>NZ_CP043959.1:0-4800000 GCF_008632955.1 Streptomyces tendae
GTGGCTGACGTACCTGCCGATCTTGCCGCAGTGTGGCCACGCGTACTGGAGCAACTGCTCGGCGAGGGCCGTGGTCAAGGTGTGGAGAGCAAGGACGAGCACTGGATCCGGCGCTGCCAGCCGTTGGCCCTGGTCGCCGACACCGCGCTGCTCGCCGTCCCCAACGAGTTCGCCAAGGGTGTGCTGGAGGGACGTCTGGCCCCTGTGGTCAGCGAGAGCCTGAGCCGCGAGTGCGGCCGCCCGATCCGCATCGCGATCACGGTCGACGAGACCGCCGGCGAGCCCCCGGCCACGCCCACGCCCCGCCCGCAGCCGCGGTACGAGGAGCCGGAGCTGCCCGTCCACCCGGACCGTCCGGAGCACCGCGACCACCGTGAGCGCCCCGACCACCGTGAGCGCCCGGACCGGCACGACCGGCAGGAGCGCGAGCCGTACGAGGGCTACGACGGGTACGGACGCCGCCGCGGCGACCAGCAGGGACCCTCCGGTGACCAGATGCCGTCCGCCCGCCCCGCCTATCCGTCGGAGTACCAGCGTCCGGAGCCGGGCTCCTGGCCGCGTCCCTCGCAGGACGACTACGGCTGGCAGCAGCAGCGCCTCGGCTTCCCCGACCGGGACCCCTACGCCTCCCCGCCCCAGGACCCCTACGGATCACCGCAACAGGACTCCTACGGCTCCCCGTCGCAGGACGCGTACGGCTCGCAGGACTCCTACGGCTCGGACTCCTACGGCGGCCCGGCCTCCCAGGACTACCGTCCCCAGCCTGTGGAGCGCCCCTCCTACGACCAGCGCTCCGACTACGAGTCGTCCCGAGGCGACTACGACCAGCGTGACGCCATGCGCCGCGACCTGCCCGAGCCGCCGTCCGGCTCGGGACACGTCCACCGCGGCGGGCCGGTGGGCCCGAACCTGCCCACCACCGGCGCGCCCGGCCCGCTGGCCGCGCAGCCGGCCCCGGCGACGGGCCCCGGTGAGCCGACCGCACGGCTGAACCCGAAGTACCTCTTCGACACCTTCGTGATCGGCGCGTCCAACCGCTTCGCCCACGCGGCCGCCGTGGCCGTGGCCGAGGCGCCGGCGAAGGCGTACAACCCGCTGTTCATCTACGGGGAGTCGGGCCTCGGCAAGACCCACCTGCTGCACGCGATCGGGCACTACGCGCGGAGCCTCTACCCGGGCACGCGCGTGCGGTACGTGAGCTCGGAGGAGTTCACCAACGAGTTCATCAACTCCATCCGCGACGGCAAGGGCGACAGCTTCCGCAAGCGCTACCGCGAGATGGACATCCTGCTCGTCGACGACATCCAGTTCCTGGCGGACAAGGAGTCGACGCAGGAGGAGTTCTTCCACACGTTCAACACGCTCCACAACGCCAACAAGCAGATCGTGCTCTCCAGCGACCGGCCGCCCAAGCAACTGGTCACGCTGGAGGACCGGCTGCGGAACCGTTTCGAGTGGGGCCTGATCACCGACGTCCAGCCGCCCGAGCTGGAGACGCGCATCGCGATCCTGCGCAAGAAGGCGGTGCAGGAGCAGCTCAACGCCCCGCCGGAGGTGCTGGAGTTCATCGCCTCCCGCATCTCCCGCAACATCAGGGAGCTGGAGGGCGCGCTGATCCGGGTGACCGCCTTCGCGTCACTCAACCGGCAGCCGGTGGACCTCGGGCTGACGGAGATCGTCCTGAAGGACCTGATGCCCGGGGGTGACGACTCGGCACCGGAGATCACCTCGACGGCCATCATGGGCGCGACCGCCGACTACTTCGGGCTCACCGTCGAAGACCTGTGCGGCACCTCCCGCGGCCGTGCGCTGGTGACCGCACGGCAGATCGCCATGTACCTGTGCCGTGAGCTGACGGACCTGTCGCTGCCGAAGATCGGCGCGCTGTTCGGCGGGCGGGACCACACCACGGTGATGCACGCCGACCGGAAGATCCGCAATCTGATGGCCGAGCGGCGCTCCATCTACAACCAGGTCACCGAGCTCACGAACCGCATCAAGGCCGGCTGACGGCCCCGACACCTCACGAGGGCGCCCCCGGATCTCTCCGGGGGCGCCCTTCTTCTGTGCCCGCTCGCGAGCTTCCAGGTGCCGACGACGCGGCCCGCTCGCGTGCTTGTGGGTGGCCGACGGCACGGCGGCGGAACCGTCGACGGCACGCGGAGAGGCCCCGGCCGACGCCCACAGGCGTCTCCGACCTCGTTCCGCGGCACTCCCGACAGAGTCCGGCGGCAGTCCTCGGCGGGTTCGGCAGTGTCCCGGCCACGTGCGGTGTTCGATTTCCGCTGGGGGTTACGGCAGTCCTCCACAGATTCGTCGACTTTTTCCCGTCCACACGCTGGGGACCGGGAAGTTGTCCCAACCCCATCCACAGTGCACCCTGGCGACAAGCCATCTGCGCAGGTCACCTGCCTGTGGATCCGTGGACGAAGGATCTCCACAGACTGTGGACGACGGACTGATCCACAGGCTGTGCATCAAGTTGTCCACGGCCAACCCACAGGCTGCGGCCGGTTGTCCCCAGTGATCACCGGCTTCTCCACATGGCTGTCCACTGTTCGGCAACGTGACGCGCCTCCTCACCGGGGCGAGTGAAAGCCGTCACATCATGCTGCCGGAGAGGGCTGTGGGAAAGGGCCGCAAACCTGGGGACGCAGCTGGGGAGAACTCGGCCTCCCCTGTGCACGGGATGTGCAGAACTTTCCGTTCTCCACAGAAGGGCCGGGTTGTCCACGGGCGCCACCCACAGGGTCGGTGGACAAAAAACCGATGCTGACCTGCGAAAACGGGGTTATCCACGGTATCCACAGGCCCTACTACTACTCCCGACCATAGAGAGCCAGGAATTCGTTTCGAAGGGGGTCCTGTGCACAACTCGCTGTCTCGGCCCCGACTGCCACTCGTCACGACTTGACCCCGAGAGGCACCTACTGTCAGTGCGGTGCGTCAGACTGGACCCCGGTGTCCTTCCCCTCACAGGGGCCGACGACACCGAGTCAGACGACGAGAGCCAGGCAGGGCGAGAAGCGCCGGCAACAGCAGGAGGCGGCAACAGTGAAGATCCGGGTGGAACGCGACGTACTCGCGGAGGCAGTGGCCTGGGCGGCTCGCAGCCTCCCGGCCCGTCCGCCGGCGCCTGTCCTCGCCGGCCTGCTGCTCAAGGCCGAGGACGGCCAGCTGAGCCTGTCCAGCTTCGACTACGAGGTCTCCGCGCGGGTGTCGGTGGAGGCCGAGGTCGAGGAGGAGGGCACGGTCCTGGTCTCCGGCCGTCTGCTGGCCGACATCTCCCGCGCCCTGCCCAACCGGCCGGTGGAGATTTCCACAGACGGTGTACGGGCGACGGTGGTCTGCGGCTCCTCGCGGTTCACCCTCCACACACTGCCTGTGGAGGAGTACCCGGCCCTGCCCCAGATGCCGAACGCGACGGGCACCGTCCCCGGCGAGGTCTTCGCCTCCGCCGTGCAGCAGGTCGCCATCGCGGCCGGCCGCGACGACACCCTGCCCGTCCTCACCGGTGTGCGCATCGAGATCGAGGGCGACACGGTGACGCTCGCCTCCACCGACCGCTACCGCTTCGCGGTCCGCGAGTTCCTGTGGAAGCCGGAGAACCCGGAGGCCTCCGCGGTCGCCCTGGTGCCCGCCAAGACGCTGCTGGACACCGCCAAGGCGCTGACCAGCGGGGACCAGGTCATCCTGGCGCTGTCCGGCTCCGGTGCCGGTGAGGGTCTGATCGGTTTCGAGGGCGCCGGCCGCCGTACCACCACGCGCCTGCTCGAGGGCGACCTCCCTAAGTACCGCACGCTGTTCCCGACGGAGTTCAACAGCGTCGCCGTGATCGAGACGGCCCCCTTCGTGGAGGCCGTGAAGCGCGTGGCGCTGGTCGCCGAGCGCAACACCCCGGTGCGGCTGAGCTTCGAGCAGGGCGTGCTCATCCTGGAGGCCGGTTCCAGCGACGACGCACAGGCTGTGGAAAGGGTCGACGCCCAGCTGGAGGGCGACGACATCTCCATCGCCTTCAACCCGACGTTCCTGCTGGACGGCCTGAGTGCCATCGACTCCCCGGTCGCCCAGCTGTCCTTCACCACGTCCACCAAGCCGGCACTGCTCAGCGGCCGCCCGGCGATGGACGCGGAGGCGGACGAGGCCTACAAGTACCTGATCATGCCGGTGCGGCTCAGCGGCTGATCCCGCCTCGCGCGGGAAGCCGCAGGTGAGGACGGGCGTGTGAGCGCGTATGCCCACAGATGTGCGCGAGCGTCCGGGTTTAGGCTCGGACGCCGGCACGCAAGGTGCCGTCACGTCCCGTCGCAACCTAAGGAACACATCTGATGGAGCTCGGTCTCGTCGGTCTCGGCAAGATGGGCGGCAACATGCGCGAGCGGCTGCGCCGCGCGGGCCACACCGTCTTCGGGTACGACCGCAACCCGGACCTCGCCGATGTCCACAGCCTGCAGGAGCTTGTGGGCAAGCTCAGCGGCCCCCGTGTGGTGTGGGTGATGGTCCCGGCCGGCGAGCCGACCCAGTCCACCGTCGACGAACTCGCCGAACTGCTGGAGCCCGGCGACGTCGTGGTGGACGGCGGCAACTCCCGCTGGACGGACGACGAGAAGCACGCCGCGGAGCTGGCCGCCAAGGGCATCGGCTTCGTCGACTGCGGCGTCTCCGGCGGCGTCTGGGGCCTGGAGAACGGCTACGCGCTGATGTACGGCGGCTCCGCGGAGGACGTCGCCAAGGTGCAGCCGATATTCGACGCCCTCAAGCCCGAGGGCGACTTCGGCTCGGTGCACGCCGGCAAGGTGGGCGCGGGGCACTTCGCGAAGATGGTCCACAACGGCATCGAGTACGCCATGATGCAGGCCTACGCCGAGGGCTGGGAGCTGCTGGAGAAGGTCGACTCGGTGACCGACGTGCGGGAGGTCTTCCGCTCCTGGCAGGAGGGCACCGTCATCCGCTCCTGGCTGCTCGACCTGGCGGTCAACGCCCTCGACGAGGACGAGCACCTGGAGGACCTCCGGGGTTATGCACAGGACTCCGGTGAGGGACGCTGGACGGTGGAGGCCGCCATCGACAACGCGGTCCCGCTGCCGGCGATCACGGCCTCGCTGTTCGCGAGGTTCGCCTCCCGCCAGGAGGACTCGCCGCAGATGAAGATGATCGCGGCGCTGCGGAACCAGTTCGGCGGGCACGCGGTCGAGAAGAAGTAGTCCACAGGGACGGCACTTGTCCACAGGACCGCGCGGCGGTCCGCAACGCCGCGGGAGGTCGGCGAAACGACCATGCACGTCACGCACCTGTCGCTGGCCGACTTCCGCTCCTACCCCCGGGTCGAGGTCCCGCTCGACCCGGGGGTGACGGCCTTCGTCGGCCCCAACGGGCAGGGCAAGACGAACCTCGTCGAGGCGGTCGGCTACCTCGCCACCCTCGGCAGTCACCGGGTGTCCTCCGACGCGCCGCTGGTCCGCATGGGGGCCGACCGCGCGATCGTCCGGGCTCAGGTCCGGCAGGGCGAGCGGCAGCAGCTGATCGAGCTGGAGCTCAACCCGGGCCGCGCGAACCGCGCCCGCATCAACCGGTCCGCACAGGTCAGGCCGCGGGACGTGCTGGGGATCGTGCGGACCGTGCTGTTCGCCCCCGAGGACCTGGCGCTGGTCAAGGGCGATCCGGGTGAGCGCCGCCGGTTCCTCGACGAGCTGATCACCGCGCGCTCCCCGCGCATGGCGGGCGTCCGCTCCGACTACGAACGGGTGCTCAAGCAGCGCAACACCTTGCTGAAGTCGGCGGCGCTGGCCCGTCGGCACGGCGGACGCACCCTGGACCTGTCCACGCTGGACGTCTGGGACCAGCACCTCGCGCGCGCGGGCGCCGAACTCCTGGCGCAGCGGCTGGACCTGGTGGCGGCGCTCCAGCCGATGGCCGACAAGGCGTACGAGCAACTGGCGCCCGGCGGTGGCCCGGTCGCCCTGGAGTACAAGCCGTCCGCGCCGGGCGAGGCGCACACGCGCGAGGACCTGTTCGAGCAGCTGATGGCGGCGCTCGCGGAGTCCCGGAAGCAGGAGATCGAGCGGGGGGTCACCCTGGTCGGCCCGCACCGTGACGACCTGCTGCTCAAGCTGGGCCAGCTGCCCGCCAAGGGCTACGCCTCGCACGGCGAGTCGTGGTCGTACGCCCTGGCGCTGCGCCTCGCCTCCTACGACCTGCTGCGCGCCGAGGGCAACGAGCCGGTGCTGGTGCTGGACGACGTGTTCGCCGAGCTGGACACGCGCCGCCGGGAGCGTCTGGCCGAGCTGGTGGCCCCCGGGGAGCAGGTGCTGGTGACGGCCGCCGTCGACGACGACGTACCGCATGTGCTGGCGGGTACACGGTTCGCCGTGGCCGAGGGGACGGTGGAGCGCGCATGAGCGAGGAGAAGCCGCCCGCCGGCGAGTCCGGGAACGCGCCGGAGCCCTCGGGCGTCGATCTGGCGCGCGTGGCGCTGCGCGCGGCCCGTGAGGCGGCACGCGCGCGTGGGGACGCGGCGCGGCAGAAGAAGCAGGCGCGGCGCGGGGGCCTGCGCTCCGGGGCGCGCACCGACCGGCGTGACCCGATGGCGCTGGGCGCGGCGATCAACCGTCTCCTGACCGAGCGCGGCTGGGAGGCCCCGGCGGCGGTGGGCGGCGTGATGGGCCGCTGGCCGGAGATCGTCGGCGAGGACGTGGCCAAGCACTGCGAGCCGGAGCGCTACGAAGAGGACGAGCGGGTGCTGGTGGTGCGCTGCGACTCCACGGCGTGGGCGACCAATCTGCGGCTGCTGGCGCCGACGCTCGTGGCCCGTCTGAACGACGATCTGGGGCACGGCACCGTGCGGCTGATCAAGGTTGTCGGACCCGCGGGTCCGGCCCGTCGTTTCGGGCCGCTGCGGGCCCCGGGCAGCACCGGTCCCGGCGACACGTACGGGTGATCCGGCGGCTTTTCGCGCCTCGCCGGACACAAGTGAGAGACATCACACCAAGGCTTCTCAGCACCGCGTTCGCGGGCCGGATGCCCGCTGCGTCGCGCCCCCGCACGCGGGTGCGAACCGCCACCTGACTCCTAAGTAGCCAAGGGTTGACGGGTGAAAGCGCTGAGTGCCGTCGTGGGGCTCTTGGAGCCCCCATCCGCATATCGGGAGTCGGGTGAGGCCGGTTCAGGGCGCCACATGCGGACTCAGGTGCCCGCAAACCCCCATCGATGTCAGCGCTACCGGTAGACTGGAAGACAATCCCGCCCCGTCCTTGGGGACCGTCCGGGAAGAGCTGAGCAACGCTGATCAAGGCTTACCAACGCAACATGCCGCAGCCGCTCCGGCAACCTGCCGACGAGCCCGGCTCGTGCTGTGCCAGAAAGGGCGCTTCGTGGCCGATTCCGGCAACCCCAACGAGAACATCCCGTCCACCGACACCGGCGTCCCCGACGCGGCGAGCCCCTCGACCGACGAGGGAGCCACGTCGTACGACGCGAGCGCCATCACCGTCCTCGAGGGCCTGGACGCGGTCCGTAAGCGACCCGGTATGTACATCGGGTCGACCGGCGAGCGGGGACTGCACCACCTGGTGCAGGAGGTCGTCGACAACTCGGTCGACGAGGCGCTGGCCGGCTACGCGGACACGATCGACGTGACGATCCTGGCCGACGGCGGCGTCCGCGTCGTCGACAACGGCCGTGGTATCCCGGTGGGCATCGTCCCCTCCGAGGGCAAGCCCGCCGTCGAGGTCGTCCTGACCGTGCTGCACGCGGGCGGCAAGTTCGGCGGCGGCGGTTACGCGGTCTCCGGCGGTCTGCACGGCGTGGGCGTGTCCGTGGTCAACGCGCTGTCGACGCGCGTCGCCGTCGAGGTCAGGACCGACGGCCACCGCTGGACGCAGGACTACAAGCTGGGTGTCCCCACCGCGCCCCTGGTCAAGCACGAGGCCACCGAGGAGACCGGCACGTCGGTCACCTTCTGGGCCGACGGTGACATCTTCGAGACCACCGACTACTCCTTCGAGACGCTGTCCCGGCGCTTCCAGGAGATGGCGTTCCTCAACAAGGGTCTGAAGATCAACCTCACCGACGAGCGCGATTCGGCGAAGGCCACCGCCGGTGCGGACGAGGCGGGCGAGGACGAGAAGGACGAGGTCAAGGCCGTCTCGTACCACTACGAGGGCGGCATCGTCGACTTCGTGAAGTACCTCAACTCCCGCAAGGGAGAGGTGGTCCATCCCACCGTCATCGACCTCGAGGCCGAGGACAAGGACCGTCACCTGTCCCTCGAGGTCGCCATGCAGTGGAACGGCGGCTACACCGAGGGCGTGTACTCCTTCGCGAACATCATCCACACCCACGAGGGCGGTACGCACGAAGAGGGCTTCCGTGCCGCGCTCACCTCGCTGATCAACAAGTACGCGCGCGACAAGAAGCTGCTGCGCGACAAGGACGACAACCTCACGGGTGACGACATCCGCGAGGGTCTGACCGCGATCATCTCGGTCAAGCTGAGCGAGCCGCAGTTCGAGGGCCAGACCAAGACCAAGCTGGGCAACACCGAGGTGAAGACCTTCGTGCAGAAGGTCGTCTACGAGCACCTCGCCGACTGGCTGGACCGCAACCCCAACGAGGCCGCGGACATCGTCCGCAAGGGCATCGCGGCTGCCACCGCGCGCGTGGCGGCCCGCAAGGCGCGCGATCTGACCCGCCGCAAGGGCCTGCTGGAGACGGCGTCCCTGCCGGGCAAGCTGTCCGACTGCCAGTCGAACGACCCGACCAAGTGCGAGATCTTCATCGTCGAGGGTGACTCCGCCGGCGGTTCGGCCAAGTCCGGCCGTAACCCCGAGTACCAGGCGATCCTCCCGATCCGCGGCAAGATCCTGAACGTCGAGAAGGCGCGCATCGACCGGATCCTGCAGAACCAGGAGATCCAGGCGATGATCTCCGCGTTCGGTACCGGTGTGCACGAGGACTTCGACATCGAGAAGCTCCGCTATCACAAGATCATCCTTATGGCGGACGCCGACGTCGACGGCCAGCACATCAACACCCTGCTGCTGACGTTCCTGTTCCGCTTCATGCGGCCGCTGGTCGAGGCCGGGCACGTGTTCCTGTCCCGTCCCCCGCTCTACAAGATCAAGTGGGGCAAGGACGACTTCGAGTACGCGTACTCCGACCGCGAGCGTGACGCGCTGATCGAGATGGGCCGCAACGCCGGCAAGCGCATCCGTGAGGACTCCGTCCAGCGCTTCAAGGGTCTCGGCGAGATGAACGCCGAGGAGCTGCGCATCACCACGATGGACCAGGAGCACCGCGTGCTCGGCCAGGTCACCCTGGACGACGCCGCCCAGGCCGACGACCTGTTCTCGGTCCTGATGGGCGAGGACGTCGAGGCACGCCGCGCGTTCATCCAGCGCAACGCCAAGGACGTCCGCTTCCTCGACATCTGAGTCGGTCTCAGCTGACCGCACCAGGAAGGACCTTCACCAGCAATGACCGACGAGAACACTCCCGTCACGCCTCTTGAGGACGTGGACGCCGCCGCCATGCGTGTCGAGCCCGTCGGGCTTGAGACGGAGATGCAGCGGTCGTACCTCGACTACGCGATGTCCGTCATCGTGTCGCGTGCGCTGCCGGACGTGCGTGACGGCCTCAAGCCCGTCCACCGCCGTGTGCTGTACGCGATGTACGACGGCGGCTATCGCCCCGAGCGCGGCTTCTACAAGTGTGCCCGCGTCGTCGGCGACGTCATGGGCAACTACCACCCGCACGGCGACTCCTCGATCTACGACGCGCTGGTCCGCCTGGCGCAGCCGTGGTCGATGCGGATGCCGCTGGTGGACTCCAACGGCAACTTCGGCTCCCCGGGCAACGACCCCGCGGCGGCGATGCGCTACACCGAGTGCAAGATGGCGCCGCTGTCGATGGAGATGGTCCGGGACATCGACGAGGAGACCGTCGACTTCACGGACAACTACGACGGCCGCTCCCAGGAGCCGACCGTCCTGCCGGCGCGCTTCCCGAACCTGCTGATCAACGGTTCGGCAGGTATCGCCGTCGGCATGGCGACCAACATCCCGCCGCACAACCTGCGCGAGGTGGCGGCCGGCGCCCAGTGGTACCTGGAGAACCCCGAGGCCTCGCACGAGGAACTGCTGGACGCGCTGATCGAGCGCATCAAGGGCCCCGACTTCCCGACCGGCGCCCTGGTGGTGGGCCGCAAGGGCATCGAGGAGGCGTACCGCACCGGGCGCGGCTCGATCACCATGCGCGCGGTGGTCGAGGTGGAGGAGATCCAGAACCGCCAGTGCCTGGTGGTCACGGAGCTGCCGTACCAGACCAACCCCGACAACCTCGCGCAGAAGATCGCCGACCTGGTGAAGGACGGCAAGGTCGGCGGCATCGCCGACGTGCGCGACGAGACGTCCTCGCGCACCGGCCAGCGCCTGGTCATCGTGCTGAAGCGGGACGCGGTCGCCAAGGTCGTCCTGAACAACCTGTACAAGCACACGGACCTGCAGACCAACTTCGGCGCCAACATGCTGGCCCTGGTGGACGGCGTGCCGCGCACGCTGTCCCTGGACGCCTTCATCCGGCACTGGGTCACGCACCAGATCGAGGTCATCGTCCGCCGTACGCGCTTCCGGCTGCGCAAGGCGGAGGAGCGGGCGCACATCCTGCGCGGTCTGCTGAAGGCCCTGGACGCCATCGACGAGGTCATCGCGCTGATCCGGCGCAGCGACACCGTCGAGATCGCGCGCGGCGGCCTGAGGGACCTCCTGGAGATCGACGACATCCAGGCCAACGCCATCCTCGAGATGCAGCTGCGCCGCCTGGCCGCCCTGGAGCGCCAGAAGATCGTCCAGGAGCACGACGAGCTCCAGGCGAAGATCAGCGAGTACAACGAGATCCTCGCCTCCCCGGTGCGCCAGCGGGGCATCGTCAGCCAGGAGCTGGCGGCGATCGTCGAGAAGTTCGGCGACGACCGCAAGACGAAGCTGATCCCCTACGAGGGCGACATGTCCATCGAGGACCTGATCGCCGAGGAGGACATCGTCGTCACGGTCACGCGTGGCGGTTACATCAAGCGCACCAAGACCGACGACTACCGGGCGCAGAGGCGTGGCGGCAAGGGGGTGCGAGGCGCGAAGCTCAAGGAAGACGACATCGTCAACCACTTCTTCGTGTCCACGACGCACCACTGGCTGCTTTTCTTCACCAACAAGGGCCGCGTCTACCGGGTGAAGGCGTACGAGCTGCCCGACGCCGGCCGCGACGCGCGCGGACAGCACGTGGCGAACCTGCTGGCCTTCCAGCCGGACGAGACCATCGCCCAGATCCGTGCGATCCGCGACTACGAGGCGACTCCGTACCTGGTCCTGGCGACCAAGGCGGGCCTGGTGAAGAAGACGCCGCTGAAGGACTACGACTCTCCGCGGTCCGGCGGTGTCATCGCCATCAACCTGCGCGAGCAGGAGGACGGGACCGACGACGAACTGATCGGTGCCGAGCTCGTCTCGGCCGATGACGATCTGCTGCTGATCAGCAAGAAGGCGCAGTCGATCAGGTTCACGGCGACGGACGACACGCTGCGCCCCATGGGACGCGCGACCTCGGGCGTCAAGGGCATGAGTTTCCGCGAAGGGGACGAGCTGCTCTCGATGAATGTTGTTCGACCCGGTACGTTCGTGTTCACTGCCACAGACGGCGGGTACGCGAAGCGGACCGCAGTCGACGAGTACCGGGTTCAGGGTCGCGGCGGCCTCGGCATCAAGGCCGCCAAGATCGTCGAGGACCGCGGGACCCTCGTCGGCGCGCTGGTGGTCGAGGAGACCGACGAAATTCTCGCCATCACGCTGTCAGGTGGTGTGATTCGCACGCGAGTCAACGAGATCAGGGAAACCGGCCGTGACACCATGGGCGTCCAACTGATCAACCTGAGCAAGCGCGATGCCGTGGTCGGCATCGCCCGTAACGCCGAAGCAGGACGCGAGGCGGAGGAAGTCGACGGCGACGTGGCCGTGGACGAGACCGCCGACGGGGACGCGACCACCGGCACGGACGAGGGCGAGGCGCCCTCCTCCGAGTAGGACGAGGAGTGAGTCAGCGTGAGCGGAGCCACGGGCGCCGGACCGGCCGGTACCAGTAGGGGGACGGACGGCGGCGGCCGTGGCTCCGCCGCGCGGGCGGCAGATCCGCACACGACCAATCTCAAAGCGATCAAGGCGCCGGTCTCCGACGCCTCCTCGTCCACCAGGCAGGGATCCCAGGGGGGAACCGTGACGGACACCCGAGGCCCGCAGCAGGCCGCACCCGGGCAGGGTGCCGCCGCTCAGACGGCCTCACCGCTGCCGGGGGAACGGCAGCCGCAGCAGCAGGCGGGCCCGTACCACCCGCCGCAGGCCTACCCGGCCCAGGCCGGCGCCGCGGTCGGCGGCACCGGCGCGGTGCGCCGGCCCCGCACGGGGGCCAGCACCACCCCGCGCGTGCGCAAGGCGCGCCTGCGCGTGGCGAAGGCCGACCCGTGGTCGGTCATGAAGGTCAGCTTCCTGCTGTCGATCGCCCTCGGCATCTGCACGATCGTCGCGGCCGCTGTGCTGTGGATGGTCATGGACGCCATGGGCGTGTTCTCGACGGTCGGCGGCACGATCTCGGAGGCGACCGGCTCCGAGGGGTCGAACGGCTTCGACCTCCAGTCGTTCCTGTCGCTGCCCAACGTTCTGATGTTCACCACGGTCATCGCGGTCATCGACGTCATTCTGGCGACGGCGCTGGCGACCCTGGGAGCGTTCATCTACAACCTCTCCGCCGGGTTCGTGGGCGGTGTCGAGCTGACGCTGGCCGAGGACGAGTGACCTGCTCAGCGGGCGCGCGCCGCCCGCTGTGACGGCCTTGCGACAACCGATTTTGGGACTGCCCCGGTCGTGCGCTAATCTTCAGGAGTCAGCGCGCGGGACACACACCGCAAGCGCGGCGGGGCTATAGCTCAGTTGGTTAGAGCGCATCCCTGATAAGGATGAGGCCACAGGTTCAAATCCTGTTAGCCCCACAGTGAGAAGACCTCCAGTCGGTGCGACTGGGGGTCTTTTGCTGTTCCCGGGGTTGTGGGCCGGACGGGTCGAGGTGGTGTGAACGCCTCGCGCCGGCCTGTTGCCGCCCGGTACGGTCGCGGGCGCGGGTCGGGCGGCGGGGCGCGAGCCTCCCGTGCGGCCGGGCCGGAAGATCCCGAGGTGGAAGTGGGTCCCGTTCATGGCGAGCCGTATCGGTGAACTCGTACTCGAATGCCGCGACCCGGAGCTGCTGGCGCGGTTCTGGTGCGAGGTGCTGGACTTCGTGGAGCTGGAACGCGACGGGGACGACATCGAGATCGGTCCCCGGGAAGGGTTCGGGGGCGCGCAGCCGACGATCGTCCTCAGCCGCAACGACGACCCGCAGCCGGGCAAGCCCCGGCTGCACATCGACCTCAACGCCACCGACCGCGACCAGGACGCGGAGCTCGAACGGCTGCTGAAGCTGGGGGCGCGGCCCGCCGACATCGGTCAGACCGGCGAGGAATCGTGGCACGTCCTCGCCGACCCGGAGGGCAACGTGTTCTGCCTGCTGAGGCGCCGCCTGAGCCCGCTCTGAGGGCTTGGAGACGCCGTCGGGGGCCCTACGCGCTCCTCGGAGCACTGTCAGGTCCGTCAGCCGCTCACATCGCCGTGTGCGGGCGTGTGGGAGCGGTCGCGCCGGCGGGCTCGTGACCCGGCGGGCTCGTGTCTCGGATACGCCCCGGACCCCGGTCGGATGCCGACCGGGGTCTTCGGGGGTGTTCGGCTCGTGTCGTGCCGTTGTGCTGTACGCAAGTTCGCCAGGACTCCGGGAAGCAGCGACGGCACGAGGAGGGTCGAGTCGGAAACAGCGGGCCGAGGAGCCTCAGCGCTGGAGCGGGATACGGCCGGTGGCGGGCGCGGGCAGGGTGGACGCTGTGTCCTCGGAACAGTGCGCGGGGACCAGCTCGGAATCCGGTCGGGAGGTCGAGTCCTGCGCCGCGCTCCGGTCCCGTTCCGCGGTGTTCTCCGACTCCGCGGCGCCGTCCTCGTGGGGCCGGTGCCGACAGCTGGGGGACTTGCCGTGCGCCTCGGCGTGGATGCGCTGCTTCATCGTGGGGGGCAGTGCCCTGACCAGTGGCCAGGACCACAGGGACGTCGCCGGCGCGGGAGCCTCCGTCTTGGTCGCGCTGTCGCTGTTGCGGGTCTCCCCGGTCTGCGGTACGGCCGCCGCGGCGGCCGTGGTGATGAGACCGAGCGCCGTGCACAGCGCGAGGAAGGCGGTGACGACGGTGTTCCACAGCTTCATGACCTTGTTCCTGGCCATGGCCCCTCACTTTCGGGTTGGGCGATTTGCGTACTTTCCTCATGATGTGTATGAGGACCTCGAAGTGGTGGACCGACGCCCGCGCCGCGTGGATGTTCAGATGAACACCACTCGGATGGGTGCATGACGGCGGAAAAGCCCTGAAGAGATGAGGAAAGGCAGCAAAAGACACCGTGCGTGCGGGTGTGATCACCCTCCGATCACACCGTCCGCGCCGCGTCGATCCAGTTGCCCGCGAGGGCAGTTGGAGGCGGCGACGCAGGTCACCGATCGGTATCGGCCGGTGTGTATAGTCGGGCGCCAGAGGTCCCCTACGTCAAGGAAAGACGAGGTCGCGCGGTGAAGAAGCTTCTCCTGGTCGCACTGGCCGCCATCGGCGGGCTCCTCGTGTACCGCCAGATCCAGGCGGATCGCGCCGAGCAGGATCTGTGGACGGAGGCGACTGACTCCGTGCCCACGGGTTCGTGAGTATCGACATACGACGCTGAACAGACCCCGGCCGCTGGTGCGGTCGGGGTTTTGTGTGGCCGGGACCCTGTGGCCGTGCCGCGCCCGCGGTGCAGGATGGGCGGCACGATGCGAAGCCCGGCGACGGACGGCGACGAGGGGGGCGTGTGAGGGGACGGCAGGGCACGGCGCGGAGCACGGCTCGGCCGTCGGGACGGGGCCGGCACCCCGCCGTCGGGCGTCTGTGCCTGGTGGCAGCGCTCGGCCTGGGGCCGGTACTGCCGGCTCAGCAGGCCCTCGCCGTCGTAGAGGACAGTACCCCCGCCGTCGTGGAGGACGGCGTCCTTGCCTACGCCTTCGCCGCGGACGCGCAGCGCGTCGAAGGGGCCCCGAGCACCGCGGACGCCGAGGAACTGGAACCCGGCCGGACCTACCGCAGCACTCTCCCGGCGGCCGGCACGGTGTACTACCGCCTGGAACTGGACGACACGGCCACCGCCTACGCCTCCGCCACCGCCGTACCGCCGCCCGGACGCACCGTCTCCGTCGCCGACGGCGTCAAGGTGACGGTGGAGGACGCCGACGGCCGCTCCTGCGACGTGGACACGGCGAACTTCGGCGCACCGGGCAGCCCCCGCCCCGTCGCGGCGTGGGCCATGCGGGAGATCTCCCCCAGGAGAAGCCTGTGCGCGGAGGCCGGGACGTACTACGTCACCGTGGAACGCGCCGCCCCGGACGCGCGGGACGCCTCCCCCGACCCCTGGGAGATGGAGCTGATCACGGTGTCGGAGCCCGCGCTGGAGACGGCCGACCCCACACGTGCGCCCGACGCGTGGAACTCGGCCACCCCCGCTCCCGTCCAGGGGCGGGCCCAACGACGCCCCGGCGGCGCGGGCTTCGCACAGGCGACCCCGCTCGGCGAAGGGGTGTGGCGGGACGACATACGGCCGGGCCAGTCGCTCTTCTACCAGGTGCCCGTCGACTGGGGCCGGCAGCTCCACGCCACCGCCGAACTCGGCAGCTCCGGCACGGACGCCTCCGGCTACGTCGCCTCCGCGCTCGACCTGGACCTCTACAACCCGGTACGCGGTCACGTCGAGGACCTGGGCATCGGCTACGACGGCGGTCAGAAGGCGAAGGCACTCAAGCCCCTGCCACCCGTCGCGTACGAGAACCGGCACGCCTCCGGCCGGCAGGTCACGGCGATGCGGTTCGCCGGCGCGTACTACCTCGTCGCGCACCTCTCGGCAGAGGTCGCGGAGAAGTTCGGCGACGGGCCCGTGCCGTTGACGCTGCGCGTGCGGCAGAGCGGGGAGGTGCGTGACGGGCCCGGTTACGCGGGCCGTGTCGTGCCGTCGGACGTCTTCACGGTCGCGGGGAGCGGCGGGGGGACGGCTGACGCGGGGGAGGGCGGCGCGGACGGCGACACGCTGTACCGGGTGCTCGCTGCGGGCGGCATCGGCACCGGGAGCGCCCTGGTGGTGGGGCTCGGGGTGTGGACGGTGGTGGCCCGGCGGCGGGCCGCCGTGTAGACGCGGTCTCCCGGGTGGGCCACAGGATCCTGCGTGCGACTGGGACGGTTCCGGCTCAAGGCCCCGCGGCCCCGTGCTCCCGCGGGCGGGGGTTCCTGGTCCCGTGGTCCCAAGGTTCACATGCGGGTGAGGGCCCAGAGCCCCACGGCGTAACAGGCCAGGGCCAGCAGCAGGACGGGCACGGTCACCCGCACCGGAGGGCCGGGCCGGCGGCTGCCGTGCCGGCGGTGCGACCGGGGCCCTGCCGTGTGCGGCGCCGGAACCCTGTCCGGAGGCGGAACCCGCGAGGACTCGGCGGTGTATTCAGTAGTGGAGGCCTCAGGACGCACGGGCGGGTGTGGCAGGGGGGAGCTCGGCGGACGGGCGGGTTCGTAGGGGGAGAGGTCGAGCACCGGCTGCCGGTGGCCGCTGTACGGGGGATGAGGCGCGTACTGCGGGGGTTGGGAAGGGCGCTCAGGGGAGCGAGGAGCGGGCAGGGAGGGCTCCGGCGGGGTGAAGACGGAGGGGGCAGCGGGCGAGTCGGCCCGGGGCGGCGGCAGGGGGAAGCTGCCGGTGTCCGACGTGCCGCCGGGCCGCGGGACGGCGTCCGGTGGCGTCATGGGGGAGCCGGTGATGCCCTGGCGGGGATCGGCGGGAGCTGGTTCGGGCGGGCCGCCGATCACGGAGCCGGTCGTCTCCTCGGCTCCGGGCGGAGGTGCTCCGTGCGCCCCGAGGCTCCCGCCCGCGGCCTCACCCTCTCCCGTCGAATCGCCCATCCCCCGACGCAGCCCGGACGCCTTCTTCAGCGGGCCTTCAGGGGCGAAACCGGTGGGCAGCGGGCCCAGTTGGTCGAAGATCTCGATCAGCTCGTCATCGGGACCCGGCTCCGGCAGTAGCTCCGCGGCCGAGGCGAGCGCCTTGCGTGCCCCGGTGGCCGTGCGGAAGCGGGCCTCCGGATCGGGCTGGAGCAAGGTGGCCACGACCTGCCACAGCGGCTCGGGGATGCCCTGGGGCGCGCCGGGCGTCCCGTGGTCGGCGAAGTACTGGATGAGGGCCTTGGCGTCCGGTTTCGCGCCCTCGAGCAGATACAGCGCGACCAGGCCCACGGCGAACAGGTCGGCGGGGAAGTCCGGTTCGGCGCCCATCATCTGCTCCGGGGCCAGATACCCCGGTGTGCCGACCACCAGGTTGGTCTCGGTCAGCCGGGGCTCGCCCAGCCGCATCGCGATGCCGAAGTCCGACAGCCGCAGTCCGGGCCTGCCCGTGCCGGTGGCCTCGAGAAGCACGTTGGCGGGCTTGATGTCGCGGTGCACCACGCCCTCCGCGTGCACCGCCGCGAGTCCCGCGAGCAACTGGTCGAGCAGGGTGCAGACGAACGCGGGCGGCAGCGGTCCGTAGTCACCGACCAGGTGGACCAGGGACCCGCCGGCGACCAGATCCATGGTGAACAGGACCTTGTCGTCGTCGGCGGCCCAGCTGGTGGGGGCGAGGACATGGGGATGGTCGATACGTAACGCCTGCTCGCGCACGAAGCGCAGCAGCGAATGGGCGTCGCTCTGCAGCAGTACCTTCGCCGCCACATAGCGGCGGCGGCGATGGTCCCAGGCGCGCCAGACGGCTCCGACGCCCCCGCGTCCGATCGGGTCGACCAGCTCGTACCGGCCGGCGAAGACCTCACCCATGGCTGTGCGTCGCTCCTCCCCCTGAGGTGTCCCCGTGTCTCTCCCCCACGACGAGCGATACGACTCCCCCTGAGCCCCCGCTTCTGAGCCGCTTCTCCTCCACCGCACCTGTCACCGGCGGCCGAGCCCCCTTCGGCCGCCGGGAGATGCGTCAGTTCTGGTGCGACTGGTAGTGCGTGACCGCGTCGGACGTACGGCCGGCTCCGTAGACCCGGAGGAACTCCGCCAGCTCGGGGTGGGTGGGCGCCAGGGTGTCGGCGGCCTCGATGATGTCGCCGGCGGCCGCCACCGAACGCAACAGGGACTGGATCTCGCGGACCACGCGCTTCACCGTGGGCGCACCCGAACTGGTGGTGCTCGTCGTGGTGTTGGTGAGCACGGATCCCCCCTGCGACTTCTTGATCTCCTCCATGCGCTCGGTCGCCTCGGCGGCGCTCACGCTGCCGTCCGCCACCTGCCCCGCCAGGTCCTGCAGCAGCTGCACGCGCTGGACCACGGCCGGGTTGCCGATCTTCGCCCGCTGGCCGCTCATCAGCTGCGACAGCATCGGTGCGGACAGTCCCAGGACCCCCGCCAGCCTGGCCTGGTTGAGGCCCAGGTCGTCTATGAGCCTACGGAAGAGCGCCCCCAGCGGCTCCCCGTACCAATTCCGCTGCAGTTCCCGCGCTCTGGCGGTGGCTTCCTGCTGTGCGGCGTCCATTGCGTCTCCCCATCGCTTCCCCATGAACCGTGGTTCGCTAGAGCGAACCACGCCGAGCATCTTACGGAGAGTGGTTGGTCACGGGGACCCCCAATCTTTTTGCCGAACCCCCGGGGGGACCCGGTACTCTGGTGTCGGGCGCCTGCCGGGACATGTTTCTCCTGGTGGACGCTTTCGTTCCGGGGCCTTAGCTCAGTTGGTAGAGCGCTGTCTTTGCATGGCAGATGTCAGGGGTTCGACTCCCCTAGGCTCCACAGAGAAGACCCCTCCACCTGCGGAAACGCGGGTGCGAGGGGTCTTGTTTCACGTGAAACGGTGCGGTGGGTCAGAGGCTCAAGTCCTCTGACCCACCGCACCGTTCGCGTCGTGCGAGGTGCCGACGGCCGTCAGGTCTCGTCGCGCTTGGCGGCCTCTTCCTCGGCCTCCTTTGCCTCGACCTCCGGATCGAGGGCGCCCACGTCGCTGCCGTCGACCGACGTCAGGGTGGTCGAGCCGGACACGTCCGTCGCGGCCGGTGGTTCCACCAGCCAGTCCGGGTTGGCCTGCTTGTCCCACCACTTCCAGGCGGCGAACGCTCCGCCGGCGACGGCGCCCAGGATCAGGACCATCTTCGCGGCGCGGCCGGCCTTCGCCCGCCGCTGCTGCTTGCGCACGAGCTTCTGGATCTGCTGGGCCGAGACCTGGCCCCGCAGGGCGGCGAGAGCGGCCGCGCTGCGGGCCGCGGCCTCCTCGCGCGCCGGTCCGGCGGCGGCCACCGCCTGTTCGATCACCGGCCGCGAATACTCCGCGGCCTGGCGAGCGGCCAGGCGCGTACGGACGGCGGCCTGCTGGGCGGCCTTGTCGACCTTCGGCGGCATATGGGTCCGGGCCTGCTCCAGGTACGGCTGTACATGCGTGCCGTACTGGACGCGGGCCTGTCCTGCGGCCTGCGTCACCTTGGGCGCGAGCCGTACGCGGGCCTCCTGTGCGTAGTGCGCGGCCCTGACCTTGGCCGTGTCGGCGTAGGGCGCCACCACTTCCGCGGCGTGCAGCACGCTGTCCTTCGCCGAACCGGTCGCGGCGCGCACGCTGTCGATGCGGGTCACGAGTTCCTCCTCCTCGGTGGCGTACGGTATTTCGACTTTCCACCCTTTTACGGATCATGCCTGTCGGGTCGCCACGCGGCATGCGTGGACGGGCGAACGGGTGCCGCCCTCGGTGACCGACGGCGATATCAAGAGCGGCGATATCGAGGGCAAGGGGACGAATGCGGTGCAACGGGTGTTTGTCGCCGACGATGCCACGGATCGGTGCGATGCGCCCCCGTCTCGGGAGGACTCGTGACGGTTTTCGTGAGCGACGCGACCCGGAGGCCCCCTCTGTGCGCCCAGGCCGGGCGACTCGGCGCCCGGTCCGTGCGAGGATCAGGGAGTCACGGAAAGACAACGGAAGGCACATCGTGGCTACGCAGCTCTACGCCACCCTGAAGACCAATCACGGCGACATCAAGGTTCAGCTCTTCCCGGACCAGGCGCCGAAGACGGTCAAGAACTTCGTCGAGCTCGCCAAGGGCGAGCGGGAGTGGACCCACCCCCAGACCGGTCAGAAGTCCACCGACAAGCTCTACGACGGCACGGTCTTCCACCGGGTGATCAGTGGCTTCATGATCCAGGGCGGTGACCCGCTGGGCAACGGCACCGGCGGCCCCGGCTACAAGTTCGAGGACGAGTTCCACCCGGACCTGCGCTTCGACAAGCCCTACCTGCTGGCGATGGCCAACGCCGGCCCGGGCACCAACGGCTCGCAGTTCTTCATCACCGTCGCCCCGACGGCCTGGCTGAACCGCAAGCACACGATCTTCGGTGAGGTCACCGACGGGGCGAGCCAGAAGGTCATCGACGCCATCGCGTCGGCGCAGACCAACCCGCGCACCGACCGCCCGGTGAACGACGTGGTCATCGAGTCGGTCGAGATCAGCGAGGGCTGAACCCTCGTCCCCTGGGCGCGAAAGCCTCGAAGGGAACCAATCGCCCCGCTCATCCGTAAGGATGGGCGGGGCGGGGTTTTTCCAACGACCTAGGGGATCTCATGGACGACCAGGCCGCCGACAGCGCTCAGGACGCCGGGCGTGCCCCTGGCTGCTACCGCCATCCGGACCGGGAGACCGGTGTCCGCTGCACCCGGTGCGAGCGGCCGATCTGTCCGGAGTGCATGGTCGACGCGTCCGTGGGATTCCAGTGCCCGGAGTGTGTCCGCAGTGGCGGGGGCACCGGTCACGCGCCGTCCGCCTCCGCGCCCCGCACGCTGGCCGGCGGGAGCGTCGCGGCGGACCCCCGGCTGGTGACGAAGATCCTCATCGGGATCAACCTGGCGGTCTTCCTGGCCGTGCGGATCCAGTCGTCGCTGCTGAACGATCTCGTTCTGGTCGGCACCTGGCCTCCGGCGCCGTTCCTGCCGACCCAGGGCGTGGCGGAGGGCGAGTGGTACCGCCTGCTGACCTCGATGTTCACGCACGAGGAGTTCTGGCACATCGGCTTCAACATGCTCGGTCTGTGGTGGCTGGGCGGCCCGCTGGAGCAGCAGCTGGGTCGGGTGCGCTATCTCGCGCTCTATCTGATCTCCGGTCTGGCCGGCGGCGCCCTGACCTATCTGCTGGCTGCGGGCACCTCCGCCTCACTGGGGGCGTCCGGTGCCGTCTTCGGACTGTTCGGCGCCACCGCCGTGCTGATGCGTCGGCTCCGCCAGGACATGCGGCCGATCATCGCCCTGCTGGTGATCAACCTCGTCTTCACCTTCGGCTGGAGCGGCATCGCCTGGGAGGCTCACATCGGCGGGCTCGTCGCGGGCGCCGTCATCGGCTACGCCATGGTGCACGCCCCGCGTGAGCGGCGGGCGCTGGTGCAGTACGGAACCTGTGCGGTGGTGCTGGCGGCGGTCGTGCTGATCACCCTGGTGAGGACCGCGCAGCTCACCTGAGCCCGAGTTTGTCCACAGACGGTGTCGGATCTTGTGCATACGGTGCGACGACCTCACCGTGCGTGGTTACTGACCGCTGTTTCCGCAGGTCACCCTGTATACGAACAGGTTTTCGGTTGGTGGTGTTTCTGTCACACCGGCGTCAACCTCGGAGGGGGTTATCCACAGATCGGGTTCCCTGTCCACATGTGGACAAGGGCTGTGGATAACTCAGGGGATAACCCTGCCCAGAGCTGATGGAACCCCTCGGGGCAGGGCTGCGCTCAGTGACCGGTGGGCGCGGTCCGCCCCCGGTCCGGCGCTGCTTCCACTGCGGCGTGCGGCGCTACTTCCACTGCGTGGAGACGCCGAACCCGGCGGCAATGAAGCCGAAGCCCACCACGATGTTCCAGTTGCCCAGCGCGTCGATCGGCAGCGAGCCGTCGGTGACGTAGAACACGACGATCCAGGCCAGGCCGATGAGGAAGAGGGCCAGCATCACCGGCGCGACCCAGGCGCGGTTGGTCAGCTTGATCGCGGCCGTCTGCTTGGCCGGCGGCGGCGTGTAGTCGGCCTTCTTGCGGATACGTGACTTCGGCACGAGGGTCTCTCCTGTCGATGCGCTGCGTGGCCGCGCAGGGTCTGGGTCGGGCTCGGGGCAGCGTACAAGGGGACTCTGAGTGCTCCCCCGGGCGTCCGTTAGCGTAGTGCTTCCGCGGCGCCGAAGGAGATAAGGGTACGTTGAGCAATTCTGCCGACTTCCCGGGGACGGAATCCAGTCCCGCACCCCGCCCGCGCCGAGTGCGACCGGTGCGGGTGCTCACCGCGGGCATCTTCGCCCTCGCGGGCCTTCTCTTCTTCATCAGCTTCGACACGGCCAAGGGCACCAACATCCGCACCGACGCCTCCTTGCTGAAGCTCTCCGACCTGATCCACGAACGCAGCCGCAAGAACGGCGAGCTGGACGAGTCCAACGGCGCCCTGCGCAAGGACGTCGAGGCCCTCGCCGAGCGGGACGACGGCAGCACCGAGGCGGAGGACGCCAAGCTCGCCGATCTGGAGGAGCGCGCCGGCACGCAGGAACTGAAGGGCAAGGCGATCACGGTCACCCTGAACGACGCCCCGCCGGACGCCACTGCCAAGCTCCCCGGCTATCCCGAACCGCAGCCGGACTACCTGGTCATCCACCAGCAGGACCTCCAGGCCGTGGTGAACGCGATGTGGCAGGGCGGTGCCGAGGGCATCCAGGTGATGGACCAGCGGCTCATCTCCACCAGTGCCGTGCGCTGTGTGGGCAACACGTTGATCCTTCAGGGCCGCGTCTACTCGCCGCCGTACACGATCACCGCGGTCGGGGAGCCGGAGAAGCTGAAGAAGGCGCTCGCCGCCTCACCGGCGATCCAGAACTACATGGTGTACGTCAACGTCTACGGTCTCGGCTGGAAGGTCGAGGACGAGGGCACCAAGACGCTCCCCGGTTACTCCGGCACGGTGGACCTGCACTACGCGGAACCCGTCGACTAGCACCCGGCCCGGGCCGGGTTCGTCCCGCCCGTCCGTGGTTTCACGTGGAACATGCGGGGCCGATCGAGGCGATCGGCCCCGCGGCACGTACTCAGAGGTGCACGCGGCCTACCGGTCGGCTTGTCACACAGCCTGTGGAGGCCGGGAAACAGAGGGCGTTGCGCCGTTAGTCTGGTGGCGTACGGCGTGGGTCTGGTGCCGTGGTACGACGGAAGGGACGGCATGTACAGCTGGATCTGGCGGCATCTGCCGGGCAACGGATGGGTGAGGGCACTCATCTCACTCGTGCTGATCACCGTCGTGGTCTACGTCCTCTTCCAGTACGTCTTCCCGTGGGCGGAGCCGCTGCTGCCCTTCAACGATGTGACGGTGGACAACCAGTGAGCGCGCGCATTCTCGTCGTCGACAACTACGACAGCTTCGTCTTCAACCTTGTCCAGTACCTGTACCAGCTGGGCGCCGAGTGTGAGGTCCTGCGCAACGACGAGGTGTCGACGGGCCACGCCCAGGACGGCTTCGACGGCGTGCTGCTGTCCCCGGGCCCCGGCACCCCTGAAGAGGCCGGGGTCTGCGTGGACATGGTGCGCCACTGCGCCGCGACCGGGGTGCCGGTCTTCGGCGTCTGCCTGGGCATGCAGTCGATGCAGGTGGCGTACGGCGGTGTGGTCGACCGCGCCCCCGAGCTGCTGCACGGCAAGACCTCCCCGGTGACGCACGAGGGCAAGGGCGTCTTCGCCGGACTGCCCTCCCCGTTCACGGCCACCCGGTACCACTCGCTGGCCGCCGAGCCGGCCACGGTCCCGGCGGAGCTGGAGGTCACGGCCCGCACCGCGGACGGCATCGTGATGGGACTCAGGCACCGTGAACTCCTGGTGGAGGGGGTGCAGTTCCACCCTGAGTCGGTGCTGACCGAGCACGGCCACCGGATGTTGGCCAACTGGCTCGCGGAGTGTGGTGACACGGAGGCCGTGGCGAGATCCGCGGGGCTCGCCCCGGTGGTGGGCAGGTCCTCGGCGTGACGGCGCTGCGCCCCGAGCGCGAGTCCGGCGCCCATGGGTACGGCGCCGGCGACCAGGGCACCTCGTACGGCGGGCAGCCGTACGGGGTCCAGGGCGCGTACGGGGACGGGTGGTACGGCGGGGCGGCGACGCCCGACCCTTACGGGGGCACCGCCGACGACGCCACCACGCGGCTGCCGCCGATCGACGAGGAGACCGTCGCGCTGCGCATTCCGGACCCGCCGGAGCGCGCGGTACGTGAGGAACCTCCCGCTCCGGGGGGCCGGGCAGCCCGCAGGAAGGCGGCCAAGAAGCGGCAGGGGCGCCGTGGAGGCTCTCACAAGGCCGCCGACGGGTCCTCGGCCGGCCGGGGCCCTGACGACGCCTCTGAGGGGGCGTCACGGGCCTCGGCCGGCCGGGGCCCTGACGACGCCTCTGAGGGGGCGTCACGGGCGCCGCTGTCCCGTGTCGAGGCGCGTCGGCAGGCTCGGGCGCGTAAGGCCAGCCCGGCGGTCGTGGCGAGCCGGGCCATCGGCGAGGTGTTCATCACCACCGGCGTGTTGATGCTCCTGTTCGTCACCTACCAGCTGTGGTGGACGAACGTGCGCGCGCACGCGCAGGCCGGCAAGGAGGCCAGCGACCTCCAGCAGGACTGGGCGAACGGCGAGCGTAAACCGGGGGCGTTCGAGCCGGGGCAGGGCTTCGCGCTGCTGCACATCCCCAAGCTGGACGTGGTGGTGCCGATCGCCGAGGGCATCAGCAGCAAGAAGGTCCTCGACCGGGGCATGGTCGGCCACTACGCGGAGGGCGCGCTGAAGACGGCGATGCCGGACGCGAAGACCGGCAACTTCGGGCTCGCGGGCCACCGCAACACGCACGGGGAGCCGTTCCGGTACATCAACCGGCTGCAGCCGGGCGATCCGATCGTGGTGGAGACGCAGGACACGTACTTCGTCTACAAGACGGCGTCGACGTTGCCGGTGACGCCACCGAGCAATGTGAGCGTCCTCGAACCGGTGCCCAAGGGCTCGGGCTTCACCGGGCCCGGCCGCTACATCACGCTGACCACGTGCACACCTGAGTTCACCAGCAAGTACCGCTTGATCGTCTGGGGTCAGATGGTCGAGGAACGGCCGCGCAGCAAGGGCAAGCCGGATGCGCTCGTCAGTTAAGGGCAGAGGAAACGTGGCAGCGACCGCCGACGACACCGCACAGCACTCCGACGCGCCCGCGTCCCCGCCGCCCAGGGCACGCCGCCGCATGGGGCCGGTGGCCATGGTGATCAGCTTCTTCGGGGAGATGCTCATCACCGCGGGCGTGCTGCTCGGCCTGTTCGTCGTCTACTCGTTGTGGTGGACGAACGTCGTCGCGGACCGCGCGGCGGACCGGCAGGCGGACAAGGTGCGCGACTCCTGGGCCCAGGAGTCCGGCGGCGGCGACAAGAGCGCACCCGCCGTCTACGACAGCAAGAACGGCATCGGCTTCCTGCACGTGCCCGCGATGAGCGGCGACGACATCCTCGTCGAGAAGGGCACGTCGATGAAGGTCCTCAACGACGGCGTGGCCGGCTACTACACCGACCCCGTGAAGGCGACCCTGCCGACGTCCGGCAAGAAGGGCAACTTCTCCCTCGCCGCGCACCGGGACGGTCACGGCGCGAAGTTTCACGGCATCCACAAGATCAGGAAGGGTGATCCGATCGTCTTCGAGACGAAGGACACCTGGTACGTCTACAAGGTCTTCGGCATCCTCCCGGAGACGTCGAAGTACAACGTCGACGTCCTCGCCAAGGTCCCCGCGGAGTCCGGCCGCAAGAAGGCCGGCCACTACATCACGCTGACGACCTGCACGCCGATCTACACCAGCACGTACCGCTACATCGTCTGGGGCGAACTGGTCCGCAAGGAGAAGGTGGACGAGAACCGCACCCCGCCGCAGGAGCTGAACTGATCCAGGCCCCGCGCCCGAGGTCCCGGACCGACGAAAAGCCCCGGCCCCCTCCGAAGAGGGGGCCGGGGCTCCTGTCGTGCGAGGTGCCTGCCGCGGATCAGCCGCCCCCGAAGAAGCCGCCGTCACCGCCGCCGCCACCGCCGACCGTGAACAGGGTCACTCCCGTGCCCTTGTCCACCGGGGTGCCCTGGGGCGGGTTGGAACCGAACACGCGGGCGTTGGGGTCGTTCGGACCGGTGACACCGGTGACGGAGAGTCCCGCCTCCCCGAGGAGACGCTGGGCTTCCTCGAGCTTCTTGCCGTTGATCTCCGGCACGGCCACCTTCTCGGCTGCCTTCGCCTTGCCGATGAAGATCGTCACCTGGCTGTTCTTGGAGACCTGGGTGTTCGCATCGGGCGAGGTGCGGATGACCTTGCCGACCAGGTTCGGGTCGTCCGTCTCCTCTTCGACGCAGTTGCCGGTGAGGGTGCTGGCCGTCATCTGGGCCTTGGCCTCCTCACAGCTCTTGGTGAGGACGTCCGGGACCGTGGCCTTGTCCTCGGCCTTGGCGACGGTGAGGGTGACGGTCGTACCCTTCTCCACCTCTTCACCGAGATCCGGCTTCTGCTCGATGACCGTGCCCGGCTCCTCGCCGCTGATCTTTTCTTCGACCTCGACGACGAACTGGTACTTGTCGCCCTCGAGTTCGGCCTTGGCGTCGTCGATGTCGTCACCGATCACGCTCGGCACGGCGACCTTCGGCGCCCCCGTGGAGACCGTCAGGGTGACGGTGGACTCCTTGTCCACCTTCGTCCCGGCTGCCGGGTCCTGGTCACAGACGTTGCCCTTGGCCTGGTTCTCGCAGGGCTTCTCCGTGAAGGCCAACGTCAAATCGCTGTTGTCGGCGAGTTTTTGCGCGTTCGCCTTCGTCTCGCCGACGAAGTTCGGGGCCGCGACGGTGCCGTTGCCCACGCCGCCGCTGCCGTTGATCGCCCAGCGGCCGATCAGGATGGCGCCGATCAGGACCAGCACACCCGCCACGACCAGCAATATCGTGGAGGTGTTGTTCTTCTTCGGCGGGCGGCGACGGCTCTGGCGCTCGTCGTAGCCGTAGCCGCCGTCGTCCGGGTTCATGGGCGGCAGCATCGAGGTGGCCCCGCCGGCGTCCGCGCGCAGCGCCGTCGTCGGCTGGTCGTCCGGGTAACCGCCGTAGCCGACCGAGCCCATGGCCGCGGTCGCCGCGACGGGCTGGCCGTCGAGGCAGGCCTCGATGTCGGCACGCATCTCGTCGGCCGACTGGTAGCGGTAGTCGGGGTCCTTGACCAGCGCCTTCAGTACGATCGCGTCCATCTCGGGCGTGATCTCGGGGTCGAAGACGCTCGGCGGCTGCGGTTCCTCCCGCACGTGCTGGTAGGCGACCGCGACCGGGGAGTCGCCCACGAAGGGAGGCCGGACGGTCAGCAGTTCGTAGAGCAGGCAGCCGGTGGAGTACAGGTCGGAACGCGCGTCCACCTGTTCGCCCTTGGCCTGCTCCGGCGAGAGGTACTGCGCGGTGCCGATGACCGCCGCGGTCTGGGTCATCGTCATGCCGGAGTCGCCCATTGCGCGGGCGATGCCGAAGTCCATGACCTTGACCTGGCCGTTGCGCGTCAGCATGACGTTCGCGGGCTTGATGTCGCGGTGGACGATGCCGGCCCGGTGGGAGTACTCCAGCGCCTGGAGGATGCCGATGGTCATCTCCAGCGTGCGTTCCGGCAGCAGCTTGCGGCCGCTGTGCAGAAGCTCGCGGAGCGTGGAGCCGTCGACGTACTCCATGACGATGTACGGGATGGAGACCCCGTCGATGTAGTCCTCGCCCGTGTCGTAGACCGCAACGATCGCGGGATGGTTGAGCGAGGCGGCCGACTGGGCCTCCCGGCGGAACCGGGCCTGGAAGGACGGGTCGCGCGCGAGATCCGCGCGTAGCGTCTTCACCGCCACCTGGCGTCCGAGCCTGGTGTCATGTGCGTGGTAAACCTCCGCCATGCCACCACGGCCGAGCACCGGGCCCAGCTCGTACCGGCCGCCTAGGCGACGCGGCTCTTCCATAGCTACCTACCAGCCCTCTCCGTCGGTCCCGGGCAGCACACTTGTGCCGCCGGAGGCTGCCGTCCGGGCCTACCGTACCCGGCTCGTTCTGTGTGACCTGGCCAAGTACGTCAGCCGATACAGGACCGGTACCGCAACGTGCACCGATGTGAGGCAGACGTGATGGGGGTCACTGCTTGCCCTTGAGGACCGCCTCCATCACGCTCTTGGCGATCGGTGCGGCGAGACCGCCACCGGAGATGTCGTCGCGCACGGCGTTCTCGTCCTCGATCACGACCGCCACGGCGACGGGGGAGCTGCCGTCCTCGCCCTTGGCGTAGGAGATGAACCACGCGTAGGGGTTCTCGCTGTTGTCCACACCGTGCTGAGCGGTACCGGTCTTGCCACCTACGGTGACGCCGGGAATCTTGGCGTTGGTTCCCGTGCCGTCCTCGACGACCGTCTCCATCATCGACTGGAGGATCTGCGCGTTCTTCGCCGACATCGGCCGGCTCATCTCCTCCGGGTCCGTCTTCTCGATGACGTCGAGGCTCGGGGCCTGGAGCTCGTCCACCATGTACGGCTTCATCAGGCTGCCGTTGTTGGCGACGGCCGAGGCCACCATGGCCATCTGCAGCGGGGTGGCGGCGGTGTTGAACTGGCCGATGGAGGACAGGGCCACCTGCGACGGGTCCATGTTGTCGGAGAACACCGAGGCGGTCGCGCGGACCGGGGTGAACTGCTCCTCGGTGAAGCCGAACTTCTTGGCCGTCTCCAGCATCTTGTCGTTGCCCAGGTCGGCGCCGGCCTTGCCGAAGACGGTGTTGCAGGACACCCGCAGCGCCTCGCGCAGGGTGGCGTCCTCACAGGGCAGATCGCCCTCGTTCTTCAGTTCGGTCCTGGTGCCGGTCATGATCCACGGCAGCGGGGTTTCGGTCTTCTGGTCCGCGTCCTCGACCAGCCCGTGCTCCAGCGCGGCGGCCGCGGTGACGACCTTGAAGGTCGAGCCGGGCGGGTAGACCTCGCGCAGCGCCCGGTTCAGCATCGGGTCGTCCGGGTTGTTCTTCTTCTGCAGCTTGCTCCACGCCTCGGCGTCCGTGTCGAGGCTGCTGCCGGCGATCGTGGAGGGGTCGTACGACGGGTAGGAGGCCATCGCGAGGATCTTGCCGGTGGACGGTTCGATCGCCACGACGGAGCCCTTGCCGCCCTGCTTCTTCAGGCCCTTGTAGGCGGCCTTCTGCGCGGCGGCGTTGAGGGTGGTGACCACGTTGCCGCCCTCCTTCTTCTTGCCCGTCAGCATGTCGAGCGTGTTGCGGAAGAAGAGGCGGTCGTCGTTGCCGGTGAGGATGCCGTCCTCGATGGCCTCGAGCTGGTTGGCGCCGTACGCCTGGGACACGAAGCCGGTGACCGGGGCCCACATGGGGCCGTCCTTGTAGGTGCGCTTGTACTTGAAGTCGCCCTTGGTGGTGGTGTGCCCGGTGATGGGCTCGCCCTCGACGATGATGTCGCCGCGCGGTGAGGCGTAGCGCTCGATGGCGACGCGGCGGTTGTTCTCGTCGGTCCTCAGCTCGTCGGCCTGTACGTACTGCAGCCAGTTGTCCCGGATGAGCAGGGTGAGGACGAGCAGGCCACAGAAGATCGCGATCCGGCGCAGGGGCTTGTTCACGGGCGGACCACCTGGGTCATCTCGGCGTCGGGGTTGGTGGCGGGCGCGGGGGCCGGACGGCGCGCGGTGTCACTGATCCTCAGCAGGATGCCGATCAGCGCCCAGTTCGCGATGACGGACGAACCGCCGTACGCCAGGAACGGCATCGTCATACCGGTCAGCGGGATCAGGCCCATGACGCCGCCGGCGACCACGAAGACCTGGAGGGCGAAGGCGCCGGACAGGCCGATGGCGAGCAGCTTGCCGAACGGGTCGCGGGCGGCGAGGGCGGTGCGCACGCCGCGCTCCACGATCAGCGCGTACAGCAGCAGCAGTGCCATCAGGCCGGTCAGGCCCAGCTCCTCGCCGAAGGTGGCGAGGATGAAGTCGGAGTTGGCGGCGAACCGGATCAGCTCGGAGTGGCCCTGGCCCCAGCCGGTGCCGAGGGTGCCGCCGGAGCCGAACGCCCACAGTGCCTGCATGGCCTGCTCGGAGTGGCCGCCCACGCCCGCGCGGGAGAGCGTGTACTCCTTCATCGGGTCCAGCCAGGCGTCCACACGCTGCTGGATGTGCGGCTCGAAGCTGGCGACGCCGACGGCGCCGACGGCCGACATCAGCAGACCGAAGACGATCCAGCTGGTCCGCTCGGTGGCGACGTACAGCATGATCACGAACATGCCGAAGAACAGCAGCGAGGTACCGAGGTCGGTCTCGAAGACCAGGATGAGGATCGAGACCATCCATACGACCAGGATCGGGCCGAGGTCGCGGCCGCGCGGCAGGTAGAGGCCCATGAAACGGCGGCTGGCCAGCGCCAGCGCGTCCCGCTTCACCATCAGGTAGCCGGCGAAGAACACCGCCAGGACGATCTTGGCGAACTCACCGGGCTGGATGGAGAAGCCGCCGACCTTGATCCAGATCTTGGCGCCGTAGATGTTCTGGCCGAGGCCCGGCACCAGCGGGAGCAGCAGCAGGAACAACGCGCCGACCATGGAGATGTACGTGTAGCGCTGCAGGACGCGGTGGTCCTTGAGGAAGACCAGCACGGCCACGAACAGGGCGATGCCCATCGCGGTGTACATCAGCTGCCGGGGCGCGGCGGTGCCCGCCTGCTTGATCTGCTGCAGCAGTTCGGACTGGTCCAGACGCCAGATGGCGACGAGCCCCAGGCCGTTGAGCAGCGTGGCCAGCGGCAGCAGCAACGGGTCCGCGTACGGCGCGAACTTCCGTACGACGAGGTGACCGACGCCCGCCAGCAGGCCGAGGCCCAGGCCGTAGCTCAGCAGCCCGGCCGGTACGTCGCCGTTGATGGCGAGGCCCACGTTGGCGTAGGCGAAGACCGGGATGACCACGGCGAACACGAGCAGTGCGAGCTCGGTGTTGCGGCGGCTGGGCGCGCCGATGGCGCCGATCGTGGACGTGTGCTGCGTCGACGGATTGGTAGTACTGCTCATCGTGTGACAGGGCCTCTCACGGCTTGCCTACTGCTTACCGCACAGCGAGACGACCTTCTGCTCCTCCTCCGAGAGGCTGGGGCCGGGGCTGGTAGTGGGTGCGGTCGTGGACGGGGTCGTGGACTGCTCCGGGGCCTTCGCCGAGTCCGAGGGATTCGGCGTCGGTGATGCCTTGGACGAGAAGGACGCGGGAGTGGTTCCCGTGGTCCCTCCGGCCTCGCCCGCACCGGTGCGTGCGTTGGTCTCGCTGTCGGAGGCGCGCCGCTCGGCCTGCTTCTTGCACGCGGAGGCCTGGACGGCCAGCTCCTCGATCTTCTCCCGGGCGCCGTACAGGTCGCCCTCGACGATGGTCGCCTCGACCTGCTTGCGCTGGTAGGGCGGGAGGTACTTGAGTTCGATCTCGGGGTGGTCCTTCTCGACCTTCGAGAGGGAGACCCAGGCCAGGTCCTGGTTGATGCCCCGGTACAGCGCGACGTGCTCGCCCTTGGCGCCGACGAAGTACTGCGTCTGGGTCCAGCGCCAGCCGCCGTACAGACCGCCGCCGATGACGGCCAGCGCGAGCAGGCTGTACACGGACCGCTTCAGCCACCGGCGGTTCTTGGCGGGCTTGACGAAGTCGTCGTCGCCGTAGTCGAAGCCGTCGGTCTGGATGAAGCCGGTGACGTCGCCGCTGCCGGGCGGTCCGAACTCGCCGCCGCCCCCGCCGCGCCGCCGCCCGAGGCCGGCCGCCCGGCCCGCGGGGGTCTGCATGATGCCGTTGTCGTGCGGCTGGTTCTGGTTCTCGGCGACGGCGCCGACCACGACCGGGGTGTCGGACAGCTGCCCGGCCAGGGTGTCCCCGGTGTCGAGGTCCAGGACGTCGGCGACGATCACCGTGATGTTGTCGGGCCCGCCGCCGCGCAGCGCCAGCTCGATCAGGTTCTGGACCGTCTCCTCGGGGCCCTGGTAGCTGGCCAGGGCCTCTTCGAGGGTCTGGTGGGAGACCACGCCGGACAGGCCGTCGGAGCAGATCAGGTAACGGTCGCCGGCCCGCACCTCGCGGATGGAGAGGTCGGGTTCGACGTGCTCGCCGCTGCCGAGGGCCCGCATCAGCAGGGACCGCTGCGGGTGGGTGGTGGCCTCCTCCTCGGTGATCCGGCCCTCGTCCACCAGACGCTGCACCCAGGTGTGGTCCTGGGTGATCTGGGTGAGGACGCCGTCACGCAGGAGGTAGGCGCGGGAGTCGCCGACATGCACCATGCCGAGGCGCTGGCCGGTCCACAGCAGGGCGGTCAGGGTGGTGCCCATGCCTTCGAGCTGGGGGTCCTCCTCGACCATCATGCGCAGTTGGTCGTTGGCGCGCTGGACGGCAGTGCCGAGGGAGGTGAGCAGGTCCGAACCGGGCACGTCGTCGTCGAGGGCGACGATGGTGGAGATCGCCTCGGAGGAGGCGACCTCACCGGCGGCGGCACCGCCCATGCCGTCGGCGATGGCGAGCAGGCGGGGACCGGCGTAACCGGAGTCCTCGTTGCCCTCCCGGATCATGCCCTTGTGCGATCCGGCGGCGAAGCGCAGGGACAGACTCATGCGCACCTCGCCCGTCGGCTCCGGGTACAGCCGGTCGTGTCGAGCCACACTGCCCACCCTCCGGTCGGGAGCGCGCCGGGACCCTGGGTGAGGACCCCCACCGCGTGCTCGCTCCGCTCGCTCATTCTCGTACTACTTCCGCAGCTCGATGACGGTCTTGCCGATGCGGATCGGTGCGCCCAGCGAAATCGGTGTGGGGGTCGTCAGCCGGGTCCGGTCCAGGTAGGTGCCGTTGGTGGAGCCCAGGTCCTCGACGATCCACTGACCGTCGCGGTCCGGGTAGATCCTGGCATGGCGGCTGGAGGCGTAGTCGTCGTCCAGCACGATCGTGCTGTCGTGAGCCCGGCCCAGGGTGATGGTCTGGCCCTGGAGGGCGACGGTGGTGCCGGTGAGGGTGCCCTCGGTCACGACCAGCTTGGTGGGGGTGTTGCGGCCACGGCGGCCGCCGCCGGACTGCTGGCGCTGCTGCGGCGGTGCCTGGCGGTTCGCCTGCTGCCGGCCGGCCTCCCGCCGGGCTCCGCGCTGGGTGACGCGAGTGCCGAACAGGTCACTCCGGATGACCTGCACGGCCACGATCACGAACAGCCACAGTACGGCCAGGAAACCCAGCCGCATGACCGTGAGGGTCAGCTCTGACATTGCCCCCGCTTCACCCTTCGGCTTGCCTATAGATAACGGTGGTGCTGCCCACGACGATCCGCGAGCCGTCGCGGAGCGTAGCGCGGGTGGTGTGCTGCCCGTCCACCACGATGCCGTTGGTGGACCCGAGATCCTGGATCGTCGAGGGCGTTCCGGTCCGGATCTCGCAGTGCCGGCGGGAGACGCCGGGATCGTCGATCCGGACGTCGGCCTCGGTGCTGCGGCCCATCACCAGGGTGGCGCGGGAGATCTGGTGGCGGGTGCCGTTGATCTCGATCCAGTAGCGGGTGCGTCCGCCGGGCGCGGGGGCGGCCGGGGGCCGCTGTCCGGCCGCGGCCGGCGGGTAGCCGTAACCGCCGGGACGTCCGCCGGGCGGCGGCGCGGCCGGCATGGGCGGGGCGCCCGCGGGGGCGGCCGGCGGGTAGCCGTAGCCGCCGGGGCGTCCGGCGGGCGGGGCGCCGCCGGGCCCTGCCGCTCCGGGGGCCGCCTGGCTGGCGGAGGAGGCGAGCGTGCGGCTGCGTACGCGGTAGAGGCCGGTGTCGAGGTCCTCGGCCTTCTCCAGGTGCACCTTGATCGGGCCCATGAAGGTGTACCGCTGCTGCTTGGCGTAGTCACGCACCATGCCGGCGAGCTCGTCGCCGAGCTGGCCGGAGTACGGGCTCAGCCGCTCGAAGTCCGGGGTGCTCAGCTCGACGATGAAGTCGTTGGGCACGACGGTGCGGTCGCGGTTCCAGATGGTGGCGTTGTTGTCGCACTCCCGCTGGAGCGCACCCGCGATCTCCACGGGCTGCACCTCGGACTTGAACACCTTGGCGAAGGTGCCGTTGACCAGACCTTCGAGACGCTGCTCGAACTTCTTCAGGACTCCCATGGGGCACCTCCTCCGTCGCTGCCGTCCTGTGTACTGCCCCGTGCACCGTTCCGTGCACCGCTTACCTGGTACTGCTTACTGATCGTATCCACGCGCCGCCCGATCGGCTGGTTCCCCCTGTCCGCCCGGTCGCCGGGTGTCGACGCCTGACGAAGTTCCCTTCGGGGCTCCCCTTCGAACTCCGTCGGCCGTGCTGGTGCGCGTCGTTCTGCCATGGATCGTAGAGGGGGCCACAGACCAGTGTCCCGCACCCTGCGGCGGACTCCGCCCGCCTCCTGGGGAGACGGCTGGTACCGGTACGAGGTTGATACGTGAAGCGGTCATGGCCGCGACATGAGCGGGCGGCGGTGCGGGGCAGGTCGGCGGTGGTGTGCGGGCGGGTGGACGGCCCGGGTGCGGGAGCTGTCGGGATGTTCCGGCCGGGGACCGGCCAGGGACGCGTCCGCGGGTGTCGAAGGGGCGGCCGAGGGGTGGCGGAGCGGTGTCGGGGAGACGTCGCCCGGACGCCGGGTGGCGCCCCGGCCGGCGTTGTGCCCGGTCGCGGGCGGTGCGCGGATAAGGGATGTGAATCCACCCCGACCAGCGTGCTAATGTTCTCGATGTCGGAAGGCGCCAGGCCCCAAGGGGCAAGGGTCGGAAGACACACCCAATGCGCGGGTGGCGGAATAGGCAGACGCGCTGGATTCAGGTTCCAGTGCCCGAAAGGGCGTGGGGGTTCAACTCCCCCCTCGCGCACACCGTCGAACGGGCGGCATCCATCGGATGCCGCCCGTTTCGCATGTCCGGGGGTGTGTGGGTGTGGGCGCCGTGTGAGGAACATCTCATGATCGAATCGGTGTCGCACGGGCGGCGAGAGGGGTGATCTCCGCCCGTAACGGGCGGCGCCGCAAGTGCCGGGCGGGTGGTGCTCGTTCCGGTGGTCGGACGGTGTTCGACTCGCTCGCCTTGCTCGACCGCGGGGTTCGCCCACCGTTGTCCACAGGGTGTGGGTTGTCCGGGACCATGCGAGTTGTCCGCTTCGGAGTAAGTTGTCCACAGGGTGGTCCGAGGTCCTCAAGGTCATCCACAGGGCTGACGTCCCCGCCGTCCACGGCTGTACGGTCGGCACGATCGATGTCGGCAGGTGTGCACCGCATACACGTGCAGGGGGGAGGCGGTCGTGGTGAGCGACGCCGGAGCCGGAGGAGCCGAAGTGGTCGCCGGGACGGCCGGAGCGGGGAAGGCGGACGCCGGGACGGCGGGGGCCGCGACTGTGGACGCCGGACAGGAGCGGCGGCTGCCGCAGGTGGCCGGATTCGGACGGTGGCCCGCCGCGGGCACGCCGAAACAGGAGGGCAAGGCACTGCGCGAGCGGGTGCCCCGCAGCGCCCACGCGGCCTTCGGCCTCGACGCCTCCCGCCCCGACGCCGTGACCGCCGTGGAGCAGTCCGGCCACGGCCGGCTGCCCGAGCTGACCCCGCTACGCGTCGGCCGGATGGCCGCCACGCCGTTCGCCTTCCTGCGCGGGTCGGCCGGCCTCATGGCCCACGACCTGGCCCGCACGCCCATCACCCGCATCGGCGCGCAGATCTGCGGCGACGCCCACGCGGCGAACTTCGGCCTCTACGGCGACGCCCGGGGCCGCCTGGTCATCGATCTGAACGACTTCGACGAGACCGTGCACGGCCCCTGGGAGTGGGACCTCAAGCGGCTCGCGGCCTCGCTGGTGCTCGCCGGGCGGGAGGCCGGCGCGGACGAGGACACCTGCCGTGCCGCCGCCCATGACGCGGTGGGCGCCTACCGCCGCACCATGCGCCTGCTGGCCAAGCTGCCCGCACTGGACGCGTGGAACGCCATCGCCGACGAGGAACTGGTCTCCCACACCGACGCGCACGACCTGGTGGGCACCCTGGAGCGGGTCGCCGAGAAGGCCCGCGCCAACACCAGCGGCCGGTTCGCCGCCAAGTCGACCGAGCGCACCGAGGACGGCGGGCGCCGCTTCGTGGACGCGCCGCCCGTGCTGCGCCGGATCCCGGACGCAGAGGCGGCCGCGGTGGCCGCCTCCCTGGAGCAGTACCTGGGCACGCTGCCGTCCGACCGGCACCCGCTGCTGGCCCGGCACGCGGTGCACGACGTGGCGTTCCGCGTCGTCGGCACGGGCAGCGTCGGCACCCGCTCGTACGTCGTGCTGCTGCTCGACCACCGGGGGGAGCCGCTCGTCCTCCAGGTCAAGGAGGCCCGCCCCTCCGCCCTGGTGCCGCACCTGCCCACCGCGGGCTTCGACGCCCCGCGGGCCGAGCACGAGGGCCGCCGCGTGGTCGAGGGCCAGAAGCGGATGCAGGTGATAAGTGACAGCCTGCTCGGCTGGACGACCGTCGACGGTCGGCCCTACCAGGTTCGGCAGTTCCGCAACCGCAAGGGCAGCGTGGACCCGGCGGCGCTTGCCGCCGACCAGGTCGACGACTACGCCAGGATGACCGGGGCGCTGCTGGCCCGCGCCCACTCCCACAGCGCCGACCCCCGCCTGATCGCCGGGTACTGCGGCAAGAACGACGAGCTGGACGAGGCCGTCGCCACGTTCGCCGTCGCCTATGCCGACCGGACGGAGGCGGACCACACGGACCTGGTCGGGGCCGTGCGCACGGGGCGGATCGCCGCGGAGATGGGGGTCTGAGGGGGGTCTGAGGCGGTCCGGTTGTCCGGGGCGACCCCGGCGGTGTGCCGGTGCGCCGGGTGAACGGGCCCGGGTGGGCTGTGGGGGTGTGGGGCGCGTGCCGCGACCGGCCCGCCGGGCGCACACCCAGGGAGGCCCGTTACGTGCGCCGGGTGTACATGCCCAGGCCATCCGCCTGGGTGCCCGCACCGGTGGCCCGTCGGGTGTGGCGGGCGTACACCCACGGTGGTCCGCCGGGTGCCCGCCCCGGGTGGGTCGCCGGGTCCGTCGGGCGCACGCCCGGGCGGCCGCCAGGTCCGTCGGGCGTACACCCGGGGGGCCCGCAGGTGCGCGCGGGCGGTTGGTCCGGGTGTCCCGGACGCTGCCACCGTGACAGGAGCGTGCCGGCCTCGCAGGTGGCCTACGCTGTCCGGGTGACGACCTCGGAAGGTGAGCAGGGTGGAGGCGCCGGCGCGCAGCGAACGCCCGCCGGCGGTGGCGCGGCGCGGCCCGAGGAGCGGCTGGAGCAGGCCGTACGGGCCGCCGAACAGGCGCTGATCGAGTTCGAGATCGCCGTGGAGACCTTCCGCGTCGAGGTCGAGAACTTCTCCCGGCTGCACGAACAGAAGCTCGGCCCGCTGTACGCCCGTATCGAGGAACTGGACGCCCGGATCCTCGAGGCCAAGGCGTCCCGCAGCGACGACCCCGAGGACCGGCGACGGGCCGACGAGGCGCGCGCCCGGCTGCTGCCCATCCCCGGCGTCGAGGAGCTGATGAACGGCTGGATGGACGGGGACGGCCTGTTCCCCGAGGCCACCGCCATGCTCACGGACCAGCCGGTACGGCCGCCGCAGCGGGTACGGCCCAGCGAGGAGGCCCGCAAGCTCTACCGGGACCTCGCCCGCAAGGCCCACCCCGATCTGGCGCAGGAGGACGAGGAACGCGCCCGCCGTGAGGAGTTCATCACCCGGGTCAACGCCGCCTACGCCCGCGGCAGCGAGACCGAGCTGCGCGAACTGGCCGAGGAGTGGGCCGCGGGCCCCGAGCTGAAGCGCGTCCCGAGCGCGGCGGACGAGCTCTACGCCCGCCTCGAATGGCTCTCCCGGCGCAAGGAACTGCTCACGGTGGTCGCCAAGAACCTGGAGGACAGCGCCATCGCCTCCATGCTGCGGCTGGCGCCCGACGACCCCGACCGGCTCCTCGAGGACATCGCCGCGCAGCTCCAGGCCGACGTGGCCGAGCGCGAGGCGCAGCTGGCCGCCCTGCGGGACTGAAACCCGCGGTCGCCCGGTCGGGTAGCGTCGGGGACATGAGTTTTGGAGCTGGTGTGCCCACGGTCCAGGTCGGTGACCTCAAGGACGGCGACTTCCTGCTGGACGTCCGCGAGGACGACGAGTGGAAGGCCGGTCACGCCGAAGGCGCGCTGCACATCCCCATCAGCGAGTTCGTGGCCCGCTACGGCGAGCTGACCGAGGACGCCCCGCAGGACGGACGGATCCACGTGATCTGCCGCTCCGGCGGACGGTCGGCCCAGGTCACCATGTACCTGGCCCAGCAGGGCATCGACGCCGTGAACGTGGACGGCGGCATGCAGGTGTGGGAGGCCGCCGGCCGCCCCGTCGTCACGGACGAGGGTCAGCCGGGGCACGTGCTCTAGGGGCGCCGCACGTTCGAGGGCGCCCGGGGTTGCCGGACGCCCTAAGGAGCGTGCGGGACTAGCGGTCGAAGTCCAGCTCCACCTGTTCCGTCACCGGATGCGACTGGCAGGCCAGGACGTATCCCGCCTCCGTCTCCTCCGACTCCAGGGCGAAGTTGCGGTCCATGCGCACCTCGCCGGAGACCAGGAAGGCCCGGCAGGTGCCGCACACGCCGCCCTTGCAGGCGTAGGGCGCGTCGGGCCGGTTGCGCAGCACCGTGTCCAGCAGGGACTCGCCGGTCTGCACGGGCCAGGTGCCCCCGCGTCCGTCGAGCCGTGCCGTGACCGTGCTGTGCGCGGGGGCCGTCGCCGTGGCGGGGGCCGTCGCCCCGGAGTCCACGTGGAAGATCTCCTGGTGGATGCGGGAGCGGGCGACGCCCAGCCCGCGCAGCGCCCGCTCGGCCCCTTCGACCAGCCCGTACGGCCCGCACAGGAACCAGCCGTCCACCTGGTCCACGGGGAGCAGCGCCGGGAGCAGCCCGGCCAGCCGCTCCTGGTCCAGCCGCCCGGACGGCAGCCCCGCCTGCTGCTCTTCCCTGGAGAGGGCCGTCACCAGCTGGAACCGGTCGGGATAGCGGTCCTTCAGGTCCGCGACCTCCTCCAGGAACATCGTCGAGGCGGTCGTCCGGTCGCTGCGTATGAGGCAGAACCGGGCGCGGGGCTCACGGGCCAGCAGGGTCGAGACGATCGACAGCACCGGGGTGATCCCGCTGCCGCCGACAACGGCCGCGTACAGGCCGGGGGCCGGGGGGAGCGTGAAACGGCCGGCCGGGGTCATGACCTCCAGCTCGTCGCCGAGGTCGATCTCCTTCAGCGCGTACGTGGAGAAGGCGCCGCCCTCCACGAGCCGCACCCCGACCCGCAGGGTGCCCGGCGCCTCGCCGTCGGGGGCGGGGGAGCAGATCGAGTAGGTGCGGCGGATCTCCTGGCCGTCGGCGGTGCGCCGCAGCGCGAGATGCTGCCCGGGGACGTACCGGAACTCCTCGCGCAGCTGCGGGGGGACGGTGAGGGTGAGGGCGACGGAGTCGTCGGTGAGCCGGTCGACCGCGGCCACCTGGAGCCGGTGGAAGCGGGCCATCACAACTCCTTGAAGTGGTCGAACGGTTCACGGCAGGCGAGGCAGCGGCGCAGCGCCTTGCACGCGGTGGAGGAGAAACGGCTGAGCAGCTCGGTCTCGGCGGAGCCGCAGTGCGGGCAGCGGACGGGCTCCGGCTCGTCGGCCGGTCCGCCCGCACCGGTCCGCGTGGGGCCCAACTGGACCCGGACCGGGCCCGAGGCGACGCCCGCGCGCGGCGGGGCGATGCCGAACTCGCGCAGCTTGCGGCGCCCTTCGTCCGTGATGTCGTCCGTCGACCAGGCGGGGGCGAGGACCGTGCGCACCGTCACCTCGCGCACGCCGTGGTCGCGCAGCACGCGCTCTATGTCGAGGCTCATCACCTCGACGGCCGGGCAGCCGGTGTAGGTCGGCGTCAGGTCGACCTCGACGCTGTCCGTGCCGTGCGCGCGCACCGCGCGGACCACGCCCAGCTCGCGCAGTGTCAGCACCGGCAGCTCGGGGTCCGGGACCGAGCCGGCCAGCTCCAGCAGCTCCGCCTCCAGGGGCGTGACCGTCACCATGTCGCCCCCGGGTGGCTGCGGTGCAGGTGCTGCATCTCGGCGAGCATCCGGCCGAAGGGCTCGGTGTGCAGGCCCTGGCGGCCCGCTCCGGCCGACCACGCCCCGGTACGGGGGCCTTCGGGCACCGTGAGGGTGGCACGGCCCAGCACGTCCGTGACCAGCTCCAGCCAGGTGCGCTCCAGGCCGGCCCAGTCGACCTCGTCGAGGCCCTCGACGGGCTGGAACAGCTCGCCGGTGTAGCGCCACAGCGCGTCCACGGCCCGCTGCGTCCGGCTGTGGCTCTCGTCCGTGCCGTCACCGAGCCGCAGGGTCCACTGCTCGGCGTGGTCGCGGTGGTAGGCGGCCTCCTTGACGGCCTTGCCGGCCAGCGGGGCGAACGGGCCGTCGCCGGAGGCCAGCCGGTCGTGCAGGAGGTGCTGGTAGGTGGAGAAGAACAGCTGGCGGGCGATGGTGTGGGCGAAGTCGCCGTTGGGCTGCTCGACCAGCTGGCAGTTGCGGAAGGCCCGCTCCTCGCGCCGGAAGGCCAGCTCGTCCTCGTCGCCTGCCGTCGACAGCAGCACCCGGGCCTGGCCGAGCAGGTCGAGCGCGATGTTGGCGAGGGCGACCTCCTCCTCCAGCACGGGGGCGTGCCCGGCCCATTCGCCGAGGCGGTGGGAGAGCACCAGGGCGTCGTCACCGAGGGCGAGCGCGGCGGCCGTGGGCACGGTCTCCGCGGCGGGTGTCGTGGTCACAGGTGCTGCACCCCCTCGGGGATCTCGTAGAACGTGGGGTGCCGGTAGGGCTTGTCGGCGGCGGGCTCGAAGAAGGGGTCCTTCTCGTCGGGCGAGGACGCGGTGACGGCGGAGGACGGCACGACCCAGATGGAGATGCCCTCGCCGCGGCGGGTGTACAGATCGCGCGCGTTGCGCAGGGCGAGCTCCGCGTCCGGTGCGTGCAGGCTGCCGGCGTGGGTGTGGGACAGTCCCCGGCGCGAGCGCACGAAGACCTCCCACAGCGGCCAGTCGGTGTGGGTCATGCGCGCGTAGCTCCCGTCTCGTCGTTCCTGTGCTTGGCCGCGTGGGCCGCTGCCGCCTCCCGGACCCAGGCGCCCTCCTCGTGGGCCTTCCTGCGCCGGGACAGCCGCTCCTCGTTGCACGGGCCGTTGCCCTTGAGGACCTCCCAGAACTCCGACCAGTCGATCGCGCCGAAGTCGTAGTGCCCCCGCTCCTCGTTCCACCGCAGGTCAGGGTCGGGGAGGGTGAGGCCGAGCGACTCCGCCTGCGGCACGCAGATGTCCACGAAGCGCTGTCGCAGCTCGTCGTTGGAGTGCCGCTTGATCTTCCAGGCCATCGACTGCGCCGAGTGCTGGGACTCGTCGTCGGGCGGGCCGAACATCATCAGCGACGGCCACCACCAGCGGTCCACCGCGTCCTGCGCCATCGCGTGCTGCTCAGGGGTGCCCTTGCTGAGGGCCAGCAGCAGCTCGTAGCCCTGGCGCTGGTGGAACGACTCCTCCTTGCAGACGCGGACCATCGCGCGGGCGTACGGACCGTAGGAGCAGCGGCAGAGGGGGACCTGGTTGGTGATCGCGGCGCCGTCCACCAGCCAGCCGATGGCGCCCACGTCGGCCCAGGTCAGCGTCGGGTAGTTGAAGATCGAGGAGTACTTCTGGCGGCCCGAGTGCAGTTTGTCGAGCAGCTCGTCACGGCCGACGCCGAGGGTCTCGGCGGCGCTGTACAGGTACAGGCCGTGCCCGGCCTCGTCCTGCACCTTCGCCATGAGGATGGCCTTGCGGCGCAGGGAGGGCGCGCGCGTGATCCAGTTCGCCTCCGGCTGCATGCCGATGATCTCGGAGTGGGCGTGCTGGGCGATCTGCCGGACGAGCGTGGCGCGGTAGGCGTCCGGCATCCAGTCGCGCGGCTCGATCCGCTCGTCGGCGGCGACCGCCGCGTCGAAGGCGCGCTGGAACTCGGCGGGGTCGCCGAGGCCCGCCGGTGCCTCTTGCGCCGTCGGACTGCCGGCCGTATCGCGGGCGGCTGCTGTCGCCATGGGGTCCCCCTCGACCTGGATGCTTTCCGGAGCACGCTCCCGACCGATCGTTCGGTTCGTGCGATTCCATGGTGAGACGGGCGCCGCGAGGTGTCAACCGCTGTGGATAACCTGCGGGTGCCGGTTGTGGACGAGGTCCGGTACGGCCGGATGTGGTGACTGCCACGGGACGGAGTTTTGGCGGGGCTGTGCCCGGGGGGCCGGGGCTGAGTACCGTTCCGTGCGACGCGGAGGCGCGGTCGTGGCCCCGCGCCGTGAGGGCCTCGCGGCCGGGCGGACGCGGTAAGGACCGGGAACTCGGGGAGCGGGGCGGAATGAACGCGTACGACAAGGGCTCGGACGCCCGGCACGGGCCGGCACGGCCCGCTGTGCCGGGTCCGCGCGCCCCGCTGCCCGGACCCCCACCGCCATCGGACGCGCCGGGCCCGGCCGCATCCGACGTGCCCACTCCGGACGCGCCGGAGTCGGACGCAGCGCCCGGCCTCACGTCTCCCGCGCCGGAGACTCCCGGGGCCGACGTGTCACCGGCGCTCGCGTCGGACGCATCCGAGGCGCCCGCGTCCGACGTACCGGAGCCCCACAAGGCGCCCGGCCCCGGGCTGCCCGCTCCGGGCTCCGAGGGGCCGGACTCCGGCACCTCGGACGCCGCACCGGAAACACCCGAACCGTCCGCCGTGCCTCCCGACAGCAGGGAGACACCGAGCAGGACACCGAGCGGTCTCCAGAATCCAGCGCCCCCCGGCGCGGAGGAGGCTTGGGGCGGACCGCTCGCCGAAGCCCGTACCGGCGTGGCCGCCCTCTCCCTGCGCTATCAGATCGGTGCCGCGCTGGCCCTCGCGGTCGTCGCCGTCGCGGTCTGCGTGCACCTCGGCATGACGTTCCTGCACGTCGCCCCGGCGAACACGGTGAGCAAGAAGCACAGCGAGACCATCGCCGACTGGATCTACCCGGAGTTCGAGCAGAACTGGAAGCTGTTCGCGCCGAACCCGCTGCAGCAGAACGTGTCCGTGCAGGTGCGCGCCGAGATCCGCACGCCGGACGGCGGGAGCCGCACCACCGGCTGGTACGACCTGTCGGCCCAGGACGGCCGGGCCATCGACGGGAACCTCGCACCCAGCCACACGCAGCAGAACGAGCTGCGCCGCGCCTGGGACTTCTTCGTGGCCACCCACGACGACGACAACCGCCCGGTGGGCATGCGCGGAGCGCTCTCCGAGACGTATCTGCGCCGGATCATGGCCATGCGCCTCGACCGGGCGGACGCGGCCGGCCCGGACGGCGAACTGGCGAGGGTCCAGGTCCGCTCGCGTACCACCGACGTGCCGCCACCGTCCTGGAGCAAGGAGAAGGTGTCCGGCAAGCCCGTGTACCGCGTGCTCCCCTGGTGGACGCTGCCCGAGAAGGAGATCCGGGGAGGCATCGGGTGAACCGTGTCTCGCTGGCGGTGTCCCGGGCGATCGCCCGCGTCACCGACTCCCCGCTCGGCCCGCACCAGACGGCGGTGCTCCGCATCGGACTCGCCCTCACCTGGCTGCTGTTCCTGCTGCGCGAATACCCCCACCGTCAGGAGCTCTACGGCCCCGACGGCCCGTGGGACTGGGACCTCGCCGCACAGCTGGTGTCGACGAACCAGGCGTTCACCGTGCTGCTCTGGTCGGACAGCCGGCTCTGGTTCGAGGCGGTCTACGCCCTGGCCGTGCTGGCCGGCCTGCTGCTGCTGCTCGGCTGGCGCACCCGCACCATGTCGGTGCTGTTCATGGTGGGTGTCCTGGCGCTGCAGAACCGCAGCGTCTTCATGGGCGACGGCGGCGACAACGTCCTGCACATCATGGCGATCTACCTGGTCTTCACCCGGTGCGGCCGGGTGTGGTCCCTGGACGCGCGCCGGGCGCGCCGGGCCGACGAGGCACGCGCACGGGGGGAGCTGCCGCGCGACCGGGTGGGACCGGCATTGTGGGCGGTGCTCGGCTCCGTGCTGCTCCTGGCGTTCCTGGCGGGCCGGACGGACGGTGACTGGTTCATACCGGCGGTGCTGTGGGGCGTGTGGCTCGCGCTCGCGGTGTGGTGGCTGGTCGGGCGCCTGGCGAGGAGCGGGCAGCCGCGGATCCTGCTGGACGTCGTCGCGAACGTCGTCCACAACGGCGCGCTGCTGGTGATCATGGCGGAGGCCTGCCTGATCTACGCCACGGCCGGCTGGTACAAGGTCCAGGGTTCGCGCTGGCAGGACGGCACCGCGGTCCACTACCCGCTGCACCTGGAGTACTTCTCCCCCTGGCAGGGACTGGCCGACCTGCTCTCCGCCAACGGCACCATGGTGATGCTGGTGACATATGTGACCGTCGTCGTGCAGGTCGCCTTCCCGTTCACGCTGTTCAACCGGCGGGTCAAGAACGTCCTGCTGACCTTCATGATCATGGAGCACGCGGTGATCGCCGTGGTGCTCGGGCTGCCCTTCTTCTCGCTGGCGATGATCGCGGCCGACGCGGTCTTCCTGCCCACGTCCTTCCTGCGCCGGATCGGCGCTCTGGCGGCACGCGCCCAGGGGCGGCTGCGCTCGCCCGCGTCCAGGTCACCGGCCCCGCCGCCGCGGCGCCCGGCCGGCCTTCCCCCCGGAGGCCCGGCGGGGCCCGCCCCGGTGACGGGCGGCGTACCGGGAGCGCGCACGTAGGCTGCCTGCCATGACCGACGCCGCCCACGACCCCGCCGCCGCGTCCCCGGACCCGGTGGCCGCATGGCGCCGTGCCGCCCCGGACGCGGTACTGCTCGACGGGTTCCACGCCCTCAAGCACGCCGTGCGCTTCGGCGCCGAGGTGCTCACCGCGCTCACCGCCGACCGGGCCGGCGCGCTGACGCTCGCCGACGAACTGGCCGAGGACGTGCGGGACGCGATGGCGGCGCTGCTGACGGAGGTGCCGTACGGGACGTACGCCTCGCTGGTGCCGCGTCCGCACCCGACCGCCCTGGCCGCCCTGGCCGTACGGCCCGGCCGCGCGGACAACCTGGCGAGGCTGGCGCACGCCCCGCGCACCGCTCCGGTGGTGGTCCTGGACCAGCCGCGCAATCTCGGCAATGCGGGGGCGGTGGTCCGGCTGGCCGCCGGATTCGGGGCGACCGGAGTCGTCACCACCGGCACGCTCGACCCCTGGCACCCCACCGTGGTGCGCGGCGGGGCGGGACTGCACTTCGCCACCGCCGTGGAACGGCTGACCGTGGACGAGCTGCCGCCCGGACCGGTCTTCGCGCTGGACCCGGAGGGCGAGGACATCCGCTCCCTGAAGCTGCCGGACGACGCCCTGCTCGCGTTCGGCTCCGAGCGCAGCGGCCTCTCGCCGGAGCTGCGCGCGCGGGCCGACCATCTGGTGGCGCTGCCGATGCGCCCCCAGGTCTCCAGCTACAACCTCGCGACCAGTGTGGCCATGACGCTGTACCACTGGAGCGCCGCCGGGGGCGCACCCTCCTGAGGCGGGCTCACGCCTCCCGGCGTACCTCGATCACCCGGAAGCGGTTGGACACGAAGGCACCGTCGCACAGGGCGGCGTTGGCCGCCGCGTTGCCGCCGGAGCCGTGGAAGTCGGAGAACGCCGCGGTCTGGTTGACGTAGACCCCGCCGGTGAGGTTGAGGGAGAGCTGGGCGGCCTCTTCCAGGCAGACCTCCTGGACGGCCTCCTCGACCTCGGGGGAGGTGGTGTAGGCGCCGACCGTCATCGCGCCCTTCTCCTGGATGGTGCGGCGCAGCAGCTCCGTGGCGTCGGCGGCCGAGTCGACGGCGACGACGAAGGAGACCGGGCCGAAGCACTCGCTCATGTAGGCGGCCTCGGCGTCCGGCTTGGCGCCGTCCAGCTTCACGATCACCGGGGTGCGGACCACCGCGCCGGGGAACTCCGGGTTGCTGATCTCGCGGGAGGCGAGGGCGACCTCGCCGAGACCGGCGGCCGCCTCCAGGCGTGCCTTGACGTCCGGGTTGACGATGGCGCCCAGCAGGGCGTTGGCGCGGGTGTCGTCGCCGAGCAGGCCGTCGACCGCCTTCGCCAGGTCGGCGGCGACCTCGTCGAAGGACTTGGGGCCCTGGTTGGTGGTGATGCCGTCGCGGGGGACCAGCAGGTTCTGCGGGGTGGTGCACATCTGGCCGCTGTAGAGCGACAGGGAGAACGCCAGGTTGGACAGCATCCCCTTGTAGTCGTCCGTCGACTCCACGAGCACCGTGTTGACGCCGGCCTTCTCCGTGTACACCTGCGCCTGGCGCGCGTTGGCCTCCAGCCAGTCGCCGAACTCGGTGGAGCCGGTGTAGTCGATGATCCGGATCTCCGGGCGGGTGGCCAGCGTCTTGGCGATGCCCTCGCCGGGCCGCTCGGCGGCCAGCGCCACCAGGTTCGCGTCGAAGCCGGCCTCGGCGAGGACCTGGCGGGCGACCTGGACGGTGAGCGCGAGCGGCAGCACCGCGCGGGGGTGCGGCTTGACCAGGACCGCGTTGCCGGTGGCCAGGGAGGCGAACAGGCCCGGGTAGCCGTTCCACGTCGGGAAGGTGTTGCAGCCGATGACCAGGCCGATGCCGCGCGGGACCGGGACGAACGTCTTGGTGAGGGCGAGCGGGTCGCGCTTGCCCTGCGGCTTGGTCCACTCCGCGGTGTCGGGCGTGCGGACCTGCTCCACGTACGCGTAGGCCACCGCCTCCATGCCGCGGTCCTGCGCGTGCGGGCCGCCGGCCTGGAACGCCATCATGAACGCCTGGCCGGAGGTGTGCATGACCGCCTGGGCGAACTCCATCGTCCGGTCGCTGATCCGCTTGAGGATCTCCAGGCAGACCACCGCGCGGGCCTCCGCGCCCGCGTCGCGCCAGGCGCGCATCCCGGCCTTCATGGCGGGCAGCAGGGTGTCGAGGTCCGCGTGCGGGTAGCTCACGCCCAGCTCGACGCCGTAGGGGGACGTCTCGCCGTCCACCCAGCCGTCCGTGCCGGGCTGGCCGAGGTCGAGGCGGGTGCCGAGCAGGGCGTCGAAGGCGGCCTTGCCCGCCGCCATGTCCAGGCTGCCGTTCTCCCCGTAGGCCTTGGGGTGCTCGGGGTGCGGGGACCAGTACGCGCGCGTACGGATCGCTTCCAGAGCCTGGTCCAGGGTCGGACGGTGGCGGGCGATCAGCTCGTGCGCGGTGAGTTCGGCGGCCATGCGGGACCAACTCCTCGTCTCAGGAACTCTTCGTCGAGCTCTTGGACCTTGCGGAAACGTAGTCAGGGACAGGCGGTCAGAGTTAGAGTAACCGAACGATCGGTCGGGACAAGGGGGTCCGCCGCATCTGTGGAAATCACCGTGCGGGAGGATCGCGCACATGACAGCACTCGACCTCAGCAGTCCCGTGGCCGTGGTCGGCACCGGCACCATGGGGCAGGGGATCGCCCAGGTCGCGCTGGTCGCGGGCCATCCCGTGCGGCTGTACGACGCCGCCCCGGGCCAGGCCGGCAAGGCCGCCGACGCGATCGGCGCCCGGCTCGACCGGCTGGTCGACAAGGGGCGTCTCACCGCCGACGGGCGGGACGCGGCCCGCGCCCGTCTGCAGCCCGTCGACGAGCTCTCCGGCCTCGCCGGCTGCGCCCTGGTCGTGGAGGCGGTCCTGGAGCGTCTCGACGTCAAGCAGGAGCTGTTCCGGGCGCTGGAGGACGTCGTCGACGACGACTGTCTCCTCGCCACCAACACCTCGTCCCTGTCGGTCACGGCGATCGGCGGCGCCCTGCGCGTGCCCGGCCGCTTCGTCGGCCTGCACTTCTTCAACCCCGCGCCGCTGCTGCCGCTCGTCGAGGTCGTCTCCGGCTTCGCCACGGACGTCGCGTACGCCACGCGTGCGTTCGAGGCGGCCCGCGCCTGGGGCAAGACGCCGGTGGCCTGTGCGGACACCCCCGGCTTCATCGTCAACCGCATCGCCCGCCCCTTCTACGCCGAGGCCTTCGCGGTGTACGAGTCGCAGGGCGCCGACCCGGCCACCGTCGACGCGGTGCTGCGCGAGTCCGGCGGCTTCCGGATGGGCGCCTTCGAGCTGACCGACCTCATCGGGCAGGACGTCAACGAGTCCGTGACGCACTCGGTGTGGCAGGCCTTCTTCCACGACGTGCGCTTCACGCCGTCCCTGGCGCAGCGCAGGCTGGTCGAGTCCGGCCGCCTCGGCCGCAAGACCGGCCGTGGCTGGTACGACCACGGGGAGGGCGCCGAGCGCCCCGAGCCGCACACCGCCGCGCCCGCCGCACCGCCCGCGTACGTCGTCGCCGAGGGTGGCCTCGGGCCGGCCTCGGAGCTGCTCGACCTGATCCGCGAGGCGGGCATCGAGGTGCGCGAGGCGGAGCGGAACGACGGCGCCCGGCTGGTGCTGCCGAGCGGCGGACAGCTGGTGCTCGCCGACGGGCGGATCTCCGGAGAGTTCCGTGACGTGGTCCATTTCGACCTGGCGCTGGACTACCGCGAGGCCACCCGCATCGCCCTGGCGCATGCCTCGCACACCTCGCCGGTCACGGTGACCGAGGCCACCGGACTGTTCCAGGCGCTCGGCAAGAAGGTGAGCGTCATCGGGGACGTCCCCGGGATGATCGTGGCGCGGACGGTGGCCCGGATCATCGACCTCGCGGTCGACGCGGTCGCCAAGGGCGTCGCCACCGAGGAGGACGTCGACACCGCGATGCGCCTGGGTGTGAACTACCCCCTCGGGCCCTTCGAGTGGAGCCGCCGGCTCGGCCGGGGCTGGGCCGGGTCCCTGCTGGACGAACTGCACGGGGTGGACCCGTCCGGCCGTTACGCGCCGTCCCTCGCCCTCCACCGGTACGCGTGCGCCACCGACCAGCGGGAGGACACTCCATGACCACCGCCAAGCGGGACACCTACACCCCGGAGACGCTGCTGTCCGTCGCCGTGCAGGTGTTCAACGAACGCGGCTACGACGGCACCTCCATGGAGCACCTCTCCAAGGCCGCCGGCATCTCCAAGTCGTCGATCTACCACCACGTGGCCGGCAAGGAGGAACTGCTGCGCCGCGCGGTGAGCCGGGCGCTCGACGGTCTCTTCGAGATCCTCGATGAGGAGCACGCGCGCGTGGGGCGCGCGGCCGAGCGCCTGGAGTACGTCGTACGGCGCATGGTCGAGGTGCTGATCGCGGAGCTGCCCTACGTGACGCTGCTGCTGCGGGTGCGCGGCAACACGGACACCGAGCGGTGGGCCCTGGAGCGACGGCGCGAGTTCGACCACCGGGTGGCCGGGCTGCTGAAGGCGGCGGCGGCCGACGGGGACGTGCGCGAGGACATAGACGTACGGCTGGTGACCCGGCTGGTCTTCGGCATGATCAACTCCATCGTGGAGTGGTACCGGCCGGACGGGCGCGGCATGAACGAGCGCGAGGTGGCCGACGCGGTGGCGCAGCTGGCCTTCGGGGGATTGCGCAAGGCGGTCTGAGGCGGTTGCGGGGCCCGGGTTCCCGCGCCCGCGGGCCGGCCCCCGTCTCACCCCTGCGGCTCCAGGTCCTCCTCCTCGAAGACGAGCAGCGTGCGGGTGCTCAGCACCTCGGGGATGGCCTGGAGCCGGGTCAGCACCAGCTCGCGCAGCGCCCGGTTGTCCGGTGTGTGCACCAGCAGCAGCACGTCGAAGTCCCCGCCCACCAGAGCGATGTGCGAGGCGCCGGGGAGCTGCCGGAGCTGCTCGCGCACCGTGCGCCAGGTGTTCTGCACGATCTTCAGGGTGATGTACGCCGACGTGCCGTGACCGGCCCGTTCGTGGTCGACGCGGGCTCCGAAACCGCGGATGACCCCGTCCTCGACGAGCCGGTTGATCCGCGCGTACGCGTTCGCCCGGGAGACGTGCACCCGTTCGGCGACCGACCGTATCGACGCGCGGCCGTCCGCCTGCAGCATGCGCAGGATGTCCTGGTCGATCGCGTCGAGGGGCCGCGCCGGCGGCAGCGGTCCGGTCCCCTCCTGCCCCTCGGCCATTTGTTCAGATGCCACCCGCCCCCACCTCTCCGCCGTGGACGTCCTGCATCCATCCCACGGTGTGGAGAACCGTTTGTCCACAGCCTGATGCCACCCGTAGCCAAAATGTGCCGGCGACCGAACAATCGGTTGGTGAGGCGCGTCACAGACGCCGTGCCTCCGTCAGTCGTCCCACGAGGAGGTGCCGTCATGACGGTCATGGAGCAGCGGGGGGCCTACCGGCCGACCCCGCCGCCCGCCTGGCAGCCCCGTACCGACCCCGCCCCGCTGCTGCCGGACGCGGAGCCGTACCGCGTGCTAGGCACCGAGGCGGCGACGAAGGCCGACGCCGGCCTGCTGCGCCGGCTGTACGCGGAGCTGGTGAAGGGCCGCCGGTACAACGCGCAGGCCACCGCTCTCACCAAGCAGGGCCGCCTCGCGGTGTACCCCTCCAGCACCGGCCAGGAGGCCTGCGAGGTCGCCGCCGCCCTGGTGCTCGAGGAGCGCGACTGGCTGTTCCCGAGCTACCGCGACACCCTCGCCGTCGTCGCCCGGGGCGTGGACCCGGTCGAGGCGCTCACCCTGCTGCGCGGCGACTGGCACACCGGCTACGACCCCCGTGAGCACCGGGTGGCGCCGCTGAGCACCCCGCTCGCCACCCAGCTGCCGCACGCCGTCGGTCTCGCCCACGCCGCCCGTCTCAAGGGTGACGACGTGGTCGCGCTCGCCATGGTCGGCGACGGCGGCACCAGCGAGGGCGACTTCCACGAGGCGTTGAACTTCGCCGCCGTCTGGCAGGCCCCCGTGGTCTTCCTCGTGCAGAACAACGGCTTCGCGATCTCCGTCCCGCTCGCCAAGCAGACCGCGGCCCCGTCGCTGGCCCACAAGGCCGTCGGCTACGGCATGCCCGGCCGCCTGGTCGACGGCAACGACGCCGCCGCCGTGCACGAGGTCCTCGCCGACGCCGTACGGCGTGCCCGCGCGGGCGGCGGCCCGACCCTGGTCGAGGCGATCACCTACCGCGTGGACGCCCACACCAACGCCGACGACGCGACCCGCTACCGCGGCGACTCCGAGGTCGAGACGTGGCGACAGCACGACCCGATCACCCTGCTGGAGGGGGAGCTGACCGGGCGCGGCCTGCTGGACGAGGCCGGCGTCGAGACCGCCCGGCAGGACGCCGAGACCATGGCCGCCGACCTGCGCGCCCGCATGAACCAGGACGCGGAGCTCGACCCCATGGACCTGTTCACGCACGTCTACGCCGAGCCGACCCCCCAGCTGCTGGCCCAGCGCGAGCAGCTGCGCGCGGAGCTGGCGGCCGAGGCCGAGTCGGAGGGGACGCAGGCATGACCACCGTCGCCGTGAAGCCGGCCACCATGGCGCAGGCCCTCACGCGCGCCCTGCGCGACGCGATGACCGACGACCCGTCCGTGCACGTGATGGGTGAGGACGTCGGCACGCTCGGCGGCGTCTTCCGGATCACCGACGGCCTCGCCAAGGAGTTCGGCGAGGACCGCTGCACGGACACGCCGCTGGCCGAGGCGGGCATCCTCGGCACCGCAGTCGGCATGGCCATGTACGGGCTGCGGCCGGTCGTGGAGATGCAGTTCGACGCGTTCGCCTACCCCGCGTTCGAGCAGCTCGTCTCGCACGTGGCGAAGATGCGCAACCGCACCCGCGGCACGATGCCGCTCCCCCTCACCATCCGCATCCCCTACGGCGGCGGCATCGGCGGTGTCGAGCACCACAGCGACGCCTCCGAGGCGTACTACATGGCGACTCCGGGGCTCCATGTCATCACGCCCGCGACCGTCGCCGACGCCTACGGCCTGCTGCGGGCCTCCATCGCCTCCGACGACCCGGTGGTCTTCCTGGAGCCCAAGCGGCTCTACTGGTCCAAGGACACCTGGAACCCGGAGCAGCCGACGGCCGTGGAACCGATAGGCCGCGCGGTGGTGCGGCGCTCCGGGCGGAGCGCCACCCTCATCACCTACGGCCCGTCCGTCCCCGTCTGCATGGAGGCCGCCGAGGCGGCCCGGGCCGAGGGATGGGACCTCGAAGTCGTCGATCTGCGCTCCCTGGTGCCGTTCGACGACGAGACGGTGTGCGCCTCGGTGCGGCGGACGGGACGCGCGGTCGTCGTCCACGAGTCGGGCGGCTTCGGCGGCCCCGGCGGGGAGATCGCGGCCCGGGTCACGGAGCGCTGCTTCCACCACCTGGAGGCGCCGGTGCTGCGCGTGGCCGGGTTCGACCTGCCGTACCCGCCGCCGATGCTGGAGCGTCATCACCTGCCCGGTGTGGACCGGATCCTGGACGCCGTGGGGCGTCTGCAATGGGAGGCCGAGAGCTGATGGCACAGGTGCTGGAGTTCAAGCTGCCCGACCTCGGTGAAGGGCTCACCGAGGCGGAGATCGTGCGCTGGCTGGTCGAGGTCGGTGACGTCGTCGCCGTGGACCAGCCGGTCGTCGAGGTCGAGACGGCCAAGGCGATGGTGGAGGTGCCCTGCCCCTACGGCGGTGTGGTCACGGCCCGTTTCGGCGCCGAGGGCACCGAACTGCCCGTCGGTGCCCCGCTGCTGACGGTGGCGGTCGGTGAGACGGCGGACGACGGCCCGGCCGGTGACGCCGCGGGCGCCGCGGGCGCCGGGGACACGGCGGCTTCCGACAGCGCGAGCGGCCGGGAGCCGGCCGCCGACGGCTCCGGCAACGTCCTGGTCGGCTACGGCACCTCGCAGGCACCGGCCCGGCGCCGCCGGGTCCGTCAGGCCCCGGCCGTCCCGCGGTGAACGGGCGCCGAGGCCGGTGGAGCCCGCGGAGGCGACGCGGACGGCCGACACCGCGCGGGAGACACCGCGCACGGCACCCGGCACACCCGGAAAGGGCACGGCGGACGGACCGGTCCCCGTGATCTCGCCCCTGGTGCGCAGGCTGGCCCGGCAGAACGGCCTGGACCTGCGGGAGATGACCGGCTCGGGCCCCGACGGGCTGATCCTGCGCGCGGACGTGGAGTACGCCCTGCGCGCCGCCGGGACCCAGAGCCGTACGGACGCCGGGACCGGGAGCCGTACGGACGCGACGGCCGGCGAACGGGCCACGGCCGCCGCGCCGGTGGCCGCCGCCTCCGGGAGCACCCCGTCGGTCACCCGGATCCCCCTCAAGGGCATCCGGGGCGCCGTCGCCGACAAGCTCTCCCGCAGCCGCACCGAGATCCCGGACGCGACCTGCTGGGTGGACGCCGACGCGACCGAACTGATGCGGACCAGGGCCGCGATGAACGCCGCGGGCGGGCCGAAGATCTCCGTCCTGGCGCTGCTGGCCCGGATCTGCACGGCAGCCCTCGCCCGCTTCCCGGAGCTCAACTCCTCGGTGGACACGCAGGCCAGGGAGATCGTCCAGTACGCGGACGTGCACCTCGGGTTCGCGGCGCAGACCGAGCGCGGGCTGGTCGTCCCGGTCGTCCGTGACGCGCACACCCGGGACGCCGAGTCGCTGACGGCGGAATTCGTCCGGCTCACCGAGGCGGCCCGGGCGGGGACGCTGACGCCCGGGGAGCTGACCGGCGGCACCTTCACCCTGAACAACTACGGGGTGTTCGGCGTCGACGGCTCCACGCCGATCGTCAACCACCCCGAGGCGGCCATGCTGGGCGTCGGCCGCATCGTCCCCAAACCGTGGGTGCACGAGGGCGAGCTGGCGGTCCGCCAGGTCGTGCAGCTCTCCCTCACGTTCGACCACCGGGTGTGCGACGGCGGCACGGCGGGCGGATTCCTGCGGTACGTGGCCGACTGCGTCGAGCAACCGGCGGTGCTGCTGCGGACGCTGTGACCCCGTAGCGTCCCACCGGCCTTCGGAGGCTTGCGGCGTGCCCCTGCGTTCCCTGTGATCGTGGGGGCACGCATACTCGGGGGTGACCGAGAACCAGCCGTCCCAGCACCCGCCGGCGGCGCGCCCGGCGACGCGTCCGGCGGCTTCCCGGAGGGACCCGCCGCGTACGACGCCGTCGTGCTCGCCGGCGGTGCCTCCCGGCGGCTCGGCGGCACGGACAAGCCGGCCGTGCGGGTCGGCGGACGGCCGCTGCTCGACCGGGTGCTCGCGGCCTGCGCCGACGCCCGCACCACGGTGGTCGTGGCCGACCCCCGGCCCACCACGCGCCAGGTGGTCTGGGCCCGCGAGGACCCGCCGGGCGGCGGGCCCCTCGCCGCGCTCGACGCCGGCCTCCGGCACCTGACGGCGGAACACGTCGTGCTGCTCTCCGCCGATCTCCCGTTCCTGGGCCGCCGCACCGTCGGCGCGCTGCTGGCCTCCCTTCGCCGAGGTGCGGCCGACGGCGTGCTGCTGACCGACTCCGACGGCCGGGACCAGCCGCTCGTGGCCGCGTACCGGACCGGTGCCCTGCGCCGCGAGCTGGCCGCTCTCACCGCCCGGCACGGCGGACCGGCCGGGCTCCCCCTGCGCCGGCTCACCGGTGCCCTCGACCTTCTCCGCATCTCCGACCCGGTGGCGTCCTTCGACTGCGACACCTGGGACGACATCGCCACTGCCAGGGCACGCATCAGGGAGCATGGACACGTGTTGGACGAATGGATCTCCGCAGTCAAGGACGAGCTGGGCATCGACCTGGACGTCGACACCGGCCTGCTGCTCGACCTGGCCCGTGACGCCGCCCACGGGGTGGCGCGGCCCGCCGCCCCGCTGACCACCTTCCTCGTCGGCTTCGCGGCCGCCCAGGGGAGCGGCGACCGGGACGCCGTGGCCGAGGCCGTCCGCAAGGCCGTCGCGCTGGCCGGACGCTGGGCCGAGGAGGACACCCCGGAGGCCGCTTCCCCCGGCACCCCGTCCGCCGACGCCGACGGCGCCGCCGCCGAATCCGGTGGTACCGCGCCCGGTGCGGCACCCGGCACCCGCCCGGACGCGGGATGACCGCGCGTGCAGCCCGGGCCGGTGAGGACGCCGACGACCTCGACGTCGAGGAGGCGCTCGCTCTCGTGAAGGACGCCCACGACCGCACCGCAGGTGACCACGCCCCAGGCGGGCACGGACAGGGCGCCGGCACGTCCGGCGGTTCCGCGCACCGTGACGCCACGGAGTGGACGGAGGCCCGGGCCGTTGCCGAACGCGCCCCACGCCTCGGCGGCGGCAGGAGCACCGGGTACCTGACCCCGGTGGCCGTCCCGCTCGGCTCCGCACTCGGCCTCACGCTCACCGCCCCGCTCCTGGCCCTGACCGACCTGCCGTCCTTCGACACCTCCGCGATGGACGGCTGGGCCGTCTCCGGTCCCGGGCCCTGGGACGTGCGGGAGAAGGGCGTGCTCGCCGGGCACAGCGCGCACGCGCCGCTGACCGACGGCGAGGCCGTCCGCATCGCCACCGGCGCCCGCATCCCGCCGGACACCACCGCCGTGCTGCGCAGTGAGCACGGCCGCACCGACGACAAGGGCCGGCTGTTCGCCACCGCCGAGACCCGGGCGCCGCACACCGTCTCGCACGGCCAGGACATCCGCCCCCGGGGCCAGGAGTGCCGCAGCGGCGACCAGTTGCTGCCCGTGGGCACGCTGGTCACCCCGCCGGTGCTCGGCATGGCCGCCGCCGCCGGTTACGACACGCTCACCGTCGTCCCCCGCCCCCGCGCCGCCGTGTTCGTACTCGGCGACGAACTGCTCGGCGAGGGGCTGCCGCACGACGGACTGATCCGGGACGCGCTGGGCCCGCTGCTCCCGCCGTGGCTGCGCGCCCTGGGCGCCGAGGTCGTCGACGTACGGCGGGTCGGCGACCAGAAGGACGCGCTGCTCAAGGCGCTGACGTCCTGCGACGCCGATGTGGTCGTCACCACCGGCGGCACCGCCGCGGGACCGGTCGACCATGTGCACCCCACGCTGCGCCGCCTGGGAGCCGAACTGCTGGTGGACGGCGTCGCGGTGCGCCCCGGCCATCCGATGCTGCTGGCCCGGATCAAGGAGGGCCGGTACCTCGTCGGCCTGCCGGGCAACCCCCTCGCGGCCGTGTCCGGCCTGGTCACCCTCGCCGAGCCCCTGCTGCGGACCCTCGCCGCCCGCCCCGCCCCCGAGGGGTACACGCTGCCGCTCAGGGACGCGGTGCAGGGACACCCGTACGACACCCGGCTGGTGCCCGTCGCCCTGCGCGGTGACCGGGCGCTGCCGCTGCTCTACAACGGTCCTGCCATGCTGCGCGGGGTCGCCGCGGCGGACGCGCTGGCCGTCGTACCGCCCGGGGGTGCGAAGCCCGGACAGGATGCGGAACTGCTGGACCTGCCCTGGGCGTCCGGGGGAATCGGGGTGTGTTTCACGTGAAACTTCCGGGCCAGGACGTCATCGCCCGCCAGGCGGACGAGCATCTGGTGACGTACCGGGTGAAGCTGCCCCGCAAACTGGTGGAGCACCCGATCCGGCAGGTCGCCAAACGGCTGTCGACGGCTCTGCTGGTGCTGGTGGTGACGGCGCTCGTCGTCTACGCCGACCGGGACGGCTACACCGACAACTCCGACGGATCCGTCGATCTCCTCGACGCCTTCTACTACGCGACCGTCACCCTCTCCACCACGGGGTACGGCGACATCACGCCGGTCACGGACGCGGCCCGGCTCACCAACATCTTCGTCATCACGCCGCTGCGGGTGTTGTTCCTGATCATCCTGGTCGGCACCACCCTCGAGGCCCTCACCGAACGCACCCGGGAGGAATGGCGGCTGAACCGCTGGAGGTCCACGTTGCGCGATCACACCGTAGTCGTCGGATTCGGGACCAAGGGCAGGTCCGCGATCAGGACGGTCTGCGCGACGGGGCTCCGCAAGGAGCAGGTCGTGGTGGTCGATCCCAGTGCCAAGGCGATCGACGCGGCCACGGCGGACGGCTACGCGGGCGTGATAGGGGACGCGACGCGCAGCGAGGTGCTGAAGCGCGCCGAACTCCAGCGGGCCCGCCAGGTCATCATCGCGACCCAGCGCGACGACACGGCGGTCCTGGTGACGTTGACGGCGCGCCAGATCAACCGGACCGCGAAGATCGTCGCCGCGGTCCGCGAGGAGGAGAACGCCCCGCTGCTCAAGCAGTCGGGTGCCGACGCGGTCATCACCAGTGCCAGCGCGGCGGGGCGGCTGCTGGGCCTGTCGGTGCTGAGCCCGGCCGCCGGCATGGTCATGGAGGACCTGATCCAGCAGGGCACGGGGCTCGACGTCGTCGAACGGCCGGTCATAAAGGCCGAGGTGGGGAAGTTGCCGCGGGAGATGGACGACCTGGTGGTGAGCGTCGTACGCGGGCACCGGGTGCTCGGCTACGACGACCCGGACGTCGGGACGCTGGAGCTGACGGACCGGCTGATCACGATCGTGCGGGCGACACCGGGCAGCCAGGTGGCCCCGGACGTCCGGCCGCTCCGCGACTGAGCAACGGTACGGCCCCGGGGATCGCGTCCTCGGGGCCGTACCGCGTCCTGGGCCGGCTACTTGCGGTTGTACAGCCGCATGGTGACCGGTCCGAAGACGACGACGAACAGGGCCGCCCAGCCCACCGTCCACATGACGTCGGCGGCCGGCCAGTCACCGGCCATCAGCCCGCGGACCGCCGACGCCAGGTGCGTGACAGGGCTGTTGTTGACGAACGCCTGCAGCCAGCCCGGCATGGTGCGCGGGTCGACGAAGACGTTGGACAGGAAGGTGAGCGGGAAGATCACCATCATGCTGACGCTCATCACCGACTTCTCGGTGCGCAGCAGCAGCCCGAACATCGTCCAGATCCACGAGAAGGCGAACGAGAACAGCAGCAGCAGCGCGATCCCGGCCAGCACCCCGTGGACCCCGCCGTCGGCGCGGTAGCCGAGCAGCAGTCCCACGGTGAGCATGACCACGGAGGCGATGGTGTAGCGCAGGGCGTCGCCGAGCAGATAGCCGACCATCGCCGAGGGCCGCCAGATCGGCAGCGAGCGGAAGCGGTCGAAGACGCCCTTCTCGATGTCGATGTTCACCGAGACGCCGGTGTACATGGTGATCATGACGACCGACATCACCAGGATGCCCGGCAGGACGAACTGGATGTAGTCCTTCGGTGAACCCGCCAGCGCACCGCCGAAAAGGTACGTGAACATCAGCAGGTTCATGATCGGGAACGCGGTGACGTCGAAGAGCTGTTCCGGCACGTGCTTGATCTTCAGGATGGCGCGCCAGCCGAACGTCAGCGACGTGGACAGGGAGCTGGGCCGCGGCGGGCGCTCCTTGGCGACCAGCAGGGCCGCCAGCGACTCGGCGCTGACGGGCGCGAGCTCCTTGGTCTCCGTGCTCGTGGCCGTGCTCATGCCGCCACCTCGTCCTTCGTGTCGGTGCCGGGGCCGTCCGCGGCGCCGGTGTCGTGTCCGGTCAGTGCCATGAAGACCTCGTCGAGGCTCGGCTGGCCGAGGGAGAAGTTGTCGACGGTGACGCCGGCCCGGGACAGCTCGGTGAGCGCGCGTGCCGCCTGGTCGGCCGCGCTGTCGCTGGTCGAGGCGTTCAGCCGGGCTGTCAGCGCCACCGGGTCGGGCTCCAGCTGCACCTCCGCGAGCAGCAGGTCCCGCAGCAGCCGCTCGGCGTCCGGCCGCCGGTCGGGGTCCCGCAGCCGCAGATGGACGGAGCCGGCGCCCACGGACGCCTTGAGCTCGCCCTTGGTGCCCTCGGCGATCACCCTGCCCTTGTCGATCACCGCGATCCGGGACGCGAGCTGGTCGGCCTCGTCCAGGTACTGCGTGGTCAGCAGCACCGTGGTGCCCTGGGCGACCACCGCGCGCACGATGTCCCACACCTGGTTGCGGCTGCGCGGGTCGAGACCCGTGGTCGGCTCGTCGAGGAACAGCAGGTCCGGGGTGTTGAGGATGGACGCGGCGATGTCGATGCGGCGCCGCATGCCCCCGGAGTACTGCTTGACCTGCTTGCCCGCCGCCTCGGTGAGCCCGAAGGCCTCGAGGAGCTGGGCGGCGCGGTCGCGGGCCGCGGGCTTGCGGTGGCCGAGCAGCCGTCCCAGCAGGACGAGGTTCTCGGTGCCGGTGAGGTCCTCGTCCACCGACGCGTACTGGCCGGTGAGGCTCACGCGGGCACGCACCGCGTCCGCGTCGCGCACGACGTCGTGGCCGAAGACGTGCGCCTCACCGCCGTCCGGACGCAGCAGGGTGGCGAGCATCTTCACGGTGGTGGTCTTGCCCGCGCCGTTCGGTCCGAGGACGCCGTAGACCGTGCCGGTCGGCACGGTGAGGTCGACCCCGTCGACGGCCCGCGTCTCACCGAAGGTCTTGACCAGGCCTGCGGTCTCGATCGCCGTGCCGGACGTCTGCGTGCTCATGCTTCGGGTCCTTCCGCGTGCTTGGGCTACGCATGGAGAGACCTTTACCGTCGCGCAAACTCATCGGTCCCGCACGCGGATTTCGGCGTTCGCGCGGACGATGTCGCACGGCGGCCCGCCCACCGCGCCCGTCGGCGCTCTCCCGCGGTGCCCCGGCATGCGGCGCACCCAGCGCGGCGTCCGGTCCCCCGGAGTACCGTCCCCTTCATGTATGCGATCACGATTCCCGAACCCGGTGGGCCCGAGGCGCTGGTCTGGGACGAGGTCCCCGATCCGGTGGCCGGCGAGGGCGAGGTCCTCGTCGAGGTGGTGGCCGGCGCGGTCAACCGGGCCGACATCCTCCAGCGGCAGGGCTTCTACCACCCTCCGTCCGGCTCGTCCCCGTACCCCGGTCTGGAGTGCTCCGGCCGGATCGCGGAGATCGGTCCCGGGGTGAGCGGCTGGGCGGTCGGCGACGAGGTCTGCGCGCTGCTCACCGGCGGCGGTTACGCCGAGAAGGTGGCCGTGCCCGCCGGACAGCTGCTGCCCGTCCCCGACGGGCTGACCGTCGACCGGGCGGCGGCGCTCCCCGAGGTCGTCTGCACGGTCTGGTCGAACGTCTTCATGATCGCCCACCTGCGCCCCGGCGAGACGCTGCTCGTGCACGGCGGCTCCAGCGGCATCGGCACCATGGCGATCCAGCTCGCCAAGGCCGTGGGGGCGAAGGTGGCCGTGACCGCGGGGACGAAGGAGAAGCTGGAGCGGTGCGCCGAACTGGGCGCCGACATCCTGATCAACTACCGCGAGCAGGACTTCGTGGCCGAGCTGAAGCAGGCCACCGACGGCGCGGGCGCCGACGTCATCCTGGACAACATGGGCGCCAAGTACCTGGACCGCAACATCCAGGCCCTGGCCGTCAACGGCCGGCTCGCGATCATCGGCATGCAGGGCGGGGTGAAGGGCGAGCTGAACATCGGCGCCCTGCTCGCCAAGCGCGCCGCGATCAGCGCCACCACGCTGCGCGCCCGCCCGCTGGAGGAGAAGGCGGCGATCGTCGCGGCCGTGCGGGAGCACGTGTGGCCGCTCGTCTCGGGCGGGCACGTCCGTCCGGTGATCGACCGGGAGATCCCCATGCCGGACGCCGCCGAGGCGCACCGGGTGGTGGAGGACAGCTCCCACATCGGCAAGGTCCTGCTGGTCACGCCGAACTGAGCGCGGGCGCCCGGGCGCGGGTTCAGCGCACCCCGCGCTCCTGCCGCATCCGCAGCCCGAGGAAGGCGAGGGCGAGCCCGAGCCCGATCAGGACCAGGCCGCTGCCGAGCGGCAGGATCCGCAGCACCGGCTCGACGGCCGTCCCGGTACCGGCGACGGCGTTCGGCTCCGCGGCCGTCGACGACGTGGCGGGCACCGGGGCCGCGGCGGAGGAGGCCGGCGTGTCGGCGCCGCCGGGGTCCGTGTCCGCGGCACCGGCCGGGTCCTGCGCCGGGCTCGTCGCGTCGAGCCGGGCGTTCGGCCGCCGGCCCCCGTCGCCGTCCGGCTGTCCGGCCGCGTCGCGGGCGCCCTCGCCCGCCTCCGTCTCCCGGCCCCGCCGGGGCGGAGCGGTCTCCCGGGACTCCTCGGACGCCGTCTCCTGCCGCCCGGGCCGCTCCCGGCCTTCGCCGGGGCCGCTTCCGGCACGGGACGCGGAGGGTGAGGTGGAGGGCGACGCAGTGGACGGGGCGGAGGGGAAGCGGGACACCGACCGCGGCTCGGCGTTCCGGAGGTCGTCGGTGTCCGACGGCGGTGGAGCGCCGCGCGGGTCGTCGGCGTCCGACCGAGGTGCGGCGCTCCGGGGGGCGGCGATGCCCGGTGGCTTCCGCTCCGCCCCGTAGGCCACACCGGCCGTGCCCGGCGGCCCGGCGACCGGGCCGAAGGGCAGCACCGCCGCCCCCGCCCCCAGAACGAGACTCGCCCCCATTACACGCAGCCATGGAGTCACGACCGTGACCTCCCGCGCCGGCCGGTGCTCGGCCGCACCGTCGGCAAGATGGGCCGGATGGACGCCAACAGCCTCGCACCGCCGGGCGGACCCGGCATGTCGGACAGGGCCGTCCGAAGGACCCCGCGCCGGCGGCGGCTTCCGGGGGCGGCACCACGGTGTGAACGGGGTGTGCGCGACAATGGCCTCATGGAGATGCCGAGGAACGAACGGTCGCCGGAGAATCCGCAGATCCTGGTCGTCGGCCAGGACGGTATGGCGCTCAGCGGCGGCAAGGGCGACGAGGACTCCCGTGAGACCCCGGTGACGGAGCAGGTGGAGCAGCCGGCGAAGGTCATGCGGATCGGCAGCATGATCAAGCAGCTGCTGGAGGAGGTGCGGGCGGCTCCTCTCGACGAGGCCAGCCGGGCCCGGCTCAAGGAGATCCACGCCAGTTCGGTGAAGGAGCTCGAGGACGGGCTGGCCCCCGAGCTGGTCGAGGAGCTGGAGCGGCTCTCCCTGCCCTTCACGGACGAGACCACCCCCAGCGACGCGGAGCTGCGCATCGCGCAGGCCCAGCTGGTGGGCTGGCTCGAGGGCCTCTTCCACGGGATCCAGACGACGCTCTTCGCCCAGCAGATGGCGGCGCGGGCCCAGCTGGAGCAGATGCGCCGCGCTCTGCCGCCGGGTGTCTCCGAGGGCTCGGAGGACGTCAACCCGGGCGGCCGCTCGGGGGGTCCCTACCTGTAAGCACCCGCCGAAGCGCGGGCCCGTCCGCCGGTGCCCGCCGAGACGCGGGGGCCTGCACGCCCCTCGCCCGCACGGCCCGAACCGCACGAAGGGGCCCGGCACGGATGCCGGGCCCCTTCCGTATGTCCGCGCGGTCCGCCCCGCGGCGGAGCGGCCGGGTCAGGACGGCGGGTTGCCCGTCGAGACCTTGAGCGTGATCTCCGGCATGTCCTCCGGGTCGACGTCCGTACCGGGGGGCGGGAACTGCTCGCGGATCGAGCCGTCGCCGTAGGTGTTCTCGTCGACCTTGACGATCTTGAGGTTGTTCCCCCAGCCCGCGGCCTGGAAGCACGCCTTCACCGAGGCGATGTGCTTGAACTTGAAGTTGGGCAGCTGGACCTTCTCCGGGTCGTTGTACGACTCCTGCGGGTCCTCGCACTTCTCCGGGTCGATCGTCTTCGAGGTGTCCGGCCCGCGGTAGCCCTCGGCCCTGGTCGCCGAGGGCGACGCGCCGCCGGCCTGCGGGTCCTCGTCGTTGTTGTTGATGAGCAGCGCCGCGATCAGGCCGCCGACCGCCAGCACCGAGACGACGATCGAGCCGATGATCACCGGGGTGTTCCGGCCGCCGCGCCCCGCGTTGCCGGTGCCGGATCCCTGGGGCGACATCGTGTACGGCGGCGGGGTCGACGCGCCCTGCTGCGCGTACGGCGTGGGCGCGGGCGTCGGGTAGCCGCCCTGTTGCGGATAGCCGTACGACGGGGAGGGCGTGGCGGGTGCCGGGGTGCCGTACGGGTGCGGCGGCGGGGGCGTCGGCTGGTACGGCGTCCGGACGCTGCCCGGGGGCGCCTGGTGCGCCTGGTCGACCGGCGGGAACACCGCGGAGCCGACACCGGCGCCGCTCGGCGTCTGCGAGCCGGGCACGATGCTCGGCGGGGCCGCCTGGACGGACTGCGCCACCCGCAGGCACTCGCCGCGCATGGCCTCCGCGCTGGGGAACCTCTCGTTGGGGTTCTTCTTCAGGGCGCGGGAGATCAGCGCGTCCACGGCCGGCGGCAGCGAACGGTTGATCGAGGAGGCGAGCGGGGGCTCCTCCTGCACGTGCGCGTAGGCGATCGCCAGCGGCGAGTCCGCGTCGAACGGCAGCCTGCCGGTGACCAGCTGGAAGAGCATGATGCCGACCGAGTAGAGGTCGGAGCGCGCGTCGACGCCCCGGCCGAGCGCCTGCTCCGGGGAGAGGTACTGCGGGGTGCCGACGACCATGCCGGTCTGCGTCATCGAGGTGACGCCGGACTGCATGGCGCGGGCGATGCCGAAGTCCATCACCTTGACCACGCCGCGCTTGGTCATCATCACGTTGCCCGGCTTGATGTCGCGGTGGACCAGCCCCATCTCGTGGCTGATCTCCAGCGCCGCCAGCACGTCGGCGGTGATCTTGAGGGCCTTGTCGGCGGGCATCGCGCCCTGCTGCCGTACGTCCTCGTCGAGCACGGAGCCGAGCGGGCGGCCCTCGACGTACTCCATGACGATGTACGGCGTCGTCATGCCGTCCACGTCGTCCTCGCCGGTGTCGAACACCGAGACGATGTTGGTGTGCGTGAGCTTCGCCACGGACTGGGCCTCGCGGCGGAAGCGCTCGCGGAAGGCTTGCTCCCGGCCGAGTTCCGTGTGCAACGTCTTGATGGCGACCTGACGGTCGAGCACCGAGTCGTAGGCGAGGTGCACCGAGGCCATGCCGCCCTGGCCGAGCAGGTCCCGCAGTTGGTAACGTCCGCCGGCGAGCGCCCGCCCCGCGTGGCGGCCCTGTGCGCCGTCCTGGCTCATGCTTTGCGTCCCCCGTAGCCTCTCCGGCGTCCGGCGCCGCCGTCGGTGACTGTCTCTTCGTAGATCGAAAGTGCTATTCCCGGCCAAGTCTGCCCCAGGGCACCGACACGTCAAGCGCGGTGCCCGTTCCGTGACCGTACGCGAAAGAAGCGTCGCGGAAGCGTTACAGCGGTCGTACCGCTGGTACACGGAATTTGCACGACAGTACGGGGAGCGGGTTTGATGACCGGTCCGTCTCGTGCCGGTCCCGGCAGCCCGTCCCGGACCGGAGGCCCCGCCGGAGGCTGTAGCGTGGCCGACGGAGACCGTAACAACACCGCGCGCACCGCGGGCAGAAACGACGGCGAGGACTGATGGCACAGCAGCAGCGCGCTCAGGGCCCGTCCGACCCCGAGGCGACTGGCGGCGGCATCTCGGACGCGCCGGACAACTGGGGCAACGGCGGGCTGGTCGGCGACGGCCGGTACCGGCTCACGCACCGGCTCGGCCGGGGCGGCATGGCCGAGGTGTTCGCCGCGGAGGACGTGCGCCTCGGGCGCACGGTCGCCGTGAAGCTGCTGCGTTCCGACCTGGCCGAGGACCCGGTTTCGAAGGCGCGCTTCACGCGCGAGGCACAGTCGGTCGCCGGACTCAACCACCACGCGATCGTCGCCGTGTACGACTCCGGCGAGGACACGGTCGGCGGGCAGTCGGTGCCGTACATCGTGATGGAGCTGGTCGAGGGCCGCACCATCCGTGATCTGCTGATGAACGCCGAGGCCCCGGGCCCCGAGCAGGCGCTGATCATCGTCTCGGGTGTGCTGGAGGCGCTGGCCTACTCGCACCAGCACGGCATCGTGCACCGAGACATCAAGCCGGCCAACGTCATCATCACCCACAACGGCGCGGTGAAGGTGATGGACTTCGGCATCGCCCGCGCGCTGCACGGCGCGTCGACGACGATGACGCAGACCGGCATGGTCATGGGCACCCCGCAGTACCTCTCCCCGGAGCAGGCGCTCGGCAAGGCCGTCGACCACCGCTCCGACCTGTACGCCACCGGCTGCCTGATGTACGAACTGCTGGCGCTGCGTCCGCCGTTCACCGGTGAGACGCCGCTGTCGGTGGTCTACCAGCACGTCCAGGACATCCCCACGCCGCCGTCGGAGGCCTCCGACGCCTGCCCGCCGGAGCTGGACGGGCTGGTCATGCGCTCCCTCGCCAAGGAGCCCGACGACCGTTTCCAGACGGCCGAGGAGATGCGCGGGCTGGTCCAGTACGCGCTGCAGATGCTCTACGACCAGGGCGGCCACACCGGCACCTGGAACACCGGCCCGGTCGACATGCACGAGGGCCCGCGCACCCCGGCGGCCGGCTACGCCGGTACGGCCGCGATGCCGCACCCGGACGCCGCCGGCACGACGGCCATCCCGCAGCCGATCCTGCCCGTCGGCTACGGCGGCGGGGACGACGGCGGCTTCGAGGGTCAGGGCAACAAAGGCAGCGGGCGCGGCAAGCTGTGGATCCTCGCGGTGCTCGCGGTGATCGCCGTGGCGGCGGGTGTCGCCCTCGCGCTGAACAACGGCGGCGGCGGGGGCGAGGGCGGCAAGCCCGACACCTCGCCGTCCGTCACGCAGAGCACCGAGGACGAGAAGACGAGCGAGTCGCCGAGTGACGAGGCGACCGAGGAGACCACGGACCCGGGCACCGACCCGGGCTGGGGCTCGGGTGGTGGCGGCGGCTGGACGCCGTCGAACGAACCGTCGTGGACGCCGAGCCAGCCGGAAACCGAGGAGCCGACCAACCAGCCGACGGCCACGCAGCCGACCCAGACGGGCGGCACGGAGGACGGCGGTACGGAGAACGGCGGCACCGAGGACGGCGGCACGGAGAACGGCGGCACGGGGGACGGCGGCACCGAGACCGGTGGTACGGGTCCGGGCGGGACGGGTCCGGGCGGCACCGGTCCCGGCGGCGCCGACGTGGGCGGAGTGCCCGGCGGGGCCGGCAGCTGACACGCTGCGGCGCTGCCGAACCCCATGACCTCATGCCTTCGCCGGGCACCCCGTGACACCCCCGGCGGCACGCCGTGCCGCCGGGAAAGTCGGCTCTTCCCTGCCCGGCTCGGCCGGGATAACGTGCCGTTGCTCCGGCCTCCTGCAAGGCTGTGACCAGCGCGCCTTCCGGGCCTTCCCCGATTTACTTGGATATCCAAGCAAAATCGCAGGTCAGAGGGGGTTTCACAGAAATGTGGAGCACTGGGTAACGTGCTTTGTGCAGGGCGCTCGCCGGGGCACCTGTCACGCCTGTTCCCGGCCGAGTGGCACCCACCCCGTGCCCGGTGGTCGAGAACAGGTGAGCCGCACTGGCCTACCGGCAACCCCGGGGGCCGGACCGACGGAGGAGCACACGTGACCGTGGAGAGCACTGCCGCGCGCACACCGCGACGCAGCGCCGGAAGCAAGGCCGGCACCACCGGCACCAAGCGCACCACCAGCACCACCAAGAAGGCCGCAGGCGCCGGGAAGAGCGCCGAGCCCGCCCTCGTGCAGCTGCTGACGCCCGAGGGCAAGCGCGTCAAGAACGCCGAGTTCGACCAGTACGTCGCCGACATCACCGCCGAGGACCTGCGCGGTCTGTACCGCGACATGGTGCTCACCCGTCGTTTCGACGCGGAGGCCACCGCCCTCCAGCGCCAGGGCGAGCTGGGCCTGTGGGCCTCGCTGCTCGGGCAGGAGGCGGCGCAGATCGGCTCCGGCCGGGCGCTGCGCGACGACGACTACGTCTTCCCGACCTACCGGGAGCACGGCGTCGCCTGGTGCCGTGGGGTCGACCCGACCAACCTGCTCGGCATGTTCCGCGGCGTCAACAACGGCGGCTGGGACCCGAACGGCAACAACTTCCACCTGTACACGATCGTCATCGGCTCCCAGGCGCTGCACGCCACGGGCTACGCGATGGGCATCACCAAGGACGGCGCCGACAGCGCGGTCATCGCCTACTTCGGCGACGGTGCCTCCAGCCAGGGCGACGTGGCCGAGGCCTTCACCTTCTCCGCGGTCTACAACGCCCCGGTGGTGTTCTTCTGCCAGAACAACCAGTGGGCGATCTCCGAGCCGACCGAGAAGCAGTCCCGCGTGCCGCTGTACCAGCGCGCGCAGGGCTTCGGCTTCCCGGGCGTGCGCGTGGACGGCAACGACGTGCTGGCGAACCTCGCCGTCACCAAGTGGGCCCTGGAGCGGGCCCGCGCCGGTGAGGGGCCCACGCTCGTCGAGGCGTTCACGTACCGCATGGGCGCGCACACCACCTCCGACGACCCCACCCGCTACCGCCACGACGACGAGCGGGCCGCCTGGGAGGCGAAGGACCCGATCCTGCGCCTCCGCCGCCACCTCGAGGTCTCAAACCACGCGGACGAGGGATTCTTCGCGGAACTGGAGACCGAGAGCGAGGCGTTGGGCAAACGAGTGCGCGAAGCGGTCCGCGCCATGCCGGACCCGGACCACTTCGCCATCTTCGAGAACGTGTACGCGGACGGCCACGCGCTGGTGGACGAGGAGCGGGCGCAGTTCGCCGCCTACCAGGCGTCGTTCGCGGACGAAGACGGGGGTAAGTGACATGGCGGAAAAGATGGCCCTGGCCAAGGCGATCAACGAGTCGCTGCGGCGGGCGCTGGAAGCGGACCCGAAGGTCCTCGTCATGGGCGAGGACGTCGGCAAGCTCGGCGGTGTGTTCCGGGTGACGGACGGCCTGCAGAAGGACTTCGGCGAGAGCCGTGTCATCGACACGCCGCTCGCCGAGTCGGGCATCGTCGGCACCGCGATCGGTCTGGCCCTGCGCGGCTACCGCCCGGTGGTGGAGATCCAGTTCGACGGCTTCGTCTTCCCGGCGTACGACCAGATCGTCACGCAGCTCGCGAAGATGCACGCCCGCGCGCTGGGCAAGGTCAAGATGCCCGTCGTCGTGCGCATCCCCTACGGCGGCGGCATCGGCGCGGTGGAGCACCACTCCGAGTCGCCGGAGGCCCTGTTCGCGCATGTGGCCGGCCTGAAGATCGTCTCCCCGTCGAACGCGGCGGACGCGTACTGGATGATGCAGCAGGCCATCCAGAGCGACGACCCGGTGATCTTCTTCGAGCCCAAGCGCCGCTACTGGGACAAGGGCGAGGTCGACACCGAGGCGATCCCCGGCCCGCTGCACGCCGCGCGCGTGGTGCGTGAGGGCACCGACCTGACCCTCGCCGCGTACGGCCCGATGGTGAAGCTCTGCCAGGAGGTCGCCGACGCGGCGGCCGAGGAGGGCCGCAGCCTGGAGGTCCTCGACCTGCGCTCGGTCTCCCCGATCGACTTCGACGCCATCCAGGCGTCGGTGGAGAAGACCCGCCGTCTGGTCGTCGTCCACGAGGCACCGGTGTTCTTCGGCTCCGGCGGGGAGATCGCCGCCCGGATCACCGAGCGCAGCTTCTACCACCTGGAGGCCCCGGTGCTGCGGGTGGGCGGTTACCACGCGCCGTACCCGCCGGCCCGCCTGGAGGAGTCCTACCTCCCGGACCTGGACCGGGTGCTCGATGCCGTCGACCGCTCGCTGGCGTACTGAGGAGAGGGTCGTGACGACGATGACGAACGCGTCCGTACGCGAGTTCAAGATGCCGGACGTGGGCGAGGGCCTCACCGAGGCCGAGATCCTCAAGTGGTACGTCCAGCCCGGTGACACCGTCACCGACGGCCAGGTGGTCTGCGAGGTGGAGACGGCGAAGGCGGCCGTCGAACTGCCCATCCCCTACGACGGTGTGGTGCGCGCCCTGCACTTCCCCGAGGGCACCACGGTCGACGTAGGCACCTCCATCATCGCGGTGGAGGTCGCGGGCGGCGCGGCCCCGGCGCAGGAGGAGGCCCCCGCGGCCCCCGCCCCCGCCGCGGAGCCGGAGCAGCCCGCCGAGCAGCCCGCGGCCCGCCAGCCGGTGCTGGTCGGCTACGGCGTCGCCACGTCCTCCACCCGCCGCCGTCCGCGCAAGCAGGCGCCGGACGCCGCGGCACAGCAGGCCGCGGCCGCCGTCCAGTCCGAGCTGAACGGACACGGGGGCGCTCCCGCGGCTCCGGCCGCCCCGGCCGCCCCCGCGCAGCGTCCGCTGGCGAAGCCGCCGGTGCGCAAGCTGGCCAAGGACCTGGGCGTCGACCTGGCGACGGTCACCCCGACCGGCCCGGACGGCGTCGTCACCCGCGAGGACGTGCACGCGGCCGTGGCCGCGACCCAGGCGGTCCCGCAGCAGCCGACGGCCCCGGCTCCGGCCGCCGTGCCCGTCCAGGCCGCGGCCCCGGCGTCGTACGACACGGCTCGCGAGACGCGCGTCCCCGTGAAGGGCGTCCGCAAGGCCACGGCGGCGGCGATGGTCGGCTCGGCGTTCACCGCGCCGCATGTCACGGAGTTCGTGACGGTCGACGTGACGCGCACGATGAAGCTGGTCGAGGAGCTGAAGCAGGACAAGGAGTTCGCCGGGCTGCGGGTGAACCCGCTGCTGCTGATCGCCAAGGCCCTGCTGGTCGCGATCCGGCGCAACCCCGGCATCAACGCCTCGTGGGACGAGGCGGCCCAGGAGATCGTGGTCAAGCACTACGTCAACCTGGGCATCGCGGCGGCCACTCCGCGCGGCCTGATCGTCCCGAACATCAAGGACGCCCACGCCAAGACGCTGCCGGAACTGGCCGGGTCCCTGGGTGAACTGGTGTCCACGGCGCGGGAGGGCAAGACCTCCCCGGCGGCGATGCAGGGCGGCACGGTCACGATCACCAACGTCGGCGTCTTCGGCGTCGACACGGGCACGCCGATCCTCAACCCGGGCGAGTCCGCGATCCTGGCGGTCGGTGCGATCAAGCTCCAGCCGTGGGTGCACAAGGGCAAGGTGAAGCCCCGCCAGGTCACCACCCTGGCACTGTCCTTCGACCACCGCCTGGTCGACGGAGAGCTCGGCTCCAAGGTGCTGGCCGACGTGGCGGCGGTCCTGGAGCAGCCGAAGCGGCTGATGACCTGGGCCTGACGGCCGGACATGACAGGGGGGCGTCGCACGGTGTGCGGCGCCCCTCCTGTCGTCCCTGTGGCGACGTCGTCCGTCAGATCTTGCCGAACGCGTAGTTCATGAGGGCCTTGGCGTCCTTCTCGCGCTGGGCGCTGGAGGACGAGGCGAGGACGGTGCCGACGACCGTCCTGCCGTTGCGGGTCGCGGCGAACACCAGGCAGTACTTGGCCGTCGGGCCCGAGCCGGTCTTCACGCCGATGGTGCCGCTGTAGCTGCTCAGCAGGTTGTTGGTGTTGACCCACGGCGCCATCGTGCGGGTGCCGCCCGTCCTGGTCTTCGTCTTGGCCGTGTACTTCTTCGTCTTGACGATGGAGCGGAAGGTCGCGTTCTTCATCGCGCTGCTGGCGATCTTCGTCAGGTCGCGCGGTGTGGAGTAGTTGTTGCCGTTGCCGATGCCGTCGAACGAGTCGAAGTGGGTGTTCTTCAGGCCCAGCTTCTTCGCGTCCGCGTTCATCTTGGAGATGAACGACTTCACACGCGCCGAGCGCGTGCTGCCGGTGCCGAACTTGTCGGCCAGCGCGTAGGCGGCGTCGCAGCCGGACGGGAGCATCAGCCCGTACAGCAGCTGGCGCACGGTGACCTTGTCGCCGACGATCAGCCGCGCGGACGAGGCGTTCTTGGAGACGATGTAGTCGCTGTACGCCTTCTGGATCGTGACCGTGGAGTTCAGGTTCAGGTTCTTCTGCGCGAGCACGACCTTGGCGGTCATGATCTTCGTCGTGGAACCGGTGGAGCGGCGGATGTCGCCGCCCTTCGTGTACAGCGTCTTGCCGTTCGCGTTGTTCATCACGAAGCCGCCCTTGGCGACGACGGGCGGAACGGGAGCGGCGGCCTGCGCCGGCGCCGCGTAGAGGGCACCGGAGGCGAGCACGGCGCCGGTGGTCACGACGACGCCGGCGGCTCTGCGGAGACGGACGCCCTGAATGCCGATTTTCAAGTCAGATACCCCGATTACCGTGAATGGCCGTGCTGCCCGGCCGAGTTGATGAGCGGCCGCCCAGAAGGGGCCGCACGTATCTGACGCGTACGCCGAAGGGATGGTTGTACGGGAGGGGGCGCGACTTTTCCGGCGCGCAGGGTCCGCATCGTGGACGAATACTTCCATGCGTACGTGTTGTATCTATGCTGTCGCCATGAGCTTGTCCGCACCCGAGAAACGTCCCCCCGCCGCCGACCGCGTCTACGCCCACGTCAAACAGGGTGTGCTGGAGCGCACGTACGAGGGAGGGACGCTGCTCACGGAGGGCGAGCTGGCCGAGGCCGTGGGGGTGTCCCGCACGCCCGTGCGCGAGGCCCTGCTGCGGCTGGAGACCGAGGGTCTGATCAAGCTGTACCCGAAGAAGGGTGCCCTCGTGCTGCCGGTCTCCGCCCAGGAGATCGCCGACGTCGTGGAGACCCGGCTGCTCGTGGAGGAGCACGCGGCGCGCAAGGCCGTGCCCGCGCCCCCCGCGCTGATCGAGCGCCTGGAGGAACTGCTCGCCCGGCAGAAGGAGCAGGCGGCCGCCGGTGACTTCGCCGCCGCCTCCGTCACCGACCGGTGCTTCCACGCCGAGATCGTGCGCAGCGGCGGCAACGAGATCCTCTCCCGCCTCTACGACCAGATGCGCGACCGCCAGCTGCGGATGGGGCAGGCCGTGATGCACTCCCACCCGGACCGCATCGCGAAGACGCTCTCCGAGCACGAGGAGATCCTCGGGGCGCTGCGCTCCGGTGACGCCGAGGCGGCCGTGGAGATCGTCCACCGGCACGTCGGCTGGTTCTCCCACCTGGCGCGGGGAGAGACGCGATGAGCCTCGCCACGCGCGGTGCCGGCACGCTGCCCGGTGACCCGCCCGGCGGCCGGCCGGCCCTGGCCGTGTGGGGGATCGGCGTCTCCGTCTACTTCGTCGCCGTCATCTTCCGTACGTCCCTGGGTGTGGCGGGCCTCGACGCGGCCGAGCGTTTCCACGTGGGCGCCTCCGCGCTGTCCACGTTCTCCATCCTCCAGCTGCTGGTCTACGCGGGCATGCAGATACCCGTCGGCCTGCTGGTGGACCGGCTCGGCACCAAGAAGGTGCTGAGTCTGGGCGTCGTGCTGTTCACCCTCGGGCAGCTCGGCTTCGCGCTCTCCCCGTCGTACGGCATGGCGCTCGCCTCGCGCGCGCTGCTGGGCTGCGGCGACGCGATGACCTTCATCAGCGTGCTGCGGCTGGGCACGCGGTGGTTCCCCGCCCGGCGCGGGCCGATGGTCGGGCAGATGGCCGGGCTGATCGGCATGGCGGGCAACCTCGTCTCCACCCTGGTGCTGGCGAGGCTGCTGCACGGCATCGGCTGGACTGCGGCGTTCGCGGGCAGTTCGCTCGCGGGGGTGGTGGTGCTGGTGCTGGTCCTGCTGTTCCTCAAGGACCACCCGGAGGGCCACGAGCCCGGGCCGCTCCCGCACCAGGGCGCCGCCTACGTCCGCCGGCAGATCGCCACCTCCTGGCGGGAGCCGGGGACCCGGCTCGGGCTGTGGGTGCACTTCACCACGCAGTTCCCGGCGATGGTCTTCCTGCTGCTGTGGGGGATGCCGTTCCTGGTGGAGGCGCAGGGGCTGTCCCGGGCCGTGGCCGGGGAGCTGCTCACCCTGGTGGTGCTGGCCAACATGGCCGTCGGTCTCGTCTACGGCCAGGTCGTCGCCCGTCACCACGGGGCGCGGCTGCCGCTGGCGCTCGGCACGGTGGGCGCGACGGCGCTGCTGTGGGCCGTGACGCTGGCCTGGCCGGCGGACAGGGCTCCGATGTGGCTGCTGATCGTGCTGTGCGCGGTGCTGGGGGCGTGCGGGCCCGCGTCGATGATCGGCTTCGACTTCGCCCGCCCGGCCAACCCGCCGGAGCGGCAGGGCACGGCGTCCGGCATCACCAACATGGGCGGGTTCGTCGCCTCGATGACGACGCTCTTCGCGATCGGCGTGCTGCTGGACGCGACCGGTGACGACTACGCGGTCGCCTTCTCGGCGGTCTTCGTCCTCCAGGCGCTGGGCGTCACCCAGATCCTCCGTCTGCGCGGGCGGGCGGCCCGCCGCGAACGCGAACGGCTGGTCGCCAGCAGGGTCTCCACCGTCCACGTCCCGGCCTGACGGCCGGGGAGGCGGGCGTGCCGACCGGGCGCCCGCCCGCGCGGCGAAGGCTCGCTACGGCGTGACCGCGAAGTGGCGGAGGATGGCCGCGGCCAGATCCAGGTCGCCCTCGGTCTTCACGCGGTCCGCCACCGCCTCCGCCGTCACGCGGCCGCAGGCCAGGCGGACGTACGTCTCCCAGTCGAGGGTGAGGGTGGCGGCCGGGCCCAGGGCCGGGGCCGTCTCCAGGGTCCCGCGGCCCTGGATGTCGACCCGCACCGTGCGCAGGAACTCCACGGGGCCGTGCACGTCGACGACCACCGCGGAGCTGCGCGGCGCCTGCGCCAGCTCGGCGACCACCCGGGGCAGCGCGTCCAGCAGCACGTCACGGGCGACCTGGGCGCCGGGGGAGTCGAGGTTGCCGGGGCGGCCGAGCGCCGTGCGCAGGTCCTGCTCGTGCGCCCACACGTCGAAGGCGTGGCGGCGCATCGACTCCTCCAGCGTCAGCTCCGTGCCCAGCGGGCCGCGCACCTTGGTGCCGGGGTCGCGGGACTCGTTCCGCAGCTGGCGGTTGCGCCGGATGATCATCAGCTCCAGCTCGGAGGTCATCTCCGGCGCCGTGTGGTGGCGGCGCACGTCGACCTGCATCTCCATGTACCGCTGGTGGTCGTTGGTGACGTGGAACAGGTCGCGCGGCAGCGTGTGGATGGGCCGCGGGTCGCCGTACATCTCCGAGTCGAGGCCGATGACGTGCGAGACCACGTCACGGACCGACCAGCCCGGGCAGGGTGTGCGCCGGTTCCAGTCGGCCTCCGGCAGCGGCTGCACCAGCTCGGATATCGCCTCGATGGAGTGGGACCAGGCGTCGGCGTAGGGCTGGAGGGCGGGATGCAGACTCACGGAACGGGACCCCTCGGCGGTCGGTACACGGGCAGGTTGTGGCGGCGGTGCCAGTGGGCGATGGCTGCACTGCGCGGGTGTCTCGGGTCTCCCCCGGTTCTCGGCTTCGCTCGAACCGGCGGGACCCCCAAGTTACGCTGCTGACAGGCACCCCGGCAGTGCTTTCGTGTGACGATCGTAGGCCCGTGGACGCGGGTCGAATGCCAGGACGGTGGTAGTGTGCGCGCTTCCTTGCTGCAAGTCGCCGTGAACGAGGACGAATCGGTCGAATCGCGCCGGCGCCGGGTGGCCGCGCTGGTACGCGATCAGGCCGGTGCGGACCTCGTCGTCCTCCCCGAGCTGTGGACCACGGGCGCCTTCGCCTACGAGGAGTTCGGCACCGAGGCGGAACCGCTCGAAGGCCCGACCTACGAAGCGATGGCCAAGGCCGCGAGCGAGGCGGGCGTGTGGCTGCACGCGGGCTCCGTCCCGGAACGGGACCCCGAGGGGCCGCTCTACAACACCTCGCTCGTCTTCTCCCCCTCCGGCGAACTGGCCGCCGCCTACCGGAAGATCCACCGCTTCGGCTTCGACAAGGGCGAGGCCGTGCTGATGGGGGCGGGCGAGGATCTGGTGACGGTCCGTCTGCCGGACACCGTCGTCGGCGTCGCCACCTGCTACGACCTCCGCTTCCCCGAGCTCTTCCGCGGTCTGGTCGACGCCGGCGCCGAGACCTTCGTCGTCCCGGCGGGCTGGCCCGAGCGGCGCCGGGCGCACTGGACGCTGCTGGCCCGGGCGCGGGCGGTGGAGAACCAGGCGTTCGTCCTCGCGTGCGGAACGGCCGGGACGCACGCGGGAGTTCCCCAGGCGGGTCACTCGGTCGTGGTGGACCCGTGGGGTGAGGTGCTGGCCGAGGCGGGACCCGGCGAGGAGGTCCTCACGGTGGAGTTCGACCCCGCGACGGTGGCGGGCACCCGGGACCGCTTCCCGGCCCTGAAGGACCGCGTCCTGGGCCTGGAACGCCCCCGCCGCTGACCGACCGGCCCCGATCCGCCCGCGCGGGGGGCCGGGGCGCCGCACCCGCGCGCCGCGCCCTGCCCTAGTCCTCCCGTTCCTTCTCCGCCAGGTGGATCACGCACACCGCCACGGCGATCAGCAGCGCCGGGTCCGCGTCGTCCCGGACGACGTCCACGCCGTAGGTGTCCCGGAGGGTCATCAGCCGGCGGGAGATCACGGCGAGCAGTTCGCCGTCGTACTCGACGGCGAACTCGCGGTCGAGGATCCGGCCGCTGACGTCGAGCTCGGTGCTGCCGTCCGCCAGGGTCACCCGGTAGTGGTTGCGCAGCAGGGACAGCCGCTTGCGCCGGACGGTGGCCAGCGGCTCGCCCTCCCGCTCGATGACCATGGTGTCCCGCAGGGCCAGCATCTTCTGCCGGATGTCGATGAGCACACGCCCTTTGGAGTCCTTCAGCTCGAAGGTGTCCCGCAGCCGCATCGCCTTGCCGTCGACGAGGAAGACCTTGTTCCCGCGGTCGTCCTCGATCCAGTAGTCGTCCCCGATGCCGAGGATCCGGTCGCGCACAAGAAATCTCATGCCCGACGGTTTCCCCGCCCGGTCCCGTCCGACGCCGCCACTAGGCCGACGGGCGGAGCCCGCCCCACCCCCGCCCGGTGTCCCCGGGTGGCACGCTGGACGTATGGACGACGCCGCTTCCGCTCCCCCGGTCCGCCGTTCCGCGCGCGTGCGGGCCCCCGAGCCGGCGGGGAAGGGCGGCTGGCTGAACACGGGCGGCGACGGGTACACCCTCGCCGGCCTGCGCGGACGCATCGTGCTGCTGGACTTCTGGACGTTCGCCTGCATCAACTGCCTGCACGTCGTCGACGAGCTGCGTGAGCTGGAGGAGCGGCACCGGGACACGCTCGTGGTGATCGGCGTGCACTCGCCGAAGTTCCCGCACGAGACGGAGCACGCGGCGGTGGCCGACGCCGTCGAGCGGTACGCCGTCCGGCACCCCGTACTGGACGACCCGGAGCTGACGACCTGGACGCAGTACGCGGTGCGGGCCTGGCCGACGCTGGTGGTCGTCGACCCGGAGGGGTACGTCGTGGCCACGTACTCCGGGGAGGGGCACGCGCCCGAGATCGGGCGGCTGGTGACGGAGCTGGAGGCCGAGCACGCGGCGAAGGGCACCCTCAGGCGCGGCGACCTGCCCTACGCGCCGCCCGAGCCGGAGCCGACCGTGCTGCGCTTCCCAGGGAAGGTGCTGAGGCTGCCGTCGGGGACCTTCCTGGCCGGCGACACCACCCGCCACCAGCTGGTGGAGCTGGCGGAGGACGGGGAGACGGTCCTCAGGCGGATCGGCCTGGGGGAGCGCGGCCTGACGGACGGGGCCGCGGACACGGCCCGCTTCCAGGAGCCGCAGGGGCTCGCGCTGCTGCCGGACGGTGCCGTGGCCGTCGCCGACACGGTCAACCACGCCCTCAGGCGGGTCGACCTCGCCTCCGGGGAGGTCACCACCCTCGCCGGCACCGGCTCCCCCTGGCACCGGGGCGACGCCGTCTCGGGAGCGGCCCGCGAGGTGAACCTCTCCTCCCCGTGGGACGTCACCTGGTGGCGGGACCGGCTGTGGATCGCCATGGCCGGCATCCACCAGCTGTGGACGTACGACCCCGCCGACGGCACCGTCGCCCGCGCGGCCGGGACCGGCGAGGAGGGCCTCGTCGACGGACCGGCCGGGCAGGCCCTCTTCGCGCAGCCCTCGGGGCTCGCGGTGACGCCGCGGGGGCTGTGGGTGGCCGACTCCGAAAGCTCCGCGCTGCGTCTGCTGGACCCGGACGGGCGGGTGCGCACGGCCGTCGGCGCGGGACTGTTCGCCTTCGGGCACCGCGACGGTCCCGCGGATGAGGCGCTGCTCCAGCACCCGCTGGGGGTGACCGCGCTGCCCGACGGGTCGCTCGCCGTCAGCGACACCTACAACCACGCCCTGCGCCGGTACGACCCGGGCACCGGCGAGGTGTCCACCCTGGCCACGGACCTGCGTGAGCCGAGCGGTGCCGTGGTCGACAAAGGGGACGTCGTCGTGGTGGAGTCGGCCCGCCACCGGCTGACCCGGCTGCGGCTGCCCGCCGATGTCGTGAGCCCGCCCGCAGCGGAGCGGTCCGTCACGGAGATCGCCGTCGGCCGCGTACGCCTGGAGGTGGTCTTCGAGCCGCCGCCGGGCCAGAAGCTCGACACGCGGGACGGGCCTGCGACGCGCCTGCTGGTGTCCGCCGCACCGCCGGCGCTGCTGCGCGGCGGAGAGGGCGCGGGGAGCGAACTCTCCCGCGCCCTCGAGACCGACCCCGCCGTGGGGCCGGGAGTGCTGCATGTCGTGGCGACGGCGGCTTCCTGCGACGCCGGCCCGGACGTCCTCCATCCGGCCTGCCATGTGCACCGCCGTGAGTGGCGGCTGCCCGTGCGCCCCGTCGCGGGGGGCACGGACCGGCTGACCGTGGAGCTGTCCGGTGCGGACGGCGCGGGCGGGGCGTCCGGTCAGACGCCGTACCCGTCGCTGTAGCCGTCGCGGGTGTGGTGGTGCGGACGGGTCGTGTCGTCGACGACCGGAGTGGCGGGGGGTACCACGACCCGCCGACGCCGGGCGATGCTGCTGAAGGTCGCGACGCCGATCAGTCCGACGATCATGAAGATGACGCCGACCAGGTCAAGGTTGACACCCTGCATGTCCCAGTCGGTCGCGAACGTGAGGATTGCTCCCACGGCGATGAGGATGATGCATCCGCCGAGGCCCATGAGTGTCGCCTCCCTGTCCGGTGTTTCCGGTGCGACCCGGGTACCCGGACGGGCGGCTCCCATGCGCCGTGACACGCACGGGAGTTGACCGCCACTCGGAACGCTGCTAGCGGGCCGGCGCCCGAACTAGCCTTCCAGGAACGCCGTCAGCGCGTTCGCCAGCAGGAACGGGTCCTCGGCGCCGCACAGTTCGCGGGCGCTGTGCATCGACAGGATGGCCACGCCGATGTCGACCGTCCTGATGCCGTGCCGGGCCGCGGTGATCGGGCCGATCGTGGTGCCGCACGGCATCGCGTTGTTGGAGACGAACGACTGGAAGGGCACACCGGCCTTCTCGCAGGCCGCGGCGAACACCGCGCGTCCCGAACCGTCGGTGGCGTACCGGTTGTTGACGTTGACCTTGAGGATGGGGCCGCCGTCGACGCGGGGGTGATGCGTCGGGTCGTGCCGTTCCGCGTAGTTGGGGTGGACGGCGTGTCCGGTGTCGGAGGACAGGCAGACGGTGGCGGCGAAGGCGCGGGCCCGGTCCTCGAACGACCCGCCGCGGGCGAGCACCGAGCGCTCCAGGACGTTGCCGAGCAGCGGGCCGTCCGCGCCGGTGTCCGACTGGGAGCCGTTCTCCTCGTGGTCGAAGGCGGCGAGCACCGGGATGTACGACAGGCGCGAGCCCCGTGCGGCAGCGGCGGCGAGCGCGGCCGTGCCGGCGTGCACGGACAGCAGGTTGTCCATGCGCGGGCCCGCCACCAGCTCGCGGTCGCGGCCCAGGTACGCGGGCGGCTCGACCGGGTGCACCATCAGGTCCCAGCCGGTGACCTCGCCGGCCGGCACCCCCGCGGTCTCCTCCAGGAAGGCGATGAGGTCGCCGTCGCGGACGTCGTCGCCCATGCCCCACACCGGCTGCATGTGCCGCTGCTTGTCGAGCTTGAGGCCGTCGGAGTTGACCGCGCGGTCCAGGTGGATGGCGAGCTGGGGGACCCGCAGCAGCGGACGGTCCACGTCGACCAGGCGGGTCGTGCCGTCCCGCAGGGACAGCCGCCCGGCCAGGCCCAGGTCACGGTCGAGCCAGGAGTTGAGCAGCGGACCGCCGTAGATCTCCACGGCCACCTGGCGCCAGCCGTGTGCCCCGCTGTCGGGACGCGGCTTGACCCGCAGGTTGGGGGAGTCGGTGTGCGCGCCGACGATCCGGAAGGGCGTGTGCGGGTCCGCCCCCTCGGAGACGTACCAGGCGATGATCGCGCCGCCGCGCAGCACGTACTTGCCGCCTGCCGTGCCGTCCCAGGCGTCCGTCTCCGCGACCTGCCGGAAGCCCGCCTTCTCCAGCCGCTCGGCGGCGTTCGCCACGGCGTGGTACGGCGTGGGGCTCGCCGCGAGGAAGGACATCAGGTCGTCGGTGTGGCCGCGGTCGAAGCGGGGGGGTTCGCTCATGGGTTCACCTTAACGAGCGCGAGGGCCCGCTTCCCGGTGCGGGAGCGGGCCCTCGCGGGGGTCCGGCCTGGTTGCGTGCGGGTCTGTACGGGGAGGTCCCGTAAGGGCCCGGAAGCGGCTAGAACGCCGCCTCGTCCAGTTCCATCAGGTCCAGCTCGACACCCTCGGAGACCTTGCGGGCCAGGGTGACGCCCGGCAGGACGTTGGCCGCGAAGAACTTCGCCGCGGCGATCTTGCCGGTGTAGAAGGCCTTGTCCTTGGCGGATGCCGTCGGGAGCTTCTCGGCGGCGATCGCGGCGCCCTTGAGCAGCAGGTAGCCGACGACGACGTCACCGGAGGCCAGCAGCAGGCGGGTGGTGTTCAGGCCCACCTTGTAGATGTTCTTGACGTCCTGCTCGGTGGCCGCGAGGTCGGTGAGCATCAGGCCGACGATGGCCTCCAGCTCGACGGCGGCCTTGGCCAGGTGCTCGCGGGCGCCCGCCAGCTCCTCGCCGCCCTCGCCGACCGCGAGGAACTTCTTGATGTCCTCGGCGAGGGAGTTCAGGGCGGCGCCCTGGTTACGGACGATCTTCCGGAAGAAGAAGTCCTGGCCCTGGATGGCGGTGGTGCCCTCGTACAGGGTGTCGATCTTGGAGTCCCGGATGTACTGCTCGATCGGGTACTCCTGCAGGAAGCCGGAGCCGCCGAAGGTCTGCAGCGACTGGGCGAGCTGCTCGTAGGCCTTCTCCGAGCCGTAGCCCTTGACGATCGGCAGGAGCAGGTCGTTCATCGCGTGCTCGGTGGAGGCGTCCTCGCCGTTCGCCTCCTTGACCTGGATGGCGTCCTGGATCGAGGCGGTGTACATCACCAGGGCGCGCATGCCCTCCGCGTACGCCTTCTGCGTCATGAGCGAGCGGCGCACGTCGGGGTGGTGGGTGATGGTGACCTTGGGCGCGGTCTTGTCCATGAAGTTCGCCAGGTCGGGACCCTGGACGCGCTCCTTGGCGTACTCCAGGGCGTTCAGGTAGCCCGTGGACAGCGTGGAGATCGCCTTCGTGCCGACCATCATGCGGGCGAACTCGATGATGCGGAACATCTGGCGGATGCCGTCGTGCTTGTCGCCGATCAGCCAGCCCTTGGCGGGGTGCTTGTCGCCGAACGTCATCTCGCAGGTGTTGGAGGCCTTCAGGCCCATCTTGTGCTCGACGTTCGTGGCGTAGACGCCGTTGCGCTCGCCCAGCTCGCCGGTCTCGAAGTCGAACTCGTACTTCGGGACGAGGAAGAGGGACAGTCCCTTGGTGCCGGGGCCGGCGCCCTCGGGACGCGCGAGCACGTAGTGGAGGATGTTCTCCGACATGTCGTGCTCACCCGAGGTGATGAAACGCTTCACGCCCTCGATGTGCCAGGAGCCGTCCTCCTGCTGCACGGCCTTGGTGCGGCCCGCGCCCACGTCCGAGCCGGCGTCCGGCTCGGTGAGCACCATCGTGGAGCCCCACTGCCGCTCCGTGGCGATCTTCGCGATGTGCTTCTGGACCTCGTTGCCCTCCTCGAAGAGGATGCCCGCGAAGGCGGGGCCCGAGGAGTACATCCACACGGCCGGGTTGGCGCCCAGAATCAGCTCGGCGTAGGCCCAGATGAGGGAACGGGGCGCGGTGGTGCCGCCGATCTCCTCGGGCAGGCCGAGACGCCAGTACTCGGAGTCCATGAAGGCCTTGTAGCTCTTCCTGAAGGACTCGGGGACGGGCGCGGTGTTGGTCACCGGGTCGAAGACCGGCGGGTTGCGGTCGGCGTCCGTGAAGGACTCCGCGAGCTCGTTCTCCGAGAGGCGGGTCAGCTCCTCCAGGATGCTCTTCGCGGTCTCGACGTCCATCTCCTCGAACGGGCCCGTGCCGTACAGCTTGTCGCGCCCGAGTACCTCGAAGAGGTTGAACTCGATGTCGCGGAGATTCGACTTGTAGTGCCCCATGGCGACGGCTCCGTTTGAGAGGGATCGGCGAGGGACTGATTCCTCGCAACTGAATCACGTACCGACAAGTAGCTCCGATGATGCTACCCGTCGGTAATAAGAAGCAACCCCGATCCGGACATCTGTGACCCAGCCCTCGCGCGGGGTCAGTAGTCTGTGCGCCATGTACGGCTACGACCAGAGCGCGGGGACACAGCAGGGTTACGTGCCGCCGCAGCAGCAGATGCCGGGCGGGTACGGGCAGCAGGCGCCTGCGTATCCCGAACCGTCCGCACCTTCGCTCGCCGACGCCGTGCGCGCGTTCACCACGGGCCAGATGGCGGCGGAGGACTTCCAGCAGATCTTCGCCACGTCCAAGGTCTACTGCCCGCGCGGTGACAACCCCGGCTTCCTCGCCCTGCACAACACCCAGCAGCCGGTGATCCCGATGTTCACCTCACTCAAGGAGCTGCGGCGGTACGCGGGCAAGGAGTCCAAGTACTTCGTGATCACCGGCGCCGAGGTGATCGACCTGCTGCCCACGGGCTACGGCTTCGTGCTGGACATGGAGGGCGAGCACCGGATGGTGTTCGACGCCAAGGCCGTGGAGCAGATGGTCGAGTTCGCCATGCGCCGCATGTATGGCTAGAGCCGTCCCCGTGTGCGTGGCGAAGGCCGTCGTCGCGGCCGGCCGGTGCCGTCGTCCTCGTGCGGAGCCCGGAGGGAATTCCCTCCGGGCTTTCTCCGTTCGAGGTGGCAAGAAGTTCAACGCTCAACTAAAGTGGGCGTACCCGAGGAGGTACCCATGCCTGCAGTGACCGTCGAGAACCCGCTGACGCTGCCCCGTGTGACCGCTCCCGCCGACGCCGTGGCACGCCCCGTGCTCGCCGTCACGACCGCGCCCAGCGGTTTCGAGGGCGAGGGCTTCCCGGTGCGCCGGGCGTTCGCGGGGATCAACTACCGCCATCTCGACCCGTTCATCATGATGGACCAGATGGGTGAGGTGGAGTACGCGCCCGGCGAGCCCAAGGGCACCCCGTGGCACCCCCACCGCGGCTTCGAGACCGTCACCTACATCGTCGACGGGATCTTCGACCACCAGGATTCCAACGGCGGTGGCGGCACCATCACCAACGGCGACACCCAGTGGATGACGGCGGGCTCCGGCCTGCTGCACATCGAGGCGCCGCCGGAGCACCTGGTGATGTCCGGCGGACTCTTCCACGGCCTCCAGCTGTGGGTGAACCTCCCCGCCAAGGACAAGATGATGGCGCCCCGCTACCAGGACATCCGCAGCGGCAGCGTCCAGCTGCTCACCTCCCCGGACGGCGGCGCGCTGCTCCGCGTCATCGCCGGCGAGCTGGACGGCCACGAGGGTCCGGGCATCACCCACACGCCGATCACGATGATCCACGCCACGCTCGCGCCGGGAGCGGAGGTCACCCTGCCCTGGCGGGAGGACTTCAACGGCCTGGCGTACGTGATGGCCGGACGCGGTGCGGTGGGCGCCGAGCGTCGTCCGATCCACCTCGGGCAGACCGCGGTGTTCGGCACCGGCGGCTCGCTGACCGTCCGCGCGGACGAGAAGCAGGACTCGCACACGCCGGACCTGGAGGTCGTCCTGCTCGGCGGCCGGCCCATCCGCGAGCCCATGGCGCACTACGGGCCGTTCGTGATGAACACCAAGGACGAGCTGATGCAGGCCTTCGAGGACTTCCAGAAGGGCCGCCTCGGCACGGTCCCGGCCGTGCACGGCATGACGGAAAAGGGTCCGCAGGAGGCCTGAACCCCTACGCGCCGTGAGGCCTCGTCCGGTTGAGGGCGGGGCCCTCGGCGTTCCCGACGCCGACCCCGCTCAGCCGGATCCGTCGGCGTCCTTGCGTTCGTAGAGCTCGAACCAGATGCTCTTGCCGCGGCCGCGGGGGGCGACTCCCCAGCTGTGGGCCAGGAGCTCGATGAGGAGCAGGCCCCGGCCCGAGGACGCCAGCTCCCCCGGCCTGCGCGGATGCGGCAGGTCGTCGGCGGTGTCGGTGACCTCGACCCGGATGCGGCGGCCGTCGCCGCCGTCCGTGATCTCCGCGAGGAGCAGGGCGTCGGCGTCGGTGTGCACGAGGACGTTGGTCAGCATCTCCGACAGCAGCAGCACCGCCGAGTCCACCTGGTCGTCCGAGGGCCAGTCGTGCAGCAGCTCGCGCAGCTGCTGGCGGGCGATGCCCACGCGTTCCGGCTCGGCCTGCGCCACCGTGAGCACCGTACGGCGCACCGGAGGCGGCACCGTCTCGTCCGCGCCGCAGCCGCAGGCGTCGCCCTGCCGGGTCAGCAGGAGCAGCGCGATGTCGTCCTCACGGCGGTCGGCCAGCGGGCCGGTGGTGTGGTGCGAGGAGGGGCCGTGCACCGCCTGGACCAGGGCGTCGGCCAGCTCCTCCTGGGTGCCCCGGTGCTGTTCCAGGATCTCCCGCAGCCGCTGCCAGCCGGTGTCCAGGTCGTGGCCGCCGGTCTCGATCAGCCCGTCCGTGCAGATCAGCAGGGTTTCGCCGGGCTCCAGGACCAGCCGGGTGGTCGGGTAGTCGGCGTCCGGGTCGATGCCCAGCGGCAGTCCGCCGGCCGTCGGCCGGGTCAGCACCGTCGCGTCGGCCATCCGGATGACCGGATCGGGATGCCCGGCACGGGCGACCTCCAGGACCCCGGCCCCCGGGTCGACCTCGGCGTACAGGCAGGTCGCGAAGCGCATCTCGGTCGGATCCTCGCCGATGCCGTGCAGGAAGCGGGAGGCGCGCGCGAGCACGGCGTCCGGCCGGTGGCCCTCCGAGGCGTACGCCCGCAGCGCTATCCGCAGCTGGCCCATCAGCCCCGCGGCCCGTACGTCGTGGCCCTGTACGTCGCCGATGACCAGCGCGAACCGGCCTCCCCCGGACGTCGTCCGGGAGGTGCCGCCGGGCAGGGGGATCACGTCGTACCAGTCGCCGCCGACCTGGAGCCCGCCGCCGGTCGGGACGTAGCGGGCGGTGACGTCCATGCCGGGGATGCCCGGACCGAGCTTCGGCATCATCGAACGCTGCAGGCCCTCGGTCAGCGCCTTCTCGCTCTCCGCGGTGCCCGCGCGGGACAGCGCCTGCGCCAGCATCCGGGCGACCGTGGTCAGCACGGAACGCTCATCCGGGGTGAACGCGACCGGGTAGGTGAAGGCGGCCAGCCAGGCGCCCATCGTGCGGCCGGACGCGGTCAGCGGCAGGAACGCCCAGGACTGACGGCCGAAGCGCTGGGCGAGCGGCCAGGTGAGCGGGTAGCGGGACCTGTACTGCTCCGGGGAGGAGAGGTAGACCGCGCGGCCCGTGCGGACCACCTCGGCGGCCGGATAGTCCGTGTCCAGGGGCATGTAGAAAGGGCTGTCGGCGCCGGGCTCGTGCCCGTGGTGGCCGATGATCGTGAGCCGGTCGCCCTCCACGCCGAACACGGCCAGGCCGTCCGGGGTGAACCCCGGCATCGACAGGTTGGCCGCGACCCGCAGCACCTCCTGCGTCGAGCGGGCCTCCGCCAGGGCGCGGCCGGCGTCCAGCAGGAACGCCTCGCGGGAGCGCCGCCAGTCACCGGTCACCGCGCTGCGCGCGGCGGGTGTGCCCGGCGCCGGCTCGGTCACCTCCTGGAGGGTGCCGGTCAGCACGTAGGACTTGCGCTCGGTGTCGAAGGAGGGCTTGGAGCGGCTGCGTACCACCCGGACGACCTGGTTCTGGTCGTCCATGATCCGGATGCGCACCTCGGCGAGCGTGCCCTCGGCGACGGCCAGCTGGACGATCCCGGTGATCTCGTTCCAGTCGACGGGGTGGAGGCGGGCCCGGACCTGCGCCTCCGTGAGCGTGGCCTCCTCGGAGGGCAACCCGAGCAGCCGGGCCGCCACGGCATCGACCGCGACCAGCCCGGATGCGGTGTCCCAGTGCCACACGCCGGTTCCGAGGGCGGCGAGGACGTCCCCCAGGGCGGGCAGGGGCTCACCAGTGCGCATTGCACCACTTTATGAAGATGGTTCCGAAAACTTCCACCGATGTCGTTCGCCCGCGGCACGGGGAATGGCGGAACAGCGATCTTGGCCCGGCCGGTAGGCTTGGGGGAGTTTCACGTGAAACAACGACCCCGATCCGCGAAGGCTGGATGAACGACGATGCATCGGTACAGGTCCCACACCTGCGGCGAGCTCCGCGCCTCTGACGTCGGCACCGACGTCCGGCTGAGTGGCTGGCTGCACAATCGGCGCGACCTGGGCGGCATCCTCTTCATCGATCTGCGCGATCACTACGGGATCACGCAGTTGGTGGCCCGTCCGGGCACCGAGGCCTACGAGGCACTCGACAAGCTGTCCAAGGAGACCGTGGTCCGCGTCGACGGCCAGGTCGTCTCGCGCGGCGCGGAGAACGTGAACCCCGACCTGCCGACCGGTGAGGTCGAGGTCGAGGTCAACGCCGTCGAGGTGCTGGGCACCGCGGCTCCGCTCCCCTTCACCATCAACGCCGAGGACGGCGTCAACGAGGAGCGGCGCCTGGAGTACCGCTTCCTGGACCTGCGCCGCGAGCGCATGCACCGCAACATCATGCTGCGCACGCAGGTCATCTCGGCGATCCGCCACAAGATGACCGCGCTGGGCTTCAACGAGATGACCACGCCGATCCTGTCCGCGACCTCCCCCGAGGGCGCGCGCGACTTCGTGGTCCCCTCGCGTCTCAACCCCGGCAAGTTCTACGCGCTGCCGCAGGCCCCGCAGCAGTTCAAGCAGCTGCTGATGATCTCGGGCTTCGACCGCTACTTCCAGATCGCGCCCTGCTTCCGCGACGAGGACGCCCGCGCCGACCGCTCGCCGGGCGAGTTCTACCAGCTCGACGTCGAGATGAGCTTCGTCGAGCAGGAGGACGTCTTCCAGCCGATCGAGAAGCTGATGACCGAGCTGTTCGAGGAGTTCGGCAACGGCCGTCATGTGACGTCGCCGTTCCCGCGCATCCCGTTCCGCGAGGCGATGCTGAAGTACGGCTCCGACAAGCCGGACCTGCGGGCCCAGCTGGAGCTCGTCGACATCACCGACGTCTTCGAGGGCTCGGAGTTCAAGGCCTTCGCCGGCAAGCACGTGCGCGCGCTGCCGGTGCCGGACGTGTCCGGCCAGCCCCGCAAGTTCTTCGACCAGCTGGGTGACTACGCCGTCTCCCAGGGCGCGAAGGGCCTGGCATGGGTGCGCGTCGGCGAGGACGGCTCGCTGACCGGTCCGATCGCCAAGTTCCTCACCGAGGCGAACGTCGCCGAGCTGACCAAGCGGCTGGCGCTGGCCCCGGGCCACGCGGTGTTCTTCGGCGCGGGCGAGTTCGACGAGGTCTCCAAGATCATGGGCGCGGTGCGGGTCGAGGCCGCCAAGCGCGCCGGGCAGTTCGAGGAGAACGTCTTCCGCTTCTGCTGGATCGTCGACTTCCCGATGTACGAGAAGGACGAGGAGACCGGCGCGATCGACTTCTCGCACAACCCGTTCTCGATGCCGCAGGGTGGCCTGGAGGCCCTGGAGTCCCAGGACCCGCTGGACATCCTGGGCTGGCAGTACGACATCGTCTGCAACGGCGTCGAGCTGTCCTCGGGCGCGATCCGGAACCACGAGCCGGAGATCATGCTCAAGGCGTTCGAGATCGCGGGCTACGACCGCGAGACGGTCGAGGACAAGTTCGCCGGCATGCTGCGCGCGTTCCGCTTCGGCGCCCCGCCGCACGGCGGCATCGCCCCCGGCGTGGACCGCATCGTCATGCTCCTCGCCGACGAGCCGAACATCCGCGAGACGATCGCCTTCCCGCTCAACGGCAACGCCCAGGACCTGATGATGGGCGCGCCGACGGAGCTGGAGGAGACGCGGCTGAAGGAGCTGCACCTGTCGGTGCGCAAGCCCCAGCCGAAGTAGTCGCCGCTTACGGGAAGGGCCCGGAACCGACACGGTTCCGGGCCCTTTGCGTTGCCGCCGACGCCTCAGAACCCGTCCATCGACCCGGCGAGCACCGCGCCGAGCGCGCCGTAGAAACTGCAGCGCACCGAGTGCTTCCTCCGGCGGCGCAGGGCGAAGCCGAGGGCGATCAGCGTGACGAAGAGTCCGCAGAGGACCATCGGCGCGATCGGGTTGAAGACGTGGTGGAGGAACCCCGCGATGCCGGTCCACACGAGGAGCGGCAGTGTTGACCCGTACACCAACGTCCGGAACCGGATGCGCTGCGGACCCGACGACAGCACGCGGTTGTGGAAGACCTCGATGTGATTCCTGGTCAGACAGTGCTCGGACCGCATGCGGCCATTCGACCACCGGTGACCGGGACTCAGGAAGCGGTCGGCTCCTCCGCCTCGCCGGCGAAGAGACCCTTGGCCTCGGAGACGGTCAGGGAGCGGTCGAACCAGGTGGCGAGGGTGTCGAGGTCGGTGCACCCGGTGATGCGCTCCCGGACGTCGTCCGGGACGGTGAGCCCGCGCACCTTCAGCGCGCGCAGGATTGCCTCCGACTTCCCCTCGGCTTTCCCTTCGCTCTTCCCCTCGAGGTACTTCTCCTCGAAGAGCGTGCCGTGTCCCGGGAAGTGGGTGACGACGTTCTGCATCAACTTCCTCCAGTTCTCCCTGGCCGGAGTGGACTCCAGCCCGACTTCCACGACTCCGAACCAGGACTTCGTGACGTCCGGCTCAAAGGACACGAGTCCGCGGGCGACCGCTTCCAGTATGGCCGCGGCCCGCCTGCTCTGGCTGTGCACAATGGCCGAAAGCGCCGCGAGAGCCGGCTGCTGGACCACCGTCGCTTCATCGGTCACCTCCGGGACGGTCTGTGGTCCGAGCACGAATGGACGGGTAACCTGCGTCGTCCAGGGGCCGACCGAGCATGCGAAGGGGCCCATGGCCCAGGTGGCCGTCGAAGGATCACGGCAGACGGCGACCAGCAAGACCGGCAGGTCGTACTTCGCGCGCAGATACGAGACCTAGTACGCCCAGTTCCTTGCCTTCTCCGGGTCCTTCTTCGTCTGTGCCTCGACGGCCAGGACGAAGTGTTCGCCCATGTCGGGCTCGAACATGAGGACTGTGTCGGCGCGGCGCTCCATAGGACGGATCTCGGTCGTGTCCGGGGACAGCTCGTGGAAGTCCGTCTTCATCGGCGGTGGCAGTCCCAGTGCCTCGAAGACGGGGGCGAGGGCCTCCGGATGCTCCTGGAAGAGCCGATGGGAGGCCTCGTGTGTTGCGGTGACCATGAGCGCACGTTAGGGCGCTCATGGTCATCAGGTCGGGCGTATGCGGGCACGTTCACCCGTTCGAGGGTGGGGGGAATGTTCCCGCGGGTTGGGGTGGAGGGGTCAGCGGGCCACGAACTGGGTGAGGATGGCCTGGACCTCGTAGATGTCGACGCCCTTCGTGAAGGTCTTCTGGATGGGGGTCGGGGCGCCGGAGATCCAGATCTTCAGTTCGGCGTCGAGGTCGAAGTGGCCCGCGGTCTCCACCGCGAAGTGGGAGATGCTGCGGTACGGGATCGAGTGGTACTCGGTCTTCTTGCCGGTGATGCCCTGCTTGTCGACCAGGATCAGCCGGCGGTCCGTGAACAGTATGGTGTCGCGGATCAGCAGGAACGCCGCGTGCACCTGCTCGCCGTGGCCCAGGAGCCGGGCGTAGTCCTGCTGGGCCTTGGCTGGGTCGACGGTGTGCGCGTTGCCGAAGAGTGCCATGGTTTGTGCTCCCCCACATGTGGTGTCCGTGGCGACCGGACGTTCGGGCCGCCGTGAGGCGATCTTCGCAAGCCGGACGGCCTCGGAGAAGGGGTGTTCTCTTCCGGGGCCGTGCTGTAGCGCGTGCGTTACGTGCCCGAGGGACGGCGGAAGTGGTAGCCGGGCACGGGGCCGAGGGATTCGTCCACGTGGATGCAGTCGGACCAGTCACGTTGCTCGAGGGGAGCCAGGAGGGATTCCAGCGAGCAGTTCCAGACGTCACACAAGGTGCGGACGAACAGGCCGTACAAGTCGTCCGACATCCGCCACCAGTGCTTCTGCCACGTGAGGGTGGGGTGGTCACGGGCGAACTCATAGGCTGAATCACGATTCGCGGCGTACGGGAACACCTCCGTCAGTGGTGGGGTGGTGCCGTACTGGCAGATGAAAACGCAGTCGTCGGGCAGTTGGATCGGCTCTCCGGACACCGGGTGACCGATCTCGGGTGGGCGGGTGCGCCAGGAGAGGGGCCAGCCCAGACCCACGAAGATTTGGTTGCGCTGGACCACCCACTCGCGAACCTCGGACAAGCTGAGAACGCCCTGTGCCGTCAGGGCGAATGCAACGTCGTCGGAGAGCGGCGCCGAAGCGGTGTGCAGGGTGAGCGCGATCTCGAGCTGCAGCGAATCGTCGAAGAGCCCGGCGTGGCGTAGCCGTTGCTCCTGTGTGTCGATCCACTGCCGCATCTCGTCCCGGGTGGCGACCAACGCGGCCTTGTCCCGTGAGGCTCGGCTGGGTTGTCCCATGAGGTATCCGGCGAACGAGACCGACGTGTCGGCAAGAAATCCGTTGACCGTGACGATGCCCGGGTAATCACGCTGACCCTGATGCGCCCAGCTGCTCCACAGCATGGCGAGCCCGACTCTCTGCCCTTTGTCGTCACGTACCTCCGTCGCCCTGTCCACGAAGTCGTCGCGCATTTGGAGACGGAGCTTCTCCTCCCCGGCGCGCCCCTTCGCCGCCTGCGGCGGGTAGAGGCGGTCGAACACCTCCTCCCGCGCCCCTGAGGCGAGGGAGAACGGGCGGAGGACCTGCGGCACCGCTGCTCCCGGCTCCCATGTATGAATGGGCACCGCGTTCTCCAGCACCAGACGCCGGGCCAACTCGGCAAGACGTTCGTCGTAGGTTCTGCTGAACAGGCCCTGCGTCGCGTAAGGGCTTTTCCTGAGCTTCACCCGTACTGTCGTGCCCTCCGGCACCCACCCCTGCCCCGGCACCGGAGTGAGGAGTGGGCGGTGCGAAGGGCCGTCGAAGGTGAGGCGGCGGGCGTCGGCGAGGGAGGCGTCGTAGCGGCGGGTGATCAGTTCGACTTCGTCACCGAGGAGGAAGACCGAGAAGAAGCCGATGCCGAAGCGGCCGCTGGGGCGGAAGCCGCCGTCGGCCAGGCCGGGCAGACGGTTGCGCACGCTCGTCGAGCTCCACCCGCTGGTGCCGAAGTCGAGCAGCCCGTGGACCAGGGTTTCCTCGTCCATGCCGGTCCCGGAGTCGCGTACCTCCAGATACCAGTCGTCGTCGGTCCGGGTCAGGCGGATCTCCACCTGGCCGAGCGGGAAGTCGGGCTGGAGCGTCTGGCGGGCCAGCACGGCGTCCTGGGCGTTCTGGATCAGCTCCCGCAGGGCGACCTCCGGCTCGTCCCCGTAGAGCTGCCGGCCGCCGAGTGTGCCGACCAGGGACGGGATGTCGGAGACCTTGACCGTCGCGTCGATGGGGCGCCAGTCCTGGACGCGGAACAGTTCGGCGAAGCGTTCCGGGGAGTCGACGCCGGCGACCGCTCGCGCCGCGAGCCGCTTCCGGCCCAGGTCGTGGAGCAGCGCGTCGACAGCCTTGAGCTCGCGGTCGATGCCGCGCAGGTAATCCAGTGCCAGCCACCAGGAGGCGGCGTCCCGCGGCGGGAAAGGGCGCAGCGAGCTGTAGGTGACGCGGTCACCGTTGCGGTACGGGCGGCTGATGTGCTCCTGGAACCGCCAGTGCTCACGGGACACCCCGCGCGGCCGCCGCAGGGAGAACAGGAAGCTGGGGGCACGGCGGCTGTCGATTTGGGTGGCGTCGGCGAGACGCAGGATGCACGCCAGCTTGAGCGGCTCGATGACCCACTCACTCGGTTGCCAGGGCAGCGACCCGATCGAGTGCCGGAACTCCCGGGCCAGGCGGTCCACGGGCCACCAGTGGCTGGCCGCGAGGTCGCCGAACAGCGGGCCGTACCACTCCCGCAGCTGCACCTCGTCGATCAGATGGATCTCGTTGCCCGTGCTGCTCCGCCACGGCTGGTCCACCAGTCGTTTCGCCTGTTCCGCGTGGGTCTCACGGATCGCGGTCGCCACGCACGCCTCGGCGATCTCCGCGGGCGGGTCCTCCAGCTCGTTGCGCTCCGGCCAGCATCCCTCCCGCTCGTAGTAGGCCAGCGACACCAGGTCGCGCCAACGCTTCTCGCCCAGTGCCTCCGGCACGGTCGTCCCGTAGGCGGCCGTCCCCATCGCCGCGTCGTGCAGCACGAAGGCGCAGCCCAGGACGTACGCCTCGGCCGGGTTCAGGGTGACCGTGTCGCCGCAGACGAGGTCGGCCGTCTCCCAGAGCGCGTCCACGTGGCTGATGTCGTGCACGGTGAAGTCCGGCATGCTGCGGGCGTTCTCTTCCAGGAGGACGGCCGCCTTTCGTCGTAACTCCCTGTACGACGCGCGCAGCTGTCCCCGTTGCTCGGCGTGAGGGTCCGCCTCGGGACCCGGGCGGGCGGCCAGGGTGTTCTTCCACAGGGACGTGTTCGTGTGGACGTGCTCGGTCACGGGGGACGTTCACCTCATCGCGGGCAGCAGGAACAGGCCGGCGAGCACCCACATGGTGATCACCGACACGAGGATGAAGAGCACTACGTACGTCTCGTACCAGCGCAGGAAGTTGCCGGGGCGAGGACGCTTGCGGAAGCCGGGGCCGACGAGCTCGTCGGTGACGTCACACTCCTCGTGGCGGTAGTCGAGCCAGGCCAGCGCCCCCACCACGATCAGCGTGCCGGTGAAAGCAGCGACCACCGTCGTGAGCGTCAGCAGCCCGATCACCCCGCCCCGCGCGGTGTCCGCCGCGAGTTCCCACTTGCGGTAGCCGACGAAGAGTGCGAGCGCGGCGGCGACCAGAGTGGTGGCGAGGGTTTGGTAGATCGCGAGGAACCGGTGCGCGTTCTCGTTCACGGTCTGGATCTGTTGCAGGACGTAGCGATAGCGCTCCAGCGCGAGTTCCCTGCGCAGTGCGGCGGTGTCCTCGGTCCCGGTGTCCGCGGTGCCCGTGTGCGTGGTGTCCGCATCCGGTCGCGTCTGGCCCGTCTCCCCCATAGCCCCCACCCGTAGGCCTGCTGTCAGCAGAGCTATACCCATCCGCCGGCCGTCCACCCGGTTGGAGGCAGGGGGACGGCCATGGGCGGGCGGCGACGACGGAAGGGCCCGGGAACGCGAGGTTCCCGGGCCCTTCGCCATGCGCGGTGCGTGTTACGCGGTGGGCTTCTCCTCCAGGCGGGGGAAGAGGACCGCGCCCTTGGTGACCGTGGAGCCGGCGGGGAGCAGACCCCAGGCGGCGGACTCCTGGACCCTCTGGTCGGCGAGGGCGCCCAGGGAGGGCTCCGCGCCGAGGGACTCCCAGAGCTTCTGGGAGGTCTCCGGCATGATCGGGTTGAGCAGGACGGCCACCGCGCGCAGGGACTCCGCGGCCGTGTACAGGATCGTCGCCAGGCGGGCCTTGCTCTCCGGCGAGTCGTCCTTCGCGACCTTCCAGGGCTCCTGCTCGGTGATGTAGCCGTTGACCTGCTTCACGAAGTCGAAGACCGCCAGGATGCCGCCCTGGAAGTCCAGCTCCTCGCCGATCTTCCGGTCCGCCTCCGTGACCGCCTTCGCCAGGCCGTCGTGGATCGCCTTCTCCGCGTCGCCGTCGGCCGTCGCGGCCGGCAGCTCACCGCCGAAGTACTTGCCGACCATCGCCGCCACGCGGGAGGCGAGGTTGCCGTAGTCGTTCGCCAGCTCGCTGGTGTAGCGGGCGGAGAAGTCCTCCCAGGAGAAGCTGCCGTCCTGGCCGAAGGCGATCGCCCGCAGGAAGTACCAGCGGTACGCGTCCACGCCGAAGTGCGAGGTCAGGTCCTGCGGCTTGATGCCCGTCAGGTTGGACTTGCTCATCTTCTCGCCGCCGACCATCAGCCAGCCGTTCGCGGCGATCTTCCCGGGGAGGGGAAGGCCCTGCGCCATCAGCATGGCCGGCCAGATGATCGCGTGGAAGCGGAGGATGTCCTTGCCGACCAGGTGCACGTCGGCGGGGAACGTCGACTCGAACTTCTCCGGGTTCTCGTTGTAGCCGACCGCCGTCGCGTAGTTCAGCAGCGCGTCGACCCACACGTAGATGACGTGCTTGTCGTCCCACGGGACCTTGACGCCCCAGTCGAACGTCGAGCGGGAGATGGAGAGGTCCTGCAGGCCCTGGCGGACGAAGTTCACGACCTCGTTGCGCGCGGACTCGGGCTGGATGAAGCCCGGGTTGGCCTCGTAGTGCGCGAGCAGCTTCTCGCTGTACTCGCTGAGCTTGAAGAAGTAGTTCTCCTCGCTGAGGATCTCCACCGGCTTCTTGTGGATCGGGCACAGCTTCTGGCCCGCGTAGTCGCCCTCGCCGTCGAGCAGCTCACCGGGGAGCTTGTACTCCTCGCAGCCCACGCAGTACGGGCCCTCGTAGCCGCCCTTGTAGATCTCGCCCTTGTCGTACAGGTCCTGCACGAACTCCTGGACGCGGTCGGTGTGCCGCTTCTGCGTGGTGCGGATGAAGTCGTCGTTCGCGATGTCGAGGTGCTCCCACAGGGGCTTCCAGGCCTCCGTGACGAGCTTGTCGGCCCAGGCCTGCGGGGTGACCCCGTTCGCCTCGGCCGTACGCATGATCTTCTGACCGTGCTCGTCCGTGCCGGTGAGGTACCACACCTTCTCGCCACGCTGGCGGTGCCAGCGGGTGAGCACGTCGCCTGCGACGGTCGTGTAGGCGTGGCCCAGGTGAGGAGCGTCGTTGACGTAGTAGATGGGGGTCGAGACGTAGTACGCCTTCGCCCCCTGCTTCTCTGATCCAGTGGCCGCCATGGTCGAAATCCTACTGGTCCCGACGAGATCGACTCACACGCGTTTCGGGGGGTGGACGGGGTTCCGTCCACCCCCCGGGGGGTGCGTGAGGGGCGGGACGTCCTACGGGCGCCAGGACGCCAGGACGCCCTCGTAGAGCTCCTTGTCCGTGAGCTCGCGGGGGGTGGGGCCCGCGTGGAAGAACGACGTGTTCTCCGTCGTGAGCTTGCGGAGGTAGTCGAAGGCCTTGTTGTCGTGCTCGCCGAAGGCGACGAACGAGAAGAACACGTTGGGGTGGTTCTTCGCGGCCTCGGTGAGGGCCTTGGTCGCCGGGGTCTTGGCGTCGGGGGCGCCGTCCGTCTGGAAGATCACCAGGGCGGGGGTGCCGGCCGGCTCCTTGGCGTGCTGTTCGAGGACCGCCTCGACGGCTGCGTGGTAGCTGGTACGGCCCATCCGGCCGAGCCCTGCGTGCAGGTCGTCGATCTTGTTCTCGTACTCGGTGAGGGTGAGCTCGCCGGTGCCGTCCAGCTCGGTGGAGAAGAACGTCACGTGCAGCGTGGCCTCGGTGTCGAGGTGCGCGGCGAGGGCGAGGGTCTGCTCGGCGAGGGCCTGGGCGGAGCCGTCCTTGTAGTACGGGCGCATGGAGGCGGAGCGGTCGAGCACGAGGTGGATCTTGGCGCGGGCGCCGGTGAGGCCGTTCTTGTCGAGGACGGTGCCGGCTGCCTTGTAGGCGGTGGTGAGGGTGGTGTTGCGGAGGGTGGAGGCGGGGGTGGCGGGGTGTGGGTGGCGTCGGCCTCGGCTTCGCCTTCGGCCGGGATTCGTTCCCACCCGCACCACCCGTGCGGGTCTCGTTGTCGGGTGCGGGTGGCCCCTGCGGGGGCTGTTCGCCGTCGGCGGCCGCGGGAGTGTCGGTCGTGGGCTCGGGGGTCGCCTCGGCCGTCGGCTCCTCGGCCGCCGGGGCGGCCTCGGCCTTCGGCTCGGCAGCGGACTCGGCCGCGGCCTCACGCTTCGCCTCGGCAGCAGCCCGGGCATCAGGCTCCGCCTCGGCTTCGGACCGCACCTCGGCCTCTGCCTCGGGTTCGGCCTTGGCTTCGGGCTTCGCGTCGGGTTCGGCGTCGGCCTCAAGCTCGGCCTCTGCCTTGGCCTCCGCCTTCGGCCTCTGCCTTGGCCTCCGCCTTCGGCTCTGCCTTGGCCTCCGCCTTCGGCTCCGCCTTGGCCTCCGGCTCGGGCTCGGGGGGCGGGGTTGCCTCCGCCTCGGCCTCCAGGCTCCCCTTGTCCTCGGTTGCCGGGTCCGTCTCGGCCTTCGCCTCCGGCTCCGATGCGGTCTCGGCCTCCGCCTCGGGCTCGATGGCGGGCTTCGCCTCGGGCTCGGTGGCCGGCTTGGCCTCCGGCTCAGGCTCCGGGGCGGCTTCCGTCTTTGCCTCCGGCTCCTGGGCCGCGTCGCTCTTCGCCTCCGGCTCGGGGTCGCCTCGGGGCCGGCTTCGCCTCGGGTTCGGGGCCGTCGACGCCTTCGGCTCCGGGGCGGCCTCCGTCTCCGTCTTCGGCTCCGGGTCGGTCGCTGCCGCCTGCTTCGGGGCGGGCTCCGGGTCCGTCGACGGGGTCGGACGCGGGACCGTGATCTTGTCGAAGGCGGCGCTCACGAGGTCGTGTTCGTCGCGTTCGCGCTGTTCCGGGACCGTCGGGGTGGCCGGTCCCGGCTCGGGGGACGGGGACGGGATCGTGGGTTCCGGGGACGGTTCGGGCGTGGTCGGGGCGGCCGTTTCCGTCGCCTCGGCGGCCGGCGCCGCACCCTCCGCTTCGGCGGGCCTCGCTTTCCGTGACCGTCCGAACGCGTTCCGCAGGAGAGTGAGAATGCCCATGTGCGCAACCCTTCGCGTGAGTTGATGCCCGTCAAACCCTGGCCAGGACGGACACGTAAGGTTAGCGGCCCTTGTGGGTGATCTTGGGCAGGGTGGGATGTGCGGGATCGTATATGTCAAGGGCGCGATCCGGCCTGTAGACGACCACCCGGCCGCCCGGCCCGCTCCCACGCACCGCCCTTGATGACCACCGCGGCTTCACCCGTCGTTCATCCCGGCGCCCGGTCGCCGCACCCGTGCGCTCCTACGGTCGCGCTGACACCTCGGGCACGCCAAGGAGAGAACACGTGCGAAAGCTGCTGCCGTTGATCGGAACGCCGTCCCGTTCGCACCCGGGCGGGCGGTCCGCCCTGACCTGTCGCTTCCGGTGTGGTGACGCCTGCTTCCACGAGGTGCCCAACACCAGCGCCAACGCGTACGTCGGTGACGTCGTCGCCGGGGCCCTCAGCCGCCGGTCGGTGATGCGTGCCGCCGCCGTCGTGACCGTCGCCGCGGCCGGCGCGGGGGCGGTCGGTGTCGCCGCCGCTCCCGAGGCCGGGGCGGCCGGGGCCGCGAAGGGCCACCGTCCGCCCAAGGGCGCCCGCGGCCTGCGGTTCACGCCGGTGGCACCCAACACCCGTGACGCCGTCACCGTGCCCGAGGGCTACCGGCAGAACGTCGTCATCCGCTGGGGCGAGCCCATCCTGCGCGGCGCGCCCGCCTTCGACCCCGAGCGGCAGAGCGCCCGCGCGCAGGCCGGACAGTTCGGGTACAACTGCGACTTCCTCGCGCTGCTGCCGCTGAAGGGCGAGCGTGACCGGCAGTTGCTCGTCGCCAACCACGAGTACACCGACGAGATCCTCATGTTCCGCGACTACGACCCGCAGAACCCGACGCGCGAGCAGGTGGAGATCGCCTGGGCCGCGCACGGTCTCGCCGTCGTCGCCGTGGAGGAGGACCGCGGGAGCGGCAGGCTGACGGCCGTCGGACGGCACCACCTGAACCGGCGGCTCACCGCCACCTCCGAGTTCCGGCTCACCGGGCCCGTCGCCGGCTCCGACCTGGTGAAGACGTCCGCCGACCCGAGCGGCACCCGGGTGCGCGGCACGCTCAACAACTGCTCCGGCGGCACCACCCCGTGGGGCACCACCCTGCACGGCGAGGAGAACTTCAACCAGTACTTCGCCAACGGCAGCAGCGCCACCGACAAGCGGTACGGGATCGGCACCGGCGCCACCGAGCGCAAGTGGGAGCGGTTCGACAAGCGGTTCGACCTCGCCCAGGAGCCGAACGAGGTGCACCGCTTCGGCTACGTCGTCGAACTGGACCCGTACGACCCCGACTCCACGCCCCGCAAGCACACCGCGCTCGGCCGGTTCAAGCACGAGGCGGCGACCGTGCGGCTGACGCACGACGGGCGTCCGGTCGTCTACTCCGGCGACGACGAGCGGTTCGACTACTTCTACAAGTTCGTGAGCAGCAAGCGGATGCGGCACGGCGACAGCCGCGCGGCCCGCGCGCACAACCTCACGCTGCTCGACGAGGGCACGCTGTACGTCGCCCGGCTGACCGGCGACTCGCCCGCCATCGAGATCGACGGGACGGGGAAGCTGCCCGGGGACGGCGAGTTCGACGGCAGCGGGGAGTGGATCCCGCTGGCCACGGCGACCGCCCGCGGAGCCGTCTCGCACGTGGAGGGCATGACCGCCGAGGAGGTCTTCGTCTTCACGCGCCTGGCCGGTGACAAGGTCGGCGCCACCAAGATGGACCGGCCCGAGGACATCGAGCCCAACCCCGTCACCGGCAAGGTGTACGTCGCGCTCACCAACAACTCCAACCGCGGGACCGGCGCCAACCCCAAGGCCGACGAGGCCAACCCGCGCCACGCCAACAAGCACGGCCACGTCCTGGAGCTCACGGAGCGCTTCAACCGGCCGGAGAGCACCCGCTTCGCCTGGTCGCTGTTCCTGGTCGCCGGCGACCCGGACGACCCGGCGACGTACTTCGCCGGGTTCCCCAAGGACGCCGTCAGCCCGATCTCCTGCCCGGACAACGTCGCCTTCGACGCGCACGGCAACCTGTGGATCTCCACCGACGGCAGCGCCCTCGGCTCCCACGACGGCCTCTTCGGCGTCGCCACGCGCGGGGAGCGGCGCGGTGAGCTGAAGCAGTTCCTGACCGTGCCCACGGGTGCGGAGACCTGCGGGCCGGTCGTCCAGGACCGGCGGGTGCTCGTCGCCGTACAGCACCCTGGCGAGGTGGACGGGGCGACCGTGGAGCGGCCCGCCAGCACCTGGCCCGACGGTCCCGGGACGTACGTCCGCCCGGCCGTGGTCGCGGTGTGGCGCGCGGACGGGCGGGACATCGGCGTCTGACGCCGGAGGACGGACGGCGTGACCGGGGGCGGCGGCGGGGCCCGCGCGGGCGTCAGAGCACCAGCTCCTCCAGCCACTCCCGGTACGCCGATGCCTGCCGTGCCACCTCCCGGTACGCCTCCGCCAGGTGCGGGTAGACGCCCTCCAGCTCCGTCTCCGTACGCGCCGCCAGCAGCAGCCGTACGCCCAGCGGGTCGCCGTCGATGCGGCGGACCGCCGTCTCGGGGCGGGAGGGCGACGTCGGCTGGCAGACGGTGACGACCTCGCCGATCGCGACCAGGGACGCGGCGGTGTGGTAGTCGCCGTGCAGCACGGGCGGGTCGATCCCGGCCCCGTCCAGCATCCGGCGCACGGCGGCCCACTCGCCGTCGACCGCGGGGTCGATCATCCAGCGGTCGTGGGCCAGTTCGGAGAGGCGGACGACCGGGCGGGCGGCGGCCGGGTGGTCCGCGGGCAGGGACACGAACTGCGGTTCGCGGGCGATGAGGACGCGGGTGCGCAGATTCTCCGGGACGCGCAGCGGGCAGCCCTCGACCTCGTGCACGAACGCGACGTCGAGCTGGCCGTCGGCGACCATGCGCAGCAGGGCGTTGGCGGAGACGTCCATGTGCAGGGTGGGTTCCTGCCAGTGCCGGCGCAGCCGTCGCAGCCAGCCTGCCAGGGCCCTGCTGGCGGTGGAGCCGATGCGCAGCTGCCGGCCGCCGACGGCGGCGGCGCGGGCCTCGGTCACCAGGGAGCGCAGCTCGGTGACGAGCGGGCGGGCGCGGCTGAGCACCAGCCGGCCCAGTGGGGTGGGACGGCAGCCGGTGCGCGCACGGACGAACAGGGCACCGCCCAGCTCCTGTTCGATGCGCCGCAGTTGCGTGCTCAACGAGGGCTGGGCCACGCCGAGCTGGCGTGCGGCTCGGTGCAGACTGCCGGTGTCGGCGATCGCGCACAGCGCCCTGAGGTGCCGGACCTCAAGCTCCATGCCCCGGGAGCGTAAGCGGGAAGTTCAGCTTTCACCAGACACCCAAAACCCGCCTGTCCAGACGTAGTCGGGCGTCGGTGACACCTGGCAGGGGTGCGCTGCGCCACATGGCCGGGGAGGGGCGATAGCCCCGTCCTATCACCGGTTGCCATCATCACAGCCGCCGCACGGGCGCGGACACTCACCGGTGACACATGACTCACCCCCCACCCAAGGAGTCATCGATGCGCCTGCGCATGCCCCTGTCCGTGCTGAGCGCGGCCGGTCTGAGCCTGACCGCCCTCGGCCTCGGTGCCGCCCCGGCCGGCGCCGCCCCCGCCCCCGTCGCCCCCACCGGTTCGTACGCCGCGTACGACGGTTCGTCCGAGGAGGCCGCGGCCACCCGCGCGTTCTTCGAGGCCGTGCTGAAGTCGGTGGCCGAGAAGCGGGCCGCCGACCCCACCGGCGCCGCCGCCGTCACCGTCGTCTACAACGCCTCCCAGGCGCCCACCTTCGCCACGCAGATAGCCCGCAGCGCCCAGATCTGGAACAGCTCGGTCTCCAACGTGAGACTCCAGTCGGGCACGTCGGGCGCGGACTTCTCGTACCGCGAGGGCAACGACTCGCGCGGCTCGTACGCCTCCACCGACGGTCACGGCCGGGGCTACGTCTTCCTCGACTACGCCCAGAACCAGACCTACGACTCGACGCGGGTCACCACGCACGAGACCGGTCACGTGCTGGGTCTGCCGGACAACTACTCCGGTCCGTGCAGCGAGTTGATGTCCGGCGGCGGCCCCGGCCCGTCCTGCACCAACGCCATCCCGAACTCCGCCGAGCGGTCTCGGGTGGACCAGCTGTGGGCCAACGGGTTCGCGGCCGCGCTGGACCAGGCGGAGAAGGCGTTGGAGAAGTCCGCGCGCTGACCGGTGCGTGTCCCGTCCGGTGCGGGCCGTCCTCGACGAGGGCGGCCCGCACCGCCGTTCAGTGGCCCGGGTGCAGGGTGAGGGCGACGACGAGCGCGCGGTGATCGGTGTCGCCCGGGCCGGGGAAGCGGGCGCGGTCCGCTGCGAAATCCCCGGAGATGAGGACGTGGTCGGTCCGTGCGCCGAACGCCGGGGCGGTGCGGGCAGGCCAGGTCGGTGCGCGGTCGCGGGCACGGTGCCCGGATCCTCCCTCAGGGACGAGGGACGAGGGACGAGGCGGCGGGTTGCCGGAACTGCGGGTCGGAACGGTGGTTCAGGTGCGGGCGCCGGTCGGGGCCGGGGCGGGTGCGGGGTCCGGGGTGCCGGCCGTGCGGAGGCGGTCGCGGCGGCGGGCGGGTACGCCGCTCAGCCAGGTGAGCAGGGCCGCCGCCGCGCCCACGGCGAGGAGCAGCCAGGACGCCGTACGCAGGGTGGCGGTCAGGGCGTCGTAGACCGCGGCGGCCGCCGGGCGGTGGACGGCGTCCGGCAGATCGGCCAGGGTCAGTCGGCGGCCGACGGTGACCGCCAGGGCGAGCAGGGCCCCGCCCAGCGCGGTGCCCAGGCCGGCGGCGGTGAGGACACGGCGGCGGGCGGCGGCGAGCGCGACGCCGGTGACGGCGAGGGTCACGGCCGTGAGCGGGAGCCAGAGGGCGGCGGCCTCCAGCAGCCGGTAACCCCTGCGGAGCCCGGCCACCTCGTCGGCCGGCACCACCGGAACCTCGGTGTGCTGGACGGGGATGCGGTGGGCGTAGGGCATGCGGTCGGCCTCGAGCCGCTGCTTCACCTGCGCGGTGACGGGTGCGAGGTCGACCGTGACCGGGCCGCGGGCGGACACGTCGTCGCGCAGGGCGTGCAGGAGCGCGGCGTGCACGGCCCGGTTGCCCGCCTCCCACGCCGTGCGGAACGCGTCCGTACGGGTGAAGGAGTGGATGGCGTCGCGGGCGAAGGGACCGAGCGGGGCGGCGCTGTCCGTGGTCCGTGCGTCCAGCTCGCGTACGACCTGGTCGCCCACGGCGTCGGCGACGGCGTCGCGCACGTTCGGGTCGGTGGCGAGGGGGGCGACGGTGCGGACGTAGCGGGTGGTGTCGGCGAGGTCGTGGGCGGCCCAGGCGGCCAGGACGGCGCAGGGGGTGAGGAGGCAGGCGAGGGCGAGCAGCGCCGCTGCGAGGGCGTTGCGGGTGCGGTGAGGGATGCCTTCGGCCACGGTTCCAGGCAAGTGGCGTCGGGGCGTGTGCGCGAGTGGGGTGCCCCCGAACGGGGGGCTCGCTTCCAGTGGGTGGGTGGGTGCCGGTGCGTTGGGGCCTGTCGCGCAGTTCCCCGCGCCCCTTGGGGGTGGGGCGGTTCGTGGGGTGGGTGCGGGTCGGTGGGGGCTTGTCGCGCAGTTCCCCGCGCCCCTGAAGGTGCGGGGCAGTTCCCCATGCGCCTGAGGGTGCGGGTCGGTGGGGGCTTGTCGCGCAGTTCCCCGCGCCCCTTGGGTGCGTTATTCGCGGGGGTGGCCCTCTGCGTCTTGCTGGGTGTAGTAGCGGTAGAACATGATCAGGAAGACGCCCGCCATGATGCCCACGCCCACCGCGACCGAGCGGTAGATGCTGCCGTTGGACTGGCTGAACAGGAAGCCGACCGCGCAGCCCGCGAAGGCCGCCCAGGCCAGGGCGTGCGCTGCGCGCCGCAGCTTCGGGCCCACCGTGAGCAGGGTGATGAAGAGCGCGGCGAAGACCAGCGCCGTGAGGAAGCCGAACAGCAGGTTCCAGCCGGTGATGGGTCCGCCGTAGCGCCGGTTGGCCGCGGCCCAGAAGCCGTAGACGAGCGCCGTGAGGACGGGCAGGACCACCCGGGCCATCCGGTGGGTGCGGGCGTCGAAGACGTCGGGGGTGCGGGCCTGCTCGATCATGCCCCGGGTCCGGGGTGCCGCATGCGCCATGGGAGCACTCCTCTCTCCACCCCCGTCCCACCAGGGCACACCTGCCGCGCCCGGGCGGCAACTCGGCCGTGCGCGGCGGGCCCGGCCGGAGGGGATGCGGGCGGCACGGCCGCGTGTTTCGCTGGGGCCGTGAGTCCGGCCAGCACAGGACACGCCCTGCCCGACCGGTACCCGGCGGCCGGCCGGGCCGACGTCGTGCAACGGCAGCAGATGCTGCGCGTGCGGGGTCGCAGTGTCGCCTGGCTGCCGCCGCTGCTGCTGCTCCTCGCCATCGCGGTGGCCGACTACAACACCACCGGCGAGTTCCGGATCATCTCCTGGATCGTTCTGGTGCCGGGCATCGCCGCCGCGCTCTGCGGGGTGTGGGGCACGGCTCTGTTCGCGGCGCTGTCCATGGGCACGTACACCCTGGTCGACAACGCCTGGCCGCACCAGTTCCAGGCCGGGCTGCCCGACTTCATCCTGGTCGCCCTGGGCGGTGCCCTCGCCACGCTGGCGTGCGGGGTGCGGGTGCGCGGCGAGCGGCGCGCCCTGCACATGCGGGACGTGACGGACACGGTGCGGCGGACCGTGCTGCGGCCGCTGCCGCCCGGCTGGGGCGGCCTGGAGCACGCCGGGGTGTACCTCACCGCCGACGCCCAGGCCCGGGTCGGCGGCGACTTCTACGACATCCAGCCCGGCCCGCACGGCACCCGGGTGTTCGTCGGGGACGTGCAGGGCAAGGGGCTGGGCGCGGTGGAGACGGCGGCGGTGCTGCTCGGCACGTTCCGGGAGGCCGGTTTCCACGAGAGGGACCTGGCGGCGGTCGCCGACCGGCTGGAGGCGCGGATGGTGCGGCACCGCGCGTACACCACCGCGCTCGGCAGGGCGGACGGCGACCGGTTCGCCACCGCCGTGCTGCTCGACTTCCCCGCGGACGGGACCGACGTCGTGGACGCCGTCGTCTTCGGTCACGAGCCGCCGCTGGCCGTGGGGCCGTCGGGCGTGCGCCACCTGCCGACGGCCGGGGGGCTCCCGCTCGGCTACCGCGACCTCGCGCCGGGACCGCCGGTGGTGCGCCGGGTGCACCTGGGCGCCGACGAGACGCTGCTGCTGGTGACCGACGGGGTGACCGAGGCGCGCGACGTCCACGGGCACTTCTACGCGGTCGCCGACGACGTACGGCGCTCCGTGGCCGCCGACCCGCGGCTCACCGCCCCGGCCCCGCTGGTGATGCTCGTCCGGGACGGGACGGTGCGGCACTGCCGGGGGCACCTGACCGACGACACCACCGTGTTCGCGGTACGCCGCACGCGCGTGACGCGGTCCGGACGCCCGGCGGGCGCCACCGCGCTCCCCACGGGGGCGGACCCCGCGGCGGGGGTCGAACGTCGCGAAGGGGGACGTTCACCGCTGTGACGCCCCCGTTTGCAGCCGCAGCGGTTACGGTGCTGCCGTGGGTGATCGACAGGGGGAGGGGACCATGCCCGGAACCGTGCTGCTGCTGGCGGCCTCGCCGCTGGGCCGTGGACGGCTGGTGGACGCGGCGTCCGTGCTCCCCGTGCTCGCGGCGGTGCCGCCCGCCGTGCTGTCCGGCACGGACACCGCGAACGTCGTGGAACTCGCCGACCCGCTGGAGCCGCAGGCCGTGCTGACCCGGCTGCGGGCGGCCGCCGCCGCGCCCGGTCCGCTCACCGTGTACGCGGCGGGCGAGCTGCGGCTGGACCGCCGGCAGCGGCTGCCGCACCTGGCGCTGGCCCGCACCACCCCGGCCACCGTGCGCTACACGGCGCTGCCCTGGCACTGGTTCCGGGACGAGCTGCGGCTGCGCCCGGCCGGTGCGACGACCCTGTTCCTCGACCTGCACGCGGACGCGGACACCTGGCAGGCGCTGTGCGCGCCGCCCGCGCCGGGCCGGCCGTTCCTGATGGACTGCGGACGGGACGCCGCCGTTTACGGTCGCATCGCACCGCCGCCGTCCCGGCGCGGGGTGGTGGCGCCGTCGTACATGAAGGCGCTGGCGACGGTGCTGCGCAGCGGGCGGCGGCCGGCGGCGGAGGACCTGCACCAGCAGGTCCTGGCCCGGATCGCGCCGGAGAGCGCGGGCACCGACCTGGTGCTGGCGCAGCGCGGTCCGCTGCCGGGCGACCCGCACGCGGCCGTCACCGACGCCGTGCGCGCCGGACGGCACGCCGAGGCGGACGCGCTGGCCGCGCGGCTGGAGCAGGCGGCGGGGTTCGCGCACGGGCCGGTGTCCGAGGAGGCGCTGCACTGGACCGAGGTCCGGGCGGACCTGGCGATGCTGGCGGGGGACGCGGTGCGCAGCTGTCAGGCGTGGATGGCGCTGGCGGGCACCCGCCTGGCCGCCGGGCAGCCGGCCGACGCGCCCGCCGTCGAGGCGGCCGTGGACCGGGCGCACCACCAGTGGGGTCTGGTCGACGACCCGGTGCGGGTGCGTGAGCTGGGGCTGACGCTGGTGGACCTGCGTGGCCGGGTGCCGGGGCGCCGGGACGGGGCCGCGGAGCACGTACGACGCCGGTTGCGCGCGGTGCAGGCGAGCGTCGGGGTGCCGGCCGGGCAGCTGCGTACGGACCCTCCCCAGGGAGCAACAGCGGTGCCATGATGGTGAGTTATGGCTGAGGGGGATGGAGTGGCCGACCAGGACATCTGCATACGGCTGGACGGGACGGCGACCGAGGGCGACATCTCGGCGCTGCGCAACTGGCTGGAACGGGAGAAGCCGCTCGACGACCTGCTGGGGGACGGGCGGGTGCGGATGCGCGTGCGGCCCGCCACCGACGTGGGTGCCGCCGACCGGTCCGGCGCCCCGATGGGGACGAGCACGGAGATCGTCATCGCCGTCACCTCGGCGGGTGCCACGGTGGTGTTCCAGGAGCTGCTGGAGCAGGTCAAGCGGGGTGTGCTGGCCTGGCAGGCGAATCGGCGCCGGGTCGAGAACGGCGAACCGCCGCAGGGCAGAGTCGAACCGGTGAACCGCGACGACAGGTAGGCCGGTGCAGCCTCAGGACGCGGGGGAGTCGATGGACCGGGCGCTGCTGATCGGGGTGTCCGAGTACGACTTCACGGAGCCGCCGGACGGTGTGCCGAACGACCTGCCGGCGGTCCGGCACAACCTGACCGCGCTGCGCGAGGCGCTGGTGCGCGGGCGGGTGTTCGCCGAGCAGGAGATCAGGACGCTGCCGTCGCCGTACCTGGCCGACACGGGGCGGGTGCTGCAGCGGGCCGCCAAGGAGGCCCGCGGGCTGCTGCTGGTCTACTTCGCGGGGCACGGGGCGATCCCCAGCGGGGGCGACGAGCTGTACCTGCAGATGCGCGACGCCCGGGTGATCGCCGGTGAGCACACGGTGTTCTCCGGGGCGGAGAAGTTCGGCGACCTGATGGCGACCGTGCTGGCCACCAGCGCGGCACGCCGGATCGTGGTGGTCCTGGACTGCTGTTTCGCGGGCAACGCCGCCCGGGTGTGGGAGCACTTCGAGGACAAGCGGCGCGTCGCGGTGCTGATGAGCGTGCAGGCCAACCACCGTATCGACGCGGGTGACCGGCACACACCGACGCCGTTCACCGCCGAGCTGGCCGCCCTGCTGGGCGAGGGTGGCGGCATCGAACTGCCGGACCTCCTCGCCGCGCTGAGACGGCGGATGGCCGAGCGCGGCCACCGCACCCTGCGCGAGGACCGCTGGGAGCCGCAGCTGCGCGCCGACGCGGGCCTGAAGGTGCGGCTAGGCAAGGGGGAGGAGCCCCAGGGCGCCCAGCACCCCGACCCCCTCGTGCCCCGCCCCGTTCCGCCCGGTCAGGTTTCCGGCGGGCCGGACCGCCCCCCGCGGCCACCGCGCGGCGGGCGGCCGGCCGTCCTCGCCGCATGGCGCCGGACCCGCGCGGAGCCCCGGGAGCGGCCGGGTCCGGAAGAGCCGCCGCCGGTGCGCCGGCCCGTGCTCCGGTTCGCGCTGCCCGTACTGCTCGCCCTCGGCCTGCTCGGGTTCGGCCTGTACGGTCCGCCGGGCCTGGCCGGCGGCGACGGCACCCACTGCGTCCCGCCCCTGGAACTGCGGGTGCTCACCGACCCGGACCTGGAGCCGACCGTGCGCGCCGCCGCCGACGCCTATCTCACCTCGGAGGGGAACACCACCGACGCCGGCTGCCGGCGCACCGGCGTGACCGTCTACAGCGCCGGGTCCTCCGACGTGGTCGGCGCGCTGCGGGGGCACACGGGCGACTGGCAGGAGCCCCGGGACGACGACGTGAACCCGCAGCGGGACGTCGGCCCCCAGCCGGACGTGTGGATCCCCGCGTCCCGCGCCGACGTCGACCGGGTGCTGGACGAGCAGGACACGGACGCCGTCGCGGCCCTGGAGCGGGAGGCGTCGCCCTTCGCCTACTCCCCCGTCGTACTCGCCGTGCCGCAGCAGATCGCCGTCGACTCCCTGGAGGGACGCACCGCGCAGAGCCTGACCGAGATGGTCCGGGACCTGACCGCGCGCGCCCCGGACGCGGCCGTGCGCCGCCCCGACCCCGAGTTCACCGACTCCGGTCTGCTCGCCACGGTCGGCCTGTACGGCGCCGAGGGACGTGCCGTCGCCCGCGGGGAACGCCTGCTGGACCAGGACGGCCCGCCCTCCCCCACGGCCGGCGAACTGCTGTGCGCGCTGCCCGACGACGACGCCGTGGACGACCGCACCGCCGCCCTGGTCCCGGAGTTCCTGATGCGCAGCGGCGTCGGCTGCGACAGCACCACGCGCAACCGGCGGATGGCCCATTACCCGGACGACGTGCCCGGGATGGAGCCGGTGTTCGTGCGGGTGCGCTGGAGCGGCGGCGACCGCGACGAGGCGGACAGGGACGCGTCGGTGGCCGCCTTCCACGACTGGCTGTCCGGCGAGGGCGGACGCGCCGTGTTCGCCCGGTACGGCTTCCGCTCCGCCGACACCCGGGAGCTGCTGCAGCCGGAGGGCGCCTCCGACCTGGGCATGATGTACGCGCCCGCCCCGCTCGACGAGTCGGCGGGCCGGGACGCGATGGACCGGGCGCTGCGCGACTACCAGGCGTACGGCGGGCCGGGCCGGGTGCTGTTCCTGCTGGACAGCTCCGGTTCGATGGCCGACCTGTGGCAGGGGCCGAGCGGCGGCCCGGGGCTGCTGCGCCAGTCGCTGGGCGGGCTGGGCACGGCGGACGAGTACGGCGTGTGGGCGGTGGCCGACACCGGCGACGGCCCGTACGAGACGCTGCTCGGGTTCGGCACCCACCGGACGCACGACGCCCAGCGCGCCGTCGACACGCGGGCGCGGGTGCGGGACGCCGCCGCCGACCCGCACGCGGCGCTGCTCGCGGCGTTCGAGGAGATGGAACGCCGGGGGAGCGACGGGCGGCCCCAGCTGATCGTGCACATCACCGACGGCGAGCACGGCGAGCGGCTGACCGGCGGCCGGCTGACCGAGGTGCTGGACGGGGCCGGGGCGGGCGGCGTCCCGGTGACCGTGGCGGTCCTCGGCAGCGGGGGCTGCGACACGGGCCGGCCGGACCGCCGGATCGCCGACGCCAGCGGGGGGCGCTGTCTGGACGCGGGGGACGACGTGGGCGCCGCCCTGCACGACGAGATCGCCCGCACGGGAACGGGGGAGGGCTGATGCCGCGACGGTTCGCCGTGCTGCCCGCGCTGCTGCTGCTCCTCGCCGCCTGCACCGGCGGCGGGGACGGGGAACGGCCCCCCGACGCGGCCGTCACCGAGGAGGTGCCCGGCACCATCGTGGTGGCCAGCGGCCGGGACGTCACCGGCACGAACGGCGTGCGGCAGCAGCTCATCGACGCCTGGAACCGGCGCGAGCAGCGGACCGGTTCGCAGTACCGGGCCCGGCTGGTGGAGCTGCCGGGCAGCGCCGACGAGCAGCGCAGCCAGCTGCTGGGCGCCCTGCAGTCCCGCAGCGCCGAGTACGACGTGGTGAACCTGGACGTGACCTGGGTGCCGGAGTTCGCCGAGGCCGGCCTGGTGCGGGCGCTGCCGGACGACGTCGTGGACGAGGACGTCATCGCGTCGGTCGCCGAGACGGCCCGCTGGGACGGGAAGGTCTACGCGGTGCCGTTCAACAGCGACGTCGGCCTGCTCTACTACCGGCGCGACCTGATGCGGCGGGCCGGTGTCGAGGAGCCGTACGTGCCGGAGGGGTTCACCTGGGACCGGCTGCGCGGGCATGTCGAGACCCTGCACGCGAAGCTTCCGGGAGCCTTCGCCAACGGCTGGACCACCCAGCTCGCGGCGTACGAGGGGCGGACGGTCAACGCGGTGGAGGCGTTCGCGTCGGCGGTGCCCGGGCTGGAGCTGGTGGACGGGAAGGGCCGCTACACGGGGGACGTGGAGGAGCTCACCCGGGGGGTGGCGGAGCTGCGCCGCCGCACCGAGCCGGCGTACACGCTGCCGGACGCGGCCGGCTCCGACGAGGCGGCCGCGACCAGCGACTTCGTCAAGGGGCGCACGGTCTTCCTGCGGGCCTGGCCCTCCGCCTACCCGACGCTGTACCAGGTCTTCGGGGACGAGCTCGGGGTGGCCCGGCTGCCCGGGCGGGCGGTGCTCGGCGGGCAGAACCTGGCGGTGTCCCGGACGTCGCAGCGCTCGGGCAAGGCGACCGAGCTGATCCGGTATCTCACCGGGCGGGAGAGCGAACGCTGCCTGCTGGAGGCCGGGTTCGCGGCGACCCGGGACTCCGCCTACGACGGTCTGGTGCGCTGTCCCCCGGCGGTCTCCGCCGTGCCCTCGCCGTCGCCGACGGGGGAGGGCGCCGACGGGGCGCCGCGCCGGGACGGGGGCCGTCCCGGTTTCGCCGACGAGATGCTGAGGGACGCCCTGAGCGAGGCCGTGCACCGGCCGAGGACGCCGCTGTACGGCGCGTTCACCCAGACGTTCATCACGGAACTCGGTCCGCTCTTCGGTGAGGGCCCGCCCGGCGACGAGGAGCTGGCGCGGCGGCTGGACCAGGCGCTGCGCAGGGCCCTGCCCGGCTAGGTGTGCTGTCCGGACAACACACCTACGGCCCGTCCACCAGGCAGTCCCTGGGACCCGTGACGGGTGCCGCCGCCCTAGCGTTCGGCCGCCTCCACCGGCGCGGTGGTGACCTGGTCGGATTCATGGCCGACGGCCTTGGCCGGTCCCACGTTCGCCGCCAGGACCAGCGCCGCGACCGCGGCGAGGGCCGCGACGAGACCTCGGGCGTAACGCTCGGTGGGGCGTGTGCGGTCCAGCACGGCGACCTCGCAACAGCGATGGGTTAAGCGGGTTTAATTCGCGGTTTAACCTAGGGGCTGTCCGAGGCGAACGGCAAGGGGCACTGGGGGAGTTGGCATGGGGGAGCGGGACGAGCCGGGCACCATCGGACGGCGGGTGCAGCGGTTGCGCGTGGCGCGCGGACTGACACAGAAACAGCTGGCCGAGCCGGTGTACACCCCCGCCTACATCTCCACCCTCGAGGCCGGCCGGGTGCGCCCCTCGGACGACGCGCTGCGGCATCTCGCGGAACGGCTGGAGGTCGAGTTCGACGAACTGGCGACCGGGCGCTCGGCGCGGCGGGTGACCGAACTGCGCCTGGGGCTGACCGAGGCGCAGCGCTCGCTCGCGCTCGGTGAGGCGGAGGCCGCGGTGGAGCGGTACACGGCGCTGCTGGCCGAGGCGGACGCCCAGGGGCTGCCCGAGGAACAGGCCGCCGCGCTGCTCGGGCTCGGCGAGTGCGCGCTGGACACCGGCGAACTGGAGTCGGGGCGGCGGTATTTCGAGCGGGCCGAGGAGCGGCTCGCCGAGGCCCCGCTGCCCGCACGGGTGCCGGCGCTGCGCGGCCGTGCCGTCGCGCACTACCTCGCGGGGGAGCTGCGGTACGCGGTCTACCTGCTGGAGACCGCGATCGACGAGCTGAACCGGGGCGGACTGCACGACCCGGACGCACTGCTCCTGCTGTACGCCAGCGTCATCGGGCCGTACATGGACATGGGCGCGCACGCGCGTGCCGCGCAGGCCGCCGAGTTCGCGCTGACGCTCGCCCCGCAGTCGGGTGACCCGGCGCTGGTGGCGCGCATGCACCGGTCAGTGGCCCGCACCCTGCTCGCCGAGGGGCGCCTCGCGGAGGCGGACGCCTCCCTGGCCAAGGCGGCGGAGCTGTACCGGAGGCTACAGCTGCGCACCGAGCTGGCCAACTGCCACTGGATGCGCGGGTACGTGTACGCGCAGAACGGCGACCTTGAGCAGGCCGAGGGGGAGATGCGGGAGGCGCTGCGCATGCTGTCGGCGACCCGCGCGTTCCTGTACAGCAGCCAGCTCACCGTCGAGCTGGCCGACGTGCTGCACCGGCGCGGGCGGTCCGAGGAGGCGGCGGACCTGCTGCGGGACGTGCTCGGCGGGCTCTCCCCCGAGCGGGGCGCGGTGCACGCGGCCGCCGCGCACCGGCTGCTCGGCATCATCGCCGAGGACGCCCGGGACACCGAGCAGGCCGAGGAGCACTACGTCCGCGCGCTCAGCCTGCTGGAACGCGCGGGCGCGGCGGGCGACCTGGCCGACCTGTGCCGCCTCCTGGGCGACCTGCTGCGCCGCACGGGCCGCGTGGAGGCGGCCCTGGACGCGTACCGCACCGGCCTCGGCCACCGCACGGCCCCCGGCACCACCACCCTGGGCCCGGCCCCGGCCCAGCCCCCGGTCTGAGCAGGACTCCGGGCCCGCGGGGACGGGTGGGCTCCGGGCTCCGCCGGTCCGGGAGAGGGGGCCGGACCGGCAGCAACCCCGGTGGGCCGGGACGTGGTGTGTTTCGGGGGCTTCGGGCCGGGTAGTCGGGACGCGTTTCGGCTGATGAGGGGAGGCGGTGCGGCGTGCGGCCCGGGGACGACCCGGGGGGTGGGCAGGACCGGGGTGCCGGTACCGGGGGGTACGCGCGGGCGGTCGGCGCCATCGCCGCGGGACTGCGCGACGCCGAGCCCGCGCAGGTACCCGAACGGCTGTGCGCGGTCGCCGTCGACCTGCTCCCGGTGGACGGCGCGTCCGTGTCGCTGCGCGGCGACAGCATGCCGCTCCAGCTCGCCGCGTCCGGTGCCCGTGCCGCGCGCCTGGCCCAGCTGCAGGCCACCCTGGGTGACGGCCCCTGCCACCACGTCCTGAAGACCGGCGCCCCCGTCCTCGCCCGCGACCTGGCCGACGACGACTGCGCCGACCGCTGGCCGGTCTTCGTGCAGCAGGCACTCGGCACGGGGGTACGCGCCGTGTACGCGCTGCCCCTCGGCTCCACCGCCGTCTGCGTCGGCACCCTCGACCTCTACAGCGGCTCCCCCGGTGTCCTCAGCGCCCACCAGATGCATGTGGCGCTGCTGCTGGCCGGGGTGATGACGGGCGCGCTGATGGACCTGCCGCACGACGCGCGGGACGCCGACAAGGGCTGGCTCAGCGGGCTGGCCGCCGACCACGACCGGGTGCACCAGGCGGTCGGCATGATCATGGCCCAGCTCGGCGTGGGCGCCGACGAGGCCCTCGCCCGGCTGCGCGGTGACGCCTTCGCCCAGGGCGTCACCGTCCTGGAGGCGGCCGTCGACGTCGTCTCCCACCGGCGCCGTTTCGACTCGCGCTGAACCGTCCGGCGACCGGCCGCGCCTTACCGCCTAGGCTGGCTGGTCATGGACACAGCCATTCTCTTCCTCACCTGCGTCGTGATCCTCGGCGTGGCCTCCATCCAGACCCGTCAGGCCAGGTCCGACCGCCGCGTCGCCCGCGTGGAGCGCAAACTCGACCAGGTCATGCGGCACTTGGGCCTGGACGAGGAAATGCCGCGCGAGGACGAGATCCGCGCCCTCGTGCGCGACGGCAAGCAGGTGCAGGCGATCAGGCTGTACCGCGAGGCCACGGGCGCGGACCTGGTGGAGGCCAAGCAGGCCGTCGACCGCCTGAGCTGATCCCTCACGACAGCGACCGACGAAGACTCCCGGCCGTCCGCGTCAGACCCGCAGCCGCCCCTGCCGTGCGACCTCCGCCAGCCGGTCCGCGCCCAGTTGGGCCATCGCCTGGGTGATCTCGGGCCGCACCGCGCCGAGTCCGCCGTTGGTGAGGGTGATCGTGTCCTCACCGACGCGGATCGCCGCGAGGTCCACCGTGAGGCGGGCCGGGGCGCCGTCCGGGGTCTCCCCCGTCATCGTCACCCGCAGGGCGGCCCGGGCGTCACCGGCCTGGTCCGGCAGGGGCAGCTCCGTCACCTCGACGGTCTGCGCGCCGGACCGGACGGTCGTCGCCCGGAAGCTTCCGCACTTCTCCGGCAGCGCGGCGAGCCAGGCCAGTTCGCGCTCGGCATCGTCCGGCCGGCGGGGGCCGATCTGCTCGCGCAGTTGTGCGTCGTCCTCGGTGTCGTCCAGCGTCACCGAGGCGCTGGGACCCGCCGCGGCACCGAACGGCTCCTCCGTGTAGAGGACTTCCAGCAGACGGCCGCAGTCGGCGTCGTCCGTGGTCGCCTTGAGCATGCCGTCGCGCCACAGCGCCGCGCCCCGGCCGGCCGTCCACGGCGGGCCGAGGTCCGCCTCGGTGATCAGCGCCGCCTTCAGCTGGTCCTCGTTCAGCACGGGGGTGGTCCGCCCGGTGCCGGTCACCGCGGACGGCGTCGGCGCCGACGGTGTGGGCGACGGTTCGGCCGGGGGCTCGGACACGCCCTGGGGCAGAGCGCGCGGGACGTCCCGGTCGTGGCCGACGCAGGCCGCCGTGATCAGCAGGGCGGTCACCGACAGGGCGGAGGCGAGGAGGGTGCGGGCGGTGGCCGGGGCACGGGTCATCGGGATGCCTCCTGGGGGAGCCGGGCCGTCCACGGGCGGACGTGCTCCTACGGCACCACCGGGACAGGCCCCCCACCAGCGAGGCGAGCCGTCCGGGTGAGCACGACCGCGGTCCCGCCGGAGCGGTAAACCGGGTGCGGTCACGGCCCGCCCGCTGCTAGCGTCCGCCTCATGCAGCGTGCCCACGTGTCCCTCACGACGACGCCGGAGAGTGTCCCGGCGCGCTGACAGCTGACCACTGACGAAGCCCCGGGGCGAGTGCCCCGGGGCTTCGTCGCGCGTGGTGCTCGCCTCCCGACCTGAGGAGGGCGCCGTGCGCGACCACCGACGCCTCGGCCGTGAACTCGGCCTGTTCGACACCGACCCGCTGATGGGCGCGGGCCTGCCCTACTGGCTCCCGGACGGCGCCGTCGTGCGCCACACCCTGGAGGAGTACGTCCGCGAGGCGGAACGCGCGGCCGGCTACCGGCACGTCTGCTCACCGGTGCTGGGCAAACGCGAGCTGTACGAGATCTCCGGCCACTGGGACCACTACCGCGACGACATGTTCCCGCCGATGGAGCTGGGCGCGGAGCAGATGCTGCTGCGCCCCAGCCTCTGCCCCCACCACGCCCTGATCTACCGCTCCCGCGCCCGCAGCTACCGCGAACTGCCGCTGCGCCTGGCCGAGCTGGGCGGGATGTACCGCTCCGAGCCGTCCGGCGTCCTCGGCGGACTGACCCGGGTACGGGCCATCCAGCTCAACGACGCGCACATCTTCTGCACCCCCGGCCAGGCCGCCGAGGAGGCCGCAGGCGCCCTCGCGCTGATCTCCCGCGCCTACACCGACCTGGGCATCCGCGCCTCCCGGCACCGGCTCTCGCTGCCGGGCGGCGGGGGGAAGTACGTCGCCGACCCGGCCCTGTGGCGGCGGGCCACCGCCCTGCTGCGCGAGGTGCTGGACGCGTCCGGCGTGGAGTACGAGGCCGTCGAGGGCGAGGCGGCCTTCTACGGCCCGAAGATCGACGTGCAGATCACCGACCCGGCGGGCCGCGAGTCCACCCTGTCCACCGTGCAGATCGATTTCCACCAGCCGGAGAGGTTCGGCCTGCGCCACATCGGCCCGGACGGCGCCCGGCACCGTCCGGTCATGGTGCACCGCAGCGTCATCGGCAGCGTGGAACGCGCCGTCGCCCATCTGCTGGAGGAGCACGGCGGCGCCTTCCCGCCGTGGCTGGCTCCGGTGCAGCTGGTGGTGCTGCCGGTGGGCGAGGACCAGGAGGAGCACGCCCACGCCGTCGTACGGCAGGCCGCGGAACTCGGTCTGCGGGCGGAGGTCGCCGGTCCCCGGGAGGGCAGCCTCGGCGCCCGGATCCGGCGGGCCCGGCTGGTGCCGTACCAGGCGGTGCTCGGGGCGTGGGAGGCCGAGGACGGTCTGCTCGCCCTGCGCCTGCGGGACGGGCGGCGGCCCGGCGTGCTGCCGGTGGCGGACGTCCTGGGGCGGATCGGGGCGCGGGTGCGCGGACGGGGGGCCGCGCTCTGGGAGCCCGCGTAAGGTCGACGGGCAGCCCGCCCTCGAGAGGAGCCCCTCGTGAGCAACGGCCGGCCCGTCCCGGTGATCATCGACTGCGACACCGGGGTCGACGACGCCCTCGCCCTGCTGTTCGCCGTGCGCCACCCCGGGATCGACCTGCGGGCCGTCACCTGCGTGGCCGGGAACACGGACGTGGACGGCGTCGTGCGCAACACGCTGACCGTGCTGGAGCGGGCGGGCGGGCCGGACGTCCCGGTGGCGCGGGGCGCCGAGCGCCCGCTGATCGAGGCGCCGCGCTCCGCCCGCCACGTCCACGGCGACGACGGCATGGGTGACCTGGGCCTGCCCGCCCCGAGCCGGGTCCCGGCCGGCGTGGACGCGGTGACACTGCTGCGGCGCGAGATCCTCGCCTCGCCGCGTCCGGTCACCCTCGTGCCCACCGCGCCGCTCACCAACATCGCCCTGCTGCTGCGGACCCACCCCGAGGTCACCCGCAACATCGCGCGGATCGTGTTCATGGGCGGCGCGGCGGCCCTGGGGAACGCCACCCCGGTGGCCGAGTTCAACGTCTGGCACGACCCGGAGGCCGCCGCGATCATGCTCACCGCGGGGGTGCCGATCACCATGTACGGGCTGGACGTGTTCACCCGGGTCGTCGTCCCCGGCGCCGACGTGCGGCGGCTGCGCGCCAGTGCCGAACCCGGGGCGCGGCTGGCCGGTGACCTGCTCGCGCACCGCCCCGCCCACCCGGGCAGCCGCCCGGACGACCCGGCCGAGGACTCCGGCGGTCTCGGGGACGCGGGCGCGCTGTGCGCGGTGGCCGACCCCGAGGGGCTGACCACCCACCGCCTGCCGGTCGAGGTGTCCCTCGCGCCTGGCCCGGCGCGCGGCCAGACCGTCGTCGACCGGCGCCCGCGCCCCGGCGAGTCCGAGCTGCACGAAGGCACCCGCGAGCAGCCGCTGGTGGACGTCGGCCTGGACGTGGATGTCGAGCGTTACGTGAAGCTGTACCTCACCACGGTCGAACATCCTGTGCCGTAGTCGGACGCCCGTTCGACCCGTGTGCGCCGGGCGAACGTGTGGTCCGCCACACCCGGGGGGAATGGCACCCCGATACCGGTGCGTTCACTTTTACGGTGTTCTGGTCAGTTTCTCCACAGGTACCCGCACACCCAGAGGAGACCCCGCGTGACCGACCGTCCCACCGCGCCCGAGCCCCGGCCGCCGCACCCCGCTCCCGACGCCACGCCCGACCTCTCCTCCCGTGACCCCGACTGGTGGCGGCAGGCCGTCGTCTACCAGATCTACCCCCGCAGCTTCGCCGACGCCGACGGTGACGGCCTCGGTGACCTGCGCGGCATCACCCGCCGCCTGACGCACCTCGCGGCGCTGGGCGTGGACGCCCTGTGGCTGAGCCCCTTCTACCCGTCCGAGCTGGCCGACGGCGGCTACGACGTCGCCGACCCGCGTGACGTCGACCCGCGCCTCGGCACCCTCGACGACTTCGACGCGCTGGTCGGCGAGGCCCACCGGCTGGGCCTGAAGGTGATCGTCGACATCGTCCCGAACCACACCTCCCACCAGCACGTCTGGTTCCAGGAGGCGCTGCGCGCCGGACCCGGCTCCCCGGCCCGCGACCGGTACGTCTTCCGGGACGGCCGGGGTGAGCACGGCGAGCTGCCGCCCACCGACTGGCAGTCCGTCTTCGGCGGCAGCGCCTGGCAGCGGGTGCCCGACGGGCAGTGGTACCTGCACCTGTTCGCGGCCGAGCAGCCCGACCTCAACTGGGACCACCAGGACGTCCGCGAGGACTTCCGCACCACCTTGCGCTTCTGGTCCGACCGGGGCGTGGACGGCTTCCGCATCGACGTGGCGCACGCCCTCACCAAGGACCTCGAGGAGCCGCTGCGCGACCTCGGCGACCACGCGGCGGGCGGCGAGGCCGCCCTCGCGGACTTCGCGCCCGGCACGCACCCCTTCTACGACCGCGACGAGGTGCACGAGATCTACCGTGACTGGCGGAAGATCTTCGACACGTACACCCCGCCGCGCACGGCCGTCGCCGAGGCGTGGGTGCCCGGCGCCCGGCGGGCCCTGTACGCCCGCCCGGACGAGCTCGGCCAGGCTTTCAACTTCGAGTACCTCGAGGCCGCGTGGGACGCGGACGAGCTGCGCCAGGTGATCACCGAGTCGCTGGCAACCGCGCAGGCGGCCGGCGCCTCGGCGACCTGGGTGCTGTCCAACCACGACGTGGTCCGGCACGCCTCCCGCCTGATGCTGCCGCCGGGCACGGACGAGAACGCCTGGCTGCTGTCCGGCGGCCACGCCCCCGCCGTCGACCTGGAGGCGGGACTGCGCCGGGCCCGCGCCGCCACCCTGCTGATGCTGGCGCTGCCCGGCTCGGCGTACGTCTACCAGGGCGAGGAACTCGGCCTGCCCGAGGTCGCCGACCTGCCCACGGAGGTGCTCCAGGACCCGATCTGGGAACAGACCGGCCGCGTCCGCAAGGGCCGCGACGGCTGCCGGGTCCCGCTGCCGTGGACGACGACCGGCCCGTCGTACGGCTTCGGCGCGGGCGGTGCCTGGCTGCCGCAGCCGGCGTCCTTCGCGGAGTACGCGGTGGAGGCGCAGGACGGCGTGGCGGGCTCGACCCTGGAGCTCTACCGCACGGCCCTGCGGCTGCGGCGCAAGCTGCTCGACGGCGAGACGCTGACCTGGACGGAGGGCACTCCGGCGGGGGTGCTCCAGTTCGACCGCGGCGACGGCTGGCGCTGCGTGACGAACCTGTCCGCCGAGCCGGTCTCCCTTCCGGCCGGCGAGGTCGTCCTCACCAGCGCCCCCTTGCGGGACGGCCGTCTGGCCCCGGACACCACGGCCTGGCTGACCCGCTGACGCGCCCCTGAAAACCGGAAGCGCGCCGCTCCCGCCCGTGTGGGCGGGAGCGGCGCGCTTCCGGTGCCGCCGCATCTCGTGGACGGGATCGGTGGACGCCACCCGGACGGGGGTCCAGGGCGGGCGGGATGGGGCGACCGCCGTCAGAGTCGGCCGCAGGTGTCCGTGCCGGCCGTACAGGGAGCCCGTCCACGATGAACAGGTCCAGCAAGACAGCGGCCGCCGTGCTGACGGCGGCCGGACTTCTCGCGGGCGCGTGGCTGCCCGCCGGTGCGGCGTCCGCCGCCGACGGCCCGGCGCCGTCCGCGGGTGACCGGGTGCTGTGGAGCGCCGTGACCATCCCGCCCGGCCGGGACGGCATCGTCGAGGCCGGGGGACTGCCGGGTCCGGCCCTCGGTGCCGACTCCACCCTCACCCTGACCGCTCCGGACGGGGCCCGGGTCACCGGTGCCCCCCTTTCCGCGGCCGGTTACCGGGGCGCGGTCGCCGCCGACGGCCGCAGCGCCGCGTACACGGCCACCTCGGCGGAGCAGCCGTGGCGTACCGGGACCTTCCCCTTCGTGCTGGCGGTGCCCGTGGACGCGGAGCCGGGGACCCGGCTGAAGGGCTGCGTGCTGCGGCTCGCGGACGCGCGGGGCGTCGCGCGGGCGACCGGCGGATGCCAGGTGACGGTGGGGCTGGCGTCGCCGGTCCTGTCCCGCCCCGAGTCCGGCGTTCCGCTGGGCGCCCGCCCGGCCGCCGCGGGCACGGCACACCCGGGTGCGCGGATCACCGTGTCCGACCAGGACGGGAACGAGGTGTGCACGGACACGGCGGGCCCCGACGGCCTGTGGAGCTGCGCCCCCGCCCGTGCTCTTCCGGACGGCCCGAACCGGCTCCAGGCCAAGGCCACCCTGAACGGCGTCAGCGCGACGAGCGAACAGATCCAGATCAGCGTCGGCTCCCCCACCCCGGAGTCCGCCCCGGCCCTGGCGGTCCCGCCCCGCTGACCGGGCCCCTCGGGGGCGCGGGGAACTGCGCGAAGGGGATCCGGGGGCGGGGCCCCGGATACGGTGGGCCCGCCCCACGGCTACGCGTCCTGTGTGGCGGGGGCACGTCGGACCGGCAGGTCAGACATGACCCGGGCCGCCGCTGCCGAAGGCCCCGCTCGAGCCGGGCAGCCAGCGCTTGCGCTGCTGGTCCCTTCCCGTCCTGGTACTGGCGTGGTGGAGCTCGTACGGCATCAGCCGTGAGCCACTCCTGGGCGTGAGCGGTATCTCGTCCGGCTCCCGCATCTCCCGCATCTCACGGATCGCACCGCCCTCCGGCAGCCTTGGCTGGTCCTCGGGGTTGGGGCGCGGCGACTCCTGGTCCATGTACCGCATTCCGGCACGTACGGCCCAGACCAGGGCGCCCGCCACGATGATGCCGCCGACGAAGGCCGCGGCCACGGCCCACTGGTGGTCACTGGCGGCCAGTTGTACAAGCGTTGCCGTGTTCATGTTTCCGAGTATGGCCCAGGAAATGTGATAAAGCTCCCGCTATGTCCGAATCGGTGCCGCCCCTCGTTCGGCCCGTCCCGAGGGGCGGCGGCCCGCCCGGGGTGGCAGTCTGCGGCCAGAGGGAAGGCCGGGACGGGCCGTCGCGTCCCCACGTGTGCAGCTCGGGGCCCGGCCCCGGCCTTCCCGTCTCTACGCCGACGTCCCGGCGACCCGCTCCCCGGCAGCCCCGACGGTCCGGTCGCCGCCCGCCCCGCCGTCCGTCCGCGGCGGCTCGCGGAACAGCCGCCCCGGCCACCAGAACCAGCGTCCGAGGTCCAGCGCGAGGGCCGGCACCAGGACCGTGCGCACGAGGAACGTGTCCAGCAGGACGCCGATCCCCACCAGCACCCCCATCTGCGCCAGGGTCACCAGCGGCAGCCCGGCGAACACCGCGAAGGTGGCCGCCAGCACCACACCGGCCGAGGTGATCACTCCTCCGGTGCTGGTCAGGCCCTCCAGGACACCGCGCGACCAGCCGAGGCGCGCGGTCTCCTCCCGCACCCGGTGCATGAGGAAGATGTTGTAGTCGATGCCCAGGGCGACCAGGAAGACGAAGCCCATGAGCGGGATCGACCAGTCGACGCCCGCGTAGCCGAGGACGTGCTCGAAGAGGAGGTTCGAGGCGCCGAGCGCCGCGAGGTAGGACAGCACCACGGTGGCCAGCAGCAGCACCGGCGCGACCAGCGCCCGCAGCAGCCCGACGAGCACCGCCAGGACGACCAGCAGCACCACGGGCACCACGGTCGTCAGGTCCCGGTCCGCTGCCCGCGCGGTGTCCAGGCTCTCCGCGGTGGTCCCGCCGACCAGGGCGTCCGCGCCGTCCACCGCGTGCACGGCGGTGCGCAGGGCGTCGACCGTGTCCTTGGCGGCCTCGCTGTCCGGGGCGTCCTCCAGCACCACCGACAGGGTGGTGAGGGAGCCGTCGGGCGTGCGGTCGCCGCCCGGTTCGACGCGGGCCACCCCGCTGACCCCGGACGCGGCCGCCCGCACCTCGCCGGCGGCCGGGGTACGGGCGACGATCCGCGCCGGGTCGGAGGCGCCCGACGGGAAGTGCTCGGAGATCCGCTCCTGGGCGACGACCGACTCGGGCTTGTCCTGGAAGATCTCCGCCTGGGTGAGTCCGAGGGAGATCCCGGCGGTGCTCAGCGCGAGCACTCCGGTGACCGCCACCGACATCAGCCACGACCAGCGCGGGCGCCGCGCCACCACGGCCCCGATGCGGGACCACACCGTGCGCTCCTTGCGCGCGGGCGTGCCGAAGCGGGGGACGAACGGCCAGAACACCCAGCGCCCGGCGAGGACGAGCAGGGCGGGCAGGACCGTGACCATGGCGAGGAACGCGCACACCACACCGACCGCGCCGACCAGGCCCAGCGAGCGCGAGGAGTTGATGTCGGCCAGCGCCAGGCAGGCGAGGCCCACGGCGATGGTGCCGGCCGAGGCGAGCACCGCGGGCCCGGAGCGTGTCAGGGCGATCCGCATCGCCGCGTGCCGGTCCTCGTGGGCGTGCAGTTCCTCCCGGTAGCGGGCGATGAGCAGCAGGGCGTAGTCGGTGCCGACGCCGAAGACCAGCACCATCAGCACGCCCGCGCTCTGCGGGTCGACGGGCAGCGAGGCGTGCTCGGCGAGCAGATAGGTGGAGGCCTGGGTGAGCACGGCGGCGAAGCCGACCGACAGCAGCGGGAACAGCCACAGCACGGGGCTGCGGTAGGTGATCAGCAGCAGCGCGGTCACCACCAGGCCGGTGGCGATCATCAGGGTGGAGTCCAGGCTGTCGAACACCGCCACGCTGTCCGTGAGGGACGCGGCCGGGCCGCCGACCTCGACGTCCGTGCCGGGCGGGGCGTTGGCCCCGGCGACGTCGCGCAGGGCGTCGATCGTGTCGGTGATCTCGTCCTCGCCGTCCAGCGGGACCACCGTCATCAGCGCCTCGCCGTCGTCGGACGGGAACGGTCCGGTGACCTTCTGTCCGGCGGCCACGAACCGGTCGAGGGCGGGACGCTCGGCGTCGGCGGCCTCCCGCGCGCCCGCGCCGGTGTAGACGACGACCGCGGGCATGATCGTGTCCGTACGGAACTTCTCCAGCTCCGTGTTGACCCGCGCGGACTCGGCGCCGTGCGGCAGGAAGGCGTTGGGGCCGCTGTCCTCCACGTCGCCGAGTTTCCCGGCCAGCGGGCCGAGCGCGACGGCGACGATCAGCCAGGCCGCGAGCACGGCCCACTTTCCGCGGCGCCCGCCGGGCGCACGCGCGATGCGCTGCAACAGGGCGCGCATGAGTACTCTCCTTGGTGTGAAGCGCACCGCCGGCCGGTGACGGCCGGCGCGGGGCGCACGGAGCCCGCACCACGGCGCTCAGGCTGTGACGACCTGCCGTGGTGGACGGGAAGGGGTGTGTCCGGGGCGTGTGCTTCCTCCGTACGGCCGGGAGTTGCCGCTCCCGGCCGTACACCTCGGTGCACGCGCGTCATGTCATTCGATCTCGCGCATCATCTTCTCCATCGATCCGACGGCGAGCCGGGTCTGTGTCAGCTCCTCCAGCAGCCGGCGCTGCTCGTCCGTGGTGCGGCGCTGCAACTCCACGGTGTCCTCGAGGAGTTGCGCGTACCGCGTGGCCAGCTCCTTGTACTGCTCCTCGCGCGCGGCCAGCATGCGGGCGCGCCAGGTCGCGGCCACCTGCCAGACGATCACGATCAGCAGGGTGAAGAACCCGGCCGCGCCGACGGCCCCGACCAGCACGCCGAGCTCCTCGGCTCCGGCGGCCTGCGTCACCAGTTGGTCGTTCACTTCGCTTCCTCTTTCGCGCCTCGGTCCGAGCGGCCCGTGCCGCGGTCGGCGGTGCCCGCGTCGACGTCGGTGAGCGTCGCGGCCGCGCGGGCGACGGTGTGCGGGGTGAGTTCGCAGACGAACGGCGTGACGTCGTAGTACTTGACGGTCTTGCCGTCGTCCGCGGCTTCGAGCGTGCCGGTGACGAGGCCCGCGGCCTCCAGCCGCTGCAGGTGCATGTGCAGCAGCGGCCGGCTGATGCCGATCTCGCGCGCCAGCGCGCTGACGTACGTGCGGTTCTGCACGAGTGCCGCCACGATCCGCATCCGGTGCGGGTTGCCGAGCGCGGAGAGCATCTTCAGCAGAACGTCGCCCGTGGGCGCCGGCGGCGGGACCTCGGGCATCACGGCCCCTTTCCCTCGTACCTGTCAGAAAAGGCTGACAGGGGTCCTGGGTACCTGTCAAAGATTTCTGACACATCTCAGGGTCGGATCGGGGGAGCCTCAGGGTCACGTCCGGGAGGCCCCGGAAACCGGACGCCTGGACGGGTCTGACCGGCTGCCTCGGCACCGTCTTCGCCACTCTGGCGGCCGATCGCGGCACCACCGACCTGATGACCACCCGTCTGCCGGACGTCGAGACGCTCCGCGCCGTGCACGCGCACCACCGCGAGACCGTCGACGTCCTGCTGGAGCGGGCACGCGCGCAGGGCGGCGTGCGCCCCGACGTCACCACCGAGGACCTGCTGTTCGCCCTTGCCGCACTGGGCCGCGCCGTGCCGGCCCTGACGGCCGCCACCGGTCCCGACGGCTGGCGCCGCCCCCTCGCCCTGTTCCTCGAAGGGCTCCGCGCCCCCGCCGGCACCCCGCGTCCGCTGCCCGGACGGGCGCTCGACGAGAGTGAACTCGGAAAGGTCCTCGGAGCGATGGGACCGCACCGGACCCGGCCCGACGGCGGGGCCGCGACGGCGGACGACACCTGAGCCGAAGACATCTGTATGCGCCACGACAGATTTTCCGCCGAGGCGACTAGAGTTTGGAGGTGGGGAACCCGCCCCCGTGGCGGACCATGCCCACTGTGGTCCGCGGAAAGGTGCGTATGCCTTCGGAAAGTCAGCCGTACGTCGACGGCCGGCAGCCGGACCAGGACCGGCCCCCCGTCGCCGACCGGCTCGACGACGACCACTTCCCGGCCTACACCATGGGCAGGGCCGCCGAACTGGTCGGAGCCACACCCGCGTTTCTCCGCGCGCTCGGCGACGCGCGGCTGATCACCCCGACACGCTCGGAGGGCGGCCACCGCCGCTACTCGCGCCATCAGCTCAGGCTCGCCGCCCGCGCGCGTGAGCTGGTCGACCAGGGCACCCCGGTCGACGCCGCGTGCCGCATCGTGAGCCTGGAGGACCAGCTGGAACGGGCCGAACAGATGAACGAGGACCTCCGCCGTCAGGGTGCGGACACGGTCCACGGACACCGGTGAAAACCTGCCCCGGCCGGCGCAGAATTTCCGCCCCGCTCGCGAGAAATTCTTATCGCTAAACACGCTGTCCGGGTTTATTCCAGTGATTTTCCTCGCTTGCCGCGAATCATTTCCGTGCTAGGCTGACGTCAGTTGCAGTTGTGGTTGCCAGTTTGCTACCGGGTCTCCGGGCAGGTGATCATCGCGACGATGTAGGGATTCGTAAAGTGCGATTCCCGCACTGTCTCAGGAGATAGATATGGCCACCGGTACGGTGAAGTGGTTCAACTCGGAAAAGGGCTTCGGCTTCATCGAGCAGGACGGCGGCGGCGCTGACGTGTTCGCCCACTACTCGAACATCGCCACCTCGGGCTTCCGTGAGCTCCAGGAAGGCCAGAAGGTGACCTTCGACGTCACCCAGGGCCAGAAGGGCCCGCAGGCGGAGAACATCGTTCCCGCCTGACCTGCACGCAGGTTTTGAAGAGCGGGTGCTCGCACGTTCCGTGCGAGCACCCGCTCTTCGCCGTTTCCCGGCCCTATTCCGTTTGATTTCCGGCCGCGATCCCCACGATCCCCGCGATCCCCGCCGTCACCGCGCGCGGAACGCCTTCGCGCGCAGGGCGTCCACCGCGATCCGTGCCGCCGTGCCGATCACCGCGTCGGCCGCCGGAAGAGTGGCCGCGGTGTGGGCGGTCCGGGTGAACACGGCGACCGCGTAACGGCCTCCGTCCGGGTACTCGACCACGCCCACCTCGTTGCGCAGGGTCGGCAGGCTGCCCGTCTTGCCGGCGACATGGACGTCGTCGAAGGGAAACCCCGAGGCCAGACGATGCGGCCACACCTGGAGCCCCATGATCCGCCGCATCGCGGCGCCGTGCTCCGGCAGGCCGGCCTCGTCCCGCCACACCGCCCCCAGCAGCCGGGTCATGTCCCGAGGCGTGCTGCGATTGGTGCGCGCCGGGTCCAGCGCCCGCAGCCGGCTCACCACCCGCGGGTCGGCGAGCGCCCGGGCGCCGTCCGGGCCGGCGTCCTGCCTCACGGTGGCGAGCATCTCGCCGAAGGAGTGCACGGCCAGCGTCCGGGTGAGTCCCAGCCGTGCCGTGGCGGTGTTCACGGCGTCCAGACCCACGCGGCTGAGCAGCAGGTCGGCGGCCGCGTTGTCGCTGACCGCCATCATCAGATAGGCGAGGTCGCGCAGGGACATCCGGGCCGCGTCCAGCATGGCGGCCACCCCCGTGGGCCCCGCCGTGCGGTCCCCCGGCACGGTCTCCACCTGTTCGGTGAGGTCCAGCTCGCCCCGCGCCGCCCGCTCGTGCAGGGCCACCAGCAGGCACAGCTTGTGGACGCTGGCGGTGCACACCGGCTGGTCGGCCCCGGCGTCCAGCTGCTCACCCGAGTCGATGTCGAGCGCGTGCAGCCAGCCGGTGACCCCGGCGTCGGCGAGGGCCGCGTGGATGCGGGCGACGGCGTCCGTCACAGCCAGTACTCCGATGCCGGTCGCAGGTGCAGGGGACGGTCCGGCACGTCGGGGACCGCGCCGGCGGCGGTGCTCAGGGCGTGCGTGACCGCCTCGGCGAAGGCCTGCACGGCGGCGTCGCCGCGCCCCTTCGGCCAGGCCGCGGAGTGCCGCAGCGCCGGGGCCCCGCCGGTGAGCGGACGCCACACGACGTCCGCCTCCCCGTTTGCGGGGTCCGGAGGGGCGGCGTCGCGCGGGCACAGGGCGACGGCCCCGGAGGACAGCACCAGGCCGCGGACGAAGCTGGTGCCCTGGCCGTGACGTACGGCGGCGGGGGTGAAACCGCCCCGGGCGCAGGTGGTCAGCAGGTCGTCGTAGAGGGCCGGGGCGGCCGTACGGGGGAAGAGGATCAGGTCCCGGCCGGCCAGTGCGGGCAGCGGGACCGCGTCGGAGCCGGCCGCCGGGGTGCCGGCCGGCAGCAGCACGCCCAGCTCCCGGCGCAGCACCGGGCCCAGCTCCAGACCGGTCACGTCGCACGGATGGTGCACGACGCCGACGTCCAGGTCGTGGGCCGCGAGCCGTTCCAGCTGCTGGGCGGTGGACAGCTCGTGCAGCTCCAGTTCCAGACCGGCGTGACGGTCGCCGAAGCCGGCCAGCAGCGCGGCGACGGTCTCGCCGGAGAGGTCGGGAGGCAGGGCGGCGCGCAGCAGTCCCGTCTCGCCGTCCCGCACCCGGCGGGCGGTGGCACGGAACGACTCGGTGCGGGCGAGGACCTCCCGCGCCTCGGCCAGCAGCAGCCGTCCCGCCTCGGTGATCCGCACCTGGCGGCTGGTGCGCTCGAACAGACGCACGCCCAGCTCCCGTTCCAGGCGCTGGATGCGCTGCGACAGAGGCGGCTGGGCGATGCCGAGACGGGCCGCGGCACGGCCGAAGTGTGACTCTTCTGCAACAGCCACGAAGCACTCCAGGTGCCGCACCAGGTCCACGACCAGTCATCATATCGAGTGTTGATCGGTCCATGATTGATAGCGGACTTGGACGGACGGCCGTCCGCGCTGCTGTGGTCGGGGCATGCACACATTTCCCGACCTTCCCCCTTCCGGTTCCCGTCGGCGTCCGCGCAGGGCGGTCAGGGCCGTCGTCGCCGTGACGGCGGTGGCCGCGGTCGCCGTGGGCGGCGCCTGGGCGGCCGGCCTCGGCCCCTTCGCGGGCGAGAGCGGACCCGACCCCGACGCGGTGGCCGAGGCGCGCGCGTTCCTCGCCGACTGGTCCGCCGGACGGCTCCCGGACGCCGCCGCCCGCACCACCAGACCCGACCGCGCGGAGGAGGTGCTGCGCAGCTTCACCGCCGGGCTCGACATCGAGAAACCGGTGCTCACGGCCGGGAAGCCCGAGGAGGACGAGGAGGCCGACGAGCACGCCGTCACCGTGCCGTTCACCGCCCGGATGCCCGTCACCGGTCTCGGCACCTGGACCTACGCCGCCGAGCTGCCGCTGCGCGAGCGGGGCGGCGAGTGGAAGGTGGACTGGCGGCTGTCGGTGGTGCACCCGCGGCTCAGCGGGACGGAGAAGTTCCGCCTGGAGCGCGAGGAGGCCGAACCGGTCAGGGCGGACGACCGCGACGGCCGGACGCTGTCCGTGGCCGAACACCCCTCCCTCGGCCCGGTCCTCGGCCAGCTGGGGCGCGGCCGGGGCGGCGGAGGACCACGCGGGGCCGTGCAGCTCGTCGACCGGGTCACCGGGGACGTCCGGCGCACCGAGGCGGCCTTCGGGTCCACCGACGTCCGCGAGGACGACGGCCCCCTGCGCACCACCCTCGACGCCCGCTGGCAGGCGGCCGCCGAACGGGCCCTGAAGAGCTCCGGCGGCAGGAACGCGGCGCTCGTCGCCCTGCGCGTCGAGGACGGCGAGATCCTCGCCGTGGCCAACTCCCCCGCCACCGGCTTCAACCGGGCCGTCTCCGGCACCTACGCCCCCGGCTCCACCTGGAAGATCGTCACCAGCAGCGCTCTGCTGCTGAAGGGCGCGGTCGCACCGGACGACGTCGTGGACTGTCCCCGGTACCTCACCGTCGGCAAACGGTTCCAGAACGTGGAGACCTCCGCCCACCCGGGCGCCACCTTCCGCAAGGCCTTCACCGAGTCCTGCAACACCGCCTTCATCGGCCTGCGCGACAGGCTCGGCGACGGCGAGCTCGGGGACGTCGCGAAGGAGTACTTCGGCGTCGGCCAGACCTGGCACGTGGGTGTCCCCTCCTACGACGGGTCCGTGCCGGTGTCGCGCGACGCCACGGAGAAGGCCGCGTCGATGATCGGCCAGGGCCGGGTGCAGGCCAACCCGCTGATCATGGCGTCGGTCACCGCGACGGCCGTGTCCGGCACCTTCCACCAGCCCGTCCTCGTCGCCGGCACGGAGGACACCACCAGGACGCGGGCGCTGCCGCCCGGGGTCGTGTCCCAGCTCCGGGCGCTTCTGCGGGCCACCGTCACCGAGGGCACCGCCCGCGCCCTGGCACCGCTGGCCGGTGAGGTCGGCGGAAAAACCGGCACCGCCGAGGTCTCCGACGACCAGGAGAACAACGGCTGGATGGTCGCCCACCGCGACGGCGTCGCCGTGGCCTGCGTGGTCGAGGAGGGCGTCACCGGCGGCGGCTCGGCCGGACCGGTGCTCCACGCCCTGCTGTCCGCCGCACCCCGCTCCTGACCCGCCCCCACCCGGAAGGAACCCCTCGTGACCGCACGCCCCTCCCGCCGCGCCCTGCTGCTGACCGCCGCCCTCGCCCCCGTCGCGGGCTGTGCCACCGACGCCCCGGACCGCGCACCGGGCCGCGGCGCCCCCGCGACCCCGGACCGCACCACCCCGTCACCGGTCAGCCCCCGCAACCTCACCGCCCTGGAGCGCGAGTACGGCGCCCGGCTCGGGGTGTTCGCCGTCGACACCGGCACCGGCGCCACCGTCGTCCACCGGGCCGACGAACGCTTCGCGCTCTGCTCCACCTTCAAGACCCTCGCCGCCGCCGCGCTCCTGGACCGCCGGCCCGGGGCGCGCCTGGACGAACGGATCACCTACGGCGCGGCCGACCTGGTGCCGTACTCCCCGGTCACCGAGAAGCACACGGGCAAGGGCATGACCGTACGGGAGCTGTGCGACGCGGCGGTGCGGTACAGCGACAACACGGCCGCCAACCTGATGCTGCGCGAGCTCGGCGGACCGCGCGCCCTGACCGCCTACGTCCGCGGGCTCGGCGACCGGGTGACCCGGCTGGACCACACCGAGCCCGAGCTGAACAGCAACCCGCCCGGCGACCCGCGCGACACCACCACGCCGCGGGCGATCGCCGCCGACTACCGCGCCCTGGTCCTCGGCGACGCCCTGCCGGGCGCCGGGCGCGCCCAGCTCACCGACTGGCTGGTACGCAACACCACCGGCGACCGGCGCATCCGGGCCGGCGCGCCCCGGGGCTGGACGGTGGGGGACAAGACCGGCACCGGCGAGTGGGGCCGGGCCAACGACGCGGCCGTGCTGTGGCCCGGGAACGGCCGCTCCCCCATGGTGCTGTCCGTCCTCACCGAACGCCCCGACCGCGACGCCGCCGCCAGCGACGAGCTGGTGGCGGAGGCGGCACGGCGGGTGCTGGACGTCCTGGCGTGACGCGGGCCCCGCCAGGCCTGACGGATCAGCCCTGGCGGGGCGCCGCCTGCTGGACCACCTCGAAGGACCACAGGGTGGCGTCGGTGGCCGCCGGACGGGGCTTGTCGCCCTGCGTACCCGCGTGGGCGGCCTGGCCACGGCCGGCCATCCAGCGCTGGAAGTCCTCCTCGGTCCGCCAGCGCGTGTAGACAAGGTAGGTGTCGGTGCCTCGACCGGGCGCAGCAGCTCGAACCACTCGAACCCGTCCGAGCCCTCCACCGCCCCGGCCCGTGCGGCGAACCGCTTCTCCAGGGTCTCGCGCTGGTCCTCGGGAACCGTGAGTACGTTGATCTTGACGACGCTCATGTCCCGATTGTCCCGCAGACTCCGTGAGGTGCGCCGGGCGGGGCGGGCCTCCGGACGGCCCGCCCCGGACGCGCGGTCAGCCGATGCAGAGCAGCAGCAGGCAGAGCCGGGGGTCCTCCGGCTCGGCGGACGGCGGGGGCGTGCCGGGCGCGGGCTGCGTGGCGCCGCTGCCGCCGTCGCCCGCGTCGCCGCTCCCGCCCCGCTCCCCGTCGTCGGCGGACGGCGGGGTGAGGTGGGCGGGTGGTCGTGCCGGAGCCGCCCGTGCCGGACGTCGCTCCGCGGCCGGTGCCCTGGCTCGTCTCCGTACGGGAGCCCGAGCGGGAGACGGACCCCGGTGCCTCGGACCGGTCCCCGGTGGGGACTTCGGTGGCGGCGGTGCGGTCGGTGTGGGTGCGCGACGCGGGGGCGGTGGTGGCCGGCGCGGACCCGGTACGGACCGGGCCGCGGCGGTCGTCGGCCGCCGGGGAGCGGTCGTACGGTCCGGGGAGCGGCCGGGCGGTGGGCCGTCGTCCGTGGTGCCCGTGGTCCCGCCCATGCCGCGCAGGTCGGGCGCGGTGGCGGCCTGGGCGCGCTCACCGCCGCCCCGGTCCGTCGAGGCGAGGGTGATGCCGCCGCCGACGAGCGCCACGGCCGTGGCGACCAGGGCGCGCCGCTGCGTCTTCCGCCACCGGGCCAGCTGCCGCCGTCGTGCCGCCCGTCCGGTACCGGAACTCGAGGGGACGGTGCGCGGTGAGCCGTCCACGGGGCCGGACCCGGCGGGCCGTTCGGCGTCGGCGGACCGTTCGGGAGCGGTCGGCCGTTCGGCGGCGGGCCGTGCGGACGCGGTCAGGGGGACAGGGTCGATGGAGCGTGCCGGTGAGGTGAACCATCCGGCGTCCGCCCGCCGTTCGTCACCGTCACCGTCACCGTCACCGTCACCGGCACCGGTGGCCGGGCCGGACGTCGTCGCCGCCGCTCCCGGGACGCGGTCACCGCCCACCACGCCGGGCGCGATGTCGGGGGCGTAGGCGCCGCAACCCGGGCAGACCAGGGCGCCGTTGAGGTGCCGGCGACACGTGGAGCAGTAGTCCATCCGCTGACTTCCTGAGGTGTCGTACCGGGCGACCGTGCGGGGACGGGCGGCCCGGACCGGGCGGGGGAACAGCCACGCTAGCCAGGCCCACGGCCCGCTGTGTGCAGCCGGTGTGCCGCTCCTGCGCACATTCTCGGCGCGCCTGGGGGGAAGGTCGTGAGCACGTGTGCCGCACCACCGCACAACGGACACACTGCGAAGCGACGTTCTGGGCCCGGCCGGACGTCGGCCCCGACGCCGTACGGAGTGCCGCGTCAGCCGTCCAGCCGCCCCCCCCATGCCGCACGTCCGCCCGGAAGGCGCCCCCACGTTGAAGACCCGTACCACCGCCCCGGCCGCCGCACGCCGTTACGCTCTCGCGCTGACCGCGTCGCTGTCGGCACTCTCCCTCACCGCATGCGGCGTCCTCGGCGCGAGCGGTGACCACGGCGCGGACGCGCGCGCCAAGGACTACGACATCACCGTGGGCCTGCTGCTGCCCGACCGGGACACGGCGCGCTTCGAAAAGTTCGACTACCCGCTCATCAAGGAGCGGATCGCCTCGGAGACCGACCGGAAGGGCAAGGTGGTCTACGCCAACGCCGGGGGCAGCCAGGAGAAACAGAGCGAGCAGTTCCGGAAGATGGTCACCGACCAGGTCGACGTGATCCTCGTGGACGCGGTCGACGCGCGGGCCGTCGCGCCCGACGTGCGCCGGGCCAAGGAGGCGGGGATACCCGTCATCGCCTACGACCGGCTCGCCGAGGGCCCGATCGACGCCTACGTCTCGCACGACAACGAACTCGTCGGCCAGGTGCAGGGCCGCGCCCTCGTCAACGCGCTCGGCGAGAAGGCCGAGACCAGCAAGGTCGTCATGATGCACGGCGAGCCCGCCGACCCGAACACGAAGCTGTTCAAGAAGGGCGCGATGGGCGAGCTGGACGGCAAGGTGGACATCGCCGCGTCGTTCGACACGAAGAAATGGCTGCCCGAGGTCGCGGCGGCCAACATGCGCAAGGCGATCAAGAAGGTCGGCGCCGGCAACGTCGCCGCCGTCTACTCGGCGAACGACGGCATGGCCGGTGCGGTCATCCAGGAGCTTCAGGAGGCGGGCGTCACCGAGCTGCCGCCGGTGACCGGGCAGGACGCGGACCTCGCGGCGGTGCGGCGGATCGTCGACGGCACGCAGTACATGAGCGTGTACAAGTCCTTCCTGCTGGAGGCGACCGGGGCGGCCGACATGGCCGTCGCCAAGGTGCAGGAGCGGGCGATCCAGTTCGACGCCCTGGCCCGCGACGTGATCGACAGCGGGTCGCAGAAGGACATCCCCGCGATGCTGGTCCCGGTGGTCGCCCTCACCCCGGAGAACATCGAGGACACGGTGATCGCCGACGGCGTCTACACCGTCCGGGAGATCTGCACCCCGGATCACGAGGACGACTGCGCGAGGATCGGTCTCACCCCATGACCGTGACGCGGGTCACGTCCGCCCGCCGCTGACTTCCGGTCCTTCCCCCGGTCGACCCTCCTGACAGTGGCCGCACGCGATGGAAGGACCGGTCGTCATGAGCGCACAGGTGAAGGGCCCCGCCAGCTATTTCCCCTCGATCGAGAAGAAGTACGGCCGCCCCGTCGCCGAGTGGAAGGACCTCATCCGCTCGTCACCGCTGACCCGCCACATGGAGCTCGTCACCTGGCTCAAGACCGAGCACGGGCTGGGACACGGTCACGCCAACGCCCTCGTCGCCCACACCCTCGCCGAGGGGACCGCCCCCCGGGCCTAGCCGGGCGGGCCTCCGGGTCCCCGCCGGACGGCCCCGTTCCGGAGGCGCGGGGACGGTGGGCGGGGCGCGCCTAGGATCGGCGGCATGGCCCCGCGTACGAGCGACGTGAACCGTTTCCTGGCTGCCAAGCCCCGGCTGGAGGCCATCGCCTACCGGCTGCTCGGCTCGGCGAGCGAGGCGGAGGATCTGGTGCAGGAGACGTATCTGCGCTGGCAGGACGCCGACCCCGACCGGATCGAGGTGCCCGAGGCGTGGCTGACGAAGGTGCTCACCAACCTCTGTCTCAACCAGCTGACCTCGGCCCGCGCCCGGCGCGAGACGTACGTGGGGCAGTGGCTGCCGGAGCCGCTGCTCGCCGGTGACCCCATGCTCGGACCCGCCGACACCGCCGAACAGCGGGAGTCGGTGTCGTACGCGATGCTCGTGCTGCTGGAGCGGCTCTCGCCGGACGAGCGGGCGGTGTACGTGCTGCGGGAGGCGTTCGGCTACCCGCACAAGGAGATCGCCGAGATCCTCGACGTCAGCGAGGCCGCCAGCCAGCAGATCCTGCACCGGGCCAGGAAGCACGTGGCCGCGGGCAGGGCGCGCCGGGAGATCGACGAGACGGCCGCGCGGCGGATCGTCGACGAGTTCATCGCGGCCGCCACCAGCGGGCGGACCGAGCCGCTGGTCGCGCTGCTCACGCAGGACGTCGTCGCGGTCGGCGACGGCGGCGGGAAGGTTCCGGCCCGTGCCAAGGGGTTCGCCGGCGTCAAGGCGGTGGCCACCTTCCTGCGCGGCATGTTCACCCCGGGCAGGGCCAAGCGCGAGGTGGTGGGCGGGTCGCCCGCGATGTACGCGGCGACCGCGAACGGCGAACCGGCGGTCGTGGCGGTGCTCGACGGCCGGGTCATCGGCGTGATGTGCCTGGAGGTCACCAACGACGGCATCGTCGCCGTCCGCAGCCAGGTCAACCCCGACAAGCTGGAGCGCGTGACGGAGCGCTGGGCCGCCGCCGACCACGGGGAGCCGGTGCTGCGGGACGTCTACTGAGGCGCATCCGTCGCATGTGACGCAGGTCACATTGTTTTCCTGTCAGGGATCGGCGGGCTGCCCGGTTCAAGGGGCGAACCAGTCGACGACAGGAGCCTGCCATGCAGCACCGCATCATCGTCCTCGGAGCCGGATACGCCGGAGCCTCCGCCGCCGGGCGTCTGGCCAGGCGGCTGCACCGTGACGACGTCTCCCTCACCCTCGTCAACGCCGAGCCCGACTTCGTGGAGCGCGTCCGCAACCACGAGCTGGCCACCGGGCGCACCCTCCCCCACCGGCCGCTGGCCGACGTGCTCGGCGGGACCGAGGTGGAACTGAAGGTCGCGACGGTCACCGCCGTCGACGTCGACCGCAAGGCCGTCGCCGTCACCGGTGCCGACGGCGCGGAGGAGCTGACGTACGACACCCTCGTGTACGCCCTGGGCAGCGGCTGGAACGACCAGGGTGTGCCCGGCGCCGCCGAGCACGCGTACGAGATCGCCGGCCGGGCCGGCGCGCTGAAGGTGCGCGAGCGCCTCGCCGGGCTGGGCGCGGGCGCGTCCGTGGTCGTGGTCGGCGGAGGTCTCACCGGTCTGGAGGCGGCTACCGAGATCGCCGAGTCCCGTCCGGACCTGGAGGTCACCCTCGCCGCCCGGGCCGGCCTCGGGGACTGGCTGTCGCCGAAGGGCGCCCGGTACGTACGGGAGGTCTTCGGCCGGCTCGGCATCACCGCGCGGGAGAACGCGGACGTCACGGCCGTCGAGGACGGCCGGGTCGTCACCGCCGACGGGACGGTCCTGCCGTCCGCGCTCACCGTGTGGACCGCCGGGTTCGCCGTCCACCCGATCGTGAAGGCCACCGCGCTGGAAGCCGGCGACGACGGCCGGATCGTGGTCGACGACACCATGCGCTCGGTCTCGCACCCGGACGTGTACGCCGTCGGCGACGTGGCCCTGGTGCGAGGTCCCGGCGACAAGCCGCTGCGGATGTCGTGCGCGACCGGCACGCCCACCGCGTGGCAGGCCGCCGACGCGATCGCCGCGCGGCTGACCGGCGGGAAGCTGCCCCACGTACCGCTGCGCTACTTCAACCAGTGCGTCTCGCTGGGGCGCAAGGACGGACTCATCCAGTACGTCACCGCCGACGACCGCGCGGTGAACGCCGCCCTGACCGGACGGCTCGCGGCGTTCTACAAGGAGCTGATCTGCAAGGGCGCGGCGTGGGGTGTGGCCCACCCGACCCTCGGCATGCCGACCCGCCGCCGCCGTCTGCCGCGCCCGGAGACCGCGCCGTCCGCCCCGGCCGCGGAGCCGGCCCCGGAAACGGCGGCCTGACCGGCCGCCGCCGCCATCCGCCGCCGGCCGCGGTCCGCCGGGCCGGCCCGGGAGGGATGCCCTCGGGGCCGGCCCGACGGTGGGGCTGCTCCTCCGCGCCCCCGACGCATGGCGTCGGGGGCGCGCACCGGTTCCCGACCTCGCCGGACCGCTCCGTCCCGTTCCGGCCACAGCCCCGAGGCATCACGGGGCGTCGCACCCGAGCGAGCCGCACCCGGCCGGAGCGGGCAGAGCGGAGTTGCCGTACCGCGCCGGCCCGCCACCCTCCCGACGCCCCGGAGAACGGCCCCCGGCCGTCCCCTCTGCACCCAGGGACAGAGGGCGGAATCCCCCTTCGGCCGGAGGAGGATGCGGGGATACCGGACCTAGCCTGGTCACGTCATGAAACGCAACGACGACCGGCTGGTACCGGTCCTGCTGCTGTGCGCCCAGGCCCTGGTGTGGCCGGGGGCGGCACTGGTGCGCGGCGCCATCCCGTCCGCGTCCGCCCTGCTCGTGGCGGCCCTCGTCGCCGCTTCCGTCACCGGCGTGCTCACGCTGCGCCGCAGCCGGCCGGTGGCCGCGCTCGTGGTGGTGGCCGCCGCCTGCGCGCTCGGCGCCGGCCCGCTGCCCGCCGGGGCCACGGCGGTGCTCGGGACCGCCGGTGTCGCGCTCGCCCTGTGGGCGGTGGCGACCGGGCGCGACACCTTCACCACCCTGCTGTGCGGCACGTCCCTCGCCGTCTGGCAGCTGCTGTACGGCCTCACCCTGCACCGGCTGAGCGACCGGGACGGACTCGACCTCGTCCTCACCGCCCTGCTGTACGCCACCACGTGCGGCGCCGGTCTGCTCACCCGCCGCGCCCGTCGTACCCGCCAGGCGTCCGAACACCTGCTGCGCCGCGCCGAGTCCGAGCGCCACCGGCTCCCGGCCGTTGAACGCCGCCGTATGGAACGGGAGTTGCACGACGTCAGCGCCCACCACCTGACGGCCGTGGTGGTCACCGCCGGCGCCGCCCTGGGCCTGCGCGAGACCCGTCCCGAACTCGCCGACGAGGCACTGCGGTTCGCCGTGGAAACCGGTCACGAGGTCACTCGGGCGCTCGGCGCGGTGCGGGCCCCCGCCCCCTCGGCCGCCGATCTGCCGTCACCCGAGGAACGGCTGCTCGGCCTGGTCGCCGGGTTCCGGCGGATCGGCCAGCCGGTCGACTGCGAGACCGACCCCCTGCCGGAGGGCGCCGTCGCGGACGCGGTGTACGGCATCGTGCGCGAGGGCCTCACCAACGGGGCGCGGTACGCGCCCGGCGCGCCGACGCGGGTGCGCTGCCGGTACGGCGACGACCGCACGGACGTCGTGGTCACCAGCGGTGCCCCGCTGCCCGGCACCCCGGCGCACGGCGCGGACCTCGGCGGCGGACGCGGCCAGGGCATCCTGCGCTCCCGTGCCCGGGAGGCCGGCGGCACCCTGACCACCGGCCCGACGGCGGACGGCGGCTGGGAGGTGCGGGCGGTCCTGCCCGGCCGGACCGCCGGGCCCGCCGACCGGCCGGGCGCGCGCGGCTACCGCGTGGCCCAGGTGACGGCCGCGGCCGGACTCGTCCTGCAGCCGCTGCTGCCGGTGGTGGCGATCCGGGCGGAGGACACCTCTACGGGGTCGTCCGTGTCGGCGGGCGTGCTGTTCGCGCTGCTCGCGGCGGGGCAGGCGGTCACGCTCCTGTGGCTGCGGCGGGCCCCGCGCACGGCGTACGGCGCTCTCGCGGTGCTGGCCCTGCTGTGGCCGGTGGCGGCGGCCGCCGGTGACTACACCGGTCCGGTCCTGCTGCCGCCCGCGCTGAGCATGCTGGCCACCTGCGTGGCGCTCGCGTCGGACGGTCCGCTGCGGTCCGGTGGGGGCTGGTCGCGCAGTTCCCGCGCGCCCTTCGGGGCGCCGGTCGGACAGCCACCCCGGGGCGCGGCGAACTGCGCGGACGGCTCCGCGGCTGCCCTCTCATCCTCCCGCGAACTCTTGCGGGGGCGATCGCGGTGCACACTGCTGCCGTCACCGCTGCCGTGTCGGACCGGGGAACCGGGGTGCCCGCCTGGGCGGTCGTCGTCGTGGCCCTCGCGGGGACGGTCCCGGTGCTGTCCGCCGCCCACCGCGTCGGCACGCTGCGCGGACGCCGCCTCCAGGACGCCCGCACCGCGCGGGACGGCCGCCTCGGCGCGCTGACCGGGGAGGCGGTCCGCGACGCGTGGGCCGAGCGCCGCCGGATCGCCGGCGGTCTGGAGACCACCGTGCTGGCCCGCACCGCCGACATGGTCGCGGAGGCGGAGGCGGGCAGGCTGGAGGCGACCGCCGAGCGCGCCCGGGAGGCCCTGGCCGCGATGCGCGCGCTGCTCGACGCGGTCCGCGACGACGAGGAGCGGCCCGCGCTGCGTCCGCAGCCCACGCTCCAGGCGCTGGACCTGCTGGCCCGCCAGTGCCGGGCCACCGGCCGGGAGGTGGACATACGCCTCACCGGGCGGGTGCCGGAGCGGCTGCCCGCCGCCGTGGACCTGGCCGCCTACCACGCCGCCGAGACGGTGCTCGCCACCGGCGGCGACCATCCCACGGCACTCGAACTGGACGCCGCGGACGGTACGTTGACGATCACGGCCACCGGGGTTCCGTCCGCCGCCCACCCGGCCGTACGGGAGCGGCTCGTGGCGCGGGTCGAGGCCCTCGCCGGCACCCTGACCACCGGACCGGCGGACACCGTCCGTCTCCTGCTGCCCCTCGCACCGGGCGACGGGGAGGAGGGGGAACGATGAGCCTCAAGGTGCTGGTCGCCGACGACCAGGGCATCGTGCGCGCGGGATTCGCCGCCGTGATCGACGCCGAGCCGGACCTGACGGTCGTCGGTGAGGCCGCCGACGGGGCCGCGGCGGTGCGGCTCGCCGGACAACTGGCGCCGGACGTCGTCGTGATGGACGTACGGATGCCCGAACTGGACGGCATCGCCGCGACCCGGATCATCACCGGCCGCCCGGACGCGCCCAGGGTCCTGGTGCTGACCACCTTCGACCTCGACGCCTACGTCTTCGACGCCCTGCGGGCGGGCGCCTCCGGCTTCCTGCTCAAGGACGTGTACGCCGCCGAACTGCTGCGCGGGATCCGGGTGGTGGCGGCGGGCGAGAGCGTCCTCGCGCCCTCGGCGACCCGCCGGCTCATCGGCCATTACGCGGCCGCGGGCGCCGCCCCGGGGGCGGCCGGGCGGATCCGTGAGCTGTCCGGTCTGACCGACCGCGAGCACGGCGTCCTGACCCTGGTCGCCGCCGGACTGACCAACGCGGAGATCGCCGAGCAGCTCGGCATCACCGTCGGCACGGTGAAGTCCCACGTCAACGCGTTGCTGCGGAAGCTGGGGCTGCGGGACCGGGTGCAGGCGACGATCCTCGCCTACGACCTTGGCCTCGCCCGCCCGAACCCTCCCGGCACCGCGGTGTGACCCGGCCCGACCGGCCCGGCGTCCCGCACGCCCCCGAAACCCCCGCAGCACCTGTCCTGTACCAGACGTACCGACTACCAGACGCACCGACCCGAGGATCATGAACATGACCAGCATCAGCACCGCCGGCAGCGCCTCCGAGGAGCCCACCGCCATGACCGGACGAACCGACCGTACTCTTCTCGGCCGCCTGCGCCACCTCTACGGCGACGTCTTCGCCCTCCTGTACCTCGCGGTCTGCGCGGGCCTCACCGTGTGGGCGTTCGCGGTGAGTGCCGGCGAGAACGAGGACGCGTCCTTCGCGGGCGTCATACCGGTGCTCGCCACCGCCCCGGCCAGTCTGGTCCTGCTGGCCCTGCCGGGAGGCGGCATCGCGTCCTTCCTCCTGGCGGTCGTCGTCGGCGCGCTGGTCAACGCAGCCGTCATCGGCTGGTGCTCGCGCCGCCTGCGCCGGGGCCCGGCGCACTGAACCGGCCCGGGGTGTGCGCCCGTCACACCCCGGCCGTGTCGAAGGCGTCCACCGCGGCCAGGAGGTCCGCCGGCTCCTCGCCGAGCCGCTGCTCGGACCAGATGGTCTTGTCCCGGCGGCCGTGCCGCACGCCCCAGTGGGCGCTGAGCCGCATCACGATGTACAGACCCCGCCCGCCCTCGTCCCCCGCCCGCGCGTGCCGCAGGTGGGGGCTGGCGCTGTTGGCGTCGGTCACCTCCGCCAGCAGGCGCTCCTGGTCGTGGATGAGCCGAAGCCGGACGGGCCCCTCGCCGTAGAGGATGGCGTTGGTGACCAGCTCGCTGATGATCAGCTCCGTGGTGAAGGCGCGGTCGGCGAGGTCCCAGGCGGTGAGCTGCTGGCCGACCAGCCGGCGGGCCGTGCCGACCACGGAGGCGTCCGCGGGCAGCGTCCAGTCCGCGACCCGCTGCGGTGGCAGGGAGTCGGTGCGCGCGAGCAGCAGCACGGCGTCGTCGTACCGGGAGGGCGCCATGCGGTAGACGGCGGTGTCGCACAGTTCCTGGAGGGGCCGGGACGGAGTCGCGAGCACGTGTTCCAGGCGGTGCACGGCGGTTGTCTCGCCGTCCCCCTCGCGGTCGCCCTCGGCGCCGAGGAGCCCGTTGGTGCAGAGCGCGATCAGGCTGCCCGGCGGAAGCTGCACCACGGCGGGCTGGAACGCCGCCCCGCCCTCCGCCCCCAGGGACGGTCCGAGCGGGACGTCCACGGCGAGCGGTGCCCCGTCCGGGTCGACGAGGACCGGCGCCGGGTGGCCGGCCCGCATCATGGTGCACTGCCGGGAGACCGGGTCGTAGACGGTGACGGCGCAGGTCGCCAGGTAGGGGTGCGCCTCCCTGGCGTCGACGGACGTGAGCTGTCCCGCGACCTCGTCCAGGTGGGTCAGCACCTCGTCGGTCTCCAGGTCTTGCAGCGCCAGGGTGCGCAGCGCGACCCGGAGCTGGCCCATCGTGGCCGCCGCCTCGATGCCGTGACCGGCGACGTCCCCCACCACCAGCGCCACCCGGGCACCGGAGAGCGGGATGACGTCGAACCACGCCCCGCCCGCGCCCTCCGGCAGATACACGTTCGCGGTCTCCACGGCCGACAGACGCGGGGTGGCCCCCGGCTGCAGCCGGCGCTGGAGCGCGGAGGCCACCGCGTGCTCGCGGCGGTAGCGGCGCGCGTTGTCCAGGTGCGAGGCCGCGGTGGCGGCCGCCTGCCGGGCCACGTCCAGGTCGTCCTCCTCGAAGGCGTCCACCCGGCTGCGGTACAGCGTCAGCAGCCCCAGCACCCCGTCCCGTGCGGTGAGCGGCGCGACGATCATGGAGTGGACCGTGCGTCCCAGCAGCGGGGCGAAGCCGTCCGGGTCCGTCTTCAGCCACGGGTCGTCCGGCGTGACCTGCACCAGGCGCGCGTGGGAGTCGTTGAGCGCCTGGGTGTACGGCGTCGGGTAGGGGAAGGGGCGGCTGTCACCGGTCCTCCGCAACGGCCGCACGCCGTCGGGGGCGGCGAAGGCCACCCGGCGCAGGGGGACGGACGTCGGCAGCGGCCCGGACGGCGGCTCGGCCCCGGCGGGGTCGTCGTCCAGCAGGTCGACGGCGGCCGCGTCGGCGAAGGCGGGCACCAGCGCGGCGACCAGGGCGTCCGCCGAGGCCTGCACGTCGAGCGTGGCACCGAGCGTGCGGTGCACCGTGCTGAGGACGGCGAGGCGGTCCGCCGCGGCCTGCCGCTCGGTCACGTCCTCCACCACGCCCACCAGTCCGGGGCCGTCCCGCAGCGGGAACAGCGACACCTGTACGGCGAGCGTGCGGTGCGGCTCGGACGGCGACCGTCCGCGGATGAGGCGGTTCCGCAGTGGCTCGCCGGTGGTGAGCACCTCGTCGATCAGGTGGGCGATCTCGTGGGTGCCGAGGTCGGGGGCGAAGTCCTCCACGTAGTGGCCGAGGACCGCCTCGGCGGGCAGGGCGCGCACCCCGCGCGCCGAGGGGTTGTAGCGGGTGACCTTGCGGTCGCCGTCGAGCAGGAACAAGCCCTGGGGCGAGCCGGCGAACAGCGCGTCCAGCACCGCGGCGTCGTCGACGGGACCGTCCGTCACCGCTTACTCCCTTCGGGGGACTCCCCTACTCACCTTCTCGCATCACCCGCGCACGGCAACTTGACCGGTGCTCCGGCTACCGGGCGCACAGGACCAGCAACGCCACGTCGTCACCGCGGTGCGCGCGGTGCCGTACGTCGTGGACCAGCACGTCGGCGAGGGCCTCGGCGTCCAGGTCGCCGGCGAGGGCCAGCCGGTCGGCGAGTCCGTGGACGGCGTCGCCGAGATCCACGCCGGGTACCTCGACCAGACCGTCGGTGTAGAGGACCAGCACGGACCCGGGCGGCAGGGCGATGCCGGCGCACTCGTAGTCGGCGTCGGCGTCGATGCCGAGCAGCAGGTTGGACGGCACGTCGACCACCTCGGTGCGCCCGTCGGGATGCCGCAGCACCGGCGGCGGATGGCCCGCGCAGGCCAGCCGCGCCCGGTGGCGCGCCAGGTCCAGGTGCACGTACAGGCAACTGGTGAACAGGCCCGGGTCGAGGTCGGTCAGCAGCCGGTTGGCGCGGGCGAGCACCTCCCCGGGCGGCGCCCCGGCCGTGGCGTGCACCGCGGTGCGCACCTGCCCCATCAGCGTGGCCGCCTGCACGCTGTGCCCCTGCACGTCGCCGATGGCGGCCGCGGCGTTGGTGTCGTCGAGGCGGATCAGGTCGTACAGGTCGCCGCCGACACCGGTGCCGCGGCCCGCGGGGAGGTAGCGGGCGGCGACCTCGAGCCCAGCCAGCCGCGGCAGGGCGTGCGGCAGCAGCCCGGCCTGCAGGCTGTGGGCGAGGCGGCGGTTGTCGTCGTAGAGGCAGGCGCGGTCCAGGGCCTGGGCGACGAGACCGGCGAGGGAGGTGAACAGCGCGCGTTCGGCGGGGGCGAAGGTGTGCCGGCGGTCGTAGGCGAGGACGAGGGTGCCGACGGGGCGTCCGGAGGCGAGCAGCGGCAGGAAGCACCAGGCGGCCATGTCGTCCACGCGGATCGCGGTGGGATGGGCGCGCCGCAGGTCGGAGAAGGCGGAGAAGAAGCCGGGCGTGCCGGTGGCCAGGCACTGCGCCGCGGGGGTGTCCGCGGTCAGCGGCACCCCGTCGAAGTGGCCCATCAGGTCCTCCGTGTAGCCACGGTGGCCGATGATCCGCAGCCGGCCCTCCTCGCTCGTCATCAGGATCAGCGCCTGGGCCCCGGTGGCGGGCAGCACCAGGCCGGCGACCCGGTCGACGACGTCCCCCACCCCCACCGCCTCGGAGAGGGTCGCCGCCAGGTGCATCAGGTGGTACACGCCCGCGGACCGGTCGGCGGCGACGGGTTCGGGGGCCGGGGACGGTCCCGGGTCCGGTACGCCCGGCGCGGCGACGGACGCGATGCGCACGCTGATGCCCGTGCCGTCCGGGTAGAGCCGGAAGGACAGCCACCGGCCCGGCGGGTGCAGCGCGGTGAACGACGTGGCACGCCGGCTGAACACCGCGGCCCGGTAGTTGTCCTGCGCGACCGGGGTGTTCAGCCACGGCAGCGCCTCCCACGGCCGGACGCCCAGCAGCTCGGACGGCGCGGCGCCGAGGAGCCGGGCGGCGGTGTCGGTGACGAAGACGATCCGGCCGTCGGCGTTGAGCGAGCAGCACCCGCCGGGCAGGCGTTCGGCGAAGGCGACCGCGGGATCCCGGGGCTCACCGGTGAGCACGTCCGGCGGGGGCGTCAGCCGCGGGGCGCCGCCGGGCAGCACCGGGGCGTCACGGTCGGCGGCGGTGCTGAGCAGTCCGCCGAGGCGTCGGCACAGGGCGTCGATCGTGTCCCGTTCCGCGCCGCTCAGCTCCGGAGGGCGCGAGCCGGGCCACTGGAGCACGAGCCCGCCCCACACCGTGTCGTCGGCCGTGACCGCGGACGCGGCCAGCATGAACGGGTACGGCAGCACGACGGCCAGCTGCGGATACCGGCGCGCCACCTCCTCCGGCCCGCCGAGCCACACCAGCCGGTCCTCGCGCAGCGCGTCGGCGACCGGGGAGTGGTAGCCGAGCCCGACCCTGGCCCACGGCAGGGCGACGTCCCACGGGACACCGCTCAGCACCGCCAGCCGCAGCGCCCGCTCCTGGGCGGCCAACAGGTACAGGCCGCCGACGTGGGCCCCGGTGTCCCGCATGCCCTGCACCAGGGTGCGTTCCAGCACCTCCACGGCTGACTCCGTCCGGCAGGGGAGGCGGGCGTCCCCTGCGTCTCTCGGCGCCTCGACGGCGTGGACGCCCGGGTGACCCGGAGCCGGGGGGCCGCGGTCGCGGGGCACCCCTGTCGCACCCGACGCCCATACCGGGACGATACGCCCGGCGGGCGCCCCGGGCACCCGGTGGACGGCCGGGCCCCGGCCCGCCGCCGTCCCGGCCCACCGGCGAAGAAACTTCGCGGCGGGTGTCATCCGCGGACGGAGGGCCGGGGTTTGTACGGGTGGAGAGGCGCCCTCCGTCCATCCGACCGACGGGTCCGCAAAGGCCCGTACTGCACGAGGAGTTGCCCGTTCATGACACGGACGCTGAAGTACCTGGCCGGTGCGGTCGTCACGGCCGCGGTGGCCGGCATGGCCACGGTGTCGTACGCCGCGCCCGCCACGGCGCCGCACGAGATCTCCGGCCGGGCGGGGACGGCGCAGGCGCTGCCGGTCCAGGCGGCGCCCGCCACGGCGGCGGTGACCGCGAGGAAGCACGCCCCGACGCCGCGCGTCGTCGCCCCCGGTGAGCACGTGACCGCCGTTCCCGGGTTCGAGCTGTGGCTGACGCCCGAGGGCAAGCACTGGACGACCCCCGGCGACCCCGAGCCGCAGTTCCGCAGTGTGGTCGACGGCAACATCGACCTGAGCAGCCCGGGTGTCTCCCTGCAGTCCGAGGGCACGCCGGAGCGCGTCCACCTCTCCGGTCTGTACTACGGCGGCAAGGGCATCGCCTCGACCGTCGAGATCGAGACCAGGGCCGGTACCGTGCGCGGGAAGCTCATCGAGCTGGCCGGCCGTCCCGGCTGGGGCGTCTGGTACGCCACCGCGGACGCCGTGCCGGCCGACGACGGGTCCTGGCACTTCGCCTCCAAGGTGACGGTCCGCGACACCAAGGGCCGGGTCTACGCCTCGCTGGCGCTGCCCCGCTGACCTCACGGGCGGGGCCGGCCCACCCCGGCCGGTCCCGCCCCCGCTCCACCCCCCACACCCGACCCGGAGGAACCGGTCCGTGCCGCAGTACGAGACATCAGCACCCTTCCCGGCGAACCCGGACTTCGCCGCCTACGCGGGTGCCGCCTGGGGCCGTCTGGTGCGGACCGCCCTCCTGCTCACGGGGGACTTCCACGAAGCCGAGGATCTCGTGCAGACCACGCTGGCCAAGGTGTACGCCCGGTGGGGACGCATCCCCGCCGACGACGTCGACTTCTACGTACGGCGCTCACTGGTCAACAACAACATCAGCCGCACCCGCAGACGACGGGTCACGCATCTGCTGATGCCGTTCCTGCCGGAGCGGGTGCACCAGGAGGACCACGGCCACGCCGAGTCCGTGGAGCACCGCGCCGCGATCACCGAGGCACTCGGCACGCTCTCCACCCGCCAGCGGACGGTGCTGGTGCTGCGCTACTGGGAGGACCTGCCCGAGACCGCCATCGCCGAGGTGCTCAACTGCTCGCCCGGCACGGTGAAGACGCATGCCCGGCGCGGTCTCGAGGCCCTGCGCTCCCATCCCGCGTTCGCCGCCGCCGAGCGCTCGCATCCTCTTCCCGGAGCCCGTTCATGAACCACTTGCCGACCGAAGAAGAACCGGACGCCGGGCCCGCCGAGACGGGCCGGCTGCGCGAGGCGCTGGCCGCGGCGGCGTACGGCATCACACCGTCCCGGGCGCCGCTGGCCGACGTGGAACGCCGGGGCCGGACGATCCGGCGCAGGCGGCGGACCACCGTGCTGGGCGCGGGCTGCGGTCTGCTGCTGGTGCCGCTGGCGTTCGTCGTCGTGCACGGCACGGACGACGCCGCCGACCGGACCACGCGCCCGGCCGCGACGGTGAGCGCCTCGCCCACCCCTACGCCCACGCCCACCGCCTCGCAGCGGCCGCCCGCCCCGACACCCCGCGTCGTCGCTCCCGGTGAGCGGGTGACGGCGGCGCCGGGGTTCGTCCTGTGGCTGACGGAGGAGGGGAAGCACTGGACGACGCCGGACATGCCCGAGCTTCCCCAGTTCCGCAGCGTGGTCGACGGCAACATCGACCGGAGCACGCCCGGGGTGTCGATGCAGAGCCACGGCGACGGCAGCCGGGAGTACCTGTCCGGCCTCTACTACGGCGGTGCGGGCACGGCCTCCGTCGTCGAGGTCGGGACGACGGCCGGCGTGGTCCGCGGCCATCTGCTGGAGTTGCCCGGCAGCCCGGGATGGGGCGTCTGGTACGCCGTCACCGACGCCGTCCGGCGCGACGACGACGATCCGTTCGCCTCGATGCCCACCGTCACCGTGCGCGACACCGAGGGCCGCGTCCACGCCGAGCTCGGCAGGCCCTGACACGACGGCGGCCACGGCACCCGGTCCGGTGCCGTGGCCGCCGTCGTGCCCCTCGTGCCGTGTGCTACTTGCTGACGGCGAACCGCATCAGAGCGTGCTCGTCACCCTGCTTGATCTTGCCGGTCTCGTTGATCACCTGGAGCTTCCAGCTGTTGCCCACGCGCACGGCCTTGGCCACGGCGCAGCCGTTGTCCTGGCTGAGCATGCTCGGCCAGATGTCGGCCACCTGCTGGGTACTGCCGCCGGTCGCGTCGTAGACCTTGAAGCTGATGTTGCGGGCCTTCTGGAAGGAGCTGCCCTTCTTGTAGGCCGCGGCGACGAACACGACCGCCGTGATGGCGCCGGGCAGCCGGGAGAACTCGACGGTCACCGTCTCGTCGTCCCCGTCCCCGTGGCCGGTCTGGTTGTCACCGCTGTGCAGAAGGGAGCCGTTGCCCATCGGGTCGAGCGAGTCCAGGCCCGCGAGGCGCACCGGGTCGCCGCCCGACATGGCGACCGCGATCAGGTCCAGGTCCGTACCGGTCTTGCGGCGCAGCTTGCCGAGCACTCCGCCGCTGCTGCCGGCGGTCGGGTCCCAGGAGACGCCGATGGACAGGTGCGTGACCCCGTCCAGGTCCGCGGGGCCGTCTTCCTTGGTCAGCGTGATCATGAAGGAGCCATCCTTTGTCGACGGGTGTACGGGCCAGAGTCTGCCTGGCGGCGCAACATCCTGAACAGCCGGGTCTGCCCTGAAACGGGATTGTTGCGGGCGCTCAGCGCACCGGGAAGCCGAAGGAGTAGCCCTCTTCCTTCAGCCAGGGCAGCACGCGGCGCAGGGCCTCGACGGTCTGCTCGCGGTCGCCGCCGGCGTCGTGGAAGAGGATGGTCGGCCCGTTGGACAGCTCCTGCTGCACGGTGGCGACGATGGCGTCCGCGCCCGGCTGCTCGAAGTCCTTGGTGTCGACGTTCCAGCCCAGCGGGCGCATGCCCCGGGAGGCGGCCACCTGGCGGCTGTGCGGGGTGAACGCGCCGCCGGGCGCGCGGTAGTAGAGGGGCCGTACGCCTCCGGACGCCTCGGTGATCATGCGTTCGGCGTCGAGGATCTCCTTCGACTGGTAGGCCTCGGACTTTTGGTCCATGGCGGTGTCGTGCGAGACGGAGTGGTCGCACAGCCGGTGGCCGGCCGCGACGATGTCCTTCACCAGGTCCGGGTGGGTCCGTGCCTGGACGCCGGTCAGGCAGAAGGTGGCCTTCACCTCGTGCTCGCGCAGCAGATCGAGCACCTCGGGCGTCCAGCGGGGGTCGGGGCCGTCGTCGATGGTGATGTTGACGCCGCGCGGACCCGCGTCGGAGGCGTGCACGATCGTCGCCGAGACCCGCCGGGCCTCTCCGCCCGGCTTCGCGGGCGCGGACGCCTGCGGTGTCGCGCCGCCCACGACGTCGGCCTGCGCGGTGTACACCGAGGCGCCGACGGCCAGCATCGTCACACCGAGTGCCGCCCCGGCCACCTTGCCGTACCAGCTCCGTCCACCGCCGTGCCGCGCCATGGCCCGCCCCGCTTTCCTGCCGTCGCTCGTCGCCCGCGTCCCGGGCTCCCCTGGGAACCACTGGGCGAGACGACGGACGGACGTCCCCGGATGCGTCCGTTACCGATCACGGACACATCCGGGGACGTTCGCGGACAGAACGGCGGGGGCGGCGGGCGCCGCGGCCGCACGGACCGGGGGCCCGGTCACCGTGGTGACCGGGCCCCCGGGGGGTGGTGCGGTGTCGCGCGGTGGCGCGTCACCATCGGTACCAGCGACCGCGACCACCGCCCGCGTTGGTGGAACGCATGACGAAGCCGAGCAGCCAGACGACGAGCACGGCGATCGCGATCCACCAGAGGATCTTCACCGCGAAGCCCGCGCCGAAGAGGATCAGGGCGAGAAGCAGAACCAGCAACAGGGGAACCATAGTTATCGACCTCCTGCCGCACCGTTTGCCCTCGGTCCGCACCCTCACACCTCACTGCTTCCTTGTTTGTGAAGGAGCGGTGGGGGCACCCGAGGGCCACGACGAGTTCGCCCGAACGCTACGAGGAGGCATGCTCCATGAGTGCCGGTGAGAAGGCCAAGGCGAAGACCGAGCAGGCGCAGGGCAAGGCCAAGGAGGCCCTGGGCAGCGCCGTCGGCAACGACCGCATGGCCGCCGAGGGCCAGGCCACGAAGAGCAAGGGCGACGCCCGCGAGGCCAAGGAGAAGACGAAGGACACCTTCAAGCACTGACCTCGTCCCCACACCCGCGTGGGGCCGCCCCGGCCACGTTCCGGGGCGGCCCCACGCGGGTGTTCGTGTCAGTGCGGCGGGGGCAGGGGGTGCAGGGCGTTGTCGACGGAGCAGCCGCCTTCGCCGGGCATGCGCTGGATGCGGGAGGGCATCCAGACGTTCGTCCTGCCGGGGCCGACGACGGCCAGGACGCAGTCCACCGGCTCGTAGCGGGAGGACGGCGGGGACAGGAGGATGCCGACGCTTCCGTCCTCCGTCTTCACTTCTGTGGTGATCTCCGGATCCATGTCCAGTGCGGCGAGCACCCGGCGCACCTCGGCCTCGTCCACGCGGCCGCCCGCCGGGACGCGGGGCAGCTCCGCCTCGAGCGCCTCGGACGGCACCCGGGGCGGTTCGGGCGGCGGGGGGAAGCGGAGGGGCGGGCCCTCGGGGCAGTCGACGTCCCGGGCCTCCTCGCCCCACTCCGCCCTCGGGGACACCCGTAGGGAGAAGCAGCGCCGCACGGTCACCTGCTCGACGTCGAACCAGCCGTTGTACGCCGAGCCGGACGTGCGGACGATCACCTCGACACCGTCGCCCTCGTGCGTGGAGTCGCCCTCGACCCGCAGGACCTCCACCCCGTCCAGGTACGACGCCGAGTAGCCCACCTCGTCGGCCGTGCGCGGGAGTTGACTGGCGAGCCGCTGGCCGGCCCTCGTCGCCACCTCCCGCGCGGAGTCGGTGGCCTCGCCCTCGGAGGACTGGATCACCCCGCAGCCGGCGAGGGCCACCAACACCGGTGCGAGCAGCAGAAGTCGACGCATGCGCCCACCCTTTCCCATCGCGGGCCCGGTGCACATCCGTTCGGATACTCAGACCCGGCCCGGCGGGATCCGTAAGGGTTTCGTCATGGGCCGTGCGGCCCGGCGCGCCCGCCCCTCCTGTTGACTGACGGGACCGAACGACGGGGGAGGTGGGGCGACATGGGACGCGTGCGCGACGGGCTGTTCAGGCCGTGGACGGCCGTGCTGCTGGTGGGGGTGACCGCCGTGGCGGGCTTCGGGCTGTACTGGTTCCAGCCGTGGAAGCTGTGGCAGGACGAGACGGTGCGGGAGGCACTGCCCGGGGCCGTGACGGCCGCCCCGGCCGCCCCGGCCGCGACGGCGGCCCCGGGCGGAGCCCCGTCCGGCACGGCGTCCACCGCGCCCCCGCCCGGCCCGGTGACCCTGGCGAGCGGCGAGCTGATCAGCCATGAGCACGCGACCACCGGCACGGTGAGCCTCGTGCGGCTGGCCGACGGCAGCCGAGTGGTGCGGCTGGAAGGGCTCGACACCAGCAACGGCCCCGACCTGCGCGTGTGGCTGACCGACGCGCCGGTGAAGGAGGGGCGGGCCGGCTGGCACGTCTTCGACGACGGCCGGTACGTCGACCTCGGAGCGCTGAAGGGCAACAAGGGAAGCCAGAACTACGCCATCCCCGAGGACGCGGACCCGTCCGCCTGGACCAGCGTCAGCATCTGGTGCGACCGCTTCGACGTCTCCTTCGGAGCGGCGGAACTCGCCCCGGCGGCCTGACCGCGCCGGCCTGACCTCGCCGGGTCCAGCGGCCGGTCAGGCGGCGGGTCCGGTGACGAGGTCGCCGTTCTCGTCGTAGGGCCAGGCGTTGGCGACGCAGCCCCGCAGGCCCTTGATCTGCTGCATCATCACGGGGGCCGGCTGTCCCGGGCCGCCGCAGGTCATGTGCGCGTGGCCGAGGAAGTGGCCCATCTCGTGGTTGATGATCAGCGCGCGGTAGTCCTCGATCGGCCCGTCGAAGGTGGGCGAGCCCTTCACCCAGCGCCGGAGGTTCACCACCACTCCGTCGGGCACCTCGCAGTTGTACTCGCCCCCGGTGTCCTGGTGGATGCCCTCCCAGCACAGGGCGTCCGCAGTCGCCGGCGTGGCGATCCGTATCCGCAGGTCGTGCGGCGATCCCGCGCCCACCAGCTGGAACGCGTTGTCCGGGTCGTGGGTCCAGCCGCGTGGGGCGGCGAGGATCCCGGCGATCTCCCGCGCCGCCCGGGACGGCGAGACGTCCAGTCCGGACTCGACCTCCACGACGTACCGCAGCGGCCGGGCACCCTCACCCACGGTGCTCCCGCCGGCCGGCGCGGTGACGAACGTCCCGCTGCCCTCCGCGGGCACGTCGATCGTGGTCGGGGCCGCGGAGGGCGAGGCGGCGACAGAGGGCTTCGTACGCGGAGGGGAGGGTGCGGGCGTGGGGGCGACGCGTGCGTCCGGCGTCCGCGGCGCGTGCCCGGCGGCGTCGTCCCGGCCGCCCGTGCGCAGGTACCCCGCCGTGCCCAGCAGGACCACCACCAGCAGGCCGAGCAGCAGTCCGCGTCCCCGGCGGCGCGGCCGTCCCCGGCGACGGGAGGACCGGCGCCGGGGGGAGCCGTGGTGGACGGCGCGGGTGCCGGCGGGGGGTGCGGTGTGCCTCTCTCGTACCGAACGCATGGGGTCAATCTGCGGAGCCCAGATGATCGGGGTGAGCCCGCGCCATCACGGAACGGCAACGACGTCCCGGTTCCCCCTCCCATGTGATCGTTGTGCAACAACGGCCGGAAAGCGGTCATCCTCCGCTACCGAACCGGTCGTCCGGTCTGCTTAAACTGCCGCAATGCCACGGATTCTGATCGTCGAAGACGACTCCATCGTCCGCCAGGCCGTGCGGCTGGGCCTGCGGCACCAGGGGCACGAGGTCCTCGGGGTGGAGACGGGCGAGGAAGGGCTGGAGCAGCTCGGACCCTTCCGGCCGGACGTCGTCGTCCTCGATCTCATGCTGCCCGGCATCTCCGGCCTGGACGTGTGCCGGCGGATCCGTGAGCGCGACCAGGTGCCGATCATCATGGTGACGGCGCGCGGTGACGACATCGACGTGGTCCTGGGCCTGGAGACCGGCGCGGACGACTACGTGGTGAAGCCGGTGCAGGCGCGGGTCCTCGACGCGCGCATACGGGCCGTCCTGCGCCGGCAGGACGCGTCACCGCCGGACGGCGCCCGTCCCCGCCCGGAGACGCACGGCGACCTGGTCGTCGACCGCGCCGGGCTCGTGGTGACGCACCGGGGCGAACCCGTCACCCTCGCCCCGTCCGAACTGCGGCTGCTGCTGACCCTGTCGGCCTCGCCCGGCCAGGTCTTCAGCCGCCAGCAGCTGCTGGAAGCGGTCTGGGAGCACAGCTACCACGGCGACATACGCCTCGTGGACGCCTGCGTGAAGCGCCTGCGCAACAAGCTGGGCGAGGGCAGGAGCCCGCGGTACGTGCAGACCGTACGCGGCTTCGGCTACCGCTTCGGCACCGGCAACGGCATCGCATGAACCGCCGGAGCACCGACTCCCGGGCTTCGGCGACGGGCGAGCCGCGCACCGGCCCCCGCCGCGTCCTGCGCGCCGCCGTCGCCCGCATCCCGCTCCCCCTGCGCGGTCTGCGCTCCCGCCTCCTCACGTCCTTCGTCCTGGTGGCCATGCTCAGCTCCCTCGGCACCGGGGCCCTCGCCTTCCGCGAGGCACGGACCGGGGTGCTGCAGCAGAGCCAGGACTCCGTCATCAACCGGTTCCGTGCGAGCGTCGACGCCGTCGCGCCGTACGTCCCGTCCTCTCCCGACGCCGCCGACCTGCAGAAGGTGGTGGACCAGGTGCTGTACGCGAACCCCACGGCGGGCTGGCGAGTGATGGCCGCCTACGGCACCCGTCGGGCATATGCGCCGACCCCCCGGTTCACCGAGCCGAGCGACGAGATGCTCACGTCCGTCGCGACGCGCCGGGCCGCGGTGTTCCAGCGGGTGGACGTCGACGGCAGCCCTCGTCTCCTCGTCGGCATGCCCGTCACCTACATCGCGGAGAACGGCAAGGAGTCCCGCCTCTCCGGTCTGGTGATGTACCTGGAGGTCCCGCAGACCGCCGAGGAGGGGTATGTCGAGGCCATGGTCAGCGGCATCGAGCGGGCCACCCTGGTGGCTCTGTGCCTGGCCGTGGTGCTGGCGCTGCTCGCCGCGAGCGGGGTGCTGCGGCCCGTCCGGGCACTGCGCCGGGCGACGCGCCGGATGGCCGAGGGACACCTCGACGTCCGGCTCGACGTCACCGGCACCGACGAACTGGCCGACCTCTCCCGGTCGTTCAACGAGACGGCGGCCGAACTGGAGCGAACCGTGGCCGAGCTGCGCCGTCTGGAGGCGCGGGGCCGCCGCTTCGTGGCGGACGTCTCCCACGAACTGCGTACCCCGCTGGCGGCGATGTCGGCGGTCACCGACGTGCTGGACGTGGAGGCGGAGAGCGAGACCGGTGAGGCGCTGCGGCTCATCGGCGAGGGCACGAACCGGCTGAGTGTGCTGGTGAACGACCTGATGGAGATATCGCGCTTCGACGCGGGGGCCGCCGAGCTCAACCGGGACGAGATCGACCTGGCCGAGTCCGTGCGGCGCACGATCGCCTCCCGCTGGCGGCAGGAGGAGGTGGAACTGCGGCTGCCCGGGCCGGGGGAGCTGCGCGCACGGGTCGATCCGCGCCGGCTCGACGTGGTGACGGCCAACCTGGTCGGCAACGCGCTGCGGCACGGCGAGCCGCCGGTCCGGGTGACGCTGGGCGTGCGGAGGGGCGGGCCCGGCGAGGCGGAGTGGGCGGTCCTCGAGGTGAGCGACAACGGCCCGGGGATCGCCCGGGAGGCCATGCCGCACATCTTCGAACGGTTCTACAAGGCGAGCACGTCACGGGCGAGGAGCGAGAGCAGCGGGCTCGGCCTCGCGATCACGGCGGAGAACGTGCGTCTGCACGGTGGACGCATCCGGGCGGCGAACCGGCCCGGCGGCGGCGCTGTCTTCACGGTCGAGCTCCCGCTGCACGGCGACGAGGGAGGCACGACGTGAGGCGCGGGCGAAGGGGCGGACGTACGGCACCACTGCTGACCGGTCTGGTGACGGCGGTGGTGCTCGCGGGGTGCGGGGTCCCCGCCTCCGACGTCATCGAGGCGGGAGCGCCGGCGGGCGGCATGGCCGATCCCAGTCCGGCGCCGACCGAGGCACCCGCCTCCGTCTCCCTGTTCTTCCTCACCGACGGCGACGGTGCCCCAAGGGCGTTTCCCCGCCTGGCCGACGACGTCGAAGGCGTCGTACGCCTGCTCTTCGAGGGGCCGAACGTGAAGGAGGCGGCCGTGGCCGTCACGGAGCTGCCCCGCCTGAAGAACGCCCCGCGGGTGTCGGTCGCCGGCGACGGCACCGTCACCGTGCGGCTCCCCGGCGAGACGGCGCCGCTGAGCCGCCTGGCGATGCTGCAGCTGACCTGCACGGTGGCGTACGCGGCACCGTTGGCCGTCACCGCCGTTCCCCGCGCCGAAGAGGGCCCCGCCGAGGACCTCGCACCGGGCGCCGTCCTGGTGAGCGGCAACGACTGGACGATGACCCAGCCGATCACGGAGTGCCCCGTCGCCTTCCCGACGGGCGGCGGCCCCGGAACCCGGCCCTCCGTGCAGCCCCAGGACTGACCGGCCGCGTGCCGGTAGGCGGGTGCCCGTTCCCGTACATCACACCGGTACATGTCCTAGCATTGGTACATGTCCATGAAGCGCACGAACGTCTACGCCGACCCCGAGGACCTGGCGATCATCAAGGAGGCGGCCAAGCGCCGCGGGATAAGCGAGGCCGAGATCATCCGTCAGGGGATCCATCTCGCTGCCATGGCGAACCGCGTGTGGGACGAGCCGCTGTTCTCCCGCACGGTCGAGGGGCGGGGACGGACACCGTCCAAGGCCGAGGTCCGTGACGCCGTCGCCGACGCGGTCGGCCGTGAGACGGACCCGTCGTCGGGAAGCGCCGCGTGATCATCGTCATCGCCGACACCTCCGGTCTGCTCGCCGCCCTGGACTCGACACATCCGGAGCACGAGGCGGCGAACGAGGCGATCATGGCGGCCGGTCTGCTGGTCATGTCCCCGCTCCTGCTGGCGGAACTCGATCACGTGGCCACCCGGGAGTTCGGCCGCGCCGTGGCCGTCGGCGCGATCGACGACCTGCGGCGCTGGATGAGCCGGGGCCGGGTCGTCATGCCCGAGATCACCGACGACCACTTGGGTGCCGCGCAGTTCGTGCGGGCCCGCTACAAAGCACTCGATCTCGATCTCGCCGACGCGGTGAACGTCGCCCTCGCCGCCGACTACGACACCGACGCGATCCTCACCCTCGACCGCCGCGACTTCCGTGCCGTCCGACCGTTGGGCCGGCACAAGGCGTTCCGCGTCCTGCCGGACGACCTCCCGCTCTGACGCCCGGCTCTCCCGCTCCTCAGGGGTAGAGGGGCAGAGAAGCCGTTCAGCTCATCACGGAGTTGGCCTCACGACATGCCCCAGGGCGACGAGGCCGACTCCGACCACGGTGACCGATGGCTGGGCGAAGTTGCCTGCCGCTACGAGCAGAACGCCGGCTCCCCACAGCCGCGGCTGCCGGACGTGGCGGCGCAGCCACCGACCTGGCGCACGTCCGAGAACCAGGCCGTAGAGGCCGAGAACGGCACAGGTGAGCCAGAGCACCACGAACACCAGGAACGACACCAGCACCAAGGTCGCAAACGCCACCGACATGGCCCTCCCCCCCCCCCGTCACGGGCCGGATGTCCGTCCGCCTGCCTGCCTGCCCGCGAGAGTCTGGCATGTCAGGTGCCGTCCGCCCACGCGCCGGCGAAACGGCACCCGTCCGGTGCCCGCGGCCGGCTACTTGGCCGCGTCGAGCGCCGCGAGGGCCTGGGCCCAGCGGACGTACTTCAGGTTCGCCAGGTCCGCGACGGTCTTGACGCCGAACGCCTCCTGGAGCAGTTCGCCGTCACGGTCGGAGACCCCCTTCAGTGCTCCGACGGGAGCAGCGAGGATCTCCGGCAGGCTCTTGTCCGCCCACGCCTTGTCCAGCACCTTGTCCAGGTCGATCGAGGCCATGAGTGTCGTCTCCAGGGGTGCGCGGCCCAGGTGGACCCGGGCCTGTTTGTTTCTACAGACGCGTAGAAGAATAGAGCCGCCCTGACGGACGGAGGGCGCCTTGCGCCCCACCGCCCCGGGAACGGCCGAAATGCGCTCCTGAGCCGGCCGAACGGCCTGCTGTCGCGCGATAGACATGGACCCGGGCCAAGATCGTCGGCGTTGGCGCGCACGCGAGGAGACGCAGCGCGGGGTGCCCGAGCAGCAAGTCCGCCCGCCCCGCATGGTGTTGGCCGAGCGGTGCACGCCCCTATGTCAGTTCGATGTACGGCTGGGCTGCGGATCTGGAAGTTACCCGGACCGGTTTGAGTGGCTCCTCTTCCAGGTGAACGGCCACGTGGACAACACCCCGCCCGCGCCCGCGGGAACCCCTGTAGCAGGGCCGCGACAGTCGCCAACCATACATTCTTCACACTGACTTCATCATATGAACACCTTAGGTATGCTCCGGATGCTTCATTCGCACCACTGAGGGGGGAACCTCATGCGCATCCGGCGCACTCTGACCGTTGCCGCCACCGTCGCGGCGGTCGCCGCGCTCGGCTTCACGGGGGCCGTTCCGGCGCAGGCGGCCGAGTACTCCTCGGCCCTCAAGATCAAGGGCGTGCAGTACGACGCCCCCGGCCGGGACTCCAACAAGTGCTCGGGCGGGAACACCAAGAACGAGTACCTGACGATCAAGAACTACTCGAAGAAGTCGAAGGTGAATCTGAAGGGCTACAAGGTCAAGGACCGCGCCGGCAACACCTTCACCTTCAAGGCCAACCACATACTCGAGCCGGGTGACTACGTGCACCTGCGCGGCGGCCGGGGCACCGACTCCGACGGCAAGAACGTCGTCTACCGCCAGAACTGCAACTTCATGTGGAACAACGACAAGGACACGATCTACTTCTACAAGCCGGGCGGCGCGCCTGCCGACATCCACGCCTACACCAAGAAGGCGCACGACAAGGACGGCAACGGCTACATCAAGTACCACGGCTGACGGGCGACGACCCGCGTCGAAACGGCGGCGGGCCCGCTCCCGGACGCTTGGGGCGGGCCCGCCGTTTGCCCGGCGAAGTGCCCGTGGCAGCCGTGCGCCGCCGTGCTGCCGATCGCCGGGCCGGACGGGCGGATCAGCGCAGTCCGGCGAAGAGATCGTTCTCGGGGACGGCCGCGCCGGTGGCGTCCTGGACCCGTACGAAGGTCTCGATGCCCATCAACTCGCCGAACCTCTCCTTGCCCATCTTGAGGAAGAAGATGTTCTCGCCCTGGCTGGCGTGTGCGGCCAGAGCGTCGAACTTCTGACCGCTGAATGCGGTGGTGTCCACCCACGTGGTGATCTCGTCGTCGGGAAGACCGATCTCGGCCATCACGGCGGCCTCGGCAGGATCGGGCTCCGGCATGTCCTCGTGGAATTCGCGCATGATCTCGTCGAACCGCTGCATGGCCGAGCGGGGCATCGTGGTCCAGTACACCTTCGGTGCCAGGGCGGTCATTTCCAGCGCCGCCATCGTGATGCGGTGGGCCTGGATGTGGTCGGGGTGGCCGTAGAAGCCGTTCTCGTCGTAGGTGACGACCACGTCGGGCCGGTAGTGCCGCATGAGTTCCGCGAGCCGGGCGGCGCCTTCCTCGACGGGGGTCCGCCAGAAGGATCCGGGGGCGTCGTTGGTCGGCCAGCCCATCATCCCGGAGTCCGCGTAGTCCAGTGTTTCCAGATCGCTGACCTTCAGGACGCCACAGCTCGCTTCGAGCTCGCGGCGGCGCATCAGGGCGACGGCTGCCGGATCGTGCCCGGGATCGCCCGGCTTGACACCCCCCGGTCCGTCACCACAACCGCCGTCGGTACACGTCACGAGAACCGTGCGGATGCCTTCCGCGGCGTACCGCGCGAGGATGCCTCCGGTTCCGGTGGCCTCGTCGTCGGGGTGGGCGTGCACCGCCATGAGGGTCAAGGGCCGGTCAGTCATGGGAAGTCCTCCTGTGGAGATGTGTCCTTGGTCCGAGCAGCACGGCGGGCGTACCTGCCTTCCGAAACCGGGCCTGGCGCCGCCCGCGATTCCGTGGTCCTCGGGTCCTCGCCTGTGGTGCCGCTGCCTCGCTCGGTGCAACAGCGCCGCCGGGACCTGCTGTTCCCGGCCGGGCCGCTCAGCCCGGACGCCGGCGGCCCGACGCCGAACGGATCCGGACGCGACCCGCACACACCGGCGCCGCGTAGGGTGCGCGCTTCCCCCACCAGGCACCGTCGCCGGTGCCGCGTCAGGTACCACGGCTGACCGGGCGACGACCGCTCCGTCGAAGGCTGGGTCCGCCCCCGGATGCCCGTATCGGGTCCCGGCCTCCGAAGCGGCCCGTCCTCGTGTCACCGTCCGCCCGTACTGAAGAGGTGCCCCTGATACGACGGGTCCGCCCGTTCCGGGCGGTGCCCACCAGGCCGACCCGCTGTTCCGGCCCCGTGCATCTCGCTGCTTCCGCGCTGGGTGAGGGCGCCGAGCGAGCCGCGTTCGGCGCCGCCCCGCTGTCGCCTCACTCGTCCGGACCTGCCGGACTATGCAGGCGCTGAGGCCGGCGCGACGCTGGAAGCCGGACCGGTGGGACAGCCGGGGACGGCAACTGGGTGCGTCGGGCCACACATCGGGCCGGGCAGCGGCCGGATGCCAACGCTGTCCGAACCGCCGGCCGTCTGCTGCGCCGGCCGTCCTCGTCCCAGGGGACGTCAGAGGCGGAGTGCCTCCATGCCGGCCGTCCTTCAGGAGCGTGATCATGGCCCGGAATCGCTGTCTGATTCTGAGCTCGCCGTCCGAAGTCTGGAGTCTGCTGTCCGACGGGCACCGCTACGGGCAGTGGGTGACCGGAACCCAGCAGGTCCTCGCCGTGGACCCGCACTGGCCGGACGTCGGCGCCCGGTTGAAGGTCCGCGTCGGCACCGGCCCTCTGACAGTCGACGACACCTGCGTGGTCCGCATCTGCGACCCAGGTCGCCGCCTGCAGTTGGAAGCCAAGGCAGACCCCTTCGGTGCGGCTCGCATCGCCATGAAGTTGACACCTTGGGGCGAGCACACCCTTTTCACCCTCGATTGGCACGCCCTCAGAGGCCCCGGCACGCGGCTGCACGGACTTCCCGTGGACTACTTCGTCAGGGTCCGCAACGGCATGATGCTGACCAAGCTGGCACGGATCGCGGTACGCGAGCACACCATGCCCGTTTGAGGCACCGGCCGCGCCCTCGCGACGCTTCCCTGCTCGGACGAGGCCGTCAACCGCCATCGGCTCGGCTGGCTGCCGCGTGCTGCCCGCTGCGATGGTCCGCGCGGGGAGTTGCCTGAAGGCAGCTACGCCGATCAGCCGATACCCCGACGAGCAGTGTCAGGAAGAGGTCGCCGCCGGCCTCGACGCGCCCGTCCGGATGGCTCGGGCCGCCGCTGCCCGAGAGGCCGACACGTGCAACGGTCAATGTTGGTGACGTATTCTTCTATGTATATTACCAACATTACCTGGGAGGTGCGGTATGTCCGTGACCCAGATCGACATCGACGACGACGCCCTGGAGCGCGCCATGGCTCTGGCCAACGTCCGGACGAAGAAGGAGGCGGTGAACCTCGCTCTGAACTTCTACGCCGAGCAGCAGGAGCGTGCGGCGCGCATCAGCCGTCACTTCAACCGTGCCCGTGAGTGGGGTGCCGTCGAGGATGCCGAGCGTCTGCACAGGGCGGAGAAGCGCAGCCGGTGATGTACCTGCTCGACACGTCCGGCCTGGTCAGGCTGCTCCGCGATCCGAAACTGCAGTCGGCCTGGTACGACGCGATCGATGCCGGAGCCATCGCATCGTGCTACGTGCAACGCACCGAGTTCCTGTACAACGCCCGGAACCGCCGCGAGTACGACGAGATCGCGGAAATGTTCTCCGACCTCTATCCCGATGCGGCGGTGCCGAAGAACGCAGGGCGTTGGATCAGCGCGGTGCAACACCGTATGGCTCAGGTCGGGGAGCACCGCAGTGCCTCGGCAGTAGATCTTGTCATCGCAGCCACTGCCGCCCACCACGGCCTGACTGTCCTTCACGACGATGCCGACTACAGCACCGTCGCCCGGCACGCGTCCGACCTGACCGAGCACAACATTCACGACGTCGTTTGACGTGCCTGGTCGGCCGGGTCCGGCAGGAGTGTGAGCTTTTCGAGGGCGGCGGTGGAGTGGCTGGTGAAGGGCCAGTGCCGGGCCAGGCGGAGGATCCGCCGCGGCGTGACCCAGCAAGGACGCCAACGGCGGTACGCCGGCCGATGACTCCGGTCATCAGCGCACTGACGCGGCCGAGGCCAGTCCTGCTTCGTAGGGGGAAGGGTGCGGCCTTCCGGCGCACGACCTTCGGTCGGAAGTGGCGGCGGGCTCGCGAGGTCGCCGGTCTCCCGGACGGCTTCCGCGCTTCTACGATTTCTTGCGTCGCTTGGTCGGCCGGCGTGCGTGTGCATCCTCGATTGGGCCGTTTCGCCACACGGACAGGACGAGACCGTGGGCGGCCGCCCAGCGGCGCCCGTCGGATGATTGGAGGACGCCCATGCCGACGCTGCGGTCAGGTCCGGTGGCGGCGGGCCCCTGTGCAGGCGCACGCGGAGAAGATTCAGCGGCGGCCACAGAACTCAGGACGGAGATAGGTGGGGACCCGTCTCCGGGAGAGGCAGGCATTCAGTCGGGGAGCACCTTCGCGCATGCGCCGATTCCCGGTCCCAGCCCGTCGGCCACCACAGGCCGGTGGCCGAGGCTTCTACGGAACAGCCGAACGCCCGGCGCCCAGGGTTCATTTGCCGGGTTCTGGCCCGTACCACTGGAGCGCCTGGCCTGTGACGGCGGCGATGCATTCGAAGTCCCGGTCGCGGTGGAGGAGGGTCAGTCCCTGCAACTCGGCCGTGGCCGCCACCACGAGGTCGACGGCTCCGGCACTGCGGTGGTGTCCGCGCTGGGTGAGGGTGTCCTGGACCTGCCAGGCGCGGTCGTAGGCGCGGTCGTCGACCGGTACCCAGCCGAAGAGCAGACGCAGGTCCTCGATGCCTTGGGCACGGTCGGCGGCGGAACGCGCGCTGTAGAAGAACTCCAGCTCCGTGATGGGGCACGTGGCGATGAGCCCGGCTGCCGTCGCCTGGTCCCAGCCGTACTGCTCGGCGTCGCCGCGCAACAGCCGGGCGAGTGCGCTGGTGTCGATCAGGAACTGAGCGGCGTTCACCGACGGTAGTTTCCCTTGTCCTCAAGGAGGTCGAGATCGAAGGCACCCTCGGCCGACGCCGCCCGCAGGCGGGTGAGGGCCAGAGCCCGCCGTCGGCTCTCCAGCACCTCGCGCAGGGCGGTGTTCACCGTTTCCTTCTTGGTGCTGGTACCGAGGGCCTTGGCCACGTCAGCGACCAGCTGATCATCGAGGTCTATAACGGTGCGAGTCATTGATGCACCTCCGAAGGTATATAGAGTGCCAGCAAGTATATACAAGGATGTCGATCCTGCTGGATGGTGATCGCGGCCGGGCAGTGGAGACAGCAGGGCTCTGCTTCGCCGGGTGGGAGCGGTCACGGCACTGCGGAACCAGATGGACAAACAGGCTGGCCGGTGTGTGAGCCCGTGCACCAGCAGCTCAGGGGAACGATGGTGCGGGCCTGCCGGCCGTGCGGGAGGGCCGCGCGGGTCCAACAGCATCTGACGAGGGGCGACAAGGGGGGTGGCCGGGCTTGACGACAACAAAGAACCCCCGGGTCGATGACCTGGGGGTTTCGCATGGAGCGGGTGACGAGAATCGAACTCGCGCTCTCAGCTTGGGAAGCTGCGATCATTCGCGGCCGGATCGGCCGCTGACCTGCACGAACGGTACGGATGCCGCCTCGTCGGCCTCGGCGGCTTTCACCGTGGTTCCCCGCTGTTCCCCGCTCCGTCTGGTGCGCTTGTGGTGCGCGGCTGGCGACTGATCGGAATCTCGTAGACGATCTCGCAGAGCGCGGCGGGTACCACGATGTCCGCGGTCTCCACGGGCCGTCCCTGGTCGCTGTAGTACGTCCGCCGGATGTGCGTGACGAGCGCGCCCTTTTGGACGCCGAGGAGTGAGGCCTCCTCGGCTGTCGCCTGCCTCGGCTCCGGTTGCTCCACGGCGTGGGTGACGGTGACGCCGATCTCCGCCATGCGGTTCACCACCCCTGCCCCGGCGTGCGGTCCTCCCTCAGGGAGGACGACGAGTGTGCCGCCGGTGAGGTCGTACGGCTCCCAGCTCGTCGACAGCTGAACCGGCCTGCCGTCGGCGAGGAACTCGTACGCCGTCCGCACGCACAGCTCACCCTCGGCGATACCGAGACGCGCTGCGACCTCCGGCGGTGCCGGAACCTTGGCCTCGGTCCGGCTCTCCCAGTCGCCCTGCCTGCCCACGGCCTGCATGTCTGCCCGGAACGGGGAGCCACTGGGCTGCTCGCGTGCCGACGACCGGACCACCCGTACGCGCTGCCGTGGCTCGGCGACGTAGGTACCGGAACCGGCGCGGCCCTCCGGCACACCTTGGGAGATCAGCAACTCCTGTGCGCGGCGCACCACGTTGTCGCCGACGCCGTACTCCTGGCCGATCTGGGCGCGGGAGGGAAGCCGGTCCCCCGGCTCCCACTCGTGCTCCGCGATCCGCCGCCGAAGCTCGTCGGCGATGCGGAGGTAGGGCGGTTGCTCAGACATATGGAAAATCTAGTCCACTAGCTCTAATCTAGTTAACTAGCTTTACTCAAAGTGATCGCCGCTAACCGGAGGGCTGCCCTGTGCCTGCTTCCAAGGATCGCGCGGAGGCCATCGCAGCCCGGTTATCGGCCGTCGGGCTCGCCACCCGCGTGGAGGAGCGCGACGACTGCACGGCCATCGAGGCGGAGGTGCCGGAACCACTCTCCGCGGAGTCATGGCGGGAGGCCCTGGGAGCGGTGGCCGATGCCGACCGCTTCGGCCTCCTCGCCACCAGTTCGAACGACCGCACCCTCTGGGCGGTCGTACGCAAACGGTCCCCGCGACGGGCGATGTCGGGGGACCGGGTCATCAGCGATAGGGGCTGAACACCGTGCTCAATCGTATCCGCCGTACCGCCTCGCACTTCAGGGAGCGGTACCTCTACAAGGGCCGGCACCGCCGCTCCGAAACGCCTGCGCGGCCGGTGGCCGTGTCTGCGGAAGTCGCTTACGGCGCAGTGCTGTTGCTGCGTCGGCACCGCGAGCACACGGACGTTCTCGTGGGCGAGGAGACGGCGCTCGTCCGCCCATACGTACTGGCCAGTGAGGCACGAGCGCGGCACCGCTCGGCGGCCGTGAGCTGCGCTCCTCTCGCCGGCCCTTGGTACGCCTCGGCGGGTGACCGCTGATGCCTTCCCGCCAACAACCCCACAGCACCCAATCCGGTCCCGACTCCTACCGGTCGGCCTCCTGCCGCATCGGCACACACCACGCCTGCGCGGAGTCGTCCCCGGCCACCGCACCGGTCGACGTGCCGGTGATCTACGAGACCTGCGACTGCTCGTGCCACACCCTCGCCAAATGCTCGGTACCGGCGGAGGCGGCACGGTGAGGGGGCCGGCACTCAGTGGCGCGGTGCTCTCCCCTGTCGAGATCACCTCGGCCAGCGTGCAGCTCGGCGACGTCATCCAGGTCGGGGGCCGGCAGTGCCGGGTGACTGACCTCTTCCAACTGCCCGGCGGAGCCAAACGACTCGTTTTCGACTCGGGCGAGTTGCTGACCATCCACACGGGGACCCGGCTCGTCGCCCTGCGGCTCATGCGAATGAGAGGCGGTGATGCCGCCCGTGCCCTCACGACGCGACGCCATCGCCGATGACCTCCGGGAGCGGATCGTCACGGGTCGGCTCAAGCCCGGCGAACGCCTGCCTTCTGAGGCGCATTTGGCCTCGCAGTACAGGGTCAGCACACCGACGCTGCGGAGTGCCCTCGCCGTGCTTCAGGCGGAAGGTCTCGTCGAGAAGACCCACGGCAAGGGGAACTTCGTCCGTCGTCCGCTCCGCAGAATCACGTACGTCGGCGGGAGGCGAACCTCGGACGCGCACAGCATGGATCTCGCACCCCTGAGCGTCACCGTCCATACCACCAGGGTGCGGGCCCGCGGGCATCTCGCGGCCCTGCTGAAGATGCCGACCGGCAGCCCTCTGACCGAGATCCTCTGTCTCGGCCATGAGGACGAGAGACCTCACAGCCTGGCGCGCATCTACGTCCCCTGCGACCTGGCGCCGGCCGTCGTGCTCCGCGAGCCACTCCCGTACGAGGCGGTGGTGACACGACTGACGGAACTCCGCCCGCCGCCGGCTGAGGTCCGGGAGGAGATCAGCGTTCGCCTTCCGACACCGGAGGAGGCGTCCACCCTTCGGATCAGCTCCGCCCTGGCAGTCCTCGCCGTCACGCGCCAGGTGGCCGACACCGCTGGACGCGTGGTCGAGGCGGCCCTCCTGGTGCTGCCGGGAGACCGCGCCGACGCCGTGTTCACCACTCACTACGTGATCGACGAGAGGTCGACGAACACATGACGACGCCGAACGAACTGCGACTCCTTCCCTGGACGGGGCCCGACGGCAAGCCGTGCTTCCTCAGCACCGATGACAACGGCGGCTATATGTCCCGCCTGGCCGACAACATCGAGTCAGTACAACTCGGCACGGCAACCGCACTACTGGACCAGGCGACCGACATGCTTGCCACCGACGCGGCCCCGGACGACATGTGGCTTCTGGCGAAGAACCTGACCGGAGCCCTGAGGGACACACTTCGCGTGGCGACCAGTCGGGGCCACCGCCTGGACAGCCGGTCTACTGATCACAGGCTCCGCTGAACAGCGGGATTGGCGAAGCCCACGGCTCTGACCAGTTCAGATGCCGTGGGCTTCTGCCGTCGGCGGTGCTGCCGTGTGACCACCGCTTTAGGAATTCGTCCGGTACCCCCATCACGCCTGGCACCCACCAGCTGACCATGCCGCGTCAAGCTTCTGCCGACTGCCGCCATCCATGGCTGTTGATGTCACCTGTGGATGTCATGGGACGGGATGCCGTTGAAGGTCGGGGGTCCTCCTGTGACAGCTCCAGTTCCTCCTTGACCGGCTCGCCCCAGAGCCCAAATTCCATGACAGAACGCATCATCCAGGCAGATGCGAAGGGGCATGGCGCTCGTGAAGCGAGTTGACCTGCCCAATCCAGAATTCGAGCTTCACCGTTGCGGAGGAACCCTTCGGAAGCAGACCGAGCTGCTGCGCGAGTGTGTAGAAACCAGGTCCAGCATCGTTTGCCCCGAGGTAGTGGACCAAGGCGGAGATCATGAGCCCGCTCTCTGGGTAGTCCCGTTCCACTATCAGTCCAAGCAGGTGGCCCATCGCTGCCCGCTCGTCCGCTTGCTCGAAGTCGAAGCCAGGCAGTCCAGTCCGCCGGGCCAGTACAGAGTTCATCTCCGTGTAGGTCGTGACCTTACGGAGTTGTGCCCGCTCAACGAGGAACTTCAAGCCGGCATTGACCAACTGATCCCATGCCTCGTCGCTCCGGCCGTACATCGCCCACCCCCTGCGCTCGCGATCCAGACACCTGAGTATGCCGAACAGGCCGACCCAACGGAGCGGCTTGGATCACACATGGCTCCGGAGGCCGCTTGACAGTCAGGCGACGTCGCTGGTCGTGGCGGATCGAGGGCTCTGTGGGCCGAGGCTAGTCCATGCGTAGTCCGTAAGGTCTATGGCGAGGCTCTCTGTGCTGGACGCTCGGGTCCAGGGACCGCCGATCCGTAGAGTGACGGACATCACATTGCCCTGCAAGCGTCGCTTGTTCCGTCATGCCCGAGGCCACCTGGGGCCGTCTAACGACCGATCTCGGGGGTGAGGGACTCGGGAGTAGCCCCGACACCGAGAGGACTCACACAAAGTACATGCGAAAGTCACCGCGATAGAGACCGCTGAAACGCTCCTGCTCAAGCAACCGGGAAGTAGAGCGAGTTAGGGCGCTAGGCTCTACCCGTTGCCCACCTCCCGCGAGAGCTCCGGCCGTCAACCGGCCGGGATGCCCTCAGAGAGGGCGCAATGAGAGAGGGGCAGCAATGTGTGACCAGTCGCCGAACAAGGTGAGGATTAGCTGGTCTCCGCCAGACCGTTGGCAGGTGATTTTGTCGATTCTCAGCCTTCTCGTGGCGGTCGCTGCACTTCTGGAGCAAGTAGGACGGTGAGCCCGGCCGGCTATTGAACGGCCGGGCTCACCAACGCTCCGCGGGTGCAGGCCCGGTCTGGCTACCACCAGGCCGGGCCGACTCTCAGTACGGAGCCGTCAACTGCGCAGCCTGGCCGTTGTGGTCCCTGACCCAAACGATCAACAGGTGGCACAGTTCAACCTACTTGGGATGCTACAGGCGGCAGGTTGTTGCCCCGCCCCCCGGTGGGGCAGGCCCGATCCAGCCTTTTGCGACTGACCAACCCCTGCTCCTCACGAATGTTGGACCCGGCTCATTGCGGGGGAGGCGGCCTGCTCATCGCGCCAACCGGCCCCGCTTCTGGGCGCGGTCGCTGTGCCCTCAGGGGTCAAGCGCCACCGCAGGGATCCTATGCAGGTGCCAGACCCTGAGCTTCCTGCCTGCTTCGACTCAGCGCGAGCGACAGAGGTTGCCGCTCGGGGCTGGCGGGCGTGGCCGCTTCCGCATGGCCGGCACGGCAAGCCGTGGCCGCTGCTGGGGGAGGATGTAGCACGTCACCCCTACTTCTGCGTCCTGACGGGCCCTCACACGCGATTGAAGCTAAGATCGTAGTGATACAAGGCTGAACCGGATCTGTCCGGCGAAGGGAGCAGTTGGTTCAAATGCCCAAAGCCCCGACCGCTATTCTCAAGCAGTATATCCACGATCTTAAGCGTGTCTATTCCACCGGTGAAGGAGTGCCTGAGACCTCCTATTACGGGGCTCTAGAGCGGCTCATTAACTCGGTAGGTCGCAACACGGATCCGGGAATCTCTGCAGTAATTAACTTGAGGAACAGCGGAGCGGGCATTCCCGATGGGGGACTCTTTGCGGCCAATCAGCTGAGGCGAGTCGGCGGACAGGAGGCGGCTTTTGAGCGGCAGCTGCCGACTCAAGGAGCTATTGAAGCCAAGCCTTTCGGTGCCGACCTCGGAGCGGTGATTCGTACGGCACAAGTTCGAAAGTATGCAACTCGCTACGGAAAGGTTCTGGTAAGCAACTTTTTGAGCTTTCGACTCGTCACTCAGGGAAAGAGTCGCCTCTTGGAGCGCGAGTCTTTCTCTTTGGCCGACTCGATTCAGGATCTAGTCGCCCTTGAAGCTAGCGATCAGTTCGACAGGATTGCTCAGGAACTATACGACTACATGAATCGCGCACTCACAGCAGGCGCGCCTATCAATAAGCCAGAAGATCTCGCCTATTTCCTGGCGGCCTACGCAAAGCAGGCGCTGGAGCGGATCGAGGATCAGGACCTGAGTGCCCTTGACTCCCTTGAGAATGCCCTGGATCAGGCACTCGGCATTTCTTTTGAAGGGCCTGACGCTCATCGGTTCTTCCGATCCACCCTCGTGCAGACACTATTCTATGGAGTTTTCTCCGCGTGGGTCTATTGGTGCAATGACCGTGAAGAAGGGGATGAGAAATTCAATTGGCGGACAGCTTCATGGTTCCTGAGCGTGCCCGTCGTTCGCATGCTCTTCGAGCAGGTATCGACTGCTTCGCGGCTCCGCCCCCTCCGCTTGGACGAGATTCTAGATTGGGCTGGAGAAGCGCTTAACCGTGTGAATCGCGACGCCTTCTTCTCATACTTTGAAGCTGCTGACGCGGTGCAGTATTTTTATGAGCCGTTTCTTGCCGAGTTTGACCCGCAATTGCGCAAAGATTTGGGTATTTGGTACACGCCGCCAGAGGTGGTCTCTTACATCGTCCAAAATGTCGACAACGTACTCAAGGAAGAGCTGGGTTGTCGCGATGGACTCGCAGATGAGCGGGTCTGGGTTCTTGATCCTTGTGTGGGTACCGGATCCTTCCTCTTGGAGGTCTTGCGCGTCATTCAGCGGCGGCTCACAGAAGGCGGAGGCGATGCGCTGACTGGCCAAGATCTCAAGAGAGCGGCCACTAGCAGGATCATTGGCTTCGAGATCCTACCCGCTCCCTTCGTTATCGCTCACCTGCAGCTTGGGTCATTCTTGCAGAATGCCGGCGCTCCCTTGAATGCTGCCGAAGCAGAGCGGGTGGCTGTTTTTCTTACGAATGCACTAACGGGATGGTCGGAAGACTCTAACCAGACTCATCTTACTTTTCCTGAGCTCGAAAAGGAGCGCGACTCGGCGCAAGCCGTCAAAAAGGAAGCCCCGATTCTAGTGGTGCTCGGCAATCCGCCATACAACGCCTTCGCTGGTGTTAGCCCCAAAGAAGAAGGTGACCTTCTGGATGCCTACAAGTCAGGCCTCAAGGGGTGGGGGATTACTCGGCACAACCTGGATGACCTGTACGTGCGCTTCTTCAGGGTTGCTGAGCGGCGTATAGCAGAAAAGCAGGGTGAAGGAATCGTCAGCTTCATCTCAAACTTCTCCTACCTTGGCGATCCCTCCCTTGTTGCGGTGAGGCAGCGGGTGCTCGCGGAGTTCGATAAAGTTGCTATCGACAATCTAAACGGCGATGGAAGGGAAACCGGGAAAAGGACGCCCGACGGAAAGGATGACCCTTCCGTCTTCAGGACTGAGCGTAATCGTTCTGGGATTAATCAAGGCACAGCGATTGGCACATTCGTCCGTAAGCTAACTCGCTCGCCGGCTCCAGAGGTTACTTATCGAGACTTCTGGGGTGTGGGAAAGCGGAAGGAACTCCTTGATAGTCTCTCCACTGGAGAACCCGCTTATGCTTCACTGGCCCCTCGCGAAGATACTGCCTATACCTTTCGTCCAGCGCAGGTCCACGAGAGGTATTTTCGCTGGCCTCGTGTTGACGAACTAGCAGAAGAGTCGCCCCTCCTGGGGCTTCTTGAAAAGCGCAAAGGTGCGCTGATCGCGTTCTCTCGTCCTCAGATCGAAGCGAGGATGATGCGGTATTTCGACGAGACTGATTCCACGGAACATCTGGCGGAAGATCTCCGCGGTCTGCGTGAACCAGCTGCGCGATTCGCAGACCCAAATGTTGTACGGCAACGACTAATTGCTAAGGGTGGATACCGTCCTGAAAATGTCGGACGCTATCTGTCCTTCCCGTTTGATCAGCGCTGGGCCTACCTCGAGCCGACTCGTCCTCTATGGAACGAGCCTCGTCCGGACTTGATTAAGGCCATGCGTGAACCCAATCCGACGTTTTTCCTTGCACGGAAGAGGGTTCCTAGGGCCCTCGATGGAGCTGCTTTCTATCTATTTGCAGGAATTGGCGATGAGCATGCCCTGCACAAGGATGCCTATTATTTCCCTGTGATGCTGCCGACGGAAGTGGAGAAAGAGCAAGGGGCGCTATTCGACGTGACCTCCAAGCAGCCCAGAGCGAATCTCTCAGGAAGAACTCGCGATTGGCTTACTCGGATCGGGTGCCGAGAGATTGATCACCCCGAGGTGGCTGCGACTCCTTGGCTGCATGCTCTCGCTGTCGGGTTCAGCCCTGCATACCTGGAAGAGAACAGGGATGGAGGACGCTTCAATTTCCAGAGAGTCCCCCTCCCGCTTGATAAGTCGAGGTTTGACCAAAGTGTCGAGCTCGGTAGAAAGATCAGTTCCCTCCTCGATGTCGAATTGGCTGTGGAGCCCCTCTTCGAGTCGAAGGTGTGGGATTTTCTGCGCCTCGTAGGAAATGTGAGTGGGACAGAGGGCGCACTAGAGCCTTCGGACTTGCGGCTGAAGTCATGGGCGAGTATCCAGCCCAAAGCCGTCATGCCCGTTGCTGGACGTACCGAGACTCGTCCATGGTCGCCGCATGAGATCCAATCATATGGCGCTGCAGCCGCTGCACTCGGATTGTCACCCGACCGCATGGAGAGCCAGCTAGGTAGTGCCGTTGATGTCTATCTCAACGGTAGGGCTTTTTGGGCCTCGGTTCCTGAGAAGGTTTGGGATTATCGTGTAGGCGGCTATTCGGTCTTGCGTAAGTGGCTTTCCTACAGAGACGATCGGCTGCTGAAGCGTGCTCTCGATACCGCCGAGGTTCGCCAGTTCTCCGCAATCGTCAAAAAGGTAACCGCTTTGCTCCTGCTTTCTGATGAGCTGGATGCAAACTATGTAGCCTGCCGTGACGACAGCCTAGAATGGCACACCGAACCTGTTAGGCCGGAGATCCCTGAATAACTGCTAGATGTCAGCTAGCGGAGTCTCTGCCTTCGCTAGACGGCGTTCATCGGTTGACTGGCGCCTAACACCTTCCGTGCGTGCTGATTCGCTGGCTGAGGGGCATCGTCTGTGCCTCAGCCGACGACAGTCAGCCACGACGGCGGGTCCACCGATCGCTCAGGCGCGCGTGTGTCTCGATGTACCACCACCAGCCTCAGCCACGCTAATTGGTCTTTTCATACGGTGTCGCGCCGCAGACCTACATGGCACCGGGATTCGAGGCGGCTGACTGCTGTGGGCGCGGCACGGGCGCCGGCCGGGCTGGAGCGGGGCGGAGACAGGAGCGCAGGCCCGGCCGGGGGCCGGGCCGCGCGCGGTGAGCGGAGCGAGCCGCCTTGATGAAGTAGGGAAAGTCTTATCCCGCTGGGATGAGCTGTTTGCCGTCGTGGCTCCGTACGTGGGGGCCGTTGCCGTCCAAGGCGTCCAAGAGCCTGATCGCGTAGACCTCGGCCATGCGCTCGCTGACCTCGTCGGGTGTGAGCCAGGAGACGGCCGTCGACTCGCTCGATGTGCGCTCAGTGCCGCCGGAGGGCTTGCAGCGGAAGACCAGGGCGACGATGCCGCGGGTTGTGTTCTTGTAGACGCCGGTGAGTTCATCCACCTCGACGTGGATGCCGGTCTCCTCCAGGACCTCGCGGGCTACGCCGGCCTCCGGGGTCTCGTCGAGTTCGAGCACGCCGCCGGGGAGTTCCCATGTGCCGTTGTCGGCCCGGCGGATGGCCAGGAGGCGCCCGTCCTCGCGCACCACTACTCCGGCGACGGAGACGGAGTGCAGGGGTGAGGGCGTTGCTTCCTGTGATTGACTCATGTACAGGAGCATAGGAGGCGGAGAACGACTATGGGAACTGCGGTAGAGGGGGGCAGGTCGGGGCCTCGGTACGTGCAGATCGCCGATGAGATCGTGCGGCAGATCCGGGCCGGTGTGCTCAAGCCCGGCGACATGGTGCCGAGTGAGTCGGAGCTGGTGGAGCGTTACGGCGTCTCGGGCGGCACGATCCGCAAGGCCATGGTCGAGGTGCGGGCGAGCGGGCTCGTCGAGACTCGGCACGGCAAGGGGTCGATCGTGAAGGACCGGCCGCCGGTGCGGCATCGGTCGTCGGATCGCTTCCGGCGGTCCCATCGGCAGGGAGGTAAGGCCGCGTACCTCGCGGAGTCCGCGCAGTCCGGCGCCACGGCCAAGGTGAGCGTCCTCTACATCGGGCCCATGGAGGCCCCCGAGGATGCCGCCCGGCGACTGGGCGTCCCCGCTGGCACTCAGGTGCTCGCACGTCGGCGTCTCTACTTCCGCAACGGCACCCCGGTCGAGACCGCCTCCTCGTACCTCCCGTGGGACGTCGTCAAGGAGATCCCGGAGCTGTTCGCCGAGAACCCCGGCGGCGGTGGCATCTACGCCCGACTCGAAGACCACGGGCACGAGTTCGCCGAGTTCGTCGAGACGCTGCAAGCGCGGCCGGCCTCCAAGGTGGAGGCGTCCGAGCTGGCGCTCAGCCCCGGTGCGCCGGTGGTTCACCTGATCCGTGAGGCTCGCACGACTGCGGGGCTCGTGGTCGAAGTCTGCGACACGCTCATGGCTGCTGACCAGTTCGTTTTCGAGTACCGGATCCCTGCCGCCGACTGACGCCTGCTCAACTCCTTGCGATCCGTCGTGACTTCTTAGCCGCGGCGGGTTGACTCATGTATAGGAGTCAGGCACTCTTCTTCCCATCACTCATGTACATGAGTGGCGGAGTTCGACATCTGTAGAGGAGTGATCTGCTGTGCGTCAGATTCCCGTGGAGACGTCCGGTGCCACCGTGATGGTCGCCAAGGCCCCACAGCCCAAGGTCCGTGACCGCCGTACCGGTGAGATCGCCACCGACATGGAGACCGGCGTCAAGTTGATGACGGTCGACGTGATGTTCGCGGCCAACGACGAGGTGGAGATCCTGTCCATCACCGTCCCGGAGACCGGCTTCTCCGGTGAGCTGGCCATGGGTACCCCGGTGGCGCTCACCGGCCTGGTCGCCCGACCGTGGGAGAACGAGTTCAACGGCCAGAAGCGGCACGGGATCGCCTTCCGCGCGGTCGCCGTCACCTCGCTGGTCGACGTCGACTCGGCCTCGAAGGCGGCCTGAGCCGTGACGTGGCCGACGGTCTTACTGCTGGTGGTCGTCGCCGCTGCGGGTCTCCTGCGGTGGCGGCGCCCCGCCTGGTACTGGCTGACCTTCGGGGTCACCCTCGCGGTTCTGCGGGTCCTGGTCCGGTACGGCTCGGTCATGGACGCCTGCGGCCTGACGGTCCCGCCCTCGCGCTGGCGTCTGATGCTGGCTCGGATGACCAACCGCCCGGCGCCGGAGTCCCGCGCACCGCGCATCCTGCGGCTGCGTCCCACCCGCACCGGCCTGATCCTGCGGCTTAAGCTCCGGCCCGGACAGGACGCCTTCGACGTCGCCGCCGCCTCGGACCGGCTGCGCCACTCCTTCGGCATGTACGGCGTCACCTCCCGTGAGCTGCGCTCGGGCGTGGTCGAGATCCGGATGACTGGCTACGACGTGCTCAAGCGGGTGCAGATGCCTGCCAAGGCCGACACCCGTCCGATGCGGGTCCCGGTCGCACTACGGGAAGACGGCTCGGTCCACTACCGCGATTACCGTGCCGTCCCGCACGGTCTGACCCTCGGCGCGACGGAGTCCGGCAAGTCCGTCTATCAGCGCAACCTCGTCGCTGGCCTCGCCCCGCAGCACGTCGCCCTGATCGGCATCGACTGCAAACAAGGGGTGGAGCTGTTCCCGCTGGCGCGCCGGTTCTCCGCGCTCGCCGACAACCCTGACACCGCGCTGGAGCTCCTGGAGGCGCTGGTCTCCCACATGAGGGACGTGTATCAGCTCATCCGGGCCGAGCAGCGCGTCAGCGTCGCCGTGCCGGATGCGGAGATCGCCGCCGACATCTGGGACCTGCCCGAAGACCTGCGGCCGGTGCCGGTCGTGGTCTTGGTCGACGAGGTCGCCGAACTCGCCCTCTTCGCGAGCAAGGAGGAGGAGAAGCGGCGGGACCGGATCATCACCGCCCTGGTCCGCCTCGCCCAGCTCGGCCGCGCGGCCGGCATCTATCTGGAGATTTGCGGGCAGCGTTTCGGCTCCGAACTCGGCAAGGGCATCACGATGCTCCGTGCCCAGCTCACCGGCCGCACCGCCCACCGCGTCAACGACGAAACCTCGGCGAACATGGCCTTCGGCGACATCGCCCCGGATGCTGTCCTGGCCGCCATCCAGATCCCCGCCGAGACCCGCGGGCTCGCCATCGCCGGGGACTCCACCGGCGGTTGGCACCGCATCCGCGCCCCGCACACCTCACTTCGGCAAGCCGTGAACACCTGCAACAAGTACGCCGACCGCACCCCGGATCTTCCCGCCCTGGCGGCCTTCCGGCCCTCGGTCGCCTCCGTGCCCTCGGCGCGTGTGCCGCTGTCTAAGACGGCCTCCGCCACCGCCTGATCTCTCCACATCCCACGGTCGGCGCGACCGTTCTTCGCGCCGTGTCCCTACCCCCGCCATGCCTGATCACAGGAGGAGCTGTCATGACCCGCCCCGCCCTCCGCGTGGACGCCGTGCTCGTTCAGGCCGTCATCGCCGGGGCACTGTCCTTCGCCCATCTCCACGACCTCGCCGCCGCCGCTGGACAGGACGGCTGGAAGGCCTGGGCCTATCCGGTCTCCGTAGACCTGCTCCTCGTCGCCGCCTGGCGTCGGCTGCGCATGGACGGGCCGTCCCGGCTGGCCTGGTGCTGGTTCCTCATCGCCCTGGTCGCCTCGCTCGGCGCCAATGTCGCCACCGCCGGGCTTCTCGACCTGGACGACGTTCCCGCCTGGCTGAGCATCCTGGTCGCCGCCTGGCCTGCCCTGGCCTTCCTGGGTGGCACTCTCCTCGCCCACTCGTCCGCAGGCCACACCTCGGCTTCGCCGGACCCTGCGCCGGTGCCGGACCCCGTGCCCGAGGTGGAACCCGAACCGGCCCCCGCTGCTGAGCCGGAGTTGGCCCCGGTCGACTCCGCCGACGCTGCCCCGGCCCTCCCGCCCGTCCACTCCGCTCCGACGCCGCCGGCCGTTCCGGTCCCGGCCGCGCTGGTGGACCACGCCCGCAAGGTCGCCGCCGACCACCACGCCCGGACTGGTGCCCGGATCGACACCGACACCCTGCGCGCCCGCCTCGGCGTTCCGCCGCACCTGGCCGACGCCATCGCCGCCCAGCTCGCCTGACACCGAAAGGGGGCACCTCGTGCTCGTCGATCCGGCCGACCTGACCGCCGCCGACCACCTCGACGCCGCCCGCGAGATGGCCGCCTCCAACCGGCCCTTCCTCGCCTACCTGCTCGCCGAGGAGGCCGCCCGCCTAACCGCCGACCCGGCCACCGCCGCCGGTATCCGCGCTGCCTTCCCCGACCCGAACCTGACCCGAACGGAGACCGACTGACATGCCCGCCCGCGACTTCTTCCACTCCGTGATGCGCATCGGCCCCGTGCAGATCGGCACCCACCGCGACCGCAACGGCACCACCAAGCACGCCGCCGTGTGCAGCAACGACAACTGCGGCTGGTCCGCCGACTACACCAGCCGCTCCGCCGCCCAGCTCGCCGCCCGCACCCACCGCTGCCGCGTCCGCTAGGAGACCCCGACATGGACGTCCCGCTCTGGCTCGCCCTGATCGTCGTCGGCTGGCTCGGCGTCAAGCTCGTCCGCCCGCCCTGGTGGCTGATCGCCGTGCTCCTCCTCGGCGGCTTCCTCCTCGCCGACAGCGTGCTTGCCCCCGTCATCGACAGCGCCGTCAAGTAAGGAGATCCGCTCATGTTCCGGCCCAAGCTCCCGACCATGCCCCAGCCCACCGGCCGGGTCATCCCGCCTGACGTCGTCGAGCCGACCACGATCACCCCGGGAACCCCGATCCCGCCGGCCCCCGTCGCCCCAGTCCCGGTTGCGTCCCGGCCCACGGTCCAACTCACCCCCGGCACCGCGCTCGCCCTCGTCGGCGGCGGCACGGCCGTCGTCCTGGTCGTCGGCGCCGTCCTGGTCTCCATGCTCCTCGCGGTCGCCATCACGGGCGCCTCGGTCGCCGTCTGCGCCCTGGTGATCCGCTCGCTCGTCAACGCCGACGCCAAGCGGCGCTGACCGGCCCCCGGGCGGCATCGATACCGCCAAGCATCCGCCGCCCGGGAGCCGTCCCTGTCCGATCTTTCAACCGGAAGGAAGCACCCAGCATGGCGCATCGCGCCCTGTCCGCGCCTGAGCCTCTGCTCAACCCGGTCGTCCTCGGCGATTTGCTTCGGGTGGCCTCGGCCGGCAACTACACCCGATGGGAAGACCAGATCCGCCGCACCGGCGGCTGCTCCGACCCCATCCACCTCACCGGCTGGACCCTCCACAAGGACAAGACCACCGGCGAGACCCTGCACCACTACACCACCGCCGATGAACCCGGCGGACGCCTCCGCCTCGCCTGCGGCAACCGCCGCGCCTCCCGCTGCCCGGCCTGCGCCTGGACCTACGCGGGCGACACCTACCACCTCATCCGCGCCGGCCTCGCCGGTGACGACCGCCGCGACATCCCCACCACCGTCCGGGATCACCCGCGCGTCTTCGCCACCCTCACCGCGCCCTCGTTCGGCCCGGTCCACAACCGGCCCGATCACGGCGTCTGCCGCTGCGGCACCCGCCACGCCCCCGACGCACCCGAACTGGGCACCGCCCTCGACCCGGCGACGTACGACTACGCGGGCGCCGTCCTCTTCAACAACCACGCCGGGCAGCTCTGGCAGCGCTTCACCACTCGGCTCCGCCGTGAACTCGCCGCTCGCGGTGGCCTTCCCCGCCGTGAACTCGCCGATCACGTCCGCCTCTCGTACGGCAAGGTCGCCGAGTTCCAGAAGCGGGGTGCCCTGCACTTCCATGCGGTGATCCGGCTCGACGGGCCGGAGGGTCCTGGAACACCGCCGCCCGCGTGGGCCACGGTCGGTGTCCTCGCCGATGCGATCGGTGCAGCTGCGGCGCACTCTTACACGTCGGCCTCGGTACCGGCCGCCGGGGACCAGCCGGCCCGGTCGTTCCGTTGGGGTACACAGCTCGACGTCCGGCCGGTGAAGGCATTCGGGGACGGCTCCGACATCACCGAACAGGCTGTCGCCTCCTACGTCGCCAAGTACTCGACCAAGGCCGCTGAGAACACCGGCACCCTCGACCGCCGCATCGGCGAACTCGCCGAACTCGACCGCCATGGCGTCCCCGACCACACCCGCCGCCTCATCACCGCATGCCGCGACCTCGACCCGCTGTATCCGGACGGGCGACTGTGGGCCTGGGCGCACATGCTCGGTTTCCGCGGCCACTTTTCCTCGAAGTCCCGCCACTACTCCACCACCCTCGGTGCCCTCCGTCAGGCACGCGCCGACTACCGCGCCGCACAGGACGCCGGGACCCTCGGCCGGGACGACCGCGAGCCGGAGACCGTCCTCGTCCTGGCGGACTGGCAGTACGCCGGACACGGCCACACCCCCGGTGAATCCGCCCTCGCCGCCACCATCGCCCGGGACATCCGGCTCAACCGTGAGACCGCCCGCGAAGCACTACGCGACCAAGCCGGGGCCGAGGGGGAGTGGTGACCATGGAACGACTCCTCACCGTGGCCCAGGTCGCCGAACGCCTCGGCACGGGCGTCCGCTTCGCGCGGCGGCTCATCGAGGAGCGGCGCATCCGGTACGTGAAGGTAGGCCGTCACGTCCGCATCCCCGAGAGCGCCGTGCGCGACTTTCTCGCCGCCCACACCGTGGAACCGGTGAGGCTCCGCCACGCGGGACTGCGGAGGGCCGCCTGATGGCCAACAAGAAGGGCAGACGTCGGCGCTTCGGTGCGGTGCGGCAGTACCGGTCCGGCCGGTGGACGGCTTCGTACCTCGGGCCCGACGGTGAGCGCATCCGTGCGGACGAGACCTTCGCGACCAAGAAGGACGCCGAGATCTGGCTGTCCCAGGTCGAGGCGGACCTCAGCCGCGGGGACTGGCGCGCTCCCGACGCCGGGGCCGTCAACTTCGGCGTCTACGCCGAGAAGTGGGTCGAGGAGCGGGAGTTGGCCGTTCGGACCGAGGACCTGTACCGGCACCTGCTGCGCCTGTACATCCTCCCGGCGTTCGGCGGGCTCGACCTGGACGAGATCACGGCTCCGCGTGTGCGTGAGTGGCGCGCCGAACGGCTCCGCGCCACCAAGGCCAGGACCACCGTTGCCAAGGCGTATCGCCTCCTCAAGGGCATCCTTGAGACGGCCGTCGACGACGACCTGATCACGCGCAACCCGTGCCGGATCAAGGGGGCGGGCAAGGAATCGGCGGCGGAACGGCGCATCGCCACCGTCGCCCAGGTCGACGCGCTCGCCGACGCCATCGGCATCCGTTGGCGGCTCATGGTCTACCTCGGCGCCTACGGTCCGATGCGGCCGGAGGAGCTGGCCGGCCTCCGCCGTCGGGACGTCGACGTCGACAACCTCGTGATCCGTGTGCGGGTCGCCGAGCCGGAGCGGACCAACGGCAAGCGGGCGCCCGGGCCGACCAAGTCCGACGCGGGTGCTCGTGTGGTCGTCCTGCCGCCCTTCCTCCGGAAGGAGGTGAAGCGGCACCTCGACTGGTTCGCCGAGAAGAGCCCGGACGGGTTGGTCTTCGTGGGGGAGAAGGGCGCGGCCTTCCGGCGTACGACCTTCGGGCGGAAGTGGCGGCGGGCCCGTGAGGTCGCCGGTCTCCCGAACGGCTTCCGCTTCTACGACCTTCGCCACACCGGGCACACCCTGTCCACCCGCTCGGGCGCCACCCTCCGGGACACGATGGTGCGCGCCGGCCAGTCCTCCGAGAAGGCGGCGCTGATCTATCAGCACTCCGACGAGGACCGGCAACGGGAGGTCGCCGCTGGGCTCGACGACCTCGTACGCGCCGAGCGTGCGAAGCACCACACCGACGACCGTGCGCACCACAAGGAGGAGCCGTCGGCGGGCTAATGGTGCGGTTGTGGTGCGGCATCCGCCCACCGGTCTAGACAACAAAGAACCCCCGGGTCGATGACCTGGGGGTTTTTCATGGAGCGGGTGACGAGAATCGAACTCGCGCTCTCAGCTTGGGAAGCTGATGTTCTACCATTAAACTACACCCGCGCAAGATCCAGATAACCCCGTCGGGAGTGGTCCGGACGCTCGCTCACTCTACCTCATGGCAGGCCCTCGGTGTCCAAGACCCGGGGGCCTGACCGTGTTTCAGGGTGTGGAAGCGGCTGCGGTGGGCAGACGGCGAGGCGTACCGTGACGCCGTGGCGTGCGTCCGGGGTGCCGCCTGGAGCGCCGTTCCTTTCATCCCGTAACGTGGCTTTTGTCGTCAGGGCAGCAAGCCAGACGCGGCTCTTGGGGAAGGGACTCTTGGACTTGATGGAGCGCACCGTCGTCCGCTGTGCCGATGGGCACGTGTTCACCGCCACCTCGTTCCCGATGCAGCAGGCCGAGCGCCTCGGCCCCGGCCGGCTGCTGCGGTGTCCGCGCTGTGCGCGGCTTCGCAGCGTCGTGCCGGTGACCTTGCAGAAGCGGTAACCGGGAGAGGTAGCCGGAAGCGGCGGCCGGCAGGCAGCCGAGGCAGGAGCGGCAGCGGAAAGTCGCAGACAGAGGGCGTGGGCGCGCGGGGCGGCCGGATTCGGCCGCCGCGCGCGCCTTGCGTATTCTCGGGGCGTGCTTCTCTCTGACAAGGACATCCGGGCCGAGATCGACGCCGGGCGGGTGCGGATCGATCCCTACGACGAATCCATGGTGCAGCCGTCCAGCATCGACGTACGTCTCGACCGCTACTTCCGGGTGTTCGAGAACCACCGCTACCCGCACATCGACCCGTCGGTCGAGCAGGCGGACCTGACCCGGCTCGTGGAGCCGGACGGGGACGAGCCGTTCATCCTGCACCCCGGTGAGTTCGTGCTGGCCAGCACCTACGAGGTGATCTCCCTGCCCGTGGACCTGGCTTCCCGGCTGGAGGGCAAGAGCTCGCTCGGGCGGCTCGGGCTGGTCACCCACTCCACGGCCGGCTTCATCGATCCCGGCTTCTCCGGGCACGTCACCCTGGAGCTGAGCAACCTCGCCACGCTCCCCATCAAGCTCTGGCCGGGCATGAAGATCGGCCAGCTCTGCATGTTCCGGCTCAGCTCGCCCGCCGAGCACCCGTACGGCAGCGAGCGGTACGGCTCCCGGTACCAGGGGCAGCGCGGGCCCACGGCCTCGAGGTCCTTCCTCAACTTCCACCGGACGCAGGTGTGAGCGGGATGCGCGAGAACCTCAGCTACGAGCAGTTCGGCGTCGCCGTCCGCGAGCTCGCCCAGACCATCGCCGACGACGGCTACCGGCCGGACGTGGTGCTGAGCATCGCGCGCGGCGGTGTGTTCGTCGCCGGCGGGCTGGCCTACGCCCTCGACTGCAAGAACATCCACCTGGTCAACGTCGAGTTCTACACCGGCGTCGGGACGACGCTCGAGATGCCGGTCATGCTCGCGCCCGTCCCCAACGCGATCGACTTCACCGACAAGAAGGTGCTGATCGCGGACGACGTCGCCGACACCGGCAAGACCCTCAAGCTGGTCCGCGACTTCTGCCTCGACGCCGTCGCCGAGGTGCGCAGCGCCGTCATCTACGAGAAGGCGCAGTCGCTGGTGAAGTGCGAGTACGTGTGGAAGCGCACGGATGAGTGGATCAACTTCCCGTGGAGCGTCCTGCCGCCGGTCACCCCCTCGGGTGAGGCCCCCGCCGTGAACCGGGAAGCCCTCTAAGGCAGGACCGGTCACAGCAGCACCACGATCTTCCCGCGCACATGCCCGCCCTCCGAGTGGGCGTGGGCCTTCGCGATCTCTTCCAGGGGGTACGTCCGCTCGACGCGCGGTGTGTAGCGGCCCCGCTCGCCGAGGTCGGCCGCTTCGGCGAGCCAGGCCGAGTCGTTCACCGCGTTGGCCACCCGCACGCCCAGACGCTCCGCGTTGCGGTGGTCGGTGACCGTGACCACCCGGGCCGGGTCGCCGGCGATTTCCACGAGTGCGTCCAGCGATCCGGAGCCGGCCGCGTCGAGGACCAGGTCGATGCCGTTCGGTGCCAGGTCGGCCAGACGCTCGGCGAGGCCCGTGCCGTACGTCGTCGGCACCGCCCCCAGCGCGGTGAGGAACGCGTGGTTGTGCTCGCCGGCCGTGCCGATCACGGTGGCGCCCTGGGCCGCCGCGATCTCGACCGCCGCGCTGCCGACTCCTCCGGCGGCGCCCTCGATCAGGAGCGTACGGCCGGACAGCGGGCCGAGCGTCTTCAGTCCGCTGAGCGCCGTCACGGCGGCCAGGGCCGCCCCGGCCGCCTCCTCGTCGCTCCACGCCGCGGGCGCCGGCGCCCAGGCCGACAGCACGGCCAGCTCCGCCGTCGCGCCCGTCACCCCGCCGAGCCCGAAGACGCGGTCGCCGACGGCCACCCCGTGGACGCCCTCACCGATCTCGTCCACCACGCCCACGGCGTCGCGGCCCGGGACCGCCGGCAGGTCCACGGGGAGAAGGTCACGCACGGCGCCGCTGCGCACCTTCCAGTCGACCGGGTTGACGCTCGCCGCGGCGACCCGGATCCGGATCTCGCCGGGGCCCGGTGTGGGGTCGGGAGCCTCCTCGACGGTGAGCACCGTCGTGTCGCCGTACTCGTGGTAGCGGGCTGCGCGCATGATGTTCTGCCTCCTGGGCCGGAAGAGCCGGAATGACTTCGACACCCGCGACGCTAGGACCTGACGTCGGCGTCAGATGCAAGTGGCACGTCGTACGAGTGACGGCCGTCGATCGGAGGACGTGTATGCGGATCGGTGAGGTGGCACGGAGGGCCGGGGTGAGTGTCCGGGCGCTCCGGTACTACGAGGAGCAGGGGCTGCTGCCCGCCGAGCGCGGCCCCGGAGGCCAGCGGCACTATCCCGGCTCCGCCGTCGACCGGGTCGGCCTGATCCGGCAGCTGTTCGCCGCCGGGCTGGCCAGCCGCTCCGTGCGGGAGGTGCTGCCGAGCGTGTACTCCGGCTCGGTGCCGCCGGGGCTCGTGGAGCATCTGGAGAGCGAGCGGGCTCGCATCAGCGAGCGCATCGCGGACCTCACAGCGGCGCGCGACCGGCTGGACGGGGTCATCGCGAACACCCGCAATCCGCCGCCCGAGTGCACCCACCCGCGGGACTGAGCATCCCGGAAAGCGGAAGGGGCTCCCCTCAGGGAGCCCCCTCGTACCACCGTGCCGGTCAGAACGTGCCGAGCTTCACGATCGACAGCAGGGCGATCAGCTGGATCGACGACGCGCCCAGGGCCTTCGGCCAGGGCAGGTCGTGGGAGCGGCTGACCATCATCGTGAGCAGGGCGCCGCCCGCGACCCAGGTGGCCCAGCCGAGGAGCTGGACGAACATGGCGTCACCGCCCGCGAACATGGCGAAGACCAGGCGCGGGGCGTCCGTGAGGGACATGATCAGCATCGACAGGCCGACCGTGGGCTGCCAGGCGCCGTTGCCGCCGAGCTGGCGGGCCAGCGTGTGGGTGACCACACCGAGGACGAACGCGCTGAGCACCATCGCGACGGCCGTCGTCAGCACGATCGGCACGGCGTTGGACAGTGTCGCGTTGATGGCGTCCGCGCGGGCGCCGTCGAAGCCGAAGACGGCGAGCAGGCCGTACAGGAAGGTGACGACGAGGGCGGGGCCCCACATCGTGTAGTCGCGCATCTGCAGGAACGTCTGCTGCGGGGACAGGACGATGCCCTTCAGCAGGTCCTTCCAGTGCAGCCGGGGCCCGACCGGCCCGGCCGGCGCCGCACCCGCGTGGTACGTCTCACCCTGGCTGTAGGGGTCGTCGATCGAGAACGCCTGCGTGTGGCCGGGGTTGTTGGCCGCGTACGGGTCGTGCGGGACGCCGGGCGGGTAGCCGCCGTCGCCGAAGTACTCCGGCTCGCCGTGGCCGCCCTGCCCGCCGTAGCCGCCCGGGCCGCCGGGTCCGGCGTGCGGCCAGGGGCTGCCGCCGCCTCCGCCCTGCCCGTAGGCGGGCGGCTGCGGGGCCTGCGGGTAGCCGTACGCCGGCCCCGGCGGTGTCTGCTGCCCGTGCGGGGGGTGTTGCGGTCGCGCGTGCGGCGCACCGTTGTTGTTCCGTCCGCGTCCCATCCTGAATCCAGCCACGTTCTTGAAGCTACCTGGTCCCGGGCGGCCGTGTGCCGGGCCCCGGCCACGGGGCGGGGCATTGCTGCCGAGCTGTGACATCCCCTAAGGGGCGCACTCCGGGGTCCCCTCGGGGCCCGCCCCGGAGCCACCCCGAGGCGGGCCCGGCGGGCGTCAGCTGTTGTTGTTCGACGGGCCGAAGAACTCGATCTCGGCGATCGCCACCTGCTTGTCGGCACCGGCGTTGTAGGCCGAGCGCAGGACGAAGCGCACGGTCGTCACCTCGCCCACCCGGAACTTCCGGCGCTGGCCGCCCGCGCCCTGGTCGAGGGTGAGGGTGCGGGTGATCTTCTCGCCGTCGGCGAGGGTGACCTGCGCGTCGATCCGGCGCGGCAGCGCCGACTCCGAGAGCTGGTCCGCACGGGTGGAGGTGCCCGGTGTGATCACGAGGTCCAGCAGGCGGGTCGGCTGGTCGAAGGTGACCTCCAGCCACTCGCCCTCCGCGGACTCCGCGATGCCGGGACCCCACCACGTGTTGTTGAGCTTGTCGAAGGCGAGGCCCGCGTCGTGCCCGGTGTAGGAGCGGGACGCCTTGACGCCGGACGGGCCGATCGGGGCACGCTTGGCGAAGTGGTCGCGGGTGGCCTGGACCATCGTGCCCAGGTTCACGACCAGGGCGATGACCAGTCCGACGACGACGGCGCCGACGACCCAGTTCCAGATGCGGCCGAATCCCCGGCGCAGGCGCGGGCGTTCACCCGCCCAGGCCGACTCGGCGCCGCGGTCGGCGAACATCCGGCGCCACCAGGGCAGCCGGACGGGGGCGTCGTCGCCGCGCGTCATCGACATGGCGCAGCGGGAGCAGAAGTGCCGTTCGGGGCGGTTGAGGGTGGAGCACCAGGGGCACGGGACGCCGCCCTCCGCGTCGGCCTGCGGGCCCACGGCGCGGACCTGGGGGCGCCGGGCCGCGGTGCGTCCGGGCAGGACCGGTGCGACGGCGGGGTCCTCCGGGGCGCGCGGCTCCGCGTCGGCGACCGGGACGAGGAGGGACCGGGCGCGCTCGGCCGCCTCGGCGTCGGGGACCGGGCCGCTGTCGTCGTCCGGGCCGTCGTCGGCGTTCCCGCCGGTGTGCTGCGGGTCGGCGGAGGCCGGGACGTGGGGGAGGGGCTCGGTGTCGTCCTCCGGGGCGGTGGTGGCGGAGGGGGAGTCGTCCGCCCGGGCCGTGGCCGGGGCGTCCGTGCGGGAGGCGGTGGCCGCCGGCGCGGAGCCGCCCGGGGCGACGGAGTCCCCCGGAGCCGCACCGGCCGCCGCGGTCCGCGCGGGCTCGGTGCGGCCCGGGCGGCCCTCGCCGCCCCAGCCGAGGACCGCGCCGCAGGAGTCGCAGAACGACTGGCCGGGCTCCGCCGGGGTGCCGCACTCGGCGCAGCTGGAGGCGGTCCGGCCGGGGCCGGAGGACGGGCTGGTCATCTGTCGGTGGTCCTTTCGGCGGCGGTCGCGGCGATGACCTCGACCGTGTAGGGCATGTGGGCGGGGCGGGCGGCGGCGACCAGGGTGTCCAGCCGGTGCGTGTCGGCGGGGGCCGGGTCGGGCAGCGTCAGCGAGACGTGCAGGTGCGGGCGGCGGTCGCCGGGGACCGGGCCGAGCGGGCGGGCGTGCCAGTCGGCGGCGCCGCTCTCCGTGATCCGCGGGGTCACGCCGAACACCAGGCGCACCGCCTCGGACAGGCCGAGCCGGGTGCCGCGCACCCGGTGCAGCCGGGCCGCGGCGGCCACGGCGGCCCGCAGCCGCCGTTCCACCGAGGGGGCGCCGGCCGGGCTGTCGTGGGTCTCGATGCCGTCGGTCTCGGCGCCGACCCAGTCGGCCAGCCAGCGGGTGAAGTCGATCGGGGTGAGCGCCGGGTCGAAGTAGGAGTCCAGGTTGTCGAGGACGACCAGGAACGGCGCGAGCACCTCGTCGAGCCCGGCGACGAAGCGTTGTGCCAGGTCGTCGTCGGCGAAGATCGCGGGCAGCATCGCGCCGATCGGCGTAGAGGAGCCCAGCCCGTCGACGGAGCCCCTCATGCGCCGTCCCCGATCACACGGACCCGGTGGTCGAAGGAGAACACCAGGGACGGGGCGGACAGGTCGATCCGGTCGGTGGCCTCGCCGCGCTTGCCGGTGATCGGGTCGGCGGGGTGCAGCAGGACCTGGTCGACGAGTTCCACGCCGGGTACGCGCTGCAGCACGGCGAAGATCTCCCCGGCCTGGACGGGCCGGCCGAACGGCCAGCCGGTGCCGTCGGCGCCGCCGGTGAGCGGGTCGAGGTGCCGGTAGAGGGCGTCGTGCGCCTGGCGGCGGACCCGGTCGGTGTCGGTGCCGCGGAAGGCGTGCACGGTCGCGACGACGGTGACGCCCTGGTAGAACGGCGGGCCCACGGCCAGACGCGTGCCGATCAGCCGGCGCTCGTCGAGGTATCGGGTGATGCGGGTGAGCAGCGCGTCGCCGGGCACGAGCTGTTCGAAGCGCAGCCGCCCGCCCGGGTCCGGCACGGCCTGCGGGACGACCAGGACCCGCACCGCGTAGGCGCCGTGCTCGCTCTCCTCGCCCTCCAGGCAGGTGATACGGGCGGTGTCGGGGGCGGCGCGGCGGGCGAGTTCCTCGTAGTCGCGCAGGGTGACCGCGCGTTCCTGGGCGCGCAGGGTGATGGGCGCCCGGCGCTTCGCCTCCTCGACGGTCTCGCCGTCGACGCCGCCGCGTGCGGCCTCCCGGTTGACGACCTCGGAGACGTACGGCACGGAGCGGCGCAGGACGCGGACGGCGCCGCGGGCGACGTTGCCGGACCTGCCGCCGCCGGTGCGGTAGCGGCGGGCGCGGATGACGGCACCCTTCGGGGGGACGGCGCCGAACTGGCGCAGGCTGCCGTCGGGTTCGCGGACCGCGGGGCCGAAGGCGATCTCGCCGGTGGTGGCGTCCAGGGTGATGTGCCGGTCGTGCGGGCGGGAGGCGGCGAAGTGGGGGACGACGTCCCAGTCGGTCCAGCCGTCGTGCTCGGCGGTCTGCAGCAGCACGGGCGGGGTGTCGCCGACGACGGGCGCGTGGGCCAGGCGCAGCCGCTGCCCGGGCAGGCCGGTGGACTCGCCGAGGGCCTCGTCGTGCACCGTCTCGGCGTGCACGGCGGAGGTGGTGCCGCCGAGGGTGTGGGCCTCGGCGGCCCGCACGGACGGGGAGGTGGTGTAGAAGGGCTGGCCCGGGAGGGGTTCGGTGACCCGGCAGCGCAGCCAGCCGCCCTCGTGGCCGCCGTTGCGGGACAGCACGTGGCCGCCGGGGACGTGCAGGACGACCTCGCCGGGCCGGTTCAGGCCGCCGGTGGCGTCACGGTCGACCTCGCACTCGGTCCAGCCGTCCTCGGTCCACGCCTCCCACACCAGCGGGGGCTGGCGCGGGTCGACGCCGACGCCGTCGACGCGGCTGTCGAGTTCCAGGGCGACGGCGCAGTGCGGGACGGCGGCGCTCAGCCCGAACAGCATGCAGTCGCCGGGCCGGGGCGACTCGTTGAAGCAGAGGACGTCCTTGCCCTCGGTGAGGTCGTCGGTGCGGTCGGCGGCCGGCTCCCCCTGGTGCTGCACGGCCAGCCGGCGCAACGACGTGGACACGACGGTGAGTTCGCGTTCGGTGGCGAAGACCACGGCCTCCTCGCGCTCGGTGCGGGTGGTGGCCACCTCGGTGCCCTCGGGCAGCACCACCGACTCGTCCTGCGGCGCGGACAGCCAGAAGGTGACGTCGGTGCGGGCGGCGGTGGGCGGGAACAGGGTGATGCCGACGAGGTCCAGGAAGGCCAGGTGGTTCTTCTCGGGCACCCGGTTGAGGCGGTAGACGATCTGGTCGGCCATGTGCGCGACCGCCTCGATCAGGGTGACCCCGGGGTCGGAGACGTTGTGGTCGGTCCACTCCGGGGCGCGCTGCTGGATGTAGCGCTTGGCGTCGTCGACGAACTGCTGGAAGCGGCGGTCGTCGAGGTTGGGGGAGGGAAGGGCCATCAGCGGTCGCTTTCGGGGTGGGGGCCCCACTCGCCCGTACCGGCCGTGCCGCTCGTGCCGGGCTCGTCGTGGGAGGGGATGACGTAGAAGGGGAAGACGAGGCTGCGTGGGTTGTTGGTCCCGCGCACGGAGTAGCGGACGTCGATGTGCAGCACGCCCTCGCCGGGTCCCGCGGTGACCTGCACCTCCTCGACCTCGATGCGCGGTTCCCAGCGGTCGAGGCTCGTGTACACCTCGTGCTGGATGCGGCCGGCGGTGGCCTCGTTGACGGGGGCGAAGACCATCTCGTGGATGGCGCAGCCGAACTCCGGGCGCATCGGCCGTTCACCGGGGGCGGTGGCGAGGATGAGCCGGATGGCCTCCTCGATCTCCTTCTCGCCGCTGACCAGGGCGATGCCCCCGGTGGGCCCGATGCGCAGGGGGAACGCCCAGCCGGAGCCGACGAACTGCTCGGCCATCAGATCACCGGCTTTCCGTTGGCGGTGAGCAGGCCCATGACCGGTACGGTGGCGGCCCGGATGCCCACGGCGGCCGCCGCGTTGATCTGCACGCTGCCCATCGCGGTCAGCGAGGCCAGGCCCATCGCCTTGAGGGAGAGGGCGCCCTTGGCGTCGACGTTCACCGCGCCGACGGACGAGCTGAGGCTGACCGCGCCGCGGCCCTGGAGGGTGAGCGGGCCGCCGCTCCTGATGGTCACCGAGCGTTTGCCGTTGAGGGTGAGGTCGGTGCCCGCCTCGACGGAGACGGAGCGGCCGCCCTTGATGACGACGGTTCCCTCGCTGTCGACGGTGATCTCCGTGTTGGTGCGGTCCAGGTTGATGACCAGCTTGTCGTCGCCGGAGGCGACGCGGACGCCCTGCTTGCGGGCGCCGGTGGTCTGGCTGAGCAGGTCCACGCGGTTGGCGTCGCGGTCGGACAGGGTGTGCCGGATCGCCCGCCGCCTCACGCCGTCGTGCAGCGGCACGTCCCGTACCGGGGAGGGTTTGTCCACGCCGTTGTAGAGCCCGCCGACGACGAACGGGTGGTCGAGGGCGCCCCGGTCGAACGCCACCAGCACCTCGTCGCCCACGTCGAGCGGGAAGATGCCGCCGCCCCGCTTGCCGCCGAGCTGGACGGTCCGGGTCCAGTCGGAGACGTAGGTGTCGTCCAGCCACGGGAAGCGCAGCTTGACCCGGCCCTGCTTCAGTGGGTCCTGCACGTCGGTGACCAGGGCGTTGGCGACGCCGGGGAGCCGGGGCGCGGCGGCCGCGGCGCCGCTCCCGCCGCCGGAGGTGAGCCCGAACAGGGAGCGCCACTGGCGGCCGCTGACGGTGATCCAGGTCTCGTAGTGCTTGCCGTCGCCGAACACGTGCCGGGCGGACGTCACCGTGTACTTGCCCTCGAAGGGGGCGCCGACGTCGGTGAGGGTGACGGGCACGCCGGGGCGCAGCTTGGGGTTGCCGCGCACGACGACCTCCAGCTCGGCGAAGGATGAGGTGACGTCGTCGGCGAGGGAGTCCGCCGCGTACTTCACCTCGTTCTGCCGGTCGTACGGCTTCTCCGTCTCCACCAGGGTGACGGTGCCGAAGGCGGAGGCGGCCTTCCGCGGGGTGGTGCCGATGTCGATGCCGGGGTGGGTGGTGGTGGGCGCGGTCGCCGTCAGCTCCTTCTTCGCGACGACGTCCCAGCCGCGCGCCTCCACCCGCCCGTACTGGTCGGCGGCGGTCACCGCGGCGCGGCAGCGCAGCACGTCGGTGCCGGCCTGGAGGACGTACGGGCTCTTCTCGCCCGGGGTGCTGGTGGGCGGGGCGCCGGAGGCGGGGTCGGGGCTGACGAACTGGAAGCGTCCCTTGGCGTCGAGGGACATCACCATGTCGTTCTCGTCGGCGAGCCGGGACAGGAAGTCCCAGTCGGTGACGTTGGCCTGGCTGATGAACTCGTAGACCGTCTTCGTGCCCTGCACGGTGCCGACGGTGACGTTGTCCTGGGCGGCCAGGGTGCGGGCGATGTCGGACGCCGTCTGGTTGCGGTAGGCCGCGACCCGGCGGCGGCGCATCATGCGGTGCCCGCGGTCGTAGCCGCGGATCACGGTGAAGGTGCCGGTGCCGTCGTAGTCGGTCTCCATGCCGGTGACCTCGCCGGTCAGCAGCGGGTCGCCGGCGCCCTTGCCGTGGGCGACGGGGGCAATCACCACCTCGGTGCCGAACTTGATGCCGAGTTTGCCGAGCACCAGCCCGTGCGCGTCGCGGAACGTGACCCGGAAGGCGCCCGGCACACCCGCGCCCAGGTCCACCCAGCCGCCGACCAGCAGCGGGGCGAAGTAGGGCGGCACCGGCTTCCCGTCGAAGGTGACGTCGACGATGTTGGAGAAGGAGGGCTTGACCATCAGTACGCGACCTCCCCGGCCGCCGGAAGGATCAGTTCGGTGCCGTTGGGCAGCCGGGACGGGTCGTCGATGTCGTTGGCCTCGGCGATCGCCCGCCAGGCCGCGGCCTCCCCGTACTCCCGCCAGGCCAGCGACTGCAGGGTGTCGCCGGCCACGACCCGGTGCACGCGCCGCGCGGTGAGCGCGCCCGACGTCGGGTTCTGGCCCTTGGTCTGGCTGGGGATCTCGTTCAGCTCCACCTGGCACGTCGCCCTGACGGGGACGCCCGTGGTGCCGAACAGGGTGTACGTCGCCCCCACGCTGCCGATGTACGCGGTGAACCGCGCCGTCGAGAACGACCCCCATTCGAACACCACCCACGGTGTGGACGGCTGGTCCGCCGCGATGCTCTTGGCGGTCACCTCGCAGCAGGAGAACAGTGCCTCGACCTTCTTCAGCACGCTGCTGTCGCCCGGGTCGCCGGAGGAGTCGAGGAAGATCTCCATCGACAGGCTCCGCCCTTCGGCGCCCATGAACTCGGGCAGCGGGCCGTCGCGCAGGGCGGCGGACGGGGTGCTCTTCCACTGGGCACGCCGGGTGAGGGTGAGCTGCGCCGGGTTGAAGTCGAAGTCGAAGGTCTTGATCAGACCGCCCGGTGTGGTGCTGTCGCCGATGGGGGGCTCGTGGATGGCGAGCGTGGCGCGCACCAGGCTCTTGCCCGCGCCGCCCGTGGAGCCCTTGCCTCCCTTGCCTGCCATGGTCCTTCGTCTCCGTCCTCGGTCCTGGGTACGTGTGTCGTGCCTGCGGGGTGGGGTGTGGTCCGTCGCGGTCAGTCCGTGAAGCCGTGATGGGCGATCTCCAGGACCTCCGTGGCCACGCCCGGGTTCGCCGGGTCCAGCGAGGGCCCCTGCCAGCTCACCGGCAGCACGTCGATCAGCCCCCAGCGCGCCACCTCGGACCCGTCGGCGCGCAGCGCCGAGATCTGGGCGGTGGGGCGGGTGACGCCGGTCGTCACGGACGAGATCCAGGCGGCGACCTTCGAGGTGTCCGGGGTGAGCGGGCGGGTCAGCCGGATCGTGGAGAAGGTGACCCGGGTCGGCAGCTGCCACACGAACCCGTTGTTGCCGCCCTCCTGGTACTGCTCGACCTCCACGGTCGACGCGAGACCCTCGCAGCCGTTGAACGCGCCGAGGCTCTCACCGTCGATGGTGAGGGTGAAGAAGATGGTGGATCCCGGATCGAGATCGCTGGGCATCGGAGGGCCTTTCGGGGCGGGCGGGTGCGGGTGCGGGGTGCCGGTCGCGGGTCAGGCGCGGGGGTCGCGGAGTCTGCCGATGCGCTCCCGGTCCATCCGCAGCTCGGTGCGCAGGAGGCGGGTGAGCGGGCCGACCAGGCGGTGCGTCAGCTCGTCGAGCTGTCCGTCGGTCAGCGCGCGCGGATCGAACGACGGCCCACCGCGCGTGCCCCCCGCGCCCAGGTGCGGGTCATGGGCGCTGTACGGCGGGGGCGGCCCCGGGTCGTACGGCGGAGGCGGCCCCTGCGGGGGGGGCGGTGGGGCCGGCGGCTTCGGTGCGGGCGGGTGCGCCGTGGTGGGCGCGGAGGTGCGCTGGATCGGGGGCGTGGGGTGACGGGGGCGTGGAGAGGGCTGACGCGGGGTGGGGGGTGTTGGCGTCGCGCGCTGCACCGGGAGGGCGGGTTGCGTGGGTTGTGGGGGCGTGCGGGGTGGTGGGGGGTGCGGAGGCAGCGGTCGGCGCCGGGAGGACCGGGGCGGCGGTGACGGGGGCGCGGAGGGGACGGACGACGCGGCCGCGGGACGCGGGGGCGTCGGGGCCGGCGCCGGCGCGGGCGCCGGGGTCGGCGTGGTGGCGCGCTGGAGCGGGGTGGCGAGGGGCGTGGTGGCGGCGCGCCGGGCGGAGGTGGTGGTGCCCGGCCGGGCGGGGCGGGGCCTGCGGGGCCGGTGGCAGGGGTGCTGGGGGTGGAACCGGGCAGCGGCGGTGCGGACTTCGCCGGGGGCACGGACACGGGGGTGGCCGGGGCGCTCGCACGGGCGGGGCTCGCTGCGGGCGTGGGTGCGGGTGACGTGCCGCGCTGCAAGGGGGCGCCGAGGCCGGGGCGTACGGCGGGGGTGATGCCGGTGCGCGGGGCGGCGGGCGTGGGGCTGTGCCGCGTGGGCGCGGGGTGGGCGTCGGCGTACGGGGCTGCACGGGGGTGCTTCTCGCCTCGGTACGGGGAGCCGGGGCGGCGGAACGCTGGACCACGGGCGCGGTGGGCGCGGACGGTGCCGGAGCGGAGGGCCGTCCTGCCGCGAGCCGCTGGATGGGGGGCCCGACAGGCGCGGGGGCGGGAGAGGGCGTGACGGGCGACGGGGCGGCAGCGCCGGGCCGCGGTACGGCGACGGAGGTGGAGCCGAGCGGCGGCAGCACGGTACGGCCCGTCGCGGGCTTCGGTGCTTCCCCGGAGGGCGTACGGGGTTGCGGAGCCGGGGTGTTGAGGGGAGCCGCGGGTATGGAGGCGGCCCGGGGCCGGATCCCGGGGGCCGCCCGCCTGGTCACGGCGGGGGCGGCTGGGGGAGCGGTCGTACCGGGAGCGGACGGAGCCGTGCCCGCACCGCCGGCCCGCTGGACCGGGGTCGCGTCGGGAGCCGGAACGGGGGCGGGCCGAGGGGCACCGGACGCGCCCGGAACGACGCTCACAGCGGGAGCGGTGGGCAGGGGCGGTACGGAGGGCGTGGGCGCGGCACCCGGAGTCGCGGGAGCGTCCGTGGCCCGGGGCGCCGGTGCCGTCGGAATCCGCCGCAGCGGGGCGACGGGTGCGGTGGAACCGGGCCGGGAGAGGCGCTGAACAGCGGTTACCGGAGCCGAAGTTACGGGGGTGGGCGTCGGCGTGGGCGCGGGGGTGCCGCCCCCGGCGCCCGGAGCCTGCCCGGTGCTCGCGGGCGGCTCGACCGGCACGCGCTGCACGGTGGGAGCCCCGGCCGACGGCACCGGCGTGACCGAAGGACGTGCCGGTGGTGCCGGTGCGACAGGGGCCGCTGGGCCGCCGGACGGGCCGGAGGGCTCGGGTTGCCGTGCGCCCGGTGCACCCCCGCCGGGCCGCGCCGCCCGTCGCTGCACGGCGGGCGCGGTCTGCCGCAGAGGTACGGCCGCGGGTGCGGGACGGAGATGCGGGGCCACCGGAGACAGCGCCGACGGCGCGGAGGGAGCCAGCGCACGGTGGGCGTCAGGGGCCGCACCGGAGGTGCCGGGCGGGGACACCGGTGCCGGTGCCGCTTCCTCCGGTGCCTCGACGGTGCTCTCGTGCGGTCCGGACGTACGGGACGGCGAGGGCGCGGACGTGACGGCCCGCTGGACCACGGGCTCCTTCCCACCGGCACGGCTGCCGGACTCCCGGGACGCCGGCCTCACCGGGGAGGACGGGCCGGCCGGGGTCCCCGAAGAGGCGCGGCGAGCGGGCGACGCCGAGGACGGCGGGAGGGCCGAAGGCACCGGCGAGGACGGGCCCACCGGAGGAACCGGCGCCGCCGCCTTCGAAGAAGCCGAAGAAGGAGAAGAAGCCGAAGAGGCCGAGGAGACCGGCGGCACCGAAGCAGCCGCCACACGGCACCGAGGGAGCGCCTGCAGACGGCACCGAGGGAGCGGCCTGCGCAGACGGCACCGAGGGAGCGGCCTGCGCAGACGGCACCGAGGGAGCGGCCTGCCCCGACGGCACCGCCTGCACCGGAGCCCCCGGGCCCCCACAGCCTCGAACCCGCCGTGTCCGGGGCTCGGCCGACGCCGACGGCGGAGCCGTCAACGGCGCCCCCAGCAACGGCCGACGACGCGGCGCGGAGGACGTACCGCCCTGACCGGACCGGCCGCCCGGCGCCTCGCCCGGAACCGACGGAGACGCAGCGGGGACGGACGGAGTGCCAGCCGGAGCCGACGGGAGACGGCCGGACCGGACGAAGAGACAGCCGGACCGGACGACGAGACGGCCGGTGTACCGGCCGTCCCCGCACCGGAGCCCCCCGTGCTCCGGCCCGGTGCGACCGGCAGGGACCGCCGCTGCACCGCTGCCACCGGGGCCGGCGTCCTGGTCAGGGACGCGGACCGCCGGGGAGACGGGGCGGGGGCGGGAGTCACCGACGGGCCCGCGGGGCGGGTGACGGTGAAGGGTACTGCCGCGCGCTGCACCGGCGGCAGGTCCGCGCCGTCGCCCGAAGATCCGGGACCCGGCTCGCCGGGAGGAGCGGCGACGGGCAGGGAGAGCGTGGGCAGCTCAAGACCGGGCGAGGGACGCGCCGAGGTGGTCAGGACGCCCTGGACCAGCCCGCCGGGCGCGCCGTCGAGCACGGCGTGGGAGAGCGGGCCGGCGAAGGCCGGGTTCTGCCAGGTGCTCAGCCTGCCGCCGAACCCCGCGTCGGCGACCGGCCACGACGGCCGGGCGGTGGCCCGCTGGATCGGCGGCAGCCCGGGCCACGCGGCCGTGCGCGCGGGCGTCCCGGACCCGGCCGTACCGCCCCCGGCGCCTCCGGCGCCCCCGTCGTCCACGGGGCCCGGGGACCCCGTGGCCGCGACGGACCCGGGGGACGCGGCCGGAGCGGGAGCGGCATCCGTGCCCCGTCGCCCCGCCGCGTTCGCGTTGTTCGCGTTCCTCCGCAACCGGTCGAGGAATCCCATACCCCGTCAGCCCTCCGCCGTGGCGCGGGTGACGAGTGCGGTGATCTGCTCCGTGTACCGGCGGCGGTCACCGTGTTCGAGGTCCAGGATGTTCTCCAGGCTCCAGTGGAAGTGGTAGGCGATGTACGCGATCTCCTCGTGCAGCCGGTCGGTCGCGTACGTCACGATTCCCCCAGGCGGCTCCCGCCGAGTTCGACCTCGAACGGCTGCTCGCAGTGGGGGCAGGTCACGCCGGCCCGGGTGTGGCCCTCGGCGTTGACCTGCCGGTAGAAGTCCTGGAGGAACGCCAGGTCGGAGGCGAACATGTTCTCCACGACCCCGTCGTGCACCATCGGGAGCGTGCCCAGCCGGGTGATGACCCGGCCGAGCAGCACCACCGACAGGTACGCCGGGTTCTCCTGCACCCGTATGTCGCGCAGCGGCACCAGCTCGTCCCGGGCCGTCGCCAGCCGCATCACCCCGTGCCGGTGCACGGTCCCGGACTCGTCGACGTAGCCGCGGGGCAGCTCGAAGGGGAACTCGGTGCGCAGCGCCTGGCCGCCCGCGGGGGCGGCCGACGCCGCCGGGCCCGCGCCGACGGGGCTGTCCGTGGCCTGCCCCGGGGCATCCGTGGACGGCCCCTGGGCCGCGACGGCGCCCTCGGCGGGCGTGGGGCCGGCCGGGAGGGCTCCCGGCCGGGCGGTGGTGCGGCACATTACTCGATGACCAGTTCTTCGAACGTGATGGTCACCGTCTCGGTCAGCGCGGAGGCCTCGCCGGCCTTCACGGTGCTGGTGTCGATCTTGCTGCACCAGGCGTTGCGCATGTTGTACCGCTTGACCGGATTGTTCTGGTAGTCCATCACCATGATGGTGGCGTTCTTGCGGGCCGTGCCCATCGCGCCGTTGACCGACTCGTTGATCCACTGGTTGAACGCGGCGGACTGGGTCATGCCGCGCACGACCGTGCAGGTGCCGGCCTTCTTCACGCCCGGCATCTTCTTGGTGACGGGCTTGCCCTGGGCGGAGACCTGCTGGTACTCGATCACGTCCTGCTCGATGCTGAGGCCGCTGACCTCGGCGAGGTACTCGACCATCACACCGTCGATCTGGAGGCCGAAATTGTGTGACGTGAGGGCGTCACCCGGCTGCAGACTCATCTGTCGTTACTTCTTTCGCAAGGAGGGGGCGGAGTTCGCGGGGAGAGCGGAGTGCGGGGGACTCCCCTACTCCTCCAGCTCGCCGTTGCCGCTGGAGAACTGGGCCAGCCGGAAGATGACGAACTCGGCGGGCTTGACCGGCGCGATGCCGATCTCGCAGATGACCCGGCCGAGGTCCACGGACTCCGGCGGGTTGGTCTCCTCGTCGCACTTGACGTAGAACGCCTCCTCCGGCCGGGCGCCGAAGAGGGCGCCGGAGCGCCACTCGTTGACGAGGAAGGCGGAGACGTTGCGCCGGATCCTGGCCCACAGCTGGTGGTCGTTGGGCTCGAACACCACCCACTGGGTGCCGATCAGGATCGACTCCTCCAGGTAGTTGAAGTACCGGCGGACGTTCAGGTAGCGCCAGGCCGGGTCCGAGGCCAGGGTGCGCGCGCCCCACACGCGGATGCCGCGGCCGGGGAAGGCGCGGATGCAGTTGACGCCCACCGGGTTGAGCAGGTCCTGCTCGCCGCGGGTGATCTGGAGCTCCAGGTCGACGGCGCCCCGCACCACCTCGTTGGCGGGCGCCTTGTGCACCCCGCGCTCGAAGTCGTTGCGGGCCCAGACGCCGGCGACGTGACCGCTCGGCGGGACGGTACGGCTCTGGCCGCTGGCCGGGTCGAAGACCTTGATCCACGGGTAGTACAGGGCGGCGTACTTCGAGTCGTAGCCGGCGGTCTCCTGGCGCCACACGCGGATGTCGCGGGCGTTGAGGCCGGGCGGCGGGTCGATGACGGCGACACGGTCGCCCATCAGCTCGCAGTGCGCGATCAGGCCGAGCTGGACGGCCTTGACGGCCTCCAGGTCGATGTCGCCGCGCTGGTAGGCGGCCATCAGGTCGGGGACGGCGACCATGGAGATCTCGTCCACGGCCTCAAGCCCGCCGAAGCCGGTGCGGTCCGCCGAGTCACCGACGTACTGGGCCGGGCCGGGCCGGCCGGCGTCCCCGGCGGCGGCCGGGACGGCGGGCGCGGGCTCGGGGGCGACGAGCGCGACGGTCTGGTTCTCCGGACGGGCGAGCTGCGCGGCGGGGGCCGCCTCCTGCACGGTGATGAGTTTGGAGCGCTCCTTCACCTGCGTGACGACGTAGGTGCGGCTGCTCTTCTTGGCGCTGACGTCGAAGGTCTCGACGGGCCGGTCGCCGTCCTTGACGGTGAGCCGGAACCGCTCGGCGGGGCCCTCGCCCTCGGGGTCGGAGACCTCGACGCTGAGCGCACCGGATCCGGCGGCCACCGCGGTCACGGTGAAGGTGCCGAGCTGCTGCGGCGTTCCGGCGGGCAGGGCGGCCCGCGGGGCCGCGCCGTTCACCTCGGCGGGCGCGCCGGACGCCTCGCCCGACACACCGCCGGGGGCGCCGCCGACGCGGACCACGTAGGCCGCGCTGCCGCCGTTGTTGAAGAAGCCGTAGACGGAGTGCGCGAGGTAGTACCCGTCGGTGAAGGCACCGAAGGCGGCGACGAACTGGGTCCAGTTGGTGACCAGGGTCGGCTCGTTCAGCGGGCCGGCCGGGGCGAGCCCCACGAAGGCCGCCACCGATGTGCCCACTCCTTCGATGGGGCGCGAGCCGCTGGCCACCTCCTCGACGTAGACGCCCGGCGACAGGTAGGACGGCATGCTCTGCTCTCCTCGGGGTACGAGTCAGGTCTGTACGCACCTTCGCGCGCGCAGCGCGCCTACCGGAACGGCTGCGAGTGCCGTGCCCGGGGCACCGCCGTTGCCCGGAAGGGCAAGGCGCCGCGCACCTGCCCCTGAGGCTGCCCCGAAGGTCATTCCCCCGCCCGCGCCCGCCTGACAGCCTGGGGAAAGACGTGTATCCGCCGTCGAGGGGAGTGCCCGTGCGCGGGCAGGAGGACAGGCAGAACCAGGCAGGGACGCCCGGCATCCGGTCACCGAAGTCCCGCACGGGGGGCGGGCGGCCGGCCGACGCGGCGGCCGCCCGGCTGCTCGCGTTGCAGCGGACGGCGGGGAACGCCGCGGTGGCCCGGGCCGTGGCCGAGGAACGCCACCGGCACGACGCGAACTGCGGTCATGGGCCGGGCCCGGAGTCCGCGTCGGTGCAACGGTCGGCCGTGCACCAGGTGCTGCGCAGCTCCGGCCGGCCCCTGGACACTCCCACGAGGACGGAGATGGAGTCCCGGCTCGGGGCGGACTTCGGCGACGTGCGGTTGCACACGGACGCCGTGGCCCAGCGGTCCGCCGAGGAGATCGGTGCCCGGGCCTACACCTCGGGCAGCCATGTGGTGGTCGGCCGGGACGGTATGGACAAGCACACCCTCGCGCACGAGCTGACGCACGTCGTCCAGCAGCGCAGGGGTCCGGTGGACGGCCGCGACCAGGGCGGCGGACTGAAGGTCAGCGACCCCGGGGACCGCTTCGAGCGCGAGGCCGAGGAGACCGCCCGCCGCGTGATGGCCGGAGCGCCTCCGGTGCGGGCCGGAGAGGCAGGCCCGCAGGCCGCCGGGGGCGTGCAGCGGGCCGTGGACACGGGCCCGCCGCGGGTGCAGCGGGCTCCCGCGACGGCGACGGCGGAGGACGCCGGACCGGAGTTCCGTCGGACCACGGGGACGGCCGAGCAGGACCGGGACGTGACCCTGCGCATGCTGGACCGGCTCTCCCGCGTCGCGCGGGACACGATCGTGGACACCAACGGCGAGTTCCTCGACAAGAAGAAGAAAACCGTCGCCCGTAGCGCGAAGAAGATCACGCCCCACCTGGCCGTGTCGCTGCTGCCGGACGGTCACCTCGCGATCGCCGGGAACACCGGCGACAAGAAGGTGACCGACAACGACAAGAAGGTCGTCGAGGACGAACTGGCCCGCTACGTCGAACGGTCCGACGAGGTGACGCAGGCCAAGGCCGCGGAGCGGAACCGGAACACCGGCGACCGCGCCAACAAGGACCGCACCAAACTCCGTGCGTTGGTCGAGGGCTCCTACATCGGGGCGCACGGCGGGAACGAGGGCCTGCTCGCCGTCAGCAGAGCCCTGGAGGAGGGGAAGATCCGGTGGTACGCGGTCGGTGGTGAGTCGGCGAAGCAGACCTCCCAGCACGGTGAGATGACCGTCCTCGGAGAGCACGTCGCGGAGTGGGTGAGGAACCCCAGAACCGGGGAGTCCCCGAAGACGGTCATGATGGGCGGGGTCAAGCTGGCCTGCGCCGGCTGCGAGTGGGCCTTCGAGGCCGTCAACGCGCACATCGGGCGGCCCAACGGGTACCAGATCGAAGCCGCGGGTGCCCACGGGCAGTTCTTCCCGGGCTGGGTGATGCCGGAGTGGATGAGGCAGTACCCCGACGTGGTCGAGGCCGTCAGGGCGCGGGCCGAGGCGGAGGGCAAGACGCTGGAAAACTACGTCCTCAAGGGCACCATGTCGGACCGGACCGTCGGCCACGACCCGGACGAGTCGGCCTCCGAATGGGAGGAGACGCGCTGAGCGGGGCCGGGCAGGGCCGGCTGCCTTTCCGGGCACCGACCCTGCCTCGGAGCCTCCTGACCGCCCGGCGGGCCTCCCGTAGCGTCGACGCGTGAGCCTTTGGACTTCTCTTGAGCCGGCGTCGACGACGGTCGATCCCGGCGCCGGCACGACGGTGCGGCTGCGCGTGCGCAACACCGGTGACGTGGTGGACGAGTACCGGTTCGAACCGGTGGGCGACCTCGCGCCGTGGGCGCGGGTGGAGCCGCCGTCGCTGCGGCTGTACCCGGGCACCACGGGGACGGTCGAGGTGTCCTTCACCATCCCGCGGAGCCCGGACGCCGCGGCGGGACCGCACCCGTACGCGGTGCGGATCACGCCGACGGAGCACCCCGAGGCGACCACCGTCCCCGAGGGGAACCTGACGGTCACGCCGTTCACCGAGGTGCGGGCCGAGCTGGTGCCGCCGGTGGTGAAGGGGCGGCTGCGGGGCAGGCCGGTGCTCGCGGTGGACAACGTCGGCAACACCAAGGTGACCGCCTCGCTCAGCGGGAGCGACAACGGCGACCAGCTGTCGTTCGACCTGGACCCGGGCAACGTGCAGATCGAGCCCGGGCGCGCGGCGTTCGTCAAGGCGCGGCTGAAGCCACGGGAGATCATCTGGTTCGGCTCGAAGCAGGAGCGCCCCTACACGCTGACCGTGCAGCGGTCGGGCGTGGACCCGCTGGGCGTGGAGGGCAAGTTCGTCCAGCGCGGCTTCCTGCCCGGCTGGCTGGCCACCGTGCTGGGGATGACGGTGGCGCTGGCCGTCGCGTTCGTCGTGATCTGGCTGACGTACAAGCCGGACGTGCGGTCCCTGGCCACCGAGAAGACGGCGCAGACCGAGGCCGCCGCGATCCCCGCCCCCGACCCCTCGGCCTCCGCGCCGATCACCCTGCCGAGCGCGGGGGCGTCGCAGCCGGAGCAGCCGCCCCGGCAGGAGAAGCCCGCCGACGCCGGCGGGGCCCCGGACAGCGGAGGCTCCGGTGAGAAGGAGGAGGAGAAGCCGGCCTCCGGAGGCGGCGGTGGCGGCGGAGGCGGCCAGAAGCAGCAGTCCCAGCCGCAGCCGCTGGTCGGCAGCTTCATCGTGGGCGTCGGGTCCGACCGGTGCGTGACCGTCCCGCTGAAGAAGGGCAAGGCGCAGGACGGCACCGGTCTGGTGCTGCAGGACTGCGACCCGAAGGCCCCCAACCAGCGGTGGGAGTTCCTGGACGACACGAGCGTGCGTTCCATGGGCATGTGCATGGACGTGGCCTGGGGCTCCCGGGACGACGGCGCCCTGATCCAGCTCGCCCGGTGCACCACCAATCCCGCGCAGGACTTCGTGATGAGCGGTGCGGCGGACCTCGTCAACCCGCAGGCGGACAAGTGCGTGGACGCCATGTGGAGCGGCACCGCCAACGGCACCGGCCTGCACCTGTGGACGTGCGGGGGCACGCCCAACCAGAAGTGGCAGGTGCGGACGCCCTGACGCGGCGCCGCACCCGCCCCGGCCGGGGCGGCTACCAGGTGCCCTCGCCCGGCACCAGCCGCCCCGCCTTGCGGTACTCCCGCCGCGCCCCTTCCAGCAGGTCGGCCGTGGTGACCGGCCCGCCCCGGTCCGCCGCCGCGTAGGCGGCGGTGACCACGGCGCTGCGGATGGAACCGCCGGCCAGCTCGAAGTCCCGTGCCACCTGCCGGGCGTCGACGTCGTCCGCGCACGGCACGCGGGAGAGGCTGTGCCGCCACAGCGCGAGCCGCTGGTCGGCGTCCGGGAACGGGAAGTCGACCACCAGATCGAGCCGCCGGGTGAACGCCTCGTCGATGTTGGCGCGCAGGTTGGTGGTGAGCAGCGCGATGCCGTCGAAGGACTCCAGGCGCTGGAGCAGGTAGGCGCTCTCCATGTTGGCGTACCGGTCGTGCGCGTCCTTGACCTCGGAGCGCTTGCCGAACACCGCGTCCGCCTCGTCGAAGAGCAGGACCGCGTCGGTGCGGTCCGCCTCGGAGAAGACCCGCTCCAGGTTCTTCTCGGTCTCGCCGACGTACTTGTCGACGACCGAGGACAGCCGTACGACGTAGAGGTCCAGGCCCAGTTCGGCGGCGACGACCTCGGCGGACAGGGTCTTGCCGGTGCCCGAGTCGCCCGCGAACAGGCCCAGCACGCCGTGCCCCCGGCCGCCGCCGGCGCTCAGCCGCCAGTCGCCGAGCACCCGGTCGCGCAGCCTCGCCCGCCGGGCCAGCTCCCGCAGCTGCGCCAGGGGGACCTCGGGCAGTACCAGGTCGTCCCAGGTCACCGCAGGGCGGATGCGCCGGGCGTGCTGTTCCAGACCGGAGGTCGACTGCTGGCGCGCCGCGAGCCGGAGGTGGGCGGGGGCGAGGGCCGTGCCGTCGAACGCGGCGAGGCCCCGGGCGGCCCGCACGGCCCGCGTCACCCGGTCGGTGCTCAGGTGGTAGGAGGCGACGGTGGCGGCGAGGTCGAAGCCGAGGGTGCCCGCCCGGGCGGTGGAGTGATCCGCGCCGTCCCCGTCGTGCAGGGCGGCCGCCCAGGTGCGTACCGCGTCCGCGCCCAGCCGGGGGGCGTCCAGGACGAGCGGGTCGTGGTCGCACCACTGCGGGTCGTACGGCCGGGGGCCGGTGAACACCACGGTCACATCGGGCACCGACAGTGCCCGCACGAGTGCCCCGGGGTCGTCCGGGAGCGCGGAGACGACCACGGCGAGGTTCCGCAGCCGTGCCTCGCGCACCAGGGCGGCCAGCGGCTCGTCGGCGTGCGCGCCCCTGGGCGTGTAGTGCAGGGCGCCGCCGGGCAGGGCGCGCGCCGCGTGCGCGAGGCCCTCGCCCTCGCGGTGCTCGCGCAGGTAGACGGTGAGGGGTTCCTCGGCCAGCCGCGTGGCGAGCCGGCCGGTGAAGGTGTCGTCGCCGGGCGTCCCGGCGGTGGCCGGGAGGGTGAGCGGGCGGACCCGTCCGGTGAGGGACGCGTCGGGGGTGTCGTCGCCGAGGAGATGGGCGACGAGCCGTCCCGGGACCCGCAGCGAGCGGCTGAGGAACGGCCGTTCCGGCTCCTCGACCTCCAGCAGGGCCAGCGCGCGCAGGGGTGCGCGGGGGTGGAAGACGGCACGCGCCTCGGGACGGTGCACGGGGGCGCCGCACAGGTCGAGCGCCAGCCCGGTGGTGGCGCGGCGGCGGCCCACGTCGTCGTTGAGGTAGCCGTACAGCGGCTCGAAGGAGCGGTCGAGGTCCGGGGCGAGCGCCGCGAGCAGCACCGCGACCTCCAGCGGGCGCAGGCCGAGCCGCCGTGCGAGCGGGCCGAGCCGGTCACCGGGGGGTTCGTCGTCCGCTGGCTCGTCGGGGGTCGCCGGCGCGGGGGCGGCGTTCAGGTGGTGCCGTACGGCGTCCTCGTCGAGGTAGAGGCCGCGGAGCGGGTCGCCGGCGGTCGGATCGCCGGCGGAGCGGTCCCCGACCAGCCGGGCGACGCGTTCGCGGAGCCGGGTGACGCGGGTGAGGAGCGCCTCGGCCGGGTCGTGGAGCGGGCCGTTCACCGGGTGCGCCGCCCCCGCTCGACGTGGTGCGGACGGTGGTGGCGGCCGGGCGCGTCGTCCTGGACGCCGTCGACGGAGCGGACCCGGACGACCGCTCCCTCGGTGACCGGCGGGCCGGCGTCGTACTCGGGGTAGGACGGGAACGGCACCAGCACCACCAGGTCGAGGGACGGCTTGAGTTCACCGCCGAGCGCGGACCAGATCTCGGCGAGCGACCGCGACTCGGTCTGCGTGCCGGCCACGGACAGGGAGACGGACAGACCCAAGGAAGCCAGGGTGGGCGGCAGTTCGCCGGGCGGCAGGATCTCGCGGGGGAGCAGCGTGGCGATGCAGGCCGACAACAGGCGGTGCTCGTCCTGGGGTTGCCGGGTCCAGGCGGTGACCAGGTACGACAGCCGGAACCAGCGCGGGGGCATCCGGCGCTTCACCACCTGGCCGCTGCCGTCGGTGACCGGGACCGTGCCGCGTTCGCGCCGGGAGACCTCCTCGCGGATGTCGTAGAGGTAGGCGTTGAGGGTGGGCGCGTTGCGGCGGGCCGCCCAGTCCCGGGTCGGGGCGTCCAGGGACACCTCGATGCCGGAGCCGGTCAGGGCGCCGCTCGTCAGGAGGCCCTTGAGGACCTCGTCCACCTCGTGGATCACCGTCGTACTCCTGCTCTGCCGTTGCGGCGCTCACCGGCCGCCGGACCGCCGGGTTTCCCCGATGGTGCCCAGGCGCGCGCGACGCCGTGCCCCGGCCCGTACGGGCCAGGGGCACGGCGGTCTGCCCGAGGGGTCAATTCGGTTGCCTGTACGGTCAGATGTAACCTTCCCGAAGGGCGTACGCGACGGCGTGCGCCCGGTTGCGGAGGTGCAGCCGGGTGGTGATTCCGTGCAACACGTTCTTGACCGTCCGCTCGGAGTAGGAGAGCTTGCCGGCGATCTCGCCCGTGTCCAGCCCCTCGGAGACCAGTCGCAGGACGTCCACCTCACGTGCCGTCAGGCCGGTCGCGGGAAGACCGCCGGCGTGACCCGTCGAGGTGCGGTGCATGGTGCCCACGCGGTTGATCAGCCGGCCCAGCAGGTCGCCGGGGAGGTCGCCGTCGCCCCGGGACGCCGCGACGACGGCACGCACCAGCCGGTGGGCGGTGGCCTCGTGGCGCCAGACGATCGCGCCGACCCCGCACTCCACTACATCGAGCAGTTCGTTCTCCCGGATCGCGCCCACCACCAGCACGGCACGGCTGCCGTCGCTGCGCACGAGCTTGCGCATCCGGGTCAACAGGTCCTCGTCGAGCTGGTCGTTGACGAGCAGGGCGACGGTTCCGGGGCCGGGGCGGCCGTCCTCCACCAGCTCGATGACCGGGTGACGGCGCAGTTCGCTGGCCGCGCCGGCCCGGGAGATGGGGTCCTGGGCCTCGACCAGCACGGGGATGCGGCTGCCGGGCCCGGTGGGCGTGAGCGTGGGTGGTGTGGCCGTCTCCGGGTTCCCGAACGAGCTGTGCAACCGATTCCCCATACCCGACCGTGCGGGCACCACCGGGGCGACCGCGTCCGACGCTTCGCTCACACACTCCTGTGGCGGGTGGGACGCGGGCAATCGTGGAGAACCACGAGACGCACCACGAGATCACGTGGTGTTCCGTGCGCCTGGACGGCGGCCGGGCCGTGGCTTGGCGGGAGTGGATCACGCCCCGGTGCGTCGCGTCCATACCCGCGGCGGGGATTCACACCTTCTTACCGTCTCTTGCCTCAACAGGCCGTCGTCCTCGGCCCGTCGGGGCACCTGACGGGCCCGGCGCGCGTCCTTCAGAAGGGGACCGGCGGCCCGCCGCCACCGTCCCCCGACCACGATCCGCCCGGCCCAGGAGGAACCGTTGCCCTTAGTGGACCCCCTCAGCGAACGGGACGACGCCCTGCGCCTGCTGGCCGCCGGGGCCGAACGGGCCCGCGCGGGATCGGGCCGGCTGGTCCTGCTGCGCGGCGCCACCGGCACCGGCCGCACCGCTCTCCTCAGGGCCGCCGCGCAGCAGGCGTCGGCCCGGGGAATGCGGGTGCTGCGGGCCCGCTGCACCCCTGAGGACAGGGGCACGGAGTGGGGCGTCGCCCGCCAGCTCTTCGGTGAGGAGGCGGACTTCCTCCAGGGCGCCGCGGCGGCGTCCGCCCACGTCCCGGCGGCCCACACCCCGTCGGTGCCCGCCCGCACCGAGGCGGAGCCCGGCCCCACCCAGGCCGAGCGGCGCCGGACCCGGGGGGCGCTGCTGTGGCGGCTGCTGGAGACGCACGCGCGGCGGGCGCCGCTGTTCGTGGCGGTCGACGACGTGCACGCCGCCGACCCGTCCTCGCGCCGCTGGCTGACCGAGGCGGCCCGGCTGGTCGACGGCCTGCCGGTGCTGCTGGTGGTCACCGAGCGCAGCCAGTACGACATCGACCAGGCCGCCCCCGGCCTGGCGCACGGGCTGTCCCCGGCCTTCGTGCACACCCACACCCTCGCCCCGCTGAGCGCGGACGCCGCCACGGGCCTGGTCCGTGCCGCCTTCCCGCAGGCCGCGCCGGACCGGGTGGCCGACTGCGTGCGGGCCGGGGCGGGCAACCCGCTGCTGCTGCGCGCCCTGCTGCACGACCTGTCGTCCTGGAACGCCGACGACGGCACCGCCCCGCCGACCGCGTTGCCGGACACCTGCGCGGCGCTGTACCCGGGCGCCTACCCGGACGTCGTCTCGTGGTGGCTGGCCGGCGCGGGCGGGGCCACGGCCAGGGTCGCCCGCTGCCTGGCCGTGCTGGAGAGCGCGGAGGCGGACGCCGCGGCCGTACGCCCCCCGGCCGCGGACGGTACGGCGCCCGCGCGCCACTGGTGCCCGGGGTACTGCCCCGACGAGCGCCGCGACACCCAGGCGCGGATCACCGCCAGGATGGCCCAGGCGGACCCGGACCGGGTCACCGGCTGGCTCACCGCGATGACCCGCCTCGGCCTGCTGCGGCGGGGGGAGGACGGCCTGCACCGGTACGCGCACCCGCTGCTGCGGGACGCCGTGCTCAGCGGCTGGACCAGCGGCCGGCGCCGGGAGGCGCACCGCACCGCGGCCGAGGAGCTGATGCGCGAGGGCGCCCCGGCCGGCGTGGTCGCCGGACACCTGTTCCACGGCTCCGCGGTGGCCGAGCCCTGGGCCGTCGACATCCTGGTCGAGGCGGCGGGGGAGGAGGTGCGGGCGGGCCGGCCACGCTGCGCCGTGGCGTACCTCCGGCGCGCCCTGGACGAACCCATGGCGCCGGTGCGCCGGGCCACCGTGCTGATCCAGCTCGGTTCCCTGGAGTGCGCCGCGCACCCGTCCGGCGGCCTCGCCCGGCTGGCACAGGCCGTGCGGCTGCCGGGCGAGTCCCGGGACCGGGTGCGGGCGATGGTGGCCCTGGCCACGGCGCTCGCCCGCAGCGGCGAGACCGGGGAGGCGCTGCGCCTCCTCCGCGAGGAGGAGCAGCGGCTCGCGGAACGGCCCGGCCTGGTGCGGACGCTGCGCGCGGTCGCCGTGCTGATGTCCGACGCCACGCCGGACGCGCTGCGCCCGGAGCACGAGGCGCCCCTGCCCGAGCCCGAGGGCGACGGTCCGGACCTGCTCGACGCGGCCCGGCGGATGCAGGCCGTACGGCACGGGGCGACGGCCGGGCTGATCTCCTCACGGGACGCGATGGACCGGATCCGCGCGCTCACCGACGGCCCCGCCGACCCGCTCGCCGTGCCGTTCCTGTTCGGGATGGCGGCGCTGGTGGCGCACTGGGCGGACGAACTCGACGAGGCCGAGCAGCTGGTGCGGCGGGCGCTGGATCCGCTGGGGTCCTTCATGCTGCACCCGATGCACCACATCCTGACCGACGTACGGGTGGACCTCGCGGCGGCCCGCGCCGACCACGACGCCGTGCTGGCCGAGCCGAGTGCGCGGACCCCCCGGATCCGCTCCTCCGGGCCCGGGCCCACGAGCGCGCACACGCAGGCCGTGATCGCCCTGGTGGAGACGGGACGGCTGGAGGAGGCCGCCCGGCTGGTGGACGGCTTCGAGCTCCCGACCGCCCCGGACTCCTGGCGCACGCACCGCTTCCTCTACGCGCGGGGGGTGCTGCGCGCGGCGGCCGGGGAGCCGGCGGCGGCGCTGGAGGACTTCGGCGAGTGCGGCCGGCGGCAGGCGTCCCGCGAGGCGTACCTGTCCGTGGCCTCCCCGTGGCGGGTGGGCGCCGCCGAGTGCCTGCTCGCGCTGGGCAGGCGGCACGAGGCGCTGTCGCACGCCGAGGAGGAGGCGCGGCTCGCCGAGGTCTGGCACACCCCGAGGGTGCGGGGGCGGGCGTTGCGGGTGCTGGGTGAGGCCACGGGCGGCCGGCGCGGGCTGCGGCTCACCGGCACGGCGGTCGCGCTGCTGCGCGGGACACCGGCCGATGCCGAGCTGATCGCCGCGCTGATCGCCCACGGACGACTGCTGGTTGCCTCGCGGGAGCGCTCCCAAGCACGGGAGGCGCTGTACGAGGCGGTGGAGCGGGCCGAGCGCCTGGGCGCCGTCCGGCTGCGCGGGGTGGCCGAGGAGCTGCTGCACGAGGGCGGCGCCCGGCGTGCCGGAGCCCCGCGCACGGGCCCGGCCGCGCTGACCGACAGCGAGCGCCGCATCGCGGGCCTGGCGGCGGAGGGCCGCACCAACGCGGAGATAGCGGCGTCCCTGCACCTGGCCCGCCGCACGGTGGAAACCCACCTGACGGCGGCCTACCGCAAGTTAGGCATAACCCGCCGCACCGAACTCCCCGCAGCCCTTCCCCCGTCCCCCTACGGCCCCCCGGCCCGCGCGAGCTGACAACGACACCGGGCGTGACCGCCAGCGGCCCCCGCTCGACGGCCCGGCGGCCGGGCCGTCCGCCGACCGCGAGCCGCGGCCCCCGGCCCGGCGAGCTGACGACGGCGCCAGGGCGTCACCCCCCGACGGCACCCGGCGGGGGCGGCCCCGGCCCCCTGGGGCCCTCACGCGAGCTGCCGACGGAGTCCCGCCGGACGCCCGTGGCCGGGGCGCATGCCCCGCCCGCCGGGCCATTGCGGCCTCGGGCCGCCCACGGTGCGTCGGCCGGACGGAGCGCCCTCGGGGCGCGGGCGGTGGTACGGGACGCGGCGGACCGGTGAGCTGCCGGGCCCCGCAGGGGTGCCGGGGCGCGGGCGGCGCGCGCGAACGCCCCACTGGCCTCGGGCCGCCCACGGTGCGTCGGCCGGACGGAGCGCCCTCGCGGCGGGGGCGGTGGTACGGGACGCGGCGACCGGTGAGCTGCCGGGCCCCGCAGGGGTGCCGGGGCGCGGGCGGCGCGCGCGAACGCGCCACCGGCTTCGGGCCGCCCGACGTCCGCCGACCGGACGAAGCGCCCTCGGCGCGGGCGGCGGTACCGGGCTCGGCGGGCCGGCCGTCGCGGGGGTGCGGGGCGCGGGCGGCTCAGGCGGCGCCCCCTGGTCCGGGCGGGCTGACGGAGGGCCGGGACGGTGAAAGGGCCGCCCCTTCCGGGGCGGCCCTTTCCGTGCGGGGGGCGTTACTTCACCGGTTCCGGCTCGGGAGCCGGCTCCGTCTCTTCCTCGCCCGCCGGGTCGATCGGCGTCTTGACGGACTCCAGCAGCAGCTGGGCGACGTCCACGACCTGGATGGACTCCTTGACCTTGACGCCCGGGGCGGAGCCGTTTTCGGCCGCGGCCTTCTTGCCGTTGACCGAGTCGGTCAGCATGACCAGGCAGAACGGGCAGGCCGTGGAGATGATGTCCGGGTTGAGGGAGAGGGCCTCGTCGACGCGCTCGTTGTTGATGCGCTTGCCGATCCGCTCCTCCATCCACATCCGGGCGCCGCCGGCGCCGCAGCAGAAGCCGCGCTCCTTGTGACGGTGCATCTCCTCGTTGCGCAGGCCCGGGACCTTGCCGATGATCTCGCGCGGTGGCGTGTAGATCTTGTTGTGGCGGCCCAGGTAGCACGGGTCGTGGTAGGTGATGAGGCCCTCGACCGGGGTGACCGGGATCAGCTTGCCCTCGTCCACCAGGTGCTGGAGCAGCTGCGTGTGGTGGATGACCTCGTAGTCGCCACCGAGCTGCGGGTACTCGTTGCCCAGGGTGTTCAGGCAGTGCGGGCAGGTGGCGACGATCTTCTTCGACGCCTTCGGCTTGCGGGACTCCTCGGTCACCTTGCCGTCGTCGTCCCTCTCCTCGCCGAACGCGGCGTTGAGGGACATGACGTTCTCCATGCCGAGCTCCTGGAACAGGGGCTCGTTGCCGAGACGGCGGGCGGAGTCACCGGTGCACTTCTCGTCGCCGCCCATGATCGCGAACTTGACGCCCGCGATGTGCAGCAGCTCCGCGAAGGCCTTGGTGGTCTTCTTGGCACGGTCCTCCAGGGCACCGGCGCAGCCGACCCAGTAGAGGTACTCGACCTCGGACAGGTCCTCGATGTCCTTGCCGACGACCGGGACCTCGAAGTCGACCTCCTTGGTCCACTCCAGGCGCTGCTTCTTCGCCAGGCCCCAGGGGTTGCCCTTCTTCTCCAGGTTCTTGAGCATCGTGCCCGCCTCGGACGGGAAGGCGCTCTCGATCATCACCTGGTAGCGGCGCATGTCGACGATGTGGTCGACGTGCTCGATGTCCACCGGGCACTGCTCGACGCAGGCGCCGCAGGTGGTGCAGGACCACAGGACGTCCGGGTCGATGACGCCGTTCTCCTCGGCGGTGCCGATCAGCGGGCGATCGGCCTCGGCGAGGGCGGCGGCGGGCACACCGGCCAGCTGCTCCTCGGACGCCTTCTCCTCGCCCTCCATGGTCTTGCCGCCGCCGGCCAGCAGGTACGGGGCCTTGGCGTGCGCGTGGTCGCGCAGCGACATGATCAGCAGCTTGGGGGAGAGCGGCTTGCCGGTGTTCCAGGCGGGGCACTGCGACTGGCAGCGTCCGCACTCGGTGCAGGTGGAGAAGTCCAGCAGGCCCTTCCAGGAGAACTGCTCGACCTGGGAGACGCCGAAGACGTCGTCGTCACCGGGGTCGGTGAAGTCGATCGGCTTGCCGCCGGAGGTCATCGGCTGCAGGGCGCCCAGGGCGGTCCCGCCGTCGGCCTCGCGCTTGAACCAGATGTTGGGGAAGGCGAGGAAGCGGTGCCAGGCCACACCCATGTTGGTGTTGAGCGAGACGACGATCATCCAGACGAAGGACGTCCCGATCTTGATCATGGCGACCAGGTAGACCAGGTTCTGCAGCGCGCCGACCGACAGCCCCTTGAAGGCCAGGACCAGCGGGTACGAGGCGAAGTACGACGCCTCGTAGTGGTCGACGTGGTGCAGGGCGCCCTCGAGGCCGCGCAGCACGTAGATCGCGAGGCCGATGGTGAGGATGACGTACTCGACGAAGTACGCCTGGCCGGCCTTGGAGCCGGCGAAGCGGGACTTGCGGCCGGGCCGGGACGGCAGGCTGAGCAGGCGGATCACGATCAGCGCCGCGATGCCCAGGACCGTCATGACACCGATGAACTCGATGTACATCTCGAACGGCAGGAAGTCGCCGATGACCGGCAGCACCCAGTCGGCCTGGAACAGCTGGCCGAAGGCCTGGGCGAGGGTCGGCGGCAGTGTCAGGAAGCCGACGGCGACGAACCAGTGGGCGATGCCGACGATGCCCCACCGGTTCATGCGGGTGTGGCCGAGGAACTCCCGCACCAGGGTCACACTGCGCTGGTAGGGGTTGTCGGTCCGGCTGCCGGCCGGGACCGGCTGGCCCAGCTTGAAGTGCCGGACGAACTGGCCGATCGCGCGTGCGAGCAGCGCAACGCCGACCACGGTCAGGACCAGCGACACGATGATCGCGGCGAGTTGCATGAGGGCTCCTCGGGCCTGCGAGGGGTTCAGGGTGTGGAGTGGGCTGTCGGGGGCTTCACCGGGACTTGCCTTCCGGCTTCCCCGAGATTACTAAGCGGTAACTTATGCAGTCCGTCTGAGACTACCCCCATCTCCGGCCGCACTGTAGCCGGGCACGGGGTGATCTGAATCGCTGAGGGTTGCCTTCGCGGGTGACCGGTGAGCCGGCCGGCGGACGCCCTGGTGGGTGCCCGGGAGGAGCCCTGGCGACCGCCCCGGATGGCGTCCGGGATCCGATCGTGTTATTCACGCCAAATCGGTCGATACGCCTCTAACTTATATCCGTGCTCTACGGGATCGTCGCCGCCGCCACCGCCCTGCTGCTGTCCGCCCTGCTCACGGGGGTCCTGCGGGTCCCCGCCCTGCGTCTGGGGATCGTGGACCGCAGGCGCCGGCGGGCCGTGCCGCTGGCCGGGGGAACGGCCGTCGCACTGGCGACCGCCCTGGTCGCGGTGGCCGGGGACGCCCTGGGTGTGGCCCCGCTCGGCGCCGGGATCGGCCGGGTGGTCGTGGCCGCCGGCTGCGTCGCGGCGCTCGGGCTGGCCGCCGACGCCTGGCGGCTCCGCCGGTGGGTCACGCCCGCCGGTACGGCCGTGGCGGCGGCGCTGGTCGTCCCGTACGAGGAGACCGGGGTGCCCGGCGGGGTGCTGGCCGCGGCGTGCGTCGTCGTGGCGACCGTCGCCTTCCGGGGCCTGGACCACGCCGACGGCTTGGCCGGCACCGTGGGGGCGGTGGGCGCGGTCGCGGTGGCCGTCTGCGCGGCGGCCGAGGTGATGGACGGACTCGCCGCGCTGCTCGGCGCCCTGGCCGCCGCCCTCGCCGGGTTCCTGCTGCACAACTGGTTCCCCGCGCAGGCGGCGCTCGGGGCGGGCGGGGCGCTGTTCACGGGCTTCCTTCTGTCCTCCTCGGCGGTGTTCGTGCGGGCCGGACAGGGAATCGGGTCCGGAGCGGCCGTGTTGTTCGCGCTCACGGCCCTGGCGTGTGCGGACGCCGCCCTGGTGGTACTCGGGCGGCGGCTCGACCGCCGGCCGGTGGCCCGCGGACGGCCGGACCATCTCGCGCACCGGCTGCGGCGGCTGGGGCTCGCACCCCGCGCGGCCGTGGTGCTGCTCGGTGCCGGGGCCGCGGGCGCGGCGGTGCTCGCGGTGTGCGTGCACACGGGGAGGCTGCCCGCGGGCGCGGCGATGTGGGTCGCGGGAGCCGCGGCGGTGCTCGTCCTGGGGCTCGTGCGGTTGCCCGTCACTCCCGTTTTCCGGCCGCGTCAACGTTCGGCCAGTGCGTCCTCGCAGGTCAGCGAGCGGTTGCGTGTAAGGAGCGGATAAGAGTTGAGTCTGGCTGACTCAGCTCTGTTGACCCCACGCCGGACGTCATGCATGCTTGAGTCTGTTCCACTCAAGTCAGCTGGAGGAATCGAAATGGCACGTGCGGTCGGCATCGACCTGGGCACGACTAACTCCGTCGTCAGCGTTCTGGAGGGCGGCGAGCCCACCGTCATCACCAACGCCGAGGGCGCCAGGACCACGCCTTCCGTCGTCGCCTTCGCCAAGAACGGTGAGGTGCTGGTCGGCGAGGTGGCCAAGCGCCAGGCCGTGACGAACGTCGACAGGACCATCCGGTCGGTCAAGCGCCACATGGGCACCGACTGGAAGATCAACCTGGACGGCAAGGACTTCAACCCGCAGCAGATCAGTGCCTTCGTGCTGCAGAAGCTGAAGCGGGACGCCGAGGCGTACCTGGGCGAGAAGGTGACCGACGCGGTCATCACCGTCCCGGCGTACTTCAACGACGCCGAGCGCCAGGCGACCAAGGAGGCCGGCGAGATCGCCGGTCTGAACGTGCTGCGCATCGTCAACGAGCCGACGGCCGCCGCCCTGGCGTACGGCCTCGACAAGGACGACCAGACCATCCTCGTCTTCGACCTCGGTGGCGGTACGTTCGACGTCTCGCTGCTGGAGATCGGCGACGGTGTCGTCGAGGTGAAGGCCACCAACGGTGACAACCACCTCGGTGGTGACGACTGGGACCAGCGCGTCGTCGACTACCTGGTCAAGCAGTTCCAGTCGGGTCACGGCGTGGACCTGTCCAAGGACAAGATGGCGCTGCAGCGTCTGCGTGAGGCCGCCGAGAAGGCGAAGATCGAGCTGTCCTCGTCCACCGAGACCTCGATCAACCTCCCCTACATCACCGCCTCCGCCGAGGGCCCCCTGCACCTCGACGAGAAGCTGACCCGCGCGCAGTTCCAGCAGCTGACCGCGGACCTGCTCGAGCGCTGCAAGACGCCGTTCAACAACGTCATCAAGGACGCCGGCATCTCCGTCAGCGAGATCGACCACGTCGTCCTGGTCGGTGGCTCGACCCGTATGCCCGCCGTCGCCGACCTGGTCAGGGACCTGACCGGCGGCAAGGAGGCCAACAAGGGCGTCAACCCGGACGAGGTCGTCTCCATCGGCGCCGCGCTCCAGGCCGGTGTCCTCAAGGGCGAGGTCAAGGACGTCCTCCTGCTCGACGTCACCCCGCTGTCCCTCGGCATCGAGACCAAGGGCGGCATCATGACCAAGCTGATCGAGCGCAACACCACGATCCCGACCAAGCGCTCCGAGATCTTCACCACGGCCGAGGACAACCAGCCGTCCGTGCAGATCCAGGTCTACCAGGGCGAGCGCGAGATCGCGGCGTACAACAAGAAGCTGGGCATGTTCGAGCTGACCGGTCTGCCGCCGGCGCCGCGTGGCGTCCCGCAGATCGAGGTCTCCTTCGACATCGACGCCAACGGCATCATGCACGTCACGGCGAAGGACCTCGGCACCGGCAAGGAGCAGAAGATGACCGTCACCGGCGGCTCCTCGCTGCCGAAGGACGAGGTCGACCGGATGCGCCAGGAGGCCGAGAAGTACGCGGAGGAGGACCACGCCCGCCGCGAGGCCGCCGAGTCCCGCAACCAGGGCGAGCAGCTCGTCTACCAGACGGAGAAGTTCCTCGCGGACAACGCGGACAAGGTCCCCGGTGACGTCAAGACGGAGGTCGAGGAAGCCGTCGCCGAGCTGAAGGAAAAGCTCAAGGGCGAGGACACCGCCGAGATCCGCACCGCCACGGAGAAGGTCGCCGCCGTCTCCCAGAAGCTGGGCCAGGCCATGTACGCCGACGCCCAGGGTGCCCAGGCCGCCGGTGGCGCGTCCGCCGGTGAGGCCAAGGCCGACGACGACGTCGTCGACGCCGAGATCGTCGACGAGGACCGCAAGGACGGTGCGGCGTGACGGAAGAGACCCCGGGCTTCGACGAGCAGCAGCAGCCCGACGTCCCTTCCGGCGCACCGACCGACGACGCCGAGCCGAAGGCCGCCGCTCCCTCCGAGGAGGAGGCGGCCCCGGCCGGGGACACGGGGCAGAACGCCGCCCTGGTGGCTCAGCTGGACCAGGCCCGCACCGCGCTCGGCGAGCGCACCGCGGATCTCCAGCGCCTCCAGGCCGAGTTCCAGAACTACCGCCGCCGTGTCGAGCGGGACCGGGTAGCGGTCAAGGAGGTCGCCGTGGCGAACCTCCTGTCCGAACTGCTCCCGGTGCTGGACGACATCGGCCGCGCACGGGAACACGGCGAGCTGCTCGGCGGCTTCAAGTCCGTCGCCGAGTCGCTGGAGACCACGGTGGCGAAGCTGGGCCTGCAGCAGTTCGGCAAGGAGGGCGAGCCCTTCGACCCGACGATCCATGAGGCCCTGATGCACTCCTACGCCCCGGACGTCACCGAGACGACGTGCGTGGCGATCCTGCAGCCGGGGTACCGCATCGGCGAGCGCACCATCCGCCCCGCGCGGGTGGCCGTCGCCGAGCCGCAGCCGGGCGCGCAGACGGTCAAGCCGGCCGAGGAGAGCACCGAGGCGCAGGCGGAGGAGAACAAGGAGAACGGTGGCCCGGAGGAGGGCTGACGTTATAGCTGACGCAGGGAAGGAGGGACGTCGGGGATGAGCACCAAGGACTTCATCGAGAAGGACTACTACAAGGTCCTCGGCGTCCCCAAGGACGCCACCGAGGCCGAGATCAAGAAGGCGTACCGGAAGCTCGCCCGCGAGTTCCACCCGGACGCCAACAAGGGCAACGCCAAGGCGGAGGAGCGCTTCAAGGAGATCTCCGAGGCGAACGACATCCTCGGCGACCCCAAGAAGCGCAAGGAGTACGACGAGGCGCGCGCCCTCTTCGGCAACGGCGGTTTCCGTCCGGGGCCGGGCGGAAGCGGCGGCACGTTCAACTTCGACCTGGGTGACCTCTTCGGAGGTCAGCCCGGCGGCGGCCAGGCCGGCGGCTTCGGCGGTGGCCTCGGTGACGTCTTCGGGGGCCTGTTCAACCGGGGCGGCGCGGGGACCACGCGGACCCAGCCGCGCCGGGGCCAGGACATCGAGTCCGAGGTGACGCTCAGCTTCACCGAGGCGATCGAGGGCGCGACCGTCCCGCTGCGGATGTCGTCGCAGGCGCCCTGCAAGGCATGTTCGGGCACCGGCGACAAGAACGGCACACCGCGCGTGTGCCCGACCTGTGTCGGCACCGGGCAGGTGGCGCGGGGCTCCGGCGGCGGTTTCTCGCTGACGGACCCGTGCCCCGACTGCAAGGGCCGCGGTCTGATCGCGGAGGAGCCCTGCGAGGTCTGCAAGGGCAGCGGCCGGGCCAAGTCCTCGCGGACGATGCAGGTGCGCATTCCCGCGGGGGTCAGTGACGGGCAGCGGATCCGGCTGCGCGGCAAGGGGGCTCCCGGTGAGCGCGGCGGGCCCGCGGGCGATCTGTACGTCGTCGTGCACGTCGGCACCCACCCGGTGTTCGGCCGCAAGGACGACAACCTGACCGTCACCGTGCCCGTCACGTATCCCGAGGCGGCTCTCGGCGGCGAGATCCGGGTCCCGACGCTGGGCGGTCCTCCGGTGACGCTGAAGCTTCCGCCGGGCACACCCAACGGGCGCACCATGCGTGCCCGCGGCAAGGGAGCGGTCCGCAAGGACGGCACCCGCGGTGATCTTCTGGTGACCGTCGAGGTGAGTGTTCCCAAGGACCTGTCGGGGAAGGCTCGTGACGCCCTGGAGGCGTATCGCGAGGCAACCGCGGACCAGGATCCGCGGGCGGAGCTGTTCCAGGCCGCGAAGGGAGCTTGATGCGATGGACGGCCGTCGACGCAATCCGTACGAACTGACCCAGGACACCCCGGTCTACGTCATTTCGGTGGCGGCCCAGCTGTCCGGTCTGCATCCGCAGACGCTGCGTCAGTACGACCGGCTGGGACTTGTGTCGCCGGACCGCACGGCGGGCCGGGGCCGGCGCTACTCGGCCCGTGACATCGAACTGCTCCGGCAGGTGCAGCAGTTGTCGCAGGACGAGGGCATCAACCTGGCCGGAATCAAGCGCATCATCGAACTGGAGAACCAGGTCGCCGCCCTCCAGGCCCGGGTGGCCGAACTGGAGGACGCGCTCGACGGCGCGGCGGCGGCGATGCGCCAGCGCGAGGCGGCCGTCCACGCCTCGTACCGCCGTGACCTGGTGCCTTACCAGGAAGTGCAGCAGACCAGCGCGCTGGTGGTGTGGCGGCCCAAGCGCCAGCAGCAGTCGGACTGACCACGCGGAACGCGCGGAAGGGGCCCTGAGGTTCACCGAACCTCAGGGCCCCTTCTCTTATGCCTGACCACATCTGTGACTATGGTATGCCTGCGTGTCCAGGTGATCCACGCGGCGTGTCCGCAGGACTTTCACGAGTTCAGCGGACCGTGCTGTGTCCATCTCGTTAAGTGGTTGCCCCTTGACGGCGATGGGCCCTGAAGCGTTGGCTTTTCAGTCACATGGGCCGCAAAGCTGTGCCCACGTCCAAAACGCACCTGAAGTGAGCCCTCGCATGCGTCGTATCGCCATATCCGTGGCCGCCGTTTCGATGTCCGTCACGCTCGCCGGCTGCGGCATGCTCGACGCGACAGGGAGCAGCGACGAGGCGAGCCCCGCCAAGGGCGACGACATCTCCGTCGGCCTCCTCCTCCCGGAGAAGGCCAACACGCGCTACGAGCAGTTCGACTACCCCTTCTTCAAGAAGAAGGTGGAGGCGCTCACCGACAACAAGGGCAAGGTCGAGTACGCCAACGCCGAGGCGGACGCCGACAAGCAGGCCTCCCAGATGCAGCGCATGATCGACTCGAAGGTCGACGTCATCGTGCTGGACGCGGTGGACGCGCACGCCATCGCGGAGAGCGTCACCAAGGCCAAGGAGGCGGGCATCCCGGTCATCGCCTACGACCGGCTGGCCGAGGGCCCGATCGACGCGTACATCTCCTTCGACAACGAGCTGGTCGGCGAGGTGCAGGGCCGTTCGCTGCTGGAGTCCTTCGGCGGCGACCTCAGCATCACCGACAAGGTCGTGATGATGAACGGCTCGTCGACCGACCCCAACGCCAAGCAGTTCAAGGCGGGCGCGCTGTCCGAGCTCAAGGGCAAGGTCACCATCGCCAAGTCCTTCGACACCAAGGACTGGGACCCCAAGAACGCCGAGAAGAACATGGCCGAGGCGATCGGTGAGATCGGCGCGGAGAAGATCAAGGGCGTCTACTCGGCCAACGACGGCATGGCGGGCGGCATCGTCAAGGCGCTGCGCGCCGCCGGTGTCACCGACCTCCCGCCGATCACCGGCCAGGACGCGGAGATCGCCGCGGTGCAGCGCATCGTCACCGGCGAGCAGTACATGAGCGTGTACAAGTCGTACCCGACGGAGGCGGAGAACGCCGCGGAGATGGCCGTGGCGCGGGTCCAGGGCCGGGACATCCAGTTCGACGCCCTCACCCGCGACCGGGTCGACAGCCCCACCGAGCAGGACATCCCGGCGCAGCTGGTGCCGGTGGTCGCGCTGACGCAGGAGAACATCCAGGACACGGTCATCGCCGACGGGTTCTACGACGTGTCGGACATCTGCACCGCCGAGTTCAAGTCCGCCTGCGAGAAGCTCGACCTGAAGTAACTCCCGTCGGTATTCGGCCACCCGCAGGTCTCCGGGCGGCGCGGTGGCCGGCCCCGTGTTGCACAGCAGGTTCCGGCCGCGCATAGTTGCGCTGCGGAAAGTGGCTGAACCGGGGGTGGGATGGGCGATGGCCGGGCACGCGGCGGAGGAGCATCCGCACGGTGCTGACCGACTGTGCGAGGCCGGGGACCGCGTGTACTCCCGGGCCGTACGGCGCGGCCGGCTGCCGCGCCGGGAGGCCGAGCGGGTGCCCTGCCTGCTGGAGCTGGCCCTGCTGCACCCCGATCCCGACGACATGGACTGGCTGGTGCCCACCGCCCCGCAGGAGGTCATGACCCGGCTGCTGCGCGGCATGTACGACGAGGTGAGGGCGAGTCAGCGCCGGGTCGGCTCGGCGGTGGCCGCCTTCGAGTGGTACGCCGGACTCGGCCGCCGGGTGCCCGTCGCCCAGTCGTCGGCGGAGGGCCCGGCGATCCGGGTGCTGGACGGACTGGCGCGCATCCAGGCCGCGATGGACGAGGCGACGCAGGCGTGCACCACCGAGGTGCTCACGGTCCAGCCGGGCGGCATCAGGCGCGAGGCCGAGCTGTCGGAGGGCCTGCACCGGGCGATGGCGCTGCGCGGCCGGGGCGTGCGCATGCGGGACCTGTACACCCACGTCGCCCGGCACGGGCACGGGTTGCTCAGCTATCTGGAGCTGATGGGCGACGCGGTGGAGGCGCGCACGCTGGACGAGGTGGTCGACCGGCTGATCCTCTTCGACCGTACGGTCGCCTTCATCCCCGCCAACGCCGAGCGCACGATGGCGCTGGAGCTGCGCCACCCGGCGCTGGTGGAGTACCTGGGCACGGTCTTCGACCGGCTGTGGCGGCTCGCCATCCCGCTGACGGCCCCCCTGCCGGACACCGGCATCGAGGGCATCTCGCACCGGGAGCAGTCCATCGCGGCGCTGCTGGCGGAGGGCCACCAGGACGCGGTCATCGCGGAGCGCCTGGGCATCAGTGTGCGCACCTGCCGGGCGCACATCGCCCGCCTGTCGGAGACCCTCGGGGCGGCCAGCCGTACCCAGCTGGGGGTGCGGATCGCGCAGGCGGGGCTGGACGGGGCGCGGCACCCGGCCGTCACTCCGCCGAGTCGAGCACCCCGGACCGCGCGATGAGGTAGCCGAGCTGCGCCCGGCTGCCGCTGCCCAGCAGCGTGGCGAGTTTGGCGATGTGCTCCCGCGCGGTGCGGACGTTCATGCCGAGCCGGTCGGCGATGACGGCGTCGGTGTGCCCCTCGACGAGCAGCGTGGCGATGGCGCGCTGGCGCGGGGTGACGCCGTTGAGGGTGGGCTGCCGGTCCGCCTCCGGGTACATGGGGGTGGCGAGGCGCCACAGCCGGTCGAAGGTGGTGACCAGGAACGTCACGATCGCCGGATGCCGGACCTCCAGGGCCGTGGAGCGCTCGGGGCCGGCCGGGATGAAGGCGACCGCGCCGTCGACGATCACGAGGCGGTCGGTGATCTCGTCCAGGGAGCGGGCCTCGACGTCGCCCGTGAGGCGTTCGTAGCGCGCGGCCAGCGTGGGCGCGTGGCGCAGGGTGTGCTGGTACAGGGCGCGGATACGGCCGCCGCGGTCCAGCAGGGCCTGGTCGCGGCGGAGGGCGGGCTCGTGGACGGCCGGGTCGAACTTCACGTAGCTGCGGTGCGGCTGGACGGCGAGGAGTTCCGTGGCGCCGGTCATCGCCTCGCTGATCGCCCGTCCGATGTGCTCCGTGCCGTTGTGCCGGGTCACGAGGGGGGACTCCTGTTCCACCGGTTCGCCGGGGCGCAGCAGCGGGGCCAGGGTCTCCGCCAGGCGTTCCTGACGCCGCCGTTCCTCGGCGACGCGGTCCTCGGAGGCGCGCAGCAGCCGGTGCAGGGCGAGGTGCGGTGCGACCGGCTCCAGCCGGCTGGGGTCGTCCCCGGCGGGGTGGAGCAGGCCGAGGCGGAGCAGGAGCGGGGTCTCCGCGTCCCCCGAGGCGGGCACGTGGCCCTGGTCCAGGGCGCGGGCGTAGCGGTCCAGTGCCTCCGCCCGCAGCGCGTCCGCCGCCCTGTGTGGTGCGTCGCCGCTCATGCCTGATCGCCCCCCGGACCGGATCAGTGGTCCTGTTCGAGAATGCCGGACTGTGCGATGAGGTACCCCAGTTGGGCACGGCTGCCACTGCCGAGCGCGGTGGCCAGCTTCGCTATGTGTGCCCGGCAGGTGCGGACGTTCATGCCGAGCCGGCGCGCGATGGCCTCGTCGACGTGTCCCTCGACGAGCAGTTTGGCTATCGAGTGCTGGATGTCGGTGAGACCGTCCGGGGCGGTCTCGTACGGGGTGCCGGCGGTGAGGGGGACCGCCCGGCCCCACATGAATTCGAAGACCTTGATGAGGTAGCGGACCAGGCCGGGGTGGCGCAGTTCGAGCGCGACCTGCCGGTCGTCCCGGACGGGGATGAAGGCGACCGTGTCGTCGCAGACGATGAGGCGCTCGACCAGCTCGTCGATGGTGCGGTACTCCACCTTGCCGTCGGCGAACTGCTCGGTCCAGGCGATGCGCTCGGGGTTGTACCGCGCGGTGTGCTGGTAGAGCGTCCTGATCCGCACCCCGCGTTCGATCAGGGGCCGGTCGCGTTCCAGCGCCTCGATCAGGCGCTGCTGCGGGTGCCGGTTCTTCGGCTGGACGGTGAGCACTTCGTTCCGGCACTGGGAGGTCGCCAGGTCGAGCGCCTCGTTGATGCGGTCGAGTCCTTCGAGCACGGTGATGGAGTGGACCGGTTCCGTCAGGGGGGCGCCGAGTCCCATGAACGGCTCGAAGGTGTCCGCCAACTCCATGGTCAGGCGCCTGCGTTCGGTGATCTCACGCTCGATCGGGTCCAGCCGCTGGGCCAGCACGACGGAGGGCGGGACGGGGCGCAGCCAGTCCGGGTCGTCGGGGTCGGGGTGGAGCAGGGAGAAGTCGACCAGACAGGGCGCGGCTTCGGCCTCCGCCCGGGGGATACGTCCCGTGCGCAGTGCGTTCGCGTACAGACGACTCCCTTCCACGCACAGCTCCGTCATGGGATGGGGATGCACGGTTTTGGTCCGATTCATTGTTAAATCTCCACCCCCCAGGCTCCTGAACATGCAGGAACATGATGCACCGATCGTGTGGCCATGACGTGCCCGAATGAGCCATCGTCTTACTTGACGGGGGAAAGGGGACCTTCGAGTGAGGACGAAGCCGACTATGCGTAAGAGAATGCGTCGCTCGGTGCTTGTCGCCGCCTTGTCCGCCGTTGTGGCCTTCGGTGCGCTGGGCGCCCTCTCCGGCGCGCAGAGCGACGCCGAGGACGACACCGTCTGGTCGAGCGGGGCCGTGGGCGTGGTGGACGGCGAGGACGTGGTCCAGCTCCCGGCAGACACTGTCTGGAGCTGACGTGGCCACCCCACCTGACGACCGATCCTTCCGTCGTGAGATGGCGACGGCCTACCGGTCCGGATGGCATTTCATCGACCTGGTCACCGCCATCCCCCACAGCGGTGACTCGTTGATGGTGACCGTCTTCGGTGAGCCCGTGGTCGTCACGCGCGACGAGGACGGTGACGTACGGGCGTACCGGTGTCTGAGGCGGCCCCGGGGGGCTCCGAAGCCCGTGCGGTGTGCCATCCGGTACGGAATGATCTTTGTGAACCTGGACCAGCGGGACCACCGGCAGGTGGAGTCCGACTCCCCTGCCCCCAGGACCATCTCGGCCACCCCCCGCAGTGCCTGACGCGATTCCCCCGTCGTAAAAGATCGCGCAGGTGCTTCCCCCCCGCAGCGGCGTCACCGTGACCTGAACACGGTGACGCCGCTGCAGTTTTGGGGGACATTTCCGGGTATCGCCTGGATCGGGTGATGGCCGGAAGGGATCGCTCGCCGGTGCGAGCCGCGCCGCCGGTCTCAGCCGCGGCCCATCGCGCGCGTGAGCGCGATCTCGATGACGACCCGGTCCGGGTTGGGGCCGGGCATCCGTCCGTAGCGCTCCGCGTAACGCAGCACCGCGTCCCCGACGCGCTCCGGTTCCGTGCGGACCCGCGCGCGTCCCTCCAGCGTCGCCCACCGCCTGCCGTCCACCTGGCAGACCGCGACCGGCGCGCCCTCGTCCCCCGCCGCCCGTACATGGCGGACCTTCGCGCTGGTCCGGTTGGTGATGACCCGGGCGAGGCGCGCCTCGGGGTCGTACGTCACCCCGACGGGTACCAGGTGCGGTGTGCCGTCCGGGCGCAGGGTGGTCAGCGTGCACAGGTGCCGTTCGCGCCAGAAGCTGAGGTACGACGCGTCCGGATCGCCCGGATCCACCGAATACGTGAGGGTCATGACCCCGGAACTTAGCCCCGAGTCCTCGCGGTCACCACCTTGAGTGGAATAGACTCAAGTTTGTGGACGTTGGCGCAGTCACCACGGACACCGCTGAGGGTCACCGAAGGGCACCAAGGAGGAGAACGGACACGTGGACGCCGAGCTGACCAACCGGAGCCGGGACGCACTGGCCGCCGCCGGCAACCGGGCCGTGACCGAGGGGCACCCCGACCTCACCCCCGCGCACCTGCTGCTTGCCCTGCTCGCCGGGCAGGAGAACGAGAACATCACGGACCTGCTCGCCGCGGTGGACGCCGACCAGGCCGCCGTACGCTCCGGTGCCGAGCGGGTCCTCTCCGGACTGCCGAGCGTCACCGGATCCACCGTGGCGCCGCCCCAGCCCAACCGCGAGCTGCTCGCCGTCGTCGCCGACGCCCAGGCCCGCGCCCAGGACCTCGGTGACGAGTACCTGTCCACCGAGCACCTGCTGATCGGCATCGCCGCCAAGGGCGGTGCGGCCGGCGAGGTACTGTCCGGGCAGGGCGCCACCGCGGAGAAGCTGCAGGGTGCCTTCCAGAAGGCGAGGGGAGCGCGCCGGGTGACCAGCCCCGACCCCGAGGGCCAGTACAAGGCACTCGAGAAGTTCGGTACCGATCTGACCGCCGCCGCCCGTGAGGGCAGGCTGGACCCCGTCATCGGACGGGACCAGGAGATCCGGCGGGTGGTGCAGGTGCTGAGCCGCCGTACCAAGAACAACCCCGTGCTGATCGGCGAGCCCGGTGTCGGCAAGACCGCCGTCGTCGAGGGCCTCGCCCAGCGGATCGTCAAGGGCGACGTGCCCGAGTCGCTGAAGAACAAGCGGCTGGTCTCGCTCGACCTGGGCGCCATGGTCGCGGGCGCCAAGTACCGCGGCGAGTTCGAGGAGCGGCTGAAGACCGTCCTCGCGGAGATCAAGGAGTCCGACGGGCAGGTCGTCACGTTCATCGACGAGCTGCACACGGTCGTCGGCGCGGGCGCCGGCGGCGACTCCGCCATGGACGCCGGCAACATGCTCAAGCCGATGCTGGCCCGCGGCGAGCTGCGCATGGTCGGCGCCACCACGCTCGACGAGTACCGCGAGCGGATCGAGAAGGACCCGGCGCTGGAGCGGCGCTTCCAGCAGGTGCTGGTGGCCGAGCCGACCGTCGAGGACTCCATCGCCATCCTGCGCGGGCTCAAGGGCCGCTACGAGGCGCACCACAAGGTGCAGATCGCCGACAGCGCGCTGGTGGCCGCCGCGACCCTCTCCGACCGGTACATCACCTCCCGCTTCCTGCCGGACAAGGCCATCGACCTCGTCGACGAGGCCGCCTCCCGGCTGCGCATGGAGATCGACTCCTCGCCCGTCGAGATCGACGAGCTCCAGCGCGCCGTCGACCGGCTGAAGATGGAGGAGCTGGCCATCGGCAAGGAGACCGACGCCGCCTCCCGCGAGCGCCTCGACAAGCTGCGCCGCGACCTCGCCGACAAGGAGGAGGAGCTGCGCGGCCTCACCGCCCGCTGGGAGAAGGAGAAGACCTCCCTCAACCGCGTCGGTGAGCTGAAGGAGAAGCTCGACGAGCTGCGCGGCCAGGCCGAACGCGCCCAGCGCGACGGCGACTTCGACACCGCCTCCAAGCTGCTCTACGGCGAGATCCCGGGCGTCGAACGCGACCTGGAGGCCGCCTCGGAGGCCGAGGAAGAGGTGGCGAAGGACACCATGGTCAAGGAGGAGGTCGGCGCCGACGACATCGCCGACGTCGTCGCCTCCTGGACCGGCATCCCGGCCGGCCGCCTGCTGGAGGGCGAGACGCAGAAGCTGCTGCGCATGGAGGACGAGCTGGGCCGGCGGCTGATCGGCCAGACCGAGGCCGTGCGGGCCGTCTCCGACGCCGTGCGGCGCTCGCGGGCCGGCATCGCCGACCCGGACCGGCCCACCGGTTCCTTCCTCTTCCTCGGCCCCACCGGCGTCGGCAAGACCGAGCTGGCCAAGGCGCTCGCCGACTTCCTCTTCGACGACGAGCGGGCCATGGTCCGCATCGACATGTCGGAGTACAGCGAGAAGCACTCGGTCGCCCGGCTCGTCGGCGCGCCCCCCGGCTACGTCGGCTACGAGGAGGGCGGCCAGCTCACCGAGGCCGTCCGCCGCCGCCCGTACAGCGTGGTGCTGCTGGACGAGGTGGAGAAGGCCCACCCCGAGGTCTTCGACATCCTGCTCCAGGTCCTCGACGACGGCCGGCTCACCGACGGCCAGGGCCGCACCGTGGACTTCCGCAACACCATCCTGGTGCTGACGTCCAACCTGGGCAGCCAGTACCTGGTCGACCCCGTCAGCACCGAGGCCGAGAAGCGCGAGCAGGTCCTCGAGGTGGTCCGGGCGTCGTTCAAGCCGGAGTTCCTCAACCGTCTCGACGACCTCGTGGTGTTCTCCGCGCTCACCAAGGCCGAGCTGGAGCGCATCGCGGAGCTCCAGATCGCCGCGCTCGGCCGGCGCCTGGCCGAACGCCGGCTCGCCCTGGAGGTCACGCCCGAGGCGCTGGCCTGGCTGGCGCAGGAGGGCCTCGACCCGGCGTACGGCGCCCGGCCGCTGCGCCGTCTGGTGCAGACCGCGATCGGCGACCGGCTCGCCCGGGAGATCCTCTCCGGCGAGATCAAGGACGGCGACACGGTCCGGGTGGACCGCTTCGAGGACGGGCTGATCGTCGGCCCGGCCGCCGGCACCGGAACCGGCAAGACACTCTGAGTCACGGTTCCGCTTTCCGGGCCCGATGTCCCCCGCGGACGTTGGGCCCGGAGCCGTTGCGGGTACCCCGGACCTGACCGGATCGAGTCAGCCCTCGGCTGACAGGCCCGTCGGGGCTTGCCACCCCCCTCCCCGCATGGGGGAGGATGGCGGAATCCGTACGAAGGGAAATTCACGGTGACCATCGACCCGTCCTCGATTCCGAATTTCGGGGGCCAGCAGCCCGAGCCGCAGCCCCAAGGACCGGCGGGCCCCGTCGTCCCGGATCAGGACCTCGTGAAGCAGCTCCTCGACCAGATGGAGCTCAAGTACGTCGTCGACGACGAGGGTGACCTCGCGGCGCCGTGGGAGCAGTTCCGCACCTACTTCATGTTCCGCGGCGAGGACGACCAGCAGATCTTCTCGGTGCGGACGTTCTACGACCGGCCGCACCAGATCGAGGAGAAGGCACAGCTCCTCGAGTCCATCGACGACTGGAACCGCCGCACCCTGTGGCCCAAGGTCTACACGCACACCCACGACGACGGCACGGTCCGTCTCATCGGTGAGGCGCAGATGCTGATCGGCATGGGCGTGAGCCTGGAGCACTTCGTCTCCTCGACGGTCAGCTGGGTGCGGGCCGCCATCGAGTTCGACAAGTGGCTCGTCGAGCAGCTCGGCCTGGAGTCGGAGATCAACGACGCGGACAAGCCGGACGACGACGCGTAAGCGCCCTCGCGCGCGAGCGGCGGCGCCGGCCAGGCGCACGCCGTAGGGAGCCCAGCCCGGCCCGGAAGCCGGCCCACGTGGCCGGTCGCGGGGCCGGGCTCTCTCATGCCGGCTCCCGGCCCGCCGGGCCCGCTTATTCTTGGGGACATGACAGCCCAGCCGGCCCCGCGCGACGACGACCGAGGCGGCCTGCGAGCCTCCCACGACGACCGGGAGGCGGTGGTGGAGCAGCTGCGCGACGCGGCGGCCGAGGGGCGCATCGACCTCGACGAGCTGGACGAGCGGCTGGAGCGGGCGCTCACCGCGAAGACCTACGCGGAGCTGGACGCCCTCACCGCGGACCTGCCGAGCCCGCCGGCCCCCGCCGACCTGCCGCCTCTGGAGCTGAAGGGCGGCCTCCACGGAGCGTCCCGCGGCCCCGGCCGCTGGGAGGTTCCCGCGCATGTGATCGCGCGCGGCGGCCTGTCAGGAGTGAAGCTCGACTTCAGCCGCGCCGAGTGCCGGCTGCCCGAGGTCACGGTGGAGGTGTACGGCGAGGCGGCGGGCGTCACGATCGTCCTCCCCGACGGCTGGGCGGCCGACACCATCGCGATGGACCCCGGCATCGGCGGTCTGCGGGACTCGACCACCCCCGACCGCCTCCCCGGCACCCCGCTGATCCGCCTCACCGGCACCGGCGGCATGGCGGGAGTGGTCGTCCGCCACCCCAATCGCTGGGAACGCCGCAAGCTGAGGACCAACCCCGTACGCGACTAGCGGCCCCTCTCACCGTCCCGCGGCCCGGACCCTCACCGTCCGGGCGAGCAGTCCGATGAGCACGGCGTTGACCAGTCCGGCCAGGACCACGCCGGCGGAGAAGACCAGCGTGCCGAGCCAGGGGAGCGAGTGGTACTCGGCGGGTGCCGAGGCCGCCGCGGCGAGGAAGCTGAGCGGCGCCGCCGCGAGGATGGGCCATATCCCCGCGAACCCGGGGTCCGGCGACAGCAGCACGGCGTACAGGAAGGTGCCCAGGGCCGCCGCGACCACGGCGACGTAGACCCGCGCGGGCCAGTTGTCCACGGCAGCGGCGAGCAGGGTCCGCCCGCTGTGAGGGCGCGCCGAGGGCGCCCGGTCCGGTCTGCGGGCGAGCGCGCCGAACGCGGCGGCGTTCACCAGGGCGCACAGCAGCAGCCACCCGCCGTGCAGCACGGCCGTCGCCACCTCGGCCGCCCCGCCCCCCGCCCCGAAGGGCAGGACCACGGGCAGGAAGGAGAGCGGCGCGGTGAGCAGCGCCGGTGCCATGGCGTAGGGACTGTCCGGGGCCAGGAACAGCACCACGACACCGAGGGCGACGAGGCCCAGATAGGCGCGGGCGGGCAGACTGTCCGTGGCGAGTGCGAGGAGTCGCCGCGGGCGGAAGCGGTCGGAGATCGGCATCGAAGGCCCTTCCTGGAGCCGGTACGGGTCGGTGATCAACACAGTGACCGGCAGGGCCGTGCCCCGGCATGAGTACCGCTACTCACCGTCGGCGCGACGGCACTCACCCGCACGTCCGTGACAGCAAGGCCCCGTACGGGCCGACCCTCTGTTTCGAAGGTGCCTCCCGGGCCGCCTTCCCAGGCGACCCGGGGTCCCGCCGTCGCCGGGCGGAGCGGTCCACCGCTTCCTTGCCGGCGAGGGTCCGGCGGGCCGCTGACCTCCCCAAAGAACCGGGAGAGAGAACTACCCGCCCGCCCACCCTCCCCGCCGGACGGCGCGCTTCACTCGTGCGGGTGACCGGCTTGCGGGTGCGGGACACGGGCCGTTCGCCGCGACAACCGCAAACAGATACGGCCCCCGGCCGGGACTGGCATCCCGAACGAGGGCCTGACCAATCAGGAAGCTCCAACCTTCCCAATGGCTGACTTGCAGTCAAACGCGCGCCTGCGCGCCGACGCCGGTGCTCCGACCACCGGCGTGATCCACGTCCGCATCCGTCTCACGGCCGACTTCACCGTGGTCGCCAACGCCCTCGCGCAGCGGCGCGGCAGCGCGGTCACCGTCGCGGTGTACATCCTGTCCCTGCCGAGCGGCACCCCCGTGAGCATCGCCGCCCTGTGCGCGCACTTCACCGAGGGCGAGATCCTGATCTCGCGGGCCCTCAGGGAGCTGGAGGCCGCCGGATACCTGGAGCGCCGCCGTGAGCGCACCCCGTCCGGGCAGATCCGCACCCGGACCTACTTCTACGACGTCCCCGGCGGGACCCCGGAGCCGGACCCGGACGGCCCGCCGGAACCCCCCGGCCCGCCCCGTCCCCGGAAACCGTCCGGAGCCGGGCAGACCCCTGCCGTCTCCGTCTCCGTGGCCGCGCGGGAGGAGCCCTCGGCGGCGCTCGCGGACGCGGACCCGGAGGCGGTCGCCGTGCTGGCGGCCCTCCGGCAGGTCGATCCACGACTCGTGCTGTCCGAACGGGAGGCCGTGCGGCTCGCGCCCGCCGTCACCGCGTGGCTGGCGGCCGGCGTGGCACCCGGCCAGATCACCAGAACGCTCACGGCGGGGCTCCCCGACCGTTTCCTGTCCCGCCCGGCGGGCATCCTCGCCTTCCGCCTCCGCGAGACCCCGCTGCCCGCACCGCCGCCCCCGGAGCCCCTCGACCGCCCGGCCGTACTGCCCCTCCGGACCTGCGACGGCTGCGACCGCGCCTTCCGCGCCCCCCACCCCGGCCACTGCCGCGACTGTCGCGAGCGTCGAACCGGAGACCTTCTCCGTGCTCGCGCGGCGGGCTGAGCTCAGCGCCCCGCGTTCTTGAGGCGGGCCGCGGCCTCCTCCAGGACGTGGCGCTGCTTGCAGAAGGCGAAGCGCACGAAGGGGGCGCCCATGTCCTGGTGGTCGTAGAAGACGGCCGTGGGGATGGCGACGACGCCCGCGCGTTCCGGGAGGGCCCGGCAGAAGGCGATGCCGTCGGTCTCGCCCAGGGGGCGGATGTCGGCGGTGACGAAGTAGGTGCCGGTGGGGCGGTAGACCGCCAGGCCGGCCTCCTCCAGGCCCGCCGCGAGGACGTCCCGCTTGGCGAGCATGTCCGCGCGGAAGTCGGTGAAGTACGACTCCGGCAGGGCGAGGGCCTCCGCGACCGCGTACTGGAACGGGCCGGCGGAGACGTAGGTGAGGTACTGCTTGGCCGAGCGGACCGCCGTGACCAGCTCGGGCGAGGCGGTGATCCAGCCGACCTTCCAGCCGGTGAAGGAGAAGGTCTTCCCCGCGCTGGAGATGGTCACCGTGCGGTCGCGCATGCCGGGGAAGGTCGCCAGGGGGATGTGTTCGGCGTCGTCGAAGACCAGGTGCTCGTACACCTCGTCGGTCACGACGAGGAGGTCCCGCTCCACGGCCAGCGCGGCGATCGACGCCAGCTCCGCGCGGGTGAGGACCGTGCCGGTCGGGTTGTGCGGGGTGTTGATCAGCAGCAGGCGGGTGCGGTCGGTGATCGCGTCGCGCAGCTCGTCGAGGTCCAGGCGGAAGCGGCCCTCGCTCGGGCGGAGGGTGACGGGGACGCGGGTGCCGCCCGCCATGGCGATGCAGGCCGCGTAGGAGTCGTAGTACGGCTCCAGCGCGATCACCTCGTCGCCGGGCTCCACCAGCGCCAGCAGCGCGGCGGCGATGGCCTCGGTGGCGCCCGCGGTGACCAGGACCTCGGTGTCGGGATCCACGGTGAGGCCGTAGCGGCGCCGCTGGTGCGCGGCGACGGCGGTGCGCAGCTCGGGGATGCCCGGCCCCGGCGGGTACTGGTTGCCGAGCCCGTCCCGCAGGGCCCGCACGGCGGCCTCCCTGACCTCCTCCGGGCCGTCCGTGTCGGGGAATCCCTGGCCCAGGTTGATGGCTCCGGTCCGCAGGGCGAGGGCCGACATCTCGGCGAAGACCGTCGTCCCGAACTCTGCGAGCCGGCGGTTGAGGAGGGGGCGCGCGCTGGAGGTCATGCGGGTCATCCTGCGCCGGATCAACGGTGTCCTCAACTCACTCTCCGGCCACGGGGTCGCGTGCCACCTCTTGGCCCGGGCACGGCGGAGCGTGACGGCGACCGAGGTCGGGTAGGTACCTCCCGCTCCGATCCCGATCCGACGAAGGACACGACAAGGGGACCGGCATGACGGCCACGGCCCTGTTCTGCGGAGACGTCGCCTTCGACGTGGCGCTGCGCGTCGCGCACCATCCGGCTCCGGACGAGAAGACGCACGCCTTCGAGAGCCTGGTGAGCGCCGGCGGTGTGGCGGCGAACTCGGCTGTCGCCTGCGCCCGGCAGGGCGTCGCCACCGCTCTGATCGCCGACGTGGGCGACGACGTGCTCGGCGCCCAGGCGACCGAGTTCCTCGCCGCGCGGGGCGTCGACGTCAAGGGGGTGGTCCCGGTGCCCGGCATGACGGCGGTCTCGGTGTGCACGCTCGCCGGCGACGGGGAGAAGCGGCTCGTCCACACCTCGTCCGTGTCGCAGTACCCGTCGCCGCGGCGGCTGCGTGACGCGGACCTGGACGGCGTCGACTGGATCCACACCTCGTGCCTGCACCCCGGAGCCGCCGCGGTGCTCGCCCGGCGGGCCCGGGCCGTCGGCATCAGGCTGTCCGTCGACCTGGAGCCCCTGGCGCTGACGCATGGCACGGAAGCTCTCGCACCGGTCCTCGACGGGGCGGAGGTCGTCTTCCTCAACGAGCAGGCCACGGCGCAGCTGGGCGACGTGGACGCCTTCGCCGCCGGCCACCGGGTGAGGTCGGTGGTCCGCACCCTGGGACCGCGGGGAGCCGCGCTGACGCTGGGCACCCGGCGGATCGGCGTCGCGCCGCCGCCGTCGGCGCCGATCGTCGACACCACCGGAGCCGGTGACTGCCTGGCCGGCGTCTATGTCGCGCGCCGCCTGTCCGGCGCGGACCCTGCCGCGGCGCTGCGGGCCGCGGTGGTGTCGGCGACCTCCGCCTGCGGCCACCTCGGCGCCCAGGGCGGCTACCCCGACCGGGAGGCGACGGACGAACTCGTCGCCCAGGTCCCGCCCGCCGAGCGGGAGGTCTGAGGGCGCGGTCCCGGGGAAACCTCTGGAGTTGCTCAACTCTGCTTTGGGGCGGAGTGGGGGAGGGCATGTCCCGGTCACACCGTGAGCGAGGCACCCACGGGGGGCTGCTTCGGGGGATCACGGGGGAACCGGAAGGAGGGTGGCGCCATGACTGTCGGCATCATCCTGGTAGTGCTCTTCGCCCTGCTCCTCGTGTTCGTGTCGCGGGCGTCCCGCAGTTCGGCGCCGCGTCGCGCCGGGGCGGGGGCGGGCCGTCGACGCGGCGGGTCGTCCTCGGGCGGCGGCCACGCCGACGGGGGCAGCGGCGGCTGGTGGGCCGGCGGCGGGACCGCGGGCAGTTGTGGATCGTCCTCCGACGGAGGCTCGTCCTGCGGAGGCGGGTCGTCCTGCGGAGGCGGCGGATGCGGCGGTGGAGGCGGCTGACACGGGGCAGCACGGCTCCACTTCGGGAGAACGCATCCGCGACGGCGGGGTCCGCACCTGGGGCGGGCCCCGCTGTGGTGTTCAGCGGCGGCACGGACTCCGGTTCCGGTTGGCGCGAGGTGCGGCGGAGTGCGACGTCACTCCGGGCGTACGCCGTAGTTGAACACGTGAGCTGTGGAGCCCCCCAGGGGATGGAAAGCCCACGAAGTTGGGTAAAAACGCTGTGGTGGCAGCACAGTTCATGATTCCCTATAAATCACCAGCGCAGCCATCGGATCTCCCCGCGGACCCTTTTTCCAGCCGGGCGACCGGGCTGACGGGCCGAGTCCCCGGTCCCACCCGGGTGCGCGGGCCCGTATTTCTTCCTTGTGTGCTTGCGGAGCCGATCCATGCTCACGACCCTGAACACCGCCTATTCCGACACGCGCGCGGCCGACCTCGCCTGGGCACTGGGGCGCGAGCCGCTTCCGGCGCTGGCCACCCTCGACCTCGAACTGCAGGGGGCCAGGCTCCAGTTGCGGCTGCTCGGCGCGTCCCACCAAGTGCTCCTGGAGGAGGACCGCGGCCTCTGCTCGGAGACGGTGGCGTGCATCCCGGGCAGCAGCACGCCGCTTCCGCTGGGCGTGGCCAAGCGGGTGGACGACTGGGAGTACGAGTTCGCCGCCCGGGTGGAGGTTCTGCCTCCGGGTGCGTTCGCCGGCCGGGCGCAGGAACTGCTCGCCCTGGTCTCCGACCACCCGCAGGGCCTCGCCGGGGTGTTCCCCGGCAGCCCGCACGCGTTCACGGCGATGCTCGCCCGCTGCCACGAGGGCCAGTTCCACTGGCGCACCTGGCACGCCTACCCGCAGGACGGCCAGCTCGTCGCCACCCGCACCCGCGTGGGAGCACGCATGACCGCCCACGCCGGTGCCGTGCGGGCGTAAACACGAATCACGCGTGTGGGTGACGTTGTGCGATGAGTGCGTGACGTAACGTCCCTGGGGTGATCGAACCGCAGGCCCCCGCTCCGCCCGGCTCCACGCAGTCCTGGGACGGGCCTGACGGCTCCCGGGGGGACGACACCGCGAGTGAGCTGCCGCTGCCCGTGCGGCAGGGCACCGGGCGGTGGCTGGTCCTCGCGGGAGTGTTCGTCTGCGCCGCCTGCGGACTGGTGTACGAGCTGGAACTGGTCGCACTGGCCGCGTATTTGATGGGCGACTCGGTCGCCCAGACGTCCGTCGTGCTGTCCGTGATGGTGTTCGCGATGGGTATCGGCTCCCTCGCCGCCAAACGGCTGCGCCGGCACGCGGCGGCCGGGTTCGGTGCGATCGAGGCGGCGCTCGCGCTGGTCGGCGGATACAGCGCCATGGCCCTGTACGCGGTGTTCGCCTGGACCGGCGACTGGGGCGGGATGTGGGCGCACGGCCCGCGCTGCCTGCTGGTCGCGTTCTCCCTCGCCACCGGGCTGCTGATCGGCGCCGAGGTGCCGCTGCTGATGGAGCTGATCCAGCGGATCCGCCGGCAGGACGCGGGCGGCGCGGTGGCCGACCTGTCCGCCGCGGACTACGTCGGCGCCCTGGTCGGCGGACTCGCCTTCCCCTTCCTCCTCCTGCCGGTCCTGGGCCAGTTGACGGGCGCGCTGATCACCGGCGCGGTCAACGCGGTCGTCGGCGGCGCGCTGGTGCTCGGGCTGTTCCGGCGCGACCTCACCCGGCGCGCCCGCCGCCTGCTGGTGGTCGCCAACGTGTGCGTGCTCGCCCTGCTCGCCTCGGCCGCCATCCTCGTCGACGACTTCGAACGCGCCGCCCGGCACGCCCTGTACGGGGAGGACGTACGGGTCGCCGTGCACACGGACGTGCAGGAGGTGCTGCTCACCGGCGGCCGGGACGGGCGGCCGCTGAACCTGTTCCTCGACGGACGTCTGCGGGTCGGCGGCCGGGACGAACTGCGCTACCACGAGGCCCTGGTGCACCCCGCGATGGCGGGGCGGCACGCGCGCGTGCTGGTGCTGGGCGGGGGAGACGGGCTGGCCGCGCGCGAGGTGCTGCGCCACCCGGGCGTGCGGCGGGTGGACGTCGTCGAACTCGACGAGGGTGTGGTGCGGCTGGCCCGCCACGATCCCGCGCTGTCCGCGCTCAACGCGCACGCCCTCGACGACCACCGCGTCCGGGTGATCACCGCGGACGCCTTCGACTGGCTGCGGACGGCACCCCCGGCCGCGTACGACGTGGTGGTCGCGGACCTGCCGCACCCCGGGATCACCGCCAGCACCAAGCTGTACGCACAGGAGTTCTACGGCCTGGCCCGGCGGGTGCTGGCCCCGGGCGGGCGGCTCGTGGTGCACGGGGGCGCGGTGGCGTCCCGGCCCCGCGACTTCTGGACGGTGGACGCCACCCTGCGCGCCGCGGGCCTGCGCACCACCGCCTACCGGGTGCGCGGCCGGCAGTCCGGGTTCGCCGCAGGACCCGACCGCGGCCCCGCGGACACGGCCCACGCCCACCGCGACTGGGGCTTCGTGCTGGCCGCCGGCCTGCACACCCCCCGGCCGCGCCTCGACCCCGCCGGCCCCCGGCCGCGTACGCTGACCGACTCCTCCCTCGCGGCGGACGTCCGTGCGGCGGAACGTACCCGCGTGCGCGGGCTGCCGCCGTCCACGCTGGTCCACCCCCGCTACACGGACTGACCCCCTGCCGCGCACCGCACCGACGCGCCGTGACTTCTCACGGATGGGGGTGCGGTCCGGCGTCCCGTGGGTAGGCTCCGCACTCATGGAGCACGAGGTGTTCGTTCCGGTCGAGGCGGAGCGGCTCAGGGAGGTGCTGGACGACCCCGCGCGGGTCGCCCGGGCGGTGCCCGGGCTCCAGCACGACGCCGGTGCGGATCCCGTCGCCGGGCGTCTGAAGGTGCGCGTCGGAAGCTCCTCCATCACCTACCGCGGGTCGGTACGGGTGACCGCGGAGGACGACGGGTCCTACGCCGTCGAGGGTGACGCGGCGGAGACGCGGGGGAGCGGGTCGGTGCGGCTGGCGCTGAGGCTGCGCCCGCGCGCGGTGGACGCCGGCACGGCACTCGTCGTCACGGGGACGGCGACGGCCGACGGGCGGATCACGGAGCTGCCGCCGGAGGCGGTGGGGTCGGCGGTCACCCGTCTGCTCAACCGCTTCGCGGAGAACCTGGGCGCGCTCGCCGCGGAGGACGCCGGGGCCGCGCCCCACCCGCCCGCGGAGTCACCGGAACAGCTGTCGACGGGCGACTTCGAGCCGCAGGCCACCACCGACTTCGAGACCACCCCGGACGCGGAGGACCCGGCCCCGCCACCGGAACGGCCCAAGCCGACCGGCACGTCCGGGCCCGCGTCCGCGTCGGACGGAACGTCCAGGTCGGACGGAACGTCCGGGCCCGTGCCGGAGTCCGAGGAGCCCTCCGCGTCCGAGCCGCCGTCCGCCTCCGGGGCCGAGTCGGAGGAGGGCCACTCGGACGAGCCGCCGCCGCGGTCCGGCGCCGGGAGCGGGCCGGAGCCCGTCGGGCTGCCCCCGGGGTTCGGGGACGGGTCGTTCCGGGGCGACGACGAGGACGACGACTCCCTCGCCGAGGCCGCGCACGCCCGGCGGACGATGATCGGCCGCAGCGCCGAGGAGGTCGACCACGCACCCCCGCGCGGCCGGTACGCCCCGGTCCCGGCGCCCCAGACCGTCGCCTCCTCCACCCCTCTGCGCTGGGCCGCCCCGGCGGCCGCCCTCGCGGTCGCCTCGGCCGTCGTCGCCATCAGAGCCCTCCGCCGCCGCCACTGACCGTCGCGCCGGGCCTCCGCCGCACAGGTGCGGGCAGTCCGCCCCGCCCCGGTGATCCACGTCCGGCGGCCCCGGCCCGCCGCCCCCGGCCGCTTCCGCGCCACCGGTACGCCGCCGACCCGAGCCGGAAGGCGCCCGCGCAGGGCGGCGGCCCGCCCGTGTGCCGCGCGGGCGACCCCGCCCATCCGTTTCCCCGCACGCGCGGGCAGCCTGCACCGGTCCCGCGGACGTGCGCGACGCGGGCCGCCCGAATGCCGCACGCGGGAGACACCCCGGCCCGCGACGCTCCCCCCGTTCCTCGTCCCGCGGACGCGGGCCCCGTCCCCTTGATCACCCCAGTAGGGTCGAAGGGTGAGTAACGAACACATCACGCTGACCGCGGGCGACGCGGAGGTGGACGTGCTGCCGGGGAACGGCGGACGGGTCGGGGGGCTGCGGATCGGCGGCGTGGAGCTGCTGCGGCAGGGGGAGAAATTCGGGTGCTTCCCGATGGTCCCCTGGTGCGGGCGGCTGCGCGACGGCCGTTTCCGGGACGGCGCCACCGTGCAGCAGATGCCGCTCAACGCCCCTCCGCACGCCATCCACGGCACGGCCCGCACCTCCCCCTGGCGCACCGCCCGCAAGAGCACCGACGAGGCCGTGCTGACGTACGACCTGACCGATCCGTGGCCGTACTCGGGGCGGGTCACCCAGCAGGTGGTGCTCGGCGAGGAGTCCCTGACGCTGACGATGGGCGTGGAGACCTACGAGTCGTCGTTCCCGGCGCAGGTCGGCTGGCACCCGTGGTTCCTGCGCAACCTCGGCGGCGAGGACGTGACGATCGGCTTCGAGCCCGCCTGGCAGGAGGAGCGCGGGGACGACCACCTGCCCACCGGCCGGCGCGTCGACCCGCGGCCCGGCCCGTGGGACGACTGCTTCGGGATGCCCGGCGGGGTGGACGTCACCCTCACCTGGCCGGGGCAGCTCCAGCTGAAGGTGACCAGCCGCGAGGAGTGGGTCGTCGTCTACGACGAGCAGGACGAGGCCGTCTGCGTGGAACCCCAGACCGGACCGCCGGACGGGCTGAACAGCCACCCGCGCCTGGTCACGCCGCTGGAGCCGCTGGAGGCCTCGACGACCTGGACGTGGACCCGCCTTTAAGCTGGCGGCATGACGGACACACGCGGCGCGCTGCTGCAGCAGATCAAGGACAAGGCCGTGGTGCACGGCAAGGTGACCCTCTCCTCCGGTCTGGAGGCCGACTACTACGTCGACCTGCGCCGCGTCACCCTCGACGGTGAGGCCGCCCCGCTGGTCGGGCAGGTGCTGCTGGACCTGACCGCGGAGCTGGAGTTCGACGCCGTGGGCGGCCTGACCATGGGCGCCGACCCGGTCGCCGCCGCCATGCTGCACGCCGCCGCGGCGCGCGGCCGCAGGCTGGACGCGTTCGTCGTACGCAAGGCCGCCAAGGCGCACGGCCTGCAGCGCCGCGTGGAGGGCCCGGACATCAAGGGCCGCCGCGTGCTGGTCGTGGAGGACACCTCCACCACCGGCGGTTCGCCGCTCACCGCCGTGGAGGCGGTGCGCGAGGCCGGCGCGGAGGTCGTGGCCGTCGCGACCATCGTCGACCGGGCGACCGGTGCCGCCGAGAAGATCCAGGAGGGTGCCGGGGTGCCGTACCTGTTCGCCTTCTCCAAGGACGAGCTGGGCCTGGACTGACCGGCCCGACATCGCCGTCATAACGACTCGACCTGCACCGTCGACGTGGCCCCCATGTCTGGGAAGATGGGGCCGACAACGGCGTCGCTTCCAAGGTTCCAGGTCAGGGCCGACAGTACGCAGCACCCCACACCGCACGCTTAAAGGAGCGGACAGATGCCCATCGCAACTCCCGAGGTCTACAACGAGATGCTGGACCGGGCGAAGGCAGGAAAGTTCGCCTACCCGGCCATCAACGTCACCTCGTCCCAGACCCTGCACGCGGCTCTGCGCGGCTTCGCCGAGGCGGAGAGCGACGGCATCGTGCAGATCTCGACGGGCGGTGCCGAGTTCCTGGGCGGCCAGCACAGCAAGGACATGGTGACCGGCGCCGTCGCCCTCGCCGAGTTCGCGCACATCGTCGCCGAGAAGTACGACGTCAACATCGCCCTGCACACCGACCACTGCCCGAAGGACAAGCTCGACGGGTACGTCCGCCCGCTGCTCGGGGTGTCCGAGGAGCGCGTCAAGGCCGGCCGCAACCCGCTGTTCCAGTCGCACATGTGGGACGGCTCCGCGGAGACCCTCGCGGACAACCTGAGCGTCGCCCAGGAGCTGCTGGAGCGCGCCCGGGCCGCGAAGATCATCCTCGAGGTCGAGATCACCCCGACCGGTGGCGAGGAGGACGGCGTCACGCACGAGATCAACGACTCCCTCTACACCACGGTCGACGACGCGATCCGCACGGCCGAGGCGCTGGGCCTGGGTGACAAGGGCCGCTACCTGCTCGCCGCGTCCTTCGGCAACGTGCACGGCGTGTACAAGCCGGGCAACGTCGTCCTCCGTCCCGAGCTGCTGAAGGAGCTCAACGAGGGCGTCGCCGCCAAGTACGGCAAGCCGGCCGGCTCGCAGCCGTTCGACTTCGTCTTCCACGGCGGCTCGGGCTCCACCGAGGAGGAGATCCGCACCGCCCTGGAGAACGGCGTCGTGAAGATGAACATCGACACCGACACCCAGTACGCGTTCACGCGTCCGGTCGCCGACCACATGCTCCGCAACTACGACGGCGTGCTGAAGGTCGACGGCGAGGTCGGCAACAAGAAGACCTACGACCCGCGCACCTGGGGCAAGCTGGCCGAGGCGTCCATGGCCGCCCGGGTCGTGGAGGCGTGCGGTCACCTGCGTTCGACGGGCACCCGCATCAAGTAACCCTTCCGCGCGTCGGGCCCGGCACCTGTCCAGGTGCCGGGCCCTTCCGTATGCTCCCGGTATGCCCGATGTCCGGCTGGCCTCCCCGCAGGGCAGGTGGATCCTGTTCACCACGGTCCTCGGATCCGGCATGGCCCTGCTCGACTCGACCGTGGTCAACGTCGCCCTCCCGGCGATCGGCCGGGACCTCGACGCCGACCTCGGCGCGCTGCAGTGGACCGTCAACGCCTACATGGTCACGCTGGCCGGGCTGATCCTGCTGGGCGGGGCGCTGGGCGACCGGTTCGGGCGGCGCCGGGTGTTCGTCGTCGGCGTGCTGTGGTTCGCCGCCGCCTCCCTGCTGTGCGGGCTCGCGCCGAACACGGGCGTGCTCATCGGCGCCCGGGCCCTGCAGGGGGTGGGCGGCGCGCTGCTCACGCCCGGTTCGCTCGCGCTGATCCAGGCGTCCTTCCACCCCGACGACCGGGGCCGGGCGGTCGGCCTGTGGTCCGGGTTCGGCGGGATCGGCGCGGCCGTCGGCCCGTTCGTCGGGGGCTGGCTGGTGGACGGTCCGGGCTGGCGCTGGGTGTTCCTGCTCAACGTGCCGTTCGCGCTGCTGTGCGCGCCCGTCGCCGTGCGCCATGTGCCGGAGTCGTCGGGCGGGAAGGCCGAGGGTCACTTCGACGTGCTCGGCGCGGCGCTCGGCGCGGTCGCCCTCGCGCTGGTGACGTATGCGCTGATCGAGGCGGAGGAGGGGTCGCTGCTGGTCGCCGGCTCCGCCGTGGCCGGGCTCGCCGCCGCCGTGGGCTTCGTGCTGGTGGAGAAGCGCCGCCCGGGGCCGATGATGCCGCTGGAGATCTTCGCGTCCCGCCAGTTCTCGGCGGTCAACGGCGTCACCCTGTGCGTGTACGCGGCGTTCGGCGGCTTCTTCTTCCTCGCCGCGCTCCAGCTTCAGGTCGTCGTCGGCTGGTCCGCGCTCGCCGCGGGGACGGCCCTGCTGCCCACGACCGCCCTGATGCTGCTGCTCTCCGCCCGCTCCGGCGAGCTCGCCGACCGGATCGGGCCGCGCCTGCCGCTCACGGTGGGACCGCTGCTGAGCGCGGCCGGGGTGCTGCTGATGCTGCGGGTCGGGCCGGGCGCCGCGTACGCCACCGACGTGCTGCCCGCGCTGCTGGTGCTGGGTCTCGGCATGGTCACCCTGGTGGCGCCGCTGACGGCGACCGTCCTGGCCTCCGTGGACACCGCGCGGGCGGGCCTGGCCAGCGGCGTCAACAACGCCGCCGCCCGCGCCGCCGGGCTGCTGGCGGTTGCGGCGCTGCCGCTGCTCGCCGGGATGGGTCCGGAGGCGTACCGGCAGCCGGAGGCGTTCGACTCCGCGTTCCGCCGGGCGATGGTGCTGTGCGCGGGCGTGCTGGTGGCCGGGTCGCTCTTCGCGCTGGCGACCGTCCGGCGTCCCGCCCCGGACTGCCGGCGCCCGGAGTGCCGTACCCACGGCAGCGTCGCGGTGCCGCCGCTGGAGGCGGGACGCCGGGGCGGGAGCGACGCCGTCTGATGTACGAGACTGGACCCATGTCGATTCACGAGAACCTCCTCGGGGGCCCGCCCCCGACCCACCTCCCCGACGACCCGGAGCCCCGCGAACTGCTGGCGTCCGGTGCCTCCGCCGCCGACGTCGCGGGCCGGTACCCCACCTCCTCGCTGGCCTGGGCGCGGCTCGCGGACGAGGCGTTCGAGCGGGACAGCGTCGTCGAGTCCTACGCGTACGCCCGTACGGGCTACCACCGGGGCCTGGACGCGCTGCGCCGCAGCGGCTGGAAGGGCCACGGCCCGGTGCCGTGGGAGCACGAGCCCAACCGCGGCTTCCTGCGCGCCCTGCACGCCCTCGCCCGCGCGGCGCAGGCGATCGGCGAGCAGGAGGAGTACGAGCGCTGCACGCAGTTCCTGAAGGACTCCTCGCCGACCGCGGCGCAGGTCCTGGGCTGAACCGGCCGGTAACCGGAACCTGATCACCGCGGGGCCCGCCTGCCGGACGGGCGGGCCTTGCGGTGGTGGGGGACGATTACGCAGGATGCACCGTGGGGACCGGGGCCCCCGTGCCGGTAACGGCAGGGGCGGACCGCTACCCGGAGAACATTTCAGGAGACAGCGATGTCCCACGAGGCTCACGAGCCCGAGACCCCGCATCTCGACTTCCAGGGGACGACCCCCTACGAGGACTACGTCAGGGCCGACGTCCTCACCCACCTCCAGCACACCCTCTCGGACGACCCCGGAGAGATGGTCTTCCTGGTCACCACCCAGGTCATGGAGCTGTGGTTCACCGTCATCGTCCACGAGTGGGAGACCGCGGCGAAGGCGCTGCGCCGGGACGACGTACCGACCGCGGTGGACGCGCTGCGGCGCTCGCGGCGCGAGCTGGAGGCGCTGAACGCCTCCTGGAAGCCGCTGGCCGGGCTCACCCCGGCGCAGTTCAACTCCTACCGCAGCGCCCTCGGCGAGGGCTCCGGCTTCCAGTCGGCGATGTACCGGCGCATGGAGTTCCTCCTCGGCGACAAGTCCGCGTCGATGCTGGTCCCGCACCGGGGCGCGCCCCGGGTGCACGCCGAGCTGGAGAAGGCCCTGCACGAGCCCAGCCTGTACGACGAGGTGCTGCGGTTCCTCGCGCGGCGCGGGCACCCCGTGCCGAAGGCGGTGCTGGAGCGCGACGTGTCGCAGAAGTACGAGCCGTCGCCCGAGGTCGAGGGGATCTGGACGTCCGTCTACGCGGGGGACGAGCGGGACGAGGTGGCACGGCTCGGCGAGGCGCTGACCGATGTCGCCGAGCTGGTGTGGCGCTGGCGCAACGACCACCTGGTCGCCACCCGCCGGGCCATGGGTGCCAAGACCGGGACAGGAGGGTCCGCGGGCGTGGCGTGGCTGGAGAAGCGGGCGCAGAAGAGCGTGTTCCCCGAGCTGTGGACGGCGCGGTCCTATGTCTGAGCTGACGGAGAAGGCACGGAAGCTGGACGCCGTCGACGAACTCGCCGCCAAGCGTGACGACTTCGTCCTCGACGGGCCCGACGGCGCGGTCTACCTGGACGGCAACTCGCTGGGCGCGCTGCCCGTCGCCGTCCCGGGCCGGGTCGAGGACGTGGTGCGCCGCCAGTGGGGCGAGATGCGCATCCGTTCCTGGACGGAGGGCGGCTGGTGGACGGCGCCGGAACGGATCGGCGACCGGATCGCCCCGCTGGTCGGCGCGGCGGCGGGGCAGATCGTGGTGGGCGACTCCACCAGCGTCAACGTGTTCAAGGCGCTGGTCGGCGCGGTACGGCTGGCGCGGGAGACCGATGCCGGGCGGGACGAGATCCTGGTCGACGCGAGCACGTTCCCCACGGACGGCTACATCGCCGGGTCGGCGGCCCGGATGACCGGCTGCACGCTGCGCCCGGTGGAGCCGTCCGAGGTGCCGGGCGCGCTCGGGGAGCGTACGGCCGCCGTGCTGCTCAACCACGTGGACTACCGCACCGGCCGGCTGCACGACCTGCCCGCCCTCACGGCGGCCGTGCACGCGGCGGGCGCGTACGCCGTCTGGGACCTGTGCCACAGCGCGGGCGCGCTGCCGGTCGGCCTGGACGCGCACGGCGTGGACCTGGCCGTCGGCTGCACCTACAAGTACCTCAACGGCGGCCCCGGTTCGCCCGCGTACCTGTACGTGCGCGCGGACCTCCAGGACCGTTTCGACTCCCCGCTGCCCGGCTGGAACTCCCACGCGGAGCCCTTCGGGATGCGCTCGGAGTACGAGCCGGCCGACGGCGCGGTGCGCGGGCGGGTCGGCACCCCTGACATCCTCTCCATGCTGGCCCTGGAGGCCGCGCTGGAGGTCTGGGACGGGGTGACGGTCGAGGCGGTGCGGGCCAAGTCCCTCGCGCTGACCGACTTCTTCCTGGAGTGCGTCGCGGAGTACGTCCCCGAGGGCCGGGTGGAGTGCCTGACCCCGCTGCCGCACGGGGAGCGGGGCAGCCAGGTCGCGCTGCGCTGTGCGGACGCCGGGCCGGTGATGCGGCGGCTGATCGAGCGGGGCGTGGTCGGCGACTTCCGCCACCCGGACGTGCTGCGCTTCGGTTTCACCCCGCTGTACGTCGGGTTCGCGGACGTGGAGCGGGCGGCGCGGGCGCTCGCCGAGGAGCTGGGCTAGGCCGGGACGGGGCCGGGCGGCACCGTCCCGGCCCCGTTCCCGCCGGTCAGGCGGGACCTCCCGGTCAGAGGGACCCCCGAGGTACTGGTACCGTCCCGGCCGAACGGCCGTGTGTGTGCCCGGTCCGGTCGAACCACGTTGTATCGCTGAGAGGTTGGAGCATGACGGACGACGTCGCAGCCGCCCGGGCCGCCGCCGAGGAGGAGTCGGCTCTCTCCCATCAGCCGGTCGCCCCCGACACCACGGCGGCCTACGGCGACGACCCCGACCAGGTGATCGACCTGTACGCGCCGCGCGGCGGGGCCGGCCCCGCCCCGGTGGTCGTCGTCCTGCACGGCGGCGCCTGGCGCGCACCCTACGACCGGCGCCACATGAGCCCGTTCGCCGCGTTCCTGGCGGCCCGCGGCTTCGCCGTGGCCAGTGTCGAGTACCGGCGCGGGGCGGGGGAGACGGGCGGCGGGGACCCGGTGGGCGGGCGGTGGCCCGACACCTTCGACGACGTCGCCGCGGCCGTGGACGCGCTGCCCGGGCTGATACGCGAGCACCTCCCGGCGGGCGATCCGCGCCGCATCGTCCTGACCGGCCACTCGGCCGGCGGTCATCTGGCGCTGTGGGCCGCCGCCCGGCACCTCTTGCCGGCCGGTTCGCCCTGGCGCACGGACGCCCCCGCGCCGCTGCGCGGGGTCGTCGCCCTCGCCCCGATCGCGGACCTCGAGGTCGCCGACAAGCTCGGCGTGTGCGGTGGTGCCGCCCGTGAACTCCTGGGCGGCGACGACCACTTCGCCGAGCGCCGGCCGCACGCCGATCCGGCGCTGCTGCTGCCCACCGGGATCGCCACCACCCTCGTCCAGGGCCGTACGGACGTCGACGTCCCCTTCGCGGTCGCCGAGTCGTACGCGGACGGGGCGGCGAAGGCCGGCGAGGTGGTGGGGGTGACGCTGCTGGAGGACGTCGGCCACTTCCCGCTCATCGATCCGGCGGCGGACGCCTGCGCGGTGGTGGCGGAGGAGATCGCCCAGCTCGCCTGGTGACCCCACCTCACCGCGGACGCGGGCCCGGTCATACCCCTAGTACCTGAGAGCCACCCCGCGGATGAGTCCCCCGGTGGGACGCGGACTACAGGCCACGCTCCGTAACTTCCTTTCCCGGCAGGCCCGATGACCGGGCGGACGGGGAAGGGAACGGCGACGATGGAGCACGGGCACGAGGGAACCGCGGGCGCACCCGCGGAAGGGGCGGGGCGCCCGGCGCGCCCCCCGGCCGGACGCCTGCGGCGCGGGCTGCTCGCGGCGCTCGTCGCCGCCGCCGTCGCCGTGCCCCTCGCCGGGGCGGCGCGCCCCCAGGTGCCCGCGCCGGCGCCCACGGAGCTCCCGCCGCCGACCGCCGTCACCCTCGACGCGGCCTACGCCGCCCACCGGGCCGACGCCGCCGAGGCCGCCCGCATCGCCGACCGGCACGGTTACGGGGACCGGGCGACCGCCGAACGAGCGCTGTCGACACGGCAGTTGCTGGCCTTCGACGGGCGCGGGGCCGGGCTGGTCACCGAGGTGCTCGGCGACCTGGCGCACGCCGGCCGCGTCGCCGTCCTGGTCCCCGGGTCCGACACCGGCATCGACACCTACGACCGGTTCCGCGCCACCGCCCTCGCGCTGCACGGGCGGCTCGCGCGGGAGGCACCGGCAGGGGTGCGCACGGCGGTGGTTGCCTGGCTCGGCTACGAGACACCCGGCACCCTCAGCCCCTCGGTCACCACCACCGGCCGCGCCGAGGACGCTGCACCCCAACTCCGGGAACTCGTCGACGGCTTGAGAGCCGTCGCCGGTCCCCGGGCGCGCCTGTCGCTGCTCTGCCACTCCTACGGCTCCGTCGTCTGCGCCCGGGCCGCATCCGGCCTCGACATCGACGACCTGGTGTTCCTGGGCAGCCCCGGCACCGGCGCCGGCACCGCCGCCGACCTGCGTACGCGCGCCCGGGTGTGGGCCGCCCGCGGCGCGGGTGACTGGGTCGAGCACGTGCCGCACATCGACGCCGAACTGTTCGGCACCACCGTCGGCTTCGGCACCGACCCCGTCTCCCGGGAGTTCGGCGCCCGCGTCTTCGCGGCCGGCGACGGCGGACACAGCGACTACTTCGCGCCCGGCTCGCCCTCCCTGGCCAACCTGACCCGGATCGTCCTCGGCGACACCCGGGCGGTGACCTCATGACCCGCCTCCCCGCCGGGATACGCGGGGCCGCCACCCGCATCGACGCGGCCACCCCCGCCCACCGCGACCGCGCCGTGGACGCACTGCGGGCGCTCGCCGTCCTCGGAGTGGTCCTCGGCCACTGGCTGGTCACCGCGCTGGTCGCGGACGGCCGCACCCTGCGCACCGCCAGCCCGCTGCAGCACATGACCTGGCCGGCACCGGTGTCCTGGGGCTTCCAGACCCTCGCCGTGTTCTTCCTGGTCGGCGGGCACGTCGCCACCCGCTCGTACGCCTCCGCCCGGGGCCGGGGCATTCCGTACCACCGGTGGCTGCACGCCCGGCTGGCCCGGCTGTTCGCCCCGGTCGCCGCCGTCCTCACCCTGTGGACGGCGGTCACGCTCACCCTGCTGCTGACGGACGCCGAGTACGCGACCGTACGCACCCTGGTGAAGCTGGCCCTGTCCCCGATGTGGTTCCTGCTCGTCTTCGCCGCCCTCACCGCCGCGACCCCGCTGCTCACCCGCCTCCACCCGCTGTGGCCGCTGGCCGTCGTCCTCCACGTCGACGTGCTGCGGTTCGGCTTCGGCGCCCCGGCCTGGCTCGGCTGGCTCAACCTGGCCGCGGGCTGGCTGGTGCCGTACACGCTGGGCGCGGCCTGGACCCGCGGCGAGCTGGAACGCCGCAGGTCCGGCTGGGCGTTGGTGATCTGCGGTACGGCTGCCACGGCCGCCCTGGTGGTGTGGGCGGGCTACCCGGCCGCCATGGTCGGGGTGCCGGGCGCCGAGGTGTCCAACCTCAACCCGCCCACGCTGGCCGCCGTCACCTTCGGCCTCGCCCAGAGCGGACTGGCGCTGCTGCTGCGCGACCGGCTGCGCCACGCGATGCGCCGGCCCGTGGCGTGGGCGGCGGTGGCGCTGGTCAACCTGTCCGCGATGACGGTGTTCCTGTGGCACCAGACCGCCCTGATGGCCACCACCGCCGTCGCCCTCCCGGCCGGTCCGCTGCCCGGACTGCACACCGTCCCGGACGGCCCCGGCTGGGTCGCCGCCCGGCTGGTGTGGCTCCCGGTGTTCGCCCTCGCCCTCGTGGTCTGCGGGGCCGCGTTCCGGACATGGGAGCGGGGCGGGGGCGGGCGGCGGGAGCGGTCCCGGGTGGTCCGCGCCCACCGCCCGATGACCGGGCGCGCCCCCCATGTCTAGGCTGAACGCCGTGGCGGACACGGGGGCGGAGCACATACGACGGTGGCTGGGCGTCCTGCGCGACGACCTGATGACCACGCGGGTCGACCCCTTGCCGCCGTCGACGTGGCTGCGGTGGCTGCCGCACGGGGTCGTGTGGATCGTCGGCGTCGTCCTGACCATCGTGGGAGCCGTTCAACTGAACGACCAGGGCGGGCTGGACCTCGGCTACTCCATGCTGCTCGGGGTGGGGCAGGGCTGTGCGGCAGTCCTCGCGCTGCGGCGGCCGGTGCCGGGGCTGTGGCTGTCGCTCGGCGCCACGCTGGCGATTGCCGTACTGACGCGCCGCATGTTGATGGCCGGTCAGATCGACGGCTTCACGTGGCCATGGACCGCGTGGGCCATCGTGGCCCACCTGCTGGTGCTGCTGCTGGTCGCCCTGCGCGTGCCCACCCGGGTGTCGGTCGAGGCGCTGGTCCTGACGGGGCTGTTCACCTACGCCCTCCAGGGCCTGTGGGGCGCGTGGAACTACGCGCCCACCGGCCAGGTCACCGTTGCGCTGTCAGCCGTCGTGGTCGTCCTCGGCATCGCCCTGCGCGGCCGCCGCGAGGCCCGCGTCGAACTGGGGCGGCAGACCACGCTCACCGCCGAGGAACGCGCCCGCCGCACGCTGCTGGAGGAACGCAGCCGCATCGCACGCGAGTTGCACGACGTGGTGGCTCACCACATGTCGGTGATCTCCATCCAGGCACAGGTTGCCCCGCACCTCGTGCAGGACCCGTCGGACGAGCTCAAGGAGAACCTCGCCGGCATCCGGCAGAACGCCGTCGAGGCGCTCACCGAACTGCGCCGCGTCCTCGACGTGCTGCGCTCCGAACACCCCGCCCCCGGCGAACGCGCGGACGCCCCCCAGCCCACCCTCGACCGGCTGGAGGCGCTGGTGGAGAACACCCGCGCCGCCGGACTCACCGTGACCACCGAGGTCACCGGCGAGCGGCGCCCGCTGCCGCCCGGCGTGGAGCTGTCCGCGTACCGGATCGTGCAGGAGGCCCTGAGCAACGTGCTGCGGCACGCGCCCGGCGCCACCGCGCACGTCGCCGTCGCCTACGAGCCGCGCGAACTGCGGGTGCGGGTCGTCGACACCGGCCCCACCCGGGAGCAGCCGCCGTCCGCCGGGGCCGGGCACGGGCTGCTCGGCATGCGGGAACGCGCCGTCATGCTCGGCGGCACCCTGACGGCCGGCCCCGGGTCCGGGCGCGGCTTCCGGGTCGACGCCCGCCTCCCGGTCTCCTCCCCGCCCGCCACCGACCCCCTCTCCCAGGACGGCACCGCATGATCCGCGTACTGATCGCCGACGACCAGCAGATGGTCCGGCAGGGCTTCACCGTGCTGCTGAACACCCAGCCCGACATCGAGGTCGTCGGCCAGGCGGTGAACGGGATCGAGGCGGTCGAGCAGGTCGGCGTGCTCGCCCCGGACGTCGTCCTGATGGACATCCGCATGCCCGAGCTCGGCGGCATCGAGGCCACCGCCCGCATCACCGCCGTCACCCCCGAGGTGAAGGTGCTGGTGCTGACCACCTTCGACCTGGACGAGTACGTGTACGAGGCGCTGCGCGCGGGCGCGTCCGGCTTCCTCCTCAAGGACGCCTCCGCCGAGCAGCTCGCCGAGGCGGTCCGGGTGGTGGCGGCCGGTGACGCCCTCCTCGCGCCGGGCGTCACCCGCCGGCTGATCGCGGAGTTCTCCCGCCTGGACCCGAGGCCCCGCTCCCCGCTGCGGCAGCGGGTCGGTGATCTGACCGGACGCGAGACGGAGGTGCTCGGGCTGATCGCCCAGGGACTGTCGAACGCGGAGATCGCCGTGCGCCTGGTGGTGGCCGAGCAGACCGTGAAGACGCACGTCGGCCGGATCCTGGTGAAGCTGGGCCTGCGCGACCGCACCCAGGCCGCGGTGTTCGCGTACGAGTCGGGCCTGGTCCGTCCCTCCGGTTACTGAGCCCGCGGTACCGCGGGGTAACCCGGCGCGGCCTGCGTAGTACCTGAGACGGACGCCCGGGAACCCGACTCGGCGGGGACGACCGCGACCACCCGGTCGGCCTACCGTGTGAGCGTGACCGAGACGACGCACCAGCAGTCCCCGCGCGCCGGGGACGGGGACCGCAGCCCGGAGTACCGGCTGGCCCAGAACTCCTTGCGGGGACTGCGCGAGGACCTCTTCCGCGACCCCTTCGCCTACCGCCCGCTGGGCCCCCGGCCGGCGGACGGCCCGCTCCTGCGCCGGCTGCCCGCGCGGATGCGCACCGGCGCGGAACGGCTCCCGCACGCGGTGGTGGGAGCGGTCGCGCTGATCACCCTGCTGGTCGGCACCGTCTCCGGCAGCGTGCCCGGCGGCGACGGCAGGGCCCTGCTGGCCGGTCTGCTGTGCGCGCTGCCCGTGGTCGCCACGCTGTCCCGGCCGGTCGGCGCGTTCTGGCTGTCCCTCGTGGTGGCGCCGGTGACCGCGGTGCTCAACGGCGACGGGTCGGACTGGCCGTGGATGCCCGGCGCGTTCCTCAGCCACCTCACGGTGCTGGTGGTGGTGGCGCTGCGCACCCGGCCCCGCACCGCCGTCTGGATGTGGGTCGTCACCGCCGTCTACGTCGTCTGCTCCGACGTCCTCTTCGGCGGGTCGTACTACTACAGCAACGGCGCCCCGATGCTGCTGACGTCCTCGTTCGCCCTGCTCCTGGTCTGTCTCTGGCACGTCCGGCACACCGCGCAGCAGGAGGTCACCGCGCAGCAGACGGTCACCGCGCGGGAGCGTTCCCGGCGCACCCTGCTGGAGGAGCGCACCACCATCGCCCGTGAGCTGCACGACGTGGTGGCCCACCACATGTCGGTGGTCGCCATCCAGGCCGAGGCGGCGCCGTACCGGGTGGAGAACCCGCCGGAGGAGCTGGAGCGTGCCTTCGCCACCATCCGGGAGAACGCGGTCGCCGCCCTCACCGAGTTGCGCCGGATCCTCGGCGTGGTCCGCGCCGAGGACTACGAGGCCCCGGACGCCCCGCAGCCCACCCTCGCCGACCTGGGCGCGCTGCTGGTCAACGTGCGGGACGCCGGCCTGACCGTGGAGAAGGTGGTGACCGGCGCGGTGCGGGAGCTGCCGCAGGGCGTGGAGCTGTCGGCGTACCGGATCGTGCAGGAGGCGCTGAGCAACAGCCTGCGGCACGCGCCCGGCGCGAGCGCCCGCGTGGAGATCGGGTACGTTCTCGGCGGCCTCGGTGTCCGGGTCGTCAACGGTGCGATGCCCGAGCCGAGCCTGGTGAAGCCCTCGCCCGGGGCCGGTCACGGCATCACCGGGATGCGCGAGCGGGTCGCCATGCTGAACGGCGAGATGACCGCCGGCGCCACCGACGACGGCGGCTACGAGGTCGCGGTGTTCCTGCCGGTCACCGCGGTGAACGAGGGTGACGCATGACCATTCGCGTGCTGATCGCGGACGACCAGATGATGGTGCGCGAGGGGTTCTCCGTCCTGCTGAACGCGATGCCGGACATCGAGGTCGTCGGCGAGGCGGTCAACGGCCGGCAGGCGGTCGAGCGGGTCCGCGAACTCGCCCCCGACGTGGTCCTGATGGACATCCGCATGCCCGAGCTGAACGGCATCGAGGCGACGCGGGAGATCGTCGCCTCCGACGGCTCGGCGAAGGTGCTGGTGCTGACCACCTTCGACCTGGACGAGTACGTCTACCAGGCGCTGCGCGCGGGCGCGTCCGGCTTCCTCCTGAAGGACGCGTCGGCCCGTCAGCTCGCGGACGGGGTCCGGATCGTCGCGGCCGGTGAGGCGCTGCTCGCCCCGTCGGTCACCCGGCGCCTGATCACCGAGTTCTCCAAGCTGTCCGAGGCACCCCGGCTGATGCCGTCCGCGCAGGCGGCGTACGGCGACCTGACCGAGCGGGAGACGGAGGTGCTGGTGCTGATCGCGCAGGGCTTGTCGAACTCGGAGATCGCCGGGCGGCTGGTGGTCGCCGAGTCGACGATCAAGACGCATGTGAGCCGCATCCTGGTGAAGCTTGGCCTGCGGGACCGCACGCAGGCGGCGGTGTTCGCCTACGAGGCGCGGCTGGTCACGCCGGGCTGACCGCGCGCCCTAGGCTGAGGCCCATGGAGCAGCGCATCACCCTGATCACGCTGGGAGTCACCGACCTCGCCCGGTCGAAGGCGTTCTACGAGGCGCTGGGCTGGCGCGGGCAGGAGGTGCAGGAGACCGTCTTCTTCCAGGCGGGCGGTCTCGGGGTGGTCCTGTGGGGCCGGGACAAGCTGGCGCGTGACGCCGGTCTCGCACCGGGGACGGCGGGCGGGTTCGGCGGCATCGTCCTCGCGCACAACGTCCGCTCCGACGCCGAGGTCGACGAGCTGCTGGCGGCGGTGGAGCAGGCCGGCGGGACGGTCACCAAGCCGGGTGCCGCCAACGAGATCGGCTTCTACTCCGGCGCCTTCACCGACCCCGACGGCCACGCCTGGGAGGTCGCCCACAACCCCGGCTTCCCGCTCGCCGAGGACGGCACGGTCACCATCCCCGACCTCGGCACCGCCTGACGGGCGCCCGGAGGGCCTCACCCCTGGTCAGGGAGGGGGACGGCGGTCTACCGTCCGTGCATGGCAGCTCCTTCCGACCTCGCTTTCGACCCGTGGGACCCGGCCTTCCTCGCCGACCCCTACCCCGCCTACGCCGAACTGCGGGCACAGGGCCGGGTGCGGTACTTCGAGCCGACGAACCAGTGGCTGGTCGCCCACCACGCGGACGTCTCGGCGCTGCTGCGCGACCGGCGCCTGGGGCGGACGTACCTGCACCGCTTCAGTCACGAGGAGTTCGGCCGCACACCGCCCCCGCCGGAGCACGAGCCGTTCCACACGCTCAACGACCACGGCATGCTCGACCTCGAACCGCCGGACCACACCCGCATCCGCCGCCTGGTGTCGAAGGCGTTCACCCCGCGCACCGTCGAGCGCCTCAAGCCGTACGTGCGGAAGCTCGCGGACGACCTGGTGGCGCGGCTCGTCGACGCGGGCGGCGGTGACCTGCTGAGGGACGTCGCCGAGCCGCTGCCGGTCGCGGTGATCGCGGAGATGCTGGGCATCCCGGAGTCCGAACGGGCACCCCTGCGCCCCTGGTCGGCGGACATCTGCGGGATGTACGAGCTGAACCCGTCCGGGGACGCGGCGGCGCGGGCCGTCCGGGCGTCGCTGGAGTTCTCGGAGTACCTGCGGGAGCTGATCGCCGAGCGTCGGAAGAACCCGGGCGACGACCTCGTCTCCGGGCTGATCGCCGCCCACGACGAGGACGACCGGCTCACCGAGCAGGAGATGATCTCCACCTGCGTCCTGCTGCTGAACGCGGGCCACGAGGCCACCGTCAACTCCACGGTCAACGGCTGGTGGGCGCTGTTCCGCCACCCCGACCAGCTCGCGGCCCTGCGCGCCGACCACTCCCTCGTGCCCACCGCGGTCGAGGAGCTGATGCGCTACGACACCCCGCTGCAGCTGTTCGAGCGCTGGGTGCTCGACGACATCGAGATCGACGGCCAGGTGATCCCCCGGGGCGCGGAGATCGCGATGCTCTTCGGCTCCGCCAACCACGACCCGGCGGTCTTCACCGACCCGTCCCGCCTGGACCTCACCCGCCGGGACAACCCGCACATCTCCTTCAGCGCCGGCATCCACTACTGCATCGGCGCCCCCCTGGCCCGCATCGAACTGACCGCCTCGATGACGGCCCTCCTGACCCGCTGCCCCACCCTCCGCCTGGCGGCAGAACCGGCGCGGAAGCCGAACTTCGTCATCCGGGGGCTGGAGGGCCTGGAGGTGGAGGTGGCCTGAGGGTCACTTCATGTCCAGGTCCCGGCGCCGGAAGCCCGCGAGCCCCAGCCACACCAGTCCGGCGGCCACGCAGGTCAGCAGGAGCAACGGGGTCGGCGCCAGGTCGTCGGCGGGCAGCCGGGGGACGTGACCGAAGGGGGAGAGGTCCTCCGTCCACGCCGGGAACCGGAGGATCTGGCCGAGGTAGCCGACGACGAAGGCGAACACCGGCACGATCCAGGCGGCCCGCACCGCCCGCGGGAACCAGCCGAGGAGGACCGCGGCCACGCCGGCCGTGACCCACAGGGCGGGCGCGTACACCAGGGCCGCGCCCAGCAGTTCGGGCAGCAGACCGATGTCACCGGTCGAGGCCGCGCCCGCCAGGCCGAAGCCGAGCCCGGCCAGCGCCAGGACGGCCGTGCCGCCGCCGAGCGCCACGGCCAGGTGCCCGCCGGCCCAGCGGGTCCGCGACAGGCCGGTGGCCAGCAAGGGCTCGGCGCGCCCCGCGGTCTCCTCGGAGCGCGGCCGCAGGGCCGCCAGGACGACGTACACCGACGCCACCACCGCCAGCACGATCATCACCATCGAGGCGAAGGACTCGACGACGTCCGCGCCGCCGATGCGGTCCAGGGCCTCCTCGATCTCGTCCACGCCCGCCAGCATGTCCTCGGCGTCCCCGAGGATCGCCCCGTACATCGCGCCCATGAGGAACAGGCCGGCGCCGAAACCGGCGAGCATGCCGCGGTGCAGCCGCAGCGCCAGGCCGACCGGGGTGGTCAGCGCGGCCGTGGCGCGGGGGCGGCCCAGCTTCTCCGCGCGCAGACCCGCCCCCACGTCCCTCCGGGTGGACAGCGCGAACCCGGCCGCCGCGCACGCCGCCGCGCAGACCAGGCACAGCGCAGGCGGCCACCAGCGGTCGTCGACGTACGGGTAGCTGCGCTGCGCCCAGCCGACCGGGGACAGCCAGGACAGGACGTCGCCGTCCCCGCTGTCGCCCGCGGCGCGCAGCACGTAGGCGACACCGATGGCCGCGAGCGCGAAGCCGGACGCGCCGCGGGTGTGCGCGGTGACCTGGACGGTGACCGCCGCGACGCCGGCGAAGACGAGGCCGGCGCCGGCGTGGGCGACGCCGTAGACCAGCGACCCGCCGGCGTCGACGCCCTCCAGGCCCAGGCCGGTCAGGCCCACGGCCAGCAGCAGGGCGAGGACGAGGTTCGCCAGGGCGGCGACGGACAGGGCGGCGGCGAGGTGGGCGTGGCGGCCGACGACGGCCGAGCGCACCAGCTCGGCGCGTCCCGTCTCCTCCTCGGCGCGGGTGTGCCGGGTGACGATCAGCACGCTCATGAGGCCGACGAGGACGGCCGTGAAGCCGAGCATCTGGTGGGCCAGGATGGAGCCGAGGCCGTCGTCGACGAGGTAGTGGCGGGGGCCTGACATGGCCAGACCGGCGGGGCTGTCCACGCTCGCGACGGCGTTCGCCCGGTCCTCGGGGTCGCTGTACAGCGTCCCGAGGCTGTCCGCGGTCATGAGGGTGGCGAGGGTCAGGGCGAGGACCCACACCGGGAGCCGGACCCGGTCCCGGCGCAGGGCGAAGCGGATGAGCGTCCGGGTTCCGGCGAGCGCGTTGCCGCCCGGGGACGGCGCGGTGGGCCGCCGGGTGCCGGGGGCGGCGGTCACGGAGGTCATCGGGGCTCCCCGTTCGCGTCCTGGCCGGCGTGGTGTCCGTTGGCGGCCAGCTCGTCGCCGTAGTGGCGCAGCATCAGCTCCTCCAGCGTGGGCGGGTGGCTGATCAGGCTGCGGACGCCGAGTCCGGTGAGTTCGCGGACGGCGGCGCCGACCTGGCCGCCGTCCACGGTGAAGCGGACCCGGCCGGTGGCTTCGTCGACGGTCCGCAGGTCGTGGACGCCGGGCAGCCGGGCGAGGCCGGTGGCGGGCCGTTCGGTCTCCGCCTCGATGGTGGTGCGGGTGAGGTGGCGCAGTTCGCCGAGCGTGCCGGACTGGACGGTCCGTCCCTGCCGGATGATGCTCACGCGGTCGGCGAGCTTCTCCACCTGGGCCAGGATGTGGCTGGAGAGCAGGACGGTCCGTCCGGCCGCCTTGGCCTCGGCGATGACGTCCTGGAAGACCACCTCCATGAGCGGGTCGAGTCCCGAGGTCGGCTCGTCGAGGAGCAGCAGTTCGGCGTCGGAGGCGAGCGCGGCGACGATGGCGACCTTCTGCCGGTTGCCCTTGGAGTAGGCGCGGCCCTTCTTGGTCGGGTCGAGGTCGAAGCGTTCGAGGAGTTCGGCGCGGCGCCGTTCGTCGAGCCGCCCGCGCAGGCGGGCCAGCAGGTCGATGGCCTCGCCGCCGGTCAGGCCCGGCCAGAGCTCCACGTCGCCGGGGACGTAGGCGAGGCGGCGGTGGAGCGACACGGAGTCGCTCCACGGGTCCTGTCCCAGTACCCGGGCGGTGCCCGAGTCGGTGCGCAGCAGACCGAGCAGCACGCGGATGGTGGTCGACTTGCCGGACCCGTTGGGGCCGAGGAAGCCGTGGACCTCACCGGTCCCGACGGTCAGGTCGAGTCCGTCCAGGGCGCGGGTCCGGCCGAACGACTTGCTCAGACCGGACACGGAGATGGCCTTCGTCATGGCCCTGGAACGTACGCTTCTTTCATAGATTTGTGAATACAGAAAACTGAGCGAAGATAGCTAGACTGACCGGCACCTCGTCGAGCAGGGGAGAGGGCTGGATCATGACCGAGCAGCACGGGACGGACCGGGACCCGGCGGCCGTCTCGCGGTTCGTGGAGCATTTCGCGGCGCAGCTGGTGGAAGCCGGGCTCCCGCGCATGCCCGCCCGCGTCTTCGCGGCCCTGCTCGCCTCCGACGCCGGCGTCCTGACCTCCGCCGAGCTGAGCGAACGGCTCACGATCTCACCGGCCGCGGTCTCGGGCGCGGTGCGCTACCTGGCGCGCCAGCACATGGTCTCCCGCGAGCGCGAACCGGGCTCCCGCCGGGAGCGCTACCGGGTCCACGGCGACCAGTGGTACGAGGCCCTCACCAATCGAGAGGCCGTCATCAGGCGCTGGGAGGGGGCCCTGCGGGAAGGCATCGCCAGTCTGGGCAGGGACACCCCGGCGGGCCACCGGCTGTCGGAGACGCTGGCCTTCTTCGAGTTCGTGGAGAAGGAGGTCGAGGCGATGATGGGACGCTGGCGCGCCCACCGGCAGGACCTGTTCGGCGGCGACGGGGAGAACCCGCCGGCCCGTACGGGGAGCGGAGCCTGACTCACGCCGGCAGCGTCAGGCCCCAGGCCGCCTCGTGGACCTCCCAGGTGCGAGTGCGGACCGGGCCCGAGACGGTGGCGTCCGCCCGGTAGCGGAAGTGGGCGCCCGAGACGGTGACCGTGCGGGCGTCGGCCGACAGGGGCGACGCCTCCGCGCCCACCGAGGCCGGACGCACCTCGACGCGGGCCGTGCCCGCGACACCGGGGACCACCGAGACCGCCTCCACCGACTGGTGCAGGCCGACCAGCGTCACCCCGTCCACCTCCACCAGCAGCCGCGTCGGTCCCGACCCGGGTGCGGCGGGGGGCCGGGCGGGCGCCAGCGTCCGCACGAAGGAGCGGCAGGTCTGCAGCCAGGGCCGGGTCACCCCGCCGTCGGTGTCCCGCACCCGGGGCGGACCGCCGAGCGGCGGGATGCGCAGCGCGCCCAGCACCACGCCGTCGCTGTCGTCGACCAGCAGGTCCATCCGGCGCTCCGCCCCGTCCAGCACGGCCCGCGCCGCGGCCACCGCCCCGGACGGGACGCCCAGCGACCGGGCGAGCGACACCGCGCCCCCCACCGGCACCAGGGACAGCGCGCATCCGGCCAGCTCCCGGTGCCGGTGCAGCAGCTCCACCGTCCGCACCAGCGCCCGGTCGTCGCCCACCACCACGGGACGGCGTGAGCCGCGCCGGGCCAGTGCCCGGGCGAACTCCTCCGGACCGTCCGGCAGACACACCTTCGCACCGGCCGAACCGGCGCTGAGCACGTCCTTCGCGATACGGACCGACTCGCCGTCCGCCCGCCGGGCGACCGGATCGATGACCACCAGAAGCTGATCGGACGTCGCGGAAGAAGTCCCGGAAGTCGCCACCTCGGCCATGCCTCGCTTCCTCGGGTAGCATCTTTGTGCAAGAGCCCCTTTGCGCTATTGCGCCAGGGGCTTCGTCTATTCCGGGGCATCCGGTCCGACGGTTGGCGGCCAACGGTGGTCGCGGTGCACGCGGCGGAGATCCTCCGTGTGCGCCCCTGACCTTGGACATGCCCCGCCCGGAAGGGGTGTACGCGCGTGCCCGCACTTGTGCTGCTCGGTGCTCAGTGGGGTGACGAAGGCAAGGGAAAGGCGACGGACCTTCTCGGTGGTTCCGTCGACTATGTGGTGCGCTACCAGGGCGGCAACAACGCCGGCCACACGGTGGTCGTGGGCGATCAGAAGTACGCCCTGCACCTGCTCCCTTCCGGGATTCTCTCCCCCGGCTGCACGCCGGTCATCGGCAACGGTGTCGTCGTCGACCCGTCGGTCCTGCTCTCCGAGCTGAGCGGTCTGAACGAGCGCGGCGTCGACACGTCCAAGCTCCTGATCAGCGGTAACGCCCACATCATCACGCCGTACAACGTGACGGTGGACAAGGTGACCGAGCGGTTCCTCGGCAAGCGCAAGATCGGGACCACCGGCCGGGGCATCGGCCCGACCTACGCCGACAAGATCAACCGGGTCGGCATCCGGGTGCAGGACCTCTACGACGAGTCGATCCTCACCCAGAAGGTCGAAGCCGCCCTCGACGTCAAGAACCAGATGCTCACCAAGCTCTACAACCGGCGCGCGATCGCCGTGGAGCAGGTGGTCGAGGAACTGCTGGGTTACGCGGAGAAGCTGGCCCCGTACGTCTCCGACACCGTGCTGGTGCTGAACGAGGCGCTGGAGCAGGACAAGGTGGTCCTCTTCGAGGGCGGCCAGGGCACCCTGCTCGACATCGACCACGGCACGTACCCCTTCGTCACCTCGTCGAACCCGACCGCGGGCGGCGCCTGCACGGGCGCGGGCGTGGGCCCGACGAAGATCAGCCGGGTCATCGGCATCCTGAAGGCGTACACCACCCGGGTCGGCGCCGGCCCGTTCCCGACGGAGCTGCTCGACGAGGACGGCGAGGCGCTGCGGCGCATCGGCGGCGAGCGCGGTGTCACCACCGGCCGTGACCGGCGCTGCGGCTGGTTCGACGCGGTGATCGCCCGCTACGCCACCCGCGTGAACGGCCTGACGGACTTCTTCCTCACCAAGCTCGACGTCCTCACCGGCTGGGAGCAGATCCCGGTGTGCGTGGCGTACGAGATCGACGGCAGGCGCGTCGAGGAGCTGCCGTACTCGCAGTCCGACTTCCACCACGCGAAGCCGGTCTACGAGATGCTGCCGGGCTGGAGCGAGGACATCAGCAAGGCGAAGTCCTTCTCCGACCTGCCGAAGAACGCCCAGGCGTACGTGAAGGCCCTGGAGGAGATGTCCGGCGCCCCGATCTCCGCGATCGGTGTGGGCCCGGGCCGTGACGAGACGATCCAGATCAACTCGTTCCTGTAGGCCTGTAGGCCTGTAGGCCTGTGGACCTGCGGACCTGTAGGTCTGCCGCCGTGTGCACCGGCGCCCGCGCGGGCGCCGGTGCACAGGCATAGCCTGGGGCTGTATCCCCGCGTGTATCGACGCGGAAGAGGGTGAGTGCGATGCGCGTGATGCTCAAGGCGACGCTGGACACGGAGAAGGCGAACGAGGTCATCCGCAGCGGGAAGATGCCCGAGCTGATGAAGGAGACCATGGAGCGGCTCCATCCCGAGGCCGCCTACTTCGGGCCGCTCGGCGGCCGGCGGACCTGCCTGCTGGTCCTCGACCTCGAGGACAGCTCACAGATCCCGCCCGCCGGCGAGCCGTTCTTCTCGCACTTCGGCGCCGAGGTCGAGATGACCCCGGTGATGAACGCCGAGGACCTGCGCAAGGGGCTCTCCGAGCTGCGGTGACGCTCAGCTGAAGACGATCATCGAACCCTGGGCGAGGCTCCGGGTCGCCGCCGCGTGCAGACCCAGCCACACGTGCCGCTCGCGGGCGAAAGGGCTGGGGTCGTACGGCGCGGGCACGGCCGGCTCCTCCAGCTCGGTCGGGGCCCCCGGCGGCTCGGGCGCGGCCGGCGGGTTTCCCGGGTCGATGCCGATGGACGGGGCGACCAGCTCCAGTTCCCGCAGCAGCGCGTGCGAGGAGCCCAAGGGGCCGCCGCCCGCGAGGAGTTCGTCGCTGGACAGGGGGCTCGGGAAGTCGACGGGCACGTAGGCGCCGGCGTGGTCGTAGTGCCAGACCAGGTGCGACTGCTGGGCCGTGGACTCGAACATCTCCAGCAACTGCTCGTAGTCGCCGCCCAGTTCGTCGACCGGGGTGACCGGGAGGCCGCAGACCTGGAGCAGGTACACGCGCCGCAGGAAGTGCAGGGCGTCGTAGTCGAATCCGGCGACCGGGGCCACCTCGCCGGTCAGACCCGGCATGTACTGGTACACCGGCACCGGCGGCAGTCCCGCGTCGGCGAGCACCGTGTTGTACTGCGCGAGTTCCTCGGCGAAGGGATTGTCGGGCGTGTGGCACAACACGTCGACGAGCGGTACCAGCCACAGGTCACAGGCCAAAAGAGGACTCCTCGCATCGCGCGGTCGTCGGGTGGGACGTCCGGGTCCGGGACGGGGTCGGGACGTGGTCAGGGAAGCGTATCGGCGTCCCGTGCGGGTGGATCCTGCTGTGCGGGCCGTCGTACGGGTCCCTTACCCGCCGCGTCGGCCGTCAGCCCCTCGACGAGGGAGAGGGAGTACGCGGTGTACGCCTCCAGGATCACGCGGGCGGTGTCGATGTCGCGGCGTGACAGGGCGTCGACCAGCTCGGTGTGCTCCGCCCACAGCCGCCCCCGCGGATCGGGCAGCTGCCGCAGGTGCTGCACCACGTACACCCACATCTGCACGCGCAGCCGGTGCAGGAAGTCGGTGAGGTACGGATTGCCGAACGCGGACGCCAGTTCGCGCCAGAACCGCAGGTCGTAGCCGATCAGCACGGTGACCTCGCCGGCCTGGGCCGCGCGCCGGGCCTCCTCGCCGCGCCTGCGCACCCCGGCGAGCAGCGCGGCCAGCCGGGGTTCTCCCGGCCTGAGGTGCGGCAGGTCGTCGTGGACCAGGGCGTGGAACATCCCCTCGGTCACCAGGCTGCGCGCCTCGATCATGCCGCGGAAGTCGTCGGCGGAGTACTCGTGCACCCGGAAGCCCCGGTGCTGGTCGGCGTCGAGCAGGCCCTGCGCCGACAGATCGACCAGTGCCTCCCGCACGGGCGTCGCGGACACGCCGTACTGGTCGGCGATCTCCTTGACGGTGAACTCCTGCCCCGGCTGGAGCCGCCCGGCCAGCACCTCGTCACGGAGCGCGTCGGCGATCTGCTGCCGCAGGGTGCTGCGGGTCACGGCGACGTTGCCGCTGAGGCGGGGCATGGTCGGGGCGTCTCCCTCATCGCGTTCGAGTGGCGTACTCGCAAAGGTCCACGGGCAGGCCACCTTACGCGGTTCAGGCGCGGCGCCGGATGTTCGAACGGGCGCGAGGGGGAGACCCCTCGCGCCCGCTGAGAAGGCCGGTGACGCAGTCGGTCACCTCACATGTTCGTCGGCCACCGCGAGAGCCGTGTCGAGGGCCGCCAGCCCTTCCTTCAGCTCCGCCTCGCTCGTGTTGAGCGGCGGCACCACGTGGGTGCGGTTCATGTTCACGAACGGCCAGAGGCCGGCCTTCTTCGCGGCGGCGGCGAAGGCGGCCATCGGGGCGTTGGCCTCACCGGCGGCGTTGTAGGGCACCAGCGGCTCCCGGGTCTCCCGGTCGCGCACCAGCTCCACCGCCCAGAACATGCCGGTGCCGCGCACCTCGCCCACGCTCGGGTGGCGTTCGGCCAGCTCCCGCAGCGCGGGGCCGACGACGGACGCGCCGAGGGAGGCGGCGTTCTCGACGACGCCCTCCTCCTCCATCACGTTGATCGTCGCGACGGCGGCTGCGCAGGCCAGCGGGTGCCCGGAGTAGGTCAGGCCGCCCGGGTAGGGGCGGGTGCCGAAGGTGTCGGCGATCGCGGGGGAGATGGCGACTCCGCCGAGCGGCACGTAACCGGAGTTCACGCCCTTGGCGAAGGTCATCAGGTCGGGCACGACGTCGTACAGGTCCGCCGCGAACCACGTGCCGGTGCGGCCGAACCCGGCCATCACCTCGTCCAGCACCATGACGATGCCGTGCTTGTCGCACAGTTCGCGGACCCCGGCGAGGTAGCCGGGCGGGGGCGGCATGATGCCGGCGGTGCCCGGGACGGTCTCCAGGATGATCGCGGCGATCGTGGACGGCCCCTCGAAGGCGATCGTCGTCTCCAGGTGCTCCAGCGCCCGCGCGCACTCCTGCTCCTCGGTCTCGGCGTAGAAGCGCGAGCGGTACAGGAACGGCGCCCAGAAGTGCACGACCCCGGCGGTGCCGCTGTCGGAGGGCCAGCGGCGCGGGTCGCCGGTGACGTTCACGGCCTGCTGGGTGCCGCCGTGGTACGAGCGGTACGCGGAGAGGACCTTGGGCCGGCCGGTGTGCAGCCGCGCCATGCGCAGGGCGTGCTCCACGGCGTCGGCGCCGCCGTTGGTGAAGAAGATCTTGTCCAGGTCGCCCGGGGTGCGCTCCGCGATCAGCCGGGCCGCCTCCGAACGCGCCTCGATCGCGAACGCGGGCGCGAAGGTCGTCATCCGCGCCGCCTGCTCCTGGATCGCGGCGACGACCTTGGGGTGCTGGTAGCCGATGTTGGTGTAGACGAGGCCGCTGGTGAAGTCGAGGTAGCGGCGGCCGTCGTAGTCCCAGAAGTACGACCCCTCCGCCCCGGCGACGGCGAGCGGGTCGATGAGCTCCTGCGCGGACCAGGAGTGGAACACGTGCGCACGGTCGGCGGCCTTGACGGCCGCACCGGCCTGGGGGTTGGGCTGAGGGGTCATGCGCCCGAGGGTAGGGGGGAGCGGTGGGGGAGCGACATCGGCGGCCTGTCTGCGGTCGGGAGCTTTCCGCGACAGGTTGTCGACAAGGGGGGCCGGGTGACCCCGCACGAGTGATTGACAGTCTGACAGTCTACTGTCGTCATGACAGCCTGTTGTCATAGCTCGGCGGAGGAACCAAGAGCATCCGACTTCAGGGAGCGGTCATGACCCGCAAGCCCGTGCATCTCGCCCTCTACGACACCTGGGCCGACTGGGAGACCGGTCACGCCACCGCGCACCTCGCCCTCGCGGGCCACGAGGTCCGCACCGCGACCCCCGGCGGCCGGCCCGTCACCAGCATGGGCGGTCTCCGTGCCCTGCCCGACCTCGCGCTGGAGGAGCTGCGCCCCGAGGACAGCTCCCTGCTGATCCTCCCCGGCGCCGCCGCCTGGGACGAGGGCGACGACCTGGCCCCCGCCGCCCGCACCGCGCGCGCCTTCCTCGGCGCGGGCGTCCCGGTCGCCGCGATCTGCGGTGCCACCGCCGGACTCGCCCGTGAGGGTCTGCTCGACGACCGCGCCCACACCAGCGCCGCCGCCCCCTACCTCGCGGCGACCGGCTACGCGGGCGCGGACCGGTACGTCGAGGCGGACGCCGTCACCGACGGCGCCCTCGTCACCGCGGGGCCGACCGAACCGGTCGCCTTCGCCCGCGAGATCCTCACGCTGCTCGGCGCCTACGACGACAAGGCGGTCGACGCCTGGTACCGGCTGTTCCACGACTCCGACCCGGCCGCGTTCGCCGAGTGGACGCAGGCGGCGGGCCGGTGAGCCGGGAGGAACAGGACCTGCTCAGCCGGGGCGCGCTCGGCACCTTCCGGCTGAACGGCCAGTTCCTCGCGGTCGCCGAGGAACTGGCCCGCCCCGCGGGGCTCACCGCCGCCTGGTGGCAGGTGCTGGGCGCGGTCCTCCGTGAACCGCTGCCGGTGTCCGGGATCGCCAGGGCCATGGGCATCACCCGGCAGAGCGTGCAGCGCGTCGCCGACCTGCTGGCGGAGCGCGGCCTGGCCGAGTACCGGCCCAACCCCGCCCACCGCCGCGCCAAGCTCCTCGCCCCGACCGAGGAGGGCCGCGCGGCCGTCCGCCGGATCGACCCCGGGCACGCGGCCTACGCGGGGCGGCTCGCGCGCGCCTTCGAGGAGGCGTACGGACAGGAAGGGCTCACGGAGGCGGTGCGCGCGCTGGAACGCCTGTCCGAGGTCCTCGACGCCCTCGGCCCGCCTGTTACGGAACCGTAGAGGTCGCCCAGCTCACCGGGCACCGGGCCGCCACTATCCTCGATCTGTTGCTCACTGCGGGGGGAAGGCGGCGCAGCGATGGACGAGCTCGGGTTCGGGGATCCGACGGGGGTACCCCCGGGCGGACAGCCCTGGGGGAGGATCGGGGCCTACCGGCTGCTCGCACGGCTGGGCGCCGGCGGCATGGGCCAGGTCTATCTCGCCCGGTCCGACCGGGGACGCACGGTCGCCGTGAAGCTGGTCCGCGAGGAGCTGGCCCGGCAGGAGGAGTTCCGTGCCCGCTTCCGCCAGGAGGTGCGGGCCGCCCGGCAGGTCGGGGGCGACTGGACGGCGCCGGTGCTGGACGCCGACACCGAGGCGGCCGTGCCGTGGGTGGCCACCGGGTACGTCGCCGGGCCGAGCCTCCAGCAGGTGGTGGGACACGACCACGGGGCGCTGCCCGAACGGTCGGTGCGCATCCTCGCCGCCGGGCTCGCGTACGCCCTGAAGGACATCCACGCGGCGGGGATCGTCCACCGTGACCTCAAGCCGTCCAACGTGCTGGTCACCATCGACGGGCCGCGGGTCATCGACTTCGGCATCGCGCGGGCGCTGGAGACGGTGACCGACGGCGGGCTCACCCGCACCGGGGCGCTCGTCGGCTCGCCCGGCTTCATGGCGCCCGAGCAGGTGCGGGGCGACCGCGTCACGTCCGCCTGCGACGTCTTCTGCCTCGGCTCGGTCCTCGCCTACGCCGCCACCGGCGTGCCTCCCTTCGGCACCGCCGACAGCGGGGTGCACGCCCTGATGTTCCGCATCGCCCAGGAGGAACCGGACCTGAAGCAGGTGCCCGAGGGGCTCGCCGAACTGGTCCGGGCCTGCCTGCGCAAGGACCCGGCCGCACGGCCCACGCTCGACGAGGTGCTGGCCCGCACCGGCGCGGAGGACACCGTCGCCGACGGGCGTTCCCGCGACCCGTGGCTGCCCAGCGCCCTGGTCGCCCAGCTCGGCCGCCACGCGGTACGGCTCCTGGACGTGGAGGACCCGGAGGCGCCGGCCGGCGCGGGACCGGGGGAGCCGGGGAGTGTGCGGGCGCCCGCTCCTGCCGGGCCGCCCGGTGCCACGCCCGAGCACGCCCGCGCCGCCGACGCCACCGCCGCGCCACCGCCCGACGCCTCCGCCCCGCCCCCGCCGGGACAGCCCGGCGTGAACCACCTGCCCACGGTCGTGGTCGGCCCGGGCCACCCCGCCCCGCCCCCGGGACCGGCGCCGGGCGGCGCGTACGGCCACCCGCAGCCGCACCCCCAGCCGCCCGCGTACGGCTACCCCTACGGCGGCCACGGCCCGGGCGGGACCCCGCCGTACGGGCCGCCGCCCTTCACCGGGCACCCGCAGCCGTACGCGCCGCCGCACGACCCGCGCCGGGACGGCCGGTCCACCGCGCTCCTCGTGGTGATCGCGCTGGTCGTGGCGCTCGCCGCGGGCGGCACCGTGTACGCGCTGATGAACGGCAGCGAGCGCGACCACCGCGCGGGCGGCGACCCGACGACGCCGGCCGCGGCGTCGGACAGCGAGCAGCGGAGCACCGGCGGCCCGGCGACCACCGACGACGGCCGGCCGGCCGGGAGCGGGGAGCCGAGCGGCGACGACCCGGCGGGCGGGACGGTTCCCACGGAGTTCCTGGGCAGCTGGTCCACCACCATCGACAACGACAGCGGGCACCACAGCCGCCGGCTCACCGTCCAGCAGGGCGAGGTCGGCGACACGGTGATGTCCCTGGTGGCCGACGGGCCCACCGGCAGCGGCTCCTACCACTGCGTCTTCGAGGCGCCTCTCACCGGCGCCTCCGACGGCCTGCTGCGGATCGGCCCGTCCACCGTCACCGTCGGCGGGTCGGGCGCCTGCACGCCCGGCTCGTCCAGCGAGATCACCCTGCTTCCCGACGGCTCGCTGCGCCGCGTGAGCAGCGGCACGGGCGAACAGCTGACGTACACCCGCGACTGACCGTCGCGGGTGCCCCGGCCGCGGCGCGCCGCACGGTCAGCCGATGTCGAAGGCCATGTCGGTCACGTACCACCCGCCGTCCAGCTTCGACGACTCGATGCCCACCTCGAGCTGGCCCTTCTCCAAGCCGGTGGAGTTGGACAGGATGACGTCCTCCAGGGTCCGGCCGTCGATCGTGATCTCGTCGGCGGAGTAGCGCGCCGTGTCGCCGTCGGCCGGCGCCCCGGTGACCTCCACGCTCGGGTTCTCCGTCCCGGACGCGGGGGTGAACGATTCCTGGAACGCGCCGATGCTCTTCTGGATGCGCCGGCCCTGCGCCGAGTCGTCGGCGCAGGTCTCCTCGGAACCGGTGGTGGGCGGCGGGCCCTCCTCGCCCATCAGCAGGCACGCCTGCTTCACCTCGCCCGTGACGACAGCGGTGACCCATGCGGCGACCGTCGCCTCCGGCGAGGACCGGTCCGCGGTGGACGAGTCCGCCGGGGCGGACGCTGAGGGGGACTGCGGGGACGCCGCCGGTGAGCTGCTCGTCGTCGCCTTCGCGTCGGTCGTGGGACCGTCCTCGCCGGAACAGCCCGTGAGGCCCGCGGCCGCCGCCAGCAGTCCCGCGGTCACCCAGCCCACATGCTTCGTTCTGTCGCTCACTCGCACCGTCCCGGTCGTCACGTCGTCGTGTACGGCACCGCCTGCCACAGACGCACAGGTGGCACCAGTCGCATGTCGAAGACGCGTTCGGAGAAGCGGTGGTTCCGGCCGGCACCCCGTACGTGAACACCCCCCGCACCCGCGCCGGCGCCGATCGACGCGCCGCGTGTGCACAGCGTTCCCTCAGCGGGCCTCCGGCGGCCGCTGCCGGGGCATGTTCGGCCGGGCGCCGTTCGGCGGGGACGGAAGACGACCGGCCGGGACGGCGCCCTCCGGCCGCCCCGCCCCGGCCAGCACCGTCCGCACCCCCAGCGGCGCGCCCCCGCTGCGGAACTCCATCATCCAGTCGGCAGTCTCGACCCGGACCAGCTCCGTCACGTCCTCCGTGAAGCGCCGCAGCACCGTCAGACAGCGCTCCGCCGCCTCACCGGCCGTGCCCTCCGCGGGGCCCAGCACCTCGCGGACGCACTCCGACGCCCAGTCGAACTGGAACGCCTGCAGCCGCCGGTGCACGGCCTGCACGGTCGCGACGTCCCGCATCCAGCCGGACGTCATCCCGAAGAACCGGTCGCCCGCCACGCACGCCACGGCGAGCAGCAGCGCGAGATATCCCCAGGGCGTGACACCGTCCGCCGCCCCGGTCAGGTCCAGCAGCGGCAGCGCGGCCCCGGTCAGCGCGCCCAGCGCGGAGCCGGCCCGCAGCGCCCACGCGCACCGCCGCTTCCAGGCCCGGTCGGCCAGGTACCAGGCGGCCGTGTCCAGCGCCCCGCGCTCCACCCACCGGTACAGCTCGTCCAGCCGCGCGGCCGGCTCACCCCAGTCCCCGAGCGGGAACGCCCGCCCTCCGGGGTCGCCGGGCCACGGTCCGGCCGCGCCGTCGCCCCGCCCGTCGTGTGGCCGACCCTCGGGCTGCATCTCCGGCTGAACCACCCGGTATCTCCCCTCCTGAACCGACCTGGCCGGCTCCGCGCCCACGCACCGTGCGCGCTCGGCCGGTCACGCGTGGTGCTCGCGCGCCGGGCCTTTCCTACCGCCCAACGGGTGGGCGCGTCGGGGGTTCGCGTCCTTTTACGCCCGGAAGGGGGCCGTGATCAGGTATAGGGCCCCCGAGGGGACTCACCCGAAAGTGTGCCGGGGCGACGGCTGTCCCGACCACGTAGGCTCGTGCCGAGCGGTGCGTCCCCTCGCACCCGGACCGACGGACCGACCTAGGAGCTGAATCGTGATCCCCGGTGGTGGCCAGCCCAACATGCAGCAGCTGCTCCAGCAGGCACAGAAGATGCAGCAGGATTTGGCCAAGGCCCAGGAGGAACTGGCCAGGACGGAGGTCGAGGGCCAGGCCGGCGGCGGTCTGGTCAAGGCGACCGTCACCGGATCCGGCGAACTGCGGTCGCTGAAGATCGACCCGAAGGCGGTGGACCCGGAGGACACCGAGACCCTCGCGGACCTGGTCGTCGCGGCGGTCCAGGCGGCCAACGAGAACGCCCAGACGCTGCAGCAGCAGAAGCTCGGTCCGCTCGCCCAGGGGCTCGGCGGGGGCGGCATCCCCGGTCTCCCCTTCTGAGCGAGGCCACCGGCCCGGGCCTCGCGGGCCTTCGGGGCTTCTAAGCGGGGCCGCGGGCCTCTACCGTACGTAGTGAAGGAACACCAGGAAGGACGGCAGTCCGTTGTACGAAGGCGTGGTCCAGGACCTCATCGACGAGCTGGGGCGGCTGCCCGGCGTCGGTCCCAAGAGCGCGCAGCGGATCGCCTTCCACATCCTGCAGGCGGAGCCCACGGACGTACGGCGTCTGGCGCACGCGCTGATGGAGGTCAAGGCGAAGGTCCGCTTCTGCGCGACCTGCGGGAACGTCGCGCAGGAGGAGCAGTGCAACATCTGCCGCGACACCCGCCGCGACCCCGCGGTCATCTGCGTCGTGGAGGAGCCCAAGGACGTCGTGGCCATCGAGCGCACCCGTGAGTTCCGGGGCCGCTACCACGTGCTGGGCGGCGCGATCAGCCCGATCGACGGGGTCGGCCCCGACGATCTGCGCATACGGGAACTCCTGGCCCGGCTGGCGGACGGCACGGTGACCGAGCTGATCCTGGCCACGGACCCCAATCTCGAAGGCGAGGCCACGGCCACGTACCTCGCCCGCATGATCAAGCCCATGGGCCTGAAGGTCACCCGCCTGGCCAGCGGCCTCCCGGTGGGCGGCGACCTGGAATACGCGGACGAGGTGACCCTCGGCCGCGCCTTCGAGGGGAGACGACTCCTAGATGTCTGACGCCACGCTGCACGCGACGCACCAGAACCCGGACGACTTCGCGGTACAGATCGCCGATCAGATCGAGAGTTTCCTGGTCGCCGTCACCGAGGTCGCGAAAGGCGACGAGCCGGACTCGGCCGTGCCGTTCCTCCTCCTGGAGGTCTCCCAGCTGCTGCTGGCCGGCGGTCGCCTGGGCGCCCACGAGGACATCGTCCCCGACGAGCGTTACGAGCCCGACATGGGCCCCGAGGCGGACGTCGACGAACTCCGCGAGAACCTCGCCCGGCTCCTGGATCCGATCGACGTCTACTCCGAGGTCTTCGACCCCTACGAGCCCCGCAAGGCCCCGGTTCCGGCCCGCATCTCCGACGACCTCACCGACGTCATCACCGACCTGCGCCACGGCATGGCCCACTACCGCGCCGGCCGTACGTCGGAGGCGCTGTGGTGGTGGCAGTTCTCCTACTTCTCCAACTGGGGCTCCACGGCGTCCGCGTCGCTGCGCGCCCTGCAGTCGGTCGTCGCCCACGTCCGCCTGAACCAGCCCCTGGCCGAGCTCGACGGCCTGGACACCGACCAGGGCATCGGCGACGACACCCTCGAGTTCGAGGCGGGCAGGGTCATGGCCGAGGAGATCGGCACCCCTCTGGGCGTGCGTCCCGTCACCTGAGGGGCTTGCGAGACCGCGGTCCTCGACTCCGCGCCGCGCCCCGTCAGCCCCAGGGCGGCCCTTCGTTGATCCCGAACAGCACGGACATCAGCACCAGCAGCCCCAGCGGTACGACGACGAACGCCGTCTCCGGCCGTTCCCGCCGTACCGTCTGCCACGCGAGCGCGACGAGCGGCCCCGACAGCCCTCCGGCCATCAGCGCCCACCCCGCCGCACGGCTGCCGGCCACGTTGAACGCGACGAACGCCGCCAGGACGAACAGCGCGGGAGAGGCCCACAGGTGCCGCAGCGCCTGCGGGGCTTCGACGTCGCTCATCGATGTGTCTCCTTCCGCCGCGGGGTGGTGCGCCGTCCCCCCGGCACGGCGCACCACCCCCACACGACGAGTCCGGTGTCTCAGACGAGGCCGCGGATGTACGTGTACAGCTGGTACTGAGCCTCGGCGCCGGCCGCGACCCAGGCGATGCGGACCGGGTGGTACCAGGGCAGACCGTCCATGTACGAACGGAACTTGCCCCAGTTCGACTTGGCGGCCTTGACCGCGCCGCTGTACACCTTGCCGCCGTGCTTCTTCAGCAGGTTGAACAGGGCCTTGGCGGCGCCTCCGACGGCCCCACGGGCCTGGACCTCGGTGGCCGTTCCGTCGGCCACGGCCCGCAGGGACGTGGTGTCCCGGGCGTTCAGTCCGGCGGAGACGGCCGGGTCGGCGAGGAGCGCGCGGGCCTGGGCCGCGGTGAGTGCCGGCGCGGACGAAACCGCCGCGGGGGCCGAGGTGGTGGCCTCGGAGGCCTGCGCCAGGCTCGCGCCCGCCCCGACCGCCAGGACGGCGACGGCCGAAACAGCGGCCAGACGCAGAGTAGTGCGGGTCATGTACGATCTCCCTTGTGTTCAATCACAAGGGGAGGAAGCCCAAAAGGGCGACCTGGACTGGCGTGGAAACCGAAATGGTCCCCCCGTGGACTTCTTCCCCCGATTAACTTCCCCTCCGGCCGCCGCGTCACTTCGTAAGGGCGGTTCCGGCGTCCGAACCCGGCTGGTCAGGCCAGGTGTTCGACGCGGCAGGAATGTAACACGGTGGATGATCATCTCGCCAATGGCTGTTTTTGTTCACCTGTCCGCGGGGTCGGGTAATTCAGTTTTGAATTCAACGTCCGGGGCTTGTCGGCGACGCCCTCGAATCTCCCGCGTTTCCGCAGGCCGTCGGAGCTTGAGAGAAAATGGAGCGGAACGCGGGCCGGCGCCGGTGCCCGACACGTTCCGGCCCGTCCGGCGTCGTCGACCGTCCCGGGCCGCCCGTGGGCGTCAGCCCCCACACCCGGTTCCAAAAGCCTCAGCGACTGAAAACTGCCACGCCGAAGTGTGACGCGGGGCACTTTTCGAGTGGCGGGGCTGCGGTTGGGCATGAGCCCCTGGCGAGCGTCCGATGTCTCACCATGCGATATCGCGAAGGGGGGATTTTCGGACGTCGATAGACTGAGCGGACCACGCCGCACACATGTGTGGGCGGACTGTGGACAACGACGGACTGAGCGAGGAGCGCACGTGGGCCTTGTCGTGCAGAAGTACGGAGGCTCCTCCGTAGCCGATGCCGAAGGCATCAAGCGCGTCGCCAAGCGGATCGTGGAAGCCAAGAAGAACGGCCACCAGGTGGTCGCCGTGGTTTCCGCGATGGGCGACACGACGGATGAGCTGATCGATCTCGCCGAGCAGGTTTCCCCGATCCCTGCCGGCCGCGAGCTCGACATGCTGCTGACCGCCGGATCTCCATGGCCCTGCTGGCCATGGCGATCAAGAACCTGGGCCACAACGCCCAGAGCTTCACCGGCAGCCAGGCAGGTGTCATCACCGACTCGGTCCACAACAAAGCCCGCATCATCGATGTCACACCGGGCCGGATCAAGGCCTCGGTGGACGAGGGCAACATCGCCATCGTCGCCGGGTTCCAGGGCGTCAGCCAGGACACCAAGGACATCACCACGCTCGGCCGCGGCGGCTCCGACACCACCGCCGTCGCCCTCGCCGCCGCGCTCGAGGCCGAGGTGTGCGAGATCTACACGGACGTCGACGGTGTGTTCACCGCCGACCCGCGCGTGGTGAAGAAGGCCAGGAAGATCGACTGGATCTCGTTCGAGGACATGCTCGAACTGGCCGCCTCCGGCTCCAAGGTGCTGCTCCACCGCTGCGTGGAGTACGCCCGCCGGTACAACATCCCGATCCACGTCCGCTCGTCCTTCAGCGGACTGCAGGGCACGTGGGTCAGCAGCGAGCCGATCGAGCAAGGGGACAAGCAGGTGGAGCAGGCTCTCATCTCCGGTGTCGCGCACGACACCTCCGAGGCCAAGGTCACGGTCGTCGGCGTGCCCGACAAGCCCGGCGAGGCCGCGTCGATCTTCCGCACGATCGCGGACGCCGAGATCAACATCGACATGGTCGTGCAGAACGTGTCCGCCGCGTCCACGGGGCTGACGGACATCTCCTTCACCCTGCCGAAGACCGAGGGCCGCAAGGCCATCGACGCCCTGGAGAAGAACAAGGGCACCATCGGCTTCGACTCCCTGCGCTACGACGACCAGATCGGCAAGATCTCCCTCGTCGGCGCGGGCATGAAGACCAACCCCGGCGTCACGGCCGACTTCTTCACGGCGCTCAGCGACGCCGGCGTCAACATCGAACTGATCTCGACCTCCGAGATCCGCATCTCGGTCGTCACCCGCAAGGACGACGTGCCGGAGGCCGTGCGCGCCGTGCACAGCGCCTTCGGCCTGGACTCCGACAGTGACGAGGCCGTGGTCTACGGAGGCACCGGCCGCTGATGACCGGCACCGCAGGACCCGGACGTTCCGGGCGGCCGACGCTCGCGGTCGTGGGAGCGACCGGGGCCGTCGGCACGGTCATGCTCCAGATCCTGTCCCAGCGCGCGGACGTCTGGGGCGAGATCAGGCTCATCGCCTCCCCGCGCTCGGCCGGCCGCAAGCTGGCCGTGCGCGGCGAGGAGGTCGAGGTGGTGGCGCTCACCGGGGACGCCTTCGACGGGGTCGACGTCGCGATGTTCGACGTGCCCGACGAGGTCTCCGCCGAGTGGGCGCCCGTCGCCGCCGCCCGCGGCGCCGTGGTCGTCGACAACTCCGGCGCCTTCCGCATGGACCCGGACGTGCCGCTGGTCGTGCCCGAGGTCAACCCGCACGCGGTGCGGAGCCGCCCGCGCGGCATCGTCGCCAACCCCAACTGCACCACCCTGTCGATGATCGTCGCGATGGGCGCGCTGCACGCCGAGTTCGGCCTGCGTGAGCTGGTCGTCTCCTCGTACCAGGCGGTCAGCGGGGCCGGTCAGGCCGGCGTGCGGACCCTGCGCGAACAGCTGTCCCTGGTGGCCGGCACCGACCTGGGCACGAATCCGGGCGACGTGCGGCGGGCCGTGGGGGACAACACCGGGCCGTTCCCGGAGCCGGTCGCGCTGAACGTCGTGCCGTGGGCCGGCTCGCTGCGGGAGGACGGCTGGTCGTCCGAGGAGATGAAGGTGCGGGACGAGTCCCGCAAGATCCTCGGCCTGCCCTCCCTTCCCGTCGCGGTCACCTGCGTCCGCGTCCCCGTGGTCACCGTGCACTCCCTCACCGTGCACGCCCGCTTCGAGGGCGAGGTCACCGTCGCCAAGGCCCGCGAGATCCTCGCGACCGCCCCCGGCGTGGTCCTCTTCGACAACCCGGCCGCGGGCGAGTTCCCCACCCCCGCCGACGTCGTCGGCACCGACCCGACCTGGGTCGGCCGGGTGCGCCGGACCCTGGACGACCCGACGGCGCTGGAGCTGTTCGTGTGCGGGGACAACCTGCGCAAGGGCGCCGCGCTCAACACCGCGCAGATCGCCGAACTGGTGGCCGCCGAGCGGCCGGTGCCCTAGCCCCGGGCGCATACCCGCGGTGCCCTGGCCCCGGGCGCATACCCCGGCCGGTAAATGTTCTGGATCACGGAGGATTCGTTTGTAGGATCCGTGAGGAACTTGTGGACCGGTTCTTCGGTCTGGACCACTTGAACATGCAACTTCCTGGACCGAGGATTGCAGACGAGGATTCACCTCCCCGCCAGCCGCAACCGAGCGGAGGGCGGGGAGCGTCTTTGCGGTCACCCTTATCCGGGGCGTGGGGACGCTGCTTCCCAGACGTGGGGACGTCTGGAACCGGGCGTGGGGACGTCCGTTCATATGAAACACAGGGGAAGAGCGGGTCGCATGAGGGCATTCGATGTGCTGTCGGTGGTGCTGCCTGACGCGGGTGGGCGGTGGACGGCACCGGTCGGCGCATACGTGACGCCCGGCACGTACAACCCTTACGGGGGGAAGCGTGTCCAACTGGCGTGGCAGAGGTACTCGACTTCACAGCGCCGCGCGGCACGGCCCTCCGGCCGCCCCGCGCCACGCTCCGGCCCCGCGTGGCCGGCGCGTCCGGTGGCATGCCGGTGATCGCGCCCATGCCCGCAGCGCGCCCCGCCCGCATCCCCGGTCAGCGCGACGGCGCCGACGACACCGTGGCGGCCGGTACCACGGTCGACCACCTCACCGAGACCTACCGCACCCACTACCGCTCCCTGCTGGGACTCGCGGCGCTCCTCCTCGACGACACCGCCTCCTGCGAGGACGTCGTCCAGGAGGCGTTCATCCGCGTCCACTCCGCCCGCAAACGGGTCAGGGACCCCGAGAAGACGCTGGCTTACCTGCGGCAGACGGTCGTCAATCTCTCCCGTTCCGCGCTGCGCCGCCGCATCCTCGGCCTGAAGCTGCTGTCCAAGCCGATGCCGGACATGGCGAGCGCGGAGGAGGGGGCGTACGACCAGCTCGAGCGCGACTCCCTCATCAAGGCGATGAAGAACCTGCAGCGCCGCCAGCGCGAGGTGCTGGTGCTGCGCTACTTCGCCGACATGACGGAGGCCCAGGTCGCCGAGACGCTCGGCATCTCGCTGGGCTCGGTGAAGGCGTACGGCTCACGGGGCATCGCGGCGCTGCGGGTGGCCATGGAGGCACCGGCATGAGCGAGGGCCAGGACATGCGGGACCCGCGGCACGAGGAGCGTGAGCCGGAGGACCCGCGCGGCACGTCCGCCGGCGTGGCGGGGTCCGCGGACGATCGGGAGTCGGCTGACGATCAGGAGCCCGAGGACGGTCGGGGGCCCGCCGACCGGCAGGAGCCCGAGGACGGTCGGGAGCCCGCCGACCGGCAGGAGCCCGTTGAGTCCGAAAGCGGCCGGGAGTCCGAGGGCGGCCGGGCGCCGGATGCCGTTGAGGACACCGATGACGGCGACGGCGACGGGCGTGCGGACGCCGGCGAGGCCCCGCCCTTGCACTTGCCCGGGCCCGCGCGCGGCCCGCAACACGAGGGCGTGCCCGTGGCGGACGGGCTCGCGCGGCTGCGCGCGCTCGTGACACCGCCCGGGCAGCACCCGACACACACGCACGCTGGGAACGGAACTGTGAACGACGGCCGGGACGAACAGAGCCCCGAAGGGCTCGACTCGGACGAACTGCAACTGCGAGCCCTGCTGCACCAGGCCGTCCAGGACGTGGAGCCGAGCGACGGCACCCTGGACTACCTGCGCCGGGCCGTCCCCGCCCGCCGCGCGCGCAAACGCCAGGCCCTCGTCGGCGCGGCCGCCGCCGCGCTGTTCCTCGGCACCGCCGTCCCCGCGCTGGTCCACGTCTCCGGCGCCGCCGGCTCGGACGCCAACCCGTCCGCCGTCGGCCACGCCTCGCAGGCCCAGGGCGGCACCGGTCAGGGCAAGGACCCGGGCCAGGGCGAGACCACCGCCGGCGGCGCCTCCGACGAGGTCGAGGGCGACGACCACGGAGGCAAGAAGGAGGGGGACAAGGCCAGTGCCGGCGCCGGCACCGGCACGGGCGCGACCGAGGGCACCGACCCGTCGGCCGGCACCACGGCGGCCGCCCCCGCCTGTACCGGCTCCCAGCTCGGCCCGGCCACCGCGACCAGCGCCGCCCCCGACTCCGCGGGCGCGGTCTACGGCTCGTTCCGGGTCGCCAACGTCTCCGGTGCGAGCTGCACCGTGGAGGGCGCGGGCTCCGTGGGCGCGACCCCGCAGGGCGCGGCCGACGCGGCGAAGGTCGGGACGGCGCGGCATGTCGCGGGTGACGCGGCGGCCGGACTGCCCGACCCGTCCCTGGAGGCGGCGACCCTGGTGCTCAAGCCGGGCGACGCGTACGAGGTGCGGTTCGCCTGGGTGCCGTCCGAGACGTGTCCCGTGCCCGGCGACACGACGGGCGGCGGCACCGGCGGTCCCACGGCGGACCCGACACCGTCCGACAACCCGACGAACACGGCCGGCGCGACGACCGGCACCGGCGGCGGTACGGCGACGCAGCTGCTCCGGGAGGACGGCGGCACCGAAGGCAGCGTGACGGTGACCTACACGGCGGTGACGGGCTCCGGCTCGGCCACCGCGACCGTCGCCAACGCCTGCGCCGGCACGGTCTACTGGACGGGGCTGCTCACGCCGGTCGGCTGACGGGGGACGTCGTCGCCGTCGGTCCCGTCGGCGGCCTGCGGCTGCCCGCCGTCGCCGTCGTCCCCGTCGGTGCCGCGCGGCTCACCGCCGTCGGCGTCGGGGCCGAGGCCCAGCTCCGCGTCGCGGGCGAGCTCCACCTCGCGGCGCAGCAGCCGGAACCACATGAAGATCACGAAGCCGACGAAGGCGAACCACTCGGCGGTGTAGCCGAGGTTCTGGAAGGCCTTCAGGTCCAGCCCCGTGCCGCCGGGCGCGGCCGCGGGCACCGCGTTCATCCCCGAGTCCCCGCGGTTGAGCGTGACCCAGGCGTCGTACACGTCGTACGGCACGAGATTGACGAGGCTGGCCGCGCTGATCGCGGCGGTCTGGCCCTCGGGCAGGCCGCTGCGGCTGCTGACGCCGTTGCTGCCCGGCGTCTCGGACGCCTGGAGCGCGCCGGTGACGGTGACCTGGCCGGTGGGCGGCGCGGGCACCTTCGCCGGGTCCGGCTCGCCGGGCAGCCAGCCGCGGACGACGGGCAGCGCGCGGCCGGTGTCGGTGCGCAGCAGGGTCAGGACGTAGTAGCCGTGCTTGTCGTCCAGCGTGCGGTCGGGCACGAGGAGCTGGGTGTCGTACCGGCCGGTCGCGGTGGCCTGCTTGCCGGAGGTGGCCTTGGTGACGGGCAGCAGGCCGTCCAGGGGCCGGGCCGCCTCCTGCTGGGCCGAGGTGACGCGCTCCTCCGCCTCGCGGTGGTTGTCCACCCGGTCCTCGAACCGGCCCAGCTGCCAGGACCCCATGAAGATGCAGAAGGGGATGGAGAGCAGCAGGAAGACGTTGATCGCCCACCAGCGGGGGGTCAGCAGAAACCGGTACACGCCCTCAACGGTACGGGCCCGCGGACGGTTCCCGTCCCGCGGGGTCGGCTGCGGCGTGGCCTCCGGGCGGCCCGTGGCGCCGCGCGCGGGGCGGGTGGTGACCGGCGGGGGAAGCGCCGGGCGGGCCCGGCCGGGCGGCCTCGGGTGAGAGGTCCGGTGGAAGTTCCGGAGGAAGTTGTCCACAGGCTGGGGACCTCGGACGCGCGAGGGCGGTCCGGACGGGCAGTATGGGGACATGACTGAGAGCAACGGGTCCGACGCGCCGGACCGGGCGGACCACCAGACCGAGCGAGTGCAGCAGACCGGGGAGATGCCCGACTGGGAGAAGCGCTTCAGGGCGCCCCGGGTGTCCCTTCCCGACTGGGCCGAGGACGCCCCCGACCGCTCCCTGTTCGTGTCGAACGCGACGGGGACGTACGAGCTGTACGCCTGGGACCGGGCGACCGGCGAGCAGCGCCAGGTGACCGACCGGCCCAACGGCACGACGGACGGCGTGCTCTCGCCCGACGGCGAGTGGATCTGGTGGTTCGACGACAAGGACGGCGACGAGTTCGGCGTCTGGCGCCGGCAGCGGTTCACGGGCGGCGAGGACGAGCTCGCGGCCCCGGGCCTGGACCCTTCGTACCCGGCGGGCCTGGCGCTCGGCCGCGACGGGCGTACGGCCGTCGTCGGCCGCTCCACCGACGAGGACGGTACGACGATCCACCTGGTGCGCGGCGGTGAGGCGCCGGTCGAGCTGTACCGCCACCGTGAGTCGGCGGGCGTGGGCGACCTCTCCTACGACGGTTCGCTGATCGCCGTGGAGCACACCGAGCACGGGGACGCTATGCACTCCGCGCTGCGCGTGATGCGCCCCGACGGCACGACGGTCGCCGAGCTGGACGACACCCGGGGCGGCACCGAGGAGCTCGGTCTGGAGGTGCTGGGCTTCGCCCCGGTCGAGGGCGACACCCGGCTGCTCATCGGTCACCAGCGGCGGGGCCGCTGGGAGCCCCTGGTGTGGGACGTGGCGACGGGTGAGGAGACGGACCTGTCGCTGGACCTGCCCGGTGACGTGAGCGCCGAGTGGTTCCCGGACGGTTCGGCCCTGCTCATCGCGCACGGCTTCGAGGCACGCGGCGAGCTCTTCCGCTACGACCTGGCGGAGCGGCGGCTGGAGAAGATCTCCACCCCGCGCGGCGCGGTCTCGGGCGCGACGGCCCGTCCCGACGGCAGCGTGGAGTACCTGTGGTCCTCGGCGGCCCAGCCCCCGGCGGTCCGCTCCACGTCCGGTGGCGTGGTCCTCGACCCGCCCGGCATGAAGTCGCCCGGCTCGGTGCCGGTGGAGGACGTGTGGGTGGAGGGGCCGGGCGGCCGTATCCACGCGCTGGTGCAGAAGCCGGCGGGCGCGACCGGCCCGCTGCCGACGGTCTTCGACATCCACGGCGGCCCCACCTGGCACGACAGCGACTCCTTCGCGGCCGGCCCGGCAGCCTGGGTCGACCACGGCTACGCGGTGGTCCGCGTCAACTACCGGGGTTCCACGGGGTACGGCCGGGCGTGGACGGACGCCCTGAAGCACCGGGTGGGCCTGATCGAGCTGGAGGACATCGAGGCGGTCCGCGCGTGGGCGGTCTCCTCGGGGCTGGCGGACCCCGCCCGGCTGATCCTCACCGGCGGCTCCTGGGGCGGCTACCTCACCCTGCTCGGTCTCGGCACGCAGCCGGACGCGTGGGCGCTGGGCATCGCGGCGGTCCCGGTCGCCGACTACGTCACGGCGTACCACGACGAGATGGAGGCCCTGAAGGCGATGGACCGCACGCTGCTCGGCGGCACCCCGGAGGAGGTCCCCGAGCGCTTCGAGGCCTCGTCCCCGATCACCTACGTCGACCGGGTGAAGGCCCCCGTCTACATCTCGGCCGGGGTGAACGACCCGCGCTGCCCCATCCAGCAGATCGAGAACTACGTCAAGCGCCTGGAGTCCCGCAACGCGGTTCACGAGGTGTACCGCTACGACGCCGGTCACGGCTCGCTGGTGGTCGACGAGCGCATCAAGCAGATCCGCCTGGAGCTCGACTTCGCGGCCCGCCACCTGCCGTCCTGACCCACGGCTCCGTGCGCCGGGGCGGGCCCGCCCCACCCCGGCTCCGTGCGCCGGGGCGGGCCCGGCCCCACCCCGGCGCACGGTCCGCCGCGTCACGCCGTGCTGCGCGTCCGGCGCCCCAGCAGCTCCGCGAGTCCCCTGCGGGTCGCGGCCAGCACGACCCGGTCACCGGCCCGCAGGACGTAGGTGGCCGGCAGGTCCCACACCAGCCCGGACCCCGGAGCGTCGGCCCCCGCCCCGTCGCCCCGGGCCGCCGTGTCCAGCGCCAGCACCCGCCAGGCCCCGGGCCGGAACGCCTCCGCGACCGTGCGCCCCTCCAGCTGCGGATGCCCGTTCACGACGACCGCCGCGAACAGCAGCACCCGCCGCTCCACGGGGATCGCGCCGAGGATCTGCCGCCCCATCATGGCCCCGGCGAAGGCGGGCGCCGCCAGGTGCGACACGCTCCGGCTGCGGGTCAGCCCGGTGGGGTGCGCCATGCGCAGCGTCCGGTAGACCGCCTTGGCGAAGTCGTCGTCGTACAGCCGCAGCACCGCGCGCAGGTCGGGGCGTACCGAGCGGGCGTACAGCACGGACTCCAGGTTCGTGGTGTCGATGCTGGTCAGGGCGAGCAGCGCGTCCGCGCGGTGGATCTTCGCCGACTCAAGGACGCCCTCCTGCGTGACGTCCCCGACGACCACGGGAACCCGCAGCCGCCGCGCGACGGCCACGCCGCGCGCCTCCGGGTCCGCCTCCACACACACCACGGGGATGTCCAGCTCCCGCAGCCGGGTGAGCACCCGAGTGCCGATCTTGCCCAGCCCGAGCAGCACCACGTGCCCGCCGAGTCCGCGCGGCGGCTTGCGCAGCGCCGACGCCGTACGGAACGTGCCGAGCGCCTCCAGGACCGCCGCCAGCAGCACCGGCAGCAGCAGCAGTCCGACCAGTCCCGACAGCAGTTGGAGCACCTGCTGTCCGGTCGGCGCGTCGAGCGCGGGCTCGTTGATGGCGAACAGGTCCAGCAGCGTGACGTAGATGGCGTGCAGCGGGTGGTCGTCGGTCACCAGGATCAGCGCCACCGCGAGGGCGACGACCGCGGCCACCAGTCCCGCCAGCGACCAGCGCAGCCGCGCCGAGAACAGCGAGGCGAACGGCGGGACCGTGCCGCGCCGCGAGGGCAGCGGGGGACCGGAGTACGACAGCTGCTCCAGCACCACCGTCCCGCGTCCGGTCGCCGCCGCCACCGCCTCGGCGCCGGGCAGCAGTTGGGGCCCCTGGTCCCCGCTGTCCTCCGAACCCTCGGCGCCGGCGGGGTCGTTGCTCGTCGCGGACAGCAGCGCCAGCGTGCACAGGCCAGGGTCGGCCACCTCGCCGGGCCCCGGCGGGCGTCGTTCCACCGCGCGCAGCAGCAGTCCCTCGGCGTCGACGACCTTGCTGGTGCCGACGAGGGCGGTGGCGACCAGCGCGGGAGCGGCCGTGTCGGCGTCGGACAGCACGGTCGTCGCGTTGTCGTGCCCGTGGCCGGCGCGTCCGGGGGTGGCGCCGCCCGCCAGTGCGGCGGCCTGGTCGAGGAGTTCCTCGATGTGCTGGCCGAGACGCCGGTTGTAGAGCCGCAGCACCAGGCGGAGCCGGGGGTTGAGGCGGCGGGCGGTGAGCGCGGCGCGGATGTTGGTCTCGTCGTCGTCGTACACCAGCGCCAGCGCGGCGGCCCGCTCCACGCCCGCGTCGGCGAGCACGGCCTCGGTGGGTTCGGCGGCCTCCATCACCCGTTCGCCGGGGACCAGGGTGTCGTCGGAGCCGCCGTTGCCCCGGTTGACGGCGGTCACGACCCGGTCGAGCAGTGCGGCGGAGGCCGCCCGGGCCCGTCCCGTCATCGGCTGGGGCGCGCGCCCGGCGGAGGGCACGACGAGGACGACCTGTTCGCGGTACACACCGCGCAGTTCGGCGGCGAGGCGGTGCGCCAGCCCGTCGTCACCGCACACCACCATGTGTGCCGAAGGGTCGCTGGGCGGGGCGGGGTTGGGAAGGAGGCTCACCACAGGGCAGAAGACTGCCTGACGGCGGCGCGTGGTTCCAGGGCGCACGACTAGCATGACGTGCGCACGCCGCCGGTGGACGCCGTACACCCGGTGGCCGGTCCGAGGGAGAGGGGGACGGCGGAGATGCCGAGGCAGGCCGACGAGGCCCACCGGCCCCGTGCCCCCCTGAGCCGGCAGCGGGTGCTGTCCGCCGCCGTCGCGCTCGCCGACGAGGGCGGGGCCGACGCGCTGAGCATGCGGAAGATCGCGCAGCACCTCGGTGTCGTCCCCATGGCGCTGTACAAGCACGTGGCGCACAAGGACGAACTGCTCGACGGCATGATCGACGCCGTCGTCGGCGAGATCGACCCGCCCGTCGAGGACGCCGACTGGAAGACCACCGTCCGCCTGCGGGTGCTGTCCGCCCGCCGCATGCTGCTGCGTCACCCCTGGGCGCCGGGGGTGATCGAGGCGCGGATGAAGGCGCGTGCCGCCCCGACGCCCGCGGTGACGGCGTACCTGGACCAGATGATCGGCGTGTTCCGGGCCGGGGGGTTCCCGCTCGACCTCCTCCACCACGCGATGCACGTCATGGGCAGCCGGCTGCTGGGGTTCTCGCAGGAGCTGTTCGACGACAGCCCCGGCCGCCCCCCGGACGCGGACGCGCTGCCGCCCGAGGAGGCGGCCGCGCGCTACCCGCACATCGCCGCGCTGGCCCGGGCGGTGACGCACGACGAGGGGTCGGTCGTCGGCGCGGGCTGTGACGACCAGTTCGAGTTCGAGTTCGCGCTGGACCTGACCCTGGACGGACTGGAACGCCTCCGCGCCGCCGCGGGCTGACGGTACGCCAGGCGCCGCGCCGCCGCGGATTGACGGTACGTCAACTTCTGCCCTCCCGCGTCATCTTGTCGCTGCCGCCCTCTTGCCAGGTGTACGGCGTACACCCATGCTGGGTGGTGTACGCCGTACACCACCCAGCCGTCCGTTCACCTCACCGAGCGATGGAGGAGACAGGATGAAGGCGATCGTCCAGGACCGCTTCGGACCGCCGGACGTCCTCCGGCCGGCGGACGTCGACCGTCCCGAACCGGCGGCCGGACAGGTGCTGGTCCAGGTGCACGCCGCCGCGGTCAACCCCTACGACTGGCACATGCTGCGTGGCGACCCCTATGCGGCCCGGCTGCTCGGAGGCGTCGGCCTGACCCGCCCCAAGGCGCGGGTGGCCGGGATCGACGCGGCCGGCCGGGTGGCGGCCGTCGGTGCCGGGGTACGAGGGGTGCGCCCCGGCGACGAGGTGCTCGGCTTCTGCCCCGGGGCCTTCGCCGAGTACGCCCTCACCACCCCTGACCTGCTGGTCCCGAGGCCCGCGGGGCTCACGTTCGAGCAGTCGGCGGCGCTCCCGATGGCGGCGGTGACCGCACTGCGCGGCATCCGGACCGTGGGGCGGGTCCGGCCCGGGCAGCGGGTGCTCGTCATCGGGGCGGGTGGCGGCGTCGGCTCGTTCGCGGTGCAGGCGGCCGTGGCGCTGGGCGCCGAGGTCACCGGCGTGTGCGGCGCGGAGAAGACCGACCTGGTGCGCTCCCTGGGCGCCGCGCACGTCGTCGACCACGCCCGCGAGGACGTCACGGACGGGCGACGGCGCTACGACGTGATCCTGGACAACGTCGGCAACCGGCCGCCCTCCCGGATGCGCCGGGCGCTGACCCCGACCGGCACACTGGTGGCTAACGGCGGAGGCCCTCCCGGGCGGGTGTTCGGTGCGATCGGCGGCATGCTGCACGTACTGGCCCTGAACACCGTCGTCCGTCAGCGGCTGGCCGTGATCCTCCCGACGGCCCCGTCCGGCCCGGCCCATGAGGACCTGACCGCCGTGACGGCGCTCGTCGAGTCCGGGCGGCTCACCCCGGTGATCGGCCGCACCTACCGGTTGGCCGACGCGGCGGACGCTGTGCGCCACGTCGAGCGCGGCCATGCCCGCGGCAAGACGGTGCTCACCGTGGGGTGAGTACGGGGCGTGGGGTGAGCCGGGTGCGTGCGATGCGTGGGGTGAGCCGGACTGCCCCCGCGCGCGCCGATCGCACCGAACACGGCCCGGCACCGGGTGCCGGCCATAAGCCTGTAAGACGATCTGACCGTCCCGGTTGCGCCGACGCGGTGCCGGCTCACGCCCTTCCGTGAACGAAGGCCCGACGCGGCTGCCCGAAGGGTGGGACCGGGCTCCGGCGGTCGGCGCTCCGCTGGGGGACGGCGCACCCGCGACCGCACACCGCCACGCGTTTTACACACTCCGTACCTATATGTCACGTACACGCAATTTGTCGTGCGGTAAACTTTACTTCGCCTTGGCGCTCCATTGAGCCGCCGGATGCTCAGTCCGCGGGAAGCGGACCTGGATGCGAGGGGGGACGTGACATGAACCGACGCGCAGTGCGGCGCGACACGAACCGGCCCGTGCGCATCGACATCACCCCCCGCGACAGCGTCCCCGAACCGGACGCCCTTCACTTCGGCGCCTGACCGCCCGGCCGCCGCCCCTCCGTCAAGGGCGCGGCAGCGCCCGCACGCACGCCGCACACCCGCCCACCCCGGCGTCGCGTCGCGCACGGACCAGGACACTCCGCCGTCACCCGTCACCGCACCCTGCGGATTCCGCGCGCGACCCACGGCCTCCCGCCGTCCGCCCGCCCGCTCCACCCCATCCCTTCTCAGGCACTGACGCCGCCGTCACCGACCCGGAGGACCGACGCCCGTGCACAACACCGCCACCATGCTCATCGAACTGGGCGCGATCATCCTCGCCCTCGGACTGCTGGGCCGCCTCGCCGGACGGGTGGGCTTCTCGCCCGTCCCGCTCTACCTGCTGGCCGGACTCGCCTTCGGGCACGGCGGCATCCTGCCGCTGCAGGCCAGCGAGGAGTTCACCGCCGTCGGCGCCGAGATCGGCGTCATCCTGCTGCTGCTCATGCTGGGCCTCGAGTACAGCGCCTCCGAACTGGTCACCAACCTGAAGACGCAGTACCCGTCCGGGGCGGTCGACTTCGTCCTCAACGCGGTGCCCGGCGCCGTAGCGGCGCTGATCCTGGGCTGGGGTCCGGTCGCGGCCGTCGCGCTGGCCGGTGTCACCTGGATCTCCTCCTCGGGCGTGATCGCGAAGGTGCTCGGCGACCTGCGCCGGCTCGGCAACCGGGAGACACCGGTGGTGCTCGGCGTCCTCGTGATCGAGGACCTGGCGATGGCGGTCTACCTGCCGATCCTCACCGCGGTGCTGGCGGGCGCCGGCCTGGCGGGCGGCTCGGTCACCCTGCTGATCTCCCTCGGCACCGTGGGCGCCGTGCTCTACGTGGCGCTGCGCCACGGCCGCCTGATCAGCCGCGCGGTCTCCTCGGACAACGCGGAGATGCTGCTCCTGGTCGTGCTCGGCCTGACGCTGCTCGTCGCCGGCCTCGCGCAGGAACTGCAGGTCTCGGCGGCCGTCGGCGCGTTCCTCGTGGGCATCGCCCTGTCCGGTGAGGTCGCCGAGGGTGCGAGCAACCTGCTCACCCCGCTGAGGGACCTGTTCGCCGCCGTCTTCTTCGTCTTCTTCGGCCTGTCCACCGACCCGGCCGACATCCCGCCGGTACTGGTCCCGGCCCTGCTCCTGGCCCTCGTCACCACGCTGACCAAGATCGCCACCGGCTGGTACGCGGCACGCCGCGCGGGCATCAAGGGTGCGGGGCGCTGGCGTGCGGGCGGCACGCTGGTGGCGCGCGGCGAGTTCTCGATCGTCATCGCGGGCCTCGCGGTCGGCGTCGAGCCCCGCATCGGCCCGCTGGCCACGGCGTACGTGCTGATCCTGGTGGTCGTCGGTCCTCTCACCGCCCGCTGGACCGAGCCGCTGGCCCGCCGCCTCACCGGCGGCCGGACGGACACGCCGGTGGACACGGAGCGGCCGACGCCGGAGCCGGCGAAGGTCTGACGGCCGGCGGCGGCCGGTCACTCCTGACCGGTGAGGTCCGGCGGGTCACTCATGACCGGCGCTTTCTGGGGGAGTGCTTGCTGACCGACGCTTCCCGGCGGAGTACTTGCCGACCGGCGCTTGCGGGCGGAGTACTCGCCGACCGGCCTTCCTGGCGGAGCGGGGCCGGCCGGTGATCACTGGCTGCTCACTCCCGTCCGAGGATCTCCGCGGCGACACCGACACCCTCGCGCGTGCCGATCACGATGAGGGTGTCGCCGCCGGCCAGCCGGAAGTCCGGGCCCGGCGACGGGATCGCCTCGGCGCGACGCAGTACGGCCACCACGGAGACGCCGGTCTCCGTGCGCATGCGGGTGTCGCCCAGCAGGCGTCCGTTCCAGTGCGAGGTGGCCGACAGCTCGATCCGCTCGGCGACCAGGCCCAGTTCGGCCGTCGCCAGCAGGTTCGGGCTGTGGTGCGAGGGGAGCAGGGCGTCGACGACGGCCGCCGCCTCCTCGGTATTCAGGCGCAGGCACAGCGCGGTGTCGTCCGGATCGTCCTTGCGGTGGACGTTCAGCGTCCGGGAACCGTCGAGATGGGCGATCACCGACAACCGCCGCCGCTCCCGCGTGACGAGGTCGTATCGCACACCGATCCCCGGCAACGGAGTGTGCCCCACGCGCGCAGCGCCGCCCATGACCGTCCCCCTACACCTCAGTTGTCCTACGGGCCATGACCGACGGCACCCTACGGCACGTGCCGGCCGAGGTGTCATCCGGGCCGACCTCGCCCTTGATACACCCCGGCGTGCATATGGATAGACGTCTCGTCGTCCATGGGAGGTACGACCACGAAGCGGGACACCGTCAACACCGCCCTCCGCGAGAGCGTGGCCCGCAAACGTCGGCTTGGCGCCCTGCATGAACTGCGGGTCCTCACGGACGAGGCCGCCTTCGACGCCGAACTCCTCCTGGACAAGCGCGACTACCGGGGCTGGCGCGTCCGTGTGCTGTACTCGGCGCGCGCGTGTGGTCCAGCGAGAACTCACCGCCAAAGGTGAGCATCGCAGCGCCGGAGCCGTCGACCTCCTCGTGACCGCCCGCCGCGGAGCAGACGGGACCCACGCTGCTCCAAAGCTGTCCCGCGTCTGACGAGGGTGGGCATCGGCCGCTGTCCGCACGGGGTGACGAAGCCCTAGCACAAGGGCCCTTTTCGGCCGCAGGTAGCCTACGGCGACGCCCGGGGGGAGCCGGGCCCTCGCACGCCGGACCGGGGGTACCGTCCGGTCGGCCCGACTTCAGGAGTACCGCCCGTGAACGGAAAGCGCCGCCGCCTGCTTCTGGCCACCGTCGAACCGATGCTCGAACCCGGCGAGCGGGTCGAGGTGGCGACCGTCGTGAACCTGAGTACCGTCTCGGTGGCCCGGACCGCGGCGTTCGCGGCGGCGTCGGCCCTCCTGAGCGGGGGGATGGCCGTGATCCCGACGCCGACCCCCATGTACCTGGTCATGACCGACCGGCGGTTCTTCGTCTTCCGGGCGGACCCGGTCTTCGCCCGCCCGCAGGAGCACCTGATGACGTTCCCGCGCGACGGCCTCGTGCGATCGGAGATCAAGGAGCGGGTGCTCAACTCGTCTTTCGTGGCGTCGTATCCGGGATACGAGCAGTGCCTGCGCATCGTCTTCCCCCTGCTCGGCCGCAAGGACCGGAACACGGTGGCGGCGGCGCTGCCGCTCGCGAGGCCGTAACCCGAGCGGCGACCTTCTCCTCCCTCTGACACGCGAGGCCGTTCGACGCGCGAGCAGATAGCTCTTGCGCGCCAACTACTGCACCCTGCCGAGTAGTTGGCGGTTGCGGCGACCATGGCGGGTCCACCCCCCTCTGATCACCCTGGAGAAAGGACTACGCGGGCCGTCGCCCCCGCACCTGGATCACCCTCACCCGCGAGGGCAAGCACGACCCGGACACGGAACTCCGCGCCCTACGCGCCCTGGTCCGCCGCCTGGAAGGCACATAGCCGGCGAGTACTCGGGCACGACAGGTCAACAGACCAAGTCAGCTGTCAGCGTCTGCGGATACGGTGCCCCCACCATCGAGCGTGACACTCAAGGAGGGGCCGTGGGGGCCAAGACGGGGCTGCTGGTGTACGCGGACGGCGACGTGCCGGCGCTGCTGCGGCAGGTGGGGACGGCGGACCTCGACCGCACCGAGGCCTTGGTGCGACGCCTCCACCCGGGCAGGGAGACAGCGCGGTGCGAGGGATCGAACCTCTGGGACGGCGTCTACCCGACGGAGGGAACGGTGTACGCGGCCAGCTGGCCGGGCGTGGAGGTGATGGGCGACCAGCGAGTGATGATCGACCGCCCGTCCCAGCTCCCGGACCACATGGTGGCGGCGAGCACAGGCCGACGCCTGGTCCTGCACGCGATGCACAGCGTCGTCGACTGGCTGGCGTTCGCGGTATGGGAGGACGGACGCCTCATCCGCTCCCTGAGCCTGTCGCCCGACAGCGGTATCATCGAGAACATCGGCGACCCGCTCCCCTTCGAAAGACCGTACTGGGCAGGCGACCGCCCGGCGGACATCATCCCCTGGCCGGGTGAGGAGGACGAGCCGTACGCCTTGCCGTTCCACCCCTTGGAGCTGGGCGAGGAGGCTTTGAGAACGCTCTGCGGCTTCATCCAGGAGGGCCTGCCCCACCCCACCGACGTGGACGCGGAAGCCATCACCCTGTACGGCTTCCGGGTGGAGGATCCACACGCCCCCGACCCCGACGAACAGGCAGCCAGGCTCCGCACAGCCGCACAAGCCCTGCGTCCACCGCGCGTCTACTCACTGACACCCGAAGGCTCACTGGTCGAGTGCGACGGCATCTGAGCACTTGGTCCGAAGCGTTTCGCTGCCACGTTGCGAGCGTGGGCCTCGCGCCGCAGCCGCCGTTCATGGTCGGCGACTTGACGGGCTACGGGGATGCTGGTGGCGGTGCGGATCAACCGCTCGTTGTCGCGATCCACGAGGAAAGGGCCATTACCTCCCGGCCGAGGGCGCTGCCCGTTCCCGTCGTCCTGGACCGCTCCCCAGTAGAAGATCCACCCGAAGGACACCGCTCCTACGCGCAGGATCTCAAGGTCGTACTCGACGTGGACCCGCTGAAGGTCGATCTCGGCCAGCACCAACCGACGCGCGTCCTCCTCACTCAGCATCGCCCGATGATGACACGGAGTCCGGCCTCCACACCGTGGAAGGCCATTGGTGGCACACAAAAACAGGTGAGGCACCTACTCACATGAGTAGGTGCCTCACCTGTTGTTATGGCTGTCGGGGTGGCGGGATTTGAACCCACGACCTCTTCGTCCCGAACGAAGCGCGCTGCCAAGCTGCGCCACACCCCGGTGTCGCTGCTGTCGCGGCGACGACGTTTACTTTAGCCCACCGGTGGCTAGAGACGAAATCTGGTTTTCGGGCGGGTGTGGTCCAGGGCCACCAGGAGGACCGCCACGGCGTAGAAGGCCAGCCCCACGAGGAGTCCGTTGGCCAGCACGCTCCTGTAGCCGTGCCGGGCGACGTCGAGGAACGGGTAGAGGTAGCGGACCGGGGAGCCGGGCAGAAGCTCGCCCCGGCCGAGGGTGAAGGCCAGGTAGGCCAAGGGGTACAGGAGCCATGTCGGCGCCTGGCGCAGGTGCATGCGGGCCGGTGGCGTGAGGATCAGCCAGTCCAGTACCGCGGCCACCGGCAGCACCGTGTGAAGGGTGTGCGCGGCGACCGGCTCAAGCCACGAGGCGCCGCCGGACACCGGGCCCGTCATGGAGAAGGCCGGGGACGCGTCCGCCAGGAGGATGTGGTGGACCAGGGCCGCCATGACGACGTACAGCAGCGCGGCCCCGGTGACCGCGCCCGGCAGGGGGTGCCGGGCGGTCCAGGCGCGGCGGGCCGAGGCGAACGTCACCAGTGCCAGCAGGACCCCGCTCTGGATCACGAAGTAGCTCAGCACCCGGGTGGGACTGCCGAGGAGGATCTCGACCAGTACGGCCGCCGTCGCGACCACCGCCAGCACCAGCCGGTACACCGCTGTCAGCGGGCGGCGCACCGGCGGTACGACGGCTCTGGCGGGGACGACGGAGGGGAGCAGTGCCGGTGCCGTCCGCGGCAGGGCGGGGAGGTCCGGGATGTCCCTGGGTATCGGGGCGGTCATGCACCCCAGCGTGGGCCGGTGTCCGGTTCGGGGCGATGTGGGGTGGACCGGTCGGGTTACCCGCCCGATCGCCCGCAGGCCCGCTGGGCCGCCGACCCGCTCGCGCGCCCTCGCCTGAATCCTGGGCGGCGCGGCTGGGCCACCGCGATACGGCAGCGAGGGGTCGGCCCGCCGGGGATACACCGCCGGCTCGACGTGCCCCCGATACGCCGCCAGGCCCGCCGACTCACGTCAACGGGCCCGGCCGTACACCGACCTCTTCAGCGACCGGCCTCACCGGCCGACAGGCCTTACCGCCCTCACCGGCCGACCAGCGTCAGCAACGTCGCCTCCGGCGGGCAGGCGAAGCGGACCGGCGTGTAGCGGCTCGTGCCGCACCCCGCCGACACGTGCAGGTACGACCGGCGGCCCTCCGCCGTATGGGTGGACAGGCCCTTCACGCGGTCCGTGTCCAGGTCGCAGTTGGTGACCAGGGCGCCGTAGAAGGGAATGCAGAGCTGGCCGCCGTGGGTGTGGCCGGCCAGGATGAGCGGGTAGCCGTCGGCGGCGAAGGCGTCCAGGACGCGCAGGTACGGCGCGTGCACCACGCCCATCGAGAAGTCGACGCCGGCCGAGGGGCCGCCCGCCACCTCCGGGTAGCGGTCGCGCTTGATGTGCGGGTCGTCCAGACCGGTCAGCTCGATCGACGAGCCCTCGATCTTCAGGGTGCCCCGGGTGTTGGTCAGATTGAGCCAGCCCGCCGAGTCGAAACCGTCCCGCAGGTCCTCCCACGGGTTGTGGACGGCGTCGACGACCGGCGGGTTGCCGTTCAGGCCGTGCCGCCCCTGCACCTTCTCCAGCAGGTAGCGGGCCGGGTTTCGGAGCCGGGGGCCGTAGTAGTCGTTGGAGCCGAAGACGTACGCGCCGGGGAACTCCATCAGGGGGCCCAGCGCGTCCAGGACCTCGGGGACGCCCTCGGGGTCGGACAGGTTGTCACCTGTGTTGATCACGAAGTCGGGACGCAGCCCTGCCAGCGAGCGCAGCCAGCGCTGCTTCTTGCGCTGGCCGCCGACCATGTGGATGTCGGACACCTGCAGCACGCGCAGGGGACGCATCCCTGAGGGGAGGACGGGGACGGTCACCCGTCGGAGGCGGAAGGAGCGGGCCTCGAAGCCCGCGGCGTACAGCAGTCCGGCGGCGCCGGCCGCCGTGATTCCCAGGGGGATTCCGTATCGCGCGCGCATGAGCCCATCGTGTCAGACCCTGACGGTCCCTCCGAACGGACCTCGGCGGCGGGGCACCGCAAATCGGCAGGCGCCGCCGCCCCGGCACCTGCGACAATCAAGTCATGACCACGCTCAAGTCGAAGCTGCAGGATGACCTCAACGCCGCGATCAAGGAGCGCGACGAGCTCCGCTCCTCGACGCTCCGGCTGACGCTCGCCGCGATCACCAAGGAGGAGGTCGCGGGCAAGGCGAAGCGCGAGCTGTCCGACGACGAGGTGCAGAAGGTGATCACCCGCGAGGCGAAGAAGCGCCGTGAGGCGGCGGACGCCTTCGCGCAGGGTGGCCGTCCCGAGCAGGCGGAGCGGGAGAAGGCGGAGGGCGAGGTGCTGGCCGCGTACCTGCCCAAGCAGCTGTCCGACAACGAGCTGAACGTGATCGTCGCGCAGGCCGTGGAGGAGGCCCGGGCCGCCGGTGCCGAGGGTCCGCGTGCCATGGGTGCCGTCATGAAGATCGTGAACCCGAAGGTGGCCGGTCAGGCGGAGGGCGGCCGGGTGGCCGCCGTCGTGAAGAAGCTGCTGGCGGGCTGAGCCGGGCGAACCGGCGCGGCAGCGCCCCGTCGCCCCGGGGAGGCAGCCGCGTACGGCACCTCGTCTCTCTGACTGAACAGCCGTGAAACGGCGGGCGGCCCCTTCCCCACCCGGGGAAGGGGCCGCCCGCCGTTCACCTCGTCCTTGCCGCCCGCCAGGGCTCAGCGGCGGCCGCCCGGCCCGTTGCCCGGGCCCTGGATGAAGCCCTCGGGGAGGGAGATGCCCGGGTTGGGCTCGCCGCCTCCGCCTCCGCCGTTGCCGCCCCCGTTGCCGTTGCCGCCGTTGATCAGGCCGCCGATGAAGCCCTCGTCGCCGTTGCCGCCGTCGTCACGGTCACCGTCGCCGCCGGGCTTTCCGGGCTTCTCCGGCTTCGGGATGTGCACCGTGTGGAAGTCCGGCGCTTCCCTGCCCTCCAGGGCGCCCGTCATGGCGTCGCGCCAGATGGGGCCCGGGACGGCGCCACCGAAGACCAGCGAGTGGTACTGGCCGCCGATGGTGATGTCCCGCATCTTCACCTTCTGGCTGGCGCTGCCCACCCACACGGCGCCCGACATGTTCGGCGTGTAGCCGACGAACCAGGCGTTCCTGCGCTCGTCCGTCGTACCCGTCTTACCGGCGTTGTCGCGCGCGTCGCCGAGGCCGGCCTGCTGCCCCGTACCGGAGTCGATCACGTCCTTGAGCAGGGTGTTGACCGTGTCCGCGGTCTGCTCGCTCATCGCCCGCGAGCACGTCGACTTCGGGACCGGCAGCGACTTCGACTGGTCGCCGTTCTTCTGGGTGATCGACTCGATGGCGACCGGCGTGCAGTACATGCCCCGCGAGGCGAAGGCCGCGTAGGCGCTCGCCATGGTGAGGGGGGAGAGGCCGGTGGAGCCGAGGGTCATCGAGGACGGCACCTCGGGGATCTTGTCCCCGTTGCCCTGGACCACGCCGAGCTTGTCGGTCATGGTCACCACCGGGCACATCCCGATGTCCTCGATCATCTGCACGAAGTAGGTGTTGACCGACTTGGCCATCGCCTCCTGCAGCGGGTACGGCCCGACCTCGGACTCGTTCTCGTTCTCCAGCTTGTAGTTGCCGTCGTTCACCCACGGCTTGTCGCAGCCGCGCACGGTGTCCGGGTACGGCATCTCGTACGGCGCGGAGTACGTCTGCGTCGGCGGCCGGCCCTCCTCCAGGGCGGCGGCGGCCACGAACGGCTTGAACGTCGAACCGGTCGGGAACCCGAAGTTGGAGCCGCCCCAGGCCGAGTCCACGGAGAAGTTGATCTCCGTCTCGTCCTTGCCGTAGCCGTACGGCTTGGACTGGCCCATCGCGACGACCTTGCCGGTGCCCGGCTCCACCAGCGTGGAGGCGGCGGCGACCTTGTCCGACTGGTAGACGTGGTCCTTCAGCGCGTCCTGCACCGACTCCTGCGCCTGCGGGTCCAGCGTCGTACGGATGGTCAGGCCGCCCTGGTTCCAGGTCTTCGCCCGCTCCTCGCGGGTCTTGCCGAAGACCGGGTCGTTGAGGAAGACCTTCTCCACGTACTTGCAGAAGAAGCCCGCGCCCTTGGCCGCGGTGATGCAGCCGTTCTTCGGCTTGCTGACCTTGAGGCCCAGCGGGGAGCGTGCCGCCTCGGCTGCCTCCTCGGTCGAGATGTCGCCGACCTCGGCCATCCGCTGCAGGACGGTGTTGCGCCGCTTCTTCGCCTCGGCCTCGTCGTTGACCGGGTCGTAGCGGCTCGGCGACTGGACGATGCCGGCGAGGAGGGCCGCTTCCTGGAGCTTGAGGTCCTTGGCAGGCTTGGAGAAGTAGCGCTGGGCGGCCGCCTCCACGCCGTAGGCCTGCTGGCCGAAGAACGTGATGTTCAGGTAGTTCTCGAGGATCTTCTTCTTGCCCAGCTCCTCCTCGACCTGGATCGCGTACTTCAGCTCCGCGATCTTGCGGCCGATGGTCTGCTGGGTGGCCTGCGCGACCTTCGTCGGGTCGTCGCCCGCCTCCTCGACGAAGACGTTCTTCACGTACTGCTGGGTGAGCGTGGAGGCACCCTCGGAGACCTCACCGCTGCGGGCGTTCTTGTTGAGCGCGCGCAGCACGCCCTTCAGGTCGACCGCCCCGTGCTGGTAGAAGCGGGAGTCCTCGATGGCCACGATCGCCTTCTGCATGTACGGCGAGATGTCCTTGAGGTCGACCACCGTGCGGTCGCGCGAGTAGACGGTGGCGATGAGGCCGCCGTCGGCGTCGAGGATGGTGGTGCGCTGGCTCAGCGGCGGCGTCTTCAGATTGGCCGGGAGCTCGTCGAAGCTCTCGACCGAACCCTTCGCCGCGAGGCCCAGCGCGCCCACCGCGGGCAGTGCGATGCCGGCCATCACGGCCCCCGCGAGGACACTGACACCGAGGAACTTGGCGGCCTGCTGCGTGGAGGACAGACCACCGCCCGAGCGCTTCTTTGGCATGGGAGCAGCCTACGTTCTCATTCGCCGGACAAGCGTATATGCCTTGGCCTAAGCTGCACTCAACTGTCACAGCAGTGAGGCCACGTATCAATACGTCCGGCGACCCCGAATCGTTCCGGATCTTCTCGACTTTCTTCATATGAGTTCAGTCGAGGGGCGTGGAGACCGTGTCCGGATCGCCTCGTGTGTCACGTGGTGCCCGTTGTGACGCAACTGAACTACCCCTATATGCCCGCTTGGTCCCGCATGTCGCCCCCTCACTCCCCCGGGTGATCTGCCGCTTACCCATAGTCCGTTCGGACCATTCAAGATTGGGCCCGCTGGGGGTGTTGCGCTGTGTCCACCTTCCGTAACGTCCTCAACTGGCGGCGGTGAATATGCCGCTGCCGCCGTGGGGGAGCCTCGATTCGGGAGAGGACGGCGCCGGTATGGGCTGGGTTACCGACTGGAGTGCGCAGGCTGCCTGCCGCACTACCGATCCGGATGAACTGTTCGTTCAGGGAGCAGCGCAGAACAGGGCCAAGGCGGTGTGCACCGGCTGCCCGGTGCGTACCGAGTGCCTGGCCGACGCGCTCGACAACCGCGTCGAGTTCGGCGTGTGGGGAGGCATGACGGAGCGTGAGCGCCGCGCGCTGCTGCGCCGGCGGCCGACCGTGACCTCCTGGCGCCGGCTGCTGGAGACCGCGCGCTCGGAGTACGAGCGTGGCACGGGCGTCGTGCCGCTCAGCGACGACGAGGTCTTCCAGGACTACGCCGCGGTGAGCTGAGAGCTTTCGGGGGTCCTCGGCGCGTGCCCGGTTCCGTGACCGGGTGCACGCGGTCTCTCGGGGCAGGGGTCGTGGCCATGAGCCGTCCGGCCATGGCGTCATGGGGTCACAGGGCCCCTGGGTGATGGGGTCACAGGGCCCCTGAGTGATGGGGCCATGGCGCCATGAGGCTTCGGGCTCGGACCGGACCTTCGGGATGGGGCCGGACCTTCGGGATGGGGCCGGACCTTCGGGACGGGGCCGGACCTTCGGGACGGGGCCGGAACGGCGGCCTCGCGCGCCTGCGAGGCCGGATGCTCCGGGGCGGACCCGTGGAGTGCCGGGTGCCCCGCGCCGGTGGGTGTGCCCCGCCTTGATCGCGCGTTCTCGCGCGCGGGTGCGGAACGGGGCCGGCCCGGTGCCGACGTGTGCGTCGCCGTACGGGACGTGACGTGCCGTTTCCCGAGGTGCTGCGCCGTGCCTACGCCCCTTTCTGCCGCGTAACGGGACGCGTCGCGTCACATCAGGGGCGTTTCCGGCAGCTCCGGTCGCCCGGCCGCGAGCCGCTCGCCGATGTCCCGCAGCCCCGCGAGGTCGTGCACGTCGCCGGGCAGGGCGGCCACCTCGGCCACCGCCACCTCGGGGTGCAGCGCGGTGAAGCGGTCACGCGTGCGCTGCTCGCGTGAGAGCAGCTGCATGCGCTCGGCGTGCAGCCTCAGCAGGCCCGCGGTGAGACGGTCGACGGACCGCTCCGCGTCCGCGTCGCCGTCCGCTGCCGGGTGCTCGGGAGCCGCGCCGGTGCCGTCCTCGGTGGCGGGGGAGCCTCCGTCGGTGACGTTACGCGCGGGTGACTCTGAACTGCCGTACGTGTCGGGAGAGTTACGAAGTCCAGCTTTCCCGTCCCCCTGATCCACAATGCGGGAGTCCTCAAGATTTTCCGCGGCGGCCAGCGCCCGCTCGGCCGACAGCCGGTCGGCGCCGCTGCCGTGCACCCGGTTGAGCACCAGACCGGCCAGCGGCATGTCCTCCGCCGCCAGCCGCTCCACGAAGTAGGCGGCCTCGCGCAGCGCGTCCCGCTCCGGGGCCGCCACCACGAGGAACGCCGTCCCGGGCGCCTGGAGCAGCTTGTACGTGGCGTCCGCGCGGGTACGGAACCCGCCGAACATCGAGTCCATCGCGGCCACGAAGGTCTGGACGTCCTTCAGCAGCTGACCGCCCAGCACCTTGCCCAGCGCGCCGGTCATCATCGACATCCCGACATTCAGGAACTTCATCCCCGCACGGCCGCCGACCTTCGCCGGCGCCAGCAGCACCCGGATGAGCTTGCCGTCGAGGAAGGAGCCGAGCCGCTTGGGCGCGTCCAGGAAGTCCAGCGCGGAACGGGACGGCGGGGTGTCGACCACGATGAGGTCCCACTCGTCCCGGGACCGCAGCTGCCCCAGCTTCTCCATCGCCATGTACTCCTGCGTGCCGGCGAAGCCCGCGGAGAGCGACTGGTAGAAGGGGTTGCCCAGGATCGCGGCGGCCCGCGCGGGATCCGCGTGCGCCTCGACGATCTCGTCGAAGGTGCGCTTCATGTCGAGCATCATCGCGTGCAGCTCGCCGCCCGCGGAGTCGTCGACGTCCTTCACCCGGCGCGGGGTGTTGTCGAGTGAGTCGATGCCCATGGACTGGGCGAGGCGGCGCGCCGGGTCGATGGTGAGGACCACCACCTTGCGGCCCCGCTCGGCCGCGCGCAGCCCCAGGGCCGCGGCGGTGGTCGTCTTGCCGACGCCGCCCGAGCCGCAGCACACCACGATCCGGGTGTCCGGGTTCTCGATCAGCGGGTCGATGTCGAGGGAGAGGGTGGGCGAGAGGTGGTGACGGACCGGGTCGTTCGCCTGCGCCGGTTCCGGACGACGACTCATGACATCCCCTGCTTCCGGTGCTTCCGACTCGTGACGGGGCCGATACGGCGGTGACGGTGGTGCGGGCGGGTGCGACAGGAACGCCCAGCGAGCGGCGACCGGGCCGTACGGCGACCGGTCACGACCGTCCGGGCCGTACGGCGACCGGTCACGACCGTCCGGGGCGTGCGGCCGGTCACGACTGTCCGGGTCGTGCGGGCGGTCACGAGACGCCCTGTCCGCGCAGCTTCCGCGCCAGCGCGTACAGCCCGGCCAGGTCCATCCCCTCGGCCAGCAGCGGCAGTTCGTGCAAGGGCACCCCGAGGTCCGCCAGCACGGCCCGCTGCTCGGTCTCCAGCGCGTACCGCTCGGCGTACTCCTCCGCCTGCCCGATCAGCGGCTCCACCAGCCGCTCGGCGTGGCCGCCGCGCCGCGCGCCGCCCAGCCCGGCGGAGGACAGCGACCGCGCGACGGAGGAACGGGGGACGGACCCGACGCGTTCCAGGGCGTCCGCGTCCAGCACCTGCGGGCGCACCATGTTCACGATGACCCGCCCCACCGGCAGCCGGGCCGCGCGCAGCTCCGCGATGCCGTCCGCGGTCTCCTGCACCGGCATCTCCTCCAGCAGGGTCACCAGGTGCACGGCCGTCTCCGGTGACTTCAGCACCCGCATGACCGCCTGCGCCTGATTGTGTATCGGGCCGATCTTGGCGAGCCCGGCCACCTCGTCGTTGACGTTGAGGAAGCGGGTGATGCGGCCGGTCGGCGGGGCGTCCATCACGACGTAGTCGTAGACGAACCGGCCGCTGCGGTCCTTGCGCCGCACCGCCTCGCACGCCTTGCCGGTGAGCAGGACGTCCCGGACGCCGGGTGCGATGGTGGTGGCGAAGTCGATCGCGCCGAGTTTCCTCAAGGCCCGGCCGGCGCTGCCGAGTTTGTAGAACATCTGGAGGTAGTCCAGAAGAGCCAGTTCGGCGTCGATGGCGAGGGCGTACACCTCCCCGCCCCCAGGAGCGACGGCGATCTTCCGCTCCTCGTACGGCAGCGCCTGCGTCTCGAAGAGCTGCGCGATGCCCTGCCGGCCCTCGACCTCGACGAGAAGCGTCCGCTTCCCCTCCTCGGCCAGGGCCAGCGCCAGAGCGGCGGCCACCGTGGTCTTGCCGGTTCCGCCCTTGCCACTCACGACCTGGAGCCTGCTCACGTCTTCGAGCCTAAATGCTTGCCGCGCGCAGTGGCGGCTCCGGGTGATGTTCCCGGCCTCGTGTGGCGCCCCGCGCCCTCGTCCCGTGCCGCGTGACGGCGGCGCGGGCGGCGGTCGCGGCAGCGGCTAGAGTCGGCCGCATGACCAAGTGGGAATACGCGACTGTGCCGCTGCTCGTCCACGCAACGAAGCAGATTCTGGACACCTGGGGCGAGGACGGCTGGGAGCTCGTCCAGGTCGTGCCCGGGCCGAACAACCCCGAGCAGCTGGTGGCCTACCTGAAGCGCGAGAAGCAGGCATGAGCGGCGTCGTCGAGGCCAGGCTGGCCGAGCTGGGCCTGAGCCTGCCGGAGGTCGTCCCGCCGCTCGCCTCGTACCAGCCGGCCGTCACGTCGGGCCGCTACGTGTTCACGTCCGGCCAGCTGCCGATGGTGGACGGCAAGCTTCCGACGACCGGCAAGGTCGGTGCGGAGGTCACCCCCGAGGAGGCCAAGGACCTGGCCCGCATCTGCGCGCTGAACGCGCTCGCCGCGGTCAGGTCCGTCGTCGGTGACCTGGACCGCGTGGCGCGCGTGGTGAAGGTCGTCGGCTTCGTCGCCTCCGCCGCGGACTTCACCGGCCAGCCCGCCGTGGTGAACGGCGCGAGCGAACTCCTGGGCGAGGTGCTCGGCGACAAGGGCGTCCACGCCCGTAGCGCGGTGGGCGTCGCGGTCCTGCCGCTGGACGCCCCGGTCGAGGTCGAGATGCAGGTGGAGCTCACGGAGGCGTAGCCCTCCCCGGAGCGCCCTCCGCGCGTTTCCTTCGACCGTCGCCCCGGCCGTGGCCACTTCGCACGGCCGGGGCGACGGCCGTCCGGCCCCCGCTGCTCCGGGCGGGTGACGACGGCCGTCTCCGGGCCCGTGCTCCCCGCCCGCCCCGAGGGGCACTCGAACATCCGGGCGTCTCGGGATAGCCTCCGGCCATGGCGAATGCGCAGGCTGGCGGGCAGTGGTACCCGCCGGAGTGGCCCGAGCGGATCAGGGCCCTGGCGAGCGGTGAGGTGACTCCCGTCACGCCGAAGCGGGCGGCCACCGTCATGCTCCTCAAGGACACCGCCGGCGGACCCGCCGTGCACATGCTGCGCCGCCGTACGTCCATGGCGTTCGCGGGCGGCGCGTACGCCTACCCCGGCGGCGGTGTCGACCCGCGTGACGACGACCGGCACGTCCGCTGGGCCGGCCCCTCCCTCGACTGGTGGGCCGACCGGCTCGGCGTCGACCGGGCGGTGGCCCAGGCGATCGTCTGCGCGGCCGTACGGGAGACGTACGAGGAGGCCGGCGTGCTGTTGGCCGGGCCCGCCCCCGACTCCGTGGTGGGCGACACCACCGGCCCGGACTGGGAGGCCGACCGGGCCGCGCTCGTCGCACGGGAGCTGTCCTTCGCGGAGTTCCTCGACCGGCGCGGTCTGGTGCTGCGCTCGGACCTGCTCGGCGCCTGGACCCGCTGGATCACCCCCGAGTTCGAGCCCCGCCGCTACGACACCTGGTTCTTCGTCGCCGCGCTCCCCGAGGGCCAGCGCACCCGCAACGCCTCCACGGAGGCCGACCGCACGGTGTGGATCACCCCGCGCGAGGCGGCGGCCGCGTACGACCGGGGCGAACTGCTGATGATGCCCCCGACGATCGCGACCCTGCGCCAGCTCACGGCGTACGGCACGCCGGCGGAGGCGCTCGACGCGGCGCCCGCCCGGGACCTCACGCCGGTGCTGGCCTCCGCACGCCTGGTGGGCGGCGAGATCGTCCTCTCCTGGCCGGGGCACGACGAGTTCACCAAGCACATCCCGACCGGGGGAGCCCCCGCATGACGGACGCCAACACCCTTCCCGGCCAGCCGCGCGGCGGGGTCCTCACCGGTCCCGCCACCACACGCGCGGTCAACGTGCTCGCGCCCAACCCGTCGGCCATGACCCTGGACGGCACCAACACCTGGATCCTCTCCGAGCCGGACTCGGACCTCGCCGTCGTCGTCGACCCGGGACCGCTGGACGACGGTCACCTGCGGCACGTCATCGGCGCCGCCGAGCAGGCGGGCAAGCGGGTGGCCCTCACCCTGCTGACGCACGGTCACCCGGACCACGCCGAGGGCGCCGGCCGGTTCGCCGAGCTGACCGGCACGAAGGTGCGCGCCCTGGACCCGGCGCTGCGGCTCGGCGACGAAGGGCTGGCCGCGGGGGACGTCGTCACTGTCGGCGGCCTGGAGCTGCGGGTCGTCCCGGCCCCGGGGCACACGGCGGACTCCCTGTGCTTCCATCTGCCGGCGGACCGGGCGGTCCTCACCGGCGACACCGTGCTGGGGCGCGGCACGACCGTCGTGGCGCACCCCGACGGCCGCCTCGGCGACTACCTGGACACCCTGCGCCGGCTCAGGTCGCTCACGGTCGACGACGGTGTCCACACGGTCCTGCCCGGGCACGGGCCGGTGCTGGAGGACGCGCAGGGCGCCGTGGAGTACTACCTCGCCCACCGCGCCCACCGGCTCGCCCAGGTGGAGACGGCCGTCGAGGACGGCCACCGCACCCCGTCCGAGGTCGTCGCCCACGTCTACGCCGACGTCGACCGCTCCCTCTGGCCGGCCGCGGAGCTCTCCGTGCGCGCGCAGCTGGAGTATCTGAAGGAGCACGGCATCCTCTGACGCGGACGCCCACGCGGCCGTCTTCCGTGCCGCCCCGGACACACTCGCGCCCCCACAGGCCGGGGACCGTGGGGGCGCGGAGGTGGTTCCGAGGTGAGGCGTCAGCGGGAGCGCTTGGCGAGGCGTTCCACGTCGAGGAGGATCACCGCGCGGGCCTCCAGGCGGAGCCAGCCGCGCTGGGCGAAGTCCGCCAGGGCCTTGTTGACCGTCTCGCGGGACGCGCCGACCAGCTGGGCCAGCTCCTCCTGCGTGAGGTCGTGCACCACGTGGATGCCTTCCTCGGACTGCACGCCGAAGCGGCGGGACAGGTCGAGCAGGGCGCGCGCGACACGGCCCGGAACGTCGGAGAAGACCAGGTCGGACATGGCGTCGTTGGTCTTGCGCAGGCGGCGGGCGACGGCCCGCAGCAGCGCCGTGGCCACCTCGGGGCGGGCGCTCAGCCAGGGCGTCAGGTCGCCGTGGCCCAGGCCCAGCAGCTTCACCTCGGTGAGTGCCGTGGCGGTCGCGGTGCGCGGGCCCGGGTCGAACAGGGACAGCTCACCGATCAGCTCACCCGGGCCGACCACGGCGAGCATGTTCTCGCGGCCGTCGGGGGAGGTGCGGTGCAGCTTCACCTTGCCCTCGGTGACCACGTACAGGCGGTCGCCCGGGTCGCCCTCGTGGAACAGTGAGTCGCCCCGTGCCAGGGTCACCTCACTCATGGAGGCGCGAAGCTCCGCGGCCTGCTCGTCATCGAGCGCCGCGAAAAGCGGGTTCCGCCGCAGAACGTCGTCCACGAGTACTCTCCTTGTCGACCTGCTCAGGGGATCTTGGTTCCCCCACGTGCCAGGGGACCGTGGTTCCCATTTTGCCGGACGGTCCAAACAGTGTGATCTGTCACAAGGATGCCGCACAGGTCGGCCGGGGTAAGCGGCAGGGGTCCAATTGGACGCCGATCTTCGGGGTCCGGGGCGGATGTCCGAGTCGGGTCGTAGGCTGGCCGGGTGTCCAAATCGCCGGTGAGAGCACAGGCCGAGGGAGCTGCGCGGGTGAGTTCAGGTCGCGATTCCGCTGTGGGCGAACAGGGCTCCGATGGCGGTAGGGAAACGACGAAAGCGGCGAAGCGGTCGGCGTCGCGGGGGGCCGCGACGCCGGACGACGTGAGGACGTCCGGCCCGGCCCGCGCGGGAGCGCCCCAGGGTGCGGCCGGGTCGGCCAAGAAGGCCACTGCCGAGAAGGCGAGCGCCGGCGAGGGAGTGGGCGCGGCGAAGCAGGCGCCGTCCGCCGGGAAGGCCAGGCCCGCCAAGAAGACGAGCCCTGCCAAGAAGGCCGCCGCTCCGAAGAAGACGGCGTCGGCCGGGAAGGCGAGCTCTGCCAAGAAGGCCGTCGCCGCGAAGAAGGCGGCGTCGGCCGGGAAGGTGAGCTCTGCCAAGAAGGCCGCCGCCGCGAACAAGGCGGCGTCGGCCGGGGAGGCGAGCTTCGCCGAGGAGTCGACCGCGGTCGAGGAGGCTCCGTCCGCCGGGAAGGCCAGCCCCGCCAAGAAGACGTCCAGCGCCAAGAAGGCGGCTTCCGCCAAGAAGGCTCCCGCCGCCCGGAAGAAGGCTCCCGCCGCCAAGAAGGCGGCTCCCGTCAAGAAGGCCGCTGCCGTCAAGAAGGCGCCCGCTCCCAGGAAGCAGGTTGTCGCGCCCCAGAAGGCCACCGCCGCGGTGTCGGCCTCCCCCGCCAGGACCGTCGACCCGCACCCGCGGGGCGAATCCCGCACCGCGCTGGTGCGGCGGGCGCGCCGGATCGACCGCGAGCTCGCCGAGGTCTACCCGTACGCCCACCCCGAGCTGGACTTCGAGAACCCCTTCCAACTCGTCGTCGCCACCGTGCTGTCGGCCCAGACGACCGACCTGCGCGTCAACCAGACGACCCCCGGACTGTTCGCGAGGTACCCCACCCCCGAGGACCTGGCCGCCGCCAACCCGGAGGAGGTGGAGGAGATCCTCCGCCCCACCGGCTTCTTCCGCGCCAAGACCAAGTCGGTCATCGGGCTGTCGAAGGCGCTCGTGGAGCAGTTCGGCGGGGAGGTGCCGGGCCGCCTCGAGGACCTGGTCAAGCTGCCCGGCGTGGGCCGCAAGACCGCGTTCGTCGTGCTCGGCAACGCCTTCGGGCGCCCCGGGATCACCGTCGACACCCACTTCCAGCGCCTGGTGCGCCGCTGGCGCTGGACCGAGGAGACCGACCCCGACAAGATCGAGGCGGCGGTCGGCGCGCTGTTCCCCAAGAGCGACTGGACCGACCTGTCCCACCACGTCATCTGGCACGGCCGCCGCATCTGCCACGCCCGCAAGCCGGCCTGCGGCGCCTGCCCGATCGCCCCGCTCTGCCCGGCCTACGGCGAGGGCGAGACGGATCCGGAGAAGGCGCGCAAGCTGCTGAAGTACGAGAAGGCCGGTCAGCCGGGCCAGCGCCTGAAGCCCCCGCAGGCGTATCTCGACGCCGGCGGCCGGCCCGCCCCGCCGCTGGGGGCCGGATGACGGCACGGTGGGCGTGTGTGCGGCCCGTGGAACGATCGCGGGGCGGCCGGGCGTTGGATCCGTGGGACGCGGCACGACGGGGGTGGGTATGACACGCGCGAGCGGGACGCAAGGGGGTTCGGTGACCCTCAGCGGGGATGGGCTGCCCGCGTGGCTGGACCCGGTGGTCCACGTGACAGAGACGATCGCGCCGAAGCAGCTCAGCCGCTTCCTCCCGCCGGGGGACGGCTCAGGGCGTCAGTCCGCCGTCCTCATCCTCTTCGGCGAGGACGAGCGCGGCCCCCAGCTGCTGCTCATGGAGCGGGCGACCTCGCTGCGCTCGCACGCCGGCCAGCCGTCGTTCCCCGGCGGTGCCCTCGACCCGGAGGACGGCGACCCGCAGGGCGACGGACCGCTGCGCGCGGCGCTGCGCGAGGCCGAGGAGGAGACCGGGCTCGACCCGTCCGGCGTGCAGCTCTTCGGCGTGCTGCCGAAGCTGTACATCCCCGTCAGCGGCTTCGTCGTCACCCCCGTGCTCGGCTGGTGGCGCGAGCCCAGCCCGGTGGGCGTCGTCGACCCGAATGAGACGGCGCGGGTCTTCACCGTGCCAGTGGCCGATCTCACCCACCCCGACAACCGCGTGACCGCGATCCACCCCAGCGGCTTCCAGGGACCGGCATTCCTGGTCGAATCGGCCCTCGTGTGGGGGTTCACCGCGGGCGTCATCGACCGGTTGCTGCACTTCGCGGGCTGGGAGCGTCCCTGGGATCGGGACAAGCGGGTCCCGCTGGACTGGCGGGCGTGACAGGGTGGGCGCCGTGCTGCGTAGGACAAGGCGAGGCGTGAATCGGTGAACGTGCTGGACATCCTGTTGCTGGTGGCCGCCGTGTGGTTCGCCGTGGTCGGCTACCGCCAGGGCTTCGTCGTCGGCATCCTGTCGGTGATCGGCTTCCTCGGCGGCGGACTGGTCGCCGTCTACGCACTGCCCGTCATCTGGGACGCGATGACGGAGAACTCCGAGGTGAGCACCGCCGCCGCCGTCGTCGCGGTCGTGATCGTCATAGTCTGCGCCTCCGTCGGCCAGGCCCTGACCACGCATCTCGGCAACAAGCTGCGCCGCCACATCACCTGGTCACCGGCTCGGGCGCTGGACGCCACCGGCGGTGCCCTGGTCAACGTCGTCGCGATGCTCCTGGTCGCCTGGCTGATCGGCTCCGCCCTGGCGGGTACCACCCTGCCGACGCTCGGCAAGGAGGTGCGCGGCTCCAAGGTGCTGCTCGGCGTCTCCCGGGCGCTGCCGGGCAAGGCGGACATCTGGTTCGCCGACTTCTCCTCCGTCCTCGCGCAGAACGGCTTCCCGCAGGTCTTCAGCCCGTTCGCCAACGAGCCCATCACCGACGTCCGCCCGCCGGACCCGGCGCTCGCGGGCAGCCCCGTGGCGCTGCGCGCGCAGCGTTCCATCGTCAAGGTGACGGGCACCGCGACGAGCTGCGGCAAGGTCCTGGAGGGCACCGGCTTCGTCTTCGACGACCGGCGCGTCATGACCAACGCCCATGTGGTGGGCGGCGTCGACGAGCCGGTCGTGCAGATAGGCGGCGAGGGCAGGAAGTACGACGCGACCGTCGTCCTGTACGACTGGGAGCGCGACATCGCCGTGCTCGACGTACCCGATCTGGACGCGCCCGCGCTGCGCTTCGCCACGGAGGACGCGAGCAGCGGGGACAGCGCCATCGTCGCCGGCTTCCCGGAGAACGGCGCGTACGACGTCCGCGCGGCGCGGCTGCGCGGCCGCATCACGGCCAACGGCCCCGACATCTACCACCGCGGCACGGTGCGCCGCGACGTCTACTCGCTGTACGCGACGGTCCGTCAGGGCAACTCCGGCGGCCCGCTCCTCACCCCGGAGGGCGAGGTCTACGGCGTGGTCTTCGCGAAGTCGCTGGACGACGCCGAGACGGGATACGCGCTCACCGTCGACGAGATCCGCGAGGACATCGCCAAGGGCCGTACCGCCGCCCAGCAGGTGGACAGCGACAAGTGCGCGCTCTGAGCGGGTGCAGCCGGACCGGCGGCCCGCACGAACGGATCGGACGGACCGTCAGCCGCGCGGGTGACGCAGCCGGACCGAGACCCAGCGCGCACGGCGGCGGAGAATGCGCGGGATTCCGACCCGGAGGTCCGTAGCTGCCATCTGTGGTGCACCGCCTCGCTGGTGGGAACCCATACCGCTCGCCGAGCGGCGATTGCGGCTTGCGTCACTGTAGTCGTGCGTCCAGCCCATACCCCGACGTGTGCCCCCGCCCCAAGGTCCATAACCGCCTGAGGGGCCGCCAATTGGCCTATGCGCCAGGCAATTGGCGTTCGTAGGACAAGCGTTCAGGCCGCGAGGGTGTGACGGGTACCGAGAGCGTCCGTACGGTCACCGATCCGGCTCGGGATCCTTCAGCCAGTTGATCAGTTCCGTCGAGAACGAGACCGGGTCCTCTTCGTGCGGGAAGTGCCCCAGCCCGTCGAACAACCGCCACCGGTACGGCGCTTCGACGTACTCGCCCGAGCCCGCCGCGCTGCGCGTGCGCACCACGGGGTCCAGCGAGCCGTGCAGATGCAGGGTCGGCACCCGCACCGGGCGCTTCATCCTGCGGTTGAACTGGATGCCGTCGGGGCGCGCCAGGGACCGCACCATCCAGCGGTACGGCTCGATCGAGCAGTGCGCGGTGGACGGGATGCACATGGCCCGCCGGTAGATCTCCAGGGCCTTCTCATCGGGCGGCTGCGGCCCGGACCAGTCCTGGATGAGTCGCGCCACCAGCGCCCCGTCGTCCGCGGTGAGCCGGCGCTCCGGGACCCACGGCCGCTGGAACCCCCAGATGTGCGACTGGGCGGCCGTCTGCCGGGCGTCGGCGAGCATCGAGGAGCGCCAGCGCCTCGGGTGCGGCATCGAGGACACCGCCAGCCGCCGTACGAGCTTGGGGCGCATGGCCGCCGCCGTCCAGGCCAGGTAGCCGCCCAGGTCGTGGCCGACCAGCGCCGCGTCCGGCTCGCCCAGGGAGCGGATCACGCCGGTGATGTCCAGCGCGAGGTTCGCCGGGTCGTAGCCGCGCGGCGTGCGGTCGCTGCCGCCGACACCCCGCAGGTCCATGGCGACGGCCCGGAAACCGGCGTCGGCGAGCGCGGTCAGCTGGTGCCGCCACGTCCACCAGAACTGGGGGAAGCCGTGCAGCAGCAGCACCAGCGGGCCGTCGCCGAGCTCCGCGATGTGGAAACGGGCGCCGTTGGCGGCGACGTCCCGGTGGATGAGTCCCGGGCCGCCCGGGATGTCCAGGCGTACGACCGAGGCTGGTTGCGCCGAAGGAGTGGCGGGGTCCGTCATGAGGACGAGCGTGCCACAGCCTCGATGGCCTCGGGACCCCGGTTCTCCGGCAGGGCGGGACGCGGATGCGGCTTGGCCTTCTGCAGGACGCCCGCCGTCTCCTTCATCGAGGCGGCGACCTTCTGCGGGCCGCGGCCCTTCTTGGCCTTCTTGGCGAAGGTGACGCCGATCAGCGCGAGGAGACCGGCGACGATGCAGTTCGCCGCGAAGGACAGCAGGAAGCACCACCCGAGGTTCCACCCGCTCCAGGTGCGGATGCCGTACGCCAGGGCGAAGTTCAGCATCGGCAGGGAGAACAGCAGCAGCACGCCCGCCGCCATGAACGCGCCACCGCTGGTCGCGCCCCGCTTCACGTCCTGCCTGAGCTGAGCCTTCGCCAGCGCGATCTCGTCGTGCACCAGTGCCGACATCTCCGCCGTCGCCGATGCGAACAGCTGGCCGATGCTGCGTTCGGCGCCGACCGGGCTGCCGTCGGGTGCGCTCATCGCGGTCTCCCTCTTCTGCGTACGCGTCGCGTACGTCCGTCGTGCCTGCGCGGGACGGTCCCGTCTTTTGTACCGTCTCGTCAGATCATGCCGGACCGTCGTGCCGATCGCCTGCCCCGCCCGGCACTTCGGCAAGCGCGTCCCGTTCGGCGGCCTTCTCCCGGGCGAGTCGCCGGTGCTCCGCGGCCTTCTTCTCGAGGAGCTCGGCCATGCGCAGGTGGTACTCCGGGTCGTCCTGCTCGTAGACGTCCGGCACACCGTCGAGGTCCTCGTCCCGCTCCTCCTCGTCGGCCAGCTTGCGGTACTTGGCGTTGCGGATCTTCAGCAGCACGGTCGCCAGGGCGGTGGCGAGCAGCGAGCCGACGAGGACCGCGGCCTTCACGCTGTCCGTCATCGTCGCGTCGTCCTCGAAGGCGAGTTCCCCGATGAGCAGCGACACGGTGAAGCCGATGCCGGCGAGTGTCGCCACGGCGAACACGTCGGGCCAGGCCAGGTCGTCGCTGAGCGAGGCGCGCGTGAAGCGGGACGTCAACCAGGTGCCGCCGAAGATGCCGAGCGTCTTGCCGAGGACCAGACCGAGGACCACGCCCAGCGTCTCGGGCTGGGTGAACACCTTCGCGAGCGCGTCGCCGGAGATCGCGACTCCGGCGCTGAACAGGGCGAACAGCGGGACCGCGAGGCCCGCCGACAGCGGCCGGACCAGGTGCTCGATGTGCTCGCCGGGGGACTGCTCCTCGCCCTCGCGGCGGTGGCAGCGCAGCATCAGGCCCATCGCGACACCGGCGATGGTGGCGTGGATGCCGCTGTTGTACATCAGCCCCCAGATCACCAGCGCCAGCGGCACATACACGTACCAGCCGCGCACGCCCTTGCGCAGCAGCAGCCAGAAGACGAACAGGCCCACGACCGCGCCGCCCAGCGCCGCGAAGTTCAGCTGGTCGGTGAAGAAGACAGCGATGATCAGGATCGCGAACAGGTCGTCCACGACGGCGAGGGTGAGCAGGAAGGCGCGCAGCGCGCTGGGCAGGGAGGTGCCGATGACGGCGAGGACGGCCAGGGCGAACGCGATGTCGGTGGCGGTGGGCACGGCCCAGCCGGCGAGGGAACCGCCGCCCACACCGCTGGTGACCGCGTAGACCAGCGCCGGCGCGGCCATGCCGCACAGGGCGGCGACGACCGGGAGTGCGGCGGCCTTGGGATCGCGCAGGTCACCGGCGACGAGCTCACGCTTGAGCTCGATGCCGGCGACGAAGAAGAAGACCGCGAGCAGACCGTCGGCCGCCCAGTGCGCCACGGAGAGGTTCAGCCCGATGGCCCCGGGGCCGAAGTGGAAGTCGCTGACGCTCTCGTAGCTGTCGTGCAGCGCGGGTATGTTCGCCCAGACCAGCGCGGCGACGGCGGCGAGCAGCAGCAGGACACCCCCGACGGTCTCGGTGCGCAGCGCCTCCGTGACGTAATTGCGTTCGGGAAGGGAGAGGCGTCCGAAAGCCTTGTGGGGAGTGGGGGTGCGGGGGGCGCTCACAGTGTGGTCCTTCGGTCGGCGGGCAGCACGAATCGCGTGCCGACCAGACTTCCCGGCGCTCCATGAGACAGCGTGTTGTGTTCTTTAGCGTAGCTAACGTGCCCCGAGGCCGCACCAGCAACACCTCTGGCCCGGGCCCGGTCAGGCACCGGGGCCAGAGGTGAGCGATCGGAGGGGGGCGGAGCCCGCGGACACGCCCCTGACCTGCGGGAACGTGGTGGTGCAGGGTCATGTGGCGCGAGGTGACCGACCGTGCGAAGGGCGTCACCTCACGGTGACGGGACGCCACGGACGTGGCTCGCTTCACATGACGGGCGATACGAGGAGCCCGCCTACGCGGCCGGGCGGGCAGGTCGAGAAGCCCGCCCACGCGGTCGGGTGGGCAGGTCGAGAAGCCCGGTCACGCGGTCGGCGGGTAGGAAGAGAAGCCCGCTTACTTGGGCGGGCGGGTGAGACGAGGAGCCCGCCTACGCGGTGGGCGCGTGGGAAGAGAAGCCCGCTTACTTGGCCGGGCGGGTGAGACGAGTAGCCCGCCTACTCGACCGGGCGGGGCAGGACGACAAGCCCGCGGAACCGGCCCGAGCGGGGCGGGAGCTTGCCCCTCGGCGGGGTCGGGCGCGGGAAGCGAGGTCTGCCCGCCCGGCGGGTCCGGGCAGGACGCGGGACCTGCCCGCCCGCCCGGCCGGGCGGAGCGGGGTCGACCCGCCCGCCCGCCCGGCCGGGGCGCGTGTCAGTCCTCGCTGGGCGCAGCCGGAAGCTTGGCCTGGATGAGGTCCATGACCGTGGAGTCCGTCAGCGTGGTGACGTCCCCGAGCTGGCGGTTCTCCGCGACGTCCCGCAGCAGGCGGCGCATGATCTTCCCGGAGCGGGTCTTCGGCAGCTCGGCCACCGGCAGGATCCGCTTGGGCTTGGCGATCGGACCCAGCGTGGCACCCACGTGGTTGCGGAGCTCGCCGACCAGGTCGTCGCTCTCCGCCGCCGTGCCCCGCAGGATCACGAAGGCGACGATCGCCTGGCCGGTCGTCTCGTCCGCGGCGCCCACCACGGCCGCCTCGGCGACCGAAGGGTGGGAGACCAGCGCGGACTCGACCTCCGTGGTGGAGATGTTGTGGCCGGACACCAGCATCACGTCGTCGACCCGGCCGAGCAGCCAGATGTCGCCGTCGTCGTCCTTCTTGGCGCCGTCACCGGCGAAGTACTTGCCCTCGAAGCGCGACCAGTAGGTGTCGATGAACCGCTGGTCGTCGCCCCAGATGGTGCGCAGCATCGACGGCCACGGCTCGGTGAGCACCAGGTAGCCGCCGCCGCCGTCGGGCACCTCGCGCGCCTCGTCGTCCACCACGGTGGCGGAGATGCCGGGCAGCGGGGTCTGGGCGGAGCCCGGCTTGGCGGCGGTCACACCAGGGAGCGGCGAGATCATGATGCCGCCGGTCTCCGTCTGCCACCAGGTGTCGACGACCGGGGTGCGGTCCGCGCCGATGTTCTTGCGGTACCAGATCCAGGCCTCGGGGTTGATCGGCTCACCCACGGAGCCGAGCACCCGCAGCGACGACAGGTCGAACTTCGCGGGGATGTCGTCGCCCCACTTCATGAACGTCCGGATCGCGGTGGGCGCCGTGTAGAGAATCGTCACGCCGTACTTCTGCACGATCTCCCAGAAGCGGCCCTGGTGGGGCGTGTCCGGGGTGCCCTCGTACATGACCTGGGTGGCGCCGTTGGCGAGGGGGCCGTAGACGATGTACGAGTGCCCGGTGACCCAGCCGACGTCGGCGGTGCACCAGTAGACGTCGGTCTCCGGCTTGAGGTCGAACACCGCCCAGTGCGTGTACGACGTCTGGGTCAGGTAGCCGCCGGAGGTGTGCAGGATGCCCTTCGGCTTACCCGTGGTGCCCGAGGTGTAGAGGATGAACAGCGGGTGCTCGGCCCCGAACGCCTCCGGGGTGTGCTTGCTGCTCTGCCGGTCGACCACCTCGTGCCACCACACGTCGCGGCCCTCGGTCCAGGCGACGTCCTGGCCGGTGCGGCGGACGACGAGGACGTGCTCGACGCTCTCCACCCGGCTGACGGCCTCGTCCACGGCCGGCTTCAGCGCGGACGGCTTGCCGCGCCGGTAGCCGCCGTCGGCGGTGATGACCACGCGCGCGTCCGCGTCCTGGATGCGGGTGGCGAGCGCGTCGGCCGAGAAGCCGCCGAAGACCACGGAGTGCGCGGCGCCGATGCGGGCGCAGGCCAGCATCGCCACGGCGGTCTCGGGGATCATCGGCATGTAGACGGCGACCCGGTCGCCCTTGCGGACCCCCAGCTCCAGCAGGGCGTTGGCGGCCTTGGAGACCTCGTCCTTGAGCTGGGCGTAGGTGATGGCGCGGCTGTCGCCCGGCTCACCCTCGAAGTGGATCGCGACCCGGTCCCCGTGGCCGGCCTCCACGTGCCGGTCGACGCAGTTGTAGGCGACGTTGAGCTCGCCGTCCTGGAACCACTTGGCGAACGGCGGGTTCGACCAGTCGAGGGTCTCGGCCGGGTCCTTGGCCCAGGTCAGCCGACGTGCCTGCTCGGCCCAGAAGCCGAGCCGGTCAGCCTTGGCCTGTTCATACGCCTCCGCGGTGACGTTGGCGTTCGCGGCCAGGTCGGCGGGGGGCGCGAAGCGTCGCTCCTCCTTCAGAAGGTTGGCCAGGCTTTCATTGCTCACGGCATCTGCCTTTCCCAGGGTGTCCGTTGTGTCCCAGGCCACAGCTCATCAGACCCGGGGGTGCGATGACAAGGGTCGACGGGAAATTGGTTTAGACCTGTCGGGCCCTGTCGTCACGGGGCCCGACAACCCTTCCCACGGGGCGGGGAGCAAGCCGGTTCAAGAGGTGTAACGCCTCTCACATCCGGCCGTGTCTCACACCGCCAGGTCCACGTCCCGCACCCGGTCGAACACCCGGTCCTCACCCTGCTCGGTGAGGAGATACGCCTGGGCCTCACCCACATGGAAGTACAGCCCGTGCAGCTCCAGGGCGCCGTCCCGCAACGCGCGGGCCACCGACTCATGGGCGCGCAGATGCTCCAGCTGCTGGATCACATTGGTCAGGCAGAGCCGCTCGACGTCGTCGGCTGGGGCCCGCCCGGTCAGCCGTGGCGCGGGCGCACCGGCGTCGCGCAGGCGCTCCACGCTCGGCCCGCCGTGCCGCAGCCAGCGTCTCAGCGGCGTGGCGACGGAGCCGGTGGGCCGGGAGTCGAGCAGCGCCTGCATGGCGCCGCACCCCGAGTGGCCGCACACCGTGATCGACCGCACCGCGAGCACCTCGACGGCGTACTCGATCGCGGCCGCCACCGAGTCGTCGCCGCTCTCGGTGCCGGGCGGCGGCACGAGGTTGCCGACGTTGCGCACCACGAACAGGTCGCCCGGGCCGCTGGACGTGATCATCGATGTGACCACGCGGGAGTCGGCGCAGGTGAGGAACAGCTGCGAGGGCCGCTGTCCTTCGCGCGCCAGCCGCGCCAGCTCCCCCCGGACCAGGGGCGCCGTTCTGCGCTGGAACGTGCTGAGCCCGCGCACCAGTTGGGTGCCGCTCGTGTCGCCCGCGCGGGCCGGGGCGTGGGTGCCGGTCCCGTCGGGGACGGCCGGTGCCGGTTCGGTCGCCGCGGGGTGGGTCCATGCCGTCGCGGGGTCGCCTGCGGTCGCCGTACCCGGCGGGGGCGCGGTGTCCGGGCCGGAGGCCGGGCGGTCGCACTGGTGGTTGCGCCAGGCCGTCCAGGGGCGGCAGCGGCAGTCGCCGGTGTCGACGCCTTCCGCGCCCGTCTCGGCCGCGGGCCCGGAGGTGAGGACCGCGGGCTCGGCGATCCGTACCCCGGCGCGCCGGCCGGTGATCTCCACGGTGCCGCCCCGCGCGGTGTGCGTGTTCTGCCAGTCCTGCAGCGTCTCGTACGCCGCGTGGTCCATGAAGGAACCGTCCAGCGACACGACCACGTCGGCGCCTTGCGGCACGAGGTGCAGCGCCCGGCTGAGCCGTGGCACCGCGAGGAACGTCAACTGACCGCGGACGTGGACCTGATGGACCCCGTCCTCCTCCCGATGCGTGATCCGGGTCCGGGTGAGCCGGTGCAGGGCCACCCCGACGGCCACGGCGATGCCGAGCGCCACGCCCTCCAGCACGCCGAAGGACACCACGCCGAGGGTGGTCACGGCGTAGACCATGACCTCGCGGTGGCGGGTCACCGTGCGGATGTGGTGCAGGGACACCATTTGGATGCCGACGGCCATGACCAGGGCGGCGAGCGCGGCGAGCGGGATCAGCTCCAGCAGCGGGACCAGGAGCAGCGCGGCCGCCACCACCAGAACGCCGTGCGCCATCGTGGAGTTCCGGCTGACGGCGCCCGCGTGGACGTTCGCGGTGCTGCGGACCGCGACCCCGGCAACGGGCAGGCCGCCGAGGGAGCCGGAGACGACGTTGGCCGCGCCCTGCCCCAGCAGTTCACGGTCCAGGTCGGAGCGGACGACGTCCCGGGAGGCGGGCCGGGCGGCCGCCAGCTTGTCCACGGCCACCGCGCCGAGCAGCGACTGCACGCTGCACACCAGTGTCGTGGTCAGTACGGCCGCGACGAGGCCGAGCACCGGACCCTCGGGCAGCCCGGCCAGGGCGTGACTGCGCCACGACGGCAGGTCCACCAGGGGCAGGACCAGACCGGCCGCCGCGGCGACCGCGGTGGCGGTGGCGACGGCGACGAGCGCGGTCGGCACCTTGCGCAGCAGGCGCCCGGTCCGGCCCGGCAGCCGGGGCCACAGCAGCAGGACGGCCAGGGTCAGCACGCTGACGGCCAGGGCCGCGGGGTCCAGATGCGCCAGCTGGGCGGGGAGCGCGCGGAGATTGTCGGGCACGGAACTCTGCGGCTGACCCCCGAGCATGATGTGCACCTGGGCGACGGCGATGGTGACGCCGATACCGGCGAGCATGCCGTGCACGATCGCGGGGCTCACGGCGAGGGCGCCGCGTGCCACCCGCAGACAGCCGAGCCCGAGCTGGGCCAGGCCGGCGAGGACGGTGACGGCGCAGGTGGTGCGCCATCCGTAGTGCTGGATGAGGTCGGCGGTGACGACGGTGAGGCCCGCCGCCGGTCCGCTCACCTGGAGCGGTGAGCCACCGAGCCGTCCGGCGACGAGCCCGCCCACGGCCGCCGCGACCAGGCCGGCCTGGAGCGGTGCGCCGGTGGCGAGGGCGATGCCGAGGGACAGGGGGAGGGCGATGAGGAACACCGCGATCGCGGCCGAGAGATCGGCGCCCGCGATGCGGAAGCGCCGGGGACGGCCGGGCGGCGGCGGGCTGTGCGGCGGGTGGGCGCGCTCGGTGTGCGCCGAATCGGTGGTGCCGGCGGGAACGCAGGCTGACATGGTCTCCCGTCTCCTTCGGGTCTGCGCGGTCGCGTGACGTGGTGGCCCCGCTCGGTGCGAGCGGTCGCGGCCGTGGGGCACGGCCCCAGAACGGCGGGATGGAGCAACACTCAGTAAACAGAGCGTAATTGCGAGTAAAGGGCTGGCATAGACTTTCCGGGCAAATGGCGGCATCAGTCACTCCGAGGAGTGAAGTAGCCATTTCATCGGCTTGTCGTATTAATTCCCTTCTTCTTTCGTGCGACGTTGGCGGCGCGGTCGGTAAGGACCGGCGCAGCACCACACAACGCCCCTCATCAGGCTCGGCCCGAGAGAAGGAAGAAGGTGGGCGAATGGCCGCCACCCACAGGATCGCCACGGGCACCGTGATCGTCGCGGTCTCCCTCGCCTCGCTCGTCGGCTGCGGAGCCGGCACGGACGGCGACGGCGGACCGGAGAAGGAGAAGGCGCAGCCGGCCCCCGCGCCGAAGAACGTCGTCCGGCTGATCGGCGACGGCTCCACCGCGTACACCGGCGCCCAGCCGCACCTGCCCCGGCCCGAGCGGATGAAGCCCGGTGAGAAGCCGCCGCAGTTCGTGGTCTTCTCCTGGGACGGCGCGGGCGAGGACAGCCAGAAGCTCTTCTCCCACTTCCGCAAGGTCGCCAAGAAGAACGACGCGACCATGACGTACTTCCTGAGCGGCGTGTACCTGCTCCCCGAGGAGAAGCGGGACCTGTACCACCCGCCGCAGCACTCGCCGGGCCGCTCCGACATCGGCTTCAACGACCAGCAGGGCATCACGGACACCGTGAAGCAGCTGCGGCTGGCCTGGTTGGAGGGCAATGAGATCGGCACCCACTTCAACGGTCACTTCTGCGGCAGCGCCGGCGGGGTCGGGGAGTGGTCGGTGGACGAGTGGAAGGAGGAGATCTCCCAGGCCAAGCAGTTCGTGAAGACCTGGAAGACCAACACCGGCATGAAGGAAGCGGCCCCGCTGCCCTTCGACTACGACAAGGAGCTGATCGGGGCCCGCACTCCCTGCCTGGAGGGGCAGAAGAACTTCATGAAGGCCGCCCGGGAGCTGGGCTTCCGCTACGACACCAGCGGCGTCAACAACCAGGTCTGGCCGGACAAGAAGGAAGGACTGTGGGACCTGTCCATGCAGCTCGTGCCCTTCCCCGGGCACTCCTTCGAGCAGCTCACCATGGACTACAACTTCATGGTCAACCAGTCCGGCACCACCACCCAGGGTGACCCCGCCAAGCACGAGATGTGGGGCGACCAGATGCGGGACGGCCTGCTCCAGGGCTTCGAGCGCGCCTACAACGGCAACCGGGCGCCACTGATCATCGGCAACCACTTCGAGTCCTGGAACGGCGGCGCCTACATGCGGGCCGTCGAAGAGGTCGTCGAGGCGGTCTGCACCAAGTCCGACGTGCGGTGCGTCTCCTTCCGGCAGTTGGCCGACTGGCTGGACGCGCAGGACCCGGCGACCCTGGCGAAGCTGCGCACGCTGGGCGTCGGGGAGGCGCCGAAGAAGGGCTGGACGTCCTTCCTGGCCGCCGGCCCCGCCCCGGCCCCCAAGGGCGCACCGGGTTCCCCCGCGCCGAAGGAGTGAGGATCAGGCGCCGGCGGTGACGCTCCCGCCGAGCACGAAACCGGGGTCGACCTGCGCCGCCAGGTCGGCCCCGGTGCGCTCGTTGCCCCACGACTGGGCGTTCTTCAGATGGAAGTGCACCATCTGCTTGGTGTAACGCTCCGGGTCCCGCAGCTCGTAGGTCGCGTCGGCGGCGGCACGCAGCGTGCGCAGGGCGAGCCGGTTGGACTCCTCCAGACGGTCGAAGCGCGGCGGGCGGCCCTTCTCCATGGCCCGGACCCAGTCCGAGTGGCCCACGGTCACCAGCAGGTCGTCCCCGACCTCCGCGCGGAGGAAGTCCAGGTCGTCCGGGCCCTGCACCTTGTTGCCGACGACCCTCAGCGCCACGCCGAAGTCGCGGGCGTACTCCTTGTACTGGCGGTAGACGGAGACCCCCTTGCGGGTCGGCTCGGCCACCAGGAACGTCATGTCGAAGCGGGTGAACATGCCGGACGCGAAGGAGTCGGAGCCGGCCGTCATGTCGACCACCACGTACTCGTCGGGGCCGTCCACCAGGTGGTTCAGGCAGAGCTCCACGGCGCCGGTCTTGGAGTGGTAGCAGGCGACCCCGAGGTCGGCGTCGGTGAAGGACCCGGTGACCATCAGGCGGACGGTGCCGCCGTCGAGCTCCACCGGCCGGGCGCAGGCGTCGTAGACCGGGTTGTCCTCGCACACCCGCAGCAGGCGGGAGCCCTCGCCGGGCGGCGTCGTCTTGATCATCGTCTCGGCGGACGCGATGCGCGGGTTGCCACCGCGCAGGTAGTCCTTGATCAGCCGCAGGTTCTCGCCCATCGCGGGGAGGGCGGCCGCTTCCGCCTCGTCCAGGCCCAGGGCGGCCCCGAGGTGCTGGTTGATGTCGGCGTCGACCGCGACGACCGGAGCGCCGTCGGCCGCGAGGTGACGGATGAAGAGGGAGGACAGGGTCGTCTTTCCGCTCCCGCCCTTCCCAACGAAAGCAATTTTCATGTTCACCAAGAGTAGTGGACTGCTAGCTGTACGTCACGGCCGGGCGTGAAGAAGACCACTCCTTCGTGGGGCGGGCGCCCGGGGTGCGTAGGGTCGTACTCATGAGTACGACGGGCGCGACCGCCGATCCCCTCGCGGCCCTGGGCTCCCTGCCCGGTGTGGCCGACTCCGTGGAGTCCGTACGCAAGGCCGTGGACCGGGTCTACGGCCACCGGGTCATGCGGCGGCGCAGCAACGAGATCACCTCCGAGGCGGCCCTGCGTGGCGCCCGGGGCTCGGCGGCGCTGTCCGGCGCGGACTGGGCCCTGGAGGAGGTGCGGCGGCGCAGCGACTTCAGCGGCGACGACGAGGCGCGCACCGTGGGTGCGGCGCTGCGGCTGACGGCCGAGGCGGGCCAGCTGCTGTCGATCTGGCGGCAGTCGCCGCTGCGGGTGCTGGCGCGGCTGCACCTGGTCGCGGCGGCCGACAAGGCGGAGCAGGTGGGCCGTCCCCGGCAGGAGGGGGAGCAGGTCGACGAGCCCTTGGTCGCGCTTCCCCTGCCGGGCGCCGCGGAGGCGCACGGCCGGCTGGACGGGCTGGCCGGGCTGATCATCGCGGGCGGTTCGGCGCCGGCGCTGGTGACGGCCGCCGTGGTGCACGGCGAGCTGCTCGCGCTGCGCCCCTTCACCTCCCACAACGGTCTGGTCGCACGGACGGCTGAACGCATCGTCCTGGTCGGCAGCGGCCTGGACCCCAAGTCGGTGTGCGCCGCCGAGGTCGGCCACGCCGAGCTGGGACGGGACGCCTATCTGCGGGCACTGGAGGGCTACGTGTCCGGCACTCCGGAGGGCGTGGCCGCCTGGATCACCCACTGCGGGCGCGCGGTCGAGCTGGGCGCGCGCGAGTCGACGGCGGTGTGCGAGGCGCTGCAGCGCGGAGCGGCCTGAAGGGCGGGCCGGAGCGCGCGGGCCGGGAACCTGTCCTCGCGCAGAGAATGCGGCGGTACGAATACTCGTACCGCCGCTGGCATGTCCACCGCGTTACCAAGCGTCCTCGATGTGTGCCCATCAGGTCGGGGTCTTTGCCCGTCACCTGGTGGGGCTGGCCCGTAATCGACGGGTCGACGTCGCGTGGGTGCGCGGTCTTCATGCTCGGTCCGTGGGGCCAGAAGCGTTCTGAAGGGGATCCTCGCGGATGTCCTTGGTCTCGCGGGCCGCTTAGCTCCTTTGTACTCCGGCTTCCCGGAGAGGGGAAGTCCCGGCCGCGCTTCTTTACTTTTGGGCTCAAAGGCGCAGTAAACGGACGCCTGAGTGCCGGGTGTGGCCGGAGGAGGCGAAGCGCTCCGAGAAAAGTAGGTTCAGGCAACCGTCGTGCGGCGCCTGCTGGCGTACCAGACCAGGCCCGCCGTGGCCGCCGCGGCACCTATCGCGGCCGCCGCGACGAGAGCGGGGCGCGGCGGGACGGAGAATGCCGGGAACCGCTGCTTCAGCCGCACCGGGCGGTGGAAGTCGAGGATCGGCCACTCGCGTACCAGCGCCTCCCGGCGCAGCGCCCGGTCGGGGTTCACGGCGTGCGGATGCCCCACGGCCTCCAGCATCGGGACGTCGGTCACCGAGTCGCTGTAGGCGTAGCAGCGCGCCAGGTCGTAGCCCTCGGACGCGGCCAGCAGCCGGACGGCCTCCGCCTTGGTGGGTCCGTACGCGTAGTACTCCACCTCGCCGGTGAAGCACCCGTCGTCGCCCACCACCATGCGGGTGGCCACGACCCGGTCGGCGCCGAGCAGTTCACCGATCGGCTCCACGACCTCGGCGCCCGAGGTCGACACGATCACGACGTCGCGACCGGCGGTGTGGTGCTGCTCGATGAGCGTGGCGGCCTCGTCGTAGATGATCGGGTCGATCAGGTCGTGCAGGGTCTCGGCGACGATCTCTTTGACCTGCTGGACGTTCCACCCGCGGCACAGCGCGGACAGGTACTTGCGCATGCGCTCCATCTGGTCGTGATCCGCGCCGCCGGCGAGGAACACGAACTGCGCGTACGCGGTCCGCAGCACGGCCCTGCGGTTGATCAGGCCGCCTTGGTAGAACGACTTGCTGAAGGTGAGTGTGCTCGACTTCGCAATGACCGTCTTGTCCAGGTCGAAGAAGGCCGCTGTACGGGGCAACAAGTGGTTTTCCACGTCCCTGAGCATAGGCGCAGCCCATTCGGCGTAAGGTGTGGCGCGTGGGTTTGCCTGAGAGGGCCCTCGGGTACACCATGGAAGTCACGGATCGTTCGCGACCGTGCTAACCCGGTCCGACTCCTCCCCCCCCGAGTCGGCCGTGGGGACGACCCCCGCTCTCCCCCCCGGCGGGGGTCGTCGCATGTCCGGATGCATTTTCCGTCCCTTTCCCTGCGTGCCGGAGTCCCGGCGGTTCGATCGGCGGGACTTCCTTGTCATGCCCCTGACTTATAACCGTGTGTAACGGTCGGACTGCTCTGCGGTAATCGCACAGAAGGCATGGCGACCTCACCGGTATGAGTGACCGCGATATTCACAGGCACCGCCCCGTCCACAGTTTTCCACCAAGATCCCCACGATTTCCGGGAGCGCTGCACTGTCATTCCCGCGCACCCCGCTCGCCGCGAGTTCACGGCGGTTCTCTTTGCCGGGATGCGTACGGCCGGTTTTCGCCGGCCGTCCGACGGGAGGCCGCTCCGCGGTTTCCCCACACCTGGGACGAGCGGGGCCCGAGGGCCTCCGCGAGAGAGGGAGCACAGGGGGACGCCATGACCGGATCCATCACGCACGACCCGCCGCCGACGCCCGGAGGGAACCGGCCGGCCGTACCGCTGATCCTCACCGAGGACACCGGGCTCCTCGACGACCTGCTGCGACTGTGCGCCGCCGCCGGCGCCACACCGGAGGTCCACCACGGACTGCCCGGGCCGCGCGGAAGCTGGGAAACCGCACCGCTGGTCCTCGTCGGCGACGACGCCGCCCGCCTGGCCCGCTCCACGCCCCGCAGGCCGGGAGTTGTCCTGGTCGGCCGCGACCAGGACGACCCCGGGGTCTGGCGGCGGGCCGTCGAGATCGGCGCCGACCACGTGCTGATGCTGCCCGACGGCGAGCAGTGGCTGGTCGATCGCATCGCCGACGTCGCCGAAGGCGTCGGACGGCCCGCCCTGACCGTCGGGGTCATCGGCGGCCGGGGCGGCGCGGGAGCGTCCACCCTCGCCTGTGCGCTCGCCGTCACCTCCGCCCGCGAAGGGCTGCGCACCCTCCTCGTGGACGCCGATCCACTGGGCGGGGGCCTCGACGTGGCGCTCGGCGGTGAGACGGCCAAGGGGCTGCGCTGGCCCGCCTTCGCCGCGTCGCACGGCCGGGTCGGAGGCGGGGCGCTGGAGGAGTCGCTGCCGGAACTGCACTCGCTGCGGGTGCTCAGCTGGGACCGCGGTGACTGTCTCGCGGTGCCGCCGCGAGCCGTGCGCGCGGTGCTCGCCGCCGCCCGGCGCGGGGGCGGCACCGTCGTGGTCGACCTGCCGCGACGCGTCGACGAGGGCGTCGCCGAGGTTCTCGCCCAGCTCGACCTGGCGCTTCTCGTGGTCCCCGCGGAGCTGCGCGCCGTCGCCGCGGCGGGCCGTGTCGCCTCCGCCGTGGGCATGGTCCTGCGCGACCTGCGCGTCGCGGTCCGCGGACCGTATGCGCCCGGCCTGGACGATCGCGAGGTGGCCCGGCTGCTCGGGCTGCCCCTCGTCGGGGAGGTGCCTCTCGAAACGGTGCTGCAGCGCCCGTACGGGGCGGAGCGGCCGCCCGGGGTGTCGGGCCGGGGCCCGCTGGCCCGCTTCTGCAAGGAGTTCTGGGAGCGCGCGCTGGTGGAGGCGAGGGCGGCATGAGCGGCGCGGAGATGACCGGGGCGGGGATGCCGCCCGGTCTGCTGGACGGGGTGCGGCGGTGGCTGGCCGAGAGCGGGGCCGAGCCGACGCCCGCCCGGGTGGCGCAGGCCCTGCGGGAACAGGGCCGGGTGCTCGGTGACGCGGAAGTGCTCGGGGCGGCCGAGCAGTTGCGGTCCGAGCTGGTCGGCAGCGGACCGCTGGAGCGGCTGCTGTCCGACCCCACGGTGACCGATGTGCTGGTGTCGGCACCGGACCGGGTGTGGGTGGACCGGGGTGGGGGTCTGGTGCTCACCACGGTCGCCTTCCCGGACGAGACGTCCGTCCGGCGCCTGGCGCAGCGGCTCGCCGCGGTGGCCGGCCGGCGCCTGGACGACGCGCGGCCCTGGGTGGACGCGCGGCTTCCCGACGGCACCCGTCTGCACGCGGTGCTTCCGCCGGTCGCGGTGGGCGGCACCTGCCTGTCCCTGCGGGTCGTGCGGCCACGCGCCTTCACGCTCGACGAGCTGGTGGCGGCGGGGACGGTGCCACCGGGCGGCGACCGGATGCTGCGGGCCCTGATGGACGCGCGGCTCTCCTTCCTGGTGAGCGGGGGCACGGGCACCGGCAAGACGACCTTGCTGAGCGCCCTGCTGGGGCTGGTCCGGCACGACGAGCGGATCGTGCTGGCGGAGGACTCGGCCGAGCTGCGGCCCGACCACCCCCACGTCGTGCGCCTGGAGACCAGGCCCGCCAACCAGGAGGGCGCGGGACTGGTCACCCTCGAGGACCTGGTGCGCCAGGCCCTGCGGATGAGGCCGGACCGTCTCGTCGTGGGCGAGGTGCGCGGGCCGGAGGTGGTCCATCTGCTCGCCGCTCTCAACACGGGCCATGAAGGCGGCTCGGGAACAGTTCACGCCAACGCGGCGAGTGACGTGCCCGCCCGGCTGGAGGCGCTCGGTACGGCAGCGGGGCTCGACCGGTTCGCCCTGCACAGCCAGCTGGCGGCGGCGTTGTCGGTGGTGCTGCACCTCGTACGCGACCGGAACGGCAGGCGACGGATCGCCGAGGTGCACGTGCTGGAACGGGACGCCTCGGGGCTGGTGCGGACGGCACCGGCGCTGCGGTGGGGGCCGGAGACCTTCGTCGCCCAACCGGGATGGCCGCGCCTGCGGGAGCTGCTGCGCGCCCCGCACGACGACGAGGCCCGGGCGCCGCGAGAGGCGGTCGGCTCGTGAACGGGGCGACCGGGACGTCGATGGGCGCGGCGGTCGCGTGCCTGGGAGCCGCGGCCTGGTTGCTGGGCGGCGGCCACGCGGAAGCCAGACGGGTGCGGGCGCTCTGCGCCGGCGGGAGCGCGATCCGCGGTGGGAGTGCGGCCACCGGCGGGGGAGAGGTCACCCGCGGGGGTGCGGTCGTCGGGGAGGGCGCGGGGGACGCCGGGCCTCCGGGATGGCGGCCACGCGTGGTGCGCGCGGGTAACCGGCTGCTGCGGCGGCTGACCCTCGACTGCGTCTCGTTGGCCGCGGGGGTGGTGCTGGCGGTTCTGGGAGCGTCGGTGCTGCCGGTCGTCGCGGGGGCGGCCGGGGTCCCCGTGCTGCGGAGAGTGCGGCGCGCAACCGCCGACCGCGGGCGTCGGGAAAGCCGGGCGGACGCGGTGATCGCGCTCTGCGGGGCGCTCGCCGGGGAACTACGGGCCGGGCGGCAGCCCGGTGAGGCGCTGTTGCCGGCCGTCCGGGACTCCGGCGGACTCGGCGACATGCAGGCGGCCGTGCTGGCGGCGGCGCGGTTCGGCGGGGACGTGCCGGACGCGCTCGCGGCGGCGGCCCGGCAGCCGGGCGCCGAGGGGCTGCGCGGTCTCGCCGCCTGCTGGCGCGTGGCGGTGGACCAGGGCGCGGGCCTCGCGGACGGTCTCGACCGGCTGGAGGCGGCGCTGCGTGCCGAGCGGGACCAGCGTGCCGACCTGCGCGCCCAGTTGGCCGGCGCCCGGGCCACGGCGGTGATGCTCGCGGGGCTCCCGGTCGTGGGGCTGGCGCTGGGCGCGGCCCTGGGCGCCGATCCGCTGCACGTCCTGCTGCACACGCCGTCGGGGTTGGTATGTCTGGCGGCCGGCGGGGTGCTGGAAGGGCTGGGCCTGTGGTGGGTCCTCCGCATCATGCGGGGCGCCGAGGAGGCGGCGTCATGAGCGGAGACGTCGTCCACAGGCTGGGGACAGCGGTGGGGGCGCTGGCGGTGCTCGCGTGGTCGGCGGCGTGGTGGCACCGGGCCCGGTGCGAGCGGCGGGCACGGCGGCGCCTGGACGCGCTGACGGCGAGGGAGCGCAGAAAGGCGGTGGTGCCCCTCCCGCTGCTGAGGGCGGCACGCGACCGGCTGCCGTACGTGGGCGTCGCGGGTGCCGGGTGGGTGCTGGTGGGCGGCCTCACCGGGCTGGGGCTGGGACTGGTCGTGGCGGCAGGACTGTGGCGTTGGCACCGGCGACAGACGGCGGCCGCGCAGGCACGGGAGCCCGACACCGCGGAGGTGGCGCGGCAACTCCCGCTCGCGGCCGACCTCCTGTCCGCCTGCATCGCGGCGGGTGCCGGACCGGTACCCGCGGCACAGGCCGTCGGGGAGACCCTGGGCGGCCCCGTCGGGGACGCCCTGGCGCGGGGCGCGGCGGAGGTACGGCTCGGCGGTGAACCGGGCGAGGCCTGGCGCCGGCTGGCCGCACTGCCCGGCGCGGTTCCGCTGGCCCGGCTGCTGGAGCGGGCCGACGTGTCCGGGCTCCCCCTGGCCGCCCCGGTGGGCCGGCTCGCCGCCGAGGCCCGGGCCGGGTGGAACCGCGCGGCGACCGCACGGGCCCGACGGGCGGCCGTCCTGGTCAGCGCCCCGGTGGGGCTGTGCTTCCTGCCCGCCTTCATCGCCGTCGGGGTGCTGCCCGTGGTGATCGGCCTGGCGGGCGGGGTGCTCGGAGCGGAAGGGGGTGGGTGAGGGGACGGGGGAGCGCGGCAGGACCGGCACAAATGGCGGATGACGGATGACGAAGGAGGACAACGGACATGGCCCGTATGGAGGTTCGGATGTATCGGGTGGTGCGGGCGCGGCTGCGTGCCCTGACGGTCAGGGTGCGCGGGGCGCGGAGGGACGCCGGGATGGTGACCTCGGAGTACGCGATGGGAATCGTCGCGGCGGTGGCGTTCGCCGTGGTGCTCTACAAGGTGGTCAACAGCGGGCCGGTCAGCACGGCCTTGCGGAACATCGTGCAGCAGGCACTCGATGGCCGGATGTGACAGTCGCGGCGACCGTGGGTTCGTGACGGCGGAGTCGGCGCTGGTGCTGCCCGTGCTGGTGCTGTTCGCGACGGCGCTGGTCTGGGGGCTGCTGGTGGTCGCCGCGCAGATCCAGTGCGTGGACGCGGCCCGGGCGGGTGCCCGGGCGGCGGCCCGCCAGGATCCGCCCGACGTGGTGGCCGAGGTGGTCCGCGAGGCAGCACCGGCCGGCGCGAGGGTCACGGTCAGCCGGGACGCCGAGCAGGTCCGGGTGACCGTCGTGGCCAGGGCGCCGATGCTGAGAGGGCTGCCCTTCGAGCTGAGGGAGGAAGCCGTCGCGGCGGCGGAGGAGGCGGTGGCGGTGGCGCCGGGGGCTGAGGGGAGGAGGACGTGAAGGGCGTCTGTGACGGGCGGGGGCGCGCGAGATCGCCGGCGGTTCGCCGCACCTCCCGGCGGTGCTCGGACCAAGGGTCGGCGTCCGTGTGGAGTGTCGGCGCGATCGCCGTGCTGTGCGTGGTGTTCGGTGTCGTGCTCGCCCTGGGGCACGCCGTGGTGGTCCGGCACCGGGCGGCGGGCGGTGCGGACCTCGCGGCACTCGCCGCCGCGGACCACTGGGTACAGGGTGCGGAGGCGGCCTGCGCGCGGGCCGACCGGGTGGCCCGGGCCCAGGACGCCCGGCTCGTGCGGTGCGCGATGACCGGCGAGGTGTCGGACGTGTCGGTGGCGTCCGGCCGAGGACCTTTCACGGTGGAGGTCAGGGCCCGGGCGGGACCTGCCGGTCCGCCGCAGCCTCCGCAGCCGGGCCCGCGCCTGGCTCGCTGACCTCGCCGGCAACCTCCGCGTCCGCCCGGGCTCCCGCAGCCGTCGGCTCCTCCGCAGCCTCGGCCGCCTGGGCGGCCTCCGGCCCCCGCGTGGCTGCCGCCGCCTCGGGCACCTCCGCGTCACCCGCCCCCTCCTCCGGCTTCTCGTCCCGCTTCCCGTCCGCCCCCTCCTCCGGCTTCTCCTCCCGCTTCCCGTCCGCCCCCTCGTCCTGCTTCTCGTCCTGCTTCTCGGGCGGCGCACCTTCCAGCAGGACGGTGAGCAGCCGGACGGCGCCCCGCTTGTGCAGAGGGTCGTTGCCGTTGCCGCACTTCGGGGACTGGATGCAGGAGGGACAGCCGGCGTCGCACTCGCAGGAGGCGATGGCCTGGCGGGTCGCCGTCAGCCAGGAGCGGGCGGTGTGGAAGGCACGTTCCGCGAAGCCCGCGCCGCCCGGGTGGCCGTCGTAGACGAAGACCGTGGGCAGCAGGGTGTCGGGGTGCAGCGGGATCGAGACGCCGCCGATGTCCCAGCGGTCGCAGGTGGCAAAGAGCGGCAGCATGCCGATGGACGCGTGCTCGGCCGCGTGCAGGGCGCCGCCGAGGATCTCCGGGTTGATCCGCGCCCGGTCCAGCTGGTCCTCGGTGACCGTCCACCACACGGCCCGGGTGCGCAGCGTACGAGGAGGGAGGTCGAGTTTTGTCTCGCCGAGCACTTCGCCGGTGATGACCCGCCGCCGCAGGAAGGAGACCACCTGGTTGGTGACCTCGACGGAGCCGAAGCACAGGCGCCCGTCACCCCACGGGATCTCGGTGTCCGTCTCCAGCACGGAGATCGACGTGGTGTCGCGGGCCACGGTGGTGTAGGACGGGCTGGCCTGCTCGACCAGGGCGACGGAGTCCTCCAGGTCGAGGGAGCGGACGACGTAGGTGCGGCCCTGGTGCAGGTGGACCGCGCCCTCGTGGACGCTGGTGTGCGCCGCGCCCGCGTCGACCGTGCCCAGCAGCCTGCCCGTCCCGGTCTCGACGACCTGGACCGGCCGGCCGCCCTCCCCGCGGATGTCGGTGAGGTCGGCGGCCCGCTCGCGGCGGGTCCAGTGCCAGGCCCTCGTCCGCCGGCGCAGCAGCTTCGCGGCCTCCAGCTGCGGCAGCAGGTCCTCGGTCGCGGGACCGAAGAGGGCGAGGTCGTCGTCCGTCAGAGGGAGTTCCTCGGCCGCGGCGCACAGGTGCGGGGCGAGCACGTAGGGGTTGTCGGGGTCGAGGACGGTGGACTCCACGGGCCGGTCGAAGAGCGCCTCGGGATGGTGGACGAGGAAGGTGTCCAGGGGGTCGTCGCGGGCGACTAGGACGGCGAGGGCGCCCTGACCGGACCGTCCGGCGCGGCCGGCCTGCTGCCACAGGGAGGCGCGGGTGCCCGGGTAGCCGGCGATGACCACGGCGTCCAGGCCGGAGATGTCCATGCCGAGTTCGAGGGCGTTGGTGGCGGCGAGACCGAGCAGTTCACCGGAGTGGAGGGCGCGTTCGAGGGCGCGGCGCTCCTCGGGGAGGTAGCCGCCCCGGTAGGCCGCGACCCGCCGGGCCAGCGACCGGTCGACCTCGGCGAGGCGTTCCTGGGCGATCACGGAGATCAGCTCGGCGCCGCGCCGGGAGCGGACGAACGTGACCGAGCGGATGCCCTGCACGGTCAGGTCGGTCAGCAGGTCGGCGGCCTCGGCGGTGGCGGTGCGGCGCACCGGGGCGCCCCTCTCGCCGTGCAGCTCGGTCAGGGGCGGCTCCCAGAGGGCGAACACCAGTTCACCGCGGGGTGAGGCGTCGTCGGCCACCTCGACCACCGGCAGCCCGGTGAGGCGGCGGGCGGCGACGGCCGGCTCGGCGGCGGTCGCCGAGGCCAGCAGGAACACGGGCGACGAGCCGTAGCGGGCGCACAGCCGCCGCAGCCGGCGCAGCACCTGGGCGACGTGCGAGCCGAACACGCCCCGGTAGGTGTGGCACTCGTCGACGACGACGTACTTCAGCGACTTGAGGAAGGAGGCCCAGCGGGGATGGGACGGCAGGATGCTCCGGTGCAGCATGTCCGGGTTGGTCAGCACGTAGTTGGCGTACTGGCGGATCCACTCGCGTTCCTCGAACGGCGTGTCGCCGTCGTGGACCGCCGCGCGCACCGAATGGCCCAGTGGCTGTGAAAGTTCCTTCACGGACCGGAGCTGGTCCGCGGCGAGGGCCTTGGTGGGGGAGAGGTACAGCGCCGTGGCGCCCCTGCCGTTCGGGGCCTCGGCGCCGTCCAGCAGCGTGGACAGGACGGGCATCAGATACGCCAGGGACTTCCCCGAGGCCGTGCCGGTCGCGACGACCACGGACTCGCCGTCCAGGGCGTGCTCGGCGGCCCGTGCCTGGTGGGCCCAGGGGTGTTCGATGCCCGCGGCCCGCACCGCGGCGACGACCTCCGCGCGGATCCGGTCCGGCCAGACGGCATGCCGACCCGCACGCGGGGGCAAGTGCTCCGTATGGGTAATGCGCGAAGCCCGGCTCGGTCCGGACGCGAGCCGGTCCAGGACGGCGCCCGGCGCGGCGGTCCTGGATCGCGTGTCCGTCGGGGGTCGATCGGATCGGTGATTCTTGGCCATCGGCACCGAGTGTGTCACTGGCGTGACGGACAATGGGGCCAAGGCGTCGTGCACGCCTGCCGGTAAGTGATTGAATGCCATGGCGGCTGGCGAACCGTCCCGGGGGCTGAGCCGAGATGTCCCAAGGGCGACCGCTCGATAGCTAGGTGCTGGAGGATCCGTGGACCTGTCCTTGTCGACCGAGACCATCGGCGATCGCACGATCGTCAGGGTCGGTGGCGAAATCGACGTATATACCGCGCCCAAGCTGCGCGAGCAGCTGGTCGAGCTGGTGAACGACGGCAGTTTCCACCTTGTCGTCGACATGGAAGGTGTGGACTTCCTCGACTCCACCGGACTCGGCGTGCTGGTCGGCGGCCTGAAGCGGGTGCGTGCCCATGAGGGCTCGCTGCGCCTGGTCTGCAACCAGGAGCGCATTTTGAAGATCTTCCGCATCACCGGCCTCACCAAGGTGTTCCCGATTCACACCTCGGTCGAGGAAGCGGTGGCGGCGACCGACTGAACACCCGCTCCCGGGCCGTCGTGCCCGGGCAGCACGAGAGACACACGAGGGGGGCCGGGCTTTCGGCAGCCCGGCCTCCTCACCGCACGCCCGTAGTCGCGAGGGGGATGCATGGCCACCGTCGAACTCCGCTTCAGCGCGCTGCCCGAGCACGTCCGGACCGCCCGTCTCGTGGCGGCGGCGGTGGCGCGCAGGGCCGGAGTCGACGAGGCCGTCCTCGACGAGGTCAGGCTCGCCGTGGGCGAGGCCTGCACCCGGGCCGTCGGCCTGCACCAGAACTCCGGCATCTCGGCGCCTGTGAAGGTGCTGCTGATCGAGGAGGAGAAGCAGTTCTCCATCGAGGTCGGCGACGAGGCGCCCCATGCCCCCGCCGGTGCCCGTGCGGCGGGAGCTGCGCCGGGTGACGCGGACGCGGAGACCGAGGAGGACGAGATGGGCCTCGCGGTCATCAGCGGCCTCGTCGACGACGTCGAGGTGAGTGCGGGGGAGAGCGGCGGATCGATCCGCATGAGGTGGCCCGCCACGTCGCCGGCCGCGCTGTTCACCTGACCGGTTCACCCGTACGCCGACCGTTTTCCGAAGGGCCCCCTGCTCGGGGGCCCTTCGGCATGTGCGGGTTCCGCGGACCGTGCTTACAGTGGTCCCGAGCGGTTGATCGCGTGAATTCGTTCACTATCGCTCAGGCGCTCTGAAATTCGATCACGAGAATGCCTCAAGGGCATTACCGATTTCGGGTCGATGGCCTCCCGGTGATCAATGGGAAAGAGTGCATGCAGGCCATTTACATTTCTCGCGGTCTGTTTTGATCAGGTTCCGGTACCTACAATCCCGTCCACATCTTGAGCTCAGCCCAAGCGTCAAGGAGGACGAATGGCGGGGCTTTCCACCTCATACGAGTCGGGCCAACCCACATCCCTCGCAGCCGCCGTGCTGACCGACGAGAACCGCGTGCTCGTGGTGACCATCGGCATCGTGGCCCTGGCGGCGCTGGCGGTCGCGGCGGTCCTGGTACGCCAGGTACTCGCGGCCGGCGAGGGCACCGACAGCATGAAGAAGATCGCAGCCGCGGTACAGGAGGGCGCCAACGCCTATCTGGCCCGCCAGCTGCGCACCCTCGGCGTATTCGCCGTGGTCGTGTTCTTCCTGCTCATGCTGCTGCCCGCGGACGACTGGAATCAGCGTGCCGGGCGGTCGGTGTTCTTCTTGATCGGAGCGGCGTTCTCGGCGGCCACCGGTTATATCGGCATGTGGCTTGCCGTGCGCAGTAATGTCCGGGTCGCCGCGGCGGCCCGCGAAGCCACTCCGGCCGAGGGTGAGCCGGAAAAGGATCTCACCACCGTCTCGCACAAAGCGATGAAGATCGCTTTCCGTACGGGCGGCGTCGTGGGCATGTTCACGGTGGGGCTGGGTCTGCTCGGCGCCGCCTGTGTCGTGCTGGTGTACGCGGCCGACGCGCCGAAGGTGCTGGAGGGCTTCGGCCTCGGGGCCGCGCTGATCGCGATGTTCATGCGGGTCGGCGGCGGCATCTTCACCAAGGCCGCCGACGTCGGCGCCGACCTGGTCGGCAAGGTCGAGCAGGGCATTCCGGAGGACGATCCGCGCAATGCCGCGACCATCGCCGACAACGTGGGCGACAACGTCGGCGACTGCGCGGGCATGGCGGCCGACCTCTTCGAGTCGTACGCGGTGACGCTGGTGGCGGCGCTGATCCTCGGTTCGGCGGCGTTCGGCGACGCAGGGCTGGCGTTCCCGCTGCTGGTCCCCGCGATCGGGGTGATCACCGCGATGGCCGGAATCTTCGCGGTGGCGCCCAGGCGCGCCGACCGCAGCGGCATGAGCGCGATCAACCGCGGGTTCTTCATCTCCGCCGTGATCTCGCTCGTGCTGGTCGCGATCGCCGTGTTCGTCTACCTGCCGTCGTCGTACGCCGGCCTCGACGGGGTGACCGACGAAGCGATCTTGGGGAAGAGCGGCGACCCGCGGATCCTCGCGCTCGTCGCGGTGGCCATCGGCATCGTGCTCGCCGCCCTGATCCAGCAGCTCACCGGCTACTTCACCGAGACCACCCGGCGCCCTGTCCGGGACATCGGGAAGACGTCGCTCACGGGCCCGGCCACCGTGATCCTCGCCGGGGTCTCCGTCGGTCTCGAGTCGGCCGTCTACACCGCCCTGTTGATCGGCCTCGGCGTGTACGGGGCGTTCCTGCTCGGCGGCACGTCGATCATGCTCGCGCTGTTCGCGGTGGCGCTGGCCGGCACCGGCCTGCTCACCACCGTCGGGGTGATCGTCGCGATGGACACCTTCGGCCCCGTCTCCGACAACGCGCAGGGCATCGCCGAGATGTCCGGCGACGTCGAGGGCGCGGGCGCCCAGGTGCTCACCAACCTGGACGCGGTCGGCAACACCACCAAGGCCATCACCAAGGGCATCGCCATCGCCACGGCGGTGCTCGCGGCGGCGGCGCTGTTCGGCTCCTACCGGGACGCCATCACCACGGGCGCCAGAGACGTGGGCGAACGGCTCACCGGTGACGGCGCGCCGCTGAGCCTGATGATGGACATCTCGCAGCCCAACAACCTCGTCGGGCTGATCGCCGGCGCGGCGGTCGTCTTCCTCTTCTCGGGGCTGGCGATCAACGCGGTGTCGCGGTCGGCGGGTTCGGTGGTCTACGAGGTACGGCGGCAGTTCCGCGAGAAGCCCGGGATCATGGACTACAGCGAGACACCGGAGTACGGCAAGGTCGTCGACATCTGCACCAAGGACGCCCTGCGGGAGCTCGCCACGCCCGGTCTGCTCGCCGTCATGGCGCCCATCTTCATCGGGTTCACGCTCGGCGTCGGGCCCCTGGGAGCCTTCCTCGCGGGCGCCATCGGCACGGGCACGCTGATGGCGGTGTTCCTCGCCAACTCCGGCGGCGCTTGGGACAACGCGAAGAAGCTCGTCGAGGACGGCCACCACGGCGGCAAGGGCAGCGAGGCCCACGCGGCCACCGTCATCGGTGACACGGTCGGCGACCCGTTCAAGGACACCGCCGGTCCCGCGATCAACCCCCTGCTGAAGGTGATGAACCTGGTGGCGCTGCTCATCGCGCCCGCGGTCATCGAGTTCTCCTACGGCGCGGACAGGAGCGTGGGGATGCGGGTGCTCATCGCGGTGCTGTCGGCGCTGGTCATCATCGCCGCGGTCTACGTGTCCAAGCGGCGCGGAATCGCCGTGGACGACGAGGACGACGCCGGGCCCCGGCCCAAGTCGCCCGATCCGGCCGTGGTTTCCGGATAGCGGTCTCCGGGCACCGGATCAAGCTGCGGGCGGACGGCGCGGATTGACGCGTCGCCCGCCCGCGGTGTCCGTGTGCTCGTGAGCCTTCTCTCGCCTGGTGCAAATGGCTCTAAAAAGGGGGGTACCGGACGTTCGACGAGTGGGTGTAGGCCATCCGGCGTGTATGTTCCGGGGCCGAAGGCCATGGAAGGGACCAATCCGGTGAACAAGAAGCTCGCGGCCGCGCTGTCCGGCGGTGCGGTACTGGTACTGGCGCTGACGGGATGCGGCGGCGACGACAGCGACGAGAAGCTGGACGCATGGGCGAAGGACGTCTGTGACGCGGTGCAGCCGCAGGCTGCCAAGATCAAGTCGGCCAACACCGCGATCCAGAAGGAAACCTCGGACAACAGCACGCCGCAGGCGGTCCAGCAGGCCGACTCGAAGGCCTTCCAGGACATGTCCGACGCCTACAAGGCGATCGGCGCGGCCGTGAGCAAGGCCGGGGCGCCGGACGTCGACAACGGCGAGCAGAAGCAGCAGGACGCGGTCAAGGAGCTCAACAGCATCTCCGCGTCCTACGCCACCCTGAGGAAGCAGGTCGACGCCCTCAACACCGAGGACCAGGCGAAGTTCGCCGACGGTCTGAAGGACATCGCGGCCGAGCTGGACAAGCTGAGCAAGAGCGGCAGCGACGCCCTCAGCACGCTGGAGGAGGGCAAGGTCGGCGAGGCGATGTCCCGGCAGGCCAGCTGCCAGACCGCCACCGCGTCGGCGGGAGCGACCAAGAGCTGAGCCGCGCAGGGCCGGAGCTGACGTCGGCTCAGCGGGCGCGGTGCGCGCCGGGCCGGGGTGGCGGCCACAATGGGGGGCGTGAGTGACGCCAGCCTGCCGCCCCTGCCCTCGTCCGACCGCCCCGACGCCGCCGTCCGGCTGCGGGAGGCGCTGCTCGGCGCCTCCTTCACCGCCGACGGACTTCTCGACCTGCTCGGCGCCCCCGCGTACACGGCGCTGGCCCGCAGCGAGACCGTGCCCGCGCTCCGTGCCACCCGCGGGGACACACCGCTGGAGCTGCTCGTACGGCTGTTCCTGCTTCAGCAGCCCGTGCCGCGCGCGGGAGTGGCCGAGGTCCTGCCCGTCGACGCCTGCCTGGAGAGCGGGTGGCTCACGAGTCCGGGCCCCGACACGCTGACCGCGACCGTGGACGTACGGCCGTACGGCGGGCCGGGCGGCGAGGACTGGTTCGTGGTGTCGGACCTCGGGTGCGCGGTCGGCGGCGCCGGGGGCATCGGCAGCCGGGACGCGGGCGTGGTGCTCGGCGTCGGCGGCGCCTCCACCACCCTGGCCGGCATCACCGTCCGTACGCCCGTGGCGTCCGCGCTCGACGTCGGCACGGGGTCCGGCATCCAGGCGCTGCACGCCGCGCGGCACGCCACCCGCGTGACGGCCACCGACCTGAACCCGCGCGCGCTGCACATCACCGCGCTCACCCTCGCGCTCTCCGGGGTCCCGGCCGCCGATCTGCGCGAGGGCTCGCTGTTCGGACCCCTGCGGGACGACGAGACGTACGACCTGATCGTGTCCAACCCGCCGTTCGTGATCTCGCCCGGCGCCCGGCTCACCTACCGTGACGGAGGGATGGGCGGGGACGACCTGTGCCGCACGCTCGTCGCGGAGGCGGGGGAGCGGCTGAACGAGGGCGGGTTCGCCCAGTTCCTCGCCAACTGGCAGCACGTGGAGGGGGAGGACTGGCAGGACCGGCTCAGGTCGTGGGTGCCCCGCGGCTGCGACGCGTGGATCGTGCAGCGTGAGGTGCAGGACGTCACGCAGTACGCCGAGCTGTGGCTGCGGGACGCGGGCGACCACCGCGGGGACGAGGCGGAGTACCGGGCGCGGTACGACGCGTGGCTCGACGAGTTCGAGGCGCGCAAGGTGAAGGCCGTCGGTTTCGGCTGGATCACCCTGCGCAGGTCGGGTGCCGCCGTGCCGTCGGTCACGGTGGAGGAGTGGCCGCACCCGGTGGAGCAGCCGCTCGGCGAAGCGGTCCGGGCGCACTTCGAGCGGCTCGACTACCTGCGGGCGCACGACGACGCGGCGCTGCTGGAGGCGCGGTTCGAGCTGGCGCCCGAGGTGGTGCAGGAGCAGGTCGGGCTGCCCGGCGCCGAGGACCCGGAGCATGTCGTGCTGCGGCAGAACCGCGGGATGCGCCGGGCGACCAAGGTCGACACGATCGCCGCGGGGTTCGCGGGCGTGTGCGACGGCACCATGACCGCGGGCCGGATCCTGGACGCCATCGCCCAGCTGCTCGGTGAGGACCCCGTGCTGCTGCGCGACCGGACGCCGGCCCAGATCCGGCTGCTGGTGGAGCAGGGCTTCCTGAACCCGGTGGGCTGAGGCGGGGCGGAGGCGGGGGCGCTCCGCGACGATCGAGGGGCGCCCGTTCACGACCGCGGGCCGCCCTGCCCGGATCCCGGGTCGCCCTGCCCCGGTCCTGGGCCCGCCCTGCCCGGATCCCGGGCGCCCTGCCCCCGGTCCTGGGCCCGCCCTGCCCGGATCCCGGGTCGCCCTGCCCCCGGTCCTGGGTCCCCGCCCTGCCGGATCCCGGGTCGCCCCCCCCGTCCTGGGCCCGCCCTGCCCGGATCCCGGGTCGCCCTGCCCCCGGTCCTGGCCCGCCCTGCCCGAATCCCGGGTCCCCTGGCCGCCCTGCCCGGATCCCGGCCTGCCCCGCGCCGCCCCGACCCGATCGCGGGCCACCCGTCACGCTCACGTGCCGTCCGCCACGCTTACGGGCTGTATGTCACGCTCACGGGGCACCCCGTCACGCTGTCGGGGCGCCCGGTCAGGCCCCCGTGTCCCAGCCGTCACACAGATCACGCTGACCAACGGGCGTGCACCCCTGTGTCTTCCGCCGCATCTTTCACGCCCATGTCGGGCGCGGTGCCGGGCCGTCCGGATCGATCGGATTTTTTCGGAAGCGCACCGTACGGGCCCGTTTCCCGCTTCCTCGCTTCTCCCCCGAGCCCTGGCGTTCACCTCCGGTTCGTCCCGGTGCCGCCCGGGCGTGGCAGCGTCCCCCCAGGGCGGTACACGGACGGGTAAGAGGGGGCGCGGGCGACGATGGAGAGCGGACCGGCGATCTTCACGGGGATGGTGTTCTGCCTGTTCGGCGCCGGTTTGCTGGCCTGGACCGTGACCCGCGCGCGGCACCGCCGGCCGGTCGCCCTCGGTGTGAGCCGTGTCGCATCGGTCACCGTCGCCGGCAGCGTCGCGGTCGTCTCCCTGGCCCTCGGCGCCTGGTGCTTCACCCGCCTCTGAGGAACCGGCGTCACCGGCCGCCGCCGGTAACCGTAAGATCGCGCTCCGCATATGGGCGGGCGGAGTCTGGACACTCCGGGCGGCAGGAACGGTGGTAGTCGGGTTACCGTTCGAGTGGCCGTTGCGGGCTTTTCCCGTTTGACACGGGGGCGGGATGTACCGTCACACTCCGCAGCGTCACCATGACCCGCCCCCGGGGAGAAGCGCCTGGGGAGGCCCGAGCGTCGACGGAGAGAAGAGCGAAGTTGTCCCCGACCAGCGAGACCGCGAACGGCGGCCGCCGACTCGTCATCGTCGAGTCGCCTGCCAAGGCGAAGACGATCAAGGGCTATCTCGGCCCTGGCTACATCGTCGAGGCGAGCGTCGGGCACATTCGCGACCTTCCCAACGGCGCTGCCGAGGTTCCGGAGAAGTACACCGGCGAGGTGCGCCGCCTCGGTGTGGACGTCGACCATGACTTCCAGCCGATCTATGTGGTCAACGCGGACAAGAAGGCCCAGGTCAAGAAGCTCAAGGACCTGCTGAAGGAGTCCGACGAACTCTTCCTCGCCACCGATGAGGACCGCGAGGGCGAGGCCATCGCGTGGCACCTCCAGGAAGTGCTCAAGCCGAAGATCCCGGTCAAGCGCATGGTGTTCCACGAGATCACCAAGGACGCGATCCGGGCGGCCGTGGCCAACCCGCGCGAGCTCAACCAGAAGCTGGTCGACGCCCAGGAGACCCGCCGCATCCTCGACCGTCTCTACGGCTACGAGGTCTCGCCGGTCCTGTGGAAGAAGGTCATGCCGCGCCTGTCGGCCGGCCGCGTCCAGTCCGTGGCCACCCGGCTCGTGGTGGAGCGGGAGCGTGAGCGCATGGCGTTCCGCACCGCCGAGTACTGGGACCTGACCGGCACCTTCTCCACCGGCCGCGCCGGTGACGCGAGCGACCCGTCGACGCTGGTCGCCCGGCTGCAGACGGTCGACGGACGCCGGGTCGCGCAGGGCCGCGACTTCGACTCGCTGGGGCAGCTGAAGAGCGCCAACACCCTCCATCTCGACGAGGCGAACGCCCGCGCCCTCGCCGCCGCCCTGGCGGACACGCGGTTCGCGGTCCGCTCGGTCGAGTCCAAGCCGTACCGCCGCTCGCCGTACGCGCCGTTCCGTACGACGACGCTGCAGCAGGAGGCGAGCCGCAAGCTCGGCTTCGGCGCCAAGGCCACCATGCAGGTCGCGCAGAAGCTGTACGAGAACGGCTACATCACTTACATGCGTACGGACTCGACGACCCTGAGCGGGACGGCCGTCGCCGCCGCCCGCGCCCAGGTCACGCAGCTGTACGGAGCCGACTACCTGCCGCCGCAGCCGCGCACCTACGCGGGCAAGGTGAAGAACGCGCAGGAGGCGCACGAGGCGATCCGTCCTTCGGGGGACCGTTTCCGCACGCCCGCCGAGACCGGGCTGACCGGTGACCAGTTCAAGCTGTACGAGCTGATCTGGAAGCGGACCGTCGCCTCGCAGATGAAGGACGCGACCGGCAACTCCGTCACCGTGAAGATCGGCGGCACATCCGCCGACGGCCGTGACGTCGAGTTCAGCGCGTCCGGCAAGACCATCACCTTCCACGGCTTCCTCAAGGCCTACGTCGAGGGCGCCGACGACCCGAACGCCGAGCTCGACGACCGTGAGCGCCGGCTGCCGCAGGTCGCCGAGGGCGACGCGCTGAGCGCCGAGGAGATCTCGGTCGACGGGCACGCCACCAAGCCCCCGGCCCGCTACACCGAGGCGTCGCTGGTCAAGGAGCTGGAGGAGCGGGAGATCGGCCGCCCGTCGACGTACGCGTCGATCATCGGCACGATCCTCGACCGCGGCTACGTGTTCAAGAAGGGCACGGCCCTGGTGCCGTCCTTCCTCTCCTTCGCCGTGGTCAACCTGCTGGAGAAGCACTTCGGCCGGCTGGTCGACTACGACTTCACCGCGCGCATGGAGGACGACCTCGACCGCATCGCGCGCGGCGAGGCCCGCGCCGTGCCGTGGCTGAAGAGGTTCTACTTCGGCGAGGGCACCGGCAACGGCGACGCGGCCGAGGCGGGCAACGGTGACGGGGACCACCTCGGCGGCCTCAAGGAGCTGGTGACCGACCTGGGTGCCATCGACGCGCGCGAGGTGTCGTCGTTCCCGGTGGGCAACGGCATCGTGCTGCGGGTCGGGCGCTACGGCCCGTACATCGAGCGCGGCGAGAAGGACACCGAGCAGCACCAGCGCGCCGACATCCCGGAGGATCTGGCCCCCGACGAGCTGGACGTCGAGCTCGCCGAGGAACTGCTCGCCAAGCCGAGCGGCGACTTCGAACTGGGCACCGACCCGGCGACCGGGCACACGATCGTCGCCAAGGACGGCCGCTACGGCCCGTACGTCACCGAGGTCCTTCCCGAGGGCACCCCGAAGACCGGCAAGAACGCGGTCAAGCCGCGTACCGCCTCCCTCTTCAAGTCGATGTCCCTGGACACGGTGACGCTCGACGACGCGCTGAAGCTGATGTCCCTGCCGCGCGTGGTCGGCACCGACCCCGAGGGCCAGGAGATCACCGCGCAGAACGGCCGCTACGGGCCCTACCTGAAGAAGGGGACGGACTCGCGGTCGCTGCAGTCGGAGGAGCAGCTCTTCACCATCACGCTGGAGGAGGCGCTGGCGATCTACGCCCAGCCCAAGCAGCGTGGCCGGGCCGCGGCCAAGCCGCCGCTGAAGGAGCTGGGCACCGACCCGGTCAGCGAGAAGCCGGTCGTGGTGAAGGACGGCCGCTTCGGCCCGTACGTGACCGACGGCGAGACGAACGCCACGCTGCGCTCGGGCGACAGTGTGGAGACGATCACGCCGGAGCGCGGCTTCGAGCTGCTCGCCGAGAAGCGGGCCAAGGGTCCCGCCAAGAAGACGGCGAAGAAGACCGCCAAGAAGACGACGGCCAAGAAGGCGCCCGCGAAGAAGACCGCGGCCGCCAAGACGACCGCGGCGAAGAAGACCACGGCCGCCAAGAAGACGACGACGAAGAAGGCCGCCGCCAAGAAGGCGACCGCGGCGAACGGCGCGGAGGACTGATCCCCGTCCGGTGACGCCGGGTTCCACCACCCGGCGTTCGGAATGCGAACGTCCCGGCACGGTTCCGTGTCGGGACGTGTGCATGTCAGGCGCGTCGGCCGCGGGCTGTCCTCGCGGGCCGATAGGCTGAACGCATGACGCGAGCCGAGCAGCCCACGGCCCCTCAACCGGCCCCCGACGACGCCCTTGTCGCGGACTCCCGCGAGCGTGCCGTCCGCGCCCTGCTGCGCCGACCGCAGGTGAAACGACTGTGGAGCGCGCAGCTCGTGGGCGGGATCGGTGACGTCCTCGCCCTCCTCGTGCTGGTGCTCCTGGCCCTCCAGGCCTCGGTCGCCGAGCAGGCGTTCGGCGGCGGGTACCGCGGAGCGGCGTTCGCAGTGGCGACCGTTTTCGGCGTGCGCATCCTCGCGACGCTGCTGTTCGGCGCCGTGCTCCTCGGCCCGCTCACCTCACTCACCTCCCAGGACGGGCCCCTGGACCGCCGCTGGACCATGGTCGGCGCGGACGGACTGCGGGCCGCGCTGCTCATCGTGGCGCCGCTGTGGATCGACTGGACCCCGGACAACGCGCTGGCGATCCTCCTGGTCACCGCGTTCGTGGCCGGCGTCGCCGAGCGGTTCTGGACGGTGTGCCGCGAGAGCGCCGCGCCCGCCCTGCTGCCCGGACCGCCGCCCGAGGGCGCCAGCATCCGGCCGCTGCCCGACCACATGGACGCCCTGCGCCGGCTGTCCCTGCGCACCGGCTTCGTCGCGATACCGCTCGCCGCCCTGACGCTCGTCGTCGCCGCCCTGTGCAACAACCTGCTGGGCACGGGGATCGAGTGGTTCGGCGAGCACCAGGCGGCGCTCGCCTCGTACGTCGCGGCGGGACTGTTCGCCGCGTCGCTGTCCGTCGTCACCTTCCTGGACCTGCCCGGCACCCGCACGCCCCGCCCGCGCTCGCCGCTGGAGGGCCTGCGCCGCCCGCGGGGCGCCGCAGGACCCGACAAGGGCCGCACCGGCGCGCTGCCGCTGCTGGTGCTCGCGGGCGCGTCCGTGGCCGGCGCGGTGGCGGCCGCCGTCGCCGTGTCGGTGCTGCACGCCAAGGACCTGGGCGGCGGGCCCGTGCTCTTCGGCCTGATGGTGGGCGCGCTGACCGGCGGCGTGGTCGTCGGCATCCGTACCGCGCCGCTGCTGATGCCGTCCCTGTCCCGGCGCCGGATGCTCTCCCTCACGCTCGCCTTCACGGGCGTCGCCCTGCTGGCCGCCGGACTCGTGCCGGACGTGACCAGCGTGCTGCTGATCCTGACCCTGGCCGGCGCCGGCGCGGGAATGGCCGCCAACATCGGGCACACCCTGCTCGACCAGGAGACCGAGGAGCAGCGCCGGGCCCGGGTCACCGAGCACCTGCACGCGGTGGTCCGCGTGTACGTGGCGCTCGGCGCGGTCGTCGCCCCCGTGGCGGCGGCGGCGATCGGACCGCACCGCCTGGAGAACGGCAAGTTCGTCTTCGCGCACGGCGGCGCCGCCTTCACGCTCATACTGGTCGGCGCGCTGCTGCTGCCGGTGGCCGCGCTGGTGCTGGCCAAGGTCGACGACCGCTCCGGCGTCCCGCTGCGGCAGGACCTGCGCGACGCGCTGCTCGGCGGCGACGACCCCGCGCCCACCTCCGCCGCCTCCGGTTTCTTCATCGCCCTGGAGGGCGGCGACGGCGCCGGGAAGTCCACCCAGGCCGAGGCGCTCGCCGAGTGGATCCGCTCCAAGGGCCACGAGGTCGTCCTCACGCGCGAGCCGGGGGCGACCCCGGTCGGCAAGCGGCTGCGCTCCATCCTGCTGGACGTCTCCAGCGCCGGCCTCTCGCACCGCGCCGAGGCCCTGCTGTACGCCGCCGACCGCGCGGAGCACGTCGACACCGTCGTGCGCCCGGCGCTGGAGCGCGGCGCCGTGGTCATCAGCGACCGGTACATCGACTCCTCCGTCGCCTACCAGGGCGCCGGGCGGGACCTGTCGCCCACCGAGATCGCCCGCATCAACCGCTGGGCCACCGACGGACTCGTACCGCACCTGACGGTGCTGCTCGACGTCTCGCCGGAGGCCGCGCGGGAGCGCTTCACCGAGGCGCCCGACCGGCTGGAGTCCGAGCCCGCGGAGTTCCACGCGCGCGTGCGCTCCGGCTTCCTCACGCTGGCCGCCGCCGACCCCGGCCGCTATCTGGTGGTCGACGCCGGCCAGGAGCCGGAGGCGGTCACCACGGTGATCCGGCACCGGCTCGACCGGGTGCTGCCGCTGTCCGAGGCCGAGATCGCGGCGCGCGAGGAGGCGCGCCGCAAGGCCGAGGAAGAGGCCCGCCGCAAGGCGGAGGAGGAGGCCGCCCGCAAGGCCGAGGAGGAGCGCCTGGAGCGTGAGCGCGAGGAGCAGCTCGCCAAGCTGCGCGCCGAGGAGGAGGAGCGCAAGCGGCGCGAGCTGGAGGAGGCCCAGCGGCGCGAGGCCGAGCGGCAGGCGGAGGAGGCCCGGCAGCGTGCCGAGGAGGCCCGCCGGCGTGCCGAGGAGGAGCGTCAGCGGCTGCTCGCCGAGGAGAAGGCGCGTGCCGAGGAGGAGGCGCGCCGCAAGGCCGAGGAGGAGCGCCGCCGCAAGCAGGCCGAGGAAGAGGAGCGGCTGCGCGCCGAGGCGGAGGCACAGCGCCTGGAGAAGCAGCGCAAGGCGGAGGAGGCACTGCTGCGCGCGGAGCAGGCCCGGCAGCTCGCCGAGCGCGCGGCGGCCGCCGCGGAGGCGGGCCCGCGCAACACCGTGACGCCCTCCGAGGCCCCGGCCCGGCCCTCCGGAACGCCGCCCCGGCCTTCCGCGGGTCCGGCCGCCGACGAGGCCCTGACCGTGCCGACGCCGCTGGTGACGCCGACGAACGCGACGGGCGGACCGGTGGACGAGACGGCCGTACTGCCCCGGGTGCGGGACGAGGACGGCGCACCGGAGCCGGACCGGCCGGCGCCGGCCGACACCGAGGTGACGACGGAACTGCCCCTGCCGCAGGTGCCGCCGGGTGCGGCGGACGAGACGGCGGTGCTGCCCCCGGTTCCGCCGGGCGCGGCCGACGAGACGGCGGTACTGCCTCCGGTGCGGGGCGGCGAGCCCGGTCCGGGCCGGGGCGCGGAGGAGCCCGAGGACCGTACGCGTGAGCTGCCCCAGGTGGACGCCGAAGGCGCCCCGCGCCGTCGGCAGCGGTCCGACTGGGCCGAGGAGACCCCGCTGGACGACCTGCCGTCCCTGGCCGACGAACTGCTCGGCCCGCACGACGACCAGGGCGACGACGAGGGCCGTGGCGGCGGGCGGTGGCGTCGGCGCTGAGGGGCGCTTGTTCCACAGGTGGTGCCGGGCGGGCCTTCGGGCGCGCCCGGCACCGTCGTAGGCGGCGGATGTGACGCCCGCCGGGACGGGTGTGTCGGTGCCGACCCGCACAATGGATCCGGCAAGGCACCGATGTGACGGAAGGGCGGGCTGACCCATGACCGTGTGGGACGACCTCGTCGGACAGCAGCGGGTGAGCGAACAGCTCGCCGCCGCCGCCCGGGACGCGGACGCGCTCGTCACCGCCGCGTCGAGCGACGCGCCCCCGCCCGAGGCGTCCCGCATGACCCACGCGTGGCTGTTCACCGGCCCGCCCGGCGCCGGCCGCAACCAGGCGGCGCGGGCCTTCGCCGCCGCGCTGCAGTGCGTCAGCCCGGACCGGGCCCTCGGCGGGACCCCCGGCTGCGGCTTCTGCGACGGCTGCCACACCGCGCTGGTCGGCACCCACGCCGACGTCTCCACGGTCGCCGCCGTCGGCGCGGAGATCCTGGTCAAGGACATGCGCGACACCGTCCGCAAGTCGTTCACCGCCCCGGCGAACGGCCGCTGGCAGGTGATCCTCGTCGAGGACGCCGAGCGGCTCAACGAGAAGTCGGCCAACGCCGTCCTCAAGGCCGTCGAGGAGCCCGCCCCCCGTACGGTCTGGCTGCTGTGCGCGCCCTCCGTCGAGGACGTCCTGCCGACGATCCGCTCCCGCTGCCGCCACCTCAACCTGAGCACGCCGTCGGTGGACGCCGTCGCCGACATGCTGATCCGGCGCGAGGGCATCGAACCGGACGTCGCCGCCTCCGTCGCCCGCGCCACCCAGGGCCACGTCGACCGGGCGCGCCGTCTGGCCACCGACCCGGCCGCCCGCGCCCGCCGCGCCTCCGTGCTGAAGCTGCCGCTGCGGGTCGAGGACGTCGGCGGGGCGCTGAAGGCCGCTCAGGAACTCGTCGACGCGGCGGCCGAGGACGCCAAGCAGCTCGCCGAGGAGATGGACGGCAAGGAGACCGAGGACCTCAAGGCGGCGCTCGGCGCGGTCCAGGGCGGCCGACTGCCCCGCGGCACGGCAGGGGTGGTCAAGGACCTGGAGGACATGCAGAAGCGGCGTAGGACGCGGACCCAGCGCGACAGCCTCGACGTCGCCCTGGCCGACCTCACCAGCTTCTACCGGGACGTCCTCGCCCTGCAGCTCGGCTCCCGCATCGCCCTCGCCAACACGGACGCCGAGGACGCGCTGGAGCGACTGGCCCGGAACAGCACCCCGGAGGCCACGCTGCGCCGGATCGAGGCGATCGCCGCCTGCGGTGAGGCACTGGACCGCAACGTGGCGCCGCTGCTCGCGGTGGAGGCGATGACGATGGCGCTGAGGGCGGGCTGAGCCGGCGTCACCCGGGGAACCGGTCGAGCCACCGTCACGGAGGGTTGGTCGAGCCACCGTCACGGAGGGTTGGCCGAGCCACGGTCACCGAAGGCCGGTCGAGCCACGGTCACCGAAGGCCGGCTGAGCCCCCGCACGACGGCGGCCCGGTCATACCGCGCCGTGGCGCCGTAACTCGTACGGGGAACGGCGTGTGCACAGAGCATTCACCCGGTCGCGCACCGTTACGCTCGCAGCATGCACACAAGGCGCACCCCACGCAGGACCCGTACCGCAGCCGCCCTGCTCGCCACGGCCGCGCTGTTGCTCGCGGGCTGCTCCTCCGGAAGTTCGACGAGCAGGGCCAGTACGCCGGTGGCGGGAGCGGCCGCCGCCCTCGCCCCCCTGCCCGGCCCCACGCCGTCGGCCCTCGCGCCGTACTACAAGCAGAAACCGGCCTGGCGGGACTGCGGCGCCCCCGGCTTCCAGTGCGCCACGCTCAAGGCCCCGCTCGACTACGCCGAACCGTCCGCGGGTGACGTGCGCCTCGCCGTCTCCCGCAAGAAGGCCACAGGGCCCGGCAAGCGGCTCGGCTCGCTGCTGGTCAACCCCGGCGGACCGGGCGGCTCGGCGGTCGGCTACCTCCAGGCGTACGCCGGCCTCGGTTACCCGGCCGACGTGCGCGCCCGGTACGACGTCGTCGCCGTCGACCCGCGGGGCGTCGCCCGCAGCGAGCCCGTCGAGTGCCTGGACGGGCCGGAGATGGACGCGTACACCCGCGTCGACACCACGCCGGACGACGAGAAGGAGACCGAGGCGCTCGTCACGGCGTACCGGAAGTTCGCCGAGGGGTGCGGGGCGGGCGCGCCGAAGCTGCTGCGCCATGTGTCGACCGTCGAGGCGGCCCGGGACATGGACATCGTGCGCGCGGCGCTGGGCGACGAGAAGCTGACGTACGTCGGCGCCTCGTACGGCACCCTGCTCGGGGCGACGTACGCGGGGCTGTTCCCGGACCGGACCGGGCGGCTGGTGCTGGACGGCGCGATGGACCCCTCGCTGTCCGCCCGGCAGCTCAACCTGGAGCAGACGGAGGGCTTCGGCGCGGCGTTCACCGCCTTCGCCGAGGACTGCGTGCGGCAGAGCGACTGCCCGCTCGGCGGCAAGGGGGCGTCCCCGGCGCGGGTCGGCGAGAACCTGAAGACGTTCTTCGACGCGCTCGACGCCCGCCCGCTCGCCACCGGTGACGCCGACGGCCGCAGGCTGACCGAGTCGCTGGCGACCATGGGCGTGATCGCCGCCCTGTACGACGAGGCGGCCTGGCCGCAGCTGCGCGAGTCGCTGACGGCGGCGATGAAGGAGAAGGACGGCGCCGGGCTCCTCTTCCTCTCCGACAGCTACTACGAGCGGGACGCGAAGGGGACGTACAGCAACCTGATGTTCGCCAACGCGGCCGTGAACTGCCTCGACCTCCCGCCCGCCTTCGAGGGACCGGACCAGGTGCGGCAGGCGCTCCCCGCCTTCAGGAAGGCGTCCCCGGTGTTCGGCGAGGGGCTCGCCTGGGCGTCGCTGAACTGCGCCTACTGGCCGGTGCGGGCCACGGGGGAGGCGCAGCGGATCGAGGCGAAGGGCGCGGCCCCGATCGTCGTCGTCGGCACCACCCGGGACCCGGCGACCCCGTACCGCTGGGCGGAGGCCCTGGCCGGCCAGCTCGACTCGGCCCGCCTGCTCACCTACGAGGGCGACGGCCACACCGCCTACGGCCGCGGCAGCTCCTGCATCGACTCCGCGATCAACACCTACCTGATCGACGGCACCCCTCCGAGGAACGGAAAGCGCTGCTCGTAGAGGGTGCGGGCACCCCGGAGGCGGTGGCTCGGGCCCGCCTCCGGGGCCGGTACGAAGCACCCTCGGAAACTGTGTAGACTTACCGACGTCGCTGATCGCACCATGGTGCACACGGCGCGCCGCCTTAGCTCAGATGGCCAGAGCAACGCACTCGTAATGCGTAGGTCTCGGGTTCGAATCCCGAAGGCGGCTCCACTGGAACCCCAGGACGGAAGGCATCCGACCTGGGGTTTTGTCGTTCAGCGGATGCGGCGCCGACGGCGGGAGCGGGCCGCGCGGGTGTCCGGGGTCTCAGTTCTGGTCTCAGTAGCGGCTCTGGGGCTGGGCATGAACGTGTCCCCCATGCGGCGCATCGCGTCCTTGGAGAGGTGAGACCTTCCCTTCACGTACCGCCGGGTCTGACTGATCTGCGTGTGCCGCAGGATCTCCATGATCGTGGGCATGTCCACCCCCAGCTCGTTCAGGATCGTGCCGGCGGTGTGGCGGCTCCCGTCGTACAGACGGCGGTCGTCGATGCCTGCTTCCGCGAGTAGTTCCTTGAACTCCGCCCAGTCCTGCCGGGGGTCCAGGGGCCGTCCGTCCGGTCGGGTGAAGACAAGCCCGTGTTCCTGCCACAGCTCCCCGGCTGCGGCGCGCATCTCGTCCTGCTGGGCCTTGTGCTCGCGCAGGTACGGGATGAACGGCGGGGGGATCGGCACGGCGTTGCGGCTCTTCTTGGTCTTGGGCCGGGTGAACACCAGCCCGCCGCCCTGTCGCTCGGGGCAAGCCCGAGCGTGCCGCGTGCAGCCCTTCGGGCACGGCTTGGGGCACCCGCGCTTGTAGCTCTTGTGCGTCTTGCAGTCTGCGGGGCAGGGCTCAAAGCGATGGAACTGGGCGCCGCATGCGTGCGGGTCCTTGCAGCCGTGCCGCCATGTGAGGCGCTGAAGCTGCCACTCGGGCCTGAACAGTTCGTTGTCGAGGTCGACGTACGGCCACCGCAAGCCGAGCGTTTCACCCTGTCGGAATCCCATTCCGACCCCGACGCACCACCTCATGAAGGTGGGCCGTTTGGCGGCGGCCTCGAGGAACGCTTTGGCTTCCTCGGTGGTGAACGGGTTCGCCTCCGTTTCGTCCACGCTGGGCGGGTCCACGAGCGTGGCGACGTTCTCCACGACGAGACGGCGGCGGTGAGCGATTTTCAGGGCGCGGGACAGGATGCGGTGGACCTTCAGCACGTGGGAGGGAGCGTGGCCCTCGTCGAGCATGGCCCGGTACATCCGCTCAAGGTGTTCCGGGGCCAACTTGTCGAGCCTGTGCTTGCCGATGCCGGGGATGATGTCGTTCCGGGTCTTGGACCAGTAGTCGTCCAGGGAACGGGGCTTGAGCTTCAGCGACGCGATGTCGGTGAGGTAGGTGGTCATCCACTGCTCCACCGTCGGCTTACGTCCGGCCTTGGGCGCGCGTCCTTTGTCGCGAAGAGTTTCCAACTCGCGGACCTTGCGCCGCACCTCGGCCTCAGTGCGTGCCCTACGGTGCCGACGATCCGGGCTGCCGTCGTTCTTGACGCCCATCGTCACGCGACCGTGCCACCAGCCGTCATTGCCGAGGTAGATGGACGATTCCAGGTTCGCCCTGCGGGGGCTCATGTGTTCCTCCATGCGGAGGCGGCCCCAGACGCGAGGTCGGGGGCCGCCTGGTGATGATGCGTGGGTCAGTTGGGCAGGGGAGCGAGGTTGGCCACGTAGGCCTCAAGGTCCGAGCGCCGGATGCGCCGGCAGCGTCCCAACTTGATGTACTTCAAGGCTCCGTCGGCCATCAGCTCGTAGAGGGTGGAGCGGCCGATAGCGAGAGCTTCGGCGGCTTCCTCCGGCGTGTAGAGCAGCCGGTCCACAGGCGCGGCGATGACTGTGCTCATCCGGATGTCTCCTAGGCGGGGTTGCTTGGCGGGTGACCCTGCTCTCAGAAGTCCGCTACATCCGCTACAGCGCTACATCGCAGGTCAGCGGGCGGATTTTTGTAGCGGAGAAGTGGCGTGTAGCGGCTACGTGTGCGCTACGGGGTAGTGGGTGTAGCCGCTACACGCTCGGGTGCCGCTACAGATTCACCGGCTCTGAGCTGGGCTGTAGCGGCGTAGCGGCTGTAGCGGTGTTCTGGGGAGGTGGGCAGTAGCGGGCCCACGCGTCGGCCAGGTCGGCGGCGTGGAATCCCTTGAGAACTCCGCCGGCGGTGCGGATGTTGCGGGAGCGGATCGGCTCGTTGTCGGCCGTCATGTACTCCGCGAGCATCCGGGACAGGCGCCGGTTGTCGAGCGGCTTGCCGTCGAGGTCGGCCCAGGGGGCGTCGTCGAGGGCGTTGAGCCGGTCGAGGATGGCGACGGTCGGCAGTCGGTCGATACCGATGAGCACGTGGTCGCGCAGGTCGGTCAGCAGCCGGATTCCGAGACTGTGCTTGTCGGTGTGCTGCGCTGCGGTGACCAGCGTGACGCACGCCTCGCGGGCGCGCTCGGGCCAGTGGCCGCCGATGGCGTCGGCGACCGCGAGCAGCGGCTCCCACACGTCGGCCGGCCGGTCGGTCACGCCGTCCGGCATCTCCGGCCAGGCTCCCGCCACCTGGTCGCGTGCTTGCTCCGCCCACGCGGCGAGGCGATCGCGCAAGGCGTGTCCCTCGGCTTCGTGGATGCGGGCCCGGAAGGGCTCAACACGTTCGCTGCGGGCTCGGCGGCGCATGCGGATGACGACGGAGCGGGTCAGGATCGTGTCCGGCAGGGAGCCGAGTCCGGCGACCGCGACCGCGCAGTACGAGGGGAAGGCCTGCACGGTCTGGTTGCCGCCGTCGCCGATGCACCGGTAGGTGACCCCAGTGCGGCGGTGGCCGGCATTGAGGAATCCGCGCAGTTCCTCGTTGTCCCCGGCCTTGGGGCCGAAGATGGTGTCAATCTCGTCGAACAGGATGGTCGGCCGGCCGTTGGCCCCGGAGACGGCCCGGAACAGGGCGGCGGCGGACGCGTTGACGGCCACCATTGGCTGTGGCACGAGGGTTTCCACGATCTCCAGCGCCCGCGACTTTCCGGACCCCGGTTCGGGGGAGAGGAAGGCGAGGCGGGGGGTGGAGTCGAAGCAGTCGAGCAGGTGGGCGTGCGCGTCCCACAGGGCGACCGCGACGTAGGCGGCTTCGGTGGGGAAGACGTTGAACCGTCGGTGGAAGGCTTCCACCTCGTCCAGCAGCGCAGCCCCGTCGAGCGTGGTGGGGGTCATGCGGCGTTCCTCCGTTCCGGCAGGGCGGGAGCTCCCGTACAGAAGTGCTTGTGCGCGGCGTACTCGGTGACCAGCGCCGCCACCGCGTCCGCTCCGCGCGCTTTGTTGGTGTGGCCGCAGGGGCAGGCGTAGGCGGCGGTGGGGATGCTGGCGTGCCGCTTGGACCAGCGGGCGCCGTCGTAGTGGTGGCGGTAGACCGGCGGGGCGTAGATGCGGATTCCGGGCCGCTCTGGCGTCGGGTCGGCGCTGGGGTGCGCGCCGTCGGCCGGGAATCGGCTCGTCGTGCGGGGAAGAGCAGTTACGACGCCCTGACGGGCGGCGCCCTTCGGCTCGCCCACGGCCGCTGCGTCCACAGGCTGTGGGGCGGCGTGCGGGCCGGTGTGTGCGGTCGGTTGGCCTTCCAAGCGGGGGCGGGGTGCGGTGGTCATGCAGCCTCCCGCGGGCGGGCGGTGCGCTGGCTGCTGTCCAGGGCGCTGCGGATGGTGGTGCGGCACTCGGCAGCGGTGAGTCCGGCCGCCTCGCCCGCCGCTTGGAAGGCGTCCTCTGCCACGTGGCGGGGGAGGTCGCCCCATGCAACGAACCGCCCCACCTTGAACGCGCTGCGGTTGAGCGTGGTGTTGCGCAGGCCGTCCGGGGCGGCGGCCACCGTGGCGCACTCGGCTTCCAGTGCGGCCACGGCCGCGCGGCTGCCGTCGACCGCAGGCAACCGCAACGGGCCCGCAGAGCGCGCGGGAGCTGGACGCAGGATGGCGAGCAGCCATCCGGGCAGCGGTGCGGCCACAGCGGCATTCAGCGCCTCGTACCGTCCGGCGGGGACGATGCTGCCGGCGGCGACGACGTAACCGCCGCACGCCCGCGTGTCGACGGATTCCGCGACCGTGCCCGCCGTGTTAGGCAGTTGCACGCCGTCGGGGGCGGTGAAGTACAGGTGCGTCCCGCCGGTCGCGGTCCGCACCCGGTAGGTGGTGGGGACGGCGTGCCCGGCGCGCTCGCAGAGCGCTGCGAAGGTCGCCGCGCCGCAAGGCGCGTCCGAATTGCCCTTGTGCTCGGGCGTGTCCAGGTCGACCACCAGCAGCCCCGACGGACCGGTAGCGATCCCGACGTTGAACGACGCCCGTGACCACGCCGCGCGGATACGGTCCGGGTCCGTGGTGGCGCGCTGCTCCCACTTCAGATGCCCGGCCGCGCACGGGCCAGTGCGGGTGCAGGCCCTCTCACCGTGCAGGGCGGGCCGCTTGGTGCACGGCCGGAGCGGGAAGACGTGCCAGCCGCGTTCTGCCGCTTCCAGGGCCGCATTCAGCAGGTGCTCGCTCACGCTGCTACCTCCCACGCTGCGGCGAGGTGGGTGAGGGCGTGGCGGCCGGTCCAGCGGGTGTAAGCGGGCGGGATGCATTCTCGGATGCCATCGCGGTTCATCCAGGGCACGCCCATCACACGGCGGGCGAGGTCGACGCCGGAGAAGTTGCCGACGAACTGCCCGTAGTGGCCGAGCGGGACGGGGCGGCCCATCTTCGCCTGCGGGACCCGGTGCGCGGGGTGGGCGGGCTGGGGGAGGGTGAAGCCGCCGCCGGTCTCGAAGAACCGGTGCCGGTAGGTGGCCACTCCAAACATGGGCCCGCACAGCATCACCGGCTGACGCAGCTTAGGCACCGCGCCGCGCACGTTCTCGATGACCCACGGACGGCCGGTGGCTTCCAGGGCGGCGCGGGTGGGGGCGATCAGGTCGGGGTGGGTGTTGCCCTGGATGCGCTGGCACTCGCTGTCGTGCTGGCACGGCGGCGAGGCGTGGATGAAGTCGAATCCGGCCCCGTGCTCCAGGGCGTAGGCGATCGCGTCCGCCTGCACGAACCGGTACGGGTAGCGGGGCTGCGGGGCGATGTCGACGCCGGTCACGTCAAAACCGGCGTCGGCATAGCCCGCGGCTGCGCCGCCCTGGCAGCAGAACAGGTCCAGTAAGTGCGGCCGACGGCCGGACACTCGCCGGACGATGGCGGGGTGGGTCATGCTGGAGTCCTCCAACAGATCTGTTGTGGATTGGTTGGGCAAGGGCGGCCCCGCGTTCATTGGCGTGAGGTGGGGGCCGCCCTTGGCGTAGCTAGCTGTGGAAGTGGTTGCGCTTGAACACGGCGCGGCGGATGTTCACCGTCGTGCCGCTGCTGCCGCCGTTCGTGCCGAGGACCTGGACGGCGAGCCAGCCGCCGAAGACGACGGCGGCCAGGATGACGAGCTGGGCGACGAACGCGGTGAGCGCGGCGATGAACGAGGTGAGCAGCAGCAGTCCGCCGCAGACGGCGAGGAAGCCGACGCCTCCGAGGGCGACGTTCACCGCCGCACGGGAGACGGCCGGCTTGGCGGCCACGGGTTCGGTTCGGGCGGGGTCGATGGCGTAGCCGGTGACGACGCGTCCGTTGGGGAGGACGATGCTCGCCACCGTCGGCACCGTTCCTGGCTGTACCGGCACGACCGGCGCCGGGTGGACGGCCGGGGGCGGTATCGGGGTGGGCTGGTGGACTTCCACGGCCCGCTGTGCGGGGCGTTTGGGGTTGTGGTCGGCGTGCATGCGGAATCCCTTCCGGTGCTCGGTGAGGGAGGTGGAGACACCCCCTGCCGGGGTGTTCTGGAGGGGGGTTTCGGGGGTCTGACGTGCGGGCCTCCCTGACTCCCTGACCGGTCAAGAGTGCTGGTCAGGGGCAGGGAGGCGGGTCAGGGAGGCTGTGAGGGAGTTCTCCCTGCCTCCCTGACCCGCAGGTGGTCGGCTCCCTGCCGTCATCCGGCGGAAGCGGAACCGTCTGAGTCGCGGTTGGCGAGGGCGCGGGTGAGGCGTTCGCGGGCGACGACCATGCGGCCGTCGGACTTGTACGGCTCCGCGCCGGTGCCGTCCAGGACGCGGCGCAGGTCGGCGAACGTCCACCGTCCGTAGGCGTCCTCGTTGAGCGCGGTGAGCCGCTTGAGGACGTCCTGGGTGACTAGCCGCGGGCTCTCGCCGAACACGCTGTGGATGTCGGCGAGCGGGTCACGGTCCTCGCCGCGGTCGATGACCCGCAGCGTGGTCACCCCGTCCCGCATCCGCTTCGCACGCTCGGCGACCTCGGTGGCCGTGTCGGTGTCGATGTAGTGCGTGCGGACCGTGATGGACGACTGCCCCGCCGGGATGGCGATCCCGTCGGAGGCGACGACCACGGTGCCCTTGTCGAGTCCGGGGCGCAGGAGGTTGGGGGCGGCGCCGCCGTCGACGGCTTTGTCCCCCAGCGCCATGCGCGCCTGCGACTCCGTGCCGAGGGCGAGAGCGGCGCGGGTGTGGGCGCCCTCGCGGACCAGCTTGGGGAGGTTCTGGTCGGTGGGGTCCTGGGTGCCCTGCCACAGCAGCACGTTCACCGCCCGCCCCTGGTTGTGGATCTTGCGGGCGGCCATGAAGTACCGCGAGGTGGCCTTGGAGCCGCCGTAGGGCCGCTTGTCGGCGTCGACCAGCGGGCACATGAACGCCACCTGCGCCTCATCGACCAGCAGGATCAGCGGCGGGAAGGCGGTGCCGGGCGGGGCCTGGAGACGGCGCTCCATCTCGCTCACGCCGTCCTCGATCATCTCGGTCGCCTCGATGACGTGGTCATCGGTCGGGCCCTGGATGAGCACGGTGGCGAGGCCGTCGAACATGGCCCAGTCGCCGGCTCCCTTGAGGTCGGCGATCCGGAACTCCACCGTGCGGTCCAGCGCCAGCCAGAGGGCGAGCGCGCGCAGGGCGGCGGTCTTGCCCTGGTTGGACAGGCCGGTGATGAGCAGGTGCCGCTGGTAGAGGGACAGGGCGGCGGCGTCGCCGCGCAGGTCCTGACCCCACGGTGCCTTGCCCTTGGCGTAGTCGGCGGTCAGCGTCTCGTCGGTGACCAGCGGGGACGGGCCGATCGGCTCGTCCAGTGCGCCGGAGTCGGCGATCCACAGGCGGACGGTGCGGGCGGCCTGGGGGATGGTGATGAATACCTCATGCTCGTGCCGGGTGAGGTTCTCCGCGAGCTTCCGCCGCCGGTTCTGCACCTCGATCGTCGACACCCCCGACGGGAGCGTGACGTCGACTTCCACGCCGCATCCCGCGATCGTGATCGGCCCGAGCATGGACGCTCCGGCGTCGCCCATCTCCTTGATGGCGTTGCGCAGCGCGGGGATACCGAGGTCGCGCAGCGCCTTGACCACGATGGACGGCGTGATCGGCTCCCCCTCACCCGAGCGGACGTTCGCCGGGAGCGCCCAATGGGGTGCTGCCTGCTGCTGCCGGCCGACGGCCCACAGGGCGAGCAGCGCGAGGAACGGGCCGATCGTGACGGCCGGTCCCCAGACGATCTGCACGATGCGGACGAGTAACGCGATGAAGTCGATGGTCGCCGACAACGGCGTCACCACGTCCCTCACCTCACCAGAGTTGATGGCGAGGACGACGCCGAGGGCGACCAGGACGCCGATGCTCATGCCAGCGCCCACGGCTACACCCTTGGCAGCATCCACGGGCGAGTGCAGCAGGTCCATACGGCGGTGATGGCGGGCGGCGCGGAAACGGCTCAGCCGCTCCTCCCACTCCTCCGCCGCCTCCAGGTTCCCCGCGGCCTCCGCCGCCCGGATCATCCGCTCATAGCGGGCGCCGGTACGGCCGTCCCAGGCACGGCGGGCCACGATCCGCCCGCCGTTGAACGTGTAGAGGCCGTGCCGGACAACGGCGCGGCCGGCCGACCGGGTGCGCTCGTGCGTCACCGCAGCCTTCACGGCGCGCCCCGACCGGACCCACAACGGCACGGGTCGCGAGGTGGGCCCGTCAGGGGCCTTGTGGAGGTGTACGACGTTCTCAGACATGCTGGGAGTTCTCCTGACTGCCCCACTGGGGCGGTTGTGAGGGAGAGCCGGGGTGGCCGGGGCCGTGGAAAGCGCGGCCACCCCGGCGCGTTTCGGGGCTGGTCACCACCAGCCGGATGACTTCTTGGCGGCCTTGGCGCGGGCGGCCTCGGTGATGAGCCGCTGCCGCTCGCCGTGCAGCGCGTTCAACTCCGCCGTCAGCCGCATCTCCGCAGCGGACGTGGTGGACTCGAGCTGCTGCTCCGCGCGGCCGGTGGAACGGCCGCGGGCGAGGCGGTAGGTGCCGCTCGCGGCGGCGCGGGCCATCGCGCGGCGCTCACGGCCGGACAGCGGCCACAACTCCCCCCGCCGGACCGCTTCCAGCTTCTTGTTGGTGTGCCGGATCTCGCGGTCCAGACGGCGAATGTCAGCGTTGCTCACGGTGTGCTCCCTTCCGACCCGCGCGGGTCGGGGTAGGCGCAGGGCACGCAACAGCCCAGCGCTGCGGGGATGACGTATCCGGCATCACGCCGGCAGGACGGACACGTACGACGCGCGCGGTTGGCCCTCTCCAGCGCCGCCCGCCGTGCCGGGGTCATTGGACGGACCGGCACGGCCAGGTCGACGCGATACAGGTAGGCCACCAGCGGGCCCCGACGACGGCGGGGCCGTTCGAGCTGCGCCGCAACCGGTTGGCCGCCGGGCCGCAGCCCGAGCGCGCGGAGTTGGCGGCGGGTGGCGTAACCGTCCGGTGCGAGGCGCCACCGGAACACCGGCAGCGCTCCCATCACGCGGCCTCAACCACGGCGCGCTCGGCAAGGAGGGTGTCGCGCAACTTGCGGGCGTTCGCGGGCGAGGTATGGATGGTTCGGCGGATGCCCTCGGCCGACACCTTGGCGTCCGGCCAGTCGGCCGTCGCCGCCCGCGCCTCAGCAAGCAACTGCTCCCAGGTGCGCTTGGGTCGGGGCGATCGGGCCACCTCGGGAAGTCGACCGGTCGCCCGACGCGGCCGACTCGACTCCGCCGCCACCGGCCGCCGTGCGGCGGGCGCAGGGTCGGTCGGGGCGGGGATGGCGGGCATCGGCTTGAGCGGGGGAATCGACTTGCCCAGGTCGACCGCGACCGGTTCCGGCACGGTCAGCCGGGTCAGCGTCACCGGGGCGGGCGGAGCCGATTCCGGCACGTCAGCCATAGACCGTTTCCTCACGGACTCGGTGGATTCCTCCATATTCGTGCCTGTGGTGGCGGTGAGGGTGGGGGTGCCGAACATCGAGGCGAGGGCAGCGTCAGCGCCGGCGGTGACGCGGTCGCGCTGCACGTCCAGCAGCCTCGATCCGAGCGTGGCGTCGCCGACCCCGACCTTGCGGGCCAGCCGCCACGACTTGCGCTCGGACCGCTTCTTGACCCGATCGCTGGGGTGGTGGGCGGCGCGGGCCCGGTGGTAGGCGAGAGCCTGCACCAGATCGGCCGTGCGGCGCTCGTTCTCCGCGTCCCGGCCGTCGGTGTGCACCACGATCCGCCGGGCCAGGAACGCCATCCCCTCGGCGGAGACGGACATGCCCATCGGGGTCAGGGCGTAGATGACCGTGCGCCCGAGGTCGGGGGCGGCCATCGCGCCCATGACGGCGGCGGCGGCCGGCAGCGCCCACAGGCCGACGCGGACGATGCGCGGGGAGGACTGGCCCAGCATGGTCAGCCCGAGCAGCACCAGGGCGAGCACGGCGGTGGCGCCCTCACCGGCGGCGAGCGCACCGAGCGCGGTGCCCTTGCCGTAGGCGTGGCCGATGTTGCTGTAGGTGCCGATCCCGCCGAACACGCCCGTGGCCAGCATCGGCACGAACGCGGCAGTGATCACGGCAATCTGTGCGCGGGTCAGAGACCGGTCCGGGGTGCTCACGCGGCACCTCCCGGCAGGCTCGCGCCGTCCGTCTGGTTGAGCTGGGCGAGACGGGCGGCGAGCGCGCGGCGGCGGGCCCGACGGATGCGCCGGTTGTCCAGCTCGGTCGGCGTGCGGTCCAGGGCGGTGATGTAGGCGTCGAGCAGGTCGACGTCCGCCAGGATGACGGGCATCTCCCGCTCGATCGCGTCCAGCTCCGCGTCCGTCGGCTCCATGAAGTCGCCGAACGCGGTAACAGCTTCCTGAACAGTGACGATGTGGCTCATGGGTCGTGGTCTCCCTAGCAGGTGAAACGGCCCGAACAGCGCCCCCGGAGCTGCAACTCCGGGGGCGCGCCGTTGTGGGATGGGGTCCGCTGTCAGTGGCGGACGATCTTGCGGATCTCGACGTTGCGGCCGTAGCCGTCGCGCAGGCGGACGATCTTGAAGCAGCCGCCGCCCACGTCGGTGATCAAGTGCTTCTCGCCCTCGTAGTCGACGACCGTGCCGACATGGTCGACGTAGATGTGCTTGGGGTTGGTGATCCGGCGCATGCCTGGCCCTCTTCGGTTGGGAAGGGTGGACGACCGGCCCGCCCGAGGTGGGCGGGGAACCGGCTCCCCTCGGCGCCGCACGTACGAGACGCGCAGCGGAGGCAACCGGCCGCAGCCGATGAGCTGCGGAGAGGCTGAGGTGCGTGGTATCTCCTTCGGGAACACGAGCTCCCGTTTCAGGCGTATGGAGACGTGACCTTTCGGTCTAAGCCCTCCCGAATGACAAGGGTCGGGTGCGCCCTCGGCCCGCTCTGTCCCGGGCCCCTGGTAGTGCAGGTCGAACAGCCACAACAACGCCCCCCGTCTTGCTTAGGGGGGGTTGCGTCATTGCGTGATAGGTACGGTAAGCAAACCTATGGGTGCGCGCAACCCCCTCTGGCGATACAGTCGGATAGCCCCCCTAGGCGATGATTGGAGAGTCGTGCACGACGACATGGAGCGAGTCGCTGGGATTGCGGAGCCCGTTGACCGGGCTAAGGCAGCAATCGACCTGATGGCGACGTATCAGGGGTGGGTGCTTGAGCTGTCTCGCATCCGCCGCGAGGCCATCGAAGAAGCGCAGGCGTCCGGCATGACTCAAGCGGAGATCGCTACTCGTTTGGGTGTGAGCCGTGGGCGTGTCGGCCAGCTGGCATCCGCCGGCCCGCCCCCGGAGCGAGCGTTCTTCGGCACCGACCTCGTGACCGTCTCCCTCGGAGGCAAGTACGAGGCCGGGAAGGGGCCTGAGCAGAACCCGGGCGAGGTAGTGGCCAGGGAGGACCTCGACAACTTCGAGCACCTGCGGAAGCTGCTGAGCGGCATGAAGCTGGACGCGCAGTACGAGGTGATTCCGCCGTCCGGCATCGTCAACCTGAACCGTGACAACCATGTGGTTGTGTGCGGTCCCCGCCTGTCGCCCATCGTGGCTCAGGTGCTGGAGGGGGATGACTACCTACGGTTTGAGAAGGATCACGCCTGGCACCTGGTTGACCAGAAGACCGGGCAGCGGTACCGGTCGCCGATGGACGAGGACGGAACCCATGGTGACTTCGGCTATCTCGGTCGCCTTCCGCGGCTCGATGGTCGCGGCACCTTCCTCTACGTGGCCGGCATCCATGCCATCGGTGCGAACGGAGTCGTCCACTACCTGGACAACAACCTTGCTGAGCTGTACCGAGAGGTCCGCACGAAGCGCTTCTCCACGCTGATCTCGTGCCGCTACAACCCCGACACCCTGGAAGTGCTGGAGAGCCGCAGGGTGACTCCTCTGTACCGACACGAGGGCTGATCATGCAAGTTGCCATTGAAACCCAACCCGGTGGTTCCGCACCCAACGAAGACTGGGTGGCTGGCACGCCGACACTCGCTGTTGTGCTGGATGGACTCAGTACGGCAGGCCTGGACACGGGGTGTCGCCATGGTGTGCCGTGGTACGTGTCCCACCTCGGCAGCCAACTCGTGGCTGCCCTAGCAAATACCAGTGTCTCCTTGGCGGCTGGTCTGGCCGAGGCCATCGAACGGGTGGCGGCGCTACATCCCGGATGCGACTTGAAGAACCCTGGCACACCCTCAGCCACGGTTTCCGTTCTCCGTCAACGGGGCGGGTACCTCGATCACCTAGTCCTGGCGGATTCGCCAGTTGTCTTTGAAGAACATCATGACTTCACTGTGATCACTGATCTCCGTGTCGATGAAGTCCTTCCGGATCTGAGAGCCGAGGTCGAGCAGTACGAGACTCACACGGTGGAGCACGAAAAAGCTCTGCGACGGTTCGTGACCGCACAGCGACAGAGTCGCAATACCTCCACCGGCTACTGGGTAGCGGCAGCCGATCCCGAGGCTGCTTCTCACGCCATCGTGGGCAGCACGGCCGCTGAGGCAGTACGTGCCGCCGCCGTTCTGTCCGACGGCGCTTCGCGTCTCGTGACGGAGTACGCAATGGCAACGTGGGCTGAAGTCTTCGCAATGCTGCGAGCGGACGGACCGCGCGAGCTACTCAGAGAGGTTCGGAAGGTGGAAGCCACGGATCCGACGGGTCGGCGTTGGCCGCGCTACAAGTCGGGCGACGACGCGTCCGTTGCGTTCTGTCAATGGTGATGGCCGTGCCGAGGTGACCTTCTAATCCGCTGCGAGCCTTGAGGCAGGCGCGCCGTACAGTAGGTGGATGGCACGCTTGCCTTGAAGGCTCTGTATGTGAGCGGCTCGCAGCTTGCCCTCCGGGCACGTTAGAACAGGTCGAGCTGATCAGTATTTGCCTCGGAGTGGGAGCGTCGCGATGTCTCGTATTCATCGAGGGGGCCAAGAGTTCGGATCACCGTGGCGTCATAAAGCCAACTCAAGTTTCCTTCTTTCTCAAGTCTCCCACTCACCTGGATAGCTAGATCTTCCTCGTGCGCTCTAATTGCTTCGTGGTAGTCCTCGTCATCCGCGAGTCTCACCCGAACCTTTCGAGGGCCAGTAGATAGCAGGGAATCTACGCCGAATACGCCGGGGCTTCCTGCTTGTTTTTTGGCCAGCAGGTGGACTCGACCAGTGATCGAAACTTGGCTTATCGACTGGTCCTCGGCGAGTTTGATCGCGGCCTGCGCCAGCGTGGGGACGTCTGATGCGCGGAACTCGAAGCGATTCTCCAGGTTGGTAGGTGGCGCCGATGTCTTATCCCACTCAATTGTCAGATCGGCCTCATCGGCATTTGTGGCGATACCGAGAATCGCGTTGGTCATTTCGTACGAAATGCCATCCACTACGCCGCTCTCAAATCCCGAGAGGGAACCACTTGACCTGTAGTGTTCCAAGGCTTCGACGGTCGCTCCCACGGCATGCGCAACTGCTTCATTGACCGTGCGTAGGCGAATGACTCCTGGGTCCCAGGCGGACGGGAGGGCGCCGGGAGACGGCTTGAGGCTTACCTCATCATCAGGTGGCGCCAGGGCCGTAACGATATAGCTCCCCGGTGCCGTTTGGCCCATCATCACTCGATCCAGATACCGGCTGGCGAACCTCCCGTGCCGGTTTACGTAGTGCCGCTCGGGGCCCAGGTAGTATTTGGCGCCAGCCAGCAGCGTCCTACGTGCAGACTCGATAAGGCGCTCGCCGCTCCTCCAGGAGATAAGTCCGCTCGGTGCTCGTGATTCCTTCCTAAATCGAAACTCATCTGATGAAGACAGTGCAATCCGGGGGTAGAGTGACCGAGTCCAAAAATCGTGCTCACGTGACAGCTGAAGCAACGCTGAGCGCATAAGAAGTCGGAAATCTGACGCTGACTGGTCGAGTGGGATGAGGACACTGGGCGTGGTCGAGGAAGAGCCTGCCGATCGAGATGGTGAGTATCGGGCGTAAATGCCTTCGCGACCCCCGACTTCCTCCCAGCCTAGGTCTTTGAGTACTACCTGAAGCCTGCGTGGATCGACATTCTCGGGGATCGCGGTCTCGACGTTATCCATCAAGTGTCTCACCCCTGTCCTGCCTTTCCATGATCTTGACTAATGCAGCAGCATCAAACAGGTTTTCTGTTGGTACGTCGATCACCGGCTTGACCAGAGCTGACGTCTGGCCCTCCAGGTGCGTCCAGTAGCACTCACGCTTGACCAGTAGGCCGCCGTCCACAACCTCCGTCCATGAGAGCTGTTCATACGGCACCGTCATGACGATAAGGATCTTCTTCGGGTACGTGCGCGGGGCGGCCAGGCCCTCAAAGTACTCCCGCTTCGAGAACCTGTACTGAAACGACTTGGTGTCGCGGTCGGGGGTGACCTGCGTGGTGCACTTCAGCTGAGCGAAGAGCATGGCCTCCTGTTGGACATGCGAGGCGGCAGGTCGAATGAACTGGACATCGACTCCGAAGGTGTCCTTGCCGATCACCTCAGCCGAGCAGCCGGCGCTCGCGGCCACACTGGAGACGTACCCCTCTTGGAGCTGCTCCATCATCTTCGTGACGGTGCGCGGGTGTACTGCTCTGATGTTCTGAGCCCGGGGCTTCTTGCCGCCGTCCGCCTCCCGCGAACCCCCCATACGAGACACCCTCCATGTCGTCTCATATGAGAGTAGATCAACTGCGCCGCTACGGGGAGTGGTTGGGTCGTCATCATGAGTCGAACGTTAATGCGAGGCACTGACACCCGCGCACCTTCGGGGTCTTCCTCAGGTCTTCCCCCTGCCGGCGGTTGCCTTCTCCATCCCCCCGAAGATCACCTTGTCTGGATCTGTGGACGGTTCGTCATGGCGGCCTCAAGCTGATCAGCTATGGGGAGAAGTTCGTCGACTGATGCGCGTGGCCAGTCCATGAGATGGCGCCGCAACCTTGCAGGTGTGCTGATGGTGGTCGGCAGTGCGCTAATAGTTGGGGGCGTGGTCCTGATTCGGACGCGCGCTGTGACCTTGGGTGCTGCTCAAGTAGTAAGCCTCACCGGCTTGCTGCTGGCCCTAGGGGGGTTTGTTCTGGGCCTGCTGTCGATGGCGCGGGTGGGTACCGAGAGCCCTCATGTCGTTGAGGGGAGAGAGCGGCTGCGCGACGCCGAACGCCTGTTGGGTGAGGCGCTCCGCCGCCACGCCCAGGAAGCCAGCACACACGAGGACGACGGTGGAGCGGCCCTGACACTGCCAGCGCTATGGGGCGTTACACACTCCCGTCTGGATCTCTATCACGAGATCGCGCTGGGGCAAGCGAGGCGATCTTTCCGGAACGCGCAGATGGCCAGCGGAGCGGGGTTCGTGCTGCTTGTGGCCTTCGTTGTGGTGGCTCTCAGGGCGAGCACGACAGCTGGGTCTGTTGTCGCTGGCGGCCTGGGCGCGGTGGCCGCGGCTCTAGCTGGCTATGTGAGCCGAACCTTCGTGAAGTCGGCGGAAGTCGCTGCGGGGCATCTGCATGCCTACTTTGAGCAACCTTTGGAGTTCTCGCGGTACCTCGCCGCTGAGCGCATGGTGCGGGACGGGGGTCTTGAAGCTGAGCAGAGGGCCGAAGTGTTGGCAGACTTGGCGAAGGCGGTGATCGCAGGTCCGCCTGTGGGAGCTCCGACAGATGGCGCTGTGGGAGCGCAGGCAGGATCAGCGTCCTCATCATGACCACCTGTACCGACTTTGACTGCCGATCTCATACCAACCGCGTGCTGTGAGGTAAGGGGCGGGCCAGCTTCCCCATAGGTCTCAGTAAGGCAGGTATCCGGAGCTGTTCACCGATCCGCGTCAGCCCGAGGTCGGGCTGGCCTGTGGCCTGAGTCTGATGGCGGACGCTCATGGACAGTCCCGGATCAAGTTCGGACAACTCGTGATGCGCGCTTCTGACTCGGGATGCTTTATGGGGATCATCGGCGTCGGACACTGACGTTTGATAGACGTACACCATGGTCTCTGCGCCCCGCTCAGCCGAGCCGACTACCCGGTTCGAGCACCTTGGTGACGCTGACCTGGTGATTGACGCGGTCTACGCCGGTGGGACCTTCGGGCACTCTGGCGATGACCCCATCAGCAAGCTGGTCCCCGGTACCGGCAACCAGGGAGGATTTCGCTACGCCGGGTCGCCGGCGCAGGGGACCGTCCGCTTGGCTGTGCTGTACACCAGTGGCGGTGCTGTGGACTGGCCGGACCACCTGGATGTGGAGACCGGTACCTTCACTTATTACGGCGACAACCGGACCCCGGGTAGGGGGCTTCACGAGACGCCGCGCAAGGGTAACGTGCTGCTGCGCGATGCCTTCGAGCTCTCACATGGCACCGCACAGCAACGGGCCAGCGGCGTGCCGCCGTTCTTGCTTTTCGAGAAGGTTACGCCTGGCCGGAGTGTCCGTTTCCGCGGGTTGCTAGCGCCCGGGGGGCCGACTCTGGCGCCGGACGATGAACTCTCCGCCATCTGGCGGGCATCTGGCGCCCGCCGGTTCCAGAACTACCGCGCCCGCTTCACGGTGTTGGCCGAAGCCAGTGTCCCGCGTACCTGGATCCGCCACCTGCTGGCGGGTGGAGATCCTCTCGGGGGCGACTGTCCGGAAGCCTGGCGGACCTGGGTAGAAAGCCGTGTCTACAGGCCGCTGCTGGCCCCTGCTACGACGGTCATACGCTCGACAGCTCAGCAGCTGCCCAGCGATCCGGTCGGCGAAGCCATCCTGTCGGAAATCCGGGAGTACTTCCGCGGGCGCGAAACAGAGTTCGAGGCCTGTGCCGTGGCTATCTGGCGTCTGATTGCGCCGGCCACCGGGACGGTGGACGTGACACGCCCCAGCCGGGACGGTGGCCGCGATGCCGTCGGCTCGTACGTCCTCGGGCCGTCGGCAGCTCCCATCAGCATCGACTTCGCCCTGGAGGCCAAGTGCTACGGGCCGGGCAACAGCGTTGGGGTCAGAGAAGTCTCCCGGCTCATCTCCCGCATTCGACACCGGAACTTCGGAGTCCTCGTCACCACCTCGCACTTCAACCAGCAGGTCCAGAGCGAGGTACACGAAGACGGGCATCCGATCGCCCTGGTCTGCGGGCGTGACATCACAGACGCGCTCCGCCAGCACGGCAGGACCACTCCCGCGGCGGTGAAGGACTGGCTGCAACAGAGCTTCCCTCGGACTCAGGCGGGCTCGGAGCAGAGACTCGATCGAACCGCTGGGCAAGATCCTGCGCGTGGCAGATGATTGGCATATGCCTGTCGAGACCAGTGAAAACGACGAGACCCGAGCGCCTGACGGGACGCCGTGGTGGGACCTCACCATCCAGCCCGGAACAAAGGCGAAGCCCTTCGGCCAGGAGAAGCGCCTCGCCGCCTGGCTGTGGTTCAACAAGAGCCTGGGTGACACGTTCACGATGCGGGAGCTGCGTGCTGCCCTGGGGCCGGATATCGCCGACAACGCCGAGCACCTCAACCGGCGCCTGCGAGAACTCCGCAAATGCGACTGGAGCATCCCCTCCCAGCGGACCGACAGCACCTTGGCTCAGGACGAATACCGGCTCAAGGCTAAGGGCGGACAGATCTGGCTTCCCGGTGAGAGGGACAAGTACAAGAAGTTCGCCCCCAGCGCCCGCATCCGCCGCCTGGTCATGGACCAGGACGGTTCGCGGTGCAGGATCTGCGGGTTGGGGCCCGACGATACGTACTACGAGGACGGGGAACGGGTCCGGCTCACCATCGGTCATCTGGTTCCGCAGGAGCGGCTGAAGTCTCGAGGGGCCCGGGACGATCTCAGCAACTGGCGCACTGAGTGCTCCCGCTGCAACGAGACTGTGCGTGATGAGGTCCCCGACCCGGAACAGCTCGACGAAGTCCTGGCTGGGCTCAAGCGGCTCACCGCCAAAGAAGCAGGACAGCTTCTCGAATGGATGCGGAAGGGCGAGCGACCGCGGTCCCGGGTCGACCAGGCATACGACCGCGCACGCCGACTGGCTGCGCCAGACCGTGACCGAGTCATCGGAAATTTGGCCGAGCGCCTCGGCGAGAAGGGCTGACCACCAGGCCGTACGGGGCCGCAGCACGGTTGCAGCAGGACGCAGAGGCCTCGGACCAGTTCCGGGGCCCTCTCCGTGTAGAGAGCAGCGAGGCGTTACGGTTCGGCGCATGGGGATTCCAAGGTGGGCCGGTCGCGCGACGGCCGCAGTGGTCGTGGCCGGGGCTTTGATCATTCGGCGTGCGCTTCAGAATGCTGCGGCGCAGTCAGAGTCCGCCTCAGACTCCGGGTACGACTGGTCCCAGAACGAGCCCAATTGGCACTGGCGTTGCGAGTGCGGCGCCAAATCTCGTGGCGGCGATATCAAGGCTGACACGGAGTACAACGCCCAGCGGCACCAGTGGCGCGCAGGTACGGGGCACCCGATGCCTGAGGTCTATCAGAAGCCCTTGTAGGTCGTCGCCGCTGGGAGCTGTCGACGGGCGACGCTGGAGGCTTGTTGCCGAAGGGGACGAAGGCGGCGCGGTCTCAGTTGCGGTCTCGCTTGCCACCCGTTCCGGGTCTGTCCGCTCATGTCCGCCAGGGCTTAACAACCCTCGTGACCAGGCGCGGAGCCGACTCCACAGACGCTCGCGGACGTCCCCGGACCAAGATCGGACAACTCGTAATGCGTAGGTCTCGGGTTCGAATCCCGAAGGCGGCTCTCTTCAAAGACCAGGTCAGGTAGTTGCCGACCTGGTCTTTTGTGTTGTCTCCGGAGAGGTGGGCCAGGCGGGCGCGCCCCGCGTGGGGCGGGTCGGCAGGCGCTCGGCGCGCAGGAGTGCGCGGGCCGCCGCGAGGATCTCCTCGTCCTCTCCCGCCCCGGAGGCGACGAGGACGCGGAGCAGTCGCGTCCCCCACACATCGGGGTCCGTCGCATGGGCGTCGAGGACTCGTACGCCGTTTCTCCCGCCCGGGCCGTCGGAGGCGGTCAGACGGCGGCGGACCGCTGCCCTCAGCGCGTCGTGGAGTTCGTGGACGGTTCCGCGGGGGGCGGCGCCGGTCAGCCCGGCCGCCGCGCCCGTGGTCAACGCGGTGGCCACCAGTTCCACTCCGGTCACCATGGGTCCCTTCGGATGTGCGGGTTGTGCGTGATCGCATCGGTCACTGTGTCCGGAGGTGCTGCAATGCTGATGAAATACCGATGAAGTGCGGGAGCGGAGGCTCGGGGTGGGCGGCGAATTCCCTCATCGGCTGCGGATCGAGGTGCTCGGGCCGCTGCGGGCCTGGCGCGACGGGACCCTCTTGCATCTGGGGCCCGTCAGACGGCAGACCGTGCTGGCCGCGCTGCTGCTCCGGAACGGGGCCGTGGTCAGCCACGAGCAACTGCTCGACGGCGTGTGGGGTGCCGATCCGCCCGCGTCCGGCACCAAGGTGCTCGCCAGTCATGTCAATCCGCTGCGCAGGACGCTCGACCGCACAGGAACCCGGCACACGGAGTCGGTGATCCGCAGCGGCAAGGGCTGGTACCGCTTCGTGCTGGACGACGTCCGGCTAGATCTGGCGGACCTGGCCGAGCAGGGCGACGAGGCGCTGCGGACCAAGGCGTCCGGTGATCTCGCGGGCGCGGCCGACCAGTTGGACACGGCACTCGCGCTGTTCCAGGGGGAGCCGCTGGCCAACCTGTCAGGACCGTTCGCCCTCGCGGAGCGGGAGCGACTGCTGGAGAGACGGCGGACGTTGCGGCTGGCCCGGCTCGCCTGCCTCGTCGACCTCGGCCGGTACGGCGACGCCCTGGACGACCTGGCGTCCCTGCCCGACTCCGACCGCTACGACGAGTCGATGCTGGCGCTGAGGATGCGCGCCCTCTACGGCGGCGAACGCCAGGCGGAGGCGCTCCACGCGTACGAGGACATGCGCAGACGCCTGAGCGACGAACTCGGGGTCGACCCCGGCGAGGAACTGCGCCGGGTCCACGAAGCGGTGCTGCGTCAGGACGACGTCTCCCTCCTCGGCCCCGCGGTGCGGGCGGCCGTTCTCACCCAGCCGGTTCCGGCGCGCCGTTCCGTCAACCAACTGCCGGGTGACACGGGGCAACTGGTCGGACGGGAGGCCGAGCTGGCGGCGCTCACATCCCCGGACCCCGACGACGCGGTGTCCGTGGTGGCGGTCGACGGTGCCGCGGGGGTCGGCAAGACCGCCCTCGCGGTCCGGGCCGCCCACCGGATCCGCGACCGCTACCCCGACGGGTGCCTGTTCGTGGATCTCCACGCCCACAGCGCCGAACGCGGCAGGCCCGCACCGGAACGGGTGCTGCGGCGACTGCTGCGCTCCATCGGTGCGGACGGCGGTGAGGTGTCGGACGACCTCGACGACCTCATGGCGGCCTGGCGCGCCGTCACCAGTTCGCTGAGGCTGCTGCTTCTCCTCGACGATGCCGCGGACGCCGGGCAGATCCGGCCGCTGCTGCCCGCCGGTCCCGGCAGCAGGGTGATCGTCACGGGCCGGCAGCGGCTGGCGGGGCTGGACGCCGGCCGACGGATCACGCTGGAGTCCCTCGGCACCGGCGAGGCGACCTCGCTGCTCCGCCGGATCGTCGGGCGGGAGCGCACGGACCAGGAGCCGGAGGCGGCGGGCGAACTGGTGCGGCTGTGCGCCGGGCTTCCCCTGGCGCTGCGTATCGCGGGCACGCGTCTGCAGACCCGGCCGGCCTGGACGCTGGCGTACCTGGTGGACCGGATGGCGGGCGACGAGGGGCGCCTCGTGGAGCTCAGCGCCGGTGACCGCAGTGTGGAGGCGGCCTTCCGGCTGTCGTACGACCAGCTGCCGCCGGAGCAGCAGCGGGGCTTCCGGACACTGGGCGTGGTGCCGACGGTGGAGTTCGACGTGCGGACCCCGGCGGCCATGCTGGGGCGGCCGGCCCGTGACGTCGAGCAGATCCTGGAGAGTCTCGTCGACACGAGCCTCCTGCAGCAGCCCCTGCCGGGCCGTTACCGGCTGCACGACCTGGTCCGGGTCCACGCGCGGCGCCTGGCCGCAGCGGTACCCGCCGAGGCCGGCACCGCCCGCGAGGCGGCGCTCCGCCTCTACCTGGACGCCGCCCGGGTGGGCAGCGACTGGGGAGCCGGCGGCTATCCCACCGGTCCCGAACCGTCCGCGACGTCGTTCACCGACTGGCGGGAGGCCGCGGTCTGGCTGGACGAGGCCGGCGGGGAGCTGGTGGACGTCGTCGGCCAAGCGGTGGCGTACGGCCGGGCCGACCACGCCTGCTGGATCGCCGAGGCCCTGACGGACCACTTCGTCGGCCGGGGCCGCCTCCACGAGTGCCAGGCGGCGCTGGAGACGGCGTTACCCCATGCGGACGCGGTGGCGGACCGGCGGATGGCGCCCGCCCTGCACAACTGTCTCGGCTACACGCTCACCCATCGGGCACGCTTCCCCGAGGCCTTCCGCCACCTGCGCAGTGCGCTCCACCTCAGCCGGGAGCGCGGGGAGCGGCACGAGGAGGGACGGGCCCTCGTCGGCCTCGGCGCGATGACCGGGCTGGGCGCCACGGGACCGGATGCCGCCCGGAGCGACGAGGGGGCGTCCTGGATCGTCGCGGGCCGGGAACTGGCCGAGCGCTACGACGACCACTGGCTCGTCGCGATGGCCTCCTTCGCCCTCGGCTTCGTCCGCCACGGCCAGGGCAGGGACGAGGAAGCACTCGCCTGTTTCCGCGACGCACACGCCCGGGGCAGGGCCATGGGCCGGCCGCGGGCCATGAGCAGGGCGCTGACCTCGAACCTCGACCTCCATCTCTATCTCGACCCGTCGGCGGCCAGAGTCCTGTTCCGTCAGGTGGCGGACCTCGTCCAGCGGACCGGTGACGTCCTGCTCCACACCCTTACCCTGGCCCGGCTCGGGACGGCGGAGCACAAGGCGGGGAACCTCGACGCCGCAGCGGCCGTATTCCGGCACGCCCTCGCGCAGCTCGGAACACCGGCTCCGCTCGACGATCCCGACCGCGACCGGCGGGAGATGGACCTGCGGTGCCGGCTGGGCCGCACCTACCGGGCGGCCGGGCGGCTCGCCGAGGCCCGGGAGCAGTTCCGGACCGCGCTGGCGGTGCCCGGCGCCCACAAGTACCCCAAGGAGCACGCTCAGGCGGTCGAAGGGCTCGGTCCCGGCGAGGACCCCGTGCGTCCCGGGTGATCACGCCCGTCGGAGAAGGACGAGGCCCCGGTCGTTCACCTCTGGCGACCGGGGGTCCTCGTGGGTCGGATCGGGCCACGGCGGCGACACTCCCCCGAGTTGCGCGGCTGACGCGCGCACCCCCGGGCCAGATCCGATGTAGTGATCACATCAAACCTTGCCAACCGATGGCTAACATATGGCCAATGGATCCCCGTTCGGTCACCCGGAAGGCAGTGGTGCGGCGTGACACGGCGCGTGCTGCGTTTCGGACTGCTCGGGACACCGGTCCTCCACGACGGTGAGCGGGCCGGTGAGGAGCAGGGTGACGCCCCGCTTCTCACCGTGACCGGTCCCAAGCTGCGCACACTGCTGGCCGTCCTGTTGCTCGACGCCGGACGGGTCGTCTCCGTGGAGGCATTGAAGGAGGCCCTGTGGGGCGCCGCACCGCCCCTCTCCGCGCTGCCCTCGCTGCACAACCACGTGGCCCGGCTGCGGCGGCTGCTCGACGAGCCGGACCGGCTGGTCACCGTGCCCACCGGGTACGTGCTCCGCGTCGACGAGGGCGAGCTGGACGTCCACGTCTTCGACGCCCACACCGCCGCCGCCCGTGCCGCGTACGTCGAGGGCGACTGGGAGCGGGTGCGCCGCGCCTGCGAGGGCGCGCTCGCGCTGTGGCGGGGCAGTCCGCTGGCCGGGCTGCCGCAGGAGGTGGGCGGGTACGCCCTGGTGCGGCGGCTGGAGGAGGCGCGGCTGCTGCTCCTGGAGTGGCGCCACGACGCCGAACTCGCCCTGGGCGGCGACCGTCTCGCCGACCTCGTCCCCGAACTGGCGGCGCTGGCCGCCGAGCATCCGCTGCGTGAGGCGTACCACCGGCAGCTGATGCTCGCGCTGCACCGCACCGGCCGCCAGGCGGAGGCCCTCGTGGTCCACCGTGATCTGCGGGCCCGCCTGGCCGACGAACTCGGTGTCGAGCCGGGGCGGGGGGTCCGCGAGGCCCACGTGGCGGTGCTGCGGGGGAGCGGGGCGCGGCCCCAGCGCCCGGACCGCCCGGACCGCCCGGACCGCCCGGACCGCCCGGACCGCCCGGATCACCCGGATCGCCCGGACCGCCCGGACCGATCGGACCGGTCGGGTGAGGGCATGGGGCGGGTGCGGCCCGCTCAACTGCCGCCCCCACCCGCCTGGTTCACCGGACGGGCCCGCGTACGGGAGGACATACGGCAGGCGCTCGCCGGGGCGCCGGGCACGGGCGGAGGTGCCGCCGCCGTAGTCCTGAGCGGGACGGCCGGGGTCGGCAAGAGCGCCCTCGCGCTCCATGTCGCGCATGCCCTGGCGGAACGTTTCAGCGATGGTCAGCTGTACGTCGCCCTGCAGGGCACGGTGCCCGGTACGGCACCCCTGACCGCCGCGCAGGCGCTCGCCGTGCTCCTGCGTGACCTCGGTGTCTCACCCTGCGACATCCCCGAACACCAGGAAGCCGCATCCGCCTTGCTGCGGTCCCTGCTCGCACCCACCCGCACGCTCCTGGTGCTGGACGACGCCGCGAGCGCCGCCCAGGTACGGCCGTTGCTGCCGGCCGGAGGGGGCTGTGCCGTGATCGTCACCAGCCGCTCACCCCTCACCGCCCTCGACGGCTTCGCGCGCTTCCCGCTCGGTCCGCTGACCGGCGAGGAGAGCGCCGAGCTGCTGCGCGCCGCCTCGGGGCGGGACGGCCTGGCCGCCGGCCATCCGCTGGTCGCGCTCACCGGGCGCCTTCCGCTGGCGCTGCGGGTGGTCGCGGCCCGGCTCGCCGCGCGCCGGGCCCTCACCCCGGACGCGCTCGCCGGACAACTCACCGCCGCCGAAAACAGGTTGTCCCACCTGGAGTACGACGACCTCAGCGTCCGCCGCTCGCTGGCCGTCACCCACGACACGCTCGCCGCCTCCGAGCGCCGCGTCGACCGGGACGCGGCCCTCGCCCTGTGCCACCTCGGCGCCCACGACCTGCCGTCCTGCACCGCCCCGGTGCTGGCGCGGCTCGCCGGGATCGACGAGATGCGGGCAGAGGCGGCACTGGACCGGCTCGTGGACGTGGCCCTGCTGGAGGAGACCGCGTACGGGCGCTACGTGCCGTACGAGCTGGTCCGTGACTTCGCCCGCGAACGCGCGGCCGGGGCTACGGCGGGCGAGGGCGGGGGCGACGACGGGGACGGGGCCAGGGACGGTCAGGTCCGACAGCGGCGGCCGGTCACTTCGCGTCGGCGTAGCACTCCACCACCGCCGTGCTGAACGGGAACCGTACCGGCGTCTGCCCGAACGCGATCCTGCCCGCCGCCTCGGCGGACCCGCGGATCGCCGCCGTCACCGCTTCCGCCTCCTCCTCGGGGCAGTGGACGATCACCTCGTCGTGCTGGAAGAACACCAGCTCCGCCGCCATCCCGGTCAGCGCCTGGCGCAGCCCCGCGAGCAGCAGCAGCGCCCAGTCGGCCGCGCTGCCCTGGACCACGAAGTTGCGGGCGAAGCGGCCGCGGGCGCGGGCGTCGGTCGAGGCGTACCCGGGGACCCACACGCGGGCGTCGGAGGCGCGGTCCTCCTCCCCGGCCGGCCCGACCGGGATGCCCGCCTCCTCCGTGGCGTCGTCCGTCGTCCGGGCGGCCGGCGGGCAGGTGCGGCCCAGCCACGTCCGCACCAGCCGGCCCTCCTCGCCCGCGCGGGCGGCCTCGTCGACGTACGCCACGGCCTTGGGGAAGCGGCGGCGCAGCGCGGCGAGGTTCTTCAGGCCGTCGCCGGAGGTCTGGCCGTAGACCGCGCCGAGCACGGCGATCTTGGCGCGGTCGCGGTCGCCCGAGAAGGCCCGCTCCGACACCGCCTGGTAGAGGTCGCTCTCACGCCCGGCCACCTCCATCAGCCCGGGGTCGCGGGAGATCGCCGCCAGCACCCGGGGCTCCATCTGGTCGGCGTCGGCGACGACGAGCCGCCAGCCGGGGTCGGCGACCGCCGCGCGGCGGATCACCTTGGGGATCTGCAGGGCGCCCCCGCCGTTGGTCACCCAGCGGCCGGTCACCGTGCCGCCCGCGAGGAACTCCGGGCGGAAGCGGCCGTTACGCACCCAGTCCTGCAGCCAGGACCAGCCGTGGGCGACCCAGATCCGGTACAGCTTCTTGTACTCCAGGAGCGGCTCGACCGCCGGGTGGTCGACCGAGTGGAGTTCCCAGCGGCGGGTCGAGGTCACCTTGATCCCGGCCTGCGCGAACGCCTTGACCACGTCGGCCGGCAGGTCGGGCCGCACCCGGCGGCCGAAGGCGGTGGACACCTCGTCGGCCAGCTCGGCCAGCCGGCGCGGCTCGCCCCCGCCCGCGTACCGCTCGCCGAGCAGGTCGTGCAGCACCGCGCGGTGCACGTCCGCGCGCCAGGGCAGCCCCGCGCGGTTCATCTCGGCGGCGACCAGCGTGCCGGCCGACTCGGCGGCGGTCAGCAGCCGCATCCGGTCCGGGTGCGCGGTGGCGTCGGTGCGCCGCTGCTGCTCGGCGTAGACCGCGAGCAGGTCGGCCAGCGGCAGCGGGGTCGCCTGCGGGTCGAACAGCGGCGACTGCGCACCCGGTTCGGCGTGCCGCTGCGGCGGATCGGGCGGTACGGGGCCGCCGCGCAGCCGGGCCAGCGCGGCGGCGGCCGAGTGCGGCTCCCCGTACCGCCCCTCGTGGCCGAGGAGCAGGGTCTCGACGGCCTCGATGTCGTAGGCCCGCTCCACTCGCACCCCCGTGGCGAGCAGGCGCGGATACACCTCGGCGGTGGACCGCCACACCCACCGGACCACGCCCGGCCGGCTCCGCACGGCCTCGGCGAGGTCCGCCTCGCGCCGCACCGGCCCGCAGGGCAGCCCGTCCGGGCCGAGGGGGGCGACGTCCACGCCACCGTCCTCGGCCGGAGCGAGCGCCCAGCGGCCGGTCATGTACGCGAGTGTCGCAGGGGGGTCTGACAACGGCCTGGTGGGAGGCGTCGTGGGAGGTGTCGTCCAGCCCGGCGGTCAGTCCCGCGCCGGCTCGCCCTCCGTCTTCGTCTCGACGTACTGCGCGAGCATCTCGACGAGGTACCGCTCGGTGGCGGCCTTGTCGACGCCGAGACCGCTGAGCACACCGGTGCCGTTCTCGTGTTCGAGGAGCGCGAGCAGGATGTGCTCGGTGCCGATGTAGTTGTGGCCGAGGCGCAGGGCCTCGCGGAACGTGAGCTCCAGGACCTTCTTGGCAGCCGGGCCGTACGGCACCAGCTCGGGGGCGTCCTCGACGGCCGGGGGCAGCGCCGCGCGTGCGGCCTCACGGACCGCGTCGAGGGTGACGCCCTGCTCGGTGATCGCCTTGACGGCCAGGCCCTGCGGTTCGGCCAGCAGGCCGAGGACCAGGTGCTCGGGGAGGCCCTCGGCGTTGTGGGCGGCCTGGGCCTCGTTGTGGGCGGCCATGACCGTGTTGCGGGCGCGGGGCGTGTAGCGGTTGAAGCCCTGGTTCGGGTCGAGGTCGTTGCCCTCCTTCGGCACGAAGCGCTTCTGGGCGGCCTGCCGGGTGACGCCCATGCTCTTGCCGATGTCCGTCCAGGATGCGCCGGAGCGCCGGGCCTGGTCGACGAAGTGGCCGATCAGGTGGTCGGCGACGTCACCGAGGTGCTCGCCGGCGAGCACCGCGTCCTGGAGCTGTTCGAGCGGTTCGTCGTGGACCGTCTTGATGGCCGCGATGAGGTCGTCGAGACGGACGGATGACTTGATGGCGGGGTTCGTCGTCATGGTGTCAACCGTAAGTTGACAGTAGGGGAGTGTCAACCCGTGGTTGACACCTTCGAGTGACATTCCGAGGCATGGCACGATCGGGTGTGTGAGTACGTCCGGCACCGTCGACCGCGCCTTCCGATCCGCCCTCTACGACACGGGCGACGACGCCCTGGACACGGCTGCCTCGCTGCTCGCGGCCGACCCGGCCGCCGACGCGGAACTGGCGCGACGTGGCGAGGAGTTCGTGGCGAGCGCGTGGCAGCGCGGCTGGCAGCCCGCCGACGTGGTCCGGGTGGTGCGCCGCGAACTGGACGAGACCCACGTACGCCTGGCCGCCTCCCTGATCCGGGCCCGGGCGCCGCGCGACGGCCGGCCGCGCGGGCCGCGCTGGAAGGCCCAGCTCGACGAACTGCCGACGGACACCGGCCCGCGCGGTGACCGCTTCTCGTACGCCACCGCCGTCCTGGAGCTGTACCGACTGCTGCTGCGGCTGCCCCCGCTGGAACCGCTGGACGACGTGACGGCACCCGGCGGGCGGGAGCGGCGGCCCGAGTCGCGCGTGCTCGGCCGCATCCGGGCGCTGCTGGCGAAGGCGGAGGGGACGGGGTTCCCGGAGGAGGCGGAGGCGCTCAGCGCCAAGGCGCAGGAACTGATGGCGCGGCACAGCGTCGACGAGGCGCTGCTCGCGGCGCGGTCGCCCGCCGCCCGGACGCCGGACGCCTGCCGGATCGGCGTGGAGCCGCCGTACGAGCAGGCCAAGGCGGTACTGCTGGACGCGGTCGCCACGGCGAACCACTGCCGGGCGGTGTGGAACGAGCCGTTCGGCTTCTCCACGGTGGTCGGCTTCGCCTCCGACCTGGAGGCGGTCGAACTGCTCCACACCTCGCTCCTGGTGCAGGCAACCACAGCCATGACCAGGGCGGAGGCCGAGCAGCGCAAGGGCGGCCGCAAGCGGACCAAGACCTTCCGGCAGTCCTTCCTCGCCGCGTACGCGCACCGCGTGGGCGCGCGGCTCGCGGCGGCGGCCGAGGTGCAGGTGAGCGACGACCTGCTGCCCGTCCTGGCCTCACGGGAGGTCGCGGTCACCGAACGGACGGACCGGCTGTTCCCGGAGACGACCACCACGCGCCTGCGCGGCGTGAGCGACGCGGCGGGCTGGGAACAGGGAGCCCGCGCGGCGGACGAGGCGCAGGTGCGGGGGCGGCCGCGCCTGCCCTGAGCCCGCCAGGGCCGCACTCGCGGCCGGTGAGACGGCTGCCGGGTCCTGCCGCGGATCCGGCGGACGGGGCCTAGGAACCCAGGCCCTCCGTCGGCAGCCCCGGAGGCAGCGAGCCGCCCTCCGCCTTGGTGTATGTCTCCGTGCCGGCGCCGCCCGTCCAGGCGATCGTGAGGGACGTCGAGTCGACCGACTCCACCGTGCCCTTCGTACGGTCCCCGTTGCCGGCCGGGCACTTCAGGCTGATCGAGCCGCCCCCGTCGTCCTCCGTCGCGGTGCCGCTGCACACGGTGCCGCCCGTGGCGAACAGGGCCGCCTCCCCGCCGGTGACCATGAGGACCACCGCGTTGCCGTCCGCGGTCGTCAGCCAGCTGCCCTGGAGTCCCCCGGCCGGGGCCTCGCCCGCACCGGAGCCTCCCGTCCCGCCCCCGTCGTCCGGGGTGCGCGTGGCCGGCGGCGTGGACGAGGACGGGTGGTCGTCCGAGCCGCCGTCGCTGCACGCCGTCAGGGTGAGCGTGCCGACCAGACCCACGGCCGCGGCGGCGATCCGCGCGCGCCGGGAACGGGTTCCGCGACGTGTCCGCCCGTACGCCGCCGGACCGGCCCGGTCCGCCGTACCCACCGAAGCCTTCGAAGTCACTGCGAGCCCCTCCCTGTAGCCGGCCCGGACGGCCGGACGACCGCAGCCAGCTAACAGGAACCGCCCGGTACCCGGCCAGACCCGCGTGACGGACCTCGCACCCCCGGCGCCGGCTCGTCGGAGGCACGTCACCGTCCTCCCACCAGAACGGCACACGAGGGAACACAAAGGCGCTCGCGTGCGTCTTTGAAGCAGCGAGGTTCGGTAAAGCGTCCGTCAAAGCGGACATCGGGGGTCCGGTGAGGCTGTAATCGGGGGAACACCCCGCGTGCACGTGCATCTGCCCATGCATATGCAGGTGAACGGAGTTATGATCCGGGTCAGTTGACTACTGCATCAATGGCCACACCAGCCAGTGCACCAGCGGGGAGCGACCTGTGGACCACGACGTGTACGACGGCGACGGGCGCGACGGTGCCGGCGCGTCCGGCGTGTACAACGGCATGGCGGCCACCCGGCTGGACGGTGTGGCCTGGCAGAAGAGCCGGCACAGCAACTCGCAGGGGTCCTGCGTGGAGTTCGCCCGGCTGCCCGGCGGGGACGTCGCGGTGCGCAACTCCCGCTTTCCCGAGGGGCCCGCGCTCGTCTACACGCGTGCGGAGATCGAGGCCATGCTGCTGGGCGTGAAGGACGGCGAGTTCGACCACCTGGTCGCGGGCTGACGCCGTCCGGGCGGCCGGAGTCCGGAGAAACCGGGTGCCGCCCGGCGATCTCGTCCGGAAGCCGGCCCGCACCCCGGTCGGCAACGCGCGTAGACCTGCCGCACGCATATGCGCCCGGAGGTGTCAGAGGCCGGGCACCGGACGGTCCGCCGCACCCGGGTGCCGGAACAGCGCCCACACCACCTTGCCGCTGAGCGCGCCCGCGAGCGGGTGCCAGCCCCAGCTGTCGCTGAACGAGTCGACCAGGAACAGACCGCGCCCCGACTCGGCGGAGCAGTCGTGGGACAGGTCCCCGGGGTCCCGGGTGACCGGACTGTCGTCGCTGGGATCGCGCACCGCGCACACCAGCCGCCCGGTCCACCGCATCAGGTGCAGCCGGACCGGCGGTTCCGGGGCGGCCGGTCCCGGGGCACCGGCCGGCAGCGCGTGGCGCAGGGCGTTGGTGACCAGTTCGGAGACCACCAGGCAGACGTCGTCGAACCGGTCGCCCATGTGCCACTGGTCGAGGGTCGCGCGGGTGAACTGCCGTGCCTCGCGCACCGCTTCGTAGCGGGCGTGCAGGGCGCAGGACGCTGCGTCGGAGGCGGCCGCGAGGTTCAGCGGAGGAAGGCCCTGCCGTAACGGCTCGAGCATGGTCGATCCATTCGTCCCCATGCGAGGCACTCCCGAATTCGCGGTCGTAGCGAGGCGGCGGTGGTGCGGAGACCATGGTTTCGGATGCGTACAGCAGATGCAAGGGCAGATGCACGTGCAGCTGACCGAAATCAGCCCCACCGTACGGGTTTGTTGGGCAATTTTTCCGTCATCTCCTCGTTCCCTCCTGGCTGTTCTCTTCTCATCCGGTTGCGCTTCGCCGTCCGTCCGGTGCACGTTCCTGACCGGATCGCTGAGCTGGATTCCGTTTCCGTAACCGGTCGAGTACTGCTCGAAGTGTTTTAGTGGCAGACTGCGGGCCCTGAAGACCGTTGGGGAGGCTGTCGAACGTGAGCGCGGGAGAGCCGGGATCGGTGGTGCGGCGCATGCTGCTCGGATCACAACTCAGGCGACTGCGTGAGGCGCGGGGGATCACGCGCGAGGCCGCGGGCTACTCGATCCGCGCCTCGGAATCGAAGATCAGCCGGATGGAGCTGGGCCGGGTGAGCTTCAAGACCAGGGACGTGGAAGACCTGCTGACGCTGTACGGCATCACGGACGAGCAGGAGCGGGCCTCGCTGGTCTCCCTCGCCAAGGAGGCCAACGTGGCGGGCTGGTGGCACAGTTACTCGGACGTCCTGCCCAGCTGGTTCCCCACCTACGTGGGCCTGGAGGGCGCGGCCTCCCTGCTGCGCGCCTACGAGGTGCAGTTCGTGCACGGTCTGCTGCAGACCGAGGAGTACGCCCGCGCGGTGGTGCGGCGCGGCATGAAGAGCGCGAGCGACGCCGACGTCGAACGGCGGGTGGCACTGCGCCTGGAGCGGCAGAAGTACCTGGTGTCGGAGAACGCCCCCGAGTTCCACGTCGTCCTCGACGAGGCGGCCCTGCGCCGGCCCTACGGCGACCGCGCGGTGATGCGCGGCCAGCTCCAGCACCTCATCGACATCTCCGAGCGGCCCAACATCCGTCTTCAGGTGGTGCCGTTCAGCCTCGGCGGCCACTCCGGGGAGTCCGGCGCGTTCACCATTCTCAGCTTCCCCGAGTCCGACCTGTCGGACGTCGTGTACCTGGAGCAGCTCACCAGCGCGCTCTACCTGGACAAGTCCGAGGACGTGGCCCAGTACGAGAAGGCGCTCAAGGAACTGCAGCACGACAGCCCGGGTCCGGCGGAGAGCCGGGACCTGCTCCGGGGCCTGCTGCAACTGTCCTGAGGGCGCCGCCAACTCCCTTGAAACACAAGTACGATGACGTGCGATCAGACCACGGAGCTGATCAGCGCTCTGCTGACGCAGCAAGGGATCGAGGGATCGCATGTCGTCGTACTTCACCGACCTGGCTCAGCAGTACATCGACGGTGAGTGGCGCCCGGGCACCGGCTCCTGGGACATCATCGACTTCAACCCGTACGACGACGAGAAGCTCGCGTCGATCACCATCGCCACGGTCGACGAGGTCGACCAGGCGTACCGGTCGGCCGCCCGCGCGCAGAAGGAGTGGGCGGCCACCAACCCCTACGCCCGCCGCGCGGTGTTCGAGAAGGCGCTCCGGCTGGTCGAGGAGCGCGAGGAGGAGATAGCCGAGGCGATCGTCGCCGAGCTGGGCGGCACCCGCCTCAAGGCGGCCTTCGAGCTGCACCTCGCCAAGGAGTTCCTGCGCGAGTCGGTGCACCTGGCGCTGGCCCCCGAGGGCCGGATCATCCCCTCGCCGGTGGACGGCAAGGAGAACCGCGTCTACCGGGTGCCGGTCGGCGTGGTCGGCGTGATCAGCCCGTTCAACTTCCCCTTCCTGCTGTCGCTGAAGTCCGTCGCCCCCGCGCTCGCGCTGGGCAACGGCGTGGTGCTCAAGCCGCACCAGAACACGCCGATCGTCGGCGGCTCCCTGATCGGGAAGATCTTCGAGGACGCGGGGCTGCCCGCCGGTCTGCTCAACGTCGTGATCACCGACATCGCGGAGATCGGTGACGCCTTCCTGGAGCACCCGGTCCCGAAGGTCATCTCCTTCACCGGCTCCGACCAGGTCGGCCGGCACGTGGCGACCGTGTGCGCCTCCCTCTTCAAGCGCGCGGTGCTGGAGCTGGGCGGCAACAGCGCGCTGGTCGTCCTCGACGACGCCGACGTGGACTACGCGGTCGACGCGGCCGTGTTCAGCCGGTACGTGCACCAGGGCCAGGTCTGCATGGCCGCCAACCGCGTCCTGGTCGACCGCGCGGTGGCCGACGAGTTCACCGAGAAGTTCGTGGCCAAGGTCCGCTCCCTCAAGGCCGGCGACCCGCGCGACCCGGACACCGTCATCGGCCCGGTGATCAACTCCCGCCAGGCGGACGCCCTCATGGGTGTCGTCGAGCAGGCCCTCGCCGAGGGCGGCACCGCCCTGGTGCACGGCGCCCGCCGCGAGAACCTGGTCGAGCCGTCCGTCGTCACCGGCCTGCCCGCGGACTCCGCCCTGCTGCGCCAGGAGGTGTTCGGCCCCGTCGCCTTCCTCGTCCCGTTCGAGGGCGAGGAGGAGGCCGTACGCATCGTGAACGACACCCCGTACGGGCTCAGCGGTGCCGTGCACACCGGGGACGTCGAGCGGGGCGTGCGCTTCGCCAAGCAGATCGACTCCGGGATGTTCCACGTTAACGACGGCACCGTGCACGACGAGCCGATCGTGCCGTTCGGCGGCGAGAAGCACTCCGGCGTCGGCCGGCTGAACGGCGACACCATGCTGGACGCCTTCACCACCACGAAGTGGATCTCGGTGCAGCACGGCCGCAGCGGCTTCCCGTTCTGAGCCGCACCCCGGGCCCCGTACGTACCGCGCGCCTCGCAGGCCCGCTTCCGGCCCGGCCGGAAGCGGGCCTACGCTGGTCCGCATGTCAGTGATCCGTCTTCTCGTGCTCGGCGCGGTGCGCCAGCACGGGCGGGCCCACGGCTACCAGGTGCGCAACGACCTGGAGTACTGGGGCGCGCACGAGTGGTCCAACGCCAAGCCCGGGTCGATCTACCACGCGCTGAAGCAGATGGCCAAGCAGGGACTGCTGCGTGCGCACGAGACCGCCCCCTCCACGGCGGGCGGCCCGCCGCGCACGGAGTACGAGGTCACCGAGCAGGGCGCCGAGGAGTACTTCCGGCTGCTGCGGGAGGCGCTGACCTCCTACGACCAGAAGCCGGACGTGCTCTCGGCCGGGCTCGGCCTGATGGTCGACCTGGAGCGGGCGGAGGCCCTGGCCCTGCTGGAGCAGCGGCTGGCGTCGATCGGGGAGTGGCGCAAGGCCGTCACGGAGTACTACACGCCCGAGGGCGGCCCGGGCCGGCTCGGCCACATCGGCGAGATCATGGACTTCTGGGTGCACTCGGCGGACACCGGTGCCGCCTGGACCCGCGGCCTCGTCGAACGCATCCGGGGCGGCGCCTACACCTTCGCCGGCGAGGGCGAGCCGTTCGTCGGCGTGCTCGCCGAGGGCGAGGAGAACCCGTACGGGACGGGACAGCGGCATCCGGGGGATGTCGAGTAATCAAGTTTGACGAGTGGGTGGGCCGGGCATTACGGTCGAGGCGCTAGTCAAGTTTGACTAATAAGGGGGCTTCAGTGTCCGACGCGGCGATCACCGTCGAGGAAGCACGCAAGACGTACCGGGGGCCCAAGGGCACCGGCACACCCGCACTGGACGGACTCGACCTCACCGTCGCCCGGGGCACGGTCCACGCGGTGCTCGGGCCGAACGGCGCGGGCAAGACCACCCTGGTGCGGGTCCTGTCCACCCTGCTGCGCCCCGACTCCGGCCGGGTCGTGGTCGCGGGGCACGACGTGGTGCGCGAGGCGTACGAGGTACGGCTGCGGATCGGCCTGCTGGGCCAGCACGCGGCACTCGACGAGGAACTCGGCGGCCGGCAGAACCTCGAACTGTTCGGCCGCCTCCACCACCTGGGCGCACGGCGGGCCCGCGCCCGGGCCGGCGAACTGCTGGAGCGCTTCGAGCTCTCCGGCACCGGGGCCAAGGCGGTGCGGCAGTACAGCGGCGGCATGCGGCGCCGGCTGGACCTCGCCGCCTCCCTGATCACCGAACCGGAGGTGCTCTTCCTGGACGAACCGACCACCGGACTCGACCCGCGCGGGCGCGCGGAGGTGTGGAGCGCGGTCCGCTCCCTGGTGGGCGGCGGGACGACGGTCCTGCTCACCACCCAGTACCTGGAGGAGGCCGACCAACTGGCCGACCGGGTCTCGATGGTGGACTCCGGCCGGGTCGTCGCGGACGGCACGGCCGACGAGCTCAAGGCGGCCACCGGCGGCGACCGCATCGACGTCGTCCTGCGCGACGCCGGACAGCTGGACGCGGCCGCCGCCCTGCTGCCCGTGGAGCGGGAGGCGGTCACCGTGGACACCGACCGGAGGCTGCTGAGCGCCCCCGTCACCGACCGCATGGCGGCCCTCGCCGCCGTGGTCCGCGCCCTGGAGGGCGCCGGTGTCGAGGCCGAGGACATCGCCCTGCGCAGACCGACCCTCGACGAGGTGTTCCTGCATCTGACCGGGCGCGACGAACGAGTGAAGGAGGCAGCGTGAGCAGCACGGCCTACGCACTGACCGACTCCTGGACCATGACCCGCAGGGAGCTGGCCCGCTGGGGCCGGCAGCCGGTCGCCGTGGTGGTGAACCTGGTCTTCCCGGTGATGCTGCTGCTGATGTTCGGCTACCTGGTCGGCGGCGGCCGGGGGGTGAGCGGCGACTACCTCGACTTCCTGGTGCCGGGCATGCTCGCGCTCACCATGGCCTTCGGGCTGGAGGGCACGATGATCGCAGTCACCCAGGACATGAACAAGGGGGTCCTCGACCGCTTCCGGTCCATGCCGATGGCGGACGGCGCGGTGCTGGTGGGCCGCTCCGCGGCCGACATGCTCCAGTCGGCGCTCGGTCTCGTGGTGCTGTTCGGCGTGGCCGCCGCGCTGGGCTGGCGCGCCCACGGCGGACCGGCCGCGTTCCTGGGCGCGGTGGGGCTGCTCCTGCTGTTCCGGTTCGCGATGCTGTGGATCGGCATCCACCTGGCGCTGGTGGCGGGCAGGCCGGAGATGGTGCAGGCCGTGCAGATCCTGGTCTGGCCGGTCGGTTTCCTCTCCAACGCCTTCGCCACCCCCGGTTCCATGCCCGGCTGGCTGGCCACGGTCGTCGGATGGAACCCGCTGTCCCACACGGCCACGGCCGTACGGGACCTGTTCGGCGGGCCCGGCGGGGAACCGGGGCACGTGGGGGCGGCGATCGCCTGGCCGCTCGCCCTGCTCGCGGTCTTCTTCCCGCTGGCGGTCCGGCGGTTCGCGCGGCTCAGCCGCTGAAACACGTGTCCGGCTCCCATGCGCGCGGGAGCCGGACCACGGTCAGTGGTGGAATCCCGTCGCCGCGTTCCGGTCCCGGGTGAGCGGGTGCGGCTGGCGGCGCAGGTCCGGCAGCAGCCGGGTCAGGTCCTCGGCGAACAGGTCGGCGAGGTCCTCGGAGAAGCCGTTGCGGCACACCACCCGCAGCACCGCCAGGTCCTCACGGTTCGCCGGGAAGGTGTACGCGGGCACCAGCCAGCCGGTCTCCCGCAGCCGCCGGGCCACGTCGAAGACGTCGTACGCCGTCACGTCCGGCGCGGTGGTGAAGGCGAACACCGGCAACTCGTCGCCCCGGGTGAGCAGCCGGAAGTCGCCGAGCGCCTCGATGCGCGCGGACAGCCCCGTGGCCACGTCCCGGGCGGCCTGCTGCACCGCCCGGTAGCCCTCGCGGCCCAGGCGCAGGAAGGAGTAGTACTGCGCCACGACCTGGGCGCCCGGGCGGGAGAAGTTCAGCGCGAAGGTGGGCAGGTCGCCGCCCAGGTAGTTCACCCGGAAGACCAGTTCCTCGGGCAGCGCCGTCACGTCCCGCCACAGCACCCAGCCCACACCCGGGTACACCAGCCCGTACTTGTGCCCGGAGGTGTTGACGGACGCCACCCGCGGCAGGCGGAAGTCCCACACCAGGTCCTCGTCGAGGAACGGCGCGATCATCGCCCCGGACGCCCCGTCGACGTGCACGGGGACGTCCAGGCCGGTGCGTTCCTGGAGGTCGTCCAGCGCCGCGCACAGCTCGGCGATCGGCTCGTAGGACCCGTCGAAGGTGGAGCCCAGGATGCCGACGACGCCGATGGTGTTCTCGTCGCACAGCTCGGCGGCCGCCGCCGGGTCGAGGTGGAACCGGTCGCCCTCCATGGGCACCTGACGGGGCTCCACCTCCCAGAAGGTGCAGAACTTGTCCCAGCAGACCTGCACGTTCACGCCCATCACGAGGTTGGGGCGGGCCTCGCGCGAGGGGTACCGGCCGGCGTTGCGCAGCGACCAGCGCCGCTTGAGCGCCAGACCGGCCAGCATGCAGGCCTCGCTGGAGCCGGTGGTCGAACAGCCCACGGCCTTGTCGGGGTCGGGGGCGTGCCACAGGTCGGCGAGCATCGACACGCAGCGCCGCTCCAGCTCGGCGGTGCGCGGGTACTCGTCCTTGTCGATCATGTTCTTGTCCCGGCACTCCGCCATCAGCAGCCCGGCCTCGGGCTCCATCCAGGTGGTGACGAAGGTGGCCAGGTTCAGCCGCGCGTTGCCGTCCAGCATCAGCTCGTCGTGCACCAGCTGATACGCCGTCGACGGCGCCATCGGGTCGTCCGGGAGGCGGTGCTTGGGCGGCGCCTCGGTCATACCCCCGACCGGGTTCGCCGGTCCGAGGAACGGGTTGACGGACAGCGGGCGCTCGCCGGCCGTCCGGCCTTGGTGCAGCGGCATGGGTCCTCCGTACGGTGTCGGACGGCCCGGGCGCGGGCCGTTCGGAGAGGGAAGCGGACGGTCACCGGACCGCCGTCCCGTCCGCCCGCAACTGCATGTGCGGGCGGCCCGTGACGAGCAGCCAGGCGGGAAGGGTGGCCAGGCAGAGGAGGGTGAGGATGCCGGTGTCGGCGACCAGCACGGCCGCGACGAACAGGCTGACCCAGCCCTGTCGGGTGACGGCCAGCAGCAGGCCCAGGACGCCCGCCGACACGCCGACCGCCGGGTGCACCGCGGGCACCAGCGCGTGGGCGCACAGGCCGAGCGCGGTTCCCACGAACACCGCGGGGAAGATCCGGCCGCCGCGGAAACCGCTGCAGGTGGCGACGAGCAGCGCGGCCAGCTTCACCACCGTCATCGTGGCGAACTCGCCCGCCGACCAGCCGTCCGGGTCGCGGGCCAGCTCGGCGATCTCGTCGAGCCCCTTGAACAGCGTCAGATGTCCGCCGAGCGCCGCGAGGCCGCCCAGGACGGCGCCGCCGGCCGGGAGCATCAGCATCGGGTGGCGCAGCCGCCCGAACGCCCGGTGGACGAAGGGAAAGGCGTACACGGCGCACATGCCGAGCAGCGCGCCCGCCGGGGCGACCACGAGGGACGCCAGCAGGTCGCTCCAGCCCGGTCGCCCGAACGGCGGCAGATGCAGGTCGAAGCTCGGCTCGGACACCAGCGTGGTGGTGAGGGCCCCGGCCCCGGCGGCGGCCAGCGGGGCGAAGAGGCTGTCCCACAGCTGCCCCTTCACGCGCTGCCCGGCCAGCGCCTCGGAGATCACCAGCGCGGCGGCGACCGGTGTGCCGAACAGCGCGCCGATGGTCCCCGCCTCCGCCAGGGCCACCCACCCGCGCTGCGGCGCCCGGGGGAAGGCCCGGGTGCCGAGCCAGAGGGCCAGCGCGACGTTCACCGCGATGATCGGGTTCTCCGGACCCAGGCTGGGGCCGCCGGCCAGGACGAACGCGGTCGCCAGCAGCAGCCCGGGCAGCACCGCGGGCGGCAGCACCGGCGCCTCCAGCCCGGTGGTCGCCGGGTCGGGGCCCGCGTGGCCGGGCACCTTCCAGACCACCAGCCCGACCGCCACCCCCGTGGCGACGAGCACCGTGAACATCCACAGCACGGAGTACCGGCCGACGCCGACCGCGTCCGGCAGGGTCTGCCACAACACGTCCTGCAGCTCCTCGGCCGCCGCGCTCACCCCGAGCAGGACCAGGCTCGTCACCACGCCGACCAGCAGCGCGGGCACGATGGTCGGCAGGAGGGTGCGCGCCGCGGTCGCCGGGACGGCGGCGGGAGCCGGCTGCGTGCTGTCCTGGGCCACGCGCACACGATAAGCGGGCGAAAGGGATAAACCGGGAACCCGCTTGCACCTCACGTGGCGTGAGGACCCAGGCTGGGGCACGGAACGGAAGGGGAGCGGAAGTGAGCTACTCCGTAGGACAGGTGGCCGGCTTCGCCGGTGTCACGGTGCGCACCCTGCACCACTACGACGCCATCGGCCTGCTGGTGCCGACCGGGCGCAGCCACGCGGGGCACCGCCGGTACGGCGACGCCGACCTCGACCGGCTGCAGCAGATCCTGTTCTACCGCGAGCTCGGCTTCCCGCTGGAGCAGGTCGCCGCCCTGCTCGACGACCCGGACGCGGACCCGCGCGCGCACCTGCGCCGCCAGCACGACCTGCTGACCGCCCGGATCGAGAGGCTGCAGAAGATGGCGGCGGCCGTGGAACAGGCCATGGAGGCACGCACGATGGGGATCAACCTGACACCGGAGGAGAAGTTCGAGGTCTTCGGGGACTTCGACCCCGACCAGTACCAGGAGGAGGTCCAGGAACGCTGGGGCGACACCGACGCCTACCGCCAGTCGCGGGAGCGGACGGCCTCCTACACCAAGGAGGACTGGCAGCGGATCCAGCGCGAGGCCGACGAGCTGACCCGCCGGTTCGTCGCCCTGATGGAGGCCGGCGAGCCGGCCGACTCCGAGGCCGCGATGGACGCGGCCGAGGACCACCGCCGGGGCATCTCCCGCAACCACTACGACTGCGGCCACGAGATGCACACCTGCCTGGGCGAGATGTACGTCGGCGACGAGCGGTTCACGCGGAACATCGACCAGGCCAAGCCCGGTCTGGCCGCCTACATGCGGGACGCGATCCTCGCCAACGCGGTACGGCACACCGCCTGAGCGGTCGTGGCCCGGACGGCCCGGGCCACGACCAGCGGCGATCGCTCATGGCGCCGGCTCGCGGCTTTCCCCGGGCGGGGGCACAGTGCATCCTGGGTACCCCCGCGGAACCTGGGCTTCAATGGTTGCGTTCATAATTTGGGCAGCCAGCCCCCGCCCTTGACCCCCAGCTGCAGGAGCCACATCCCCGTGACCACGCTTGCGCTCGGCCCCGAGTGGCTGAGCCCGGACTACCTCATCGAGACCTTCAGCCTCCCCGGCATCCTGCTGATCGTCTTCGCGGAGTCCGGACTCTTCGCGTTCCTGCCCGGTGACTCCCTGCTGTTCACGGCGGGTCTGTTCGTGGCCGAGGGGACCTACATCAGCCAGCCGCTGTGGCTGGTGTGCCTCCTGATCGTGCTCGCCGCGGTGATCGGCGACCAGGTCGGCTACATGATCGGCAAGTTCTTCGGGCCCCGGCTGTTCAGCCGGCCCAACTCCAAGCTCTTCAAGCAGGAGAACCTGGAGAAGGCCCACGAGTTCATGGAGAAGTACGGCCCCAAGGCGATCGTCCTGGCCCGCTTCGTCCCCATCGTGCGGACTTTCGCGCCCATCGTGGCCGGCGCCGGCCGCATGAAGTACCGCACGTTCCTCACGTACAACATCATCGGCGGTGTCGCCTGGGGCACGGGTGTCACCCTCGCCGGGTACTGGCTCGGCCAGATCAACTTCATCAAGACCAACGTCGAGGCGATCCTCATCCTGATCGTCTTCGTCTCCGTGGTCCCGATCCTCATCGAGTACCTGCGCGAACGCGGGAAGAAGAAGCGCGCCGCCGCCGAGGCCCCGGCCGCCGCCCCGCAGTACGCCCAGCCGCCGGTCATGGACGACGCCACCACCCAGCTGCGCCGTGTCACCCCGGCCGCCCCGCAGCAGCCCGGTCAGCAGCCCTACGGCAACCAGGGCGGCCACCCCCGGCAGCAGCCCCGCCCGCCCTACGGCAACACCCCGAACGGCCACCCGCAGCAGCAGCCCCGTCAGCAGCAGTACGGGAACGGTCAGAGGTACGACCAGCAGCAGCCGTACGGCGACGGCGGGCAGTACGACCCGCGGCAGCCCTACGGGAACGACCGGCAGCAGCCGTACAGGGACGACCGGCAGCAGCCTTACGGGGACGACCGGCAGCAGCCCTACGAGGACGACCGGCAGCAGCCCTACGGGGACGACCAGCAGTACGACCGGCAGCAGCCGTACAACGGCGGTTACTGAGCCGGTGCCGGGCGGCGGCTGCCGTGGGCCGAGGTCTAGAAGCCTCGCGTCCGCTTCGCCGCCCGGCGCTTCTCCGCGGAGCCGATCCGCAGGAACAGCCGGGAGATCTCCGATCCGAGGTTCACCCCGATCGCGATGGCCATCGCCAGCGCCACCGCCTTGGTGAGCGACGTCAGACCCCGGTTGACCTCGTTCTGCGCGATGCCCAGCAGACCGAAGTAGGTGGCCGAACCGGGCAGCAGCGGCCCGATCGCCGCCGTGGTGTACGGCAGCGCGGACGCGAACCGGTAGCGGGCCAGCAGCTGCCCGAACAGGCCGACCACACCCGCCGCCACCGCCGTGGATGCCACCGGCGAGATGTTGCCCGTTTGCTGCATCGCCCCGTAGACCACCCAGGCGACCCCGCCGTTCAGCGTCACCATCAGCACCGTGGCCCGCTCCTGCTGGAGCAGTACGGCGAACGCGAGCGACAGCCCCAGCGACGCCGTGATCTGCAGCAGTGGCTGCGGGTCCGAGCCGCCGAGCGCTGCGTCCGGGACCAGATTGGCGCCGAGCTGCACGCCGAAGTACAGCACCGTCAGCACGCCGATCACGATGGCGACGAAGAAGTACAGGACCTCCAGCAGACGCGCGGACGCCGTGATGTAGAAGCCGGTCAGGCCGTCCTGCACGCCCGCCACCAGCGCCCGTCCGGGCAGCAGCGCGAAGAGACCACCGGTGATCACCGCGGACGCCTTCACGTCCGCGTGCGCCAGGGTCAGTGCCACACCGATCGCGGCCGGCGGCGTCGCGGCCACCGTGAACTGGTAGAACTCCGGCAGTCCGCGCCCGGCGCACAGCCACGCCAGCCGGTCGCCGAGCATCGCGCCGATCGCCGCCGCGACGAACACCAGCAGCTGACCGCCGACCAGCACCGAGGCGGAGCCGGCGAGCAGCCCGCTCGCGAGGGTCAGCGCCCAGCCCGGGTAGGGGTGCCGGTTGCGGCGGATCTCCGCCAGCCGCCGGTACGCCTCCTCCAGGGTCACCTGGGTCTCGTCGTCGCTGAGGTCGTCCACCAGCTGGTAGACGGCCGCCAGCCGGGTGTAGTCGGGGCTGCGGCGGCGCACCGTGCGGGAGGCCGTCACCGGGTCGTCGACCAGTGACGGCTGATAGGAGACCGCGAGCAGGGTGAAGGTGACGTTGGGCTCGCAGCGGTCCAGGCCGTAGGAGCGGCACACGGCGAACATCGCCGCCTCCACGTCCTCGGCGCCCTCACCGCCGGCCAGCAGCAGCTCACCGATACGCAGGCTCAGGTCCAGCACGCGCGGCACGGCCGGACCGGCCTCGTCGTGCCGCTGCACCGGCTCCGGGGCGGGCCGTTCGGTCACCGGCATGCGCAGCATCGTGCGCATCCGGTCCTGCCAGGGCACGTCCTTGGTCAGCCGCACCAGCGGGACGCCGGCCGGCGGGGTGAAGGCCGCGGCCTGCCGTGCGCTGTAGGTCCTCGGCGTGCTGAACGCCGACCCCTCCGCCTCCGGCGACGGCGGGGGCGGGGCCACGTCCAGACCGTCCGGAAGGGCGAACTCCGAGGTGGTCTCCGACTCCGGGCCCGGCTTCGGCACGGCCAGCCCGTCGGGGACGGCGAACTCTGAGGTCGTCTGCGACTCGCTGTCGGCCGGTGCCGCGACACCGGAGGGGGGTACGAAGGCGTTCCTCGCCTCGTCCGACTGTGGCTTGCGGTCCTCCGCGTCCGTCACGTGCTGTGCTCTCCCTGCTGACGACACCGTCCCTCAGTGTGCCCCGTGCCACGCCGGTCTTGCGCAGGCACAGCGAGACGGGCCGCACGCGTGCGCGTGCGGCCCGTCCGGTGCCTCTCGGCGGCGGTGCTCAGTGGCCGCCCTGGTCCTTGAAGCGCTTGTAGGACCGCTCGATCTCGGCCTCGGCGTCCACCCGGCCGACCCAGTCGGCGCCCTCGACGGACTTGCCGGGCTCCAGGTCCTTGTAGACCTCGAAGAAGTGCTGGATCTCCAGGCGGTCGAACTCCGACACGTGGTGGATGTCGCGCAGGTGCTCCACGCGCGGGTCCGTCGACGGGACGCACAGCAGCTTGTCGTCGCCGCCGGCCTCGTCGGTCATGCGGAACATGCCGATGGCGCGGCAGCGGATCAGGCAGCCCGGGAACGTCGGCTCGTCCAGGATGACCAGCGCGTCCAGCGGGTCGCCGTCCTCGCCGAGGGTGTTCTCGACGAAGCCGTAGTCGGTCGGGTAGGCGGTCGAGGTGAAGAGCCGACGGTCCAGGCGGATCCGACCCGTCTCGTGGTCCACCTCGTACTTGTTCCGCGAACCCTTCGGGATCTCGATCGTGACGTCGAACTCCACCGGACGCTCCTCCATGATCAGCACATAGTTCTGGTGGTTAAGTGTCCCTCACGCAGGTGTGTGATCGCGAAAGGGGCTGGTGGTCGTGCCAGAGCTGAGGCCTTGGCGGGCCGCGGGACCGCACGTCGTGCGGATCGCGGACGCCGTACGACCGCGTCTGGCGCGCGTCGCCGCGGCCGCCGGGCCGTGGTTCACGCGGTGGGGCCGGCCGGGATCGCCGCAGGCCCCGCGGGTCGCGCGGCCCGGTACCGGCTGGTACACCGCGACCGCCGCCACTGCCGGTCTGGCGCTGGCCGCGGGTGTGGTGACCGCTGCCGGCCCCTGGGACTCCACGGGTCAGCGTACGGCCGAGCGGGACCGGGCCGTGGCCCTGGCGGCCTCGCGTGGCACAGATCACGACGGCTCCCGGGCGCACGCCGGCACCCCGCCGCGCGGACCGCAGGCCGCCCCGCCCGCCCCCTCCGTCCTCACCGGCCTCGGCGGCACCGCCACCACCGTGCGGTCGGCGCCCGCGGGCAAGGCGCTCGCCGCCGTCCTCGACCCGCTGCTGAACATTCCGGCGCTCGGCCGCCGGTCCGCCGCCGTGGTCGACGTCGCCACCGGCAAGCGGCTCTACGGCGACGGCTCCGGCGACGCGCTCACCCCCGCCTCCACCACGAAGATCGCCACCGCCGTCGCCGCGCTGTCCGCCCTGGGCGCCGACCACCGCCTCACCACCCGCACGGTCTACGAACCCGACACCCGGGAGGTCGTCCTGGTCGGCGGCGGCGACCCCACGCTCACCGCCCGCAAGCAGGCCAAGGGGTTCGCGAGCCTGCGGGACCTCGCCGCGCGCACCGCCGCGGCCCTCGGCAAGCGGGGCGTGCGCAAGGTGACGCTGTCGTACGACACGACGCTCTACAAGGGCGGCACGATGCACCCGATCGGGGTCAACCCCAACCTCGCCGCCGTCACCCCCCTGATGGCCGACGAGGGGCGCACCGACGACTCCTCCAGCGGACCCGCGCCACGCGTCGCGGACCCCGCTGCCGACGCCGCCCGGACGTTCGGGGACCTGCTCAAGGATCACGGGATCACGGCGACGCCGCCCGGCCCGTCCAAGTCGACGACCCGCGCCACCACCCTCGCGACGGTCTCCTCGCCGCCGCTCGCCTCGCTCGTGGAGCGGATGCTGACCCACAGCGACAACGACCTCGCCGAGGCGCTCGCCCGGCACACCGCCGTCGCCACCGGCAAGCCGGCCGACTTCGCGGGCGGGGGAGCGGCGGTCACCGCCCGCCTGAAGCAGCTGAAGCTGCCCGTGAAGGGCATCGAGGTCAAGGACGGCAGCGGTCTCGACCGGGGTGACCGGCTCACCGCCGACCTGCTCACCGCCCTGCTGGTCAAGGCCGGCGACCCGGCCCACCCCGAGCTGCGGCCCGTCCTCACCGGGCTGCCGGTCGCCGGCTTCACCGGCACGTTGTCCGGCCGGTACGAGGACGGTGCGGCCGGTGTGGTCCGCGCCAAGACCGGCACGCTGACGGGCGTGAACACGCTGGCCGGCACGGTCGTCGACCGTGACGGGCGCCTTCTGTCGTTCGCCTTCCTGGCCAACGACACCCCGGGGCCGGACGCGGCCCAGACAGCCCTCGACAAGGCAGCCACCGCCCTGTCGGCCTGCGGCTGCCGCTGAAGCCCCTCAGGGGGCGCGGGGAACTGCGCGACGGGCGCGCTGCAGAGGCGAGGGGCCGACTCCCTCACCCACTTCGGGGCCTTGCCCCGGACCCCCTTCGCGCGGTTCCCCGTGCCCCCGGGAGTGCGAGGCCACAGGTGCCGGGAACGGCAGTTCCCTAGGGGCGCGGGGAACTGCGCGAACGGGGGTGTCGGGGGGTGACCCCTGAAGCGGGGCCAGGCCGGCTGGAAAACGCGGCGACCATGTCGCCCAAGGGGCGCGGGGAGCCGCGCGAACGGGCCCCCACTTCCTCGCCCTGCCCGTAACCCCACCACTCACGTACCGTTGACGCATGACGAGCATCGGTGGTGCTGCCTCTTCCGGGATGGTCGACTGGAACCTCGCGGTCGCGACCGCGACCAGGCTCATGCGGCCGGGCCCCGACGTCAGCCGGGACGAGGCCCGCGCCGTCGTCGCGGAACTCCGCCGCCACGCGCAGGCCGCGGAGGAACACGTCCGCGGCTTCACCGGTCTCGGCACCGCCGAGACCCACGACACGCCCCTCCTCGTGGTGGACCGCCCCGGCTGGGTCCGGGCCAACGTCGCCGGCTTCCGCGAACTGCTCAAACCCCTGCTCGACAAGATGCAGGAGCGGCGCGGCACCAGCCCCGGCAACGCGGTCCTCGGCGCCGTCGGCGGCAAGGTCACCGGCGTGGAGCTGGGCATGCTGCTGTCCTTCCTCGCCTCCCGCGTCCTCGGCCAGTACGAGACCTTCGCCCCCGCGACCCGCGACCTCCCGGCCGGCGCCAACGGCGGCGGACGGCTGCTGCTGGTCGCCCCGAACATCGTCCACGTCGAACGCGAACTCGACGTCGAGCCGCACGACTTCCGCCTGTGGGTGACCCTCCACGAGGAGACCCACCGCACCCAGTTCACCGCCGTGCCCTGGCTGCGGGACCACCTGGAGGGTGAGATCCAGGCGTTCCTTCAGGAGACCGACGTCGACCCCATGACCGTCCTGGAACGGGTGCGCGAGGCGGCCCAGTCGCTCGCCGGCGGCCGTCCCGAGGGCGAGGAGGGCGACGACGGACGCTCCCTTGTCGAGATCGTGCAGACCCCGGCCCAGCGCGAGATCCTCGGCCGGCTCACCGCGGTGATGTCCCTGCTGGAAGGGCACGCCGACTACGTCATGGACGGCGTGGGCCCCGAGGTCGTGCCGAGCGTCGCCGAGATCCGCGAGAAGTTCCAGCAGCGCCGCGCCAAGGGCGCCTCCCGCCTGGACATGGCCCTGCGCAAGCTGCTCGGCCTGGACGCCAAGCTGCGGCAGTACCGCGACGGGGAACGCTTCGTCCGCGCGGTCGTCGACGAGGTCGGCATGGACGGCTTCAACCGCGTGTGGACCTCGCCCAACACGCTCCCCACCAAGGCGGAGATCGGCAAACCGGCGGACTGGATCACCCGGGTGCACCGCAAACCGGAGGCATGAGCGCCGCGCCCCGGTCGCGCGGGGTGTCCGGCCGACGGCAGACGGACGCCCCGCCAATCACCCGTCCGAGGGACCGTGGGCCCAGGGCAGGCGTGCAATGCTCGGGGAACGGCCCGGTTCTGTCACCATCTACACACTCTGCGTGACCGAACCTTCGGGCTCAACCCCCCGGAACATCATCGAAGGGAACCGGACATGGGTCCCCATCCTGCGGTCGCGGCGATACGCCTGGCGGTCCGCCGCGTCCTCAACGACATCCTCGCCGAACACGGCCGACCGCCCGGCCGGCCCGCGACCGACGAGCGGTCCTCCTCCCCGCTCGTCCTCGTGGCCTGCTCCGGCGGCGCCGACTCCATGGCACTCGCCTCCGCCCTCGCCTTCGAAGCCCCCCGGGCCGGCCTGCGCGCCGGCGGCGTGACCGTCGACCACGGCCTCCAGGCGGGCTCCGACCTGCGCGCCGCCGAGGTCGCCGCCCGGCTGCGCGAACTCGGTCTGGACCCCGTCGAGTCGGTCGCCGTCACCGTCGGCCGCGACGGCGGTCCGGAAGCCGCCGCCCGGGACGCCCGCTACGCCGCCCTGGACGCCGCCGCCGAGCGCCACCGCGCCGCCGCGGTCCTGCTCGGCCACACCCGCGACGACCAGGCCGAGACGGTCCTGCTCGGCCTCGCCCGCGGCTCCGGCATCCGATCCCTGTCCGGCATGGCCGCGGTCTCGGGGGCCGACGGCCGTTACCGGCGCCCCTTCCTCCGGCTCGACCGGCAGACCGCCCGCAAGGCCTGCATGGTGCAGTCCCTGCCCGTCTGGGACGACCCGCACAACGTCGACCCCGCCTACACCCGCTCCCGGCTGCGCCACGAGGGCCTGCCCGCCCTGGAGAAGGCCCTCGGCAAGGGCGTCGTCGAGGCTCTCGCCCGTACGGCCCAGCTCTCCCGCGACGACGCGGACGCCCTCGACGCCTGGGCCGGGAAGGCCGCGGCCGGCGTCCGCGACGACGACGGCCGCCTGGAGTGCGACGCCCTGCACGACCTGCCGCCCGCCGTGCGCCGGCGGGTGCTGCGCCGGGCCGCCATCGAGGCGGGCGCCCCGGCCGGTTCGCTGTTCGCCCGCCACATCGAGGAGGTCGACCGGCTGATCACCGGCTGGCGCGGCCAGGGGGCCATCAATCTCCCCGGCCGGGTCGTCGCCCGCCGGCAGGGTGGCAGACTGGTGATTCGGCAAGGCTGAATCCGGACCCACCGACCCGTACGAGTCACGGGGCGGACCGGACCGGCCGGTGGGACGACCGAAAGTGATGCGGGTGGACGCGAACGACATGGGTGCCGACCTCGAGAAGGTACTCATCACCAAGGAAGAGATCGACGCCAAGCTGGCGGAGCTGGCGGCGAAGATCGACGCGGAGTACGCGGGCAAGGACCTGCTGATCGTCGGCGTGCTCAAGGGCGCGGTGATGGTGATGGCGGACCTCGCCCGGGCGCTGTCCACCCCCGTCACGATGGACTGGATGGCCGTGTCCTCGTACGGGGCGGGCACCCAGTCCTCCGGCGTGGTGCGGATCCTCAAGGACCTCGACACGGACATCAAGGGCCGGCACGTCCTGATCGTCGAGGACATCATCGACTCCGGACTGACCCTGTCCTGGCTGATCTCCAACCTCGGCTCGCGCGAGCCCGCCTCCCTCAAGGTGTGCACCTTGCTGCGCAAGCCCGAGGCCGCCAAGGTCGCCATCGACGTCGAATGGGTCGGCTTCGACATCCCCAACGAGTTCGTCGTCGGCTACGGCCTCGACTACGCCGAGAAGTACCGCAACCTCCCGTTCGTGGGTACGCTCGCGCCCCACGTCTACGGCGGTTGACCCCTGGCGGCTCCGGCCGCCGTACGTGATCGGGAACCCCGGCGGGCTCCTCGGCGTTGGAGCTTGCGTGGACGCCACTGTCGGCCGTCCCCCGCAGCTTCGGGGGGCCATGCTGGGGTACCGTCCGAAGAACAGCCTTTATCAAACTCACTATGGCAGGAGGGACGGGGCGGCACCGCTCCGTATGGATGGACGTGAAGCGATACTTCCGTGGGCCGGTCATGTGGATCGTGCTGGCCGTCCTTGCCGTGGTCGTGTTGATGCAGGTCGTCGGTTCGTCCGGCGGCTACAAGACGGTGGACACGGGCCAGGTCGTCCAGGCGATCAATGAGAACAAGGTCGAACAGGCCAAGCTGACCACCGGCGACGAGCAGATCATCAAGGTCGAGCTCAAGGACGGCCAGAAGGTCGAGGGCAGCTCGAAGATCCAGGCGAGCTACATCGGCGACCAGGGCGTCACCATCGCCAGCACGCTGCAGGACAAGTTCCAGAACAAGCAGATCCCGGACGGCTACACGGTTTCGCCGTCCAAGCAGAACCCCTTCGTGAGCATTCTGCTGTCCCTGCTTCCCTTCGTCCTCATCGTGGTTGTCTTCCTGTTCCTGATGAATCAGATGCAGGGCGGCGGCTCCCGCGTCATGAACTTCGGCAAGTCCAAGGCGAAGCTCATCACCAAGGACACCCCGAAGACGACGTTCTCCGACGTCGCGGGCTCCGAGGAGGCCGTCGAGGAGCTCCACGAGATCAAGGAGTTCCTGCAGGAGCCGGCGAAGTTCCAGGCCGTCGGCGCCAAGATCCCCAAGGGCGTGCTGCTCTACGGCCCGCCCGGTACCGGCAAGACGCTGCTCGCGCGCGCCGTCGCCGGCGAGGCGGGCGTGCCGTTCTACTCGATCTCCGGTTCCGACTTCGTCGAGATGTTCGTCGGTGTCGGTGCCTCCCGGGTCCGTGACCTGTTCGAGCAGGCCAAGGCCAACGCCCCCGCGATCGTCTTCGTCGACGAGATCGACGCGGTCGGCCGCCACCGCGGCGCCGGCCTCGGCGGCGGTCACGACGAGCGTGAGCAGACCCTGAACCAGCTCCTCGTCGAGATGGACGGCTTCGACGTGAAGGGCGGCGTGATCCTCATCGCCGCCACGAACCGCCCGGACATCCTCGACCCGGCGCTGCTGCGTCCCGGCCGTTTCGACCGCCAGATCGCGGTCGACCGCCCGGACATGCAGGGCCGCCTCGAGATCCTCAAGGTGCACCAGAAGGGCAAGCCGGTCGCCCCGGACGTCGACCTCGGCGCCGTCGCCCGCCGCACGCCCGGCATGACCGGTGCCGACCTGGCCAACGTGCTGAACGAGGCCGCGCTGCTCACCGCGCGCAGCGACCAGAAGCTCATCGACAACCACATGCTCGACGAGGCGATCGACCGTGTGGTGGCGGGCCCGCAGAAGCGGACCCGGATCATGTCGGACAAGGAGAAGAAGATCACCGCGTACCACGAGGGCGGACACGCCCTGGTCGCGGCGGCCTCACCGAACTCCGACCCCGTCCACAAGATCACCATCCTGTCGAGAGGCCGTGCCCTCGGCTACACCATGGTCCTGCCGGACGAGGACAGGTACTCCACCACGCGCAACGAGATGCTGGACCAGCTGGCCTACATGCTGGGCGGCCGCGCGGCGGAGGAGCTCGTCTTCCACGACCCGACCACCGGTGCCGCCAACGACATCGAGAAGGCCACCGGACTGGCCCGCGCGATGGTCACCCAGTACGGCATGACCGAGCGGCTCGGCGCCATCAAGTTCGGCGGCGACAACACCGAGCCCTTCCTCGGCCGGGAGATGGCTCACCAGCGCGACTACTCGGAAGAGGTCGCCGCGCTGGTCGACGAAGAGGTCAAGAAGCTCATCGAGACCGCGCACAACGAGGCGTGGGAGATCCTCGTCGAGAACCGCGACGTCCTCGACAACCTGGTCCTGGCCCTCCTGGAGAAGGAGACGCTGGGCAAGGAGGAGATCGCCGAGATCTTCGCGCCGATCGTCAAGCGCCCGCCCAGGCCCGCCTGGACCGGTTCCTCCCGCCGTACGCCGTCCACCCGTCCGCCGGTCCTCTCCCCCAAGGAGCTGGCCCTGACGAACGGGGCGAACGGCGCCACGCCGGCCATCTCCACCGCGAAGACCGCCACGACGGAGCCCGCCCCGCAGCCGGAGCGGTCCCCGGAGGAGCGCCCGGAGAGCTGATCCAAGGCTCCCCGTGCCCCGCCGGGCCCGGAATGGATGCCGCGTCCCCCAGGTTCTAGCCTGGGGGACGCGGCATTTGCGTAACCCGCGGTTCGAGACGCGTGCCCCTCACGCGTGCAGGCACAGGAACGAGGCACCCCATGACCGACCCCGTGACGCTGGACGGCATAGCCCCCGTCGGCGAGTTCGACGAGAAGCGGGCGCAGAACGCCGTGCGCGAGCTGCTCATCGCGGTGGGCGAGGACCCGGACCGTGAGGGCCTGCAGGAGACGCCGGCGCGGGTGGCGCGGGCGTACCGGGAGATCTTCGCGGGGCTGTGGCAGAAGCCCGAGGACGTCCTGACGACGACGTTCGACATCGGCCACGACGAGATGGTGCTGGTCAAGGACATCGAGGTGTACTCGACATGTGAGCATCATCTGGTGCCGTTCCGGGGCGTGGCGCACGTCGGGTACATCCCGTCCACCAGCGGCAAGATCACCGGGCTGTCCAAGCTGGCCCGGCTGGTCGACGTCTACGCCCGCCGCCCGCAGGTGCAGGAACGACTCACCACGCAGATCGCCGACTCGCTGATGGAGATCCTGGAGCCGCGCGGGGTGATCGTGGTCGTGGAGTGCGAGCACATGTGCATGTCGATGCGGGGCATCCGCAAACCCGGCGCCAAGACGCTCACCTCGGCCGTGCGCGGCCAGCTGCGGGACGCGGCGACCCGCAACGAGGCGATGAGCCTGATCATGGCGCGCTGACGTCGTACGCGGAGATAGGGGCCACGGAAGAAGGGGGCATGGTTCGCGCGAACCATGCCCCCTTCTTCCGTGTACGACGTCCCTAGCTCGCCGGGGCCGTGCCCGGGTGGTTGTCGTCGTCCTCGTCCTCCGGGAGCTTGCAGACCCGCTCCAGGAAGATCGCCGCCGCTATCACGCCGATGCCCGCGACGACCGAGAAGCCGGCGTAGATGGCCTGGTCGCGGCGGGCGGGGATGTCCAGGGAGCCCAGCAGGACCACGAAGGTGCCGCCGTACAGGCCCGCGACCAGGGCGGCCACCAGGGCACTGGCCTGCCCGAAGACCACCGCGCGGGCCGCCATCAGGGGGTCGACGCCCTTGGCGTCGGGCCGGCGCTCGCGCTGCGCCTTGAGGCGGGCCCGCAGCGAGAGCGCGGTGGCCGCGAGGACCACGGCGATCAGGGCGAGCACGATGGGCGCGGCGACGGGCACGCTGGGGAGGGTCCCGAAGGAGTTCCACAGGCGGGCCCCGGCCCAGGACAGGACTCCGGCGACGACGAAGACGCCGGCCAGCACCCTGATGCGCAGCTCTTTCACGGTGTCCCTTCGCGTTCCCCGGACCGGTGCCCCGGGCTGTGGCCGTCTCGACCTTAACGGCTACTCGGGCAGCCGGAGTTCCAGGTCGGCGCGGGGCGTGACACCTTCGCGGGTGACGGCGTCCAGCAGGTCGGCCACGGGGCCGCGGCCCGGGAGCTCCGCCGCGGGGTCGATGTCGTGCCAGGGGGCCAGCACGAAGGCCCGCTCGTGGGCGCGCGGGTGCGGGAGGGTGAGCTGTGGGTCGTCCGAGTGGAGGTCGGCGTAGGCGACGATGTCCACGTCCAGGGTGCGCGGGCCCCAGCGCTCGTCCCGTACGCGGTGGAAGGCCTCCTCGACGGCGTGCGCGCGCTCCAGGAGGGAGGACGGCGGCAGGGTCGTCCGCAGGACGGCGACCGCGTTGAAGTAGGACGGCTGGCTGCCGGGATCGACGCCCCAGGGCTCCGTCTCGTACACGGGGGAGACGGCCTTGACCCGGATGCCCGGGGTGTCCTCCAGGGCGTCCACGGCCCCCTGCAGGGTTTCCAGGCGGTTGCCCAGGTTGGCGCCGAGGGAGACCACGGCCCGTTTGGGGTTCTGCAGGGTGGTGTCGGCCGCGTCCACCTGCTCGACCACGGAGGCGGGGACGGGCTGGACGGTCGGGTCGGTGTGGCCCGTGGTGGACGGCCTGGTCATACGCGGCTCCGGGTGATGGTGACGGTCACGTCGTCGAAGGGCACGGTGATCGGCGCGTCCGGCTTGTGGACGCATACCTCGACCTCCCGCACGGCGTCGTGCTTCAGGCAGACCTGGGCGATGCGCTCGGCGAGGGTCTCGATGAGGTTGAGGGGCTCGCCCTCTACGACGGCCACCACCTCCTCCGCGACGATGCCGTAGTGCACGGTCTTCGTCAGGTCGTCGTCGGCGGCGGCCGGGCGGGTGTCCAGGCCGAGGACCAGGTCCACGAGGAAGGTCTGGCCCTCCTCGCGCTCCTTCGGGAACACACCGTGGTGCCCGCGGGCCTTCAGGCCGCGCAGCGCGACACGATCCACGCGAATCACTCCTGCAGTCGTCGGTCCGGCCGGTCGGTGCCTGTGCGGACGGCACACCGGCCCGTCTTTGAATCTACCCGCGGCGGGCGGCGGAGCCGGTGGCGCGGGTGGCCGTCGCGGTCCGGCGTCCGTCGTCCTCACTGTGCGTCTGCCCGGCCGGGGCGGGGTGCTCACGGGCCGGTGGCGTCCGGCGCGTCGCCCGTGGTGATTCCCGCCACGCGGGGCGGCCGCCGGGCGCGCCCCGTGCCGGTCAGGCCGGTGCCTCGTCGTCCTCGTCGTCGTCCTCCTCGGCGAGGACGGGTGAGGCGTGGTGCGACCAGAGCTTCCAGCCGGCCGGGGTGCGGCGGTAGACGTTCGTGGCGACGACGAGCTGGCCGACCAGGGGGCCCAGTTCCTCGCCGGCCTCCGGGGCAGGCCCGCCGCTGAGGATGTTCTCCGTGCAGGTCACCACGGCGGTGTCGCCGGTGACGGAGACGTGCACGTCGGTGAGGAAGAACTGGATGTAGTCGGTGTTCGCCATGATCAGGGCGTACGACCTGAGGACCTCGCCGCGCCCGGTGAGCACGGGCCAGCCGGGGTGCACGCAGGAGACCACGCCGCTGTCGGCGGGGTCGTGGTACGTCTCGTCGACCCCGAGGTCGGCGGGGGTGAGCCAGGCGGACGCGACCTCCTCGAAGTCGCCCCGCTCCAGCGCCTCGTAAAAGGCGGTGTTGGCGGCCTCGACCTGCTCGACGTCGGTGTGGGGAGCGGTCACCAGGCTCCTTCCGCGCCAGATGGGGGAGGTGTGGGGCCGTCGGCGCGCGCCTGGTCTATCGCGCGGACGACCCGTACGGCGTCCGCGCTGGCGCGGACCTCGTGCACGCGCACCGCCCAGGCGCCGGCCTGCGCGGAGAGGGCGGAGACGGCGGCGGTGGCCGCGTCGCGCTCCCGGGCCGGCGGGGGCGGGGCTTCGGGGCCGGCCAGTACCCGGCCGAGGAACCGCTTGCGGGACGCGGCGACGAGCAGGGGGTGGCCGAGGCGTGTCAGGCGGTCGAGTCGGGCGAGCAGCGCGAGGTCGTGTCCGGCGTCCTTGGAGAAGCCGAGGCCGGGGTCGACGATCACGCGGTCGGCGGCGACACCGCCCTCCAGCACGGTCTCCACGCGCGCGCGCAGTTCGTCGGCGACCTCGGTGACCACGTCGTCGTACACGCCCCGGACGTTGCCGCCCTCCAGGAAGCCGCGCCAGTGCATGACGACGAACGGCGCGCCGGCGGCGGCCACGACGCCGATCATGGCGGGGTCGGCGAGGCCGCCGCTGACGTCGTTGACCAGGGCGGCGCCGGCCGCGAGCGACTGCTCGGCGACGGAGGCGCGCATGGTGTCGACGGAGACGGTGACGCCTTCGGCGGCGAGGCCGCGGACGACCGGGATGACGCGCTTGAGCTCCTCGGCCTCGTCGACGCGGGTGGCGCCGGGGCGGGTGGACTCGCCGCCCACGTCGATCAGGTCGGCGCCCTGGGCGACCAGGTCGAGGCCGTGCTTGACGGCGGTCGTCGTGTCGAACCAGCGGCCGCCGTCGGAGAAGGAGTCGGGGGTGACGTTCACGACTCCCATGACCGCGCACCGGTCCCAGTGGGGGAGGCCCGCGATCTGACGGCGTCCGCTGTGATTGCTCATACGTTCAGCGTAGGCCCCGGGGCGGGTCCCGGATGCCGCGCGGGCCGGTGGGCGGGGCGCGGGGAAACGCGGCGGCGGGGATTGCCGGAGTCTTTCGCCCCCGCATTGCGGCGGGGCTGCGCGCGCGAAGATCGAGGGAGGCGGGAAAGGGCGGGAAACGCGGTTCACGGCGGGGCGGGCGGAACGGGATCTCGGGTCGAGATCCGTGACTCGGGGAGGCGCCGGGTGGGGCGTCGTTTCGGGGCGCGCGGGTGGGAGCGGGCCGGGGGCGGGCGCGGCGCGGGCGGGGGCGCGCCCGGCGGGAGGAGCGCGGAGGGGGCCCAGGGCGGCGGTGGCGGGGCGAAGTGGAATGCCGGGAGCGGGAGTTGTGCGCCAACCGGGCCCAGAAATGATCTTGATGAAATTGCAAGATGCCGCTATTCACGGGCGCCCCGGTTCGCCGTTGGGCTGTGAAACGCCTCAACTCGCTTTCTTTTTGCGGGGCGGGGCACCATCATTCGCCTACGCGCGGTAAGTTTCTGGCCATGCCACGTGGACGTCACCGTCATTCCCCGCCTCTGCACAGGATGCTGCCCCCGTCGGCGATCGCAGGCGTCTCCGTCGTCTGCGCTCTGGGGCCCTGGGTGTTCACACAACCGGTGGTGCTTCGTCTCCTGGCCGCGGCAGCCGCGGTCACGGCGATCGTGGGTGCCGTCGTGATGCGTCACTGGGACGCCCAGGCGGGCAAACGCGTCGCCGATCTGACGCGCGCGCGGGCGAGCGACGAGTGGCGTTTCGAGGAGCGGGTCGCCGAACTCGAGTCGGACCTCGAGGAGTCGCGTGAGCTGCGGATGAAGCTGGAGCAGCGGCTGCGCGCCAAGCGCGCGGAACTCGCCGGACTGCGCAACGAGCACGCCTCGCTGCTGCGCCGGTACGCGGCGGCCGAGGTGGACCGGGCGAGCGTCCTGGAGGAACGCCGGGTGCTCGAGATCGAGGCCACCGTCCCGGCGCGCGCGCTGCCGGCGGGGACCTCGTCGGCGCCCGGGGAAGCACCGGAGCCGACGGCACCCGCGGGTGCGGAGAGCGCGGCGGACACCGTGGCGGACGCCGACGAGCCGAAGGGAGGGCAGGACCCGGAGCCCTCCGGCGTCTTCTCCCCGGAGGGCTCGAACCTGTACCTGCGGGCCGACGCGGCCCTCGCCCGGTTCGCCGGGAAGCCGGGGGCCGGGGGTGCCGAGGCCGCGAAGCCGGACGCCGCCGACGACGTAACGGACACCGGGGCAACGGACGGCGGCGCGACGGAGCAGGCCGCCCCCGGGGCCGCCGTACCGGCCGCGCGGAAGGAGAGTGCCCCGGGCGCTCCCGCCGCCGGGCCCGCCTCCGAGGGCGCCCCGCAGCGGGCCGACGCACCCCGGCAGGACACCGCCCCCACGAGCGACACCGCCCCCAAGGGCGGCGGCACGCCCGAGGACGACGGTCCCGAGCCCACGAAGCGGTCCCGGCCGGATCAGACGCAGGAGGACGAGGCCGGGGGGCAGTCCCGGGCGGTCGGCGACCATGAGCGCGCGACCGCCTCCACCGCACCGGCCGGGTCCGGGGGTTCGGCCGTGCGGCAGCCCTCCGGGCACTTCACCGTGCCGACCGCCGTCGCGGTCGTCCCGCCGACGGCGCCCGTGCGGCGGCCCGTGACGGGAGGTGGCTTCGACTTCTTCGGCACGAAGCAGGAGACGGAACCCGCCGCCCTGGACGCCGTGCAGAACGAGGACCTCGCCGACGTGGTCGGCCAGGAGGCGCTCGCGCTGCACAAGGCGGAGGCCGAGGCGCGGTACAAGCCGGCCACCGAGGAGGCGCGCGGTGTCGGTCAGGTCATCGACCTGACGGCCCACGACGAGACCGAGCACATCGACGTCCAGGGTCTGCGCAGCGCGGTTTCCTGAACCCGCCCGCCACCGCCGACGGGGCCCCGCACATGCGGGGCCCCGTTTCGCGTGCCCGGCCGGTCAGGCCATCCAGCGGTCCGGAAGGGCGTCCCTGCGGCCCGTGCGGGATCGTTCCGCCTGGGCGCGCAGCAGCACGGCGGCCTCGTCGGCGGGGCGCAGGCGCGCCGCGACGGTGCCGTTGGCGCCGGTGTCCACATGCACGTCGGCGACCCCGCGGGCCCGCTGCCACGGCCCCTGGACCAGCCGGACGCTCTGCACCTTCGCGTGCGGCACCAGCGACAGGCTGCGCCGCAGCAGCCCGTGCCGGGCGGCGAACACCGCGTCGGTGACGGCGAGTCCGTAGCCCCGCCACCACACCGGCACGCACCAGTGCGCGCGTCGCGGCGGGCGGACGAGTGCCTCGGGCGGCGGCACGGTCACCCCGGGCAGGACGCGGGCGACGACCGACTCGGCGATCTCGCGCGGCGCCACCGGCAGCAGCAGGGAGTTGGACGAACCGGCCACGTCGAGTTCCACGCGCACCCAGCCGCGCCTGCGCCACAGCAGCGGCTCGACCAGCCGTACGGTCTGCACGCGGCCCGGCGGGACCGTCTCGTGCGCCCGGTCCAGCAGCCCGTGGTCGATCCGGAGGCCGTCGGGCGACTCGCCCAGCGTCCAGTCGTACTCGGCGACGAAACGTCCCACGCTGCTCGCGCCCGCCGCGCCGAGCATCGGCACGCCCGCCGCGAGCACCGTCCACAGGCTGTGGGTGGCCGTCCACAGCAGCGGCAGCGCCACCGCGGCGACCAGCAGCCAGACCCAGGTGGCGCCGGTCAGCAGCAGCGAGACGGCGAGTACGCCCGGCGGCACCCGCAGCATCTGCCGGGAGGGCGCCTCGCCCACTTCGTGCGCGGTCTCCGGGGCGAACCCGGCGGCCCGCGCCAGCAGTTCCGCGCGCAGCGCCCGCGCCTCGCCGGCCCCGAGGAAGGCGAGCTCGTCCTTCTTGTCGGTGCCTATGACGTCGAGTTTCAGCTTCGCCACGCCCGCGACCCGCGCCAGCAGCGGCTGGGTGACGTCGATGGCCTGGATCCGCTCCAGCCGGATGTGCGCGGTGCGCCGGAACAGCAGCCCGGTGCGCACCCGCAGTTCGCTGTCGGTCACCGCGAAGTGGGTGAACCACCAGCTGAGGAAGCCGTAGAGGGCGGCGGCCGGGATGAGCACGCCGAGCCCGATCAGCAGCGTGGTGGTGGTCAGCCGGGTGAGCTGGCGCTGCGCCCCGTCGAGGTCGTGCACCGCCCACCCCATCAGGACGGCCACGGGCGCCCAGGCCCGCCGCAGCGGCGTGACCGGGTGGAGCCGCCTCTCGGTCACGGGCGGCCGGTCGCGTACGTCCTCCTGGACGCCGGACGTCGTCACAGCCCCGCCGACCGGGCCTCGCCCAGCTCGGTGAGCCGGTCGCGCAGCCGTTCCGCCTCGGCCGGGTCGAGGCCGGGGATGGTGGCGTCGGTGGCCGCGGCGGCCGTGTGCAGCTGCACGCTGGCCAGCCCGAAGTACCGCTCGACGGGTCCGGAGGTGACCTCTACCAGCTGCATCCGCCCGTACGGCACGACCGTCTCCTCCTGCCAGAGGACACCGCGGCTGATCAGGAGGTCGTCGGCGCGCTCGGCGTACCGCCAGGAGCGCCAGTTGCGCTCCAGCATCACCCAGCCCCAGCCGAGCACGGCCAGCGGCAGCACCGCGAAGGCGGACCAGCCGGGCCCGGCCAGCAGGCCCGGCACCAGCGCGGTGGCGAGCGTCAGCAGTCCCAGCCACACCACCAGCAGCAGCCGCCGCATCGTCAGCAGCCGGGGCGGCAGCGCCCGCCACACCGGCTCCGCCGCCGCTTCCGCCGCACCGGCATCCGGTGCGGCGGGCGGGTGTGCCGTGTCCGGCGCCGCCGCCTCCGGCACGTCCGCTGTCCCCGTGTCGTGCGGGCTCCCCGTCTCCATGGAGCCAGCGTACGTAGGACAGACTGTGTGCATGACTCCTACGACGGAGACCATGGTCGGAATCGGCGGTGCGGCGGAGAGCACCGACATGGTGCTCAACATCGGCCCGCAGCACCCGTCGACGCACGGCGTGCTGCGGCTGAGGCTCGTCCTGGACGGCGAGCGGATCGTCCGCGCGGAGCCCGTGATCGGCTACATGCACCGGGGCGCGGAGAAGCTGTTCGAGGCCCGCGACTACCGCCAGATCATCATGCTGGCCAACCGGCACGACTGGCTGTCGGCGTTCTCCAACGAGCTGGGCGTGGTCCTCGCCGTGGAACGGATGCTCGGCATGGAGGTCCCCGAGCGCGCGGTGTGGCTGCGCACGCTGCTCGCCGAGCTGAACCGGGTGCTCAACCACCTGATGTTCCTCGGCTCCTATCCGCTGGAGCTCGGCGGCATCACCCCGATCTTCTACGCCTTCACCGAACGCGAGGAGCTCCAGCACGTCATGGAGGAGGTCTCCGGCGGGCGCATGCACTACATGTTCAACCGTGTGGGCGGCCTCAAGGAGGACCTCCCGGCGGGCTGGACGTCCCGCGCGCGCGGCGCCGTCGCCGGCGTGCGCTCCCGCATGGACCGCTTCGACGGCCTGGTGCTCGGCAACGAGATCTTCCGGGGCCGCACCCGGGGCGTCGGCGTGCTGTCCGCCGGGGCCGTGCACGCGTACGGGGTGAGCGGGCCGATCGGGCGCGCCTCGGGCGTCGACTTCGACCTGCGCCGGGACGAGCCGTACCTGGCCTACGGCGAGCTGGGTGACGTCCTGAAGGTGGTCACCCGCGAGGAGGGCGACTGCCTCGCCCGGTTCGAGTGCCTGCTGGAGCAGACGCACAACGCCCTGGACCTTGCCGACGCCTGCCTCGACCGGCTGGCGGAGCTGCCGCCCGGCCCGGTCAACCAGCGGCTCCCGAAGGTCCTCAAGGCGCCGGAGGGCCACACGTACGCGTGGACCGAGAACCCGCTCGGCATCAACGGCTACTACCTGGTCAGCAAGGGCGAGAAGACGCCGTACCGGCTGAAGCTGCGCTCGGCGTCGTACAACAACATCCAGGCGCTCACCGAGCTGCTGCCGGGCACGCTGGTCGCGGACATGGTGGCGATCCTGGGGTCGCTGTTCTTCGTCGTCGGCGACATCGACAAGTAGCCGTCACCCGGTGAGGACGTCCCCGGTCCGCACCGGCTGCGCCAGCCAGCCGAAGTCCCCGAGGCCGCCCGGCGCGGTGAGTTCGGCGGCCTCCCCGGCGGCGGCGAGGGCACGGACGTAACCGGCCGGGTCGGTGCTCGCCAGGGACAGCGGGGGGCGCCCGCCCGTCACGCCGAGCGTGCGCAGGGCGTCCCGCTGCGTCAGCAGGCGCGCGCCCGGCAGGGCGGGGGCGGCGGCGCACGCGTCCAGCGCGACGTGTGCCGTGAGGTCGCGGGAGCCGTCCGGCACCGGTGCCGTCTCCCGTCCCTCCCGGAACGCGGTCAGCGTGCCGAACGGGGGCCGCGCGCCGGCCGTGTGCGCGTAGTCCACGGCGACGGCCAGCCCGCGCGCCAGGGTGCCGACGGCCGCCGCCCAGGCCCGGTCCCGGGGCAGTCCGATCTCCGCGCGCAGTCCCTCCTCGGCGGGCAGCGGCCACCACCGGGCCAGCCACGCGGCCTCCGGCCCGGTGAGGGGTTCCCCGAGCCGCTCGGTGCCGTCCGCCCGCACCAGCACCCGCCGGGCTGCGCCGGAGGCGTCCACCTCGGCGACGTCCACGGGCACGTTGTCCAGCCACTCGTTGGCGAACAGCAGGCCCGTGACCCGCTCCGGCGGCGCGGTCCGCCACTCGATCCGCCCGTCGAGCCCTTCCGGACGCCCGGCCAGCTCGACGGCGTACGGGCGCACCCGGTCCGCCACATCGGCGGGCAGGGCGCCCAGGACGCCGGTGACGAGTTCACCCCGGCCCGCCGCCATGTCCACGAAGTCGAGCGCCGTCGGCCGTCCCAGCGCCTCGTCGACCCGGCACAGCAGCCGTGCCACGGCCCCGGCGAACTGCGGCGACGCGTGCACGGAGGTGCGGAAGTGTCCGGCCGGACCCGCTCCGCCGGGGCGGCGGTAGAAGCCGTCCGGCCCGTACAGGGCCTCCTCGGCCGCCTCCCGCCAGCCGCGGAAGCCGCCCCGTGCCGTCCCTGCCGTCACCGCTTCCCCGCGCCCGTCGCCGCCGTCGTCACCGGCCCAGATTACGTGCGCGCGGCAGCCCGGATCACGTGCGCGCACCGGCCCGGCCTCCACCTTGCGGAGTACACGTACCGGGCGGGGATCGGCCCTCCGGTTGACCCCTGCACGCATTTCGCTTCCCTACGCTGGGTTACGTGCAGCGCCTCTATGACTTCCTCCGCAGGCACCCGACGTGGGTCGACGGCTTCTGGGCCGTGATCCTCTTCGGGATTTCGGTGGTCGGCGGAGCGGCCACGGGGGCGTCCAGGGGCACCGACCGGGCGGCTCTCGTCGTCCCGGTCGTCCTGTTGCTGTCCCTGGTGGTGGCGCTGCGCCGGCGGATGCCGGAGCGGATGCTGGTCCTCGCCGTGGCGGTCGGCCTCGGACAGCTCGCCGCCGACGTGGCACCCCTCCCCGCCGACTTCGCCCTCCTGGTGATCGTCTACACCGTCGCGGCGACCGGTGCCCGCTGGGCCTCCCGCCTCGCGCTGACCGCGGGCCTGTGCGCGGCCCCGTTCGCGACGCTGCGCTGGCCCAGCGAGGACACGGGGACGGCCGGCAACATCGCCATCACGGTCTTCCAGGCCGTGCCGTTCGCCCTCGCGTGGGTGCTGGGCGACTCCATCCGCACCCGCCGCGCGTACTTCGCTCAGCTGGAGGAGCGCGCCGCCCGGCTGGAGAAGGAGCGCGAGGCGCAGTCCAAGGTCGCGGTCGCCGCCGAACGCGCCCGGATAGCCCGCGAGCTCCACGACGTGGTCGCGCACAACGTGTCGGTGATGGTGGTGCAGGCCGACGGCGCCGCCTACGTCCTCGACGCGGCGCCCGACCAGGCCAAGAACGCCCTGGAGACCATCTCCAGCACAGGCCGGCAGGCCCTCGCCGAGATGCGGCGCCTGCTCGGCGTGCTGCGCACCGGCGAGCACCAGGAGGCGGGGGAGTACGTCCCGCAGCCGGGGGTGCAGCAGATCGAGGATCTCGTCGAGCAGTGCCGGGAGTCCGGGCTGCCCGTGGACTTCAAGATCGAGGGCACCTCGCGCGAGCTGCCCAGCGGGGTCGAGCTGACCGCGTACCGCATCGTCCAGGAGGCCCTGACCAACACCCGCAAGCACGGCGGGCCCAACGCGGGCGCGAGCGTGCGGCTGGTGTACTTCGACGACGGGCTCGGCCTGCTCGTGGAGGACGACGGCAAGGGCGCCCCGCACGAGCTGTACGAGGAGGGCGGGCTCGACGGCCAGGGACACGGACTGATCGGCATGCGCGAGCGGGTCGGCATGGTCGGCGGAACGCTGGACGCCGGACCGCGGCCGGGCGGAGGATTCCGCATCAGTGTGCTGCTGCCGCTCAAACCCGCGCATTGACGCATCCGCACGCCCCCTGTTGACACCTGTCACGCCCCCTGCGGCGACCCGACGACCGAACGGAAGAGGCCACGATGACGATCCGCGTGATGCTCGTCGACGACCAGGTGCTGCTGCGCACCGGGTTCCGGATGGTGCTGGCCGCCCAGCCGGACATGGAGGTCGTGGCGGAGGCGGGCAACGGCGTGGAGGCCCTGGAGGTGCTGCGGTCCACGGCCGTCGACGTGGTGCTGATGGACGTCCGCATGCCCAAGCTCGACGGGGTGGAGGCCACCCGCAGGATCTGCGCGGACACCGACCCGCCGAAGGTGCTCATCCTGACCACCTTCGACCTCGACGAGTACGCCTTCTCCGGGCTGAAGGCGGGCGCGTCCGGCTTCATGCTCAAGGACGTGCCGCCCGGTGAACTGCTGAGCGCGATCCGCGCGGTGCACAGCGGTGACGCGGTGGTCGCCCCGTCCACCACCCGCCGGCTCCTCGACCGGTTCGCTCCGATGCTGCCCAGCACCGGCAAGCAGCCCGAGCACAAGGAGCTGGAGCGGCTCACCGAGCGCGAGCGCGAGGTCATGGTGCTGGTCGCCCAGGGCCTGTCCAACGGGGAGATCGCGGCCCGGCTGGTGCTGTCCGAGGCGACCGTGAAGACGCACGTGGGCCGCATCCTCACCAAGCTGGGGCTGCGGGACCGGGTGCAGGTGGTCGTCCTCGCCTACGAGACGGGTCTGGTGCGGGCCGGCGGACACGGCTGAGCGGAGCCCCGCCCGCCGGTAGGGTGCCGCGCATGCTCCTGTGGATCAACGGCCCCTTCGGGGGCGGCAAGACGCAGACCGCACACGAGATACGGCGCCGCCTGCCCGGCAGCGTCGTCTGCGGCCCGGAGCAGCCCGGCCTCGGCCTGCACCGCATGCTGCCGCCCGAACTGCGCGGCGACTTCCGGGAATTGAAGGCCTGGCGGCAAGGGGTCGTCGAGGTCCTCGACCTCACCCTCACCCGGCGCGAGGGCGTGGTGATCGCGCCCATGACCGTCACCGATCCCGGCCACTTCGCCGAGACCGTGGGCCGACTGCGCGAACTGGGCCACGACGTGCGGCACTTCACGCTCCTCGCCGAGCGGGAGACGGTGCTGCGGCGGCTGCGGGAGCGGGGGCTCGGGCACCTGCTGGGCGGCGCCCGGAGCCTGCGCCGGGAGAGCTGGGCGGTCGAGCGGCTCGACCACTGTCTGGAGCGGCTCGCCGAGCCGGAGTTCGCCGAGCACCTGTGGACCGACCACACCACGGTGCCGAGGACGGCGGACCGCATCGCCGTCCTCGCCGGCCTCACCCTGCGCCCCAACCACGAGGGCCGGCTGCGCACCCGTCTCCGTCAGGCGGGCGTGGGCGTCCGGCACATCCGCCCGGGCTGACGGCGGGCACCCGTGCCCGCGCACGGCCCGAGGGAGCGACTCAGCGGAGGATGCTCTCCAGGAAGTCGCTGCCGAGGCGGGCCACGACGGTCACGTCCAGCTGGTGGAGGACGTACCGGCCGCGGCGGCGTGTGGTGATCAGGCCCGCCTTCTTCAGCACGCCCAGGTGCCGGGATATCTCCGGCGCGGTCATGCCGTGCACCTGGGCCAGCTCGCTCGTGGTGAACGCGCCGCGGGCGAGGTTGCGGCACATCCGCATGCGCACCGGGTGGGACAGCGCGGTCATCCGCAGGCTCAGCTGGTCGACGCTCGGGGGCGCGGCCGGCTCGGGTGAGCCGACCGGGTAGTGCAGCACCGGCTGCCAGTTGTGGCGGTGCAGCACCATCAGATGGGGCCAGCCGAGGCTGGTGGGGATCAGCAGCAGCCCGCCGTCACCCGTGACGGAACGCCCGTCGCCCAGCTTGTCGACGGTGATCCGGGCCGCCGCCGCGTCCAGCGTCACTGCGGGGGAGACCGCGGCCAGTGCCTCGCCCAGCCCCTTGTGCCGGAGCAGGTCCGTCTTGAGGCGGGCGTCCGCGGTGAGCTGCTGCCGCAGCCGGGACCAGGTCTCCGCGAAGAACGCCTCGTCGCAGTCGCGCAGGAACTGCCGCAGCCAGTCCCTGATGCGCGGCGGATCGGCCAGCAGCCGCTCGGTGAACAGCACCTGGCTCGGCCCGCGCGCCGCGGCCAGTTCCAGCGCGCGGCGGCGCAGACCCTCGTCGACGAGCGGACCGCCCCCCGGGACGTCGTACGGGAGGGCGCAGGTGAACTCCAGGGCCGCGTCCACGAACTGCTCGTCCGACAGCTTGTCCAGCAGGTCCAGCTCCTCGGCGAGCGTGGCGCCGGGCAGCGTCGTCCTGCCCGGTACCCCGGCGCACGGCAGGAACAGGTCGGAGAACGTCGTCCGCCACAGGAAGTCCGCCTCGCACATGCGGTCGGCCAGGTGCGGGTCGAGCCGCGCGGTCACCCCCGTCACCCAGGCCTGCAGCCCCGGATGGTGCGCCGGCTCGGACAGCGCGTGCAGCGCCATGCCCAGCTCGGCCAGGGAAGAGAGCACGACGGCCGTTCTCTCCGGCCGCAGCCCCGTGATGTCGATGTGCACGCCCATGACCACATGGTGCACCGGACCACCGACACCGCGGACCCCGATTGACGGGCCCCGTCAATCGAGGAGACGCGGCGGCCGGGAAGGCGCAGCGTGGACGGCATGAGCCTCACGCAGCAGTACCTCCTCGACACCTACCGTGCCTCCCGGCTGGGCGTGCCGGCCCCGCCCGCACCGGGCCTCGAAGACTGGCAGGTCGTCCGCGAACTGGGCGGCGAACTGCACCGCCTCCGCGCGGCCCGCCCCCACCGCCCGAACCGCGGCGACCCCGGCACCCGTACCGCCCGCCGGCTCCGCCGCGCCTTGACCCGCCTGCTCCCACGCCCTTCCGCACCGGCCTCCGGACGGGCTTCCCGCCGGGCCTCCGGACCGGCTCCCCGCCCGGCTTCCGGACCGACTCCCCGTGCGGCCTCCGGACCGGGCTGCCGTCCGGCCTGCCCTCCGGCCGGGACCGCCTGAGCGGAACGGCGGGGCGGCCGGCCGGCCGGACCGTCCGTGCGGCCGTGCGCAGGCCGTCCCGGGCGTGGCCTGCCCGTGGGGCGTGAGCCGGGCCGCGGGCTGCCCGGCCGGACTGCTGGGCTCGCCCCGAACGGTGACCGGGCGCGTGGCCTCGTCGGTCCGGCCGGCGGCGGACCGGGAGGACCGTGGCCGTCCGCGCGCCGCGTCGGCCGCCCGGGCCGGTGATCCGGCGGCCACCGTGGTCGTCAGGGCGGGGAGGTGGCCGGCCCAGGTCGGGGCCGGCCGCCCCGACGGGCGGACCGGGCCGCCCGCATCCGGCACGGCTACGCCGCGCCCGTGGCGGTCAGGCGGTGGGCGAAGTCCGTGGCCGCCTCGCGTACGTCGTCGGCCGTCCACTCCAGGGCCGCGGCACGGACGTACACCTCGGTGAACGTCAGCCCCGGGCCCTTCGGGTCCCAGTGGTTGGCGAACAGCATGCTGCCCGTCTCCTCGCCCGCCCGGATCGCCGTCTCCGCCACCAGCTCGGTCTCGTAGGGCAGCCACAGCTGGAAGTCATGGGTGTGCGGGACCTCGGGGTGGATCCGGAACCAGGGCAACCCCCCGGCTTCCAGGCCCTCGCGCAGGGCGGACGCCACCACGCGCGCGTGGCGGACGTACTCGGGCAGCCGGGGCAGTTCCCGGTCCAGGCCGATCAGCGCGGACAGCGCGGTCGGGAACTGCTGGAACACCGCGCCCCCGTACCGGTGCCGCCAGGCCTTCGCCTCCTCGATCAGGCCGGCCGGTCCGGCGAGGGCCGCGCCGCCGAACGCGTCGAGGGACTTGTAGAAGGACACGTAGACGCTGTCCGCGAGGCCCGCGATCTCCTCAAGCGGCCTGCCGAAGTGCTCGGTGCACTCCCACAGCCGGGCGCCGTCGAGGTGCACGATCGCGTCGCGTTCCCGCGCGGCGTCCGCCAGCCCGGTCAGCTCGTCCCAGGTGGGCAGCACGAACCCGGCGTCCCTGAGCGGCAGCTCCAGCATCAGCGCGCCGAAGGGTTCGTCGAGTCCGCGGACCTCCTCCGCGGTGGGCTGCCGGGGCTCGTTCGTGAACCGCACCGGGCGCAGGCCGCTGACCTGGCTGAGCGCGTTCCGTTCGTACACCTCCGGGTGGCTCAGCGGGTGCAGCGCGACCGCCGGGTTCCCGGTGCGGCCGGCCCAGCAGCGCAGGGCGACCTGCTGGGCCATCGTGCCGGTCGGGAAGAAGGCGGCGGCCTCCGTGCCGAGCAGCCCGGCCACGCGCTGCTCCAAGGCCTCGACCACTCCGTTGCCGTACAGGTCCGAGGTCTCGTCGAGGTCGTACACCTCACCCGCGGCGTCCAGCAGGGCCATCCGCTCCCGGAGCGGGGCGAGGAAGCCCAGGCGCGCGAGCACGCGCGGGGCGTTCCGCCAGGCCGCGATGCGCCGTTCACGCGGGGTGGGCGGGGCCGCTTCCTCCGCGTCCCGGCCGGGGCTCCCCTCGTCCCGCGCCCCCTTGGTGCCGTCCGTGCCGTGCGCCGTGTCAGTCATGCCCGTGATCATCCCGCGCCCTCTCCGCGCGGTCACCCCCAAGGGGGCACGCGCGCGGGGCGGATGCGCGCGTGCGGTGGCCCACAGCCTGTGGACAACCGGTCGCCGCCGGAACCGATCGCGTTAACATGACGAGAAATCGTCCGGTACCCCGAGCGGACTGGAACGGGAAGGCCACCCTCGCGTGAACACAACCCCACAGCCCGATCCCCGGGACCGCCCCGCGCGGCTCACCGTCGGCGTCGTAGGCGCCGGACGCGTGGGTCCCGCCCTGGCCGCGTCCCTCCAGCTGGCCGGGCACCGCCCGGTGGCCGTCTCCGCCGTCTCCGACACCTCCCGCAGGCGGGCCGAGGAAATGCTGCCGGACGTGCCGGTGGTGCCGCCCGCCGAGGTGCTGGAGCGGTCCGAGCTGGTGCTGCTGACCGTCCCCGACGACGCCCTGCCCGAGCTGGTGAGCGGCCTCGCCGACACCGGCGCCGTGCGCCCCGGACAGCTGCTGGTGCACACCTCGGGCCGCTACGGCGCCAAGGTCCTCGACCCCGCCCTGCGGGCAGGCGCGCTGCCGCTGGCCCTGCACCCGGCGATGACGTTCACCGGCACCCCCGTCGACGTGCAGCGGCTCGCCGGCTGCTCCTTCGGCGTGACCGCGCCCGACGAGCTGCGGCTGGCGGCCGAGGCCCTGGTCATCGAGATGGGCGGCGAGCCGGAGTGGATCGCCGAGGAGAACCGCCCGCTCTACCACGCCGCCCTCGCCCTGGGCGCCAACCACCTGGTCACCCTCGTCGCCCAGTCCCTGGAGCTGCTGCGCACCGCGGGCGTCGGTGCCCCCGACCGGATGCTCGGCCCGCTGCTCGGCGCCGCCCTGGACAACGCGCTGCGCTCCGGCGACGCGGCCCTCACCGGACCGGTCGCCCGCGGCGACGCCGGCACGGTCGCCGCGCACGTCTCCGAGCTGCGCCGGCACGCCCCCGGCACGGTCGCCGGATACCTCGCCATGGCCCGCGCCACCGCCGACCGCGCGCTCGCCCACGGACTGCTGAAGCCGGAGCTCGCCGAGACCCTCCTCGGCGTCCTCGCCGACTCGGCGGCCGGGACGGGAACGACCGGCGGGACCGACGGCGGCGGAAGCACCCCGGGGGACACCCCGTGAGCCGCGCCGGCCGCGGACACGGCGCGGACGGCCGTGACCGCGCACCCCGCACCCGCCTCACCCGTACGCCCCCGCGCGCGTCCCGGAACGGAGCCGCCCGATGACCGCCACCCTGCTGCGCACCGCCGCCGAACTGCACGCCCGCGCGCGTACCGGCCGCCGTGCCGTCGTCATGACCATGGGCGCGCTGCACGAGGGCCACGCCACCCTGATCCGCGCCGCGCGGAAGATCGCCGGCCCCGACGGCGAGGTCGTCGTCACGGTCTTCGTCAACCCCCTCCAGTTCGGCGCCGGCGAGGACCTGGACCGCTACCCGCGCACCCTGGACGCCGACGTCGAGCTGGCCGGGCGGTCCGGCGCCGACGCCGTGTTCGCCCCGTCCGTCGACGAGGTCTACCCGGGCGGCGAACCGCAGGTCCGGATCAGCGCCGGACCCATGGGCGAACGCCTGGAGGGCGCCGCCCGCCCCGGCCACTTCGACGGCATGCTCACCGTCGTGGCCAAGCTGCTGCACCTCACCCGCCCCGACGTCGCGCTGTACGGGCAGAAGGACGCCCAGCAGCTCGCCCTGATCCGGCGCATGGTGCGGGACCTGAACTTCGGCATCGAGATCGTCGGCGTGCCCACCGTCCGCGAGGAGGACGGGCTCGCCCTGTCCAGCCGCAACCGCTACCTCTCGCCCGCCGAGCGGCGCACCGCGCTCGCCCTGTCGCAGGCCCTGTTCGCGGGCCGCGACCGGCACGCCGCGCAGGAGGCGCTGCGCGCCCGGGCCCGCGAGGTGCCGGCCACCCGCGCGCGTGCCGAGGCGCTCAGCGCGATCGGGGAGTCCCGCGCCGCGGCCGACGCGCACGCCGTGGCCACCACCGCCGGCGGCCCCGCCGCGATCCGCGCCGCCGCCCGCCTGGTGCTGGACGAGGCCGCCCGCCTGGATCCGCCGCTGACGTTGGACTACCTGGCGCTGGTCGACCCGTCGGACTTCACCGACATCGGCGACGACTTCACCGGCGAGGCCGTCCTCGCGGTCGCCGCGCGGGTGGGCGCCACCCGGCTGATCGACAACATCCCCCTGACCTTCGGAAACCTCGGAGCCGCCTCGTGACCGGCACAGGCATACGCCCGCCCGTCGCCCACCGCCACCCTCGAGCGGAAGCGCCTCGCGCCCGGCCCCGCTTGCACGCGCCCGCGCCCGGGTGGTCCATCGACGCGGACGTCGTGGTCGTCGGCTCCGGGGTCGCCGGCCTCACCGCCGCCCTGCGCTGCGAGGCGGCGGGACTGACGACCGTCGTGGTCACCAAGGCCCGCCTCGACGACGGCTCCACCCGCTGGGCGCAGGGCGGCATCGCCGCCGCCCTCGGCGAGGGCGACACCCCCGAGCAGCACCTGGACGACACCCTGGTCGCCGGCGCCGGCCTCTGCGACGAGGAGGCGGTACGCATCCTCGTCACCGAGGGCCCCGACGCCGTACGGCGGCTCATCGCGACCGGCGCGCAGTTCGACGCGTCCACCGACGGCCGGCTGGAACTCACCCGCGAGGGCGGCCACCACCGCCGCCGCATCGCCCACGCGGGCGGCGACGCGACCGGTGCGGAGATCTCCCGCGCCCTGGTCGAGGCGGTCCGCGCGAGCGGGAGGGGCGAGCGCGAAGCGCGCCCGGCCAAGGGCGGTGGCGGGCGACGGGCGGGACTGCGGACGATCGAGAACGCGCTCGTGCTGGACCTGCTGACCGACGCGGAGGGCCGCACCGCCGGCGTCACCCTGCACGTCATGGGAGAGGGCCAGCACGACGGCGTGGGCGCGGTGCACGCGCCCGCCGTGGTCCTCGCCACCGGCGGCATGGGCCAGGTGTTCTCCGCCACCACCAACCCGGCCGTCTCCACGGGCGACGGCGTCGCCCTCGCGCTGCGCGCGGGCGCCGAGGTGAGCGACCTGGAGTTCGTCCAGTTCCACCCCACGGTGCTCTTCCTCGGCCCGGACGCGGAGGGCCAGCAGCCGCTGGTCTCCGAGGCGGTGCGCGGTGAGGGCGCCCACCTGGTCGACGCCGACGGCGTGCGCTTCATGCTGGGGCAGCACGAACTGGCGGAGCTGGCGCCCCGGGACATCGTCGCCAAGGGCATCATGCGCCGCATGCGGGAGCGCGACGCCGAGCACATGTACCTCGACGCCCGCCACTTCGGCGCCGAGATGTGGGAGCGCCGCTTCCCGACGATCCTGGCCGCCTGCCGCGCCCACGGCATCGACCCGGTCACCGAGCCCGTGCCCGTCGCCCCGGCCGCCCACTACGCCTCCGGCGGCGTGCGGACCGACTCCCGCGGCCGCACCACCGTGCCCGGCCTGTACGCCTGCGGCGAGGTCGCGTGCACCGGTGTGCACGGCGCCAACCGGCTGGCGTCCAACTCGCTCCTCGAAGGCCTCGTCTACGCCGAGCGCATCGCCTCCGACATCTCCCGCACCGGCGTTCACGCGCGCGTGCCGCAGCCGCTGCCCGCCGCAGAGCGCCCCACGCACCCGCTGCTCCCGCCGGAGGCCCGCCTCACCGTCCAGCGGACGATGACCCGAGGCGCGGGCGTGCTGCGCTCCGAGGCGTCCCTGGCCGAGGCCGCCGAGCGCCTGCACCGGCTGCACGCCGACGCGCGTGACGCCCTCGACGAGAACGGCAAGACCGCCGAGCCGGGCGTCGACACCTGGGAGGCGACCAACCTGCTGTGCGTGGCCCGCGTCCTGGTGGCCGCCGCACGGCTGCGCGAGGAGACCCGCGGCTGCCACTGGCGCGAGGACCGCCCCGAGCGGGACGACACCGCATGGCGCCGCCACATCGTCGTACGGCTGAATCCGGACCGATCGCTGGCGGTGCGCACCACCGACACCACAGACTTCCCCCCGACCCTCCCCCAGGCCCAGGAGCAGTGACAGCAGTGACCACCCCCGACCTTCCCCTCGTCTCCTCCGGCGGCTGTGGCGACGGCTGCGCCTGCGGCGCCGGCGAGGAGGACACGTACCTGGAGTGCGGGCTCGACCCCGCGCTCGCCCAGCTCCTGGCCGACGCGGGCCTCGACCCCGTCGAGGTCGAGGACATCGCCAACGTGGCCCTCCAGGAGGACCTGGCGCACGGCGTGGACGTGACCACGGTCGCGACCATCCCGGAGGAGGCCGTCGCCACCGCCGACTTCACCGCACGGGAGGCGGGCACGGTGGCCGGCCTGCGGGTCGCCGAGGCGGTCATGTCGATCGTCTGCACCGAGGAGTTCGAGGTCGAACGCCACGTGGAGGACGGCGACCGCGTGGAGGCCGGGCAGGTGCTGCTCTCGGTCACCACCCGCACGCGCGACATCCTCACCGCGGAGCGCAGCGCCCTCAACCTGCTGTGCCGCCTGTCCGGCATCGCGACGGCCACACGCGCGTGGGCGGACGCCCTGGAGGGCACCAGGACGAAGGTGCGCGACACCCGCAAGACCACCCCGGGGCTGCGCAGCCTGGAGAAGTTCGCCGTGCGCTGCGGCGGCGGCGTCAACCACCGCATGTCCCTGTCGGACGCCGCGCTGGTCAAGGACAACCACGTGGTGGCCGCCGGCGGCGTCGCGCAGGCCTTCACGGCGGTCCGCGAGCAGTTCCCCGACGTCCCGATCGAGGTCGAGGTCGACACCCTGCACCAGCTCCGTGAGGTGCTGGACGCGGGCGCCGACCTGATCCTGCTGGACAACTTCACCCCCGGCGAGTGCGAGGAGGCGGTGTCCCTCGTCGACGGCCGCGCGGCGCTGGAGGCATCCGGCCGGCTGACCCTCGCGGGCGCCAAGGCGTACGCCGACACGGGCGTCGACTATCTCGCCGTGGGCGCCCTCACCCACTCCTCGCCGATCCTCGACATCGGCCTCGACCTGCGCGCTGGGGAGTAGGACCGGTCATGCTGCTGACGATCGACGTGGGCAATACGCACACCGTTCTCGGCCTGTTCGACGGCGACGAGATCGTCGAACACTGGCGCATCTCCACGGACGCGCGGCGCACGGCCGACGAGCTCGCCGTCCTCCTCCAGGGCCTCATGGGCATGCACCCGCTGCTGGGCGAGGAGCTGGGCGACGGCATCGACGGCATCGCCATCTGCGCGACCGTCCCGTCCGTGCTGCACGAGCTGCGCGAGGTCACCCGCCGCTACTACGGCGACGTGCCCGCGGTCCTGGTGGAGCCCGGCGTGAAGACGGGCGTGCCGATCCAGTTCGACAACCCCAAGGAGGTCGGCGCCGACCGCATCATCAACGCGGTCGCGGCGAACGAGCTGTACGGCGGTCCGGCGATCGTCGTCGACTTCGGCACGGCGACGACCTTCGACGCGGTCTCCGCGCGCGGGGAGTACGTCGGCGGGGTCATCGCGCCCGGTATCGAGATTTCCGTGGAGGCGCTCGGTGTCAAGGCCGCGCAACTGCGCAAGATCGAGGTGGCGCGGCCCCGCACCGTCATCGGCAAGAACACGGTCGCCGCGATGCAGTCGGGCATCGTGTACGGCTTCGCCGGCCAGGTGGACGGGGTGGTCAACCGCATGGCGCGGGAGCTGGCGGAGGACCCGGACGACGTGACGGTCATCGCCACCGGCGGGCTGGCGCCGACGGTGCTGGGGGAGAGCACGGTGATCGACGAGCACGAGCCGTGGCTGACGCTGATCGGGCTCCGCCTGGTCTACGAGCGGAACGTGTCCCGCATGTAGCGCTTACGCCGCCCACGGCCGCCCCACCCGGGCGTCCCGCCTGGTCGGGCCACCCGGGTGGTGACCGCGCCACACCTGCGGCTTTGATCCACATTTGTCTGATTAGCGCGTATCGTCGCAGCATGCCCACGCCCTACGGATCCCGCGGCGGCCTGGCGTTCGGGGCGGAGGAGCTGCGTGTGCTCCGCCGCGCCCTCGCCCTCGCCGTGCACCCCAGCCCCGCCACGGCCGACGACGTCCAGGACTGCCTCCGCCTCGCCGCGTCCCTCGACGAGGCGAGGCGGGAGAGCGCCGGTTGCGCGCCTTCCTCGTGGCCGATCTCGGCCGCTACCGCGCCGCCCTCCCGGCACCGCCGCCGGGTACCTCGCGCTCCTGGAGGAGGCACTGGGAGCCGGATACCGGCCGCACCCGGACGATCTGGCCGCCCTGCGCGCCTTGCGCGGCAACCCCACCGCCGCGGACCTGCTGCGGCACTGCGAGCGCGTCCGCCTGACCGCGCTGCCCGGAGGGCGCGCGGACTCCGGGCAGGAGCGCGAGCCCGCCGAGCGGCCCTCGAAGCCGCACCCGGCGCCGAACCCCAGCCCCGCGCCCACGCCGGCCCCCACCCCGGGCACGCCCAAGCCCACCCGCAGGCCCGTGCCCACGCCCGGCGAGGTCTTCCCGCGTCGCAAACCCGCCACGCCGCCGGACCAGCACCTGGCCGCGGGCTGAGCCGCCCGCCTGGCTACCCTGGACGCATGGACTACGTCTCCGCGCTCCTGCCCCCGGTCGTCATGGCCGTCTTCTTCATCGGCGTGATCCGCGTGATCGTGAAGACCCAGGGCGGCGCCAACAAGACCAAGGAGGACGCCGCCGTCGACGCGGCCCTCGCCCGGACGGAGACCGCCCCCGCGGCCGCCGCCCCCAAGACCGACGCCTGACCGGCCCGCCCGCCGGGCGCCGGACACCGATCGCAGTCGCACCACAGGGGCGTACGACGAACCGTCGTACGCCCCTTTTGTCAGTGTTTGCCGGTGATCATGCCCGTCCGGCACGCCCTTGGCGGGATCTCCCACTATTGTTCTGAGTTGTGCCTCGCCCCTTGGGAGAACTCGAAGACGCGGTCATGACGCGGGTGTGGAAGTGGAACCGCCCCGTGACCGTTCGGGAAGTCCTGGAAGATCTTCAGAAGGACCGGTCCATCGCGTACACCACGGTGATGACCGTTTTGGACAATCTCCATCAGAAGGGCTGGGTGCGCCGGGAGTCCGAAGGCCGTGCCTATCGATATGAGGCCGTCTCCACTCGCGCCGCCTACGCCGCCGCCCTGATGAACGAGGCGTGGTCGCGGAGCGACAACGCCGCCGCCGCTCTCGTGGCGTTCTTCGGCATGATGAGCGAGGAACAGCGCCAGGCTCTCACGGACGCCATGCGGATCGTCCAGCTCCCGCAAACCCCTGACGACAACCCCGGCTCTCCCGACGGTCCCGGCGGGCGATAGCGTCCGTCCATGTCAGCAGACAGCCCCGAAGTCACCGCAAATGCCCTCTCCGTCCGACGGGCCCGCACCAGCGATGTGCCGGCCGTGCGCGACCTGCTGGACGACTACGTCCGCGAGGGCATCCTGCTCGACAAAGCGACGGTGACGCTTTACGAGGACATCCAGGAGTTCTGGGTCGCGGAACGGGACGACAACGCGGAGGTCGTCGGCTGCGGCGCCCTGCACGTGATGTGGGAAGACCTCGCGGAAGTGCGCACTCTCGCCGTGAAGCCGGGTCTGAAGGGGGCCGGCGTCGGACACCGGCTGCTGGAGAAGTTGCTGCAGACCGCCCGCTGGCTCGGTGTTCGTCGCGTTTTCTGTCTGACCTTCGAAGTGGACTTCTTCGGCAAGCACGGCTTCGTGGAGATCGGTGAGACACCCGTCGACCGGGATGTGTACGCGGAGTTGCTCCGCTCCTATGACGAGGGTGTCGCGGAGTTCCTCGGTCTCGAACGCGTGAAACCGAACACCTTGGGCAACAGCCGGATGCTTCTGCATCTGTGATCTGCGCCGGGGCGCCCTATGCCGGTGCCCTATGTCCGAAACGCGCATGTTTCCGGGCCATGAGCGTGAGCCGGGCCTCTCCCGGGGGTTTGTGTTTTTACGTCAAAAGCGGTTTGCTTTCCGAGGTACTGCAGTACTGCATATAACAAGGGGCGGCGATACGGCGGACGCCGGCTCACCCCGGCCCTCAAGTTATCGATGAAAGGAAATCCGGTGGCACAGAAGGTTCAGGTCCTTCTTGTCGACGACCTCGACGGCGGCGAGGCGGACGAGACCGTGACGTTCGCGTTGGACGGCAAGACCTACGAGATCGATCTCACCACCGCCAACGCGGAGAAGCTCCGCGGCCTTCTCGAGCCTTACGTGAAGGGTGGCCGTCGCACCGGGGGCCGCGCTTCCGGCGGGCGTGGAAAGGCGCGTTCCTCCTCCGGCGGCAGCCAGGACACCGCGGCGATCCGCGCCTGGGCCAAGGAGAACGGTTACGAGGTCAACGACCGCGGCCGCGTTCCCCAGTCCATCCGCGAGGCCTACGAGAAGGCCAACGGCTGACCCTCCGCCCGCGCGGCGCCGCCCGCACCGGCCCGCCGCAGGCGGACCCGGTGGACCTGCGTCGCCACGGTGTTCACCAGCCGCACGAGGTTTGGGGGGCCGGCACCGTCCCCTCGCGAGCCCCTCGTGCCCATCGCCGACAGCGTCGGCAGCGAGGCCCCGGCCTCGCGCCCCGGTTCGGGGGGTCGCAGCCACACGGCGGCCCCCTGCGGACCGTCACCACCCCGGCCGCACCTCCCGGCGCTCCGGGCCTCGCCCGGCCCGGCCGCGGGCGCCCCGGGGACGGGGGCGTCCATGAAGCCGCCCTCGCCCACCGCCGCCAGGTCGAGGCCCGCCCCGCCCCACTCCAGCCACTCCAGCAGGCCCGGCAGCTCGCCCGCGCTTCCCGGGGCCACCAGGAGCCGCAGTCGGCCCGCCTGAAGGGCGACCGGAAAGCCCTGCCCGGCGGCGCCCAGACGCTCCAGTGCCACGCACCCCGCCTCCGCGGGCACGTCCAGGACGTCGAAGGCCACCCCCACCACCAGCCGCGGCGGGACACCTGGCACCGTCGGCCAGCCCAGTACGTTCTCGTACCAGAGGCGTGTCCTGTCGCCCTGAGCGGACGCGGCCGGCCCTCGCGGGGGCGGGACGGTGACGGTGCGGGTGGCGGCCATGCCCGGCGCAACGGCCGACACCCCGTCGGGTTACGCTGGGTGCGCGGAAGTGTGCGGACGGTATCGAACAAGGGGGCGCGCGGGGGTGCGGCGGGGAGCAAGGTTGTTCGCCCGTAGCGGAGGGAACCCGTGCACTCGGCATGGACGGTCCGTAGCAGCGGGTAAGACATCCCTAGTGGGAGGGGGCGACACGCAGGGCGGGACGGCTCCCGTTCGCCACGGGCGTACTGGCGAAGGGGGTAACTGCCTGGCCTGCGGGAACATCGTCTCGCACCATCGGGTTGGAGCAGATGTCGGCGTGAGCGGGGTCAGGAGGCCATCGACGGTGTCGGCAGTTGGAATGAGCGGTCCCCGCTTGCGGGACTAAGCTGCGGAAGGACAGGGAGGGGAAGTTCCCCCCACTGCCTGACCGCTCTGAGGAGCGATTAACGATGTTCGAGAGGTTCACCGACCGCGCGCGGCGGGTTGTCGTCCTGGCTCAGGAAGAAGCCCGGATGCTCAACCACAACTACATCGGCACCGAGCACATCCTCCTGGGCCTGATCCACGAGGGTGAGGGTGTCGCCGCCAAGGCCCTTGAGAGCCTCGGGATTTCGCTCGAGGCGGTCCGCCAGCAGGTGGAGGAGATCATCGGGCAGGGCCAGCAGGCCCCGTCGGGTCACATCCCCTTCACCCCCCGTGCCAAGAAGGTCCTGGAGCTGTCGCTCCGCGAGGCCCTTCAGCTGGGCCACAACTACATCGGCACGGAGCACATCCTGCTCGGCCTGATCCGTGAGGGCGAGGGCGTCGCCGCCCAGGTCCTGGTCAAGCTGGGCGCCGATCTGAACCGGGTGCGGCAGCAGGTCATCCAGCTGCTCTCCGGTTACCAGGGCAAGGAGACCGCCACCGCCGGCGGTCCTGCGGAGGGCACGCCTTCCACGTCCCTGGTCCTCGACCAGTTCGGCCGGAACCTCACCCAGGCCGCTCGTGAGTCCAAGCTCGACCCGGTCATCGGGCGCGAGAAGGAGATCGAGCGGGTCATGCAGGTGCTGTCCCGCCGTACCAAGAACAACCCGGTGCTGATCGGTGAGCCCGGCGTCGGCAAGACCGCCGTCGTCGAGGGCCTCGCCCAGGCCATCGTCAAGGGCGAGGTGCCCGAGACCCTCAAGGACAAGCACCTCTACACCCTGGACCTCGGTGCCCTGGTGGCCGGATCCCGCTACCGCGGTGACTTCGAGGAGCGCCTGAAGAAGGTACTCAAGGAGATCCGCACCCGCGGTGACATCATCCTGTTCATCGACGAGCTGCACACGCTGGTCGGTGCGGGTGCCGCCGAGGGCGCCATCGACGCGGCGAGCATCCTCAAGCCGATGCTGGCCCGCGGAGAGCTCCAGACCATCGGTGCGACCACGCTGGACGAGTACCGCAAGCACCTGGAGAAGGACGCGGCCCTCGAGCGCCGCTTCCAGCCCATCCAGGTCGCCGAGCCGTCCCTGCCGCACACGATCGAGATCCTCAAGGGTCTGCGCGACCGCTACGAGGCGCACCACCGCGTCTCCATCACGGACGAGGCCCTGGTCCAGGCCGCCACCCTGGCCGACCGCTACATCTCGGACCGCTTCCTGCCGGACAAGGCGATCGACCTGATCGACGAGGCCGGTTCCCGGATGCGCATCCGCCGGATGACCGCGCCGCCGGACCTGCGCGAGTTCGACGAGAAGATCGCCGGTGTCCGCCGGGACAAGGAGTCCGCGATCGACTCGCAGGACTTCGAGAAGGCCGCCTCGCTGCGCGACAAGGAGAAGCAGCTCCTTGCCGCCAAGGCGAAGCGGGAGAAGGAGTGGAAGGCCGGCGACATGGACGTCGTCGCCGAGGTCGACGGCGACCTGATCGCCGAGGTCCTCGCGACCGCCACCGGCATCCCGGTCTTCAAGCTGACCGAGGAGGAGTCCAGCCGCCTGCTCCGCATGGAGGAGGAGCTGCACAAGCGGGTCATCGGCCAGGACGACGCCGTCAAGGCGCTGTCCAAGGCGATCCGCCGTACCCGCGCCGGTCTGAAGGACCCGAAGCGTCCGGGTGGCTCGTTCATCTTCGCCGGTCCGTCCGGTGTCGGTAAGACGGAGCTGTCCAAGGCGCTCGCGGAGTTCCTCTTCGGCGACGAGGACGCGCTGATCTCCCTCGACATGTCGGAGTTCAGCGAGAAGCACACGGTCTCGCGTCTCTTCGGTTCGCCCCCCGGTTACGTGGGCTACGAGGAGGGCGGCCAGCTGACGGAGAAGGTACGCCGCAAGCCGTTCTCGGTCGTCCTCTTCGACGAGGTCGAGAAGGCCCACCCGGACATCTTCAACTCGCTGCTGCAGATCCTGGAGGACGGTCGTCTGACCGACTCCCAGGGCCGGGTCGTGGACTTCAAGAACACGGTCATCATCATGACGACCAACCTCGGCACCCGGGACATCTCCAAGGGCTTCAACCTGGGCTTCGCCGCCGCGGGTGACACGAAGACCAACTACGAGCGCATGAAGAACAAGGTCTCGGACGAGCTCAAGCAGCACTTCCGCCCCGAGTTCCTCAACCGCGTCGACGACGTGGTGGTCTTCCCGCAGCTGACCCAGGGCGACATCCTGCGGATCGTCGACCTGATGATCGACAAGGTGGACGAGCGCCTGAAGGACCGGGACATGGGCATCGAGCTCTCCCAGTCCGCCAAGGAGCTGCTGTCCAGGAAGGGCTACGACCCCGTGCTGGGCGCCCGGCCGCTGCGCCGGACCATCCAGCGGGAGATCGAGGACTCGCTGTCGGAGAAGATCCTCTTCGGCGAGCTGCGTCCGGGGCACATCGTCGTCGTGGACACCGAGGGCGAGGGCGAGAGCCAGACCTTCACCTTCCGCGGCGAGGAGAAGTCGGCCCTGCCCGACGTCCCGCCGATCGAGCAGGCGGCCGGCGGCGCCGGCCCGAACCTGAGCAAGGACGCGTAGGCGTCCCGCTTCACGGCCAGTGAGAGGGGCCGGCACCCGGAAGGGTGCCGGCCCCTCTGCTGTGTCCGGGGTCAGGACAGCTGGCCGTCGTAGTCCGGGAGCTTGAAGGCGCGCTCGGCATGGCCGCCCGAGAGGTCGGTGGCGCTGTTGCCGATGTTGGCGATGATCGTGTAGCCCTTGCGCTCGATGGCGACGCGCTGGGCCGTCTTGTAGTCGGCGACGTTCCTGAACAGGTCCAGGAAGCCGCGGACGTACAGGCCGGAGGACTCGTAGCCGGCGTGGTCGAGGTTCCACTCGGTGGGCGCGTGGATGATGCCGGGCCGGGCGGTGACGAAGAACAGGTCGACCCCGCGCTCCTCGGCGTACCGGGCGACCTCCAGGACCGGCTCGTTGGCGGGCTGGGGGAAGCTGAAGCCGAAGTCGGTCTCCAGGGCGGTGTTGTCGATGTCGAGGACGATGGCCTGCTTCTCGTCCGGCCGGGCGTCGGCGATCCGCTGCTTCACATAGGGCAGCGCCTGGTCCATGACCGCCTGGCAGTCGCGCTGCCAGGTGTCGTAGCCGACGTCCGCCGCGAGGGCGGCGGGAGCGGCCGGGGCGGCGGCCGGCGGGACGGCGGTGGCCGTCGCGGGCGTCGCGGTGGCGGGTGCGGCCTCGGCCGGTGCGGCGAGGGCCACCAGGGCGGTCGCGGAGACGGCGGTCACCGATACGCGGCGCAACCAGGGGCGTCGGCTTCTCATGTCGTGGGGGTCCTCTCACGTCCGTGACGCTGCCAACATGTCGTGTGCATGCTCGTGTGCGAGGGTGACGCGAGGTGAACCGTAGGGTTACCGCACGGTAGGTGCCTAGAGGCCTGCGCCACATTTCTGCGGCACCGCATTCGGGCGGCCGGTGACATGGGGCACAGGAGCTACGTCACGTACGGCCCGGAATAGTAGGTAGACACCGAAACTACATCGGACATTCGTGGCGAAAACGTGGGCGAACGGCTTGAAATGGGGGATTCGCCCCCTGAGTGGCTTACGTCACGGGGTGTGCATTTCAGTCGGTATCTACGACTTTCGATCGTAGGTCACACCTTTGCGCCGTTATGGGCGAAAGGGTTACCACTGAATGGCCACCACGTCGCGGGCTTCGCGAGCAGGTGGCTCTCCTCTGTCCCCTCCCCCACGAGGTTTTGATGTTCGAGCGCGTCACGTCCCGTTTCCCCCGTACGTCCGCCACCCGTACCCGTGCGGCCGTCCTGGCCGCCGGCCTGGGCACCTCGGTCGTCCTGGGAGCCGGGGTCGCGGCCGCCGTCGACACCACGGCCGCCTCCGGCGCGGCCGGCGCCGTGCAGGCGCAGGCGGCCGCCCAGTCCAAGGCCGCGGAGGTCCAGGCGAAGGCCGTCCAGGCGCAGGCCGCCAAGGCCCAGAAGGCCGCCGAGGCGAAGAAGGCCGCCGCCGCGAAGGCCGCCCAGGCGAAGAAGGCCGCCAAGGCCGCCGCCAAGAAGAAGGCCGCGTCCTGGATCGACCCGGTCAAGAGCTACAAGCTGTCGGCGAGCTTCGCGCAGAACGGCGGCATGTGGGCCCACAAGCACTCCGGCCAGGACTACGCCGTCCCGACCGGCACCCCGGTGATGGCCGCCCACGGCGGCACCGTCGTCAAGGCCGGCGGCAACGGCGCCGGTGACGGCCCCGCGTACGGCAACGCCATCGTGATCAAGCACGGCAGCAAGACGTACTCCCAGTACGCCCACCTGTCGTCCGTGCACGTGAAGGTCGGCCAGGTCGTCAAGACCGGCCAGAAGATCGCCCTGTCCGGCAACACCGGCAACTCCAGCGGTCCCCACCTGCACTTCGAGATCCGCACCACCCCGAACTACGGCTCCGCCGTCAACCCCGTGACCTTCCTGCGCGGCCACGGCGTGACGGTCTGACCCGCGGGAAGCGGGCAGGTGTCCCCCTAGGGCCTGTCTGGCAATGTCCGTCTGCTGCGCGACGTCATGCACGCACTCTCGCCGCACCGGCCCCAGGCCCAAGTACAGCCAGTACGAGGGCCTGGGGCCGGCACGCCGAGAGCACGCACCTGACGCCGCGCCCCCGCCCTCCGGGCGACGACGGACATTGCCAGACAGGCCTTAGGCCCCCGCGGAACCGCGGTGGGCCTGGGTGATCAGATCGACGGCGACCTCGAGGACGGCCTTGCGCTTCTCCTCGGGGTCGCTTTCGGTGTCCTGGAGGATGTGCATCCCCGCGTGCAGGGTGAGCAGGGCGCTGACGCAGCGCACCTGGTCGACCAGGTCGGCGTCCGGATCGGTGAGGATGTCCCGCAGTCCGAACATCCGGGTCTTGAACAGCTCGCCGATGCGCAGCTCGCGGATGGTCGCCTGGTTCTCCTGCATGAAGCGGAAGAGCGGGGCCGCCGCCGCGAGTGCCTCGCTGTAGCGGCGCAGGATCTCCTGCTTGGTCTCCAGCGAGTGCGGCTGCTCCCGCCCCCAGGCGATCAGGTCCTCCAGCGGCCGGGAGAGGTCCTCGAAGATGCTGACGAGGATCTCTTCCTTGGTCTTGAAGTGGTAGTAGAGCGCCGCCTTGGTGACGTCCAGCTGCTCGGCGATCTCGCGCAACGAGGTCTTCTCGTAGCCCTGCTCGGCGAAGAGTCCGAGGGCCACGTCCTGGATGCGCTGGCGGGTGTTCCCGCGGCGCCGCTGTCTGGTGCCGTCCATGGTGACGCCCATCCTCCTACTCGGACCCTCTTGACGAAAACTTACTTGACGCCCGGCTAGTTACGCGACTAGCTTCCCAGTGTAGTGAACTAGCCGGTCGGCAAGTAAGTAGAAGTGGGCCACACACCGTGTGGCCGGGGGAGTGGGATCGATGACGGACACGGTGGCGGCGGAGGCCGCACGGACGGACGACGGCAAACAGCCGAGAAGCGTGCGGGTGGTGCTGCTCGCGCTCATGATCGCGATGATGCTCGCGATGCTGGACAACATGATCATCGGCACCGCGATGCCGACCATCGTGGGCGAGCTGGGCGGTCTGGAGCACCTGTCCTGGGTGGTCACCGCCTACACGCTGGCGACCGCGGCCTCCACCCCGGTGTGGGGCAAGCTCGGGGACATGTACGGGCGCAAGGGCTCGTTCCTGACCTCCATCGTGATCTTCCTGGTCGGCTCCGCGCTCAGCGGCATGGCGCAGAACATGGGCGAGCTGATCGGCTTCCGCGCGGTGCAGGGCCTGGGCGCCGGCGGTCTGATGGTCGGCGTCATGGCGATCATCGGCGATCTCATCCCGCCCCGGGAGCGGGGCAAGTACCAGGGGATGATGGCCGCCGTGATGGCCCTGGCGATGATCGGCGGGCCGCTGGTCGGCGGCACCATCACCGACAACTGGGGCTGGCGCTGGGCCTTCTACATCAACCTGCCGCTCGGCGCGATCGCGCTGGCCGCCGTGGGCGCCGTGCTGCACCTGCCGAAGAAGCGGTCCGAGGCGGGCATCGACTACCCCGGGGTCGCGCTGCTGACCGTCGGCATCACCGCGATCGTCCTGGTCACCACCTGGGGCGGGACGGAGTACGCCTGGACCTCCGCGCGGATCATGGAGCTGATCGGCCTCGGGGTCGCGTCCCTGGTCGGCTTCGTGTTCTGGCAGACCCGGGCCGCCGAGCCGGTGGTGCCGCTGCACATCTTCCGCAGCCGTAACTTCACGCTGATGTCCGTCATCGGCTTCATCGTCGGCTTCGTGATGTTCGGCGCGACGCTCTTCCTGCCGCTGTACCAGCAGTCGGTGCAGGGCGCCTCGGCCACCAACTCCGGCCTGCTGCTCCTGCCGATGCTCGGCGCGATGCTCGTCACCTCGATGGTCGCGGGCCGGGTGACCACCAGCACCGGCCGCTACAAGGTCTTCCCCGTGGTGGGCAGCGCGTTGCTGGTCGTCGGCCTGTTCCTGCTGTCCACCATGGACACCGGGACCTCCCGCCTCACCTCCGGCGTCTACATGGCCGTGGTCGGGCTCGGCATGGGCTGCCTGATGCAGATCACCATGCTGGTCGCACAGAACAGCGTGGAGCCGCGGGACATGGGGGTGGCGTCCTCGTCGACCACCCTGTTCCGCACGCTCGGTTCGTCCTTCGGCGTCGCGGTCATGGGCGCGCTGTTCAACCACCGGGTCCAGGACGTCATGGCCGAGAAGGCCGGCGCGCTGGGCTCCAAGGTGACCGAGCAGTCCGCCCAGCTGGACGCGGCGAGCCTGGCGAAGCTGCCGGAGGCGGCGCGTGAGGCGTACCAGCACGCCGTGTCCTCGGGTACGCACGGGGCGTTCCTGCTCGGCTCGGTGATCGCGGTGCTGTCGCTGGCGGCGGCGGTGTTCGTCAAGGAGGTCCCGCTGAAGGGCGCGGGCCCGCAGCGGGAGGAAACCCCGACGGCGGCGCCGGCCTCCGAGGCGGTCTGAGCAGAGAAGCGGCTTCCGGGGTGCCACGCGCCCCGGAAGCGTGCTCACTGCCCCAGTACCGGATAGCTGCCCGTGTTCGTCGGGGCGTGTTCCGGGAGCCAGAGGACGGCGACGGCGCCCTCGGGCGGCGTGCCGTCAGGGGCACCCGCCGGGCGTACGTTGCGGAAGGTCAGCCGGGCGCCCAGGACCCGGGCCTGGCCGGCCGCGATGGTCAGGCCCAGGCCGTGGCCCCGGCCCGCCCGGTCCGCGCTGCCGGTGCGGAACCGGCTCGGCCCCTCGGCGAGCAGGTCCTCCGGGAAGCCGGGCCCGTGGTCGCGGACCCGGACGACCCGGCCCTCCACGGTGACCTCGATGGGCGGCGCCCCGTGCCGTGCGGCGTTGGCCAGCAGGTTGAACAGCACCCGCTCCAGCCGCCGGGGATCGGTGGTGACCTCGGACTCGTGCACCACGCGCACGGTGGCGTCCGGGTCCTTCGCCGCGACCCGCCGGGCGACGAACTCGCCGAGCAGGATGTCCTGCAGCTCGGCCCGTTCGGAGGCGCTGTCGAGCCGGGCGACCTCCAGGACGTCCTCGACGAGGGTGCGCATCGCCTTGGCACGGTCCTGCACCAGCTCCGTGGGCCGGCCCGGCGGCAGCAGTTCCGCCGCGGTGAGCAGGCCGGTCACCGGGGTGCGCAGCTCGTGGGCGATGTCGGCGGTCACCCGGCGTTCCGCCTCCAGCCGCTGGCGCAGCGCGTCCGCCATCGCGTCCACCGCGCTGGCGAGGTCGTCGGTCTCGTCCCGCACCACCCCGCCGATGGCGTCCCGCACCCGGACGTCCGTCTCGCCCCCCGCGACCCGGTTGGCGGCGGTGGCCGCCTTGCGCAGCCGCCGCGACAGATGCCCGCCGATGAGGACGCCGAGCGCGCAGCCGCCCAGGACGGTGGCGAGGGAGCCGATCCACAGGGCCTGGTCGAGGTCCTTGAGGATGTCCGAGCTGCGGTCGGTGAAGCCGGAGTGCAGCGACATCACGTGCCCGTTCTTCAGCGGCACCGCCGCCCAGATGTCCGGCGCCCCGCCCCGGTCGGCCACGTAGGTCGCCCGGCGGCCCTCGTCGACCTTGGTCCGCAGCTCCCGGGGCAGCTGGGGGTCGTCGATCTTGGTATTGGGGAAGTTCAGCCGTCCGGACAGCTCGTAGTTGCGCTGCGCGACCATGATGCGCTCGTCGGCCAGGTCGCGCGCGTTGTCCAGCATCGACACCCGGGCCGCGTTGTGCACCACCAGGCTCAGCGCGATCGCCACCAGTGCCCCGACCAGCGCGATCGCCGCGCTGAGCTTCCACCTCAGGCCGGCGCCGATGCCCGCCCGCCGGACAAGCGTCGTCACCAGGCGCCGGACATACCCACGCATCCGTTCGCTCAGGCCTTCAACTTGTAGCCGAAGCCGCGGACCGTCTCGATGCGGTCCTGGCCGATCTTCGCCCGCAGGCGCTGCACATGGACGTCGACGACCCGGGTGTCCCCGCCCCAGCCGTACTCCCAGACCCGTTCCAGCAGCTTGTCGCGGGAGAGCACGGTGCCCGGCGCCGCGGAGAACTCCAGCAGCAGCCGCATCTCGGTCGGGGTCAGCGCCACCGGCTCGCCCGCCTTGCGCACCTCCATACCCTCGGTGTCGACCACCAGTTCGCCGAACGCCAGGACGGCGCCGACGTCCTCTGCGTCCCGCCCCTGTCCGGCCCCGCCCGCCCGCTCGAAGCGGCGCAGCACCGCGCGGATCCGGGCGACCAGGACGGCGGCGTCGAACGGCTTGGTCACGTAGTCGTCGGCACCCGCCTCCAGGCCCAGCACCACGTCGATGGCGTCGGCGCGGGCCGACAGCATGATCACCGGCACCATCGACTCGTCCCGGATCCGCCGGCACAGGCTGACCCCGTCCAGCCCGGGCACCATGACGTCGAGGAGCGCGATGTCCGGCCGGTCGGCGCGGAACGCCTCCAGGCCCGACAGCCCGTCGGGCATCGCGGTGACCGCGAAGCCGTCCCGCTCCAGGGTGAGCTGGGTGGCCTCGCGAATGACGTCGTCGTCCTCGACGAACAGGACGTGGGTCTGGTCTGCCATCCCGCTGCTCTCAGTTCTCGTGTGGTCCCGGGCCGGGCGGGCCCCCGTCCCCGCCCGGTCACGGCGCTTGCTCGACGCCCACCTCACGGGACGCACCGGCCGCACGACGGGTTCATCCCTTCATCGTCCGGCGGCACGCTGCCGGTTCCCGCGTGTGAGCCAGGTCTCAGCTGTCGGGTGCCGGTGTCGGCGCGGGGCCGGCCACCGGGCCGTACTCGTTGTGGGTGCGGTACTTCTCGACGAACCGGCCCGAGACCCAGCGGTACGTGATCACGATCTCGACGGACGGGTTCGACACCTGGTCGCCGCGGTCGTAGACCTGCTTGCTCACCACCAGGTCGCCGCGGTCGATCTCCGCGTAGACCGGCGGCTCCTCCGCGCTGAACACATTGACGTACGCGTCGCCCTGGTGCCGGTACACGTACGTCCCGATACCGACCGCGTCTCCGCAGGTCAGCACGTTGACGACGACGTCGTCCAGGGCCTCGCCGGTGAGGTTGCCGTAGCTGACGTCCACCGGGTACTCGTCGGCGACGCAGGGCTTGAGCTCCCGCTTCACCTCGTCGGAGACCGCCGGGTCCCGCTTGATCAGCCGTACGGCGTCGATCCGGTCGGGGGTCGGCGAGGGCGCCGTCGCGGGTGCCTTGGAGGCGGCGGGGCTGGTCGGCCCGTCCACGCGGGCCGGGCCCTCGTCCCGCGCGCCGGTGCCGCTCGCACCGCACCCGCTGAGGAACAGCACGCCGACGGCGAGCACGGCCGTCGCCGTACTCGCCGTCCTGGCGGTGGAACGGGTCCGTGCGGACCCGGCGCCGGTCACGCCGCGCAACGCTCCCGCTCCTCACGCTCCAGCTCGCGTGCGTCCAGGTCGCGGGACTCCAGCTCCTCGCGGAGCCGGGCCAGCGCCCGGTGCAGCGTGCTCTTGACCGTTCCGGCCGACATGCCGAGTGCGGCGGCCGTCTCCTCGGTGGACATCTGCTCCCAGTGTCGCAGCACCACGACGCTGCGCTGTTTCGGGGCGAGGACCTTCAGCACGTCCATCAGCAGGGCGCGGTCGGCGTACTGCTCGGTGGCGTCGTCCACGCAGGGCTCGGGGAGCTGCTCGGTGGGCACCTCCTCCAGCTTGCGCGCCCGCCACCACTCCGTCCGCGTGTTGATCATGACCCGGCGCAGATAGGCGTCGGCCAGCCGCTTGTCCACGATGGTCTCCCAGCGGCCGTACGTACGCACCAGGGCCGTCTGCAGCAGGTCCTGCGCGTCGACGGGGTCCGGGACCAGGCGCCGGGCGCTGCGCAGCAGCGCGTCCTGCCGGGTGCGGACGTACTCCTCGAACTCGAGCACCTCGCCCTGCGCCATGGTGTACCGCCTTCCGCTCCCCGTTCCGGCAGGCCCGCTCGGGCCGGCCGTACCGCCTGTGATCCGTCTCGTCGTGCCCTTGTCGAGCACGTGATCGAAGGTACGGAGGCGTTGTCACGGCACTGTGCGGAGCACCCTGCGGGCAGCCCTCGGCTGTCCGTCGGTTGTGTAACGGAGGGACGAACGGGACGAAGCGACGGACCGTTCGATGCGGGTATGCGGCGGTATCACCCGTCACGCGGGGTGTGACGGGTGCGGACCGTGTGACGGGAAGCGGCTCGGGTCAGCTCAGCGGCAACCGGTACAGACCGCCGGGCATCGGCTCGACCAGACCGTCGGAGACCAGACCGTCCAGCGCGCGGGCGCGCTGCACCGGTTCGTGCCACACCCGGTCGAGCGCCGTCTGCGGCACCGGCCCGTGCGCCTCCCGCAGCACGGCCAGCAGCCGGCCACGGACCTGGCGGTCGGTGCCCGCGTACGTCTGGCCGCGGCGCGGCGGACCGTCGTGCGCGGGCTTGCCCGCCAGCCGCCAGGCGCACTGTGCGGCGATCGGGCAGCTGTGGCACGCCTCGTTCTTCGCCGTGCACACCAGCGCGCCGAGTTCCATGGAGGCGGCGGCCCAGCGGGCGGCCGTCTCCGCGTCCTCGGGCAGCAGCGCGCGGGCGAGCCGGCGCTCGGCGGCCGTGGTGGCGTTCGGCGGGTACTGCGTGCCGGTGACCGCGCGGGCGAACACCCGGCGGACGTTGGTGTCCAGCACCGCGTGCCGCTGCCCGTACGCGAACGACGCCACGGCCGCGGCCGTGTACTCGCCGATGCCGGGCAGCGCCAGCAGCTGGGCGTGGTCCGCCGGTACGTCGCCGCCGTGCCGTTCCGTTATGGCCACGGCGGCTCCGTGCAGCCGCAGCGCGCGGCGCGGGTAGCCGAGCCGGCCCCAGGCGCGGACGGCCTCGCCGGGCGCCTCGGCGGCGAGGTCGGCGGGGCGCGGCCACCGGGCCATCCACTGCTCGTAGACGGGCAGCACCCGGTTCACCGGGGTCTGCTGCAGCATGAACTCACTGACCATCACCCCCCAGGCGCCGGCCTCCGGGCGTCGCCACGGAAGGTCCCGGGCGTGCTCGTCGAACCAGTCGATGACGGGGGAGTGCAGCGGCTCACCGGGAGCATGCTCGGACGCGGAATCGGCGGCGGTGCCGTACGGGGGCTTCGTGGGAGCAGTCATGACCTGTCCGATCCTGCCACGCCGGGCCCCGTCGACGGCCGAGCGCCACGGGGAAGGACCTCCCGGAAGGTGACACGGGACCTGACGATCGGCAGGGGCGGCGCCCGGCGTCCGCTTGTAGCGTCGGGCGCATGGACCGTGCCCGCACCGTCGTCGTCGCCGGCCGCTGTCTGCTCTGGGCGGCGCTCGCGCTGCCCGCGTTCGGTGCCGGCCGGCTCGGACTGAACGAGCCGCGTCCCCTCGGACAGCAGCTGGCCGGGGCGGGAGTGCTCGCCGTCGCCACCGCACTGGCCGGGCGCCGCCCGCTCACCGCCTTCGCCCTCACGGCCGCCCTGTGCCTCGCCGCCGCCCCCGCCCTGTTCAGCCTCTCCTACGGCCCCGCGCTCGCCGTGTTCGCCCTGCTGCTCGGGCTGCGGGAGGGCCGCACCGGCCCCGCCGCCCTCTGTTTCCTCGCCGTCGGTGGCGCCGGGACCGTGAGGATCGCACTCGGCGGTGCCGATCCGGTCCCGGAGTGGCTGGTCATGACCGGCACCCTGCTTTTCGCCTGCGTCCTGCCCTGGCTCGGCGGCCGCTACTGGCGGCAGAGCCGTGAGCTCACCGCCGCGGGCTGGCTGCGGGCGGCCCGGCTGGAGGAGGAGCAGCGCCTCGCCGAGGAGCGCGCGCGGCTGCGCGAGCGGGCCAGGATCGCCCAGGACATGCACGACTCCCTCGGGCACGAGCTGAGCCTGCTCGCGCTGCGGGCGGGCGTGCTCCAGGTGGCGCCCGACCTGCCGGAGCGGCACCGGGCCGCGGCGGCCGACCTGCGTGCGGCGGCCGCGGACGCCACGGACCGGCTGCACCGCGTCATCGGCGTGCTGCGGGAGGAGGACGACGCACCGCTCCCGCTCGCCCCGGCCGGGGAGACCGTCGAGCAACTCGTAGCCCGCGCCGCCGACTCCGGGCTGCCGGTCCGCTGGGGGACCGGCGCTCGGACCGGGACCGTGGCACCGGGCGGGGTCGCCGAACGGCTGCTGCACCGGGTCGCCCGTGAGGCGCTCACCAACGCGGCACGGCACGCCCCCGGCGCACCGGTCGTCGTGGAGGTCACCGGCGACGCCACCTCGGGAGTGACCGTCACCGTCACCAACCGGCGCGCGGCGGACGGGAGTCGTCCGGCGTGCTCCGGGGGCGGCAGCGGGCTGCGGGCACTGCGTGCCGCCGTCACCGCCGTCGGCGGGACCTTCGAGGCGGGGCCGCACGGTGAGGGGTACCGGGTCAGTGCCCACGTCCCCGCCCTCATCCCGGCGGCCGTCGTCCCGGCGCCTCCGCCTTCCGCCCCCTACACCCGCGCCCGCCGCCGGGTCGTCACCGCGCTCGGCGTCGCGGCGGGCACGGGGGCCGTCCTGGTCGCGGCGTCGGTCGGCTGGTACGCGTACACCGAGACGCACGCGGTGCTGGAACCCGCGGCCTACGCCGGACTTCGCCCGGGCGCGCTCCTCGCCGACCTCGACCTGCCCGACCGGCACGTCCAGGACCCGCCGACGGACCGCGCCCCGGCTCCGCCCGACCGCACGGACTGCCGCTACTACCGCGCGAGCGGCGAACTGTTCGTCTCCGTCGACCACTACCGCCTCTGCTTCGACGACCGGGGGCGCCTGGCCGCCAAGGACGTCGTACCGCGCGTGGGCGGACAACAGAAGTCACGGCGTGAGGAGTTCGTACGGTGATCCGCGTCCTGCTGGCCGACGACGAGGCGATGGTGCGGGCCGGGGTGCGCGCCATCCTGGACAGCGGCGGGGAGGCGGAGGTCGTCGCCGAGGCCGGCGACGGGCACCAGGCCGTCGAACTCGCCCGCGCGCACCGTCCGGACGTGGCGCTGCTCGACGTCCGCATGCCCCGCCTGGACGGGCTTTCGGCGGCCGAGGAGATCGTCCGCACCGTGCCGGGCACGGCCGTCGCCGTCCTGACGACGTTCTCCGAACGGGCCTACGTGGCCCGGGCGTTGGCCGGCGGCGCCACCGGCTTCCTGCTCAAGACCGGCGACCCCTACGAACTCCTCGCCGGTGTAAGGGCGGTGGCGGGCGGCGCGGCCTTCCTGTCGCCCAAGGTGGCCCGGTACGTCATCGAGGGCCTCGGCGGCACCGACGGTGGCGGGCGGCTGGCCCGCGAGGCCGACGCACGGGCCCGCGCGGCACTGCTCAGCCCGCGCGAGCGCGAGGTGCTCGCCCTGGTCGGGGCGGGGCTGTCCAACCCGGAGATCGCCGCCCGGCTGCACCTCGTCGAGGGCACGGTGAAGGCGTACGTCAGCGCGGTCCTGGACCGGCTCGGCGTGCGCAATCGCGTACAGGCGGCGATCGTCGCGTACGAGGCGGGCCTGGTGGGGAGTTGAGCCCGTCCATGGGCGCCGCTCGCCTCGTTCAGTGACGGCGGTGCGTGGCGTACGGCGTGGGGGCGGTCGCCCCGGAGCGCGGGCCCGGCCCGGTGAGCCAGCGCGCGGCGGGCGCCGTCGAGCCGCGCATCGCCGCGGCCAGCCGGAGCGCCGGACCCGTGGCCGGACCCACGACGGCGAGGGACACCAGGGTGCCGAGCAGCAGTCCCGCGGCCACGTCGTGCGGGTAGTGCACGCCGACGAACACCCGTGAGAACGCGACGAGTAGAGCCAGCGGCGCCGTCAGCCAGGCCAGCGCGCGGCGCACCAGGACCAGCGTGACGGCCGACGCGCCGGCGATGGTGGCGTGATTGCTGGGGAACGACCAGTCGCCGTGCGGCGGACACTCCGCGAGGGGAGGAGCGGCACCGGTCACGGCGCGGCACGGACGCTCCTCCGTCACACCGGACTTGAGGAGTTCGCTGCACACGTACGCCACAGCCGTGGCCAGGGGTGCAAGGACCGCGATCGCGAACGCCCGGGTGTCCGCGTGCCGTGCCCGCCACCAGCCGGCCACGAACAGGGCGACGAACACGAGCAGTCCGGCCTCCGTCCCGATCTCGGCCGTGTGCCGCAGCCACGCCGGGGCGTCGTACGCGTGGTCGGTGATGTCGCGGTAGAGCCCGCTGTCCACGAAGTCCATGGTCACCGACCGTAGGTGAACGGGCGGAACGGTCACACCCCGCGATCGTCGGGTGTCGCACCTGACGAAAGACAGGGGTGTGCGGCCGGTTACCGGGATGATGATCCGGAAAAGTTGTGTGCCTGAGCGGCGGGTGGGACAAGCGAACGCTCGGATCTCTCGTACAGTTTGCGCCGTGGGATCTCTGCGCAATCCGGTCGGGCCGCTTCCCTCCTCCATCTACTGGCGTCGGAGGGCCGTACTGCTGTCCGTGCTCGCCGTGTTGGCGTTGTTGATCACCTGGGTCGTGGTCTCCGGCGGTGGCGGCGGCAACAACCGGGACAACGGCGCCAACGGCAAGAATCCCGTGCCCTCCATCACCCCCGGACCCTCCGGCTCGGGTCCCGCGATCAGCCAGGCACCGGGCGGACGCGACGAGACGGGTGACGGCGGGTCGGAGGGGTCCGGCGGATCGGGCGGGTCCGGTGGATCCTCGGACGGCTCGAACGGCTCGAACGGCGACGGCGATCCCGCGGACTCCGCGGGCGCGGGCGGTGCGGACGGATCGGGCGGTGGCGGCAGCGCGGGCGGCGGATCCGAGGGCGGTACGTCCGCCGGGGTCGGCTCGGGCGACGCGCTTCCGGCGGGCTCCGGGTCGGGGCTCCCCAACTGCGCTGCGAACGCGGTCCGGTTCAGCCTGCGCAGCGAGGAGAACACGTACGGTCCCGGGCAGACGCCCACCTTCCTGCTCACCGCGCGGAACACGTCCGGCGCCGACTGCAAGATCGACCTCGGGCCCGAGCACACGGTGGTGACCGTCTCCCAGGCCACGGGTGACGACGTGTTCTGGGCGTCGGACGACTGCCCCAAGGGCGCGCGCAGCCTGGTGTTCCGGGTGCCGGCCGGGGACAGCATCACGTACACCGTGAAGTGGGACCGCAAGCGGAGTGCGGCGCAGTGCGCCACGCCCAAGGGTGGGGCGGCACAGCCGGGGACGTATCTGGTGGAGGCGAAGGCGCCGGGGTACGAGAAGGTGCGGACGTCGTTCGTGCTGAAGGCCGACTAGGCCGACCAGGCCGACCAGGCCGTCAGGTCCGGCGTGACCCGACGGTCGGTGGAGGCCGGGCGCGCGGTCCCCCGCGCCCCTTACCGGCCCCGTCGGCCGTGACCGTCAGACGTAGCGTTCGAGGATGCTGCTCTCCGCCAGGCGGGAGAGGCCCTCGCGGACGCTGCGGGCGCGGGCCTCGCCGACGCCGTCCACCGTCTGCAGGTCGTCCACGCTCGCGGCCAGCAGCTTCTGCAGACCGCCGAAGTGCTCCACCAGCCGGTCGATGATCGCGCCCGGCAGCCGCGGCACCTTGGCCAGCAGCCGGAAGCCGCGCGGCGACACCGCAGAGTCCAGCGTCTCCGGGGAGCCGGTGTAACCGAGCGCCCGCGCCACCGTCGACAGCTCGAGGAGCTCCGCGTGGGTGAGCACGTTCAGCTCGTGCAGCGCCTCGTCGACCGTGCGGGAGCGCTTGGCGGTCGGCTCGGGGACGTAGTCCCGTACGACCAGTTCACGCTCCGGCTCCACACCCGCGATCAACTCGTCGAGCTGGAGCGCGAGAAGACGGCCGTCGGTGCCCAGTTCGACCACGTATTCGGCGATTTCGGTGGCGATGCGGCGCACCATCTCCAGCCGCTGTGCGACCGCCGAGACGTCCCGGACCGTCACCAGGTCCTCGATCTCCAGCGCGGACAGCGTGCCCGCGACCTCGTCGAGGCGGAGCTTGTAGCGCTCCAGGGTGGCGAGCGCCTGATTGGCGCGGGACAGGATCGCCGCCGAGTCCTCCAGGACACGGCGCTGACCGTCGACGTAGAGCGCGATCAGGCGCATCGACTGGGAGACGGAGACGACCGGGAAGCCGACCTGCTTGCTGACGCGGTCGGCGGTGCGGTGCCGGGTGCCGGTCTCCTCCGTGGGGATCGTCGGGTCCGGCACCAGCTGTACGCCCGCCCGCAGGATCTTGGACAGGTCGGACGACAGCACGATGCCGCCGTCCAGCTTGCACAGCTCACGCAGCCGGGTCGCGGTGAACTCCACGTCCAGCACGAAGCCGCCGCTGCACAGCGCCTCGACGGTCCTGTCGGAGCCGAGCACGATGAGACCGCCGGTGTTGCCGCGGAGCACGCGCTCCAGGCCGTCACGCAGGGCGGTACCGGGTGCCACGGCGCTCAGCGAGGCGCGCATCAGGCCATCGGAACCGGCACTCCCACCGGACTTTCCGGGAGCTGCTGCCCGGTCGTTGGCTGCCACTGCACTCCTCCGGTCGCAGGTTCTGGGCGCCCCCGCGCTTCGTACGGACGGGCGAGACCTGGGCAAAGTCTACCGGCGGTCCTCCGACTCCCGTGGGGCCTCTCGCCGACGGGAGCGGGGAAGGACCCGCAGCGCGTCCCCTATGTCCGCCACTTCCAGGACCTTCATGCCCGCCGGGACCTTGCCCGGGTCGCCCGGCACCAGGGCGTGCGTGAAGCCCAGGCGGTGCGCCTCGGCGAGCCTGCGCTGAACTCCCGTGACCCGTCTCACTTCGCCCGCGAGCCCGACCTCGCCGATCGCCACCAGGTTCTTCGGCAGCGGGGTGTCGCTCGCCGCCGAGGCCAGCGCGAGCGCCACGGCCAGGTCCGCGGCCGGCTCCGACAGCTTCACCCCGCCCACCGTCGCGGAGTAGATGTCCCTTTTGCCCAAGGCGCTGATGCGCCCGCGCTGTTCCAGCACCGCCAGCATCATCGACACCCGGGAGGTCTCCAGGCCGGAGGTGGTGCGGCGGGGGGAGGGGATCTGCGAGTCCACGGTGAGCGCCTGGACCTCGGCGACCAGGGGGCGGCGGCCCTCCAGGGTGACGGTCAGACAGGTGCCCGGGACCGGTTCCGCCCGACGTGTCAGGAAAAGTCCGCTCGGGTCCGCGAGGCCCGTGATGCCCTCGTCGTGCAGTTCGAAGCAGCCGACCTCGTCGGTCGTGCCGTAGCGGTTCTTGACGCCGCGGACGAGGCGCAGGCGCGCGTGCCGGTCGCCCTCGAAGTGCAGGACGACGTCCACCAGGTGCTCCAGCAGGCGCGGGCCGGCGATCGCGCCGTCCTTGGTGACGTGGCCCACGAGCAGGGTGGACATCCCGCGCTCCTTGGACGCCCGGATGAGGGCGCCCGCGACCTCGCGTACCTGCGCCATGCCGCCCGGGGCGCCGTCGATCTCCGGGGACGCCACCGTCTGCACCGAGTCCAGGATCAGCAGCGACGGCTTCACCGCGTCCAAGTGGCCGAGCACGGCGGCCAGATCGGTCTCGGCGGCGAGGTACAGGTGGTCGTCGATCGCGTGGATGCGGTCGGCGCGCAGCCGCACCTGGCTCGCCGACTCCTCACCCGTGACGTACAGGGTGCGGTGCTCGTCGCTCGCCGACTTGGCGGCGACGTCCAGCAGCAGCGTCGACTTGCCGACGCCCGGCTCACCGGCCACCAGCACCACGGCGCCGGGGACCAGACCGCCGCCCAGCACCCGGTCCAGCTCGGGCACGCCGGTGGAGCGGGCGGTGGCCTGACGGCCGTCGACCTGGCCGATGGGCAGCGCGGACGTGGTGACCCGGCCCGGCGCGGTCATCCGGACTGCGGGCGCCGACCCGTACTCCTCGACCGTCCCCCAGGCCTGGCACTCGGGGCAGCGGCCGAGCCACTTGGCCGTCTGCCACCCGCACTCGGTGCAGCGGTAGGACGGACGGTCCTTGGAGGTCTTGGTACGGGCAGCCATGCGCCCAAGGTAACGGCCCCCTCCGACAACGGGCCCCGCGCCCGCCCGCCCGCGGGCTCGCCGGGCCGGGGCGTCCTGGCCGCTCAGGCGCCGGGGAGAGGTTCCCGTCCCCGGCCCGTCCCCGGATTGAGGGATCGTTTCACCCGTACGGATTAAAAGTGCGCAGGGCGCCGGAAGGCGCCGCCCCGCGCCCCCTACGGTCGCCGAATGACGAGCAGCGGCCCGGAGACCTCGACCCGTACGTCCACCCGTACGACCGGAACACACCGGACGCACCGCGAGGCGCGCGACCACGCGGCCGCGCGCACGGTGGCGCAGCGGCCGGCCGCCCGCTACGCGCCGCACCTCGACGGCCTGTTCACCTACTGCCTGTCCGTCCTGTGCGACCACGACGCGGCGACCGCCGCCCTGGCCGACGCGCTGCACCTCGCGGAGCGCCGCGACCGGCACGTCCCGGAGGAACTCGGCAGCCGCAGGGCCTGGCTGTACGCCCTGGCCCGCTGGGCCTGCCTGCGCAAGCTCGCCGAGGCCAGGCAGAAACGTCAGGCCTCCCACGCCGTGGGCCGCAGGCAGCGCGTGTCCAAGGGAGCCGCTGCGGACGCCCCCGCTCCGACCGTGTCCGCCGAGGTCCAGGAGCGGCGCCGGCGCGAACTGGCCGCCCTGGCCTGGCCGGAGGCCGCCGGCACCACCCCGGAGCAGCGTGAGGCGCTGGAGCTCGCCGTCCGCCACGGCCTCGCCGCCCATGAGATCGCCGCCGTGCTCGGCATGGCACCGGCGGCGGCGCGCGAGCTGCTCGCCACCGCGGCGTGCGAGGTGGAGCGCACCCGCGCGGCGCTCGCCGTCGTGGAGACCGGCACCTGCCCGGGCGTGGCGCATCTCACCGGCGAGCAGGGGCTGGTGCTCGGCACGACACTGCGCCGCGAACTCGTGCGCCACGTCGACGACTGCCCACGCTGCCGCCGTACCGCCGAGCGGGCCGTCCCGGGCCGGTGGCCCGGCACCAGCGTCACGCCGGACGCCCTGCCCGTCCTGCCCGCGCCGGATGCCGCCCTGGTCACCGCCCTCGCGCACCACCCCCGCGTGCGCGGCACCGCGCCCCGCTTCGACCGGCGCGGCTTCCCCGTGGACCCCAAGGACCGGGTGGCCCGCCGGGACCGGCTGCGCTCGCGTGCCGTGACCACGACCGTCGTCGCCACGGTCGTCGCCGCGCCCGTGCTCGCGCTGTGGGCCGCGTACCGGGGCACCCCGGTGGGCGAGGGGACGGACGGCGGACCGGCCTCCGCGCGGGAGGACGGCACGGTCGACTTCGACGGCCGCGACGGCGGCGCGGGCTACGAGAACGCCGGCAACGCCGCTCCCCGGCCCGGCACCACGGGCTTCGGCGCGGACGGCGCGCCGGACGTGTCCGTGGAGGTCGTCGAGGTCGCGGGCGCCGGACGCGAGGGCGCCGCCGTGATGGGCGTGACGGCCGCCCACAGCGGCGACACCACGCTGATCACCCTGACCGCGAAGGGCACGGGCCCGGTCCGCTGGTCCGCGTCGACGGGCGCGTCCTGGCTGTACCTGAGCCGGTCCTCGGGCACGCTCGCCCCCGGCGAGTCGGTGACGATCAGGGTGTTCGTCGACCAGCTGCGCGAGCCGTCCGGCCACTGGAGGGCCACGGTGGCGGTCTCCCCGGCGGGGTCCGTCGTGTCCATCGAGGGATACGGCCCCGCCCCGTCCGCCCCGGCCGGCGGCTCCCCCTCGGGCACACCGGGCACGCCGAGCACCCCGGGCAGTCCTCCTCCGTCGTCTCCCGACCCGGACCCCACGCCCACCACACCGACGCCCTCGGACCCCACCCCGACCGACCCCCCGTCCTCCCAGGACCCCGACCCCGAGCCCTCGACGGGCGAGCCGGACCCCGGTGGTCCGGCGCCGGGCGACCCGGGCTCCACCACGCCCGGATCCCCCACTCCGGACGACTCCGCCCCCGCCGGCACGGGCACGCCGGACCCGGGCACGTCCTGACACCGCGGACCGCCCGTCACGTGGACCGCCCGGCACGTGGACCGACGACGCGCGGACGCCCGCCCCCTCCCCACGGTGCGGGCAGGAGACGGGCGTCCGGGCCGGCCGGCGGCCGTGTCGGGGGGGCCGGCCGTGTCAGGCGGGGTCCGCCGGATGCGGCGCCAGCAGCGGCAGTTGCGACGCCAGCCGCTCTTCGCAGAGCTCGACCAGGCGGTCGTACCCGGCCTTGCCCATCAGTTCGATCAGCTCCGGGCGGTAGGAGACGTACACCGGGTCGCCCGCGCCGTGCGCCGAGGTGGCCGAGGTGCACCACCAGTGCAGGTCGTGGCCGCCGGGACCCCAGCCGCGCCGGTCGTACTCACCGATCGACACCTGCAGTACGCGCGTGTCGTCCGGCCGGTCGATCCAGTCGTACGTACGCCGGACGGGGAGCTGCCAGCAGACGTCCGGCTTGGTCTCCAGCGGCTCGCGGCCCTCCTTGAGGGCGAGGATGTGCAGCGAGCAGCCCATACCGCCCTTGAAGCCCGGACGGTTCTGGAAGATGCACGAACCCTGGAACGGGCGCGTCTGGCGCTCGCCGTCCTCGTCCTCGGATACCCAGCCGTTGCTGGTGCCCTCCGCGTGGTGCTGCCAGATGTCCGGTGTGAGCCTCGCCACATGCGCGGCGACCCGCTTCTCGTCGTCCTCGTCCGAGAAGTGGGCACCCAGGGTGCAGCACCCGTCGTCCGCGCGGCCGGCCTGGATGCCCTGGCAGCCGCTGCCGAAGATGCAGTTCCACCGAGAGGTGAGCCATGTCAGATCGCAGCGGAAGACCTGCTCGTCGTCCGCAGGATCGGGAAACTCCACCCAGGCGCGGGCGAAGTCGAGGCCCTTCTCGTCGTCGGCCGGAGCCGCCCCCGGCGGCTGCGGTGCTGGCACCCGCGAGGGACCCCCGGTCAATCCGGCCATCTTGTCCTTTCTGGCCTTCTTGTCCGTCTTGTCGTCCTTCGCCTTTTTCGTCTTTGGCACTCGTCCAGGGTAAGTCGCCCGGCCCCCGCGCAGGCACCGGTCCGGCCGTGGCGAACCGGGCAACACGGCGCGCGTCGGGCAGTAGCGTTCCGTACATGAGACTCGGTGTCCTCGACGTGGGTTCGAACACGGTGCATCTGCTGGTGGTCGACGCCCACCCCGGCGCGCGGCCGCTGCCCGCGCACTCGCACAAGGTCGAACTGCGCCTCGCCCAGCTCCTCGACGACGACGGTTCGATCGGCCCCGACGGTATCGACCGGCTGGTGTCGGTCGTGCACGAGGCGCTCCAGGCCGCCGAGGACAAGGGCGTGGAGGAGATCGTGCCGTTCGCGACGTCCGCCGTGCGTGACGCCCGCAACGCCGACGACGTGCTCACCCGCGTCCGCGAGGAGACCGGCGTCGAACTGCAGGTGCTCAGCGGCGAGGAGGAGGCCCGGCTCACCTTCCTCGCGGCCCGCCGCTGGTTCGGCTGGTCGTCGGGGAAGCTGCTCGTCATCGACATCGGCGGCGGCTCGCTGGAGATCGCCTACGGGCTGGACGAGGAACCGGACGCGGCCGTGTCGTTGCCGCTCGGCGCGGGCCGGCTCACCGCCGGGTGGCTGCCCGGGGACCCGCCCGAGGCGGAGGACGTACGCGCGCTGCGCCGTCACGTCCGCACCGAGATAGCGCGCACGGTCGGCGAATTCAGCCGCTTCGGCGCGCCGGACCACGTGGTCGCCACCTCCAAGACCTTCAAGCAGCTCGCCCGGCTCGCCGGCGCCCCGGGCTCCGCCGAGGGTCCGTACGTCCAGCGCGAGCTGAAGCGCGAGTCGCTGGAGGCGTGGGTGCCGCGGCTGGCCGGGATGACCGCCGCCGAACGCGGCGAGCTGCCGGGCGTGTCCGAGGCCCGCGCGGGGCAGCTGCTCGCCGGGGCCATGGTTGCCGAGGGCGCCATGGACCTGTTCGGCGTCGAGCGCCTGGAGATCTGCCCCTGGGCCCTGCGCGAAGGCGTCATACTCCGCCGCCTGGACCACATGGGCCAGGCGTAGGCCGACCCGGGCCTGTTGCTACGGGCCCGGCCTGACCCACCACACGGGCCCCGGGCTTGACCCACACGGGCCCGGCCCCCCGGGCGGACCTGACGCGCCAAGGCTCGGCCCCCCGGGCGGAGCCTGAGTCGCCCGGCTCCGTGCCTCGTGGGGCCCGGGCCCATGGCGGACGTCCGGCGGGCCACCCCCGCGGGGGCGGCCCGCTATGGCAAACACCACAACGGCGAAGCGGCACCCCGCACCGCCCCCACCCCACCCCGTAACCTGAGGCTCGTGGCAGAAGCAAGGGACGTAGTCCGCATCCCGGATGCGAAGGTCGCCCTGTCGACGGCCTCCGTCTATCCGGAGTCGACGGCGACGGCCTTCGAGATCGCCGCGCGCCTCGGGTACGACGGCGTCGAGGTGATGGTCTGGACCGATCCGGTCAGTCAGGACATCGAGGCCCTCCGCAGACTCAGCGATTACCACCGCATCCCCATCCTCGCCATCCACGCGCCGTGCCTGCTGATCACGCAGCGCGTATGGTCCACCGACCCCTGGACCAAGCTCCAGCGGGCCCGGGCCGCCGCCGAGAAGCTCGGCGCCTCGACGGTCGTCGTCCACCCGCCCTTCCGGTGGCAGCGGCAGTACGCCCGCGACTTCGTGGACGGCATCTGGCGGATGGCGAACGAGACCGACGTGCGCTTCGCCGTGGAGAACATGTACCCGTGGCGCTACCGCGACCGCGAGATGCTCGCCTACGCCCCCGACTGGGACGTCACCAAAGAGGACTACCGGCACTTCACGATCGACCTCAGTCACGCCTCCACCTCCCGCACCGACACCCTGGGGATGGTCGAGCGGATGGGCGACCGGCTGGGGCACGTCCACCTGGCCGACGGCCGGGGCTCCGCCAAGGACGAGCACCTGGTGCCCGGCCGGGGCGACCAGCCGTGCGCCGAGGTGCTGGACCGGCTGGCGGCCATCGGTTTCGACGGGCACGTCGTGATCGAGGTCAACACCCGGCGCGCCATGTCCGGCGCCGAACGCGAGGCCGATCTGGCGGAGGCGCTGGCCTTCACCCGTCTCCATCTCGCCTCCGCGTCCTCCCCGTCCGCCCTGCGGGTGCCCCGGCGATGACCGGCGTCACCGCGGGCGACGGCCCGGCCGCCCCCACGCCGGGCCCCGCCCGGCGCCGCGGCCGCCCCCCGCGCACCGAGTCGGCCGGCACCCGCGACCGCATCCTCGACGCCGCCCGCGAGGAGTTCTCCGCACGGGGGTACGACAAGACGTCCGTACGGGGCATCGCGAAGACCGCCGGGGTGGACCCGGCGCTGGTGCACCACTACTTCGGCACCAAGGAACGCGTTTTCGAGGCCGCCGTGGAGGTCGCCTTCGGGCCGGTGCTCGACGAGCGGGAGGCGGTGCTCGAAGGCCCGCTGGACGAGGTGGGCGAGCGGATGACGCGCATGATCATCGGACTGTGGGAGAACCCCGTCACACGCGCCCCGCTGCTGGCGATCGTCCGCTCCGCCGTCAACAACGACACCGCCGCCGCCGTCTTCCGCCACCTCGTCGCCAGCCATCTGCTGCGCCGGATCGCCGGACAGCTCGACCGGCCGGACGCGGAACTGCGCGCCGAGCTCGCCGCCGCGCAGCTGGTCGGCATCGCGATGATCCGGTACGTGATCCGGGTGGAGCCGCTCGCTTCGGCGGACCCCGAGGACATCGTCCGGCGCGTGGCCCCGGTGGTGCAGGGACACCTCACCGGCGACTGACGCCGCACGACGCCTTGTCCACCGAGACACGCGTCCCGTATTCCGGACACCCCGTCCCGCCCTCTGGATGACCGGCGTACGCTCGGTGCAGTCAGAACTCTCTGGCGGAGACTCCCCGAAGGTCTGAAGGAGCGAGCGACGATGCCCGAGCTGAGGTCCCGCACAGTCACCCACGGCCGCAACATGGCGGGCGCCCGCGCCCTTATGCGCGCCTCCGGTGTACCCGGTGCGGACATCGGCCGGAAGCCGATCATCGCGGTCGCCAACAGCTTCACGGAGTTCGTCCCCGGCCACACCCACCTCGCCCCGGTCGGCCGGATCGTCAGCGAGGCGGTCGTCGCGGCGGGCGGCATCCCGCGCGAGTTCAACACCATCGCCGTCGACGACGGCATCGCGATGGGCCACGGCGGCATGCTCTACTCGCTGCCCTCCCGCGACCTGATCGCGGACAGCGTGGAGTACATGGTCGAGGCCCACTGCGCCGACGCCCTGATCTGCATCTCCAACTGCGACAAGATCACCCCGGGCATGCTCAACGCCGCGCTGCGGCTGAACATCCCCACGGTCTTCGTCTCCGGCGGCCCGATGGAGTCCGGCCGGGCCACTCTGGTCGACGGCACGGTCCGCACGCTCGACCTGGTCGACGCGATGTCGGAAGCGGTCAACGACAAGATCTCCGACGCGGACATCCTCCGCATCGAGGAGAACGCCTGCCCCACCTGCGGCTCGTGTTCGGGCATGTTCACCGCCAACTCGATGAACTGCCTGACCGAGGCCATCGGCCTGTCCCTGCCGGGCAACGGCTCGGTCCTCGCCACCCACACCGCCCGCAAGGACCTGTACGTCCGCGCGGCCCACACGGTCCTGGACCTCACCCGCCGCTACTACGAGCAGGACGACGAGTCGGTCCTGCCCCGCAACATCGCCACCCCCGCGGCCTTCGAGAACGCCATGGCGCTCGACATCGCGATGGGCGGCTCGACCAACACGATCCTGCACCTGCTGGCCGCCGCCCAGGAGGCGGAGGTCGCCTACGGCCTCACCGAGATGGACGCCCTCTCGCGCCGCGTCCCCTGCCTGGCGAAGGTCGCGCCCAACGTCGCCAAGGACCGCACGTACTACATGGAGGACGTGCACCGTGCCGGCGGCATCCCGGCCCTCCTCGGTGAACTGCACCGCGCGGGCCTGCTCAACGAGGACGTCCACTCCGTCCACAGCCCGTCCCTGGCGGACTGGCTGAAGACCTGGGACATCCGCGCCGGTTCCCCGTCGCCGGAGGCCGTGGAGCTCTGGCACGCGGCCCCCGGCTGCAAGCGCTCCGCCGAGGCGTTCTCCCAGTCCGAGCGCTGGGACTCGCTGGACGAGGACGCCGAGGGCGGCTGCATCCGCTCCGTCGAGCACGCCTACTCCAAGGACGGCGGCCTCGCGGTGCTGCGCGGCAACCTCGCCGCGGACGGCTGCGTCGTCAAGACGGCCGGCGTCGACGAGTCCATCTGGACCTTCGAGGGCCCGGCGGTCGTCTGCGAGTCGCAGGAGGAGGCCGTCCAGAAGATCCTCACCCAGCAGGTCAAGGAGGGCGACGTCGTCGTCATCCGCTACGAGGGCCCCAAGGGCGGCCCCGGCATGCAGGAGATGCTCTACCCGACGTCGTACCTGAAGGGCCGCGGCCTCGGGAAGGCGTGCGCGCTGATCACCGACGGCCGCTTCTCCGGCGGCACCTCGGGCCTGTCCATCGGCCACGCCTCCCCCGAGGCGGCCTCGGGCGGCACCATCGCCCTGGTCGAGGACGGCGACCGCATCCGCATCGACATCCCGAACCGCTCCATCGAACTGCTGGTGGACGACGCCGAGCTGGCCCGCCGCGAGGAGGCCCTCGGCGGCCGCTACGCCCCGAAGAACCGCGAGCGCAAGGTCTCGGCGGCGCTGCGGGCCTACGCGGCGATGGCGACCAGCGCGGACAAGGGCGCGGTCCGCGACGTGAGCAAGCTCGGCTGACGCCCTTCCGCCGCCACGACCCCGCCGCCTCTCACCAGGCGGCGGGGTCGCGCGCGTCGACGGCGAAGACGGTGCCGTCGGGGGCGGAGCCGTAGACGCGGTCACCGGCGAGAACGGGCTCGGCCAGTGTCCCGGGGACACGGTCGGACGCGGGCCCGAGCCGCGGCCGGGTCTGCCCGAGCAGCTCGCCCTCGCGGGCGTCGACGCCGAGCAGCCGTCCGTCGGGGGCGGCCACGTACACGTGCCGTCCGTCGGAGGCGGGCACGGAGCCCCAGCTCACCCCGGTCTCCAGCCGCCACCGCTGTTTCCCGGCCGCCATGTCGACGGCCGCGAGCGACCCGCCCGTCCCCATGAGGTACACCGTGTCGCCGTGCACGCCGGCCTCCGCGTCCGGGATCGCCACGGGCAGCGCCACCCGCCGGGTGTCGCCGGTGCCGGGCGTGAACCGGACGACGGTCCCGGCGTCACCCTGGACCATGCCGTCGGCGACGAGGTACACGTGCCCGTCCGCGGCTCCCACGGGCGTCAGCGACCCGTCCAGCTCCGCGTCCCACCGGACGTCCCCCGTCGCCGGGTCGACCGCGGTGACGTGCGTCGTGCTCCCGTCCGCGGACAGGCTCGCCGCGTACGCCGACGGCTCCTGCGACTCGTCGTCGAACGAGGCGAAGTAGGGCACGGCCTGGCCGGGGATCCGGTGGGACCAGAGGGTTTCGCCCGAGGTACCGTCCACGCCCGTGACCATCCCGTCGGCGCGGGTCAGCAGGACGGTGTCGCCCACCGCCCGAACCCCGTCGTAGGCGGGGGTGTCCTTCCGCCACACCGGCTCGCCCGTGGCCGGGTCGAGCGCCTCCAGGTCGCCGATCCGGTCGAGGGAGGGCTGGACGAGACCGCCGGACAGAGCCGGCGGTTCGCTGCGCGTCGTCCCCGGGGCGACGTCGTGCCGCCACACGGTGCGGCCGTCGGCCGGATCGAGGGCGAGGACCAGGCCGGGCACCGCGCACAGCAGCTTCCCGGCTCCGTGCACGCACTGGGGCACACCGCTGTCCTCCGAGGCGGGCACCACCTCCCACGCACCGGGGCCCGCCGGGGTGCTCTGCGCGGCGGTGGTCCGGCGCGGCGGTTCCGTGTCGTCCCACACCTGGAGCGCGGCGAGCCCGCCGAGCACGGCGACGCACAGCACCCCGGCCACCAGGGCGGCCCGCCGGCCCGGACGCCGCACGGACCGCTTCGCGGACGCGTCCGCCGGGGTTTCGGCAGCGGCACCCTCCCGGGCGCCGGCCTTCTGCCGCGCGCCGGATGTCTCCGGTGTGCCGGGGCCCGGGCGGCCTGCCGGACCCCCCGCTCCGGCCGACTCCCGTGTCTCCGGAACCCGTTGTGCCGGCAGGAACACCTGCGTGTCGTACGCCGCGGACGCCGAGCGCAGTTCCCGCATCAGTTCGTCCGGCGTGGGCCGTCCGTCGGGCTCCTTGGCCAGACACCGCCGTACCAGGGGTGCGAGGGACTCCGGCACACCCGTCAGGTCGGGCTCGTCGTGGACGACCTGGTAGGCGACGACGTAAGGGCTGTCGGAGTCGAAGGGGCCGCGCCCTGTCGTCGCGTGCACCATGAGCGAGCCGAGCGCGAACATGTCGGCGGCGGGGCCCACTTCACGCGGGCGCCGGAACTGCTCGGGCGCCATGAACGGCGGCGTTCCGATCAACTTCCCGGTCTCGGTGCGCAGTTCACTGTCCGTGGGCCGGGAGATCCCGAAGTCGATGACCTTCGGCCCGTCGTCGGCGAGCAGGACGTTGCTCGGCTTCAGGTCCCGGTGCACGACGCCGACCCGGTGGATGTCGCGCAGCGCCTCGGCGAGCCCGGCCATCAGCCTGCGCGACTGGTCCGGGTCCATGGGGCCGTTCCGGTTCACCTGCTCGGAGAGCGTCGGACCGGGGATGTAGAGGGTGGCCATCCAAGGGCGTCCGCCGTCCGGGTCGGCATCGACGACCGGTGCCGTGAAGGCTCCGCTCACGCGTCGCGCGGCGGCCACCTCCTGCCGGAAACGTCCCCTGAACTCGGGGTCCTTGGCGTACCGGGCGTGTACGACCTTCACCGCGACCCGCATGCCTGAGGTGCTGCGGGCCAGATGCACGACGCCCATGCCCCCGGACCCGAGGCAGGACTCCAGACGGTAGTGACCGGCGTACTCAGGAAGCTCCGCTTCCGCATCCGCTCCGGTGTTCCCCTGCGGCGCCATGGAACCACCCCCGTGCTGTTCGTTCGCGCGCGCGACGTTGCGGAGCCTAGTCGATGGTGTGTGCGGGACAGCTGCGGCGTGCCCGCCTCACTGTGCGAAAGGGGAGCTGGTGTTTCATCAGTGTTCCGTAGGGAATCAACGTGACCCCATGACGGTCGTGGGGTGCAACGGGGGAGGTTTTTCCATGTCTGTCGAGCAGACCGGCAACTTCACGGGCGGGGACGTCGCCGAAGGGGCGGTCGCGGACGTCGCGGGCGCGGAGGGGAGGACGGCCGGGGCGGCCGCCACCACCGCGGCGGCGCTCGCGAGTTCCTACCCGGTGGCGCCCGGCTACCGGCTGAACGTCCGCAGCGGCCCCGGCACCGGCTACTCCGTGGTCCGTGTCCTGGCCGAGGGGGCGAGGGTCCGGATCAACTGCCAGACAACGGGCACCCTGGTCACGGGCCCGTACGGCACATCGGCCATGTGGGACAACATCGGCAACGGCCAGTACGTCTCCGACACCTACATCCTCACCGGCAGCGACGGGTACGTCGCCCCCCGCTGCTAGGCGTCATGTCCCGCCCCCATCCCGCCGGCCGCTCGGCGGGGTGGGGGCGGGGGGCTCCCACGGCCACGCGGGGGAGGAGTCACAATCGACCCGTGAGCGCAGAAGAGAACCCCACGAACGGCGTCGCCGCCACCCCCGCCGGGCCGCAGCCCGAGCCCATCCGGTTCTTCGGGACCACCTGGGTCGACCACTCCGGCGGGTACGCCGCCCGCCGCGCCGGTGTCGCCGCCGGCGCGCTGGTCGCCGCGGCCGCCGCCTGCTTCGCGCTGCGGTTCGCCTACGACGGCCTTCAGATCGCCGCGGTCGGCAGCTTCGTGTCGCTCCTCGTCGTCGTGATGTTCGCGATCTGCAGCGCGCTCGCCTTCCGCCACACCTGGTCCTCCTTCTCCACCCGCCCCGACCCCGACCGCCAGGCGACCCTGCGCGGCCTGCTGACCATCGGTTTCATCGGCTCGCTCCTCGCCTACTTCTTCCGCTCCCTCACCGAGGCCCCCGGCGAGAAGCTGCACCGCGCCGAGTACGCGCGGGCCCGCGAGGAGTACGACCGGCGCGTCACCCGCCGCTCGGGCAACCCCTCCAAGAAGCGCCGCCGCTCCTGAACCACGCCCCGCGGGCCGACCCGCGGCCACCATGGCCCTATGACGACACCCGGCGCAGACAAGGTCACGCACACCGCCCGAGCCCACTCCTTCAACGCCGCGGCCGCGCAGTACGCCGCCCACCGCCCCTCCTATCCGCCCGTGCTGTTCGACACGGTCGAGGAGCTGATCGGCCGCCCCCTGGCCGGTGCCCGGGTGGCGGACGTCGGTGCCGGTACGGGCATGGCCACCGCCCTGCTCCTCGCGCGCGGCGCCGACGTGGTCGCCGTGGAGCCCGGCGCGGGCATGGCGGCCGAGTTCCGCCGCGCCCTCCCCGGCGTGCCGGTCGTCCGCGGCGACGGCAACGCCCTCCCCCTCGCCGGCCGCGGCGTCGACCTGATCACCTACGCCCAGTCCTGGCACTGGACCGATCCGGCCCGCGCCGTCCCGGAGGCCGTACGGGTGCTGCGTCCCGGCGGCGCCCTCGCGCTGTGGTGGAACACCAGCGCCGTCGACGTGCCGTGGATCGCCGAGGCGTCCGCCCGGGCCGGCCGCCACTTCGGCCGGGACCTCTCCGCCGAGCGCGACCTGGACGCCCGTACCGCCGACCCCTCGGGCCGCCTGCGCTTCCGGCGCCGCACCGTCCGCTGGAGCCGCCGCGTCCCGGTCGACGCCCACCTCGCCAACCTCGGCAGCCACTCCCTCTTCCTCGTCCAGAGCGCGGAACGCACCGCGGCCTACCTCGCCGAGGAGCGGGCGCACGTCCTGGACGTCTTCCCGGACGGCGTCGTCGAGGAGACCTACGACGTCGTCCTGCTCCTCGCCTCCACACCCACGGACGCTTGACGCGCCCACACCACGGGAGCATTATTCATCGCATGATGAATTACTCCTCCCCGCCACCGGAGGAACCGGCCGTGCGCGCCCAGGACCTCACCGTCGTCCGGGGCACCCGCACCGTCCTGCGCGGCCTCGGCTTCACCGTCCCGCGCGGCCGGATCACCGGCCTCCTCGGCCCCTCCGGCTGCGGGAAGTCGACCCTGATGCGGGCCGTCGTCGGCACCCAGGCCAAGGTCACCGGCACCCTCGACGTCCTCGGCCGCCCCGCGGGCCACCCCGCCCTGCGCACCCGCATCGGCTACGTCACCCAGGCGCCGTCCGTCTACGACGACCTGACCGTCCGCCAGAACCTCGACTACTTCGCCGCGATCCTCGACCCCGGCCGGGCCGCCGCCGACCGCCGCCACGAACACGTCACCCGCGCGATCGCCGACGTCGACCTCGCCAGCCACGCCGACGCCCTCGCCGGCACCCTCTCCGGCGGCCAGCGCAGCCGGGTCTCCCTCGCCGTGGCCCTCCTCGGCACCCCCGAGCTCCTGGTCCTCGACGAACCCACCGTCGGCCTGGACCCCGTACTGCGCCGCGACCTGTGGCAGCTCTTCCACACCCTCGCCGCCGAGCGCGGAGCCACCCTGCTGATCTCCTCGCACGTGATGGACGAGGCCGAGCGCTGCCACCAGCTGCTGCTCATGCGCGCCGGCGAGGTCCTCGCCGACGGCACCCCCGACGCCCTGCGCACCCGCACCGGCGCCGACACCGTCGAGGCCGCCTTCCTGCACCTGGTCGACGAGGCGGCCGCCGCCGGACGCACCCGGCAGACCCCGGAGACCACCCGATGACCGCCACCGGCACCCTCAGCCCGTCCCGCACCACCGCCACCGCGGTCCGGGTCCTGCGCCAGCTCCGCCACGACCCGCGCACCATCGCGCTGATGCTCCTCGTCCCGTGCGTGATGCTGTTCCTGCTCCGCTACGTCTTCGACGGCAGCGCCCGCACCTTCGACACCATCGGCGCCTCGCTGCTCGGGATCTTCCCGCTCATCACGATGTTCCTGGTCACGTCGATCGCCACCCTGCGCGAACGCACCTCGGGCACCCTGGAACGCCTGCTCGCCATGCCGCTGGGGAAGGCCGACCTCATCGCCGGCTACGCCCTGGCATTCGGCGCCGTCGCGGTCGTCCAGTCGGTCCTCGCCACCGGTCTCGCCGTGTGGGTGCTGGACCTCGACGTCACCGGCAGCCCCTGGCTGCTGCTCCTGGTCGCACTCCTCGACGCGCTCCTCGGCACCGCCCTCGGCCTGTTCGTCTCGGCCTTCGCCGCGTCCGAGTTCCAGGCCGTCCAGTTCATGCCGGCGGTGATCTTCCCCCAGCTCCTCCTCTGCGGCCTGTTCACCCCGCGCGACGCCATGCACCCCGTCCTGGAGGCCCTCTCCGACGTCCTCCCCATGTCCTACGCCGTCGACGGCATGAACGAGGTCCTGCACCACACCGACCTCACGACGGCCTTCCTCCGCGACATCACGATCGTCACCGCCTGCGCCCTCCTGGTCCTCACCCTGGGCGCCGCCACGCTGAAACGCCGTACGGCGTAACCCCCGGCCGGTCCGGTGCTTTGGGCCGAAAGGGGGTCCGGGGCGCAGCCCCGGGACGATGGGGTCCCCCGCTCGAGCGGAGTCGAGAGTGGGGAGGGAAGGGGCGGCGGGGGCGACCCACCCGCCCGCACCCCTCGCCCCGCGCCCCGAGCTCCGTCCGCCCACCGGACAACCACCCCCCACGACCCCCCGGATGGGACAATCGCCTCCAGGACGACCCACCCCCGGAGGGCACCCCCAGCCATGACCCAGAAAGTCGCAGTCCTCGGCACCGGCAAGATCGGCGAAGCCCTGCTCAGCGGGATGATCCGCGCCGGCTGGGCCCCCGCCGACCTCCTGGTCACCGCCCGCCGCCAGGAGCGCGCCGACGAGCTCCGCGCCCGTCACGGCGTCACCCCGGTCACCAACCAGGAGGCCGCCAAGACCGCCGACACCCTGATCCTCACGGTCAAGCCGCAGGACATGGGCACCCTCCTCGACGAGCTCGCCCCGCACGTCCCCGCCGACCGCCTGGTCATCAGCGGCGCCGCCGGCATCCCGACCGCGTTCTTCGAGGAGCGCCTCACCGCCGGCACCCCCGTCGTCCGGGTCATGACCAACACGCCCGCCCTGGTCGACGAGGCCATGTCCGTCATCTCCGGCGGACGCCACGCGACCGCCGGCCACCTCGCCCACGCCGAGGAGATCTTCGGCGCCGTCGGCAAGACCCTCCGCGTCCCCGAGTCCCAGCAGGACGCCTGCACGGCGCTCTCCGGCTCCGGCCCGGCGTACTTCTTCTACCTGGTCGAGGCGATGACCGACGCCGGCATCCTGCTCGGCCTGCCCCGCGACAAGGCGCACGACCTGATCGTCCAGTCCGCGATCGGCGCCGCGACGATGCTCCGCGACAGCGGCGAGCACCCCGTCAAGCTGCGCGAGAACGTGACGTCCCCGGCCGGTACCACCATCAACGCCATCCGCGAGCTGGAGAACCACGGCGTCCGCGCCGCCCTTATCGCCGCCCTCGAAGCCGCCCGCGACCGTAGCCGCGAACTGGCCTCCGGCAGCAACGGCTGACCCGCCGGGCCGCGGTCTCCCCAGCCGCTGCCCACGTGTGTCACCGACTGTGGCCCGCGTGCGTCACCGCGCCGCGGCCACCACGTCCTCGGTCGTCACCACCCGCGCGAACCGCCCGCCGTGCAGGGACACCGCCGTCGCCCGCGTGAGCTCGTCCGCGGTCGCCGTCCAGCCGAACGGCCCGGCCAGGTCGAACGTGTGCATGGCGTCCAGCGGGAACAGCACGTCGTAGCCGAGGTTCCCGCCCATGCGGGCCGTCGTCTCGTTGCACATGTTCGTCTGGATGCCGGCGATCACGATCTGCCGCACCCCGGCGCCCTTCAGCCAGCCGTCGAGACCGGGCTCGCCGTAGAAGGCCGAGTTCACCGACTTCGTCACCAGCACCTCGGGCCCCGCCCCCTTGCCCCGCCGCTCCTCGACGAAGTCCTTGAAGTCGTTGCCCTCGTGCCCCACCCGCAGCGGCGACCGCGACCCCGCGGGCGAGTCGTGACGCACGAACACCACTGGGCGACCGGTACCCTGCCACGCGTCGAGGAGCGCGGCGATGTTCGCTTCCGCCTCCGGATTGTTCCGCCGCCCCCAGAACGGGTCCTCGAACCCCTTCTGCACGTCGACGACGACCAGCGCGGCGTTCCCCGCGACCTCGAGCTGTGTCTTCTTCTCCATGCCCTCGATGCTGCCGCCCGCCCACCCCGCACAACAGTGGCAGGAACGCTGCGCATCGATGGCTTCCTGCCTCCACTGCCATCATGGGGCCATGCAGCGCATCGCTCTCCTCGCGTTCCCCGGCATCCGCGCCTTCGACGTCTCCGTCATCACCGAGGTCTGGGGCAGCGAACGCACCCTCCCCGGCGTCCCGCCCTTCGAACTGCGCCGCGCCGCCACCGCCCCCGGCGACCCCGTCCTCATGCCGGGCGGCCTCACCCTCACCCCTGACCGCCCCCTCGACTGGCTGGAGGAGGCCGACCTCATCGTCGTGCCGGGGCTGGTCGACCACGAGACGCCCGTCGCCGAACCCGTCCTCGACGCCCTGCGCCGCGCCCACCGCACCGGCACCCCGATCGCCGCCCTCTGCGCCGGCGCCTTCGTCCTCGCTCGGGCCGGACTCCTCGACGGCCGCCGTGCCGTCACCCACTGGCATCTCGCCCCCCGTCTCCAGGCCCGCCACCCGCGGATCACCGTCGAACCCGACGCGCTGTTCATCGAGGACGGCAACCTGTGGACGTCGGCCGGCACCGCCGCCGGCATCGACCTCTGCCTCCACCTGGTCCGGGTCGCCCACGGCGCCGAGGCCGCCGCCACCGTCGCCCGCTCCATGGTCACGGCCCCCTTCCGCACCGGCACCCAGGCCCAGTTCATCGAGCAGCCCACCCCGCGCGCCGACCGAGACGCCGACACCCTCGCCGCCGTACGCGAGTACGCCCTGCGCCGGCTCCACGAACCGCTCACCGTCACCGACCTGGCCGCCCACGCCGGCATGGCCCCGCGCACCTTCGCCCGCCACTTCGCCGCGGCGACCGGCACCACCCCGCTGCGCTGGCTCCTCGACCAGCGCGTCGCCGCGGCCCAGCGCCTCCTCGAACGCACCGACCTCCCCATGCCCGAGGTGGCCCGCCGCGCCGGCTTCGGCAGCGAGGTCACGATGCGCCAGCACTTCGCATCGCGCCTCGCCACCAGCCCCCGCGCCTACCGGGCCGCGTTCAGCGCCACGGCCCCGTCCTCGGACTCCGCGGGCAACAGGCCGATCGCCCGGTAGGCGGCGTCCACGGTCGGCCGGGCCATGCCCCGCGCCCGCGCCGCACCCTCCCGCAGCACACCCTCCACATGACCGGGATCGGCACACAGCTCCTGATGCCGCTCCCGCAACGGCCGCAGCACCTCGATCACGGCGTCCGCCGTGTCTCTCTTCAGCGCCCCGTACCCGTCGTACGCATCGGCCAGCTGCTCGGGATCGCCGCCCGTGCACGCGGCCAGGATCTCCAGCAGGTTGGCGAGCCCCGGCCGCGACTCCCGGTCGTAGACCACCTCGCTGCCGCTGTCGGTCACGGCCCGCATGACCTTCTTCCGCACCGTTTCGGGCTCGTCCAGCAGGTAGACGATCCCCGGCCCGGAGTCGTCGCTCTTGCCCATCTTGGAACCGGGGTCCTGAAGGTTCATCACCCGCGCCGCCACCGCCGGGTTCGTGGCCCGCGGCACGACGAAGGTGTGCCCGTACCGCTGGTTGAACCGCACCGCGAGATCCCGCGCCAGCTCCACGTGCTGCGTCTGGTCGTTCCCGACCGGCACCTCGTCCGTCCCGTACGCCAGGATGTCCGCCGCCATCAGCACCGGATACGTCAGCAGCGACAGCCGTACGCTCCCGCCGCGCCGCTGCTCACGCGCCGCCTTCTCCTTGTACTGGATCATCCGGCGCATCTCGCCGTCCGTGGCCACGCACTCCAGCAGGTACGACAGCCGCGCGTGCTCGTCGACATGGCTCTGCACGAACACCGTGCACAGATCCGGGTCCAGTCCGGACGCCAGCAGCAGCGTGGCCGCCTGCCTGCTCAGCCGGCGCACCCGCGCCGGATCGTGGTCCACGGTCAGCGCGTGCAGGTCGACGATGCAGAACAGCGCCTCCGAACGGTGCTGGTCGACCGTGGCCCACTGCCGCATGGCCCCCAGGTAGTTCCCCAGCGTCAGATGTCCGGTCGGCTTGATGCCACTGAAGACCCGAGTCATCTCTTCTCCCTCTCCTGTCGAGGCCACCGCCCGTGCGGCCGCCCCTCGGAGTTCCGGAGGGAGAAACAAAACGGCCGCCGAAGCGGCGGCCGATGAGTGCACACGCAGGACGGCCGCCGTCAGGCGGCCCGCCAGGACTGGCTGTGCGTACGCGTCGTCATGCACACGAGACTACGCCCCGGGGATGGGGCGCCGCAGCGAGTTGACACGCATCCGGGGGATCCGTACTGTTCTCCGAGTTGTCCGACGTGAGCACCGGCTCCGGTCGGCCCCGGACAGCCATCCCGCACCACCACTACTGATGCACGTCAGCAGTCTGTCTGCCGACGCGCCGTCGTCGTGTGTATGTACGGAATGAGGAATCCGCACCCGAAAGGGAGCAGGACCCCGATTAGGTCGGGGACCGGGAATCCGCTAAAGTCTCACCTCGTCGGAACGGCCTAACAGCCGGGAAGACGAGCCCCACTGACTGGGGGTCAGAGCGAGAAACTGGATCTGATAAAGTCGGAACCGTCGGAAAGGGAAAAACGCGAAAGCGCGGACCTGGAAAGCGCCGAGGAAATCGGGTCGGAAAGATCTGATAGAGTCGGAAACGCAAGACCGAAGGGAAGCGCCCGGAGGAAAGCCCGAGAGGGTGAGTACAAAGGAAGCGTCCGTTCCTTGAGAACTCAACAGCGTGCCAAAAGTCAACGCCAGATATGTTGATACCCCGTCCATCCGGTTTCGGATGGTCGAGGTTCCTTTGAAGAAAAAACACAGCGAGGACGCTGTGAACGTCGGGACTATTCCTCCCGATGTTCCGCTCTCGTGATGTGTGCACCCGATTACGGGTAAACATTCACGGAGAGTTTGATCCTGGCTCAGGACGAACGCTGGCGGCGTGCTTAACACATGCAAGTCGAACGATGAACCACTTCGGTGGGGATTAGTGGCGAACGGGTGAGTAACACGTGGCAATCTGCCCTGCACTCTGGGACAAGCCCTGGAAACGGGGTCTAATACCGGATACTGACCCTCGCAGGCATCTGCGAGGTTCGAAAGCTCCGGCGGTGCAGGATGAGCCCGCGGCCTATCAGCTTGTTGGTGAGGTAATGGCTCACCAAGGCGACGACGGGTAGCCGGCCTGAGAGGGCGACCGGCCACACTGGGACTGAGACACGGCCCAGACTCCTACGGGAGGCAGCAGTGGGGAATATTGCACAATGGGCGAAAGCCTGATGCAGCGACGCCGCGTGAGGGATGACGGCCTTCGGGTTGTAAACCTCTTTCAGCAGGGAAGAAGCGAAAGTGACGGTACCTGCAGAAGAAGCGCCGGCTAACTACGTGCCAGCAGCCGCGGTAATACGTAGGGCGCGAGCGTTGTCCGGAATTATTGGGCGTAAAGAGCTCGTAGGCGGCTTGTCACGTCGGTTGTGAAAGCCCGGGGCTTAACCCCGGGTCTGCAGTCGATACGGGCAGGCTAGAGTTCGGTAGGGGAGATCGGAATTCCTGGTGTAGCGGTGAAATGCGCAGATATCAGGAGGAACACCGGTGGCGAAGGCGGATCTCTGGGCCGATACTGACGCTGAGGAGCGAAAGCGTGGGGAGCGAACAGGATTAGATACCCTGGTAGTCCACGCCGTAAACGGTGGGCACTAGGTGTGGGCGACATTCCACGTCGTCCGTGCCGCAGCTAACGCATTAAGTGCCCCGCCTGGGGAGTACGGCCGCAAGGCTAAAACTCAAAGGAATTGACGGGGGCCCGCACAAGCGGCGGAGCATGTGGCTTAATTCGACGCAACGCGAAGAACCTTACCAAGGCTTGACATACACCGGAAAGCATTAGAGATAGTGCCCCCCTTGTGGTCGGTGTACAGGTGGTGCATGGCTGTCGTCAGCTCGTGTCGTGAGATGTTGGGTTAAGTCCCGCAACGAGCGCAACCCTTGTCCCGTGTTGCCAGCAGGCCCTTGTGGTGCTGGGGACTCACGGGAGACCGCCGGGGTCAACTCGGAGGAAGGTGGGGACGACGTCAAGTCATCATGCCCTTATGTCTTGGGCTGCACACGTGCTACAATGGCCGGTACAATGAGCTGCGATACCGTGAGGTGGAGCGAATCTCAAAAAGCCGGTCTCAGTTCGGATTGGGGTCTGCAACTCGACCCCATGAAGTCGGAGTCGCTAGTAATCGCAGATCAGCATTGCTGCGGTGAATACGTTCCCGGGCCTTGTACACACCGCCCGTCACGTCACGAAAGTCGGTAACACCCGAAGCCGGTGGCCCAACCCCTTGTGGGAGGGAGCTGTCGAAGGTGGGACTGGCGATTGGGACGAAGTCGTAACAAGGTAGCCGTACCGGAAGGTGCGGCTGGATCACCTCCTTTCTAAGGAGCACTTCTTACCAACTTCGGTTGGTCAGAGGCCAGTTCATCAGCGAACGTCTGATGCTGGTTGCTCATGGGTGGAACGTTGACTATTCGGTCCGGATCTCGGGTCGGTGGCTGCCAGTACTGCTCTTCGGAGCGTGGAACGCATGATCACCGGGTGGGACCGGACCGGGCGCGCTGTTGGGTGTCTGAGGGTACGGCCGTGTGGTCGCCTTCAGTGCCGGCCCCGGTAAAAATCCGCTTCGGTGGGTTGTGACGGGTGGTTGGTCGTTGTTTGAGAACTGCACAGTGGACGCGAGCATCTGTGGCCAAGTTTTTAAGGGCGCACGGTGGATGCCTTGGCACCAGGAACCGATGAAGGACGTGGGAGGCCACGATAGGCCCCGGGGAGTCGTCAACCAGGCTTTGATCCGGGGTGTCCGAATGGGGAAACCCGGCAGTCGTCATGGGCTGTCACCCTTGCCTGAACACATAGGGCAAGTGGAGGAACGCGGGGAAGTGAAACATCTCAGTACCCGCAGGAAGAGAAAACAACCGTGATTCCGGGAGTAGTGGCGAGCGAAACCGGATGAGGCTAAACCGTATGCGTGTGAGACCCGGCAGGGGTTGCGCATTCGGGTTGTGGGATCTCTCTTGATCAGTCTGCCGGCTGATCGACGAGTCAGAAACCGTTGATGTAGGCGAAGGACATGCGAAAGGTCCGGCGTAGAGGGTAAGACCCCGTAGTCGAAACATCAGCGGCTCGTTTGAGAGACACCCAAGTAGCACGGGGCCCGAGAAATCCCGTGTGAATCTGGCGGGACCACCCGCTAAGCCTAAATATTCCCTGGTGACCGATAGCGGATAGTACCGTGAGGGAATGGTGAAAAGTACCGCGGGAGCGGAGTGAAATAGTACCTGAAACCGTGTGCCTACAAGCCGTGGGAGCGTCGGACATCAAGCTTGCTTGGTGTCTCGTGACTGCGTGCCTTTTGAAGAATGAGCCTGCGAGTTTGCGGTGTGTTGCGAGGTTAACCCGGGTGGGGAAGCCGTAGCGAAAGCGAGTCCGAACAGGGCGTTTCAGTAGCACGCTCAAGACCCGAAGCGGAGTGATCTAGCCATGGGCAGGTTGAAGCGGAGGTAAGACTTCGTGGAGGACCGAACCCACCAGGGTTGAAAACCTGGGGGATGACCTGTGGTTAGGGGTGAAAGGCCAATCAAACTCCGTGATAGCTGGTTCTCCCCGAAATGCATTTAGGTGCAGCGTCGTGTGTTTCTTGCCGGAGGTAGAGCACTGGATAGGCGATGGGCCCTACCGGGTTACTGACCTTAGCCAAACTCCGAATGCCGGTAAGTGAGAGCGCGGCAGTGAGACTGTGGGGGATAAGCTCCATGGTCGAGAGGGAAACAGCCCAGAGCATCGACTAAGGCCCCTAAGCGTACGCTAAGTGGGAAAGGATGTGGAGTCGCACAGACAACCAGGAGGTTGGCTTAGAAGCAGCCACCCTTGAAAGAGTGCGTAATAGCTCACTGGTCTAGTGATTCCGCGCCGACAATGTAGCGGGGCTCAAGCGTACCGCCGAAGTCGTGTCATTGCAGCATATAGCCCCAACGGGTGCTGTGATGGGTAGGGGAGCGTCGTCTGCCGGGTGAAGCAGCACCGGAAGGTAGTTGTGGACGGTTGACGAGTGAGAATGCAGGCATGAGTAGCGATTCACACGTGAGAAACGTGTGCGCCGATTGACTAAGGGTTCCTGGGTCAAGCTGATCTGCCCAGGGTAAGTCGGGACCTAAGGCGAGGCCGACAGGCGTAGTCGATGGATAACCGGTTGATATTCCGGTACCCGCTGTGAAGCGTCAAACATCGAATCCAGTGATGCTAAGCCCGTGAAGCCGCCGGCTGAGTCTTCGGACGAGGTCGGAGTGGTGGAGCCGGTGACCCGAGCTGGTAGTAGGTGAGTGATGGGGTGACGCAGGAAGGTAGTCCATCCCGGGCGGTGGTTGTCCCGGGGTAAGGGTGTAGGACGTCAGGTAGGTAAATCCGCCTGGCATGTGTCTGAGACCTGATGCCGAGCCGATTGTGGTGAAGTGGATGATCCTATGCTGTCGAGAAAAGCCTCTAGCGAGTTTCATGGCGGCCCGTACCCTAAACCGACTCAGGTGGTCAGGTAGAGAATACCGAGGCGTTCGGGTGAACTATGGTTAAGGAACTCGGCAAAATGCCCCCGTAACTTCGGGAGAAGGGGGCCATCACTGGTGAGAGGACGTGCTCCTCGAGCTGGGGGTGGCCGCAGAGACCAGCGAGAAGCGACTGTTTACTAAAAACACAGGTCCGTGCGAAGCCGTAAGGCGATGTATACGGACTGACGCCTGCCCGGTGCTGGAACGTTAAGGGGACCGGTTAGCTCCATTTCGGTGGGGCGAAGCTGAGAACTTAAGCGCCAGTAAACGGCGGTGGTAACTATAACCATCCTAAGGTAGCGAAATTCCTTGTCGGGTAAGTTCCGACCTGCACGAATGGCGTAACGACTTCTCGACTGTCTCAACCATAGGCCCGGTGAAATTGCACTACGAGTAAAGATGCTCGTTTCGCGCAGCAGGACGGAAAGACCCCGGGACCTTTACTACAGTTTGATATTGGTGTTCGGTTCGGCTTGTGTAGGATAGCTGGGAGACTGTGAACTCTGGACGCCAGTTCAGGGGGAGTCGTCGTTGAAATACCAGTCTGGTCGTGCTGGATGTCTAACCTGGGTCCGTGATCCGGATCAGGGACAGTGTCTGATGGGTAGTTTAACTGGGGCGGTTGCCTCCTAAAGAGTAACGGAGGCGCCCAAAGGTTCCCTCAGCCTGGTTGGCAATCAGGTGTTGAGTGTAAGTGCACAAGGGAGCTTGACTGTGAGACCGACGGGTCGAGCAGGGACGAAAGTCGGGACTAGTGATCCGGCGGTGGCTTGTGGAAGCGCCGTCGCTCAACGGATAAAAGGTACCCGGGGATAACAGGCTGATCTTCCCCAAGAGTCCATATCGACGGGATGGTTTGGCACCTCGATGTCGGCTCGTCGCATCCTGGGGCTGGAGTCGGTCCCAAGGGTTGGGCTGTTCGCCCATTAAAGCGGTACGCGAGCTGGGTTTAGAACGTCGTGAGACAGTTCGGTCCCTATCCGCTGTGCGCGTAGGAGTCTTGAGAAGGGCTGTCCCTAGTACGAGAGGACCGGGACGGACGAACCTCTGGTGTGCCAGTTGTTCTGCCAAGGGCATGGCTGGTTGGCTACGTTCGGGAGGGATAACCGCTGAAAGCATCTAAGCGGGAAGCCTGCTTCGAGATGAGGACTCCCACCTCCTAGAGAGGGTAAGGCTCCCAGTAGACGACTGGGTTGATAGGCCGGATATGGAAGCACGGTAACGTGTGGAGTTGACCGGTACTAATAGGCCGAGGGCTTGTCCTCAGTTGCTCGCGTCCACTGTGTTGGTTCTGAAACCACGAACAGCCCCATGTGCCACACATGGTGCGGTTGTCAGTTTCATAGTGTTTCGGTGGTCATAGCGTAGGGGAAACGCCCGGTTACATTCCGAACCCGGAAGCTAAGCCTTACAGCGCCGATGGTACTGCAGGGGGGACCCTGTGGGAGAGTAGGACGCCGCCGAACAATTGTTGTGGAAAGCCCCCGTGCCCTTCGGCACGGGGGCTTTCTGCGTTTAGGGTCGAGGTCATGCGTTATGACCTGGTCATTTTCGACAACGACGGCGTTCTCGTCGACAGCGAGCCGATTTCCAACGGTCTCCTTGCCGCCTACCTCACCGAGCTCGGCCACCCCACCTCCTACGAGGACTCCATCCGGGACTACATGGGGTCGGCGATGCACCGGGTGCACGATCTCGTCGAAGAGCGGACCGGGCATCGGCTGCCGGCAGACTTCGACGACATCTTCCACGCGCGCGTCTTCGCCGCGTTCGAACGGGAGTTGAAGCCGGTCGCCGGCGCCGTGGACGTCCTCGAGCAGCTGGCGGCGGACGGGGTGCCGTACTGCGTGGCGTCGTCCGGGAGCCATGAGCGGATCCGGGTGGGGCACCGGACGACCGGGCTCGACCGGTGGTTCGACGACGAGCGGATCTTCAGCTCGCAGGACGTCGGCCGCGGCAAGCCCGCCCCCGACCTGTTCCTGCACGCTGCCGAGCGGATGGGCTCGACACCGGAGCGGTGCGTGGTCGTCGAGGACAGCCCGCTCGGGATGCAGGCCGCCGTGGCCGCCGGGATGGACGTGTACGGGTTCACCGCGATGACGCCCGCCGAGAAGCTGGCCCGCGCCACCCGACTCTTCGGCGACATGCGCGAGTTGCTCCCCCTCCTGGCCGCCGAGGAGCGCCCCGGAAACTGAGCACGATTCATCTTTGACCGGATCTACCCACCGGTACCCCCGAGCCCTACGCTCGCCGCCATGACTGATGTGCTGCGGCGCGGCAGGGCCTCGCTGGCGTTCAGCTTCCTGGTGCAGGGCGTCGCCTTCGCTCTGCTCGTGACGCGCATCCCGGGCATCCAGAACCGGTACGGGGTCTCGGACGCGCTGCTGCCCGTCTTCCTGGCCGCCGTGCCCATCCTGGCCGGCATCGGCAGTGTCTCCACGGAGCGGCTGGTGAAGCGGATGCCGCCCAGCCGGGTACTGCGGTGGTCCCAGCCCGTCGTGCTGCTGGCGCTGCTGGGTGTGGGCGCCGGGCGGCAGATGGTCGTACTCGCCGTGGCGCTGGCGGCGTTCGGCCTGGCCGTAGGGGCGCTGGACGCCTCGATGAACATGCTCGGGGTGAGTCTGCAGCGGGCGTACGGGCGCAGCATCATGCTGAGTTTCCACGCGGCGTACAGCCTGGGCGGGATCGTCGGGGCGTCGCTCGCCTGGGTGGGGGCGCACTGGGAGCTGGCGCTGTGGGTGTCGTACCTGCCGGTGGTGCTGGTGCTGCTGCCCGCCGCGCTGGTGGGCAGCCGGTGGTACGTCGACGGGGAGACCCGGGCGCCGGCGGAGAAGGACGCGCCGGCCGACGGGGGCGTGGGCGGCGGACTGAAGTGGCTGCTGCCGCTGTGCCTGGTGATGACGGTGGCGTACATCGGGGACTCGACGGTCTCCAACTGGTCCGCGAAGTATCTGCAGGACGTGCTGGGAAGCTCCGAGCAGATGGCGACCGTCCCGTACAACGTCTACATGGTGACCACGCTGCTGGGGCGGACGATCGGGGACGTCGGGGTGCGGCGGTTCGGTGCCGTGGCGGTGGTGCGGTCGGGGGCTGTGGTGGCCGCGGCGGGGTTCGCCGTGGTGGCCGCGGCGCCGGGGGCGTGGGCGGGGATGCTGGGGTTCACGCTGCTGGGGCTCGGGCTGTGCGTCCTGGTGCCGCAGACGTTCGCGGCGGCGGGGCGGCGGGCGTATGAGTCGGGGCGGCCTGGTGCGTCGGACGCGGCCGTGGCGCGGCTGAACGTCTTCAACTACGTGGGGTTCCTGATCGGTTCGCCGCTGGTGGGTGCGCTGGGCGACGCCTGGAGCTACCGCGGGGCGATGCTGGTGCCGATGGTGTTGGTGCTGGTGACGCTCGTGCACGCCCGTGCGTTCGCGCCGGGGGCCGACCGATACGGTGGCGGGCATGAGCGGCCGGACACAGCTGATGTGGGACGAAGCAGTAACGGGCTATGACTTCGGGCGGGACCACCCCATGGACCCGGTCCGGCTGGCGCTGACCCGGAGCCTGGTCGGCGCCCTCGGTCTGGACCGTGACGTCGACGTGGTCGCGGCGAAGGCGGCCGGGGAGTCGACGCTGCGGCTCGTCCACCGGGAGGACTACATCGACGCGGTGCGGGCCGCGTCGGCCGATCCAGGGGCGGCGGACCAGTCGTACGGGCTGGGGACGATCGACGATCCGGCGTTCGCCGGGATGCACGAGGTGTCGGCGCTGATCGCGGGCCAGTCGGTGGGCGCGGCGGAGGCCGTGTGGCGGGGCGACGCGCCGCACGCGGTGAACTTCGCGGGCGGGCTGCACCACGCGATGCCGGGCGCCGCCTCCGGGTTCTGCGTGTACAACGACGCCGCGCTGGCGATCGCCCGGCTGCTGGAGCTGGGCGCGGAGCGGGTCGCGTACATCGACGTCGACGTGCACCACGGGGACGGGGTGCAGGCGGCGTTCTGGGAGGACCCGCGGGTGCTGACGATCTCGCTGCACGAGCATCCGAGCACGCTGTTCCCGCAGACCGGGTGGCCGGCTGAGACGGGCGCGCCGGAGGCGGAAGGCAGCGCGGTGAACGTGGCGCTGCCGGCCGGGACCGGGGACGCGGGGTGGCTGCGGGCGTTCCACGCGGTCGTGCCGGAGCTGATCGCGGACTTCCGGCCACAGGTGCTGGTGACGCAGCACGGGGCCGACACGCACTTCGAGGACCCGCTGGCGCACCTGGCGGTGTCGCTGGACGCGCAGCGGGCGGTGCAGATGGCCTGCCACGAGCTGGCGCACGAGCATGCCGACGGCCGGTGGGTGGCGCTGGGCGGCGGGGGCTACGCGGTGATCGAAGTGGTGCCGAGGTCCTGGTCGCATCTGGTGGGCATCGCGGCGGAGCGGCCGGTGGAGCCCACGACGATGATCCCGGAGGGGTGGCGTCAGGAGGTGTACGCGCGGACCCGGCAGCCCGGCCCGCGCCGGATGACGGACGGGCGGTGGCCGGTGTCCTGGGCCGCGTGGGACGACGGGTACGACCCGGCGGACCGGCTGGACCAGGCGATCCTCGCGTCCCGGCGGGCGGTGTTCCCGCTGCGCGGGCTGCTGCCCTGACCGTCCCATGGGGGCGGGCGTTACGCCGACCGTGGGGTGTGGTCCGGGTTCCGGCCACGGGGCGCGGCCGGGTGGCGCACCATCACTCGGGTGGGGACCGCCGAGCGCCTGCGGGCGCATCTCGTGAGGGCCGGGCTCGCCGGGGTGGTGGGTACCGCCCGGGAGGAGAGCCTGCGCAGTTACCGGCTGTTCGCCGCGCGGGACCCGCGTGTGCTGATCGGTCTCGACCCCGTCGGGGCGTGGGGTGAGCGGGAGGTCCTGGCGCTGATGGCGGACCGGTGCGGGGTCTCGGCCGACCCGGGGACCACGTCGGGGCCCGAGAGGATCGATCCGGAGCGTACGCTGGCCGCCCTGGACGCCTGTGCGGGGCTGCTGGCGGAGGCCGCGCTCCACCGGGTTCCGGTGCTGCTGGGCACCGGTCACCCGCATCGGCTGCTCGGTTTCTACGCCGTGCTCGCAGACGCGTTGTCGGCGGCGGGATGTGACGTCCTCACCCCGGCGCAGGGTCGCTGTGTCGACATAACGACCCGGTTCGGTCTACGCACGGGCAACCTCGACTACGTCCGGGGGGTCGGGCTGGTCCGGGGCGCGACCTCGCGGCGCCCCGGTTGTGAGCCGGGCGCGCACACGCACTCCCCTCTCCCGGTTCGGGTCGCGCTGGCCGCGGCGGCGGACGCCGGCGGGCCGCTTCCCGGGCTGGTGATCGGTGACCACGGCTGGGTCTGCGGGGCAGGTCAGCTGGGGTTCGCGAGTGTCGGCCTGGCGGATGTGAACGACCCGGCGCCGTTCGTCGGACAGGCCGAGGGGGCGGTGTCCGTGGTCGTTCCGGTTGACGACGGCGTGCGGTCCGATGACTACCTGCCGCTGACCCGCTACGTACTCAATCGAGCGTGTCTGTCACAGTAGGCCGCCGATGGGTGCACCTCTTCCCCACTCGCATCACCCGCCCCTACATTGGGGAGTGAGCACGCAACGACGAAGAGTCACCGGAAGGGGAAGCCGGTGGCCGTCGAGTGCGGAAGGTTCAGGTGTGTCATGGCTGCAGCTGGCGAGAGGCCTCTGAACGAGGTTCAGTTCCTTACCGTGGCGGAAGTCGCCTCGGTGATGCGAGTGTCGAAGATGACCGTGTACCGGCTGGTGCACAGCGGTCATCTGCCCGCGATCCGTGTGGGGCGGTCCTTCCGCGTCCCGGAGCAAGCGGTGCACGAGTACCTCCGCGAGAGCTACGTGGGGGTGGAAACCTCCTGACGGCGATCCGGGAAGGTCCGTATCGGGCACTCATGGGCCTTCCCGGTCACCTCGATTACGACCTCAGCGCTCGGGCGGGTAGGCTAGCCCCTCGTAGGTCGTGTGGGCCCATGGCGCCCAAACACCGAGTGATGAGAAGTGAGCGAGGGTAGTCGTGGGCTCTGTTATCAAGAAGCGGCGCAAGCGGATGGCCAAGAAGAAGCACCGCAAGCTGCTCAAGCGCACGCGCGTCCAGCGTCGCAACAAGAAGTAAGCGACAGCGCGAGAGCGTGTCCAGTGGCCCCCCACCGCGATTCGGTGGGGGGCCACTGCCTTGTGATACGCCCGGCGGGTCCGGCGCGGGCGGCGCGCGCGGTGGTACGTCCCGGGGATGTTGTCACTTCACGTATCCGCTCGCCGTCGCTGGGCGACGGGGACCCGATAGGTTGGCCGTCGGCAGCAGGGTGAGAGAAGGGCGCTGATCTTGGGGAAGGTCGTGCTGGTGACCGGGGTGGCCCGGCAGCTGGGGGGCCGTTTCGTGCGGCGGATCCAGCGGGATCCCGAAGTCGACCGGGTCGTCGCCGTGGACGCGGTCCGGCCGGAGCACCATCTGGGCGGCGCCGACTTCGTCCAGGCGGACATCCGGCAGCCCACCATCGCGCGGGTGCTGGCCGAGTCGGGCGCCGACACGGTCGTCCACCTCGACGTGACGGGCACGCCGCTGGTCAGCGGCAGCCGGGCGTCGCTGAAGGAGACCAACGTCATCGGCACCATGCAGTTGCTGGGCGCCTGCCAGAAGTCGCCGAACATCAAGCGGCTGGTGGTGAAGTCCAGCACGAACGTCTACGGTTCGGCGCCGCGCGACCCGGCGGTGTTCACCGAGTCGACCCCGCCCAAGTCGCTGCCCAGCGGCGGTTTCGCCAAGGACACGGTGGAGGTCGAGGGCTATGTGCGCGGCTTCGCCCGCCGCCGCCCGGACGTGGCCGTGTGCGTGCTGCGGTTCGCCAACATCCTGGGCCCGGCCGCGGACACCCCGCTCGCCTCGTACTTCGCGCTGCCGGTGCTGCCGACGGTGTTCGGCTACGACCCGCGGCTGCAGTTCGTGCACGAGGACGACGTGGTGGAGGTGCTGCGGATCGGCGCGCACGAGCCGCGGCGGGGCACGCTCAACAGCGGGACGTTCAACATCGCCGGCGACGGGGTGCTGCTGCTGTCGCAGTGCTCGCGGCGGCTGGGCCGGCCGACGGTGCCGCTGCTGCTCCCCGCGGTCACCTGGGCGGGCTCCCTGGTGCGTACGCTGGGTATGTCCGACTTCTCGCCCGAGCAGATCCGGCTGCTGACGCACGGACGGGTGGTGGCGACGGACCAGATGCGGGAGACGCTCGGTTTCACCCCCAAGTACTCGACTGCTGAAACGTTTGCGGACTTCGTGCGCAGCCGTGGTCCCGGGCTGCTGCCGCCGGAGACCGTCGCGAGGGCTGTCGACCGGGTCGCCGCGCTGCCCCTGCCGGGCAGCGGTCATGTGCCGACGCAGAGCGCCAACTGAGGAGCGCAGCAACGATGGCGGACGCCAAGGTCATTCCGTTCGACGACGACCACCGCTCCCGCGGGGGTGCCGCGTCGCGTCGCCGTGGGGCGGCCGGCCGGCGCACGGGCGGCGGGCGGCCCGCCGCGGTGGGGGAGGTCCAGCCCCTGCCGGGGGCGGTGCCGGTGCGGCAGGATGAGCCCGTGACCGGTGACGAGGAGCAGCCGAGGGAGCCGGCCGCGGACCGTGACGGCGACGGCGGTCTGGAGCAGCGCCTCGCGAGCGGGCTGGCGTTCCTGCGCCGCCGGCTCACCGGGGACTACGAGGTCGACGACTTCGGCTACGACGAGGAGCTCACCGACCAGGTCCTGATGTCCCTGCTGCGTCCGATGTACGAGAAGTACTTCCGGGTCGAGGTGAAGGGCGTCGAGAACATCCCGTCGGAGGGCGGCGCGTTGATCGTCGCCAACCACTCGGGGACGCTCCCGGTGGACGGGCTGATGATGCAGGTCGCCGTGCACGACCACCATCCCGCCGAGCGGCATCTGCGGCTCCTGGCGGCGGATCTGGTGTTCGTGCTGCCGGTGGTGAACGAGCTGGCGCGGAAGCTGGGCCACACGCTGGCCTGTGCGGAGGACGCCGAACGGCTGCTGGCGCAGGGCGAGTTGGTCGGGGTGATGCCGGAGGGCTTCAAGGGCATCGGGAAGCCGTTCTCCGAGCGGTACAAGCTGCAGCGGTTCGGTCGGGGCGGGTTCGTGTCGACGGCGCTGCGGCACGGTGTGCCGATCGTGCCGTGCTCGATCGTCGGGGCGGAGGAGATCTACCCGATGATCGGCAACGCCAGGACGCTGGCGCGGCTGCTGGGCTTTCCGTACTTCCCGCTCACGCCGACGTTTCCCTGGCTGGGGCCGCTCGGGGCGATCCCGCTGCCGACGAAGTGGACGATCCAGTTCGGGGAGCCGATCCCCACGGACGGGTATCCGCCGGAGGCGGCGGAGGACCCGATGCTGATGTTCAACCTGACCGACCAGGTCAGGGAGCAGATCCAGCACACGCTGTACAAACTGCTGGTGCAGCGGCGGTCGGTGTTCTTCTGACGGCGTCCCCTGTGCGGGGACGGGGCGGTGAGTCGCCGGGCGGGTCGCGGGCCGATGGTGCCCTGTCGGAGGCGCGTGCGTTCTGGGGGCGGCCCTCGGTGTGAGGGGCGCCCCCAGCGCGCTAGTCCCGGTCCTCCGCGTCGATGCCCAGCCCCGGGAGGAGCCCGGGGAGGAGAGGCGGGAGGGTGACGTCGGGGGCGGGAGGCCGGGTGGCCGTGCCGGTGGGCGGCGGGGAGCTCTGGCCGCTCTCCTTCGGCGGGTCGAGGAGGCCGCCGGTGTTGCCGCCGAGCAGTCCGTCCTTCTCGCGGCCGCTGTCGGCGGATCCGGTCGGTCCCGCACCGTCCGCGTCGCGCTCCTCGGCGGTGTCCCGGCCGGTGCCGGGGGACTGCGAGGGGCCGGACTCGGACGGGGTGCCGGTGGCCGAGGCGGTGCCGTCGCGTCGCGCCCCTTCGCCCTGCTTGTCGTCCGGCGGCTGGGGGAGCAGGGACCGCAGCGGGGCCACGTCTTCGTCTATGGCGTCGAACACCGACGAGACCTGCTCGCTCACGTCGCCCAGCTGTACGGGGAGCCGGTCGCGCAGGCTGCCCCAGGTGTCGCGGTGGGCCTGCGAGAAGGACGACAGCGCCTGCATGGGGCCGAGCGAGTCGGGGTTGCGCTCGTAGGCCTCGCGCAGCAGCCGGTGGCCCTCCGAGGCGTCGTGTCGCATGCCGGAGAGCGTGCGGCGGATCTCGCTCAGGTCCTCGTGGTCGAGGGGGCCGCCGCGGTCGCGCTCCATGAGGCGGCGGGCCTCGCTCAGCCGGGTGGAGGCGTGGTCGAGGTAGACCCGGCCGCGCTCGTCGTCACCGTCGGCGAGTCCGAGCTTGACGTCCTCGATGCCGCGCTTGAGCCCGTAGAGGGAGTCGCCGGGGAGGGCGTCGGAGCTGGCGGCGGCCACTCCGCCGAGGGCGCCGGCGGCGACGCCGACGGTGAGTCCGCCCGCGGTGAGTCCTTTGGCCAGCCGCGACCGGGGCCGCAGTTTGCCCAGCGGGGTCGCCCGGTGGGCGCCCTTGGCCCGGTGTGAGCGCTGTCCGGGGACGGCCCGGTCCGTCGCCTCGCCCGCGGCGGTGCCCTCCTGGAGCATGGCCTCGAACGCGGCCACCAGCTGGGCCCGCTGGACGACCTTCACCTCGGGGTCCAGTTCCGGTTTGGGCAGCGCGCCCAGACCGGAGGCCAGCGTGAGCAGCCGGTCCCGTTCGGTCTCGGCGGCGGCCGGGGCCGGGGCCGGTCCTTCGGTTCGCTCGGCCGCCGTGCCCCGGTCGGACTGCTCCTCCAGGGCCTGGGCGAAGGCGTTCGCCCGCCGGTGCGCCGATACGTTCGCGATCACTGGCGGCACCTCCTCTCGTCATGACGGTCGACTCCCCAGGGGGTCCTGAGGGTTCCCCGGGCCGGCCGACGCCACACGATCGGGTGAGCGGAGCCGGTCAGGGGGTGACCACAGGGAGCCTGTATCCCGCACAACGACGGGCGCGGCACTTGGGTTACGGACATCGGATGCCCGAATCGAGAAACCAACCCGGTTTCACTTACGGTGAGTTGGCTGTCGCCGAGCGTGCCGCCCGGTGGAGGGTGCGTCAGCGGGCGTCGTCCGGGAGCAGTCGGGCGAGTGTGCGGACGGCCCGGTACTGGAGGGTCTTGATCGCGCCCTCGTTCTTGCCCATGACGCGGGCGGTCTCGGCGACGGACAGCCCCTGGAGGAACCGGAGCGTGACGCACTCCTGCTGTTGGGGGTTGAGCCGTCGTACGGCATCGAGGAGGGCGGCGTTGGACAGGGACTCGAGAACGGAATCCTCGGGGGAGCGCTCGACCTCGTTGGCGTCGAGCATCTCGCCGGTGGTGACCTCGAGACGGAAGCGGCTGGACTTGAAGTGGTCGGCGACGAGGTTGCGGGCGATGGTCACCAGCCAGGCGCCGAAGTCGCGGCCCTGCCAGGTGAAGGTGCCGATGCGGCGCAGGGCCCGCAGAAAGGTCTCGCTGGTGAGGTCCTCGGCGGTCGCCTTCCCGCCGACCCGGTAGTAGATGTAGCGGTAGACGGTGTCGCTGTACTGGTCGTAGAGCCGGCCGAACGCCTCCGCCTCGCCCGCCTGGGCGCGCTCCACGAGGTCCATCATCCGGGCGCTGTCGCTGTCGGCGGCCGGACGGCGGGTGGTGGCGGCGCCGGAGGGGCGTCCCCGTCTGCCGACCGCGGCCGTGCCCTCGGCAAGGGCGTAGCACGGGCCGGCGGGGGCGGTGGCGAATGCGGGGACGGCGTACGCGGGGGGGACGATTCCGCGCAACATGTCTCGGGCTGTCGCGACTGTCGCGCGCAGCGTAGCCAGGCCCGAGGCGTCAACCCCGACGTGTGGGTACACGGGTCTCCCAGAGGCAGAGCTTCCATCACGTGCAGTGCGGGGCCGTTCACCCGTCGTGACGAAGGGATGGTCCCGGAATGCGTCTGAGGAGAATAACGCTTCGTACAGGCCCTGCTACACCCAGTTGCTCAAATCACCGATTACGTCGCTTCCGTAACCGGTTGACGCATGTTCAGGGGCGACCCGTTGACCGATTGGTGACCGGAAGCTTTCGTATTCCGGTTAAGTCCCGGGCGAGTTGTGGCCGTGTGCAGCCAAGAGGACTGCTGGGGGCGGTTGCGGGGTACGGCAGTCGGATTGGGCGTGTCGCGGCCCGGCCCGCTCACGGCGGGCAAGCGCGCGAACCCGCCGCGTGACGTCGGCGGCGCTTGCGGTGCAGGGCGATGGCGGCGGCCGTGCCCCCGGCCACCGCGCCCACGCCGGCCGCCGCCGGGATGCCGACCTTGGCCGCCTTGCGGCCGGTGCGGTAGTCGCGCAGCCGCCAGTCCATCCGGCGGGCGTGCTTGCGCAGCTTGGAGTCGGGGTTGATCGCGTAGGGGTGGCCCACCAGCGACAGCATCGGGATGTCGTTGTGCGAGTCGCTGTAGGCGGCGCAGCGGCTGAGGTCCAGCCCCTCCGCGAGGGCCAGCGCGCGGACCGCCTCCGCCTTCGCGGGGCCGTGCAGCGGCTCGCCGACCAGTTTGCCCGTGTACACGCCGTCGACGGACTCGGCGACGGTACCCAGGGCGCCGGTCAGGCCGAGCCGGCGGGCGATCACCGTGGCGATCTCCACCGGGGCGGCGGTGACCAGCCACACCCGCTGTCCCGCGTCGAGGTGTGCCTGGGCCAGCGCCCGGGTGCCGGGCCAGATCCGCTCCGCCATGTACTCGTCGTAGATCTCCTCGCCGATGGACTGCAGCTCGGAGACGCGGTGGCCCTGGACGATGGAGAGCGCCGAGTCGCGGGCCTCCTGCATGTGCTCGGGGTCCTCGACGCCGGCCAGCCGGAACCACGCCTGCTGCCAGGCGAACCGGGCGAGCTCACGGGTGTCGAAGAACTTCCGCTTGTACAGGCCCCGCCCGAAGTGGAACAGGGCGGCGCCCTGCATCACGGTGTTGTCCAGGTCGAAGAACGCGGCGGCCCGCTCGTCACCGGGGACCGGGAACTCGGGTTCGCGTTCGGAAACTTCCTGGGTGGACTTGCGTGCGGCCTCCGCCGAGGCCTCGCCTGCCAACACGCTCCGCGCCGTGGCGGAGCGCCTACGGGGAGTGAGCCATCCGAGAGCGGCCATGGCGTGAGCATAGCCAGTGTGCGAGGCCATTCCGGAGCCGAGAGGTACGGACGTCGTGAACTCCGTGTGTCCCGACGGTTGTCCCCGGCCTCGTGCCGCGCGGGAGAATGGCCCGCATGAGTCCACTCTTCCGTCGCGCCCGGCCCGAGGGGGACCGGCTCGTGACCCTGGTGCGCAAACCCGGCTGCCATCTGTGCGACGACGCGCAGGTGGTGGTGGAGAAGGTGTGCGCCGACCTCGGCGTCCCGTGGGAGTCGAAGGACATCACCGAGGACCGGGAGCTGTACGACCGGTACTGGGAGCAGATCCCGGTGGTGCTGGTCGACGGCCGTCAGCACACCTTCTGGCGTGTGAACGAGGACCGGCTCCGCGCGGCGCTGAGTGACTGACCGGCCAGTCCAAACTGGCCGGAAAGTCGCTTAGGATCGATGGTGACTTGGTCTCGGGGGCGGGATTCACAGAGGGAAGTGGATGTTTTGCCCCTAGAAGAAAAGGAACGGCGCTGCGGGTGCGCCGGTTCCGTCCACGTGCGCCGGGGGCGCGTGACCCCGGTCACGTTGGCCGGGCAAATCGGACACAATCTTTGTGCACGCGTTCACAAAGACATAGCCTGCATTCGACGGGGCGGTCCGGGGACGTATGACCGCCTGAAGCCCCGCTCTACCCGCAGGAGCACCGTGGCAACTGGCCGAACTCACCGACCGGCGACCCGTAGCCGAGGGATTCCCGAGGCCACCGTCGCCCGGCTTCCGCTGTACCTCCGCGCCCTGACCGCGCTCTCCGAGCGCTCGGTGCCCACGGTCTCCTCCGAGGAACTGGCGGCCGCCGCGGGGGTCAACTCCGCGAAGCTGCGCAAGGACTTCTCCTACCTGGGCTCCTACGGCACCCGGGGTGTCGGCTACGACGTCGAGTATCTCGTGTACCAGATCTCCCGTGAACTGGGCCTCACGCAGGACTGGCCGGTTGTGATCGTCGGTATCGGTAACCTCGGCGCCGCCCTGGCCAACTACGGCGGGTTCGCGTCCCGTGGTTTCCGGGTCGCCGCGCTGATCGACGCCGACCCCGCGATGGCCGGGAAGCCCGTCGCCGGGATCCCGGTGCAGCACACCGACGAGCTCGAGGCGATCATCCGGGACAACGGCGTGTCCATCGGTGTCATCGCCACCCCCGCCGGTGCCGCCCAGCAGGTCTGCGACCGGCTCGTGGCCGCCGGTGTCACCTCCATCCTGAACTTCGCGCCGACCGTGCTGTCCGTGCCGGACGGGGTCGACGTGCGCAAGGTGGACCTCTCCATCGAGCTGCAGATCCTCGCCTTCCATGAGCAGCGCAAGGCCGGCGAGGAGGCCGCCGAGGTCGCGGCCCAGGCCGCCGCAGGCGCCCCCGCCGCGGCCGCCGCGCGGGAGAAGTCCGCCACCGACCAGGGACCCGACGGGGACGTACCCGCCGTGATGCCGGCATGAGCCTCCTCGTCGTCGGACTGAGCCACCGCAGCGCCCCGGTCAGCGTGCTGGAGCGGGCGTCGCTGAGCGCGGACGCGCAGACCAAGCTGCTGCAGGACACGGTCGCCGCGGAGCCCGCCTCCGAGGGCGCGGTCCTCGCCACCTGCAACCGCATCGAGCTGTACGCCGACGTGGACAAGTTCCACGCCGGCGTCGCCGAGCTGTCCACGCTGCTCGCCCAGCACAGCGGGGTCGGCCTGGAGGAGCTCACTCCTTATCTCTATGTGCACTACGAGGACCGGGCGGTGCACCACCTGTTCTCGGTGGCCTGCGGACTGGACTCGATGGTCGTGGGCGAGGGGCAGATCCTCGGCCAGATGAAGGACTCGCTCGCCCGGGCGCAGGAGACGCACGCCGCCGGCCGGCTGCTGAACGACCTGTTCCAGCAGGCGCTGCGGGTCGGCAAGCGCGCCCACTCCGAGACCGGCATCGACCGCGCCGGGCAGTCCCTGGTCACCTTCGGCCTGGAGCAGCTCGCGCTCGGCACCCCGGTCGAGGCCTGGGCCCGGGGCAAGAAAGCCCTGGTCATAGGCGCCGGCTCGATGTCCTCGCTGTCCGCGGCCACGCTCGTGCGTGCCGGGGTCGCCGAGGTCGTCGTCGCCAACCGCACGCCCGACCGAGCCGAACGACTGGTGCGGACCCTCACCGAGGGGGACGACACGGACGTGGCGGCCCGCGCGGTCCCGATGACATCGGTGCCGTTCGAGCTGACACGTGCCGATGTGGTCGTGTCCTGCACGGGGGCCACGGGCCTGGTCCTGACGGCCGAGATGGTTGCCGCGGGCGTCGAGGGCAGGGCCGGCGGGATGCCGGTCGTCGACCTCGACGCGGTCGCCGACGAGGACACCCGCGAGGGCGCTCCGGCCACGCAGCCGCAGACCCCCGCCGAGGACGGCTGCCCGGTGGACCTGCCCGCGGTGCGGCCCGGCTTCTCCGTGATGGGGGAGGCGGCCGTCGCCGGGATGGACGCGGCCACGCTGGAGCAGCACGGCGCCTGGGCCGCGGGCTCCGCCGTCGACCGGCGGGACGCCGCCCGCGGCACCGGCCCCGAGGCGGACGCCGAGGTCATCGGCGCGCTCGCCGCGACCGCGTCCGCGATCGGCCGCATCCCCGAGCGCCGCCGCCCGGAGCCGGTGGACGCGCCGCCGCGGCCGGAGCCCGTGCTCTTCCTGCTGGACCTCGCCATGCCGCGGGACGTCGACGCGGCGGCGCACCGCCTGCCCGGCGTGCGGCTGGTGGACATCGAATCGCTCGCGGAGGCGTCCGCGGACGCTCCGATGGCTGCCGATGTGGACCAGGTCCGGCGTATCGTCTCCGACGAGGTCGCCGCGTTCGGCGCGGCACAGCGGGCGGCGCACATCACGCCGACCGTCGTCGCCCTGCGGACCATGGCGGCCGACGTGGTGGCCGGTGAGATCGCCCGCCTGGAGGGGCGGCTGCCCGGCCTGGACGACAAGCACCGCGCGGAGATCACCCAGACCGTGCGCCGGGTGGTCGACAAGCTGCTGCACGCCCCGACGGTCCGGGTCAAGCAGCTCGCGGCCGAGCCCGGCGGAGCCGGGTACGCGGACGCGCTGCGCACCCTGTTCGACCTCGACCCCGAGACGGTGGCCTCCGTCTCCCGCGCCGAGGAAAGCACCGAGAAGAACGCAGAGAACCGAGGGCCGGGATGACTGAGAAGGCACTGAGGCTGGGGACCAGGCGCAGCAAGCTCGCCATGGCCCAGTCCGGGCAGGTGGCGGATGCCGTGAGCCAGGTGACCGGACGGCCCGTCGAGCTCGTCGAGATCACCACGTACGGCGACGTCTCGCGCGAGCACCTCGCGCAGATCGGCGGCACGGGCGTCTTCGTCGCCGCCCTGCGGGAGGCGCTGGCACGCGGCGAGGTGGACTTCGCGGTGCACTCCCTGAAGGACCTGCCGACCACGCAGCCCGACGAGCTGGTCGTGGCGGCGATCCCGGTACGGGAGGACCCGCGGGACGTGATCATCGCGCGGGACACGCTGAAGCTCGCCGACCTGCCGCGCGGAGCGCGCATCGGCACCGGTTCGCCGCGCCGCATGGCGCAGCTGAACGCGTACGCGCGCACCCACGGCCTGGACTTCGAGACGGTCCCGATCCGGGGCAACGTCGACACCCGCATCGGGTACGTCACCAAGGGCGACCTGGACGCGGTGGTGCTGGCGGCCGCCGGGCTCAACCGGGTCGGCCGCAGCGACGAGGTGACCGACTTCCTGTCGGTCGACACGGTTCTGCCCGCCCCCGGCCAGGGGGCACTGGCGGTCGAGACCACCGCGGACAACGCGGAACTCGTCGCCGCGCTCGCCGAACTCGACGACCCGTTCACGCGGGCCGCCGTGACGGCCGAGCGGTCACTGCTCGCCGCCCTGGAGGCCGGCTGCAGCGCACCCGTGGGTGCGTTGGCCGACCTTCTGGTCGACGGGCAGATTGTCAAGGAAATGCGCCTGCGGGGCGTCGTCGGCTCGACCGACGGTTCCACGCTGGTGCAGCTGTCCACCACCGGTCCCGTACCCGAGACGCACGAGGCGGCGATGGCGCTCGGTCGCGAACTCGCCACCGAGATGCTCGCGCAGGGCGCGGCCGGTCTGATGGGGGAGCGAGCACTTTGAGCCCCACCACTCTTCCCGCCCCTCCGGAACAAGGGCACGTCACCTTCCTCGGTGCCGGACCCGGGGATCCGGGACTGCTGACCCTGCGCGCCGTGGAGGCCCTGGCGAACGCGGACGTCCTCGTCGCCGAGCACGACGTGCTCGATGTCGTACGGACGCACGCCAGGCAGGGCGTCTCCGAGGTGCACACGGACGCGGACACGTCCGCGCCGGGCACGGGCACGCCCCAGCTGACGGTCGTTGACGGCGCGTCAACAACCGCCGGAGTTCCCTCGATGAGGGATGCCGCACATCTTGTCATGGAGGCCGCGCGGGGCGGCAAGCGGGTCGTCCGTGCGGTGTCAGGCGACCCCGGACTGGACGCGTACGCCGCCGAGGAGATGCTGGCGTGCGCCTCGGCCGGGGTGCCGTTCGAGGTCGTGCCCGGTGTCGCCACCGCGGTCGGCGTGCCCGCGTACGCCGGTGTGCCGCTGCGGGACGCCCAGGGCACCGACGTGCGGTTCGTCGACGCGCGGACGGCGTCCGACCGGTGCTGGACGGAGGTCGGCGCGTCGGACGGCACGGTGGTCGTCTCCACCACGCTGGACTCGGTGGCCGCCGCCGCGGGCGAACTGGTGTCCGCCGGACGTAAGCCCGACACCCCCCTGACGGTGACCGTCGCGGGCACCACGACCCGGCAGCGCACCTGGACGGCGACGCTCGGCACGATCGCGCAGACGCTGAAGCAGGCGAAGGTGCTGCCCTCCCCGGAGGGCGGCCGGCCGGTGATAGCCGTGGTCGGCGAGCGTTCCGCCGCCGCCCAGCGGGACCGGCTGGCGTGGTTCGAGTCCAAGCCGCTGTTCGGCTGGAAGGTGCTCGTGCCGCGCACCAAGGAGCAGGCGGCGTCGCTCTCCGACCAACTGCGGTCCTACGGGGCCGTGCCGCACGAGGTGCCGACGATCGCCGTCGAACCCCCGCGCACGCCCCAGCAGATGGAACGTGCCGTCAAGGGCCTGGTGACCGGCCGCTACGAGTGGATCGCCTTCACCTCGGTCAACGCGGTCAAGGCGGTGCGGGAGAAGTTCGAGGAGTACGGGCTCGACGCCCGTGCCTTCGCCGGGATCAAGGTCGCGGCGGTGGGCGAGCAGACCGCGAACGCGCTGATCGCCTTCGGCGTGAAGCCGGACCTGGTGCCGAGCGGCGAGCAGTCGGCCGCCGGTCTGCTGGAGGACTGGCCGCCGTACGACCCGGTCTTCGACCCGATCGACCGTGTCTTCCTGCCGCGCGCCGACATCGCCACCGAGACGCTGGTCGCGGGTCTGATCGAGCTGGGCTGGGAGGTCGACGACGTCACGGCGTACCGCACCGTGCGCGCGTCGCCGCCGCCGGCGGAGACCCGTGAGGCGATCAAGGGCGGTGGCTTCGACGCGGTGCTGTTCACCTCGTCGTCGACGGTGCGGAACCTGGTCGGCATCGCGGGCAAGCCGCACAACGTGACGGTGATCGCGTGCATCGGCCCGGCCACGGCGAAGACGGCCGAGGAGCACGGGCTGCGGGTGGACGTGATGGCTCCCGAGCCGTCGGTCCACAAGCTGGCCGAGGCCCTGGCCGACTTCGGTACGCGGCGCCGGCTGGCGGCGCTGGAGGCGGGCGACCCGGTCACCCGGCCCAGCGAGCGGCGGCCGGGGGCGCGGAGACGTCGGTCGACGACGTGAGGTGATCCGCGGTTGTCGACGGCGGGGCGTGCCTTCGGGCACGCCCCGCCGTCGTTTCTTCCCGTCCGCTCATCCCCGCCGCCCTTCCGGTCGCGCGCCCTTGCCGGGACGACGGGGGGCTGACGGCCCAGGTCACCCAGGTGGTCCGGGTGGTCAGCCGCCCTGGCCCGCGCTGCCGATCGGGCCGACCTTCACCGGGGTGCCGGAGCCGTCCGTGACCGGTTGGGAGGAGCCGCCCGGCCAGTCGAGGGTGACGGACTTGGTCTCGTCGGGCGGGGTCACGACCAGGCCCGTGACGCGGACGCCGGAGCCGCCGGAGTCGTTGACCGGGTAGGTGACGGCGAACGACACCTTGTCGCCGTCCTTGAGGACGACCGAGGGGGCCTCCTCGCCGGTGCGCTCGGCGGAGAGGGAGTCCGCATCGGTCTTCAGATCGACGCCCGCGTAGCCGGTGAGAGCGCAGTCACGGCCACCGCCGTTGGTGAAGTCCACCGCGACGGTGCCGACGGTGTCGCCGTCGATGGTGACGTCCGAGGCGGTGACCTCCAGCTCGTCGGTACGGCAGTCGTCCACCTTGCCGTCCTCGTTGCTGCCGGTCCCGGCGACCGTGCCTTCCTGGGCCTGGTCCGTGTCGCCGCCGTTCGTGGTGGAGGCCGAGGTGGCCGGCTTGGGGTCGGCGGCGACGTCCTCGTTCTGGCAGGCGGTGAGCGAGAGGCCCGCGACGACGGCCAGGGCGGCGACGGTGAGCTTGTGGGCGCACATGGTGTCTTCCTCGGTGTCGGTTTCGGTGCCGGTCGGGGTGACGGCCCGTCGGTGGGGCCGTTCCGCACCACAAGAGCCGCCCCGCCCGCCCGCCGTTTCGTCCGACCCCCCGCCCGGACACGCCTGTTACCGACGGGGGCATGCGCGGTGACATCCGTACCGTGCCCGGCACGGTCCTCGGTGCGCCGCGCACCGGAGCCGGGCGGGACGGGCTTCGGTGGGCGGACGGCGAGCGCGGTCCGAACCGGCCCGTGACGCACGCCAGTCGGCCTGACGGGCGTGCGTGAGGAGGTCAGCGGCACAGGGCGTCGACGTACTCGGCGAAAGCCGGGAACTCGGAGCGCGCCTCGGAGATGATCGTGCGGGCCGGACGGCGGGGGGTCGTGGCGTGCTGGGCGGCCAGGGCGGGAAGGGCGCCGTCGGGGCGCGGAGAATGGTCGTCGTACAGGACGGACTCCAGCGGGCCGATGCCCTCCGCCAGCACCCACAGGAAGTCGGAGAGGTTGCCCGCGACGACACCCGTCTCGCCCTCCGAGCCCAGGAAGACCACGGGCTGCTCGGTGAGGGGACGGCCGGTGCGCACCCGCCAGAGGGCGGCGAGGCCGCCGGTGCCGTCCTGGCCGAACACACGGAAGGCGTCGCCGTCCAGCTCGGGGTTCCCCGTCCACTGGCGCAGCCACTCGGTGGTTGCCTCCGCCGAGTCGAAGGCGTCGTAGGGCTCGAAGTCGACGCCCTCACCGTCCGCGTAGTCGATGGGCGTGCGGGCCAGTTCGGCGAGGGCGGGCGGCAGGCGGCGGTCGTCAACGGCGATGTCGTTCATGCGCGCAACCTAGCCGCGTCCGCCGACATCGACGGCGACGCTCCGTCGCACCGTCACCGTCGTGGTGGGCGTGGCGCGAAGGACAGGGGCCGGTGCGCTCCACGGAGGGGCGGGAGAGGACCGTCACGGCGACGGAGAGCGCGGCCAGGGCGGTGATCGTCGTGGCGGGGGAGAGGAACTGGGCGGTGCCACCCGCGAGCGCGGCCCCGATGCCCTGCCACGTCATGCGGCCGGCGGACTCGACGCCCTGCACCTGGCCGCGCACCTGCTCCGGGGTGAGGGCGAAGAGCCGTTCCTGGAGGGGCAGCGTGGCCGCGAAACCGGCACTGGCCAGGAACACCGCGACCGCCGCCACGGGCGTCGACGGGTGCAGGGCGAAGAGGAGGTACGGGGCGGCGAGCAGCAGACGCAGGGCGAACGCGCTGCGGCGCCGCCACGCCGCGGTGAGCAGCCGGCCGACGGTCAGGTCGCCCAGCAGCATCCCCGCCGACGCGGCGGCCAGCAGGACACCCGCGTGGTCCTGGGCGTAGGGGATGAACAAGGCCTCGCAGCCGACGATCAGGCCGTTGGGGACCCACAGGTTGAGCAGGAGGGCGCGGGGGCCGGAGCGGGAGAGGAGGGCGGCGTTGGTCGTCCACGTCTCGCGCAGGCCGGGGCGGCGGGGCGGGCGGACGGAGCGTTCGCGGACGGTCGCCGCGGTGACGGCCAGACCGGCCGCGGTCAGGGCGGCCGCCGTGAGGAAGAGGCCCTGCGGGGGGAGGTGACGCAGCAGGAGGGCGCCGAGGGTGAAGCCGAGGACGGCCGTGCCGCCCGCGGTGATGTTCATCAGCGACCGCGCCGGGACGTACGCCGAGGCGGGCACCACCTCGGCGAGCAGACCCATGCGCGTGCCGGTGTTCAGGGACTGGAAGAAGCCGAGCAGCAGGAGCAGGCCGAAGCGGGCGGCCAGCAGCAGCCCGGGGACCGCCTGTGCGCAGGCGCCCGCCAGCGCGACGAACTGGAGCGCGACGAGGGTGCGGCGGGGCGGTCGCCGTCCGCGACCGACATCAGCGTCGTCGCGCCGAGCACGGTCGCGAAGGTCGCGCCGTACATGCTGACGGCGGTCAGGAACGGCGAGCCGGTCGACCGGTCGACGAGCGTGCCGAGCGCGAAGCCGGACAGGGTGCTCGCGGCGACGGTGAGCGTGAAGCCGGCGTACAGACCGGCGAACTCCCGGTTGCCCAGGAGGGCGCGGTAACCGGGCGTGGGGGCGGGGTCCGGGGCGTTCGTGGCGTTGTCGTAGGGCATGAAAAAAGCCTCCGTGCTGCCCTGTTGGGGGCGCCGAAGGCTGACGGAGGGATCATAGCGGGTCCGGGGCGGTCCTCGAAGCGGGTTCCTCAGGTCAGGGACCGTAGGGCCCGGGCGAGGACGATGACTCCCTCTGTGAGGGTGTCCGGGGGGTCGGCGGCGTAGCCGAGGACCAGGCCGGGGCGGCCGGGGAGTTGGCGGTGCCAGGACAGTGGGTGGCACTTGACCCCCAACGACAGCGCCGTGGCGGCCAGTTCGGTGTCGGGGACGTCCGGGGCGTCGTACGTCACCGTCAGGTGCAGGCCCGCCGCCGCGCCGTGGACCGTCGCGCCCGGGAGGTGGGCGGTGACCGCCGCGATCATCGCGTCCCGGCGGCGGATGTGGCGGGCGCGCAGCAGCCGCAGGTGGCGCTCCAGGTGGCCCGACTCCATCAGGCGGGCGAGGACCAGCTGGGGGAGCACGGCGCTGCCCAGGTCGGTGAAGCGCTTGGCGTCGGTCAGCGCCCGCAGGTGCCGGTGCGGGGGGATCATCCAGCCGATCCGCAGGGCGGGGGCGAGCAGTTTGGAGACGCTGCCCATGTAGCACAGCCGGTCGGTGAGCAGGGAGCGCAGCGCGGGGACCGGCGGGCGGTCGTAGCGGTGCTCCGCGTCGTAGTCGTCCTCCAGGATCAGTCCGCCGTCCGCCGCCCACCGCAGGAGCTCGCGGCGGCGCTCCCCGCTGGTCACCACGCCGGTGGGGAACTGGTGGGCGGGGGTGAGCAGGACCGCGGGGGCACCGCTGTCGCGGAGCGCGCCGACGTCCGGGCCGTGTGCGTCGACCGGCACCGGCGGGGTGGCCAGCCCGCCGCTCGCCAGGTGCTGGCGGGTGCCGAGCGAGCCGGGTTCCTCCACCGCGACGGCCGTGACGCCGTCCGCCCGCAGCACGGGGTGCAGCAGGGCGAGCGCCTGGGCGATGCCGGCGACGATCAGGATGCCGTCCGGTTCCACGGCGATCCCACGGCTGCGCGCCAGCCAGTCGGCGACGGCGCGGCGCAGCCGGGGGGCGCCGCGCGGGTCGCCGTACCCCAGGTCGGCGCTGGACAGTTCGGCGAGCACCGCCCGTTCGGCGCGCAGCCAGGCCGTACGGGGGAAGGCGGAGAGGTCCGGACGGCCCGGGGTGAGGTCGATACGGGCGTCGGCGGCGCGCAACGCGTCGAAGACGCGAGGGTCGGGCGCCTGCGCGAACGGGGAGCCCACGGCGGCGTGTCGGGCACGGGGCGGCAGGGGATGCGGGGGCGCCCCGACCACCACTGTGCCCCCACGCCTGCGGCCCTCGACGTGGCCGTCCTCCGCGAGCCGCCGGTACGCCTCGGTGACCACGCCCCGTGAGACACGCAGTTCGCCGGCGAGCAGCCGGGTGGCGGGCAGTCTGCTGCCCACGGTCAGCCGGCGGTCGGTGATCGCCTGCCGAAGCCGCCGCGCGAGCCAGTCGGCCTTGCCGTCGGCGGGTACGTCGTCGGCCCGCAGCTGGAGGAAGTCCGAGCCGTGCGGAGCGGCGGCCGGGCCGTGCGCCGTCTCGTCCCTGTCGGTCACCGCACTCATGCTGCCATGCACCGCTAGGACACCTGTGGGGTTTCCTCGAGCGTGAACTCCCTGTCGAGAGCGTCGATCAGCGTGGTCTCGGGAGTGACCGGCCAGTGCGCGGCCAGCTCCCGGGCGATCGTCTCCAGGGTCCGTGCGACGGTGTCCGCGGCGCCGTCGTGCAGGGCCTCCGTCACCACGAGGATCCGGCGGGTGCGGTCGCCGACCGCGGAATGACCGCTCTGCCGGCTGGTCCAGCGGCGGGCGTGCGCGCGTCCCGCGGAGTCGGCGTACGTCACCTCGCCCGGGGCCGGGTGCTCGGTGCGGCCGTCGAAGGTCGTGTACTCCTCGTCGCCGTGGGCGGGCCGTACTTCGAGGAGCGGGCCGGTGATCCGGTCGGCGTCGAGCACGGCGACGGGGACGGCGTACGCGACGGAGATCGCGTTGCACAGGTCGACGACCGGGTGGATGCGTGGCAGGGTGCCTTCCTTGCGCAGCCGGCGCAGCAGCGACTCGGAGGCGCACCGGTACTGCGTCGGCCGCAGCCCCATCCGGGCGAACGCCCGCCGCCAGGCCAGCACTTCGGGGAACTGGCTCTCGGATCCGCCGGCCAGCCGTTCCCGGGCGCGGGAGGTGTACTCCTCCACCCGCACCCTCACGTCCGCCGTGCCGTCGATGCCGTCGGCGTGGAGGGCGCCCGCCGCGAGCAGCGGGTGGGCGGACCAGATCGCGTCGGCGTGCCGGAAACGCATCACGCCACCGCCATCCGGATGCTCAGCCCGACGAAGCAGGCGGTGAACAGCCCGCGCAGACCGGTGGTGAGCCTCGGACTGGTCAGCAGACGGTCCCGCACGGCCGCGGCGGACACCCCGTACGCGGCGAAGACCACGAAGGTCAGCGCCATGAAGACCGCACCGAGCCGCAGCATCAGACCGACGGAGCCGGACGACCCGGCGGGGACGAACTGCGGGAGGAAGGCGACGAAGAACAGCGCCGGCTTCGGGTTCAGCACGTTGATCAGAACCGCGGAGGTGATCACCCGCAGCGCCGGGCGCGGCTCGGACTCCGGCCGGACGGTGAACGCCTCCTTGTCGCGCAGCATCGCCCACGCCATGTACAGCAGGTAGGCGGCGCCCAGGTACTTCACCACCGCGTACGCGACGGAGCTGGAGTGCAGCAGCGCGGCGAGGCCGGTGATGGTGGCCAGCAGGTGGGGTACGACGGCGAGCGTGCAGCCGAAGGCGGCCACCAGGCCCGCGCGCCGGCCGTGGGACAGTCCGGCGGCGAGCGTGTAGACCACACCGGTGCCGGGGGTGACCACCACGACCAGGGCGGCCAGCAGGAACGCGACACTCAAGAGAACCTCCGGGAGATCGTCGGTTCTCCCAGCCTGGTGTGGTCATGGTCTGGTGGACAGAGCCAAAGAGGGCCGGGCCGGCAGGTCCACAACCGGGGTTCAGTGGAGGCGGCGGACCGGCGCGCCGGACAGGTAGGCCGTGATGTTCTCGACCGCCTCGGTGTAGTACGTGCGGTAGTTGAGCTCGGAGACGTACCCGAGGTGCGGGGTGGCCAGCAGGCGGGGGGCCGTGCGCAGGGGGTGGCCGGCGGGAAGCGGCTCGGTGTCGAAGACGTCCACCGCCGCTCCCGCGATACGGCCCTCGCGCAGCGCGGCGAGCAGGGCGTCCTGGTCGACGAGGCCCGCGCGGGAGGTGTTGACCAGGTGGGCGCTCGGCTTCATCAGGGCCAACTCGTTGGCGCCGAGCAGGCCCCGGGTGGTGTCGCCCAGGACGAGGTGCAGGGAGACGTAGTCGCTGCCGCGCAGCAACTCCTCTTTGGACGGGGCGAGTTCGACGCCGACTTCGTCCGTGCGCTCCTTGGTGAGGTGCGGGCTCCACGCCGTGACCTCCATGCCGAAGGCGAGACCCACCCGCGCCACCCGGCTGCCGATCTTGCCCAGTCCGAGCAGGCCGAGGTGGCGGCCGTGCAGGTCGGCGCCGACCGTCGACTGCCAAGCGCCGCCCGCACGCAGGGAGTTGTTCTCGGTGACCAGGCCGCGGGCGAGGCCGAGCAGCAGCGCCCAGGTCAGCTCCACCGGCGGGGTGGGGAAGCTGCGGGTGCCGCAGACGGTGACGCCGTTGCGTTCGGCGGCCGCGTAGTCGATGACCGAGTTGCGCATGCCGGACGCGACGACCAGCTTCAGCCGGGGCAGCCGGTCCAGCAGCGAGGCGGGGAACGGCACGCGTTCGCGCAGGGTCACCACGATGTCGAAGTCGGCCATGGCCGCCGCCAGTTCGTCCTCCGTGGTGAAGTGCTCGGTGAAGGAAGTGACGTCCACCCGGTCCCGTACGGGGCTCCAGTCGGCGATCGTGGTGGCGACGTCCTGGAAGTCGTCGAGCACGGCACAGCGCAGTCGCATGGCGGTCCTTTCCCGTGAAGCCGGCGCCCCCGCCCCCGCTCGGGCGGACACCAGGAGATTGTCCGGCACGGGAGCGTGACGGGGACGGCGAGGCTCAGGGGCCCGCTCCGGCGGATCATGCCGAAGACGCGGGGTGGGCCGTGAAGCGCCGTCGGTCACCTTCATACGCGATCCGCCGGACAGGCCCTAAGGGGTGTGGCCGAAACGCAGGAGGCCGTCGGGGTCGTAGGTGTCCTTGAGGCGCCGCAGGTCGTCGTGGACCTCCGGGGTCCAGGCGCGGGCGCGGTCGGCGGGCCCGCCCGGGGTGCCGTGGATGTTGACCATCGTGCGGCCCGTGCCGTACGGCGACATCGCGGCGTGCAGGGCGGCCGTGGCGTGCTCGACGGCCTCCGCGTCGGGCGGGGTGGCGACGACCGCCACCGACTGCAGGAGGTGGGCCGCGTCGCGGGCGCAGATCGCGTCCGGGGTGCGCGCGGGACGGGACAGGGCACCGCCCATGTGCCGGATCTCGGCGAGCAGCAGCGGGCAGTCGGGGACGTCGGGTCCGACCTGGTCCAGGAACGTCCGGACCGCCACCGGCGTCAGCTCGTGCAGCAGCAGACAGGACTCCCGGACGGGCAGCGGGTCCTGCGGCTCCAGGTGGATGCGGTCCAGGTCCGCGTACGGCATCTCTCGCACGGCGTCGACGGCCACCGGGGCGGCCGCCCTGACCGGCGCGAGCCATTCCTCGCCCTCGGCCGGGTCGCCGGTCCACGCGACCGCGACCCGGGCCCAGAAGCCGCCGCGGAGCGCCTCGGGGATCTGCGGGATCGGCGGCAGCCGCAGCAGCGCGAACGACGTGCACATCTCGTCCGGCACCGTGCTGATCCACCCGCACCAGGCGGACAGCACCGCCTCCGCGTGCTCGCCGGGGAACCAGAGCCCGCCGCCGAGCAGGGTGCGCAGCGGCAGCAGCTCCGTGACCATCGACGTCACCACGCCGACGTTGCCCTTGCCGCCGCGCAGCGCCCGGAACAGGTCCGGTTCGCGGTCCGGGCCGGTCTCGTGCAGCGTGCCGTCCGGGGTGACCACGTGGAACGAGCGGACCAGGTCGGCGGCGTACCCGTGGGCGCGGCCGAGGACGGGCAGGCCGCCGCCCACGGTGTAGCCGACCGCGCCCACGTGCGTGGAGGTGCCGCACAGCGCCGCCAGGCCGTGCGGTGCGGCCGCCGCCAGCACGTCCCGCCACCGGGCGCCGGCGGCCACGGTCGCGGTGCCGCGCTCCGGGTCGACCCGCACACCGGTCATCCGCCTGGTGCTGATCAACAGTCCGTGGTCCATGGGGAAGTTGGCGCCGTGGCCGGTCGCCTGGACGGCCACGGGCGTCCCGGTGGCCGTCGCCCAGCGCAGCGCGGCCACCACGTCGTCGGCGCCGGTCGCCCCCACGGCCACGTCGGGGGTGTGCAGGGCGGCCAGGTTGAAGCCGGTGACCTCCTCGGCGTAGCCGTCGTCGCCGGGGCGCAGCACGGGTCCGCGGATCTCCGACAGGGCGAACAGGTCGGGTGTGTGGTGCAGGGTGGTCATCACGGCCTCCGCGGCTGGCGTACGGAGGGACGGCGGCGGCCGCGGGACCTCGACTGTCCGGGGCCCCTCGCCGGGTCCTGCCTCCAGCATGGTCCCCGGGCGCGGGACCCGCACGGCGGGCCGCGGGCGCCGGCCGGGCACCACCGGCCGGGCGCCGACTGGGCACCGGCCGGGCGCCGACTGGGCGTCGGCAAAGGCACGGGCGGGGCGGGCGTAGCGTAGGCGGTATGACGACGTACGGATCCTTCCCCGGCACGCGCCCGCGGCGTCTGCGTACCTCCCCGGTGATGCGGCGCATGGTCGCCGAGACCCGGCTGCACCCCGCCGACTTCATCCTCCCGGCCTTCGTCCGTGAGGGCGCGACGGAACCGGTGCCGATCTCGGCGATGCCGGGGGTCGTGCAGCACACCCGCGACAGCCTGAAGAAGGCCGCGGCCGATGCCGCCGCCGCCGGGGTCTCCGGGATCATGCTGTTCGGCGTGCCCGAGGAGGCGAAGAAGGACGGTGCGGGCACGGCGGGCACCGACCCGGACGGCATCCTCCAGGTCGCCCTGCGGGACGTGCGGGCCGAGGTCGGCGACGACCTGCTCGTCATGTCCGACCTGTGCCTCGACGAGTTCACCGACCACGGACACTGCGGGGTCCTCGACGCGCAGGGCCGGGTCGACAACGACGCCACGCTGGAGCGGTACGCCGAGATGGCGCAGGTCCAGGCCGACGCGGGCGCCCACGTGGTCGGACCGAGCGGAATGATGGACGGGCAGATCGGCGTCATCCGCGACGCCCTCGACCAGATCGGCCGGGACGACGTCGCCGTCCTCGCCTACACCGCCAAGTACGCGTCCGCCTTCTACGGACCGTTCCGGGAGGCCGTCGGCTCCTCGCTGCAGGGCGACCGCCGCACCTACCAGCAGGACCCGGCCAACCTCCGCGAGTCGATGCGCGAGCTGGCGCTCGACCTGGAAGAGGGCGCCGACATGGTCATGGTCAAGCCGGCGGGCCCCTACCTGGACGTCCTCGCCAAGGTCGCGGACGCGGTGGACGTGCCGGTGGTCGCCTACCAGATCTCCGGCGAGTACTCGATGATCGAGGCCGCCGCCGAGAAGGGCTGGATCGACCGGGACCGGGCGATCCTCGAGTCGCTGACCGGCATCCGCCGGGCCGGCGCCCGCACCGTGCTCACCTACTGGGCCACCGAAGTGGCCCAGAAGCTGAACGCCGCACGGTGACGCCGGCCGTCGCTCAGTAGGTGAGGGCGTCGTCCATCGAGTACTGCCAGTACGTCACCGTCAGGGTGCTGTCGTAGTACACGCCCTTGGCCGGCAGGGCGGGGATCGCGGAGGGGCCGCCGCTGCTGTTCGGCGTGCGGCCCTGGAAGCCGACGGCGAGCTTCTTGCCGGTGGCGCCGCCCGAGCCGCTGCCGTCGGCGGCCGACAGCAGGACGCCCGCGTACGCCGACTCACCCGGCGCCAGGGTGACCACGGCCTGCGGCTTGGACTCCTCGACCGGCTGCGGCACCCACTGCATCTCGTCGAACCGCAGCACCGGGTAGTAGGTGAGGTTGCAGTTCATCGTACCGGTGTTCTCCACCGTGATCAGCATGTGGTTGACGGGGCGGGACACCGGCTGGGCGGAGACGGCGGTGTTCGAGCCGTTGCAGGAGGTGAAGGTCGCGGGGGCGTCCCCGGAGCCCTTCTCGTCCTTCGTGCCCTGGCCGGTCCTGCCGCCGCCCGAGTCGCCCTTCCCGGACGTGTCCACGCCGGTCCCGGAGCCGCCGTTCGGGGAGCCCTCGTTCGCGGAGCCGCCGTTCGCGTCGGTGCCGGCGCCCCTCGAGGCCGACTCGGCGGGGGACGGCGAGGAGGTGTCCGTGCCCGCGGTCGCGGCGGGCCGCGCGGCCGAGGCCCCCTCGTCGCGGGTGCCGGTGCCGTCCTGGCAGGCCGTCAGGGCGAGGGTGGCGACGGTGACTCCGGCCGCGGCGAGCAGGTGAAGGCGAGACGTGCGCATGGCGAATTCCTTGTCGTCGTAAGGGATCTGACGCCGCCGCTCGACCGGTCGGCGGGAGCGGCGTGCTTGGATGACAGAAGCGTGCGGCGTGATCCGTCCCGGCCGCCACAGCCGGCGGGCGACGCGGGACGCTGGAACGCTCACAACGCTGTGACCAGGGAAAACTGACCTGCCCTGGAACGGTGGAACGGGACACGGGGGATGGAGGAACGGTGGCGGAGGAGACGGCGGCGAGGGAGTTCGCGGCGCACCTGCGGGAGTTGAAGGACCGGTCGGGGCTCAGTTACGGCGTCCTCGCCAGGCGGCTCCACATGAGTACGTCGACCCTGCACCGGTACTGCAACGGCGACGCGGTGCCGGCCGACTACGCGCCGGTGGAGCGGCTGGCCCGGCTGTGCAGGGCACGCCCCGAGGAACTGGTCGAGCTGCACCGGCGGTGGGTGCTGGCGGACGCGGCGCGAGGGCGGAAGGGGGCTTCGGGGGTGGCCGCCGCCGAGGCGCCCCCGGGGGAGGCGGGTGCGGGACCCGGGGAGGCGGGTGCCAAAGCCGGGGAGGCGGGCGCGGAACCCGGGGACGCGGCTTCCGAGGCCGCGCCCCCGGCCGATGCGCCTCCGGCCGAGGCTCCCTCAGCCGATACGCCTCCGGTCGATGCGCCCCCGCTCGCCCCGGTCGGCCCAACGGTTACCGGCCCTTCGGGAGCAGGGGCCCCGGCGAGCGCCCCCACGGATGCCGATGCCCCCGGCAGGACGAGCCCGGCCCCCGCCCGGCGCCGTACCCGTACCGCCGTCCTCGCGGGCATCGCGGTCGCCGCCGTGGCCGCCGGGGTCACCCTCGCCGTCGGGCTGCCGGGCGGCGGCCGGGACGGGGACGGCGACGGTGGCCGGCACCGTCCGGTCGGCGCGGCCGGGGTGACCGCCGACGAGACCTCCCCCGCGTCGTCCTCACCGTCCCCCTCCTCCGGTGCGACCGCCTCACCGTCCCCCTCGGGCAAGGACAAGGGCCAGGCCAGGACACCCGCCGGCTCCGCGCCCGCCGAGGCGCCGGGCGAAGGCGAGGAGAGGAGCGGGGTGCCGGTCAGCGTGCAGGCGGACCCGTACGCCTGGGAGAGCCCCTGCTCGCAGCGGTACCTGGCCGACAAACCGGCGGGCGAGATGAAACCCCCGCCGGTCGAGGAGGGCGCCGCGGGCTGGGTGGCGGCGCACGGCGCGGTGTCCTCGGGGCAGCAGTACCTGCGGCTCACCGTGCAGGGCACCGGCCCCGGGACGGTGGTCGTCGACGGCCTCACCGTGCGGGTGGCGGGCAAGCGGGCGCCGCTCGCCTGGAACGACTACACCATGGCCTATCCCGGCGTGGGCTGCGGAGGCGGCGTCCGGACACGGGCGTTCGGCGTCTCGTTGGACTCGGCGCGGCCGTCCCTGACGCCGGAACCGGGGAACGAGGACTTCCCGTTCAAGGTGAGCGAATCCGACCCGGAGGTGTACTACATCACCGCCTCGGTCTCCGCGTACGACGTCGACTGGTACCTGGAACTGAAGTGGTCCAGCGGCGGCCGCAGCGGCACGCTGACCGTCGACGACGAAGGCCGCCCGTTCCGCACCAGCGGGAACGAGGGCCGCCCGGCGTTCGAGTTCCCGATCGGCGGCGACGGATGGGTGCCGGAGGGGACCACCAAGCTCGAGTAACTGGACCGGAAGGGCGGCGCACGTCCGGATCGCGGAAAGGCGCATGTAAACCGCACGTTTTTTCCTAGGCTGCGGGAACGCGCCGTCCCAGCCGAAGGAGCCGTGTCATGTCCCTCACCGAGCCCGCCCTCGCCCCCACCCCGAGGCTCGCCGCCCGGGCCTCCGCGGTCGGCGGCTCGCCCGTACGGGACATCCTGGCCGTCACCGCCCGCCCCGAGGTGATCAACTTTGCGGGCGGCCTTCCGGCACCGGAGCTGTTCGACGCCGACGGCATCGCGGCGGCGTACCGGGCGGTGCTCACCGAGACACCCGCGCGGGCCCTGCAGTACTCCACGACCGAGGGCGAACCGGCGCTGCGGGCCGCCCTCGCCGGACGCACCACCGCGCGCGGGCTGCCCACCGGCCCGGACGACCTGCTCGTCACCACCGGCTCCCAGCAGGCGCTGTCCCTGCTCGCCACCGCGCTGCTCGAACCCGGCGACACGGTCCTCGTCGAAGACCCCTGCTATCTCGCGGCACTTCAGGCGTTCGGGCTGGCCGGGGCGCGAGTGGTCGCGGTCCCCGGCGACGAACACGGGCTCGACCTCGAGGCGTTGGAGGAGCTGGTGGTGCGGGAGCGGCCCAAGCTGCTCTACACCGTGCCCACCTTCCAGAACCCCACCGGCCGCACCATGCCCGCCGCCCGCCGGGCCGCCGTCGCCGGGGTCGCCGCCCGCCGCGGACTGTGGATCGTCGAGGACGACCCGTACGGCGAACTGCGCTACGAGGGCGAACGGGTGCCGTGGATCGCCGCCCACCCGGGGGCCGAGGACCGCACGGTGCTGCTGAGCAGCCTCTCCAAGATCATGGCGCCCGGGCTGCGGCTGGGCTGGCTGCGCGCACCCGAGAGGCTGCGCCGCGCCTGCGCCGTCGCCAAGCAGGCCGCCGACCTGCACACCCCGACCGTCAACCAGTTCGCCGCGGCCCGCTACCTCGCGGACCGCGACCTGGACGCCCACGTCCGCCGGGTGGCCGCCGTGTACGGCGAGCGCCGGGACGCCATGCTGGCCGGCCTCGCGGGCGCCCTCCCCGACGGCTCGTCCTGGACCCGCCCCGAGGGCGGCATGTTCCTCTGGGTGCGGCTCCCGGAGGCGTACGACACCACGGCCCTGCTCCCCGAGGTGGTCCGGCACGACGTGGCATACGTCCCCGGCGCCCCCTTCCACGCCGGTGACCCCGACCGCTCCACCCTCCGCCTGTGCTTCGTCACCCAGACCCCGGAGGAGATCGCGGAGGGGCTGCGGAGGCTGGGGACGGCGCTGCGGGAACGGCCATAGCCGTCAGAGCCGTTCGTCGCCCGACCGGACCGGGGCGTCGAAGCACTCGCGTGCGCCGCCGCCCGCGGACCGGAAGCAGGAGCGGACGACGCTGCCCGGCCGGGCCCGCGTCATCCCGGTGTAGACGTAGGTGTCCGCGTCGGCGCGGTCCGCGGTCCACGCCTCCCGGACCGGGCCGCCCGCGGTGACGTCCACCCGGTCACCGACGCGCGCGCCCCACATCCTGACCCAGGCCGCCGCACACGCCTCGCTGTACCGGACCTCCACCAGCGCGCCGGTGTCCGTGCGGTACGTGGTGACCGTCTCGGGAACGACGGTGCAGACCATGCGGACCGGGTCCTCGCCCTCGCACGAGGCTCCGTGGCAGCGAGGGGCGACGACGTACGAGGTGGCCGAGTGGGGCGCCGACAGCGGCTCACCGGGCGCGATGCCCCGCAGCGGCGCCAGGAGCAACGCCAGCGCGACACCGCCGGCGAGCACCACGTACGCCGAGGTCAGCACCAGGAGCAGCTTGACCGGGCTGCCGGGCGCCCAGCGGGGCCGCGCCGGCGGTTCCGGCTCGACGGGCGGCGGCTGCGCCGGATCGGGGACACGGGGCGCGGGCGCGACCACCGCCGCCCTCCCGTTCCACTCCGCCTGGGCGAGCTCCCACAGCGCCAGCAGCCGAGCGTCCGGCTCGTCGGCGGTCCGGCACAGCTCACGGACCGCATGCCGCGGCGGCAGCGCCTTGCCGTTGACGTACCGCTCCCAGGTGGACTTGCTGTACGCCGTGCTCCTCGCCAGTGCCGCCAGGCTCAGGCCCGTCCGTGCCCTCAGTTCGCGCAACTCCGTGGTCAGCCGGGTGTGAGCAGTGGTCACGTCGCCCTCCACGTCCGCAGCGCCCGCCAGGTGTCCGGACCGACGACGCCGTCCACGGTCAGCCCCTCGCGGTCCTGGAACCGCCGGACCGCGCGCCGGGTCAGCGGACCGTAGATCCCGTCGACGTCCCCCGGTGACGCGCCCGCCCGGCGCAGCAGGCACTGTGCCTCGATCACCACCGATCCCACGTGGCCGTAGGTGGCGACGGCCTGCCGGGTGCGGCTGTGCCCCGCGTACCAGCGGCCGCCGTCCTGCTCGAGCCGGCAGGTGTGGAGCGACGGCAGCACGGCCGCCGGATCGGGCGCCGTCGCGCCGGCCGCGGCGACGGTGTCGGCACGGGCGGCCCTGGCGGTCTCCCGCGCCTCGGCCAGTTCGGCGGCGAGGACGAGCACCGCCGAGACGGACAGCACCAGGGCCGTCGCGCCCGCCGTCAGCGCGACACGCATCGCGCGCCCGTACGGCCACGGCGTCACCGGCGCGGGCGGCTCGTGCCCCGTGGCCGGCGGTGACGCGGACGGGGAGCCTTCGTGCGCCTCCCCCCAGTGGTGCGACGCCATCTCGTGCAGCACCAGCAGACTGTTCGGATCACCGCCGCACACCCGGGCCAGTGCCTCGACGGCCTCCCGGGGTGGCAGTGACCGTCCGCCGAGGTAACGCTCCCACGACCGCGCGCTGTACCCGGTTCTCGCGGCCACCTGGCGGGTGCTGCACTCGCTGCGGTCCTTCAGCCGGCGCAGGCGCACGATCAGATGCCGTACCTGTGGATGCAGTTCCGCGGGCAGCTCTTTTCCACGCGACATGTGTCCCCCGTTCGCGTTCGGGACCGCCGCCGATCCCGGACCCCCGTGGGCCAGGTGGTCACCCGGGCCCGGGCGCCATTCTGCACCAAGCACGCCCGCCCGCAAGGGAGTTCGGAGCGCCACCGGGCACGGGATCCGGCCGCCGGGCGTCCCGTGAGGCCGCCGACGCGGACGACGTCCCAGCAGGTCGGCGGCCGGGACGTCCCGGACGGCCGTCACTTCTGCGTCAACTGTGGCGAGGCGTCGTGCCGGCCCAGCAGTCTCGTGGCGGAGCCGGCCGCGACCGGTTCCGCCCATCGCACCTCAACGGAGGGAAACGGAATGCGCGTTCTGACGAAGACGCTCGTCGGTGTCACCACCGCCATCGGGATCGCCGCCGGCGGCCTGGCGACCGCGGGCACGGCCATGGCGGCTCCCGCGACGGCCCAGGAGCGGGTGGTGACCGCGGACGCGGGCACGCTCGCCGTGGTCAACCTGGGGCTGAGTTCCGCCCAGGCCAAGAACGTGCAGCGCTGGCTGAAGACGCACCACGGGTACACGGGAGCCATCGACGGCCAGCTGGGCACCAACAGCTGGAAGGCGTTCCAGCGCTGCCTGAAGAAGTACTGGGGCTACACCGGCGCCATCGACGGCATCGTCGGCGGCGGGACGGTCTCGGCGCTCCAGCGTCTCCTGAAGGCCAACGGGGACTACAGCGGCCCGATCGACGGCATCGCGGGTGACGGCACCAAGAAGGCGTTCGGGGCGTGGGCCAACCGGCTCTGACGCCGGCGACGACCGCGGCCCGTCCGCTCCCCCCGAGGGAGCGGACGGGCCGCGCTCGCGTCGTGCCGTGCCGTGCCGTTGTCAGAGGCGCTCGGGCGTGCGGATGCCCAGCAGGGCCATGCCCTTGGTCAGCGTGCGGGCCGTGAGGTCGCACAGGAACAGGCGGTTCTCCGCCACGTCCCGCGGCGGCTGCGGCTTGATCACCGGGCACTTGTCGTAGAACGACGTGTACAGCGACGCCAGCTGGTACAGGTACGCCGTCAGCTTGTGCGGCGCGTACTCCGCGGCGGCCTCGAACACCGTGTCTCCGAACGCGTCCAGATGCAGCCCCAGCGCCCGCTCCGCCTCGTGCAGTTCGAGCTCCTCGTGGGCCGCGGGCCGCACGTCCCCGGCCTTGCGCAGGATCGACTGGATACGGGCGTACGCGTACTGCAGGTACACCGAGGTGTCGCCGTTCAGCGAGACCATCTGGTCCAGGTCGAACTTGTAGTCGCGGTTCGGCGACGTCGACAGGTCGGCGTACTTCACGGCGCCGATGCCGACCTGCGCGGCCCGCTCCTGGATCTCGTCCTCGGTGAGGTCCCTGGCCTTCTCCCGCACGACCTCGGCGGCCCGCTGCACGGCCTCGTCCAGCAGGTCCTCCAGCCGTACGGTCTCGCCCTCACGGGTCTTGAACGGCTTGCCGTCCGCGCCCAGCACCGTGCCGTAGCCCATGTTGTGAGCGGTGACGTCGTCGCCCAGCCAGCCGGCCCGGCGGGCGGTCTCGAAGACCATCTTGAAGTGCAGTGACTGCCGCACGTCGACCACGTACAGCAGGGTCGTCGCGCGCAGGTCGAAGACCCGGTTGCGGATCGCGGTCAGGTCGGAGGCCGCGTAGCCGAAGCCGCCGTCGGCCTTCTGCACGATCAGCGGGACCGGCTGGTCGTCCTTGCCGCGGATGTCGTCGAAGAACACCACCAGCGCGCCCTCGGAGCGGACCGCGACGCCCATCTCCTCCAGCATCCGCGCGGTCTCCGGCATGCCCTCGTTGTACGCGGACTCGCCGACGATCTCGTCGTCGCGGATCTCCATGTCCAGCTTCTCGAAGACGGAGTAGAAGTAGACCTTCGACTCGTCCACGAACTGCTGCCACAGCTCGAGGGTCTCCTTGTCGCCGGACTGCAGGGCGACGACCCGCTTGCGCGCCCGCTCCTTGAACTCCTCGTCCGCGTCGAACAGCGCCCGCGAGGCCTTGTAGACCCGGTTGAGGTTCGACATGGCCTGCTCGCCGTCGACCTCGGACGCCGGCCGCAGCTCGCCCGGGTGCTCCAGCAGGTACTGGATCAGCATGCCGAACTGGGTGCCCCAGTCGCCGATGTGGTGCCGGCCGATCGTCTTCTCACCGGTGAAGTCGAGCATGCCGCGCAGGGCGTCGCCGATCACCGCGGAGCGCAGGTGACCGACGTGCATCTCCTTGGCCACGTTCGGCTGGGCGTAGTCGATCACCGTGGTGCCCGGCTCGGCGGCGAGGGGCACACCGAGGCGGTCCGTGTCGTCCGCGTACCGCGCGGCCAGGTTCCCGGTGATCGCCCGGTCGGCGATCGTGATGTTGAGGAAGCCGGGGCCGGACACCTCGACGTCCTTGATCACGTCGCCGGTGGTGAGGTGCGAGACGACCTCGGTCGCGAGCTCCCGCGGGTTCGCCTTCGCCTTCTTCGCCAGCGCGAGGATGCCGTTGGCCTGGAAATCCGCCCTGTCGCTGCGTCGCAGCAGCGGGTCCGCGGACGTCTCCGGCCGGGCGGCGGAGAGGGCGGACGTGAGCTGCTTGCTGACGAGATCGGTGAGCGATGTGACCGAGGCCATGGAGTGGGTGCCGTTCTCCTCGTGGGTTCAGATAGACACGGCCAGTATCCCATGGGGGGTAAAGCGGTTTTTCCGTGCGCGGCGCCGCGCACGGTCTCCCGCTGCCCCGCCCGGGCCGGTGAAAAGGCGTTTTCGCGGTGGCCGGGGGAGCTGGGAGAATGGCACGGTCAGCCGTGCGACCGTACCGGCTGCCCGAGCAGAAAGAAGGACGTGCCGATCGTGGCTCAGAGCACCGAGACCACCGACTGGGTCTCCCGTTTCGCGGATGAGGTCATCGAGGAGTCGGAGCGTCGGGCCCCGGGCGCGAAAACATCGGGCGCCGGCGCGCCGGTGGTCGTCGTCGCGTCCGGGCTGTCCCCCTCCGGCCCCATCCACCTGGGCAACCTGCGCGAGGTCATGACCCCGCACCTGGTCGCCGACGAGATCCGCCGCCGCGGCCACCAGGTCCGCCACCTGATCTCCTGGGACGACTACGACCGGTACCGCAAGGTCCCGGCGGGCGTCCCCGGCGTGGACGAGTCCTGGGCCGAGCACATCGGCAAGCCGCTGACCTCAGTCCCCGCCCCGAAGGGCTCCCCGCACCCGAACTGGGCCGAGCACTTCAAGGCCGCGATGGTCGAGTCGCTGGCCGAGCTGGGCGTGGAGTTCGACGGGATCAGCCAGACGCAGCAGTACACCTCCGGCGCCTACCGCGAGCAGATCCTGCACGCGATGAAGCACCGCGGCGACATCGACGCGATCCTCGCCCAGTACCGCACCAAGAAGGCCCCGGCGAAGAAGCAGCAGCAGAAGCCGGTCGACGAGGCGGAGCTGGAGGCCGCCGAGGGCTCCGGCGCCGCCGCCGAGGACGACGGCAGCTCCGGCTCCGCCGGGTACTTCCCGTACAAGCCGTACTGCGGCAACTGCGAGAAGGACCTCACCACCGTCACGTCCTACGACGACGACTCCACCGAGCTGACCTACTCCTGCACCGCCTGCGGCTTCTCGGAGACGGTCCGGCTGAGCGAGTTCAACCGCGGCAAGCTGGTCTGGAAGGTCGACTGGCCGATGCGCTGGGCCTACGAGGGCGTGATCTTCGAGCCCAGCGGCGTGGACCACTCCTCGCCGGGCTCGTCCTTCCAGGTCGGCGGGCAGATCGTCGGAATCTTCGGCGGCAAGCAGCCGATCGGCCCGATGTACGCCTTCGTCGGCATCAGCGGCATGGCGAAGATGTCGTCGTCCAAGGGCGGTGTGCCCACCCCGGCCGACGCCCTGAAGATCATGGAGCCGCAGCTGCTGCGCTGGCTGTACGCCCGCCGCCGCCCGAACCAGTCCTTCAAGATCGCCTTCGACCAGGAGATCCAGCGCCTCTACGACGAGTGGGACCGGCTGGACGCCAAGGTGGCCGACGGCTCCGCGCTGCCCGCCGACGCCGCCGCGCACTCCCGCGCGGTGCGCACGGCGAGCGGTGAGCTGCCGCGCACGCCCCGGCCGCTGCCGTACCGCACGCTGGCCTCGGTGGCCGACATCACCGCCGGCCACGAGGACCAGGCGCTGCGCATCCTCAGCGACCTCGACCCGGCGAACCCGCTCGGCTCGCTCGACGAGGCCCGCCCGCGCTACGACAAGGCCGAGGCGTGGATCAACACCCACGTCCCCGCCGACCAGCGCACCATCGTCCGCGACGAGCCCGACGCGGAACTGCTGAAGTCGCTCGACGAGCAGGCGCAGCAGTCCCTGCGGCTGCTGCTCGACGGTCTCGCCGCCAACTGGTCCCTGGACGGCCTGACCCACCTCGTCTACGGCGTCCCGAAGGTCCAGGCGGGCTTCTCCGCCGACGCCACGCCCAAGGAGCTGCCGCCGGAGATCAAGACCGCCCAGCGGTCCTTCTTCGCGCTGCTCTACCAGCTGCTGGTGAGCCGCGACACCGGCCCGCGTCTGCCCACGCTGCTTCTGGCGGTGGGCCAGGAGCGGGTGCGGGCCCTCCTCGGGGACTGACGGGGGCGAGCGGACTCCGCACCGACGACGAAGGGGGCGCCCGGCGACATGCCGGGCGCCTCCTTCGCGCTGCGAGCCGGTGGGCCCGGCGGACGGCTCTCAGGCGATGTGGTCCTCCTCCAGCTCCGCCATGTGGCGCTTCTGGAAGCGGTCGACCAGGTCCTTCAGGACGCCGGGGGCCAGCGAAGTGCCGTAGGTGGCCTGGATGTTGTCACCGAGGACGCGGGGCGTGGGGTAGCTGCCGTCTATGGACTGGCGGAACACCTGGTAGTACTCCTCCTCGTCCGGGTCGGCGGACGGGTTGCCCCCCTCGCCGAGCTCCCGGGTGCGGCCGCCCGGGATCACCGGGATCGGGAAGGTGCCGGTCTCCTCCGGAGCGGGCTCCTGGAGCGGAGGCTCCTCCCGGAACTGGTCCGCGTACTGCTCGGCCTGCTGCTGCTCCGCCATCCAGCGGGCGTACTCCTCGTCCGGGTCGTACGAAGGGTCGTAGCCGCCGTGGTACTCGACCGTCTGCGGGTCGCGGGCGTGCAGCCACGGGTTGTTGGGAGCTTCCTCCTCGTCCCCGGAGCCCTGGTTCCCCTCGAGTTCCAGGCGCTGCTCGCCAGGAGGTGCCGCCGCGCGGGCGGGCTCGGCCGGGACGCCGGGCCGGGCCTGCTCGGGCAGCTCGGGCGCCGGGGGCAGCAGCGCCGGCTCGATGCCCGCCGCCGCCAGGCCCGCGGGGGCCGTCTCGGAGAGGGGGACGCCGTACTTCGCCAGACGCAGCGGCATCAGCGACTCGACCGGTGCCTTGCGCCGCCAGGCGCGGCCGAATCGGGACCGCAGCCGGGCCTGGTAGACCAGCCGCTCCTGCTCCAGCTTGATCACCTGCTCGTAGGAGCGCAGCTCCCACAGCTTCATGCGGCGCCACAACAGGAAGGTCGGCACCGGCGAGAGCATCCAGCGGGTCAGCCGGACGCCCTCCATATGCTTGTCTGCGGTGATGTCGGCGATGCGGCCGATGGCGTGCCGGGCCGCCTCCACGGAGACCACGAACAGCACCGGGATCACGCCGTGCATGCCCACACCGAGCGGATCCGGCCAGGCGGCGGCGCCGTTGAACGCGATCGTCGCAGCCGTCAGCAACCACGCCGTCTGCCGCAGCAGCGGGAACGGAATGCGGATCCAGGTCAGCAGCAGATCCAGCGCCAGCAGCACGCAGATGCCCGCGTCGATGCCGATCGGAAAGACGTAGCTGAAGTTGCCGAAGCCCTTTTGCAGGGCCAGTTCACGGACCGCCGCGTACGAACCGGCGAAGCCGATCCCGGCGATGACGACGGCACCGGTGACGACCACGCCGATGAGAACCCGGTGCATCCGTGTCAGCTGCAGTGGCGCGGCCACCCGTACTCCCCTCCCAGTGCATGTTGTTGCGCGCAACAGAGTGGCACATGTGTGCGGGGAACGGGTGGCCGGTTCTGGATGAGGAGACTCAGCTCTTGCCGGCGGCCGACGCCGAGGCCGACCCGGAGGCCGGCGCGGACGGCTTCCCCGACGCCGGCGCGGACGGCGAACCGCTCGCCGACGCCGACCCGTTCGCCCTCGTCACCGAGAGGACGGCCTCCCTGGCGGCCTTCTTGGCGTCCGACAGCAGCGCCGCCGCGTCCGGCGTCTTGTCGCCGGCCAGGCCCGCGCCGTTGTAGTCGAGGGTCACGACCACGTTCTCCACGCGCGCCACGACCGTCTGCTGCTTGAAGGTGCCTTCCTTCTTCTTCAGGTCGTAGCTCACCGCGGTCGCCGCGTCGCCGGTGCCGGCCACCGGCACCGCACGGATGCCCTTCGCGCCCTCCACCTCCCGGGCGACGCGCACCTGCTTGTCGTAGTACTCCTCGGCCAGCTTCTCGCCCGGGCCGCGCGTGGTGTCCGACTCGAAGCGCATCAGCGACACGTTCAGCCAGCGGAACTGCGACCCCTTGACCCCGTTGTTGTCCAGGCTGCTCCAGGAGCAGCTGGCCCGCGAGGCCACGTCGTCGGAGCTGCCCTCCTTGCCCGACTTGGCCTTCGGCGCCAAATCCTTCAGGGTCTTCTTCGTCAGTACGCCGCACGCCTCGGGCAGCGTCCGGTACGCCGCCGCCTGCACGGTCGGGGACGGGCTCGCCGACGCGGAGGCGCTCGCGGCCTTGTCCCCGCCGCCGTCGGAGCCGGAGTCCGAGGAGCAGCCGGAGGCGATCAGCATCACGGGGACGGCTGCCGCGCAGACAAGGACGCGGGTCAGGCGCTTGGCTCGCTCGGGCTGCTCTCGCTGTGCTCGTCGCTGCATGGTTCCTTCACTCATGACGCTCGTGTTCCCTGCGGTCGGAACGGTGTCCGAGGGGTCACGGTACGCGCCCCGTCACCCGTACGGCCGTACTTCGAGGGCTTCGCGCAGAGGGTGAAGGGGCGGTGAACGAGGCTCAGCCGCCCAGCGCGTCGGACAGCTCGGCGGCCAGTTTCCGGGCCCTGTCCTGCATTTCCTTGCTGTCCGGCACCGCTCCGACGGTCACCGGCTGCTCGGCGTACTCGATGGTGACGATGACGTTGGACGTGCGGAACGCCACAGTCACGGTGCGCTCCTGAGCGGTCGAACCGGAGCTGTCGAGGCCGTCGTCGAGGAACGCCTCGTCACCGAGGTCCTCCAGGACCCGCGGCTGGAGATCGGAGGGCGCGACGGACGGCGAAGCGGTCGAGGACGACGGAGGCGAACCGGGCGCCGTGGGCGTGCCGGTGGCGGCCGGGCCCGTCGAACCGCTCGCCGACGGGGAGGGCGAGCCCGACCCCGTCACCGTCGGCACCGGCAGCCGCGCCGCCGTCTGCTTCCGCGCGAACAGCTCCTCGGCCTGGGCGTCGTCGCTCACCGCGTTGTCGTAGGACACGACCCGCTCGAAGTCGACCAGCAGCCGGTCGGTCGCCGCCGTCGACTCCACCTTCCAACGGCAGCCCACCTTCCGGTCGGTGTCGTAGGTGAGCGTCGCCTCGCCCGTGTACGCCTTCTCCCGCTGCTGCTCGTCCGTCAACTCCACCAGGCCGGGCAGGAGTTCCTCCAGCGTCCGGCCGTCGACCGCGCCGCACGGCTCGGGAAGGGTGGCGTACCTGCCGGGCTGCGCCGCCTGCGACGCCGTACCGGCGCTGCCGGGGTTGGAGTCGTCCGACTGCCCCCCGCTGTCGGGGCTTCCGGTGCAGCCGGCCAGTACGGCCACCAGGAGCGCGGCGACGCCGGGTACGTACGCCTTCCGCTGCACGGTCGGGTCCTCTCGACGGTGGGTGCGGGCCGCGGCCCGCCGGGTCTGTCCAGTGTCCCCGCTGGTTAATCGCTTGCCGCAGGGGGGCGCCGTTCGCAGACAATGTGTATCGCACGCACTGCCGTGGACGCCGGTCCGTCATCCCTTTTCGTCGACCTTGGCGCCGGTTTTGCGGTTTTCGACTTCTGTACTTTTTCCGGGGGAATGGGGACCTCATGTCGTACGTGGAACTGCCGGGTGCGAAGGTGCCGATCCGTATGTGGACGGATCCGGCGACGGTGGAGGAGGGCGCGCTCCAGCAGCTGCGCAACGTCGCCACTCTGCCCTGGATTCAGGGCCTGGCCGTGATGCCGGACGTGCACTACGGCAAGGGCGCGACGGTCGGCTCGGTCATCGCGATGCGGGGCGCGGTGTGCCCGGCGGCGGTGGGCGTCGACATCGGCTGCGGCATGTCCGCGGTGAAGACCTCCCTGACGGCGAACGACCTGCCGGGCGACCTGTCGCGGCTGCGCTCGCGGATCGAGCAGGCCATCCCGGTCGGCCGGGGCATGCACGACGACCCGGTCGACCCGGGCCGGCTGCACGGCTTCGCGACGGCCGGCTGGGACGACTTCTGGACCCGGTTCGGCGGGGTCGCGGACGCGGTGAAGTTCCGCGAGGGGCGGGCGACGAAGCAGATGGGGACGCTGGGGGGAGGAAACCATTTCGTTGAAGTTTGTACTGATACGGAGGGTTCCGTCTGGCTGATGCTGCACTCCGGTTCCCGCAACATCGGCAAGGAACTGGCCGAGCATCACATCGGCGTCGCCCAGAACCTCCCGCACAACCAGAACCTCGTCGACCGCGACCTCGCGGTCTTCGTCGCGGACACCCCGCAGATGGCGGCGTACCGCAACGACCTGTTCTGGGCGCAGGAGTACGCGAAGTACAACCGCTCGATCATGATGGCGCTCCTGAAGGACGTGGTCCGCAAGGAGTTCAAGAAGGCGAAGCCCACCTTCGAGCAGGAGATCAGCGCGCACCACAACTACGTGGCCGAGGAGCGCTACGACGGCATGGACCTGCTCGTCACCCGCAAGGGCGCGATCCGCGCGGGGTCCGGCGAGTACGGGATCATCCCGGGCTCGATGGGCACGGGCTCGTACATCGTGAGGGGTCTGGGGAACGACAAGGCCTTCAACTCGGCCTCGCACGGCGCGGGCCGGAGGATGAGCCGGAACGCGGCGAAGCGGCGCTTCACGGCGAAGGACCTGGAGGAGCAGACGCGGGGCGTGGAGTGCCGCAAGGACTCCGGCGTGGTCGACGAGATCCCGGCCGCGTACAAGCCGATCGAGCAGGTCATCGACCAGCAGCGGGACCTCGTGGAGGTCGTCGCGAAGCTGAAGCAGGTCGTCTGCGTGAAGGGCTGAGCGTCCGCCGCGTGCGGGGTCACCTCTGCACGCGGTGGCGCATGTACACCACGTTCGGGGTGAGGGTGCGGGTCTCGACGAGGTCGAGGGCGACGCGGCGCTCGTCGTGGGGGAAGTAGCGGGTGCCGCCGCCGACCAGTACCGGGTGGACGACCGTGCGGTACTCGTCGATCAGGCCCGCCGCGGCCGCCTCGGCGGCGAGCGTCGCCCCGCCGATCGCGATCTCGCCCCCGCCCGGCTCCTTCCGCAGCCGCTCGACCTCCTCGGTGAGGCTGCCGGTGGCCAGCCGGGCGTTGCCCCGCACCTCCGTCAGCGTGCGGGAGAAGACCACCTTGGGCAGGGGGTTCCACAGCTCGGTCCACTCGCGCTCCGCGTCGTCGAGCGACGGGTCCTGGGCCGCGGTCTCCCAGTAGAGCATCGTCTCGTACAGCCGCCGGCCGAGCAGATGCACGCCGATGCCGCGGGTCTCCTCGATCCAGAAGCGGAAGACCTCCGGGTCGGGCGCCGACCAGTCGAGGCCGCCGTCCGGCCCGGTGATGTAGCCGTCGAGCGAGATGCCCATCGCATAGGTCACGTCCCGCATGCCACGTCCTCCTCGGGTAGGGGTCCCGTACCCGTACAGGATGGCCCTACTTGGTGTGCGTCACCGCGTAGATCATGACGAAGGCCACGATGTGGATGCCGAAGAGGAAGTAGGCGAGGTAGTACCAGACGTAGCGCTCGCGCTTCTTCTCCAGTGCGAGGCGGCGGCGCTCGCCGTCCGTGGTCATCACGCCTCCCGGTGCACCTTGGTGTTCGACGCCTGGGCCCGGGGGCGGACCACGAGAAGGTCGATGTTGACGTGCGGCGGGCGGGTGACCGCCCAGGTGACGGTCTCGGCCACGTCGTCCGCGGTGAGGGGCTCGGCGACCCCCTGGTAGACCTTGGCGGCCTTCTCGGCGTCGCCGCCGAAGCGGGTCAGGGCGAACTCCTCGGTCTTCACCATGCCGGGCGCGATCTCGATGACGCGCACCGGACGGCCGACGATCTCCAGGCGCAGGGTCTCGGCGAGGACGTGCGCGCCGTGCTTGGCGGCGACGTAGCCACCGCCGCCCTCGTAGGTGGCGTGGCCGGCGGTGGAGGAGACGACCACGACCGTGCCGTCGCCGCTCGCGTCCAGCTTGGGCAGCAGGGCCTGGGTGAGGTTGAGGGTGCCGATGACGTTGGTCTCGTACATCGTGCGCCAGTCCTGCGGGTCGCCGGTGGCGACCGGGTCCGCGCCGAGTGCCCCGCCCGCGTTGTTGACCAGTACGCCGACGGTCCTGAACGCGGTGGCGAACTCGTCCACGGCGGCGCGGTCGGTGACGTCGAGGGGGTACGCCGTCGCCGAGTGGCCGGTCGCGGTCAGCTCCTCGGCGAGCGCCTCGATGCGGTCCTTGCGGCGGGCGGTGAGGACGACGCGGTACCCGGCCTCGGCGAGCCGGCGTGCCGTGGCGGCACCGATCCCGCTGCTCGCTCCCGTGACGACGGCGATACGGGACGCGGCGGGCGGTACGGCGGTGGCCATGGGCTGCTCCTCGGACGAGCGGTGGTGAGGGCGGACGGGCGGACGGCCGGAGCGGGCGCGCACCGGGCGCGGCCGGGGCCGTCGCCCGGCCAGCATAAGCGGGGGCCGGGATGCTCTCGGGGGCGGTGCGCGCAGCCCGTGCGCGGGCGGGTTCAGCCGCCCCGCGGGGCCCACATGATGACGGCCATCCCGGCGAGGCAGACCAGCGCGCCGGTGATGTCCCAGCGGTCGGGGCGGTAGCCGTCGGCGACGACGCCCCACAGGATCGACCCGGCGACGAAGATGCCGCCGTACGCGGCGAGCACGCGGCCGAACTGCCCGTCGGGCTGGAAGGTGGCCACGAAGCCGTAGGCGCCGAGGGCGAGGACCCCGCCGGCCGCCCACATCCACCCGCGGTGTTCCCGGACGCCCTGCCAGACCAGCCAGGCGCCGCCGATCTCCAGGATCGCGGCGAGGACGAACAGGGCGGCGGAGCGGAGGATGAGCATGGCCGCAGCCTCGCACGTCCGTGCCGTGTCACCTGTTGGAGGGCGCCTGCGACCGGGTGTGCCGGGGATACATGCCCCGTGACGGACGGACCGGACGGACGGGTGAGGGGTGTCATGGGGACGGGGTCGCCCACGGACGCGCGGTCGCGGCTGCTGGCGGAGCTCGGCGTGGTGGCCCGGCGGTACATGGCGTCGTACGCCCTGTTCAACCAGGCCCTCGCCGACCGTCTGGGGCTGCATCCGACGGACCTGCAGTGTCTGAACCTGCTCACCCTGGAGCGCGGCCCGGTGACCACGGGCCGGATCGCGGAGCTGACGGGTCTGACCACCGGGTCGGCGACGCGGTTGGTGGACCGGCTGGAGCGGGCGGGGTACGTGGTCCGGGAGCGGGACGCGGCGGACCGGCGGCTGGTGCTGGTCGCGCCGGTGCCGGAGCGGGCCGCCGAGGTGGGGCGGATGTGGGAGCGGGTCGGGGGCGGCTGGTTCGCGCTGTTCGACGACCTGGACGACGGCGAGCTGGAGCTGTTCGTCGAGCACATGCGGCGCACCACGGAGTACGGCGCCGAGCAGGCGGCCCGGCTGCGGGCGGGAGAGATGCGGGAGGCGGAATAGGACGGGCCGGGGTGTCGTTCCAGGGGTATAGTTGAACCGTCAACAACCTGGAAGGTGAGCGCCATGCAGTTCGGGATCTTCAGCGTCGGGGACGTCACCCCCGACCCGACGACGGGGCGCACGCCGACGGAGCGCGAGCGGATCAAGGCCATGGTCGCCATCGCGCTGAAGGCCGAGGAGGTGGGCCTGGACGTGTTCGCGACCGGTGAGCACCACAACCCGCCGTTCGTGCCGTCCTCGCCGACCACCATGCTCGGCTACATCGCGGCCCGCACCGAGCGGCTGGTGCTCTCCACCTCCACCACGCTGATCACCACGAACGACCCGGTGAAGATCGCCGAGGACTTCGCGATGCTCCAGCACCTGGCCGACGGCCGGGTGGACCTCATGATGGGCCGCGGCAACACCGGCCCGGTCTACCCCTGGTTCGGCCAGGACATCCGCCAGGGCATCAACCTCGCCGTCGAGAACTACGCCCTGCTCCACCGCCTGTGGCGCGAGGACGTCGTCGACTGGGAGGGGAAGTTCCGCACCCCGTTGCAGGGCTTCACCTCCACGCCCCGCCCGCTGGACGGCGTGCCGCCGTTCGTCTGGCACGGCTCCATCCGCTCGCCGGAGATCGCCGAGCAGGCCGCGTACTACGGCGACGGCTTCTTCCACAACAACATCTTCTGGCCGGCCGACCACACCAAGCGCATGGTCGAGCTGTACCGGGCCCGCTACGCCCACTACGGGCACGGCACCCCCGAGCAGGCGATCGTCGGCCTCGGCGGTCAGGTGTTCATGCGGAAGAACTCCCAGGACGCGGTGCGCGAGTTCCGCCCCTACTTCGACGTCGCCCCGGTCTACGGGCACGGGCCGTCGCTGGAGGAGTTCACCGCGCAGACCCCGCTGACCGTGGGCTCCCCGCAGCAGGTCATCGAGAAGACGCTGTCCTTCCGCGACTACGCCGGCGACTACCAGCGCCAGCTGTTCCTGATGGACCACGCCGGTCTGCCGCTGAAGACGGTGCTGGAGCAGCTCGACCTGCTGGGCGAGGAGGTAGTGCCAGTGCTGCGGAAGGAGTTCGCGAAGAACCGCCCGGCGGACGTGCCCGAGGCGCCCACCCACGCCTCGCTGCTCGCCGGCGGGAGGAACACCGCCGAGGACACCGCGAAGAACCAGGAAGGAGCGCGGACATGAGGATCGTCGTCGTGTCGGCCGGGCTGAGCGTGCCGTCCTCCACACGGCTGCTCGGCGACCGGCTCGCCGCGGTCGCCGCCCCGGCCGCGACCGCCCCCGAGCCGGGCCGCGCCGACGTCCGCGTGATCGAGCTGCGGGACCTCGCCGTGGAGATCGCGCACACCTTCACCAACGGCTTCCCCGGCCCGGCGCTCGCGGAGGCGTTCGACGCGGTGACCGGGGCCGACGGGCTGATCGTGGTCACCCCGGTGTTCTCCGCGTCGTACAGCGGGCTGTTCAAGTCCTTCTTCGACGCGCTGAGCTCCACCGACCCCGACGCCCTGGCGGGCACGCCGGTGCTGATCGCGGCGACCGGTGGCAGCGCACGGCACTCGCTGGTGCTCGACCACGCGCTGCGGCCGCTCTTCGCCTACCTGCGGGCCGTCGTCGTCCCGACCGGCGTCTACGCGGCCTCCGAGGACTGGGGTGCCGAGGGTCTCGACGGGCGGATCGCACGGGCGGCCGGCGAGCTGGCCGCGCTGATGTCGGCCACCTCGGCGGCCCGTTCCTTCCCCCGCCAGACCCCTGCGGCGGGCCGCCCGTCACCCGTTCCCGGCGGCTCGGAGCCGTGGCCCGGCGGCCCGGCGGCCCGTGGTCCGGGCGCGGTGAACGGTCACCCGTCGCCGGGGCCCGTCACCGTGACCGGCGGCCCGGAGTCCCGGCAGGCCGCGGCCGGCCGCGGCCCGGAAGGGCCGAGGACGGCCGACGGTCACCCGTCGCCCGGGCCCGCGGCCGTGCCCGGTGACGCGAGGTCCCGGAACGCACCCACCGGCCGGGGACCGGGTCGGCAGGGGGCCGGCGTGGGTGCTCCCCTGCCCAAGAAGGACACGTTCGAGAGCGTGACCCCCTTCGAGGAGCGGCTCGCCGCATTGCGTCCCGGCGGGTGAGACAGCGGTAAGAAGCACCCCTCCCGGCCGCCGCCGGGGCCGCCCGGCCCCGGCGGCTTGGCACACTGTGCGGGTGCCGCACACCGTTCTGCTCGCCGAAGACGACCGCGCCATCCGCAACGCGCTGGAGCGCGCGCTGACCCTGGAGGGCTACCACGTCACGGCCGTCGCCGACGGCGTCGAGGCCCTCGCGCAGGCCCACCGCAGCCGGCCCGACGTCCTGGTGCTCGACGTGATGATGCCGGGCATCGACGGTCTCCAGGTGTGCCGGGTGCTGCGCGCCGAGGGCGACCGCACCCCGGTGCTGATACTGACCGCGCTGGTGGAGACCGCCGACCGGATCGCCGGACTCGACGCGGGCGCCGACGACTACGTCGTCAAGCCCTTCGACGTCGAGGAGGTCTTCGCCCGCCTGCGCGCCCTGCTGCGCCGCGCGGCGCCCGTGACCGCGGAGCCCGAGCGGCCGGAGGCTCCCGGACCGGCACCCTCCGGGCGCTGCCTGGAGGCGGCCGGGCTGCGCATGGACCCGCAGGCCCGCCGGGCCTGGCGCGGCGACCGCGAGCTGGAGCTGACCCGCACCGAGTTCGAGCTGCTGGAACTGCTGATCCGCAACGCCGGCGTCGTCCTCGAGCACTCCACCATCTACGACCGCATCTGGGGCTACGACTTCGGCCCGGGCTCCAAGAACCTCGCCGTCTACGTCGGCTACCTGCGCCGCAAGCTCGACGAGCCCGGCGCCCCCCAGCTGATCCACACGGTCCGCGGGGTGGGCTACGTCCTGCGGGAGGGCTGAGTGACCGCCGGCGGTGCGCGCGGATCGGCCGTCCCCCGCCACCGGCTGCGCCTGCTGTCGCTCGGCACCACCTTCGCGGTCGCGTTCGCCGCGGTGACCGCCACCGTCACGCTGCTCATCGGCTTCCTGTCGTACAACGCGGCCGCCCGGCTGGTGCGGGTGGACCAGCAGTCCGTGTTCGACGAGGTGGTGCGGGACCTGCGGGGCGAGGTCCGGACGAACCGGATGTCGCCGCACGACTTCTCCTCCGCCGCGCCCGGCCACGACCTGGTGCGCCCGGCCCGGACCGACGTGCAGGTGCTCGGGCCGGACGGCGGGATCGTCGACCCGGGCGACCCCGGGCTGCCGGTGGTCGACGCCGACCGCCGGATCGCGGGCGCGGGCGACGCCGGGAGCGTGGTCGTGCACGCGGGTGTCGACGTCGGCGACGACGTCTACCGGGTCGCGACCGTCTCACTGGGCGGCGGCAGGGGCGCGGTGCAGGTCGCCCAGGAGTTCAGCGACACCGAGGACCTGCTGCGGGCACTGCAACGGCGCACGCTGCTGCTGATGGCGGCCGTGGTGGTCGGCGCGGGGCTGTTCGGCTGGTGGCTGGCCCGGCGCATCACCCGCCGCCTGGTGGTGCTCACCCATACCGCCGAGGCCGTCGCCCGTACCCGCCGGCTCGGCATCCAGGTGCCGGTGGCCGGCTACGACGAGGTGGGGCGCCTCGGCCGCGCCTTCGACCGGATGCTGGGCCGGCTCGCCCAGTCCGAGGAGGACCAGCGCCGGCTGGTCCAGGACGCGGGGCACGAGCTGCGCACCCCGCTCACGTCCCTGCGCACCAACATCTCGCTGCTGCGCCGCATCGACGAACTCCCGCCGGACAGCCGCGAGGAACTCGTCACCGACCTCGCCGAAGAGGCCCGCGAACTGACCGACCTGGTCAACGAGCTGGTCGACCTCGCCGCCGGGCAGTCCGACACCGAGCCGCCGCAGCGGGTCGACCTCGCGGACGTCGCCGAGGACGTCGCGGGAACCGCCCGGCGGCGCACCGGCCGGGAGGTCCTGGTGCGTGCCAGCGGGGACACCACGACCGACGGACGGCCCGGGATGCTCACCCGGGCGCTGTCCAACCTGGTCGAGAACGCGGTGAAGTTCGACCGGGAGGGCCGCGCCCCGGTCGAGATCCACATCGCGGGCCCGGCCCGCCCGGGCACGGTACGGGTGGAGGTGCGCGACCGGGGACCGGGCATCGCCGACGACGACCTGACCCGCGTCTTCGACCGCTTCTACCGCGCCGCCGACGCCCGCTCCCTGCCCGGCTCGGGCCTCGGCCTGTCCATCGTCCGGGAGGTGGCCCTCGCCCATGGCGGGGCGCCGTACGCCTTCCGGCGGGAGGGCGGCGGCACGGTCACCGGGTTCACGGTCGCCGGGGCGGCGGCGGACCGGGGGGACTCGGAGGCGTAGCCGGTCCGCGCCCGGCGCAGGTATGCATGCGGGGGCGGTGCCGTGTCGTCCCCGGGGGAGGAAGGGGAGGGACGCATGCTCACGGACGACGAGGCCGCGGCACTGGCGGCGGTCGACGAGGCGGCCACAGCGCGGACACTGAAGGAACTGATCTCCGTACCGAGCGTCACGGGGAGCGCCGCCGAGTCCGAGCTGCAGCATCAGCTCGCCGGGCGGCTGGAGTGGCTGGGGATGGACGTCGACCTGTGGTCGATGGACCTGCCCGCGCTGCGCGCCGACCCGGAGTTCCCCGGCACGGAGGCCCCGCGCGAGGAGGCCTGGGGGCTGGTCGGCACCACGCCCGACGGGGGCGACGGGCCCACGCTGATCCTCCAGGGGCACGTCGACGTCGTACCGCCGGGGGATCTGGCCGCGTGGGACGGGGACCCGTTCGTCCCACGGGTGACGGGGGATGTGGTGCACGGGCGCGGGGCGTGCGACATGAAGGCCGGGCTCGCGGCGCACCTCGCCGCGCTCGCCGCGATACGGGCGGCGGGGATCCGGCTGCGCGGCCGGGTCGCCGCGCACTTCGTCGTCGGCGAGGAGGACGGCGGCCTCGGCGCGTTCGGCACGCTGCGGCGGGGCCACGGCGGTGACGCCTGCGTCATCGCCGAACCCACCGCCGGCACCCTGATCACCGCCAACGCGGGCGCGCTGACGTTCCGGATCCGCGTGCCCGGGAAGGCCGCGCACGGCAGCTCCCGGGAGCAGGGGGTGAGTGCCGTGGACGCCTACCTGCCGCTGCACGGGGCGCTGGCCGCGCTGGAGGCCGAGCGGAACCGGGACCCGGACCCGCTGCTCGCCGAGTACCCGATCCCGTACGGCCTGTCGGTGGGCACGCTGCGGGCCGGGGACTGGGCCAGCAGCGTGCCCGACCTGCTGGTCGCCGAGGGCAGACTGGGCGTGCGGCTCGGTGAGGACCCGGCGCGGGCGCGGGCCGCGCTGGAGCGGTGCGTGGCCGAGGCGTGCGCCGCCGACCCCTGGCTGCGCGGGCACCCGGCCACGGTGACCTGGCCGGGCGGGCAGTTCGCGAGCGGTATGCTGCCGCAGGGACACCCCCTCGCCGGCGTGGTCGCCGCCGCGCACACCGACGCGACGGGCGGCCCGGCGCCCCGGCGGCGCGGGGCGACGTACGGCAGCGACCTCAGGCACTACGCCGGTGCCGGGATACCGGCCCTGCAGTACGGTCCGGGCGACATCGCGGTGGCCCACAGCGAGCGGGAGCACGTGAGCGTGCGGGAGGTGGTGGAGGCCGCGCGGACCCTCGTGCTGACGGTGCTGCGGACGGTGGGGACGAAGTGAGCTGCGGGGCTGCCCGCGCGGGGAGGGCGTGACACACTCGACCCGTGATCATCGAACGTGCGTACGCACATGTGGGCGCGTACGACGCGGGGGAGTGGCCGTGGTCGGTGCCCTGCGTCCGCGCGCTCCTCGACGGCGGCCTGCGCTTCACCGCGCCGGTGACCTTCGTCGTCGGTGAGAACGGCTCCGGCAAGTCGACCCTGGTCGAGGCGCTCGCCGAGGGCTTCGGCCTGGACCCGTGGGGCGGCTCCCACGAGTGGCGTTACGCGAGCCACCGCGCCAAGTCGGTGCTCGGCGAGCACATCCGGTTCGACGCGGCCCCCCGTGGCCGCCGGATGCTCGCCTCCTGGTCCGCCCGCCAGGGCTTCTTCCTGCGCGCCGAGACCGCCCTGGACGCCCTCGACCGGGAAGGGCTCGCCCCCGGCGAGCGCAGCCACGGCGAGGGCTTCCTCGCGGCGTTCCGCGACAAGTTCCTGCGGCCCGGGCTGTACGTCCTGGACGAGCCCGAGGCCGCCCTGTCCTTCTCCTCCTGCCTGGAACTCCTCGGCCACATCGACCAGTTGACCCGGGCCGGCGCGCAGGTCGTGTGCGCCACCCACTCCCCGCTGCTGACCGCCCTCCCCGGCGCGGACATCGTCGAGGTCGGCGACCACGGACTGCGGCACACCGCCTGGCAGGACCTCGCCCTGGTCGACCACTGGCGGCGCTACCTCGCCGACCCGGCCGCCTACCTCCGGCACGTCCTGGACTGACCTCCGGACTTTCCGTTATCCGGACCCGGGCGGTGGCTCTCCTGTCATGACGGGCGGACTGCCCGGGACCGAGAAGGAGCGTGGACGAGCGTGGCAGCGAGCACTGGACCCGGCGGGGGACGGGGCGGCGACCCGAGCCGCGGGGGTTACTTCTCCCACACCGGGCGTGACGGCAGCACGTTCGCGGACCGCGCCCGGGCGCAGGGACATCCGAGTCCGGGTGCGGAGAACATCGCCCGGGGCCAGGGCTCCGCGGCGAGCGTCATGGAAGCCCGGATGAACTCGCCCGGTCACCGCGCCAACATCCTGAACTGCTCGCTGACCGGTCTGGGCGTCGGCGTGGTCAGCAGCGACTGGACCTGGACCCAGGTCTTCGGCCACTGACGGCCTCTCCCCCCTCGGCTACTGACCGGGCGCCTCCCAGACGAAGCCGTCCGGGTCGGTGAACGGGCCGACGGGGCTGCTCAGGACGACGCGGTGGGAGCCGGTGCCGTCGGCGGACACCCCCGCCACCTTCGCCAGCGCCCGGCGCTTGTACAGCGACAGCTTGACGGTGCCCGGGTCGGAGGCGAACTCGACGTACCGGCCGCCGAAGCTCTTGCCGACGGTGAGGCCGCGCCCGACGTAGAACTGCTTGGTCGCCTTCACGTCCTCGACGCCGATCAGCAGCACGATCTCGTCGACCGTCCGGGTGACGGGGCCGGTGTTCTTCTTCGACGACGTCGCGAGCTGCCAGACCGTGCCGTCGGGGGCCTGGACGACGCCCCCGTAGCCCCACAGGGACTTCTCGGCGGGCTTCAGCTGGGTGGCGCCCGCGTCGAGGGCGGCCCGGTGCAGCGCGTCCACGTCGCCGGGCTGGGACGTGATCAGGGACAGGGTGAAACCGCGGAAGCCGCCGGTGGGCTCGGTGGACGCGCGCACGCGCACCCGGTCCCCGTCGAGGCCGAAGGCGTCGGAGTGGAAGCGGGCGGCGGCCGTGGGGTCGTCCACTTCGAGCGTGACGGAGTCGATGGAGTTCATGCCGACGACGGTAGGGGCGCACCGGCCGCCGGCGCTTCTCGGAAACTGACCGGTGCCGGGGTGTCCCGCCGACCTGTACGGGGCGGCCCTCCGAGCCCGCCGGGGCCCCTCCGGCCGCCCGGCGCCGGCTCGGTGGCCGCCGGTGAGTTCGCCGCCGAGCGTCGGGTGGACGCGGGCGCCGGGCTCGTCGAGCCCGACGAGCCCGCCGGTCGCCCGTGCCCACCACGCGCCCGTGCGCCCCGGCCGCCCGCGCCACCGGTCGCCCGGACAGGCACGGGCGGCCGGTGGCGGGGGCGCGGGACGGCTCAGTGGTGGGCGTGGACCACCGCGTGGCCCTTGCCCCGGCCGATCATCCACTTGTTGACCGGGGTGGTGATCAGGAACGCGACGGCGAAGCCGCCGAGCAGCGCGTACCAGAACAGCCCCTCGGACAGCTGCGCGTCCATCGCGCCCGGGGTGAGCGCGATGATCGCGTTGTCGACCAGTTCCATCACCGCGATGGAGACGGTGTCGGCGGCCAGCGCGATCTTGACCGCCGCCCTCAACGACACCCCGGCGCGCACCACGGCGAAAAGGGTGAAGGAGTAACCGAAGACGAAGGCCAGGGAGATGGCCAGAACCATCGTCGGGACGTTCCCCCACATCAGCGACGTGCCGATGACCATGCCGAGGATCTCGCCGAGGGCACACCCGAGCAGGCAGTGCAGCGTGGCCCGCACCGCCATCGACCAGGTGGCCCCGGGCGCCGTGCCGGAGTGGTGCCCTGGGTGGTGCATGGCGTGGTCCATGGACCTCATCCCCCTTCGAGGTGCTGCCACGGGGACCGTGTGCCCCCACGCGCCGCAACAACATACCCCCCAGGGGTATTCCCAGTGGGGATTTTCCGGGGAACTCAGCGGGCCAGCAGGTCCCGGATCGCCGCCGCGACCTCGTCGGGCGCCTCCTCGGCCATGAAGTGGCCCGCCCGGGTCGGCCGGTGGTCCAGGTCCGGTGCCCAGGCCCGCCACACCTCGGCCGCGTCGTAACCCAGCCGCGCGCCCCAGTCCTGCTGGACCACCGTCACGGGCATGGCGAGCTGGGCCCCCGCGTCCAGGTCGGCCCGGTCGTGCGCGATGTCGATGCCCGCCGAGGCCCGGTAGTCCGCGACGATCGACGGCACCGCCGCCGCGCTCGCCCGCAGGTACTCGGCCCGCACCTCCCGCGGCAGCGCCGCCGGGTCGGCCGCCCACGCGTCGAGGAACGACCCGAAGAACGCGTCCGCGCTGCCCGCGATCATCGCCTCCGGCAGGCCGGGCGGCTGGGCCATGAGGAAGAGGTGGTAGCCGACGGCCGCCGAGACGCCGTGCAGGACGTTCCACATGTCGAGCGTCGGTACGACGTCGAGAATGCCCAGGTGGGTGACGGTGTCCGGGTGGTCGAGACCGGCCCGGAAGGCGACCAGGGCACCCCGGTCGTGGCCGACGAGGGCGAAGCGGTCGTGACCGAGCGCCGCCGCCACGGCGACGACGTCCGCCGCCATGGCGCGCTTGGCGTAGACGTCGGAGGTGTCGGCGGCGGGTTTGTCGCTGGCGCCGTAGCCCCGCAGGTCGGGGCAGATCACCGTGTGCTCGGCGGCCAGCCGCTCGGCGACGTGCCGCCACATCAGGTGCGTCTGGGGGAAGCCGTGCAGGAGCACGACCGGGCTGCCGCCGCCGCCGACGGCGGCGGCCAGTTCCACGCCGTCCGCGCCGGGCAGGCGGACGTGGTCGAAGCCGGGGAGGGAGAGTGTCATGGCGGGGCCGTCTTTCCTGGTGGGGCACTGACCCGGGAAGCGTCCGCCACCGCGATCAGCAGCCGATCAGTACGGCTGGGCCGGACCGGTCCCGGCCGCGAGGATGGGGGCATGCGAATCGACGTGCTGGGTGCCGTACGGGCCTTCGGCGACGACGGCGCCCCGGTCGCCCTGGGCGGGCCCCGCCACCGCGAGGTCCTGGCCCGGCTCGTCGCCGCCGGGGGCCGGATGGTCACCACCGGCACCCTCGTCGACGACCTGTGGGGCGACGAGCCGCCGCCCCGTGCCGTGGGCGCCCTGCGCACGTTCGTCGCCGCGCTGCGCCGGGCCCTCGAACCCGGCCGCACGCCCCGCACCCCGTCGCGCGTCCTGGTCACCGAAGGCCCCGGCTACGCCCTGCGCCTGCCGCGCGAGGACGTGGACGTCCACCGCTTCGAGGACGCCCTGGCCCGCGCCCGGCACACCCCCGGCGCGGTGACCGCACTCGGCGAGGCGCTCGCGGCCTGGCGCGGACCCGCCTACGCCGACGTGACCGGCGCCGCGTGGGCGGAGCGCGAGCGCGTACGGCTGGAGGAGCTGCGGGCGGAGGCGGTGGAACTGCGCGCCCGCGCCCTGCTCGACCGCGGCGAGGGCGCCGGCCTCGTCGCCGAGCTGGGCGACCATGCCGCCGCGCATCCGTGGCGCGAGCCCGCCTGGACGCTCCTCGCCCGCGCCCTGCACCGCGCGGACCGCCGGGCCGACGCCCTGGACACCCTCCGCCGCGTCCGCGCGATGCTCGCCGACCGGCTCGGACTCGACCCCGGCGACGAGCTCCGCCGCCTGGAGACGGACATCCTGGGCGGCGTCGTACCGTCCGGCGCCACCGCCACCACCTGGACCGGTCCCGGTGTCCGGCTCGGCCCGCGCACCACCGTGGACCTGGCCCGCACCCTCGCCCTGGCGGGCGGCGACGCGCTGGTCCGCGCCCGGCACGACCGCCTCGCCGCCGTCCGGGCGGCGGAACGCACCGGCGACCTCGCCCTCACCGCGCGGATCATCGGCGCCTACGACGTGCCCGCGCTGTGGAGCCGGGCCGACGACCCCGCGCAGTCCCGGGAGGTCGTCGCGGCCGCCGAGCGGACCCTCGCCGCGCTCGGTCCCGACGGTCCCGCCGACCTGACCGCCCGCCTCCTGGCCACGGTCGCGGTCGAGAGCCGCAGCGCCGACGTGTCCGGGCCGGAACGGGAACGCGCGCGGGACGCGGCGCGGCGGGCCGAGGCGCAGGCCCGTGACCTGGGCGACCCCGCCCTGCTGGTGTTCGCCCTCAACGGGGTGTTCCTGCAGTCCTTCACCCGCCCCGGGGGCGCGGATGAACGGGACGGCATCGGCGCCGAGATCCTCGGCCTGTCCACCCGGCACGGGCTGCCGGCCTTCGCCGTGCTCGGCCGGCTCGTACGGCTGCAGTCCGCCTCGGCCCTCGGCGACCTGGACGCCGCGCTCACGCACGCCGAGGAGGCCGAGCGGCTCGCCGCCACCACCGAGGCGCCCCTCGTCCCCGTCCTCACCCGCTGGTTCCGGGCCCGGGCCGCGGCCACCCGCAGCACCGAGCCGGGCGGACCGTCCGCCGCCACGGTCGCCGCGCGGTACCGGGACGCCGACGAGGTCCTGCGAACGGCCGGGATGCCGGGGCTGCACCGCGGCCTGCTCCCGCTCGCCCTGCTGGGTCTGCGCCTGCAGCACGGCCGGCCCGCGCCCGCAGACCCCCGCCTCGACTGGGGCCCGTACCGCCCCTGGGCGGAGCCCCTGCTCCTCCTCGACGCGGGCCGCACCGAGGAGGCCCGCGCCGCCCTCGCCGCGGCGCCCGCACCACCGCCCGACCACCTTCAGGAAGCCCTGTGGTGCCTCACCGCCCGAGCCGCGGCCCGCCTCGGCGACCGCACCGTCGCGGCCCGGGCCGCCGCGGCCCTCGCGCCCGCCCGCCCGGAACACGCGGGCGCCGCCTCCGGTCTGCTCACCCTGGGCCCGGTGACGTCCTACCTGGCCGAGGCGCGGGACTGCGCGGGACCACCAGCCTGACCCGCTCCACGACCGCTCACCCGACGGGGGGCGGCCGGCCAGGCCCTCGTCAGGGCGTACGGGTGGCCCGGGTGGACTCCAGCACCGAGGTCAGGAAGCGGCGCACCGTGGCCAGTTCGCCCGCGTCGAAGTCGTCCGAGGCCGCCACCACCTCGTCGATCACCGGACCGAAGAAGGCCCACCCGAGCCGGGTGGCCTTCTCCTCCACCTCCAGCAGCACGCGCCGGCGATCGACGGTGTCCCTGCTGCGCCGGACCAGTTCCAGCCGTTCCAGGCGGTCCACCAGCGCCGTGGTCCCCGCCGAGTTGAGGCGCAGCTGCTCGCCGAGCCACCCGGGCGTGGCCCGGGTGCCGGACCGTGCCGCGTCCAGCAGGTGGATCAGGGCGCGCACATCGGTGGGATGCAGACCGTGGCGCGCGGCGAACTCGGCCCCCAGCAGGTCGAATTCCACGGTCACCGCCCGCAGCAGATGCACCAGTTCCATGGCCGGGTCCCGCTCGTCCATGCGCACTCCCTCGAAACCGTCCTATTATCTCGCTGAACGAGATTATCGCCGAGCGAGGGGTATCTCCATGTCCGTCCAGTCCGCACCGTCTTCGGCCTTCGACCGCGCCTACGGGCAACTCCGCGCCCGCTGGCCCGAGTCGACCGAGGAACGCGACGTGGAGACCCCGTACGGGCCCACCCGGGTCCACATCCACGGTCCGGCGGACGGCAGTCCTCTGGTGCTGCTGCCGGGCGGCTCCGCCACCGGCCTGGTCTGGTTCGCCAACGCCCCGGCCCTCGGCCGCCGCCACCGGCTGTACGCGGTGGATCTGCTGGGTGACGCCGGCCGCACCGAACGCCGGGGCGCGCCCCTGAAGGGCGCCGACGACCTGACGGCCTGGCTGGACGCGCTGCTCGACGGGCTGGGGCTGACCCGCACGCACCTGTGCGGTCACTCCTACGGCGCCTGGCTGGCCGCCACGTACGCGGTGCGCGCGCCGCAGCGGGTCGACCGGCTCGCCCTCGTGGACCCCACCCAGGTGTTCGCCGGGTTCCGGCCCGGCTACCTGCTGCGCGCGCTGCCCTCGCTGATCCGTCCGAGCGAGGCCCGGGCCCGCGCGTTCCTGTCCTGGGAAACGGCGGGCGTCCACCCGGACGAGACCTGGCAGCACCTCTACGCGCTGGCCACCACCGCCCCCGGCCGCAAGCTGATCGCCGGCCGCCGCCCCCGGACCGCCGAACTCGCCATGCCGGTCCTTGTCCTGCTCGCCGAGAACAGCCGCGCACACCGCGCCGCCGAGGTCGCGGACAAGGCCCGCCGGGCCCTGCCCCAGGCTCAGGTGACGGTGCTCTCCGGAGCCACCCACCACTCGCTCCCCCTCGCCGGCCCGGAGGAGCTGAACGGCCAGCTGACGCGCTTTCTGGGCTGAAATAATACAATTAGGCCAACAGGGGACAGTTAGACCTCTTGAGGAGGAATGTCCGATGGCCGAGAACACCGGTGTAAGGCACAGCGGCGCTCCCGCTGATCGTGGCAGGACGACGGTCGCCGACGTGGTGGTGGCGAAGATCGCAGGAATGGCGGCACGGGACGTGCCCGGTGTCCATGACCTGGGCAGTGGCTTCGCCCGCTCCATGGGATCCGTGAGGGAGCGGATGCCCGGTGCCGGCAGCGGCAAGTCCGTCACCCGCGGGGTCGATGTCGAGGTGGGAGAACTGCAGGCGGCCATCGAACTGGGGATCGTGGTCGAGTACGGCTTCTCGATCACGGACCTCGCCGGTGAGGTGAGGGAAAGCGTGATCTCCGCGGTGGAACGGATGGCGGGCAGGGAAGTCGTCGAAGTCAACATCACGGTCGGTGACGTGAAGCTCCCTGACGAGGAGGACGAAGGGGAGGAGCAGCAGCGGATCCGGTAGCGGGGGCGCAACGGGCAGAGTGAAGGAAGGGACGCGTGATGAGCAGGGCCGAGGTGGGTCTGATGGCCGGAATGGCGCTGGGATTCGCCGCGTATTTCGGTAATGGCTGGGCGTTCCTGCTGGTGCTCGCGCTGGGCGTCGCCGGTCTCGTGGTCGGGCGGTTCACGCAAGGTGATCTCGGACCGGGCGACTTCGTCCGCCGCCGGGACCGGGAGGAACGGATCCGCGACGACCGTCGACGGGCTCGGGTTCGCGGAGACCGGCGGCAGTGACCGGGTGGGAGGCCGCCATGGTCCTCTTCCTGATGCTGCTCGTCGCCGGGATCGCTCTGATCGTCATCGGCGCGACCGTCGGCGGCACGCTTCGTCTGATGTCCGCCGGCGTGCTGCTCCTTCTCGTCGATCTGCTCTACCTGGCAGCACGCTCCCTGTGGCGCTCCCCTCGGCGCCACACCCGTTGAGGCCGTGCCCCTCCCGGCCTCGTCTCACGGAGCAGGCGGTCGAAGCCCGTGTCCGTGAGCAGTCGTTCGGTCTGCGCGGAGGGGTGGTACAGCCGCAGGGTCGCGTGGTTCCGCGCCGCGTGCCGTGACACGTCGAGGAACACGCGCAGGCCGCTTCCGTCACAGCGGTCGACGGTGGTCAGATCGACGTCGATGACGGTGATGCCGTCGTGCAGACACCGCTCCAGAGCGGTGCGCACCTTGGGCGCGGTGGCGGGGTCGATCACACCCGCCAGGGTGACCAGTGCCCTCCCGCCCCGGTCGTGCCGGTAGATGTTCAGCCGCGGAAGAGTCATGACGCCTCGATTCAGGTGCGCAGGTCCTTGTCTTCGGATACTTCGGTCCACGCGCGGCCCGGCACGGCGTCCAAGGCGGTCACCTCAGCCACCGCGACCAGCCGGCTCGGCGGCTTCGGCGTACCGTCCTGTCGGGGTACGGACGCGGGCACCCCGGAGGCGCCGCCCTCGTACTCCCACGCCTCGTCCGGGTTCAGTGTCCGGTCGGTGGCGGGGACGACGGGCCGGGCCGCGTCCGCGGCGATCAGCGCGCTCGCGGTCAGATGCGGGCCGTCACGGCCGGACGCGGCCGCCATCAGGCGGGCCGCCGACTTCGCCCCGGTCTCGGGCGGGACGACCAGGAGATCCCAGCGCCCGGTGCCGTACGAGAGCAGCAGCAGCTTGTGCGGGTCGATCTCCGGGGTGAACCAGCCGGCCTTGACGATGTGCCCGTCCACGGGGATCTTGCGCGGGATGACCGGCCAGTGCTCGGGGTTGACGGCGATGCGGGTGATGCGGCCCCACAGGGGGTCCAACACCTCCATGAGCGCCGTCAGTTCGCCCGCCAGGTCCCGGGAACGGGGCCACCAGGCTCCGTCCAGAAGCCCGCGGGGGGCGCCGTCGTTCTTCAGGGCCACCCGCGCGGCCGGGGCTGCGACGGGCTCGGGGTGTGGCGCGGTGGGGTGCGAGGTCGCCGACATGACGCGGACCCGTCTCCGGGCCGCCTCTGTGGCGGACCGGGGTTCGTCTCTCACCGAGGACGACCCGGCGTGGAAGCCGGTGTGCGAGATGCCCTCGGTACTGCCCACGCTACTCCGCGTTTCCCGGCGGCGAGGCGCAGTGGCCGCCTGGATGTGGAATAGCTGCCGCGCGACGACATCGGACGGAGGCGGGGCACGCCGGGTGGCGTCACCCCAAGGGCCCGCGCCCGCCCCATCCGGCGGTAAGCCTTGCGTGCCGCACACGCCGCTCCTCGCCTCGACCCATGCGCGTCAAGAGGGCCGCGGCGTGACGTCCGGGCTCAGCGCGTGGCCGCCGGCATCGGGACGGTCCTCAACCGCTGACCTGCCACACGCCTCCGAACCTGATGGCAGGTCGCGACCTCGCGCCGGAGCGCACCGAGGGGAGCCCATGGCGTGACTGGGCGTTCCGGTCGGTCAACAACCAGGTCACGCGCGGAAGCCGCAGCCACGGTCTTCCGTCCTGCTCCAGGACGCTCCCGCCCCTCCGTCCCGGGTCAGGGAGCGAAAGCTCGGAGTGTCGCGTCAACGAGCGAATCCGCGTACGCGGTCGTCAGTGGACCGCTGCGGTGCAGCCACCTCAGGAAGAGCGGCGCGTAGAGCATTTCGAGGGCCAGGTCGAGGTCTGCGTCGGAGGCGAGCTGGCCCGCCTTCTGGGCGCTGCGCAGGCGTGCCTTCTTCGCCTCGTCCAGCGGCCCGGCCAGCTTCTCGCGGTACTCGGCCGCCAGTGTGGGGTCGTTGGTGAGCTCGGTGTTGACAGCGCGGATCAGCTTGTCGAAGGACGGGTCGGCGAACTCCTCGACCGTGGCGCGCATGACGAGCACCAGGTCGGCTCGGAGGTCACCGGTGTCGGGCAGGGTGACCGACTGCCCGTCCGCGTCCTCACTCAGGGCCAGAAGGGCGGCGACGACGACCGCGCTTTTCGACGGCCACCGCCGATAGATCGTCTGCTTGCCCACGCCGGCGCGGGCGGCGATGGCTTCGACCGTGACCTTCTCGTACGTCTCTTCGGTGACGAGGGCTCGGGCAGCCGCGAGGATCGCCTGCCGGGACCGTTCCTTGCGCCGGGAGTGGTCCGGCCCTTTCTCCCTGGACATGCGTCCAGCCTACCCGGGAAAGAAAACGAGACGGGCCGTATTGATGTGACCGCCCCGATGTCCTACCCTCAAAACGAACCGAGACGGCTCGTTTTGTTTACTTGGAGCGGCGCATCATGACGGACACAAGGGTCTGGCTCATCACTGGCGCCTCCCGCGGCCTGGGACGCGCGTTCACCGAGGCCGCTCTGGCGGGCGGCGACCGCGTGGTGGCCGCCGCCCGCAACGTCGGGCCCCTGGAGGAACTGGCGAAGGTGTACCCCGACCACCTGGTCCCGCTGCCCTTGGACGTCGCCGACCGCCGGGTGGTGTTCGACGCGGTGGCGCGGGCGGTGGCCGCCTTCGGCAGGCTGGACGTCGTCGTCAACAACGCGGGCGCGATGCTCTACGGCATGGTGGAGGAGGCCACGGAGGAGCAGATCCGGGCACACATGGATGTGAACTTCTTCGGCGCCGTGTGGGTGGCTCAGGCGGTCCTTCCCTACCTGCGTGCCCAGGGTGGGGGGCGGCTTCTCCAGGTCACCTCGATGGGTAGCGGCGGCGGCATGGCCACCGTCGGCTACTACGGTGCGGGCAAGGCAGCACTGGACTCCGTGAGCGAGGCCCTTGCGATGGAGGTCGAAGGGTTCGGCATCAAGGTCACCATCGTGCAGATGGGCGGCTACAACACCGGCTTGTTCACCGCCGGCACCACGAACACCGAATCCCTGGCGCACTATCAGCCCCTGCGCACCGAGATGGAGGCGATGTGGGGCGATGCCGTCGCGCCGGAGCCGGACACCGCGGCCCCGGTGATCATGAAGCTGGCCACACTGCCGGATCCTCCCCGGCGGCTGATTGTCGGCAGCCAGTCCTTCGATCACGTCTTGGAGATGGACCGAGCCCAAGCGGATCTGTACCGGTCCTGGGAGCACCTCAGCCGTCTCGCGCCAGGCTGACCGGGTTCGCCTGCCGGGTTGCCGGCCTCCCGGGAGTTGTCACACCGGTCGTCTGCGGCTCCCCGGACTCCCGGGACTGTGGGTGGAGGAGGCACCGGGTCTGTCCGGTCCGCGTCGCGTCGCGCTCGCCTGGCGAAGGAAGTTCGCCGCCGGCGCGGTGACGACGGCGCCGTGACGCAGTACACGGATGTGGTGGTGGTCGGGGGCGGCCAGGCAGGGCTCGCAGCCGGTCACCACCTGGGCCGCCGGAGCCTGGACCTCGTGGCCCGGCTCGCACGGCTACCGGAGACCGGATGCCGGGCCCGCCGCCGTAGCTGCAGCGAGGTGGGCGGTGTGGTCAGGCGCGCAGATCGAGCATCGTGGCCATGGCCGCCACCACGGACGGGGCGACCTGGTGGTATACCCAGGTACCACGCCGCTCGGAATTCAGCAGACCGGCCTCGCGCGGCTTCTTCAAGTGGTGGGACACGGTCGGCTGGGACACCCCGACGTCGGCGATGTCGCACACGCACGCCTCCCCGCCCGGATGTGAGGCGATCTTGGAGAACAGGCGCAGGCACACCGGGTCCGACAGTGCCTTGAACATGGCGGCCATCTTCTCCGCGTCCGCCTGGGACAGCTCTCCGGCGGTGATCGGCGGGCAGCACGGCACGGCGTCACCGTCCTGCAGGACGGGGAGTTCAGTGACCTCTGGTTTCGACATGCGTCTATGTTGACTCGTCGATTCGCTGTCGCCCTGCCTGTGTGTGCCTGACGCCCCGCTCAGGGCCACACCAGGCAATAGGGCTGATGTCCCGCCTCGTGCAGCCGGTGCGAGAAGTCCTGCCACTCGTGGAGCAGCTGGTAGACGTTGAACGCGTCGCGCGGGCCGCCGCGGTCCGGGACCGTCGACCAGATGAAGGCCGCCGCGCCCACCGCTTCCTCGCCTATGTCCCGCAGCGGGTCCACCACCGTCATGGGCAGCTTCACGACCGCGTAGTCGGGGTGCAGGACGACCAGTTCCAGCGGCGGCACCTTGTGCAGGGGGACGCCCTCGATGCCCGTGAGGACCATCGCGGCCATGGTCTCCGGCTTGATCTTGGTGAACATGCCGCCCATGCCCAGCTCGTCCCCGCCGAGCTCCTCGGGGCGCATGGAGATCGGGACGCGGGCCGCGGTGGCGCCGTCCGGCGCACCGAAGTACTTGTACGTCACCCCCACCCGACCACCATTCCTGCTCCCCGCCCCGTCCAGTGGGCCGATCCGCTCCGGCTCGCCGTGTGAACGACGCGTCTGTTCCGTCTCCTCCGCCTCGCGTCGGTGCCTTCCCCGCCGGGCACGTCGAGGACCCAGGTCGTCGGTCCCCTCGCCCAGTCCGCCACCGCGATGCATATCTCCACCCGACTGCTTTTCTAGGACGCGTGGCCCCCGCCGCGCAACCCGATCATCGTGACAGTGACCTCCCCCACGGCCGCCCGCCGAAACGTGCGGTGAAACATCCGACCGCTGGATCTTCGCGGGCCGCACCCGGCCCGGCCGTGCCGGGTGTGTGCACCAGGGGCCAGTTTCGCAGATCACAGCGGATCCGGGACCCCGATCACCGCCCTGATCGGGGCGGGGATGCCGTGGAGCGCCCCTGGCCTACCCTGAAACGAGTCACAGCAGCCGCAGCCCGGCGAGATACCCGGGACGTCGGAAAAGGTCGGAGAAGTCGCAGGTCATGAGCGAACTGCCATACACGTACGAAGCCCCAGCCTCGCAGGCGCTGTTCGATCGTGCCGCGGCCGTCACTCCCGGTGGTGTGAACTCACCGGTGCGTGCCTTCCGCGCCGTCGGCGGCACGCCCCGGTTCATGGTCTCCGGCAGCGGGCCGTATCTGACCGACGCCGACGGGCGGGAGTACGTCGACCTGGTGTGCTCCTGGGGGCCGATGATCCTCGGGCACGCGCACCCCGAGGTGATCGCCGCCGTGCAGGAGGCCGTCGCGCGCGGCACCTCCTTCGGCACCCCCGGTGAGGGAGAGGTCGCGCTCGCCGAGGAGATGGTCGCCCGGATCGCGCCGCTGGAGGAGGTGCGGCTGGTGTCCAGCGGCACCGAGGCCACCATGTCGGCGATCCGGCTCGCCCGCGGTTTCACGCGGCGCAGCAAGGTGGTCAAGTTCGCCGGCTGCTACCACGGCCACGTCGACTCGCTGCTCGCCTCGGCCGGCTCCGGTGTGGCGACCTTCGCGCTGCCGGACACCCCCGGTGTGACCGGCGCCCAGGCCGGCGACACGATCGTGCTGCCGTACAACGACCTCGACGCCGTGCGGGCCGCGTTCGCCGCCCACCCCGGCGAGATCGCCTGCGTGATCACCGAGGCGTCCCCGGGCAACATGGGCGTCGTCCCGCCGCTGCCCGGCTTCAACCAGGGGCTCAAGGACGCGTGCGCCGAGAACGGCGCGCTGTACATCTCCGACGAGGTGATGACCGGCTTCCGCACCAGCCGCGCCGGCTGGTACGGCGTCGACGGCGTGCGGCCCGACCTGATGACCTTCGGCAAGGTCATGGGCGGCGGCTTCCCGGCCGCGGCCTTCGGCGGACGCGCCGACGTGATGGCGCACCTCGCCCCGGCCGGGCCCGTGTACCAGGCCGGCACCCTCTCCGGGAACCCGGTCGCCACCGCCGCCGGGCTCGCGCAGCTGCGGCTGCTCGACGACGCCGCGTACGAGAAGGTGAACGCGGTCTCCGCGCGGATCCAGTCGCTCGTCACCGAGGCGCTGAGCAAGGAAGGCGTCGCGCACACCCTGCAGAACGCCTCCAACATGTTCTCCGTGTTCTTCACGGAGAACCCGGTGCGTGACTACGAGGACGCCAAGAAGCAGGAGTCGTTCCGCTACACCGCGTTCTTCCACTCGCTGCTGGCGAACGGCGTCTACCTGCCGCCGTCGTCCTTCGAGTCCTGGTTCGTGTCCACGGCCCACGACGAGCGGGCCGTCCAGCGCATCGCCGACGCCCTTCCGGCGGCGGCCCGAGCAGCGGCGGAGGCCACCGCGTGAGCTCCGAGAAGACCTTCGGGACCCTTGAGAACGAGGACGTCACCGTCGTCCACCTGATGCGGCACGGCGAGGTCGAGAACCCGGACGGCGTCCTCTACGGCCGCCTGCCCGGCTACCACCTCTCCGAGCTGGGCCGGCGCATGGCCGACCGGGTCGCCGAGCACCTGGCCCCCCGGGACGTGGTGCACGTCTGCGCGTCCCCGCTGGAGCGGGCGCAGGAGACGGCCGAGCCCATCGCCAAGGCGCACGGCCTGGACATCGCCACCGACCGGCGGCTGATCGAGGCGGAGAACGTCTTCCAGGGCAAGACCTTCGGCATCGGCGACGGCGCGCTGCGCCGCCCGGGCAACTGGAAGCACGTCGTCAACCCGTTCAAGCCGTCCTGGGGCGAACCCTACGTGGACCAGGTGGTCCGCATGATGGGCGCGCTGGACGCGGCGAAGGACGCGGCGCGCGGGCACGAGGCCGTGCTGGTCAGCCACCAGCTGCCGATCTGGATCGTGCGGTCCTTCGTGGAGAAGCGCCGGCTGTGGCACGACCCGCGCCGCCGCCAGTGCACCCTGGCCTCGCTGACCACATTCACCTACCGCGGCGACAAGATCGTCTCGGTCGGTTACAGCGAACCGGCCCGTGACCTGGTGCCCGCGCACCTGCGGGCGGGCGCCAAGCCGGTGAAGGGGCAGGGCAAGGCCTTCGGCGCGTGACGCCGGTGTGTCCGCCGTGCGCGGCCCCGGCCGGGGTTTCGTTGCCAAACCTCCGCATCTGACGGGAACCTCCCCCTTCGTCAAGTCCTCTGACTGGGTGACCACTCACGGACGTGACGAAGGGGGATGCCATGCGCACTCTCTCCCGCAGGGGAATGCTCGGGCTCGGCGCGGGGGCCGCTGCCGCCGTCTCCCTGGCCGGCTGCGGCGGCCACACCGACTCCGACGGATCGACCCCCGGCGGCGGTTCCCGCACCGGCCACGGCGACCGCCCGACGACACCGAAGCCACAACCCACCGCGACGGCCCGTCCGATCGGTGACGGCTCCACCTCCTTCACCGGCAGGCAGCCCCATCAGCCGGACGCGCCCGTGCCGCTGGAGCCGGGTCAGACGCCGCCGCAGTTCGTCGTGTTCTCGTGGGACGGCGCCGGCGAGGTCGGCAACGGACTGTTCCCGCGCTTCCTCGACCTGGCCAAGGAGCACGGCGCGTCCATGACCTTCTTCCTCTCGGGGCTGTATCTGCTGCCCGAGTCGAAGAAGCGGCTCTACGACCCGCCGAACAACCCGCGCGGCGCCTCCGACATCGGCTACCTCACCGACGGGCGGCACCCACTCCGGCCACTTCTGCGGCGGCTCGGGCAGCGTCGGCAACTGGACGCCGAAGCAGTGGCGCGACGAGATCGAGCAGGCGAAGTCGTTCGTGAAGGAGTGGCGGACCAACTCCGGGTGGACCGACGTGGAGTCCCTGCCGTTCGACTACGACAAGGAACTGGTCGGCGGCCGTACGCCCTGTCTTTTGGGCCAGGACCAGCTGCTGCCCACCGCCCGTGAGCTCGGCTGGCGCTACGACGCCTCCTCGCCCGGCGGGCGGCAGACCTGGCCGTCCAGGAAGAAGGGCATCTGGGACCTTCCGCTCCAGCAGATACCTTTCCCCGGACACTCATTCGAGGTTCTCTCGATGGACTACAACATGCTCGCCAACCAGTCGGTCAACTCGACCAACGCCCCGGCCCACAACTACCCGGGCTGGCGACGGCAGTCGGCAAAGGCGTACATATCAGGCTTCAAGCGGGCATATGAGACGAATCGGGCACCCTTCTTCGTCGGCAACCACTTCGAGCAGTGGAACGGCGGCATTTACATGGACGCCGTCGAGGAGGCACTGCGGCACATCGCGCGGGAGAAGGAGAAGGGCGAGGACGTGAGGCTCGTCTCCTTCCGGCAGTTCACCGACTGGCTGGACGTGCAGAAGCCCGCGATGCTCGACCGGCTGCGCACCCTGGACGTGGGCCAGGAACCCGCAGGTGGCTGGCAGGCGTTCACCCGTGACCTCGGCGGCACCACCGCGACCGGAGCCGCCGACCCCGCCTGAGATGCGGGTTTCCGCCCGCACCGGGGCCCGCAGGGGGGTGCGCAAGATCCCCGGAACGGGCATGCGAAACTTTTCACATGAGTGCCGCCAGCCGCGCCCCCCAGCGCTCGAACCGAGCCGCGCAGAGCTCGAACCGCGCCGCACGCGCCGTGCCCGCCCGCCGTCGCGCCACCCTGGCCGCCGGTGCCGCCGCGGCCGCACTGCTCCTGACCGCGTGCGGTTCCGGGGGCACTTCGGGCGGGGGCGGCAACACGGGCTTCGTCACCGGCACCGACGGCATCTCCACCGTCGCCGCCGGCAAGCGCGTCGCAGCGCCGGAACTGTCCGGGGAGACCCTGGAGGGCAAGAAGCTCGACGTCGGCGACTACAAGGGCAAGGTCGTCGTCCTCAACGTCTGGGGCTCCTGGTGCAACCCGTGCCGCGCGGAGGCCAAGTACTTCGCCAAGGTCTCCCAGGAGTACGCCGGCAAGGACGTCCAGTTCGTCGGCATCAACACCCGGGACGGCAGCACCACGGCCGCCCTGGCCTTCGAGAAGGACTTCGGCATCGGCTACCCGAGCCTGTACGACCCGACGGGCAAGCTGATGCTCCGCTTCGAGAAGGGCACCCTCAACCCGCAGGCCATCCCCTCGACCCTGGTGCTGGACCGGGAGGGCCGGATCGCCGCCCGCTCGCTGACCGCCCTCGACGAGGAACGGCTGCGGAAGATGCTCGAACCGGTCGTCGCGGAGAAGTGACGTGACGGCCCTGCACACGCTCGCCGCGGAGACGGGCTACAACGGCACGGTGCTCAACGGCGCCCTGCTGGTGGCGCTGCCCATCGCCGTGCTCGGCGGGCTCGTCTCCTTCTTCTCGCCCTGCGTCCTGCCGCTGGTCCCCGGCTACCTCTCCTACGTCACGGGCGTCTCCGGCACCGACCTGGCCGAGGCCCGGCGCGGCCGGATGGTCGCGGGCGCCTCCCTGTTCGTGCTCGGCTTCACCGTCGTGTTCGTCTCCGGCGGCGCCTTCTTCGGCTACTTCGGGCAGACGCTCCAGGAGCAGTCGGGCGTCCTGTCCAAGATCCTCGGCGTCTTCATGATCCTCATGGGCGTCTTCTTCATGGGCCTGATGCCCTGGCTCACCCAGCGGGAGTTCCGCTTCCACAAGCGGCCGGCCACCGGTCTGATCGGCGCGCCCGTCCTCGGCGCCCTGTTCGGCATCGGCTGGACCCCCTGCATCGGGCCCACCCTCGCCTCCGTCCTCACGCTCTCCGCCCAGCAGGAGAGCGCCGGACGCGGCGCGGTGCTGACCGTCGCGTACTGTCTGGGGCTGGGCGTGCCCTTCGTGCTGGCCGCCGTGGCCTTCCGCAAGGCGCTCGGTGCCTTCGGCTGGGTCAAGCGGCACTACGCCTGGGTGATGCGCATCGGCGGCACGATGATGATCGCGACCGGTGTGCTGCTGCTCACCGGCGCGTGGGACAGCCTCGTGGCGGAGATGCAGACCTGGTCCAACGGCTTCACGGTGGGGATCTGACCCATGAGCGACACCACGACGGACAACACCACGACGGCCGGTGACGACCAGGACCTGGGCGCCGCCGGCTCGCAGATGTCCACCGCGCCCGTGGAGGACGCGCCCTCGCCCAACCTGCCCGCGCTCGGCGTGATCGGCTGGGCCCGCTGGTTCTGGCGGCAGCTCACCTCCATGCGGGTGGCGCTGCTGCTCCTGCTGCTGCTGTCGCTGGCCGCGATCCCCGGCTCGCTCATCCCGCAGACCGGCGTCGACGAGACCCGCGTCGCCGACTTCCGCGAGCGGCACGACATCCTCGCGCCCGTCTACGACAAGCTCGGCCTGTTCCACGTCTACAGCTCGGTGTGGTTCTCCGCGATCTACATCCTGCTGTTCATCTCGCTCATCGGCTGCATCGTGCCCCGCACCTGGCAGTTCGTCGGCCAGCTGCGCGGCCGCCCGCCGGGCGCGCCCCGCCGGCTGACCCGGCTGCCCGCGCACACCACCTGGCGCACCAGGACCGACGCGGGGGAGGTGCGCGAGGCCGCCCTCGCGCTGCTGAAGAAGCGCCGCTTCCGCGCCCATGTCGTCGGGGACGCCGTCGCCGCCGAGAAGGGCTACCTGCGTGAGCTCGGCAACCTGGCGTTCCATCTCGCGCTCATCGTCATGCTGATCGCGTTCGCCTGGGGCCAGCTGTTCAAGTCCGAGGGCAACAAGATCGTCGTCGAGGGCGACGGCTTCTCCAACACGCTCACCCAGTACGACGACTTCAAGTCCGGCAACCTCTTCACCAACGACGACCTGGTGCCGTTCAGCTTCGACGTCAAGGAGTTCACCGGCACCTACGAGCGCACCGGCCCCAACAAGGGCACCCCGCGCACGTACGAGACCGAGGTGACGTACACCGACGGGCCGGACGGCGACGAGAAGCGCGCCGTCATCAAGGTGAACAAGCCGCTGGAGATCGGCGACGCCAAGGTCTACCTCGTCAGCCACGGCTACGCGCCCGTCGTGACCGTCCGCGACGGCAAGGGCCAGGTCGTCTACCGGGACGCCGTGCCGCTGCTGCCGCTGGACAACAACGTCACCTCCAACGGCGTCATCAAGGTCCTCGACGGCTACCGCAACCCGCAGGGCAAGAAGGAGCAGCTCGGCTTCCAGGCCTTCTTCGTGCCCACCTTCGGCGGGTCCGCGAGCGGCACGATGCTCTCCCAGTTCCCGGCACTGGACTACCCGGTGCTCGCGCTCAACGCCTACCACGGGGACCTGAAGGCCGACTCCGGCATCCCGCAGAGCGTGTACCAGATGGACAAGACCAAGATGAAGGAGTTCAAGGACGCCGACGGCGAGCTGTTCAAGCAGCTGCTCACCCCCGGCGAGACCATGACGCTCCCCGGCGGTGCCGGTTCGATCACCTTGGAGAAGGACATCAAGGAGTGGGCCGGCTTCCAGGTCGTGCAGGAGCCGGGCGGCGGCTGGGCGCTCGGCGGCGCCGTGGCCGCGATCGGCGGACTGGCCGCCTCGCTGTTCGTCCAGCGCCGCCGGGTGTGGGTGCGCGCGGTCCGCGGCGACGACGGCGTGACCGTCGTCGAGATGGCGGGCCTCGGCCGCAGCGAGTCCGCGAAGGTGCCCGAGGAGCTCGGCGAGCTCGCCGGGATCCTCTACGACCTGGCCCCCGGCGCGCCCGACCCCGAGCCGGACGCCACACCCTCCGAAGACCCCGGAACGCCCAGCGGATCCGGAACCACCAAGTCCACCGACCCCGACCCTCAAGCCGTGCCTGCCGAAGGGGCTGAGCAGCAGTGACTCTCGCCGCCGCGACCAACGAGAACCTCGCGGAGATCAGCAATGTGCTGATCTACTCCGCGATGGCGGTCTACACCCTCGCTTTCTTCGCGTACATCGCCGAGTGGCTCCTCGGCAGCCGCAGCAAGGTCGCCCGCACGGCGGCCGCGCTCACCCCGAAGGCGTCGGCGGTGACGGCACCTGCCGTCACCGTGAAGCAGGGCGGCGGCACCGCGGTACTGGAGCGGCCGAAGGTCGTGGTGCGCGCGGCCTCCGGTTCGCGTGACGTGCCCGACGGGCCGGGGGCGCACGGCGGCGACGAGAAGGGCGACCTCTACGGACGCGTCGCCATCTCCCTCACCGTGCTCGCCTTCCTGCTCTCCGTCGGCGGTGTGCTCACCCGCGCGCTGTCCGTGCAGCGGGCGCCGTGGGGCAACATGTACGAGTTCAACATCACCTTCTCCACCACCGCGGTGGGCGTGTACCTCCTGCTGCTGGCGCTGAAGAAGAACGTCCGCTGGCTCGGCCTGTTCCTGACCACGTCGGTCCTCCTCGACCTCGGTCTCGCCGTCACCGTCCTGTACACCGCGAGCGACCAGCTGGTCCCCGCGCTCCACTCGTACTGGCTGTACATCCACGTCTCGACGGCGATCCTGTGCGGCGCGGTCTTCTACGTCGGCGCCTTCACGACGATCATGTACCTGTTCAAGGACGCGTACGAGAACAAGCTGGCCAACGGCGGCAAGCCCGGCAGCTTCGCGACGTCGTTCCTGGAGCGGCTGCCCGCCTCGGCCTCCCTGGACAAGTTCGCCTATCGCGTCAACGCCGCCGTGTTCCCGCTGTGGACGTTCACGATCATCGCGGGCGCCATCTGGGCCGGCGACGCCTGGGGCCGCTACTGGGGCTGGGACCCCAAGGAGACCTGGTCCTTCATCACCTGGGTCGCCTACGCCGGCTACCTGCACGCCCGCGCCACCGCCGGCTGGAAGGGCCGCAAGGCCGCCTACCTGGCCCTGCTCGCCTTCGGCTGCTGGCTGTTCAACTACTACGGCGTCAACATCTTCGTCTCCGGCAAGCACTCCTACGCCGACGTCGGCCTGGGCGCGCTCCAGGCGGTCGGTTTCTGAGCAGAGCCGTCCCGTCGTACGGAGGCCGTCCCGGACCCTGGTCCGGGACGGCCTCCGTCGCGTTCACTCCCCGATGTCCTCGTGCCACAGCTCGGGGCGGCGGGCGACGAACTCCCGCATCATCGCCACGCACTCCGGGTCGTCGAGCACCACGACCTCCACGCCGTGCTCCGCCAGCCAGTCGTGCCCGCCGTGGAAGGTGACGGACTCCCCGACCACCACCCGCGAGATCCCGAACTGCCGCACCAGCCCCGAGCAGTACCAGCAGGGCGAGAGCGTGGTCACCATCGTCGTCCCCCGGTACGACCGCTGCCGCCCCGCCGCCCGGAAGGCCGCCGTCTCCGCGTGCGTCGAGGGATCCCCGTCCTGCACCCGCCGGTTCCGCCCCCGCCCGAGCAGCGCCCCGTCCGCGCCGTACAGCGCCGCCCCGATCGGGACGCCTCCTTCGGCGAGACCGGCCCGTGCCTCCTCGACCGCGGTGGCGAGCCAGGCCCGGGCGATCGCCCCGTCGATCCGCCGCACCGGGGGGATCAGCCGCCGAGCAGCGCGAGGACGCTGTTCACGGCCTCGACCACGGGCTGGCCGACCGCACCCACCGTGGCGGCGATGCCCGCGACCGCCAGCAGGGCGCGGTGGCGCTGCTGCGGCTCGGCGTCGGCCCTGGTGACGTCGGGCAGCACCTCGTCGATGGACTGCGCCCTGGCCGGCGGCACCTGCGCGCGCAGCTCGGCGACCAGCTCGACCAGCTGCGCGATCGCCGCCTCCAGGGCGGGCGACGTCCCGGCCCCGGCAGCGGCCTGGTTCTTGACGATGCCGGTGTTGCCGAGGCCGCCGTGCATCGAGACGCTGTCACCGAAGTAGTAGTTGTCGCCGCTCACGAGTGACCCACTCCCACGTTGCCGGATCCGCCGTACATGTTGACGTTGTCGCCGAAGTAATAGTTCTTGGGGTTGACCAGGAGCTGCTCCACCTTGACCTGGAACTCCGCCTCAGGATTCTCGATGGCCCGCACTATGGGCTCGACCAGCCGGTCGAGCTGGCGCGGGTCGCCGCTGGTCACCATCGCGATGGAGGGCCCGGAGGTCTCCATCGCCAGCACGTACTGGGGCGGCGCCCCCAGGACGGAGAACAGCTCCACCGCGCTGAACACCAGGGCCGCGAGTGCCCCCATCCAGGTGAACATGAGGATGCCGCCGGCCATCGAGGTGTTCCCGATCGACGCCAGTCCGGCGACGATCGTCAGTCCGAAAGCCACCGAGAGGGTCAGCGCCGCGCGCTTGAGGAACCGCAGCGTGGCTTCCTTGCGCCGGGGCGTCAGGGTGAAGGTGTAGACCCTGGTGATGTTCTGCAGGGGGTACGCGGCCCCGTCCACCCACAGCAGGCGCTTGCCGACGCGGAGGTCGACGGCGCGCACAGCGCGCGGGGGCACGGCGGGCGGGGACGGGATGTCGTGGTGCCCCGGCGGCTGCGCCCGCCGGCCCGGTGGCGCGGGGTGCACGGGAGGCGCGGGGTACCCGTACATCGGCGGCGGGGTGGCGGGCCCCGACGGGGGCGTGCCGGGCGAGGGCGGCGGGGCGCTTCCCATGGTCTCCCGACCTCCCGTCAGCTGAATGCTCGTCAACAGGTGACCCATTAACCACGCAGAGTGTTTCCGGCGCAAGTCATTACGCCCGGCGCGGGCCGCTCGTCTGACGGACCCTCACCATAGGTGCGCACAGGCTTACTTGGGGCTGCCGTGCTGGAAGACGCACCGCCCGTGAGTGGCCGTGGCGGCCCCGCAGGTGCTCACGGCGACAGCGGACGGGGACAGAGCCGAGCGGGCTCGGGGCCGGCGGCGGGGGCCGGGTCTGTCGCAGGATGCGGCGCACGGTGGCCGGCGCCGGCGGTCACCCGGTGAGCGCGGGGCGCGGGGCGGGTGCGTGTCACCGAGGCCCGGCCGGAACCGGCAGCCGACGTGCCCGGATCGTGTGCGGGGGGGGGCAGCGTCAGTCGTTCCTGGGGTCCTCGTCCGCGTCGCGGTCCTTCTCCCGCTTCTTGTCCTCGTCGAGGGACTTCAGGAAGTCCGGGTTGTCGTCCGGGGCGACCCACTGGCGGCGGCCGCCGCTCCCGCCCCAGGCGGAACCGCCCGCGCCGACGGGCTGGCGCTTCTTGCCGGCGATGAGCCAGGAGATCGACCCGACCAGCGGGAACAGCAGCACGAGGATCGCCCACAGCGGCTTGGGCATGTGACGGATGTCCTCGTCCTTCGTGCTGATGCAGTCGATGAACGCGTAGACGCTCAGGGCCAGTGGCACGAGGAACATCAGCACCCGAAGCATGGGGCCTCTCCAGCGAAAGAGGTGGGCGGTACGAGTCCAGCGTAGCCGCTCGGGGATACTGGACCCCATGGCTTACGACGATCTTCGCTCCCTGCTCAGGGCGCTGGAGCGCGAGGGCGACCTCAAGCGCATCAAGGCCGAGGTCGACCCGCATCTGGAGGTCGGTGAGATCGTCGACCGGGTGAACAAGGCCGGCGGTCCCGCCCTGCTCTTCGAGAACGTGCGCGGCTCCTCGATGCCCCTCGCCATGAACGTCTACGGCACCGACCGCCGGCTGCTGAAGGCGCTCGGTCTGAAGTCGTACGCGGAGATCGGGGAGAAGATCGGCGGGCTGCTCAAGCCCGAGCTGCCGCACGGCTTCGTCGGGGTGCGCGAGGCCTTCGGGAAACTAGGCGCGATGACACACGTGCCGCCGAAGAAGGTGAAGTCGTCCGACGCGCCCGTGCACGAGGTCGTGCTCACCGGCGACGACGTGGACCTGGAACAGCTCCCGGCGCTCTTCACCTGGCCCAAGGACGGCGGCTCCTTCTTCAACCTGGGCCTCACCCACACCAAGGACCCGGAGTCGGGCGTCCGCAACCTCGGCCTGTACCGGCTCCAGCGCCACGACAAGCGCACCATCGGCATGCACTGGCAGATCCACAAGGACAGCCGCAACCACTACCAGGTGGCCGCGCGGCGCGGTGAGCGGCTGCCGGTCGCCATCGCCTTCGGCTGCCCGCCGGCCGTGACGTACGCCTCCACCGCCCCGCTGCCCGGCGACATCGACGAGTACCTGTTCGCCGGGTTCCTGCAGGGCAAGCGGATCGAGATGGTCGACTGCAAGACGGTCCCGCTCCAGGTGCCCGCGCAGGCGGAGGTCGTGATCGAGGGCTGGCTGGAGCCCGGGGAGATGCTGCCCGAAGGGCCGTTCGGCGACCACACCGGCTTCTACACCCCGCAGGAGCCCTTCCCCGCGCTGACGATCGACTGCGTGACGATGCGGAAGCGCCCGCTGCTGCAGTCGATCGTGGTCGGCCGGCCCCCGACCGAGGACGGACCGCTGGGCCGGGCGACGGAACGCTTCTTCCTGCCCCTCCTCAAGATCATCGTCCCGGACATCGTGGACTACCACCTCCCCGAGTCGGGCGGCTTCCACAACTGCGCGATCGTCTCGATCGACAAGAAGTACCCGAAGCACGCACAGAAGGTGATGCACGCCATCTGGGGCGCGCACATGATGTCGCTGACCAAGCTGATCGTGGTCGTGGACTCCGACTGCGACGTCCACGACCTGCACGAGGTGTCCTGGCGGGCCCTCGGCAACACCGACTACGCCCGCGACCTCACCGTCGTCGAAGGCCCCGTCGACCATCTCGACCACGCCTCCTACCAGCAGTTCTGGGGCGGCAAGGCGGGCATCGACGCGACGAGGAAGTGGCCCGAGGAGGGGTACACGCGGGACGGGGGCTGGCCCGAGATGGTGGAGTCCGACCCGGAGACGGCGTCGAAGGTCGACCGCCGCTGGAAGGAGTACGGACTGTGACCTCGGCCTCCGCCGCGCTTCCCCGGCAGCCGGGACGCACCAAGGCGTTCCTGCGGCTGGTGATGATCGAGCACTCGGTGTTCGCGCTGCCCTTCGCCTACATCGCCGCCCTCACGGCGATGTACGAGTGGGACGAGAACATCCACTGGGGCCGGCTGCTGCTGGTCACCGTCGCCATGGTCGGCCTGCGCACCTTCGCGATGGCCGCCAACCGCATCATCGACCGGGAGATCGACGCCCGTAACCCGCGCACCGCGCAGCGGGAGCTGGTCACCGGCGCCATGTCGGTCAAGCACGCCTGGACCGGCGCGCTGATCGCCCTCGCCGTCTTCCTGGGCGCGGCGGCCCTGCTCAACCCGCTGTGCCTCGCCCTCGCCCCCGTCGCGGTGATCCCGATGGTGGTCTATCCGTACGGCAAGCGGTTCACCAACTTCCCGCAGGCCATCCTCGGTCTCGCGCAGGCCATGGGCCCGGTCGGCGGCTGGCTGGCGATCTCCGGCTCCTGGTCCTGGGAGGCGGTCGTCCTCGGCCTCGCGGTCGGCATCTGGATCGGCGGCTTCGACCTCATCTACGCCTGCCAGGACGTCGACACCGACCGGGAGATCGGCGTGAAGTCCGTCCCGGCCCGCTTCGGCATCCCCGCGGCGATCTGGGGCGCCCGCGCCTGCCACACCGTGACGACGGCCCTGTTCGCCTGGTACGCGGTGCTCACCGGCGCCGGCGCCTTCTTCTGGCTCGGGCTGCTGATCGTGGCCGGCGCCTTCGTCTACGAGCACACCATCGTCCGCCCGCACGACCTGACCCGCCTCAACCGCGCGTTCTTCAGCGTCAACGGCTTCATCGGCATCGCCCTCTTCGTCTGCGCCCTCCTGGACCTGCTGGTGCGTGGGCTGACGGTGTAACGGGCGGTCCGGAGGGCCGGTCCGTCGAGGAGGGCCGGCCCGTCGTCGGTCAGGCGCAGGCGTCCGGCGGCGACGTCCTCCGCCGGGTGCGCCGGGTCCGCCGTACCGGGGACGGCCGGCAGTGCGGTGCGGGGCCGTCACGGGGTGCCGCGACAGGCCGGCGGGCCGGGCGAAGCGTCACACGCCGGTCCGGTGCCGACCGACCGCCCTCGCGCAGCCGTTGGACATGACGGGAAGTCGCCGCGGCGCGCGCGGGCTAGAGAACCGGTTCGAGGGGCTTGGCGGGGCGGCGGCGGAGGAGGAAGGCCGCCGCGATGCCCGCCGCCAGACCGATCAGGTGGCCCTGCCAGCTGATGCCGGACTGGGTGGGGGCGAGGCCCGCGAGGATCGAGCCGCCCCAGACCGCCGCCACCAGCACCCCGGCCAGAATGCCCAGGGGCCTTCGCTCGACGAAGCCGCTGACCAGCAGGAAGCCGAACAGGCCGAAGATCACGCCGGAGGCGCCGGCCGTGTTGCTGCCGGCGGGGGAGACGAGCCACACGCCCAGGCCGTCCGCGAGGACGATCAGCGCGCACACCGCGAGGAACCTGCGTATCCCGCCGAGCGCCGCGAGGAAACCCAGCACCAGCAGCGGCACGCTGTTCGCGGCCACATGGGAGAAGCCGAAGTGCACGAACGCCGCCGGGACGACGTCCACCAGCTCGGACGGGGTGCGCGGCACGATGCCGAAGCCGTCCAGCGCGTGACCGCTGAGCACGTCGGCCACCTCGAGCAGCCACAGCAGCGCCACCCAGCCCGCGGCGATCACGGCGGCGGCCCGCACCCGGTCGCCGCGCGACCACGTCAGACGCGAGTCCGTCATCGTCCACCCCCACCGCCGGGCCGTTGTCCGGTAGAACGCCCGGCGACCCTGGCCCGGTTCCCGCCCTGCGACTTTGGATAGGCTCGGTCCCGTGAACCCAGCCAAGCCAGGAGAGACGCGGCGTACGCCTTGGATCGTAGGGGTCTCGGGCGCCTCCGGCACTCCCTACGCCGCCGCGGTGCTGCGGGGGCTGCTCGCCGCGGGGGAGAGCGTCGACCTCGTCGTCAGCCGGGCCTCCCGGCTCACCTTGCTGGACGAGACCAAGATCGCCTTCCGGGACGCCCATTGGCGCGACGACCTGCGGGAATGGCTGTCCCGGGGGGCGGACGGCAAGCCGGACACCTTCTCCGCCGACCTCGACGGCGTACGGTACTGGGCCGCCGGTGACCTCGCGGCCGGCCCCTCCTCGGGGTCGTATCCGAGCAAGGGCATGCTGATCGTGCCCGCCTCCACGGCGAGCGTCGCCGGAGTGGCGCTCGGGCTGTCCAAGGACCTGCTGCAGCGGGCGGCGAGCGTGACCCTCAAGGAGGGACGCCCGCTGGTCGTGGCCGTACGGGAGACCCCACTGAACGGCCAGACGCTGCGGCACCTGGTGACGCTGGACGAGGCGGGCGCGACCGTACTGCCCGCCTCGCCGGCCTTCTACGCGGGCGCGACGCACATCCAGGACCTGGTGGACTTCGTCGCCGGACGCGTACTCGACGCGGCGGGCGTCCCCCACACCCTGTACCGCCGCTGGAAGGGCGAACTCGGCGGCGGAACCCGCGAGGACGACTGACCCGCCCGACCGCGGCCCGGCGCGCCCGCCGGCCGCGACGGCACCACACGGCACCACCTCTCGGAAACTTCGTACCTCTTCAGTGGAAGGCATCGATTCGATGGACGCGGTGGACAGGCAGCTCATCCAGGCCCTGCGGGAGAACGGCCGGGCCTCCTACGCGGAGCTGGGGCGCCTCGTCGGTCTGTCGGGACCCAGCGTCACCGACCGCATCAACCGGCTGGAGGCGGCCGGCGTCATCACCGGCTACCGCGCCACGGTGGACGCCCCCTCGCTCGGCCTCGGCGTGACCGCCCTCATCGGCATCTCGCTGTCCGACGCCGCCGACCACGAGGACGTGGCGCAGCGGCTGAAGGATCTGCAGGAGATCGAGGACTGCTGGTTCATCGCCGGCGACGACTCGTTCATGCTCAAGGTGCGCGCCACCGACGTGGACGGCCTGGAGCGGATCATCCGCCGGCTGTCCGGCACCAAGGGCGTCTCCCGCACCCGCACCACCATCGTGCTCTCCACCAAGTGGGAGAACCGCGTCGGTGAGCTGCCCGAGGAGGTCGACTGACCGGGGCGTACGGTGGTGCGGGTCTGTCTTCTGGGAAAGAGGTAACGGCATGGACGTCGGGCTCAAGCGCGAGCTGGAGGAGAAGGTCCGCTCCGGTGAGCGGCTGACCCGCGAGGACGGCATCGCGCTCTACGAGTCGGACGACCTGGCCTGGCTCGGCGGGCTGGCGCACGAGGTGCGGACGCGGAAGAACGGCGACGTCGTGCACTTCAACGTCAACCGCCACCTCAACATGACGAACGTCTGCACGGCGTCGTGCGCGTACTGCTCCTTCCAGCGCAAGCCGGGCGAGAAGGACGCGTACACGATGCGCATCGAGGAGGCGGTGAAGCTCGCCGAGGAGATGCGCTCGGAGAACCTCACCGAGCTGCACATCGTCAACGGGCTGCACCCGAACCTGCCGTGGCGCTACTACCCGCGCTCGCTGCGGGAGCTGAAGGCGGCGCTGCCGGAGGTGTCGCTGAAGGCGTTCACCGCCACCGAGATCCACCACTTCGAGACGATCTCCGGGCTGAGCGCGAGCGAAATCCTCGACGAACTCATCGACGCGGGGCTGGAGTCGCTCACCGGCGGCGGCGCCGAGATCTTCGACTGGGAGGTCCGGCAGCACATCGTGGACCACCGCACCCACTGGGAGGACTGGTCCCGCATCCACCGGCTGGCGCACGAGAAGGGTCTGAAGACCCCGAGCACCATGCTGTACGGCCACATCGAGGAGCCCCGTCACCGGGTCGACCACGTGCTGCGGCTGCGTGAGCTGCAGGACGAGACCGGCGGCTTCCAGGTGTTCATCCCGCTGCGCTACCAGCACGACTTCGTGGACATGAAGGACGGCAAGATCCGCAACCGGCTGCAGGCGCGGACGCAGATGGCGACAGGGGCGGAGGCGCTGAAGACGTTCGCGGTGTCGCGGCTGCTGTTCGACAACGTGCCGCACGTCAAGGTGTTCTGGGTGATGCACGGCGTGCAGACGGCGCAGCTGGCGCTGCAGCACGGGGCGGACGACATGGACGGGTCGGTCGTCGAGTACAAGATCACGCATGACGCGGACAACTTCGGGACGCCGAACAAGCTGACGCGTGAGGATCTGCTGGATCTGATCCGGGACGCGGGCTTCCGGCCCGTGGAGCGGAACACGCGGTACGAGATCATCCGTGAGTACGACGGGCCGGACCCGGCGCGCCGGGAGTCGCCTCAGCCGATGCGGGTCTGAGGGTCCCTCCGGGGGTTGCGGGGGCTCTGGTTCGACGCCGCCCGCGGCGGGGTGGCGGGCCGCTCGCGCAGTTCCCCGCGCCCCTGAGGGGGGTGGGGGACTCGGTGCGCTGCCATCTGCGGCGGGGTGTGGGCTGGTCGCGCGGTTCCCCGCGCGCCCCTAGGGGTGTGCCGGCCGGTCCTCGCTTCACAGCCGGCGGCACAGCAGCCCCCTCCAGGGGCGCGGGGAACTGCGCGAGCAACCCCAAGATCACCCGCACCCGGCATGCGCCCGAACCCCCAACCCCTCAGGGGCGCGGGGAACTGCGCGGGCGACCCACGACCACCCGCACCCGGCATGCCCGCCGAGACCCACCCGAAGGGGCGCGGGGAACTGCGCGAACGGCTGCCGGGCCGCACCCGGCGATGGTGCCGACGCCCCCGGCGGGGTACCCGCTCCGCATGGTGACCGAGGACGCCTACACAGCCGCCCCCTTCCTGCCCACCCGCGGCGGACTCCCCGCACTCAGGAAGGCCGCCGCCACCTGCCGAGGCTGCCCCCTCCACCGCGACGCCACGCAAACGGTCTTCGGCACCGGCAAGGCCACCGCCCGCCTGATGCTCGTCGGGGAGCAGCCAGGTGACCAGGAGGACCGTCAGGGCACCCCCTTCGTCGGCCCCGCGGGGCATCTGCTCGACCGTGCCCTCGCCGACGCCGGCCTCGACCCCGCCGACGCCTACGTCACCAACGCCGTGAAGCACTTCAGGTTCACCCGGGCCGAGCCCCGCAAACGCCGTATCCACAAGGCGCCGACCCTCCGGGAGGCCGCCGCCTGCGCCCCCTGGCTCGCCGCCGAACTCGCGGCCGTCGAGCCCGAGATGGTCGTCGTCCTCGGCGCGACCGCCGGGAAGGCGCTGCTCGGCTCCTCGTTCCGGGTCACCCATGTACGCGGCACGGTGCTGGAGGAGGAGATCCACGGCCACCGGCGGCGCCTGGTCCCCACCGTGCACCCCTCGGCCGTACTGCGCTCCGACGACCGCGACGCCGCGTACCAAGGGCTGGTCTCCGACCTGAAAGTGGCTGCGCGGGCGCTGAAGTAATAGTTACACTCCCTCCATGCCCCTTACTTTCACCCTGGACCCTGAGGTCACGCGCCGACTCCGCGACGGCATCCTCGACCTCTGGGCCGACGTCACCGAGGCGGGTGGCGCCGTCGGCTTCGTACCGCCGGTGACGCGGGAGGACATCCGCCCCACCCTGCTGCGGCAGTTCGCCGACATGGCGGAGGGCCGCTCCCGGCTGCTCGTGGGGCACGACGAGGAGGGCGAGGTCGCCGCCACGGCGTTCCTCACCCGCAACACCCACCCCCTGATGACGCACTGGATCTGGCTGTACACGGTGATGGTCCACCCCCGCCACCAGGGCAAGGGCTACGGCCGCGACCTGCTCGCCGCCGCCGAGCGCTCCGCCCGCACCCTCGACGGCGTGGAGGCGATCCGCCTCACCTGCCGCGGCGGCCTCGGCCTGGAGCGCTTCTACGCGGCCTGCGGCTACAAGGAGGTCGGCCGGGTCCCGGGCGCGATCCGCGTGGCACCCGGCGACGACCGGGACGACGTGATCATGCTGCTGCCGCTGACCTGAGCCCGGTGCGGATCCGCCACGGCGCCGTACCCCGCTGAAAGATCGGCCGCCGGACGTGCTTCACTGGACGTCGTCCCCTCGGGGACGTTTCTGACCGTACGCACGGAAGAGTGGATGAGATGCTCCGCTACACGCTGATGCGCCTCGGAGTCTTCGCGGGCTGCCTCGTAGTCGTCTGGGGCCTTGTCTACTCCGGTGTCGCGCCGCGCGGTCTCGGCGACTCCAACGGCCTGTGGGTCGTGCTGCTCGCGCTGCTGGTCTCCGCCCCCATCAGTTTCGTCGTGCTCCGCAAGGAGCGGGACCGGGCCTCCGAGCGGATCGTGCGGCGGGTGGAGCGCGCCAAGGCCAACCTGGACGCCAACCGCACCCAGGAGGACGCGGCCGACGACACGGCCCGCGCCCAGGGCCAGGCGCAGACCTCGTAACGTCCCTCACACCCGCGCACCGCATCGTCGGCGCCCCGGGCTCCCGCATCGGCGGGAACCCGGGGCGCTTTGCGTTCTCTGTGTGTGTTTGCCCTCACGCCTTCCAAAGTAAGGCTTTGAGGATCTCAAAGTTCAGGTGTTACGGTCTCCTGGTGAAGTCAGCAGCCGTGTTCCCCACGCCCCGGAGTGTTCCGCTCGTGGCGCGCCTGCACGTGGACCTCTGCCGGGTCACCGCCGCGAACTGTCGTCCCTGACGTTCCGCCCCCACCCGAGTCCCGTCACATCCCCACGCCTTTCCCCTCCGGAGCATGTCCGTGTCCTCGAACACGCAGTCAAAGCTGCCTGTCCGCGTGCCCTTCTGGGCCCAGATACTCGCCGGCCTCGTCCTGGGCGTCCTGCTCGGCTGGCTCGCCCGCAGCCAGGACCTCTCCTGGCTGGTCACCACCCTGGAGAAGGTCGGCGGCACCTTCATCGGCCTGCTGAAGCTCGCCGTCGCCCCGCTGGTCTTCTTCGCGATCCTGGTCTCCATCACCAACCTGCGGAAGGTCAACAACGCGGCCAGGCTGGCCTCGCGGACCCTCCTGTGGTTCATGGTCACCTCGCTGATCGCGGTGGCGATCGGCCTGGTCATCGGCCTGGTCACCAACCCGGGTGCGGGCACCGGCCTCACCCCGGCCGACGGCAAGGCCCCGGAGAAGACCGGCTCCTGGATCGACTTCCTCACCGGCATCGTGCCGACCGACGTGATCACGCCGTTCACCGAACTGAACGTGCTGCAGATCGTGTTCATGGCCGCCGTCGCCGGCATCGCCGCCCTCCAGCTCGGTGAGAAGGCCCAGCCCATCCTCACCCTGAGCGAGTCCGTCCTGGAGCTGCTGCAGAAGGCGCTGTGGTGGGTCATCCGCCTGGCCCCGCTCGGCACCGTCGGCCTCATCGGCAACGCCATCGCCACCTACGGCTGGAACCTGATCGGCAAGTACGCCACCTTCACCGCCGACATCTACGTCGGCTGCCTGATCGTCCTCTTTGGCGTCTACCCGGCGCTGCTGGCGACCGCCGCCAAGGTCAACCCGGTGCAGTTCTTCAAGGGCGCCTGGCCCGCGATCCAGCTCGCCTTCGTCTCCCGCTCCTCCGTCGGCACCATGCCGCTGACCCAGAAGGTCACCGAGCGCCTGGGCGTGCCGAAGGAGTACGCCTCCTTCGCCGTGCCGTTCGGCGCGACCACGAAGATGGACGGCTGCGCCGCCATCTACCCGGCCATCGCCGCGATCTTCGTCGCGCAGATCTTCGACGTGCCGCTCGGGGTGGGCGACTACCTGCTGATCGCGTTCGTCTCGGTGGTGGGCTCCGCCGCCACGGCCGGCCTCACCGGCGCCACGGTCATGCTGACCCTCACCCTGTCCACCCTCGGCCTGCCGATGGAGGGCGTGGGCCTGCTCCTCGCCATCGACCCGATCCTGGACATGATCCGCACGGCGACCAACGTCGCCGGGCAGGCCCTGATCCCGGTCGTCGTCTCCGCCCGCGAGGGCCTGCTCGACCGTGAGAAGTACGACACCGTGGCGTCGGCACCCATCGACGCGGACGAACCGCGGGTGGCGGTCGCCGCCTGACCGACGCGCCTCGACGAGCGTCCCCGGGACCGTTCGTGGTCCCGGGGACGCTCCCTGTCGCCCCGGCCTCTGTGAAGCCCGCCGACCGGCCCCCGGAACACATGATCGCCGATGTCGGAGGCCGCTGTTAGCCTCCTGCCGCTCGGCCGTTCGGTGATCGGGCATTACAGGGGAGGGGCTTTCGTCCATGTCGGGAAGAGTGCGCAAGAGACGTGGGCTGCTAGGCAGTTGCCTGGCGGCGCTGGTGGTGGGGGCGGTGACGCCGTCCGCCGCGTCCGCTGCGGAGCAGTCCAACCTGCCGCCTGCCGTGCAGGACCTGCAGACCGCGTTCAAAGACTGCGCGTCGGGTGACGAGCCGGCGTATGTCGGCAGCCCTCCGGCGCTCCAGGCCCGGCTGACCGATCCGGTGGAGGACGACCGCATCGGGTATCCGGAGCAGCTGACCGCCGAGTTCGAGATCTGGTGGTCCGATCCGGACGGCACCGCACAGCGGCGCACCTGGACCACCTCGCCGTACCCCGTGGGCCTGGTCCACCGCATCACCCTGCCGCCCGACATCCCGTCGGACACGGTCCTCTCATGGCATGTTCGGGCCAACGATGGCGTGGCGTACTCGCCCTGGAGCTCGGAAGCGCCGGGCGCCGCGTGCCGGTTCGTGTACGACGACGCGAGCCCGGCCGCTCCCGTCGTGAGCTCACCGGAGTACCCGGCGGACACGTGGTGGACCGGTGGGGTCGGCATCTACGGCAGCTTCACCATGGACTCTCCCTCCGCGGACGTCGTCGAGTACCGGTACACCTTCCTCGGCGGCCCGAGCGGCACCGCCCGCCCCGCCGAGATGGGCGGCCCCGCCACCATCCGTTACGTCCCGTTGAGCAGGGGTTCGCAGATCCTCAGCGTCCAGGCGCTGGACCGCGCCGGCCGGGTGAGCGGGCGCACCGACTACTCCTTCTATCCGAATGCGGCGAGCGCGCCCGTCTCGCGCTGGAAGCTCGACGACGAGGCCGGCTCCGCCACGGCGGCGGCCGAGGCGGGGGAGGCCGCCCGGGCGGGACGTGGTGTGACCTTCGCGGGCCCCGCGCCCTCAGGGACCCCGCTCACGTCCACGGCCACCCTCGACGGCAGCCGTCACGGCTTCCTCACCACCGGCAGCCCGGCCGTCGACAGCGGCAGGACCTTCGCCGTCGGCGCCTGGGTGCGCCCGGCGCGCGACGACCGTTCCATGAACGTGCTGAGCCAGGACACGGCGTCCGGCGCCGCCTACGCCCTGGCTCTCGAGGCCCCGCGGAAGGCGAGCGCCTCCTGGTCCTTCACCCTTGGCGACGCGAAAGTCACCGGCGGCACGCCCGAGGCCGGTGAATGGGCCTACCTGCTGGGCGTCTACGACACCGAGACTGGGTACGCCCAGCTCTTCGTCGATGGTCGCGAGGTCGGCACCAAGACCGAGGCCGCTCCGGTCAGGGCGGACGGCGCGTTCCAGATCGGCCGGACCTTGGGCCCGAACGGCTACCGCCGGCACTGGCACGGCGACGTCGGCGACGTCCGGGCGTACGACCGCCTCGTCGTCCCGAGCGAGGTGACCGACCTGGCCCACCGCAAGCCGAGGTTGCTGGGGCACTGGTCGTTCAGCACGGGCGACGACGGCACCACGCCCGAGAACGCGGGCGGAGCGCCCCTGCGGCTCGGGACGGGCGCGTCGGTCTACCGCGTGTCGGACATGTGCACCCCCGACGTCGATCCCGACTGCACGACGTGGCCCCGGTACCCGCTGGTCGGCGATGGGCACCTGGAGCTGGACGGTGAGAGCGGTCACGCCGCCCTCGACACCCCCGTCGTCGACACCGGTGACAGCTTCACCCTCGGAGTCGTCGCACGGATCGAGCAGAACGACGCCACCCGCCCGATGACGGTGCTCTCCCAGGCCGGTGAGCACACCGAAGCCTTCAAGCTGCGCTACGACCCGGCGCTGTACGCCTGGCAGCTGATCATGCCGGAGCGGGACGAGGCCGGCGCGCCCGAGAAGGTGGTCTCGCAGCTCACGATGCCGGACGGCGCCAACGGCTACGGCACCCAGCTGGCCATCGTCTACGACGACGCGACCGACACGGTCAGGCTGTTCGCCGACGGCTACACCGAGGCGGACGCCACCGCCCACCTCCAGGACGGCTGGACGAGCACCGGTCCGCTTCAGGTGGGCCGTGCCCGCACGGCCGACGGGTGGGGCGAACACCTGAAGGGCCAGGTGGACGAGCTCCAGGCGTACGCGGGCGCCCTGACGGACGAAGACGTACGCCAACTGGGCTGGGAGACCGATCCCTGTCTGTGCTGACGCCGCACCGGCGTGCAGGGGGTGCTTTCCGGCAACGAGTGAGTGGTGACCGTTGCTGGGGAGCGCCCCTTACGCATGGTGCCGTGGTGGTGTGTGGTCACAGGACCACACACATGTCCCGCAGTGAACCGCGGGAACAGCACCACAGGCGAAGGGGGACCCCGTGGCACGTACGCGGGCGCAAAGCCTACGCAACGTCGCTCAGTCGGTCGTCGGCGGCGCGGATCCGCGCGCCGCGGCCCGTGACGAACTGCGCCGCCGCACCGGCGGCGGCACGTCACAGAGCGCGTCGCGCCGGGACACCGGGGACGATCACGAGGAGTGGCCCGCCGAGGGCGACGGCATGGATCCGGCCGACTTCCCGGCCGCCCGGGAGCAGGACGGCAGCTCCGTCGACACGGTGATGCGGCAGAAGACCGTGTCGCTGGACGAGGCCGGCGAGGCGCTGAGCCGCAGTGAGCAGCTGCGGGAGGACGGCGAGACCGTGCACGCCATCTACCCGATGGTGATGCCCAAGGGCCGCTCCCTGATGTCCATGCTGCCGGTGCTGTCGTTGCCGGTGATCGGGATCGTGGGCACGTCGGTCTCCTCGGCGGCCGGTGGCTGGAGCGTGACCCAGCCGGTGTTCGGGCTGCACTACTGGGTGATCGCGGTGGCCGCCGTCGCGTTCGTGTGGTGGCGGCAGGGCCTGGTCATGGTGCCGGACGGCTGTCAGGCGATGATCACCCGGTTCGGCAAGCTGGAGAAGGTCGTCGGCCCCGGGCGGGTCACCCTGCTCAGCCCCTGGAAGCGGGTGTCGTACATCGTCAACACCACCCGCGAGTACCCCTTCAACGCGCCGGTGCGGGAGGCCCCCACCAAGGGCGGCGTGAAGGCGTCCATCGACCTGTTCATCCAGTTCCGGATCAGCGACCCGGTGGAGTTCGTCTACACGCTCGGCGCGGTGCGCGGCTTCGAGGAGAAGCTCGGCAACGCGGTCAGCGAGACCATCCGCAGCCTGATCTACGAGCAGGAGGCGGCCGGCATCTACGACATGGTCGGCGAGGACAGCGGCCGTCTGCTGGAGCAGCTCAACCAGCAGTTCCGTCCCGCGGTGGAGCTCACCAACGCCAACATCACGCACGCCGAGCCCTCCGACCGCCGCTACCGGATGGACCTGGCCGCACCCGAGATGGTCCGCATGGCCAAGGAGGCGTACACCCACGAGTACGCGCTCCAGCTGCGCAAGGAGCAGGACGAGGGCGACCTGAACCGCGAACTCGCCTCCAGCCAGGAGACGCTGTCCGCGATCCAGGCCGACATTGCCCAGTACCAGGCGCAGATGGACACCGCCGTGGAGCGGGAGACCAACCGCGCCGAGGCGCTGGCCCGCCAGCGCTACGTGCAGGCCGAGTCGGAGGCCAAGGCCAACGCGGCGCTGCTGGAGGCGCAGGCCCTGGACATCCGCGCGGTGACCGCCGCGCAGGCCCCGGAGATCCTGGAGTACCGCTACCAGCAGCAGGTGCTCGACACCCTGGAGCAGGTCGCCGACCACCTGCCGCGTCTGGTGCGCATCGGCGGCGCCGACGGCACGGGGGCCGCCGGGATCGACTTCCTGGAGCTGGCACGCGAGCTGGTCGGCGAGCGCGGCGGGGAGCTGTTCGGCGAGGGCGAGATGGCCGCCGTACGGGAACGACTGGCGGAGGTGTCCGCGCGGATCGCCGCCCGTGAGGAGGAGATCGGCGCGCTGCTGGCGGCCGAGCGGCCGACGGTGCCCGAGGTGCCGGAGACGGGCGTGACGAGCGCTGCCCCCGAGAGCGCCGAAGCCGACGAAGTGTCCGGGTCCGCCGAGGAGGTCCAGCCGTGAGTTCCGCCCGCATGCACCGTCGTTCGGTCATCTCCGAGGCCGTCGCGCCCTGGGGTGACATCGCCCGCCTGCTGCGTGGCGGCGAGGCCGGCACCCTGCTGCCGGTCATCATCCCCAAGCACCGCCGCAGGCTGTGGTGGATGCTGCCGTTCTGGGCCGGCGCCTACGCCCTGCTGTCGGGCGTGATGCTGACGCTGAAGGAGTCCGGCTCCGACGGGCTGGGCGGCATGGCCGCCGGTGCCCTGGCCACGTTCTCCTACACCGTCGGCGTGCTGCTGCTGGTGGCCGGCGGGCTGTGGTGGTGGCGCTCCTCGATCGTCGAGATCGAGCAGGGCACCAACGGCGTGCTCACCCGGTACGGCGCCGTCGTCCGCACCCTGGACGCGGGCCGGCACTACCTGTGGCACCCCTGGTCGCGGGTCGACTTCGTCGTCGACACGGCCACCGAGATCCCGTACTCGGCGCCCGTCATGGCCTGCCCCACGCAGGAGAACGTGCCGCTGCGCTCGATCGAGTTCTTCCTGAAGTTCCGCATCACCGACGCCGTGCTGTTCGTCCGCACCATCGGCGCGGGCAACTTCGACCTGGTGCTGTCCAGCGCCGTGCAGGACGCGATCCGGCAGCGGGCCCGCCGGGTGCGTACCGAGCGCGCCTACGACCTGCGCGGCTCCGACGTCGCCGACATGCAGGACCTGCTGAACCACCAGCTGTCCCGCTACGGCGTGCGCATCACCGGCTGCAACATTCCCGACGTGCAGCTTCCGGCGCAGTACCAGCAGCACCTGGCCACCCGGGAGCAGGTCGCGAAGGAGAGCACCGCCTACGAGCAGGAGTGGGGGCTGATCCGCAAGCGCCGCATCGACAGCCTGGGCATGGACATCGAGCGCGCCAAGAAGATCCGCGACGCCCGGATCGTCGAGGTGCGGGCCGCGCTGAACCGGGCCCGTGAGGAGGTCGCCCAGCTGCTGGAGCGGCAGGAGACCGAGGCCCAGCGGGTGCGCTTCGAGATCGAGACGCGGGGCCGCAGCGGTCTCATCGCCGCCGAGAACGAGGCCCGCGCCCAGCAGGCCCTCGCCAAGGCCTACCGCGACAACCGGGCGGTGCTCCAGTACGAACTGGCCCGCAGGCGGCTCGAAGTGGGCGCCGGACTGGCCGGCAAGGCACCGCGTCCGGTCGTGGTGCGCACCGACGGCGGCACCGACACCTCGGCGCTGTCCACGCTGTTCACCGCGCAGCTGCTGCCGCGGCTGACGGCGGGCGACCGGCTGGTGACCGGCGGCGCGGTCCGGCCGGCGGAGGACGGTGACCACGACCCGCGGTAGCGGCGGACCGTACGCTGTGTCCCATGGGTGCCGTGAAGACGAAGCGCATGCCGCGTGCGGTCCGCGAACAGCAGATGCTGGACGCGGCCGTACGGACCTTCGGTCACCGGGGGTACATGGCCGCGTCGATGGACGAGATCGCCGAACTGGCGGGCGTGTCCAAGCCGTTGGTGTACCTGTACCTGAACTCCAAGGAGGACCTGTTCACCGCGTGCATCCGGCGTGAGGCCAGGGCGCTGACCGAGGCGGTCCGCGCCGGGGCCCGGCCCGAACTGCCGGCCGACCGGCAGCTCTGGTCGGGCCTGACCGCGTTCTTCACGCACACCGCGCGGCACCCCGACGGCTGGGCGGTGCTGCATCTCCAGGCGCGCACGCACGGCGAGGTGTTCGCCGCAGAGGTCGCGGCGATGCGCGCGGAGATCGTCGCGTTCGTGACGCAGCTCATCCTGGCCGCCGCGCGGGAGGCCCACCGGGACCCGGACCTGCGCGAGGCCGAGGTGTCCGGGCTGGCCGAGGCGCTGGTCGGGGCCGCCGAGTCGCTGGCCGACTGGGCCAATGTCACCCCCGGGGTCACCGCCCGGCAGGCGGCGGCCACGCTGATGAACTTCGCGTGGGCCGGCCTGGGCGACCTGATGGCCGGCCGGCACTGGTCGCCCCCCGACGACACCGGCGACGCGGACGCCCCCGGGCCTCAGAGCGGGCTGACCTCACCGGTGAGGTGAACCCGGCCGCGGCCGCCGCGCAGGGCGAACCGCCCGCCGTCCGCCGCGTAGGTCACCGTGCCGGGCAGCAGCACCGGGGCGCGGAAGTCCGCCCGTACGGTGGCCGCGTCCGGGGTGCCGTGCGTGGCGAGGCAGCGGGCGACGGTCCACATGCCGTGCGCGATGGCGCGGGGGAATCCGAAGAGGCGTGCGGTGAGCGGGTGCAGGTGGATGGGGTTGCGGTCACCGGACGCGGCGCCGTAGCGGCGGCCCAGGTCCCCGGCGAGCCGCCACTCCGCGACGGCGGGAAGCCCTTCGGCGTCCTCCCGTGTCTCCTCAGGGTCCTTGGGGGGCGTGGCGGTGGTCCGGTGCCGGGCCAGGTAGGTGCTGCGTGACTCCCACACGACCTCGCCGCCCGCCCGCAGCTCCGTGACCACGGCGGCCTCGGTGCCGCGCCGGTGCGGGACCAGCCCGTCGACCTGCACGCTCAGGTCGTAGGCGTCGGCGGACGGCGTCGCGCGGCGCCGGGTGATGCCGATCGAGGTGTGGACGAGCCCGAGCAGCGGGAGCGGGAAGTCCCGGGCGCTCATCAGCCGCATGGCGAGCGGGAAGCCCAGCACGTGCGGATACGTCACGGGCAGCGTGCCCGTGCCGTCCGGGAAGCCGCACACCCTCTCGTACGCGGTGAGCCGGGCGGGATCGGCGCGCAGGCCCGGGAGTACCAGCCGGGTGCGCGGGTGCGCGGCGGCGGGGTCCGGGCGGCGGAACGGCGACAGCACCGCGCCGCGGGCGAGCAGCGGGGTGAGGGCCGGGGCGTGGGTGAGGACGGCCTCGGCGCGGTCCGAGGGGGGCGGTGTCATGGCGTTCACGCCCCCAGCAGGCTCTGGCCGCAGACGCGCACGACCTGGCCGTTGACCGCGCCCGAGCCGGGGTGGGCGAGCCAGGCGGTGGTCTCGGCGACGTCGACGGGCAGACCGCCCTGGGCCAGGGAGTTCATCCGGCGCCCGGCCTCCCGGATGAACAGGGGGACGGCGGCCGTCATCCTGGTCTCGATGAAGCCGGGCGCGACCGCGTTCACCGTCACCCCGTGCTCGGCGAGCGCGCGGGGCGCGAGGGCGCGGACCAGCCCCGTGATGCCGGCCTTGCTCGCGCCGTAGTTGGTCTGGCCGGCGTTCCCGGCGATGCCCGCGATGGAGGCGGTGGCGACGATCCGGCCGTCGCGCCGGAGCGCCCCCGCCTCCAGCAGCGCGTCGGTGGTGCGCAGCACGCTCGCGAGGTTCACCTCCAGCACCGGACTCCAGCGGTCCTTCGGCATGTTGACCAGGCGGCGGTCGCGGGTGATGCCGGCGTTGTGGACGAGTACGTCCAGTCCGCCGGGGAGCGCCTCGGCGATCCGGGCGCCCGCGTCGGCGGCGGTCAAGTCGAGCAACAGCACGCTGCCGCCGATCCGTTCGGCCACCCGGCGGGCGTCCTGCTCGGCCTGCGGGACGTCGAGGACGACCACCTCGGCGCCGTCCCGGGCCAGCGTCTCGGCGACGCCCTCGCCGATGCCCCGCGCGGCGCCCGTCACCAGGGCGGTGCGTCCGGTCAGCGGGCGGTCGGCGTCCTCGGCGGCGGGGCTCTCCTGGCCGCCGACGGTGACGACCTGGCCGCTGACGTAGGCGGACTTCGGGGAGAGCAGGAAGCGCAGGGTGGACTCGGCCGCGTCCGCGTCGGTGAGGCGGACCAGGTTCACGGTCCTGCCGCCGCCGGTCTCCTTGCCGAGCGAGCGGGTGAAGCCCTCCAACGCCTGCTGGGCGGCGGCCTGATGGTGGTCCGCGGGGTCGAGCGGGGCGCCGAGCACCACGATCCGGCCGCTCTCGGCCACCGAGCGCACGACGGGGTGCAGGGCGGCGTGCACCTCTGCGAGGTCCTCGACGGTGCGCACCCCGGTGGCGTCCAGGACGACGGCGGCGGGCCTGCCGGCGGTGTCGTCGGTGCCGAGTCCGGTGCGGGCGAGGACGGGCGCGAGGCCGAGCCGGGAGGCGCCCGCGGTGAGGTGGAGCAGCCCGCCCTCCAGCGCCGGGTGCTCCGCCGACCAGCGGCGCAGCGGGGCGGGCCGGGGCAGCCCCAGCCGGCGCGTGAGGAAGCGGCCCGGCGCGGTGCCGGTGAAGCTCAGATAGCGGTCGGCCATCGGGGACTCCCAGGTGTGCGTGCGAAGGGCTCACTCGGTGCTTACTCTGGAGTAAGGTTACCGAAGGTAAGCCTATGTCACGGTGGAGGAGCAGGTCGAGATGAGCACCCTGAAACCGGCCGCAGCGCGGCGCGTCGCGGTCATCGGCGGCAGCCGTGTCCCGTTCGCCCGCTCCGACGGGCCCTACGCCACCGCCTCCAACCAGGAGATGCTCACCGCCGCCCTGGACGGCCTGGTCGAGCGGTACGGGCTCGAACAGCCGGGCGCCGTGGGCGAGTTCGTCGCCGGGGCGGTCCTCAAGCACAGCCGTGACTTCAACCTCGCCCGGGAGACGGTCCTCGGCTCACGCCTGGACCCCCGCACCCCCGCCTACGACATCCAGCAGGCCTGCGGCACCGGGCTTCAGGCGATCGTGGCCGCCGCCAACAAGATCGCCCTCGGCCAGACCGAGGCCGCGGTCGCCGGCGGCTCCGACACCGCGAGCGACGCCCCCCTCGGCGTCAACGACGACCTGCGCAAGGTGCTTCTGGAGGCGCGCCGCGCCACGTCGTTCGGCGCCCGCCTCAAGGTGCTCGCCAAGGTGCGCCCCGGCCACCTCGTCCCCGACATCCCGCGCAACGCGGAGCCGCGCACCGGGCTGTCCATGGGCGAGCACGCCGCCGTGACGGCCCGCGCCTGGGGCATCAGCCGCGAGGCGCAGGACGAACTGGCGGCGGCCAGCCACCAGCGGCTGGCGGCGGCGTACGAACGCGGGCTGTTCCAGGATCTGGTGGTGCCCTTCCGAGGCCTCGCCCGGGACCAGAACCTGCGCCCCGGCTCCACGGTGGAGAAACTGGCCACGCTCAAGCCGGTGTTCGGCCTCGACCGGCCCGAGCCCACCATGACGGCGGGCAACTCCACCCCCCTCACCGACGGCGCCGCCGTCGTGCTGCTGGCGAGCGAGGAGTGGGCCGAGCAGCGGGGCCTGGAACCGCTGGCCTACCTCACCGCCCACGAGACCGCCGCCGTGGACTTCGTGCACGGCGACGTGGCGGACGGCGAGGACGGCCTGCTGATGGCCCCCGCGTACGCGGTCCCGCGCATGCTGGAGCGGGCCGGGCTGGGCCTGGACGACTTCGACCTGATCGAGATCCACGAGGCGTTCGCCTCCCAGGTGCTGGCCACCCTGGCCGCCTGGGAGAAGCGCGGCCTGCCGCCCGTCGACCGGTCCCGGCTGAACGTGGCCGGGTCGTCCCTGGCCACCGGACACCCCTTCGCCGCCACCGGCGCCCGCATCGTGGCGACCCTCGCCAAGCTCCTCGCCGAACGGGACGCCCCCGGCCGCGGGCTGATCTCGGTCTGCGCGGCCGGCGGTCAGGGCGTCACGGCGATCCTGGAACGGCCCTGAGCACGACCGCCCCGGCCCCGGACGGGGGCATACCTGAGTGACCCTCACGTAACCCCCGACACTGCACACGCTTGATCCCGGTCCCTTGCCGGACCCGCACGAACCCCTCACGCCAGGGCCGTACGATCCCCGCACCGACCGGTGGCGGACCGAGCCGCGGACGCCACCGGTGAGCGCCTCGGCGTGCGAGGCACGTACGTCGTGGCACACCGCAGTTCGCCTGCACGCCCCAGGAGCCGCCCGTGTCCACCCCGCACCACGCCACCGCCCTCGACGACGACGTCCACGGGGCACCCGTCCTCGTCAGGCCGGCCACCCGGCGGCTGGACGGGGCCGTACGGGAGGCGTCCGTACCGTCGTTCGCGCAGCCGGTGCGGCACGGGTCCCTCGCCGACCTGCCCTTCGACAACGCGAGCGCGGCACCGGGTGACGTCGTCCTCAGCCGCAAGACGGCGGACGGCTCCTGGCGCGACGTCACGGCGGAGGGATTCGCCGCCGAGGTCCTCGCCGCGGCGAAGGGACTCGTCGCCGAGGGACTGATGCCGGGCGACCGCGTCGCCGTCATGGCCCGCACCGTCTACGAGTGGACGGTCCTCGACTTCGCCGCGTGGGCCGCCGGCCTCGTCACCGTGCCCGTCTACCCCACCTCGGCCTACCAGCCCGCTGGATCCTGCACGACTCCGGCGCCGTCGCCGTGATCACCGAGACCTCCGCCCAGGCCGCCGCGCTCGGCCCGGAACTCCCGCACCTGCCCGACCTGCGGCACGTGTGGGTCATGGAGAAGGGCCACGTCGACGCCCTCGCGGACGCCGGGAGCCACCTGCCCGACCACGAGGTCGAGGTGCGCCGGGGCATGCTCGGCCCCGACACCCTCGCCACCCTCGTCTACACCTCCGGCACCACCGGCCGCCCCAAGGGCTGCGCCCTCACCCACGGCAACTTCTTCGCCGAGGTCGACAACGCCATCGAGCTGCTCTACCCCGTCTTCCGCGACCGGACGAACGACGAGGCCTCGGTGCTGCTGTTCCTGCCCATGTCCCACGTGTTCGGCCGGATGGTCGCCGTCGCCTGCGTACGGGCCCGGGTGCGTCTCGGGCACGCGCCCAGCCTCGCCGCCGAGGACCTGCTGCCGGACCTGGCGAGCTTCCGCCCCACCTGCCTGCTCACCATCCCGTACATGCTGGAGAAGGTCTTCAACAGCGCCCGCGCCAAGGCCGAGTCGGGCGGCCGGCAGTCCACCTTCGACCGCGCGGCGGCGGTGGCCCGCCGCTACGGCGAGGCCCTTGAGGCCCGCCAGACCGGCAGCGGCGGCGGCCCCTCCCGCTCCCTGAAGGCGGCCCGCGCCCTCTACGACCCGCTGGTCTACCGGAAGATCCGCAACGCCATGGGCGGCAAGGTCCGCTACGCCATCTGCGGCGGCTCCCCGCTGGGCCGCCGTCTCGCCGCCTTCTACGCCGGCGCCGGCATCGAGATCTTCGAGGGCTACGGCCTCACCGAGACCACCGGCGCCTCGACCGTGACGCCCCCGCTGCAGCCCCGCCTGGGCACGGTGGGCTGGCCGCTGCCCGGCACGAGGATCCGCATCGCGGCGGACGGCGAGGTCCTGGTCGCGGGCGAACACGTGCTGCGCGGCTACTGGGACCCGCAGGCGGGTGGAGTCGTGCCCGCCACCCGGGACGGCTGGTTCGCCACGGGCGACCTGGGCGAGCTGGACGACGAGGGCTACCTGACCATCACGGGCCGCAAGAAGGAGCTGATCATCACCGCGGGCGGCAAGAGCGTCGCCCCGGCCCCGCTGGAGAACTGGCTCCGCGCCCACCCCCTGATCTCCCAGGTCATGATCCTCGGCGACGACCGCCCCTACGTGTCCGCCCTGATCACCCTCGACCTCGCCGGCATCAGCCACTGGCGCCGCATGAACGGCAAGCACCCGGTCCCGGCGAAGCTCCTCGTCGACGACGAGGAGCTGCTGGCGGTCCTGCAGCGCGCCGTCGACGAGGCCAACAAGATGCTGTCCCGCCCGGAGTCCATCCGGCGCTTCGCCGTCCTGCCGGAGGACTTCACCGAGGAGGCCGGCCATCTGACACCCTCGATGAAGCTGCGGCGCGCGGAGATCATGCGGGACTTCGCGGACGAGGTGGAGGCGCTGTACGCGAGGTGACCGTCAGGAGGCGGGTCCGTCCGGCGCGCGGGCGACCAGGAAGGCCTGGGGGGTGGGCTCGCCCTGCCGGGTGTCGGGCTCCCGGACGGTGCGCTGCACGAGGGCGAAGCCGGCCGCCTCCATCAGCTCCGCGATCCGCTCCGGTCTCATCCGGCGGAAGTCGAGCGTGACCGGGTGGCCCCACGGCCGCTCGTGCCGACGCGGCTCGTCGCCCATCTGGAACGCCACCAGCAGATGGCCCCCGGGCGCCAGTACCCGGCGGAACTCCGCGTACACGGCGGGCAGGTGCTCCGGCGGGGTGTGGATCGTGGAGTACCAGGAGACGAGGCCGGCGAGGGCGCCGTCGGGGAGGTCGAGGCCGAGCATCGAGCCCTGCTCGAAGCGCAGTCCTGGGTTCTCCCGGCGGGCGATCGCCAGCATCGACGAGGACAGGTCGACGCCGTGGACGTCCAGCCCGAGCGAGGCGAGGTACCCGGTCACCCGGCCGGGACCGCACCCCACGTCGGCCACCCGGGCGCCCTTCCCGACCAGCTCGGCGAACCCGGCCAGCAGGGAACGGTCCAGCGGTGTGGCGGCGGGGAGGTCCCGGAACATCACGGCGTAGTCCTCGGCGATCGCGTCGTAGAAGGCGCGGGTGGCGAGGACGTGCTCCGGCTGATCGGTGTCCGCGGGTCGGCTGATGGTCATGGGTCCGGACGCTACCGGCCCCCACTGACAGTCCCTCAGGGCGCGCGTGGCGCGCCCCGGTGCCGAGGGCCGCGTCCCTTCCGGCTACGCCACCCCCACGGCCCGCAGCACCGCCGTCGTCGCCGCCGCACCGAGGACGACCAGGACGAACGGCGCCCGGTGCCACGCCAGCACCCCGCCCACGGCGACCCCGGCCGGGCGGGCCCACCCGGCGAACCCCCCGCCCTCGGTCAGCGCCCCCGTCGCCAGCAGCGCCACCAGCAGGACCACCGCACCGGCGGACAGCAGCACCCGCACCCGGTCCGGCAGTTCCACCCGCCCGTGCAGCGCGGGCCCGACCAGCCGGAAGGCGTACGTCCCCGCCGCCAGCGCGAGCACCATCCCGACCGTCCCGCTCACGACCCCGACTCCTTCCGCCCGCGTCCGTGCAGGAGCAGTCCCGCGAGCGCCGCCAGGACGGGCACGCCCGCCGGGACCGCCGGGGTCAGCGCCAGGGCGACGGCGGCACCGGCCAGGGCGGCCCGGCGGACGCCGGCGTCCTCGCGCAGGGCGGGCAGCACCAGCGCGGCCAGGACGGCGGGGAAGGCCGCGTCCAGGCCGTAGCGGGCCGTGTCGCCGAGGGCGCTGCCGGCCAGGGCGCCCGCCGCCACGCACGCGTTCCACGTGCCGAACAGGCCGACCCCCGACACCCAGAAGGCCGTACGGCGCCGTGCCGGGTCCTGCTGGGCGAGGGTGAAGGCGACGGTCTCGTCGGTCACCAGGTGCGCCCCGACCAGGCGGGCGAGCCTGCCGCGCCCGATGTGCTCGGCGACCGCGAGGCCGTACGCCGCCGTCCGGGTGTTGAGCAGCAGCCCCGTGGCCGCCGCCGCGACCGGACCGCCCCCGGCCAGCAGCACGCCCACCGCGCTGAACTGGGCGGACCCCGCGTACACCACCAGGGACATCACCACCGGCACCCACACCGGCAGACCACCGGCGACCGCGATCGCCCCGAACGACACGCCGACGACGCCCCCGGCGAGGCACACCAGGGCCACGTCTCTGAGCAGGCCCGCGTCGACGGCCGACGGACCGGGTCCGGGGCGGCGACCCGGACCGGGACCGGACGAGGGTGTTCGCTTCACCGAACGCATGTTTCCTACAATGAACAGACACTGTCGCGTTCGTCAAGCCGAACGATCAGCCTCCTGGAGCGAACGACATGACTGACGGCACGCCGTCCCGCCTCCCCCTCGACTGGATCGCCGCCGCGCTGCGCCGCGAGCGCACCCGCGCCGGTCTCTCCCTCTCCGAGCTGGCCAAACGGGCCGGCATCGCCAAGTCCACGCTGTCCCAGCTGGAGGGCGCGGGCGGCAATCCCGGCATGGAGACCCTCTGGGCGCTGGCGGTGGCGCTGGGGGTGCCGTTCAGCGCGCTGGTGGAGCCCCCGGCGCCCGCCGTCCAGGTGATCAGGGCGGGGGAGGGGCCGGCCGTGCGCTCCGACCGGTCGAGCTATGTCGCGGCCCTGCTGTCGGCGAGCCCGCCCGGCGCGCGGCGCGACATCTACGCGGTGGACGTGGAGCCGGGGGCCGTCCGTGCCTCGGACTCGCACATTCCGGGAACGGTGGAGCACATCGTGGTGAGCGCCGGACGGGTGAAGGCGGGACCTGAGGGGGAGGAGGTGGAACTCGGCCCCGGTGACTACATGGCGTATCGCGGGGATGTGCCGCACCGCTATGAGGCGCTGGAGCCCGGGACGCAATTCGTGCTGATCATGCAGCACGTCTGAAGGCGGATGCCCGGGGCGAATGGGGCCCGGCCCTTAGGGGTCGTGCGGCGAGAATTCGCCGGACATTCACCGGGCCGTGTCCCAGGAGATCCGGGACGACGGGCGATCAGGGGCGGCCCCGGCCGGCTCCGGAGAAAAGGCAGGAGCCCCGTTCGCCTCGCGGCGTGGGGCTCCTTGGGTACTGCTAGTCGTTCCCGGATCGGAGGATCAGGGTCAGGCCGGGGTGACGTTCTCCGCCTGCGGGCCCTTCGGGCCCTGCGTGACGTCGAAGGTGACCTGCTGGTTCTCCTCGAGGGACCGGAAGCCGGTCGCGTTGATCGCGGAGTAGTGGACGAAGACGTCGGGGCCGCCGCCCTCCTGGGCGATGAATCCGAAGCCCTTTTCGGCGTTGAACCACTTCACGGTTCCGGTAGCCATAAGCCCTCCTTGGGCCCAAAGGGTTGCCCTGCTCCAGAACCAGCAAGTGTGAAGACTATTCCGCACAACTGCATCCGTCTGAGAACGACGAGAGCCCGCGGTCACATGCTCCGCAGGCTCTGTACTGCAAGGGAAACCAAACTGCAACTTGCGATGAGCCTAGCACGCAGGGGCCCGATCGCAATAGAGGTCAAGATCACGTCACCCGAATGTTTGCAGGCCCCGTCCGTCACGTTCGTGCGTTCGATCCGGCCGGAATGGCGGCGTCCCGGATGGCCGCGCGACGGGGCGGGGGCGACGGTTCCGCCGACCGGGACAAGGTCTAGCCTCACGATGTGGACAATCCTCGCACCCGGCCGCGCGTCGGCCACATCCAGTTCCTGAACTGCCTGCCCCTGTACTGGGGGCTCGCGAGAACGGGCACGCTCCTCGACTTCGAGCTGACGAAGGACACCCCGGAGAAGCTCAGCGAGCAGCTGGTGCAGGGCGACCTCGACATCGGGCCCATCACCCTGGTCGAGTACCTCAAGCACGCGGACCAGCTCGTCGCCTTCCCCGACATCGCCGTCGGCTGCGACGGCCCGGTGATGTCCTGCGTGATCGTCTCGCAGGTCCCGCTGGACCGGCTGGACGGAGCGCGGGTCGCCCTCGGGTCGACCTCCCGCACCTCCGTACGGCTCGCCCAGCTCCTCCTCGCCGAGCGGTACGGCGTACAGCCCGACTACTACACCTGCCCGCCCGACCTGAGCCTGATGATGCAGGAGGCGGAGGCGGCCGTCCTCATCGGCGACGCGGCCCTGCGCGCCAACATGGTCGACGGCCCCCGCTACGGCCTCGACGTGCACGACCTGGGCGCGCTGTGGAAGGAGTGGACCGGCCTGCCGTTCGTCTTCGCCGTCTGGGCGGCCCGCAAGGAGTACGTGGAGCGCGAGCCGGCGCTCACCCGCAAGGTGCACGAGGCCTTCCTCGCCTCCCGCAACCTCTCCCTGGACGAGGTCGACAAGGTGGCCGAGCAGGCGGCCCGCTGGGAGGCCTTCGACGAGAAGACCCTGGCCCAGTACTTCACCACCCTCGACTTCCGCTTCGGCGCGCCGCAGCTGGCGGCGGTCGCGGAGTTCGCCCGCAGGGTGGGCCCGACGACGGGCTTCCCGGCGGACGTACGGGTGGAACTGCTGCGCCCGTGACGCGACGGCCCGACGGCCGCCCACCCGCGACCGTCGGGCGCCGCGCGGCCGGTCCGGGGCCCCGGCCGGGGCCTGCCACTCCGCCGCCGGGTGACAACGGCGTACGGGCGTGACGACGGGCGAGGGGCGACGCCATGCGGCTGCTCCATGCCGACGAGCCCACGGTCGTGGGCCCGGCCGGCTGCTCGGCCGGCTCGGCCCGGCCGGATGGGCCGGGTCCGCCTGGGCCGCAGCCCAGTCGGAGTCGCCGAAGGCCCGGTTCCCGAAGATCGAGCAGCCGGGCCTCAGGTCCGCGGGAGGCTTCGGTCAGCCCGGGACGACGACCGTCCGCAGCTCGCCGTCACCGAGGTGCAGCATGCCCTTGCCCGGGGCGATCTGTCCGCCGACCATCCCGCGGGACAGCCGGACGCCGATGAGGTCACCGCTGGAGGTCTCCTGAGGGGAGAGCAGGATGCCCCGCCGCGCCTTCTTCGCGTCGACCTGCCAGCCGGAGAAGCCGCTGCACACGTCCTCCTCGTCACCGGCGATGACGAGGGCGAGTCCGCGTTCGGCGCCCCGGGAGACCAGCTTCTTCAACTGGCTCTCGGCGTCGCAGTCCTCGAGGATCTCGCCGTCGTCGACGAGCACGGCGATCGGCTCCTCCAGGGACGCCTCGTCCACCAGCTCCTCGAACTCGTCCTCGTCGATGTCGTCACCGGTGAACACCTTCAGCACACCCTCGGCACCGTCCAGCTGCCGCAGCGGCGACTGGCGCGGGGCGGCGATCACCAGGCGGGTCCCCTGCGCCAGGAACGACTGGGCGAAGTTCATCAGCACCGTGGAGCGGCCCGACTTGGCCGGACCCGCGATCACGAACGCCGGTACGCCGTCGGCGAGGTCGGGCCCGAAGCCGACGATCTCGTCGCCGCCGATGCCGGCCAGGCCGTACAGCTTGGACCGCGACGCCTCCGGGTCGCGCATCTCCCACGCCTCCGGGAAGGCGATCCGGCTCGGCAGGCTGTCCACCCGGAACGGCCGCCGGGTGCGGGGCACTTCGGCGTCCCGTGCGGCCGCCGCCTCGCCGATGGCGGTCAGCGCCGCCGCCTGCCCCTGACCGGTGGTGTCCTCGGCGAGCAGCGCGAACTGCGTCTCCGTACCGGACTCGTTGCGGAAGGCGCGGCCCGGCGGGATCTCCTCCGGCACCTTGCGGGTGGGGATGCCCAGCGAGGAGAAGTCGCTGCGGTCGGCCAGCCGCAGACCGTACTTGTCCTCCGTGAGGCTCGCGATCCGGCCCACCAGCAGCGTCCGGTCGCCGGTCAGCACCAGGTGGATGCCGACGCTCGCGCCCTCCCGCATCATCGTCTGCAGTTCGTCGGTCAGCGAGCCGTGGTCGATCTCGCCGAGCGTGGGCACCCAGCCCTCCCAGCGGTCCAGCAGCACCACGATGTGCGGCAGCCGCTCGTCCTCGGCGACCGCGGCCCGCTGCTCGCCGATGTCCGCGAAGCCGGCGTCCGCCAACAGGTCCTGGCGGCGCGACAGTTCGCCCTTGAGACGGTTGACGAGCCGGATCACCCGCTCGGTCTGGTTGCGCCCGACGACCGCCCCGCAGTGCGGCAGCCGGGTCAGCGCGTTGAGCGCGCCGTTACCGCAGTCGATGCCGTACAGGTGGACGTCCGCCACGGAGTGGGTGCGGGCCAGCGAGCCCGCGATGGTGCGCAGCACCTGCGACCGGCCGCTGCGCGGGGCGCCGCCGATCATCAGGTGACCGAAGGAGGAGAAGTCGACGACGACCGGACGGCGGGCCTGGTCGGACGGCAGGTCCTCGACACCGAACGGCGCCGGCGGCAGCGTGCCCGGCGCGGGCGCGTACGGCGGAACCTCCACGTCGTCGAGCAGCAGCGTCTCGTCCAGGGCGGGCAGCCACGGGCTGTGCTGGGCGGGGATGCCGAGCGCACGGTTGGCGTCGCGGACCGCGTCGACCAGCACCTTCAGGTCGGTGATCTCCTCGTCCTCACGCGCCTCCGACTTCGGCTTGGTGAGCGCGGCCCGCCCCAGGTCCTCCCAGGTCAGCGGGCCCACCCAGGGCGCGAGGGCCGCCGGGTCGGCCGCGCCGGGCCGCCGGCCGCCGACCCGCCCCGACTGGAACGGCACGAGCGAGGCGTGCCCCAGCCGCGCGTAGGCACGGCCGGGCGTGCTCTTGGAGATGTGCCCGGCCTCGGGGGAGTCGATGACGTCCGTCGACTCACCGGCGTCCGTCACCCGCAGGGCGATGCGCAGGTTGGTGTTGGCGCGGATCTCGGGGGAGACGACACCGCTCGGCCGCTGGGTGGCGAGCAGCAGGTGGATGCCGAGGGAACGTCCTCGCTGGGCGATGTTCACCAGGCCGGTGACGAAGTCCGGCAGGTCACGCACCATCGAGGCGAACTCGTCGATCACGATGAGCAGCCGCGGCACCGGCGGGTGCGAGGGGTCGCGCCGCACCAGGTCCTGGTAGTCCTCGATGTCCTTGGCGTCGGCGGCGGCCAGGATGTGCTCGCGCCGCTTCAGCTCGGCGCCCAGCGACTCCAGGGCGCGCTCCACGAGATGGGCGTCGAGGTCGGTCACCATGCCGACCGTGTGCGGGAGTTTGACGCAGTCCTTGAACGCCGAGCCTCCCTTGTAGTCGACGAGGACGAACGTCATGTTCTCGGGGGTGTTGGCGACGGCCAGCGCCGCGACGATCGTCTGCAGCAGCTCGGACTTGCCGGAACCGGTCGTACCGGCGATGAGGCCGTGCGGTCCGTCCTTGCGCATGTCGATGCCGAACGGCCCGTCGTACGACTCACCGATGACAGCGAGCGTCGACTGCCCGCCCATGCGCCAGCGCGCGGCGATCGCGTCGCTCGTCGGCGGCTCCAGCTCGAGGACGTCCAGCAGCCGGCTGGACCCGGGCAGCGCCGAGTCCTCGGTCTCCCCGCTGATGTCACGCAGCGGGGACAGGGAGCGGGCCAGGCGCAGACACCAGGCGGGGGTGACGAAGTCCGGCCGCACGTCCTTGATGCGCTCGGCGCCGGCCTCCTCGACGCGCAGCCGCAGCTCGTCGGGCGCCTGCTGCGCGCGGCCGGGCTCCGGGGAGTTGCTGTGCCAGGCATGGAAGGAGGGAAAACCACCGGCCACGGCCGGCTGGGCCGCGCGGTCGGCCTGCTGCTGCTCCAGCTCCTGCGGGCGGGGCTCGGCGACGACGAAGGCCTGGCACTCGCCGGGCAGGAACCGCTCCTCGGCGTCGAGGCACAGGGCGTACATGGACACCGAGGGGCCCTCGCGGAGCAGCCGCACCACGCCGGGCAGCGACCGCAGCCGCCGCGAGCCGTCCCAGACGACCACGATGTCGGGGTCGCTGAACGTCGCGCCCTGGGAGCGGTTCTGCTCGGCGGCCTTCTTACGGGCGTCGAGGATCTGCGTCAGCTCGCCGATACGGGCGCCGACCGTCTCGGCGTCGGTTCCTATGAGGACGTTGACGTCCTGGCCGCCGGAGGGGCGGGCGTGCGGCAGCCACCGCACCCAGTCCCAGGACGGCTGCGCCGAGTTCTCGCTCAGCACGTAGAACTGCACGTCCATCGGGCTGTGCAGCGCGGCGGCCTGGCCGACGGCCCACCGCCCCAGTGCCCGCGCCGAGTCACCGGGCCCGGCGACGCCGATGACGCCGAGCGACCGCAGGTTCAGCGCGACGGGGGCGTCCTCGATCTTCCAGGTCACCTGGCGCCGGTGGTCGTCCTGCTCGGGGTCGTCCAATACCACCTCGGACGGCAGGCGTCCGGTGCCGAACCGCAGCAGCAGATGGTCGCGGTCGGTGCGCCGCCGCTCCCACAGCCGGGTGCGCGGCCCGGTGCCCATCGACAGCACGGTCGCCGGGTCGGGGATGCTGTGCCGGCGGTCGTTGCGCTCCTGGACCAGCGCCTCCTGGGCGTCCTTCTCGATCCGCTCCTTCTGCTCCTCGTACTCCTTGACCTGCTTGGCGTGGGACTTGCGCCCGTGCTTCTTGTCGTTGAAGTAGTTGGCGAAGAGGAGGATGGGGCTGAGCCCCGCCATGATCAGGTAGTACCAGCGCTGGAAGATCGTCACCATGACGACCGCGCCGACCAGCGGCGTCAGCGCCATCAGCCAGGGCAGCGGCCGGGCCTCGTACTCGCGAGGCTTGGAAGGCAGCCGGAAGGTGGTCTGCCGCTCCGGCTGCCTGAGGCGGGGAGGCCGGTTGTAGTCGAGGCCGACACCGTCGTCGGACCACTTCAGGGCGGCGTTGGGCGGGGTGTAACGGGTCAGCTCCAGCAGGCTGTTGCCGAGGCAGATCTGACCGCCGAGCGGCCAGTCGAAGCGCTCACCGCGACGCGCCGGGGTCTCGCCGCCGTCCGCGCGCGCCTTCTTCTTCCTGGCCTTCCTGGCCTTCCTGGCCTTCTTCCTGCGCTTGCCGTCCTTGGCCTCGCCCGTCCTGTCGTCGCCGCCGTCCTGGGCGTCCTGCTGGGCGTCGGCGATGGGCTTGCCGTCGAGGGTGACGTCGGCGTCGTCGCCGTGCACGACGACCTGGCAGGTGCCGTCGGTGGCGACGGAAAGGGTCAGCGCGCGGGCCTCGACCTCGGGGTCGTCGACCCGGACGTAGGAGGCGGCGCCGCTGCCGATGTCGTAGCGCCCGACGCCGAGCCGGTGCACGAACCCGGCGGCCGGCCCGCCGACGACGCGCAGCTCGACGAGCCCGGTGGGCTCACCGGGGAGACATCCGGAGGGGTCCTGGAGGGACACGACGGCGCCGTCGCGCAGGGGCGACCCGACGACGGTGGCGGAGGAGTCGACGGCGTACCCGTCGACGTACACCAGCGGCGCGTTCCCGGCGGGTGCCTGTCCCTGGTGCCCGATGGGGATGACCTGGGCACCGGCGGCCCCGACCTGCGAGGCGAGCTCGCGCGCGATGTCCCCGACGGTCGACTCGGGATCGGCATCGAGTACGACATCGGCGGTATCCCCGCCGTACGGATCGACGACGGTCAGAGTCAGGCGCACGCTTGTCCTCCCCAGGCCCTGTGGCCGCTTCCACCCCGCGGCTCACAGTGCCGCCGACGATATCGGCTGTGCCGCGGTCGGAGGCAGTCGGGGAGCGGGCCGCATTCCCGGCAGCAACGGCATACGCGACTTGTGAACGCCGCCTTCACAAGCTGGGGATGTGGCAGCCGAGTTCACCCCCGTAAGCTTCTGCCGCAAGAGCGGACGGACACACCGGTGGGCCATGGCGGCCCCTGAGCCGCAGGGGGCGCGACGGCAGGCCGGTAGTTCCGCAAACAAGGGAGCCACGGGGGTTGGCCCTGCGGCGATGCGAGAGGAAGCGGCTTCATGGCCAAAGACCTTGACATCACATATCAGGACATGCGGGAAGCTGCCAAGCATGTCGTGAAGGAGAAGGAAAAGCTTCAGGAGAAGCTGGACGGCCTCCGCAAGTACATCAACAACCTGGTCAACTCCGGCTACGTCACGAAGAGCTCCTCCAAGGCCTTCGACGAGAATTTCGACGAGTTCACCAACGGCGCGAAGACCACGCTGGACGGCCTGGACGGCATGGGCGACTACCTGACCATGGCGGCGGACAAGTTCGAGCAGATCGACGACGAGCTGGCGAAGGCGGCGCGGAAGTAACTTCCGGGCGCTGGGTGCGGTTTACACGGTCGGTGGGGCGGGCATGGCTGCTCGCCCCACCGGCCCGTTTCGTGCACTACTTGGAGTCGAACCGACGGTGGTTGCCCGCAGGAGCACATCACGGATCTCCACGGTGCCGGACGGTGGCCGACGAAGGCGCTGAGACGGCAGGCATGCTCAGGAGGAGGGGTAGGCGAGCACGGGAGCGCTGGGGGCCAGCTCCCCGGCGCACGCCTTCGGCCGGAGGGCGACTGAGACGGCCTGATGGTGGAACAGTCGACGGAAACCGAACCGTTGTCGCGGTCGGCCGAACCTGTGGTGCGCCCTGCAGGAATGCCGCCGCACAACGCCTACGCCGTCTGTCAGGCACGTCTCTTCACCGGCGGCTACACCTTGGTCGTGCGTGACCCCCAATGGCACTGGTGCCCTCGCTGGCCGAAATGCTGATCAACTGCCTGTTGCACGACGGGACGCTCGGCGAATCGCGGCGCGGTGGGGCCCCACGATGATCCCCTCCCGGTCGCGAGCAGAAGCCACCAGTGGGGCCGCGTGACCGGCCACGGCAGTGGGGAACATGGGTGTCCCGAGTACCGCACCGAGCACGCCCAGTGGCCACACTCTCGTCGGGCGCAGTCGAAAATTGATCGAATCCTGGGGCACATCCGCAGGAGCGCGAAGTTGTGTCGATCGTGCACCCGTCGCCGGCCTTGGTGTAGATGCGATGACGCCTCATCGCCGCAGACTGATCGCCCCTGCATGGCACGTCAGACTCTCCTCGCTGACGGAACAAGATTCGCAGTGTGCGAGAACCCAGGCGGATGAGCCTCCGCCCTCTTCCTTCGGTCTGAGCTGGGTCACTCAGGATTGGGATTGAGCCAGATACTGCGTGCGAAGTCGTCGAAGACATCCAGGTTTGTGGCCAACCAGCCGACTTCGTCAGTCACCGTTCGGATCGAGGCATACACTCGGTGTTCCTCGGACCACCAGCCGTAATTCAGGGATACCCCCAAGCCGTCTTTGTCACCGAAGTACCGAAGGCAACGCAGCCCCGGCCCTATCCGGTCGGAGTCAAACTCCGCTACGTCGGGTGGGCGGTTCGGGCTTGTCTCGGACGCCTGGACGACGCTGCGAAGCTCTTTCTCTCGGGTTCCGTCTTCCGGTTGCACGACCAGGGCATAGAAGGGTTGCGGTACCCTGCGCGGGTCGCCGCCGTAAAGGAACACCTGGTGCGCTGGAATGCTGGGGCGCGGATGAGCTTCGACCAGCATTCGGAAACTGTGCGCCAAAGCGTCACGGTTGGGGCTTCGCCACCACTTCTTGTGGCGTCGGTACATGATCTCGGCGCAGGTAGCCGACCACTCGTCGATCTCAGTCTGACGGAGATCTGTCCAGTGAAGTGGCATGAGGAACCACTCGGTAGGATCTGCCTCGGTTTCGAAGAAAATCACTCGTAACTCCAACGGAAAGTCATCATGACAGCATCGAACAGGTCGACGAGGGCGGAGGAGTATTCACTGTCGGGCTTTCCGTCGCCGACCGTGCTGAATGTGACAGCCAACCAGCGAGGGAACGGGCTGCCAGGAAGGGGAAGTATGTACTCGACACGCCGGGAGGAGAACTCGATCTCGGATCTTTCCGGAGGCGGGACAATCCGCTCGATTCTGGTTGCGGTTGATCCGTCGACAGTTACGGTTTCGCTTTCTCCTCGCTCCGCTGCTACTCCGTTGACCACTTGATTCGAGTGGAATCCGGCACCGGTTGCGTTAATCGGTTCTGACACGACGAACGATGCTGGAACCACACTGCCGCGGACCCGTTCCACAGGAAGATAGAGCACCATCCCGTTTGCTCTGCTGGCTTTTCTTGCCGCCTTTCTCAGTTGCTTGAAGAGTTCCATTCGTACTTTGCTTACGTCATCCCTGGGGAGATCTTTCGGGAGCTGATCGATGGATCTGTCAACGAGAGTCAGAATCGATTCGTTCACGACCTCCTCATGGAGGTCAACTTTCCCCCACCCGGGCGGGAGTACCAGGTTGAAGCCGGTGGGCACTGGCGATCGCGTCAAGCTCTGTTCAGTCACGACGGAGTCTCTCTGTCATCCATGCCCCAAGGGCGAGCAGGGGGATCAAGGGAGCTGCAAAGACGCCTGCCCAGACTCCGGTTACCCAAGCGGCCAGAAAGAGGCCGGGTGAGTAAATGAAAACTTCCGTAAGGCCTTCAGGGCGTCGGGACGGAATCGGATGCCTGAGGAAAAGCGCTAGCAGAGTCAGGATGGCTGCACCCACAATGATGCGCTGAACCCAGTAGACGGCATCCTTCAAAGAGGGTGGAAGAGCCCCTGCGATCATCACCAGGAAGATGGAGGAAACTCCAATGATGAGACATAGCTTCGCCAGCGCGGTCGGCCCCCCACCCCGCTGGCCGTAGCCCAGGGTTCGTCGGTTTGAACTCATGACGCTTCTTCCTTGCGTTCAGCTACCAATGAGTGTCCTCTGGCAGCTTTCCGGTTTCACCCTTGAAGTTCTCGTAAGTCTCATTGAACGGTTTGCCCGGAAAAACAGGGCTTTCGCCGAGCGCCTTGTCGGCGACATCTGCGGTCGCGCCCGTAACTGCGGTACCCACCGCAACCTTGTAGTAGGTCTCCGACCTTTCCGCAACTGCAGCGGCGTCGGGAAAAGTTTCAGCGTTCCGGCGGATGCCGTTGATGAGGGATCGGGCCTCAGCATCCCCGAACCCCAGTTGCTCAAGGTGGCTGGGACGCAAAGGCGTTTCGTCGGCAACGCGCCCAGCGTTCTGGGATATCTCCTTCCGCATGCGGTTCATCGTCTGACGTCCGAACTCCCGGAGGCCGTCATCGCTGGTCGTAGCCATAACGCGAGTGATCTCGTTTCGCACAGACCTGTTCACGCGCAGTGCTTCTTTCAGCCGCTGTCTCCGCTGCTCCTTGGCGGCTGTTTTGACGGCCTTGCTCGCTGTCTTTAGCTTGACGAGCATCTTCGTGCCCGCAGCAAAGGCAACCAGTCCGACGCAGTCCATCAGCACTTCCGTCAGACTTGCTTCCCCGGCAAGGAAAAGGACGAAACGGGATGCTGCGATGAAAATGGAAAGTCCGACGGCAAGCCCCGCGATAAAGGGCCCGATAATAGGGATGAAGGCAAGGAATGGTGCAAGCGTGCCTAGGACAGAGGCCGCCCAGCCTAGAGCGTCGAGGACCCACTTGATCCTATCGATGTTGTCATGAATCCATCCTTTGATGTCGTCCCAGAAGCTGTCCTCGATGATGTCGTCAATTTCGTCACGGATCTTGCTGGCGTAGTGCGCTGCGCGATCGTCCCGGTCACCCGTGATGCCGCTGAGCTTGACCCGGTACTCATGGAGCGGGTCACCTTCAGTTTCACTAGCTGAAGACTGTGGCGTGCCTTCTGCGTTCGCTTCCTCTTTGGTTTTCTCGGCTTTGAGTCGCTCCTGCTCTTTTTTCGCGGTTGTGAGGATCTTGTCGGCATCTTCCTGGAATTGCTCGAGCTCGGTGGCCCATTTGTTCAAATGGACTTGAACTCGTTCGTAGCGACTCGCGACTTCGCGAAAATGTTTTTCGAGTACTTCAGATTCATCGCGTAGTTTACCTGCGTACTTTCCCTTTAGTTCGTCGTCATTCTTGATCTTGCGTAGGCGCTCGGCTTGGTCTCGGAGAGTGGTTGCCACGCTCTTCATGTGCGTGACCTCGTCGCGGATCTCCTCCGGATCTCCCGGAACAGGATCGGACTCGGCGAGCGGATGCCAGTCTCGAGGGCGCGGTTTCGAGGAAGTGCTCACTTGCCCTTCCTTGCCTTTCTCAGTTCCTTCGCGAGGGCGGCGTCAGTCCCAGTGAAGCCGTTGATGGTGTTGGTTACGAGCTTCCCTACGCTGCTTACACTTTCGAGCATTTTCCCGCGATAGTCGTCCCAGTTATCCGCGAATTTACCCATTGCGTCGCTTATCTCGCTGCTACCCCAGTAGGGGCGCATGTCGTCCTTCCTGTTTCCTACGTCCTTCAGATCCTTCTGGATCTTGCTCAGGGCGGACTCCGATTCAACAAGAAGGTCGACGTTGACAATGAGATTTGAATCGCCTGCCATGGCTCTACTGGTCTCCAGAGAAGGATGTCACTGGTGTGGTGCCTCGGTACTGAGAACGCCTAGCGATTGACGGACTGGATCTCCTGAACGGTGACCGCCTGACCGTTGGCGAAGCTGCCGTCGGGGAGGTCGCCGCCGGTGCTGCCGGTGCCGGTCCATGAGATGTCCCAGGTGATCGTGGCCTGGAGGTTGTAGGTGCCGTCGCCCGATGAGCGGAGGTACTTGATGCCGCAGGGCGGGGTCCGGTCTGCCTTGCCTCTCGCGTACGGCTTTCCGATCGAGCCGTCATCGGTGATGGTGCACTCGCCCGAGGCGGGGTAGGTCATGGCGTCGTCGGTGCCGGGATCGAGGGTCAGTGAGACCGGCGTTGCCGTCGTCGTGGCCTGAATGTTGAAGCCCGGCACGTTGAGAGCCGCCGTCGCCTGCACCTCGTCGAACACGGCCTTGTCCAACCATGCCCAGGTGGGCAGGTTCACCTTGGTGGTCTGCTCCGGAGCGAGGCTGACCTCGGTGTCGGGCAGCTCCATGTGCTGGTAGGCCAGGGCCGCGAGGATCTCGGGACTGATCGCCTGCTCGTACTGCGGAGGCGGTGCTTCTCCGTTCTCCACCCAGAAGGGGAGGTCGTTGCAGGAGCCGCGCTTCAGCACATCGGGTTCGTTCGGATTCTCGACGCCGGCCCAGAACATGCCCTCGCCGTCCTTGTCGACGTTGTAATCCTTGTAGCCGGGGGTGTCGGTCCAGCCGTAGTCGTCCTCGTAGTGGCGCTTCAGCTCGGTGAGCGCCGCGCCGGCGGTGCCGCCGATGCCAGGAGTTTTTATCTGGCGCTCGATGTCCGCAGACATCTTCTTCTTGAAGTCCTTGGCTCCGAGGTACGGGGCGTACCAGCAGGCCGGTGGCGTCCAGTTGACGTCTGAGGACCTCACGTTGCCTGTGCCGCCGTTCGCGGCCACGGAACCGGAGTACGTGATGCGGGCGGCGGCGTAGATGCCGGTTTCGTCTCCACCACCGGTTTGCTCGGTGCTGGCTCCTTTGCCGGATCCCACTGGCTTTGCGGCGTAGGCCGCTTCACTGAAAGCGATGACGCTGAGAGCCAGGGTGAGCGCCGTGACACCGACAGACGTGCGACGCGTCTTCCTCACTGGCACTTCGCCGCCTTCGTCTCGACGAAGACCTTCGATGCCTGCCATAGCGTGTCAGAAGTGGGGAGCTTGACCATGATGAGCTTGTAGTAGTCGAAGTCCTCGATGCTTGGCCTGGTCGTGAGGACCTTTCCCGTCTTCACTTCCTTGCCGAAGAACTTGCCGGAGTCGGCGCAGAAGGCCACCTCCACCGACGTGCCGTCCCCGGCGGACCGGGTGGTGGCGTCGTAGTGGCGCAGGGTGCCGGTCGCGGTCCAGCCGCCGTCGATCCAGGCGTTGACCTGAGTCTGTGCGTAATGCAGCCCCTCGCCTGTCGCGTAGGCGACGACACCCGCGTCCTTGGCAGTGCGCTTGTCGACGCCACGGTAGATGGCCCGGAAGAAGTTGGCGGCGTCATCCATGGCGGCCGCCTCGTTCTCGTTCTCAGGCTCGTCCCAGTCGAAGACCAAGTTGACGTCCTTGGGCAGGGACAGATCCACGCCGTCCGGCTTCTCCTCCTGAGGCGCTCCCGGCTCGGCGGACTTGGTCGGTTCCTCAGGCTGCCGGCTTGCCCCGACGACCTTGTCGTTGTCGGCGGGCTCATCGTCCCCGCCCCCGCAGGCCGTGAGGAGCAGGGCTGTCGCGGCGGCGAACGCGGCGGCGGTGGGCAAGGTGCGGCGCTTCACAGTGACTCCCCGTGAGACAGATGTGCAGTCGAGAGCAATGACGGTATCGGTGCGGTTTCCGGTTTCGCCAGGGCGAAGGGTCCCGCGAACGGTGCGTTTCCGGCGGGCCGGGGCTGAATGGGAGCGATCGGGGCGTACGACGAAGGCGTGCAGGTCATGTCGCTCAAACCGTCCCTGACGAGATCTCAGTGTGAGCGACTCAACCAGGCCGTGCAGCCGTCTTTTTCCCAATGCCAGTGCGAAGACGGCGGGTGGCGGCGGCCACGAATGCCGCGACCCCGTGGGGTGCTCCGGTGCGCTCCGCCAGGCGGGTGGAGTTGGAAGCAGGCGGGGTGCGTGGCGTGACGGTGAGCAACACGTGCTCATCCCAGCTTCGCGTTCTGCGCCTCCACCACCGTTGTCGGCAGCTTCGCTTCGCTCGGGCGGGCGTTGGCGATGGCCAGGCCGTTGGCGGAGAAGTAGACGCCCACGACGTCGCCGGCGCGGACGACCTGGGTGTGGAGGGTGTGGGACACACCCTGGTACGACATCGTGGCCGTGAAGCCGGCGGTCTCGTCGCCGGCCGGGGTGGTCTCCTCCGCCGCGACGGAGTCGTACACGCTGCTGCCGTTGTCGCCCTCAGCCGTGAAGCCGTCGCCGCAAGCGGCCACGGCCTTCTTCACGTCCGCCAGGACGGCCTGTGCCTTGCCGGGCGCGTACGTGGTGAGCGTGATGTACGTGTGTGCGCCGGTCAGGCCCTCGGACTCCGAGTTCAGGACCCGCGTGAGGTCCGCCTGCGGTTCACCGAGCGGCAGTTGGTTCAGCGCGAGTGCCAGCGGTGCACAGGCCGGCTTGTCCGACGACAGGTCCGACGACGACTTGGCGATGGCGAACTCGTCGTCGTACTCCTGCAGCGTGAACCCCTTCACCTCGGCAGGGGTGACCATCAGCCCCACCAGACGTTCGGCGGGCGCGGGCTGCTCGGTGCGGGTCGCGGAGGGCCGGGGTTCGCCGGTGGAATTGTCGGACTCCCCGCCTCCGCCGCACGCCGCGAGTGCGGCGAGGCAGAGCAGGGTCAGGGCATGGGTAGAACGGTTCACGGTGGGGGGCTCCTCTTAAGCCTGAGTGGGGGGATGACGAGCGATGTCAGTCGTCGAGCAGCGCGCGTAGCTGAGGAGACAGGTCCGGGGTGTCCGCGCCCGCTGCCCGGGCCGCGACCACCGCTCTGGCGTACGCCTCCGCCTCCGTCCGCAGGCCCGCCTTCTCGGTCCCCTGGCGGTGGCCCTTGACCCAGACGACGACGGCGAGGGGGACCAGCGCCAGTGCGGCAAGACCGAGCGGCGTGCCCGAGGACACTGCCACGGCGGCGCCGATCACACCGGCGAGCAGCAGTAGGCAGCCCACCTCGTCGTGCCAGCCGCCCTCGTCGGCGATGCGCTCGTACGCCGCCACCGCGTCCGGTTTCGGCGGCACCGTGGCAACCGGAGGCATGCCGGTGCGTTCGTCCGAGGCGCCACTAGAGGCATCACCAGGTGCGTCACCAGGTGCGTCCGGCGCATCCGCCCGCTCAACCGGCGCGTACCTCGGTATCGGCGCGGCGCCCTTGCCTCCTCCGCCCTGCCTGCGGCCCTCCAGCCACGGCGGCACGTGGGCCGGCTCGACGCCGTGTGCCCGGGCGAGGCCCAGGACCTCCCGGTAGCCCGCCAGTTCCGTGTGCAGCAGGGCGCGCTTCCAGCGGACGTGGACCAAGGTGAGGCACGCCACCGCCACGATCAGCAGCGGGCCCGCAGGGGCGTAGGCCAGCAGCGGGTTGTCGGCCATGGCCGGGACCATGTGACCCACGAACGGCCACATCACGCCCGTCACCAGGGCGGTCCCGCCGATCCAGCCGACGGGGCCGCGGCTCGCCCCGTCCACGGCGCGCCGGTGCCGTAGGAGCAGCTCGCTCAGCACTGCGTCGTCCGTGTAGTCGACGCCGGTGCGCCCACTCACCACGCGCACCTTTTCCAGCAGGCGCGGGTTCGCCGTCATTGCCGCGCCTTCCAGCGGCGGCGTCACCGCCCGTGTCCCCGTCATCGTCGAAGCTCCCCGTTTCCCCGCTCTTCCCCGTACATCCAGCCCCCGGCGGCCTCCGCCAATGCCGAACCGATACCGATACCGACTATCGATGCCGACGCCGGGACCGGTACGTCCGGCGCTCGATTGTGTGACATCCGTCGCTTTCGGCTACCGAGTGGTCACTGTGGCGGAGCACGATCATGGCACGTGCCTCCGACAGTCCTCGTGAGCGGTTCGTGGGGGAGAGGTGTGCGCTGAGTGAGGAAGCGGCTCAGCTGCCGGGGCGGCATGCACAGTTGGGGATTCGCGTCCGCACAGCGGAAGTACCGTCTCACCGGCCGCTGCCAACTGGGTTGTTCAACGCTGAAATTGCAGCTGAACAACGGTGTGTGCGGCGAGCCGGGAGTGGTCGCTTCCGTCTTGAGGGGCGTATGCGTGGCTGATACGGTGCGATGGCTTGACACTCACTTACGCGTTGGCTATCCGCCCGGATCGGAGCGGGTACGTCCGACGCGTCCCGCATGTCCACGCGCGAGCCGACACGGGTGAAGTGTCCGCAATTACAAGGAACTTGGCAGACATCATCTTGGGTGTACGGGGAGCGGCTGCGTGAAGATCCAGGAGCGTACGGGGGCGGGCGCGGGTCGTTCCGCGGCTCCGGCTCAACCGCCGGTCGGTGACCGGCTTCCCACTCCGCCCCGCGAGCGCAAGCCGGCCCTCGCCGCGCTGGCCGTGCTGCTGATCCTGGTGGGTGCGCTCGGCGCCACCATGCTCGTGCTGCAGGCCGGTGACCGGATCGAGGTCGTCAAGATCACCGAGGAGATCCCGGCCGGACAGGCGGTCACCGACAGCAACACCACGTCGGTGATGGTCGCCGAGGACCCGGGCATCCACTACGTCAAGTACTCGCAGCTCGGCGCCCTGAAGAAGCTGAAGGCCGTCACCACCATCCCGGGCGGTGTGGTCGCCGTCGGCGAGATGTTCGGCGAGGAGGCCAAGGTCCCGGACGGGAAGGCCCTCGTCGGCCTGTCCCTCAAGGAGGGCCAGTATCCGGCCGGTCTGAAGTCGGGCTCGACGGTGGCCGCCTACCGGGTCGGCGGGACCTCGCGGTCCGGGTCGGGCGGTGAGGGCGACAGCGGTTCCTCGGGCTCCTCCGGCTCCTCCGGCGGCGACTCCGTGATCGTGGACAAGGCGGTCGTGGACTACGTCCAGGACGCCAAGGGCGACGACCTCGTCAGCAGCAGCAACCGGCCCGTGACGCTCCTCGTCGACAGCGCGCAGGCCGCGGCGCTCACCCAGGCCGCCTCCAACGGCGAGGTGGCGCTCGTCCTCGTTCCTGGCAACTAGAAGGCGGCACCCCACCCATGGCCCTCATCGCCCTCGCCGCCGACAAGGGTTCCCCCGGCGTCACGACCGCGGCCGTCGCCCTCGCGGCGGTCTGGCCGCGGCGCGTGCTGCTCGCCGAGACCGACCCGGCGGGCGGTGACCTCGTGTACCGCAGCGCGGCCGCGCACGGCGGTCCGCTCAACCCCAACACCGGCATGCTGTCCATCGCCGCCACCGCGCGACGCGGCCTTGTGCCCGACCAACTGTGGGACCACGTTCAGCCGTTGAGCGGCGGACTCGAAGTGCTCGTCGGGCTCGGCGTCGCCGAGCAGGCCGCCGGGCTCGCGGGGTTGTGGCCCACGCTCGGGCACGCCTTCGCCTCCCTCGCCGACTCGCCCAACGCGCCCGCCGACGTCATCGCCGACTGCGGACGCATCAGCGGCGACACCCCGGCCGTGGAGCTGTTCCCGCACGCCTCCCTGGTGCTGCTGATCTCCCGCACCGAGCCCGAGGCGCTGGCCCGGGTGAGGGACCGGGCGGCCGCGCTATCCGGCAAGCTGCACGGCGGCCCGCGCGGCGCCGCGAGCCTGAACAACCCGGTGATCGGCGTCGTCCTCGTCGCCGACCCGGGCAACGCCGCCAAGCTGGCCGGCCAGGTCAACGACATGCTCGTGCACGCGCAGACCGGCGCCCGCGTGGTCGGCACCCTCGCCGACGACCCGGCCGGCGCCGAGCAGCTCGCCGGACGCCGCCGCGGACGGCTCGACAAGTCGCTGCTGATCCGCTCGGCGCGCAAGGTGACGGCCGACGTGTACCAGCAGTACGGCGCCGCCTGGGCGGCCCAGGCGCAGGCCCAGCAGGCGCACGCCGGGCAACCGCCCCAGGGTCACGGAGCCGGGCGATGACCGCTGTCGACCACTCCCTGGTCAAGCGGTTCCGGCAGGACGCCGGTGACCGGATCGCCGAGCAGCGCCGACTCGACCAGGTCAACGGCGTCACGCCGATGTCCACCGAGGACGAGCGGCAGTACGCCCGTGCCGTCATAGCCCAGATCCTCGAGGAGTACGCCCGCTCCGAGATCAACGCGGGCCGTACGCCGCTGGACGCGGAGACCGAGGAACAGTACGCGGCCGCCGTGCACGCGGCGCTGTTCGGGGTGGGCCGGCTCCAGCCGCTGCTCGACGACCCCGAGGTCGAGAACATCGACATCAACGGCTGCGACCAGGTGTTCGTCGGCTACTCCGACGGGCGCGAGACGCGCGGTGAGCCGGTCGCCGAGACCGACGAGGAGCTCATCGAGCTGATCCAGGTGCTCGGCGCGTACTCCGGTCTGTCGTCCCGGCCCTTCGACTCCGCCAACCCGCAGCTCGACCTGCGGCTGCCGGACGGCTCGCGTCTGTCGGCCGTCATGGACGTGGCCCGCCGGCCCTCGCTGTCCATCCGCCGGGCCCGCATGGGCAAGGTGTTCATCTCCGACCTGGTCGGCAACGGCACGCTGACCCCCGAGCTCGGGCACTTCCTCGCCTGTGCGGTCCGCGCCCGCAAGAACATCATGATCGCCGGTGCGACCAACGCCGGTAAGACCACGCTGCTGCGGGCCCTCGCCAACGAGATCCCGCCGCAGGAGCGCCTCATCACCGTGGAGCGTGCGCTGGAGCTCGGGCTCGACACCTTCCCCGACCTGCACCCCAACGTGGTGGCGTTCGAGGAGCGGCTGCCCAACTCCGAGGGACAGGGCGCCATTTCGATGGCGGAGCTGGTGCGCCGGTCACTGCGTATGAACCCCTCCCGGGTCATCGTCGGTGAGGTGCTCGGCGACGAGATCGTGACCATGCTGAACGCGATGTCCCAGGGCAACGACGGCTCGCTGTCCACGATCCACGCCAACAGCTCCAGCGAGGTGTTCAACCGCATCTCCACGTACGCCCTGCAGGCCACCGAACGGCTGCCCATCGAGGCGAGCCAGATGCTGATCGCGGGCGCGGTGAACTTCGTCGTGTTCATCCAGCGGCGCAACGAGTACCAGAGCGGCGGCCGGCTCCAGCGCATGGTCACCTCGGTGCGCGAGGTCAACGGCGTCGACGGACGCGTGCTGTCCAGCGAGGTCTTCGCCGAGACGCCCGACGGCCGGGTCACCGCGCACGCCCCCATAGCCTGCCTGGAGGAACTGATGGCCTACGGCTACCGCCCCAGCGGAACGTGGGGGTGAGCCGATGACCAGTGTGCCGATGACTGCCCTGTCGATGACCGATGTGCCGATGACCGAGGGGCCGGTGACCTCCGCCGTACCCGCCACCACGGACCTGGCCGCGCTCGGCTCGCTCGGCTCCATGGGCGGCTTGTTCTCCACCACCGTGCTGTACGCCCTCGCCAGCGGCGTCGCCGTCGGCGGCGGCCTCGCCCTGTTCGCCGTCGCCGTACGGGGCCTGCCCGCCAAGCCCGAGCACGAGAAGCAGAAGGCGAGCGAGCGGGCGAACGAGGTGCTCCGGTTCGTCGGCCGGCGCGGTTCGCTGGCCGCGCTCGTCGGGCTCGCCGTGCTGTTGATGACCCGCTGGGTGGTGGCCGGCGTCGCCGCCGCCGTCCTCGTCTTCTTCTGGGACCGCCTGTTCGGCGGCGCCGGTGAGGAGCGGGCCGCCATGCGGCGCGTGGAGGCCCTCGCCTCCTGGACGGAGTCCCTGCGCGACACCATCGCCGGCGCGGTGGGCCTGGAACAGGCCATCCCGGCGTCCGCGCGGGCCGCAGCGCCCGTGCTGCGCCCGCACCTGGACGCGCTGGTCGACCGGCTGCGCGCCCGCACCCCGCTGCCCGAGGCGCTGCAGCAGCTCGCCGACGAGATCGACGACGCGTCCGCCGACATCATCGTCGCCGCCCTCATCCTCAACGCCCGGCTGCGCGGCCCAGGTCTGCGGCAGGTGCTCGGCGCGCTGGCGAAGTCGGCGCGCGAGGAGGTCGACATGCGCCAGCGGGTGATGGCGCAGCGCGCCTCCACCCGGCGCTCGGTGCAGATCGTGGTCGCCGTGTCGGTCGCGTTCGTGCTCGGACTGTCCATCTTCAACCGCGACTTCGTCGAGCCGTACGGCACGGCCGTCGGCCAGCTCGTCCTCGCCTGTGTGTGCGGGCTGTTCGCGCTGGGCTTCTGGTGGCTGCGCAAGCTGTCCACCATCGAGACGCCCGAACGCTTCTTGGTGCGCGACGAGTCGTCGGTGCGGCTGGTGCGTCCGCGCACCCCGGGTGCCACACCCGCGCAGGCGACGCCGTTCCAGCCGGAGGAGGGGGTACGCCGATGAGTGACGGACTGACGATGCCGGTGGTCGTCGGCGCGGTCGTCGGACTGGGGATCTACTGCCTGGTCCGGGCGCTGATGCCGACCCGGCGCAGCGCCCTCTCCCAGGTCGCCCGGATCGACGCGATGCGGGCGCGCGGCTCGGCGTACGAGTCGGCGCGGCCGGCCGCGCAGGAGACCGGACGTTTTGGCTCGCTGCGGGCCCAAGTGGGTGCCAAGGTCGCGGAGTTCTACCAGCAGCAGGGGTGGGAGCAGCGGTCGCTGCGGGCCGACCTCGCCGTGCTGGAGCGCAGCTGGGAGAGGTTCCTGGCGACCAAGGTGCTGCTGGCGGTGGCCGGTCTGTTCTTCGGACCGTTCCTGTTCGCCATCGTCTGGCAGCTCGGCTTCAGCCGCAGCCCGGCCATCCCGGTGTGGCTGGCGCTGCTGTGCGCGGTGCTGTTCTTCGTCCTGCCCGACCTGGAGGTCCGCCGGGACGCCGCCGAGAAGCGGCGCGACCTGCGCCGGGTGATCGGCGCGTACCTGGACCTGGTGTCGATGAGCCTGGCCGGCGGCCGGGGGCTGCCGGAGGCGCTGATGGCCGCCGCCGAGGTGTCCGACGGCTGGGCGGCACAGCGCATCCGCAGCGCCCTCGCCGACGCCCGTATCACCGGCATCAGCCAGTGGCAGGCGCTCGGCCAGCTCGGCGAGGAGCTGGGCGTGGAGGAACTCAAGGACCTCTCCGCCTCGCTGGCGCTGGTCGCCGACGACGGCGCCAAGGTGCGGGAGTCTCTCGCCTCGCGCGCCGAGACCATGCGGCACCGCGAACTCGCCGAGATCGAGGGCAGCGCGGGTGAGAAGTCCCAGTCGATGCTCGTGGCGCAGCTGCTGCTGTGCGCGGGGTTCCTCGTGTTCCTGATCTTCCCGGCGGCGATGCGGGTGTTCCAGGTGTGAGATCCCGGACCTGTGATCCGCGAACCACGGACCGCGCGCCGTACGTCAGAACTTCCGTGAACCGAATTCGAGAGGACAACGCGTCATGAACGGACGTACCTTCCACACCGGCATTCCCGCCGTCGACTTCCTGGTCACCTTCATGCGGGCCCGCGTCGAGCGGGCGCGCTCCGGCGAACTGGACCGCGGCGCCTCCGCGGTGGAGTGGGTCATCATCTCGGCCGTCGTCGTGGCGATCGTCGGCGTGGTGGCCGCCATCATCAACGCCGCGCTCAGCGAGGGCGCCAACAAGGTCGGCGACTGCATCAAGGGTGCGGACGCGGGCAAGACCTGCTGACCGCACGTACCTTCTCGACGTCAACGGGGATGCCGGTGCGCGTACGCAGCTGGGTACGCCGACGGGCGGAGGCCGCCTCCGCCCGCGGCGACTCCGGCATGACCGCGATCGAGTTCGTGTTCCTCACGCCGATCCTGTTCTTCATGATCTTCGCGACGGTGCAGTTCGCGCTGTACTTCTTCGCCGATCACGTCGCGCAGGCGGCGGCGCAGGCGGGCGCGCGCAAGGCGCGGGCGACGGCGGACGCCGAGCCCGGCGGCTGGCGGGGCGAGGCACGCGACGTGGTGGACAGCTACATCCGGCAGCTGGGCCCGCAACTGGTGATCGCCCCGGACGTGAAGCTGCTCCATCCGGAGCAGAACACGGTCGGCGTGGAGATCACCGCCCGTATCCCGACGGTGTTCCCGGGCCTGGACCTCACGGTGCACGCCCAGTCGGTGGGTCCGGTGGAGCGGTTCGTGCAGGAGGGGGAGAACTGATGCGCCGTTCCCTCCGGGGTCTGCGGGCGACGTGGCAGGACACCGCCGACCGGGGTCTGTCCACGGTCGAGGTCGTCATCCTCGCGCCGGTGATGATCCTCTTCATCCTCGTCCTGGTGGGCTTCGGGCAACTGGTCGACGGGCGGGGCGCGCTGGACGGAGCGGCACGGGACGCGGCCCGCGCGGGGTCGATCCAGAAGGACCACGCCACCGCGATGGCCGAGGCGCGGGCGGCGGCGGAGGCGAACCTCCAGGACGTCTGCTCGGGCCCGGTCACCGTCGTCCAGACCAGTCCCGGCTTCGAGCCGGACACCCTCTTCAGCGTCCAGGTGAGCTGCGAGGTGCGGGGCCTCGCCATGCTGGGCCTGGACATCCCGACCACCCTGACCGCGAGCTTCAGCTCGCCGCTCGACCCGTACCGGAGGACGGCGTGACGGCACCCGCACCCGCGCCTTCGCCTGTTCCCGGCGGCGTGAGCGCGTGCGTTTGGACCTGGCTGGAGCAGCGCGGCGCACGGCTGGACGACCGTGGCTCGGGCGCCGGCGCGGTCATCATCTTCGCCCTGGTGTTCCTGTCGCTGGCGGCCTTCGTCATCGACGGCGGCATGTCCATCTCCAAGCGGGAGCGCGCGGCGGACATCGCGGAACAGGCGGCCCGGTACGCCGCCCAGGACATCGACCGCGAGGCCCTCTACGACAACGAGGGCGGCCCCGCGCCGATCAACTACGAGAACTGCGACGCCCGTGTGAAGGCCTTCGCCCGAGAGATGGACATGTCGGGCGCGGACATCGCGGGGACCCACTGCGTCACGGCGACCGTCGACGCGGTCGAGGTCGAGGTCCAGCTCACCTATTCCCCCGTCTTCACGGGCATGTTCTACGGCGGCGACGTGGTCGTGCGCGGCCAGGCGGTCGCGGAGAACGAGGTCGGCTGAGAACGGCCGTACGGAACGGTCGCGCGGCCGGACCTACGGAGCGGACGTACGGGCCGGAGTACGGAGCGGACGTACGGGCCGGGAGTACGGAGCGGAAGCGGCGCGGGCGAAGGAGGAGACGGTGGGAGACCAGGAAGCCGACATCGCACGGATCAAGGAGACCGCCCGGGCGCTGGGGCGCATCCGCGACACCTTCGCCGAGCGGGCCAACCCGGCCGAGGGGTACGGCGTGGACGACCTGGGCTCGGAGAAGATCCTGGACGCCTTCGACACGTTCGCCGGCAACTGGAAGATCCACCGCCGCCAGCTCACCGAGGAACTGGAGAAGCTGCGCGGCATCACCAAGACCGCCGCGCAGTCGTACGAGGAACTCGACCACGAGCTCGCCGAGGCACTGCGGCGCACCGACGAGCGCACCGGCAAGGACCAGCCGAAGGGAGCGGGCCGATGACCGCCAGACCGGCCGCCCACCGCTGGGCCGTCCTCGACGAGTCCGCCGACCCGGTCCCCGGTGACCCGGAGACGGTCGCCCGGCTCGGACGCACGCTGCGCAGGACCGCCGAGGCCATCGACAAGGAGGCCCGCGAGATCGAGGCGCTGGCGTCGGTCGACAACTGGAAGGGCAAGACCGCCACCGAGTTCCGCGGTGCCGCCGAGGGGGCGAGCGGCAAGCTCCGCAAGGCCTTCAAGCGCTACGACGAGGCCGCGCAGGCGCTCGGTACCCAGGTGCGGGAGGGCGTGTGCAGCAACGAGTACGCCTCCGAGCTGCACCGCGCCCAGCAGATGGCCGACCAGGCGCTGCGGGACGCCGAGGCGGCCGACGAGGACCTGGGGACCGCGCGCCGGGCCCTGGACGGTCTGCCCGACGACGCCCCCGACGACGACCCTGACCGCAAGCGGCACACCGCGCAGCGGAAGGCGGCGACCTCCGCGCTGTCCTCCGCGAAGAAGGCCCTGGAGGCCGCCAAGGGCATCCGTGACCGCGCCGCGCAGGCCGCCGCCGACGCGATCCACGACGTCATCGAGAACGACGGGCTGAAGGACGGCTGGAAGGACAAGTTCAAGAACTGGGTCCACGACAACGCCGGCTGGCTCAAGGAGATCTCCAAATGGGCGGGCCGGATAGCCCTGTGGGCCGGGGTGGCGGCCCTGGCCCTCGGCTGGATACCGGTCATCGGCCAGGCCATCGCCGTCGTCGCCAACGCCGTCGCCCTGGCGGCGAGCGTCGTCGCGCTGGCGACCGACCTGGTGCTGGCGCTGGGCGGTGAGGGCAGCTGGAAGTCCGTCATCCTCGACGCCGTGGGCGTGGCCACCTTCGGCCTCGGGCGGGCCGCGATGGCCGGCGCCAAGGGGGTGGCCGCGGGCAGCAAGGCGCTGGCCCGCAGCAACCTCTACAAGAACGCCGTACGCTCCGGCATGAAGACCAACAAGGCATGGAACCTCGCCAACCGCGGTGCGCAGGGATCGGTGCGCGGCAAGGACGCGGCCCGGGCGATGGCCACCATGCCCAAGGGCAAGCTGCCGAACTGGAACAACATCAAGGAGGGCTTCAGCCCCACCGCGATGTACCGGGATACGGTCGACGGTGTGAAATCCGTACGCAACGCGTTCTCCCGGGAGGGCTGGCGCGAGGGGCTGAGCGGCATGGCCGCCCCGCGCTCCGCGGGCACGCTGGACCCGGACCTCGCCCGGGCGGCCGCCGGGCTCGACGGCATCGCCCCGGCCGCCCGTGAGTTCCCCGCGGTCAGCAGCGCGCTGAACAACTTCACCGGCCAGACCAACGTCTGGGCGGGCGCCACGGCCACCGGTGTCACCGCCGGGGCGGAGGGCGCCTACGGTGCGGTGACCTCGGTGGCGGACCGGGTCACCCCATGAGTGACGAGCCCGCTCTCCGGCCGGCCGGCGGGCGCGGTCCGGGTCTGGAACGGTGTCACGGGTCCCGGCTGTCGGTGGAGGACGGTGCGCTCGTCCTGCGCGCCCGCGGCCGTACCCGCCGGATCCCCGTCGGTGAGGGCGGTGTCGTCCGCGCGGTCTTCGTCGACGCGCCCGCCGGGGAGGCCGCACGGCAGGAGCCGGGCCGTCCGGGGGCCTGGGGCGAGGTGCGGTTGCTGGATGGGGAAGGGGCGCCGGTCGCCCGTACAGCGGTCGAGGAGTGGCTGCCGGAGGCGCCCGCGCTCCCGCCGGGCTCCGTGCAGGGGGAGCAGCTGCTGGAGCGGTCGGGCGTGGCCGGCCTGCTGAAGGCCGCGGGCGTGCCGCTGCACGTGGCGCGCGACCGGAACGGTGGCCGGAAGGCGGGGAGTTCGGGTGTCTCCCTCGGGCCCGGACCGGCCTTCCCGCTCTGGTACTGGTGCGTGCGTGCCGTCGCCGGGACGCTGTGGTTCTCCGCGTTCACCGTGGTCGTCTTCTCCGACACCGCGCCCGGATGGCTGGTGCTGCTGCTCGCCCTGACCGCCCTGTGCGGACCCGTGGCCCGGCTGGCGCTGCGCGGCTGGACGCGGCTGCGGGCGGGCCGCCGCCGGGTGACGGTCGTCGAGCGCGTCGTGCCCGGCCCGGCGCCGGGGGCCGGGGCCACGGTCCGGTTCCTGCGGGAGACCGAGCTGCGGGTGCAGGACCGCGACCTGGTGCTGCGCGACCTGGGGGGCCAGGAGTACTGGTTCGCCCGGTCCGGTCCGCACGCGGTGACCCGGCTGGTCCGGGTGACCGACGGGACCGGCCGTCCTGTGGGGGTGGAACTGCGGGGCCCCGGCGAACACGTGCGGGCGGTGCTTCCGTGGCACCTGTGGTTCGCCGGCGAGGACGGCGCCGACGGATGGTCGCGGCTGTGCCGTGGCACCGGGCTGACGGTGTCCGAGCGCCGGCTCAGCGGCAGGCGGACCTGGCCCAAGGGGCCCGTGCTGGGCACCGGCCTGCTGCCCAGGACCGGCGGGGAGGCCCGCCGGGCGGCCCGCTTCCCCGGTACGGCGGCGGGGGTGTCGTCCACCGCCGTCATGGCCTTCGGCTCGGTCTTCTCCGTCGTCCAGGGCGTACGTGTCGCCGACACGGCGCCCGGAGCCGGGGCCGTGGCGGTGGCGGCCGGGGCGCTCGGTCTCGTCCTGCAGGCCGTGCCGTACGCCGTGCACGAACTGCGCGGCCGGCTGGTCCTCGACCGGCCGGCGGCGGAGCGTACACCTGAGGAGGCCCGACGATGACCGACCCCGAGAACACCGAACCGCCCTCCGACTACCAGCTGTTGCTGCCCGACGGGTGGTTCCGGATCCTGCTCGACCCCGAGCAGCGGGACACGTCGGTCGACGCGCTCGTGGAGCGCCGCTTCCGGGGCATCGACAACGCGCCGCACCTCAAGGAGGAGATGCGCGCGGACCTGCGCCGTCGCGCCGCCGAGGCCTACGAGGGCGGCGGCATCGAGCTGTACCTCAGCTTCCAGGAGGCGGGACCGCTGACCGTCCCGGCCTCGCTGCTGGTGAGCCTCGCCCCGCTGCGCGGCCCCGAGCCGCCGGCGCCGCAGGACCTGGCGCGCGCGTTCGCACGGGACAGTGGACCGGACGACGACGGCACGCAGGTGAGCGTCGAGGACCTGGCGGCGGGCACGGCCGTACGGGTCCGGTCCGCCACGCGGCCGACGGAGCGGGAGCGGCAGGACGGGCACCGCGCGTCCGTCTCGGTCGAGTACCACGTGCCGGTCCCCGGCACCGCCCAGTACCTGCTGCTCACCTTCTCGACGCCGCTGGAACCCGTGGCCGACGCCATGGCCGGCCTCTTCGACGCCATCGCCTCCTCGCTGACCTGGACGGAGTGATCCCGCCGATGACCGACGACCTGTCGAAGCTGGGCCTGGAGTGCTCGGAGGACTGGGTGCCGTTCCCGGTGGCCGGCACGCTGGACCTGTCCTACTGGGCCAAGTACCAGGCGAAGGAACTCGTCGAGCGCTACGCACGCGACGGCGAGAAGGGCAGCGCCCGGCTGCTGGCCCGCGACCTCGAACGCGCGGCGGCCGACTGCCGCGGCCGGGAGCCGCTCGGCGCGTTCGGCTGGTACGTCAGCGGGCACCAGTCCGTGGCGGCGGTGCTCGAACTGGACGCGATCCACCCCGACGCGACCTACCTCGAGGTGACACTCGACCTCCTCGCCGAGTCCATGTCGGCGACGGACTTCGGGCCGCCGGACGTCAGCCGGGTGCGGCTGCCGCTCGGGGACGCCGTACGGATCCGGCAGAACCTCGTCGAGGAGCGCAAGCGGCCGTTCGGGCCGCGGCCGGTCGTCCGCACGCTCTTCTACGGCGTGCGCCCGCCGACGACGGACGCGGCCGTCACGTTGATGGTGTCCTGGACCGAACCGGTCCTCGACGAACCGCTGGAGGGCATCGTGGACGGCATCGCGCGGACCCTGACGCTGTGACGCGCGCCGACGTCGTGACGTTCTGACGCTCCGACCGAAGAAACCCGGGAATCGGCACAGGATTCACGGCTGCTTCTCGCGGCGGTCACGGGAACCGCTGAATTCCGGGGCCGTGACCGGTGCGTGGCCGATCACCGGGTGCCGGACGTGAAGAAGCCGCGCCTATTTCTCGCCGTTCCCGTCACACCTGTGACGTGTTCGGTGCTCCGGAGTGGTCCGCCGGACGAACGTCGCTGGTCGGGGAAATGCGCGCGTGCTTTGATCGGTGAGGCGATCGCGGTCCGCCGCCGCGGACCATTCCGCATTCCGTGACGGAAATTGGCGGACACCCAGCGACGCGACGTCCGACACGAAGGGAAACGCGCCCCCATGAATCCTGCCCCCCGGGTGGACACCGCCGAACTCTCCGACGCCGACCTGGACCTCGTCTCCGGCGGCCAGGCGGGCGGCGGCGCCGGCCTCGGCCTCGGCGTCCACGCGGAGGCGGGCGCCCTCGGTGCCCACGTCGAGGCCGGGAACATAGGCCTCACCGCGGGTGTGGGCGTCTCGCTCTCCCCGCAGGGCGTCGCGGTGGACGCCCACCTGCACGCCACGCTGTACTGAGCCGGCGTCACGAGGCCGGGGCCGGGGAGTTCACTTCTCGGCCCCGCCGCCTTTCCTGGGGCGCTTGTCCTCGACCTTCATCTTCTCGTTGACCTGCTTGGTGAGTTCGTCCTCGAGCTTCTTGAACTCGCGGACCACGGCGTCGGACATGCTCGCGAGCGCGTCGAGTTGCTGGGTGATGTCCTCACGGCCGTCCTCCCAGTTCGACTCGAAGTCGGAGAGCGCGTCGTTGACGCTGCCGTCGCCGATGTCGTCCTTGTACGAGTCGAAGAGTTTCTTGGTGTGGTTCATCCGCTTCTTCAGCGACCGCAACCGCCGCCCGTAATCCTCCAGATCGGACAACGGAAGCGCGAGATCGCTTTTGCCCTCACCCATACGGCATCCCCCTCGGCAGTCCGGCCCCGACGGCCGGCTCGGCACTCCTCAGCAGGGTACGACCGGCACCGGCCGGGCCGCGGCTCCGTTCAGTGGTTGACGGACTGGATCTCCTGGACGGTCATGTCCTGCGTCGTGTCGAACGTGCCGTCGGGGAGGCAGCCGTCGGCGTCGATCCCGCGGTCGCCTAGGCGGGATACGTCTCCGCGTCCTTCGTACCCGCGTCCAGGGGCAGCGCGACGGGCCTGGCGGTGGTCGCCGTCCACAGGCCGGTGCCGGGGCCTCGGGCCCGTCCGGGACCTCGCCGGCGTCCCGCCGGAACAGGCCGGCCGGGCGGAGGCGGGCGGGACCCTTCGACTGCGGCCATTCGAGTCAATAAGATCCCCCTAGCCTCAAGGACCCTTCTCCCCACACCTCAGGACACCCGCCATGCCGCGACGCCGCAGTGACAGCCCGTCGAGCTCGACGGCTCCGAGGAACAGGACGCCGCAGCCCGTGCGGGTGCGGCGGCGTTCGTTCGGGGACTTCGTCAAGGCGTTCCTCGCGTTCGTGGCGCTGCTCGTGCTGCTCGTCGGCGTGCCGCTCGCGCTGGCGATGACGGCGGGCTGGCCGTTCCCCGACACGTTCGAGCCGATGGAGTGGCTCAAGCAGGACATCTCCGTCTCGACCTTCCTCTCCATCCTGACGTTCATCGTCTGGCTCGCCTGGGCGCAGTTCACCGCGTGCGTGCTGGTGGAGATGAAGGCCGCGCTGTCCGGGGTCGGCGTGCCGGGGCGGGTGCCCGGCGCCGGGCCCAGCCAGCTGCTCGCCCGCCAGCTCGTCGCGGCCCTGCTGCTCGTCGGCGCGACCGCCGCCAGCTTCACCCCGTCGCTCGCCCAGCTCGGGCAGACCTTCGACGACAACCAGCGGCCCACGGTGGCCGCCGCCCAGCAGACGCCCGGCCTCTTCGCCCAGCAGCAGGAGCAGGCCGCCGGCACCGCCGCCGCGGTCGCCGAGCAGGCCTCGCACACCGAGGCGGCCGGCGGCGCCGCCAGGCAGCAGAGCGACACGAAGTTCTACCGGATCCAGCCGCCCGAGGGCCGTCACCACGACTCGCTGTGGGAGATCGCCGAGCGGCACCTCGGCGACGGACGCCGCTACAAGGAGATCTTCGAACTCAACAAGGACCGCGTGCAGCCCGACGGTTCGCGGCTGAACGAGGCCAGTCTGATCCGCCCCGGCTGGATCATGGAGATGCCCGGCGACGCCCGCGGCGGCGACCTCGTCGAGATGCCGGACGACGCCCCCGAGGTGTCGCCCGAGGTGCGGCAGCAGATCAGCGACTACGCGAAGACCGGTGACGGCGCGGCCGGCGGCGGCGACCAGGCGCAGGGCGGCGGCGGCAGCGACAGCGGCAGCGGCGGCACCGCCCACGTGAACGTGCCCGAGCAGCGGCCCGCGCCCGCCGGCGAGACCGGTCACGCGGACCTGCGACGCCCCGCGCCGGAGCAGGTGGCCACGCCCGCCCGGGACTCCTCGTCGTTCGGGCTCCCCGAGGCGCTGCTCGCCGCCCCGCTGCTGGCCGCCGGCCTGCTCGGGGCGCTCGGGCACCGGCGCCGGCAGGCGCTGTGGCAGTCGGCGTTCGGCGGTATCGGCGGGCGGCGCGGCATGGAGCCGCCGACGCCCACCGGCGACGCCCTCGACGTCCAGGACGCGCTGCTCGTCGGCGCCGACCCCGAGGGCGTACGGCTGCTCGATCGGTCGCTGCGCGGGCTCGCCGCGTCGCTGGCTTCCGAGTCCCGCCCGCTGCCCACCGTCTACGCGGCCTGGCTCAGCAACGGCGACCTGCACCTCCAGCTCGCCCAGCCGTCCGGGAAGCCGCCGGCGCCCTGGCGGCTCGGGCAGGACCAGACGTTCTGGATGCTGGCCCGCGCCGACGCCGAGAGGTACGAGGACGTCGACACCGCCGCGCCGTACCCCGGCCTGGTCAGCCTGGGCACCATGGACGACTCCCGGCTGCTGCTCAACCTGGAGTCGGTCCCCGGCATCGTGTCGCTGAGCGGCCGTGAGGAGGACCGCGCGGCGGTGTTCGCGTCCGTCGCCGCCGAGCTGGCGACCAACGGCTGGTCGGACCGGATGACCATCACGCTCGTCGGGTTCGGCGAGGACCTCACCGCCCTCGCGCCCAGCCGGCTGCGCCACCTCGACGGCATCGAGGCGCTGATCGAGACGATGGAGGCGGAGACCCGGCAGCGGCGCGGCGCGCTCGGCGCGGCCGGGCACGACTCCGTGCTCACCGGCCGCACCGGCCCGGCGCAGCACACCCGTTGGGCCCCGCACCTGGTGCTGCTCGCCGCCGAGCCGTCCCCCGACGACGCCATGACGCTCGCCGAACTCGCCGCGGACGCCGGCCGCCTCGGCATCGGCTACCTCGTCGGCACCGGCAGCGGCGATCTGCCGGGCGCCGCCTGGGAGATGGAGATCACCGGCGCGGGCAAGCTGCTCGCCCCGCTGCTCGGTCTGGAACTCGACGCGCAGCTCCTGCCGGCCGCTCAACAGCGCGCGGTCGTCGAGCTGTTCACCGAGTCCGACCCGGATCGCAGCCCCGACGGGCCCGGCACCACGCCGCCGTTCCTCGTCGACATCAGCGAGCAGGGCCGGCCCGCCGTGTACGCGCGCCTGGTCGGGTCGTACGAGATCATCGGTCTGGAGACGCCCGACGGCGAGCGCAGCGCGCTGCTCCACGAGGCGCTGGCGCTGCTGCTCCTGCACCGCGAGGGCGTGCACCCGCGGGTGCTGTCCTCCGCGCTGTGGCCGCGCGGCGTCACCGACGACGTGCGCGAGGCGCTGATCGGCCGGCTGCGGGACTGGCTCGGCACCGACCCCGACGGCAGCCCGCGGCTGCGTACCGACGGCACCGGCCGGCTCACCCTCGCCAAGTCCGTCGTCTCCGACCTGGACGTGCTGCGCTCGCTGTACCACGAGGCGACGCAGGGCAAGGGGGTGGACAGCCGGGCGGTGCGCGGGCGGCTGCTCACCGACGCGCTGGTGCTGGTGCGCGGCCCGCTGCTGGCCGACCGGCCCGAGGGCCGTTACCGCTGGCTCACCCACGAGATCGTCGACGCGCAGCTGCCGCTGCTCGTCGCGGACACCGGTCTGGCGCTCGCCGGGTTCCACATGGAGAAGAACCGCGCGGAGAAGGCCATCGAGGCGCTGAACGCCGCGCTGCGCACCGCCCCGGCCGACGAGCGGCTGTGGAACGAGCTGCTGCGCGCCACCCACGCCCTCGACGACCCGGCGCGGCTCACCGCCCTGGCGTCCGACCTGGTCGCCCGCGGCGGTGCCCGCGGGCTGCCGCCGCGCACCGAGGCGCTGCTGGACGAACTGCTGCCGGCGTGGCGCGACGCCGTCGCGGCGGCGGGCTGAGCGGCCGGACGGGATGACCGACGGCCCGGAGGTCGCGCTGATCGCCGTCGCCGCCCTGTGGGGCGCGGCGGCCGGCGCGGTGCTGCCCCGCGCCGCCCACCGGTTCGCCGTTCCGTCCGGGGAGGAGTGGCGCACGGCGTGCCCGCACGGGCACCCGCTCGCCGGCTGGCTCGGACCGGCCCGCTGCCGGGACTGCGGGGGGACGCCGTACGGCAAGGGCGCCGCCGTCCCCGTGACGGTCACCGTGCTGGTCTGCGCCGCCCTCGCGGCGGCCACCGGGACCCGTCCCGAGCTGGCGGTGTGGCTGCTGCTGGCACCCGCCGGCGTGCTGCTCGCGACCGTGGACTTCCGGGTGCAGCGGCTGCCCGACCCGCTCACCCTGCCGTTCGCGGCCGCCGCCCTGGTGCTGCTGGGCCTGACCGCACTGGTCCCCGAACACGCCGGGGAGTGGACGGACGCCCTGCTGGGCGCGCTCGCGCTCGGCGCCGGCTACTTCGTGCTGTTCCTGGTCAACCCGGCCGGGATGGGCTTCGGCGACGTGAAGCTGGCGCTCGGCGCGGGCGCGGTCCTCGGCTGGTACGGCTGGCCGACCGTGCTGCTCGGCACACTCGCCGGATTCCTGTGCGGGGCGCTGTACGGCGGGGCTCTCGTGGTCGCCCGGAAGGCGGGGCGCAGGACGTCCATCCCGTTCGGCCCGTTCCTGATCGGCGGGGCCTTCGCGGGGCTGCTGATGGGCGCGTACGCGGCCTGACGTCAACGGGCGCAACCGGCTGACGTACGCTGATTCCGTCCGTCCACACCCCTGCGAAAGGGACACCGGTGACCGAGAAGGCCGACCTTCAGCCCGTCCTCGACCGTGCCGCCGCCGGTGGGCGGATCACCCCCGAAGAGGCCCTGGTCCTCTACCGCGACGCCCCGCTGCACGCGCTGGGCGCCGCCGCCGACGCCGTCCGCCGGCGCCGCTACGCGGGCACCGAGCACATCGCCACGTACATCATCGAGCGGAACATCAACTACACGAACGTGTGTGTCACGGCGTGCAGGTTCTGCGCGTTCTACGCGGCCCCCAAGGACACCGCCAAGGGCTGGACCCGCGACCTCGACGACATCCTGCGCCGCTGCGCGGAGACCGTCGAGCTGGGCGGCACGCAGATCATGTTCCAGGGCGGCCACCACCCGGACTACGGCGTCGAGTACTACGAGAAGCACTTCGCGGCCATCAAGCAGGAGTTCCCGCAGCTCGTCATCCACAGCCTGGGGGCGAGCGAGGTCGAGCACATGGCGCGGATCTCGAAGGTGAGCGTCGAGGAGGCGATCACGCGGATCCACGCGGCCGGTCTCGACTCCTTCGCCGGTGCCGGCGCCGAACTGCTGCCGGAGCGGCCCCGCAAGGCCATCGCCCCGCTGAAGGAGTCCGGCGAGCGCTGGCTGGAGATCATGGAGATCGCCCACAACCTGGGCGTGGAGTCCACCTCCACCATGCTGATGGGCACCGGCGAGACCAACGCCGAGCGGATCGAGCACCTGCGGATGATCCGGGACGTGCAGGACCGCACCGGCGGCTTCCGCGCGTTCATCCCGTACACCTACCAGCCGGAGAACAACCACCTGAAGGGCCGTACGCAGGCGACGCTCTTCGAGTACCTGCGGATGATCGCCATCGCCCGGATCTTCCTGGACAACGTGGCGCACATCCAGGGTTCCTGGCTGACCACCGGCAAGGAGGTCGGCCAGCTCTCCCTGCACTACGGCGCGGACGACCTCGGTTCGATCATGCTCGAGGAGAACGTGGTCTCCTCCGCCGGTGCCAAGCACCGCTCCAACCGGCTGGAGATCATCGACCTGATCCGCAAGGCGGGCCGGGTCCCGGCACAGCGGTCGACGACGTACGAGCACCTCGTCGTGCACGACGACCCGGCGAACGACCCCGTCGACGACCGGGTCGTATCCCACATCTCCTCCACCGCCATCGAAGGCGGCACGGCCCACCCGGAGCTGAAGCTCCTGCCGGCCAACTGACGCCCCGGTGCTGACCCTTCACGTCGCCGACGCCTCGCCCGGGACGGCCGTCCTGGTCGACGGCGCGCTCATCGCCGCCGTCGGCCCGCACGAGGAGCTGGCCGCCGCCCACCCGGACGCCCGGCTGCGGCGGTGGCCCGGCATCATGACGCCCGGACTGCTCAACCCGTACGGTCCGGAACTGCTGGAGCAGGCCTACCACCCCGATCCGCGCGAGGCGGACCGGCTGGGCACCGAGCCGCTGTTCGGGCTGCGCGCGCGGGCACTCCTCGCCTCCGGGCCCTCCGCGCGGGGCGCCAGCGCGCGCCGCGGGGTGCAGCGCCTGCTGGCGCACGGCACGGTCGCGGTCGCCGGTGAACTGCGCAGCCGTGAGGCCGTGGACGCGGTACGCAGGGCCGGGCTCGCCCTGGCGGGGCGCCCGGCCGCACTGCCCGGGACCCCGGCGCTCTCCCCGGTGCCGCTGGTGCTGCTGCCGCCGCTCGCCGCCGGGAAGCCCGCGCGGTTCGCGGTGTTCGACGTGCCCGACCGCGATGCCCTGGTCCGGGAGGGCGCGTCCACGTGCGTGGCGACCGTGGTGGCCGGACGTCTGGTGCACCGGCGGCGCTGACCGATCACGCCGGCCGGTCCTCAGCCCGCGAGCGTCTCGCCGAACGCGCCGTCCTCCTGCTCCACCCCGCTGCAGTCCGTCAGCGGGTCGTCGGCGTCCTTCTCGCAGGGGCGGTCCCGGAACGCCGACCACGCCGACACCCACGCGACGCCCTTGTCCTCGGCGAAGGCACGGAGCTGCGCCGCGTCCTCCAGCGTGAACGTCTCGCCCGCCACGTCGTTGACGCCGAGCATCGGGGTGAGCGCCATGCCCCGCCAGGCCGCCGTCTCCGACAGGCCGAAGACGTCCCGGAGCTGGGCGTTCGCCGACCGGGCGGCGGTGAGGGCGTAGTCGCCCATGTCGCCGTCGTAGGACTCGGCGTAGTTCATCGTCATGAGGTTGACGGTGGCGACCTGGACGCCGTGGTCGTTCGCCGACTCCAGCAGGCGCAGTCCCTCGTCGTCGAGTCCGGACGGCATGACCGGGAGGGTGAACGTCACCTCCAGATCGTCGCGTTCCTCCTGGAGGATGGCGATCGCCTCCGAACGCCGGTCCACCGAGTCGGAGTCGGCGAGTTCGTCGCCCTCGATGTCGAAGTCGGCGCGGCGGGAACCGGCTGCGTCGAGCGCCGCGCCGTACGCCCCGGCCAGGTCCTCGGGGGTGTCGCAGGCGGCCGCCAGTTCGTCACCGTGGGCGCCGCCGAAGGAGACCCGCACGTCGGCGCCCGACCGGGTGAGCCCGGCGATCCGGGAGGTCACCTGCGCGTCGTCGACGTCCTGGACGCCGTCCCAGCCCGGGGTGCAGCCGCCGCCGGAGGAGATGACGAACGCCAGGTTGTACGTCGTGGGAGAGCCCGCCGTGTCGGTGCCGGAAGCGGTGGAGGCGTTGACGTAGGGCGCGTACGCGGTGACCGGTGCGGAGGACGCCGAGTTCGCGTCCGCCGCGTCGTCCCCGGCGGAGCAGCCCACGCCGGCCAGGGCCAGGGCGGCGAGGAGGGCGAGCCCGGCAGCGGAGGACAGCGGACCGCGCATCGGGTGCGTTCCGTTCATGAGACGACGTCGGAGGGGGTGACCATGGCACACGAGTCTGTGCGCTTTCTGAGGACGTACACCTGAATGTCGGTGATTCTCGGCGGACGGCCGGGTTCGTGTGATTCCTCGGGAGACCCACAGGGTACGCGGACGCGCCGACGGGCCGGATCCGGGCCCGTCGCCGGCGGGGACCCCGTAGGGCCGGGGACCGGCCGACGCCTCCGCCGGACGGGCGGGCTGCAAGAATGGGCGCGTGACCCGCGCATCCCTGGACAAGCAGCCGCACGAAGTCGCCTCGATGTTCGACGACGTCGCGGAACGGTACGACCTGACCAACGACGTGCTGTCCCTCGGACAGGACCGGCGCTGGCGCAAGGAGGTCGCGAAGGCGGTCGGCGCCCGGCCCGCGCAGAAGGTCCTGGACCTGGCGGCCGGCACCGGCACCTCCTCCCTGCCCTTCGCCCGCACCGGCGCCTACGTCGTGCCCTGCGACTTCTCCCAGGGCATGCTCCGGGTCGGCAAGCGGACCAACGCCTGGCTGCCGTACACGGCGGGCGACGCGACCCGGCTGCCGTTCAAGGACGACGTGTTCGACGCCGTCACCATCTCCTTCGGCCTGCGCAACGTGCAGGACTTCGACGCGGCGCTGCGCGAGATGCACCGGGTGACCCGGCCCGGCGGGCGGATCGTCATCTGCGAGTTCTCGCACCCGACGTGGGCGCCGTTCCGCACGGTCTACACCGAGTACCTGATGCGGGCGCTGCCGCCGGTCGCCCGCGCCGTGTCGTCCAACCCGGACGCCTACGTGTACCTCGCCGAGTCCATCCGCGCCTGGCCGGACCAGGCGGGACTGGCCGGACGGCTCCAGCGGGCCGGCTGGTCCAAGGTGGCGTGGCGCGACCTCACCGGCGGTGTGGTGGCGCTGCACCGGGGCTTCAAGGAGAGCTGAGCACCACGACCCGCGCGGCGGCCCCGGCGCCGGGTTCGTCCCGTTCGCACCGGAGCCCGCCCGGCGGCGGCAGCGGGCCGCGCGGCTCGCGCACCCCGCCGCCCCCCTCGCCCTCGCCGAAGTCCAGCCACACGTGCACCACGGAGTGGCGGGGCACCTCGGTGCCGGGCTGCGGGTACTGGCGGACCACGTAGTCCACGACGGCGTGACGGAAGTCCGGCCGGCCCGGCGCCTCGACGGACAGGCCCCGCGCCCGGGCCGACTCGCGCGCGTCCACGGCCATCAGGCCGACCAGGCGCGGCACGCGCACCCCGGATGTCCTGGAACTCTCGGGTGTCATACGCACGGTCGTCACCCCCAGCGGTACCGGCAGGGTAGGCCGGGGACGCGCCCGACGGAAGCAGCGTGTGGCGTTCCGTGACATTCGACTACCGAGAGTGATGTGTCGCCGGGGGTGGTGCGGTCAGAGGTCGAGCCGGTAGCAGTGGCCCTCCCGCCGTGACGCCGGCGAGGTGAACGTCTCGGCGAGTCGCATGCCCAGCCGCCGGGTGACCGCCGCGGACCGGGCGTTGCGGGTGTCCACCATCGCCACCACGTGTCTCAGGCCCGTCGCGCGCACCCGCTCCAGCGTCTCCACGGCCGCCGCCGTGACGTACCCCTTGCCCCAGTGCTCCCGGGCGAGCCGCCAGCCGATCTCGATCTCACCGGCCGGGCCCCACGCGTGCGGCCAGGGCTGGGCGCCGGTGAAGCCGATGACCCGGCCCGTCGCGTCGAGCATGCTCCACAGGCAGAAGCCCAGTTCGGCGTCGTGCCGGCGCTGGCGCGCGGTGAGTTCCTCGTAGACCGACAGCTCCGCCGCCTTCCCGCCGTGGAACTCCATCACGTCCGGGTCGTCGAAGATCCGGTGCCAGGTGACGGCGTCCTCGTCGGTGGGGACTCGCAGCCGTACAGCGGGGAGAGCTCGGTTCACGGGGGCAGCCCTTCAGCCGGGTGATCACGTCCGCTGAATAGACTGCCTGTGTCCAGTGCCGGTCGGCACGAAGATTTCGAACCCTGGGGAGATCCCGCCGTGACCGAGCCCCTCTCCGACAACACCGCCGATGTGATCGTCGTCGGCGCGGGGCCAGCCGGCTCCACCACCGCCTACCACCTGGCCCGGTCCGGACTCGACGTGCTCCTGCTGGAGAAGACCGAGTTCCCCCGGGAGAAGGTCTGCGGCGACGGTCTGACCCCGCGCGCCACCAAGCAGCTCGTGGCGATGGGCATCGACATCTCCGAGGAGGCCGGCTGGCTGCGCAACAAGGGCCTGCGCATCATCGGCGGCGGCGTCCGCCTCCAGCTCGACTGGCCGGAACTCGCCTCCTTCCCGGACTACGGACTCGTCCGCAAGCGCGACGACTTCGACGAGCAGCTCGCCCGGCAGGCCCAGAAGGCGGGCGCCCGGCTCTACGAGCGCTGCAACGTGGGCGCGCCGATCGTCGACGACCGCACCGGCCGCATCACGGGCGTGAAGGCCAAGCTCGGCGAGGACAAGCGGGAGGTCACCTTCCACGCCCCGCTGGTGGTGGCCGCCGACGGCAACTCCACCCGGCTGTCCCTGGCGATGGGGCTGCACCGGCGCGAGGACCGCCCGATGGGCGTCGCCGTGCGCACCTACTTCACCTCGCCCCGCCACGACGACGACTACCTGGAGTCGTGGCTGGAGCTGTGGGACCGCCGCGGCCCGCAGGACCGGCTGCTGCCCGGCTACGGCTGGATCTTCGGCATGGGAGACGGCACCTCCAACGTCGGCCTCGGCGTGCTCAACACCTCCGACTCCTTCAAGGAACTGGACTGGCGCGAGGTCCTGAAGGCCTGGTGCGCGTCCATGCCCGAGGACTGGGGCTACACCCCCGACAACATGACCGGCCCGATCCGCGGCGCCGCGCTCCCCATGGCCTTCAACCGGCAGCCGCACTACACGCGCGGGCTGCTGCTCGTCGGCGACGCGGGCGGCCTGGTCAACCCGTTCAACGGTGAGGGCATCGCCTACGCGATGGAGTCCGGGCAGATCGCCGCCGACGTCATCGTGCAGGCCCACGCGCGGGCCACCCCGGCCCAGCGGGAGGTCGCCCTCCAGCGCTACCCGCGCGTCCTGAAGGACACCTACGGCGGCTACTACACGCTCGGCCGCGCCTTCGTGAAGCTCATCGGCAACCCGAAGGTCATGCAGATCGCCGCCCAGCGCGGCCTGACGCACCCGATGCTGATGAAGTTCACGCTGAAGCTGCTCGCCAACCTGACGGACCCGACGGGCGGCGACGCGATGGACCGCATCATCAACGGCCTGAGCAAGGTGGCTCCGAAGGCGTGACCGGCGGCGCGTGACCGATGTCGGCGGGCATGTCCGGCATGGCCGGGCACGGTGTCCGATCGTGATCGTCGCGTGACGCATCCGTGAACAACTGATCGACTCCGGGCGGTGTCGAACGGGACGTGACCCAGTCGGGCACGTCCCGTTCGACGAAAGAGCCATTCATGACACAGCAGGCGAGACGGCTGCGCGCGCGGCTCGCGGCACTGGGAGCGGTGGGCGCCACGGCTCTGGCCGCCGCCGGGGTCCAGGGCGCGGCCCACGCGGCCGACGCCCCGCTCCCGGTGGTGATCACGGGCGAGGACCGGGTGGACCTGTCCCTCCACTCGGACAACGGCGACCCCACCGAGCCCCAGGTCGACCTGCGGCTGGACGTTCCCGGCACGCCGTTCGAGGGCGACGGCGAGGTCCCGCCGGTGCACCTCGGGGACTACACGGTCCGCATCGACGCCCGCGGGCTGAAGGGCGTCGCGAAGGCCGACCTGCCGTGCGACGCCGACGGCCTGGTCGCGGTCTGCTCGGGCTACGACCTGTACGCCGGCACGACCTACAACCGGGTCGGCGGCATCAGGCTGGACCTCGCGGACGACAGCGAGGCCGGGGACGCCGGGAAGATCGTCGTCACCGGCGAGGGCGAGGGGCTGGACTTCCGGCCGCTCACGATCGACGTGCGCGTCGGCGGGCCCGAGCTGCTGAACCGCGAACTCTCCCTGCCCAAGACCCTGAAGGCCGGCGAGACCTTCGAGCCGCCGCTGGGTGTGATGAACGTCGGCGGGCTGCCGGCCGAGGGCACGGTACTGCGTCTGTACGGCTCGCGCGGGCTGTCCTTCCCGGACGGCTTCGGCAACTGCTCCTCGTCCGTGGTGGACACCGGCCCGCTGCTGCGGCAGCACACCGAGGTGCTCTGCACCTTCCCCGGCATCCTCGAGGCGGGAGCGGCGTACTCCCTGGCCGGTCCGGTGCGGGTGAAGACCGCCGACTTCGCGCTGCATGACATCTTCTCGTACTCGTTCCGGCCCCTGGAGCCGGGCGAGGCGAAGACCCTGCACCGGGGCGAGGGGCGCCGGCAGGGCAGCGGTCCCGATCTGACGCTGCAGCGGGCCGGGGAGGCGGACCCGGCGCAGTACACCAAGTACGCCGAGCTGGACCTGCCCACGACCAACACCTACGACCTGGAGCTCACCGGCGCCTCCGCGTCCGGCAGGGCCGGGGACACGGTCACGGCGGAGATCGGGTTCGCCAACAACGGGCCGGCCTGGATCAGCGCGCTGCGCTCCGGCGGGGAGCCGTTCTCCTTCACGGTGGTCGCGCCCGAGGGGTCGACCGTCACCTCGGCGCCCAAGGAATGCCGGACCATCACCGTCGACGGGAGCGTGCCGGGCCACCGCTGCTCGGTGGCGACCCCGCTGCGGGAGGACGCCCGGCTCACCTTCCCGTTCGAGCTGCGCGTCGACCGGGTCGTGGAGGGCGCCAGAGGCAAGGTGGCGATGCCGGACTGGGACAACCCCTTCGACTCCGACCCCGCCAACGACACCGCGTGGATCGTGCTGAACGCTCCGGACGCGCCGGGAGACGGCGGTGCGGGCGGGTCCGACGGCGGCCCGTCGGCCGGCCCCTCCGCACCCGGGACCGGTGACGAGGGCGGCTCCGACGGACCGGACAGCGGGACGAACGGGACGAACGGCACCTCCGGCGGCGCCGCGGGCGGCGACACCGGCGGCGGTCTGGCGCTCACCGGCGCCCAGGGTGTGGGTCTGCTCGGCGGCGCGGCACTGCTCGCGCTGGGGCTCGGCGCGGGCGTCGTGGCGCACCAGCGCCGCCGCGCACGGCGCGAGGGAGAGGCGGCCGCCTGACGCGCGCGTCGCTGTGACGCCCCTGTGGGGGCCGGAGTCCGGCGTGTCGGACTCCGGCCCCCGTCGCGGGTCCCGGGCTCCGTGAGGGCCCGTCACAGGGCGCGGCGGGGGTCGCGGTGGCGCTTCGCGCGCCGCCAACGCACCCCACATGGGGTGCAATTCCGGCATTACGGTGATCTTGCCCCGCCGTGCGGGCGTGCGCGGTCACCGCGGTGGCGTCCTGCGTGGTCACCGCGAGGGACCGCGCCCCGTGCGGGCCCGTCCCTCAGGTACGCGGAGGGCCGCCGCCTCCGTGAGGCAGCGGCCCTTCCGTCCGTGGGGCGCGGCTCAGAGCACGCGCACGGCACCCGACGCCGGGTAGCCGGAGAGGTCCTGGATGACGACGCCCTTCGAGGGGTTGGCGGCGTCCAGGTACTGGCCGTTCCCGATGTAGACACCCACGTGGTACGCGGAACCCTTGCCGCCCCAGTAGAGGATGTCGCCGACCTGGATCTGCGACAGCGGGATGTCGGTGCCCACCATCGACTGGTCCTGGGATACGCGCGGCAGGTCCACACCGACCTGCTTGAACGCGGCCTGCACCAGGCTGGAGCAGTCCCAGGCGTTGGGGCCCGTGGCACCCATGACGTAGGCGTCGCCCACCTGCGCCTGGAGGAAGGCGATGACCGTCGCGACGCTGCCGCTGGCCGGCGCGGAGACGGTCGCGGTCTGCGTGGTGAGCGAGGGGCGCTCGGCGTCGCGGGCGGCGCGCTCGGCGGCTGCCGCGCGGGCCTCCTCGGCCGCCTTCTTCCTGGCCTCGGCCTTCTTCTTGGCCTCCGCGAGGTCCGCCTTGGCCTGCTTGGCGGCCAGTTCGGCCGCCGCGTCGCGCTCGGCCCGCAGCTGGTAGTTCGCGGCCGCCTGCTGGGTGGCGTCCGCGGACTCGGCGACCTGGGCGGCCAGGTCGGCCGTCAGGGTGGGCAGTTCGAGGGTCTGCGTCACCGGCTCGGCGGCGTTCGCCGAACCCGACGCCCCGGCCACTGCCAGGGTGCTGAGGACGCCACCGGCAACTCCGGCCCGCATCGCGATCGTGGAGGGCGCGGTGCGGCGGGGTTTCCGGTGGCTGCGTATGTGAGCGGTGTGGGACATGGGAACAACCGGTACCAGGGGCTGCTTCATATCTTCAAGAAACGTGTGCTGCGCCACAGTTGTTCAATCGGGCGCGCAAATTCCCCCCGTGTCCCTCTCCATTGACGCCACAACGGACATTGCGGGCGGCCGTGACCGGGCCGTGATCACGTACTTTCATCGTTACGCCCGAATTGCTCCCCGCTTACCACCGGTTGGGCTGGTTGGCCAAGCCCCGTTCCTGAGGGCCTCTCAGAAGTGTGACGGAGGTCACGGAACGATTGGGGCTGCCAGGGCGTCCGGTGGGCCGGCGGGCACCTCCGCGAGGGTCGCTTGTCCGGTTCGCGGCTCCTGAGGTGCCTTCGTGAGATGAAGTGCCCGGTTTGCCCCGCCCGAGACGACCGCGTGGAGGGGGTGTTGGGTGCCCGGGGTGCGATCCGGACTTCGTGAACGCGTGCACACGTCCACATCGCGCCCCGCGACCCCCCTCATGTGTGAACGCGTCCTCTATCAAGCGATCGCGCCCAGCACCAATTTGCATGCAGAGGAATCGTCTTGATATGGAGACGCCCCCTCCGGAACCCCTCTGAGCTGCACCGACCGGTCAAGATGTCACCTTTGGTGATCGCGCGGACGCTTGGCGTGTGAAGATCACTGCTCATCCGACTTCATGATCGTTCGTCAGGTGGTGGAGATCACAAAGCTTGTGCAATACCCCGTGTCGCAGATCACAGACCCACAGGCATAAGATGCGGAGCGGTTGGGCTTGTGACCTGCTTCACATGTTCTCGATCTTCGCCGGGGCGGGCGTGGTTCGAGGGGCGTGCGGGGCGCGTGAGTCCAATGCAAACCGCCAGCAGTCAGTGCCGACTGAGAGGAGCGAGGAGCGGTGAACGCGTATGCGCCCATCCTCGTACTGGGAGCCCTCGGGGCAGGCTTTGCGATCTTCTCCGTGGTCATGGCCACGCTGATCGGTCCGAAGCGGTACAACCGGGCAAAGCTCGAGGCCTACGAGTGCGGCATCGAGCCGACCCCCACGCCGGCCGGCGGCGGGCGCTTCCCCATCAAGTACTACCTGACGGCGATGCTCTTCATCATCTTCGATATCGAGATCGTCTTCCTCTACCCCTGGGCCGTCACCTTCGACGCCCTGGGGATTTTCGGGCTCGTGGAGATGCTGCTCTTCGTGCTCACCGTCTTCGTCGCGTACGCGTACGTATGGCGGCGCGGCGGCCTGGAATGGGACTGAGGGGCCACTAAGTCATGGGACTCGAAGAAAAGCTGCCGAGCGGATTCCTGCTGACCACCGTCGAGCAGGCCGCGGGCTGGGTGCGCAAGTCATCCGTCTTCCCCGCCACGTTCGGCCTCGCCTGCTGTGCCATCGAGATGATGACCACCGGCGCGGGCCGCTACGACCTGGCGCGCTTCGGCATGGAGGTCTTCCGCGGTTCGCCGCGGCAGGCGGACCTCATGATCGTCGCCGGGCGGGTCAGCCAGAAGATGGCGCCGGTGCTCCGGCAGGTCTACGACCAGATGCCGAACCCCAAGTGGGTGATCTCCATGGGGGTCTGCGCCTCCTCGGGCGGCATGTTCAACAACTACGCGATCGTCCAGGGCGTCGACCACGTCGTGCCGGTCGACATCTACCTCCCCGGCTGTCCGCCACGCCCCGAGATGCTGATGGACGCCATCCTCAAGCTCCACCAGAAGATCCAGAGCTCCAAGCTCGGCGTGAACGCCGAGGAGGCGGCCCGCGAGGCGGAGGAGGCGGCGCTCAAGGCCCTGCCCACGATCGAGATGAAGGGGCTGCTGCGATGAGCGACGTGAACAACACCGCGGGTGACGACGTGAACCCCGAGAAGGAGCTCTCCGCCGAGAACCTCCCCGGCCAGCGCGGTGAGGGCGGCGAGCAGATCCGCGTCCAGCGCGGCATGTTCGGCGCCAACAACGGCGGCGACACCTCCGGTTACGGCGGCCTGGTCCGCTCGGTCCGGCTCCCGGGACCGGCGGCCCGCCCCTACGGCGGCTGGTTCGACGAGGTCGCCGACGAGCTGGAGGGGGCGCTGGAGGAGCAGGACCTGCTCCCCGGGAACGCCATCGAGAGGACGGTCGTCGACCGCGACGAGATCACCTTCCACATCGAGCGGGAGCACCTCGTGAGGGTGGCGAAGACGCTCCGCGACGATCCCGCCCTGCGCTTCGAGCTGTGCACCGGCGTCAGCGGCGTGCACTACCCGGACGACAAGGGACGCGAGCTGCACGCGGTCTACCACCTGCGCTCGATCACCCACAACCGGGTGATCCGCCTGGAGGTGAGCGTGCCGGACAGCGACCCGCACATCCCGTCGCTGTTCTCGGTCTATCCGACGAACGACTGGCACGAGCGCGAGACGTACGACTTCTTCGGCATCGTCTTCGACGGCCACCCGGCCCTGACCCGGATCATGATGCCGGACGACTGGCAGGGCCACCCGCAGCGCAAGGACTACCCCCTCGGCGGCATCCCCGTCGAGTACAAGGGCGCCCAGATCCCGGCTCCGGACCAGCGGAGGTCGTACTCGTGAGCACTCCCAACCCTTCGCCCGGCCACCACCCCTCATCGAGTCCCTCCGGGACCACCTCCTCGATGGCATCCGCCCGTGAGACCACGGAAGGCACCGTCTACACCGTCACCGGCGGCGACTGGGACGAGGTCGTCGAGACCGCGGCCCGGACCGACGACGAACGCATCGTCGTCAACATGGGTCCGCAGCACCCGTCCACCCACGGAGTGCTCCGGCTGATCCTGGAGATCGACGGCGAGACGGTCACCGAGGCCCGCTGCGGCATCGGCTACCTCCATACCGGCATCGAGAAGAACCTCGAGTACCGGACGTGGACCCAGGGCACCACGTTCGTGACGCGCATGGACTACCTGACGCCGTTCTTCAACGAGACGGCGTACTGCCTCGCGGTCGAGAAGCTGCTCGGCATCGAGGACCAGGTGCCCGACCGCGCCTCGGTCATCCGGGTGCTCCTGATGGAGCTGAACCGGCTCTCCTCCCACCTGGTGTGCATCGCCACCGGCGGCATGGAGCTCGGCGCCACCACGATCATGATCTACGGATTCCGTGACCGTGAACTCATCCTCGACATCTACGAGCTGATCACCGGCCTGCGGATGAACCACGCGTACATCCGTCCCGGCGGACTCGCCCAGGACCTGCCGCCCGGCGCTGTCGACCAGATCCGCGAGTTCGTCAAGAAGATGCGGAAGAACCTCCCGGAGTACGACAAGCTCGCCACCGGGAACCCCATCTTCAAGGCCCGCATGCAGGACGTGGGGTACCTGGACCTGGCCGGCTGCATGGCCCTCGGCGCCACCGGCCCGGTGCTGCGCTCCACCGGCCTGCCGCACGACCTGCGCAAGACGCAGCCGTACTGCGGCTACGAGACGTACGACTTCGACGTCCCGACCGCCGACACCTGCGACTCCTACGGCCGCTTCCTGATCCGGCTGGAGGAGATGCGCCAGTCGCTGCGCATCGTCGAGCAGTGCCTGGACCGGCTCCAGCCCGGACCGGTCATGGTCGAGGACAAGAAGATCGCCTGGCCGGCCCAGCTTGCCCTGGGACCCGACGGACTCGGCAACTCCCTCGACCACATCAAGCAGATCATGGGCACCTCCATGGAGGCCCTGATCCACCACTTCAAGCTGGTCACCGAGGGCTTCCGGGTCCCGCCGGGCCAGGCGTACGCGGCCGTGGAGTCGCCCAAGGGCGAACTCGGAGTGCACGTCGTCTCCGACGGCGGCACCCGCCCCTACCGGGTCCACTTCCGCGACCCGTCCTTCACCAACCTGCAGGCCATGGCGGCGATGTGCGAGGGCGGCCAGGTCGCCGACGTCATCGTCGCCGTCGCGTCCATCGATCCCGTGATGGGAGGCGTCGACCGGTGACCACCTCTTCTTCCGAGCGGGGCGTCAGCCTGGGCATGCCGGAACTGCCCGCCCCCGCCTACCCGGACGACGTCCGGGCCCGGCTGGAGACCGACGCGCGCGCGATCGTCGCCCGCTACCCGGACTCCCGGTCCGCCCTCCTGCCGATGCTGCACCTGGTGCAGGCGGAGGAGGGCCATGTCACGCGCACCGGCATGCGGTTCTGCGCGGACATGCTGAACCTGACCACCGCCGAGGTGACCGCGGTCGCCACCTTCTACACCATGTACCGGCGCTGGCCGAGCGGCGACTACCAGGTCGGGGTGTGCACCAACACCCTGTGCGCGGTCATGGGCGGCGACGCGATCTTCGAGGAACTGCAGGAGCACCTGGGCGTCGGCAACGGCGAGACCACCGGCGACGGCAAGGTCACCCTGGAGCACATCGAGTGCAACGCGGCCTGCGACTACGCGCCCGTCGTGATGGTCAACTGGGAGTTCTTCGACAACCAGACCCCCGAGAGCGCCAAGCGCATGGTCGACGACCTGCGCGCCGGCCGCCCGGTCGCGCCCACCCGCGGGGCGCCCCTGTGCACCTTCAAGGAGACCGCCCGCATCCTGGCCGGCTTCCCCGACGAGCGGGAAGGGGCCGTCGAGGCCACCGGCAGCGCGGGCCCCGCCTCCCTGATCGGCCTGAGGCTGGCCAAGGGCGAGGCCACCCCCGCGCGCGTGGTGCACCCGCGTGGCGAGGCGCCGCAGGACACCCCGCCGCACGAGCCGTCGCCCGCCGAGCACCTCAGCTCGCACGACGCGCCGCAGGACACGGCGGCCTCCGACCCGTCCAACCCGTCCGGACCCGTCGCCGAGGAGGGGGAGTGATGACCTTGGCACCCGAACTGAAGGACACCAGCCCGGAGAAGCTGCTCTCACCGGTGCTGTCGGCCTTCTGGGACGAGGACAAGTCCTGGACGCTCGACGTCTACCGGCGGCACGACGGGTACGAGGGGCTGCGCAAGGCGCTCGCCATGTCGCCGGACGACGTCATCGCGTACGTCAAGGAGTCCGGACTGCGCGGACGCGGCGGCGCCGGCTTCCCGACGGGCATGAAGTGGCAGTTCATCCCGCAGGGCGACGGCAAGCCCCACTACCTCGTCGTCAACGCCGACGAGTCGGAGCCCGGGACCTGCAAGGACATCCCGCTGCTCTTCGCCAACCCGCACAGCCTCATCGAGGGCATCGTCATCGCCTGCCACGCCATCAGGTCGTCGCACGCCTTCATCTACCTGCGCGGTGAGGTCGTCCCCGTCCTGCGGCGGCTGCACGAGGCCGTGCGCGAGGCCAAGGAGGCCGGCTTCCTCGGCCAGAACATCCTGGGCAGCGGACTCGACCTCGAACTCACCGTGCACGCGGGCGCGGGCGCGTACATCTGCGGTGAGGAGACCGCGCTGCTCGACTCGCTGGAGGGCCGCCGGGGCCAGCCCCGCCTGCGTCCTCCCTTCCCCGCCGTCGCGGGCCTCTACGCGTGCCCCACCGTGGTGAACAACGTGGAGTCCATCGCGTCGGTTCCCGCCATCATGAACCGGGGCAAGGACTGGTTCCGGTCGATGGGCAGCGAGAAGTCCCCGGGCTTCACGCTCTACTCGCTCAGCGGCCACGTCGCGAGTCCCGGGCAGTACGAGGCGCCCCTCGGCATCACCCTGCGGCAGCTGCTCGACATGAGCGGCGGGATGCGGCCGGGCCACCGGCTGAAGTTCTGGACGCCGGGCGGCTCCTCGACGCCGATGTTCACCGACGAGCACCTCGACGTCCCGCTCGACTACGAGGGGGTCGGCGCCGCGGGCTCCATGCTCGGCACCAAGGCGCTGCAGTGCTTCGACGAGACCACCTGCGTGGTCCGCGCCGTCACCCGCTGGACCGAGTTCTACGCCCACGAGTCCTGCGGCAAGTGCACCCCGTGCCGCGAGGGCACGTACTGGCTCGTCCAGCTGTTGCGCGACATCGAGGCCGGCAAGGGACAGATGTCCGACCTCGACAAGCTGAACGACATCGCCGACAACATCAACGGCAAGTCCTTCTGCGCCCTCGGCGACGGCGCCGCCTCGCCGATCTTCTCCTCGCTGAAGTACTTCCGCGAGGAGTACGAGCAGCACATCACGGGCCGTGGCTGCCCCTTCGACCCGGCCGCGTCGACGGCCTGGGCCGACCGTACGGAGGTGCACGCATGACTGTGACCACCAACGCTCCCTCCGGCGGGGGAGAGGCGGCGGTCCCGCCCGAGGACCTCGTCACGCTGACCATCGACGGCGCCGAGATCAGCGTGCCCAAGGGCACCCTGGTCATCCGGGCCGCCGAGCAGCTCGGCATCGAGATCCCCCGGTTCTGCGACCACCCGCTGCTCGCGCCGGCCGGCGCCTGCCGCCAGTGCATCGTGGAGGTCGAGGGCCAGCGCAAGCCCATGGCGTCCTGCACCATCACCTGCACCGACGGGATGGTGGTGAAGACGCAGCTCTCCTCCCCGGTCGCGGAGAAGGCCCAGAAGGGTGTGATGGAGCTGCTGCTCATCAACCACCCGCTGGACTGCCCGGTCTGCGACAAGGGCGGTGAGTGCCCGCTGCAGAACCAGGCGATGTCGCACGGCAACGCCGAGTCCCGGTTCGAGGGCAAGAAGCGCACCTACGAGAAGCCCGTCGCGATCTCCACGCAGGTGCTGCTGGACCGCGAGCGGTGCGTGCTGTGCGCCCGCTGCACCCGGTTCTCCAACCAGATCGCCGGCGACCCGATGATCGAGCTGGTCGAGCGGGGCGCGCTGCAGCAGGTCGGCACCGGCGAGGGCGACCCCTTCGAGTCGTACTTCTCCGGCAACACCATCCAGATCTGCCCGGTCGGCGCGCTCACCTCGGCCGCCTACCGGTTCCGCTCCCGCCCGTTCGACCTGATCTCCTCGCCGTCGGTGTGCGAGCACTGCTCGGGCGGCTGTGCCACCCGCACCGACCACCGGCGCGGCAAGGTCATGCGGCGGCTCGCCGCCGACGACCCCGAGGTCAACGAGGAGTGGATCTGCGACAAGGGCCGCTTCGCGTTCCGGTACGCCCAGCAGCGGGACCGTCTCGGCACCCCGCTGGTGCGCAACGCGGAGGGTGACCTGGAGCCGGCGTCCTGGCCGGACGCGCTGCAGATCGCGGCGCAGGGCCTGCTGGCCTCCCGGGGCCGCACGGGCGTGCTGACCGGCGGCCGGCTGACCGTCGAGGACGCCTACGCCTACAGCAAGTTCGCCCGGGTCGCGCTCGCCACCAACGACATCGACTTCCGGGCGCGCGTGCACAGCCCCGAGGAGGCCGACTTCCTCGCCGCGCACGTCGCGGGACGGGGCCGCGACCTGGACGGCGGCGGTGTCACCTACACCTCCCTGGAGAAGGCCCCGGCCGTACTGCTGGTCGGGTTCGAGTCCGAGGAGGAGGCACCGGGCGTCTTCCTGCGGCTGCGCAAGGCCTGGCGCGGACACGGGCAGCGCACCTTCGCCCTGGCCACGCACGCCACGCGCGGTCTGACCAAGGCCGGCGGCACGCTGCTGCCGGCGGCCCCCGGCACCGAGACCGAGTGGCTGGACGCGCTGGCGAGCGGCGTCGGCCTGGAGGGCGACGGGGCCGCGGCCGCCGAGGCGCTGCGCGCCGAGGGCGCGGTCGTCGTCGTCGGCGAGCGGCTGGCCGCCGTACGCGGCGGGCTCACCGCGGCCGTGCGGTTCGCCACCGCGACCGGCGCCCGCCTGGTGTGGATCCCGCGCCGGGCCGGGGAGCGGGGCGCGATCGAGGCGGGCGCGCTGCCGTCGCTGCTGCCGGGCGGGCGCCCGGCGACCGACCCGCGTGCGCGGGAGGAGGTGGCGGCCCTCTGGGGCGTCGCCGAACTGCCGCACCGCTACGGCCGGGACACCGCCCAGATCGTCGAGGCGGCCGCCCGCGGTGAGCTGCAGGCGCTGCTGGTGGCGGGCGTGGAGGTCACCGACCTGCCCGACCCGGCCCGCGCGCGTGCCGCGCTCGCCGAGGCCGGGTTCGTGGTCTCCCTGGAGCTGCGGCCCGGTGAGGTCACCGAACTCGCCGACGTGGTCCTGCCGGTCGCCGCCGTCGCCGAGAAGGCCGGCACCTTCCTCAACTGGGAGGGCAGGGTGCGGCTGTTCGAGGCGGCACTCAAGCCGGACCAGATGACCCGGCGGCTCCCGCCCACCGACGCGCGCGTGCTGCAGATGCTCGCCGACGCCATGGACGTCCACCTGGGCCTGCCGGACCTGCGCACGGTCCGCTCGGAGATCGACCGGCTCGGCGTGTGGGACGGCCCGCGCGCCGCCGACCCGGTGGAGACCGCGGGCGCCCTGCCCCGGCCGGCCGCCGGCGAGGCGGTGCTCGCCGGTCACCGGCTCCTGCTCGACCTGGGCGTGCTCCAGCAGGGCGACGAGGCGCTGGCCGGCACCCGGCACGCCGCCCACGCCCGGCTGTCGGCCGCCACGGCCGCCGAGGTCGGCGTCAAGGACGGCGACACGCTCGCGGTGACCGGCACCGCCGGGACCCTCGAACTGCCCCTGTCCGTCACCGAGATGCCCGACCGGGTGGTCTGGCTTCCGCTCAACTCCACGGACGGCGGGGTCGCTTCCGGCACCGGGGCACTTCCCGGCTCCCTCGTCCGCATCGGCCCGGCGACCCTCGCCGGTGAGGCTCCCCAGGAGGTGGAGGCATGAGCCCGTACCTCGCCGCTGAAGACCTCTCGATGTTCGGCCGCGATCCCTGGTGGCTGATCCTCGTCAAGGCGGTGTTCTGCTTCGCCTTCCTGATGGTGACCGTGCTGCTCTCCATCGTCATGGAGCGCAAGGTCGTCGCCTGGATGCAGCTGCGCGTCGGCCCCAACCGGCACGGCCCCTGGGGCATGCTCCAGTCGCTCGCCGACGGCGTGAAGCTGATGCTGAAGGAAGACGTCATCGTCAAGCGCGCGGACAAGGCGATCTACGTCCTCGCACCGATCGTCGCCGCGATCCCGGCCTTCATGGCGTTCGCGGTGATCCCCTTCGGCCCGGCCGGCAACGAGATCTCGATCTTCGGCCAGCGCACCACGATGCAGCTCACCGACCTGCCGATCGCGGCGCTCTACATCCTCGCGGTCGCCTCGGTCGGCATCTACGGCATCGTCCTGGCGGGCTGGAGCTCCGGCTCCACCTACCCGCTCCTCGGCGGCCTGCGCTCCTGCGCGCAGATGATCTCCTACGAGATCGCCATGGGCGCCGCGTTCGCCTCCGTCTTCCTCTACTCGGGGTCGATGTCGACGTCGACGATCGTCGAGGCGCAGGCCGACCGCTGGTACGTGCTGCTGCTGCCGGTGTCGTTCCTGATCTACATCGTGACGATGGTCGGTGAGACCAACCGCGCCCCGTTCGACATGCCGGAGTCCGAGGGCGACCTGGTCGGCGGTTTCAACACCGAGTACTCGTCGATCAAGTTCGCGATGTTCATGCTCGCCGAGTACATCAACATGGTGACCGTCTCGGCGGTCGCGGTGACCCTCTTCCTGGGCGGCTGGCGGGCTCCCTGGCCGGTCAGCACCTTCTGGGAGGGCGCCAACCACGGGTGGTGGCCCATGCTCTGGTTCACCGGCAAGCTGCTGACCCTGCTGTTCGGCTTCGTCTGGCTGCGCGGCACGCTCCCGCGCGTCCGCTACGACCAGCTGATGAAGCTCGGCTGGAAGGTCCTCATCCCGGTCTCCCTGGTGTGGCTGATGGCGGTCGCCACCGTGCGGGCGCTGCGCAACGAGAACTACGACTTCGCCGACATCGCGCTCTACATCGCCGGCGGCGTCCTCGTCCTGCTGCTGCTCTCCTTCGTCGCGGACATGTTCCGCGGCCGGGGCCAGGACACCGGGGAGCCCGTCGACCAGCCTCCCTTCGACCCGATGGCGGGCGGGTTCCCCGTGCCGCCGCTGCCCGGGCAGGAGCTGCCGCCGGTGCCGCGACGCCGTCCGCGCCGGGAGCGGGAGCTCGTTGTCAGTGGCGGACCCGATACTCACAGTGACGAATCCCAGGGCGGATCGACGGATGGAAAGGAGGCGTCCGATGGCTGAGGAACCGAAGGACACCAAGCCCGGTTTCCTGAACCCGGTGGCCGGCTTCGGCGTGACCTTCAAGGCCATGTTCAAGAAGCGGCTCACCGAGCAGTACCCGGAGCAGCAGAAGACCACCGCTCCGCGCTTCCACGGACGGCACCAGCTCAACCGCCATCCGGACGGCCTGGAGAAGTGCGTCGGCTGCGAGCTGTGCGCCTGGGCCTGTCCCGCCGACGCGATCTACGTGGAGGGCGCGGACAACACCGAGGAGGAGCGCTACTCGCCGGGTGAGCGGTACGGCCGCGTCTACCAGATCAACTACGCCCGCTGCATCCTGTGCGGGCTGTGCATCGAGGCGTGCCCCACGCGCGCGCTGACGATGACCAACGAGTTCGAGCTGGCCGACTCCAGCCGCGCCAACCTCATCTACACCAAGGAGCAGCTGCTAGCGGGCCTGGAGGAGGGCATGGTCGACTCCCCGCACGCCATGTACCCGGGCACCGACGAACAGGACTACTACCGGGGCCTGGTGACCGAGGCCGCCCCCGGTACGGAGCGTCAGGTCGCCCACTCCAAGGGCGAGGTGGTGCAGGAGGCCGACTCGACCTTCGGTCCCGAGGAGCCCGCGTCGGAGAAGGTGATCGGGCGATGACCGGCCAGCTCGCCGCCTACTCCACCTCCACCGGAGAGGCCTTCCAGTTCTGGGTGCTCGGCACCGTCGCCGTGATCGGCGCCCTGTGCACCGTCTTCATGCGGCGGGCCGTGCACAGCGCGCTCTGCCTGGCCGGCACCATGATCATCCTGGCCGTGTTCTACCTGGCCAACGGCGCCTACTTCCTGGGCGTCGTGCAGATCGTCGTCTACACCGGCGCGATCATGATGCTGTTCCTGTTCGTGGTGATGCTGGTCGGCGTCACGGCGGCGGACTCCCTGAAGGAGACCATCAAGGGCCAGCGCTGGCTGGCCCTGCTGTGCGGCCTCGGCTTCGGCGTCCTGCTGGTGGGCGGCATCGGCAACGCCTCGCTGAACGAGTTCAACGGCATCGGCGAGGCGAACGCCGGCGGGAACGTACAGGGCCTGGCCTCCCTGCTGTTCACCAAGTACGTGTTCGCCTTCGAGATCACCGGCGCCCTGCTCATCACGGCCGCCGTCGGCGCCATGGTGCTCACCCACCGGGAGCGCACCGAACGGGCCAGGACCCAGCGGGAGATGGCCGAGCAGCGCGTCCGCGAGGGCACGTACCTGCCGCCGCTGCCCGCGCCCGGCGTCTACGCCCGGCACAACGCGGTGGACATCGCGGGCCTGCTGCCCGACGGCACCCCCTCGGACCTCACCGTCAGCAAGACGCTGCGGGACCGCGGCCAGGTCCGTGACGTGTCGCAGGAGGCGATCAACGACCTGCGGGCGATGGAGCAGCGCGCGGAGGAGCGCCTGGAGCGCCGGGCGATCGATCCGCCGAACTTCAAGCGGGCCGAGGAGGCGTCGAAGTGAATCCCGTCAACTATTTGTATCTGGCGGCGCTGCTGTTCACCATCGGCGCCACCGGTGTGCTGATCCGGCGCAACGCGATCGTGGTGTTCATGTGCGTCGAGCTGATGCTCAACGCCTGCAACCTCGCGTTCGTCGCCTTCTCCCGCATGCACGGCAACCTCGACGGCCAGATCATCGCGTTCTTCACGATGGTCGTCGCCGCCGCGGAGGTCGTGGTGGGGCTGGCGATCATCGTGTCCCTGTTCCGTTCCCGCCACTCGGCCTCGGTCGACGACGCCAGCCTGATGAAGCTGTGAGGGGCTGCTGAATCGTGGAGAACCTGATTGCGCTGCTGGTGGCGGCGCCTCTGCTCGGAGCGGTGGTCCTGCTGTGCGGCGGACGCCGGCTGGACGCCGTCGGCCACTGGATCGGCACGGCGCTGGCCGCCGTCTCGTTCGCCCTCGGCCTGGTGCTCTTCAGCGACCTGCTGGGCAAGGGCGCCGAGGAACGCACCGTCACGCAGCACCTGTTCAGCTGGATCCCGGTGGAGGGCTTCCAGGCGGACGTCGCCTTCCGGCTCGACCAGCTGTCGATGACGTTCGTGCTGCTGATCACGGGCGTGGGCTCGCTGATCCACCTCTACTCCGTCGGGTACATGGAGCACGACGAGCGGCGCCGCCGCTTCTTCGGCTACCTGAACCTCTTCCTCGCGGCGATGCTGATCCTGGTCCTCGCCGACAACTACCTGCTGCTGTACGTCGGCTGGGAGGGCGTCGGTCTCGCCTCCTACCTGCTGATCGGCTTCTGGCAGCACAAGCCCAGCGCGGCCACGGCCGCGAAGAAGGCCTTCCTGGTCAACCGCGTCGGCGACATGGGCCTGTCGATCGCGATCATGCTGATGTTCCTGTGGTTCGGCACCTTCGCCTTCGGGCCGGTGCTCGGCGGCCACGGGGAGGCCGGTCTCGCCGGTGAGGCGGGCGAGGGCAAGCTGACCGCGATCGCCCTGATGCTGCTGCTCGCCGCGTGCGGCAAGTCCGCCCAGGTGCCGCTGCAGTCCTGGCTCGGGGACGCGATGGAGGGCCCGACCCCGGTCTCGGCCCTCATCCACGCGGCGACCATGGTCACGGCGGGCGTCTATCTGATCGTCCGCTCCGCGGCCGTGTTCAACGGCGCCCCGGACGCCCAGCTGGTGGTCACCATCGTCGGCGCGGTCACGCTGCTGTTCGGTGCGATCGTCGGTTGCGCCAAGGACGACATCAAGAAGGCGCTGGCCGGCTCGACCATGTCGCAGATCGGCTACATGGTGCTGGCCGCGGGCCTCGGCCCGATCGGCTACGTCTTCGCGATCATGCACCTGGTGACGCACGGCTTCTTCAAGGCCGGCCTCTTCCTCGGCGCCGGTTCGGTCATGCACGGCATGAACGACGAGGTCGACATGCGCCGCTACGGCGGCCTCAGGAAGTACATGCCGGTCACGTTCATCACCTTCGGGCTCGGCTACCTCGCGATCATCGGCTTCCCGGGCCTGTCCGGCTTCTTCTCCAAGGACAAGATCATCGAGGCGGCGTTCGCCAAGGGCGGCACCGAGGGCTGGATCCTCGGCGCCTGCGCCCTGCTGGGCGCGGCCATCACCGCGTACTACATGACGCGCGTGATGCTGATGACGTTCTTCGGCGAGGAGCGCTGGCGCAACGCGCCCACGCCGTCCCCGGCCGCCCCGGACGTCGAGCCGGCCGCCGAGACGCGCGGGGAGTACGAGCCGCCGCACCCGCACGAGTCGCCGAAGTCGATGACCGTCCCGATGATCGTGCTGGCCGTCGGATCGGTCGCGGGCGGCGCGTTCTTCAGCATCGGCGACCGCTTCGTGCACTGGCTGGAGCCGGTCACCGGGCACGCCCACGGGCACCCGCCGGTCAGCGCGCTGACGGTGACGCTGTCCACGGTCGCGGTCATGGTCGTCGGCGTGGCGATCGCCTGGGCGCAGTACGGACGGCACCCGGTGCCGGCCGTCGCCCCGCGCGGTTCGCTGCTCACCCGGGCCGCCCGCCGCGACCTGCTCCAGGACGACTTCAACCACGTGGTCCTGGTCCGCGGCGGCGAGCACCTCACCCGCTCGCTGGTCTACGTCGACCACACCCTGGTCGACGGCGTCGTCAACGGCACGGCGGCCTCCGTGGGCGGCCTGTCCGGGCGGATGCGCAGGCTGCAGAACGGCTTCGCGCGGTCCTACGCGGTCTCGATGTTCGGCGGCGCGGCGGTCCTCGTCGCCGCGACCCTGCTGATGAGGGCGGTCTGATACCGATGTCCTTTCCTCTCCTGACAGCGACGGCGGCGCTCCCGGCCATCGGGGCGATCGCCACGGCCGCCGTACCGGCCGCGAAGCGCACGGCGGCCAAATGGCTGGCCCTGCTGTTCTCGCTGGCCACCCTCGCCCTCGCGATCACCGTCCTGGTCCGCTTCGACCCGGGCGGCGACCGCTACCAGCTCACCGAGTCCCACTCGTGGATCGCCGACTTCGGCGTCCGCTACGAACTGGGCGTGGACGGCATCGCGGTGGCGCTGATCGCGCTGACCGCCCTGCTGATCCCGTTCATCGTGCTGGCGGGCTGGCACGACGCCGACCCGCTGGAGACCGGCAGCAGGCGGTGGCGGCCGACTCAGGGCTTCTTCGCCCTGATCCTGGCCGTCGAGGCGATGGTGATCATCTCCTTCGAGGCCACCGACGTCTTCCTCTTCTACATCTTCTTCGAAGCCATGCTCATCCCGATGTACTTCCTCATCGGCGGCTTCGGGGACCGTGCGCACAAGGACGGCGAGGAGAAGGCGGCGACCCAGCGGTCGTACGCGGCGGTGAAGTTCCTGCTGTACAACCTGGCCGGCGGTCTGATCATGCTGGCCGCGGTGATCGGGCTGTACGTGGTCGCCGGGAACTTCTCCCTCACCGAGATCGCGCAGGCCCGCGCGAACGGCGAGCTGGAGATGGCGACCAGCACCGAGCGCTGGCTGTTCCTCGGCTTCTTCTTCGCGTTCGCGGTGAAGGCGCCGCTGTGGCCGCTGCACACCTGGCTGCCCAACGCCATGCAGGAGTCCACCGCGCCGGTGGCCGTGCTGATCACGGCGGTCGTCGACAAGGTGGGCACCTTCGCGATGCTGCGCTTCTGCCTCCAGCTGTTCCCGGAGGCCAGCAAGTGGGCGACCCCGGTGATCCTGGTGCTGGCAGTGATCAGCATCATCTACGGCGCGCTGCTCGCCGTCGGCCAGCGCGACATCAAGCGGCTGATCGCCTACGCCTCGATCTCCCACTTCGGCTTCATCGTCATGGGCATCTTCGCGATGACCAGCCAGGGCCAGTCCGGGGCGACGCTCTACATGGTCAACCACGGCATCTCGACCGCCGTGCTGATGCTGATCGCCGGGTTCCTGATCTCCCGGCGCGGCTCCCGGCTCATCGCCGACTTCGGCGGTGTGCAGAAGGTGGCCCCGGTACTCGCCGGCACCTTCCTGATCGGGGGTCTGGCGACCCTCTCGCTGCCGGGGCTCGCGCCCTTCGTCAGTGAGTTCCTTGTCCTGGTCGGCACGTTCACGCGCTACCCGGTGATCGGGATCATCGCCACCTTCGGCATCGTGCTCGCCGCGCTCTACACCCTCGTCCTGTACCAGCGGACGATGACCGGCCCGGTGAAGCCCGAGGTCGCCGCGATGCCCGACCTGCGGGTCCGGGAGATCGCGGTGGTGGCGCCGCTGGTCGTGCTGCTGGTGTTCCTGGGCGTCTACCCGAAGCCCGTCACGGACGTCGTGAACCCGGCGGTGGAGCACACCATGTCCGACGTACAGAAGAAGGACCCCCAGCCCGAGGTGGAGGCGGCCAAGTGAGCGCAACAGCAGCCGTCCACAGCCTGTGGACAACCGCGGCCGATCCGATCGCCAAGATCGACGCACCCAAGATCGAGTACGGGCAGCTCGCGCCCACCCTGATCGTCGTCGGCGCGGCGCTCGTCGGGGTGCTGGTCGAGGCGTTCGTGCCGCGCAGGTCCCGGTACTACACGCAGATGTTCGTCGCCGTGGTCGCGCTCGCCGCCGCGTTCGCCGCGGTGGTGGCGCTCGCCGCGGACGGGTACGCCACCACGAAGGCGGGCATCGCGGCGATGGGCGCCATCGCCGTCGACGGACCGGCGCTCTTCCTGCAGGGCACCATCCTGCTGACGGCGCTGGTGGGTCTGTTCACCTTCGCCGAGCGCCGGCTCGACCCGGAGGCGCACGGCAACCGCGTCGACTCCTTCGCCGCGCAGGCCGCGGCCGTCCCCGGCAGCGACGCCGAGAAGCGGGCCGTCAAGGCGGGGTTCACCACCACCGAGGTGTTCCCGCTGCTGCTCTTCGCGGTCGCGGGCATGCTGGTCTTCCCGGCGGCCAACGACCTGCTGACGCTGTTCGTGGCCCTGGAGGTCCTCTCCCTCCCGCTGTACCTGCTGTGCGCGCTGGCCCGCCGCAAGCGGCTGATGTCGCAGGAGGCGGCGGTCAAGTACTTCCTGCTCGGCGCGTTCGCCTCCGCGTTCACCCTGTTCGGCATCGCCCTGCTGTACGGCTACGCGGGCTCCATGTCGTACGCGACGATCGCGCAGGTCGTCGACGGCACGGTGCCGGAGATCACCCCGGCGCTCGCCGACACCATGGGCAACGACGCGCTGCTGCTGATCGGCGCGGCGCTGCTGGTCATGGGCCTGCTGTTCAAGGTCGGCGCGGTGCCCTTCCACATGTGGACGCCCGACGTCTACCAGGGCGCCCCCACGCCGGTCACCGGCTTCATGGCGGCGGCCACCAAGGTCGCGGCGTTCGGCGCCCTGCTGCGCCTGCTGTACGTGGTGCTGCCGGGGCTGCGCTGGGACTGGCGGCCGGTCATGTGGGGCGTCGCCATTGTCACCATGCTGGCCGGCGCGATCGTGGCGATCACCCAGACCGACATCAAGCGGCTGCTGGCGTACTCCTCGATCGCGCACGCGGGCTTCATCCTCGCGGGTGTCATCGCGGCCACGCCGTCGGGCATCTCGTCGGTCCTGTTCTACCTGGCGGCCTACTCCTTCGTGACGATCGGCGCCTTCGCCGTGGTCACGCTGGTGCGGGACGCCGGCGGCGAGGCGACCCACCTGTCCAAGTGGGCGGGCCTGGGCCGGCGCTCCCCGCTGGTGGCGGCGGTGTTCGCGGTGTTCCTGCTGGCCTTCGCGGGCATCCCGCTGACCTCGGGCTTCGCCGGGAAGTTCGCCGTGTTCAAGGCGGCGGCGGAGGGCGGGGCGGCCCCACTGGTCGTGATCGGCGTGATCTCGTCGGCGGTCGCGGCGTTCTTCTACATCCGCGTCATCGTGCTGATGTTCTTCAGCGAGCCGCGCCCCGAGGGCCCGACCGTCGCGGTGCCGTCGCCGCTGACGATGACGGCGATCGGGGTCGGCGTGGCGGTCACGGTGGTGCTCGGTGTGGCACCGCAGTACTTCCTGGAGCTGGCCGGGGACGCGGGGGTGTTCGTGCGCTGAGGCGCACGCCCGCCGGACGGCAGGCGCGGCCCGGTACCCCTCGGAAGGGGTGCCGGGCCGCGGTCGTTCCCGGTCGCGTTCCGCTGAGGGACGGAGCGTTCCGGGCGGCCTGTGGACAACTCCGGGGCTGTCGGTGCGGGCGCCTAAGGTGGACGCAGTGGTCGAGGGACGGCCGCGGGGTACGGGATGTACGGGACGGGCGGTGTCGCCGGGATGACAGTGACGGACAGTGGGGCGTCGGCGGCGCTGCACCGGGTCTTCGGCTACGAGGCCTTCCGCGGTGAGCAGCAAGCGGTCGTCGACCATGTGATCGCGGGCGGCGACGCGGTCGTGCTCATGCCGACCGGCGGCGGCAAGTCGCTCTGCTACCAGATCCCGGCCCTGGTCAGGCCCGGCACGGGCGTGGTCGTCTCCCCGCTGATCGCGCTGATGCAGGACCAGGTGGACGCGCTGCGGGCGCTCGGCGTGCGGGCCGGCTTCATGAACTCCACGCAGGACTTCGACGAGCGGCGGACGGTCGAGGCCGAGTTCCTCGCCGGCGAGCTCGACCTGCTGTACCTGGCGCCGGAGCGGCTGCGCCTGGACAGCAGCCTCGACCTCCTCTCCCGCGGCAAGATCTCCGTCTTCGCCATCGACGAGGCGCACTGCGTCTCCCAGTGGGGCCATGACTTCCGGCCGGACTACCTCACCCTGTCCGTGCTGGGGGAGCGGTGGCCGGACGTGCCCCGCATCGCCCTCACGGCGACCGCCACGCACGCCACCCACCGGGAGATCACCGAGCGGCTGGGCATGCCCGACGCCCGGCACTTCGTCGCCAGCTTCGACCGGCCCAACATCCAGTACCGCATCGTGCCCAAGGCCGACCCGCGCAAGCAGCTGCTGGCCTTCCTGCGCGAGGAGCACGCGGGGGACGCGGGCATCGTGTACTGCCTCTCGCGCAACTCGGTGGACAAGACCGCCGAGTTCCTGTCGCGCAACGGCATCGAGGCGGTGCCGTACCACGCGGGTCTCGACGCGGGGACGCGCGCCGCGCACCAGGCGCGGTTCCTGCGCGAGGAAGGGCTGGTCGTGGTGGCGACCATCGCCTTCGGCATGGGCATCGATAAGCCGGACGTCCGCTTCGTCGCCCACCTCGACCTGCCCAAGTCGGTGGAGGGCTACTACCAGGAGACCGGCCGCGCGGGCCGCGACGGACTGCCGTCGACGGCGTGGATGGCCTACGGACTCAACGACGTCATCCAGCAGCGCAAGCTGATCCAGTCGGGCGAGGGCGACGAGGCGTTCCGGCGGCGGGCCAACCAGCATCTGGACGCCATGCTCGCCCTGTGCGAGACCGTGCGGTGCCGGCGCGGCCAGCTCCTCGCCTACTTCGGCCAGGAGCCGGACGGCGAGCACTGCGGCAACTGCGACACCTGCCTGGTCCCGCCGGAGACCTGGGACGGCACGGTGGCGGCGCAGAAGGTGCTGTCCACGGTCGTACGGCTGCAGCGTGAGCGCGGGCAGAAGTTCGGCGCCGTGCAGATCGTGGACATCCTGCTGGGCCGGCGCTCCGCCAAGGTCATCCAGTTCGACCACGACCAGCTCTCCGTGTTCGGGATCGGCGGCGAGCTGAGCGAGGCGCAATGGCGTGGTGTGGTCCGCCAGTTGCTCGCCCAGGGACTTCTCGCGGTCGAGGGCGACTACGGCACGCTGGTGCTGACCGAGGCCAGCGGGGCGGTGCTGCGGCGGGAGCGGGAGGTGCCGCTGCGCAAGGAGCCCGAGAAGCCGGTGTCCGCCAAGGGCGCGGGCAGCCGGGGCGATCGCAAGGCCAAGGCCGCCGCGGCCGAGCTGCCCGAGGAGCTTCAGCCCGCGTTCGAGGCGTTGCGCGCCTGGCGGGCCGAGCAGGCCAGGGAACAGGGCGTCCCGGCGTACGTGATCTTCCACGACGCCACGCTGCGGGACATCGTCACGGCGTGGCCCACCTCGGTGGCGGAGCTGGGCGGGATCAGCGGCGTGGGCGAGAAGAAGCGGGCGACGTACGGGGAAGGGGTGGTGGCCGTGCTGGCAGGGCTGTCGGCACCAGGACCGGCGCCGGCACCCGCACGGGATGCCGCCGCCGCGCCAGACGCCCCCGAGGAGGCCCCGGACGACTGGCCCGACGACGAGCCCGACTGGTCCTGAGCGCCCGGCCGCCCGGCCGGCCCGGCCGCCACCGCAGCGTGCGTCAGCCGCGTCGGCCGGGTACCGCAGCGGGTGTCAGCTGGGCGGGCCGGAGCGCCGGCCACCGCACCGCAGAGGGCGTTGGCAAGGACGCCGGGTACTGCGGCGGGCGTCAGCCGCACAGGCCGGAGTGTCGGCTACGGCAGCGCCGTGAGGCCCGGGGCGAAGGTGATCAGGAGGGGGACGAAGGGGACCAGGGCCGCCGCGGCCGTCGTCAGGGCGCGGTGGCGGCGGTCCAGGCGGGGCGGCGGCTCCAGGAGGCGGTCGACGCGCTCGCCGAGCAGGCGGTGGCTGGAGGCGCAGGACAGCACGCCCCGGTGCTGGTTGAGTTCGATCAGCGCGAGCGCGGTGGTGAGATGGCCGCAGCGGCGGGAGGCCGTGTCGTCGGCGGACAGCTCGACCAGACGATGGGTCTGCTCGCAGAAGTGGGCGAACAGCGGGACGCGCGGGAAACCCGTCGCCAGCGCCGTCGACAGGTGCAGCAGCCAGTCGTGGCGGGCCCGGGCGTGGCCGCGCTCATGGGTGAGGACCGCGTCCAGCTGGTGGTCGGTGAGGCGCTGCAGGGCGCCGGTGGTGACGATCAGCTGGGGCGGGCTGCCCGGCATCCACCAGGCGTCGGGATACTCCTCCTCCAGCACCAGCAAGGGGCCCCGCCCCTCGGGGAGTCCCGAGGGCAGGTCGGGCGCGCGGTCGCGCAGGTGCTCCCGGGCGCGGGCCCGCCGGCGGCGGGCCTCGACCAGCTCGCGCCCCAGCATGGCCGTGGTCCACGCCGCGCCGGACGCCAGCAGCACGGTGAGCACGGTCGTCCACGGCGACGCTGCGGACAGGTCGTAGGCGGCGGTCACGGCGGGCGGAGCGGGTGCGAAGAGCTGGGCGCGGACGGTGCCGAAGACGGCCGCGGCGCCCAGCGCCAGGGCGGTCAGACAGCACAGCAGCACGGTGGCGACCAGGCACTGCCACACCCACAGGGCGACCACCGGCTCGCGTTCCGGCCACTTCGCCCGGGTCAGCACGCGCGGGACGGGCACGGCGGCCGTCACGGCGACCACGCTCAGCAGGAGCAGGCAGTACGTCATGCCACGGGCTCCGGATCCTGTCGGAAGGGTGCGGCTCGGGGACGTGCGGGTGGTGCGGGGCACGCGGCGTACGACGACCGCGGTGTGCGCGACGACGCACCGCCCGACGCCAAGTATGACGGCGAAGGGCGGTGCGAGTCAGCGTGCGCGGCCGGATCGGCAGGGCCTCAAGGGGCCGTGCCAGGGGGCCTCATGGGTCAGGGGGCCGGGACCACCCGTCCCGTGACCTCGCCGAGGCCCACCCGCGCACCGTCGGGACCGGGTGCCCAGGCGGACAGCGTCACCACGTCGCCGTCCTCCAGGAACGTCCGCTTCCCGTCGGGGAGTTCGAGCGGGTCACGGCCGTTCCAGGTCAGCTCCAGCAGCGAACCGCGCTCCCGCTCGGTGGGGCCGCTGACCGTGCCGGAGCCGTAGAGGTCACCGGTGCGCAGGGAGGCGCCGTTCACCGTCATGTGGGCGAGCTGCTGGGCGGCCGTCCAGTACATGGTGGAGAAGGGGCACTCGGAGACCTCGTGGCCGTTGATCGCCACGGTGATGCGCAGGTCGTAGCCGCCGGGCTCCTCCCGGGCGTCGTCCAGGTAGGGCAGCAGCTCGTGGGTGCGCGCGGGCGGGGCGACGCGGGCCTCCTCCAGGGCGTCCAGCGGCGTGATCCACGCCGACACCGAGGTGGCGAAGGACTTGCCGAGGAAGGGGCCGAGGGGCACGTACTCCCAGGCCTGGATGTCGCGGGCGGACCAGTCGTTGAGCAGGCAGAGGCCGAACACGTGGTCGCGGTAGGCGCCGAGCGGCACGGTGCTGCCCTGCTCGGACGGCACACCGACGACGAAGCCGACCTCGGCCTCGATGTCCAGCCGGACGGACGGGCCGAAGACCGGGGCGGTGTCGGTGGGCGCCTTGCGCTGCCCCGAGGGGCGTACGACGTCGGTGCCGGACACCACGACGGTACCGGAGCGCCCGTGGTAACCGATCGGCAGGTGCTTCCAGTTGGGGGTCAGGGAGTCGGCGGCGTCGGGGCGGAAGATCTGTCCGACGTTGCGGGCGTGGTTCTCCGAGGCGTAGAAGTCGACGTAGTCCGCGACCTCGAACGGCAAGTGCAGGGTGACCTCGGACAGCGGGTGGAAGAACCGCTCGACGGTCTCCCGGTGCGCCGGGACCGTCACCCACGCGGTGAGCGCGCGCCGCACGTCCGACCAGGCCGTACGGCCCGCCGCCAGCAGCGGGTTGAGGGTGGGGCGGGCGAGCAGGGAGGCGTAGGGGGAGCCCAGGGCGTGTGCCGCCGCGCCGGCGTCGAGGACGTGGTCGCCCAGCCGGACGCCCACGGTGCGGTCCGCCGAACCGGGGGGCGAGAACACGCCGTACGGCAGGTTGTGCGGGCCGAAGGGATCGCCCTCGGGGACATCGAAGGGGGGCATCGGGTGCTGCCTCGCTTTCGTGTGCGCCGGTGCGCCACGTGTCCGTGGCCGTGCCACACGTTACGGGGTCGCGTCCGGGTGAGCCCCTGTTAATTCGGCGACGTCCGGGCCTGCCGGGCGGGCGTCCCGGATCCGTCCGGCAGGCACCCGGGCGAGGGGCACCGGAACGGGAGGCGGCGCACGGTGTTCCGACCCATGGGGGAAACGGTCCTCAACCGGTCCTGATCGGGCGCCGAAAGAAGGGAAATGGCACCCGAAGCGAGGGCATACGGGCGCGGTGAATCGGACGGTCCTCTTGTCCGTATTCTCTGATCATGGCCGCACCCACCGATTGTTCTCTCATCGCCACCGACCTGGACGGGACGCTGCTGCGCGGTGACGACACCCTGTCCGACCGCTCCCTCGCCGCCCTCGCGCAGGCGGAGCGCGCCGGTGCCCGGCACCTCGTGGTGACGGGCCGCCCGGCCCCCAGAGTGCGGTCGCTGCTCGGCGACCTCGGCTGCACGGGACTCGCGGTGTGCGGACAGGGGGCGCAGGTCTACGACGCCGGGACGGACCGGATGCTGTGGTCGGTCCGGCTGGACCGGGAGCTGGCGGAGACCGCGCTCGGCAAGATCGAGGCCGAGGTGGGTGAGGTGTACGCGGCGGTCGACCAGGACGGGGTCGACGGGCGGACGCTGATCGAGCCGGGCTACCGGATGCCGCACCCGACGCTTCCGTCGGTGCCGGTGGAGCGGCGCGACGACCTGTGGGCGCGGCCGATCAGCAAGGTGCTGCTGCGCCACCCGCGGCTCTCGGACGACGCGTTGGCGGCGGCGGCCCGGTCCGTGGTCGGCTCGCTGGCCACGGTGACCATGTCGGGGCCGGGGACGGTGGAGCTCCAGCCGTGCGGGGTCACCAAGGCGACCGGTCTGGCGCTTGCCGCCGAGCACCTGGGGCTGCGTCCCGAGGACACGATCGCCTTCGGCGACATGCCGAACGACGTCCCCATGTTCCGGTGGGCGGGCCACGGCGTCGCCATGGCCGACGCGCACGCCGAGCTCAAGGCGGTGGCCGACGAGGTCACCCTGTCGAACGAGGACGACGGCGTGGCCGTCGTCCTCGAGCGACTGTTCGGGCGGACGGCCGGAGTCGGCCGTCAGCGGTCGGCTCAGTACGCGCCGAAGACGTTGTCGATCGAGCCGTAGCGGTCGGCGGCGTAGTTGCAGGCCGCGGCGATGTTGGCGACCGGGTCGAACGGGTCGAAGGCCGTGCCGGGCACGTGGTACGCCTGGAAGGTCGGGTCGATGACCTGCAGCAGGCCCTTCGACGGAGTGCCCATGGCGGCGTTGGAGTCCCACAGGTTGATGGCGGCCGGGTTGCCGGACGACTCCCGCATGATGTTGCGGTGGATGGAGTCGTAGGAGCCCGGGATGCCGTTCTGCGCCATGACGTCCATGGCCTCGCGGATCCAGCCGTCGAGGTTCTCCGGGTACGCGGTCGTGGAGGCGGCGGTCGTGGCCTGGGTCGTGGTCGCGGCGGAGGCGCCGGTGGCACCGAACAGCGGCAGCGCGACCACGGCGACGCCGGTGCCGGCGACGGCGAGGGAGCGGACGAGGCGGCGGCGGGACGAAGCGATGACGGGCATGTCTGGGTTCCTCTCCTACGCCTGCGAGGTGAGCTGTCGGGTTCGGGCGAGGAGAGTGCCCGGCCGTGCCCCTGCGGGCATGGCTTCACCCCGAGCCGTCCGGGCGTGATGTCCGGTACGGCGGCTTACCTGGGTCCCCCGCTCCTGCCGTGCGTGAGTTCGTCGTCGGGTGTGATGCGGGTGGCGGCAGGACTAGGCGTCCACCCGGCAGGCCCGGAACGTATGCGAGAGCACATGTCGGGAACAAGTGCGACGATCACGCAAGACTCCGTTTGATCTTGAGATGGGTGCTTTTGGGCGCTTGATCCTTTGCGATCGCCAAGGGTCAACTCCGTTGCGTGGAGCGGGATCGCGGCGTTGCGGGAGGCTGATCGGCCGGCGCGTCGACGCGTGACTCACCTCACGGGACGCGGGATGCGAGCGCATTTGCGGCGTACAGGAATTCGCACAGCAATGACGGCAAATCGGACGGCAGGGCGGGCAGGATGGTTCACCGGCCACTGTGTCCGGGAAACAGAGGAATGTCCGTTGCTGTCAGCCGATCAAAAACACTCCGCTTCTGATCCCCTATCGCCCTGCTTGTGACCCCGGGGCCTGGCGGTGATCGAAAGGTGACCGGATACGCTGACTCGAGTGGTGGCAGCGACCTATCGACAAACCGTGTAACCGCCAGCAGACACCAGCAGACAGGAGACCCCTCGTGACCGTCGTCGGGCCGTTCGGGCTGAGCGTGCGGGACCAGGCTCTGGAAGCCGATGTCCAGGCCGGATTGACGGCTGTCGAGGAAGGGCTGCTCGAGGCCACCAAGAGTGAGGTGCCGTTCATCACGGAGGCCGCCCAGCACCTGGTGCGGGCCGGCGGCAAGCGGTTCCGTCCGCTGCTCGTGATGCTCGCCGCCCGCTTCGGCGACCCCTACGCGCCCGGTGTGGTGCCGTCGGCCGTGGTGGTGGAGCTGACCCACCTGGCCACGCTGTACCACGACGACGTGATGGACGAGGCCGAGGTGCGGCGCGGGGTCGCGAGCGCGAACGCCCGCTGGGGCAACTCGGTCGCCGTGCTCACCGGCGACTTCCTCTTCGCCCGCGCCTCGCACATCCTGGCCGACCTCGGCCCGGAGGCCGTGCGGGTGCAGGCCGAGGCGTTCGAGCGGCTGGTCACCGGACAGATCCTGGAGACCGCGGGCCCCCAGGACGGACGCGACCCGGTCGACCACTACCTGGACGTGCTCGGCGGCAAGACCGGCTCCCTGGTCGCCGTCTCCTGCCGGTTCGGCGCCATGATGTCCGGCGCCGACGAGACGGTGGTGGACGTCCTCACCCAGTACGGCGAGCGGCTCGGCGTCGCCTTCCAGCTCGCCGACGACGTCCTGGACATCGCCTCGGACTCCCACGAGTCGGGCAAGACCCCCGGCACGGACCTGCGCGAGGGCATCGCCACCCTGCCCGTGCTGCGGCTGCGCGAGCGGACGGCCCGGCTGGGGCTGGCCGAGGACATCGCCCTGTGCGAGCTGCTCGACTCCGACCTCACCGACGACGCCCGGCACGCCGAGGCGCTGCGGCTGCTGCGCGCCCACCCCGCCCTGGAGCAGGCCCGCCGGGACACCGTGCGCTACGCCGAGGAGGCGCGCGCCGCGCTCGCCCCGCTGCCCGACGGTCCCGCCAAGTCGGCGCTGGTCGAGCTGTGCGACGCGGTCGTGCACCGGGCCGGCTGACCGGCGCCCGTACGGTCCCGTACGCCTCCCGCACCCGGGTGACCCCTACGGGGCGGGTGAGGCGGCGTCGTCCCGTGTCATACCGCAGCAGTACGCGCAGTTGAGCCCGCGGTCTGACGAATCCGCCGCGCGGGTTTGGTCAGATGGAACACGACGGACAACACCACTTCTCACCGGTTCGGGTGAGAATGGCGGCTCGGGCCGAGACTGGTGTGAGGACACGAGACGGAAGCCGCCGCCGACGACGGAGGGCACACATGGCACCGTACGCATCCGACGACACGACGACCGCGGGAGAGGCCGAGGAGCCGCGCACGGCGCGGCGCAGGGCCGCCCGCTACGTCGTCCCTGTCACGGTGATGGGCGTGGCGGCCGCGACGATCGGACTCGTCCCGGCGCTCGCCGACTCCGGTGACCCGGATCTGCCGGAGATCACCGCCGCCCAGCTCATCGAGAAGATCGCGCAGTCGGACGTGGAGCACCTGTCCGGCACCGTGAAGATCACCACCGACCTCGGACTGCCGGACCTCGGCGGCCTGGAGAGCGGCCTGCTGTCCGGCGCGGCCGGCTCCGACGAGGAGGGAGGCTCCTCCGCCGACCCGTCCGGCCGGCTCACCGAGCTGGCGTCCGGCACGCACACCCTGCGGGTCGCGGCCGACGGCCCGGACCGCCAGAAGCTCTCCCTGCTGGAGAACGCGGCGGAGTACAGCCTCATCCACGACGGCAAGGACGTCTGGGGCTACGACAGCGGCTCCAACGAGGTCTACCACGCCACGGTGGACGACGCGGACGCTCCCGGCGGGCGCGGCGAGGAGCGGCCCCCGGCCACCCCGCAGGACTTCGCCGAGGAGGCGCTGAAGGCGGTCGACGACACCACGTCCGTGAAGGTCGACGGCACCGCCCAGGTGGCCGGCCGGGACGCGTACAAGCTGGTCGTCGAACCCAAGGGGTCCGGTTCCACCGTCGGCGCCATCAGCATCGCGGTCGACCACGAGACGGGCCTGCCGCTGAAGTTCACGCTCACCCCGTCGAGCGGCGGCGCGGCCGTCGTGGACGTCGGCTTCACCAAGGTGAGCTTCGACCGCCCGGACGCCTCCACCTTCGACTTCACCCCGCCGAAGGGCGCCAAGGTGACCGAGGGCGACGAACAGGGACGCGACCGCGGCCACTTCGGGAAGCCGGAGCGGGGTGCGAAGTCCGAGGAGGACCTGGCCAAGGGCTTCGACGGACTGACGATGCTCGGCGAGGGCTGGAACACCGTCGCCACCTTCGACACCGGCAGCGGGGCCGGCCTGCCCACCGCGGAGGCGGGCGGTGACCTCGGCGGTTTCCTCGGCTCGCTCGGCGAGGAGGTCAAGGGTGACTTCGGCACCGGCACGGTGTTCGGCACCCGCCTGGTCAACGCCCTGATCACCGAGGACGGCAAGGTCTACGTGGGTACCGTCACCAAGGACGCGCTGGTGAAGGCGGCCGACGCGGGGAAGTAGGTACCCGCACCCAGCGGCGCGGCGAGGGGAACGGGGAACCCGGATGGACGAGGCGTCCGCCACCGAGCAGACGCGCGACGGGACGTCCGCCACGGAGCAGACGCGCGACGGGACGTCCGCGGGCGACGGGATCGTCGTCACCCGCGGACTGACCAAGCGCTACCGCGGCGGACAGCTCGCCGTCGACGACCTGCGCCTGACCGTCCCGGCGGGCAGTGTCTTCGGCTTCCTCGGCCCCAACGGCTCCGGCAAGACCACCACCATCCGCATGCTGATGGGCCTGATCGAACCGACCTACGGGACGGCGCACGTGCTGGGGCGGCCCATGCCGCGTTCCGCGCGCGCCGTCCTGCCCCACGTCGGCGCCCTCATCGAGGGCCCCGCCCTCTACGGCTTCCTCTCCGGCCGGGACAACCTCCTGCGCCTCGACGCCGCCGACCCCACCGCCGACCCGCGCACCCGGAAGGCACGGGTGGCCGCCGCCCTGGACCGGGTGGGGCTCACGGCCGCGGCCGGCAAGAAGGCGCGGGCGTACTCGCTCGGCATGAAGCAGCGCCTCGGTCTCGCGGCCGCCCTGCTGCGCCCGCGCCGGCTGCTGGTCCTGGACGAACCGACCAACGGCCTCGACCCGCAGGGCATGCGGGAGATCCGCGCGCTCGTCCGCGAGCTGGCCACCGACGGCACGACCGTCTTCCTCTCCTCCCACCTCCTCGACGAGATCGAGCAGGTGTGCACACACGTCGCGGTGATGGCCCGGGGCCGGCTGATCACCCAGGGGCCGGTCGCCGACCTGGCCGCGGGCGCCCGGGGCCGGCTGGTCGTGACCACACCGGATTCGGCGGACGCCACCCGGGTGCTGAAGGAGCAGGGGGTCGCCGACGTCGTCGTGGACGGGGAGCGGGTGACCGGCGAGGCGCCCGGGCGTGACCTCGCCGAGGTGAACGCGGCACTGGTGACGGCAGGCGTGCGGGTACGCGGCTTCGGCGTCGAGCGGGCCTCGCTGGAGGACGCGTTCGTGGCGCTGACCGGGGAGGGCTTCGATGTCGCGGGGTGAAGCGGTACGGAGGGTGAACCCGCTGTGGACCCTCGGGCTGTTCCGCAGCGAGGTGCTCACCACCTTCCGGCGCTGGCGGACCCTCGCCCTGCTCGGGGTGCTGGCGGCCGTGCCCGTACTGGTCGGCATCGCCGTGCGGATCGAGACCGGGGACGGCTCGTCGGCAGGCGGCGGTGGCGGCGGAGGACCGGCGTTCATCGCGCAGATCACCAACAACGGACTGTTCCTGGTCTTCACGGCGCTCGCCGCCACCCTGCCGTTCTTCCTGCCCATGGCCGTCGGCGTGATCGCGGGCGACGCCGTCGCCGGGGAGGCCGGCGCCGGCACCCTGCGCTACCTGCTGGTCGCTCCGGCCGGCCGCACCCGTCTGCTGCTCACCAAGTACGCGACGGTCATGGCCTTCTGTCTGGTCGCCACCCTCGTGGTCGCCGTCTCGGCGCTGATCACCGGCGCGCTGCTGTTCCCGCTGGGTGACCTCACGACCATCTCGGGCACCCGGATCAGCTTCTCCGAGGGGTTGCTCCGCGCCCTGCTGATCGCCCTGGTCGTCGCCGTCTCACTGACCGGGGTGGCGGCACTCGGCCTGTTCGTCTCCACGCTGACCAACAGCGGCATCGCGGCGATGGCGACCACCGTCGGGCTGCTGATCACCGTGCAGATCCTCGACCAGATCCCACAGCTGCACGCCCTCCACCCCTACCTCTTCTCCCACCACTGGCTGTCCTTCGCCGACCTGATGCGCGAACCGGTCTACTGGGACGACCTGACCAAGAACCTCGGCCTCCAGGCCCTCTACGCGCTCGTGTTCGGCTCGGCGGCCTGGGCACGATTCACGGGCAAGGACATCACCGCGTAGGGAAATGCGCTCGCACGGGCGGGCCGGGACGTGTGACGGTTCGGCCCATGGGCAATTCACGGGCGTACCCCGTCCTGCGGACCACCGACGCGGCCGAGGCGTTTCGGCAGGCCAGGCGGCTGTGCGCGCTGCTGAGAAATGTTGAGGACAAGGTGTGGCTGTTCGCCGAACTGGCCACGGTCTCCGAGGTTCGGGAAATCGCCGCGCTCGCTCCCGGACTGCCCTTCGACTACTCGGAGAACCGGACCGATCCGGCGACGGGTGACTACCTCCGGTTCGACCTCGACGTGACGGCACTGGAGGACGCGGCACTGACGGAACACCTGCCGCTGACCTTCTCGGAGCACGTCGAGCGGGAGCGCGTCGAGGCCGGGATCCTGGCCGCGCTGGGCGAGGGCATGGCCTCCATCGAGTGGCACGGCCGCTGGCCGGACGACTCGGACGCGGATGTGGACTGGCCCTCGAAGTACGACGGGATCCAGGTCGTGTTCCACGGTGACGAAGCCCAGCGGGGCAACTGGACGGAGGAGCACACCGTCTTCGTCCATGTGACCAAGTGGGGAGACCTGCCCCTCGCCCAGGAACGCGCCGCCCACATCGGCAGCGAGGTCCTGGGTGAGGCACAGCTCGGCTGGTGAGACGGCGCCGGAGTCAGCCGGCCTCGTACGGGAAGCGGGCGAGCGGGGCGTCCTGCGCGAAGAACGTCTTGGCCCGCGCCAGCGCCTGCGTGTCGCTGAGCACGTCCCCCGGCTTGCTGCCGTTGCCGAGCAGCACCCCGCCGAACCGCATCCCCATGTACGCGGCCGAGTTGTTCAGCGTGCCGACCAGCGGGTCGGCGACCTCGGGCTCCTCGTGCGCGAGCGCGGTGACGCCCCAGAGCGTGCGGCCCGCCATCGTGTCCTTGAAGTCCAGGCCGGGGGTGCGCAGCCAGCCCGACCAGTGGTCCAGGTAGCGCTTGGTCTGCGCCGACACCGCGTACCAGTACAGCGGCGAGACGATCACCAGGTCCGTCGCCGCGAGCGTGGCGTCCAGCAGGAGGGCGGTGGTGCCCTCGGTCGGACGGACGTGGTCGCTGTCGTGACGCAGGTCCTCGAACTCGGGCAGTGGGTGGGCGGTGAGGTCGATCCACTGCTGTTCCACGTCCGGGGGCAGCTGTTCGGCGGCCCGGCGGGCGAGCAGTGCGGAGTTGCCGTCCGGGCGGGCGCTGCCCAGGACGAACAGGAAACGGCGGGTCATGGTCATCCCCCACATACTCGGCGTTCGCCAGTAACAAGCTTCTGCATCTTATGCGTATGCAAGTAAATGTCCAAGGGGAGGGGACCGGGCGGCTCTTCCCCGACGCGCCTCGTGGCGCGGAGTCCCCGCCTCCGCTACGGCGTCCTCAGCGGTTCGACCGCCCCCCGTCTCTCCGCCTCCGCCGCCACGGAGAGCAGCAGGTCCTCCCGGTCGTGGCGTGCCACGAGCTGGAGTCCCGCCGGGCAGCCGTCGGCGCCGAAGCCGGCCGGGAGGCTCAGCGCGGGGTGACCGCTGAGGTTGAACGCCCAGGTGAGGGCGGTCGAGTAGACGTCACCGGGGCCGTCGTGGCCGTGCGGCGCGGTGGGTGTCGTGGGGGTGAGCAGCAGGTCGGTGCGGGTGAAGAGGGCGCGCAGACGCTCGTCGTCGGCCGCCCGGACCTGGTGGGCGTCGGTGAGGTCGGCGCCCGGGGTGCGCAGCGCGAGCCAGGCCGGTCCGGGGTCGAGGAGCAACGGGGCCGCCGGCGGCCGTACGAGGCGCACCACCCCGGCGTCGACGAGCCGGCCGACCGCCTGCCGGGCCAGCGCGACGGGCTCCGCGTCGGGCGACGCGAAGCCGAGGTCGGGGGACCAGACCGCCGCGACGGGGAACGGCGGGGCGGACGGTGCGGCCCGCCCCGACACCAGCCGCCACCACACCACCGCGTCCCCCGCCGTGCGGGTGAGGACTCCGGGAGCGGTCAGGCCCGTACGGTCGGGCGAGGGGAACCGGCCGCCCGTGACCTTCAGGCCCAGCACCCCGCACCACGCCGCCGGGATGCGCACCGACCCCGCCCCGTCCGAGCCCGTCGCCAGTGGCACCAGCCCGGCCGCCACCGCCACCGCCGCCCCCGCCGAGGACCCGCCGGGCGTACGGTCCGCCCGCCACGGATTGACGGTACGGCCGCCCGCCCCGAGCCCCCAGGTCTGCCAGGACGTTCCCGGACCCGGCACCGCGGTGGCGCCCACGGCGACCGCGCCGGCCGCGAGCAGCGGCCCCGCCGCCCGCAGTCCCCGCCGCCCCTTGACCGCGACCGGCACCCCGGCCAGCGGGAGGTCCTCACCGGCGGCGACCCGCGCGTCCACCTCCGCCGCCCGCCGCGGCGCCTCCTCGTCCCACACTTCGGCGAACGCGCACAGCACCGGGTCGGCCCGCCGGATCCGCGCGAGCGCCTCCGCGACCACGTCCACGGCCTTGCGCGAGCCGTCCCGTACGGCGGCCGCGATCTCACGGGCGCCGTCCCCGCTCACCGCACGGCGCCCGTGAGGCGGGCCAGCGGCTCCGTCTCGCGCGGCAGCCGGCCGCCCAGGTCGCCGAGGCGCCAGTCCGGCACCCACGGCACCCGGTACACGTCGATCACCGACTCGATCCGCCGCACCCGCTGCGCGAGGGGGCGCGGGAGCCGTCCCGGCGCGTCCGCCACGAGGACCACGGCGTCCAGGTCGAGCCCGTGCGGCGCCTCGCCGCGCCGGAACAGGTCGACGGCCGGCAGCACCGCGTCCAGCCCGGCCGCGTGGGTCCGGGCGACGAGCAGCACCGACCGCGGGGCGGTGGGCGCGGGCCAGGCACGTCCGCCGTCGTGACCGCCGTAGACCGCGGCGAGCGTGGAGACGCCCGCGCCGCCGTGCAGACCGATCCAGGAGAAGCTCCGGGCGGTCGCCCGGGCGTGCGCGGGCCCCGGCGGGCCCTCCGCCTCCGGTGCCGCCACCGGCCCCCGCAGCCAGATCTCCGGTCCCCGTTCCGTGGCATCCCGCATGTCCCTCTCCTGCTCGCCGGCCCGATCGTCCATGCCCTTCCGCCCGCACGGAAGCGGGGCCCTCGACCGTTGGGACGAGCCTGTGACAACGCGGTGACGTGCAGAGCGCGGGCGAGCGGACAGACTCGACGGTAGGTGTACGACCCGAATGAGGGAACGATGACTCGACTCAGCCGCGAGAAGAAGCGAGAACAGCAGCAGGCCGCGGTGCCGGTCGACGTCCGTGTCCCGGCCGACGGGTCGGGCGAGCCGGGAGCCTCGGTCGACGGGGTGCGGGTGATCGCGGGTCCCGGCGAGGAGATCCAGCAGGCGGTGCTCGACCGTCTGCACGGCATCGCCGTCGCCTCGGGGCACGCCGTGATCGCCACCGTGCGCGACGAGCGCATCGGGTACGTCGTCCCGCTCCTGGTCGCCCCGGACGGCTCCAGCCGCTTCACGGACCGGCCGACGCTGCTGCGCGCCGTCCAGGAGAGCCACCGGGCCGCCGGTGCGGCTCCGCCGGCGCCGGGAGACCTCGACCCCGACATAACCACAGCCCGGCCCCCCGCCCCGGCCCCCTCCATGCCCGCCGCCCCAGCTCCCTCCGGGCCCGCCGCCCCGGACCCGACGCGGGGCACTGTCCCTGACCCGGCCGGTTCCTTCGCCTCGGACCCGGCCCGCACCGCTGCCTGGGGCCCGGCCCGCACCGAGGCCCCGGACCCGGCCCGGACACCGGCCTCGGACCCGGCCAGGTCCGCCGCGCGGGATCCCTCCAGGTCCGATGTCTCCGACCCGACGCGGAGTTCCGCCACTGACCTGACCGGGACCTCCGCCCCGGCTACCTCCGGGTCCGCCGCCCCGGACCCGACGCGGGGCACTGCCTCCGACCCGGCCGGTTCCTTCGCCTCGGACCCGGCCCGCACAGCTGCCTGGGACCCGGCCCGCACAGCTGCCTGGGACCCGGCCCGCACCGAGGCCTCGGACCCTGCTCGCACCGAGGCCTCGGACCCTGCTCGCACCGAGGCCTCGGACCCTGCTCGCACCGCTGCCTCGGACCCTGCTCGCACCGCTGCCCGCGCTGCCGGCCGGCCTCTCGGACAGTCCGGCCCCGGCCTCCCCCTCGCCTGCGCCGCAGCCCCAGGCCGGCGACCTGCCGACGCGTCTTCTGCGCCCGTCCGCGGAGGACGACGCCCAGGCCGCCCCCCGTCCCGTACGGGACGTCACCCCCACCTTCCCGCTGCACCCGGTCCCTGGGACCCAGGAACCCCTCGACTCCCCGCCCACGTTCCGGCTGCGGACGGTGACCGGCCCCGTGCCCCCGGGCACCCCGCCCGGCACGGTCGCACCTCCGACGGGCGCGTTCGGACCGCCGCCGTCCATGGGGCCGCGGCCCCACCAGGACGCGGCGGCCCCGGCGCCCGTCCGCGGCCGCGGCGCGCCCACCGACCTCGTGCTCGACGCCGACCCGGACGCCCGGCCCACCCCGCCCCGCGGCTTCGACGCCGTCGCCGAGGCCGTGCTCGGAGACGAGCCCGCCGCCCCCGCCGGCAGCCCCCTCGCCGCACCCCTGGAGCGGATCAACGACGCCGTCCGGGCGGGCAGGATCGACACGGCGGCCGGCCTGGCCGACGAGACCGTGGCGCACGCCTCGCAGACCCTCGGTGCGGAGCACCCGGAGGTGCTGCGCCTGCGGGAGCTGACCGCCTACATCGCCTACCTCGGCGGTGAGCCCCTGCGCGCCTTCCGGCTCTCCATGGACCTCGCCGCCGTCTGCCGCCGCGTGGGCGACGCGGAGGCCGCGTACGGCAACGTCCGCAGCGCGGCCACCGCGTGGCGCGGGGTGCGCGACCCGCTGCTCGGGCTGGAGCTGGGCCACGAGCTGACGGCGCTGTGGACCGAGCTCGCCGCCGAGGGCGGACCCGCCGCCGACGAGGCGGACGAGCTGGAGTCCGCCCACGCCCGCATGGACCGCCTGACCGCCCGCGCCCGCGACCGTCAGACCTGAGCGGCGCGCCCCGGGGAGCCGGCTAGTGCAGGCAGAACTCGTTGCCCTCCGGGTCCGCCATCACGACCCAGCTCCCGCCGGGCTCGTCCACCCGCCGCAGCACGTGGGCGCCGAGCCCTTCGAGCCGGGCCTGCTCCTCGTCGCGGCGGTCCGCACCGGGGTGCAGGTCGATGTGGAGGCGGTTCTTGACCGTCTTCTCCTCGGGCACCCGCTGGAACAGCAGCCGCCGTCCGCGCCCGGTGCCGCTCTCCTCCTCGAAGGGGTCGTCGGGGTGCCGTACGGCGGTCAGGTCACGCCAGGCGCGGCGGCCGTGCGACTCGACGGTGAGCGCCTCGGGCACGGCCCCCGCCGCGAGCAGCTTCTCGATGAGCGCGCTGTTGTCCTCGACCACGTAGTGCAGGGCGGCGGCCCAGAAGCCGGCCTGGGCGTGCGGGTCGGCCGCGTCCACAACGAGCTTCCAGTGCACCGGCGTGGCCGGAGTGGGTGTCTGCGTCATGCGCCCGTTATAGGGCGCGGCACCGACAACGCCGGTCCGCCACGCGCCTACGGCTTGGTCTCCAGCGCCTTGGCCTCCGCCTCGGACAGTGGCGCGGCGACGGGCACGGACCCGCCGGCGCCCGGATCGGCGGCGGTCTCGCGTGCGGCCGTCCCGCGCGCGGCGGCCGTCCGTCCGGCGAGGGCCCGGGCGGTGCGGCGGGCGGTGCGCAGCGCGTCCCAGGTGAGCAGGGTGAGCGCCAGCCACACCAGGGCGAACCCGGCCCAGCGCTCCGGCGGCATGGCCTCCTTGAAGTAGAGGATGCCGAGCACGAACTGGAAGACGGGGGCCAGGTACTGCAGCAGACCCAGTGTCGACAGGGGGACGCGGATCGCCGCGGCGCCGAAGCAGACCAGGGGGATGGCGGTGACGATGCCGGTCGCGGCGAGCAGCAGCGCGTGTCCCGCGCCCTCGGCGGCGAAGGTCGAGTCGCCCTGGGTGCTCAGCCACACCAGGTAGCCCAGCGCGGGCAGGAACTGGATCGCGGTCTCGGCGGCCAGCGACTCGACGCCGCCCAGGTTGACCTTCTTCTTCACCAGCCCGTAGACGGCGAAGGAGAAGGCGAGGCACAGCGAGATCCACGGCGGCCGGCCGTAGCCGACGGTGAGGACGACGACCGCCAGGGCGCCGACGCCGACCGCGGCCCACTGGGCGGGCCGCAGGCGTTCCTTCAGCAGCACGACGCCCATCGCGATGGTGACCAGCGGGTTGATGAAGTAGCCGAGGGACGCCTCGACGACGTGCCCGGAGTTCACGGACCAGATGTACACGCCCCAGTTCACGGTGATGACCGCGGCGGCCACGGTGACGAGGGCCAGCTTGCGCGGCTGCCGCAGCAGCTCGCCGATCCACGCCCAGCGGCGGACGGCCAGCAGGGCGGCGGCGACGAAGACCAGGGACCACACCATCCGGTGGGCCAGGATCTCCACCGCTCCCGCGGGCTTCAGCAGGGGCCAGAACAGGGGGACGAGCCCCCACATCCCGTACGCCGCGAAGCCGTTCAGCAGTCCTATGCGCCGCTCTGCGGCCGGCTTCCCGGTCACGGGCCCCTCCTTCGTGTCCGACGCGTCCCCAAGTCGACGGGGGCCCGCAGACGCGCGCGCGGACCCACCGGACGACGGTAACGCCGGACACCCCCACATGTCATGTCCGTACCGGCATACGGTCATGACCGGTGGGGGTGTCCGGCGTCTCGCGGAGACCCGAACCCTCGCGGCCCGGAGGTCAGCCCTTCAGCGCGACGGCGATCGCCTCGCCGATCGGCGTGGTCGGGCGGCCGGTCAGCCGGGACAGGTCGCCGCTGTCGACCACCAGCTCACCCTCGGCGATCGAGGCGTCGACGCCCGCCAGGACGGCCGCCACCGGCTCGGGGATCCCCGCACCGGCCAGGATGCCGGTGAGCGCCTCGGTGGTGACCGGGTTGTAGGCGATCTCCCGGCCGGTCTGCCGGCTCAGCTCGGCCGCGTACTCGGCGAAGCTCCACGCCTCGTCGCCGCCCAGTTCGTACGTGGTGTTCTCGTGGCCCTCGCCGGTCAGCACGGCGACCGCGGCGGCCGCGTAGTCGGCCCGGGAGGCGGACGAGACCCGGCCCTCGCCGGCCGCCGCGAGCACCGTGTCGTGCTCCAGCACCGGGGCCAGGTTCTCGGTGTAGTTCTCGTGGTACCAGCCGTTGCGCAGCAGCACGTAGGGCACGCCCGAGTCGAGCAGTGCCCGCTCGGTGCCGCGGTGGTCGTCGGCGAGCGCGGCCTTCAGGGTGCCGGGGGCGCTGGTGTAGGCGAGCAGCGCGACACCGGCCGCCTTGGCGGCGTCGATGACCCCCGTGTGCTGCCGCACCCTGCCCTTGTCGAACTCGTTGCCGGAGATCAGCAGGACCTTGTCGCCGGCCGCGAAGAGGCCGTCGAAGGTCTCCGGGGCGTTGTAGTCGGCGATCGCGATCCGCACCCCGCGCTCCGCGAGGTCCGCCACCTTCTCCGGGTCGCGGACGACGGCGGTGACCTGCTCCGCGGGGACCTTCTCCAGCAACTGCTCCACGACGTGACGGCCGAGCTTCCCGCTGGCTCCGGTGACGACGATGCTCATGATGCGACAACTCCTCAGGGGGTGGCTTGGCACTAACTGTACGGCAGGCGCTAACTTTTAGAAAGCGTAAGCCCTTCGCGCCTGCGGCCCGGGGGCGCGAAGGGGCCCGGCGTTGCTCTACGATCACGCTCGCGCGTGCAGCCGCCGCACGGCCCAGGCAGTCCGCCGGGGGCCGTCGCATCGGGGGGTGCGAGGAGCGGACGCGACGCGCCTCAATGGGAGGGGAACTCATCCATGCGGAAACGATTCAACCGGGGCGTGGCGGCGCTCGTCGGACTCACCCTGGCCGGCACCGGCCTGACCGTCGCGACCGCCGCCCCGGCGGCGGCGAGCTCCTACGACTGCCCGTCCGGCTACTTCTGCGGGTGGTCGGGCGAGGACGCCAAGGGCTCGATGTGGAAGACGAAGAACAACGTCGCGGACCTGGGCAGCTGGGACAACAGGATCCGCTCGTACGTCAACCGTACGCAGTCGATCGCCTGCCTGTACGAGGACAAGGACTACGTTCCGTGGGGAGGCTACTGGGCCCAGGACCCGAACTCACCCGGCGAACTCAGCAGCTCCTCGGAGGCGACCACCAGCTCGGTCAAGTTCGTCCGCACCGAACGCGAGTGCAGCCAGACCGCCTACCCGAGCTGGGTCTCCGAGACCTCCCCCACGGCCCAGGGCTTCGGCGACATGAACGGCGACCGCAAGGCCGACGTCATCACCCGTGACCTGGCCGGACGGCTCTGGTTCACCCCGGGGAACGACACCGGCCGGCTCATCGGCTCCGGCGGCTGGAACGCCATGAACACCCTGACCCGCCACGGCGACTTCACCGGCGACCGCCGCGAGGACGTCGTCGCCCGGGAGAAGGCCACCGGCAAGCTGTGGCTCTACCCCGGCACCGGCACCGGCTCCCTCGGCACGCGCAAGCTGCTGGGCGCGAGCGGGTGGAACTCGATGAACCACATCACCGCCTACGGCGACCAGACCGGCGACGGGCGCTCCGACCTGATCGCCGTGCAGAAGTCCACCGGTGCGCTGTGGCTCTACCCGGGCGCCTCCGGCGGCAAGCTGGGCGGGCGCAAGCTCATCGGCTCCGGCGGCTGGAACGGCATGAACGCGCTGGCCGGCATGGGTGACGTGACGGGTGACGGACGCCCCGACCTGTACGCCCGCGAGAAGGCCACGGGCAAGCTGTGGCTCTACCCGGGGACCTCCACCGCGCGGCTCGGCTCGCGCACGCTCGTCGGCGGCGGCTGGAGCGCCATGGAGCACCTGATCGCGGTCGGTGACTTCTCCGGCGACGGGCGTCCCGACCTGGCCGCCGTCAGCAACGAGCGGTACGTGATCGACGGCTACTCGGGCAACCCGGGCTGGCTGATCACCTACCGCGGACGGGCGGGCGGAACCGTGTACGGAGCCCAGCGGACCCACGGCGAGTGGTGGGGCCTCGGCGACTTCTGCTGAGGACACTCCACCCGATGAGGAAGGGCCCCGGCATCCATGGATGCCGGGGCCCTTCCCGTGCCTGCGGGCGTGCGTGCGTGCTCAGCCCACAACCGTCCAGGTGTCGCCGCCGGCCAGGAGTGCGGCGAGGTCGCCCTTGCCGTGCTGGTCGACGGCGGTATCGAGCTGGTCGGCCATGAGGGTGTCGTAGACCGGCCGGTCCACCGAGCGGAACACCCCGATGGGGGTGTGGTGCAGGGTGTCGGGGTCGGCGAGCCGGGACAGCGCGAACGCGTTCGTCGGGGACGCGGAGTGCGCGTCGTGGACGAGCACCCGCGCCTCGTTCTCCGGTGTCACCGTGACGACCCTGAGGTCTCCGGTGGCGGGGTCGCGGACGACGCCCTTGGAACGGTCGGTGCCGAAGCGGATCGGCTGTCCGTGCTCCAGACGGATCACCGCTTCCTCGGCCTGCTGCCGGTCCTTGAGGACCTCGAAGGCGCCGTCGTTGAAGATGTTGCAGTTCTGGTAGATCTCCACCAGCGCGGTGCCGGGGTGGTCGGCGGCCTGGCGCAGGACCTCGGTGAGGTGCTTGCGGTCGGAGTCGACGGTGCGGGCGACGAAGGAGGCCTCCGCGCCGATCGCCAGCGACACCGGGTTGAAGGGCGCGTCGAGGGAGCCCATCGGCGTCGACTTGGTGATCTTGCCGACCTCGGAGGTGGGGGAGTACTGGCCTTTGGTCAGCCCGTAGATGCGGTTGTTGAACAGCAGGATCTTGAGGTTGACGTTGCGGCGCAGGGCGTGGATGAGGTGGTTGCCGCCGATGGACAGCGCGTCGCCGTCGCCGGTGACCACCCACACGGACAAGTCCCGGCGCGAGGTCGCCAGGCCGGTGGCGATCGCGGGGGCGCGGCCGTGGATGGAGTGCATCCCGTAGGTATTCATGTAGTACGGGAAGCGGGAGGAGCAGCCGATGCCGGAGACGAACACGATGTTCTCGCGGGCCAGGCCCAGCTCCGGCATGAAGCCCTGCACGGCGGCCAGCACGGCGTAGTCGCCGCAGCCGGGGCACCAGCGCACCTCCTGGTCGGACTTGAAGTCCTTCATCGTCTGCTTGCCCTCGGCCTTGGGCACCAGCTGGAGCAGCGTGTCGGCGTCAGTCATCGATGGCCTCCTTCAGCGCCGTGGCGAGCTGCTCCGCCTTGAACGGCATGCCGTTGACCTGGTTGTACGAGCGGGCGTCGACCAGGTACTTCGCTCTGACGAGGGTGGCGAGCTGGCCGAGATTCATCTCGGGGATCACCACCTTGTCGTAGCCGCGCAGGACCTCGCCGAGGTTGTGCGGGAAGGGGTTGAGGTGGCGCAGGTGGGCCTGCGCGATCCGGCCCCCTTCCTTGCGGATACGCCGTACCGCGGCGGTGATGGGGCCGTAGGTGGAGCCCCAGCCGAGGACCAGCAGGCGGGCGTCGCCGTCGGGGTCGTCGACCTGGAGGTCGGGGACGGCGATGCCGTCGACCTTGGCCTGGCGGGTGCGGACCATGAAGTCGTGGTTGGCCGGATCGTAGGAGATGTTGCCCGTGCCGTCCTGCTTCTCGATGCCGCCGATCCGGTGCTCCAGGCCCGGTGTGCCCGGGACCGCCCACGGGCGGGCCAGTGTGTGCGGGTCGCGCTTGTAGGGCCAGAACACCTCGGCGCCGTCGCCCGTGGTGTGGTTCGGTCCCTGCGCGAACTGCACCTTCAGGTCCGGCAGCTCCTCCAGCTCCGGGATCCGCCAGGGCTCGCTGCCGTTGGCCAGGTAGCCGTCGGACAGCAGGAACACCGGTGTGCGGTAGGCCAGCGCGATGCGTGCCGCCTCCACAGCGGCGTCGAAGCAGTCCGCGGGGGTCTTCGGCGCCACCACCGGCACCGGCGCCTCACCGTTGCGCCCGTACATCGCCTGCAGCAGATCCGCCTGCTCCGTCTTGGTCGGCAGACCCGTCGACGGGCCGCCGCGCTGGATGTCCACGATCAGCAGCGGCAGCTCCAACGACACCGCCAGACCGATCGTCTCCGACTTCAGAGCGACGCCCGGCCCGGACGTGGTGGTCACCGCGAGCGACCCGCCGAACGCCGCACCCAGCGCCGCCCCGATCCCGGCGATCTCGTCCTCCGCCTGGAAGGTGCGCACACCGAAGTTCTTGTGCCGGCTCAGCTCGTGCAGGATGTCCGAGGCGGGCGTGATCGGGTACGAGCCCAGGAACAGCGGCAGGTCCGCCTGCCGGGAGGCGGCGACCAGCCCGTAGGACAGGGCCAGGTTCCCGGAGATGTTGCGGTACACGCCCGGCGGGAACGCCGTCGCCGCCGGCGCCACCTCGTAGGAGACCGCGAAGTCCTCCGTGGTCTCCCCGAAGTTCCAGCCCGCCCGGTACGCCGCGATGTTCGCCGCCGCGATGTCGGGCTTCTTGGCGAACTTCGACCGCAGGAACTTCTCCGTGCCCTCCGTGGGCCGGTGGTACATCCACGACAGCAGGCCCAGCGCGAACATGTTCTTGCTGCGCTCGGCCTCCTTACGGGTGAGGTCGAACTCCTTCAGCGCCTCCACCGTCAGCGTCGTCAGCGGCACCGGGTGCAGGTGGTAACCGTCCAGCGAGCCGTCCTCCAGCGGCGAGGCGTCGTAGCCGACCTTCTGCATCGCCCGCTTGGTGAACTCGTCGGTGTTGACGATGATCTCCGCCCCGCGCGGCAGGTCGCCGATGTTCGCCTTCAGCGCGGCCGGGTTCATCGCCACCAGCACGTTCGGCGCGTCACCCGGGGTGAGGATGTCGTGGTCTGCGAAGTGCAGCTGGAACGACGACACCCCCGGCAGGGTTCCGGCGGGGGCCCGGATCTCGGCGGGGAAGTTCGGCAGTGTGGAGAGGTCGTTGCCGAAGGACGCGGTCTCCGAGGTGAAACGGTCACCCGTGAGCTGCATCCCGTCACCCGAGTCCCCCGCGAACCTGATGATCACTCGGTCGAGCCGGCGGACGTCCTTCGTGCCCGCCGCTGTGCGCTGCTCTCCTACGACTGTTCCGTCGGCCTGCTCCGCTGGGCTGCTGACCTGGCTGGTCACTGAACTGGACCTCCTCGAGGCGGCTGTCCGGGACGGCCTTCCCGCAGGCCTTCCCCGCATAAACCCTACGACCGCGAGGGGCGCCCGCCGTGAAGGATCGGTTGAACGGCTCGGATGGTGGACACGGCCGGGGCCGCGGGACGGCCCGTCGCCCCGCTCAGGAGTTCAGATACGTGAGGACCGCGAGCACCCGACGGTGGTCGCCGTCGCTCGGGGACAGCCCCAGCTTCAGGAAGATGTTGCTGACGTGCTTCTCCACGGCGCCGTCGCTGACCACCAGCTGCCGGGCGATGGCCGAGTTCGTCCGCCCCTCCGCCATCAGCCCCAGCACCTCCCGCTCGCGCGGGGTCAGCCCCGCGAGCACGTCCTGCTTGCGGCTGCGGCCCAGCAGCTGCGCCACCACCTCCGGGTCCAGGGCCGTGCCGCCCCGCGCCACCCGGACCACCGCGTCGACGAACTCGCGCACCTCGGCGACCCGGTCCTTCAGCAGATAGCCCACGCCCCGGCTGGAGCCCGCCAGCAGTTCGGTCGCGTACCGCTCCTCGACGTACTGCGACAGCACCAGCACCCCCAGGTCGGGGTGGGCCTTACGGAGCTGCACCGCGGCCCGCACGCCCTCGTCGGTGTGCGTCGGCGGCATCCGCACGTCGGCGACCACCACGTCCGGCAGCCGGCCCTGGGCGTCCAGCTCGGTGACGGTCTTGATCAGTGCCTCACCGTCGCCGACCCCGGCCACGACCTCGTGCCCCCGGTCGGTCAGCAGCCGGGTCAGGCCCTCTCTCAGCAGCACCGAATCCTCGGCGATGACCACCCGCACCCTGTCCTCCACGTCGTCGGCCCCCCAAAGCCCGCGCCCGGACCGCCCTGGTGGCGCGTCCGGTCGTCGGGTCCAGCATTCCAGCAATCGGGGGAGGACGGGCCGGGGCAACGCGATGTGGGGGTGTCGTCACCGGTCGCCGCGGGTGGCTCCGCACACCCTTCGCACTCCCGCGTCCGCGTCGGCGGGCGGGTGCGCGCCCGAGGCCCGCACCCGCCCGTGTGTCCGTCCGCCGGACCGCGTGTCTCACCGCGCGGTCATCGGGCCCGCTCCGCACGCCACGGCAGCTCCGCGGTCACCCGGGTGGGCCCGCCGGCCGGCGAGTCGACCACGAGGATCCCGTCCACCGCGTCCAGCCGCTCCGCCAGCCCCGCCAGTCCGGAGCCCGAGGACAGCTCGGCACCGCCCACGCCGTTGTCCACGACCTGGAGCATCAGCCGGTCGTCGGTCCGCCACACCTCCACGGCCGCCCAGGTCGCCCGGCTGTGCTTGCTGACGTTCTGCAGCAGCTCCGAGACCGTGAAGTAGGCGATCCCCTCGATGGCGGGCGCCGGCCGCTCGGTCAGGTCCACCTCCACCTGCACCGGGACCGTGCAGCGCGAGGCGACCGAGGACAGGGCCGCGTCCAGGCCCCGGTCGGTGAGCACCGCCGGATGGATGCCCCGCGCCAGGTCCCGCAGCTCCTGCAGCGCCGTCTTCACCTCGCCGTGCGCCTCGTCCACCATCTGCGCCGCGACCTGCGGGTCCTCCCGCAGCTTCTCCTTCGCCAGCCCCAGGTCCATGGCCAGGGCCACCAGCCGGGCCTGCGCCCCGTCGTGCAGATCACGCTCGATGCGCCGCAGGTCCGCCGCCGCCGTGTCCACCACGACCCCGCGGTCCGACTCCAGCTCCACCACCCGGCTGGCCAGCCGGGACGGGCCCAGCAGCCCGTACACCATCCACCGGTCCACCGTCGTCAGCGCCCGCACGATCCACGGCGTGGCCAGCGTGAACAGCAGACCCACGCCCGCCGTCACCGCGATCTCGAACGGGTTGTCCAGGTAGACCGAGTGCTGCTCGTCGCCGTAGAGCTGGATGCCGTCCTGGCCCGCGTACGTCGGCAGCACCCAGAACCACAGCGGATAGGTCACCAGCGACCAGCCCAGCGCCCAGAACGTGACGCTGACGGCGAAGGTGAACACCGCCCAGGGCAGCTGCAGCACCGAGTACAGCAGCGCCCGCCACGAGGTGCCGCTCTTGAGCACGGCCCCGATCCAGCCCATGAACCCCTGCCGCCCGGTCCGCAGCGGCGCCGGCTCACCCACCCGCAGGCCCAGCAGCCCCCGTGCCCTGGCCCGCTCCACCGACCCGAAGGCACGGCAGCCGGCGAGCGCCGCCGCCAGCACCGGCACCCCGAGGAACGTCACCAGCAGGCCCGCGCCCAGCGACACCATCGTGACCGCGTAGGTGAACAGCAGGATGCTGATCGGCAGGCCCAGCAGCACGTACGCCAGCTCCCGCCAGTGGCGTCCCTCGACCGGCGCCCGCAGCGCGGCCGGCATCCGGTGCCGCCGTTCCCCCACGCCCCGCGCGTGTCCGGGCTCGGTGGGGAGCCCGTAGCCCTGTCCGTACTCCGTGGCCATCGGCTTCGTCCTTCTCCTCGTCCGGCGGCTGTGCTGTCGTACGTCCAGACTGCTGTGCCGCAGGTCGGCGCGGAATGGAGTCCGTCGCAGTCTTGGCCGGGGGGTTTTCCCTACCTACGGGCGCGGGCGGACGCCCCCTTCCCCGGCGCGCTTCCGGCCGCTGTGCCGGAACGGTCCCGCCACGGCAGCTCGGCCGTCACCGTCGTCGGACCGCCCTCAGGGGAGTCCACGACGAACAGGCCGTCCACCGCGCCCAGCCGGTCGGCCAGCCCCGCATACCCGTGCCGCCGTCCAGGCTCGCCCGCCCTGCCGTCGTCCGACACCTGCAGGAACAGCCGGTCCTCCGACCGCCACACCTCCACCGCGGCCGAACGCGCCCGGCTGTGCTTGCTGACGTTCTGCAGCAGCTCCGAGACGGTGAAGTAGGCGATGCCCTCGATCGCCGGGGCGGGCCGTTCGGCCAAGTCGACGGTGACCCGCACCGGGACCGTGCACCGTGAGGCGACCGAGGACAGGGCCGCGTCCAGGCCCCGGTCGGTGAGCACCGCCGGGTGGATGCCGCGCGCCAGGTCCCGCAGCTCCTGGAGCGCCAGCTTCACCTCGCCGTGCGCCTCCTCGACCATCGACGCCGCCGCGTCCGGGTCCTCCAGCAGCTTCTCCTTGGCCAGACCCAGCCCCATCGCCAGGTTCACCAGGCGCGCCTGCGCCCCGTCGTGCAGGTCCCGCTCGATGCGCCGCAGGTCCGCCGCGGCCGCGTCGACCACCACGCCCCGGTCCGACTCCAGTTCGGCGATGCGCCGCTCCAGCTCGTCCGACGGCGACAGCAGGCCCCGCACCAGCGCCCGGTCGACGTCGGCCAGCGCCCGCACGACGAACGCCAGCACCGGCCACAGCACGAACAGGCCCGTCAGCGCGACGACGAAGGTGAGGATGCCCCACGGCAGCCGTATCAGCATGAACAGGAACGTCCGCCAGCCCACCGGGTCCTTGACCCCCTGCCACAGCCCCGGCCAGAAGCCGCCGGAACCGCGCCACGGCAGCGGGCTCGGCTCCTCCACCCGCACCCCGAGCATGGCCCTCGCGCGCGCCCGCTCCAGCCGGCCGAGCTGCCGCGCCCCCAGCAGACCGAGGGCGAGCAGGGGAAGTCCGATCACCGTGACCGTCAGCCCGGCACCGACGGACAGCACGGTCACCGTGTAGACGAAGCCCACCAGCGCCGCAGGCAGGTTCGTCAGGAGATGCGCGATCTCCTTCCACGTGTGCGCGTCGTAGGCGAAGCGGGCCGGGGGCGGGCGGTCGCCGGGCCCGGCCGGTCCGGGGGCGGCCGGGTCCGGGAGGGTCCTCACGGGCGTGCCCGGCTGCGGATTCGGTTCGGTCATGGGGCATAGCGTGCCCGGCGCCGGGGGCCCGCGCCATGAGGCCGACCGCCGGGGCGCCCTGAGGAAAACCCCACCCCCGGGTGCCGAGCCCCGACGGGCTGCTTACCGTGCCTTTATCAGGGCCTAGACTCCCGTGCGTACAGATCGTCGGACCGTGGCGTTCGACGTTCACCGGCACGGATCAAGGGCAGGGCACAGGTGGGGACGCCTGGTCGCCGATCTGAGGAGTGAGGGGCGGACGTGCGGGAAACGACCGTCGTCGCGGCGGACTACTTCCAGTCCTACTCGGTCGTCGGACTGCTCGCCGTCGTCGGCGTGCTGTTCGTCGCCGTCGCCTTCGGGGCGGGCCGCCTGCTGCGGCCGGTGGTGCCCACCCCGGAGAAACTGCTGACGTACGAGTGCGGCGTCGACCCCGTCGGCGAGGGCTGGGCCCACACCCAGGTCCGCTACTACGTCTACGCCTTCCTCTACGTGATCTTCGCCGTCGACTCGATCTTCCTCTTCCCCTGGGCGACCGTCTTCGCCGCCGACGGCTACGGCGCGACCACCCTCGTGGAGATGTTCGTCTTCCTCGGCTTCCTCGCCGTGGGCCTGCTGTACGCCTACAAGAAGGGCGTCCTGACATGGACGTGAACCCTGCCGCACCCGAGCCGGTGCTGCTGCCGGTACCCGGGGGTCCCCCCGGCGAAGGCGGGGGGAGGCTCGGCGCGCTCGCCCGGCTCGCCCCCGAGCCGATGAAGGTGGTTCTCAACTGGGGCCGCCGCTACTCGCTCTGGGTGTTCAACTTCGGCCTCGCCTGCTGCGCGATCGAGTTCATCGCCGCGTCGATGGCCCGGCACGACTTCATCCGCCTCGGCGTCATCCCGTTCGCCCCCGGGGCCCGCCAGGCCGACCTGATGGTCGTCTCCGGCACGGTCACCGACAAGATGGCGCCCGCCGTGAAACGCCTCTACGAGCAGATGCCCGAGCCGAAGTACGTCATCTCCTTCGGCGCGTGCAGCAACTGCGGCGGCCCCTACTGGGACTCCTACTCCGTCACCAAGGGCGTCGACCAGATCATCCCGGTCGACGTCTACGTCCCCGGCTGCCCGCCCCGGCCGGAGGCGCTGCTCCAGGGCATCCTCAAGCTCCAGGAGAAGATCGCCCGCGAGTCCCTGGCGGAGCGGTACGGCACCGCCTCCGCCGGACGCCCCTCGGCGGCGGCGCTGCGGAGCGGGCTGGTCGAGCCGCCCGCACCGAAGGACGGGCCGACGGGCGGGAAGGAGGCCCGATGACCTCCGTCGGCTGGCTCCCCGCGGACGTGGCGGAACTCTTCGGCGCGCAGGCCACGGCGGAGGAGTCGTACGGCGTCCTCACCGTCGACGTGCCGTCCGACGCCTGGATCCCCGCGCTGGAGGCCGCGCGTGACCGGCTGGGCTGCACCTTCTTCGACTGGCTCAGCGCGGTCGACGAACCCGGCACCGGCTTCCGCGTGGCCGCCCACGTCGCCGCCCTGTCCCCGGTGCGGCGGCTCCTGCTGCGCACCACGGTGCCGCACGACGCCCCGGAACTGCCCTCCGCCGTGGGCGTCTACGCGGGCGCGGCCTGGCACGAACGCGAGACCCACGAGATGTTCGGCGTCGGCTTCACCGGACACCCCGGCCTGGACCACCTGCTGCTGCCCGAGGGCTTCGAGGGGCACCCGCTGCGCAAAAACTTCGTCCTCGCGGCCCGGGTCGCCAAGGCGTGGCCCGGCGCCAAGGAACCGGGGGAGTCCGAGCACGGCGGCCCCAAGCGGCGGCAGATGCTGCCGCCGGGTGTGCCCGACCCCAACGAGTGGGGACCCCTCAAGGGCCAGCTCCCGCCCGCCCCGGCCCGCCCGGCCCGCCGCGCGGCCACCGCGGCGGCACGCACACCGGGCGAACGCCCGCCCCGGCGCACCCGCACGGCCTCGGAGGGCTTGGCCGGCCAGACGGCGGCGGGGACGGCGGGTACCGGGGGCGGTACGGGTGCGGGCGCGGGGGGCGCTGGTACGGGTGCGGGTGTCCCTGCGGGTACCGGTGCCGGTGCCGGTGCTTCCGGCGCGGGCGAGGGCGCGGCGCAGGCGCCGGGTGCGCCGCGTCGGTCGCGGTCGGTGTCGGAGGGGTCGGCGAGTCAGCGCGGTGCCGGTGCGGGTGCTGCTTCCGGCGCGGGTGCGGGCGAGGGCGGTGCGCAGCCGTCGGGTGCGCCGCGTCGGTCGCGGTCGGTGTCGGAGGGGTCGGCGAGCCAGAGGGACACCGGCGGCGCTGAGGCCGGTGCGCAGGCGCCGGGTGCGCCGCGTCGGTCGCGGTCCGCGTCGGAAGGGTCGGCCGGCCGGCGGGCCGACCCCCCCGCGCGCCGTTCGCGCAGCGCGAGCGAGGGGTCGGCGTCGCAGCGCGCGGCAGAGGAGCAGGCGCCGGCCGCGGACGACACGGAAGCGGGTCCCGCCGAGGGACGTCCCGACCTCAAGCCCCCGATCGCCCCGCGCAGCCCGGACGCTCCGTGGCACCACGCCCGCCCGGCCTTCGAGGAGCCCGCGCAGGACGCGCCCGCGCAGGACGAGCCGGCGCAGGACGAGCCCGCGGGGGAGCCAGAGCCGGAGCCGGATTCGGACCCTCGGCCCGAGCCGGACACGGAATCGCGCCCCGACTCTGACCCCGCCCCCGAAGACACCACCCCCGACGACCCCTCAGGAGGCCGGCAGTGAACGACGTGCTCGACGTCGCCCTGCGACTCCTGGTCGTGTTCGTCGTCTTCCTCACCTTCCCCCTCGTCGTGGGCCAGACCGAGCACAAGGTGATGGCCCACATGCAGGGCCGCCTCGGCCCGATGTACGCGGGCGGCTTCCACGGCTGGGCCCAGCTCATCGCCGACGGCGTGAAGTTCGCGCAGAAGGAGGACGTCGTCCCGGCCGGCGCGGACCGCCGCGTCTTCCAGCTCGCGCCCGCCGTCGCGCTGCTGCCGTACCTCCTCGTCCTGCTCGCCGTCCCGATCGGCCCCGGTGAGGGCGCGGTCGGCCAGGTGATCGACGCGGGCGTGTTCTTCGTCCTCGCCGTCATGGGCGTCGGCGTCCTCGGCTCACTGATGGCCGGCTGGGCCTCCGCCAACAAGTTCTCCCTCCTCGGCGGCCTGCGCACCGCCGCCCAGCTCCTCGCCTACGAACTCCCGATGCTGCTCACCGCCGCCTCGGTGGCGATGGCCGCCGGCACCGTCTCCCTCGTCGGCATCCTCGACGCGTTCGAGTGGTGGTGGGTGCCCTGGCAGATCACCGGCGCGCTGGTGTTCTTCGTCGCGGGCCTCGCCGAACTCCAGCGCCCGCCCTTCGACATGCCGGTCGCCGACTCGGAGATCATCTTCGGCGCGTACACCGAGTACACCGGCCTGCGCTTCGCCCTGTTCCTCCTCGCCGAGTACGCCGGCATCGTCGTCCTGTGCGGCCTGACCACCGTCCTCTTCCTGGGCGGCTGGCACGGCCCCTGGGGCGCCGACGGCCTCGGCTGGGTGTGGACCTTGCTGAAGACCGCCGTCCTCGCCTTCGTCGTCATCTGGCTGCGCGTCACCTATCCCCGCATGCGCGAGGACCAGCTGCAGAAGTTCAGCTGGACGCTCCTGGTCCCCCTCTCCCTCGCCCAGATCGCCCTCACCGGCGTCGTCAAGGTGGTGTTCCTGTAATGGCCCCGATCCCCGGCTCCGGCCTGGCCAAGGGCCTGGCCGTCACCCTGCGGACGATGACGCGGAAGTCCGTCACCGCCCCCTACCCGGACACCCAGCCCGAACTGCCGCCCCGCAGCCGCGGGGTGATCGGCCTGTTCGAGGAGAACTGCACGGTCTGCATGCTGTGCGCCCGCGAGTGCCCCGACTGGTGCATCTACATCGACTCGCACAAGGAGACCGTCCCCCCGGCGGCCCCCGGAGGCCGCGAACGCAGCCGCAACGTCCTCGACCGCTTCGCCATCGACTTCTCCCTGTGCATGTACTGCGGTATCTGCATCGAGGTCTGCCCCTTCGACGCGCTGTTCTGGTCCCCGGAGTTCGAGTACGCCGAGACGGACATCCGCGACCTCACCCACGAGCGCGACAAGCTCCGCGAATGGATGTGGACCGTCCCGGCCCCGCCCGCCCTCGACCTCGCGGCCGAGGAACCGAAGGAAGTGGCCGCCGCCCGCAAGACCGCAGACAAGCTCGCCGCCGCCCAGGCCGAACCGCAGGAGGAGGAGTCGTGACCCTGACCGCAGCCGCAGGAACGGCCGCGCACGCCACGACCGCCGCCGAGTCGCACGGTTTCCTCTCCCCGACCGGCGTCGAGATCACCTTCCTCCTCGTCGGCCTCGTCACCCTCGGGGCCGCCGCCGTCACCGTCACCACCCGGCAGCTGGTGCACGCCGCCCTGTGGCTGGTGGTGGCCCTCGGCGGGCTCGCCGTCGAATACCTCCTGCTCACCGCCGAGTTCATCGCCTGGGTGCAGGTCCTCATCTACGTCGGTTCCGTCGTCGTCCTGCTGCTGTTCGGGCTGATGCTCACCCGCGCCCCCGTCGGCCGCTCACCGGACGCCGACTCCGGCAACCGGTGGGTCGCCCTCGCCGTCGCCGTCGCCGCGGCGGCCGCCCTGGTCTGGGTGGTCGTCGACGCCTTCCGTACCACCTGGATCGACCTGGACGGAGCCCCCGCCGGCTCCACCGACGTCACCGGCGCCAGCCTCTTCCAGCACTGGGTCCTCCCCTTCGAAGCCCTGTCCGTCCTCCTCCTCGCCGCCCTCGTCGGCGCGATCGTCCTGTCCCGCAAGGCAAAGGCCGACGCCGCGACCCGCGCGACGGACACCCGGCGCGACACGGAAGGGGCCCGCTGATGCACCTCGCCTATCCCGCCGTCCTGTCCGCCCTCCTCTTCTGCACCGGCGTCTACGGCGTCCTCGCCCGCCGCAACGCGATCCTCGTGCTGATGTCGGTCGAGCTGATGCTCAACGCCGTCAACCTGAACCTCGTCGCCTTCGACGTCTGGCTCAGCCGGGCCGCCGAGGAGACGCTGCACTCCGGACAGGCCCTGGCCCTCTTCACCATCGCGATCGCCGCCGCCGAGATCGGCATCGGCCTCGCGATCGTCCTCGCCGTGTACCGCAACCGCGGCAGCTCGGACATCGACCGGCTCCGCGACACCGCCGAGGGCCACGGACCCGACGAACCCGACAGCGACGCCACCGGCCGAGCGATCCCCGCGCCTCCGGCCGCCGGCGAGAAGGCCGAGGCCACCGCGTGACCACGACCACCCTCGCCGTCCTCGTCCCCCTCCTTCCGTTCCTCGGCGCACTCAGCGGTCTGCTGCTGGGCCGCACCGCACCCGGCTTCGCCCGCCCGCTCGCCGTCCTGCCGGCACTGGCCTCCCTGGCGCTCGCCGCCGTCGTCGCCGCGCGCCAGGGCGGCGGCGATCCGGTCGACGCCGCCACCGAACTCACCCCCACCGGCTCGGTCCCGATCGAACTCGCCCTGCACATCGACGGCTTCGCCGCCCTCACCGCCGTGGTCGTCGCCACCGTCGCCACCTGCGTGCAGATCTACTCCACGGGCTACCTGCGCGACGACCCGCGCTACCCGTCCTACGCCGCCCTCGTCTCGCTGTTCACCTCCGCGATGCTCCTGGTCGTCTACACCGGCGACCTGATGGTGCTGCTGGTCGGCTGGGAAGTCATGGGCATCTGCTCCTACTTCCTCGTCGGCCACTACTGGGAGACGCCGGAGGCCCGCGCCGCGTCGCTCAAGGCCTTCCTGGTCACCAAGCTCGGCGACGTCCCCTTCCTCATCGGCCTGTTCGCTCTCGCCGCCGACGCCGGGTCCTTCCGCATCACCCGGATCCTCGGCGCCGTCGCACACGGCGGCATCGACCACCCCACGCTGATCGCCCTGCTGCTCCTCGCGGGCGTGGCCGGCAAGTCCGCGCAGTTCCCGCTGCACACCTGGCTCCCCGACGCGATGGCGGGCCCCACGCCCGTCTCCGCGCTGATCCACGCCGCGACGATGGTCGCCGCCGGTGTCTACTTCGTCGCCCGTCTCCTCCCGCTCTTCGAGGCCTCGCAGGCGGCGATGACCGTCCTCGCCGTCATGGCCGCCGTGACGATGACCGGCTCGGCGCTCGCCGCCCTCGCCCAGGACGACATCAAACGCGTCCTCGCCTACTCGACGATCGGCCAGCTCGGCTACATGACCGGCGCCCTCGCCGTCGCCGACCGGGGCGCCGCCGTCTTCCACCTCCTGTCCCACGGCGCCTTCAAGGCGCTGCTGTTCCTCGCCGCCGGCGTGATCATCCACGCCGCCGGCACCAACTCGCTGGCCGCCATGTCCCGCATGGGCCACCTGCGCGACCGCGTCCCCGACGCCTACTGGACGACGACCGTGGCGCTGCTCGCGCTCGCCGCGATCCCGCCGTTCAGCGGCTTCTTCTCCAAGGAGGCCGTCCTCGGCGTCGCCGAACACGTCGTCACCGGCCACACCGAGCACGCCCCCGCGGCGGCGGGCTGGATCGTCCTCCTCGCCGGTCTGCTCACCGCCCTCCTCACCGCCGCCTACGCGATGCGGCTGTGGCTGCTCGCCTTCCGCGGCAGCGGCACCGAGGCCCCCGACCACGGCCGGCAGCCGCTGACCATGACCGCGGTGCTGTGGGTGCTCGCCGTCCCGTCGCTGGCGCTCGGCGGGTTCGCCTTCCGGGTGCTGCCCGACTGGTTCGACGGCCACGAGCTGACCCCGGCCCTCACCACCTCCGTGCTCGGCACGGGCGTGGCCCTGGTCGGCGGCATCGTCACCTACGCCACCTGGCGGCACACCACCGCGCACGCCACCCGCATCCCGCTCGGCGCCGTCGCCGCCCACCCCGAGGGCGACGCCGGCCGGGTCGAGGCGGAGGCCATCGCGAGCCACGAACCGGCCTACGGGGACATCGCGTACGCGGCCGACCCCTCGGACCCCGGGCGGCTGCTGCTCGGCCGGCTGCACCGGCACGCCGCCGTCGGCTTCCACCTGGACGCCGTGTACTCGGCGCTGTTCGTCCGCCCGGTCCGGGCCGGCGCGAGCCTCGTACGGTTCCTCGACCGGGAGGTCGTCGACACCTACGTACGCGGCGCGGGCACCCTGCCCCGCTGGCTCGGCGCCGCCGTACGACGGGCCCAGACCGGCAATCTGCAGACCTATGTGAGCGCGCTGCTCGCCGGCACCGTCGTCCTCGCGGTCGCCGCCGTCCTCGTCGCCACGGGAGCGTGAGCAGGCGTGATCGATATCAACGAGTCCGTGATGCAGTTCCTTCTGGCGTTCCTGGTCGTCGGCCCGCTCCTGGGCGCCGCCGCCGCTCTGCTGCCCGCACCGCCCGGACTGAAGGGGAAGTCGCCCGAGCAGGCCGTGCTGCGGCACGGCGTCACCGTCACCGGAGTGATCCTCGCCGCGGCGATCGTCCTGGCACTCGGCTTCGACCACGACCACCCGTCGAAGATGCAGGCCACGACCGACATCAGCTGGATCCCCGCACTCGACGTGCGGATCCACCTCGGCACCGACGGCATCTCACTCCCCCTTCTGGTCCTGACCGCTCTGCTGGCCTTCCTCAGCGCCCTCTACTCGTACTTCAAGCCGCCCGCGGGACCGTCCCCGAAGGCCTTCGTCGCCCTGCTGCTCGTCCTCGAGTCCGGCACCCTGGCGACCTTCGCCGTCCTCGACCTGGTCCTGTTCTTCCTCGCCTTCGAGACGGTCCTCGTCCCGATGTACTTCCTCATCGCCCGCTGGGGCGGCGAGGGCCGGGCCGAGGCGGCCTGGAAGTTCATCCTGTACACCCTGCTCGGCTCGGTGGTCATGCTGCTCGGCCTGCTCCTGATCGGGATCAAGGCGGGCACGTTCGACATGGTGGCACTCGCCACTGACAACGGCCGGTCGCTGACCACATCCGTGCAGGTCATCGCAGTACTGGCGGTCGGGATCGGGCTCGCGGTGAAGACGCCGATGTGGCCTCTGCACAGCTGGCTGCCCGACGCCCACACCGCCGCGCCGACGGTCGGCTCGGTCCTGCTGGCCGGCGTCCTGCTGAAGATGGGCACGTACGGCTTCGTACGGATCCTGCTCCCGGCCGCCCCCGACGGCTTCCGCACCTTCGCGCCGTACCTGGCCGCCTTCGCCGTCGTCGGCATTGTCTACGGATCCCTCGCCTGCCTCGCCCTGGCCAGGAAGGGCGCGAAGGGCGACCTCAAGCGGCTCATCGCCTACTCCTCCGTCGGCCACATGGGCTTCGTCCTCCTCGGCATCGCGACCATGACCCCGACCGGCGTCAACGGCGCCCTGTTCGCCAACATCGCCCACGGCCTCATCACCGGCCTGCTGTTCTTCCTGGTCGGCGGTCTGAAGGAGCGCACCGGCAGCACGGATCTGGACGCCCTCGCCCAGGAGACCGGAGCCGCGCTCTACGGCAGGGCCCCGCGCCTCGGCGGCCTGCTCGCCTTCGCCGCCGTCGCCTCTCTAGGCCTGCCCGGTCTCGCCGGGTTCTGGGGCGAGATGCTGGCGCTGTTCGGTGCCTTCGACCCCGCCGAGGGGCTCAGCCGGCCCGCCTTCCTGACCTTCATGTCGATCGGCGCGTTCGGCACCCTGCTCACCGCCGCCTACCTGCTGGTCGTGGTCCGCCGGGTCTGCATGGGCGCAGCGCCCCGGGACGACGCCCCACGCCTCACCGACGTGCGCTCCTACGAGTTCGCGGCCTGGACCCCGCTCGTCGCCCTCACCGTCGTCGCCGGCCTGTGGCCCAAGGCCCTCCTCGGGCTGACCGACCCGGCCGTGCAGCAGCTCCTCGCAGGAGGCACCCGATGAGCTCCCTCGTCCAGTCCGTCGACTGGCTGGCCATCGCACCGCCCACCATCACGGCGGTCGTCGGACTCGTCGTCCTCGTCGCCGACCTGTTCGTCGCCGAGGCCAGGAAGCCCCTGCTCGGCTGGATCGCGGTGGCCGGGCTCGCGGCCGCCGCGCTCATGCTGCTGCCCCTCCTCGACGCCGACCGCAGCACGTTCTGCCTGGTGGGCGACACCGGTGTGTGCAGCTACACCGCGGACCGCTTCACCCTCGTCATCCAGTTCCTGGTCCTCGGCGGCGCCCTGCTGGCCGCCCTGCTGTCCGTCACCGCGCTGAAGGACTCCGGCAAGCGGCTCCCCGAGGGCGAGTACTGGTTCCTGTTCCTCTCCTCCGCGGCCGGCGCCGCCCTGCTGCCCGCCTCCCGGGACCTCGCGACCCTGGTCGTCGCCCTGGAGGTCGCGTCCCTGCCCGCCTTCGCCCTGGTCGGCCTGCGGCACGGCGACCGCCGGTCCTCCGAGGCGGCCCTGAAGTTCTTCCTGTCCTCCGTCACCGCCACCGCGGTCAGCCTGCTCGGCATCAGCTTCGTCTACGCGGCCACCGGAACCCTCCACCTCGCCCGGGTCGCCGAGCGCATCCAGCACGTCGACGGGCAGCTCCAGACCCTCGCGCAGACCGGCGTCGTCCTCACCCTCGTCGGCTTCGCGTTCAAGACGGCCGCCGTCCCCTTCCACTTCTGGGTCCCCGACACCTACGTGGGCGCCCCGCTGCCCGTCGCCGCGTATCTGTCGGTCATCGGCAAGGCGGTCGGCTTCTCCGGCCTCATCCTCGTCACGGTCGTCGCCCTGCCCTCGTACGCCGACGCGTGGGCTCCCGCGCTCGCCGTGCTGGCCGCCCTCACCATGACCGTCGGGAACCTCGGCGCCCTGCGCCAGCGGTCCACGCGCGCGTACAGCGCCGTACGCCTCCTCGCCTGGTCGTCCGTCGGCCAGGCCGGCTACCTCCTGGTGCCGATCGCCGCCGCCGGCTACTCCGACGACCCCGAAAGGCCGATCGGCTCCACCCTCGCCTACGCCCTCATGTACGGAGCCGTGAACCTGGGCGCCTTCGCCGTGGCCGCCCTCGTCGGCCGCGCACACCGGCTCAACCGGGTCGCCGACTACCGCGGCCTGTACGCCGCGAGCCCCCTCACCGCACTGCTCATGGGCTTCTTCCTGCTGTGCCTCGCCGGACTCCCGCCGGGCGTCATCGGCCTCTTCGCCAAGGTCACGGTGTTCGCCGCGGCCGTCGACGCCGGGCTCGGCTGGCTGGCCGTCGTCATGGCCGTCAACGTCGTCATCGCGCTGGTCTACTACCTGCGCTGGACGGCACTGCTGTTCCGCGCACCGGAGGGGGAAGCGGCCACCTACCGCCTGACCGCGCCCCTCACCGCGGCACTCGCCCTCACCGGCGTCCTCGGCATCGCCCTGTCCGGGGCTCCCCAGCTGGTCCTGCGCTTCACCGACACCGGGCTGTTCTAGCGCGGCCGTCTACGCGCGGGGAGCCCTTGGCCCCTACGCCCGCCGGGAGCCGCCCGGCCCCTACGCCCGCCGAAGACCGCCCGGCCCCCACGCCCGCCGGGAGCCGCCCTGGCCTCCACGCGCGCGTGCCGCGGGCCCACGTTCCGCGCGGTGGTCACCCGGACGGTTGACACGCGCCACCACGCGCACAAGGGAACTAGTGCCCCTCGCCTGGCGTTGACCGGTACGGGAGGGTCCACTGGACGTGGCACCACGGCACCAGTGGGCAGCGCGGGTCAGAAGGAAGATCAGCAAGCAAGGGTTCCCCTGCCGCACGACTTGGAGGGCGTACCGTGCACCGCCGGCACAACGGGCTCAGGACCGCGGTCCTCCTCGGGGGACTGTCCGCACTCATCATCGTCATCGGCAGTTTTTTCGGCCGCATGGGGCTCGTCGTCGCCGTCGTCGTCGCTCTGGGCACCAACGCCTACGCGTACTGGAACAGCGACAAGCTGGCCCTGCGGGCCATGCGGGCCCGTCCGGTGAGCGAGTTCGAGGCGCCGGGCCTGTACCGGATGGTCCGTGACCTCTCCACGCAGGCACGCCAGCCCATGCCCCGCCTGTACATCTCGCCGACGGAGGCACCCAACGCCTTCGCCACCGGTCGCAATCCGCGCAACGCCGCGGTGTGCTGCACGGAAGGCATCCTGCGTCTGCTCGACGAGCGCGAACTGCGCGGCGTCATCGGCCACGAACTCAGCCACGTCTACAACCGCGACATCCTGATCTCCTCCGTCGCCGGTGCCCTCGCCTCCGTGATCATGTTCCTGGTCAACTTCGCCTGGCTGATCCCGATCGGCCGCTCGGACGACGACGACGGCCCGGGCCTGTTCGGCATGCTGCTGATCCTTCTGCTCGGCCCGCTCGCGGCGTCCCTCATCCAGCTGGCCATCAGCCGCTCCCGGGAGTACGAGGCGGACGCCTCCGGTGCCCAGCTCACCGGCGACCCCCGGGCCCTGGCGAGCGCCCTGCGCAAGCTGGAACAGGGCACCAAACAGCTTCCGCTGCCCCCCGAGCCCCGCATCGAGACGGCCAGCCACATGATGATCGCGAACCCGTTCCGCCCGGGGCAGGGGCTCGCAAAGATGTTCTCCACCCACCCGCCGATGGCGGAACGCATCGCCCGGCTCGAGAAGATGGCAGGCCACCTGTGAAGACCATCCTGAATCTCATCTGGCTCGTCTTCAGCGGCTTCTGGCTGTTCCTCGGCTACATGCTCGCCGGCCTGCTGCTGTGCGTCACGATCATCGGCATCCCGTTCGGCGTGGCCGCGTTCCGCATCGGCGTCTACGCCCTGTGGCCCTTCGGGTACACCACGGTCGAGCGCCGCGACGCGGGAGCACCGTCCCTGATCGTCAACGTGCTGTGGCTGATCCTCGCGGGCTGGTGGCTCGCCCTCGGCCACATCGTCACCGGCATCGCCCTGTGCGTGACGATCATCGGCATCCCCCTCGGCATCGCCAACTTCAAGCTGATCCCGGTCTCCCTGTTCCCGCTGGGCCGCGAGATCGTCCGTACGGATCAGGGGTTCACGGACCGCTGGTGAGTCACCACCGGGCGTCCACACAGGACGCCCGACGGCGGGGGAGTTGTCCACAACCGCGGAGTTGTCCACAGGCCCGCACACGGCTCGCGGCCGGACCGCATGGTGAACCCATGACCGAGCACGAGAAGCCGTACGAGCCGCTGGTTCCGCCGCACCGCATACGCCGAGGGCCCTGACACACCCCGGCGCGCTTCGGGACGGCCCCCGGGGCCCTGACGCCGTGGGCTACCGCCCGCCCCTGGCCTTCCGCCGCCCCCACACCTTCCGCACGCCGTAGGCCGCCACACCCCCGCCGAGCACCGCCGCGCCCACGGCCACCGAGACCGCCGGCAACGAGAACGCCAGGACCAGGCACCCGGCGAGCCCCACCACCGGCACCACGCGGGCCACCACTCCCGGACCGAGCGTCCAGGCCGAGGCGTTCGCCACCGCGTAGTAGGTCAGCACACCGAAGGAGGAGAACCCGATAGCGCCCCGCACATCCACGGTGGCGGCCAGGACGGCGACGACAACGCCCACGGCCAGCTCCGCCCGGTGCGGCACCCGGAACCGCGGGTGCACGGCGGCCAGCGCTCCCGGGAGGTGACGGTCCCGGGCCATGGCCAGCGTCGTCCGCGACACCCCCAGCAGCAGGGCCAGCAGCGACCCCAGCGCGGCCACCGCCGCACCCGCCCGCACCACCGGCGCGAGCCCGGGCACCCCGGCGGCCCGCGCCGCGTCGGCCAGCGGCGCGGAGGACTCACCCAACTCCCGAGCCCCGAGAACGGAAAGGACCGCCACAGCGACCACCGCGTACACGGCCAGAGTGACACCCAGCGCCACCCGGACGGCCCGGGGAATGGTGCGCGCCGGATCCCGCACCTCCTCGCCGAGGGTCGCGATCCGCGCGTATCCCGCGAACGCGAAGAACAGCAGACCCGCCGCCTGGAGCACCCCGCCGACCCCGCCCTCGACACCGGTGTCCAGACGCCCGAAGTCGGCTTCCCCCGACGTCAGACACACGACCACCACGGAAGCGAGGACCGCCAGGACCACACCCACGATCACCCGGGTCACCCACGCGGACTTCTGGACACCGCCGTAGTCGACCGCCGTGACCAGCACCACGGCGCCCACGGCCACGGCGTGCGCCTGCCCCGGCCAGACGTACGCCCCCACGGTGAGCGCCATCGCCGCGCAGGACGCCGTCTTGCCGACCACGAACGCCCAGCCGGCCAGGTAGCCCCAGAAATCGCCGAGCCGCTCACGCCCGTACACGTAGGTGCCGCCCGAGGCCGGGTACAGGGCGGCGAGGCGCGCGGAGGAGTCCGCGTTGCAGTAGGCGACCACGGCGGCGGCCGCCAGCCCGAGGAGCAGTCCGGAACCGGCCGCACGTGCGGCGGGCGCGAGCGCGGCGAAGATCCCCGCCCCCAGCATCGAGCCCAGCCCGACGACGACGGCGTCACTCGCACCGAGGGTGCGGCGCAGTCCGGGTTCCGGCGGGTTCGTCATGAGGCCGCACCCTACTGATCAAGAGCAACCGGAAGGTGGACTCGTGACGTCCTTCATGGTGCAAAGGCCGACGGGACAGGGCAGGTACTCGGCATGACGATCATCAGTTGGATCATCCTTGGCCTGTTGGCCGGGGCCATCGCGAAGTTCCTGCTGCCCGGCCGCGACCCGGGCGGTCTCATCGGCACGACGCTGATCGGTGTCGCCGGCGCGTTCATCGGCGGCTGGATCTCGTCCCGCTGGCTCGACCACCCGATCAGCAAGGACTTCTACGACGGCACCACGTGGGTGGCCGCGATCGGCGGCTCGCTGGTCCTGCTGATCGCCTACCGCATCCTGTTCGGCCATTCGCGCGACTGACGGCGCCGCGCACGCGAAAAGGGCGGGCACCCGAGCGGCACCCACCCTTCCCCGTCCGTCCGGCGCGCCGGCGGATCTACCGGTAGTTCACGAACTGCAGGGCGAAGTCGAAGTCCTTGCCCTTGAGCAGCGCGATGACGGTCTGGAGGTCGTCGCGGCTCTTGGAGCTGACGCGCAGCTCGTCACCCTGCACCTGGGCCTTCACGCCCTTGGGGCCCTCGTCCCGGATGATCTTCGCGACCTTCTTCGCGTTGTCCTGGGAGATGCCCTCCTCGATCGACGCGAAGATCTTGTACTCCTTGCCCGAGAGCTGCGGCTCGCCCGCGTCCAGGGCCTTCAGCGAGATGCCCCGCTTGATCAGCTTGGACTGGAAGACGTCGAGGACTGCCTTCACCCGGTCCTCGGAGTTCGCCTCCATGAGGATCTTCTCGCCGGACCACGAGATCGAGGCGCCCACGCCCTTGAAGTCGTAGCGCTGCGAGATCTCCTTGGCGGTCTGGTTGAGGGCGTTGTCGACCTCCTGCCGCTCGACCTTCGAGACGATGTCGAAACTGGAGTCGGCCATGTCCTGTGGCTCCTTGTATCGGGGTGCGTATCGGGCTGCGCGCCGGACGCGTACCGGCGTACGTGAGGCGGCCTCCGGGCCCGGTGTCGGCCCCGGACCGCATCCGGACCAGCCTAGTCATCCCCCGGCCCCGGGGTGGAGATCAATCGGGTGGCGGAGCACCCCTTCCCATCGGGTATTGTTTACGTCGTTGCCAGCGAGCACCGCCGAGAGGCGGCCTCAGGTGCAGCAAACCCGGCGGTGTGCCCGAGCGGCCAAAGGGAGCAGACTGTAAATCTGCCGGCTCAGCCTTCCCAGGTTCGAATCCTGGCGCCGCCACACGACCGAAAGGGTCTGTGATCAGCAGCAATGCTGATCACAGACCCTTTCGTCGTTCACCCCGCCGTATCCGGTGCCCTGGATGAGCCCGCCGCACCGCGTGCGCGAGCGCCGTCGGCGGCGGTGGGCCGTCAGAGGCCGCCGGGACCGGCCGTCGCTATGGCCTCGGTCGCAGCCCGCCGCAGCGCACGCTGCGTGAGCCAGCTGTTCCTCCCGCCGGTCAGGCAGGCCACGGCGCGGCCCACCCATTCCGGGTCGCCGAGGAGGTGCAGCTTCCCCTCGTCGACGAGCTGCCGCAGCAGACTCTCCAGCCGGAGGACATCCACCGCCCGGTACGGGCGCGTGTGCTGGTCGAAGCGGAGCTGGTGGCTCTCGTACGGGTGGCGCAGCGTCATGTGCAGCCAGCCTCCGTCGCGCTCGGCGACCAGCCCTTTGAACGTGTACATGCCCCTGCTGTTCGTGCTCCCGGAATGCTTGCCCCAGGTGAGCCAGACACCGGTCATGATCCTCGACCACGGGACCAGCCGTCCCTCGGAGTCCGGCTCGTGCTGATGGAGCCCGTCCGGGCGGATCTCCACCCAGTGGGTGTCCGGGCGGGTGGCGTCTCCGACTGCCCAACGCCCGCCGACCAGTTCCAACGGTCCCAGGTGCGTACCGTGAGCCTCCATGCGGGGCATTGAACCACGCGGTCGCGGGACGCGTGAGGGGCCGGGCCGGAGGCCCGCCGGAGCGGGGACTGACGGCCCGGTGGGGCGGGGCGCGGGGCACACTGGGGGCATGTCGTCCCGTCGCCGTCCGTGCCCCGAGTGCCGTCGCGAGATCGCCGTCGTCGCCGGACGGTACGCGCGGCACGATCCGCCCGGCGCCCGCGGCAGCGGCGAGCTGACCTCCTGCCCCGGGTCGCGCCGGCTCGCCCTGCCCGGGCCCGAACAGCCGTCGCTGGACGGGTACGTGGTGCCGGAATTCCCCGGGCAGATGCCCCTCTTCTGACGTCCGCGCCCCGCGCCTCAGTTGCCGGCGACGGACTTCACGGCCACCGACACCGGTGCGGAACCGCTGATCAGCTCCAGGGTCAGGCCCGCCGTCGCGGGCGTGTCCACCAGTTCCGCCAGCACGGCGGCCACGTCGTCCCGGGGGATCGGTCCGCGGCCCGTGCGGGCCTCCAGACGCACCAGTCCGGTGCCGGGCTCGTCCGTGAGCTGACCGGGCCTCAGAATCGTCGCGTCCAGGGCGTCCAGACCGAGCACGTACGCGTCCGCCTCGCCCTTGGCGCGCAGGTACACGTCGAAGACCTCGTCGCCCTGGTGCTTCGCGTCCGCGCCCATGGACGACACGATCACGAAGCGGCGTACGCCCGCGCGGACGGCCGCGTCGGCGAACAGGACCGCCGCCGCCCGGTCCACGGTCTCCTTGCGGCCCACGCCGCTGCCCGGACCGGCACCCGCCGCGAACACCGCCGCGTCCGCGCCCTCCAGGTGACGCGCGACCTCCTCCACCGACGACGACTCCAGGTCGAGCACGATCGGCTCGGCGCCCAGCTCCCGCAGATCGTCCGCCTGTTCGGGTTTGCGGATGATGCCCGCCGCCTCGTCCCCGCGTGCGACGAGCAGACGCTCCAGCCGCAGCGCGATCTGACCATGACCACCAGCGATGACAATGCGCATGTCTTCGACCGTACGCCGCGGCAGGCCCGTTCGCCGCGCGACTCAGCGACACGCCCGCGTCCACGACAAGCCCGCGGCGCCACACCGGTCAATGCCTCCGCCGAGGCGGTCCCGCACCCCCGTCCCGCGTCCGCCCCACGTGCGCCGCCCCACCGCCGTCACGGCCGGCACCCACCACCGCTACGCCGGCCCCCGCCCCTGCCGGGGCAGCCCCGGCCCCGTGCCGGAGGCCGCCGAGTCGCAGTACTCGCGTACCGCGCTCGTCCGGGCGACCACCCGGCCGCCGTGCACCACGACACGGCTGTACGCCAGGGACAGCGCGGCCGGGAGGCCGTCGCCGCGGACCGCCAGCAGATCGGCCGGGAAACCCGCCTCCACGCGCACCTCAGGCAGGCCCATGGCCGCCCGCGCCGCCGTGCTCACGGACGCGTACGCGTCCTCGGGGGGCAGGCCCTGGCAGGAGGCCAGCAGGTACGCCGCCTCCAGCGGGTCCCCCCGGCCCACCGGGTTCGACACGTCCCGCAGGGCGCCGCTCCCGGCCGCCACCCGCACCCCCGCCGAACGCAGCAGCCGCACCGGCGCGGCACCCCGGATCTCGGCCGCGCCGCAGCCGCCCTGGGGCAGGCACACCACCGTCACGCCGGCCGCCGCGAGCCGGTCCGCCGTGCGGGCCGCCAGGTCGGCGGGCAGGTCGGAGAGGGCGCCGCACGGGCCGAGCGTCACCCCGGGCCGCAGACCGCCCGCCATCGCCGCGAAGCGGGCCAGCCGGGCCGGGTCGGCCGCGTCGGTGTGCAGGTCGACGGGACAGCCGTGCTCGGAGGCGACCTCCAGCACCGCCTCCACATAGCCCGCCGGGTCCGGGTCGAGGTCCGGGCAGCCGCCCACCACGGAGGCGCCCATCTTCACCGCGTCCCGCAGCACCGCCAGCCCGTCCGCCCCGGCCGCCCCGGTCAGCACCCGGGGCATCGCCACCGTGGTCAGCTCGGCCAGCCCGCGCAGCGAACGCGCGGCGCGCAGCACGGCTTTCAGCGCGCCCAGCCCGGCCATGTCCCCCACCCGCACATGCGCGCGCAGCGCCGTCGCCCCGTGCCCGAGCTGGAGCAGCGCCGCCTCGGTCGCCCGGCGCTGGACGTCCTGCGGGTCGTCGGAGACGGGCCCCGGCTCGTCGGCGGACAGCGCGGTGTCCGCGTGGGCGTGCGGCTCGGCGGGGGCCGGGAGGAGGAGGTAGCCGGTGAGGTCGAGCCGGGGCACGTACGCGCGCGTGGCGTCCGGGGCGAGGCTGCCGGCCGTACCGACGGCCTCGATGCGTCCGCCGCCCAGCCGTACGTCCACGGTCCGGCCGTCGGTGAGACGGGCACCGCACAGCAGCAGCGGGGCCGGTTCGCCCGGGGACGAACCGGAGGGCGAGGACCACGGGTGGGACGGTGGCTGCGGCCGGTTGTCGGGCATCGCGCTCCTGGGACTCGGGCTGCGCACGAGGACGCACGTCACGCTGAGACAAGATCACGCAGAGTGAGTCGAGCCTAGGATGACCGCCCGCCACGCGCCGGGAGGAGCGCAATAGTCGTACCGGCGTGGTCCGTCCGCCGGGAGGGGGACAGGCACCGGAAACGGATTTGGGCGATCGGCGGCGGACCGTGTAATGTCTTCATCGCTCGCCCCAATAGCTCAGTCGGCAGAGCGTCTCCATGGTAAGGAGAAGGTCAACGGTTCGATTCCGTTTTGGGGCTCTGGTGTGTGAGGTTCCCGCCGCGAGGCGGGGCCCGATCGCATCAAAGCGGTGTAGCTCAGTCGGTAGAGCAAGCGGCTCATAATCGCTGTGTCACCGGTTCAAGTCCGGTCACCGCTACAGACAGTAGCCGATTGCGGGGTCGGTCCTTCGATCGGCTACTCTTCTTGCGTTAATCAAGTCCATCCGTTCGTCAAGGAGCACTCACGTGGCTGCCACCGACGTCCGCCCGAAGATCACGCTGGCCTGCGTGGAGTGCAAGGAGCGGAACTACATCACCAAGAAGAACCGGCGTAACAACCCGGACCGTCTTGAGATGAAGAAGCACTGCCCGCGTTGCAATGCGCACACCGCGCATCGCGAAACGCGATAAAAACAGGCTCGTACACGAGGCCGTCCCCCCAGTCGGGGGGCGGCCTCGTGTCGTTTCACCACCGACATCACTCGCCGTGAGACACGTCGGTCCTGAACCGACACAGGAGGTGCCGCGCGCATGGCGCTCGACCAGTCCTTCGTGGGGCGGACGTACCCGCCCACCGAGCCCTACGAGGTGGGCCGGGAGAAGATCCGCGAGTTCGCCGAGGCAGTGGGGGACGCCAATCCGGCGTACACGGACGCGGAGGCCGCCAAGGCGCTCGGCCATCCCGATGTGATCGCCCCGCCGACCTTCGTGTTCGCCATCACGTTCAAGGCCGCGGGGCAGGTCGTCGCCGACCCGCAGCTCGGCCTCGACTACAGCCGGGTGGTGCACGGCGACCAGAAGTTCGCCTACAACCGGCCGGTGCGCGCCGGTGACCGGCTCACTGTCACGTCGACCATCGAGACGATCCGGACGATGGCCGGCAACGACATACTGGACATCCGCGGCGAGGTGCACGACCAGGACGGCGCACACGTCGTGACCGCCTGGACCAAGCTGGTGGCCCGCGCGGCCGAGGAGGCGTGAATCACACCATGACGGCGAAGATCTCCTACGCCGACGTCGAGGTCGGGACCGAGCTGCCCGCGGGGACGTTCCCCGTGACACGCGCCACTCTCGTCCAGTACGCGGGTGCCTCCGGCGACTTCAACCCCATCCACTGGAACGAGCGGTTCGCCAAGGAGGTGGGCCTCCCGGACGTCATCGCGCACGGCATGTTCACCATGGCCGAGGCGATCCGCGTGGTGACCGACTGGGTCGGCGACCCGGGCGCGGTCGTCGAGTACGGCGTCCGCTTCACCCGCCCGGTCGTCGTGCCCGACGACGACAAGGGCGCCCTCATCGAGGTCAGCGGCAAGGTCGCCGCAAAGCTCGACGACAACACCGTGCGGGTGGACCTCGTGGCGACCAGCGCCGGACAGAAGGTCCTGGGCGTCTCCCGGGCGGTCGTCCGGCTCGCCTGAACCGGACCGGACGGCGGGGGAGCGGGGGCGGCGGCGCCGTCTCGTAGTCTTGAGCCCGTGCAGGAACTCCACGACGCCCCCCTCGCCCCGCTGACCACCTTCCGGCTGGGCGGCCCCGCGACCCGGCTGGTCACCGCGACCACCGACGACGAGGTGATCGCCGCCGTCCGCGAGGCCGACGCCGCCGGCACCCCGCTGCTGGTCATCGGCGGCGGCTCCAACCTGGTCATCGGCGACAAGGGCTTCGACGGCACCGCGCTCGTCGTCGCGACCAAGGGCGTCACCCTCGACGGCACCGACCTCGAACTGGCCGCCGGCGAGGTGTGGACCGACGCCGTCGCGGCCACCGTGGAGGCCGGGCTGGCCGGCGTCGAGTGCCTGGCCGGCATCCCCGGCTCGGCGGGCGCCACCCCCATCCAGAACGTCGGGGCGTACGGCCAGGAGGTCTCCTCCACGATCACCGAGGTGATCGCCTACGACCGGCGCTCCGGCGGGACCGTCACGCTCTCCAACGAGGAGTGCGCCTTCTCGTACCGGCACAGCCGCTTCAAGGCCGACCCCGAGCGGTACGTCGTCCTGCGCGTCCGCTTCCGGCTGGAGGACGCCGGGGGTCTGTCCGGCCCGGTCAAGTACGCCGAGACGGCCCGCGTGCTCGGCGTCGCCCCCGGCGAGCGGGTGCCGCTGGCCACCGCCCGCGACACGGTGCTGAAGCTCCGCGCGGGCAAGGGCATGGTGCTGGACGCCGAGGACCACGACACCTGGTCGGCCGGGTCCTTCTTCACCAACCCGATCCTCGACGACGAGACGTTCGCCGCATTCCGTACGCGTGTGCGGGAGCGGTTGGGGGACGGCGTGGAGCCGCCCGCCTACCCCGCCGGTGAGGGGCGCACCAAGACGTCCGCGGCCTGGCTGATCGACAAGGCCGGCTTCACCAAGGGGTACGGCAACGGGCCCGCCCGCATCTCCACCAAGCACACCCTCGCCCTCACCAACCGCGGTCAGGCCACCACGGAGGACCTGCTGGCGCTGGCCCGCGAGGTCGTGGCGGGCGTCCGCGACGCGTTCGGGATCACCCTGGTGAACGAACCGGTCATGGTCGGCGTCGGGCTGTAGCTCCGCGAACTCCGTTGCCGTGCGGCTCACCCGCCCGTGATCATGGGCCGGTGAGGTTCCCCGCATGCAGCTGAGACTGCTCCAGCACCGCCCCCGCACCGGTCCGCACGAGCACCGTGTCGTCCGGCCGCGTCAGCCGCTGCGCCACACGTCGCTGTTCGCTCCCGAGCCCATCGGCATGCTCCTCGGGGACCACGACGGACTGAACCGCCTCGCCGGCCTGTTCTCCTTCGCCGCGTACTCCCGCCACACCCTCGTCCATGTGCCGCTGCGCGACGCGGTGCCGCCCGACGAGGGCACGGGGCAGCGCGTGGACCTGGTCCTGGCCCACCACTCCTACGGACTGCGCCCGAGCGCGTGGCCGCGCGTGCGCCGCGCCCTCGGTCCGGGGACGCCCCTGACCGTGCGGACCGACGAGGTGCGCACCGACCGTGACGCGGCCGCCCGGCGTGAGCGCGCCGTGCGTCCCGGCTGCCGTGACGAGCTGCGGCACGCCCTGCACGCCCGCACGTTCTTCCTCTTCGGTAGCCGGGACGTCTTCGCCGAGGCGGCCATGTCCTTCGCCTACGCGGCTGGCTGGGGACCGCGTCGGAAAGGCGTCGCGTCGGAAAGGCGTCACGAACGGGCGGCTCGCGATGGTGTCCAGCCTTGCCGGTCTCGTGCAGCAGCCGGGCGGAGGACACCCGCACGAGGTCCTGATCTGCTACAAGCCGTATCCGCCCTACGCCCACGTCACCCGACCGGGGCGGTCAGCCAGGCGTCGACGCCCGACAGCAGCTTCTCCTTGACGTCCTCCGGCGCCGCCGAGCCCCGGACGGACTGCCGGGCCAGCTCGGCGAGCTCCGCGTCCGTGAAGGCGTGGTACCGGCGCGCGATCTCGTACTGCGCCGCCAGCCGGGAGCCGAACAGCAGCGGGTCGTCCGCGCCCAGCGCCATCGGCACGCCCGCCTCGAACAGCGTGCGCAGGGGGACGTCGGCCAGCTTGTCGTAGACGCCGAGGGCGACGTTCGACGCGGGGCACACCTCGCAGGTGACGCCCCGGTCCGCGAGCCGCTTCATCAGCCGCGGATCGTCCGCCGCCCGCACGCCGTGGCCGATCCGGTGCGCGTCCAGGTCGTCCAGGCAGTCGCGGACCGACGCCGGCCCCGCCAGCTCGCCGCCGTGCGGGGCCGACAGCAGCCCGCCCTCCCGTGCGATGGCGAACGCCCGGTCGAAGTCGCGGGCCATCCCGCGCCGCTCGTCGTTGGAGAGCCCGAAGCCGACGATCCCCCGGTCGGCGTAACGCACCGCGAGGCGGGCCAGCGTGCGGGCGTCCAGGGGGTGCTTCATCCGGTTGGCGGCCACCAGCACCCGCATTCCGAGCCCGGTGTCGCGGACCGCCGTGTCCACCGCGTCGAGGATGACCTCCAGCGCCGGGATCAGCCCGCCCAGCCGCGGCGCGTACGACGTCGGGTCGACCTGGATCTCCAGCCAGCCGGAGCCGTCCCGCAGGTCCTCCTCGGCGGCCTCCCGCACCAGCCGCTGGATGTCCTCGGGCGCTCTGATGCACGAGCGTGCCGCGTCGTACAGACGCTGGAAGCGGAACCAGCCGCGCTCGTCCGTGGCCCGCAGTCGGGGCGGCTCCCCGCCGGTCAGGGCGTCGGTCAGGGCCTCGGGCAGACGCACCCCGTACTTGTCGGCCAGTTCCATGAGGGTGCTCGGCCGCATGGACCCGGTGAAGTGCAGATGCAGGTGGGCCTTCGGCAGCTCAGAGACATCACGTACACGCTCCATTCGCCGATCCTGCCGCACGTTCCGGCCGTGCCGGTAGCGCTTTCGCCGTTCGTGGTCTTGCTCGCACACATGAACGGGGGCGCCCGGAAGGAATCCGGGCGCCCCCGATGCGGAAGGGACGGGGTGTCAGTCCCGCGCCTCCGCCAGCAGCTTCTGGATCCGGCTCACGCCCTCGACGAGGTCCTCGTCGCCCAGCGCGTAGGACAGCCGCAGGTAGCCCGGCGTGCCGAACGCCTCACCCGGGACCACCGCGACCTCGGCCTCCTCCAGGATGAGCGCCGCGAGCTCTACGGAGTTCTGCGGACGCTTGCCGCGGATCTCCTTGCCGATCAGTGCCTTCACCGACGGGTAGGCGTAGAACGCGCCCTCGGGCTCGGGGCAGACCACGCCGTCGATCTCGTTGAGCATCCGCACGATGGTCTTCCGGCGCCGGTCGAACGCCTCGCGCATCGTCGCCACCGCGTCCAGGTCGCCGGAGACGGCGGCGAGAGCGGCGGCCTGGGCGACGTTCGACACGTTCGACGTGGCGTGCGACTGCAGGTTGGTCGCGGCCTTCACCACGTCCTTCGGGCCGATGACCCAGCCGACCCGCCAGCCGGTCATCGCGTACGTCTTGGCGACGCCGTTGACCACGACGCACTTGTCGCGCAGCTCGGGCAGGAGCGCGGGCAGGGACACGGAGACGGCGTCGCCGTACACGAGGTGCTCGTAGATCTCGTCGGTGAGCACCCACAGGCCGTGCTCGACGGCCCACTTGCCGATGGCCTCGGTCTCGGCCTCGCTGTAGACCGCGCCGGTCGGGTTCGACGGGGAGACGAACAGGACGACCTTCGTCTTCTCGGTGCGGGCCGCATCCAGCTGCTCCACGCTGACGCGGTAGCCGGTGGTCTCGTCGGCGACGACCTCGACCGGGACACCGCCCGCGAGCCGGATCGACTCCGGGTACGTCGTCCAGTACGGCGCCGGGACGATGACCTCGTCGCCCGGGTCGAGGATCGCGGCGAAGGCCTCGTAGATGGCCTGCTTGCCGCCGTTGGTGACGAGGATCTGGGACGGGTCGACCTCGTAGCCGGAGTCGCGCAGCGTCTTGGCGGCGATCGCGTTCTTCAGCTCGGGCAGGCCGCCGGCCGGCGTGTACCGGTGGAACCTCGGGTTCTTGCAGGCCTCGATCGCGGCCTCGACGATGTAGTCCGGCGTCGGGAAGTCGGGCTCACCGGCGCCGAAGCCGATCACCGGTCGCCCGGCGGCCTTGAGGGCCTTGGCCTTGGCGTCCACGGCGAGGGTGGCGGACTCGGAGATCGCGCCGACTCGGGCGGAGACCCGGCGCTCGGTGGGAGGGGTTGCAGCGCTCATGCGCCCATCGTTCCAGACACGAAACACAGTCGGCACAGCGGTTTCACGGACTGAACAACACCGGGCAAACCGCTGAACACCAGTCCGAGCGGCGCGTTCGCCGACGGCGTGGCCAGGACGATCTTCGGCCGTCGTACGGCCGGTGCGGCCCCTCGCAGGCACTTTCTGTTCGACGCCCGGCCCAGGAACACGTACACTCACACCTCGTTGGCCTTCAGCGGTCCGCGCTCAGCCGGTGCACACCAAGCTTCCGGTCGGATGCGGTACGTTGGGGGACGCACAAAGGGTCGTAGCTCAATTGGTAGAGCACTGGTCTCCAAAACCAGCGGTTGGGGGTTCAAGTCCCTCCGGCCCTGCTACACACTCCTTCGCCAGGATGTGTGCGCATGTACGTACAGCAATGCACCGCCGTGCGGCTCAGACCGGGCGCGGCACGGCCACGACCCGGAATCAGGTGAGGACGAGTGACGGACGCCGTGGGCTCCATCGACATGCCTGATGCCCAGGACGCGGCAGACTCCAAGAAGCCTCGTAAGGGCGGCAAGCGGGCCAAGAAGGGCCCCCTGAAGCGCCTTGCGCTCTTCTACCGCCAGATCGTCGCGGAGCTTCGCAAGGTTGTCTGGCCCACCCGCAACCAGCTGACGTCGTACACGACCGCGGTGATCGTCTTCGTGGTCCTGATGATCGGCCTGATCACCCTGATCGACTATGGCCTCAGTCACGCCGCCAAGTACGTCTTCGGCTGATCCCCGAGCGAAGAGCGCCGAGGTACCCGGCGCTCCTTTCGCATGTTCCACCCCTATGTATCCAGGAAGAAGCAGCCACCGTGTCTGACCCGAACGTGAACGACGCCGTCGAGCCTTACGGCGAAGGGGCCGAGTCCGCCGAGGACGCGCCCGCCGCCGTCGAGGCCACGGTCGTCGAGGACACCGAGGCCCCCGCAGAGGCCGAGGCTGCCGACACCACCGACGGCGAGGCCGTCGAGGGTGAGACCGACGAGGACGAGTCCGCCGAAGCCGCGGAAGCGGCCGAGGAGGAGCCCGAGGACGACCGCGACCCGGTCGAGAAGCTCCGTGAGGAGCTGCGGTCCCTGCCCGGCGAGTGGTACGTCATCCACACCTACGCGGGCTACGAGAACCGCGTGAAGACCAACCTCGAGCAGCGCGCCGTCTCGCTGAACGTCGAGGACTACATCTTCCAGGCCGAGGTGCCGCAGGAAGAGGTCGTCCAGATCAAGAACGGCGACCGCAAGACGATCAAGCAGAACAAGCTCCCGGGCTACGTCCTGGTCCGCATGGACCTGACGAACGAGTCCTGGGGTGTCGTGCGCAACACTCCCGGTGTCACCGGCTTCGTGGGCAACGCCTACGACCCGTACCCCCTGACCCTGGACGAGATCGTCAAGATGCTCGCCCCGGAGGCCGAGGAGAAGGCCGCCCGCGAGGCCGCCGAGGCCGAGGGCAAGCCGGCGCCGCAGCGCAAGGTCGAGGTCCAGGTGCTGGACTTCGAGGTCGGCGACTCGGTCACCGTCACCGACGGTCCGTTCGCCACGCTCCAGGCGACCATCAACGAGATCAACCCCGACTCCAAGAAGGTCAAGGGTCTGGTGGAGATCTTCGGCCGCGAGACGCCGGTCGAGCTCTCCTTCGACCAGATCCAGAAGAACTAGCCCTTCTGGACCGGCTGTTGCACAGCTTCCGCGCAGGTCAGGCGAACGCTCGCGCGTTTGTCTGACCTGCTCGGTTTTTGGCCGCGCATCCATACCCGTTATCGTTGTGCGGTATGCCTGCGTCCTGGTTGTCGCCAGGACGCCGGCAGGACCCGAATCGAAAGGACCCGGAGAGCCATGCCTCCCAAGAAGAAGAAGGTCACGGGGCTCATCAAGCTCCAGATCCAGGCCGGTGCCGCGAACCCGGCCCCGCCGGTCGGCCCCGCGCTGGGCCAGCACGGCGTCAACATCATGGAGTTCTGCAAGGCCTACAACGCCGCGACCGAGTCGCAGCGCGGTTGGGTCATCCCGGTGGAGATCACGGTCTACGAGGACCGCTCCTTCACCTTCATCACCAAGACCCCGCCGGCCGCGAAGATGATCCTCAAGGCCGCGGGCGTGGAGAAGGGCTCCGGCGAGCCGCACAAGACCAAGGTCGCGAAGATCACCGCCGACCAGGTCCGTGAGATCGCCACGACCAAGATGCCCGACCTCAACGCCAACGACCTGGACGCCGCGTCGAAGATCATCGCCGGCACCGCCCGTTCCATGGGCATCACGGTCGAGGGCTGACCTCCACCCCCGTAAGCCAAGCAGTAGTGGCAGGGCCGGCTCGGCCCGGACCACAACTCCTCGAACGCACAGGAGCTTTCAGTGAGCAAGCGCAGCAAGTCTCTCCGCGCTGCGGACGCCAAGATCGACCGGGAGAAGCTGTACGCCCCGCTCGAGGCCGTCCGTCTCGCCAAGGAGACGTCCACGACCAAGTTCGACGGCACCGTCGAGGTCGCCTTCCGTCTGGGTGTCGACCCGCGCAAGGCCGACCAGATGGTCCGTGGCACCGTGAACCTCCCGCACGGCACCGGTAAGACCGCCCGGGTCCTGGTCTTCGCGACCGGTGACCGTGCCGAGGCCGCACGCGCCGCGGGCGCCGACATCGTCGGCGCCGACGAGCTGATCGACGAGGTGTCGAAGGGCCGTCTGGACTTCGACGCCGTCGTCGCCACCCCGGACCTCATGGGCAAGGTCGGCCGCCTCGGCCGCGTGCTCGGTCCCCGTGGTCTGATGCCGAACCCGAAGACCGGCACCGTGACCCCGGACGTCACCAAGGCCGTCAACGACATCAAGGGCGGCAAGATCGAGTTCCGTGTCGACAAGCACGCGAACCTGCACTTCATCATCGGCAAGACGTCGTTCGACGACACCAAGCTGGTGGAGAACTACGGCGCGGCCCTGGAGGAGATCCTCCGTCTGAAGCCGTCCGCCGCCAAGGGTCGCTACATCAAGAAGGCCGCGCTCACCACCACGATGGGCCCCGGCATTCCGCTCGACCCGAACCGCACCCGCAACCTCCTCGTCGAGGAGGACCCGGCCGCCGTCTGAGCCGGGTGAGCCGGCCGACGGGCCGGTGTGCGCACGCATCGAAGAACCCGTCCTCACACCCAACTCGGGTGGGGGGACGGGTTTTTTCGTACGCCAGTGTCGGCGCGGTGGGTTACCGTGCACAGGAATCACACACGGAGCACGGCGAAACATCAGGGGTGGGTATTCATGGCCATGGCCGCATGGAAGCGCGCGGGTGTCTGTCTGACGGCCGCAGCGGTCGTCGTGGGCCTCGCGGGGTGCCAGGACGGTGACGGGGGCGGGAGCAAGAAGGCCGGAGGCTCGTCCGGCTCCGAGGCCCAGACGCAGAACGAGGCGACCGAGGTCCTCCAGGCCGCGTTCAAGAAGACGTCCGAGGCGAAGTCCTCGAAGGTCCGGATGACGATGACCATGCCGGCCGGGCTGGACGGCGGCGGCACCGTGGAGATGTCCGGTGTCCAGGGGTGGGACCCGGCCGTCATGGACGTCACCATGAAGGGCTCGGCCCTCGCCGCGGGCTCCCCGGACGGGCCCCAGGAGGCCCGCATGATCATGCTGGACGGCGTCATGTACATGGACATGGGTGCCGAGCAGGCCGCGCAGATGGACGGCAAGCGCTGGATGAAGATGGACTTCAAGGCCCTCGCCGACGCGACCGGCGACCCGGAGGTCCAGAAGCAGATGACCGGCGGCCTGGAGAACATGAACCAGGACCCGGCGCAGCAGCTGGCCATGCTGCTGGGCTCGCCCAGCCTGAAGCACGTGGGCCCGGAGAAGGTCGACGGCGTCGAGACGCAGCACTACAAGGGCACGCTGACCGTCGAGGAGATGCTCGACACCAACAAGGCGCTCGACGGGCTGTTCACCAAGGCCGAGCGCGAGCAGCTCGTCGCCAACATGAAGAAGACGGGCCTGAAGGGCTACGACACCGAGGTCTGGGTCAACGAGGACGACTACCCGGCCAAGATGGTCGTCGGCATGACCATGGACCAGGGCACGATGAAGATGACCGCCCACTACTCGGACTACGGCGCCAAGGCCGAGGTGAAGGCGCCGGCCGCGGGCGAGACCTTCGACTTCATGCAGCTGATGAAGGAGCTGGAGTCGCTGGGCGCGGGGGCGGCTTCCTAGTCCCCCGAGCCGGCCTCCGAGCCGTCGGCTCCCGGCGCCCAGGAGTGCGCCGGGAGCCCCCGTTCGGCCGATTTGCCTCACGCCGATCCGTTCACGTAGTCTTCCACCGAAGCCAAAGACCGCTGGTCGTTGCCGTGCGCTCGTACGAGGGCACGGTGGCCGAAGGATCCGCTGAACTGCGGACGACCCGCGTAGGTGACATTGGAAGAGTTCCCGGGAGACCGCCGCCGAAAGGCGCGGAGAACCGGTTGAGCTTCGCCCCGTGCGCCTGCGCCCGGGGCGTTTCGTTTTCCCCAGTCCTCCTTCGGGTCCGCGCGGTCCGAATCACCCGGAAGGAGGCCGAGGCTCTATGGCGAGGCCCGACAAGGCTGCCGCGGTTGCCGAGCTGACGGACAAGTTCCGCAGCTCCAACGCCGCCGTGCTGACCGAGTACCGCGGTCTCACCGTGGCGCAGCTCAAGACGCTGCGTCGTTCGCTCGGTGAGAACGCCCAGTACGCCGTGGTGAAGAACACGCTGACCAAGATTGCGGCCAACGAGGCCGGGATCACGCTCGACGACCAGCTCTTCGCTGGCCCGACGGCGGTCGCCTTCGTCACCGGTGACCCGGTGGAGTCGGCGAAGGGTCTTCGTGACTTCGCCAAGGAAAACCCGAATCTCGTCATCAAGGGCGGTGTCCTTGACGGCAAGGCGCTGTCCGCCGACGAGATCAAGAAGCTTGCGGACCTCGAGTCCCGCGAGGTTCTGCTCTCCAAGCTGGCCGGTGCCTTCAAGGCGAAGCAGTCCCAGGCTGCCTCCGTCTTCCAGGCGCTGCCGTCGAAGCTCGTCCGCACCGTGGACGCGCTCCGTGCCAAGCAGGACGAGCAGGGCGGTGCCGAGTAACTCGGCTCGCTTTCCGATCCTCGCCGCCTGAGGTGAGGGTCGACGCGGGCCCGACGTCTACGGAGTAATGCCGTCAGGCATACGCCCGCCTCACCCCGTACATCCGGCACCTGCCGATTTAGTGGAAGGACCGCCATCATGGCGAAGCTCAGCCAGGAAGACCTGCTCGCGCAGTTCGAGGAGATGACCCTCATCGAGCTCTCCGAGTTCGTGAAGGCCTTCGAGGAGAAGTTCGACGTCACCGCCGCCGCTGCCGCGCCGGTCGTCGTTGCCGGTGGTGCCGGTGGTGGCGCCGCCGCCGAGGCCCCCGAGGAGAAGGACGAGTTCGACGTCGTCCTCACCGGTGCCGGCGACAAGAAGATCCAGGTCATCAAGGTCGTGCGTGAGCTGACCTCCCTGGGTCTGAAGGAGGCCAAGGACCTCGTGGACGGCACCCCGAAGCCGGTCCTGGAGAAGGTCAACAAGGAGGCCGCGGACAAGGCTGCCGAGTCCCTCAAGGCCGCCGGCGCCTCCGTCGAGGTCAAGTAACACCTTCCGGGTCCGACAGGATCCGACACGCGTCCCACGGGGCGTGTAACGCTCAAGCGCCGAGGAGCGATCATCCATCCGGGTGGTCGCTCTTCGGCGTACCGGGGGGTCGGCGGCGACTGCCTTGCACCCGGGACGGCGGGGGGTATGGTGATCTTCGTTGTGCCTCCGAGGGGCCGCGGAGATGAGCCGGCCGGCGGCGGTTCGAACAAGGGGGGCCCTTGACGAACCGCACGCAGCGCGCAATTCTCAGGACGCGTCGTCACAAGGATCCGAATCCGAGGCATGGATCGACGGCAAAGAGGGCAGTATCACGGTGCGTTGAGGGCAGCGCCTTGCCGCAGGAGTTGAGTACAACGAGGGCCTCCAACCGGTCTCGTACACCGCATTGGACATCAGTGTGCCAAGTGGCTACACTGTCCCTTTGCGCTGCCTGTTAGCTGTCCCCTGCCCGTCACCAGGGGCATGCCCTCACTCGAGCACGGACGACCGGATCCTTTCCGACCTGGAATGTCCGTCCCCGCGCCCAGTGGGGGGCCGGTACGCGCGTAGTGAGTCCGAGCCCTCGGAAGGACCCCCTCTTGGCCGCCTCGCGCAACGCCTCGACCGCGAATACGAACAACGGCGCCAGCACCGCCCCGCTGCGCATCTCCTTTGCAAAGATCAAGGAGCCCCTCGAGGTTCCGAACCTTCTCGCGCTGCAGACCGAGAGCTTTGACTGGCTGCTCGGCAACGACGCCTGGAAGGCTCGCGTCGAGGAGGCTCTCGAGAACGGGCACGACGTCCCCACCAAGTCCGGTCTGGAGGAGATCTTCGAAGAGATCTCCCCGATCGAGGACTTCTCCGGGTCGATGTCGCTGACCTTCCGCGACCACCGCTTCGAGCCGCCGAAGAACTCCATCGACGAGTGCAAGGACCGCGACTTCACGTACGCCGCCCCGCTCTTCGTCACGGCCGAGTTCACCAACAACGAGACCGGCGAGATCAAGTCCCAGACCGTCTTCATGGGCGACTTCCCGCTCATGACGAACAAGGGCACCTTCGTCATCAACGGCACCGAGCGTGTCGTGGTGTCCCAGCTGGTCCGCTCGCCCGGCGTCTACTTCGACTCCTCCATCGACAAGACGTCCGACAAGGACATCTTCTCCGCCAAGATCATCCCGTCCCGGGGTGCCTGGCTGGAGATGGAGATCGACAAGCGCGACATGGTCGGTGTGCGCATCGACCGCAAGCGCAAGCAGTCCGTCACCGTCCTCCTGAAGGCGCTCGGCTGGACCACCGAGCAGATCCTCGAGGAGTTCGGCGAGTACGAGTCCATGCGCGCCACCCTGGAGAAGGACCACACCCAGGGCCAGGACGACGCGCTGCTCGACATCTACCGCAAGCTGCGTCCGGGCGAGCCCCCCACCCGTGAGGCCGCGCAGACGCTGCTCGAGAACCTCTACTTCAACCCCAAGCGCTACGACCTGGCCAAGGTCGGCCGCTACAAGGTCAACAAGAAGCTCGGCGGCGACCAGCCGCTCGACGCCGGCGTGCTCACCACCGACGACATCATCGCCACGATCAAGTACCTGGTGAAGCTGCACGCCGGTGAGACCGAGACGGTCGGCGAGTCGGGCCGCTCGATCATCGTCGAGACCGACGACATCGACCACTTCGGCAACCGCCGCATCCGCAACGTCGGCGAGCTGATCCAGAACCAGGTCCGTACGGGTCTCGCCCGTATGGAGCGCGTCGTGCGCGAGCGCATGACCACCCAGGACGTCGAGGCGATCACGCCGCAGACCCTGATCAACATCCGGCCGGTCGTCGCCTCCATCAAGGAGTTCTTCGGCACCAGCCAGCTGTCTCAGTTCATGGACCAGAACAACCCGCTGTCGGGGCTGACGCACAAGCGTCGTCTGAACGCCCTCGGCCCGGGTGGTCTCTCCCGTGAGCGGGCCGGCTTCGAGGTCCGTGACGTGCACCCCTCGCACTACGGCCGCATGTGCCCGATCGAGACCCCTGAAGGCCCGAACATCGGTCTGATCGGTTCGCTCGCCTCCTACGGGCGGATCAACCCGTTCGGCTTCATCGAGACGCCGTACCGCAAGGTCGTGGACGGCCAGGTCACCGACGAGGTGGACTACCTGACCGCCGACGAGGAGGACCGCTTCGTCATCGCCCAGGCCAACGCGCCGCTGAGCGACGACATGCGCTTCGTCGAGAACCGCATCCTGGTCCGCCGCCGCGGCGGCGAGGTCGACTACGTCCCCGGCGACGAGGTCGACTACATGGACGTCTCGCCGCGCCAGATGGTGTCGGTCGCGACCGCCATGATCCCGTTCCTCGAGCACGACGACGCCAACCGTGCCCTCATGGGCGCGAACATGATGCGGCAGGCCGTGCCGCTGATCAAGTCCGAGGCCCCGCTCGTCGGCACCGGCATGGAGTACCGCTCCGCCGTCGACGCCGGTGACGTGGTCAAGGCGGAGAAGGCGGGTGTGGTCCAGGAGGTCTCCGCGGACTACATCACCACGACCAACGACGACGGCACGTACATCACGTACCGCCTGGCCAAGTTCTCCCGCTCCAACCAGGGCACCTCGGTCAACCAGAAGGTCATCGTCTCCGAGGGTGACCGGATCGTCGAGGGCCAGGTCCTCGCCGACGGCCCGGCCACCGAGAACGGCGAGATGGCGCTCGGCAAGAACCTGCTGGTCGCGTTCATGCCGTGGGAGGGTCACAACTACGAGGACGCGATCATCCTGTCGCAGCGCCTCGTGCAGGACGACGTCCTCTCCTCGATCCACATCGAGGAGCACGAGGTCGACGCCCGTGACACCAAGCTCGGCCCCGAGGAGATCACCCGGGACATCCCGAACGTCTCCGAGGAGGTCCTCGCCGACCTCGACGAGCGCGGCATCATCCGTATCGGTGCCGAGGTCGTCGCCGGTGACATCCTCGTCGGCAAGGTCACGCCCAAGGGTGAGACCGAGCTGACCCCGGAGGAGCGCCTGCTCCGCGCGATCTTCGGTGAGAAGGCCCGTGAGGTCCGTGACACCTCGCTGAAGGTGCCGCACGGCGAGATCGGCAAGGTCATCGGCGTCCGCGTCTTCGACCGCGAGGAGGGCGACGAGCTTCCCCCCGGTGTGAACCAGCTGGTGCGCGTCTACGTCGCGCAGAAGCGCAAGATCACCGACGGTGACAAGCTCGCCGGCCGTCACGGCAACAAGGGCGTCATCTCCAAGATCCTGCCCATCGAGGACATGCCGTTCCTCGAGGACGGGACCCCGGTCGACATCATCCTCAACCCGCTCGGCGTGCCGTCCCGAATGAACCCGGGACAGGTGCTGGAGATCCACCTCGGCTGGCTCGCCAGCCGCGGCTGGGACGTCTCCGGTCTCGCCGAGGAGTGGGCCGAGCGGCTCCAGGTCATCGGCGCCGACAAGGTCGAGCCCGGCACCAACGTCGCCACCCCGGTCTTCGACGGTGCGCGTGAGGACGAGCTCGCGGGTCTGCTGCAGCACACCATCCCGAACCGCGACGGAGAGCGCATGGTGCTCCCGACCGGTAAGGCGCGGCTGTACGACGGCCGCTCCGGTGAGCCGTTCCCCGAGCCGATCTCGGTCGGTTACATGTACATCCTGAAGCTCCACCACCTGGTCGACGACAAGCTGCACGCCCGGTCGACCGGTCCGTACTCCATGATCACCCAGCAGCCGCTGGGTGGTAAGGCTCAGTTCGGTGGCCAGCGGTTCGGCGAGATGGAGGTGTGGGCACTCGAGGCGTACGGGGCCGCCTACGCGCTCCAGGAGCTGCTGACCATCAAGTCCGACGACGTCACCGGCCGCGTGAAGGTCTACGAGGCCATCGTCAAGGGCGAGAACATCCCCGAGCCCGGCATCCCCGAGTCCTTCAAGGTCCTCATCAAGGAGATGCAGTCCCTGTGCCTGAACGTGGAGGTGCTGTCCTCGGACGGCATGTCCATCGAGATGCGCGACACCGACGAGGACGTCTTCCGCGCAGCGGAGGAGCTTGGCATCGACCTGTCCCGGCGCGAGCCGAGCAGCGTCGAAGAGGTCTGACGGGAGTCCGGCGGCCTTCCCCGTGAAGGCCGCCGGCCCCAGGACCCCCGTTTCAGACCCCATGACTTACAACCCTGAGAGGGATTGACGCATAGTGCTCGACGTCAACTTCTTCGACGAGCTCCGGATCGGTCTGGCCACCGCTGACGACATCCGTCAGTGGAGCCACGGCGAGGTCAAGAAGCCCGAGACCATCAACTACCGCACCCTCAAGCCCGAAAAGGACGGACTCTTCTGCGAGAAGATCTTCGGTCCGACCCGGGACTGGGAGTGCTACTGCGGCAAGTACAAGCGCGTCCGCTTCAAGGGCATCATCTGTGAGCGCTGTGGCGTCGAGGTCACCCGCGCCAAGGTACGCCGTGAGCGGATGGGCCACATCGAGCTGGCCGCGCCCGTCACGCACATCTGGTACTTCAAGGGTGTCCCGAGCCGTCTGGGCTACCTGCTCGACCTGGCTCCCAAGGACCTCGAGAAGGTCATCTACTTCGCCGCGTACATGATCACGTACGTGGACGAGGAGCGTCGTACCCGCGACCTGCCCTCGCTGGAGGCCCACGTCTCCGTCGAGCGCCAGCAGATCGAGAACCGCCGGGACGCCGACCTGGAGGCCCGCGCCAAGAAGCTCGAGACCGATCTGGCCGAGCTGGAGGCCGAGGGCGCCAAGGCCGACGTGCGCCGCAAGGTGCGCGAGGGTGCCGAGCGCGAGATGAAGCAGCTGCGTGACCGTGCGCAGCGCGAGATCGACCGCCTCGACGAGGTGTGGAACCGGTTCAAGAACCTCAAGGTCCAGGACCTCGAGGGCGACGAGCTGCTCTACCGCGAGCTGCGCGACCGCTTCGGCACGTACTTCGACGGCTCGATGGGTGCCGCGGCGCTGCAGAAGCGCCTGGAGTCCTTCGACCTCGACGAGGAGGCCGAGAAGCTCCGCGAGATCATCCGCACCGGCAAGGGCCAGAAGAAGACCCGCGCCCTGAAGCGGCTGAAGGTCGTCTCCGCGTTCCTGCAGACCTCCAACAGCCCCAAGGGCATGGTCCTGGACTGCGTCCCGGTCATCCCGCCGGACCTGCGTCCGATGGTGCAGCTGGACGGTGGCCGCTTCGCGACCTCCGACCTGAACGACCTGTACCGCCGTGTCATCAACCGCAACAACCGCCTGAAGCGGCTTCTCGACCTCGGCGCGCCCGAGATCATCGTGAACAACGAGAAGCGCATGCTCCAGGAGGCCGTGGACGCGCTCTTCGACAACGGTCGTCGTGGCCGCCCGGTGACGGGCCCCGGCAACCGTCCGCTGAAGTCGCTGTCCGACATGCTCAAGGGCAAGCAGGGCCGCTTCCGTCAGAACCTGCTCGGCAAGCGTGTGGACTACTCCGCGCGTTCCGTGATCGTCGTCGGTCCGCAGCTGAAGCTGCACCAGTGCGGTCTGCCGAAGGCGATGGCGCTGGAGCTGTTCAAGCCGTTCGTGATGAAGCGCCTGGTCGACCTGAACCACGCGCAGAACATCAAGTCGGCCAAGCGCATGGTCGAGCGCGGCCGCACGGTCGTGTACGACGTGCTGGAAGAGGTCATCGCGGAGCACCCGGTTCTGCTGAACCGTGCGCCCACGCTGCACCGCCTCGGCATCCAGGCCTTCGAGCCGCAGCTGGTCGAGGGCAAGGCCATCCAGATCCACCCGCTCGTCTGCACCGCGTTCAACGCGGACTTCGACGGTGACCAGATGGCCGTGCACCTGCCGCTGTCCGCGGAGGCGCAGGCCGAGGCCCGCATCCTGATGCTGTCCTCGAACAACATCCTCAAGCCGGCCGACGGCCGCCCGGTGACGATGCCGACCCAGGACATGGTCCTCGGTCTGTTCTTCCTCACCACCGACGGCGAGATGCGCGACCTCAAGGGCGAGGGCCGTTCCTTCGCCTCGGTCGCGGAGGCGATCATGGCCTTCGACGCGGGCGAGCTGTCGCTCCAGTCGAAGATCGACATCCGCTTCCCGGTCGGCACTATCCCGCCGCGCGGCTGGACCCCGCCGGTGGGCGAGGACGGCGAGCCCGAGGGCGGCTCCGAGTGGCAGCAGGGCGACCCGTTCCGCCTGAACACCACCCTGGGCCGCGCGCTCTTCAACGAGCTGCTGCCCGAGGACTACCCGTTCGTCGACTACGAGGTCGGCAAGAAGCAGCTCTCCGAGATCGTCAACGACCTCGCCGAGCGCTACCCGAAGGTCATCGTGGCGGCGACGCTCGACAACCTGAAGGCGTCCGGCTTCTACTGGGCCACCCGTTCCGGTGTCACCGTGGCCATCTCCGACGTCGTCGTTCCCGAGGCGAAGAAGGAGATCGTCAAGGGCTACGAGGCGCAGGACGAGAAGGTCCAGAAGCAGTACGAGCGCGGTCTGATCACCAAGGACGAGCGCACGCAGGAGCTCATCGCGATCTGGACCAAGGCGACCAACGAGGTCGCCGAGGCGATGAACGACAACTTCCCGAAGACCAACCCGATCTTCATGATGGTGAACTCGGGTGCACGAGGCAACATGATGCAGATGCGTCAGATCGCCGGTATGCGTGGTCTGGTGTCGAACGCGAAGAACGAGACGATCCCGCGTCCGATCAAGGCGTCGTTCCGTGAGGGCCTGTCCGTGCTGGAGTACTTCATCTCCACGCACGGTGCCCGTAAGGGTCTGGCGGACACCGCTCTGCGTACCGCCGACTCGGGTTACCTCACCCGTCGTCTGGTCGACGTCTCCCAGGACGTCATCATCCGCGAGGAGGACTGCGGCACCGACCGCGGTCTGCGCCTCAAGATCGCGGGCCGCGACGCGGACGGCGTGCTGCGCAAGGCCGAGGACGTCGAGACGTCCGTGTACGCGCGCTGCCTCGCCGAGGACATCGTGGTCGACGGTCAGGTGCTGGCCCCGGCCGGCACCGACCTGGGCGACGTCCTCATCGAGGAGCTCGTCTCCCGCGGCGTCGAGGAGGTCAAGACCCGTTCGGTCCTGACCTGCGAGTCCGCCGTCGGCACCTGCGCGATGTGCTACGGCCGTTCGCTGGCCACCGGCAAGCTGGTCGACATCGGTGAGGCGGTCGGCATCATCGCCGCCCAGTCCATCGGTGAGCCCGGCACCCAGCTGACGATGCGTACCTTCCACACCGGTGGTGTGGCCGGTGACGACATCACCCAGGGTCTGCCGCGTGTCGTCGAGCTCTTCGAGGCCCGTACCCCGAAGGGTGTCGCCCCGATCTCCGAGGCCTCCGGCCGCGTGCGGATCGAGGAGACGGAGAAGACGAAGAAGCTCGTCGTCACTCCGGACGACGGCAGCGACGAGACGGCGTACCCGATCTCGAAGCGCGCCAAGGTTCTGGTCTCCGAGGGCGAGCACGTCGAGGTGGGCCAGCAGCTCACCGTGGGTGCCACCAACCCGCACGACGTGCTGCGCATCCTGGGTCAGCGTGCCGTCCAGGTCCACCTGGTCGGCGAGGTCCAGAAGGTCTACAACTCGCAGGGTGTGTCGATCCACGACAAGCACATCGAGATCATCATCCGGCAGATGCTGCGCCGGGTGACGATCATCGAGTCGGGCGACGCGGAGCTGCTGCCCGGCGAGCTGGTCGAGCGCTCGAAGTTCGAGCAGGAGAACCGTCGTGTGGTCCAGGAGGGCGGTCACCCCGCCTCCGGCCGTCCGCAGCTGATGGGTATCACCAAGGCCTCGCTGGCGACGGAGTCCTGGCTGTCGGCCGCCTCCTTCCAGGAGACGACCCGAGTGCTGACGGACGCGGCGATCAACGCCAAGTCCGACAGCCTCATCGGCCTCAAGGAGAACGTCATCATCGGTAAGCTCATCCCGGCCGGTACGGGTCTGTCCCGCTACCGCAACATCCGGGTCGAGCCGACCGAGGAGGCCAAGGCCGCGATGTACTCGGCCGTCGGCTACGACGACATCGACTACTCGCCGTTCGGCACCGGCTCCGGCCAGGCCGTTCCGCTGGAGGACTACGACTACGGTCCGTACAACCAGTAAGCGAGTCGCCTGAACCGAAGGGCGGTCACCCCGTGCGGGTGGCCGCCCTTCGGCGTGTCCGCATCCCCCGCAGCGGGGGCCTCCGTGGAACCGAAGGGCCCGCGCGGTGCGTTCAAGAGGGTGAAAACTCATACTGGGACGTGTCCGTCCCGGCCCTGGGGAGGCAGCCGTGTCGTATCCGACTCCGTGGCAGGGCAACCCCCTGCAGGGACCCGGTGCCCCGTCGATGCTGGCCTCCCACGCCGACCGGGAGCGGGCGGTGGACGTCCTGCGCGCCGGGTACGGCGAGGGCCGGCTGGACCACCCGGAGTTCGAGAAGCGGGTGGCGCGCGCCTACTCGGCCCGCACGGTGGCCGAGCTGTCGCTGCTGGTGGCCGATCTGCCGCAGGGCCCGATGCCCCAGCCGCTGACGACCGTCCAGGGTCCGGTGCCCCCGACGTTCCTGCCCCGGCCGCAGCCCCGGACCAACGGCAAGGCACTCGCCTCCATGGTCTGTGGGGTGTTGTGCGTGGCCACCGGCGGCCTCACCGGGCTCCCGGCCGTGATCCTCGGGCACATGGCGCAGTCGGAGATACGCCGCACCGGCGAGAGCGGTGACGGCCTGGCGCTGACCGGGCTGGTGCTGGGCTGGCTCTCGCTGGCCGGCTGGCTGATCTTCCTGGGGCTGTTCGGACTGCTGGCCGTGGTGGCGACCTCGGGCTGACGGCATCGACCGGCGGCGTGCCGGCCGACGCACGGCGCGTACCAGCCGTTCCACGGCCCGCTGCGGGGGTGCGTCGCCGCGGGCGATCGTGGCCCGGGGGAGGGCGCGCGTGGGCGCGGGTGGTGCCCTTCCGGCGGGTCGGTGGGGGTTGGGCGCGCAGTTCCCCGCTTCCCTGCCCGGGGGGCGTCCCCTTGCGGGCAGTCGCGCCATGAGGGCACGGGTGGGCGCGGGTGGTGCCCTTCCGGCGGGTCGGTGGGGGTTGGGCGTGCAGTTCCCCGCTTCCCTGCGGGGACGGGTCGTCCGCGGGGAGTCGTGCCGTCGGGCGGCGCGGGCGGGGGAGCCGCAGCGGGCCAGGGAACTGCGCGCTCAACCTCCTCCGGACCGGCAGACGGCCGCCCCGGTCGGAGCCCCGGCTCCGGCTACTCCCGGGCCCGCTGCGACGACGGCATGGCCGGCCGGCGGCCGGGTGGCGCGGGCGGCCCGGGACCGATTCAGAAGCCCCGCCGGGGGATGCACGGGAGGCGGCAGGAGGAACCGCAAGAAGTCGGGCGTGTCGAGCCTCGCTCCATTTGTTTTGACCGGAGTCCATGAGGTAGGTACGCTCAGTCCTTGTGCCTGGGGTGTGCCCTGGCCTTCGTGCGTGCCATCACACCGCACCGGGGGCCGCATAACGGCCACCGCGATTCAGCGCTTCCTTCTGCCTTGCGGTGGGAGTCCGCCGGATTCGACACACCCGACCGCGTGGGTCGGAGATGTTCCAGGTTAGCTGTACCCATCGGCACACAGAAACCGGAGAAGTAGTGCCTACGATCCAGCAGCTGGTCCGGAAGGGCCGGCAGGACAAGGTCGAGAAGAACAAGACGCCCGCACTCGAGGGTTCCCCTCAGCGTCGCGGCGTCTGCACGCGTGTGTTCACGACCACCCCGAAGAAGCCGAACTCGGCCCTGCGTAAGGTCGCGCGTGTGCGTCTGACCAGCGGGATCGAGGTCACCGCCTACATTCCGGGTGAGGGACACAACCTGCAGGAGCACTCCATCGTGCTCGTGCGCGGCGGCCGTGTGAAGGACCTGCCGGGTGTTCGCTACAAGATCATCCGCGGCTCGCTCGACACCCAGGGTGTCAAGAACCGCAAGCAGGCTCGCAGCCGTTACGGCGCCAAGAAGGAGAAGTAAGAATGCCTCGTAAGGGCCCCGCCCCGAAGCGCCCGGTCATCATCGACCCGGTCTACGGTTCTCCTCTGGTGACCTCCCTGATCAACAAGGTGCTGCTGAACGGCAAGCGCTCCACCGCCGAGCGCATCGTGTACGGCGCCATGGAGGGCCTGCGCGAGAAGACCGGCAACGACCCGGTCATCACGCTGAAGCGCGCTCTTGAGAACATCAAGCCGACCCTCGAGGTCAAGTCCCGCCGTGTCGGTGGTGCCACCTACCAGGTCCCGGTCGAGGTCAAGCCCGGCCGTGCCAACACGCTGGCGCTGCGCTGGCTGGTCGGTTACTCCCGCGCCCGTCGCGAGAAGACCATGACCGAGCGTCTGCTGAACGAGCTCCTCGACGCCAGCAACGGCCTGGGTGCCGCTGTGAAGAAGCGTGAGGACACGCACAAGATGGCCGAGTCCAACAAGGCCTTCGCGCACTACCGCTGGTAGTCGCAGACCCCATCGAGACCGAGAGAAGACTGAAGCCTTATGGCTACCACTTCGCTTGACCTGGCCAGGGTCCGCAACATCGGGATCATGGCCCACATCGACGCGGGCAAGACGACGACCACCGAGCGGATCCTGTTCTACACCGGCGTTTCCTACAAGATCGGTGAGGTCCACGACGGCGCTGCCACCATGGACTGGATGGAGCAGGAGCAGGAGCGTGGCATCACGATCACCTCTGCTGCCACCACCTGCCACTGGCCGCTGGAAGACGTCGACCACACCATCAACATCATCGACACGCCGGGCCACGTCGACTTCACCGTCGAGGTGGAGCGTTCCCTGCGCGTGCTCGACGGTGCCGTGACGGTGTTCGACGGCGTCGCCGGCGTCGAGCCCCAGTCCGAGACCGTGTGGCGTCAGGCGGACCGCTACGGCGTGCCGCGTATCTGCTTCGTCAACAAGCTCGACCGCACCGGTGCCGAGTTCCACCGCTGCGTCGACATGATCAGCGACCGCCTGGGTGCGCAGCCGCTCGTCATGCAGCTGCCCATCGGTGCCGAGGCCGACTTCCAGGGTGTCGTCGACCTCGTGACGATGAAGGCCTTCGTGTGGTCCGCCGAGGCGGCCAAGGGCGAGATGTACGACGTCGTCGACATCCCGGCCACGCACACCGAGGCCGCCGAGGAGTGGCGCGGCAAGCTGCTCGAGGCTGTCGCGGAGAACGACGAAGAGCTGATGGAGCTGTACCTCGAGGGCCAGGAGCCCTCCGTGGAGCAGCTGTACGCGGCGATCCGTCGTATCACCATCGCCTCCGGCAAGGGCGACGGCACCACCGTCACCCCCGTGTTCTGCGGCACCGCGTTCAAGAACAAGGGCGTGCAGCCCCTGCTCGACGCCGTCGTGCGCTACCTGCCCTCCCCGCTGGACGTCGAGGCCATCGAGGGCCACGACCCCAAGGACGCGGAGAAGGTCGTCGCGCGCAAGCCGTCGGACGAGGAGCCCCTCGCCGCGCTCGCGTTCAAGATCATGAGCGACCCGCACCTCGGCAAGCTCACCTTCGTCCGTGTGTACTCCGGCCGTCTGGAGTCCGGCACCCAGGTGCTGAACTCCGTGAAGGGCAAGAAGGAGCGCATCGGCAAGATCTACCGCATGCACGCCAACAAGCGTGAGGAGATCGAGTCGGTGGGCGCCGGTGACATCGTCGCCGTCATGGGCCTGAAGCAGACCACCACCGGTGAGACGCTGTCCGACGACAAGAGCCCGGTCATCCTGGAGTCCATGGACTTCCCGGCGCCGGTCATCCAGGTCGCCATCGAGCCCAAGTCGAAGGGCGACCAGGAGAAGCTCGGCGTCGCGATCCAGCGGCTCGCCGAGGAGGACCCGTCGTTCCAGGTCCACTCGGACGAGGAGACCGGCCAGACCATCATCGGCGGTATGGGCGAGCTGCACCTCGAGGTGCTGGTCGACCGTATGCGCCGTGAGTTCAAGGTCGAGGCCAACGTCGGCAAGCCCCAGGTCGCGTACCGTGAGACGATCCGCAAGGCCGTCGAGCGCGTGGACTACACCCACAAGAAGCAGACCGGTGGTACCGGTCAGTTCGCCAAGGTGCAGATCGCGATCGAGCCGATCGAGGGCGGCGACGCCTCGTACGAGTTCGTGAACAAGGTGACCGGTGGCCGCATCCCGAAGGAGTACATCCCTTCGGTGGACGCCGGTGCCCAGGAGGCCATGCAGTTCGGCATCCTGGCCGGCTACGAGATGACGGGCGTCCGCGTCACGCTCATCGACGGTGGCTACCACGAGGTCGACTCCTCCGAGCTCGCGTTCAAGATCGCCGGTTCGCAGGCCTTCAAGGAGGCCGCGCGCAAGGCTTCGCCCGTGCTCCTGGAGCCGATGATGGCCGTCGAGGTCACCACGCCCGAGGACTACATGGGTGAGGTCATCGGCGACATCAACTCCCGCCGTGGCCAGATCCAGGCCATGGAGGAGCGGGCCGGTGCCCGCGTCGTGAAGGGTCTCGTGCCCCTCTCGGAGATGTTCGGTTACGTCGGCGACCTGCGCAGCAAGACGTCCGGCCGTGCCAGCTACTCCATGCAGTTCGACTCCTACGCCGAGGTTCCGCGGAACGTCGCCGAGGAGATCATCGCGAAGGCCAAGGGCGAATAAGGGGCTCCGTTTAACGGACTCCGTATCAACGCTTTAGGCTTGACCCCGGAGCCTGCAAGTGGGCATTCCGCCGTCACACCGACGGAATGTCCCGGGCCCGGGTTTCCCAGCAAAGATCACCTGGCGCCGATGAAGTAAGGCGTACAGAACCACTCCACAGGAGGACCCCAGTGGCGAAGGCGAAGTTCGAGCGGACTAAGCCGCACGTCAACATCGGCACCATCGGTCACATCGACCACGGTAAGACGACCCTCACGGCCGCCATTACCAAGGTGCTGCACGACGCGTACCCGGACCTGAACGAGGCCTCGGCCTTCGACCAGATCGACAAGGCTCCCGAAGAGCGCCAGCGCGGTATCACCATCTCCATCGCGCACGTCGAGTACCAGACGGAGACGCGTCACTACGCCCACGTCGACTGCCCCGGTCACGCGGACTACATCAAGAACATGATCACGGGTGCGGCGCAGATGGACGGCGCCATCCTCGTGGTCGCGGCCACCGACGGCCCGATGCCGCAGACCAAGGAGCACGTGCTCCTGGCCCGCCAGGTCGGCGTTCCGTACATCGTCGTCGCCCTGAACAAGGCCGACATGGTGGACGACGAGGAGATCCTGGAGCTCGTCGAGCTCGAGGTGCGTGAGCTCCTCTCCGAGTACGAGTTCCCGGGCGACGACGTTCCGGTCGTCAAGGTCTCCGCTCTGAAGGCCCTCGAGGGCGACAAGGAGTGGGGCAACTCGGTCCTCGAGCTCATGAAGGCCGTGGACGAGTCCATCCCGGAGCCCGAGCGCGACGTCGACAAGCCGTTCCTGATGCCGATCGAGGACGTCTTCACCATCACCGGTCGCGGTACGGTCGTCACCGGCCGCATCGAGCGTGGTGTCCTCAAGGTCAACGAGACCGTCGACATCATCGGCATCAAGCAGGAGAAGACCTCCACCACGGTCACGGGCATCGAGATGTTCCGGAAGCTGCTGGACGAGGGTCAGGCCGGTGAGAACGTCGGTCTGCTGCTCCGCGGCATCAAGCGCGAGGACGTCGAGCGCGGCCAGGTCATCATCAAGCCCGGTTCGGTCACCCCGCACACCGAGTTCGAGGCCCAGGCCTACATCCTGTCGAAGGACGAGGGTGGCCGTCACACCCCCTTCTTCAACAACTACCGCCCGCAGTTCTACTTCCGTACGACGGACGTGACCGGCGTCGTGACCCTCCCCGAGGGCACCGAGATGGTCATGCCGGGTGACAACACCGAGATGAAGGTGGAGCTCATCCAGCCCGTCGCCATGGAGGAGGGCCTGAAGTTCGCCATCCGTGAGGGTGGCCGGACCGTGGGCGCCGGCCAGGTCACCAAGATCAACAAGTGAGCTTGTTGTTCTGACCTGGTAGCTCCTACCGCGAGCACCTGAAGGGGCCCGCACGACTTCGGTCGTGCGGGCCTCTTCGTTTGTCACGGGAGCGGCTCCGAGCGTCGACGCGCGCCGGGCAGTTCGCTCGGTCGCGTGATCGGGCGGTATAACCGCCAGGCCCGCCAGGCGTATGCCAACGCGCCCTCGGGGCGCTGCCGTCGGTCGCCGTGTTGCCCGGCTGGAGGGGGCCCGGCACCGTGGCTCCCCGGAGAGGCGGGACCGTGTCCCTCGCCGGTCGTCAGTGCGTTCGGCGCAGGCCGTCGACCAGGGTGGCGGCGAGGCGGCGGGCGTCGTAGTCCGGGTCGGTCTCGGCGCCGATGCAGAGGTTGCCCACGCCGCGCATGAGAGTCAGGGCGCTGATGTCCACGCGGATCTCGCCGGCCGCGGAGGCGGCGTCGAGCAGCTGGGTGCAGACGGGGACGAGCCGGTCGAGGAAGTACGCGTGCAGGCCCTCGAAGCCCGACTGGTCGGAGCGCAGGACGGCGGCCAGGCCGTGCTTGGTGACCAGGAAGTCGACGAAGAGGTCGATCCACTGCCGCAGGGCGTCGTGCGGGGTGGGGGCGGACTTCAGCAGGGCGGGGCCGGCTTCGGCGCATGCCTCGACCTGATGCCGGTAGACGGCGATGATCAGATCCGCCCGGGTCGGGAAGTGCCGGTAGAGGGTGCCCAGACCCACGCCGGCCCGGGAGGCGATGTCACGCACCGGGGCGTCCACGCCCGACGCGACGAAGGCCGCGGCGGCCGCCTCCAGCAGCGTCTCCTTGTTGCGCCGGGCGTCCTTGCGCCGTGAGGGGCCGGCGCCCGCCCCGTCATCGCTCTGGTTCACCGCGTCGTTTCCTTCGTCACTCGCATGGCCACCGCATGGTCTCACGCCTGCCCGAAGGCCCTCACGCATGTCCGAAGGCATCCGGACTGGAAAAGCGGAACGGTGTTCCGTATTGTAGGAGGCGTACCGGAACGCTGTTCCGATTCTACTCGTGGGGAGACACGGCATGCAGTACCGCACCCTCGGCCGCACCGGCGTCCAGATCAGCACCCTCGCGCTCGGCGCGATGAACTTCGGCGCCATCGGACGCACCACGCAGGAGGAGGCCACCGCCATCGTCGACGCGGCCCTGGAGGCCGGCGTCAACCTCGTCGACACCGCCGACATGTACGGCACAGGCGAGTCCGAGGAGATGGTCGGCAAGGCCATCGCCGGCCGCCGCGACGACATCGTGCTGGCCACGAAGGCGACCATGCCGATGGGGGAGGAGCGCAACCACCGCGGCAGCTCGCGGCGCTGGATCCACACCGCGCTGGACGACAGCCTGCGCCGTCTCGGCGTCGACCACGTGGACCTCTACCAGATGCACCGCTGGGACCCGACGACCAGTGACGAGGAGACCCTGTCGGCCCTCACCGACCTGCAGCGCGCGGGCAAGATCCGCTCCTTCGGCTCCTCGACCTTCCCCGCGTACCGCATCGTGCAGGCGCAGTGGGCCGCCCGTGAGCACCGGCTCAGCCGCTACGTGACCGAGCAGCCCAGCTACTCGATCCTGCAGCGCGGCATCGAGTCCCACGTCCTGCCCGTGACGGAGGAGTACGGCATGGGCGTGCTGGCGTGGAGCCCGCTGGCCTCGGGATGGCTGTCGGGGGCGGTGCGCCCGGGGCAGGACGTCGCCACCCACCGTTCGGCGATCCTGCCGGAGCGCTTCGACCTCTCGCTCCCGCACAACCAGGCCCGGTACGCCGCCGTCGAGCGGCTGGGCAAGGTCGCCGACGAGGCCGGGCTCACCCTGATCCAGCTGGCGCTCGGGTTCGTCACCGCGCACCCCGCCGTGACGGCCGCGCTCATCGGCCCCAGGACGGTCCAGCACCTCCACTCGCAGCTCGCCGCCGCGGACACCGTGCTGTCGGCCGACGTCCTCGACGCGATAGACGAGATCGTCGCCCCCGGTACCGACCTGGCCCCCGGCGAGAAGTTCGACACCCCGCCCGCGCTGCTCGACGCCTCCCTGCGCCGCCGTCGCTGACCACCGCCACCCGAACCGGAAGGGGGCCCTGGCCCATGCCCGACGTGACCCGACCACTCCACGCGACACGTCTGCCCGACGCGACACGTCCGTCCGGCGCGATCCGTCCGGCCGCCCGGCCCGAGCGGCCCAGCTTCGGCATCATGACCGCGCCCTCGCAGGTCGGCTACGACGACCTCGTCCGCGTCTGGCGTGAGGCGGACGAGGTGCCCGAGATCGAGCACGCCTGGCTGTTCGACCACCTCATGCCCATCTGGGGTGACCCCGAAGGGCCGGCGTTCGAGGGCTGGACGCTGCTGTCGGCCCTCGCGGCGCAGACCCGGCGGATGCGGCTGGGCGTCATGGTCACCAGCAACCGGTTCCGGCCGCCCGCCGTACTCGCCAAGATCGCGACGACCGTCGACATCGTCTCGGGCGGCCGGCTCGACTTCGGCATAGGCGTTGGCTCGCGTCCGCATCCGCCCGAGGCGTGGCGCGAGTATCCGGCACACGGGCTGCCGTTCCAGGAGCCGGCACAGGCGGTGGCGAGCCTCGCCGAGGCCTGCACGCTGATCAAGCGGCTGTGGACGGAGGAGAAGCCCTTCGACTTCCACGGCGCACACCACCGGCTGACGGGGGCGTTCGGCAGCCCGAAGCCGGTGCAGCGCCCGCATCCGCCGATCCTCGTCGGCGGGCGGTCGTCCGCCACGCTGCGCGTGGTCGCCGAGCACGCCGATCTGTGGAACGTCCCGGGCGGCGACCTCGCCGACGTGCTGCGCCGCAGCGCCCTGCTCGACCGGTACTGCGCCGACATCGGCCGCGATCCCGCGTCGATCGTCCGGTCGATCCACCTCCCCGTCGACACCGGCCGGCCCGACGCCGTGCGGCAGGCGGTGGGGGAGGCGCTGGAGGCGGGGTTCTCGCACGTCGTCCTGGGACTGCCGGCGCCGTTCCCCGAGGGAATCGCCCGGTGGGTGGCGGAGGAGGTGATCCGTCCGTCGGTGGGGTGAGGGCAACCGGAAAACCCGGCGCGTGCACGGGTATTGACGCGCCGCTCGGCCGGATCGTACCGTCCGCCCATCCCTAATGTTTCGGATACAGCTTCGAAACATTCGAGAATGACGACGGGAATGAGAGCCCCCGCATGAGACCCTTCCGTTTCGCCACCGTGGCCCTCGCCACCGCAGCACTGGCCCTGCCGCTCCTGGGCGGTTCGGCGTCCGCCGCCCCGTCGGCCGGACCCAAGGCGCCGCCGCACTCGCACGCCTCGTTCGACCGGCTCCGCGCAGCAGCCCCCGAAGGTTTCGTGATCGGCACCGCCGTGGCGGGCGGCGGCCACCACCTGGAGCAGGACTACCCGGACCCCTTCACGTACGACAAGGAGTACCGGAAGGTCCTGGGGCGGGAGTTCAGCTCGGTCTCGCCCGAGAACCAGATGAAGTGGGACTACATCCACCCCGAGCGTGACCGCTACGACTTCGAGCAGGCGGACGCGATTGTGGAGTTCGCCCGCCGCAACCACCAGGTCGTGCGCGGACACACGCTGTTGTGGCACAGCCAGAACCCGGCCTGGCTGGAGGAGGGCGACTTCTCCAAGGCGGAGCTGCGCGGCATCCTGCGCGAGCACATCACCAAGGTGGTCGGCCGGTACAAGGGCAAGATCCAGCAGTGGGACGTCGCCAACGAGATCTTCGACGACCAGGGCAACCTGCGCACGCAGGAGAACGTCTGGATCCGCGAACTCGGCCCGGGCATCGTCGCCGACGCGTTCCGCTGGGCGCACCAGGCCGACCCCAAGGCGAAGCTGTTCTTCAACGACTTCAACGTCGAGAGCGTCAACGCGAAGAGCGACGCCTACTACGCCCTGATCAAGGACCTGCGCGCGCAGCGGGTGCCGGTGCACGGTTTCTCCGTGCAGGGCCACCTGAGCACGCGGTACGGCTTCCCCGGCGACCTGACGGACAACCTGCGCCGCTTCGACGCCCTCGGTCTGGAGACCGCGATCACCGAGCTGGACGTGCGGATGGACGTCCCGGAGGGCAGCACGCCCACCGCGGCGCAGGAGAAGCAGCAGGCCGAGTACTACGAGCGGATGCTCCAGGCGTGCCTTCAGGTCGACGGCTGCAACTCCTTCACGATCTGGGGCTTCACCGACAAGTACTCCTGGGTCCCGGTGTTCTTCCAGGGTGAGGGCTGGGCGACGGTCATGACCGGTGACTTCGTCCGCAAGCCGGCGTACTACGCCCTGCGCGACACCCTGAAGGACGCCCGCCACGACGACTGCGGCAAGGGCGGCCCTAAGGGCCCGAAGCACCGCAAGCACTGAGCGGTCCCCGCAGGTCACCCACAACGCCGCCCCGGCCCGGTCGCCCGTCACCGGTCCGGGGCGGTTCCATGCTCACGCGGGAGCCGTGGCGGCTTCTGTGCGGCAGTCGCGGCAGTGGGTCTGTGTTTCCGGGGCGCGGAAGGCGCGGTCGCAGGTCTCGCAGGTGCGGAGTGTGTGGCGGACGGGAGGCGGGGCGGCGGGGGTGCGGTACGGGGGGGGTGGCAGCTGGGCTGTGAGGCGGTGGGCGAGGAGCGCTGCGGGGCGGCGGAGGGGGGCGTCCGGGAGGTCGGTGGTGAGGGCGTGACGTACGGCGGTGGGGGTGACCTCGCGTTCCAGCCAGGCGACGACGCCGGGGGCGAGGTGCTCGGTGTCGGTGGCGGACAGCAGGAGGCGGGGGTCGCGGTGGCGCAGGCCGGCCAGGAGGTCGGTGGCCTGCTGCTGAAGCGCCGTGGCGGCGGCCCGGGTGGGCCGGGGGACGGCCGGGAGTGCCTTGCGGGGGCGGGGCTCGGTCTGTGCGCGGTCCGGGGTGGCGCGGCGCAGTCGGTGTCGGCCGGACGGCGGCGGTGGCCGGGCTGGTTGCAGGAGATCGTGCGGGTGATGATCCGGCCGGTGGCGGTGCGGACGCGTTCGCGGCGGAGGTAGCCGTGGGTCTCCAGCTCCCGCAGGGCGGCGGCGATACGGTGGCGCCCTCCGTGAACCGGGCGGCGAGGCTCTTGATGTCGACGAGGGTGCCGGTGGGCAGCGACTGGATGTGGCAGCCGAGACCGATCGCCAGGAGCGAGAGCTCCTTGTGCTGGGTGAGGTGGTTGCCGATCACCACGAAGCGGGTGGTGTGGCGGGTGTTCTCGTGAACGACACCGGCGGTGTGGTGATGCGGACGGGTGGGATTGCCGCCGTCGGCTGACTGGGCGCGCGGGGGCGCGCTAGGGTTTTCAGTATCCATCAGGAAGAGCCCTACTTCCTCGGTGGTCAGGCCCTCGCCTCGGGATTGCCGTCCCGGCGGGGGCCGAAGTCTTTTTCGGTTGTGTTGCGCTGAGCGTAGAGGTGCCGAGGGTTCGAAAAGCCAGTTGATCGGCGGATGTTCACCCGCCCGAGTGATCACGGGCCGTGGGCGGGAGGGGTGGGGCTTGGTGGGGTGTTTTCTCTCCGAGTTCTTGCTTGGTGAGCCGCCTGCGCCACCGGAGCGTCGGAACCTGGGTTCCGGTGGCGGTGGTCACCGTCCGTTGTTTGTCCGGTGCTGTCCGGGCCGCCGGCGCGTTGGTCCGGGCAGGGCGCCGCGGTACGGCGCGGGACGGCACGGAGGGGCGTGGGTATGACGGTGGACGGCGTGGTCGTACGGGGTGTGGGGGAGGCGGACGAGCCGGGGTGGGAGGTGGATCCCGACGACGAGTGGGGCGTCGCCGTCATCACCACGGTGGGGCGGCAGTTGCGGTTGCGGCGCGAGGCCGTGGAGATGCGGGTGTGCGACTTCGCGAGGGCCGTCGGGTACGGGGAGGATCTCGTGTACAAGGTCGAGGCGGGCAAGCGGATTCCGCGGCGCGAGTATCTGGAGCGGGCCGACGAGGTGTTGGGGGCGGGAGGGCTGCTCGCGGCGGCGTGGGAGGACGTGAAGAGGGTCCGGTACCCGCGGCGGGTCCGTGAGTTGGCCAAGTTGGAGGCTCAGGCCGTCGAGATCGGCGTATACGAGAGCATCAGCATCAACGGCCTGTTGCAGACCCCGGAACACGCGCGGGCGTTGTTCGAGGCGTGGCAGCCCGCCTACTCGGAGGAGGACCTGGAGCGTGTGCTGGCGGCGCGCATGGCACGCCAGTCCGTCTTCGAGCGGTCACCCGCGCCCGCGCTCAGCTTCGTCCTGGAAGAGGCGGCCCTCAGGCGACGGGTGGGCAGCACAATGGTGTGCCGTCGACAACTCGAACGCCTGCTGGAGGTGGGCCGGTTGCGCAGTGTCTCCCTCCAGGTGATGCCGACCAGCAGCGGCGCCCACCCCGGCCTGAGCGGGCGGATCGAGGTCCTGAAGTTCGCCGACGGGACGGCGATGGGCCGGTCCGACGGCGCGTACAACGGACGCCCCACCTCCGACCCGAAGCAGCTCCGTGTCCTGGAACTGCGGTATGGCACCATCCGAGCCCAGGCGCTCCCGCCCGAGGAGTCGCTGGCCTTCATCGAGCACGTGCTGGGAGAGACATGATGCGCAAGGCCTCCGCCGGAGACTCCTCCGAGCCGAAGTGGTTCAAGAGCAGCTACAGCAGCGGGCCCGACGGCGACTCCTGCCTGGAGGTCGCGATAGCCACCCGCACTGTCCACGTCCGTGACTCCAAGGCCCCCGCCGGCCCCCGGCTCGCGGTCGCGCCCGCCGCTTGGGCCCGCTTCGTGACGTACGCCTCGGAGGGCTGAAGCACGCACCGGCCCGCCGTGCAGGGCATCCGTACTCCGTACGCGGTGTCCAGATAACGGACGATCGGGCTCGCCCCTTGGTATCCGCTTAACACTGGAGTAACACTGGAAGGGTCGGCCGTCCTGTCGTATACGAACGGGCGGCCGTCGTCCCGCGCGCGGCAACGGCGCCGAGCGCTCCTCACCGGTTCCCGCCCTGGGTCCCCCATGCGCCCGTGAACCGGCTGCCCGCCGTGCCAGAAAGGGACACCGTGACCTCACGCCCCGACCCCAAGATCTCGCTCGACCAGCTCCGTGCCGAGGTGGAGCGCCGCAACCCGGCCGAGCCGGAGTTCCACCAGGCAGCGCGTGAGGTGCTGGAGACGCTCGCCCCCGTACTCGCCGCGCGCCCCGAGTACGCCGACCCCGGCCTCGTGGAGCGGCTCGTCGAACCCGAGCGGCAGATCATGTTCCGGGTGCCGTGGACGGACGACAACGGCCGCGTGCACGTCAACCGGGGCTTCCGCGTCGAGTTCAACAGCGCTCTCGGCCCGTACAAGGGCGGCCTGCGCTTCCACCCCTCGGTGAACCTCGGGATCATCAAGTTCCTCGGCTTCGAGCAGATCTTCAAGAACGCGCTCACCGGGCTCGGCATCGGCGGCGGCAAGGGCGGCAGCGACTTCGACCCGCAGGGCCGCAGCGACGCCGAGGTCATGCGCTTCTGCCAGTCGTTCATGACGGAGCTGTACCGGCACATCGGCGAGTACACCGACATCCCCGCCGGTGACATCGGCGTCGGCGCCCGTGAGATCGGCTACCTCTTCGGCCAGTACCGGCGCATCACCAACCGCTGGGAGGGCGGAGTCCTCACCGGCAAGAGCGCCGGCTGGGGCGGCTCACTCATCCGCCCGGAGGCCACCGGGTACGGCAACGTGCTGTTCGCCGAGGCCATGCTGCGCGCCCGCGGCGAGGACCTGATGGGGCAGACCGCGGTGGTCTCAGGCTCCGGCAACGTCGCGATCTACACCATCCAGAAGCTCGCCGCCCTCGGCGCCAACCCGATCACCTGCTCCGACTCCGGCGGCTACGTCGTCGACGAGAAGGGCATCGACCTGGAGCTACTGCGCCAGATCAAGGAGGTGGAGCGCGGCCGGGTGAGCGACTACGCGGAGCGCCGGGGCGCCTCCGCGCGGTTCGTGCCCGGCGGACGCGTCTGGGAGGTCCCGGCGGACGTCGCCCTGCCGTCGGCCACGCAGAACGAGCTGAACGCCGTCGACGCCGACGCCCTCATCCGCAACGGCGTGAAGGCGGTCTCCGAGGGCGCGAACATGCCGACCACGCCGGAGGCCGTGCAGCTCTTCCAGCGGGCCGGCGTCGCTTTCGGCCCCGGCAAGGCGGCCAACGCGGGCGGTGTCGCGGTGAGCGCGCTGGAGATGACGCAGAACGCGTCGCGCACCAGCTGGAAGGCCGACCAGGTCGAGGCCGAGCTGGCCCGGATCATGACCGACATCCACAGCACCTGCGCGGAGACCGCCGAGCGCTACGGCGCCCCCGGCGACTACGTGACCGGCGCCAACATCGCCGGCTTCGAGCGGGTGGCGGACGCGATGCTGGCGCAGGGCGTCATCTGAGGCGTACGCCGGGGAGCGCGGGGCCGGGGGCACGCTGCCCCCGGCCCCGCGTGCGTCCGCCCCTGCCCGCCGTCACGGCGTGGGGATGCCCGCCGGACGGGCCGGACGGCCGAAGCGGGCGGGGACACCCGGGGAGTACAGCACGCTGACCGGTGCCCCGGCCGGTACCGGCAGCCCGGCCGCCGCGACCAGGTCCTCCTCGCACTCCAGCAGCTCAGCCCGGTACAGGGACCAGCGCGGATGGGCGTTCGGCAGGTACATCGACCGCCCGAAGAACGTGCCGTGCATGCCCCAGCGGGCGGTGAGGAAGTGCTCCAGCTCCGTCGGCTCCGCGACGGCCTCGCCCCGCCGCACGGTGAGGCGCGTACCGGCGCCGCGCGGGCCCGGCCGGCGGCGGGACGCGGTGTACGTGACGGTGCGGTCGTCGACGTGCCGCACCCGCATCCGCGACCAGACGTACGGCATCCCGAAGCCGAGCCGGCCGACCAGCACCGGGATCAGCCGGGAGGCGTCCAGGGAGAGGAACACCACCCCGCGCCGCCCGTGGTCGTCCACCGAGTACAGGCGGACGTTGGTCTCCGGGAAGTTCCCCAGGTACGGCACTCCCGGCAGCCGCAGCCAGCCCACCCGGTGCATACGGAACGCGACGAGACCGACGTACGTGACCCCGTCGAGGGTGTCGGGCACGGTGCCCGGCGGCAGCAGCCCCGCCACGTCGGCGGGGTCCACCGCCCAGTGCACGAAGGTCAGGTCGAGCCAGGACTGGGTGAGCAGCGGACGCGCGATCGTCTCCGGCGGGTCGGGCGTCACGGGCTGCGGTGTCGAGGGCACGGCGTCAGTATCGCGGAGGCCACGGTGGCCCACATGGCCCTGGCCGCGGGCCGGAGGAGTCGGCCAGGCTGGACGTATGCAGAAGTTCTCCCTCGACGCCCTCGTCCGCACGCACCTGGAACAGGCTGCCACGGCCTCCAGCGGCCGCAGCGCCACCACCGTCTTCGGCGGCCACGAGCACACCCTGCGCCAGACCCTGCTCGCGCTGACCGCCGGCACGAGCCTCGCCGAGCACGACAGCCCCGGTGAGGCCACCCTGCTCGTCCTGCGCGGCCGCGTCCGCCTCACCAGCGGCGCCGCGGACTGGGAGGGCCGCACCGGTGACCTCGTCGTCATCCCGGACACCCGCCACGGCCTGGAGGCATTGGAGGACGCGGCGGTGCTGCTGACGGTGGCGAAGGCGGGCTGACGTTGGTGGCCTTCGACGACTGACGGGCCCGCGCCACACGCGATGACGGCGCGATGGCACGATGTCGGCACGTCATCGAGCGAAGGGGGACGCCGGCGTCATGGCCCGTTACATGGAAGCGCTGACCGTCGAACGGGGCGGTTTCCGGATCAAGGTGCCGGAATCCTGGTGGGAGTTCGACGTGCGGCCGGAGTCGCGGGACGACTCGATCCACCGCATGGTGAACGAGCGGCTGCGCGCCCATCCCGAGCTGGCCCCGCACCGGGACACGTACGTCTCCTTCCTGCGCAAGGCCGCGGCGGACGCCTGGAAGTCGGGCGCGCTGTACTGCGGTTGCATGGCGGAGAGCTTCGGGGGTGACATCCCGATCACCGGCTCGGTAACGGTGTCGCTGGTCGGCGGCCGCACCAGCAAGGGCGACCCGTTGCCGACGGACCCGGACGCGATCGCCGCCCAGCTCGCGGTCAAGGAGGCGAAGCGGGAGGGCGAGAGCTGGCGCAAGGTGACCACCGTCGACATCCCGGGCGTCGGCCCGGCGGCCCGGACGTACGGCGTCGAGGACGTGCCGGTGCCGGGTGACGAACTGGGCCGCACGATACGGGCGGTGCTGATGCAGACGTTCATCCCGGTGCCCGGCCAGGAGGGCAAGGTGGCGCTGGTCGCCGGCAGCAGCCAGGTCCTGGACCTGGCGGAGTCCTTCTTCGACATCTTCGACGCGATCACGTCGACGTTCCGCTTCGCGGACTGAGCGGGCATGACGCGGCCGCGGGACTGGGCGACGGGGGGAGGGCTGCTGGGCCTCGACGACCCGGGGGAGTGGGCCGCGGCGTTCGCGCGGGGTGAGCGGGACGACTCCCGGACACCGCCCAACGAGGGTTCGCCCGCACGGCGTTCCTGAACCGGCTGAGGCGCGACTGCCTGATCTTTCCGTCGAACTGCTGATCCCGGTAGGTTCACGTGTGCATACGGGTGTTGACGATGTGCGCGTGACGGGGGTTGCGGGATGGTGGGTCACCGGCCGAGTGATTGGCATGTCATTGATCTGGACAGGGATCCGACGCCCGGTGACCCGGAGCGGGTGCGCAAGCTCGCGAGGTTCCTGCACGACTTCGCCGACGACGTCTCCGAGGCGTTGCGTCTGGTGAAGGGGATGGCCGGTGAGGGGACGCTGGCGGAGTGGGCGGGGAAGTCGGCGGAGGTGTTCAAGGAGGAGTTCTCCGGCGTTCCGAAGAACTTGAAGAAGCTGGAGAAGTCGTACGCGCTGTGCGGGGACGCGCTGGCGGACTACTGGCCGAAGCTGGAGCGGGCGCAGGCGCTGGCGGACAAGGCGCTGGCGAAGGCGCGTGAGGCGCAGGCGGATCTGACGTCGGCGAAGTCGAAGCTGGCGTCGGCGGATTCGTGGGTGGGGCGGGCGACGAAGGAGGCCGACAAGTACAAGGACGACCCGACGGGGTCGAAGTCGGACGCGGACAAGCCCGACGAGGCGAAGGTGCGGGCCGCGACCCGGGACGTGCAGAGCGCCAAGAGCGCGCACACGAAGGCGCAGTCGGACCTCACGTCCGCGCAGAACGCTTTGGACGCGGCGAAGAAGATGGCCGCGGACGCGCGGAAGATGCGTGAGGAGGCGGCGCGGGACGCGAAGTCGAAGATCGACGAGGCCTCCGACGCGGGGATCCAGAACCGGTCGTGGTGGGAGGAGATCGGCGACTGGTTCACCGACAACTGGGACAACATCGTCGCTGCCTGCAAGATCGTGGTGGCGGTCGTCGGTATCGTCGCGATGATCATCGGCGGGCCGATCCTCGGCGCGATCGTCCTGATCGCCGCCCTCGTCGTCCTCGCCGACACGCTCTACAAATACTCAAAGGGGCAAGCGTCCCTCTGGGACGTCGGACTGGCCGCGCTGGACTGCATACCCGGCATGAAGGGCCTCACCACCCTCGGCGGACTCGCCAAAGGCCTAAAGACCGCCGGTAAGGCGGGGCTCAAGGGCATGGCGAAGGGGCTCGGCAAGGGGCTGCGGAGGGAAGCCGACGACGCCGTGGCGAAGTCCAAGCCCGCCAAGGGACGCTGCAAGAACGGCGACCCGATCGACATGGTCTCCGGCGAAATGCTCATGGAGGCCACCGATGTCGACCTCCCCGGTCTCGTCCCGCTGGTACTGCGCCGTACCCACCTGTCCACCTACCAGTGGGGCCGCTGCTTCGGCCCCTCGTGGGCGTCCACTCTGGACGAACGCCTCGAGCTGGACGACGAGGGAGCCGTCTTCGCCACCGAGGACGGCATGCTGCTCTTCTATCCGGTGCCCGAACCGGGAAGCTCTGTCATGCCGTTGGAGGGCCCTCGCTGGCCGTTGGACTGGGACGGCGCGGCAGGTGCTCCTCTGCGCGTCACCGACCCGGCCAGCGGGATCACCCGTCACTTCGCGCCCCGGCCGAGCCCGGCGGCGGTGGACGAAGCCTTCACTCTGCCCCTGGCTGCGATAACCGACACCAACGGGTACCGCGTCGACTTCGACCGTGACGCCGACGGCACCCCGGTCGCGGTCCGCGATTCGGGTGGCCGGCACCTGTACGTCGACACGGTGGACGGGCGCGTCGCCCGGCTTCGCCTGCGCACCACCGAAGACGGGCCGGAGTCCACCGTCATCAGGAGCTTCGGCTACAGCTCCGAAGGGAACCTGACCGAGATCCGCGACCTCGCCGGCCGGCCGTTGAAGCTCACGTACGACAAGCGAGCCCGCATCACGTCGTGGACCGACCGCAACGACTACTGGTACCGCTTCACCTACGACGCCCTGGACCGCTGCATCGCAGGAGAGGGCGCCGACGGCACTCTCACCTGCACCATCGACTACGACGCCGACAACCGGCAGACGCACTACACGGATGCACTCGGCGACACGACGACGTACCAGTACGACGACCTGTACCGGCTCACCACCGTGACCGACCCCCTCGGGCACAGCGTGCACACCGAGTGGGACCGGTTCGGGCGGTTGCTCTCCCGTACCGACGAGCTGGGCAACACGACCCGCTTCACTCTGGACGCGCACGGTCAGCCCGTACGGATGGACAGGCCGGACGGGACCGGCGTCCAGGTGGAGTACGACGGCTTCCTGCCTGTCGCCATCACGGAGTCCGACGGTGCGCGGTGGGAGTGCACCTACGACGACCGGGACAACCTCCTCACCAGTACGGATCCGCTGGGCGCCGTGACTTCGTACACCTATGACGAGCGGGGACACCGGATCGCACAGACCGACGCGCTCGGCAACACGTTCCGTTTCGAGACGGATGCCGCCGGGCTCCAGGTGCGGGCCGTGGACCCGCGTGGCAGCGTCGTCACCGTGCGACGGAACGCGTTCGGGCGCGTCGTGCACATCGAGGACCCGGTCGGTGGAACCGTCCGGCAGGAGTGGGACCCGGAGGGCCGCCTGCTGTGGCGGGAGGGGGCCGACGGCGGGCGCGAGACCTGGTCGTACGACGCCGAGGGCAACCTCACGTCGCACCGTGACGCCGGTGGCTTCGTCACCGCCTTCGAGTACGGCGCATTCGACCTGCCGAGTGCTCGGACCGACCCGGACGGCACCCGCTACCGCTTCATCCACGACGCGGAGCTGCGGCTCGTCGGCGTGATCAACCCGCGCGGTCACGAATGGAGTTACCGGTACGACGCGGCGGGCCGCCTGGCCGGCGAGACGGACTTCAACGGCCGCAGGCTCGGGTATGTCCTCGACCCCACCGGCCACCAGGTGGAGCGGACTGACGGCACCGGGCGGACGGTTCGCCTCATCCGCGACGCCGCCGGGCGAGTGGTCACGGCACGCACGGATGCCGGTGACGTGACCACCCTGCGCTACGACATGGCCGGCCGCCTGATCGAGGCCGTGAATTCCGGCAGCAAGGTCACCTACGGCTACGACGCCCTGGGCCGGATCCTCAGCGAAACCGTCGACGGCCGTACGGTCACCAGCCAGTACGACCTACTTGGCCGACGGATACGGCGCACCACACCGTCCGGCGCCACCTCGCGCTGGTCGTACGACTCGGCGGGACTGCCCACGTCGCTCGTCACCGACGCCGGAGAGCTGGCCTTCACCCATGACGCGGCCGGCCGGGAGACCGCCCGCGGGCTGGCCGGCGCCGCGATGCTGACGCAGTCCTGGGACGAGGGCCACCGCCTCGTCGGACAAGTCATCAGTGCCCACACCCAGGGCGCCGCGCACGTACGCCAGACCCGCTCGTACGCCTACCGCGGGGACGGCCACGTCACCTCGATCACCGACCGGCTGGGCGGCACCCGCAGGTTCGACCTGGATCGCGCGGGCCGCGTCACCCGTGTGTCGGCCGACACCTGGACCGAGGCCTACGCCTACGACGAACTGGGCAACCTCAGCGAGGCCGCTCACCCCGCCCCCGGCGGGCAGGACACACAGGGCCCGCTGCGGCACACCGGCACGAAGGTCACCTCGGCGGGCCGCACCACGTACGAGCACGATGGCCAGGGCCGCGTGGTCCGCGTGATCCGGCGCACGCTGTCCGGGCTACGGCGGATCTGGGCCTACACCTGGGACGCCGACGACCGCCTCACCGAGGCCGTGACGCCCGACAGCGGTGTGTGGCGGTACCGCTACGACGTACTCGGCCGGCGAACCGCCAAGTGGCGCGTGCACGAGGACGGCTCCGTCACCGACGAGACTCTCTTCAGCTGGGACCGCGCCACGCTGGCGGAGCAGCAGAGGCTACGCGACGGGCGGGTGGAGACCGACACCTGGGAGTGGGATCCGGGCACCCACCGGGCGGCGGCCCAGGTGCGGGCCCGTCGGGGCACCGACGCCCAGGACGCGATCGACAGGCAGTTCTACGCGATCGTCACCGACCTGGCCGGAACCCCCAACGAGCTGATCGACGAGGAAGGCACGGTCGCCTGGCGGGCCGCCACCAGCCTATGGGGACGCCCCCTGACCGGCGGCGACGACGCCCTCTGCCCGCTGGCCTTCCCCGGCCAGTACCGCGACCCGGAGACGGGCCTGCATTACAACCTGGCCCGCTACTACGACCCGGACACGGCGAGCTACCTCACCCCCGACCCCCTCGGCCTGGTCCCGGCGCCGAACCACCACAGGTACGTCGACAACCCGCTGCGCTGGAGCGACCCGCTGGGCCTCGAGGGCGACGAGCCGGTCCGCATCTACGACGACTCGACGTACGACAAGCATGGCTCGACCAGTGGATCGTCAGCCAAGGGCGAGATCGGCCGCGCCCCCACGAACGGCCAGGCTGCGCTTGACCGGTCCATCACACGAGGCGATGGCACCAACCCGGATGATTTCCGGCGCATCGGCGTGGACCACGTCAACAACGAGATCGTGGTCCTCGACCGGCACCACTACGAAACCGACAAGAACGGCAAGATCGTCAAAGAGATCTACCACGGCCACGTACAGGCCTCATACCCGTCGGGCGCTGTCAAGGAGAAAGACCTGACCAAACTTGTCAGGGCTGGAATGATCAACAACAAGAAGAAACAGAAGGTGCTTCCTCCCAAGTGCGACGACTGACAGGTGACGGAGGCGGTTCGTGATGGCGTCCGGCTGGAACTGGGAAAGCGGCGAAGGGCTGTTGGGCCTCGATGATCCGGCAGAGTGGGATGCTGCGTTCGAGCGCGGTGAGAACCATCTCGGGACGGCGGCGATCGGGTTGGCTTTCAATTGTTCGTTGGAGGAGGCGTCGCCCCGGATCGCCCGGGCGACGCGGCTGCCGGACCGGGACCAGCGGGGGTTCGCGTTCACGGCGGTGGGCACCGCGGCACGGCTCAACGGGGCGTTGACGCCGGAGCTGTACGCCGTGCTGCGGGCGGAGGGGCCCGGCCGCAGAAGCATGGCCGTGAACGCCATCGACGACACCCTGACCTTCGTGCCGTTCCGGAACCTGCCGCCGTGGCTCAAGCGGTGGAAAGCCGTATCAAAGGTGTTGGACAAACTGGAAACCTGGCGACTGGAAACTGCCTACGCGGTCAGTGACGCATGGAAGGCCCTACGAGGCCGGCGTTCATGAACCGGGCGAGTTACGCATGGTGTGGCCGGGTGAGCACAGTATCCGCATGGGACTGGGAGACCGGCGAGGGGCTGCGGGGCATCGCGACCCCGCGGACTGGGATGCCGTTTTCGAGCATGGCGAGCGGCGTCTGGGGACGGCGGCGATCGGGTTGGCCCTCAACTGTCCGCTGGAGGAGGCGTCGCCCCGGATCGCCCGGGCCCGGGCGACGCGGCTGCCGGACCGGGACCAGCGGGGGTTCGCGTTCACGGCGGTGGGCACCGCGGCACGGCTTACTGGGGCGCTGACGCCGGAGTTGCACGCCGTGCTGCGGGCGGAGGGGCCCGGCAGTACGAGCATCGCCGTGAACGCCGTCGATGACACGCTGACCTTCGTACCGTTCCGGGAGCTGCCGCCGTGGCTCAAGCGATGTGCGTGTCCTGCAGGGCGTTGTCCGTAGGCAATTGCGGGCCTGGTCCGCAGGACCCCCGGCACGCCGGTCGGTCACCGTTGGACGCGTCGTGTTGGCTGCTGCTTGGCTGAGCAAAGGACTGCGCCAGGTCGACAGTGAGCGAAAGAGGTGCCCCGGTGGACCTGACACGCGGGTGGTCGCGGCAGACCGGGGACGTGCTGCGCCGTGCGGGCTGGAAGCCCGGCCGTGCCGTGCCCACGGGGACCTGGGAGTCGGTACCGGGCGAGCGCGGGGCATTCGTGCTCCATGGCGCCGCCGAGGCGTTCCTCGCCGAGTTCGGCGGCCTTGTCACGTACGGCTGGCCGGCCGACTCGATCACCACCGCGTCGGCGGTTCGGTTCGACCCTCTGCAGGCCGCGTGGCAGAGGGAGCGCTTCGCCGAGGCCTGCCGTGAAGCGGGAACGTCGTTGTGTCCGGTGGGCACCGCGGACCAGGGAGCAAGCCTCCTCGGCATCAGCGAGGACGGTGTGCTCCACCTCGTGCGGGAGAGTGCGCAACCGATGGGGACGAGCATCGATCAGGCGCTGGACCGCCTGGTGGAGACACAGCGCGCGCAGTCCGGGCTCTGGTCACCTGATGGGGCAGCGCAGGAGCACCCCTTCTGGCGGCACTTCCGTGCCGGGCACGCCGGTCCGGACACCGAGTCGCGCTGGCCCGAGGAGACGGGACGTGTGCTGAGGGCGGCGGGCTGGTCCCCGGGCCGGGAAGTGGCCACGGACACGTGGGAGAGCATTCTCCTGCACACCGGTGAGTTCGAGTTGCACGACGCAGCACGCCGCTTCCTCGCCGAGTTCGGTGCCCTGGGCGTCCCTCACCGCGATCCCGCGGACTCGATGCCGTGGATGGAGTTCTCGCTCGACCCCCTCGCGGCGATGTGGGACGCCGAGGTCATCGACGACCTCGCCGAACAGGCGGGTACCGAGCTCTACCCCGTCGGCACCCGCGACCGCGGCAACCAGTACCTCGCCATGGCGGAGGACGGCGCCGTCTACGCGGGTATGGACCACGTCCACCTGCTGGCCCCCACCCCCGACGAAGCCCTGTGCAGGCTCACCTCCCGGATCCGCCCGGAGGCCACTCCCTGACCGCCCGGAGGCGGGGCGAGCCCGGAAGGGTTTGCTCCCGACCCCCCTCGGGGTAATCTCTTCCGCTCGATTGGCCAGCGCGCCGTCCCCTATGGCAGACTGTCCGAGTTGCTCGGTCGAGTGTTGATGCTGCGCGCCTCCCGCCGGGAGGACCGGAAGCGAGTCCCACAGTACTCGTCGCCCCTGATCAGGGGCGGACGTACGGGAATCTTCCGGGAAGCGTGGGCGCGGCACCGGCCAGGCGCCCGGTGGGCCTTTCGCCCCCGGTTCACGGTTTCGGCAGGGCCGTGTCAATCCCGCAGGGATGTTCGAACAAGGGACATTCATGTCAGCGGGAGTGCGACACGCCCGACCGCGTGGGTCGGAGGTGAGGGGAGCCGCTCCGGGTTCCAGAGCGTAATGAGAGACAGGACTACGAAGTAGCCATGGCGGGACAGAAGATCCGCATCCGGCTCAAGGCCTACGACCACGAGGTCATCGACTCTTCGGCGAAGAAGATCGTCGAGACGGTGACTCGCACTGGTGCGTCGGTCGCGGGCCCGGTGCCGCTGCCCACAGAGAAGAACGTGTACTGCGTCATCAAGTCGCCGCACAAGTACAAGGACTCGCGCGAGCACTTCGAGATGCGCACGCACAAGCGCCTGATCGACATCCTCGACCCGACCCCCAAGACCGTTGACTCTCTGATGCGACTCGACCTCCCGGCCGGTGTCGACATCGAGATCAAGCTCTGAGGCCGGTGATCTGAAGAGATGGCAAAGCAGATCAAGGGCATCCTGGGCGAGAAGCTCGGCATGACGCAGGTGTGGGACGCGAACAACCGTGTCGTCCCGGTCACCGTCGTCAAGGCCGGCCCCAATGTCGTCACCCAGGTCCGCACGAACGACGTCGACGGCTACGAGTCCGTCCAGATCGCCTTCGGCGAGATCGACCCGCGCAAGGTGAACAAGCCCCTCAAGGGTCACTTCGCCAAGGCCGACGTCACCCCCCGTCGTCACCTCGTCGAGATCCGCACGTCGGACGCCTCCGAGTACACGCTGGGCCAGGAAGTCACCGCCGAGGTCTTCGAGTCCGGCGTGAAGGTCGACGTCACCGGCAAGAGCAAGGGCAAGGGCTTCGCCGGTGTCATGAAGCGTCACAACTTCAAGGGCCTCGGCGCCGGTCACGGCACCCAGCGCAAGCACCGCTCGCCCGGTTCCATCGGTGGCTGCGCCACCCCGGGTCGTGTGTTCAAGGGCCTCCGCATGGCGGGTCGTATGGGCAACGAGCGGGTCACCACCCAGAACCTGACCGTCCACGCCGTTGACGCGGAGAAGGGTCTGCTGCTCATCAAGGGCGCGGTTCCTGGTCCGAACGGCGGCCTCGTCCTGGTCCGCACCGCGGCCAAGGGGGCCTGAGGTAACCGATGAGCACTGTTGACATCCTTTCGCCGGCGGGCGACAAGGCCGGTACCGTCGAGCTCCCCGCGGAGATCTTCGACGTCGAGAAGGTCAGCGTTCCGCTGATCCACCAGGTCGTCGTCGCGCAGCTGGCCGCTGCCCGCCAGGGCACCCACAAGACGAAGACCCGTGGCGAGGTCCGTGGTGGTGGCAGGAAGCCGTACCGCCAGAAGGGCACCGGCCGCGCCCGTCAGGGCTCGACCCGCGCGCCGCAGTTCGCCGGTGGTGGCGTCGTGCACGGTCCCGTGCCGCGCGACTACTCGCAGCGCACGCCCAAGAAGATGAAGGCTGCCGCCCTGCGTCACGCCCTCACCGACCGGGCGCGCCACAACCGCATCCACGTCGTCACCGGCGTGGTCGAGGGCGAGAACCCCTCCACGAAGGCCGCCAGGACGCTGTTCGGCAAGATCTCGGAGCGCAAGAACCTGCTCCTGGTCGTCGACCGCGCCGACGAGGCCGCGTGGCTCTCCGCCCGCAACCTGCCCCAGGTCCACATCCTGGAGCCGGGCCAGCTGAACACGTACGACGTTCTCGTCTCGGACGACGTGGTCTTCACCAAGGCCGCTTTCGAGTCCTTCGTCGCCGGCCCGAACAAGGCCAACGACAACGAAGGGAGCGAGGTCTGATGGCTGCCCGTCACCCCTCGATCGCCTCGAAGGCCGCCAAGGCGGCCAAGGCCGCTCGCGTCGCCAAGGCGCGCCGCCACGAGGCCGAAGGCAAGAACACCGTCGTCACCCCGGCGAGCAAGGCGTACACGGACCCCCGTGACGTGCTGCTGAAGCCCGTGGTGTCGGAGAAGAGCTACGCGCTCATCGACGAGAACAAGTACACGTTCCTCGTCGACCCGCGTGCCAACAAGACGCAGATCAAGGAGGCCGTCCAGGCGGTCTTCGAGGTCAAGGTCACCGGGGTCAACACGATCAACCGCGTCGGCAAGCGCAAGCGCACCCGCACCGGGTTCGGCCAGCGTGCCGCCACCAAGCGCGCGATCGTGACCCTCGCCGAGGGCGACCGTATCGACATCTTCGGCGGTCCGACCGCGTAAGCGGTCAGGATCGTTCGATATCGGACGAGGACTGAGAAATGGGTATCCGCAAGTACAAGCCGACGACTCCGGGCCGTCGTGGCTCCAGCGTCGCCGACTTCGTCGAGGTCACGCGGTCCACGCCGGAGAAGTCGCTGGTCCGTCCCCTGCACAGCAAGGGCGGCCGTAACAATTCCGGTCGTGTGACCGTCCGCCACCAGGGCGGTGGCCACAAGCGCGCCTACCGCGTGATCGACTTCCGTCGTCACGACAAGGACGGCGTGCCGGCGAAGGTCGCGCACATCGAGTACGACCCCAACCGCACCGCGCGCATCGCGCTCCTGCACTACGCGGACGGCGAGAAGCGCTACATCCTCGCGCCGCGTGGCCTGAACCAGGGCGACCGCGTCGAGAACGGTCCCGGGGCCGACATCAAGCCGGGCAACAACCTTGCCCTGCGCAACATCCCCGTGGGTACGACGCTGCACGCCATCGAGCTGCGTCCCGGCGGCGGCGCCAAGTTCGCCCGCTCCGCCGGCGCCTCGGTGCAGCTGCTCGCGAAGGAGGGCACCATGGCCCACCTCCGCATGCCCTCCGGTGAGATCCGCCTGGTCGACCAGCGCTGCCGCGCCACGGTCGGCGAGGTCGGCAACGCCGAGCAGAGCAACATCAACTGGGGCAAGGCGGGCCGCAAGCGGTGGCTGGGCGTCCGCCCGACCGTCCGCGGTGTCGTCATGAACCCGGTGGACCACCCGCACGGTGGTGGTGAGGGCCGGACCTCCGGTGGCCGTCACCCCGTGTCCCCCTGGGGCAAGAAGGAAGGCCGTACTCGTTCGCCCAAGAAGGCGTCGAACAAGTACATCGTCCGCCGCCGCAAGACGAACAAGAAGCGCTAAGGACGGGTTGAGATGCCTCGTAGCTTGAAGAAGGGACCCTTCGTCGACGACCACCTGATCAAGAAGGTGGACGCGCAGAACGAAGCCGGTACCAAGAACGTCATCAAGACCTGGTCCCGTCGCTCGATGATCGTCCCGGCGATGCTGGGCCACACGATCGCGGTGCACAACGGCAAGACCCACATCCCGGTGTTTGTCACCGAGTCGATGGTCGGCCACAAGCTCGGCGAGTTCTCGCCGACCCGCACCTTCCGGGGCCACGTCAAGGACGACCGGAAGTCGAAGCGCCGCTAGTCGGCGGGGTGCAATCGACCATGACAGACACTGAAGGGACAACCATGGAAGCCAGGGCCCAGGCGCGGTACATCCGCGTCACGCCCATGAAGGCCCGCCGCGTGGTGGACCTCATCCGTGGCATGGACGCCACGGAGGCTCAGGCGGTCCTGCGTTTCGCCCCGCAGGCCGCGAGCGTGCCGGTGGGCAAGGTGCTGGACAGCGCCATTGCCAACGCCGCGCACAACTACGACCACACCGATGTCGACAGCCTCTTCATTTCCGAGGCCTACGTCGACGAGGGCCCGACCCTGAAGCGGTTCCGTCCGCGCGCCCAGGGCCGCGCCTACCGGATCCGCAAGCGGACCAGCCACATCACCGTGGTCGTCAGCAGCAAGGAAGGAACCCGGTAATGGGCCAGAAGGTTAACCCGCATGGGTTCCGGCTCGGTGTCACGACCGACTTCAAGTCGCGTTGGTACGCCGACAAGCTGTACAAGGACTACGTCAAGGAAGACGTCGCCATCCGTCGGATGATGACGTCCGGCATGGAGCGCGCCGGCATCTCCAAGGTCGAGATCGAGCGCACCCGCGACCGTGTGCGTGTGGACATCCACACCGCGCGTCCGGGCATCGTGATCGGCCGCCGTGGCGCCGAGGCCGACCGCATCCGCGGCGACCTCGAGAAGCTCACCGGCAAGCAGGTCCAGCTGAACATCCTCGAGGTCAAGAACCCCGAGACCGACGCTCAGCTGGTCGCCCAGGCCGTCGCCGAGCAGCTCTCCTCCCGCGTCTCCTTCCGCCGCGCCATGCGTAAGAGCATGCAGTCGGCCATGAAGGCGGGCGCCAAGGGCATCAAGATCCAGTGCGGTGGCCGCCTCGGTGGCGCCGAGATGTCCCGCTCGGAGTTCTACCGCGAGGGCCGTGTGCCCCTGCACACGCTCCGCGCGAACGTGGACTACGGCTTCTTCGAGGCCAAGACGACCTTCGGCCGCATCGGCGTGAAGGTCTGGATCTACAAGGGCGACGTCAAGAACATCGCCGAGGTCCGCGCCGAGAACGCCGCTGCCCGCGCCGGCAACCGCCCGGCCCGTGGCGGTGCCGACCGCCCGGCCCGTGGTGGCCGCGGTGGCGAGCGTGGCGGTCGCGGTCGCAAGCCGCAGCAGGCTCCCGCTGCCGAGGCCCCCAAGGCCGAGGCTCCGGCGGCCGCTCCGGCTGAGAGCACCGGAACGGAGGCCTGACCACCATGCTGATCCCCCGTAGGGTCAAGCACCGCAAGCAGCACCACCCGAAGCGCAACGGCATGTCGAAGGGTGGCACGCAGGTTGCGTTCGGCGAGTACGGCATCCAGGCGCTCACCCCGGCGTACGTGACGAACCGCCAGATCGAAGCGGCTCGTATCGCCATGACCCGTCACATCAAGCGTGGCGGCAAGGTCTGGATCAACATCTACCCGGACCGCCCCCTCACCAAGAAGCCGGCCGAGACCCGCATGGGTTCCGGTAAGGGCTCCCCGGAGTGGTGGGTGGCCAACGTCAAGCCCGGACGCGTCATGTTCGAGCTGTCGTACCCCAACGAGAAGATCGCGCGCGAGGCCCTGACCCGTGCGGCTCACAAGCTGCCGATGAAGTGCAAGATCGTCAAGCGCGAGGCAGGTGAAGCGTGATGTCGGCCGGTACCAAGGCGTCAGAGCTGCGCGAGCTGGGCAACGAGGAGCTTCTGGCGAAGCTCCGCGAGGCCAAGGAAGAGCTGTTCAACCTCCGCTTCCAGGCGGCCACGGGTCAGCTCGAGAACCACGGTCGGCTCAAGGCCGTCCGCAAGGACATCGCGCGGATCTACACCCTGATGCGTGAGCGCGAGCTGGGCATCGAGACGGTGGAGAGCGCATGAGCGAGAACAACGTGACTGAAGAGACGAAGGCCGCCCGCGGTTTCCGTAAGACCCGTGAGGGTCTGGTCGTCAGCGACAAGATGGACAAGACCGTCGTCGTCGCCGTCGAGGACCGCGTCAAGCACGCGCTGTACGGCAAGGTCATCCGCCGTACCAACAAGCTCAAGGCGCACGACGAGCAGAACGCCGCCGGTGTCGGCGACCGCGTCCTCCTCATGGAGACCCGGCCGCTGTCCGCCACGAAGCGCTGGCGCGTCGTCGAGATCCTCGAGAAGGCCAAGTAAATCTCCTGCGGGGCATTCCTCGCAGGACAGTTCCGCCAGGCTCCGGGGGCCGTTCCTGAACGGCCCCCGGGGAACCGGCAGACAAACAGGAGATAGACGTGATCCAGCAGGAGTCGCGACTGCGTGTCGCCGACAACACTGGTGCGAAGGAAATCCTTTGCATCCGTGTGCTCGGTGGCTCCGGTCGCCGCTACGCGGGCATCGGTGACGTCATCGTCGCCACCGTCAAGGACGCGATCCCCGGTGGCAACGTGAAGAAGGGTGACGTCGTCAAGGCGGTCATCGTTCGCACCGTCAAGGAGCGCCGCCGTCCGGACGGCTCGTACATCCGCTTCGACGAGAACGCCGCCGTCATTCTGAAGAACGACGGCGACCCTCGCGGCACCCGTATCTTCGGCCCGGTGGGCCGTGAGCTGCGCGAGAAGAAGTTCATGAAGATCATCTCCCTCGCGCCGGAGGTGCTGTGAGCATGAAGATCAAGAAGGGCGACCTGGTCCAGGTCATCACCGGTAAGGACAAGGGCAAGCAGGGCAAGGTCATCGCGGCCTTCCCCCGCGAGGACCGCGTCCTGGTCGAGGGTGTCAACCGGGTCAAGAAGCACACCAAGGCCGGTCCGACCGCCAGCGGTTCGCAGGCCGGCGGCATCGTGACCACCGAGGCCCCGATCCACGTCTCCAACGTCCAGCTGGTCGTGGAGAAGGACGGCAACAAGGTCGTCACGCGCGTCGGTTACCGCTTCGACGACGAGGGCAACAAGATCCGCGTTGCCAAGCGGACGGGTGAGGACATCTGATGACGACCACCACCACTCCGCGTCTGAAGACGAAGTACCGCGAGGAGATCGCGGGCAAGCTGCGTGAGCAGTTCTCCTACGAGAACGTCATGCAGGTTCCCGGCCTCGTCAAGATCGTGGTCAACATGGGTGTGGGCGACGCCGCCCGCGACTCCAAGCTGATCGAGGGCGCCATCCGCGACCTCACCACGATCACCGGTCAGAAGCCGGCCGTCACCAAGGCCCGCAAGTCCATCGCGCAGTTCAAGCTGCGTGAGGGTCAGCCGATCGGTGCCCACGTCACCCTCCGTGGCGACCGCATGTGGGAGTTCCTGGACCGCACCCTGTCGCTCGCGCTCCCGCGCATCCGCGACTTCCGTGGTCTGTCCCCCAAGCAGTTCGACGGCCGGGGCAACTACACCTTCGGTCTCACGGAGCAGGTCATGTTCCACGAGATCGACCAGGACAAGATCGACCGTGTCCGGGGTATGGACATCACCGTGGTGACCACGGCGACCAACGACGAAGAGGGCCGTGCCCTTCTCCGTCACCTCGGCTTCCCGTTCAAGGAGGCGTGAGCGAGATGGCGAAGAAGGCTCTCATCGCGAAGGCTGCTCGCAAGCCCAAGTTCGGAGTGCGCGGCTACACCCGCTGCCAGCGCTGCGGCCGTCCGCACTCCGTGTACCGCAAGTTCGGCCTGTGCCGCGTCTGCCTTCGTGAGATGGCTCACCGTGGCGAGCTGCCGGGCGTGACCAAGAGCTCCTGGTAGTCGGGTACTTCCCGACTCTCAGGACTCTCGGTAAGCAACTGGGGCGGCAGGACGCCCACTCCCCATGGCTTAGGCTTGTGGGGTTGGGCGCCTGCCGTGCCCATACGACTTACTACGCCGTAGGTCCACCGCGCCGCACCCGTCCCGTCTCGGATCGGGGAGAGGGATGGCGCACCAGGAAACCCCGGCGAGAGAGGCCGAAGGCCAATTCATGACCATGACTGATCCGATCGCAGACATGCTTACGCGTCTGCGGAACGCGAACTCGGCGTACCACGACACCGTGGCGATGCCGCACTCGAAGATCAAGTCGCACATCGCGGAGATCCTCCAGCAGGAGGGCTTCATCACGGGCTGGAAGGTCGAGGACGCCGAGGTCGGCAAGAGCCTCGTCCTGGACCTCAAGTTCGGTCCCAACCGTGAGCGCTCCATCGCGGGCATCAAGCGGATCTCCAAGCCCGGTCTCCGGGTGTACGCGAAGTCCACCAACCTGCCGAAGGTGCTGGGCGGCCTCGGCGTGGCGATCATCTCCACGTCGCACGGGCTCCTCACCGACAAGCAGGCCGGCAAGAAGGGCGTGGGTGGGGAAGTCCTCGCCTACGTCTGGTAGCGGAAGGGAACGGAGGAAACAGCTATGTCGCGCATCGGCAAGCTCCCCATCGCGGTTCCCGCCGGCGTGGACGTCACCATCGACGGCCGTACGGTTTCGGTCAAGGGCCCCAAGGGCTCGCTGACCCACACCGTCGTGGCGCCGATCGAGATCGCCAAGGGTGAGGACGGCGTTCTGAACGTCACCCGCCCCAACGACGAGCGTCAGAACAAGGCCCTCCACGGCCTGTCCCGCACGCTGGTGGCGAACATGATCACCGGCGTGACCCAGGGTTACGTGAAGAAGCTCGAGATCAGCGGTGTCGGTTACCGCGTTGTCGCCAAGGGTTCGAACCTGGAGTTCTCCCTCGGTTACAGCCACCCGATCACGGTCGAGGCCCCCGAGGGCATCACCTTCAAGGTGGAGGCCCCCACCCGTTTCTCGGTCGAGGGCATCGACAAGCAGAAGGTCGGCGAGGTTGCGGCCAACATCCGCAAGCTGCGCAAGCCCGACCCGTACAAGGCCAAGGGCGTCAAGTACGAGGGCGAAGTCATCCGCCGCAAGGTCGGAAAGGCGGGTAAGTAAGCCATGGCATACGGGCAGAAGATCCTCAAGGGCGACGCCTACAAGCGTGCTGCTATCAAGCGTCGTCACATCCGGATCCGCAAGAAGGTCGCCGGCACCGCCGAGCGTCCTCGCCTGGTCGTGACTCGTTCCAACCGCCACATCGTGGCGCAGGTGATCGACGACCTGAAGGGTCACACCCTGGCGTCGGCGTCCACCCTGGACGCGTCCGTCCGCGGTGGCGAGGGCGACAAGTCCGCGCAGGCCAAGCAGGTCGGCGCCCTGGTCGCCGAGCGCGCCAAGGCCGCCGGTGTCGAGGCCGTCGTGTTCGACCGTGGTGGCAACCAGTACGCCGGGCGCATCGCCGCTCTGGCGGACGCCGCCCGCGAAGCCGGACTGAAGTTCTGAGCCGGTTCCGTAGCTAGCGGAAACAGAGAGAGGTAATTCCAATGGCTGGACCCCAGCGCCGCGGTGGCGGTGCCGGTGGCGGCGAGCGGCGGGACCGGAAGGGCCGTGACGGCGGCGCAGCTGCCGCCGAGAAGACCGCATACGTTGAGCGCGTCGTCGCGATCAACCGTGTCGCCAAGGTTGTGAAGGGTGGTCGTCGCTTCAGCTTCACCGCGCTGGTCGTGGTGGGCGACGGTGACGGCACCGTGGGTGTCGGATACGGCAAGGCCAAGGAGGTGCCGGCCGCCATCGCCAAGGGTGTTGAGGAGGCCAAGAAGCACTTCTTCAAGGTCCCCCGCATCCAGGGCACCATCCCGCACCCCATCCAGGGTGAGAAGGCTGCCGGCGTCGTGCTGCTCAAGCCCGCGTCGCCCGGTACCGGTGTGATCGCCGGTGGTCCGGTGCGCGCCGTGCTCGAGTGCGCCGGTATCCACGACGTGCTGTCGAAGTCGCTCGGCTCCGACAACCAGATCAACATCGTGCACGCGACCGTGGAGGCCCTCAAGGGCCTGCAGCGTCCCGAGGAGATCGCGGCCCGCCGTGGTCTGCCCCTCGAGGACGTCGCTCCCGCGGCTCTTCTCCGTGCGCGTGCCGGGGCGGGTGCGTAATCATGGCGCAGCTCAAGATTACGCAGGTCAAGTCCTACATCGGCAGCAAGCAGAACCACCGTGACACCCTGCGCTCCCTTGGTCTCAAGGGCATCAACACGCAGGTCGTCAAGGAGGATCGTCCCGAGTTCCGCGGCATGGTGCACACCGTCCGCCACCTCGTGACGGTCGAGGAGGTCGACTGATCATGGCGGAGAACAACCCGCTCAAGATCCACAACCTCCGTCCCGCCCCCGGCGCCAAGACCGCGAAGACCCGTGTCGGTCGTGGTGAGGCGTCGAAGGGTAAGACGGCCGGTCGTGGTACCAAGGGCACCAAGGCCCGTTACCAGGTTCCGGAGCGCTTCGAGGGTGGCCAGATGCCCCTCCACATGCGTCTCCCGAAGCTCAAGGGCTTCAAGAACCCGTTCAAGACCGAGTTCCAGGTTGTGAACCTGGACAAGCTCGCCTCGCTCTACCCCGAGGGCGGAGAGGTCACGGTCGAGGACCTGGTCGCCAAGGGCGCCGTGCGCAAGAACAGCCTCGTCAAGGTCCTGGGCCAGGGCGAGATCTCCGTGGCGCTGCAGGTGACGGTCGACGCCGTCTCCGGCTCCGCCAAGGAGAAGATCACCGCCGCCGGCGGTACCGTCACCGAGCTCGTCTGACCCCGTCAGGTGTCTTGATGACGTAGAGCGATCCCGACCGGGGATACCCCACAAATGGGGTATCCCCGGTTGGTCGTTCCTAGGGCGGCAGTCTCGCCGGTAAGGTGGCCTGCGCTGCCCGTTGACCTCGGGCGCCCCACGCGGGGCACTCAGGGCGGCAGTTGACCGTTACGTATTCGTCCTCAGTCGGAATCTCAGACCATCACCCTTGACGCAGTTGCGCGGGGGGTCGCAGGAGGCACCGTGCTCACCGCGTTCGCCCGGGCGTTCAAGACGCCCGACCTGCGCAAGAAGCTGCTCTTCACGCTCGGCATCATCGTGGTGTACCGGGTCGGTACGCACATTCCCATCCCGGGTGTCGACTACCGGAACGTCCAGACCTGTATCGACGCCGCCCAGGCGAACCAGGGCCTGTTCGGTCTGGTGAACATGTTCAGCGGCGGTGCGCTGCTCCAGATCACGGTCTTCGCGCTCGGCATCATGCCGTACATCACGGCGAGCATCATTCTGCAGCTGCTGACCGTGGTGATCCCGCGCCTGGAAGCCCTCAAGAAGGAGGGACAGGCCGGCACGGCGAAGATCACGCAGTACACCCGTTACCTGACGGTCGCGCTCGCCATCCTGCAGGGCACCGGCCTGGTGGCCACCGCCCGCAGCGGCGCCCTCTTCCAGGGCTGCCCGGTCGCGGGCCAGATCGTCCCCGACCAGTCGATCTTCGTGACCATCACCATGGTCATCACCATGACCGCCGGTACGGCCATGGTCATGTGGCTCGGTGAGCTCATCACCGACCGCGGCATCGGCAACGGCATGTCGATCCTCATGTTCATCTCGATCGCCGCCACCTTCCCCTCCGCCCTGTGGGCCATCAAGGAGCAGGGCAGCCTGGCGGGCGGCTGGATCGAGTTCGGCACCGTCATCGCCGTGGGTCTGGTCATGGTCGGCCTGGTCGTCTTCGTCGAGCAGGCCCAGCGCAGGATCCCCGTCCAGTACGCGAAGCGCATGATCGGACGCCGCTCCTACGGCGGGACGTCCACCTACATCCCGCTGAAGGTGAACCAGGCCGGTGTGATCCCGGTCATCTTCGCCTCGTCGCTGCTGTACATCCCGGCGCTCATCGCGCAGTTCTCCAGTGGCACCTCGGGCTGGAAGACCTGGATCGAGGCGCACCTCGTCCGCGGTGACCACCCGATCTACGTGACGCTGTACTTCTTGCTCATCGTGTTCTTCGCGTTCTTCTACGTGGCGATCTCGTTCAACCCCGAGGAAGTCGCGGACAACATGAAGAAGTATGGTGGCTTCATCCCGGGCATCCGGGCTGGCCGACCGACCGCTGAGTACCTGAGTTACGTACTCAACCGGATCACCTGGCCGGGTTCGCTGTACTTGGGGCTGATCGCTCTCGTACCGACGATGGCGTTGGTTGGTTTCGGGGCGAACCAGAACTTCCCGTTCGGCGGGACCAGCATCCTGATCATCGTGGGTGTCGGTCTCGAGACCGTGAAGCAGATCGAGAGCCAGCTCCAGCAGCGCAATTACGAAGGGTTCCTCCGCTGATGCGAATCGTCCTCGTCGGGCCGCCGGGTGCTGGGAAGGGCACACAGGCCACCCGTCTTGCCGAGAAACTGCGCATCCCGCACATCTCCACGGGCGACCTGTTCCGCGCCAACATCAGCCGGCAGACCGAGCTCGGGAAGCTCGCGAAGTCCTACATGGACGCCGGTAACCTCGTCCCCGACGAGGTCACCATCGCCATGGCCAAGGACCGCATGGAGCAGCCCGACGCCGAGGGCGGTTTCCTGCTGGACGGCTTCCCGCGCAACGTGTCGCAGGCCGAGGCGCTGGACGAGCTGCTGAAGACCGAGGGCATCAAGCTGGACGCGGTGCTCGACCTCGAGGCCCCCGAGGACGAGGTCGTGAAGCGGATCGCCGGCCGGCGCGTCTGCCGCAAGGACTCCGCGCACGTGTTCCACGTGAGCTACAGCCCCCCGAAGCAGGAGGGCGTCTGCGACCTCTGCGGTGGCGAGCTGTACCAGCGCGACGACGACTCCGAGGAGACCGTCCGCACGCGGCTGGAGGTCTACCACACGCAGACCGAGCCGATCATCGACTACTACCGCGCCCAGGGCCTGGTGGTGACCATCTCCGCGATGGGTCCCGTCGACGAGGTCACCGGCCGGGCGCTGGAGGCGCTGAAGAGCGGCCAGTAGCCCTGCTCCCGCCGTTCACAGCCGCGGTTCCCCTCCGAGGGGCCGCGGCTGTGGCATGGGCGGGCCCCGCTTCGCCGCCCCTCGGCGGGAACCGGGGCCGCGGACGCCCGTATCGTTGGAAGCGTTCGTCTTTCCCTCTGGTCCAGAAAGGCCGTCGTCCCCATGGTGCAGATCAAGAGCCCTGAGCAGATCGCCAAGATGCGCGAGGCGGGGCTGGTCGTCGCCGCCATCCACGCGGCCACCCGGGAGGCCGCGGTGCCCGGGGCCTCCACCAGGGATCTGGACCAGGTCGCCCGCAAGGTGCTCGCCGAGCACGACGCCAAGCCGAACTTCCTCGGCTACGGCGGCTTCCCCGCCACCATCTGCACCTCGGTGAACGAGGTCGTGGTGCACGGCATCCCGTCCGACGACGTGATCCTCAAGGACGGGGACATCATCTCCATCGACTGCGGCGCGATCATCGACGGCTGGCACGGCGACGCCGCGTACACCGCGTTCGTCGGCTCGGGTCACTCCCCGGAGCTGATCGAGCTGTCCCGGGTGACCGAGGAGTCGATGTGGGCCGGCATCGCGGCCATGAAGCAGGGGAACCGGCTGGTCGACATCTCCCGGGCCGTCGAGACGTACATCCGCCGCCAGCCCAAGCCCGGCGGCGGCAAGTACGGGATCATCGAGGACTACGGCGGCCACGGTATCGGCACCGAGATGCACATGGACCCGCACCTGCTGAACTACGTGGACCGCAAGCGCGGCAAGGGCCCCAAGCTGGTTCCCGGCTTCTGCCTGGCGATCGAGCCGATGGTCTCCCTCGGGACTCCCCGGACCGAGGTCCTCTCCGACGACTGGACCGTGATCACCACCGACGGCACCTGGTCCTCGCACTGGGAGCACTCGGTCGCGCTGACCGAACAGGGCCCGCTGGTCCTCACCGCCCCGGACGGCGGCAAGGCGAAGCTCGCCGAGCTGGGCATCACGGCGGCGCCGGACCCGCTGGCCTGACGACGGCCCGGGCCCTGCCCGCCGGTCCGGAGGACGGCGCAGCCGCGCGAAGCTTGTGAGGCGCCCCGGCGCCGAGCCCGCGAGGGCGGCGTCAAGAATCGGTGCTGGGCATCACGGCGGCGCCGGACCCGCTCGGTTAAGGATCTCCCCGACGGGGCAGGATCTCTCGATTCGTTTTTCCGGGGGCCCTGACGTAGACTGACTCGTCGGCTCTTGTGCACCCGCATGTCTGCATGTGGTCATGGTGCACGCGGAGTCGATCAAGGTAGTCGATTCGAAGGGCGAAGCGTGGCCAAGAAGCAAGGTGCCATCGAGATCGAGGGCACTGTCGTCGAGTCTCTTCCGAACGCCATGTTCAGGGTCGAGCTCCAGAACGGCCACCAGGTCCTGGCACACATCAGCGGCAAGATGCGTATGCACTACATCCGCATCCTCCCTGACGACCGGGTCGTGGTGGAGCTGTCTCCGTACGACCTGACGCGTGGCCGGATCGTCTACCGGTACAAGTAGATCTTGCCCGCTCCCCGGCCCGCCGGGGTGATGGCACTGACCCGGAGAACCTCACACCCATGAAGGTCAAGCCGAGCGTCAAGAAGATCTGCGACAAGTGCAGGGTGATCCGCCGTCACGGCCGGGTCATGGTCATCTGCGACAACCCGCGCCACAAGCAGCGCCAGGGCTGACCGCAGCACTGATCCACCCTCTGCGACTTCCGCAGACTTCGCGCGACGCGAGCAACACACGTTCATACGCAGGTCCCGAGCCTCACGGCTCGACACCCCCGGCTCGGAGGCCGGGGACCCGGCCCGTACCTGGTACGGCGGGCGGGGATCCGGTCCTGTGGAAGACCTCCGACAATCAACTGGAGCCATTGAATGGCACGCGTTTCCGGTGTTGACATCCCGCGCGAAAAGCGCGTGGAGATCGCCCTCACCTACGTGTTCGGCATCGGCCGGACCCTTTCGCAGCAGACGCTGGCCGCCACCGGCGTCGACCCGAACACCCGCGTTCGCGACCTCTCCGAGGAGCAGCTCGTCGCGATCCGCGAGTACGTCGACAACAACATCAAGACCGAGGGTGACCTCCGTCGCGAGATCCAGGCCGACATCCGCCGCAAGGTCGAGATCGGTACCTACCAGGGTCTGCGTCACCGTCGCGGTCTGCCCGTCCGCGGTCAGCGCACCAGCACCAACGCGCGTACCCGCAAGGGCCCGCGTCGCGCCATCGCCGGCAAGAAGAAGCCGGGCAAGAAGTAGTCCTCAGCGGACGCTCATCCAGCGGTCTTGCTGCAGGACCGACCACCTCCCGTAGGAGTTATAGATGCCCCCCAAGGGTCGTCAGGGCGCTGCCAAGAAGGTGCGCCGCAAGGAAAAGAAGAACGTCGCTCACGGCCACGCGCACATCAAGAGCACGTTCAACAACACGATCGTCTCGATCACGGACCCGTCCGGCAACGTGATCTCGTGGGCCTCCGCCGGCCACGTCGGCTTCAAGGGCTCCCGGAAGTCCACGCCGTTCGCCGCGCAGATGGCCGCCGAGTCGGCCGCCCGCCGCGCCCAGGAGCACGGCATGCGCAAGGTCGACGTGTTCGTCAAGGGTCCGGGTTCCGGTCGTGAGACCGCCATCCGCTCCCTGCAGGCCACGGGCCTCGAGGTCGGCTCCATCCAGGACGTCACCCCGACCCCGCACAACGGCTGCCGCCCGCCGAAGCGCCGCCGCGTCTGAGGCACCGGTTTCCTGAGGTTCCGGGCGGTACGGCTCGCAAGGGCCGTATCGCCCGTACCCTTGCAGTACCCGCACTTGTCACCGGGTGCGGTTTCCGTCGGGCGTCAAATAGCGGGCGTCCACGAAAGAAGGATCTGATCCACACATGCTGATCGCTCAGCGTCCCTCGTTGACCGAAGAGGTCGTCGACGAATTCCGCTCCCGGTTCGTGATCGAGCCGCTGGAGCCGGGCTTCGGCTACACCCTCGGCAACTCCCTCCGCCGTACCCTCCTGTCGTCGATCCCCGGTGCCGCTGTCACCAGCATCCGCATCGACGGCGTCCTGCACGAGTTCACCACCGTGCCGGGCGTCAAGGAGGACGTCACCGACCTGATCCTCAACATCAAGCAGCTGGTCGTCTCCTCGGAGCACGACGAGCCGGTCGTGATGTACCTGCGCAAGCAGGGCCCGGGTCTGGTCACCGCCGCGGACATCGCGCCCCCGGCCGGTGTCGAGGTGCACAACCCGGACCTCGTCCTCGCCACGCTCAACGGCAAGGGCAAGCTGGAGATGGAGCTGACCGTCGAGCGCGGTCGCGGCTACGTCTCCGCCGTGCAGAACAAGCAGGTCGGCCAGGAGATCGGCCGGATCCCGGTCGACTCGATCTACTCGCCGGTCCTCAAGGTCACCTACAAGGTCGAGGCGACCCGAGTCGAGCAGCGGACCGACTTCGACAAGCTGATCGTCGACGTCGAGACCAAGCAGGCGATGCGTCCCCGTGACGCCATGGCCTCCGCCGGTAAGACGCTGGTCGAGCTGTTCGGTCTCGCCCGCGAGCTGAACATCGACGCCGAGGGCATCGACATGGGTCCGTCCCCGACGGACGCCGCCCTCGCCGCCGACCTGGCGCTGCCGATCGAGGAGCTGGAGCTCACGGTCCGGTCGTACAACTGCCTCAAGCGTGAGGGCATCCACTCCGTGGGTGAGCTCGTCGCGCGGTCCGAGGCGGACCTGCTCGACATCCGCAACTTCGGCGCGAAGTCCATCGACGAGGTCAAGGCCAAGCTGGCCGGCATGGGCCTGGCGCTCAAGGACTCGCCTCCCGGGTTCGACCCGACCGCCGCGGCGGACGCCTTCGGGGCGGACGACGACGCGGACGCCGGATTCGTGGAGACCGAGCAGTACTAAGAGCTCGGGCCTTACGGTCCGTACTCGGGTGCGGGTGCGCTGTGCGTGATCGCGCAGTTCCCCGCGCCCCCTCCAGGCCCCTTCGGGGGCCTGGATCTCCGACAGGCGTCCGCCTGCTCGGATACTGACCCCGGTACCTGATACGGCCGGGGCAGACACACAGGAGAGTCATCATGCCGAGGCCCACCAAGGGTGCCCGTCTGGGCGGCAGCGCCGCGCACGAGAAGCTCATGCTCGCGAACCTCGCGAAGGCGCTTTTCGAGCACGGCCGCATCACCACCACCGAGGCGAAGGCGCGCAAGCTGCGCCCCTACGCCGAGCGTCTGGTCACCAAGGCGAAGAAGGGCGACCTTCACAACCGCCGTCAGGTGCTGCAGGTGATCACGGACAAGAGCATCGTCCACACGCTCTTCACCGAGATCGGCCCGCGGTACGAGAACCGTCCCGGTGGCTACACCCGCATCACCAAGATCGGTAACCGCCGTGGCGACAACGCGCCCATGGCCGTCATCGAGCTGGTCGAGGCGCTGACGGTGCAGCAGACCGCGGTCGGCGAGGCCGAGGCGGCGACCAAGCGGTCCGCCAAGGACGCCGAGACCACCGAGGCCACCGAGGCCAAGGTCGACACGACCAAGGGCGACGACGAGGCCGCGGCCGAGGAGTCGAAGGACGCGTAAGCGTTCCTGGCGGGGACCGGGTGGTCGCCCGGCTGCGGCGCCGTCGTGGCTGAGCGCGCAGTTCCCGCGCCCCTGAGGGGCGTTGTCGTGGGCCCGCTTCTTTCGAGGAGCGGGCCCGCTTCGTTGTGGAATGGAGATGTCCGGGTGAGTGGTGTGGTGCGGGTTCGGCTGGATCTTTCCTACGACGGGACCGAGTTCTCCGGGTGGGCCAAGCAGGCCGGCGGACGGCGGACCGTGCAGGCGGAGATCGAGGACGCGCTGCGGACCGTGACGCGGTCCACGACGACGTACGAGCTGACCGTGGCGGGGCGAACCGACGCCGGTGTGCACGCCCGCGGCCAGGTCGCGCACGTGGACCTGCCGCGCGAGGTGTGGGCCGAGCACCACACCAAGCTGCTGAAGCGGCTCGCCGGGCGGCTGCCGCGGGACGTGCGTGTGTGGGCGCTGCGGGAGGCGCCCAGCGGGTTCGACGCGCGGTTCTCCGCGATCTGGCGGCGCTACGCCTACCGCGTCACCGACAACCCCGGCGGGGTCGACCCGCTGCTGCGCAACCACGTGCTGTGGCACGACTGGCCGCTGGACGTGGACGCCATGAACGACGCCGCGCGCGGCCTGCTGGGCGAGCACGACTTCGCCGCCTACTGCAAGCGACGCGAGGGCGCGACGACCATCCGGACGCTGCAGCAGCTGAGCCTGGTGCGCGGGGACGACGGGATCATCACCGCCACCGTGCGGGCCGACGCCTTCTGTCACAACATGGTGCGCTCACTGATCGGCGCGCTGCTGTTCGTGGGCGACGGCCACCGCCCGCCGGACTGGCCCGCGAAGGTCCTGGCGGCGGGCGTACGGGACTCGGCGGTCCATGTCGTACGCCCGCACGGCCTGACCCTGGAGGAGGTCGGCTACCCGGCCGACGAGCTGCTCGCGGCGCGCAGCGTCGAGGCGCGCAACAAGCGGACCCTGCCGCCGGCAGGCTGCTGCTGACGTCGCGCGGGCGGCGCTATCCGACCGCCGCCGCGGACGCCTGTGCCTCGCCCCTGCGGCGGATCTGACGGTACGTGAACTCCTGGAGGTCGTCGCCGGTCTTGAAGACGGCCTTGTCCTTCTCCGTCACGTCCTTGCCGTTGGTGAAGCCGGCCAGGGTGAAGTAGGCGTAGCGGCCGTAGGCGTTGGTCGTCGAACGGCACACCGCACCGACGCAGAAGTCCTTCACGCCGCCGCCCGACAGCGACTTGACGATGCTTTTGCTGTCCGCCTGCTGCTTGGCCTTCGTGGCCTGCGCCTCGGTCGCGAACACCGCCACGCCCACCGTCACCGCCACGCCGTCCCGGGTGTAGGTGACCCGGATCATCCGCGCGCACTTGTTGTCGGCGAGGACCTTGGGGAGCGTCGCCTTGGCCGCGGAGCCGCAGTTGGTGGTGTCCGCCGTCGGGCCCTTCTTGTAGACCGTGTCGCCCATGGTCAGCTGTGTGCCCGGGAAGAGGATGTCGGGGCTCAGCGGCGCCTTGTCCTTCTGCGCGCTGGCGACGAACTCCTTCGGGTCCAGCGGGGGCGGCGCGCTCGTCGGCGCGAACGACGGGACCGTGCCGGTGGGGCTCGGCAGGTCGGACGTCCCCGGCAGCTGGGAGGAGGTGCCCGGGGAGGCCTGGCTGCCGCCGTTCGCGGACACGACGGCGACCGCCACGGCCGTGCCTATCGCGACGGTCGCGAGTGCGCCGCCGCCTATGAACAGCAGCCGGCGCCGCTTCGCGCGCGCCTCGGACGCGTCGGCGAGCGCGGCCCAGTCGGGTGACCCGCCGGCGCTGCCGCTGCTCCACGGCTGCTGGGAATTCGGTTTCCAGGGATCCCACTGCTGCGGAGGTCCCCCCTGCCCAAAGCTCATGGGGCGCATCTTAGACGGGGCAAGGGGTGTGCTGGTCCGCCTCAACGAGCCCGCGAGGCCCTAGCGTTGCGTCCATGGCGACGGACAAAAGCGACATCTCCGGGTGGTTGGTGCGGCCTGCGGGTGCCGTCTGGTGGCTCGGACTGCTGGCGGTGCTGGGCGCGCTGACGACCCGTACGGTGCTGGTGACCTCGGACGGAGGCATGGACAACAGCATCGTCGTGGACGCGGCGCGCACCTGGCTGGACGGCGGATCGCCGTACGACGACGCGCACTTCCTCTATTTTCCGAGCGCGGTCGTCGCCGCCGCCCCGCAGGCGCTGCTGCCGCGGTCCGTGCTGGACGTCCTGATGCCGGTGCTGGTGACTGTCGCGCTCGTCCTGGGCTGGGTGTGCGCGCTGCTGCTGCACCGGGTCGCGCTGCACAGCAGGCTCGCCGTCCTCGGGCTGGCCGGCCTCGTGGTCGGGTTCGCGCCGTTCGCGCAGCTGGTACGGCTGGGCAACTGGACGGTGACGGCGGTGCTGGCGCTGCCCCTGTGTCTGCTGCTGGCGAGCCGGGGCCGGTGGATCGCGGCGGGCGCGGTGATCGGGGTGGCGGTGGCGCTGAAGCCGCTGCTCGCGCCGATGGCGCTGCTGTTCCTCTTCGCGCGGCGGTGGGGCGCGCTGGCCCTGGTGGTGTTGGTGCCGGTGGTGTCCTCGGTGGTGGCCGCGCTGTTCCTGCCCGATCCCACGGGTTTCCTCACGCGGACCTTGCCCTTCCTGTTCACCGCCGACGACGCCTTCCTGCGGCTCTACGAGGCGGGCCCCGCGGCCGTGCTGCCCCGGCTCGGCGTGCCGCAGGCCCTGGCCACGGCGCTGGCGGTGGCCGCCGCCGCGGTGGGCGTGGTCTGCGCGTACCGGCGGTGGCGGGGGCCTGGGCCGGAGGCGCTGCGCCTGTCCGAGACGTCCGCCGGCCTGATGCTGTCCGCGTTCCTGGTGTCCCGGCCGTCCTACAACCACTACCTGCTGGTCGTGCTGCCGCTGCTGCTCGCCGGCCTGCCGTACGCGGGGGCGGTGGCCCGGCGGCCGTGGTTCTGGCTCGCGCTGGTGCCGCAGCTGCCGGGGGTGACCTGGCCGTGGCTGGAGTCGGACAAGAGGCGGGCCTTCCGGGACGCGGTCACGCTGTGTGTGCTGGCGGGCACGGTGGCGTACCACGGCGTGCGGGGTGCGCGCGGGGCGGCGGATCCGGGGGAGGAGCCGAAGGAGTGGCGTACGCCCGTGGAAGGCGGGGTGCGGCCCTAGACTCGGGGGTGGCCCACGGTCGGCGGGCTCGTTTTGACCCGGTCGGCCGAGCGCGGGTATTCTGCATCTCTGTTGTGTGTAGTGGCTTACTCATTCTCACGTGAGGGGCCCTTACACCGGTCCACCGGGCCGATGACCAGCGACCAGCACGCGGTTTGCGTCACCGCTGTGCGGTCAGGGCTGTCGTGATCGTCTTCGGTGACCTTGTCAGGACCATTCACTGAAGAAGCGAAGGCTACGAACCGTGCGTACGTACAGCCCCAAGCCCGGCGATGTGACGCGCCAGTGGCACGTCATCGACGCTCAGGACGTCGTCCTGGGCCGTCTGGCCTCCACTGCCGCCTCCATCCTGCGTGGCAAGCACAAGCCGATCTACGCCCCTCACGTCGACACCGGTGACTTCGTCATCATCATCAACGCCGACAAGGTGCACCTCTCCGGCAACAAGCGGACCCAGAAGATGGCGTACCGCCACTCGGGCTACCCGGGTGGTCTGCGCTCCGTCCGCTACGACGAGCTGCTTGCCAAGAACCCCGAGAAGGCCATCGAGAAGGCCGTCAAGGGCATGCTCCCCAAGAACACCCTGGGCCGTCAGATGCTCTCGAAGCTGAAGGTCTACTCGGGCGACCAGCACCCGCACGCTGCCCAGCAGCCGGTGCCGTTCGAGATCACCCAGGTCGCGCAGTAAGTCCGGCCACCCCCTAAGACTGAAGAGAATCTGAGGAGCATCGTGGCCGAGACCACTGCCGAGCAGCCGCTCGAAGAGCTTGACATCGACAGCTACACCACCGAGTCGGACGCGCCCGTCGAGGGCGAGTACACCTCGGAGTCCATGGCGTCCCGCTTCGGTGAGCCCCAGCCGGCCGCCGGCCTGGGCCGTCGCAAGAACGCCATCGCCCGTGTCCGGATCGTCCCGGGCACCGGCAAGTGGAAGATCAACGGTCGCACCCTCGAGGACTACTTCCCGAACAAGGTGCACCAGCAGGAAGTCAACGAGCCCTTCAAGGTGCTCGAGCTCGAAGGCCGCTACGACGTCATCGCCCGCATCGCGGGTGGCGGTGTCTCCGGTCAGGCCGGTGCGCTCCGTCTGGGTGTCGCCCGTGCGCTGAACGAGGCGGACGTCGACAACAACCGCGGTGCGCTGAAGAAGGCCGGCTTCCTGCGCCGCGACGACCGTGCGGTCGAGCGGAAGAAGGCCGGTCTGAAGAAGGCCCGCAAGGCTCCGCAGTACAGCAAGCGCTAATCACAGGGCGCTCGCGCGTACTCCGAACGCCCCGGCGGCACGCCATCGTGCTGCCGGGGCGTTCGTTTATTCACTGCCGTGGGCGTATAACGGCACAAGGCGCTCAAACGCTAATGTGATCGGATGGTCGGGCGGTGACGCCGTGGTGTACGCCCGGTGAGACCGTGGTGCGTGTTCCTGTCGCTCGGGAGCCGCGGACGGTCCGCGACCGTCGAACACCCGACGGTCGAGCACAGCACAAGCTCAGCTTTGTCAGTGGCACAGCCGTCGGCCGTACGGGCCGGTCCATCGCCTCGGCGGGACCTTGGTGGCGGGGCCCTGGACGGCTGTCGATACTGACGCATCCTCAGGAGGACAAGTGGGACGACTCTTCGGCACGGACGGCGTGCGCGGTGTCGCCAACGCGGATCTCACGGCGGAGATGGCGCTCGGCCTCTCCGTGGCCGCGGCGCACGTACTGGCCGAGGCGGGCACGTTCGAAGGGCACCGGCCCACCGCCGTCGTCGGGCGTGACCCGCGCGCCTCCGGGGAGTTCCTCGAGGCCGCCGTGGTCGCGGGACTGGCCAGCGCGGGCGTGGACGTCCTGCGCGTCGGCGTGCTGCCGACGCCGGCTGTCGCCCACCTCACCGGCGCGCTCGGCGCGGACCTCGGCGTGATGCTCTCCGCCAGCCACAACGCCATGCCGGACAACGGCATCAAGTTCTTCGCCCGCGGAGGGCACAAGCTCGCCGACGAGCTGGAGGACCGGATCGAGGCCGTCTACGCGGAGCACCGCACCGGTGCTCCCTGGGAGCGGCCGACCGGGAGCGGGGTCGGGCGTGTACGGGACCACGAGGAGGGGCTGGACACGTATGTCGCCCACCTCGTGGGTGTGCTGCCGAACCGGCTCGACGGGCTGAAGATCGTGCTGGACGAGGCGCACGGGGCGGCGTCCCTGGCGTCCCCCGAGGCGTTCCGGCAGGCCGGGGCCGAGGTCGTCACCATCGGGGCCGAGCCGGACGGGCTGAACATCAACGACGGCTGCGGTTCCACGCATCTCGCGCAGCTGAAGGCCGCCGTGGTGGAGCACGGTGCCGCGCTGGGAATCGCGCACGACGGTGACGCGGACCGGTGCCTGGCCGTGGACCACACGGGCGAGGAGGTCGACGGGGACCAGATCCTCGCGGTCCTCGCGCTGGCCATGCGGGAGCGGTCCGCGCTGCGGTCCGACACCGTGGTGGCGACCGTGATGTCGAACCTCGGGTTCAAGCTCGCCATGGAGCGGGAAGGGATCCGGCTCGTCCAGACGGCGGTCGGGGACCGGTATGTGCTGGAGGAGATGAAGGAGCACGGGTTCGCCCTGGGCGGCGAGCAGTCCGGGCACGTCATCATCCTCGACCACGCGACGACCGGGGACGGGACGCTGACGGGGTTGCTGCTTGCGGCGCGGGTCGCCGAGAGCGGGCGGTCGTTGCGGGAGCTGGCGTCGGTGATGGAGCGGCTGCCGCAGGTGCTGATCAACGTTCCCGATGTGGACAAGTCGCGGGTGAAGACGTCCGCGGAGCTGGCCACGGCCGTGGGCGAGGCGGAGCGTGAGCTGGGGGAGACCGGGCGGGTGCTGTTGCGTCCGTCGGGGACGGAGCCGCTGGTGCGGGTGATGGTCGAGGCGGCCGACATCGACCAGGCGCGGTCGGTGGCCGGGCGGCTCGCCGATGCGGTGAAGTCCGCACTGGGCTGAGGTGTAACGCCCCGGTGGGGGTTCATGCAGCGCCCCCGGTGGGTGGTGGTGCGGGGCCGCGGTGGGGGTGGTCGTCCTCGGCCCGGCGCGAGAGTGCGTCTTGACGGGTGAGCGGTGTCGGCGCGCCGGCCGCCGCCGGCGCCGACCTCCACCCCGTCCCCTGCCCGCCGCGGGCGGGTCCGCACGGTCAGGCAGCCGCACGCCTTCGCAGGCGTGCGTGCTGCTTCCGCCACAGCCGCTTCTGTGTCAGCAGCGTCAGTGTTCCCGCCAGCGTGATCCCGAGCAGGTTGAGCAGCAGTTGCTCGGTGGAACCCCACGTCTGGACGGTGTCCCCGTAGCTCAGGGCCACCGCCGCGTTCGCCGCGGCCGGCACCGTCGTCACCGAGATGGCGACTCCCACCAGGGCTCCGGACTTCGCGGACGTGAGCGACAGCGTGCCGGCCGCCCCGGCCAGCACCGCCACCACGAAGGAGAACCAGTCGGGGGCGTACACGAAGCCGGTCTGCGGCCGTTCCCCCTCCAGCTGCTCCTTGGTGAACAGCCCCACCGCGTCCATGAACAGGCTGAACCCCACCGTCAGCACCATCGCCACCGCGAAGCCCACCAGCAGGGCGATCAGTGAACGCATCGCGAGGCGCGGCCGGCGCTGCACCGTCGCCGTGGAGATGCCGGCCAGCGGGCCGAACTCCGGGCCCACCGCCATCGCCCCCACGATCAGGACCGCGTTGTCCAGCACCACACCGCACGCCGCGATCATGGTCGCCAGCGTGAGGAACGAGAGGTAGGTGACCGAGAGGGTCGACTCCTCGTGGGTGGCCTCGGTGAGGTGCTCCCAGAGCACCGCGTCCGCGCCCTCCCCGGGCGCCTCCTTCTCGGCCCGGTCCGCGCGCTCGGACAGCGACAGGTCGACGTTCTCCACGGCGATGGACCCGGTCGTGTCCAGCCCCAGCCGCTGCAAGCCGCTCAGCAGGTCGTCGGCGGCCTCCCGGGCCACGTCGCAGAGCACGACGTCCCCGGCGGGGTCGCGGGCGGCTCCCGCCAGCACACACAGATGCGTGGTCCCCCTCGTCCCCTCGATCAACCGGACCGCTTCCTCGGTCTGCCCGGCGGGTGTGATCAGACGCAGATGCAGCATGGCGGCAGGGTAGCCGCAGGTGACGGGTGGGCCGGGGGCCGTTCGGTTCAGCCGCCGACCAGGGGCCTCACAGCTTGCGCAGGCTCAGGCGTTGGACCTTGTGGTCCGGACCCTTGCGCAGCACCAACGTCGCCCGGCCCCGCGTAGGGGCGATGTTCTCGACGAGGTTCGGCTTGTTGATGGTCCGCCACATCGTGCCGGCGTAGTCCAGTGCCTCCTCCTCGGACACCTGCGTGTACTTCCGGAAGTACGAGGACGGATCCTGGAACGCCGTGTCCCGCAGCTTGCGGAACCGGTTTAGGTACCACTGTTCGATGTCCTCGGTCCGGGCATCGACGTACACGCTGAAGTCGAAGTAGTCGGCGAGCCCCACCCGGGTGCGTCCGTCCTTGCCCGGCAGGGCCGGCTGCAGGACGTTGAGGCCCTCGACGATCAGGATGTCCGGCCGGCGCACCGTGAGCTTCTGGTCCGGGACGATGTCGTAGATGAGATGGGAGTAGACGGGGGCGGTGACTTCGGCCTTGCCCGCCTTGATGTCGGCGACGAACCGCGTCAGCGCGCGGCGGTCGTAGGACTCGGGGAACCCTTTCCGCGACATCAGGCCGCGTGCCTGGAGTTCCTTCGTGGGCAGCAGGAAGCCGTCCGTGGTGACCAGTTCCACCCGTGGGTGCTCCGGCCAGCGGGACAGCAGCGCCTGCAGCAGCCGGGCCACCGTGGACTTGCCGACCGCGACGGAACCGGCGACCCCTATGACGAAGGGCGTGCCCGACTGGGACCCCTTCTCGCCGAGGAACGTGTTGAGCGCCCCCCGCAGGCCGTCGGTGGCGCGGACGTAGAGGTTGAGCAGCCGGGACAACGGCAGATAGATGTCCCGCACCTCGTCGAGGTCGATCACGTCGCCCAGGCCACGCAGCTGCTCGACCTCCGCCGCCGTCAGCGGCAGCGGCGTCTTGTCGCGCAACGCGCTCCACTCGGAACGGGTGAGGTCGAGGTAGGGAGTCGCCTCCGGCCGCTGCCGGTGGGCGCTCCGGGGCATCGAGGAGACCGGAGAGATCACAGTCCATTGTTAACGGAGTTCGACCGCGGCGACAGGTGTGCTGTGTCACGCCGGGATTCCGTGGGGGGTCCGATGATCAACTGTGAGGCAGCTGTGTCCAGAGTGCGCGCACGTGCTGCGGAGTCCTCCGCACCTTCGAGAAAGAGTTCCTCCGTGAGAACCAGTTCCGTCCGTCGAACCGCGCTCGCCGCCTCCGCCGCCGCGCTGGCGGTGCTCGTCACCGCCTGCGGCGGTTCCGGCGACGACCAGGACAAGGCCGACGAGGGCAAGGGCAAGGCGGCGCCCACCGCCTCCTCCGCCGCCCCGGCCAAGGCGCTCACCGCCGCCGAGCTGGAGAAGGCCGCCCTCGCGCAGGCGGACGTCAAGAGCGGCAAGGTCGCCACCCAGCTTCCCCCGACGGACGACATCGCCGTCGAGAAGGTGGAGACGAAGGACGCCGCCTGTCTGCCGCTCGCGCACGCCCAGGCCGGCGTGGCCCAGGGTGAGCCGGCCGCGTCCGTGAAGCGGTCCTGGACCGGTGACCCGGTGAAGCCGTCGGCGGACGCCAAGCCCGAGGACGCGCTGCTGGCCGCGCTGGACACCGAGAAGATGCTGATCAACCTCGCCTCCTACGACGGCGACGGCGCCGAGCGGGCCGTGAAGGGCCTCGTCACGGCGGCCGAGAAGTGCGCGGGCGGGTTCAAGGCCACCGTCGTCGGCGAGCCGCTGGAGGTCGCGAAGGTCGCCACCGGCGACGCGCCCGACGGCGGCGACGAGGGTGCCGCCGTCACGCTGACGGTCGCCGCCGACGAGGGGGTCAAGGCGCCCGCCAAGATCGTCGTCGTGCGCAAGGGCTCGACCGTGGCCACCTTCAGCGCCGTGAACCTCGCGTCCATGGCCACCGGCAAGGACTTCGAGGTCCCGGCCGACGTCGTCGCCGCCCAGGCCGGCAAGCTCGGCTGACGCGGAACCCTCCCACCGGTGTCTCGTGCACCGGTGGGAATTTCCGATTTCGGGCACGCGGAGGCCGTTTCAGGCGACTGACGGACCGTAGGCTGCCGCTCATGTGCGGAATCGTGGGTTATGTGGGGCCGCAGTCGGCGCTCGACGTCGTGACGGCCGGACTGAAGCGACTGGAGTACCGGGGCTACGACTCGGCGGGCGTCGCCGTGCAGGCCGACGGCGGACTGGCCACGGCGAAGCGGGCCGGGAAGCTGGTCAACCTGGAGAAGGAGCTGAGTGAGCGGCCCCTGCCGGCCGGGACGACCGGGATCGGGCACACCCGGTGGGCCACCCACGGCGGGCCGACGGATGCAAACGCCCACCCGCACCTGGACAACGCGGGCCGGGTCGCCGTCGTCCACAACGGCATCATCGAGAACTTCGCCGCCCTGCGCGAGGAGTTGACCGAACGCGGGCACGAACTGAGCTCGGAGACCGACACCGAGGTCGTCGCGCATCTGCTCGCCGAGGAGTACTCCGCCTGCGCCGACCTCGCGGAGGCCATGCGGCTGGTGTGCCGGCGGCTGGAGGGCGCGTTCACCCTCGTCGCCGTGCACGCCGACGAGCCCGACGTGGTCGTCGGCGCGCGCCGCAACTCGCCGCTGGTGGTGGGGGTCGGAGAAGGGGAGACGTTCCTCGCCTCCGACGTCGCCGCGTTCATCGCGCACACCCGCGAGGCGATCGAGCTGGGGCAGGACCAGGTCGTCGAACTGCGCCGGGACGCGGTGACGGTGACGGACTTCGCCGGGGCCCCGGCCGACGTCCGTGAGTACCACGTCGACTGGGACGCCTCCGCCGCCGAGAAGGGCGGCTACGACTACTTCATGCTCAAGGAGATCGCCGAGCAGCCGAAGGCGGTCGCCGACACCCTGCTCGGCCGCATCGACGGGTCCGGTTCGCTGACCCTGGACGAGGTCCGCATCCCGGCGAACGTGCTGCGCGAGGTCGACAAGGTCGTCATCGTCGCCTGCGGCACCGCCTTCCACGCGGGGCTCATCGCCAAGTACGCCATCGAGCACTGGACGCGGGTGCCGTGTGAGGTGGAGCTGGCGAGCGAGTTCCGCTACCGCGACCCGATCATGGACCAGCAGACCCTGGTCGTCGCCATCTCCCAGTCCGGCGAGACGATGGACACGCTGATGGCGCTGCGGCACGCCCGGGAGCAGGGCGCCAAGGTGCTGGCGATCTGCAACACGAACGGCTCGACGATCCCCCGGGAGTCGGACGCCGTCCTCTACACGCATGCCGGCCCCGAGGTCGCCGTCGCGTCGACCAAGGCCTTTCTGACGCAGTTGGTCGCCTGCTATCTGGTCGCCCTGTACCTCGGGCAGGTGCGCGGGACCAAGTACGCCGACGAGATCCGCGCGGTGGTGCGGGACCTCGCCTCGATCTCCGACGCCGTCGACCAGGTCCTGGAGACCATGGAGCCGGTGCGCCGGCTCGCCCGTTCCCTGGCGGAGAAGAACACGGTGCTGTTCCTGGGCCGGCACGTCGGCTACCCGGTGGCGCTGGAAGGCGCGCTGAAGCTCAAGGAACTCGCCTACATGCACGCCGAGGGCTTCGCGGCGGGTGAGCTGAAGCACGGGCCGATCGCTCTGATCGAGGACGACCTGCCGGTGGTGGTCGTGGTGCCCTCGCCGCGTGGGCGGTCCGTGCTGCACGACAAGATCGTCTCCAACATCCAGGAGATCCGCGCCCGTGGCGCCCGCACCATCGTGGTCGCGGAGGAGGGCGACGAGGCGGTCGTCCCGTACGCCGACCATCTGATCCGCATCCCCGTCACGCCGACGCTGCTGCAGCCGCTGGTGGCGACGGTGCCGTTGCAGGTGTTCGCCTGCGAGCTGGCGACCGCCCGCGGCAACGAGGTCGACCAGCCGCGGAACCTCGCCAAGTCCGTGACCGTCGAGTAGCGGATGGGGGCGGGAGGCCGCGGGGCCCGCGCAACTAGGGTGCCCGCATGAGCATCATCGGAGTCGGGATCGACGTCGCCGAGATCGAGCGGTTCGCCGCGTCGCTGGAACGCACGCCCGGGCTGGCCAGGCGGCTCTTCGTGGAGAGCGAGCTGCTGCTGCCCGGCGGGGAGCGGCGCGGCGTCGCCTCCCTGGCGGCCCGGTTCGCGGCCAAGGAGGCGCTGGCCAAGGCGCTCGGCGCGCCCGCCGGGCTGTACTGGACCGACGCCGAGGTGTGGTGCGAGGACAGCGGACAGCCCCGGCTGAAGGTCAGGGGAACCGTCGCCGCCCGGGCGGAACAGCTCGGTGTGCGCTCCTGGCACGTGTCGCTGAGCCACGACGCCGGGGTGGCCTCCGCGGTCGTGATCGCGGAAGGCTGAGAGATTTTCTGAGAATGAGGTGCGTGCTTCGCCAGGACGGGGGTACAAGCGGGGAGCCGGATGGAGCGGGGGCACACATAGGGAGGGTTTCACTGTGACGTCGACAATGGCGCGGACGGACCAGGCGCAGAGCGTGACCGAGCTGCCGGAGGTTACGGATCCCGGCCAGGTGGCGCCGCAGGACGCGCGTGAACTGTCCCGGCAGTTCTTCCGGCGGCTCACGGAGCTGGAAGAGGGTACGCACGAGTACCAGTACGCGCGTAACACGCTGATCGAGATGAACATGTCCCTGGTCCGCTACGCGGCCGGCCGGTTCCGCAGCCGCGGTCCGGAGGAGATGGAGGACATCGTCCAGGTCGGCATGATCGGACTGATCAAGGCCATCGACCGGTTCGAGCTGTCCCGTGAGGTTGAGTTCACCTCCTTCGCGATCCCCTACATCGTCGGCGAGATCAAGCGCTTCTTCCGCGACACGTCGTGGTCCGTGCACGTCCCGCGCCGGCTCCAGGAGGCCCGGGTGCAGCTCGCCCGCGCCACCGAGGAACTGCGCAGCCGCCTGGGCCGTACGCCCACCACCGCCGAGCTGGCGCAGCTGATGAGCCTGACCGAGGCCGAGGTCAACGAGGCCCGGCTGGCCGCCAACGGCTACAACTCGGCGTCGCTGGACGCCGCCATCGGCAGCGAGCCGGACGGCGAGAGCGTCCTCGCGGACTTCATCGGCGCCGAGGACGCGGCGCTGGGGCTGGTCGAGGACTTCCACGCCCTCGCCCCGATGATCGCCGAGCTGGACGAGCGCGAGCGGAAGATCGTCCACTGGCGGTTCGTGGAGGAGCTGACGCAGGCGGAGATCGGTGAGCGGCTGGGCTGCTCGCAGATGCACGTGTCGCGGCTGCTGTCGCGGACGCTGAAGCGGCTGCGGGCGGGGATGCTCGCGACCAACTGAGGTGCGGTGCGGGTCGGCTTTTCGCCGCGGGGTCTCGTAGCGGGTTCTCGCCGCAGGTTTTCGTAGCGGGGTGTGGTGCCTTCGGGTGCCGCACCCCGCTTCGTGCTGAGCGCCGGTCGTGCTGAGTGTCGGTCGTGCTGAGTGTCGGTCGTGTCGAGCGTCGGTCGTGCCGAGTGTCGGTCGTGGTGGTCAGCGGGTCGACCGGTGCAGGAGGTTCCGTGACGGGAGGGGATCCGGGGGGAAACTCGGTTGTATGCGGACTGCTTACGGTGTGGAGACGGTCAGGGCGGCGGAGCGGGAACTGATGGCGCGGCTGCCGGAGGGGGCGCTGATGCAGCGCGCCGCGGCGGGGCTCGCCGTGGTGTGTGCGGACGTGCTGGGGCGGGTGTCCGGTCGGGTCTACGGCAGCCGGGTGGTGCTGCTGGTGGGGAGCGGGGACAACGGGGGTGACGCCCTGTACGCAGGGGCGCGGCTCGCCCGGCGGGGGGCCGGGTGCGGCGGTGCTGCTGGCGCCGGGGCGGCTCACCCGGGTGGGCTCGCGGCTCTGCTGCGGGCGGGCGGTCGTGTGGCGGACGCCGGGGCGGGGCCGACGCCGTTGAGCGGGCCGACCTTGTCGTCGACGGGATCGTCGGGATCGGGGGGAAGGGCGGGCTGCGGCCGGACGCGGTGCCGCTCGCGGAGGCCGCCGAGCGGGGGCGGGGGTCGTCGTCGCCGTCGATCTGCCGAGCGGGGTCGACGCGGACACCGGAGAGGTGCGGGGAGGGCGCTGCGGGCGGATCTGACGGTGACCTTCGGTGCGTACAAGCCGGGGCTGCTGATCGATCCGGCCCGGGAGTACGCGGGGGCGGTGCGGCTCGTCGACATCGGGCTGGAGGTGGGTGAGGGGGTCCGGCAAGAGGCGCGGGTCGAGGCGTTGCAGCATGCGGACGTGGCGCGGTTGCTGCCGGTGCCGGCGGCCGAGAGCGACAAGTACCGGCGGGGGGTCGTGGGGTCGCGGCGGGGTCCGCGCGGTACCGGGGCCGCCGTGCTGGCGGTGGCGGGGGCGTTGCGGGGCGGGGCCGGGGGTGCGGTACGTCGGGCCGGCGGGGGAGGCCGTGATCGCCCGTCATCCGGAGACGCTGGTGTCGGACCGGGGCCGAAGCACGCGGGGCGGGTGCAGGCGTGGGTGGTCGGACCGGGTGCCGGTGACGACGCGGCGACGGTGGGGGAGGTGCTGGCGGCGGACGTGCCGGTGCTGATCGACGCGGACGGGTTGCGGCTGGCGGAGGTGGGGGTGGTGCGGGGGCGCCGGGCGCCGACCCTGATGACGCCGCACGCGGGGGAGCGGCGGCGCTGCTTGGTGTCGAGCGGGAGGAGGTGGAGGCGGGGAGGCTGGCCGCGGTGCGGAGTTGGCGGGCGGTACGGGGCGACGGTGCTGTTGAAGGGGTCGACGACGTTGGTCGCGTCGGCGGGGCGTGGGGGTGCTGGTGAGGGCGCCGGTGTGGTGCGGGTGAATCCGACGGGGACGCCGTGGCTGGCCACGGCGGGGAGCGGGGACGTGCTGTCGGGCTCGGGGGTCGTTGCTGGCGGCGGGGTTGCCGGCGATGGACGCGGGAGTGTGGCGGCGTATCTGCACGGGTTGGCGGGGCGGTTCGCGGCGGAGGGGCGCCGGTGACCGCGGAGGATGTGGCGGGGCGGATCGCGCAGGCCTGGCGGAGTGTGGTGCGGGGGTAGGGCGCGACGCCTGCGGCGCAGGGTTCTGTCCGGTGGGGGGGGGGTGGCGCCCAGGGTTGGGGTGGTGCGGGGCGGGGTGGGGGCGGTCGTCCTCGGTCTGGCGCGAGAGCGCCAGATGCGAAGTACAGGGTGCGGACGCGCCAGCCGCTGCGGGCGACCGCCCCCACCCACCACATCCCCGCCGTACGCGACCACACCAACACCGTGGCGCGCCATCGTCCTTCGTGCCCCGCCAACCGCGGGCAGTCGTGCCGCTGGGGCGGCACGGGTGGGCGCGGCGGTGCCCCGTGAGCGCCGGGGTGCGCGGGCTCCCCCCCGGCCCGCGCCCGCGCCGGGTGGTTGTGTGGGCTGCGGTCAGGTGACCGCCCGCGGCCGTGCCGGGTGAGATGTGCGAACGTCCGCTGGAGAGGGCTTGGGGGCGCCCGTGCGGGCGGCGCGTGAGGACAGGTGCCGTACCCCCGCTGCAAGGGGGGAGCGCGGGCGCTCTGAGACACTGTGCGGGATGAAAGAGACAGTTGCCCCGCCCGGCGCGGAACTGCGGGCCCGTGCCGTGATCGACCTGGCCGCCGTACGGGCCAACGTCCGCACCCTGCGCGACCGCGCCCCCCACGCCGCCCTGATGGCCGTCGTCAAGGCCGACGGGTACGGGCACGGCGCCGCCCCCTGCGCCCGCGCGGCCGTCGCCGCCGGGGCGACCTGGCTGGGCACCGCCACGCCGCAGGAGGCGCTCGCGCTGCGCGCGCCCGGCGCCGGTGTGCCGGCGGACGTCCGGATCATGTGCTGGCTGTGGACGCCCGGCGGGCCCTGGCGTGAGGCGATCGAGGCGGACGTCGACGTCTCGGTGAGCGGGATGTGGGCGCTGGAGGAGGTCACCCGGGCCGCCCGTCTCGCCGGACGGCCCGCACGGGTGCAGCTCAAGGCGGACACCGGGCTCGGGCGGGCCGGCTGCCAGCCCCGCGACTGGCCCGAGCTGGTCACGGCCGCGGTGCGTGCCCAGGCCGAGGGGCTGCTGCGGGTCACCGGACTCTGGTCGCACTTCGCCTGTGCCGACGAGCCGGGGCATCCGTCCATCGACGCCCAGCTGTCGCAGTTCCGCGAGATGGTGGCGTACGCCGAGGCGCGGGGTGTCGAACCCGAGGTGCGGCACATCGCGAATTCCCCCGCGACCTTGACGTTGCCCGAGAGCCACTTCGATCTGGTGCGGCCCGGCATCGCGCTGTACGGCGTCTCGCCGAGCCCCGCGATCGGCACGCCGCAGGAGCTGGGGCTGCGGCCGGCGATGACCCTGTCGGCGTCGTTGTCGCTGGTGAAGCACGTGCCGGGCGGCCACGGGGTCAGTTACGGGCACCACTACGTGACCCCGGGGGAGACCACGTTGGGCCTGGTGCCGCTCGGGTACGCGGACGGCATTCCGCGGCACGCCTCGTCCGCCGGGCCCGTGCTGGTCGAGGGCAAGTGGCGGACCGTCGCCGGGCGGGTCGCGATGGACCAGTTCGTCGTGGATCTGGGCGGGGACGAGCCCGGGCCGGGTGCCGAGGCGATCCTGTTCGGTCCCGGTGACCGGGGTGAGCCCACCGCGGAGGACTGGGCGCAGGCGTCCGGGACCATCGCGTACGAGATCGTCACCCGGATCGGGACCCGCGTCCCGCGCGTTCATGTGAACGGCGAACAGAGCGGGTAAGCGCCCTGCGTGGGTTCAGGGGAAGAGGAGCGGTACGTGAGCGAGAGCAGTACGCAGGCCGTTACGGCCGCGTCCGCCGGGGGGTGGCGCCGGGCCACCGGTGTCGCGGGCCTCGCGATAGGCGTGCTGGCCACCGGTGCCGCCGCCGGTGTCGCCATAGAACGGATGACGGTCGGCCGGGGCATGCGCCGCAAGGCCCGGCTGGTCCTGGACTCGGCGGGTCCCTACGGCTCCCTGCGCGGCACGCCCGGCAAGGCGTACGCCGACGACGGCACCGAGCTGTACTACGAGGTCGACGACGTCGAGCCCGACGGGCAGGACGAGCGGCGGCGGCGGTTGTTCGGGCGGCGCCCGCCCGCTCCGGTGACGGTGGTGTTCAGCCACGGGTACTGCCTCAATCAGGATTCGTGGCACTTCCAGCGGGCCGCGCTGCGGGGTGTGGTGCGGACCGTGCACTGGGACCAGCGCAGCCACGGCCGTTCGGCGCGTGGCGCGGCGCAGGTGGAGCGGGGCGAGCCCGTCAGCATCGAGCAGCTCGGGCGTGATCTGAAGGCCGTCATCGACGCCGCCGCTCCCGAGGGGCCGCTGGTGCTCGTCGGCCACTCCATGGGCGGGATGACGGTGATGGCGCTCGCCGACCAGTTCCCCGAGCTGATCCGGGAGCGGTGCGCGGGGGTCGCCCTGGTCGGCACGTCGTCGGGGCGGCTGGGGGAGGTTAACTTCGGGCTGCCGGTGGCGGGGGTCAACGCGGTGCGCCGGGTGCTGCCCGGGGTGCTGAAGGCGCTGGGCCAGCGGGCCGAACTGGTGGAGAAGGGGCGTCGGGCGACGGCCGACCTGTTCGCCGGGGTCGTCAAGCGGTATTCGTTCGCCTCGCGGGACGTCGATCCGGCGGTCGCGCGGTTCGCCGAGCGGATGATCGAGTCGACGCCGATCGACGTGGTGGCCGAGTACTACCCGGCGTTCGACGGTCACGACAAGGCGGAGGCCCTGGCTCACTTCGTCGGGCTGCCGGTGCTGGTGCTCGCCGGGGTGGGGGATCTTGTCACCCCCAGTGAGCACAGCGAGTCCATCGCCGGCCTGCTCCCGGACGCGGAGCTGGTGATGGTGCCCGACGCCGGGCACCTGGTGATGCTGGAGCATCCGGAGCAGGTGACCGACCGCCTCGCCGACCTGCTCGTGCGCGTGGGCGCGGTGCCCTCAGGGGCTACCGTGGGTGGCTATGGAAGCAGCAGTACCGCAGACCCCGGCTGAACTGACCGTCACCTCCCCCGAGCAGATGCGCGACCTCGGGCGCAGCCTCGCCAAGCTGCTGCGCGCGGGTGACCTCGTGCTGCTCTCAGGCGAGCTCGGGGCCGGCAAGACGACGCTGACCCGCGGGCTCGGCGAGGGGCTCGGCGTGCGGGGCGCCGTGACCTCGCCGACGTTCGTCATCGCCCGGGTGCACCCCTCGCTGGGCGACGGCCCGCCGCTCGTGCACGTCGACGCCTACCGGCTGTCCGGAGGCCTCGACGAGATGGAGGACCTGGACCTCGACGTCTCGCTGCCGGAGTCGGTGGTCGTCGTGGAGTGGGGCGAGGGCAAGGTCGAGGAGCTGACCGAGGACCGGCTGCACGTCGTCATCCACCGGGCGGTCGGCGACACCACGGACGAGGTGCGGCACGTGACCGTGCGCGGTCTGGGCGAGCGCTGGGCCGGAGCCGAGCTGAGCGTGCTGTCCGCCTGAGCGGACGGGCCCGCGCCCGGATTCCGACAAGGTGTCGGCACGGTGTTGCGTCCGGCGTGTCCGGCGTGGTCACATGGTATCCAGCTCGTGGTTAGGCATACCTAACCACGTCCGCCCCCGACTTCCAGGAGGCGTCCATGCCGGCCACCCACAGCGCGCGTGAATCCGCACCGCGGCCGCAGCCGGTCTCCGGGGTGCCCATGCGGGACCTGCTCGCCGCCTGCGCGGCGGCCGCGGCGGTCTCCACCCCGCCGCCCGCCCCCGAGCCGCGGCGGCGGGAACCGGTGCGCCGGCACCGCGAGGCCGCCTGAGCGCTCAGGGCACGACGACGACCGCCCGGCCGATCGTCGCGAACTTCCACATCGCCGCGCCGTCCGCCCGGGTCTCCCGGATCCCGCCCGTGCGCTCCTGCGGGTCCAGCACGGGCGCCGAGCCGTCGACCGCCGCGCTGAAGCCGATCACCGTGCCGTCGACGGCGGCGAAACGCACCACGTGCTCCACCGGCACGCCGTCCGAGCCGGTGACCGACCCCGACCGGGACGTGACCCGGTAGGTGCCCGGCGCCGGGTCGACCGTGCTGGGGCTGACCCCGAAGGTGCGCCGTACCTTGCCGCCCCTGTCCACCAGCCACACCCGGTCGTGCCTGAGCGAGTAGACGACGCGCTGGCCCAGCCCCGAGCGCGGGGGCAGCGCGGCCGGGCGGCTGTCGCCCCGGGGTGCCGTGGGCGCGGGGGCCGGGGAGCCGGCCGACCGGTGACGCAGGTCCGGCGGGACGGTGTCCGCCGCGCGGTGGCCGAGATAACCGACCGTCGCGAGGGCCGCCGCGGTCAGCCCCGCCACGATCATCGAGCTGGTCCCCGCCATCGCCGTCACCCCTGTCCCGATGTGTCCCGTTCTGTCCTGTCCTGTACGGACGTGACGCGACCGTAGCAGTCCGTGACCGTCCGGCCGGTGCGGCCGTGGCCGGGGCGCGGGAGCCGTAGGCTGTTTGCGTGCTCTTGCTCGCTCTGGATACCGCCACCCCCGCCGTCACCGTCGCACTGCACGACGGCGACGACGTCATCGCCTCGTCGAGCCAGGTGGACGCCCGCCGCCACGGTGAACTGCTGCTCCCGGCCGTCGACCGGGTGCTCACCGAGGCCGGTCTGCGGCTCGACGCCGTCACCGGGATCGTGGCCGGCACCGGCCCCGGCCCCTACACCGGCCTGCGGGTCGGCCTGATGACCGCCGACACCTTCGGGCTCGCCCTCGGCGTGCCCGTGCACGGTGTGTGCACGCTGGACGGCCTGGCCTACGCGGCCGACCTGGAGGGCCCCTTCGTCGTGGCGACCGACGCCCGGCGCAAGGAGGTCTACTGGGCGCGGTACGCCGACTCCCGCACCCGCCTCACCGACCCGGCCGTGGACCGGCCCGCCGACATCGCCGACCAGGTCGCGGGGCTGCCCGCGGTGGGTGCCGGAGCGCTGCTGTACCCGGACACCTTCCCCAAGGCGCACGAGCCGGAGCACGTCAGCGCCGCCGCCCTGGCCCGGCTGGCCGCCGAGCGGCTGGCGGCGGGCGAGGAACTGCCCGCGCCCCGGCCGCTGTACCTGCGGCGGCCCGATGCCCAGGTCCCCAAGAACTACAAGGTGGTCACCCCCAAGTGACGGGAACCGAGACGCTCGTACTGCGCGAGATGCGCTGGTGGGACATCGACTCCGTGCTGGAGCTGGAACGGGACCTCTTCCCCGAGGACGCCTGGTCGCGCGGGATGTTCTGGTCCGAACTGGCCCACGCCCGCGGCCCCGGGGCGACCCGGCGCTACGTCGTCGCCGAGGAGGGCGACCGGATCGTCGGCTACGCCGGCCTCACCACCTCCGGCGCTGAGGGCGACGCCGGCGACGCCCCGGCCGCCGACGTCCAGACCATCGCGGTCACCCGCGACCACTGGGGCACCGGGCTCGGCTCGCGGCTGCTGACCGAGCTGCTCCGCGCGGCGACGGAGTTCGAGTGCACCGAGGTGATGCTCGAGTGCCGCGTCGACAACGTCCGCGCCCAGAAGCTCTACGAACGCTTCGGCTTCGAGGTCATCGGAGTCCGGCGCGGCTACTACCAGCCGGGCAACGTGGACGCGCTGGTCATGCGCTTGACCGACCCGTCCTCCTCCGTGACCCCGGACCATTCCGTGAACGGCGTACAAGGAACCGAGATCCATGGCTGACGAACCCCTGGTACTGGGGATCGAGACCTCCTGCGACGAGACCGGCGTCGGCGTCGTCCGCGGGACCACCCTGCTGGCGGACGCCGTCGCCTCCAGCGTCGACGAGCACGCCCGCTTCGGCGGCGTCGTCCCGGAGGTGGCGAGCCGCGCCCACCTGGAGGCGATGGTCCCCACCATCGACCGCGCGCTGAAGGAGGCGGGGGTGAGCGCCCGCGACCTCGACGGCATCGCCGTCACCGCGGGACCGGGCCTGGCCGGCGCGCTGCTGGTCGGCGTCTCCGCCGCCAAGGCGTACGCCTACGCCCTCGGCAAGCCGCTCTACGGGGTCAACCACCTCGCCTCGCACATCTGCGTCGACCAGCTGGAGCACGGGCCGCTGCCCGAGCCGACGATGGCGCTGCTGGTGTCCGGCGGCCATTCCTCGCTGCTGCTGTCCGAGGACATCACCTCCGACGTGCGGCCGCTCGGCGCGACCATCGACGACGCGGCGGGCGAGGCGTTCGACAAGATCGCCCGCGTGCTGAACCTCGGCTTCCCCGGCGGCCCCGTCATCGACCGGTACGCCCGCGAGGGCGACCCGGCCGCGATCGCGTTCCCGCGCGGCCTCACCGGCCCGCGCGACCCGGCGTACGACTTCTCCTTCTCCGGGCTGAAGACGGCCGTGGCCCGCTGGATCGAGGCGAAGCGGGCGGCGGGTGAGGAGGTGCCGGTGCGTGACGTGTCGGCCTCCTTCCAGGAGGCGGTCGTGGACGTGCTCACCCGCAAGGCCGTGCGGGCCTGCAAGGACGAGGGCGTCGACCACCTGATGATCGGCGGTGGCGTGGCCGCCAACTCCCGGCTGCGGGCGCTGGCCCAGGAGCGCTGCGAGGCGGCCGGCATCCGGCTGCGGGTGCCGCGCCCCAAGCTGTGTACGGACAACGGCGCGATGGTGGCCGCCCTCGGCGCGGAGATGGTCGCGCGCGACCGCCGGCCCTCCGACTGGGACCTCTCCGCGGACTCCTCGCTCCCGGTGACCGACCCGCACGTACCGGGCACCGCCCCCTCCCACGACCACGTCCACGAGACCTCGGGAAAGAACCTGTACTCATGACGGTCGCGCTGATGTGGGAGGCCCGCGCGGTGCCCGGCCGGGGCGCGGACCTGCTCGCCTGGGCCGAGGAGCGGGCCCGGGAACTGCCGCGGCGACCGGTGCGCCGCGAGACCTTCCGCGCCCCGCAGGACCGCGTCCTCGTCATCACCTGGTGGAAGGCCCCGTACGACGCGGAACTCCCCGAGCTCCCTGAGCCGGAGAGCACGCTGGTCACGCGGGCGGTCCACCGGTGGCGGTTCGAGTCGCTCGGGAGCGTCTGAGCGGAGCGGCCGGCGGGGCGGTGGGCGACGCGGCGGGCGGCGCGGCGGGCGGGGATGCGAGGCGTGAGGGACCGAAGGCGAATGTTTCGTCATACGTTTCGAATGTTCCGGACGGTCGCAGGTCTTCGCCGTCGGGCCCCGCGGAGATACGATCGCCGCCATGACTTCTCCGCAGCCCGCTGAGACCCGGACCAACGGGCGCAGCTCGCAGACCGCGACGCTCGCCGAGATCGCCCGCGAGGCGGGTGTCTCCGCGCCGACTGTTTCGAAGGTGCTCAACGGCCGCGCCGACGTCGCCCCGGGTACCCGCTCCCGGGTCGAGGAGCTGCTGCGCACCCACGGCTACCGGCGCCGTCGCGCCGAGGCCACCCGGTCGCCCCTGATCGACCTGGTCTTCCACGAGCTGGAGAGCGCCTGGGCGATGGAGGTCATCCGGGGCGTGGAGAACGTCGCACGGGACGCCGGGCTGAGCGTCGTGCTCTCCGAGAGCGCCGGACGGCTCACGCCGGGCCGCACCTGGGCCGACCAGGTGGCCGCCCGCCGCCCGCACGGCGTGATCCTCGTGCTGTCCGGCCTCGACGAGTCCGGCAGGGCGCTGCTGACCAGCCGTTCCATCCCCTTCGTGGTCATGGACCCGGCCGGTGACCCGGGCACCGACGTGCCCTCCATCGGCGCGACCAACTGGCAGGGCGGCCTCGCGGCCACCCGGCATCTGGTCGAGCTGGGCCACACCCGCATCGGGGCGATCAGCGGGCCCTCGCGGATGATGTGCAGCCGGGCCCGCGTCGACGGGTACCGGGCCGCCCTGGACACCGCCGGGCTGCCGGTCGACCCGGAGCTGATCGTGACCGGCGACTTCCACCACGACGCCGGCTACCAGCTGGGTCTCGCCCTGCTGCGCCGCGAGGACCGGCCCACCGCGGTCTTCGCCGGCAACGACCTCCAGGCGCTCGGGCTGTACGAGGCGGCGCGTGAGCTGGGGTTGCGGATCCCGGAGGACCTGAGCGTGGTCGGGTTCGACGACCTGCCGGTGGCCCGCTGGGTGGGGCCACCCCTGACGACCGTGCGGCAGCCGCTGACGGAGATGGCGGAGGCGGCGGCCAGGCTGGTCCTCGACCTCGGCAAGGGCGAGGACAGCTCCACGGCGACCCGGGTGGAGCTGGCGACCAGCCTGGTGGTGCGCAGCAGCACGGCCCCGCCCGGGAGGGTCTGACCCGGTCGGCGGTCCGGTCCGGCAAGGCGTCCGATCCGGCAGGGCGTCCGATCCGGCCGTGTGGCCGGGATCGTTCCGTGTCTGAGAATTTCCCGAGAAAAACGGCCGGGAAGCGCCGCCCGTCATAATTCGGACGTACGTTCCTGATTGTGACGGGACATCAGGGGACGAGCGGGGACAGCGGCGGAGGGGACGCCGGGGGCGCGGACATACCGCCCGCCCGGCGGCGGAGACGGGCGCCGAAGATCCTCGGGGGCGTGCTCGCCGGACTGCTGGTGCTGGGCGCGGGCGCGGCGGCCTGGGCGTATCTGCGTCTCGACGGCAACATCCGCGGGGTCGACATCGACCACGCCCTGGGGGACGACCGCCCCGCCAAGGGCGTGACCACGCCGTCCCCGTCGCCGTACGCGGCCGCCGACGCCTCGCCCCTGCCGACCGGGTCCCTGAACCTCCTGGTGCTCGGCTCGGACTCGCGCAGCGGCGCGGAGAACCGGCGGCTGGGCGGCGGGGAGGGCGGCAGCGCCCGGTCCGACACCGCGATGGTCGTCCACCTCGACGCCGGGCGCACCGCCGCGACGGTGGTCAGCATCCCGCGCGACACCCTCGTCGACCGGCCGTCCTGCCCCCTGGACGACGGGGAGTCGACGCGCCCGGCCTCGGGCGTCATGTTCCACACCGCGTACGAGGTGGGCGGGCCGGTGTGCGCGGTGAAGACCGTTGAGACACTCACCGGTGTCCGCATGGACCACTACCTGGAGATCGACTTCGCCGGGTTCGCACGCCTGGTCGACGCGCTCGGCGGGGTGACCGTCACGACCCGGCAGGACATCGACGACGACCGCAGCCACCTCACGCTGGACGCCGGCACCCACCACCTGGACGGCACCCAGGCCCTCGCACTGGCCCGAACCCGTTACGACGTCGGCGACGGCAGCGACCTGGGCCGCATCGCGCTCCAGCAGGGCCTGGTGAAGGCACTGGTCCGGCAGATCACCGAGCTGGACCTGCTGACCGGCCCCACCGTGCTCTACGAGGTCGCCGACGCCGCCACCGCCGGCCTCACCACCGACACCGGCCTGGACTCCCTCGGCGAACTGACCCGCTTCGCCCGCAGCCTGCGGGGCCTGACCGCCGACCGCGTCACCACGGTGACCATGCCGGTGCTGCCCGCCCCGTCCGATCCCAACCGGGTCGTGGCCGACGAGCCGGAGGCAGAACAACTCTGGGCGTCGCTGAAGTGAGGCGACGCGCATGCTCGGGGTCTCGCCGAGGTGAGGCGACGTGCGCGGGCCGCGCACCGGAGAAAAAATCTTTGTGCTGGTGTCGATTGCCGTCCCCGCCGTTCGACGCAGGGGTGAGAGGCCGGGAAGGACCCGGCCCGCCCACCACGAGGAGCCACCATGCCCCGCTATCTCTCCCTCATCCGGATCGACGAGAACAACTCCCCCGAGGGCGGCCCAGCCCCGAGCTGATGCAGCGCATGGGCGAGCTGATCGAGGAGATGACCAAGAACGGAGTCCTGCTCGACACCGCCGGGCTGACCCCGACCGCCCAGGGCACCCGGGTGCACTACGAGGGCGGCCGGCTGTCCGTGACCGACGGGCCGTTCACCGAGACCAAGGAGGTCATCGGCGGGTACGCCCTCCTCCAGGCCAAGGACCGGGCCGAGGCGATCGAGTGGACCAAGCGGTTCCTGAAGGTGCACGAGCCGCACTGGACGGTGACCTGCGAGGTCCGGGAGATCGAGGAGGGCTGACGTCCCGGCCCGCCGGGCCCGCTTGGCCTCACCGCCGTACGGGTGTCTGATGGTGGGCTGTGACACCACAGCCCACCGCCGGACCGGACGGGACGGGCGGACCGGAGCGGACCGGGCCGGCCGGAGACGCGGCCGGGACGTCGAGACCGTGTTCCGCATGGAGTTCCCCCGGGTGATCGCCGGGGTCACCCGGATCGTCCGGGACGTCGGCATCGCCGAGGAACTCGCCCAGGACGCCCTCGTCGCGGCCCTGGAGCAGTGGCCGCGGGACGGGGTCCCCGACAACCCGGGCGCCTGGCTCATGACCACCGCCCGCAACCGCGCCGTCGACCTGGTCCGCCGCCGCGAGACCTACGCCCGCAAATTGGCCGAGATCGGCCGGGACGCGGCCACGGTGACCGCCCCGCCCGAGGTGCCCGCCGACCCGGACGACATCGACGACGACCTGCTGCGGCTCGTCTTCACCGTCTGCCACCCGGCGCTCTCCGCCGAGGCCCGCACCGCCCTCACCCTGCGGCTGCTCGGCGGTCTGACCACCGCCGAGATCGCCCGCGCCTTCCTCGTGCCCGAGCCGACGGTGGCGCAGCGCATCGTGCGCGCCAAGCGCACCCTGGCCCGGCGGAACGTCGCCTTCGAGGTGCCGTACGGGCCCGACCGCGAGGCCCGGCTCGGCTCGGTCCTCGACGTCATCTACCTGATCTTCAACGAGGGGTACGCCGCCACGGCCGGCGACGACTGGCTGCGACCCGCCCTGTGCGAGGACGCGCTGCGGCTGGCCCGTGTGCTGTCCGGGCTGATGCCGAAGGAACCCGAGGTGCACGGGCTGACCGCGCTGCTGGAGCTCCAGGCGTCCCGGACCGCCGCCCGCACCGGCCCCGACGGTGCGCCGGTGCTGCTCAAGGACCAGAACCGCGCCCGCTGGAACCGCCTGCTCATCGGCCGAGGGGTGGCCGCGCTGGCCCGCGCCGACGCCGTCGCCTCCGGGCCTCCGGGCCCGTACGCCCTCCAGGCGGCCATCGCCGCCTGCCACGCGCACGCCTACCGCTACGAGGAGACCGACTGGCCGCGCATCGCCGCCCTCTACGGCCTGCTCGCCGCCCGCACGGCCTCGCCGGTGGTCGAGCTCAACCGCGCGGTCGCCGTCTCCATGGCGGAGGGACCGGAGGCGGCGCTGCCGCTGGTGGACGCGCTGACCGAGGTGCCGGCGCTGCGCGACTACCACCTGCTGCCGAGCGTCCGCGGCGACCTCCTGGCCCGCCTCGGCCGCACGGACGAGGCCCGGGCCGAGTTCACGCGAGCGGCCCGGCTGGCGGGCAACGCACGGGAACGGGAGCTGCTGCTACGTCGCGCGAGGGACCTAGGCGGGTGAGCGTCAGGCGTGCGCGGGGGCGGTGACAGGTCGGCGTGCGCGGGGCGGCGGGCCGTCGCCGGGGGTGCCGGAACGCCGCCGGGAGGGGACCTGGGTGGTTCTGGCCGGCGTGCCCGGCGGCCGGAGCCCGTCGGGTGGCTGACGGCGGCCGATCAGGCGCGCGACGCCCGCGCCGCCGGCCGGCTTGCGCGCGCCGGCCGACGGCGGCCGGTCACGGTGCCGGGTGGCCCAGGAGCATCGTGGGTGCGCCGGCGACGCGGGTCAGGAAGACCGTGACCGACGCGGTGCCGTGCGGCTTCGGCAGGGCCTTGCGGCGCAGTTCCTCCGGCTCTACGGCCGAGCCGCGCTTCTTGACGGTGAGGACACCCACCTCGCGCTCCCGCAGCAGCGCCTTCAGCTTCTTGACGTTGAAGGGCAGCTGATCGGTGATCTCGTAGGCGGTGGCGTACGGGGTGCGGTGCAGGTCGTCGGCGGTGACGTAGGCGATGGTCGGGTCGATCAGCCCGCCCCTGACCTCCTCGGCCACCTGGGCGACCAGATGGGCGCGGATGACGGCGCCGTCGGGCTCGTACAGGTACCGCCCGACCGGCCGGACCGCGGGGTCCGGCAGCAGGGTGGCGGGGGTGGAGTGGATCCCGGCCGCGGCGGGCAGCAGGGTCGCCCGCCGCGCCCCCGGCGTCACCCCGGAGCCGAACCACAGCATGGCTTCCTTCACGTCCCCGCCGTCGGAGACCCACTCGGCCGTCGCCTCGGCGGGGATCGCCTCGTGCGGGATGCCGGGAGCGATCTTCAGCAGGCCGAGCGGGGCCTTCAGCGCGGCGGACACCGCCCAGGACAGGGGCGGGGAGTAGGCCTCCGGGTCGAAGATCCGGCCGCGCCTGGAGGAGCGCCGGGCCGGGTCGACGAACACGGCGTCGTACCCGGCCGTGTCCACCTCCGTCACGTCCGCCTCGCGCACCTCGATCAGGCCGGCGAGCCCGAGCGCGCCGGCGTTGGCGCGGGCGGCCTGGCAGGTCAGCGGGTCCCGGTCGACGGCCAGCACCCGGATGCCGGCGCGGGCGACGGCGATCGCGTCCCCGCCGATCCCGCAGCACAGGTCCGCGACCGACCGCACCCCGGCCGCCCGCAGGCACTCCGCCCGGTACTCGGCGACACTGCGGCGGGTCGACTGCTCGACCCCGTTCGGGGTGAAGAACATCCGCGACGCGTCCTCCGCCCCGAACTTCGCCACCGCCCGCTGCCGCAGCCGCGCCTGGCCGAGCGCGGCCGAGACCAGCTCGGCGGGGTGGTCGCGGCGCAGCCGGGTCGCGACGGCGAGTTCGCGGGCGGGATCGGTGTCGCGCACCTCGTCGAGGAGGGCGCGGCCTTCGGGGGTGAGGAGCGGGGCGAGGTCGTTCACCGGGTCATTGTGGGCCAGTCGGTGGACCGTGTGCCCCCGGCCGCGGTGTCGGGCCGGGAGCGGCCCGGTCGGCTGCGAGGATCCGGGCCCATGCGAGTAGTAGGACAAAACGATAAGAAGTGGACGCGGGTGGGGGTACGGACCGGCCTCGCGGTCCTCGCTCTCGCCGTCCTCGCCTCGGGCTGCGGCCAGGACCGCGAGCCGGCCGAACCGGCCGGCGGCCAGCAGCCCCTCCAGGCACCCCCGGCCCGCGCACTCGACTCCTACGCGGGCAAGCTGCGCGCCGCACAGGCCGCGCGGGCCGCCGCCGCCAAGCGCTGGGGCCTGAAGAAGGTCCCGCTGGCCGCGCCACCGCCGCCGGCCGAGAAGCCGAGGATCACCACCCGCGAGGGGTTCGAGGTCGACGGCCATGAACGGCTGGATCTCCCGCCGGTGTTCACCACCGTCCCCGTCGAGGAGAAGGTCGTGTTCCTCACCATCGACGACGGCGCCGAGAAGGACCCCGAGTTCCTGCGGATGATGAGCGAGCTGAAGGTGCCGTACAGCGCCTTCCTCAGCGACTACGTCGTCAACGACGACTACGGCTACTTCAAGGACATGCAGAAGCGGGGCGTGAGCCTGCACAACCACACGCTCCACCACCCCTATCTGCCGGCGCTCTCCCGTGCCCGGCAGAAGCGGGAGATCTGCGGCATGCAGGACGTCGTCGAGGAGCACTACGGCACCCGCCCGGTCCTCTTCCGCCCGCCCTACGGCAACTACGACAAGAACACCCTGCGCGCCGCCAAGAGCTGCGGGATCACCCACGTCCCGCTGTGGAACGAGGAGGTCTTCGCCGACCACTGGGAGTACCGCGAGTGGGACCGCAAGATCCACCCCGGTGACATCGTGCTCTCCCACTTCCGGGGCCGTGACGACTGGAAGGGCACCATGCCGGACATGATCCGCCGCTTCCTCGACAAGGTCACGGCCGAGGGGTACGCCGTGGGCAGGCTGGAGGACTACCTGTGAGGTGGCGCGGGGCTCCGTGGCCCCTCCCCGCGGCGCTCGTCCTGCTCGCCGCGGCCGCCGCCGGGTGCGCGGCGCCCGGCGCCGGGCACGTGTCCTCCCGGGCCGCACCGACGGCCGCCGCCACCGCCCCGCTCCCGCCGGTCGTCGACCACGTCACGACCGACGACGGCACCGTCTTCCTCACCTACGACGACGGTGCCGAACGCGACCCCCGCTTCATCGACCTGGTGCGCGAGCGCCGGCTGCCCGTCAGCATGTTCCTCACCGACAGCGTGATGGGCCCCGGATACGGCCACTTCGCCCGCCTGCGCGCGGTCGGCGCGAACCTGCAGAACCACACCCTGGACCACCCCGCCCTGCCCGGCCTGCCCTACGCCGGGCAGCGCGCCCAGATCTGCGGCCAGCAGCGCAAGCTGGCGTCCCGCTTCGGCATCCGCCCCCGCCTCTTCCGCCCGCCGTACGGCACGTACGACACCACCACGCTGCGCGCCGCCGCCGACTGCGGCATCGCGGCGGTGGTGCTGTGGCGCGTGACCCTAGAACCGGACGGCCACCTCACGTACGCCCACGGCCCGCACCGGCTGCTCCCCGGCGACATCGTCTCCGTACCGTCGGGCGAGGCCCCGCCCCTGTCGCTCGCGGACCGCACGACACGGCTCCTGGCGGAACTGGACGAGCGGGACTTGAAGGTGGGCAGACTCGAGGACCACGTGGGCCGGCATCCAGGCCCGGCCACTTCCGGCCCGGCCGGGGCCACTCCCAGCCCGTCCGGCGCCACATCCAGCCCGTCCGGCGCTTGAGGACGAGGCCCGAAGGGCCGGCAGGGGGGTCCGGGGGCGCAGCCCCCGAGGGCGGCCACACCGACACCGGCACCACACCACCCCGCGCCGGAAAACGCCCCCCACCCCCCGACGCGCCGCACGGCAATTGGCACTCCGCTTGACCGAGTGCTAATCGCGGTCATAGTCTCAGGTCTGGCACTCCCCCCTGGAGAGTGCCAACACGCGACGGGCAGGTCCGGCACCCGCGACGACGGATCGACCTGGTCGCCACCTCAGACAGTTAACCCCGTGAGATCTCCGAAGGGGGAGGTCGGATCGTGACGACCGCCAGCTCCAAGGTTGCCATCAAGCCGCTCGAGGACCGCATCGTGGTCCAGCCGCTCGACGCCGAGCAGACCACGGCTTCGGGCCTGGTCATTCCGGACACTGCCAAGGAGAAGCCCCAGGAGGGCGTCGTCCTGGCCATCGGTCCGGGCCGCATCGAGGACGGCAAGCGCGTCGAGCTCGACGTGAAGGTCGGCGACGTCGTTCTGTACAGCAAGTACGGCGGCACCGAGGTCAAGTACAACGGCGAGGAGTACCTCGTCCTCTCGGCCCGCGACGTCCTCGCGATCGTCGAGAAGTAGGAGGACCCCGGGGCCTGCCCCGGAGACCTCGATCTCGTAGCAAGTACTTCTGCTCGAACACTGCGCCCCTGGCCCCAGCATCCGACAAGGAGCCGGGCGGCCCAGGGGCGCAGTGATTTCATCTAGATTTCCGAGAGGGCTCCCGCTGCCATGGCGAAGATCCTGAAGTTCGACGAGGACGCCCGTCGCGCCCTCGAGCGCGGCGTCAACAAGCTTGCCGACACGGTGAAGGTGACGATCGGCCCCAAGGGCCGCAACGTCGTCATCGACAAGAAGTTCGGCGCCCCCACCATCACCAACGACGGTGTCACGATCGCCCGCGAGGTGGAGATCGAGGACCCGTACGAGAACCTCGGCGCGCAGCTGGTGAAGGAGGTGGCGACCAAGACCAACGACATCGCGGGTGACGGCACCACCACCGCCACCGTGCTGGCCCAGGCGCTGGTCCGCGAGGGCCTGAAGAACGTCGCCGCCGGTGCTTCCCCGGCCGCCCTGAAGAAGGGCATCGACGCCGCCGTCGCCGCCGTGTCCGAGGACCTCCTCGCGACCGCGCGCCCGATCGACGAGAAGTCCGACATCGCCGCGGTCGCCGCGCTGTCCGCCCAGGACCAGCAGGTCGGCGAGCTCATCGCCGAGGCGATGGACAAGGTCGGCAAGGACGGTGTCATCACCGTCGAGGAGTCCAACACCTTCGGGCTGGAGCTGGACTTCACCGAGGGCATGGCCTTCGACAAGGGTTACCTGTCGCCGTACTTCGTGACGGACCAGGAGCGCATGGAGGCCGTCCTCGACGAGCCGCAGATCCTGATCACGCAGGGCAAGATCTCCGCCATCGCGGACCTGCTGCCGCTGCTGGAGAAGGTCATCCAGGCCAACGCCTCCAAGCCGCTGCTGATCATCGCCGAGGACGTCGAGGGCGAGGCCCTGTCCACCCTCGTCGTCAACAAGATCCGCGGCACCTTCAACGCCGTCGCCGTCAAGGCGCCCGGCTTCGGTGACCGCCGCAAGGCGATGCTGCAGGACATGGCCGTCCTCACCGGCGCCACGGTCGTCTCCGAGGAGGTCGGCCTCAAGCTCGACCAGGTCGGCCTGGACGTGCTCGGCTCCGCCCGCCGCGTCACCGTCACCAAGGACGACACCACCATCGTCGACGGTGCCGGCAAGAAGGAGGACGTGCACGGCCGCGTCGGCCAGATCAAGGCCGAGATCGAGGCCACGGACTCCGACTGGGACCGCGAGAAGCTCCAGGAGCGCCTCGCGAAGCTCGCCGGCGGCGTGTGCGTGATCAAGGTCGGCGCCGCCACCGAGGTGGAGCTGAAGGAGAAGAAGCACCGTCTGGAGGACGCCATCTCCGCGACCCGCGCCGCGGTCGAGGAGGGCATCGTCTCCGGTGGTGGCTCCGCGCTGGTCCACGCCGTCAAGGTCCTCGAGGGCAACCTCGGCAAGACCGGCGACGAGGCCACCGGTGTCTCCGTGGTCCGCAAGGCCGCCGTCGAGCCGCTGCGCTGGATCGCCGAGAACGCCGGCCTCGAGGGCTACGTCATCGTCTCCAAGGTCGCCGAGCTGGAGAAGGGCAGCGGATACAACGCCGCCACCGGCGAGTACGGCGACCTGGTCAAGGCCGGCGTCATCGACCCGGTCAAGGTGACCCGCTCCGCCCTGGAGAACGCCGCCTCCATCGCCTCCCTCCTCCTGACGACCGAGACCCTGGTCGTCGAGAAGAAGGAAGAGGAAGAGCCGGCCGCCGGTGGTCACGGCCACGGCCACGCCCACTGACGACCCGGACGTCGCACTGACGGCCGCGAGGCCGTGACGACCCCGAGGCCGCACCGACGACCTGAGGTCGCCGGACACCGAGTGAGGGCCCGGCTCCCCGTCCACCCGGACGCGGAGCCGGGCCTTCGCCGTACCCACCGCGGGCCCGGCGGACGCTCCCGCCCGTCCTGGAACCGATCATGCCCCGCCCGGAGTCTGTGCACACGGCGGCCGGAACGACTCAGGGGGACGGCGATGGACCAGGCGCTCTACGGAGAACGCTCACGCAATCCGCTCGCGCGGACCGTGCGTCTCAGCGAGGCCGGGCTGCGCCGGGGGGGCCGGACGACCCCGTTGGAGGAGCTGAACCTCGCCGCCATGGCGGATGCGTTCCTGCGGGGTGCCTGGCTCGGCGGCGGGGGCGCCGAACGGCCCCTGGAATCGCTGCCCCAGGGCGCCGGCGCCGTGCCCGTCACCCGGGCCACCGGCACCTGCGGGCCCGTGAGGACCCGTCAGGCCGCCGCGTTCGCCCGCGCGCTGGGCGAGCTGGCGGTGCGCCGGTGCGGCGGCCCCGGGCAGGTCGCCGCCCTCGCCGCGCGGGCGCGGGAGGAGGGCGTGCCGCTGTGGATCGCCCGCCGCCACGCGCCCGGCCCGGCCGGCCCGGTCACGGTCGCCGTGGACCGCCGCCAGGTCCGCGCGGACGTCTGGGGCCCGTACGCACCCGCCGTACGGCTGCGGGCACCGTACGGCTTCCTCGGCAACGACGGCGCCGGGGGCACGGGGCTGGTCCTGACCGTGGGGGACGCCGTCGCACAGCTGTCGCTGCGCAAGAAGTTCCGCAAGTCCAGGAGCACGGTGGAGATCCGTCTGCCCGACCGGCAGTGGACCCTGCGACGTGAGGACGCGGCGAGCTCCTGGCTGCTGCGCGGTGAGACGCGGGTCGCCCTGCTGACCCGCCCGCCCCGCGGGGCGGCCCCCGCCCCCGGCACCTTGCTGCTACCGCTGGTTGACGTCCGCCACGAGAGCCCCGACCCGCTGGACGCCGTGCTGGCCCACCTGGTCGCGGTGTCCTTCGGCCTCGGCGACGCGACGGGCCTGGCGAGGTTCCGCACCACGAACCCCCGCCACCCGGTGGACGACACGGCCTGGGACCAGCCCTGGTTCACCAACCTCGGCCGCGGCCGCGACGACAACGAACCCGGCGGTGGCGACGGCTGGGGCAGCGACGGCGGCGACGCCGGGGACGGGGGCGGCGACGGCGGAGGGAGCGACGGGGGAGGAGGGGGCGGCGGGGGCGACTAGGCCAGGGCCGGGCGACCGGTCACCCGAGGTCAGGGGGCCCAGACCTCGGCCTCGTCGGCCGGGACGGTGGTGGCCAGGCCCAGTTCCTTGCGGGCGGCGACCGACTTGTTCGGGTCGATGAGGGTGAACCCGGCGTCGTAGGCGACGTAGAACGTGTCGAGGTCGCCGGCGTTCGCGGCCTTCCGCCACTCGCCGGCCGCCTTGGCCAGCGTCCCGCGCAGCGTGCCGACCTCGGCGCCCCGGACGCCCTTCAGCCCCTTGACATGGGTGTCGAGGGCGGCGGCGAGGGCCTTGGCCTGAGCCTGGTAGGCGTCCAGGTCACCCTCGATGTCGTCCGTCTCCGGCTGGTTGGCCCACAGGGCCTCGTACACCGCGTTGGAGCCCTTGAGGTACGTGAGCTGCTCCGGCTCGAAGGTCTTCGCGGTGTCCAGCGACCCCTTGAACGTGCCCTTGTCCAGGCTGTACGTGCAGCTGACGAGGCGGTCGTCCGTCGCCCAGCTCTCGGCGGTCGGGGTGTAGTAGGACAGGCCGACACCCTGGGGCAGTGCCCAGGTGTCCGGGGCGTACTTCTGCGCCTCGACGGGACAGCGGGTGTCCGCGATCGTCGTGACGGCGTCCTCGCCGGGGTACTTCCGGCCCTGCTCCATCTCGAACTCACCGATGACCTGGCCCTGGTGCGCCTCGGCGCAGGGCACGATCTCCACGAGGTACGCCTCGCCCTCCGCCTTGCCGTTCGGGTTGTAGCAGTCCCCGACGTCCAGCGAGAACACCGACCGCTGACGCGCGGCCTTCTTCGCCCCGTCCTTGGCGCCGTCGACAGCCTCGGACACGTCCGAGCAGCCGACGGCCCCGAGTGCGACCAGCGCGACGACAGCGGTGAGCCCGCGAGGCGAGCGGTACGGGGTACGGACGGCCATGGCGCCCACGTCCTTCGGTGCGATCCTCAGGAGGGAGCGCCCGCCCTGGTCGGGGACCTCACCTCCACTTCTGCGTCTGTGACGCGCGACGATCGGGGATGGTTGTAACCCCCTCCCGTGACGGCCCGTGCGGGCCTCGGACGAGAACCCCCTCACACCCACGGGCAGGGAGATCGGTGTTCGCCCCCACGGGGCCGTGGGGACCGGCCGTAAGAACGGGACACCGGGCGGGCGCGCGCACCTCCCGGTCACCGTCCCGCCGGTTCCACCGCCCCCAACTGCGCCATCAGGCCCAGGCGGTCGTACTGCCACCAGCCCTCGGCGATCTTGCCCTCCGTGCTGAAGCGGAGGATCGTCGCGCCGGTCATGGTGACCCTGTTGCCCGTGGCCGGCAGGCCGAGGAAGTCGCCCTTGTGGATGCCGTCCCAGCTCCATCGGGTGCACACGCGGTCCGCCTGGGCGATCCGGTCCTCGACGCGGAACGTGAAGTCGAAGCCGGCGCGCCACGTGTCCAGCTCGCGGCGGAGCCGGTCCAGGCCGTGGACGTCCTGCTCGTTGGACGGATCGTGGTCGTGGTAGTCCTCCTCGACCAGGCCCGTCAGCGGGGACAGGTCGTCCGAGGCGGTCGCGACCTCGAAGAACCGCCGTGCCGTGTCCCCGTTCAGCCGCGCGTCGCGCACCACGTCCAGGTCGGTGACGGTCGGCGTGCCCTGGCACAGGGCGCTCATCTCGCGGAAGATCCGGTCCGTCTCCGGCAGCCGCGCGTTCCGTACCGCCTCCTCGTACGACGGGAACTCCACGATCTCCACCAGGTGCGACGTGTCGGTGCGGTCCTTTCCGACGACCGCGTGCGTCGCCGTCCGCCTCCCCCTGGTCTGCTCCACCCACTGGTCCAGGAGCCGGTCCATCTCCTCGAACCGGTTCGTCCTGCAGTCGATGAGCTGTACAAAGGTCATGACGTCACCTCCGGCCCCCGTCGGTCCGGGCTGGGCTGGGCTGTCACGTCCCATCTTCCTCCGGGGGGAGGTCCGCGTCCCGCCGTCGTCAGCGGGGGCCGTACTTGCGTCCCGTCCGCGAGGAGAGCCCGCCCATCATTCCGCGCGGGACCAGCTTGGACGCCCCGAGCAGCACCTTGTACCGGGGGTCCGGGACGGAGAGCGTCCTGCCCCGGGCCAGGTCCGCCAGCGCCGCCGCGACGACCTTGTCCGCGTCCAGCCACATCCACCCGGGAATGTTGTCCGTGCCCATCCCGGCCCGCTGGTGGAACTCGGTCCGTACGAAGCCGGGGCACAGCGCCATCAGACGCACGCCCTGGCCTGCCAGGTCCTGCGCCGCGCCCTGGGTGAACTGCACGACCCACGCCTTCGACGCGCCGTACGTCCCGCGCGGCAGGAACGCGGCCGTCGAGGCGACGTTCACGACACCGCCCCGCCCGCGCTCCCGCATCGCCTCCACCGCCGCCGAGGTGAGCCGGAGCACGGCCTCGCAGTGGACCTTGAGCATCATCAGCTCGTCGGACATGGGGACTTCGAGGTAGCGGCCCTTGTGCCCGAAACCGGCGTTGTTGATCAGCAGGTCGACGGGGTTCTTGCGGTCACCGAGCCGTTGGGCGACCGCTTCGATGCCCTTGTCCTCCGCCAGGTCGGCGGTCAGCACCTCCGCCTCGATGCCGTGGCGGTCGTGCAGCTCGGTGGCCTGTTCCCGCAGCCGGCCGGTGTTCCTGGCCACCAGCACCAGGTCATGCCCGTCGGCCGCCAGCCGCCGCGCGAACGCGGCACCGATCCCAGCCGTCGATCCCGTAATCAGAGCCGTTGTCATGGCGCAAGACTAGTGACCCCGGAGCGGAAGCGTCCGCTCTGAATCCGCCCCGCATGCGCCGTGCATTCGCCCCGCATGCGTTCGCCGTCCGCTCTGCGTTCGGTCGCGGTCGGTTCCGGGTGCGGCGGCTCCGCCGACCGATCCCGGCGGAGTCCGACGCACCGTCACACCTCGGCGGCCGCCTCGTACTTCTCCACGTGTGCCCGCGCCCGCGCCAGCGCCTCCGGGTGCAGCGCCTCATGGGCCGCCAGCAGCCGGGGGAGCAGGTCGCGCTCCGTGGTCACGGCACGGAACTGCAGGGCCACCGTCACCTCGTGGTCCGGGCGGTGGACGATCCGTACGGCGTCGCCCGCGCGCACCTCGCCGGGAGTGATCACCCGGAAGTACGCCCCCGGCGCGCCCCGCTCCGTGAACCGCTTGATCCAGCCCTTCTCCTCCAGATGGCCCTGGAACGTACGGCACGGGATGCGTCCCGAGGTGACCTCCAGGACGACCTCCGGACCCACCGCCCAGCGCTCGCCGATCAGGGCGCCGGACACGTCGATGCCCTCGGTGGTGAGGTTCTCGCCGAAGGAGCCGTTGGACAGTGTGCGCCCCAGCGCGCGCTCCCACTCGTCGAGGTCCTCGCGGGCCACCGCGTACACCGCCTGGTCGTCCCCGCCGTGGTGCCGCGTCTCGCAGACCGCGTCACCGGCCAGGCCGCTCCCGCCGACGCTCTTCGGCCCCGGCGCCGCCACCCGCACCGGCCCGTCCACCGGACGCTTGTCGATGCCGGTCAGACCGTCGCGCTGGCCCGTGTACGGCACGGCCTTGGGGCGGCCCAGGTTCACAGAGAGAAGCTTCATGCGCTGCACGGTAAGCCATGTGCATCAAAGCGTCGACGCAATAATGCCCCGTTGACCAAAGGGTGGCTTATCCCTGCGGGTACCCTGGCAGGGTGATCGAAGCCCGCCACCTCCGTGTGCTGCGCGCCGTGGCCTCCACCGGCTCCTTCTCCGCCGCCGCCCGCGAGCTGGGATGCACCCAGCCCGCCGTCAGCCAGCAGATGAAGGCCCTGGAGGCGTCCGTCGGCACGCCGCTGCTCATCCGCTCCGGCCGCGAGATGCGGCTGACCCAGGCCGGTGAGGCGCTGGTGCGGCACGCGGCGGGCATCCTCTCCGGGCTCACCGCCGCCGAGGAGGAGGTCGCGGCCATCGCCGGGCTGCGCGCCGGACGAGTCCGTCTGGTGTCGTTCCCCAGCGGCAGCTCCACGCTCGTGCCGACCGCGCTCGCCGCCCTGCGCGACGCGCATCCCGGCACCCGGGTCTCGCTGGAGGAGGCCGAACCGCCGCGCTCCGTCGAGCTGCTGCGCGAGGGCGACTGCGACGTGGCCCTCGCCTTCCGGTACGAGGGCGCGGAGGAGTGGGACGACCTGGTGGTGCGGCCGCTGCTGTCGGACCGCCTGGTGGCGCTGGTGCCGGAACGGCACAAGCTGGCGCGCGCGGAGTCCGTCGCGATCGGCGAACTCGCGGACGAACCGTGGATCGCGGGCTGTCCGCGCTGCCGGGGTCAGCTGGTGGAGGTGTGCGAGACGGCCGGCTTCACCCCGCGCATCGACTTCGCCACCGACGACTACCCGGCGGTGGCCGGCCTGGTCGGCGCGGGACTGGGTGTCGCGGTCCTGCCCCAGCTCGCACTCGAGTCGGTGCGGCCCCGCGGTGTGCGGACCGTGGCCCTGGAGCCCGCCGTGCGGCGGGAGATCGTCGCGCTCACCCTCCCGGACCTCGCCCAGGTGCCCGCGGTCACCGCGACGCTGGAGAAGCTGGCGGCGACGGCCGCCAGGTGACGGATGAAGGGCACGCGCGCGTGCCCGCCGGTTCTGGTGACGGTTCCTTCTGGAGAAACGTTCCTTCAGGTGTTCGAGGCGGTTGCGTGCCCGGCGGCACCCGACGCGGAGACCAGCCGGTTGCGGGCCCGCCCCATCAGCTCTTCGCGCTCGTCCTCGGTCAGGCCGCCCCACACGCCGTACGGCTCGCGCACGGCCAGCGCGTGGGCGGCGCACTCGGCGCGCACAGGGCACCTCATGCACACCTCTTTGGCCGAGTTCTCGCGTGCACTGCGCGCGGCGCCGCGTTCGCCCTCCGGGTGGAAGAAGAGCGAGCTGTCCACCCCGCGGCAGGCAGCCAGGAGCTGCCAGTCCCACAGGTCCGCGTTCGGTCCGGGAAGGCGGGAGAAATCTGCCATTGCGTGACCCCTTGTAGCCGTTACTCGGGCGGATCCGATGTCCACGACCGTACAACTACGATCAAAGGAGATGAAAATATGACTCATTGCGAATCTAGCTCCGGACACCGACGAAGGGGAAGAAAAGGGTCTAAATGGGGCATGGGTTGTGATGAAAGTTCGGGGGTACGTCGCGCATGTCTCCACCGTGAGCACCTCCTCACGTAGAGTGCCGAAGATGGCAGACGGCCCCGTAACTCTTTCGAGTGACCGTCGTTGAGAGTGCGAGGCGGTTGAAGGAACAAGCGCTCGGGCAGGCGTCCGAGACGGTCGACCGCACAGGTGACGATTTCGTACCAGCCTGGAGGCTCAAGGTGACGCGCATCAGCTGCGGAGGGCGGCCATGACTTCCGTCCTCGTCTGCGACGACTCCCCGCTTGCCCGAGAGGCGCTCCGCCGCGCGGTCGCGACCGTGCCCGGTGTCGAGCGCGTGACGACGGCGGCCAACGGCGAGGAAGTCCTCCGCCGCTGGGGTGCCGACCGCTCGGACCTGATCCTGATGGACGTACGCATGCCCGGTCTGGGCGGCGTCGAGACAGTGCGGCGGCTGCTCTCCGCCGATCCCGGAGCACGGATCATCATGCTCACGGTCGCCGAGGACCTGGACGGCGTGGCCCTCGCGGTCGCCGCCGGGGCCCGCGGCTACCTGCACAAGGACGCCTCGCGCGCGGAGCTTCGCGCCACGGTCACACAGGCGCTCGCCGACCCGACCTGGCGGCTCGCCCCGCGTCGGCTGCGCTCGGCCGAGATGGGCGCGGCGCCCACGCTCACCGCGCGTGAGATCCAGGTCCTCGAAGGCATGAGCCACGGCCGCTCCAACGCGGAGATCGGCCGCGAGCTGTTCCTCTCCGAGGACACGGTGAAGACCCACGCGCGGCGTCTCTTCAAGAAGCTCGGCGCCTCGGACCGGGCGCACGCGGTGGCGCTCGGGTTCCGGTGGGGTCTGGTGCGCTAGGCCCCGTCCCTCGGACCCGGACGGGCGCGCGATACGGTGCCCAGCCCGGGTCCGGCGAACGGCGGCCCAGCGGCAGCCCCGCCGGGGCGCGTGCGTGCGTTCCGTCGGCGTGGTGTCGCGGGCGGTCCGCGGGTGCGGCGCTGCGGGCGGGTGGTCCGTGCGCGGCACGAGGCGGTGCGACGGCCGTGGGTACGGCCGGCACGCGGACGTCTGTGTGCGATGCGGCGGACGTCGGCGCCGGTTTCCCACGCGGTACGGGTGGCGGCGCCCGAGGTTCCCGTTGCGGTGCGACGGGCGGCGCCCAGGGTCTCCCTCGCTGCGCGGATGGCGGCGTCCGGCATTTCCCTCGCTGTGTGCGTGGCGATGCCCTGGGGTGCTCGCATCATGCGTGCGTCGCCGTCCGGGGGTTCTCGCGTCGCGCGTGCGTCGGGGCCCGTGGTCTCCCGTGTCGTACCGACGGTCGCGTCGCCGCTCTCCCGCTGCGCACGGACGGCGGCGTCGTCGGCCCTGCGCGTCATGCGGACAGTGGGCGGTGCCGATCGGCCGACCCGGTGGGATGTGTGGGTGGTGCCGAGCTGCCGACCCGGGTGGGATGTTCCGAACGCCGGTGCACCGAACGCCCCTGCTGGTGTGACGGATTCTTCCTTCCCGCGCGGCGCGGGAAGCGCACCCGGTGCCGGGGACCCCTCCGGACCTGGGCCGGGAGACCCTCGCGGCAGCCTCGCCGTGTGGGCCCGCGCACGGCCCGGACGTGGTGTTCGCCGCGGCCGGGAGGCACCCACTGCTCGTTTCGCGGCGGATGCCGCATCCTTGAGGTGTGGAGTTCCTCGGGGACGAGTCGGTCGAGCGGAAGGGGAGGGCGCAAGGGATGACTTCCGGCGCACCTGCTCATAACGCTTCGGTGCACAACCAGGGACACGGTGCCGCGGACCAGACGTCGGCAGGGCACCATGGACCGATGCGCGACGACGAGGCGGGCACGGCCCCAGGCGCCATCGGTGCGCTCGTCCATCGCGCGGTCGACGGAGACGAGCAGGCCACGCACGACCTGCTCGCCCATGTCCACCCGCTCGCGCTGCGCTACTGCCGGACCCGTCTGTCCCGGCTGCCGGGCGACGCCCGGCACTTCGTCGAGGACCTCGCACAGGAGGTCTGCGTGGCGGTGCTGCTCGCGCTGCCCCGCTACAAGGACACCGGCCGGCCCTTCGAGGCGTTCATCTTCGCCATCGCCTCCCACAAGGTCGCCGACCTCCAGCGCGCCGCGATGCGGCACCCCGGATCGACCGCCGTGCCGTCCGACGAGATGCCGGAGCGGCCCGACGACTCCCTCGGTCCGGAAGAGCGCGCCCTGCTCAGCAGCGACGCCGAGTGGGCCAAGAAACTGCTGGCCAGCCTCCCCGAGAACCAGCGTGAGCTGATCCTGCTGCGCATCGCCGTGGGACTCACCGCGGAGGAGACAGGTCAGATGTTGGGAATGTCACCCGGCGCGGTCCGGGTGGCCCAGCACCGCGCGCTGAGCCGGCTGCGAGCCCTGGCGGAGCAGTAACACCCGCCCGGGCACCGTCTCTTCGCGTAGGCGCGAGACGCACATGAACGGACGATCATCCGTTCCCGTACGAACATACGAAGCCGGGAGTCGTGCGGAACCGTGGAATGAGACACCCACGCTTCCCGTTAGCATGGACATCCGCACCGATCAAGGCCATTTGGGGAAGGTGTCATGACTGCCAACGTCGACGGAGTGCCCGGAAAATTCGCGACACTCGGGCTGACCTACGACGACGTGCTGCTGCTGCCGGGCCCGTCGGACATGGCACCCGACGAGATCGACACCGCCTCGTACGTCTCGAAGAACGTGCGGGTCAACATCCCGCTGCTGTCCGCCGCCATGGACAAGGTGACCGAGTCCCGCATGGCGATCGCGATGGCCCGCCAGGGCGGTGTCGGTGTGCTGCACCGCAACCTGTCCATCGAGGACCAGGCCAACCAGGTCGACCTGGTGAAGCGGTCCGAGTCCGGCATGGTCACCGATCCCATCACCATCCACCCGGACGCCACGCTCGCCGAGGCCGACGCCCTGTGCGCCAAGTTCCGGATCAGCGGTGTCCCGGTGACCGACGGCAACAAGAAGCTGCTCGGCATCGTCACCAACCGTGACATGGCCTTCGAGACCGACCGCTCCCGTCAGGTGCGCGAGGTCATGACGCCGATGCCGCTGGTCACCGGCAAGGTCGGCATCTCCGGTCCGGAGGCCATGGAGCTGCTGCGCCGGCACAAGATCGAGAAGCTCCCGCTGGTCGACGACCACGGCGTGCTCAAGGGCCTGATCACGGTCAAGGACTTCGTCAAGGCCGAGAAGTACCCCAACGCGGCCAAGGACGGCGAGGGCCGCCTGCTGGTCGGCGCGGCCGTCGGTGTCGCCGGTGACGCCTTCGAGCGCGCCCAGGCGCTGATCGAGGCGGGCGTCGACTTCATCGTCGTCGACACCGCGCACGGCCACTCGCGGCTCGTCGGTGACATGGTCGCCAAGATCAAGTCGAACTCCTCCGGCGTCGACGTGATCGGCGGCAACATCGCCACCCGTGACGGCGCCAAGGCGCTGGTGGACGCGGGCTGCGACGGCATCAAGGTCGGTGTCGGCCCCGGCTCCATCTGCACCACCCGCGTCGTCGCCGGCGTCGGCGTCCCGCAGGTCACCGCGATCTACGAGGCCGCGCTGGCCGCCAAGGAGGCCGGCGTCCCGGTCATCGGCGACGGCGGTCTGCAGTACTCCGGCGACATCGCCAAGGCGCTCGTCGCCGGCGCCGACACGGTGATGCTCGGCTCGCTGCTCGCGGGCTGCGAGGAGTCCCCGGGCGAGCTGATGTTCATCAACGGCAAGCAGTTCAAGTCGTACCGCGGCATGGGCTCGCTCGGTGCCATGCAGACGCGCGGCGACCGCAAGTCGTTCTCCAAGGACCGCTACTTCCAGGAGGGCGTCGCCTCCGACGAGCAGCTGGTGCCCGAGGGCATCGAGGGCCAGGTGCCCTACCGCGGTCCGCTGTCGTCCGTCGTCCACCAGCTGGTCGGCGGCCTGCGCCAGTCGATGTTCTACGTCGGCGGCAGGACCGTGCCTGAGCTCCAGGACAACGGCCGCTTCGTCCGGATCACCTCCGCGGGCCTCAAGGAGAGCCACCCGCACGACATCCAGATGACGGTCGAGGCACCGAACTACAGCCGTCAGTAGCGGCGGGCTTCCCGAGGGCGGCTCCGGGCCACCGGGGCCGCCCTCGCGTGACGTCCGGGGCGGTGGGCGCCGTGGCCGTCGGGGATACTGGAAGGCGCTGCAACGCATCAGGGAAAGGCCACAGACGTGACTGAGATCGAGATCGGGCGCGGCAAGCGCGGCCGCCGGGCGTACGCCTTCGACGACATCGCCGTCGTCCCCAGCCGCCGTACGCGGGACCCGAAGGAGGTCTCGATCGCCTGGCAGATCGACGCCTACCGCTTCGAGTTGCCGTTCCTGGCCGCTCCCATGGACTCGGTCGTCTCGCCGGCCACCGCGATCCGCATCGGCGAGCTCGGCGGCCTCGGCGTGCTGAACCTCGAGGGCCTGTGGACCCGGCACGAGGACCCGCAGCCGCTGCTGGACGAGGTCGTCGGCCTGCCCGACGACGCGGCCACCCGCCGCCTCCAGGAGATCTACGCCGCTCCCATCAAGGAGGAGCTGATCGGGCAGCGCCTCAAGGAGGTGCGCGACTCGGGCGTGGTCACCGCCGCCGCGCTCTCCCCGCAGCGCACCGTCCAGTTCTCCAAGGCCGTCGTCGACGCGGGCGTGGACATCTTCGTCATCCGCGGCACCACGGTCTCCGCGGAGCACGTCTCCGGCTCGCACGAGCCGCTCAACCTGAAGCAGTTCATCTACGAGCTCGACGTCCCGGTGATCGTCGGCGGCTGCGCCACCTACACGGCCGCGCTGCACCTGATGCGCACCGGTGCGGCGGGCGTCCTCGTCGGCTTCGGCGGCGGCGCCGCGCACACCACGCGCAACGTGCTGGGCATCCAGGTCCCGATGGCCACCGCCGTCGCCGACGTGGCCGCGGCCCGCCGCGACTACATGGACGAGTCCGGCGGCCGGTACGTGCACGTCATCGCGGACGGCGGCGTCGGCTGGTCCGGCGACCTGCCCAAGGCGATCGCCTGCGGCGCGGACTCCGTGATGATGGGCTCCCCGCTGGCCCGCGCGACGGACGCGCCGGGCCGGGGCCACCACTGGGGCATGGAGGCCGTCAACGAGGAGCTGCCGCGCGGCAAGAAGGTCGACCTCGGCACGGTCGGCACGCTGGAGGAGATCCTCACCGGGCCGTCCCACACCCCCGACGGCTCGATGAACCTGTTCGGCGCCCTGCGCCGCGCCATGGCCACCACGGGCTACAGCGAGCTGAAGGAGTTCCAGCGCGTCGAGGTGACGGTGGCGGACTCCCAGCACCGCCGGTAGTCGCCGGGCGGACTTTCCCACGGCACGCGAAAGGGGCCGGTCACCTGAACGGGTGACCGGCCCCTCTGCGTGCCCAGGAGGTCGCGAGGAGCGCCCGTGGCGTTGCGGGGGCGCGCGGTGGCGCCGGCGCCTGTTCACGACGATGTGCCCGGTGGAGGCCGCTGGTGTCCTGGACGGCGCCCCTGGGGCGCCACCACCGGCCTACCCGCTGGCATCGGCTCCGTCTGTCGACGGTGAAGTGCCGGAGGAGGTGGATCTTGGATCTCGGATGTTCGGACCCTCTCTCACAACCGCTGCGCCGCCCCCGTCGGGGTCGCGCCCCGGGTGTCCAGGAGGAGCTGGGCCTTCACCGAGAGGCCCTGGAGGTCGTAGGTGCGGTGCTGCTGGAGCAGGATCGTGAGGTCGGCGTCGGCTGCCGCCTCGTAGAGGGAGTCCGCGCGGGGGACGGGGCGGTCCACGTTCCAGGACGGCACGTGCGGGTCGTGGTAGCTGATGGAGGCGCCCAGCTCCATCAGGCGGACCGCGATCTCCTGTGCCGGGCTGCCCTGGAGGTCGGCGAGGTCGGCCTTGTAGGTGACCCCGAGGAGCAGCACGCGCGCGCCGCGGGCGGACTTGCCGTGCTCGTTGAGCAGCGCGGCGGCGCGCTGCACGACGTACCGGGGCATGCGGCCGTTGACCTCCTGCGCCAGCTCCGCCATCCGCAGGGTGCGGCCGGCGTGCGCGGTGAGGTCCTGGGGGACGGTGTGACCGCCGACGCCGGGGCCGGGGCGGAACGCGAGGTAGCCGAAGGGCTTGGTCTCCGCGCAGCGCAGCACGTCCCACAGGTCGATGCCGAGGTCGTGGCAGAGGGCCGCCATCTCGTTCACCAGCGCGATGTTGACGTGCCGGAAGTTGGTCTCCAGCAGCTGCACCGTCTCCGCCTCGCGCGGGCCGCGGGCGCGGACCACCTTGTCGGTGATCCGGCCGTAGAAGGCCGCCGCCGACTCGGTGCAGGCGGGGGTGAGGCCGCCGATGACCTTCGGGGTGTTGGCGGGGGTGAAGTCGCGGTTGCCCGGGTCCACCCGACTGGGGGAGTGGGCGAGGTGGAAGTCGCGTCCCGCGCGCAGGCCCGAGCCGGACTCCAGCAGGCGCAGCAGCGGTCCCTCCGTCGTTCCGGGCGGCACGGGGGACTCCAGGACCACGGTGGTGTGCGGGCGCAGTTGCGCGGCGAGGGTGCGGGCGGCCGTCTCGACCTGGGAGAGGTCGAGCCCGCCGTCCGCGGCGGGCGGGGTGGGCGCGCAGATCACGGCGGTGCGCACCCGGCCGAGCTCGGCCGCGCTGGTGGTGACCCGGAAGCCCTGTGCGAGCATGCGGCGCTGCTCGGCGGGGCTGAGGGAGCCGGGCTCGGGGCCGGTGCGGAACCCGACGGTGGGGATGCCGGCGGCGACGGCGGCCTGCGCCAGAGGCAGTCCGTAGGGGCCGAGTCCGATGACGGCGAGATCTGCGGGCATGGCGTAGGCCGTCCTTCCCGATAGCCGGAGTGCGACAGGTGCGCAAGCGCCGTGGACTGGACAGGCGAGCGCAATGTCAGACTAGGAGTAAATATGACCGATATGTGGGATTGATCGGCTCGTTTTCGGTGATTCGTCCCGCAGGGTTGTCCACAGGCCGTGGCGGCGTGTGGCTGAAGTCGGGCAAGCCGGTCAGAATTTGGGCATGAGGGTGTGGGACCGGGCTTCGCCCCACGGGTGCGGCCGATGCGACCGATGAGCGGGAGGCAGCGGTGAGGACAGCGACACTGGGTCCGGCGCAGCGCGCCGAATCACTGGCGTCCATGGCGGAGCGCGAGCTGGACGTGCTGGTGGTGGGCGGCGGAGTGGTCGGTGCGGGCACGGCGCTCGACGCGGTGACGCGCGGCCTGTCCACCGGACTGGTCGAGGCCCGTGACTGGGCGGCGGGCACGTCCAGTCGGTCCAGCAAGCTGATCCACGGCGGCCTGCGCTATCTGGAGATGCTCGACTTCGCCCTGGTCCGTGAGGCTTTGAAGGAGCGCGGCCTGCTGCTGGAGAAGCTCGCCCCGCACCTCGTGCGGCCGGTGCCGTTCCTCTACCCGCTCCAGCACAAGGGCTGGGAGCGGCTCTACGCCGGTGCGGGCGTCGCGCTCTACGACACCATGGCGATGACCCACAGCCACGGCCGGGGCCTGCCCGTGCACCGCCACCTGAGCCGTCGTCACGCCCTGCGTGTCGCTCCCTGCTTGAAGAAGGACGCGCTGGTCGGCGCCCTGCAGTACTACGACGCCCAGATGGACGACGCCCGCTTCGTGCTGAACCTCGTGCGCACCGCCGCGGCCTACGGCGCGAAGACCGCCAACGGGGCCCGGGTGACGGCGTTCCTGCGCGAGGGCGAGCGGGTCGTCGGCGCCCGGGTGCAGGACGTGGAGGGCGGCGGCGAGTACGAGATCCGCGCCAAGCAGGTGGTCAACGCCACCGGGGTGTGGACCGACGACACCCAGGCCATGGTCGGCGAGCGCGGCCAGTTCCACGTACGGGCCTCCAAGGGGGTCCACCTGGTGGTGCCCAAGGACCGCATCCACTCCACCACCGGGCTCATCCTGCGCACCGAGAAGTCCGTGTTGTTCGTCATCCCCTGGGGCCGGCACTGGATCGTCGGCACCACGGACACCGACTGGGACCTCGACAAGGCCCACCCGGCCGCCTCCAGCGCCGACATCGACTACGTCCTGGAGCACGTGAACTCGGTTCTCGCGGTGCCCCTCACGCGCGACGACGTCGAAGGGGTCTACGCGGGGCTGCGGCCGCTGCTCGCGGGCGAGTCGGACGCCACGAGCAAGCTGTCCCGCGAGCACACCGTCGCCCACCCCGTGCCCGGCCTGGTCGTGGTGGCGGGCGGCAAGTACACGACGTACCGGGTGATGGCCAAGGACGCGGTGGACGCCGCGGTGCACGGGCTCGACCTGCGCGTGGCGGACTGCGTCACCGAGGACACGCCGCTGGTGGGCGCCGAGGGCTACCACGCGCTGTGGAACTCCCGTGCCCGCACGGCGGCCCGCACCGGCCTGCACCCGGTCCGGGTGGAGCATCTGCTCCAGCGGTACGGGTCGCTCGCCGAGGAAGTGCTGGACCTCGTCGCCGCCGACCCCTCCCTGGGCGAGCCGCTGCGGGCCGCCGACGACTACCTGCGGGCCGAGGTCGTCTACGCCGCCTCGCACGAGGGCGCGCGGCACCTGGAGGACGTCCTGACCCGGCGCACCCGCATATCCATCGAGACCTTCGACCGGGGCACGCGCAGCGCGCGCGAGGCCGCCGAACTGATGGCGCCGGTGCTGGGCTGGGACAGCGGCCAGATCGACCGCGAGGTGCGGCACTACGAGAAGCGGGTGGAGGCCGAGCGGGAGTCACAGCGGCAGCCCGACGACCTGACGGCGGACGCGGCCCGCCTGGGGGCGCCCGACATCGTGCCGCTGTAAGAGCCGGGATTTCGCGGTTCTTCGTCGCGTTCTTCGTCGCAGCGGTGGTCGTCGCGGGCGTGACGGGGGCACAAGTCGGCCACGGCTCGGACCTCTTCGGGACCCGCGTCGGACGTCGGGCCGGGACGGACACGAGGCCGGAGCAGGGGTGACGGCCGGCCGGGCGGCCTCGCCGGGTGACGCAGGGCGGCCCATCTGTGTCCAAAACCGCATGGTTCAGGGTCCCTCTTTGTCGGGACCCGTCCGGCAGGGTGGGGAACACTTCGTTCCCCCGGTCCCTCCGCCCGCCGTGTCCGGTGTGCGGACAGGGGCACCCTGGGCGTCGAGCACTTGTCGGGTGAGGGACAATGAAGGCTCTGTCAGGGCGGGTTGCATGAGGGGACGCATGTCGGAGGCGGAGCGGGCGGGGACATCCCGTCAGGACAAGAGCGCACGTCTCCTCGCCGGGCGGTACCGGCTGGGAGACGTGCTCGGCCGCGGCGGCATGGGGACGGTGTGGCGGGCCGAGGACGAAACCCTGGGCCGCACGGTCGCCGTCAAGGAGCTCCGCTTCCCGGGGAACATCGACGACGAGGAGAAGCGGCGGCTGATCACCCGGACGCTGCGCGAGGCCAAGGCGATCGCGCGGATCCGGAACACCAGCGCCGTGACCGTCTTCGACGTGGTCCAGGAGGACGACCGGCCCTGGATCGTCATGGAGCTCGTCGAGGGCAAGTCGCTCGCCGAGGTCATCCGGGAGGACGGCCTGCTGGAGCCGCGCCGCGCGGCCGAGGTCGGACTCGCCGTGCTCGACGTGCTGCGGTCGGCGCACCGCGAGGGCATCCTGCACCGTGACGTGAAGCCGTCGAACGTGCTGATCGCGGAGGACGGCCGGGTCGTGCTCACCGACTTCGGCATCGCCCAGGTCGAGGGCGACCCCTCCATCACCTCGACGGGCATGCTCGTCGGCGCCCCCTCCTACATCTCCCCGGAGCGGGCCCGCGGTCACAAGCCCGGACCGGCCGCCGACCTGTGGTCCCTCGGCGGACTGCTCTACGCGGCGGTCGAGGGCTCCCCGCCGTACGACAAGGGCTCCGCGATCGCGACGCTCACGGCGGTGATGACCGAGCCGCTCGAGGAGCCGAAGAACGCCGGACCGCTCAGGGACGTCATCCACGGCCTGCTGAACAAGGATCCCGCCCAGCGCCTCGACGACCGGGCCGCGCGGGCCATGCTGAGCGCCGTCATCGCGGCACCCGACACCAAGGGCTCCGACGGGCAGCCGTCGGACGCCACCCGTGTGGTGCCGCTGCCCGAGCAGCCCGACGAGCGCGATGCCGGCCCCAAGCGGGGCGAGGAGGCCGCGGAGAAGCTGCGCGGCGCCCTGCGCTCCGTGCGCAAGGCCGCCGTGGGGGCCGGCGCGGCGGGCGCCGCCCGCACCAAGTCCGGCGGCAGCACGGCCGCTTCGGCGCCCGACGCGGCGACCCGCGCGTCCGGCGCCGGTGCTGCCGCCCCCGCGCCGTCCACCGCCACCGGTCCCGCCGCGGACGCCGTACCCCAGACGGGTGCCCACCGCAACGCCGACTCCGGCGGCCGCAGTTCGGGCTGGCCCGTGATGACCCCGCCGGACCTGCCCGCCCGGCCCGCGCCACGCGCCCCGATCACCGACGTGGTGCCGCGCCGCACTCTGGTCGTCATCGCGTTGGTCGTGGTCCTCGCCGTGATCGGCACCGTGCTCGCCCTGACGCTCGGCGGCGGCGACGAGGACGGCAAGGGCGCCCAGGGCGGCACCGGCGACCGCACCACCGCCGGAAGCACCCCGAGCGCCGACACCAGGAACGACGACAAGGACGGCACCGGCACCGACGGTTCGGCCACCGCGTCGTCCGGCACGGGAGCGACCGGGGGAGCCACCCCGGACAGCACCGGGACGGGCCCGGGCGCGGGCGCCGGCGGCTCGGCCGACGGCGGCGCGACGAAGCCCGAGCCGTACACGACGTACAAGGGGAAGCAGGGCTACTCGATCGGCCTGCCCGCGGGCTGGAAGTACAAGTCGTCGGACGGGGCCGGGGACCGCTTCACAGGGCCGGACGGACAGAAGCTGCTCATCGGCTGGACCACCACGCCCAAGGACGACCCGGTCGCCGACTGGAAGAACCAGGAGGGCGCCATGGTGCGTCCTCAGTACAAGCGCATACGGATCGTGGCGGTGGAGTACCGCGGCTGGAAGACGGCCGACTGGGAGTTCACCTACGTCGACGGCGGGACCACGTTCCGCTCCGTCGACCGGGGCACCGTCGTCAACGACGGCCTGGGGTACGGGCTGATGTACACGGCCAGGGCCGACGCGTGGGACGGCGAGCAGCGCCGGAACACCTGGCGGACGCTGACGGAGACGTTCCGGCCGAAGTCCTGAGCGTGACCGGCCCGCGGATCGGGGAACCAGATGTGGCATCCCCTCTCTGCGGGTTGCCTCCGGCACGTATCGTGAGTGGTTGCGGACCGTACGGAACCGGAACGGCCCGTCCGGAGAGCGGAACTGACCGACCGTAGTGCCGGGGGAGGCATCGTGGACGACTATGCGGGACGGGTTCTCGCCGACCGCTACCGCCTGCCCCTGCCCCCCTCCGACGAGTACGAACTGACCGAGACCCGGGCCTTCGACACCTACAGCGGTTCCGAGGTCCTGGTGCGGCAGGTGCCGTTGCCGGAGGTCGTCGAGGCCGAGGTGCTGGACGCCGAAGGGCTGCCCGACGGTTTCACCGCCCGGGACGGGAGCGCGCGCCGCGGCGGATCCGCGCCCGGCGGCGCCCGGGGGGCCGCGCGGCGGCCCGCCGACCCGGTGGTGCGGCGCGCCGTTGAGGCCGCGCAGGCCGCGGCCGCCCTGCCCGACCATCCCCGACTCGACCAGGTCTTCGACGTGTTCGCGGAGGGCGGTTCGCTGTGGATCGTCAGCGAGTACGTCGCCGCGCGCCCGCTGGCCGCGCTGCTCGCCGAGAAGCCGCTGTCGCCGTACCGGGCCGCCGAGGTCGCCTCCGACGTGCTCACGGCCCTCAGGGTGCTGCACACGCACGGCTGGGTGCACCGCAACATCACCGCGCGCACGGTGCTGGTCTGCGACGACGGCCGGGTGATGCTCACCGGGCTGGCTGTCGGCGCCGCCGAGGAGGCGCTGTGCGGCTACGACCCGGTGCCGCCGCCCGACGACGAGCCGGAGCCGAGCACCGCGCTCGAGGCGCTGGGCCCGGCGGGCGGCCCCGGGACGGACGGCGGACGCGGACCGGCCTGGCCGCCCGGGTTCACCGCCGACCCCGATCCGGACGCGGCGCGCCGTGCGGCCATCGAGGCCCGGGCCGGCCGGCTGCCGGACGGCGGCCGGTCCGGCGCACCGGGCGACCTGTCGCCCGTGGTCGCGCCCCGCGCCCTCGACAGCGCGGGCGACGTCCGGGCGGCACGTGCCGGGGCCATCGCCGCCTACCGGGCGGGCGCCCGCGCCGCGGCCCGGATCCAGGAGGCCCAGCAGGGCACCCGCGCCGCCCTGCCCGGCGCCCGGCCCGCCCCCGACGAGGGCACCGGGCAGACGCCGCCGGGACAGATAGCCGACCCCTACGGGGTGGCCGCCTCCGGCTGGCACGGTGCCACCCCTCGCATCGGCACGGACACGGGCGCCACCCCCGCCCTCCCCGCGCCCGCCGCCCCCGCCGGGACGACCGGTGCCACCGCCGCCCCGGGTGCCCGCTGGGACGGCCCGGCGGCGCGGACCGCCCCCGCGCGCCGGGGGCCGGCCACCGCGCTGGCCGCCGAGCGCGCCCGGCAGGCCCGGATGGCCGTCGTCGGCGCCGTCACCGAGCGCTGGGCACCGGAACAGGCCGGCCCCGTGCACGAGAACTGGCAGCTCGCCGCGCCCATCGGGCCCGCCACCGACCTGTGGGCGCTGGGCGCCCTGCTGTTCCGTGCCGTGCAGGGGCACGCGCCCTACCCGGAGGAGTCGACGGCCGAGCTGGTGCAGATGGTCTGCGCCGAGCCGCCCGCCTTCGCCGAGGAGTGCGGCCCGCTGCGGCCGGTCGTGGAGTCCCTGCTGCGCCAGGACCCCACCGAGCGACCGGACTTCGAGGAGCTGCGCGGCTGGCTGCGGTCGCTGGTGCGTTCGGCGCCCGAACCGGAGGCGGGCCTGAACGTCGTCACGGCCCCGCCGGTCGACGCCCGCCGTCTGCCCGTCATACGGCGCCGGGGCGAGCTGGTGCGCAGACGGCGCGCCGGGCTCCCCGCGCAGCACGGACGCCACAAGCGGGCCGCGCCGCGCGGCGGTTCACCGCGCAGCCTCGGCCGTACCCTTCTTCTGCTGGTGCTGCTCGCGCTGGCGGCGGCGATCGCGTACGCGATGCTGTTCATGCCGAAGGCCGGCGAGAAGACCTCCGGGTCGCCGTCGTCCGACCGCACGGCTGCCGACGGCGGCACCGGCGGCGCGCCGAGCCCGTCGGGCGACGCCGGTTCGCCGAGCGCCGGGGACAGCCCGAAGAGCAGCCCGGAGGAGTCGGCGGGCACGGCGGAGACCCAGACCACCCGCCCCGAGGCCGCCGACGGCTTCACGTTGCGCAAGGACCCGGAGGGCTTCAGCGTCGCCGTCGCCGAGGGCTGGCAGCGTACCGCGAAGAACGGCAGCGGGCAGGTCGTGTACCGCAAGGGCGACTTCGAGCTCATCGTGGTGCCGGGCCGGGACAGCGCCCAGCAGTTCGGTGGCGACCCCATGGCCTACCAGCGGGACACCGAGCGTGAGCTCCAGCCGTACCGCGACTCCAGCTGGGCCACCTCCACCGGGCTGAAGACCATCGAGGTGGGCGGACGGACCATGGCCGAGGGCCAGTTCACCTGGACCGGCGACGCGGGCGAGCTGTACGTGCGCAACCTCGCCGCGCTGATCGACGGCCGCTACCACGTGGTGCAGGTGCGCGGACCGGAGAGCGAGCGGGACGAGGTGACACGGCTCTACGAACAGGCGGCCGCGACGTACCGGTTCACCGGCTGAACCGCCGGGGCCGAAGCGGAGGAGAAGGCGCAGGTAGAGAGGGAGACGGCCGGGCGGGCCGGCTCTTAGCGCGGCACCGCGGAGAGGGCACCACGAACCATCACAGTGCGGTCTCCTTGGCACCCCCTCCGTTCCCAGGAAGGGTCCCGGGTACCTACCCTGACCCTGTCAAGACCATTGCGGGGCAACGTGAATCAGATGCAGGGCTCGCTCGTCGCGGGCCGCTACCGACTCGGCGAATCCATCGGGAACGGTGGCATGGGCCGGGTGTGGCGTGCGCACGACGAGGTGCTGCACCGGTCCGTCGCCATCAAGGAACTGACCGCGGCGCTCTACGTCTCCGACAGCGAACAGGCCACCCTGCTGGCACGTACCCGCGCGGAGGCGCGCGCCGCCGCGCGGATCAACCACTCCGCCGTCGTCACCGTGCACGACGTGCTGGAGCACGACGCCCGGCCGTGGATCGTCATGGAGCTGGTCGAGGGTCACTCGCTGGCCGACGCGGTGAAGGAGTGCGAGCGCGTCGAGCCCCGCGAGGCCGCCCGCATCGGCCTGTGGGTGCTGCGCGCCCTGCGCGCCGCGCACGCCGCCGGTGTCCTGCACCGCGACGTCAAGCCCGGCAACGTGCTGCTCGGCCGGGACGGCCGGGTGCTGCTCACCGACTTCGGCATCGCGCAGATAGACGGCGACACGGCGATCACCCGCACCGGTGAGGTCGTCGGTTCCGTCGACTACCTGGCGCCCGAGCGGGTCCGCGGCCACGACCCCGGCCCCGCGTCCGACCTGTGGGCGCTCGGCGCGACGCTGTACACGGCGGTGGAGGGCCTGTCGCCGTTCCGCCGCACCTCGCCGATCACCACCATGCAGGCCGTCGTCGAGGAGGAGGCCGAGCCGCCGCAGCACGCGGGCCCGCTCGCGCCCGTCATCAGCGCACTTCTGCGGAAGGATCCGGCCACCCGTCCCGACGCGGCGCAGACCGAGCAGATGCTCGCCGAGGCCGCGGAGGGACGCAGACCGCGGGCGGCGCAGGAGTACGTGCCGACCGAGGCCGTCGACGCGCGCGTGCCGCGCCCACCCACGCCGGGGCAGCACACCGGCGCCGTGGCACCGCCGTACCCGGGCGGCGCCGGGACCCGGCAACATGCTCGGGGCGGTGGGCAGACGTCCGTGCAGGCGCCGTACGGGCCGCCGGCCGTGTCGCGCCGGCGCACGCGCGCGCGGACGGTCGCCCTGGTCGTCGCGCTGGCCGCCATCATCGGCGGGGGCACGGCGGTGGTGCTCCAGCAGCACGGGGAACGGGACCGCACCACGGCTGGCCCGACCGGGACCGCCGATGCCCGCCCGACCCCGTCGCCGGACGCGTCGGACCAGGGCGCGACCGCCGCGGGCGGCCTGCCCGAGGGCTGGGTGCGCCGGACCGACCCGTTCGGTTTCAGCGTCGTGCTGCCCGGTGAGGACTGGGAGCGGGTGGTGTTCGACGAGGAGACCCGGCAGGTCGACTACACGCCCGACGGCGGCAAGCACTTCCTGCGCATCGCCGCCGACGACGCCCCCGACTTCGACGACCCGTACGAGCACCTGGGCGACCTCGACCAGCAGGTCGGCCGGCGGCTGGTCGACTACCGGCGAGTGGACCTGCAGCGGCTCACGTACCGCGACCGTGAGGCCGCGCGCCTGGAGTACAGCTGGACCGCGCTGGCCAAGGACACCGAGTTCCCCGGTCCCTACCGGGCGATCGACCAGATGTACATCACGCGCGACGGCGTCGAGTACGCCTTCTACATGGCCGCTCCCGCCGAGGACTGGGAGACCACCCGGGAGCAGTTCGAGACCATCCTGAAGGGCTGGCGCGAGCCCTGACGCCCCCGGCGTGCGCGGACGTGCGCCCGTTGGCCGAATCGCCGTACCGGAGCGAACACATCCGGTGGGGCATGATGGGCGCATGGTGACCGAGGGGGAGCCGGACAACGGGAACGACGGGGACAACGCCCGCGTCATCGCGGGTCGTTACCGTCTTCAGGGACAGCTCGGGCGCGGCGGCATGGGCGTGGTCTGGCGGGCCACCGACCAACTGCTGGGCCGGGGTGTCGCGGTGAAGGAGCTGCCCTTCGACGAGACGCTCACCGCGGCCGACGCTCGGCGGCAGCGTGACCGCACCCTGCGGGAGGCACGCGCGCTCGCCCAGCTCAGCCACCCGAACATCATCGTCGTGCACGACGTCGTCGAGGACGACGAACGGCCGTACATCGTGCTGGAGTTGATCGATGGGCCGTCCCTCGCGGACCGTATCGCCGCCGACGGGCCGGTGGGCGCGGCGGAGGCGGCGCGGATCGGCGTCGACCTGCTGGGCGCGCTGCGTGCCGCCCACACCGCCGGTGTGCTGCACCGCGACCTCAAGCCCGCCAACGTGCTGCTGGAGAACGGCACCGACCGGGTGCTGCTCACCGACTTCGGCATCGCGCAGATGCCCGGCTCGACCACGCTCACCGAGAGCGGCATGTTCGTCGGCTCGCCCGAGTACACCGCCCCCGAGCGGATGTCGGGCGCGCGGACCGGGCCGGAGTCGGACCTGTGGTCGCTGGGAGCGCTGCTCTGTGAGGCGCTCAGCGGCGAGTCGCCGTTCCGGCGGGACTCTCTGAGCGGTGTGCTGCACGCGGTGGTGGTCGACGAGATCCGCCCGCCCGCGCAGGCCGGGCCGATCCTGCCGGTGGTCCTCGGCCTGCTGGAGCGCGACCCGGACCGCCGGCTGGACGCCGACCGGGCCGAACGGATGTTACGGGCGTTCCTGGCGACCGGCCGCACGCCCGCCACCGCCCCGCTCGACCTGCTTCCGGACCGCGACCCGCCCCGCAGGCGGCTGCCGGTGTGGCGGGAGGTGCCGGTCGCCGGCCCGCCGGGCCCGCCCGAGGGGCGTACCGTACGGCGCCAGCCCACCCGGGGCGCGCTGGTCGCGGCGCTGGTGGTGGCCGCGATGGCCGGGGCGGGGGTGTCGGCGGGGGCGCTGCTGCTGCAGGACCGCGACGGTGACGGGGGCGGCACGCCGACGACCACGGTTCCGGACACACCCGTGACCGAGCCGGCCCCCGGACCCCGGCCGCCCTCCACCACCACCCCGCAGCGGCCGGTGCCCTCGCGGACGGGGCCGACCGAGGCCGGCGCCGGCACCCCGCCCACTTCGACGGAGTCCGGCGGTTCGGCGTCACCGGGCACCTCCGGGACACCTGACGACGCCTCACCCTCCGCCGCATAGCGCCATGAAGACGGCATAAGGCCCGTCATGGGTCACGGGTCTGTGACCGGTGGCGGCCCGCTGTGGAAGCGTGACGGTCCGGCACGATATGGATGGACCCATGAGCAGTGACGGGGGAGCCCGCAACGGGGCCGAAGAGCCGACCAGTTTTGGTCTGCAACCGCCCAACCCGAAACCGCCGGCGGCCGTGCCGCACCCCGGCAATCCGTACGCGGCGCCGACCGTCGTCGTCCCGCCGCAGGGTGGCGACGAGCCGCACGCGCACGACCGGCCGCGGCATCCGGCGCGGGACGGCGTGCGGGAACCGGACGGCGGTCGGGGACAGGACGGCGGGCGCGGGCAGGATCCGCGGCAGTCCGGACCCGGCCCGGCGCGCGGGCAGGACCCCTCCGGTCCGGCGGCGGCCGATCCCGGGGCCGGGCGGCTCATCGCCGGCCGCTACCGGCTGCTCGCCAAGCTCGGGCACGGCGGCATGGGCACGGTCTGGCGCGCCAAGGACGAGACGGTGGACCGCGAGGTCGCCGTGAAGGAGCCCCGCGTCCCGGAGCACCTTCCCGAACGTGAACGGGCCAACGCCTCCGAGCGCATGCGGCGCGAGGCCCGCGCCGCCGCCCGGCTCGACCACCCCGCCGTGGTCAACGTCCACGACGTCGCGGTGGTCGACGGCCGGCCGTGGATCGTCATGGAACTCGTCCAGGGCCGCTCGCTGGGCGCGGTGCTCCAGGAGGAGGGCACCCTCTCCGTGCGGGAGGCCGCCCGGGTGGGCCTGGAGGTCCTCGGCGCGCTGGAGGCGGCGCACGCGGCGGGCATCCTGCACCGGGACGTCAAGCCGGACAACGTGCTGCTCGGCCGGTACGACCGGGTCGTCCTCACGGACTTCGGCATCGCCCAGATCGAGGGCGAGACCAACCTGACCGACACCGGCGGTTTCGTCGGCTCGCCCGAGTACATCGCCCCCGAGCGGGTGCTGGGCCAGCGGCCCGGACCCGCCTCGGACCTGTGGTCGCTCGGCGTCGTGCTGTACGCGGCGACGGAGGGCGTCTCGCCGTTCCGCCGCAGCAACACCCCCGCGACGCTGCAGTCCGTCCTCAACGCCGTGCCGGCGCCGCCCGCCTCCGCACAGGGGCCGCTCGCCGAGGTCATCACCGGGCTGCTGCAGAAGGACCCGGCGCGCCGCCCGAACGCGGCCCAGGTGCGTGCCGCGCTGGAGGCGGCCGCCAACCCGCCCGCCCCGCAGCCCACGCAGGTGGCCGCGATGCCCGTCCCGGGGCGGCAGGGCGGCATCCGGATCGGCCGCAAGACGCTGCTGGGCCTGGGCGCGGCGGTGGTCGCGGCGGCCGTCGCGGTGACCCTGGTGGTCGTGGACCCCTTCGCGGGACCGCTGCCCGACGGCTGGAAGCGGCACGACCTCGGGGACCGGGTGGGCGTCACCCTGGCGGTGCCGGAGGGCTTCGTGAAGGACGAGCCCGCCGACGACTGGGACGGCACCGTGGTCGGCTTCACCGACCCGAGCGGGACGGTGCGGATCGAGACCGACCGCGACCTGAAGGCCGACGACAAGGACAACCAGCTCCCGGCGTCCGCGTCCGAAGAGGCGTTCGCCCACTGGAACGAGCTGAAGGACGGCGAGTTCTCCTGGGGCATCGCCGACAGGCCCGCGCCGCAGGGGCGACCGCGGGAGACGACGTACGAGGACCGGGACGCGGCGACGAACACGATCGTCTTCACCACGACCACCACGCCGCCGCTGGAGCGTGAGGCCCAGGTCCTGTACTACCGGAACACGGCCGGCGACATGTACCGCCTGTGGGTCGTCCACCCGGCGAAGGGCTACTTCGCCGAGGACGGCCGCGAGATCGCCCGCACGGTCTTCGACACCTGGGACGTCCACAAGAGGTGACCCGTCCCACCTCCCACGGGAGTCGGGACCAGGTCCCGCCCCGTCCCGTGGTGGTCCGAGTCCGGCCGGGAGCGGACCGGGATCACAGGGGTCCCGGGCGGGCGTGAGGGCAACGTGCTGATCAGCGGGTGCGTTGCCAGCGTTCACTGGCGTTGTGTGAGGCCTGCGGGAATCTGTTACCGACGGGTACACAAAGTGTGCGCCCGGGCATACCCTGCGCCTCATGACGGACGCGCAGACCCGGGCAACCACCGGCACCAATCCCCTGGCCCCCGCCCCCCAGGGCGCACGCACCGCTGCCGACGTGGTCACGCCGGAGCTGATCGCCCAGCTGACCAAGGGCGTGGTGGGCTCCGGCCGCACCGCCAACCACACGCCCTTCACCGGCGAGAAGCTCGCCGACCTCCCCGAGTCGACACCCGAGGACGTGGCGAAGGCGTACGAGGCGGCCCGCGCCGCCCAGGCCGTGTGGGCGCAGATCCCCGTCCGGGACCGCGCCGCCGTGCTGCTGCGCTTCCACGACCTGGTGCTCGGCCGCCAGGCCGAGGTGCTCGACCTGATCCAGCTGGAGACCGGCAAGGCCCGCCTGCACGCCCACGAGGAGGTGCAGGCGGTCGCCGTCGCCGCCCGCCACTACGGCCGCCGGGCCGCCGCCTACCTGCGGCCCAAGCGGCACGCGGGCGCCATGCCGGTGCTGACGAGGGTCACCGAACTGCGCCACCCGCGCGGTGTGATCGGCCAGATCGCGCCCTGGAACTACCCCCTCGAACTCTCCGTCGGCGACGCGCTCCCGGCGCTCGTCGCGGGCAACGCCGTCGTGATGAAGCCCGACACGGAGACCTGCCTGACCGCACTGTGGGCCCGTGACCTGCTGATCGAGGCGGGTCTGCCCGCCGACGTGTTCCAGGTGGTCCTCGGCGAAGGCCCGGTCGTCGGCCCCGAGGTCGTCCGGCACGCCGACTACGTTTCCTTCACCGGCTCCACCCGCACCGGCCGCGAGGTCGCCCAGGGCGCCGCCGCCCGCCTGGTCGGCGTCTCCCTCGAACTCGGCGGCAAGAACGCCATGCTCGTGCTGGAGGACGCCGACCTGGACAAGGCCGCCGCCGGCGCCGTCCGGGCCTGCTTCTCCTCCGCCGGCCAGCTCTGCATCTCCATCGAGCGGCTCTACGTCCACGAGGCCGTTGCCGACGCCTTCCTGGAGCGCTTCGCCGCCCGCACCAAGGCGCTGCGCCTGGGCACCTCCCTCGCATACGGCGCCGACATGGGCTCCCTGGTCGGGCAGCGCCAGCTGGACGCGGTGACCCGGCACGTCGAGGACGCCGTCGCCAAGGGCGCCCAGGTGCTCGCCGGCGGTACCGCGCGCCCGGACATCGGCCCCTACTTCTACGAGCCGACCATCCTCGACGGCGTCGAGAGCCCGATGAGCGTGTGCACGGAGGAGACCTTCGGCCCGGTCGTCTCGGTCTACCGCTTCTGCTCCGAGGACGAGGCGGTCGAGCGCGCCAACGGCACGCCGTACGGGCTGAACTCCTCGGTGTGGACGAAGGACGCCCGGCGCGGCCGCGCGGTCGCCGCCCGTCTGCGTACCGGCACGGTGAACGTCAACGAGGGCTACGCGCCCGCGTACGGCAGTGTGCAGTCCCCGATGGGCGGCATGAAGGACTCCGGCCTCGGCCGCCGGCACGGCTCCGAGGGGATCCTCAAGTACACCGAGGCCCAGACCGTCGCCCAGCAGCGGGTGCTGCCGATGGCGCCGTCGCTCGGCATGGACGACGAGAAGTACGCGGCCTTCATGAGCCGCAGCCTGCGCCTGATGAAGGCGTTCCGTTTCCGCTAGGCCCCGGCCCTTCCGCCGGTTCTTCCCGCCAGGTCCGCCCCCGGCACCCCGCTTCCGCAGAGCTTTCGACGAGGAGAGCACGTGTCACAGGAGAACCCCGCCCCCGCCCCGGACGACGACGCCGGATACGACTACGACGTCCTCGTCGTCGGATCGGGCTTCGGCGGTTCGGTCTCGGCGCTCCGGCTGACCGAGAAGGGCTACCGCGTCGGCGTGCTGGAGGCCGGCCGCCGCTGGACCCGGGAGTCCCTGCCGAAGAACTCCTGGGACCTGAAGAACTACCTCTGGGCACCCAGGCTCGGCATGTACGGCATCCAGCGCATCCATCTGCTGGGCAACGTGATGGTGCTGGCGGGCGCGGGCGTGGGCGGCGGTTCGCTGAACTACGCCAACACCCTCTACGTCCCGCCGAAGCCGTTCTTCGAGGACCCCCAGTGGGGCGGCATCACCGACTGGCAGGACGAGCTGGCGCCGTACTACGACCAGGCGCGGCGCATGCTCGGGGTGCGGCTCAACCCGACGATGACCCCCTCGGACGTGCACCTGAAGGCGGCGGCCCAGCGGATGGGTGTGGGCGACACCTTCCACATGGCGCCCGTCGGGGTGTTCTTCGGCGACGGCGAGGACGCCGACGGGACGGTGAAGGCGAAGCCGGGACAGGAGGTGCCCGACCCCTACTTCGGCGGCGCGGGGCCCTCGCGGCGGGCCTGTGCCGAGTGCGGCGAGTGCATGACCGGCTGCCGGCACGGCGCGAAGAACACCCTGAACGAGAACTACCTGTACCTCGCCGAGAAGGCCGGCGCGGTCGTGCACCCGATGACGACGGTCGTGTCGGTGACGGAGGACTCGCGCGGCGGGTTCGCCGTCGCCACCCTCCCGACCCACGACCGCCGCAAGGGCAGGGGCCGCACCTTCACCGCCCGCCGGGTCGTGCTGGCGGCCGGCACCTACGGCACCCAGACGCTGCTGCACCGGATGCGGACGGGCGGGCAGCTCCCGCACCTCTCGGAGCGGCTGGGCGAGATGACCCGCACCAACTCCGAGGCCCTGGTGGGCGCGCAGACCGACGACCGCCGCTACCGCAAGGCCACCGGCGAACCGAAGGCCGACTTCACCCGCGGGGTGGCCATCACGTCCTCGATCCACCCCGACGAGAACACCCACATAGAGCCGGTCCGCTACGGCAAGGGCTCCAACTCGATGGGCTCGCTGTCCATCCTCCAGGTGCCCTACGCCGACAACGCCTCGGGCGCGGTCCGGGTGCTGGGCTGGCTGGGCAACGCGGCCCGGCACCCCTGGCTGATGCTGCGGTCGCTGTCCAACCGGCGCTGGTCGGAGCGGACCATCATCGGCCTGGTGATGCAGTCGCTGGACAACTCCCTGACGACGTACCTGAAGCCGTCCGGGGTCGGCCGCGGGCTGCTCACCGCGCGACAGGGCCACGGCGCCCCGAACCCCAAGCAGATCAAGGCGGCGACCGACGGCGCGTCCACGCTGGCCGCCGAGATCAACGGCTTCGCGGGCTCCAACGTCGGTGAGCTGACGGGCATGCCGCTGACCGCCCACTTCCTCGGTGGCTGCGCGATAGGCGACTCCCGTGAGACCGGCGTGATCGACCCGTACCACCGGCTGTACGGGCACCCGGGCATCTCGGTGGTGGACGGGGCGGCCGTCTCCGCGAACCTCGGGGTCAACCCCTCGCTGACCATCACGGCGCAGGCGGAGCGGGCGATGTCGTTCTGGCCCAACAAGGGCGAGGCCGACGCGCGTCCGGCGCAGGGGGAGGAGTACCGGCGGCTGACGCCGGTCGAGCCGAAGGCCCCGGCCGTCCCGGCGGACGCGTTCGGCGCGCTGAAGCTGCCGTTCCTGGGGATGCCGACGGTGCCGCCGAAAAAGTAGCGCGGTGCCGGCCGTGGGAACGGCCGGCGCACGTCGAAGAGGAAAGGACCTGTGCCCCCCTCCGAGCTCAGGTCCTTTCCTCTTGTCCTGGGTTGCCGCGCGAGGCGCGGGCGCGCCGTGTTACGCCTCGGCACCGGCCTTGCGCCGGCGGACCACGACCAGCGCACCGGCACCGGCGACGACGGCGGCGCCGCCGACCAGGCCGATCACCGGCAGGGCGGAGTTCGAGCCGGTCTCGGCGAGGCTGCCGGTGACCTTCACCTCGCTGACCTTGTCGAGCTCCTTGACGCCGCCGGTCTGCGGCTTGGCGTCGTCCGGCTCACCGGCGTCGGAGCCGGCCGCGAGGATGTCGAAGAAGTAGAGCCAGCCGTTCGGGTCGTCGGCGACCCAGCAGCCCTCGGTGTCCGCGTACTCGGCGAAACCGCCGGTGAGGCCGAGCGCGTCCGGCACCTGGCCGCTCACGGAGAGCCGCAGCTGGTACGAGACGGACTGGCCCGCGCCGAGCGAGAACGCGGCGAAGGTGGCGCCCTCGCCCGCGGCCTCCGCGAGCGTGTTCCACTTGCCGGTGCCCTTGTCGTACGCCTGGACCGTGATCTTGCCGGAGTAGTCCCGGGCGTCCTCCCAGCCGATGGCGGCCACGCCGATCAGCGGCTTGATGTTCTTGATCTCCTCGTCGCCCCGGTTGGAGACGTCGAAGGAGAACGTGGTCCAGCCGCTGCCCGCGACGACCGTCTCGGGCAGGCCCGACAGACCGCTGCGGAGGTCCTCGCTGAGCCCGGCGGTGCTCTCGCCGTCCTCGTCGACGCAGAGCTCGGGGTCCTCCTCGACCGGGGTGCTCGCGCTCGGGCTCGGCGTGGGGGTGCCGGCCGACGGCGAGGCGGTGGTGGAGACGGTCGCGGACGGGCCGGCCGGCGCGGACGAGGTCGCGTCGGTGCCGGGCTGCGTCTCCTCGGTCTCCGGCGCGCCGGTGGACTCCGTCGTGGACGGGGAGGCCGAGACGGAGGTCTCGGTCGTGCCGTCCTCCGCGGAACGGCTCGCGGAGGTGGCGGGGGCGGGGTCGGTCGCGTGGGCGGCCGGGGCCGCGAGCAGCGCGGCGGGGACTATCGCTGCCGTCGCGGCCGCTGCGGCCAGGGCGCGGCGAAGCTTCATGAAGACCTCGGTGAGTCCGGTGTGCCGCGCGGTCGCGACACGGGGGGTAGCGCCTCCGTGCGGGGCGCACAGGTGTGATCCCTGAGATGTCGGTGAGTTCGATCACCGAGCCCCGCGGATGGTTGTCCTGACTCTCACGAAATCTTTACGTGATGTGGGTCACAGGGGAGTGCGCGCTCGGGGGGAGACCCGCGGCCGAACGGCGCCGGAACATGCGTCGGCCGGCTCCGGGCGTCCCCGGAGCCGGCCGTTTTCTCGCGTGACCGGAATGGCTGTCCCCTGCCGCCCGGTCACCTGTCCGGAGCGAGGTCCCACGACGTACGGCATGACCCGTGCGTCTCATCGCTCCGGCGAGCCACGCGTGGCGCTGCTCCGGCCCGCCCCTGGCTGGCGCGGACACCGGTACCAACGACCCGTCCGGGCCGCCGGTCACGCGCCGGACGGGTGAGAGGCGATGCGTACGTCAGTACCTGGAGCGCGCCTTCAGTGCCCGCGTCCTCAGTACCGGGAACGCGTCCTCAGTGCCGGGAACGCGGATTCAGCGCCGGACACGCGGATTCTGATCGTGGAATCAGATCTTGCCCCGGCACAGCTCCAGCAGGGTCATGGCGAGCGCGGTGCCCGGCTTGCCGAGGGCGTTCCGGTAGGTGGCGAGGATCTCCATCTCGCGGGAGAGGTTCACCCGGCGGCCCCCGGAGGCGATCCGTTCCTTCTGGATCACGGCCGACACGGCCATCCGTTCCTGCACCAGACCGATGATCCGGTCGTCGAGCGCGTCGATCCGCTCGCGGGCGTCGCTGATCAGTTCGGCGGCCTCGGCGGTGCGGGCGCCGGTCTTCTCGGTGGGCTCGGTGGTGGTGGCGGTCATCTCGGGGCTCCTCGGTGAGTGGTGGTGCGGAGCCTCCGGAGCGAAACGGTCCGGGAAACGACAGGCGCCCCGGACCTTGTCGGCCCGGGGCGCCTGGGAAGTCGCTTGTCAGTTGCTCAAGCAGCACGACCATGGCAGCCGGCGGGCCGGGTGCCATAGGTAAAGAGGAAGGTCGGGTGCGTGAGCATGCGGCCAGTATGCCCGGCAGGGCGGGTTGGTCCAAAGCCCGGCCGGATGCTGAGACGGGGGTCTTCGGAGCCGGGCGGTTCCCGGTCCGGGACCGACCCCGCCGCCACCTCGGTAGAATCGGGAGGCACAAGACCCCTCCCCACCGCCGGAAGGCACCTCGTGTCATCAGCGACTCCCGCTGCCAACGCGCCCGACACCGTCCTGGTCGTCGACTTCGGCGCGCAGTACGCCCAGCTCATCGCCCGTCGCGTCCGCGAGGCGCGGGTCTACAGCGAGATCGTGCCGAGCACCATGCCGGTCGCGGACATCCTCGCCAAGAACCCTGCGGCGATCATCCTCTCCGGCGGCCCCTCGTCCGTGTACGAGGAGGGTGCCCCCCGCCTCGACCGCGAGCTCTTCGAGGCAGGCGTCCCCGTCTTCGGCATGTGCTACGGCTTCCAGCTCATGGCGCAGACCCTGGGCGGCCAGGTGGACAACACCGGCGCCCGTGAGTACGGCCGCACCGACCTCCACGTCGCCCGGAACTCCTCCACCCTCTTCGAGGGCACCCCCGAGGAGCAGGCGGTCTGGATGTCGCACGGCGACGCCTGCTCCGCCGCCCCCGAGGGCTTCACCGTCACCGCGTCCACCGACGTCGTGCCGGTCGCCGCGTTCGAGAACGACGAGAAGAAGCTCTACGGCGTCCAGTACCACCCCGAGGTGATGCACTCCACGCACGGGCAGCAGGTGCTGGAGCACTTCCTGTACCGGGGCGCGGGCATCGAGCCGAACTGGACCACCGGCAACGTCATCGACGAGCAGGTGGCCGCTATCCGCGAGCTGGTCGGCGACAAGCGTGCCATCTGCGGCCTGTCCGGCGGTGTGGACTCCGCCGTCGCGGCCGCCCTGGTGCAGAAGGCCATCGGCTCGCAGCTGACCTGCGTCTACGTCGACCACGGCCTGATGCGCAAGGGCGAGACCGAGCAGGTCGAGAAGGACTTCGTCGCCGCCACCGGCGTCCAGCTGAAGGTCGTCGACGCCGAGGAGCGCTTCCTCACCGCCCTGAAGGGCGTCTCCGACCCCGAGGAGAAGCGGAAGATCATCGGCCGGGAGTTCATCCGGGTCTTCGAGCAGGCCCAGGCCGAGATCATCGCCGACGAGGGCCCCGCGGTGGAGTTCCTGGTGCAGGGCACCCTCTACCCGGACGTCGTCGAGTCCGGCGGCGGCACCGGCACCGCCAACATCAAGTCCCACCACAACGTGGGCGGCCTGCCCGAGGACCTCGAGTTCAAGCTGATCGAGCCGCTGCGCCAGCTGTTCAAGGACGAGGTCCGGATGGTCGGCCAGGAGCTCGGCCTGCCCGAGGAGATCGTCCACCGCCAGCCCTTCCCGGGCCCCGGCCTCGGCATCCGCATCGTCGGCGGGGTCACCAAGGAGCGGCTCGACCTGCTCCGCGACGCCGACGCCATCGCCCGCGAGGAGCTGACCGCGGCCGGCCTGGACCGGGACATCTGGCAGTGCCCGGTGGTGCTGCTCGCGGACGTCCGCAGCGTCGGCGTCCAGGGCGACGGCCGTACCTACGGTCACCCGATCGTGCTGCGCCCGGTCTCCAGCGAGGACGCCATGACCGCCGACTGGTCGCGGCTGCCGTACGACGTCCTCGGGAAGATCTCCACCCGGATCACCAACGAGGTGCGGGACGTCAACCGGGTCGTGCTGGACGTCACGTCCAAGCCGCCGGGCACCATCGAGTGGGAGTAGTCCCCGCGGTCACGTCCGTTTGAGAGTGCGCACCGGCTCTCCGGGCTTCCAGACCTGGACGACGAGGAACTTCTCGTCCTCCACGGAGGTCCGTACGACCTCCGTGATCTCGGTGCGGAAGAGGTGGAACGGCTCCGGCGGTTCCACCTCTTCGGCGTACCTGGACCGGGTCCCCGTGTCCTCCTCCGGGACCTCGGCCGCCCGGCCGGAGATCCGCACGTCACCGCCGCCCATGGTCGTGCCCTCGCCCGGATTGGCCTGGAGCGCGAAACGGGGGTCGCGCCGCAGGTCCAGCGCCTTCAGGGAGTCCGGCATCATGCCGAACCACAGCTCCCCGTCCACGAAACGGACCTCCAGGCCCGTCGTGCGCGGCGAGCCGTCCCTGCGCAGGGTCGCGAGGACGTGGTGGGTGTGGGCGGCGAACCGCTCCTCGACGGTTCTCGCCAGCCCGGGCTCGGCCGCGGCGAAGGACCGCCAGCTCAGTCCGTCGCCCGACCTCGTGTCCGTGCCGTCCCTGTTCGTGCCGTTCGTGCCGTTCGTGCCCGTGCCGTCCGTGTCCGTACTGCCCGTGTTCGTGCTCATGGGATGAGTGTGGCCCCGATACCCGACATCTTCTGTCGGTTATCCGCGGGTACCCGGTGTTACGGAACAGAGCTGTCGTACGGCGCGGCCCACGGGTAACTTCCGCCCCGTACGCGAACCCCCCCCGCGGGAGGACTCATGCACGGGCCCACTCCGCCCCTGCCGGTGCCCACCGACAAGCTGCAGTTCGCCATGCCGCCCATGCACGAGTCCGTCGAGGACGAGCGGAAGCACCGCAAGGAGCGGCTGGCGGGAGCGCTGCGGCTGTTCGGGCGGCTCGGCTACGAGGACGGTGTCTCCGGGCACATCACCGCACGCGACCCGGAGTTCAGCGACTGCTTCTGGGTCAACCCGTTCGGCATGCCGTTCCGGCACGTCACGGTGAGCGACCTGGTGCTCGCCAACCAGGACGGTCAGGTCGTCGAGGGCGGGCACCACGTCAACCAGGCCGCCTTCGCCGTCCACGCCCAGGTGCACGCGGCCCGGCCCGACGTCGTCGCCGTCGCCCACTGCCACTCGGTGCACGGCCGCGCCCTCGCCGCCCTCGGCGAGCTGCTCGACCCGATCACCCAGGAGAGCTGTGCCTTCTACGAGGACCACGCCCTCTACGACGCCTACACCTCGGTCACCGTCGACCCCGAGGAGGGCCGGCGCATCGCCGCCGCGCTCGGCTCCCGCAAGGCGCTGGTGCTGCGCAACCACGGGCTGCTCACCGTGGGCGACTCGGTGGACGCGGCGGCCTGGTGGTTCGTGACCATGGAACGCTCCTGCCAGGTGCAGCTCACCGCGCGGGCGGCGGGCCGGCCCGTGCGGATCGACCACCGGCAGGCGGTCGCCACCCGGGAGCAGTTGGGCGGGGACCTGGTGGCGTGGATCAACTACCAGCCCATGTGGCGGGACATCACCCGCAGCGAGCCCGATCTGCTGGACTGAGCGCGCGGTGTCCGCCGCCGGGTGGGGTGCGTCAACCCGGCGCCCGCGGGTTCACCCGTGGCGACCGGGCCCGGGGAACGGCAGGGCCGTGTCGTAGGGCACAATTCGCTCTCGTCACGGGGGAGTTGTCCGGTGGCCGCCGACGCGGTCACCGACGCCGGTCGTGGTGGTGTGTCGAGATGTCGGGTGTGGGGAAGGCGGCTGCGGGCGTGGCGGTGCAGGAGGCGAGACAGGGCGGCGCGGACGCGGCCGCCCACGAGGGCGGCTGCACCTGCGGGGACTGTCCGCACGGGGCGCGTGAAGGACATCGGCGCGCGGTCGCCGCGTTCCTGCTGAAGCGGGACGAGTACGCCACCGGGCAGGGCCTTCCGGCCGCGGTGGCCCACTCCCCGTCCGCCTCCCGGCAGTGGGTCTCCGAGGAACTCGCCCAGGCCGCCGAGGCCGTCGCCGAACGCGGCCGGGCCGAGGGCGCGGCCTGGCTGGCCCGGCTGTGGCGGCGGACCGCCGTGGTGGTCTGGGCGTGCGTCGTCCTGCTGCTGCTCGGGCAGGCGCTCACCGCGATCGGCGCCGGGTGGACCAGCGCCCGCACGGCCGGGCTGCTGGCCGCGGTGCTGGTCGCGGGGGCGCTCACCGCGGCGTCCTGGTTCCACCGGGCGCGTGGTGGTGCGCTGGCCCCGGTCGTCGGGGAGGACAACCGCCTCTCCACGTCCCGTGCGGTCGCAGGCTCCTGGGTGCTGTTCCTCGCCTTCGCGGTGCTCGTGCTGGTGGGGAGGCTCGCCGCGGCCTCCGGGCCCCGGGAGCGGGACGCGCTGATCGACGGGCTCGACCTCGCCCGCGGCGCCGGTGTGGTGACGGTGCTGGCGGTGGTGAGCGGTATCGCGGTGCTGGTGCGCCGCGTGGTCGGGCTGCGGGTGCAGGGGCAGCGGCTGCAGAAGGTGCGCGCCCACCGGCCCAGGGCGGCGGACCTGCTCACCGACGACTCCGGGCGGGGCTCCTTCGCCGACATCCAGTACGTCGTGATCAACGCCGTCGCCCTGGCGTTCGCGGCGGTACGGCTGGCGCGCCGGCCGGACCAGCTGCCGGACCTGCCGTGGGGGCTGGCCGTGGTGGTGCTGGTGTCGGCGGGCACCTACCTCGCGGGCAAGTACGCCGAGGGCGGGCGCCCGGTGATCCTGTCGGTGGTGCGGGCCCGGGAGGCCGGTGACCTGGACGGGCCGATCCGGACCGGCGACGACATCGAGATCCGGGGCACCGGCTTCGTACCGGCCGGAGCGCAGGGCGCCGACCGGCTGGCGCGCATGGTGGTACGGGTCGGCGCGGTGAACGTCCATGTGCCGCTGGTGCCGGTGGTGGGCGGCTTCGACAACCCCGCCGACGACCTGCTGACGGTGCCCGTGCCCGCGGAGGTGGAGCCCGGCCGGGTCGAGGTGCAGGTCGTCACGGCGGCCGGCGTCGAGACCAACCGGTACGCCATCGACGTCACCGAGTAGCGGCCGGAGCGGAGGGGCCGGACCGGCCGGAAGGGGACAGGGCCGGAGGGCGAAGGGCCGGGAGAGAACGCCGGAGGGGCCGGAGTGGACGGAGGAGCCCTGAGCGGCCGGGCGCCGGGGGCCGGCCGCTTCCTGAGAAAACGCTGTCGGCCGGGTTCAAGCGGCGCCGGGTGCCGTACGTTCGGTCTGTCCAGGTGGGCCCGGCAGTGAGAGGCAGCGGACGAGATGACGCACGGCACGCGCGCAGACACGTACTCCCCCCGTCCCGACAGAGACGGCGACGGCGACCTGCGGGACCGCGCCGCCCGCTACGCCCTGCTGCCCCTGCGGATCTTCCTCGGCGTCACCTTCGTCTACGCCGGTCTCGACAAGCTCACCGACAGCGCCTTCCTGAAGGGCTCGGGGGCCGGATCGATCGGCGACATGATGCGCGCCGTCCGGGACTCCTCCGCCGTCCCCGGGCTGGTCGACATGGCGCTGGAGAGCCCCGTCGGCTTCGGGTACGCCATCGCCTTCGGTGAGCTGGCCGTCGGGATCGGCGCCCTGCTCGGCCTGCTCACCCGGATCGCCGCCCTCGGCGGCGCGCTGATCTCGCTCAGCCTGTGGCTGACCGTGAGCTGGGCCGCCGACCCCTACTACTACGGCAACGACCTGCCCTACCTCATGGGCTGGATCCCGCTCATCCTGGCGGGGGCGCCGCTGCTGTCGGTGGACGCCGTCCTGCGCGCCCGGCGGCGACGCGGCGTCGCATAACCTCCTGTCGGCTGTCGGCTGTCGGCTGTCGGCTGTCGGCTGTCAGTTGTCGGCAGTCGGGGTCGGCTCCTCAGGGGACCCGCCGGGCACGGCGGCGGCGGACCTGTCCGGTCATCAGGCCCACCGCACCGGCCAGACACAGGCCACCCACGACGACCGGGATCACCACGAACCAGGGGGTGTCCCAGACGCCGCCCGCGTCACCGCCGTAGACCACGGCGGCGGCGACGAGTGCGGTGCCGGCGATCAGCCTGCCGGGCTGGAACTCATGACGTAGCACGGGTCACCTCCGCCTGTCCCGCGCCGACCCTGAGGTCGAGGCGGAGCGTGCCGGCCTTCGCGGAACCGGCGGGCGGCTCCAGGGTCATCCGCTGATGCTTGCCCGGTGCCACGTCCACGTCCTTCCGTCCGTCGCCCGGCAACTGGATGTCGCCCACTCCCACCTCGACGTTCAGCCGGACGGTCACGTCCCGGGGGACGATCACATGGATCCGGCCCAGTCCCACCTCGACCTGGGTGGAGACGGAGTCGCCCGCCGGGACACGGATCGCCGACAGGTCCAGCTCCCCCTCACCCGCGCCCAGGTCGTACAGCGGGCGTATCTGGGCGACCGAGGCGGGCTGCCAGCCGGTGCGGGTCCAGTCGGTGCCGATGTCCTCGGGCACGGCGGTGGAACCCGCGAGCAGACCCGCCGTGAGGATCGCGAGGACGATCGATCCGGCTCCCGTGCGGCCCAGGAAGGCGCTGACGGCCACGCCGAGGCCGGTGACACCGAGGGCGGCGGCCAGACCGGTCTGCAGGCTGGTGCCGAGGGGCTGTGTGTCCCAGGTCAGGCCGATGCCCAGGCCGGCCGCGAGCAGGGCGAACAGGAACACCCAGCCGCCGATCCCGCGCGGCCCGCGCTGTCTCGGCGGGCGCGCCTGCGGCGGGCGCACGCCGTCCCGGACGCCCCCACGGGTGCCGGAGCGGACGCCGACGCCGACGGCGGTGGCGATGTCCAGGTCGCGGGAGTCCTCGGGGCCCCACAGATAGCCCGTCCCCCCGACATAGGTGCCGTCCTTGACGATGGGCTCGCGCCACCACGACGGGTAGGCGGCCGGGATCGGCGGAGCCTGGGGCTCCGGCGGGGCGTCGGCGGCGGCCTGTGCGGCTATGGGGTCCGGGCGCTCGGTGCCGCGCCGCCGCGACCAGTAGGCGGCACCGCCGAGCAGCAGGGACAGTATGACGGCGAAGCTCAGCACGCCGTCGTTGCTCAGCATGGAGAGGAAGACGCCGCAGCCGACCAGCGCGAACAGCACGGCCGCCAGGGTGTGGCCGTCGACCCGGCCGGTGAGCAGCCTGCGGACCTGGTTCTCCTCCTCGTCGTCGTACGGGACGAACAGCCAGGCGAAGCCGTAGAAGATCAGGCCGATGCCGCCGGTGGCCGACAGCACCGCCAGCGTGATCCGGAAGATCACCGGGTCCATGTCGTACTGCCGGCCGAGCCCGGAACACACCCCGCCGAACATCTGGTGCCGTCGGTCGCGCCGGAAGTGCGGCTCCGGGGCCGACGGCTCCGCGCCGCCCGGGGCTCCGGCCGCCGCGGCGGCCGTCCCCTCCTTCCCCGCGCCCGCGCGTCCGCCCGCACGCGGCGCGTCCGCGGCGGTCGCGCCGGACCGGGGCCCGGGGCGCGGGTCCTGACCCGCGCCCGGACCCGCCGCGGCATGCTGGTGATCCGTCATGGGTCCATGGTGACGGGCGAGCAGCCCCCGCGGCAGTGGGAACGACCCTGGCCGGACCCTGATATCCGTCCCCGAGCGGCGGCCCGGGGAGCGTCCGGCCGTCCCCGAGAACGGGATCAGGGGAGTTCTAGGGGCCGACCCTGATGCCCTCCCTCGCACGGCATGTGACCATCGTTGCCATGTCGGAAGCCGCAGCAGCGCCCCTCGCCGAGCCGCGGCCGCCGCGCAAGCTCTACCGCAGCAGTGACGGACGCTGGCTCGGTGGAGTGGCACGGGGGCTCGCCGGACACCTCGGCCTGCCCGTGATCTGGGTGCGCCTCGCGTTCGTCGCCCTGTTCATGGCCGACGGTCTCGGGGCCCTGCTGTACGCCGCGTTCTGGTTCTTCGTCCCGCTCGGCGTCGGTGGCGTCGACGCGCAGAAGCCCCCCTCGCCGATAGGCACCGAGACCTCTCCGGACGGCCGGCGCAGACTCGTCACGCGGAAACCGGACAAGGGACAGATCGTCGCCCTGCTCCTCATGGTCGTGGTGGCCATGATCTTCGTGGGCAGCGTCAACCTGACCAACGGCGCCCGGGCCTACCTCTGGCCGACCGTCCTGGTCGGCGCGGGCGTGGCCCTGGTGTGGCGGCAGGCGGACAACGCGCGCCGGGCCCGCTGGATGGAGGTCGGCCGCCGCCGGCGCACGATGACGCTGCTGCGGGCCGTCGCCGGTGTGCTGCTGGTGACGGCGGGCGCGTCCGGGATCTTCGTCCTGCGGGGCTCCGGGAGTCACCTCGGCGCGGTGCTGCAGGCCGCGCTCGCGGTCCTCGTCGGCATCACCCTGCTCGCCGGCCCCTACCTGGTGCGCATGACGCAGGACCTCTCCGAGGAGCGCCTGATGCGCATCCGGGCGCAGGAGCGGGCCGAGGTCGCCGCCCACGTCCACGACTCGGTGCTGCACACCCTCACCCTGATCCAGCGCAACGCGGACAACGCGGGCGAGGTGCGCCGGCTGGCCCGGGCCCAGGAGCGCGACCTGCGCGCCTGGCTCTACAAGCCCGAGGGCAACGGCAAGGACGAGGACGAGGAGCCCACCACCCTCGCCGAGGCCGTGAAGCGCAACGCCGCCGAGGTCGAGGACAAGCACGGCGTCCCCCTGGAGGTCGTCGTCGTGGGCGACTGCCCCCTGGACGACAGGATCGGCGCACAGATGCAGGCCGCGAGGGAAGCGATGGTCAATGCCGCCAAGTACGGTGGCGAGGGAGGCGCGGTCCAGGTCTACGCGGAGGTCGAGGGGAAGACGGTGTTCGTGTCCGTCCGTGACCGCGGTCCCGGGTTCGACCTCGACTCGATACCCGCCGACCGCATGGGCGTCAGAGAATCGATCATCGGCCGCATGGAGCGCAACGGCGGCACGGCGCGGCTGCGCGCGGTGCCGGACGGCGGCACGGAGGTCGAGCTGGAGATGGAGAGGGCGGAGAAGACGTCATGAGCGAGCCGACCGAAGCGAACGCAACCGCGGGAGCGGCACCGGGGGCCGGGCCCGCGGAGCCGGCCGGCGGCACCGGAGGGCGCCATGTGCGCGTCGTCCTCGTCGACGACCACCGCATGTTCCGTACGGGGGTCCAGGCGGAGATCGGGCAGACCGAACAGACGGGCGTCGAGGTGGTCGGCGAGGCCGCCGACGTCGACCAGGCGGTCACGGTCATCACCGCGACCCGCCCCGAGGTGGTCCTGCTCGACGTGCATCTGCCCGGTGGCGGCGGCGTGGAGGTGCTGCGCCGCTGCGCCCCGTTGATGGGGGACACCGAGCAGCCCGTGCGCTTCCTGGCGCTGTCCGTGTCGGACGCGGCGGAGGACGTCATCGGGGTCATCCGGGGCGGCGCCCGCGGCTACGTCACCAAGACGATCACCGGCACCGACCTGATCGACTCGATCTTCCGGGTGCAGGAGGGCGACGCGGTCTTCTCACCGCGGCTGGCCGGTTTCGTGCTGGACGCCTTCGCCTCGACCGACGCCCCGCCGGTCGACGAGGACCTCGACCGCCTTACCCAGCGGGAGCGGGAGGTGCTGCGGCTGATCGCCCGCGGCTACGCGTACAAGGAGATCGCCAAGCAGCTGTTCATCTCGGTGAAGACGGTGGAGTCCCATGTCTCCGCGGTGCTGCGCAAGCTCCAACTGTCCAACCGCCACGAGCTGACCCGCTGGGCGACGGCACGCCGACTGGTGTGAACCGGCGCCACGCCCCTCGGTACGGAGGCCGAGCCCGTCACACCACCCGCGTCGCCCCGGCGAACGGCATCTGGTCGACCGGGGCCACCCGGACCGGAGCCGAGGGGTTGGGGGCGTGGACCATCTGCCCGTTGCCGACGTAGAGGCCGACGTGGCTGATGCCGGAGTAGAAGAACACCAGGTCGCCGGGGAGTAGTTCGGAGCGGGAGACCCGGCGGCCCGCGTTGATCTGCGCGTAGGTGGTGCGCGGCAGGGAGACGCCCGCGGAGCGGTACGCGGCCAGGACCAGCCCCGAGCAGTCGAAGGCGTCCGGCCCCGTCGCGCCCCAGACGTAGGGGCTGCCCAGCTTCTGGTAGGCGTAGGCGACGGCCTGTGCGGCGCGGGCGTTGGGGGCCTGCGCCGGGGCGGCGTCCTCGCGGGCGCCCGCCGAGCGCGTGGCGCGGTCGGTGCCGCCGGTGAGCCCCGCGCGCTGCTCCGGTGACATCCCGGACAGCAGCCTGCGGGCGGATGACAGCTTCTCGGTGACGGTCCTCCTGTGCCGCTCCAGTTCGGCCCGGCGGGAGGTGAGCGTCTTCACCTCGACGCGGGCGGCACCGCGCAGCTTCTCGACCTCCCGCAGCTGGGCGCGCACCCGGCCCAGTTCGGCGTGCCGGCGGCTGCCCGCGCGCTCGGCGAGGGCCGCACCGTCGAGGTAGGCGTCCGGGTCGTCGGACAGGACCAGTTGCAGGGCGGGGTCGAGGCCGCCGGCGCGGTACTGGGCCGCCGCGACCGTCCCCAGGGACTCCCGCGCGGTGTTGAGCCGGTCCTGCGCCCGGGCCGTCTCGTCCTGCAGGTCGCTCAGCCGCTGCCGCGCCGAGTCCGCCTTCTCCTTCGCGCCGTTGTACTTCTCGGTGGCGATTTCCGCCTCGCGGTAGAGCCGGTCCACGTCGGCCCCGGCCGGCGCCGGCTGCGGCGTGGCGTGTGCCGCTCCGTCGAAGCCGGCCGCGGTGGCCGCTCCGGCGAGGACGACGGTGACGGCCGCACGGGCCGTGGTGCCGCCCCCCGGACGCTGTCGGACCCTGCGGTGCGCTGCCACCCTCGCTGCCGTCCTTTCCACGACCGCCCGCCGCGGCCGGGCTCTCGTCCGGCGGTCCGGCGGCGGGGTGACAGGGGAGCCGTCCGCCGCCGGACCTTTCTTCGGCGGTGGTGTCCGGCCGCCGCTCCTGGTCCGAGCGGCGATGCAGAGCCGGTCACCTGGTGCAGGACGCTAGGCCGGGCCGCGCGGGATCGGATACGGCTTGTGCGGAACTGACACCCACGGAGCGCCGGGTGACCGTAAGTGACAGCGATCGTGTTCCCGATGCTTCGTTCTCACTCTGGGTGATGACCGATGTGGTGAAGGCGGGAAGGGTGAGGGCGCCGGACTGCTATGAGACGCCCCTGGCTAGGCTCCGGCCTCATGGACGTACTCATCCACCTGTTCGTCGGTCTGCACATCATCGGCATCGCGTCGCTGCTCGGCGGCTTCCTCACCCAGATGAAGGCGATGGGCGCGGGCACCGCCCGCTTCGTCCCGGCGATGCTGCACGGCGCGCTGACGATGCTGGTCACCGGTGTCGTGCTGGTGGGCCTCAACCAGGCCCAGGACCACTCCGTCGACAACATGAAGATCGGCGTGAAGCTGGCCGTGCTGATCGTGATCCTCGGCCTGGTCTACGTGAAGCGGGACGAGGAGAAGGTGGACAAGGGCGTCTTCGGCCTGGTCGGCCTGCTGACCGTGGCGAACATCTTCATTGCGGTCCTCTGGACCTGACCCCGGGGCACGTCCCCGTTCCCGCTCACGAGGCGTCGACGTAGGCCAGGTGGGTCCCGCACCGGATGCAGCGGAACAGCAGGGCGATCGCGTCCTCGCCGAGGCAGGCCAGGAACCGTTCGAGCTCGTCCGGGTCGCGCAGGCCGTCCTCGCGCAGGTCGGCGCGGAGCCGGTCGAGAGCGTCCGGGTACCGCGCGAGTTCGGTGGGGCCGGCCTCGCCGAGGAACGCGGCGGCGTCGTCACAGTGGACGAGCCAGTGCGGGTCCTGCCAGGAGCGGAAGCCAGGGGTGCGCCGGGTGACCTCCCGGACCGTCTCCATGCCGACGCCGTCGAGCCCGTACGTGTCGCTGAAATCGCCGTCGAACTGTTCGGCGGCGCTGCCGTCGGCGATGCACCAGGGGCAGAAGTCCCCGCTGACGTCCTGCGCCGTGTAGAAGGTCGCGGTGTACATCCACCCCGTCCGCCGGTGACAGCGGGCGCACTCCTCGGAGCCCTCGCGGACGGCCCCGGTGGCGACAGGGTCGGGGTGATAGCGGAAGAAGGGCAGGTCGGCGGCGTTCATCGGGGCCAGTCTGGCTTCCGGGAGGCCGTGAGCGCCAGGGCGCCGACCGATCACCGCCGTGTCCCGGCCGTCGCCCTGTCCGCGGACGGGCCGGGGGCAGGGCGACGAGGCGGGACCGGCTGTCCGTCAGGCCGGGCGGACGATGCTGTGGATCGCGGAGTCGCCGTCGTAGTAGATGGACTCCTCGCGCACGTACGTGCCGGGCTTCGGGGCGTGGATCATCATGCCGTTGCCGATGTAGAGGCCCACGTGGGTGACGTCGTCGTAGAAGAAGACCAGGTCGCCGGGCTGGGCCTGGGACACCGGGACGGTGGTGCCGGCGTTCACCTGGTCGTAGGTGGTGCGCGGCAGGGAGACGCCGGCGGCCTTCCAGGCGGCCTGGGTGAGTCCGGAGCAGTCGTAGGAGCCCGGCCCGGTCGCGCCCCAGACGTACGGCTTGCCGATCTGCGCGCGGGCGAAGGCGAGGGCCTTTTCGGCCTTGGTGGCGTACGAGGAGTCGGCCGGCGGGGTGTCGGTCGAGCCGGTGGACCCGGAGCCCGTGGACCCGGAGCCGTCCGAGGTGCCGCCGCCCTGCTGCACGGCCTCGTCCTGGGCCTGCTGCTGTTCGGCCTGCCGGCGGGCCAGCTCCGCCGCCTTGCGGGCGGCCTCCTCCTGCTTCCGCTTCTCGATCGCGGCGAGCCGCACCTTCTCCTCTGCGGTCAGCTGCGCCAGCAGCCCGCGCGCGTCGGCGAGCTTCTTCTGGACGGTGGCCTTGGCCGTCTTGAGGTCGCCCTGCGTCTCGGTGAGCGTCCGGAGGCTCTCGGTGGCCTCCTTGCGCTTCTTCATCGTCTCGGACTGCTGGGTGACGTAGTCGTCGACCGCGTCCTTCTGCCGCCCGGTCATCCGGTCCAGCACCCGCCGCTGGTCGAAGAGGTCCTGCGGGGTCTGCGCGAGCAGGAACGTCGCCGTGTCGGGCAGGCCCGCGCCGGTGCGGTACTGGGCGGCGGCGTAGGAGCCCAGCTCCTCGCGCGCGTCGTTCAGCGACTGGGTGCGCTTGGCCACGTCGTCGAGCAGGGTGTCGACGCGCTTGCGCTGCTTGGTGGTCTTCTCCTCGGCCGCGTTGTACTTCTCGGTCGCCGACTCGGCCTGGCGGTACAGGTCGCCGACCTTCTTCTCGACCTCCTCCAGGCTCGGCCGGTCGTCGTCCGTGGGAGCGGCCTGGGCGGTCTGGGAGAGCAGGGCCACGGAGGTGAGCGCGGCCGTGGCCAGGGCCGGGGTGCGTATGCCTGCGACGCGCGCGCCGGGGGTGCGCGACTTGCGGTGCGACGCCAAGGGAGGCGACTCCTTCCAGTGCTCCGCCTACCGGGTTAGCTGTCGGGTTCGGGCGGGTGGTTCGGAAGGGTTGCCCTACGGCCCGCTCCCTGAGGGAGTGGTCCGATTCACCCCATGTCTCGGTGGGTCCCCGGCTCCGGCTGCCACGGCGGACAGTGACGGATTCGGCGGGGGCCGCACGGCCCGGCGAGGTTCGCCGGCGGGGGACGAGCGGCCCGAACCGCACCGTAGCCAACTGGTGTGGCCCCTGTGAAGGTTGATGGGTGATATGCCCGATACATTTTCGTGACCTTGTTCGTGATGTCGCTCTCGGTGACACGGCGGGCGTGGAGGGTGCCCGCCGCAGGACCGCGAGGGAAGCCGTGTGATGTTTCCGGGGCGGCCCCGGGTTGTCGGTGCGGCGCCCTAGACTCGGAGAGCGATGAGCAGCCTCTTTGACGACAGCTTCCTGGCGGACCTCCAGGCCCAGCGGGGCCCCGCGGACGAGCCCCCGCCGCCACCCGAGGACGAGCACGCCCCGGAGCCCCTTCCGGACGACCTGTTCGGCGGGAAGTTCGACGCGCCCCCGGAGCGGGACGCCTACTACCGGGATGGCGCCCCCCGCCCGGTGATCGACGCCGCCGCGCTGCTGGAGGGCCTGAACGACAACCAGCGCGCCGCCGTCGTGCACTCCGGCTCCCCCCTGCTCATCGTGGCCGGAGCCGGCTCCGGCAAGACCCGTGTGCTCACCCACCGCATCGCGCACCTGCTCGCCGAGCGGGGCGTCCACCCGGGCCAGATCCTCGCGATCACCTTCACCAACAAGGCCGCGGGCGAGATGAAGGAGCGCGTCGAGCAGCTCGTCGGCCCGCGGGCCAACGCCATGTGGGTCATGACCTTCCACAGTGCGTGCGTCCGCATCCTGCGCCGGGAGTCCAAGAAGCTCGGCTTCACGTCGTCCTTCTCGATCTACGACGCCGCCGACTCGAAGCGGCTGATGGCCCTGGTCTGCCGCGACCTGGACCTCGACCCCAAGCGCTTCCCGCCGAAGTCCTTCAGCGCCAAGATCAGCAATTTGAAGAACGAGCTGATCGACGAGGAGGACTTCGCCGCCCAGGCCACCGACGGCTTCGAGAAGACCCTCGCCCAGGCCTACGCGCTCTACCAGTCCCGGCTGCGCGAGGCGAACGCGCTGGACTTCGACGACCTGATCATGACGACGGTCAACCTGCTCCGCGCCTTCCCCGACGTCGCCGAGCACTACCGCCGCCGCTTCCGGCACGTCCTGGTCGACGAGTACCAGGACACCAACCACGCCCAGTACGCCCTGGTGCGCGAACTCGTCGGAGGCGCCTCGGAGCACCCCGTCGACGTGCCGCCGGAGGCCGAGGTGCCGCCCGCGGAGCTGTGCGTCGTGGGCGACGCCGACCAGTCGATCTACGCCTTCCGCGGCGCGACGATCCGCAACATCCTCCAGTTCGAGGAGGACTACCCGGACGCGACGACGATCCTGCTGGAGCAGAACTACCGCTCCACCCAGACCATCCTCTCCGCCGCCAACGCGGTCATCGAGCGCAACGAGTCCCGCCGTCCGAAGAACCTGTGGACCAAGGCCGGCTCGGGCGCGCTCATCACCGGGTACGTCGCCGACACCGAGCACGACGAGGCCCAGTTCGTCGCCGACGAGATAGACCGCCTCACGGACGCGGGCGAGGCCAAGGCGGGCGACGTCGCCGTCTTCTACCGCACCAACGCCCAGTCCCGTGTGTTCGAAGAGATCTTCATCCGCGTCGGCCTGCCCTACAAGGTCGTCGGCGGCGTGCGCTTCTACGAGCGCAAGGAGGTCCGGGACGTCCTGGCCTACCTGCGGGTGCTCGCCAACCCCGAGGACTCGGTGCCGCTGCGCCGCATCCTCAACGTCCCCAAGCGGGGCATCGGCGACCGTGCCGAAGCCATGATCGACGCCCTCTCCCAGCGCGAGAAGATCAGCTTCCCGCAGGCGCTGCGCCGCGTCGACGAGGCGTACGGCATGGCCGCGCGGTCGGTGAACGCGGTGAAGCGGTTCAACACGCTGATGGAGGACCTCCGTACGGTCGTCGAGTCGGGGGCGGGACCGGCGACGGTCCTTGAGGCGATCCTGGAACGGACCGGCTACCTGGCCGAGTTGCAGGCCTCCACCGACCCCCAGGACGAGACCCGCATCGAGAACCTCCAGGAACTCGCGGCCGTCGCCCTGGAGTTCGAACAGGAACGCGCCGAGGGCGAGACCGGCACACTGGCCGACTTCCTCGAGCAGGTCGCCCTGGTCGCCGACTCCGACCAGATCCCCGACGAGGAGGAGGACGGCTCCGGCGTCATCACGCTGATGACCCTGCACACCGCCAAGGGCCTGGAGTTCCCGGTCGTCTTCCTCACCGGCATGGAGGACGGCGTCTTCCCGCACATGCGCGCCCTCGCCCAGACCAAGGAGCTGGAGGAGGAGCGACGGCTGGCGTACGTCGGCATCACGCGTGCCCGGGAGCGGCTGTACCTGACCCGGTCGACGCTGCGCAGCGCCTGGGGCCAGCCGTCGTACAACCCGCCCTCGCGGTTCCTGGAGGAGATCCCGGCCGCGCACCTGGAGTGGAAGCGGACGGGCGCGAGCGCGCCGGTGTCGTCCGGTCCGGCGTCCGGGGTGGCGGCGTCGCTGTCGTCGTCCCGTTCCCGTTCGTCCGCGTCGGGCGCCTCGGGCTTCGCCACCCGGCGCGCCTCGGAGAAGCCGGTGGTGTCGGTGGCCGTCGGGGACCGGGTCACGCACGACCAGTTCGGTCTGGGCACGGTCGTCGCGGTGAAGGGCACGGGGGCGAACGCGGAGGCGACGATCGACTTCGGTGACACCAAGCCCAAGCGCCTGCTGCTGCGGTACGCGCCGGTGGAGAAGCTCTAGCCGACCGGACACGGTGGCCCGTCGCGGGGCCGGAGTCCGCTCCGGCCCGGCAGCCCTTACGTCGGTTCGAGGCCGTGGCTGCGGAACCAGGCGAGCGGGTCGATCGAGGAGCCGCCGCCGGGGCGCACCTCGAAGTGCAGGTGCGGGCCGGTGGAGTTGCCCGAGTTCCCGGAGAACGCGATCTGGTCGCCGGCCTTGACGGTCGCCCCGGAGGGCACCTGGTAGGTGGAGAGGTGGCAGTACCAGGTCTCCGTGCCGTCCATCGCCGTCACGATCAGCATGTTGCCGTAGGCGGAGTTGTACTGGGTGCGCACCGTGCCGTCCGTCGCGGCCAGCACGGGCGTGCCGTACGAGACGGGGAAGTCGATACCGGTGTGGACGGACATCCAGTTGATGCCGGACTGGCCGTAGTAGGCGCTGAGGCCGTGCTGCGCCACCGGAAGCGCGAACTTCGGGCGGAGCCGCTCCTTGCGGGCCGCCTCCTCGGCCGCCCGCCTGCGCTCGGCGTCCTGCTGGGCCTTGAGGTCGATGCGCCCCTGGGCGCGACTGGCCCGGTCGGCGAAGTCGTCGGCGCCGGCGGCGAGGCTCTCCAGCTGGGTGTCCAGCTTGACGTTGGCGGCGGAGGGCTTGACCGGCGCGGCGTCGGCGGCGGTCGTCCTGGTCTCCTGGCCGCCGTCCTCGGTGAGGTCGCCGACCGAGGCCGCGGCGATGCCGGCGACCCCCATCACGCAGGCGGAGGGCACGGCCACCGTCAGCAGCGCGGAACGCTTGGGAGGGGTGCGGCGGCGGGAGCGGGAACGGGAGGCGGCGCGCGGTGCGGAAGCGGGGAGGACCTCCTCCTGCTCGTCGAGCAGGGACACCGCGGGCAGTTCGCCGGTGTCGGCCGGTTCACCGGCCCCGGGTTCGTCCGGGCCGGGCTCCCCACGGTAGGCGTCCTCGGCGTACGGCTGGTCCGCCGCGTCCTGGCCGAGGGACTCCTGTCCGTACGACTCCGGCGTGAGGTTCTCCTGCTCGTACGGCTCCCCGCCGTACGTCTCCTGGTCGAAGGAGCCGGTCTGCGGGTCGTAGGTGTCGGAGGCCTGCGGGCTCGCGGCCGTCTCGCCGCCGTCGGAGTTCCACTGGGTGGCGTCGTACACGCCGCTGTCGAAGGTCTGTGTGCCCCAGTCCCACTGCTGCGTCGGGTCCGCCGGCTGGTCCGTGCGGTCGGGCTGGAGCCATCCGCTCGCGTCCCACTGGCCGGTCTCGGGGGAACCACCCTGCTGCGGGACCGCCGCCATCGGCTGCAGGCCGGTGGTCCAGGCGGTGGCGTCGTGGCCGCCGGTGTCGTACGGGGAGGTCTGCTGCGCCGCGTACACGTCGTAGTGACCGGTGTCCTGGCCGTCCACCGACCAGTGACCGGTGGTGTAGGCGGCCGCGGCCGGGTCGTCACCCGGGAGGCTTCCGAAGAGGGGATCGGCGGCGAAGGTGCCGGCGGTGTGCTCGCCGGTGCCGTAGTACGTGGCGTCGTAGCCGCCGTACGAGGTGAAGTCGCCGTACTGGGCTTCCTGAGTGCCGTACGACGCGTAGGGCGCCGAGGCGGCATCGGAAGCCGGGGCCGGGGCCATGGTCCCCGACGGGTGACGGTCGTTCACCAACTTCTCTTTCGCCTCGACAACAGGGGCTGCCAGAGCAGTGCGGCGACTGTACCCGGCGGTATGCGGGCGCGACAATCTTCCCCAGGTTTCACGGCCGCAGGAAACGGGCATTCGGTCGGGTTTTGGCGGTCCACGGGCGCGGTCTTGGCTCTATGTTCGACGGCTGTTCGAAATTGTGACGCGTCGGCGTCGGCAAGTCGGCCGTGACCGACCGAAGTTGATCGCTTGTGGACGCGAAGGATCGCCTTGCGTCGGGAGGAGCGTGCCGGGCGTGTCGAGCGCCCGCCGTCTCAGGCGACCGTCAGGCCGTTCGCCCGTCCGTCGGACGGTTCACCCGGGTGGGCCGTGTCCAGCGCCTGCCGTATGCCGGTCGCCACCGCCGGGTGCACCGGCAGCGCGAGATGGCCCACGCCGCTCACCCGCACGTTGACCGCCGTCAGGTCCGGATGCTCGACGCACGCCGTCTCCAGCGGATCCATGATGTGGTCGAGGTCGCTCCAGAACGCGACGAAGCGCGTACGGCAGCCGGGGGCGGGCTGGGCGAGCTCCTCCAGGACCGGTGAGCCCGGGCGCATCTGCCGCACGATGGGGTGGGCGTTGGCCAGCGGCGCGACTCGGGTGCCGGAATGCGGGGTGCCGAGCGTGACGAGCGTGCGCACCCGGCGGTCGCCGCCCAGCCGCTGCACGTAGTACCGGGCGATCAGGCCGCCGAGACTGTGTCCCACCACGTCCACCCGGGTGCTGCCCGTGCGCTCGCACACCTGCTCGATGTGGCGGCCGAGCAGTTCGGCCGCGATACGGATGTCGCAGGTCAGTGGGGAGTAGTTGAGCGACTCGATCTGCTGCCTGCCGTGCTGGGCCAAACTGCGGCGCAGCAGGACGAAGACCGAGCGGTTGTCGATGAAGCCGTGCAGCAGCACGACCGGGGGCTTGGCCCGGACAGGCAGCTGCGCCGTCCCCTCCGGTGCGGGCAGCGCGGAGCGGTCAGGGCCCCGGCGCTCCTGGATGATCCCGGCGGGATAGAGGAGGACGTGGCCCGCGAGGATCGCCAGCTCGAGGGCGGTCGCCTTCAGCAGGGTCACGGAGAGATCCGCCAGCCGGGCCGGCAGGAGGCGCCGGCAGAGGGGCAGGAACGGAAGAGCTGCCTGGGTGACCTTCATGGCCGACCTCCTGTCGGCACGTGCAGGGACAGCCTCGTCCCCCGTGTGCCCTCGTGGGATGCCGCTCCGAAAGCGGTCGGCCGCGCGCGCCGGTGACGCGTGGACGGTGCGCGGTGGCGGGTCGACCTCGATGCGCATCCCTTATGCGCATGTTCCCACTGATGTCCTTGTGTCGCACGGGCACTCGGTTCGCACCGCGGGCCCGGGAACGCTGCGCGACGGACGTGTCCCACCGTGTGATTTCCCCCTCCCTGCGCACCGTGAAACTGCCGGTTGCGGGATGCTGGAGATAACGTTCGTTCACTTCCACGGCCGGTTCGGGCCGGGGTGTCCGTGCGATGTGTGCGGTACTGGTCGATACGGATGGATGTAGTCGCTTCATGGAGGCAGTGATGGGTGTGGCAGCCGGTCCGATCCGCGTGGTGGTGGCCAAGCCGGGGCTCGACGGCCACGATCGCGGGGCCAAGGTGATCGCGCGGGCCCTGCGGGACGCCGGTATGGAGGTGATCTACACCGGGCTCCACCAGACCCCCGAGCAGATCGTCGACACCGCGATCCAGGAGGACGCCGACGCGATCGGCCTGTCCATCCTCTCGGGCGCGCACAACACGCTGTTCGCCGCGGTCATCGACCTGCTGAAGCAGCGGGACGCCGAGGACATCCTCGTCTTCGGCGGCGGGATCATCCCCGAGGCCGACATCGCTCCGCTGAAGGAGAAGGGTGTCGCCGAGATCTTCACGCCGGGTGCCACCACGGCGTCCATCGTGGACTGGGTGCGGGCGAACGCCCGTCAGCCCGCGGAGGCGTAGGCCGGCACCCGGGAGGCGGGGCGCCGCCGGGCCCGCCTGTACGGGGGTGCTCGGCGTCGGGGCGTGGTCCCGGCGGAGCGGGCGGCCCGTGGGCCGGTGACGGGCCGGGGCGTGTCGAAGGTTCCTCGTGGGCGGGTCGGCGGGTGCCGGCTTGGTGCGCGGCTCGGGCGCCCGTGCGGCGGCGCCCGTTCGTGCCCTCGTGGCGGTGGGCGGCCCCGTACCGGGATTCATGCGGTGCGGGCGGGTGGTGGCAGCGGTGCCGCCCTTCCCGGCGTGGGCCGTGAGCGGCGGCGCGGCGCGACGGACCGGTCCGGTCAGGGTGCCGGGACCGGCGGGGTCAGCTCGGCCAGCATCGCGGCGCGCAGACGCAGCGTGGTGACCAGGCGCTGGAACGCCTCGGACCAGTAGCCCCCGGCTCCGGGGGCCGCGTCCTCCGGCTCGTCCGGTACCGCCAGCAGGGCGTCGAGGCGGCTCGCCTCGGAAGGGTCGAGGCAGCGTTCGGCCAGGCCCATGACTCCGCTGAAGCTCCATGGATAACTCCCTGCGTCCCGCGCGATGTTGAGCGCGTCGACCACGGCCCGCCCGAGCGGCGCGGCCCAGGGCACCGCACACACCCCGAGCAGCTGGAACGCCTCGGACAGGCCGTGCGTCTCGATGAACCCCGCCACCCACACCGCTCGTTCGCCGGCGTCCAGGGTGGCGAGCAGCCGTGCGCGTTCCGCCAGGGACACCGCCCCCGGACCGCCGGCCTCCGGCGCGGAGGGCTCCCCGAGCAGCGCCCGGGACCACGCCGCGTCCCGCTGCCGCACCGCCGCCCGGCACCAGGCCGCGTGCAGCTCGTCCTGCCAGCCGTCCGCCACCGGCAGCGCCACGATCTCCTCGGGCGTCCGCCCGCCGAGGCGCCGCGGCCAGGTGTCCAAGGGCGTCGCCTCCACCAGCTGACCCAGCCACCAGGACCGTTCGCCCCGGCCGGCCGGGGCCTTGGCCACCACCCCGTCGCGTTCCATCGCCGCGTCGCACTCGTGCGGCGCCTCCACGACGATCGTCGGCACGTCCCGCGTGCGGTCCACGGCCACACAGGCGGCGGCGCGTACCGCCATCCGCGCGGCCAGCGCCGACCCGGGCAGCGCCGACAGCAACTCGGCCGCCGTCGCCCGCACATTGCGGCTGCGGTCGGCCAGCGCCCGCTCCAGGAAGGTCTCGTCGTCGGGGTGGAGCCCGGCGCGCAGGGAGTCCAGGAACATCAGCCGGTCCTCGGCCCGCTCCACCGCCCAGGTCTCCGCGAGGAGATCGCGTGCGGCGGCCGGGTCACGGGAACGCAGCGCCGTGAGCAGCGTGACCCGCTCGGCGAAGAGGCCCTCCTGCCAGAGCCTCCGTATGCCTTCCCCGTCCTTCGGGTCGGGTGCGGACGCGCCGCCGCCCGGGGCCGCGCGCAGGGCGAACCGCCAGTCCGGGTTGAGCCGGGCCAGCCACAGTGCGCGCGGGCCCGCGAACCGCAGCGTCGCCGGACGCAGGTCCGTACGGCCCCGCGCGGCGTCCAGCAGGGCGGGCAGCGCCTGCGGGGGCGCCGCGAAGCCACGGGCGTTCGCCGCGTGGAGCCACTGGGGCAGCAGTTCCATGAGGTCCGGTGCCGTGCCCCGGCGGCCGCCGCCGGACGCACCGGGCCGGTCGGAGAGCAGCACCGCGAGCCGGCGCGCCGCGGCGGTCGGCAGCGCGGGGCGCGGGTCGTCGGGGGCAGGACGCAGACGCTCCGCGGCGGGTGCGGGGCGCAGCCCGGCCCGACGCCGTACGGTCGCGACGGCCGCCGCGTCCAGCAGGGCCGACGGCGCCCGCGGGCCGGGCGCGACACCCGGCGGGGTGCGCCGGTCGGTGCCCAGCAGAGCCGTGGTCACCAGCTCCTCCCAGCGGTCCGGGAGGGACGCGTCCACGGCGGCGGTCGTGCTGCTCATGAGCTTCCTTTCCGACGGGGGTCCCGGCGCGGTCGAAGACTCACGCGCACCGAGTGTCCAGTGATGTCCGAAAGATGCATGGGGGTGTCGGGGCGGGTGGGCCCCGAGGGGCCCGCGGGACGCGTCAGCACAGGGGAACCGCCTCACCGGGGCCCTGCGGCCATGCCGCCAGAGGAGTGAATCCGTGCGGGCCGCACTCGCCGAAGACCCGGACCGGAGCCCCGCCGGACAGGGCCACCAGCCGCCACAGCCCCGGGCGGGACCGGCCCGCCTGCCCGATCGGCAGGGCGTGGTCCTCGTCGGCGTCCGCCAGCTGCCAGCCGTCACCGTCCGGGACCGGCACGACACGGTCCAGGGTCACCGGGACCGACTCGCACCACGGGTCGTCACGCAGCGCGGCGCCGTAACGGGCGAGCGCCCCGGCCGTCGTCGTGCCCGGCGGGCGCACTGTCGTCGGCGCGGGCGGCGCGAACCGCTCGACCAGTGCCATCCGCGGCTGCCCGGCACCCGGATACGCGGACAGCTCCGCGTCGACGGCCAGCCCGGCCGGCAGCGTTAGATCGGGGGAGCGGCCCGCGGCACCGTAGGAGAGGAGCAGCGCCGTACGGCCCGAGCCCGCGCCGTGCAGCCAGATGCGACGGGTGGTCAGGTGGCCGTCGGACCGGTCGTACTGGGCCAGCACCAGCCAGTCGTCCCGTATCGCGGGGCCGTCCGCCGGTGCGGTCAGGCCCACGCGGGAGCGGACCGTCGCCGCCAGATCCTCCGGCAGCCGCTCGCGGCGGAGCCAGGCCCTGGCGAGGAGATGGAGCAGCGCGGTCTCCTCCAGCAGCCGCACCGGGGCGCCCGCACCGCAGGCCGGGAGCGTCCCCAACTCCCGTACGCGACTGGCCAGTCCCTGTGCCTGCGCGTCGACCATGCGGGCGGCGGTCTCCTCCCACACGGCGGGGCCGGACCGTTCGGCCGACGCCAGCCCGCCACGCAGCAGATCCTCCAGACGCTGTTCCAGCTCGGCCGCGCCCGCCGTGATCCGCTCGGCCCGGCGCTCCGCCCGCCGCAGCGCCGCGAGCGCCGCCGGCGCCGCGGGCACGCCGAGTTGGGTCCCCGTCCCGTCCGGTCCCCCGCCGGACCCTCCGCCCGACGCCCGTGCCGGCTTTTGGTCCGTCGTCCGGCGCACCCCCTGATCAGTCATGTCCCCGACGGTAGGTCCCGCCACTGACAGTCGCGTCGGGGTGGGCATGTGCCCAGGTCGGAGCGATTGTCAGTGGCGTGGTGCACGGTGGGTGACAGATCCGAACCGGCCGAGCTGGAGGGGGGACCCAGCCATGTCTGTGTCCGCAGAACCGACGTCCGTCGACCCGAGGCGGAACGGCTCCGCACCCGCGGACACGCGGCCGGCGGACACCCTGCGCCCGCACGCCGAGCACGCCTTCGCGGACGAACTCGCCGCGCTGGCCGCCCAGGACGACCGCCCGCGCCCCGCCCGTTGGCGCCTGTCGCCCTGGGCCGTCGCCACCTACCTGCTCGGCGGCACCCTGCCGGACGGCACCCTCATCAGCCCGAAGTACGTCGGACCGCGCCGGGTCGTGGAGGTCGCGGTGACCACCCTCGCCACCGACCGCGCGCTGCTGCTGCTCGGTGTGCCCGGCACCGCCAAGACATGGGTGTCGGAGCACCTGGCCGCCGCCGTGAGCGGCGACTCGACCCTGCTGGTGCAGGGCACGGCCGGCACCCCCGAGGAAGCCATCCGCTACGGCTGGAACTACGCCCGGCTGATCGCCCAGGGCCCCAGCCGCGAGGCCCTCGTCCCCAGCCCGGTCATGCGGGCCATGGCCGAGGGCCGGACGGCCCGGATCGAGGAACTGACCCGCATCCCGGCCGACGTCCAGGACTCCCTGATCACCGTCTTGTCGGAGAAGACCCTGCCCATACCGGAGCTCGGGCAGGAGGTGCAGGCCGTCCGCGGATTCAACGTGATCGCCACGGCCAACGACCGCGACCGCGGGGTCAACGAGCTGTCCAGCGCCCTGCGGCGCCGCTTCAACACGGTGGTGCTGCCGCTGCCAGGGACACCCGAGGCGGAGGTCGACATCGTCTCGCGCCGTGTGGAGCAGATCGGCCGCTCGCTCGACCTGCCGGCCGTGCCCGACGGCATCGACGAGATCCGCCGGGTCGTCACCGTCTTCCGGGAGTTGCGCGACGGCGTGACCGCCGACGGCCGGACCAAGCTGAAGTCGCCCAGCGGCACCCTGTCGACCGCCGAGGCGATCTCCGTCGTCACGGGCGGGCTGGCCCTCGCCGCGCACTTCGGCGACGGCGTGCTGCGGGCCGGTGACGTCGCCGCGGGCATCCTCGGCGCGGTCGTCCGCGACCCGGCGGCGGACCTGGTCGTCTGGCAGGAGTACCTGGAGACCGTCGTGCGGGAACGCGAGGGCTGGACGGACTTCTACCGGGCCTGCCGGGAGGTCGGTGCGTGAACGGTCGCGAGGCACCGGACGCGGGGCCACTGCTGCTCGGGGTGCGGCACCACGGCCCCGGGTCGGCGCGGGCCGTGCGGGCCGCGCTGGACGGGGCCCGGCCGCGCGTCGTGCTGATCGAGGGACCGCCCGAGGCCGACCCGCTGATCCCGCTCGCCGCGCAGGAGGACATGCGCCCGCCGGTCGCCCTGCTCGCCCACGCCGTGGACGAGCCCGGCCGGTCGGCCTTCTGGCCGCTGGCCGCGTTCTCCCCGGAGTGGGTCGCGCTCCGCTGGGCGCTGGAGCACGGGGTGCCCGCCCGCTTCATCGACCTGCCGGCCACGCACACGCTGGCCTGGGAGCGGGAGGAAGAGGAGGGGGAGGGAGGAGCGGAGGGGGAGGACGGCCCGGAGCGGGGCGCCGGGGCCGCGGACGAGGACATGCGGGTCGATCCGCTGGGGGTGCTCGCCGAGACCGCCGGGTACGACGACGCCGAGCGCTGGTGGGAGGACGTCGTCGAACACCGGGGCGCGGGCAAGGGCGACGCGCTCGCGCCGTTCACGGCCCTGGAGGAGGCGATGACGGCGCTGCGGGAGGAGTACGGCAGCGGCGGACACGGCCGGGACCTGATCCGCGAGGCCCATATGCGGCTGCGTGTCCGGGACGCGCAGCGGGAGTTCGAGGACGGCGTGGCCGTGGTCTGCGGAGCGTGGCACGTGCCGGCGCTGCGGCACCGTACGACCGTGGCCGCAGACCGGGCCCTGCTGAAGGGGCTGCCTCGTGTGAAGACGGACCTGACGTGGGTGCCGTGGACGCACCGCAGGCTGTCCCGGGCCGGCGGGTACGGCGCGGGCGTCACCTCCCCGGGGTGGTACGCGCACCTGTTCGATGCCCCGGACCGGCCGGTCGAGCGGTGGCTGACCAAGGTCGCGCGGCTGCTGCGGGCCGAGGACCGGACCGTCTCGCCCGGGCACGTCATCGAGGCCGTACGGCTCGCGGACACCCTCGCCGCGCTGCGCGGACGTCCGCTGCCCGGCCTCGGCGAGGCCACCGACGCCGTACGGGCGGTGATGTGCGAGGGCTCCGACGTCCCCCTGGCGCTGGTGCACGACCGGCTGGTCGTCGGCGACGTGCTGGGGGAGGTGCCGCCCACCGTGCCCGCGGTGCCGTTGCAGCGGGACCTGGAGCGCACCCGGCGCCGGCTGCGGCTGAAACCGGAGGCGGCCGAGCGGGAGCTGGACCTCGACCTGCGCAAGGACACCGACGCCGAGCGCAGCCGGCTGCTGCACCGGCTGCGGCTGCTCGGCATTGCCTGGGGCCGGCCCGCCGCATCGCGCGGCGGCACGGGCACCTTCCGGGAGACCTGGCGGCTGCGCTGGGAACCGGAGCTGGCCGTACGGGCCGCCGAGGCGGGGGTGTGGGGGACGACCGTGCTCGCCGCCGCGACCGCCAAGGCGGAGAGCGACGCGATCGCCGCGCGCGGCCTCGCCGACGTCACCGGCCTCGCGGAGCACTGCCTGCTGGCCGCCCTGCCCGGGGCCCTGCCGACGGTGATGCGCGTCCTCGCCGACCGCGCCGCCCTCGACACGGACGTCGCCCACCTCGCCCAGGCCCTCCCCGCCCTGGTCCGCTCGCTGCGCTACGGCGACGTGCGCGGCACCGGCACCGCGGCGCTCACCGAGGTCGCCGCGGGTCTCGCCGAGCGGGTCTTCGTCGGACTGCCGCCCGCCTGTGTCTCCCTGGACGCCGAGGCGGCCGAGGAGATGCGGGGCCACGTCGACGCGGTGCACGGCGCGCTGGGCCTGCTCGGCGACAGCCACGCGGCGGGGGACGGCAGACTGCGCGAGCGGTGGCGGTCCGTGCTGCGGAAGCTGTCGGCGCGGGACACCGTCCCGGGGGTGCTGCGCGGCCGGGCCGTACGGCTGCTGCTGGACGAGGGCCGGCTGGCGCAGGAGGAGGCCGCGCGGCTCATGGGGCTCGTACTGTCGCCGGGCACACCCCCGGCGCACGCGGCCGCGTGGATCGACGGGTTCGTCGGCGGCCCCGGCGGCGGGCTGCTCCTGGTCCACGACGAGCGGCTGTTCGGCCTGGTCGACCAGTGGCTGACGGCCGTCCCGGCGGAGGCGTTCACGGACGTACTGCCGCTGCTGCGGCGGACGTTCGCGGCGTACGAGCCAGGGGTGCGGCGCACGCTCGGCGAACTGGTGCGCCGCGGGCCGGGGGGACACGGCCGCACGGCCGGCGCGACGGCCGGGGCGCCCGGCTTCGGGCCGGGCCTGGACGGCGCGCGGGCGGACGCCGTACTGCCGGTGCTGCGGCTGCTGCTGGGACCGGACGGGGACGACGAGGGCATCCGGGCGGAGCGGGCGGGGGTGCCGCGATGACGGGGGAGCCGGTGACGCGGGAGGCGCACATGACGGGAACGCCGGAACCGGCGGGGGAGCGGCTGCGCCGCTGGCGGCTCGTGCTCGGCGGGGACACGGCCGACGGGACCGGACACGCCCTGTCCGGGCAGGACGCCGCGATGGACGGGGCGCTCACCGCGCTCTACGGCAGGGACGACACGGCGCGGGCGGGCCGCGAGCGGACGGGAGGACTCGGGGCGTCGGCGCCCTCGGTGGCGCGCTGGCTCGGGGACATCCGCACCTACTTCCCCTCCTCCGTCGTCCAGGTCATGCAGCGCGACGCCATCGACCGGCTCGGACTCGGCACGTTGCTGCTGGAGCCCGAGATGCTGGAGGCGGTCGAGCCCGACGTGCACCTCGTCGGCACCCTGCTGTCGCTGGTCAAGGCGATGCCCGAGACGACAAGGGAGACGGCACGGGCGGTCGTGCGCACGGTCGTCGAGGACCTGGAGCGGCGGCTCGCCACCCGCACCCGGGCCACCCTCACCGGCGCCCTCGACCGGGGCGCCCGCGTCCGCCGGCCCCGCCACCAGGACATCGACTGGAACCGCACCGTCGCGGCCAACCTCCGGCACTACCTACCCGACCACCGCACGGTCGTGCCCGAGCGGCTCGTCGGCCACGGGCGCGCCTCGCGGTCGGTCGAGAAGGAGGTCGTGCTCTGCGTCGACCAGTCCGGGTCGATGGCGGCGTCCGTCGTGTACGCCTCGGTGTTCGGGGCGGTCCTCGCGTCCCTGCGGTCGGTCTCCACCCGCCTCGTCGTCTTCGACACCGAGGTCGTCGACCTCACGGAGCGGCTGGACGACCCCGTCGACGTGCTCTTCGGCACGCGGCTCGGCGGCGGTACGGACATCAACCGGGCGCTCGCGTACTGCCAGTCGCGCATCACCCGCCCCGCGGAGACGGTCGTCGTGCTGATCAGCGACCTCTACGAAGGGGGGATACGCGACGAGATGCTCAGGCGGGTCGCGGCGATCAAGGCGTCGGGCGCGCAGTTCGTGTCACTGCTCGCCCTGTCCGACGAAGGGGCGCCCGCGTATGACAGGGAGCACGCGGCCTCCCTCGCCGCGCTGGGCGCACCGGCGTTCGCCTGCACCCCCGATCTGTTCCCGGAGGTGATGGCGGCGGCGATCGAGAAGCGGCCGCTGCCGATACCGGACGCGGAGGACGGATCCGACTCCCGCCTGTGAAAACGGACATGAGTGCCCATCGGTGACGGAGGGCTTGCGGGACCGCGGGCGTTGCGTGCAAGGATCGGGGCCGTTCGACCGAGGACTCGTGAAGATGCCCGGTGGTTCCGCAGTCCGGAGAGGGAACGCCCTGTCGACCTGGCCAGCAGCAGCCGTGCCCGGGGCCGCTGCGCGCGCGGTGTGCGCGGCGGCCCGGCGGCGTGCGGTCCGGCTGGCGCTGGTGGCGGGCGCGGTGTTCCTGCTCGGGCTCCTGTGCGGGGAGCGGGCCGCCGCGGCGGACGGCCCGCCGCAGCAACGGTTCCCCTCCGGCGGGGGACCGGTACGGGTCGACGCGGAAGGCGTCCGTTCACGTGTCGACGCCCTGACCGCGCAGCGTACGGACGTGGCCGTGCATACCCGGCCACGGGCCGAGGGGGCGGTGCGGGGCGCCGCGCGCGAAACGGGCGTGAGGCTCGGGGCCGGGTCGGGCAGCCGCGCCGCGGAGGCGCCGGTGGTGCCGACGGCCGGCGGGCGGGCGGCGGGTCCCGCCCGTGAACAGGCCGCGCGGCCGGTGGTGAAGCCGGCGACGCGACGGGCCGCCCCGCCCGCTACGGGACGGCTCACCTCGCCCCTCATGGAGCGGCTCCCGCGTCGCGCTGTGGATCAGGTCGTACGGCCGGTCGGGGATCGGCTCGTCGGGCCGCCTACGGAACGGCTCACCTCGCCGCTCACGGAGCAGCTCCCGCGTCCCATGGTGCAGCGGGTTTTGCGGCCCGTCGGGCAGCAAGCCGTCCGGCCTGTTACGGAACGGCTTGCCCCGCCCGTCCGGGAGCGGATCCTGCGACCTGTCGCGGATCAGGTCGTGCGGCCGGTCGTGGACCAGGGCGTGCGGCCGGTCGGGCAGCGAGTCGTGCGGCCCGTGGTGGACCAGGTTCTGCGGCCGACCGGGCAGCGCATCGTGCGGCCCGTCGCGGAGCCGATTCTGCGGCCCGTCGTGGGGCAGGTGCTGCGCCCCGTCGGGCAGCTCGTGCGCGGGGTGACGGAGGAGCTGGGCGCGGGCACGGTGACCGTGCCCGCCCCGCACCTCCCGGGTCTCCCGGTGCGTCTGCTCCCCACGCCCCACGCCGCCGGACCCCAAGCACCCCCCGCCCCGCCGTCCGCCCCGCACATCCGCGACGGACGTGCCCAGGACACTCCCGCGACCCCCGCCACCCACGGCCCCGCGGCCGCAACCTCGGCCTCAGTACTCGGCACCCACCCCACCCCCCGCCCCGACGGGCAGCACCCCGCCCCCGCCGCCCGGGCGAGCTCGCCGCAGGTGCCCCGCACCCCCGCCGAAGGCGCCCCCGACGGGACCCTCGGCAGCGGTTCCGCCGTCGATCAGGGCACCGCGCGGCACGGCGACCCCGGTGCCGTCCCCGCGTACCGCCGCCCCACGCCCCGGCTCGTGCCCGGCGCCACCGTGCGCGCCGACGCCCCGGGGACGCGGGACCACACCCGGGACGTCCCGGTCCCGCCCGCCTAGGCCGTACGGACCGCCCCCTGCGCGGGCGCGCACCCGTACGGACATTCACCGTGTCCCGGCCGAAACCGCCGTGGACCGCCGCTCCCGATGTCCCCGGTCGCGCACCCGCCTGTCACCCGTTCCTGACTCACGGGTAACAAAGGACTCCGCGGGGAAGGACCCGGAGAGCCGAAAGCCGTCGGCTCGTCCGGCGGCGACCTCGCGGAGGGGAGGCCGGCCCCATTGGGGAATGGAGGCCGGCCGCCCCGCAACCCCGGATCACGGCTTCACCGCCCGTCCGGGTTGTTCGGCAGGGCCTCACCGGGCCAACCCCAGCCCGGTGAGGCCCCTCACGTCTGGCACGCCGTGCCGGAGAAGCCGACATCATGTGACAGGTATCACCGCTCACGTGTGACTCGCGATTTAGAGAGGTCACCCGTGCGGCGATAACCTGCGAGGCGGACATGCCGCGCGCTCGGACACCGTGTGCGCCTCCCTTGTGACAGAGCGGACGTCACGTTGCCCTTCGCGGCACGCCCACGCATCCAACGAACCGCGAGATCACTGATAGGGACGGAAGCGCGTGGACCTGTTCGAGTACCAGGCGAGGGACCTCTTCGCCAAGCACGATGTACCGGTGCTGGCCGGTGAAGTCATCGACACGCCTGAGGCGGCCCGCGCAGCCACCGAGCGTCTCGGTGGCAAGTCCGTCGTCAAGGCCCAGGTGAAGGTCGGTGGCCGCGGCAAGGCCGGCGGCGTGAAGCTGGCCGCGAGCGCGGACGAGGCCGTGGCCCGTGCGACCGACATCCTCGGCATGGACATCAAGGGCCACACGGTCCACAAGGTGATGATCGCCGAGACGGCCCCGGAGATCCTGGAGGAGTACTACGTCTCCTTCCTCCTCGACCGTGCCAACCGCACCTTCCTCTCCATCGCGTCCGTCGAGGGCGGCATGGAGATCGAGGAGGTGGCGGCCACCCGTCCGGACGCCGTCGCCAAGATCGCGATCGACGCCATCGACGGTGTGGACGAGGCCAAGGCCCGCGAGATCGTCGAGGCCGCCAAGTTCCCGGCCGAGGTCGCGGACAAGGTCGCGAACGTCCTGATCAAGCTGTGGGACACCTTCATCAAGTCGGACGCCCTCCTCGTCGAGGTCAACCCGCTCGCGAAGGTCGCCTCCGGTGACGTCATCGCCCTGGACGGCAAGGTGTCGCTCGACGACAACGCCGAGTTCCGTCACCCCGAGTACGAGGAGCTCCACGACAAGGCCGCGGCGAACCCGCTCGAGGCCGCCGCCAAGGAGAAGAACCTCAACTACGTCAAGCTCGACGGCGAGGTCGGCATCATCGGCAACGGCGCGGGTCTCGTCATGAGCACCCTGGACGTCGTCGCGTACGCCGGTGAGAAGCACGGCAACGTCAAGCCGGCCAACTTCCTGGACATCGGCGGTGGCGCCTCGGCCCAGGTCATGGCCAACGGCCTCGAGATCATCCTCGGCGACCCGGACGTCAAGTCCGTCTTCGTCAACGTCTTCGGCGGCATCACCGCCTGCGACGAGGTCGCCAACGGCATCGTCCAGGCCCTGAAGCTGCTGGAGGACCGAGGCGAGGAGGTCACCAAGCCCCTCGTCGTCCGCCTCGACGGCAACAACGCCGAGCTCGGCCGGCAGATCCTCACCGACGCCAACCACCCGCTGGTGCAGCGCGTCGACACTATGGACGGCGCGGCCGACAAGGCCGCCGAGCTGGCCCACGCCGCCAAGTAAGCACTCAGGACGAGGACAGAACACACCATGGCTATCTGGCTCAACAAGGACAGCAAGGTCATCGTCCAGGGCATGACCGGCGCCACGGGCATGAAGCACACGAAGCTCATGCTCGGTGACGGCACGAACGTCGTGGGCGGCGTGAACCCGCGCAAGGCGGGTCAGACCGTGGACTTCGACGGCACCGAGGTACCCGTTTTCGGGACCGTCAAGGAGGCCATCGAGAAGACCGGCGCCAACGTCTCCGTCATCTTCGTGCCGGAGAAGTTCACCAAGGACGCGGTCGTCGAGGCCATCGACGCCGAGATCCCGCTGGCCGTCGTGATCACCGAGGGCATCGCCGTGCACGACTCGGCCGCCTTCTGGTCGTACGCCGGCAAGAAGGGCAACAAGACCCGGATCATCGGCCCGAACTGCCCCGGCATCATCACGCCGGGCCAGTCCAACGTCGGCATCATCCCGGGCGACATCACCAAGCCGGGCCGCATCGGCCTGGTCTCGAAGTCCGGCACGCTGACGTACCAGATGATGTACGAGCTGCGTGACATCGGCTTCTCGACCGCCGTCGGCATCGGTGGCGACCCGATCATCGGCACCACGCACATCGACGCGCTCGCCGCGTTCGAGGCCGACCCCGAGACCGACCTGATCGTCATGATCGGCGAGATCGGCGGCGACGCCGAGGAGCGTGCCGCGGAGTACATCGCGAAGAACGTGACCAAGCCGGTCGTCGGTTACGTCGCGGGCTTCACCGCGCCCGAGGGCAAGACCATGGGTCACGCCGGCGCCATCGTCTCCGGCTCCTCCGGCACCGCGCAGGCGAAGAAGGAGGCCCTTGAGGCCGCCGGCGTCAAGGTTGGCAAGACGCCGACCGAGACCGCCAAGCTGGCGCGCGCCATCCTCGCCGGCTGAACCGCCGGCGCGACAGCGCACCGTACGGGTGGGCCCGTTCCCCGCAGGGGGGACGGGCCCACCCGTCGTTCCGTCCCGGTGCGGCCCGGGCTCAGCGGGCCTGCGGCGTCAGGCGCTCCGGGCCGTGGTGCGGGGCCTCGCGCAGACGGTCGCGCCGGTCGTCCGACAGCGGTCCCGGCGCCATCCGCGGCGGGACGCCCTGGACCGTCTCGCCCGGCGGCACGGGCGGCACGTAGTGCGTGGGAGCCGTGTGCAGCGTCAATGCCGTGGCGCCGATCAGCACGACCGTGAAGGCCGTCGCCGTCCGGGTCCAGAAGCGCGCCCGGCGCTCGCTGCCGCCACGTACCGCCGACGGCTCCGCCGCCCGCAGCCGCCCCGTGGACGCCAGCTCGGCCAGCCGGTGGTGCAGCTCCCGCGGGTCGGCCAGCTCCGGCACGCGCGCGGCGAGGGTCTCCCTCGCGTACATCAGCCGCCCGGCCGTCGCCCGCGTACTGGCCTCCGTCTCCGCCGCCGTCTCGGGCAGGCCGAGGCCGACGCCGTCGTACAGCACGAGCGTGCGGCGGTACGACGGCGGCAGGCTCAGCAGCCCTTCCAGCAGTGTGCGGTCGTCCTCCTCCGGCGGCGGGGGCTCGGGGTGCCGGTAGCGGCGGCGCAACCGGTGCCACGGCGAGAGGGCCCACTCGTGCGCCGCCGCCCGCACCCAGCCGGCCGGGTCGGGGTCGCGGGCCACCTCGGGCCAGTGGTCCCACGCCCGCTGAAAGGCCCGCTCCACGGACTCGTGGGCAAGGTCGCGGCGGCCGGTGAGGAGATACGCCTGCCGGACGAGGGCGGGGGCGCAGTACGCGTACAGCGCGTCGAAGGCCTGAGCTGGCGTCAGGTACGGGAAGGCCTCGCAGCCGGCGGCGGACCGCACCCACGAGGGAGCCCTGCGCTCGCGCACGGGCCCCGTCCCGGACGGCTCCAGCACGAACGCCTCGAGGTCCGGCGCCACCGCTCCGTCCGCGCCGCCGCCCCCCGTCCTCTCCGGACGGACCGTCACCATGGCCGCCACCTCTCTCACCTGACGGCCCACCGGCTCGGCGGACGCCCCGGTCACCGTCACCGCGTCCGCCGCCGCCCCGCCGTCCGTCGCCGCCCCGCCGTCCGCCGTCGCCTTGAGGCCGGCCAGCAGTTCCGCGTACGCCTTCCGGTTCCGGCCGCGCGGTGCGCTGCGGCCGGATTCCCACGCACGCACCGTGTCGGGCCGTACGCCGACCCGTTCGGCGAGCTGAGCGCGCGTCAGCGAGCCCGCCTCACGCAGGCGTCGGCGTTCCCTGGGCGGGGGGAGCGGAGGGGCAGGGCTCCGCGTCACTGGGCGTCCCTCAGTACAGAAAAGTACATAAACGTATATTGAGCGACACAACCGGGCTTCGCTCGTTACGCCGCATAAGCGCGTGTCGTTGGGAGCATGGCGGGCGTGATCCAGACGACCGTCCGCCGTTCGCTGCCGGCCTCCCTGCTCCTGCGGGTGCGCCACCGCTCGCCGGGGCTGGCCTCCGGGCTCGCCGGGGGTGCCCTCGCCGCCGGGCTGGGCCTCGCGGCGTGCACCGTCCTCGTGATGCTGCTGTGGGTCAGCTCGCCCTACCCCGACAGCGGGCCCGGTGGCGCCCTGCACGTCGCGACGGCGCTGTGGCTGCTCGCGCACGGCACCGAACTGGTCCGCGTCGACACCCTCTCCGGCGGCCCGGCCCCGATGGGCGTGCCCCCGCTGCTGCTTCTCGTGGTGCCGGTGTGGCTGCTGCACCGGGCGGCCCGCGACGCCGCCGAGGGCGGCGCCCGGGACCATGCCCGGCTGGTCCCCGGCCGTACCGCGTGGACCGGTGTCGTCCTCGGCTACCTCGCCGTCTCCGCCCCCGCCGCCCTCTACGCGGCCGGCGGCGCGCTGCGTCCCGCGTGGCCGGGGACGGCGGTGTGCGTGCCGCTGGTCGCCGTGGTGGCCGCCGGGACCGGGGTGTGGACCGCGTACGGCCGTCCGAGCGGGCCGCTGGAGCAGCTGCTGGGCACGGTGCTGCCCCGGGGCGTACGCCATCTGGTGCTGGGGCCGGACGGCCGCCCGGGTGTCGCGGCGCGGGCGGCGGCGGCCGGGGCGGCGGTGCTCGTCGCGGGCGGGGCGGTGCTGCTGGCGGTGTCGCTGGGCGCGCACGCCGGGGAGACCCGCTCGGCGTTCGGGCGGCTGACCGAGGGCTGGTCGGGGTGGCTCGCGGTGGGGCTGCTCTGCCTCACCCTGCTGCCGAACGCCGCCGTGTGGGCGGCGGCCTACGCCCTCGGACCCGGCTTCCTGCTCGGCGCCGGAACCCCGGTCACGCCGCTCGCCTCCGGGGCGGCGCCGCTCCTGCCGCCGTTCCCGCTGCTGGCCGCGGTGCCCGACCCGGGCGCGGGCACGGCGGTGCACTGGGCGGCCGGGGCGGTGCCGCTGGCGGCCGGTGCGGTGGTGGGCCGGTGCGTCGGCCGCGGGGCCGCGAGAGGCGGCGGACCGCCCGCCGCCGCCTGGACGCCGGGCCGGACCGCGGGCGCGGCGGCCCTCGCGGCCGGGCTGTGCGGGGTGCTGCTGGCACTGCTCGCGGGGCTGGCGGGCGGACCACTGGGCACGGACGCCCTCGCCCGGTTCGGGCCGGTGTGGTGGCAGGTGGGCGCGGCGACGGTGGTGTGGATCGCGCTGACGGCGGCCGTCAGCGCCCTGACCGTACGGGCCTGGCGGCGTCGGCGGCTGTACCGGCGCGGGGACGGCCGTCCGGGCCGTGCTCCCGCGCCGCGCCGTCCGGTCCTCCCGCGCGCCGTCCACCGGACCCGGCGCCCCCGCCACCGCTGGTTCAGCCGGAAGCGTGCCGGGATCCCCCGGCCGGCCGCACCGGTCGCCCAGGACGACCCGTACCTGCTGCTCGACCACGACTACGACCGCGACGACTACGACCGCGACGGCACCGCCGGCCTCCGTCCGCGGCCCGCGCCCGGCCACGACCGGCGGCCCCCCGTCACACCGGCGACGGACCCCGCGCCCCCGCGCGGGCTCTCCGACCTGCCGGGGCTCGATCCGGACGACGACGACCCCTGTCCGCTCCCCGGCGACGACGACGGCCCGCCCTCGGCCCTCGACGTACGCCAGTGGCGGTCGGCCCCCGCGAACGGAGAACCCCGCCCGCCCGCGTGAGCGGACGGACGGGGTTCGGCAGCCTTCGAGGCCTCTTGATCAGCTCTCCTCGTCCAGCAGCCCTCGCCAGAACTCCGGCAGGTGCTCGCCGCAGGACTGGCGGGCCTGCTGCGTGAGGGAGTCGCTGGTGCACTCGTAGTAGTCGCTGAAGACCAGGCGGGCCGTGAAGGACCCGGCCACCAGAACCAGCGCCAGCGACGCCGTGACCAGGCCGCTCACCGCGGCCGTGGTCTGCGGCCGGCCCTTCTGCCGCTCGGGCGCCGGGGTGTCCGGGTCCTGCGCACGGGGCTTGGCGCGCAGGGCGCTGATGCTCCAGTACAGGGCCAGCGCACCCAGCAGCAGCGCCAGGTACGTCCAGCTGAAGAGGGCGAAGAAGAAGGCCCACATGCCGCCCAGCAGGGCGTAGCGCGCGCGCCGCTGGGCCGGGTCCGTGGGGTCCCAGCGCATGCCCGGACCCGGCTGGCCGCCGCCGCCCTGGCCCTCCGGTCCGCGCGGGCGCTCGCCGAAGCCGCCGGAGGAGCGGCCGGGCTGGCGGTCGCTCCAGTTGCGGCCCCACGGGGAGCGGTTGCCCCCGTCCTCGCCGCCCGAGGGGTGCCGGGGCTGCCAGGGGCGGTCGGGCGTGCCCTCCGGCGGGGGCGCGAACGGATTGTCGTCCTGGCCGGCCCCCTGGCCGCCTCGGGAGTCCTGGCCCTGGCCGTCACGGCGGTCGTCGCCGTCGCCGCGGGGGGCGTCGGGCGGCGAGGAGGGGCGCTCCCGCAGCAGCACGGCGCCACGCTCCCCTCCCTGGGCCGACTGCTGGGGGAACGTGAGGAGTCGCAGGCTGCGGTCCGGCATCAAGTGAGCGTCTTCCCCTTTGTGAAGCACGGCGTGGTCCGGCGTGACCGCCTCGCACGACCTATCGACTACGAGTGAGCTGTGAGCTGGTGCGTTCCCGTCAGCTCCGCGCGGCCCGGGTCCGTCGCCCTGTGAACGATCGGTGCGCGGTCGGCGTTCCCGTGCGCCCCGGCGTCCAGGGACCGGCGTACCCCGGCCGGCTCCCACCAGACGCTACCTTCCGGCCAGGCCCCCGTCCCGTGGGGGCCCGTCGGGAGTGCCGGTATCGTTGCTGCCGGTCGGCCGCTTCGTAGGCTTCCCCGTATCACGGGGCGCGAAGCATTCGTAGGAATGTACAAAGCGCTGTGCCGCCGACCGTACAGACGCTCCCCGAGAAAGGGCCCCACCGTGGCCGCCAAGCCCGTGGCCGAGCGCGCCAGGCGTCTCGTCGTGCTGGTCTCCGGATCCGGCACCAACCTCCAGGCGCTCCTCGACGAGATCGCCGCCACCGGCACCGAGGCCTACGGGGCCGAGGTCGTCGCGGTCGGCGCCGACCGCGAGGGCATCGAGGGGCTGGCCCGGGCCGAGCGTGCCGGGCTGCCGACCTTCGTGTGCAAGGTCAAGGACCACCCGGTTCGGGAGGAATGGGACGCGGCGCTCGCCGAGGCGGTCGCCGCGTACGAGCCCGACCTCGTGGTGTCCGCCGGGTTCATGAAGATCGTGGGGAAGGAGTTCCTCGCGCGCTTCGGCGGGCGGTTCGTGAACACCCACCCCGCCCTGCTGCCCAGTTTCCCGGGAGCCCACGGCGTACGGGACGCGCTCGCGTACGGCGCCAAGGTCACCGGCTGCACCGTCCACTTCGTCGACGACGGCGTCGACACCGGACCGATCATCGCGCAGGGCGTGGTGGAGGTCCGGGACGAGGACGACGAGAGCGCTCTGCACGAGCGCATCAAGGAAGTCGAGCGAAAGCTGCTCGTCGAGGTCGTGGGGCGGCTCGCCCGCAACGGCTATCGCATCGAGGGACGAAAGGTAGTTATCCAGTGACCGCCGAGAGCAACAAGCGGGCCATTCGACGGGCGCTCGTCAGCGTCTACGACAAGACCGGCCTCGAAGATCTCGCGCGCGGCCTGCACGAGGCCGGGGTGGAGCTCGTCTCCACCGGGTCCACCGCCGCGAAGATCGCCGCCGCGGGCGTCCCCGTGACCAAGGTCGAGGAGCTCACCGGCTTCCCCGAGTGCCTGGACGGCCGCGTCAAGACGCTGCACCCCAAGGTCCACGCCGGCATCCTCGCCGACCTGCGCCTCGCCGACCACCAGCAGCAGCTGAAGGACCTCGGTGTGGAGCCGTTCGACCTCGTGGTCGTGAACCTCTACCCGTTCCGCGAGACCGTCGCCTCCGGTGCCACGCCCGACGAGTGCGTGGAGCAGATCGACATCGGCGGCCCCTCGATGGTCCGTGCCGCCGCCAAGAACCACCCGTCGGTCGCCGTCGTCACCAGCCCCGCCCGCTACGGCGACGTCCTCGCCGCGGTCCAGGACGGCGGCTTCGACCTCACCACCCGCAAGCGGCTCGCCGCCGAGGCCTTCCAGCACACGGCCGCCTACGACGTGGCGGTCGCCTCCTGGTTCGCCTCCGAGTACGCACCCGTCGACGACTCGCAGTTCCCCGACTTCCTCGGCGCCACCTGGGAGCGCAAGAACACCCTCCGCTACGGCGAGAACCCGCACCAGCCGGCCGCGCTCTACGTATCGACCGTGTCCCACAGCGGCTCCGCAGCGGGGGGCGGCCTCGCCGAGGCCGAGCAGCTGCACGGCAAGGAGATGTCGTACAACAACTACACGGACACGGACGCCGCGCTCCGTGCCGCGTACGACCACGACGCCCCGGCCGTCGCGATCATCAAGCACGCCAACCCGTGCGGCATCGCGGTCGGCGCGGACGTCGCCGAGGCGCACCGCAAGGCGCACGCCTGCGACCCGCTGTCGGCGTTCGGCGGGGTGATCGCGGTGAACCGCCCGGTCTCCAAGGAGATGGCCGAACAGGTCGCCGAGATCTTCACCGAGGTCATCGTGGCCCCGGACTACGAGGAGGGCGCCCTGGAGGCGCTCACTAAGAAGAAGAACATCCGCGTGCTGCGCGCCCCCGAGGCGCCGTCCGCCCCGGTCGAGGTCAAGCCGATCGACGGCGGCGCGCTGCTCCAGGTCACCGACCGCCTCCAGGCCGAGGGCGACGACCCGTCCACCTGGACGCTGGCCACCGGTGAGGCGTTGGGCGAGGCCGAGCTGGCCGACCTGGCGTTCGCCTGGAAGGCATGCCGCGCGGTGAAGTCCAACGCGATCCTGCTCGCCAAGGACGGCGCCTCCGTCGGCGTCGGCATGGGCCAGGTCAACCGCGTCGACTCCGCGAAGCTCGCCGTCGAGCGGGCCGGTGCCGAGCGGGCCCAGGGCTCCTTCGCCGCCTCGGACGCGTTCTTCCCGTTCCCCGACGGCCTGGAGATCCTCACCGAGGCCGGCGTGAAGGCCGTCGTCCAGCCCGGCGGTTCGGTCCGCGACGAGCAGGTCGTCGAGGCCGCGAAGAAGGCGGGCGTGACCATGTACTTCACGGGCACGCGGCACTTCTTCCACTGACGCGCGTGAGAGCGGGCCGTGTCCCCGCAGCCCCGGGGACACGGCCCGCCTGCGCGACCGGCCAGCAGGGGCGCGCACGCTCCGCGAGGACGCGGACGGCACCCCGCCGCCGGGCCTCCCGAGATCGGGTGCGGCCCGGGGGTGCGGAGGTGGCGTGAAAGGCGCGGTGCGGTGTCCGGGGCGCCCCCGGAACGCACCGAGGCCGTGTCCCCCGGGAACGGGGACACGGCCTCGTGACGTGTGCGGCGGGCGGACGCCCGCGCATCAGTACCTCGGGCGCCGGAACCATTCGGTGCTGGCCCGCTTCGCGCAGAACACGATCACCAGGATCGACACGACCCAGATGACCAGGCCGAGCAGGTAGAGGGCGAGTGCGAAGAGGCCGCTGACGATCGCGAACGACGCGTACACGATCGAGCAGACGCGGACCGAGCTGCCGCCCTTGGCGTACTGCAGCAGAAGGACGAGGCCGAGGATCGCGAAGACGGCGGCCAGGCCGGCGAAGAAGACGACGACGCCCTTGCCCAGGTCGGCGAAGCGCTCGGCCTCGGCGTCACCGGTGATGCCTGCCTCGCGCATCTGCTCGTCCCACTGCGCCAGCGCCACGCCGTACACAGCCGCGATGATCACGTGTGCGACGGCGATCACGCCGAGCAGGATCTGCGCCGCGCGCGTGATGCCGGGCATCTGCGTGGGGACGTAACCGCCGCCGTAGGGCTGGGCCGCCGGCGGGGCCGAGGGGTACCCGTAGCCGGGCTGGCCGGGCTGCTGGGGGTAGCCGTAACCGGGCGGCTGGCCCTGGGGAGCCCCGTAGGGGTTGTTCGGGTCGCCGTAACTCATGGCGCTTCTTCCTCCGTTGCGCTGCTGGTGCGGGGACGACGCGAGGCACGTCGCGGAGGAAGTACTACAGATGCGGTCCGTCCCCCCGGTTCTGCCCGCGGCACTGTGCGCTCATCGTTCTTGACCGTTCCTTTCCTTGTCCAGCCGTACGACACAGGTGTTGTGCAAGTGCAACATCGTGATCTTGCCCGGATCGGTACCGGTGGTGAGGCGAAGGCCCGGTACGGCCCAGCGCGGCGGACCGGAATGCGGGCGGATTGGAACCGGGGGCCGGTCATCCGCGAGGATGGGGCCATGACCGCCCAGATTCTCGATGGCAAGGCCACCGCAGCCGAGATCAAGTCCGATCTGACCGCCCGCGTGGCGGCGCTGAAGGAGAAGGGCGTCACGCCCGGCCTCGGCACGATCCTCGTGGGGGACGACCCCGGCAGCCAGAAGTACGTCGCCGGCAAGCACCGGGACTGCGCCCAGGTGGGCATCGCCTCCATCCAGCGCGAACTGCCCGGCACCGCCACGCAGGAGGAGATCGAGGCGGTCGTCCGCGAGCTGAACGAGGACCCGGCCTGCACCGGGTACATCGTCCAGCTGCCGCTCCCCAAAGGCATCGACGAGAACCGCATCCTCGAGCTGATGGACCCGGAGAAGGACGCCGACGGCCTCCACCCGATGAACCTCGGCCGCCTCGTCCTCAACGAGCCGGCCCCGCTGCCCTGCACCCCCAACGGCATCATCACCCTGCTGCGCCGCCACGGCGTGGAGATCAAGGGCGCCGAGGTCGTGGTCGTCGGGCGCGGCGTCACCATCGGCCGCCCGATGCCGCTGCTGCTGACCCGGCGCAGCGAGAACGCCACCGTGACCCAGTGCCACACCGGCACCCGTGACCTGTCGGCGCACCTGCGCCGCGCGGACATCATCGTGGCCGCCGCGGGCAGCGCCCATCTGATCCGGCCGGAGGACGTCAAGCCGGGTGCGGCCGTCCTCGACGTCGGTGTCTCCCGCAGCGCCGAGGGCAAGATCGTGGGCGACGTCCACCCGGGCGTCGCCGAGGTGGCCGGCTGGGTCGCGCCGAACCCCGGCGGCGTCGGCCCGATGACCCGTGCCCAGTTGCTGGTCAACGTGGTCGAGGCGGCGGAGCGCAGTGTCGGCTGAGCGGAACGCACCGGACACCTCCGACGCCCCCGCGGTACCGGAGGAGACCGAGAATCTCACCGTCCGCGACCCGGTCAGCGCGCCCGACGCCGAGGGCCGACCGCGCCGGGTCACGCGCCGGTTCCCCTTGTTCACCCGGGACACCGCGCGCCCCGAGGGCGGCGGCCGGGCGGCCCCCGGTGACGCGCCGGCGCCCGCCCGGCAATGGCCGATCCTGGCCGTGCTGCTCGCGGTGGGCCTCGGTCTGCTGCTGACCGCGCTGGACGTGTTCCGGGTCGGGCTGCTGCTGATCGGCGCGGCGCTGCTGGCCGGGGCCGTGCTGCGGTGGGTGGTGCCCGACGTCGGGATGCTCGCCGTGCGCTCCCGCTTCACCGACATCGTCACGTACGGCGGACTGGGTCTGGTGATCGTGGTGCTGGCGCTGATGGTGCAGCCGGATCCGCTGCTGCAGATCCCTTTCCTGCAGGACATGCTGCACTTCACGGTCGACAGCTGAGCCGGGCGGCCGGCCGGGACGGCGGCCCGTCCACACCCCCGTGAGAGGACGGGCCGCCGCCGCGCACCACACTCCTGCACGGTGAACGGCCTGTTCAACGGCTGCCCGGCCGCTGTGGCACGGAAGTGACCGTTCCGGTACGTGGCCCGGAATCCCCGTACAGCCTTGCGAAGACTCATGCGTGGGTTCCGGGGTTCCGTTCGGGCGGGGGACCGACCGGTGGGACACTGGGGCGCGAGCAACCGGGCGGGCGACGCCGCACGCGCCCTGTTGCTCCCGTGCGCCCCCACCCCGGGAACTGGGACCCGGCCCGGTGGCATCCCTGTGGGTAGCCAGTCGGGACGTGGCAATGGGCACCATGCGCGAGGGAAACACCAGCACGAACCGGGGGGAAGAGGGGGAGAGCAATGCCTCGTTGGAAGGCTTTGCCGGAGGAACTCGATCCGCAGATCAGAGAGTTCACCAGTCAGCTCAGGCGGCTGGTGGACCGCAGCGGTCTGAGCGTCGCGTCCGTCGCCGACCGCACGGGCTACAGCAAGACGTCCTGGGAGCGCTATCTGAACGGGCGGCTGCTCGCGCCGAAGGGTGCGATCGTGGCCCTGGCCGAGGTCACCGGGACCAACCCGGTGCACCTCACCACCATGTGGGAGCTCGCCGAGCGCGCATGGAGCCGCTCGGAGATGCGGCACGACATGACCATGGAGGCGATCCGGATCTCGCAGGCGCGGGCCGCGCTCAGCGAGCTGGCCGGCCCGCCGTCGGGCGGCGGCGGACGCTCGCGCGGGGGCGCGGCGCGTCCGGGGGTCGCCGGCCCGGCCGGTGTGTCACCGAGCGTGCCACCGCAGCCCACCGCCACCGACGTGCGCGACGCGGCCGGCGGCACCGGCACGCCCGGCGTCAACTCCTGGGGGGTCGCCGCGCCGGACGCCGTGCATCCGGGGGCGTACGGCCCCGGGGCGTCCGCGGCGGGCGGTTACGGCCCGCCGCCCGTGGCCCCGTCCGGTCGCGACGGCGGTTCCGGCCGGCCCGCGGGCCGGCGGCGTACGGCGACGTTCCTCGTCGGCGCGCTGGGCGCGCTGGTGGTGGTCGCCGCCGCGCTGTACGTCACCGGGACCGAGGACGACAGGAAGAAGGCGCAGGCCTCCCCGTCGCCCACCGTCACCAAGGAGGCCAAGCTTCCCCCGGGTGTGAAGTGCAGCGGCGAGAGCTGTGACGGCAAGGACGCCGAGGTCATGGGGTGCAGCGGCGACCTGGTCACCACGGCGAGCACGGCGACCGTCGGCGCCACCACCGTCGAGGTCCGCTACAGCAAGGTCTGCGGTGCCGCGTGGGGGCGCATCACCCAGGCCACGCAGGGCGACGCGGTCGAGATCGCGGCGGGCGCCTTCCGGCAGACCGACTCCGTCGACGCGGCCGGTGACACCGTCACGTACACCCCGATGGTGCCGGCCGGCAGTGCCACCGAGGCCAAGGCCTGCGCGGTGCTGGCCGCGACCGGTGAGAAGGGCTGCACCGGGTAGCGGGCGCCGCCCGGGCACGGTGGCCGGATCCCTCATCTGCGTGGGCCGTAAGGGTCCTTACATGTGAGGGATCCGTGGTGATGCGAATGGTGCGTCGGAGGGCGGGCACGCGAAAAGTACCCCCACGGGATTCCGGCACGGTCGGTCCCGGACGGCGGCCGCCCCGTCCCCACCTCTCCCGGACGGAGCGGCCGCCCCTCTCTCCCCCCGTCTCTTCGCCGTTGCCGGTTACCCGGTGCCCGGACGGTGACTCTGTGGGACGGGCCACAGGGAGCCCGGCCGTGCGCGCCCTCGGATGCGCGATAGCCTGACCGCTGGATCTCTCTTGACGCCAAGAGATCGATCATTCGAACCGGTGATCGATCATCGTGGCGGATGCCGGTCACGAGCCGGAGCGGGATCCCGCACCAGGGGGCAGGGACCGCCCCACCGCCAGCTGTCATACGGAGAACGCCATGACCCGCACTCCCGTGAACGTCACCGTCACCGGCGCGGCCGGCCAGATCGGTTACGCCCTGCTCTTCCGCATCGCCTCCGGCCAGCTGCTCGGCGCGGACGTGCCGGTCAAGCTGCGCCTGCTGGAGATCACCCCGGCGCTCAAGGCCGCCGAGGGCACCGCCATGGAGCTCGACGACTGCGCGTTCCCCCTCCTTCAGGGCATCGACATCACGGACGACCCGAACGTGGCCTTCGACGGCGCCAACGTCGGTCTGCTCGTCGGCGCCCGCCCTCGTACCAAGGGCATGGAGCGCGGTGACCTCCTCGAGGCCAACGGCGGCATCTTCAAGCCCCAGGGCAAGGCCATCAACGACCACGCCGCGGACGACATCCGCGTCCTGGTCGTCGGCAACCCGGCCAACACCAACGCCCTGATCGCCCAGGCCGCCGCCCCGGACGTCCCGGCCGAGCGCTTCACCGCGATGACCCGCCTGGACCACAACCGCGCGCTGACCCAGCTCGCGAAGAAGACGGGCTCGACGGTCGCCGACATCAAGCGGCTCACCATCTGGGGCAACCACTCCGCCACCCAGTACCCCGACATCTTCCACGCCACGGTGGCCGGCAAGAACGCCGCCGAGGTCGTCAACGACGAGAAGTGGCTGGCCGAGGAGTTCATCCCGACCGTCGCCAAGCGCGGCGCCGCCATCATCGAGGCCCGTGGCGCCTCGTCGGCCGCCTCCGCCGCCAACGCCGCCATCGACCACGTCCACTCCTGGGTCAACGGCACCCCGGAGGGTGACTGGGTCTCCATGGGCATCCCGTCCGACGGTTCCTACGGGGTGCCCGAGGGCCTCATCTCCTCCTTCCCGGTCACCGTGAAGGACGGCGCCTACGAGATCGTCCAGGGGCTGGAGATCAACGAGTTCTCCCGGACCCGAATCGACGCCTCCGTCAAGGAGCTCGAGGAGGAGCGCGAGGCGGTCCGCGGCCTCGGCCTCATCTGATCCCCGTCTCCCCCACCCTTCGCGGGGCCCCGTACCGGTTCGCCCGGTACGGGGCCCCGCGCCGCTGCGGCCCCAACCGCCACCCCTGTCAAACCGGTTCGCCCGGGCACGCCCTTCCCCTATGCTGATGGCCCGTCACTCCTCGTGGCGGTGTCGCCATTCGCGTATCGGGGGATCCGCGTGAGCACTGCCTACGTGCCGCAGCAGCCACAGCACACGGACGGGACGACGGCCGGCCTGCCGCCCGTGCCCCCGTACGCCAGCGAGGCGTCGAGGCTGCTGTGCGTGGGGACCTACCTGGACCCCGTCTACCGCAACCGTGTCATCGACGAGCTCTACCTCAACGAGCAGCGGGTCGTGGCACCCTCGCTCGGCTTCGACGCCGCCCGGGTCCTCGCCCACGCGCTGCGCGCCCGGCGTCTGGAGACGCAGTGGGCGGCGGCGATCCTCGGCCTGTGGGTGGTGGGCACGCTGGTCAGCGGGGGCCTGCTCGCCTACTTCCTGATCCCCGGCCTGCTGCTCGCCTTCGCGTCCCTGGTGCGCGGGACCGCCGCGTCCGTGTTCCGCTGGTGCGGCCGCGCCGCGACCGTGTGGTTCCTGTTCACCCTGGGCGCCGCCGCGTTCGGCGGCGGGGAGGACGGCGACTCCGGGTACGCGTCCTCCTACGACTCCGGCGGCGGCGATGTCCTGGGTTCGGTCGCCGAGAGCATCACGGCAGGCGTCCGCCCGTGGCAGGCCTGGTTCGGGATCGGCGTGCTCGTCCTCATCGGCCTGTGCGTGGCCGGCCGGCGCGACCAGTTCGCCCGCGTCCTCACCGTGGAACTCTCCCCGGCCCGCTTCCCCGACGCCACCGGCGACCTCGCCGAGCAGGCCCCCGGGCAGCGGTTCCGGCGGCTGACGCACCGCATCCGGCTGGAACAGCACGCGCCGCTCGTCATGTACCAGGAGGCGCGGCCGTTCTGCGGGGCGGGCAGGGCGCACGACACCTGGGTGCTCGCCGTCGAACTGCGGCCGGACGAGGAGAAGGAGCAGCAGCCGCTCAGCAACCGGGCGATCCTCGACCGGATCCGGCCCCTGCTGGAGCAGCTGCGGGTGCCCTCCGAGTACGCGGGCCCCGGTGTCCGGGACCGGCTGCGCCGCCTGGAGATCGACGAGTGCGTGTTCCTGCCCGTCGAGGGACTGCTCCGCCGCGACGAGGCGCCGTACGGAGCGGCGGAGTTCGAGCAGCACCGGACCCGGGCCGTGGAGGAGGGCGGCGAGAAGCGACGGCACTTCCTGCGCATCCGCGTCGGCGGCTGGGAGGAGGAGCTGGTCGTCACCGTCTTCGTCCGCCTCCACACGCAGGGCCGGATGCTGATGCTGGAGGTCGCCCCGCACGTGCTCGCCCCGGTCCGCGCGGACTTCAAGGACGCCGACCGCACCTGGCAGGGGTTCCACGACAACCGGACGGGCCGGATCGCCGGCGCGGCCGTCCGGGTGCCCCGCTCCGTCGGCGACGCGCTGCTCACCCTCGGCCGGGGCGTGCCCTACGCGTGGCGGCTGCTGACCGGCGGCCACGCGCAGGCGCTGCCCGACGGGCCCGCCCTGTCGGTGCGGGAACTGGCCGCGGTCGGCCGCGGGTCCACCTTCCAGGAGATGGACGTCGCCCGGTACCTGCGCAGCGTCCAGGACCGCGTCAGCCGCGGGGTGCGGCTGGCCCTGGGTGAAGCGGGCTACGAGACCGGCGAGTTCGTCCAGAAGATCGTCAACATCAGCAACGGCGCGGTGCACATCGGGCGCGCCGACAACTCCTCGTTCGCCTTCGGCGACCACGCGCGCGCCGAGACGAGGGGCGGCTCCGCGCCGCAGAAGGGATCCGACTAGCGATGGCATCCGACGAGCCCAACGTCAGCATCGGCCGCGCCGACAACTCCGCCTTCGCGTTCGGCGCGAACGCCCGCGCGGAGACCCGGAACACCGCCGCGCCGGCGCGGGACGAGACCGCAGAGCAGCTCCTGGCGGCCGTGCGTGAACTGCGCGGCGACCTCGCCCGGCTGAGGGAGAACGAGCAGGCCGCACGCCTGGACGCGACCCTCGCCGAGACCGAGGAGGAGATCACCCGGACCGGTACGGCCGGCGAGGGCCGTGTGCGGCGGCTGCGCGAGGGTCTCGCGGACGCCCAGAGCATCCTGACCCTGTTCGCGTCGGCCGGGACCGTCGCCGGGCTGCTGGGAATGTGAGAGGGACGCCATGACCGGGGGACAGCGGTACTGGAACGAGGACACCCAACGCTGGGAGGACGGCACCACCGCCCCGGCCACGCCGCCGCCCCCGCCCGTCCGGAGTTCCTCCGCCCGCCCCGACGTGGGCCCGGGCGGTGTGCCGGACCCGGACGCGCCGACGGGCGTACTGCCCCCGCTTCCTGCCGAGAACTGGTCCCTGCCGGAGCCGCCGCGGCCCGCCGCCCGGCCGTTCGCCGGCCGCCGGCTGGTGTGGGGCGTGCTGGGCGGGGCCGCCGCGGCCGGTGTCGCCGTGGCTCTGATCCTGACGTCGGTCCTCGGGGACGACGGCACGGACGGCCGTCCGGGCGACCGGGCCGGCGGCGCGGCCGGCACGCAGGCACCGCCACCGGCCGACGAGGAGGCGCCCGGTCCGACGGACGTGGGCACCAGCGGCGTGGAACCGTCGTCCGACCCCTCGTCCTCCCCGTCCGGCGGGACGCCGGAACTCCCCGAGGGCTACGAACTCCACGAGGACCCCGAGGGCTTCACCATCGCCCGCCCGACCGGCTGGGAGCGAGAGAGCGTGACGTCCCAGCACGGCATGGACGTCGTCAACTACCGCGCCCCCGACGGGTTCCGCCGGCTCCAGGTGTACGAGATCGCGGAGCCCTCGCCGGAGGAGTCCTTCGAGGTGTTCCTGTCGGACGGGACACCGAAGGCGGAGGGCTTCGAGAAGGTCGCCCTGCTGCCCGTCGAGACGGGGGAGACGTCCGGGATGCGGCTGGAGTACCGGGCCCACTCCCTGCGCGGCGAACCCGAGGTGGGCAGCTGGCACATCCAGGACGTGCGCTTCCGCGCACCCGGTGACGGCAAGGTGTACGCGATCGCCGCGTACGGGGCGGCCACCGACGGCATCGATCCCGAACTGGACCTGGTGCTGACGGCCCTCGCGCACTTCTGCCCGCCGTCCACGACCTGCTCCCCGGAGTGATCCGGCGCGCCCTCCGGTCGTCCCGCGTCCGGCCCGCGCCCCATGACCGCCGTGTTCCGCACGACCGCCCTTCCCCGCACCCTTCCTCCCGTTCCGCCCCACCTGTTCCACTCCGCCCGTGACGGGGCGCACTTCCGGCCACGGATCTCGCATGCATCCGGGCCCCTTGGGCAGGAGCACCCGGTCCCGGGTAGCACCCCTGTGACCCCCGGGTGCTGAACAGGAACGGAAGGCAGTAACCGATCATGGCGGACAGCACAGAACTTCGAGCGCGCGACACCATCCACGCGGGAGGCGAGTGGCGGGCCGCCGTCTCCGGGGCCACCCGGGAGATCCTCGACCCGGCGGACGCCCGGCCGTTCGCCCTGGTCGCCGAGGGGGACGAGAAGGACACCGACCTCGCGGTGGCCGCCGCACGCCGCGCGTTCGACGAGGGCCCGTGGCCGCGCACCCCCGTCGCCGAGCGGGCCGCGCTGCTGCGCCGCGTGGCCCTACTCCTTGCACGGGACCGGGAGGAACTGGGCCTGCTGGAGAGCCGGGACGCGGGCAAGACCGCCGAGGAGGGGCGCGTCGACATCGACTGCGTGGCCGACGCCTTCCGTTACTTCGCCGACCTGGTCGCCGCCGAGGCGCCCGGCCGGGTGGTCGACGCCGGCTCACCCGACGTGCACAGCGTCGTGGTGCACGAGCCGGTCGGAGTCTGCGCGCTGATCACCCCGTGGAACTACCCGCTCCTGCAAGCGAGTTGGAAGATCGCGCCGGCCCTCGCGGCGGGCAACACCTTCGTCGTCAAGCCCAGCGAGATCACCCCGCTGACCACCGTCGCCCTCATCGGCCTGCTGGCCGAGGCGGGACTGCCCGCGGGCGTCGCCAACATCGTCACCGGTCCCGGCCACACCGTCGGCGCCCGGCTGGCCGAGCACCCGGACGTCGACCTCGTCTCCTTCACCGGCGGCCTGGTCAGCGGCATCAAGGTCGCCCAGGCCGCCGCCCCGTCCGTGAAGAAGGTGGCCCTGGAACTCGGCGGCAAGAACCCCAACGTGGTCTTCGCCGACGCCTGCGCCACCGAGGAGGGCTTCGACACCGCCGTCGACCAGGCCCTCAACGCGGCCTTCATCCACAGCGGGCAGGTGTGCTCGGCCGGTGCGCGGCTCATCGTCGAGGAGTCCGTGCGGGACCGTTTCGTCACCGAACTCGCCCGCCGCGCCGAGCGGATCCGGCTAGGCCGGGGCACCGAGGACGGCGTCGAGTGCGGCCCGCTGGTCTCCGCGCAGCAGCGCGACAAGGTCGAGAACTACGTCGAGTCCGCCCTCAAGGAGGGCGCGGTGCTGCGCTGCGGCGGCAAGCGCCCCGAGCCGTCCCCGGAACGCCCCGCCTCCGGCTACTTCTACGAGCCGACCGTCCTCGACCGCTGCCACCGCGCGATGCGCGTGGTGCGCGAGGAGGTCTTCGGGCCGGTCCTCACCGTCGAGACCTTCGGCACCGAGGACGAGGCCGTCGCCCTCGCCAACGACACCGAGTACGGGCTGGCCGGCGGCGTGTGGACCGCCGACCCCGGCCGGGCGCGGCGGGTGGCCGGACGGCTGCGGCACGGCACCGTGTGGATCAACGACTTCCACCCCTATCTCCCGCAGGCCGAGTGGGGCGGCTTCGGCAGGAGCGGCACGGGCCGCGAACTCGGCCCGGCCGGGCTCGCCGAGTACCGCGAGACCAAGCACGTCTACCAGAACCTGGCACCGGCGCCGGTGCGCTGGTTCCGCGGCTGACGCCGCGGCTCGCGGTGCCGTGGAACGCGCACGTCGCGTGGCGACCGCGGTGCCGTGCGGGCTGATCGCGCCCACGCGGCGGAGCCGCATGCCCACGCAGCCCGCGCCCCTTCAAGGGCGCCCCTCCCCGGGCGTCCCTTCAGTCCGAGCCCTTGGAGTAGCCCGTGACCCTGAACCCACCTGTCTACGACTACGTGGTCATAGGCGGCGGAACCGCTGGTTCCGTCATCGCCTCCCGCCTCACCGAGAACCCGGACGTCACCGTCGCCGTCATCGAGGGCGGCCCCAGCGACGTCGGCCGCGACGACGTACTGACGCTGCGCCGCTGGATGGGCCTGCTCGGCGGCGAACTCGACTACGACTACCCCACCACCGAGCAGCCACGCGGCAACTCGCACATCCGGCACAGCCGCGCCCGCGTCCTCGGCGGCTGCTCCTCGCACAACACCCTGATCGCCTTCAAGCCGCTGCCGTCCGACTGGGACGAGTGGGAGCAGGCCGGCGCCAAGGGTTGGGGCGCCGTGCAGATGGAGGCGTACTACGCGCGCCTGAAGAACAACATCGTCCCGGTCGACGAGAAGGACCGGAACGCCATCGCCCGGGACTTCGTCGACGCCGCGCGGACGGCGCTCGAGGTGCCCCGCATCGAGAGCTTCAACAAGAAGCCGTTCACCGAGGGCGTCGGCTTCTTCGACCTGGCCTACCACCCCGAGAACAACAAGCGCTCCTCGGCGTCGGTGGCGTATCTGCACCCGGTGATGGACGAGCGGCCCAACCTGACGCTCTGGCTGGAGACCTGGGCGTACCGGCTGGAGCTGAACGGCAGCCGCGCCGAGGGAGTGCACGTGCGCACGAAGGACGGCGAGGAGGTGCTGGTGCGCGCCCGCAACGAGGTGGTGCTGTGCGCGGGCGCCGTCGACTCGCCGCGCCTGCTGCTGCACTCCGGCATCGGGCCCCGGGCCGACCTGGAGGCGCTCGGCATACCCGTGGCGCACCATCTGCCCGGTGTCGGCGAGAACCTCCTCGACCACCCCGAGTCGGTGATCGTCTGGGAGACGGACGGACCCATCCCGGAGAACTCCGCGATGGACTCCGACGCCGGGCTGTTCGTGCGCCGCGACCCCGAACACGCGAGCCCCGACCTGATGTTCCACTTCTACCAGATCCCGTTCACCGACAACCCGGAGCGACTGGGCTACGAGCGGCCGGAGTCCGGCGTCTCCATGACCCCGAACATCCCCAAGCCGAAGAGCCGCGGACGGCTGTACCTCACCAGCGCCGACCCCGAGGTCAAGCCCGCCCTGGACTTCCGCTACTTCACCGACGAGGACGACTACGACGGCCGCACCCTGGTGGACGGCATCCGCATCGCCCGCGAGATCGCGAAGACCGAGCCGCTCGCCCACTGGCTCAAGCGCGAGGTGGCCCCGGGCCCGGACGTCACCGGCGACGAGGAGCTCGGCGAGTACGCCCGCAAGGTCGCGCACACCGTCTACCACCCGGCGGGCACCTGCAGGATGGGCGCCGCCGACGACGACCTGGCCGTGGTCGACCCCGAGCTGCGGATCAGGGGCCTGCAGGGCATCCGGATCGCGGACGCGTCCGTCTTCCCGACCATGACCGCCGTCAACCCGATGATCGGTGTGCTGATGGTCGGCGAGCGCGCCGTCGAGCTGATCGGTGGTGACGCCCGATGACCGCGACCGCCTCCTTCGCCCCCGCGTCCGACGCCGCCGCCCCCGTGTTCTCCGTCGACGGGCTGTGGAAGGTGTTCGGCCCCAAGGCCGGCCGGGTCCCCGGCGACCCGGAGCTCGCCGCCCTCGACCCGGCCGGGCTGCGCGCCCGCACCGGCTGCACGGCCGCCGTCCGCGACGTCTCCTTCGACGTCCGCAAGGGCGAGGTCTTCGTCGTCATGGGCCTGTCCGGATCGGGCAAGTCCACGCTGGTCCGCTGCCTCACCCGGCTGATCGAGCCGACCGCGGGCCGCATCGTCATCGACGGCGAGGACGTCCGCGCCATGGACAAGGCCAGGCTGCGCGCGCTGCGCCGGCACCGCGCCGCCATGGTCTTCCAGCACTTCGGCCTGCTGCCGCACCGGACCGTCCTCGACAACGTCGCCTACGGCCTGGAGATCCAGGGCATGGGCCGGTCCGAGCGGCGCGCGAAGGCCGCCGAGGTCGTCGCCAAGGTCGGCCTGGAGGGCATGGAGCAGCGCAGACCCGCCCAGCTCTCCGGCGGCCAGCGGCAGCGGGTGGGGCTGGCCCGCGCCCTCGCCGTCGACCCCGAGGTGCTGCTGTTCGACGAGCCGTTCAGCGCGCTCGACCCGCTGATCCGGCGCGACATGCAGGAGGAGGTCGTGCGGCTGCACCGCGAGGAGGGCCGCACGATGGTCTTCATCACCCACGACCTCCAGGAGGCCCTCAAGCTGGGTGACCGCATCGCCCTGATGCGCGACGGGCGCGTGGTCCAGCTCGGCACGCCCGAGGAGATCGTGGGCTCGCCCGCCGACGACTACGTGCGCGCCTTCGTCCGGGACGTCCCCCGCGAGCAGGTGCTGACCGTCCGTACGGCCATGCGCCCCGCCTCCTCCGCGACCGAGGCGGACACCGGCCCCGCGGTCCGCCCCGACGCGACGGTCTCCGAAGCCATCGAGGCGGTGTCCCGGGCCGGCACCTCCGCCCGCGTCCTGGACGCCGGCCGGTGCGTCGGCGTGGTCGACGCGGAGGCCCTGCTGAACGTGGTGGCCGGCGACGTGGCCCTGCCCGGCCGCACCTCCCGCGAGGTACCGGCCGCCGCGGAGGCCCCGGACCCCCGTGACGTGCCCCCTCGGCGGGGTGAGCCGGCCGCGCCGCCCGCTGCCGCCGCCGGTGGGGAGCCCGTGTGATGGCGACGCTCACCGCGGCCACGCCGAACACCGCACCGCCGGGCGTGCTCCGCCGCCCCGCCGTCCGCAAGCTCGCCGCGCTCGCCGTCGTCGCGGCCGTGCTGGTCCCCCTCGCGGCGGGCCGCTGGGGGAGCGGGGCCTGGCCGGACGCCCTCACTGTCGACCTCTCCGGGCCGCTCGGCAGGGCCAGTGACTGGATCGTCGACAACCGGGACTCCCACCCCCTCTTCCTCCACTTCCTCGGACACGTCAGCAACGTCGTCGTCATCGCCGTACGGGCCGTCTATCTCGCCCTCCTCGCCGTCGGCTGGGCGGGAGTGACCGCGGTGGCCGCGCTGACCGCCTGGCGCGTGGCGGGAGTCCGGCAGGCGCTCGGGACCGCCGCCGCGTTCCTCGCCTGCGGGCTGCTCGGCATGTGGGTGCCGACCATGCAGACGCTCGCCCTCATGGTGGTCGCGGTCGCCGTGTCCGTCCTGGTCGGGGCGCTGCTCGGGCTGGCCGCCGGCCTGTCCGACCGCACGCACCGGGGCCTGCGCCCGGTCCTCGACACCATGCAGGTCCTGCCGGCCTTCGCCTACCTGCTCCCCGTGGTGCTGGTCTTCGGCATCGGCGTCCCGGCGGCCGTCCTGGCCACGGTCGTCTACGCCGCCCCGCCGATGGCCCGGCTCACCGCGCTCGGGCTGCGCGGCGCGGACAAGGAGGTGCTGGAGGCGGTCGAGTCGCTCGGGACGACCGCCCGCCAGCGCCTGCTGACCGCCCGCATCCCGCTGGCCCGCAAGGAACTGCTGCTCGGCCTCAACCAGACGATCATGATGGCGCTGTCCATGGCCGTGATCGCCTCCGTGATCGGCGCGGGCGGTCTCGGCGACCGCGTCTACCAGGCGCTGGCCTCCGTCGACGTGGGGGCCGCGCTCGCCGCCGGCATCCCGATCGTGCTGCTGGCCGTCGTCCTCGACCGGGTCACCGGCGCGGCGGGCGCCCGCCTCGGCGACGCGCCCGCCCCGAACGCCCGCGTGCTCGGGGCGTACGCCCTGGCCGGCGCGGGCGTCGTCGCGGTCGCCGGACGCTTCGCGGGCCGGCTGGAGTGGCCCGAGAGCTGGGTCGTCGGCCTCGCCGAACCCGTCAACCGGGCCGTCGACTGGATGACCGCGCACCTGTACTCGGGCGTGCCCGTGGTCGGCGGCACCGCCGACTGGGCCGGCCGCTTCACCACCTGGGTGCTCGACCCGCTCCGCGACGGGCTGCAGTGGCTGCCCTGGTGGGGCGTGCTGCTGATCGTGGCCGCCCTGGCCTGGCTGATCGGCACCTGGCGCACCACGCTCACCGCCGTGCTCGCCATGGCCGCCATCGGGGTGCTCGGCGTGTGGCAGCCGTCGCTGGACACCCTGTCGCAGGTCCTCGCCGCCGTCGCCGTGACCCTCGTCATCGGCTTCGCCGCGGGGGTGGCCACCGCCCGCAGCGACCGCGTCGAACAACTGCTGCGCCCGGTGCTGGACGTCTTCCAGACCATGCCGCAGTTCGTGTACCTGATCCCGGTGGTCGCCCTGTTCGGGGTGGGCCGCGCCCCGGCCGTCGCCGCGGCGGTCGTCTACGCGCTGCCGGCCGTCGTCCGCATCACCGCCCAGGGCCTGCGCCAGGTGGACCCGGCCGCCCTGGAGTCCGCGCGCTCGCTCGGCGCGACCGGCGCCCAGCAACTGCGTCAGGTGCAGCTCCCGCTGGCCCGCCCGGCCCTGCTGCTCGCCGTCAACCAGGGCGTGGTCCTGGTTCTCGCCGTGGTCATCATCGGCGGCCTGGTCGGCGGTGGCGCGCTCGGCTACGACGTCGTCTTCGGTCTCGCCCAGGGCGACCTGGCGACCGGTCTGGTGGCCGGCGCCGCGATCGTCTGCCTGGGCCTGATGCTCGACCGGGTGACCCAGCCCACCGAACGCCGCGCGAAGAAGGGAGCGTGACATGCGATTCCGTACGATCCCCGCGGTGGCGGCGGGCTCCGCGCTTCTGCTGCTGACCGGGTGCGGCGCCGCCGACATGACCAAGCAGGCCTCGCCGTTCGCCAACGCGCGAGGGGCCAGGACGGTCACCCTGTCGGTGCAGTCCTGGGTCGGCGCCCAGGCCAACGTGGCCGTCGCCCAGTACCTGCTGGAGCACGAGCTCGGCTACCGCGTCGACACCGTCCAGGTCGACGAGGTGCCCGCCTGGGACGCCCTCAGCCAGGGCAGGGTCGACGCGATCCTGGAGGACTGGGGCCACCCGGACCAGGAGCAGCGCTACGTCGAGGACAAGAAGACCATCGTGGCCGGCGGCGACCTAGGCGTCACCGGGCATATCGGCTGGTTCGTGCCGACGTACTTCGCGAAGGAGCACCCGGACGTCACCGACTGGAAGAACCTGAACAAGTACGCCGATGAGTTCCGCACCCCGGAGAGCGGCGGCAGGGGCCAGCTGCTGGACGGCTCGCCGTCCTACGTCACCAACGACAAGGCGCTGGTGAAGAACCTGAAGCTGGACTACCGGGTGGTGTTCGCCGGCTCCGAGGCTGCGCAGATCACCCAGATCCAGCAGTTCGCCAAGGAGAAGAAGCCCTTCCTCACCTACTGGTACACCCCGCAGTGGCTGTCCGAGCAGGTGCCGATGACGGAGGTGAAGCTGCCGCCGTACGAGGAGGGCTGCGACGCGGAACCGGACGAGGTCGCCTGCGCCTATCCGCACACCCCGCTGCAGAAGTACCTCAACGCGGACTTCGCGCGCAGCGGCGGGGAAGCGGCCGAGCTGCTCAGGAACTTCCGGTGGACGACCGAGGACCAGAACGAGGTCTCTCTGATGATCGCCGAGCAGAAGCTGTCGCCGCAGGAGGCGGCGGAGAGGTGGGTGGACAGCCACCGCTCCGTGTGGGAGAAGTGGCTGCCCTGATCGTCTAGTGGTGCTGTCCCGGCTGGTAGTGGCCCGGAGTCATCCGGCAGGTCACGCCGAACCGGTTCCAGGCGTTGATCACCGCGATGGCGGCGATCAGCTGGGACAGCTCCGCCTCGTCGAACTGCTTGGCGGCCCGCTGGTACACCTCGTCGGGCACGAAGCCGTCCGTGAGGACCGTGACCGCGTCGGTCAGCTCGATCGCGGCCAGCTCCTTCTCCGTGTAGAAGTGCCGCGACTCCTCCCACGCGGCGAGCTGGATGATCCGCTCGACGCTCTCCCCGGCCGCGAGGGCGTCCTTGGTGTGCATGTCCAGGCAGAACGCGCAGTGGTTGAGCTGCGAGGCGCGGACCTTGACCAGCTCGGCCAGCTTCGGGTCCAGTCCCTTCCGGGCCGCGACGTCCAGCCGGACCATCGCCTTGTAGACCTCGGGGGCGTGCTTCGGCCACTCCAGACGGGCGGGCTCCTCGGCGGCGTACGGAGCCGTCCTGGTTGTGTCGGTGTTCGTCATGCCGTCGACCCTAGGAGCGAGGAAGCCCAGGAGTATGGTCCAGTTCCATGGCGGAACGCTGGGCCACTTTCGGCATCGACCTGCACCTCGACCCGGCCGGGCCCGGACTGCGGCGCGGCCTGACCGACGCCCTGCGCGAAGCGGTCCGCAGCGGCCGGCTCGCCCCGGACACCCGGCTGCCGTCCTCCCGCTCCCTCGCCGCCGACCTGGGCATCGCCCGCAACACCGTCGCCGACGCCTACGCCGACCTGGTCGCCGAGGGCTGGCTCACCGCCCGCCAGGGCTCCGGCACCCGGGTCGCCGCGCGCCCCGTCGCCGGCCCGCGCACCCCGGCTCCCGCGCCCCGCCGCACCCCCGGCCGGCTCCCGTACAGCCTGACCCCCGGCGTCCCCGAGCTCGCCTCCTTCCCCCGCACCGAATGGGTCAGGGCCACCCGCCGCGCCCTCGCCGCCGCCCCGCACGACGCCTTCGGCTACGGCGACCCGCGAGGCCGTCCGGAACTGCGCGAGGCCCTCGCCGGCTACCTCGCCCGGGTCCGGGGCGTGCGCGCCGACCCCGAGCACATGGTGGTCTGCTCCGGGTTCGCGCACGGCCTGCAACTCCTGAGCGAGGTGCTGCGGGCCCGCGGCGCCCGCACCCTCGCCGTGGAGTCCTACGGCCTGGACGTCCACTGGGACCTCGCCGCCCGCGCCGGCCTGGAGACCGTCCCGCTCGCCCGGGACGCCCTCGGCACCCGCGCCCAGGACCCCGGCGACGCCGACGCGGTGCTGCTCAGCCCGGCGCACCAGTTCCCGCTCGGCGGGGCGCTGCGCCCCGAGCGCCGGGCCGCCGTGGTCGAGTGGGCGCGCCGCACCGGCGGCCTGATCCTGGAGGACGACTACGACGGCGAGTTCCGCTACGACCGCCAGCCCGTCGGCGCCCTCCAGGACCTGGATCCCGGCCGGGTGGTGTATCTCGGCACCGCCAGCAAGTCCCTCGCCCCCGGCCTGCGGCTCGGCTGGATGGTGGTGCCGCCCTGGCTGCTGCCGGACGTCCTCACCCACGGCGGCGGCCGCTCCGTCGGCGTCGTGGACCAGCTCACCCTCGCCGAGTTCCTCACCTCCGGCGCCTACGACCGGCAGGTCCGCGCCGCCCGCCTGCGCTACCGCCGGCGCCGCGACGCCCTGGTCCGGGCCCTCGCCGAACGGGCGCCGCACGTCCGCGTCACCGGAGTCGCGGCCGGCCTGCACGCGGTCCTGCGGCTGCCGCCCGGCACCGAGCGGTCGGTCGAACAGGCGGCCACCTGGCAAGGGCTCGCCGTCAAGGGCCTGGAACGCTTCCGGCATCCCGACGCGACCGACCCCGCCGGGGACGCCCTGGTGGTCGGCTACGCGACCCCGCCCGACCACGCCTGGACGGGCACCCTGGAGGCCCTGCTCCGCGCCCTGCCGTGACCCGTGTCCGTGGTGGTTCCGTGACCGCCGACGGCCAATCACGCCCAAGAGGTGACAAACAGTCAGCGGGCAGGCGGGCGGGAGGAGGGGCTCCCGTGCGCGCGGCCCGCACGGTCTCTAGGCTGTCCGCCGCGAGCCGGCGACCACACGGGGACGGGCCGGCGCGACACGAGGGGGAGCGAAGGGCATGGCGCAGACACGGCGACGGCTGCGGTCCAGCACGGTGGTGCTGGGCGGCATGGGAGTGCTCGCGGCGGCACTGTCGGCCTGCGGGTCGGACCCGGACCGGCGGTGCGTGGACCGCAACAGCTACGACTTCGCCGACGGCTACAAGGTCGTCGCCGACAAGAACTGCTCGTCCTCCTCCGGCTCCGCGGGCAAGAGCCGGTCCCGTGCCACGAACGCCGACTGGTACTACGACGGCGACGTCAGCAACGGCTACGCCGACCGCGGCACCTTCAGCCGCAGCGAGGCCGTCGACCGCGGCGGCTTCGGCTGCTCCGGCAGCGGCGGGGGCTGAGCCGCGGTGGAACGGCGTACCACCGAGCCCCGCCCCGGCTGGCAGCGGACCGTGGAGGAGCAGGGGCTCATCTATCCCCTGACCCGCTACCCCGACGACTCCCTGCGCCCCTACTGGGACGAGAGCGCCTACTACGTCTTCGGCCTGGACGAGGTCGAGGCCCTGGAGGAGGTCGTCGAGGAACTGCACGCGCTGAGCCTGGCGGCGGCCGGGCACATCGTCACCGCGGGGCGCTTCGCCGACCTCGGCATCACCGATCCCCGCATCGTGCACGCGGTCACCGAGTCCTGGCACCGGCGGTCCGAACTGCCGTCCCTCTACGGCCGCTTCGACCTCCGCTACGACGGCACCGGCCCGGCGAAGCTGCTGGAGTACAACGCCGACACCCCCACCTCCCTGGTGGAGGCCGCCTCCCCCCAGTGGTTCTGGATGGAGGAGCGCTTCCCGGGCGCCGACCAGTGGAACTCCCTGCACGAACGGCTCGTCGACGCCTGGAAGAAGCAGGCCGCCCTCCTCCCGCCGGGCAGCCCTCTGTACTTCGCGCACTCCGCGGGCGACGAGTGCGGCGAGGACCTGATGACCGTCGCCTACCTCAAGGAGACGGCCGAACAGGCCGGCCTGGAGACCGACTGGCTCTCCGTGGAGGAGATCGGCTGGGACCGCCTCTCCGGACGCTTCGTCGACAAGCGGCTGCGGTTCATCCGCAGCATCTTCAAGCTGTACCCGTGGGAGTGGCTGACCACCGACCGCTTCGCCGGGCATGTGATCGACACCCTCGACAACGGCGGCGGCAGCGGCTCCACCCTCTGGATCGAGCCCGCCTGGAAGATGCTGCTCAGCAACAAGGCGCTGCTGGCGATCCTCTGGGAGCTGAACCCCGGCCACCCGAACCTCCTGCCCGCCTACCTGGATGGCCCGCGCGAGCTCGCGGACACCGCGGGCTGGGTCGCGAAGCCGCTGCTCGGCCGGGAGGGCGCGGGCGTGACGATCCACGGGCCCGGCACGGCACCCGTGGTCCGCGACGAGCCCTGCTGCTACCAGGAACTGGCCCCGCTGCCCGACTTCGACGGCAACCGCGTCGTCCTCGGCACCTGGGTGGTGGACCACGAGGCGGCGGGCCTCGGCATCCGCGAGTCCTCCGGTCTGGTGACGGACGAGTACGCCCGCTTCCTGCCGCACGTGATCCTGTAGGCGCGGCCCGTCGGCCCGTCGGCACGGCGGCACGGCGGCTCGGCGGGTGCTCCCGCATCGCGGACACCGGCCGCGCCGCCGGAACCCACCCGGTAACCTGGCCCGCGGGCCGTGACTGGCGCGCTGGGATGGGACCAACCATCGGGGAGCGGCCCGAGAGCAACGTGCCGTGCGCCTGGGCCATCCGTACCGTGAACGCTGAACGCAACGTCCGGAGGTCCCCATGTCTGCCGAGCAGCCGCTCACCCCCGAGTCCACCGCCTTCCGCTCCGCCCTCGACGTGATCCGCGCCGTCGAGCCGCGCGTCGCCGACGCGATCGGGCAGGAGGTCGCCGACCAGCGCGAGATGCTCAAGCTGATCGCCTCCGAGAACTACGCCTCCCCGGCCACCCTCCTGGCGATGGGCAACTGGTTCAGCGACAAGTACGCCGAGGGCACCGTCGGCCGCCGCTTCTACGCCGGCTGCCGCAACGTGGACACCGTGGAGTCGCTCGCCGCCGAGCACGCCAAGGAGCTGTTCGGTGCACGCCACGCCTACGTCCAGCCGCACTCCGGCATCGACGCCAACCTGGTCGCCTTCTGGTCCGTCCTCGCCCAGCGCGTCGAGCTGCCCGCCCTGGAGAAGGCCGGCGTCCGCCAGGTCAACGACCTCTCCGAGGAGGACTGGGCCGAACTGCGCCGCGCCTTCGGCAACCAGCGCATGCTCGGCATGTCCCTGGACGCCGGCGGCCACCTCACCCACGGCTTCCGGCCCAACATCTCCGGCAAGATGTTCGACCAGCGCTCCTACGGCACCGACGCGGCCACCGGTCTGATCGACTACGACGCACTGCGTGCCTCCGCCCGCGAGTTCAAGCCGCTGATCATCGTCGCCGGCTACTCCGCCTACCCCCGCCTGGTGAACTTCCGGATCATGCGGGAGATCGCCGACGAGGTGGGCGCCACGCTCATGGTCGACATGGCGCACTTCGCGGGCCTGGTCGCCGGCAAGGTCCTCACCGGGGAATTCGACCCGGTGCCGCACGCCCAGATCGTCACCACCACCACCCACAAGTCGCTGCGCGGCCCCCGCGGCGGCATGGTGCTGTGCGACGACTCGCTCAAGGACCAGGTCGACCGCGGCTGCCCGATGGTCCTCGGCGGTCCGCTGCCGCACGTCATGGCCGCGAAGGCCGTCGCCCTCGCCGAGGCCCGGCAGCCCGCCTTCCAGGACTACGCCCAGCGCATCGTGGACAACTCCCGCGCGCTCGCCGAGGGCCTGATGCGCCGCGGCGCCACCCTGGTCACCGGCGGCACCGACAACCACCTCAACCTGATCGACGTCGCCTCCTCCTACGGCCTCACCGGCCGGCAGGCCGAGGCGGCCCTGCTCGACTCGGGCATCGTCACCAACCGCAACGCCATTCCCGCCGATCCCAACGGCGCCTGGTACACCTCCGGCATCCGCGTCGGCACTCCGGCGCTGACCACGCGTGGTCTCGGCACGGCGGAGATGGACGAGGTCGCCGGTCTCATCGACCGCGTCCTCACGACGACCGAGCCCGGCACCACGAAGTCCGGTGCGCCGTCGAAGGCGTCCCACGTCCTCGACGAGAAGGTCGCCGACGAGATCTCGCGTCGGGCCACCGACCTCGTGGCCGGCTTCCCGCTGTACCCGGAGATCGACCTCGGCTGAAGGCGGGCCGCGGCCCCGGTGTCAGTGGTCCAGCAGCTGTTGCCGGGGTCCTGGGCCGTCCCCGTCCCGCCGCCCGCGTACGGCGGCCGCTCCCCGGAGTGCGTGGGGGCGCAGGAGCAGGGCCAGGACCGCTCCTGCCGCGAGGCCCGGTATCGCCCACCACCAGCCGGTGCCGTCGCCCGCCGTCTGTCGGGCCGCGGAGACCACGGGTGCCGTGCCGCCCGCGCCGTCCGGGGCGGCCTGCCCGTCGTCCGGCGGGACCGGGTCCACCGCGGGTGTGCGGTGGCCGGTGGCCGGGCCCGTCACGCCCAGTCCGTACAGGAACTTCCGCAGGTCGTAGGGGTCCTTGACGCCGTGCCAGACGCCGTCGTCGCCGTCGGTGACGTGGGTCGACGTGTGCACCCATACGTTCCGGGCGCCGTCCGGCAGGTGGATCTGGTGCACCCGCCAGGGCGTCACGTCATGCACCATCCAGGTCACGTTGACCTGCCGGCCCGAGGCGAGGGCGGCTTCCGGGGGCCTGGCGCGTGTGCCCGTGTCCGCCGGTGCGAGCAGGCGCTCCAGCTGGGTGTACTCCCTGTCGCTGTGGTACAGGGAGGCGGTCTCGCCGCTGGTCGGTGAGACCACCAGCACGCTGGTCGGGCCTCCTGCGGCGGCCGGGGTGGCGGCGCACAGCAGGAGGGCCGGTGCGGTCAGTGCGGCTGCCGCCGCTGCTGTCAGTTGTCGAAGGCGTTGTGTCCAGTCGCGCATTCCTGACCCCCCACTCGGTCGGGCGGACGCCGTGCGGCTCGCCCGTGCGGGCCGCCTGTCACTTCTGGTACACCGGTCGGGCCGGGCGGGTTCCCGGTCGGGTTTCCCGCCCCCGCCGCCCCTTCCCGTCCCGTCCCTGGGGCTGCGCCCCAGACCCCCTCGTCGGCCCTGGCGGGCCTCGTCCTCAAACGCCGGCGGGGCTGTGCACAGCCCCGCCGGCGTTCGAGCAGCGAGGGCCGGGCGCAGCCCCCGGACATGGCGGAGAAGGCGATCACCTGTCGGACGGGCCGGTGACGGACGTCGCGATCTCCAGTGCGCGCTCGCGGGAGCGCACGCCCTCGAGGCGGAGCGTCACCGTGCCCGTGGGGCTCCACAGGAGGGTCGGCCCCGCCGTACGTTCCTCCCGCGTGAAGCGGCGCCCCTCCGCGTCGATCATCCAGAACGTCAGGACGTGAGGCCGTGGGAACCACAGCGCCTGACCCCCCACGTCCAGCCACTGAGGCTGTTCCCGCACCGTCTTCGTGAACGAGAAGTCCAGGCGGCCCGGGAACTGGTCCAGACGGATCGTCCGGCCGTCGTCGTCCCTCCAGCACAGGCTGACCAGGGACCGCCCGTGCGGCAGCGCGCCCACGGAGACCGCGTTCGGCGGGCCCAGCATCTCCGGGACCACGGGGGTGAAGCCGGCCCGCCGTGACGCCTCCTCCAGCGGCACCGGAGCGGCGCAGCCCGGCACCCGGCCGCCCGGCGAGGGCACCGCCGACGGGTCGTGCCGTACCTCCACCCCGTGGAAGCCGAACCAGTCGGTCACCGCCGCGCGCACCGGAGGGGTCAGCGCCAGCACCGTCAGCAGTCCGCACAGCGATGCCAGCAGAGAGCGCCGGCGCGTCCGCGCCCAGCGCCGCACCGCCCTCAGCCGGGACCGGGGGACGGCCGCCGGGACGGGCATCTGCTCGGCGAGTATCCGGGCGAGCACCCGCTCGGCCATCGTCCCGCCGCCCGCCGCCCCCTCCGGGCCGTCCAGGGAGCGGCCGTAGGCGCGCAGCTCCTCGCGCAGCCGCCGCAGCTCCTCCTCCTGCCCTCCGCTCACGCCGGCGCACCCCCTTCCCGGGTCTCTCCGGGCCGGACGTCCGGCAGCAGCCGCCGCAGCCTGCGCAGGGCGCGGTTCAGGCGCGACTTCACCGTGCCCCGGGGCCAGCCCAGGGCCTCGGCGGTCTCCCGCTCGTCCATCTCCAGCAGGTAGCGGTAGGTGACGACCAGCCGGTGCTCCTCGCTCAGCTGCTCCAGCGCGGCCAGCAGCGCGGCGCGGCGCTCGGTCTCCAGCGTGGCCGCGGCCGGGTCGGCCGACTCCGGTATCACCGGGTCCGCCCCGACGAGGGCCGCCTCCCGGCCGGCCAGGGTCGTCCTGCGTGCCGCCGCGCGCACTGTGTTCCTCGTCTCATTGGCCACGATCGACAACAGCCACGGCCGGAAGGCCGCCCCGTCCCGGAACCGCCCCAGCGCGCAGTACGCCTTGACGAAGGCCTGCTGCACCACGTCCTCCGCGTCCGCCCCCGCCCCGAGCGCGGCGGCCGCCCTGAGCGCGATGGACGTATGGGCCCGCACCAGCTCCGCGTACGCCTCCGGCTGTCCGGCGCGCACGCGAGCGATCACCGCGGCCTCATCGACGATGCGGCCCCCCTCCCGCGTCCTCACACTCTTGTTACACCGCGCGGAACGGATCGGTTCCCACCTGTTCCCGGTCCGTTCCGGACCGCCTCCCGGAACCTGAGAGAATGGTGGGCATGGCGACTGATCGACCCCGTGTGCTCTCCGGAATCCAGCCCACCGCCGGTTCTTTCCACCTCGGCAACTACCTCGGTGCCGTCCGCCAGTGGGTGGCGCTCCAGGAGTCGCACGACGCCTTCTACATGGTCGTCGACCTGCACGCGATCACGGTCCCGCAGGACCCGGAGGAGCTGCGGGCCAACACGCGTCTGGCCACGGCCCAGCTGCTGGCCGCCGGACTCGACCCGGACCGCTGCACCCTCTTCGTGCAGAGCCATGTGCCGGAGCACGCCCAGCTCGCGTGGGTGATGAACTGCCTCACCGGCTTCGGCGAGGCCTCCCGCATGACGCAGTTCAAGGACAAGTCCGCGAAGCAGGGCGCCGAGCGCGCCTCCGTCGGGCTGTTCACGTACCCGATCCTCCAGGTCGCGGACATCCTCCTCTATCAGGCGCACGAGGTGCCGGTGGGCGAGGACCAGCGCCAGCACATCGAGCTCACCCGTGACCTCGCCACACGCTTCAACGGCCGGTTCGGCGACACGTTCACGCTGCCGAAGCCGTACATCCTCAAGGAGACGGCGAAGATCTACGACCTGCAGGACCCGGCGGTCAAGATGAGCAAGTCGGCGTCCACGCCGAAGGGTCTGATCAACCTGCTCGACGAGCCGAAGGCCACCGCCAAGAAGGTGAAGAGCGCGGTCACCGACACCGACACGGTGATCCGCTACGACGTGGTGGAGAAGCCCGGCGTCAGCAATCTGCTCACCATCTACTCCGTCCTCACCGGCACGGGCATCCCCGAGTTGGAGGAGAAGTACGCCGGCAAGGGCTACGGCGCGCTCAAGACGGACCTCGCCGAGGTCATGGTCGACTTCGTGACGCCGTTCAAGGAGCGCACCCAGCAGTACCTGGACGACCCCGAGACGCTCGACTCGATCCTTGCCAAGGGGGCCGAGAAGGCGCGTGCCGTGGCCGCGGAGACCCTCTCCCGGGCGTACGAGCGGGTCGGCTTCCTGCCCGCCAAGCACTGAACCGGCGTGGTGAACGGGACCAGGGGCCCCGTCCGTACCACCGCACAGCGCTGCACATCACTCCGACTGCGCCTGCCCGCACGCGGGTCGTGGTCGTACAGTCGATAAGCGGGTGACCGCTCAGGCGGTCACCGGGCGCGCACCGCAGTCCCACCACCGCGCTTCACCACCACAACGACAGGAGACGACGTGGGGACCGTAACGATCGGTGTGTCGATCGCGGTCCCGGAGCCTCACGGCAGCCGGCTTCAGCAGCTGCGCGCGGGCTTCGGCGACGCCGCCGCCTACGGCATCCCCACGCACGTCACCCTGCTGCCGCCGACGGAGATCGCGGCCGGCACCCTGCCAGCCGTCGAGGCCCACCTGGCCGACGTCGCCGCAGTGGGCCGCCCGTTCCCGATGAGGCTGTCGGGCACGGGCACCTTCCGGCCGCTGTCGCCGGTGGTGTACGTCCGGGTCGTCGAGGGCGCCGAGGCATGCACCAAGCTCCAGCAGCAGGTACGGGACCCCTCCGGGCCCGTCGCCCGTGACCTGCAGTTCCCCTACCACCCGCACGTCACCGTGGCCCACGGCATCGACGAGGCGGCCATGGACCGCGCCTACGAGGACCTCGCCGGCTACGAGGCCGCGTGGCCCTGTACCGGCTTCGCCCTCTACGAGCAGGGCGCCGACGCGGTGTGGCGGAAGCTGCGCGAGTTCCCCTTCGGGACCGTCGTGGTGCCCCCGCAGGCCGGCCACGTCGACCGGGGCTCCGTCTCCGCCTGCTGAGCCCGACGCCCAAGGTCTCTCGTTCGGCAGACCCGAGGCCTCACACCGGCAGCCGGCGGAACACCCCGCGTGGCAGATGCCGCAGCGCCGACATCACCAGGCGCAGCGTGCCCGGCACCCACACCGTCTCCGAGCGGCGCCGCAGCCCCAGCTCGACGGCCGACGCCACCGCCTCCGGGGTGGTGGCCAGCGGCGCCTCGGGCAGCCCCGCCGTCATCCGGGTGCGCACGAACCCGGGCCGCACCACCATCACCTGCACGCCCGTGCCGTACAGCGCGTCGCCCAGGCCCTGCGCGAAGGCGTCCAGGCCGGCCTTGCTGGAGCCGTAGATGAAGTTGGCGCGGCGGGCCCGCTCGCCCGCGACGGACGACAGCACCACCAGCGAGCCGTGCCCCTGCGCCTGGAGGGCGCCCGCGCACACCAGACCCGCGGAGACCGCGCCGGTGTAGTTGGTCTGCGCGACCCGCACCGCGGCCGCCGGGTCCCGCTCGTCGCGCGCCTGGTCGCCCAGGGTGCCGAAGGCGAGCAGCACCATGTCGACGTCGTCCTCGGCGAACACCTTGCCGAGCGCCTCCTCGTGGGTGGCGGGGTCGAGCGCGTCGAAGGCGACCGTACGGACCTCGGCGCCGAGGCCGCGCAGCTGGTCGGCCGCCGCGTCCAGGCCGGGGGAGGGGCGGCCGGCCAGCCACACCGTGCGGGTGCGGCGGGCGATCAGGCGCCGGGCGACGGCGAGCGCGATCTCGGACGTACCGCCGAGCACGAGCAGGGACTGGGGGAGGCCGAAGGCGTCCTTCACGACAGCTCCTCAGGGGGCCGGGTCGGGGAAAAGGGGGGTCACAGGCGGAGCCGGCGGGACAGGTCCGAGGTGAACACGCCGCGCGGGTCCAGCTCGGCGCGCAGGGAGCGGAAGTCGTCCAGCCGGGGGTACATGGCGGCGAGCAGTTCGGGGCGCAGCCGGGAGTCCTTGGCGAGGTAGACGCGGCCGTCCGCGGCGGCGACCTCCTCGTCGAGCTCGTCGAGGAAGCCGCCGAGGCCCGGCAGGGACGCCGGGATGTCCAGGGCCAGCGTCCAGCCCGGTACCGGGAACGACAGCCAGCCCGGGTCGGCGTCCCCGAAGCGTTTGAGGACGGCGAGGAACGACGGGCAGCGGCGCTCGGAGATCCGGCGAACGATCCGGCGTAGGGTGTCCTCCCGCCCGTGCCCGACGACGAACTGGTACTGCACGAAGCCGCCCCGCCCGTAGATCCGGTTCCAGTGCGGCACGCCGTCCAGGGGGTGGAAGAAGGCGGGGATGCGCTGCAGTTCGCCGGTCCGCGCGCGGGGCGCCCTGCGGTACCACAGCTCGTTGAACAGCCCCACGGTCGTCCGGCTGAGCAGGCCCTCCGGCACGAACGAGGGGGCGGCCGGGAGGCGGGAGGTGCGGAAGGACAGCGGTTCCCGGCGCGCACGGCCGCCGCGCGGCAGCGCGTCCAGCGGGGCGTGGTCGCCGCGCGTCAGCACGGCCCGGCCGCGCGCCAGCAGGTCGATCCAGGCGACCGAGTAGCGGTAGCGGTGGTCGGTGTCGGCCAGCCGGGCCATCAGATCGTCCAGGTCGGACGCGCGTTCGGTGTCGACGGACATCCAGGAGGTCTCGACGGGCTGCAGCCGGACCGTCGCGGTGAGGATCACCCCGGTCAGCCCCATGCCGCCCGCGGTCGCCTCGAACAGCGGCGTGCCCGGGACGACGGTGCGGACCCGCCCGTCGGCGGTGAGCAGTTCGAAGGACTCCACGTGGCGCGAGAACGACCCGGAGACATGGTGGTTCTTGCCGTGGATGTCGGCGCCGATCGCCCCGCCGACCGTCACGTACCGGGTGCCGGGCGTCACCGGCACGAACCAGCCGAGCGGCAGCAGCACCTCCATCAGCCGGTGCAGGGACACACCCGCGTCGCACAGCACGGTGCCGCCGTCGGCGTCGATCGCGTGGATCCGGTCCAGGCCGGTCATGTCGAAGACCTCGCCGCCCGCGTTCTGCGCGGCGTCCCCGTACGCCCGCCCCAGGCCCCGGGCGATGCCGCCGCGCGCCCCGCAGCCCCGGACGGCCAGGGCGGCCTCCTCGAACGTCCGCGGGCGGATCAGCCGGGCGGCGGACGGAGCGGTGCGGCCCCACCCCGTGACGGAAACGGTGTCGGCAGGCATGACGGCGACCGTATCGCCCCTGTGTGAGCCGTTGGTTTTGAAACGTCAATCCCGTCCCCGAAACGGGTGATTAATGGGATGTCGTCCCGAAGCGATGGAATTCCGGTGCGCCGGGGGTGAACAGTGAGCCACATGGACGACCACCACGACCTCTTCCCGCCCCGCGGTCTCCACGGGGTGGACCACCGGATCGTCTCCGCGCTCAGAGCGTGCGGCGCGGACCCCCGCGTGGCCGGTGCAGCGCGCGCCCTGTCCTGGGCGGGGGAGCACGGGGCCGTATGGGTCGCGGCGGGCCTCGCGGGCGCCGTCGTGGACCGTCCGCGGCGCGGCGCCTGGCTGCGCGGCACCGCGCTCACCGCGGGCGCGCACGCGGCCAGTTCGCTCGTGAAGCGGGTCGTGCGCCGACCCCGGCCCGCGCACGTAGAGCCGCTGGTCGGCACCGTCGGCCGGCACTCCTTCCCCAGCTCGCACGCCACCTCCGCGGCGGCCGCCGCCGTCGCCTTCGGCGCGCTGGGCGCCCGCGCGGTGCCCCCGCTGGCCGCCGCGGTGTGCGTGTCCCGTCTGGTGGCCGGCGTCCACTACCCGTCGGACGTGGCGGCCGGCGCCGCCCTCGGCGCCCTCACCGCGCGGCTCGGCGCCCGCTGGATGAAGGGGGGCGCGGCGTGACGTTGCTGCGCGAGCGCTCGGAGCGCGGGCAGGCGGAGCCGTCCGTCCGGGGCGGGATCCTCACCGGCCTGCTGCGCACCGCGCGGCCCAAGCAGTGGGTCAAGAACATCCTGGTGGCCGCCGCCCCGGCCGCCGCGGGCGACCTCTTCACCCGCCACGCCCTGTCCCGGCTCGCCCTGGTGTTCGTCCTGTTCACCGCCTGCGCCGCCGCCGTCTACCTCGTCAACGACGCGCGCGACGCCGAGGCCGACCGCGCCCACCCCGTGAAGTGCCGCCGCCCGGTCGCCGCCGGACAGGTCCCGGTGCCCGTCGCCTACGCCGCCGGGATCACCCTCGGCGTGCTCGCGCCCGCCGCCGCCGCGCTGCTGTGCCCGCCGGAGCTGGCCGCGCTGCTGACCGCCTACCTCGTCATGCAACTGGCGTACTGCGTCGCCCTGAAGCACGTGCTGGTCGTCGATCTTGCCGTCGTCACCGCCGGGTTCGTGATGCGCGCGGTGGCCGGCGGGCTCGCCCTCGGCATCCCGCTGTCCCGCTGGTTCCTGATCACCACCGGCTTCGGCGCCCTGTTCATGGTCGCCGCCAAGCGCTACTCCGAGGCCGTGCAACTGGCGGGCAACGGGGGCGCCACACGCGCGCTGCTCACCGAGTACACCACCGGCTACCTGCGCTTCGTCTGGCAGCTCGCCGCCGGGGTCGCCGTGCTCGGCTACTGCCTGTGGGCGCTGGAGGAGGGCGGGGTGCCGCACACCAGCGTGCTGCCCTGGCGCCAGCTGTCCGTGGTGGCCTTCGTCCTCGCCGTCCTGCGCTACGCCGTCTTCGCCGACCGGGGCACGGCCGGCGAACCGGAGGACGTGGTGCTCGGCGACCGCGCCCTCGCCCTCATCGGCGTGGCGTGGGCGGCGATGTACGCCCTGGCGGTGGTCGACTGGTGAGGGAGCGCCTGCGCCGGCACCGCCGGGAACTCCTCGGCTTCGCGACCGCCGGCCTGCTCGCCTACGCCGTCGACCTCGCCCTCTTCACCTACCTGCGCGGCCCCGGCGGACTCGGCCCGCTCACCGCGAAGGCGCTCTCCTTCGTCGCCGGCTGCGCGGTCGCCTACGCGGGCAACGCCCACGGCACCTACCGGGGCACCCGGGTGCGAGGCGCCCGCCCCTTCGCCCTGTTCTTCGCCGTCAACCTGGCCGGCGCCGCCGTACAACTGCTGTGCCTGGCCGTCAGCCACTACGGGCTGGGCCTCACCTCGCAGCGCGCGGACACCGTGTCCGGCGCGGTGGTCGGCATGGCCCTGGCCACCGTCGTCCGTTTCTGGGGCACCAGGACATTGGTCTTCCGTGACGCGGGCAGAGTCGGTTCGTGGACTGGCTGAAGAAGCTTCCGGTGGTAGGGCCGTGGGTGACCCGGCTGTCGCTCACGCACGCGTGGCGGTCGTTCGAGCGGCTGGACCGGGTGCACTGGACGCGGCTGGCCGCCGCGATGACGTTCCGCAGTTTCGTCGCGCTGTTCCCGCTCCTCACCGTCGCCGCGGCGATCGGCGCGGCCACGCTCGGCAAGGAGCGGCAGGACACCCTCCAGGACACCATCACCGACCAGGTGCCCGGCATCTCCGACCAGTTGGACGTCGGGGAGCTGGTGGACAACGCGGGCACCGTCGGGCTGATCGCCGGCGCCGTGCTGGTGTTCACCGGCATCAGTTGGGCGGGCGCCATGCGCGAGTGCCTGCGCGCGGTGTGGGAGCTGCCGGACGACGAGGAGAACCCGGTCCTGCGCAAGAGCAAGGACGCGGGCATCCTCGTCGGGCTCGGCGGGGCGGTCCTGGTCACCCTGGCCGCCTCCGCGGTCGCCTCCGCGCTGGTCGGCCGGATCAGCGACGCCGCCGGACTGGAGAAGGGCGGCTGGGGCGGCGTCGTCCTGCAGGCCGTGGCGTTCACCGTGGCCGTCGCCACCGACTTCCTGCTCCTGCTCTACGTCCTCACCCTGCTGCCCGGCGTCGAGCCGTCCCGGCGCCGGCTGATCGTCGCCGCGCTCACCGGCGCCATCGGCATCGAGCTGCTGAAGCTGCTGCTCAGCGGCTATCTGCAGGGCGTGGCCGCGAAGAGCATGTACGGCGCGTTCGGCGTCCCGGTGGCCCTGCTGCTGTGGATCAACCTCACCACCAAACTGGTGCTGTTCTGCGCCGCCTGGACGGCCACGCCCGGCAAGGAGGACGAGCCCCCGAGGGTCACGGACGGGGACGACGGCGCACCAGGTCCGGCAGCGGCCAGCGCCGGTTGACCAGGAACGCGCCGCCCGCGAGCAGCACCAGCACCCCTCCGGCGATGCCCAGCGCCACGCCCATGCCGTCGGCGCCGCCGACCGCGTCGGCGCTCGCCACCGGCTTGGCACCGGCGCCGGTGCCGCCCGCCTCACCGGGCGACGCGGACGGGCCGGGCGCGGCACCGGCCTGCGCGGCGCCGCGCGGCGGCACCAGCTCACCGACCGGCTCGACCTTGCCGGCGGCGGCGAAGCCCCAGTCGAAGAGCCGCGCGGTCTCCTTGTAGACCTCGTTGGACTCCTTCTTCTGCGGGTTCATCACGGTGACCAGCAGCACCTTGCCGCCGCGCTCGGCGACACCGGTGAAGGTCGCGCCGGCGTTGGTGGTGTTGCCGTTCTTCACCCCGGCTATGCCCTGGTAGACGGGCACGTCGTAGTCACCGCTGAGCAGCCGGTTGGTGTTCTGGATCTCGAAGGACCCGCGGACCCGCTTGCCCTTCTTGTTCTTCTTCGTCTCCCCGGGGAACTGCGCCCGCACCGTCGAGCAGTACTCCCGGAAGTCCTTCTTCTGCAGCCCGGAGCGGGCGATCAGGGTCAGGTCGTACGCGGAAGACACCTGGCCCGGGGCGTCGTAGCCGTCCGGGCTGACGGCGGTGGTGTCGAGGGCCTGGAGCTCCTTGGCGTGCGCGTTCATCTCCGCGACGGTCTTCTCCACGCCGCCGTTCATCGCCGTCAGCACGTGCACCGCGTCGTTCCCGGAGCGCAGGAAGACGCCCAGCCACAGGTCGTGGACCGTGTAGGTCTCGTTCTCCTTGACCCCGACCATGCTGGAGCCCGGTCCGACACCGGCCATGTCCGAGGTCAGCACGCGGTGCGTGGTCGTCCCCGGCCACTTCGGCAGCAGGGTGTCGGCGAACAGCATCTTCAGGGTGCTGGCGGGGGCCAGCCGCCAGTGGGCGTTGTGGGCGGCGAGCACGTCGCCGCTCTCGGCGTCCGCGACGATCCAGGACCGGGCGGACAGCTCCTTGGGCAGCACCGGCACCCCGGCGGCCAGGTTCACCTGGGTCCCCGGCTTCGCCAGCCGTTCGCCTCCCACGACCGACATGTTCGCCGGGGGAGTGGCCGACGGTGTCGTGGACGGCTTGGGGGCGGCCAGGGCGGCCGGCGCGGTCAGCGCGGTGGACAGCAGGACGGCGGAGGCGACCAGCAGGGAGCGCCGGACGGTCTTCTCGGAAGCGGGCACGGTCCGCAAGGTACATGCCATCCGGGTCGGCGTCCCGGCCCGGCCCCCACCCCGCGAAGGGAACCGGACACGGCGCGGCGATACTGGACGCATGAAGCTCAGCCGCCCCGTCTCCTGGTTCCTGCTCGCCTTCGGGGTGTGGAGCTGGGTCATCTGGATCACTTTCGTCAAGAACCTGGTCAAGGACAGCAGTGGACTCGCGTTCGACGACGGGCACCCCACGGCCTACTTCTTCGTTCACCTGACGCTCGCCGTCGTCTCTTTCGTACTGGGGACGGTCGTAGGGGGCATCGGGTTGCGCGGTGTGCGCGCATTGAGCCGGACGTCACGGACCACGTGACGCCGTAACGGGAAGCAGGGGAAGTCCGCCTCGTGGCCATCGTCTTCGTACTCGTCGTGCTGCTGGTCGTCGCCGTCCTGGTGACGGGCAACTGGTACGTGTGGCGCCGTCTGTTCCGGGACACCACCGCGGGCCCCGGCGCCGTGCGCCGTGTGGGCGCGGCGGTGATCGCCGGCGGGTGGCTGCTGTTCATCGGCGGCATGGTCGCCTCGCGCACCGACGCGCCGTTCGCCCTCCAGCGGGTGCTGGCCTGGCCGGGCTACCTGTGGCTCGCCCTCAGCCTGTACCTGCTGCTGGCCCTGCTCGTCGGCGAGCTCGTCCGCCCGGTGCTGCGCAGGGTCCTGGAGCGGCGGGCGGCGGGCGGCCCGGCCCGGGGCGCCACGGCGGCGCCGGATCCGGCGGAGAGCGGCGCGGCGGCGGACGCCCCGGCGCGGAGCGTCCTCGCGGACAGCGCGCCGGCGAAGAGCGCCGCGGCCGGGTCGGCTCAGGCCGGTTCCACGACGGGCGGGTCGGTGGCGGCCGACCCGGCGGAAGGCGGCTCGACGGTCGCCGGTACGGCGGGAACCGGCGCCCCCGCGGCCCCCTCCCGCAGGCTGTTCGTCTCCCGCGTCGTCGGCGGGGCCGCCGCCGCGGCGGCGGCCGGCACCGTCGGGTACGGGACCTACGGCGTGCTGCGCGGGCCGAAGGTGAAGCGGGTCACCGTGCCACTGGCCAAGCTGCCCCGCGCGGCGCACGGTTACCGCATCGCCGTGGTCAGCGACATCCACCTGGGCCCGGTGCTCGGGCGGGGCTTCGCGCAAAGGGTCGTCGACACGATCAACTCGACCCAGCCCGACCTGATCGCCGTGGTCGGTGACCTGGTGGACGGCAGCGTGAAGGACCTCGGTCCGGCGGCGGCCCCGCTCGCCCAGCTGACGGCACGTCACGGGTCGTACTTCGTCACCGGCAACCACGAGTACTTCTCCGGCGCCGGTCAGTGGGTCGAGGAGGTCCGGCGGCTCGGCCTGAACCCGCTGGAGAACGCGCGCACCGAGCTGCCGCACTTCGACCTCGCGGGCGTCAACGACGTGGCCGGTGAGGACGAGGGCCAGGGCCCCGACTTCGCGCGGGCGCTCGGCGACCGGGACCGCGCGCGGGCGTGCGTGCTGCTGGCCCACCAGCCGGTGCAGATCCACGACGCCGTGGACCACGGCGTCGACCTCCAGCTCTCCGGGCACACGCACGGCGGCCAGCTCTGGCCCGGCAACCTGATCGCGCGCACCGCGAACCCGACCGTGGCCGGCCTCGACCGCTACGGCGACACCCAGCTCTACGTCAGCCGGGGCGCCGGGGCCTGGGGCCCGCCCACCCGGGTGGGCGCCCCCTCGGACATCACGGTGATCGAACTGGCCTCCCGCCAGACCTGACCCCCGGGCTCACCCGGTGGGGGCGGTCTCCTCCGCGCGGGGGGTCGGGACGGCCTGCGGGGTGGTGGCCGGCAACGTCACCGTGACGGTCAGGCCCTCGCCCCTCGCCGTGTCCACGGTCACCTCGCCGCCGTGCGCCCGTACGACCCCCTGCACGATCGCCATGCCCAGGCCGCTGCCCGCGCCCCCGCCCGCGCGGAAGAACCGGTCGAAGACCCGCGCCGCGTCGTCCGGCGCGAGTCCGGGTCCCTCGTCCGCCACCCACAGCCGCACCGCGCCGTCCGAGCGGGCCACGCCCAGCCGCACCGGCACGTCCGCCGGGGTGTGCGTGCGCACGTTGCCCACCAGGTTGCCCAGCACCTGCCGCAGCCCGGCCTCGTCGGCGTGCACCAGCACCGCGCCGTCCGCGTTTACCCGCACCGGACGGTCCGGCTGCTGCACCCGCAGGTCCTGCGCCGCGTCCCGCACCAGCCGGCACACGTCCACGTTCCGCAGCCGCAGTTCGGGACGCTGGTCGAGACGGGCCAGCACCAGCAGCTCGTCGACCAGCCGCGCCATCCGGTCGGACTCGGTCATCATCCGGTCCCAGGCCCGCTTGCGCTCCGTGGGGTCGCGCAGCATCCCCCGCTCGTACAGCTGGAGGTAGCCGCGGATCGCGGCCAGCGGGGTGCGCAGCTCGTGCGAGGCGTCGGCCACGAACCGCCGCAGCTGCGCCGCGCTGCGCTCCCGGGTCCGGTACGCCGACTCCACCTGCTGGAGCATCGAGTTGAGCGCCAGCCGCAGCTGCTCCACCTCCAGCGTCGGATCGCAGCTGGACGGCACCCGCCGGGTCAGGTCGCCCTCGGCGATCGCCGACGAGGTCTCCACCATGTCCTCCAGCGGCCGCATCCGGCGCCGCACCCCGAACATGGTCAGACACGCCAGCACCAGCAGCAGCAGGGTCCCGATGGCCAGGTCGAACCTGACCGCCTTGGCCACGCCCTCGTGCAGCGGCTCGGTGGAGCCGGCGATGAGGACGCCGGTGCCGTCGGCGAGGCGGGTGGCGGTGACGCGGTAGGTGCTGCCGCGCACGGTGACGTCCCGCGGCTCCGGGTCCCCGATCAGCGCGTCCGGGTGGCCCACGGCGTCCGCCAGGTCGCGCTGTGCCCGGGACGGTGCGAAGCCGAACACGGGGACCGGCTCGCCCTCGCGGTCCACGGCGGCGAAGACCGAGTCGGGGTCGTCCTCGTCCTGGTTCCACTCCGGTTCCACCCGGTCACGGAAGAAGCTCAGCGCGCTCAGCGAGTCGATCTGCCGCAGCGTCAGCTCCGAGCCGCCGAGCGAGTCGCGGGTGCGGACCAGCTCCGTGTCGATCTGGTCGAGCAGGTAGTAGCGCATGCCGAGCACGCTCACCGCGGTCGCGGCGACGATGCCCAGCGCCAGCAGCACCACGTTCGCCAGCGTGAGCTGCGCGCGCAGCGACCGCACCCGGGGGCGGCCCGGGCGCGGCAGGCGTGTCCGGCGTGTCACGTCAGCCCGTACCCGACGCCGCGCCGGGTGGTGATGACCGGCGGCCCGAGGGTGTCCAGCTTGCGCCGCAGATAGCTGATGTAGGTCTCCACGACGGTCGACTCCTGCGGGACGTGCTCGTACTGCCAGACGTGCCGCAGCAGCTGCTCCTTGGGCACGATCCGGCCCGCGTTGCGCACCAGGAAGCGCAGCAGGGCGTACTCGGTGGGGGTCAGCTCGACGCTGCGGCCGGCGCGGCGCACGGAGTACGTCGTCTCGTCCAGCTCCAGGTCGCCGTGGCGCAGCGGAGCCCGCTGCGGCAGCACGTCGGCGGGGCGGGTACGGCGCAGCACGGCCGTGATCCGGGCGACCACCTCGTCGATGTTGAACGGCTTGGTGATGTAGTCGTCGCCGAAGCCGAGCGCCCCGACGACCTCGGCGGGCGCGTCCCGCGCGGTGAGGAACACCAGGGCCGTCTCCGGCCGGCGCCCGCGCAGTTCGCGGCCCAGGGCGCGGCCGTCGCCGTCCGGCAGCATCACGTCGAGCAGCGCGCAGTCGGGCCGCGTGTGCTCGGTCAGCGCGAGCGCCTCACGGACCGATCCCGCGGTCATGACCTCGAAGCGGTGGTAGCGCAGGGCGATCGCGAGGACGTCCGCGATGCTCTCCTCGTCCTCCACGACGAGCACGGTGCCGGGGGCTGTCGTCATGTTCCCCAGTATCGGCGTGACCGTCCGCCGAAGTACCGGTTGTCGCTTTGGAGTTCCTTGAGAGTCCCGGGCGAGCCGTGTCCCCGGGCGGGTCCCGCCGCCGATTCTGCTGCCAGGACCCGGGGGACCGACCGAGCGACGAAGGAGCGGACACGTGGCGGTATTGGCACGCTGGTGCTATCGGCATCGGCTGGTGGTCCTCCTGCTGTGGGTGGGGGCGCTGTTCGGACTGGGGGTGACGGCGAGCGGTGCGGGCACGAACTACGCCGAGGTCTTCTCGCTGCCGAACACGGACTCCAAGCAGGCGTACGACCTGATGCGCAAGGCGTTCCCGGAGCGCGCCGGGGACACCGACACCGTGGTGTGGAAGGTGGACGACGGCACCGTGCGCGACGAGGCGGTGCGCTCCCGGATGGAGGCGGCGCTCGCGGAGATCGGGCGCATGGAGGGCGTCGGCGCGGTCGCCGGGCCCTACGGGGAGCAGGGCGCGGCGCAGATCAGCGAGGACGGACGGATCGCGTACGCGCAGGTGACGTTCGCCGAGCAGGCGGACGCGGTGCCGAAGGCACTGGTGCAGGACGTCGTCGACACGGCCCAGGAGGCGGCGGGCGACGGGCTCCAGGTGGAGCTGGGCGGCCAGGCCATCACCCGGGTCCAGGAACCGCCGACGGGCACGGCCGAGCTGGTCGGCATCCTCGCGGCCGCCGTGGTGCTGTTCGTCGCGTTCGGCTCGCTGTTCGCGATGCTGCTGCCCCTGGTCGTCGCCGTGTTCGGCGTCGGCACCGGCATGTTCGGCACCCAGCTGATCAGCCATGTCACCGACGTCCCCGAACTGGCGTCCCTGCTGGCCACGTTGATCGGCCTGGGCGTCGGCATCGACTACGCCCTGTTCATCGTCACCCGGCACCGGCGCGGCATCCTGCGCGGCATGGACCCGGAGGAGGCGGCGGTCACCGCGCTCAACACCTCCGGCCGGGCGGTGCTGTTCGCGGGCGGCACGGTGTGCATCGCGCTCGCCGGGATGCTGGTGACGAACCTGCGCTTCCTGGACGGCGTGGTCATCGGCACCTCGCTGACGGTCGTCCTCAGCGTGCTCGCCGCCGTCACGCTGCTGCCCGCGCTGCTCGGCCTGCTCGGGCACCGGGTGCTCAGCCGCCGTCAGCGCCGCCGGCTGGAGGCCGCGGGCCCGCACGGCGAGGGGGTGGGCGGACTCGCCGCCCGCTGGTCGGCCACCGTGCAGCGCCGGCCGCGGGCCGTGGCCGCGCTGGCGGTCGTCCTGATGGCGGCGCTGGCCGTGCCGCTGCTGTCGCTGCGCCTGGGCACCGTGGACCAGGGCAACGACGACGCCTCGACGACCACCCGGCAGGCCTACGACCTGCTCGCCGAGGGCTTCGGGCCCGGATTCAACGGACCGCTCCAGGTGGTCGTGGACGGCGAGGCCCCGGCCGGTCTGGTGCGGGCCGTCGAGGACACCGAGGGCGTCGCCCAGGTGGCGGCCGCCCCGCCCGCCGGCGGGGTCACCGTCATCCAGGTCGTCCCCGACACCTCCCCGCAGGACGTGGAGACCGACCGGCTGATCGACACGCTGCGCGAGGACGTCATCCCCGCCGCGGGCGTCGAGGCCCACGTCGGCGGTGTGACGGCGGTGTCGAAGGACTTCGCCGCGGTGACGGGCGACCGGCTGCCGCTGTTCGTCGGCACGATCATCGGCCTCGGCTTCCTGCTCCTGCTGCTGGCGTTCCGCTCCCTGGTGGTGCCGCTGACGGCCGCCGTGATGAACCTGCTCGCGGCGGCGGCCTCCTTCGGCGTGCTGGTGGTGGTGTTCCAGTGGGGCGTCGGACTCGACGTGCTGGGCCTCGGCAAGGAGGGCCCGATCGCGGCCTTCCTGCCGATCATCATGCTCTCGCTGCTGTTCGGGCTCTCCATGGACTACCAGGTGTTCCTGGTGAGCCGCATGCACGAGGAGTGGGTGCACACCCGGGACAACGCCCGCGCGGTGCGGGTCGGCCTCGCGGAGACCAGCCGGGTCATCAACTCCGCCGCCCTCATCATGGTCTGCGTCTTCCTCGCCTTCGTGCTCAGCGGCGACTACGGCGCCGCCATGGCGGGCGTGGGACTGGCCGCCGCGGTCGCGCTGGACGCGTTCGTGCTGCGCACCGCGCTGGTCCCGGCCGTGATGCACCTGCTGGGCCGTGCCAACTGGTGGCTGCCGGCCGGGCTGGAGAAGCGGCTGCCGCACCTGGCGGTCGAACCGAAGGAGGACGGGGACGCGCCCGCCGTGGCGCCGGTGGAGGGCACCCCCGAAGGGGCCGCCTCGGTGGTCCACGGCTTCGTCCGCACCGCCGAGGGCGAGCCGGTGCGGGGCGCGGCCGTCACGCTGCTCACCCCCGGCGGCCGGCAGCTGGACCGGGTGGTGTCCCTGGCCGACGGGGCGTACATCGTGGCCGTGCCGGCGCCCGGTACCTATCTGCTCGCGGTCACGGCCTCCCCGTACGGCTCGCGGGCGGCGCACGTGACCGTGGCGGACGGGCCGTACGTGCACGACGTGGAGCTCACGCCCGGCGGGGTGGACGTCGTCAACTGACGTCGTCGGGGCGCCCGTCGGAGGCGGGTGCCCCCTGGGTCCCCCCGTCCCCGTCCTCCTCGTCCTTGCCCCGCGCACCCCGCCGGCCGGTGTTCTCGCGGCCGGCGGGGTCGGGGAGCGCCCTGGTCATCCCGGGCAGGAACTCCGTGAACAGCTCGTGCACGTCCCGCACCAGCGGGCGCAGCACCCGGAACCGGGCCAGGGCCACGCCCCGCGCGGTGAGCCGGGCGCCCCGCTCGGCGAGCCGGTAGCTGCGCTCACGGCCCTCGGTGCGGTCGAAGATCCAGTACAGGCACAGCCCCATCTGGGACAGCCACATCAACTCGGGCAGGATGTCCCGCAGTTCCTCGGGGACCTTGGTCTTCGTGCCGGCCAGCACCGCCCGGTGCACGCTGATCGCCTCCTGGCGCGCGTGCTCCGACTCCGGCGAGAAGGGGCTGAGCGGGCTGTCCGGGTCGGCGGCGTTCTTGAAGAACTGCACCGCGAACTCGTGGTACGGCGTGGCGATGTCCAGCCACGCCTTCAGCACCCCGGCGAGGCGGGCCTCCAGGTCGGTCTCCCGGGCCAGGATCTCCCGCACCGCGGCCTGGTGCTCGCCGGCGATCCGGTCGTAGAACCCCTGGATCAGGTGTTCCTTGCCCGCGAAGTAGTAGTACGCGTTGCCGACGGAGACCCCGGCCTCCTGGGCGATGGCCCGCATGGTCGTCTTGTCGTACCCGCGCTCCTGGAACAGCCGCATGGCCGTCTCGAGGATCAGGGCGCGGGTCTGCTCGGACTTGGTGAGGGGGGCACCGGGGCCGGGGCCGTCGTTCTTCGCGGGCACGGGAACAGAGCCTAACGCCAGCGACCTGCGTCGTAGACGTCCGTGTGCACGGCCTACGGGGCGGCGCAGGTGCCGGCGTCGCAGCCGGCCGGGGTGTGGTGCCAGCCGTCGCGCGGGTCGTACGCCCACCCGTCGCCCCGGTGGTACGTCCGTGCACCCGCCGAGGCCGTCGCTCCGCGCCACCGGGCGGCGGCCAGCACCGCGCCCTTGGCGAGCCGCAGCCCGGCGGGGGTGCTCAGCCGGTGTGCGAGGCGCCGGTGGTCGCGCAGCGCCCACAGGGTGACGATCCACGCGGAGGCCCCCCGGTACACCTGCCCCGCGTCCCCGACGACCGTGATCTCGGCCCGGGTGGTGGAGTGGTCGAGGCGGGGGAAGCGGTCCCGTGCGGCCGTCGATCCGGCGGGGACCAGCTCCAGCGGGACCAGCTGCGGCCGGCGGACCAGCCAGTCCCGGACGAAGCAGCACAGCGGGCATCCCGCGTCGTACAGCACGGTGAGCCCGCGGACCGGGACGCGGCGCGCGTCCCGGTCCCCGTGCGCGGCCGGCACGCCGCTCACGCCCCGGCCGCCGGGGCGGTCCAGCCCTGCGGCGGCACCGGCGGCAGCTGCTCCCGCTCCATCACGCCGCGCCGCCGGATCCGGCTGAGCACGTACACGTTGCCCAGGTGCATCACGCCCAGCACCAGCAGCACCACGCCGAGCTTGGCGGACAGCGCCTCGAAGATGCCGCGGGTGTCGGCGATCGTGCCGTCGTCGCTCAGGTACAGGGCGACGAAGCCGAGGTTCACCAGGTAGAAGCCCACGACGAGGAGGTGGTTGACGGCGTCGGCGAGCTTCTCGTTGCCGTGCAGCACGTCGGCGAGGAAGACCCGCCCGTTCCTGCTGAGCGTGCGGGCCACCCAGACGGTCAGCCCGATGCTGACGGCCAGGTAGATGACGTAGGCGATGACGGTGCGGTCCATGCCCCACCCCTTCTTGAACGCGTTCAAAACGCTGACGGAGTGACTGTAGCGCCATCTTTTGAACATGTTCAACTCCGCTGTGGGGGGCGTCGGCCGGCGTCGTGCCGCGGCACCAGGCAGCGGAGGCGTCTGGTGCGTACGCACCGGAGGAGGACGGTGGCGGACGACGATGCCCGCGGGGCCTTTGGACGGAACCGTGGGAGGTGTCCGAACGGCCCCCACAGAACGGGACGTCCATGTCCGACACCTCGACCCCACCGCCGCGTTTACGGCGGCCCGCGATCGCCGCCCTCGGGGTGCTGGCGCTCGCCCTCGGCGCCCTGCAGTCCGTGGTGGAGCCCGCGCTCCCGCTGCTGCAGCGCGAGCTGGGGCTCGGCCCGTCCGAGGGCGCGCTGGTCGCCAACACCCTGCTCGTCACCGGCGCGGTCCTCACCCCCGTCGCCGGCAAACTCGGCGACCGCTACGGCGGCAAACGCGTGCTGATGCGGCTGATGGCCGTCGTCGCGGCCGGCGGACTGCTCGCCGGGCTGGCCCCCGGACTGCCGATGCTGCTGCTCGGCCAGATCCTCCAGGGCGCCATGGTCGGCGTGCTGCCGCTGTCCTTCATCCTGGTCCGCGTCCATCTGCCGGCCGGGCGCACCCAGGCGGCGATCGGCGTGGTCGTCGCCCTGTTCACCGGCGGCGGCATGGCCGGCATGCTCGGCGCCGGGCTGATCGCGGAGCACCTGTCCTGGCACTGGATGTTCGTGCTGCCCACCCTCGTGGTCGTCGTGGCGGCCGTCCTCGTGGCGCGGCTGATGCCGTCCGACGAACCGGTCCGGCGTGACGAGCGGATCGACTGGCCCGGCGTGGTCCTGCTGAGCGCCACCCTGCTCGCCTTCATGCTCGGCCTCGTCCTGCTGACCGGCGGCGGTCTTCCGCCCCTCGCCGCGGGCGCGTTGCTCGTACTGGTGGCCGTGCTCGCCACTGCCTGGGTGCGCGTCGAGCGCCGGGCGGTCTCCCCGATGGTCGACCTGCGCATGCTCGCCCGGCCCGCGATGTGGCAGGCGTGCCTGCTCACCCTGCTCGTCACCGTCACCCTCGGCATGGTCACCCTGCTGCTGCCGCAGCTCCTCGCCGTGTCGGGCGAAGGCTACGGCTTCGACGCCGACACCACGGACATCGGCCTCTACCTCCTGCCCGGCGCGATCGCCGGGGCCATGAGCGACGCGGTCGGCGGGGTCGCCGCCCGCCGGTTCGGCGCCCGTGCCGTGGTCGCCGTGGCCGCCCTGGCCACCGCCGCCGTCATGTTCGCGCTGGCGGCCCAGCACGACTCCGCCTGGCAGCTCGCCCTCGCCAAGACGCTGACCGCGTTCGCCGCGGGCATCGCCACCACCGCGCTGCTGGCCGGCACCGCCACCGCGGTCGACCCCGGGGACACCGGCATCGCGACCAGCCTGCTCGTGGTCACCAGGGTGATCGGCGTCGTCGTGGGCGCCCAGATCGCGGGCGCGTTGCTCGCCGCCGGGACCGACGCCGACACGGGGCTGCCCGCCGAGGCGGCCTTCACCACCGGCTTCGCCGTCACCGGCGTCACGGCGGCGCTCGGCCTGCTCCTCGTCCGCGCCACGCGCGCCTCCCGTCCCCCGCACCCCGTCGAGCCCGCTCACACCCCCGTGAAGGAAGGAACCCGTTCATGACCGGCCCGCGCACCGTCCTGATCTCCGGAGCCAGCGTCTCCGGACCCGCCCTCGCGTACTGGCTCCACCGGGCGGGGTTCGCGGTCACCGTGGTGGAGAAGGCCGACGCCCTGCGCGGCGGCGGCTACCCCGTCGACATCCGCGGCACGGCGACCGAAGTGATCCGGCGTACGGGCCTGTGGCCGCGGCTGCGCGAGGCGCACATCGGCCCCCGGCGCGCCACCTTCCTCGACGCCGCCGGCCGCACCGTCGCCTCGCTCCGGTCCACCGCCGACGAGGGCGAGCCCCGCGACCTGGAGATACGGCGCGGCGACCTCGCCGACGCCCTGTACGAACTGGTCCGCGACGACGTGGAGTTCCTCTTCGGCGACTCCGTCTCCCGCTTCGACCCGGCCGAGCGCGGCGTGGACGTCACCTTCCGCAGCGGGCGGCAGGGCACGTACGACCTGGTGATCGGCGCGGACGGGACCCACTCGGCCACCCGGGCCGCCCTGTTCGGCCCCGAGGACCGCTTCCACCGCTACCTCGGGTACTGCTTCGCCCTCTTCACCCTGCCGAACCCCGGGCACCTGCACCGTGAACTGGTGCTGTGGAACACCCCGGGCAAGGCCGCCGCCCTCTACGCCACCGGCGACGGCCCCGAGGTGCACGGCTTTCTCACGTTCCACCGTCCGGAACCCCCGCGCGACGCCCTCCGCGACCCGGACGCCCGGCGCGCCCTGGTGGCAGAGGTGTTCGCGGGGGAGGGCTGGGAGATCCCGCGCATGGTGGCGGCCGTGCGCGACACCGACGACCTGTTCTTCGACACGGCCGGACAGATCCGCATGCCCCGCTGGACCCACGGCCGCGCCGCCCTCGTCGGCGACGCCGCGTACGCCCCGTCCTTCCTCACCGGCCAGGGCACCAGCCTCGGGCTGTCAGGCGCCTACGTGCTCGCCCACGCCCTGGCCGCCCACCGCGACCACACGGCGGCCTTCGCCGCCTACGAGGACCGTATGCGCCCCTACGTGACGGCCAACCAGGCGCTGGTCGACGAGGGCGGCGCCACGCTCTTCCCCATCACGGCCCGCGCCCTGGAACAGCGCGACGCGCGGCTGCGCACCCTCGACGCGCTGCCCTCCGCGCGGCCCCGCCGGGCCCACACCGCCCTGACCCTGCCGGACTACGAGAGGCGTCCGGCCTCGTCCTCCGGGGTGACCCGCGCCAGGCCGGTCCGGTAGGCGATGACGACGAGCTGCGCGCGGTCGCGGGCCTCCAGCTTCGTCATCGCGCGCTGCACATGGGCGCGCACGGTGAAGGGGCTGAGGACCATCCGCTCGGCGATCTCCTGGTTGGACAGGCCGGTCGCCACCAGCGCCACCATTTCGCGTTCGCGCGGGGTGAGCACGTCCAGCCGGCCGGCGTCCTGCGGAGGGGTGCCGGCAGGCGCGGCCAGGAAGCGGGCGACCAGGGAACGGGTGGCGGCCGGGGACAGCAGCGTCTCGCCCTCGGCGACCGTCCGCACCGCGTCCGCCAGGTCCTGGGCGCCGATGCCCTTCCCCACGAAGCCGGCGGCGCCCGCGCGCAGCGCCCGCGCCACGTTCTCGTCCGTCTCGTACGTGGTGAGGATCAGCACGCGGGTGGTCCGCAGGTCAGGGTCGGCGCAGATCTCCGTGGTGGCGGCGAGGCCGTCCGCCTCCGGCATGCGGATGTCCATCACCACGACGTCCGGGCGCAGTTCGCGGGTCAGCCGCACCGCCTCCCGGCCGTCGCCGGCCTCGCCCACCACGGTGATGTCGTCGGTGCTCTCCAGCAGCAGCCGGAACGCGTCGCGCAGCAGCGCCTGGTCGTCGGCGAGCAGCACCCTCAGCGTCATGCGGTCCGTCCCTCGTCCGTGGCTTCGGGCATCCGCCCCGTCCCCTCACCGTCGGCCGCGCCCTCACGCACGGACGGCAGGGGCAGCCGGGCGGTCACCAGGAAGCCCCCTTCCGGGCGCGGGCCCGCCGTCAGCTCCCCGCCCACCGCGGTGGCGCGCTCCCGCATGCCGATCAGCCCGTACCCGGGCGGCCGGTCCGACAGGGCGGGCGGCCCGCCCGGGGCGCCTCCGTCGTCGGACACGGTGACGGTCAGCCGCCCGCCGCCCCAGTCGAGCCCCACCCGGGCGCCACGGCCCGCCGCGTGCTTGGTCACGTTGGTCAGCGCCTCCTGCACGATCCGGTACGCGGTGAGGTCCACGCCCGGCGGCACCGTCCGCGCCGCGCCCTCCTCACGCACCGACACCTCCAGCCCGGCCCGCCGGAAGGACTCCAGCAGGTCCGGCAGCCGGTCCAGCCCGGGCGCGGGCCCGTCGGGCACGGCCGTGTCCCCGGTCTGGCGCAGCAGGCCGACCGTGGCGCGCAGTTCGTCGAGGGCGTGACCGGTGGTCTCGACGAGCTCCCGCAGGCTCGCGCGGGTCTGCTCCGGACGCGAGTCGAAGAAGTGGGCGGCGACCGTGGCCTGAGCGTTGGCCAGGGTGATCTGATGCGCCACCAGGTCGTGCAGCTCCCGTGCGATACGCACCCGCTCCTCCGCGACCCGCCGCCGCGCCTCCAACTCCCTGCTGTCCTCGGCCCGCCGCGCCCGCTCCTCAACGGCGGCCAGATACGCCCGCCGGGTCCGCACCGCCTGCCCGACCAGCCACGCCACCAGCGGTGCCGCCGCCACGGTCCCCATCCGGCCCGCGTCCCGCCACGAGAGGTCCCCGGACAGCGGCACGGACGCCGCCAGCACCACGGCGGAGAGGGACACCGCGCCCACCGCGCGCCGTTCGCCTGGCACGCCGAGCGCGCAGGCGTACGCGGCGACCAGGGCGGGGGCGATCACGGCGGGTCAGCACCAGTCCGAGGGCTGCGCCACCAGACCGGCCGCGGTGGTGACCGCCAGCACGGCCAAGGGCTTTCGGTGCCGCGGCGGGAGCACGGCGCAGGACAGCACGGCGACCAGGTACGCGGCGGCGGTCGGCGGGGTCAGGGTGTTCTCGACCCGCACGGTGCCGCCGAGCAGACAGATCACGAAGGCGGCCGCGACGACCGCCCCTTCCCGCCACCGGCGGGTGCCGGTACGCGTCACCACCGGGTACACCGCGGGCCCGCCGGGAGCCGCGCCGGGACGCACCGGAACGGTGCCTCACCCGCGACGTCCGGATCTGGCAGCACGCCGCCCAGGATAGGGGGCGGCCACCGGACCGCGAAGGCGCCGGGGGCGGGGGAGCGTGTCACGCACGGACGGGATCGCATGGCTCCCACCCTCCGGTCCCGCCGCCGGCCGGGCATCGTCCCGCGGTGCCGTCCCCACTGGTGCGCACGCACCGGACGAGGCACCCGGCCTGGTGCGGACGCACTACACGTGGGCACCGCGGCGGGGCACCCGAGAACGCCCGAGGGCCCGCCTCCGGATCGGAGACGGGCCCTCGGGGTGGTACGGCGCGGTGCCTCAGTAGCGGCGCGTGATCAGCGCACGCTTCACCTCGGCGATCGCCTTGGTGACCTCGATGCCACGCGGGCAGGCGTCCGTGCAGTTGAACGTCGTGCGGCAACGCCACACGCCGTCCTTGTCGTTGAGGATCTCCAGGCGCTGCTCGCCGGCCTCGTCACGCGAGTCGAAGATGAAGCGGTGCGCGTTGACGATCGCGGCCGGGCCGAAGTACTGGCCGTCGTTCCAGAACACCGGGCACGACGAGGTGCACGCGGCGCACAGGATGCACTTGGTCGTGTCGTCGAAGCGCTCGCGGTCCTCGGCGGACTGCAGCCGCTCACGCGTCGGCTCGTTGGTGTCCTTCGTGATCAGGAAGGGCATCACGTCCCGGTACGCCTGGAAGAACGGCTCCATGTCCACGACCAGGTCCTTCAGGACCGTCAGGCCCTTGATGGCCTCGACCGTGATCGGCTTCTCGGGGTTGATGTCCTTGATCAGCGTCTTGCACGCCAGGCGGTTCTTGCCGTTGATCCGCATGGCGTCGGAGCCGCAGATGCCGTGGGCGCAGGAACGGCGGAAGGTCAGGGTGCCGTCCAGGTCCCACTTGATCTTGTGCAGCGCGTCGAGGACACGCTCCTTGGGGTCGATCTCCAGTTGGAAGTCTTCCCAGGTCGCGTCCGCGGAGACCTCCGGGTTGAACCGGCGGATCCGCATGGTGACGGTGATGTAGGGGGAGTCGGCGAAGCCGGGCTCGGGGGAGCCTGCCGCGTCCGCCTTGTCCAGTACGGGGGTAGCCATCAGTACTTACGCTCCATCGGCTGGTAGCGGGTCTGGACGACCGGCTTGTAGTCCAGACGGACGGTCTCGGTGCCGTCGGCGCCGACCTCGCGGTACGCCATCGTGTGGCGCATGAAGTTGACGTCGTCGCGGTTCGGGTAGTCCTCGCGGTAGTGACCGCCGCGGGACTCCTTGCGGGCCAGGGCGGAGACGGCCATGACCTCGGCCAGGTCGAGCAGGTTGCCCAGCTCGATGGCCTCCAGCAGGTCGGTGTTGAACCGCTTGCCCTTGTCCTGGATGGCGACGTTCTTGTAGCGCTCGCGCAGCTCGGCGATCTTCTCGACCGCCGTCTTGATCGTCTGCTCGGTGCGGAACACCATCACGTTGGCGTCCATGGTCTCCTGCAGCTCGCGGCGCAGCTCGGCCACCCGCTCGTTGCCGGTGGAGGAACGCAGCCGCTCGATCTGCCCGACGACGAAGGACTCCGGGTCCGCCGGCAGCTCGACGAAGTCCGCGGTCTGCGCGTACTCCGCGGCGGCGATGCCGGCCCGCTTGCCGAACACGTTGATGTCCAGCAGCGAGTTGGTGCCCAACCGGTTGGCGCCGTGCACGGACACGCAGGCCACCTCGCCGGCCGCGTACAGGCCGGGGACGACGGTGGTGTTGTCCGCCAGCACCTCGCCCTGGACGTTGGTCGGGATGCCGCCCATCGCGTAGTGGGCGGTGGGCTGGATCGGGATCGGGTCCGTGTAGGGCTCGATGCCGAGGTAGGTCCGCGCGAACTCGGTAATGTCGGGGAGCTTGGCGTCCAGCTGCTCCGGCGGGAGGTGAGTGAGGTCCAGGTAGACGTGGTCGCCCTCGGGACCGCAGCCGCGGCCCTCGCGGATCTCCGTGTAGATGGAGCGCGAGACGACGTCTCGCGAGGCGAGGTCCTTCATGACCGGCGCGTACTTCTCCATGAAGCGCTCGCCGTCCTTGTTGCGCAGGATGCCGCCCTCACCGCGGGCGCCCTCCGTCAGCAGGATGCCCATGCGCCAGATGCCGGTCGGGTGGAACTGGAAGAACTCCATGTCCTCCAGCGGCAGGCCCCGGCGGTACACGGCGGCCTGGCCGTCACCGGTCAGGGTGTGCGCGTTGGACGTCACCTTGAAGAACTTGCCGGTGCCGCCGGACGCGTAGATCACGGACTTCGCCTGGAAGACGTGGATCTCGCCGGTCGCCAGCTCGTACGCCACGACGCCGGACGACTTCCTGACGCCGTCGACCTCGGTGATCAGCTGGTCCAGGACGTAGAACTCGTTGAAGAACTCCACGCCCTCCTTGACGCAGTTCTGGTACAGCGTCTGGAGGATCATGTGGCCGGTGCGGTCCGCGGCGTAGCAGGACCGGCGGACCGGGGCCTCGCCGTGGTTGCGGGAGTGACCGCCGAAGCGGCGCTGGTCGATGGTGCCGTTCGGGGTGCGGTTGAACGGCAGGCCCATCTTCTCCAGGTCGAGGACGGAGTCGATGGCCTCCTTCGCCAGGATCTCGGCGGCGTCCTGGTCGACCAGGTAGTCACCGCCCTTGACCGTGTCGAAGGTGTGCCACTCCCAGTTGTCCTCCTCCACGTTGGCGAGCGCGGCGGCCATGCCGCCCTGCGCGGCGCCCGTGTGGGAGCGGGTGGGGTAGAGCTTGGTCAGCACGGCGGTGCGGCTGCGCTTCGTCGACTCGATGGCGGCGCGCATACCGGCGCCACCGGCGCCGACGATGACGGTGTCGTACTTGTGGATCTTCATGATTCTCGCAGCCCCGTGCCTAGCGGATGTTCGGGTCGAAGGTGAAGATCACCAGCGTGCCCAGCAGGATGGTGAACACCGTGGCCGTGTAGAGCAGGCCCTTCAGCCACAGGCGGGTGTTCGGCCGCTCGGCGTAGTCGTTGATGACCGTGCGCAGGCCGTTGGCGCCGTGCAGCATGGCCAACCACAGCATGGCCAGGTCCCAGACCTGCCAGAAGGGGCTCGCCCAGCGGCCCGCCACGAAGGCGAAGCCGATCTTCGAGACGCCGCCGTCCAGCACGAGCTGGATCAGCAGGTGCCCGATGACCAGGACGACCAGCACGACACCCGACAGCCGCATGAACAGCCACGCGGCCAGCTCGAAGTTGCCGCGGGTGGACTTCGGGGTCTTCCGGGTGCGCTTGCGCGGGGGCTCGATGACCGGCGCCGGGTTGTCGACGGAGTAGAGGGACCCGCCCTCGACGGGGCCGATGCCCGAGGCGGAGGTTTCAGTCGTGGACATCTGCGTCAGCTCCCGAACAGTTCACGAGCGGCGTGGCCGAGGACGGGGTAGATCGCCCCGAGCATCAGCACGATCCACACGGCGACGACGGTCCAGAGCATCTGCTTCTGGTACCGGGCGCCCTTGATCCAGAAGTCGACGGCGATGACACGCAGGCCGTTGAGCGCGTGGAAGAGGATGGCGGCCACCAGGCCGTACTCCAGCAGCGCGACGATCGGCGTCTTGTACGTGGCCACGACGTCGTCGTAGGCCTCCGGGGACACCCGCACGAGGGCGGTGTCCAGCACGTGAACGAACAGGAAGAAGAAGATGAGGACGCCGGTGACTCGATGAGCCACCCAGGACCACATTCCTTCCCGGCCGCGGTACAGCGTTCCAGCCGGCACGGAAATTTCCTCCGGGAGCGGTGATTGGGGCCGCGCCGGCTTTCCTTGTCGGTCGGGCCCGGCCGGGTACGGTCCACCGGCCCCCAGCATGGTAGCGACGCTTGCCTGCGGCGCTTACGGGGGGCCTGCCGGTGTGATCAAACTTGCACTCGAAAAGGGGGCGGGGGGTTTCAAAACGGCCCCCGGGGCGGGGGCGGTCAGGTGCCGGGTGCGGCGGCCGGGGGGTTGCTCGCGCTCACGCGGCGGAGCCGCACATCGTCACATTCCCGCGCCTCTTACTGCGTCGTTCAGACGTTCCCTGGCCAGGAGGCGGAGCTGGTCTCTGGTGACCGCGTGCTCCTCGTCGGGATCGTTCGCCAATCGTGACCGGATGTTCTCCAGGACGCGGTCCAGGACCTCGTTCCTGGGGACGCCGTCCAGGCAGATGACGAACACGTGGCCGAACTTGGCCTCGTAGGCCGCGTGGGCGGCGTTCAGGGCGGTGTGGGCGGCCGTGTAGGTGTCCTCGGGGAGGGAGGGGAGCGGCTCGGCGGCCAGCGCCTCGGCGATCTCCTCCGGCGAGAGGTCGTACGTCGCCTCGTCCGAGGCCGCCAGGAGGGACGCCATGTCGGGGTAGGGGCGGTGGCCGGCGAGCAGCAGCGCCCAGCGCCGGCTGCGCAGACAGGCCAGGAGGGCGCGCTCGGCGTCCGGCTCGGGGGCGGTGTTGAACCACTCGAGCGGGGACGGCGAGCCGGGCGCGCCGCGGGACTGTCCGGGTATGGCGACTCGGCCGGGGAGGTCTGGGAGACGGTGCGCAGGCAGCGTGGGTCCTCGTGGGCGTCTCGTGCGTGTCGGTGGCAGATGCTGTGAGAGTTGTGACGTCACGTTATCGAGTGAGTCCGAGACGTGTCCGATCGGTACCCCCATTTCACCCGGACGGCAGAGTTTGGGAGCGCCCTGTGGACGCCTCTCACCCGAACGGGTCGTACGTTGGCAGGGTGAGTCGGCACAGGCAGCACGGTCAGCGCAGGCGTCGCCCCGTCGAGGGGGCGACGCGACGACGGCGGGTGCTGGCGGCGGCCGTGGCCGCGGGCGCGGTGGTGGTCGCCTCCGGTGTGGGTCTCGGCCTGTGGGCCTCCGACGGGGACGGCGGTGCGGCCGCCTCCCCCTCGTCCCCCGCCTCACCGACGCCCAGCCCGACCCGCAGCTATCCGCTGTCCGAGGCGCCGCGGACCATACCCGCCGTCCGCGAGCACACGGCCGAACGCGGCCCCGGCTGGCGCCCGGCGCCCGGCCACCGGGTGGTCGTGTCCGACCCGGCGCTGGCCGACGAGGGCCGGCTGACCGCCCGCGAGCTCGGGCTGACGTACGCGGGCGAGCGGGACGACGAGCGGGCCGGGGACGTGCGCCTGGAGCTGAACCGGGACGAGGGGGCGAACCCGGAGTCGTACACCCTGACGGTGCGCGGCGGACGGGTGACCGTGAGCGGGCCGGGCGAGGCGGGCGTCTTCCACGGCACCCGCACGCTCAAGCAGGAGATACGCGGCGCCGGCACCGCCCCCGAGGGCGTGGTGCGTGACGAGCCCGCCAAGCCGCGGCGCGGCCTGATGCTGGACATCGCGCGGAAGCACTACAGCGCCGGCTGGATAGAGGACCGCATACGCGAGCTGGGCGACCTGAAGTACAACGAGATCGGTCTGCACTTCTCCGACGACCAGGGCTTCCGAATCGAGTCCGACTCGCACCCGGAGATCGTCTCCGCGGACCACCTCACCAAGGCGCAGGTCAGGAAGATCGTCGAACTGGCGGAGAGCCGGCACATCACCGTGGTCCCCGAGATCGACTCGCCCGGACACCTCGGCGCCGTCATCGCCGCCCATCCCGACCTCCAGCTCCGCAACGCGAGCGGCGAGGCGGTGCGCGGCGCCGTCGACATCGCGAACCCGAAGTCCGCCGAGATCGTCGACGACCTGCTGGACGAGTACGCCGGGCTCTTCCCCGGCGACCAGTGGCACCTCGGCGGCGACGAGTACCAGGCGCTGGTGGTGTCCGACCCCGAGGCGTCCTTCCCCGGCCTCGCCGCCGCGGCCCGTGAGAAGTACGGTGCCGGCGCCACCGTCGAGGACCTGACCACGGGCTGGCTCAACGACCGGGCCGCCACCGTCCGCGCGCACGACCGCGTCCCCCGCGCCTGGAACGACGGCTTCTTCTCCGGCGGGTCCGTCCGGGCCGACGAGGACATCAGGGTCGCCTACTGGACCGGCAAGGAGATCGGCGCCCGCAAGCCCGCCGAGTACCTCGCCGAGGGCCGCGACGTCATCAACTACAACGACGAGTTCCTCTACTACGTGCTCGGCGAGCCGCTCACCTTCGTCTACCCGACCGGCGAGCGGATCTACGAGCAGTGGACGCCGCGGGTGCTGCGCGGCACCACCGCCGTCCCCGCGAAGTACGACCGGCAGATCCTCGGCGGGTCCTTCGCCGTCTGGGGCGACCTGCCGCGCTCCCAGACCCAGGAGCAGGTCGCGGCGGGCATCCGGATGCCGCTGCGGGCGCTCATCCAGAAACTGTGGGATCCGGGTGAGCCGGAGCTGTCCTGGAACGAGTTCCGCGAGCTGGCGGACCGGCTGGACTGAGCGGATTGCCGCGAACGCCTGCGAACCCCCGGGCGGCTGTGGTGGTGTTCTGGGCGAGCCGACGGCTCGGCGCGCCGGGCCGGGAACCGACATACGGGGGGACACCGGCACATGGGTTACTGGGGCTATTTCGTCGTGGGCCGCGGGGAGCGGCCGCTCGCCGGACTGGACGCGCTGGCCGGCGCGGCCGGGGGACTGACCCTGCGCACCTCGGCCCCGGACGGGTGGCAGGTGTGGGAGTACCCGGGACGCGAGGGTGATGTGGGCGGCATGGCCGGCCTGGCCCGGGAGACCGGGGCGCCCGCGCTCTTCGGGTACGTGATGGACAGTGACTGCGTGGCCGTGGAGGCCGCGTCCCCCGAGAGCGGGGTGTGGACGGCGTGCCTCGCCCGGGACGCGATGGCCGGGTACCTTGACGGCCGGCAGGAGGGGCTCACCGTCGACGACTACTTCCTGGAACCCGCCGACGCCGCCGAGCGCGCCGTCTTCTGGGCCGAGGAGGCCGGGCGCACGGTCGCCGTCGAGGACGTCCTGGAGGTGCTGACCGCGGACCCCGGACCGCTGGCCGAAAACCTCTTCTTCCGGCTGCTCGACCGGTTGCGTGTGGTGCCCGAGTGACACTCCCGGCTTGTCGCACGCAGTAAGGGGAAATGTGGGCTCCGTGAGGGACGAGGCCCGTCGAGGCCTCATCAGGGGGCCTGCGGGGACCCGCTGAGGGAGGCGTGGATGAGCCTGGAGGAACTGATCGCGCAGGCCGACGAGCGCGGACTGGCCGTGAGCGGGTTGGCTTGTTTGGATCGGTGCGCGCCGCTGCTGGGCGGTGACGACGAGGCGTTGCGGCCGCTGTGGGGGAGCCTCGCGGAGGGGTCCGCGGACGGCGACTGGGGCGAGCTGCTGGAGCAGACGCGCGGGAAGCTGGACGCGGCGGCCGGCCCGACGTGCGCTACGGACGAGGCGGCGGTACTGGCGCGCGGGATGCTCGCCGCCGCCCCCGCCGCGCGGTCCGCGCCGGCGTTGCGGGAGTGGGCCGACCGGTGCTCCGTCGACGCGCTGCGCATCCACCTGCTGCTCGACGGCGCCGGTGACACCGATCTGGCCGCCGCGCGCCGCGAGGACCGCGCGGAGGGTCTGTCGCCGCTGCTCGCCGCCGAACTGCGCCGTCAGATCGCCGTCCTGGAGCTCGTCGCCGCCCACGGCGCGGCGGGACTGCGCGGTGCGCTGGAGACGTCCACGGAGGGGCGCCGGGTGCTGCGCGCCGCGGTCTCCCGCCGCAGCCGCCGGGACGCGTGAAGCCGCGTGCGCGGCGGGGGCGTGCGGAGACGGTCGTGTGCGTGTCCTGGGGCGGTCGTGCACCCGTTCTGGGAAGACGCCGATTCGGGGTGACGAAACGGTTCGCCGTAGCGCTCTCCAGAGTGTGACGACTGCGAGCACTGTGACGACACAGCAGGAGACCAGGCCCTCGGCGGCGACGAAGCCGGTCCGCTGGGCGGCGGACGCGGTGGCGGCGATGCGCGAGGGGGCACGGCTGCGCCTCGACTACTCGGCGCGCAGTCTGTGGAGCGTCGACCGCATGATCGAGGACATCCGCCGGGAGTCGGCCCCGTACGCCGCCGTGGAGCTGGTGCTGCGCGGCTTCGGGGCCTACGCCGGCGAGGTGATCGTGCGTCAGACCGGGGGCGAGTGGTGGGCCTCCGGCGGCGACCACTGGGTGCGCACCCCCGACGGCCGCCTCTGGGACCCCCTCGACGAGGCCCGCCGCTGCTACGTCCACGACGGCTCCCTGCGCCTGCTGTGCAGGGACGCGACGAGCGGCACCCCCCGCGGGTGAGGGGCGGCCGGCGCGTGCCGGGCGGGGGCCGTGGGGCGTCGGGGACGCGGGTTGACCTGTGACACTTTGCCGGCGGCGCGCGCTGAGGACCCTGGGGGCGTGACACGAACGACGTGCACACGTCATGCGGGAGCGAGGCGCTAAGCGCTCGGTACGGACGAGGACGGTTCTTGGGCCACGGAGGGGAATCCCGCCGCACACAGGCGTACGACGGGGAACTGGGCGAGGCCGTCGCGCGCGCCCAGGAGGGCGACGAGGCCGCGTTCGCCGTGGCCTACCGGCTCGTGCAGCCCGGGCTGCTCGCCTATGTGCGCGGACTGGTCGGCGGCGACGCCGAGGACGTGATGTCGGACGCCTGGCTGGAGATCGCCCGCGACCTGGGCCGGTTCAAGGGCGACGGCGCCGGGTTCCGCGGCTGGACGGCGACCATCGCCCGGCACCGCGCGCTGGACCACCTGCGCCGGCAGCGGGTGCGGCCCCGGCCGTCCGCGCTGGAGCAGGACGTACTGGAACTGCCCGCGCCGCAGAGCACCCACGACCAGGCCATGGAGGCCATGTCCACCGAGCAGGCCCTCGCCCTCGTCGGCGGACTGCCCCGGGACCAGGCCGAGGCGGTGCTGCTGCGCGTGGTCGTCGGCCTCGACGGGCCCTCCGCCGCCCGGGTGCTGGGCAAGCGCCCGGGCGCCGTACGGACCGCCGCACACCGGGGTCTGCGGCGCCTGGCGCGGCAGCTCGGCGGCGACGGTGTGACGGATGAGGCACCGCGGACGCTGGGTGAGTCGACGTGACCGCGGGACATCACGGCGGTCGCGTCACATGGCACGGCCGGGCCCGCGGCTGAACGGCCGGGGCGGACGGACCGTATCCGTTTGTCCGGGGCCACCGGTCTCCCGCCTGGTGGGAGGGGGTGCGACGGCAGCACGGCCGCACACGCACGAGCCCGGCGGCCGGACGACGGGCCGGGGCCGGGCGCATCCGGGCACACGAGCGAGCAGGGACGGAAACGGACATGGGTGAACGGCAGAGCGACGGCGGGCGGGCCGGCCGCCGGCGTGCCCGCCCCGAGGGCACACCGTCCGCGCACGGCCGTCCCGCTCCCGTCTCGGTCGAGGTGCCGGCCGGTGACACGGCCCGTCTGGAGGCGGCGCTCGCCGCCGTGCTGGTCCGCGACCGCGTGGACGCCGGGGCGGAACAGCGGGCCGTCGCCGCGTTCGTGGCCGCCCGGGAGTCGGGGCGCACGGCGCGCGCACCCGCCGCCGGGACGACTGGCGGGCCCTCGACGGCGGTTCGGCGGGCGTTCGCTCCGGGCCACCCTCGCCGCGCTGGTCGCGGGCTGTGCGCTGAGCGGGGTGGCGGTGGCCGGCATCGGCGCGGCGGGTTCCTCGACCGACGGGCCGTCCAAGGAGCCGCGGCCCACGAGGTCGCCGTCCGCCACCACCGCCCCGCCGGCTCCCGTCGCCCCCGGGGAGGCGCCGGAATCCGCCGCCTCCGCTCCGGGGGCCGCCGACGGACGGTCCGACGCCGAACGCCCGGACACCGCCCGGGACACCGAGGCCCACTGCCGGGCCTACGAGCAGGTCACGGGGCGGGGCCGGGCTCTGGACGCGCCGGGGTGGGAGCGGTTGGTCGCGGCGGCGGGGGGTGAGGAGCGGGTGGGGGCGTATTGCGCCGGCCGCTCCGGGGCTGCGGCGCCGGTGCGGCCGAGTACGCCCGCGGCGCCTGAGGGTGGTCGCTCCGCGGGGGAGACGGCCGGTACCGAGCCGCGGGGCGAAGCGAACGGTGCGGGTAAGGGGAACGGCGGCCAGGGGGAGGGCCGCGTGCCTCCTGCGGGGAAGCCCTAGGGCCGGTCTGACAATCTCCGTCTGCTGCGCGACGCCATGCACGCACCCTCGCCGCACCGGCCCCAGGCCCGAGTACAGCCAGTACAAGGGCCTGGGGCCGGCACGCCGAGAGCACGCACCTGACGCCGCGCCCCCGCCCTCCGGGCGACGACGGACATTGTCAGACAGGCCCTAGGGGTCGCGTTCCTCACCGGGACGGAGGTGCCCCCATCGCCCACGCGTGCCGCCCGGGGGTACCTCCCAGGCCCTTGAGGCGCCGGGCGAGGCACGACTGCCCGCGGAGCGCGGAACCTGACGGTCCGTCAACCGGTCTGCGGAGTGGGCGCGGAGACGGCCGGGGCCGCCACCCCCCACAGGAGAGGCCCCGGCCGTCGCGCGGTACGGGCCGCGCGGCGACCCGTACCTTCTACAGCGCCGGGCATGCGTTTTCTGTCACACGTCCGGTGTCACGGGTTAGTTGCATCTTGTACGGTCATGGACGGGGAGTGGTTTCAGGTCGTAACGTGCCTTTCGCGCCAGGCCGCGGGAGACAAACGACCACAACCTCCGTGCGCGGCCTTGAGACCGCAACGACCGACTGAGCAATGACGACGGCGAGCAACCCGGTCCGCGAGAGCGGCGCCGGCTTAGGCGCAGAAGGGCGCACGCGTGCTGGGGGACGACGCGGAGCTGACGGCCGCGGTGCGTGCGGCACAGGACGGGGACGAGACCGCGTTCCGGACCGTGTACCGCGCCGTGCACCCGCGGCTGCTCGGATACGTCAGGACACTCGTCGGCGAGCCCGACGCCGAGGACGTGACGTCCGAGGCGTGGCTGCAGATCGCCCGTGACCTGGAGCGCTTCAGCGGTGACGCGGACCGCTTCCGCGGCTGGGCCGCCCGCATCGCCCGCAACCGCGCGCTGGACCACATACGCATGCGCGGGCGCCGCCCGGCGATAGGCGGCGACGAGACCGAGCTGACCGGCCGGCCCGCCGAGTCCGACACGGCCGGCGAGGCGATGGAGGCGCTGGCCACCGACGGCGCGTTCTCCCTCATCTCCCGGCTGCCGCAGGACCAGGCCGAGGCCGTCGTCCTGCGCGTCGTCGTCGGCCTGGATGCCAAGACGGCCGCGGAGACCCTGGGCAAGCGTCCCGGCGCCGTACGGACGGCGGCCCATCGCGGTCTGCGCCGGCTGGCCGAGCTGCTCGACGATCCGGAAGGCCATCCGGAATCCGCCGGGGTGCTCGACGCCCTCCCGCCCCAGAGAGAACCACGCCGTCGTACGGTGACGTCCGCGAGTGTGACGCAGTTGCGAACGCGGACGCAGAAGGACATGTGATGGCCGATGAGCAGTACAGGTGGCTGGACCCCGAGGCGGCGGAGCGCCTGCTGAGCGGTGAGCCCCCCGAGGCTGCCGGCCCGCCCGGCCGTGACCGGGCCGAACGGCTCGCCGGAACGCTCCGCGCGCTCTCCGCGCCACCGTCCCCGGCGGGCGAGGAACTTCCCGGTGAGGCGGCCGCGCTGGCCGCCTTCCGCAAGTCCAGGGACGAGCGGGCGGAACAGGCCGGCTCGGCCCCGTCCGCCGGTCAGGGCACCGGCCCGGCGGACGCCGATGTCGGCCTGATCCGTCTCGGCGCCCCGCGCGCCGAACGTAACGGAACCCCGGGCGGACCCCGCCGGCCCCGCCCCGCGCGGCTGCTGCTGGCCGCCGCGCTGGTCGCGGGCATGGTCGGCGGCGCCGCGGTGCTGGCCGGGACCGGACTGCTGCGCACACCCTCCGACGACTCCCGGTCCGGCCCCGCGGGCTCCGCCACGGCCACCCACCCCGAGCGGCCCCCGGTCTCCCCTCCCTCGACGGGCGACTCCGTCCCACCCGACGGCCGGACGGCGGACGGAGACGCCGACGGCGGCCGGACGAGCGCCGGGGCCGACGGGGACACCGGCCGCACCGGCGGGCCGGCCGATCCCGACGACGGTCCGGCGTCCCTCGCCGCCCGCCGGCAGCTGGTCGTGTCGGCGTGCCGGGCGTGGCACGAGGGCCGGCCGGTGAACGGCGAACGCCGCCGGCTGCTGCACGAGGAGGCGGGCGGCGCCTCCCGCGTGCCCGGGTACTGCCGCGGTGTCACGGCCGGCGGGAAGACCGGCGACCGGGACTCCGAGGACCGGGGCGGCACGCACGACGCCGAGACCCGGCTCGACCCGGGCGACGCCGGCGACCAGGCCGCGAACCCGGGTCAGGGCAAGGGCCACCAGGACCCGGGCGACGACGGCGGGGACGACGGCAAGGGCCAGGACAAGGGCAAGGGCCAGGACAAGGGCAAGGGGAACGGCGGCGGCAACGGCAAGGGCGCCGGCCGGGGCAACGGCGGACGCGGCGGCTCGGCGGCCGAGGAGAAGGACCGGCGCGCCAAGGGCAACGGCAACGGCAAGGGCAGCGGTCGGAACCAGGGCCCGGACCGGAACCAGGGGCCGGGCGGTGGCAACAAGGCCAAGGCGGGCGACAAGGAGCCCGGAAAACCCTCCTGACCTGCGGCGACGCCCTCCTTGACATGACGGCGTACCGCCGGGTGTGACACTTCCGGCGCTCGTGACGCAGTAATGAGTGAGCCGACTGGTCATCGGCCGTCGCACGGAGCCTGGGTTCCCCCCGTACCCGCGGCTCGTGCACCTGGCGCGGGCGGGACACGTTCCCCCGGTCCCGCCCGCGCCCCTTTCACCAGTGGACGACGACCTTGTCGCCGTCGCGCACCTGCTCGTACAGCTCCGCGATCGCCGCCTCGTCGCGCACGTTGACGCAGCCGTGCGAGGCCCCCGCGTAGCCCCGGGCGGCGAAGTCCGACGAGAAGTGCACCGCCTGGCCGCCGCTGAAGAACATCGCGTACGGCATGGGGGAGTCGTAGAGCGTGGACACGTGGTGCCGGGACTTCCAGAACACCTGGAAGACGCCCTCGCGGGTCGGCGTGTACTCCGAGCCGAAGCGGACCGGCATCGTCGACACCGTGCGGCCGTCGATCATCCAGCGCAGCGTGCGGCTCGACTTGCTGATGCACATCACCCGGCCGGTCATGCAGCGAGGGTCCGGCGCGTCGGCGGGCTGGCCGCCCATCAGGTACAGCTCCCAGCGGCCCGGTTCGCGCGTCATCGCGAGCAGCCGCTGCCAGGTGACGGTGTCGGTCACGCCCGTCCTCGGCAGTCCGCGCTTGCCCTGGAAGCCCCGGACCGCCTCCGCCGTCAGGGCGTCGTAGGTCCCGGTGGGCCCGTGGAAGACCCACGCGATCTGCCGCAGCCGCGCCTGGAGCTCACGTATGTCCCGCCCCTTGTCCCCCGGAGACCACAGCACGCGCGCGGGCGTCGGCCGGGTCGACGGCGGGTCCGACGGCGACGGCTTCGCCGGGGCGTCCGGCGTCCGGGCCGGCGGCGCGGACCGCGTCGCGTCCGGCGTCCGGTCCGGCACCTCGATCCGCACCGGCGACCTGCCCTGCCCGTCCGTACCGGCCGGCTGCACCGTGCACCCGGCCGCACCCACGGCGCCGGCCGCCAGCGCCGCCAGGACGGCGATCCCCCGTCCGTTCGTGCTCTTCCCGCGCACCCCTGCCCCCGTTCGTCCCGCCCCACCGGACCGGCCCGGTCGTCACCTGAGTCATACCCCCGACGTGACCGGGGCGGAACAAGGGGGCATGGTGGGGAGTGACCGGACGACGTCTGGGGGCGGCCCTGTGAGCGGGGTCCCACCGAGGCTGTGAGGAAGGTCCCAGCGTGTGCCCCTCCACCGGGCCGCACGCGCACCGCTACAGTCCGTCGAAGGGTCGCCCTGTACTGGTGAGTAAATGGCGAGTGACCGGCGATCGGATCGAGCAACGCTGCTCAGCGGGAGGCATGCACATCATGGCGCGCGAGTCGGAGTCCGGACTGCCCATCGAACCGGTCTACGGGCCGGAGTCCCTCGAGGGCTGGGACCCGGCCGAGAAGCTGGGTGAGCCGGGCGCGTACCCGTTCACCCGGGGCGTCTATCCGACGATGTACACGGGCCGTCCGTGGACGATGCGCCAGTACGCCGGTTTCGGTACGGCGACGGAGTCCAACGCCCGCTACAAGCAGCTGATCGCCAACGGCACGATGGGCCTGTCGGTCGCGTTCGACCTGCCCACCCAGATGGGCCACGATTCCGACGCGCCGATCGCCTCGGGCGAGGTCGGCAAGGTCGGTGTGGCCATCGACTCCATCGACGACATGCGGGTGCTGTTCGGCGGGATCCCGCTGGACAAGGTGTCCACGTCGATGACGATCAACGCGCCCGCCGCCCTGCTGCTGCTCCTCTACCAACTGGTCGCCGAGGAGCAGGGCGTGTCCGCGGACAAGCTCACCGGCACGATCCAGAACGACGTGCTGAAGGAGTACATCGCCCGCGGCACCTACATCTTCCCGCCCAAGCCGTCGCTGCGGCTGATCGCGGACATCTTCAAGTACTGCCGGGCCGAGATCCCGAAGTGGAACACCATCTCCATCTCCGGCTACCACATGGCCGAGGCCGGCGCCTCGCCCGCGCAGGAGATCGCGTTCACCCTCGCCGACGGCATCGAGTACGTGCGCACCGCGGTGGCGGCCGGCATGGACGTCGACGACTTCGCGCCCCGCCTGTCCTTCTTCTTCGTGGCCCGCACCACGATCCTGGAGGAGGTCGCCAAGTTCCGCGCCGCGCGCCGGATCTGGGCGCGGGTGATGAAGGAGGAGTTCGGCGCGAAGAACCCCAAGTCGCTGATGCTGCGTTTCCACACGCAGACGGCCGGGGTGCAGCTGACCGCCCAGCAGCCCGAGGTGAACCTCGTCCGCGTCGCCGTGCAGGGCCTCGCTGCGGTGCTCGGAGGCACCCAGTCCCTGCACACCAACTCCTTCGACGAGGCCATCGCGCTGCCGACCGACAAGTCCGCCCGGCTCGCCCTGCGCACCCAGCAGGTCCTCGCCTACGAGACCGACGTCACCGCGACCGTCGACCCCTTCGCCGGCTCCTACGTCATCGAAAAGATGACCGACGAGGTCGAGACCGCCGCGCTGGAGCTGATGCGGAAGGTCGAGGATCTCGGCGGCGCGGTCAACGCCATCGAGCACGGCTTCCAGAAGAACGAGATCGAGCGCTCCGCCTACCGCATCGCTCAGGAGACCGACTCCGCGGAGCGGGTCGTGGTCGGCGTCAACCGCTTCCAGCTCGACGAGGAGGAGCCGTACGAGCCCTTGCGCGTCGACCCCGCCATCGAGGCCCAGCAGGCCGAACGCCTCGCCAAGCTCCGCGCGGAGCGCGACCAGCAGGCCGTCGACACCGCACTGGACGCACTGAAGAAGGCCGCCGAGGGTGAGGACAACGTCCTCTACCCCATGAAGGACGCCCTCAAGGCCCGCGCCACCGTCGGCGAGGTCTGCAACGCACTGCGCGAGGTGTGGGGCACCTACGTCCCGAGCGACGCCTTCTGACCGCCGTTCTCGCAGGCCGAGACAGGGCCGAGGAGTGCCGTACCTCCGTGCGACACTCCTTGCCATGTTCGGTGTCGTCGACCTTCCCACCTACCTGGCGGGCCTGGCCCTGATCATCCTGCTGCCGGGCCCCAACTCGCTGTACGTCCTGTCCGTCGCCGCCCGCCGCGGGGTGCGCTCCGGCTACACGGCCGCCGCCGGCGTCTGGTGCGGGGACGCCGTCCTGATGACGCTGTCGGCCGCCGGGGTCGCCTCCCTGCTCCAGGCCAACGCCGTGCTGTTCGGCATCGTGAAGTACGCCGGCGCCGGCTATCTGGCCTGGCTGGCCGTCGGGATGCTGCGCGCCGCGTGGGGCATGTGGCGCACCCGCCGGGAGGAGAGCGTGCGGGAGGCTCCCGCCGCCGAGGCGGCCGGTGAGCGTCCCTTCCGCCGGGCGCTGGTCGTCAGCCTGCTCAACCCGAAGGCGATCCTGTTCTTCATCGCCTTCTTCGTGCAGTTCGTCGACCCGGCCTACGCCTACCCGGCGCTGTCCTTCGTGGTCCTCGGCGCCTTCGCCCAGATCGCCAGCGTGCTCTACCTCAGCGCGCTGATCTTCAGCGGCACCCGGCTGGCCGCCGCCTTCCGCCGCCGTCGCCGGCTGTCGGCGGGCGCCACCTCGGCGGCGGGCGCCCTGTTCCTGGGCTTCGCGGCGAAGCTGTCGACGGCGAGCGCGTAAGGCCCGTCCGGCGGATCATGCCGAGGACGCGGGGTCCGGCACGCCCTCCCGCGCCCCGGGTGGACCTCCGGCCTGTCGGCTCCCTCCTCCTCGCGGCCGGACGCACCGGACCTGCTCACCGGGGCGCCGGACCGTCCGGGGCCGTGACCCGGACGGTCCGTCAGTGCCGTCCGGGCCGGGCGAGGTAGGCGCCGAGCCCGTCCGGGGTGTCCCCGGCCCAGCCCACGTAGCCGTCCGGGCGGACCAGGAACAGGCCCGTGCCGTACGTCCGATGGGAGGGACCGCGCACCAGCCGGACGCCCGCGGGCGGTTCCGGGACGTCCGTGCCCAGCGCCAGCAGGGACCAGTGCGGCCCCCGGAAGGCGTCGAAGAGGCGCACGCCGTCCACCCTGCCGTCCGGCGCCCGGTCGCCCGCGCGCACCGGGCCGGGCTCCGTACGCGTCTCGGCACTGAGCGAGGACTCCCGGTACCCCAGGTCCAGTTGCAGGGTGGCGCCGCCGCGCTTCGCCTCGCCCCGGTGGATGCGGGTGGACAGGCCGAGCATCGCCGCGGCGACCGTCCGCCGCTCCTCCTCGTAGCTGTCGAGCAGGGACGCGTCGGCCCCGCCGGACAGCACCGCGTCCAGCTTCCAGCCCAGGTTGTAGGCGTCCTGGACGCTGGTGTTGAGGCCCTGACCGCCGGCCGGGGAGTGCACGTGGGCGGCGTCGCCCGCGAGGAACACGCGGCCCACCCGGAACCGGTCGGCGAGCGCGGCACGCGGCCGGAAGTCGGAGGCCCACAGCACCTCGGTCACGTCCTCGGCGGCGAGATGCGTGCGGGCGGCCACGACCCGCCGTACGGCCTCGGGGGAGAGGTCCACCCGCGTGCCCTCGGTGAACCGGGCGACCAGCTGGAAGTCGTCCGTCCCGGCGAGCGGGCAGAGGGTGAGGAACTCGTCCTCGCCCTCGCGGGGCGGGAACAGATGCCACCAGTCCCGGTCCAGGCCGCTGATCCGCACGTCCGCCACCAGCATCGGCAGCGGGTCGACCGCCTCGCCGGTCAGGGCGGTGCCGACCGCCCGGCGCACCGCCGACCGTCCCCCGTCCGTGGCGACCAGGTAGCGGGCGCGCAGCGGCGGGCCGGCGGCGAAGTGGGCGGTCACGCCCTCCTCGTCCTGGGTGACGCCGGTGACCTCGCGGCCGAAGGCGACCTTGCCGCCGAGTTCCTCCAGCCGGTCGCGCAGGAGCCGCTGGGTGCGCCACTGCGGCACCATCCAGCCCTCGTACGGCGCCTCCTCGGTGGGCTCCACCGGCTCCATCAGGCGGTGCTCACCCAGCTGCCTGCCGTCGCGCCAGAGCATCTGGCGCGGGTAGCGGCCGCCGCCCGCCCGGATCCTGTCCAGCACGCCGAGGTCGTCGAAGACCTCCATGGTGCGCGGCTGGAGCCCTTTGCCGCGCGACCCGGGGAACAGGCCGTCCGCCCGCTCCACGATCAGGGCCGGCACACCGCGCCGGGCCAGGTCGATGCCGAGCGTCAGGCCGGTCGGCCCCGCGCCCGCGATCAGCACATGGGTGTCGCTCATGACCACTCTCCTTAACGATGTTAAGTGCCCCGAGCGTCTCCCTAACGGTGTTAAGTTGTCAAGCGTGAACACGGAACGACGCGCCCCGCTGGACCGCCGACGGGTCGCCGACACGGCACTGACCCTGTTGAACGAGGTCGGCCTCGACGGCCTGACGCTGCGCGCCATCGCCAGGGAACTGGACGTCAAGGCACCCGCCCTGTACTGGCACTTCAAGGACAAGCAGGCGCTGCTCGACGAGATGGCGACCGAGATGTTCCGCCGCATGACCGACGGGATCGAGCTCGACCCGGACGACAGCTGGCAGGAGCGGCTGCTCCGGAGCAACCGGGTGCTGCGCCGGACCCTGCTCGCCTACCGCGACGGCGCCAAGATGTTCGGCGGCACCCGCTTCACGGGGCTCGAACACGCCGAGCAGCAGGAGGCCAACCTGCGCCTGCTCACGTCCGCCGGCCTCACCCTCACCCAGGCGGCACGGGCGCTGCAGACGACGTTCCTCTACACGCTCGGCTTCGTGGCCGAGGAGCAGGGCGTGGAGCCGCGCCCGGGGGAGCGCCGCGAGGGCTTCGACGTCGAGGCCCGCGCCCGGCTGATGGCCGGCCATCCCCTCGCCGCCGAGGCCGGAGCGGCCCTCTTCGGCGACTACGAGGAACACTTCGAGGAGGGCCTCGCCCTGGTCGTCGCCGGGATCGAGGCCCGCTACGGGGTGCGGTGAACCGGACCGGACGGTGGACCGGGCCGCCCCGTCACCCCTTCCCGGTACGGCGGACCGCCCGGCCCACCTTCCGCCGGGCGCGCGCCGCGCGGACCCGGGCCCGGGTGCCGGGGCTGCTGCCGGGCAGGCCCAGCTCGGCCAGGCGCAGGGCGGGGAAGTAGCCGGCGGGGCTGTCGGCGAGACGCTCGCGCAGCCACTCCTCGGCCGGCTCGCGCAGCGCCGGATAGGTGCGGGGCTGCATGCAGAAGCCCGTCGTCCGCACCAGCGGCGCCAGGCTTTCCGGCGCCGCGCCCAGCACGGCCGGCGTCTCGTCCCGCTCCAGGTCGGGCACCAGGTGGTCGACCAGCACCAGCGGGACCCGGTTGCTGTTCTGGTACGGCCGCAGCCGGTCCAGCACCAGCCCCGTCCCCACCCGCGCCACGGGCACACCGTAGTAGGCGGACGCGGTGACCATCGCCGTGGAGAAGCAGCCGACGACGAGCTCGGGCCGGGCGTGGTGGTACAGCGTCTCCGCGAGCAGCGGCGCGTCCAGGACGGTGAGCCGCACACCCGCGTCCGCCGCCGCCTTCGCCAGCACCGCCGAGTAGCCGGCCGGAGCCGTCGGATGGGGCTTGAACAGCACCGACCGGTGCCCGGCGCGCACCGCCCCGGTGAGCATGCGGACGTGCAGGTCCTCCTCCTCGGCGGCGGTCAGGATGCCCAGCGCCGCGAGGTACTGGCCGAGCAGCACGGCGGTCGGCGCCTCCGTCCGCACGGGCGCGAGGAGCGGGTCGTCCGCCGCGTCCCGGGCGACCTCGTCCAGTACCGCGCGGAACGCCTCGTCCGGCACGATCACCGGCTCCACGCCGTACTCGGACAGCAGCAGCGGCCGCAGACCGGGGACCAGGTCGAGGTGGAGCAGCCGCCGTACCCGGCTCGCGACGGTCAGCGGCAGCCTCTCCCGGGTGGGGCCGTAGCTCATCAGGCCGTCCGCGTACACGTCGACGGCGCTCTCGGAGAAGATCGCCGTCAGCGCGCGCGCCGGGTTGGCCTGGACCGACTCGACGGCCAGCTCGACCGTGTCCCGCTCCTCGATGCCCCACAGCAGCCGGAACGCCCGCTGCCACAGCACCGTGTCGTTCCCGCGCGGCCCCCAGGCGCTCGGGTGGTACGGGCTGATCGCCTCGTTCCAGCTCACCACCTCGTCGAACCGGCCGGCGAGCGGGCCGTGGCCGCGCATCTCGTCCAGGCGCAGCGCCGTCTCCGGCACGGCGGCGTTCTGCGAGACCAGCAGCAGACGCCGGGAGCGCTCGCGCGGCCCGAACAGGCCCGCGTCCAGCGCCGCGGCCAGCGTGGCCGCTCCGTACAGCGTGGAGACCTGGAAGATCTGGGTGTGCATGGGTCAGGCAGCCTTCCGCCCGTCGCGCAGGCGGCCGAGCAGCCTGCCCCGGGTGCTGTCGATGGTGGCGAGGGTCCGGTCGAGCTCCCGCTCGGGCATGCGGTGCAGCGCGGCCCGCGCCTCGTGGCGCAGCCGCCGGGCCGCCGCGGGCTCGTAGTCGTGTGCCTTGCCGACGTGGAACGCGATCATGGCGCAGTAGGTGCGGACCGCCTTGAGCAGGAAGCGGTCCGCCTCCGGGTCGTCGCGGACCTCCCGCAGCAGGGCGTCGTAGGCCGGGATGAAGTCCAGCTGGCGTTCGTCCCTGACCTGGGTGAGGGAGGTGGCCACCCCGCGCCGGTAGAACACGCCGTGCAGGCCCAGCGAGGCGTACGTCCGGGCCCGCAGGTGCAGCCGCCAGATCCACAGCCGGTCCTCGGCGGTGCGCAGTTCGGTGGCGAAGCGCAGGCCGCCGTCCTCGAACAGGTGCCGGCGGTAGACCCCCGCCCAGACGAACGGGTAGTCCACCATCGTCTCGGTGTCGGCGGGGGCGATCCCGTCGCGCGGGTCCATCACCGCGTGGCGCACCCGGGCCGGGGGCCGCTTCACCACCCGGTCGGTGCCGGTGGCCTGCACATGGTCGGTGCGGGCGAAGTCGCAGCCCAGCTCGTCCATGGCCCGCATCAGCCCGGCGAGATGGCCCGGCCCGTACCAGTCGTCCCCGTCGAGGAACGTGAGGTACTCGCCGCCGGCCGCGTCGATGCCGGAGTTGCGGGCCTGCGCTATCCCCCGGTTGGTGTCGTGCCGGATCACCCGCGCGCCCGGGAGCCGCTCCGCCCACCGGTCGACCACCTCGGTGGTGGCGTCCGTGGAGCAGTCGTCGACGAGCAGGAACTCGACGTCCGGGCCCGCGTTGCGGGCGAGACTGCGCAGCGTGGTCTCCGCGAACGCCTCCACGTTGTGCAGGGCGACGACGACGGACAGCTTGGGCACGTGGACCTCTTTCTCGCGGGTACGGGGCGCGGCGCCCCTGCTGTCCGGCACGGCGGGGCCGTCGGGCGGCGCGGCGGGCGGCGGCCCGGGCCGACGGCCGGGTGCGGCGGGCGCACGCGGCCCCGGAGGCCGAATGTGCCCCAGCACGGCGGTCCGCCGGTGGCGTCCGGGTGGACACCCGGTGAACAGTCCCCTGCCAACAGCCGACCCGGCGCGGGGCGTTCGTACTCCGACCCCGCCCGGGCGCCCGTACCCGAGCCCGGGGCCCGGCCCCGGCGCACCTGAACGGTTCGGCCCTGCCGGACGCGGGCCCCCGCCCGGCGCCGTGCCGGCCGGCGGGGACCTCCCTTCCCGCCGTGCGCGGGCCGCTCCCGCGCGGTGAGGAGGGAGGAGGAGTGCCGTAGGGCTGCGAGGACCTGGCTGCCGCCGCCGGCCGCCGGCTGCCGACGCCGTCGTGTTCGGGCCGACCGGGTGCGGGGCGGCGGACCGGGGGCTCGACGGCAGGAGCGGGACGGGGGGCGGCACGCCGGGCGCGCATCCGCTGTCGGGCCCCGCCGTGGGTCCGTGGGGCCCCTGGGGTGCTCGCCCACCCCACGGTGGCGGGCGAGGAGCGGGGTGGGGGGCGGCCCGCCAGGCCCGCCCGGCGCGGATGCCGCTGTCCGGGCCCGCCGTGGGTCCGTGGGGCCCCTGGGGTGCTCGCCCACCCCCCCCGGGGGCGGCGGGCCCCTCACGGATGCCGCCGCGTGGTGCGCGTCAGCCCCCTACAACCTTCCGCACCGCCCGCACCCTCCGCACCACCCGCCGGGCGGCCCGGGTGCGCGGCAGGAACGCCAGCCCCTTCGGCACACCCCCGGGCAGTCCCAGCGAGGTGAGCCGCCCGCGGGGGAACCACCGCCGGTCCCGCGCCCGCGCGCCGAGGTACCGCTCGGCGACGCCCCTCAGCGCGGGGTGCACCCGCGGCCGCATGGTGAAGGAGAGCGCGGCCAGCAGCTCACCCAGCTCGGCACGCACCGGTGCCTGCCCGGCGCCGTCCCGCGCGTCCGGCGGTGCCTTCCCGTCGCCGTGCCGCGCACGCGCCGGAGCGTCGCCGTCACCCCCTTCCGTGGCCGACGGCACGCCCCCACCGCCCCGCTCCGCACCCGTCGGCGCCTTCTCACCGGGCAACGTGTCCCCGCCCGCCCCGGGCGCCGTCGAGCCGTCCTCGGGCCCCGCCCCCGGCAGTACCGCCTCCGCCAGCACCAGCGCCACCCGGTGCGGGTGGTCGTACGGCGTGAGCCGGGCCAGCAGGCGTTCCGTGCCGACCCGGGCCACCGGGAGGCCGTACAGCGCCGACGCCGTGAACAGCGCGGCCGACGAGCAGCCGACGACCAGGGCCGGGCGGGACGCCTGGAGCAGCAGCTCGGCGGGGACGGGGGAGTCCGGGACGGTGAGGTCCACCCCCAGCCGCTCCGCCTCCGCCCGCAGCGCGCCGCCGTGCCCCGTCCCGGCCGCGGGGTGCGGTGCGAACACCACCCGGCGGTGACCGCGCCCGGCCGCCGCCCGCAGCATCTCCCCGTGCAGGGCGTCCTCCCCGCCCTCCGCGCCGGCGCCGAGCGCGGCCAGGCTCTCCCCGACGACCAGCGCCGCCCCCTCCGGCACCACCGCCGCCGCCGGGCCTATCTCACCGGCCACGGCCCGGTAGGCGTCCGCCGGGACCACCCGGGCCGGCACCCCGAACTCGCCCAGCAGCAGGGGCTCCAGACCCGGCACCAGGTCCAGGTGCAGCACCTGCCGTACGCGCGTGCCGATCAGCGGGTCGAGCTTGCCCCGGGTGGGCCCGTAGTCCGCCGGACCGCCCACGCAGACGTGCAGCGGCGCCCCGGTGAACACCCGCGCCACCGCCAGGGCGGGCGGGACGTCCGGGGAACCGAGCACCAGCTCCACCCGGTCGTCGCCGAGCCCCCACAGCCGCCGGACGTGCCGCTCCAGGAGCGGCACGTCCTCCGCGCGGGGTGTCCAGGCCGCCGGGTGGAACGGCCGGACGGTCTCGTTCCAGGACAGCACCGCGTCGAAGCGGGCGCGCAGCCGGCCGAAGCCGGGCACCTCGTCCCACGCCGGTGCCGCCTCCGGCACCGGGGAGTCGTCGCACACCAGCAGCACCCGGCGTTCCGCGTCCGGGAGCCGTCCGGCCTCGACCGCGGCCACCATGGTGACCACCGCCGACGGTCCGGAGGCACAGAAGATCTGCGTCCTCGCCGCCATCACGCGGCCTCCTTCCCCACGCGGAGCGGCGCCCGCCGCAGCCTCCGCAGCCGAGCCGCCCGTCGCGGGTCCATCGAGTCCAGCACCCCGTCCAGCACGTCCCGCGGCAGCCTCCGCAGCGCCGCCGCGCACGTCGCCCGCAGCCGCGCGGCCACCGCCGGCTCGAACTTGTCCTGCTCGGCCAGGTGGTGGGCGATCACCGCGCAGTACGTCCGCACCGCCTTGGGCAGCAACCGGGCCGCGTCCCGGTCCGCCGCCGTCTCCGCGACCACCCGGTCGAAGGCGCGGACGAAGTCCAGTTGCCGCTCGTCCCCGATCCGGGTGAGGGAGGAGGCGACGCCCTTGCGGTAGAACACCCCGAGCAACCCCACCACGGCGAACGACTCGGCCTCCCGGTGCAGCCGCCAGATCCACGGCCGGTCCTCGGCGGTGCGCAGCCCTTCCGGGAAGTGCAGCAACCCCCGTTCCAGCAGCCGCCGGTGGTACACACCCGCCCACGCCTGCGGGTAGTCCACCGCGGTCGTCCGGTCGGCGGGCAGGATCGCCCCGCGCGGGTCCAGCACCTCGTCCCGCAGTCCCACGGGCACCCGGTGCACGGTCCGGGCGCGGCCGGTGACCCGTACGTGGTCGGTGCGCAGGAAGTCGCACCCCGACTCCTCGGCCGCCGCGACCAGCCGGGGCAGATACCCCGGGGCGAACCAGTCGTCGCCGTCCAGGAAGGCCAGGTACTCGCCGCGTGCCGCGTCCAGGCCGGTGTTGCGGGCGGTGGCGATCCCGCCGTTGCGGTCACGGCGGATGTGACGCACCCGCGCGACATGGGCCAGCTCCCCGGCCGCCCGCTCGACGATCACCGGGGTGTCGTCCCGTGAACCGTCGTCGACCAGGACGAACTCGAAATCGCTCCGGGCATTCTCCCGCAGACTTCTGAGCGCGTCCGGCGCGTATCGCTGGACATTGTGAAAGGGGACGATCACGGAAAGCTTCGGCACCCGTAAAACATTAGGAGACCGCCCGGCGGGCTTTCTTTCCACCGGTCGTACGGACCGTGAACTCCGTGTGTCGGTCCGGTGGACCGCGCCTACCTCGGGAGTTCTCGCGGGCCGGTTCGGTTCTCCGTGGGGTGCTGTTAACTTTTCGTTGAGGCACGGTTGGGCCGTTGGCGGAATTCGCTTCCTAACGTCTTCGGCGTGCCAGCAAGTGCAACGAAGCCCCTCAGGGTGGCGGTCCTCGCGGATTCCGACACCCGGTGGAAATGGGGCACGCTCACCGCGAAACGCGTCGCGCCGCGCGACATCCGCCTGGACGGATATCTGCTGCGGGGCCGCGCGACCCCCACCGCCCGCCAGCTCGGCGAGGTCGGCGTCCGCGCGGACTCCCTGCGGGAGGTCACCGCGGCCGGGTTCCTGCGCGCCATGCGCGAGGAGCCGTACGACGTTCTCGTGCTCGCGCTGGTCGGCGGCGGGGTGCAGGCGATGCTGCACGGGCTGCGACGCGTGTGGGAGGACCGGCCCGACCGGCCCGTGGTGGTCACCGGTTACGTCGGCGTCGTCTACGAGAAGCTCACCGACGGTCTGCTGCTGCGTCACGGCGCCGACCTGGTGCTGGCCAACTCCCGCCAGGACGCGGAGCGTTTCCGCGCCGTGTACGAGGGGGTGGGCGCCGACGCCGGCGCGGTCACGGAGGTCGCGCTGCCGTTCCTCGGGGGCGAGCCCCACACCGGCGAGCACGAGCCTCGCACGGTCGTCTTCGCCGCCCAGCCCTCCGTGCCGGAGACCCGCACGGACCGTACGTACCTGCTGGACCGCCTGGTGCGGCACGCCCGCCTCCACCCGGAGCGCGAGGTGCTGCTGAAGCTGCGCTCCCGGCCCGGCGAACACACCACGCACATCGAGGAGCTGCCTTACCAGAAGCTGGCCCGCGGCCTCGACCTGCCCGCCAACTTCCGCCTGGTGTACGGGCACATGGGCGAGGTCCTGGACCGCACCGACCTTCTCGTCACCGTCAGCTCGACGGCCGCCCTGGAGGCGCTGCACCGGCGCGTGCCGACCGCCGTCCTCACCGACCTCGGCGTCCGCGAGGCGCTCGGCAACCACCACTTCACGGGCTCCGGCTGCCTCGCCTCCTGGGACCAGCTCGACGCCGGACACCGCCCGGTGCCCGACCCGCGCTGGCTGACCCGGCAGGGCGTCGCGGCCGACGGTTCGTACGCGACCGCCTTCGACACCGCCCGCGCCCGCATCGCCGACCTGCTCGACGCACCCGGCGGACTCCCGCCGCTCGCCCCGTACTACACACCCGTCACCGCGCCCGGCTATCTGCCCGGCGTCCTCGCCCGCCACCACCTGGCCCCCGACGGGACACCGCTGCCCGGCGCGCCCGACGCCGGCCGGGAGCCCGGTCCGGTCCGCCGGATCGTGCGCCGCACGGCACGCGGCGCCTACCGCCACGGCGTGCAGCGCGTGGCCCCCGTGATCCGCCGCATGGGCGAGCTGTGACCGCGCCCGCCCTTCATCGAGGAGCTGACCCCATGCCCGACTCTCCGGCCGTACGCCGGGTGCTCGCCGTGATACCCGCCCGCGGCGGCTCCAAGGGAGTACCCGCGAAGAACCTCGCCCCCGTCGGCGGCGTGCCCCTGGTGGCCCGCGCCGTGCGCGAGTGCCGCGCCGCGCGGTACGTCACGGACGTGGTCGTCTCCACCGACGACGCGGCCGTCGCGCAGGCCGCGCGGCAGGCGGGCGCCGAGGTCGTGCTGCGGCCCGCCGATCTCGCCGGGGACACCGCCACCTCCGAGGCGGCCGTGCTGCACGCCCTGGACGCCCACGAGGCGCTGCACGGCGCCCGGACCGACGTCGTCCTGCTCGTGCAGTGCACCAGCCCCTTCCTCACCCGCGAGGACGTCGACGGGGTGGCCGCCGCGGTCGCCCACGGCGGCGCCGACACGGCGGTGACGGTAGCCCCGTTCCACGGCTTCGTCTGGCGCGACACCGGTGCCAGGACGGCCGGGGAAGGCGACGGCCACGGCGTCAACCACGACAAGGCCGTCCGCCCCCGCCGCCAGGACCGCCCCCAGGACTTCCTGGAGACCGGCGCCGCCTACGCCATGGACGCCGCGGGCTTCCGCACACACGGCCACCGCTTCTTCGGCCGCACCGAACTGGTCCGCACCGACCCGGCACGCGTCCTGGAGATCGACGACCCGCACGACCTCGCCCGGGCCCGTGCCCTCGCCCCCCTCCTCGACACGGGCCGGACCGGCCTGCCGACCGCCGCCGACATCGACGCGGTGGTCCTCGACTTCGACGGCACCCAGACCGACGACCGGGTGCTGATCGACGCGGACGGACGGGAGTTCGTCTCCGTGCACCGCGGCGACGGCCTCGGCGTCGCCGCACTGCGCCGCAGCGGCCTGAAGCTGCTGATCCTGTCCACCGAGCAGAACCCGGTCGTCGCCGCCCGCGCGCGCAAGCTGAAGCTCCCCGTGCTGCACGGCATCGACCGCAAGGACCTCGCCCTCAAGCAGTGGTGCGAGGAGGAGGGCATCGCGCCCGAGCGCGTGCTGTACGTCGGCAACGACGTCAACGACCTCCCCTGCTTCTCCCTCGTCGGCTGGCCCGTGGCCGTCGCGAGCGCCCACGACGCCGTGCGCGGCGCCGCCCGCGCCGTCACCACCCTGCGCGGCGGTGACGGCGCGATCCGAGAGATCGCCGGCTGGATCCTCGGTCCCTCTCTCGATTCCCACCCCCAGTAAGGAAATCCTGGTCATGAGCACCAACTCCCGCATCCGCACCCTCGGTTCGCGCGAGGCCGGCCCCGGCCGTCCCGTCTACGTCACCGGCGAGATCGGCATCAACCACAACGGCGACATCGAGAACGCGTTCAAGCTCATCGACGCCGCCGCGGAAGCCGGCTGCGACGCCGTCAAGTTCCAGAAGCGCACCCCGGAGATCTGCACCCCGCGCGACCAGTGGGACATCGAGCGCGACACCCCCTGGGGCCGGATGACGTACATCGACTACCGCCACCGCGTGGAGTTCGGCGAGGACGAGTACCGCCAGATCGACGCCTACTGCAAGGAGAAGGGCATCGACTGGTTCGCCTCCCCGTGGGACACCGAGGCCGTCGCCTTCCTGGAGAAGTTCGACGTGCCCGCCCACAAGGTCGCCTCCGCCTCCCTCACCGACGACGAGCTGCTGCGCGAACTTCGCGCCACCGGCCGCACGGTCATCCTGTCCACCGGCATGTCCACCCCGAAGCAGATCCGGCACGCGGTGGAGGTGCTGGGCAGCGACAACATCCTGCTCTGCCACGCCACCTCCACCTACCCGGCGAAGGCCGAGGAGCTGAACCTGCGGGTCATCAACACCCTGCAGCAGGAGTACCCGAACGTTCCGATCGGCTACTCCGGCCACGAGACGGGCCTGCAGACCACCCTCGCGGCCGTCGCCCTCGGCGCCGTCTTCGTCGAGCGGCACATCACCCTCGACCGCGCCATGTGGGGCTCCGACCAGGCAGCCTCCGTCGAACCGCAGGGCCTGGCCCGCCTGGTGCGCGACATCCGCACCATCGAGGCGTCCCTCGGCGACGGCGTGAAGAAGGTCTACGACTCCGAGCTCGGCCCGATGAAGAAGCTGCGCCGCGTGGCCGGTGCCGTCGCCGAGGCGGAGATCGCCACGGCCGCCGGCGAGCCCGTGGCCGTCTGACCCGCCCCCCACCCACCCCTACGACGGGACGGTCGTACGTCGATGAGCCCCCGCGCCGGCCGGACCGGCCCCCGCACCCTCGCCTTCGTCGAGAGCCCGGTGCAGCTGCTCAACGTGCTGGAGTGGGCGCACGCGCACGCGCCCGGCGCGGGACTCGACCTCGTGGTGCTGTCCCCGGTCGACCCGATGACCCGCGGCCAGCTGCGCAGGATGGCGGAGCTGGCCCGCGAGGAGGGCCACGAGATCCGCTGGGAGGAGGCGCGCGGGGGAGCGGGCGCCCCGCTGCGCACCATCGGCGGACTGGCCGTGCCGCTGCGCCGGGCCGGACGGGTCGTCCTCGGTGACCCGTTCTCCCGGTACGTGCAGCTGCTGCTGACCATCACCCGCGCCCCCGACGTGGTGGTCGTCGACGACGGCACGGCCACCATGGAGTTCGCCGGCCAGCTGGCCCGGGGCGAGCGCCTGGTGCGCTGGCACCGCAAGGGCGGCCGCCCCGGCCCCCGCGACCTGTTCCTCGCCCCCGTCTCCGCCGCCGCCCGGCGCCGGCTCACCCCCGGCGCGGGACGCACGGTGGAGGTCTTCACCTCCATGCCGATGGCGGACGTCCCGTCCGGTGTCACCGTCCGCACCCACACCTTCGCCTGGACCCGGGACCGCTTCGGACCGCCGCGCGTCACCCGGGGCGCCGACCTGGTGGGCACGTCCCTGGTGGAGACCGGTGTGGTGGACGCCGACGCCTACGTGGCCGCCGTCCGCTCCCTGGCCCGGACGCACGGCGCCCGGCGCTACTTCGCGCACCGCCGCGAGACCACCGAGAAGCTGCACCGGCTGGCGGTGGAGACCGGCCTGGAGATCGTCCGCCCGGAACTGCCCCTGGAACTGGTCGCCCGCCGCGGCCCCGTGGGCCGTACGGTCGTCAGCTTCCCCTCCACGGTCGTCCACACCCTGCCCCTCGCCCTGGCCGGGACCGGCGTGGAGGTGGCGGTGTGCGACATCGACCCCGCCTGGCTCACCGCGCACGCCTCCCCGCGCGCCCGCGGCTTCCTCGCCGACGTCACGAGCACCGCGAAGGACGTCCACCGGCTGCGCTCCGTCCCCGCGCCCCGCCCCGCCGGCCCGACGGCGGCCCGCCTCCGCACGAGCTGAACCGCGCGGACACACCCGGACGGCGCCCGGGTGTCCGCCAGATGAACCGCTCAGCGTGGGTTGGGCCGAGCGTGGTAACCGTGGAGGAACGGAAGGTGCCGACGCCGGCGCCGCGGCTGTGACCGACCTCATGGCCCGGCAGGCCGAGAGCTCCTACCCTCCCAAAAAGGCGGTGAGTGTACCCATCTCGCTGAACGGCTATGCGTAGGGCAGCCGGATTTTCTCCCTCCAACGGGCTGATTTTTCTTGATCAGGGGTCAGTGGACGGCTCCGGCGCCCTACTCTTCAAAGGGTGAAGCCACTGATGTCACTGGAGTCCGAGATCGATCTCCCCGGGGGAGCTGTGCTCCCCGGCGCGCTGCCCGAGGCCCTGCGCGCCGAACTCGTGGCGTTCCGGCGAGACCTCCACATGCACCCGGAGCTGGGCAACCAGGAGTTCCGTACCACCGCCGCGATCAAGGAACGCCTCCAGCGAGCGGGACTGCGCCCCCGGGTGCTCTCCGGCGGCACCGGCCTGGTCTGTGACATCGGGACCGACGACGAGGCAGGCACCGACTCGGCGATGCTCGCCCTGCGCGCCGACATCGACGCCCTCCCCATCCCCGACATGAAGACCGGCTGCGCCTACCGGTCCACCGTGCCCGACCGCGCCCACGCCTGCGGTCACGACGTGCACACCACCGTGGTCCTCGGCACCGGCCTGGTGCTGGCCGAACTGCACCGCCAGGGCCTGCTGCCCCGCCCGGTCCGGCTGATCTTCCAGCCCGCCGAGGAGGTGCTGCCCGGCGGCGCCGCCGACGCCATCGCCGACGGCGCGCTGGAGGGCGTCGGCCGGATCCTCGCCGTGCACTGCGACCCCCGGGTCGACGCGGGGAGGATCGGGCTGCGCCAGGGCCCCATCACCTCCGCCTGCGACCGGCTGGAGATCGCCCTCGACGGCCCCGGCGGGCACACCGCCCGCCCGCACCTGACCACCGACCTGGTCACCGCCGCCGCCCGGGTCGTCACCGACGTGCCCGCGCTGGTCGGCCGCCGGGTCGACAGCCGCAGCGGGCTCGCCGTCACCTGGGGCCGGGTCGAGTCCGGCCACGCGCCCAACGTCATCCCGCAGCACGCCGAACTCTCCGGCACCGTGCGCTGCCTGGACCTGGAGACCTGGCGGCAGGCGCCCGACCTGGTGGTCGCGGCCATCGACGAGGTGGCCAACCTGCACCGGGCCAAGTCGGAGATCAACTACGTGCGCGGCGTCCCGCCCGTCGTCAACGAGGCCGGGGCCACCGAGCTGCTGCGCGACGCGATGATCGCGCGGCGCGGGGTGGAGTCCGTCGAGGGAACCGAACAGAGCCTGGGAGGCGAGGACTTCTCCTGGTACCTGGAGCGCGTCCCCGGCGCCATGGCCCGCCTCGGCGTCCGCACCCCCGGCGAGCGCACCGTGCGCGACCTGCACCAGGGCGACTTCGACGTGGACGAGCACGCGATCACGGTGGGCGTGGAGCTCTTCACCGCCGCGGCCTTCCTGGACGCCCTGCGGTAGAGGCGTACGCGTGGTGAGGGCGGCCGTGTCCCCGGTGGACGCGGCCGCCCTCACCTGTGTCACCTGCCCCGCGCACCCCGGTTGCGGCGCGGTCCTGCGGGAGGCAGCGTGGGCGGCGTGCAGACGCGTATGCCCGATTCGCTCCCCTGCGACCCCCTGGTTCACAAGGGCGTAACCGGCCATCGGCACGAATGGATAACGGCCCCGCTCGACCCCGTTCCCAGGAGTGTCTACGCGCGTTAATGTGCGCCGAACCGAGCACCCGCTGCGGGGCTTTGGAGAATGGGGAACTTCAGATGCGTCGGATATCCAAACTGACCCGCGTAGCGGTGGGGGTCGCTTCGCTCGCGCTCGCCGCCACCGCCTGCGGTGGAACCAGCAGTGACAACGGTGACAGCGGGGGCTCCTCCAAGGACGACCTCGGTCTCGCCATCGCCTACGACATCGGCGGCAAGGGCGACCAGTCCTTCAACGACGCCGCCTTCGCGGGCCTGGAGAAGGCCAAGAAGGAATTCGGCTTCAAGACCGCCGACGTCGAGCCCACCGAGGGCGAGACCGACGCGGACAAGGAGCAGCGCCTGGCCTCGCTGGCCCGCCAGGGCTACAACCCGGTCATCGGCGTCGGCTTCGCCTACGGCCCCGCCATGGAGGCCGTCGCCGCCAAGTACCCCGACACCACCTTCGGCATCGTCGACTCCGTCGTCGAGGGCGACAACGTCGCCTCCCTGGTCTTCGCCGAGGAGCAGGCCTCCTACCTCGCCGGTGTGGCGGCCGCGAAGGCGACCAAGAGCAACACCGTGGGCTTCGTGGGCGGTGTGGACATCCCGCTGATCCACAAGTTCCAGGCCGGTTACGAGCAGGGCGTGAAGGCGACCAACTCCAAGGTCAAGGTCGTCTCGCAGTACCTGACGCAGACCGCGGAGGAGGGTGGCTTCTCCAGCCCCGACAAGGGCAAGGCCGCCGCCGAGGGCCAGATCGAGAAGGGCGCCGACGTCATCTACCAGGCCGCCGGCCTGTCCGGCCAGGGCGTCATCGAGGCCGCGGCCAAGGCGAAGGTCTGGGCGATCGGTGTCGACTCCGACCAGTACAACCAGGAAGCCCTCGCCGGCTACAAGGACTTCATCCTCACCTCCGCCCTGAAGGACGTCGGCGGCGCGGTCTACACCCTGACCAAGTCCGTGCACGACGGCAAGCCGCTCACCGGCACCCAGGTCTTCGACCTGAAGGTGAACGGCGTCGGCCTGTCCGACAGCAACCCCAAGATGGCCGAGATCCCGGGCCTGAAGGAGGCCGTGGACGAGGCCAAGAAGGGCATCACCGACGGCACCATCAAGGTCAACACCGAGTGACCCCCCCGTGCCGGGTCCCGCCCGGCACGGACCCCCCGTACGAAGCGGGCGGGCGCCCCGGGCGCCCGCCCTCTTCGTCGTACCGCCGCCGGGGTGTTCCGCAGAGTGTCCAGGAGGGGCCGCGCGCTCACCCAAAGCCACCCCGCGTCTGCGCACAGCGACGCCCCGTCCCGGTCAGCGGAACCGGGTTGCTCACGGGCGCATAACAAGGTGGACAGAAGGGGTTTTCAGGCAGGTCTACGCGCGTTAATCTGCGGCGAAGCCAGCGCCGTACCCCGTACCGTTCCCGGCGCTTGTAAGACTAGGAGCACCACACATGCGCCGGATTTCCCGGATCACGGTCGCAGGCGCAGCGACCGCCTCCCTGGCCCTCGCCCTCTCCGCCTGCGGCGGCACCTCGACCTCTTCGGGCTCCTCGGAGTCGAAGGGTGACAAGGGCCTCGCCATCGCCTACGACGTCGGCGGCAAGGGCGACCAGTCCTTCAACGACGCCGCCTTCGCCGGCCTGGAGAAGGCCAAGACGGAGTTCGGCTACGAGACGGCCGACGTCGAGCCCACCGACGGTGAGACGGACGCCGACAAGGAGCAGCGCCTGGTCTCGCTGGCGAAGCAGGGCTACAACCCGATCGTCGGCGTCGGCTACGCCTACGCGTCCGCCGTGAAGGCCGCCGCGGAGAAGTTCCCCGACACCACCTTCGGCATCGTCGACGACGCCACCGTCGAGTCGAAGAACGTCGCCGACCTGGTGTTCTCCGAGGAGCAGGCCTCCTACCTGGCCGGCGTCGCCGCCGCCAAGACCACCAAGAGCAACACCGTGGGCTTCGTGGGCGGTGTGGACATCCCGCTGATCCACAAGTTCCGCGCCGGTTTCGAGCAGGGCGTCAAGGACACCGACCCCAAGGTCAAGGTCATCTCCCAGTTCCTCACGCAGACCGCGGAGGAGGGCGGCTTCTCAAGCCCCGACAAGGGCAAGAGCGCCGCCGAGGGCCAGATCGAGAAGAAGGCCGACGTCGTCTACGCGGCCGCCGGTCTGTCCGGTCAGGGTGTCATCGAGGCCGCCGCCGCCAACAAGGTGTGGGCGATCGGTGTCGACTCCGACCAGTACAAGCAGGAAGCCCTCGCGAAGTACAAGGACTCGATCCTCACCTCGGCGATGAAGGATGTCGCCAAGGCCGTGTACAACCTGGCGAAGTCGGTCGAGGACGGCAAGCCCGCGACCGGTATCGTCAAGGGCGATCTCAAGACGGGTGAGGTGAGCCTGTCGAACTCCAACCCGAAGTTCGCGGACGACGCCGAGCTCCAGAAAGCCATCGAGACGGCCAAGGAGAAGATCATCAGCGGCGAGATCAAGGTCAAGTCGAGCTGAGTCACACCCTGAACCACGCGGGGTCGCGACCGCTCGACGGGGTGCGAGGAGCCAGGCTCCTCGCACCCCGTCGGTCAGGTGTGCCACCCCTTTGTATGCCGTAGGGGCGCTACGCGCGTAGACGGCCCCCGTCCCCAGGAGAGTGCGTCATCAACGCGTCCAGCAGCCCTCCGGCCGGAGCGGCGGTCAACAAAACGGTGACCGCCGTGGAGCTCGCCGGGATCACCAAGCGCTTCCCCGGTGTCGTCGCCAACCACGACATCCACCTGACCGTCCGCAAGGGCACCGTCCACGCACTCGTCGGTGAGAACGGCGCCGGCAAGTCGACCCTGATGAAGATCCTCTACGGCATGCAGAAGCCGGACGAGGGCACCATCACGGTCCACGGCGAACAGGTCAGCTTCTCCTCGCCCGCCGACGCCATCGCCCGCGGTATCGGCATGGTGCACCAGCACTTCATGCTGGCCGACAACCTCACCGTCCTCGAGAACGTCGTCCTCGGCAGCGAGAAGCTCCACGGCATCGGCGGCAAGGCCCGCCGCCGCATCAAGGAGCTCTCCGAGCGCTACGGCCTGGAGGTCCGTCCCGACGTCCTGGTCGAGGAGCTCGGCGTCGCCGCCCGTCAGCGCGTGGAGATCCTCAAGGTCCTCTACCGCGGCGCCACCACCCTGATCCTCGACGAGCCCACCGCGGTCCTCGTCCCGCAGGAGGTCGACGCGCTCTTCGACAACCTGCGCGAGCTCAAGGCCGAGGGCCTGTCCGTCATCTTCATCTCCCACAAGCTGGGCGAGGTCCTCTCCGTCGCCGACGACATCACCGTCATCCGCCGCGGCACCACGGTCGGCACCGCCGTCCCCTCCGAGACCACCCCGCGCCAGCTCGCCGAGCTGATGGTCGGCAGCGAGCTGCCCACCCCGGAGACGGCCGAGTCCACGGTCACCGACCGGCCCGTGATCACCGTCGACAAGCTGCGCATGGCCGCCCCCGGCGGCAAGCCGCTGCTGGACGACATCACCTTCACCATCCACGAGGGCGAGGTCCTGGGCATCGCCGGCGTGGAGGGCAACGGCCAGACCGAACTGGTCGACGCCCTGATCGGCCTGCGTCACGCCGACTCCGGCGTCATCCGGCTGGCCGACGAGGAGATCACCGCCTGGCCCACCCGCAAGCGCCGCGAGCAGGGCATCGGCTACATCCCCGAGGACCGCCACCGCCACGGCCTGCTCCTGGAGGCCCCCCTCTGGGAGAACCGCATCCTCGGCCACGTCACCGAGAAGCCCAACGCCAAGGGCGTCTGGCTGGACCCGAAGGCGGCCCAGGAGGACACCCGCCGGATCGTGACGGAGTACGACGTCCGCACGCCCGGCATCGACGTCACCGCGGCCTCCCTGTCCGGCGGCAACCAGCAGAAGCTGATCGTCGGCCGCGAGATGAGCCACAAGCCCCGCTTCCTGATCGCCGCGCACCCCACCCGGGGCGTGGACGTCGGCGCGCAGGCCGCCATCTGGGACCACATCCGCGAGGCCCGCCGCGAGGGCCTGGCCGTGCTGCTGATCTCCGCCGACCTGGACGAGCTGATCGGCCTGTCCGACACCCTCCGCGTGATCTACGACGGCAAGCTGGTCGCCGACGCCGACCCGGCCACCATCACCCCGGAGGAACTCGGCACCGCCATGACCGGCTCCGCCGAGGGCCACCTCGAACACGAAGAGACCCCTGCCGAGACCCAGGCCGACCTGTCCAAGTCCGCCGAGTCTCCGGAAGACGAGGCCCGCTGATGAAGAAGTTCGACAAGGAGCGCGTGCTCCTCGCGGTGGCCGGACCGGTCATCGCGCTCGCCGTGGCCTTCGTGCTGAGCGCGATCGTGCTGATCGCCTCCGGCAAGAACCCCGTCGAGCCGTTCGCCCTCATGTTCGAACAGGCCGGGTTCTCGGACGTTCAGGTCCTGATCATCAACCAGGCCTCGATGTACTACATCGCGGCCCTCGCGGTGGCCATCGGCTTCCGCATGAACCTGTTCAACATCGGCGTCGACGGCCAGTACCAGCTCGCCGCGATGATGGCCGCCATCGTCGGCGCGCACGCCGACCTGCCGGCGTTCCTCCAGGTCCCGCTGCTGCTGCTGACCGCCGTGTGCACCGGCGCCTTCTGGGCCGGCATCGCCGGTGTCCTCAAGGTCACCCGCGGCGTCAGCGAGGTCGTCGCCACGATCATGCTCAACGCGATCGCCACCTCGCTGATCGTCTACATGTGGAAGCCGGACGTCTTCGGCGTCAAGATCGGCAACAACAGCACCACCGGCGAGATGCACGAGTCCGGCTGGATCCCCGGCATCGACCTCGGCGAGTCCGGCGAGATCTACGGCCTGGTGATCCTGGCCGTCCTCCTCGGCATCGGCTACTGGGTCGTCCTCAACCGCACCCGCTTCGGCTTCGACCTGCGCGCCTCCGGCTCCTCCACCTCCGCGGCGGCCGCCAGCGGCGTCGACCCCAAGCGCATGGTCCTCACCGCCATGCTGCTCTCCGGCGCCATCGCCGGCCTCGCGGGCCTGCCGATCCTGCTCGGCGACTCGCACACCTACAACCTGAACTTCCCCACCGGCATCGGCTTCCTCGGCATCGGCATCGCCCTGCTCGGCCGCAACAGCCCGGTCGGCATCGTCTTCGCCGCCCTGCTGTGGGCCTGGCTCGACAAGGCCTCGCCCGAGCTGGACTTCCACGGCTACGACAAGGAGATCGCGGTCATCATGCAGGGCCTGATCGTCCTCTCGGTGGTCGTCTCCTACGAGGCCGTCCGTGAGTGGGGCCTGCGCCGCCAGCAGCGCCGGGTCGGCGCCGAACTCGCCGCGGGACACGTCCTGGGCGCCGACAACAACACCACGAAGGAGGTGGCCGGCCGATGACCGCTCCGACCACAGCGACCGACGTCAACCAGCCGTCGCTGGAGCACGCCCCGCAGACCGGCCGCCGCATGTCGCTGCCCGTCCTGATGCTGGTCATCGCCGGAGCCCTGGCCCTGACCTCGATCGTGCGCCTGATCACCGGCGCCGACGGCATCACCAACGTCAGCCAGATGTCCACCGCGCTCCAGCTCGCCGTGCCGATCGGCCTCGCCGGTCTCGGCGGTCTGTGGGCCGAGCGCGCGGGCGTGGTGAACATCGGCCTCGAAGGCATGCTGATCCTGGGCACCTGGTTCGGTGCCTGGGCCGGATTCCAGTGGGGTCCGTGGACCGGCGTCCTCGTCGGCATCGTCGGCGGCTGCCTCGGCGGCCTGCTGCACGCCATCGTGACCGTCACCTTCAACGTCAACCACATCGTCTCCGGTGTGGCGATCAACATCCTCGCCCTCGGCGCCACCCGCTACCTGGCACCGCTCGCCTTCGAGGGCCACCAGGGCGGCTCCGCCAAGCAGTCCCCGGCGGTCGAGTCCCTCGGCCACTTCACCGTGCCGGGACTGTCCGACTGGCTGACCGATCTCAACGCCAAGGGCTGGTTCTTCCTCTCCGACATCGCCGGCCTGCTCGGCGGACTGGTCACCAACGTCTCCTGGCTGACCCTGATCGCCGTCGCGCTCGTCCCCGCCACCTGGTGGATCCTCTGGCGCACCGCGTTCGGCCTGCGCCTGCGCTCCTGCGGCGAGAACCCGGTGGCCGCCGAGTCCCTCGGCGTGAACGTCTACAAGTACAAGTACCTCGCCGTGATCATCTCCGGCGGACTGGCCGGCCTCGGCGGTGTCTTCCTGTCCATCGTGGCCAACCCCTTCTACCTGGAGGGCCAGACCAGCGGACGCGGCTACATCGGTCTCGCCGCGATGATCTTCGGCAACTGGATGCCGGGCGGCCTCGCCATCGGCGCCGGCCTGTTCGGCTACACCGACAGCCTCAACCTGCGCGGCGGCTCCACCAACGTGCACGCCCTGCTGCTGCTCGGCGCGCTGCTCCTGGTGATCGGCGCCATCTGGCTGGCCGTCCGCAAGAAGTACGTCAACGCGGTGATCACCCTGATGGTCGGCGCCCTCGTCTTCGCCTGGTACGCCGGCACCAACGAGGTCCCGAGCCAGGTCGTCGCCGCCACGCCGTACGTCATCACCCTGGTCGTCCTCGCCCTGTCCGCCCAGCGGCTGCGCATGCCGAAGGCGGACGGCATGCCGTACCGGAAGGGACAGGGCAAGTGACCGGGGCCGACGACGCCGGCTGGGAGACGCTGCGCGCGGCGGCGCGGGACGCCATGTCCCACGCCTACGCCCCCTACTCGGGGTACCCGGTCGGCGCCGCGGCCCGCGTCGACGACGGACGCACGGTCACCGGCTGCAACGTCGAGAACGCCTCGTACGGCATCGGACTGTGCGCCGAGTGCGGGCTGGTCTCGGAGCTGCAGCGCACCGGGGGCGGCCGGCTCACGCACTTCACGTGCGTGGACGGCGGCGGCGAGGTCCTCGTCCCGTGCGGCCGCTGCCGGCAGCTGCTGTACGAGTTCGGCGGACCCGGACTGCTGCTGGAGACGCCCGCGGGCATCCTGCCCCTGTCGGAGATGCTGCCCCAGGCCTTCGGCCCCCAGCACCTCACCAAGTAACTCCCGTGCGGCCCCTCCGGACGCCGCCCGGCACACCGGGCGGCGTCGAACGGAGGGGCCGTGCTCTTCGCACCCCGGAAGGAACGCCAGCCATGGCCATGGACGCCATCTCCGTCATCCGCACCAAGCGGGACCGCGGCGAACTCACCGACGAGCAGATCGACTGGGTCATCGACGCGTACACCCGCGGGGAGGTGGCCGACGAGCAGATGTCGGCCCTCGCCATGGCGATCCTGCTCAACGGCATGGACCGGCGCGAGATCGCCCGCTGGACCGCCGCGATGATCGCCTCCGGCGAGCGCATGGACTTCTCGTCCCTGTCCCGCCCCACCGCCGACAAGCACTCCACCGGCGGCGTCGGCGACAAGATCACCCTTCCGCTGGCGCCCCTCGTCGCCGCCTGCGGCGCCGCCGTCCCGCAGCTCTCCGGCCGGGGCCTCGGCCACACCGGCGGCACCCTCGACAAGCTGGAGTCGATCCCCGGCTGGCGCGCCCTGCTCTCCAACGAGGAGATGCTGTCCGTGCTGGACGGCGTCGGCGCGGTGATCTGCGCGGCGGGCGACGGTCTCGCCCCCGCCGACAAGAAGCTCTACGCCCTGCGTGACGTCACCGGCACCGTCGAGGCGATCCCGCTGATCGCCTCGTCGATCATGTCGAAGAAGATCGCCGAGGGTACCGGCTCGCTGGTTCTGGACGTCAAGGTCGGTTCCGGCGCCTTCATGAAGACGGTCGAGGACGCCCGCGAGCTGGCCTCGACCATGGTGGGCCTCGGCACCGACTCCGGCGTGAAGACGGTCGCCCTGCTCACCGACATGTCCACCCCGCTCGGCCTCACCGCCGGCAACGCGCTTGAGGTCCGCGAGTCCGTCGAGGTCCTCGCGGGCGGCGGCCCGGCGGACGTCGTCGAGCTGACGATCGCGCTGGCCCGGGAAATGCTGGAGGCGGCCGGCATCCGTGACGCCGACCCGGCGAAGGCCCTCGCCGACGGCTCCGCGATGGACGTCTGGCGCCGCATGATCAGCGCCCAGGGCGGCGACCCGGACGCCGCACTCCCGGTGGCCCGCGAGCAGCACGTCGTCAAGGCTCCGTCCTCCGGCGTCCTGACCCGCCTGGACGCCTACGACGTCGGCGTCGCCGCCTGGCGCCTGGGCGCCGGCCGTGCCCGCAAGGAGGACCCGGTACAGGCGGGCGCGGGCGTGGAGATGCACGCCAAGCCCGGCGACCGCGTGACCGAGGGCCAGCCGCTCCTCACCCTCCACACCGACACCCCGGACCGCTTCGACTACGCGCTCCAGTCCCTGGAGGGCTCCTTCGACATCGGCTCCGGCGGGGACTTCACCGCCACGCCGGTGGTCCTGGAACGCATCGCCTGACCAGGACTTCTCCCTTCCGGGTGAACGGGACCGGTGGACCCCCGCCGGTCCCGTTCGCCGTGTCCGGCGGGTGCGTGGGGCCGGCCCGGCTCAGCCCAGCACCGCCGCCACCGCCACCAGGACGGGGACCGAGAGCGCCGTCGAGACGAGGATGGTCTCGCGGGCCAGGCGTTCGCCGACGCCGTAGCTGCTCGCGTAGGTGTAGAGGTTCTGGGCGGCCGGGAGCGCCGAGGTCACCACCACGTCCAGCAGGTGCGCCCGCGCAGGCCGAACACCCCCACCCCAGCGCCAGGCGGCCAGCGGCTGGCCCACCGCCTTGAGCCCCACGGCCAGGAGCACGGCCCCCCGGTCGCCTCCACGCAGCGGCAGGGTGCTGCCCCGCAGCGAGATGCCGAACGCGAGCAGCACGGCGGGGACGGCCATGTTGCCGATCAGCTGCACCGGGTCCCACACCGGTCCAGGTATCTCCACCCCGGCCGCCGACACCGCCACCCCCGCCAGCGACCCCAGCGCGATCGGATTGCGCAGCGGGGTCAGCAGCCGGCGCCACAGGGGCAGCTTCCCGCCCGCCGTCGACAGGTCCAGGATCGTCAGCGCGACCGGCGTGACCCCGACCAGCTGGAACAGCAGCACCGGCGCCACCAGCGAGGCGTCCCCCAGCACGTACACGGCGATGGGGATGCCCAGGTTGCCGGAGTTGACGTAGCTGGAGCACAGGGCGCCGACGGTGGTGCGGCCCACGCCCCAGCCGCGGGCCACGCCCACCGCCACGAAGACACCCGCCACGGCCGCCGTGCTCAGCGCGGTGACCAGCAGGCGGCCGGAGAACACCACCGACAGGTCGGCGCGGGCGAGCGTCGTGAACAAAAGCGCCGGGGACGCCACGTGGAACGCCAGCTTGGTCAGGACCTCACGGCCCTGCGCGCCCAGATCGCCCCGGCGGCCGATGAGGTAGCCGACGCCGATGACGACGGCGATCACCAGGAACCCGCTCAGCACCCCCTGCACGGCGGCTCCCCCTGGCGGTGAAGGGCACCGGACACCAGGGGCGGCGATGATCTGTGGCGCATACAGCCAACCCTCCGGGGGAGGCCGTGCCCAGGTCAATGTGATCCTCGGCGCCACGCGATGAGTTACCGGTGTGCCGCCGGTCTACCGCTCGTGGACGCCATGACACCGCCCGTACTCGTGCTCAGCGGCCCCCTCACCATGGACGAGGTGAGCGGGCCGTGCGAGGCGCTGCGCGCTCTGCTGGACGGCGGGGGGCGAGGCGCCGTGGTGGTGTGCGACGTGGCCGGGCTGGGGCCGCCGGGCCTGGCCGCCGTCAACCTGCTGGCCCGGCTGCAGCTCACGGCCCGCCGGGCCGGCGGGCGGATACGGCTGCGGGACCCCTCCCCGGCGCTATGCGCCCTGCTCGACCTCGTCGGTCTCCGCTTCGAGACGGAGGGGCAGCCCGAACAGCGGGAACCACCGCTGGGTGTCCAGGAAGCAGTGGAACCCGGTGATCCGGCCGTCTGAGATCTCCAGCGCCTGGATCGCCCACGGGGCGAAGCCGCCGTTCTCGGGGTCGGGCTTGTACTGCGCGAACCCGGGCAGGCCGTTGACCTGCACCGGCACCAGCCGGGAGCCGGCGCACGGGGCGCCCAGCGTCGTGATGAAGCCGGTGATGTCGCCGGCGCCGGTCAGCCACAGGTCGAACGGCGGCATCGTCATGATGGCGTCCTCGTGCAGCAGCTCGGTCAGCGCCGACATGTCGTACCCCTCGAAGGCGGCGACATAGCGGTCGAGCAGCTTCTTCTGGTCCTCGTCCAGCGGGTCGGAGACCGCCGCGTCCTCGCCCGGCTGCCTGCGCTCGGCCAGCGTGGCCCGGGCGCGCTGCAGGGCGCTGTTGACCGACGCGACCGACGTGCCGAGCAGCTCGGCGACCTCGCTCGCCTTCCAGGCCAGCACCTCGCGCAGGATCAGCACCGCCCGCTGCTTGGCGGGCAGCTGCTGGAGCGCCGCCATGAACGCGAGCCGCACGGACTCCTTGGCGACCGCGGCCTCCGCCGGGTCGGCGGGCGTGGGCAGCACCCGGTTGTCCGGCATCGGCTCCAGCCAGGTGTGGTCGGGGCGGGGCGAGAGGGCGGCCCGCGCGAGCGGCGTGGACTCCGTGAGGTCCATCGGGCGGGCGCGCTTGTTGCCCGCGGACAGCATGTCCAGGCAGACGTTCGTCGCGATGCGGTAGAGCCAGGAGCGGAGGCTGGAACGGCCCTCGAACTTGTCGAGGCTGCGCCAGGCGCGGATCATCGTGTCCTGCACCGCGTCCTCGGCCTCGAAGGACGAGCCGAGCATCCGGTAGCAGTATCCGGTCAGCTCGACCCGGTACTGCTCGAGCGTGGCGTCCAGGTCCGTCGTCGCCGTGCCGTTCGTCATCGTCCACCCACCCCATGTGGCCTTTTCGTGGCGCCCCGTCGCACCACCACTCCGGAAGCTACCGCAGCCCACTGACAACGGCCCCCCGAGTGAGCTAATCCGCAGGTCAAAGGGGGCGGGCGAACCCGGTCGTGCGCGGCTCGGACGGGCCACGGACGAACGGGTCGTGCGCGGCCCGGACGGGCCGTCAGGCGGGCTGGACCTCCGCCGCGCGGGCCGCCGCCCGGGTCCCGGCCAGGGTGATCGCCGCGACGCCCGCCACCGCGACCAGCCCGACCGCCACCGTCCCGGCCCAGCCGCCCGCGTGGAAGGCCAGCGCCCCCACCGTGCTGCCGGCGCTCGACCCGATGTAGTACGCGGACTGGTACAGCGCCGCCGCCTGCGCCCGGCCCTCCGTCGCGGTCCTGCCCACCGCCGACGACGCCACCGCGTGCCCCGCGAAGAACCCGGCCGTGATCAGCACCAGACCCAGCAGCACCAGCGGCAGCGACCCGGCCAGCGACAGCAGCAGCCCGGCCGCGGTGGTCCCGCCGCCCGCGTAGAGGGCGCCCCGGCGGCCCAGCCGGCCCACGAGCCGTCCGGCCGCGGAGGCCGACACCGTGCCCACCAGGTACACCAGGAACACCGATCCGGCGACACCCTGCGGCAGCGAGAACGGCGCCTCGGTCAGCCGGTACCCGATGACCGTGTACACGCCCCCGAACACCGTCATGAACAGCGCGCCGATCGCGAACAGCCGCCGCAGCAGCGGGTTCGCCAGGTGACGGCGGACCGTGCCGGCCAGCACGCGCGGCGCGAGCGAGCCCGGCGTGAAGTGCCGCGGCACCGGCAGCAGCAGCCGGAAGGCCACCGCGCAGGCCACCGCGACCAGCCCGATCACCGCCACCGCGACGCGCCAGCCCCACTCCTGCGCCACCCAGCCGGTGATCACCCGGCCGCTCATCCCGCCGACGCTGTTGCCGGCCACGAACAGCCCGATCGCCGTCACCAGCGCCTTCGGCGTGACCTCCTCCGCGAGGTACGCCGTCGCCGAGGCGGGCAGCCCGGCCAGCGCCGCGCCCTGCAGCGCCCGCAGCGCCACCAGCGCCCCGAGCGACGGCGCGAACGGCACCAGCAGCCCCAGGGTCACCGCGACGGCCAGCGAGGCCGTCATGACCGTGCGCCGCCCGAACCGCTCGGACAGGGCGCTCATCGGCAGCACGAACAGCGCCAGACCACCGGTCGCCGCCGACACCGTCCAGCTCGCGTCGCTCGCGCTGACCGCGAAGTCACCGGAGACCAGCGGCAGCAGGGCCTGGGTGGAGTAGAGGAGCGCGAAGGTCGCGACGCCTGCGAGGAACAGGGCGAGACTCATCCGGCGGTAACCGGGACCGCCCGGGGACATCCGGGTCTCCTCGGCGGACGGCTGGGCGGCGGGGAGGGGGGCGACGGCGTCCACACGGGTGGACGCCCCGGTACTGGCGGGAGTCATGCCTCGAACGTACGGAGGTCTCCGCTCATCCGTCCAATGCATGGAATCGCCATAATCGTTCCCATGGAGCATCAGCGGAGGTCGGACGGTCGCCTGTCACAGTCCGGTGACACACGAGACAGAGAAGAGATGGCCCGGGTGCTCGCGCCCCGCCTCGCCCACTTCGCCGGGGTGGCCCGCACCGAGCACGTCACCCGGGCCGCCCAGGAGATGCAGGTGCCGCAGTCCACCCTCTCCCGCGCGCTGGTCCGCCTCGAGGAGGACCTGGGCGTCGACCTGTTCGCCCGGCACGGCCGCACCGTCTCCCTCACCCCCGCGGGCCGTACCTTCTTCGCCTCCGTCGAGCGCGCGCTGGACGAGATCGGACGCGCCGCCGAGGAGGTCCGCGCCGACGCCGACCCGGCCACCGGCAAGGTCGCCTTCGGCTTCCTGCACACCATGGGCGCCGAGACCGTGCCGGGACTGCTGCACGCCTTCCGCGCCGACCATCCGCGCATCCGCTTCAGCCTGGTCCAGAACCACGGCGAGGCGATGCTGGAGGGCCTGCGCGCGGGCGAGCTGGACCTGTGCCTGACCTCGCCGGTGCCGGAGGCCCCCGACCTCGTCGCGCGCCGTCTCGACGAGCAGAAGCTGCGCCTGGTCGTCCCCGCCGACCACCGCCTCGCGGGCCGCCGCCGGGTCCGTCTCGCGGAGGCCGCCGACGAGACGTTCGTGACCCTGGAACCCGGCTACGGGCTGCGCCGCATCACCGACGACCTGTGCGCTAGGGCCGGTTTCGCCCCGCGCGTCGCCTTCGAGGGCGAGGAGGCCGAGACCCTGCGCGGCCTGGTCGCGGCCGGCCTGGGCGTCGCCCTGCTGCCCCCGCCCCCGTTCCCCCGCCCCGGAGTGGTGGAGCTGACGGTGACGGCCCCCCGGGCGGCCCGTGAGATCGGCGTGGCCTGGCTGGCGGGCCGCCCGGACACGCCCCCGGTGGCGGCGTTCAAGAGGTTCCTGCTGTCGAGGCGGGGGAGCCTGCTGCCGGGGTGACCGCGGACCCGTGCCCGCGGCCCGTGGGGCAACGGAGCCGTACGCGTCCGCCCCCTACCGCCGCAGCGACTTGCCGAACCCGGCCGCCAGCGGCATCCGCAGCCCCAGCGGAGGCGGCGCCGCCAGGGCGTCCTGCACGGGACGGGAGAACGCCCGCCCGAACAGCACACCCATGACGAAGTCCTCGGCCAGGGCCAGCACTTCCTCCCGGTACTGGCTCAACCCATGGCCGTCCGCGTGCACTTCGAACCGGCACACCTCCCGGTTCGCCTTCTTCGCCCGCGCCGCCAGCCGGAACGACAGCTCGGGGTCGGTGCGCGCGTCGTTCGTGCCGTGCACGATCAGCACGCGCCGCCCGGCCAGCTGTTTCACCGGTTCGGGTGGTGCCGTCCCGTCCTCCTCGGGCAGCCAGGGGGCCAGTGCCACCACGGAGTTGACGGCCTCGTGGCCCGCCGCGCGCAGGGCCGCCCTGCCGCCCATGCCGAGCCCGGCCAGACAGACGGGGACGTCCCCGTAGCGCCGTACGGCCTCGTCGGCGGCCCATGCGGCGTCGTGCGCGAGATGTGCCTCGTCACCGTTCCAGCCGCGGTAGCGGTAGTGGACGACATGGGTGGCCAGGTGCTGGTCCCGTCCCGCGCGGGCCAGCCGGCGCCCCAGGCCGCGCACCGAGACGGCCGCCCTCATCGGCGACGGTCTGCGGGCGGAGGCCTCCTCGCCGTTCGGGAGCAGCAGCAGCACCCCGCTCACCGTCGTCGGCTCCGCGCCGAGCGCCCTCCCCAGCCGGGCCGTGCGGACCGGCGTCGCTTGCTGTGCCATGACAGAACATTCTCAGAAGGGGCGGCGAACGCGACCCCTCCGTGCGGTCACCGTTCCGTATCGGCGCCCGCGCGCACCGGGTGATCTACGCGCGTAGGAGTTATGGTGCGGAAATGACGAGCCAGACCATCGCGAACGCCCCGACCACGGACCAGATCCGCCGGGCGCCCAAGGTTCTGCTGCACGACCACCTCGACGGCGGACTGCGCCCCGGCACCGTCGTCGACCTGGCCCGGGAGACCGGCTACACCGACCTCCCGCACACCGACCCCGACAAGCTCGCCCTGTGGTTCCACCAGGCCGCCGACTCCGGTTCCCTGGAGCGGTACCTGGAGACGTTCTCGCACACCGTCGGGGTCATGCAGACCCGTGACGCCCTGGTCCGGGTGGCCGCCGAGTGCGCCGAGGACCTCGCCGAGGACGGCGTCGTCTACGCCGAGGTGCGCTACGCGCCCGAGCAGCACCTCGACGGCGGGCTCACCCTGGAGGAGGTCGTCGAGGCCGTCAACGAGGGCTTCCGCCAGGGCGAGCGGCGGGCCAGGGAGAACGGCCACCGCATCCGCGTCGGCGCCCTGCTCACCGCCATGCGGCACGCCGCCCGCGCGCTGGAGATCGCCGAACTCGCCAACCGCCACCGGGACCTGGGCGTCGTCGGCTTCGACATCGCGGGCGCCGAGGCCGGCTACCCGCCCACCCGGCACCTCGACGCCTTCGAGTACCTGAAGCGGGAGAACAACCACTTCACGATCCACGCCGGGGAGGCGTTCGGGCTGCCGTCCATCTGGCAGGCGCTGCAGTGGTGCGGCGCCGACCGGCTCGGGCACGGGGTGCGGATCATCGACGACATCCAGGTCCGTGACGACGGCACCGTGGAGCTCGGCCGGCTCGCCGCCTACGTCCGGGACAAGCGCGTCCCGCTGGAGCTGTGCCCCAGTTCCAACCTGCAGACCGGCGCCGCCGCCTCGTACGCCGAGCACCCCATCGGGCTGCTGCGGCGGCTGCATTTCCGGGCCACGGTGAACACCGACAACCGCTTGATGTCCCACACCAGCATGAGCCGGGAATTCGAGCACCTGGTCGACGCATTCGGATACACACTCGACGACATGCAGTGGTTCACCGTCAATGCGATGAAGTCGGCTTTCATTCCTTTCGATGAACGCCTGGCCATGATCAATGACGTCATCAAGCCCGGATACGCCGAGCTGAAATCCGAATGGCTGTTCCGCCAGACCGCCTCCACCAGCAGTTCTTCCCCGACGGAGGGCTGAAGAGGGCCTCGCTGGGAAAGGTGAACACGCACCGCTTCCACCAACCGTCCGCATTTCGATGTTTGCGGCGGAGGGGGCGCCTGATTACGGTCACAGCACCGCTCACATCCCCGTATCCCATTTCGAGGACGCCTTTCATGAAGCAGTCTGCTGTCAAGACCCTCGGTGTCGCCGCTCTCGGTGCCGCCTTCGCCGCCGTCGGCGCGGGTGCCGCCCAGGCGGCCCCGGCGCTGCCGGACGCCCCGGCGCTGGACACCGTCACCCAGGCCCTGCCGGCCGACCAGGCGTCCACGCCGCTGACGGGTCCGGCCCAGGCGCTGTCGGCGGGCCAGGACGTGGCCGGCAAGGGCCTCGGGACCGCCAAGCCGGTCGTCGACGAGCTGGGCTCCAAGGTGCCGGGCGCCGGTCTCCTCGGCGGTCTGCCGCTGGACGCCGCGCCGGGCCAGGGCGTCAACGTCAACGGCATCCCGCTGGGCGGCCGCTGACCTTCCCGGTCGACGACGGGCCGATGGGGCGCACCCGGTAACGGGTCGCGCCCCATCGGCGTGCTCGGAGGTGCACGGCCCCACGCCAGGCCTCAGGGAGATGATGCCGCGCGGGGACCGGGCGGACGGCGCCGCGCGGAACCTCGGGGGTGAGGGCGCCGCGCGGCCCGGCCTACCAGGCCGTGCGGGCCTTGTCCTCCGAGGGCAACAGGATCCACAGTGCTATGTACAGCAGGAACTGCGGACCCGGGAGCAGGCACGAGGCCAGGAACACGACCCGCATCGTGGTCGCGGAGGTGCCGAAGCGCCGGGCCAGCGCGGCGCACACTCCGCCGATCATGCGGCCGTTGGTGGGGCGGGCGAGGCTGCTCATCGCGGCTCCTTCGTGAACGGTGCGAGGCATCCTGTCCGGCTGCCTCCGTACCTCCACGTTACGGAGAAGAAGGGGGCAAAGCGTCGCTCCATGGGGCGATCCCGACCCTGGGAATCGTCGGGGTCCTCCCCTGAGGGGGCTCCTCCCGGAGGACGGCCGTCCCCGGGGTCCGGTCCGCCCGGCGGCGTAGCCAGGCGCGTCCCGCGGGTACCACGGCGGCGTGGGCGAGCGCCGCGCCCGCCGTGTTCAGCAGCAGCGAGTCGACGTCCACCACCTGGCCCGGCACAGCCGTCTGCAGCAGCTCCACGGCCAGCGACACCAGGGCCGTCGCCGCCGAGGTGCGGATCAGCGAGCCCAGCCGGGACACGGCCGGCCGGCCCCCGGCCATCGGCAGCAGCACGCCCAGCGGCGCCAGCAGCGCCATCGCCTCACCGGTGCGGCGCAGGCCCGTCACCCAGCCCAGCGCGAAGTCGGCGCGGATCCCGTCGAACGGCCGCAGATTGGCCGGCATCACCCAGGGGACGTCCAGCGGGCGCAGCGTGTACCAGGCGACGAACGCGAGGTGTGCGGCCAGGAGGAAGCCTCCGGTCGCACGGATACGGGACGCGGCGGTGCCGCCGATGACGCCTTGACGCTGCACGCCACCCAAGACGCGACGCGCGCCGCGAGCGGTTCCGGGAAGTCACCCGTTCAACCGCTGAGGCATGCGCCACACTGCGGCGCCGCCCCGCGCGGCGGCCGCCGGTCAGCTTCCGGTGGCCTCGGCCGAGGGCGGCCGTCCGGCCGCCGGACGGGACCGGACCTCCTCCGTGCACCGGTAGCGGCGCGGCCGGCTGTCGTCGGGGCCGCCCAGGATCACCGAGCCGTCACCCTCGGCCGCCGCCGAGTCGGAGAAGGTGCACACGACCTGTGCCAGCGCGGTGGACGACAGGGCGGCCGGCGGCAGGCTCAGCCGCAACGTGTCCTCCGGGTCACCGGCGCGCGGTCCGGTCACGGTCGTCCTGGCCCGCACCCGTGTGGTGTACCCGGCCTCCCGCTCGGCGGCCGTCGGCTCCCGCGTCAGCTCGTCCAGCAGCCCCTGGGCGGCCAGCACGCGGCGCGCGTCCGCCGCACCGTCCGTCACCCGCACCTCGCGGTCCACGGCCACCAGGGACGACCCGCACACCAGGAACACCTGCACCGGCAGTCCGCGAGCGGCCCGTCCCGCCCCCTCCGGCTCGCCCAGTGAGCAGCCCACCCGCGACGGCGCCGGCCCGAAGTCGGTCGGCACCTCGGTGGCCCGGATGCCGCACCCGGACAGCAGCGCGCCCAGCGCCGCGAGCCCCACAGCGGCCCGCAGGGCCGTCCTCCGTCGTCCGTTCATCAGGCGTCCCCCTCCGCGCCCTCGTCACCGGCCTGCCCCTCGGAGTCCGTCGCGGACACGTCCCGGGGCAGCCGCAGGGTGAACACGGCACCGCCCTCGGGCGAGTTCGCCGCCGTGATCTCACCGCCGTGGATGTGGGCGTTCTCCAGCGCGATGGACAGCCCCAGACCGCTGCCCTCGGACCGCGGCCGGGAGGCGCTGGCCTTGTAGAAGCGGTCGAAGACGTGCGGCAGGACCTCCTCCGGGATGCCCGGACCGTGGTCCCGGACCTCGATCACCACGGTGCCGCTCACATGGCCGGTGCCGTCCGCGCCCGCCGTCGCCGTCGCGGGGATCTCCCGCACCGACACCCGCACCGGCGAACCGCCGTGCTTGAGCGCGTTGCCGATGAGGTTGGCGAGGATGACGTCGAGGCGCCGCGGGTCGATCCGGGCGTGGATGCCGCGCTCGGCGTCCAGGTCGACGGCGTCCAGCCAGGCGCGCGCGTCGATGCAGGCGGTGATCTGGTCGGCGACGTCGACGTCGTCGAGGACCAGCCGGGCGGTGCCCGCGTCGAAGCGGGTGACCTCCATCAGGTTCTCCACCAGGTCGTTCAGCCGGCGCGTCTCGCTCACCACCAGCCGGACCGCGGGCTGGATCATCGGGTCGATGCCGCCGCCCTCGAACTCCAGCTCCTCCTCCAGGACCTCCGTCACCGCGGTGATCGCGGTCAGCGGTGTCCGCAGCTCGTGGCTCATGTCCGCGACGAACCTGCGGGACGCCTCGTCCCGCGCCGCCATGTCGGCCACCCGCTTCTCCAGCGCCTCGGCGGCCTTGTTGAACGTGCGGGACAGATCGGCGAGTTCGTCGGTGCCGGACACCCTCAGGCGGGTGTCCAGCTTGCCCTCGCCGAGCCGGCGGGCGGCCGTCCCCAGCCGCTGCACCGGCTTGAGCACGGTGGTCGCGGCGGCGTGCGCGAGCAGCGCGCTGCCTATCAGCGCCAGCCCGGTGGCGATCCCCAGCGACCAGGCCAGCGAGCTCAGGTCCTTGGCCTCCGGCGCGAGGGACTTCAGCATGTAGCCGGTGGTGCCGCCGCCGATCAGCCGGGTCCCCGCCACCAGGTACGGGGTGTCGTCCTCGACGATCCGCTGCCAGTACAGATGGTGCGGGTACTTGTTGCCGTCGGTGATCGCCTGCTGCTCGGTCACCGCCTCACGCAGCGCCTCCGGCACGTCCCCCAGCGAGAAGCCGTTCAGCCCGCCCGAACTGCCGTACACGGTCTGGCCCTCGGGGTTCTCGGCGACCAGCAGCACCGTGAAGCGCTGGCTGCTGTTCGCCATCTGTCCCGCCGTGCGCTGCAGTTCGTCCTGCGCGGGGTGCTCGGGCAGCGCGCCCGCGCGGTTCTGCATCTCCTTCTCGAAGTCGCGCAGCACCGCGTCCTGCGTGCGGGTCAGCACCGACTCACGGTTCAGCCAGTACGCGATTCCCGACGCGGACACCGCCGCGGTCAGCGCGACCAGGCCGAACACCACGACCAGGCGCAGCCGCAGGCTGGTGAAGCGCAGCCGTGACCAGACTCCCTTGCGTGCCGCGAACCAACCGCGGCTCCCCCCTTGGTGCTCCTGTGTCACTGAGGCGGGTCCAGCCGGTAGCCGACACCACGGACGGTACGGATGAGCGTCGGGGACGACGGCACGTCCTCGACCTTGGCCCGCAGCCGCTGGACGCAGGCGTCCACCAGACGCGAGTCGCCCAGGTAGTCGTGCTCCCACACCAGCCGCAGCAGCTGCTGGCGGGACAGCGCCTGTCCGGGCCGCCGGCTCAGCTCGAGGAGCAGCCGCAGCTCGGTCGGCGTCAGCTGGAGGTCCTCGCCGTTCTTCGTCACCGTCATCGCCGAACGGTCGATGACGAGGCTGCCGAAGGTCGCCGAGTCGCTGGACTCCCGCTCCCCGCGCCGCAGCACCGCGCGGATGCGGGCGTCGAGCACCCGGCCCTGCACGGGCTTGACGACGTAGTCGTCGGCGCCGGACTCCAGGCCGACCACGACGTCGATGTCGTCGTTGCGCGCGGTCAGCAGGATGATCGGCAACTGGTCGGTGCGCCGGATGCGACGGCACACCTCGAAGCCGTCGATGCCCGGCAGCATCACGTCCAGCACGATCAGATCGGGCCGCTGCTCGCGCAACAGCTTCAGACCGTCCTCACCACTGGCAGCGGTCGCCACGCGATGACCCTGGCGCGTCAGTGAGAGCTCCAGGGCCGTGCGGATGGCGTCGTCGTCCTCGATCAGCAACAGGGAAGGCACGGGCTCATTCTGGCCCATGGAGGGCTTCCAGTACGACCCGTGGGCGGCTCATGCCCCTTGGGCCCGGATACGTGCCGCTTTCGTACGCGGACGGGAGTGAAGGAACTGTGCCGTCACGGTGACCGACCCCTGTGACACGTCTGTGACAGTCGGCGGACACGGCCATGAAAGTGGCGCGGCAAGCTTTTCGGCACAGCACAACAGCAGGCAGAGCACCGGAAGTCCACGACGGGGGGCGCGAGATGAACACGCTGCACGGCACCAGCACCAGCGCAGTGGTCACGCGTCTGCACGACGTGCACCGGGGTTCCGAGAAGTCCGGTGCCGCGGGCATGCGGGGGTGCGCTCGCGGCACCGGGCGTCAGCACACCGCGATCATGACGGTGGTTGACACGTCCACGGGGGACGGCAACGGGGGAACCGCGTACGGGGAGGGCTCGGGGGAGCGCCGTTCGCTGAGCGAGGTGGAGTTCACCGCCTACGTCCAGGAGCGCCGCGCCTCCCTGTACGCCACCGCCTACCACCTGACCGGCGACCGCTTCGAGGCCGAGGACCTGCTGCAGAGCGCGCTGTTCTCGACCTACCGGGCGTGGGACCGGATCAGCGACAAGGCGGCGGTCGGCGGGTACCTCCGCCGCACCATGACCAACCTGCACATCAGCGCGTGGCGCCGCCGCAAGCTGAACGAGTACCCGACCGAGGAACTGCCGGAGACGGCCGGTGACACGGACGCGATGCGTGGCACCGAGCTGCGCGCCGTGCTGTGGCAGGCGCTGGCCCGGCTGCCCGAGCTCCAGCGCACCATGCTGGTCCTGCGCTACTACGAGGGCCGCACGGACCCGGAGATCGCGGACATCCTCAACATCAGTGTCGGCACGGTGAAGTCGAGCATCTGGCGGTCGCTCCGCCGGCTGCGCGAGGACGAGGTCCTCAGCTTCGGCCGTGACGAGGAGAACGCCTTCGGCGAGCTCGTCGCCTGAGGTCCGGGGGAACAAACGGGGAACCGGGGACCGGGGGACTCCGGGCCGGGGGGCCGGGAGTAGGACACGGGGGAACCGCGGGGCGCCGGGGGCGTCACCGCGGGAAACGGGGGATCGGGGATCCGGGGGACAGGAGGGGGAGCACCACGGGGTGCGGAAACAGCGGGACTGCGCGGGGCCGGGGGGCCCGTCACGCGGTCCCGCTTTTTCGTGTGCCCGGTCACGGAGGCGGGTTCCCACGAGGTGGGTTCCCACGACACTACACACCCCGTGTATACGCGATGTGTATAGTTCGGTGCATGGCCACCGTGACCGCGCCGCGCAGCGACACCCCCGGCACCGTCCTCGCCGCCGTGACGGCCTTCGGACTGCTGCTCGGCTGGGCGACGTACACCCTCCACGGGACGACACCCCTGCTGGAGCGGGCCACCAACTCCGTGTCCACCTGGATCATCTGGACCGCCGCGGCAGGCGCGCTGATCCGGACCCGTGGGCTCGCCGCCTGGAGCGGGGGCCTGATGATGCTCGCCACCTGCGCCGGCTACTACACGGCGTCCGCCCTGGGGGACACCTTCGGTTCCGGAGGGCTCGGTACCGCCGCCGTCTGGTCGGTGGCCGGACTGGTGGGAGGCCCGCTGCTCGGATGGGGCGGCTGGACCGTGCGGTACGGGCAGGGGGCGGTACGGGCGACGGCGGGAGCGGCCGTCGCGATGGTGGTGCTGGGGGAGGGCCTCTGGATGGGGCTGACGCTGCACTACTGGGGGGAGGCGGTCGTCTTCCTGGCCGTCGGCGCGCTCCTCACGGCGCTTCTGACCGTCCACCTGGCGCGCGCCGGGGAGCGCCGCTTCTGGTGGTGTGCCGTCCTCGCCCCCGTGTTCGCCGTCGCCTTCTACCTCGCCGAGCTGTTCGTGCTCGACGGACTGATCGGCTCGTTCTAGAGCTGCTGCGGAGAGGGGGTCGTCGGGCGGCCCGCGACCGCCGCGGTGGCCAGGCGGGTCAGCGCCTCCTCCCGGTCGCAGGCGTACGCGCCCAGCGCCGTCTGGCGGGCGACGATCGACCGCTCCAGCCGCATCAGCCGCCAGCCGCGCCGCAGCAGGAACGGCACCGACTTGCGCCCCTCCTTCAGGTCCCGCACGAAGCGCCGGCGGAACGTGCGCACCGGACCCCGGCTCAGGCACAGCGCGTCGGCCAGCAGCCCCCGCTCACGGCAGCGGTCGACGATCTCCGCGGCGAAGATGCCCTCGGCGATGAACAGGGGTGTCCCGCCGATGTCGACGGTCGTCTCGCCCGTACGGGCGCTCAGGGAGATGTCGTAGACCGGCACCTGGGTGCTCCGGGTCCTGCACAGCCGTTCGATCGCGGCGACGGCGGTGTCCGCGTCCCAGGAGGCGGGGTCGTCCCAGTCGATGTCGGAGGTGCCCGCCACCAGCGGCAGCGTCGGGTCGTCGCCCTCCTTGTAGAAGTCGTCCAGGCGCAGCACCGGAAGGCCGGAGCGGGCCGAGACGAGGGACTTGCCGGAGCCGGAGGGGCCGCAGAGCAGCACGACTCGCGCGGATATGGGCGACTGGGAACTCACGGGACACCAGTGTGACGCATCGTTCGGGTGGCGTACGACCCGTGGGGGCGACTTTGAAGCGCGGCTCACATCTCAACTACGCTGCGCGTCGGACTGTTGACCCTGCGAAGCCAAGAGGTGGCACAGCGATGGCCCGACACAAGGCACCGAGGACTCCCGCCGTCCGGCGCGGCATGGCCGTTCTCGCGACGGCGGGGGTGGCGCTCGGCGTCGGGGCGGCGGCCGCGTCCGCCGCGGAGGCGAACGTGCTGCCCGACGATCCCGGGCAGGTCGTGGGGACGGTCGCGGACCTCAAGCCCAACCCGCTCGCGGGCACGGGCGTGGACCCGCTGGACAACGGGGTCGCCACACAGGTCGCCGACTTCCGCGGACTGGACTCGCGCGAGCTGACCGGCCCGGTCGCCCAGGCGGAGTCGGTGGACGGCGTCCCGGGGGTGGGCTCGGTGACGGACGCGTTGAGGCGCTGACGGGGAGCGTGGACGACACGGCGGAGCGCCGTGCCCCTCCCGGACGGAGGAGGGGCACGGCGCTCCGGTCGTGGGGGCGTGCGGCTCAGTAGGCGCTGCCGGACGCGCCCAGGGAGCCCGTCGGGTGCCAGACCGTCTTGGTCTCCAGGAAGGCCGTCATGCGGTCCGTGCCGGGCGTCGCCGACCAGTCGTCCACAGGCTGTGAACGAAGGACGCGCTTCAGGTTGTCCGCCGCCGCGATCTCCAGCTCCTTCGCCAGCACCTCGTCGGCGCCCGCGAGGTCGATCGCGTTGACGTCCTGGTGCGCGGCGAGCGGCGCGGCGATCTCCGCCGTACGGCCGGACAGGATGTTGACCACACCGCCCGGCAGATCGGACGTGGCCAGCACCTCACCGAGGGAGAGCGCCGGGAGCGGGGACCTCTCGCTCGCGATCACCACCGCCGTGTTGCCGGTGGCGATGACGGGTGCCACGACCGAGACCAGGCCCAGGAACGACGACTCCTGCGGGGCCAGGACGGCGACCACGCCGGTCGGCTCCGGGGAGGAGAGGTTGAAGAACGGGCCCGCGACCGGGTTGCCGCCGCCGACCACCTGGGCGATCTTGTCGGTCCAGCCGGCGTACCAGACCCAGCGGTCGATCGCCGCCTCCACCTGCGCCGCCGCCCTGGACTTCGACAGCCCTTCGGCGTCGGCGACCTCCGCGACGTACTGGTCGCGGCGGCCCTCCAGCATCTCCGCGATCCGGTAGAGGATCTGACCCCGGTTGTACGCCGTCGCGCCGGACCAGGCACCGAACGCCTTGCGGGCCGCGACCACCGCGTCACGGGCGTCCTTGCGGGACGACCGCGGTGCGTTGGCCAGCCACTTGCCCTTGGCGTCAGTCACCTCGTACACCCGGCCGCTCTCGGAACGCGGGAACTTCCCGCCGACGTACAGCTTGTAGGTCTTGAAGACGGAGAGGCGCCCGGTCTTCCCGGACTTGTCGATCTTCTCGGTCTTCTCGGGCTTGTCAGACATCGAGGTACGCCTCCAGGCCGTGGCGGCCGCCCTCGCGGCCGAAGCCCGACTCCTTGTAACCGCCGAACGGCGAGGTCGGGTCGAACTTGTTGAACGTGTTGGACCAGATCACGCCCGCGCGGAGCTTGTTCGCCACCGCCAGGATCCGTGAGCCCTTCTCGGTCCAGATGCCCGCCGACAGGCCGTACGGGGTGTTGTTGGCCTTGGCGACCGCCTCGTCGGGCGTACGGAAGGTCAGCACCGACAGCACCGGGCCGAAGATCTCGTCCCGGGCGATGGTGTGCGCCTGGGTGACGCCGGTGAACAGCGTCGGGGCGAACCAGAAGCCGTTCTCCGGGAGTTCGCAGGCCGGGGACCAGCGCTCGGCGCCCTCCGCCTCGCCCTGCTCGGCCAGCGCGGTGATCCGGGCCAGCTGCTCCGCGGAGTTGATCGCGCCGATGTCGGTGTTCTTGTCCAGCGGGTCGCCGAGGCGCAGCGTGGACAGCCGGCGCTTGAGGGAGTCCAGCAGCTCGTCGTGGATCGACTCCTGGACCAGCAGGCGCGAGCCCGCGCAGCAGACCTGGCCCTGGTTGAAGAAGATGCCGTTGACGATGCCCTCGACGGCCTGGTCGATCGGGGCGTCGTCGAAGACGATGTTGGCGCCCTTGCCGCCCAGTTCGAGCGTGAGCTTCTTGCGGGTGCCCGCGACCGTGCGCGCGATCTCCTTGCCGACGGCGGTCGAGCCGGTGAACGCGACCTTGTTCACGTCGGGGTGGGCCGTCAGCGCGGCTCCGGCGCGGCCGTCACCGGTGATGATGTTGACGACGCCCCTGGGCAGGCCCGCCTGGCGGCAGATGTCCGCGAAGAAGAGGGCGGAGAGGGGCGTGGTCTCGGCGGGCTTCAGGACGACCGTGTTGCCGGTCGCGAGGGCCGGTGCGATCTTCCAGGCCAGCATCAGGAGCGGGAAGTTCCAGGGGATGACCTGGCCCGCGACGCCCAGCGGCTTCGGGTTCGCGCCGTAGCCGGCGTGCTCCAGCTTGTCGGCCCAGCCCGCGTAGTAGAAGAAGTGCGCGGCGACCAGGGGGAGGTCCGCGTCGCGGGTCTCCTTGATCGGCTTGCCGTTGTCCAGGGTCTCCAGGACGGCCAGCTCGCGGCTGCGCTCCTGGATGATGCGGGCGATGCGGAAGAGGTACTTCGCGCGCTCCGAGCCGGGCAGCGCGGACCACGTCTCGAACGCCTTGCGGGCCGCCCGCACCGCGCGGTCGACGTCGGCCTCACCGGCCTCGGCGACCTCGGAGAGCACCTCCTCGGAGGAGGGGGAGACGGTCTTGAAGACCTTGCCGTCGGCCGCCTCGGTGAACTCGCCGTCGATGAACAGGCCGTAGGACGGGGCGATGTCGACGACCGAGCGGGACTCGGGCGCCGGGGCGTAGTCGAAAACAGGTGCCATGGTGATCAGTCCACCGTCACGTAGTCGGGGCCGGAGTAGCGGCCGGTGGCCAGCTTCTGCCGCTGCAGCAGCAGGTCGTTCAGCAGCGAGGAGGCGCCGAAGCGGAACCAGTGGTTGTCCAGCCAGTCCTCGCCCGCGGTCTCGTTGACCAGGACCAGGAACTTGATCGCGTCCTTGCTGGTACGGATGCCGCCGGCCGGCTTCACACCGACCTGGACGCCGGTCTGGGCGCGGAAGTCACGGACCGCCTCCAGCATCAGGAGGGTGTTCGCGGGGGTCGCGTTGACCGCGACCTTGCCGGTCGAGGTCTTGATGAAGTCCGCCCCGGCCAGCATGCCGAGCCAGCTCGCGCGGCGGATGTTGTCGTACGTCGACAGCTCGCCGGTCTCGAAGATGACCTTCAGGCGGGCGCTCGTCCCGCAGGTCTCCTTCACGGCGGTGATCTCGTCGTGCACCTTCAGGTAATCGCCGGCGAGGAACGCGCCGCGGTCGATGACCATGTCGATCTCGTCCGCGCCGGCGGCGACGGCCTCGCGGACATCCGCCAGCTTGACGGCGATCGGGGCACGGCCGGCCGGGAAGGCGGTGGCGACCGAGGCGACCTTGACGGTGGAGCCGGCGACGGCCTTCTTCGCCGTGGCCACCATGTCGGGGTAGACGCAGACCGCGGCCGTGGCGGGCGTGGTGCGGTCGGTCGGGTCGGGGCGGACCGCCTTCGCGCCGAGCGCCCGGACCTTGCCCGGGGTGTCCGCGCCTTCCAGCGTCGTCAGGTCGACCATCGAGATGGCGAGGTCGATGGCGTACGCCTTCGCGGTCGTCTTGATCGAGCGGGTGCCGAGGGAGGCGGCACGCGCCTCCAGGCCGACCGCGTCGACGCCGGGCAGCCCGTGGAGGAACCGGCGCAGCGTGCTGTCGGACGCGGTGACGTCGCTCAGAGCGTGGGGTGCAGTGGTGGGCATGGTCACCAGACGAGCATATCTACGCGCGTAGCGGCTGTACAGCCCCGGAGCGGGATCCGGGGCCGCGGGGGTTGGGGGGGGAGCGCGGGAGGCCGGTTCGGGCGGGGCGGGGCGTGTGGTGGGGGCGAGGGTGCGGGGGTGGGGAAGGGCGTGGGGTCAGGGTTTCGGGGCGGGTCGTGCAGAATCGGGGGCATGACGACCCCCGACGACCAGTCGCGCGAGCCGGAGCCCACGAAGCCGTCCGGGCCCGCGACGACCCCGTACAAGGACCGCATCTACCGCTCGCCCGCGGGCATCGCCGGCGGTGTGCTCGTGCTCGCCCTCATCGGCTGGCTCGGCATCGACGGGCTGGTCGTCGGCGGGGGGCGCACCCCGTGGCTCGCCCTCGCCGCGATGCTGTTCCTCGTCCCCGTGGTCGTCGCCTACACCCTGCGTCCCGCCGTCTACGTGAACGACGACCGGCTGCGCGTCCGCAACCCGCTGCGCGTGATCGTGCTGCCGTGGGGGCGGGTCGTCTCGCTGCGGTCCGGGTACTCCAACGAGGTCGTCGACGACTCGGGCGCGAAGTACCAGCTGTGGGCGCTGCCCGTCTCGCTGCGGGCCCGCAGCAAGGCGAACCGTCAGGAGGCGCGGGCGGCGGCGAAGGCCATGCGCGGTGACACGGGGCGGCGCGGGCGCCGGGGCGGATCGGGTGCCACCGGTGACCTGGGTGGCGCCGGCGGCCTGGGTGGCTTCGGCGGGGTCGGCGCGGGTGCCGTGGCCGACGGGCCCCGGCGGTCCGAGACCGACCAGGCCATGGCCGAGCTGCGTGAGCTGCACGAGCGGAGGCAGGGCGAGGAGAGCGCGCAGGGGGAGGTCACCGTGCGGTGGGCCTACGAGATCATGGCGCCCGCCGTGGCGGGGGCCGTGCTGCTGGCCGTGCTGGCGGCGCTGGGCTGAGGTGGCGTGACGTGACGTCTGAGGGCGTCCGGAAGGGGGCGGGCCTGTGGCCCGCCCCCTTCTTTCAGATGCCTGCCGCCGCGGACAGGTCCCGCTTGATCGTGGTCAGGAGGGACGTTGCCTTCGTGCGGGCCTCCGGGAGGGCCTGCTTCGTGGCGACCGGGATCACCACCTCCAGGTAGCACTTCAGCTTCGGCTCCGTGCCGCTGGGGCGGACGACGACCCGCGCGCCGTCCAGGGTGTAGCGGAGGCCGTCCGTGGGCGGGAGCGCCGCCGTGCCCTCGTTGAGGTCCTCGGCCTTGGTGATGCGCAGGCCCGCCAGCTCGGCGGGGGGGTGCTCGCGCAGGCGGCGCATCGCGGCGGCGATCAGGCCCAGGTCCTGCACGCGGACGCTGAGCTGGTCCGTGGCGTGCAGGCCGTGCTCCACGGCGAGGTCGTCGAGGAGGTCGAGGAGCGTGCGGTTGTCCGACTTGAGTTCGGACGCCAGTTCCGTGAGGAGGAGGGCCGCCGTGATGCCGTCCTTGTCGCGTACGCCGTCCGGATCCACGCAGTAGCCGAGGGCCTCCTCGTAGCCGTAGCGCAGGCCGTCGACACGGGCGATCCACTTGAAGCCGGTCAGGGTCTCCTCGTAGCGGAGGCCCGCCTTCTCGGCGATGCGGCCGAGGAGGGACGACGAGACGATCGACTCCGCGAACGTGCCGGTCGCCCCGCGGCGGACCAGGTGGGCGGCGAGGAGCGCGCCGACCTCGTCGCCGCGGAGCATGCGCCAGTCGCCGCCGTCCTTCACCGCGGCGGCGCAGCGGTCGGCGTCCGGGTCGTTGGCGATGACCAGGTCCGGGTCCGTCTCGCGGGCCTTCGCGAAGGCGAGGTCCATCGCGCCGGGCTCCTCCGGGTTGGGGAACGCGACGGTCGGGAAATCCGGGTCGGGGTCGGCCTGCTCGGTGACCAGGTCGGGAGTGGGGAAGCCCGCGCGGGCGAACGCGGCGAGGAGGACGTCCTTGCCCACGCCGTGCATCGCGGTGTAGACGGTGCGGGCCGTGCGGGGGGAGGCCGGGGAGAGGACCGCGTCCGTGCGGGCGAGGTAGGCGTCCAGGACGGTGTCGTCGAGGGTCTCCCAGCCGGTGGCGGGGCGGGGGACGGTGGTGAGGGAGGTGATCGCCTCGATCTCGGCGGCGATCTCCGCGTCGGCCGGGGGGACGATCTGGGAGCCGTCGCCCAGGTACACCTTGTAGCCGTTGTCGCGGGGCGGGTTGTGGCTTGCGGTGACCTCCACGCCGGCGACCGCGCCGAGGTGCCGGATGGCGAAGGCGAGGACGGGGGTGGGGAGGGGGCGGGGGAGGACGGCGGCGCGGAGGCCGGCGCCGGTCATCACGGCCGCGGTGTCCTCGGCGAAGGCGGCGGACTTGTGGCGGGCGTCGTAGCCGATGACGACGAGGCCGGCCGTGTCGACCCTGTGGGGGGTTCCCTGCTTCTTGAGGTACGCGGCGAGGCCGGCGGCGGCGCGGATGACCACGGAGCGGTTCATGCGCAGGGGGCCGGCGCCGAGTTCGCCGCGGAGGCCGGCGGTGCCGAACTGGAGGGTGCCGCTGAAGCGGGCGGTGAGTTCGGGGAGGTCGTGGGCGTCGATGAGGCGGGCGAGTTCCTCGCGGGTGTCCGGGTCGGGGTCCTCGGCGAGCCATGCCTGGGCCTGTGCGATGAGCGCGTCGTCTTCCACGGTTCGGTCGGCCTCTCTCGGTCGTCGTGTGGGCTGGGGGTGGATGCCTGCGGCGCAGGGTTCCTGTCCGGTGGGGGTGGCTGTGGCGCCTGGGGTGCGTGGGGGGTGCGGGGCCGGGGTGGGGGCGGTCGTCCTCGGTCCGGCGCGACTGGGTCGTCTGGAGAAGTGCGGGGTGCGGACGCGCCGGCCGCTGCGGGCGACCGCCCCCACCCCGCCCCCTCCCGCCGTCGGCGACCACACCCGCACCGTGGCAGCCATCACCCTCCGCCGCAGGCGGCGCGGCCGTCGCCCATCGCGGGCACGGGGGGCGCGGTGGCACCCCGTGAGCGCCGGGCCGCGCGAACATCCCCCGGCTCGCCCCCGCACCGGGTGTGCGCGACGGGGGCGTCCGGGGATGACTTGCGCATCGGGCTGTGAAGAGAGACGGGCCGGGACCGCAGTGTGCGTGGCCTTACAGGCGGCCCAGGACCTGGGTCAGCAGGGCGCCCATGCGGGTCGCGCTGTCGCGGCCCGCCTGGAGGACCTCCTCGTGGTTCAGCGGCTCGCCGGTCATGCCGGCGGCCAGGTTGGTCACCAGGGAGATGCCGAGGACCTCGGCGCCGGCTTCGCGCGCGGCGATGGCCTCCAGGACCGTGGACATGCCCACCAGGTCCGCCCCGATGACGCGCGCCATACGGATCTCCGCCGGCGTCTCGTAGTGCGGGCCGGGGAACTGGGCGTAGACGCCCTCCTCGAGGGAGGGGTCGATCTCCTTGCACAGGGCGCGCAGACGCGGGGAGTACAGGTCGGTGAGGTCGACGAAGTTGGCGCCGACGATCGGAGAGGTCGCCGTCAGGTTGATGTGGTCGCTGATCAGGACCGGCTGGCCGGGGCGCATCCCCTCGCGCAGGCCCCCGCAGCCGTTGGTCAGCACGATCGTCTTCGCGCCCGCCGCGACCGCCGTGCGGACGCCGTGGGCGACGGCGGCCACCCCGCGGCCCTCGTAGTAGTGCGTGCGGCCCAGGAAGACCAGGGCGCGCTTCGCGCCTATGCGGTACGAGCGGATCTTGCCTCCGTGGCCCTCGACCACCGGCGGCGGGAAGCCGGGCAGCTCGGTGACCGGGTGCTCGGCCTCGGGCGTTCCGAGCGCGTCCACGGCCGGGGCCCACCCGGAGCCCATCACGAGGGCGACGTCGTGGGTCTCGGCGCCTGTGAGTTCGCGCAGACGGGCTGCGGCGGCGTCGGCTGCGGCGTACGGGTCGCCCTGGATGTCGTCCGGAAGAAGAGAAGCGTTCACGTCGATGAGGGTAGCCGGTATTCGCCTACGCGCGTAGATGCGGGAGGTGACGGGATGGCGATCGTTGTCTTGTCGTTTCCGTCAGCAGGGTCGCTTGCGCAGTTCCATCACGTAGTCGTGGGGTGCCCCCGCGGACTCCGCCGCGTCGGCGATCTCGCCCAGGTAGCGCGCCGAGGGCAGTCCGCCCTCGTAGGAGTTGAGGACGTAGGTCCAGGCCTGCTCCTCGCCGTCGAGGGTGTGCGCGCGGACCCTGGTGCGGCGGTAGATGTCCAGGCCGGTTCCCTCCCAGCGGTCCAGGGACTCCTCGTCCATGGGCGCGATGTCGTAGAGGGAGACGAAGACCTGGGAGAGCGGGTCCTCGACGAGGGTGGCCAGTGCGCCTTCCCAGCCCATGTGCTCGCCGCCGAACGTCAGCCGCCAGCCGTTGAGCCAGCCGGTGGCCCGCAACGGGGAGTGCGGGGCGCGGCGGGACATCAGCCGTGCGTCGAGGTTGCCGGCATAAGCGGCGTAGAGCGACATGGGGGAAGGGTACGGCAGGGGGTGGCGGGGGCGATGTGACCGAGGGGGAGCACCCCCGGGCGGTCGCACGGTGAAGTGTGCGGGACAATGGAGTACGTGACTCGGATCGTGATCATCGGTGGCGGACCCGGCGGATACGAAGCGGCGCTGGTCGCCGCGCAGCTCGGCGCGGAGGTGACCGTCGTCGACTGCGACGGCCTGGGCGGTGCGTCGGTGCTGACCGACTGCGTGCCGTCCAAGACCCTGATCGCCACGGCCGAGGTGATGACCACCTTCGACTCCTCCTACGAGGAGCTGGGGATCATCGTCGCCGACGACACCCCGCCGCTGGAGCAGGCCGCCCGGGTGGTCGGTGTCGACCTGGGCAAGGTCAACCGGCGTGTGAAGCGGCTCGCCCTGGCGCAGTCGCACGACATCACCGCCTCCGTGACGCGCGCCGGCGCCCGTGTCATGCGCGGGCGGGGGCGGCTGGACGGGATGCAGGCGCTCGACGGGTCACGCAAGGTCGTCGTGACCGCCGCCGACGGCAGTGAGGAGACGCTCACGGCGGACGCGGTGCTGATCGCGACCGGCGGCCATCCCCGTGAGCTGCCGGACGCGCAGCCCGACGGGGAGCGGATCCTGAACTGGACTCAGGTGTACGACCTCGACGAGCTTCCCGAGGAGCTCATCGTGGTCGGTTCCGGTGTCACCGGTGCCGAGTTCGCCGGCGCCTACCAGGCCCTCGGCTCCCGCGTGACGCTGGTGTCCTCGCGCGACCGTGTGCTGCCCGGTGAGGACCCGGACGCGGCGGCCGTGCTGGAGGACGTCTTCCGGCGGCGCGGCATGAACGTGATGGCGCGGTCGCGTGCCCAGTCCGCCAAGCGGGTGGGGGACCGGGTCGAGGTGACGCTGGCGGACGGCCGGGTCATCACCGGCTCGCACTGCCTGATGGCCGTGGGCGCCATCCCGAATTCCGAGGGCATGGGCCTGGAGGAGGCCGGGGTGCGGCTGCGCGACTCGGGTCACATCTGGACCGACAAGGTGTCGCGGACCACCGCTCCGGGTGTCTACGCGGCCGGTGACGTCACGGGCGTGTTCGCCCTGGCCTCGGTGGCGGCGATGCAGGGCCGTATCGCGATGTACCACTTCCTGGGGGACGCGGTCGCGCCGCTGAACCTGAAGACCGTCTCGTCCAACGTCTTCACCGACCCCGAGATCGCCACCGTCGGCTACTCGCAGGCCGACGTGGACGGCGGGAAGATCGACGCGCGCGTGGTGAAGCTGCCGCTGCTGCGCAACCCGCGCGCCAAGATGCAGGGCATCCGCGACGGCTTCGTCAAGATCTTCTGCCGCCCCGGCACCGGCATCGTGGTCGGCGGTGTCGTCGTCGCGCCGCGCGCCTCGGAACTCATCCACCCCATCTCGATCGCGGTCGACAACAACATGACCGTCGAACAGATCGCGAACGCCTTCACCGTGTACCCCTCGCTGTCGGGCTCGATCGCCGAGGTGGCACGGCAGTTGCACACCCGGAAGGCGGCCGGGGAAGGCTGACACGGCCCTATACCACTTGCTGTGGGGCCGTGCGAACAACTTCTGCTATTCAGCGCAAACTGCTGAAAGCAGACGGTCGTCGACGTTACTGTCAGTTTCGTGTTCGCTGCAGAACGTCGCCAATTGATCCTCGAAATGGTGCGAGCGAACGGGGCCGTGTCGCTCCGTGAGCTCGCCCGCGTCGTCCAGACCTCCGAAGTGACCGTACGGCGGGACGTGCGCGCGCTGGAGGCAGAAGGACTCCTCGACCGCCGGCACGGCGGTGCGGTGCTGCCGGGCGGTTTCACGCGAGAGTCCGGCTTCCCGCAGAAGTCACATCTCGCGACCGCCGAGAAGACCGCCATCGCCGACCTCGCCGCGAACTTCGTGGAGGAGGGCGAGGCCATCGTGGTCGGCGCGGGAACCACCACGCAGGAGCTGGCCCGCCGGCTGGCCCGGGTGCCCGGGCTGACGGTCGTCACCAACTCCCTGCTGGTCGCCCAGGCGCTGGCCCACGCCAACCGGGTCGAGGTCGTGATGACCGGCGGCACGCTCCGCGGCTCGAACTACGCCCTCGTCGGCAGCGGTGCCGAGCAGTCCCTCCAGGGGCTGCGGGTCTCCCGCGCCTTCCTCTCGGGCAGCGGTCTGACCGCCGAGCGCGGGCTGTCCACGTCCAACATGCTGTCGGCGTCCGTCGACCGGGCGCTGGTGCAGGCGGCGGCCGAGGTGGTGGTCCTCGCCGACCACACCAAGCTCGGCACGGACACCATGTTCCAGACCGTGCCGACCGACCTGATCACCCGTCTGGTGACGGACGAACCGCCCGCGCACGACGACCGGGCGGCGACCGAACTGCAGGCGCTCGCGGACCAGGGCGTGCAGATCGCCGTCGCGGGGGCGCCGGGGGGTTCCGCCGGCGCGGGGGGTGACGGCCCGCCGTCGGGCCGCCAGCGCCGTGACGTCCCCCTGCCCGGCCCGCGCCGCCAGGCACCCGGACTGCGTACCGCCGTGGCCCTGGGCGCCGCGGCGGACCAGGGGCAGGGCGCCGAGCGGGCGGCCCGGGTGGCGGACCTGCGCCGGCGCTGACCGGGACGGCCCGGACGTGACGGCGCCCGGCGTCCTCCGTGGGAGGACGCCGGGCGCTGCCGCGTCAGCCGGTGTCAGTCCTTGATCTCGCAGATCGCCGCACCGGAGGTGACGGAGGCGCCGACCTCCGCGCTCAGGCCCTTGACGGTGCCGGAGCGGTGGGCGTTGATGGGCTGCTCCATCTTCATCGCCTCCAGGACGACGACCAGGTCGCCCTCCTTGACCTCCTGGCCCTCCTCGACCGCGACCTTGACGATCGTGCCCTGCATCGGGGAGGCGAGGGTGTCACCGGAGGCCGCCGGGCCGGACTTGCGGGCGGCGCGGCGCTTGGGCTTGGCGCCGGCGGCGAGGCCGGTACGGGCCAGGCTCATGCCGAGCGAGGCGGGCAGGGAGACCTCCAGGCGCTTGCCGCCGACCTCGACGACGACCGTCTCGCGGTCCGCCTCCTCGTCGGCCTCGGCGTCAACCGCCGCGGCGAACGGCTTGATCTCGTTGACGAACTCCGTCTCGATCCAGCGCGTGTGCACCGTGAACGGGTCGGCGGAGCCGGTCAGTTCGGGGGCGAACGCCGGGTCCTTCACCACCGCACGGTGGAACGGGATGGCTGTGGCCATGCCCTCGACCTTGAACTCCTCCAGCGCACGGGCGGCGCGCTCCAGGGCCTCCTTGCGGGTGCGGCCGGTGACGATCAGCTTGGCCAGCAGGGAGTCCCAGGCCGGGCCGATGACCGAGCCGGACTCCACGCCCGCGTCCAGACGCACGCCCGGGCCGGACGGCGCGTCGAAGGTGGTGACGGTGCCGGGGGCGGGCAGGAAGTTGCGGCCCGGGTCCTCGCCGTTGATGCGGAACTCGAAGGAGTGGCCGCGCAGCTGCGGGTCGCCGTAGCCGAGCTCCTCGCCGTCGGCGATGCGGAACATCTCCCGCACCAGGTCGATGCCGGCGACCTCCTCGGTGACCGGGTGCTCCACCTGGAGGCGGGTGTTGACCTCCAGGAAGGAGATCGTGCCGTCGTTGCCGACGAGGAACTCCACGGTGCCCGCACCGACGTAACCGGCCTCCTTGAGGATGGCCTTGGACGCGCGGTACAGCTCCGCGACCTGCTGGTCCGAGAGGAACGGCGCCGGGGCCTCCTCCACCAGCTTCTGGTGCCGGCGCTGCAGCGAGCAGTCACGGGTGGAGACGACGACCACGTTGCCGTGCTGGTCGGCCAGGCACTGGGTCTCCACGTGCCGGGGCTTGTCCAGGTACCGCTCGACGAAGCACTCGCCGCGGCCGAAGGCGGCGACCGCCTCGCGGACGGCCGAGTCGTACAGCTCGGGGACCTCCTCGAGGGTGCGGGCGACCTTCAGGCCGCGCCCGCCACCGCCGAAGGCGGCCTTGATGGCGATCGGCAGGCCGTTCTCCTCGGCGAAAGCGACGACCTCGTCGGCGCCGGACACCGGGTCGGGCGTACCGGCGACCAGGGGGGCGCCGGCGCGCTGCGCGATGTGCCGGGCCGCGACCTTGTCACCCAGGTCGCGGATGGCCTGCGGGGGCGGGCCGATCCAGATGAGGCCCGCGTCCAGTACGGCCTGGGCGAATTCGGCGTTCTCCGAGAGGAAGCCGTAGCCGGGGTGGATCGCGTCGGCCCCCGACTCCCGCGCGGCCTTCAGCACCTTGTCGATGTCCAGATAACTGGTGGCCGGAGTGTCACCGCCCAGGGCGAACGCCTCATCCGCGGCGCGGACATGCAGAGCGTCCCGGTCCGGGTCGGCGTAGACGGCAACGCTCGCGATTCCGGCATCCCGGCAGGCCCGGGCAACGCGGACAGCGATTTCGCCACGGTTGGCGATGAGCACCTTGCGCACGATTGAGGCTCCCTCCTTGAAACAAGCCGAGTTTAGGGACTGCCGACACGGCACTTCGACCCGTCCCCAGTGGTGAGCTTGCCCACACGGAGCGTGATGCGAGGCTTGCTCGACCGGCGAAATCCCTTGTCGCACCTCGGTACGCAGGACTCCTCCCGGAAACCCTAGCCCTCCTGTGTGGTCAAGGTCTCTGTGAGAGCGTGCTGCGGCCCACTTCGATTCTTTGTGGAGTCCCTACGAATGGCCCAATGATTCTTTGCCCTTCGTCGGACCCTTGTACGGACGTTTACCCGTTAGTAGCCTTCGCGTCGTCCCGAACATACTCGGGGTAACCACAGTCGTGCTCGAAAGTGGGTGGGGGCCGGTGGTCCGCAGACCGGTGGCGTGGATCGTCGCGCTCGTGCTGTTCGCCGAGGCGCTGGGCATCGGGGCGGTGAACTGGTTCCTGGGCGTCGTCGTCGACCGGCAGGACATGTCGCTGGCCGGTCTCGACCCGGACATGATGGCGGTGTCCTCGAAGGCCGGCGGAGTGGTCTTCGGGCTCTACTTCGCCGCGTGCGGCCTGGTGGCCCTGCTGGTCGCGCTGCGCGACCGCGCCCCGGCCGGCTTCGGCCGGGTGCTGCTGATCAGCGCCGCGGTCGTGCACGCGCTGCTCGGCGCCTTCGCCTGGGGTCTGGTCGGCTGGCCCGCGTTCCTCATCATGGTCGTCGTCCTCACGCTCATCGTGCTGCTCCTGATGACGTACGACGGACGGCCCGGCGCGTCCGCGGACGCCGCCCCGGAGAAGGGCGGCCCCGGCGGTGCGGAGGGGGCCGGGCCAGGCGGACCCGGGGCTCCGGTCAGTCCTCCGGCGGCGCCCACAGCTCCGTGATGCCGACGCCCAGTTCGGCCAGCAGGCGCCGTACCAGCGGCAGGCTGATGCCGATCACGTTGCCGTGGTCGCCGTCGATGCCGTCGATGAACGGGGCCGAGCGGCCGTCCAGGGTGAACGCCCCGGCCACGTGCAGCGGTTCGCCCGAGGCCACGTAGGCGGCGATCTCCTCGTCGGACGGTTCACCGAAACGGACGACCGTGGAGGCGGTGGCGGAGGCGTAGCGCCCGCCGGTCGTCTCGTAGACGCAGTGGCCCGTCTGGAGGGTGCCCGTGCGGCCGCGCATGGCCTTCCAGCGCGCCGTGGCCTCCTCGGCGTCCGCGGGCTTGCCGAGGGCCTGGCCGTCCAGCTCGAGGACCGAGTCGCAGCCGATCACCAGCGCGCCCTTCACCTCGGGTTTCGCGGCGACGACGGAGGCCTTGGCCTCGGCCAGGGCGAGCGCCAGTTCGGCGGGGGTGGGGGCGGAGACGGCGTCCTCGTCGACCCCGCTGACGATCACCTCGGGAGCCAGTCCCGCCTGGCGGAGCAGTCCGAGCCGGGCGGGGGACTGGGAGGCGAGCACGAGGCGGCGACGCGGCTGATCTGTCATGCCGTCAGCGTATCGATGTCGCCCGGATGCCTCATCCCGCGCCGGTGACGCGCTGTCCGCGGGTGGCGCGCTGTCCCGCGTCGGAGGCGTCCCGTCCGGCGCAGAGGCGCCGGGTGCCTCCCGCCGTGGAAGGCGGCGGGTCACCTCACACCGATCACCAGCATCGCGAGCACCATGGCCAGCGCCATGAGAACACCCAGCCGCCGCAGCATCTCCTGCGTGTCACGCAGTTCCTTGGGCGGCTTGTTCTCGGGGTCGGACCACAGCATTCCTCCAGCGTGCGGCGGAGCCGGCCGAGGGCGCCTGAGTACGCGTACTCAACTTGGCGGGGGTGGGGCGGGGCGATGCCGGGGCACGGCAGCGGGCCGTACGCGTGTGCGTACGGCCCGTCTCCTCAGGCGCCCGGCCAGTACGTCCGTGACCACGTCGCCGGGCCCGGCTGGGGCACCCGGCGGGCGGCGATGCGGGACGGGTCGGACCAGGCGTCACGGACCGTGGGCGCGCCGGACGGCAGGGCGGCCGCCGCCGCGGCGCGCGCCCGGACCACCGCCAGTGCGGCGGCCAGCTCCTCCGGGGTCGGGTTGCCCCGTACGACCTTGATCACAGCGGCTCCTTACAGGGGGATGTTGCCGTGCTTCTTCGGGGGCAGGCTCTCGCGCTTGGTGCGCAGCTGGCGCAGGCCGCGGACGAGGTGGCGGCGGGTGTCGGACGGCATGATCACCGCGTCGACGTAGCCGCGCTCGGCCGCGACGTAGGGGTTGAGGAGGGCGTCCTCGTACTCCTGCATCAACCGGGCGCGGGTCGCCTCGGCGTCGTCCGACTCGGCGATGGTCCGGCGGTGCAGGATGTTGACGGCGCCCTGGGCGCCCATCACCGCGATCTGGGCGGTCGGCCACGCGAGGTTGAGGTCGGCGCCCAGGTGCTTGGAGCCCATGACGTCGTACGCGCCGCCGAACGCCTTGCGGGTGATGACCGTGATGAGGGGGACCGTCGCCTCGGCGTAGGCGTAGATCAGCTTGGCGCCGCGGCGGATGATGCCGTCGTGCTCCTGGTCGACGCCGGGCAGGAAGCCGGGGACGTCGACGAAGGTCAGCACCGGGATGTTGAAGGCGTCGCAGGTCCGCACGAAACGGGCCGCCTTCTCGGACGCGGTGATGTCCAGACAGCCCGCGAACTGCATCGGCTGGTTGGCGACGATGCCGACGGGGCGGCCCTCCACCCGGCCGTAGCCGGTGAGGATGTTCGGCGCGAACAGCGGCTGCGTCTCGAAGAACTCGGCGTCGTCGAGGACGTGCTCGATGACCGTGTGCATGTCGTACGGCTGGTTCGCCGAGTCCGGGACGATCGTGTCGAGTGCGCGGTCCTCGTCGGTGACCGTCAGGTCCGCCTCCTCGGGGAACGAGGGGGGCTCCGAGAGGTTGTTGGAGGGGAGGTAGGACAGGAGCTGCTTGACGTACTCGATCGCGTCCTTCTCGTCGCCGGCCATGTGGTGGGCCACGCCCGAGGTGGAGTTGTGGGTGCGGGCGCCGCCCAGCTCCTCGAAGCCGACGTCCTCACCGGTGACCGTCTTGATGACGTCCGGGCCGGTGATGAACATGTGGCTGGTCCGGTCGACCATGATCGTGAAGTCGGTGATCGCGGGGGAGTAGACCGCGCCGCCCGCACAGGGGCCGACGACCAGGCTGATCTGCGGGATGACGCCGGACGCGTGCGTGTTGCGGCGGAAGATCTCGCCGTACGCGCCGAGGGAGGCCACGCCCTCCTGGATGCGGGCGCCGCCGGAGTCGTTGATGCCGATGACCGGGCAGCCGGTCTTCAGCGCGAAGTCCATGACCTTCACGATCTTCTGGCCGTAGACCTCGCCGAGGGCTCCGCCGAAGACGGTGAAGTCCTGGGAGAAGACGGCGACCGGGCGGCCGTCGACCGTGCCGTAGCCGGTGACGACGCCGTCGCCGTAGGGGCGGTTGGCGTCGAGGCCGAAGTTGGTGGAGCGGTGCCGGGCGAACTCGTCCAGTTCGACGAAGGAGCCCTCGTCGAGCAGGAGGTCGATCCGCTCACGGGCCGTCAGCTTGCCCTTGGCATGCTGCTTTTCGACGGCGCGTGCGGAGCCGGCGTGCGTCGCCTCTTCGATGCGACGCTGAAGATCCGCGAGCTTGCCCGCGGTCGTGTGGATGTCAGGCTGCTGCTCTTCCGGCTCGGACATCGGGATGCGGCTCCCTGCCTGCTCAAAAGGGGGGACGGTTACTCATCCGTAGCGTAGTGGGGGGCCGTGAGTTCGGCAGTGCGGTGTTTCCCACACCTAGTGTGGGTTGCATGACACCCCGAGATGACTCCGAATCCCCTGGGACCGGTCGTAGCCGGTGGTCCGACCTCGACCGGCCGCCCCTCAACGCCACCGCCTTGCGGCGCGGGCTGGTGCGGGAGGGGGCGATGTGGCGCGAGGTGGAGGTGGTGCAGCGCACCGGGTCCACCAACTCCGACCTCGTGGCGCGGGCGGCGGCCGAGAAGCTGGAGGAGGGGGTCGTTCTCGTCGCGGAGGAGCAGACCGCCGCGCGGGGGCGGCTGGACCGGCGGTGGGTCGCGCCCGCGCGGTCCGGGCTGTTCTTCTCCGTGCTGCTTCGGCCGCGGGAGGTGCCGGTGGAGCGGTGGGGGTGGCTGCCGTTGCTGACGGGGGTGGCCGTGGCCACGGGGCTGGCGCGGGCGGCCGGGGTCGACACGGCGTTGAAGTGGCCGAACGATGTGCTGGTCACCGTGCGGGGCGAAGAGCGCAAGGCCGGGGGGATCCTGGTGGAAGCCACGGGGGACGGGGGCGTTGTCGTGGGGGTGGGCGTCAATGTCAGCCTGCGGGCCGACGAGCTGCCGGTGGCCACGGCGGGGTCGCTGGCGTTGGCGGGGGCGGTGAGCACGGACCGGGATCCGTTGCTGCGGGGGATGCTGCGGGCGCTGGAGGAGTGGTACGGGCGGTGGCGGGGCGCGGGGGCGACGCGGGGGCGTGCGGGCTGCAGGAGGCGTACGCGGCGGGGTGCGCGACGTTGGGCGGGTCGTGCGGGCGGAGCTGCCGGGGGATCGGGCGCTGGTGGGGGAGGCGGTCGCGGTGGACGGGGACGGGCGGCTGGTGCTGGCTACGGAGGCGGGGTGCAGGAGCCGGTGGGGGCGGGGGACATCATTCATCTGCGGATGTGACGTGACGGGGGGAGGGGGCGGTGCCTGCGGCGGGGGTTTTGTCCGCGGTGGGGGTTTATGTCCGGTGGGGGCTGGTGCAGCGTCTGGGGGGCTGTGGCGCGGGCTTCTGTCCGGTGGGGGCTGGTGCAGCGCCTGCGGCCATCGTTCCGTGCGGTGGGGGCGGGCGTAGCGCCCAGGGTTCGGTGGGTGGGGCGGGGCCGGGGTGGGGGCGGTCGTCCTCGGTCCGGCGCGACTGGGTCGCCCGGAGAGAGTGCGGGGTGCGGACGCGCCGGCCGCTGCGGGCGACCGCCCCCACCCCGTCCCCTCCCCGCCGTACGCGAGTCGCGGGCAGTCGTGCCGCTGGGGCGGCACCCCTTAGGCGCCGGGTACTCATGGGGGCACCGGGGTGTGCAGCACCCCTTGGCCCGGCGGGGTGGCTGAAAAAGGGCCCCGGGGGGCGCTGCTCCCACGGCCCAACCTGACGGAGTGAGCTGGCGCACACCTGCCGTAGAGTTGAGCCCGGTCGAGACATGACCGTGGCAGATCGGAAGGGCAGCAACGCGTGAGCGTCGACGACTCGGGTTCCGGTGCGGACGCGCAGGGCGACGGCGAGGATCCGCTTGCTCTGCGCCTCGAGCAGCTCATCCTGGGCGCCGAGCGCAGGTACACGCCGTTCCAGGCGGCCCGCAGCGCCGGCGTCACGATGGAACTGGCCACCCGCTTCTGGCGTGCGATGGGCTTCGCGGACGTCGGTCAGGCGAAGGCCCTGACGGAGGCGGACGTCCTTGCTCTGAGGCGCCTCGCCGGTCTCGTGGAGGCCGGGCTGCTGAGTGAGGCGATGGCCGTGCAGGTGGCCCGGTCCACGGGGCAGACCACCGCGCGTCTGGCCGAATGGCAGATCGATTCCTTCCTCGAGGGGCTGACCGAGCCGCCCGAGCCCGGCATGACCCGCACCGAGGTCACGTATCCGATCGTCGAGCTGCTGCTGCCCGAGCTGGAGGAGTTCCTGGTCTACGTCTGGCGGCGGCAGCTGGCCGCCTCGGCCGGGCGGGTCGTGCAGGGCGCCGACGACGAGGAGATGGTGGACCGGCGTCTCGCCGTCGCCTTCGCCGATCTCGTGGGGTTCACCCGGCTGACCCGCCGGATGGAGGAGGAGGAGCTCGGCGAGCTGGTCGAGGCGTTCGAGACCACCGCGGCCGACCTGGTGGCGGCGCGGGGCGGGCGGCTCATCAAGACGCTGGGCGACGAGGTGCTCTACGCCGCCGACGACGCCGGGACCGCGGCGGAGATCGCCATGCGGCTGATCGAGACCATGGCGAACGACAACACCATGCCGGAGCTCCGGGTCGGCATGGCTTTCGGCACGGTCACCACCCGAATGGGCGATGTGTTCGGCACGACCGTCAATCTCGCCTCCCGGCTCACCTCCATAGCGCCCCGTGACGCCGTGCTCGTGGACACCGCCTTCGCCGAGGAGCTGATCCGCACCGGTGACGCACCGGCCAGCGAGGCCGCGGCGGCCGAAGCGGTGGCCGCGGCGGAGAAGGAGGGCGAGGAGCCGCCCTCGTACCGTTTCGCGCTCCAGCCGATGTGGCAGCGGCCCGTGCGTGGCCTCGGTGTGGTGGAGCCCTGGCTGCTCACCCGCCGCAACGGCTCCGAGTCCGAGTGACGCGTCGGCTCAGCCGCCCAGGCAGAGATTGAGCAGGGGCAGGCAGAGGGCCGGGGCGTCGTCGTCGTCCGGTTCCTGTGGGGGCGGGGCGGAAGTCGTCTGCGGGGGTGGTGGCGGCTCGGTCGTCGGCCGGGGTGGTGGCGGTGGTGAGGACGGCCGCTGGAGGGTCGGCTCCTCGGCCGGTTCGCGCGACGGGGGTGCGGGGGGTGGGGTGTTGCTGCTCCCGGGTGGTGTGAGGGGAGCTGACGCCTTGCCGCCCAGAGGTCTGGGGAGGACGGGCTCGGCTGAGGGGATGCCGGGGTTCTCGCGGGGTGGCCTGGGGTGGGGAGTGGGGCGAGGCACTGGTGGGAGCGAGTGGGCGGGGGCCTGCTTCCGTGCCTGTGTCCGGCGCGTCCGGCACGGCCACGCGGATGAGGGTGGCGGCGCCCGCGGCCAGGGTCAGCGCGGCCGTGGCCAGCAGGGCCCGGCGCCGGCGTGGCTTGCGGTGGCGTCCTCGTAGGACGGTGCGGGTCTCGTCCGGTGTCATCGCTCTGCCTCCCCCTGCGTGCGCCCCCTACGCGCCGCGGTGTGCGCACGCTACGCGCCTGTCGGAGCCGGCGGACCTCAGTCGCTCGTATGTCACTCGAACGGGTGGACCCTTTTCCTCGGCGGCTCCCGGCTGTCATGATCGGTGCGAGCGAAGTTAACCCAGGTTAACCGGAGGGTGTCATGAGTGAGGAACGGTTCGGGGAGTTCGTGCTGGTGCGCCGGCATGAGCGGGGGCATGTCGCGGAGCTCGTCCTCGACCGGCCGAAGGCCATGAACGCCGTGTCCACGGAGATGGCCCGTTCGATCGCCGGGGCCTGTGCGGCGTTGGGTGAGGACCGGGACGTACGGGCGGTGGTGCTGACCTCGTCGCACGACCGGGCGTTCTGCGTGGGCGCCGACCTGAAGGAGCGGAACTCGTTCAGCGACGCGGATCTGGTGCGGCAGCGGCCGGTGGCGCGGGCCGCCTACACGGGGGTGCTGCACCTGCCGGTGCCCGTCGTGGCCGCCGTGCACGGGTTCGCACTGGGGGGCGGGTGCGAGCTGGCGTTGTCGTGCGACGTGATCGTGGCCGACCGTACGGCCGTCATGGGGCTGCCCGAGGTGTCCGTCGGGGTCATCCCGGGCGGGGGCGGTACGCAGTTGCTGCCCCGGCGGGTGGGAGCGGCGCGGGCGGCCGAGCTCATTTTCACCGCGCGCCGGGTGGAGGCCGTCGAGGCGCGGGAGATCGGGCTCGTGGACGCGCTGGTGGAGGAGGGGCGGGACCGGGAGGAGGCGCTCGCCATGGCCTCGCGGATCGCCGGGAACTCGCCGGTGGGGCTGCGGGCGGCCAAGCGGGCGCTGCGGCTCGGGCACGGGCTCGACCTGCCGGCCGGACTGGATGTCGAGGACGCCGCCTGGCGGTCCGTGGCGTTCTCCGGGGACCGGGCGGAGGGCGTCGCCGCCTTCAACGAGAAGCGGCGGCCGGAGTGGCCGGGGGAGTGAAGGACGCCTCGTCCTCGATGTCTCGATAATCAGGAAATCTCCCTAATCTGGGGGAATGGGTGAGGACAGCCGGCTGGCGGCCGTGGTGGCGCTGGCTCAGGGCATGGCCGCCGCGCACAGTTCGCGGGAGGCGTGGCGGGCCGCCGCCGGCGGGGCCCGCCGGGCGCTGGGCGGGAGCTTCGCCGCGCTGTCCGTGTGGGAGCGGGAGCTCGGACGGCTGCGGGTGCTGGTGAACGTCGGGGAGCTGGCCGAGGGGGAGGAGGAGTTCCCCGAGGACGAGTCGTACCCGGTGCACCAGTTCGCGGAGATCACCGAGTTCCTGCACGAGCAGTGGGCGGGCGGGGGCGAGCCCGACGCCTGGGTGGAGACCGCGCAGGGCCCGGAGGAGGGGGGCGCCGGATACTGCCACCAGCGGGTCGCGGCGCTGCGGCGGCGCGGGCGCGGCTGCTGCGTGGTCGCGCCGATCGTGCTGCACGGGCGGGCGTGGGGCGAGCTGTACGTGGCCCGGCCGCTCGGAGAGCCGGTCTTCGGGCGCGCCGACGCCGACTTCGCGACGGTCCTGGCCTCCGTGGTGGCGGCGGGCATCGCGCAGACCGAGCGGCTGGAGGAGGCGCGGCGGCTGGCGTTCACGGACTCGCTGACCGGGCTGGCCAACCGGCGTGCCGTGGACTCCCGGCTGGACGAGGCGGTGGAGCGGCACCGGCGGGACGGGGCCGTCGTCAGCCTGGTGGTGTGCGACGTGAACGGGCTGAAGCGGGTCAACGACACGCTCGGGCACTCCGTGGGCGACCGGCTGCTGGAGCGGTTCGGGACCGTGCTCTCGCTCTGCGGGGCCATGCTGCCGGGGGCGCTGGCGGCGCGGCTCGGCGGGGACGAGTTCTGTCTGCTGGCGGTGGGTCCGTCGGCCGACGAGGTCGTCAAGGCGGCCGACGAGGTGTGCCGGCGGGCGGTGGAACTGGGGATCGGGGACGGCGTCGCGTGCGGGGTGGCGTCCACGGAGGACCCGATCGGGCCGGTGCGCTCCGCGCGGCGGCTGTTCCGGCTGGCCGACGCCGCCCAGTACCGGGCGAAGGCGGAGAGGGCCGCGCACCCCGTGGTGGCGGGGCGGGAGGGGCCGGACGATCCCGTGGTGCGGCTCGCGGACGCGCCGTCGGGGGAGACGGACGGGGAGCGCCGCCGCTTCCGGGGGCGACACGCGCCGTAGCGGTAAGGGGTGTGACCCCGATCCGGTGGTGACAGTGCGGAATTCACTGCGTAGGCTCCTGAATATGGATATGCACACTGTGGTGGTGGGGACGTCGGACGTGACCGCGTCCGACGTGCTGGCCGTGGCGCGCGACGGCGCCCGCGTCGACCTGTCCGCTGAGGCGGTGGCCGCCCTCGCCGCGGCCCGCGAGATCGTGGACGCCCTGGCCGCGAAGCCGGACCCCGTCTACGGGGTGAGCACCGGCTTCGGCGCCCTGGCGACCCGGCACATCAGCCCGGAACTCCGCGCTCAGCTCCAGCGCAACATCGTCCGCTCGCACGCCGCCGGCATGGGACCGCGGGTGGAGCGGGAGGTCGTCCGCGCCCTGATGTTCCTGCGTCTGAAGACCCTCTGCTCGGGCCACACCGGCGTCCGGCCCGAGGTCGCGCAGGCCATGGCCGACGTGCTCAACGCCGGGATCACCCCGGTGGTGCACGAGTACGGCTCGCTCGGCTGCTCCGGCGACCTCGCCCCGCTCTCGCACTGCGCGCTCACCCTGATGGGCGAGGGGGAGGCCGAAGGGCCCGACGGCGTGGTGCGGCCGGCCGGCGAACTGCTCGCCGCCCACGGCATCCGTCCCGTCGTCCTGCGCGAGAAGGAAGGGCTCGCCCTCCTCAATGGCACCGACGGCATGCTCGGCATGCTGGTCATGGCCCTCGCCGACCTGGACCTCCTCTACAAGTCCGCCGACGTCACCGCCGCCCTCAGCATGGAGGCGCTGCTCGGCACCGACAAGGTGCTCGCCCCCGAGCTGCACGCCATCCGCCCGCACCCGGGACAGGCCGCCAGCGCAGCCAACATGCTGGCCGTGCTGGACGGTTCGGGCCTGACGGGACATCACCAGGACGACGCGCCCCGCGTCCAGGACGCCTACTCGGTGCGCTGCGCCCCGCAGGTCGCCGGCGCCGGACGGGACACCCTGGCGCACGCCCGGCTGGTCGCCGAGCGCGAACTCGCCGCCGCGATCGACAATCCGGTCGTACTGCCCGGGGGCACCTCCCAGGCTTTCGGCGCCGGGGGAGGAAGGGTGGAGTCGAACGGCAACTTCCATGGGGCGCCGGTCGCCTACGTACTGGACTTCCTCGCCATCGCCGTCGCCGACCTCGCCTCCATCGCCGAACGCCGCACCGACCGGCTGCTGGACAAGAACCGCAGCCACGGACTGCCGCCCTTCCTCGCCGACGACGCCGGTGTCGACTCCGGGCTGATGATCGCGCAGTACACGCAGGCCGCGCTGGTCGGCGAGTTGAAGCGGCTGGCCGTACCGGCGTCCGCCGACTCCATCCCGTCCTCCGCGATGCAGGAGGACCACGTCTCCATGGGCTGGTCGGCGGCGCGCAAGCTGCGCACGGCCGTCGACAACCTCACCCGGGTCGTCGCCGTCGAGCTGTACGCCGCCGCCCGGGCCGTGGAGCTGCGCGAGGGGCTCACCCCCGCCCCGGCGACGCGGGAGGTGCTGAAGGCGCTGCGGCAGGCGGGCGTGGGCGGCCCCGGCCCCGACCGCTATCTGGCCCCCGACCTCGCCGCCGCGGAGGCGTTCGTACGGGACGGGCGGCTGGTGGCGGCCGTGGAGCGGGTCACCGGGCCGCTGCGCTGAAACGGCGGGGCCCCGCGGAGGCGTCCGCGGGGCCCCGGTACGCCATGGGGGAGGCCCTCAGAACTCCAGGCGCTCCCGGCGGACCGAGTAGACGACGAAGCCGGCGCCCATGGCCAGGAAGGCCGTGCCGCCGACGATGTACGGGGTGCTGTCGAAACTGCCCGTGTCCGCGAGGCGGACCTCCTGGCCGGTGCTCTCCAGTGACGCCGACGTGGCCGCCGACACCCCTCTCGCCTGCTCGGTGACCTGCGGGGACGGGCTCGCCGACGGAGCGTTGTCCGCCGGGGTGTCCGAGGTCGCGTTCGCGGACGGGACGAACCACAGGGCGCACAGCAGCGTGCCTGCGGCGGTGGCGGTCAGCAACGGACGGAGCGCGGATGACACGGAATATCGATCCCCTTGTGGCGCTGGCGAATTGGCCGTGTGGGCTGATGGTAGTGAACGGCGCGGGTCACGGGAAAGTCACGGGCGCAGGTCCCCGTACGCTCCGGGCATGAGCACTCCAGAGACATCACGGTTTGTACGGCTTCGCGTGGAGCTGGTCCTCGAGATCGACGACGAGGAGGCGGTCACCGGTGCCGCGCTGCGGGGAATCGCGGACGACGAGGGGCTGCCGGACGCGGAACGGACGCACGCCGAAAGGACTGTGACAGAGGACACAGCGGAAGCCCTGGCTCATCTCGTGGACCCGTTCGGGCTGGTCGCCGGGGTGCCGGGGGTGGAACTGCACCAGGCTTCCTGGAGCAGTGAGCGGATCGACTACGACCCGGACTCGCCGGAATGGGACGTCGACGACGAGGATGAGGACGAGTTCCACGACGAGTCCTACGACGACGAGGACCGGGCGGGCCGAAGCGGCTGACGCGACTTGGGGAAATACTGACGCGACTTGAGGAAATGTTGACCCCGGGAGGCAACCGCCACCCGGGATCGGCACGTCTCAATCCGCGCACTGACCGGCGTTCCCGCCGTCCGCACCGGCGGACGTGGTGAGTCCCACACGCGTGGGCCTCGGGAACCGGATCACCCGGTCGTAGCGTTGAAACGTGTGGACGAGGCGCCTCGGCTCCCGCCGGGGCCTCGTGGGGTTGGGATTCTGGCAACGATGGAGAAGCGTGTGATGACGGACGGTAAGCGGCGGCGCAGGGGTCTGGCGGCCGCGTCCGCTCTGCTCGGCGGAGTACTGGTGCTCTCGGCGTGTTCCGGAGGGGACGACAAGGCCTCGGGCACCGACGGCAAGGACACCTCGCAGGCGCAGGTCGACGAGGCGGCGGCCCAGAAGTCCTCCGAGGCGCAGATCAAGATCACGCCGAAGGACGGCTCGACCAACGCCTCCATCAACAACTCGGCCACCGTGACCGTCGACAAGGGCACGCTCACCGAGGTCACGATGACCACCGCCGACGGCACCGCCGTCTCCGGTGAGATATCGGCCGACAAGAAGAGCTGGAAGCCCAGCGGCCAGCTCGAGCGCGCCACCACCTACAAACTGACGGCCACCGCCCAGGACGCCGAGGGTCTCGTCGCCCACGAGAACGCCTCCTTCACCACGGTCTCCCAGGCCAACAGCTTCATCGGCAACTTCACCCCGGACGACGGCACCACGGTCGGCGTCGGCATGCCCGTGTCGATCAACTTCGACAAGGCGATCACCAACAAGGCCGCCGTGCAGAAGGGGATCACCGTCTCCTCCACCAGCGGCCAGGAGGTCGCCTGCCACTGGTTCAACGCCAACCGCATGGACTGCCGTCCCGAGCAGTACTGGCAGGAGGGCTCCACCGTCACCCTGAAGCTGGCGCTCGACGGGGTGGAGGGCGCCGAGGGCGTCTACGGCGTCCAGCAGAAGACGGTCACCTTCAAGATCGGCCGCAACCAGGTCTCCTACGTCGACGCCAAGACCAAGCAGATGAAGGTCACGCAGAACGGCAAGGTCGTCCGCACCATCCCGATCTCCGCCGGCGCGCCCGAGAACACGACGTACGAGGGCCAGATGGTGATCTCCGAGAAGTTCAAGGAGACCCGGATGAACGGCGCCACGGTCGGCTTCACCGACGACGACGGCAAGGGCGAGTACGACATCAAGGACGTGCCGCACGCCATGCGTCTGTCGACCTCCGGCACCTTCATCCACGGCAACTACTGGGGCGCCAAGTCCATCTTCGGCAGTGTCAACACCAGCCACGGCTGCGTGGGCCTGGCCGACGCCAAGGGTGCGAACGACCCGAGCACCCCGGGCGCCTGGTTCTACAACAACTCGATCGTCGGTGACGTCGTCGTCGTCCAGAACACCGGTGACAAGACCATCGCCCCGGACAACGGCCTCAACGGCTGGAACATGAGCTGGGAGCAGTGGAAGGCGGGCTCCGAGGCCTGATCCACCCTCCCTCGGCGGAACACCCCACACCACCACGGCCGATGCCCTCGTCCCCTCCTCCAGGAGCGGCGACGGGGGCGTCGGCCGTTTCGCGACACCCGCCCCGATGCCCCCAACCACGCGGTTTCGTAACGGAGTTCCGTCGGTGACATCACAGTCACCCGGCGACTTCCCGACCTCCGCCGATCGCCCTTGAGCCGCTTGATCACCCCTCGGCATACTCCGAGCACCGGGGGGTGCGCGCAGGCGTACGAGACCACCCCCGGCCGGGTGATGCTTCCGCCACCCGGCGACTTCGCTAGGGGGAACCTTGCGCAGACAAGTGAAAAGAGCGTGCGCGGCCACGATCGCCACGGCGACCGCCGTCGCGCTCGCGGCGGGCATGGCCGGCCCGGCGTCGGCCGACGGGGAGGGCACGGCCGGCTCGGCGGCGAGTGCGGCCGCGCCGAAGGGCAAGCACCGGATCACCCTCATCACGGGTGACCGGGTCGCGGTGGACGCCAAGGGCCGCGTGGTGGGCCTGGAGCGGGCCGAGGGCCGGGAGCACATACCCGTCCAGGTCCGCCGCAGCGACGGCCACACGCTGGTGATTCCGGCGGACGCCGCCCGGCTGGTCGCCACCGGCAAGCTGGACCAGCGGCTGTTCGACGTCACCGAGTTGAACAAGGCGGCGACCCGTGACGCGCACAAGCGCGGCCTGAAGGTCATCGTCGGCTACAAGGGCGGCGCGCAGGCCGCCAAGGCCGAGGTCCGCGACGCGGGCACGGTCCGCCGGAGCCTCACCTCGCTGAACGCCGACGCCGTGCAGACGCCGCAGGACGACACCACCGGACTGTGGGACGCGGTCACCGACGGGGACCGTACCGCCTCCGGGATCGCCCACGTCTGGCTCGACGGGGTCCGCAAGGCGTCCCTGGACACGTCGGTGGCACAGATCGGCACCCCGAAGGCCTGGGCGGCCGGCTTCGACGGCAAGGGCGTCAGGATCGCCGTCCTGGACACCGGCGTGGACGCCAACCACCCGGACCTCAAGGGCCAGGTGACCGCGGCCAAGAACTTCACCACCGCCCCGACCACCGGGGACGTGGTCGGCCACGGCACCCACGTCGCGTCCATCGCGGCCGGCACGGGCGCCCGGTCGAAGGGCCTGTACAAGGGAGTCGCGCCCGGCGCGAAGATCCTCAACGGCAAGGTCCTCGACGACGGCGGCTTCGGTGACGACTCCGGGATCCTCGCCGGCATGGAGTGGGCGGCCGCGCAGGGCGCCGACATCGTCAACATGAGCCTCGGCGGCATGGACACCCCGGAGGTCGACCCGCTGGAGGCCGCGGTCGACAAGCTGTCCGCCGAGAAGGGCATCCTGTTCGCCATCGCCGCCGGCAACGAGGGCCCGCAGTCGATCGGTTCGCCCGGCAGCGCGGACGCCGCCCTCACCGTCGGCGCCGTCGACGACAAGGACAAGCTCGCCGAGTTCTCCTCCACCGGCCCGCGCGTCGGCGACGGAGCCATCAAGCCGGACGTCACCGCCCCCGGCGTGGACATCACGGCCGCCTCGGCGACGGGCAACGAGATCGCCAAGGAGGTCGGCGAGAAGCCGGCCGGGTACATGACCATCTCCGGCACGTCGATGGCCACCCCGCACGTCGCGGGCGCCGCGGCGATCCTGAAGCAGCAGCACCCGGAGTGGACCTCGGCGGAGCTGAAGGGCGCGCTCACCGGCTCCACCAAGGGCGGCAAGTACACCCCCTTCGAGCAGGGTTCGGGCCGCATCCAGGTGGACAAGGCGATCGCGCAGACCGTGATCGCCGAGCCGGTGTCGCTGAGCTTCGGGGTGCAGCAGTGGCCGCACACCGACGACAAGCCGGTCACCCGTCAGGTCACCTACCGCAACTTCGGCACCGAGGACGTCACGCTGAAGCTGACGTCCACCGCCACCGACCCCAAGGGCAAGGCCGCGCCGGCCGGGTTCTTCACCCTCGGCGCGACCACCGTGACCGTCCCGGCGGGCGGCAGGGCCTCCGTCGACGTCACCGCCGACACCCGGCTCGGCGGCACCGTCGACGGCGCCTACTCGGCGTACGTGGTCGCCACCGGCGGCGGTCAGGCCGTGCGCACCGCCGCCGCGGTGGAGCGCGAGGTCGAGTCGTACGACCTCACACTGAAGTTCCTCGACCGGGCGGGCAAGCCGGCCTCGAACTACACGACGTTCCTGGCGGGCCTGTCCGGCCTCGCCACGGGCCGCGGCTACATGCCGTACGAGGCCGACGGTGCGGTCACCGTCCGCGTGCCCCGGGGCGGTTACGTCCTGGACGCCAGCGTCCTCGTCGGCTCCGACCCGGAGAAGTGGCGGGGCGCCGACTGGATCGCCCAGCCGAAGCTGGACGTCACCAAGAACACCACCGTCACGGTGGACGCCCGCAAGGCCAAGCCGGTCGATGTCACCCTGCCGGTCAAGGGCGCCCGGCCCGAGTTCGCCTCGGCCGAGTACAGCCTGGGGACCGAGGACGGCTCGTCCGGATTCGGCTGGTGGCTGGACTCGTTCGCCGGCTTCCGCTCCGCCCACCTCGGCCCGCAGGTCACCGACGGCACGCTGCTCCAGCAGTGGGACGCCCACTACAGCAAGGGCGGCAAGGAGCAGTACAGCACCGTCACCGGCGGCAAGGTGAAGAAGCTGGCCACCGGCTTCACCCGGAACTACAGGGCGAAGGACTTCGCCACGGTGAAGGTCGCCATGGGCGCGGCGGCGAAGGGCAAGGAGGGCTCCGTCGGCGCGTTCGGCTGGCTGCCCGGCAGTGAGAGCGCGTCCGGCTTCGGCCAGGCGCAGAAGCTGCCCGCCACCCGCACCCTGCACCTGTCCACGGTGAACGGCGTCAAGTGGGACCTCGACTTCGAGCAGCAGTCCGGTCACGACGCGGACGGCTGGCCCGTCTACGACGCCGGCTACCTGATCGGTGCGCGCAAGGCCTACAAGGGCGGCACGTCCTACAAGGAGACCGTCAACACGGCGGTCTTCGGTCCCCGTCTCGCGGCCGGCTACGGCGTCTTCCGCGAGGGCAACAGCCTCTACGGCATGATCCCGCTGTTCGCCGACGGCAAGGGCCACGTGGGTTCGACGGACTTCACGTCCGCCGTCACGACCCTCTACCGCAACGGCAAGAAGGTCGGCTCGCTCAAGGACCCGCTGTCCGGCTACGAGAGCTTCAAGGTCCCCTCCGGTGACGCCGCGTACCGGCTGACCGCCTCGGTCAAGCGCAGCGCCAAGCTCGCCGCCGTGTCCACCCGCGTCGACGCGAGCTGGACCTTCCGTTCCAAGAAGGTCTCCGGCACCAGGCAGCTGCCCGTCTCCTCCGCCCGGTTCGTCGCGGCCACGGGGCTGGACAGCAAGGTCACGGCCGGCAAGAAGGCCACCTTCCCGGTCGTCGTGGAGGGCGCCGCCAAGGGCAGGAACCTCAAGTCCCTCGCGGTGTACGTCTCCTACAACGGCGGCAAGACCTGGAAGAAGACCACGGTCACGAAGGGGAGGATCACCGTCAAGAACCCCTCGAAGGGCAAGGCGATCTCCTTCCGCGCCAGGATCACGGACAAGAAGGGCAACGCGTCCACGATCACGATCCACAACGCCTACTTCGGCAAGTAGGCCCCGGACCCGGCGCCCGACGCGGCGCACGGGTCACGGACGGCCCGCGGGAAGCGACGCGCTTCCCGCGGGCCGTTCCCGTCCCTCAGCCGGCCGCCGTCCGTGTCCCCGACGGCAGCGCGTCCGCGTTCCAGCTGCCCAGCAGGCGCAACGCCTCGGCCGACGCCGACCCGGCCTCCGCGAAGTACGTGACCAGCGACTGCTCCGCCTCGCCGGCCGGGCGGAACGACTCCCACAGCAGCGTCAGTTCACCGACCAGCGGGTGTCGCAGGCGCTTGACGCCGTGGCTCTTCTCCTTGACGTCGTGCCGGGCCCACAGCCTGCGGAACTCCTCGCTCTTCACCGACAGTTCCCCGACCAGCGAGGACAGCAGGGGGTCGTCGGGCCGCAGGCCCGCGTCCATGCGCAGGTAGGCGACCATGTCGCAGGCCTTCTGGTCCCACTCCACGAACAGGTCCCGGTAGCCCGGGTCGAGGAAGACCAGCCGGGCCCAGTTCCGCTCCTGCGCCGGCAGTCTGCCCCAGTCCCCGAAGAGCGCGGCGGCCATCCGGTTCCAGGCGAGGATCTCCGAACGCCGCCCCACCACGTACGCCGGGACCGTCTCCATGGCGTCCAGCAGCTGCCGCAGCGCCGGGCGGGCCTGCCGGTTGCGGGGCGCCGGCCGCTTCCGGTGCCGGCCGGGCCGCGCGAGGTTCGTCAGGTGCGCCTGCTCGGCGTCGCTCAGCCGCAGCGCGCGGGCGATCGCGTCCAGCACCTCCGCCGAGACGTTCCGTCCGTTGCCCTGCTCCAGGCGCGTGTAGTACGCCACGGACACCCCGGCGAGCTGGGCCAGCTCCTCCCGGCGCAGGCCCGGCACCCTGCGGTGCCGCCCGACGTCCGGCAGGCCCACGTCCTCCGGCTTCAGGCGCGCCCGGCGGGTGCGCAGGAACTCGCTCAGCTCGGCACGCGGGTCCAGGCCGCGGCCCGGGGCGCCGGCCGGCTCGCCGGTCTGCTCGTCCATGTGTCCATGGTGCCCGTTCGTACGCACGTCAGCCTGTCCCCGCCAGTGGTACGCACAGCGTGCGTACGAAACCAGGAAGTCTGGGTACGCGCCGTCCGTTGTCGCAGGCTGGACCCCGTGCGGGCCCGGGCGGAGCAAGGACCGGGCCGCACGCCCCCTTGAGGAGGAGAAACTTCGTATGACCACTGTCGCCGCGTACGCCGCGCCCGCCGCGAAGGCGCCCCTGGAGCGCACGACCATCGAACGGCGCGCGGTGCGCGAGCACGACGTGCTGATCGACATCAAGTTCGCCGGGATCTGCCACTCGGACATCCACCAGGTCCGTGAGGGGTGGGGCGAGGCGATCTTCCCGATGGTCCCCGGCCATGAGATAGCGGGCGTCGTGTCCGAGGTCGGCCCCGGCGTGACCCGGTTCAAGGTCGGCGACCGGGTGGGTGTCGGCTGCATGGTCGACTCCTGCCGCGAGTGCGAGATGTGCCGGGCCGGCAAGGAGCAGTACTGCGTCCAGGGCCAGACCCCGACGTACAACGGCATCGGCCGGGACGGCGAGCCCACCTACGGCGGCTACTCCGAGAAGGTCGTCGTCGACGAGAACTTCGTCGTGCGCATCCCGGACGGCCTCGCCCTCGACGTCGCCGCGCCGCTGCTGTGCGCCGGGATCACGCTGTACTCCCCGCTGAAGCGCTTCGGCGCCGGACCGGGCCGCAAGGTCGCGATCGTCGGCATGGGCGGCCTGGGCCACATGGGCGTCAAGCTCGCGCACGCGATGGGCGCCGAGGTGACGGTGCTGTCGCAGTCCCTGCGCAAGAAGGACGACGGGCTGCGGCTGGGTGCCGACCACTACTACGCCACCAGCGACCCGAAGACCTTCGAGGAGCTGCGGGGCTCCTTCGACCTGATCGTGTCGACCGTGTCGGCCCCGCTGGACTTCGGCGCGTACCTGTCGCTGCTCAAGCCCGAGGGCACCCTGGCGAACGTCGGCGCCCCCGAGGAGCCGGTGTCCCTCAACCTGTTCTCGCTGATCGGCGGCGGCCGGTCGCTGGCCGGCTCGATGATCGGCGGCATCGCCGAGACCCAGGAGACGCTGGACTTCTGCGCCGAGCACGGCATCGGCGCGGAGATCGAACTGATCGCCGCGTCCGAGATCAACGAGGCCTACGAGCGCGTCGAGAACAGTGACGTCCGCTACCGCTTCGTGATCGACACGGCGACGATCTGAGCGGTGCGCCGCCGCGAGGCGGCCTGGCCGGCGGTCCGCCCCACGCCCGACGCGCGGAGCGGACCGCCGTCGCGGTTCCCATCGGGGCCGGCGGACCCGGGTGGCGGCGCTGTGCGGCCGTCCCATGCCCCGGATGACGGAGGCGGTCGGCCTCCTGCTCCGGTGCGGCCGGCGCGTTGTGCGGTGTCGGCGCGGGACGGGCACGTCCGTGGCCCGACGCCGTGGGTACGGGTTCCCGGGGGCCGCGGGCACGGGACCCGCGGGCCATGGATACCGGGCCCGTGGGCCGTGGCGGGCGAGGCGCCCAGGGACGCCCCGCCCGGCCCCGGGGTCAGGCTGGGTCGTCGTACTCCACGTAGAGAGGGCTGGCGACGAGCAGGCCCGGTCCGTCGGTGGCGGTGAAGCCGGTGGTGACGCGGGCGTAACCCCGCATCGACGCCGCCATCTCCGGATGCGTCTGCGCGTCGATGCGGGCCAGCAGCCCGCGCAGCGCGGTGACGAGCGAGGGGCGCCGGCCGTCCGGTCCGGCGCCGAGGTCGTCGGAGAGGGCGGCGAGCAGCGCCCCGGGCGCGCTGGCGTCGGAGCCGAGGAGATCGCGCACCAGGGCGCCGGACTCCATGGTCTTGTCGGTGACGCGCGGCAGCGGCCTCGCGATCAGGTGCTCGCGGGAGCCGTGCAGCAGCAGCCGGACGGGCTGATCCGCCGCGGGGGCGTCCGCGAAGAACACCATGGAGGGGTCCGCTCCCTCCAGCACGAAGTAGTTGAGCGGGGCCTCGAAGGCGATCCACTGCCCCGGCCGCGTCCCCGACTCCGTGTACCAGCGCGCCGACTCCTGGACCCGGCGCACCACCCGCAGCAGATGCCTGCCCCACAGGTCGGACGCGGGACCGGGCGACGGGTCGACCTCCATTCCGCCGAACGGCGTGGAGACGCTGACCCGCTGCCGGGGCCAGGCGGACCGCAGTCCGGGCAGAAACTGCGAGAGTTTCCGGTCGGACAGGTAGATGACTTCCTGCACTCTTGCTCCGTTCGTCGGAAGCCGACGGGGGGTGTTACGTCGTGGCGTGGCGGCGGGGACGGCCGCCACGAGGAGGTCACGGCGGGCCGTGTCACACGTCCTGGAGGCCGAGGAACTCGAAGGCCGCCGGCGGCAGCAGCTCCGACGGCCGGTACATCCCGTCCGGGCCCGGTTCCATGTCCCGCGCGAGCCGGTCCAGCAGCTCACCCAGCTCCGGGCGCCCGGCGGGGTCCCGGCGCAGGCACGGCGCGACGACGTCCACGAACGCCTCCGGTACGCCGCTGAGGTCGGGTGCCTCGGTCTGCATGCGGATCATCGTGCGGACGGGGTCGCCGCCCGGATAGGGGCTGTGCCCGGACGCGGCGAAGACCAGCACGGCGCCCAGCGCGTACACGTCGCTGGCGGGCGTCACCTTCCGGGCGTCCAAGGCTTGCTCGGGCGACATGTAGGCGGGGGTGCCGAGGGTGGCGTGGGCGACCGTCAGCTTGCTGGCCGCGGCGGCGGCCGCCAGGGCCAGCCCGAAGTCGATCACGCGCAGGCCGTCGACGCCCACCAGCACGTTGGACGGCTTGAGATCACGGTGCACGATCGCCGCGGCGTGCACCGACCGGAGCGCCTCGACCAATTGGGCGGCCGCCCAGCGCAGCGCCTTCAGGGGCAGCGGCCCGCACGCGTCCACGAGGTCCCTCAGGGAGGGCGCCGAGACGTACGCCGTGGCCAGCCAGGGGATGTCCCCGCCGGTGTCCGCGTCCACGACGGGGGGCGCGTAGAACCCGTTCACGCCCCGCGCCGCGGCGACCTCCCGCTGGAAGCGCCTGCGGAACTCCGGGTCGTCGGCCAGCTCCTCCTTGACTACCTTGACGGCGAGCAGCCGTCCGGCCGGGGACTGGCCGAGGAACACCCTGCCCATCGAGCCGCTGCCGATCCGCCGCAGCACGGTGTACGGCCCGACCCGGCGCGGGTCGAAGGGCTGCAGCGGCTTCCAGCGGGACGTGGGGTCCCACTCGTGGTGCTGCGGGCGCAGCACCGAACCGGCCGGCGGCGGTCCGGGACAGGACCGGGGCTCCGACGCGCGCTGCTCCGGCATGCGCTCCTGCACGGCGCTCAGCGCGTCGATCAACTCCCGCACCACCGGCGCCTCGATCGTGGCCGACGCCGACCGCACGAGGTGGCCCAGTTCGGTCATCTTGTCCAGGACGACCTTGCTGTCGACCCCGACCTTCTTGGCCAGTTCGTAGACCCGTACGTTCGCCACATCCGACTCCTCGACCCGAGGCCGGCGCCGACCTCGCAGGGGTCAAGAATATGGGTGCGGACGGGGCAATATCCGGACAAACGCCGGGGCGTCGCGCGGGTGTTGACGTCAGTGCGGCAGCGTGGCCGGGCTGCCGCCGTTCGCCTCGTAGCCGGCGACGGCCATCGCGCGGTAGACCGCGAACTCGGCCGCCGGGTCGGCGGAGAGGGTCCACGGCAGGGCGCCCACATGGCCGTCGACGTGTATGAGCTGGTTCATCGCCTCGGCCCAGCGCTCGGCGCGGACCAGGAAGAACACCAGCATGTGGCGCACGTGCGCCAGCATCGGGTCGTCGGGACGGGCCGAGTGCACCGCGTGCAGCGCGCCGTGGATCGCCCTGGTGACGACCTCGCTCTGGTAGAAGCCGGAGACCAGATTCACCTCCGGGAGGTGCTCGAACACAGCGAACAGCGGCATGGCGGCCAGCAGGGACCCCTGCGGCGCCCGCGCCGCCGCGGCCTCCGCGAACGCGTACGCCTCGTCCCGCGAGCCGTGCCACTTCTCGCACCAGTAGTGCAGCGCGGCCAGGTGCGCGCCCATGTGCGCCGGGGCGCGGTCCAGGATCTTCAGCCAGACCTGCTCGAACTCCTGCCGGGGATAACCGAGCCCGCGGGCCGCGGACAGCTCCACGATGTACGGCACCGGGTCGCCGGGGGCCAGCAGCGCCGCCTCGCCGCACGCCGCCTTCGCCTCCTCCATGATGATCCGGAACTCGTCCGTGCCGGGCGCCGCCGTGCGCCACGCCTGCTGCACCAGGAACTCGGCGTGCACCGCGGCACCGCCCGCGTCCTTCGGGGCCTCCGTGCGCCACACCCGCAGCCACTGGCCGCCCGGCGCCTCGGAGACACCGCCGGGCCGCTGCGCCAGCTCCAGGGACGCGGCACCCGCGAACGCCTGGATCCGCTGCCAGCGCGTCTCGCCGTCCGCCGCCGTGCCGGCCAGCAACTGCTGCGCCGCGCGGTAGTCCTGGGTGCGCTGCACCACGTCCAGCACGTCCAGCAGGTCCTGGTCGGGTCCGGGCATGCGGACGTCCAGCTCCTCCTGGAGCGCGAAGCCGTAGTTCGCCGGGTCCGCCGCGTCCGGGTGGCCGGGCGGAACCAGGCCCACCGCGCCGCGCCGGCGCCTGAGGAACGGCGTCACCACGACGAACAGCATGACGAGCGCGATCAGCACCCACAGAATCTCCATGCCACAAGCGAACCAGACCACGCCGCCCGATGGCCAACCCGGTGCCCGAACCTGTGGAAAAACCCCCGCATCCGCCCTCCGGCCCGCCCCGCAGCCCCGCCCGGCAGGCCGCGGACGTCATCACCCCGCAGCGCGCACTACCCTCGGGCCCATGAGCGACAGGCACATCAGTCAGCACTTCGAGACGCTCGCGATCCACGCGGGCAACACCGCCGACCCCCTGACGGGCGCGGTCGTCCCGCCGATCTACCAGGTGTCCACCTACAAGCAGGACGGCGTCGGCGGCCTGCGCGGCGGTTACGAGTACAGCCGCAGCGCCAACCCGACCAGGACCGCGCTGGAGGAGAACCTGGCCGCCCTCGAGGGCGGACGCCGCGGGCTCGCGTTCGCGTCCGGGCTGGCGGCCGAGGACTGCCTGCTGCGCACGCTGCTCGCGCCCGGTGACCACGTGGTCATCCCGAACGACGCGTACGGCGGCACGTTCCGCCTGTTCGCCAAGGTCGTCGCCCGCTGGGGCGTGGAGTGGTCGGTCGCCGACACCTCCGACCCGGCCGCCGTGCGGGCCGCGATCACCCCGAAGACCAAGGTCATCTGGGTGGAGACCCCCTCCAACCCGCTGCTCGGCATCACCGACATCGCCGCCGTCGCCCAGGTGGCCCGGGACGCCGGCGTGCGGCTGGTCGTCGACAACACCTTCGCCACGCCGTACCTGCAGCAGCCGCTCGCGCTCGGCGCGGACGTCGTCGTGCACTCCCTGACCAAGTACATGGGCGGCCACTCGGACGTCGTCGGCGGCGCCCTGATCACCGCCGACGCGGAGCTGGGCGAGGAGCTGGCGTTCCATCAGAACGCGATGGGCGCGGTCGCCGGCCCCTTCGACTCGTGGCTGGTGCTGCGCGGCACCAAGACGCTCTCGGTGCGCATGGACCGCCACAGCGAGAACGCCACGCGCGTGGCCGACATGCTCAGCCGTCACGCGCGCGTGACGAGCGTGCTGTACCCGGGTCTGCCCGAGCACCCCGGTCACGAGGTCGCCGCCAAGCAGATGCGTGCCTTCGGCGGCATGATCTCCTTCCGCGTCGAGGGCGGCGAGGAGGCGGCGGTCGAGGTCTGCAACCGCGCCAAGGTCTTCACCCTCGGTGAGTCCCTGGGCGGCGTCGAGTCGCTGATCGAGCACCCCGGGCGGATGACGCACGCGTCCGTCGCCGGTTCGCAGCTCGAGGTGCCGGCCGACCTGGTGCGCCTGTCCGTCGGCATCGAGAACGTCGACGACCTGCTGGAGGACCTCCAGCAGGCGCTCGGCCGCTAGGGGCCTGTCCGGCGGACCATGTCGGAGGTGACCGACGGCGCTTCACGGCCCAGGTGAGACCCCGCGCCTTCGGCATGATCCGCCGGACGGGCCCTGATGGTCGTCCTCACCAGCCGGTCAGAGGTGGAGTCGTCTCGGACGGCGGCTCCACCCACGGCCGGACGGTGAGCGCCCACACCACGAACGCCACCGTCGCCGCGCACAGCAGCAGCCACAGGGCGCGGCGGGCAAGGGCGCGACGCCGCTCCCTGCGGGCCCCGCGCCGCACGGCGTCCAGGACGAGGTCGGGCGGCACGGCCGGTGGCGCCTGCTCCATCAGCCGCCGTACGCGCGCCTCGCGGTCCGCCCGGTTCATCCCGCCTCCCCGGTCATGACGGCACCGTGTCGACGCGTACCGGTGCGGGGGCGGGGCGTGCCGGCGGACGCAGCACGGCCGCCATCGCGCGGTCGTGCGCGGCCCGTACGCGATCGAGGGGCAGCCCCAGCATCGCCGCGGTCTGTTCCTCGGCGATGCCCTCGTGCAGCCGCAGCACCAGGACCAGACGCTCCTGGGGGCTCAGCACGGCCAGCGGGCCGCCGGGGCGGGGCCGGGGACGGAGCGCGCCGTGCCGGTGCCAGGCACTCAGCGCGAACCGCGTCACCAGATACCGGCGGGTGTGGTCGTAGGGGTCCTCGCCGTGCAGCCCGTCCCAGCCGGCGTACGTACGGGCCAGGGCCAGGGTCAGCAGGCGCCGCGCCCGCGGGTTGGCGTCAGGGGGCTCGGCGGTGAGGAGGGTCGCGGTCTGCAGCAGCCGTCCGCCCGCGCCCGCGACGTACGCCCGGAACTCCTGGGCGCGGACGTCGTCGAGCGCATGCCGTGGTCGCACCCACACCTCCCGTAGCCCCGGAGAGAGCCGGTCCCGTACCGCGCCGCGGACACGAACCCCCTCCACATATCAGGCCAGGGAGCGCCTCCCGGTCAAGAGGCGCGCACGGGTGGAGGCGGGCCCTTCGCCACGGCCGGCGCGCTTCCGCGCGGCCGGGGAGGTCCGGTCACGGCTCCCGGTGGATCAGGCGTCGCCCCGGTCCTGGGCGGACATCCGGGAGGACAGCGCGCCGTTGAAACGGGTGAGGAGCGTGCAGAACGCCTCCCGTTCCTCGGGCGCCCAGTCGCTGGTCAGCTCGGCCATCAACTGGCGTCGCGACGCGCGCACTTCCTCCAGACGGGCCTGCCCGCGCGGGGAGAGCTGGAGCACGACCGCGCGCCCGTCCTCGGGGTGCGAGGCGCGCGTGACCAGGCCGGTGTCGACGAGCGGCGCCACCTGCCGGGTGACCGTCGAGGAGTCGATCCCCATGCTGGCCGCGAGCGCCTTGACGCCCATCGGCCCCTCCTTGTCGAGACGGTTGAGCAGCAGGTAGGCGGCGCGGTCCATGGAGTTGCGCACCTGGCCGACCCCACCGAGCCGGGTCTGTTCGGCGCGGCGGGCGAAGAGCGCCACCTCGTGCTGCAGAGTGTCGAGAAGACCGGTGTCACCGACCGCCGTCAGATCGGTCGTCATGTCCATCGACATTTCAGGTGTTGTGGGCATGGCGGGGGGCTCACTTCGTGATGGGCTGCTGATGGGACGACAGGGTACGCGGCCGGGGGGCGGACCGTACCGGGGCTGTGCGAAGCGGTCGTCCGCGGGTTGGTCACACCGGCCGCCGCGCCCGGCGAACTGCGATGCTGGAGGCATGAGCTACAGCACGGCCGACCGGCTGCGCACCGTCACTCTCGACGACGTGCGCGGCGCTCACAAGATGCTCTCCGGCGTGGCCCGCACGACCGCGCTGGAAGGCAGCCGGCACCTCTCCCGGCAGGTGGGCGCGCCGGTGCTGCTGAAGTGCGAGAACCTCCAGCGGACCGGGTCGTTCAAGCTGCGCGGCGCGTACGTGCGGATCGCCGGGCTGCTCCCCGAGGAGCGGGCCGCGGGGGTCGTCGCGGCGAGCGCCGGCAACCACGCGCAGGGCGTGGCCCTGGCGTCGTCGCTGCTCGGGGTGCGCTCGACGGTGTTCATGCCCAAGGGCGCCCCGCTGCCGAAGATCAGCGCGACCCGGGAGTACGGCGCCGAGGTGCGCCTGCACGGTCAGGTGGTCGACGAGTCGCTGGCCGCGGCCCAGGAGTACGCGCGTGAGACGGGTGCGGTGTTCATCCACCCCTTCGACCACCCGGACGTCATCGCGGGCCAGGGCACGGTGGGACTGGAGATCCTGGAGCAGTGCCCCGAGGTGCGCACGATCGTCGTCGGGGTCGGCGGGGGCGGGCTGGCCGCCGGGATCGCGGTCGCGGTGAAGTCGCTGCGGCCCGACGTGCGGATCGTGGGGGTGCAGGCGGAGGGCGCGGCCGCGTATCCGCCCTCGCTGGCCGCCGGGCGCCCGGTGACCCTGGGCCACCCGGTGACGATGGCCGACGGGATCAAGGTGGGGCGGCCGGGCGACGTGCCGTTCGAGCTGGTCGGCGAGCTGGTGGACGAGGTGTGCACGGTCACCGAGGACGAGCTGTCGGCCGCGCTGCTGCTGTGTATGGAGCGGGCCAAGATGATCGTCGAACCGGCCGGGGCGAGCCCGGTCGCGGCGCTGCTGAGCCGCCCGGACGCCTTCGAGGGTCCGGTCGTCGCGGTGCTGTCCGGCGGCAACGTGGACCCGGTGCTGATGGAGCGGGTGCTGCGGCACGGCATGGCGGCGCAGGGCCGCTACCTGGCCGTACGGCTGCGGCTGACCGACCGGCCGGGTGCCCTCGCCTCGCTTCTCGGGGCGTTGTCAGTGGTCGACGCTAACGTCCTCGACGTGAGCCACGTACGGACCGACCCCCGGCTCGGGCTCACGGAGGCGGAGGTCGAGCTGCACCTGGAGACGAAGGGCCCGGCGCACTGCGCCGAGGTCGAGCAGGCCCTGCGCGAGGCGGGTTACACGGTGACGGGCTGACGCCGGAAGCGGCTTCACCCCTTCGGGTAATCCCATTGAGAGACGCGATACATCGCGTTATGGTGTGTCGCATGTCGTGGTCCGGCCGCTGACGCCCCACTGCCGTGCGGGGGCGGAAAATCTCGGCGGACACCGGCGCACCGACCTAGGCTTTTCCGAAGAATCACGATGACGTGGAGATTCATATGCCAGGCGCCATTTATGCCGAAGGTCTGGTCAAGACCTTCGGCGACGTAAGGGCACTGGACGGCGTGGACCTCGAGGTCCCCGAGGGCACCGTCCTGGGGCTGCTCGGGCCGAACGGCGCGGGCAAGACCACCACCGTCCGCTGCCTCACCACCCTCCTGCGGCCCGACAGCGGAAAGGCCGTCGTCGCCGGCCTCGACGTGCTGAAGCAGCCCGACGCCGTACGCCGCTCGATCGGCCTGTCCGGCCAGTTCGCCGCCGTCGACGAGTACCTGACCGGCCGGGAGAACCTCCAGATGGTCGGGCAGCTGTACCAGATGAAGGCGAAGGCGGCCCGGGCCCGCGCGGACGAACTGCTGGAGCAGTTCCACCTCGCGGACGCGGCCGACCGCACCGCGAAGACCTACTCGGGCGGCATGCGCCGCCGCCTCGACCTCGCCGCCGCCCTGGTCGTCTCCCCGCCCGTGATGTTCATGGACGAACCGACGACCGGCCTCGACCCGCGCAACCGCCAGCAGCTGTGGGAGGTGATCAAGCAGCTCGTCTCCGGCGGGACGACCCTGCTGCTCACCACGCAGTACCTGGAGGAGGCCGACCACCTCGCGCACGACATCGCGGTCGTCGACCACGGCCGGGTCATCGCCCAGGGCACCTCCGACCAGCTCAAGGCCCGCACCGGCGGCGAGCGCGTCGAGGTCGTGGTGCACGAGCGCGAGCACATCCGCGCGGCGGCCGCCCTGCTGGACAAGTACAGCCTGCGCGGGCTCGGTCAGGGCGACACCTCCGTCGAGGAGCACATGCGCAAGATCACCACGCCGGTCTCCGGCGGTGCGAAGCTCCTCGCTGAGATCATCCGTGAGCTCGACGCCGAGGGCATCGAGATCGACGACATCGGACTGCGCCGCCCCACCCTCGACGACGTGTTCCTCTCGCTCACCGGTCATGTCGCCGAGAGCGGGGACGGCGAGGGCGACGACGCGCCGCGCACCGGCGCGGGCTCCACCGAGACGGAGGCCAAGGGGGCCAAGGGACGCAAGGGACGCGGACAGCGCCAGAACGAGGAGGCCGCGAAGTGAGTGCCGTCACCGACGCCGTGCGGGTCGCGGCCCCCGGCAACGCCATCGGTCAGTCGATCCGCGACTCGCTGGTCGTCGCCAAGCGCAATCTGATCCGCATGATGCGCATCCCCGAGGTGGTCATCTTCGGGCTGATCCAGCCGATCATGTTCGTGGTGCTCTTCTCGTACGTGTTCGGCGGCTCCATGGACATCGGCGGCAGCACCAGCCCGCAGGTCTACCGCGAGTTCCTGATGGCCGGCATCTTCGCCCAGACCGTCACCTTCGCCACGGCGGGGGCCGGCGCGGGCATCGCCGAGGACATGCACAAGGGGCTCATCGACCGCTTCCGCTCCCTGCCGATGGCGCGCGGCGCGGTGCTGACCGGCCGCACCCTCGCCGACATGGTGCAGACGGCGCTCACCCTGCTCGTGCTCGCCGTCGTCGCCCTGCTGGTCGGGTGGCGCACCCACACCAGCATCGGCGAGGTCATCGGCGCGTTCGGACTGCTGCTCCTCACCGGGTACGCGTTCACGTGGATCGGCGCGGTCATCGGCCTGTCGGTCCGCACCCCCGAGGCGGCCACCTCCGGCGGGCTGGTCTGGCTCTTCCCGGTCACGTTCGTGTCGAACGCGTTCGTGGACTCCAGCAACATGACGCCCTGGCTGCGGCACATCGCGGACTGGAACCCGTTCAGCGCCACCGTCCAGGCCTGCCGCGAGCTGTTCGGCAACCCGGGCGTCTCCACCTCGGACGCCTGGCCCATGCAGCACCCGGTGTGGGCGTCGGTGATCTACTCGATCCTGATCATCGCGGTCTTCCGCACGCTCGCCGTCCGTAAGTACCGCTCGGCCGCCGCATGACGAAACCCCCGGCGCCGGTGGCGCCGGGGGTTCGTGGGGACTCGCGTGAGGCGGGTCAGCCGCTGTAGGGCTCGGCCTTCAGGATCGTCACCGAGGCCTTCTTGCCGTTGGGCAGCTCGTACTCCGCGTCCTCGCCGACCTTGTGGCCCATCACGCCGGAGCCCAGCGGGGACTGCGGCGAGTAGGTCTCGATGTCGGAGCTCGCGTACTCGCGGGAGGCGAGCAGGAAGGTCAGCGTGTCGTCCTCGTCACCGTCGAAGGCGATCGTCACGACCATGCCCGGCGCCACGGCGCCGTCGGCCGCGGGGGCCTCGCCGACCTTGGCGTTCTCGAGGAGCTGGGTGAGCTGGCGCACACGGAGCTCCTGCTTGCCCTGCTCCTCCTTGGCCGCGTGGTACCCGCCGTTCTCACGCAGGTCGCCCTCCTCGCGCGCGGCGGCGATCTTGGCGGCGATCTCCGAGCGCGCGGGACCAGTAAGGTACTCAAGCTCGTCCTTGAGCTTGTTGTACGCCTCCTGGGTCAGCCAGGTGACGTTCTCGCTGGTCTGGGTCACAGGTGCTCCTCGTAGGTACTGGGAATACAAAGCATCGCCCTACCCAGAAGGATGGACCCCCGGGGACGGGCGAAACCACGAGCCTAACAATTCAGTGCCCGCAGGGGGAGGACATAAGCGCACGAATTCCCGTCGGTGCAGGTCAGTGGCGAGGTTTTCCCCGCCACATCACTCGGCGTGACAGCCGACGAGCTCGGCGCTGGTGCCGCGGGAGGTCGTGCGCAGGGTGACGACCTGGTCGACGCGGGTGGTGTCCTTGCCGAAGCGGAAGTCGGCGCGGCCGACCTCGGCGCCGTCCTCGGCCTGGGAGCGCACGGTGCAGTAGCCGACGACACCCGCGTCCTTGTGCACCTCCAGGTGCACCTTCACCGCGTCCTCGCCGACCTCGAAGCCGATCAGCTCGCCGCTGATCTCGTTCTGGGCGACGTAGTGGTAGCCGAACCAGCCGATCAGCGCGACGAAGAGGACGGCGAGCACTCCGCCGACGACCTTGAGGGTGCGGTCGGCACGCTGGTCCGAGGAGCGGCCGTAACGGCCCTCGGGCAGCCGCGTGCTCGACGTACTCATGATCGTCTCCTCGGCAGGAAGAGGCCGGCGTCCCCGGACCGTCCCCGGGAGCGGCGCTCCGGAATTTTTCGCCCCCCGGTTCCGTCACTATAGAAGCCTGCGACTGCGCCGCCGTACCCAGGGCGGCCCACGACTTGAGGATTGAGTCTTGACTGACCAGCTGCGACTGATGGCCGTGCACGCCCACCCCGACGACGAGTCGAGCAAGGGCGCGGCCACCATGGCGAAGTACGTGTCCGAGGGGGTGGACGTGCTGGTCGTGACCTGCACGGGCGGGGAGCGTGGCTCCATCCTCAACCCCAAGCTCCAGGGGGACCCGTACATCGAGGAGCACATCCACGAAGTGCGCAAGAAGGAGATGGACGAGGCCCGGGAGATCCTCGGTGTGAAGCAGGAGTGGCTGGGCTTCGTCGACTCGGGTCTGCCCGAGGGCGACCCGCTGCCGCCGCTGCCGGAGGGCTGCTTCGCCCTCGAGGACGTCGACAAGGCGGCGGGTGAGCTGGTCCGCAAGATCCGCTCCTTCCGGCCGCAGGTGATCACCACCTACGACGAGAACGGCGGCTACCCGCACCCCGACCACATCATGACCCACAAGATCACGATGGTGGCGTTCGAGGGGGCGGCGGACACCGGGAAGTACCCGGAGGACGAGTTCGGCCCGGCCTTCCAGCCGCTGAAGATCTACTACAACCAGGGCTTCAACCGCCCCCGCACCGAGGCGCTGCACCAGGCCATGCTGGAGCGCGGCCTGGAGTCGCCGTACGGGGACTGGCTGAAGCGGTGGGACGAGTTCGAGCGCAAGGAGCGCACGCTCACCACGCACGTGCCGTGCGCCGACTTCTTCGAGATCCGGGACAAGGCGCTGATCGCGCACGCCACGCAGATCGACCCCGACGGGGGCTGGTTCCGGGTGCCGCTGGACCTCCAGAAGGAGGTCTGGCCCACCGAGGAGTACGAGCTCGCGAAGTCGCTCGTGGACACCTCCCTCCCCGAGGACGACCTCTTCGCGGGCATCCGGGACAATGGCTGACATGAGCGCAAGCGCAAGCCTGGCAATGACGCACCTGGTCCCCCTCGCCGCGGAATTCGACGAGGACAAGGTCACCCCCGGTGTCCTCGGCTTCATCGTGTTCGCGGTGATGGCCCTGGCGGTCTGGGGGCTGATGAAGTCGATGAGCCGGCACATGGGCCGGGTCAACTTCGCGGAGCCCGACGACAAGGACGGCGCCGTCTCCGACGGCTCCAAGTCCACGGCCTGAGGCCCCGCACACGCACGGCACCCGGCACCCCGGCCGGGTGCCGCTTCAGGCACGCCTCGCGCCGCTTCCCGGCCGCAGCGGCGCCGACGGGGTGAGGCGCCCCGGCCCGAGCGCCCCGCGGGGGACGCCGGCCCGCGTCAAGGCCGTTGTCGCCGGGGGGCGCGCCCCGCGCGGCGGGGAGTGCCCCGCCGGCCGGCGTCCGACGCGGGTTACGCGTCCACGGGGACCGGGACGCCCATGATCTCGTGCGCTTGACGGGCCGGGACCAGGCCGAGGTTCCAGGCCTGCCAGCCGGCCTCCAGGGTGACGCCCCGCTCCAGCAGGAGCTGGTACGCCTCGACGCAGTCGGTGAGCTTGGGGTCGCGGGCCGGGTGGCCGGCGCGACCCAGCTCCGTGAGTTCCTGCTGGGCCACCGCCGTACCGACCTCCGTGCCGCCCGGCGCCGCGTACGGCAGCAGCGTGCAGCGCAGGAAGCGTGCCCAGTCCTCGCCGCGCCGGTCGCCGTAGGAGGCGAACAGCGTCACCGCCTCGTCGCACAGCGCCAGCGCCTGCGGGGTGCGCGCGTTGCCCGCGTCGACGACCGCCAGCTCCAGGCACGTCCACCCCTCGCCGTGCGCCACCCCGATCCGCTGGAAGTCGGCGCGCGCGTCGACCAGGAGCTGACGGGCGAAGCCCGAGTTACGCAGGCTGCCCGTCTGCGCCGCCCGCTGGTCCCGGGTCACCCGCGCCGAGTGGTGCCGGGCGCAGGCCAGGCCGTAGACGTCCCGCATGCGGGAGAACATCGTGCGGGCGCGTTCCAGCTCGCGCACCGCCCGGTCCAGGTCACCGGTCTCCTCCAGGGCCTGGCCGAGGTAGTACAGCGTCCACGCCTCGCCACGCGCGTCCTCGTTCTCCCGGTGCCGGGCGGCGGCCCGGCGCAGCTCCTCCACCGCGGGACCCGCGTCGCCGTCGACCAGCCGGGCCCGCGCCAGCTCGGTCAGCGCCCACGCCTCGCCACGCTCGTCGCGGGTGCGGCCGTACAGGTCGAGGGCGGTGCGCAGCTCACCCTCCGCGCGCGGCACGTCGCCCCGGCGCAGATGCAGCTGACCCAGCTGGAAGTGCGCCCACGCCTGACCGTGCACGGACTCGCCCGCCCGGTGCAGCACCAGCGACTCCGTGAGCAGTTCGAGCGCCTCGGCCAGCCGGGCCCGGTCGCGCTCCACCGCCGCCAGCGCGTGCATCGTCCAGGCGCGGTCCGTGGCCAGCGCGTCGGACGCCTGCAGTTCCAGCGCCTCCCTCAGCCGCGCCGACGCCTCCGTCAGGTTGCCCTGGTGGTGCAGCGTGATGCCGAGCGAGGTGAGTGCCCGCGCCGCCCCCGCCTCGTGCTGCGCCTCCCGGTACAGGTCCACCACCGACGTGAGGGTGGTCCGCGCCTTGTCCAGTTCGCCCAGCTGACGTGCCGCGATGCCGGTGCGCCACTGCACGGAGCGGACCAGCAGCCCTTCGTCCACGGCCTGCGCCAGCTCGTTGATCTCGCCCAGCCGGTAGAGGTCGCCGCGCAGCAGGCAGTAGTCGCACAGGGCGCCGAGCAGGTTCAGCACCGCGCCCCGGTCCACGCCTTCCGCGTGCCGCAGCGCCGCCGTGATGAAGCTGGACTCGTCGTCCAGCCAGCGCAGCGCCTCGTCCAGCGAGGTGAAACCGTACGAGCCGAACCGGTCGGAGCGGGTCGACATGTTGCCGTCGACCAGCCGCAGCACCGAGTCGGCGAGCTCGGCGTAGTTCACGATCAGCCGCTCCTGCGCGGCCGCGCGCTCGTCCGGGTGCTCCTCGTCCAGCAGCCGGGCCAGTGCGAACGTGCGCACCAGGTCGTGCAGCCGGTAGCGGCTGTGCCGTACGCGGTCGACGAGCCCGGCCCGGTGCAGCGCGGCCAGGTGCCGGGTCGCCTCCGCCTCGTCGGTGGAGAGCAGCGCGGCGGCCGCGGCGGCGCCGAGCGAGGCGCGCCCCGCCAGGGCCAGCCGGCGCAGCAGCCGCCGTACGGTCTCCGGCTGGTCGGTGTAGCGCAGCCACAGGGCGCGCTCGACCGGCTCGACCGGCCCGTAGGCGCCGAGGTCGGTGGCGAGGGCGAGGGGTGAGCGCGGCCCCAGGGCGGCGCCGGCCAGCCGCAGCGCCAGCGGCAGCCCCCCGCACAGCTCCCGCACCCGGTCGGTGGCCTCGGCGTCGTACGGGCCGGCGTCGTCCTGCGCGGCGGCGGCCAGCAGTTCCTCCGCGCCCGGCGCGTCCAGCGGCTCCACCGGCAGCTGGTGCACCGTCGCGGGCAGGTCCTCCGGCAGCCCCAGCGGGGCGCGGGAGGTGACCAGGACCAGGCTGTCGGAACGGTCCGGAATCAGCGTGCGGACCTGCTGCGGGTCGGACGCGTCGTCCAGCACGATGGTGACCGGCGTCCCGGTCAGATGCTGGTGGTACAGCTCGCTCAGTCGTTTGACCTGCTGGTCCGGGGAGGACCGCTCCCGGAACAGCAGCTGCTCACGCGGCGCCCCGAGCCGGTTCAGCAGGTGCAGCAGCGCGTCCCGGGTGGACAGCGGAGGCTCGCCGCCGCTGTCGCCGCGCAGGTCGACGACGCAGGCCCCGCGGAAGTGGTCCCTCAGGTCGTGCGCCGCCCGCACCGCCAGCGTCGTCCGGCCGCTGCCGGACACCCCGTGCAGCACCACCACCGTGGGCCGGGTCCCGGTGCTCGCGCGGGCCGCCTGCACCCACTGCCGGATCCGTGCCATCTCCTGCCGCCGCCCCGCGAACGCCCCGAGCGGCTCCGGCAGCTGCCCGAACGACTGCTCCAGGACGCTGCGCCCCCGGGCCGCCGCGCTCTTGTCGGCGCCACGCAGCCGCGGCCCGTTCTTCTTCGGCGGCGTGGCCGCGGTCAGGACCCGCTGCTGGTCCAGGAACGGGCGGATCCCGCGCACCTCCAGCGCCGTCAGCCACTGCAGGCGCAGCTGGTCGGGCCCGCCCGGCTGGCCGGCCGCACCGGCCCGGTGGTGCGCGGCGGGCACATGCGCACCGGCCACCTTGACCACCGTCGCCGCCGCGCCGGCCACGCCGACGGCCACCCCGGCGCCGAGCGCGGTCCCGGTGCCCGTCCCGAGCGCCATGTCGGCGACCACGGCCGCGAGGCCCGCCACCCCGGCCACCAGCAGCGGCGTCCCGGCGCCCTCGCGGGCGTAGCGCTGCCGGAAGGTGAGCCGGCCGGCCTCCGTCTCGTCCAGGGCGCGGGTGTACGCCTCGTACTCCTCGGCCGCCGTGAGCGCCATCGTGTCCAGCGCCCCGCGCGCCCGTGAGAGCAGCACCTTCCCGTCGGTGCGCCCGCCCGTCCGGCGCACCTCCTCCTCCACGGCCCGTGCCAACAGCCGCTCGGCTTCCGCCCGATGGCCGTCCCGCATGTCACGTCCCCCTCCGACGGCGACTTCGTCGCCTACGAGTGTGCTGCGGCCGGGCCCCCGGCGCGAGGGTGCGGCGATCAACGGCCGTGCCGTCACGATCCCTTCACACGGCCGGGGCCCGCGCCCGCCGTGCCGCCGCGGGGCCCGGGGCCCTCCGGGTGCCGCACGACGGGCCGGGGCGGCGTCCGTCCCGCGGCGGGCGGCCGGCGTGCGCGAGGATGGAGGCATGGCGAACCGACTTGCGCAGGCCACGTCCCCCTACCTCCTCCAGCACGCCGACAACCCCGTGGACTGGTGGACCTGGTCCGAGGAGGCCTTCGCCGAGGCGCGGCGGCGCGATGTGCCGGTGCTGCTGAGCGTCGGCTACTCCAGCTGCCACTGGTGCCACGTGATGGCCCACGAGTCCTTCGAGGACCAGGCCACCGCCGACGACATGAACGCGCACTTTGTCAGCATCAAGGTGGACCGCGAGGAGCGCCCGGACGTCGACGCCGTGTACATGGAGGCGGTGCAGGCGGCCACCGGGCACGGCGGCTGGCCGATGACGGTGTTCCTCACGCCGGACGCCGAGCCCTTCTACTTCGGTACGTACTTCCCGCCCGCCCCCCGGCACGGCATGCCGTCGTTCCGACAGGTGCTGGAGGGGGTCCGGCAGGCCTGGGAGGAGCGGCGGGACGAGGTCGGCGACGTCGCGGGGAAGATCACCCGGGACCTGGCCGGCCGGGAGCTGGCCTACGGCGACGACCGGGTGCCCGGCGAGCAGGAGCTGGCGCAGGCGCTGCTCGGGCTGACGCGGGAGTACGACCCGCAGCGCGGCGGGTTCGGCGGCGCGCCGAAGTTCCCGCCGTCCATGGTGATCGAGTTCCTGTTGCGCCACCACGCCCGCACCGGCGCGGAGGGCGCGCTGCAGATGGCGGCGGACACCTGCGAGCGGATGGCGCGCGGCGGCATCTACGACCAGCTCGGCGGCGGCTTCGCCCGCTACTCCGTGGACCGCGACTGGGTGGTGCCGCACTTCGAGAAGATGCTCTACGACAACGCCCTGCTCTGCCGGGTCTACGCCCACCTGTGGCGGACCACCGGCTCCGAGCTCGCGCGCCGGGTGGCGCTCGAGACGGCCGACTTCATGGTCCGTGAACTGCGCACCCCCGAGGGCGGGTTCGCGTCGGCGCTGGACGCGGACAGCGACGACGGCACCGGGCGGCACGTCGAGGGCGCCTACTACGTGTGGACGCCCGCGGAACTGCGCGAGGTGCTCGGCGACGACGACGCGGAGCTGGCCGCCCGGTACTTCGGGGTGACCGAGGAGGGCACCTTCGAGGAGGGCGCGTCGGTGCTGCAACTGCCGCAGCGCGACGAGGCGTTCGACGCGGCCCGGATCGACGGCGTCCGGGAGCGGCTGCTCGCGGCGCGCGCGGGGCGGCCCGCCCCCGGCCGGGACGACAAAGTGGTCGCGGCCTGGAACGGCCTGGCGATCGCCGCGCTCGCCGAGACGGGCGCCTACTTCGACCGGCCGGACCTGGTGGAGGCCGCGGTCGCCGCCGGTGACCTGCTGGTCCGGGTGCACCTGGACGAGCACGCCCGTATCGCCCGGACCAGCAAGGACGGTCAGGTGGGCGCCAACGCGGGGGTGCTGGAGGACTACGCGGACGTCGCCGAGGGCTTCCTGGCTCTGGCGTCGGTGACCGGCGAGGGCGTGTGGCTGGACTTCACCGGCCTGCTCGTCGATCACATCCTGACCCGTTTCCTGGACGCGGGGTCCGGCGCCCTGTACGACACGGCGTCGGACGCGGAGCGGCTGATCCGGCGCCCGCAGGACCCCACCGACAACGCCACCCCGTCCGGCTGGACCGCCGCCGCCGGCGCCCTGCTGGGCTACGCGGCGCACACCGGCTCCGAGCCGCACCGCACCCCGGCCGAACGGGCCCTGGGCGTGGTGAAGGCGCTCGGCCCGCGCGTCCCCCGCTTCATCGGCTGGGGCCTCGCCGTCGCCGAGGCCGTGCTGGACGGTCCCCGGGAGATCGCGGTGGTCGGACAGGGCCCGGACGACCCGGCGACGACGACCCTGCACCGCACGGCGCTTCTGGGCACCGCGCCCGGCGCGGTGGTCGCCGTGGGGACCCCGGGGAGCGACGAGTTTCCGCTGCTCGCCGACCGCCCCCTCGTCGACGGCGCCCCGGCCGCCTACGTCTGCCGCAACTTCACCTGCGACGCCCCGACGACCGACTCGGACCGCCTGCGCACGGCACTGGGAGGCTGAGCGGGGCGGGGGCGGCCCCTTGTGGCGGGCGACCCTCGTGGTGCGGGGAGCAGCCCTCTGCGGTGCGGGGGAGGAGCCCTTGCGGTGCGGTCGTCGCCCGGGAGCGCCGGCCGCACCGTCCGTCCGGGCCGGCCCGCGGCACCGGCGGGCTCCACGGGGTCCATCAGGGTTCGGTTCGTGCCGGGGCCCCGGTTCTACGGGAGCGGGTACCGGCCGCGCGACGGGGCATCCGGCGCAGGACGCGCGGGACGACGAGGAAGCCCGTCAGGGCCCAGGCGCCGTTGATCGCGTAGACCTCGGACAGCTCGCACGTGGCGGACGTCTCCGTGCCGGGCGCCGCGGGTGCGTCGCCGCCGTGGGTAGGGCCGGGCGGTACCGGCAGGCCGCCGCATCCTGACCCGGGGGCCCGGAGGGCCTGGGGCCTGGGGGAGCCGCGGGTCAGCGGCGGCCGGAGCGGGCCGCGACCGCACGCTCGACGATCGCCTCCAGCTGCTCGTGGTGCGCGCCCTTCCAGTAGGCGCGCCCGCAGTCGGCGCACTGGGCGAACACGTCGTACGTGCGGTGCGTGCCCTCCTGGAGCTGGTCGGCGACGTCCTCCTTGCCTGCCGCGCGGAGCAGGCCGTTGCAGGCGGTGCACCGGGTCCAGGGTCGCAGCTCGGGGGCGAAGCGGTCGAGGACGTACGTCAGCTGCTCCTCGGGCCGGGTGCTGTAGACGAAGGCGCCCGCCCACAGCTCGCGGCGCCGCAGCAGGCCCCGGTCGCGGCTGAGCATGACCCGCTTCTCGGCGGCCGAGCGGGCGGCCAGGGCGGGGTCGCCGATGTCGGTCGACTCGTACGCGGTGTCCACGCCGAGCAGCCGCAGCCGGCGGGCCAGGGTGCCGAGGTGCACGTCGAGCAGGAACCGCAGGGGAGCGCCGGGCACCCGCTGCGGGTGTGGGTGCGGGCGGACGGTCACCGACTCGCCGGCGGCCGGGACGTGTCCGACGGGCACCTCGCGGCCGTCCACCAGCAGCGAGCCCACCTCCGTCAGCGGCACACCGAGGGACTCGACGACGTGGCCGAGGCCGGCGACGCCGTCGGTGGCGGTCCGGACGGTGCCCGTGGCGCGGGCCTGCGCCACGAAGACCAGCAGCTCGGGGGCGAACTCGACGTGGATCTCGGGACCGTTCACCCGGTCAGGATGCCATGACCGGCGTACGCCGCCTCAGGATGCAGCGGCGGGCGGGCCGTGCATGATCACGTCGACGGCCCGGTCGGCCAGGTCGGCGTAGTCGTCCCGGTGGCCGTGCTCGGCCCAGTACGCGGTGACCTCCAGCAGGCCGCCCATCAGCGACATGGCGTGCACCCGCGCCTCCAGGCCGTCCGGATCGAGTCCGGTGCGGCCGGCGATCGCCTCGGTGAGCAGCCGTCCGGTCTCCGACAGGCTCTCCGCCATCCGTGAGCGCACCGCCGGGACCTCCACCATCAGGCGGGAGCGCAGCACGGTGACGTCCGGCTGCTCGGCCACGGCGAGCTGGATCGTCTTGCGGAGGACGTACCGGACGGAGTCCGCCCAGGGTTCGTCGGCGGGCCGCGCGGCGAGTTCGGCGAGCAGCGGCTCGTCGTACTCGTCGGTGACGACGATGTCCTCCTTGGTGGGGAAGTAACGGAAGACGGTCGACGGGGACACCTCGGCGCGCTCGGCGATCTGCTCGATCGTCGTGGAGTCGTACCCCTGCTGCTCGACCAGCGCGTAGGTGGCCGTGCGGATGGCCTCCCTCGTCTTGATCTTCTTCCGTTCGCGCAGTCCGGGGCGCGGCGGTGCGTCGGGGGCGAGGGGGGATCGTGCGGCCGTCATGGTGGTCATTGTCGTGCATCGGCCTCCGGGGCGGCCATGTCCCGATCACCGAGCGGCCCGACGGGCAGCAACAGCGTCGCGCTACGAAATGGGAGCAACTCTCAAAAGAGGGTTACCGTCATTCGTCGCGCACGGGGTGGGCGTCCGCGCGGGCACGAAAAGGGCCGCGGCGTCGAAGCCGCGGCCTGTAGCGGGTGGCGGGGTGCCCCCGGGCGCCTCCTAGGCGTGCTGGTACGCCACCAGCGAGATCCCTACGTAGTGGGCGATGAAGGCGGCCAGGGTGAGGGTGTGGAACACCTCGTGGAAGCCGAACCAGCGGGGGGAGGGGTTGGGCTTCTTGATGCCGTAGACGATGCCGCCGGCGCTGTAGAGCACGCCGCCCACGACGACCAGGACGAGCACGGCGACGCCGCCGGTGTGCAGGAAGTCCGGGAGGAAGAACACCGCGGCCCAGCCCATCGCGATGTAGCAGGGCGTGTAGAGCCAGCGCGGGGCGCCGACCCAGAAGACGCGGAAGATTATCCCGGCGGCGGCCGCCGCCCAGATGCCCCACAGCAGCCAGCGTCCCTGGGAGTGCGGCAGCAGCAGGATCGTCAACGGGGTGTAGGTGCCCGCGATGATCAGGAAGATGTTGGCGTGGTCGAGGCGGCGCAGGACGCCGTCCATCCGCGGGCTCCAGTCGCCCCGGTGGTACAGCGCGCTCACGCCGAACAGCAGGCAGGCGGTCAGCGCGTACACGCCGCAGGCGAGGCGGCCGCGGGGGGAGTCGGCGAAGGCGGTGAGCGCCAGTCCGGCGACCAGGGCGGCGGGGAACATGCCGAGGTGGAGCCAGCCGCGCAGCTTGGGTTTGACGGGGTGGGGCAGAGAGGTCACCACCGGGCCCTGGCCTTCGGCCTGAGGGTCCTTGGGCGTGTCGGGGGCGAGCGCAGTCATGTCTCGCATCGTACCTACGGAACCGTAAGTTACACCTGGCGGCCATCTGTTGAGCGCCCCAAGTGGCCATCGTCTCACGTCGGCGCCCCGTGCTGTCACGCAAAGATTCGGTTTCGTCCACTCAACGTGCGCGTAAAGCCGCACGACAACCGTGGTCAGCGTCACGTTGCTCACCTGTGCGGCCCTCTGGACAGATGGGCGCTCGCGTCGGATGATCAAATGAGTGCGGTCGACACCGGATGAGCGCCAAAGTCACCACTTCCAGCATCCGGGTCGCAGCCCCCACGGGGCCTCCAACCAAAAACCCCTCATTTAGGAGCACACGTGGCGCGCGACATCGCGGAACCCGGCGTCCCCACCACCCACCAGGGACTGATCTCCTGGGTCAACGAGATCGCAGAGCTGACGCAGCCGGACAACGTGGTCTGGTGCGACGGCTCGGAAGCCGAGTACGAGCGCCTGTGCGAGGAGCTCGTCGCCAAGGGCACGTTCAAGAAGCTCGACCCGATCAAGCGCCCCAACTCCTACTACGCCGCCTCCGACCCGACCGACGTCGCCCGGGTCGAGGACCGGACCTTCATCTGCTCCGAGAAGGAGGAGGACGCCGGTCCGACCAACCACTGGAAGGCCCCCGCCGAGATGCGGGAGATCTTCCAGGGCGAGAAGGGCCTCTTCCGCGGCTCCATGCGCGGCCGCACCATGTACGTCGTCCCCTTCTGCATGGGCCCCCTCGGCTCGCCGCTGTCCGCCCTCGGCGTCGAGATCACCGACTCCGCGTACGTCGCCGTGTCCATGCGCACCATGACCCGTATGGGACAGGCCGTCCTCGACGAGCTCGGCGACGACGGCTTCTTCGTCAAGGCCGTGCACTCCGTGGGCGCCCCGCTGGAGCCCGGCCGGGCGGACGTCCCCTGGCCCTGCAACTCCACCAAGTACATCTCGCACTTCCCCGAGGACCGCGAGATCTGGTCCTACGGCTCCGGCTACGGCGGCAACGCCCTGCTCGGCAAGAAGTGCTACGCCCTGCGCATCGCCTCCGTCATGGCCCGTGACGAGGGCTGGCTCGCCGAGCACATGCTGATCCTCAAGCTCACCCCGCCGCAGGGGGAGTCCAAGTACGTCGCCGCCGCATTCCCGTCCGCCTGCGGCAAGACGAACCTCGCCATGCTGGAGCCGACGATCTCCGGCTGGACGGTCGAGACGATCGGCGACGACATCGCCTGGATGCGCTTCGGCGAGGACGGCCGCCTCTACGCCATCAACCCCGAGGCCGGCTTCTTCGGCGTCGCCCCCGGCACCGGCGAGCACACCAACGCCAACGCGATGAAGACCCTGTGGGGCAACTCCGTCTTCACCAACGTCGCCCTCACCGACGACGGCGACGTGTGGTGGGAGGGCATGACCGAGGAGACCCCGGCGCACCTCACCGACTGGAAGGGCAACGACTGGACGCCCGAGTCCGGCACGCCCGCCGCCCACCCCAACGCCCGCTTCACCACGCCGGCGTCCCAGTGCCCGATCATCGCGCCCGAGTGGGAGGACCCCAAGGGCGTGCCGATCTCCGCGATTCTCTTCGGCGGGCGCCGCGCCAGCGCCGTACCGCTGGTGACGGAGTCCTTCGACTGGAACCACGGCGTCTTCCTCGGCGCCAACGTGGCCTCCGAGAAGACCGCCGCGGCCGAGGGCAAGGTCGGCGAACTGCGCCGCGACCCCTTCGCCATGCTGCCGTTCTGCGGCTACAACATGGGCGACTACATGGCCCACTGGATCGACGTGGGCAAGTCCGCCTCGCAGCGGGGGGACCAGTCCAAGCTGCCGAAGATCTACTACGTCAACTGGTTCCGCAAGGACGACGACGGCCGCTTCGTGTGGCCCGGCTTCGGTGAGAACAGCCGCGTCCTGAAGTGGATCGTGGAGCGCCTGGAGGGCAAGGCCGAGGGCGTCGAGACGCCGATCGGCGTGCTGCCGGCCAAGGGCGCCCTCGACACCGACGGCCTCGACCTCTCCGACGGCGACCTGGACTTCCTGCTCACCGTGGACAAGGAGGTGTGGCGCGAGGAGGCCTCCCTGGTCCCCGAGCACCTCAACACCTTCGGCGACCACACGCCCAAGGAGCTGTGGGACCAGTACCACGCGCTGGTGCAGCGCCTGGGCTGACGCCCGCACAGACCCCGCGGCCGGCCGGTATGAGGATGCCCTGACCAGCGATCGTCACGCCACGGCCGGCCGCGGAACACACCGGCGGGGCCCCGCACAACGGCGTGCGGGGAACCGGTCCCGGAGCCGCCCCACCCGTCCGCCCCGACGGGAACCGGCGGCAGCGGGTCCACGCCCGCCCCTTCGGCACGGCCCTGCCCAGGGGCTCACGAACGTGCCGAGACCCGACGGACGCCCCGGCCCGCACCGACGCGGACCGGGGCGCCCGGCCGAGCGCGGTCCCGCACCGGCGCTCAGGCCGCGTGGTCGTGCGCGGTGAAGGTCACGTGCGTGTCCGGACACCCTGCCGGCGTTGCCGTGCCCCTCCCCGCCCCCAGGGGCGTCTTCGGTCACCCGTGCGGAAAACGCCGCCTACGCCCGGTGCCGGTCGGGGCGCGGGAAGCGGGCGCGCACGGCGTCGATGCAGGTGTCGCGGGACGTGGGCCCGCCGAAGCGGAGACGGTCGTAGGCCGTGAACGCCGGTTCCAGGGCGTCGAGCCCGTCGACCAGGGCGTGCAGCCGCACCGCATCGGCGTCCGGATCGTCGACTGCGGCGCCGATCGCAGACGTCAGCCGGTCCTTCCGCCGGATGGTGGCCGGGGTCACCGAGTGCAGACACACGTACTGTCCGCTGAGGTACGCGTGCCACTCGGCCTTTCCGGTGACGGGGTCGGCCCAGTGAGCGGTGAACCACGCCTCGAGCAGGTCCACGCCGCCGGCCTCGTCGGCGAGCGAGAACAGGTCGGCCGGCACCATCTCGGCGCCGTCGGAGCGCAGATAGCCAGGGAGCGGGAGACGTCCGTCCAGCATCAGCCGGCGCACCGCGTCGGGGTCGCGGCCCTGGACCGCGCACAGTTCCTCCAGGACGACGAACTGCGCGCTGACGTACGCGTCGTCCGCGTCGGTCATCGGATGGTCCCCGTTGACCTCTCGGAACCGCTCGGTGAGCTGCTGCTTCAGATCCGTCTCCGGCACGCGGCGCCTCCTGCGTCCTGGGCGCGGGCGTCTCCCGCGCGGGACTCGGCACGCTACGGGCCGGACGGTTCGGCACTCACCGAACCGTGGACGGCCCGAAGTTCTCGGACAGCTGCGCCGTGAGACCCCAGCACACCGCAGGGGCCACCGCAGCCACGGGGCGGGGCTGCGGCGGCCTGTCGGCCACTGCGTCCACCGCACGCTTCCTGCGTGGAGCGATGAGTTCGGACGGCGGGGGGAGTCTGCCGTGTCATGACTCGAACCATCACCACTGTCGACGCCAATGAGGTCACCTTGGGCGTCGAGTCGTTCGGTGACGACGACGCGCCGCTCGTCCTGCTCGCGGGCGGGACGACGCTGCTCTCCTGGCCCGACGCGCTGTGCGAGCGCCTCGCCGCCGGCGGGCGCCGCGTCGTGCGCTACGACCTGCGGGACAGCGGCGCGTCGACGACGCTCGTCCCGGAGGCCCCCGCCTACACCCTGCGCGACCTCGCCGCCGACGCGGCGGCCCTCGCCGGCGCGCTCGGCGGCCGGCCCGCGCACCTCGCGGGGATCGGCGTCGGCGGGATGGTCGCCCAGGTCGCCGCGCTCGACCACCCGGACGTCTTCTCGGCGCTCACGCTGGTCGGCACCCGCGCGGTCGCGCCCGGCCCGCCCGACGACGATCTCCCCGACCACGACCAGGCGACGATGAGCCGGCTGTTCGGGCACGCCATGCCCGACTGGAGCGATCGCGAGGCGGTCGCGGACTTCGCCGCCGCCGGTGCGGAGATCCTCGGCGACGACCCGGTCGCCGCACGTGCGGTCGCCGCGCGCGTCTGGGACCGCACGCCCGGCACCGCGCCGGCGGTCCAGATGGCCAACCAGCTCGGGATGGTGTTCTCCAGGCTGGACTGCACACCCCGCTGGCGCGAGCGCCTGCCGGAGATCAAGCTCCCCACACTCGTCGTCCACGGACGCCGCGACCCGTTCTTCCCCGTCGGGAACGCCGAGGCGATCGCACGCGAGATCCCCGGGGCCCGGCTGCTCGTCCTCGAGGAGGCCGCCACGGCGATCCCGGACGCGGCGGCCGGCGAGATCGCCGAGGCGATGCGTGCCACGGGTTAGGCTCGGAGCGATCACGCCTGGCGACGGGGGGAGTTGAGGTATGAGCGCGACGGTGACGGCGGTCAGCAGCAACGGGGAGTACTCGTTCAGCAAGCCGAACCGGGAGAGCGTACGGCTGCTCGCCGGGCTCGGGGTGGAGGGGGACGTGCATGCGGGCGTGACGGTCAAGCACCGTTCGCGCGTCGCGCAGGACCCCACCCGGCCGAACCTGCGGCAGGTACACCTCATCCACGAGGAGCTGTTCGACGAGCTCGCCGGGGAGGGCTTCACCGTGACGCCCGGCCGCCTCGGGGAGAACATCACCACACGCGGCATCGACCTGCTGGGCCTGCCGGTCGGCACGTTGCTGCGCGTCGGGGAGGAAGCGGTCCTGGAGGTCACCGGACTGCGCAACCCCTGCGTGCAGATCGACGCCTTCCAGGACGGGCTGCTGAAGCAGGTCGTCGGCCGTGAAGCGGAGGGCAACCTGGTCCGCAAGGCCGGGATCATGAGCGTCGTGAAGGAGGGCGGCGTGGTGCGCCCCGGCGACCCGGTCGAGGTGACCCTGCCCAGCGGCCCGCACCGCCCTCTGGACCGGGTCTGACGAAAGCCCCGCGCGGCGGCGGGGCGAGGGGTCACGGCGGGCCGGACCGGCTGATGCGCGGCTTACGCAAGCCGGGTGTCGTTCGCCATGGTCAGCACCGACACCGTGCCGCGCCCCGAGCGCCAGGCCGTACGGACGGCCCAGTTCAGGACGCCCGCCGCGCGAGGGACGCGGGAGCGGTGTCCGGCCGGGTCGTGCCGGCGCCCTGAACCGGCACCGGACCGGCCGCGTGGCAGCCGGTCCCGGACGTGTGTGGCACCCGGTCCGCGCGTCGCTGCGGGTTGCGCGCGGACCGGGGCCGTGCGAGGGAGCCCCCGGAAGGGCTCAGTGGGCGGAGGACGTGAGAGGGCGCGGCTGCTGAGCCGCGGTGTGCGCGTCCATCCGCTCGGCGGCGAGGATCGCCGCCGCCGTGTCCGCCCGGGACGCGGCGACGACCAGGGCGCGTCCGGCGAGTGCGTGCGCCCGCCGGTGCAGGGCCGCGGTGTCGGGCTCGCGGCCCGGTTCGGCCGCCGACGCACGGGCCGGCGTACGTCCTCCCCGCAGGCGGGTGATCTCCTCGGTGAGCCGCTCGGCCGCGGTCTCCAGATCGGCCGAGGGCTCCGCCGCGCGCAGCTCGTCGGTGACGGCGAGCAGGGCGGCGAGGTGACCCGCGAGCTGGATGTCCAGCTCCTCCTCGCGGGACCTGTGGGGGAAGTCGTGGGGGCCGGCCATCGTGCTGTGGACCGACTTGGAGCGGATCGGTTCGTACATGGATGGCCTCCTGGATGCTGGCAGGAAACCATCCTAGCTTGGAATCAGTCTAAAGTTGAAGCGGTGCTGAGATTGATCAGTCCTCAGTGCTGGCTGTAGCCGTCCAGGAAGCGGCCGATGCGGCCCACCGCGTCCCGCAGATCGGTCACCGAGGGCAGGGTGACCACCCGGAAGTGGTCCCGCTCCGGCCAGTTGAAGCCGGTGCCCTGCACGACCATGATCTTTTCGCGGCGCAGCAGGTCCAGGACCATCCGCCGGTCGTCCTTGATCTTGAAGACGTCCGGGTCGAGGCGCGGGAAGAGGTAGAGCGCGCCCTTCGGCTTCACGCAGCTCACGCCCGGGATCTGGGTCAGCAGCTCGTACGCCACGTCCCGCTGCTCGCGCAGCCGGCCGCCCGGCAGCACCAGGTCGTTGATCGTCTGACGGCCGCTGAGTGCGGCGACCACACCGTGCTGTCCCGGCATGTTCGCGCACAGGCGCATGTTCGCCAGGATCGTCAGGCCCTCGATGTAGGAGTCGGCGTGGGCGCGCGGGCCGGAGATCGACATCCAGCCCACCCGGTAGCCGGCCACCCGGTACGCCTTCGACATGCCGTTGAAGGTGAGGGTGAGCAGATCGGGGGCGACCGACGCGGTCGGGATGTGCCGGGCGTCGTCGTAGAGGATCTTGTCGTAGATCTCGTCCGAGCAGACCAGTAGGTTGTGGCGGCGGGCGATGTCGGTGAGGCCCTTGATGACCGCCTCGTCGTAGACCGCGCCGGTCGGGTTGTTCGGGTTGATGATCACGATCGCCTTGGTGCGGTCGGTGACCTTGCGCTCCACGTCGGCGAGGTCCGGCATCCAGTCGGACTGCTCGTCGCAGCGGTAGTGCACCGCCGTGCCGCCGGACAGTGAGACGGCCGCCGTCCACAGCGGGTAGTCCGGCGCGGGGACCAGTACCTCGTCGCCGTCGTCGAGCAGGCCCTGCATCGCCATCACGATCAGCTCGGACACGCCGTTGCCGATGAAGACGTGCTCGACGTCGGTCTCGATGCCGAGCGTCTGGTTGTGCATGACGACGGCGCGGCGCGCGGCCAGCAGGCCCTTGGCGTCGCCGTAGCCGTGCGCCGACGACACGTTGCGCAGTATGTCCTCGAGGATCTCGGGCGGGCACTCGAAGCCGAACGCCGCCGGATTGCCGGTGTTCAGCTTGAGGATGCGATGACCGGCAGCTTCCAGCCGCATCGCCTCCTCGAGCACCGGGCCCCGGATCTCGTAACAGACGTTGGCGAGCTTGGTCGACTGGATCACCTGCATGCTGGGAGCTTACGGCCCGGTATGGCCCTTCGGGCCGTGTTTTCCGCCACGTGAGACGCGTCGGTTCGGGTGGTTTTATCCCCGGGGTGACGGTCGTGGGTGCATGCCTCCATCACCTCCACACCGGGCCTCCCCGCACCCGGCCCCTTTGTCCGGCCCGGCGGTGACCCTGTAGGCCGTCCTGCGCCCGGTCGGCGGGGGCTCGTCGCGCCGGGCCGGCCGTCGGAAAACACGTCCTTGCCCGCCCGGCGCCCTCATGCTGACAATGCGCATGACAACTTTGTGGGCGGCCGGGACCATCCGGCCGCCCGACGCCGCAATGAGGGGACCCCACATGAGAAAACCTCTCGTCGTCGCGCTCTGTGCCCTGGCCCTCGCCGGGGCGGGCGCGACCCCCGCGGTCGCCGCCGCGCCTTCCCCCACGGGCGCGGACACGACCACGGGCACGGCCCCGGCCACGTCGCTGACGGACGTCGTCAACGACACGGTCGGGGCCGTCGCGGACACCCTGTCCGGACTCACCGCGCCGAAGGCCGCCGCGGTGAACTTCGCGGGCACCGTCTCGCTGAGCAACTGCTCCGGCTCCGTCGTCCGCATGCCGAACTCGGCCGCCACCGACCCGGCCCTGGTGCTGACCAACGGCCACTGCCTGGAGAGCGGCTTCCCCTCGCCCGGGCAGGTCCTCACCGACCGCGCGTCCAGCCGCACCTTCGGCCTGCTGAACGCCGGCGGCAGCAAGGTCGCCACCCTGCGCGCCAACCGGCTGGTCTACGCGACCATGACCGACACGGACGCCGCGATCTACCGCCTGAGCAGCACGTACGCGCAGATCAAGAGCGCGTACGGGATCGACCCGCTGACCCTCTCCAGCACCCGACCGGCGGCCGGCACGGCCATCAGCGTGGTCTCCGGCTACTGGAAGCGGATCTACAGCTGCTCCGTCGACGGCTTCGCGTACCGGCTGAAGGAGGGCGACTGGACCTGGAAGGACTCGGTCCGCTACACCTCCGCCTGCGACACCATCGGCGGCACCTCCGGCTCCCCGGTGGTCGACGACGCCACCGGCAAGGTGGTCGCCGTCAACAACACCGGCAACGAGGACGGGGGCCGCTGCACGGTCAACAACCCGTGCGAGGTCGACGCGAACGGGGGTGTCACGGTCCGCCAGGGCATCAACTACGCCCAGCAGACCTACCCCTTCACCGCCTGCTTCACCACCGGCAACCGGCTCGACCTGAGCGCGAGCGGCTGCACCGTGCCCAAGCCCTGACGGCCCCGGCGGGGCGGGCGGTCAGCGCGGGGTGCCGCGCACCGCCCGCCCCGCCAGCACGTCCGTGCGCCGCCCGTCCTCGATCACGAACCGCCCGTCGACCAGCACGTACGGGATGCCCGTGGGCAGCGTGCGCGGCTCGGCGAAGGTCGATCCGGCACCCACCGTGCGCGGGTCGAACAGCACCAGGTCCGCCTTGTAGCCCTCGCGGACCAGCCCCCGGTCCGCCAGCCGCAGCCGCGCGGCCGGGCGCGAGGTCAGATGCGCCACGCACTCCTCCAGCGACAGCACCCCCAGCTCCCGCACGTAGTGCCCGAGGTAGCGGGGGAACGTCCCGTAGGCGCGTGGGTGCGGCTTGGCGCCCTGGAGGATGCCGTCCGAGCCGCCCGTGTGCACCCGGTGCCGCATGATCGCCCGGACGTTCTCCTCGTGGCCCACGTGCTGGAGGATCGTCGGGGCCAGCCTGTCCTTCAGCAGCAGCTCCCGCGCCACCGTCCAGGGCGCCGCCCCGCGCGCCAGCGCCGTCTGAAGGACCGTACGGCCGACGTACGCGTCCAGCGCCGGGTCGCCGACCCCGGAGATCTCGATGGTCTCCCACTCCACGGGCACGCCGTGGCAACCGTCCGAGCCGGTGACCTCCAGGTCGTGCCGGATCCGCTCCGCCGTCGCCTCGTCCGCGAGCCGCCGCAGGATCTCCTCAGGCCCGCCCTCGCTCGCCCAGCTCGGCAGCAGCGCCACGAGGGTCGTGCAGCCGGGGGTGTACGGGTACGTGTCCAGGGTGATGTCGGCGCCCGCCCCCAGCGCCTCGTCGAGGAGCGCCAGCAGCTCGGGTGCCCGGCCCTTGTTCACGCCGAAGTTCATGGTGGCGTGGGCCAGATGCAGCGGGCAGTCCGCCTCCCGGGTCAGCGCCACCATCTCCGCGTACGCCTCCAAGGCGCCGGCGCCGTAGGAGCGGTGGTGCGGGCAGTAGTAGCCGCCGTACGACGCCACCACCCGGCACAGCTCGGTCAGTTCGGCGTCCGGGGCGTACATGCCGGGCGTGTACGTCAGCCCCGACGACATGCCGACCGCGCCCTGCTCCATGCCCTCGGCGACCAACTGCCGCATGCGGTCCAGTTCTTCGGGCGTGGCCTCCCGGTCCTCCCAGCCGACGGCGAGCGCGCGCACGGTCCCCTGCGGGATCAGGTACGCGGCGTTCACCGCGACGCCCCGGTCCAGCCGGTCCAGGTACTCGCCCACCGACCGCCAGTCGAAGTCGACGTCGTCACCCGGGCCGTTCCACCCGGCGATCGCCCGCCGCACCTCGCCCAGCGTCCGGTCGTCCACCGGCGCGTACGACAGCCCGTCCTGGCCCAGCACTTCGAGGGTGACGCCCTGCGCGGCCTTCGCGCTGTGGTCGGGGTCGCGCAGCAGCGCCAGGTCGCTGTGCGCGTGCATGTCGATGAAGCCCGGGGCGAGCACCAGCCCCTCCGCGTCCAGTTCGCGCCGCGCCTTCGGACGCTGGCAGCCGGCGTCCGCCGCCTCCTTGACGACGGAGACGATGCGTCCGCCGTCCACCACCACGTCCGCGCGGTAGGAGTGGTCGCCGGAGCCGTCGACGACGTCCGCGTCCCGGATGACGAGCTCTTCCACGGTCCTGCCTCCTAGAAGAAGGTACGGATGTAGTCGACGACCGTGCCGTCCGCCTCCGCCACGGGGATGAGCACCCACTTGTCGAAGGACGTGCAGGGGTGGGACAGGCCGAGCCCCACCCAGTCTCCCACCTCCAGATCCGCCTCCGAAGAGGTGCGCAGCCACGCGTGCTGGTCGGACAGAGCGGTCACCTCGATCCCCGTGGCCGGCCGCTCCGCCCCGTCCCGGCGGACCACCCGGGCGACCGGCAGATCCAGGTCGTACGCGGCGTCCCGCTTGCCCGCGTTGGTGAACGCCTGCTCCGCCGACGGCCGCGACACCACCTGCGTCCACAGCCGGAACGCCGGCTCCAGACCGCCTTCGCCCGGCACCCGGTTGAAGGGGGTCAGCCGCTGGTAGTGCCCGTCGTCGTGCGACACGTACGCCCCGGACCGCAGCAGCTTCAGCACCGGCGCCGACAGCTCCGGCACCTCCGCGAAGACGTCCGCCACCGCGTCGAACCAGGCGCTGCCGCCCGCGCTCACCACGATCTCGTCCAGCCCCGCGAACCGGCCCGCCTTGTCGAAGTCCCCGGCCAGCGCCACCAGCCGCCGCAGCCAGGCCCGCACCCGCTCGGGGTCCGCCCGCGGCACCTCGCCCTCGTACCCGGCGACCCCGACCAGCCGCAGCGCCCGCGCGGCGGCCACGGCGTCGGCGACGGCCGCGCACTCCGCCTCCGTGCGCACCCCGGTGCGCGCGCCCTCACCGGCGGCCAGCTCGACCACCACGTCCACCGGCCGCGACGCCCCGTCCAGCGCCGCGTCCATCAGCTCGACCCCGCGCACGGAGTCGACGTAGCAGACGAAGCGGAAGCGGGGGTCGGCGTCCATCTCGGAGGCGATCCAGCGCAGGGCCGCCGCGTCCACCAGCTCGTTCGCCAGGAAGACCCGCTCGATGCCGAACTCCCGTGCCACCCGCACCTGGTGGGGCACCGCCAGTGTGATGCCCCACGCGCCGCGCTCGATCTGGCGGTGGAACAGCTGCGGCGCCATGGAGGTCTTGCCGTGCGGCGCGAACGCCAGCCCGTGCCGCTCGGCGAACGTCTCCAGCGCCACCAGGTTGTGCTCCAGCCGCTCGGCGGACAAGGCGAGCACGGGCGTGGTGAAGCCGTCGGTGAAGAGGTTCCGGCGCTGCGCGGCCAGCTCGCCGACGGTCAGCCCCCCGGCGTCCGGCGGGAGGCCCTTGAAGCGGTGGCCGACCCGTTCCTCGGCGAGGCGGGCGAGAGCATCGAGGACCATCAAAGCCTCCCTGATCAGCGGTGTTGCATTACTTGCAACACCCATTGCGTATATCGCTCACCGCTGTCTAACATCTCCGCCACACGCGGTCAACGGACACCGCGTCCCCGCCCCGACGAGGAGCCCCGCCATCGTGACCGTCACCGGAACCGGAAACGCCCCCGACGTCGTGGACGTCGTCGCGCTCGGCGAGTCCATGGTGACGTTCCTGCCCTCCCGGCCCGGCCGCCTCGCCGACGTCCCCTCCTTCGACCGGGCGATCGGCGGCGCCGAGTCCAACGTGGCGTGCGTGCTCGCGGCGGCGGGCCACACCACCCGGTGGGTCAGCCGGGTCGGCGCCGACGGATTCGGCGACCACCTCGTCGAGGCGATCGGCGCGTACGGCGTCGACGTGTCGTACGTCCGCCGCGACCCGGACCGCCCCACCGGCGTCTACTTCCGCACGGCCGGCGACCGCGCGGACGACACCCACGAGGTCGCCTACTACCGGGCGGGCTCGGCGGCGTCGGCGATGTCGCCGGCCGGCGTGGACCCGGACGCCGTACGTGCCGGACGCGTCCTGCACCTCTCGGGCATCACGGCGGCACTCTCGCCGGACTGCCTGGCCCTGACGCGCGAGCTGACCGCCCCCCGGCCGGGGCGCCCGTTGATCTCCTTCGACGTGAACCACCGCCCGGGCCTGTGGGGCGAGGGCCAGGATCCGGATGTGCTCCTGGAGCTGGCCCGCAGGGCGGACATCGTCTTCGTCGGAGAGGACGAGGCGCGCCAGGCATGGGGGCTGCGCGGCGCCCGTGCGGTGCGGGAGGCCCTCCCCGAACCTGAGATCGTGGTCGTCAAGCAGGGCAAGGGCGGAGCGGTCGCCTTCGACAAGGACACCGACGGCCTGTGCGAGGACGCCGACGGCACGGCGACGTTCGTACGCGCCCTGCACGTCGACGTCGTCGCGGCAGTCGGCGCCGGCGACGCCTTCGCCGCGGGTTTCCTCTCGGCCACCCTCCGGGGTCTGCCCGTTCGGGACCGCCTGCGCCACGGCCACCTCGCCGCCGCCGCCACCCTCACCACCCCCGGTGACCTCGCCCCACCCCCGCCCCGGCCCCTCGCCGACCGCCTCGCCGCCCTCGACGACCCCGCGTGGGGGAGACTGCGACTCGGCCCCGGCTGGACAGCAGCCGACGCGGAGGCCGCAGAGGAGGCACACACCCCATGAGCCAGACCGTAGACCGCGCCCTGAGCATCCTTCCGCTGCTCGCGGAGGGCCCCGCCGACCTCGGCCAGGTCGCCGACCGCCTCGGCGTGCACAAGTCCACGGCCCTGCGCCTGCTGCGCACCCTCCACGAGCACGGCCTGGTCTACCGCCAGTCCGACCAGCGCTACCGCCTCGGCGCCCGCCTCTTCGCGCTCGCCCAGGAGGCGATGGAGAACCTCGACGTCCGCGAGATCGCCCACGCCCACCTCGTACGCCTCAACGAGACGTGCGGACACACCGTCCACCTCGCCGTGTACGAGGAGAACGAGGTTCTCTACATCGACAAGGTGGAGAGCCGCTACCCGGTGCGGATGTACTCCCGGATCGGCAAGCCCGTCGCCATCACCGTGGCGGCCGTGGCCAAGCTGCTCCTCGCCGACCTGCCCGAGCCCGAGCGCCGCGCCCTCGCGGAGAAGCTCGACTACCCCATGTACACGCCCCGTTCGACGCCCCACGCGGCCGCGTTCCTCCAGGAGCTGGCCAAGGTGCGCGAACAGGGCTGGGCCACCGACCTCGGCGGCCACGAGGAGTCCATCAACTGTGTCGCCGCGCCGATCCGCGGCGCCGACGGCCGGGTGGTCGCCGCGATGTCGGTCTCCGCGCCGAACGTCGTCGTCACCGCCGACGAACTCCTCACCCTGCTCCCGCTGGTGCGCCGTACGGCGGACGCCATCAGCGGCGAGTACTCCGGCCGGACCCCGGCAGAACTGAAGTGAAGGACACCCCCGCATGACCGAGAAAGTCGCGCTGACCCCCAAGACCCACACCACCCCGCCCGCGAAGTTCTCGCACGGCGTCCGCAAGGGCAACATCCTCCAGGTCGCCGGGCAGGTCGGCTTCCTCCCGCACGAGGAGGGCAAGGCCCCCACCCCCGCCGGTCCGACCCTGCGCGAGCAGACCCTCCAGACCCTCGCCAACGTCAAGGCGATCCTTGAGGAGGGCGGCGCGAGCTGGGACGACGTGATGATGATCCGCGTCTACCTCACCGACGTCGACCACTTCGCGGAGATGAACGAGCTCTACAACGCCTACTTCGAGGAGCAGGGCCTCACCCAGCCGCCCGCCGCCCGCACGACCGTCTACGTCGGTCTGCCCGCCGGCCTCCTCATCGAGATCGACGCCCTCGCCGTCCTCGGCTGATCTCCCTCCCTCACCACCGCACACCGCACGTCGTCACGGCACGGCGTCCCGCACCCCGGGACGCCGTGCCGCGATCCCCCCTGCCCGAAAGCCCCATGCCCTTACCCAGAGGACCCCCGCATGTCCCATCCGTCCCTCCCGCTCGCCGCCTCCGCGCCCGCGGAGACACCACCGCACACCGGAGGGTTCCTCCTCCTCGTCGACGGCACCGCGGGCCTGCTCACCGTCGCCGCCATCGGTATCGCGCTGCTGCTCTTCCTGATCATCAAGGTGCGGCTCCAGCCGTTCGTGGCGCTGCTCGCCGTCTCCATAGCCGTCGGCCTGCTGGCGGGCCTGTCGGTCACCGAACTCTTCGGCACGGTCCAGCGCTCGGACGCGGTGTCCACCATCGAGTCCGGGATGGGCGGCATCCTCGGCCATGTCGCGATCATCATCGGCCTCGGCACCATGCTCGGCGCGATCCTCGAAGTCAGCGGCGGCGCCGAGGTGCTGGCGAGCCGGCTGCTCGGACTGTTCGGCGAGAAGCGGGCGCCGCTCGCGATGGGCCTCACCGGTCTGATCTTCGGCATCCCGGTCTTCTTCGACGTCGGCATCTTCGTCCTCGCCCCGATCGTCTACGCCGCCGCCAAGCGCTCCGGCAAGTCGATCCTGCTCTACTGCCTCCCCCTCCTCGCCGGACTCTCCGTCACTCACGCCTTCCTGCCGCCGCACCCGGGTCCGGTGGCCGCCGCCGGACTGCTCCACGTCGACCTCGGCTGGGTCATCCTGATGGGTGTCGTCTGCGGTCTGCCGGCCGTCGCCGCCGCGTGGGTCTACTCCGCCTGGATCGGCAAGCGCATCTTCGTCGCCGTGCCGCAGGACATGGTCGAGGCCGCGCAGGAGGCCAAGGACGCCGTCGCCGCCGAACAGCGCGCGTCGGGCGTCCAGCCGCGCGAGACCCCGGTGCCGCTCGGCACGGTCCTCGGCATCATCGGTACGCCGCTGCTGCTGATCCTCGCGGCGACCTTCTCCTCCATCGCGCTGGACGAGTCCACCCTGCGCTCGGTGATCGAGTTCTTCGGTCACCCGTTCGTGGCCCTCACCCTCGCGCTGTTCCTCGCGTACTACCTGCTGGGCATCCGGCGCGGCTGGTCCCGCAAGTCCCTGGAGACGGTGTCCACTTCGTCCCTCAAGCCGGTCGGCAACATCCTGCTGGTGGTCGGCGCGGGAGGCGTCTTCGGTGCCGTCCTCAAGGGCAGCGGCGTCGCGCAGGCGCTGTCGGACACCTTCAACGACGTCGGCCTGCCGGTGATCGTGCTGTCGTACCTGATCTCCGTGGTGCTGCGGGTCGCGCAGGGCTCGGCGACGGTGGCGATCGTGACGACGGCCGGCATCGTGGCGCCGCTGCTGTCCGAGGGCGACCACTCGCAGGCGTTCGTGGCGCTCGTCATCATGGCCATCTCGGCGGGCTCCATCTTCGCCTCCCACGTCAACGACGGCGGGTTCTGGATGGTCGCCAAGTACTTCGGCATCAGCGAGCGCGACACGCTCAAGACGTGGACGGTGCTGGAGAGCGTGCTGTCCGTCGCCGGGTTCGTGGTCGCGGCGGCGCTGAGCCTGGTGGTGTGACCCCGGCGGGCCCGGAGAGCCGTGGTGCCCGTGTAGGCGTCTGATAACGAAGTCGGGGCTGGCTGTGACGCGCACAGGATCGTCGACCATACTCCTGCGGTGTGGAGCAGCGCATAGGTACGAGCAGCCAGCCCCTGGAAGGCGCCGGGTTCGACCCGGCATTCGTCCCCGGGCTCACCACGCCCGCGACCGGCCGTGAGGAGGACGTGGACGACGCCGCGGAAGCGGCCCCCGAGGCCGGAGAGGCCGTGGAGAGCGCGGAGTCCGCGGAGACCGTGGCCGCCCCGGCGTCCGAGGACACCGGGGACGAGCCGGAGCCCGTCCCCGACGGCCCCGTCTTCGAGGCGTCCGACCGCCGTGCCGCCATCGTCGCCGACCACCGCGGCGTGCGGCTGCGGCTGGACGACCAGGAGTGCGAGTTCCGCTGGGACGAGATCGGCGCGGTGGAGACGGAGACGGCCCGCTTCGGCAAGCGGTACACCGTCACCGTCCACACCCCCGACCGGCGTTGGTACCCCCTGGAGATCGACGCCGACTCCCGGAGCCGGTTCGCCGAGTGGGACACCGCCCTGGACGCCGTCCTCGACACGTACTTCGACGACGACGCCGAGGAGCCGGCCGGGTCCGAAGAGCAGGCGGAGACCGAGGAAACCGCCATGGACAAGGCCGGGGCGGGCGACCGCGACTAACGGCAGTACTGGCTCTCCTTGCCGATCACCCGGTACATGCAGTCGGCGTTCTCCAGCAGCTGGAGCACGGCGTCGCGGTTGCGGGACGTCTCCCGCTCGATGACCTCGTCGGGCGGGTAGAAGCCGCCGCCCGACGCCGACCGCGGGTACATCTCGAAGGTGTAGCCGAAGATCTTGTGGGTGCCCCAGAGGTAGTCGTCGACCGACCCGTCGGTGATGTACAGGTCGCTGGACTGCTGGGCCGTGTAGCCGTTGCTGGCGGCCATCTTCTGGCCGACGGCCTTGAACGCGGCGTGGTCGTCGGCGGTCATGCCGGTGGTGGTGTCGGAGTAGGTGTAGCCGAACGGCCACAGCACCAGCTCGCTGTAGGTGTGGAAGTCGATGCCGGCCTTGATCTGCTGCACCCCGCCGACCACCCGGCCGCGCACGAAGTCGGCGACCACCTTCACCTCGGGCGCCGACTCGGGCGCCGAACCCCGGTACGTCTCGGACGACTTGGAGCCGGAGGAGCCGCCGCAGCAGCCCCAGCGGTAGTCCCAGTTGCGGTTCAGGTCGGTGCCCACGTACGACGAACCGGAGTTGGGCTGGCGGTTCTTGCGCCAGGAGCGGTAGGAGCCGGCGGCGATGTCGTACTCGCCGCCGTCCGGGTTGAGGTCGGGGACGATCCAGATCTCCCGCTCCTGCACCATCTTCGTGACCCGGGCGTCGGTGCCGTACCCGGCGCCGAGCTCGCGCAGCAGGTACAGGGCCATTTCGACGGTGAGGTGCTCGCGGGCGTGCTGGTGGTGGGTGAAGAGGACCTCGGGCTCGGTCTCGTCCGTGCCGACGTTGTCGCTCACCTTGACGGCGACGATGTCCCGGCCCTGGTAGGACTTCCCGATCACCCGCTTGCTCATGATCGACGGGTGCGCCGCGATCCGCTGGTCGATCTCCGCGTTCATCTCGGCGTAGTTGTGGTAGCGGGAGTCGGCCGAGGGGAAGTCGAACAGGCGCGGTCCGTCGGCGGCCGAGGAACGGTCCGGTGCCGCGCCGAGCGGCGTGATCTCGTAGCCCTGGCCGCGCAGCGCGCGGATCTGGTCCGCGCGGCCGGAGACGACCACGGTCTCCTCGTCGGCCTCGTCCACGGTGACGCCGGCCTGCTGGATGGCCGTACGGGTGACGGGCGTGGTGTGCCGGTGGATCTCGTACTGGCGGATGTCGTCCGCGGAGGGGGCCGCCCGGTGCGCCCCGTCGGCACCGGCCGGGCCGGCCGCGGTGAGCGACAGGGGCGCGGCGAGCGCGAGGGCGAGGAGTGCGGCGAGCGCGGCGGGGTGTCCGCCGCGGGGTCGGAGTCGCATGAATTCTCCTGTGGGGAGGTGGGGTGGTTCATGGCGACGTGCGGGGTGCGGTGCCGACATCGTCGAGACCTGACATGATCAGGTCAAGAGTGCGCGTCCGGCCGCGGCGGCAGGGGCATCCGGTGAAGATCCCGGCACGCCCTCTTGCCGGACCGGCACCCGTCCGCTTTCTTGACCCCATGGCGGACACCACGGGAAACACCCAGGACACCGGGAGCGCGACCGCGCCCGGCCCCCACCCGCGCAGGTCCAGTTGGCGTCACATCGGCCCCGGCATCGTCGTCGCCGCGACCGGCGTGGGCGCCGGCGACCTCGTGGCCACCCTCATCGCCGGCAGCAACTTCGGCTACACCCTGCTGTGGGCCGCCGTCGTCGGCTGCCTGGTGAAGATCTCCCTCGCGGAGGCCTGCGGACGGTGGCACCTGTCCACCGGACGCACCCTGTTCGACGGCTGGGCCAGTCTGGGCCGCTGGACCACCTGGTTCTTCGCCGTCTACGCCGTCATCTGGGGCTTCGTCTACGGCGCGGCGGCCATGTCCTCCAGCGCCCTGCCGCTCCAGGCGCTGTTCCCGGACGTGATGGACCTCGAGTACTGGGGCATCGCCTGCGGACTCGTCGGCCTGGCCTTCGTCTGGTTCAACAAGTACGCGGTGTTCGAGAAGGTCATGACGGTCCTGGTGGGCGTCATGTTCGTGGTGACCGTCTACCTGGCCTTCCGGGTCACGCCCCACCTGGGCGACGCCTTCGCCGGCCTCCTCCCGGTCCTGCCCGACGAGAAGGACTCCGTCCTGAACACCCTCGGCCTGATCGGCGGCGTCGGCGGCACCATCACGCTGGCCGCCTACGGCTACTGGGTCAACGCCAAGGGCTGGACCGGCACCGGCTGGATGAAGGTCATGCGGCTGGACAACCGGGTCGCCTACATCACCACCGGCGTCTTCGTCGTGGCGATGCTCTTCGTCGGCGCGGAGCTGCTGCACTCGGCGAACATCGCCATCTCCGGCGGCGACCAGGGCCTGATCCAGCTCGGTGACGTCCTGGAGGACCGGTACGGAGCGACCACCGGCACGCTGTTCCTGGTCGGCTTCTTCGCCGCCTCGTTCACCTCCCTGATCGGCGTCTGGCACGGCGTCAGCCTGATGTTCGCCGACTTCCTGGCCCGGCAGCGCGGAGAGCGGCAGGCGCGCGTCGACGAGCTGGCCTCCGGTCGCCGGGAACGCTCCTGGACGTTCCGCGCGTACCTGCTGTGGCTCACCTTCCCGCCCATGATCCTGCTGTTCCAGGACGAGCCCTTCCGCCTGATCATCATCTACGGCGTCCTGGGCGCGGCCTTCATGCCGTTCCTCGCCCTGACCCTGATGTGGCTGCTCAACTCCTCCCGCACCCCGCGCGAATGGCGCAACGGCGCCCTGAGCAACGGCATGCTGGCGGTCGCGGGCCTGCTCTTCCTGGTCCTGGCGGTCAAGCAGATCTGGGACCAGCCGTGGTCGGAGTTCTTCTGACAGCCGGAGTTCTCCCGACGGTCGGAGTCCTGGCGGCGGTGGGAGTCCTTCCGACGGGACGGCCGCCGGCCGGTCTCACGCCCCCGCGTCCCACCGCGTGCTCAGCGCGATCTCCCGCAGCTGCGCGAGGGTGAGCGCGGGGGTGTCGCGGGTGGCGGCCTCGTGCTGGGCGGGCGCGTTGAAGGCGCTGATCACGACGCGCAGCCCGTCGGGGCGCAGGGTGTCGACGGTCCACATGACGACCCCCTCCCCACCCTTCTCCCCGGGCTGCTCACCGACGGTGATCAGGGTGCCGTTCGGCAGCGTCTCGGCGCCCCCGAAGATCTCCCGGGCCAGGTCGCCCATGCCGGGCTGCACGTTGATCTGGACGAGGCTTGCGCCCTTGCCGTCGTTGACGACGAGGTAGGCGTACCCGCTGTCCTGGCCGCCCTCGGTGATCACCTTGAGCCCTTCGGGCAGCAGACCGGCGAGCGTGTCGGCGATCGTCTTGCCCGGCATCCCGGCGGGGGGCGCCTCGGGGGTGACGGACGGTTTGCGGCTCTCCGGCATGGCGTCCACGACCCGTCGCCACACGTCGGCGGTGACGACCTCCTTCAGCTTCTCGACGGAGAGCGGGGGCTTCGGCCGGGACACCGGGGCGTCCTTCTCCGCAGGCGCGTTCCACTCGCTCAGCGACACGTGCTGTCCCTCGGGGGTGACCAGTTCGGCGTTCCACCACTTGGTCTCCACCCGCCGGTCGGGGTACTCGTAGCCCTGGAACAGCATGAGCAGGGAGCCGTCGGGCAGCCGGTCCGAGGTGCAGCCGTCGTGGTCGACCTGTGTCTTGTCCGGGCAGGTCGTCACCTGGCGGGCCTGCTCGCTGCCGGGTTCCACACGGCCGAGACTCAGGCCGATGGCCGCCGCGCCCTCGCCGTCGTCGAACACCACGTGCGCGGTCGGGGGCAACGGCGAATCCGTGCCCTGCGCGGTCTCCTCACTGAAGGTGCCCTCCGGAAGCAGTGCCTTGAGCGAACGCAGGATGTCGTCGCCCGAGAAGGCCCCGTCGCCCGAGGCGGGCCCCGCGGACGAGGAGGACGAGGCCCCGGCGGACGAGGAGCCCGGGGACGCGGAACTCGCCGCTGCGGAGGTCCGCCGCGGGTCGGACGAGCCGCCCGGCAGGAGCAGCGCACCGCCCACCCCGACCAGGGCGACACCGGCCGCTCCCCCCAGCACGGCGGTGCGGCGCAGCAGCTGGGCCCGGCGTCCGCGCACCCGGCCCCCGGCGACGAGGGCGGCCGGGTCGTCGGTGTGGATGCTGTGGCCGGTGTCGCGCAGGGCGGCGGCGAACCGGTCCTCGAAGGGGTCCTGCTGCATGTTCTCGGGCATGACGAACCACCCTTTCCGCGGGGTGTGAGAAGTATGAGGTCGAAGAAGGGGACGGGAGCGGGTGTCAGGGGCGGGAGTACTCCTGGATGTCCTCGCCCAGCTGCTCCCGCAGCCGGCCGAGCGCGCGGACGCAGCGCGTCCGCACGGCCGCCGAGCTGACGTTCAGCACACCGGCGGTCTGCTCCACGGAGCGGTCCTCCCAGTACCGCAGGACCACGACGGCCCGGTCCTTGTACGGCAGCCGGGCGAGCGCGGCCATCAGCGTCAGCCGCAGCGGCGCGTCCCCGTCCGCGGCGCCCGGCAGGTCGGGGAACGTGTCCGTCGCCCGCTCACGGCTGCTGCGCCGCCGCTGGTGGGCGAGGAAGGTACGGGTGAGTACGGTCTGGGCGTAGGCGGCGGGGTTGTCGGCCCGGGAGACGCGCCCCCAGCGGACGTACAGCCGCCCGAAGGTCTCCTGCACGAGATCCTCGGCGAGGTGCGTGTCCCCGGCGGTGAGCAGGCACGCGGACCGGTACAGGTGACCGGCCCGCGCCGCCGCGAACTCGGCGTACTCGTCCGCCCGCGCCTGTCTCATGCTTCGTCCCCCAGTGCTCGTACGGCTTCGCGCCCGCCGCCTCACCTCTTCGATGCGGTGGGGCCGGGGAAATGTTTCACACGGACTCGGCGCCGCACGCGAGCGCCCCCGCCCACGGTGGTGTGGGCGGGGGCGGACCGGGCGGCAGCGGTGACGGTTACGGCAGCGCGTGGACGTGCGGGCCGACCGCGTTGGACCAGGCGTTGCCCGCCGTGGCGTCCCAGTTGGTCGACCACGTCATGGCGCCGCGCAGACCCGGGTAGGTCTTCGACGGCTTGAAGGAGCCGCAGCCGGTGCCGCGGGTCAGGCAGTCCAGCGCGGCGTTCACCACGGACGGCGCGACGTAGCCGCTGCCCGCGCCCCGGGTGGAGGCCGGCAGGCCCAGGCCCACCTGGGACGGGTCGAGGCCGTTCTCCAGCTGGATGCAGGCGAGCGCGGTCAGGAAGTCCACCGTGCCCTGGCTGTACACCTTGCCGTCACAGCCCAGCATGGAACCGCTGTTGTAGTACTGCATGTTGACGACCGTGAGGATGTCCTTCACGTTCAGCGCGGTCCGGAAGTACGAGCCGGACGTCGACTGCATGTCGATGGTCTGCGGTGCCATCGTCAGGATCATCGACGGGCCCGCCTTCGCGGACAGCGACCGCAGCGCCTGCGTCATGTAGGTCGCGTTGAGGCCGTTCTCCAGGTCGATGTCGACGCCGTCGAAGCCGTACTCCTGCATCAGGGCGTACACCGAGTTCGCGAAGTTGGCCGCGGAGGCCGGGTCGTTCACCGAGACGGTGCCCTTCTCGCCGCCCACCGAGATGATGACCTTCTTGCCGGCCGCCTGCTTGGCACGCACGTCCGCCTTGAACTGGTCCACGGTGTAGCCGTTCAGGCCGGCCGAGTCCAGGTTGAAGGTGACGGCGCCCGGGGTGCCGGTGGCGTCGGCGAAGGCGACCGCGATGATGTCGTACTGCGACGGCACGTCGGAGATCTTCTGCACGGCCGCGCCGTTGTTGAAGTTCTGCCAGTAGCCGGTCACCGCGTGCCGGGGCAGGTCACCGCCCCCGCCCCCGCCGTTCTCCCGGGTGCGTACGCTCACCGCGGCCGACCTGGCCGATTCGCCCGCCGCGTTGGCCGCGGCGACCTGGAAGCTGTACGACGTGGACGCCGCGAGCCCGGTCACCGTCGCCGACGTGCCGGACACGGCCGTCACCCGGCTGCCGTCGCGGTAGACGGTGTAACCGGTCGCCCCCGACACCGCGTTCCACGACAGGGTCACGGAGCTGGCCGTCGTGCCGGAGACGGTCAGCCCGCCCGGCGTGCCCGGCACGGTCGGCTCCGGGTCGCCCCCGCCGCCTCCGTCGGGGCCGAGCACGGACACGTCGTCGGCGTAGTAGGGCTGCTGGCCGTACCAGCCGTGGGTGTAGACCGTCACGGAGGTGGTGTTCGCGCCCGTGGAGAAGCTGGTGGACAGCTGCTTCCAGCTGCCCGAGTCCGGCGTCCAGGTGGAGACATCGGTCGTGCCGGTGCCGGTCACGCCCAGGTAGGCGTACCCGCCCTGCACCCATCCGGTCAGGCGGTACGTCGAGCCGGGCCGCACCGCGACGGTCTGGGAGCAGCGGGCGTTGTCCTGCCCGGCGGGCGTGGCCTTCAGCGCGGCCGAGCCGCCGTGCACCGGGGAGGGGACGACGCTGCCGCTGTTCGCCGAACAGGTCCAATTGCTCAGGCCCGACTCGAAGCCTGCGTTCTTCGCGTTGTTGACGTCCGCCGCGGACGCCTGGCCGGCGCCAGCGAGAGGGAGGACGAGGGACAGGGCGGAGACGAGGGCTGCCGCCCAGGCGCGTCTGCCGCGGCCGGGCGTGCGAGGTGCGCGGTCCACTTGGGGCCTCCGGTGGGGGAGTTGGGGAGGAGGAAGCGACGGTGGCCACCGTTGTTGTGCACACCGTGGTCCAGACCAATCCCCTTGTCAATAGGTCCAGACCGGAAACGGCGTCGCCCGTACGGGAGTAGGGCGGGGGGCGGGTGGGAAGCGTGGCCCGGAGGACCCGGGGCGTGGTCCCGCGTCAAGCCGGTGCACAGGACCCACACCGTCGGTGCCGGATCGAGACCGGCGAGATGATCGACCTGCCCCGTTTTGACGCACCTTGTGTGCCAGGAGTTGCCGTTCGGCTGCTCAAAGGCTGTTCTCCGGTCACGGACCCGTGGATACAGTGCTGAGGTAGTCACGCAGTGAAGTCACCAGGGTGCATCGGAGTAACGCCCGGTGGACCGACGGGCATGGGGAGAACGGGGAGCCGCGCGTGCCAACTGCCGTTGCCGTGACCGGCGCCGACATGGCGCTGCCGGCGCAGGACGAACGGACCCTGCCCGCCGTGGTGCTGCGGGACGTCGACACCCGTCCGCTCGACCAGGTGCTGGCCGAACTGCAGCTGACCGTCGAGCAGTACGGCCATGTCGTCGTCGTGTGCTCCAAGGCCACGCCGACCGCCGTCCTGCGGCGGCTGCACACCCTGCGCTCCCTGATGGAGAGCGACCGGATAGCCATCTTCCGCCCCGACCTGCCGCCGCTCGCCGTCGCGGTGCTGGCCCGCCAGTTACGCCAGCTCGCCTCCTGCGACATCGGACCCGGCGTGCTGGCCTCGGCCGGCCGCCTGCTCACCCACTACCTCCACGCCGGGGCGCTGCTCGGCTCCGTCGCCCGCCTCGACCGGGTGCCCGTCGACCTCAAGCAGCACGCCAAGTCCTGGATGCCCGGCAGCCAGTTCGCCGTCCTCGCCCATCCGCAGCCGCACCTCGTCCGGCTCGGCCCCGACACCACGCTGGACGGCCCGGAGTTCGGCACCTGGATGCTCGTCGCCCGCGGCCAGCTCCAGTCCGACTGGGTCACCACCACCCTGGCGCCCGCCTGGCGGGTGCAGGGTCTGCGCGAGGCGCCGCTGCCCGCGGAGTCGGGCGACTGGTGGGGCACCGGCAAGCTCGTCGAGTTCTGCACCTACCTGCCCGACCTGTCCGTGCTCTACCAACTGGTCACGTCCGTGCGGCGCGGCACCTGTCACTGGTGCGGCATCGACGTCATCGGCGACCGCTGCGTGTTCTGTTCGGCCACCCCGCCCGCCCCCGAGGCCAGACCGGCCCTCACCCGGGGCTCCTGACCCGTACGCCCACCGCACGAGCCCGCCCGATCCCGCTCGACCGCTATCCCCAACGAGGTTGCACGGTTCATGAACTCCCGTCAGCGCCGCGGCGTGATACTCCTGCTCCTGTCGGTCCTGTGCGCCCTCGGCGCGTTCGCCGGCGTGCTCTCCGTCATCAACGACGTGCGCTCCAAGGTCGGCCCCGAGGTCCCCGCGTACCGTCTGAAGGCCGACATCGCGCCCTACACCACGCTCGGCGCGGACCAGTTCGAGCGGATCGAGATGCCCGAGCGGTGGCTGTCGGACAACGCCGTCACCGACCTCGACGACCTCCGCGGCAAGATCGCCGTGACCACCCTGCGCGAGGGCTCGCTGCTGCAGAGCGACATGATCGTGGACCGGCCCGCCCTGCAGCCCGGGCAGCAGGAGGTCGCCATCATGATCGACGCGGCGACCGGCGTGGCCGGCAAGATCACCCCGGGCTCCACGGTCAACGTCTACGCCACCTTCGAAGGACAGCGCGAGGGCGACCCCGACCAGTCGAAGATCATCGTCACCGGCGCCAAGGTCCTCGACGTGGGCCGGCTCACCGCCCTCCAGCCGGACGAGAGCGACCGCGGCCGGCAGCCCACCGACGCCGTCCCGATCACCTTCGCGCTGTCCACGCTCGACGCCCAGCGCATCACCTACGCCGAGTCCTTCGCCCAGCGGGTCCGCCTCGCGCTGGTCGCCCCCGGGGGCGACGCCGGCGTCCCCGAGAAGGACCGGACGTACGAACTCGCGCAGGACAAGTGAGAGGCCCGCATGTCCACCAGGATCCTCCCGGCAGTCGGTGACGCGGACGCGGTCCGGTCCCTCACCACCCTGCTCAGCCAGCTCCCCGACGCGGAGCCGCTCGCCCCGGTCACCGACTCCACGCAGCTCGTCGACGCCCTCTCCCGGCTGGCCGCCGAGTCCCTCGACGAACTGCCCGAGGTGGTCGTCGTCCACGAACGCATCGGCCCCGTCCCGGCGCTGGAGCTGATCCGCGAGGTCGCCCTGCGCTTCCCCGCCGTGGGCGTCATCCTCGTCACCTCCGACGCGAGCCCCGGCCTCTTCCAGGCCGCCATGGACCACGGCGCCCGCGGCCTGGTCGCCCTCCCCGTCGGCTACGAGGAACTCGCCGTCCGGGTCGCGGCGGTCGCCCAGTGGTCGGCCGGCGTACGGCGCCACCTGGGCGCCGGGGGCGACCTGCTCCCCGGTGCGGGCGGCACCGTCGTCACCGTCAGCGGGGCCAAGGGCGGGGTCGGCGCCACCCTGACCGCCGTCCAGCTGGCGCTCGCCGCCCAGACGTCCGGACGGAGCACCGCGCTGGTCGACATGGACCTGCAGACCGGCGACGTCGCCTCCTACCTCGACGTCCAGTTCCGCCGGTCCGTCGTCGACCTCGCCGCGATCACCGACATCTCCCCGCGGGTCCTGGCCGACGCCGTCTTCCGCCACGACAGCGGACTCGCCCTGCTGCTCGCCCCCGCCGAGGGCGAACGGGGCGAGGAGGTCACCGACCGCGCCGCCCGCCACATCGTCGGTGCCCTGCGCTCCCGCTACGAGGTCGTCGTCGTCGACTGCGGCGCGCAGCTCGGCGGGGCCGGCGCGGCAGCGGTGGAGACGGCCGACCGGGCCCTGCTGGTCACCACCCCCGACGTCATCGCCGTACGCGGTGCCAAGCGGACGGTGCGGATGTGGGACCGGCTGCAGATCCGCAAGGCGGAGGAGACCACGGTCGTCGTCAACCGGCACAACCGGTCCACGGAGATCCAGCCGCCGCTCATCGCCCGGATCACCGGCACCGCGGTCGCCGCCACCACGATCCCCGCCCACTTCAAGGAGCTCCAGGGCGTGGTGGACGCCGGACGCGTCCACGAGCTGGAGGCCAGGAGCAGCGTGAAGCAGGCGATGTGGGCGCTGGCCGGCGAACTCGGCCTGGTCCGGGCGGCGCAGGCCGGCCACAAGGGCGGCCGGGCGCGCGGCGACCGGGGCGCGGTGAGCTTCCGGCGGCGCCGGGAAGGTACGGGATGAGCGGCGCGCGGAGCACAAGGGCGGCGGGTCCGGGGCGCCGGGGGGTGGCCACCGACCCGAGGCGGTCGTGCGGCCACGGCGTCCTGAGGCGGCCGTCCGGCGACCGCGGGCAGGTCACCGTCGAATTCCTCGGCATGACCCCGACGATCCTGGTGACGCTGATCGTGCTGTGGCAGCTCGTGCTGGTCGGCTACACGTTCACACTCGCCGGGAACGCCGCCGACGAGGCGGCGCGGGCCGGGACCGCCGCGTCTCCCGGCGCACGCCAGGGCGCCTGCCAGGAGGCCGGACAGGACAAGCTGTCGGGTGCCTGGGGGAGCGGCGCGACGGTGACCTGCGCGACCGGCGGCGGCATGGTCACCGCCGACGTCAAGCTCACCGTCCCGGTCCTCTTCCCCGGCACCGTGTCGTTCCCCTTCGAGGTGACCGGCCACGCCGGCGCGGTCGAGGAGGAGACGGACTGAGATGGCCGGAACACCGGAGAGGTCTGAGATGCCGCGCCCGCGCGGCGGTGGCCGTGACCGAGGACAGGTGGCGCTCGAATACCTGGGCTTCCTGCCCGTCCTGATCCTCGTGGCGATGGCCGGCGTCCAGCTCGGACTGATCGCCTACACCGCCCAGCAGGCGGGCACCGCCGCCCGCGCGGGCGCCCGCAGCGCCTCCCTGGACCAGGGCGCCCAGGCGGCCTGCGCCGCGGCCGTCAGCTCCTGGCTCGCCGGCGGCACCTCCTGCGGCACGTCGGGGGGCGGCGACGAGGTCACCGTCACCGCCCGGGTCGACATCCCGTCCATCGTCCCCGGCTGGGACTTCGGGACGGCGGGGAGGAGCGCCACGATGCCCGTCGACCACTGACCCCACCACCGGGCCGGTACGGCCCATGACGAGGACCGGTGAGCGGACGAGGACCGGGACGAGGACGAGGAGCGAGGGACCCATGAGCCTGCGGGCACGTATCAACTCCCCCGAGGAGAGGACCGGGCGGGGCGAGGACAGCCACCTCGTCGCGTCCTACCGCGCCAAGCTCCTGGAGGAGATCGACCTCGCGGAGATGAGCGCGCTCGCCCCGGCCGAGCGCCGGGCCCGGCTGGAACGCGTCCTCGGCCACATCATCAGCCGCGAGGGCCCCGTCCTGTCGACGGTCGAACGCTCCCAGCTGATCCGCCGCGTCGTCGACGAAGCCCTCGGCCTCGGCATCCTGGAACCGCTGCTGGAGGACCCGTCCGTCACCGAGATCATGGTGAACGGCCCGGACGCCATCTTCGTCGAGCGCGGCGGCCGGGTGGAGCAACTTCCGCTGCGCTTCGCCTCCGACGACCAGCTGATGCAGACCATCGAGCGCATCGTCTCCACCGTCAACCGGCGCGTGGACGAGTCCAATCCGATGGTCGACGCCCGGCTGCCGTCCGGTGAGCGCGTCAACGTCATCATCCCGCCGCTGTCCCTGACCGGGGCGGTCCTCACCATCCGCCGCTTCCCGCGCTCCTTCACCCTCCACGAGCTGATCGGCCTCGGCTCGCTCGACGAGCCCATGCTGTACCTGCTGGCCGGACTGGTGCAGGCCCGCTTCAACGTCATCGTCTCCGGAGCCACGGGCACCGGAAAGACCACCCTGCTCAACGCCCTGTCCGGACTGATCCCCGAGGGCGAACGCATCATCACCATCGAGGACTCCGCCGAACTACAGCTCCAGCAGCCGCACGTCATCCGCCTGGAGTCCCGCCCGCCCAACGTCGAGGGCAAGGGCCGGGTCACCATCCGCGACCTGGTGCGCAACTCCCTGCGCATGCGGCCCGACCGCATCGTCGTCGGCGAGGTCCGCGGCGGGGAGTCCCTGGACATGCTCCAGGCGATGTCGACCGGCCACGACGGTTCCCTCGCCACCGTCCACGCCAACAGCGCCGAGGACGCCCTGACCCGGCTGCAGACCCTCGCCTCCATGTCCGACGTGGAGATCCCCTTCGTCGCCCTGCACGACCAGATCAACAGCGCCGTCGACGTGATCGTCCAGCTCACCCGGTTCGCCGACGGCGCCCGCCGCATCACCGAGATCGCCCTGCTGGAGAGCCACGGCGGGGAGCCGTACCGGCTGGCGACCGTCGCCCGCTTCGACGCGCTGCCGATGACCCCCGACGGCCGCGTCCACGGCTCCTTCGTCCACCATCCCCTGCCCCGGCGGACCGCCGACCGCCTGTACATGGCCGGCCAGCCCGTCCCGCAGGCGTTCGGCATCGCCCACACCGCCGACCAGCTCGCCACCCGAGAAGCCAGGTAGGTACCGCCCCCATGGAGCTGCAGAACCTCATCACGCTGACCACCGGTGTCGCCCTGCTGACCTGCGTCCTCGGAGTCGTCGGGGTGCACTCCTACGCGGCCGGCCGCGCGCAGCGGCAGGCCCTGGTGGACCGGCTGACGGCCACCGGGCAACTGCCGGACGCCGGACGCCGGCGCCGCTTCCCCACGCTGGACCGCCGCCTGCGCCGCACCCGCCTCGGCCGCAAGCTGGAGCTGCGCCTGGTGGCCACCGGCCTCGACGTCACCCCCGGCGAGTTCTTCGCCGCGATGCTCGTCACCGTCGCCGGACTGTGGCTCGTCGGGCAGGCCGCCCTCGCCCCCTTCTTCGGCCCGATCGCCGGGCTCCTCGGCGTGTGGGCGGCCGTGCAGTTCCTCAACTGGCAGCGGCAGAAGCGCATCGAGAAGTTCATCAACCAGCTCCCCGAGCTCGCCCGCATCCTGGCCAACGCCACCCAGGCGGGCCTGGCCCTGCGCACCGCCGTCGGCATCGCGGCGGAGGAGCTGGAGGCCCCGGCCGGCGAGGAACTGGGCAAGGTGGCCAACCAGCTGGCGATGGGCGCCTCCATGGACGACGCCCTCGGCGAACTCGCCGACCGCCTGCCCTCCCGCGAACTGGTCGTCCTCGTCACCACGCTGGTGCTGGCCAACCGGGCGGGCGGCCAGGTGGTGAGCGCGCTGCGCAACCTCACCGAGACACTGGAGGAGCGCAAGGAGACCCGGCGCGAGATCCGCACCCAGCTCTCCCAGGTCAGCATGACGTCGTACGCCGTGCCGGTCCTCGGCGTCGGCTCGCTGTTCCTGATGAACGGCGTGAAGGACGGCGCCCTGGAGCGTATGACCGGCTCCCCGGCCGGGCAGGTGGCGGTCCTCGTCGCCTTCGGCCTGTACGCCGTCGGCTTCCTCCTCATCCGCCGCCTGTCCCGCATCGACGTCTGAGCCGGGAAGGGGACGACGACATGGCACTCGCGCTCGCCGCACTGATGGCCCTCGCCGTGTGCGGCATCTTCGCCGGCATCCGCATGTACCGGGCGGAGGCGAAACTCCCCGGCGACCTGATGCTGGCCCTGGAGGTCGGCTCCACCCGCACCGGCGCGGTCGACTCCCTCGTCGACCGCATGGGCATGCGCTACGCCCCCGCCGTACTGCGCCTCATGGGCCCCAAGCAGGTCGCCAAGTACCGCCGCAAGATCGACCTCGCGGGCAACCCCGGCGGCCTCACCATCCACCGCTACGCCGCCCGCCGCGCCGTCTACGGTGCCCTCGGCGGCACCGGCTTCCTGGTGTTCCTGATGCGCGGCCAGCTCCTGGTGGCGCTGCTGCTGCTCGCGTTCGGCGCGTTCTGGACGGAGGTCGGCATCTGGTCGGCGATCCGCATCCGCAAGGACGTCATCGAACGCACCCTGCCCGACTTCCTCGACGTGCTCGCGGTCGTGGTCGGCGCCGGACTCGGCTTCCGGCAGGCCCTGGACCGCGTCTCGACCCGGTACGAGGGACCCTGGGCGGACGAACTGCGCATCACCCTGCGCCAGATGGACCTGGGGATGAGCCGCAGGCAGGCCTTCGCGGAGCTGCGCCGCCGCAACGACTCCGAACAGGTGGCCATGTTCGTCACGGCGTTGCAGCAGGGGGAGGAGCTGGGCGCGCCGATCGTGGACACGCTGGTCGCGCTCGCCAAGGACATGCGCCGCACGGACGCGCAGAACGCCCGCCGCAAGGCCGCCCGCGCCGTCCCCAAGGCCACCATGATGATCACCACCTTCATGGTCCCGGCCACCATGATCCTCCTCGGCGCGGGCCTGATCCTCGGCTCCGGCACCGACTTCGGCTCCCTCACGGGCGAGTAGGGGGAGGCGGAACGCGATGACGACGATCAGGCACCACACGTGGCGGCGCCGTCGCCCGGCCGGACGACGGGCGGCGGCGGTCCCGGTGTGCGCCCGTTCCCCGCAGGGCCTCACGGCCGCCCCTGGCCGGGGCGGGAGCGAGGGCGGGCAGGGCCGTACGGAGACCGAAGGACGTACGGCGGCTGATGGGCTTGCGGCAGCTGACGGCCTCACGGCAGCTGACGGCGTCACGGCAGCCGCGGCCCCGCAGGAGCCGGACACCCAGCTGCAGGTGAACGCCCTGCAGGCCCTGTGCCGGCAGGCGTTCGGCTTCCGGCTGGCGATGATCGCCGTGGCCGCCCCCTCTGCCCTGCTCAACGCGGGCCCCGGCTGGGGCACCCGCCTGGTCGGCATCGCGGTCGTCGTCACCTTCATGGTGTCGTACGCCCTCTTCCGCGACTGGGAACGCTTCGGCCCCCTCCTCCTGCGCCACCCCACCCTGCTCGCGGCGGACACCCTCTTCGGCGCCCTGCTGCTGATCTCGGCCGGCCCCGACACCACTCTCGCCTACGTCAGTGTCTGCACGCCCCTGCTCGCGGGCCTCATCTACGGCTGGCGCGGCGCCGCCGTCTTCGCCTCGCTGCAGGGGCTGATCCTGCTGCTGGTGCACGCGGCACTGGACAAGCCGCACACGGAGCCCGCGGAGATCCTGATCCTGCCCGGCCTGTGCGTGATCGCGGGCGCCGTCGGCTCCAGCCTGCGCAAGCTGATGCTCCACCTCGGCGAGGCGACCCGCGCCCTGGCCGCGGTCCGCGCCCGCCTCGCCGTCACCGAGGCCGTCGACGCCGAACGGGCACGGCTGGCACGGGAGATGCACGACTCCGTGGCGAAGACGCTGCACGGGGTGGCCCTGGCGGCGGACGGCCTGGCCTGCTCGGCGGGCGCCGCCCGGATGGACCCGGCCCTGGTGAGGCGCCAGGCGGAACTGGTGGCCCGGTCCGCCCGCAGGGCCGCCGCCGAGTCGCGTGAGCTGCTGACGGACCTGCGGAGGGAGGGGGATCCGGGGCGGGCGGTGGACGTACTGGGAGAACTGGCGTGCACGGTCCGGCTCTTCGCGTCGCGCGGTGAGGTGCCGGTGTCGTACACGAGGACGGGCGAGACACCGGCCCCGCCCGTCCCCACGGCGGTCGCCCGCCAACTGCTCTCCATCACCTCGGAGGCCCTGGAGAACGCCCACCGCCACGCACGGCCGACCCGGGTCGACGTCCACGCCGGCGTCCACCACGGCGTCCACGGCGACGTGCTGCGCGTCAGCGTCCGCGACGACGGCACGGGCCTGCCCGTCGGCACCGACCTCGCGGACCTGCGCCGCTCCGGCCACTTCGGCCTGGTCGGGATGGCCGAGCGGGCCGCTTCGGTCGGCGCCCGCATCCACTTCGGGCGGGGAGAGGGTACCCGTGGCACGGAGGTCCGCCTGGAGCTGCCGCTCGCGGCGGTGACGACGAAGAGTCCGACGGAGGTCCACCTTGACCGGTGAGCCGAACCCCTTCGGGGAGGCGCCGGCCCCCGACCCCCTCCGCGTGGTCGTGGCCGACGACAACCCCGTGGTCCGCGCGGGCCTGACCGCCCTCCTCGACGGACGCGAGGACCTCACGGTGGTGGCGGAGGCAGCGGACGGCAAGGAGGCGTACGAGGCCGCCCGCGCCCACCGCCCCGACGTGGTCCTGCTGGACGTTCGCATGCCGGGGGTCGACGGCATCGCGGCCCTCCCGCACCTGGTACCGCTCACCGCGGTGCTGATGCTGACGTACAGCGGGGAGACGGAGATCGTCCAGGAGGCCCTGCGTCGGGGCGCCAACGGCTACCTGGTGCACGGCGAGTTCACGGCGGACGAACTGGTGGCGGCGGTGCGGGACACCAGACGGGGGAGACCGCATGTCACGCCGACGGCGGCGGGGGCGTTGCTCGCGCAATTGCGGGGGAGGGGAGCCGGAAGTGAGGCTTCCGCTCCTTCCCTTGGGCGGCGTTGGCGCACTGAAGGGGCTACTTCTACGGAAAACCTTTCGCAACTGCAACCGGATGTGGGACAGTCGGTGTCTGACAGGTCGACGTACGGGCTGAGCGGGAGGGAGGCGGAGATCATGGACCTCATCGCGTCCGGCATGAACAACCAGCAGATCGCCGCCACCTGCTTCATCAGCGAGAAGACGGTGAAGAACCACATCAACCGCATCTTCGCCAAGCTGCACAGCACGAGCCGTTCCGAAGCCACGGCAAAGTGGCTGGGGAGGGCACCGGGTTCCGACCGGGAGTGGGGTGACTTGTCATGACGACACGTTGGGCCCGGACGTGGGCCCGGAATTGGGTCCCGGGGCACTTCCAGACCCCGGCCGACGGCGCGTACGGTGCCGACGTCGACGGCGGCCTCATGACCCGGGCCGCCACCGCGTCCGCCGGAGGGGAACACCATGGGCAACTGGATCAACACGACGGTCAGGCACCTCCAGTCCCGCGCGGCCCGTCGCGACGACCGGGGCCAGACGGCGGTGGAGTACCTGGGCATCATCGCGGTGGTGGTGGCCATCGTGCTGGCGATCACGGGGACGGACATCGGGCAGACGATTTACCAGGCCATTGTGGACAAGATCGACGAAGTCGTCGGCTGACGGGCCGACGTACCTTCGCCGACACAGGGCAGGCATTCCCCATCTACATCATGGTGGTGGGAGGCCTGCTCTTCCTCGCGTTCGCCTATCTCGCAGTCGGCCAAGCCGCAGCGAACAGGAATGGTGCCCAGACCGCTGCCGATGCGGCGGCACTCGCTGCTGCCCAGGAGAGGCGTGACCAGCTCTCTGGGGCGTGGGTGAGACACCTTCTGGAGCCCGAGATGTGGCAGGAGATCTTCGACGGGATGGCGGAAGGGCTCACTCCGTCCTGCTGGCGGGCCGAGCAGCTGGCGGCCAACAACGATGCCACGGTGCTGAGCTGCAGCCCGGATGGGCTCCTCGGCTACACGGTTGAGGTACAGACGAATAAAACAGTTGGGGACTCCATCGTGCCTGGCACCGAGACGAAGAAGTCGCGGGCGACGGCCACCGCCGTGATCGAACCGCGTTGCGACTTCCAGCTCCCCAGTGCGGCTGAGGCAGACGTGGAGGATGCGCTTCCCACGCTCAACTGCAAAGGCGGTGTGGACTGGGAACTTGACCCAGAAACTCCCCAGGATCTGCTGCCCAAGCCCGAAGATCTCTTCGACGTGCACCTGGCCGACTGACAAGCAAACGACGAGTGACTGAGGATGCAGGGTATGAGCGTTCGGTTCACGACGAAAGCCCGGACGGGGCCCGTCGCGCTGGTTGTTGCGGCCGGCCTGGCCCTGGGCGTCACCGGGTGTGGCGGAGGCGGTGACGGTGGGGACGGGAAGCCAAAAACTTCAGCCTCTGCTTCGAAGGAGCGTGACTCCAACCCGAGCACTCAGGAGGGAGCCGATGAGACTTTGGCGGAGCTGCGCGGTGAGGGAGGGCTGACTCTCAAAATCACCTCGGCGACTAGGGATGCAGGCGGCTTCGTCACGGTGAACGGGGAGATGAAGAACGACAGCTCCGAGCCCATGCGTGTCCCGGTGCAAACCTCGGGGAACGAGACGGAGATCATCGCGCACGGACGGTCGCTCGGTGGTGCCACGCTCGTCGACAGTGCGAGCAAGAAGCGTTACTACGTTCTGCGGGACACCGAGGGTCGTCCGCTAACTACGACGAACATGCCACGTCTGAAGGCCGGGGAATCGATCCCGGTGTTCATGCAGTTCCCGGCCCCGCCGGAAAACTCGTCCGAGGTCGGTTTCCAACTGCCGACGTTCGCCAGCGGCACCATCCAGATCTCTGGGTGAGGCAGAGGATGACACACACGCGCCTCCTCCTCATCGGCACCCTTGCCACGCTTCTGGCCACAGGCCCGGCCGTGGCTCACGCAGACGACGGACCGAGCGTTCCGCCCGGCACGGAAGCCAGTGCCTCCGCACCCGTGGAGCTGGACGCGAACGACCCCGACCTGAAACTCCCGGACGGGGCCACGCTGGCCGAGCCCAAGGTCCTGGACATCAAGTCCGTCGTGGAGGACCAGAGCGGTGACGAGCGCCGCGAGGACACCAACACGGACGTGAAGTTCGCCCTCCAGGCGGAGGTCCTCTTCGGCAAGGACAGCGCCAAGATCGGTGCACAGGCAAGGGCCCGCATCGCCGACATCGCGGAGGAGATCAAGGTCCAGAACGCGACCCGCATCCGCGTCTTCGGCTTCACGGACAACCTCGGCTCGTCCGCCCACGGCGACGTCCTCTCCCGCAAGCGGGCCAACGCCGTCCACGGCATCCTCGTCCAGGAGCTGAGCGACGCGAACCTCACGTACGAGGTGCGCGGCTACGGAGAGGACTATCCGATCGCCGACAACTCGACGGAGGCCGGCCGCAAGAAGAACCGAAGGGTGGAGATCTCCTTCCCGCGCGGGGAGAGCTGAAGGTCAGTCCTCGCCGCGCACCACTTCCACCACCGATCCGACTCCGAGCCCCCACCCCTCCATGGCCCCCGCCTCGGCCTCGATCACGTGACGCGCCCGGACGCGTGGCCGCCCCAGCCGTCCGGGGGGCATGGTGCGTACGGAGACGACCCGGAGCCGCCGGTCCAGATAGGCGACGTCGATGGGCATGCGCATACGGAAGGTGTGGATGCTGTTGGCGGGGGAGAGCAACAGGGCGCCGTCCAGGCTGTCCCGCCCGAGCAGTCCCCGGGTCCGCGCCCGATAGGAGGCCGCGATCTCCAACGGCACGCGCGCGCTCACGGCTCCGTCCGGGCCCCGCACGACCAACTCCCCACGCCCGTCCCGCCACCGCACGACCGCGCCTCCCCTCACCCCCAGCGAACGTACCCCCCACTGAATAGCGCGGGCGAGCAAGAGCACGACCGGCGTGTGGGTCACGGAGCGACTGACATCGCAGCGGGGAAGCACCAAGTGCCGGCCCTGACGTAGCGCGCCTGCGTCCCAATTCGGTATTAGCTGTGTTGCAGTTGCCCGGGCCGCTCTGGTGCCGCACCGGGCGCGATGGATAGCGTTGGCGTGCTGATGTGACGCCTCGCCCCACCGGGAGCCGACTGTGAACCGCCGTCCCACCCTGCTCGCAGCGCTCGCGCTGACCGCCACCGCGGCGTTGACGCTGTCGGCGTGCGGAAGCGACGACGACAGCCCGTCCAAGGACAGTGACGCGATCGCCGGCGCCGACACGGGCGACAAGAAGTCGGCCTCGCCGACACCGAGTGAGTCCACTTCCGACGGACGCCCGAAGATCACCTTCCCGGCCGACGCGAAGAACGTCTTCGAGGACGGGAAAACGGGCGACCCGACGAAGGACGAGATCCTCGCCGACAGCGCCGCAGGCATCAACGCGGTCGACGAGGCCATCTTCAAGGGCAGCACGGGCACGGAAGCGCTCGGCTTCTACAACGCCGGCAAGTCGTTGAGCTCGGCCATCACCTACGCACAGCGCTACATCGACGCCAATGACACCTGGACGGGTGAGACGCGGTACTTCGACCGTAAGGCGACGCTCAGCGGCGCCAAGAAGGCGTACGTCACTTACTGCTCGGATGAGAGCAAGTCGTACATCAAGAACAAGAAGACCGGCAAGGTCGACAAGTCGCCGGCGACCTCGAACAGCTACGTGCTCTACAACGCGGCGCTCACCAAGAACGCAGAGGGCGTCTGGCAGACCACCGACATTGTTTCAAAGAGGGGGGCCAAGGAGTGTCAGCCGTAAGGAAAGCGGGCAGGGGCGCGACGATTCTGGCGGTCGTCTGTGCCTCCCTCTTCACCGCGCAGGCGGCCTTCGCCGACCGGGACAAGCACGGAAACCACGGCGAAACGGAACAAGGTGCCAACCTCGATGGTGACGGGAATCTTTCCGTCACCGCCGGCGGTGTCGTGTTCGATCACTCGAAGAACGGCAAGGGCGGCAAGGTCGGCGGCCTCACCTCGACCACCTCGTGGTCGCCGCCCCCCTGCTGGTACGCCCCCAAGTACACGCCGGAGCAGCTGCAGAACTACCTGGAGCCGATCTGGGAGGCCGGGTCGACGGGCCACGAGTGGGACGCCGAGCAGCGCAAGAAGTACACGAACCCGGACGACCCCGAGAAGGACTTCAACAAGGACAAGTCCGGCGAGGGCTACTGGTGGGGCGCATACGTCGACAGGAGCTACCCGCCCGGCTGGGACTCCTGCGACGAGGACTACTTCTGGGTGGACGAGGGTGACGCCCCGCCCGCGAACATCGAGAACGCCGTCACCCCGGAAATCCTCGCCCAGCTCGCCTACGCGGAGATCCGCGTCCCCGGCACCGAGGTCACGCTCGCTCCCGCCCAGGCGACCAAGGTGAACCTGCCGACGTGGTCGTGGCTGGACGGCGCGCAGTTCCAGCCGGTCTCGGTGACCGCGTCCGTGCCGGCGATCCCCATCGAGGCGACCGCCACGGCCGAACCGGTCTCGCTGAAGATCGAGCCGGGCACCCCGGACGCCGAGACGTACCCCGCCTCCGGTGTCTGCGAGATCAACAACGGCCGCATCGGCGAGCCCTACGCGAAGGGCAAGGCGAACCGCACGCCGCCGTGCGGAGTGAAGTACCTCCGTTCCTCCGGCGACGGCACCTTCCCGCTGCAGGCGACGGTCACGTGGGAGATCCACTGGACCGGCTCCGGCGGCGCGGGCGGCGACCTGCCCGACGGTGAGTTCGGAGCGACGCAGGACGTCGTCGTCCAGGAGATTCAGGCCGTCAACCGTTAGAACGACGTGCCCGCCCCGGCAAGGGTGTGCCGGGGCGGGCACGTGTGGGTAGGTACAGCCGCATGACGACACTCGGCGCTGTGTTCCGGCCCCAGCTCGCCCCCGAGCGGCTCCGCTCCGTCGTGCGGGCGGCCGACGCGGCCGGGCTCGAGGAGCTCTGGTTGTGGGAGGACTGTTTCCGGGAGGGCGGCATCTCCACCGGTGCCGCCGCCCTCGCGTGGAGCGAGCGTGTCCGCGTCGGCATCGGGCTGCTTCCCGTGCCCCTGCGGAACGTCGCCGTCACCGCCATGGAGGCCGCCTCCCTGCACCGGATGTTCCCAGGACGCGTGATCCTCGGCGTCGGGCACGGCGTGCAGGACTGGATGGGACAGGTCGGGGTGCGGGCCGAGTCGCCCCTCACCCTGCTCCGTGAGCATCTCCTCGCCCTCCGCGCCCTGCTGGCCGGGGAGAGGGTCACGACCAAGGGCCGGTACGTCACCCTCGACGACGTCGCCCTCGACTGGCCCCCGCCCGGCCCCGTCGACGTCCTGGCCGGCGGCATGGGGCCCCGGACCGTACGGCTGACCGGTGAGGCCGCCGACGGCACCATCCTCACCGCCGACACCTCGGCGGACGGTGTGCGGCAGGCGCGCCGGCTCATCGAGGAGGGGCGTGTCGCGGCGGGGCGTGACGGCGCGGACCACCGGGTCGTCGTCTATCTGCTGACCGCCACCGGGGACGGGGCGCGCGAGCGGCTGCGGGCCGAACTGGTCGCCGAGGGCCACGGCGCGGACGACGACCTCGGGGTCGCCGGGGACGCCCGCGCCGTCGCCGAGGCCGTGCGGCGGCTGGCCGAGGCCGGCGCCGACACGGTCGTCCTCCAGCCCACCGGCGACGAGCCCGACCCGGACGGCTTCGTCCGCTTCGCCGGCGAGGAGGTACGGCCCCTCCTCGCCTGAACCCACGGCCGCCGGGCGGAAAACCCCGCGACGGACCGCCCGGCGCTCGGGCATCCTCGCCGCATGACCCGCCCCCAGCCCGAGACCCGTTCCCAGCCCCAGCCCGAACCAGAGCCCCGACCCCGAAGCCGCGCCTTCGACGCACTCCTCGCCGAAGGCGCCTCCGTGCCCACCGAGGGGTGGGACTTCTCCTGGTTCGAGGGGCGCGCCACCGAGACCCGGCCCTCCTGGGGGTACGCCACCCTGAAGGCCGGCCGGCTGGGCACCGCGGACGGGCCCGTGCTCGACGTCCAGACCGGGGGAGGGGAGGTCCTCGACTTCGCCCTCGCCCGGGCACGCCGGCGGCCCCCGCTTGTCGTCGCCACCGAGGGCTGGCCGCCCAACGTCCGTAAGGCCGCCGCCCTGCTGCGGCCCCGTGGAGCCACCGTCGTCGCGGCGGCCGAGGACGCGCCGCTGCCCTTCGCCGACGGGGCCTTCGCCCTCGTCGTCAGTCGGCACCCCGTGAAGCCGCACTGGAGCGAGATCGCCCGCGTCCTCAGGCCCGGCGGCACCTACTTCGCCCAGCACGTCGGACCCGACAGCGCCTACGAGGTCGTCGAGTACTTCCTCGGTCCGCAGCCGGGGGAGCGACGGCACGCGCGGCACCCCGACCGTGAGCGGCGGGCGGCCGAGGCGGCCGGGCTGGAGATCGTCGACCTGCGGGCCGAGCGGCTGCGCATGGAGTTCCACGACGTCGCCGCGGTGGTCCACTTCCTGCGCAAGGTGATCTGGATGGTCCCCGGCTTCACCGTCGAGGCGTACCGGCCCCGGCTGCGGGCGCTGCACGAGCGGATCGAGGCCGAAGGGCCCTTCGTCGCCCACAGCACGCGGCACCTCGTCGAGGCCCGCCGGCCCGGCCTCGCCGTCCACACCCCACGCCGGTAGTTTCCGCATCGTTATGGGACGAGCCTGGCCTTCACGGCGGCGGATCACTTAGGTTCGGACCAAGTTGATTCGCGCGAGCAAAGCTGCGCGGCAGGGTCACCGCGCAGTGGAGGGGGCTGCGCGGTGCCCATCGGCCCCTCGGCCGGTCGGCCGGTCAAGCCGCGGCCACTCCCGGGGTCACCCGTCGGGGGGACGGCCGGAAGAGTGGCCGGAATGGTGCAGGGTTGGTGTCACACCGTGCACAGAGTCCCCTCACCGCACGGTTTTAGCGCGATTTCGCTGCGTTCCGGCCATCGAAAGCCGGTGAACCGGCCCCTCCGGGGCCTTCCCGGCGTCGCCGGACGGTTTCGGAGAGTAGTTGTGCCGCGCCGATGCACGCAGCATCACTTACGAAGGGTTATGGTGGAAACCCCCCTCGGGCCGGTCCGTCTCCCCCCCACGGACCGGCCCGTTTTTCATGCCCGCGGTTTCCGCGCCGGTCCGCCCCGTCCGGTGACGGCCCCGGGCCTCCCTCCGGGGCCTCCCCTCGCACCGCTTCCCGCGCGGCACGCTGACTAGAGTCGCGGCATGTCGAACGAGCATCCGGCACCGTCCCCTCAGCAGCCCCCCGGTGGCCCGGGACCGTACGGCCCGCCGCCCGCCCAGCAGCAGCCCCACCCCGGCCACCCGGCGCCCGCCGCGCCCCCGGCCCAGCCCGCCGGCCTGGCGTACCCCTCCTCCTCAGCGCCCGCGTACGGCGGCCCGTCGCCGTACCCCGCCCAGCCGGCGGCCCAGCCCCCGTACCCCCCCAGCCCGGCGCCCCGTCGCCCTACGCGACCCCCGGCACCCCGCCGCCGTACGGCAGCCCACGCCCCCGCCGCCGTACGGGCAGCCCAGCGCCCCGGCCCCGTACGGGCAGCCCGGCGCCCAGCCCTACGGGTGGCCCGGCTCCGCGCCCCAGCCCGGGTACGCCGTGCCCGCCGGCATGCCCGGCCCCGTACGCGCCGCGCAGGTCGTCATCTTTGCGACGTTCGGGATCGCCGTACTGCTCACCGTCCTGGTCGCCGCCGGCTCCGGAGCCGAAGAGGCGGGACGGGTATTCGGCACCTACCTGATGGTCGCGGTGCTGTTCGTACTGGCCTTCCGGTTCCCGAAGGCCGGCAACGGCGTGCGCGTCGCCTCGATCGTGCTGGCCTCCCTGCAGATCCTGTTCGCGCTCGGCGGGGCGGCGCGGGGCGTTCCGCTCGGCGTCCTGCCGCTCGCCGCCGGGGTCGCCGTCCTGGTGCTGCTCTGCCGGAACAGCGCGAAACAGTGGTTCCGGCGGCACTCCGCAAACGGCGTGCCGCCGCAGTACAGCTGACAAAACCGGGTCACCCCGGACGTTGGGGACCCCCGCCCCGGCGGGGGTACGCTTCGCCTTCGGGGACCGCCATCCGGGCAGGACCGCCCGCGGCCGAGACCGGGCCGTTTGCCGCGCGACGCGGCGGGGTGCCGCGCCTGTCCGATTCGCACGGAGGGGCTGACGATCACGTGAACCTGCGCGACAAGCTGCGGAGCCTGCTGGTCAGGCTGTACGCACGCCGGGTGGAAGGCCACCTGGACACCGCTCAGGTGCCCAAGCACATCGGCGTCATCATGGATGGCAACCGCCGCTGGGCGAAGGCCGCGGGCTCCAGCACCGTGCACGGACACCGGGCCGGCGCCGACAAGATCGGGGAGTTCCTCGGCTGGTGCTCCGAGACGGACGTCGAAGTGGTCACCCTGTGGCTGCTTTCGACGGACAACTTCGACCGGCCCAAGGACGAGCTCGTCCCGCTCTTCGGCATCATCGAGGACGTGGTGCGCACCCTCGCCGCCGACGGACGCTGGCGGGTCCACCACGTCGGCACCCTCGACCTGCTGCCCTCCGGGATGCAGACGGTCCTGAAGGAGGCCGAGGCGGCCACCGCGCACGTCGACGGCATAGTGGTCAACGTGGCCATCGGGTACGGCGGCCGCCAGGAGATCGCCGACGCCGTGCGCTCCATGCTGCTCGACGCCCACGACCAGGGCGTCGCGATGGACGAGCTCGCCGATTCCGTGGACGTCGACATGATCGGACGTCACCTCTACACCAAGGCCCAGCCCGACCCCGACCTCGTCATCCGCACCAGCGGCGAGCAGCGGCTGTCCGGATTCATGCTGTGGCAGACCGCCCACTCGGAGTACTACTTCTGCGACGTCTTCTGGCCGGCCTTCCGCAAGGTGGACTTCCTGCGCGCGCTGCGTGACTACGCCGCCCGCCACCGGCGCTACGGCGGCTGAACACCCCCGTCCGGCCCCCACACCACTCCCGCTCCACCCCTGCGTCACCGCATGTCACGTGTCGTTCACCGGCGCGCCGTGACGGTCCGTGGCATGGCAGCGCTTGTTCGAGGGCATAACTGAGTCAGGCCGACGCCCGAACCACGGGTGTCGGATCTCAGCGGACGGCATGGGAGCCGTCCGCCCGGGAGGCCCTTTGCACCAGCCCGCCCGTGCGGTCACGGCACGGAAGAAGCGGCGGAGGGCCGGTTCTCGGCCCGCCGTGCATGGCGGCCGTCGACCGGTCCAGCTCCGCCTCGTCGCTCCCCGACCTCATCCGAGGGGGTTCGTCCTTCCGTGGTGACCAGCGCAAAGCGCCACAAGCCCGACCGGCGCACCTATGTTCTCGACACCAGCGTCCTGCTGGCCGACCCCCATGCCCCGAGCCGTTTCGACGAGCACGAGGTCGTGCTGCCCGTCGTCGTGGTGACGGAGCTGGAGGCCAAGCGGAACCATCCCGAGCTCGGCTACTTCGCCCGGCAGGCACTGCGCCTGCTTGACGACTACCGGGTGCGGTACGGCCGCCTCGACGCTCCCATTCCGACCGGGGACCTCGGCGGAACCCTGCGGGTCGAGCTCAACCACTCGGACCCCGGTGTGCTGCCCAGCGGCTACCGCCTGGGGGACAACGACTCCCGCATCCTCGCTGTCGCCCGCAACCTGCAGGCCGAGGGGTTCGACGTCACCGTCGTGTCGAAGGACCTCCCGCTCAGGATCAAGGCGTCCTCCGTCGGTCTCCTCGCCGAGGAGTACCGCGCGGAGCTCGCCATCACGGACACCTCCGGCTGGACCGGGATGTCCGAACTGACCCTGCCCGGCGAGCAGGTGGACGTCCTCTTCGAGGAAGGACACGTGTACGTGCCCGAGGCGGCCGAGCTGCCCGTGCACACCGGTCTGACCATCCAGTCCGAGCGCGGCAAGGCGCTCGGCCGGGTCAGCGCCGAGGGCAACGTCCGCCTGGTGCGCGGCGACCGGGAGGCGTTCGGCGTCAAGGGCCGCAGCGCCGAGCAGCGGATCGCGCTCGACCTGCTGCTCGACCCGGAGGTCGGGATCGTGTCCCTGGGTGGCCGGGCCGGCACCGGCAAGTCCGCGCTCGCGCTGTGCGCGGGCCTGGAGGCCGTGCTCGAGCGCCGGCAGCACCAGAAGGTGATGGTCTTCCGTCCGCTGTACGCGGTGGGCGGGCAGGAGCTCGGTTATCTGCCCGGTTCCGAGGCGGAGAAGATGAGCCCCTGGGCCCAGGCCGTGTTCGACACGCTGTCGGCGGTCACCAGCCGGGAGGTCATCGAGGAGGTCACGGCGCGCGGCATGCTGGAGGTCCTGCCGCTCACCCACATCCGGGGCCGCTCGCTGCACGACGCGTTCGTCATCGTGGACGAGGCCCAGTCCCTCGAACGGAACGTCCTGTTGACCGTTCTGTCCCGGATCGGGGCCAATTCCCGGGTCGTGCTGACGCACGACGTGGCGCAGCGGGACAATCTGAGAGTCGGCCGGTACGACGGTGTGGTCGCCGTCGTGGAGAAGCTGAAGGGGCATCCGCTGTTCGCCCATGTCACCCTGACGCGGTCCGAGAGGTCCCAGATCGCGGCCCTTGTGACCGAAATGCTCGAAGACGGGACCGTCTGACCTACGCGTCCCAACGCGGGTCGGTTACGCAGTAGTTGGCGCCGTCCGGAAAGGCGAAGAGCCTAGCCGGGCGGCGTCGGCGTGTGTGCGGCTTTCCGGGAATCCCCGGGGGCAAACAGCATGTGAGCTTTCACACGCAACAGAGAATTGCCTTGCCCCACCCGGTTACGGCAGAGTCTCACTCCTGTCAGGCCCCGCATACGACACAGCTGCATCCCCAGCGGTGCAGAACCACAGCAGAACACCGTTTCAACTCCATAGCGTCGTCGTATGCCGCCCGAGCACCACGCGGCGCTCCTGTCGTAGGAGTTGCCCACCGGGCCCGTGCCTCCCGTGACCCGTAGTTGGGGAGGCCAGTGTCAGGGGCACGATTGCGTCCGCGAGGGTCACCGAAGCGGGCGATGCTGGAAGGAAACCGTGTGAGCCGGATCTCGGTCCGGGGATTCGCAGTGGCCTCGGCCACGGCGGTCACCGCCGTCGGAAGCGTCGTCGGCGTTGCCTCGGGCAGCACCGCAGCGCAGAACAACGACGCCGAAGCGACGGCAGCCGGCACCACGCTGCTCGCGGACATCCCCGCAGGGCAGCAGGCGCAGGTGCAGACCGCGTCGCTGACGCAGCAGGCCGAAACGATGGCCATCGCCGCGGACGCGACCGCCAAGAAGGACGCGGAGGAGGCCGCCCGCAAGGCAGCCGCCGAGACCGCGATCGCGAAGAAGAAGGAAGCCGAGAAGGCTGAGCGCGAGGCCAAGGAGCGCGAGGAGGCCGAGAAGGCCGCCAGCCGTTCCGCCTCCCGGGACGCGTCCTCCTTCGCGGTCCAGGCCTCCTACTCGGTCTCCGAGGTCCAGGCCATCGCCCGCCAGATGGTGCCGGCCGACCAGTTCCAGTGCTTCAGCAACATCGTGGACCACGAGTCCAGCTGGAACTACACGGCCTCCAACCCCTCCTCCGGCGCCTACGGCCTGGTGCAGGCCCTGCCTGGCTCCAAGATGGCCTCCGCCGGCGCCGACTGGCAGACCAACCCGGCCACCCAGATCAAGTGGGGCCTCAACTACATGGACAGCCGCTACGGCAGCCCGTGCGGCGCCTGGGAGTTCTGGCAGGCCAACCACTGGTACTAGGCCCGCGGACCCGCCCCGTCACCGACGGGCGCGCGTGACCTCGGTACAGCCCCGCACCGTCCTACGGTGCGGGGCTTTCGCCATGTACCGTCTGAGCGACGGCTCCAGGGGTGACTGGTGGGCGGAAACGGGGGAAGAGGACGGATCATGTCGCAACTGCCAGGGTGGCTCGGGCGGGTCGGAGCCGGACTGACGAAGGTCGGCAAGAAGCTCGAGGAGCGCCGCGCCGAAGTGCAGGGCGAACACGGGACGGACGACGACCCCGGGCGCCACGCCGACCCCGACCGGCCGCCCGTGCCCCCCGAGTACACCCAGGTCGTCCTCCCCGCGCGCCCCGACCCGGCACAGGCCGTGCCGTGGGGGGTACGGGTGGCCGCCGAGGCCGGCTGGCGCCTGCTGGTGCTGGCGGGCACCGTCTGGGTGCTGATGCGCATCATCAGCGCCGTCCAGCTGGTGGTGCTGGCGTTCGTCGCCTCGCTGCTGATCACCGCGCTGCTCCAGCCCACGGTGTCGCGGCTGACGCGGCTCGGGGTGCCGCGCGGACCGGCCACCGTGCTGACGGCGCTGTTCGGCTTCGTCGTCATGGGACTCATCGGCTGGTTCGTGACCTGGCAGGTCATGGAGAACGTCGACACCCTCGCCGACCAGATCCAGGACGGCATCGACGAGCTGCGCAACTGGCTGCTCAACAGCCCCTTCCACGTCACCGACAAGCAGATCAACGAGATCGCCAAGAACCTGCGGGAGGCGGTCGGCGCCAACACCGAGCAGATCACCTCGGCCGGCCTGGAGGGCGTGACGGTCGTCGTCGAGGCGCTCACCGGCATCCTGCTGGCGGTCTTCTCGACGCTGTTCCTGCTCTACGACGGCAAGCGGATCTGGCACTGGTCGCTCAAGCTGGTCCCGGCCGCCGCCCGTCCCGGCGTCGCCGGTGCCGGCCCGGTCGCCTGGCGCACGCTGACCGCGTACGTGCGCGGCACGGTGGTGGTGGCGCTGATCGACGCCATCTTCATCGGCCTCGGCATCTACTTCCTCGACGTGCCGCTGGCGGTGCCGCTTGCCGTCTTCATCTTCCTGTTCTCGTTCATCCCGCTCGTGGGCGCGGTGGTCTCGGGTGCGCTGGCGGTGGTCGTCGCGCTCGTCACCCAGGGCGTGTTCACGGGTGTCATGACGCTCGTGGTGGTGCTCGCGGTCCAGCAGATCGAGGGGCACATCCTGCAGCCGTTCATCCTCGGCCGCGCGGTGCGGGTCCATCCGCTCGCGGTGGTGCTGGCCGTGGCCTCCGGCGGCATCGTGGCCGGCATCGGCGGCGCGGTGGTCGCCGTCCCGCTGGTCGCGGTCGCCAACACCGTGGTCGGCTACCTGCGGGCCTACTCCCACGAGGCGGCCCTCGCGCACTCGCCCCGGCCGCGGGGCGCGACGGCCATGTCCGCGCCGGACGCCCCGGCCCCGGCGACCCCCGAACCGCAGCCTCCGGTGACGGAGGCCGACCGGCCCCCGGGGCCCGCGGACGAACGCTAGGGCCTGTCTGACAATGTCCGTCGTCGCCCGGAGGGCGGGGGCGCGGCGTCAGGTGCGTGCTCTCGGCGTGCCGGCCCCAGGCCCTCGTACTGGCTGTACTTGGGCCTGGGGCCGGTGCGGCGAGAGTGCGTGCATGGCGTCGCGCAGCAGACGGACATTGTCAGACAGACCCTGGCGCCGGCGAGCGCGCGGACACGGCGACGGGCCCGTCCACCCCGGCGGGGTGGACGGGCCCGTACGTGACGGGGCGGGCGCGGGGTTACTCCGCGAGCGCCGCCTCGGCGTCGAGGGTCGCCGCGACGGCCTGGACCACCGCGGCGATCTTGAACGCCTCCTGGATCACCTCACGGTCCACACCGGCCTTGCGCAGCACCTGCTCGTGCGAGTCGAGGCACATGCCGCAGCCGTTGATGGCGGAGACGGCGAAGGACCAGTACTCGAAGTCGACCTTGTCGACGCCGGGGTTGCCGATGACGTTCATCCGCAGACCGGCCCGCAGGTTGCCGTACTCGTGGTCCGACAGCAGGTGGCGGGTGCGGTAGAAGACGTTGTTCATCGCCATCACGGCGGCGGCGGCCTTGGCGGCCGTGTACGCCTCCGGCGACAGGTTCGCCTTCGCCTCAGGCTCCAGCTCGCGCAGCACGATCGGCGAGCGCGACGCGACGGCCGTCGCCAGCACCGTGCCCCACAGCTGCTGGGCCGGCAGGTCGGAGTTGCCGATGACCGAGCCCAGGTTGAGCTTCAGGTCCTTGGCGTAGTCCGGTATGCGGGACTTCAGGGAGTCGAGGGACATGTCAGGTCACTCCCCGGCCAGCAGCGCGACCGGGTCCAGGGTGTCCTCGCCCTTGGTCCAGTTGCACGGGCAGAGCTCGTCGGTCTGCAGGGCGTCCAGGACCCGCAGGACCTCCTTCGGGTTCCGGCCGACGGAGCCGGCGGTCACCATGGAGAACTGGATCTCGTTGTTCTGGTCCACGATGAAGACCGCGCGCTTGGCGAAGCCGTCCTCGCCCTCGATACCGAGGTCGCGCATCAGCTCGTGCTTGGAGTCCGCCATCATCGGGAACGGCAGGTCACGCAGGTCGTCGTGGTCCTTGCGCCAGGCGTGGTGGACGAACTCCGAGTCACCGGAGAAGCCGAGCACCTGGGCGTCGCGGTCGGCGAACTCGTCGTTCAGCTTGCCGAATGCGGCGATCTCGGTCGGGCACACGAAGGTGAAGTCCTTGGGCCACGCGAACACGACCTTCCACTTGCCCTCGTAGGTCTTGTGGTTGATCGTCTCGAACTCCTTGCCCTTCTCCAGCGAGACACAGGCGGTCAGTTCGAACTCGGGGAACTTGTCACCGACAGTGAGCACAGGCTCTCCTTGCAGCGAAGAAACACCCCAATTGCGGGTGTTTCCCATGGGTTGGACCTGGTTGATGTTGGCACAGAGTGCATTGATCAGTGAAATAGCTACACTCGGTCGGGTTGATCGGAGGGACCTATCAGTGACCGTGGGTGACCGGCGCAGGCAGCCCAGCCTCGCGCAGCTGCGGGCGTTCGCCGCGGTGGCCGAGCATCTGCACTTCCGGGACGCCGCCGCGTTCCTGGGGATGAGTCAGCCGGCGCTGTCCGGTGCTCTGTCGGCGCTGGAGGAGACGCTCGGCGTCACGCTGGTGGAGCGTACGACGCGCAGGGTGCTGCTCACCCCGGCGGGGGAGCGGCTCGCCGCCCGCGCCAAGGGTGTGCTCGCGGAGGTCGCCTTGCTGATGGAGGAGGCGGACGCGGTGCGGGCGCCCTTCACGGGGGTGCTGCGCCTCGGTGTGATCCCGACCGTCGCCCCCTATCTGCTGCCGACGGTCCTGCGGCTGGTCCACGACCGCTACCCCCGCCTCGACCTCCAGGTGCACGAGGAGCACACCGCCAGCCTGCTCGACGGGCTGGCCGCCGGGCGGCTCGACCTGCTGCTGCTCGCCGTGCCGCTGGGCGTCGGCGGCGTGACGGAGCTTCCCCTGTTCGACGAGGACTTCGTCCTGGTCACCCCGCCCGGCCACCGGCTCGGCGGCCGCCGGGGCATACCCCGTACGGTGCTGCGCGAGCTGAACCTGCTGTTGCTCGACGAGGGGCACTGCCTGCGCGACCAGGCCCTCGACATCTGCCGCGAGGCCGGCAGCGCGGGGGTGGCGGCGACCACCACCGCGGCCGGACTGTCCACCCTGGTGCAGCTGGTGGCGGGCGGTCTCGGGGTGACGCTGCTGCCGCGCACCGCCGTCGAGGTGGAGACCAGCCGCGCCGACCGCCTGCTCACCGCGTGCTTCGCCGACCCGGCCCCGAAACGCCGTATCGCCCTCGCCATGCGCACGGGCACGGCGAGGGCGACGGAGTACGAGGAACTGGCGGCGGCGCTGCGTGAGGCGATGCGTACTCTGCCGGTCCGGCCGGTGGAGGACTGAACGCCCTCCCCGGCCGGAGGCGGGTCACTCGGTGCGCAGGCCGTCCGGGCGCATCATCCGCAGCAGTGGCGGCAGGCTGAGCAGGGTGACCAGGGCGACCACGCCCGCGCCGACACCCGTCATCCCGAGCACGCTCCCCCAGTCCACGTGGACCGGTGTCGCGGTCATCCGCAGCAGCACCACGCCGAGGGTCGTGCCCACCACCGCGGCGAGCGCCAGCCCCAGGCCGATCGGGATCGCCGTCTGCCACAGCACCGACAGGCTCAGCGTGCGGCGCCGGGTACCGAAGGCGACCAGGGCCGACAGCAGCTTCCGGCGCTCCCGCAGCTGCTCCAGCTGGGAGACCAGCAGGCTCGCCCCGATGAGGAACAGCACGGCGGTGGCGCCGACGAACAGGCCGGTGCGGATGGAGTCGAACCGGGTGGTGCGCTCGGTGGCGGACCAGGTCGTCGCGTGGGCCAGCGGGTCGACGGCGGCGGCCGAGTTGCGCACGAACTCCTGCACGTCGGGCACCGAGTCGTCGATGGAGAGGTACAGCCGCGCGGTGACCGACTCCGCGACCTCCGGGGACATCGCGCCGGGCGTCAGCAGGAAGCCGCTCTGCATCATCCCGGTGGGGTCCATGACGGAGACGGCGGTCTTCACGTCCCGCGGCACGGTCCAGAGGCTGTCCGGCGCGTCGGGCGTGTAGCTGTCGGGTTCCAGGTGCAGTTTGCGCCCCGGCTTGTTCATGGCCTGCGTGTCGGTGTCGTAGTCGGCTCCGGTGACCGCGAAGACGTCACCGTCCTCGCAGGCGGACAGTTTCGCGACCAGGCGCAGGGCCTTGCAGTCGCCCACGGTCAGCTGCGTCCCGAGGCCCGTGTCCTCCGACTTCCAGGAACGCTCGTAGAGGTACCCGTGGGAGAGCGCGTGGACCTCACGCACGCCCCGGGTCTTCTCCAGCTTCGCCGCGGCGGGCGCGAACGGGACGCCGTCCGGGAGGTTGACCTCCATCTGCGCCCGGGACACGTCCTGTCCGGTCGTACGGGTGTACTGGTCGTCGACGCCCGCGAACAGCATCTGCAGGGCGATCGCACCGGCCACCGCCACGGCGATGCCGTTGACCATGCGGGCCGCCGTACCGCTGCTCAGCTGGAGCCGGCGCACGGCCAGCTGCCAGGCCAGGCCGCCCGAACCGAGCCGGGAGACGACCGTCTCGACGACCCACGGCAGCAGGGCGGTGACCCCGACGAGGAGGCACAGCACACCGCCGACGACCAGGTACTGGTTGAAGTCGCCGTTGTCGCGGCCCTGTCCGATCATCGGCACGAGCATGGCCACACCGGCGAGCGGCAGCAGCAGCCGCCACCACAGCCGGCGGCGGGCGGGCCGCGTCGTGCGGACCACGCCCAGCGGCTCGATGACCACGCCGCGCAGCGCGGCCAGGGTGACCAGCACCGCGGCGGCCGGGACCGCGACGGCGACCAGCAGGGCCAGCAGCGGCGAGGGGTTGAGGTCGCTCGGGAAGACACTCATGCGGAACAGTTCGACGGACGCCGCGAACTCACGTCCGGCCAGGAAGAACAGGGTGCCGAAGCCCAGCCCGAGCACCGCGCCGGCGAGCGCCTCGCCCGCGGCGATGCGCCGGGTCATGCGACTGTCGGAGCCGACCAGCCGCAGCGCGGCGAGCCTGCGGTCGCGCCGCTCGCCGCCGAACCGCACGGCCGTGGCGATGAACACCGCGACCGGCACCAGCAGCACCACGAAGATGACCAGCACCAGCATCACGAGGACCGGGTCCAGCGGCTCGCTGGAGTTGGGCTGCGTCTCACCGAAGGCCTTGATCCGCATGACCGTCGGGCCGGAGAGCCGCTCGGCCAGACCCGTGGAGCCCGCGTAGAAGGCGAGTTCCTGCGAGCCGACCAGCCCCTGTTCGCCGATGGTGCCCACGATGTCGTACGGCATACGGTCCCGCAGCAGCTTGCCCTCGTCGGAGGCGAGAAGCTTCCTCAGCGCGGGGGAGACCACCATCGAGCCGGGCGACGGGAGTTCGCTCATTCGACCAGCCGGGCGACGGGAGTTCGCTCACACCGGGCGGCACCGGGGCCTTCGTCGGGTTCCACCAGACGGCCGCGGATGTCGCTGTCCCGGAAGTCGCTGTTGGCGTGCGCGATGATCAGGGTGTCGTCCGCCGGGCGCAGGGTGTCCTCGCTGTAGGCGTTGTCCTGGCGCGCGGCCTCCCTCCGGTCCCGGCCGTCGAGCAGGTTCGGCACCGCGGTGGTGAGCAGCAGCAGCGCCACGCCCAGGCCGACGCCGACCGCGGTGAGCAGGGCCCTGATCCAGCCCTCCCGGCCGCCGGTGAGGGCGAAGCGGACGCCCAGGCCGAGGTCCCGCGCCCACTGACGAGCACTCATACGACCCGCTCCATGTCACGGGACTTGCCGTCGCGGACGACGATCTCGCGGTCGGAGTACGCGGCGACGCGCGCCTCGTGGGTGACGAGGACGACGGCGGCGTTGGTGGAACGGGCGGCCTCGGTGAGGAGCTCCATCACCCGCTCGCCGTTGAGGGAGTCGAGCGCGCCGGTCGGTTCGTCGGCGAACACCACCCGCGGGTTGGTGACCAGGGCGCGGGCGACGGCGACGCGCTGGCCCTGACCGCCGGACACCTCGCCGGGGCGCTTCCCGCCGACGTCCGCGACCTCCAGGCGCTCCAGCCAGGACAGCGCGGTCCGCTCGGCCTCCTTGCGGGGGGTGCCGTTGAGCCGCAGTGGCAGGGCGACGTTCTCCACGCAGGTGAGTTCGGGGACGAGCTGGCCGAACTGGAAGACGAAGCCGAACTCGGAGCGGCGCAGCGCGCTGCGCTCGGAGTCGTTCATCGCGGTCAGCTCGCGCCCGTTGTACGTGATGGACCCGGAGTCGGGGGTCACGATGCCGGCGAGGCAGTGCAGCAGGGTGGACTTGCCGGAGCCGGAGGGCCCCATCACGGCGACGACCTCACCGGGGTGGATCGAGAAGCCGGCCCCGTCGAGCGCCTTGGTCGGGCCGTAGATCTTGTGCAGGTCCTGCGCGGTGAGCAGGGAACCGGCGGGTGCGGACGTGGTCATCGGGCCACCGCCTCACGGAGTTTGTCGAGGCGGGCCGCGGTGAGCTCAAGCCAGCGCAGGTCGGCCTCGAGGTGGAAGAGGGCGTGGTCACAGATCAGCTGGTCGGCGAGATCGCCCGTGCGCTTGCGGTCGGTGAGGATGCGCATGCTGCGCAGGTGCTCCGAGCGCTGCGTGTCCAGGACGTCGGCCGCGTCGCGTTCGGTGAGGAGGGCGAGGACGACCTTGGTGTAGAGCGTCGACTGGAGGTACGGCTCGGGCTTCTCCGGCGTGGCGAGCCAGCGGGCGACATCGGTGATGCCGGCCTCGGTGATGGCGTACCGCTTGCGCTCAGGGCCGCCGCCGGCCTCGATGCCGTCGACTTCGACGAGACCGTTCTTCAGCAGGCGGGACATCGTCGAGTAGACCTGGCCGTAGTGCAGCGGCCGGTCGTGACCGAACTTCTCGTCGAAGGCGCGCTTCAGGTCGTAGCCGTGACGCGGGCCGGACTCCAGGAGCCCCAGGAGGGTGTGACCGATGGACATGGGGAGCACTCTACACACGGTGTATACGCACGATGTATACGCGCGGTGCGGAGTCCGTGCCGGTGAGTGCGCCGCCGCTGGTGGGGCCGCATTGTCACGGTTCTGTCACCGGCTCTCGGACGCATGTCCGCACCGGTTCTCGGACGCCTGCGGACATGCGTCCGGCCCCCGCCTCGTGCGGCGGGGGCCGGTTCAGTCGGAGGGCGCGGTCCCGCCTCCCGGCGGCGCGGTCCCGCCTCCCGGCGGCGCGGTCCCGCCCGGGGGCGGGCGGCCGCCGGGCGGTGGTCCGGCGGCCGGTGGTCCGGCGGCCGGGGGGCGGCCGCGGCGGGGGAGGGGGCCGGCCTCGCCGGGGAGGCGGCCCGCCTCGGCGAGGGCCCGGCGCAGCAGGAACTCGATCTGCGCGTTGGCGGACCGCAGCTCGTCGCCGGCCCAGCGGGCCAGCGCCTCGTACACCGCCGGGTCCAGTCGCAGCAGCACCTGCTTGCGCTGCTGCCGGCGCTGCGGGGCCGGGCCCCCGGACGGTGCCGTCACTGGTAGAGCGTCCCGGTGTTGAGGACCGGCTGCGCCGAGCGGTCCCCGCACAGCACCACCATCAGGTTGGACACCATCGCCGCCTTGCGCTCGGAGTCCAGCTCCACGATGTCGTGCTCCTGGATGCGGGCCAGGGCCGACTCGACCATGCCCACGGCGCCCTCCACGATCTGCTGCCGGGCCGCGACGACCGCGCCGGCCTGCTGCCGCTGGAGCATCGCCGAGGCGATCTCGGGGGCGTAGGCGAGATGCGTGAAGCGGGACTCGATGATCTGCACCCCGGCCGCCTCCACGCGCGCGTGCAGTTCGACGGCCAGCTTCTCGGTGATCTCCTCGGCGTTGCCGCGCAGCGACAGGCCGTCCTCGTCGTGGGCGTCGTAGGGGTACTCGATGGCGATGTGCCGCACGGCCGCCTCGGTCTGGGTGGAGACGAACTCGACGTAGTCGTCCACCTCGAAGGTGGCCTGGGCGGTGTCCTCGACCCGCCACACCACGACCGCGGCCAGCTCGATCGGATTGCCGTAGGCGTCGTTCACCTTCAGCACCGCGGTCTCGTGGTTGCGGACCCGGGTGGAGATCTTGGTGCGGGAGGTGAAGGGGTTCACCCAGCGCAGGCCGTCCTCGCGGATGGTGCCCCGGTAGCGGCCGAACAGCTGCACCACCCGGGCCTCGCCCGGCGCCACCATGTTCAGTCCGCACATCGCGATGAACGCGGCGAGCGCGACCAGGATGCCGCCGACGATGAGGACGGCCTTGGCGGCGGTGCCGTCCACCGTCGTGGCGACGACGATCATCGCCACGCCGGCCGCCAGGCCGAGCAGCCCCAGCAGCAGGGCGAGGCCGCCGCCGATGCTGTGCGCCTTGACCTCCCGGACGCGTGGGGCCGGCATCTCGGGTACGTCGGCCGTGACCTGCGGGTCGTGCGTGGGCATGGATGCTCCCCCGTATCTCCGTGCGGCTGCGCACGGCGCTGTTCGTGCGGTGGTGTCGTCTGTCGGTCGCCTATCGACTTCCTATCCAAGTGATATCACATTATCGGTTCACGGCAACCTCCTGCGCGTTTCGCACGTCGGTTCCTTTGGGGTGGGTGCTGATTGTCACGTCCGTAAAGGCCGGATCGGCAGCCCTTTGTCATAGCTCCCGGTGCTAGCTTGCTGAGCTGACCTGAGCGGCGAACGCGTGTGCCTGCTGTGCACACAGATACGAAGCGGAGCGGAACGGGCGTATGGGACGAGCGGAAGAAAGACGCGCACGACAGCGCGGCGGGCGCCGTGCGGCACCCAAGGGCCGCCGCGCTGACGGTGCGGCCGGCCGCACCGGCATACGCCGCCTCTTCACCTGGAAGAAGATCGTCGGCACCTTCTTCACCCTGTGCCTGCTCGGCATGGGCGCCTTCATCGTGCTGTACATGGTGATCGACATCCCCGAGGGGAACGCCGACGCCGAGCTGCAGAGCAACGTCTACGAGTACAGCGACGGCACCATCATGGCCCGCGACGGCGACCGCAACCGCGAGATCGTCGACCTGGCCCGGGTCCCCAAGGACGTCCAGCGGACCTTCGTCGCAGCCGAGAACAAGACCTTCTACAAGGACGGCGGCGTCGACCTGAAGGGCACCGCCCGCGGTGTCCTGAACACCCTGTCCGGCAAGGGCGCGCAGGGCGGCTCGACGATCACCCAGCAGTACGTCAAGAACTACTACCTGACCCAGGACCAGACCGTCAGCCGCAAGCTCAAGGAGCTGGTCATCTCCCTGAAGCTGGACCGGGAGAAGTCCAAGGACTACATCCTGGCCGGGTACATCAACACCAGCTACTACGGCCGCGGCGCCTACGGCATCCAGGCCGCCGCCCAGGCCTACTACCGGGTCGACGCCGAGGACCTGACCGTCGAGCAGGGCGCCTACCTCGCCGCGCTGCTCCAGGCGCCCAACCAGTACGACTGGGCGATCGCCAGCGACACCGGCAAGAAGCTCGTCCAGCAGCGCTGGAACTACGTCCTGGACAACATGGTCGAGCAGAAGTGGCTGGACCCGGGCGAGCGGGGCGCCATGAAGTTCCCGGTGCCGCAGGAGCCCAAGGCGGCCCCCGGCATGGAGGGCCAGACCGGCTACCTGGTCGAGGCGGCCAACACGGCGGTCAAGAAGCAGCTCGTCGAGCAGGGCGTCGCGGAGGACCTGGAACAGGCCAAGGCGCTGCTGGACCGCGGCGGCTACACCATCACGCTCAACATCGACAAGAAGAAGCAGAAGGCGCTGGAGAAGGCGGTCAAGGAGCGGCTCACCAGCAAGCTCGACCCGAAGAAGCGCAAGGTCGACGCCGACGTCCAGGCCGGCGCCGTCTCCGTGGACCCGAGGACCGGCAAGGTCGTGGCCATGTACGGCGGCGTGGACTACGTGAAGCACTACACCAACAACGCCACCCGCCAGGACTACCAGCCGGCCTCCACCTTCAAGCCGGTGATCCTCGCCGCGGCCGTCGAGAAGGGCGCCGAGACGCAGGACGGCGTGCCGATCACGGCCGACACGCTGTACGACGGCGACAGCGAGCACCCCGTCACGGACGACGGCAAGGAGGTCGGCTTCGCGCCGCCCAACGAGGACGACACCAACTACGGCGAGATCCCCGTCCAGGAGGCGATGAACAAGTCCGTCAACTCGGTGTTCGCGCAGATGGGCGTCGACGTCGGCATGACCGAGGTGATGCGGGTCGCGGGCGAGCTCGGCATGTCCGAGGACCTGGACCCGTACCCCGCGCAGACGCTGGGCAGCATGGGCGCGAGCCCTCTGCAGATGGCCGGCGTCTACGCCACCCTCGCCAACCACGGCAAGAAGGTCACGCCGTCGATCGTGAAGACGGTCGAGCACAAGGACCGCACCCTGGAGATGCCCGACCCGGTCGGCCAGTCGGTGATCAGCCGCCGGGCCGCCGACACGGTCACCTCGGTGCTCACCGGAGTGGTCGACGACGGCACCGCCAAGGCCTCCGTACGCGACAACCCGCTGCGCGACGGCCAGCAGGTGGCGGGCAAGACCGGTACGTCCGACAACAACAAGTCGGCGTGGTTCACCGGGTACACGCCCGAGCTGGTCACCTCCGTCGGCCTGTTCGGCGAGGACGACAAGGAACCGCATCCGCAGGTGCCGATGTACAAGGCCGGCGGCGTCGACCACCGCGTCAACGGCGGTGGCTTCCCCGCCGAGATCTGGGCGGCGTACACCTTCGGGGTGATGGACGAGGTCAAGAAGTTCGACCTGGAGACCGAGCAGGGCTCGGGCGTCAAGCCGACCAGGAGCCCGACGCAGTCGGAGACGCCGTCGCAGACCCCGAGCCAGGAGCCGACGACGGAGGAACCCACCACCTCGGCGCCGCCGCAGACCTCCTCCGCGCCGCCGACGTCGGAGCCGCCGAGCCAGACGCCGACGACGCAGCCCCCGACCTCGTCCAGTCCGCCGCCGACCTTCGAGCTCCCGGGCGGCCCGGACGAACCTCTGAACAACGACCGGGAGTGACAACCCCCTGAAGGGGCGCGCGGAACCGCGCGACCGACCCACGACCCGCCGCGCCCGGCGCATGGCCGCACCCCCCGCGGCGGCGCCCCGCACGCGCGAGAGGGGCGCCCGGTGTGGTCACCGGGCGCCCCTCTCGCGCGTCGGCGACCCCTCAGCCGTGGTTCAGCTCGAACCACACCACCTTGCCGGTGCTCAGCCGGGTCGCGCCCCAGCGCCGGGCCAGCCGGTTCACCAGGTACAGCCCGCGGCCGCCCTCGTCGGTGGCGCGCGCCTGCCGCAGCCGCGGCAGCTGCGGCACGTCGTCGCCGACCTCGCAGCGCAGCACGTCGGTGCGCAGCAGCCGCAGCGTCACCGGCCGGGTCGCGTACCGCACGGCGTTGGTCACGACCTCGCTGACCAGCAGCTCCACCGAGTCGCTCAGCTCGTCCATGCCCCAGCGGGACAGCTGCCGCCGGGCCAGACGGCGGGCCCGGCCGGGCGCCGCGTCCTCCGGCTCCAGGAACCAGTACGCCACGTCGCTCGGCGCGATCCCGTCGAAGCGGGCGGCGAGCAGCGCGATGTCGTCGTCCCGGTCGCCCGGCCCGAGCATGTCGAGCACCTCGTCGCAGAGCGCCTCCAGCGGCGGCGGGTGGTCCGGGCCGGTGAGCTGCGCGGTCGCGGCGAGCTTCTCCCGCAGCTGCTCGATGCCGGTCCACACGTCCCGCAGCCGGGACTCCACCAGGCCGTCGGTGTAGAGCAGCAGGGTCGCCCCCGCGGGCGCCTCCAGCTCCACGGCCTCGAAGTCCACCCCGCCCACGCCGATCGGGGCGCCCGCGGGCACCCGCAGCACCTCCGCGCGCCCGCCCAGGTGCAGCAGCACGGGCGGCGGATGGCCGGCGTTGGCGATGGTGATGCGGTGCGCGACCGGGTCGTACACCGCGTACAGGCAGGTCGCCATGCGGTCCACACCGAGCCGCTGGGCCTGCTCGTCGAGGTGGTGCAGCACCTCCTGCGGCGGCAGGTCGAGCCCGGCCAGGGTCTGCGCCGTGGTGCGCAGCTGGCCCATGATCGCCGCCGACGTCATGGAGTGGCCCATCACGTCGCCGACCACCAGCGCCACCCGGCTGCCGGGCAGCGGGATCGCGTCGTACCAGTCGCCGCCGACCCGGGCGGTCTCCGCGGCCGGCAGGTAACGCGACGCCAGCCGTACGCCGGTGCAGCGCGGCAGGGTCTCCGGCAGCATCGTGCGCTGCAGCTCGTCCGCGATGTACGCCTCGCGCCCGTACAGCACGGCCTTGTCGATGCCCAGCGCGCTGTGCGTGGCGAGCTGGGCCGCGACCAGCAGGTCGTCGGCCTCGAACGGGATGCGCTCGGGGCGGCGCAGGAACAGTGCGGCGCCGATCACCCGGCGGCGGCCGCGCAGCGGGGCGAGGATCGCCCGCTGGCCGTCCGGGACCGCCGACGCGCCGTCCTCGCCCAGCAGTTCGGGCAGCGCCGCCCGGGCGGCGGGCGCGTCCGTGAACACCGGACGCACCCCGCGCAGCACCTCGGCGAGCGCGCTGCCCGGCCGGACCGTGCACAGCTCCTCGCCGACCGAGTCCAGTTCGGACGGCTCCGGCGGCGCGGCCGGCATGAAGCCGCCGCCCTCGGTGTCCCGCTCGGCCGGGATCCGGTCGGTGCGGCGCAGCCGCAGCACCAGCGGACCGGTGGGCCGCTCGTCGCCGACCGGCAGCGGATCGCGCAGGTACACCAGGATCGCGTCGGAGAAGGTGGGCACGGTGGCCCGGCACAGCCCCATCACGATCTCGTCCAGGTCGATGCCGCGGGCGATCCGCCGGGTGGCCGCGCCGACGAAGCGCAGCCGGTCGCCGTCCCGCCGCATCGGCGTGGGCCGGCCCGGCCGCGTCACCTGGCCGGTGCGGCGCTCCTTGCCCTCCGGCGGCCGGGCCACGCGGCCCTGCCCGTCGGCGGGCTGCACCGGGATGCCGTCCGGCGCGGGACGCGGGCGGTGGGCGTCCGGCTCCGCGCCCGGGCCGGTGCCCGGCTGGGAGTGCTCGGACCCCGGGCCCTCCGCGGGACCGGGCGCGGAGCCACCGGGCGTGACCGTGCCGGGCGCGCCGGCTCCCGGCCCCGCTCCGGGCGCGGGAGGCTCACCGGCGGCGCGGCCCTGTACCGGTAAGGCGGCCCCGGTGCCGGCCGCCCGCTCCGGTGTCGGGGTACGCAGGAACGCCCCGCGGGGATCCGCGGGGTCCACGCCCGGCTGGGGGCGCTCGAAGGAGGTCGGCTGCTCCGTCACGCGTGTCGAGTCCATCCGTCCGGCGCACGCCGTGCGCGCGGTTCGCTCCGCCGAAACTCCGATACCCGGAACACGTGCCCCCGGAACGGATTTCGCGTGTGGTCAGAGGTTGTTCCTGCGACGCCGGCCGGCCGTCCCTGGCCGCTTCCGGTGTTTCCGTACCCCTCGCTCACGTCCTGCCGCCCCTCGGTGACGTCTGGTCAAGCCTCGCGCGCGCTCCGGTGGTTGCTGCTCCGCGCCCTTGCGGACGACGATCCTACGTTTCCTGCCCGGGGGCGCAGCAAGGGTCTCACGGGGACGCGTGCACCGGTGTGCGGTCCCAGTCCTGTGGCAGTGACGGTACCGTCCAGGACGGATCCGGCCGCCAGTTCTCCCAGCCGTCCGCGAACGGCGGCCCCCAGGCGTCGATCACCGCGACCGCGGCGCGCCCGGCCTCCCGGACCCGTCCGGCCAGCGCGGAATCCATCAGACCGTCCCGCTGGGCCTGCGCGAACTCGTCCTCGTCGCGCCAGTGCCAGCCGCCGTCCGGCTGCACGGAGATGTCCAGGAAGTGGTCCTCGGAGTCCACCCCGCCCGCCCAGCGGACGAGCGGCTCCTCCAGGTTCACGTACCAGTTCTTGAACCGCCAGCCCGGCTCCCAGAACAGCCACACCGACCAGGGCTCGCCGGGCCGGGCCAGCTTCAGCACACCGGTGCCGGACCAGCGGTCCCGCTGCACCGCGCGCGGCTTGGTGTACCGCGTGGCGAGGGGTTCCTGGTGCACCGGGGTGCCGTCGGCGAGCACGGGCCTGACGCACTCGGTGCCGGGCGCCATCCACACGGCCAGCAGCTCCGAGTCGTCGCGCACGACCGTGACGGGGCGCGCGATGTGGATGCGCGCGCCGCCGTTCTCCCGGTACCGCCACAGGATCTGCGTCCCCGGGGCCCAGTAGGGGCGGGCCGCCCCGCCCGCCGCGCCGCGCATCGTGGTTCCACCCTCTGTCATGCGCAGATATTAGGTGGCCGGACCACACAGCGCTGCGGCACCCGTCACGGTTCACCCCCGGTGCGCGATGCTTTACGGGCGTGTCATCCGCAGGACATCCAGCGCCTCGTCGAGCTGTTCCTCCGTCAGGTCTCCACGCTCCACGTAGCCGCCCTCCAGCACGACCTGCCGGATGGTCTTGCGCTCCGCGAGGGACTTCTTGGCGACCTTGGCGGCCTCCTCGTAGCCGATGTACTTGTTGAGCGGGGTGACCACGGACGGTGAGGACTCGGCGTACTCCCGGGCCCGGTCGCGGTGCGCGACGATCCCGTCGACCGTGCGGTCGGAGAGCAGCCGGGAGACGTTGGCGAGCAGCCGCACCGACTCCAGCACGTTCTTGGCGATCACCGGCAGCATCACGTTCAGCTCGAAGTTGCCGGACGCGCCGGCCGTGGCGACGGTCGCGTCGTTGCCCGTGACCTGGGCGCAGACCATCAGCACGGCCTCCGGGATCACCGGGTTGACCTTGCCGGGCATGATCGAGGAGCCGGGCTGCAGGTCGGGCAAGGCGATCTCGGCGAGTCCGGTGCGCGGCCCGGACGCCATCCACCGCAGATCGTTCGCGATCTTCGTCAGGCCGACGGCGATCGTGCGGAGCTGCCCGCTGGTCTCCACCACGCCGTCCCGGGCGCCCTGCGCCTCGAAGTGGTCGCGCGCCTCGGTCAGCGGCAGCCCGGTCGCCCGCGCGACCTCCTCGATGACCGCGGCGGAGAACCCGGGCGGGGTGTTGATGCCGGTGCCGACGGCGGTCCCGCCCAGCGGCAGCTCGGCCAGCCGGGGCAGTGAGGCCTTCAGCCGCTCGACGCCGTACCGCACCTGGGCGGCGTACCCGCCGAACTCCTGGCCCAGGGTGACGGGCGTGGCGTCCATCAGGTGGGTGCGCCCGGACTTCACCACGTCCGCGAACTCCTCCGCCTTGCGCTCCAGGGCGGCCGCGAGGTGCTCCAGGGCCGGGATCAGGTCCCGGATGACCGCGGCGGTCGCCGCGATGTGCAGCGACGAGGGGAAGACGTCGTTGGACGACTGCGAGGCGTTGACATGGTCGTTGGGGTGCACGTCCCGGCCCAGGCGCTCGGTGGCGAGGGTCGCGATCACCTCGTTGGTGTTCATGTTGGACGAGGTCCCCGACCCGGTCTGGAACACGTCCACCGGGAAGTGCTCGTCCCACCGGCCCTCGGCGACCTCCGCGGCCGCCTCCTGGATCGCCTCGGCGATGTCCTTGTCCAGCACCCCGAGCCGGGCGTTCACCTTCGCCGCGGCGCCCTTGATCCGGGCCAGCGCCTCGATGTGGGCGCGTTCCAGCCGCTGCCCGGAGACCGGGAAGTTCTCCACCGCCCGCTGGGTCTGCGCCCGCCACTTGGCGTCGGCGGGGACTCTCACCTCACCCATGGAGTCGTGCTCGACGCGATAGTTCCGGTCGTCGTCCGTGGTCGTCATCGTGTACCTCCGTGATCCACAGCAGCGGTCCCGGACGAGCGTATTCCCCGGGGGAGCCGTCCGCCCCGCCGCGACGTCGCGGCGGGGCGGAGCACCCGTGGGGGGTGTCAGCCGCTCTGCAGGGTCACGTCGTCCAGCAGGAAGCCGGTCTGCAGGCTGTAGTCCTCGGTGGCGGTGAACGTCAGGGTGACGGTCTGCCCGGCGTACGCCGACAGGTCGGCCGACCGCTGCACGTAGCCGCTGCCCGCGTTCACGTTGGACAGGGTGGCCAGCGTGGTGCCGTTCACCCGGACGGTGAGGGTGTCGTACGCCCGCGAGCCGGACTCGGCGGTCTCGATGCGCAGCCAGTAGCCCAGGGACGCGCGCGTGCAGCCGGCCGGCACGGTCACCGTCTGGCTGATCGACTCGGTGCTCGTGGAGCCGTTGCCGCCGAGCCAGGCGAAGCGGGTGCCGCCGTGGGCCGGCCGCGCGGTGTGGGCGGCGATGGCCGCGGTGGTCCCGGTCCACGGCGCGGTGCCGCTCTCGAACCCGCCGTTGCCGACGACGCCGGCGGGGTCGCAGGTGCCGCCGCCACCGGTGCCCACGGCCTGCTGCCACAAGGTGTACGCGATGCCGTCGGCCGCCCGGTCGAGGCCGGTGGTGTTGATGTTGGTGAGGGTGTCGCACGCCCGGTGGTAGCAGGGGTCGTACGACGCGCCGGAGGTGCCGCCCCACTTGGCGGCCTGCGCGGAGGTCTTCCGGGCGCTCGCGCCCATCGCGTAGCCGGAGGTGGGGATGGAGTACCGCTCGAAGGAGTAGTCGTCGCTGCGGCCGGCGCCCTCGGTGTTCTCCTCGGGCTGGAGACCGAGGGAGTCCCAGTACGCCTTCATCGGCGCGGCGGCCGCGGAGGTGATGTGGTTGACGAAGTAGCCGCCGTTGGTGGAGGCGACCATGTCGAAGTTGTAGTACGCCTTGATCCGGGCGCGTTCCGTCGACGACAGCGAACGGACGTAGAAATCGGAGCCGTTGAGTCCCTGCTCCTCGTCGGTCCACCAGGCGAAGCGGACCCGGTTGCGCATCTCCGGGTTCTGCCGGGCGAGCGTCAGGGCGTTCTCGAGCAGGGCGGCGGAGCCGGAGCCGTTGTCGTTCATGCCGGGCCCGGCGGAGACGCCGTCGAGGTGCGCGCCGAACATGTAGACGCTGTTCGCGTCGCCCTGGGGCCACTCGGCGATCAGGTTGGGGCCGGCGCCGCTGGTGCAGCCGGAGGTGCAGGGCTGCTCGGTGACGGTGTATCCGGCGGCCTGGAGCTTGCCCTTCACGTAGGCGACGGAGTCGCGGTAGCCCTGGGTGGTGGACCGGCGGTTGCCGCCGTTGCGGGCGGCGACGGCACTGAGCTCGTCGAGGTGGGCCCGGACCGCGGTGATGCTGACGTCGGGCGCGGCGAGGGCGGTGGTGGTGGAGGCGGGGGACGTGCTGGACGCGGATGCCGCGGCGGGGAGCGTGCCGAGGCCGAGCACGAGGGCGAACAGGGTGCTCGCCGCGGCGAATCTTCGTTTCACCTGGACTCCTCCGGACGGTGGCTGTGGGGTTGCCACGCGGGGAACCTGGCATGGCATGTGCATGCCGGGCTGTCAGGAAGAGTCACAGCAACTTGTTGATCGGGTCAACGGCACGGGGTGGCGCGGGGGCATGTTTGTCCGAAAGCAGCACAGAGGTTCCGCTATGCGGACAGAGCTTTGCGCCGGACTCCGCTCCTCAAGCGCCGTGCGGGCTGTTTCCAGCCCGTCCGGCGCTTGAGGACGGCCCGCCAGGGCCGAAGGGGGTCCGGGAGCGTAGCCCCGGGGTCAGGCGAGTCCGGGCCCCCGCACCGGAATCGACGTGAACGTCGGCTGGGGTGCCGGGTCCTGGAAGAAGTCGTTGCCCTTGTCGTCGACGACGACGAACGCCGGGAAGTCCTCGACCTCGATCTTCCAGACCGCCTCCATGCCGAGCTCCTCGTACTCGACGACCTCGACCTTCTTGATGCAGTCCTGCGCCAGCCGGGCCGCGGGTCCGCCGATGGAGCCGAGGTAGAAACCGCCGTGCGCGGCGCACGCGTCGGTGACCTGCTTGCTGCGGTTGCCCTTCGCCAGCATCACCATCGACCCGCCGGCCGCCTGGAACTGCTCCACGTAGGAGTCCATCCGCCCGGCCGTGGTCGGCCCGAAGGACCCCGACGCGTACCCCTCGGGGGTCTTCGCGGGTCCGGCGTAGTACACCGGGTGGTCCTTGAGGTACTGCGGCATCTCCTGGCCCGCGTCCAGCCGCTCCTTGATCTTCGCGTGCGCGATGTCGCGCGCCACGACCAGCGGGCCCGACAGCGAGAGCCGGGTCTTCACCGGGTACTTGGTGAGCTCCGCGAGGATCGCCTTCATCGGCTGGTTGAGGTCGATCCGCACGACGTCGCCGGACTCCTCCAGCTGCTCGTCCGTGGTCTCGGGGAGGAACCGCGCCGGGTCCGTCTCCAGCTGCTCCAGGAAGACGCCCTCGGCGGTGATCTTCGCGACGGCCTGACGGTCGGCGGAGCAGGACACCGCGATGGCGACCGGGCAGGACGCGCCGTGCCGCGGCAGGCGGACCACGCGCACGTCGTGGCAGAAGTACTTGCCGCCGAACTGCGCGCCGATGCCGATCTTCTGCGTCAGCTCGAAGACCTTCTCCTCCAGCTCCTTGTCCCGGAAGCCGTGCCCGAGCGGGGAGCCCTCGGTCGGGATCTCGTCCAGGTAGTGGGCGGAGGCGTACTTCGCGGTCTTCAGCGCGTACTCGGCGGACGTACCGCCGACGACGATCGCCAGGTGGTACGGCGGGCAGGCGGCCGTGCCCAGCGAACGGATCTTCTCCTCCAGGAACTTCATCATGGAGGCCTCGTTCAGGACGGCCTTCGTCTCCTGGTAGAGGAAGCTCTTGTTGGCCGAGCCGCCGCCCTTGGCCATGAACAGGAACTTGTACGCGTCCCCGTCCGTCGCGTACAGCTCGATCTGCGCCGGGAGGTTGGAGCCGGTGTTCTTCTCCTCCCACATGGTGAGCGGAGCCATCTGGGAGTAGCGCAGGTTGAGGTTCTTGTAGGCGTCGTAGATGCCCCGGGACAGGGCCTCCTCATCGCGGCCCCGCGTGAGCACGTTCTGTCCGCGCTTGCCCATGACGATGGCCGTGCCGGTGTCCTGGCACATCGGCAGCACGCCCGCCGCCGCGATGTTCGCGTTCTTCAGCAGGTCCAGCGCGACGAACTTGTCGTTGGAGGACGCCTCGGGGTCGTCGATGATGCGGCGCAGCTGGGCGAGGTGCGCGGGGCGCAGGTAGTGCTGGATGTCGTGGACGGCCTCCTCGGCGAGCTTGCGCAGCGCCTCCGGCTCCACCTTGAGGAACGTCCGGCCGTCGGCCTCGAAGGTGGAGACACCTTCGGAGGTCACCAGCCGGTAGGGGGTGGTGTCCTCTCCCATGGGGAGCAGATCGGCGTACTCGAACTCAGGCATCTCGCCCATTCCTCACTCGACGGAAGACCGCCCGCCTCCGTCGGCGGGCCTTCCCAGCCTAGGACCTGGCTCGGACGGCGATCCTGTGAGGTTGTCCTCAGTTGCGCCCGCAGCGGGGTAGTCGCGATCTATCGCGTTTGGGTACGCTGCTGCCGTGGACCTTCAGAAGCACGCCCAGCAGCCGGACGTGGCACCGCGGAGCACCGACCTGCGCGCCTCCGACGCCGACCGTGACCGTATCGCCGACCTCCTGCGCGAGGCCCTCGCCGAGGGCCGCCTGACCGCCGACGAGCACGCGGAGCGCGTCGAGGGCGTGCTGGCCGCCAAGACGGTGGGGGAGTTGGACGTGTTCATCCAGGACCTGCCGGCCGCCCACCAGCGGCGCGCGGCCCCCTCCGCCGTGCCGGGGCGTCCCACCGGGGGCGTCTTCCCGGTCGACCCCGACGACAACGTGGTCGCGGTGTTCAGCGCCGCCGCCCGCAAGGGCCGCTGGCGGACCGGCCGCCGTATCCACGCCTACGCGGTCTTCGGCAGCGTGGAGATCGACCTCAGCGAGGCGCTGTTCGACCACCAGCAGGTGATGATCAAGGCGTTCTCCGTCTTCGGCAGCGTCGAGATACGCGTCCCGGAGAACGTGTCGCTGCGCGGCTCCGGCGGCGGTGTGCTCGGCGCCTTCGAGGTGGACCCGCAGGACTCGGACGACGACAACGCCCCGGTGGTCTACGTCGACGGATGGGCCGTCCTCGGCAGCGTCGAGGCCCGGCCGAAGCGCGGCAAGCTCGTGAAGGACATCCTCGACCGCGTGCAGCGGACGGTGGACCGCAGCATGCGCAAGCACCTGGGGCACTGAACGCGGGGCGGGCCCAGGCCCGTCGGGGACTCTGTGCATAGGCGCGCGCACATCGGGTAAGCCTTGCTGCATCGTCTCCTTGGAGGGCGCCAGGGATTCACGCCGGGCCGACCCGTGTGCATCCACGGCACTCGCCAGCTCGCGAAGCCGTCGTCAGGAGTAGACCGTGCTGCAACCGCCGCATTCGTCCCTGCAGGTAGCCGCCGTTCCGGCCCAGCGAGTGGCAGCGCGGGACAGGGATCAGGAAGCCCCCTGGCACACCGAGGCGGTGTGCCGGCGCGACGAGGCGGGTCTGTTCTTCGCTCCGTCGAAGGAACCGACCGCCGCGCGGCTGTCCCGCGAGGAGGCGGCCAAGCGGGTCTGCGCCCGCTGCCCGGTCATGGTGGAGTGCCGCGAGCACGCCCTGCTGCAGCCCGAGCCCTACGGCGTCTGGGGCGGCCTGACCGCCGCCGAGCGGCGTGTGGTCCTGGCCCGCCGTCGGCGCCGCGACATGGAACTCAAGAAGGCCGCCCGTCAGGGCCGCATAGCCGCGGCGGGCTGACCGCCACGCAGGAAAGGGCGCCCCCTCCGCACAGGGAGCGCCCCTTTCCTGCGTGACCGCAAGCGAGCCGACCCACCCAGTGGCGCGGGACTCTGCGCGCACAATGGCGCCGGCCGGCTCAGCCCTCCCCAGGGGCGCGGGGAACTGCGCGCCCAACCCCCACGCACCGGCACCCGCCCGGGCACTCCGGTCCCTCCCCGGCGCCGTGCGGCTCAGCTAACCCAGGGGCGCGGGGAACTGCGCGCCCAACCCCAGGCCGCCGCAGGCACCCACACCGGCCGGCATCGTCACTTGGCGCGGTCGAAGTCGATCGCGCTGTACGCCCGCAGCTTGCTGAGCCGATGCTCGGAGTCGATCCGCCGCACCGTCCCCGACTTGGACCGCATCACGATCGAGTCGGTGGTGGCCGTCTCGGACCGGTAGCGCACCCCCCGCAGCAGCTCACCGTCCGTGATGCCGGTAGCCACGAAGAACACGTTGTCCCCCGTGACCAGATCCTCCGTGGTCAACACCCGGTCCAGGTCGTGCCCCGCGTCGATCGCCCGCTGCCGCTCCTCGTCGTCCTTCGGCCACAGCTTGCCCTGGATGGTGCCGCCCAGGCACTTGACCGCACAGGCCGAGATGATGCCCTCGGGGGTGCCGCCGACGCCCAGCAGCAGATCGATGCCGGTGCCCTCGCGCAGCGCCAGGATGGAGCCGGCCACGTCGCCGTCGGAGATCAGCTTGATACGCGCCCCGGTCTCCCGGATCTCCCTGATGATGCCGTCGTGCCGCGGCCGGTCCAGGATCACCACGGTGACGTCCTCGGGGGTGACCCGCTTGGCCTTGGCGACCCGGCGGATGTTCACGCTCACCGGGGCGTTGATGTCGACGAAGTCGGCGGCCTCGGGGCCGGTGACCAGCTTGTCCATGTAGAACACGGCCGACGGGTCGAACATCGAACCGCGCTCGGCGGCGGCCAGCACCGCGATCGCGTTGGTCATGCCCTTGGCGGTGAGCGTGGTGCCGTCGATCGGGTCGACGGCGATGTCGCACTCGGGGCCGGTGCCGTCGCCCACGCGCTCCCCGTTGAAGAGCATGGGGGCTTCGTCCTTCTCGCCCTCGCCGATGACGACGACGCCGTTCATCGAGACGGTGGAGACCAGCGTGCGCATGGCGCGCACCGCGGCACCGTCGGCGCCGTTCTTGTCGCCGCGCCCTACCCAGCGGCCCGCGGCCATCGCCGCGGCCTCGGTGACCCGTACGAGCTCCAGGGCGAGGTTGCGGTCGGGGGCCTCGGAAGGGACATCGAGCTCGGACGGCAGGTGGTGGTGTTCGGTCATCGGAGCGCACCTTTCTGTACGACGACGGCCGGATGAGGGTATGGCCACGACTCTATCGCCAGGCAGACAATATGAGCAGGGGGACCCACGGATGAGCGCGCAGGGGACCCCAAGGATGAGCGCTCCCGGCACCTGCGACGATAGGGGGCGTGGCAGGAACGAACAGCATGCAGAAGACCGCCCGGGACATGATCCTGTCCCTGGCCCTCATCGTGCTCGCGGCGGGAGTGGTGTGGCTGTTCATCCCGCACACGGACGGTGAGCCGGACGTCAAGCGGGTCGACTACCGCGTGGACCTGCTGACCGCCCGCCGCGCCGCCTCCTACCCGGTGGCCGCGCCCGAGGGCCTGTCCGAGCAGTGGAAGCCCACCTCGGTCCGCTACCGGGGCGCCGAGGACGAGGCATGGCACCTGGGCTTCCGGTCCCCCGACGGCGAGTACGTGGCGGTCGAGCAGTCCGCCGGCAAGCGGACGGCGTTCATCGAGGACACGACGCAGCGCGCGGAGAAGACCGGGGTCACGGAGCGGATCGACGGCAGGACCTGGACGCGCTACGAGGGCGACCAGTACGACGCCCTGGTGCTGGAGGGCACCCCGGGCTCGACGACCGTGGTGACCGGCACGGCGTCCTTCGAGGAACTGACGACGGTGGTGGAGGCGCTGCGCACGGAGTGAGCTGCGCACGGAGTGAGCGGCGCGCGCACGACAAGGGGCGGGGCCCCGGATCGGCCGATCCGGGGCCCCGCCCCTTGTGCTGTCCCGCTCGGGCTCAGACGGTGGTGACGACCTGCTCGTACTCCAGGCGCGGGCTGCGCGGGAACCAGGCGTCGGGGCCGGGGCGGCCGATGTTCACGACCATCAGCGGGGTGTGGTCGTCGTCCAGGAACTCCTTGCGCACGCCCTCGAAGTCGAGGCCGGTCATCGGGCCGGCGGCCAGACCGGCGGCGCGCACGCCGATGATGAAGTAGGCGGCCTGGAGGGTGGCGTTCAGGGCGGCGGAGCCCTCACGGACCGGGCGCTCGGCGAAAACGGCGTCCTTGGCCTGCGGGAAGTGCGGGAAGAGGTGCGGCAGCTCCTCGTGGAACTCGTTGTCCGCGGAGAGGATGGCCACCAGCGGCGCGGCGGCCGTCTTGGACCGGTTGCCCTCGGCCATGTGCCGCACCAGGCGCTCGCGGGCCTCGGGGGAGCGGACCAGTGTGATACGCAGCGGCGACTGGTTCATCGAGGTCGGGCCGTACTTGACCAGGTCGTGGATCGCCCGGACCTGCTCGTCGGTCACCGGCTCGTCGGTGAACGTGTTGGCGGTGCGCGCCTCACGGAACAGCAGGTCCTGGGCGGCGGCGTCGAGAACGAGAGACATGCGTGAACCTTCATGGGGATGAGCGGTGGCCCGTGAGCCCGTAGGCGGACCACGGTCCGGTTGACGCTTCGACAGTACCCCTATGAAGTTCAACCTTCAACAAAAGGCGGAGTGATGTGTTCCACTCCGCCCTCGACGCGCTGTTCCTTCGGCGAGCCGCTCCGGCCCGCCCCTCAGGCGTCCTCGTCCGCCTCCTCGGCCTCCTCCTCGGCGAGCGCCGCGTCCAGCCGGGCCCGCGCCCCGTCGAGCCGGCGCCGGCACACCTTGGCCAGCTCCTCGCCCCGCTCCCACAGCGCCAGGGATTCCTCCAGCGTCGTACCGCCCGCCTCCAGGCGTCGCACGACCTCGATCAGCTCGTCCCGCGCCTGCTCGTATCCGAGCGCCTCCGCCGCCGCCGCGGCCGTCTGCTCCGTCTTGCCGGTCATTCCGCCCACCCTATGTATCGACTCGGACAGTGAACTCGCCCGCGGACACCCGCGCCCGCAGCACCTCGCCGGGCCCCACCTCGTCCGGAGCGCGCACCGCGTGCCCGTCCTCCCGCTGCAGCACCGCGTACCCGCGCTTCAGCGTGGCCGCGGGGGAGAGGGCCACCACGCGCGCGTGGGTGTGCGTCAGCTCGGAGTCGGCCCGGTCCAGCTGGTGGCGCAGCGCCCGCCGCGCCCGGTCCAGCAGCATGGTGACCTCGTCGGCCCGCGCGTCGATCATCCGGTGCGGATCCTGTATCGACGGCCGGGCCAGCGCGTGCGCCAGCCCCCGCTCCTCGCGGTCGAGCAGCGCCCCGACGCAGCGCCGCGCGCGGTCCCGCAGCATCCGCACCCGCTCGTACTCCTCGCCCACGTCCGGCACCACCTTCTTGGCCGCGTCGGTCGGTGTGGAGGCGCGCAGGTCGGCGACCAGGTCCAGCAGCGGGCTGTCCGGCTCGTGCCCGATCGCCGAGACGACCGGCGTGCGGCAGGCGGCCACGGCCCGCACCAGCTGCTCGTCGGAGAACGGCAGCAGGTCCTCCACGCTGCCCCGCCGCGCGCCACGACGATCACGTCCACCTCGTCGAGCGCGTCCAGCTCCTTCACGGCCTGGACCACCTGCGGCACCGCGTGCACCCCCTGCACGGGCACGTTGCGCACCTCGAAGCGGACGGCGGGCCAGCGGTGCCGGGCGTTCTCCAGGACGTCCCGCTCGGCCGCCGACGCGCGCCCGCAGACCAGCCCGATCAGATGCGGCAGGAACGGCAGCGGCTTCTTGCGCTCCGGCGCGAAGAGCCCCTCCCGCGCCAGCGACTTCTTCAGCTGCTCCAGCCGCGCCAGCAGCTCCCCGACCCCCACCGGGCGGATCTCGGCGGCGCGCAGCGAGAGCTGCCCGCGGGCGCGTACCACTCGGGCTTGCAGTGCACGACCACCGCGCGCCCTCACTCACGACGTCCGCGACGGCGTCGAACACCTGCCGGTAGCAGGTCACCCCCACCGAGATGTCGTACGACGGGTCGCGCAGGGTCAGGAACACCACCCCCGCGCCCGGACGCCGCGACAGCTGGGTGATCTGACCCTCCACCCACACGGCGCCGAGCCGGTCGATCCACCCTCCGATGAGCCGCGACACCTCCCCGACCGGCAGGGGGGCTTCCGCGGACGTGTTCACAGCCATGCCCGCGAGACTAGTGCGCCCCGCCGACACCGGTGCGCCGCCACCGTCGGCGCACCGGGACCGGACACCCGGGGCCCGGCCCTTACGATGGGACGCATGACCGCTTCGTCTGGCCGCCGTGTCCTGCTCGCCGCCCCCGGGGCTACTGCGCGGGAGAAGTCGAGTCCGTGATCGCCGTCGAGAAGGCCCTGGAGCAGTACGGGGCTCCCGTCTACGTCCGGCACGAGATCGTGCACAACAAGTACGTCGTGCAGACCCTGGAGAAGAAGGGCGCGATCTTCGTCGAACGGACGGAGGAGGTCCCCCCGGGCAACATCGTCATGTTCTCCGCGCACGGCGTCGCCCCGGTCGTCCACGAGGAGGCCGAGCGCGGCCGGCTGGCCACCATCGACGCCACCTGCCCGTTGGTCACCAAGGTCCACAAGGAAGCCGTCCGGTTCGCTGCCGACGACTACGACATCCTCCTGATCGGTCACGAGGGCCACGAGGAGGTCATCGGCACCTCCGGCGAGGCCCCCGACCACATCCAGCTCGTCGACGGCCCGGCCGACGTGGCGAAGGTCGAGGTCCGCGACCCGTCGAAGGTCGTCTGGCTCTCCCAGACCACGCTGAGCGTCGACGAGACCATGGAGACCGTCGACGCCCTCAAGGAGAAGTTCCCGCAGCTCATCTCCCCGCCGAGCGACGACATCTGCTACGCCACGCAGAACCGGCAGCTCGCCGTGAAGCAGATGGGCGCCGAGGCCGACCTGGTGATCGTCGTCGGCTCCCGCAACTCCTCGAACTCCAAGCGGCTGGTCGAGGTCGCCAAGCTGGCCGGCGCCCGCGACGCCCACCTGGTGGACTTCGCCGACGAGATCGAGGAGGCCTGGCTGGAGGGCGTGACCACGGTCGGCGTCACCTCGGGCGCCTCGGTGCCGGAGGTCCTGGTCGAGCAGGTCCTGGAGTGGCTGTCGCAGCGCGGCTTCGAGGACGTCGAGATCGTCAAGGCGGCCGAGGAGTCCATCACCTTCTCCCTGCCCAAGGAGCTCCGCCGCGACCTGCGGGAGGAAGCCGCCACGCTGGTGGCCGAGCGGGGCGGCAAGGGCACCGGCGCGCAGTCCTGAGCACCCTCCGCGGGCGGCGGCGGTCACGGCGTTCGACTCCGTGACCGTCCGTCGTACGTCGTAACGTGGATCCATGCAGATCTTCGGTGTGGACATCGGCGGTTCCGGGATCAAGGGTGCCCCGGTCGACCTGGACAAGGGGGACCTGGCGCAGGAGCGCTGCAAGGTCCTCACCCCGCACCCGGCGACGCCCGACGCGGTGGCCGACGGCGTGAAGGAGGTCGTCGACCACTTCGGCTGGACCGGCCCGGTCGGCATCACCTTCCCCGGTGTCGTCACCGACGGCGCCACGATCCGTACGGCGGCCAACGTCGACAAGGGCTGGATCGGCACCGACGCGCGCGTGCTGCTCGGCGACCGCCTGGGCGGCCTGCCGGTGACGGTGGTCAACGACGCGGACGCGGCGGGCGTCGCCGAGATGCACTTCGGCGCCGGACGGCACCACAAGGGCACGGTGATCGTGCTGACCTTCGGCACCGGCATCGGCAGCGCCCTGTTCGTGGACGGCGTCCTCGTCCCCAACACCGAGCTGGGCCACCTGGAGCTGAAGGGCCACGACGCGGAGAAGCGGGCCGCCACCAAGGCCAAGGAGGACCACGGCCTGTCGTGGGACGAGTGGGCGCACCGGGTGCAGAAGTACCTCGCCCACGTGGAGATGCTGTTCTCGCCCGAGCTGTTCGTCATCGGCGGCGGCGTCAGCCGCAAGGCCGACAAGTTCCTTCCCAAGATCGAGGGCATCAGGGCGGAGATCGTCCCGGCCCACCTGCAGAACAACGCGGGGATCGTGGGGGCGGCGATGCGGGCGGCCACGGGGGTGTAGGCGGGGCGGTGCCGCCGGCCGGTGCGCGCGGTGCCGGCGGCACCGGGGTGCCGTGCGGGGTCAGGCCGTGGCGCGTGGCCGGTTCTGCTTCGCCCGACGGTTGATCACCCGCACCCGCCGCACCCGGCGGACGAGCACCAGCGCACCGGCGGCCAGCGTGCCGCCGTAGAGCCAGCCCGCCTGGGTGGCGAGGCCCGTCACCATGCCCATCAGCCGGTCGAGGGTGCTCCCGCCGCCCTCGTCGGCGACGGGCACCATCCCCACGGCGAAGGCGATCGGCAGCACCACGGGCGCGATCAGCAGGTCCCCGTCGCGCACCCACAGCGCGGTCAGCACGCACACGGGCAGGAAGAGCACCCCGTAGACCGTCTGCGAGGCGCCGAACAGCGCCTCCGTCAGCAAGCCGAGCGCCAGCATCACGGCCCCGCAGAACAGCCCGCTGCCGAGTCCGGTGAGGCGCGGTCCCGGCAGGCGCCGGGCGTCGGGCGGGGGAGCGGGCCGGCGCCCGGGCGGCCGGGAGGGCCGCTGGGAGCGCGGGGACCTGGCCACCCCGCCGCCCGCCGCCCGGCCCGCCTGCGGGGGCAGCGGTGGCCTGGGTGACCGTGACGAACGAGGCGGTGGCGGTGGGCCCGGCGCCGGGTCGCGTCGCGGTCCGTGCTGGGCGGGTCGCGTCCTGTGTTGCTCCACTGGACCAACTTAGGTCGTTTTATGTGCCGAGCTGTCCGTCAGACACGCCGAGAACCGGACGTCGGCGAGGCGTGGGCGGGACGCCGGGCGGCCGCCGGCCGGGTGCCCGTCGTGCGCCGGCCGGACGTCGGCCATGCATCGGGCGGGCGTTCGACACAGCGGCCGGGCGCCCGCGGGTACGCCGTAGACTGGTGGATCGGTCCACGCTGCCCAGCCGGCCGGTCCTCGCCCCCATCCTCACGTACGGGAAGTCGCAACGTGTCGCTCACGATCGGAATCGTCGGTCTGCCGAATGTCGGCAAGTCGACCCTGTTCAACGCCCTGACCAAGAACGACGTGCTGGCGGCCAACTACCCGTTCGCCACGATCGAGCCCAACGTCGGCGTCGTCGGCGTCCCCGACCCCCGGCTGACCAGGCTGGCGGAGATCTTCGGCTCGCAGCGGATCCTCCCGGCCACCGTGGACTTCGTCGACATCGCCGGCATCGTGCGCGGCGCGTCGGAGGGTGAGGGCCTGGGCAACAAGTTCCTCGCCAACATCCGCGAGTCGGACGCGATCTGCCAGGTCATCCGCGCCTTCAAGGACGAGAACGTCGTGCACGTCGACGGCAAGGTCTCGCCGAAGGACGACATCGAGACGATCAACACCGAGCTGATCCTCGCCGACCTGCAGACCATCGAGAAGGTCCTGCCGCGCCTCCAGAAGGAGTCGCGCATCAAGAAGGACATCGCGCCGAAGGTCAAGGCGGTCGAGGAGGCCAAGGAGATCCTGGAGAAGGGCGACACGCTGTTCTCCCAGGGCATCGTCCAGGGCACGGAGCGCGCGGAGCTGCTGCACGACCTGCACCTGCTCACCACCAAGCCGTTCCTCTACGTCTTCAACGTCGACGAGGACGAGCTGACGGACGACGACTTCAAGGACGAGCAGCGTGCGCTGGTCGCCCCGGCCGAGGCGATCTTCCTCAACGCCAAGCTGGAGGCGGACCTCGCCGAGCTGGACGAGGACGAGGCCCTCGAACTCCTCCAGTCCGTCGGCCAGGAGGAGCCCGGCCTCGCCACGCTCGCCCACGTCGGCTTCCGCACCCTGGGCCTGCAGACGTACCTCACGGCCGGTCCCAAGGAGTCCCGCGCCTGGACCATCAAGAAGGGCGCCACCGCCCCCGAGGCCGCCGGTGTCATCCACACCGACTTCCAGAAGGGCTTCATCAAGGCGGAGGTCATCTCCTTCGACGACCTGGTCGAGACCGGCTCCGTCGCCGAGGCCCGCTCCAAGGGCAAGGCCCGCATGGAGGGCAAGGACTACGTCATGCAGGACGGCGACGTGGTGGAGTTCCGCTTCAACGTGTAGTCACGGCCATGGCTCGGTCTCGGTCGAGCCGGCACGTGTGCAGGTCAGCGGGGTCGGCCCGGTTTCGGTCCGGCCCCGTCGGCATTCCCGGTACCGGGTTTCCGCTGGTCGGCGCGCGGCGGTTTCGTCAGCTCGGCGGCTCGGCGGCTCGGCGTCCCGGCGTACGCGCGCGGAGAGGCCTTCGCAGTCCAGGACGAGGGCCCCGCCCACGCGGCGTCCGCCGGGCTTGCCGCGTACCACGCGGAATCGCCCGCTCGGCGTCGGCCGCCCGCCGGTCCGTCGGACCGCGTACCGAGACCTGGGGGCGACCCATCACATCGGCGTGGGTGGTGGGAGGATGCGCGGAGTGTGAAAGGGGCTCGGGTGGGGCGGGACGAGCGGGACACCGTCACAAGGGGAACGCGGCTGCACGAAGCGGCGCGGGCCGTGGCCGCCGACCACGGCAAGGCCGTCGGCGCGGTGAGGGCGGCGCTGCGGCCGATCCACGACGCGGCGGTCAAGCGGGAGCTCGACACCATTCCCGTCGCCCGGCTGCAGGACGTCACCGAAGGACGCCTGCGCCTGGGGAACGTGGAGGGCGGCGGCCTGCGCACGGTGGGCGCTGTCCTCGAAGCGGGTCCCTACCGGCTGCGCCAGATTCCCGGGGTGGGGCAGCGCACGGTCGACCAGATGCTCGCCGCGGCTCGCCGGCTCTCCGAGGCCGTGCACGAGACGGTGGCCGTCCACCTGGACGTGGACCGGCCGGAGACGGGCACCACCGCACTGGTCATGGCCCTGCACGTCATGGTGGAGGCGGGACCGGAGGCCCGGCGCGCGGTGGACCGGGCCGCGGCCCTGTCGGAGCGCCTCGGCCCGCTGCTGGCCGAGGCGCGGCCCGCCGCCGGACGTATCAGGATGCTGCTGGCCGGCCAGGAGAAGAGGGCGCGCGCCCTCGCGGCGGTAGACGAGATCCGCTCGCTGGTGGAGGAGGCCGAGCAGGCGGGCCTGCCCGAGCTGCTCGCCCAGACGTCGGTGGACCTGCTGCGCGGATCCCCGTCCGACGTCGCGGCCTGGGTGGACTTCGAACTCCGTTCCGCCGAGTACTACAGCCTGCTCGCCGAGATCGCCGGCCGGCCGCCCGACACGGCCGCGGCCGAGGGCTTCCTGCCGGAGGAGATCGCCGAGCGGGTACGGACCCAGCACCTCGACGACACGCACCGCCGGGTCTCCCTGCGTGGCTACCAGGCGTTCGGCGCGCGCTTCGCCCTCGCCCAGCGCAAGGTGATACTCGGCGACGAGATGGGCCTCGGGAAGACCATCCAGGCGATCGCCGTGCTGGCACACCTGGCCGCCGAAGGGCAGAGCCACTTCATGGTCGTCTGTCCGGCGAGCGTTCTCGTGAACTGGACCCGGGAGATCGAGGCCCGCAGCGCCCTGCGCGTCACGGTGCTCCACGGTCCCGACCGGCACGACGCGTTCGCGGACTGGAAAGGGCGGGGCGGGGTGGGGGTGACGACGTTCGACGCACTGCGCGGCTTCCCGCTGCCCGGGGGCGGGGAGGTCGGCCTGCTCGTCGTCGACGAAGCGCACTCCGTGAAGAACCCGAGGGCCAAGCGGTCCGAGACGGTCGCGCTGTGGACCGAGCGCTGTGAGCGCGGCCTCTTCATGACCGGGACCCCGATGGAGAACCGGGCCGCGGAGTTCCGCAACCTGGTCCGGATGCTCGACGCGAAGGTCGCGGACTCCTTGGGCGAGCGAGGCGCCTTGGTGGGATCGGTCGCCTTCCGCAGGACCGTCGCCCCGGTCTACCTGAGGCGCAACCAGGAGGACGTGCTGACCGAACTCCCCAGTCTTCAGCGGACCGACGAGTGGGAGGAGCTGAGCGCGGCGGACGAGGAGGCGTACCGCGAAGCCGTGCGCGCCGGAAACTTCATGGCGATGCGCAGGGCCGCGTACGCACGCCCCGAGAGGTCGGCCAAGCTGGCCCGCCTCCGCGAGATCGTCCAGGAGGCCGGCGAGAACGGGCAGAAGACGGTGGTCTTCTCCTACTTCAAGGACGTGCTGGCCGTGGTGGAGGCAGCGCTCGCCGCGGACTCCGCCGCCGACGCCGCGGTGTTCGGCCCACTCACCGGAGGCGTCACGGCAGCGCGGCGACAGCGGATCGTCGACGACTTCGCCGGTGTGCAGGGGCCGGCGGTGCTTCTGGCGCAGGTGCAGGCGGCCGGCGTGGGCCTCAACATGCAGGCTGCCTCCGTCGTCGTCATCTGCGAACCGCAGATCAAGCCGACCATCGAGCACCAGGCGGTCGCCCGGGCCCACCGCATGGGCCAGGTCAGGCCGGTACGCGTGCACCGCCTGCTTGCCACCGGGGGAGTGGACGAGCGCATGGTGACGATGCTGGAGAAGAAGACCCGCCTGTTCGATGCCTACGCCCGCCGCAGCGCCGTGGCCGAAGCGACCCCGGACGCGGTCGACGTGTCGGACACCGAGCTGGCCCGCCGCATCGTCGAGGAGGAACAGACCCGCCTCGGCCTGACGAACGGGAGCCCCACGACACCCGGTTAAGGGGCCACTTCGGTGTCCGGTTGAAGGGCCTCTCGGCCCGGAGGACCGGCTGGGCGCGGCCGGCCGGGCGCCTGCATACTCGGGCCGTGGACCGGGCCGGGATGTACGACTGTTTCGGGGATGTCGATCGTGTTCCCGAGTTGCTTTGGCGGGTCGAGCGGGGGGACGACGGCGAGGCGTGGGACGAGCTGGGGCACCGGCTGCCGCTCAGCGCGGCCCCGTCCGGGTCCAGGCACAGCACGATGTCCCAGGTGACGCGTGTGAGGTCGGTCGCCGCGGTACGTCCGTCGCCGCGCACCACCCGCTCGGTCAGCGCGAGCGCCGTCGCGGCGCCGACCGGCTCGTCGGGGTGCGGCCGGGCGACCACCAGGACGTGGTGCGGCCCGTGACCGGCGGAGAGCATCTCCAGGGGGCGGCCGGCGCGGGACGTGCCCACGCGGCGCAGGCGGCCGGCGCCCGGGTACCGGGCGATCAGCCGCCGCGCCGACGCGGAGACGTCCGCGACCGTCAGGTAGCGGTCCATCCTGAGCACCCGTCAGGAGCCGCCGTGGCCACCGCTCTCGCCGGTCGTCTCCTTCTTGTCCGGCGGGCGGATCCCGATCTTGTTCGCCATGCCGTTCCTCCCCCGACCGTTGTCTCACGAGGTCCAGAAGTGCGACGGCCAGCGTTCGTCGGCCGGTCCGTCATTGTCAATGGGGCGTGGGCCTGGTAGTTGGGCTGTGGCGTGCCCCGGGGCGTCAGACGAGTTCCGGCCGTGCGTCCGGGGACCCGGGCGACTCCGGGGACTCCGGTGACTCGGCCGTCTTCTGGAGCCCGATCGTCGTCGCCGATTCCGCGGACTGCTTCGGCTCGACCGACTCGGCAGCCGCCGCCGGCTCCACCGCCTCCGTCCGCGCCGACCGAGGTCCCGGGGGGGACACCTCCGTGTCCTGCCCCCGCGCCGTACGGACGTAGGCGTAGATCACGGCGGCCGTCGCCAGGACGAGGAGCGGACCGTACAGCCACGGACGGGCGGCCAGTTCCACCGGCATCCAGCGGTACGCCGACAGCAGCGCGGCGAAGACCGCGGAGCCGAGGAGGACCAGCCGGACGGCGGACCGGTTCCAGCCGTGTGCGGAGCACCGCACCGCCGTCTCGATGGTCAGCGCGAACACCACGCCGGCGAGCAGGTCGGCGCCGTAGTGGTAACCGAAGCCCAGCGTCGCGGAGAGCGTGCCGACCAGCCAGAACGTGCCCGCGTACCGCATCGCCCGTGACCCCTGGCGGGTGTGGACGAAGAGCGTGACGGCCCAGGCGGTGTGCAGGCTGGGCATGCAGTTGCGCGGGGTGATGTCGTCGAACGGGATGGGCTGCGGGCCGGTGACCGGGGGCAGGGTGTCCGGCCAGAGGTTCGCCACCGCGTAGGCGCCGCCGTCCGCACCGTAGGCGAAGATCGGGCCGACCACCGGGAAGATCATGTAGATCGCGGGACCGAGCAGGCCGATCACGAGGAACGTGCGCACCAGGTGGTGGGCGGGGAAGCGGCGGTCCACGGCCACCCGGCGCAGCTGGTAGAGGCCGACGAGGGCGGCGGCCAGCGGGAGCTGGCCGTAGACCACGTGCAGGACGCCCGTGCTGACCGGCGCGGTGGCCTCCAGCAGGCGGCCCATCATCCAGGAGGGGTCGCCCAGGGCGTGGTCCGCGGCCGCCACGTAGGCGTCGAGCACGGTCGGCCGGGTCTCCGAGGTGATCAGCAGCCAGGTGTCACCGGTCTTGTGGCCGGCCACCAGCAGCAGCCCGAGGCCGGTGCCCTTCAGCAGCAGCACGCGCTCGCGCCCGGTGCGCCGGGTGAGGCCGAGGACCGCGCAGCCCAGGACCACCCACAGCGCGCCGTTGCCGAAGTTCAGGTCGGCGCCGGCCGCCCACCGCACCAGGAAGAAGACGACGTCCACACCGGCGGCGACGCCCAGCGCGATCAGCCGCTGCCGCCAGGTGAGCACCACCATGGTCAGCGCCAGCCCGCCGTACAGCAGCGGACCCGACTCGGGCTTGAAGATCACCTCCCGGGACTGCTCGGTGATCGGTCCGGAGAAGCCGTAGCCGCGCGCCACGATCTCCAGTGCGACGAGGAAGCCGAGCGTCACCGCACCCGCCGCGGTCCACAGGACCACGCGGGGCCGGCGCCACGCGGCGGGCTGCGTCCCGCGGTCGTCCCGCGGCGGTGTTCGAGTCGGTTCGGTTATCAACTGTTCGGCCTATGTCTTCGTTTTGTGCGCACGTGGCACATCGCGCTGAGGGGCAGGGTCGTCCGGTGGTCAGCCGGTGAATGAGGACATCCGTGGTGAGTTCGAACATGTTAACGGGGGTGTGGGCGGAGTCCATGGGCTGCCTGTGCCGCATCTGTGCCCGCCGCCCGCCGCCCGCCGCCCGACGTCCGCCCCCGGTGTCCGGTGTCCGGATCGGAACGGCGAAGTCCGTACGTCGCCGAGGCGCCCTTGTGCAATTCCTGTAGAACCCTCAATCTTTCGGCTGACGCACACGGACGTGGCGGCCACCCCTTGTCATGCTCCCGACATTCGCGGGTGCTCTGTCGCGTCCGGGCACGTGCGTCACCGCACCACCCCCCACACAGAACGCGCACCACCGACTGAGGAGGAACCCTCACATGGCAGTGATGCGTCACCCCCGGCGAAGACTGGCCACCCTCGGTGCCGCGGCCTCCGTGGCACTCGTCGCGGGCCTGGTCTCCGCACTCCCCGCGGGGGCGGCAGCGGCCGCTCCCGAAGGCCGCATCCAGTACGCGGGCGCCGCGAACGCCGTCGCCGACAGCTACATCGTGACCCTGAAGGCCGACGAGGCCCGCTCGACCACCACCAAGGGCCGGGCCCTGGCGGAGAAGTACGGGGCCGACATCGAGCGCACCTACAGCAAGGCGCTCAACGGCTACGAGATCGAGGCGTCCGAGGCCGAGGCGAAACGTCTCGCCGCCGACCCGGCCGTCGCCTCGGTGGTGCAGAACCGCACCTTCACGATCACCGCGACCCAGTCCAACCCGCCTTCCTGGGGCCTGGACCGCATCGACCAGCGCAACCGCCCGGTCAACCGGGCCTACACGTACCCCGACTCGGCCGGGCAGGGCGTGACGGCGTACATCATCGACACGGGCGTCCGGATCAGCCACAGCGACTTCGGCGGCCGCGCGTCCAACGGCTACGACGCGGTCGACCGCGACAACGTCGCCCAGGACGGCAACGGCCACGGCACGCACGTCGCCGGCACCGTCGCGGGGACCTCCTACGGTGTCGCCAAGAAGGCGAACATCGTCGGCGTCCGGGTGCTGAACAACTCCGGCTCCGGCACCACCGCCCAGGTCGTCGCCGGCATCGACTGGGTGGCGCGCAACGCGGTCAAGCCGGCCGTCGCCAACATGTCGCTCGGTGGCGGCGCGGACAGCACGCTCGACGCGGCCGTCCGCAACGCCGTCTCGGCCGGTGTCACCTTCGTCGTCGCGGCCGGCAACGAGTCCACCAACGCCTCCACCAAGTCCCCGGCCCGGGTGACCGAGGCGATCACGGTCGGCGCCACCACCTCCACCGACGCCCGCGCCAGCTACTCCAACTACGGCTCGGTGGTGGACCTGTTCGCGCCCGGCTCCTCCATCACCTCCGCCTGGCGCACCAGCGACTCGGCCACCAACACCATCTCCGGCACCTCCATGGCGAGCCCGCACGTCGCCGGTGCCGCGGCCCTGTACCTGGCCGGGAACCCGTCGGCCGGCCCCGCCCAGGTCTCGTCCGCGCTGACCTCCGCCGCCACCACCGGTGTGGTCGGCAGCCCGGGCAGCGGTTCGCCCAACCGCCTGCTGTACGTGGGCTGAGCGGACCGGCACCGGCCCCGCCGGCACCGCCCGGTCCGGCGGGACCGGGCACCCCGCCCCCAGGGGACGTCCCCTGGGGGCGGGCTGTCCTCGGGGAGGCATCCCGGGGGCGGGGCGCGTCCTCGTCCGCTTACGATGCGCCTCGTGTCGATACCTCCGCCCCCCGGGCCGCACTACGAAGGCGGCGCCCAGCCGCCGCAGTTCCCCCACCAGGGCCGGCCCGGTCCCGCGCCGTACGGCCTCTACGGTCCGTACGGGCCCCGGCCGCCCGCCGCCGTCAACGGCGTCGCCATCGCGGCCCTGGTGCTCGGTCTGCTGTGCTTCCTGCCCGCCTTCGGGCTGGTGCTGGGTCTGATCGCGCTGCGGCAGATCAAACGGCGGGGTGAGCGCGGGCTGGGGATGGCGGTCACCGGGATCGTGATGTCGTCGCTCGGGCTCGTGCTGTGGGCGGTCTCGCTCGCCAGCGGCGTCGCGATGGACGCCTGGGAGGGTTTCCGGGACGGGACGAGCGGCAACAGCGTCCTCTCCCTGCGCAAGGGCGACTGCTTCACCTCGCCCGGCGGACTGGAGGGGTGGACCACGGAGGTCGACCGGGTGCCCTGCGCCGAGCGGCACGACGGCGAGGTCTTCGCCCTCGTCACCGTCCCCGAAGGCGACTTCCCGGGGGACGACCGCCTCGTCGACATGGGGGAGGACCGGTGCTATGAGCTGCAGGACGCCTACGTCAGGGACAGCTGGGCCCTGCCGGGCGAGGTCGGCGTCTACTACTTCGCCCCGTCGCGGCAGAGCTGGGCCTTCGGTGACCGCTCCATCGCCTGTGTGCTGGGCCGCGAGGACGGGATCCGCTTCACCGGCTCGCTGCGCCGCGACGAGACCACGCTCGACGCCCACCAACTGGCCTATCTGGAGGCGGCGGAGGTGCTCAACGTCGCGCTGGACGAGGTGCCCGAGTCCGACTACCCGGACGACGACGTGAGCGACGACCGGGAGTGGGCCGGGCAGGTCGAGGAGGCCCTCGCCGAGCAGATCCGGCAGTTGCGCGCGCACGCGTGGCCGGCCGCGGCGCAGGAGCCGGTGGACGACCTGATCGCGGACCTCGGGAAGGCGCGCGTCGCCTGGGGGAAGGCGGCGGACGCCACCGACCCGGACCGCTACTGGCTGCGTGAGGAGGAGGCCTGGGAGCTGACCGACCCCGCCCAGTCCGTCACCACCCGCGATGCTTTGGGCCTGGCCTCCTCGCCGCCCGCGTACGACGAGGACGCCGAGCGTGAGCCGGAAGCCGGCGACATGCAGGTGTGAGCGCGCCCATAGCGGGGAGAAAGTGCCTGCGTAAAGCCCTCACGCGGCAGAAGTCATCACATCGAGTGATTCTCTGGCCTGCGCTTGCTTCGGACAACCCAGGGTTGCCACTCTGTTGCTGTCTGTACAAGCTGATGGGAGCGGCCAGTGACATTCGGTGAGCAGCCGGCGTACCTGCGCGTCGCGGGTGATCTCCGCCAGAAGATCGTCGAGGGTCTGCTGCCGCCCCACACCCGGCTCCCCTCCCAGGCCCGCATCCGCGAGGAGTACGGCGTCTCGGACACGGTGGCGCTGGAGGCGCGCAAGGTGCTGATGGCCGAGGGGCTCGTCGAGGGCCGCTCGGGCTCGGGGACGTATGTGCGTGAGCGGCCCGAGCCCCGGCGGGTGGCCCGCTCCGGGTTCCGCCCGGAGCGGGGGGCGACGCCCTTCCGTCAGGAGCAGGCCGACATCGGCGTGCGGGGCACCTGGGAGTCCAGCAGCGAGCAGACGGACGCCTGCGTGGATATCGCCCAGCGGCTCGGCATCGACCCCGGGGACCGCGTGATGCGCACCACGTACCTCTTCCGGGAGGCCGGTGAGCCGATGATGCTCTCCACCTCCTGGGAGCCGCTGGCGCTCACCGGCCGGACGCCCGTGATGCTGCCCGAGGAGGGCCCGCTGGGCGGCATGGGCGTCGTCGAGCGCATGCGCGCCATCGACGTGATCGTGGACAACGTGACGGAGGAGGTCGGCGCCCGCCCCGGCCTCGCGGAGGAGCTGGTACTGCTCGGCGGCGTCCCGGGCCATGTCGTCCTGGTCATCCAGCGCACCTACTTCGCCTCGGGCCGCCCGGTCGAGACGGCCGACGTCGTCATCCCCGCGGACCGCTACCGCGCCGCGTACCACCTGCCGGTGAAGTAGGCGGTCGGGAGCGGGAGTCACCCGCCCCGGCCGGCGGACGGGCGACGGGACTGCGGGGCGGGAATCCGAGCCCCGGCGGCCCGGGCTCGCGACGGGCCTGCGGGTGACGACCCCGTGCCCTGGCCGGCGGGCTCGTGAGGGGCTTCCGGGATGAGAGTCCGTGCTCTGACCGGCGGGTCCGCGCAGGGTTTACGGGTGAGAGTCCGTGCTCTGACCGGCGGGTCCGCGCAGGGCCTGCGGGTGAGAGTCCGTGCCCTGGCCGGCGGGCCCGCGAGGGGGTTGCGGGGTGAGAGTCCGTGCCCTGGTGGCGGGTCCGCGAAGGGCCTGTGGTGTTGGGATCCGGCGCCTGCGGTCGACGGGCTCTCGCGGCGGGTCTGCCCGGCGAGAAGCGGTGCCCCTGCCGGCGGCTCACGTCGGCGCGCCGTGAGACCGGGTTCCTGAGGGCCTGTCATCCCCGGCTGGGGCCTCTTCCGCACCTCCCCATCCGCCCCATCACCCCCTCGCGCTCCCCTCCGCGCCCCATGTCCTCCCTCCGCTCCGGCCCACCGTGCACGCCGCAACCGCTTGCCGGTCGAAGCAATCTGGCCGTTCTCGCAGGTCGCCCCTGGGACCGGGCAAGGCCGCACATACGCCGCTGACCGGACACGTCGGTCCCCACGCACGGCGCATCCGCCGCCGTGCGCCCCCTCCGTGCTGGCCGGTTGCGTGCCTCCTTGTGAAAACCCGTATTCGCTCAGTGAAGGTAAGGCGTAGGCTCGGGCATATGCGGACTGCGGTTTCCTTACCGGGCGGGGCGCGGCACTGGCCGCGGAAGGCAAGTGGAGGGGAGCGATGAGCGACGGCACGGTGACTCTTCCCTGGCTCGTCGTGCGTCAGGACGACAACGGCAACCGCTACCGGGTGGGCCGGTACGCCACCCGTGCCGAGGCGGAGAAGATCGCGGACAGCCTCGACGGCCGCGGGCACAAACAGCTCTACTGGGTCGAGCGCATCGGACAGAACGGCGCCTCCGCCCACTGACCCGCGCCGGAACGCCGGCCCGGAGGCCGCGGAGCGGGCCGGGCGCCCGCCGCCGGGCCGCCGCGCACGGTGACGCGGTTCAGGGTCGCGCACGTCGCCTCAAAAAAGGTCGCGTCCGCGCTGCCGTTAGGGTCCTCACGTGAGCCGGACGACGAAGGCGGAGTGATGTCGACCCTGATCGACACGGTGGCGTGGGTGCGTATCGAGAACGGCAGGATCCTCTGCGCACGACCACGGGGCAAGGACGTCTTCTACATCCCGGGCGGCAAGCGGGAAGGCGCCGAGACCGACGTGGAGACGCTGCTGCGCGAGATCAAGGAGGAGTTGACCGTGCTCCTCGACCCGGCCACCGCGGTGCACGTGGGCACGTACGAGGCCGAGGTGCCCGGCGCCCCGGACGGCACGGTCGTGCGGATGAGCTGCTACACCGCTGACTACGCGGGGACGTTGGCCGCGAGCAGTGAGATCGACGAGATCGCCTGGTTCTCGTACGAGGACCGGGCCCAGGTGCCCCCGGTCGACCAGCTGCTGTTCGACGACCTCCGGGCCGGCGGTGCGCTGGGCGGGTGAGCGCGATCACCGCGCGCGGACGTGAAGATGACGGCCCGTGGGCGCCCGCGATGCGCCGGTGTCGCCGGTCCCGCGCCGTTGTGCGCGGTATCTCCCGTAAATAACGGGTACGTGCCTATTGACCACATGGAACCGGACACGGTCGGACTGCCTGGCCCGCGCGGCGAGGAGGTGATCCGTGTGACCGACACCGACACCCACACCGACGGCGACCGGGTCACGTGGACCTTCACCACGGACCTCGGCGCCGTGCACACGGCCCGCTGCGCCGTGCGGGACCAGCTCGGCGTGTGGCAGCTCGACACCGTCTCGGACCTGGCCGCGCTGCTGGTCAGCGAACTGGTCACCAACGCCCTGCGGCACGCCACCGGCCCCGTCGGCGTCTGCCTGACCAGGCCCTCCGTGCGCCCGGGAGTGCTCCTCGTCGAGGTGTCCGACCCGCTCCCCGACCCCCCGCGCGAACGTGCGGCCCGCCCCGACGACGAGGGCGGGCGAGGACTGCAGCTCCTGGCCGTCTCCGCGTGCCGCTGGGGTCACCGGGCGGGACCGCGCGGGAAGACGGTGTGGTTCGAACTCGCGGTCCCACGGTGAGGTCTCGCACGGTCGTTCGCGGGGGGATGCGCGCCCCCGTCGCACCGCGTGACCGGTTCCGGTCCGTGACGGTTGTCGAACTGGGGGATTCGACGACGTGTCCGCTGGTTAGAAGACTGGGAGTGTTCTCACGGCGCGGACCGAAAAGCATCGGGACCGTGCTGTGATCGTGAACACCGTGTTGTGCGGCGCCGTAGTGCTGGATACTGCGGGCAGCCGCCCCCGGTGACCGGTACCGGACGCGGTGAGCTGGAGGGGACGGTTCGCGTGAGCGAGATACCAGCGAAGGCCACGGAGTCCGAGGACTCGACGGGAGGCTTGAGGGACGAGGCCGCCGACGGCCTCGTATCCGGCGATGCCCCGTCCGGTGACGCGATGTGGCAGACCGCCCCGCCCGGCTCCATGTACGACTACATCAAGGTCGCCTCCTTCTCCATCGGCCCCGACGGGCTGGTGGACCAGTGGAGCCTGCGCGCCGAGCAGATCTTCGGCATCCCCGCGGAGCGCGCCGTCGGCATGGACCCGATCGAGGCGTTCCTCGAGCCCGTCCGCAGGGAGCGCGGCCAGCGCAAGATGGCCGAGATCCTCGACGGCCGGGAGTGGACGGGTGTGGTGCCGTTCCGGCTGCCCGCCGACCTGGCCGGGGACGAGCGCGAGCGGGAGGGCATCGCCGAGGTCTACGTCATGCCGACGCGGACCGAGGCGGGCGAGAAGGCCGCCGTCTGCATCGTCGTCGACGTCCGCACCCTGCGCCGTATCGAGACGGATCTGGCCGCCTCGCAGGCCATATTCGGCCAATCTCCCTTCGGTTTCCTGCTGATCGACCCCGACCTGCGGGTCCGCCGGGCCAACCAGCGTTTCGCGTCCCTCTTCGGCGGCACCCCGGACGACCACCGCGGCAAGGGGGTCCACGACTACCTGCCGCGCGGGGAGGCCGAGCGGGTCGCGGCGACCCTGCGCCGGGTGCTGCAGACCGGCGAGTCGATCACGGACATGCACGTCACCGGGTTCGTCCCGGGGTCCGACGAGCGCCGCCACTGGTCCGTCAACCTCTACCGCGTGCACAGCGGAAGCGGCCGTCCGATCGGCATCTCCTGGCTCGGCACGGACATCACCGCCCGGCGCGCCGCCGCCCGGGAGGCCGCCGCCGCGCGGCGCAATCTCGCCCTTCTCAACGAGGCGGGCGCGCGCATCGGCAACTCCCTCGACCTGGAGACCACCGCCCGCGAACTCCTCGACGTGGTGGTGCCCGGCTTCTGCGACCTGGCCACCGTCGACCTGTACCAGGGCCTGCTGGCCGGTGACGAGACCCCGCCGGGGCTCGCCGACGGCAGCGCCGAGGTGCGCCGGGTCGCCTTCGCCAGCGCCGTCTCCGACGGACCCTTCAGCGGCACCGGGGAACCGGTGAAGCTGGGTGCCGTCCACCACTACCCCTTCAACTCGGCCTGCGCGGACGCTCTGCGCACCGCCCGCCCGCAGGCCGTGCCCGGCGAGGAGGGCGGCCTGGTGCAGTCCACGCTCGCGGTGCCGATGGTCGCCCACGACACCGTGGTGGGCCTCGCCCAGTTCGCCCGCACCAAGGGCAGCGAGCCGTTCGGGGACCGGGACCGCGACCTCGCCGTGGAACTGGCCGCGCGGGCCGCCGTCTGCATCGACAACGCCCGGCTGTACCGGCGCGAGCACGAACGCGCCCTGATACTGCAGCGGTCCCTGCTCCCGCCCGGCGACCCGGAGGCGTCCGGCCTGGACATCGCCTGCCGCTACCTCCCCGGCAACGCGGCGACCGGCCGGCCCAGCGAGGTCGGCGGCGACTGGTTCGACGTCATCGAACTGCCCGGCCACCGCACCGCCCTGGTCGTCGGCGACGTCATGGGCCGCGGCCTGCGCGCGGCCGTCGCCATGGGCGAACTGCGCACCGCCGTACGCACCCTGGCCCAGCTTGACCTCGAACCTGCCGAGGTGCTGTCCCAGTTGGACGAGATCGCCCGGGGCCTCGGCGCACCCGGCGGCCCCTCCCAGGCGTTCGCCGGAGGTGTCCAGCAGGCCACCCGCGCCGCCCGCCGCCCGCGCGAGGCGGACCTCTCCGAGGTCTACCTGGCCACCTGCGTCTACGCCGTGTACGACTCCGTCACCCGGCGCTGCACCTTCGCCAACGCGGGCCATCTGCCGCCCGTCCTGGTGGAGCCCGGCGAGACCGCGCTGATGCTGGACGTGCCGCCCGGCATGCCGCTCGGCGTCGGCGGGGAGCCCTTCGAGGAGGTGGAGGTCGAACTGCCCGAAGGCGCGCTGCTCGCGCTCTACACGGACGGACTGGTCGAAAGCCGGGATCATCCCCTCGACGAGGGCCTGCAGGCCTTCGTGGGCGCCCTCACGGACCCCTCCGCCCCGCTGGAGGACGTCTGCGACCACGTCCTGAACACCCTGGACACCCATCACGGCGAGGACGACATCGCCCTGCTGATGGCACGGGTACAGGGCCTGCCCGCCGACTCCGTGGGCGACTGGACCCTGCCGCGTGAGCCGCGCAGCGTGGGCCGGGCCCGCGAGTACGCTCGCGCCCAGCTGCTGGCCTGGGACATGGAGCCCCTGGTCGACACCACCGAGTTGCTGGTCAGTGAGCTGGTCACCAACGCCCTGCGGTACGGAGAGGGAGAGATAAGACTCCGTCTGCTGCTCGACCGCACGCTGGTCTGCGAGGTCTGGGACTCCGGCCTGGTCCAGCCCCGCAGACGGCGGGCCCGTGACACCGACGAGGGTGGCCGCGGCCTCCAGCTCGTCGGACTGCTCAGCGCCGCCTGGGGCTCACGCCGTACGCCCCGGGGCAAGACCGTGTGGTTCGAGCTGCCGCTGCCCGGCACCGACACCGTCCTCACCGATCCGGCGGAGGCGCTGCTCAGCCTGTTCTGACGCCCCGTCGACCGTGCCGTGACCCTTCGTGATCATGGTGCCGGGACCGCAACCAGGACACCCGTTCCCCTCGTCCTCACCCGCAACATCCGACGACGAGGGGAACGGCGGCATGGACCACACGGAGTCGCGGGACGGGACGGCCGGTGCGGGCGAGCGCAGGGACGACCCGCAGGCCACGCCCGAGCCCGAGCATGCGCCCGAGCCCGCGAAGAAGCGCCGCAGACCCTGGGTGCGCCGGGCCAGACGCACCGCCCTCGTGCTCGCGCTCGTGATCGTCGTGCCGCTCCTCGCCATCGAGGCCACGCTGCGCGTCAACTACATGGGCGACCCGGCGGACGGCACCCACACCCGGAACCGGGACGCCATGTGGCTCGGGCACGCCTGGGTCGACGGGCGCAAGAAGGACGCCGACGTCACGGCCCTCGCCGGCCGGCTGAAGGACACCGGCATCCGGGACCTCTACGTCCACACCGGTCCCCTGGAGCACGACGGCACACTGCCGGCGTCGGTCCACCCGCGCGCCCGTTGGTTCATCGACGCGGTCCACCGGGAACTGCCGGGCGTCCGCGTCCAGGCGTTCCTCGGGGACGTCCTCGCCAACGGCGGCCCCGACGGCCTGGAGCTGAGCGACGGCGCCACCCGCGAGGAGGTGGTGCGCAGCGCCGGGCAGGTCCTCGACACCGGCTACGAGGGCGTCCACCTCGACCTGGAGCCCCTCCACTCCGACGACCAGGACTACCTCTCCCTGCTGGACGACCTGCGCGCCGTCACCCGCGCCCGGGACGCGCAGCTGTCCGTGGCCGCCCACCAGATCGACCCGCTGCCGCACCTCCACACGGTCGCCGGCTTCGTCGCCGACCACCCCAAGTGGTGGTCGCAGAAGTTCTTCGGGCAGGTGGCCCGGCGCGTCGACCAGATCGCCGTGATGTCGTACGACACCGCGCGCCCCTTCGAGAGCACCTACGGCGGGTACGTGGCCCAGCAGACGTCGCTCGCGCTGGAGGTCACCCCGCCCACCACCCACCTGCTGATGGGGCTGCCCTTCTACTACGAGAGCAACCCCAGCCACTGGGGTCACGCCGAGACGGTCGCCGCCGCCGTGCGCGGAGCCCGGCTGGGACTGTCCCGGACCGACCCCGACCGGGAGCTCTTCGGCCTCGCGCCGTACATCGACTTCGCGGCGACGGAGACCAACTGGGACGAGTACCGGGACGGCTGGGTCCGCTGACCCTTCAGGACCGGCGGCGGATCTTGTTCCCCAGCCACACCAGCGGGTCGTACTTGCGGTCCACCGCCCGTTCCTTCAGCGGGATCAGGGCGTTGTCGGTGATCTTGATGCCCTCGGGGCAGACCTCCGTGCAGCACTTGGTGATGTTGCAGTAGCCGAGGCCGTGGTCCTCCTGGGCCGCGCGCCTGCGGTCCAGGCCGGTGTCCTCGGCCGCGTCCAGCGGGTGCATGTCCAGCTCCGCGACCCGCATCAGGAAGCGCGGCCCGGCGAACGCCGGCTTGTTCTCCTCGTGGTCGCGGACGACATGGCAGGTGTCCTGGCACAGGAAGCACTCGATGCACTTGCGGAACTCCTGCGAGCGGTCCACGTCCTCCTGCATCATCCGGTACTCGCCCGGCACGACCCCGGCCGGCGGCACGAACGCCGGGACCTCGCGCGCCTTGGCGTAGTTGAACCCGACGTCCGTCACCAGGTCCCGGATCACCGGGAACGCCCGCAGCGGGGTCACGGTGATCGTCTCGTCCCGGCCGAACACCGACATACGGGTCATGCACAGCAGCCGGGGGCGGCCGTTGATCTCCGCCGAGCACGAACCGCACTTGCCGGCCTTGCAGTTCCAGCGCACGGCGAGGTCGGGGGCCTGGGTGGCCTGGAGGCGGTGGATGATGTCGAGGACCACCTCGCCGTCGTTCACCTCGACCGCGAAGTCCTCCAGGCCGCCTCCGTCGACGTCCCCCCGCCACACCTTGAAGCGGGCCTCGTAGCTGCTCACTCGTAGAGCTCCTCTTCGGCCAGGTACTTGACCAGCTCGTCCTTCTCGAACAGGGCGAGCAGGTCGGGGCGGATGGGTTCGGTGGTCTCACGGGTCAGGGTGATCCGGCCGGGCACCGCGTCCGTGGCGGCGAGTCCGCCCGAGGGGTCGGCGAGCGAACACAGCAGGTTGACGTTGCGCCAGGCGCGGTCCATACCGGCGTGGTCCTCTCGGGTGTGGCCGCCGCGCGACTCGGTGCGCTCCAGTGCCGCCCGGGCCACGCACTCGCTGACCAGCAGCATGTTCCGCAGGTCCAGCGCGAGGTGCCAGCCGGGGTTGAACTGCCGGTGGCCCTCCACGCCCGCGCGACGGGCCCGTGTCCGCAGCTCGGCGAGTTTCTCCAGGGCCTGCTCCATCTCGTGCTCGCGGCGGATGATGCCGACCAGGTCGTTCATCGTCTGCTGCAGTTCCTGGTGCACGGTGTAGGGGTTCTCCGGCGGTCCCCCGGCCGGTTCCTCGCCCTCCGCGGAGAACGGGCGCAGCGCCTCCGCGGCGGCCGTGTCGACCTCCGCGTCGTCCACCCGGGGGCGTGCGGAGCCCGCTGCGCTCGCGTACTCGGCCGCGTGCCAGCCGGCCCGACGGCCGAAGACCAGCAGGTCGGACAGCGAGTTGCCGCCGAGCCGGTTGGAGCCGTGCATCCCGCCCGCGACCTCACCGGCGGCGAACAGCCCCGGCACACCGCGCGCCGCCGCCGAGTCGGAGTCGACGGCGATGCCGCCCATCACGTAGTGGCAGGTCGGGCCGACCTCCATCGGCTCGGCGGTGATGTCGACGTCCGCCAGCTCCTTGAACTGGTGGTACATCGACGGCAGCCGGCGCTTGATGACCTCGGCCGGCATGCGCGTGGAGACGTCCAGGAAGACTCCGCCGTGCGGGGAGCCGCGACCCGCCTTGACCTCGGCGTTGATGGCGCGGGCGACCTCGTCGCGGGGGAGCAGTTCGGGCGGACGGCGGTTGTGGTCCGGGTCGTCGTACCAGCGGTCCGCCTCCTCCTCGGACTGCGCGTACTTCTCCTTGAAGACGTCCGGGACGTAGTCGAACATGAACCGCTTGCCCTCGGAGTTGCGCAGCACCCCGCCGTCGCCGCGCACCGACTCGGTGACCAGGATGCCCTTCACCGACGGCGGCCAGACCATGCCCGTGGGGTGGAACTGCACGAACTCCATGTTCAGCAGCGGCGCCCCCGCGAGGAGCGCCAGCGCGTGTCCGTCGCCGGTGTACTCCCAGGAGTTCGACGTGACCTTGAAGGACTTGCCGATGCCGCCGGTCGCGATCACCACGGCCGGTGCCTCCAGGACGAAGAAGCGGCCCGACTCCCGCTCGTAACCGAAGACCCCGCTCACCTTCCCCCCGCCTTCGGCCGGGGGGACCCCCATCCCGCTTCGCTCCCCGTCCTTCAGCACCCGGGTGACCGTGCACTCCTGGAAGACCTTCAGCCGGGACTCGTAATCACCGGTCTCCCGGAAGTCCTCCTGCTGGAGCGCGACGATCTTCTGCTGGAGGGTGCGGATCAGCTCCAGGCCGGTGCGGTCGCCCACGTGCGCCAGGCGCGGATACTCGTGGCCGCCGAAGTTGCGCTGGGAGATCCGGCCGTCCTCGGTCCGGTCGAACAGCGCCCCCCAGGTCTCCAGCTCCCAGACGCGCTGGGGCGCCTCCTGGGCGTGCAGCTCGGCCATCCGCCACTGGTTGAGGAACTTGCCGCCGCGCAGGGTGTCGCGGAAGTGCACCTGCCAGTTGTCCCCGGAGTTGACGTTGCCCATCGCCGCCGCGATGCCGCCCTCCGCCATCACGGTGTGCGCCTTGCCGAACAGCGACTTGCAGATCACGGCCGTACGGGCGCCCCGCTCGCGCGCCTCGATCGCGGCGCGCAGGCCCGCGCCGCCGGCCCCGACCACGACGACGTCCCACTCCTGTCGGTCGACCACGGACATAGGTAAGGCCCCCAGCTAGAAGAAGCGCGGATCGTCGAAGACACCGGACGCGACGAGATAGACGTAGAAGTCGGCGAGCGCCACGCTCAGCAGCGAGGCCCAGGCGAGCTGCATGTGCCGGGCGTTGAGCCGGCCCACCCACTGCCACATCCGGTAGCGCACCGGATGCTTCGAAAAGTGCTTCAGCTTGCCGCCGACGATGTGCCGGCAGGAGTGGCAGGAGACGGTGTACGCCCAGATCAGGGCGATGTTGAGCAGGAACACCAGGGTGCCGAGGCCCATGTGGCCCCATGCGTAGTGCTCGTCGCGGAAGGCGAGCACGGTGTCCCAGGTGAGCACGCAGGCGACCAGCAGCGCCGCGTAGAAGAAGTACCGGTGGATGTTCTGCAGGATCAGCGGGAAGCGGGTCTCGCCGGTGTACTTCGCGTGCGGTTCGGCGACCGCGCAGGCCGGCGGGGACGCCCAGAAGCCCCGGTAGTAGGCCTTGCGGTAGTAGTAGCAGGTCAGCCGGAAACCGAGCGGGAAGATCAGGATGATGATCGCCGGTGAGATGCCCCACCAGCCGCCGAACAGCTCCCAGTTCGGCCCGCCGCGCATCGGCACGCAGTTCTCCGCCAGGCACGGCGAGTAGAACGGCGAGACGTAGGGCGCCGCGTAGTAGTCGGCGTTCGCGAAGGCCCGCCAGGTCGAGTAGACGACGAAGGCGAGCAGCCCGGCCGCGGTGGCGGCCGGGGCCAGCCACCAGCGGTCGGTCCGCAGGTGCGGGGCGGAGATCGCGGCGCGGGTGCCGGATCTCACGCCGCCGCGGTGATCGGGTTCGGTCGCAGGGGGTTCCGTACCAGTGGCCACGTCGTCCACTCCGGTAGGCGTCGGGGGTGCCGTGATCGGCGGGGCTCTCGGGCGGGGGTCAGGGTGCGCGGCGGTCGCGGGCCCCGAGTCCCTCGTCGTCGGTGTCCACCCACAGCGAGGGGTCGTAGGGGGTGTCGGAGATGGTCACGAGGTCGGGCCGCTTGGCCGGGCCCGCGGTGGCGACGGCGGTCTCCCGGAGCAGCGCGAGGCTCTCGCGCAGGTGGTTGGTGTCGGAGCGGACGCGACGCATCTCCAGGCCGCCGCTGCCCAGCTGCTTCTCCAGGCGCCCCACCGACCGCATCAGGTCGTCGAGGCAGCGCTGGACGGTCGTCAGTTCCTCGTGCACGGACATGACGTGACCTCACTTCCAGGGTCTTCCAGGCCCAAGGCGGTGCATCGGTCATGCGCCTGCGAGTGTTGCGCGTCACACCTTGCGCTGTGAAGGGATGTGCATCGATTGGCCGAGGCGCATGGGTGCATCGTGCGGTGCCCGGCGGCGTCGCGCCGGGTGCGTTGCGCCGCACGGGTGGGCTTGGCGTCCGGGGCCGCCGTGTCGCCGGGGGTTGCCGGACCGTTTCCTCTTCAGTGGGCCGCATACATCGGATGAGCGCCAAATACCACCAGCGTGATCTTCATGTCCGCGGCATTCCGGAGGTACCCAGAGATGTCCCACGACGGCATCGGCCCGCGCGCGGTCCTGCGCTCGGTCGCCTTCCTCACCGCCGGCATGCTCACGGTGCCTGTGCTGGCCGGATGCGGCTCCGACGACCCGGCGGGCAAGCCACTCGCCGGGGCGGACGTCGCGCGCGCGGACCGCTCCGACGTCGCCGACGGCGGCACCCTGCGCTGGGCCGTGGACACCGTCCCGGACACCCTGAACACCTTCCAGGCCGACGCCGACGGCACCACCTCCCGGATCGCCGAGGCCGTCCTGCCGTCGATGTACCGCACGGACGAACAGGGCCGGGCCGTGCGCAACGCCGACTACCTGGCCTCCGCCGAGGTCGTCGACACCGAGCCCAAACAGGTGGTCGTCTACCGGCTGGCCCAGCAGGCCGTCTGGAGCGACGGCCGGGAGATCGCTGCCGCCGACTTCGCCGCCCAGTGGCGCGCCCTGTCCGGCAAGGACACCGCCTACTGGACCGCCCGCAACGCCGGCTACGACCGCATCGAGAAGGTCGAGCGGGGCAAGAACGACCTCGAGGTCAAGGTCACCTTCAGCCGCCCCTACGCCGACTGGAAGTCGCTGTTCACCCCGCTCTACCCCAAGGAGGTCATGGGCACCCCGGACTCCTTCAACGACGGGGCGCGCAAGAAGATCAAGGTCACCGCCGGGCCCTTCACGGTGGAGAAGGTCGACAGCAAGGAGGACGAGGTCGTCCTCGCCCGCAATCCGCGCTGGTGGGGGAGCCCGCCCAAGCTGCAGAAGATCGTGCTGCGCGCCGTGCCGCACGACAAGCGCGTCTCCGCCCTCAGCGACGGCACCCTCGACCTCGCCGAGATCGGCCCCGAGGCCGCCCGGCGCATCACCGTCGCCGCCCTGCCGCAGAACGAGAGCACGCCCCTGATGGGCCCCGAGGCCGACCGCTCCGCCGCGGACGCGCTGCGCTCCTGGGCGGTCGCCAACGGCACCGACGAGGACGCCGCCGACGAGGAGGTCTCCGCCCGCCAGAAGCTGCGCAAGAAGGCCGAGAAGTACGCCCGGCAGCAGAAGGCCCTCAGCGGCTTCGAGGTGCGCAAGTCACTGGAGCCCGCCTTCACCCAGCTCGCCCTGAACGGCGCCGAGGGGCCCCTCTCCGACGAGCGGGTCCGCCGCGCCGTGGCCCGCGCCCTGGACCGCGAGGACGTCGCCGCGTCCGTCCTGAAGCCGCTCGGTCTGCCCTCCGAGCCCGTCGGCAGCCACCTGGCGCTGTCCGGCCAGGCCGCCTACGCCGACAACAGCGGCGCCCTCGGCAAGCAGGACGCCAAGGAGGCCCGTGCCCTGCTCGCGGACGCCGGCTGGGTGCCGGGCGGGCCGGTGAAGGAGGAGAAGAAGGACGGGAAGAAGGACGAGGGCGAGAAGGCGGCGGGCTCCGAGGCCGACAAGGACGGCGACCCGGAAGGCTCCGGCGACGGCGACGACGGCACGTACATCGTCGGCGAGGACGACGGGAAGAACCACGGCGACGGCAAGGCCCCGCACGACTCGGGCACCGGAACCGGCCGGCTCACACAGGGCGGCGCCCCCGCCGGCGCCTACGCGCCCAAGGGCACCGCCGCCCCGGCCCGCGCGGACACCGCGCCCGTCGCCAAGGACGGCAAGGCGCTGGTCCTGCGCTTCGTGCTGCCGTCGGGACCCGGCTCCGAGACGCTGGCCGGCGTGGCCGACCGGATCTCGGAGATGCTGAAGAAGATCGGCATCCGCACCGACGTCTCCAAGGTCGACAACGACAGCTACTTCAAGGACCACATCGCCTCCGGCGCCTTCGACCTGGCCCTGTACTCCTGGCCCGCGACCGCCTTCCCCGCCACCGACGCCCGGCCCGTCTACGCCAAGCCGGTCGCGGCCGCCGACGGCTCGCTGAACGTGGAGCAGAACTGGACCCGGGTCGGCACCGACCAGGTCGACCAGCTCTTCGACCAGGCCGTCGCCACCCTCGACGACGCCGAGCGCCGCGACCTGATCCGCAAGGCCGACTCCCGGATCTGGGCGGCCGCCGGCTCCATCCCGCTCTACCAGCGCCCGGAGCTCGTCGCGGCCCGGGAGAACCTGGCCAACGCCGGTGCCTTCGGCTTCGCCACCCCGGTCTACGAGGACATGGGCTTCCTGAAGAAGTCGGCGCAGGGACCGGCCGGCACCCCGGGCACGAAGAGCGCCGAGGAGTCCGCCGAGGACTGAGATCGCGCGGCCGTATGCGCCGGTCAGGGCCGTCGTGGCGGGTGCCCGCGGCGGCCGCGGGAGCCGTAGGTGCCGAGGGCCCGTACCATGGGGTGAGGCCGAGGCGTGTACAGCCCGGCAGGGCCCGCCCACCAGAGCTTCTCGTGCAGGGCCTTCCTCAGCACTCCGGGAGATACGCCTTTTATGGCTGCGTCTACAACGCGTCACGACATCCGCAACGTCGCCATCGTCGCCCACGTCGACCACGGCAAGACCACCATCGTCGACGGCATGCTCAAGCAGGCCGGCGCCTTCGCCGCCCACCAGCTCGACCAGGTCGACGACCGCATGATGGACTCGAACGACCTGGAGCGTGAGAAGGGCATCACGATCCTCGCCAAGAACACGGCGGTGAAGTACCACCCCAAGGACGGCGGGGAGCCCATCACCATCAACATCATCGACACCCCCGGCCACGCCGACTTCGGCGGCGAGGTCGAGCGCGGCCTGTCGATGGTCGACGGTGTGGTGCTGCTGGTGGACGCCTCCGAGGGCCCGCTCCCGCAGACCCGGTTCGTGCTGCGCAAGGCGCTGCAGCAGCGACTGCCGATCATCCTCTGCATCAACAAGACGGACCGGCCCGACGCCCGCATCGACGAGGTGGTCAACGAGACCTACGACCTCTTCCTCGACCTGGACGCGGACGAGGAGCAGATCGAGTTCCCGATCGTCTACGCCTGCGGCCGTGACGGCGTCGCCTCGCTCACCAAGCCCGCCGACGGCACGGTGCCGAGCGACTCCGACTCCCTGGAGCCGTTCTTCTCCACCATCCTCGAGCACATCCCGGCGCCCACCTACGAGGAGGGCGCGCCGCTCCAGGCCCACGTCACCAACCTCGACGCCGACAACTTCCTCGGCCGTATCGCCCTGCTCCGCGTCCACCAGGGCGAGCTGAAGAAGGGCCAGACGGTCGCCTGGATGAAGCGCGACGGCTCGGTGAGCAACGTGCGCATCTCCGAGCTGATGATGACCGAGGCGCTCACCCGTAAGCCCGCCGAGAAGGCAGGCCCCGGTGACATCTGCGCCGTCGCGGGCATCCCGGAGATCATGATCGGCGAGACGCTGGCCGACCCGGAGAACCCGGTCGCCCTGCCGCTGATCACGGTGGACGAGCCGGCGATCTCCATGACCATCGGCACCAACACCTCTCCGCTGGTCGGCCGCGGCGCCACCGGCAAGGGCGCGGACAACAAGGCGGTCGTCAAGGACCGCAAGGTCACCGCCCGCCAGGTCAAGGACCGTCTGGACCGCGAGCTGATCGGCAACGTCTCGCTGCGCGTCCTGGACACCGAGCGTCCGGACGCCTGGGAGGTGCAGGGCCGCGGCGAGCTGGCGCTGGCCATCCTGGTCGAGCAGATGCGCCGCGAGGGCTTCGAGCTGACCATCGGCAAGCCGCAGGTCGTCACCAAGGAGGTCGACGGCAAGACCTACGAGCCCGTCGAGCGCATGACGATCGACGTGCCCGAGGAGCACATGGGCGCGGTCACGCAGCTCATGGGCGTGCGCAAGGGCCGGATGGACAACATGTCCAACCACGGTTCGGGCTGGGTGCGCATGGAGTTCGTCGTGCCCTCCCGCGGTCTGATCGGCTTCCGTACCGAGTTCCTGACCCAGACCCGTGGCACCGGTATCGCCCACTCCATCCACGAGGGCCACGAGCCCTGGTTCGGCACCCTGACGACCCGTAACAACGGCTCGCTGGTCGCCGACCGCTCGGGTGCGGTCACCGCGTTCGCGATGACCAACCTCCAGGAGCGCGGCGTGCTCTTCACGGAGCCCGGCACCGAGGTGTACGAGGGCATGATCGTCGGTGAGAACTCGCGCTCCGACGACATGGACGTGAACATCACCAAGGAGAAGAAGCTCACCAACATGCGGTCGTCCTCGGCCGACTCGTTCGAGGCGATCGTCCCGCCGCGCAAGCTGTCGCTGGAGCAGTCCCTGGAGTTCTGCCGCGACGACGAGTGCGTGGAGGTCACCCCGGAGGCCGTCCGCATCCGCAAGGTGAACCTGGACGCCCGCGAGCGCGCCCGCGCCGCGAGCCGCGCCAAGCACGGCTGACGCCGCCGCACCCGGCACACGGCACCGGACACCTCCTCGCGGGGGTGTCCGGTGCCGTTCGCGTCTCCGGGCCCCGGGTCCCCTCCGGGGCGTAGGGCGGCGGGAACGGGGCGGAGAGGGACGAAAGGGTGACGGCAAGGGGAGGGTAGGGAAAACCCTTGATGACGGGCTGATCAGGCCGAAACGGTCCGGCCCGGCACTACCCTGCTCCCGGAACGGCGCGCCCGCGGCCGGTGGTCCCCGGATCCGGGGACCACCGGCCGCGGGCGCGCCGGCTCGGCGGGCCGAGTGCCCGGATGCCCCCTCGGGCACCCTGCACGCCGGGCACTCTGAGCGCAATCGGTTTTCCCCCGCGAAACGTCCGCTATACGGACACCGGGCTCCGGTAGATGTGTAACAAGTCCGTTTCGCAGGGATCTTTCGCCAAACCCTTTGTCCGGATTTTGGAAGATGTAGGCGAGAGCTGTGATCGAACCGAAACCTCGGGGGTGTGGCTCGGTCGTGGTGCATGGCAGATAGTTAGGCGCGTAGAGCTCGGATGAACGGGTCGTGAGCTGACGGCGACGATCCACGAGCGCAGGGGCACTTGACGATCTTCGGTCCGACGAGGGGCCGGGGGTTTTCCGGTGTTCCTTTTTGCGGTGAACCAGCGGATTCATGAGGAGGAACCCATGCGAGGTGCCACAAGCGCCCAATGGGTCGCGTCGTACCCGGTGGCGGGTGGAGGTCCCGCGGGTGCGCCCAGTCCCGTCACGGTCGTCCCGGTGGCGGCGCGGCGTCGCGCCCTTCCTTGACGACTCGTGAGGCCGGTCGGTAGGTCACGACCGCGCCAGGGTTCCCCCGGGGCGGCTGCCGCCCCTCCGTCGTTGTTCCCCTCGCGCGCTGCGCAAGACGTACGTCGTGCGAAGGCCGTCGGGCCGCAGGTGCTCCCGACGACCTCCAACCTGTGAAACGGACGAATTGATGACGAGTCCAATCGAGCTTGAGGGTGCTCCCACCTCTACGGTCTTGGACAAGGAGAACGCCCCTCAGGGCGACGCCGAAGAGCCGAAGAAGCTCGAAGGCCGCAGTCCCGGGCAGTTGATGTGGGCGCGCTTCAAGCGTGACCGGACCGGTGTGGTCTCTGCCGTCGTCGTCCTGTTCTTCTTCGTGATAGCCGCGGCCGCGCCGCTCATCGCGAAGGTCTACGGCAAGAACCCGTACACCCTGTACGGGCAGGAGAACCCCGACCTCCTCGACCTGTTCACGATGCCGGCGAAGCCCTTCGGCGGCATCGACGGAGAGTTCTGGTTCGGCATCGAACCCGGCCTCGGCCGGGACGTGTTCACCCAGCTGCTGTACGGCATCCGCACCTCGCTCGCCACGGCCCTGGCCGCGACGATCCTGATGACGGTGCTGGGCGTGCTGATCGGTCTGGCCGGCGGCTACTTCGGCGGCAAGATCGACTACTGGCTCGGCCGGATCACCGACTTCTTCATGGCCCTGCCCAGCCAGCTGTTCTTCGTGGCCGCGATGCCCGTCATCACCACCGTCTTCGTCGCCCCCGACGAGGAGACGCCCACCTATGTGCGCACCTCCGCGATCATCATCGTGCTGTCCTTCCTCGGATGGATGAGCATGGCGCGGATCGTCCGGAGCGCCACGCTGTCCCTGCGGGACCGTGAGTTCATCGAAGCGGCCCGGATCTCCGGTGCCTCGCCCTGGCGCATCATCCGCAAGGAACTCCTGCCCAACATCGTCACGCCGACGCTGGTGCAGGCGACGCTGACGCTGCCTTCCACGATCCTCAGCATCGCGTTCCTCTCCTTCGTCGGCGTCGGATACGTCGAGCCGACGCCGGACTGGGGCCGGATGTTCGCCATCGGCGCCGGCATCATCGAGCAGGACCCGTACTACATGCTCTTCCCCGGTATCGCGATGGTGATCTTCGTCGTGGCCTTCAACCTCCTCGGTGACTCGGTGCGCGACGCCTTCGACCCCAAGACGGGGCGCTGAGCCCACAGGGGAACCCCCCACGCTCCCGACCGGCCGGCGCCGGGCAGCCCCACGGCTTCCGCTTCGGCCACATACCAGCAGTGCTCACTACTACAGGCAGGTGGATCCGTCTCCATGAGCATCTTCCGTAACCGTGCCGCCACGGCCGCGATAGTCGCGGTTGCCGCCGGCGCCCTGACCCTCACCGCCTGCGGTGGCGGTGGCAGCGACAGCTCCGCGAAGGACAACAGCAAGACCAAGGACGACGCCAAGTCGCAGTCCAAGCCGGTGCAGATCGGTGACGTGAAGGCGTCGACCGGTCCGGCCGCCGAGATCCCCGGCGCCAAGCCCGGCGGCACGGTGAACGTGTACCAGGAGGACGACTTCTCCCACCTGGACCCGGGCCAGACCTACGTCTCGGACGGCAAGCTGCTCGGCCGTCTCATCTTCCGCGGTCTGACCCAGTACGACGAGGACGACCAGGGCAACCTGACCGTCGTCGGCGACCTGGCCACCGACGCCGGCAAGACCACCGACGGCGGCAAGACCTGGACGTACACCCTCAAGGACAACCTGAAGGACGAGAACGGCAACCCGATCAACGCGGCGGACATCCGCCACACGGTCGAGCGCCTCTACGCCTCGTTCATCACCGACGGTCCGACCTACCTGCAGCAGTGGCTGTCCGGTGCGGGCACCACCTACCGCAAGGCCTACGACGGTCCGTTCAAGGGCAAGCACCTGCCCAACAACGTCCTCGAGACGCCGGACGACAAGACGGTCGTCTTCCACTTCAAGACGGCGCAGCCCGACCTGCCGCAGATGCTGACCATGCCGGGTTACGCGGTCGTCCCCGTGGAGACGGACACCAAGGAGAAGTACGACCAGGACCCGGTCGCCACGGGCCCGTACAAGATCGCGGACTTCAAGCCGGGCAAGTCCATGAAGCTGGTCAAGAACACGCAGTGGGACGCCAAGTCCGACTCCGTGCGCCACCAGTACGTCGACGGTTTCAACATCGAGATGAACCACGACGACGAGGACCAGACCAAGACCCTTCTCGCCGACCAGGGCGAGGCCAAGAACGCGATGATGTTCACGGGTCAGGTCGCCACCACCCAGCTGCAGAAGGTCGTCAGCGACAAGGCGGCCATGAAGCGCACGATCCAGGGCTACGCGCCCTACGTGTGGCAGCTGAACTTCAACATGGACCGCGTCAAGGACAAGAAGCTCCGTGACGCGATCACCCTGGCCCTGCCCGCCACGGCCATCTACAAGGCCGACGGCGGTGCCTACGGCGGTGAGGTCGCCAACTCGCTGACCTCGCCCACCACTCCGGGCTACCGCGACGACTTCGACCCGTTCAACCGGCACAAGAAGATGAACGGTGACATCGCGGCCGCCAAGAAGCTGATCGACGAGGGCGGCTTCAAGGGCAAGAAGCTCGTCTACGCCTACGCCAACTCGCCGGTCCGTCAGCAGCAGGCCGTGCTGATCACCGACGCGCTGGAGAAGATCGGTCTCGACATCCAGAAGAAGGAGATCGACGCCGCCACCTGGTACGAGCAGGTCGGTAAGGTCAACAACGGTCTGGACCTCTACATGACCGGTTGGGGTCAGGACTGGCCGTCCGCCTCCACCGTGGTGCCGCCGCTGTACGACGGCACGCAGATCCAGGACGGTGCGTCGAACTACTCGCACATCAACGACAAGCACGTCAACTCGGAGATCGCCCGGATCCTGCAGATCACCGACACCGACGAGGCCACCAAGGCCTGGGCCGAGCTGAGCGAGTACATCGCCAAGGAAGTCAACCCGGCTGCCCCGATCTACTACACCAAGGTCTTCCAGATCTTCGGTTCGAACATCGGCGGCCTCCGCTACAGCTCGGACTCGAGCTACGTGGACGTCACCCGGATCTTCCTCAAGAAGTAACCGCCAGGCCGGAGTCCGGTGGTGGGCGCGCGGCGGAACGCCCACCACCGGCCCCGGAGGCCACCCCCAGATCTTCCTTCCGACAGCCGCCGTCCTGAGAGCAGCTTCCTGCCATGCTTCAATTCCTCATTCGCCGGACGTTCGGTGCGGCACTGATCCTTGTCCTGATCAGTGCGTTCACCTTCTTCATGTTCTTCGCCATCCCGCAGGACCCGGCTCTGCTGGCCTGTGGCAAGAACTGCACTCCGGACGCGCTGGAGATCATCCACACGAACCTGGGCCTCGACAAGCCGGTCACGGTCCAGTACTGGAACTTCCTCATCGGCATCTTCGCCGGCCGTGACTTCGCCGTCGGCCACTGCAGCGCCCCCTGCTTCGGCGTCTCCTTCGCCAACAACCAGAACGTCTGGGACACGATCCTCGACCGCTTCCCGCTGACGCTGTCGCTGACCGTCGGCTCGCTGATCGTCTTCCTGATCGTCGGCCTCGGCGCGGGCATGCTGGCCGCCAAGTTCCGCGGCACCTGGATCGACAAGACCTTCAGCTCCGGCTCGCTGGTCATCAGCTCGATGCAGATCTACTTCCTCGGCCCGCTGGTCCTGCTCTTCCTCGTCTACCAGACGGGCTGGCTCGACAAGCCCAAGTACGTGCCGTTCTCCGAGGATCTCGGCGGATGGTTCATGGGCCTGCTGATCCCCTGGGTCGTCATGGCCACCATCTTCACCGCCAACTACACGCGTATGAGCCGCTCGTCGATGATCGAGCAGCTCCAGGAGGAACACGTCAAGGCGGCCCGCGCCAAGGGCATGTCGGGCAACTTCGTGTTCTTCCGCTACGCGTGGCGCGGCTCCCTCATCCCCATCATCACCATCCTCGGCATCGACCTCTCGTCGCTGCTGTCGGGCGGCATGGTGACCGAGCTGACCTTCGGCCTGGCCGGTCTCGGCCGGCTGGCGCTGTCCTCCGTCGTCGACAAGGACCTGCCGATGCTGATGGGCGTCATGCTGGTCAGCGCCGCGCTGATCATTGTCTTCAACCTGATCGTGGACGCCTTGTACGCCGTCATCGACCCGCGCGTGCGTCTGTCCTAGGAGAACTACCGTGACCACTCAGACCAAGCCCGAAGAGGCCGCGGCCGCCGCCGCGGGGGAAGCCTTCCTCTCGGTGCGCGACCTCAAGGTCCACTTCTCCACCGAGGACGGCATCGTCAAGGCGGTGGACGGGCTCTCCTTCGACCTGGAGCGCGGCAGGACCCTCGGCATCGTGGGCGAGTCCGGCTCCGGCAAGTCGGTGACCAACCTGGCCGTCCTCGGCCTGCACAACCGCAAGAAGACCGCCATCGACGGGTCGATCACGCTGGACGGCCAGGAGCTGACCACCGCCAGTGAGAAGCAGCTGGAGACGCTGCGCGGCAAGAAGATGGCGATGATCTTCCAGGACGCGCTGACCGCGCTGTCGCCGTACTACACGATCGGCCGCCAGATCGGTGAGCCGTTCATGAAGCACACCGGCGCCTCGAAGCGGGACGCCCGGGTGCGCGCCATCGACCTTCTGGAGAAGGTCGGCATCCCGCACCCGCAGCAGCGGGTCGACGACTACCCGCACCAGTTCTCCGGCGGTATGCGCCAGCGCGCGATGATCGCCATGGCGCTCTCCTGCGACCCGGACCTGCTGATCGCCGACGAGCCGACCACGGCCCTCGACGTGACCGTGCAGGCGCAGATCCTCGACCTGCTCAAGGACCTGCAGCAGGAGTTCGGCTCCGCGATCATCATGATCACCCACGACCTCGGTGTGGTCGCCAACATGGCCGACGACATCCTGGTGATGTACGCCGGCCGCGCGGTCGAGCGGGGCACCACGCGTGAGGTGCTCAAGGCGCCGCAGCACCCGTACACCTGGGGTCTGCTCGGCTCCATGCCGCGGCTGTCCTCGGACGTCGACGAGCCGCTGCTGCCGATCCCCGGCTCGCCGCCCTCCCTGCTGAACCCGCCCACGGGCTGTCCGTTCCACCCGCGGTGCGCCTTCACCGACAAGGTCTCGGGGGACCGCTGCTCGGGCGAGCGGCCGACGCTCGCACCGGGACGCGCCGCCGCCTGCCACCTGACGGCGGAACAGCGGCAGCAGGTGTTCATCGAGACGATTCAGCCCCGGCTGGGCTGAGCGGAAACCGGCGACTGGGGCATTTCCATGAGCGACAACAGCAAGACGACCACAGCGGTCGCCGACTCCGTCCCGCAGCAGCGGAACGGCTCCGAGGCGCCGCTGATGAAGGTCAGCGGTCTGACCAAGCACTTCCCGATCAAGGGCGGCTTCCCGATCCGGCGCACCGTCGGCGCGGTCAAGGCCGTCGACGGCGTCGACTTCGAGGTCTACCCGGGTGAGAGCCTCGGCCTGGTCGGCGAGTCCGGCTGCGGCAAGTCCACCACCGGACGGCTGATCACCCGGCTCTACGAGCCGACCGCGGGCACCATCGAGTACCAGGGCCAGGACATCAGCTCGGCCGACCGCCGGAAGCTGGCGCCGATCCGATCCGAGATCCAGATGATTTTCCAGGACCCGTACGCCTCGCTGAACCCGCGGCAGACGGTCGGCACGATCATCTCCGGCCCGATGGAGATCAACGGGATCAACCCGCCCGGCGGCCGTGAGAAGCGGGTCCGGGAACTCCTGGAGATCGTGGGTCTCAACCCCGAGCACTACAACCGCTTCCCGCACGAGTTCTCCGGCGGTCAGCGCCAGCGCATCGGCGTCGCGCGCGCCATCGCCCTGCAGCCGAAGCTGATCGTCGCCGACGAGCCGGTCTCGGCCCTGGACGTGTCGATCCAGGCGCAGGTGGTCAACCTGCTGCAGGAAGTGCAGCGGGAGATGGGCATCGCGTTCGTCTTCATCGCCCACGACCTGGCGATCGTGCGGCACTTCTCGCAGCGCGTCGCGGTGATGTACCTGGGCAAGATCGTGGAGATCGCGGACCGCGACTCGATCTACAACCGGCCGCGCCACCCGTACACGCACGCGCTGCTCTCCGCGGTGCCGGACGCCGACATCGACGCGGACAAGAGGGAGCGGATCCGTCTCGCCGGTGACGTCCCCTCGCCGATCGCGCCGCCGTCCGGCTGCCGCTTCCGCACCCGCTGCTGGAAGGCGACGGAGAAGTGCGCCACGGAGGAGCCGCCGCTGGTGCGGATCCAGGGCAGCAAGGAGGGCCACCTGACGGCGTGCCACTACCCGGAGGAGGGCACGATCAGCGCCCGCACCGAGGACGTCGTGATGGACCCGGGCCTGAAGGCCCTGGAGAACGAGTCGGACATCTCCAAGAGCTGATCCGTCGGCGGAGGGCCGGGGGCCAGGAGGGACACCTCCTGCCCCCGGCCCTCCGCCGTACCCGCCGCACACCGCCCGCCCCCTCCGCGTGCCTGCGGGTCCGGCGCCTCGGCGCCCGGCACCCAAGTCTTCGCGACCGCGCCGCCCCGCCGCGGTGGGGCCGGGGGCTGGACGCCCCGCGCCCCGGGGCTTCGGGGTGCGGCCCCGCTCGGCCCCGTGCGGCCGTCCGGAGGACACCCCGTACCCGTACGGACCCGGCGGGCGTGCGCGCCGGGGCCCCCGCTTCCAGGCTGACCCGGGAAGGGACCCGGGCACGAGGAGGCACCCCATGCGCATCACCACGCACGCCAGATGGGCCGCCTGCGCGACGGCGGTCGCCCTCGCCACGGCGGGATGCGGCGGCGGGGGAGACGGCGGGAGCGACTCCGCGGCCGTGCTGAGCGCTTCCTGGGGCGACCCGCAGAACCCGCTGGAGCCGTCGAACACCAACGAGGTCCAGGGCGGCAAGGTCCTGGACATGATCTTCCGGGGGCTGAAGCGGTACGACCCGGAGACCGGTGAGGCCAAGGACATGCTCGCCGAGAGCATCGAGACCGACGACTCGCAGAACTTCACCATCACCGTCAAGGACGGCTGGACGTTCAGCAACGGCGAGAAGGTCACCGCCCAGTCCTTCGTGGACGCCTGGAACTACGGCGCCGGCCTGCGCAACAACCAGCGCAACTCGTACTTCTTCGGCTACATCGAGGGCTACGACCAGGTGCACCCGGAGGAGGGTGAGCAGACCGCGGACACCCTGTCCGGCCTGAAGGTCACCGGCGACCGCACCTTCACCGTCAAGCTCACCCAGAAGTTCTCCACGTTCCCCGACACCCTCGGCTACAACGCCTTCGCCCCGCTGCCCCGGGCGTTCTTCGACGACCACGACGCCTGGGTGAAGAAGCCCGTCGGCAACGGCCCCTACCTGGTCGAGTCGTACAACCGCGGCTCGCAGATGTCCCTGCGCACGTGGGACGACTACCCCGGCGACGACAAGGCGGAGAACGGCGGCGTGGACCTGAAGGTCTACACCGACAACAACACCGCCTACACCGACCTGCTGGCCGGCAACCTCGACCTCGTCGACGACGTGCCCGCCGCGCAGCTGAAGAACGTGAAGAACGACCTGGGCGATCGCTACCTCAACACCCCCGCGGGCATCATCCAGACCCTCGCCTTCCCGTTCTACGACGAAGCCTGGAACACCGACGGCGCGACGAAGGTCCGTCAGGGCCTGTCCATGGCGATCGACCGGAAGCAGATCACCGACACGATCTTCCAGAATACCCGGACCCCCGCCACCGACTGGACCTCCCCGGTGCTCGGCGAGGACGGCGGCTTCCAGGACGGACTGTGCGGGGAGTTCTGCGAGTTCAAGCCGGACGAGGCCAAGAAGCTGATCGAGGAGGGCGGCGGACTGCCCGGCGGCAAGGTGACGATCACCTTCAACGCCGACACCGGCTCCCACCGGGAGTGGGTCAACGCCGTCTGCAACTCCATCAACAACGCCCTCGACAACGAGCGCGCCTGCACCGCCAACCCGGTCGGCACCTTCGCGGACTTCCGCAACGAGATCACCGACCGCAAGATGACGGGGCCGTTCCGCGCCGGCTGGCAGATGGACTACCCGCTCATCCAGAACTTCCTCCAGCCGCTCTACTACACCAACGCCTCCTCCAACGACGGCAAGTGGTCGAACAAGGAGTTCGACGACCTGGTGAACCAGGCCAACCAGGAGACCGACACCGCCAAGGCCGTCGGTCTGTTCCAGCAGGCGGAGGAAGTGGTCCGCGACAACATGGCCGCGATCCCGCTCTGGTACCAGAACGGCAGCGCCGGCTGGTCGGACCGGCTGTCGAACGTCAAGCTCAACCCGTTCAGCGTCCCCGTCTACAACGAGATCAAGGTCAGCTGAGCCGGCATGGGGCGCTACGTCGTCCGGCGGCTGCTCCAGATGATCCCGGTCTTCATCGGGGCCACGCTGCTGATCTTCCTCATGGTCAACGTGATGGGCGACCCCGTCGCGGGACTGTGCGGGGAGCGGCAGTGCGACCCGGCGACGGCCGCCCGCCTGGAGCGGGAGTTCGGCCTCGACAAGCCGGTCTGGCAGCAATACCTGACGTACATGGGGAACGTCTTCACCGGTGACTTCGGCACGGCCTTCAACGGCCAGGAGGTCACCGAGCTGATGGCGACGGCGTTCCCCGTCACCGTCCGGCTCACCCTGATCGCGATTCTCTTCGAGATCGTCATCGGCGTCACCCTCGGCGTGGTCACCGGGCTGCGCCGGGGCCGGCCGGTGGACACCGGGGTGCTGCTGCTGACCCTCGTGGTGATCTCCGTGCCCACCTTTGTCACCGGTCTGCTGCTGCAGCTGCTGCTCGGCGTGAAGTGGGGCTGGATCCGGCCCTCGGTGTCCTCCGAGGCGCCCTTCGACGAGCTGATCCTGCCCGGCCTGGTGCTGGCGTCGGTGTCCCTCGCCTACGTCACCCGGCTGACCCGCACCTCCATCGCGGAGAACCGCCGCTCCGACTACGTCCGCACCGCGATCGCCAAGGGCCTGCCCCGGCGCCGGGTGGTCGTCCGGCACCTGCTGCGCAACTCCCTGATCCCCGTGGTCACCTTCATCGGAGCCGACATCGGCTTCCTGATGGGCGGCGCCATCGTCACCGAGCGGATCTTCAACATCCACGGTGTCGGCTACCAGCTCTACCAGGGCATCCTGCGGCAGAACACCCAGACGGTGGTCGGCTTCGTCACCGTCCTGGTGCTGGTCTTCCTCGTCGCCAACCTCGTCGTCGACCTCCTGTACGCCGTACTCGACCCGAGGATCCGCTATGTCTGACCGTCACGACGAACCCGAGGCCGCCATCGCGGGCACCGGCATGGGCGGCGCCATGGACCTGGGCGTCGACGAGGCCGAGACCCTGGAGAAACGGCCCGGACCGGACGGCGCCGGACCGGAGGACCGCCCCCGCTCCCTGTGGTCCGACGCCTGGCGCGACCTGCGCCGCAACCCCGTGTTCATCGTCTCGGCGCTGGTCATCCTGTTCCTGGTCTTCATCTCCCTGTGGCCGTCGGCCATCACCTCCGGAAGCCCTCTCAAGTGCGACCTGTCCAAGGCCCAGGAGGGCTCGCAGCCCGGCCACCCCTTCGGGTTCGACGGGCAGGGCTGCGACGTCTACACCCGCACCGTGTACGGGGCCCGCACCTCCGTCGCGGTCGGGGTGCTCGCCACCCTCGGGGTCGCCGTCCTCGGCAGTGTGCTGGGCGCGCTCGCCGGGTACTTCGGCGGCGTCTCCGACTCGGTCCTGTCCCGGATCACCGACGTCTTCTTCGCTATCCCGGTCGTCCTCGGCGGCCTGGTGCTGCTGTCCGTCATCACCAGCAACACCGTCTGGCCCGTCATCGGCTTCATCGTGCTGCTCGGCTGGCCGCAGATCTCCCGCATCGCCCGCGGCGCCGTGATCACCGCCAAACAGAACGACTACGTGCAGGCCGCGCGGGCGCTCGGAGCCTCCCACTCGCGGCTGCTGATGCGGCACATCGCGCCCAACGCGGTGGCCCCGGTCATCGTCGTCGCGACCATCGCGCTGGGCACGTACATCGCCCTGGAGGCGACGCTGTCGTACCTCGGGGTCGGGCTGAAGCCGCCCAGCGTCTCCTGGGGCATCGACATCTCCTCCGCCTCGCCCTACATCCGCAACGCCCCGCACGCGCTGCTGTGGCCCTCCGGAGCCCTCGCGATCACGGTCCTGGCGTTCATCATGCTCGGCGACGCGGTGCGCGACGCCCTCGACCCGAAGCTGAGGTGAGCCGCGGTGCTGCTCGAAGTGCGTGATCTGCACGTGGAGTTCCGCACCCGGGACGGTGTGGCGAAGGCCGTCAACGGGGTCAGCTACGGCGTGGACGAGGGGGAGACCCTGGCCGTGCTGGGCGAGTCGGGCTCCGGCAAGTCCGTGACGGCCCAGGCGATCATGGGCATCCTCGACGTCCCGCCCGGGCGGATCACCGGCGGCGAGGTCGTCTTCCAGGGCCGGGACCTGCTGAAGCTCAAGGAGGAGGAGCGCCGGCGGATCCGGGGCGCCGAGATGGCGATGATCTTCCAGGATGCGCTGTCCGCGCTGAACCCCGTGCTCACCGTCGGCGACCAGCTGGGCGAGATGTTCACCGTGCACCGGGGCATGTCCCGCAAGGACGCGCGGGCGAAGGCGATCGAGCTGATGGACCGGGTGCGCATCCCCGCCGCCCGGGAGCGGGTCCGGCAGTACCCGCACCAGTTCTCCGGCGGCATGCGCCAGCGCATCATGATCGCGATGGCGCTGGCCCTGGAGCCGGCCCTGATCATCGCCGACGAGCCGACCACCGCTCTCGACGTCACCGTCCAGGCCCAGGTCATGGAGCTGCTCGCGGAGCTCCAGCGGGAGTACCGGATGGGCCTGATCCTCATCACCCACGACCTCGGGGTGGTCGCCGACGTCGCCGACCGCATCGCGGTGATGTACGCGGGCCGGATCGTGGAGTCGGCGCCTGTGCACGACATCTACAAGGCCCCGGCGCACCCGTACACCCGGGGGCTGCTGGATTCCATCCCGCGCCTGGACGACAAGGGCCGGGAGCTCTACGCCATCAAGGGCCTGCCGCCCAACCTCACCCGCATTCCGCCCGGTTGTCCCTTCCACCCCCGCTGCCCGCTGGCCCGGGACGTCTGCACCACCGACGACCCGCCGCTGTACGAGGTCTCCGGCACGCGCGGGAGCGCCTGCCACTTCTGGAGGGAGTGCCTGGATGGCTGAGCCGATCCTGGAGGTCAGCGGCCTGGTCAAGCACTACCCGCTGACCCGGGGCATCGTCTTCCGCAAGGAGGTCGGCGCCGTGAAGGCGGTCGACGGCGTGGACTTCCACCTGGACCGGGGTGAGACGCTGGGCATCGTGGGGGAGTCCGGCTGCGGCAAGTCGACGGTCGCCAAGATGCTGGTCAACCTGGAGCGGCCGACGGCCGGTTCGATCCGCTACAAGGGCGAGGACATCACCCGGCTGTCCGGCAAGGCGCTCAAGGCGGTGCGCCGCAACATCCAGATGGTGTTCCAGGACCCGTACACCTCGCTCAACCCGCGGATGACGGTGGGCGACATCATCGGGGAGCCGTACGACATCCACCCCGAGGTGGCGCCCAAGGGGGACCGGCGGCGCCGGGTGCAGGACCTGCTGGACGTGGTGGGCCTGAACCCCGAGTACATCAACCGCTATCCGCACCAGTTCTCCGGCGGCCAGCGGCAGCGCATCGGCATCGCGCGGGGCCTCGCGCTGCGCCCCGAGGTGATCGTCGCCGACGAGCCGGTCTCCGCGCTGGACGTCTCGGTGCAGGCGCAGGTCATCAACCTGATGGACCGGCTGCAGAGCGAGTTCGACCTGTCCTACGTCTTCATCGCGCACGACCTGTCGATCGTCCGGCACATCTCCGACCGGGTCGGGGTGATGTACCTGGGCCGGATCGTGGAGACCGGCACGGACACCGAGATCTACGACCATCCCACGCACCCCTACACGCAGGCGCTGCTGTCCGCCGTGCCGGTCCCGGACCCCCGGGCGCGCGAGCACCGGGAGCGAATCGTGCTGACCGGGGATGTGCCGTCGCCGACGAACATCCCGTCCGGCTGCCGGTTCCGCACCCGCTGCTGGAAGGCGCGGGAGCGGTGCGCCCAGGAGGTGCCGCCGCTCGCGGTGCCGGAGTGGCTGGAGGGGGGACCCGCGGCCCACGACTCGGCGTGCCACTTCGCGGAGGAGAAGCACGTGGTGCCGGCGGAGGGGCGGGGCGACGGGCCCGGATGACCGGTGCGCCGGTGGCCGCACGGGCACGGGCCGGGGTGACATGGCGCACCCCGGCCCGTTCACGGCACCCGCACGGCCGTACGCTGACCAGCCTTCCCCGTCCGTATATCGGTACCGCTTCCGTGGAGTTGCCCCGGTGTTAACGCGGCGCGCGGGTGTCCGGGAGGGACAGCGCGCGCCGGAGGAAACCGAGCTGGAGGCGGAGCAGGTTCTCGGCGACCTCCTCCTGCGGCGTCATGTGCGTGACGCCGGACAGCGGCAGCACCTCGTGGGGGCGGCCTGCCGCCAGCAGCGCCGAGGACAGCCGCAGGGAGTGGGCGACGACCACGTTGTCGTCCGCGAGGCCGTGGATGATCATCATGGGCCGGTGCGGTTCGGCCGCGTCGACCAGGCCGGCGTCGTCGATCACCGAGTTGCGGCGGTAGTTCTCCGGCTGCTCGTCCGGGTGCCCGACGTAGCGCTCCTGGTAGTGGGTGTCGTACAGGCGCAGGTCGGTGACGGGCGCGCCGACCACGGCCGCGTGGAACACGTCGGGGCGGCGCAGCGCCGCGAGCGCGGCCAGGTAGCCGCCGAAGGACCAGCCACGGATCGCCACCCGGCCCAGGTCGAGCGGGAAGTCCTCCGCCAGCGCCTGGAGCGCGTCCACCTGGTCCTGGAGGACGACCGCGGCGATGTCGTCCTTGACGGACTTCTCCCAGGCGGGGGAGTGGCCCGGGGTGCCGCGCCCGTCGGCGACGATCACCGCGAAACCCTGGTCGGCGAACCACTGCGAGGTCAGGTGCGGGTTGTGCGCGGCCACCACCCGCTGGCCGTGCGGACCGCCGTAGGGGTCCATGAGCACCGGGAGAGGGGTGTCACCGGCGTAGTCCCGAGGCATAAGCACGGCGCACGGGATGCGGCGTGCGCCCCCCTGTGTCAGCGTCACCCGAGGGGACATACCGGGGTCTTCGGCGTACGAGGGGACAGTCGCCGTCTGTTTCCCGTCACGGAGCACCCGCACGCGGGAACCTGGCCGATCCAGGGTCGCCGAGACGAGCACCGTGACCCCTCCGGAGCGCACCGCGGTGTGCACCCCGGGCTCCTCGGAGACGCGCTCCACGCCCAGTTCGTTCACCCGGTAGACGTGCACCTGGCCGGTCTCCGGATCGGCCGCCTCCGCCCCCGCCGACGCCGAGACCAGCACGTCGTCGTCCGAGACGTCGAGTACCGCACGGATGTGCAGCTGCGGACCGGTGAGCGGTCGTTCCCCTACGGCGAGGCGCCGGGCACCCCCCTCGTCGGCGATCCGGACGAGCTGTCCGGAGGGGCTCCAGCAGGGCACACCGGGGAAAAGTTCCAGCCAATCCGGATCTTCGTCGGCGTGCACCATCCGGGTGGCCCCGGACTCCGGGTCCACGGCCAGGATCAGCTGGCCCCGCTGGTCGCGCGCCTGTACGAGCAGCAGCGGGGCCCCCGCCGCTGACCAGTGCACTCGCGCCAGGTACGGGTAGCGTGCCCGGTCCCAGGAGACCTCCGTGCGCGTCCCCTCGAGGTCGACCACGAACAGCCGGACGTCCGCGTTGGGGGTGCCGGCCGCCGGGTAGCGGACGTGGTGCGGGTCACGCTCCGGGTGGGCGGGGTCGGAGATCCACCACTGCCGCACCGGCGTGTCGTCCACCCGGGCCACCAGCAGCCGGTCCGACTCCGGGGCCCACCAGAAACCGCGCGACCGGCTCATCTCCTCGGCCGCGACGAACTCGGCCAGACCGTAGGTGACGTCCTCCGATTCGGGGGTGGTGAGCGCGCGGTCGCCCGCCCCCTCGGCGGAGATCACCCGCAGGGCGCCCCGGGCGACGTACGCGACATGCCGGCCGTCGGGCGACGGACGGGGGTCGATCACCGGTCCCGGGGTGGGTAGTTCGCGTGCCGTCCCGGCCCGCAGTTCGGCCGTGAAAAGCCGCCCTGACAAGGCGAAAGCCGCCAGCTCGACCGCCGCGTCGGTGGCGTAGCCGACGATGCCGGCGCCCGACTCGCGGCTGCGTTCGCGCCGCGCCCGCTCCGCGGCGGAGAGCTGCTCGGAGGCGCCGCCCAGGAGGGCGCGCGGGTCGGCCGCCACGCGCTCCCCACCCCCCTCCGTGTCGAGCACCCACAGGGCGTTGGCCCGGTCCGTACCGGAACCTGAGCGGAGGAACACGACACGTGAGCCGTCGGGCGCCACGCTGAACGAACGCGGCGCGCCGAGCGTGAAGCGGAGGGTGCGTGCGTGGAGTCGGGGGAAGGAGTCCGTCTCGGTCGTCATGCCCTGACCATATTGGCCATGCGCCCCCTTGTGCGGCCGTGCGCCGATCGATGCGCACGTACGGATAGTTATGATCGTTAGCGCATAGTGGGTAGGAACCTGCTGCCTGCTGTGTGGACGTACTGCCCCCATGTTCCGTGACCCCCGCGCCCCTGGGATCCTTGGAGGTGAGCCGCCGTGGCACTCTCGATTTCGGCGGTGGTGCTGCTGGCGATCATCGTCTTCCTGCTGATCAAGAAGTCGGGTCTGAAAGCAGGACACGCGATCGTGTGCATGCTGCTCGGCTTCTACCTGGCCTCGTCGACGATCGCGCCCACGATCAACGAAGTCACCTCCAACATCGCGGGGATGATCGGCAGCCTCAACTTCTGAGCGCGGCCGACGCCGGCCTCTCGCGTGTTACCCGTCGGTAAGCAATGATGGACGGGCCAGCATTCACGCGCGCAGGGCGGAGCCTACGGTGACGACTTCCGAGGAACAGAGCCAAGGACGCGGCGAGGCGCGGACCACGGTCCACGTCTTCCGTGACGACGCCCTGGGCGACCTGGACGCGGTCGGCCTCGCCGCGGCGATCCGCCGGGGCGAGGTGAGCCCCGCCGAGGTCGCCAAGGACGCCGCGGCCCGGGTCCGGGACGCCGACGCCCGGCTCGACGCCGTCCAGGTGCACCTCGACATCCCGGCCCACGGCGCCCCCGGCGGCGGCGCGTTCGCCGGGGTGCCGACCTTCGTGAAGGACAACACCGACTTCGCGGGCCTGCCCACGGGACACGGCAGCGCCGCGTTCCGGCCCCGGCCCGCCCGGCGGCACGCCGCCTTCACCCGCCAGCTGCTCAGCACCGGCGTCACGGTGCTCGGCAAGACCCGGCTGCCCGAGTTCGGCTTCAGCCCCACCACGGAGTACGAGGAGGGCCCGCCGGTCCGCAATCCCTGGAACACCGGCCACTCGGCGGGCGGCTCCTCCGGCGGCAGCGCCGCCCTGGTCGCCGCCGGTGCGGTGCCGGTCGCGCACGCCAACGACGGCGGGGGCTCCATCCGCATCCCGGCCGCCTGCTGCGGGCTCGTCGGACTCAAGCCCACCCGCGGCCGGACCGTGCCGAACGCGCAAGGGCGTCAGCTGCCCATCGACATCGTGGTCGACGGCGTCGTGAGCCGCACGGTCCGGGACAGCGCCGCGTTCCTCGCCGCGGCGGAACTGCACCACCGGAACGCGAAGTTGCCGTCCGTGGGGCTGGTGGAGGGCCCGGGGAAGCGCCGGCTGCGGGTCGGCCTGCTGGTGGACTCCCCGAACGGCGCCCGCACCGACGAGGACACCCGCGCGGCCGTGACGGAGACGGCGCGGCGGCTCGAACGCCTCGGCCACACGGTGACGCCGGTGGAGCTGGCCATCGACCCGCGCTTCACCGGGGACTTCCTCACCTACTGGGGCATGCTGTCGTTCCTCATCGGCGCCACGGGCCGGACCATGGGCACGGGCTTCGACCGTCACCGCATGGACGGTCTGAGCCGCGGCCTGCGCGAGACGTACGTCCGCAACTGGCGTAACACGCCCGCGGTGGTGCGCCGCCTGAAGCGCACCCGTGAGGCCTACGCGGCGGCGTTCCGGGGCCAGGACGTCATCCTGTCCCCGGTCCTGGCGCACACCACCCCGCCGCTCGGCCACCTCGCCCCGTCCGTCCCGTACGCCACGCTGGTCGAACGGATCCTCGCCTACGTGGCGTTCACCCCGGTCAACAACGTCGTCGGCACCCCGTCGATCTCCCTCCCGGCCGCGTCCACGACACCGGACGGCCTGCCGATCGGCGTGATGTTCTCGGGCCGCCCGGGTGCCGAACGCACCTTGCTGGAGCTGGCGTTCGAACTGGAGGCGGACCGCCCGTTCCCAAGCATCAAGAACGCGTGAGGGGGCGCGGGCGCCGCAGTGAGGTCACGCCGGGCCGTCGGCGCCCGCGGAGGTGAGGAAGTCATTCCAGGCGGCCGGGGTGAAGGTGAGGCGGGGGCCGTCGGTGTCCTTGGAGTCGCGGACGTGGACGGTGGCGGGGGTGGTGGCTATCTCGACGCAGGAGTCACCCTCGCTGCCGCTGCTGTAACTGCTCTTGAACCACACGAGGTCACAGGACGTGCTTCGGATCATGTCTCCCCCAGCAGATCTTCGACGAAGGCGATGGACTCGCGCGGTGTCAGTGCCTGAGCGCGGATGATGCCGTAACGCAGCTCAAGGATACGAAGCTGGCGCAGGTCCGACACCGCTCGCCCACCTGCCATGGCCGGTGACCTCCCGACCGCCGTGCCGTCGGCGAACTTCAACACCTCGATGCCACCGTCCACTCCGGCGTGCTCCTGCCGTTCCGTCGGCATCACCTGGAGCTCGACAGTGGCCAACCGTGCGACGGTCAGCAGGTGCTCCAGCTGCGCGCGCAGCACCTCCCTGCCGCCCAGAGGGCGCCGGAGCGTCCACTCCTCCAGGATGAAGCCGAGTTCGGGGGCGGGGTCGCGCTCGAAGACCGAACGGCGGGCCACACGCGCCGAGACGAAGCGCTCGACTTCCTCCGACGAGTAGGCGGGTCGGCGCATGGACAGCAGGGCCCGCGCGTACTCGGGCGTCTGCAACAGGCCGTGGATGTGAAGCGGGTCGTAAAGCTGAAGCTCCACCGCCCGCGCCTCCATCTGAGCAAGATCCCGCACCTTCTTCGGGTACCGGACCTTCCGCACGTCCTCCTTCATCGCCGCGACGAGGCCGCCCGCGCCCAGGACCTCGTCCGCCGTGTCCAGGTACTCGGGGCGCGGGATCCGCTTCCCGCTCTCGATCTTGTAGACGAGGTCCTCCCCGTACCCGACCGCCAGCGCGAACTCCGGCACCCGGACGCCCGCGGCCTCGCGCCGGAGCTTCAACTGGCGCCCCACGGTGGCCACGACGGCCAGCGCCCACTCGTCGTCCGGGTCCACATCCCAGCCCGGCTCGTCCGCCCCCGCCGTACCGGGACCGACCCGTACCGCCTCACCGTTCACCGACATGCCTGTGCCCCTCCGTGGTGCCGTTGCCTGGTCGCGGACTCTGCGCACGGGCCCGGCCGACAGCCCGGACACCCCCGGACAAGCGGTGGACGGTCACTCTACGCAGCGCCGCGATCACCCATCACGGTACGGCCGTTCGGCCACGCTGAGTCACGTGAACCAGGAAATCGCCCTCAAGGGGACCCGGCCGGATGGCCAAGTGCGGCACGTCAGCCTGCTGTTGTCGTCGACCGCGCGGGGCGCCCGCCTCGCGCGCCTGCTCGCGGTGGACGCGCTGCGGAGCTGGGGCGTCCCGTACGAGACGGCCGGCCAGGTCGTCGCCGAACTGGCCGCCAACGCGGCCACGCACGGACGCGTGCCCGGCCGTAGCTTCCGTCTGACGCTCTACGTGGTCGCCGCCACGCTCCGCATCGAGGTCACCGACACGCGCGGTGACCGTCAGCCCGTGCTGCGGGAGCCGGACGGCGCCGCGGAGTGCGGGCGCGGACTGCTGCTGGTGGACGTGCTCGCCGACCGCTGGGGGGTCGCCGAGGGCCGGCATCCGCGCAAGACCGTCTGGGCGGAGATCGACCTCACACCACCGGAACGCGAACGTTCGCGCTCCGGTCACGGAGTGGGCCACCCGCAGGCGGGGTGTGTTTGACCGGTCGTATGTGAGTGGTCTATTACTTACATCTGTCGCCGAGAGGCGCCAGACGTTGACTGTGCCCCCGCCTCTCCGGACGGGGGCACCGCTCGGTCCAGGTTGTAAGTGGTCAACCGCTTACATGAGAGAAAGTGACCCCACTCATGACCGACACCCCCGAGACCCCCGACCCCACCCGCGCCGCCGCCCGGCAGGTCTTCCTCGACCACCTCGACCTCCTGACCTCCGGGCGGGCGGAGGAGTGGACCGAGCTGTTCACCGAGGACGGGGTGCTGGAGTTCCCGTACGCGCCTCCGGGGTACCCCACCCGGCTCCAGGGCCGGGGCGAGCTGTTCGCGCACATCGCCAACTTCCCCAAGGCGTTCCGCCTGGAGATGAAGGACGTGCGGATCCACGAGACCGTCGACCCGACCCTGGTCATCGCCGAACTCCGGTCCGAAGGCATCGCCCTGGAGACCGGCCGACCGTACAACCAGTCGTACATCTCCGTGGTGGAGACCGTGGACGGGAAGATCAGCCGCTACGTCGACTACTGGAACCCGCTCGTCGCCATGGACTCCCTCGGCGGCTCCGCCGACGACATGATCACGGCCTTCGGCGCCGGCTGATCCCGCCGGACGCTTTGACGCCACTTTCATGAAAGTGGTTGATTGCTTCCATGGAATCCAGGACGCGGCAGCGCTCCACCGCCGACGAGCGCCGGGCCACGGTCATGCGGACGGCCATCAGGACGTTCGCCGCCCGCGGCTACTACGGGACCTCCACGACCGACGTCGCCAAGGCGGCCGGCATCTCGCAGGGGTACCTCTACCGGCTGTTCAAGGACAAGGAGACGCTGTTCGTCGCCCTGGTCGACCACTGCTCGGACCGTCTGCGCGAGGCCGCCGCCACGGCGGCGGCCTCCGTGCGCAGCACCGACCCGCAGGCGGTCATGGACGCGCTGACCACCGCGTACGACGACGTCATCGGCGACCGGGACGTGCTGATGACCCTCATGCACGCCCAGGGCTGCGCGACCGAGCCCGGCATCGGCGAGGCCGTGCGCCGGTGCTACGCCAGACAGGTCGAGTACATCCGCGCCGTCTCCGGCGCTTCCGAGGAGCAGATCCGCCGCTACTTCGCGGACGCCCTCCTCAGCAACGTGCTGGTGGCGATCGACGCCGCCGCCGTCGACGCCCCCTGGGCGCGCACCTTGCGCGGCCGGACGGGTCCGCGGGAAGCGCCCCGCGCCAAATAGGGTGGAGCCCATGACGGAACTGCCCGAGCGGCGTCTGATGCTGGTGCACGCGCACCCGGACGACGAGTCGATCAACAACGGCGCGACCATGGCGCGCTACGCGGCCGAGGGCGCCCACGTGACGCTGGTCACCTGCACCCTCGGCGAGCGCGGCGAGGTCATCCCGCCCGAACTGCGGCACCTCGGCGGCGCCGCCCTCGGCGGACACCGGCTCGGTGAGCTGCGGGAGGCGATGGCGGCGCTCGGCGTCACGGACTTCCGGCTGCTCGGCGGGGCCGGGCGGTACTGCGACTCCGGGATGATGGGGCTGCCCGACAACGACGACCCCGGCTGCTTCTGGCAGGCCGACGTCGACCAGGCGGCCGGGCTGCTCGCCGAGGTGATCCTCGAGGTGCGCCCGCAGGTGCTGGTCACGTACGACGACAACGGCGGCTACGGGCACCCCGACCACATCCAGACCCACCGCGTCGCCATGCGCGCCGTCGAACTGGCCGCGGCGGCCGGGTGGGACGTCCCCAAGGTCTATTGGAACCGCGTGCCCCGCTCCGTGGCCGAGGACGCCTTCGCCCGGCTCGAGCGTGACCTTCCCGACCTGCCCTTCGACAAGGCGGGCGGGGTCCAGGACGTTCCGGGTGTGGTCGACGACGAGCGGGTCACCACGGCCGTCGACGGCACGGCGCACGCCGGCGCCAAGGCCGCCGCGATGCGCGCCCACGCCACCCAGATCACCGTCGCCGACCAGCCGTACTTCGTGTTGTCCAACGAGCTCGCGCAGCCGCTGTTCATCACCGAGTACTACGAGTTGGTGCGCGGCGGGCGGCCCATGGGCCCGGAGGACGACCTGTTCGCCGGCGTCGGCGCGGGGGAGGTGTCATGAGCGGCGACCGCGTGCCCCTGATGGCGCAGCCGCTGCGTCCGCCCTCCGCGGGACGGGCCGCCACCCTGCTCGGGCTGCTGGTGCTGGGCGCCGTGGTGGGCATCGCCGGGGCGCTGGTCCAGCCCGCGTGGTTCCCGGGCGGACTGCTGCTGGCCCTGGCCGGTGAGGCCGGCCTGGTGCTCGGCGCGTCCCGGGCGACGCGTGGCCGGTCCGGCGGGGTGGCGGTCGCCGCCGGCTGGATGATCATGGTCATCCTGCTCACGGTCAGCCGTCCGGAAGGCGACTTCGTGTTCGCCGCGGGAAGCGGCTCCTACCTCTTCCTGCTCGGTGGCATCGCCGTGGCTGTGATCTGCGCCACCTTCGGTGCCGGGAGGCAACCGGACGGCGGCTCCGCCCGACTTCGCAAGTGACGTACCACTTCGCCGAGCCAAGGGCGTGATGGTCCGGTGTGGGTTTCCCCGGCGGTACTGGGATACGGGCCGGATATGGCCAGTAAGGTGGTGCGCGCCGCCGAGCCTCCCTCGAACCCTCGGCCTCGCCCGAGCTGGGAGGACCCCCACCGTGAGGTCGTGACGGGCGGCGGAGCCAACCGGGAGAACCTGCCTTGAGTCGTGAAACTGACACTCCGTCCTCCGGGCCCAACGGGCACGGCGGAGCCGCCTACCCGTCGGGCACACCGCCCTACGGGATCCCGGCGATTCCGGACGAGGGCACGGACGCGGGCCGTTCGGCCGCGCGGCCGGAGGAACGTAAGACCGAGACCACGCTGACGACCCGGATCCGGATCAACATCCCCGGGTCACGGCCGATTCCGCCGGTCGTCGTGCGCAAGCCCGTCACGGACGCGGACGGCAGGAAAGCCGCCGCCGACGCCGAGGCCGCCGCCGAGCCGGCTCCCGCCGCACCCTCCGCCGACCCGGTCGAGCCCCCCGCGCGGCCCGAGGCCGCCGAAAGGCCCGCCACCGAGGAGAAGCCGGCCAGCGACTGGTTCGCGCCCCGCAAGTCCTCGGCGGGCAAGCCCGGTCAGGCCACGGGACCGGCCAACGGCGCGACAGCTCCGGGCACTTCCGGCGCCCCCACCCCATCCCTCTCCGGCCCGCCGCAGACCCCGTCCGCACCGAACGGCGCGGGCCCGGCGGCCGGCGGCGCCGCGCCGGGCGGTCCCGGCGCGCGACCCGGTGGCCCGCGGCCCGGCGGCGTGGTCGGCTCCATGGGCGCCCCGGGCGCCCACCGTCCCGGCGGCGGGAAGGCGGCCGGGCCCACCGGCGGTCCCGTGGCTCCCGGTCACGGTGGCGGCACCGGCTCCTTCGACGTGACCGAGGCGCTGGCCGGCGCCCCCGGCGGCAACGGCGCCCGTCCGGACGCGAACCGTGGCGGCGAACCGCGCCGCGACGACCTCCCGTACTTCGCGGACGACACCGACGGCGGCAACCGGCGCGGCCCCGCGGCGCGGCCCGGCGGCGTGCCCGGCCCCGGCCGTCCCGGCGGCCCGCAGGCCCCCTCCGGCCCCACCGGCGGCCCGGTCACCGGCGACGGTCCGATGACCCCGCCGGGCGCCGCACGCGGCGCGGGCGCCCCCGGTGGTGGCGCGCCCTTCGCGGAGGAGCGCACCGGCCCCGGCGGCGGACTGAGCGACGACACCGCGATCCTCACCCCGCAGAAGCTCGCCGACCCCGGCGCCGCCGGCTACGGGCCCCGCCACGACAACGTCTCGGGGCAGACCGTCACCAGCGGCATCCCGGTGATCCCGCCGAGCGCGTCCTTCGACGCGCCCGGCATGGGCCCGAACGCCCCGGGCCCGCACACCCCGCCGAAGCTGCCCGACCCCGTGAGCCCGCCCCCGGCGAGCTCCTCCAAGGCGCCGAAGAAGAAGGGGCGCAGCAAGCTCGTCCTGCTCGCCACCGGCGTGGTCCTGGTAGCCGGCGTCGCCTACGGCGCGGGCCTGCTGATGAACCGTTCCGACGTGCCGAAGGGCACAACGGTGCTCGGCATCGAGATCGGCGGCGGCACCCGCGACGAGGCGGTGAAGAAGCTGGACGGCGCGCTCGACGGCCGACTGAACAAGCCGCTGAAGCTGTCCGTCGACGGCAAGACCTTCGCACTCCAGCCGGACAACGCCGGTCTGCAGGTCGACATCGACGCCACCGTCGGCAAGGCCGCCACCAGCGACTACAACCCGGTCAACGTCATCGGCTCGCTGTTCGGCCAGTCGCGCGTGGTCGAGCCGGAGATCCCCGTCGACCACGAGAAGCTCCAGGCCGCCCTGGAGAACGCGGCCGGAGGCGCCGGCACGGTCAAGGAGGGCTCGATCACGTTCGAGTCCGGCAAGGCCGTCCCGGTGTACCCGCAGGCCGGCAAGGGCATCGACGCCGCCAAGGCGGCCGACGTGGTCGCCGCCGCGTACCGCACGCAGGTGGAGACCGGCACTGCCAACGCGGTGAACGTGCCCACGACGTCCCAGCAGCCGAAGGTCACCAAGGCCGAGGTCGACCGGATGATGAAGGAGTTCGCCGAGCCCGCGATGTCGGACCGGGTCACCGTGCAGACCGACCCGGCGCACTCGGTGCCGATGAGCCCCGAGAAGTCGCTGTGGAAGTTCCTGCGCGTCGAGGCGGTCAACGGCAAGCTGGTCGACAAGCCCGACCTGAAGGCCCTGGAGGAGCTGTACGGCCAGGCGTTCGACGGTGTGCTCATCACCCGGGGCAACGGCAAGAAGACCGCCGTCACCCCGCAGGACGTCTACGGCGCCCTGCGCCAGGCGCTGATCAGCACGTCCGACCGCACCGCCGTCATCGAGACGAACCCGAGCTGACGCACGACGGAAGCGGCGCCGCACGGAGCATCCGTGCGGCGCCGACCCCTTTCGTCCGGCGTACCGCGGCAGGGCGGCCGTGCACGGGCACGTCCGGGCCGTGCGGCATGACATCTGTCATCCCGGGGTCACGACCGCCGGCACTGCCGGGCGTCAGCCCCCGGCGGCCACGATGGGCGCATGACGACGACAGAATCGGTCGTGTTCGACCGGGTGATCAAGAGGTACGGCGACGTCCGGGCCGTGGACGACGTGACCCTCACCCTGCGCGCCGGGGAGACCGTGGCGCTCCTCGGCCCGAACGGCGCCGGCAAGTCCACCGCCCTCGACCTGTTGCTCGGCCTCAAGCGCCCCGACAGCGGCACGGTCACCGTCTGCGGCACCGGCCCGCGCGAGGCGATCGTCGCGGGACGCGTCGGGGCCATGCTGCAGAGCGGCGGGCTGATGGGCGAGGTCACCGTCGCCGAACTGGTGGGACTCGCCTGCGGACTCCACCCCAGGCCGCACCCCGTCCCCGACGTCCTCGCCCGCGCCGGACTCACCGGTATCGCCGGCCGCAGGGCCGACAAGCTGTCCGGCGGCCAGGCCCAGCGGCTCCGCTTCGCCCTGGCCACCGCCGGTGACAGCGACCTGATCGTCCTGGACGAGCCCACCACCGGCATGGACGTCACCGCCCGCCGGGCCTTCTGGGCCACCATGCGCGACCAGGCCGACCAGGGGCGCACGGTCCTGTTCGCCACGCACTACCTGGAGGAGGCCGACGCGATCGCCGACCGCGTGCTGGTTCTGCACCGGGGCCGGCTGCTGGCCGACGGCACCGCCGGCGAGATCAAGGCGAGCGCCGGGGTACGGCGCGTCTCCTTCGACCTGGCCGGCGGCACACCCGACCAGGCCGCGCTGCGCCGGCTGCCCGCGGTCACGGCCGTCGACGTGTCGCCCGGCGGCACGGTCCGGCTGCGCTCCTCGGACGCCGACGCCACCGTCCACGCCCTCTACGGCCTGGGCCTCCGCCCCCGCAACCTCGAAGTCGCCGGGCTCGGGCTCGAGCAGGCCTTCGTCACCCTCACCGAGACCGAGGAGGCCGTCGCGCCATGAGTGGACTGATCCGGCTCGAACTCGTCCGCGTCCTGCGCAACCGCAAGTTCCTGTTCTTCTCGGTGCTCTACCCCAGCGTGCTGTTCCTGCTGATCGCGAGCACCGCCGACGCCACCGCCACGCTCGACGACAGCGGCCTGACCCTGCCCGCCTACCTGATGGTCTCCATGGCGTCCTTCGGCGCCCTGACGGCCGTGCTGATGGGCAACAGCGAACGCATCGCCCGGGAACGCGAGAACGGCTGGGTGCGGCAGCTGCGGCTCACGCCCCTGCCCGGCCGGGGCTACGTGCTGGCCAAGACCGCGAGCGCCGCCGTGGCCGCCCTGCCGTCGATCGTCGTCGTCTTCGTCGTCGCCGCCGCGGTGAAGGATGTACGGCTGGACGCCTGGCAGTGGCTCGCGCTCACCGGGACGATCTGGGCGGGCGGCATGGTCTTCGCCGCCCTCGGCGTGGCCATCGGGTACGCGGCCACCGGGGACGCCGTACGGCCCGTCACGATGATCGTGTACTTCGGGCTGTCCCTGCTCGGCGGCCTGTGGATGCCCACCACCACCTTCCCCCGGTGGCTCCAGGACATCGCCGGCTGGCTGCCCACCCACGCGTACGCCGCCCTCGGCCGGGCGACGGAACAGGGTCACGCGCCGGAGGTACGGGACGTCGCCGTCCTGCTGGTCTTCTTCGTCCTCTTCACCGGAGGCGCGGCCTGGCTGTACCGGAAGGACACCTCGTGGGCATGAGCGGCATCGGCTTCGGACAACGTCCCCAGACCGTCAGGCAGAGGGCCGTCAAGGTGCTGTGGACGGCCATCTGGCTGGTGTTCCTGAGCGCGCCGGTGACGGACCTGCTGCGCGGCGGACACCCCGCGGGCGTGCGCGTCCTCGGCTGGCTCGGACTCGCCGTCTTCGTCACCTGGTACATGCTGCTGATCTTCCGCACCGGCCGCGGCGACCGCACGGCGCTCATCCTCGGCTCCGTCGCGGTGCTCGCGGCCCAGTCCGCCGTGCTCTCCCTCTCCCTCGGCCGCGAGTGGCTGGTCCTGTTCGTGTACGTCGCCATCGCGTCCGGCGCGGCCCTGCCCACGCGCCTGTCCCGCTGGACCATCCCCGCCGCCTGTGCGCTGATGACGACGCTCGCGTTCGCCGAGCCGGACGGCGTGGACCTGCTGTGGGGACTGCTCCTCCCGGCGCTGCTCGGCGGCTTCGCCATGACGGGCGTACGGGAGATGATCCGCACCACGATCGCGTTGCGCGAGGCCCGCGCCACCGTCGCCCACCTCGCCGCCAACGAGGAGCGGCTGCGGCTCGCCCGGGACCTGCACGACCTGCTCGGCCACTCGCTGTCCGTGATCACCCTCAAGAGCGAGCTGGCGGGCCGCATGCTCCCCGGCCACCCGGAGGAGGCGGCCCGGCAGGTCGCCGACATCGAGCAGGTCAGCCGGCAGGCACTGGTCGACGTCCGGGAGGCCGTCACCGGCTACCGGCGGCTGCGCCTGGCCGGTGAACTGGCCGGGGCGCGGCTGGCGTTGCGGGCCGCCGGAGTCGTCCCCGACCTGCCCGACGAGACCGGCTCCGGCGACGTACCCGAGGACGCCGAGTCCGCCCTCGCCTGGGCCCTGCGCGAGGCCGTCACCAACGTCGTCCGGCACAGCGGCGCCCGGCGCTGCACGGTCGGTCTGGTCCGCCGTCAGACGCTGGAGGGGGCGGTGCTGGAACTGTCCGTGGAGGACAACGGCTCGGGAAGCCCCGGCGCCTCGTACGCCCCCGGCAACGGCCTGCGGGGCCTGGGTGAGAGGCTGGGCACCGTGGGCGGAACACTGGAGGCCGGGCCCGTCCGGCACGGATTCCGGCTGGTCGCCCGCGTCCCCGTGGAGAGGACCGCCGACCCGGCGCCGGGAGTGGGAGCCGCATGATCAAGGTCCTGCTGGCCGAGGACCAGGCGATGGTCCGCGAGGCCCTGGCCGCGCTGCTCGGCCTTGAGCCGGACATCGAGGTCGTGGCCCAGGTGGCGCGCGGCGACGAGGTCCTCGCGGCGGCCCGCGCCCACGACGTGGACGTGGCGCTCCTCGACATCGAGATGCCGGGCGCGACCGGTATCGAGGCGGCGGTCCTGCTGCACCGCGAACTCCCGGCGCTGAAACTGGTCGTCCTGACCACCTTCGGGCGGCCCGGCTATCTGCGCGGCGCCATGGAGTCGGGCGCCGACGCCTTCCTCGTCAAGGACGCCCCGGCGGCACAGCTCGCCGACGCCCTGCGCCGGGTGCTGGCGGGGGAGAGGGTCATCGACCCGGTTCTGGCCGCGGCGGCGCTCGCCGAGGGGGCCAACCCCCTCACCGACCGTGAACGCGAGGTCCTGCGCGCCGCCGCCGACGGCTCCACCAACGCGGACCTCGCCACCGCCCTCCACCTCTCCCCGGGCACGGTCCGCAACTACCTCTCCACCGCCATCCAGAAACTGGCGGCCCGCAACAGGGCGGAGGCGGTCCGCATCGCCCGCGACAAGGGATGGCTGTAGCGGACGCCGGCCGGGCCTTGGAGGACGGGGCGGGCGGGCAGGTGCAGTGGTCGGGTCCGGGCTCGTGGCGGCGCTGCGGTGTGGGCCGCCCCGGCCGGTGGGCCGGGGGCGCCGGCGTCAGTTGAGGAGGGCGCGGGCGGCGTGGGCCTCGCTGCGGACGCGGGCGGCTGCCGGTGGGTCCACCGCGGCGACGACCTCCGCGTACGCCTCCAGTTCCGCCGCGCCCGCCGTGAACTCGCCGCGCTGCACGAGAAGCTGCGCCCGCTCGTAGCGCAGGCGGGCGGGCCGGGACGGGAGGAGCAGGGAGAGGTCCAGGGCCCACAGCGCCACGTCGGTCCGCTCGGGACGGGTCGCCGCCCAGGCCCGTACGTTGTTCAGGATTCGCGCGACCACGTCCAGCGTCCCCGCCGGCGTCAGCATGGACGCCTCCAGAGGACCCCCGGTGACACCGGCGACCAGCAGCTCCGCGTCCGCCCCGGTGAGCACCCGGCCCCCGTCGAACGGGTCGGCCAGCACCTGTCCGGCCTCCGGCCCCCCGGGGTCCCCGAAGCCGACGACGAAGTGCCCGGGCAGCGCCACGCCGTAGACGGGCGCGCCCGCCCGCCGTGCCACCTCGATCCAGACCACCGACAGCAGGATCGGCAGCCCGCGCCGCCGCCGCAGAACCGTGTGCAGCAGCGAGGACTCCAGCCGCCGGTAGTCGTCCGGGACGCCGTGGAAGCCGTACCGCTCACCCAGCAGGTCCCGCAGTGCCAGCGCCCACGCACGCGGCGAACCGGGCCGGTGCGGCAGCTCGCCGGCCAGCCGGTCCAGCTCGATCTCCACCGCGTCCATGCCCGCCTCGTCGAGCGTGCCGTCGCCCTCCGCGCCCACCAGCAGGCAGAGCGCGGACAGGCCGGGCCGCTCGCTGCGGGCCTCCTCGGCGAACCGCCGGCGCAGTTCGGCGGAGCGTCCGGGCGGTGGGGGCCAGGGGGAGCGCATATCCGGTTCGTGCCCGCTCACAGCGCTCCGTCACCTGCCGGAGCCGACGATTCCGAGGAAGACGTCCGCGGCTCGCGGTAGTGGTGGTAGGCGTGGTGCGGGGCGAAGCCCATACGGCCGTACAGCGACCGCGCGCCCTCGTTGTCCACCTCGACCTGGAGCCAGGCCGCCGACGCGCCCTCCTCCAGCGCACGGCGGGCCAGCGCCGCCATCACGGCCGTGGCCAGCCCCCGCCGCCGCTGCGCCGGATCCACCTCGACCGCCGCGAACCCGGCCCACCGGCCGTCCACGACGCACCGTCCGATGGCGGCCGGAGCCGCCGCGCCCGGATCGCCCGGCACCGTCGCGAACCACACGGACGGCTCACCCGGGCCCCCGGCCGGCGCCCCCGGGGAGCCCCCGACCAGCACCCGCAGGGCCACCTCGCTCACGCCCTTGCGCTGGTACCGGGACAGCCACGCCTCGTCCGCCTCACGCGACAGCGGCACCTCGGACGACGGGTCACCCAGGTCCGCGACCGGGGCGAGCGCCCCCGTCCACAGCTCGGCGGTCACCTCACGGACCCACCCGCGCCGCTCCAGCTCCGCGCACAGCGGCTCCTGCGTGCCCTCGGCGCCCGTCGCGGTCTGGACGTACGCCGGCAGCCCGCGGGCCGCGTACCAGCGGCGTACGGCCGCCAGCGCGTCGTCGAGAGGCATCCCGGGGTCGCCGAGCGGCAGCGCGGAGTTGGCCCGCCGGGTGAAGCCACCCGCGGCCCGCAGTTCCCATCCGCCGAGCCGCTCGCTCTCCACCGGCCGCCAGCCCCGCGCGGCGATCCGGGCCAGCTCCTCGTAGGACGCGGCGGGACCGCGCCGACGCGCCGGGGCGGCCGGCACGACCTTGCCCGCGACCAGCGCGGACTCGGCGACGCGGACGCTTTCCCCGCTCTTCCTTGTGATCCGCAACACGCCGTTGTCCCATGATGTGAGAACGCCGACCGTGTCGCCGAACCTCTCACCCGAAGGACCATGTTCGATCAAGCTCCGTACGGAGACCCGTTTCCCCACGTCAGCAGTGGTGATACGGACCTCGAGGCGCCCGGCGGCTGAGATTTCCACAGGTCAGTTCACCCCTCCTGTTCGGATCATGCTCCGGAACGGAGATACTAGGGGCGGGCATCGACGACGCCGCGCTCCCGCGCGCCAGGCGGCGGAGCCTGAGGAGGCCCGCCAGCGCCCTATCGAGGAGGAACGACAGCGTGACCTACGTCATCGCGCAGCCTTGTGTCGACGTCAAGGACAAGGCGTGCATCGAGGAGTGCCCGGTCGACTGCATCTACGAGGGCCAGCGGTCCTTGTACATCCACCCGGACGAATGCGTCGACTGCGGCGCCTGTGAACCGGTCTGCCCGGTCGAGGCGATCTTCTACGAGGACGACACTCCGGAGGAGTGGAAGGACTACTACAAGGCGAACGTCGAGTTCTTCGACGAGCTCGGCTCCCCCGGCGGCGCCAGCAAGCTCGGTCTGATCGAGCGGGACCACCCGTTCATCGCCGCGCTGCCGCCGCAGGCGTAGCCGTCCCGCATCGGCCCCGCACCGACGCGTCGCCCTCGGTCCCGTACGGCCCCGTCCGCCGTACGGGACCGAGGCGTCTCCCGAACCAGAAAGTGAGCCCCCGCCCGTGTCCGCAGTCTCCGACCGGCTGCCCGCCTTCCCCTGGGACAAGCTGGAGCCGTACAAGAGGACGGCCGCCGCGCACCCCGACGGCATCGTCGACCTCTCGGTCGGCACGCCCGTCGACCCGGTGCCCGAGCACATCCAGAAGGCGCTGATCGCGGCGGCGGACTCGCCGGGCTATCCCACGGTGTGGGGCACCCCGGAACTGCGGGACGCGATCACCCGCTGGGTGGAACACCGGCTGGGCGCCCGCGAGGTGACCCACCGGCACGTGCTGCCGGTCGTCGGCTCCAAGGAGCTCGTCGCCTGGCTCCCCACCCAGCTGGGCCTCGGCCCCGGCGACCAGGTCGCCTACCCGCGCCTGGCCTACCCGACGTACGAGGTCGGCGCCCGTCTGGCCCGCGCGGAGTACGTGGCGTACGACGACCCGACCGAGCTGGACCCCTCGCGGCTGAAGCTGCTGTGGCTCAACTCGCCGTCCAACCCGACGGGCCGGGTGCTGCCCAAGGCGGAGCTGGCGAGGATTGTCGCCTGGGCCCGCGAGCACGGCGTCCTGGTCTTCTCCGACGAGTGCTACCTCGAGCTGGGCTGGGAGGCCGACCCGGTCTCGGTGCTCCACCCGGACGTCAACGGCGGCTCCTACGACGGCGTCGTCGCCGTCCACTCGCTCTCCAAGCGGTCCAACCTGGCCGGGTACCGCGCCGCGTTCCTGGCCGGCGACCCGGCGGTGCTCGGCCCGCTGCTGGAGATCCGCAAGCACGGCGGCATGATGACGCCGGCCCCGACCCAGGCGGCCGTGGTGGCGGCCCTCGGCGACGACGAGCACGTCCGCGTCCAGCGCGAGCGGTACGCGGCCCGCCGCACGGCCCTGCGCGAGGCACTGCTCGCCCACGGCTTCCGGATCGAGCACAGCGAGGCCAGCCTCTACCTGTGGGCCACACGCGACGAGTCCTGCTGGGACACCGTCGCCCACCTCGCCGACCGCGGCATCCTGGTCGCCCCCGGCGACTTCTACGGCCCGGCCGGCGACCGCTTCGTCCGCGTCGCCCTGACCGCGACGGACGAACGAATCCGGTCGGCGGTCACCCGCCTGGCCCCCTGACACCCCGCGTCGTCCGCCGACGCGGCGGCGCATGGCGACGGGGCCCGGGGAGTCTCCCCGGGCCCCGTCGTCTTCGCTGGGGCGCCCCTTGGCGGTGGGGTCAGCCGATGGGCAGGCCCTTCACCGGCAGCTTCTTCGCCGCGCCGCCCTTCGCGAGGGAGTCGGTCGGCAGTTCCTTCACCACCGGCACGGCCTTCTTCACGGTCGTGCCCGCGGCCGGCGCCACGTCGGTCGCGTCGGGCGCGGCCTTGTCGACGCCCTTCGTCACGTTGTCCACGGTCTTGCCCGGCGCACCGTCCAGGGCGTTCAGCCCGAGGTTCGGGGCGGCCGGCAGCGACGGCGCCGCGCTCGCGGAACCGGCGGCACCGACCCCGGCGGCCGCTCCCGCAGCGACGATCAGCGCGGCACGGGCGATCCGACGGGTCAGGGGGAGGGACATGGTGCTCCTTCGACGGCAGAGAACGATGAGGTCCGGCCGCCCGGTGACGACCCACTGGCTGTCGACCGCCTGTCGCCGGGCTCGGACGCAGTGACTACCGCGCGACCGCCCCGGAAGTTGCGCAGGCGCCGGGCAAAGAGTCGGCAATGCGGCGCATTGTCGGCCGCTTTCCACGCCTGCGGGTGATCTCCCGCACTCCTGCGCGGGGGCACGTCCGCACACCTGCGCGGGCCGCCGCGCACTTCCGCGGAGCCCGCCCGGTGCTAGTCGCCGGTGGTGATCCGGACCGCGTCCGCGCCGCCGTCCGCGCCCGCGGCCCCTTTGCCGTCCAGCGGACGCCACTGGCTGTCCGTGTGCCCGGCGACCCACTCCCGCCCGGCGTACGACACGCTCCGTATGTGCAGCTCGGAGGCGTTGGCCACGGCCCAGTGGGCCAGCTGCCACCCCCGCTCACCGGCGTCCCGCCGGTCGCCGGAGACGGCGGTGACGGGGAGCGTCACGGTCCGCCCGCCGGAGCCGTCACCCCCCGCATCCGCGGACGGGGAGGTCGCCGAGGCGGAGAGCCGCCCCTCGGCGCCGTCGTCCACCTCGGCGCCGGCCGGCTCCAGCACGTCCCGTCCGAAGTCCCGGGCCAGGGCGGCCCGTACCGCGTCCGCGCCCCCCGCCCGGGTGGCCGCCGGCCGGCCCTCGCAGGTCAGCGTCGCCCCGGAGCGCCCGGTGAGGGCGGCCGCCAGCAGCGTCGCGTCCGGCTCGTGCTTGGCGTACGCCTGCGGGAAGCCGCTGCGCTGCACCTTCTGCGCGGCGACGGTCAGCGGCAGCCGCGTGTAGCCCGGCACCTTCTCCAGGTGCTCGTAGAACTTCTCCGACGCGTACGCCGGGTCCATGATCTGCTTCGGCGTGCCCCAGCCCTGCGAGGGACGCTGCTGGAACAGCCCCAGCGAGTCACGGTCCCCGTAGTCGATGTTGCGCAGCGCCGACTCCTGGAGCGCGGTCGCCAGCGCGATCGTCACGGCCCGCTCGGGCAGGTCGCGCGCGGTGCCCACGGCGCTGATCGTCGCCGCGTTCACCGCCTGCTCGGGTGTGAACTCGTACGTCGCCCCGTCGCCCTTGCCGGACACGACCTTGCAGCCCGGGCCGCCGGTGCCTCCGGTGACGTACTGCGCCACGACGTATCCGGCGACCGCTGACAGCACCGCGAAGGCCGCGCCGCAGCGGAGCAGACGGCCACGGCGCTTGCGCTTGAGAGAGGGGGACGGCTCTGGCACGCGTACAAGGTACTGGAGAGTACGTTCGCGTGTGAGCCCCGTGCGGACAGTGGGCCGAAGCCCGTCCGCGCTAGGGTCGACGGCATGGCCGACACCCCGCTTGACCTCACGCTGGACGCCGCACGCCTGACCGCGCAGCTCGTCGACTTCCCCTCCGAGAGCGGCACGGAGAAGCCGCTCGCGGACGCCGTCGAGGCGGCCCTGCGCACCCTGCCGCACCTCTCGGTCGACCGGCACGGCAACAACGTGGTGGCCCGCACCCGGCTGGGCCGCGCGGAGCGGGTGATCCTCGCCGGCCACATCGACACGGTCCCGATCGCGGACAACGTCCCCTCGCGTCTCGACGAGGACGGCGTCCTGTGGGGGTGCGGCACCTGCGACATGAAGGCGGGCGTGGCCGTCCAGCTGCGCATCGCGGCCACCGTCCCCGAGCCCAACCGCGACCTCACCTTCGTCTTCTACGACAACGAGGAGGTCGCCGCCGACCTCAACGGCCTGAAGCACGTCGCCGAGGCGCACCCCGACTGGCTGGAGGGGGACTTCGCGGTGCTGCTGGAGCCCTCCGACGGCCAGGTCGAGGGCGGCTGCCAGGGGACCCTGCGGGTGCTGCTGAAGACCTCCGGCGAGCGCGCCCACTCCGCGCGCGGCTGGATGGGCTCCAACGCCGTCCACGCCGCCGCCCCGATCCTCGCCCGCCTGGCCTCCTACGAGCCCCGGTGGCCGGTCATCGACGGCCTGGAGTACCGCGAGGGCCTCAACGCGGTCGGCATCTCCGGAGGCGTCGCCGGCAACGTCATCCCCGACGAGTGCGTCGTCACGGTGAACTTCCGCTACGCCCCCGACCGCACCGAGGAGGAGGCCGTGGCGCACGTCCGGGAGGTCTTCGCGGACTGCGGCGTCACCGAGTTCGTCGTCGACGACCACAGCGGCGCGGCCCTGCCCGGCCTGTCCCACCCGGCCGCCGCTGCCTTCATCAAGGCGGTGGGCGGCACCCCGCAGCCCAAGTACGGCTGGACCGACGTCTCCCGCTTCTCCGCGCTGGGCGTACCCGCCGTGAACTACGGCCCCGGCAACCCCCACCTGGCCCACAAGCGGGACGAGCGCGTCGACACCGCCAAGATCCTCGCGGGCGAGGAGCGGCTGCGGGCCTGGCTGACCGCCTGACACCCGCACGGACGGCGTCGCGTTTGGAACGCTCTCCCGTGGACATGCTGACGTCCCCCGCACGTAACCCGCGTAGATCTACGCTGAGGCGGTACGACCTGGCAATCGGAGGGAGCGCACATGGCTACGGGCAACCCCGAGGGGAAGCGGCAGCCGCCGGAGGAGAAGCGACTGGGGCCGGTCCTCCGCCGGCGCGGTCAGGTGCAGTCCAGCACCACCGACCAACGCCTGCTCGACGAGCGCGCGCCCACCGACTGGGTGCACACCGACCCCTGGCGGGTGCTGCGCATCCAGTCGGAGTTCATCGAGGGCTTCGGCACCCTGGCCGAGCTTCCGCCCGCGATCAGCGTCTTCGGCTCGGCCCGCACCCCCGCCGACTCGCCCGAGTACGAGGCCGGGGTCCGGCTCGGCCGGGGCCTGGTCGAAGCGGGGTTCGCGGTGATCACCGGCGGCGGCCCGGGCGCCATGGAGGCGGCCAACAAGGGCGCCCTGGAGGCCGACGGCCTCTCGGTCGGCCTGGGCATCGAGCTGCCCTTCGAGCAGGGCCTGAACCGCTACGTCGACATCGGCCTGAACTTCCGGTACTTCTTCGTCCGGAAGATGATGTTCGTCAAGTACGCGCAGGGCTTCGTGGTCCTGCCCGGCGGCCTCGGCACGCTCGACGAGCTCTTCGAGGCCCTGACCCTGGTGCAGACCCAGAAGGTCACGCAGTTCCCCATCGTGCTGTTCGGCACGGAGTACTGGGGCGGCCTCGTCGACTGGCTCCGCAAGACGGTGATCGCCCAGGGCAAGGCGGCCGAGAAGGACCTGCTCCTGTTCCACGTCACGGACGACGTGGACGAGGCGGTCGCCCTGGTCTCGAAGGAAGCGGGCCGCTAGCGGCCCCGGGACCCCTACGGGGCGGCCGGGGCAACGACCCCGCCGCCCCCGCAGCGGCCCCCCGGGCCGCCTACGCCAGACCCCGCCGCGCCACCGCCGGCTCCCGGTCCCCGGCGATGGACGACACCATGTCCAGCACCTGCCGCGTCTCGGCGACCTCGTGCACCCGGTACACCTGGGCGCCGAGCCACGCCGACACCGCCGTCGTCGCGAGCGTCCCCACCACCCGCTCCTTCACCGGGCGGTCCAGCGTCTCGCCGACGAAGTCCTTGTTGGACAGCGACACCAGCACCGGCCACCCGGTGGCCACCATCTCGCCCAGCCGCCGGGTCGCCTCCAGGCTGTGCCGGGTGTTCTTCCCGAAGTCGTGCCCCGGATCGATCATCACCGACTCCCGCGGCACCCCCAGGGACACCGCCCGCTCGGCCAGCCCCACGGTCACGTCGAGGATGTCCGCCATGATGTCGTCGTACGTCACCCGGTGCGGCCGGGTCCGCGGCTCCGCGCCGCCCGCGTGGGTGCACACCAGCCCCGCGCCGTACCGCGCGGCGACCTCCGCCAGACGCGGATCGACCCCGCCCCACGCGTCGTTCAGCACGTCCGCGCCGGCCTCGCAGACCGCCTCGCCGACCTCGTGCCGCCAGGTGTCCACGCTGATCACCACGTCCGGGAAGCGACGGCGCACCTCGGCGACGAAACCGACGGTCCGCCGCACCTCCTCCTCGGCCGTGACCTCCTCGCCCGGCCCGGCCTTCACCCCGCCGATGTCGATGATCGCGGCGCCCTCGGCCACCGCCTGCTCCACGCGCGCGAGCGCCGGCTCGTCGCGGAAGGTGGCGCCCTGGTCGTAGAAGGAGTCCGGGGTCCGGTTCACGATCGCCATGATCACCCGCTCGTGCGGTGCGAATTCCCGCCTGCCCAGCCTGAGCATCCCCTTGAGACCTCTCCTCGTCCTGCCGTGCGGGCCGCCTCCGTCCGCCCGGCGGTCCCGACTGTCAGACTCGCATGGCACGATCGGAGCCACACATCCGACTCCGACTCATCCGACCGTGGGGGCCCCGGCGATGGTTATGTTCCTGTTCCTGGTCGTCGCGCTGGCCGTCGTGGTGGCCGCGGTGACCCTGGCCGTGGTGGGCGGCGGCGACAGCGCCCCGCTGCCCGAGGCGGCACCGGAGCGCCTCCAGGACTCCCTGCCGCCGGACCGCCCGGTCAACCGCGCGGACATCGACAGCCTGCGCTTCCCGCTCGCCGCCCGCGGCTACCGCATGGCGGACGTGGACGACGCCCTCGGCCGCCTCGGCGCGGAGCTCGCCGAGCGGGACGCCCGGATCGCCGACCTGGAGTCCGCGCTGGCGGGCGCCCGTGCCGCCGCGGCGCACGTCGCGATGGACAAGGCCGCCCCGCACCCGGAGGACGATCAGCGGTGAGCGATGCCGCGAGCGAGGTGCCGGTCGGCCCGGACGGCCTTCCGCGCTGCCCCTGGGCGCTGTCCGCCCCGGACTACCTGGCGTACCACGACGAGGAGTGGGGCCGCCCGGTCCACGGCGACGACGCCCTCTTCGAGCGCCTCAGCCTGGAGGCCTTCCAGTCGGGGCTGTCGTGGATCACCATCCTGCGCCGCCGCCCCGGCTTCCGTGCCGCCTTCGCCGGGTTCCGGATCGCCGAGGTCGCCGAGTTCACCGACGCGGACCGCGAGCGGCTGCTGGCCGACACCGGCATCATCCGCAACCGCGCGAAGATCGACGCCACGCTGGCCAACGCGCGCGAGCTGGCCGGCTGGGCGCCCGGCGAGCTGGACGCCCTGATCTGGTCCCACGCCCCCGACCCGGCCGGCCGCCCGGTGCCGGACACCCTCGCCGACGTCCCCGCGGTGACCCCGGAGTCCACGGCCCTGTCCAAGGCCCTCAAGAAACACGGCCTGCGCTTCGTGGGCCCCACCACGGCATACGCCCTGATGCAGGCCTGCGGCCTCGTCAACGACCACCTGAAAACCTGCACAGCAAGAACCTGACCGACGCGAGAAGCACCCCCTAGGGGCGCGGGGAACTGCGCACTCAGCCAAGGCGAACCCGCACCCAAAAACCGCGCCGCGGCCCCCACGCCCTTGTCAGGGGCGCGGGGAACTGCGCGAAACCGCGCCACCGCGCCGCAGTCCCCCTCAACGACCCAAATACTTCGGCTTCTCCTTGTTCACGAACGCCCGCACAGCGATCGCGTGATCCTCGGAGGACCCCGCCCGAGTCTGCAACTCGTCCTCCTTCTCCAGCAGCTCCTCCAGCGAGTGGCTCAGCCCGTACGCCACCGACTCCTTCAGCGCCGCGTAGGCCACCGTCGGCCCCTCGGCCAGCGCGCGGGCCGTCTTCTCGGCCTCCGCGCGCAGCTCCGCCGCCGGCACCAGCCGGTTGGCGATCCCCAGCTCGTACGCCTCCTGTGCGGAGACACTGCGCGGGAAGAGCAGCAGGTCGGTGGCGCGGCTCGGACCGACCACCCGCGGCAGCGTCCAGGAGATGCCGGAGTCGGCGGTGAGCGCGACCCCGGCGAAGGAGGTGTTGAACGCCGCCGTGTCCGCGACGATCCGGTGGTCCGCGGCCAGCGCGAACCCGAAACCGGCCCCCGCCGCGACCCCGTTCACCGCCGCCACCACCGGCTTCGGCGCCCCGGCGATCGCCTTGACGATCGGGTTGTAGTGCTCGCGCACCGTGGACATGGTCTGCCCCGAACCGTCCTCCCGGTCGGCGGCCAGCAGCCCGATGTGCTCCTTGAGGTCCTGCCCGACGCAGAACGCCCGGTCCCCGGCCGCGGTCAGCAGCACGGCCCGTACGGCGTCGTCGTCCGCGGCGGACCGGACCGCGTCCCGGAGGGCGACCTTCGCCGCGACGTTCAACGCGTTCATCGCCTCGGGGCGGTTCAGCGTGATCGTCGCGAGTCCGTCGCTGACCTCGTAGAGCACGGTGTCGGCCATGGTCGTATCCCTCCGTGTGCGGCTCGGGACGTACTGGTGAGTACCTCCCCGTCTGGAGGACAGCATGACCCAGATCACCGGTCGGGACGGACGGCCCGTGTGTGACCTGCGTCAAAGAAATGCCGCCCGTTTTAGAGCGCTGAAACTCCGGGCGGCGGCGAAGTATCGCAGCCACATCGCCGAATTGAGTGGTTTTGCTCGCGTGCGTTGCCCAAGCGATGCCTACTGATGTTGGTCATCGGGTCCTGCCATGCGGGATAATGGCTGGGAAGCAATGTGTTCGATGCCGGTGGCGTGTGTCCTGCTTCAAGGACCGCAGGTGCCCTTCAGTGGGCCGTCGGCTCAGACGGTTTAGCTGGGTTTCAGGAAGGGGAACGAGCATGGCGGCCATGAAGCCGCGGACGGGTGATGGCCCGCTCGAGGTGACCAAGGAGGGGCGGGGCATCGTCATGCGCGTTCCGCTCGAAGGCGGCGGTCGGCTCGTCGTCGAGCTGACCCCGGACGAGGCCGACGCGCTCGGCGACGCCCTCAAGAAGGTCGTCGGCTGACGCGCAAGCGACCATACCCTTTCAGTCGCCCCGGTGCCGCACGCGGTGCCGGGGCGGCTGTTTGCGCGGGCGTGGGGGGAATTCCGGCGTCGGCCGGTCACCGCTCCGGGAGCGCGAGGAACACCGTCCCGCGGCGGCTCACCGCTTGACGGCGCACAGCAGACCGTCCCCCACCGGCAACAGCGACGACACCAGCTCCTGGCTCTCGCGAACGGTCCGCACCAGCTCCCGCAGCCGCAGCACCTCCGACGGCTGGGGGCCCGAGTCGACGGTGCGTCCGTTCGCGAAGACGCCTTCGAAGGCGACCAGGCCTCCCGGGCGCAGCAGACGCAACGATTCAGCGAGATAGTCCTGGTACTCCTGCCGGTCGCCGTCGCAGAAGACCAGGTCGTAGCCGGAGTCCGCGAGCCGGGGCAGGACGTCCAGCGCCGGGCCGGGGATGAAGCGGGCCCGGTTCCCGGCGAAGCCGGCCTCACGGAACGCCTGGCGGGCCGACTGCTGGTGCTCCGGCTCCTGGTCGACCGTGGTGAGCACCCCGTCCGGGCGCATGCCGTGCAGCAGATGGATCCCGGAGACCCCGCAGCCGGTGCCGATCTCGGCGACCGCCTTGGCGTCCACGCTGGCGGCGAGCAACCTGAGGGCCGCGCCCGTGCCGGGCGACACCGAGCGCAGGCCTGCCTCGCTGGCCCGGTCGCGGGCCCAGCGCAGCGTCTCGTCCTCGGCGACATAGGCGTCGGCGAACGCCCAGCTCGTCTGCCGGTTGGCGGTAATGACCCTCTCCTGTCCCCGTGGTTGCCTGGGCGTGACTGTATCCGTTGGCGTCGGGAACCCGCAGATGGGACCAGTCGTTCAAAGGGAGAAGAAAGAGAGCGTGCCGGGAAGGGGGGCGGGGGAATGGACGCGGACGCCGAGCAAGTGCAGACGCAGCCGTACGAGCCGTGGCAGCCCAGATCAAATTCTCGTAAAACCGCTTATCCGGAGCTAACGGGCGAGGTGGCTATGGTAGGGGCTCCACTGGACACCACCAGAGCCGACAGGGGAGGTGCGGCTGCGCCTGTGGATCGCGCAGGAGTGCTGCGGCGCTTCCTCGGATCGGCGGGCAGGCCGAAATCCGTGAACAACACCGCTGCTGACCATGACCGCGCCGGCGACCCGGCCCACACCGCGACCTTCTCCGGCGACGCGGACGGGCAGGCGTGGACTCCGCCCACCTGGGAGGAGATCGTCAGCATGCACAGCGGCAGGGTGTACCGGCTCGCGTATCGCCTCACCGGCAACCAGCACGACGCGGAGGACCTCACCCAGGAGGTGTTCGTCCGCGTCTTCCGGTCCCTGTCGACGTACACGCCGGGCACCTTCGAGGGCTGGCTGCACCGCATCACCACCAACCTCTTCCTGGACATGGTCCGCCGCAAGCAGCGCATCCGCTTCGACGCGCTCGGCGACGACGCGGCCGAGCGGCTGGCCAGCAAGGAGCCCACGCCCCAGCAGGTCTTCAACGACGCGCACTTCGACGCCGACGTCCAGCAGGCCCTCGACACCCTGGCCCCCGAGTTCCGCGCCGCCGTCGTGCTGTGCGACATCGAGGGGCTCTCGTACGAGGAGATCGCGGCCACCCTGGGCGTGAAGCTCGGCACCGTGCGGTCCCGTATCCACCGCGGCCGTTCCCAGCTGCGCAAGGCCCTGGCGCACCGCTCGCCCAAGGCGCGCGCGGAGCGCCCTTCCTTCGTGCCGCGTGTCCCCGCACTGGGAGGAGGGGGCGCGAGCGCGTGAGCAGTTCACTGCCGAAGTCTTCCGAGGGTCACCTCGCCGAGCATCACCTGGGAGACCGGCTTTCCGCCCTGGTGGACGGAGAGCTCGGTCATGACGCGCGTGAGCGCGTGCTGGCGCATGTCGCCACCTGCGCCAAGTGCAAGACGGAGGTGGACGAGCAGCGCCGCCTGAAGACCGTCTTCGCGGCTGCCGCCCCGCCGCCGCCCTCCGAGAGCCTCCTGGCCCGCCTGCAAGGGCTGCCGGCCGGGGGCGGGTTCGGCGACGGCGCTTCTCCGCTGGGCGGCTCCGCGCTGCCGGGCGGTTCCTCCGGGCGGTTCGGCCCGTCCTCCGGTGTCTTCGGCGCCCGGCGCGCCGAGCGCTTCGAGTTCGCCTACGCGCCGGTGCGAGGGCACCAGCCGCCGGCCGCCGCGGCGGCGGCCGGTGACCCCGACCTCGCCGACCGGCACGCCGCCGACCGGCCGTCCTCGCGCGGGCTGCGGCTCGCCTTCGTCGCCGCCGGCGCGGTGTCGCTGGCCGCGATCGCCCTCGGCGGCGTCACCACCGTCACCCCGGTCGACGCGGAGGCGCGCGGCCAGGGCAAGGGCAGTAACGTCACCCCGATGCGCACCCAGGGTGCGGGCGCGGCGACGACGCCCGAGTCCCGGCGCCGGGGCGTCGGCCCGCTGCTCGGACAGGTGGCGGGCGGCCAGAGCGGTCTGGGGGCGGGTCACGTCGTCCCCACCGGCGTCGCCGCGCCGCTGCTGCCCGGCATCCCCGCACCCCCGCAGGGCGGCGCCACGGCCATGTCCCCGCTGATACGGCCGCTGAACGCGACCCCGCCGCTCGGCCTGAGCGCCTGGGCCACGGCCGTCGGGCTCAAGGCCCCCGGCCTGGTCACCGCCGCTCCTTCACCGGCCCCGGCGCCCACGCACAGCTCAGGGACGGTCCGCTGACCCGTCTCCTGCGCAGGGGCGCGCGAACCTGATTAGATTCCGGGTGGCGCGCCCGGGCCCTGTGCGGACGGGCGCCGAGCCGGGCTCCACCGCACGGGCGGACCGGAGCACGGTGCCGACGATCCGTGCCGGTCCAGCCGTGGGGAGAGCATGAACGAGGGGAAGCCGGGCACACCCGGGGAGGAGCCGACCGCGCGGTCCGAGGGACCCGACGGCGACTTCGAACTGGCCCGCCCGGACCGCGTACAGCAGTCCGCCCACGCCGCTCCCGAAGGCGACTACGAACTGGACCGCCCCCGTCCCCCTAAGGACGCGGCCGGGACGGCGCCGGCAGCCGGTACGAAGCAGCACGCCGCGTCGGACGGTGCACCCGCCGCCTCGGTCGGCCCATTGGACGGGACCGTCCCGGCGTCCGCCGCAGACGCGGCCATCGCCACCCCCGGCACTCCGGCCGCCCCCGGGGACGCGTCCGACGCCCCCGGCCCGGCTGCGCCCGCTGCGCACGGCGCACCTGCTGCGGCCGGCCTTCCGGCGCATGGTGCGACCGCGGGCGCGGGAGCGTCCGCCTCGGACCCACAGCCCGCTGCATCCGCCGCCCCGGAGCCCGCGTCCGACGTCCCGGCTCGCGGTGTGACCGCAGCGGGCGCGGGAGCGTCCGCCTCGGACCCACAGCCCGCTGCATCCGCCGCCCCGGAGCCCGCGTCCGACGTCCCCGGCCCCGGTATGCCCGCTTCGCACGGCGCACCTGCTGCGGCCGGCCTTCCGGCGCACGGTGCGACCGCGGGCGGCGGAGCGTCCGCCCCTGACGTGCAGCCCACCGCCCCGGGACCCGCGTCCGACGTCCCCGGCGTGCCCGCCCCGGGCGGAGAGCCCTCCGCATCCGCCATTGTGGGTCACGCGCCCGCCGCCCCCGCCCCCGGTGTGCCCGCCCCCGGTGGCGGGGCCACGGCGTCCGTCTCCGCCGAGGCGCCGAAGCCGTTGCACGATCCCGATCCCTACAGCACCCCGCCCTACGGCGAGCCGGGGCCCTGGGCGCCTGCTCCGCCGGTGCAGCACCCCGCGACCACCCCCGCGCACGGGATGGCCGTGGTGGCGCCCCCCACGGCCCCGGAGGGGCCCCCGCACGGGCCCGCCGCGGGGCAGCACCGGGTCCCCGCCCAGGCCGACGCGCCCGCGACAGCCCCCGTCACCTTCGAGACGGCGCCGCCCGCGCCCGACGCCCCCGCGTCCGGGCCCTGGGCCCGCTACGACCCGTGGGCGGTCGCCGAGACCGCCGTTCCGCTGCAGCAGGCCGATCCCGCCGAGTGGCAGGCAGGCAGGCGACGACGGCGGCGCAGGCGGACCCTGCTCGGCATCGCCCTGCTGATCGCGCTCGTGTCCGGCGTCGCCGGCGGGGTGGTGGGCGTACAGCTGGAGCGCAACGGCGGTGTGGGCACCGTGGAACTGCCCCAGGCCGGCGTGGAGTCTCCCGACCGGGACCCGAACAGCGTCGCCGGGATCGCCGCGCAGGCCCTGCCCAGCGTCGTCACCCTGCACGTCAGCGGCGGCGGGAGCGCGGGCACCGGCACCGGGTTCGTGCTGGACCAGCGGGGCCACATCCTCACCAACGACCACGTCGTCGGCCCCGCCGGGGACAACGGCGACATCACCGTCACGTTCAACAGTGGCGACACCGCCGAGGCGACCGTGGTCGGCCGGGACAGCGGCTACGACCTCGCCGTCGTCCGGGTGAAGGGCGTCCGCGGACTCAGCCCCCTGCCGCTCGGCAACTCGGACAACGTCCAGGTCGGCGATCCCGTCGTCGCCATCGGCGCCCCCTTCGACCTGGCCGGCACCGTCACCTCCGGCATCATCAGCGCCCGGGAGCGGCCCATCACCGCGGGCGGCGAGAAGGGCGACGGCAGCGACGTGTCGTACGTCGACGCGCTGCAGACCGACGCGCCGATCAACCCCGGCAACTCCGGCGGCCCGCTGCTCGACACCAAGGGACGGGTGATCGGCATCAACTCGGCCATCCGCTCGGCCGACAGCGGTCTCGTCCCGGACGGCGGACAGTCCGGCTCCATAGGGCTCGGCTTCGCCATCCCGATCAACCAGGGCAAGCGGGTCGCCGAGGAGCTGATCAACACCGGGAAGGCCACCCACCCGGTGATCGGCATCACCCTCGACATGGACTACAGCGGCGACGGCGCCCGCGTCGCCACCGAGGGCAGCGACGGCGGCCCCCCGGTCAGCACCGGCGGCCCCGGCGCCGACGCGGGCATCCGGCCCGGCGACGTCATCACCGAGGTCGACGGCCGGCCCGTGCACTCCGGCGAGGAACTGATCGTGAAGACCCGCGCCCACCGCCCCGGCGACCGGCTGGAGCTGACCCTGGAGCGCGGCGGCGAGGAACGGAAGGTGTCGCTGGTGCTCGGCTCCTCGGACGGCGGCTGACACCACCGGGGGCCCCGCACGGTACCGGTCGTGCGGGAGGTCCGGGTACCGTGGACCCGGCCCGGACCACGGAAGACCACAGGCCGGCACCGAGGGCCGAGGACCGAAGGCATCGCGAGGAGCTTCAGGTGTTCAATGACATAGGACCGCTCGAGCTGGTGACGCTCATCGTCCTCGCCGTGCTCGTCTTCGGTCCGGACAAGCTCCCCAAGGTCATCCAGGACGTCACCCGCACGATCCGGAAGATCCGGGACTTCTCGGAGAGCGCCAAGCAGGACATCAGGCAGGAACTGGGCCCGGAGTTCAAGGACTTCGAGTTCGAGGACCTCAATCCCAAGACGTTCATCCGCAAGCAGCTGGACAACGACGACCTGGGGCTGAAGGAGATCCGCAACGGCTTCGACCTGAAGAAGGACATGGCCGAGGTCGCCGACGCCGTCCACGGCCGCGACCCCGAGCCCGCCACGCCGGCCGCCCCGGCGCCCTCCGGCGGGCGGGTGGACATGACGAAGAAGCCCGAGAAGCCGGCGGCCGACGACCGTCCGCCCTTCGACATGGACGCCACCTGAGCCGGTCCCCACGGCGCGCGCCCGCGCGTACGTGACGCGTTTCATACTCCACCCGAGCTGCGCACGGCCCGTTCCGGGCGTCCGGACGCCCCACGCGCCGGGCGGTTTCCCTGCCTGCGGCGGCAGGGTGGTTATGCTGCCGAGTTGTTGTGCGGAACGGACGAGTACGCCCGAAGGGGGGCGGGCCGACCGGTCCGACGAGAGCGAGGAGGCGTCCGGGCACATGGACACGACGAGTTCGGCAGTCGCGCAGGCGCCGGCCGCGGAGGACGGACAACCGGTCCACTCCGCCCGGCGTACGGTCGACGGCTACCTGCGTGCGCCCTTCCCGTGGTACGGCCTGGACGAGGCCTTCACGGGGCCACGCTGGCTGATGCAGGTCGGCCTGTCGGCCGACGGGGCCGTGGAGCACGGATCGCTCGGACACGGCGACGAGCCGTCCGTCCGCAGCGAGTTCGCGGCCGGAGGCGACCAGGACGCCAAGGAGAGGTTCGCGGTCGTGGTGACCGTGGCGGCCAACCCCGTCCGCCGCAGCGCCGACGGCACCGGCCTGCTGGAGGCCACCTCGGTCTCCTCGGCCGCCTGGCTCGCCGGTGTGGGGCTGCTGTCCTTCACCTGGCCGGGCCAGATGGACCACTCCCTGCGCGACGACTGGCTGGAGCAGCAGACCGAGACCGCCTGGGTCCTCGCGGACGACCTGGAGGGCGAGGACTGGTCGACGCTGTCGCTGCCCGTGGACGGCGTACCGACGTCGTTCCACTACCGGGAGTCCGAGTACGGCTGGGTGCTGGCCGGCTCCACCCGGGCGGGCGTCCACGTCGGCGCGTACGGCCGGGGCATGAGCGCGTACGGCCTCGGCTTCGCCGTGGTCAAGGACATCGCCGCGTACGAGGGCTGACCGGGCACGCGGCAGCACGCCGAAGGGCGCCGTCCACGCGGACGGCGCCCTTCGGCGTACGTACGGGCCTCGGCGTACGGACCCTCAGAACTTGTTGCGCGGGGTGATCCCCAGGGACATGCCCGACAGGCCGCGCTGCCGGCCGCCCAGCTTGCCGGCGATCGAGCGGAGTGCCGAGCCGGCCGGGGAGTCCGGGTCGGACAGCACCACGGGCTTGCCCTCGTCGCCGCCCTCACGCAGCCGGACGTCGATCGGGATGGCGCCCAGCACCGGGACGCTGGCGCCGGTGGTGCGGGTCAGGCCCTCGGCGACGGTCTGGCCGCCGCCGGTGCCGAACACGTCGACCATCTCGCCGCAGTGCGGGCAGGGCAGCCCCGACATGTTCTCCACCACGCCGACGATCTTCTGGTGCGTCTGCACGGCGATGGAGCCCGCCCGCTCGGCCACCTCGGCCGCCGCCTGCTGGGGCGTGGTGACGACCAGGATCTCCGCGTTCGGCACCAGCTGCGCGACGGAGATCGCGATGTCACCGGTGCCGGGCGGCAGGTCCAGCAGCAGCACGTCCAGGTCGCCCCAGTACACGTCCGCCAGGAACTGCTGGAGCGCGCGGTGCAGCATCGGTCCGCGCCACACCACGGGCGCGTTGCCCGGGGTGAACATGCCGATGGAGATGACCTTCACGCCGTGCGCCGACGGCGGCATGATCATGTTCTCGACCTGGGTGGGACGCCCGTCGGCGCCCAGCATGCGCGGCACCGAGTGGCCGTAGATGTCGGCGTCCACGACACCGACCTTCAGCCCGTCGGCCGCCATCGCCGCCGCCAGGTTCACCGTCACCGAGGACTTGCCGACACCGCCCTTGCCGGACGCCACCGCGTACACCCGGGTGAGGCTGCCCGGCTTGGCGAAGGGCACCTCGCGCTCGGTCTGGCCGCCGCGCAGGGCGCTCGCCAGCTCCTTGCGCTGCTCGTCGCTCATGACGTCCAGCGTCACGTCGACCCGGGTCACCCCCTCGACCGCGGAGACCGCGTCCGTCACGCGCTGCGTGATGGTGTCCCGCATGGGGCAGCCGGAGACCGTCAGGTACACGGTGACCGCGACCGCACCGTCCGCACCGATCTCCACCGATTTGACCATCCCGAGCTCGGTGATGGGCCGGTTGATCTCGGGGTCGTTCACCGTCGCCAGTGCTTCGCGCACCGCGTCTTCCGTAGCCATAGTGAGATGGTACGGCGCCGGGTACACCCGCCGGTAAGGACGTCAACGGTCGTCTGCGTCACGTCCCGGCGGCCGTTCCGCCCGCATCGCCGGGTATGACCCGTGCTGCTCCTTGTGGCCGTTCTGGTGGATCTCCAGCTCCTTGACCAGGTCCTGCAGCTCCGAGCGGATCCAGTCCCGGGTGGCGACCTCGCCGAGGCCGATGCGCAGCGCGGCGATCTCACGGGTCAGGTACTCGGTGTCCGCGATCGACCGCTCGTTCTGTTTGCGGTCCTGCTCCAGGTTGACCCGGTCGCGGTCGTCCTGCCGGTTCTGCGCGAGCAGGATCAACGGGGCGGCGTAGGAGGCCTGCAGCGACAGCATCAGGGTCAGGAAGATGAACGGGTACTCGTCGAAGCGCAGGTCTTTCGGCGCGGAGACGTTCCACAGCACCCACAGGATGATGACGACCGTCATCCAGACGATGAACCGTCCGGTGCCCAGGAAGCGCGCGATGCGCTCCGACAGCCGCCCGAAGGCCTCCGGGTCCCACTCGGGCAGGATCCGGCGCCGGGGAGGGCGCGGCTGGTCCAGCCGCGGCGCGCGCGGCCGCCCGGCCGCCGTGGCCCCCACCGGCTGCCGCTCGCGCAGACCCTCGCGCTCAGCCGCCATCGGGCACCACCCCCTCGTCCATGTGGAACTCGTGCTCCCGCCAGTCGTCCGGGAGCATGTGGTCCAGCACGTCGTCCACCGTCACCGCGCCCAGCAGCGAGCCGGCCTCGTCGACCACCGGCGCCGCCACCATGTCGTACGTGGCGAAGAACCCGGCGACCACGGGCAGCGTCGCCTCCGGCTCCAGCGGCTGCAGGTCGTCGTCCAGCATCGAGCCGACCAGGGTGTACGGGGGGTCGCGCAGCAGCCGCTGGAAGTGCACCGTGCCCAGATACTTGCCCGTGGGCGTCTCCTCCGGCGGCCGGCAGACGTAGACCTGCGCCGCGTGCGCCGGCGAGAGGTCCGGCTCGCGGATCCGGGCGAGGGCGTCCGCGACGGTCGCGTCCGGCCGCAGCACGATCGGCTCCGTGGTCATCAGACCGCCCGCCGTGTGCTCCTCGTACGACATCAGGCGTCGCATGTCGGCCGCGTCCGCGGGCTGCATCAGGCTCAGCAGCCGCTCCTTGTCCGCCTCGGGCAGTTCGCCCAGCAGGTCGGCCGCGTCGTCCGGGTCCATCGCCTCCAGCACGTCGGCGGCCCGCTCCTCCTTCAGCTTGCCGAGGATCTCGATCTGGTCGTCCTCGGGCAGCTCCTCCAGCACGTCCGCGAGCCGGTCGTCGTCGAGGGCGGCGGCCACCTCGGCGCGCCGCTTGGGGGAGAGGTGGTGCAGCACGTTGGCGAGGTCGGCGGGGCGCAGCTGCTCGAAGGTGGCGAGCAGGTTCTCGGCGCCCTGCCCGTGCTCCTCCAGCGAGAAACCGGTGACGGCGGACCACTCCACGGTCAGTGCCTCGCCCTTGCCACGCCGGAACGCGCCGCCCTTCCTGCCCTTGCGCACGAAGACCCGGTCGATCTCCCACTCCCGCCGCGCCTGGAGCTGATGCACCGACAGGTCGAGGACGGTGACCTCCTCGCCGCTGTCCACCAGCGTGACCCGCCTGTCGAGCAGCTCACCGAAGACGAGCCGCTCGGTGGGCCGCTGCTCGAAGCGCCGCACGTTGAGCACCCCGGTGGTGATGACCTGGCCGGACTGTACGGCGGTCACCCGGGTCATGGGCAGGAAGATGCGGCGCCGGGTGGAGAGTTCGACCACCAGGCCGAGCAGCCGGGGCGGGCGCCGGCCCGGACGGAGGATGACCACGAGGTCGCGCACGCGCCCCACCTGGTCGCCCGCCGGGTCGAAGACGGCGACACCGGAGACGTGCGAGACGAAGAACCGGGGTGCGCCCGCTGCCATGCCGGCGGCTCCTTTGCGTGCGTGCGGAGTGCTTCCTTGCCGTGTACTACCTGGTGCGTCCGTTATCCGGATTGCCCGCTCGGGTGGGCTTCAGGCTAGCCCGTCCCGATCGGTGCTGCTCCCGTGGCCGGTCCGGACGGACTGGCTCCGTCCGGCCTCCCCGGCCCCGGTACTCTGCGGTACGCCGTTCAGGTCCCCCGTCAGAGAGGCAGCCCACCTGTGATTCCGATCTCCCCGGGCCGTACCCGCAGGGCCACGCTGGCAGGCGCCGTGTGCGCGCTGCTCGTGGCGGGGACGGCGCTCACGGGATGCTCCGAGGATCCGAACGAGGGAACGAACGGCGTCGGCAGACTCCCCGCCGACCAGATCCAGGCCAAGGCCCAGAAGGCCGCCGCGTCCGTCGGCACCGTGCGGCTGCACGGCACGGTCGTCACCAGCGGCCGTACCTACACGCTCGACATGCGTCTCAAGGAGCAGGGCGGCATCGGCTCGGTCACCACCAAGGGGGAGACCTTCCGCCTGCTGCGGGTCGACGAGGAGCTCTTCCTGAAGGCCGACGCCGCCTTCTGGGGACAGGGGAGCAGCGGCGGAACGAACGACTCCAAGGCGGCGGACAAACTCGCCGCGAAGTACGTCAAGGTCCCCAAGGGCGACCCCTCGTACACCAAGTTCATCGGTTTCACGGACAAGAACGTGCTGCTCAGCGGTCTGCTGACGCTGCACGGGGAGCTGGCCACCGACGGCCACCACGAGCAGGGCGGCGTGCGCACCGTCCGGGTCACCGCCGACGAGGGGGCGGGCGGCACCCTGGACGTCTCCATCGAGGGGAAGCCCTATCCGCTGCGTCTGGAGCGGGCCGGGGAGGCGGGCACCCTCACCTTCTCCGCGTGGGGCACCGACTTCCCGCTGGAGAAGCCGGCCAAGGGCGAGACCCTGGACTACGGCAAGCAGCTTCCGACGTCCTGACGCCCGGTGCCCGGGCCCCCGACACCCAGGACACCCGGTGCCCGGGCCCCCGACACCCAGGACACCCGGTGCCCGGGCCCGACACCTGGGACACCCGGTGTCCAGAACCGGACGTCTCCTCCGGGTCAGCGGCGCCGCCTGCGCTTCGCCAGGAGGCGCGGCAGCCCCGCCGGCATCGGCTGCCGGGTGGTCACGGGGGTCGGCAGCGGGGCCGCGGCCAGGTCCCCGTCGGGCAACGGTGACGTCGCGCCTGTCGGCTCCAGACGCAGTACGCGGCACTCGCGGGCCCAGCGCTCGGGCATCGCCTCGCCGTCGGGGGCGTTGAGCCGCTTGCCCTTGAGGTCGGCGACGGCGTCCGTCCACTCCTCGGAGCCCGACGGCAGTTCGCGGACCGTGGCGGCCCACGTCACCAGCCGGCCGCCCTTGTCCTTGCTGCGGACCGTCACCTCGGCCGGCGCCCCGTCGGCCAGCCCCGGCAGCGGCTGCTCGCCCGGGCCGTCGCCGATCACGCAGGCGGCGCCCTCGTGCCACACGTGCCACAGCGCGCGGGCCGGGACACCGGGACCCTTGACCCAGATGAGGCCGGACTTCTTCGTGGCCTCCTCGATGAGGGCCCGTTCGAGCAGCTCGCCAGTCATACGGGCCAGCCTATCCACGCCCCCGGGGGGCCGGGGTCCGTGCGGCTCAGAGCCAGCCGTTGCGCTTCAGCGTGCGGTGGATGCCGAGACAGAGGGCGACCGTGACGCCGAGGACCACCGGGTAGCCGTACTTCCAGTGGGTCTCCGGCATGTAGTCGAAGTTCATGCCGTACACCCCGCAGACCATCGTCGGCACGGCGATGATCGCGGCCCACGAGGTGATCTTGCGCATGTCCTCGTTCTGCGCGACGGACGCCTGCGCGAGGTTGGCCTGGAGGATGGAGTTCAGCAGCTCGTCGAAGCCGATGACCTGCTCCTGCACCCGGGCCACGTGGTCGGCGACGTCCCGGAAGTACTTCTGGATCTCCGGGTCGATCAGCCGCATCGGCCGCTCGCTGAGCAGCTGCATCGGCCGCAGCAACGGCGCCACGGCCCGCTTGAACTCCAGGACCTCGCGCTTGAGTTGGTAGATCTCACCGGCGTCCGTGCCGCGCGGGGTGCCCTTGCGGCCGGGTGAGAAGACCTTCGTCTCGACCTCGTCGATGTCGTCCTGCATCGCGTCGGCGACCGCGATGTAGCCGTCCACCACGTGGTCGGCGATGGCGTGCAGCACGGCCGAGGGGCCTTTGGCCAGCAGTTCGGGGTCGTCCTGGAGGCGGTGCCGCAGGGCCCGCAGGGAACCCTGGCCGCCGTGCCGGACGGTGATGAAGAAGTCCCGGCCGGTGAAGCACATCACCTCGCCGGTCTCCACGATCTCGCTGCTGGAGGAGACGCGGTCGTGGTCGAGGTAGTGGACGGTCTTGAAGACCGTGAACAGGGAGTCGTCGTAGCGCTCCAGCTTGGGCCGCTGGTGGGCCTGGACGGCGTCCTCCACGGCCAGCGGGTGCAGCCCGAACTCCGCGGCGATACCCGCGAATTCGGCCTCCGTCGGCTCGTGCAGGCCGATCCAGACGAAGCCCCCGTCGCGGCGCACCCGGCGCATCGCCTCCTGGGGGCCGAGCGGGCCGTCCTCGGTGTCCAGGCGGCGGCCGTCCCGGTAGACGGCGCAGTCGACGACGGCGGTGGCCGTCGCGGCGTCGCGCGTGGTGTCGTACGGGCCGCTCCCCTTGCGGAGCGAGATACGGGAGGCGGGACGGACCACGGCGCGCAGGTCGCGGATCATCGACATGGCGGGCTCCTTCGCGAGCGGGCAACGAAAGGCGCCGGAACGACGGGTGGAACAACCCGGAATGAGGACGTCCTGGACTGCGGATGTTTGGCACGTCCACAAAGCGGGCAGCACCGCACCGTCGCGGTGGCGAGCTTCGTCGCTGATACAGCTACTGGGGCAGATCAGTCAGAACGAAACGAGTGCTCTTCCGATGAAGACGCGCGAAGCGAAAGGCGGGAGCCGAACGGGAAGCGGCTACCTCAGCGGGCGGAAGAGCGGGTGATACTGCACGGTCGACTTCGGTCCATGCCAGCCCCACCTCCTCCGGCCGGTCCCTCGTGAGGGACGATCGCGATCCCCTGAGGGGATTCCCCCCTTGAGCGGGGGTGCACACAGCGTTCGGGCAATAGTCGAGCGCGAGACGCGTGCTGCCCGAACCACCGGCCAAGCGTATCAGCCGACTGCTGTGTCAAGGCTCTGCTTTGCCCGGTACTGACGAGTTCTATGCTCGCCCCATGGCAGATGTTCTTCCTCTGGTCGAGGCCCGGCTGCGCACCGCGCTGGGCGAGCCGGACGCACGCGCGGCGGTCACCTTCCTGGGCACGGACCGCATCGAGGTGCTGCGCTTCCAGGAGGGGGACATCGTGCGCTACGCCACCCTCGGCATGTCCGCGCAGCCCATGGCGGACCCCACGGCCGTGATCGCGGACCCGGTCGCGGGCCCCCGCGCCGAGCTGGTGCTGTCGGTGCGCGGTGGCGCGGCCGACACCGACAAGGTGCTCCGCCCGCTCGCCGTACTGGCCGCGTCCCCGCAGGTCGAGGGGTTGGTCGTGGCCCCCGGCGCCTCGCTCGACGTCGGTGAACCGCTGTGGCCCGGTGCCCCGTTCACCTCGGTGCTGGTCGCCGAGCCGGGCGGCCTGGTCGAGGACCTCGAACTCGACGCGCCCCTGGAGCCCGTACGGTTCCTGCCGCTGCTGCCGATGACGCCCAACGAGGCCGCCTGGAAGCGGGTGCACGGCGCCCAGGCCCTCCAGGAGCGCTGGCTGAACCAGGGCACGGACCTCAGGGACCCGTCCCGGAAGTCCGTGCCGCTGGACTGAGCGCCGGAGCCGGCCCGGAGTGGGGCCCCGAAGTGGGGCCACCGGAGTGAGCAAGCTCACCAACGCCGTTGGCGCGTCGCTCAGTTGGCGAAGACGCCGACCCCGTCCTCGGTGGCGTGCCGGGGCTGCTGCTCCTCGGCCTCCGCGGTGAGTGCCCGGCGCCGCACCAGCACCACCAGGGCGCCCAGCACCGCCGTCACGGCCGCGACCACGAACGGCATCCGGGCGTCGGTCCACTCCTCGAGCTTCGGCGCGAAGAACGGCGCGGCGGCGGCCGCGAACCAGCGCACGAAGTTGTACCCGGCGCTCGCCACCGGCCGCGGCGCCTCCGACACGCCGAGCGCCAGCTCCGTGTACACCGTGTTGTTCACGCCGATGAGGGCGCCCGACAGCACGGTGCAGACGACGGCCGTGGTGTGGTCGCCGTAGCCGAGCACCAGCACGTCCACCGCGAGCAGCACCAGCGAGCCGCCCAGCACCCGCAGCGAACCGAAGCGCTTCTGCAGCCGCGGCGCGACGATCACCGAGAAGACGGCGAGCAGCACGCCCCAGGCGAAGAACACCGCGCCGGAGCGGTAGGGGGTCATGTTCAGCACGAACGGCGTGAAGGCCAGCACGGTGAAGAACGTGTAGTTGTAGAAGAACGCCGAGACCGCCGCGGAGGCCAGCCCGCCGTGCCCGAGCGCCTTGATCGGGTCCAGCAGGGAGGTCTTGCGGGCCGGACGGGGCTGCTCCTTGAGGAACACCGAGATGCACACGAAGCCGACGGCCATCAGGAAGGCCGTGCCGAAGAACGGGTAGCGCCAGCTCGCGTCGCCGAGCACCGCGCCCAGCAGCGGGCCGCAGGCCATGCCGAGGCCGAGGGCCGACTCGTAGAGCAGGATGGCCGCCGAACTGCCGCCGGCCGCCGCGCCGACGATCACCGCGAGGGCGGTGGAGACGAACAGGGCGTTGCCCAGTCCCCAGCCGGCCCGGAAGCCGACCAGCTCGCCGACCGATCCCGAGGTACCGGAGAGCCCGGCGAACACCACGACCAGGGCCAGGCCCAGCAGCAGCGTCTTGCGCCCGCCGATGCGGCTGGAGACGAAGCCGGTCACCAGCATCGCCAGCGCGGTGATCAGGAAGTACGACGTGAACAGCAGGGAGACCTGGCCGGCGGTGGCGTCGAGGCCCTCGGCGATGGACGGCAGGATCGGGTCGACGAGCCCGATGCCCATGAAGGCGACGACGGACGCACCGGCGGTCGCCCACACGGCTTTCGGCTGCCTGAGAATGCTGCCCGATCCCGTGTCGATGGGGTCCATGGGTGCTCCAATCCCGGGATGTGGAGGGGTGCCGGAGGATCGGCGACTAATGGTTGGCGTATGCACACAGTAGCTTAGCCAAGCTAATTAATGCAAACTACATCTATTTCGTCCGTGGCCTGCGGTTCCCTCCGGACGGGTGATCGTCCTTGACGTGGCGCGGCGGAGCTAGGACCGTGGGGCTCTATGAGGGGCGAACCCAGTTGCCCGAAGTGCGGTGGCCGGGTCAGGGCTCCCGGCCTCTTCTCGGATGCCTGGCAGTGCGACGTGCACGGCACCGTGCACCCGCTGCAGCCCGTGATACCGCCGAGTGTCGAAGCCCTCGAAGTCGTCGTGCACCGCACCAAGGTGCCGGTGTGGATGCCGTGGCCGCTGCCGGTGGGCTGGCTCTTCACCGGGGTGGCCTCCGCGGGCGACGACCGCAGCGGGGGCCGTGCGACGGCCGTCGCCTGCACCGGCCCCGGACCGCTCGGCGGGATGGGTGAGATGATCCTGGTCGCCGAGGAACTCGGCGTCGGCCTGGGCGCGCGGTACGCGGGCATCGACGGCCCCGACCCCGGACCCTCCATGGACGTCGAGAAGCCGCCCCAGGCCAAGGTGCTCGCCGTCGGCCGGCCGACCCCCCTCTGGCACGTGTCCGGCACGCCGGACGACCGGGCCGTGTTCGCGGGCGAGGCGCTCGGCCTGTGGCTGTGGGCCGTGGTGTGGCCCGAGAAGTCGGGCCTGCTGATGTACGACGAGCTGGTGCTCGCCGACCTGCGGGACGCCGGTGCCGAGGTGGAGCTGGTGCCCTGCGGCGCCCTGTCGCCGCGGCTGCTGGAGGCGTAGTCCGCCCGCCTCGGGTTGTAGGGGGCGCATGCCGGGTGCGGGTGTGACAGGAGCGGCCGGAAATCCGGTTATCCTGGAGCGTCCTCATCCGTCCGTCACGCTTGGAGTAACGCGTCGTGCGCATCGACCTGCACACCCACTCCACCGCGTCCGACGGCACGGACACCCCGGCCGAACTGGTCCGCAAGGCCGCGTCCGCCGGTCTCGACGTCGTCGCCCTGACCGACCACGACACCACGCGCGGCCACGCCGAGGCCCTCGCGGCGCTGCCGCCCGGCATCACCCTGGTCACCGGCGCCGAACTCTCCTGCCGGCTCGACGGCATCAGCATGCACATGCTGGCCTACCTGTTCGACCCCGAGGAGCCCGCGCTGCTCGCGGAGCGTGAGCTGGTCCGGGACGACCGGGTGCCGCGGGCCAAGGGCATGATCACCAAGCTGAACGAGCTGGGCGTCCCGGTCACCTGGGAGCAGGTCGCGCGGATCGCCGGCGACGGCTCGGTGGGGCGCCCGCACGTGGCGAGCGCGCTCGTCGAACTGGGCGTCGTGGCGAGTGTGAGCGACGCCTTCACCCCGGAATGGCTGGCCGACGGCGGCCGGGCGTACATGCCGAAGCACGAGACCGACCCCTTCGCGGCCCTGCGGCTGGTCAAGAACGCCGGCGGGGTCGCCGTCCTCGCGCACCCGGCCGCGAGCAAGCGGGGCCGGACCGTGCCGGAGTCCGCGATCGCGTCGCTGGCCGAGACGGGGCTCGACGGCATCGAGGTCGACCACATGGACCACGACCCCGCGACGCGGGCGCGACTGCGCGGCCTGGCGGGCGAGGTGGGCCTGCTGACGACCGGGTCGAGCGACTACCACGGCAGCCGGAAGACCTGCGTCCTCGGCGAGTTCACCACGGACCCCGAGGTCTACGGCGAGATCACCCGGCGGGCGACCGGGGCGTTCCCGGTGCCGGGGACCGGCGGGGCCTGAGCCCCGTACCCGCGCCTCACCCTTCTTCGCTCACCCTTTTCGTACTCGCGCAAGGCAGTCATGTTCGACGTCGCCGTCTTCGGCTCTCTCTTCCTGACCCTTTTTGTCATCATGGATCCCCCCGGGATCACCCCGATCTTCCTCGCGCTGACCGCGGGCCGCCCGGCCAAGGTCCAGCGGCGCATGGCCTTCCAGGCCGTCTGTGTGGCGGGCGGTGTGATCACCGTCTTCGGGCTGCTCGGCCATCAGATCCTCGACTACCTGCACGTCTCCGTCCCGGCGCTGATGATCGCCGGCGGTCTGCTGCTCCTGCTGATCGCGCTCGACCTGCTCACCGGCAAGACCGACGAGCCCCAGCAGACCAAGGACGTCAACGTCGCGCTGGTACCGCTGGGCATGCCGCTGCTGGCCGGGCCGGGCGCGATCGTGTCGGTCATCCTCGCCGTGCAGAAGGCCGACAGCGTCACGGGGCAGGTGTCGGTGTGGGCGGCGATCCTCGCCATCCACGTCGTCCTGTGGCTGGTGATGCGGTACTCGCTGCTGATCATCCGGGTCATCAAGGACGGCGGGGTCGTCCTGGTGACGCGGCTGGCGGGCATGATGCTCTCCGCCATCGCCGTGCAGCAGATCATCAACGGCGTGACCCAGGTGATCCAGGGCGCCTGACGAGGACCGCCGGACACACCGGAGCCCCCGTACCCAAGGTGGTACGGGGGCTCCTCATGCATGCGTACAGTGCACCGGGACGCGGCGCGTGCCGCCGCGGGACCGCGGTACGGGAGTTACGAGGCCGGGGTGTCGGCCGGGCGGATCCACAGACGCTGCCCTACAGCGGCGGCCTGCTGAACGATGCGGTTGACGGAGGCGGCGTCCACAACGGTCGAGTCCACGGTGGTGCCGTCGACGTCGTCGAGTCGCATGATTTCGAAGCGCAAGGGCTTCTCCCTTCGTCTGGTCATCCTCCTGAAGGAGAACTACTGGGTGGAGGCACACGGGACCGGACGGGCCCGTGTTCCGTGACTGGTGCAACGAGCTGTGTGGTGCAAACATTCCCTACGCTAAGGAAATTTTTCGATCGACTAAATACTGACCAGTAAGTGTTTCGAGGGAGACCGACCGGGACCGGTTGTGTTCGTAGCGTGACCAGCGGGACAATGTGAGGTGATGAACGACGACCTCGCGGCACTGCACGCCCGTATCGACCGCACGAACGAGCTGCTCCAGCGCATGCTCGCCGAGGTGGCCAAGACGCCCTCGACCCACGCGATCTTCGTGGACGCCGGCTACCTCTACGCGGCTGCCGGGCGGCTCGTCGCCGGGACGGAGGACCGCCGCGCCTTCGACCTCGACGCCGAAGGGCTCATCGACGCGCTCATCGACCGCGCCCGCACCGTCTTCGCCGACAGCAGGCTGCTGCGCGTCTACTGGTACGACGGCGCCCGGCGCCGCATCCACACCGCCGAGCAGCAGACCATCGCCGAGCTGCCCGACGTCAAGGTCCGCCTCGGCAACCTCAACGCCAACAACCAGCAGAAGGGCGTCGACTCCCTGATCCGCTCGGATCTGGAGTCGCTGGCCCGGCACCGCGCCATCAGCGACGCGGCCCTGCTCGGCGGCGACGAGGACTTGGTCTCCGCCGTCGAGGCCGCCCAGGGATACGGCGCCCGCGTCCACCTGTGGGGCATCGAGGCGCCCGAGGGCCGCAACCAGGCCGAGCCGCTGCTCTGGGAGGTCGACAGCCAGCGCACCCTCGACCTCGACTTCTTCAAGCCGTACGTCTCCCGGCGCACGGCGTCCGCCTACGAGCCGGCGGCCGGCCGGCCCACCCGGGAGGACGTCCGCTTCGTCGGCGCGCAGATCGCCGCGAAGTGGCTGGTCTCCCGCGGCCGGGACACCATGATGGAACTCCTCCCCGGCCACCCCTACCTGCCCGGCTCGGTCGACCAGGACCTGCTGGTCGAGGCGGAGGGCCTCCTCCAGTACTCCCTCCGCGGCCAGGCGGACCTCCGCCGCTCCCTCCGCGACGGCTTCTGGGACCACCTGCAGGCGCAGTACTAGACGCCGACATTCGGCCCACCCGGTGCCAAGGTTCGCTGCGCCTCGTGGTGAGGGTTCGCGCGCGTCTCGTGGTGAGGGTTCGCGCGCGTCTCGTGATGAGGGTCCGTGCGCGCCTCGTGGTGAGGTTCGCGCGCTTCGAGGGGCGCCGGTCAGCCGGTCGCCGTGGCCCGATCCTCCCCGGCGGGGTCGCTCCGGCCGACGGTGACCGCCCAGGTGACGCCGGACGGCGCCGTCACGCGCACGCTCCCGGCCCGGTGCGCGGCGGGCAGGGCGAGCTGGTGGTACGTCACGGCGGGTTCGCCGGAGGCGCACGCGAGCCGGAAGTGGGCGTGCGGCACGGGCAGACGCACCTCCACACCGCCCCTGCCCCGGCAACTGACGGCGACCGTGAGGGCCATGCCCCGGGTACCGGCCGGGTAGAAGAAGCCGGCGCTGCCGTGGGCGGGACCGTACCGCCCCGCCGTGCTCTCGCCGTCTCCGGCGTCGAGCGGAGGCGGGGTGACCGGTGCCGGCTGCCGCGCGGCCGGGCTGCCCGCGGCGGCCGGCGTCGGAAGATCTGGTTTCTCGTCGCCGCCGTTGGTGGACGTGCAGCCGACCATGGCCACCAGGATCAGGACACAGGCACTCCGGGCATGGGTCATCGAGCCCCCATTCATGGTGGACCGCCCCGAGGCGATCACGTGCCACGAACCTTAGGTGCGGCGGTACGGGCAGAACCGGACCTGAGGTGATCCCTGAGGATCATTTGAGGGACGGCTGACACTCCGTGGTGTCGAAGAAGCCGGCGAGAGCCCGCGCCGTCGGGGCGGGGCGGTCGACCATGGGCGTGTGGCCGGCGCCGTCGACGACCGTGCGGTGGGCCCTCAGGCGCCGGGCCATGTGGTCGAGATCCGGCACCGGCCAGGTGTCGTCGGACGAGCCGGAGAGGACGTGCATCGGCAGCGGTACGGCGGCCAGTTCGGTGACCCGGTCCGGCTCGGCGCACAACTGGCGTCCGGCGGCGAGGAGTTGCGCCCGTTTCGTGCTCAGCCAGCGCCTCCGCAACTGCTCCGGTCCGCCGATGCCGCGCGCCGGTCCGCCCACCTCCTCCGGCGGGCCCATGGCCAGGATGGCCTCCCAGCACTCCTCCATCGACATCACGGCGAGCGCGTCCCGCAGCAACCTCACCCGCTGTTCCTGAGAGTGCGAGATACGGGCGGGCCCCGAGCAGACCAGCGTCAGCGAGCGGAAGGGGGAGTGGTCGAGGAGCACGGCCGCACGCGCGATCTGGCCGCCGAGCGAATGGCCGACGAGGTGGAGGGGCGCGTCGAACTCACGCGCCTGCGCCAGCACGTCCTTCGCCAACTCGTCCTGTGCGTAAGCGGCTTCGTCGTCGGCGGGTCCGTCCGACGCGTGCTGGCCGCGCCCGTCCACGGCGACGGCGCGATATCCGCGGGCGGCGAGCGGTGCGAGTACAGGCGTGAAGTCCTCCTTGCTGCCGGTGTAGCCGGGCAGCAGCAACACGGTTCCCCGCAGCGGGACTTCACCGGTCGGCGGTCGGTCCAGGACGGCGAACTCGCCCCGTGCGGTGCGGAGTCGGCGAGGCTGGTCGCCGGGGGGCGGGGCGGGGGAGAAGGCGCTGGTCACGGGGCGAGGGTAGCGGGTGCGGACACGCCGACGGCCCGGCCCCACGTGGGGGAACCGGGCCGGCGGCGTCGGTGTGGCATCAGCCCTCCGCGGACTCCGCCTCCGGGGCGACCGTCGCGGCCTTGCGGGTGCGGCGGCGCGGCGCGGGGGCGGCCTCGGCTGCCTCCGCCTCGGGGCCGGTCTGCGCCGGGACCGTCTTGCGCGTGCGGCGCGGCTTGGCCTCGGCGGCCTCGGCCGGGTCGGCGGCGACCGCAGCCTTCTTGGCCGCGGTCTTCCGCGTACGCCGCGGCTTCTCCTCGGCCTCCGCCCCGGTCTGCGCCGGGATCTCCACGGGCTCCGCCTCGGCGGCCTTACGGGTCCTGCGGCGCGGCTTGGCCTCGGTGCCCTCGGCGGTGTCGACAGCCGCCTCGGCCTTCTTGGCGGCGGTCTTCCGCGTGCGCTTCGGCGCGGCCTCGGGGGCCTCGGCCTCGGTCGCGACGTCGGCCTCGGCGGCGACGGCCTTCTTGCGGGTACGGCGCGGCTTGGCCTCGGCAGCCTCGGCGGCCACCTCGGTGGTGCCCTCGGCCGTCTCGACCACGTCCTCGGCCTTCGCCGCGGCCTTACGGGTGCGGCGACGCGGCGCGACAGGCTCGGTGTCGACGGCGCCCTCGGCCGTGTCGACCGCGGTCTCGGCGGCGTCGGCCGTCTTACGGGTACGGCGGCGACGGGGCTCCGCGGCCTCGGGAGCGGACTCCTGGACCGACGGCTCCTCGACGGCGGCCGGCGCCCGCTCGGTCACCGGCGCCTCGACGGCCGTGGCGTCCTGCGCGGCGGACCCCGCACCCCTGCGGGTGCGACGACGACGCGGCTTCTCGGAAGCGTCGGAAACCTCCACCGACGGGCCCTCGGCCGTGTCGACGGCGGACTCCGCCGCCTCCTGCTCCACGGCGACCGCCGGAGCGGCCGTGGCCCCGCCGCGCGTACGGCGACGGCGGCGCGGGGTACGTGCGGTGGCCTCGCCGGCCTCCGCCTCCCCGGCGACCTCGGCGGCCGGAGCGGCGGACTGCCGGCCCGCCTCGTCCAGCGGGGTACCGCTCCGGGTGCGGCGACGGCGGCGCGGCGTACGCGTCGACGCCTCCTGCTCCTCGGAGCGGGGACCGCGACGCCCGTCACGCCCGTCACGGCCGTCACGGCTGTCACGCCCGTCCCGGCCACCCCGTCCGCGCGGCGCGCGGCCGCCCGGCTCGCCAAGGTCCTCGAGCTCCTCCGCGTCCAGTCCGGCCCGGGTGCGCTCCGAGCGCGGGAGGACGCCCTTGGTGCCCTCGGGGATGCCCAGGTCCGTGAACAGGTGCGGAGAGGTGGAGTACGTCTCCGGCGGGTCGCTGAAGCCCAGGTCCAGCGCCTTGTTGATCAGCTGCCAGCGGGGGATGTCGTCCCAGTCGACCAGGGTGATCGCCGTGCCCTTGGCGCCCGCGCGGCCGGTGCGGCCGATGCGGTGCAGGTACGTCTTCTCCTCTTCCGGCGACTGGTAGTTGATGACGTGCGTGACGCCCTCGACGTCGATGCCGCGCGCGGCGACGTCGGTGCAGACGAGCACGTCCACCTTGCCGTTGCGGAAGGCGCGCAGCGCCTGCTCACGGGCGCCCTGGCCGAGGTCGCCGTGGACCGCGCCGGAGGCGAAGCCGCGCTGCTTCAGCTGGTCGGCGAGGTCGGCCGCGGTGCGCTTGGTGCGGCAGAAGACCATGACCAGACCGCGGCCGTCGGCCTGCAGTATCCGCGCGACCAGCTCGGGCTTGTCCATGTTGTGCGCGCGGTAGATGAACTGCTTGGTGTTCGCGACCGTGGCGCCCTCGTCGTCCGGCGCCGTGGCGCGGATGTGCGTGGGCTGCGACATGTAGCGGCGGGCGAGACCGATGACCGCGCCCGGCATGGTGGCCGAGAACAGCATCGTCTGGCGCTTCACCGGAAGCAGCTTGATGATCTTCTCGACGTCGGGCAGGAAGCCCAGGTCGAGCATCTCGTCGGCCTCGTCGAGGACGAGGGCCTTGACGTCCGACAGGTTGAGCTTCTTCTGCCCGGCGAGGTCGAGCAGGCGGCCCGGGGTGCCGACGATCACGTCGACGCCCTTCTTCAGCGCCTCGACCTGGGGCTCGTAGGCCCGGCCGCCGTAGATCGCGGTGACGCGCACGTTGCGCACCTTGCCGGCGGTCAGCAGGTCGTTGGTGACCTGCGTGCACAGCTCGCGCGTGGGGACGACCACCAGCGCCTGCGGCGTGTCGGTGAGGTCCTCGGGCTTCGCGCGGCCCGCCTCCACGTCCGCGGGGACGGTGACCCGCTCGAGGAGCGGAAGGCCGAAACCGAGCGTCTTGCCGGTGCCGGTCTTGGCCTGACCGATGACGTCCGTGCCCGACAGGGCCACGGGGAGCGTCATCTCCTGGATGGGGAAGGGGGTGGTGATGCCGACGGCTTCAAGGGCTTCGGCTGTCTCGGGGAGGATCCCGAGCTCTCGGAACGTCGTAGTCAGGGTGCTGCCTCTTCTGTGTGCGCGGTGCGAGGCGAGCGCGGGGGTCGTGTAGGGACCGTGCCGGGGACGACGGCTGCCATACGGTGAAGGCCGTAGGACACGGGACCACTGCCGACGCTCGAGCGCTCGTACCGCTGAGGTGTCCCTCCGGATTGCGTACGCGATGTGCCGTACGACTTCGGAGGGCTGTCGGGTCGGAGCCGATCGGGCCACCGACCGGGCATCCTCATACATGCGGCCCGTCGAGCACGTCCTAATACGCCGGAGTGCTCAGCAGCCGCAATACCACCATACCCCGGATTCCCGCACACGCCATGGCCGATTTGGTCACGTAGTCGTCGTCACACCGATCGACCACGGCCCTCCGGCGCAGGCCGAGCGGGCTATTGTGCGCTGCATGACGAGCTCTGACAGCCCTGACACCGCCGCGGAAACCCCCGAGACCCCCGCCGCACGGACCGGCGTCGCCGCCATGGACTGGGCGGCCGCCTCCGCCGACCCCCAGTACCGTGCCGCTGTCGTGGACCTGCTCGGCGCGCTCGCGTACGGGGAGCTGGCGGCGTTCGAGCGGCTCGCGGAGGACGCCAAGCTGGCGCCCACCATGGGGGACAAGGCGGAGCTGGCGAAGATGGCCTCGGCCGAGTTCCACCACTTCGAGCGACTGCGGGACCGGCTGGCCGAGATCGGCGAGGAGCCGACGCGCGCCATGGAGCCGTTCGTCGCCGCGTACGACGGCTTCCACAAGCAGACGGCGCCCTCCGACTGGCTGGAGGGTCTCGTCAAGGCCTACGTCGGCGACTCCATCGCCAGCGACTTCTACCGCGAGGTCGCGGCGCGTCTCGACTCCGACACCCGCGCGCTGGTGCTGGCCGTGCTGGACGACACGGGGCACGGCGGCTTCGCCGTGGAGAAGGTGCGCGCGGCGATCGAGGCGGACCCGCGTGTGGGCGGGCGGCTCGCGCTGTGGGCCCGCCGGCTGATGGGCGAGGCGTTGTCCCAGTCCCAGCGGGTGGTCGCCGACCGCGACGCGCTGTCGACGATGCTCGTGGGCGGGGTCGCGGACGGGTTCGACCTGGCCGAGGTCGGCCGGATGTTCTCCCGGATCACCGAGGCGCACACCAAGCGCATGGCGGCGCTGGGCCTGGCCGCCTGACCGCATCCCTCGATGCCGCGGACCGGCGGGTCAGGCGTCCGTGGACGCCGCCGCCGGCGACCGGTCAGGCGGTCGCCGAGCGGCGCAGCCGGCCCGGGCGCAGCAGCAGCGACAGCGAGGCGACCGAGACGATCGCGGCGCCCAGCAGCATCGTCAGCAGGCCGCCCGCGTCCAGCGCGGTGTTCATGACGAAAGCGCCGAACAGGGCCCCGGCGACACCGGTCGACAGCACCAGCACGGGGGCCGGAAGCCGATGCGACAGGCGGCGGTACGCCCCCACGGCCAGGGCCAGGCCGAGGATCGCGGAGCTGAGCGCTTCCAGAAGCATGTCGGGGTCCCTCCCACATGGCCGGCCTGCTCGTTCAGGTCGTAGCCCGTCTTACCCCTGACCTGCGGAATGCAATCCTCCCCAGGGGGTCTGCCGTACTCCGTCCGAGTGGTCCGCGTCAGCGGCCCCGCGCGACACGCCCGGGAGGGTCCCCGACAGGCCATGGGCGCGCGGCCAAGGGGGGACCGGGACACGGGAAGGCCCGGCGGTGGAAACCGCCGGGCCTTCCCGTATGCCGAACTGCTCCGCGTGCTACAGCGCGCCGAAGCCCACCTTGCGCGGGGCCGGCTCGCCGATCTCCACGTAGGCGAGACGGTCGGCCGGGACCAGGATCTTGCGGCCGTGCTCGTCCACGAGGCTCAGCAGCTGCGACTTCCCGGCCAGCGCCTCGGCCACCACGCGCTCGACCTCCTCCGCGCTCTGACCGCTCTCCAGAACGATCTCGCGGGGCGCGTGCTGCACGCCGATCTTGACCTCCACGGCTATGTCCCTCCGACGGTCAGTGAAGTGCGCGGCCTTCCGCGCCGTACCAGCACACATTAGCCCGGTGAGGGGACCTGCACGCTTCGCCCGGCCACGCCAACAGCGAACAGCCGACGGGAACAAACGCCCGCCGCACCCCTGCGGTCAGTGGTGCTCGTTGCCGTGAAGCGGGAAGCCCGCGATGCCCCGCCACGCCAGCGAGGCCAGCAGCTGCACCGCCTGGTCGCGGGGCACGCTGCGGTCGCTGTGCAGCCAGGACCGCGCCACCACCTGGGCGAGACCGCCGAGCCCCGACGCGAGGAGCATCGACTCCGCACGCGACAGCCCGGTGTCCTCCGCGATGACGTCACAGATGGCCTCCGCACACTCGTTGGTGACCTTGTCGACGCGCTCGCGCACGGCCGGCTCGTTCGTCAGGTCCGACTCGAAGACCAGGCGGAAGGCTCCGCCGTCGTCCTCGACGTACGCGAAGTACGCGTCCATGGTCGCCCGGACCCGCTGCTTGTTGTCCGACGTCGACGCCAGCGCGTGCCGCACCGACTGGATCAGCGCCTCGCAGTGCTGGTCCAGCAGCGCCAGGTACAGGTCGAGCTTGCCGGGGAAGTGCTGGTACAGCACCGGCTTGCTGACACCCGCGCGCTCGGCGATGTCGTCCATGGCGGCAGCGTGGTAACCCTGCGCGACGAAGACCTCCTGGGCGGCGCCCAGCAACTGGTTCCGTCGGGCACGGCGCGGAAGGCGTGTACCCCTCGGGCGTACCGCGTCCGTCTGCTCGATGGCTGTCACGCCGCCTCCCATTGTCGTCCACATGCGGGGTCAGCCGCGCCGCCATCGTACTTTTCGGTAATCCTGATGTGCGCGGTGCACGTGCAGAATTTCACGGACCGGACAGCGGAAGAAGCGGTACGGACGGTTTCAAAAGCTGTCAGAGCGGGCAAGAACTGTCCCCTTCCGGGCGGCTGGTGTCCCGGCCCGCGCCCCGGCCTGCGCGCTCCTCACCGGTAGTCGTCCTCGTCGAGGGAGACGACGCGGGCCTGTTCCACCAGGTCCCCCTCGCTCGCCCGGTCCGGGTCGACCTCGGTCAGCGGGTCGTCGCGGTCGGGCGACACCTCCGCCTGCTGTTCGGCCGCGTCGACCTCGGGCGCCTCGACGTCGTACTCCAGGCCTTCCTGCACGTCCTCGTCCTCCTCGAACGTCTCGGGGTCGGTGGGGTCTACGGCCATCACTGGGCTCCCTTCCTGGTCACGTCCCTGACGCATGCAGGGGCCACGTACGGGTGCCCTCTTCACGAGCCTAGGAGACACCCGATCCGGACGCCATGCGATCGGCGGCCGGGGTGCGACCGGGTGCGCACCCGGTGTGAGAGGGGCGCGAGGGCGGCGCGCGGGATGTTCGGCAATCCTGTGATGCCGAACACGTGAGCCAAGACGTGATCGTCTCGTAACATTGCCGCATGTCTGCGTCCGAGCTGCCCTCCGTGCCGCCCACCAGCGTGCTGCCCGAGCCGGCGGCGGTCAGGGTGGCGGAGGGAGAGCAGCTCAGGTCGGTGCGGCTGCCCGGCGTGACGCTGACGGTCAGATCCCGGCCGCCGGCCCACGAAGGCCTCCCGCCCGCCTTCTTCGTCCACGGACTCGGCGGCTCCTCGCTGAACTGGTCGGCCCTGATGGCCCTGCTGGACGACGTCGTCGACAGCGAGGCCGTGGACCTGCCGGGATTCGGCGACTCCCCGCCGCCGGACGACGGCGACTACTCGATCACCGCGCACGCCCGCGCGGTGATCCGCTGTCTGGAGGCATCCGGCCGCGGACCGGTGCACCTCTTCGGCAACTCGCTCGGCGGCGCGGTCGTGACCCGGGTCGCCGCCGTGCGCCCCGACCTCGTCCGCACCCTCACCCTGGTCTCACCGGCGCTGCCGGAACTGCGCGTGCAGCGCACCGCCGTCCCCACGGGGCTGCTGGCCGTACCCGGAGTCGCACCGCTGTTCACCCGGATCACCCGGGAGTGGACGGCCGAGCAGCGGGTCCGCGGCGTCCTGCAGCTCTGTTACGGCGATCCCGGGCGGGTGACCCCGGAAGGGTTCCGGCACGCGGTGGAGGAGATGGAGCGGCGGCTGCGGCTGCCGTACTTCTGGGACGCGATGGCGCGCTCCGCGCGGGGGCTCGTCAGCGCCTACACGCTGGGTGGCCAGCAGGGACTCTGGCGGCAGGCCGAGCGGGTGCTCGCGCCGACCCTGCTGGTCTACGGCGGCCGGGACCAGCTCGTCGGCTTCCGCATGGCCCAGCGGTCCGCGCGCGCCTTCCGCGACTCCCGGCTGGTGACACTCCCGGACGCGGGACACGTGGCGATGATGGAGTATCCGGACACCGTGGCGTTGTCGTTCCGTGAACTCCTGAGGGATGCAACGGGTTCCGCGGGCGAGGGGGATACTGTGCAGCCGGACGCACAGGGCGCTCCGGGTCCGTCCGCCGACACCGGCGGCCCGACCACCGCCGAGATCACGAGGGGCTGAGGCGCGACGTGGGACGCCACAGCCGCCGCGGGCCCGCCCCGAAGGGCGACACCGCCGACACCACCACTGCCGGCCGCAGCGGCCGTGACGCCCGTGAGACGCGTCACGACGAGCGCGACGGGGTGGTGCCGGCGCAGCAGCAGCCGCGGCGAGCGCCGTCCGGTGCCGGCCAAGGCCATGGGGCGCCCTACCCGGACGGCCCGTCCGCCACTCCGGCGCACGGCACACCGAGCCCGCCCGGCACTCCGGGCACTCCGGGCGCTGCGACGTACGGATACGGGTACGGGGCACCGGGCCACGGGAGGCCGGCACCTGGTGTGCCGCGCCTGCCGGACGGATGGCAGCCGGACGGGACCCCGGCGCGCGGTGTTCCCCGTTTCGGGGAGGGCACGCCGCCGCGGGGTGTGCCGCGGTACGCGGACGGGACTCCCGCGCGGGGCGTTCCCCGGTTCGGGGACGGGACCCCGCCCCAGGGTGTCCCGCGCTACGGCGACGGGACGCAGACTCACGGTGTCCCGCGGTACGCGGACGGGACTCCCGCGCACGGGACTCCGCAGGTAAGAGGCGGTCACCCCGAGCAGCAGGAGCCCGGCGGCGGCTGGGGAGACCCGCACGGGCGCACCGCGACCGGGGCGGGCCACGGCGCGCCTGACGCCCGGCAGGGCGTGCCCCTCCCGCGCCAGCGCCGGGCGCCCGCCGACGGACCGCGCCAGGACTACGTCGAGGCGTTCGACGACCGGGCCGACGACCTCTTCACCCCGCGCAGGCCCGCCGCCCGGACCCAGGCCGACCCGTACGACGCCGTCACCGCGTGGGACAGCACCCCCGACCCCGGCATCCCCTCGGACCGCGACACCGACACGGACGCCGAGGACGAGACGCCGACGGGCGTCCCCGCGCAGACCAAGGGCGGCAAGGGGCGCGCGTTCACCGGCATGGCGGCCGCCGCCGTCACCACCGTGCTGGCCGTCGTCGTCGCCGGGCAGGTCGCCGACGACCGCGACGCCCCCGGCGTACAGGCGCAGTCCTCCGCCGAGCAGGCGCGCGACGCGCGTGACCCCGCCTCGCGTGGGGACGCCCGCGAGACGCCCAGGGCGCCCACGGCACGGCCACTGACGTACGAGCAGCAGATGAACCGCAAGTTCCCCCTGGCCGCCACCCGCGCGGGCACGGGGAAGTTCGACGCCGTAGAGGGCATCGACAAGGCGCCCGGCAAGGGGCGGAAGATCACGTACCGGGTGGACGTGGAGCGGGGGCTCGATCTCGACGGCGCCCTGTTCGCCGAGGCCGTGCACCGGACACTCAACGACAACCGGAGCTGGGCGCACAACGGCGCCCTCGCCTTCGAGCGGATCCACTCCGGCAGCCCCGACTTCGTGATCACTCTCGCCAGCCCCGAGACGACCGCCGACTGGTGCGCCAAGTCGGGCCTGGACACCACCGAGGACAACGTCTCCTGCGACTCCGCGGCCACCGAACGCGTGCTGATCAACGCGTACCGCTGGGCGCAGGGCGCGGAGACCTACGGCGACAAGATGTACGCCTACCGCCAGATGCTGATCAACCACGAGATCGGCCACCGCCTGGGCCACAACCACGTCACCTGCGACAAGGACGGCGACCTGGCCCCGGTGATGCAGCAGCAGACCAAGTTCCTCGACCACGACGGAATCCGCTGCCGCCCCAACGCCTGGCCCTACCCCAAGGGTTAGAGTCCCGCCCGGCGCACCCCGCCGACGGACGTCAGCCGGCCGCGCGCCGGTTGTGAGACCGGGGCGAGCCCGGTGTGAGCCGGTCTCAGCACGGCGAACGCGCTCCGCGCGGGAAAGTTACGCCTGTTCACCCCTTTTGGTGGCGTGATGGACAACCGTCCATCACGCCACCGTCCCGTCCGCATACGTTCGTCCCGCTGCGAGCCGCCAAACCAACGGCGGCTCCCCACACGGGAGATCGGGGGTGCACACGTGCGCATCGGACTGCTTACGGAGGGTGGTTATCCGTATGTGGGCGGTGAGGGCGGGGTGTGGTGCGAACGCCTGGTGCGCGGGCTCGGCCGACACGAGTTCGACGTCTACGCGTTCAGCACCGGTCAGGCCCAGGAGGACGCGGGCTGGGTGGAGCTGCCGCCGCAGGTCACCAGGGTGCGCACGGCGCCGCTGTGGACCGCCGAGGACGACGGGGTGGTCCACGGCCGCCGCGCCCGCCGGCGTTTCGCCGAGCACTACGGCGAACTGGCCGCCGCCCTGTGCACCGCGAAAGAGTCCGGCACCGCCGAGGCGGACCGTTTCGCCAACGCGCTCCACGGACTCGCCGAACTGGCCCGCGACGAGGGCGGACTGGTCGCCGCACTCCGCTCCGAGCAGGCCGTACGCACTCTGGAACGCGCCTGTCGTGCGCCTGGCGCGCGGCGCACCGCGCGCGAGGCCCGCGTCCCGGATCTGCTGACGGTCGCCGCCCACCTGGAGCGCGCCCTGCGCCCCCTCTCCCTCGACTGGTACGAGGAGGACGGCCTTGGCGCGGTGGACCTCTGCCACGCCGCGTCCGGCGGCACCGCCGCACTCCCGGGCCTGCTCGCCCACCACTTCTTCGGCGTGCCCCTCCTGGTCACCGAGTACGGCGTCCGCCTGCGCACCCACTACCTCACCCGCCCGGACGCCTCGCCCGCGGTCCGGTCGCTGCTCGCCGCCTTCCACGGCCGGCTGACCGCCGAGACCTATCGCACGGCCGCGATGATCACCCCCGGCAACGCGCACGCCCGGCGCTGGCAGGAGCGCTGCGGCGCCGACCGCGCGAAACTGCGCACGGTCCACCCGGGCATGGACCCCGCGCCCTTCGCGCACGCGGGGGAGAACCCAGGGACGGCGGACCCGCACACCCTCGTCTGGACCGGCCGGGTGGAACCCGCCAAGGACCTGGTCTCGCTGCTGCACGCCTTCGCGGAGATCCGCACGGCCGAGCCCAGGAGCCGGCTGCGGATAGTCGGCCGCCCTTCGGGTCCGGAGGGCGCCGCCTACCTCGGTCACTGCACGGCACTGGCCGCGCAGCTCTTCCCGGACGAGGCCGACGGCCCGCACGCCGTCGGGCAGAACCCGGTGTCCTTCGAGGAACTCGGCGGCCCCGGCGCCGAGACCGCCGCCGCCGTTCGCGCGGGCGGCGCCGTCACCGTGCTCTCCAGCGTCGTCGAGGGGTTCCCGGTGGGGCTGATCGAGTCGATGTTCTGCGGACGTGCGACGGTCTCCACGGACGTCGGCGCGGTCGTCGAGGTGATCGGCGGCACCGGTCTCGTCGTGCCGCCGCGCAATCCGCGGGCGCTCGCCGAGGCGTGCGTCTCGCTGCTGCGCGACCCCGAGCGCCGCGCGCGGCTCGGCGCCGCCGCACGCGCCCGGGCGCTCGAACTGTTCACCGTCGAGCAGAACGTCACCGCGTTCCACGGCCTCTACCTGGAGATCGTCGCGCGGACACCGGTACGCCGGCCCGTCCTCGACGGCACCGGCGACCCCCAGCCCTTCGCCGCCCCCGCCGAGGCCCATGTCACCGGCCACTGGACCGAACCCACCCCCCGCGCCGTCCCCACCTGGGCCGTGGAGACGCCGGTGCCCGCCACGGAGACCGTCAGATGACCGACCTGAGCGCACTCGACCGCGGGACCCCGCCCGGAGCGGCCGACCCGGTCAAGGTGCTGCTGCACCGCCACCGCGAACTGTGCGAACGCGCGGTCGACCCGCTGGAGATCGCGGCCGGCCTGGAGGCCCACGGCATCACCGACCGGACCGCCGCACGCTTCCGCCACCGCGACGTCTTCTCGCTGGCGGAGGAGCTCTACGCCCGCGTCCCGCGCGACTCGGAGACCGGGACGTCCGGGTCTGACGGAGCGTCCGGGACCGACGCGCCGTCCCGCGAGGGGAGCGCCCGGGGGACAGTCCCGCTCCTCCTCCTGCCCGTGCTTCCCGGCCTCCTGTGCGCGGCGTCGCTGATCGGCCTGTCCCGGACCCACGGCCAGACCCGTCTCTACGCGGCGGCCGCCGGCGTCCTCGCCGTCACCCTCGCCCTGCGCGCGGCGGTGCGCCGGGGACCGCTGAGCGTCCCCGCGGACATCGTCCCCCGGGCGGCCACCGGCTCCTGGACCTGCTGGCTCGTCGGGTACGCCGTGCTGGGCGACGGCCTGCTGCGCACCGCCGTCACCGGCGGCCCCGACGGTCTCCCCGACGGCACCACCGAGGGCCACTGGCCGCTGGCCCTCGCGCCGGTACTGGCCCTCACCCTGGCCTGCCTCCCCGCGACCTGGACCACCCACCTCTTCCTCACCGTCGCCCGCCGCAAGCTCGCCACGAGCCGCGCTCTGGAGGACTTCGCCGCCTCCGTCCGCCCGGTCCTGCTGGGCACGGTCGCCCTGTTCATCGGTGCCCTGGCCGCGATCGTCGCCCTGTGCTCGCCGTTCCTCGGCACGGCCCCCGTGTCCGCGACGATCCTCACCCTGGGCGCCCTCCTCCTCGTCGCCCGCCTGCTCACCGTGCACGGCTTCACCCACGCGCCGCGCGTGATCCTCATGCTCACCGCCGTCGCCCAGGTGCTGGCCGTCGCCACGGTCTTCGCTGCCCGCCTTCCCGGCTGCGCCCTGCTGGGCGCACCGGTGGAGACCCTGGTGACCGCCAGGGGTCCCGCCGCCGTCCCCGTCCTCGCCTGCGGTGCGGGCGCCCTGGTCCTGCTGGTCCACGCCTCCCGCACCCTCACCCGCGCCTCGGCGCACCTGCACGCGGAGCAGCCGCGATGACCCCCCGCAGTGGCGGGGCGGCGCGGCCCGACGCGACCCCGGAGCACCGGCCGGCCGCCCGTCCCGTACACCCCGCCCCACCGGCAGCCGCACCGCAGGCGCGCCCGACCCCACCCGAAGGAGATCCCCGCATGACCTGCCGACCCGCCACCGCCTGCCGCGAAGGAGCCGACCGATGAGGGTCCTGCTGATCGGAGCCAACGGCTACATCGGCCGTTTCGTCGCCGACCGCCTGCTGGCCGACCCCGCCGTCCAGCTCACCGCCCTCGGCCGCGGTGACGACGCCGACGTCCGCTTCGACCTCGCCACCGGAAGCCCCGGCGCCCTCACCCGCTTCCTCGACGCCGTCCACCCCGGTGTGGTCGTCAACTGCGCCGGTGCCACACGCGGCGGCGCCCGCGAACTCACCCGCCACAACACCGTCGCCGTCGCCACCATCTGCGAGGCACTGCGCCGCAGCGGCTGCGGGGCGCGGCTCGTGCAGATCGGCTGCGGCTCCGAGTACGGGCCCAGCCAGCCGGGCTCCTCCACGGCCGAGGACGCCGTCCCCCGCCCCGGCGGCCCGTACGGCGTCAGCAAGCTCGCCGCCACCGAACTGGTCCTCGGCTCCGGCCTGGACGCCGTGGTGCTGCGGGTGTTCTCGCCCGTCGGCCCCGGCACCCCCGCCGGGTCGCCCCTCGGCCGCCTCGCCGAGGCCATGCGCCGCGCCATGCAGTCCGGCGACGGGGAGCTCAAGCTCGGCGGTCTCGGTGCCCAGCGCGACTTCGTGGACGTCCGCGACGTGGCGCGCGCCGTGCACGCCGCCTCGCTCTCCGCCGCGCAGGGCGTCATCAACATCGGCTCCGGGCGCGCCGTCCGCCTCCGGGACGCCGCCGGGATCCTCGCCCGGGTGGCCGGCTACGGCGGCGCCCTCAACGAGCTCGACGGGCTCCCCGGCCCCCACGTCGGGGCCGTCCACGCCACGCACACCGCCCACGCCTCCCATCTGCGGGCGACCATCGGGCACCCTCGCGGCGAATCCGAGCACCACACGGCCACCTCACCCGCCGCGTTCCCGTACCCCGACGGCTGCGGAACCTGGCAGCAGGCCGACGTGCGCACCGCGCGCGACCGGCTCGGCTGGCGGCCCCGGATCAACCTCGAGGAGTCGCTGGCGGACATCTGGATGGAGGCGGCATGCCGTATCTGACCAGCTCCAGACCGGGCACCGCGACCACCGACGTCCGCACCGGCCTCGGTGTCCCGGGGGTCGCGCACCCCCTCCTCGCCGCCGACGAGTGGAACCGGCTCCACCGCGCCGGAACCCCCCTGCACTGGGTGGTGCTCGACGTGGCCGACGGCCCCGGGGTCCAGCCGGACCCGCACTGCCTGCAGGCGGCGGGCCGCCTGCGCAACGCCGGCGTGCGCGTCCTCGGGCACGTCGACGCCGCCTACGGGCTGCGGAGCTTCGGGGAGATCATCTCGGACGCCCACCGCTTCCTCGACTGGTACCAGGTCGACGGCTTCCTCCTCGACCGCTGCCCCGCCGACCGCGCGGCGCTCCCCGAGGTACGGCGCACCGTCGCCACCCTCCGGGTCATCCGCGAGGGCGCCCACGTCGTCCTCGGCCACGGCACGCATCCGCACCCCGGCTACGCCGAGCACGCCGACCAGCTGGTCACCTACTCCGGCCCCTGGAGCGACTACCGCTGGTCGCAGGTCGCGGAGTGGACCGCGGACCATCCGCCCGAGCGGTTCTGCCACTTCGTGCACGGCGTGCCCCGGCCGCACCTGGAGGAGGCCCTGCGCGTCGCCCGCTGGCAGGGCGCCGCCACCATCTACTTCACCGACCACTCCGACCGCGTCTCCGGCCACGCCGGCCCGGCCGATCCCTGGGGGCCGCTGCCCGGCTACTGGGACGACATCGTCTCGCGTGTCGGAACGGGTGTCTCGGAATGAAAAAGGGCGTGGCAGTGTTGTCGCGAGAACAACCGTAGTGATTGACCGACCAACGGAGTCCCCGTGTCGCTGCCACCCCTGGTCGAGCCGGCCCCCGAGCTCACCGTAGACGAGGTCCGCAGGTACTCCCGCCACCTGATCATCCCCGATGTGGGCATGGACGGGCAGAAGCGGCTGAAGAACGCCAAGGTGCTCTTTGTGGGCGCCGGCGGCCTGGGTTCGCCGGGTCTCATGTACATGGCCGCGGCGGGCGTCGGCACGCTCGGCATCGTGGAGTTCGACGAGGTCGACGAGTCGAACCTGCAGCGCCAGATCATCCACAGCCAGTCGGACATCGGCCGCCCCAAGGCCGAGTCCGCGCGTGACACGATCAAGGGGATCAACCCCTACGTGAACGTGGTTCTGCACGAGGAGCGGCTCGAGGCCGACAACGTGATGGACCTGTTCAGCCAGTACGACCTGATCGTCGACGGCACGGACAATTTCGCGACCCGCTACCTGGTCAACGACGCCTGCGTGCTGCTGAACAAGCCGTACGTGTGGGGTTCCATCTACCGCTTCGACGGCCAGGCCTCCGTCTTCTGGTCCGAGCACGGTCCCTGCTACCGCTGCCTCTACCCGGAGCCCCCGCCCCCCGGCATGGTCCCCTCCTGCGCCGAGGGCGGCGTCCTGGGCGTGCTCTGCGCGTCCATCGGCTCCATCCAGGCCAACGAGGCCATCAAGCTGCTCGCCGGCATCGGTGAGCCCCTCGTCGGCCGCCTGATGATCTACGACGCCCTGGAGATGCAGTACCGCCAGGTCAAGGTCCGCAAGGACCCCGACTGCGCGATCTGCGGCGAGAACCCGACCGTCACCGAGCTCATCGACTACGAGGCCTTCTGCGGCGTCGTGTCCGAGGAGGCCCAGGCGGCGGCCGCCGACTCCACGATCACTCCCAAGCAGCTCAAGGAGTGGATCGACGACGGCGAGAACCTCGAGCTCATCGACGTCCGCGAGCCGAACGAGTTCGAGATCGTCTCCATCCCGGGCGCCCGGCTGATCCCCAAGAACGAGTTCCTCATGGGCAACGCCCTGGAGGGCCTGCCGCAGGACAAGAAGATCGTCTTGAACTGCAAGACGGGTGTCCGCAGTGCGGAAGTCCTCGCGGTCCTGAAGTCCGCGGGCTTCTCCGACGCCGTCCACGTCGGCGGCGGCGTCATCGGCTGGGTCAACCAGATCGAGCCGGAGAAGCCGGTCTACTAGACCGCACCGGCCGGGGCGGTCCGCGTGACCGCGCCGGCCACCGGGTCCTCGTCGGGGGCTTCGGGCACCTTCCCGGGTGTCCGGAGCCCCCGACGCCGTCAGGAGCAGACCTTGCCGTCCTCCGGGACCGTGCCGTCCAGCAGGTAGGCGTTCACCGCCGAGTCGACGCAGTCGCTGCCACTGCCGTAGGCGCCGTGGCCCTCGCCCTTCCAGGTGAGCACCACACCGACGTCCTCGCCCAGCTCGTCCGCCATCCGCCGCGCTCCCTCGTATGGCGTGGCCGGGTCGCCCGTGTTGCCCACGACCAGGATCGGCGCCGCGTCCGGGGCGCTCACCTCCGGCGTGTCGAACTGGCCCGGCACCGGCCAGTCGTGGCACCAGCCCGCCGTGTCCCAGCCGAGGAAGGACCCGAAGACGGGGGAGATCTCCTCGAACTCCGGCAGCAGCTTCCTCGTCTCCTCCAGAGTCGGCCGCTGCTTGTCGTCCAGGCACGATATGACCCGCTGGGAGTGGGTCGTGGTGCCGTAGCGCCCAGAGGCGTCGCGCTCGTTGTAGCCGTCCGCGAGGGCCAGCAGCGCCGTGCCGTCCCCGTCCTGCGCGGCCTCCAGCGCGCTGGTCAGCGCCGGCCAGCTGGACTTGCTGTAGAGCGGCAGGACGATGCCGGTCAGCGCCAGCGACTGCGTCAGCTCACGCCCCGAGGAGGACGTCGACAGCGGCTCGGCGTCGATGCGGTCCAGCAGGTCCGCGATCTCGCGCGAGCCCTGCTCCGGGTCCTTCCCGGTGGACTTCAGGTAGTTGTCCAGGGCCGTCTGGAAGCCCCGGGTCTGGTTCTTGGCGTGACCGATCGTGTCGGCGGTCGGGTCGACCACCGCGTCGAGCGTCATCCGGCCGACCTTCTCCGGGAACAGATGGGCGTAGACACCGCCGAGCTCGGTGCCGTAGGAGATGCCGAAGTAGTGCATCCGGTCGTCGCCCAGGGCCTGCCGGATGCGGTCCATGTCCCGGGCGGTGTCGGTGGTGGAGACATGCGCCATGAGCTTCTCGGCCGCCTCCTGGCAGCCCTCGCCGAAGTCGGCGGCGTCCGCGAGGAACCCCCGCTCCTCGGCCGGGGTGTCGGGGGTGCCGTCCACGGAGGACTCGGCGGCCTGGATGGCCTTGTCGTCACGGCAGCGGACGCCCCCGCTCGCGGCCACTCCGCGCGGGTCCCAGCTCACCAGGTCGTACCGATCGCGCAGGTCGTCGGTCAGGGCGGCGTAGGCGGGCAGGGTGGAGACACCGGAGCCGCCCGGGCCGCCGAAGTTGAACAGCAGGGAGCCGACGCGGTCGCCGCCCGTGGCCTTCGTCCGGATGAGGGCCAGACCGATCGTCTCGCCGTTCGGCTTCGACCAGTCCAGCGGCACCTGGAGCGTGGCGCACTGCCACTCGTCGCCCGGTGCCGGGGCGTCCGAGGTGGCCTTGCAGCGTCCCCAGTCGAGCGCGGCCTTCCCGCCGTTGCCGTCGTCCTTCTTCGCGCCGTCGTCCGACGGTCCCGCGCCGCTGCATCCCGCCGTCAGCAGCGCGGCGGCGGCCGTCAGGGCCGCCCACCGGGTGAACCGGGTCATGTGCCACTTCCCCCCTCGCAGGCCGTCCGCTACGTGCGGCGAACGGCGTCCCGGCCATGGTAGGCAGTCCCGGCGTCCACCGGCGAGGCCTGTGGAAAACGCTCTGAGCTGCGCTTTCGCGTGGGCCGGCTCGGCGTTCCCGCACGATCAGGGCAGACGGTCCCAGCCGGGGGCACCGTGCCGTCCAGCAGATAGCCGTGCACCGCGTTCCGCACGCAGGTGTCCTCGCTGTTGTAGGCGCCGTGCCCCTGCCCCTTGTACGTGAGCTCCACGCCGACCCCCTCACCGAGCGCCCGCGCCATGCTGCGCGCCCCCTCGTACGGCGTGGCCGGGTCGCCGGTGTTGCCGATCACCAGGATCGGGGCCGCGCCGGGAGCGCTGACGTCCGGGTGGTCGGCGGCGCCCCGCACCGCCCAGTCGGTGCAAGTGATCATTCCCCAGGCCATGAAGTCCCCGAAGAGCGGGGACGCCTTCCGGAACTCGGGCAGCAGCCGCTCCACGTCCGCCGGGGTGTAGCGGGGCTTGGCGTCGGCGCAGCTGATGGCGGTGTTGGCGGGGACGAGGTTGCTGTACTCGCCGTTCTCGCTGCGCCCGTTCATCGAGTCGGCGAGCACCATCAGGATCGTGCCGTCACCGTCGTAGGCCTGCTCCAAACCGTCGGTGAGGAACGGCCAGAAGTCCTGGGAGTACAGGGCCTGCGCGATCCCGCTCGTCGCCATCGTCTCGGTCAGCTGACGCGGGAAGATCCCGGGGACGGGCCGGCTGTCCAGGTCCTTCAGCAGTTTCGCGATGCGGTCCTGGACGTCCTGGACGCTGTCGCCGACGGGACACTCCTCGGTGCCGGAGACGCAGTCCTCCGCGTAGTTGTCGAGCGCGAGCTGGAAGCCCCGCGCCTGGCCCAGCGAGGCCTGCTCGGAGTTCTGCGCCGCGTCGACGACCGCGTCGAAGACCGCGCGCCCCACCTTGTCGGGGAAGAGGTGGGCGTAGACGCCGCCGAGTTCCGTGCCGTAGGAGATGCCGAAGTAGTACAGCCGGTCGTCGCCGAGCACCTGGCGCATCAGGTCGAGGTCCCGGGCCGCGTCCGTGGTGCGCACGTGCGGCAGGATCCGCCCGGAGTTGTCCTCGCAGGCCGCGTTGAACTCCTCGGTGCTGTCGAGCAGTTCCGTGCGCTCGGCGCTGTCGTCGGGGGTGCCGTCCTGCTGGAAGTGCTCGTCGAGCTGCTGGTCGTCCTGACAGGTCACGGGCGCGCTGCGGCCGACCCCGCGGGGGTCGAAGCTGACCAGGTCGTACCGGGTGCGCAGGGTGGCGTAGTCCTGGCCGAACGCGGGCAGCGTGGTCACCCCGGAGCCGCCCGGCCCGCCGAAGTTGAAGATCAGGGAGCCGATGCGCTCGCCCGCCGGTCCGCTGGAGCGGGCCCGGATCAGGGCGAGCTCGATGGTGTCGCCGTCGGGGTCGGCCCAGTCCAGCGGTGCCTTCATCGTCGCGCACTCCCACGCGCCCCGGGCGCCGGGCAGCGGGGAGGGGGAGGAGCCTCCGCCCTGGGCCTCGTCGGGAGCGGGGCAGGCCTTCCAGTCGAGCTTCTGCCGCGTCAGGTCCTCGGCCGGTTCGTCGTCCTCCCCGGCGCACCCGGCCAGCAGCGCGGGCAGCAGGACGGCGCAGGCGGTCAGGGCGGCGGCTCGCAGCCGGAAGGGGTGGGGCATGACCCCATCCTGCGGTCGGCCCCGGCCGGACGCGCGGGGCACGGGCCGTCCGAGGGAGGACGGCCCGCGGCCGGCGTCTCAGCCGGTCACAGGGCCGCCTTGCGCGTGAGGTGGTTGAAGGCGAGCCATCCCGGCAGCACGGGCAGCCACAGCGTGAGCAGCCGGAACAGCAGCACCGCGGGCGCGGCGACCTCCTTGGGAAGCCCGACCGCGATCAGACCGACGGTCAGGGTGGCCTCGACGGCGCCCACACCGCCCGGCGTCGGTGCCGCCGACCCGAGGGCGTTGCCCGCGAGGAACACGACGGCGACGCTGGCGATGGACACCGAGGTCGAGTCGTCGCCGAACGCCCGGATCGAGGCGTCCAGGCACATCACGAAGCAGGCCGTCAGCAGCAGCATGCCGCCGATGCCGGTGATCAGCTTCTGGGGCCGCTGCAGCACGTCCAGCATGCGCGGCACGACGCCCGCGAAGAGCGAGCGCACGCGCGTGACGACGAACTTCCGCAGGAACGGCACCGAGGTCACCACGAGGACCAGCACCGCCACCGTCAACAGCCCGCCGATGACGGTGCGCGACGGCGACAGCGAAGGGGTCTTCTCGGTGCCGGTCAGGTAGCCGAACGCCAGCAGCATCAGGATGTGGCAGCCGAGACCGAACAACTGCGACGCGCCGACGCTCGCCACCGCGAGCCCCGGACGCACCCCCGCCCGCTGGAGGAAGCGCGTGTTCAGGGCGACGCCGCCGACCGCCGCCGGAGCGACGATCTTCACGAAGGACCCGGCGACCTGGGCCGCCACCGTGCGCGGGAACGGCACCCGCTCCGGCACGAACCCGAGCAGGGCCATCGCGGCCGCCACGTAGCTGGCCGCCGAGAACAGCACCGCCGCCGCGACCCAGCCCCACTCCGCGTTGGCGATCAGCGGGCCGAACTCGATGTGCGTGAGTTGCGTCAGCAGGAAGTAGGCGCCGATCGCGCCCGCGATCAGGCTGATCAGCGTGCGCGGACGGACCCGTTCCAGACGGGCCGGCTCGACCGGGGCCTGGGGCCGGATCCGGAGCACCTCGTGCCGGATCTGGCTGAGCAGGTCCTCCTCGCGCGCCTCGTCCAGGGCCTCGTCGATGGCGCGCTTCTCGGCCCGCTGTTCCGCGCGGACGGCCTTCTTGCCGGCCTTGTCGAGCGTGACGGTGCCGCCGTCGTCGGAGTCGTCGGCGCGGGCCGGACGGGAATGCCGCGAAGCCTCCAGCACGGCCTCCCGTTCCCGCTCCGCGCGCTCCCGGGCCAGTTTCCGCAGCGTCGCGCGCGTGGAGCGGCTCAGCGCGATCGGCTGGAGCATCGGCAGACAGTCCGCCACGGCGTCGGGACCGAGGACGCTCAGCGCGGAGGCCACCGCGCGTTGGGCGCCCACCCGCAGGCCCAGTGTCACCAGCAGCTGGGAGACGTCCATCCGCAGCAGCAGATCACCGGCCGCGATCTCCCCGCCGCGCAGGTCGGTGAGGATCACCGTGCCGGAACCGTCCACCAGGATGGCGTCGCCGACCAGCCTGCGGTGCGCGATACGGCGGGACTGCAGCGCCTTCACCTGGTGCCAGGTGCCGTGCAGCAGGTCGTCGGTGATTTCCTCGTCCGCCAGCGAGTCGAGGGTGCGCCCGCCGGTGTGCTCGTAGACGAGCATCACCGCGTCGGGGCCGAGCTCCGACGTCGCGATCAGCTTGGGCGCGTTGGCGCCGGCCGCGATGGCGGCGTAGGCCAGCAGCGCCTCCTGCTCCAGCGCCTGGCGCAGCGACTGCAGGCTCCTGCGAGTGGCGAAGCCGCGCAGGGCGAGGTTGCGCCACGCGCGGTAGAAGAATCCCTGCGCCTGCTGTTCGCGGTCCACGACGGTGACGTCCAGCGGCGGGCCGTCCTCCAGGGTGACGAAGTAGCGGCGGCCCCGGTCGCCGCTCTCGGCGGCGTCCGGCGCCTCCTCCCGGGAGGCGGTCACGGGGCGGAAGCCGACCGTGCGCAGCCCCGCCATCAGGGTGCGGCCGGTGGGCCGCACGTTGGGCGAGCCGACGGCGTAGAGCGTGCCGTAGGCGACGGTCCAGCCGATCAGCACCGTGAGGGTGATCGAGAACGGGGTGGTGTACCCGGTGACGAGCATCGAGAAGGCGTCGAGCAGCAGCACCACCCACAGCACCGCGCGCCAGCGAGGTCTGCGGGACATGCCGACGGCGGTCATGTACGCGATGACGGGGGCGAGGTAGCCGTGCACCGGGTCGGTGAGGGCGTGGATGTCGCCGGGGGAGGGCTGGGTGAGCGCGTCCTGGATCGAGCCGGGGGCGGCCCGCGCGACCCACAGGTCGGTGGCGAGCGTCACCCCGTGCGCGAGGACGGCGGCGAGGACGCCGTCGGCGATTCGCAGGCCGTCCCGCTTGATCAGCCGTTCGATGGCGAAGGCGACCGGGACCAGCAGAATGGCGATGCTGGAGGCCAGGCCGGCGATCTTGATGAGCAGATCGGGCGCCTGTCCGGTGCCCTTGTTGATGTCCTGTTCCAGGCCCGAGGTGGTGCCGTGGGCGAACGCGGCGATCGCCAGCAGCACCACGACGGCGAGCACGCCGCCCACGAGCCGCATGAGGTCGGACGGCCGGTGCACGCGCGCGGGGAGCAGCGGTTCGTCGCCCTCCACCTCGTCGATGTGCGCGACGTCCCGCTGCGCGGTGTCCGGGCGTGCGGCGTCCGCGTCGGGCCGTGCGGTGTCCGAGTCCGGGCGCGACGAGGCGTCAGGGGTGCCCTCCGTGTCCTCGGGGTGCGCACCCTGCTGCTTCATCGTCTCTTCTCGATCTCGTATCACCGGTCACCGCCCGCACGATGGTGGCATGCCGTACCGCCACAAGGGGGCATCAGGGTCCACAAGCGGGGCGGCACAGTCTGCCCGAAGCGCTGCTCCGGGGCGAGTCGTCCGGCCACGCGCGCGAACGCGTCGCGTTGTCGGTGGGGTGGGGCAGGATGGTCCGGATGAGCGAGGAGAGCCTTCCGCCCGACGACGGCCACCAGCCTCCGGACGCCGTGCCCGCCTATGCCGAGCGGGTCCTGGAGGTGGCCGAGCTGATCCCGCCGGGCCGCGTGATGACGTACGGCGACGTGGCCGAGTGGCTGGGAGAGGGCGGGCCCCGGCAGGTGGGCCGCGTGATGGCGCTGTACGGGGCGCGGTGCCCTGGTGGCGCGTGGTCCGCGCGGACGGCGTCCTGCTGCCCGGCCACGAACTGCGGCTCTCGGCCACTACCGCGCGGAGGGCACACCGCTGCGGGAGGCGGGCCGGGCCGCGGAGGGCCATGTGCCACGCCTCGACATGAGACGCGCGCGGTGGGACGGCGGCGTGGACACCGGGGGTCACACCTGACAGCTTCCGGCATCCCGGCCGCCGCCGTGTGACCTGTGATGCTTCAGGGGGACATGAGGCACATCCGCGGCATGACGTACGTTCGTGAGTCGAGGGACACGGGTGCCCGGAGTGACGCGAGGGAAGAAGCGGAAACCCTGCTTCCGCTCTTTCCCCCGGCGTAGCGTCGGCTGCGCGTGTCCCCCTCACCCCTCGTCCACCGTCCCCCACACGCGGCGGACAGCCGAACAGCACACCCACCAGGACCGGCGAACCACGTGAGCTCCTCTTCCTCCACCAGCGGCCTGTCGCACCCCCAGGTGCGGCGGGGGAGCGGTGGCGCCTACCGACTGGTGCGTACCCCGCCGGCCCGCGTGAATCCCCCCCGACTGGACGCCGCCCAGCGCTCCGTGGTTGAGCACGGCAGCGGCCCGATGCTCGTCCTGGCGGGTCCCGGCACGGGGAAGACCACCACGCTGGTCGAGTCCGTGGCCGCCCGGATCGCCCGCGGCGGCGACCCCGAGCGCATTCTGGTGCTCACCTTCAGCCGCAAGGCGGCCGTCGAACTGCGTGACCGCATGGCCCTGCGCATCGGCGCGGCGCAGGCCCCGCAGGCGACCACGTTCCACTCCTTCTGCTACGCCCTGGTCCGCGCCCACCAGGACAGCGAGCTGTTCGTCGAGCCGCTGCGCCTGCTCTCGGGACCCGAGCAGGACGTCACCGTCCGCGGGCTCCTCGCCGGTCAGGTCGACCTGGAGCGGCTCGGCCTTTCGCACGTGCGCTGGCCGGACGAGCTGCGTGCCTGCCTGACCACCCGCGGCTTCGCCGACGAGGTCCGCGCGGTCCTCGCCCGCAGCCGCGAACTCGGGCTCGGCCCCGAGGCCCTCGACGCCTTCGCCCGCCGCATCGGCCGCCCCGACTGGCGCGCCGCCTCCGCCTTCCTCGCCGAGTACCTCGACGTCCTCGACCTGCAGGGCGTCCTCGACTACGCCGAACTCGTCCACCGCGCGGTGCTCCTCGCGCAGCGCCCCGAGACCGCCGGGCTGCTCGCCGACCGGTACGACGCCGTCTACGTCGACGAGTACCAGGACACCGACCCCGCCCAGGTGCGGCTGCTGCGCGCCCTGGCCTCCGGCGGCCGCACCCTCGTCGCCTTCGGCGACCCCGACCAGTCGATCTACGCGTTCCGGGGTGCCGACGTCGGCGGCATCCTGGAGTTCCCGCACGCCTTCCCGCGCGCGGACGGCCGGCCCGCCCCCGTCCAGGTGCTGCGCACCTCCCGCCGCTCCGGCGCCGCCCTGCTGGAGGCGACCCGGAAGGTCACCCGGCGGATGCCGCTGCCCCGGCTGCCCGCCGAGAAGGTCCGCCTGCACCGGGAGCCCACGCCGGTACGGGACGGCGGCCGGGTCGAGGTGTACACCTACCCGACGGCCGGCACCGAGCTGGACAACGTCGCCGACATCCTGCGCCGCGCCCACCTGGAGGACGGCGTCCCCTGGAACGACATGGCGGTCCTGGTGCGCGCCGGCTCCCGCACCCTGCCGACCGTCCGCCGCGCCCTCACGTCCGCGGGCGTCCCCGTGGACGTCGACGGCGACGACCTGCCGCTGCGCCACGAACCGGCCGTCGCTCCGCTGCTCACCGCACTGCGCGCGGTGGCCGCGGCCGAGGCGGCCGACCGCGAGGATGCCGGGGACGCGTTCGAGGACGGCGTTGGCGAGGATGCCGGGGACGCGTTCGAGGACGCGGGCGAGGATGCCGGTTCGAGCCGTGCTGGCTCGACACCGAGACCGCGCTCACCCTGCTCACCTCCCCCTCGCCGGCATGGACGCCGCCGACCTGCGCCGGCTCGGACGTGCCCTGCGCGAGGAGGAACGGGCTGCGGGCAACCCCCTGCCGCCACCCTCGGACGAGCTGCTCGCCCGCGCGCTGGCGGAGCCCGAGCGCCTCGCCGTGCACGACCCCGCCTACGCGCGCGGTGCGCAGCGGCTCGGCGCCCTGCTGCGCCGGGCCCGTGAGCGCCTGGCCGGCGGCGGCACCGCCGAGGAGGCCCTGTGGGACCTGTGGGACGGCACGCCGTGGCCGCACCGGCTGGAACGCTCCGCCCGCCGCGGCGGCGCCGCCGGCCGCAACGCCGACCGTGACCTCGACGCGGTGTGCGCGCTGTTCGCCACCGCCGCCCGCGCCGAGGAGCGCACCGGCGGCCGGGGCACGCTGAACTTCCTCGAGGAGATCGAGGCCGAGGACATCGCCGCCGACACCCTCACCCGGCGCCCCGCCCGCCCCGACGCCGTACGCCTGATGACCGCCCACCGCGCCAAGGGCCTGGAGTGGGGCCTCGTCGTCGTGGCGGGCGTCCAGGAGGGACTGTGGCCCGACCTGCGGCGCCGCGGATCCCTGCTGGAGGCCGACCGCATCGGCCGCGACGGGCTCGCCGAACCCCTCACCCCGGGCGCGCTGCTCGCCGAGGAGCGCCGCCTGTTCTACGTCGCCGCCACGCGCGCGCGTGACCGCCTCGTGGTGACGGCCGTGAAGGCCCCGTCCGACGACGGCGACCAGCCCTCCCGCTTCCTGACCGAACTCGGCGTCGAACCGAAGGACGTCACCGGACGCCCGCGCCGCCCGCTGTCCGTCGCCGCGCTCGTCGCGGAACTGCGCGCCACCACGGTCGACCCCCGCGTCTCCGACGCCCTGCGCGAGGCCGCCGCCCGGCGGCTGGCCCGGCTCGCCGCGCTCGCCGACGAGGACGGCCGCCCCCTGGTCCCGTCCGCGCACCCCTACCGCTGGTGGGGCATGCACGAACCGACCCGGAGCAAGGTGCCGCTGCGCGACCGCGACCAGCCGGTCGTGCTGTCCGGCAGCGCCCTCGACCAACTGGCCAACACCTGCGCCCTCCAGTGGTTCCTGGGCCGCGAGGTGAAGGCCGACGCGCCTGCCACCGCCGCCCAGGGCTTCGGCAACGTCGTCCATGTCCTGGCCGACGAGGTGGCCTCCGGGCACACCCCCGCCGACCTCGCCGTCCTCATGGAACGCCTGGACTCCGTGTGGAACGCGCTTGCCTTCGACGCCCCCTGGAAGTCGGCCCAGGAGAAGGAGAACGCGCGCGTCGCGCTGGAACGCTTCCTGAAGTGGCACGTCATGGACCGCACCGGCCGCACCCCGGTGGCCAGCGAGCACGACTTCGACGTCACGCTGGACTCCGGCGACCTGCAGGTCCGCATCCGGGGCCAGATGGACCGCGTCGAGGCCGACGCCGAGGGACGTGCCTACGTCGTCGACTTCAAGACCGGCAAGCAGGCGCCCAGCTCCAAGGAGGTGGAACGCCACCCCCAGCTCGCCGTCTACCAGCTCGCCGTCCGCGAGGGAGCCGTGGACGACGTCTTCGACGGGGTGCGCCCCGAACCGGGCGGCGCCGAACTCGTGCAGCTGCGCCAGGGTGCCGCCAAGCGGGACGGCGGCGAGACCCTGCCCAAGGTGCAGGCCCAGGAGCCGCTGGAGGGGGAGTGGGTCGGCGACCTGCTGGCCACCGCCGCGGGCAAGGTCCTCGACGAACGGTTCACCCCGACCGCCGGCCAGCACTGCGCCCACTGCGCGTTCCGCGCCTCGTGCAGCGCCCGCCCCGAAGGCCGCCATGTCGTCGAGTGACAGGCGTGACGCATCGCACCACCCTTTCCGACCTGCGGTTCTTCTCTCCCGGCGGGCTCAGGCGCCCCCGGTGTCAGCGCCCGCCGCTAGATTCGGTGTGTGCCCGCCCGTATCACCGACCCCGGCCAGCTCAAGGAGCTCCTCGGGATCCCGTTCACCCCGGAGCAGACGGCCTGTATCACCGCGCCGCCCGCCCCGCAGGTGATCGTTGCCGGAGCCGGCTCCGGCAAGACGACGGTGATGGCGGCGCGCGTGGTCTGGCTGGTCGGCACCGGCCAGGTCGCCCCTGAGCAGGTCCTCGGCCTCACCTTCACCAACAAGGCCGCCGGGGAGCTCGCCGAACGCGTCCGCACCGCCCTGATCAAGGCCGGCGTCACCGACCCGGACGCCATCGATCCGGACAACCCTCCGGGCGAGCCGGTGATCTCCACCTACCACGCCTTCGCCGGCCGTCTGCTCACCGACCACGGGCTGCGCATCGGCCTGGAACCGGCCTCCCGGCTGCTCGCCGACGCCACCCGCTACCAGCTCGCCGCGCGCGTGCTGCGCGAGGCCCCCGGCCTCTACCCGGCCCTCACCCGCTCCTTCCCCGACCTGGTGGGCGACCTCCTCACCCTCGACGCGGAACTCTCCGAGCACCTGGTGCGGCCCGAGGACCTGCGCGCCCACGACGCCGAACTGCTCCGCGCCCTGGAGAACACCAAGCTCACCAACGCCGACCTGCGCAAGGTGCCGGAGGCCGCCGCCGCGCGCCGCGAACTCGCCGAGCTGGTGCTGCGCTACCGGGACGCCAAGCGTGAGCGCGACCTGCTCGACTTCGGCGACCAGATCGCCCTGTCCGCGCGGCTCGCCACCCTCCCCGAGGTGGGCCGCGTGCTGCGCGACGAGTTCCGGGTCGTGCTCCTCGACGAGTACCAGGACACCTCCGTCGCCCAGCGCGTCCTCCTCGCCGGGCTCTTCGGGGGCGGCACCGGCCACCCGGTGACCGCCGTCGGCGACCCCTGCCAGGCGATCTACGGCTGGCGCGGCGCCTCCGTCGCCAACCTCGACGACTTCCCCGAGCACTTCCCGCACGCCGACGGCCGCCCCGCCACCCGCCAGTCGCTCAGCGAGAACCGCCGCAGCGGCGGCCGGCTGCTCGACCTCGCCAACGGCCTCGCCGAGCCGTTGCGTGCCATGCACGCGGGCGTGGAGGCGCTGCGCCCGGCGCCCGGCGCCGAGCGTGACGGCACCGTGCGCTGCGCCCTGCTGTCCACCCACGCGGAGGAGATCGACTGGATCGCGGACTCGATCGCGCACCTGGTGAACACCGGCAAGGCGCCCGGCGAGATCGCCGTCCTGTGCCGCACGGCGACGGACTTCGCCGAGATCCAGGCCGCCCTGGTCGCCCGGGACGTCCCCGTCGAGGTCGTCGGCCTGTCCGGCCTGCTGCACCTGCCCGAGATCGCCGACCTCGTCGCTGTCTGCGAGGTGCTCCAGGACCCCGGCGCTAACGCCTCCCTCGTCCGGCTGCTGACCGGCCCGCGCTGGCGCATCGGCCCCCGCGACCTCGCCCTGCTCGGCCGGCGCGCCCGCCGCCTGGTGTCCCACGCGCGCGTGGACGGCGACGACGACCCCGACCGGCGGCTCGCCGAAGCCGTCGAGGGCGTCGACCCCGCCGAGGTGATCTCGCTCGCCGACGCCCTTGACACGTTCCTGGAGTCCCCGCTGGAGGGTGGCGGGGACGACGACGGGCTGCCCTTCTCGCCGGACGCGCGCGTGCGCTTCGCCCGCCTCGCCGCCGAGCTGCGCGACCTGCGCCGCTCGCTTGCCGACCCCCTCATGGACGTACTCCACCGCGTCCTCGCCGTTACCGGCCTCGAGGTCGAGCTGTCCGCGTCCCCGCACGCCCTGGCCGCCCGGCGCCGCGAGACCCTGGCCAACTTCCTGGACATCGCCGCGTCCTTCGCCGCCGGTGACAACGAGGCCACCCTGCTCGCCTTCCTCGGCTTCCTGCGCACCGCCGCCCAGTACGAGAAGGGCCTGGACAACGCGCTGCCGGGAGGCGAGAACACCGTCAAGGTGCTCACCGCGCACAAGTCCAAGGGCCTGGAATGGGACGTCGTGGCCGTGCCCGGGCTGGTCACCGGTACTTTCCCCAGCGACCGGGGCCGTGAGAAGTGGACCGCCCAGGGCAAGGTGCTGCCGCACCGGCTGCGCGGCGACGCCGACACCCTGCCCGACGTGCCCTCCTGGGACTCCCGGGGACTGAAGGCCTTCCAGGAGGCCATGAAGGAGCACCAGCACACCGAGGAACTGCGCCTCGGCTACGTCACCTTCACCCGCCCCCGCTCCCTGCTGCTCGGCTCCGGCCACTGGTGGGGCCCCAGCCAGAAGAAGCCCCGGGGGCCCTCCGCGTTCCTGCTCGCCCTCTACGAGCACTGCGCCGCGGGGTTCGGCGAGATCGAGGCGTGGGCGGACGAACCCGCCGAGGACGAGGAGAACCCGGCCCTGCGGCGGGCAGGCGACGACCAGGCCTGGCCGCTGCCCCTGGACGACGCGGCCCTCGCCCGGCGCCGTGCGGCCGCGGCGACCGTCCTCGCCCACCTGGACCGTCTCGCCGCCCACCCGGACGGTGGTACGGCGGCCGTGCACGACGCGGAGACCTACGACGACCCCGACTGGCCGCCCCCGCCGGACGACGAGGAACCCTTCCCGGAGGACCTCCCCGACGACTACCCCGAGGAGTTCGCCGAGGACGGGCCCGGTGCGGACGCCGACCCGGACGACTGGGACGCGTGGACCACGGAACGCCCGGTCGTCCCGCACCAGGCGACGGCCTCGGACGCGCCCCGCGCGCGCCCGCGAAGCGTGCCCGGCGGCCCGCAGTTGCCGGCCCCCGCGCCCGCGGAACCCCGCGTCACGGCACCGGAGCCCCGCCTCACGCCCCAGGAGGCTCGCCTCACCCCCGAGGAGGCCCGGGCCGTCGCCTCCTGGGACCGCGACCTGGACGCCCTCACCGGGGAGCTGCTGCGCGCCCGCGACAGCGTCACCGAGGTCCGGCTACCCGCCTCCCTCACCGCATCCCAGCTGCTCCGGCTCGCCGACGACCCCGACGGCTTCGCGCGGGAGCTGGCCCGCCCCATGCCCCGGCCGCCCCAGCCCGCCGCGCGCCGCGGCACCCGGTTCCACGCCTGGGTCGAGGCACGCTTCGAAGAGCTGACCCTGCCGATGCTCGACCCGGAGGAACTGCCCGGAAGCGACGCCGAGATCGCCGACGAGCGCGACCTGGAGGCCCTCAAGGAGGCCTTCGAACGCACCCCGTACGCCCACCGCACCCCCCACCGCGTGGAGGCGCCGTTCCAGCTGTCGATCGCCGGACGCGTCGTCCGCGGCCGCATCGACGCCGTCTACCGGCACGAGGGCGGCGAGGACGCCGACGCGGTCACGTACGAGATCGTCGACTGGAAGACCGGCCGGGGACGCACCGCCGACCCGCTCCAGCTCGCCGTCTACCGGCTCGCCTGGGCGGAGCAGCAGGGCGTCCCGCTGGAGGCCGTCAGCGCCGCCTTCCTCTACGTACGCACCGGCGAAGTCGTGCGTCCCGAGCGCCTCCCTGGCCGCGCCGAACTGGAGCGACTGCTGCTGGAGGATCCGTACGGTGAGATTCCGCACTCGGAGGACACCCCCGCGGGCCGATAGGCTCGTAGGTATGAGCCAGCCCGTTGACAATGCCGTCGACGCCGTCCGTACCTACATCGCAGAACACCGCGCGGCGTTCCTCGACGACCTCTCCGCGTGGCTGCGCATCCCCTCCGTCTCGGCCCAGCCCGACCACGCCCCCGACGTACGCCGCAGCGCCGAATGGCTCGTCGCCGCCCTCAAGGACACCGGCTTCCCCACCGCCGAGATCTGGGACACCCCCGGGGCCCCCGCGGTCTACGCCGAGTGGCCGGCCGACGACCCCGAGGCGCCGACCGTCCTGGTGTACGGCCACCACGACGTGCAGCCCGCCGCGCGCGAGGACGGCTGGGACAGCGACCCCTTCGAACCCCTCGTCCGCGGCAACCGCCTCTACGCGCGCGGTGCGGCCGACGACAAGGGCCAGGTCTTCTTCCACACCCTCGGCGTGCGCGCCCACCTCGCCGCCACCGGCCGCACCAGCCCCGCCGTCCACCTGAAGCTGCTGGTGGAAGGCGAGGAGGAGTCCGGCTCCCCGCACTTCCGGGCGCTCGTCGAACAGCACGCCGACCGGCTCGCCGCCGACGCCGTGATCGTCTCCGACACCGGCATGTGGTCCGAGGACACCCCGACCGTGTGCACCGGCATGCGCGGCCTCGCCGAGTGCGAGATCCGGCTGTACGGCCCCGACCAGGACATCCACTCCGGTTCCTTCGGCGGGGCGGTGCCCAACCCCGCCACCGCCGTGGCCCGGCTGGTCGCCGCCCTGCACGACGACGACGGCCGGGTCGCGATCCCCGGCTTCTACGACGGCGTCGTCGAGCTCACCGACCGTGAACGCGACCTCTTCGCCCGGCTGCCCTTCGACGAGGAGCGGTGGCTGCGCACCGCCCGGTCGCACGGCACCGGAGGCGAGGTGGGATACAGCACCCTGGAGCGCATCTGGGCGCGCCCCACCGCAGAGGTCAACGGCATCGGCGGCGGCTACCAGGGCCCCGGCAGCAAGACGATCATTCCGTCCTCCGCCATGGTGAAGCTGTCCTTCCGGCTGGTCGCCGGCCAGGATCCCGCACAGGTACGGGACGCGGTCGGCGCCTGGGTGCCCGGGCGGCTGCCGGACGGCATCCGGCACGAGATCACCTTCAGCCCCGCCACCCGCCCCTGCCTCACCCCGCTCGACCACCCCGCCCTGCGGTCCGTGGTCCGGGCGATGGGCCGCGCCTTCGACAAGCCCGTGCTCTTCACGCGCGAGGGAGGTTCGGGCCCGGCCGCCGACCTCCAGGACGTCCTCGGAGCGCCGGTGCTCTTCCTCGGCATCTCCGTCCCGTCCGACGGCTGGCACGCCCCCGACGAGAAGGTCGAGCTGGACCTGCTGCTCAAGGGCGCCGAGACCAGCGCCCACCTCTGGGGCGACCTCGCCGAGCACTGGCGGCACGCCCCCTGACCACCCACGCCGTCCGGAACGCCCGCCCGTGCGCGGCACACCGGCGATGCCGCGCCTCGCGCCCGCCGGACCCGGTCCCTCCCGCCTTCGTCCGCCAGACCGCCCGCCGACCCGATCCGTTCCTCCGGGGGAGTTGGAAGCACCCGTGACCACCAGGACCGACCACACCGCCGACCGCCCCATCTCGCTCACCGCCCCGAGCGGCATCGACCGCGCCGCACACCACCGGCTCGACGAGGCATGGCTCGCGGCGGCGTGGAGCCACCCCTCGACCCGCTGCTTCGTGGTCTCCGGCGGCCAGGTCCTCATCGACGAGACGCCCGACGGGCGCACCGAGCTCGTCATGACCCCGTCCTTCGAGGCCCCGCTCACCGAGGCACACCGCTACTTCCTGGGCACCGACGAGGACGGAGTCAGCTACTTCGCACTGCAGAAGGACGCCCTGCCCGGGCGCATGGACGACTCCGCCCGCCCCGCGGGCCTGCGCGAGGCGGGGCTCCTCCTGTCGCCGCGCGAGGCGGGCCTGATGGTGCACGCCGTCGCCCTGGAGAACTGGCAGCGGCTGCACCGCTTCTGCTCCCGCTGCGGCGAGCGCACGGTCATCGCCGCCGCCGGCCACATCCGCCGCTGCCCCGCCTGCGGCGCCGAGCACTACCCGCGGACCGACCCCGCGGTGATCATGGCCGTGATCGACGACCAGGACCGCATCCTGCTCGGCCGCCAGGTCCACTGGCCCGAGGGCCGCTTCTCCACACTCGCCGGATTCGTCGAGCCGGGGGAGGCCATCGAGCAGTCGGTGCGCCGCGAGGTCCACGAGGAGGTCGGCATCGGCGTCGGCGAGGTCGAGTACGTCGCCAGCCAGCCCTGGCCCTTCCCCTCCAGCCTCATGCTCGGCTTCGTCGCCCACGCCACCTCCACCGAGATCAACGTGGACGGCGACGAGATCCACGAGGCCCGCTGGTTCTCCCGCGACGAGCTCCGCGCCGCCTTCGAGTCCGGCGAGGTCCTCCCGCCCTACGGCATCTCGATCGCGGCCCGGCTGATCGAACGCTGGTACGGCGAGGACCTGCCGATGCGCAACGCCTTCTGACCGCCGTCAGACACGACGGAGCGGGGTGGCCGGTCCCGTGAGGGACAGCCACCCCGCTCCGTCGTGTGCGGGACGCTCGCTCAGGCGCCGATCTTCTGCTTGACCTGCGCCAGCGACGGGTTGGTGAGCGTCGAGCCGTCGGCGAAGAGGACGGTGGGCACCGTCTGGTTGCCGCCGTTGGCCTTCTCCACGAAGGCCGCGGACTCGGGGTCCTGCTCGATGTTGATCTCGGTGTACGCGATGCCCTCGCGGTCCATCTGGCTCTTCAGCCGGCGGCAGTAGCCGCACCACGTGGTGCTGTACATCGTCACAGTGCCCTGCATGCCTGTCGCGCTCCTTCGGCGGCTCGGGGAAGTCCTCGGTGTGGGGGGAACGTACTTGACAGCGCAGGCATTCCCGCCGCCGGGCCCGTCCCTCCCGGGCCCGGGCCCGTCCCTCCCGTCCGCGGGCCCGTTCCTTCCGTCCCCGTCCCCTCCGCCGGGGGACGTGACGCTTGCCGCATTTGTACGACTGCGGGGCCTTCCCTGTGGACAACCGGCTCACCCGTCCCGGGCGACCTGGCAGCATGGCTGTGTGACAGCAGCAACGCACTCCACCCTCTTCCCGCAGGTACCGGACTCGGCCGACGCGGTGCTCGAAGGTCTCGACCCCGAGCAGCGCGCCGTGGCGACCGCGCTGCACGGACCGGTGTGCGTGCTGGCGGGCGCCGGCACCGGCAAGACCCGGGCCATCACCCACCGCATCGCCTACGGGGTGCGGGCGGGGATCCTCCAGCCCTCCAGCGTGCTCGCCGTCACCTTCACCAACCGCGCCGCGGGGGAGATGCGCGGCCGGCTGCGGCAGCTCGGCGCGGTGGGTGTGCAGGCGCGTACGTTCCACTCCGCGGCGCTGCGCCAGCTCCAGTACTTCTGGCCCAAGGCGGTCGGCGGCTCCCTGCCCCGCCTCGTCGACCGCAAGGTCCAGCTGGTCGCCGACGCGGCCGCAGCCTGCCGCATCCGGCTCGACCGGGGCGAGCTGCGGGACGTCACCGCAGAGATCGAGTGGTCCAAGGTCACCCAGACCGTCCCCGCGGACTACCTGGCCGCCGCGGCCAAGGCCGGCCGGGAGGCGCCCCGCGACCCCGCCGAGATCGCCCAGCTCTACGCCGCCTACGAGGAGCTCAAGCACGAGCGCTCCGTCATCGACTTCGAGGACGTACTGCTCCTCACGGTCGCCGTCCTCCAGGACCGGCAGGACGTCGCCGAGCAGGTCAGAGCCCAGTACCAGCACTTCGTCGTCGACGAGTACCAGGACGTCAGCCCGCTCCAGCAGCGCCTGCTGGAGCTCTGGCTCGGCGACCGGGAGAACCTGTGCGTGGTCGGCGACGCCAGCCAGACGATCTACTCGTTCACGGGAGCAACCCCCGACCATCTGCTCGACTTCCGCATCCGTCACCCCGGGGCCACCGTCGTCAAGCTGGTCCGTGACTACCGCTCCACCCCCCAGGTGGTCCGCCTGGCCAACGGCCTGCTCGCCCAGGCCCGGGGCCGGGCCGCCGACCACCGCCTGGAGCTGGTCTCGCAGCGCGCCGCGGGGAGCGACCCGGTCTTCACCGAGTACACCGACGAACCCGCCGAGGCCGAGGGCGCCGCGCGCCGCATCCGCGAACTGATCGACTCCGGGGTCCCGGCCGGCGAGATCGCCGTCCTGTTCCGCACCAACTCCCAGTCCGAGATCTACGAGCAGGCCCTCGCCGACGCGGGCGTGCCCTACCAGCTGCGAGGGGCCGAGCGGTTCTTCGACCGTCCCGAGGTGCGCAAGGCGATCACCGCCCTGCGCGCGGCGGCCCGCTTCGGCGGCAACGACGCGCTCCTCGACGACGCCCCCGACCTGCCCTCCCAGGTGCGCGCCGTGCTCTCGGGCGAGGGCTGGACCCCGCAGCCGCCGGCCGGTTCGGGCGCGGTTCGTGAGCGCTGGGAGTCCCTGGCCGCCCTGGTGCATCTCGCCCAGGACTTCACCGCCGCCCGGAGCGGCGCCACGCTCGCCGATCTCGTCGTCGAACTCGACGAGCGGGCCGGCGCCCAGCACGCGCCCACGGTCCAGGGCGTCACGCTCGCCTCACTGCACTCGGCCAAGGGCCTGGAGTGGGACGTCGTCTTCCTGGTCGGCGTCGCCGAGGGCATGATGCCGATCACCTACGCAAAGACCGACGAGCAGATCGAGGAGGAGCGCCGTCTCCTCTATGTCGGCGTCACCCGCGCCCGCGAGCGGCTTCACCTCTCCTGGGCGCTCGCCCGATCGCCGGGCGGCCGGCCCAACCGGCGTCCCAGCCGGTTCCTCGACGGACTGCGCCCGGGATCGAACACCCCCGCGGGCCGCGTGGGCACGGCCGGCGCGGGAAGCGTGGAGCGCGGCACCTACACGAGGACGCCTGCCGCGGCCGAGGCGGCGCCGCGCCGCAGACAGCGCACCCCGGCCCGCTGCCGGATCTGTGGTCGCACGCTGACCGACGGCGGCGAGATGAAACTGATGCGCTGCGAGGACTGCCCCTCCGACATGGACGAGGGACTGTACGAGCGGTTGCGTGACTGGCGCGCCGGCCAGGCGCAGCGCAGCGGACAGCCCGCCTTCTGCGTCTTCACGGACAAGACGCTGATCGCCATCGCGGAGGCGGTCCCCGACGACGAGCAGGAGCTGGCCCGGATTCCCGGCGTGGGGATGCGCAAGCTGCGCCGTTACGGCGACGACGTTCTGGCCCTCTGCGCGGGCCGCGACCCCGCCGAGGGGCAAGATCAGGACTGATCCGAACTCGTCGGAAAAATAGTTTGCGCATGCCCCGGGAATCCCCATAGGTTCTTAGGCACGGGGACAGCGGCCTTCTCGGAGGCCCTGATTCCGTGTTGTACTTGCATATCCGCGACCGGTTCGCCCGGTCCCTTAGACGCCGAGAGGAGGCGAGTCCAGTGATCAGCATCAACATCAGCACCAGCGTCAAACTGACCGATCGCTCGGCCGTCTCCCTGTGCATGCTCGGCGCCTCCAACCGGGGCACCGGTCTGTCCGGCATTCCTGCCGTGCGTCCGGCGTCCTCCCCCGTGTCCGCGGGCCTTGTGGTCCGTGAGCGCGATGAGCGACCGACCAAGGCACTGGAAGCAGCAGTAGTGGCACAGGCGCAGGCCTATGCCTTTGCGGCGGCCGGTGCCGGATTCCGGAAGCAGACGACGCAGCACCACCTGATGTGGGCCTTCCGTGGGCCAGAACCCTGGAGTGATCCAGCCTGATTCGCTCAGGCCGGCGCCTTCAGGGCCGCGGAACCCCATCCGGGATCCGCGGCCCTTCTGTTTTCCCTGAACGGGGAGGCAGAGCAAGGCGCCTCGGGACAAGAGAAAAGAACCCGGTACCAGCCGCCACCCGGCCGACCGGCCGGACACGACCAGACGAGGAAGACGACCCGTGCAACTCGAAGCGCACGTTCCGTCCGTACCGCCTTCCGACACGATCCCCAAGCCCGGCTCCACGGAGGACCCGACCTTGACTCCGCTCACCGCGCTCACCGCGCTCGACGACGCCATCGAGAACCTCGGCGTACCCGTCCCGTGCCGCTCCTACGACCCGGAGGTCTTCTTCGCCGAGTCGCCCGCGGACGTCGAGTACGCCAAGTCCCTCTGCCGTACCTGCCCGCTGGTCGAGGCCTGCCTCGCCGGTGCCAAGGAGCGGCGTGAGCCCTGGGGCGTCTGGGGTGGCGAGCTGTTCGTCCAGGGCGTTGTCGTCGCCCGGAAGCGGCCGCGTGGCCGCCCGCGCAAGAACCCGGTCTCGGCATGAACACCCCCGGAACGATCGATCGCCCCTTCACGCACGACCCCCAGAAGCAGGCCCCGATGACGCCGTCCACTCACGAGCCCGCGGGCTCCGCGACCGAAGACTTCACCACCAGCGGTGCGAACGACTCGCGCCAGAACAGGACCCGAGAGATGCAACTCATCCCAGAAGCCCTGGCCCGTGCGCATATGCACGAGCGACTGCAGGAGGCGCAGCGGGAGCGCCAGGCCAGCGGCCTGGTGACCGCGCGCCGGATGCAGCGCCGGGCCGAGCGCGCCTCGCGGCGCGCCCGCCGCGCGCTCGCCATGGCGGTCATGCAGTAAGGCGTACGTCCGCCTGAAGCGACGGCCTCCCAGCTGGGGGGCCCGATCTCCCCGCGGGGGCCGGTCCGTGTGAACGGACCGGCCCCCGCAGTGTGTTGGCCGGGCGGCGCCTTTCGCACGGGGTTATCGTCGCCGGGTGACGAGTCATCCCGGTGGCAGTGACGACGACGGCTCCGCGAGCAAGCCCGAGCCGCTGGTCTGCGCCCGCTGCGGTCTGCGCGCCGCGGCCCCGCAGCCGACCTGGACCCTCTCCGTGGAGGACGGCTCCCGTCTGCGCCACTGCGAGCGCTGCTCCCGCGAGAACCTGCGCGCGATCGAGGGCCGGCTGGACTCGCGGTGGTGGTGACCCGGTCCGCCATGTCCGCCGCGCTCCGGTCACGCCCGGCACACCGGTCGAACCGGCCGCTCCGGTCGGTCAGGCCTGTGCCACCTCGTCCTCCTCGCCCGGCTCCCCGGGGAGGAACGACGGCAGCCAGTCCTCCAGCTCCTCACGCAGCCGGACCGTGGCGCCCAGCTGGCACAGCACACCGATGGTGCTCAACGTCACCCGGTGGATCAGCAGGTAGGCCGGCGGCAGATTGAGCTGCTTGGCCAGCTGGTACGCCGGGGATCGGGGGTCCGCTATCCGCGCCGCCTGACTGCGCATCCAGCCGCGGGTGAAAGTGAACTCGTCTGCGCGCGCCGGTTCGATGATCGGCGAGAGGTAGTCGAGCACGGCGTCGGGATCCAGCTCCACGGACTCCTTGACGAAGCCCTCGGCGCAGAGCATCTCGTAGACGGCCTCCGCCTCGCCGTCCAGCGTCATGCGCAGCGCCTCGCCGATGGGGGCGGGCAGCCCGTCGGGCAGCCGGTCGACGGTGCCGAAGTCCAGGACGCCCAGACGCCAGTCGTCCTCACCCCCGGGACCCCCGGACAGCAGACGGAAGTTGCCCGGATGCGGGTCCGCGTGCAGCAGGCCGGTGCGGGCGGGACCGGAGAACAGGAAGCGGGCCAGGAGCTGTCCGGCCCGGTCCCGCTGTTCCTCGGTGCCGTCCGCGATGACCTCCGACAGCGGTGTGCCGTCGATCCACTCGGTGATCAGCACCTGCTCGCACTGGTGGACCACGTCCGGGACGACCACGTCGGGATCGCCGGCGAACTCCTCGGCGTGCGCCCGCTGCGCCTGCGCCTCCAGGCCGTAGTCCAGTTCCTCGGAGACCCGGTCCTTCAGTTCCGTGATCAGCGGTTTCACGTCCATGCCGGGGATCAGCGGGCCGAGCAGGCGGGCGAAGCGGCTCAGCTGGTTGAGGTCGGACAGCAGGGCCTCGCCGGCGCCGGGGTACTGCACCTTGACCGCGACCTCGCGGCCGTCGTGCCACACCGCCCGGTGCACCTGGCCGATCGAGGCGGCCGCGGCCGGCTTGTCCTCGAACTCCTGGAACAGTTCCGGCCAGTCCTCACCCAGCCGCTCCTCGAGCACCGCGTGCACCGTGCGGGTCGGCATCGGCGGGGCGGCCTCCTGCAGCTTGGTCAGGGCCGCCCGGTAGGGACCGGCGACCTCCTCCGGCAGAGCCGACTCGAAGACGGACAGGGCCTGGCCGAACTTCATGGCGCCGCCCTTGAGCTCGCCCAGCACCTTGAAGAGCTGCTCGGCGGTGCGCTGCTGGAGTTCACGGCCGACAAGCTCCGCGGACTCGCCCACGATCCGCTTGCCGAGTCCCCAGGTCGCCCGCCCGGCGAAGCCGAGCGGGAGAGCGGCCAGCTTGGCGGTCCGGGTGACCGCCTTGCGGGGAAGATCAGACATGCGCCCTCCAGGTCCTTGCCGGCCGCTCCGCGTCCGCCTGACGGCGCGACTCCTTCGACGGCCCGTGCCCGGCCATTGTCTCGTGCGACCCCCCGTCGGCGGGGATGTGTTCTCCCTTACCTTTGCCGGGGTCCGCGTCAGCGGACCCGCACGGACAGTGACGGTGGGGCGCCACCGGCCGGGGCTGCCAGTGCAGCTGAGGAAGGGACACCTCCCAGCGCGCACCCGCACTGGACGGCATCCGCCCGTCGAGGAAGGCCAGCGCGTGCGCGGCGGCGAGCCCCGCCACAGTGGCGGCCAGCGCCAGATCGCAGGCACCCACTCTGCGCTGCCGGCCCGAGCGCCACTGGGCCACCAGCCGCGGCCACGCCGGGTCCCGGTCGACGCGGTCCTGCTGGAAGCAGCCGGCGCAGCCGGTCTCGCCGGGCAGGACGAGCGGTCCGACCACACCGGTGCCCTCCACCACCCCGGCGTAGAGATGGGGCGTGCCCGACGACATGAGCGACTCGGCGGACGACGGGTCCGGCGTGTGCACGGCGACGTCGTCCCGCGGGGTGAGCACCACGAGGGAGTGGCCCGGATCACCCTCGGTGAGAGGGGTGCGGGCGGCGCGGCGTGGCGGCCGGTCCGGCGCGCACCGGCGCACGGCCCGCCGGGCCGCCCCCTCCCGCCGCTCGCCGACCGCCTCCGCGGGCAGACCACCGGGCGCCACGTCCCACGGCTCGACCTGCCCGACGTCCCGCACCTCTACCTCGCCGACGCCCGCCCCGGACAGCAGCGACGCCAGCGCCGCCCCCACCCGGCCCGCTCCTCTGACCTGCACCCGCATGCTGCGCCGCGCCGCCAGCACCAGGGGCGGCTCGCCCGGCTCGACGGTGGTCAGACCGAGTGAGGCCAGGTCCGGGCGGAGCCGGTCGAGCATGTCGGCCTTCGCGCGCAGGGCGTCGGCGGCCGGCCCGCCGCCCCGGGAGTCGTCCAGCAGCCCGGCATGGGACAGCCGCCGCACCAGCCGGTCGACATGGCCGTCGGGAAGCTCCATGCGGCGGCCCTCCTCGCGCAGCAGATCCAGTCCCCGGGTGCCGTCGAGCAGATCCAGCAGGCTGCCCGTGGCCGTGTCCACCGGCCCCAGCGTCAGTGCGTGCGCCGGTGTCATCCCGAACTGCACGGTGCTGCGATCACGCCACCCGCGCCGAAGAGCGGGCTTGATCATCGGATGCATGAAGGACCCCCGTATGTCCTGGAACGTGCCTGTGACCGGGCCGGTCCGCTCGCGGTCCGGCCGGCGCTGCCAGCATGCCCCGGGTCGTCGGGAGGCGGCCGAAAGTTGTCCACAGGCGCCCGAATTCGTCGTATAAATCCGGCGCCCGGTGACGGGATCGCCGGAGAACCGTCCCGGAGCCGGGACTTCCCCGGGTGCAACAGGTACGGTCGGGACGTGCCCGCCGACCCCTTGCACCGCGCCGGAACATCACAGCGCAGCGCGACGAGCCAGCCGACGGACGGCTCACGGGCGAGCGCGATCGAGGTCCGCAGGAGCTCCCGCAGACGCAGAACGGTCTCCGCGTACCGCGAGGGCGATCGCACCGTCGTGCTCATCCCCGCCCGGATGTCCGAGGCCGAGGAGCAGCGCTGGGTGAGCGTCATGCTCGACAAGCTCGCCGCCCAGGAGAGCAAACGCACCCTCGGCGACGCCGAGCTGGCCGAGCGTGCGCGGCGGCTGTCGGAGCAGTACTTCGACGGCCGGGCCCGCCCCGACTCGGTGCGCTGGGTGACCAACCAGAACACGCGCTGGGGCTCGTGCACCCCCGCCGAGGGGAGCATCCGGCTGTCCCACCGGCTCCAGGGCATGCCGGAGTACGTCGTCGACTACGTGCTCTGCCACGAACTGGCCCACCTCCTGGTCCCCGGACACGGCCCCCGCTTCTGGCGGCTGCTGGAGGCATACCCCCGCACCGAACGGGCCCGCGGCTACCTCGAGGGCGTGGTCGCGGCCGAGCGGCTGCCGCACGTCCCGGGCGCCCGGGACGAGTGACCACCGCCCGAGACGAACGCGGCGCGAGCGCGCTCGCGCGTTGTGTACCGGGTCTGTACCGACTGCTTCCGGTGTCCGGAATTGCCGTTAGCCTGGCGCGACGCACTCACATTCGGGATGGGGGACGGTCGTACGCATGGCCAGGGAATTCCAACGCGGCCACAAGGCCAGGATCAGTGACCTCACCGCGGGCACGGACCTGTACGTAGGAGTACAGATCTCCGGACCGGGGCTCAGCTTCGACATCAGCTGCTTCGGGCTCGACGCCGACGAACGGCTCTCCGACGACCGGTACTTCGTCTTCTACAACCAGCCGAAGTCCCCCGAGGAGTCCATCCAGCTCCTGGGTGCCCAGGCGGGCGACACGGAGTCCTTCCGCGTCACGCTGGACCGGATCCCGCAGCAGGTCAGGAAGCTGTCCTTCACGGCGACGATCGACGGCGCCGGGCAGATGTCGCAGGTCGGGCCCGGGTACATCCGCATCGTCGCGGGTGGCGAGGAAGTGGCGCGGTACCCGTTCAACGGCTCGGAGTTCTCCACCGAGCGGGCCGTGATGCTCGGCGACTTCTACTTCAAGGACGTGTGGCGGTTCGCCGCCGTCGGCCAGGGCTTCGACGGCGGGCTGGACGCGCTGCTGCGCAACTTCGGCGGCCAGGTGGCCGACGACGAGCCCGAGGCCGCCCCCCAGACACAGGCGGCCACGCCCGGTTTCGCGCCCCCGGCCCAGGCCGCCGCCCCGCCCGCGTTCGGCGTCCCCGGAGGCGGCGCTCCCGCCCCGGCCCCCGCGCCGCAGCCCGCCGCTCAGGGCTTCGCGCCCCCGCCGGCTCCCGCGCCCGCCGCGCCGCCGGTGCACTCCGCGCCCACCATCGTCGCGCCCATGCACACGCCGCCCGGAGGCGCGCCGGTGCCGCCCCGGCCCCGGCTCCCGCCCCCTCGGCCAGACGCCCCGCCACCTCCGGGGTACGGCCAGCCGCCCGCCCCGCCGCAGGCAGCGCCTCCGCCCGGCTACGGTCAGCCCCCGGCGCCTGCGGGAGCCCCCGCGCCTCCGCCGGGCTACGGCCAGCCGCCCGTCGCACCCCAGGCACCCGCCCCGCCGCCCGGCTACGGCCATCAGCCCCCGCCCGGCCAGGTGCCCCACCAGCAGGCCCCCTACGGCGCACCCCAGGGCATGCCCCAAGGGATGCCGCAGGGTGCCCCGCAGGCCGCCGGTGTGCTCGGCGCGCTCCAGACGTACAAGGAGACGCCCACCGGACAGCGCTGGACTCAGCAGAACAAGAAGCTGGTCCGCGCCGACCTCGGCATCGGCGGCCAGCCCGTGCTGGCCCGGCAGGGCAGCATGGTGCTCTACCAGGGCAAGGTCGACTTCAGCTACAAGGGCGCAGGCTTCACCGGCCGCCTCGTGGGCAACGCCACCGGCCAGGAGATGCAGCTGATGCGCTGCACCGGCCAGGGACAGGTGTTCTTCGCCGAGAACTCCACGATGCTGCACCCGATCGAACTCCAGGGCGACGCCGTGTGCGTCTCCGCCGAGAATGTCCTCGCCTTCGACGAGGGCCTCCAGTACGAGGTCCGCCGCATCGAGGGGCACGGCATCCCCGGCGGCGCGCTGTTCACGATGCAGTTCCAGGGCACCGGCACGATCGTCGTGAAGACGCACGGCACGCCCGTGGTGCTGCCGGTCACGCCCACCACGTTCGCCGACTGCAACGCCGTGGTCGCCTGGTCGGCCGCGGCCCAGGTGGTCGTCTCCAGCCAGGTGCGGATGCGGCGCAACTCCTACCCTGGCGACACCGGGGAGAGTGTGAACCTGCAGTTCCGGGGCGCCCCCGGCAACTTCATCGTCGTCCAGCCGTACGAGATCTGAGGGAGCCCGTCATGAACCAGCCACTCGCGGGCTACGCCCCCGCCCCCGTCACCGCCCGCATGGAGAACCACGGCAACCACATGCTGAAGGTCGCCATGCAGACCGGGAACGACCTCCTCGCGCGCGTCGGGTCGATGGTCGCCTACGAAGGGTTCGTCCAGTACGAGCCCAACCCGCCGGCCGTCCGCCAGATCGCCAAGGACTGGCTCACCGGTGAGGGCGCGCCCCTGATGAAGTGCTCCGGCGACGGCCTGCTCTACCTCGCCGACTACGGGGCCAACGTCGTCGTGATCAACCTCAACGGCGACGGCATCTCGGTCAACGCCACCAACCTGCTTGCCTTCGACGCCCACCTCACCTGGGGTGTGGAGCGGGTCAAGGGCCTGGCGAAGTTCGCCGGGCAGGGCCTGTGGAACACCAAGATCTCCGGTCAGGGCTGGGTCGCGCTGACCTCGCGCGGCAAGCCGATCGTCGTCGACTGCGGAGGTGGCGAGGACGAGACGTACGTCGACCCGGACGCCCTGGTCGCCTGGTCCCCGAACCTCAAGGTGAAGGGCAAGCGCAGCTTCCGCGCCCAGTCGCTGATCGGCCGCGGCAGCGGCGAGGCCTACCAGATGGCCTTCTCCGGTCAGGGCATCGTCGTCGTCCAGCCCAGTGAGGACAGCACCGACCGTCTCCGGTTCCGGGGCTGAGGGGGAGCAACCACACCATGCAGAGCCCGCTTTTCGCCTACAACGACCAGCAGACCCAGGAACGCTGGAGTCTGCAGAACCAGCAGATGCTGCGGGTCGGCCTCGAGGGCCACGACGACGTCCTCGCCCGTAAGGGCACCATGGTCGCCTACCAGGGACTCGTCGAGTTCGACGCCGAGTTCCAGGGCAACAGCGCCGCACGCGCGCGTGCGCACACCGGTGAGGGACTGGACCTGATGCGCTGCCACGGGCAGGGCACCGTCTACCTCGCCAACCTCGCCCAGCGCGTCCACATCATGGACGTGGAACAGGACGGCCTGACCGTCGACAGCAGCTACGTCCTCGCGATGGACTCCTCGCTGCACCACGAGGTCATCGCCGTCGACAGCCTGTACGGCATCTCCGGCTCCGGGAAGTACCAGCTCAACATCACCGGCCGCGGCAAGGTCGCGCTGATGACCTCGGGCATGCCGCTGCTGCTCCAGGTGACGCCGGACAAGTACGTCAACTGCGACGCCGACGCGATCGTCGCCTGGTCCACCTCGCTGCGCGTGCAGATGCAGGCCCAGACGCATTCCTCGGGGGTGTGGCGCCGCCGCGGCAACACCGGCGAGGGCTGGGAGCTCAGCTTCATGGGCAGCGGCTTCGCACTGGTCCAGCCGAGTGAACTGCTGCCGCCGCAGAACGCCACCATCGGCTCCGGCGTCGCCGCGCAGTACGGCATGGGCCAGCAGGGCGCCCGCGGCCAGAACCAGGGCAACGTCTGGAGCTGAGCGCTCCGGACACACGAGGGGGCCGCGCCCGAGGAGGGCGGGGCCCCTTCGTTCCGTTTCAGGTACCGAGTCTCGCGCGCGTCGCGTGGAGCAGCCGGACGACGGAGTCGTCCGCCACGGACGGCACCTCGTCGTATAGGAACCAGCGCACGTCGAGGGACTCGTCGCTGACCGCGTGGACGGCGTCCGGGGCGGCCAGGGCCGCGTACTGGACGTCGAAGTGGCAGTGGCAGGGCGGCGGGATGGGATGCCGGTCGAGCCGCACGGGACCGCCCGCGAGGAGCGTCAGCCCCGTCACGCCGGACTCCTCGGTCGCCTCCCGCAGGGCCGCCGCGGCCAGCGTGGCGTCGCCGGGCTCGCAGTGGCCGCCCATCTGCAGCCACATCCGCAGCTTGCGGTGCAGGGTCAGCAGGACCCGGCCGCGCTCGGGGTCGACCACGAGGGCGCTCGCCGTGACATGACCCGCCCCGCACGCCTTCCACAAGCCGTCCGGATGCGCGGCGAGGTGCTCCAGGTAGGCGTCCCGCAGCTCGGGCTGGTCCTGGTACGCCTTCAGGACCAGCACCGCGTCGTCGTGCAGGCTCACTCGCTGTCGTCGCCCTTGCTCTCGTCGCCCTTTCCGCCCTCGTCACCCTGGTCCGGGGCGTCCGCCTCCGGGGCGTCCCCCGCGTCCTTCTTGCGAAGGTCGGGCTTGCCGGCGGCCTCACCGAGCATCTTGTCCAGCTCCGAGAAGTCGATCTGCTCCCGGTGCACGAAGCCGTCCGGGTCGTCCAGGTCGGTGGCCGTCGGCAGCATGTCCGGGTGCGCCCACAGGGCGTCCCGGCCGTCGACCCCGCGCGCGTCGGTGAGCGAGGCCCACAGGCGCGAGGCGTCGCGCAGGCGCCGCGGACGCAGCTCCAGACCGATCAGCGTGGCGAACGTCTGCTCGGCGGGACCGCCCGAGGCTCGCCGGCGGCGCAGCGTCTCCCGCAGGGCGTCCGCCGACGACAGCCGCGGCTTGGCCGCCGCGTGCACGACCGCGTCCACCCAGCCCTCGACGAGGGCCAGCGCCGTCTCCAGCCGGGCCAGGGCCGCCTTCTGCTCGGGCGTGTCCTCCGGCTGGAACATGCCCTGCTGAAGGGCCTCCTGCAGCTGCTCCGGGTTCTGCGGGTCGAACTGGCCGACCACGTCCTCCAGCTTGCCGGTGTCGACCTTGATGCCCCGGGCGTAGCCGTCGACCGCGCCGAACAGATGCGACCGCAGCCACGGGACGTGCGCGAAGAGCCGCTGGTGGGCGGCCTCGCGCAGGGCGAGGTACAGCCGCACCTCCTCCTGCGGGACGCCCAGGTCCTTGCCGAAGGTCTCGATGTTCAGCGGCAGCAGCGCGGCCCGGCCGGCCGGGCCCAGCGGCAGGCCGATGTCGGACGAGCCGACGACCTCACCGGCGAGCACGCCCACGGCCTGCCCGATCTGCGTGCCGAACATGGCGCCGCCCATGGAGCGCATCATGCCGATCAGCGGGCCGGCCATGGCCTGCATCTCTTCCGGCAGGACGTCGCCCATCGCGTTGCCGACACGCTCGGCGACCGGGTCGACCAGCTCACGCCAGGCGGGCAGGGTCGCCTCGACCCACTCCGCGCGGCTCCAGGCCACGGCGGAGTTCGCGCCGGACGGCAAGGAGGTGGCGTCGTCCAGCCACAGGTCGGCCAGGCGGACGGCGTCCTCCACGGCCTTGCGTTCGGTGGGGCCGACGCTGGCGTCCTTGGAACCCTGGGAGGTTCCCTGGGCGACCGTCTGCCGGGCGGTCTGTTTGGCCATGTCCCAGTTCACCGGCCCGCCCTCGTAGGAGAGCATCTGGCCGAGCTGCTGGAACGCGGCTCCCAGGTCGCCAGGGTTCATCGACCCGAACATCGCGGCGAACGGATTGTCCGCGCCCGGGCCGCCAAAGCCGCCCGCCCCGGGCATGCCGAAGCCGAACGGGTTGGCCGGGCCCTGACCACCGCCGCTCTGCGGGTCCTTCTTCTTGCCTTCGTCGCCGTCGTCCGGCTCCTCCGGCGGAAGGCCGAATCCGAATGGGGTGTCACTCACGGGTTTCCTCGGCTTGTAGGGCCACCGGTTCTTTCCGGCGGCACGGCTGCCCGACAACACCACCCAGCGTAGACACCTGAAGCGGTTCGGGCCTCGGTGCTTCGCCGACAGAGGGCCTGCGGCAGGATGGATGCCACCTGGTACGTACGCGTCGCCCGCGCTCGTACTGAAGACAACCGCTGGAGACGCCCGGTGAGTTCCCCAGATCCGCAGGTTCGCGCAGCGCGAAACAAGTCAACCAGTCCTCCGCCCCGCGGGCCCGTCGTCGCGGTCACCGGAGCCGCTTCCGGCGTCGGCGCCCTGCTGACCGCGCGGCTTGCCGCGTCGGAGGAGGTCAAGCAGGTCGTCGCCATCGACGAGCGGCGCGGCGAGTGTGCCGAGGCCGAGTGGCACATCCTGGACGTCCGGGACCCCGCGATCGCGGACCGGCTGCGCGGGGCCGACGTGGTGGTCCACCTGGCCCTCGACCTGGACCTGGAGACCGACGCGGCCGCCCGGACGGCCTACAACGTGCGCGGCACGCAGACGGTGCTGACCGCCGCCGCGGCCGCCGGCGTGCACCGGGTGGTGCTGTGCACCTCGACCATGGTCTACGGGGCGCTCCCGGACAACGAGCTGCCGCTGGCGGAGGACGCGGAGCTGCGCGCCACCGCGGAGGCCACCGGCGTCGGCGACCTCCTGGAGATCGAACGGCTGGCCCGTCGGGCGCCCCGCGCGCACCCCGGGCTCAACGTCACCGTGGTCCGTCCCGCCGTGCTGGTGGGTGGCACCGACACCGCGCTGACCAGGTACTTCGAATCGCCCCGGCTGCTGGTGGTGGCGGGCTCGCGGCCCGCGTGGCAGTTCTGCCACGTCGACGACCTGTGCAGCGCCCTGGAGTACGCCGTGCTGGAGAAGGTCGACGGCGAGCTGGCCGTCGGCTGCGACGGCTGGCTGGAACAGGAGGAGGTCGAGGAGCTCAGCGGCATCCGGCGGATGGAGCTGCCGTCGGCGGTGGCGCTCGGCGCGGCGGCCCGGCTGCACCGCATCGGGCTCACCCCCTCCCCGGCCGGGGACCTGGCGTACACCATGTACCCGTGGGTGATCAGCGGCAGCAGGCTGCACGACGCCGGGTGGCGTCCGGCGTACACCAACGAGGAGGTGCTCGCGCAGCTGCTCGACGAGGTCTCCGGGCGGCACACGGTCGCGGGCCGCCGGCTGGGCCGCAAGGACGCGACGGCCGCGGGCGCGGCGGGGGCCACGGTGGCGCTGCTCGGCGCCGCGGCGGTGGTGCGCCGGGCCCGGAAGGCGCGCCGGCGGATCTGACCGCCGGCGCGGCCGGTCCGCGCCACTGCGGGGAAGCCTCCGACGTGTCTTTGGAGGAGCCTCCGAACGGGCACGCGCGCGCATGGGGCGATGACGCTGTTCCGTGCCGTCGGCGGGGTGGGGCACGATGGGCGCATGGCATCCACGACGGACCACCCCGGTGAGCAGCCCGCCCAGGACCCGATCAAGCTGATCGCGATCCGCGACACCCCGCTGTCGGTGGACGAGATCCTCCGCGCGGTCGGTGACGACGCGGCCGGCGGGACGGCGTTCTTCGTGGGGACCGTGCGCAACCACGACGGGGGCGCGGACGTGGACGAGCTGGGCTACTCGTGCCATCCGAGCGCCGAGGACGAGATGCGCCGCATCGCGGAGAAGGTCGCCGCGGAGTATCCCGTGCGGGCGCTCGCGGCGGCCCACCGGGTGGGGGAGCTGCGGGTCGGGGACCTCGCGGTGGTCGTCGGCGTGTCGTGCGCGCACCGGGGCGAGGCCTTCGATGCCTGCCGGAAGCTGATCGACGACATCAAGCACGAGGTCCCGATCTGGAAGCACCAGCGCTTCTCGGACGGCACCGAGGAGTGGGTGGGCGTCTAGGGCCCCGCTCGGATCCCGGCTCGATCCGGAGGGCGCTGTCCTGCGGTTGCGTAACCGCACCCCTGAGGTGAGCGTTGTCACTGCGGATGGTTAATCTGCTGATCAGTCAGTGTTGCGGACGCTCATGGGGTTGGGAGGTCGGCATGGCGGCGCTTGCCTGGTTGCTGATTCCGCTGGTGGCCGCGATCGGAGCGGGACTGTGGGGCAGTTGGGCCAACCGGACCCGCAAGGTGCGGGGTGACGGTCCGGAACTCATCGGATATGCCCGTTTCCGGGAAGCCATGGAGAAGCCCCGCTCGGGCAGCTGAGCGAGGGAACGGCGGGTCAGGACCCGTGGCGTGGTCAGGGCCGCTCGTCCGGGCGGCCCTGACGGTGCGCTGACAGGTCCGTCCCGTACTGTCGAGACATGCCACGCCGTACGGCGACGATGCTCGCCTCCACCCTGATGCTGATCGCGCTCCTGTGCGTGGGAGTCTTCATCCCGGTGCCCTACGCGGAGATGTCGCCGGGGCCGACGGTGAACACGCTGGGTGAGCACGACGGCGAGCCGGTGCTGCAGATCGCCGGGCACAAGACCTACCCGACGGACGGTCACCTCAACATGACCACCGTGCGGGTCACCAGCGCCGACTACCGGATGAACCTCGTCGAGGCCGTGTACGGCTGGCTCGCGCACGACACCAAGGTCGTCCCGCACGACACCCTCTACCCGGACGGCAAGACGGAGGAGCAGTCGACCCAGGAGAACGCCGAGGAGTTCAGCCAGTCCCAGGAGAGCGCCAAGGTCGCGGCGCTGAAGGAACTCGGCGTCCCGGTGAAGTCCTGGGTGATCGTCTCGACCGTCGTCAAGGACGCGCCCGCCGAGGGCAAGCTGCACGCGGGCGACGTGATCAAGGCTGTCGACGGCAAGGCCGTGAAGGAGCCGACCGACGTCGCCGAGCTGGTGACCGAGCACCGGCCGGGCGAGGACGTGGTCTTCACCATCGTGCCGGCCAAGGAGCAGGCGGCCGCCGAGAAGGAGAAGCGGACGGCGACGCGGACCGAGAAGGTGACGATCACCACCCGCGCCTCCGACGACGCCGGCGAGAAGCGCGCCGTCGTCGGCATCTCGGCGGGCACCGACCACACCTTCCCGTTCTCCGTCGACATCAAGCTCGCCGACGTCGGCGGCCCGAGCGCCGGTCTGATGTTCGCCCTCGGCATCTACGACAAGCTCACCCCCGGCAGCCTGACCGGCGGTGAGTTCGTCGCGGGCACCGGCACGATCGACGACAACGGCAAGGTCGGACCGATCGGCGGGATCGAGATGAAGACGGTCGGCGCGCGCGGCAAGGGCGCCGAGTACTTCCTCACGCCCGCCGAGAACTGCGCGTCCGCCGCCAAGGACACCCCGGGGGGCCTCACCCTGGTGAAGGTCGCCACCATCGACGACGCCCTGGACGCCCTGAAGGACATCCGCGCGGGCGACACCGCCGACCTGCCGTCGTGCTCCGCGTCCTGACCGGACCGGCTACTCCTCGAACGTCGCCGTCAGGGCCTGGGCCAGACCCGGCACCAGATCGGAGCCGGTGAGCACCTCGGTGGGGGAGTCCTTCTCCCGCAGCCGCAGTGCCGCATCGCGCGCGCCGTCGCGCAGCACCGCGACCGTCATCCGCACCTCCTGCCGCTCGGGGTGCTCGGACACCCACTTGGCGAGCGCGGCCTCGTCGAGGTTCTCGGGGACCTGCGCCTCCGCGGACGGCGGCAGCATCAGCCGCTCCACGGTGAGGGCGCAGCCGGTCACGGCGTCGGGCCAGGCGATGGTGGCGAGGAACTCGTCGAGGGGTTTGCCCGTCGGGATCTCGTCCTGCTCGATCGGGGTGAGGGCGGCGGACTCCTGCTCGCCGTCCAGGCCGAGCTTGTCCGCGAGGGAGGGCTGTTCCGCCCGAAGCCGGGCAGTGTCTACGAGTGCGAACAGGCGGGCGGGCTGGTCCCAGCCCAGTCCGGAGACGTACTCGTCGATCTCGAGCACGGCCCGGGTGAGCGGGTTCGCGGCCATGGGTGTGTTGGACATGGTCACAATCCTCTCTCGTTCCCGGCCGGAATCGGGAACCGAGTAAAGCGTGAGTAAGTTGCATAGGTGTGGGCCCACGACACGGGGGGCCACGAACGGTCCGTGAAGACGCGGGCTCGACGAATCAACAGCGAACTTCGAGGTGCCTACCTTGGCTTTCCAGATGCCGGACCGCGGCGGAGGCCCGACGGGGCCACGGATCAGAGTGGGCCGGCCGTCCCGACGGGTCCGGACCTTGCTCATGACACTGGGCGTCCTTGCCGTCCTCGGCATGGTGTTCACCATGTTCGCGGGGTTCTGGACCGACTGGCTGTGGTATCGCTCGGTCAACTACTCGTCGGTGTTCACCACGACCCTGTGGACCAAGGTCGGGCTCTTCTTCGTCTTCGGTCTGCTGATGGCCGTCGCGGTCGGCTTCAACATCTGGCTCGCACACCGCCTGCGGCCGCCGCTGAGCGCCATGTCGATGGAGCAGCAGAACCTCGACCGGTACCGCATGGGCATCGCCCCGTACAAGAAGTGGCTGCTGCTGGGCATCACCGCGCTGGTGGGCCTGATCGCGGGTGCCTCCGCGTCGAGCCAGTGGCGCACCTGGCTGATGTGGGTCAACGGAGTGTCCTTCGGGCAGAAGGACCCCCAGTTCCATCTGGACGTCTCCTTCTACGCCTTCGACCTGCCCTGGTACCGGTTCCTGCTCGGCTTCGGCTTCGCGGCCACCATCCTGGGCCTGATCGCCGCCGCGCTCACCCACTACCTGTACGGCGGGCTGCGCATCACGAGCCCCGGCGCGCGCGCCACGGCCGCGGCCACCGGGCACCTGTCGGTGCTGCTCGGCATCTTCGTCGCGCTGAAGGCCGTCGCGTACTGGCTCGACCGGTACGGACTGGCCGTGAAGTCCAGCGACTTCAAGGCCACCGACAGCTGGACCGGCCTGCGGTACGTCGACGCCAACGCCTACCTGCCGGCCAAGACGATCCTGTTCTGCATCGCCGTGATCTGCGCGCTGCTGTTCTTCGCCACCCTGTGGCGGCGCACCTGGCAGCTGCCGGTCATCGGCTTCGGCCTGATGGTGCTGTCGGCGATCCTCATCGGCGGCCTGTACCCGGCGATCGTGCAGAAGTTCCAGGTTCAGCCCAACGAGCAGGCCAAGGAAGCGCCGTACGTCGAGAAGAACCTCGCGGCCACGCGTGAGGCCTACGGGATCGGCGACTCGCAGGTCACCGACTATCCGGGCACGGCCACCACCAAGGACCAGGCCAAGCTGCGGGACGACGTGGCGGGCGCGGCCAGCATCCGCATCATGGACCCGAACATCGTGTCCCCGACGTTCCAGCAGCTCCAGCAGATCAGGAACTACTACGCGTTCCCGACCAACCTGGACGTCGACCGCTACGCCAAGGACGGTAAGGAGCAGGACACCGTCATCGGCCTGCGCGAGCTGAACTACAACGGCATCCCGAAGCGGAACTGGATCAACGACCACTTCCGCTACACCCACGGCTACGGTGCCGTGGCCGCGGAGGGCACCAGTGCCGACTCCGGCGGGCGCCCGGCGTTCACCGAGTCCGACCTGCCGTCCAAGGGCGACCTCGGCACGTACGAGCAGCGCGTCTACTACGGCGAGCGGACGACCACGTACTCCATCGTCGGCGGTCCCCAGAAGGAGATCGACTACTCCGACGACAGCGGCGAGAAGACGTACAGCTACCAGGGCGACAGCGGCGTCAACCTCGACAACCCGGTCAACCGGGCCGCCTACGCGGTGGCGTTCGGCGAGCCGCAGATCCTGTACTCCGGTGCCATCGGCGAGGGTTCGCGGATCCTGTACAACCGCACGCCCAAGGAGCGCGTCGAGGCGATCGCGCCGTGGCTGACCATCGACGGCGACGCCTACCCGGCGGTCGTGGGGGGCCGGATCCAGTGGATCGTCGACGCCTACACGACCACCAACGGCTACCCGTACGCGTCCCGCACGACGCTGGGCGACACCACGGCCGACTCGCTGACCGCGACCAACGACCAGCGGACGGTGGTGGCCCAGCAGAACCAGGTCAACTACATCCGCAACTCGGTCAAGGCGACCGTCGACGCGTACAGCGGCGAGGTCAAGCTCTACCAGTGGGACACCCAGGACCCCGTCCTCAAGACGTGGATGAAGGCGTTCCCGGACACCGTGGAGCCGCGGAGCGAGATCTCCCAGGAGTTGATGGACCATCTGCGGTACCCGCAGGACCTGTTCAAGGTCCAGCGTGAGCTGCTGACCCGCTACCACGTGAAGGACGCCAACACGTTCCTCTCCGGCAGCGAGGTCTGGCAGGTGCCGGACGACCCGACGAACAAGACGGGTGAGACGGTCCCGCCGTACTACCTGAGCATGCGGATGCCGGACCAGCAGAACCAGGTGTTCTCGCTCACCACGACGTTCACCCCGAACGGCCGTGACAACCTGAGCGCGTTCATGGCGGTCAACGCCGATCCGGGCACCGAGGACTACGGCAAGATCAGAATCCTGAAACTGCCGACCAGCACCACGGTCTCCGGACCCAAGCAGGTGCAGAGCCAGTTCAACTCCCAGCAGGACATCGCCGAGACGATCAGGCTGCTGAGAGGCGGCGACTCCGAGGTCGAGTACGGCAACCTGCTGACCGTCCCGCTCGACGGCGGACTGCTCTACGTGGAGCCGGTCTACGTCCGCGGTGGCGGACTGAAGTACCCGCTGCTGCGCAAGGTGCTGGTGACCTACGGCGGCCAGACGGCGTTCGAGGACACCCTGGAGCAGGCGCTCGACAAGGTCTTCGGCGGCGAGGGCACACCCGTCGAGCCACCGGCCGACGAAGGCACCGACGAGGACGAGGGCACCACGCCCCCGCCGAGCACGGAACAGCCCTCGACGGTCCAGGAGGCCCTGAACGACGCGCAGAAGGCCTTCGAGGCCGGCCAGGAAGCCCTGAAGAACAACGACTGGGAGGCCTACGGCCGGGCGCAGAAGGACCTTGAGGACGCGTTGCGCAGGGCCGAGGCGGCGCAGCCCGGCGGGTCCGGCGGGTCCGGCGGGTCCGGCGGCGCGCGGAGCAGTCCGAGCGCGGACCCGGGCTCCGGTCCACGGGCGAACAGCTGACCAGGCGGCCTGGTCACAGGCCCACCCCGCGCCGTGCTACGGTTGCAACACAACGGCGCGGGGTGGAGCAGCTCGGTAGCTCGCTGGGCTCATAACCCAGAGGTCGCAGGTTCAAATCCTGTCCCCGCTACTGAAGTCGCGCGGAAGCGACACCAAAGGCCCGGATTCCCAAGGGAATCCGGGCCTTTGTGGTGGGCGAACGCATGTGCCCGCTTCCTCGACGGCGCTGCCGCCGACGGGAGTTGAGCGATCTGTGTTTGACTTGTCTCTCTGTGGGCATGTCGACAAAACGCTGAAGTGACCTCACTGACTGCGGTATACCAGGTGTACCCAGGTTGCAGGTGGTGCGACGATGGATGTTATGGGGGACAAGGCAACTCTGTTCGAGTCAGGGCGTTTTGTGCAGTCCTCCCCCCGGGAGGAGACCCCTCACGAGACGGGGGAAGCGGCCGAGGAGGCGGCGGAGGAGCTGCGCCGGCGGCTCGCCGCCGAGGCCGGCGACGTCGAGGCGATGAGCGTCCTCGGCGCGATGCTGCTGCGCCGTGGTGACCTCGACGGTGCCGAACCCCATCTGCGTGCCGCCACCGCCGCGGGCGACCGCGCCGCCGCCAACAACCTGGGCGTCCTGCTGCACCAGCGGGGCTACCCCGACGAGGCCGCCGGATGGTGGCGGATCGCCGCCGTCGCCGGTTCGACGGCGGCGGCCCACGCGCTCGGCCGCCACCATCGCGAGCGCGGGGACGAACCCGCCGCCGAGTACTGGCTGCGCCAGTCCGCCGAGCAGGGCCACACCCTCGGCGCGTACGCCCTCGCCGACCTCCTGGAGCACCGGGGCGACGCGGAGGGCAGCGAGCGCTGGATGCGGGCCGCGGCGGAGCGCGGGCACCGGGAGGGCGCCTACCGGCTCGCCCGGGCCGTGGACCGCCGGGCCGCGCGCGACTCCGCCGACGCCGGTGCCGCGCTGGTCGAGGAGGCCGAGCAGTGGTACCGGCAGGCCGCCGCACGCGGACACCGCCGGGCCGCTCTGCACCTGGGCACGATCCTGGAGAAGCGCGGCGAGCTGAAGGAGGCCGGGCGCTGGTACCTGACCTCCGCCAAGGACGGCGAGCCGCGCGCCGCGTGCGCGCTGGGTTTCCTGCTGCGCGACGCCGGGGACACCGAGAACGCCGCCGTGTGGTGGCTGCGGGCGGCGCAGGACGGTGACGGCAACGCCGCCAACGCCCTGGGCGCGCTGCACGCGGAGCGGGGCGAGACGCAGACCGCCGAGCGGTGGTACCGGGCCGCCATGGACGCCGGCGACATCAACGGCGCCTACAACCTCGGGCTGCTCTGCGCCGACCAGGGGCGCACCACCCAGGCCGAGCAGTGGTACCGCCGCGCCGCCTACGCCGGTCACCGCGAGGCGGCGAACGCGCTGGCGATCCTGCTGCTGCGCGCCGGGGACGAGACCGGCGCGGAGCCGTGGTTCTCCAAGGCCGCGGAGGCCGGCAGCGTCGACGCCGCCTTCAACCTCGGCATCCTGCACGCCGGGCGGGGCGAGGAGCGGGCCGCGCTGCGCTGGTACGAGCGGGCGGCGGGCGCCGGGCACACCGAGGCGGCGCTCCAGGTCGGCATGGCGCGGCTGCGGGAAGGCGAGGAAGCTGAGGCCGAGCGGTTCCTGCGGTGCGCGGCGGGCGGCGGCAGCGCGGAGGCGGCGTACCGGCTGGCGACGGTGCTGGACGCCCGCCGGCCGCCGGAGCCCGCGCACGAGCTGGGGGAGCCGGTGCACCGGCGCAGCGAGTGCGAGGAGTGGTACGAGCGCGCTGCCACCCAGGGGCACCGGCGCGCCCAGGTGCGGGTCGGCATGCTGGCCGCGGCCCGCGGGGACGTCGTCGAGGCGGCCCGGTGGTACCGGGAGGCCGCGGAGGCCGGCTCGCGCAACGGCGCCTTCAACCTGGGGCTGCTGCTGGCGCGGGAGGGGAGCGAGCCGGAGGCGGCGGTGTGGTGGACCCGCGCGGCGGATGCCGGCCATGGCCGTGCGGCTCTGCGGCTCGCCCTGGTGTACGCCCGCCGTGGCGAACTGGCGGAGGGGCAGCGGTGGGCGGACCGGGCGGCGGAACTGGGGCCTCAGGCGGTCACGGAACGGGCGACGCGGTTGCGGGACGCTCTCCGGGAGGAGCTGTCCGCCTAGCGCGGCCGAATGCGAGGGCTGAGCCCCGGACCGCCCTCGCGCAGCTCCCGCGCCCCTACGGGGCGCCTTCCCGGCCCCCTGGCGCGGTCGCCGCGCCCTTCAGGAGCCTCGGGGAAGCCTGCGGGGAAAGGATTTGCTTCCATCGGGTGTCTTGACGTAGCGTTGCATTCATCGCCGCGGGGTGGAGCAGCTCGGTAGCTCGCTGGGCTCATAACCCAGAGGTCGCAGGTTCAAATCCTGTCCCCGCTACTGAAGGCCGAGGGCCGGAATCCGAAAGGGTTCCGGTCCTCGGTCGTTCGTTCGTGTACGACAGCGGAGCGCTCGGCGCGGGCGCGACGAAAAGCCCCGGCACCCTGAGGTGCCGGGGCCTCGTGCGTCGGGTGGCGGCTAGGCCGCCGCGCAGTTCGGGCAGAGGCCGCGGTACGTCACCTCGACGTCGGACACCGTGAAACCGAACCGCTCCGTGGCGGGGAGGTCGGCCAGCGGGTTGCCGGTCGGGTGGACGTCGCGGATCGCTCCGCACTGCGCGCACACCAGGTGGTGATGGGGGCGGTGCGCGTTCGGGTCGTAGCGCTTGGCCCGCTTGTCCGTGGCGACCTCCAGCACCTCGCCGAGCGACACCAGTTCGCCCAGGGTGTTGTAGACGGTCGCCCGGGAGATCTCGGGCAGCTTGGCGACAGCTCTGGCGTGCACCTCGTCGGCCGTCAGGTGGACGTGTTCGCCGTCGAGGACCTCGGCCACCACACGGCGCTGCGCGGTCATCCGCCAACCACGTCCGCGAAGCCGTTCCAGAAGGTCACTCATAGGCACCAGCCTAACAGCAGGGGGGAGTCGAACCCCGAACGGGTGTGACTTTGGAGCTTTACTTGACTTAGACAATGTCCATTGTAGGATCGAGCTCGGCTTTAGCCAAGGCACAAGTTGCAGTAATGACGCAGGAGGCGCACGTGACGCAGGGACCGCTTACGACGGAGGCCGGAGCTCCGGTCGCCGACAACCAGAACAGCGAGACCGCGGGCGTCGGCGGCCCGGTCCTCGTCCAGGATCAGCTCCTGCTCGAGAAGCTGGCCCACTTCAACCGTGAGCGCATCCCGGAGCGCGTGGTGCACGCCCGCGGCGCCGGCGCGTACGGCACCTTCACGGTGACCGCCGACGTCACGAAGTACACCCGGGCCGCGTTCCTGTCCGAGGTGGGCAAGGAGACCGAGGTCTTCCTGCGCTTCTCCACGGTGGCGGGCAACCTGGGCGCCGCCGACGCCGTGCGTGACCCGCGCGGTTTCGCGGTGAAGTTCTACACCGAGGAGGGCAACTACGACCTCGTCGGCAACAACACCCCGGTGTTCTTCATCCGGGACGCCATCAAGTTCCCCGACTTCATCCACACCCAGAAGCGCGACCCGTACACCGGCTCGCAGGAGGCGGACAACGTCTTCGACTTCTGGGGTCTGTCGCCCGAGTCCACGCACCAGGTGACCTGGCTGTTCGGTGACCGCGGCATCCCGGCGTCCTACCGCCACATGGACGGCTTCGGCTCCCACACCTACCAGTGGAACAACGAGGCCGGCGAGGCCTTCTGGGTCAAGTACCACTTCAAGACGGACCAGGGCATCAAGAACCTGACCGCCGAGGAGGCCGAGGTCCTCGCGGGCAAGGACCCCGACTCCCACCAGCGCGACCTGCGCGAGGCCATCGAGCGGGGCGAGTTCCCGTCCTGGACCGTGTCCGTCCAGATCATGCCGGTGGCCGAGGCGGCGACCTACCGCTTCAACCCGTTCGACCTGACCAAGGTCTGGCCGCACGCGGACTACCCGCTGATCGAGTTCGGCAAGCTGGAGCTCAACCGCAACCCGGAGAACATCTTCGCCGAGGTCGAGCAGTCGATCTTCAGCCCCGCCCACTTCGTGCCGGGCATCGGTCCCTCCCCGGACAAGATGCTCCAGGGCCGTCTCTTCGCGTACGGCGACGCCCACCGCTACCGCGTCGGCATCAACGCCGACCACCTGCCGGTGAACCGCCCGCACGCCACCGAGGCGCGTACCCACTCCCGTGACGGCCACCTGTACGACGGCCGCCACAAGGGAGCGAAGAACTACGAGCCGAACAGCTTCGGCGGCCCGTTCCAGACGGACCGCGCGCTGTGGCAGCCCGTCGCTCTCAACGGGGTCACCGGCGAGACGGTCACGCCCGTCCACGCCGAGGACAACGACTTCGTCCAGGCGGGCAACCTGTACCGGCTGATGACCGAGGACGAGAAGGAGCGCCTGGTCAACAACCTGGCGAACGCCATCTCGGGTGTGACGCGCGACGACATCGCCGAGCGCGCGATCAACAACTTCCGTCAGGCGGACGAGGACTTCGGCAAGCGGCTGGAGGCCGCGGTGCAGGCCCTGCGCGGCTGATTTCCAGCGCTGGACCGCTTGTCGATCGACGGGCCGGACTCCCTTCGGGGGTCCGGCCCGTTCCGCGTACGGTCAGGCCGGCACCTGCTGGGCCGGCTGCCGGGCGGGTGCCCAGAGGCGGATGATGTCCCGGACCGAGACGATGCCCGCGGGCTCACCCCGGTCGAGGACGATCAGATGGCGGAAGCCGCCGTGGGCCATGGCACCCGCCGCCTCCTCGACGGTCCAGGAGGGGGTGGCGAAGACGACGTCGGTCGTGGTGTGGGCGTGGGCGCGTTCGGCGTCCGGATCCTGGCCGAGGCCGACGGAGTTGAGGACGTCCCGTTCGGTGAGGATGCCGATGCCGGTGCCGTCGGGATCGAGGACCACGGCCGCGCCCACCCGGCGCGCGGACATCAGGGCGGCGGCCTGGCGGAGCGTGTGGGCGGGGCCGATGGTGAGGACCACGGTGCTCATGGCGTCACGGACGAGCATGGATGGAGCCACCTCCTACCGGAAAACACGAGGTCACGGGCCGGTTGGCCCGCTCGTTCGTGATTTCACAAGTTCACAAGTGGGGGAACTCTCAGAGTGGCAGGCAAAGCGGGGGTCAACAAGAGGGCGCACGTGGCCGGTCGGGGGCGCGTGCGCGATCTCCGGCCTTCTCAGTAGCGCTGGTTGAGATACCCCAGCAGCTCGTCGTGCAGCAGGCCGTTCGACGCGGCGGCGTTGCCGCTGTGCGGGCCCGGGCGGCCGTCGAGCCCGGTGAAGGTGCCGCCTGCCTCGGTCACCACGATCGCCGTGGCCGCCATGTCCCACAGCGACAGCTCCGGCTCCGCGCACAGGTCGACCGACCCCTCGGCGACCATCATGTACGGCCAGAAGTCGCCGTACGCGCGCGTGCGCCACACCTCGCGGGTGAGGTCGAGGAAGCCGTCCAGCCGTCCCTGCTCCTCCCAGCCGGTGAGGGAGGAGTACGCGAAGGAGGCGTCGGAGACGCGGGACACCTGGGAGACCCGCAGCCGGGTGGCCGACGACAGGCTGCGTCCGGCGTAGGCGCCGTGCCCCTTCGCCGCCCACCAGCGGCGGCCCAGTGCGGGGGCCGAGACGACGCCCACGACCGGCTGGAACCCGCCCTCGCCGGCCTCCATCAGGGAGATCAGCGTGGCCCACACGGGGACGCCCCGCACGTAGTTCTTGGTTCCGTCGATCGGGTCGATCACCCAGCGCCGCGGCCCGGTGCCCTCGACGCCGTACTCCTCGCCCAGGACCGCGTCCCTCGGGCGGGCGCGCTGGAGGTGGCCGCGGATGAGCTCCTCGGCGGCCTTGTCCGCCTCGCTCACCGGCGTCATGTCGGGTTTGGTCTCCACCTTGAGGTCGAGAGCCTTGAACCGGTCCATGGTCGCGGCGTCGGCGGCGTCCGCGAGGACATGGGCGAGACGCAGGTCGTCGAGGTAGTCGGGCATGCCCCGAACGGTATCGGCCGAGATCGGTTCCGGGCCACCGGGGGCCGGTTCCGCGACCCCTTGACAGTGCCCGACGGCGCGTCAAATCTAACCGCAGGGTCGGCCGCTCGCCCCGAGGGAGGCGATGATGCCTGCAGCGCGGGAATCTCTGCTGGACGCCGCGTACACGGCCCTGGCCCGTCGGCCGTGGTCCGCGGTGCGGATGGTGGACGTGGCCGCCGCGGCCGGGGTGTCCCGCCAGACGCTCTACAACGAGTTCGGCAGCAAGGACGGCCTCGCGCGGGCCCTGGTGCGCCGGGAGGCCGACAGCTACCTGGCCGGCGTCGACCGCGCCCTCACCGCCCACACCGACCCGCGCGACCGGCTCACCGCGACCGCCGAGTGGACCACGGCGAGCGCCCGCGAGAACGCCCTGGTGCGCGCCATGCTCACCGGCTGCTGGAGCGAACGCCTGCCCGTGCCGGCCCTCGCGGCCGTGCCGTCCGGGTCCGCCCTGCCCGCGCAGCGCCGCGCCGACGGGCCCCTGCCCTCACCCGCCGACCTCGTCCACCTGGTCCGCGACCGGGCCGTCGCCGTGCTCGCGGGGCCCGGGCACACGCGGGGCGACACCGCGGACCTCGCGCGGTCCTGCGAGCTCGTGATCCGCCTCGCCCTGTCCTGCGTCGTCGCGTCCGCGCCGGACGACGGGGTGGCCGAGCTGGTCCGGGGTGCCCTGCATCGTCGGCCGGTGCCGTGAGAGGCCCCGCGAACGGATCCCATGAAAGGGGGACCGCTCAGTGCGCGGAGCCCGAGAGCTGCAGTCCGATCACACCGAGGATCACCAGGCTGATCGAGACGATCTTCAGCGTCGACACCAGGTCGTCGAGGAACACCATCCCGTAGATGGCCGTCCCCGCCGCCCCGATGCCCGTCCACACCGCGTACGCCGGTCCCACGTCCAGCTTCTTCAGCGCCAGGGTCAGCAGTCCGAAGCTGCCGAGCGCGAACGCGCAGAAGGCGATGGTGGGCCAGAGCCGGGTGAAGCCGTGCGACAGCTTCAGACACACGGCGAAACCGGTCTCGAGCAACCCGGCGACGATGACCAGCAGCCACGCCATGTGTCCTCCCGCATTCCCCGCGTACAGTGACCGCTTCGTCAGGTTCGTGTCCGGCTCGGTGCGATTATGCACTTACCGGCCGCGGGTCAGGGCAAACACGGCGGAGGTCAGTCCCCGTCGGTGCGTTCCCGCGCGGCGAGCAGCCGCCGCAGCGAGTACAGCCGCGCCGGGTCCGCGTGGCCCTCCTCCACCCAGGCGTCCAGCGCGCAGTCCGGCTCGTCGTGGCTGCACGCGCGCGGACAGCCCTCCGTACCCGGCTCCAGGTCGGGGAAGGCGTGGATCACCCGTGAGGGGTCGACGTGCGCCAGCCCGAAGGACCGCACGCCCGGGGTGTCGATCACCCAGCCCTCGTCCCCCGCGAGCGGCAGCGCCAGCGCGGACGTGGTGGTGTGCCGGCCGCGCCCGGTCACCGCGTTGACGTGCCCGGTGATCCGCCGTTGGTCCTCCGGGACGAGTGCGTTCACCAGGGTCGTCTTGCCGACGCCGGAGTGCCCCACGAGCGCCGTGATCCGCCCGTCGAGCTGCTCGCGCACCCGCTCCACCGCCTCGCCGCTCTCCAGCTCGGCGCGGCTGGTGACGACGTACGGGATGTCGAGCGCGCCGTACAGCTCGAGCAGCTTGTCCGGGGGTGCGAGGTCGGACTTGGTGAGGACCAGCAGCGGCTCGAGTCCGCCGTCGAAGGCGGCGACCAGGCAGCGGTCGATCAGCCGCGGCCGGGGCTCGGGGTCGGCGAGGGCGGTCACCACGGCGAGCTGGTCGGCGTTGGCCACGACCACCCGCTCGTAGGGATCGTCGTCGTCGGCGGTACGGCGCAGCACCGACGAGCGCTCCTCGATCCGCACGATCCTGGCGAGGGTGTCCTTCTTGCCGGACAGGTCACCCACGATGGCGACCCGGTCGCCCACCACGGCCGCCTTGCGGCCCAGTTCACGGGCCTTCATCGCGGTGATGACCCGGTCCTCGACCAGGCACGTCAGCCGGCCCCGGTCGACCGTGAGGACCATGCCCTCGGTGGCGTCCTCGTGCTTGGGCCGGATGTGGGTGCGCGGCCGGTTGCCCTTGCGGTTGGGGCGGGAGCGGATGTCGTCCTCGTCGGTGTGCTTGCCGTAGCGGCGCATGGTGAACCCCTAGGCCCCGAGCATCCCGGTCCACAGCTCGGGGAAGTCCGGAAGGGTCTTCGCCGTGGTCGCCACGTTCTCGATCTGGACGCCGTCGACTGCCAGGCCGATGATCGCACCGGCGGTGGCCATGCGGTGGTCCTCGTAGGTGTGGAAGACGCCGCCGTGCAGCCGCCGCGGGCGGATGTGCAGGCCGTCGGCCGTCTCGGTGACGTCGCCGCCCAGCTCGTTGATCTCCTTGGTGAGCGCGGCCAGCCGGTCCGTCTCGTGCAGCCGCAGATGGGCCACGCCCCGCAGGGTCGAGGGGGAGTCCGCGAGGGCCGCGACAGCCGCGACGCCCGGCGTCAGCTCGCCCACCTCGCCGAGGTCCACGTCGATGCCGTGCACCGCCCCGGAGCCGGTGAAGAGCAGCCCGTACTCGGTCAGCTCGCAGGAACCACCCATCTCGGTGAAGATCTCCCGCAGCCGGTCACCGGGCTGGGTGGTCCGCGCGGGCCAGTCGGGGATCACCACCTTGCCGCCGGTGACCAGCGCGGCCGCGAGGAACGGCTGCGCGTTGGACAGGTCCGGCTCGACGGTCAGGTCCCGGCCCAGCAGGGCGCCCGGCGTGACCCGCCAGACGTTCGGCTCGCCGCCCGACTCGGGGGTGTCGACCTGAGCGCCCACCGTGCGGAGCATGTCGACGGTCATCCGGATGTGCGGCATCGACGGCAGCGTCGCGCCCGTGTGCCGCACCTCCACGCCCTGGTTGAAACGCGGCGCCGACAGCAGCAGCGCGCTGACGAACTGTGAGGACGAGGAGGCGTCGACCTCCACGGTCCCGCCCTCCAGCGCGCCCCCGCCGTGCACCGTCATCGGCAGCGCGCCGCGGTCGTCGTCGTCGATCCGGGCGCCGAGCGTGCGCAGCGCGTCGATGACGCCGTTCAGGGGACGCTCGTGCGAGCGCGGGTCGCCGTCGAAGCGGACGGGGCCGTCGGCCAGGGTGGCCACCGGCGGCAGGAACCGCATCACCGTACCCGCGTTGCCCACGTCCACGGTGGCCGGGCCGTGCAGGCCGGCCGGGACGACCCGCCAGGCCTCGCCGGTCCCGTCGGGCCCGATCCCCTCCTCGATCTCCACACCCATGGCCCGCAGCGCGCCCGCCATCAGCAGCGTGTCGCGCGAGCGCAGCGGGCGGCGCAGCCAGCCCGGCTCGGAGGCGAGGGCGGCGAGGACGAGGGCGCGGTTGGTGACCGACTTGGACCCGGGCACGTGGACCGTCGCGTCGACGGCTCCGCTCGCGTGCGGGGCGGGCCAGAGGGCGGTGTGCGTGGGATTCGGGGCCATGGGGCCACTTTATAAGGAGGTGAGGGGACAGGCCGCGCCGTGCCCGCCACCCGGAACACGGTCCGCCCGTCGGCCCCGCCACCGACCGGAGCGCGGACCCGGCCGCCCCCGCGCAGCCCCCGCCCGGGCCTGTCCGCCCGGCCCCGGGTGCCGGCCCGTGGCGCCCCCGGTCACAGGCCCAGGAGCCAGCGGCCGCCGCCCAGGAGTGAGGACAAGGACACCGCGTGGAACAGGAACAGCCACAGGCCCGCTGGTACGTGAGTCAGCCGGGACAGCTGGTCCGCGTCCGAGTCGCCGGCGCCGCCGTGGGCCCGCTTGGACTGGAGCTCGAACGCGGGGCGGACGCCGCCCAGCAGCAGGAACCACACCACCGCGTACGCGAACGCCGCCTGCACCTGGGGGCCCGTCAGCCAGGACACCAGGACGAACGTGCCCCCGGTGACCAGCACCGACACCGCCCCGTAGGCGTTGCGGATCATCACCAGCACCGCCAGCAGCAGTGCCGTGGCCAGCCACAGCAGCAGCGTGATGCGGCCGGCGCCGAGCAGCGCGGCCCCGCCGAGGCCCAGCAGCGGGGGAGCGGTGTAGCCGGCGGCGGCCGTGAGGATCATGCCGATGCCCGTCGGCTTGCCCCGGCTCACCGTCAGGCCGCTGGTGTCCGAGTGCAGGCGTATCCCGGTCAGCGTGCGGCCGGTGAGCAGCGCCACCAGGCCGTGCCCGCCCTCGTGGGCGATGGTGATGGCGTTGCGGGCCAGCCGCCAGGGCGCCTGCGGCACGACCACGGCAGCGGCGGCCACCAGCGTCGCGACGATCACCCACAGGTCCGGGTCGGGCTGGGTGCCCGAGACCTCGTCCCAGAGGGAGCCGAGGGACATCAGGGACACGGACGCGGTGCTGACCATGCTTGCCATGTGTTTCGGATCGCTCCCTCTGCGCGTTCGGAGTCTGGCAGTGTTGCACGTATGTGCGGACGGTATGCAGCGAGTCGGAGGCCCGAGGATCTCGCCGGGATCTTCGAGGTCGAGAAGTGGGAGCCCGAGGAGACCCTGGAGCCGGACTACAACGTGGCGCCGACCAAGGAGGTCTACGCCGTCCTCGACCGTGCTCTGAAGGACGCCGAGGACCCGCGCCCGGTTCGGCAGCTGCGCAAGCTGAAGTGGGGACTGGTGCCGTCCTGGTCCAAGACCCCCGAGGGCGGCGCCCGGATGATCAACGCCCGCGCGGAGACCGTGCACGAGAAGCCGTCCTACCGCCGTGCCTTCTCCTCCCGCCGCTGCATCCTGCCCGCCGACGGCTACTACGAGTGGGTCACCGGCAAGCAGGAGCGTGACCTGGAGGTCGAGGGGAAGAAGAAGCGGCCCCGCAAGCAGCCGTACTTCGTGACGCCGGCCGACGGCTCGGTGTTCGCCATGGCCGGACTGTACGAGTTCTGGCGGGACGGCACGCTGCCCGACGACCACCCCCGGGCCTGGTGGGTGACCTGCTCCGTGATCACCACCGAGGCGGAGACGAGCCCGCTGGCCGTGGCCCCGGCGGACGGCCCGCACGCCCTCGCCGAGATCCACCCGCGGATGCCGCTGATGCTCACCCCGGACCGCTGGGACGCCTGGCTCGACCCGGCCAGGACCGACCCCGGCGACCTGCGCGCGCTGCTGGCCCCGCCGCCGCCCGGACTGATGCGCGCCTACCCGGTCGCCACCGCCGTCAGCAACGTCCGCAACAACGGACCGGAGCTGCTGAAGGAGCTGGCCGCGCCCGAAGAGGGCACACTCTTCTGACGTGAGCACCGACACCTCCGCGCGGACCCAGGACGTCGAGACCGACACGGGCACCGCCCGGATCACCTGGCACCGCGCGTCCGGCCGCGCCCGGCTCGTCCTCGCCGTGAGTCACGGCGCGGGCGGCGGCATCGAGGCCCGCGACCTCGTGGCGCTCGCCGCCGCCCTGCCCGCGCACGGCGTGACCGTCGCCCTCGTCGAACAGCCCTGGCGCGTGGCCGGCAGGAAGCTCGCCCCGGCGCCGAAGACCCTGGACACCGGCTGGCGCGGTATCTGGCCCGCGCTGGCCGAGCCGGGGCTGCCGGTGATCTCGGGTGGCCGCAGCGCCGGCGCGCCTGCCGCACCGCCACGGAGCTGGGCGCCCACGCCGTGCTCGCGCTGAGCTTTCCCCTGCACCCGCCGGGCAGGCCGGAGAAGTCCCGCGCGCCGGAACTGCTGGGCGCGGGCGTGCCCACGCTCGTCGTGCAGGGCGGCAACGACCCCTTCGGCAGACCGGCCGAGTTCCCCGAGGGGCCCCACGAGCTGGTCGAGGTGGCGTGGGCCGACCACGGATTCGCCGTGCCCCGCCGGGCGGACCTCACCCAGGAGGACGCCCTGCGGGTGATCACGGACGCGGTCGTGGGCTGGACCGGCTCCCTGCGTTGAGACGCCCGGGACGCCCGGGGCGGCACGGACACCGGGAATGCGAACGAGGCTTCCGCTGTTGGGACGGTCGTATGTGCCGGTGACGGCACCGCCGCCGTAGGAGAGGAAGTCCACCGCATGGGTTCCACGTTCTGCCCGAGCCGCAGTGCCCGCGCCGACCTGGACTGGACGGTGCTGCACGCGGCCAAGACCGCCCCCATTCGGGCGGCGGGCGGACCGGATCGTCGTCTATCCTCCGATTCGGGTGAGGCCGGTCTCGGTCTCGCGACGACATTGGAGGAGGTGGGTCCGGTTCCCGGTACCGACGCAGGGACCGAACACGGCCAGGCGGAGCAGCCCGAGGGCCAGGGCGACAAGGGCGCGGAGTCGACCGCGGAGCGCAGTGCGCGCTTCGAGAGGGACGCGCTCGAGTTCCTCGACCAGATGTACTCGGCCGCGCTGCGCATGACGCGCAACCCGGCCGACGCCGAGGACCTGGTGCAGGAGACGTACGCCAAGGCATACGCGTCCTTCCACCAGTTCCGCGAGGGCACCAACCTCAAGGCCTGGCTGTACCGGATCCTCACCAACACCTTCATCAACTCGTACCGCAAGAAGCAGCGCGAACCCCAGCGCAGTGCGGCCGAGGAGATCGAGGACTGGCAGCTCGCGCGCGCCGAGTCGCACATGTCCACAGGTCTGCGCTCCGCCGAGTCGCAGGCGCTGGACCACCTGCCGGACTCGGACGTGAAGGAAGCGCTGCAGGCGATCCCGGAGGAGTTCCGCATCGCGGTGTATCTCGCCGATGTAGAGGGCTTTGCGTACAAGGAGATCGCCGACATCATGGGGACACCCATCGGTACGGTCATGTCCCGGCTGCACCGGGGACGTCGTCAGCTGCGCGGCATGCTCGAGGACTACGCGCGCGAGCGCGGACTGGTCCCGGCCGGTGCCGGAGAGTCGAACGAAGCGAAAGGCTCGGGGTCATGAGCTGCGGAGAGCCGCACGAGACGGATTGCAGCGAAATCCTCGATCATCTCTACGAGTTCCTCGACCGTGAGATGCCGGATTCCGACTGTGTGAAGTTCGAGCACCACTTCGAGGAGTGCTCGCCGTGCCTGGAGAAGTACGGGCTCGAGCAGGCCGTGAAGAAGCTCGTCAAGCGGTGTTGCGGACAGGACGACGTGCCGGGCGACCTGCGGTCCAAGGTCATGGGCCGGATCGAGCTGATCCGTTCCGGTCAGTCCGTGCCCGACCAGGACGTCGCCACGGCTCCGCAGGAGTCCTGACCGCGCGTCCCTCCCCGGACGCCGCGTCACCCGATTGTGCTAATCCGCGTGCGGTCCGCCCGCGGCGGCACCCCCGCCCCGCCTAGGCTCCGAGCCTGGCAGGCGGCACATCGCGCGCGGCGCGGTCGGGGGAGGGGCTCATGGAGGCGTTACCGGCGCGGGCCCGGGTGTATCTCGTCTGCGTCACCCTGCTGGGTCTGCTATGTCTGCTCCCCCTGCCGGGCCTGCCCCGGCCGGGGGTGCTGTCGTCCCTGCCCGACCCGCGCTTCCCCTGGTGGCCGGTCGTCCTGCTCGCCGCCCTGTACGCCGGCTGCGAGCGCCTCGCCCGGTCCCGGCTCGTCGCCGGCCCGCACCCGGGCGGCACCTTCCACCCCGTGCTCCTCGCCGGGGCCTTCCTGCTGCCGCCGACCGCCGCGGCGCTGGTCGCGCTGCCCGGCGCGCTGCTGCTCCCCGTCGAGCACCGCCCCCGCCTCGCCCGCCGGCTCTGGCGCACCGGACAGCTGGTGATCGCCGTCTGGGCCGCGAGCCTGGTCCACCTCAAGACCGGAGGCCGGGACGCGGTCGCGCACTGCGACATGCCCGGCGCCCTCGCGACGGCGGGCGCCGCCGTGCTCGCGTTCTGCCTGGTCCTCACGCTGCTCGACGGCGGCGTGCCGGCGCCGGCCCCGGAGGACTGGCGCGCGGCCGGGCCGCCGCCGCCCGGCCGCCTGGTCGCGGCTGTTCCTCGGCTCCCTCGCGCCGCTCACCGTGCACGGTCTCGCCGGACTGATGATGGCCCTGCTGTGGCGCAGCCCGTACGGCCCGGTGGCGGCGCTGCTGGTGCTGCTGCCGATGGGCGTCTCGTGGTGGGCGTTCGCGCAGTACCACCGGGAGCGCGCCGCCCACCAGGCCACGATCCGCGCGCTGGTGCAGGCCGTCGACATCAAGGACGGTTACACGCGCGGCCACAGCGAACGCGTCGGCCGGGCCTCCATGCTGATCGCGCGGGAACTCGGTATGGACGACGACCGCGTCGAGACGCTCAGGTTCGCCGGCATCCTGCACGACGTCGGCAAGCTCGGCGTGCCCACCCGGCTGCTCACCAAGAACGGCCCGCTCACCCCCGAGGAACGGCGGGTGATCGAACTGCACCCCGAGTACGGGCACGAGATGGTGCGCGGTATCTCCTTCCTCGGCGAGGCCCGCGCGGCGGTGCTGCACCACCACGAACGGATCGACGGCACCGGATACCCTTACGGCCTGACGGGCGGTCAGATCCCCGAGTCGGCCCGGGTGGTCGCCGTCGCCGACGCCTTCGACGCCATGACCTCCACCCGCAGCTACAGCAGGGCGCGCCCGGTGCCGGTGGCGCTGGAGGAGCTCCAGCGGTGCGCGGGGACCCACTTCGACCCGCGGATGGTGCGGGCGCTGGTCCGTGCGATCGGCCGTGCGGGCTGGCACCCGGCGGTGACCGCCGACGAACCCGGGCAGCGGGCCGTTCCCGGGCCCGCCGCACCGGTCACCGGCCGCCCCGGGGCGCGCCAGTGAGGCCCCGGCTGCACACGGTCGTGCACCTGTGCGCCGCCGTCCTCGCCGCCGGGTCGCTCGCGATGACGCTCCACGACGGCATCGAGGACCGCGGCACGGCCCTGGCCTTCGGCACGCTGGTCGCCGTCGGCGAGCTCACCCGGCGGGGCGGCCGGGGCATCCGGGAGGCCGCGCCACTCGCCGCCGCCGGCTCACTGGCGTACGCGCTGCTCGGCGAGACCGCGGGGCACGGTACCCACCACGGCGCCGCCCAGGTCGTCACCGTGGTGCTCGCCGCGTCGCTGCTCGGCAGCGTCCCGCACGTGGGGCGCGGCGACGGGCCCGCCCTGGACCCGGTGACCCGCCGGGTGCTGACCGTCGGCTTCGTCGCCGTGTGCTTCCAGCCGCTGCACGCCCGCGGCGCCTTCGACGACTTCAGCGGACCGTCGCACGCGCTGCTGCTGCTCGTCCTGCTGTCGCTGACCGCGCTGTGCGACGCCGTGCTCGCCGCCGCGCTGTCCCACTCCCGCACCGGCTGGCCCTTCCCGCCGCTGCTGCGCGACGAACTGCGGGCCGTGCCCGGGATCGGGGCCGCCGTCGTCGCCACCGGCGCCGTGATGGCGCTGGGCGTGGCGGTCGTGGGGCTGTGGGCGCTGCCGGTGTTCTCCGTGCCGCTGCTCCTCGCCCAGCTGTCGCACCGGCGGTACACCGCGGTGCGGGCCACCTACCGGCAAACCATCGCCTCCCTCGCGCGGGCCACCGAGATCGCCGGGTACACCCCGCACGGCCACTCCCGCCGGGTCGCCGCGCTCAGCCAGGCGGTGGGCCGGGACCTGGGCCTGACCGAACCGGAGCTGACCGTGCTGGAGTACGCCGCGCTCATGCACGACATCGGCCAGCTCAGCCTCGTCGACCCGGTCCCCGCGGGCGCCACCGCCGAGCTGCCGGTCACCGAGCAGCGGCGGATCGCGCTCCTCGGCGGCGCGGTGGTGCGCCAGACCGGTGTGGACCCCCGGGTCGCCGTGATCGTGGAACGCCAGGCCGACCCGCATCACGAGCAGCCGCCGGCCGCCCGGATCGTCCGGGCGGTGAACGCGTACGACGAGAAGTCCCGGGAAGGAGGGCCCGGAGGGCCGCTGACCGCGCTGGAGGAACTGCGGCTCAAGGCCGCCGGGGAGTACGCGCCGGAGGTCGTGGAGGCCCTGGCGAGGGTGCTGTCCCGGAACACGGAGGGGGCGCGTGAGCAGGTCGACCGGTCGTGGTGAGGGACCCGGGCGAGACGGTCTGGCGGCCTGCCATGCTGGGTAACCCATGGGTAATGAGCGGCGTCGCGGCCGTACGTGGTTGGATGCGAAGGAGAGGGTGTCCGGGGGCGCCGACCGCTGCGGCCGGCCCACCGAACGGAACTGGCAGGCGGGAATCGTGAGGATCTTCGGCAAGGGACGTCACCGGCCCTCCGCCTCCTGGCGGCAGGCCACGGACCGCGCGTTCACGCTCATCGGCGACGGCCGGTACGAGGACGCGGGCGCGCTGCTGACCCGGGCCGCCGATCTGGAGCCCTGGCTGTCGGAGTCCTGGTTCAACCTCGCGCTGCTGCACAAGTTCCGGCACGACTGGGAGCAGGCGCGCGCGGCGGGACTGCGCGCCGTGGCCCTGCTCGACCGGGACACCGGTGCGCCGGACTGGTGGAACGTGGGCATCGCCGCCACGGCCCTGCAGGACTGGCCGCTGGCCCGCCGGGCCTGGCAGGCGTACGGCCTCAAGGTGCCCGGCTCCGCCACCGGCTCCGGCGAGCCCCTCGGCATGGACCTGGGCAGCGCGGCCGTACGGCTGTCCCCGGAGGGGGAGGCCGAGGTGGTGTGGGGACGACGGCTCGACCCGGCCCGCATCGAGGTGCTGTCCATCCCGCTGCCGTCCTCCGGGCGCCGCTGGGGCGAGGTCGTCCTGCACGACGGGGTGCCGCACGGCGAGCGGAGCACCGCCGCCGGGCACACCTATCCGGTGTTCGACGAGATCGAGTTGTGGGCGCCCTCGCCGGTGCCCACCTGGGTGGTGCTGCTGGAGGCCGCGTCCGAGGCCGACCGGGACGCGCTGGAACAGCTCGCCTCCGACGCCGGGTTCGCGGCCGAGGACTGGTCGTCGTCGGTGCGGCTGCTGTGCCGCATGTGCTCGGAGTCGCGGATGCCCTCCGACGAGGGGGACGGCGAGCATCTCGATCCGCACGACCACAGTGAGCCGGGCCACCCCGGACCGCTGGGGCACCGCACCGACGGGCAGTTGTGGGTGCCGGAGCGGGAGTGCGGGCTTGCCGCGCCGGCTTCGCTGGTGCGGGGACTGCTGGACGGGTGGGTCGCGGACAGTCCTGATTCCAGGGACTGGCGGGACCTCGAAGAGGTGTGTTGACACCGTCGCCGGGTGCGGGTCCGTGAGGGCCGATCGCGCCCGCGCGGCGGAGCCGCACATCGACACCGTCCCGCGCCCCTCACGGGGCGCTGCGGCTTACCCTTGTCACACCACCTCCGGTCATCTCAGGAAGGCACACGTCGGTCATGGCTCAGCAGGACACCGATCAGCAGCACGCGGGCGTGCTCCCCGTCGACGACGAGGGCTACGTCATCGATACGGAGGACTGCGAGGAGCGCGAGGCGGCCTGGCGGGAGCGCGGGACCTCCCGGCCGATCACCGTGGTCGGCAATCCGGTGCTGCACAAGGAGTGCCGGCACGTCACGGACTTCGGCGAGGAGTTCCAGCAGCTCGTCGCCGACATGTTCGCCAGCCAGCGCACCGCCGAGGGCGTGGGCCTGGCCGCGAACCAGATCGGTGTCGACCTCAAGGTCTTCGTGTACGACTGCCCGGACGACGAGGGCGTGCGTCACGTCGGCGTGGTCTGCAACCCCAAGCTCGTCGAACTGCCCGCCGAGCAGCGCCGGCTGGACGACAGCAGCGAGGGCTGCCTGTCCGTGCCGACCGCGTACGCGCCGCTGGCCCGCCCCGACTACGCCGAGGTGACCGGCCAGGACGAGAAGGGCAACCCGGTCCGGGTGCGCGGCACGGGCTACTTCGCCCGCTGCCTGCAGCACGAGACGGACCACCTCTACGGCTACCTCTACATCGACCGGCTGTCGAAGCGGGAGCGCAAGGCCGCGCTCCAGCAGATGGCCGAGAACGAGCCGCGCTACCCCGTGGTCGCCAACGACTGACGGTCGTATCACGGCTCGCTTCACCCCGCGCGCACGGCGCCCGATCCGGCACATCCCGGACGGGCGCCGTTCGTCTGTGCGCAACCAAAGGTAGTGAAAGAAGCAAATCCGTTCCCAGAACGGTCACTTGTGGTGCTGAATGGAGGTGCGGGGATACGCACGGCGTGCGCCCGGCTCGGGGGGCGGGCGCTCAACTGGCGGCTGAGAGGGGATTGTTCGTGCATGCTTTGTCACACGGCACCACATCGACACCGACCACCATCGCGGTTCCACCGGCGCTGTCTCTTCCGCTGATCGAGGCGGCGTTTCCCCGGCAACTCCACCCGTATTGGCCGAAGCTCCAAAGGGCGACCCGGGCATGGCTGCTCGAAAAGCGGCTGATGACGCCGGAGAAGGTGGAGGAATATGCCGACGGCCTGTGCTACACGGACCTCATGGCGGGCTACTACATAGGCGCGCCCGACGAGGTCCTGCAGGCGATAGCGGACTACAGTGCCTGGTTCTTCGTCTGGGACGACCGTCATGACCGCGACATCGTGCACGGCCGCCCCGACTCCTGGCGGCGCCTGAAGGACCTGCTGCACAACGCCCTCGACCGTCCCGGTGACCACCTCGGTCACGCGGACCCCGTGGTCGCGGGGCTCGCCGACAGCGTGCAGCGGCTGTACGCCTTCCTGCCGGGCGGCTGGAACGCCCGCTTCGCGCGCCACTTCCACACCGTCATCGAGGCATACGACCGGGAATTCCACAACCGTACGGAAGGGATCGTACCGACCGTCGAGGAATACCTGGAACTGCGTCGACTCACCTTCGCGCACTGGATCTGGACCGACCTTCTGGAACCGAGCGCGGGATACGAGCTCCCGGACGACGTGAGGAAGAACCCGGCCTATCGGAAAGCGGCCCTGCTCAGTCAGGAATTCGCCGCCTGGTACAACGACCTCTGTTCGTTGCCCAAGGAAATCGCGGGCAACGAGGTGCACAATCTCGGCATCAGTCTCGTCACCCACGAGGGAATGACCCTCGAAGAGGCGATCGCCGATGTGAGGCGCCGCGTGGAGGAATGCGTCAACGATTTCCTGGACGCCGAGAAGGAGGCATTACGGTTCGCCGACCGCCTCGACGACGGGACGGTGGGCGGAAAGGAGACGAGCGCCGCCGTGCGCGCCTGCGTCGGCAACATGCGGAACTGGTTCAGTTCCGTCTACTGGTTCCACCACGAGTCCGGCCGGTACCGGGTCGACAGCTGGGACGACCGGTCCACCCCCCCGTACGTCAACAACGCAACGGAAGGTGAGAAATGACCGTCGAGTCGGTAGGAACCCCGAACGCCCCGACGACCGAACTGCGCGAGCCGCCCGTGGCCGGCGGCACCCTCCCGCTCCTCGGCCACGGCTGGCGGCTGGTGCGTGACCCGCTGGCCTTCCTGTCCCAGCTGCGCGACCACGGCGACGTCGTCCGGCTGAAGCTCGGACCCAAGACCGTGTACGCCGTCACGACCCCCGCCCTCACCGGCGCCGTGGCGCTCAGCCCGGACTACATCATCGCCGGGCCCCTGTGGGAGTCGCTGGAGAGCCTGCTCGGCAAGGAGGGCGTGGCCACCGCCAACGGACCGCTGCACCGGCGCCAGCGGCGCACCATCCAGCCCGCGTTCCGGCTCGACGCGATCCCCGCCTACGGCCCGATCATGGCCGAGGAGGCCTACGCGCTGGTGGAGCGCTGGCGGGCCGGCAAGCCGCTGGACATCACGGCGGAGTCCTTCCGCGCGGCGGTGCGCGTCACCGCCCGCTGCCTCATGCGCGGCAGCTACATGGACGAGCGCGCCGACCGCATATGCACCGATCTGGCCACCCTGTTCAGTGGCATGTACCAGCGCATGGTCGTACCGCTCGGACCGCTCTACAAGGTGCCCCTCCCGTCCAATCGGGAATTCAACCGGGCGTTGGCCGATTTGCATGTCCTGGTGGACGAGATCATCGCCGACCGCCGGGCAAGCGGTCAAAAACCGGACGATTTGCTGACGGCTTTGCTGGACGCGAAGGACGACAATGGCGACCCCATCGGGGAACAGGAGATCCACGATCAGGTCATCGCCATCCTGACCCCCGGTGCCGAAACCGTCGGATCCACGGTCATGTCGCTGCTCCTGGTTCTCACCGAGCACCCGGAACTCGGCGACAAGATCCGCGACGAGGTGAAATCGGTCGTCGGCGACCGCCCGGTCGCATTCGAGGACGTGCGTAACCTGACGTACACCGCGAATGTCGTCACGGAGACCCTGCGGCTGTATCCGGCCGTATGGATATTGACTCGCCGCGCGGTGGCCGACACCGAACTCGGCGGTTACCGCATTCCGAAGGGCGCGGACCTGATCTACAGCCCGTTCGCCATCCAGCGCGACCGGCGGTCGTACGAGCGGAACGAGGACTTCGACCCCGACCGCTGGCTGCCGGGGCGGTCGAAGGACGTGCCCAAGTTCGCGATGAGCCCGTTCAGCGTGGGCAACCGCAAGTGCCCGAGCGACCACTTCTCGATGGCGGAGCTCACGCTCATCACCGCGGTGGTGGCCGGCGCCTACCGCTTCGAGCACGCGTCCGGGTCCGACGCCCGGCCGCGCATCGGCATCACCCTGCGGCCACGCCGGCTGATGCTGCGGGCGCTGCCCCGCTGACCGGCCGGCGGCGCGCGTTCAGGCGGCCTCGGGGCCCCTGAACGCGCGCCGGTAGGACTGCGGCGTGGTCCCCACCGCGCGGACGAAGTGGTGGCGCAGCGCGGCCGCGTTGCCGAAGCCGGCGCGGCCGGCGATCGCGTCCACCGTCTCGTCCGTCCGCTCCAGCAGGTGCTGGGCCAGCAGTACGCGCTGGCCCAGGATCCAGCGGTAGGGCGTGGTGCCGGTCTCCTGCTGGAAACGGCGGGCGAAGGTGCGCGGGGACATGTGGGCGCGGGCGGCGAGCTGCTCGACGGTGACCTCCTCGTCGAGGTGCCGCTCCATCCACACCAGCACCTCGGCGACGGAGTCGCCCCCGGGCTGAGGCAGCGGGCGCTCGATGTACTGGGCCTGCCCGCCGTCGCGGTGCGGGGGCACCACCATCCGCCGGGCGATCCGGTTGGCCACCTCGGGCCCCTGCTCCTTGCGCACCAGGTGCAGACAGGCGTCGATGCCCGCGGCGGTGCCCGCCGAGGTGAACACCGGGTCCTCGTCGACGTACAGCACGTCGGGCTCCGCCGTCAGATGGGGGTGTTTGTGGCTCAGTTCCTCCGCGTGCTTCCAGTGGACGGCGGCGCGGCGGCCCTCCAGCAGTCCGGCGGCGGCCAGCACGAACACCCCCGAGCACACGCTCAGCACCCGCGCGCCACGGTCCACGCCCCGGCGCAGCGCGTCCAGCAGCTCGGGCGGGAACTCCCGCGTCGCGTAGGAGGCGCCGGCCGGCACGGTGATCAGATCCGCCGTCTCCAGGCGTTCGAGACCGTGCTCGACCTGGAGCGAGAAGCCGGTACTGGAGCGCACCGACGGCCCGTCCGCCGAGGCCACGGCGAAGTCGTAGACCGGCAGCCCGTCGTCGCTGCGGTCGATGCCGAACACCTCGCAGACGACGCCGAGTTCGAAGGGGTTCACGCCGTCGAGGAGGACGGCCGCCACATTCCGGAGCATGCCTTCAGTGTGCCGCACGGTTGGCAGTAAATCGAGGCTGTACGGCAGTCCTGCCACTCCCGGTCAGGAGTGTCCGGCGCGACAGTGGTGTACATGAATGCGACGCAGATGGAAGCACTGATCTCGATGGTGGCCGTTCTCGGCCTGTTCGTCCTGATGACCGCGCCCGCCGTGATCGGCATCCTGCGCGACCGCCGCATCGACCGGCAGATCCGCCGGGCCGCGGCGGCCCCCGTCACGGAGCCGCCCGGCACGCCGGCCGCGTCCCGTCCGGTGCGCCGGGCCGCCTCCCGCCGCCACGCACGCGCGGCGTGAGACGGACCCGGCACCCGGGCCCTAGAAGTCCTCGTCCAGGTCGACCGTGCCCTCCACGGCGACCTGGTACGCGGACGGACGGCGCTCGAAGAAGTTGGTCAGCTCCTGGACGCCCTGCAGCTCCATGAAGGAGAACGGGTTCTCCGACCCGTACACCGGCGCGAAGCCCAGCCGCACCAGCCGCTGGTCGGCGACGCACTCCAGGTACTCCCGCATGGACGCGGTGTTCATGCCCGGCAGCCCGTCGCCGCACAGGTCACGCGCGAACTGCAGCTCCGCCTCGACCGCCTCGCGCAGCATGTCGGTGACCTGCCGGCCGAGCTCCTCGTCGAACAGCTCCGGCTCCTCCTTGCGCACGGTGTCCACCACGTCGAACGCGAACGACATGTGCATGGTCTCGTCGCGGAACACCCAGTTGGTGCCGGTCGCCAACCCGTGCAGCAGGCCCCGGCTGCGGAACCAGTAGACGTAGGCGAACGCGCCGTAGAAGAACAGGCCCTCGATGCACGCGGCGAAGCAGATCAGGTTGAGCAGGAAACGGCGCCGGTCCGCCCGGGACTCCAGCCGGTCGATCTTCTCCACCGAGTCCATCCACCGGAAGCAGAACTCGGCCTTCTCCCGGATGGACGGGATGTTCTCCACGGCCGCGAAGGCCGCCGACCGGTCGTCCGGGTCGGGCAGATAGGTGTCCAGCAGCGTCAGATAGAACTGGACGTGCACGGCCTCCTCGAACAGCTGTCGCGACAGGTACAGCCGCGCCTCGGGCGAGTTGATGTGCTTGTACAGCGTGAGCACCAGGTTGTTCGCCACGATCGAGTCCCCGGTCGCGAAGAACGCCACGAGTCGGCCGATCAGATGCTGCTCCTCGGGCGTCAGCTTCGCCAGGTCGGCGACGTCCGAGTGCAGGTCCACCTCCTCGACGTGCCAGGTGTTCCTGATCGCGTCCCGGTAGCGCTCGTAGAAGTCGGGGTAGCGCATGGGGCGCAGGGTCAGCTCGAAGCCGGGGTCGAGCAGGTTCTTGGTCGCGCTGGTGGTCACTGGCAGGCCTCGCAGGATTCGGGGTTCTCGAGAGAGCAGGCGACGGCCTCGGGGTCGGCCGGCTGCTGGACGGGGACGGGTACGGCGGCGCGGGCCGCGCGGGCGATCCGGGTCGCCGGGCGGGAGCGCAGGTAGTAGGTGGTCTTCAGCCCCTGCTTCCAGGCGTAGGCGTACATCGACGAGAGCTTGCCGATGGTCGGCGTCTCCAGGAACAGGTTCAGCGACTGCGCCTGGTCCAGGAACGGGGTACGGGCGGCGGCCATGTCGATCAGACCGCGCTGCGGGATCTCCCAGGCCGTGCGGTACAGCCGCCGCACGTCCTCCGGGATCCACGCGAAGTGCTGCACCGAGCCGCCCCTCACGCAGCGCCTCACGCAGCGCCTCCCGGGTGCGGGCGTCCCACACGCCGAGCCGCTTGAGGTCCTCCACCAGGTACGAGTTGACCTGCAGGAACTCCCCGGACAGCGTCTCGCGCTTGAACAGGTTGGACACCTGCGGCTCGATGCACTCGTACACGCCCGCGATGGACGCGATGGTGGCGGTCGGCGCGACGGCCAGCAGCAGCGCGTTGCGCATGCCGGTGGCCGCGATCCGGCCGCGCAGCGCCTCCCAGCGCTCCGGCCAGGTGAGCTCGGCACCGTAGTGGTCGGGGTGCAGCACGCCCCTGGCGGTACGGGTCTTCTCCCAGGCGGGCAGCGGGCCGTGCCGCTCGGCCAGCCCGGCGGACGTCTCGTAGGCGGCGAGCATGATCCGCTCGGCGATCCGGGTGGACAGCGCCTTCGCCTCGGGGGAGTCGAACGGCACGCGCAGCCGGAAGAAGACGTCCTGGAGCCCCATCACGCCCAGACCGACCGGGCGCCAGCGGGAGTTGGACCGGGCCGCCTGCTCGGTCGGGTAGAAGTTGATGTCGACCACCCGGTCCAGGAAGGTCACCGCGGTGCGGACGGCCGCGTCCAGGCGCTCCCAGTCGACGCCGTCGCCGTCGACGAAGGCCGCGAGGTTGACGGACCCCAGGTTGCAGACCGCCGTCTCCCCGTCTTCGGTGACCTCCAGGATCTCCGTGCACAGGTTCGAGGAGTGGACCACGTGGCCGGGCTCGGCCGTCTGGTTGGCGGTGCGGTTGGCGGTGTCCTTGAAGGTCATCCAGCCGTTGCCGGTCTGCGCGAGGGTGCGCATCATCCGGCCGTACAGCTCGCGGGCCGGGAGCGTCCTGCGGGCCAGGCCCTTCGCCTCGGCGGCGCGGTAGGCCGCGTCGAACTCCTCGCCCCACAGGTCGACCAGCTCGGGCACGTCGACGGGGGAGAACAGCGACCACTGGGCGTCGGCGTCGACCCGGCGCATGAACTCGTCCGGCACCCAGTGCGCCAGGTTCAGGTTGTGCGTACGGCGGGCGTCCTCACCGGTGTTGTCGCGCAGCTCCAGGAACTCCTCGACGTCCGCGTGCCAGGTCTCCAGGTAGACGGCGGCGGCGCCCTTGCGCCGGCCGCCCTGGTTCACGGCGGCGACGGAGGCGTCCAGCGTCTTCAGGAACGGGACGATGCCGTTGGAGTGCCCGTTGGTGCCGCGGATCAGCGAGCCCCGGGCGCGGACCCGGGAGAAGGACAGGCCGATGCCGCCGGCGTGCTTCGAGAGGCGGGCGACCTGGTGGTAGCGGTCGTAGAGGGAGTCCAGCTCGTCCTTGGGGGAGTCGAGGAGGTAGCAGGACGACATCTGCGGGTGGCGGGTGCCGGAGTTGAACAGCGTGGGGGAGGAGGGCAGGTAGTCCAGCCGCCTCATCAGCCCGTACAGGGCGGCGACCTCCTCCAGCGCCCGCTCGCTGTCGTCCTCGGCGAGTCCGCAGGCCACCCGCAGCAGGAAGTGCTGGGGCGTCTCGACGACCTTGCGGGTGACCGGGTGGCGCAGCAGGTAGCGGCTGTGCAGGGTGCGCAGCCCGAAGTAGCCGAAGCGGTCGTCGGCCGCGGTGTCGACCAGGGCGTCCAGGCGGGCCGCGTGCAGCCGGACGAGGGCCGCCGTCCGGTCACCGATCAGTCCCTCCCGGTGCCCGGTGGCGACCGACCCGGTGAAGGAGGTCACGCCCTGCGAGGCGGCCTCGGCGCGGATGCCGAGGGTCAGCAGCCGGGCGGCGAGGCGGGAGTAGGCGGGGTCCTCGGAGATCAGGCCGGCCGCCGTCTCGGTGGCCAGTTCCCGCAGCTCCGCCTCGTCGGCGGCGGCGGACCGCCCCCGCAGCGCGGCCGCGGCCACCCGGCCGGGGTCGGCGTCGGGCAGGTCGGCGGTCAGCTCGGTCAGGGTCCGCAGCAGCGCGGCCCCGGGGCCGTCGCCCTCCTCGGTCACGCGGGTCGCTGAAGCCGGATCGGCTGGCGCGATGGTCACGTGGGGCTCTCCCTCGCTCGGCACGGGGGCCTCGAAGAGCGCAGGGGGCAGCACACGAGCGCACGCGGCGCCGCGTCCACCGGCCCATTCCGCGAGGCCCGGACGTCAGGGCACCCGGACCGGACGGGCCGGGCGCACTGTCGGCAGGTCCTCGGACTGACTCCCGTGCGCGCCCGTGGGCAGGCAGGGGTACACCGTTGCGGGACAGTTCCGGATTCGCACCGGATTCCCCTGCGGCGACAGCGAGCATGAGCATACATCTTGTGTCGGGTGCCGCCAGCAACCCCATATGTTGTGTCGAGTCGGTGTCAGAGCGTCAGCTCGTAGGTGAGGAGCATGATGTCGTCCAGCTCCGGCAACGGGTTCCAGTCCCGCTCCGGGGCGCGGGTGAAGCCCAGCCGCTCGTAGACGCGGTGGGCGGCGCGCATGGTGCGCTGGGTCGACAGCACGACCCGCGCGCAGCCCTCGATCGCCCGTGCCCGGTCGACGCAGGCGCGCACCAGCGCCTCCCCGGCGCCCCGCCCCCGGCCGGCGGAGGCCACCGCCAGCATCCGGATCTCCGCCTCGTCGGGCCGCGCCATGTCGGCCATCGGCCCGGGCCCCGGGACGAAGGTCACCCCGCCCAGCAGCGTGCCGTGCTCCACGGCGACCAGCACCTCGGCGGCGGCCGCCCGCTTCGCCACGTCCCTGAGCTCACCGAGGTAGGCGTCGCTCTCCCCGAAGTCCAGCAGGCCGTCCTGGAGATAGGCCTGCGCGGTGATCTCACCGAGGTCCGCGTACTCGCCGGGCGTCACCGGCCGGATGACGATGTCCATGCGGGGAGTCTGCCGCACGGGTACGACAGCGGGCCGCCGGTTTTCCACCGGCGGCCCGCTGCCCGGGTACCCGCGACCTCAGTGCGTGCTGCCCGCCGTGGCCGGCGGGAGCTCGGTCCGGACGCCGGGGTCGCCCGCGTCCGCCGTGTAGTCCTGCGGCTTCGTCTCGTCGACGCCCTCGGGCGCCTTGGCCGCCCGCAGCACGAACGTGAGCACCACCGTGACCACCACGTTGATCACGAAGGCGGTGAGACCGATGTAGCCGATCTCGCCGATCCCCGGGATCTCCTTGGCCGAGCCGCCGAAGTGCTTCTGGGTCGGCGAGGCCACCCCGTAGGCGGCGACCGTGCCGTAGATCATGCCGACCGCCCAGCCGCCGATCAGCGCCCAGCGGTGGAACCAGCGGGTGAACAGCCCGCCCACCAGTGCCGGGAAGGTCTGCAGGATCCAGATGCCGCCCAGCAGCTGGAAGTTGATGGCGACCGTCTTGTCCATGGTGAGGACGAAGACCAGCGCGCCCACCTTCACCAGCAGCGACACGACCTTGGAGACGGCGGTCTCCTGCTTCGGGGTCGCGTCCGGCTTGATGAAGTCCTTGTAGATGTTGCGGGTGAACAGGTTCGCCGCCGCGATCGACATGATCGCCGCCGGCACCAGCGCGCCGATGCCGATCGCCGCGAAGGCCACCCCGGCGAACCAGTCCGGGAACATGTTCTCGAACAGCTGCGGGATGGCCAGCTGGCCGTTCTGCACCTTCACCCCGGCCGCGATCGCCATGAAGCCGAGCAGCGCCAGCAGACCCAGCATCAGCGAGTACAGCGGCAGGATCGTGGTGTTGCGGCGGATCACCTCGCGGCTGCGCGAGGACAGCGTCGCCGTGATCGAGTGCGGGTACATGAACAGCGCGAGCGCCGAGCCCAGCGCCAGCGTGGCGTACGTCCACTGGCCCGCCTCACCCGGCACCAGCGCCCCGCGCGGCGCGCCCGTGGCCGGGTTGGTCTCGCTGTACGCCTCCTTCGCGGAGGCGAAGATCTCGTCGAACCCGCCCAGCTTGATCGGGATGTAGATGATCGCCACCGCGATGACCAGGTAGATCAACGCGTCCTTGACGAACGCGATCAGCGCGGGCGCCCGCAGGCCCGACGAGTACGTGTACGCGGCGAGCACGCCGAAGGCGATCAGCAGCGGCAGGTCCTTGACGAACCAGTTGGTGTCCTCGCCGCCGCCGACGCCCATCACGTCCAGCACGGCCTGGATGCCGACCAGTTGCAGCGCGATGTACGGCATCGTCGCGAGGATGCCGGTGACCGCGACGGCCAGCGACAGGCCCTTCGAGCCGAACCGGCCGCGCACGAAGTCCGAGGTCGTCACATAGCCGTGCTTGTGCGACACCGACCACAGCCGGGGCAGGAAGGTGAAGATCAGCGGGTACACCAGGATCGTGTACGGCACCGCGAAGAAGCCGGCCGCGCCCGCCGCGTAGATCGCCGCCGGGACCGCCACGAAGGTGTACGCGGTGTACAGGTCGCCGCCCAGCAGGAACCAGGTGACCCAGGTGCCGAACGAGCGCCCGCCCAGGCCCCACTCGTCGAGGGTGTGCTCGTTGGCGGCCTTGCGCCAGCGCGCGGCCAGGAAGCCCATCACCGTGACGAGTACGAAGAAGAAGATGAAGACGGCGAGTGCCACGCCGTTCACGCCGTCGTTCACTGCTCCGCACCGCCCTTCGGGGCCGTGCGGGCGCGCTGGTCACGCTGCCAGAGCTTGTACGCGATCATCGTCAGCGCGGTCGAGATCAGCACCCAGGCCATCTGGTACCAGTAGAAGAACGGGATACCGATGAGGACCGGGTCGGTCTTGGCGTAGGACCCGACCCACAGCATGGCCACGAACGGTGCGACGAGACAGAGGCCGATGACGACGCGCACGGGCGTCACCACCGGCTCTCGTGTTGTTTCTGGGGCTTGTGACATCAGACGGCTCCCGTCCCCTCACTGATCGCCGACGTTGGCTCGCGGCAATGTAGGTGAGGGGGCGGGGCGGTCGTAACCCCCCGTTGGAGGGGCGGTACTCAGCAGCCGCCCAACCGAGAGGCAACAGCAACGAAAATCCTGTCAACCACCCGGTTCGTCGGGTTTTGCGGCCGCTCCAGGAGGCCGTCCGGCGCCCGCCCGGTCTCGGTCCTGAGGGGTGTTCGGGGCTCAGTCCTGGGGGCGCTTGAGGCGCGCGACGAACTTGTACCGGTCGCCCCGGTACACCGAACGCACCCACTCCACCGGCTGTCCGCCCCGGTCGAGCGAGTGCCGCGACAGCATCAGCATCGGCAGGCCGACGTCGGTGCCGAGCAGGCCCGCCTCGCGCGGGGTGGCCAGGGACGTCTCGATCGTCTCCTCCGCCTCCGCGAGATGGACGTCGTACACCTCGGCGAGGGCGGTGTAGAGGGACGTGTACTTGGTCAGGCTGCGGCGCAGCGCGGGGAAGCGCTTGGCACTGAGGTGGGTGGTCTCGATGGCCATCGGCTCGCCGTTGGCCATGCGCAGCCGCTCGATGCGCAGCACCCGTCCGCCGGCCGTGATGTCCAGCAGGCCGGCGAGCCGGTCGTCGGCGGTGATGTACCCGAGGTCCAGCAGTTGCGACGTCGGCTCCAGGCCCTGGGCGCGCATGTCCTCGGTGTACGAGGTCAGCTGGAGGGCCTGGGACACCTTGGGCTTGGCGACGAAGGTGCCCTTGCCCTGGATGCGCTCCAGACGCCCCTCGACCACCAGCTCCTGCAGTGCCTGGCGCACGGTGGTGCGCGAGGTGTCGAACTCCGCGGCCAGGGTGCGCTCGGGCGGGACCGGGGTGCCGGGAGGCGCCGTCTCGGTCATGTCGAGCAGGTGTTTCTTGAGCCGGTAGTACTTGGGCACACGCGCCGTACGGACCGCGGTCCCACCCTCGTTCTCCGCACTGCTGACGTCGGTGCTCATGCTCTGCCTTCCCGGCTCCGGCTGCCGAAGCGACCGACATCCCATCGGCCACGGCTGACATCGTGGCACGGCTCGGGACGGGGAGATGCCCCCCGTACGCTCCGTGATCCCTTTTGTATACCCCTGGGGCTGGTGCTGGTCCAGACCACGGGCGGTGGTCAGAGCCCCTGCCAGTCCGGCTTGTTGGCGTAGGTGTGCCGGAAGTAGTCGGCGAGCTTCAGCTTGGAGGCGGCGGCCTCGTCCACGACCACGGTGGCGTGCGGGTGCAACTGGAGCGCGGAGGCCGGGCACACCGCCGCGACCGGTCCCTCGACGGTGGCTGCGACCGCGTCCGCCTTGCCCTCGCCGGTGGCCAGCAGCACCAGGTGCCGGGCTTCCAGGATGGTGCCGATGCCCTGGGTGATGACGTGGTGCGGCACCTGGTCGATGTCGCCGTCGAAGAAGCGGGCGTTGTCCACCCGGGTCTGTTCGGTCAGGGTCTTGATCCGGGTGCGCGAGGCGAGCGAGGAGCACGGCTCGTTGAAGCCGATGTGCCCGTCCGTGCCGATCCCCAGCAGCTGCAGGTCCACGCCGCCGGCCTCGGCCAGCTCCCTGTCGTAGCGCTCGCAGGCGCCCAGCACGTCCTCGGCGGTGCCGTCCGGACCCAGGAAGGACTCCATCGGGATGCCGAGCGGTTCGAGGACCTCGCGGCGCAGCACCGAGCGGTAGGACTCGGGGTGGTCGGCCGGCAGCCCCACGTACTCGTCGAGCTGGGCGACCCGCGCCCGGGAGATGTCGGTGGCGCCGGAGCGGACCTTCGCGGCCAGCGCCTCGTAGACGGGCAGCGGCGTGGACCCCGTGGCCACGCCCAGCAGGGCGTCCGGCTTGCGCCGCAGCAGCTGGGCCATGGCCTCGGCGACGGTCTCGCCTCCCGCCTTGGCGTCCGCAACGATGACAACTTCCACGGTGGGCCTGCCGATCTTCCGGTGGACTCGACTGGGACGGGTCCCGGCGGTGCGGGACCATGTGGTTTAGACCAATCTCAATCTAGCAGAGCGGGGCCCGCCGACCGAGGTGGAACGGGCCCTCGGGCGTGGTTCCGCCGAAATTCCCGCCGCCGACCGCCCCCGTCGGCCACCCGCTCGGGTTAGGGTGCGGTGCGGACGCGACTGCGTCCAGGTGGACGCGGAGCGACGACAAAAGAACGGTGTTCCACGCATTTACAGGGGCAGTGGTCTAGTCCACAATGCGTAGCAGGACACACAGACCTGCCTTCCCCGCACAGGAAGGCGGACCGAGGATCCGGAGCTCTCTGCCCTGACTGCCCCGGCTCCTCATCCTTCGGCCGACCGGGACCGCACACCCCACGGCCGATATTGCTCCGGGCTGCGGTGCCGGGAGGGTTGAGGGTCCCTCCCAGGCGCCGCGGCCCGCGGGTGTTTCCGGGCCGGATGATCCCGCGGGTACGCTCGCTGACGTGCCCTCCATGAACGAACTCGTACGCCAGCACACCGCCCTCGACGACACCGATCTCGAGTGGCTCCACCTGCTGGTCTCGGAGTGGCAGCTGCTCTCCGACCTCTCCTTCGCCGACCTGGTCCTGTGGGTCCCCACGCGCGACGGCACCCGCTACGTCTCCGTCGCCCAGATGCGGCCCAACACCGGCCCCACCTCCTACCAGGACGACATGGTCGGACACCTCGTCCCGCGCGGACGCCGGCCCATGCTGGACGCGGCCCTGGACGAGGGCCGCATCGTGCGCGAGGGCGACCCGGAGTGGCGCGAGGAGGTCCCCGTCCGGGTGGAGTCCATCCCGGTACGGCGCGAGGGACGGGTCCTCGGCGTCATCGCCCGCAACACCAACCTCCTCACCGTGCGCACCCCCAGCCGGCTGGAGCTCACCTATCTGCAGAGCGCCTCGGACCTGGCCCAGATGATCGCGGCCGGTTCCTTCCCGTTCGCGAACCAGCAGCTGGAGATGGACGCCTCGCCGCGCGTCGGCGACGGGCTGATCCGGCTCGACGCCGACGGGGTCGTGCAGTACGCGTCCCCCAACGCCCTGTCCGCCTACCACCGGCTGGGTCTGGCCGCCGACCTGGTGGGCCATCACCTCGGGCAGACCACCGCCGAACTGGCCCCCTCGCGCGGGCCGGTGGACGAGGCGCTGGCCAAGGTCGCCAGCGGCTGGGCGCCCCGCGAGTTCGAGATCGAGTCCGACGACGGGGTGATCCAGTTCCGCGCGATCCCGCTCAAGCCGAAGGGCACCCGCATCGGGTCGCTGGTGCTGCTTCGTGACGTGACCGAACTGCGCCGTCGCGAGCGCGAGTTGATCACCAAGGACGCGACCATCCGGGAGATCCACCACCGGGTGAAGAACAACCTCCAGACGGTGGCCGCGCTGCTGCGGCTCCAGGCCCGCCGGATCGGCTCCGAGCGCGGCAGGGCGGCGCTGGAGGAGGCCGTGCGGCGGGTGGGGTCCATCGCCATCGTCCATGAGACGCTGTCTCAAAACCTGGACGAGCGGGTGGAGTTCGACGAGATCGCCGACCGGGTGCTCGCGATGGTCGCCGAGATCTCGCCCGGCAAGGTCACCGGCCGGCGCTCGGGCCGTTTCGGCATACTCGACGCCGAGGTCGCCACACCGCTGTCGATGGTGCTGACCGAGGTGCTGCAGAACGCCCTGGAACACGGTTTCCGTGAGGGCGAGACCGGCACCGTCGAGGTGTCCGCGGTCCGCGGCGGCACGTCCAGGGAGGCGCGCCTGCTGGTGACCGTGCAGGACGACGGGGTGGGTCTGCCCGAGGGCTTCGACCCGCACACCGCCGGCAACCTGGGCCTGCAGATCGTACGGACCCTGGTGGAGGGCGAGTTGGGCGGCACCTTCGACATGGTCCCGGCCCCGGGCCGGGGGACCCGGGTGATCCTCGACATCCCCGTCCAGGGAGACGCGTAAGTTCCGGTCCCCGTCGGGGGCGGGCCGGCCGTACCTGGCCCCGGACAGCAAAAGACCCCGGACCGGGGTCCGGGGCTGATGCTCGTTCCTTCGGGTTCCCCTGCTCGAACGAGGTCGGGCTTCGGGGGGAACCGCGCGCTGCGGCTCGGGGCGGGAGATGCGTGTGCGCCGTCCACGGAATCATCCGGACGAGCGCACACGCGCCGCCAAGCTCAGGCTGTCACCAGGGGTGGGGTCGTCAGGCGGAGGCCTGACGCGCCCGGTTGCGGGCCGCGCGGCGCTTCATCGCGCGACGCTCGTCCTCGCTGAGACCACCCCAGACGCCGGAGTCCTGACCGGACTCGAGCGCCCACTGCAGGCACTGCTCGATCACCGGGCAGCGGCGGCAGACGGCCTTGGCTTCCTCGATCTGCAGCAGCGCGGGACCGGTGTTGCCGATGGGGAAGAAGAGCTCGGGGTCTTCCTCGCGGCAAACGGCGTTGTGACGCCAGTCCATGGCTGCTACCTCTCCTTGGTATTACTGCAAGTGCTTGTGAATGTGAACGCTTTCACGAATCCCCCAACAAGGGAAGGGCCGACCGCCAGGTTCCCTGGCGTGGTCCTTGGGTTTGAAGAGGGGTTCCGGTGATCTGTGGAGGCCGGTGTTGCGGGCCGTCCCGATCGCCAAGAAGAGACTCGCAAACCTCGGCGGCGGATACAACCCCTTCCGAAAAGTTTTTTTTGATTCTTCGGTGTCGACTAGGTCACAGCCGTACTTCCATGGGGTGGACCCTGGCCTAAACGTTCGACTGAAAGGACTTTGGCCCTTTCTGCTCACACAATCACACGCAGTGCACGGCGTACGCCTGTGAACGTCACGCTGGTTCGCAGCCCGAGGTGGTCACCGTCCATCTGAAGGGGCAGCGGCACCTTCGAATGCAAGGTGAAGCGTGTCAAGTCGTGCCGGGACACCGCGTGTCTGCCGCGAGGGCCGCGCTCCGGGGACGAAGTGAGCAACTGGGTGCCATACCGGGCAACCGCGGCGGTGGACATCCGGCTCAGACCGAAGAGATCGAGTCCTGTGTCGAACGACGCCTCGGGCGACGCGTAGATCGGGCGGTTGCCGAGGAACGTCCACGGCGAGGTGTTCGAGACTATGGACAGCACCAGGTCCTCGACCGGTTCCTCGCCCGGGTGCTCCAGCGTGATCACCCCGCGCCGGCGGTGCGGGTCGCCCAGCAGCTGACGCACCACCTGGCGCATGTACAGCGCGTGCGTCGACTTCCGGCCCCGCTCCCGCTGCTGCTCCACCCGGCCGACCACGCCCGCGTCGAAGCCCAGCCCCGCGTTGAAGGTGAACCAGCGGGCCGGGACCGCCTCGTCCTCCGTGCCCGGGGTGCCCGAGGTCAGCCCCAGGCCCACGGTCCGCTCCCGGCCCTCGCGCAGGGCGTCCAGCAGCACGCCGGTCGCCTCCACGGGCTGGTTGGGCAGCCCCAGGGCGCGGGCGAAGACGTTGGTGGAGCCGCCGGGGACCACGGCGAGACCGGGCAGGTGCTCCGGATCGGGGCCCGCGTGCAGCAGGCCGTTGACGACCTCGTTCACCGTGCCGTCGCCGCCGAGCGCGACGACCAGGTCGACCTCGCCGCTCTCCGCCGCCTGCCGGCCCAGGTCGCGCGCGTGGCCGCGGTACCCGGTGGTGACCGCCTCCAGCTTCATCTCGCTGGCGAGCGCGTGGATCAGCACGTCGCGCGTGCGCGCACTGGTGGTGGTTGCCGCCGGGTTGACCACGAGAAGTGCGCGCATGACGTGCAGCGTACCTACTGAGCGGTACCTGGCCCAGACCGAGGTCCACCCCGCGGACCGGGCGGGGCGTGAACCTCGACACGGGGCGGCTCCCGGGCGCGGGCTACCCTGCAGGGGTGAGCAGCGAGCAGACCTCCACCACCGCCCCCGACGACGCCGGCACCCGCCCGCGCCGTCTGACGTACGCGGCGGCCCTGGCCGCGCTGGAAGGCCTCGCGCTGGTGGCCGGCGGGGTGTGGATGCTGGTCCTCGGGCTCACGGGCGAGCCGGACGACCGGCAGCAGGCCGTCACCGGCGGGGTCACGCTGATCGTCCTGGCGCTGCTGCCGCTGCTGGCCGCGCGCGGCCTGTTCGCCCGGCGCGGCTGGAGCCGCGGGCCCGCCGTCATCACGCAGGTCATGGCGCTGCCGGTGGCCTACAACATGCTGCGGTCCGACGGGGTGGCGATCCCCGCCGGGATCGTGCTCGCCGTGGTGGCCGTGACCGCGCTGGTGCTGCTGATCAACGCCGAGACGACCCGGGCCCTCGGCATCCGCGGACCCGGGAACGCGGACGACGCCGCTAAGTGACCCGCCCGCGCGGTCGTCACGGGCGCGCGCTCGTCGCGGGCGTTCTCCGGCCGGGCGGTCGCCCGCTCACTCCTCCACGAGCAGCTTCTCCCGCAGCTGGGCCAGGGTGCGGGCCAGCAGCCGGGAGACGTGCATCTGGGAGATACCGACCTCCTGCGCGATCTGCGACTGGGTCATGTTGCCGAAGAAGCGCAGCAGCAGGATCCGCTTCTCGCGCGGCGGGAGGTCCTCCAGCAGCGGCTTGAGCGACTCCCGGTACTCCACGCCTTCCAGCGCCTCGTCCTCGGCGCCGAGGGTGTCGGCGACCGCCGGGGACTCGTCGTCGGTGTCGGGGACGTCCAGGGACAGCGTGGAGTAGGCGTTCGCCGACTCCAGGCCCTCCAGGACCTCCTCCTCGGAGATGGCCAGCTTCTCGGCCAGCTCATGCACGGTGGGGGAGCGGCCGTGCAGCTGGGACAGCTCGGCCGTGGCCGTGGTGAGCGCCAGCCGCAGCTCCTGCAGCCGGCGCGGAACGCGCACCGCCCAGCCCTTGTCGCGGAAGTGCCGCTTGATCTCACCGACGACCGTCGGGGTCGCGTAGGTGGAGAACTCCACGCCACGGTCAGGGTCGAAGCGGTCGACGGACTTGATCAGCCCGATGGTGGCGACCTGCGTGAGGTCGTCCAGCGGCTCGCCGCGGTTGCGGAACCGGCGCGCCAGGTGCTCGACGAGCGGCAGGTGCATGCGCACCAGCCGGTTGCGCAGCTCCGCGTACTCCGGACTGCCGTCCTGCAGCGCGCGCAGTTCGAGGAAGAGGGCGCGCGCCCCGCTGCGGTCGTGCGGGTGGTGATGCGCGTGCGTGCCCGGCGCACCCGGTGCGCTCCGCGCGCCGGTGGCGGGCGGCGCCGCCCGGTCCTCGGCCTGTCGCTCGTGCTCGCTCATCGTCCCGCCCGTCGCCCTTCCCCGAGCGCTCGCCTCGTCCCCCGCCACCGGCTCGGCCCGGGCGGGGGCGTCCCCGCCGGGTGCGGCCGGTCCGGCCGCGGACGCGCCCCGCGCGGCGCCGCCGCCCTGCCCGCCGCCCGGCGGGACACCCTCCGAGGGGTCGTCCTCCGGATGCGGCCGGGCCTGCTCGGGGATGCCGTCGATGCCGTCCGGCACGCGCTCGGCCGGCAGCTCCCGTGTGCCGCGTTCTTCGTCCCGCACCGGCCCGTCCTCGCTCCTCACGCCGGCCCGGGTCCCGCGCCGCGCTGTTTGTAGAGGCTGATCGACACGGTCTTGTCCTCGTCGACGGCGGAGGAGACCTTCCCCGCGAGCGCGGACAGCACGGTCCAGGCGAAGGTGTCCCGGGACGGGGCGTGGCCGTCCGTGGTGGGCGCCGAGACGGTGACCTCGAGCGAGTCGTCGACGAGCCGGAAGACGCAACTGAGCACCGAGCCCGGCACGGCCTGCTGGAGCAGGATCGCGCAGGCCTCGTCGACCGCGATGCGCAGGTCCTCGATCTCGTCGAGGGTGAAGTCCAAACGGGCCGCGAGACCGGCCGTGGCCGTACGCAGCACCGACAGGTAGGCCCCCGCGGCCGGCAGCCGGACTTCCACGAAGTCCTGGGTCGCGGGCTCGCCTGCGATCTGGGACACCCTCACCTCCAAGGTGGTACAAGCGTTTCAGGGCCTGGTTTCGCCCCCGGGCAACGCGCTACGTGGTTCAGCGGTGACGCTATCGCGCTCCCGGCAGTCCTGTCGCCGGGACCCCGACCCCGATGCTGTCACTCATAGTAAAACTGTGAACACGCTCCGTGGCTAGGGGTCTGCGGCGGCCAAATGGGAAGTGCGCGCGCCGCATTGACGTACCCAGGCGTAGGACCGTCGAACCGTCCGGCGCCGGGGCCCGCCGCGTCACACCAGTACGTGGTCGACGAAGCACCAGCGCCACTCCTCGCCGGGTTCGTGGGTCCGCATCACGGGGTGGCCGGTCTCCTTGTGGTGCTGCGTCGCGTGCCGGTTCGGCGACGAGTCGCAGCAACCGACGTGGCCACAGGTGAGGCAGAGACGCAGCTGCACCGGGTTTGTGCCGTCCCGCAGGCATTCCGGACACGTCGTGCCGAGCGGGGCCGGCTCCGGGTGCGGCAGCGCGTCGAGGTGCGTGCACTGTTTCATGATTGCCAGATTACGACGGGCGCGCGGACGACCGCGCGGAAAACGAGGGTGGGCCCGACATGGACGTGATGCCCCTGCTGCTGCTCGTGGCGGGCAGCGCAGCGATCGCCGCCGCCGGCCGGCGGACACCGGTACCGCCGCCGCTGCTGCTGGTAGCGGCCGGCCTGGTGGTCAGCTACGTCCCCGGCGTGCCCGACTACGCGCTGGACCCGCACATCGTGCTGCCGCTGATCCTTCCGCCGCTCCTCTACACGGCGGCCGTCGAGAGCTCCTATCTCGACCTGCGGGCGCAGCTGCGGCCGGTGGCCCTGCTGTCCGTCGGGTACGTGCTGTTCGCGACCCTCGCCGTGGGCTGGTTCGTGCACCTGCTGGTCCCGGCGCTGCCGCTGACCGCGGCGCTGGTCTTCGGCGCCGTGGTGGCCCCGCCGGACGCCGTCGCGGCGACGGCGGTGGCGCGCAGGGTCGGTCTGCCCTCGCGGATCACCACGATCCTGCAGGGCGAGTCCCTGTTCAACGACGCCACCGCCATCACCGCGTTCCGGGTGGCCGTCGCCGCGTCCGTCGGCGAGGGCGTGAGCTGGGCCGGGGGAGTGGGCGAGTTCCTGCTGGCGGCGATCGGCGGTGCGGCGGTCGGCCTGGTGCTGATGGCGCCGCTGCACTGGCTCCGCACCCACCTCAGGGAGACGCTGCTGCAGAACACCCTCTCGCTGCTGATCCCGTTCGTCGCGTACGCCGTCGCGGAGCAGGTGGAGGCCTCCGGTGTCATCGCCGTCGTCGTGGTCGCCCTGTACCTGGGGCACCGCGCGTGGGAGGTCGACTTCGCCACCCGGCTCCAGGAGGAGGCGGTGTGGAAGATGGTGGCGTTCGTCCTGGAGTCGGCCGTCTTCGCCCTGATCGGACTGCAGCTGCCGGTCGTCATGGGGGGGCTCGGCGAGCACGAGGGGATCGCCTCCGCCTGGTACGCCGTGGTCGTCTTCGTGGTGGTCGTCTTCGTGCGGTTCGTGTGGGTGTACCCGGCGGTCTGGCTGCCGTGGCTGCTCTCGGCACGGGTCCGGGCGCGGGAGCGGCGGCCCGGCTGGAAGGCCCCGTTCGTGATCTCGTGGGCCGGGATGCGCGGCGTGGTCTCGCTGGCCATCGCCTTCTCGATCCCGGTCACCGCCGAGGGTGAGGACTTCCCGCACCGCTACCTGCTGCTGTTCCTGACCTTCACCACCGTCATCGGCACCCTCGTCGTGCAGGGGCTGACCCTGCCCCCGCTGATCCGGCTGCTGAAGCTCCCGGGACGTGATCAGCAGGCCGAGACCCTGGCCGAGGCCAACGCGCAGGCGCAGGCGTCCCGGGTGGCCGAGGAACGCCTCGACGAGCTGCTCGCCGACGAGCGAAACGCCCTGCCGGAGCCGCTGGCCGACCGGCTGCGCATCGTATTGGAGCGCCGCCGCAACGCCGTCTGGGAGCGGCTCGGGCAGGTCAACCCCGTCACGGGCGAGTCGGTGGACGACACCTACCGGCGGCTGTCCCGGGAGATGATCAGCGCCGAGCGGGACATGTTCGTCAAACTGCGCGACGGGCGCTACATCGAGGACGAGATGCTGCGGACGCTGCTGCGCCGGCTGGATCTGGAGGAGGCCGCGGCCTTCCGGGAGACGGAGTAGGGCCGCTGTCCGTCCCGGGGGACGGACCAGGCCGCCCCCGGGACCCGGGGGCGGGCCGGTCCGGACGGGAGGACCGGGGGAAGACCGGGCTCACGGGGACGGCCGTGCTCAGGGGAATGGCCGGCCGGTGATCACCGCGGCGACCGCGCTCCCGCGCGGGAAGGCGCCCTCTTCCACGAGGGTGACAAGGGCATGAAGCAACTTGGCGACATAGATACGTTCCACGGGGACGCCGTGACGCTGTTCGAAGTCGGCGGCGAACACCTCCAGGGCGGCCGGGACGCGCGCGAAGCCGCCCGCGTGGAAGCGCTCGTCCAGGCTCCAGTCGCCGCGCGGGCCCCCGAACGCCTCGGTCTGCAGCGCCCGTATCTCCCCGGTGAGGAAGCCGCCCCGGAGCACCGGTATGCCCAGCGAGCGCCCGGCCCCGGCGAACCCGGCGGCCAGTCCCGCGAGCGTGCCGCCGGTGCCGCAGGCCACCGCGGCCACGTCCGCCTCTCCCGCCAGCTCCCGGCCGAGGTCCTGGCACCCGCGGACGGCCGCGGCGTTGCTGCCGCCCTCGGGCACCACGTACGCGTCCCCGGCTTCCGCCGCGCGCAGGACTTCCCCGAGGGTGTCCGGGTCGGTCCTGCGGCGGTACACCGACCGCGGGACGAAGTGCAGCCTCATGCCGTCGGCCGCGCACCGGGCCAGCGACGGATTGAGCGGCCGGCCGGCGAGTTCCTCGCCGCGCACCACTCCGACCGTGCGCAGGCCGAGCAGCCGGCCGGCGGCGGCCGTGGCCCGCAGGTGGTTGGAGTACGCGCCGCCGAACGTGAGCACCGTGCGCCCGTCCGCCGCCGCGAGGTTCGGCGCGAGCTTGCGCCACTTGTTGCCGACCAGCTCGGGATGGATGAGATCGTCCCGCTTCAGCAGCAGCCGGATCCCGTGTCGCTCGAACCGCCCGTCGACGACCTCCCGCAACGGCGAGGGCAGCCGCGGGCGCAGGCCGGTCAGGGCGTCGGGGCCGGAGGCGTCGGAGCTGGTCACGGGGGCCATTGTCGCCCGGAGCGGGGCACGGCCGCTGCCGGACGGCCCGTAGGCGGACGGCTCCCGTCGGCCGGTGGCCGCCGCGGCGCGGGGCGTCGCCGGTGTTCCGCGCGTGGGGGGTGTCCGGAGGGGCGGAACACCGGCGGCGGGGTCCGCGTCGCCGGGCGGACGTGTCACTTCAGGCGGTCGCGGATCCGGTTGCGCATCGCGTTCATCGTGAAACCGCGCGGGTCCACCTTGCCCGGCTGCCACTCGAGGTGGCCGATGACCGATCTCTCGTTCCAGCCGTGGTGGCGGCAGACCGCGGCCGCGGCCCGCTCGATGGCCTCCAGCTGAGCCGCCGGCCACGGGTCCTTGCCGTCGCCGAGGTTCTCGCACTCGAAGCCGTAGAAGTGCCGGTTGCCGTCCGTGTTGGCCTCGTTGTCGGACGGGAACGTCTTCTTCTCGGCGATCACCGCCCGCAGCACGTCGTCGTCGCCCAGCCCCGCGTGGTTGGCCCTGCCGTAGCCGACGAGGTGGACCCGGCCGTCCTTGGTGATGACGCCGTGGCACAGCGGTCCGGGCAGGCCGGAATAGCCCTTGCGGCAGATGTCCACCGTCGCGGCGCTGCCCTTGGTCACGGTGTGATGGATCATCACGCCGTGCACCGGGCCCCACGGGCCCTTGTGGTTGCGGTTGTGGTCACGCCAGTCGCCGACCTCGACGACCGTGAGGCCCTCCGCCTTGAGAGCGCGCAGGAACGCGCTCGCGGACATGGGTGGGGCCATGACCGCCCTCCTTCGTGCCGGCGACGGCCGCCGAGCGCGGCCGTCCGATACAGGGCCTATAGCCGAAAGTCGGGAGTTCAAGTACTCGTTCGGCTGCTGTGCGAGTCGATCCGGACAATTTCCCTCCGTTCGACCGCCGTTGGACGGTGCCTGAGTGTGCCCACCCCTCTCAAGATCCAACCCCGCTCGTTCGTGTAATGGCGCGGGCACGTTGGGTGAGGAACCCTTGATCACGCAGTGCGACGCCCGGCGCGGCCGGGCGGAGATCTATTGGGGAGGGCAATTTCCTATGTCGGTAGGCGAAGAGGTCCGCGCGGAGCAGGACAGGCAGCAGCAGAGCCTCGGTACGGCAGCGGCGCGGAACCTGGCCACCACGACCAAGTCCGTGCCACAGATGCAGGAGATCAGCTCCCGCTGGCTGCTGCGGATGCTGCCCTGGGTCGATGTGCAGGGCGGCACGTACCGGGTCAACAGGCGGCTGACCTACGCCGTGGGCGACGGCCGGCTGACGTTCGTGAAGACGGGCGACCGGGTGGAGATCATCCCGGCGGAGCTGGGGGAGCTTCCGGTCCTGCGGTCCTACGAGGACGAGGAGGTGCTGTCCGAGCTGGCGTCCCGCTGCCGGCAGCGCGAGATCGAGGCCGGCCAGGTGATCGCCTCCTTCGGCAGCCCGGCCGACGAGGTGTACCTGCTGGCGCACGGCCGGGTGGAGCGCGTCGGCACCGGCCCCTACGGCGACGACGAGTCCCTCGGCGTCCTGGCCGACGGTGCCTACTTCGGTGAGCAGGCGCTCCAGGGCGAGGACGCCATCTGGGAGTACACGGCCCGCACCCTCACCGCCTGCACGGTCCTGGTGCTGCCGCGCGAGGCCGTGGAGCAGGTCGCCGAGCGGTCGGAGTCCCTGCGCGAGCACCTGCGCCGGAGCCTCGTCCCGGACGAGCGCACCAACAAGTACGGCGAGAAGGAGATCGACCTCGCGGCCGGCCACAGCGGCGAGCCGGACATCCCGCACACGTTCGTCGACTACGAGGCGCGGCCCCGCGAGTACGAACTGAGCGTCGCCCAGACCGTGCTGCGCATCCACACCCGCGTGGCCGACCTCTACAACCAGCCCATGAACCAGACGGAGCAGCAGATCCGGCTGACCGTCGAGGCCCTGAAGGAGCGCCAGGAGCACGAGCTCGTCAACAACCGCGACTTCGGCCTGCTGCACAACTGCGAGTACGACCAGCGCATCCAGCCGCACGACGGGGTGCCGGGCCCCGACGACATGGACGAACTGCTCAGCAGGCGCCGGGGCACCAAGCTGCTGCTCGCCCACCCGCGCGCGATCGCCGCGTTCGGCCGCGAGCTCAACAAGCGGGGACTCGTCCCGGAGACGATCGACGTGGGCGGCAACCGCATCCCCACCTGGCGGGGCGTGCCGATCTACCCGTGCAACAAGATCCCGGTGACCGAGGCCCGTACGACCTCCATCATCGCGCTGCGTACCGGGGAGGAGGACCAGGGCGTCATCGGTCTGCGGGCGGCCGGCATCCCCGACGAGATCGAGCCGAGTCTGTCCGTGCGGTTCATGGGCATCAACGAACAGGCCATCATCAAGTACCTGGTCACGGCCTACTACTCGGCGGCCGTCCTGGTGCCGGACGCGCTCGGCGTCCTGGAGAACGTCGAGATCGGCCGGTGGCGGTGACCGACCGCCGGCTCCCGTCGCCCGCGCCGTGTCCCCGCCCGTCCGGGCGGGTACATCACGGAGGAACGTGCTCGACAGGGGCGGAAGCGCCACCTCTCCGCTCCTCCACCGAGTCGCTCCCAGGGGGAAGCCGATGACGGAGTCGATGATCCAGCCGAAGGCGGGCCGGCCGGAGCAGCGCACGGCCCGCACCGCGCCGGAGAGCACCACCGCGCCGGAGCCCCACCCCGCGGACGGACACGAGGCGACGACCCTGCTGGAGCGGACGAGGGCCGCGGTCGATCCGGTGCTGCGGACCGCCCTCGGCTCACTGCCCGCCCCGATGCGCCGGGTCGCGCTCTACCACTTCGGCTGGCAGAACGGGGACGGCACACCGGCCGACGGAGGCGCGGGGAAGGCGATCAGGCCCGCCCTGGTGCTCGCCGCGGCCTCCGCGCTGGGCGGCCCCGCCGCCCGGACGGCGGCCCTGCGGGCGGCGGCCGCGGTGGAACTGGTCCACAACTTCACGCTCGTCCACGACGACGTGATGGACCGGGACACCACCCGCCGCCACCGCCCCACGGTGTGGACGGTCTTCGGGGACGCCGACGCGATCCTCGTGGGGGACGCCCTCCAGGCGCTCGCCCTGCGGCTGCTCGCCGAGGACCCCCATCCGGCGGCCCCGGCCGCGGCGGCCCGGCTCGCCCAGTGCGTGGTCGAACTGTGCGCGGGACAGCACGTGGACACCGCCATGGAGCGGCGTGCCCCCGACGAGGTCACCCTCGCCGAGACGCTCGCCATGGCCGAGGCGAAGACCGGGGCCCTGCTCGGCTGCGCCTGCGCCGTCGGCGCGCTGTACGCGGACGCGGGCGAGGCGGAGGTCGCGGCGATGGACGCGTTCGGCCGGGAGGCGGGACTGGCGTTCCAGCTGATCGACGACGTGATCGGCATATGGGGCGACCCGCGCCGCACCGGCAAGCCGGCCGGGGCGGACCTCGCCGCCCGCAAGAAGTCGCTGCCGGTCGTCGCCGCCCTCACCTCCGGCACCCCGGAGGCCGCGGAGCTCGCCACCGCGTACGCCGCCCCGCACCGGGAGGAGGACGTCGAACACCTCACCCGGCTGGTGGAGTTGGCCGGCGGCCGGGACTGGGCGCAGACCCAGGCGGCCGACCGGATGGCCCGCGCGATGCAGGAGGTGGCCCGTGCGGTGCCGGACCCGGAGGCGGCGGGCGGGCTGCTGGCCCTGGCCGAGTTCGTGACCCGGCGCAGCACCTGACGGGGCGGCCCCGGCCGTCCCCCCGACCCCGGTACCACGCACCGCCGGGCGGCCCTGACCCGCACGGCGGCGTGGTCCCGGTCCGGCGGGTCCCGCACTTCCCCACGGTGTGCGGGGCCCGCCTCCCTCCCTCCGTCCGCCCTGGATAGGCTCAACACCCGTACGGGCAACGATGGTTGAGACGAAGGGACGGACATGGGCGTGGCGATCCGGACGGCCGGCGGCGACGACCGGGAGCGGGTGGTCCGGCTGCTGGACGAGGCGTTCCAGGACGACCCGGTCAGCAGCTGGGTGTTCCCCGGCGAGGAGTACCGCCGTACGACGCACCACCGGCTGATGGCCGCCTTCACCGACGCCACGCTCGCCGAGGGGCGCGTCGACCTCGCGGAGGACGGCTCGGCGTGCGCCCTGTGGATGTCCGTACCGGCGGACGACCCCGGCCACGGTGACGAGGGGAACGGCAGCGACGAGTTCGCGGAACTGCGCCGGGCCGTCGACCCGGACAACGAGCGGGTGGAGCTGATCGGCCGGCTCACCGCGGGCATCCACCCTCAGGGGCGGGCCCACGAGTATCTGTGGATGATCGGCGTGGCCCCCGGCCGGCAGGGCGAGGGACTGGGCACCGCGCTGATCGGCACCGTCCTCGACCGCTGCGACCGCGAGGGGCGCCCTGCGTACCTGGAGGCGAGCAGCGAGCGCAGCGCGCGGCTCTACCGGCGCCTCGGCTTCGAACCGGTCGGCGAGCCCCTGAGGCTCCCGGACGGACCGCTCATGTACCCGCTGTGGCGCGAGCCCCGGACCTCCGGCCCGCGAGACTGACAGCCCGGCCGGCGTCCCTCCCGTACGCCGAGTCCGTGCCGTACAGGGACGTTCGGCCCTGTACGGCGCCCCGCCCGTGGTGATCCTGTGCCTCGTCGCCGCAGTCACCGCAGTCACCGCCGTCGGGGGTGCGGCGGGCGTTCAGTCCGCGGGACGTTCCAGGAAGCGCACCATGTTCCCCGCCGGGTCGCGGAACGCGCAGTCCCGCACCCCGTACGGCTGGTCCACCGGCTCCTGCAGCACATCGGCCCCGGACGCCCGTACGCGCTCGAAGAGGGCGTCGCAGTCGGTGGTGGTGAAGTTGACCCCGCGCAGCATGCCCTTGGCCAGCAGTTCGGCCATCGCCTGTTTGTCGGCGGGGGAGGAGTCGGGGTTCGCGGCGGGCGGCTCCAGGACGATCTCCACGTCCGGCCGCTCCGGCGAGGCGACCGTCACCCAGCGCATCCCCTCGAACCCCACGTCGTTGCGTACCTCGAGCCCGAGGACGTCGCAGTAGAAGGCCAGCGCCTTGTCGTGGTCGTCGACCGCGACGAAGCACTGCGCGAGCCTCACGTCCGTTGCCCTGTCCATACCGTCCATGCCGTCCACGCTAGAAGGTTCCGCTCGGATCGGCCCGCCTGCGGACCCGCAGGGGGCGGGTGTACATCCGTGCCACGCACGGCGGGATGACCGCGCTCTCCTCGTGCGAGCGCGCCCGGTAGGCACTCGGCGTCTCCCCGACCAGCTCGGTGAACCGGGAGCTGAACGACCCGAGGGAGGTGCACCCGACCGCCATGCACACCTCCGTCACCGTGAGGTCGCCCTGCCGCAGCAGCGCCTTGGCACGCTCGATCCGCCGCGTCATGAGATAGGCGTACGGCGTCTGCCCGTACGCCGCGCGGAAGCTGCGCTGGAAGTGGCCGGGGGACATCAGGGCCGTCCGCGCCAGCTCCGCGACGTCGAGCGGCTCGGCGTACTCCCGGTCCATCCGGTCCCGGGCCCGCCGCAGCCGGACCAAGTCCTCGAGCTCCATCCGCCCAGCATCCCACGCCCCGCGCGGGCGGTCCCGGGAAAACGTCCGGACGCCGCCCGGAAGCCCGAAGGGGGCCCGCCGCACACTGCGGCGGGCCCCCTCCGGAAAGAGCCCACGGCCTGCGATGGTGCACCGACCGCCGGCCGTCGGGAACAGTCGGGCCCGGTCAGGCCTTCTTGGTCTCCCAGAAGATCTTGTCGATCTGGGCGATGTAGTCCAGCGCCTTCTGGCCGGTGGCCGGGTCCGTCGACGCCTTGGCGGCCGAGAGGGCCTTCAGGGTGTCGTTGACCAGCTGGTGCAGCTCCGGGTACTTCTCGAAGTGCGGCGGCTTGAAGTAGTCGCTCCACAGCACGGAGACGTGGTGCTTCGCCAGCTCGGCGCGCTGCTCCTTGATGACCGTGGCGCGGGCCTGGAAGTGCGGGTCGTCGTTGCCGGCCATCTTCTCCTGAACGGCCTTGACCGACTCCGCCTCGATGCGGGCCTGGGCGGGGTCGTACACACCGCAGGGCAGGTCGCAGTGCGCGCTGACCTTGACCCTGGGGGCAAACAGGCGGGAAAGCATGAAGCGTTCCTTCCTCGTGATCGTCTTCTCACAGGGGACATTACTCCGTGACGGACGGCTTTTCGCGAGTGCCCCCGGGGGCTTAGGACAAAAGTCGGGGGTCAGACTGAGACTGGTGGAGGAAGAACCGGGGAGGTGCCGGGAGATGCCGGAGCTGTCGCAGGACGCCGAGCGGGTGAGGGCGCCGCTGCCCTTCGGGGTGGCCGAGGTGACCGGTCCGTCGATGGTGCCCACGCTGCGCCACGGGGACCGGCTCCTTGTGCACTACGGGGCGCGGGTGAAACGCGGCGACGTGGTCGTGCTGCGCCACCCGTTCCAGCAGGACCTGCTGGTCGTCAAGCGGGCGGCCGAGCGGCGCGAGGGCGGCTGGTGGGTGCTCGGGGACAACGCGTACGCGGGCGGCGACAGCACCGACTACGGCGTCGTGCCCGACGAACTGGTGCTGGGCCGGGTCCGCTTCCGCTACCGCCCGCGCGGCTCCGGCCGGCGCTCGCCGCTGGCCGCGGTGGGCTGGGCGCTCACCGCGGCGCGGCCGGTGCTCTCCGGACGCTCCGCCTCCAAACGCTTGCGGGCCCGGTAGGCGGCCACGTTGGCACGGGTGGCGCAGCGGTCCGAGCAGTAGCGCCGGGAGCGGTTGGTCGAGGTGTCCAGATAGGCGTTGCGGCAGGGCGCGGCCTCGCACAGGCCCAGGCGGTCCACGCCGTACTCGGTGAGGTGGAAGGCCAGGCCCATCGCGGCGGTCGCGGCGTAGCCCGCGGTCGCGTTGGACGGGTGGTCGGCCAGGTGCATGTGCCACAGCGGGCGGCCGTCGTCGTCACGGAAGTCGTGGCCGGAGATCTGCGGGCTCACCGGGAACTCCAGCAGCAGCGAGTTCAGCAGGTCCACCGCGAGGGTCTCGTCGCCGCCGTCCGCCGCCTCGAAGACCGAGCGGAGCCTGGCCCGGACCGAGCGGAACCGCGTCACGTCGGCGTCGGTGGCCCGCCGGGCGGCCGACTGGTTGCCGCCGAACAGGTCGCGGACGGCCTCGACCGAGGTCAGCGCGTCCGTGCCCCGGGCCGGTTCCTCGGTGTTCACAAGACGTACGGCGTAATCCGAGTAATAGGCCAGTTCCACTTGTAGTCCTTACGCAGGGGCTCTATGGTCGTGCGTGCGGTCGGGTAACAGACGATCGTGTGTCCAGGGTATTACGTAGCGCTGCGAGGGAGGGGCTCGATGACGGACCCGCACACCACCACGGCCGGCACCGACTGGCAGGCCTGGCAGGAGAGCTGGGACCGGCAGCAGGAGTGGTACATGCCCGACCGGGAGGAACGCTTCCGGGTCATGCTCGACATGGTCGAGGCCCTCGTCGGCACCGCGCCGCGCGTCCTGGACCTGGCCTGCGGCACCGGCAGCATCACCGCCCGGCTGCTCGACCGGTTCCCCGACGCCGTCAGCACCGGCGTCGACCTGGACCCGGCGCTGCTCGCCGTCGCCGAGGGCACGTTCGCCGGCGACGAGCGGGTCACCTTCGTCACCGCCGACCTGAAGGACCCCGGCTGGGCGAAGCAGCTGCCGCACGGCTCCTACGACGCCGTACTGACCGCGACGGCCCTGCACTGGCTGCACCGGGAACCCCTCGCGGACCTCTACGGACACATCGCGGGCCTGGTCCGCGACGGCGGTGTCTTCATGAACGCCGACCACATGATCGACGAGACCACGCCCCGGATCAACGCGGCCGAGCGCGCGCAGCGCCACGCCCGCATGGATCAGGCCAGGTCCGAGGGCGCCCTCGACTGGGCCGAGTGGTGGCAGCTCGCCGCGAAGGACCCTGTCCTCGCCGGACCGACGGCCCGCCGCTTCGAGATCTACGGGGAGCACGCCGACGGCGACATGCCGTCCCCGGCGTGGCACGCGCGCGTACTGCGCGAGGCGGGCTTCGCGGAGGCCCGCCCGGTGTGGTGCTCCCCGTCGGACACCCTGCTGCTGGCCCTGAAGTAGCACGGACGGAAGGGGCGGTACGGGAGTCCCGTACCGCCCCTTCGCCGTGCGCCGGTGCCGAGGTCAGAGCACCTTGGACAGGAACGACTTGGTGCGCTCGTGCTGCGGGTCGGTCAGCACGTCCCGGGGGTGGCCGGACTCGACCACCACACCGCCGTCCATGAAAACCAGGCTGTCGCCCACCTCGCGGGCGAAGCCCATCTCGTGCGTGACGACGATCATCGTCATGCCCGACTCGGCCAGGTCGCGCATGACGTCGAGGACGTCACCGACCAGCTCCGGGTCGAGCGCCGAGGTCGGCTCGTCGAACAGCATCAGTTTCGGGTCCATGGCGAGCGCCCGCGCGATCGCCACCCGCTGCTGCTGGCCGCCGGAGAGCTGTGAGGGGTAGCTGCCGGCCTTGTCGGCCAGGCCCACCCGCTCCAGCAGTTCGAGCGCCCGCTGCCGTGCGCTCGCCCGGTTGACGCCCTTGACCTGGACCGGCGCCTCCATGACGTTCTCGACGGCCGTCATGTGCGGGAACAGGTTGAAGCGCTGGAAGACCATGCCGATGTCCCGGCGCTGCTGGGCGACCTCGCTGTCCTTCAGCTCGTAGAGCTTGTCACCCTTCTGGCGGTAACCCACCAGCTCGCCGTCGACGTACAGCCGGCCGGCGTTGATCTTCTCCAGGTGGTTGATGCACCGCAGGAAGGTCGACTTGCCCGAGCCGGAGGGGCCGATGAGGCAGAACACCTCGCCGGTCTTCACCTCCAGGTCGATGCCCTTGAGGACCTGCACCCCGCCGAAGGACTTGTGGACGCCCTCGGCCTTCACCATGGCCGTCATACCGTGCTGCTCCTCTCGCGGCTGAAGGCCGTCAGGTTGACCTTGACTTTCTGCCACGGAGTCGCGGGCAGGTTCCGGGACGAGCCGCGCGCGAAGCGGCGCTCCAGGTAGTACTGGCCGACGCTGAACACGCTGGTGATGACCAGGTACCAGATGCACGCCACGAACAGCATCTCCATCACGGCGTACGACGTGGAGCCGATCGTCGAGGTGGCGCGCAGCAGTTCGTTGTACGTCACCGCGTACACCAGCGACGAGGTCTTCAGCATGTTGATGAACTCGTTGCCGGTCGGCGGCACGATCACCCGCATCGCCTGCGGGATCACGATGCGCCGCAGCGTCTTGGCGTGGCTCATGCCCAGCGCGTGCGACGCCTCGGTCTGGCCCTCGTCGACGGACTGCAGGCCGGCGCGGCAGATCTCCGCCATGTACGCCGCCTCGTTGAGGCCGAGGCCCAGCAGGGCCGCCATGAACGGCGTCATGACGTCGACCATCTCGTCCTTGTAGAACGGGCCGAGGTTGAGCATCGGGAAGATCAGCGCCAGGTTGAACCACAGCAGGAGCTGCACGTACACCGGCGTGCCGCGGAAGAACCAGATGTAGACCCACGCCACCCAGCTGGTCACCGGGTTCTTCGACAGCCGCATCACGGCGAGGATCACACCGAGGACCACACCCATGACCATCGCCAGGATGCTGATCAGCAGGGTACGGCCGGCGCCGGCCAGGACGGTGCCGTCGAAGACGTAGTCGCCGACGGCCTGCCACTGGATCTTCTCGGCGGTGGCGAAGGCGTTGACGAGGAGGGCCACCAGGGCCAGCACCACCGCGGCGCTGACCCACCGGCCGTAGTGGCGGACCGGGATGGCCTTGATCACCGCGGGTGGCACGGGGGCCCCGTCGTCCTTGGAGACGACGGCCGCCGGTCGGGCGTCGGCCGTCTCCTTGTCGAATTTGTCGCTCACTGTGACTGCCCTTCAGTACGTGCCCGAGCGCGTCACTTGCCGCCGTTGACCACGGCCTTGTCGACGGCGCCGGTCTCGGCGCCCCACTTCTCGAGGATCTTCGTGTAGGTGCCGTCCTCGATGATCGCGTTGACGGCGGCCTCCAGAGCCGCGGTGAGCTCCTTGTTGTCCTTGTTGACCGCGATGCCGAACGGACCGGCGTCCACCTGCTCGCCGACGATCTCGAACGCCTTGCCGTTGTCCGCCTTGCGGACCAGGTCGACCGCGACCGGGTAGTCGTTGACGCCCGCCACCGCGCCGCCCGACTTCACACGGGTCTGCGCCTCGGTGTCGTTCTCGAACGACTGGATCTTGACCGCCTTCTTGCCGGCGTCCGTGCACTTCTTGGACTGGTCCTGCAGCGCCTTCTCGTACGTGGTGCCGCGCTGCACGGCGGCCGGCTGCCCGCAGAGGTCCTCGATGGAGTTGATCCCCTTGGGGTTGCCCTTCTGGACGTACACGGCGGTGCCGGCGACGAAGTAGTCGACGAAGTCGACACCCGGGCCGAGCTTCTTGCCCTTGTCGTCCAGGCCCTCCTGACGCTGCTTGTTGTCCGTGATGGACGACATCGCGATGTCGTAGCGGCCCGAGTTCAGGGAGGTGATGAGACCGTCGAAGGAGCCCGAGGTGAACTCCACCTTGACACCGAGCTTCTCGCCCAGCGCGGCGGCGATGTCCGGGTCGACGCCGACGATCTTGCCGCCCTCCTGGAACTCCATCGGGGCGTACTCGGCGTTGGTGCCGGCCTTCAGGACGCCCGCGTCCTGGATCTTCTTGGGCAGCTTGTCGAACAGCGGGGCCGAGCTGGTCTTGCCCGAGTCCTTGTCCTTGCCACTGCTGCCGCTGTCGTCGGTCTGGTCACCGCAGCCGGTGAGAAGCAGTGCGCCTGCGACCGCGATCGCGCCGACCGCTGCAATCCGTGAGCGCGCGGCGGTGGTACGACGGGTGGTGCTTGCGGTCATGGTGGGTTCCTCCGGCGGATGGGTGGAGTGCCGATGGGCCGGCGACTGCCTGTCGGCATCGCCTCGGGGTCGACGGGGGCACACACCTTCGAGTGCCGCGACCTCGTGTGATTACCGCATCTTGCCATTCGGATTGGACCGTTCAGGGGGCCTGTGATGTCAAAATCGGATAACGGCGGGTCCCCGAACCCGACCACTTGGGTACATCGCGACCGGAGACTCTTCGGGAATCCTCCATTCCGGCCGCAAGATCTTCTCCGACATCCCGGTTGCGCGAGCGACCCGCCGAGATGATGGGGCACTTGCGGGCTTGCTGGGAGTTCGTCCAGGTCTTGTCCTGATATCGGACGAAGATTCGCGGTGTCGGCATGTGACCTTCGCGTTATGGACTCGTCGCCGACGGCGTCCGTCCGGTAAGAAGGTTCTTTACACCCCTCATCCGGGGCTCAAGGGCGCGTGTGCGGCGCGCCCGTCGTGTTCGGCCCGTACGCATCATCCCTCCGGGCCTTGCGCGGTCCCGCCCACCCCTCACCAGGAGTGGCAACCCTCAAACAATGAACACTTAAGGGGTAAAACCAAGTGGCAGCGGAGATTGTGAATCCTCGCAGCGACAGCGAGAACCGGGATGCTTCCGAGCAGGGCGGAGGGGCGGCCGAGCCCCTGGAGTCCTTCGACCCGGCGTTCGCGCTGCACCGCGGAGGCAAGATGGCCGTGCAGGCCACCGTGCCCGTCCGTGACAAGGACGATCTGTCCCTGGCGTACACGCCCGGCGTCGCGAAGGTGTGCAGCGCGATCGCCGAGCAGCCGGAACTCGTCCACGACTACACATGGAAGTCGTCGGTCGTCGCCGTCGTGACGGACGGTACGGCCGTGCTGGGGCTCGGCGACATCGGGCCCGAGGCCTCCCTCCCGGTGATGGAGGGCAAGGCCATCCTCTTCAAGCAGTTCGGTGGCGTCGACGCGGTCCCGCTCGCGCTGAACTGCACGGACGTCGACGAGATCGTCGAGACCGTGGTCCGGCTCGCCCCGTCCTTCGGCGGCGTGAACCTCGAGGACATCTCGGCCCCCCGGTGCTTCGAGATCGAGCGGCGGCTCCAGGAGCGCCTGGACATCCCCGTCTTCCACGACGACCAGCACGGCACGGCCGTCGTGACGCTCGCGGCGCTGCGCAACGCGGCGCGGCTGAGCGGGCGTCCGCTGGGCGAGCTGCGGGCGGTGATCTCCGGCGCGGGCGCGGCGGGTGTCGCCATCGCCAAGATGCTGGTCGAGGCCGGCATCGGCGACGTGGCGGTGGCCGACCGCAAGGGCGTCGTCTCCCGGGACCGCGAGGACCTCACGCCGATCAAGGCGGAGCTGGCGTCGTTCACCAACAAGGCCGGCATCTCCGGCCCGCTGGAGTCCGCGCTGGCGGGCGCCGACGTGTTCATCGGCGTCTCCGGCGGCACGGTGCCGGAGCCCGCGGTGGCGTCGATGGCGGAGGGCGCGTTCGTCTTCGCCATGGCCAACCCGAACCCGGAGGTGCACCCGGAGGTCGCGCACAAGTACGCGGCCGTCGTGGCCACCGGCCGGTCGGACTTCCCGAACCAGATCAACAACGTGCTGGCGTTTCCCGGCATCTTCGCGGGCGCGCTGCAGGTGCGGGCCTCGCGGATCACCGAGGGCATGAAGCTGGCCGCCGCCGAGGCGCTGGCCGCGGTCGTCGGTGACGACCTCGCCGCCGACTACGTCATCCCGTCCCCGTTCGACGAGCGGGTCGCCCCCGCGGTGACGGCCGCCGTGGCCGCCGCCGCCCGGGCGGAGGGCGTCGCCCGGCGCTGAGCGTATGTGAGAGGGGCCCCGCCACGCCTGTGGACGGGGCCCACGCGTTTTCCGGGGGTGTCGGTACGCGTGACCCGGTCCGGGGCAACGTGACCCTGCCCGGGGCAAGAGGGCGTGTGTCACAGGCCGGCACGGTTCCTTCGGCGGGGCGCGGACCCTATCGTCAAGGTCATGTTCGCTGTCTACGCCGCCCGAATCGACCGCGACCAGCCGCTCACGGGTCTGGAGTCGGGAGAGCGTCCCGCTCCCGAGTCCCGGCCGGGCTGGAGCACCGTCACGGTCAAGGCCGCCTCCCTCAACCACCACGACCTCTGGTCCCTGCGCGGCGTCGGCCTCGCGGAGGACAAGCTGCCGATGATCCTCGGCTGCGACGCAGCCGGTGTCGACGAGGACGGCAACGAGGTCGTCCTGCACTCGGTGATCGGACAGAGCGGTCACGGCGTGGGGCCCCGGGAGCCCCGCTCCATCCTGACCGAGCGCTACCAGGGCACCTTCGCCGAACAGGTCGCCGTGCCCACCTGGAACATCCTGCCCAAGCCCAAGGAGCTCTCCTTCGAGGAGGCGGCCTGCCTGCCCACGGCCTGGCTGACGGCCTACCGCATGCTGTTCACCAACGCCGGGGTACGGCCCGGCGACTCGGTGCTGGTACAGGGCGCCGGCGGCGGTGTCGCCACCGCCGCGATCGTGCTGGGCAAGGCGGCGGGCCTGCGCGTCTTCGCCACCAGCCGGGACGAGGCCAAGCGCAAGCGGGCGCTGGAGCTGGGCGCCGTGGAGGCCGTGGAACCCGGTGCGCGGCTGCCGCAGCGGGTCGACGCGGTGATCGAGACCGTGGGCGCGGCCACCTGGTCGCACTCGGTGAAGTCGCTGCGCCCCGGCGGGACGCTGGTGATCTCCGGCGCCACCAGCGGTGACCGGCCCTCGCACGCCGAGCTGACCCGGGTCTTCTTCCTGGAACTGAGGATCGTGGGGTCGACGATGGGCACCAAGGACGAGCTGGAGGACCTGCTGTCCTTCTGCGCCGCCACCGGGGTGCGGCCCGTCATCGACGAGGCGCTGCCCCTGGACCGGGCCCGCGAGGGCTTCGAACGCATGGCGTCCGGCGAGCTGTTCGGCAAGATCGTGCTCACCAACCACTGAGGCGGAGCCTTCCCCTGCTCTCGTCCTACGGCCGGTCCGGTGTCCCCGGGCCGGCCGTCGGTATGTCAACTGTGGTTGACATCATCGGTGTGTCAACGTAAGTTGACGTCATGACTGAGGCAACCGATCTCGCCGAGCGGGCCGGTGACCGCGACCCGCGGGTCGGCCTGCGGGCCGTCGCCGCGCTGCGCAGGCTGCTCGAACAACTGGAAACCGTGCAGGTACGCAACGCGCGCAACCACGGCTGGTCGTGGCAGGAGATCGCGACCGAACTCGGGGTCAGCAGGCAGGCCGTGCACAAGAAGTACGGGAGGCATTGATGTTCGAGCGGTTCACCAAGGACGCCCGCGACGTGGTCAAAGGGGCCGTCGTCCAGGCGGAACGGGCGGGAGCTGGACACGTCGGCACCGAGCACCTGCTCCTCGCCCTGCTCGACCGTGAAGGCAGCCGGGCCTCCTTCGCTCTGACCGCCCTCGGACTCGGCGAGCGCCGCGAGGCCGTACGGGAGGCGCTGGAGGAGGCGCGGCGGCGGGGCGGACTCACCCAGGCCGAGACCGACGCCCTCGCCGGACTGGGCATCGACGTACCGGGGATCGTCGCCCGGGTGGAGGAGGCCCACGGACCCGGAGCACTGTCCGGGAGCCGGGTCCGTGGCCGGTGGCCCGGGCACCGGCCCTTCGACCGGGCGGCCATGGACGTCCTCGTCGGGGCGCTGCGTACCGCCACCGCCCGGCGGCACCGGCACATCGGCGACGAGCACCTGCTGCTCGCCCTCACCGCGCGCCCCGGCGTGCCCGCCGAGGTCCTGGCCGACCACGGGGTGACCTACGCGTCGGTGACCCGGGTGCTGTACGGCGACGGCGAGGCCAAGGCGGGCTGACGCGGGCTCAGGGCTTCGGCGCGCGCAGCAGCGCCCCGATCCGGGTGGCCGCCGTCGACAGATGGCGGCGGGCGTCCCGGAGCTGGTCCGCGGTGACCCCGTGGTCCCGGGCGGCGTCCCGGACGTCGTCCCGGAAGCGGTCCAGCAGCCGCTCCAGGTCGCGCGCCGGGTCGCCGGTGGAGTCCGCGGCGCTCTCGTGCCCCCAGGCGGGGGCGTAGTCGGCGGGGAAGTCCTCGGGAGTCGAGGAGTACGACGGCCGGGAGGCCGCCGGTTCGCCCGCGGCCGTGCGGCCGAAGGCGAAGTCCTTGCCGAAGTCGCTCATCTCCTTGACCAGATCGCCCAGGCCCTCGCGCAGACCGGACGGCCAGTCGCCACGGGTGACGTGGTCCTGCACCTGCTCCTGCACCTGCCGGACGATGCGCTGCACCTGCTCCTGCGCCTTGTCCTGCGCCTCCTTGGCCTGACGCCGGGCACGCTGGGCCTCCTCACGGGAGCGCCGGCTCTCGTCCTTGGCGCGCCGGGCCTGCTCCTTCCACTCCTGCTTGGCGCGGCGCATCTCCTCCTTCGCGGCGCGCCAGGCGTCCTTGTCGCCGAACATCGAGAAGTCGCCGAAGTCGCCGGCCACGCCCTCCTTGCCGCCCGGGGCGTCCCCGCCCCGGGACTGGCGGGCCCGGCCGGCCGCGGCCCGCATCTCGCGGCGCAGATCGCCCGCCGCGCCGCTGACGTCGGCCTTGATCTCCGCGGCCAGCTCGGCGACCGACTCGCGGATCTCCAGTTCCAGGTCGGCCAGCTCGCCGCTGCGGTCGGCCAGTTCGGCCCGGCCCGCGTCGGTGATCGAGTACACCTTGCGGCCGCCCTCGGTGGTGTGGGTGACCAGCCCCTCCGCCTCCAGCTTGGCCAGGCGGGGGTAGACCGTGCCCGCCGACGGTGCGTACAGCCCCTGGAAGCGCTCCTCGAGGAGGCGTATCACCTCGTAGCCGTGGCGGGGAGCCTCGTCGAGCAGCTTCAGCAGATACAGGCGGAGGCGTCCGTGGGCGAAGACGGGGGGCATGTCAGAGCACCTTCTTGTCGGTCGTACCGGCATTGTCTCCCGAGCCGTCCCGCCGGTCGGGCTCGTCCTCCCGGGGTGGGCGGCGCAGCAGGGCGATGGAGCCGGAGACGGTGGTGGCCCGCAGCTTCCCGCTGCCCGCGCCCAGCCGGCCGGTGAGCTTGTGGGCGCCCCAGATGCCCTGCACCCGGAGGTCGTCGAAGGCGTTGGAGATGGCGCCGCTCGCGGTGTTGGCCTCGACGTCGGCGTCGGCCGGGTCGGGCAGCCGGACCGCTATCTCGCCCGAGACGCTGGTCAGCCGGATGTCGGTGGGGCCCTCGGGGTCGAGGTCCACGATCATCGAGCCGCTGACCGTGTCCGCCCGGACGGAGGGGCCGGAGCCCTCGACGACGGTGAGGTCGCCGGAGACGGAGGCGAAGTGGAGGTCGCCGGTGACGGACTGCGCCTCCACGCTGCCGGAGACGGTGTCCGCGCGGACCGGGCCGGAGAGGGCGACGAGGGTGGTGTCGCCCGCGACGCCCTTCACCGCGGCAGGGCCCCGGATGCCGGAGACGACGGCGGTGGCGCCGACGACCCCCACCTCGACCTTGGTGCCGGCCGGGACCGCGAGGGAGACGACGGCGCTGCGCCGCCAGCCCTTGCGGTCGAGCCACTTGAGGAAGCCCTTCCAGGGGAGGTCGTCGTAGGCGACGGTCAGGACGCCGTCCTTCTGCGTGACGACCAGGGGCGGGCCCTCGATGTCGGAGACATGGAGGCGGGCCTCGGTCTCGTCCGTCCCCACCACGTTCACCGTGCCGTTGACGATGCGGACGTTGAGGTGGGTCAGGGGGGCGTCGAAGGTGAGTTTGGCCGGGTCTGCGACGGACCACTCGGGCATGGGACGACCTCCTGATCGCGGGTGGATACCCGGGGCGCGAGGCATCGCGCCATATCGCGTATTACTCGACTCACGATATATCGCGGCAGGAGAAAGTCAAGGCACTCGTTCTGGTGAACGGTGCCTTGGGAGGTGAGGTATGGGGTTGTGGTGAGCGTTCGCCGGCGGAGATGAGGGCGCCGGGACAGGGCGGGTGGGCGCGGGGGGGCGGACTACTCCTCGTCCTCGTCGTCCAGGCGGGCCAGCCAGGTGGCGAGGCGTTCCACCGGGACCTCGAAGTCGGGGTTGAGGTCGACGAAGGTCCGCAGCTGCTCCGCGAGCCACTCGAAGGTGACCTCCTCCTCCCCGCGCCGCTTCTCCAGTTCCTCGATGCCACGGTCCGTGAAGTACATGAGGCCAAGGATATGTGCCGGGAAACGGGCGGGCCGCACCCCCGTGAAGGGGTGCGGCCCGCCCGCGTACCGCGTGACGCCGCCGGTCAGGCCTCGAAGACCTCACGCACCAGCTGCTCCTGCTCGGCCTGGTGGCGCTTGGCGGAGCCGACCGCGGGCGACGAACCGTGCGGCCGCGAGATGCGGCGCAGGCGCTCGTCGTGCGGGAGGTCGGCACCGACCGCCAGGTCGAGGTGGTCGATCAGGTTGAGCGCGATGAACGGCCAGGCACCCTGGTTTGCCGGCTCCTCCTGGGCCCACAGGTACTTCTCGGCGTTCGGGTACTTCTTGATCTCCGCCTGGAGCTCGGTACCCGGCAGCGGGTACAGGCGCTCGATGCGGATGATCGCCGTGTCCGTCGCGCCGCGCTTCTTCCGCTCGGCCTCCAGGTCGTAGTAGACCTTGCCGGCGCAGAAGACGACCTTCTTCACCGCGGCCGGGTCGACCGTGTCGCCGATGACCGGGCGGAACTGGCCCGTGGTGAACTCCTCCGCCTTCGACGCGGCGGCCTTCAGACGCAGCATCGACTTCGGCGTGAAGACGACCAGCGGCTTGTGGTGCGGGTTGTGCACCTGCCACCGCAGGAGGTGGAAGTAGTTCGACGGCGAGGTCGGCATGGCGACCGTCATGTTGTTCTGGGCGCAGAGCTGCAGGAAGCGCTCCGGGCGGGCCGAGGAGTGGTCCGGGCCCTGGCCCTCGTAGCCGTGCGGGAGGAGCAGGACCACACCGGAGGTCTGGGCCCACTTCTGCTCGGCCGACGAGATGAACTCGTCCACGACCGTCTGCGCGCCGTTGACGAAGTCGCCGAACTGCGCCTCCCACAGCACGAGCGCGTCCGGGCGGGCGAGCGAGTAGCCGTACTCGAAGCCCATGGCCGCGTACTCGGACAACAGGGAGTTGTAGACGTTCAGCCGCGCCTGGTCCTCGGAGAGGTACTGCAGCGGCGTGTACTCCTCGCCGGTGCTGCGGTCGATGATGACCGCGTGGCGCTGGCCGAAGGTGCCGCGCTGGGAGTCCTGTCCGGCGAGCCGGACCGGGACGCCCTCCAGCAGCAGCGAGCCGAAGGCGAGGGTCTCGCCCATGCCCCAGTCGATGGTGCCGTCCTCGACCATCGCCGCCCGGCGCTGCAGCTGCGGCAGCAGACGCGGGTGGACGGTGATGTGGTCGGGGACGTTCACCTGGGACTCGGCGATCCGCTTGACGACCTCCGTGGTCACCGCGGTGTTCACGGCGACCGGGAACTCGGCCTGCGGGTCCGAGGGCGCCACCGTGGACGGCTGTGAGGTGGCCTCGCGGACCTCGGTGAAGACCTTCTCCAGCTGGCCCTGGTAGTCCTGCAGCGCCTGCTCGGCCTCCTCCAGGGTGATGTCGCCGCGACCGATGAGGGACTCGGTGTAGAGCTTGCGCACCGAGCGCTTCTTGTCGATCAGGTCGTACATCAGCGGCTGGGTGAAGGCCGGGTTGTCCGACTCGTTGTGACCGCGCCGGCGGTAGCAGATGAGGTCGATCACCACGTCCTTGTTGAACGCCTGGCGGAACTCGAAGGCCAGGCGCGCGACGCGCACCACCGCCTCCGGGTCGTCGCCGTTCACGTGGAAGATCGGGGCCTCGATCATGCGGGCCACGTCCGTCGCGTACATGGAGGAACGCGAGGACTCGGGGGCCGCGGTGAAGCCGACCTGGTTGTTGATGACGACGTGGACCGTGCCGCCGGTGCGGTAGCCGCGCAGCTGCGACATGTTCAGGGTCTCGGCCACCACGCCCTGGCCCGCGAAGGCCGCGTCGCCGTGGATCGCCACCGGCAGGACGGTGAAGTCCGTGCCGCCCTTGTTGATGATGTCCTGCTTGGCGCGGGAGACGCCCTCCAGGACCGGGTCGACCGCCTCCAGGTGCGAGGGGTTGGCGACCAGGGAGACCTTGATCTGCTCGCCGTCCAGGCCGGTGAAGGTGCCCTCGGCGCCCAGGTGGTACTTCACGTCGCCGGAGCCGTGCATCGACTTCGGGTCGAGGTTGCCCTCGAACTCGCGGAAGATCTGCGCGTACGACTTGCCGACGATGTTCGCGAGCACGTTCAGCCGGCCGCGGTGGGCCATACCGATGACGACCTCGTCGAGGCGGGACTCGGCCGCCGAGTCCAGCACCGCGTCGAGCAGCGGGATGACGGACTCGCCGCCCTCCAGGGAGAAGCGCTTCTGGCCGACGTACTTCGTCTGCAGGAAGGTCTCGAACGCCTCGGCGGCGTTCAGGCGGCGCAGGATGCGCAGCTGCTCCTCGCGCTCCGGCTTGGAGTGGCCGCGCTCCACCCGGTCCTGGATCCACTTGCGCTGCTTGGGGTCCTGGATGTGCATGAACTCGATGCCGGTGGTGCGGCAGTACGAGTCGCGCAGCACGCCGAGGATGTCGCGCAGCTTCATCATCGACTTGCCGGCGAAGCCGCCGACGGCGAACTCGCGCTCCAGGTCCCACAGGGTGAGGCCGTGCTCGACGATGTCCAGGTCGGGGTGCTTGCGCTGCTTGTACTCCAGCGGGTCGGTGTCGGCCATGACATGGCCGCGGACCCGGTAGGAGTGGATCAGGTCGAAGACCCGGGCGGCCTTGGTGACGTCGTCGTCGTGGCTGGCGTCGATGTCCTTGAGCCAGCGGACCGGCTCGTAGGGGATGCGCAGCGCCTCGAAGATCTCGTCGTAGAAGCCGTTCTCGCCGAGCAGGAGGTTCGCGACCTGGCGGAGGAACTCGCCGGAGGCGGCGCCCTGGATCACCCGGTGGTCGTAGGTCGACGTGAGCGTCATGACCTTCGAGATGCCGAGCTTGTTCAGGGTGTCCTGGGAGGTGCCCTGGAACTCCGCCGGGTAGTCCATGGCGCCGACGCCCATGATGACCGACTGGCCGGGCATCAGGCGCGGCACGGAGTGGACGGTGCCGAGGCCGCCGGGGTTGGTCAGGGAGACCGTGACACCGGTGAAGTCGTCCATCGTCAGCTTGTTGTCGCGGGCGCGACGGACGATGTCCTCGTAGGCCTGCCAGAACTCGAAGAAGTTCAGCGTCTCGGCCTTCTTGATCGCCGCGACGACGAGCTGGCGGTCGCCGTTGGGCTTGACCAGGTCGATGGCGAGGCCGAGGTTGATGTGCTCCGGCTTCACCAGGGTCGGCTTGCCGTCCACCTTGGCGTACGAGTGGTTCATCGACGGCATGGCCTTGATGGCCTGGACCATGGCGTAGCCGATGAGGTGCGTGAAGGAGATCTTCCCGCCACGCGCCCGCTTCAGGTGGTTGTTGATGACGATGCGGTTGTCGAACAGCAGCTTCACCGGGACGGCGCGCACGGACGTGGCCGTGGGCAGCTCCAGCGAGGCGTCCATGTTCTTCGCCACGGCGGCGGACGGACCGCGCAGGGTCACCCGCTCGGGCCCGCTCTTGGCCTCACCCGCGGGCTCGGCCTTCTTGGCCGGGGCCGGCTTCGCGGCGGGGGCGGCCGGAGCGGCCGCCTTCGCCGGGGCGGGAGCCTGGGCCGGAGCCTTGGCGGCCGCCGGAGCGGCGGCAGCGGGCTGCGCGGCCGGGGCGGGCACGTCCGCCTTCGCGGGAGCGGCCGGCTGGGCCGGAGCGGTGGGGGTCACAGCGGCCCCCGCGGCCGCGTCACCCGCCGGAGCCGAGGTCGCAGGCGCGCCCGGCTTGTAGTCGGCGAAGAAGTCCCACCAGGCTCGGTCCACCGAGTTCGGGTCCTGGAGGTACTGCTGGTAGATCTCGTCGACGAGCCATTCGTTGGCACCGAAGGCCGCAGCGGGGTTCTTTCCCGCTTGGTCGGTGTCGGTCGAGATGCTCGAGTTACTGGGGGACTGTGGCGACACGGCGTCAACCGCCCTCTTCCGCTTCGCAAGATGATGGACAGCGGAAATAAAGGCTACGCCTCCGCGCGCGAGAAGGTCAGGCCGGGCCCGAGCAACGTCGTGCACATCACATCTCAACGGGTGTTTCGGCGCTGGAATTGGCGGGAAACAAGCGAGGTTCCGCTTCTCTTGACGGTATCAGGCATCGCTCGACCGGGGCCCGACGCGCCCCGCGCGCGGGCCTGTGCCTGATCACACGTGTCCGTCAGGGCGAACACCGTGGATCTTGAAGCTCAGCTTCGAACTTTACGTCAACTTGGGGTGGAGGTGGGGCCCGGAAGAGTGATCCGGATCCGGCAACCCCGCTCGGATTCCGCCACTCCGATCCGGCCGCCGTGCAGATCCACGGCCCAGCGGGCGATCGCCAGACCCAGCCCGGTGCCGCCGTCGCTGCCGGGACCGTGCGGACGGTTGACGCTGCCGCGGTTGAACCGCTCGAAGACCCGGTGCCACTCGGTCCGCGGGATGCCCGGACCCTCGTCCAGCACCTCCAGCTCCAGCGACTCCGGCTCGGCGCCCCGGCGCGCCCGGACCGTCACCCGGCCGTGCGGCGGGCTGTGCTTGACCGCGTTGTCGATCAGGTTGGCCACCACCTGGTGGATCCGCTCCGGGTCGGCGTGCGCGGTGAGCTCGGGCGGGGTGACGTCGAGGTGCAGATGGACGTCGGTACGGGTGTGGCTGCCGGATCCGGAGGCCATGCCGGCGCGGGCCGAGGCGACCATGTTGGCCTCCTTGAGCACGCCCGACAGGTACGGCCACACCTCGAAGCGGCGCTTCCTCAGCGGGACCACGCCGTTGTCCAGGCGCGAGAGGTCCAGCAGCGTCTCCACCAGGCGGCCGAGCCGCTCGGTCTGCTTCAGGGCCGTGCGCATCGTCTCGGGGTCGGGCCGGGTGACGCCGTCGACGATGTTCTCCAGCACCGCCCGCAGGCCCGCGATGGGCGTGCGCAGCTCGTGCGAGACATTGGCCACGAGTTCCTTGCGCTGGCTGTCCTGGGCCTCCAGCTCGTCGGCCATGACGTTGATGGTCTGCGCCAGGTCACCCAGCTCGTCGCGGCGGCTCTCGCGCACCCGGCGGGTGTAGTCGCCGTGCGAGATGGACCGGGCGACCGCGTTCATGTCGTCCAGCGGAGCGGTGAGGGAGTGCGCCACGAACTGGGTGATCAACAGCGTGGCGATCATCGAGAACACCGTGATGAAGCGCAGCTCCGTCTTGGTGTGCACGGCGATCACCGACAGTCCGGTGGTGATCAGGACCGAGACGACGACCAGGGCGCCCAGCTTGGTCTTGATCGAGAACGGGCGCACCCCGCCCCAGGGCTGTCCCGCGGGTCCGCCCTGCCGTCCCTGTCGCCCCTGCCGTCCCTGTCCGTGGCCCCCCGGACCTGCGCTCATGGCGTCGGCGTCTCCAGGGCGTAGCCCACGCCGTGCACCGTGCGGATGCGCTCGGCGCCGATCTTCCGGCGCAGCGCCTTGATGTGGCTGTCCACGGTGCGGGTGCCGGAGGCGTCTGCCCAGTCCCACACCTCGGCGAGCAGTTGCTCACGGGAGAGCACCGCGCGCGGGGTGTTGGCCAGGCACACCAGGAGGTCGAACTCGGTGGGCGTCAGATGGACGTCCTCGCTGCGCACGCGCACCCGGCGCTGGGCGTGGTCGATCTCCAGTTCGCCGAGGCGCAGGATGCCGCTGCGCGGAGTGGTGGCCGCGAGGGCCGCGCGCTCCATGCGGCGCAGCAGCACGTGCACACGGGCCGCCAGCTCCCGCATGGAGAACGGCTTGGTCATGTAGTCGTCGGCGCCGACACCGAGGCCGACCAGCATGTCGGTCTCGTCGTCGCGCGCGGTGAGCATCAGCACCGGCACCGGCCGCTGGGCCTGCACGCGCCGGCAGACCTCCAGGCCGTCGAAGCCGGGCAGCATGATGTCGAGGATCAGCAGGTCGGGCTGCCAGGCCTCCGCCGTGTCCACCGCCGACGGGCCGTCGCCCGCCGTTTGCACCAGAAATCCCTCGGCACGAAGGCGGGTCGCGATGGCGTCCACGATCGTCGCGTCGTCCTCGACCACCAGGACCCTGCGCTGAGCGCCGGGGGTGGTCGTCGCCGTGCCGTTGTGGGAGGTGTGTGTCTGCTCCATCGCCCGCCCCTGAGGTGTGCTTTATCCGGAATCCGTGGGGTGATCCGTCGTCTGCGCATCACTGCGATTGACGCTTGAATGATCCGCGCCAAGGCAGCAGCGTACGGGGATGCACCACTCGTTTGCTATCCAGGGCTGACGCCGATGTGCACGACGTCCGGAACGCCCCGGGCAACGGGGATCTCTTCGGTACGCACCTGCCGGAACCCGGCATTCCGCAAGGTTCCCTCGAATTCCGGGGAAGGTTCGGCGGACCATACCGCGAGGACCCCGCGCGGCTTCAACACCCTTGCACAAGCCGCGAGTCCGCTCGGCGAATAAAGGCCCTCGTTGTCCTCGGTGACGGTCCATCCGGGCCCGTTGTCGATGTCGAGGCACAGCGCGTCGAACGTGTCGGATGTCTCATTGACGTAAGCGATCAGATCCTGCTCGACGATCTCCGTGCGCGGGTCGGCGAGGGCCTCCTCGGAGAGCGCCGACAGCGGGCCCGCGCGGTGCCACTCGACGACCGCGGGCTCCCGCTCGACCACGGTGATCCGCCCCCAGCGGGACTGCCCGGCGGCGTGGGCGAGGGAGAAGCCGACGCCCAGCCCGCCGATCAGCACCCGCGGACCGGTCGCCTCCGGGTCGAGGGCGGCCAGGGCGGCGTCCACGAGCAGCCGCTCGGAGCGCCCGTCGGAGGTGTCCATCAGGAAGCAGCCGTTGGCGATGATCTGGAGCAGGTCGCCGTGCCGGCGCAGCACGACCTCGCCGTACGGGCCCTCGCGGCGGTCCAGGACTTCAGGAGCTTCGGGAATGTCGTACGGGGTGGACATGCGTTCATCCTGGCAGTCCCCCCGTCCCGGGGACCGGCGGTGGGGGGCCCTCGGCCGGTGATCGCTGACAGCGAACGCGCGTCCGGGAACATTCGGCGGCTGTCCTGCATTGAGTCGGCATAGCTCAACTTGACTGCCGAAGGGGAGATCATGGCTGCTGAGTCCACACCGCTCGCCCTGCCCGTGCTGCCGCTCGACGACGAGGTCGTGCTGCCCGGGATGGTGGTTCCGCTGGACCTGAGCGATTCCGAGGTGCGAGCCGCGGTGGAGGCCGCCCAGGCCGCCGCCCGCGACGAACCGGGCAAGCCCCGGGTGCTCCTGGTGCCGCGCGTCGACGGAACCTACGCCGGGACCGGCGTACTGGGCACCGTCGAGCAGGTCGGCCGGCTGGCCGACGGCGACCCGGGCGCCCTGATCCGCGGCCGGGGCCGGGTGCGCATCGGTGCCGGGACCACCGGGCCGGGCGCGGCGCTGTGGGTGGAGGGCACCCGCATCGACGAGAGCGTGCCCGAGCCACTGCCGGGACACGTGTCCGAACTGGTCAAGGAGTACAAGGCGCTCGCCACCGCCTGGCTGCGCAAGCGCGGCGCCTGGCAGGTCGTGGACCGGGTCCAGGCCATCGACGACGTCTCCGCGCTCGCCGACAACTCCGGCTACTCGCCGTTCCTCACCACCGACCAGAAGGTCGCTCTGCTGGAGACCACCGACCCGGTGGCCCGGCTGAAGCTCGCCACCCAGCAGCTGCGCGACCACCTCGCCGAACAGGACGTCGCCGAGACCATCGCCAAGGACGTCCAGGAGGGCGTCGACAAGCAGCAGCGCGAGTTCCTCCTCCGCCGTCAGCTGGAGGCGGTCCGCAAGGAACTGCGCGAGCTGAACGGCGACCAGGAGGGCGAGGAGTCCGACGACTACCGCGCTCGCGTCGAGGCCGCCGACCTGCCGGAGAAGGTGCGCGAGGCCGCGCTCAAGGAGGTCGACAAGCTGGAGCGCTCCTCCGACCAGTCGCCGGAGGGCTCCTGGATCCGCACCTGGCTCGACACGGTCCTGGAGATGCCGTGGAACGAGCGCACCGAGGACGCCTACGACATCCAGGGCGCCCAGGCCGTCCTGGACGCCGAGCACGCGGGTCTGCAGGACGTGAAGGAGCGCATCACCGAGTACCTGGCGGTGCGCAAGCGCCGCAGCGACCGGGGTCTCGGCGTCGTCGGCGGACGGCGCGGCGGTGCCGTGCTGGCACTGGTGGGCCCGCCCGGCGTCGGCAAGACCTCGCTGGGTGAGTCCGTCGCGCACGCCATGGGCCGCAAGTTCGTCCGCGTCGCCCTCGGCGGCGTCCGTGACGAGGCGGAGATCCGCGGCCACCGCCGCACCTACGTCGGCGCGCTGCCCGGCCGGATCGTGCGGGCGATCAAGGAGGCCGGTTCGATGAACCCGGTCGTCCTGCTCGACGAGATCGACAAGGTGGGGTCGGACTTCCGGGGCGACCCGGCCGCCGCCCTCCTGGAGGTCCTCGACCCGGCGCAGAACCACACCTTCCGGGACCACTACCTGGAGGTCGAGCTCGACCTGTCCGACGTGGTGTTCCTCGCCACCGCCAACGTCCTCGAAGCCATCCCGGAGGCCCTGCTCGACCGCATGGAGCTGGTCCGCCTCGACGGCTACACCGAGGACGAGAAGATCGTCATCGCCCGTGACCACCTGCTCCCGCGCCAGCTGGAGCGCGCCGGTCTCGAGGCGGACGAGGTGACGATCGAGGAAGGGGCGCTGCGCAAGCTGGCCGGCGAGTACACGCGTGAGGCCGGCGTGCGCACCCTGGAGCGGTCGGTCGCGCGGCTGCTGCGCAAGGTCGCCGCCCGGCACGAACTGGGCGAGCAGAAGCTGCCGTTCACCGTCACCGAGGGCGACCTGCGCGACCTGATCGGGCGGCCGCACCACGTGCCGGAGTCCGCCCAGGAGCCGGCCGAGCGCCGTACCGCCGTCCCCGGTGTCGCCACCGGGCTCGCCGTGACCGGCGCCGGCGGGGACGTCCTCTACGTGGAGGCCTCCCTGGCCGACCCGGAGACGGGCGCGGCGGGGCTGACCCTGACCGGCCAGCTGGGCGACGTGATGAAGGAGTCCGCGCAGATCGCGCTGAGCTTCCTGCGCAGTCACGGCGCCGAGCTGGAGCTGCCGGTGGCCGACCTGAAGGACCGGGGCGTGCACATCCACTTCCCGGCGGGCGCCGTGCCCAAGGACGGCCCGAGCGCGGGCATCACGATGACCACCGCGCTGGCCTCGCTGCTCTCCGGCCGGCTGGTCCGCACGGACGTGGCGATGACCGGTGAGGTCTCGCTGACCGGGCGGGTGCTGCCGATCGGCGGGGTGAAGCAGAAGCTGCTCGCCGCGCACCGGGCGGGGATCACCACGGTGATCATCCCCAAGCGCAACGAGCCCGACCTGGACGACGTCCCCGCGGAGGTGCTGGAGAAGCTGGACGTGCACGCCGTCACCGACGTCCGCCAGGTGCTGGAGCTGGCGCTGTCGCCCGCCACGAACGGGGCGGCGCCGGAGGTTCCGGTGGCCGCGTGACGGAGGCCGCCGGATGAGGGAGGGCCCGGGTCCCGTGAGGGAGGCCCGGGCCTTTCCTCTGGCCCGGGCCACGTTCGTATCGAGGACCCGGGCCTTTCCCGTGCCCGGGGTGCGGGCCGGTGCCTGGAGCCGTTCGGGTCAGCCGCCGGCGGCGAAGTCCTGCACCCGGTCGAGGGTGCCGTTGAAGCGGTCGTGGTCGCCGACCGTCGGGCCGGTCGAGGTGTACTGCCACATCGTGTACGTGTCCCAGCCGGCGGGCAGGTCGCCCACGGTGGAGGCGTACCGGGCGATCCACAGCGGGCTGGTGGAGGCGAAGCCCGCGTAGTCGCCGGTGCACTGCTGCCACCAGCTGGTGGCGGTGTAGATGACGGCGCTGCGGCCGGTACGGGCGCGGTACCGGTCGAGGAAGTCGCGGATCCAGCTCACCATCGAGCTCGCCGACTTGCCGTAGCAGGCGTCGCCGTACGGGTTCCACTCGATGTCCAGGACGCCCGGCAGGGTGCGGCCGTCGGCGGACCAGGCGCCGCCGCGGTCCACGAAGTAGTCCGCCTGGGCGGCGCCGCTCGCGGTGTCCGGCGTCGCGAAGTGGTAGGCGCCGCGCACCATGCCGACGTCGTAGGAGCCGTTGTACTGCTGGGAGTGGTACGGGTTGGTGTAGTACGTGCCCTCTGTGGCCTTGGCGTAGGCCCAGCGGACCCCGCTGTTCCACAGGGTCGGCCAGGCGACGTTGCCCTGGTGGCTGGAGACGTCCACCCCTTCCGTCTGGGTGGAGCGCGCGGTGGGCAGGCCGGCCTCGCCGTCGTGGGCGAGGACGCCCATGCCCATGTGGGCGGAGCCGCGCGGCGGGACGGTGGGGGCGGACTCGTCGGCGGTGGCCGCGGTCGAGGGGAGGGCGAGGGCCGCGAGCAGGACGGCGCCGGCGGCCCCGAGCGCGCGTATACGGACGAGCCGGGATCTGGACACAGGCATGACGCATCTCCGAACGGTCGTGGGGCGAACCCGGAATGTGACCCACATCGCATGTAGTGGGCATGCCACGTAATGGCCTGGTAGAGAAACTGCCGACGTCGACCACGGCGGGCGGGCGGACCGCCGCGCTGCCGTTGGTCTACGCCTGCGAAATACTTATGGAGCTGCGGCGACGTCGCCACTTGGCGCCAGACGTTCAGAACCGGAAACCGAGGCAGGGGCACACGTGCACGAAGACGTAAACGGCGGCGGGGAACGCGCCGCCTCGCCGGAGCCCGCGTCCGGTGTGGAGGAGCCCGCGTTCCTGGCCCTGGAGCGGGAGTTGACGGTTCTGCTGCGCCGGGCGCGGGCCAGCCAGGGGGAGATGGCGCGCGAGGTGCACCCCGACCTGGAGCCGTCCGCGTACGGGCTGCTGGTCCGTCTGGATGAGTGCGGCCGGCAGCGGGCCACCGAACTCGCCGCGTACATCGGCGTGGGCAAGGCGACGATGTCCCGCCAGCTGCGTGCCCTGGAAGAGCTCGGACTCGTGGGGCGCGAGCCGGACCCCGCCGACGGGCGCGCCTGGCTCGTCACCCTCACGGACGAGGGGCGGCGGCGGGTGAGCAGGGTGCGTGAGGCCCGCCGCGCCCGCTACGCCGGCCGGTTCGCCGACTGGGACCCGACGGAGGTCACGGAACTCGCCCGCCTGCTCAACCGGCTGAACCGGGGGATGGAACGGTAGGAGACGGCCCCGCCGCCCGGCCGGGGGCGCGGTGACCGGCGGCCGGCCCGTGACCGGGGCGCGCAGGTGTCCCCCGCGCGGGTGAAGCCCGGCCGTTCGCGCGCAGGCGGCTCGTCGTCCGGGCGGCCGCCGCCCGTCGGTGGGGAGCTCCTCAGGCGGGTGGCAGGTCGGTGTGGACGATCGTCGCGTCGTCGTGGGTCTTGCCGCGGCGGGGCGGGACGCGGGCCGCGTCCGCGTGCTCCAGGGACCGGACCCGGTCCACCAGCGCCCGCGCGCCCTCAGTGCGGATCAGGGCGAGGCAGTCCGCCCAGTCACCCTCGCCGAACCGCTCCACCCACCGCGCAGCGCCGTCCGTCAGCGCCGCCAGCGCGCGCACCTCGCCGCGCGGGAGGGAGCCCGTGACCGCCCGTGAGGACACCGCCGGGTCCGCCGCGGCGGTGAAGAAGCCGCCCTCCTTGTTGCGCAGCGTGGTGTCGACGACGGCGTGGCTGGCCAGGGCCGAAAGGGGCAGCCGGTCCAGCCGGTCGTCCCTGACCGCCGTGACCGTGCCGTCCGTCGACTCCACCAGCAGCACCGAGTCGGACAGCACGAGCCAGTCCACCGAGTCGGACGACCAGCGCGCCAGCACCACCGTCGCCTGCGGCGTTCGGGGGTGAGAAAGGTCACAGGTCGCCGCGTGGCTCCCGGCCGTGCGCGCGATGGCCCGGGACAGCAGCTCGGCCGGCGGAACATCCGGGAGGGAAACGGTCAGTTCGGTCAGCGCGCCGCCCAGCCGGGCGGTGAACCAGGGCACCGAATGCAGACAGCCGCCCCCGTCGGACGGCGGCGTGACGCCGTCCAGGACCACGAGCGAACCGCCCTGCCCGGAGGCCGGAAGTCCGACGCTCGCGAAGTCCTCGTTGGGGCGTCCCGGATCACCGGGCTCCGAAACAAGTTCCGTGCGCATCCGGCCAGTCTGCACGAGCTCCCCACAACGCCCGCAAAAGCCGGGCAGGGTTCGTACGTTCTCCACAGGCGCGCAGGTCAGACGCCTGGTTTGGGAGGTAATGAAGGGCTCCGGGAAGACGTGGCGGCGAATATTGCCACCGCCCGCCGCAGACGTCCAACCGGCCTGCCGCGCGGGTCCGCTGCGGAGCACAACGGAACTTGCCCCTCAACTCGCCTCCGATGTTCACTCCTTCGAGTGGCGGGTCAGGTGATGCGCATCCACTGTCCACGGGCACTGGGAGGGTCGGGGAGCGATGGGGGCGCCTCGCTGTCCGAGCGCGGCCGGCGGCTCGGGAAGAGCGCCCGCGCCCGATGACGGAGCGTCACGCGGACCCACGGGTACACGAGTCAGGAATGCGAGCACCGGTGCAGAAGACGCGGCCTCGTCGCAAGGACAAGCAGGCGGCCCTCACGGGGGACGCGCAGCAGACGCCCACCGTGGGCAAAGGCCGCCCCACCCACGTACGTAACCGCCTCGTCGTCGCCGTGGCCGTGGTGGCCGCGGCGATCGCCGGGGCCGGCGCGCCCTCCGTACTGGCGGCCTCCCAACAGCTGAAGGACGCGCAGGAACTGGTCACGCTCGCCGAGCGGACCGAGGACGCGCTCGCCCTCGCCCACTCCCTCGCCGACGAGCGTGACGAGGTCGTCCCCTACATCGCGGCGGGCCGCCCCAAGTCCAAGGCGCCCTCCGAGGAGCACAGCGCCCGGGTGGACCGGCAGGTCGAGGAACTGCGTGCCGACAGCGACACCTCGACGGCGCTGCGCGAGGAGCTCGACGCCGTCGCCACCGTGCGCCGGGCCGCGCTCACCGGCAGGAGCAGCGCCCTGGAGGCCCACCAGGCGTACTCCACCGCCATCTCCCAGCTGCACCGGCTCGCCGCACGCCTGGCCGACGAGACCCCGCCCCGCGCCGGGTCCGGCGCGCACGCGCTCGCCGAGCTGGACACCGCCGTCCAGCAGGCCGCCGCCACCCGCGGGCTGCTGCTCGCCGTGCTGAACGTGCCGAGCACCACGGAGACCGTGATCGACCCGATCACCGGGCTGCCGGTCACCTCCACCAGCACCTCGGAGGCCGACGAGGAGCGGCGCCACGCGCTGTCCGCCGCCGCGCTCCAGGCGCGGGTACGCTCCGACGCGGCCCTCGCCGACTTCCGGGACGCCGCGCCGAAGGCCGCCCGCGCCTCCTACGACTCGACGGTCACCGGCCCCGAGGTCGACACCGCGGAGAAGTACCTGGAGAAGCTCACCGACAAGCCGACCCTCTCCGACTCCGAGCTGAACACCAGCCCCAAGAAGCTGGCGGCGGCGCTCACCGCGCGGATCGAGACGATGCGCGGGGCCGAGTCCGCGCTGTTCGACCAGCGCACCAAGGAACTCGCCCAGCTGCGCGACGACGACGTCACCGAGCTGGAGATCAGGATCGCCGCCCTCGGCGCCCTCATGCTGCTCGCCGTCGGCATCGCCACGGCGATGGCCCGCACCCTCACCCGCCCGCTGTCGGTGCTGCGCCGGGGCTCGGCCCGCCTCGCGGAGGCGGAGGACCCCACCGCCGAGGAACCGGTCACCTTCACCGGCCGCAACGACGAGTTCGCCCAGGTCGTCCGCTCCGTCAACGCCCTGCACGCGCACGCCGCCGGACTCGCCCAGCGGATCGCCACGCTGGAGGCCGACCGCAAGCACCTGGTCGGGCAGCGGCAGAAGATGGCCGACGCCCGCGAGGAACTGCGCACCGAACTCGCCGAGGCCACCGCCCACATGGAGCGGCTGCGCACCAGCATCGGCGGAACGTTCGTCAACCTCGCCCTGCGCACGCTCGGCCTGGTCGAGCGGCAGCTCGGCGTGATCGAGGGGCTCGAGGAGCGGGAGGACGACCCGGACCGCCTGGCCACCCTCTTCAAGCTCGACCACTTCGCCACGGTCATGCGCCGGCACAGCGAGAACCTGCTGGTCCTCGCCGGCACCGAGCACGGCCGGCACACGGCGGGCCCGGTCCCGCTGGTCGACGTCGTCCGCGCCGCGGTGAGCGAGATCGAGCGGTACGAGCGGGTGCGGATCGCGGCGCTGCCGCCGCACGCGAACATCGCCGGCTTCGCGGCGGACGACCTGTCCCACCTGCTGGCCGAACTCATGGAGAACGCCACCTCGTTCTCCCCGCCCGACATGCCCGTCGAGGTCTCCGGCTGGCTGCTGGAGAACGGCGAGGTCATGCTCTCCGTCCAGGACGAGGGCATCGGCATGGCCGCCGACCGGCTGGAGCGGCTCAACACCCGGCTGTCCGAGTTCGACCCGGAGGCGGCGTACGACGCGGAGTCCGACGACGGTCTCGGCCTCGGCCTGTACGTCGTGGCCCGGCTCGCCCACCGGCACGGTGTCCGGGTGCAGCTGCGCAAGCAGAAGCAGGGCGGGATCGCGGCGGTCGTCGTCCTCCCCGACCCCCTGCTGGCGCCCGCCACGCCCACCGCGGTCCCCGCATCGGTCCCCGGCGGCGCCCACGCGGTGTCCCTGCCGGGCGCGGACGCCGAGGCCAACTCCAACGTCCTGCCGGGCCGTTCGGCGGCCGGCGACCCCCTGGTCGACCTGGCCGAACGCTCCATCCAGGCCCACGCCACCACGGAAGCAGCGGCCCCGGCCGCGCCGGCCGCCCCGGATGCCCCGGAGACGTCCGGCCCCGCCCCCGCCGACGGGCGGACGGACACCGTCGCGCCGGACGACGAGGACCGGGCAGCCGCGCACGAGGCGCCCCTCACCGACGACCTCGAGAACCCGGCCCGGGGCGACGCCCGTCCGGCCGCCGCGCCTGCGCCGGACCTCGACGCAGCCGTTCAGGCCGACACCGAGCCGCCGGGTGCGGACGAGACCGTGCCGGACGCCGTGCGCGAGCCCGGCGCCCCCGCAGCCGGGGAGGAGGCGCCGACGAACGAGGCCGCCGCCCGCCCCACGCCCCACGCACCGGCCGCGGACGCGCCCGACGCACCGGCCGTGGGTGAGGCCCAGGCCCCCGCCCCCGTCGAGCGGCCCGCCGAGACCACCATGGAGCTGTTCATCCCGGCCCAGCCGGACGGCCGTACCGCGTCCGGCGGCGAGAACACCGACCGCCCCGCGGCGGCCGGCGGCCACGGAGCCGGAACCGCCCAGCTCCCCGGCGAGGCCGTACGTCCGGGCGACGGACACGACTCCGGCCCGCGGACGCAGGACCCCGCCGGCACCCGGCCCGACGCCGACGCCGTACGTCCGGAACCCGCTCGCGGAGCGGCACAGGCGCCCGGGGACATCGCCCCCGAACCCCCGGCCGCCCCCGAGGAGCCCCGCAGCGGGCTGCCCGGCCGCCCCGTCGCCGACGACGCCGCCGGCGGGCACGAGCACACGCGGGTCGCGGACGGCCCCACCGCCGACGAACCCGTCACCGACAAGGGACTGCCGAAGCGGACGCCGAAGATCAGCGCACCGGTCGCGGCGCCGCGGCCGCGCTCGGGATCCGTGGACGCCGAGGCACTGCGCCGGCGGCTCGGCGGGTTCCGCCGCGGGGCGGACGCCGGAAGGCGCGACGTCGAGGCCGAGCTGGCGACCGGGGGCGGCCCCGACCGGGCACCGGCCGGGGCGGACGCCACAACCGAAGAAGCCACGGGGGGCACTGTCGAGGAGGCAAGCAGTTGACCGCGCCCAGTACCTTCGGACTGAGCAGTGAGGCCCGCAACCTGCACTGGCTGCTGACGAATCTCGTCGAGGAGGTGCCCGGCATCCTCTCCGTCGCGGTCGTCTCCTCCGACGGCCTGCTGCTCCTCTCCTCCGACGAGACGCTCGCCCGCGCCCGCAGCGGCCCGGGCGGCGGAACCGCCCCGGTCCGCGGTGAGCGGGGCACCGCACGGCCCGGGCCGCGCGGTTCCTCCGCCGACCTGGCCACCGTGGTCTCCGGCATCGGCAGCCTCACCATCGGCGCCTCGAAGCTGATGGACTACGGGCCCGTGAAGCACACCATGGTCGCCATGGACGAGGGCAGCCTCTTCGTCATGTCGATCAGCGACGGCTCGCTGCTCGGCGTGCACGGCTCCGCGGACTGCGACATGAGCGTCGTGGCGTACCACATGGCCCTGTTCGTCGGCCGGGCCGGCCACGTCCTCACCCCCGAACTCCGCAGCGAACTGCGCAAGAACCTCGAGAACGCGGAGAGCGCGGGGAGTACGGAGCACGAGTCCGCCGGGAGTCCCCGATGACCACTGCCCCGAAGAAACATCTCCCGGTCCGCGGCGGGGACCGTAAACCCGCCCGCGTGCGCCCCTATTCGCTCACCGGCGGCCGTACCCGCTTCGGCCACGTGCTGCTGGTCGAGACGTTCGTCGGCGCCACCGCCGGCACGGCCGCGCTCGAAGCCGCCGAGGAGCGCCGGGAGCTCACCTCCGGGGGGTTCGGCACCCGGGTCATGCCCGAGGTGCGGGCCATCGTCGAACTGTGCCGCCGCATGCGGACGGTGGCCGAGATCGCTGCGCTGCTCAGCATGCCGCTCGGCGTGGTCCGCGTCCTGCTGAGCGACCTGGCGGACCAGGGAAAGATCCGTGTCTACGGAACGGGAACCGGCCACGGCACGGGCCGCCCGGACCGCGCGTTGCTGGAAAGGGTGCTGAGTGGACTCCGCCGTCTCTGACGTCGCGTACGGCGTCTCCCCGCTCGTCGAAGCGGACGAGCCCCTGTTGCCCTGGCAGACGGACCCCACCCGGGCACCGATCGCCACGAAGATAGTGGTGGCCGGCGGCTTCGGCGTCGGCAAGACCACCCTCGTCGGCGCCGTCTCCGAGATCACGCCCCTGCAGACCGAGGCGCTGATGACCGAGGCGAGCGAGGAGACCGACGACCTCACCGCCACACCGGGCAAACTGACCACCACCGTGGCCATGGACTTCGGGCGCATCACGCTCGACGACGACCTGGTGCTCTACCTCTTCGGCACGCCCGGTCAGCAGCGGTTCTGGTTCATGTGGGACGACCTGGTGCGCGGCGCGATCGGCGCCGTCGTGCTGGCCGACACCCGCCGTCTGAAGGACTGCTGGCCGGCGCTGGACTACTTCGAGAGCTGCGGGATGCCGTACGTCGTGGCCGTCAACCACTTCGACGGCACCGAGCGTTACGCCCCGGAGGACGTGCGGGAGGCCCTCACGATCCCCGCGCACATACCTGTCATGATCATGGATGCGCGCCGCCGGATCTCGGTCATCGAGACCCTCTTGTCCCTCGTGGGCCACGCGCTCGACGAAACCCCCGAGTAGCCCCCTTAGGAGCGTCCCCCGTATGCGGAAGATACTCGTCGTCGGGGCCGGTCAGTCCGGTCTCCAGCTCGCCCTGGGACTCCAGTCGCACGGGTACGAGGTCACCCTCATGTCCAACCGGACCGCGGACGAGATCCGCACCGGACGGGTCATGTCGACGCAGTGCATGTTCCACACGGCCCTGCAGCACGAGCGCGACCTCCAGCTGAACTTCTGGGAGTCCCAGGCGCCGAAGATCCAGGGCCTCGGCGTCTCGGTCGCCGCCCCCGGCTCCTTCGACCCGGGCCCCTCGCAGCGCGCCATCGACTGGCTGGGCAGACTCGACGGGTTCGCGCAGTCCGTGGACCAGCGCGTGAAGATGGCCGGCTGGATGGAGACCTTCGCCCAGCGCGGCGGGCAGCTCGTCATCCACGGCGCCGCGGTCGGCGACCTCGACTACTTCTCCCGCGCCTACGACCTGGTCCTCGTCTCGGCGGGCAAGGGCGAGCTGGTGCAGATGTTCGCCCGGGACGCCGAGCGCTCCCCGTACAGCGAGCCGCAGCGCGCCCTCGCCGTCGCCTACGTGCACGGCCTCGGCCCGCGCCCGGAGCACCCGGACACCGAGGCGGTCCGCTGCAACCTGGTCCCCGGCGTCGGCGAGATGTTCATCATGCCGACGTACACCATCTCCGGCCGCGCCGACATCCTGTTCTGGGAGGGCGTCCCCGGCGGCCCGCTGGACGCCTTCAAGGACGTCAAGGACCCGGCCGAGCACCTCTCCCTGACCCTGGAACTGATGGAGAAGTTCCTGCCCTGGGAGTACGCGCGTGCCACCAAGGTCGAGCTGACCGACGCCGGCGGCACCCTGGCCGGCCGTTACGCCCCGACCGTCCGCAACCCGGTCGGGCGTCTCCCCGGCGGCGGTCTCGTCCTCGGCGTCGCCGACGTGGTCGTCGCCAACGACCCGATCACCGGCCAGGGCTCCAACTCCGCGTCCAAGTGCGCCGCCGCCTACCTCGCCTCCATCCTCGAACACGGCGACAAACCGTTCGACGAGGAGTGGATGCGGCAGACCTTCGACCGCTACTGGGCCACGGCGCGGCACGTCACCAAGTGGACGAACGCCATGCTCGCCCCGCCGCCGGAGCACGTCCTCAACCTGATCGGCGCCGCAGGCCAGCTCCAGCCGGCCGCCGACCGCTTCGCCAACGGCTTCAACAACCCGGCCGACTTCGAGAACTTCTTCTACGAGCCGGAGAAGACCAGCGCCTACCTGGCCGAGATCTCCGGCGCGGCCGGCGCGTAGGTGGCGCCGTAGCCCTCGTCGGACCCGTCCGTCGCCCCCTCGGGGAGCTCCGGCGGCACATAGTGCTCCACGGGCTCCCCGCCGGGGTCGGGCCGCACCGCCCCCAGCACCGGGTTGGCCGCGATCGGCGACACCTTGATCCGCGCGCCGGGCCTGGGCGCCTGCACCACCATGCCGTCACCCAGGTAGAGGGCGACGTGCGTGGCCTCCGGGAAGTACACGACGAGGTCCCCGGGGCGCAGGTCCGCCAGCGCGATCCGCTCCAGCCGCGCCCACTGCTCCTGACTGGTCCGGGGGATCGGGGCGCCCGCGGAGTGCCACGCCTCGGACGTCAGCCCCGAGCAGTCGTACGTCGCCGGGCCCTCCGCCCCCCACTCGTACGGCTTGCCGAGCTGCTCGACCGCGTACCGCACGGCCCGCTCACCGGCCGCCGACGGCGCGCCCGCGCCGCTCAGCGCCCCGGACGCCACCAGCTCCCGCTGGGCGTCGGCGACCCGGGTCCGCTCCAGCTCGGCCAGCTGGGCCAGCTGGTCCGCCGTGAGCGAGGCCAGCAACTCCTCGACGTCGTGCAGCCGTTCCACGACCTGGTCGCGTTCCTTCTTGCGGCGCTCGGTCAGCGCGATCCGCTCGTCCAGTGCCTTGCGCGCCTTGCGTGCCAGCTCGTCGGCCTCCTTGGCGTCACCGGTCAGCCGGCCCACCGTCTGCGCCCGCTCCCGCGCCAGCTGCCCGATCACATGCCCTTGTTCCAGCGCCCGCTGCGGGTCGCGCGCCAGCAGCAGCCGCAGGTAGGGGGAGAGGCCGGTGACGCTCTGGTACTGCTGCCGGGCCAGCCGTCCGGCCGCGCCGCGGCTGTCGTGCAGGGAGAGCCGGGTGCGGGCAAGCGCCCGGTCCAGCCGCGCGGTCTCGGCGCGCTGCTCGGCCAGCGCCTCCTCGGTGGCGTTGTAGCGCTCGGTGGCCTTCTCGGCCTCCCGGTACAGAGTCTGAAGATCCGTCAGCAGTGCGGCGACGGAGCGACCGCCGGACGCGGCGGGGGAGCCGCCCGGTTCCGGGTCGGCCGCCGCGGGCACGGGTGCGAGAACGGTCCCGGCCGCCAGTGCCGCCGTACACACCAGACGCAGAAGCATTCCTGACACGCCATCACCTCCGACGCGGGGCGGCTCGTCCGCTCCGCACCGCGAGCATCGAGGCGGTAGGCGCGGTCCGCTCGCCGAGTGTGCGCGGTTCGGCGCAACCCGGTCACCCGTCCGCGTCGTCCGGCTTGCCCTGCGGCGTGGCGTCTGGAGCGGGGCGGGACTTCCGCCAGGGCCACCGCGGTCCGTCGCCGGCCCGCCCGGTCGGGTCGTAGAGGTACTTCCAGCGGGCGGTCAGCCCGGTGAGCCTGCCCGTCCCGCGGGGTACCCGGCGGTAGACGAGGACCGTGGGCGGGCCGCCGTCCGGGGCCGGCACGGGGATCCGGTACGTCTTGGGCGGATGCCCGGTGATGCCCAGCAGCACGGGCAGGACACGCCCGTCCATGGGGCCGCCCTCGAAGGGGGTGTCTTCGCTCTTCACCCCACCAGTCTCGGCCATCGGCCGCGGGTCACAGCTCCGCGGCCAGCGCCCGCACCAGCGCGTCGGTCTGCGCGTCCCGCCGCGCGGTGACCGTCAGCAGCGCCACGAACTGCTCCACCAGCCAGTCCCGCAGCTCCGCCGGCGGCGGCTGCTTGTCCTCGTCGAGCCAGATCAGGGAGGCGGCCTCCACGGCGGTGATCCACATGCGGATGGTCATCCGCAGCCGCGGTCCCGGATCGGCGACGCCGAGATGGCTGAGAATGTGCTCCGCGGCGGCCCGGCGCACCCCGTCCACCAGGGCGGTGGTGCGGGAGGTCTCCACCACGCTGCCGCCCTGGAGCAGCGCGCTGAAGCCGGTGTCGTGCCGGCCGACGAAGGCGAGGTAGCGCTCCACGGCCCGGGTCAGCCGGGGGAGCAGCGGCCCCACGTGCGGCTCGTCGAAGCAGTCCCGCAGCTCGTCGGCGGCGGACTTCAGGGACGCCTCGTACAGCTGCTGCTTGCCGCCCGGGAAGTAGCGGTAGACCAGGGGCCGGGACACTCCGGCCGCCTCCGCCACGTCGTCCAGGGACACGTCCTCCGGGGCGCGGTGGGCGAACAGGGACAGCGCGGCCTCCAGCAGCTGGCTGCGGCGCTCCTCGACACTGAGGCGCCGGTAGGCGGGGGTGGGGGCCTGCGAGGTCATGCCCGCAGCGTAACCGCGGCTCCGCGCCGGCCGCCCGCCCCGGCAGGCCGATATCCGACCCCGGAACGCGCCGGACCGGCCCGTCCGGAGACCCCGGCCGCCTACGCCAGCAGGCCCGAGGACCGCCACAGCCGACGGCCCGCACCGCGCAGCACGCCGATGTCGTCCAGGAAGTCCGTGAGCTTCTTCGCCCCCTGCTGCATCACGTCCCGCCGGTGCCCGCTCGCCTTCACCTGGGCGACCGCCTCGCGCCGGTCCAGGCCGACGTTCGTGTAGACCTCCGGGTTCACGAAGGCCACCGAGAACACCCGGGCGAACTCGCCGGAGGAGACGCGGGTGAACTCCTGGGACCACCGAGGGGCCGTCATCATCTGGCGCCGCAGCTCCTCACGGGCGTACCGGACGTGCCGCGCCTCCTCGACCACGTGGATCCGTGTGACGCCCCGGATCAGGGGCTGCACCCGCTCGTCCGGGAAGGTCAGCCGCTGCATCCAGTCCAGCACCTCCTCGCCGAGGAGGGTCGCGGTGAACGAGCCGGGGGTGGTGGAGACCGTCTTGAACAGCCGGCCCAGGTTGTGGTGGATCCTGCTCACCGGGTACCAGGGGGTGCCGCTCTGCTCGATCACCCGGGCGAACATCTTCGAGTGGCGGCACTCGTCCTCGATCTCGGTGAGGGCGTACCGCACGTGCGCGCTGGTCGCGGACTTGTCGTAGATGTGGCGGACCAGCAGCTGCATCAGGATCAGCTCGAACCAGATGCCGAGCGAGGCGAGCGCGGCCGCCTCGTGCCGGGAGAGCAGGATGCGCTGCTCCTCGCTCATCCGCCGCCACATCGGGGTGCCGTACAGCGAGACCAGCTCCGGCGGCCAGAACCACTTGCCGTCCTCGAAGGGGGCGTCCCAGTCCAGCTCCTTGTCCGGGTCGAAGGAGTGCTTCGCGGAGGACTCCAGCAGCCGCCGGGCCACCTGCTCCCGGTCCTTCAGCTGCCCGAGCGCGTCCCGCAGGCCGTCGAGCGCGTCGGTTTCCGGCAGGGTCGTCATGACGGTTCCACCTCGGGGGCGTCTCGGGTTACCGGCAGGTCACCTTTATGAGACTGCCTGTCAGCAAGCCCGTCAATCCCCCGCGCACGACTTGTCGGCGAGCGGTGCGCCCGGCGCGTGCGGGCCTTCGCCGGGCGGGAAGGAGGTACGCAGGGTGAAGGTGTACGGCGTCGGGCCCGCGCCCCGTAGTTCGCCTACTTCTTCAGTACCGCCTCCATCACGGCGCGGGCGACCGGCGCCGCCGTCCCGCCCCCGCTGATCTCCCGCCGGCTGCCCTCGGCGTCCTCCACCACCACGGCCACCGCCACCTTCGGCTCCAGCTCGTCCTCGCGCTGCGCCCAGGAGATGAACCAGGCGTACGGCGTCCCGGAGTTGCCCAGCCCGTGCTGGGCGGTGCCGGTCTTCCCGCCGACCACGGCACCGGGGATCGCCGCCTTCTTGCCGGTGCCGTCCTCCACGACACCGCGCATCAGCTCCCGGATGTGCGCCGCCGTCGCCGGCAGCATGGCCCGCCGCACCGACCGCGACCCGGCCGCCGCCACCGTGCCGCCGCTCGCCCGCGTGGTCCGCTCCACCAGGTACGGCTCGCGCACCTGCCCGCCGCTCGCCACGGCCGCCGCGACCATCGCCATCTGCAGCGGCGTGGCCCGCGTGTTGTACTGCCCGATCGACGACAGCGCGAGCTGCGCCGCGTCCACCGTGGTGTCGAAAGTGCTGGTCGCCACCCGGAACGGGATACGCAGGTCCGGGTCGTTGAAGCCGAAGCCCTCGGCCGTCTCCCGCATCCGCGCCACCCCGGCGGACGCCCCGAGCTGGGCGAACACCGTGTTGCAGGACCACACGAACGCCTCGCGCAGCGTGGCGTCCTCGCAGTCGCCGGAGCCGTTGACCAGCCGGGTCGTCGTCCCCGGCAGGAGGTACGGGTCGGGGGAGCGGGTCGGCCTGTCGAGGTCCTTCACCGTGCCCGCGTCCAGCACCGCCGCCGCGGTGACCACCTTGAACGTCGACCCCGGGGGGTAGGTCCGCTGTACCGCCCGGTTCAGCATCGGCCGGTCCGGGTCGGCGTTCAGCCGCGCCCAGGCCTCCCGCGCCGTCCTGCCGTTCCCGGACAGCGGCTCGGGGTCGTACGACGGGACCGACACCAGCGCCAGGATCCGCCCGGTCGACGGCTCCACCGCCGCCACCGCGCCCTTCCGCCCGCGCAGGCCCTCGGACGCAGCCTGCTGCGCCCGCGGGTCGATCGTGGTCAGCACGTCACCGCCCGCGCTGCGGGAGCGGGTGAACTCGTTCCACAGCGGGAGCGGCGCGAGCACCGGGGCGGCACCGGACAACACCCCGTCCTCGGTGTCCTCCAGCAGCGTCGTGCCGTACTCCTGCGAGGCGAAGCCCGTCACCGGCGCGTACAACGGCCCGTCCCTGTACGTCCGTTCGAAGCGCAGGTGCTCCCCGGTGTCCCGGGACCCGGTGACCGGCCGGCCGGCGACCAGGATGTCACCGCGCGGCTGCTGGTAGCGGGCGATGGCGGCACGGCGGTTGGCCGGGTTGGCCTCGTAGTCCTCGGCGTGCAGCACCTGCACCCGCGCCGCGTTGACCAGCAGGGCGACCAGCAGCAGCGCGCAGAACAGCGCGGCGTGCCGGATGTGCCGGGTCACCGGAGCGCACCCGCGCCGGACTGCCGCCGCGCGCTGTCGCTGAGCCGGACCAGCAGCGCCACGATCGCCCAGTTGGTCACCACGGACGAACCGCCCTGCGCCAGGAACGGCATGGCCATCCCGGTCAGCGGGATCAGCCCGGTCACCCCGCCCGCGATCACGAACACCTGCAGCGCCACCAGGGAGGCGAGGCCGACGGCGAGCAGCCGGCCGAACGGGTCGCGCAGCGCCAGCCCCGCCCGGTAGCCGCGCTCCACCAGCAGCCCGTACAGCAGGAAGATCGCGGACAGCCCGGCCAGGCCCAGTTCCTCGCCGGCCGTCGCCAGGATGAAGTCGGACTTGACCGCGAAACCGATCAGCACGGAGTGTCCGAGCCCCAGTCCCGAGCCCAGGATGCCGCCCTCCGCGAAGGCGAACAGCGACTGCGCGATCTGGTTGGGGCCCTCACCGGCGTCGATGGAGGCGAACGGGTGCAGCCAGGTCTCGATCCGGTGGTGCACGTGCGGCTCCAGCCGGCCCACCGCCACCGCCCCGAGCGACGCCAGCAGCAGGCCCAGGGCGATCCAGCCGGTGCGGCCGGTGGCGACGTACAGCAGGACCACGAACAGGCCGAAGAACAGCAGTGATGTGCCGAGGTCCCGCTCCAGGACCAGCACACCCACGCTGACCAGCCACACGGCGACGATCGGGCCGAGCACCCGCCCGGTGGGCACCTGCATCCCCCAGACGCGGCGGCCCGCGTAGGTGAGCGCGCCGCGGTTCGCGGCGAGGTACGCGGCGAAGAACACCGCCAGCAGCACCTTCGCGAACTCGCCGGGCTGGATGGAGAATCCGGCCACCCGGATCCAGATCCGCGCGCCGTTCACCGCGGGGAAGAGGATCGGCACCGTCAGCAGGACCAGAGCGACGGTGACGCAGAGGTAGGTGTACCGCTGGAGCACCCGGTGGTCGCGCAGCACCAGGATCACCGCGATGAACAGCGCCACCCCCAGCGTCGACCAGATCAGCTGGGTGGGGGCGCCCCGGTCACCGGGCGCCTCCAGGTCGAGCCGGTAGATCAGCACCAGACCCAGCCCGTTGAGCAGGACCCCGATCGGCAGCGGCAGCGGGTCCGCCAGCGGGGCGCGCCAGCGCACCGCCAGATGCGCCAGCAGGGCGAGCACGCCGAGCCCGGCGCCGTATCCGGCGGCGCCGGGCGGGACGGTGCCGTTCCTGGCGAGGCCGACGGCGCAGTAGCCGTACACCGACAGCCCGACGGCCAGGACGATGAGGGCGAGTTCCACGCCGCGGCGCCCGGTGAGGGGGACGGTGGGCGCGGGCGGATCCGCCGTCGCCAGGGTGATGCCGGCCTTGCTCATGTCCGGAACTTACCCAGATGTGACGCTTCGCGTGGTGTGCTCATCAGCACCAGCGTGGCGCGGGACCGATGTTGTCGATGTGCCGGGCAGGACCCCAGGCCCAGGTGCCGTCCGTGAGGAGGTACCAGAGCGGGTTGCCGTCCACCTTGTCGCCGGGGACCTTGCAGAAGATCGAGACGACCTCGCCCTTGTGGGCGTACCGGATGACGTGCGAACCGCGGTTGGGCGCGCTGCGCAGGGCCAGCTTCTGCGTGGTCACGACACCGCGGTACTCGCCCTGGTCGCCGTGGTTGCCGCCGGCCTGGTTGCCCCAGTCGCCGTTGCCGCCGCTCTGCTGGTTGCCCCCGCTCTGCTGGTTGCCCCCGCCCTGCTGGCTGTTGCCGCTCTGCTGGTGGGAGCCCGAGCCGGTGTTGTTGCCCGAGCCGCCGTCGTCCCCGCTGCTGTGGCCGGAGCCGCTGTTGTTGTTGCTGTTGCCGTTACCGTTGCCGCTCTGCTGGCTCCAGTTCCCTTGACTGCTCTGGTTGTTCTGGTTGCTCTGGCCGGGGTCGTCGGCGGCGAGGGCGGGGGTGACGGCGGTCGCGACCGCGAGGGCCCCGACGGCGAGCGCCATGGGCAGACGGCGGGCGAGCGGGGGACGCGGTGACATGGCAGTACCTCCATGGGGGGAGACAACAGGTCGAAGGTGACTTGTCGCCACATTAGGAGCGACCCTTGGTGCCCGCCCGCCTTGCTGCGCCATCGGGGACGGCGCTCCGCCCTCCGGGTCACCCGCCCCTTCCGCGCCCCGGACGCGCCGGCCTGGTGCCGGTCACTCCGTCAGCTCCTCGAGCAGCCGGGCCGTGGTGAGCCCGGACCGCAGGTAGTCGACGAACAGGTCGTTGTGCAGCGCCCAGGAGGAGCGGCGGGAGCGGATCAGCCGGATCGCCGACTCGGCCGTCCGGCCCCGCCGCATCAGCGCGTGCGCGACGACCAGGCCCGAGCGGTTGTAGCCGTGGAAGCAGCGGACCAGGACCGTGCGCCCGGCGTCCTGCGCCTCGCACGCCGCCTCGGCCAGCCGGATCACTCCCGCCAGCTGGGTGCCGTCCAGCGGCCCGTCCGGGATGGGCCACACGTGGTGCTCCACCCCGGGGTCCGGCCCGTGACCGGGCAGCCGCAGCAGGGTCTGCACGAGATCGAACTGCCGGTCCACCACCACGGACTCCAGCTGCCCGGCGGGCCCGCGGACCTGGTGCCCGCCCATCCACAGGCCGGGCACGATCTCGTCCCACGGACTGTCCGGGGCCGGTACGTCGGGTTGACTCCTGCGGGTACGCAACGGCGTCCTCCCACCCTCACGCCCAACTCCTGTCCAAGGTAACCGGCTTCTTGCCCCGGCAGCACCCCGCCTGGTCCCATGGATGCGGGGTGATGGCGCATGGACCGACCGCGCGTCGTGCCGACCCGCCGGCACGGCAGGGACCGGCTGTACGTCTGCCTCCCGGACGGCAGGACCATCGCCTGGTACGACCGTGAGGCCGCCCGCGTGAACCTGCTCGGCGAGGAGTACGAGGAGGAGGCGCTCACCGCCCTGGCCCCCTTCCTCACCGGCCCGGTCACCGTCGGCCCGCCCCCGGTCCCCACCTCCGCCGACCTGACCCGGCTCGCCCTCCACGCCGACGACGACCTCGCCCCGAACCGTCCCGGCGAGGCCCTGCTGGTCGGCCTCGACCGCGACCCCGGCCCGGCCCGCCGCCTGCGCCCCGACCCGCGCCGGCGGGCGCTCGCCGCGCAGCAGACCGTGGGGGGCGCCCTGGACCGCGTGGACGGCGCCGGCGTTCATGTCCTGCACTCGCTGCCGCTCCCCGGCGGCCACCGCGTCCACCACCTGCTGATCGGCCCCGGCGGGCTGTACGCCCTGCACGCGCTGTACGCCCACAGACAGCGCGTGACCGTCGCCGACCCTCTGGTGGGCCTCGGCCGCCGGGCCCCCGAGCCCCTGCTGCACCGGTTGCGCGCCGACGCCGACCGGGCCTCCCACGCCCTGACGGCCGAGGTCCGCCCGGTGCTGGTACCGGTCGGCGCCCAGCGGATGACGGTCACCGGTCCGCCGCGCGGGGTGCGCGTCCTGACGGACGCGGACGTGCCGGGTCTGGCCCGCGGGGGAGGGGTGCTGAAGCCGGCGGACGTGGAGGCGCTGTACGCGGCGGCCCGTGACCGGCACACGTGGGCGCGGGTGTGAGGTGGCGTGTGCGGTGGGCGTCGGCGGTGCTGTTCCAGGCAGGCGCGGCGGTGCGTCCGGGGCGAGCGCGGGCTGGGTGAGCGCGGGTCAGGGCAGCGTGCCCGCGTGGTCGGGGTCCAGCAGCGGGGCCAGCAGGTCGCCGTGGTCCTGCACCCGCGGGGGGATGTCCGGGGCGAGCAGGGCCATCCGGTCCGGGGAACGGCACTCCTCGACCTCCTCCCAGGTCACCGGCGCCGACACCAGCGGTTCGGCCCGCGCCCGCAGGGTGTAGGGGGTGGCCGTGGTCTTGCGGGCCGCGTTCTGGCTCCAGTCGACGAAGACCTTCCCCGGGCGCAGGCTGCGTTTCATCTGGTGCAGCACCAGCCGGGGCATCGCCCGCTCCGCCTCGACGGCCAGCGCCTTCGCATAGTCGGACACCTGTTCGGATGAGGCCCCGCGTACCGCCGCGAGCAGATGCAGCCCCTTCGACCCCGACGTCTTCGCGTACGCCTCGATCCCGTCCCGCGCCAGTCGCTCCCGCAGCCACAGGGCGACCTCGCAGCAGTGCACCACGGTCGCGGGCGCCCCCGGGTCCAGGTCGAACACGATGCGGTCCGCCTGTCCGGGGTCGGTGATCCGCCACTGGTGGGTGTGGAACTCCGCGACCAGGTTCGCCGCCCACATCAGGCTCGGCAGGTCCTCCACCAGCACCATCCGGGCCGGCCCCTCGGACCTCGGCACCTCGGCTGTGGTGACCCAGTCGGGCGTACCGGGCGGCACGTTCTTGGTGAAGAAGACCTGGCCGTCGGGCCCGTCCGGATAGCGCAGGAAGGACACCGGCCGCTCCCGCAGATGCGGCAGCAGCACCTCGGCGACGGTCGCGTAGTAGTGCAGTACCTCCGCCTTGGTGAAGCCAGTGGCGGGATACAGCACCTTCTCCAGATTGCTGAGCGGGAGCCGTCGCCCCTCCACCTCGGTGATGGGAGCCATACGATGAGAATCTCACGCAAACTGTGACAAATGCTTCGACACTGATCGGCAGACGACCGGAGAGGTGCTGCACGTGAGGTCCATCTGGAACGGCGCGATCTCGTTCGGGCTGGTCAGCATCCCGATCAAGCTGGTGAACGCCACCGAGAACCACTCGATCTCCTTCCGCCAGATCCACACGGAGGACGGCGGCCGGATCCGTTACCGGAAGTTCTGCGAGCTGGAGGACCGTGAGGTCACGGGCCAGGAGATCGGCAAGGGCTACGAGGACTCGGACGGCTCGATCATCCCGATCACCGACGAGGACCTGGCGGGGCTGCCGCTCCCGACCGCCAAGACGATCGAGATCGTCGCCTTCGTGCCCGAGGACCGTATCGACCCGCTCCAGATGGACGCCGCGTACTACCTCGCTGCGGGCGGCGCGCCCGCGGCGAAGCCGTACACACTGCTCCGGGAGGCGCTGAAGCGGAGCAAGAAGGTGGCCATCACGAAGTACGCCCTGCGCGGGCGGGAGCGGCTGGGCATGCTGCGCGTGGTCGGCGACGCCATCGCCATGCACGGGCTGCTGTGGCCGGACGAGGTCCGCGCCCCCGAGGGGGTCGCGCCGGACACGGACGTCACCGTGCGCGACAAGGAGCTGGACCTCGCGGACGCGCTGATGGACACGCTCGGCGAGGTCGACCTGGAGGATCTGCACGACGAGTACCGCGAGGCGGTGGAGGAGGTCGTCGCCGCGAAGGCGGCCGGCGAGGCCCCGCCGGAGGTGCCCGCACCGGAGCGCGGCGGCAAGGTGCTGGACCTGATGGCGGCCCTGGAGAACAGCGTCCGGGCGGCCAAGGAGTCCCGTGGCGAGGACGCCGAGGTCAAGGAGCTCCCGCAGCGCAAGACGTCGCGTTCGTCCCCGAAGGAGACGGGCGGCAAGAAATCGACGTCCACGGCGAAGAAGACGGCGTCGTCGCCTCGGAAGTCGACGTCGAAGACGTCGCAGGCCGAGAAGGAGGCGACGTCGAAGACGACGACGTCGAAGACGGCGAAGAAGACCCCGGCGAAGAAGACGTCCGCGAAGAAGACGGCATCCCGCAAACGCTCGGCCTGACCCGCCTGGGCGGTGGGGGTGCGCGCCGTGCCTGCGGTGTGTGGGTGGTGCGTGGCCGGGGTGGGGGTGCGCGCCGTGCCTGCGGTGGGTGGGTGGTGCGGGGACGGGGTGGGGGTGGTCGTCCTCGGTCCGGCGCGAGAGTGCGTGCTGAGTGGTGGACGGTGCGGACGCGCCGGCCGCTGCGGGCGCCCACCCCCACCCCGTCCCCTCCCCGCCGCGGGCGGCTGGACCGACACCGGTGGCCCGGGCGGGCGGCGGCCGCAAGGGTCGCCAACCGCGGGCAGTCGTGCCGCTGGGGCGATGGGGGTCCCCCCGCTCGAGCGGAGCCGAGAGTGGGGGAGGGTGGGCGCGGCGGCACCCCGTAAGCGCCGGGCTGCGCGAACACCCCCCGGCCCACACCAGCGCGGCGGCGCCCGAGAGGCGCACCCGGGCTACGCCACCCGCCGCAACGCCAGCACCGCGTTGTGCCCCCCGAACCCGAACGAGTTGCTCAGCACAAGATCACCGGTGTCCGGCAACGGACGCGGAGCGCCCCGGACGACGTCCAGATCGATCCCGTCGTCCACCTCCGCGCACCCCACCGTCGCCGGCACCACCCCATGCCGCAGCGTCAGCACCGCGGCCACCGCCTCGACCCCGCCCGCGGCCCCCTGCAGATGCCCCAGGTGCCCCTTCAGCGCGGTCACGGGTACGTCCCGCCCGCCCAGCACCGCCCGCAGGGCCCGCGCCTCCGCGAGATCCCCGTCGACCGTGGCGGTCGCGTGGGCGTTCACATGGACGACGTCCGCCACCTCACCGCCCGCGTCCCGCACCGCCCGCCGCAGCGCGAGCGCGATGCCGTCGCCGGACGGGTCCGGAGCCGCCACATGGTGGGCGTCCGCCGACAGCCCCCACCCGGCCGCCTCGCAGTAGATCCGCGCCCCGCGGGCCCGCGCGTGCTCCTCGGACTCCAGCACCAGCACCCCCGCCCCCTCGCCGTTGACGAACCCGTCCCGGTCCTTGGCGAACGGCCGCGACGGCGACCCGTGGTTCGGGTCACCCTCCGCCAGCGCCCGCATCGCCGCGAAGGACGCCATGATCGCGGGCGTGACGACCGCCTCGGCACCGCCCGCCAGGGCGATGTCCACCCTGCCGTACCGGATCCGGTCCACGGCCTGCCCGATCGCCTCCGTGCCCGAGGCGCACGCGCTGGTCACCGTGCGGGCCTCCCCGGTGATGTGCAGGTCGAGCGACACCTGCGAGGCCGCCTGTGACGGCACGGTCATCGGCGTGGTGAGCGGGGAGACGCCCCGCGGCCCCCGCTCCCGCAGCCGACGGTCCCCGCCGACCAGCACCGACGCGTCCCCGAGGATGGCGCCGAGGCTCACCCCGACCCGCTCCGGGTCCAGCCCGCTCTCACGGGTGCCGCCGTCGGCGTACCCGGCGTCGGCCCATGCCTCCCGCGCGGCCAGCACCGCGAACTGGGCAGCCCGGTTCATCCGCCGCGCCGCCTGCCGGGGCAGCAGCCCGGCCGGGTCGACCGGCACCGTGCCGGCGATCCGCACCGGCAGCCCGTCGAACTCCTCGTCCGTCAACTCCCGTATGCCGTGCCGCCCTTCGAGCAGCCCCTGCCACAACGCGCCGGTGCCGACGCCCAGCGGGGTGACGGCACCGAGCCCGGTGACCACCACCCGGCGCGGCCCGGCCGCCGCCGCCGTCCGCGCGGGACGCGGCTCGTGCCGTACGACCCGTCCCTCCGAGTCGGCGCCGGCGGCCCAGCGCCGCACCTGCGTGTCGGTCGCGCCCGCGCCGGAGTCCTCCCCGGCGTCCCGGTGCCAGGCACCGAAACGGCGTACGTACGTCACCTCGTCGGCCATTGGGTCCACCGCGCGCAGGACGACCAGCCGGTCGCCGTCGCGGAACTCCACGCCGTCCAGGGAGAGCGAGCTCACCCGCGGCACCGCGGCCACATCCAGCCGGCGCCCCGCTACGGTCACCGTCTGCTCGCGCCGCAGATCCTCCTCGCGGTCCACCCCGCCGAGCGGCGGCCGCAGCGTGACCCGGATCACCTCCGGGGAGACGGGCAGCGTGTGCGTGACGACGTACCAGTGGTGCCGCGCCGCGTCCTCGGGCGTCAGGGCGAACAGGTCGCCGGGGACGACCTCCGCGGCGGTCACCGCGTAGGGACGTATCGGTACTTCAGGCGTTTCGGGGGAGTGGGTCATGGCCGCGCATGCTCTCTTTGGTCCGAACTGTCGTACTCCGGGAGGTTCCGAGTGTTCTGTACGAACTCCGAAGCGGCCATGGCCGGCTCTGATCCATGTCCGATTTGACCCGTTCTGCCTTTCGGGTGACACGGAACACATCGGTCAAGGCACCGACGGCTGGGCAGAGTTACCGGGACGTAGTGGCACTGTGGAAAACGTCACGAAGCCCGGGCCGGCCGCCTTGCCCGCCCGGCGGAACGAGCCGTACGTCACACCCCGCGCGGCCCCGCACCGGGCCCAGCCCCACCGGCACGGCGGACCGACTGATCCCGGCGCCCTTGTTCGGCGTCTTCTCAGACGGGCGTGCTTCGATGTGCGCGACCTGCCGGGCCGGACCGCGAGGCGGTGACGAACGGTCCACGACGGTGATCCGAGACTGGGGTGGAGGGCATGGACGAGGACGAGTTCGACGTTTTCTACGCGGCCGCCTTCCCCCGTCTCACCGGCCAGCTCTTCGCCTTCACGGGGGACCTCGGCGAGGCCCAGGACGTGGTGCAGGAGGCGTTCGTGCGCGCCTGGGACCGGCGCCACCGGCTGCTGGCCGACGAGGCGCCGGAGGCGTGGGTGCGCACCGTCGCCATGCGCCTCGCCGTGAGCCGCTGGCGCCGCGCCAAGCGCTGGCTTGAACTGGTGCGCCACTCCCCGCCTCCGGAGGCGACCCCCGGCCCCGGACCCGACCGCACCGCTCTGGTCGCCGCGCTGCGCCAACTCCCGGAGGCCCAGCGGATGGCGGTCGTGCTCCACCATCTGTGCGACCTCAGTGTCGAGCAGGTAGCCTCCGAGACCGGCGCGCCGGTGGGGACGGTCAAGGCCCGGTTGTCCCGCGGCCGGGCGGCACTGGCCAGGCACCTGGCGGTGGACGAGGCCGAGGAGCCGGCCTGGGAGGAGGGCGGCCGTGTCGGATGAACTCCGCGGTGCCCTGCGGGAACTGGCCTCCCGGCACGAGAGGCCGCCGCGCCTGGCCGCCGCGGAGGTCAGGGACCGCGCCCGGCGCCGCTCACGCCGCCGCAGGGCCGTCCTCGCCCTCGGCACGGCCGCCACGGCGGCCTGCGCGGCGACGGTGGTGGCCCTCACCCTGCACACCGAGCCGCCCGGCGGGACACGGCACCGGCCCGGCGCCACACCGGCCGTCTCGCCCTCGGCCGCGCGGTCCCCGAGCGTCGCGGCCCCCTCCCGGGCGCCCCGCCCCTCGGCCGGCCGGCTGGACCTGGGCCTGCGGACCCTCACCCTCGCCGGCCGCGTCCTGCGCGTCGACACGCGGGCCTCGGGCCGGTTCCCGCCCGGCACCCGGCTCACCGTGATCGCCCGGACCGACGGCGGGGTACTGCCGTTGCGGACCACCAGGACCACGGTCCAGAGCGTCAAGGTCCCCTACCTGGTCCAGCTGCGCACCCCCGACGGCGAGCGCGTCTACGCCGGACCCCTCTCCTTCGACGCCCGGCTGCTGCGGGCCCTGTCCGGCACCACGGGCTGGGTGGGCATGAGCCTGGCGGACGCCGAGTGGTTCCACGACCGGGTCCGGACGGGCGACGAGATCGAGCTGGCGTCCGCGGCCGACGCCGGCGGTGGCGGGGCGACGGGGGCCCGGCCCGCGCCCACGCAATCGGCGGACCACCTCGGGACCAGCCGATCGGCAGGCCGAACCCCCCTGGCGCGCGGAGACGGTCAGGTCGCCGAAGGGACGCACGACTGATCCTTCACGCACCCGGCGTGGCCCAGGCCCCCGGGTCAGCTGACCAGACCTCGCCGGTACGCGTACACCACCGCCTGCACCCGGTCCCGGAGCTGCAGTTTCGACAGGATGCGTGACACGAACGTCTTCACCGTCTCCTGGCTGATCACCAGCGCCGCCGCGATCTCGCTGTTGGACAGCCCGTCCGCGATGAGCCGCAGCACCTCCAACTCACGTGGGGTCAGCGGGATCTGCCGGGCGCCGTCCTCGCTGGGCCGGATCCGGGAGGCGTACCGGCCCACCAGCTGCCGGGTGACGTCCGGGTCGAGCAGCGCCGCGCCCGAGGCCACCGTGCGGATGCCCAGCAGCAGCCGGTCCGGCGGGGCGTCCTTCAGCAGGAAGCCGCTCGCCCCGGCGCGCAGCGCCTCGTACACGTACTCGTCGAGGTTGAACGTGGTCACCACCAGCACCTTGACCGGGTCCCGCACCCCTGCGCCGGCCAGCAGCCGGGTGGCCTCGATGCCGTCGAGCACCGGCATCCGGACGTCCATCACGACGACGTCAGGACGTACCCTCGCGGCGAGCTCGACGGCGGCCTGCCCGTCGGCGCACTCGCCCACCACCTCCATGTCGGACTGCGCGCCGATGATCGTCACCAGCCCGGTGCGCACCAGCGTCTGGTCGTCGCACACGAGCACCCGCACGGGCGTGCCGCTCACGAGCCGCTCCCGTTGGGTATCCGCGCCCGTACGGCGAACCCTCCGCCGGGCCGCGGACCCGCGTCGAACTCGCCGCCGAGGACGTCCACCCGCTCCCGCAGACCGGCCAGCCCCCGCCCGCTGCCGCCCGGTGAGGTCCCGCCCGCCGTTCCGGGACCGTCCGTGCCGACCTCCACGGTGATGTCCCTCTCGCTGTGCTGCACCAGGACCGAAGTACGTTGCCCGTGAGCGTACTTGAGGGCGTTGGTGAGGGCCTCCTGCACCACCCGGTAGGCCACGAGATCGGCACTCCCCGTCGACGTGGCCGGGGTGCCCTTCTCGGTGAACTCCACCGGCTGCCCGGCCCGGCGGGTCTGCTCGACCAGGGTGAGCAGCCGCCCCACGGGCGGGGTACGGGAACCCACACCGTGGTCCGGGTTGAGCAGGTCCAGCAGATGCCGCAGATCGGCGACGGCGCGGCGGCCGGTGTCGGTGACCGCGGTCAGGGTCTCGTCGAGCCGGTCGGGCGCGGCCGTCAGGTAGCGGGCCGCCTCCGCCTGCACCACCATCGCGGTCACGTGATGGGTCACCACGTCGTGCAACTCACGAGCGATACGCGCCCGTTCGGCGGCTCGACTCTGCTCCGCCACCTGATGGCGCCGCTCCGCCTCCGCGAGCCGGGTGGAACGCAGCCACACCCCGCCGCCCCACAGCAGGCACAGGGCCACGTAGAACGACACGAACTCGGCCGCCGGCTCCTCCGTCCCGCGCCGCACGAACTCGGCGACCAGGGCGACGTACGCCAGCGACAGGCCGGCCACCGCCGTGCGCCGGTACCGCTCCAGATGGGCACCCGTGCTGAGCAGCGCCAGGGGCAGCGCGCTCGCGGCGACCGAGTGGTAGCCGCACAGCTGGTCGAGGGCGAACCCGCCCGCCACCAGGACCAGGCAGATCAGCGGCCACCGCCGCCGCAGGGCGAGCGGAAGGCACTGCAGACCGATCGCCACGACGGCCACCGCGTCGAACGGCCGGTCCACCGTGCTGCCGATCTCCGTGCCGCTCCCGTGGAAGTCGGGCACGAACGCCGTGGCGAACAGCAGCACGGCGAACGGGAGGTCCCGGACCGTGACGTGCAGCCGGCCCAGACCTCCCGCGCCCCCGCAGAGGAGTCACCGGCGAGCACCACGGGGTCGACACGCTTCGAGCGGCGGACCGTCATCGTGCCCCGCCGACGGGCCAGCCACAGGAACCCGGCGGCGACGAGCAGGCAGAACACCAGGGTGTACATGCTGCCCTCGGGCCCGAACTCACCCCCGCTGATCAGGGTCGGCCCGGACGTGGAGGCGTCCAGCAGGCCCTGCTGGGTGTCGTTGCCGGAGACCTCGGTGCTGAAGATGCCGGACGCGGCGTAGTTCCACCCGAAGTGCAGCCCGATCGGCACCCACAGGTTGCGGGTGGCGACGTACGCGGCGCCCAGCATCGGTCCCGCCGACAGCGTGATGACGGCCACGCCCCACAGGCTCGCGTCGGGGTTCGCCAGATGCCACGCGCCGAACAGCACACTGGTCACGATCAGCACGGCCCAGGTGCCGGCACGCTCCTCCATGATCCGGAACACTACGCCGCGGAACAGGAGTTCCTCGGTGACGGAGGCGGCGGCCATGAATCCGGCCAGCCCCACGGCGCCCGTGGCCGACCCCCAGCCGTCCACCTCGTAGTGGCCCACGAAGGCGATGTTCGCCACCACGGCCCCGAACACCAGCACGCCGATCAGCAGCCCCCGGAAGAGGGCCCCCGCCGCGCCCTTCCGGGCCACCTCCGTGACCGTCCGCCGCTCGGTCCGCCCCACGACCCACGCGTAGACGTACACGGCCAGCACCGCCGTCGCCAGGCCGAGACCGAGCGTGAGCCACGGATTGTCCTCGGCGGCGGCGACGCACTGTCCCCCGATCAGGGACACCACCACCACGGCCAGCAACTGCCACACGACGCGCACGACTCAGCTCCTCGACGAACGGGGTTGTGGACCGCGGCAGGTGTCCGCCGCACCGACCGCCCCGACGTTACGGATCCGCCGCGCGCAAGGCGTCACCTCCCGGTGGACACCTCACGTAGCTCGCGTGGGGGACACGCCGCAGGGTGCTCCCCGTCAGCGCGCGGCACACCGTGTCCCACAGCTGCACGGCGTGCCGCGTCCTACCCCTTCACAGCCCCCGAGGTGAGCCCCCGGATGAACGACCGCTGGAGCGCCAGGAACGCCAGCACCGACGGCAGCATCGCCAGGAACGCGCCCATCAGCAGCACCCCGATGCCCACCTGGTCGTCCGAGCGCAGGGAGCGCAGTGCCAGCGGCAGGGTGTACTGCGCCGGGTCGGTGGCGACCAGCAGCGGCAGCATGTACTGGTCCCAGATCATCGTGAACCCGAAAATGCCGATCACCCCGAGCGCGGGCCGGCACAACGGCAGCACGACCTGCCAGAACACACGGAACTCGCCCGCGCCGTCCAGCCGCGCCGACTCCTCCAGCTCCTTGGGGATCTCCTTCATGAACTCGGTCATCACCAGGATGGAGAAGCCCCAGGCGGCCACCGGCACGATCATGCCGACCAGTGAGCCCACCAGGCTGACGTGCAGCACGGGCAGGTCCGCCAGCAGCACCGACAGGGGGACGGCCAGCACCTCCTCCGGCAGCATCATCGTCGCCAGGATGAGCACCAGCACCGCCGCCGACCCGCGGAACCGCTTGCGGGCCAGCGCGTACCCGGCGAACACGCTCACCAGCACTTGGAGCGCCAGCCCGCCGCCCACCACGACGAAGGAGTTGAGCAGGTAGTCCAGCACGTTGCGGTCGATCGCCCGTTCCAGGTTGTCCAGGGACAGCCGGTCGGGCAGCAGGGTGAACTGCGTGGGGTCCACGGTCGGGGTGAACGCGCCGATCATCAGCGCCAGCAGCGGCCCGGCGAAGACCATGAACAGGGCGGTGTACAGCACGAACCGCAGCACCCGGGCCCACGGCCCGCGCGCCTCCGCCAGCCCGAGCGCGGTCTCGTTCCTCATCGGACCTCCCTCCGGCGCAGGCGCGACGCCACGGTCAGCACCAGCAGCACCAGGAACAGCAGTACGGTCCCGGCCGCGGCGACCCCCAACTCGTTGCGTTCGAGGCCGAGTTTGTACGTGAGGGTCAGCAGCACCTCGGTGGAGCCGTCGGGCCCGCCGTTGGTCAGCAGGAACACCTCGGTGAAGATGCGCAGCCCCCGGATCGCGGCGAGCGTCAGCAGAATGGCGAACACCGGCCGCAGCCCCGGCAGGGTGACGTGCCAGATCCGCCGCCACCGCGAGGCGCCGTCGACCGCGGAGGCCTCATAGAGCACCCGGTCCACCCCGGCCAGCCCGGCGAGGAAGATCATCATGTCGTACGGGGCCCCGCGCCAGATGCCGACGAAGGCGATGGACGCCAGCGAGCTGTCAGGGGAGTTGAGGAACTCGCTCGGTCCCAGACCGAGGACGCCGAGCACCGAGTTCAGCGCGCCGCCCTCCGCCGGGTAGTACATGACCCGCCAGACCTCGGCGACCACCGCCATGGCCGTGACGACCGGCAGGAAGATCGCGGAGCGGATGAACCACAGCGAGCGGGTCTGGCCCTCCAGCAGCAGGGCCAGCGCCAGCCCCAGCACGATGGAACCGGCCGTCGTCGCCACCGCCAGCACGACCGTGTGCCACACCGCGGCGCCGAAGTCGGAACTGCCGGCGATCTCGGCGTAGTTCTCGCCCCCGACGTAGGTGTTGCCGAGGAACGGCCGCACCTCCTCGAAGCTCATCCGCACGGCCTGCGCCATGGGGATGAACTTGAAGTAGAGGAACAGCAGCAGGGCAGGTGCCAGGAACAGCCACGGTGTCGCGGCGCGCCGCAGCCGCGCCCGCACCGGCGGAGCCGTACGGGACGGGCGTCGGGCCTCCGGCTTCCGCGACGCCGCCCGCGCCTCGGTCACCGTCATCAGCCCTTGGCCTCCTGCTTCTCCAGCTCGGCGTCGATCTCGTCGGCGAGCTCACCCATCGCCCCGGCGACGTCGCGCGAGCACTGGGAGACCACGCCGTTCAGTCCCTCGGACGAGATCTGGCGAACCGTGGCCCAGTTGGGCAGGGCGGGGGCGTTGCGGCCGTGGTCGTCGTAGACCTCCTGGAAGACGTCCCAGCGCGGGTCGTCGCGCTCCGCGGCACCGTCGACCTTGGTGTTGACCGGCAGCCGGACGATGATGCCGCCGTTGTCGACGCCGAGGCCGATCTTCTGCCCGGCGGGGGAGGCGGCGAACTCGGCGAACTCCTGCTGGCCCTTCTCGTTGCCGGATCCGGCCATCAGGTAGACGTTCTCGCCCTCGGCCAGGGCCGCCTCGCCACCGGTGCCGGGCGGGGCGGCGACGACCTCGTACTTGTCCTTGCCCAGCGAGCCGTCGAAGCGCGGCAGCATGTACGGCCCGGTCAGGTAGATGCCGCCCTTGCCGCTCTCGAAGACGGTGTGGGTGGTGGCGGAGTCGGCGGTGCTGGCGCCGGGCTGCACGACCTTGGAGTCGCAGAACATGGCCTGGAGCTTCTCGACGGCCTTGACGGAGGCGGGGTCGTCGACGGCGGCGCTGTACCCGTCACCGTCCTTCTTGACGAAGTCACCGCCCTCCGACCACAGCATGGTGGAGAACCACCAGGTCAGATAGCCCCGGGTGGTGCTGCCGGGCACGACCATGCCGGCGGTGTCCTTCTTGCCGTTGCCGTCGGGGTCCTTGTCGGTGAACGTGTCGGCGAGCTGGATGAGTTCGTCCCAGGAGGAGGGCACCTGAGCCCCCACCTTCTCCCGCCAGTCCTTGCGTATCAGCAGGGCGAACGCCTGCGAGTTGAAGGGCACCCCGTAGTACTTGCCGTCGTACCCCTGCGCCGCCTCCCAGGCGCGGTCGGCGATGTCGCCGCTCCCGGCCACGCCCTTCCGGTCCACCTCGCGGACCAGCCCCTGGGTCACCAGGTTGCCCAGCTGGCCGGTGTCGTTGATGACGATGTCGGGAAGGTCCTTCTGCGCGGTGCGCTGCTGGAGCTTGGTCTCGAAGTCGTTCACGCCGACCGCGACGAGCTTCGCCTCGATGCCGCTCTCCTCGGAGAACGCCTTGGTGAGCGCCTCCGCCGACTCGGCGGCGGGGCTTCCGGCGTCCTGCCGGATCCAGACCTCCAACGGCGCGGAGTCGTCCTGCTGTTGACCGGAGGAGCCCGAGGAACACCCGGTGGCGGTGACGGCGGCGGCGACCACCACGGCGGCGAACGCGCCGAGCCGCCGCGTTCGTACTGGCTTGCGGAGTTGCTTCGACACGGGAAGCTCCGTCCATTCCGTACGGGCGAGGTGGCGGGACTCTATGCAGAGAGTTGCACCCGAATCAATACAATGAACAGAATTTACATACATGAACTCATGGTGCTTACCCCACAGCCCTCACGGGACGCGGCTGGAGCAATCCACCCCTGGAACCGGCCCCGGAACCGATCCCCGCAGGGCACGATGACCCCATGGCGGACACCCCCATCGCGAACACGCACCAGTTCGAGGCCTGGAACGGCTACGAGGGCCGGCACTGGGCCGAACACCAGGCGCGCTACGACGCGTTGAACGACTCCCTGAACGGCCCGCTCCTCGACGCGGCCGCACTGCGCGGCACCGACACGGTCCTGGACATCGGCTGCGGCAACGGCCACGTGACCCGGCTGGCCGCACGCAGCGCGCACCGGGCGGTGGGCATCGACCTGTCGACCCCCATGCTGGAACGTGCCCGCGCGACCGCCGAGACCGAAGGCCTCACCCATGTGACCCACGTCCAGGGCGACGCCCAGGTTCACCCTTTCGAACGGGCGACGTTCGATGTCGCCCTGAGCCGCTACGGCGTCATGTTCTTCACGGACCCGGTGGCGGCGTTCACGAACATCGCCGGCGCCCTGCGCCCGGAAGGCCGCCTGGCGTTCGTGTGCCCCCAGTCCTTCGACCGCCTGGACCAGGCCAGGATCTTCGAGGCGGTGGCGCAGTACGCACCCCTGCCGGACCTGACGGCGGCGTCGAAGACGGGCCCGGCCTCCTTCGCGGACCCGGCGCGGTCGAGGGACGTCCTCTCCAGGGCGGGCTACACGTCGATCGAGGTGGAACCCCTGGAAACCCACCAACTCTGGGGTGCAGACCCCGCCGACGCGTCGGCGTTCCTCTTCGGCTGGGGCCCGATGCGCCACTGGCTCCGCGACACACCGGCTGAGGCGGTCGCCCGCGCGCGGGATGCGGCAACCGAGGCATTCACGGCGTACGCGACGGAGGCGGGGGTGCGACTGAGGTCACGGAGCTGGCTGGTGACGGCGACGCGTGGCTGAGGAAGGCGGACGGCTCGCCCCGGAGTGGGCGGACGCGGGACGAACCAGCCACGACGCACTACGTACCCGAACACGACCTCTTCCTACGCCGGCTGGCAGCGGACAACGAGGCCGACGCCCCCTGGGAGGAGTACGGCACCTGGACGACCGACGGCCCAGCGGTCCTGATGGACTCAGCCGAAGCGGGCTCGGATCTGAACCAGGAATACCCCGACGGCGGCACCCCGTCCTACGCCCCACTGCCCCTCCCGCCAGGCACCTGGCGAGTCCGAGCGGCGCACACGGAGGCGCACGGAACCCGGGCAGGCCTGGTCCAACTCGTCCCCACGGACGCGCACCCGACGCTGCCACCCCATACGTAGGTCACGGCACCAGACCCGGGCGCTCGTGCCGGTCAAATCCAGCCGCGGAGGATGACGGGGGCCGCGCGGACAGTGCGACGGCACCTGGCCACGCCAGGCAGGCACGCTGGACTGCCGCATCCAGGCGCAGCCGCCGACGAACGGCTCGCCCTGGCCGCCCCCGCTGCGACAGCTGATTCCGGCTTCGAGGGCTGAGCGCCGCCGTCAGACCTTGATCACGGTGATACGCCCGCCGCCGAGCGCTGTGAGGTCGTCCGGGTCGGAGGTGAGAACCGTGACCGGGCCGGGCGCGGCGAGGGCGGTGGCGCACAACATGGCGTCGATGGCGTACTTGTGGCCGTGCAGGCCGGCTTCGGCAAGGAGCGTGGCCGCCTGCCGGGCGATCGGCTCGCTGACCGGTTCGACGACCAGACGCGAAAGGGTCCACTCCAGAGCCGGGCGGTTGATGCGGGGATGTACCACTTCGACGAGGGTGGCTGCCGATGTGATCACGCGCAGGTCATCGGCGCGAGCCAGAGCGAGCCAGCCGGTCACTGCGCGGTCACGCAGGACGGCCTTGGCCAGCCCTTCGCTGTCGAGGACCAGGGTGCCGCCCGGGGTGGCGGGGGTGTGCGTCACGCCGCGTCCGCCCCGCTCTGGCGCTGCTGCTTGCGCGCCTGGTGGAGCTGGTCCCGCAGAGCCTGGACCTCCTCCTCCGTGATGGCGCCGTGCTCAGCCTCGGCGACCTGAATGAGGTCGTTGAGGTTGTCGCGCTCGATCTGGCGGGCGACGGCCGCGGCGACGTAGGACGACAGGCCGGAGGGGCCACTGCGCGCACGAGCGGCCTCGGCGATGTCACGGGGCATCGTGATGGAGTACTTCTGAGTAGGCTCGCTCATGCTCCATATGCTACTGCTGATGCCACCACCGCGGGCGGTATGCAGGTCCGATAGTCATTACGGAGCGAGCGAGTCGGCACCAAGGACGCCGGGCGGGCGAGCAGCCCTGGGGACACCGACGACCTCGTCGCCGCCTGGACCGGCCACCCCACTCCACACGCGGCACGTCCATCTCGCCGGCCGCTCATACCGCTCATACCGGCGAGACGGTTGACCCGGCGCAGCGTGCGACTGGGCTGGCTTGGCATCACGGACCTCACCGCGCTGTCAGGCCGACCACCCCAACTCAACGGGAGCGGAGTCGTCGAGCGCGACTACCGCCCAGGCGCGGATTACTGGCAGTGAACTCTCCTCCCACCTTGACCGCCCGCCACCACATTTTGGTCCGCCGGGCTCCGCGCGGCTTGGGGCGCAGGCTTCGGCAGAAGACCGGGGAACGGAGAGCACCCGGGACGAACTCACTCCGCCGACTGGCCGACCACCCATCTCCGTCAGGAGCACCCAGGATTTCGCCCCCGCCACCATTGGCTCTGCACAGTGCACCACTCCATGCCCCATTCGCCCTGCACATACGCGAAGACCCCGCTCACAGCGTTTCCGCTGGTGACGGGGTCTTTGGGCACCTCATGCAGGGTGCCCCCGGCAGGATTCGAACCTGCGCACACGGCTCCGGAGGCCGTTGCTCTATCCCCTGAGCTACGGGGGCGTGTCGGTCGCGGTGATCGCGGCGACGGGTAGAACACTACCAGTTCCACGGGGGTGGTCATGAACCACTTTCCGCGCCGGTCGGGGTCGGTCCGGCGTGCGGCGAGTCGCCCGGCCGAGGTCGGTCCGGCGTGCAGCCGGTCGCCCGGCCGACGGCGGTCCGGCGTGCGGCCCGTACCCCGGTCGAGGTGGAAGTGGGCAAACGCCGGACGCGGTGGCCGGTCCCGACCTACTCTCGAGTGGTGCCGAGCACTTCGGGCCGGGTTCTTGTGGTCGACGACAACAAGGTCATCCGGCAGTTGATCAGGGTCAACCTCGAGCTGGAGGGCTTCGAGGTGGTGACCGCGGCCGATGGTGCCGAGTGTCTGGAAGTCGTGCATCAGGTGCGGCCCGACCTCATCACCCTGGACGTCGTCATGCCTCGCCTCAACGGGCTCAGAGCCGCCGGGCGGCTGCGGTCCGACCCCCGTACCGCCCACATCCCCCTCCTCATCGTCAGCGCCTGCACGCAGCACGAGGTCGAGAGCGGGCTCGACGTCGGCGTCGACGCTTTTCTCGCCAAGCCCTTCGATCCGCAGGAGCTTGTCCGGCTCGTCCGCGCGCTCGTCGCAGATCCTCTCGGACGCGTGCGCGGGCCCGGGGACGCCGAGGCCGCCGCCGGGCACGCCGGCAGCTGAGAACCGCAGGTCCGGCCGTGTCCACGCGCGTCCACATCCCGGGACAGGCGCCCAACCTGTTCGCCTACCCACCCCCCTCCTCGCCTACGCTGGTCCCGTGACCCCCGTCGAGCTCTCCCGCACCGTGCTGCACGCGGTGCGCCGTGCCGTCGACGAGGGGGAACTCGCCGTCACCGTGCCCGAGCGGGTCGTCGTCACGCCCCCCGGGCCCGGAGGATGCGGCGACTACGCGACCAACGTCGCCCTCCAGCTCGCCCGCCCGGCCGGGCAGCCCGCCCCCCAGGTCGCCGCGCTGCTGCGTTCCCGGCTTCTCCACGCCGACGGGATCAGCGACGTCGTCGTCACCGGGCCGGGCTTCCTCAACATCTCCCTCGGGGGCGCCGCGTCCGTCGAGGTCGTGGCGGAGGTTCTGCGATGCGGGGGCCGGTACGGGCACGGAGACTCCTTCACCGGGCAGGGAGTCGTACGGCTGGTCGCGGCCCGCGAAGTGCGCGCTGTCGTTCAGCTCGATGCCATGGCCCGGATCCTCCGGTCGCAGGGCGCCCTCGTGCACGCCGAGTGCGCGGGTCCGCTCCAGGCCGAGTGGGGGAGTGTGCTGGGCGTCCACGTCGACGGTGTCTGCGGTGAGAACGCCGAGGTCGGGGTTCGGCCCGTGCCCGCGCCCTCCGATCCGCTTCCCCTCGGCCGTGACGCCGCCCGCTGGGCCCTGCTGCATCCCGCGCCGCACGACCGGCCCCGGATCGGGGACGAGCATCTGGTGCAGCGTGAGAGCAACCCGCTGTTCCGGGTGCGGTACGCGCATGCCCGCAGTCGGGCGCTTGTACGTAATGCCGCCGATCTTGGGTTCACGGGAGAGCCGGGGGTCGTGGCGGACCAGCCGGCGCTGTGCCAGACCCTCGCCGACCACCCCCGCGTCCTCGCCGCCACCGCCGCGCACCGCGCCCCCGACCGCCTCGCCCGGTACCTCGTCGCCGTCGCCGACGCCCTCGCGCCCCTGCTGCCCGCCGTGCTGCCCCTCGGTGAGGAGAAACCCTCGGCCGTCCACCGTGCCCGGCTCGCCCTCGCCGAAGCCGCCGGGACGGTGCTGGCCGGCGGCCTGTCCCTGCTCGGCATCGAAGCACCCGAACATCTCTAGGAAGCCCAAGACCTGCCATGAGCCGTTCCGCACACCCCGCCGGGCCCCGTCACGCCGACGTCCTCCCCGAGGGGCACTACTCGGCGCCGCCCGCCGACCTCAACGCCCTCGACCCCAAGGTGTGGTCGCAGACCGTCACCCGTGACGCCCACGGTGTGCTCACCGTCGGCGGGATCGACGTCAAGCGGATCGCCGAGGAGTACGGCACCCCCGCCTACGTCCTCGACGAGGACGACTTCCGGTCCCGGGCGCGCGCCTGGCGCACCGCCTTCGGGGAGAACGCCGACGTGTTCTACGCGGGCAAGGCGTTCCTCTCCCGCGCCGTCGTGCGGTGGCTGAACGAGGAGGGGCTGAACCTCGACGTCTGCTCCGGCGGCGAGCTGGCCACGGCCCTGTCCGCCGGCATGCCCGCCGAGCGCATCGCCTTCCACGGCAACAACAAGTCCGTCGCCGAGATCCGCCGGGCCGTCGAGGCCGGCGTCGGGCGGATCGTCCTGGACTCCTTCCAGGAGATCGTCCGCGTCGCCCACATCGCCCGCGAGCTCGGCACCCGGCAGCGGGTGCAGATCCGCATCACCGTGGGCGTCGAGGCGCACACCCACGAGTTCATCGCCACCGCCCACGAGGACCAGAAGTTCGGCATCCCGCTGGCCGGCGGGCAGGCCGCCGAGGCCGTGCGGCGCGCGCTGCAGCTGGACAGCCTGGAGCTCATCGGCATCCACTCGCACATCGGGTCGCAGATCTTCGACATGTCCGGCTTCGAGGTCGCCGCGCACCGCGTGGTCGGGCTGCTCAAGGACATCCGCGACGAGCACGGCGTCGAGCTGCCCGAGATCGACCTCGGCGGCGGCCTCGGCATCGCCTACACCAGCGACGACGACCCCCGCGAGCCGCACGAGATCGCCAAGGCGCTCACCGAGATCGTCACCCGCGAGTGCGAGGCCGCGAAGCTGCGCACCCCCCGTATCTCCGTAGAGCCGGGGCGCGCGATCGTCGGGCCGACCGCCTTCACGCTCTACGAGGTCGGCACCGTCAAGCCGCTCGACGGGCTGCGGACGTACGTCTCCGTCGACGGCGGCATGTCCGACAACATCCGCACCGCCCTGTACGACGCCGAGTACAGCGTCTCCCTCGTCTCCCGCTCCTCCGACGCCGAGCCCATGCTCGCCCGGGTCGTCGGCAAGCACTGCGAGAGCGGTGACATCGTGGTGAAGGACGCGTTCCTGCCGGGCGACCTGGCGCCGGGCGACCTGATCGCCGTGCCGGCGACCGGGGCGTACTGCCGGTCCATGGCCAGCAACTACAACCACGTACTGCGGCCGCCGGTGGTCGCCGTCAAGGACGGTGAGGCGCGCGTCGTCGTCCGGCGCGAGACGGAGGAGGACCTGCTGCGGCTCGACGTCGGCTGAGAGGCTCCGCGGACGGCTACCGCGCCGGCGGAAGATCTTTCGCCGGCGCGGTCATGGAAATGAAATAGATGTCTCACGATCCGGACTTGGCACAGAAAGTCCCGTTCGGTGAGTGAGACTGGTGCAACCGAGACGGTAATCAGGAAACGAGGTCGGATGATGCGTACGCGTCCGCTGAAGGTGGCGCTGCTGGGCTGTGGAGTGGTCGGCTCAGAGGTGGCGCGCATCATGACGACGCACGCCGACGACCTCGCCGCCCGTATCGGGGCCCCGGTGGAGCTCGCCGGGGTCGCCGTACGGCGCCCGGACAAGGTGCGCGAGGGCATCGACCCCTCCCTGGTCACCACCGACGCCACCGCCCTGGTCAAACGCGGCGACCTGGACATCGTCGTGGAGGTCATCGGCGGCATCGAGCCCGCCCGGACCCTCATCAGCACCGCCTTCGAGCACGGCGCCTCCGTCGTCTCCGCCAACAAGGCCCTCCTCGCCCAGGACGGCGCCGCGCTGCACGCCGCCGCCGAGGAGCACGGCAAGGACCTCTACTACGAGGCCGCCGTGGCCGGCGCCATCCCGCTGATCCGCCCGCTGCGTGAGTCCCTCGCCGGTGACAAGGTCAACCGGGTGCTCGGCATCGTCAACGGCACCACCAACTTCATCCTCGACAAGATGGACTCCACCGGCGCCGGCTACCAGGAGGCCCTGGACGAGGCCACCGCGCTCGGGTACGCCGAGGCCGACCCGACCGCCGACGTCGAGGGGTTCGACGCCGCCGCCAAGGCCGCCATCCTCGCCGGGATCGCCTTCCACACCCGTGTGCGCCTCGACGATGTCCACCGCGAGGGCATGACCGAGGTCACCGCCGCCGACTTCGCCTCCGCCAAGGAGATGGGCTGCACCATCAAGCTGCTCGCCATCTGCGAGCGGGCCGGGGACGGGGCGTCCGTCACCGCGCGCGTGCACCCGGCGATGATCCCGCTCAGCCACCCGCTGGCCTCCGTGCGGGGCGCCTACAACGCCGTGTTCGTCGAGTCGGACGCCTCCGGCCGGCTGATGTTCTACGGTCCCGGCGCGGGCGGCGCGCCGACCGCCTCCGCGGTGCTCGGCGACCTGGTCGCCGTCGCCCGCAACCGGATCAACGGGACCACCGGTCCCGGCGAGTCCGCGTACGCGGCGCTGCCCGTCTCGCCGATGGGCGAGGTCGTCACGCGCTACCACATCAGCCTGGACGTGGCCGACAAACCGGGTGTTCTCGCCCAGGTCGCCACCGTGTTCGCGGAGCACGGTGTCTCGATCGACACGGTCCGCCAGCAAGGCAAGGACGGGGAGGCGTCGCTCGTCGTCGTCACCCACCGTGCGTCCGACGCGGCCCTCGGCGGGACCGTGGAGGCGTTGCGCAAGCTCGACACCGTGCGTGGTGTCGCCAGCATCATGCGGGTTGAAGGAGAGTAACCAGCAATGACCCACCAGTGGCGCGGAATCATCGAGGAGTACCGGGACCGGCTGCCGGTGTCGGACACCACGCCGGTCGTGACGCTCCGTGAGGGCGGTACGCCGCTCGTGCCCGCGCAGGTGCTCTCCGAGCGCACCGGCTGCGAGGTCCACCTCAAGGTCGAGGGCGCGAACCCGACCGGGTCCTTCAAGGACCGCGGCATGACCATGGCCATCTCCCGGGCGAAGGAGGAGGGCGCCAAGGCGGTCATCTGCGCCTCCACCGGCAACACCTCCGCCTCCGCCGCCGCGTACGGCGTGCGCGCCGGCATGGTCTCCGCCGTGCTGGTGCCGCAGGGCAAGATCGCTCTGGGCAAGATGGGCCAGGCCCTGGTGCACGGCGCGAAGATCCTCCAGGTCGACGGCAACTTCGACGACTGCCTCACGCTGGCCCGCGCGCTGAGCGACAACTACCCGGTGGCGCTGGTCAATTCGGTCAATCCGGTGCGCATCGAGGGGCAGAAGACCGCCGCCTTCGAGATCGTGGACATGCTGGGCGACGCCCCCGACATCCACGTCCTGCCGGTGGGCAACGCGGGCAACATCACCGCGTACTGGAAGGGCTACAAGGAGTACGCCGCCGACGGCGTCAGCACCCGTACCCCGCGCATGTGGGGCTACCAGGCCTCCGGCAGTGCGCCGATCGTGCGCGGCGAGGTGGTCAAGGACCCGTCGACCATCGCCACCGCCATCCGCATCGGAAACCCCGCCTCGTGGGACTTCGCGCTCGCCGCGCGGGACGAGTCGGGCGGCCACATCGAGGAGGTGACGGACCGTGAGATCCTGCGCGCCTACCGGCTGCTGGCCTCCCAGGAGGGCGTCTTCGTGGAGCCCGCGTCCGCCGCGTCGGTGGCCGGTCTGCTGAAGGCGGCCGAGCAGGGCAAGGTCGATCCCGGACAGAAGATCGTCTGCACCGTCACCGGCAACGGTCTGAAGGACCCCGACTGGGCCGTCGCCGGCGCCCCGCAGCCGGTCACCGTCCCCGTCGACGCGGCCACCGCCGCCCAGCGGCTCGGTCTCGCCTGACCCACGGCAACCCGGGCTCGTCCGGCCCAAGGCGCGGGGCCGCGCGGCCCATGGCGACTCGGGTCGTGCGGCCCACGGCGGCCCCGGCTCGTCCGGCCCACGCCGGCCCTGGCCCGGTTCGTCCGGCGGACGGCAACCCGGCTCGTCCGGCCCACGGGGCCTCGGCCCGTCCGGCCCGTGCGGATCCGCGCGCTCACAGCGACGCGGATCCGCCGGAACCGGCGTAAGGACGCGCCTGCCTGGGGAGGCTCACCACAGGGGGTGCACGGGGGGCTTACGACACGCATCGTGCGCCTCCTGTGCGCCCTATGTCGCAGGTGAACCTTCCTTCGATAGGCTGTACCGAACCCGCCCGCCGCATATGCCGCGGTAGTGCGTCGTCCCCGTGGTCCCCGCCAGTGACCCGGGGCGGCCCGCAAGCGGCCGGCCAGCCCGGCCGGCGGCGGCCCGAGGGTTCTCGTACGCCATCGAATGTCCATCGAACGTCATTCGACAGTCCACGCAGCTCAAGGAGAGTCTTCGAGCGATGGCCGGTCCCGCGTTCCGCGCCGCCGCCGTCCGGGTGCGCGTCCCCGCCACCAGCGCCAACCTCGGCCCGGGCTTCGACGCCCTCGGCCTCGCGCTGGGCCTCTACGACGACGTCGTCGTCCGGGTGGCGGACTCCGGGCTGCACATCGACATCGCCGGTGAGGGCAGTGAAACCCTCCCGCGGGACGAGCGCCACCTTCTCGTACGCTCCCTGCGCACCGCCTTCGACCTGCTCGGCGGACAGCCGCGCGGTCTGGAGATCGTCTGCGCCAACCGCATCCCGCACGGCCGGGGTCTCGGCTCCTCGTCGGCCGCCATCTGCGCCGGGATCGTCGCCGCGCGCGCCGTCACGATAGGCGCCGACGCCAAGCTCGACGACACCGCGCTGCTGGAGCTGGCCACCGAGATCGAGGGCCACCCCGACAACGTCGCGGCCTGCCTGCTCGGCGGGTTCACCCTGTCCTGGCTGGAGGGCGGCGCCGCCCGGGCGATCAGGATGGAGCCTGCCGATTCCATCGTTCCGGTGGTCTTCGTGCCCGCGAAGCCGGTCCTCACCGAGACCGCGCGCGGACTGCTCCCGCGCACCGTGCCGCACGTCGACGCCGCCGCCAACGCGGGCCGCGCGGCCCTGCTCGTCGAGGCGCTGACCCGGCGCCCCGAGCTGCTGCTGCCCGCCACCGAGGACCGTCTGCACCAGGAGTACCGCGCCCGGCCATGCCGGAGAGCGCCGCACTGGTGGAGCGGCTGCGCGGGGACGGGATTCCCGCAGTGATCTCCGGCGCCGGACCCACGGTGATGGCGCTGGCCGACGCGGGCACGGCCGACAAGGTCGAAGCACTGGCCGGCACCGACTGGGCCGCTAACCGGCTCGGGCTCGACGTCCGGGGAGCGAGCGTCCTTCCGCTCGCCACCTGACACGGTTGCCGGATTTGGAGAGGGGGAATGTTTGTTGGATCCGGTAGTGTTAACCTCAAGTCTGCACCCGACCCCACCATGGCGAGGTGCCTCGTGTCCCCGTCCGGGACAGACATTCTTCCGGGAGCCCCCCAAGCCGCACTGTGTTCACTGCGACGCACGCAGGCCGTACGTCGTACGCGGACACTGAACGGCCCGCCAGTGGGGGTACCCCCTCTGGGGGAGCTTCGGAACCGGTGCGACCGCGCCACGTGACACTGGGTGCCACGGCTCGAGGTAGCGCCATCACCAGATATCTCTTCCGCCGCTGAGGCGGACCACCGCCCCGGCACGGTCCACACACCAGGGAACGATGCCGGACAGCACAACCGGTCGCCGAGCCAGACAGGCCGACGTCCGCTCCAGGGAAGGACCCTTCGTGAGCGACACCACCGATCTGATGGGCGCACGTGTCGAGGAGACCGCTGCCGCGCCCGCCACGGACGCTTCCGCGCCTGCCACCGGTGCCGGCTCCCGGCGGCGCCGCGGTACCGGCCTCGAGGGCATGGTGCTGGCCGAGCTGCAGCAGGTCGCATCCGGCCTCGGTATCAGGGGCACCGCGCGCATGCGCAAGAGCCAGCTGATCGAGGTCATCAAGGAGGCGCAGGCCGCCGGTTCGGGCGCCCCCTCCGCGGACGCCCCGGCCAAGGCCGAGGCCGCCGGCGAGACCAAGCCCAAGCGCCGCGCCACCTCCCGCACCCGCACGGGTGACACGGCCGAGAAGGCGGAGAAGGCCGGCAAGAAGGCCGAGGCCAAGGACGAGCAGGCGCCCGCCGACAAGGCCGCGGCGCAGCAGCAGATCGAGATCCCCGGCCAGCCCTCGCCGAAGGCCTCCGACACCGAGCAGGCCGCCGAGAGCGCCCCCGCCGAGCGCCGCCGCCGTCGCGCCACCGCCGAGGCCGGCGCCCCGGCCGCCGCGGCCGAGACGATCACGGCCGAGGCGAAGACCGAGACCAAGAACGACAACCCGGCGCAGCAGCAGGGTGAGGGCAAGTCCGACCACGACGGCGGCGAGGGCCGCCGCCGCGACCGGCGCGACCGTGACCGCGGCCGCGACCGCGGCGACCGTGGTGACCGCGGCGACCGAGGTGACCGCGGCGACCGTGGTGACCGCCGGGGCAAGGGCGACGACCAGCAGCAGAGCCAGGGCGGCGGCCGTCAGCAGAACCAGCAGGGTGGCGGGAACCGTCAGGACGACGGGTACGACGACGACGGTAGCGGCCGCCGTGGCCGTCGCGGCCGCTACCGCGACCGCCGTGGCCGCCGTGGCCGCGACGAGGTGCAGGAACCGCAGATCAACGAGGACGACGTCCTCATCCCGGTCGCGGGCATCCTGGACATCCTCGACAACTACGCCTTCATCCGGACCTCCGGCTACCTGCCCGGCCCGAACGACGTGTACGTCTCCCTCGCCCAGGTCCGCAAGAACGGCCTCCGCAAGGGCGACCACGTCACCGGTGCGGTCCGCCAGCCCAAGGACGGCGAGCGGCGCGAGAAGTTCAACGCGCTGGTCCGCCTGGACTCCGTCAACGGCATGGCGCCCGAACACGGCCGCGGCCGCCCGGAGTTCAACAAGCTGACCCCGCTGTACCCGCAGGACCGGCTGCGCCTGGAGACCGACCCGGGCGTACTGACCACGCGGATCATCGACCTCGTGTCGCCGATCGGCAAGGGCCAGCGCGGTCTGATCGTGGCCCCGCCGAAGACCGGCAAGACCATGATCATGCAGGCGGTCGCCAACGCGATCACCCACAACAACCCCGAGTGCCACCTGATGGTCGTCCTCGTCGACGAGCGTCCGGAAGAGGTCACCGACATGCAGCGGTCGGTGAAGGGCGAGGTCATCTCCTCGACCTTCGACCGTCCGGCCGAGGACCACACCACGGTCGCCGAGCTCGCCATCGAGCGCGCCAAGCGCCTGGTGGAGCTGGGTCACGACGTCGTCGTGCTGCTCGACTCGATCACGCGTCTGGGCCGTGCGTACAACCTCGCCGCCCCGGCCTCCGGCCGCATCCTGTCCGGTGGTGTCGACTCGACCGCCCTGTACCCGCCGAAGCGCTTCTTCGGTGCGGCCCGCAACATCGAGGACGGCGGATCGCTGACCATCCTCGCCACCGCCCTGGTGGACACCGGGTCCCGCATGGACGAGGTGATCTTCGAGGAGTTCAAGGGCACCGGCAACATGGAGCTCAAGCTCGACCGGAAGCTCGCCGACAAGCGCATCTTCCCCGCGGTGGACGTCGACGCGTCCGGCACCCGTAAGGAAGAGATCCTGCTCGGCAACGAGGAGCTGGCGGTCGTCTGGAAGCTGCGCCGCGTGCTGCACGCGCTGGACCAGCAGCAGGCGATCGAGCTGCTCCTCGACAAGATGAAGCAGACCAAGTCGAACGTCGAGTTCCTGATGCAGATCCAGAAGACGACGCCGGCGCCGGGCAACGGCGACTGACGTCACCCCCTTCCCGGGCCCCCGCGCGGGCACGACGAACGGCCGTCCCTTCACGGGACGGCCGTTTTTCGTGCACGGATGTGGTCGGACAGGTGTACGATCACGCTGCTCCGGGCTGTCCTTGAACAGGATTCAGAGCCCGAACTCAGCATCCCGAGGGGGGAATTGCATGGACACACCCATGTCCGGACCCGGCCGTCGCAGACGCCGGTTCGCCGTCGTCGCGGCCGGTGCCGCCGCGGCCGTCGGCGCGGCGCTGCTGTCGGCGCCGGCCGCCCAGGCCGCACCCGCGCCGCCGCGGCCGACGGTCGCTCCGGCGATGGAGTCGCCGTCCCAGGCCGAACTGGTCCGCCGCATCGTGGGTTCGATGGCGGCGGACGAGGCCGCGCGCGCGAAGGACAAGGCGTCGCTCAGCACGAGCGGCAAGACCGGGTCCGGCATCGACGCGAAGATCATCGGTGGCACCACCACCACGATCGCCTCCGCGCCCTGGATGGCGCAGCTGCACTACTACGACCCGGTCGCCGACGAGGGCTTCTTCTGCGGCGGCGTCGTCGTCGCGCCGACGAAGATCCTCACCGCCGCGCACTGCGTCAAGGGCTACAACTGGTACCTGAACGGCGCCGTCGTCACGGGAGCCACCCAGCTGCCGTCCGCCGACGGCGACCTGCACGGCGGCACCGCGACCGCCGTCTGGCGCCAGTGGCACAACCCGGCGTACAACGAGGCCGCCATCGACAACGACATCGCGGTGCTCACGCTGCCGGTGCCGGTGAAGGCGACCCCGCTGCGCATGACCACGGCGGGCGACACGGCCTCGTACGCGCCCGGGACCAACGCCCGGGTCTACGGCTGGGGGCGCACCACCTCCACCAACAACGAGATCTCCGAGTACCTGAAGACGGCGACGCTGCCCATCCAGTCCGACGCCACGTGCGCCGGCGCCTGGGGCAGCGACTACGTCCGCGGGCACATGGTCTGCGCGGGCACGCCCGCCACCGGCAGCGACGCCGGCACCACCACCGCCTGCAACGGCGACTCCGGTGGGCCGCTGGTGGTCAACAACCGGATCGTGGGCGTCGTCTCCTGGGGCGTCGAGGACTGCGTGGCGAAGGGCGCCTACGGCGTCTTCACCAAGGTGGCGAGCTACGTCGGCGTCACCTACCCGCGCGTCGACGACACCGACATCAACGGCGACCACCGCGCCGACCTGTGGGCCCGCAAGAAGTCCACGGGTATCGGCTACTCCCGCAACTCGCTGGGCTCGAAGTTCGCCGCCCAGGAGGAGTGGGGCGACTGGAGGGGCGTCAACGTCGTCCTCCAGACCGACCTCGACCGCGACGGCTACCAGGACCTCGTCTACCGCGCCACCGACGGGAGCCTGTACTGGGCGCACTACGTCATCTCCAGCAACAGCTGGGCCACCAAGCGGCTCAGCACCGGCTGGAAGACCGTCCGCCAGATCGTCACCCCCGGTGACGTGACCGGCGACTACCTGCCCGACCTGGTGATCGTGGACTCCGCGGGCGTGCTGTGGACGTACCCGGGCAAGGGCAACGGCACCTTCTCGGCCCGTCTGAAGACGGGCACGGGCTGGGCCGGGTTCGACGTCCTGCGCGGTCACGGTGACTTCACCGGCGACGGCCGTACCGACCTGGTGGCCCGTGTCCGCAGCACCGGCGACCTGTACCTGTACAAGGGCACCGGCAAGGCCGGATCGGGCTCCTTCACCGGCCGGACCAAGCTGGCCACGTGGAAGAGCACCACGTACAACGCGATCGTCACGGTCGGCGACGTCAGCGGCGACGGCAGGGCGGACCTGCTGGCCCGCACGCCGAGCGGCACGCTGTACGTGTACCGGGGCACCGGCCGCAACACCGCGCCGTTCTTCTCGGCGCGGGTCTCCATGGGCACCGGCTACCAGAGTTACGACCTGCTGGGCTGAGCCTTCGGCTGTCCGTTGGGACCGCGGGGTGGCCCCGGGAATGATCCCGGGGCCACCCCCGTTTTGGGAGACGGCGCCAGTCCTGGCAGACTGGTACGTCGGCCCCGGTTCACGCCCCGCATCCCGCGGATGCGACCCGGTGCCCTCCCGAAACCTAGGAGACACCTTGAAGCGCGACATCCACCCCGAGTACGTCGAGACGCAGGTCAGCTGCACCTGTGGCGCGTCGTTCACCACCCGCAGCACGATCACCGGCGGCAACATCCGCGCCGAGGTCTGCTCCGAGTGCCACCCGTTCTACACGGGCAAGCAGAAGATCCTCGACACCGGTGGCCGTGTGGCCCGCTTCGAGGCCCGCTTCGGCAAGGCCGCCGGCTCCAAGAAGTAGCGAGCACCGAATCGCCGGTCCACGGCCGCGCCCCCGCCCGGGGGCAGGCCGGGACCGGCGTTTTTGGTCGCCCGCCCTTCACCCACGTACCAGCAGGAGCCCAAGATGTTCGAGGCCGTCGAGGAACTCGTCGCCGAGCACGCCGACCTGGAGAAGAAGCTCGCCGACCCGTCGGTCCACGCCGATCAGGCCAACGCGCGCAAGCTGAACAAGCGCTACGCCGAGCTCACCCCGATCGTCGCCACGTACCGCTCCTGGAAGCAGCACGGCGACGACATCGAGACCGCGCGCGAACTGGGCGCCGACGACCCGGAGTTCGCCGCCGAGGTCAAGGACCTGGAGGCGCGGCGCGAGGAGCTCACCGAGAAGCTGCGGCTGCTGCTGGTCCCGCGCGACCCCAGCGACGACAAGGACGTCATCCTCGAGATCAAGGCGGGCGCGGGCGGCGACGAGTCCGCCCTGTTCGCCGGCGACCTGCTGCGCATGTACCTGCGCTACGCCGAGCGCGTCGGCTGGAAGACCGAGATCATCGACGCCACCGAGTCCGAGCTGGGCGGGTACAAGGACGTCCAGGTCGCCGTGAAGTCCCGCGGACAGATCGAGCCCGGCCAGGGCGTGTGGGCCCGGCTGAAGTACGAGGGCGGGGTGCACCGCGTGCAGCGCGTGCCCGCCACCGAGTCGCAGGGCCGCATCCACACCTCGGCCGCCGGCGTCCTGGTGACCCCCGAGGCGGAGGAGGTCGACGTCGAGATCAACCCGAACGACCTGCGCATCGACGTCTACCGCTCCTCCGGCCCGGGCGGGCAGTCGGTCAACACCACCGACTCCGCCGTGCGCATCACGCACCTGCCGACCGGTGTCGTCGCCTCCTGCCAGAACGAGAAGAGCCAGTTGCAGAACAAGGAGCAGGCACTGCGTATCCTGCGCTCCAGGCTCCTCGCCATGGCGCAGGAGGAGGCGGAGCGGGAGGCCGCCGACGCCCGCCGCAGCCAGGTCCGCACCGTCGACCGCTCCGAGAAGATCCGCACGTACAACTTCCCGGAGAACCGCATCTCGGATCACCGCGTCGGCTTCAAGGCGTACAACCTGGACCAGGTCCTGGACGGCGACCTGGCCGCGGTGATCCAGGCCTGCGTCGACGCGGACTCGGCCGCCAAGCTCGCCGCCGCGTAAGCACCCGAAGACAGCCCGGAGGACCAGCGTGAACCTGCTGCTCGCCGAGGTGGCCCAGGCCACCCAGCGGCTCGCCGACGCGGGCGTGCCCTCGCCGCGCACCGACGCGGAGGAGCTCGCCGCGTTCGTGCACGGCGTCAAGCGCGGCGAGCTGCACACGGTGAAGGACGCCGACTTCGACGCCCGGTACTGGGAGGTCATCGCCCGCCGTGAGGCCCGCGAGCCGCTCCAGCACATCACCGGCCGGGCGTACTTCCGCTACCTGGAGCTCCAGGTCGGCCCCGGGGTGTTCGTGCCCCGCCCGGAGACCGAGTCGGTGGTCGGGTGGGCCATAGACGCCGTGCGCGCGATGGACGTCGTCGAGCCGTGCATCGTCGACCTGTGCACCGGCTCCGGCGCGATCGCGCTCGCCCTGGCGCAGGAGGTGCCCCGGTCCCGTGTGTACGCCGTGGAGCTGTCCGAGGACGCCCTCAGGTGGACCCGCAGGAACATGGAGGGGTCCAGGGTCGAACTGCGCCAGGGCGACGCCCTGACGGCCTTCCCCGACCTCGACGGCCAGGTCGACCTGGTGGTCTCCAACCCGCCGTACATCCCCCTCACCGAGTGGGAGTACGTCGCCCCGGAGGCCCGCGACTACGACCCCGAGCTCGCGCTGTTCTCCGGTGAGGACGGCCTGGAGCTGATCCGCGGCCTGGAGCGCACCGCGCACCGGCTGCTGCGTCCCGGCGGGGTCGTCGTCGTCGAGCACGCCGACACCCAGGGCGGCCAGGTGCCGTGGATCTTCGCCGAGGACCGCGGCTGGACCGACGCGGCCGACCACCCCGACCTCAACAACCGCCCCCGGTTCGCCACCGCACGCAAGGCGCTGCCGTGACCGGCACGGCGCATACTTCTTCCCCCCAGCAGCACGTGTACGAGGAGGCCCGCTAAATGGCTCGGCGATACGACACCAACGACGCGACCGACCGCACGACCGGTCTGCGCGAGGCCGCGTCAGCCGTGCGCCGGGGCGAGCTCGTGGTGCTGCCGACCGACACGGTGTACGGCATCGGCGCCGACGCGTTCAGCTCCGAGGCCGTCGGCGACCTGCTGCAGGCCAAGGGCCGCGGCCGCCACATGCCCAGCCCCGTCCTCATCGGCTCCCCGAACACCCTGCACGGCCTGGTCACCGACTTCTCGGAGATGGCCTGGGAACTGGTCGACGCGTTCTGGCCGGGCGCGCTGACGCTGGTCGCCCGCCACCAGCCGTCGCTCCAGTGGGACCTCGGCGACACCCGCGGCACCGTCGCCGTGCGCATGCCGCTGCACCCCGTGGCCATCGAACTGCTCACCGAGGTCGGCCCGATGGCCGTCTCCTCCGCCAACCTCACCGGCCACCCGGCGCCGGAGAACTGCGACGCCGCGCAGGAGATGCTCGGCGACTCGGTCTCCGTCTACCTGGACGGCGGGCCCACCCCGGGCAACGTGCCGTCGTCCATCGTCGACGTCACCCGGCCGGTGCCGGTGCTGCTGCGCGAGGGCGCCCTCTCGCCCGACGAACTGCGCAAGGTGGTACCCGACCTCGAGGTGGCGAATTGACGGCCCCTGAGGCGGGGCGTGGCATAGGCAACGGGGAATCCGACGCGGAGGTGACGACGACCTTCGGGTTTCCGCGCGACAGCTTCCGCATCCTCCACGTCAGCACCGGAAACGTGTGCCGCTCGCCCATCACGGAGCGGCTGACCCGGCATTTCGTGCACCAGCGCCTCGGCGTCCTGGGCGGCGGGCTGATCGTCGAGAGCGCCGGCACCTGGGGGCACGAGGGCGCGCCGATGGAGGCACACGCGGAGACGGTGCTGGGGGAGTACGGCGCGGACGCCTCCGGCTTCACGGGCCGGGAACTGCTCGACGAGCACGTCATCCGCGCCGATCTCGTGCTGACCGCGACCCGCGACCACCGCGCCCAGGTCATCTCCATGGGCCACTCGGCGGGGCTGCGCACCTTCACGCTGAAGGAGTTCACCCGCCTGGTCGACGCGATCGACCCGGCGACCCTGCCGCCCCTGGAGGACGGGCTGGTCATGCGCGCCCGCGCCCTGGTCCGTGCCGCCGCCGCCCTGCGCGGCTGGCTCCTGGCGCCCACCGCCGAGGCGGACGAGGTCCACGACCCGTACGGCGCCCCGCTGTCCTTCTTCCGCTCCATCGGCGACGAGATACACCAGGCGCTGGACCCGGTGGTGACGGCGCTGACCGGAGTGCCGGCGCGGACCTGAGCGGCCTGCCGCCTTCCGGACGAAGCGACGGGCCCCCTCCCGGACGAGGGTGCAAGAACTCGGGCACACCGGGACGGGCGGGCCTACATTGGTCGTACGTCAGTGCCGACGTCCGGGAGCCCACGATGACGGTCACCCATGCGCTCGAGGCCGATGTCCTGCGCCGGCAGGACCCCGAGCTCGCCGAGGTGCTGCTCGGCGAGCGCGAACGGCAGGCGGCCTCGCTGCAGCTGATCGCCGCCGAGAACTTCATGTCACCGGCCGTGCTGGCCGCCCTCGGCTCGCCGCTGGCCAACAAGTACGCCGAGGGCTACCCGGGCAACCGTCACCACGGCGGCTGCGAGATCGTCGACGTCGCCGAGCGCCTCGCCGTGGACCGCGCCAAGGCGCTGTTCGGCGCCGCCCACGCCAACGTGCAGGCGCACTCCGGCTCCTCCGCCGTGCTCGCCGCCTATGCCGCCCTGCTGCGCCCCGGCGACACCGTCCTCGCCCTCGGCCTGCCCTACGGCGGTCACCTCACCCACGGCTCTCCGGTCAACTTCTCCGGCCGCTGGTTCGACTTCGTCGGCTACGGGGTGGACGCGGAGAGCGGCCTGATCGACCACGAGCAGGTGCGCGCCCTCGCCCGCGCCCACCGCCCCAAGGCGATCGTGTGCGGCTCCATCGCCTACCCCCGTCACATCGACTACGCGTTCTTCCGAGAGGTCGCCGACGACGTGGGCGCGTACCTGATCGCGGACGCGGCGCACCCCATGGGGCTGATCGCCGGGGGAGCGGCCCCCAGCCCGGTGCCGTACGCGGACATCGTGTGCGCGACCACGCACAAGGTGCTGCGGGGGCCGCGCGGTGGGATGATCCTCTGCGGCGAGGACCTGGCCGAGCGCGTGGACCGGGCGGTGTTCCCCTTCACCCAGGGCGGCGCGCAGATGAACACCATCGCCGCCAAGGCGGTCGCCTTCGGCGAGGCGGCGACCCCGGCGTTCGCCGCGTACGCCCACCAGGTGGTGACGAACGCGCGGGCGCTGGCCGCCGCGCTCGCCGCCGAGGGGCTGGCGGTCACCACCGGCGGCACCGACACCCACCTGATCACCGCCGACCCCGCCCCCCTCGGCGTCGACGGACGCGCCGCGCGGGGCCAGCTGGCGGCGGCGGGTCTGGTCCTGGACTGCTGCGCCCTGCCGCACGACGACGACCGCGGGCTGCGTCTGGGCACGGCCGCGGTCACCACACAGGGCATGGGCGCCCGGGAGATGACGCTGGTCGCCGGACTGCTGGCGAGCGTGCTGCGCGGCGGTACGGATCCGGCGCGGGCCCGGGAGGACGTGCGGGAGCTGGCGGCGGCCTTCCCGCCGTACCCCGCTGAGCGGGCCGGACGGGGGAGCGGCCCCGGCACGGCTGTCCGTGCAACCATCGTCGGTACCCGGAAGTCTCCACTCTTATGCGCCCCTCGCTAGGGTGTGGGGCTGTGAAGGCCAGCGAGATCTGTGGGGAAGCCCGTGCGTGAATACCTGCTGACGCTCTGCATCACGGCCGCGGTGACGTACCTCCTGACCGGACCGGTGCGGAAGTTCGCGATCGTGGCGGGGGCGATGCCGGAGATCCGGGCACGTGACGTGCACCGGGAGCCCACTCCGCGGCTCGGCGGGATCGCGATGTTCTTCGGCCTGTGCGCGGGCCTGCTGGTCGCCGACCACCTCACCAACCTCGACCAGCTCTTCGAGAACTCCAACGAGCCGCGCGCGCTGCTCTCCGGGGCCGCGCTGATCTGGCTGATCGGTGTACTGGACGACAAGTTCGAGATCGACGCCCTGATCAAACTCGGCGGGCAGATGATCGCCGCCGGCGTGATGGTCATGCAGGGTCTGACGATCCTGTGGCTGCCGATCCCGGGCGTCGGCTCGGTCGCGCTCACCCAGTGGCAGGGCACGCTCCTCACCGTCGCCCTGGTCGTCATCACCATCAACGCGGTCAACTTCGTGGACGGCCTGGACGGTCTCGCCGCCGGCATGGTGTGCATCGCGGCGGCCGCGTTCTTCCTGTACGCCTACCGCATCTGGTACTCGTACGGCATCGAGGCGGCCGCCCCGGCGACGCTGTTCGCGGCGATCCTGATGGGCATGTGCCTGGGCTTCCTGCCGCACAACATGCACCCGGCGCGGATCTTCATGGGTGACTCCGGCTCGATGCTGATCGGCCTGGTGCTGGCGGCCGGCGCGATCTCCGTGACGGGCCAGGTGGACCCGGACGCGCTGAAGCTGTTCGCCGGCTCGGAGAAGGAGGCCGTGCACCAGACGGTGCCGGTCTACATCCCGCTGCTGCTGCCGCTGACCATCATCGCGGTGCCGGCCGCCGACCTGATCCTGGCGATCGTCCGGCGTACCTGGCGCGGTCAGTCGCCGTTCGCGGCGGACCGCGGGCACCTGCACCACCGGCTGCTGGAGATCGGCCACTCGCACAGCCGGGCGGTGCTGATCATGTACTTCTGGTCGGCGCTGATCGCCTTCGGCGCGCTGACCTACTCGGTGAACTCGGCGTCGATGTGGATCGTGCTGAGTGTGGTGATCCTCTCCACCCTCGGGCTGGTGCTGCTTCTGCTGCCCCGCTTCACGCCGCGTGCCCCGCACTGGGCCGAGGCCTTCGTGCCGCCGCGCTACCGGCGCGGGAGGACGGCCGGGACCGAGGGGCGCGAGGACGCCCAGGAGCCGGGCGGGGAGCCGGTCCAGGGCCCGGAGGAGGCCTCCGAGGCCCGTACACCGGTGGCGGCCGGTGTCGCCGGTGTCAACGGCGCGAGTGCCGTGGGACCCCGCGCACGCCTGGCCGACCGATCACGGGCAAAGTAAGAATTCGACTAGAGCATTGCCAAGTCGTGGTGCTTCGATGGGGCGGCGTTGGGGTCACCAACCGCCCCAATATCAGACATACGGTCGCCTGTCGCGCTCAGACGCGCGAGTTGCCCCTCATGTGTGACTCTACGCACACCTTTCAGGTAAAGACTGCATCAAATAGTTTGTGATACCGTTCACGAGAACCCCGAAGAGAGCCGACGAGCCGCCCGGTGACGGCTCACCGGTGCGGTGAATTCGCACCCGGCCCGGGGGTTTACGCTCGTCCATGACGACACACTGCCCCCTGTGAATTGCGGAGTTGCCGCCATGCCGTCCAATGACGTCCGGATCCTGGCCCAGGCCGCCGTGCCCACGGCTGCCGTCGGTGCTGTCGCCGCCGTCATCAGTGCTGTGGTGGCCGGCGGCAAGGGGGCGGTCGGAGCCGTCGTCGCGACCGTGGTGGCGATGCTCTTCATGGGGATCGGTCTCTACGTCCTGCAGCGCACCGCCAAATCGCTTCCGCATCTTTTCCAGGCGATGGGCCTGATGCTCTACGCGGCACAGATCCTGCTGCTGTTCGTCTTCCTCGCCGTCTTCAAGAACACGACGCTGTTCAACCCCCGGGCCTTCGCGATCACCTTGGTCGCCGTCACGCTGGCATGGATCGCGGCGCAGACGCGGGCCCACATGAAGTCCAAGATTCTCTACGTCGAACCCGAGTCGACGACGGACACGAAGTCCGAAAAATCGGGGCACTCGTCGTGACGGGTAGGGGCGGGATAAAGAGGCCGGCAAGACCCTGCTATCGTCCGGTGCCAACTGCGGCATCGCGGGCGCGGGCATCCCTGCTGACGCCTGCTCAATCGCGAGGCGAGATGCCCCCCAGCCGCCCCCACATCCGTAACACCAGTCCCGTGCCGAACCGCGGCTCAGCGCCGCGCCGACACAACGAGGTTGCCGTACCTATGCGCCACGCTGAAGGAGCCCGCGGTGAGTGCTGACCCGACGCAGGTGCTCGCCTTCGAGACCGACTGCCACATCTTCGACGGCTGTGGCTTCCCGGCTCCCGGCCTGCACTCGTTCCTGTTCGAGCCCCTCTGGGGCGACGCGGACAGCAACCTGTACTTCAACAAGCCGATGCTGCTGGCCCTGCTCGGCTCGCTCGTCATCATCGGCTTCTTCTGGGCCGCCTTCCGTAAGCCGAAGGTCGTCCCGGGCAAGCTCCAGATGGTCGCCGAGGCCGGATACGACTTCATCCGGCGCGGCGTCGTGTACGAGACCATCGGCAAGAAGGAGGGAGAGAAGTACGTTCCGCTGATCGTCTCCCTCTTCTTCTTCATCTGGATGATGAACCTCTGGTCGATCATCCCGGTCGCCCAGTTCCCGGTCACCTCGATCATCGCCTACCCGGCGGTACTCGCGGCCGTCGTGTACATCCTGTGGGTCTCGCTGACGTTCAAGCGGCACGGCTTCGTCGGCTTCTTCAAGAACGTCACGGGTTACGACAAGTCGCTCGGCCCGGTGCTGCCGCTGGCCATGCTCATCGAGTTCTTCTCGAACCTGCTGGTGCGGCCCTTCACGCACGCCGTGCGTCTCTTCGCGAACATGTTCGCGGGCCACACCCTGCTGCTGCTCTTCACGATCGCCAGCTGGTACCTGCTGAACGGCGTCGGCATCGCCTACGCGGGCGTCAGCTTCATCATGACGATCGTGATGACGGCCTTCGAACTTTTCATCCAGGCCCTTCAGGCGTACGTCTTCGTGCTCCTCACGTGCACGTACATCCAGGGCGCGCTCGCCGAGCACCACTGAGCGCACCCCCGCACCACCACCCCCTGATCGTCCGGTGGCCAACCCCCACCGGTCCGTAAAGAAAAGGAAGAACTGGCATGTCCCAGACCCTTGCCGCTGTTTCCGGCTCGCTCGGCTCCATCGGTTACGGCCTCGCTGCCATCGGCCCCGGCGTCGGCGTCGGCATCATCTTCGGTAACGGCACCCAGGCCCTCGCCCGCCAGCCCGAGGCAGCCGGCCTGATCCGCGCCAACCAGATCCTGGGCTTCGCGTTCTGTGAGGCGCTCGCCCTGATCGGTCTGGTCATGCCGTTCGTCTACGGCAAGTAATCGCGGATCAACTTCCCGCCGACTAGACGAAAGGCAAACCCATGAGCCCGATGCTCACGATCGCGGCCGAGGAGATGGAGAATCCCCTCGTCCCGCCGATCCCCGAGCTCGTCATCGGCCTGATCGCCTTCGTCATCGTCTTCGGCTTCCTCGCCTGGAAGCTCCTCCCGAACATCAACAAGGTTCTGGAAGAGCGGCGCGAGGCCATCGAGGGCGGTATCGAGAAGGCTGAGGCCGCGCAGACCGAGGCCCAGAGCGTCCTCGAGCAGTACAAGGCCCAGCTCGCCGAGGCCCGGCACGAGGCCGCGCGTCTGCGCCAGGAGGCGCAGGAGCAGGGCGCCACGCTCATCGCCGAGATGCGCGCGGAAGGCCAGCGGCAGCGCGAGGAGATCGTCGCCGCCGGTCACGCCCAGATCGAGGCCGACCGCAAGGCCGCCGCGTCCGCGCTGCGCCAGGACGTCGGCAAGCTCGCCACCGAACTGGCCGGCAAGCTCGTCGGCGAGTCCCTCGAGGACCACGCCCGGCAGAGCCGCGTGATCGACCGCTTCCTCGACGAGCTCGACCAGAAGGCCGAGGCCGCACGATGAACGGAGCGAGCCGCGACGCCCTGGCAGCCGCACGCGAGCGTCTCGACGCGCTGACGGACTCCACGTCCACGGACGCCGGCTCGCTCGCCGGTGAGCTGGCCGCCGTCACCGCGCTGCTCCACCGCGAGGTGTCGCTGCGTCGGGTCCTCACCGACCCGGCGCAGGCCGGTGACGCCAAGGCCGACCTGGCCCGGCGCCTCCTCGGCTCGCAGGTCAGCGGTCCGGCCGCCGACCTGGTGGCCGGCATGGTGCGCTCCCGCTGGTCGCAGTCCCGCGACCTGGTGGACGCCCTGGAGGAGCTGGCGAACACCGCCGACCTCACCGCCGCCCAGAAGGCCGGTGCGCTCGACGACGTCGAGGACGAGCTGTTCCGGTTCGGCCGGATCGTCTCCTCCAGCACCGAGCTGCGTGCCGCGCTCACCAACCGCAGTGCGCCCGCCTCCTCCAAGAGCGAGCTGCTGCGCAGCCTGCTCGGCGGCAGGGCGAACGCGGCCACCGAGCGTCTGGTGACGCGACTGGTGACCGCGCCGCGTGGACGTAGCCTGGAGACGGGACTGGAGTCCCTGTCCAAGCTCGCCGCCGACCGCCGGGACCGCATGGTGGCCGTCGTCACCTCCGCGGTACCGCTGAGCGACGGCCAGAAGCAGCGCCTGGGCGACGCCCTCGCGAAGCTCTACGGCCGGCGGATGCACCTCAACCTCGACGTCGACCCCGCGGTCGTCGGCGGGATCCGGGTGCAGGTCGGTGACGAGGTCATCAACGGCTCCCTGGCGGACCGGCTCGAGGACGCGAGCCGCCGGCTGGCGAGCTAGGCATCACATTCTTCATAAGCAGTAAGCAGTAAGCAGTACGCACTTACGGCCCTGGTTGGGCCGTGAAGAGGATTCACCTCATATTGGGGGGAGTCCCCATACCCCCCAAGTGAAACTTCGGGCCCAACAAGGAGAGCAGGGAACTCAGATGGCGGAGCTCACGATCCGGCCGGAGGAGATCCGGGACGCGCTGGAGAACTTCGTCCAGTCGTACAAGCCGGACGCGGCCTCGCGCGAGGAGGTCGGTACGGTCACCCTGGCCGGTGACGGCATCGCGAAGGTCGAGGGCCTGCCCTCGGCCATGGCCAACGAGCTGCTGAAGTTCGAGGACGGCACCCTCGGCCTCGCCCTCAACCTCGAGGAGCGCGAGATCGGTGCCATCGTCCTCGGTGAGTTCAGCGGCATCGAGGAGGGCCAGCCGGTCACCCGCACCGGCGAGGTGCTGTCCGTCGCCGTCGGCGAGGGCTACCTCGGCCGCGTGGTCGACCCGCTCGGCAACCCGATCGACGGCCTCGGCGAGATCGAGACCGAGGGCCGCCGCGCCCTCGAACTGCAGGCCCCCACGGTCATGCAGCGCAAGTCGGTGCACGAGCCGATGGAGACGGGCTACAAGGCCGTCGACGCCATGACCCCGATCGGCCGTGGTCAGCGTCAGCTGATCATCGGCGACCGTCAGACCGGCAAGACCGCGCTGGCCGTCGACACGATCATCAACCAGCGGGACAACTGGCGCTCCGGCGACCCGAAGAAGCAGGTCCGCTGCATCTACGTCGCCATCGGCCAGAAGGGCTCCACCATCGCGTCGGTCCGCCGCGCGCTGGAGGAGAACGGCGCGCTGGAGTACACGACCATCGTCGCCGCCCCGGCGTCCGACCCGGCCGGCTTCAAGTACCTGGCGCCGTACACCGGCTCGGCCATCGGCCAGCAGTGGATGTACGACGGCAAGCACGTCCTGATCATCTTCGACGACCTGTCGAAGCAGGCCGACGCCTACCGCGCCGTGTCGCTGCTGCTGCGCCGCCCGCCGGGCCGCGAGGCCTACCCGGGTGACGTCTTCTACCTGCACTCCCGTCTGCTGGAGCGCTGCGCGAAGCTCTCCGACGAGATGGGCGCCGGTTCGATGACCGGTCTGCCGATCGTCGAGACCAAGGCCAACGACGTCTCGGCGTTCATCCCGACCAACGTCATCTCCATCACCGACGGCCAGTGCTTCCTGGAGTCGGACCTGTTCAACGCCGGTCAGCGTCCCGCGCTGAACGTCGGTATCTCCGTCTCCCGAGTCGGTGGTTCCGCGCAGCACAAGGCGATGAAGCAGGTCTCCGGCCGTCTGCGCGTGGACCTCGCCCAGTTCCGTGAGCTGGAGGCGTTCGCCGCCTTCGGTTCCGACCTGGACGCCGCGTCGAAGGCGCAGCTGGAGCGCGGTCAGCGCATGGTCGAGCTGCTGAAGCAGGACCAGTACCAGCCGATGTCGACCGAGGACCAGGTCGTCTCCGTCTGGGCCGGCACCACCGGCAAGATGGACGAGGTGCCGGTCGCCGACGTCCGTCGGTTCGAGAAGGAGCTCCTGGAGTACCTGCACCGCAAGGAGCAGGGCCTCATGACCTCCATCCGCGAGGGCGGCAAGATGTCGGACGACACCCTGCAGGCCGTGGCCGACGCGATCGCCGAGTTCAAGAAGCAGTTCGAGACGAGCGACGGCAAGCTGCTCGGCGAGGACGCCCCGTCCGCCGCCAAGTGACGTAAGGAAGGGACCTGACTCATGGGAGCTCAGCTCCGGGTCTACAAGCGTCGCATCCGATCCGTCACCGCGACCAAGAAGATCACCAAGGCGATGGAGATGATCGCCGCCTCGCGCGTCGTCAAGGCGCAGCGCAAGGTGGCGGCCTCCACGCCGTACGCGCAGGAACTCACCCGCGCGGTCACGGCGGTCGGAACCGGGTCGAACACCAAGCACCCGCTCACCACGGAGGCGGAGAACCCGACCCGTGCCGCGGTCCTGCTCCTCACGAGCGACCGCGGCCTGGCCGGCGCCTTCAACGCCAACGCCATCAAGTCGGCGGAGCAGCTGACCGAGCGCCTGGAGCGCGAGGGCAAGCAGGTCGACACGTACATCGTCGGCCGGCGCGGTGTGGCCCACTACAACTTCCGTGAGCGCAAGATCGCGGAGACGTTCACCGGCTTCACCGACGAGCCCTCGTACGCGGACGCCAAGAAGGTCGCGGCTCCGCTGATCGAGGCGCTGCAGACGGAGACCGCGGACGGCGGCGTGGACGAACTCCACATCGTCTACACCGAGTTCGTGTCGATGATGACGCAGACGGCGATCGGCTCCCGGCTGCTGCCGCTGCGCCTCGAGGAAGTGGCCCAGGACGACGCCGCCAAGGGCGAGATCCTGCCGCTGTACGACTTCGAGCCCTCGGCGGAAGACGTCCTCGACGCGCTGCTGCCGCGGTACGTGGAGAGCCGCATCTACAACGCGCTGCTCCAGTCGGCCGCTTCGAAGCACGCCGCCACGCGGCGCGCGATGAAGTCGGCCACCGACAACGCGGGCGAGCTGATCAACACGCTCTCCCGTCTTGCCAACGCGGCCCGCCAGGCCGAAATCACCCAGGAAATCAGCGAGATCGTCGGTGGCGCCAGTGCCCTGGCCGACGCGACCGCGGGGAGTGACAACTAATGACCACCACTGTTGAGACCGCGACGGCTACGGGCCGCGTCGCCCGGGTCATCGGCCCGGTCGTCGACGTGGAGTTCCCCGTCGACGCCATGCCGGAGATCTACAACGCCCTGCACGTCGAGGTCGCCGACCCGGCGAACGAGGGCCAGCTCAAGACGCTGACCCTGGAGGTCGCCCAGCACCTGGGTGACGGCCTGGTCCGCACCATCTCCATGCAGCCCACCGACGGTCTGGTCCGCCAGGCCCCGGTGACCGACACCGGCTCCTCCATCTCGGTGCCGGTCGGTGACTTCACCACGGGCAAGGTGTTCAACACCCTCGGTGAGGTGCTGAACTCCGACGAGGAGTACACGGGCGAGCGCTGGCCGATCCACCGCAAGGCGCCGAACTTCGACGAGCTCGAGTCGAAGACCGAGATGTTCGAGACCGGCGTCAAGGTCATCGACCTCCTCACCCCGTACGTCAAGGGTGGAAAGATCGGCCTGTTCGGCGGTGCCGGCGTCGGCAAGACGGTGCTCATCCAGGAGATGATCTACCGCGTCGCCAACAACCACGACGGTGTGTCGGTGTTCGCCGGTGTCGGTGAGCGCACCCGTGAGGGCAACGACCTCATCGACGAGATGAGCGAGTCCGGCGTCATCGACAAGACGGCGCTGGTCTTCGGCCAGATGGACGAGCCCCCGGGCACCCGTCTGCGCGTGGCCCTCGCCGGCCTGACCATGGCGGAGTACTTCCGCGATGTGCAGAAGCAGGACGTGCTGTTCTTCATCGACAACATCTTCCGCTTCACCCAGGCCGGTTCCGAGGTGTCGACCCTGCTCGGCCGTATGCCCTCCGCGGTGGGTTACCAGCCGAACCTGGCCGACGAGATGGGTCTCCTCCAGGAGCGCATCACCTCGACCCGTGGTCACTCGATCACCTCGATGCAGGCGATCTACGTCCCCGCGGACGACCTGACCGACCCGGCCCCGGCCACCACCTTCGCCCACCTCGACGCGACGACGGTTCTCTCCCGTCCGATCTCCGAGAAGGGCATCTACCCGGCCGTGGACCCGCTGGACTCGACGTCCCGCATCCTCGACCCGCGGTACATCGCGGCGGACCACTACAACGCCGCGATGCGCGTGAAGAACATCCTGCAGAAGTACAAGGACCTGCAGGACATCATCGCGATCCTCGGTATCGACGAGCTCGGCGAGGAGGACAAGCTCGTCGTCCACCGTGCCCGTCGCGTGGAGCGCTTCCTGTCCCAGAACACCCACGTCGCCAAGCAGTTCACCGGCGTCGACGGGTCGGACGTCCCGCTGGACGAGTCGATCGCGGCCTTCAACGCGATCTGCGACGGCGAGTACGACCACTTCCCGGAGCAGGCGTTCTTCATGTGCGGTGGCATCGAGGACCTGAAGAAGAACGCGAAGGAGCTGGGCGTCTCCTGACCCCCGCGCTCTGACGTGAGCCGAACGGCTCACCCTTGAGGGGGCGGGCACGTCCCGCCCCCTCTGTCACGCCCACTAGACTTGTAACCAACACCCGGCACAACCGCCGGGTGGTGACCCGAGGAGCCACCTTGGCTGCTGAGCTGCACGTCGCGCTGGTCGCGGCCGACCGAGAGGTCTGGTCCGGCGAGGCCACCCTGGTCGTCGCGCGCACCACGTCCGGCGACATCGGCGTCATGCCCGGTCACCAGCCGCTGCTCGGTGTGCTGGAGTCGGGCCCGGTGACCATCCGCACGCCCGAGGGCGGCACGGTCGTCGCCGCGGTGCACGGCGGATTCATCTCGTTCGCAGACAACAAGCTGTCCCTGCTGGCCGAGATCGCCGAGCTGTCGGACGAGATCGACGTCCAGCGCGCGGAGCAGGAGCTCGCCCGCGCGAAGGCGGAGGACGACGCCGAGGCCCAGCGCGCCGCGGACGTCCGTCTGCGGGCGGCGACGGCGGGGCGCTGATCCCGGCGCGGTGAGATGACGTCACTCAGCCGCGGCCGGCACCGGAGCGATCCGGAGCCGGTCGCGGCTGAGGCAGATCTGGATGATTTTTCCGTTCCGTTACCTAGGAGACGAGGAGGTCGGTGTCGATGGTCCTCGCTCTGACTGTGTGCGGAATCGTCGTGGCCCTCGTGGTGGTGGGGCTCTTCGTCTTCGGCCTGCGGCGCCGCCTCATCCAGCGGTCCGGCGGCACCTTCGACTGCAGCCTGCGCTGGGACGCCCCCGAGAAGGGGGACGCCGGCGGCAAGGGCTGGGCGTACGGGGTGGCCCGCTACAACGGTGACCGGGTCGAGTGGTTCCGGGTCTTCTCCTACGCCCCCCGTCCCCGCCGTGTCCTGGAGCGCTCCGCGATCGAGGTGGCCGGCCGCCGCCTCCCCGAGGGCGAGGAGGAGCTGGCGCTGCTGTCGGACGCCGTGATCCTGGCCTGTCTGCACCGGGGGACGCGGCTGGAGCTGGCGATGAGCGAGGACGCGCTGACCGGTTTCCTCGCCTGGCTGGAGGCGGCGCCTCCCGGCCAGCGGGTGAACGTCGCCTGATCTGCTGACGTCCGTGCAGCACATCGCCCCTCCTCCCGGCCGGGAGGAGGGGCGATCCGCGTTGCCGGGGCGGGGAGGGGTTACCTCAGTCCGGCGTCGACGGCGCTCGCCAGCTCACCGTTGCTGGTGTCGCCGCTGAACTCCCAGTAGAAGGCGCCGCCGAGGCCCTGGGCCTTGGCCCACGCCATCTTGGAGTTGATGGTGGCGGGGGTGTCGTAGGACCACCAGTTGGTGCCGCAGTGCGCGTACGCGGTGCCGGCGATCGTGCCGGTGGCCGGGCAGCTGTTCTTGAGGACCTTGTAGTCCTCGATGCCCGCCTCGTACGTGCCGGGCGCGGCGCCCGTCGCGGTGCCGCCGGGGGCGGACTGGGTGACGCCGGTCCAGCCGCGGCCGTAGAAGCCGATGCCGAGCAGCAGCTTCTTGGACGGGACGCCCTTGGCCTTCAGCTTGGCGATGGCGTCGGCCGAGTTGAAGCCGGCCTGCGGGATGCCCGCGTACGACGTGAGCGGCGAGTGCGGGGCCGTCGGACCCTGCGCGTTGAAGGCGCCGAAGTAGTCGTAGGTCATCACGTTGTACCAGTCGAGGTACTGGGCGGCGCCACCGTAGTCGGCCGCGTCGATCTTGCCGCCGTTGGAGCCGTCGGCGGTGATGGCCGCGGTGACCAGGTAGTTCTGGCCGAACTCGTTGCGCAGCGCCTGGGAGAGGTTCTTGAACGCCGCCGGGCCGGAGCTGTCACAGGTCAGACCGCAGGCGTTGGGGTACTCCCAGTCGATGTCGATGCCGTCGAAGACGTCGGCCCAGCGCGGGTCCTCCACGACCTGCTTGCAGGACCGGGCGAACGCGGCGGGGTTCTGCGCCGCCTGGCCGAAGCCGCCGGAGTAGGTCCAGCCGCCGAAGGAGTACAGCACCTTGATGTGCGGGTACTTGGCCTTCAGCTGGCGCAGCTGGTTGAAGTTGCCGCGCAGCGGCTGGTCCCAGGTGTCGGCCTGGCCGCTGACCGACTGGTCGGCGGTGTAGGCCTTGTCGTAGGCGGCGTACGTGTCGTCGACGGTGCACTGCCCGTTCTTCACGTTGCCGAAGGCGTAGTTGATGTGCGTGATCTTCGAGGCGGTGCCCGAGGTCACCAGGTTCTTGACGTGGTAGTTGCGGCCGTAGACGCCCCACTCGGTGAAGTAGCCGAGCTTGACCTTGTCGCCGGTGGGCGGCGGCTCCTCGGTGCTGCCGGTGGTGCGGACCCGCACCGCGCCGCTGACCGGGCCGGTCTGGTCGGCGGTGTCCCGGGCCTGCACGGTGTAGGAGTAGTCCGTGCCCTTGGCCAGGCCGCTGTCCGTGTACGAGGTGCCGGTCACGGTGGCGACGCGGGAGCCGTCGCGCAGCACGTCGTAGTTCTTGACGCCCTTGTCGTCGGTGGCCGCGGACCAGGACAGGCGCACCGAGGTGTCGGTGACGTTCGAGGCGGTGGGAGTGCCGGGGGCGCTCGGCGGGTTGTCGCCGGGGTTGGTGGTGCCGCCGTCACAACTGCCGCCGTTGAGCTTGCAGTTGGCGGGGGAGCCGGAGCCGCTGCCGTTGAAGCCGAAGCTGATGGAGGCACCGGGGGCGAGCGTGCCGTTCCAGGACTTGTTCTTGGCGGTCCAGTGGGTGCCGGAGGAGGTGACGTCGGCGTCCCAGGCGGAGGTGACCGAGGTGCCGGAGGGGAAGTCCCACTCGACGGTCCAGGAGCTGAGGCTGGTGGTGCCGGTGTTCTTGACGGTCCACTTGCCCTCGAAGCCGGAGCCCCAGTCCTGGGTCTTGACGTAGGTCGCGGTCGCGGACGTCGCCGCCTGGGCGTTGCTCGCGAGGCCTACGAGGCCGGCGAAGGGGAGCACGAGGGTCGCGATCCCTGCCGCGACTCTGTGTCTGAAGCGCATGCCGCGCCTCCTTCTGGGGGATGGGGGCACGACTGAGCCTTCGTGCCCACGGTGCGGCGAGAATAGAAAGGTCTGGACCACGGGTCAATAGGTCTGGACCACTGTGCGCGGTTGTTCGTGAATTAAACCTTCACAGCCCCAACTCCTGGGCCAGAACCGCCGCTTGCACCCGGCTGCGCAGCTCCAGCTTGCCCAGCAGGCGGCTGACGTGCGTCTTCACCGTGGCCTCGGCCATGTCCAGGCGCCGGGCGACGGCGGCGTTGGACAGCCCCTCCCCGAGGCAGGCCAGCACCTCCCGCTCGCGCCGGGTGAGCGCGTCCAGCACCGACGGGTCTGCCGTCACCGGCCGGGCCGGCTTCGCCGCGAACTCGGCGATCAGCCGCCGGGTCACGGCCGGGGCGACGATCCCCTCACCGGCGGCCACCGTACGCACCGCCTCGATCAGGTCCTTCGCCTCCGTGTTCTTCAGGAGGAACCCGGCCGCGCCGGCCCGCAGCGCCCCGAACACGTACTCGTCGAGGTCGAACGTGGTCAGCACCAGCACGTCCGCGAGGTCCTCCGCGACCACCATCCGGGTCGCCGACACCCCGTCGAGACGCGGCATCTGCACGTCCATCAGCACCAGGTCGGGCCGCAGTTCACGCGCGAGTTCGACCGCCCGCTCGCCGTCCGCCGCCTCCGCCACCACCTCGATGTCCGGCGCGCTGCGCAGGATCAGGACCAGTCCCGCACGCACGGCGGACTGGTCCTCGGCGACCAGGACGCGGATCATCAGGCTTCTCCTTGTTCGACGTCGGTGACGGGAAGGGTGGCACGTACCACCCACAGGGTGCCGTCCGGGCCGCTCTCCGGCCCGGCCTCGAACGTGCCGTCCAGCAGGGCGGCCCGCTCCCGCATGCCGACCAGTCCGGCCCCCGACCCCGGCGCGCGCGGGGTGTCCCGGTCGCCGTGGACACTGGTCACCCGGATCTCCAGGGCGTCGGCCGGGCGCCGCAGGCACACGGTGACCGGACCGGCCGAGGCGTGCTTCAGGGCGTTGGTCAGCGACTCCTGCACGATCCTGTACGCGGCCAGCTCGACCGGTGCGGGCACGGCGCCGTGCTCGGTGTCCAGGGTGACGTCGAGTCCGTTGGCGCGGGCGCCCGCCACCAGGGCGCCCAGACCGTCGAGGGTGGGGGTCGCGGACGGCTCCCGGTCGTCGGCGCCGTCGCGCAGGATCCCGATGAGCCGTCGCATCTCGGCCAGTCCCTGCACGCTGTTCCGCCGGATCACCGTCAGCGCCTCCCGCGAGGTGCCGGGGTCGTCCAGGGAGAGGGCGGCGGTGGAGTGGATGGCGATCGCGGAGAGGTGGTTGGCGACCATGTCGTGCAACTCGCGGGCCATCCGGGCGCGTTCCGCGGTCACCGCCTGGACCCGGTCCATCTCCGCCAGCAGCGCGGTCTGTTCGGCCCGCAGCCGGGCCGCGTCGGCGGCGTCACGGTGGTTGCGCACGATGAGGCCGGTCGACGCGGGCGCGAACGTCAACGCGCCCGCCACCAGCCCCAGCAGCAGGGCCTCGGGCACCCGCCACACGGCGTACGGCACCAGCGTCGCCGCGATGGTCACGACGCCGGTGATCCACGGCAGCCGGCGTGCGGTGGCGGGCGTGCCGTAGACGACGGCGGCGTACACCAGGTCGGTGTACATCACGATGGTGGCGATGCTGCCCCGGGTCACCGTGTCCGCGGCCAGCGCCACGGTGCCGGCCAGCACCGCGGTGCGCGGGGCACTGCGGCGCAGCAGTTCGCAGCACGCCATCACCGCGAGCGGCACCAGGAGCGCCGACCGGCCGTCGACCAGCACGAGCGGGTCGTCGCCCGGCCGCACCCCCAGCCCGAAGCCCCACAGCAGCAGTCCGCCCAGAAGCCCGGCGAGCGCCACCGACACGTCGAAACGGGGCGGACGGAGCTGTCGTAGGGCCATGCCCCCCATCTAAGCCGACCCGCCTCGGCAGTCCGACGGGGCGCGGGAGCGCGTCGGCCGCTGGGGCACCGCCCCTCGGGTCCCGGTGCGCCTCAGCCGGCGGGGGCCTGGATGCCGAGCGTGGTGATCAGCGCGAGACGCTCGGCGTCCTCGGTGCCGGGCTCCGCCGTGTAGACCATGATGTGCAGGTCGCTGCCCTCCAGGGTGAGGATGTCGCAGTCGAGGGTGACCGCGCCCGCCCGCGGATGGTCGATCGTCTTGCGGGCCGACTCGTGGCGGCCGGTGATCCCGGAGTCCCACAGCTCGGCGAACCGGTCGCTGTCCCGGCGCAGGTCGGCGACCAGCCGCCCGAGCCGCCGGTCGTCCGGATAGCGCGCGGTGGCCGCACGCAGGTCGGCGACCAGCGCGCGCCGCAGCGCCTCCCGGGACCCCGCGGTGTGCCGCACCCGCTCGCCGTGGCCGAGGAAGGCGCGCCACACGCCGTTGCGCCGGTGGCCGTGCCATCCGGACGGGTCGCCCATGAGGGCCGCGTAGGGCGGGTTGGCCACCAGCAGCGTCCAGGTGGCGTCGTGGACGGCGACGGGAGTGCCGGTCAGCCGGTCCAGCACCCGCTGCACGCCCGGCGTGAGCCGGGTGGGCACACACTCCGGACCCGGCGAGCGCAGACCGCCCAGCCGGAACAGGTGTGACCGCTCGGCGTCCGACAGCCGCAGCGCCCGGGCGAGCGCCTCCACGACCTGCTCCGACGGGTGTGTGGCACGCCCCTGTTCGAGGCGGGTGATGTAGTCCACCGAGATCCCGGACAGCTGGGACAGCTCCTCGCGCCGCAGACCCGGGGCGCGCCGGAGACCGCCGGCGGGGAGACCGGCCGCTTCCGGCGGGACCCGGTCACGCCAGCGGCGCACCGCCCGCCCGAACTCCGTCGTCGCCATGCCCCCAGTGTGCCCGCCCCGCATCCGGTGTTCCTGGTACCGCCGTTCCCAGGAACACCGGACGACTGGCCGGCCGCGCGGCCGGCGCGCAGGCTCGGACCCGTGGACGGAAGCAGGACGAAAGGAACGACGATGACCGAGCTCGCACTCGTCACCGGTGCCACCTCCGGGATCGGCAGGGCCTACGCCGAGCGGCTGGCCGCCGACGGCCACGACCTGGTGCTCGTCGGGCGGCGGCGGGAACGCCTGGAGGAGTTCGCCGCCGCGCACCCCGAGGTCACGGTCAGGACCGTGGCCGCCGACCTGTCCACCCCCGAGGGCATCGACACGGTCGCCCGGACCGCCGCGGCCGAGCCGCTCACCATGCTCGTGAACAACGCCGGTGTCGCCCACTACATGCCGTTCGCCGAACTCCCCGCCGACAGGGCCACGGAACTCGTCCACGTGAAGGTCCTCGCCCCCACGCTGCTCACCCGCGCCGCGATCCCCGGGATGCGCGAACGCGGCACGGGCACGGTCGTCAACGTGGCCGGCATGATCGCCTTCGGCGGCCCCGCGCCGCAGGGCCGGCTGCCGCACCGGGTGGTCTACGGCGGGAGCCTCGCGTATCTCGTCGCGATGTCCCAGATGCTCGGCACGGAACTCGCGGGCACCGGGATCACCGTGCAGGTCCTCTGCCCCGGCGTGGTGGCCACCGAGTTCCACGAGCGGCAGGGCCTGGACCTGAGCGCGGTGCCCCGGATGACGGCCGAGGACGTCGTCACCGCGAGCCTGCGCGGCCTGGACCTGGGAGAGACCGTCTGCGCCCCGGGCGTGGAGGACACCGGTCTGCTCGACGCGGCCTTCCGGGCCGGACTGGCCGCCTTCGAGGGGCAGAGCCCCGAGCTCGCCACCCGCTACCGGGCCGCCTGAGCCGCCGCGGCCGCCGACCCGGACCGGTGACTGCGACTTTCGATGTACCGCGGGTTCGTCGGCGGCGACGACGCGCCGGGCCGCTCCGCACGGAAGCCTGGAAGGGTGACCGAGAGGAGCGAACCGTGATCGTCGCCTTGATCATCGCCTGCGAGGTGGGGTTCTGGGTGCTGCTGGCGGCCGGACTGGCCTTCCGGTACCTGCTGCGGATGCGGCGCACCGGAATGGCGCTGCTGCTGTGCGAGCCGCTTCTGGAGCTCGTGCTGCTGGCCGCCACCGCGTGGGACCTGAAGAACGGCGCGGAGCCGAACTGGACCCACGGGCTCGCCGCGCTCTACATCGGTTACACGGTCGGCCACGGCCACCGCACGGTGCGCTGGCTCGACGGGCACGCGGCGCACCGCTTCGACGGCCGCCCCCTGGTGCGGCCGCCGCGATACGGCCTGGCGCGCGCCCGCCACGAGACCACGGTGTGGCTCGGCACGCTGGTGGCCGCCGCCGTGGCGACCGCGCTGCTCCAGCTCGCCATCTGGTACGTCGACGACCCGGGCCGCTCCACCTCCCTGGAGGCCTGGCGCTTCACCGCCTGGCGGGCGGCCGGCATCCACGGCCTGGTGGCGCTGGCCTACTGGATCTGGCCCAAGAAGGCACCCAAGGGCAGTGAGGAGAGCGTGCGGGACGCCGCCGGCGCGGAGCGGGACCGGGTGGGCCGGTGAACACGGCGCACGGCACCCTGCTCGCGGGCGTCCTCACGGCGCTCGCCGGCCTGCTGCTGTGGCGGTACACCGGGGGAGTGGACCTGCCGGTGGTCACGCCCTCCAGGGCGGGCGTGGTGCTGATGTGCGTCGGGGCCGCCGAGGCACTGCTCGGAGCGTTCCGCGCGGTGCGCGCCACGCAGGGGCGGCCCCGCTGAGTGCCCGGGTCCCGCGCTCAGCGCTCGCCGCCCGGCACCCACAGCACGTCGCCGGTCTCCTTGTTGGCGATGCGGGCCAGGATGAACAGCAGGTCCGACAGGCGGTTGAGGTACGTGGCGGTGAGCGGGTTCATCGTCTCGCCGTGCGCCTCCAGGGCGGCCCAGGTGGAGCGCTCGGCCCGGCGCACCACCGTGCACGCCTGGTGCAGCAGCGCCGCGCCCGCGGTGCCGCCCGGCAGGATGAAGGAGCGCAGCTTCTCCAGCTGCTCGTTGAAGCGGTCGCAGTCCTCCTCCAGCCGGTCGACGTAGAACTGCTCGACCCGCAGCGGCGGGTACTTCGGGTCCTCCACCACCGGCGTCGACAGGTCGGCGCCCACGTCGAACAGGTCGTTCTGCACGCGCGTGAGGACCGTGACGACCTCCTCCGGGAGCCCGCCCAGGGCCAGCGCCGTACCGATGACCGCGTTCGCCTCGTTGGCGTCGGCGTAGGCGGAGATGCGCAGATCGGTCTTGGCGACCCGGCTCATGTCGCCGAGGTGGGTGGTGCCCTTGTCGCCGGTCCGCGTGTAGATGCGTGTCAGGTTGACCATGAGGTCAGCCTAGTGACGCCCCGGCGGCCCAGGGCACGCGTGTGCGCACCGTCACGGCGCGACCCCGCACGGCACGACGTTCACCGGGCGCTCCCCTACGGGGCGGGCGGCGGCGTGAGCAGCAGCACCATGAGCCCCTGTACGCGGGTGCCGTCCTCCGCGTCCCACGCCCCGGCGACATGGCCCGCGGCGCCCGGGTCCGCCTGCGGTGTGCCGTCCGGGGCGGGCCGCAGGGTGCGCAGCACCCGCAGCACCGTGCCGTCCGGGGCGGTGAGCTCGGTGTGCTCCCCGGTGTCCGTGACGGCGGGGAACTCCGCCGGCACGGGGCCCTCGCCCGCCAGGGCGCGGGTGACCTCCCGGTCGGGGGTGTCGCTCGCGCTCTGTGCCTGCGGCTCCGCCCGACCCTCGACCAGCGCCGCCAACTCGGCGACGGCCACCGGGTCGTGGCATGCGTCGTAGACCCAGCGGCGGCCCAGCACGCCGTGCTCCGTGGTGCCGACGAGGGCCGCTTCCGCCCCGTCGAGCGGTGCGCCGCGGTAGGTGAGCGGCACGAGGTAGGCGGCCGGCGCGGAGCCGGAGGCGTCCGTGGCGACCAGGAACTCGATCCCCACCTCGCCCCGGGGGTCGTCGAGGCGGAAACCGCCCGCCCTGGCGAGCCGCGGGCCCTCCGGGGCGCCGTGGTACCAGGGGCGCGACGGCAGCCAGGCCGCCAGGAGCTCCAGTTTGGTCGGCTCCAGGGTGGTGCGGTGGATCACGGCCATGCCGGGCTTCTCCTTCGTCGGGCGGACACCGGGACCCCTACCCTCGCACCCGTCCGCGACGCGTCGCGACGGCTTCGCGCCCGTCACTCCCGGCGTCTGACGGACCGTCGGCTCTCCGTGTGTGTGCCGCCGGTGTGATGTCCGTCATGTGAGACGTGACGCGCGTTACTTACCGGTCACAGGGCCCCCCACGCCCGCTAATGTCCGCTCCTGGAGAACATGGACAGCGCGTATCAGGGGAGTCGCACAGTGGCACGCAAGCTCGCCGTCATCGGGGCCGGTCTCATGGGGTCCGGCATCGCCCAGGTCTCCGCACAGGCGGGCTGGGAGGTCGTCCTGCGTGACGTCACCGACGAGGCGCTGACGCGGGGCACGGACGGGATCAAGGCGTCGTACGACAAGTTCGTCGCCAAGGGGAAGCTGGCGGCCGAGGACGCCGAGGCCGCCCTCGCTCGCATCACCACGACCACCGACCTCGACGCCTGCGCGGACGCGGATGTCGTCGTCGAGGCCGTGTTCGAGAAGCTGGAGGTCAAGCACGAGATCTTCCGCACGCTCGACAAGCTGGTGCGCGAGGACGCCGTGCTCGCCTCCAACACCTCCGCCATCCCGATCACCAAGATCGCGGCCGTGACGGAGCGCCCGGAGCGGGTCGTCGGCACGCACTTCTTCTCGCCGGTGCCGATGATGCAGCTCTGCGAGCTGGTCCGCGGCTACAAGACCAGCGACGAAACCCTCGCCAGGGCACGGGAGTTCGCCGAGTCGGTCGGCAAGACCTGCATCGTGGTCAACCGCGACGTCGCCGGCTTCGTCACCACCCGCCTCATCTGCGCCCTCGTCGTCGAGGCCGCCAAGCTGTACGAGTCGGGCGTGGCGAGCGCCGAGGACATCGACCTGGCCTGCAAGCTGGGCTTCGGCCACGCCATGGGCCCGCTGGCCACCGCCGACCTCACCGGCGTGGACATCCTGCTGCACGCCACGGGCAACATCTACACCGAGTCGCAGGACGAGAAGTTCGCAGCTCCCGAGCTGATGCGCCGGATGGTTGACGCCGGTGACATCGGGCGCAAGAGCGGGCAGGGCTTCTACGAGCACTGAGACCGCGATCACCCCGGCGTGCGTCACACGCCGGGGTGAATTCGGTATCGGTTCGCTCACAGGTAGCAACCTCCGAGGTCGTTACGCAGTCAGAGGTTGCAATACCGGCCGACAGAACACCGCGGAGCACGAGACGCATCACGGGGAGCGCATATGCACATCAGGGGCGACCACGCCGAGCTGGTCGTCGGGGGCCGCCTCGACGTCCGCAGCGCGGCGGACGCCCGTACGGTCCTTCATTCGGCCGTCGACGACGGCGTCGGCGACCTGGTGCTGGACCTGTCCGAACTGGACTCCTGGGACGCCACCGGACTCGGCGTGATCATGGGGGCACACCGACGGGCCGGCCGCTGCGGCCGGCGCCTGGTGCTGCGCGACGTACCGCCGCAGATGCAGCGCCTGTTGGTGGCCACCCGGCTGCACCGGATCCTGGCGATCGAGGGGGGCATCGGGGTGGACACACTGCCCCGCGTGTAAGGGCGTACGGGGGCGCAAAGGACGAGCGGAAGGACCCGGGCCGACGCCCGCGAACCCCTCCCCGCGCGCACAATCCTCACGAGACCGTGACCACTCGGACGCCCTGGCACCCCGGACTGTCGTGGATACTGACCGAAGGTTTAGGGTTCGGCTGCCCGCTGCCTTGCAACCCTCGAGCGGGCCCGGACCAGAAGCGACAGCGCGGTGTGCAGCGAGGCCGGGGAGGGCTTCAGCCACGACGCTTTTGGGGGGCTAGGACCTATGGACCCGAACCACACGGGACCCGAGGAGTACGGCCACGGCGGTGACGGCGACACGCCGCGCCAGCGCCCTCCCAGGGAATCCCTCACGTCAGACTTCGCACAGCACGCGCCCGTGCCCGCCCGCACGGTGCAGCTCGTCTCCGGCGACTTCCTGCTGACCGTCAACCCCGTCGACGGCAGCGAGATCGAGCCCTGCCCGCCCGCGGAGCGACCGGACCCTCCCGTGAAGCTCACCGAGGCCGAACGCGCCGAGGTGGAGCGCGCCGCGACCCCGCCCGTCCCCCCTGGCCCGGCGCAGCCCGCGCTGCCGCTGCTGGCCCGGCAGGACGAGCGGGAGAACCTGGTGCGGCTGCTCGCCCGGGGCCGCTCGGTGCGCCTGGTGGGTCCCGGAGGCTCGGGCCGCACCCGGCTCCTCGACGTCGTCGCCGAGGACTGCGCCGACCTGGCCCCCGACGGTGTCGTCCGCCTGAGCGGCCACCGGCGCTCCTCCGACGACGTGCTGTACGACCTCTTCCACGCCGTCCACGACGCCCCCCTGCACCGCCCGGACCGGGACGAACTGCTCACCCGCGTCCGCGAGATCGGCGCCGTCGTCGTCCTGGACGACCTGGAGTTCGGCGGGGCCGCGCTCGACCAGCTGCTGGACGCCACCCCCGAGTGCGCCTTCCTGTTCGCCGTCACCCCGGACGTGGCCGACCCCTCCGCCGACGCCGGCGTCGAGGACGTCGAGCTGTCCGGGCTCGACCGCGCGGCCGGCCTCGACCTGCTCGGCCACGCCGTCGGCCGCGGCCTCACCGACGAGGAGGCCACCTGGGCGGGCGACCTGTGGTTCGAGTCCGAAGGGCTGCCGCTGCGCTTCGTCCAGGCCGGCGCCCTGCTGCGGCAACGCGACCGGCTGCGGGCCGGCGCCGGCGCCGTCGACGAGTTCGGCGTCTTCGAGGACGTACGGCCCGACGAGGCGCCCTACGACCCGGTCGACGACGACGAGGTGCCGCTGCCCGCGCTCGGCGAGGCCGCAGCCCCCGCGCCGCTGCTCGCCTCCCGGCTCAGCGCCTCCGCCCGCGCCACCCTGCGGTTCGCCGTCGCACTCGGCGGCGAGGTGCCCCACCAGGCGCACCTGCCCGCCCTGGTGGGCGACACCCACGCCGACGCCGCCCTCGGCGAGCTGGTCGCCTGCGGACTGGTCTCCCCGGTCGGCGCCCGCTACCGGCTGGCCGCCGGTGTGCCGGCCCAGCTGGAGGCCGCCGGGTACGCCGACGACGCCGACGAGCAGGCCCGCGCCGCCGCACGGCACTACGCCTGGTGGACGGGGCACCCCTCGGTCACCCCGGAACGGGTCTGCGCCGAGTCCGACGCGGTCCTCGCCGCTCTCACCGCCCTCTCCCCGCTCGCCCCGGGCTCCGCCGAGGGCGAGCCGAGCACGGCCGTGCAGCTCGCCCGCACCGCCGCGCCCGCCTTCGCCGCGGGCATGCACTGGAGTGCCTGGGAGCGGGCGCTGCGCGCCGGTGCGGAGGCCGCGCGGATCGCCGGGGACGTGGCGGAACAGGCCTACTTCCACCACGAGCTCGGCATCCACGCGCTGTGCGCCGGACAGCTCGACCGGGCGCGCGCCGAACTGGAGGCCTCCATCGGCCTGCGCGGTGCCCTCGCCGACAAGCGCGGCACGGTCGCGGGCCGCAGGGCGCTGGCCCTGGTCGCCGACCGCTCCGGCGTCCCGCTCGCGCTCGCGCCGACCGCGGGGGAGGAGGTGCCCGAGGCCCATGTCGAGGAGTCGGCGCCCCCGCCCCGCGGTGTGCCGATGGCCTTCCCCGACCTGCAGCCCCCGGCCGACACCGGCCTGGTCGTCACCCGCGGGGTGCCGGCCACCGCGCCCTCGCCGGCGGGCAAGGCGGGCGGGCTGAAGGGACTGGCCCGGCGCAACCTGGTCGCGGCCGGCGCGGGCGCGCTGCTGGTCGCCGTGCTGGGCACCGTCGTCACCCTCGGCGCGACCTCCGGGAACGACCCGGCGAACCCGTCCGAGAACGTGGGCGTGAACCCGTCCGCGAGCCAGGGCGCCGACGACGACGGCAGCCTCGACGCGGACCCGGCGTCCGGCAACAAGGGTGACACCGGGCGGGCCACCAGCCGGCCCTCCGACCCGGGCCCGGACGGCACGCTCGGCACTGCGGACGACCCGACGCCGACGGCCACGGAGGCCGACGAGCCGACGGACGGGGCGACCGGCACCAAGAGGCCGGGGGAGCCGACGAAGTCGCCTTCGAAGACTCCCTCGAAGCCGCCCACCAGTTCGAAGCCGCCTACGAGTTCGCAGCCGCCCACCAGCTCCGAGCCGCCCACGAGCTCCGAGCCGCCCACGAGCTCCGAGCCGCCGACGGAATCCGAGCCGCCGCCGGACGGGCCCGAAACGACAGCGAGCGACACCGCCTCCTCCGCCCCCGTGGAGACCTCCGCGAGCGCGGACCAGAGCACCGCCCCGGGCACGCCCGACGGTGCCGAGACGCTGATCTGACCCGCCGGAGCCACCGGACACGCCAGGGGGCCGGGTTCCCGTACGGAACCCGGCCCCCTGGCCTGTCGTCGTGGCCCCGCGCTCAGAACAGGCGGAGCTTGTCGTCCTCGATGCCGCGCAGGGCGTCGTAGTCGAGGACCTGGCAGCCGATGCCCCGGTCGGTGGCGAGCACCCGCGCCTGCGGCTTGATCTCCTGGGCGGCGAAGACGCCACGCACCGGTGCGAGGTGCGGGTCGCGGTTCAGCAGCTCCAGGTAGCGGGTGAGCTGTTCCACTCCGTCGATCTCACCGCGCCGCTTGATCTCCACCGCGACGGTCTGCCCCTCGGCGTCCCGGCACAGGATGTCGACCGGTCCGATCGCCGTCATGTACTCGCGGCGGATCAGGGTGTAGCCCTCTCCGAGGGTCTCGATGCGGTCGGCGAGGAGCTCCTGAAGGTGTGCTTCCACGCCGTCCTTGATCAGGCCGGGATCGACGCCGAGTTCGTGCGAGGAGTCGTGGAGAACCTCCTCCATCGTGATGATGAGCTTCTCGCCCGCCTTGTTGACGACGGTCCAGACGCCCTCCTCCTCGCCGGTGCCCTCCTTCAGGGTGCAGGGCGGCGACATCCAGTTGAGGGGCTTGTAGGCCCGGTCGTCGGCATGGATCGAGACGCTGCCGTCCGCCTTGACCAGGATCAGACGGGGTGCCGACGGCAGGTGCGCGGTGAGCCGCCCGGCGTAGTCCACGGAGCAGCGGGCAATGACGAGACGCATGGTCGGCAACGCTACTCGACCGGCCGGGGTCGGCGCGATTCGCCCTCACAGGCGCCCCGCGGGGCTCGGGAGGCGCGTCCTGTATCTCCTGGAAAACGCGTGTTGTGCGGTGGCCGATTACCGGCCCACAGGAAGTTCCGCATCCGAGCATTCTCCTGGTGCGGTCACGGTCCGTTGCTTACGGTATTGAACGGGAGGTCGCGAACTGTGTACGCAGCGTGCCCGTTCTCGCGCACTCCCTTATCTGTCAGGCAACCCCTGTGCGTTGGGGGTGCGAGAGGAGAACCCATGTCGCTCGACGTCTCACCGGCCCTACTCGAACAGGCCGAGCGAGGCGAGGTCGACGAAGCTGACTTCGTCGACTGCGTCCGGACCTCCCTGCCCTATGCGTGGGAGATGATCAGCTCCCTGGTGGCCCAGCTGAAGGTCGACGGCGGAGCCTTCGCCGACAACCAGACGCCCCCGCCGGACGAGCAGGCACGCGGTCAGCTGCTGCGTGCGCTCGCGAGTGACGCGATACGCGGCGCGCTGCAACGGCACTTCGGTGTTCGGCTGGCCTTCCAGAACTGCCACCGGGTGGCCGTGTTCCCGCTTGACTCCTCGGTCGACGAGACGCTGGCCCGCTTCACCTCGGTGCGCAACCAACTGCTCAACCAGTCGCCGGAGCTTCGCGACTGCTGACGCTCCATCGATGGCTTGCCGCTCCGTACGCGGGAGGTGCGGTCTGTACCGGGGCGGCAAGCATCCTTGGAACGTCCACGATCGTCAGGCGAGTTGGGGGAGCACCTCGGCCCCCAGCCGCCGTACGTTCTCCTCGGTCGCCGCCAGGTCGCCGGACCCCTCGACGAGCAGGGCGAAGCGGGAGATCCCGGTCCGCTCGCTGGTCGCGGCGAGCCGGTCCGCGCACAGCCGCGGGGTGCCCACCGGATGCAGTCCGCAGAGGAGTTCGGTGTACGCCAGCGGGTCGCGCATCCGGCGCTCCCGCCCGTCCACCGTCACATGCGCCTCCAGCCCCTGCTTCAGCCAGCCCGGCATCGCCTTCATCAGGGTCTCCGCCGCGTCCGTGCGCCGGTCCGCGATCTGGCAGACGCCGGCCGAGACGTGGGCCGCGCCGTCGATCTCCGCGGCCGGCCGCCCGCAGGCGCGTGCGTGGCGCCGCCACAGGGCGACCATCTCGGCCTTCTCCTCGTCCCCGACGTGCATGCCGAGCAGCATCGGCAGTCCGCGCTCGGCGGCCAGCCGCACGCTCGACGGGGAGGTGCAGGCGACCACCACCTCCGGGCCCGCGGTCTCGGTGAGTGCCTCCGACGGGCGGGGAACCACGGGCACCTCGCGGAACCGGTACCGCTCGCCGTCCGCCCCGACGGACGGTTCGCGCAGCCAGCGCATCAGCAGATCGAGTGCTTCCGGGAACCCCTTCTCGTACGCCTCCAGGCCGGCCCCGAACACCTCCAGGTCGACCCACGGCCCGCCCCGGCCGAGGCCGAGGGAGAACCGCCCGCCGCTGGCGACGTGCAGCAGCGCGGCCTGTTCGCCGAGCGCGACGGGGTGGACGGTGGGCAGCACGCTGACCGCCGTGCCGACGCGCAGCCTGCGGGTGCGGCCGAGCAGCATCGCCGCCAGGGTGACGGCGGACGGACAGGTGCCGTAGGGCACGAAGTGGTGCTCGGCCAGCCAGACCGTGTCGAGGCCCGACTCCTCGGCCACCTCGGCCGAGCGGACGGCGCGGTGCAGCGCCTCCCCCTCGCCCTGCCCGGGGAACTGGGCGGCCAACACGAAACTTCCAACGCGCATTGCTTTTTCCTGCTTCCTTGGCTCCGACGCGGAGCTCCCCCGCAGGGCATAACCGCCCGACACGTGCCGAGGACACGGCCGGGCGAGCGATTTTGCGGATTGTCTGCAGAATGGGCCGCTCACGAGGGGCCGCCACATGCCACGGAGTGACTTGTGACGATTGGTGCCCTACGCGTACCCCGGCGTCCGACGCGTAGGCTGGACGCGGTCCGTGCATCCTGTATAGCCCCGTGAGGTGTCCTGTGTCCCCGCGTCGCAACCGACCCAAGGGAGCCGGTTCGTCCGGCCGGAGCGCCGAGGACGACCGCTCCGGGCGCTACGGCGGCTGGCAGTCCTCGGAGGACTGGCACGGCGAGTCCTGGAGCGTGCGGCACGTGGCCGGCTCCAGCGCCCAGGGGAAGGCCTACCGTTGCCCGGGCTGCGACCAGTTGATCCCGGACGGGGTGCCGCACGTGGTGGCCTGGCCGGAGCACTCGGGCGTGGACGAGCGCCGGCACTGGCACAAGGCCTGCTGGAACGCGAAGGACCGCCGCACCACGCGGGTGCAGCGGTCCCGTAACGCGCCGAGGTTCTGAGCGCTTCCTAGACGTCCCGCTTCTGCAGCAGGGCGAAGGCCCCGCCGAGCGCGGCCGCCGTGACGACCAGCATGATCCACAGCGGGTCCCATCCCGACGGGCCGGAGTCCGACAGGGAGTTGGCGTAGAAGATGCTCATCTGGTTCGGGATGGAGTACTCGAACAGCGCCTGCTGCACGTCCTCCAGCGAGGTGGAGAACATGAACAGCGCGATCACCAGCGGGGCGAGCACCGCGCCGATCATGATCGTGATGGCGCCCGCCGAGTGCCGCACGATCGACCCGATCGCCAGCGACAGGGTGCCCAGCAGCGCCAGGTAGAGCGAGACGCCGACCGTGCCCTTCAGCCATTCCTCGCCGGAGGGGGACTTGGCGTTGTACCCCTCCAGCAGCGACACGTGCAGCAGACCGACGAGTGTGGCGCACACCAGCGTCACCACGAAGGCCAGCACGAAGAACACCAGCGCCTTCGCCGCGAGCACCCGGCCGCGCGTGGGGCAGGCGACCATCGTCGTGCGGATCATGCCGGTGCCGTACTCGGAGGCCGTGGTGAGCACGCCGAGTGTGATGAGGCACATCGAGCCCAGCAGCAGTCCGAAGAAGCCCAGCGACAGCGGGCTCTCGCCGCCCAGGTCGGGGTCGGCGCTCGCGACCACCAGGCCGGTGAGCAGACCGATGCCGACCACGAGCGCGACGAACACGCCCGTCGTCCACAGGGTCGAGCGCACGGACTTGATCTTCGTCCACTCGGAGGCGAGCGCGTGCCCGAGGTGGGTGCGCACCACCGGGATCGGCGAGGTGTAGCCGGGATACGCGGGCGCGGACGGTGCGGTACCGGGGGCCGCCTGCCACTCGGGTGCGGCGCTCTGCGGCATCGGGGGCTGGGGCGTGCTCATCGGGCGTCCTCGGACTCGGTCGGCTCGGCGGAGGGGGCGGGCTGCGGCGCGACGGCCGGGGGAGCGGCCGGAGCCGGGCCCTGCGGCGCCTGCGCGTACGGGTTCGGCGCGGCGGCGGCGCCCAGAGCGGCTCCCGGCGCCGCCGGTGCGCCGTAGGGGCCCGCGGGGGCGCCCTGCGGCGGGGCGAACGGCTGCCCGCCCTGCTGGGGCGGCGGCGGGGCGTACCAGCCGGGCTGCCCCTGCCCCGGCACCGGGAGCGGCGGCTGGGCGCCGGGCGGCAGCGGCTGCTGCAGCCCCTCCTTCTGGTCGATGGTGGAGCGGTAGTCGACGGCGCCCTGCGTCATCCGCATGTACGCCTCCTCCAGGGAGGCCTGGTGCGGCGACAGCTCCCACAGCCGTACGTCGTGCTCGTGGGCGAGGTCGCTGATCCGCGGCAGCGCCAGTCCCGTCACCCGCAGCGCGCCGTCCTGCTCCGGCAGCACATGGCCGCCGGCCTCGGTGATCGCCGCCGACAGCTTCTCCCGCTGCTGCGGCTCGCTGTCGGGGGTGCGCACCCGGGCGAAGCCGGCGGAGTTGGCGGAGATGAAGTCCTTCACGCTCATGTCGGCCATCAGCTGCCCGCGGCCGATCACGATGAGGTGGTCCGCGGTCAGCGCCATCTCGCTCATCAGGTGCGAGGAGACGAAGACGGTGCGGCCCTCGGCGGCGAGCGACTTCATCAGGTTGCGCACCCAGAGGATGCCCTCGGGGTCGAGGCCGTTGACCGGCTCGTCGAACAGCAGCACCTGCGGGTCGCCGAGCAGCGCCGCCGCGATGCCGAGGCGCTGGCCCATGCCGAGGGAGAAGCCCTTGGACCGGCGGCGGGCCACCTCGTGCAGGCCGACCACGCCCAGCACCTCGTCCACCCGGCGGGCCGGGATGCCCGACAGCTGGGCCAGGCTCAGCAGGTGGTTGCGGGCGGTCCGGCCGCCGTGCACCGCCTTGGCGTCCAGCAGCGCACCGACCTGACGGGGGGCGTTGGGCAGCTTGCGGTAGGGATAACCGCCGATCGTGACCCGGCCCGCCGTGGGGTTGTCCAGACCCAGGATCATCCGCATCGTCGTCGACTTGCCCGAGCCGTTGGGGCCCAGGAAGCCGGTGACGGCACCGGGACGCACCTGGAAGGAGAGGTTGTACACAGCGGTCTTGTCGCCGTACCGCTTGGTCAGGCCGACTGCCTCGATCATGCTCCGCACCCATCGAAAGGTTCAGGACAGCAGGGCACACGCCCCCGTAAGGGTTAGGAGCTTATCGGGACACTGACGGTTCCGCTCAAGGCCGGGTGAGAACCGGTCCGGTGCGGTCACTCACTGGGCGTCACGCCGCTTCAGCAGCACGTATCCGCCGGCGACCGACGCGATCACCCACAGCGCCATGATCCCGAGGCCGCCCCAGGGGCCGTACGGGGTGTCGTCGTCCACCGGCGTCACCACCCGCATGATCCGGCTGCCCGCCTGGTCGGGCAGGAACCGGCCGACCTTCTCCGTGGCGCTGACGTTGCCGAGGATGTTGGAGATCAGGAAGAAGAACGGCATCAGGATGCCCAGCGACAGCAGGGGGGAGCGCAGCATCGCGGCGACGCCCATGGAGAACAGCGCGATGAGCGTCATGTAGAGCCCGCCGCCGATGACCGCGCGCAGCACCCCGTCGTCGCCGATGGACGTGCCGAGGTCGCCGAGCATCAGCTGGCCCAGGAAGAAGGTGGCGAAGCTGGTCGCCATGCCCACCACGAACGCCAGCGCGGTGGCCACGGCCAGCTTGCTGAACAGGAACGTGCCGCGCTTCGGCACGGCCGCCAGCGAGGCGCGGATCATCCCGGTGCTGTACTCGTTCGACACCACCAGCACACCGAACACGATCATCGCGAGCTGGCCGAGGCTGGTGCCGGCGAAGCTGATGAACGTCGGGTCGAAGGAGAGCCGCTCCCGCTCGCTCAGGTTGCCGAACTCGTTCTTCGACAGGGCCGAGATCAGCATGCCGAGGGCGATGGTGACGACCACCGCGGTCGACAGCGTCCACACGGTGGACGCCACCGACCGGATCTTGGTCCACTCCGACCGTACGGCCTGGGTCGTCGCCATGCTCAGCCCTTCGTCCAGGTGTCGCCCCACTGCTGCGGGGGGACGGGTGCGCCCGTGTGGGCGTGGTACTCCACCGATTCGGCCGTCAGCTGCATGAACGCCTCCTCCAGGGAAGCCTGTTGCGGGCTCAGCTCGTGCAGCACGACGCCGCTGCGGGCGGCCAGGTCCCCGACGGTCTCCGCGCTGGAGCCGTCCACCTCCAGCGTTCCGTCCACGCCGTCCACGGCGGTGATGCCGGCCCCGTGCAGCAGGTCCAGGAGCAGTTCGCGCTGCGGGCTGCGCACCCGGACGTAGGAGCGGGAGTTGCGTTCGATGAACTCCGCCATCGAGGTGTCGGCGAGCAGCCGGCCCTGGCCGATGACCACGAGGTGGTCGGCGGTGAGCGCCATCTCGCTCATCAGGTGGGAGGAGACGAAGACCGTGCGGCCCTGGGCGGCGAGCGACTTCATCAGCGTGCGGATCCAGTGGATGCCCTCGGGGTCGAGCCCGTTGACCGGCTCGTCGAACATCAGGATCCGCGGGTCGCCGAGCAGCGCGGCGGCGATGCCGAGGCGCTGCCCCATGCCGAGCGAGAACCCCTTGGCCTTCTTCCGCGCCACCGTCGTCAGCCCGACCGTGTCCAGCACCTCGCGGACCCGCCGTTCGGGGATGCCGTTGCTCTGCGCGAGCCACAGCAGATGGTTGTAGGCGCTGCGCCCCGGGTGCACGCCCTTGGCCTCCAGCAGGGCGCCGATGTTCGTCAGCGGGTCCTTCAGCCGGTCGTAGTGTGTGCCGTCGACGCGCACGTCCCCGGAGGTGGGGTGGTCGAGCCCCAGGATCATCCGCATGGTGGTCGACTTGCCGGCGCCGTTCGGACCGAGGAAGCCCGTGACGATGCCAGGCCTGACGGTGAAGGTCAGGCTGTCCACCGCCACCTTCTCGCCGTACCGCTTGGTCAGCCCCTCGAGCTCGATCATGCGGCCACGCTAAAACGGGACAAAGCCCTCTGCCACCTCAGTGGCAGAGGGCTTCGCCGGGGTCCGGTCGCCCTGTCCGGGGGTGTTACCGGGACTGCTGGGCCGGGACGCCGCGGGAGATCGGCTCGTCCTCGGTGGCGGGCGCGCCGGTGGCGGCGACCGCGGCACCCGTGAGGGTCGCCAGCATCTCGCGGACGTTCGTCAGCTGGGCGTTGATCGAGTCGCGGCGGTTGGTCAGCGCGGCGAGCTCACGCTCGGACTCCGAACGGATCCGGTCGGCCTTGGCGTTGGCGTCGGCCACGATGTCCTCGGCCTGGCGCTGGGCGGTCTCCACCGTCTGGCGGGCCCGGCGCTCGGCGTCGGTACGCAGCTTCTCGGCCTCCAGGCGCAGCTGCTCCGCGCGGTGCTCGATCTCCGCGAGGCGCTTCTCCGCCTTGGCCTGACGCGAGGCGAGGTCGCGCTCGGACTGCTCGCGCCGCTTGGCCAGGTTCGTCTCGAAGTCGGCCGCGGCCTGGGCGGCCTTGGCGCGGGTCTCCTCGAAGAGGGCGTCCGCCTCCTCGCGCTTGGACTGGGCGTCCTTCTGCGCGTCGGAACGCAGCTGCGAGGCCTCGCCCTGGGCCTTCTCGACGATCCGGACGCCCTCGTCCTCCGCCTTGGACTTGCGCTCGGCGGCGTAGGCCTCGGCGTCGTTCCGCACCTGCTGGGCGGCCGACTCGGCGAGCTCGCGGTGCTGCTCGGCCGCGCGCCGGGCCTCCTCGCGCAGGTCCTTCGCCTCCTCCTCGGCGAGGCGGAGGATCTTCTCCACGCGCGCGCCGAGACCCGCGTACGACGGCTCCGCGTCGTTGACCTGGGCCTGGGCGTTCTGCGTCTCGAGGTGGAGCTCTTCGATGCGCTTTTCCAGAGCGGTGATGCGGGCGAGAGCGCTGTCACGGTCGGAGACGAGCTTGGAGATACGTTCGTCCACCTGAGCGCGGTCGTACCCACGCCGCACAAGCTCGAAGCCGTAGGGGGAAGTGTCGCTCATGGGGTTCCTGTCGAATGAGACCGGTGAGGTGATAGGTGGAATCCTAGGGGCCGAAGCGCTGTGTCATCGAGCGGATGCACGTTTGATACGGAAGATGACACCCCTTTTGAGTGGCTCGCCGCCGGAAGCCTTGCCAAAGCCATGGTCAAAGCCCTCACCGTACAAGGGAATTCACCCGGTTTGCTAGCTGTCGCCTGACTTGCCACCCGTACGGGTAGCACCCGCCGCGGCCCCCGCCTTGACGCCGTTGTCCTTGCCGCCGCCCGGGGCTTCGAAGGACTCCAGGGCCTCCAGGACGTCCTGGACACGCGAGATCTCCGCGTTGATGTCCTCGCGGCGCCGTACGAGGACCTCCAGCTCGCGCTTGCCCTCCTCGACCGTACGCCGTGCCTCGCGCACCGCCTCGGCCTTCAGCTCCTCGGCCTCCTTCACGAGCGTGGCCTTCTTCTGCTCCGCCTCCTTCAGAAGACCCTCGGCCTTCTTCACGGCGGCGATCCGCACCTTGCCCGCCTCGGAGTTGGCCTCGGAGACGATCTCCTTCGCCTTGGCCTCCGCCTTCGCCAGCTGCTCCTCGGCCGCCTTGATCAGCGCGTCGCAGCGGTCGCCGGCGGACTTCATCGTCTCCGCCGCCTCGCGGCGGGCCCGCTGGTGCAGCTCCTCGATCTCGGTCGTGATGCGGTCGCGCAGCTCCTCGGCGCGCTCCCGGATCTGGGTCGCGTCCCGGCGCGCGCCGACCAGCAGCTCGTCGGCGTCCGTACGCGCCTTCTCCACCAGCGAGTTGCCCTCGACCCGGGCCTGGCCCACCAGCCGGTCGGCCTCGCTGCGGGCCGCGCCGACCATGGTGTCGGCCTGCGACTCGGCGTCGGCCGTGGTCTTCAGCGCCTGCTGCTGCGCCTCGGTGAGCAGCTTGTCCGCCTCGGCGGTGGTCTCCGTGATGAGGGTGTCGACCTGCTCGGCCGCCTCCGAACGCCGCTTGTTGGCCTCCTTGCGGGCCTCGTCCAGCGTCCGCTCGGCCTCCTCGCGCGCACCGGACACCAGCCGCTCGACCTCGGTCTCGGCGTCCGCCTTGACCCGCTCGGCGTCCCGCCGGATCCGCTCCGCGTGCTGCTGCGCCGACCCGACCGTCTCCGCGGCCTCGGCCCGCAGCCGCTCCGCGTCACCGGTGGCGTCCGCGATCAGCTTCTCCGCCTTGGCGACCGACTCCGAGCGCACCCGCTCGGCCTCGGCGACCGTCTCGGTACGCAGCCGGTCGGTCTCCGTGATGGTCTCTTCGGTGAGCCGCTCCGCCTCGCTGCGCGCCTCGGTGATGAGCGTGTCCGCCTGCGTCGCCGCGTCCGAACGGATCCGGTTGGCGTCCTCGCGGGCGTCCGCCCGGGTACGCGCGGCGGCCTGCTCGGCCTCGGCGACCGCGTCGGACGCCTCGGTGCGCATCCGCTGCGCGTACTCGGAGACCTCCGAACGGATCCGGTCGGCCTCCGTGATCGCCTCCGAGACGGTCCGCTCGGCCAGCGCCTTGGCGTCCTCCGTCTCCTCCCGCGCCTCGCGCCGCAGCCGGCTCGCGTCCTCGCTCGCCCGCTCCCGCTCCGCGTAGGCGTCGGTGCGGACCCGGTCCGCCTCCTCCTCGGCCTCGCGGCGGGTGCGCTCCGCCGCGTGCTCGGCGGCGCTGCGCAGCCCGGCGATCTCCTCCTGCGCCTGCTCGTGCAGCCCCGCGACGGAGTCCCGCACCTGCTGGGCGTGCTGCTCGGCCGCCGACACCATCTCCGTGGCGCGGCGGTCCGCCTCCTCGACCAGCCGTACGGCCTCGGCCTGCGCCTCCTCGACGCGGGTGCGCGCCGACGCCAGCAGCTCCTCGCTCTGCTCCCGGGCCCGCTCGCGCTCCTGGTCGGCCTCCTCGCGGGCCGCGCCGAGCAGTTCCTCGGCCTCCCGGCGCCGCCGGGCCGCCTCCTCCTGCGCTGCCGCCAGCGTCTCGGACGCCTCCGTGCCGATCCTCTCGGCGGCCGCCTGCGCCTCCGCGCGCATCCGGTCGGCGCTGTCCTGCGCCTCCGACTTCAGCCGCTCCGCCTCGGCCGCGGCCTCCGACCGCAGCCGCACGGCGACGGCCTCGCCCTCCGCGCGGGACGCCGAGGCGTCCGCGGCGGCCTCGTCGCGGAGCCGCTCGGCCTCCTGCTCGGCCTGCTGCCGGAGCGTACGGATCCGTTCGGCGGCCTCGGTGCGCAGCCGCTCGCTCTCCTCGGACGCCTCGCGGCGGATCCGCTCGGCCTCCTCGCGCGCGTCGCTCAGCGCCTGCTCGGCGGCGGCGAGCCGCTCCTCGGCCTCGGTGTGCAGCCGCGTCAGTTCCTCGGCGGCCTCCGCGCGGCGCGCCTCGACGGCCCGCTCGGTCTCCTCGCGCAGCTCGCGGGCGGCCCGCTCGGCGTCCTCCTTGAGGGCGTCGGCCTGCTCCGAGGCCTCCGCGCGGTGCCGCTCGGCCTCCTTGCGGGTGCGCTCCAGGGTCTCCTCGGCCTGCCGGCGCAGCGTCGTGGCGCGCTCGATGGCCTCGGTGCGGACCTTCTCGCTGTCCGTCTGCGCGGTGGAGCGCAGCTCGTCGGCGTCCGCCTTGGCCTTGGCGAGCAGCTCCTCGGCGGACTTGGCCGCCTCCTCGATCTGCGCCACGGCCTCCTTGCGGGCCTCCGCGCGGATCTTCTCGCCCTCGGCGACCGCGTCGGCGCGCAGCTGCTCGGCCTCGCCGCGCAGCCGGCGCGCCTCCTCCTGCAGCTCGACCGTCTTGGCGCGGTACTCCTTGGTGTCGTCCTTCGCCGCGCCCTTGAGCTGCTCGGCGATGTCGTGCGCCTCGGCCCGCAGCCGGTCCGCCTCGGCCTCGGCCTCCCGGCGGATCCGCTCGGCCTCCTCGGCCGCCGCGCGGGTGGTCTGCTTGGCCTCCTCCGAGGCCTTGTTGAGTACGTCCTCCGCGGTCTTGGCCGCCTTGGACAGCTGGGTGGCGGACTCCTCCGCGGTGAGCGTGCGGGCCTTCTCGGCGGCCTCCGCGACGATCTTCTCGGCCTCGGCGCGGGCGTCGGCGACCAGCTGCTCGGCGTCCGCCTTGGTGGACTCGGCCTCCTTGGTGGCCTCGCTGACCAGCCGCGCCACCTGCTCCTTGGCGGTGCGCGTACGCGTCTCGTTCGCGGCCTCGGCGGAGGAGAGCGCCTTGGCGGCGGCCTCCTTCGCCTCGGCGAGCACCTTCTCCGCCTCGGAGCGGGCCTCGCGCAGCGCGGTCTCGGCCTCGGCCATCCGCTCCTCGGCGGCCCGGCTGAGCTCCTGCGCCTGACGGCGCGCCGACTCCGACTCGCTGACCGTGGAGGTGCGCAGCTGCTCGGCGTGCTCGGTGGCCTCCTGCGCCTGCGTGGACGCGGCGTTCAGCAGCCGCTCGGCGTCCGCGCGGGCCCGGCGCAGCAGCTGCTCGGCCTCGCTGCGGGCCGCCTCCGCGTCGCTCTGCAGCCGGCGGCGGGCCTCGGCGGTGAGCCGCTCCGCCTCCTCGCGGGCGGCGGCCAGCGCCTGCTCCCGCTCGGCGCGGGTCTCCTCCATCAGCCGGCGGGCCTGCTCCTCGGTGCGGGCCCGCAGCTGCTCCGCCCACGCCACGTTCTCGTTGACGTGCGACTCGACGGTCTGCCGGCGCTCGGCCAGCTCCTGGTCGAGCTGCTGGCGCCGGGTCACCGCCTCCTGGTGCAGCTCCGCCTGGAGACGGGCCGCCTGCTCGGCGTGCTCCTGGAGGATGCGCTGGGTCTGCGCCCGCGCCTGGCTCAACTCCCGCTCGGCGTCCGCGCGCAGCTGGTCGGCCTGCAGCTGCGCGTTACGGAGCAACTGCTCGGCCTGGTAGCCGATGTCGCCGCCGTCGTAGGCGGGCCGGGACATGATGGTGCGGCGCGCCTCGTGCAGCTTGGCGCGCAGCACCTCGACCTGGTAGCCGAGGTCCTCGGCGTGCTGGATCGCCTTTTCCCGCTCGGTCTTCAGCCGCTTCATCTCGGCTTCGAACCGAGAGAGGTGGTCGACGTCAGCCGCCGGCTCTCGCTCCTGGCTCTCGTAGCCCCGCACTGCGCGGTCCCATCCGTCCCCTGGTCGCAAGTCTGGCCGAGCTCCGCCCATCCCGAACGGAGCCCCCGGGGAATGGTGTCAGATCATCGGCGGAGCATGGGCTGCTGCCCCGCGCTCGCCCCCCGCCACCCGGACCCCGGCGATCCCGTCGCCGAACACGACGGGACTCGGTCACCACGCATCGAGCGGCGACCAGACCCAACCCTACCGGCCCTTATGTACGTGGGTCAGTGCTCGGACGACTCAACGGGCGCGGAAGTGACCAGTTCTGTCAGTACGCCGTGGCAGTCCTTCGGGTGCAGGAAGGTGATCCGTGACCCCATGGAGCCGCGCCGGGGCTCTTCGTACAGAACGCGTACGCCCTTCTCCTTGACGTCGGCCGCGTCCGCGTCCACATCCGCCGTACCGAAAGCGATGTGGTGGACGCCCTCGCCGTTCTTCGCGAGCCACTTGGCGACGGTGGAGTCCTCGCGGGTCGGCTCGAGGAGCTGCAGGTAGGAGGCTCCGCCGTCCGAGGTCTCGTTGATCTTGAGCATGGCCTCGCGCACGCCCTGCTCCTCGTTGACCTCCGAGTGGAACACCTCGAAGCCGTAGGTGGAGCGGTAGAACTCCACGGTCTTGTCCAGGTCGAAGCAGGCGATCCCGATGTGGTCGATTCGCGTCAGCATGAAATCAGTGCAGCGCCCCCGCGGCGGTTACGCAACGTGCGCGCGATCACACCGAAAGGCCGATGACGGGGTCCACCGCGCGTCAGTACATTCGAAGTAAACCCTCGTTCACTCCTCGGCTGTGCAGCCGGAAGGGGACCGCAGCTCATGACTTCTGCATCATCTGCATCATCCGCAACGAACGGCACGACGTCCGTCATCGTGGCGGGCGCCCGCACCCCGATGGGTCGGCTGCTCGGTTCGCTGAAGTCGTTCTCCGGAGCCGACCTCGGCGGCTTCGCGATCAAGGCCGCCCTCGACCGTGCGGGGATCGGCGGCGACCAGGTCCAGTACGTGATCATGGGACAGGTGCTCCAGGCCGGCGCGGGCCAGATCCCGGCCCGCCAGGCGGCCGTGAAGGCAGGCATCCCGATGAGCGTCCCGGCGCTCACCATCAACAAGGTCTGCCTCTCCGGCCTCGACGCCATCGCGCTGGCCGACCAGCTGATCCGCGCGGGTGAGTTCGACGTGGTCGTGGCCGGCGGCCAGGAGTCCATGACCAACGCCCCCCACCTGCTGCCCAAGTCCCGCGAGGGCTACAAGTACGGCGCGGTCCAGGTGCTCGACGCCATGGCGCACGACGGTCTGACCGACTCCTTCGAGAACATCGCCATGGGCGAGTCGACCGAGAAGCACAACACCCGTCTCGGCATCGCCCGCCCGGAGCAGGACGAGATCGCCGCCCTGTCCCACCAGCGGGCCGCCGCCGCGCAGAAGAACGGCGTCTTCGAGGCCGAGATCACCCCGGTCGAGATCCCGCAGCGCAAGGGCGACCCGGTGCTCTTCAGCAAGGACGAGGGCATCCGCGGCGACACCACCGCGGAGTCCCTCGGCAAGCTGCGCCCGGCGTTCGCCAAGGACGGCACCATCACCGCCGGCTCCTCCTCGCAGATCTCGGACGGTGCGGCGGCCGTGGTCGTGATGAGCAAGGCCAAGGCGCAGGAGCTGGGCCTGGAGTGGATCGCCGAGATCGGCGCCCACGGCAACGTGGCCGGCCCCGACAACTCGCTCCAGTCACAGCCGTCGAACGCCATCCGCCACGCCCTGAAGAAGGAGGGACTGGAGGTCTCCGACCTCGACCTGATCGAGATCAACGAGGCCTTCGCCGCGGTTGCCGTCCAGTCAATGAAGGACCTGGGTGTTTCCACCGAAAAGGTGAACGTCAACGGTGGCGCCATCGCCCTCGGCCACCCGATCGGGATGTCCGGCGCGCGGCTGGTGCTGCACCTGGCGCTGGAGCTGAAGCGGCGGGGCGGCGGCGTGGGCGCCGCGGCGCTGTGCGGTGGCGGCGGCCAGGGTGACGCGCTGATCGTACGGGTACCCAAGGCCTGAACCGGTTGTTGCCGACTTCCCTTACGTGAACGGAGCTGTGATGCAGGACGTCTCCACTCTGGTGGCCCAGGCCAGAGAGGGCAGGCCACGGGCCGTGGCCCGGCTGATCTCCCTGGTGGAGGGGGCGTCCCCGCAGCTCAGGGAGGTCATGGCGACTCTCGCGCCGCTCACCGGCAACGCCTACGTGGTCGGCCTCACCGGCTCCCCGGGCGTCGGCAAGTCGACGTCCACCTCGGCGCTGGTGACCGCGTACCGCAAACAGGGCAAGCGGGTCGGCGTCCTGGCCGTCGACCCGTCCTCCCCCTTCTCCGGTGGCGCCCTTCTGGGTGACCGCGTCCGGATGTCGGAGCACGCCTCCGACCCGGGCGTCTACATCCGCTCCATGGCCACCCGCGGCCACCTCGGCGGCCTCGCCTGGGCCGCGCCGCAGGCCATCCGCGTCCTGGACGCGGCCGGCTGCGACGTGATCCTGGTGGAGACGGTGGGCGTCGGCCAGTCGGAGGTGGAGATCGCCTCCCAGGCCGACACCTCCGTGGTCCTCCTCGCCCCCGGCATGGGCGACGGCATCCAGGCCGCCAAGGCCGGAATCCTGGAGATCGGCGACGTCTACGTCGTCAACAAGGCCGACCGCGACGGGGCGGACGCCACCGCCCGCGAGCTGAACCACATGCTGGGCCTCGGCGAGTCCCGTGGCCCCGGCGACTGGCGCCCCCCGATCGTCAAGACGGTCGCCGCCCGCCAGGAGGGCGTCGACGAGGTCGTCGAGGCGCTGGAGAAGCACCGTGCCTGGATGGAGGAGCGGGGGGTCCTCGCGGAGCGCCGCCAGGCGCGTGCCGCCCGCGAGGTCGAGACCATCGCGGTCACGGCCCTCCGCGAACGCATCGGCGACCTCCACGGAGACCGCCGCCTGGGGGCGCTCGCGGAACGTATCGTCACGGGTCAGCTCGACCCGTACCGGGCGGCGGACGAGCTGGTGGAAGGACTCACCGGCAACTGACTCCCGCGCCGGGGCTCCGCCCCGGACCCCGGTCCTCACACGCCGGAGGGGCTGAAGATCAGCCCCTCCGGCGTGTGAGGACGAGGCCCGCCAGGGCCGACAAGGGGGGTCCGGGGGCGCAGCCCCCAGGGACCGTCAGTCGTCGTCGCGGTCCGCCGTGACCGCGGCGGACTTCAGGTCGACCTTCCACTCCCGCTCGTCCCCGCCGGAGGCGCGCGTCTCCGTGTCCCAGCCGCGGTCGTCCCCGTCGTCGTCCAGGTCGACGGAGACGACCCTGCCCTTGGACTCCGCCACCTCCGCGGCCTGTCCGGCCGTCACCGAGGCGTTCTTCAGCGCGGCGCGCACCTCGGCGGCGTCGTCCTCGTCGTCCTTCTGGGCGCCGAGCACCTTGCCGGTGTCCGGGGCGATCCTGACGCTGTGCCAGGTGTCGCCCTTGCCGAGGACGTCGATCTCCCAGGAGCCGTCGTCCAGTTCGGCGGAGACGGCCGTGCCCGGGGTGTGCTTGAGCGCGGCGGCGACGGCCTCCGCGGCGGTCACGTCTCCGGGGACGGCGGCGCGCCCCGCGTCGTCGTCCTCGCCGGAACGGTCGTCGCGGTCGTCGTCCGTCCGCGTCACCGACGCCGAGTCGTCGTCGTCCCCGGCGACCGCGAGGGCCGTCGCCGTGCCCCCGCCCACCAGAGCCGCGGCCGTGACGACGGCGATCACGATGTTGCGCTTCATGTGCGTTCCTCCCGAGTCGGTGTGCTTCGCGCTGTACGACATCAATGTCGCCCACCGACGCTGAGTGGAAGCTGAAGCAGCCTGAAGTGATCTTCAGCTTCCCTTTGCGACCCTGGACCGCATGCGCCCACCCGTCTCCCACCACCGCCCTGAGGGAGGCGCTTCGCGCCGCCCCTTCCGACTCCTGATCGTCGAGGACGAGAAGCGCCTCGCCCTCTCCCTCGCCAAGGGCCTCACCGCCGAGGGCCACGCCGTCGACGTCGTGCACGACGGCCGGGAGGGGCTGGACCGGGCCACGGCGGAAGCGTACGACCTGGTGATCCTCGACATCATGCTGCCCGGCCTCAACGGCTACCGGGTCTGCGCCGCCCTGCGCGCCGCCGGGCACGACGTGCCGATCCTCATGCTCACCGCCAAGGACGGCGAGTACGACGAGGCCGAGGGCCTGGACACCGGCGCCGACGACTACCTCACCAAGCCGTTCTCGTACGTGGTCCTCGTCGCCCGGGTGAAGGCGCTGCTGCGCCGCCGGCCGGCCGCGGACGCGTCCCCGGTCCATGTGCACGGTGACCTGAAGGTGGACACCGCCGCCCGCCGGGTCTGGCTCGGCGGTGACGAGATCGAGCTGACCGCCAAGGAGTTCTCGGTGCTGGAGCACCTGGTGCTGCGGGCCGGCGAGGTGGTGTCCAAGGCGGACGTCCTGGAGCACGTCTGGGACTTCGCCTACGAGGGCGACCCCAACATCGTCGAGGTCTACGTCAGCGCCCTGCGCCGCAAGCTGCGCGCGGACCTCATCCGCACGGTGCGCGGCGCCGGTTACCGGCTGGAGACGGCGCCGTGAGCCGTCTGTTCGGCTCGGTCCGCTCCCGGGCGACGCTCGGCGCCACGCTCGTCGTCGCCGTGGCCCTGGTCGCCGCGGGGACCGCCGTCCTGCTGTCCCTGCGGGCCAACCTGACCGGTGAGGCGGGCACCCGGGCGGAGCGATCCGCGCAGGCCGTCGCCTCCGAACTGGCCGTCCGCACACCGCTGGACAAGCTCTCCGGTCTGGACGCCGAGGACGCGCCGGTGCAGATCGTCGACGAGGACGGCACCCTGGTCGCCGCCTCGGAGGACCTGGAGCGGATCACCGGGACGGGCACCGCCGAGGTGACGCCCGCGCCGACGGGGACCGCGGGGGGCGACGCCCGCGACGACGACGGTGACGACGACCGGGACGCCCGCGCCGACGACTCCGGCCGTTCCGACGACGATGACGACGACCCGCTCGCCCCCGGCGAGATCGACCGTGGGACGACCTTCGCCAACGGCTCCGCCACCGTCGACGGCGACACCGAGGACTACCGTTTCGCCGCCGTGCAGGTGGAGACCCCCGACCGGGGCCGACTCACCGTGCACGCGGGCGCCCCGCTCGCCGCCGAGCACAGCGCCGTGGACACCGCGCTGACCGCCATGCTCATCGGTTTCCCGCTGCTGCTCGGTGTCGTCGCCGCGGTGACCTGGCTGGTCACCGGCCGCGCCCTGCGCCCGGTGGAGGGCATCCGCCGCGAGATGGCCGCGATCACCGCCTCCGAGGACCTGGGCCGCCGCGTCCCCGAACCGGCGACGCACGACGAGGTCGCCCGGCTCGCCCGCACGACCAACGCCACGCTCACCGCCCTGGAGGTGTCCGTGGAGCGGCAGCGCAGGTTCGTCGCCGACGCCTCGCACGAGCTGCGCAGTCCCATCGCCTCCCTGCGCACCCAGCTGGAGGTTGCCGCCGCGCACCCCGAGCTGCTCGACCTGGACGGCGCGGTCGAGGACACCGTGCGGCTGCAGAACCTCGCCGCCGACCTGCTGCTGCTCGCCCGCCTCGACGCGGGGGAGCGGCCCGCCGACACCCGGGTGGACCTGGCCGCGCTGGCCCGGGAGGGGGCCGCGGGGCGCACGGGTGTGACGGTGGAGGCGGAATCCGCGGAGGTGTCCGGGTCGCCCGGGCAGCTCGGGCGGGTGCTCGGCAACCTGCTCGACAACGCCGCGCGGCACGCCCGTGAACGGGTCATGGTGACCGTGCGCCGTGAGGGCGCCTGGGCGGTGCTCGGGGTCGGCGACGACGGCGAGGGCGTGGCCGAGGCCGACCGGGAGCGGATCTTCGAGCGGTTCGTACGGCTGGACGCGGCGCGCAGCCGGGACGACGGCGGGGCCGGTCTGGGCCTGGCCATCGCGCGGGACGTCGCCGTACGGCACGGCGGCACGCTCACCGCGGGCGCGGCGCCGGCGGGCGGAGCCCTCTTCGAACTCCGCCTGCCGCTCGCCGGCGCGGACCGGGGCACGCCCCGGGCGTAGGCGGTCAGGAGGAGGTCAGAGACGTCCCCGCTGGCCCCGCAGGTGCTCGGCGATGGGCTTGAGGGCCTTGTCGAGCTCGATCAGCGCCTCGGGGGAGAGCAGGTCGATGAAGTGCCGGCGCACCGACGCCACGTGGTGCGGCGCGACCTTCTGCATCGTCTCCATGCCGTGCTCGGTGAGGACGGCGTACAGTCCGCGGCGGTCGGACTCGCAGTTCTCCCGGCGGACCAGGTGGGCGTTCTCCATCCGGGTGATCTGGTGGGAGAGCCTGCTCTTGGACTGCATGGTGGCGGAGGCCAGGTCGCTCATGCGCATCCGCCGGTCCTCCGACTCGGACAGGTTCACCAGGATCTCGTAGTCGTTCATTGTCAGGCCGAACGGCTGCAGATCCTTCTCGAGCTGGTAGGTCAACAGCTTGTTGACCTCCAGGTGGGTGCGCCAGGCGCACTGCTCCGCATTGGTCAGCCAGCGGGTGGCCGTCTCGGTCTCCATGAATGAAGTCTACCTAAGGAAGTTGAAAGGCGAACTAATAGGGCTTCCGTGTGACGTCACGTGCAGGCGTTCGATGTCACACCCCGCACACTACCGCTCACAGCCCGAAGCGACGCTGGAGGTCTCCGAGCTGTCCGGGAAGGCGCTGTCCGCTTCCGGCCGGTCCGGACCGGGCGGGTCCGCCCCCTCCGGGCACCCCCGGCTGCTGCGGAGGCGCCCCGACGGCCTGCTCCGTCATCAGTGCCTCGGACGACTGCAGCAGCACCGTGCCGGCGCCGACGAACTCGAACTGGTGCTCCTCGCCGGACGCCCCGCCCAGGCCCGTCATCGCACGTAGACCGCCCAGGAGGCCGGTCATGTAGCCGTGGTCGTAGTGGTGGCACGGGGACGGGCAGTCCGCCCAGCCGACCAGCGCCTGCGGGTCCACCCTGATCGGCGGTTCCATGAACACCACCGGTCCGTTGGACGCCGCCACGAACTTTCCGGTTCCGATCAGTGTGAGAAAACCTGGCACGATCGACTGCTTCAGCGACAAGCTTGGCTCAAAAGCGAGCAAGTTGCCCGAGCGAATGGTCAGATTGCCGTCGTCCAAGTCGTACGAATTGACGTCGAAGGCCCGGTCGGCGAGGAGCATCTTGCCCGAGCCCTCCGCCACCACCCAGTCGCTCGCGTGCAGTGGCGAATGGAACGCCGTACGGACAAGTCGGTCGAGTCGCCCGTGCCCGATGCCGTTGAACTCGATGGCGCCGTAGTAGGCGATCATCTTCCCCTTCTGCATGAACCACTGGGTGCCCTTGAGCTCCACGCAGAAGGTGTAGGCGTTCACGTTGTCGTCGGTGGGCAGGGTCGCCGGGTCGAAGGCCGCCGTCCCGGTGCCCGGCGTTCCGTAGGTGCTCACAGCTTCTCCTCCGAGGCCTGGACGTAGACCGCGCCGCTGCCGCTCAGCTCCAGCTGGAAGGCCTCGCCGGAGCCCCGGCCCACCATGTCCCGCCAGCCGAGTGCCGTCGACAGCTTGTTGCGGACGTCACCGTGGTGGGCGACGTACGCCTGCGGGTCGACGTAGACCGCGCGCTGCGGGGTGATGGGCACCTCGATCACACCGCCGTGGGCCATCACGGCGACAGCGCCGTGCCCCTTGAGTGTGGTGGTGAACAGGCCCTGCCCGGAGACCTGGCCCCGGACCATGCCCATCACTCCGCCCTGGGAGCCGAGGAACACCGTGCCCTGCTCCAGCGTCCCCTCGAAGGCCAGCAGCCGGTCCGCCTCGACGTACAGGGTGTCCCCCGAAAGGTTGATCACCTGGATGTGGTGGCCGCCGTGCCCGAACAGCACGGTGCCGTTGCCCTCGACGGTCATCAGGGGCGTGTCCTCGTTCGCCACGCGCCGGCCGATCATCGACATCACCCCGCCCTGGCCGCTGCGCAGGTTCGGGGTGAAGCCGACCTCGCCCTTGTACGCGAGCATCGCGCCGCGCTGACTGAACAGCCGTTGGCCGGGCGCGACCGTCGCCTCGATCATCTTGGAGTTGATCTCCCGGAAGCCCATTGTCAGACGTCCCCCGCGATGGTGTTGCGCTCACTGGGCTGGACGTAGACCACTCCGTCGCCCTCGAAACGGATCTGGAAGGCCTCGCCGCCGCCCTCGCCCATGAACGTGCGGAACGTCACGCCCGACTGGAAGGACTGCCGCAGGTTGCCCTGGTGGGCGACGTATGCGCCCGGGTCGACCGTCAGCGGGTACTGCGGGCCGACCCGCAGCAGCACGGCGGGGCCGTCCGACATGATCGCGGCCTGGCCGTGCCCCTCGATCGTGGTCGTGAACAGCCCGTTGCCCTGGGAGGCGCCGCGCAGGCCCGTGAACGTCGTGCCCGTGCGCAGGCCGCCGTCCGTCGCCAGCAGGTTGCTGGACTCGACGTACAGCTTGTCGCCGTTGAGGGTCACCAGGTTGATCTCGGAGGCGCGGTCCGCGAAGAAGCAGGTTCCGTGCCCCTTCACCTCCATGAGCGTCATCTGCTCACCCGTGAGTCTCCGGGTCACCATCCCCCGGAGGCCCTCGCCGCCACCCGTGAGTTTCTTGAAGGCCATCTGCCCGTCGTACGCGACCATGGAGCCGTTCTTCGCCTTCACGGCGTCCCCGGTCATGTCGACGGCGAGCACCTTGCTGCTCTGAAGTCGGAACATCGCCACATTGCGACGTTAGCGGCCCCTTCGCCCCGCCGACAGGTCCCGCAGGGGGAGTCACACCCTGATCCGACCCGCACGGGCTCTCCGCGACCCCTACGGGCCCCACCCCGACCCCCTGCGGTGATCGCCCACGGGGTTTGCCACAATGGCTACGCTTGTGCGCGCGTTCACAAGCCGACCGCACCGTCGACGCCGACGTCTCTCCCTTTCGAAGGTGACCCGTGGACATCAAGACCGCCTCCGCCCTCCGCCGCCTCCGCCTGGTCTCGGGCCCCGAAGCGATCTCCTTCCTGCTGCTGCTCGTCTGCTCGGTCCTGAAGCGGACCACCGACTTCAACGCCGTCCCGGTCATGGGCGCGATCCACGGCATCCTGTTCGTCCTCTACGTGATCTTCTGGGCGGACGCCTGGAACCGCGCGAAGTGGTCGCTGGGCACCGCGGCGTACTACTTCGTCATGTCGGTGCTGCCGACCGGCGGCTTCTTCGCCGAGCGGCGGCTGAGGCGTGAGGCCGAGGACGCGGTGATCGCCTCCCGCGCCCGGAGCGAAGGGGTCGTGAACGCGTGATCGTCGCCTTCTCCGTGACGCCGCTGGGCGTCGGCGAGGACGTGGGGGAGTACGTCGCCGACGCCGTACGCGTGGTGCGCGAGTCCGGGCTGCCGAACCGCACCGACGCGATGTTCACCTCGATCGAGGGGGAGTGGGACGAGGTCATGGACGTGGTCAAGCGCGCCGTGGCCGCCGTGGAGGCCCGCGCGCCGCGGGTCTCCCTCGTCCTCAAGGCGGACATCCGCCCGGGCGTGCGGGACGGCCTGACGTCCAAGGTGGAAACCGTCGAACGGCACCTCTCCGACTGACCCCGTGCGGGGTGGGGTGGGCGGCAGCGGTGCGACCACCGTGCCGTCCGCCCCGTGGACCGAAGGGCGAGACGGGGCTGACCGGCATCTGACCCGCCGGTAGGGTCTGGTCCGTGCCGAAGCCGCTCAGTCTCTCGTTCGACCCCATCGCCCGTGCCGACGAGCTCTGGAAGCAGCGCTGGGGAAGCGTGCCGTCGATGGCCGCGATCACCTCGATCATGCGGGCCCACCAGATCCTGCTGGCCCAGGTGGACGCGGTGGTCAAGCCGTACGGGCTCACCTTCGCGCGGTACGAGGCGCTGGTCCTGCTGACCTTCTCCAAGTCCGGCGAGCTGCCCATGTCCAAGATCGGCGAGCGGCTCATGGTGCATCCGACGTCGGTGACCAACACCGTGGACCGGCTGGTCAGGTCTGGTCTGGTGGCCAAGCGCCCCAACCCCAACGACGGCCGCGGCACCCTCGCCTCCATCACCGACAAGGGCCGTGAGGTCGTCGAGTCGGCCACCCGCGACCTCATGGCGATGGACTTCGGCCTGAGCGCCTACGACGCCGAGGAATGCTCGGAACTCTTCGCCATCCTCCGCCCACTGCGGCTGGCCGCGGGGGATTTCGAGGGGGAGTGACCCCCCGGAAGATCGCCCGGAACGTGCGGTTACGCTCGACGGCATGAAGAAGAGCGTGCTGACCCGCTACCGGGTCATGGCCTACGTCACCGGTGTCCTCCTCGTCGCACTGACCATCGGCATGATCGGCAAGTACGCGCTCGAGCTGGATGCCGCCGACGACTTCACTCAGGTGGTCAGCATCGCGCACGGCTGGCTCTACGTCCTGTACCTGATCTTCGCCTTCGATCTCGGTTCCAAGGCGAAGTGGCCGGTCAAGAAGCAGCTCTGGGTACTGCTCGCCGGCACCGTCCCCACGGCCGCGTTCTTCGTCGAGCGCAGGATCAGCCGCGAGCTGGAGGCCCAGGTCGAGGACGGCGCGCCCGAGGTCGCCAAGGCCTGACGCAGCGCGTCGCACCGCCGTACGGACGAGCGTGCGGCGGTCTGCCATCGACATTTACTTGGACGTCCTAGTAAATTCGAGGGTATGGACGCTGACGCCATCGAGGAGGGCCGCCGTCGCTGGCAGGCCCGGTACGACGCCGCGCGCAAGCGCGACGCAGACTTCACCACGCTCTCCGGCGACCCCGTGGAGCCGGTGTACGGGCCCCGGCCCGGGGACAGCTACGAGGGATTCGAGCGGATCGGCTGGCCGGGGGAGTATCCCTTCACCCGCGGGCTGTACCCGACCGGCTACCGGGGGCGGACGTGGACCATCCGGCAGTTCGCCGGGTTCGGGAACGCCGAGCAGACCAACGAGCGCTACAAGATGATCCTCGGCAACGGCGGCGGCGGCCTCTCCGTCGCCTTCGACATGCCGACGCTCATGGGCCGCGACTCCGACGACCCGCGCTCCCTGGGTGAGGTCGGCCACTGCGGGGTGGCGATCGACTCGGCGGCCGACATGGAGGTCCTGTTCAAGGACATTCCGCTCGGCGACGTCACCACCTCGATGACCATCAGCGGGCCCGCCGTGCCCGTCTTCTGCATGTACCTCGTCGCCGCCGAACGCCAGGGCGTCGACCCGGCCGTGCTCAACGGCACCCTGCAGACGGACATCTTCAAGGAGTACATCGCGCAGAAGGAGTGGCTCTTCCAGCCCGAGCCGCACCTGCGTCTGATCGGCGACCTGATGGAGCACTGCGCGGCCGGCATTCCCGCCTACAAGCCGCTGTCGGTCTCCGGCTACCACATCCGCGAGGCCGGCTCGACGGCCGCGCAGGAGCTGGCGTACACCCTCGCCGACGGCTTCGGCTACGTCGAGCTGGGCCTCAGCCGCGGACTCGACGTCGACGTGTTCGCGCCGGGACTGTCCTTCTTCTTCGACGCGCACGTCGACTTCTTCGAGGAGATCGCCAAGTTCCGCGCCGCCCGCCGCATCTGGGCGCGCTGGATGCGGGACGTCTACGGGGCGAAGAGCGAGAAGGCGCAGTGGCTGCGGTTCCACACCCAGACCGCCGGCGTCTCGCTGACCGCGCAGCAGCCGTACAACAACGTCGTGCGGACCGCCGTGGAGGCGCTCGCGGCGGTGCTCGGCGGCACCAACTCCCTGCACACCAACGCCCTCGACGAGACCCTCGCGCTGCCCAGCGAGCAGGCCGCCGAGATCGCCCTGCGCACCCAGCAGGTGCTGATGGAGGAGACCGGCGTCGCCAACGTCGCCGACCCGCTGGGCGGTTCCTGGTACGTCGAGCAGCTCACCGACCGCATCGAGGCCGACGCGGAGAAGATCTTCGAGCAGATCAAGGAGCGGGGCCTGCGCGCCCACCCGGACGGGCAGCACCCGATCGGCCCGATCACCTCCGGCATCCTGCGCGGCATCGAGGACGGCTGGTTCACCGGCGAGATCGCCGAGTCGGCGTTCCGCTACCAGCAGGCGCTGGAGAAGGGCGACAAGAAGGTCGTCGGGGTGAACGTCAACACCGGGTCGGTCACCGGCGACCTGGAGATCCTGCGGGTCAGCCACGAGGTCGAGCGCGAGCAGGTACGGCTGCTCGGCGAGCGCAAGGCGGGCCGTGACGACGCGAAGGTGCGCGGCGCGCTCGACGCCATGGTCGCGGCGGCCCGCTCGGGCGCCAACATGATCGAGCCGATGCTCGACGCCGTGCGCGCGGAGGCGACCCTCGGCGAGATCTGCGGTGTCCTGCGTGACGAGTGGGGCGTGTACACGGAGCCCGCCGGCTTCTGAGCCGCCCCCGGACGACGCACCGCCCCGGCAGGCCCCGCGCCCGCCGGGGCGCGGCGCGTTCAGGGCGTGCGGGCGACCGCTCCGATCAGGATCGTCGCAGCGCGAGACCGGAGGGTGACGGACGACTGTCGGCCGACCGTGGCGGATTCGGGGCCTCGCACCCCCGCCCGGGACACGCTCAGCGGGCGCTCGCGGCGAGGCCCGACAGCAGCACCCGGGTCAGCCCGCGCACCCACTCCTCGTCGGCCGGCTGGTTGCTGACCAGGGTCCGGTGCACCACCGCGCCCGCCACCATGTCGAAGATCAGGTCGACCGCGCGGGCGGACCGCAGCGCGTCGGACTCCGGCGGCAGCTCCCCCCGCTCCTGTGCCCGGGCCCGCCCCGCCACCACCAGCCGCTTCTGCCGGTCGACGATCGACGCCCGGATCCGCTCGCGCAGGGCCTCGTCCCGGGTGGCCTCGGCGACCACCGCCATCAGCCCGCTGCGGGCCTCGGGCCGGGCCAGGATCGCGGCGAACTGCAGCACCACACCCTCTATGTCGGCCGCCAGTGACCCCCGGTCGGGCAGCGTCAGCTCGTCGAACAGCTCCGCGACGGCGTCCACGACGAGCTCGTTCTTGCCGGACCAGCGCCGGTACAGCGTGGTCTTGGCGACCCCGGCGCGCACCGCGACGTCCGACAGGGTGAGCTTGGACCAGCCGAGGTCCACCAGCGCCTGCCGGGTCGCGTCGAGGATCGCGGCGTCGGCCGTGGCGCTGCGGGGGCGCCCGGTGCGGCTGGCTGGATTGCGGCGCTGCATGGCTCGACCATAACCGGCGGATTCCGTGTCCTGGTGAGGGAGATCACCGGAAAGCGGTGCCCCGCATCCGTCCCTTGCCATTACGCTACGACTCGTAGCGAAAGCACGTGGGAAACACGGCGTGCCCGAGCGACGACCACCGCGCCGGGTGGGGACCCGGCGCACCGCACCACACGTACGCCTGGCTTTCCCGGGCGCTTTTCACACTCGCGCGCAGTACGGGGGAGGATAGACGCATGCAGCCACGGAACATGTCCATGAGCGGAGTCGTCGACCTCGCCGCGGTGAAGGCGGCCCAGGAGGCCAAGGCGAAGGCGGAGCAGGCGCGCGCCGAAGCGGCCCGGCAGGGCGGCGGAGGTGCCGTCTCCCCGGCCGATCTCGTCATCGACGTCGACGAAGCCGGCTTCGAGCGCGACGTCCTGCAGCGGTCCACCGAGGTCCCGGTCGTCATCGACTTCTGGGCCGAGTGGTGCGAGCCCTGCAAGCAGTTGAGCCCCGTACTGGAGCGGCTCGCCGTCGAGTACAACGGGCGCTTCCTCCTCGCCAAGATCGACGTCGACGCCAACCAGATGCTGATGCAGCAGTTCGGGATCCAGGGGATCCCGGCGGTCTTCGCGGTGGTGGCCGGACAGGCCCTGCCGCTCTTCCAGGGCGCCGCGGGCGAGGCCCAGATCCGTCAGACCCTCGACCAGCTCGTCCAGGTCGCCGAGGAGCGCTTCGGTCTGACCGGACTCGTCGTCGACCCCGACGCCGAGCCGGGCGGCGGCGCTCCGGCGGCCGCCGAGGTCCCCGTCGGCCCTTACGACGCCCTCCTCGAGGCCGCCGCCCGCGCGCTCGACGCCGACGACCTGGACGGCGCCGTGCAGGCCTACAAGAACGTGCTCGCCGACGACCCGGGCAACCCCGAGGCGAAGTTGGGGCTGGCCCAGTCCGAACTGCTGCGCCGGGTGCGGGGCATGGACCCGCAGCAGGTGCGCAGGGACGCCGCGGAGAAGCCGGCGGACATCGAGGCGCAGATCGCCGCCGCGGACCTGGATCTGGCGGGTGGTCATGTCGAGGACGCCTTCGGCCGGCTCACCGACACCGTCGCCCGCACGGCGGGCGACGAGCGGGACACCGTACGCCTGCGGCTGCTGGAGCTGTTCGAGGTGGTGGGCGCCGACCACCCGGCCGTCGTCGCCGCGCGCCGGGCCCTGGCGCGGGCCCTGTTCTGAACCACCCGCACCCGGGCGCCCGTTAACGACCGTTCTGCCCGATCCGGTGGTCGGTGGGGCCCGAGGTGCTTCTTGGTCGACGGAAACCGAAGCGGCCGCGCTTTACCAAATCTTGGTAATCGCGGCCGCTGTTACTGCTAGTAAGTCACAGGCATTGTTCTGTCTGGTTCTGTCCAGCGATCAACAGATATGCACCCCCCTGCCGGTGCACCCAGCGTCGCCGCTCGGGTCCGGCGGGTCGCCCTGCGGTTATCCGGCCGTTACTAGCGAGTAACGAACCCCCTTGTGCGGGCGGCGAGAATGCACCACGATCGGCGACGCTCGGTCCATTACCCGCACCCCGACAGCCGGTCGGGCCACGGGAACTCCTGGGTCCCCACCGAGCAGGAGCGCCGGCAAGGACGGCGTTCCTTGGACAGGGGGGTCTTCGCCCGCGGGTGAAGCCTGTCCAGCAGGGTTGTGCGTGATGCGTGTCAGGCGCGACCAGTGGTTGTCGCTCGGGGGTGATCGCCGGTGATTCGGGCGCGGTCTCCGCGCCGCCGAGTGCGGGCGCTCTCCTTCCCGAGGACGTAGCACTTCTCCCATCCCTGCCCGACTCGGCCGCCGGTCAAGGCGGCGAGCCAGGACAGGAGATGTACGTCCGAGAAGGAGGAAATATGGAGTCCCAGGTGCGTGGCGGGACCAGATGGAAGCGGTTCGCTGTGGTCATGGTGCCCAGCGTGGCCGCCACGGCTTGCATAGGTGTCGCTCTCGCGCAGGGCGCCCTCGCGGCGTCGTTCAGCGTTTCCGGCCAGTCGTTCAAGGTGACCACGAAGGAGCTCGTCGGAGAGGGCTTCTCTCAGTACGGCGCCATCGACGAGGGTTACACCGCGGACGGCAAGAAGACGGCTCACCCTGTCGCGGTCTCGGCCTTCAAGTCGGCGACCATCAAGAGCCTGTGCCAGTCGGTCGTCACCCCGAACATTCCGGTGTTCGGTAACGTCAGCCTGATCCTGCGGGCCGGCGACGGCGCGCAGCCGGTCGAGGCCAAGAACCTGTACATCGACGTCGCCGAACTGAACGCCGACGCGACGTTCACGAACATCGACATCGGTGTTGCCGCCAAGGACGCCACCAAGGGTCCGGGCATGAAGGGCGGCGGCGAGCAGGCCAACCCCTTCGGGTTCGCGCAGCAGGCCGAGAAGGCCGTGCTGAAGGACGTGAAGCAGACGGCGTGGGCGACCACCGCCGGAACCTTCAAGCTCAGCGGCCTGAAGATGTCGCTCTCGACGGGCGTCAAGGAGTGCTACTAAGCACTCGCTGACGGGCGGGGGAGCCGGTGGCGCCCCCGCCCGTCCACCTTCCCGCCGCGCTTTCACGCGCGGCGCACATCACCACCACAGCAACGCCATCCAGGGAGCTGTTTCTCATGAGCGCCGAGACTCCTGCCGCCTCCGGCCAGTTCACCCGCCGACGGCTGCAGTTCCGCGCCTGGCGTGGCCAGCGGCCTTTCTGGGCCGGTCTGTTCATCATGTTCGGCGGACTCCCCATCGCCTACTTCCCGTACGCGAACCTGCGGATCGGTCATCTGACCCTGGCGATGGCGACGACCGCGGGCGCCGGGTCCCTGATCATCGGCGTGCTGCTCGTCGTCCTCGGCATCAGCCTCTGGTTCCAGAAGCACATCCGGGTCTTCGCGGGTGTCGCGGCGATCCTGCTGGCGTTGGTGTCCATCCCCGTGTCCAACCTCGGTGGCTTCCTCATCGGCTTCCTCTTCGCCCTCGTGGGCGGGGCGATGGCGGTGTCGTGGGTGCCGGGCGAGCCGCCGGCGCAGGAGCCGCCGGCGGACGAGGCCGGGTACGGCGGCGCACCCGAGGGCGCCCTCCCCGACACCACGGTCACCGGCCCCGCAGAGGGCGCCGCGGCGACGGGTGAGCCGAAGGATCTGTCAGGAACGAGCCCGGCGAACGGGGCGAACGGGAGGCACAGTGCCGGCTGACGAGGTGACCCACGGGGCTGATGTGGAGGCATCCCGTGTGAGAACCGGGCCGCGACACGCGGCACCCAAGAAGCCGCTGTTCACCAGGTTCCACATGCCCGCGGGGAAGGCGATAGCCCTCGCGGCGATGCCTACCGCGGTGCTGATGGGGATGGGCTTCACCCCGACACTCGCCCAGGCCGACGACCAGCCGTCGTCGAGGAACCTCACGGCCGACGAGTTCAAGGAGTGTCTGGAGGCCATCGAGAAGGCGGAGAAGGGGGAGGACGCGAGCGCGTCGCCCACACCGTCCGCCACCCCGAGCGGGACCGGCTCCGAGGACGACGAGCCCTCGGCGGACCCGACCGGTTCCGCCCCCGGCCAGCAGGCCCCGGACGAGGGCACGGACAAGGGCTCGGGCTCTTCGCCGGATTCAGGTTCCGACGACGAGGCCGACCCCACGCCGACGCCCTCCGCGACCGCGGGCGGACAGGCCGCGGAGCGGACCGAGCCCACGCCCTCCCCCTCCGAGACCGACCGGAATCTGCTGGAGCAGATCGGGGACACCATCAAGGACGTCCTCACCCCGGGCGACAAGGAGGAGGAGACCCCGAGTCCCACGCCGTCCGCGTCCGAGTCCGCCCCCGCGAGCGGGTCGGAGGAGAAGGACGACAAGGGCGAGGAGTCGCCGCAGAAGCCTTCCAAGGCCGCGGAGACCGCCGGCACCGGCGAGAAGGCCGGCGAGGCGGTCGAGGACCTCACGGAGAAGGCCGAGGAGGCCGTCGAGGAGGAGTCCGAGGAGCCGGAGGCCACCGCGTCGCCGAGCCCGTCGGAGTCGTCCGGCGTCGACCTGGAGGACTGCCCGGTCGCCACCGACGCCGAGGGCGGGGTCGACAACAACGTCCCGCTGCCCGACGACCCGTGGTACCTGAACGCCAGCTCGCTGCTGCTGAAGGGCGCCGACTACAAGGGCATCGTCGAGGTGCGGACCGCCAACGGCACCACCAAGAAGGTGCTGAAGTACGTCATATCCGACGGCACCGACATCGGCGACCTGCACCAGACCGTCAAGGACAAGCAGTCCGGCAAGACGTACCACGTCCAGGCGGCCAAGGGCTCGACGTCCACGATCCGCGACGGCGACACGGTGATGTACACCGAGAGCATCTCCGGCAACCTGCTCGGACTGATCCCGATCACGTTCGACCCGGAGAACCCGCCGCCGCTCAACATCCCGCTGATCTACTTCACCAAGGTGACGGTGCAGCAGGCGGGCCAGTTCGGCGGAACCCTGCACGTGCCGGGACTTCAGCAGTACGTCACCGACTGACCGTCCGGACCTTCCGGGAGCCGCGGAACACCGAGGGCGCCCCCTGTTCGCAGGGGGCGCCCTCGGGTGTGTGGGGCGGGTGTCCGGTCAGGAGGTCACTTCTCCGAGGTGGTGGACGCGGACCATGTTGGTGGTGCCGGGGACGCCGGGCGGGGAGCCGGCGGTGATCACCACGATGTCGCCCTCGTTGAAGCGGCTCAGGCGGACCAGTTCCTGCTCCACCAGCGCGACCATCTCGTCGGTGCTGTTCACGAACGGCACCACGTGCGGCTCCACGCCCCAGCTGAGGGTCATCTGGTTGCGCGTGGACTCGTCCGTCGTGAACGCGATGATCTGCTGCGCCGCCCGGTAGCGGCACAGCCGGCGGGCCGTGTCGCCGGACTGGGTGAAGGCCACCAGGCCCTTGCCGCCGAGGAAGTCGGCGATCTCGCAGGCGGCGCGGGCCACCGAACCGCCCTGGGTACGCGGCTTCTTGCCCGGCACCAGCGGCTGGAGCCCCTTGGAGAGCAGCTCCTGCTCGGCCGCCTGGACGATCTTCGACATCGTCCGCACGGTCTCGATCGGGTACGCGCCCACGCTGGACTCGGCGGACAGCATGACCGCGTCGGCGCCGTCCAGGATCGCGTTGGCCACGTCGGAGGCCTCGGCGCGGGTCGGACGGGAGTTGGTGATCATCGACTCCATCATCTGGGTCGCCACGATCACCGGCTTGGCGTTGCGCCGGCACAGCTCGATCAGGCGCTTCTGCACCATGGGGACCTTCTCGAGCGGGTACTCGACGGCCAGGTCACCACGGGCGACCATCACACCGTCGAACGCCATCACGACGTCCTCCATGTTCTCCACCGCCTGCGGCTTCTCCACCTTGGCGATGACCGGGACCCGGCGGCCCTCCTCGTCCATCACGCGGTGGACGTCGGCGACGTCCTTGGCGTCCCGGACGAAGGACAGGGCGACCAGGTCGCAGCCCATCCGCAGGGCGAACCGCAGGTCCTCGACGTCCTTCTCGGACAGCGCGGGCACGTTCACGGCCGTGCCGGGCAGGTTGATGCCCTTGTGGTCGGAGATGACGCCGCCCTCGATGACGATCGTCCTCACCCGGGAGCCGTCGACGTCCACGACCTTCAGCTCGACGTTGCCGTCGTTGATCAGGACCTGGTCGCCGCGGGAGACGTCGCCCGGGAGCCCCTTGTAGGTGGTCCCGCAGATCGTCTTGTCGCCCGGTACGTCCTCGGTGGTGATGGTGAACTCGTCACCGCGCACCAGCTCGACGGGGCCCTCGGCGAAGGTCTCCAGACGGATCTTGGGGCCCTGGAGGTCGGCGAGGACACCGATGGCCCTGCCCGTCTCCTTGGCGGCGGCCCGGACCCGGTCGTACCGGCCCTGGTGCTCGGCGTGCGAGCCGTGGCTGAAGTTGAAGCGGGCCACGTTCATGCCGGCTTCGATCAGGGCGACAAGCTGCTCGTGGGAGTCGACCGCGGGGCCGAGAGTACAGACGATTTTCGAACGGCGCATGGGGCGATCCTATCGGTTTGTTTCGCTCCGGAATATTCCGTCTGGCGGAAGGTACACATGAGAAAGTCGCTGCTCAGTTGTTCTTTCCGACCAGTGCGTATGTCTGCTGTGCGATCTCCATTTCCTCGTCCGTGGGTACCACCGCGACGGCGACCCTCGCCCCCTCGGGCGAGACCAGCCGCGCCCCGCCGCCGCGCACCGCGTTGCGCTCGCCGTCCACCGCCAGGCCGAGCCCGTCCAGGCCCGCCACGGCGGCCTCGCGCACCTCGGCCGCGTTCTCGCCGACCCCGGCGGTGAAGGCCACCGCGTCCACCCGTCCGAGAACGGCGTAATAGGCGCCGATGTACTTCTTCAGACGGTGAATGTAGATGTCGAAGGCGAGCTTCGCCCGTTCGTCACCCTCGGAGATCCGGCGCCGGATCTCCCGCATGTCGTTGTCCCCGCACAGACCGACCAGACCGCTCTTCTTGTTCAGAAGGGTGTCGACGTCGTCGGCGGACATTCCGCCGACGCGCATCAAATGGAAGATGACGGCCGGGTCCATGTCTCCGGACCGCGTACCCATCACGAGCCCCTCCAAGGGGGTGAGCCCCATGGAGGTGTCCACGCAGCGGCCCGCCCGCACGGCCGAGGCGGACGCCCCGTTGCCCAGGTGCAGCACGATGACGTTCACCTCCTCGGGCGCCTTCCCCAGCAGCCGGGCCGTGGCCCGCGAGACGTACGCGTGCGAGGTGCCGTGGAAGCCGTAGCGGCGCACCCGGTGCTGGTCGGCGGTCTCCACGTCGATCGCGTAACGGGCCGCGGACTCCGGCATCGTGGTGTGGAACGCGGTGTCGAAGACGGCGACCTGCGGCAGGTCCGGGCGCAGCGTCGTCGCCGTGCGGATGCCGGTGAGGTTGGCCGGGTTGTGCAGCGGCGCGACCGGGATCAGCCGCTCGATCTCGGCGAGCACCCGCTCGTCGATCACCGTCGGCTCGGTGAAGTACTTGCCGCCGTGCACCACCCGGTGGCCGATCGCGAGCAGCTCGGGGGAGTCCAGGCCCAGCCCGTCCGCCGCCAGCTCCTCGGCCATCGCCTTCAGCGCGGCGTCGTGGTCGGCGACCGGGCCGGTCCGCTCCCGGGTCTCCCCGCCGGACGCCAGCGGGGTGTGCCGCACCAGCGAGGTGCGCTCGCCGATCCGCTCGACCAGCCCGGAGGCCAGCCGGCTGCTGTCGCCCATGTCCAGCAGCTGGTATTTCACCGACGAGGAGCCGGAGTTGAGGACGAGGACACGGGAGGGGCTCACTGGGCGGCTGCCTTCTCGCTCGGGGCCGGGGACTGGGCCTGGATCGCGGTGATCGCGACCGTGTTGACGATGTCCTGCACCAGGGCGCCCCGGGACAGGTCGTTGACCGGCTTGCGCAGCCCCTGGAGGACCGGGCCGACGGCGATCGCGCCGGCCGAGCGCTGCACGGCCTTGTAGGTGTTGTTGCCGGTGTTCAGGTCCGGGAAGATCAGCACGGTCGCCTGGCCGGCGACCTCGGAGCCGGGCAGCTTGGTCGCCGCGACCGACGGCTCCACGGCCGCGTCGTACTGGATCGGCCCCTCGATCCGCAGGTCGGGCCGGCGCTCGCGCACCAACTCGGTCGCGGTGCGCACCTTGTCCACGTCGGCGCCGGAGCCGGAGGTGCCGGTCGAGTACGACAGCATCGCGATCCGCGGCTCCACCCCGAACCGCGCGGCGGTCACCGCCGACTGCACCGCGATGTCGGCGAGCTGCTCGGCGTCCGGGTCCGGGTTCACCGCGCAGTCGCCGTACACCAGCACCTTGTCGGCCAGGCACATGAAGAACACCGACGAGACGATGTCCGCGTCCGGGCGGGTCTTGATGATCTCGAACGCCGGGCGGATGGTCGCCGCCGTGGAGTGCACCGAGCCGGAGACCATGCCGTCGGCGAGGCCCTCCTCCACCATCAGCGTGCCGAAGTAGTTCACGTCGGAGACGACGTCGTAGGCCAGCTCCACGGTCACGCCCCGGTGCGCGCGCAGCGCCGCGTACTTCTCCGCGAAGGAGTCGCGCAGTTCGGAGACGGCCGGGTCGATCAGCTGGGTGTCGCCGAGGTCGATGCCCAGGTCGGCGGCCTTCTTGCGGATCAGGTCGACGTCACCGAGCAGGGTCAGCTCGCACACGCCCCGGCGCAGCAGCACCTCCGCCGCGTGCAGCACCCGCTCCTCGGTGCCCTCGGGGAGCACCACCCGGCGCAGGTCGGAGCGGGCCTGTTCGAGCAGCTTGTGCTCGAACATCATCGGGGTGACGCGGTCGCTGCTGGGCGCGGACACCGTGCGGGTGAGCTCGGCGGTGTCGGTGTACCGCTCGAACAGGCCGAGCGCCCGCTCCGCCTTGCGCGGGGTGGCCGCGTTCAGCTTGCCCTCCAGGGAGAACAGCTGCTCGGCGGTGGGGAAGCTGTTGCTGGGCACCGACAGCACCGGGGTGCCGGGCGCCAGCCGGTCGGCGAGGGTGAGGACGCGCTCGCCGGGCACCTCGTCCAGGGTCAGCAGCAGCCCGGCTATCGGCGGGGTGCCGGCGCTGTGCGCGGCCAGCGAGCCGACCACCAGGTCGGCCCGGTCGCCGGGGGTGATCACCAGACAGCCCGGGGTCAGGGCGGCGAGCAGGTTCGGCAGCATGGCGCCGCCGAAGACGAAGTCCAGGGCGTCGCGGGCGAGCCCCGAGTCGTCGCCGAGCACCACCTTCGCGCCGAGGGTGTGGGCGATCTGGGAGACCGTGGGCGCGGACAGCGCGGGCTCGTCGGGCAGCACGTAGCAGGGCACGGGCAGCCGGGTGGCGAGCCGCTCGGCGATTTCGTCCCGGTCCTCGCGCGCCACCCGGTTGACGACCATCGCGAGCACGTCGCAGCCGAGGGTGTCGTAGGCGCGGAAGGCGTTGCGGGTCTCCGCGCGGACCGCCTCGGCGGTCTGCTTGCGGCCGCCCACGACGGGGATCACCGAGGCGCCGAACTCGTTGGCGAGGCGGGCGTTCAGCGACAGTTCGTCCGGGAACTGGGTGTCCGCGTAGTCGGTGCCGAGGACCAGGACGACGTCGTAGTCGCGGGCGACCAGGTGGAACCGGTCGACGAGGGTGGACACCAGCTCGTCCGTGCCGCTCTCGGCCTGGAGCGTGGACGCCTCCGCGTAGTCCATGCCGTACACGGTCGCGGGGTCCTGGGTGAGCCGGTAGCGGGCCCGCAGCAGTTCGAAGAGCCGGTCGGGCCCGTCGTGCACCAGGGGACGGAACACACCCACCCGGTCGACCTGCCGGGTCAGCAGCTCCATGACCCCGAGTTCGACGACCTGGCGGCCGTCGCCGCGGTCGATGCCGGTCACGTACACGCTGCGGGTCACGCGCGCTCTCCGTTTCGTCGGGGGCTCGTCGGGGCCGCGAAGGCGACGGCGGGGCCGACGGCCGGGCCACGAAACCGCTCACACAGGTGAGCGGATCCCTCTTGACAATACCTTCGCCGCTGGTTAAGGCGCCCCCGTATCCGGCGTCGGCGGTGCCCTGGGGGACGTGAAAGAATCGGCAGTGGCTCACCGGTATCGACAGCGACCAGGAGACACAGCACGATGCGTATAGGAGTCCTCACCGCAGGCGGCGACTGCCCTGGGCTGAACGCAGTGATCCGGTCGGTCGTGCACCGAGCGGTGGACAACTACGGCGACGAGGTCATCGGCTTCGAGGACGGCTACTCCGGTCTGCTGGACGGCCGCTACCGCACCCTCGACCTCAACGCGGTCAGCGGCATCCTGGCCCGCGGCGGGACCATACTGGGCTCCTCCCGGCTGGAGCGCGACCGGCTCCGCGAGGCCTGTGAGAACGCCTCCGACATGATCCACGAGTTCGGCATCGACGCGCTGATCCCGATCGGCGGCGAGGGCACCCTGACGGCGGCCCGCATGCTGTCCGACGCCGGTCTGCCCGTGGTCGGCGTCCCCAAGACGATCGACAACGACATCTCCTCCACGGACCGCACCTTCGGCTTCGACACCGCCGTCGGTGTCGCCACCGAGGCGATGGACCGCCTGAAGACCACCGCCGAGTCCCACCAGCGGGTGATGGTCGTCGAGGTCATGGGCCGGCACGCCGGCTGGATCGCCCTGGAGTCCGGCATGGCCGCCGGCGCCCACGGGATCTGCCTGCCCGAGCGGCCCTTCGACCCGGCGCAGCTGGTCAAGATGGTCGAGGAACGCTTCGACCGGGGCAAGAAGTTCGCGGTGATCTGCGTCGCCGAGGGTGCCCACCCGGCCGAGGGCACCATGGACTACGGCAAGGGCGAGATCGACAAGTTCGGCCATGAGCGCTTCCAGGGCATCGGCACGGCGCTGGCCTACGAGCTGGAGCGCCGGCTCGGCAAGGAGGCCAAGCCGGTCATCCTGGGTCACGTCCAGCGCGGCGGTGTGCCGACGGCGTACGACCGCGTCCTCGCCACCCGCTTCGGCTGGCACGCGGTGGAGGCCGCCCACCGGGGCGACTTCGGCAGGATGACCGCGCTGCGCGGCACGGACGTCGTGATGGTCCCGCTCGCGGAGGCGGTCATGGAACTGAAGACGGTCCCGAAGGAGCGCATGGACGAGGCGGAGTCGGTCTTCTAGACCGGTCCGTTCCTCCCGTGGGGGTCGGCGTCCCGGCCCCCACGACGCCGCCCGCTACACCTGCGCCGGGCCGCCCTCCGCTGCCGTCGTGTGCCAGAAGTGGTCGACGATGCGGTCGAGGAAGTCGCGGCCCGTGTCGCCCGCGTCGCCGGGGCCGCCGCCCCAGCTGAGGGTGGCGGCCATGTGGCCCTGGTAGTCCTGGTGGAGCCGGTGCAGCACCGTCTCCAGCAGCCGCCGCTCCAGCGGGGCGATCTTCGACACCGGCCGGACGTACGCCTGCCAGCGTGTGGTCGCCGCGGCGCGCAGCAGTTCCGCGAGCTGGTCCTCGCGGCCGGTGACGGCGATGACGTCGGCCAGGGAGAGGCCGAGTATCCGGGCCAGGGCGGCCGACTGGCGTTCGGTGCCGCGCCACCGACCCGTCTCCTCCATCCGCAGATACGCGTGGAGTTCGTGCCCGGCGGTGCGGGCGACGTCCTCGGGAGCCAGGCCCCGCGCGACCCGGTGTTCGCGCAAGGTGCGCGGGCGCCCGATGAGTTCGCCCGGCGAGCACCACAACACGCCCGCGAGTGCCGTCAGTTCGGGGCGGGAGGGGGACGCCCTCCCGCGTTCCCAGGCGGCGACGAGGGCCGGCGTGACGTACGGCAGGTCGTAGGAGACGCGTAACGCCTGGGCCACGTGGTCCGGGTCGAGACCCAGCGCGGCCCTCAGCCGCCGGGCGGCGGGGGCGTTGAACGGCGGGGGCGGATGACGGTCACTGCGAGGGGGAGGTCGGCGCACGGCCCACAAGCTAGGCCCGTACGCAGGGGGTGACTACGGTCTGTTCGGCCAGGATCACTCGTTGTAGGAACGTACGGCTACCGGTCGGTCGGGTTTCGGGGGCGCAGGGCGTTCACGCCCGCCGGAGAACACTCCCGCAGGTGAACGGCAAGCTCAAGGAGCATATGCGTAAGGCCGCGTCGACGGCCCGCGCGCCCGTCGGACGGAACACGCACCCGTCACTCGCATCGGCGTACGGGACACGGGCCCCCTCAGCCCCTCCGCCCGCCCGCGGACCGGCGGCGCAAACCCGCCGCTCACCCCGCGGCCACCCCGCCCGGCGCGGCTCACTGGCCGGTGACCCACCGGTACTGCAGCTCCGGCCGGCCCACCGTCCCGTACTGCGGGCGGCGGGCCGCGCGGCCCGCGTCGACGAGGTGTTCCAGGTAGCGGCGGGCGGTGATGCGGGAGATGCCGACCGCCTCCGCGACACCCGTGGCGGTCAGCCCCTCGCCCGCGTCCCGGAGCACCACCGTCACCCGCTCCAGGGTCGGGCCACTCAGGCCCTTCGGCAGGGCGGCCGGACGCGGGGCGCGCAGCGCCGCCAGGGCGCGGTCCACCTCGTCCTGGCCGCTGGCCTCGCCGGCCGCCGCGCGGAACTCCGCGTAGCGCACCAGCCGGTCCCGGAGCGTGGCGAAGGTGAACGGCTTCAGCACGTACTGCACGACGCCGAGCGACACCCCCTCGCGCACCACCGCCAGGTCCCGCGCCGACGTCACCGCGATCACGTCCGCCTGATGGCCTGCCGCGCGCAGCGAACGGGCCAGCTGAAGGCCGTGCACGTCGGGCAGGTGCAGGTCGAGAAGGAGCAGGTCGACGGGCGTGCGGTCGAGGATCCGGCGGGCCTCGGCCCCGGTGTGCGCCGTGCCGACGGGCTCGAAGCCGGGCACCCGCCCGACGTACATCACGTGCGCGTCGGCGGCGACCGGGTCGTCCTCGACGACCAGCACCCGGATGGGCTGCCCGGTCACCCGGCACCGCCCGTGCCGTGCCCGACCGCGGAAGGCTCCGCGGCCCGGCGGGCGTCCCGCAGCGGGATCCGTACGTCGAACACCGCGCCGCCCTCCTCACCCGTGGCCACCGACAGGGTGCCGCCGTGCCGGGCCACCGCCTGCCGGACCAGGGCGAGGCCAAGACCCCGGCCGCCCGGACCGGCCGGCTTGGTGGTGAAGCCGAGCCGGAACACGTCCTCCGCGCGGTCCGGGGCGACACCGGGGCCGGTGTCGCGCACCCGCAGGACCAGCTCCGAGCCGTCCTCCTCGGTCAGCGCCGTCACCGTCACCCGGGGCCGCACCCCGCCCTGCGCCGCGTCCACCGCGTTGTCGATCAGGTTGCCGAGGATGGTGACCAGGTCGCGGGCGGGCAGGGCGTCGGGCAGCAGACCGTCGTCGAGGCGGCTGTCCGGCGAGACCACCAGCTCCACGCCCCGCTCGTTGGCCTGCGCGGTCTTGCCCAGCAGCAGCGCCGCCAGCACCGGCTCGCCCACCGCGTCCACCACCTGGTCGGTGAGCGCCTGCGCCAGCTCCAGCTCGGCGGTCGCGAAGTCCACGGCCTCCTCCGCGCGGCCCAGCTCGATCAGCGACACCACGGTGTGCAGCCGGTTGGCCGCCTCGTGCGCCTGGGACCGCAGCGCCTGGGTGAAGCCGCGCTCCGAGTCCAGCTCGCCCATCAGCGACTGCAGCTCGGTCACGTCCCGCAGGGTCACCACGGAGCCGCGCCGCTGGCCGCCGCTGACCGGCGAGGTGTTCACCACCAGCACCCGGTCGGCCGTCAGGTGCACCTCGTCCATGCGGGGCTCGGAGGCGAGCAGCGCGCCCGTCAACGGAGCCGGCAGACCCAGCTCCGCCACCGATCTGCCCACCACGTCCTCCTCCTGGTCCACCCCGAGCAGCACCCGTCCGCCGTCGTTGATCAGCGCCACCCTGTACTGCCCGTCCAGCATCAGCAGGCCCTCGCGCACGGCGTGCAGCGCGGCCTGATGGTAGTCGTGCATGTGGCTGAGTTCGGTGGCGTTCATCCCGTGGGTGTGACGGCGCAGCCGGGCGTTGACCACGTACGTGCCGATCGCGCCGAGCCCGAGTGCGCCGGCCGCGACCACCAGCAGCGCGGTCAGCTGCTCCCGCACCCGCCGGCCGATCTCCTCGACCCTTATCCCGGCGCTGACCAGGCCGACGATCCGGTCGCCGTCCCGTACCGGGGTGACGGCGCGCACCGACGGGCCGAGCGTGCCGGTGTAGGTCTCGGTGAACGTACGGCCCTCCAGGGCCGGACCGGTGTGCCCCTGGAAGACCAGGCCGATCTGGGCGGGGTCGGGGTGGGTCCAGCGGATGCCCCGCGGATCCATGATCGTCACGAAGTCGACGTCGGTGTCCCGCACCACCTCCAGCGCGTACGGCTGGAGCCGCGCCGACGGGTCGGGCGAGCGGATCGCCTCCCGCACGGACGGCGAGTCGGCGACCGAGAGCGCCACCGAGGTGGCCTGCCGGCCCGCCGCCTCCTCGGCCTGGCTGCGGTGGCTCAGGTAGGTGGCCAGCGCGTACCCCGCCACCACGACCGTGAGGAGCACGGCCTGCACGGCGAACAGCTGCCCCGCGAGACTGCGGGGCCGGGGGAGGGGGAGGCGCATCCCGCCAGTCTGCCTCGCACGTCCGCGGTGAACTAAATGAACGGAAGGGTGACCACGCTCACAAGGCGCGACATAGTCACGGCGTTCCCCGCGAACCATCCCCCGGACGTGAGCCGCACGCCGGTGATGCCGACGACGACGTCAAGGAGGGCCGCCGTGACCAGCACCGCCGATACGGCACCTGCCGCACCCAAGGCCAAACGGGACCGCACGCACTATCTCTACATCGCGGTGATCATCGCGGTCGCCCTCGGAATCGCCGTCGGCCTGATCGCGCCCGACTTCGCGGTCGAGCTGAAGCCGATCGGCACCGGGTTCGTGAACCTGATCAAGATGATGATCTCGCCGATCATCTTCTGCACCATCGTGCTGGGCATCGGGTCCGTGCGGAAGGCCGCCAAGGTCGGCGCGGTCGGCGGCATCGCGCTCGGCTACTTCATGGTCATGTCGGTCGTCGCCCTCGCCATCGGCCTGGTCGTCGGCAACATCCTGGAGCCGGGCAGCGGCCTCGCGATCACCGACGCGGTCAAGGAGACCGGCCACGCCCAGATCGACGCGGAGGCGAAGGACACCACCGAGTTCCTGCTCGGCATCATCCCGACCACCATCGTGTCCGCCTTCACCCAGGGCGAGGTCCTGCAGACCCTGCTGATCGCGCTGCTGTGCGGCTTCGCCCTGCAGGCCATGGGCAACGCCGGGCAGCCGGTCCTGCGCGGGATCGAGCACATCCAGCGGCTGGTCTTCCGGGTCCTCGCCATGATCATGTGGGCGGCCCCGGTCGGTGCCTTCGGCGCCATGGCCGCGGTCACCGGCTCGGCCGGCCTGGACGCGCTCAAGAGCCTCGCCGTGCTGATGCTCGGCTTCTACGTCACCTGTGTGCTGTTCATCTTCGTGGTGCTCGGCGCGATGCTGAAGATCGTCGCGGGCCTGAACGTGTGGACCCTGTTCAAGTACCTGGGCCGCGAGTTCCTGCTGATCCTGTCCACCTCCTCCTCCGAGTCGGCGCTGCCGCGGCTCATCGCGAAGATGGAGCACCTGGGCGTCAGCAAGCCGGTGGTCGGCATCACCGTCCCGACCGGCTACTCCTTCAACCTCGACGGCACCATGATCTACATGACCATGGCCTCGCTGTTCATCGCCGACGCCATGGGCACCCCGATGTCGGTCGGCGAGCAGATCCCGCTGCTGCTGTTCCTGCTGGTCGCCTCGAAGGGCGCCGCCGGTGTCACCGGCGCGGGCCTCGCGACCCTGGCCGGCGGCCTGCAGTCGCACAAGCCCGCTCTGGTGGACGGCATCGGCCTGATCGTCGGCATCGACCGCTTCATGAGCGAGGCCCGCGCGCTGACCAACTTCGCCGGCAACGCGATCGCCACGGTGCTGATCGGCACCTGGACCAAGGAGATCGACAAGGAGCGGGTGGCCGAGGTGCTGGCCGGCCGCGCCCCGTTCGACGAGCGGACGCTGCTGGACGACCACGGCGCCGACCGCGACGACTCCGTCCCGGCGTCCGAGGCGGGCAGCGAGAAGGAGCTGGCCAAGGCCTGACCGGGCCGGCGCCGCACCCGCGCACCCCGGCCGGCCGGGACACACTTCCCCCGTCGCCCCGGCCGGCCGGTCACCGAGGCCCACCCCCACTGACAGGGCCTCCGCCGCCGGGCGGCCGGACTCCTCCCCCGTGAGTCCGGCCGCCCGGCCTTCTTCCGTCGTGGGACGCCCTTGCGTTGACGCCCACGTCAAGCCTTACGTTCGACGGCATGCGAATCGGCGAGCTGGCCGCACGCGCCGGAACCACCACGCGGACGCTGCGGTACTACGAGTCCCGCGGGCTGCTGCCCGCACGGCGGTCCGGCAACGGCTACCGGACCTACGACGACAACGACCTGAAGCTGCTGCGGCAGATCCGCACGCTGCAGGACTTCGGGTTCGACCTGGAGGAGACCCGGCCCTTCGTGGAGTGCCTGCGGGCCGGGCACCCGGAGGGCGACTCCTGCCCGGCCTCGCTCCAGGTCTACCGGCGCAAGCTCGACGAGCTGGACGCGCTCATCGGCGAGCTGCGGGCGGTGCGGGCGACGGTCGGGCGGCAGCTCGAGCGGGCGGAGGCGGCACGGGAGGCGCTGGCCGCCGACGCGTCGGTCCCGGGAGGTCCGGAACCGGTGTGCGAACTGGGAGGGGGAGTGCGATGAGCGGTGTGCCCGAGGTGACGGACGCGGACTTCGCGGAGGAGGTGCTCGGGGCCGGTCTTCCGGTGCTGGTGGAGTTCACCGCCGACTGGTGCCCGCCGTGCCGGCAGATGGCGCCGGTGCTGCGGTCGCTGGCCGCGGCGGAGGAGGGCCGGCTGAAGGTCGTCCAGCTGAACGTGGACACCAACCCGGCGACGACCAACGCCTACAAGGTGCTGTCGATGCCGACCTTCATGGTCTTCCGGGACGGGGAGCCGCTGCGGTCGATGGTGGGCGCGCGGGCGGAGCGGCGGCTGCGGGAGGAGCTGCGCGACGTGCTCTGACGCCCGCCGCCCGAGCCACACAGAGAAAGCCCCCGGGCAATTGCGCCCGGGGGCTTTCTCTGCGTATATTCGTGAATTCGCGACTTCGTTATGAGAAGTCGCGGAGAAGTTCAGTGAGCACAGTATATCCGGGCGGGAGTGGAATTGTCAAACACCGAATTTCCGGACGATGAATTGCGGCAGGAACAGGAATTCATCGACGGACTGTACGCACAGGTGGACCTCCTGCGCGGTGACGCCGAGGCCGGTGTGGCGGACGCCCTCGCCCAGGGGCACACCCCCCGGCAGGCCAGGCTGGAACGGGACATCCTGGTCGCCGAGCGCTCCGGGCTGCTCGCCGCGCTCAACGCGGTGGACGGTTCCCTCTGCTTCGGCCGGATCGACCTCACCTCCGGGCAGACCCACCACATCGGCCGCATCGGCCTGCGCGCCGACGACGCCGAACGCACCCCGGTCCTCATCGACTGGCGGGCCGGTGTCGCCCGCCCGTTCTACCTGGCCACCGGCCACACCCCGATGGGGCTGCGGCGCCGCCGGCACATCGCCACCGAGGGCCGCCGGGTCACCGGCCTGCACGACGAGATCCTCGACCTCGGCGACGACACCCGCACCGGGCACGAGGACCCCACCGGCGACGCCGTGCTGCTCGCCGCGCTGAACTCCGCGCGCACCGGCCGCATGGGCGACATCGTGCGCACCATCCAGGCCGACCAGGACCGGATCATCCGCGCCCCGCACCGGGGTGTCATGGTGGTCGAGGGCGGCCCCGGCACCGGCAAGACCGCCGTCGCCCTGCACCGCGCCGCTTTCCTGCTGTACGAGCACCGCGAGCTGCTGGCCCGCCGCGCCGTCCTGATCGTCGGCCCCAACCCGGCGTTCCTCGGCTACATCGGCGAGGTGCTGCCGAGCCTCGGCGAGACCGGGGTGCTGCTCGCGACCGTCGGCGAGCTCTTCCCCGGGGTGCGCACCACCCGCACCGACACCCCGGAGGCCGCCGCCGTCAAGGGACGGGCGGAGATGGCCGACGTGCTCGCCGAGGCCGTACGCGACCGGCAGACGCTGCCCGACCCGGTCATCGCGATCGAGCACGACCGCGAGATCCTGATGCTCGACGACGGCCTGGTGAACGTCGCCCGGGAACGCACCCGCGCCGCGAAACTGCCGCACAACGTGGCCCGCGAGTACTTCGAGGGGTACATCCTCAACACCCTCACCGACATGCTCGCCGAGCGCATCGGCACCGACCCGTACGACGGGTCCAACCTGCTCGACCCGAGCGACGTCACCCAGATCCGCGACGAACTCGCCGAGAACCCCGAGGTGTGGTCCGCGATCGACCAGCTGTGGCCGAGGGTCACCCCGCAGCGCCTGGTCGCGGACTTCCTCGCCGCCCCGGAGGGCTACCTGTCCGACGAGGACGCCGCCGCGATCCGCCGCCCGGTCACCCGGCACTGGACCGTCTCCGACGTGCCGCTCCTCGACGAGGCCGCCGAACTGCTCGGCGAGGACGACCGTTCGGCCCGCGAGCGGGCCGAACAGGAGCGGCAGCGGCAGATCGCCTACGCGCAGGGCGTGCTGGACGTCTCGTACGCCTCGCGGACCTTCGAGTTCGAGGACAAGGAGGACGACGACCCGGAGTCCTCCGAGGTGCTCTCCGCGCACGACATCATCGACGCCGAGCGCTTCGCCGAGCGGCACGAGGAGGAGGACCACCGCAGCGCCGCCGAACGCGCCGCCGCCGACCGCACCTGGGCCTTCGGGCACATCATCGTGGACGAGGCGCAGGAACTCAGCCCGATGGCGTGGCGGCTGCTCATGCGGCGCAGCCCCACCCGGTCGATGACCCTCGTCGGCGACCCGGCGCAGACCTCGGAGGCGGGCGGCGTCGGCTCCTGGGAGGGCATCCTGACCCCGTACGTCGAGGACCGCTGGGACCACCACCGGCTCGGCGTCAACTACCGCACCCCCGCGGAGATCATGGACGTCGCCGCCGCCATGGTGCGCGCCGAGCACCCCGGCTTCGAGCCGCCCAGCTCGGTGCGCGCCACCGGGGTACGGCCGTGGGCCCGCGCCACCGACGACCTGCCCGGCGCCACCGCCGAGGCGGTCGCGGAGCTCACCCCCGAGGAGGGCCGCCTCGCGGTCGTCGCCCCGCGCGAGCTGCACCGCGCCCTGGCCGCCCGGCTGGACGGGGTGACCGCCGGTGCCGAGCCGGACCTCACCCACCAGGTGGTGCTGCTGGAACCACGCCAGGCCAAGGGGCTGGAGTTCGACTCGGTGCTGGTGGTCGAACCGGGCCGCTACGGCACCAGCGACCTGTACGTGGCGCTCACCCGCGCCACCCAGCGGCTCGGCGTGCTGCACACCGAGCCGCTCCCGGAGCCGCTGGCGAACGCACTGGCGTGAAAGCCACGGCCCTTGTCAGGCCGGGCGCAGCCACACCGTGGCCAGGGGCGGCAGGGTCAGCCGGATGCTCGCCGGCCGGCCGTGCCACCCCTGCGGCTCCGGCTTGACCGGGTCCGGGTTGGTGACGCCACCGCCGCCGTAGCGGGCCTGGTCGGTGTTCAGGACCTCGTGCCAGGCGGGCACGTCGTCCGGGACCCCGATCCGGTAGTCGTGCCGGACCACCGGAGCGAAGTGGCACACCGCGAGCAGCGGGGAGCCGTCGGCGTCGTACCGCAGGAACGCGAACACGTTGTCGTCGGCGGCGTCCCCGGTCACCCAGCGGAAGCCGGACGGCTCGGTGTCGTACTGCCACAGCGCCGGGGTGGAGCGGTAGACGGTGTTCAGGTCACGCACCAGGTCGCGCACCCCGCGGTGGTCGGCCTCCGCGCCGTAGTGCGGGTCCAGCAGCCACCAGTCCGGGCCGTGCGCCTCCGACCACTCCGCGCCCTGGGCGAACTCCTGGCCCATGAAGAGGAGCTGTTTGCCCGGGTGGGCCCACATGTAGCCGAGGTAGGCGCGCAGGTCGGCGCGCCGGCGCCACCAGTCGCCCGGCATCTTCGACACCAGGGACCCCTTGCCGTGCACCACCTCGTCGTGGGAGATCGGCAGCACGTAGTTCTCGCTGTAGGCGTACACCATCGAGAAGGTCATCTCGCCGTGGTGGTACGCGCGGTGCACCGGCTCGTGGCTCATGTACTGCAGCGAGTCGTGCATCCAGCCCATGTTCCACTTCAGGCCGAAGCCGAGCCCGCCGAAGCCGCTGGGGCCGCGGTGGTGGGTGGCCCGGGTGACGCCGTCCCAGGCGGTGGACTCCTCGGCGATCGTCACGACCCCGGGCACCCTGCGGTACACGGTCGCGTTCATCTCCTGCAGGAAGGCCACCGCGTCCAGGTTCTCCCGGCCGCCGTGCTCGTTCGGCGTCCATTCGCCGGGCTCGCGCGAGTAGTCGAGGTAGAGCATCGAGGCGACGGCGTCGACCCGCAGCCCGTCGATGTGGAACTCCTCGCACCAGTACAGGGCGTTGGCCACCAGGAAGTTGCGCACCTCGCGCCGCCCGAAGTCGAACTCCAGGGTGCCCCAGTCGGGGTGCGCGGCACGCAGCGGGTCGGAGTGCTCGTACAGCGGGCGGCCGTCGAACTCGGCCAGCGCCCACTCGTCGCGCGGGAAGTGCGCGGGCACCCAGTCCATGATCACGCCGATGCCCGCCCGGTGCAGCGCGTCCACCAGGTATTTGAAGTCGTCGGGGGTGCCGAGCCGGGCCGTGGGCGCGTAGAAGCCGGTGACCTGGTAGCCCCAGGACCCGCCGAAGGGATGCTCGGCGACCGGCATCAGCTCCACGTGCGTGAACCCGAGGTCCTTGACGTAGGCGGGGAGCTGCTCGGCGAGCTGCCGGTAGGTGAGGCCCGGACGCCAGGAGGCCAGGTGCACCTCGTACACGGAGAACGGCGCCCGGTGCGCGGGCAGCTCCGCCCGCCGCTCCAGCCATTGCGAGTCGCCCCACTCGTAATGCGAGGACGTCACGATCGACGAGGTGGCCGGGGGCACCTCGGTACGGCGCGCCATCGGGTCGGCGCGCAGGGTCTTCGACCCGTCGGGGCGGGTGATCTCGAACTTGTACAGCTCGCCCTCGCCGATCCCCGGCACGAACAGCTCCCAGACCCCGGTCGAGCCCAGCGACCGCATGGGGAAGGCGGTGCCGTCCCAGAAGTTGAAGGAGCCCGCCACCCGCACCCCGCGGGCGTTCGGCGCCCACACCGAGAACCGGGTGCCGGCCACGCCCTGGTGCGTCATCGGGTGCGCGCCCAGCACCGTCCACAGCTCCTCGTGCCGGCCCTCACCGATCAGGTGCAGGTCCAGCTCGCCCAGCGTGGGCAGGAAGCGGTAGGCGTCCTCGGTGTCCAGCTCCGCCTCTTCATACGTGACGAGCAGCCGGTACGCCGGGACCTCGCGCAGCGGCAGCAGCCCCGAGAAGAATCCGTCGCCGTCGTCGTGCAGAGCGACGGACATGCCGCCGGAGACGACGGTCACCGCCCGCGCGTACGGCCGCAACGCCCGGAAGGCCACCCCGCCGGGGACCGGGTGCGCGCCCAGCACGGAGTGCGGGGCGTGGTGCCACCCGTCCAACAGCCGCTCCCGGTCACCGGCGTCCACGGCGGGCGACACGGCGATCTCCGCCTCCGGCGGCGCGAGCTGCCCGGCCGCTTCCTCCACGGGTGCCGGTGCCGTCCGCGCGGTGTCCCTCACCCGGCTTCCGGCGGCCGTCCCGGCAGGCGGCTGCTTATCGGCCGGCGCCTTGCCGACCGCCTTCTTGGCCGTCTTCCTGGCCGTCTTCTTCGCGGCCGCCTTCTGGACCGTGGCCTTGGCCGCCGGGGCGCTCTGCGCCGCGGCGGCGGCCGTCTTCTTCGCGGGCGTCTTCCGCGCGGCGGACTTCTTCGCCGCGGCCGTCGCGGGCTGTTTCTTCGCGGCCGTCTTCTTCCGCGCGGGCGTCGGCGGCTCGGTGCGCCGCTGATCGGCCGGCTGCTCCGGATGCGAACCGCTGGACTCGGGGCGGGGGGTCACGGGCGAAGCCTCCTGGACGCGGGTCGGGTGGGTCAGGTCGGGTCGGACGACGCCAGCCGGCGCAGGGCGGCCAGCGGCACGGGCAGCCAGTCGGGGCGGTGCCGGGCCTCGTACACCGCCTCGTAGACCGCCTTGTCGGTCTCGTACGCGCGCAGCAGCACCGGCTCGGTGCGCGGGTCGCGGCCCGCGGCCTCGGCGTAACCGGCGCAGTACGCGGCCCGGCAGTGCGTGGCCCAGTCCGGCTGCGGCGGGTCCACGGAACGCGCCGCGTAGTCGAAGGACCGCAGCATGCCGGCCACGTCCCGCACCACCGGCTGCGGCATGCGGCGCTCGGCCAGCGGCCGGGCCGGCTCCCCCTCGAAGTCGATCAGCGACCAGGTGCCGGCCGGGGAGCGCAGGCACTGCCCGAGGTGCAGGTCGCCGTGCACCCGCTGGGCGGTCCAGGTACGGCCCTCGGAGGCCAGGTCGTCCAGCGCCGTGTACGCGGAGCACAGCCCGTCCGCGTACGGCCGCAACGCCGGCACCGCGTGCACGGCCGCCTCCAGCCGCTCGGTCATGCCGTCGACCAGGGTGCGCAGCTGGGCGTGGCCCAGGGTGACCGTCGGCAGCGCACGCGCCAGCGCGGTGTGCACCTCGGCGGTGGCCCGCCCGAGGGCCCGGGCCTCGGCGACGAAGTCCTCCCCCTTGGCCAGCTCCCGCAGCGCCAGCTCCCAGCCGTCCGTGGCGCCCTGCACGAAGGGCTGCAGCACGCCCAGCACGTACGGCTCGGCGGCGTGCGGGGGACCGGCGGTGTCCTCGGCGTCGGCGACCATCCACGCCGTGGGCGGGGGCACCCGGGGGCAGCCCTCGCGGGCCAGCGCCAGCGGCAGCTCCAGGTCCGGGTTGACGCCGGGCACCACCCGGCGCAGCAGCTTCAGGACGAAGGTGTCCCCGTAGACGACCGACGAGTTCGACTGCTCGACGGTCATCAGGCGCGGCACCAGCCCGGGCCGGACCTCCTGGCCCGGGTCCCGCTCGAAACGAAGCCCGCCGATCCGGGCCTGGGTGCGCAGGGCCTCCAGGAGCAGGTCGGCGGGCCGGGTGTCGTGCAGAGCCTCGTAGACCGTACGTCCGGCCAGGGGGCCCCGCGTCACATGACCGATCAGCGCGGGCGCCAGCCGGGGCGGCAGCGCCTCGCGCACGGCTATGAACAGCTGGTAGCAGTCACCGGGCTGCTCCTGGCCGCCGTGCCCGGGCTGGAGCGGCTGGTGGGCGCGCACCAGCAGGTGGTAGAGGCCCAGCTTGGCGGTGGGCGGCAGCAGCTCGGTGGCCGCGACCAGGCCGAACCCGGTGACCGGGCGCCCCTTGCCCGCGAACCAGCGCTGTCTCGGCAGCCATTCCCGCAACAGTGGATCCAGTGACGCAAGGAGGCCGGGCGGGGTCGTGACAGTGCGTGTGACGGCTTCCGACATGGCGTCGCGTCCTTTCCCCTCTGTCGGCGCGCCACGGGGCGCCGCCGGTGGGCGGGGTGTTACTCATGCGTGCCCCGGGCGGGGCGGGGGAAACCGCCCCGCCCGGGGTTCTAGGCGGCGTCCTTGCGGAGCCGGAACCAGTAGAAGCCGTGGCCCCCGAGGGTCATCAGGTACGGCAGTTCGCCCACGGCCGGGAAACGCACCCCGCCGAACAGCTCCACCGGGTGCCGGCCCTCGAAGGCACTGAGATCCAGCTCGGTGGGCTGTGCGAAGCGCGAGAAGTTGTTGACGCAGAGGACGAGGTCGTCCTCGTACTCGCGGAGGAAGGCGAGGACGGCGGGGTTGGAGGAGGGCAGTTCGGTGTAGGAGCCGAGGCCGAACGCCTTGTTCTGCTTGCGGATCTCGATCATGCGCCGGGTCCAGTGCAGCAACGACGACGGTGAGGCCATGGAGGCTTCGACGTTGGTGACCTGGTAGCCGTAGACCGGGTCCATGATCGTGGGCAGGTAGAGGCGGCCGGGGTCGGAGGAGGAGAAGCCGGCGTTGCGGTCCGGGGTCCACTGCATGGGGGTGCGGACGGCGTCGCGGTCGCCGAGCCAGATGTTGTCGCCCATGCCGATCTCGTCGCCGTAGTAGATGATCGGCGAGCCGGGCAGGGACAGCAGCAGGGCGGTGAAGAGTTCGATCTGGTTGCGGTCGTTGTCGAGGAGCGGGGCGAGGCGGCGGCGGATGCCGATGTTGGCGCGCATGCGGGGGTCTTTCGCGTACTCGGCCCACATGTAGTCGCGTTCCTCGTCGGTGACCATCTCCAGGGTCAGCTCGTCGTGGTTGCGCAGGAAGATGCCCCACTGGCAGTTCGACGGGATGGCGGGGGTCTTGGCGAGGATCTCGGAGACGGGGTAGCGGGACTCGCGGCGGACGGCCATGAAGATGCGGGGCATGACGGGGAAGTGGAAGGCCATGTGGCATTCGTCGCCGCCGGCGGCGTAGTCGCCGAAGTAGTCGACCACGTCCTCGGGCCACTGGTTGGCCTCGGCGAGGAGGACCGTGTCCGGGTACTGGGTGTCGATCTCCTTGCGGACCCGCTTGAGGAACGCGTGCGTCGCCGGGAGGTTCTCGCAGTTCGTCCCCTCCTCCTGGTACAGGTACGGCACCGCGTCCAGCCGGAACCCGTCGATCCCGAGGTCCAGCCAGAACTTCAGTGCGGAGATCATCTCCTCCTGCACCGCCGGGTTCTCGTAGTTGAGGTCCGGCTGGTGCGAGAAGAAGCGGTGCCAGTAGTACTGCTTGCGTACCGGGTCGTACGTCCAGTTCGACGCCTCGGTGTCGACGAAGATGATCCGGGCGTCCTGGAACTGCTTGTCGTCGTCGGCCCACACGTAGTAGTCGCCGTACGGCCCGTCGGGGTCCCGCCTCGACTCCTGGAACCACGGGTGCTGGTCGCTGGTGTGGTTCATGACGAAGTCGATGATCACGCGCATGCCGCGCTGATGGGCGGAGTCGACGAACTCGACGAAGTCGGCGAGGTCACCGAACTCCGGCAGGACGGCGGTGTAGTCGGCGACGTCGTAACCGCCGTCGCGCAGCGGCGACTTGAAGAAGGGCGGCAGCCACAGGCAGTCGACGCCCAGCCACTGCAGGTAGTCCAGCTTGGCGGTCAGGCCTTTCAGGTCACCGACGCCGTCGCCGTTGCTGTCCTGGAAGGAGCGGACGAGGACCTCGTAGAAGACGGCGCGTTTGAACCAGTCGGGGTCCCGGTCCTTGGCGGGGGTGTCCTCGAAGGTGTCCGGGACGGGTTCGTTGACGCTCATGTGGCGGATGACCCTCCGATCTGCGGGGTGGACGGTCGCAGAACCGTGCTGTGCGTCCCGGGAGGCTCCTCCTCGGACCCCCCGCCGACGACGAGTACATGTGCCCCGCCCGGGCCGAGACGCACATAGTTGGCACTGCCCCATCGATAGGTCTCGCCGGTGAGCTCGTCGCGCACCGGCACCGACTCGTGCCACTCCAGGCCGAGTTGCGGCATGTCCAACGAGACCGTGGCCTCCTGGGTGTGCGAGGTGTCGAGGTTGGCGACCACCAGGACCGTGTTGTCGCCCCGGCGCTTCGAGTACGCGATGACCTCCTCCTTGTCCGCCTGGTGGAAGTGGATGTCGCGCAGTTGCCGCAGGGCCGGGTTCTCCCGGCGGAGGGTGTTGAGCCGGGTGAGGAGGGGGGCGATGGTACGGCCCTCGCGGGCGGCCGCGTCCCAGTCGCGGGGTTTGAGCTGGTACTTCTCGCTGTCGAGGTATTCCTCGCTGCCCTCGCGCAGCGGGGTGTTCTCACACAGTTCGTAGCCGCTGTAGACGCCCCAGGCGGGGGAGAGGGTGGCCGCGAGGACGGCGCGGACCTCGAAGGCGGGCCGGCCGCCGTGCTGGAGGTAGGCGTGCAGGATGTCGGGGGTGTTGGCGAAGAAGTTGGGCCGCATGTAGGAGGCGGCGTCCCCCGACAGTTCGGTCAGGTACTCCGTCAGTTCCTGCTTGGTGGTGCGCCAGGTGAAGTACGTGTACGACTGCTGGAAGCCGATCTGGGCCAGGGTGTGCATCATCGCCGGGCGGGTGAAGGCCTCCGCCAGGAAGATGACGTCGGGTCGGTGCGGTTGATCTCCCCGATCACCCGCTCCCAGAACACCACCGGCTTGGTGTGCGGGTTGTCCACCCGGAAGATCCGCACGCCCGCGTCCATCCAGTGCCGCAGCACCCGGCAGGTCTCGGCGACCAGCCCGTCCATGTCGGCGTCGAAGGCGACGGGGTAGATGTCCTGGTACTTCTTCGGCGGGTTCTCGGCGTAGGCGATGGAGCCGTCGGGGCGGTGGTGGAACCACTCGGGGTGCTTGTGCACCCAGGGGTGGTCGGGGGAGCACTGCAGCGCGAAGTCCAGGGCGACCTCCATGCCGAGGTCGCGGGCGCGGGTGACGAAGCGGGTGAAGTCCTCCAGCGTGCCCAGCCGCGGGTGCACGGCGTCGTGGCCGCCCTCGGGGGAGCCGATCGCCCAGGGCACACCGACGTCGTCGGGGCCGGCGTCGAGGCTGTTGTTGGGGCCCTTGCGGAACGTCGTGCCGATCGGGTGGATCGGCGGGAGGTAGACGACGTCGAAGCCCATCGCGGCGATCGCGGGCAGCCGGCGGGCGGCCGTCTCGAAGGTGCCGTGCGGCTGCTCGGGGGTGCCTTCGGAGCGGGGGAAGAACTCGTACCAGGAGCCGAAGAGGGCGCGTTCGCGTTCGACGAGCAGGGGGAGCGGGTCGCTGCTGGTGACCAGCTCGCGCAGCGGGTGCCGGGCCAGCACCGCCGCCACCTCCGGCGTCAACGCCGCCGCAAGACGGGCCGCCGCCGGACGGGCCGTGTCGCGCAGAGCGTCCACGGCCCCGCGCAGCACCTCCCGGTCCTCGGTCGCGGGCACCTGCCCCGCCGCCCGCTCGTGCAGCCGGGCGCCTTCCTCGAGGACGACCTCGGTGTCCAGGCCCGCCGGGATCTTGATCTGCGCGTGGTGCCGCCAGGTGCCGACCGGGTCGCTCCACGCCTCCACCGCGTACGTCCACAGGCCCGTCTCCGTCGGGGTGACGGTCGCCCCCCACCGGTCCGTGCCGGGAGCCAGCTCCCGCATCGGCGTGAACGGGCCAGGGCGCCCCTCCGGATCCCTCAGCACCACGTTCGCCGCCACCGCGTCGTGCCCCTCCCGGAACACGGTCGCCGTCACCTCGAACGATTCGCCCACGACGGCCTTCGCGGGCCTGAGCCCTTGCCGCACCAGTGGGCGCACGTCCAGCACCGGGATGCGTCCCACGGACGTCCGGGGAGGTGCCGGAGCTGCCGGCGGTACGGGCGAGGCCTTGGCGGGCGCGGTCGCGGCGGGCGGGTCGTGGCGGGCGGGGTGGCCCGTTCCGGTGGTGCGGTCGGGCGGGGCGCGGCGCCGGGGCGCGCGGGTGCCGGGGCTGCGGGCGTCGGGGGGGATGACGAGTGGTGCTTGGCGGGCATGACCGCTCCTGTCCGCGTCAACGAGGGTGGGCGGATGACTGTGGGGAGGTGGGTCCTGCGGGGTCTCAGTGGGGTGTACCCGCAGGAGCCTTCCCACACTGTTCGGGTGGGCAATCCGGCCCTTTGTTAACTACTCACGCGTATGTCGACACACAAGACCGGCCGGGGCCGCCCGGCGCGCGGCCGGTCCGGAGCACGCCCACGATGGGTTCGTTCCCACCGGTCGGCGAGGGTGGCGGGCGCCTTGGAGCGTTGCCGGCGCCCCGCGCACGCGGGTCCCGCGGCGGACGGGTTCCGCGCACCCTCACCTCTCCGCCCGTCACACCTGTGACCTGCGTCTTCCGCGTCCACTCCCGGAGTTTCGGCGGCCAGACCGGACCGGGGCACGGCGACACGCCCGCGCCGTCCCCGTACGGCCGCGCGTGACCGGTGAGCAGAGTGGGACGGGAGGGATCCGAGGGGGCGCGCAGTCCCAGGGTGGCCGGGGCGCGGGCGGGCCGGCGGACGGAAACGGCCGGTTCTTTGCCCCGTCCGGCGGCCGGCCCGGGGCGCACGGCAGGACAGGCGTCACGGAGCGGCGGCGCGTCGCGCCGGGTGAAGTACGACAAGGCCGCACATAGGAGCGGAATCGGCCATGTCCACTGTGCGGTGAATCGTTTGGACACGGCCGGCGAGGTACCCGTGTCTCCCGGCTTCCCCCGCGGACCGTCTCCGCGCCGGTACTGTCGGCAGCGATACCCGGACGCACACCGCGTCTCTCACGAACGCGCCGAGGTGGCTTTTGTGAAGGCTATCCGTCGATTCACCGTCCGACCCGTGCTCCCCGAACCCCTCCGGCCGCTGAGCGATCTGGCCCGCAATCTGCGCTGGTCCTGGCACACCGGAACCCGTGACCTCTTCCGCTCCGTCGACCCCGAACGCTGGGCGGCGGCCGGCAGCGACCCCGTACGCCTGCTCGGCAGCGTGTCGACCGAGCGGCTCACCGAGCTGGCCGGCGACCGTGACTTCCTCGACCGCCTCGCCGCGGTCTCGGACGACCTGCACACCTACATGACCGGCGACCGCTGGTACCAGCAGCGGAGCGAGCGGCTGCCGGCGGCCGTCGCCTACTTCTCCCCCGAGTTCGGCATCACCGCCGCCCTGCCGCAGTACTCGGGCGGTCTCGGCATCCTGGCCGGCGACCATCTCAAGGCCGCCAGTGACCTCGGTGCCCCGCTCATCGGGGTCGGCCTGCTCTACCGGCACGGCTACTTCCGTCAGTCCCTGTCCCGGGACGGCTGGCAGCAGGAGCACTACCCCGTCCTCGACCCCCACGAGCTGCCCCTGGACCAGCTCAAGGAGGCCGACGGCACGCCCGCCCAGATCGCCCTCGCCCTGCCCGGCGACCGCTCCCTGCGCGCCCGGATCTGGGTGGCCCAGGTGGGCAGGATCCCGTTGCTCCTGCTGGACTCCGACATCGAGGAGAACGACCTCATCGAGCGCGGGGTGACCGACCGGCTCTACGGCGGCGGCAGCGAGCACCGGCTGCTCCAGGAGATGCTCCTCGGCATAGGAGGAGTCCGCGCGGTGCGCACGTACTGCCGGCTCACCGGGCACGCCGCACCGGAGGTGTTCCACACCAACGAGGGGCACGCCGGGTTCCTCGGCCTGGAACGTATGGCGGAGCTGCGCGCCGAGGGGCTGGACTTCGACGCGGCCCTGGAGGCGGTCCGCGCCGGCACCGTGTTCACCACGCACACCCCCGTCCCGGCCGGCATCGACCGCTTCGACCGCGAACTGGTCGCCCGGCACTTCGGCCCGCACGCGGAACTGCCCGACCTGGAGGTCGACCGCATCCTGCGGCTGGGCATGGAGACCTACCCCGGCGGCGAGCCCAACCTGTTCAACATGGCCGTGATGGGCCTGCGCCTCGCCCAGCGGGCCAACGGCGTCTCCCTGCTGCACGGCCAGGTCAGCCGGGAGATGTTCGCCGGGCTGTGGCCCGGGTTCGACCCCGAGGAGGTGCCGATCACCTCCGTGACCAACGGGGTGCACGCGCCCACCTGGGTCGCCCCCGAGGTGTACCGGCTCGGTGCCCGGCAGATCGGCACCCAGCGCGCGGAGGAGGCGCTGAGCGTCGGCGACTCCGACCGCTGGGACTCCGTCGCCGACATCGCCGACCAGGACATCTGGGAGCTGCGCCGGTCGCTGCGCGAACTGCTGGTGCTGGAGGTGCGGGAGCGGCTGCGCGCCTCCTGGCGGCAGCGCGGCGCCGGGACGGCCGAGCTGGGCTGGATCGACGGCGTGCTCGACCCGGACGTGCTCACCATCGGCTTCGCCCGGCGCGTCCCGTCGTACAAGCGGCTGACGCTGATGCTGCGCGACCGGGACCGGCTGATGGACCTGCTGCTGCACCCCGACCGGCCGGTGCAGATCGTCGTCGCGGGCAAGGCGCACCCGGCGGACGACGGCGGCAAGCGGCTCATCCAGGAGCTCGTCCGCTTCGCCGACGACCCGCGGGTCCGCCACCGGATCGTCTTCCTGCCCGACTACGGCATGGCCATGGCGCAGAAGCTGTACCCCGGCTGCGACATCTGGCTGAACAACCCGCTGCGGCCGCTGGAGGCGTGCGGCACCAGCGGCATGAAGTCCGCGCTCAACGGCGGGCTCAACCTGTCCGTGCTGGACGGCTGGTGGGACGAGTGGTTCCAGCCCGACTTCGGCTGGGCGATCCCCACGGCGGACGGCGTCGGAACCGACCCGGACCGGCGCGACGACATAGAGGCCGCGGCGCTGTACGACCTGCTGGAGCAGCGGGTGACCCGCGTCTTCTACGAGCGCGGGCGCAGCGGGCTGCCGGACCGCTGGATCGAGATGGTGCGGCGGACGCTGAGCCTGCTCGGGCCGAAGGTGCTGGCGGGGCGCATGGTGCGGGAGTACGTCGAGCGGCTGTACACGCCCGCCGCGCACGCGCACCGGGCGATGGGCCCGGACGCGGCGCGGGAGCTCGCCGAGTGGAAGGCGACGGTGCGGGGCGCCTGGCAGGGCGTGACCGTCGACCACGTGGAGACGTCCGTCGCGACGGCCATGGCCACGGCGGAGCTCGGCACCACGCTCGCGCTGCGGGTGCGGGTGGGGCTCGGCAGCCTGCGGCCGGAGGACGTGGAGGTGCAGGCGGTGTCCGGGCGGGTGGACGAGGAGGATCGCATCACGGATGCGACCGCCGTGGCGCTGAAGCCGGTGGGGGCGCCCGCGCCGGGGGGAGGGTGGGTGTACGAGGGCCCGTTGTCCCTGGACCGGACGGGGCCGTTCGGCTACACGGTGCGGATCCTGCCGAGCCATCGGATGCTGGCGTCCGGCGCGGAGCTGGGGCTGGTGGCGGTGCCACCGGAGGACGTCGCCGAGGCGGCGGGCTTACTGATGCGGTGACGCCGCGCCGGCCGGGCGGGGGTGCGGGTGCCGCCCGCTCCCTCAGGCCGGGGCTGGGCCGCGCACCTTCAGGGGCGCGGGAACTGCGCGACCGGCCCCACCGGCCCGCACCCGGCGTGCGACAGTCCCTGGCACGCCGGTGGCCGTTGGGGGCGTTGCGCTGCTCGGCGTTGCGGGGTGCCGCCTGCGCCCACCCGTGCCGCCCCAGCGGCACGACTGTCCGCAGGCGGCGGCTGGGCCGCGCCCTTCAGGGGCGCGGGGAACTGCGCGACCGGGCCCCGGCGGGCCGCACCCGGCGTGCGACAGTCCCTGGCACGCCGGTGGCCGTTGGGGGCGTTGCGCTGCTCGGCGTTGCGGGGTGCCGCCTGCGCCCACCCGTGCCGCCCCAGCGGCACGACTGTCCGCAGGCGGCGGCTGGGCCGCGCCCTTCAGGGGCGCGGGGAACTGCGCGACCGGGCCCCGGCGGGCCGCACCCGGCGTGCGACAGTCCCTGGCACCCCGGTGGCCGTTGGGGGCGTTGCGCTGCTCGGCGTTGCGGGGTGCCGCCTGCGCCCACCCGTGCCGCCCCAGCGGCACGACTGCCCGCAGGCGGCGGCTGGGCCGCGCCCTTCAGGAGCGCGGGAAACTGCGCGACCGGCCCCCACCGGCCCGCACCCGGCGTGCGACAGTGCCCGGCACCCCGGTGGCCGCAGGCGGCGGGGGCTGCCGCGATCGCCCTCCCCCGGGACGCCGGACAGTCCCCTGCGTCCCGGGGGAGGTCAGGTGTCGGAGACACCGTGGGTGGCCAGGCGGCGGAGCGTCTTGCCGCAGTGGCGCGCATACGCCTGCTGAAGCCGCCGCGTAGCGGGCCCACCCGCACGGCTGTACCACCGCGCCGCCTTGCTGAACGCCGAGACCGTCAGCCACACCGTCCCGTCCCCCGTGCGGTGCACGACGAACGCCTCCTCGCCGCACTCGGGGTGCCCGGCCAGCGTGCCGTAGGCCCAGCCCGCCCTGCGGTGCTCCTCCACCGTCCACACCACCCGGCAGGGCGCCTTCACCACTCCGGCAAGGGTGACGGTGACGTCGACGTCCGGCGCCGCCCGCTCCGCGGAGGCGTCGATGCCGACCCCCATCTCCCGGTGCAGCTCCCAGGTGAGCAGCGCCTCCGCCGCCTGCCGGAAGACCTTCTCCCCCTCGCCGAGCCGGGTGCGCTCCCTGAGGTGGTGGAACCCGGGAGGGCAGAAGTCGGGATCGCGGCTCGCGCCGACGTGGTCGTAGGTGAAGTCCGCCGAAGACATGGGACACAAGCCTAGGTGGTGGGCCCACGTGCCCGGGCGGCACCCGGAGCGCGATGCGCTCAGGATGCCGCCCGGTGTGCCCGCCGCGACGCGTCAGCTGACGTTGATCGCCTTCCAGGCCGCCGCGACGGCCTTGTACTCGGTGCTGCTGGAGCCGTACAGCGCCGACGCCGCGTTCAGGGTGCCCGTACGGGCCGCCTTGTAGTTGGTCGTCGAGGTGAAGTACGTGGTCAGTGCCTTGTACCAGATCTGCAGCGCCTTGGCGCGGCCGATGCCGGTGACCGTGGAGCCGTCGTACGTCGGCGAGTTGTAGCTCACGCCGTTGACGGTCTTGCTGCCGCTGCCCTCGGCGAGCAGGTAGAAGAAGTGGTTCGCCGGGCCCGAGGAGTAGTGCACGTCGACCGAGCCGAGGCTGGAGGACCAGTAGTCCTTGGAGGCGCCGTCCTTGCTCGGCTTGTCCATGTGGCGCAGCGGCGTGCCGTTGCCGTTGATGTCGATCTTCTCGCCGATGAGGTAGTCACCGGCGTCGGAGGAGTTGGCCGCGTAGAACTCCGCGCCCGTGCCGAAGATGTCGCTGGTCGCCTCGTTGAGGCCGCCGGACTCGCCGCTGTAGCGCAGGCCCGCGGTGTTGGAGGTGACGCCGTGGCTCATCTCGTGGCCCGCCACGTCCAGCGAGGTCAGCGGATGGGTGTTGCCCGAGCCGTCGCCGTAGGTCATGCAGAAGCAGCTGTCCTGCCAGAAGGCGTTGACGTAGTTGCTGCCGTAGTGGACGCGGGAGTAGGCGGCCTTGCCGTCGTTCTTGATGCCGTTGCGGCCGAAGGTGTTCTTGTAGAAGTCCCACGTGATCTGGGCGCCGTAGGCGGCGTCCACGGCGGCGGTCTGGTCGCTGGAGGAGCTGGAGGCGGTGCCGGTGCCCCAGGTGTCGTCCGCGTCGGTGAACAGCGTGCCGGTGCCGGAGGTGCCGCGCGCCAGGTTGTACGTCTTGTGACCGCCGCGTGAGGTGTCGTACAGCTGGTACGTCGAGCCGGACTTGTGGGTGCCCAGGGTGACCGTGCCCGAGTACAGGCCCTTGCCGGTGCCGGTGTGCACGCCCTGCCACTCGTGGAGCTTCTCGCCGGTGGTGGCGTCGGTGATCACGTGCAGCTCGTTCGGGGTGCCGTCCGCCTGCAGGCCGCCGACGACGGTCTCGTAGGCGAGGACGGGCGTGCCCTGGGCGGCCCAGACCACCTTGCGGGGCGCGGAGCCGGCCTCGGCCCGCTCCGACCCGGCGGCCTCGGCGGCGGCGAGCGCCTGCGTCTTCGCCTTGCCCGCGGTGACCTCGGGCGTCACGGAGGAGACCTTGACGGCGGCCTTCACGGCCTTGGTGACGGTTCTGGTGCCGCCGGCCGGCTCGTGCACGACGAGGTCGCCGCCGAGCACGGGAAGTCCGTCGTAGGTGCGCTCGTAGCGGGTGTGGACGGTGCCGTCCACGTCCCGCACGACGTCCTTGACGATCAGCTTCTCCTTGGCGCCGAGGCCTATCGCCTCGGCGGTTTCGGTGGCCGTCGCCTCCCGCTCCTGGATGAGGGAGGTGCGGGCGGCGGCGGACAGCAGCACGGGGGCCCCGCCCAGGACCGGCTTGCCGGCCGGGGCGGAGTCGGCGGTCGCGGCACCGGTGGCCAGGCCGGTGGTGAGCAGGGCACCGGCCACGACGGCGGTGGCGGCGGCCAGGGCGGTACGGCGACGCGCGTGGAGGGGAGTCACTCGAAGCTCCTCGGGGGGTGAGTGGGGGTGCGGACGGCTGGGGGGCCGTCCGGTGGTGCGCCGAGCGAGGGAAGACTGACACCTGCGACGCGTACATGTCAGGAGGGTCGAATGATGTTGGCCGAAAGGTGACGTCCGAACGAACGGTGCGCGCGGGTGGACCCGCCTGACCTCGGTAAAGGCGCAACCCGACGGACGTATGGGAACGGCAAAAAGCGGCGCCGCCCCGGGCGGTGTGAACCACCCGGAGCGGCGCCCCGACCTCCGCTGTCTACGGGAAGGTCAGGCTCCAGCCGTTGATGTAGCCGGTGTCGTAGCGGGCCGTGTCCTGCACCCGCAGCCGCCAGGTGCCGTTGGCCGTCTCCGACGAGGCGTCGACCGTGTACGTCTCGTTGATGTTGTCCGCCGAGCCGCCGGTGCGGTTGCGCAGCCGGTACGCCGTGCCGTCCGGGGCCACCAGGTCGACCACCAGGTCACCGCTCCAGGTGTGCACGATGTCCACCGCGACCTGGAGGTTGCCGGGCGCGTTGCCGGTCCGGCCGGAGACGGTGATCGAGGACGTCACCGCGGCGCCGGCGTCGGGGATCGCCACGTCGGCGGTGTTCTCGAAGGTGGTGCCGCCGCCTCCGCCGCCACCGGAGCGCGCGCCCACGTTGACGCCCGCCCACGCGTCCTGCACCGCCTTGTACTCGGCGCTGTCCGTGCCGTACAGCTCACCGGTGGCCGCCAGGGTGCCGGTGCGGGCGCCCGCGTAGTTGGTGGTCGAGGTGAACTTGGTGGTCAGCGCGCGGAACCAGATCTTCTCCGCCTTGGCGCGGCCGATGCCGGTGACCGGAAGGCCGTCCGACGTGGGCGAGTTGTAGGTCACCCCGTTGATGGTCTTGGTGCCGCTGCCCTCGCTGAGCAGGTAGAAGAAGTGGTTCGCCGGGCCCGAGGAGTAGTGCACGTCGACCGACCCGATGCCGGAGTACCAGCTGTCCTTGGAGGCGCCGTCCTTGCTCGGCTTGTCCATGTAGCGCAGCGGCGTGCCGTCGCCGTTGATGTCGATCTCCTCGCCGATGAGGTAGTCACCGACGTCCTCGGAGTTGTTCGCGCCGAACTCCACCGCCGAGCCGAAGATGTCGCTGGTCGCCTCGTTCAGACCGCCGGACTCGCCGCTGTAGACCAGGCGGGCGGTGACCGACGTCAGGCCGTGCGTCATCTCGTGGCCGGCCACGTCGATGGCGGTGAGCGGGTTGACGTTGCCGGAGCCGTCGCCGTAGGTCATGCAGAAGCAGCTGTCCTGCCAGAAGGCGTTGACGTAGTTGTTGCCGTAGTGGACCCGGGAGTAGGCGCCCACACCGTCACCGCGGATGCCGGAACGGCCGTGCACGTTCTTGTAGTAGTCCCAGGTCAGCGCGGCCCCGTAGTGGGCGTCGGCGGCGGCCGACTCCGCGTTCGACGGGGAGCCGTTGCCCCAGACGTCGTCCGGGCCGGAGAACAGCGTGCCGGTGCCGGAGCTGCCCCGGTTCAGGTTGTACGTCTTGTGCCCGCCGCGCGCGCCGTCGGTGAGGTTGTACGTCGACCCGGACTGGGTGGTCGTCAGGTCGACGGTGCCGCTGTAGACGGTGTGGCCGGTGCCGTTCTGCACGGCCTGCCACTCGAAGAGCTTCTCGCCGGTGGTGGCGTCGGTGACGACGTGCAGCTCCTGCGGGGTGCCGTCGTGCTGGAGACCGCCGACGACCGTCTCGTAGGCCACGACCGGCCTGCCGTCGGCGGCCCAGATCACCTTGCGCGGCGCCCGGTCGACGTCCGCGCCCTCGGCCTGCTCGGCCTTCGCGGCGGACAGGGCCTGCTGCTCGGCCTTCGCGGCCGGCACCTTCGCGGTGGTGGTGGCGGGCTTCACCGCGGCCCGGGTGGCCTTGACGACAGAGTCGGCCTCGCCGGCGTGGTCGCCCTGGACGACCAGGTCGCCGCCGAGGACGGGCAGTCCGTCGTAGGTGCGCTCGTAGCGCACGTGCACGGTGCCGTCGCGGTCCTTGAGGACGTCACGGACGACGAGCTTCTCCTTCGCGCCGAGCCCGAGGTCACGGGCGGTCCGCGCGGTGCCGGCGCTCGCCTCGCGGATCAGCTCGGCGCGCTGGGCGGGGGTGAGCCGGACCGGCTCCGTGCCCGGGGCGGCCGCGCTCTGCGCCCGGGGCGTCTGCTCCGGGGCGGCGGTGGCGGTGCCGGACTGCACGGCCGTGGCGATCAGCGCGGCCACCCCGGCGAGGGCGACGGCGGCGGCACGGCGGTGTGTGGCGTGGGGGGTGCGTCTGTGGGACGTCCTGCTTCTCAACGCGTACTCCTTCTGCGGGGCCGCGGGGTGCGCGGCCTGGGGAGACCGGTCGGCGGGTCAGCCGGCCGGGCAGAACGGAAGTGCTCTGAGCAGTGGCCGCCGGACAACAGGCAGACGAAGCTGTGGGGTTGCTGTGAAGCGGCCGTGGGAAGAGTGGCAGGGGATCGCGGTTTCTGTCAGGAGCGCGTCAGAAAGTTGGCCGGAACCCGTTCGGTGTCCGGGAGGCGGGGTTCGGTATACGAACGGGGAGAGCGGGCGGTCGCCCGGGGCCCGGCGGACGGAGACCCGGCCGACGCGGGTCCGCCACCGTCACCCCGGTGACGGACCCGTGTCGCCGACGTCACGGCGCGGTGGCCGGCCGGTCCCCGTGCCAGGACCGCCACAGCGCGGCGTACACCCCGTCCGCCGCCACCAGGGCGTCGTGCGTGCCGAGTTCGGAGAGCCGGCCGTCCTCCATCACCGCCACCCGGTCCGCGTCGTGCGCGGTCTGCAGCCGGTGCGCGACGGCGATGACCGTACGGCCCCGGAGCACGGCGCCCAGGGCGCGCTCGGTGTGCCGGGCGGTCGTCGGGTCGAGCAGCGCGGTGGCCTCGTCGAGGATCAGCGTGTGCGGATCGGCCAGCACCACACGCGCCAGCGCCAGCTGCTGGGCCTGCGGGCCGTCCGTGGCGTGACCGCCCTCACCCAGCTCGGTGTCCAGGCCGTGCGGCAGCTCCCGTACCCAGCCGTCCGCGCCGACCACGGCCAGCGCCGCCCACAACTCCGCGTCCCCGGCGGCCGGTTCGGCGATCCGCAGATTGTCCCGTACCGACCCCAGGAAGACGTGGTGTTCCTGGGTCACCAGCACCACCTGCCGGCGCAGCCGCTCCGGGTCCAGCGACGCCACCGGTACCCCGCCCACGGTCACGCTCCCGGCGGTCGGCGCGTCCACGCCCGCCAGCAGCCGGCTCAGCGTGGTCTTGCCCGCGCCCGACGGTCCCACCACCGCCATCCGTTCGCCCGGCCGCACCGTCAGATCGACCCCGCACAGCACCTCGCCGCCCCCGTCGTAGGCGTAGCGCACCCCGGTCACGTCGATACGGTCCCCGTCCGGATCCGGGCCGGCGCCCCGCTCCGCCGCGCGCGGCGCCAGCGCCAGCCCCTCCACGCGCGCGAACGAGGCGCCGCTGCTCTGCAGTTGCTCCAGCACCATCAGCACCTCGTCCAGCGGACCGGCGAGCTGCAGCAGGTACAGCGAGGTGGCCACCACCGCCCCGAGACTCACCGCGCCCTGCCCGTGCAGCCAGCCCCCGCACAGCAGCACCCCGGCCACCGGCACCACGTACGACACCTCGACCACGGGGAAGAACACCGAGCGCAGGTACAGCGTGCGGAACCGGGTGCGGCGGGAGGCCTCCAGCGCCTCGCGGCTCGCGCGGACCCGCCGCTCCTGGAGCCGGAACGCCTCCACCGTGCGCGCGCCCGACGCCGTCGACGCGACCACCTCCGCTACGTCCGAGTTCGCCGCGCCCTCGGCGAGATAGGCGCCGCGGGCCCGTCGCAGGTACCAGCGCAGCACCGGCCCGATCGGGGCGAGGCAGAGCAGTCCCAGCGCGCCCAGCAGCGGGTCCACCGCGAGGACCGCACCCATGACGAACAGCGACTGCACCAGGTTGACCAGCAGCGACGGTCCGGCGTCCCGCAGCGTGGTGCCGACGGTCGTCACGTCGGCCGTGCCCCGGGTGGTCAGGTCGCCGGTGCCCGCCCGCTCCACCACGGCGGACGGCAGCGCCAGCGCCCGGTCCACGAACCGCTCCCGCACCCGCGCCAGCGTCCGCTCCCCGAACCGGTGCCCCACGTAGCGGGCCCAGCGCGCCAGCAGCAACTGCGCCACCGCGCACGCCAGGATCACCGGCGCCAGCCGGTCCACCACCGCGGTCCCGCCGCCCGCCCGCACCTCGTCGACGATCCGCCCGAGCAGCCACGGCCCGGCCAGCCCGGCCAGGGCCGCCGCGCCGTTCAGCGCCAGCACCCCCGCGAAGGCCCGCCGGTCCGCCCGCACCAGCTCCCCGGCCGCCCGGCGCACCTCGGCCCGCCCCGCCAGGGGAAGCCGCCCCCCGCTCATCCCGCCACCTCCTCGGCCGCGCCCCGTCCGGCGTCCCTGGCCACCAGCTCGCGGTATCCCGCCTCACCGTCCAGCAGTTCGCGGTGGGTGCCGCTCGCCACCACCTTGCCGTCGACCAGGAAGAGCACCCGGTCGGCCCGGTCCAGCACCAGCGGAGAGCTGGTGGCCAGCACCGTCGTACGGCCCTCGCGCGCGGCGCGCAGCCGGTCGGCGACCAGGGCCTCGGTGTGCGCGTCGAGCGCCGAGGTCGGCTCCACCGCCAGCAGCACCTCCGGTTCGGCGAGCAGGGCCCGGGCCAGCCGGACCCGCTGCCGCTGCCCGCCGGAGAGGCTGCGGCCCTGCGCGGACACCACCGAGTCCAGCCCGTCCGGCAGCCCGCGCACCACGTCGTCGGCGGCCGCCGCGTGCAGCGCGCCCAGCACCTCCTCGTCCGACGCCCCGCCCCGGCCCGCGACGACCTCGCGCAGCGGGCCGGCGAACAGCGCGGCCTCCGGGTCGGCGACCAGGATCCGCTCCCGCACCCGCGCCAGCGCGATCTCGTCCAGCCGGACCTTGCCCCAGATGACGTCCGACGGCGTGTACCGGCCCAGCCGGTCCACCACGGCGAGCGCGTCGGCGGGCCGGGCGCACACCAGGGCGGTCAGCCGCCCCGGCAGCACCCGCACCCCGGACTCCGGGTCCTCCAGCGCGGACGGTTCGGACGGCGCGTCCGCGGTGGCCCGGTCGGCCGGCGGCTCCAGGCGCAGCAGCGCCGTCACCCGCCGGGCCGCCACCACGCCCCTGCTCAGCTGGTAGCCGCACTCGATCAGGAACATCACGGGCCACACCAGGACGGTCACATAGCCGTACACCGACACCAGTTCGCCCACGCTGATCCGGCCCTGCGCGGCCATCCGCGCCGCCATCCAGGTCACCACCGCGAGGAACAGCGTCGGCAGCCCCGCCGCCAGCGCCTGCATCCAGCTCGTCACGGCCCCGACCCGGTACCCCTGCTCCCGCAGCCTCCCCGAGTCACGGCGGAACGCCTCCGCGACCAGCCCCTTGCCGCCCAGCCCGCTCAGCACCCGCAGCCCGCCCGCCAGGTCCCCGATGCGCGCGGTCAGCACACCCTGCCGCTCCCGGTACTCCGTCTCGGTGCCCTGGAGCCGTCCGCTCAGCGGCCCCACGACCAGCCCGATCACCGGCACCCCCAGCAGTACGACCAGGGCCAGCGCCGGCGACACCGTCAGCAGCAGGCCCGCGACCACCGCGTACGCCACGACCGCGCCGATGCCCGGTCCGACCGCGGTGAGCGACTGGGCGATCACCTGCACGTCGCCCACCCCGATGGTCACCACCTCCCCGGCCCCCGTCCGCCGCTCCAGCGCCGAGCCGAGCTTCACCGTGTGCCCGACGACCACCTTCACCGTGCGGAAGTTGGCGTCCATCCGGACCAGGGTCATCGTGCGGTGGCGCATGAGGCCCAGCCAGGCGTTGAAGCCGCTCACCAGGACCAGGGCGCCCGTCCAGCCAGCCAGCGCGGCCGTGTCGCCCGTCTGCAGCCCGTCGTCCACCGCCCGCGCCATCAGGTACGGCGTCGCCGCCAGCAGCACCAGCCACGCACTGCCGTACACCGCCCCCGCCGCGCACCGCCCCGGCTGCTGCCGCACCAGCCACCACAGATACCGCGCCCCTCCCCGCCGGTCGGGCGTGCCCGGATCCTCGTACGCGTCGATCACGTGTGTTTCCTCCCCCGTGCGGCCTGCCGGCCGGAGTCCGTCGCGTCCTCGAGCCGCTCCGTCGTCCTCACCGGCGCTTGCGGAACGGGGCGAGGGTGGCGCGCACGAGATCGGCGGCGCCCCAGTCCGGATCGAACTGCGCGACGACGGCCAGATGCTGACGCAGCTGCAGGACCGGCATCCGCTCGCGCCAGCCGGCGTCGAGCCCGGTCAGCTCCGCGTACCGTTCGAAGAACACCCGCGCCTCGGGCGGCGGCGAGGTCGTCCACAGGTGGGCCAGGTCGACCTCGGCCCAGGTGTACGACACGGCCGGGTCGATCAGCGCGGGCCGGCCGTCGGGGGCGGCCATGACGTTCTGCGTCCACAGGTCGCCGTGCGTCAGGCAGGCCGGCGCGGCCGGCAGCAGCTCGGGCAGGCGGTCGCACAGTCGCTCCAGCGCCGCCCGGTCCTCGGCGTCGAGCGCCTGGCGGACCCGCGGTTCGCCGAGCCAGCGCAGCAGCCGGTGCCGGGCGAAGAACTCGAAGCCGTCGTCGGTCCAGGTGTTGACCTGCCGGCGGCGGCCCAGCCAGTTGTCCCGGTGCCAGCCGAACCGGTCGTGCCGTGTGCTGGTGTGCAGCCGGGCGAACGCGTGCGCGCACTCCTCCCAGAACGCCTCCGTGTCCGGCCGGGGACGCAGCGCCGACAGCACGAGCAGGTCCCGGTCCGCGAGGACGACGTCGGGCGTGGCGACGCCGCCCGCCTCACGCAGCACGGCCAGCCCTTCCGCCTCGGCGGCGAAGGCCTCGTCGGACGGCGGCTCGTCGAACGCCTTGACGAACAGCGGCGTGCCGTCCGCGCGGCGGGCGAGGCCCGCGGTCGCGGCGAGGCCCCCGACGGCCGGCTCGACCGCCACGACGTCCGTCACACCGGCCGCGTGAAGACGTGCGCGCAGCATCGACGTCGCCTCGGTCACGGGTGTGCTCCTCTCGGTCGGTCCCGCCGAGGCACCGGAAGCGGGCCCGCGGCGGCTCTCGGGACGGGGCGTCAGGCCAGGCTGTCCCGCCACGCCCGGTGCAGGTCCGCGAACCGGCCCGTGCCGGCGATCAGTTCGGCCGGGCTGCCGTCCTCCACGACGCGGCCCTTCTCCATCACCAGCACCCGGTCCGCGATCTCCACGGTGGACAGCCGGTGCGCGATGACCACCGCGGTACGGCCCCGCAGCACCGTGGCCATGGCCCGCTGCACCGCCCGCTCCCCGGGGACGTCCAGCGAACTGGTCGCCTCGTCCAGGATCAGCACCGCCGGGTCCGCGAGCAGCGCCCGCGCGAACGCCACCAGCTGGCGCTGACCGGCCGAGATACGGCCGCCCCGCTTGCGCACGTCCGTGTCGTAGCCGTCGGGCAGCGCCGCGATGAAGTCGTGCGCGCCGATCTCCTTGGCCGCCTGCTCGATCTCCTCGCGGGTGGCCTCCGGACGCCCGATCGAGATGTTCTCGGCGACCGTGCCGGAGAACAGGAACGCCTCCTGGGTCACCATCACCACCTCGCGCCGCAGATCCCGTCCCGTCAGGTCGCGCAGGTCCACCCCGTCCAGCAGCACCCGCCCGTCGGAGGGGTCGTAGAACCGGGCGAGCAGCTTCGCCAGCGTCGACTTGCCGGCGCCGGTGGACCCGACGACCGCGACGGTCTGCCCGGCAGGCAAGGTGAGGGCGAAGCGGGGCAGCACCTCGCCGCCGGTGCGGTACGCGAACCGCACGTCGTCGAAGACCACGTCCCGGCCGGGCAGGCCGGTACGCCGCTCCGGCAGCTCACGGGCCACCGCCGGCTCGGGAACGGACGGGGTCTGCGCCAGCAGTCCGGCGATCTTCTCCAGCGAGGCCGCCGCCGACTGGTAGGAGTTCAGGAACATGCCCAGCCGGTCGATCGGGTCGTACAGGCGCCGCAGGTACAGCACCGCCGCCGCCAGCACACCGAGCGCCAGCGTGTCCTCGGCGACCCGGTAGGCGCCCCACAGCACGATCAGCGCGACGGTGGTGTTGGCGGTCACCCGGGAGCCGACGACGTAGCGGGCCATCTCGATCAGCGCGTCGCCGTTGGTCCGCTCGTGCCGCCGGTTCAGCACCGCGAAGTCGGCGTCGTTGGCGGCCTCGCGGCGGAAGGCGCGCACCGGCCGGATGCCGTTCATCGTCTCGACGAACTTCACGATCACCGCGGCGATCGCCGTCGACCGCAGGCGGTACACCCGCCCGGCCCGCCGCTGGTACGACCGCACCAGCAGGTACAGCGGCACGAACGACGCCACCGCGACCGCGCCGAGCCCCAGGTCCAGCCACAGCAGCAGCGCCGAGATGTACACGGCGGACAGGATGACCATGACCAGTTCCTGCAGGCCCTCCTCCAGCAGCTCCCGCAGCGACTCGACGTCGGTGGTGGAGCGGGAGATGATCCGCCCCGAGGTGTAGCGCTCGTGGAAGTCCACGCTCAGCGCCTGCGCGTGACGGAAGATCCGCCCGCGCAGGTCCAGCAGCACGTCCTGGCTGACCCGGGCGGAGGCGGTGACGAACAGGTACTGCAGCCCGCCGGCCGCCGACGCGCACAGCAGATAGCCCGCCGCGACCGCGATCAGCGGCCCGTGGTCGTCGGCGCGGAACGCGGGCACGGCGCGGTCGATCGCGTACGCCACCAGCAGCGGGCCGGCCTGCACGGCGGCCTGCTGGAGCAGCAGCAACAGCGCGGTCACCGCGACCCGGCCGCGCATCGGCGCGAGCAGGGAGCGCAGCAGCGTGCCGGTGGCGCCCGGGGGAGTGGGCAGCACGTCCTGGTCGAAGGGGTCGCCGGACTCCTTCGGTGTCCGGTCGTCGTCCTCGTCCCGGACGGGTGCGGTGGTGGCCGCGGTCATCGCTGGTCCTCCTGTTCCCCCGCCGGGTCGCCGGACATGAGGTGGGCGTACTCGGGGTTGCCGCGCAGCAGTTCGTGATGGGTGCCGACCGCGGTGATCCGCCCGCCGGAGAGCAGCGCGACACGGTCGGCGAGCAGGACCGTGGACGGGCGGTGCGCCACGATCAGCGCCGTGGTGTCGGCGAGCACCCGGCGCAGCGCGGCCTCGACCGCGGCCTCGGTGTGCACGTCCAGCGCGGACAGCGGGTCGTCCAGCACCAGGAAGTCGGGCTGCCCGACGACGGCCCGGGCGAGCGCGAGGCGCTGCCGCTGTCCGCCGGAGAGGCTGAGGCCCTGCTCCCCGACCTGGGTGCCGGTGCCCCGGGGCAGGGCGTGGGCGAAGTCGGCCTGGGCGACGGACAGGGCGCGCGCCAGGTCCTCCTCGCCGCTGCCCCCGCCCATCAGGACGTTCTCGCCGACGCTCGCGGAGAACAGGGTCGGCTCCTCGAAGGCCACGGCGACCTTGGAGCGCAGTTCCTCCCGGGACATCGCGGTGATGTCCTGCCCGTCGAGGGTGATGCGCCCCTCGGTGACCTCGTGCAGCCGCGGCACGAGCGCCGTGAGCGTCGTCTTGCCGCTGCCGGTCGCCCCGACCAGCGCGAGCGACTCCCCGGGCCGGATGTGCAGGTCGACGCGGTCCAGCACGGGGGGCGACCCCTCGGGGGCGTCGGGGTAGCGGAAGGTGACGTTCTCGAACCGCAGCCCGCCCTCCCGGGGCCGGCCGTGTCCCCCGGCGGACGCCGTGGCCTTCGACTCCGGCTCGGCGTCCATCACCTCGAAGTACCGTTCGGTGGCCGTCGCCGCCTCCTGGCTCATCGCCAGCAGGAAGCCGATCGAGTCCACCGGCCAGCGCAGCGCCAGTGCCGTGGACAGGAACGCCACCAGCGTGCCCGCCGACAGGGCGCCGTCCGCCACCTGCACGGCGCCCAGCACCAGCGCCGCCCCGACGGCCAGTTCGGGCAGCGTCACGATCACGCCGAGGATCGTCGCCAGCAGCCGGGCCTTGTGCAGCTCCGTGCCCCGCAGCTGCCCGGACAGCTCGCGGAACGCGCGCGCCTGGGTGCGGTGCCGGCCGAACCCCTTGATGATGCGGATGCCGAGGACGCTCTCCTCCACGACGGTCGTCAGGTCGCCCACCTGGTCCTGGGCGAGCCGCGCCGCGCGCGAGTACCGCTTCTCGAAGACCACACAGGTGATCAGCACGGGCACGGCGGGCACCAGGACGACCAGCCCCAGCGTCCAGTCCTGCACCAGCATGATGGTCACGCCGACCAGGATCGTCACCCCGTTGACCAGCAGGAAGGTCAGCGGGAAGGCGAGGAACATGCGCAGCAGCATCAGGTCCGTGGTGGCCCGGGACAGCAACTGGCCCGAGGGCCAGCGGTCGTGGAAGGCGATCGGCAGCCGCTGCAGATGCCGGTACAGGTCCGCCCGCATCTCCGCCTCGACGTGCGACAGCGGCCGGGCGACCAGCCAGCGCCGGAACCCGAACAGCAGCGCCTCCGCGAGCCCGAGCAGCAGCAGGCACAGGGCGCCGAGCCACACTCCCGCCGGATCGCGGTCGGCGATCGGCCCGTCGACCATCCACTTGAGCACGAGCGGGATGACCAGCCCGATGCAGGACGCCAGGACGGCGATGAACGCGGCGGTGAACAGACGCGTCCGCACGGGCCGCACGTACGGCCACAGCCGCAGCAGCGTCCGCACGGCGGAGCGGGGTTCCCGGGGAGAGGGTGTAGTGGCCATCAGCAGTGAGAGTACGGTTCGCCACTGACGCTGCCCACCGAGTTTCGGCCCGGTCCGCCTCGGTCATGGGTCCTACGACCGGCGGGGCCGGAAGCCCGTACGCAGGGGGAACGGCGGCCGGACGCCCGCGCGGACCGGGGAGTCGTACCACTCCATCAGCCGATCGGACGATGCGCGGTCGAGCGTGACGGCCGATGTCCGCGCGCCCCGCCCGCCGGAACACTGACCGTCATGTCCGTCATCGACGTCACCGACCTGCGCAAGGCCTACGGCGGCCGGCCCGCCGTCGACGGTGTCTCCTTCACCGTCGAGGAGGGTGAGATCTTCGGGATCCTCGGCCCCAACGGCGCCGGCAAGACCACCACCGTGGAATGCGTCGAGGGACTGCGCGTCCCCGACGCCGGCCGGGTCCGGGTCACCGGCCTGGACCCCGTCGCCGACCACGACCGGGTCACCCGCATCCTCGGCGCCCAGCTCCAGCAGAGCGAGCTGCAGCCCAGACTGACCGTCCGCGAGGCCCTGGAGCTGTACGCCTCCTTCCACCCCCGACCCGCCGACTGGCGCCCGCTCGCCGAACGGCTGGGCCTCACCGCGAAGCTGGACGCCCGGTTCGGGAAGCTGTCCGGCGGCCAGAAACAGCGGCTGTTCATCGCGCTGGCCCTGGTCGGCAACCCGCGCATCGTGGTGCTGGACGAGCTGACCACCGGTCTCGACCCGCGCGCCCGGCGCGACACCTGGGAACTCATCGAGGACGTCCGCGCGGGCGGGGTCACCGTGCTCCTCGTCACCCACTTCATGGAGGAGGCCCAGCGTCTGTGCGACCGCATCGCGGTCATCGACAAGGGGCGGGTCGCCGCCCTGGACACCCCGGCGGGGCTCATCCGCCGCTCGGCGGGCGCCACCGTCATCAGCTTCACCCCGTCCGCCCCGCTGGACGACACCGACCTCAACGCGCTGCCCGGGCTCGCCTCGGTCGCCCGCAGGGACGGCCGGATCACCCTGTCCGGCACCGACGACACGGTCAACGCCGTCCTCACCCTCCTCGCCCGCTCCCGCGTCACCGCTCACCAGCTGCGCGTCACCGACGCCACCCTGGACGACGCCTTCCTGGACCTCACGGAGACCACGGCATGAGTACCGCCCTCGTGAACACCGCTGTGCTCAAGACGGAGTTGAAGCTCTTCCGGCGCGAACCCGGCGGCATCTTCTGGATCATGCTCTTCCCGACCCTGCTGCTGGTGATCCTGGGCTCCATCCCGTCCTTCCGGGAGGCCGACCCCGCCCTCGGCGGGCTGCGCCCGGTCGACGCCTACGTCCCGGTCGCCGTCCTCCTCGGGCTGATCATCGGCGGGCTCCAGGGCATGCCGCCCACCCTCACCGGTTACCGGGAGACCGGCATCCTGCGCCGGATGTCGACCACACCGGTCCGTCCCTCCGCCCTGCTCACCGCGCAGATGCTGGTGCTCGGCGCCGCCTCGCTGGTCTCCGCCCTGCTCAGCCTCGCCGTCGGCCGGATCGCGTTCGACGTGGCCCTGCCCCGGCAGCCGCTCGGCCACCTGCTCGCCCTGCTGCTGGCCCTGCTCGCCTCGCTCGCCCTGGGCGCGCTGGTGAGCGCCCTGTCCCGCACCGCGAAGATCGCCACCGCGATCGGCTCGACCGCGCTGTTCCCGTCCATGTTCACCGCGGGCGTGTGGCTGCCGGTCGAGGCCATGCCGGACCTGATGGCCGACATCGTCGGCTGGACCCCGTTCGGCGCCGCCGCGCAGGCCCTCGACGCGGCCGCGGCGGGCGACTGGCCCGGCACGGACCACCTCGCCGTGGTGGCGGGCTGGGCGGTGCTGCTCACCGCCGCGGCGGTGCGCTGGTTCCGCTGGGAGTGAGGGCCGCACCGACGGCCGGGACGACGACCCCGGAAGGACGCACGGACGTGGCCGACAATGACACCATGACGGAATCGGCCCGACTCGAGGACCGCTGGGCGGTCTTCGACCGCTGGGGCCCCTACGGTCTGCTGGTGCTGGGTGTCGTGTTGGCCTGGGCGACCGCCGACGCCCTCGGCATGAGCACCGGCGAACGGCGGGCCTCCGGCGCCCTCGTCGCCGTGGCGGTCGCCGTGGAGCTGTGGTGGGGCGTGCGGTCGCGCACCCGGCCGCCCGGACCGTCCGCGGCGGGCATCCGGCAGTACGCCCTGCGCTGGGGCATCGGCTTCGCCCTCACCTGGCTGAACCCGCTGTTCGCCTTCTACGCCGTCATCGGCTACTTCAGCACCGAGCGCCTGCTGCCGCGTTCGCTGCGCAAGGCGGGCCTGTGCGCCACCGCGGTGACCCTGGCCGGTTCCCAGTCGGGCGGACTGCCGCCGCACGACGGGCTCGGCTGGACGCTCTTCGGGGCCCTCCTGGCCGCCAACGGCGCCCTGGTCCTGCTCTTCGGGCACTTCGCCGACCTGGAGGAGGACCGCGGCCGGGCCCGCGTGGAGACCATCTCCGAACTGGAGCGCACCAACACCGCGTTGCAGCAGGCCCTCGACGAGAACGCCGCCCTGCACTCCCAGCTCCTCGTCCAGGCGCGTGAGGCCGGGGTCGCCCACGAGCGCCGGAGGCTGGCCGCCGAGATCCACGACACCCTGGCCCAGGGGCTCACCGGCATTATCGCGCAGCTCCAGGTCACTGCCAACACCCCCGACCCGGCCGCGGCCCGCGTCCACCTGGACCGGGCCCTCGCCCTGGCCCGCGAGAACCTCGGCGAGGCCCGCCGCTCCGTGCACAACCTGTCCCCGGTCGCGCTGGCCGACGGCGGACTGCCCGAGGCGCTGAAGCGGACCGTCACCGAGTGGGGCGAGCGCACCGGGGTGCGCGCCGAGTTCACGGTCACCGGGACCGCCGAGCCGCTGCACGACGAGATGGCGGCCACCCTGCTGCGCATCGCCCAGGAGGCCCTGTCCAACACGGCACGGCACGCGCGGGCCGGCCGGGCCGGCGTCACCCTCTCCTACATGGGGGACGAGATCGTCCTCGACGTCCGCGACGACGGCCGCGGTTTCGACCCGCTCGCCCTCCGGGCCCGCACCTCCGCCGGGGGCTTCGGCCTCGACGGCATGCGGGCCCGCGCCGAACGCGTCGCCGGGTCCCTCACCGTGGAGTCCGAACCCGGCGGCGGCACGGCGGTCTCGGCCCGCGTACCGTTGGTCCGCCATGACCCATGACGCCGTGTCCGAAGAGGCCGTGCCCGAAGAGGCCGTGTCCGCGAAGGGTGTGTCCGCGGAAGCCGTGTCCGAAGAGGCCGTGATCTCCCTGCTGGTCGTCGACGACCACCCGGTCGTACGGGACGGCCTGCGGGGCATGTTCGAGTCCGCGCCCGGCTTCCGCGTCCTCGGCGAGGCGGCCGACGGCGCGGCGGCGCTGGAGCGGGCCAAGGCCCTGGACCCCGACGTGATCCTCATGGACCTGCGGATGCCCGGCACGGGCGGCGTGGAGGCGATCCGGGAGCTGACCCGTAGGGGCGCCCGTGCCCGGGTCCTCGTACTGACCACGTACGACACCGACTCCGACACCCTCCCCGCGATCGAGGCGGGCGCCACCGGCTATCTGCTCAAGGACGCGCCGCGCGAGGAGCTGTTCGCCGCCGTCCGGGCCGCCGCCGAGGGCCGTTCCGTGTTGTCCCCGGCCGTCGCCTCCCGTCTCGTGTCCGCCGTCCGCGCGCCCCGCACCGCCGGCGGCGAACCGCTCTCCGCACGCGAGAGGGAGGTGCTAACGCTGGTTGCCAAGGGCACCTCCAACCGGGAGATCGCCCGCGAGCTGTTCATCAGCGAGGCCACGGTCAAGACGCACCTCACCCACATCTTCGGCAAGCTCGGCGCCAAGGACCGGGCGGCCGCCGTGGCGGTGGCGTACGACCGGGGCATCCTCGGCTGACGACACGCCGCCGGACGCCGGCCGTCAGGGCAGCACGCGCAGCAGCAGCACCGACCGCCCCGGCACGGCGACCGGTGCCCCCGCGCGGTGCACCACGGCGGGCGCGGCGTCCTGCTCCTCCCGCGCGGTGTCGACGACCACCTCGTACCGCTCCGCCCAGGGCGCGCCCGGCAGCACGAAGTCGACCGGGTCCGGGCCCGCGTGCAGGACGGCCAGGAAGCTGTCGTCGACGACCGGCGCCCCCTCCTCGTCGCGCCCCGGGATGTCCCGCCCGGAGAGGTACATGCCGAGGCTCGCGGCCGGGGCGTACCAGTCGCCCTCGGTCATCTCCCGGCCGTGCGGGGTGAACCAGGCGAGGTCCCGCAGCCCGTCCGCGGAGTGCGCCCGGCCGGAGAAGAACGAGCGGCGGCGCAGCACCGGGTGCCGGTGGCGCAGCGCGATCAGCCGCGAGGTCAGCTCCAGCAGCGGCCGCCACTCCGGGTCGTCCCGCAGGCTCCAGTCCACCCAGCCGATCTCGTTGTCCTGGCAGTAGGCGTTGTTGTTGCCGCGCTGGGTGCGGCCCATCTCGTCGCCGGCCACCAGCATCGGCACACCGGTCGACAGCAGCAGCGTGGTCAGCAGGTTCCGCAGTTGCCGCCGGCGCAGCGCGCGGACGTCCCCGTCGTCCGTCTCGCCCTCCGCGCCGCAGTTCCAGGACCGGTTGTCGTTCGTGCCGTCGCGGTTCCCCTCGCCGTTGGCCTCGTTGTGCTTGCGGTCGTACGACACCAGGTCGCGCAGGGTGAAACCGTCGTGCGCGGTGACGAAGTTGACCGAGGCGTACGGCCGCCGCCCGCCCCAGGCGTACAGGTCGCTGGACCCGGACAGCCGGTAGCCCATCTCCCGTACGTCCGGCAGCGCGTGCCGCCAGAAATCCCGCACGGCGTCCCGGTAGCGGTCGTTCCACTCCGTCCACAGGGGTGGGAAGGCGCCCACCTGGTAGCCGCCCGAGCCGACGTCCCACGGTTCCGCGATCAGCTTGACCCGGCGCAGCACCGGGTCCTGCGCGATCACCGCGAGGAACGGCGACAGCATGTCGACGTCGTGCATGGAACGGGCCAGCGCCGCCGCCAGGTCGAAGCGGAAGCCGTCGACGCCCATCTCCGTCACCCAGTAACGCAGCGAGTCCGTGATCAGCCGCAGCACATGCGGCTGCACCACGTGCAGGGTGTTGCCGCAGCCGGTGTAGTCGGCGTAGCGGCGGGCGTCCGGCTGGAGACGGTAGTAGCCGCGGTTGTCGATGCCCTTCAGCGACAGTGTGGGACCCAGCTCGCCGGCTTCGGCGGTGTGGTTGTAGACGACGTCGAGGATCACCTCGATGCCGGCCGCGTGCAGCGCGCGCACCATCCGTTTGAACTCGCCGACCTGCTGTCCGGCCGTCCCGGAGGCAGCGTAGGCGGCGTGCGGAGCGAAGTAGCCGACGGAGTTGTAGCCCCAGTGGTTGCGCAGGCCCCGGCGCAGCAGGTGGTCCTCGTGCGCGAACTGGTGCACCGGCAGCAGCTCGACCGCCGTGACCCCCAGCTTCACCAGGTGCTCGATCGCCGCCGGGTGCGCCAGCCCGGCGTAGGTGCCGCGCAGTTCCTCCGGGACGCCCGGATGCCGCATGGTGAAGCCGCGCACGTGCAGCTCGTAGATCACCGAGTCGGCCCACGGGGTCTTCGGACGGCGGTCGTCCGCCCAGTCGTCGTCGTCATGGACGACGACCCCCTTCGGCACGAACGGCGCCGAGTCCCGGTCGTCGCGCACGGTGTCCGCGACATGCTGCTCCGGCCAGTCGCGGACATGCCCGTACACCTCGGGCGGCAGCCCCCCGAAGTCGTTGCCCGCGGGGTCGTCCACCGCGCGGGCGTACGGGTCGAGCAGCAGCTTCGCCGGGTTCCAGCGGGCGCCGGTCCACGGGTCCCAGCGGCCGTGCACCCGGTAGCCGTAGCGCCGGCCGGGCAGCACACCCGGCACGAAGCCATGCCAGATGCCGTGCGTCAGCTCGGTCAGCCGGGCCCTGCTCTCCCGGCCCCGCTCGTCGAACAGACACAGTTCCACGCCCTCCGCGCCGCCCGCCCAGAGCGCGAAGTTGGTCCCCGCCACCCCGTCCGGACCGGTGCGGAACCGGGCGCCCAGCGGCGTCGGCCGGCCCGGCCGGACGGGCACCGTGGGCACGGGCGGCGCCGGCCGCGCGCCGTTCACGACGACGGCCGGGCGCCCGTCCCCGGTGGCCCGCTCTGCGGCCACCGCCTCCTGCTCGGCTGCGCTGGACACCTGTCAGCCTCCCGCGGCTCGTGGGGGACGACGGCGGACGGGGGAGCCACGGCCCGTGCGGCTCCGGCCGTGGCCCCCCGGTGCGTCGTCCTCCCCACAGTTCTGCCCAGAGCGTGCCTCGCACTCACGTTTCCCCGAGGGGCGGCATGGTCGTTTCCCGGAGGCGACGCCCGTCGTTGGGTACCGCGTGATGCACGTACAAGGGCGCGCACGGCGCGCGAGGGCCGCGCTGGCCGTCGTAGTGGCATGGGCAGGACTGCTGACCGGAACCGCCGGATGCAGCTCGGAGGGCCCCGTCACCGGGGCGTACGGGCCGCCAGGACGCGGGGAGACCATCCAGGTGGCGCCGCGCGACGGCAGCACCGACGTCCGCCCCGACGGACGGCTGCGGGTCCGGGTGGCGGAGGGCCGGCTGGAGTCGGTGAAGGTGGTGGTCTCGCAGGACGCGCGTGAGTCACCGGTCCCGGGCCGCGTCGACGACGACGGGCGGACCTGGACACCCGACGAGAAACGGCTGGCGCTCGCCGCCAAGTACACCGTCGACGCGGTCGCCGTGGACGGCGCGGGACGCCGCTCCGCCCGGCACACCACGTTCACCACCCACGTCCCGGCGGAACGCTTCATCGGCTACGTCGCCCCCGAGGACCGCTCCACCGTCGGCACCGGCATGATCGTCTCCCTGGAGTTCAACCGGAAGATCACCCGCCGGGCCGCCGTGGAACGCGCGATCCGGGTCACCGCCCGCCCCGCCGTCGAGATCCGGCCCCACTGGTTCGGCTCCACCCGCCTCGACTTCCGCCCCGAGGACTACTGGAAACCCGGCACCGAGGTCACCGTCGACCTGAACCTGCGCGACGTCGAGGGCGCGCCCGGCGTCTACGGCCTCCAACAGCGCACCTTCACCTTCACCGTCGGCCGCAGCCAGGTGTCCGTGGTCGACGCCGCCGCGCACACCATGCGGGTACGGCGGGACGGGGAGCTGCTGGCCACCGTGCCGATCACGGCGGGTGCCGCCAAGACGCCCACGTACAACGGCAAGATGGTGATCACCGAGATGCTCGAGGTCACCCGCATGAACAGCCGCACGGTCGGCTTCGGCGGCGAGTACGACATCCCCGACGTCCCGCACGCCGTCCGGCTGACCAGCTCCGGCACCTTCCTGCACGGCAACTACTGGGCCGCTCCCGAGGTGTTCGGCAGCGGCAACGTCAGTCACGGGTGCGTGGGCCTGCGCGACGTGAAGGGCGGCGGCGCGGACACCCCGGCGGGCTGGTTCTTCGACCGCAGTCTCATCGGCGACGTCGTCGAGGTCGTCAACAGCAAGGACCGGACGGTGGCACCGGACAACGGCCTCGGCGGCTGGAACATGAACTGGAAGGAATGGAAGGCGGGCGGCGCGGTGAACCGGCGCTGACCGCACCCCTCCGGCGGACCGTTGAACTTGGAACGGAACGGTGACAAAACCGCCGCCTCGCACGCTCCTGGCCTGTGGTTACCATTCGCCGTGTGCGCGAGGGGCGCGCTGGGGGGGGCCGGGTCCGGCCAGACCCGCCGAGGGGAGAAACAAGTGAACGTGGGGCCGATATCGGGGGCGTCGGTGGGCGCGCGGCGCGGGGGCAGGAAGCTCGCGGCGCTGGCACTCGGGGTGATGCTGGCGGTCACCGCCTGTGGCGGCGGGGGATCGGAGCCGGGCTCCGACGGGGGCGACGGCAAGGGCAAGGGCAAGGACTCCACGGCGGCGCGGAGCGCGCAGTCCGAGGCGGCGGTCACCATCGCGCCGGAGAACGGCGCCAAGTCGGTCGCGACCAGCGGCGCCTTGAAGGTGACGGCCGCCAAGGGCAAGCTCACCGAGGTCGTCGTCAAGAACCCGGACGGCAAGGCGGTCGACGGGGCGATATCCGGCGACGGCGCCACCTGGACGCCGTCCACCCACCTGGCCGCCTCCACCACCTACACGGTGCACGCGGTCGCCAAGGACGCCGAGGGCCGCACCACCGCCGAGGACTCCCGCTTCACCACACTGACGCCGGAGAACACCTTCATCGGCCACTTCACCCCCGAGGACGGCTCCACGGTCGGCGTCGGAATGCCGTTCTCGCTCCGCTTCACCCGGGGCATCACCAACCCCGAGGACGTCGAGAAGGCCATCCGCATCACCACCGTGCCGGCCGTCGAGGTCGAGGGCCACTGGTTCGGCAACGACCGCCTCGACTTCCGCCCCGAGACGTACTGGAAGGCCGGCACCAAGGTCACCGTCGACCTCAACCTCGACGGCGTCGAGGGCCGCGACGGCGTCTACGGCAAGCAGGCCAAGACCGTCTCCTTCACCATCGGCCGCAGCCAGGTGTCCGTGGTGGACGCCAAGAAGCTCACCATGAAGGTGATGCGGGACGGCAAGCTGATCAAGAAGATCCCGGTCACCACCGGCGCCCCGGGCTACGAGACCTGGAACGGCAAGATGGTCATCAGCGAGAAGCTGGCGGTCACCCGGATGAACGGCGACACGGTCGGCTACGGCGGCGAGTACGACATCAAGGACGTGCCGCACGCGATGCGCCTGTCCACCTCCGGCACCTTCATCCACGGCAACTACTGGGGCGGCGACGTCTTCGGCAACCGTAACGACAGCCACGGCTGCGTGGGGCTGCGTGACGTGCGCGGCGGCTGGGACAAGAAGGCGCCGGCGGCCTGGTTCTTCGAGAACTCGCTGATCGGCGACGTGGTCGAGGTCAAGAACAGCGACGACGCGGTCATCGCCCCGGACAACGGCCTCAACGGCTGGAACATGTCCTGGGAGAAGTGGAAGGCGTAAGGTCTCAGCAGTCCGACCGACGAAGGCCCCGGTGTCCGCACCGGGGCCTCCGTCGTGCCTCCGCGGGAGACCCCCGGACCCCCGGCCGGGATGTGAGCCACCGCACCGGCACGGGTGCCGTTAGTGGCCGTTAACCTGCTGGCATGACCGTACATCTCGAAGTCGCCGAGGGCGTCGGCACGCTGCGCCTGGACCGCCCGCCCATGAACGCGCTGGACGTCGCCACGCAGGACCGTCTGAAGGAGCTCGCCGAGGAGGCCACGCGCCGCGAGGACGTGCGCGCCGTGGTGATCTACGGCGGCGAGAAGGTGTTCGCGGCGGGCGCGGACATCAAGGAGATGCAGGCCATGGACCACGCGGCGATGGTCCTGCGCGCCCGCGCCCTGCAGGACTCCTTCACCGCCGTGGCCCGCATCCCCAAGCCGGTCGTCGCCGCCGTCACCGGTTACGCACTCGGCGGGGGCTGCGAGCTCGCCCTCTGCGCCGACTACCGGATCGCCGGGGAGAACGCCAAGCTCGGTCAGCCGGAGATCCTGCTCGGCCTGATCCCGGGCGCCGGCGGCACCCAGCGGCTGTCCCGGCTGATCGGCCCGTCCAAGGCCAAGGACCTGATCTTCACGGGCCGGCAGGTCCGCGCCGACGAGGCCCTGGCCCTCGGCCTCGTGGACCGCGTGGTCCCCGCCGACGAGGTCCACACCCAGGCGCACGCCTGGGCCGCCAAGCTGGCCCAGGGGCCGGCGATCGCGCTGCGGGCCGCCAAGGAGGCGGTCGACACCGGGCTGGAGACGGACATCGAGACCGGTCTCGCGGTCGAGCGCAACTGGTTCGCGGGCCTGTTCGCCACGGAGGACCGTGAGCGGGGCATGCGCAGCTTCGTGGAGGAGGGCCCGGGCAAGGCGAAGTTCCTGTGACGAGCTGTTGAAATTCCCGCACAGACCTTGCAATTGACGGCATGTCTGATCCGGCCCCCTCGGCGGAACGCATTATGGGAGCCTTAACGCGCCCTTAAGCCGTATCCGTCGAGGGAGCCCGTCGATTGCCCGAGCGTGAGCCGTTGTCGCAGGTCGAGCAGGCCGTCGGAGCCGCCGAAATGCCGTTGGCATATGTCGTGGGCCCACGGTCGGACGGGGGCGCGCGGGGGGCGTATTCCCCTGGAACGGCCCCGGGCGGCTCCGGGCCCCGCCATGATGAGGTCATGGCGGGGCTGGAGGGCATGGAACAGCCGCGGGGAGACGGGCGCGCCATCGCGTCGCGCTGGTCGCCGACGGTCGAGGACGAACGTGCCGTGCGGGCACTGGAGTTGTACGGAGACCCGGCGGAGCGTGAAATTCCGCTCCCTTCTCTTCCCGAGTCCGCCGCCACCGCCCGCCGCCTGGTGCAGATCGTCATCCTGCGCCGCTGGGGCCTGACCGCGAAGATCACCGAGGACGCCGTCCTGCTGGTCTCGGAACTGGTCGGCAACGCCGTCCGCCACACCGGTGCCCGTGTCTTCGGTCTGCGCATGCGTCACCGGCGCGGCTGGATCCGCATCGAGGTCCGTGACCCGTCCAGGGCCCTGCCCTGCCTCATTCCGGTGCAGGAGATGGACATCAGCGGCCGCGGGCTCTTCCTCGTCGACAAGCTCGCCGACCGCTGGGGCGTCGACCTCCTCTCCCACGGCAAGACCACGTGGTTCGAGATGCGGGTCTCCGACCGCTGAGTCCCCGCCGCAGGCAGGTGGGCCGCGGTGGGTGGCCGCCGCACGGCGGGTCCCTCGGGCCGGATAATCTTGGCCGCGTCAGAACCAGTACCAACGGAGGGGCGGATCGGTGGCGGACATCGAGGAAGCACGCAAGCAGTTCGAGCGGATCGACACGAACGGGGACGGCTACATCACCGCTGCCGAGTTCAAGACCGCGCTGGCGCAGGGCGGCGACTGGAACGTCACCGAGGCGGTCGCCGACGCCCTGATCAAGTCGCGGGACCTCGACGGCGACAAGCTGCTGTCCTTCGACGAGTTCTGGGCGCACCTGGACAAGTAGGGCCGCGAGATCTCCGGCGCCGGTACGACCGGCGCCGGACATGCTGTGGGGCCGGACGGGCGAACGGGGACGGAATAGTCCCCCTGTCCGTGCGGTTGGCGCCGATCATGGGGATTTCTCACGGAAATCCAGCCGGACATCGATCCCCGGAAGGGCGAGGCGAGCGGACATGAAGATCGGCATCATCGGCGCGGGCAACATCGGCGGGAATCTCACACGGCGGCTCACGGCCCTCGGCCACGACGTGTCCGTCGCCAACTCCCGCGGCCCGCACACCCTGAAGGCACTGGCCGAGGAGACCGGGGCGACCCCGGTACGGGTCGAGGAGGCCGCCCGCGGCGCCGAGATCGCCGTGGTCACGGTGCCCATGAAGGCCGTGCCCGACCTGCCGTCCGGGCTGTTCGACGAGGCCGCCCCGGGCGTGGTCGTCATCGACACCGGCAACTACTACCCGCGGCAGCGCGACGGCCGGATCGCCGGCATCGAGGACGAGGGCCTCACCGAGAGCCGCTGGACCGAGCGCCAGATCGGCCACCCCGTGATCAAGGCGTTCAACGGCACGTTCGCCCAGGACCTGCTGGACCGCCACCGTCCGGCCGGCGACCCCGACCGCATGGCGCTGCCCGTCGCCGGGGACGACGAGGCCGCCAAGCGCAAGGTCCGGGACCTGATCGAGGAACTCGGCTTCGACACCGTCGACACGGGCGGCCTCGACGACTCCTGGCGCCAGCAGCCCGGCACCCCGGTCTACGGCCTGCGCGGCGGCGTCGACGCCGTCACCCGGGCCCTCGCCGAGGCACCCCCGGAGCGCCCGGCGGACTTCCGCGGCTAGGCCTCAGAACGTCAGGCTCCGGCCCATTCCCGCAGTGCCGACCCGCTGGAGAAGTCCGCGACATTCTTGTCCAGCGGGTCGTCGGTGTACTGGTGGAAACGCCAGTCCGCCTTGATGCGGGGTTTCCCGGCGGTGACGTAGTCGGCGATCCAGAGCCCGTCACCGGCGTAGGACGTGGTGTCGACGTTCAGCCAGAAATCCCGGTTGGAGTACAGGACCACCTTGTTGTGGGGCCGCAGCTCCTTCACCTCGCGGATGAAGCGGTCCTTCTCCGCGTTGCTGGCCCGGGTGCCGCTTCCCGTCCTCTCCCAGTCCACGGCGAGGATGTCGCCCCGCTTCTCGGGCGCCTTGCTGACGAAGTACGCGGCCTGTTCGGTGAGATTCCCCGGCCAGAGGAAGTGGTAGAACCCGACCACCAGACCGGCGTCCCGGCCTCTCTTGGTCTGGGCGCTCAATTTCGAGTTCACGTACGAACGCCCCTCCGTCGCCTTGATGAAGACGAAGGAAAGGCCGTCCGTGTCGTACGTTTCGGACTGGTGGGAACTGACGTCGATGCCGTGCAGCATGGGGCTCCCTGAAGGTGCTGGTGGGGGGCGGGGAGTCGAACGCATCATTCCCCGTTCCGGCGCCGGTGACCCGTTCGGGAGCGGGGCGACCGGATCTTCGGAACCACCGTCTCCGGATCGCGCGCCCCTCGCACGCCACCCCCTGTCGGAGTACCACCCCCGGCCGACACCCGCCCCCACCCCTCGGGATGCGGGACGCCGGGTGTGCGGCGCCTCGTCCGGGCGCAGCAACTAAGCTGGTGATGCGCGTAGTTGAGGGACAACAGGGGGCGCCGCACGGGGCCCGGCGACATCCGCGAAGGAGCGTGCTGGTGCAGCGCACCGGACTGTACTACCCGTACGTCCACTTCCGTGACGCGGCGTGGATCAAGGCCGCCGCGCTCTACCTGCCGGAGATGGCCCGTGTGGTGCCCGACGGGTTCCGCGTGGCGGACCCGGACCACGTCCGTGTCCTGCGGGACGAGCTCGGCTTCGTTCAGGACATCGACCCCGCCCTCGCCGTCGAGGCGGCGTCCGGGCACCTGCTGCGGCTTGTGGCCGAGCACGGCGAGGAATTGCGGAACCGTTTCGGAGTGACCGTCCGGCAGGACGTGGTGGACGCCGAACCCGCGCCCCCCGGCGCCCGGACGCCAGCCGGCAGTCATGGGCATCGCTCCGGCCCGCCCTGGGAGCGACCGTTGGCGGGCCTGTATCCGGGGGAGATGTCACCGGCGCTCAGGCAGGCGCTGTCCGCCACCGGGCTGGCGGGCAGGCGCGTGCGCAGCAGCTTCAGCCATGGTGAGCCCGGTGTCTGGCTGGGCATGGACCCGGCGCTCGCCTGGGTGTACAAATGCGCGCTGACGGCCGAACTGGCGGCCGATACCGCCTTCCTGCCCGTCACCGACCAGGAAGCCGCCCACACCGCGGCCGACCCCTGGGACACCGAGCGGATGGCGGCGGTCCTCCTGGAGGGTGCTCCGGCCCCGGCCGGAACCGGTGACCTCACCGCACGGATCGGGGTGCTGTCCGTGCGGTGTGTGCTTCCTGCAGGGCTCGACGGGGTGCCGGCGGAGAAGATCGTGGCACTGCGCAAGAAGTACGAGCCGGAGTTCCTCGCCTACACGGACACCATCGACCGGACGGCGGCGGACCTCCGCGACGCGCTGGCCGGCATCCGCAGTCCGCACGCCCTGGACACGTACGTGCGGCAAGCGGTGCACAGGGAGTTCGAGGTGGCGCTGGTGAGTCTGCGCAAGGCCATGAACGGCGTCGGTCTCCAGACGATCACCACCTCCGTCAGCACCACGTTCGACACCCCCACCTCGGCGGCCCTGCTGAGCGGGCTGATCGGCACGGTCGGCGGGACCGTGGCGGGCAGTGCGGCGGGCATAGTGTCCGGCGTCGGCGCGACGGCCGTGGGCATCCTCGGGGCAGCCCGCTGCCGACGCGACGAAGTGCTCGCCGCCTCCCCGGTCAGCTTCCTGCTGCGGGTCGAGAACGGGCTGAACCCCCGCACGGCGGTTCGCCGGATCGGCCGCGCCCTGCGGCGGGGCGCCGGCGCGGGCGTGTAAGGGGCGCAACGGTGACCGCGGGCCGTCCGCCCGACCGGCGACGGCCCTCAGCACTCGATGATGTTCACCGCGAGACCGCCGCGCGCGGTCTCCTTGTACTTCACCGACATGTCCGCGCCGGTCTCCTTCATGGTCTTGATGACCTTGTCGAGGGACACCTTGTGCGAGCCGTCGCCGCGCATCGCCATCCGCGCCGCGGTGACGGCCTTCACCGCGGCCATGCCGTTGCGCTCGATGCAGGGGATCTGGACGAGGCCGCCGACCGGGTCGCAGGTCAGCCCGAGGTTGTGCTCCATGCCGATCTCGGCCGCGTTCTCCACCTGCTCCGGGGAGCCGCCCAGCACCTCGGCGAGGGCCCCCGCCGCCATCGAGCAGGCGGAGCCCACCTCGCCCTGGCAGCCGACCTCGGCGCCGGAGATGGAGGCGTTCTCCTTGAAGAGCATGCCGATGGCGCCGGCCGCGAGCAGGAAGCGGACCACGCCCTCCTCGTCCGCGCCGGGCACGAAGTTCATGTAGTAGTGCAGGACGGCCGGGATGATGCCGGCCGCGCCGTTGGTCGGCGCCGTGACGACCCGGCCGCCGGCCGCGTTCTCCTCGTTCACCGCCATCGCGTAGAGGGTGATCCACTCCATCGCGAGCGCCTGCGGGTCGCCCTCGGAGCGCAGCTTGCGGGCGGTGGTGGCGGCCCGGCGGCGGACCTTCAGGCCGCCCGGCAGGATGCCCTCGCGGGACATGCCCCGCTCCACGCAGGCCCGCATCACGCGCCAGATCTCCAGCAGACCCTCGCGGATCTCCTGCTCGGTCCGCCAGGCGCGCTCGTTCTCCAGCATCAGCGCGGAGATCGACAGCCCGGTCTCCTTCGTGAGGCGCAGCAGCTCGTCACCGGTGCGGAACGGGTACTTCAGGACGGTGTCGTCCAGCACGATGCGGTCCGCGCCCACCGCGTCCTCGTCGACGACGAAGCCGCCGCCCACCGAGTAGTACGTCTTGGCCAGCAGCTCGGCGCCGGAGGCGTCGTACGCCCACAGCGTCATGCCGTTGGCGTGGTAGGGCAGGGCCTTGCGGCGGTGCAGCACCAGGTCGTCGTCGTAGGTGAAGCCGATCTCGTGCTCGCCGAGCAGCCGGATCCGGCCGCCGTCCTTGATCTTCTCCACCCGCTCGTCGGCCGACTCCACGTCCACCGTGCGGGGCGAGTCGCCCTCCAGGCCGAGAAGCACCGCCTTGGGCGTGCCGTGGCCGTGCCCGGTCGCGCCCAGGGAGCCGTACAGCTCGGCGCGCACCGAGGCGACGGAGTTCAGCAGGTCCTCGTTGCGCAGCCGCCGGGCGAACATCCGGGCCGCCCGCATCGGGCCGACCGTGTGCGAGCTGGACGGGCCGATGCCGATCGAGAACAGGTCGAAGACCGAGATGGCCACGGGAGGACTCCTCAGGGTTCGGCGGACGACGCTGTCCACCGGGGGAAGGCGGTTCAGTGGATCGGGGGCGGTGAATCGTTCATGCGCTGCATGGTGCGGGGCACCGCGCCCACCGACCCAGTGTGCGCGATGCCCCGGATGTCCGTACAAAAAAGCGGACGAATTTACCGCAGACCGGGGTACAGCGGGTGCTTCGCGGCCAGCGCCGCGACCCGGCCGCGGAGCGCCTCGGTGTCGTACGACGGCTTCAGCGCCTCGGCGATCACGTCCGCGACCTCGGCGAAGTCCTCGGCCGTGAAGCCGCGGGTGGCCAGGGCGGGCGTGCCGATGCGCAGACCCGAGGTGACCATCGGCGGACGCGGGTCGTTCGGGATCGCGTTCCGGTTGACGGTGATGCCGACCTCGTGGAGCCGGTCCTCGGCCTGCTGGCCGTCCAGCTCCGAGTTCCGCAGGTCCACCAGCACCAGGTGCACGTCCGTGCCGCCGGACAGCACGTCCACGCCCACGGCCTTGACGTCGTCCCGCACCAGGCGCTCGGCCAGGATGCGCGCGCCCTCCAGGGTGCGGCGCTGGCGCTCCTTGAACTCCTCCGAGGCGCACACCTTGAAGGCGACCGCCTTGGCGGCGACCACGTGCTCCAGCGGACCGCCCTGCTGGCCCGGGAACACCGCGGAGTTGATCTTCTTGGCCAGCTCGGCCGTGGAGAGGATCACCCCGCCGCGCGGACCGCCGAGGGTCTTGTGCGTGGTGGTGGTCACCACGTGGGCGTGCGGCACCGGGTTCGGGTGCAGGCCCGCGGCGACCAGACCGGCGAAGTGTGCCATGTCGACCATGAGGTACGCGCCGACCTCGTCCGCGATCCGGCGGAACGCGGCGAAGTCCAGCTGACGCGGGTACGCCGACCAGCCGGCGACGATCAGCTTCGGCTTGTTCTCCTTGGCGAGGCGCTCGACCTCGGCCATGTCCACGACGCCGGTGTCGTCCACGTGGTACGCGACCACGTTGTAGAGCTTCCCGGAGAAGTTGATCTTCATGCCGTGGGTCAGGTGCCCGCCGTGCGCGAGGTTCAGACCCATGATCGTGTCGCCCGGCTTGAGCAGCGCGAACATCGCGGCCGCGTTGGCCTGGGCGCCCGAGTGCGGCTGGACGTTGGCGTGCTCGGCGCCGAAGAGCTCCTTGACCCGGTCGATCGCGATCTGCTCGATCACGTCGACGTGCTCGCAGCCGCCGTAGTAACGGCGGCCGGGGTAGCCCTCGGCGTACTTGTTGGTCAGGACCGAGCCCTGGGCCTCCATGACCGCGACCGGGGCGAAGTTCTCCGAGGCGATCATCTCGAGGGTGGACTGCTGCCGGTGCAGCTCCGCGTCGACCGCGGCGGCCACCGCCGGGTCGAGCTCGTGCAGGGGCGTGTTCAGAAGCGACATGCGGCTACGGCTCCTCAGCCCGCGATGAACGCGTCGTACTCGGCGGCGGACAGCAGGTCGGCAGGCTCGTCGGTGACTCGCACCTTGAACAGCCAGCCGCCCTCGAAGGGGGCCGAGTTCACCAGCGACGGGTCGTTCACCACGTCCTCGTTGATCTCGGTGACCTCGCCGGAGACGGGGGAGTACAGGTCGCTGACCGACTTGGTGGACTCCAGCTCGCCGCAGGTCTCGCCCGCGCTCACCGTGTCACCCGCCTCGGGGAGCTGGACGTAGACCACGTCGCCGAGCGCGTTGGCCGCGTGCTCCGTGATCCCGATGGTCGACACGCCGTCCTCGGCGGCCGACAGCCACTCGTGCTCCTTGCTGTAACGCAGCTGCTGGGGGTTGCTCATGGCCTGAATTCTCCTGTACGCGGAAGACTGCTGATGACGGGGGACAGCGCGGAGCGCGGCGGGGCGGGGACGAGGTGCCCGGTCCGGACGCGCGGGTCTGCCCGGGGGGTCGGCTACGACGGTGTCACTTCTGCCGCTTGTAGAACGGCAGCGCCACGACGTCGTACGGCTCGTGGCTGCCGCGGATGTCCACGCCGACACCCTCGGTGCCCGGCGCGGCGTGCCGCGCGTCGACGTAGGCCATGGCGATCGGCTTGCCCAGGGTGGGGGAGGGGGCACCGGAGGTGACCTCGCCGATCACCTCGCCGCCGGCCACCACCGGGTACCCGGCGCGCGGTACCCGGCGGCCCCGCGCGACCAGGCCGACCAGGACGCGGGGCGGGTTCTGCTCGGCACGCCCGGCGGCCTCGGCGAGGGCGGCGCGGCCCACGAAGTCGCCCTCCTTCTCGAACTTCACCACCCGGCCCAGACCGGCGTCGAACGGCGTGAGCGCGGTGCTCAGCTCGTTGCCGTACAGCGGCATGCCCGCCTCCAGGCGGAGCGTGTCACGGCAGGACAGGCCGCAGGGGACCAGGCCGTGGCCCTCGCCCGCCTTGGTCAGCGCCTGCCACAGCTCCACGGCGTGCTCCGGCTTCACGAACAGCTCGAACCCGTCCTCGCCGGTGTAGCCGGTGCGGGCGATGAGCGCGGGGACGCCCGCCACGGTGCCCGGCAGACCGGCGTAGTACTTCAGGCCGTCCAGGTCGGCGTCGGTGAGGCCGGCGAGGATGGCCGGGGACTCGGGGCCCTGCACGGCGAGCAGCGCGTAGGCGTCGCGGTCGTCGCGCACCTCGGCGTCGAAGCCGGCGGCCCTCTCGGTGAGCGCGTCCAGCACCACCTGGGCGTTGGAGGCGTTGGCCACGACCATGTACTCGGTCTCGCCGAGGCGGTAGACGATCAGGTCGTCCAGGATGCCGCCGTCCTCGCGGCAGATCATCGTGTAGCGGGCGCGGCCGGGCTTGACCCCGCCGATGTTGCCCACCAGGGCGTGGTCGAGCAGGGCGGCGGCCTGCGGTCCGGTCACCGCGATCTCGCCCATGTGGGAGAGGTCGAACAGGCCGGCCCGCGTGCGCACGGCGTTGTGCTCGTCGCGCTCGGAGCCGTAGCGCAGGGGCATGTCCCAGCCGGCGAAGTCGGTCATCGTCGCGCCGAGCGACCGGTGCAGGGCATCGAGCGCGGTGCGACGGGGTTCGGTACTGCTCATCGGTCGGTCTCCCAGGGGCAACGGGGGAAGCGAGGTCGTTCCTCCCCATCTGTCATCGGAACCTGAGAGGTTCGCCATGACCACCGACGGACGGCGGTCAGGACTTGCACCTTGGGTGGGGCCACTGGAGCACTGCTGCAGCGGCCCGCTTTTCAGATGTGCCTCGCCCGCGCGGTAACGGTGCCTGAGAGATTCAAGGGAGGGACTTGCTCCTTCGGCGCCCCGGCGGCACAGGGTGCCGGGGACTCTCCCGCGCGGATTCAAACGGCCGGTATGCAGTTGGCGGGCTCATCATTGCACGCATCGCCGGGGCGTGGCAGGGGGACCCTTATCAGGGGGTGCACAGGTCGTACGGGTCCGGTCACGGTGAGCTGTGACAGGGCTGTAGCGGTAAAGGCACGGAAACACGGGCGACCTGGCATTACCTTCTCTTTACACGCGGCGGGGATCGGACCCCATATCCGGCCCCAGGGGAGGACGACCACGGTGAACAGGCCCACGGCGTACGCCGGCACCCCAGGCGTCGCACTGCCGCGACAGCACGCGGACCGGGCCGACGGCACGGCTCCCGCGCCCGTCGTGCGCGATCTGCGCGACCGCGGCGGCCGCAGCCCGCGCGCCCTCCTCTTCGGCCCCCGCGACCTCGTCGTGGTCACCGGACTGCCCGGCAGCGGCAAGTCCACCCTGATGCGGCGCACGGTGCCCGGCACCCGCGTCGACTCCCAGGACACCCGTGACCGCTGGGACCACCGCATGCCGCGCCTGCTGCCCTACGCCGTGTACCGCCCGCTGGTCCGCCTCGCCCACTACGCGGGGCTGCGGCGCGCCCTGCGCTCCGGGGAGCCGGTCGTCGTGCACGACTGCGGCACGCAGGCCTGGGTGCGGCGCTGGCTGGCCCGCGAGGCCCGGCGGCGGGGCGCGGGCCTGCATCTGCTGTTACTGGACGTCACCCCCCAGCAGGCCCTCGCCGGGCAGCGCGAGCGCGGGCGGGGCGTGTCGCGCTACGCCTTCCGCCGCCACCGCACGGCCGGCAGGCGGCTGTTGCACGCGGTCGAGCGCGGCCTGCTGCCGGCGGGCTGCGCGTCGGCGGTGCTGGTCGACCGGGACGCGGCGGAGGCCCTGCGCCGGATCGGGTTCACCGGCTGACCGCGGATCGGGCGCCCGGCCGACCGGCTAGCCTTTCCAGCCACAGCAGTGGTACCAGGCAGGCGGTAGGCGACAGATGGACTTCCCGGCGGACTTCCCGGACCGGACGCACTCCCACCCGCACGGCGGGTGGCCCGGCAACGAACTGGAGGAGGCACTCTCCGCCTCCCTCGGCGTGCCCTCGGCAGCGGGGCGGATCGTCGAGGTGCTCGGCCGCAGCTTGCTGTGGGTGCCGCTGCCGAACGGCGGTGGTCCGCACAGCGGCCCGCTGGACCTGCCCACCATGGAACTGGACGGCCAGGCCTACGTGCCCGTCTTCAGCTCCGAGGAGCAGTTCCGCCAGGCCGTCGGCTCCCACATGGGCTTCACCGTCGCGCCCGCCGTGGAGTTCGCCCGCGGCCTGCCGCCGCAGGCCGGGATCGTGGTCAACCCCGGCGGCGTGGTCGCCGTACCGCTGCCCCCGCCGGCGGTGGCCGATCTGTGCCGGGCGGGGCACACCTCGCTGGACGGCCGGTCGAGCGGCGGCCGGGTCCGGCTGTTCGAACCGGACTGGCAGGACGACCCGGTGGACTTCCTCGCCGCGGCCTCGCAGGAGTTCGACGCGATCGGCGTGGTGACCACCGCCCGCCGCTGCCTGGCCGCCGTCGAGACGGCCGACCCGGTGCTGTTCGTCGGGGTGGAACTGCTGCACTGGGAGGGCGACCCCCGGGCGCTGCCGCTCGACGCCCTCGGCCGGGCGCTGGGCCGCAGCCCCGCCCGCTGGCCGGTCAGCCTCGTCGTCCTGGACGTGGCCCAGGACCCGGTGGCCGACTGGCTGCGCGCCAAGGTCCGGCCGTTCTACCAACGCGCCTGAGCGACCGGGGCGGGTCCGTGCCGCATCCTTGCGCGCACTGACCGCAGACCGCCGGAGGCCGTCGGCTTAAGCTAGACGCATTGGCCGGCTGGGTGTTGTACGGAGGGGCGATACAAGTGAGCGCTGGCACCGCGGCGGCCGGACAGGTCGAGCACATGCTGCGCCAGGTGACGCCCGGGCGTTACGACGCCTACGAGGCGTTGCTGCGCGCCCTGGCGACCCCGTCGTCCGGCCGGATCTGGATGCTGCTCTGGCACGGCCAGGCCGGCTCACCCGACGCCCAGTACGGAACCATGGAGGTCGACGGCCTCGGCTACGCGCCCTGCGTGACCTCCGCCCAGGAGCTGTCCGCCAGCGGCTGGAACCGTTCGTACGAGGTCGTCGACGGCCTCGAGGTGGCCCGCGCCCTGTACCCGGACCGCTACGGGCTCTGGCTCAACCCGCACGCGCCCGGCGGTGGTGTGGGCATCCCCTGGCTGGACCTGCGCCGGATCGCGAGCGGGCTGGACAGCCAGCCCGCCGGACCGCTGAGGCTGTCCGAACCGGCCATCGAGATCCCGCAGTTCTACGCCCTCCTCGCGCAGAACGCCCACCGCACCCCGGCCGTGCGGGCGCTGCGCCGCGCCTGGGTGCAGCCCGCGCTGGGCGCGCCCTACCTCGCCATCGGCCTGGAGGTCTACGACACCTCCCCGCCGGCCGTGGAGTCGGTGCGGACGATGATGCAGCAGTCGCTCGCCGCCGTGCCCGACGGGCTTCCGGTGTCCACCGTCGCCGTGTCCGACGAGCACGACCCGGTGGCGATGTGGCTGCGCGTCAACGCGCGCCCGTTCTACGACCGCGAGGCGCACGCCCCGGCTCCCGCTCCCGCCCCCGCGGCGGGGTACGGCTACCCGCAGGCGCCGCCCGCCCGTTTCTGAGACGCGCTGCGGAAACTGCGACGGCGGGGGGAGTTCTCCGCGCGTAGAACCGAACCAAAGGTCCGTATAAGTCTCCGATGTCCGAACTTGCCCCTGTCCGACCCCCGTTACCCCGCGTCCGCATAACGGAATCCCCCAGACAGCATCACGTTTACGCATCCATTCATCGTCAAGTCTGGCAAGCCGACGTCGAAGCGTTGAAGACTCCCGCACCAGGGGCGTTCGCCCTTTTGTACGACAGAGTGATGATGCCGCTACAGCGGCAAGTCAGGGCCGGTCACCGCCGGTTGAGAGGGGTCCCTGCCAGATGACGGCACCATTGCACGAGCCGACCGCCGAAGCGGCCCCGAGCGCGGCCGAGGAAGCGGCGGTCGCCGGCGACCGGAGCAAGGCGGTGCAGGGGCGTTCCCTGGGCCGGATCGCCTGGGAGCGTCTGAAGCGGGACAAGCTGGCCCTGACCGGTGGCGCCATCGTCGTGCTGCTCATCCTGGTCGCGGTGTTCGCGCCCCTGATCACCTCGCTCGTCGGGCAGGACCCCGAGACGCACCACGAGAACCTGATCGACCCGCTCTTCGGCACCCCGGTCGGCAGCCTCGGCGGCATCAGTGGCGACCACCTCCTCGGCATCGAGCCGGTGAACGGCCGCGACATCTTCGCCCGCATCGTCTACGGCGCCCGCATCTCGCTGCTCGTCGGCTTCCTGTCGGCCGTGGTCGCCGTCGTCCTCGGCACCATCCTGGGCACGCTCGCCGGCTTCTTCGGCGGCTGGGTCGACTCCCTCATCAGCCGGGTCATGGACGGTCTGCTGGCCTTCCCGCAGCTGCTGTTCATCATCGCCCTGGTCTCGGTCATGCCGAACAACATGCTGGGCCTGTCCGGCACCGGCGTCCGCCTGTTCGTGATGATCCTCGTCATCGGGTTCTTCGGCTGGCCCTACATCGGCCGCGTGGTCCGCGGCCAGACCCTCTCCATGCGCGAACGGGAGTACGTCGAAGCGGCACGCTCCCTCGGTGCCGGGCGGTTCTACATCCTGTTCAAGGAACTGCTGCCCAACCTGGTCGCGCCGATCATCGTGTACACGACGATGATGATCCCCACCAACATCCTCACCGAGGCGGCACTCAGCTTCCTGGGCGTGGGCGTCAAGCCGCCCACGGCCTCCTGGGGGCAGATGCTCTCGAGCGCGATCGACTACTACAAGTCGGACCCGATGTACATGGTCATCCCGGGTGTGGCGATCTTCGTCACCGTGCTCGCCTTCAACCTCTTCGGCGACGGCGTGCGTGACGCGCTCGACCCGAAGGGCTCCCGCTGAACTGCCGTACCGCACCACTTCCCGTGGCACCACGGGGTCTCTCATCTAATCCGGAGGATCCGAGATCGTGACTACCCAACGCACCTCAGGGCGGCGCAAGCAGGCCATGGCCGCTGCCGCAGTGGTCGCCGCGCTGCTGACCACAGCGGCGTGCGGCGGCGGCGGTGACAGCGACGGCGGGGGATCGAAGAACGGCGCGGCCGGCTTCGACGCCGCGAACAACAAGGTCGCCCAGGCCGAAGCGGTCAAGAAGGGCGGCACCCTGAAGTTCGCCGGTGCCCAGGACGCCGACTCGTGGGACACCACGCGCGGCTACTACGGCTTCATGTGGAACTTCTCCCGCTACTACGCCCGCCAGCTGGTCACGAACGCCACGGAGCCGGGCGAGGCCGGCGCCGGTGTGGTTCCGGACCTGGCCACCTCCACCGCCAAGGTCACCGACGACGGCAAGACCTACACGTACACCCTGCGCGACGGTGTCACGTGGGAGGACGGCAAGCCGATCACGTCGAAGGACATCAAGTACGGCATCGAGCGCGTCTGGGCGCAGGACGTGCTGTCCGGCGGTCCGACGTACCTCAAGGAGGTGCTCGACCCCAAGGGTGAGTACGCCGGCCCGTACAAGGACAAGTCCAAGGACAAGCTGGGCCTGAAGGCCATCGAGACGCCGGACGACAAGACCATCGTCTTCAAGCTCCCGAAGGCCAACTCGGACTTCGAGGAGATGCTGGCGCTCACCTCCGCCTCCCCGGTCCGCCAGGACAAGGACACCAAGTCCAAGTACGGCCTGCACCCGTTCTCCTCGGGTCCGTACAAGTTCGAGTCCTACAGCCCCGGCAAGGACCTGACCCTGGTCCGCAACACCGAGTGGAAGCAGGAGTCGGACCCGGTCCGCAAGGCGTACCCGGACAAGATCACGGTCAAGTTCTTCACGAACGCCAACGAGCTGGACGCCCGCCTCATCGCCGGTGACTACGACCTGGACATCAACCAGACCGGCATGTCGCCGCAGGGCCGCACCACCGCCCTGCAGGAGCACAAGGGCAACCTGGACAACCCGGTCTCCGGTTACGTCCGTTACGCGGTCTTCCCGCAGAGCGTGAAGCCGTTCGACAACATCCACTGCCGCAAGGCGGTCCTCTACGGGGCCGACCACGTCTCGCTGCAGAACGCGCGCGGTGGCCCGGTCGCGGGTGGCGACATCGGCACCAACATGCTGCCGCCGTCCGTCCCGGGTGCCGAGGGCCAGAAGTACGACCCGTACGAGATGGCCGGTGCCAACAAGAGCGGCAACGTCGCCAAGGCCAAGGAGGAGCTGAAGCTCTGCGGCCAGCCCAACGGCTTCAAGACCACCATCGCGGTGCGTAACAACAAGCCGGTCGAGGTGGCCACCGCCGAGTCGCTCCAGGCGTCGCTGAAGAAGGTCGGCATCACGGCCGAGATCGACCAGTACGACGGCTCGCAGACCGCCGGCATCATCGGCAGCCCGGCCAACGTGGTCAAGAAGAACTACGGCATCATCATCATGGGCTGGGGCCCGGACTTCCCGTCCGTCCAGGGCTACGGTCTCCCGCTGTGGCACAGCGACTACATCCTCGAGAGCGGCAACAACAACTACGCCCTCATCAAGGACAAGACGATCGACGGCCTGTTCGACCAGTACGTCAACACGCTTGACGACGCCGGCAAGACCAAGATCGCCACGGAGATCAACCACAAGGTCATGGAGGGCGGCTACTACCTGCCCTTCGTCTTCGAGAAGTTCATCAACTGGCGCTCCAGCCGACTGGCGAACGTGTACACCTCCGACGGCTACAGCGGAATGTACGACTTCGTCAACCTCGGTCTGACGGACGCGAAGTAACCGGTACACCCGCCGTACGGCACGAAAGGCAGGTGAAGGCCGGCGCGGCGTGAGCGTGGGCCGCCGGACGTCCCCCCATCGCCCACAAGGCGTGGGGGGACCCCACCGGCGGCCCGCGGTCCGCAGCGGGCCGTAAGCTGTGCTCGCTTACCTCATCAGGCGGCTGTTCGCCGCCGCAGTGATGCTCGTGGTCATCATCCTGGTGGTCTTCGGCATCTTCTTCCTCGTCCCGAAGTGGGCGGGGGTCGACATCGCCACGAGCTTCGTGGGCAAGCAGGCCGACCCCGCGGCCGTCGAGGGCGTGCGGCAGAAGCTGGGCCTCGACGAACCGATCTTCATCCAGGCCTGGGAGTTCTTCAAGGGCATCTTCGCCGGTCGCACCTACTCCGGCGGCGGAGACGTCACCCACTGCGCCGCGCCGTGCTTCGGCTACTCGTTCCGCAGTGAGCAGGCCGTCTGGCCGGTGCTGACCGAGCGTTTCCCGGTCACCCTGGCCCTGGCCCTCGGTGCGGCCGTGCTGTGGCTGATCTTCGGCCTGGCGGCGGGTGTGCTCTCCGCGCTCAAGCGCGGGACCCTGTGGGACCGCGGCGCGATGGTCGTCGCGCTGGCCGGCGTCTCCCTCCCGATCTACTTCACGGGCCTCATCAGCCTGGCGATCTTCTCCCACGGACTCGGCTGGATCGACGCGGAGTTCGTGCCCCTGGAGGACAGCTTCAGCGGCTGGGTCGGCGGCATGATCCTGCCCTGGATCACCCTGGCCTTCCTGTACGCCGCGATGTACGCCCGGATCACCCGCGCGACGATGCTGGAGATCCTCGGTGAGGACTACATCCGCACCGCGCGCGCCAAGGGTCTGAAGGAACAGGTCGTCATCCGCAAGCACGCCATGCGCTCGACGATGACCCCGATCCTGACCATGCTCGGCATGGACATCGGCGCCCTGATGGGCGGCGCGATCCTGACCGAGACGACGTTCAGCCTCCCCGGCCTGGGCCAGAAGGTGCTGGACGCCATCCGCAACCAGGACCTGCCCTTCATCCTGGGCGTCGTCCTGATCACTTCTCTCGCGGTGCTGATCGCCAACCTCGTGGTGGACATTCTGTACGCCGTGATCGACCCCCGAGTGAGGCTCGCATGACCGACCTGAGCAAGACCGGCGCGGCCGTCGGCGAGCCCACCGCGGGCTCGCCGGCCCCCTCCGCCTTCCTGGAGGTCCGCGACCTCAAGGTGCACTTCCCCACCGACGACGGCCTGGTGAAGTCCGTCGACGGGCTGAGCTTCCAGCTGGAGAAGGGCAAGACCCTCGGCATCGTGGGCGAGTCCGGCTCCGGCAAGTCGGTGACCTCGCTCGGCATCATGGGTCTGCACACCGCCGGCCAGTACGGCAAGCGCAAGGCGCAGATATCCGGCGAGATCTGGCTGGACGGCACGGAGCTGCTGTCGGCCGACCCGGACCACGTCCGCCGGCTGCGCGGGCGTGAGATGGCGATGATCTTCCAGGACCCGCTGTCCGCGCTGCACCCGTACTACACGATCGGCCAGCAGATCGTGGAGGCGTACCGGATCCACCACGACGTCGACAAGAAGACCGCCCGCCGCCGGGCCGTGGAGATGCTCGACCGTGTCGGCATCCCGCAGCCCGACAAGCGCGTGGACAACTACCCGCACGAGTTCTCCGGCGGTATGCGCCAGCGCGCGATGATCGCGATGTCGCTGGTGAACAACCCCGAGCTGCTCATCGCCGACGAGCCGACCACCGCGCTCGACGTGACGGTGCAGGCGCAGATCCTGGACCTGATCCGCGACCTGCAGAAGGAGTTCGGCTCCGCGGTCATCGTCATCACCCACGACCTGGGCGTCGTCGCCGAACTCGCCGACGACATCCTGGTGATGTACGGCGGCCGCTGCGTGGAGCGGGGCCCGGCGGAGAAGGTCTTCTACGAGCCGCGTCACCCCTACACCTGGGGTCTGCTCGGCTCGATGCCGCGACTGGACCGCGACCAGCAGGAGCGGCTGATCCCCGTCAAGGGATCCCCGCCCTCGCTGATCAACGTGCCGTCCGGCTGCGCCTTCAACCCGCGCTGCCCGTACGCCGACGTCCCCAAGGACGACGTCACCCGCACCGTCCGCCCCGAGCTCACCGAGGTCGGCAGCCGGCACTGGGCCGCCTGCCACATGTCCGCGGAGCAGCGGGAGCGAATCTGGACCGAAGAGATTGCGCCGAAGCTGTGAGCGAGAACTCCAAGGACGCAGCCGTGACGATTCCCGCCCAGAGCGACGGCGCCGCCGCCACCTCCGGCGGTGACGTCCTGCTGAAGGTGACGGGGCTGCAGAAGCACTTCCCGATCAAGAAGGGCCTGCTCCAGCGGCAGGTCGGCGCGGTGCACGCGGTGGACGGCCTGGACTTCGAGGTCCGCTCCGGCGAGACCCTCGGCGTGGTGGGCGAGTCGGGCTGCGGCAAGTCCACGATGGGCCGGCTGATCACCCGGCTGCTGGAGCCGACCGGCGGCACCATCGAGTTCGAGGGCAAGGACATCACGCACCTCGGCGTCTCGGGCATGCGCCCGATGCGCCGCGACGTGCAGATGATCTTCCAGGACCCGTACTCGTCGCTGAACCCGCGCCACACCATCGGCACCATCGTCGGCGCTCCCTTCAAGCTGCAGGGCGTCGAGCCCGAGGGCGGCGTGAAGAACGAGGTCCAGCGGCTGCTGTCGGTCGTGGGTCTGAACCCCGAGCACTACAACCGCTACCCGCACGAGTTCTCCGGCGGTCAGCGCCAGCGCATCGGCATCGCCCGCGCGCTCGCGCTCAAGCCGAAGCTGGTGGTGGCCGACGAGCCGGTGTCCGCCCTGGACGTCTCCATCCAGGCGCAGGTCGTCAACCTGCTGGACGACCTCCAGCAGGAGCTGGGCCTGACGTACGTCATCATCGCCCACGACCTGTCGGTGGTCCGGCACGTGTCGGACCGCATCGCGGTGATGTACCTCGGCAAGATCGTCGAGCTGGCCGACCGGGACGCGCTGTACCGGGCGCCGATGCACCCGTACACCAAGGCCCTGATGTCGGCCGTGCCGATCCCGGACCCCAAGCGCAGGGGCGCCAAGAGCGAGCGCATCCTGCTCAAGGGCGACGTGCCCTCGCCGATCTCCCCGCCGAGCGGCTGCCGCTTCCACACGCGGTGCTGGAAGGCGACGGAGATCTGCCGGACCACGGAGCCGCCGCTGCTGGAGCTGCGTCCGGGCCAGCGCGTGGCCTGCCACCACCCGGAGAACTTCGCGGACCAGGCCCCGCAGGACACCGTCCTGCTGACGGCCGCCAAGGAGGCCACGGAGCTGGTGGGCGCCGCCGCCCTGGAGGAGTCGGCGGAGACCTCGGCGGCGGTCGCCGCGGAGTCTGCGGCTTCCGAGCCGGCGAAGACGGAGAAGTCCGCCGCCGCGCCGGCCGTGGCGGAGAAGTCCGCGTCGGACGAGCCCGTCAAGGCGGAGAAGTCCGAGCCGGCGAAGCCCGCGAAGGACGAGCCGGCCGAGGTGGACAAGCCCGCGAAGGACGAGCTCGCCACGGCGGAGAAGCCCGAGCCGGCGAAGCCCGCCAAGGCGGAGAAGTCCGCTGCGGCGCAGGCCGAGGCGGATGCGTCCGCGTCGGAGGAGGCCGCCGTGGTGGAGAAGCCCGCGTCGGACGAGCCCGCCACGGCGGAGAAGCCCGCGTCGGACGAGCCCGTCAAGGCGGAGAAGTCCGAGCCGGCGAAGCCCGCGAAGGACGAGCCGGCCGAGGTGGACAAGCCGCGAAGGACGAGCTCGCCACGGCGGAGAAGCCCGAGCCGGCGAAGCCCGCCAAGGCGGAGAAGTCCGCTGCGGCGCAGGCCGAGGCGGATGCGTCCGCGTCGGAGGAGGCCGCCGGGGCGGAGGAGGCCGCCGCTGAGGAACCCGCCGCGGGGGAGACCTCCGGCGAGCAGTCCTCGGACAAGTAAGCCAGCCGAAGCCCCTGCCTTGCTTTGCAAGGCGGGGGCTTTCGCATGGGTAAGAATGTATGGGTGCTCCAGCAACTGTTCAGCCCGTCCGTCCTGCATGTGCTCGACCTGATCGGCATCTTCGTGTTCGCCATCTCCGGCGCCCTGCTGGCCGTCCGGAAGAACTTCGACGTGTTCGGGATCGCCGTGGTCGCCGAGGTCACCGCCCTGGGCGGCGGCCTCTTCCGCGACCTGGTCATCGGCGCGGTGCCACCCGCCGCCTTCACGGACCTGGGGTACTTCGTCACCCCGCTGCTGGCCAGCACCCTGGTGTTCTTCCTGCACCCGCACGTGGAGCGCATCCAGGCCGCCGTCAACGTCTTCGACGCGGCCGGCCTCGGCCTCTTCTGTGTCGTCGGCACCACCAAGGCGTACGACTACGGGCTGGGCCTGACCGCCTCCGCCTGCCTGGGGCTGGCCACGGCGGTCGGCGGCGGTGTGCTGCGCGACGTCCTCGCCAATGAGGTGCCCTCGCTGCTGCGCTGGGACCGCGACCTGTACGCCGTCCCCGCCATCGTCGGCGCCACCATGGTCGCGCTGTGCCTGCGCTTCGACGTGCTCAACGCGGCGACCAGCACCACGGCTGCCGTCACCGCCTTCATACTGCGGCTGCTCGCCATGCACTACCACTGGCGCGCGCCCCGCGCCTGGCACCGCCGGTCCACGGTCAGTGAGGAGCAGCCGCCCCTCTGAGTCCGGAGGACGGAGCAAAGCTACCGCTTAGTATTATCTTCTTGTACTGTTCACCCATGCCAGAAGCAGCCTCCGCCCAGGCCACCCGGGCCGTCATCGGCGCCAGTGAGTTCGACCGCGACACCACGCTCACCGCGCGGGCGCCCGGCGTCTACGACATCGACCTCTCCGCCGGCTGGACGATCATCAACGCCGTCAACGGCGGCTACCTGCTGGCCGTCCTGGGCCGCGCGCTCGCGGACACGCTGCCGCACTCCGACCCGTTCACCGTCTCCGCGCACTATCTGACGGCCTCCCAGCCGGGTCCGGCGGTCGTCCGTACCGAGACCGTGCGCACCGGGCGGACGCTGTCCACCGGCCAGGCCTCCCTGTTCCAGCTCGACGAGCAGGGCAACGAGGTGGAGCGCATCCGCGTCCTCGCCTCCTACGGCGACCTCGGCTCCCTCCCGGACGACGTCCGTACGACGGCCCGGCCGCCCGCGCTGCCGCCCATGGACCAGTGCTTCGGTCCCGAGGACGGCCCCGCCCCCGTCGACGGGAGCTCCGCCATCACCGGCCGGCTGATGCTGAAGCTGGACCCGTCGACACTCGGCTGGGCGCTCGGCAAGCCCTCCGGCAAGGGAGAGATGCGGGCCTGGTTCGGTCTGGCCGACGGCCGGGACCCCGACCCGCTGGCGCTGCTGCTCGCGGTGGACGCGCTGCCGCCGACCGCCTTCGAGATGGGCCTGACCGGCTGGGTGCCGACGGTGGAGCTGACCGTCCACGTGCGCTGCCGCCCGGCCCCGGGTCCGCTGCGTGTCTCGATCACCACCCGCAACCTCGCGGGCGGCTTCCTGGAGGAGGATGCCGAGGTCTGGGACAGCGCCGACCGCCTCGTCGCGCAGTCCCGGCAGCTGGCACGGGTCCGGCTGAGCTGAGCCGACGACGAAGGGCGGCGGAGGCGGTCGTCCACTCCGCCGCCCTTCGCCGTGCCGTCGTGCCGTCGTGCGGTCATGCGGTCGTGCCGTCGGGTGTCGTGCTGCCGGTCACCGGCCGCCGGCCGCGTCCGGCTCGTCGAGCCAGTGCCGCCGTCCGACGTGGATGAGCCGCAACTGCCGCTCCGCGAGCCGCGACACCCGCTCCCGTGCCGCCGCCGCACCCGCCGGCGCCTCCAGGAAGAGCGACGCGGTGATCAGCATCTGGTCCACGTAGAGCTGCGCCAGCATCAGCAGGTCCTCCTCGCTCCAGCCCGCCGACTCCGCGTCCCCGGCCAGCGCCTCCCCGACCTCCGCCGTGAACCGGGCGAGCTGCCGCTGTATCGCCTCGCGGACCGGGCGGACCCCGCCGTGCCGTTCCCGCGCGATGAACCGGACGTGGGCGGGGTACGCGTCCACATGACCGGCGATCAACTCGATGGCGCGTGCGATGCGTTCCGGTCCGTCGCCGGCCGGGGTCACCGTCGTCCGGATCATCGGGTGCAGACTGCCCAGGGCCTGCTCGACCAGGGCCACGCCCAGGTCCTCGATCGAGCGGAAGTGCCGGTAGAAGGCGGTCGGCGCGATGCCGACGGCACGGGTCACCTCACGCAGGCCCAGGCTGCTCAGACTCTGTCCCTCCAGCAGCTCCAGCGCCGCGTCGAGGAGCGCCTGCCGGGTCTTCTGCTTCTGGGCCTGGCGGATGCCGGACGTGTGACTCATACCATGCAGTTAACAACTGTTCTCCCAAATTGAAAAGTGATGAGGCGCGCTAGGCTGGGAAGTCAGTGAACAAGTGTTACTACAACCGTTCACCCAACTTGGGGGATCCGACTCATGCTGTTCCTCGTCGCCGCTCTGCTGCTGCTCGGCCTCGTCCTGGGCGCCGTCGCACACGCGCCGCTGACCTTCTCCGTCGCCGTCGGCGCGGTCATCGCCGTCTGGCTCGGTGTCTTCGCCCTGCGCGAGCACCAGGGCCGCAACCGCGGCACCTCGGCGCGCTGACCGGCGCCCGCACCCCGGGCGTCCCGCCACGCCCCACCACCAGCCCCTTTCGACCCAAGGAGCCGAACACCATGCAGCTCACCGCAGAGGCCGGCCGCCGCACCGGGATCCGGGACACCGACGGCATGGCCGTCGCGTCCTTCGTCCTCGGCCTGCTCGGCCTGCTCGTCCTCAACGTCTTCCTCGGCCCGAGCGCCATCGTGCTGGCCTCGGTGGCCCTGTGGCGCGGCACCGCCCGCCGCGGCCGGGCCCTGCTCGGGCTCGGACTGGGCGTCGCCGACCTCGTCGTCCTCGTCGCGTTCATGCAGGCCGACGGCACGATCTCCTGGAGCTTCTGACCAGGCGTCCCGCCGCGGCCCCCGGCTGCGCCGCACCCCGGCCCACCGTGATCCGTGTGTGGTGCACCGGGCCCCGTAGAATCGGCCCCACCATGGCTTACCTCGACCACGCCGCGACCACCCCGATGCTTCCCGAGGCAGTCGAGGCGCTCACCGCGCACCTGGGCGTCACCGGCAACGCCTCCTCCCTGCACGCGGCCGGCCGCCGCGCCCGGCGCACCGTCGAGGAGGCCCGCGAGACCCTCGCCGAAGCACTCGGCGCACGCCCCAGCGAGATCGTGTTCACCTCTGGCGGGACGGAGGCCGACAACCTCGCCGTGAAGGGCCTGTACTGGGCCCGCCGCGACGCGGACCCGGCCCGCACCCGGGTCCTCGCCAGCCCCGTCGAGCATCACGCCGTCCTGGACGCCGTCCACTGGCTCGGCGAGCACGAGGGCGCCACCGTCGAGTACCTCCCCGTGGACCCGCACGGCCGGGTCCACCCCGACGCCCTGCGCGAGGCCGTCGCCCGCAACCCCGACGACGTCGCCCTCGCCACCGTCATGTGGGCCAACAACGAGATCGGGACGCTCCTGCCGGTCACCGAACTCGCGGCGGTCGCCGCCGAGTTCGGTGTCCCCCTGCACTCCGACGCGGTCCAGGCCTTCGGCCAGGTGCCGGTGGACTTCGGCGCGTCCGGGCTCGCCGCGATGACCGTCTCCGGCCACAAGATCGGCGGTCCGTACGGCATCGGCGCCCTGGTCCTCGGCCGCGAGCACACCCCCGTGCCCGTGCTGCACGGCGGGGGACAGGAGCGTCATGTGCGCTCCGGCACCCTCGACGTGCCCGCCGTCGCCTCGTTCGCCGTCGCCGGGCGGCTCGCCGCCGAGCAGCGGGAGTGGTTCGCCCGCGAGATCGGACGGCTGCGCGACGACCTGGTCGCCGCGGTGCTCGAGGCCGTCCCCGACGCGATCCTGGGCGGCGACCCCGCCCCCGGCGGCCGGCTTCCGGCCAACGCCCACTTCACCTTCCCCGGCTGCGAGGGCGACTCCCTGCTGCTCCTCCTGGACGCGCAGGGCATCGAGTGCTCCACCGGCTCCGCCTGCACCGCGGGCGTGGCCCAGCCCAGCCACGTTCTCCTCGCCACCGGCACCGACCCCGACCTGGCCCGCGGCACCCTGCGCTTCTCCCTCGGCCACACCTCGACCGACGCCGACGTGACAGCCCTGGCCAAGGCCATCGGCCCCGCGGTGGAACGCGCCCGGGCGGCGGGCCTGAGCTGAGGCGCCGGCGCTCCGGGGCCCTAGCCGCCCGTGCCGTCGGCCGTGGTGGCCGTGCGGCCCTGGTCCGCCTGGGCGGTGCCGGCGCGGCGGACCAGTTTCAGGTAGCGGTTCCAGTCCCAGTGCGGGCCCGGGTCGGTGTGGTCGGTGCCGGGCACCTCGACGTGCCCGATGATGTGCTCACGGTCGACCGGGATGTCGTACCGCGCGCATATCCGGGCCGTCAGGCGGGCCGAGGCCGCGTACATCGCGTCGGTGAAGTCCTCCGGGCGGTCCACGAAGCCCTCGTGCTCGATGCCGACACTGCGTTCGTTGTAGTCGCGGTTGCCCGCGTGGTACGCCACGTCCAGCTCGCGGATCATCTGCGTGATCCGGCCGTCCTTGCCGACGATGTAGTGCGCCGCCGCCTTGTGCCCCGGGTTCTGGAACGCCTTCACCGCGCTGTCCAGGCTCCCTTGGGTGACATGCACGACCACCATGTCGATGCCGAAGTCGTCCGGCCGGTCCGCGCCGCGCCAGTTGGCGTCCGAGGCCGCGACCCAGCGGGCGCCCGCGAAGTCGACCGCGCCGGGCGTGCGCGGCTTGTCGACGCCGGGAAGCCGCCACCACAGCCGCCCCAGCTCGTCGCGCGCCAGCGCCGCCGTGCCTGCCGCGGCCGCCAGTCCGCCCACGATCAGTGCGCGCCGGCCTATGCGCCGATCGCCGTCCTCGCCCGCTCCCTTGGCCCCCATGTGATCGTGAACGGATATCCGGGGGCCGTGGTTCCCGCGGCCCCCTTACCCTGGAGGGGCTATGACTGACACCCCGCAGCGCACCCGCCCCCTCCGCGTCCTGGCCGCCATGTCCGGAGGCGTCGACTCCGCCGTCGCCGCCGCCCGTGCCGCCGAAGCGGGCCACGACGTGACCGGCGTCCACCTCGCGCTCTCCGCGAACCCGCAGTCGTTCCGCACCGGCGCCCGGGGCTGCTGCACCATCGAGGACTCCCGCGACGCCCGCCGGGCCGCCGACGTCATCGGCATCCCGTTCTACGTGTGGGACCTCGCCGACCGCTTCCGCGAGGACGTCGTCGAGGACTTCGTCGCCGAGTACGAGGCCGGCCGCACCCCCAACCCGTGCCTGCGCTGCAACGAGAAGATCAAGTTCGCGGCGCTGCTCGACAAGGCGCTCGCGCTGGGCTTCGACGCCGTCTGCACCGGCCACTACGCCAAGGTGATCCTGCGCGAGGACGGTACCCGCGAACTGCACCGCGCCTCCGACATGGCCAAGGACCAGAGCTACGTCCTCGGCGTGCTCGACGACCGCCAGCTCGCCCACGCCCTGTTCCCGCTCGGCGACACGGTCACCACCAAGGACGAGATCCGTGCCGAGGCCGAGCGCCGGGGCCTGGCCGTGGCCAAGAAGCCCGACTCGCACGACATCTGCTTCATCGCCGACGGCGACACCCAGGGCTTCCTCGCGCGCCGCCTCGGCCGCGCCGAGGGCGACATCGTCGACGAGTCCGGCAGCAAGATCGGCACCCACGAGGGCGCGTACGGCTTCACCATCGGCCAGCGCAAGGGCCTGCGGATCGGCACCCCCGCCCCCGACGGCAAGCCCCGCTACGTCCTGGACATCTCCCCGGTGGACAACACCGTCACCGTCGGCCCGGCGGCCTCCCTGGACGTCACCGCGCTCACCGCGATCCGCCCCCGCTGGTGCGGCGCCGCCCCGACAGGCCCCGGCACCTACACCGCCCAGTTGCGCGCCCACGGCGGCGAGACCGAGGTGACGGCCGAACTGGTCGGCGAGGAGCTGCGCGTGCGCTTCACCGAGCCCGTGCGCGGCGTCGCCCCCGGCCAGGCGGTCGTGCTGTACGACGGGACGCGCGTGGTGGGTTCGGCGACCATCGCCTCGACGGAGCGGGCGACGGCGGACGTGGCCTGACCCGGCCCGCCCGCGCGGCGGTCACCGTGGGAGGACCGCGTAGGGGTCACCGTGCGGGGACCGTGCGGCGGTCGCCGTGCGAGGACGACGCGGCGCTTCACCGCGCGAAGAACTCCGCCAGCACCGGTGCCAGCACGTCCGGTTCGGCCATGTGGGTCTGGCCCCCCAGGGTGCGGTACGCGCCCCGGGGGACCGACTCGGCGATCGCCCGCGCCGCCTGCCGCATCCACGCCGGGCTCGCGTCGCCCGCGATCGACAGCACCGGCACCGGGATCGACGCCAGCAGCTCCCGCGGCACGCCCCCGCCGCCCATCACGGCGTCGTCGTACGCGAGGCTCGGCGCCATCGACTCCATGCCGCCCCACATCGGCGACTGCCGCGCGCTCCCGATCACCCCGTCGCCCAGCCCGGTCAGCCGCAGGAAGAGCTCCACCGCGTCGCCACGGCGCCCCTCCTCCAGGGCCGCCGTCAGCCGCTCGGTGTACCGGGCGCGCTCCGCGAGGTCGTCCTCCGACATGGCGTACGGCGTCTCGTACACCGCGACCTGGCGTACCGGCAGTCCGCTCGCCGCCGCCCGCAGCGCCAGCGCGCCGCCCGAGGAGACGCCGTACAGCGCCGCCTCGCCGCCCACCGCCTCGATCAGCGCCGCCAGGTCCTCCACCTCGCGCTCCACCGCGTACGGAGGCGTGTCGCCGCTCGCGCCCCGGCCACGGCGGTCGTAGACGACCACCCGGAACCGCTCGGAGAGCGGGGCGGCCAGCGGCGCCACCGTGGCGCCCGTCGACATGGCGCCGCTGACGAGGACGATCGTGGCGCCGCGCCCGGCGCTCTCGTACGCCAGGGAGGTGCCGTCGCGCGAGGAGATGTTCTTGTCCATGTCTCACCAGACTGCCGCACGGCGCGGTGTTCGTCGGTGAGGCGGGCGGCGCGTCAGCCGATCGCAACCCTCGGGGCGACCGGCCGGGCCGGCCGGTCAGTCCAGCTCCACCTCGTAGAAGCACAGGTGGTCCTTGATCGCGGCCACGCCCGGCTTCGGCTCGGGGTACGCCCACACCAGGTCCGCCGCGTCCGGCAGCGACCAGTACGACGCGGTCCCCTTGAACGGGCAGTGCGTGTGCGTCGCGGACGGCGTCAGCAGATCCAGGCGCACGTCCTGCGGCGGGATGTAGTAGCGCGCGGGGCAGCCCGTCTCGTGCAGCACCAGCGCGCGGTCGCTCTCCGCCAGCACCTGCCCGTCGCGCACCACGCGCACGTGCCGGTCGCTGGGCTCGACGGTGATGCGATGGCCTGTGGTCACGGCGTCCTCCTCGGTGATCGGGTCCGACGGTTACAGCACGCCCCGGGGCGGCCTTCTTCCCGAGCGTAGGCTGGCCCCCGTGAACATCTGCGTCTTCCTCTCCGCCGCCGACCTCGCCGACCGCTACACCACTCCCGCGCGCGAGTTCGCGCGGCTGATCGGCAAGGGCGGGCACACCCTGGTCTGGGGCGGCTCCGACGTCGGCCTGATGAAGGTCGTCGCCGACGGGGTGGAGGAGACCGGCGGCCGGCTCCTCGGCGTCTCGGTGGAGTTCCTCTCCGCGAAGGCCCGCCAGGGCGTCGACGAGATGGTCGTCGCCAAGGACCTCGCCGAGCGCAAGCGGCTGCTGCTGGAGAAGGCCGACGCGGTCGTCATCATGGTGGGCGGCACCGGCACCCTCGACGAGGCGACGGAGATCCTGGAGCTGAAGAAGCACGGGCACACCGACATGCCCGTGGTGCTGCTCAACACCGCCGGGTTCTACGACGGGCTCAAGGAGCAGTTCCACCGCATGGAGGCGGAGGGCTTCCTGCCCCGCCCGCTGAACGAGCTGGTCTTCTTCGCCGAGGAGCCGGTGGGCGCGCTGGCCTACCTGGAGGAGAGCCGGGGCATCGCCTGACCGGCGAGGGTGCGAGCATGGCGGTCATGGCTACACATGTGATCACCGGAGCCGGCTCCGGCATCGGCGGGGCCGTCGCCCGCCGTCTGCACGCGCGCGGGGACGACCTCGTGCTGCACGCGCGCGACGCGGGCCGCGCGAAGGAACTGGCCGCCGAGTTCCCCGGTGCCCGCACCCTGGTCGGCGACCTCGCCGACCCCGACCGGCTCAGCTGGGCCTTCTCGCACCAGTCGCTGCCCGACCGGGTGGACTCGCTGCTGCACATCGCGGGCGTCGTCGACCTCGGCCCGGTCGGCGAGCTCACCCCCAAGAGCTGGCGCCACCAGCTCAATGTCAACCTCGTCGCCCCCGCCGAGTTGACCCGTCACTTCCTGCCCCAGCTCCGCGCGAGCCGGGGCCACGTGCTCTTCGTCAACTCCGGCGCGGGCCTGAACGCGCACGCGGACTGGTCCGCCTACGCCGCCTCCAAGCACGGCTTGAAGGCCCTCGCCGACTCCCTGCGCCACGAGGAGCACGCGAACGGCGTCCGCGTCACCTCGGTCTACCCCGGCCGCACCGCCAGCCCCATGCAGGCCAAGGTCCACCAGCAGGAGGGCAAGGAGTACGACCCCGAGAAGTGGATCGACCCCGAGTCGGTCGCCACGACGATCGTCATGGCCCTCGACCTCCCGAGGGACGCCGAGGTCAACGACCTGACGGTCCGCCCGGGGAGGTAGTTCCCGACATTCAGCCCGTCCGGCGCCTGCGGACGAGGCCCGGAGGGCCGAAGGGGGGGTCCGGGGGCGCAGCCCTCGGGGCCGGGACGGGAAGGGGCGGCGGGGGCGAAAACCCCCCGCCGCCCACTGCGTACGCTTCCCCTGTGAACGACACCCTTCACTTCCCTCCCGCCCTCGCCACCGGCGTCGGCTCCCTCCCCGGCGGCGACGCCAGAGAAGCCGCCAAGACCGCCACCGGCAGCTTCGAGGACTTCCCCCACCTGCCCGAGCTCCCCGCCCGCGGCCCTGGCGCCGACATGATCGGCCGCACCGCCGGCATGCTCGTCGAGCTCTACGCCCGCGTGGAGCCCAGCGGCTGGCGGATCGGCGACCGCCCCGGCCGGGACACCCGCCGCGCCCGCTCCTGGCTCGGCGAGGACCTCGACGCGCTGGAGGAGTACACCCAGGGCTACGAAGGGCTGCTGAAGGTCCAGGCCGTCGGCCCCTGGACCCTCGCCGCGTCCCTGGAGCTGCGTAACGGCGAGGCCGCCCTCTCCGACCCCGGCGCCTCCCGCGACCTCGCGGCCTCCCTCGCCGAGGGACTGCGGCTCCACCTCGACGAGGTGCGCCGCCGCGTCCCCGGCGCCACCCTCGTCCTCCAGCTCGACGAACCGTCCCTCACCGCCGTCCTGCGCGGCCAGGTCAGGACCGCCAGCGGCTACCGCACGCACCGCGCCGTGGACCGCCAGATCGTGGAGGGCACGCTGCGCGACGTCGTCGGCGTGCACGACGGAGGGCCCGTCGTGGTGCACTCCTGCGCCCCCGACGTCCCGTTCGCCCTGCTGCGCCGGGCCGGCGCGGCGGGCATCTCGTTCGATTTCGCCCTCCTCACCGAGCGTGACGACGAGGCGATCGGGGAAGCGGTGGAGAGCGGCACCCGGCTGTTCGCCGGTGTCGTGCCGGGCACGGACGGCCCGTTGTCGGACCCTGCCGGTAGCGTCATGGGTGTCAGGACGCTCTGGCGCAGGCTGGGGCTGCGGCCGGGACTTCTCCCGGAGGCGGTCACGCTCACTCCGGCGTGCGGACTCGCGGGGGCATCTCCCGCGTACGCGCGCGCGGCGTACGCACACTGCGTCCGGGCGGCGAGATCCCTCGCGGACAACCCTGAGTAACGGGAGGACACACGGTGGCCGGCGACAAGCAAGCGGAGACGACGAGCGTGCCCGCACAAGCGCGGGAGCAGCACGCCACGCTCGCCGAGCAGATCGAGGAGCACCGTTTCCGGTACTACGTGAACGACGCACCCGTCGTCAGCGACGCGGAGTTCGACCGCCTCCTGCGTGAGCTGGAGGCACTGGAGGAGCGGTACCCGGAGCTGCGTACGCCGGAGTCGCCGACCCAGAAGGTCGCCGGGGCCTACGAGACCGAGTTCACCTCCGTCCAGCACCGCTCCCGCATGCTGTCCCTGGACAACACGTTCAACGACGAGGACCTGGCCGCCTGGGCCGAGCGCATCCACAGGGAACTGGGTACGCAGACGTTCCATTTCCTGTGCGAACTGAAGGTCGACGGCCTCGCGGTGAACCTCACCTACGAGCGCGGCCGGCTGGTCCGCGCGGCGACCCGCGGCGACGGCCGCACCGGCGAGGACATCACACCCAACGTCCGCACCATCGCCGAGATCCCGGACCGCCTCAAGGGCGACAAGGTGCCCGACGTCGTGGAGATCCGCGGCGAGGTCTACTTCCCGATGGAGAAGTTCCAGGAGCTCAACGCCCGGCTGGTGGAGGCCGGTGACAAGCCCTTCGCCAACCCGCGCAACGCGGCGGCCGGTTCGCTGCGCCAGAAGGACCCGCGGGTCACCGCCACCCGCCCGCTGCACATGGTGGTGCACGGCATCGGCGTGCTCGAGGGCTACAAGGGCATGACCCGGCTCTCCCAGGGCTACGGCCTGCTGAAGGAGTGGGGACTGCCGACCTCCCCGCACAACCGGGTCGTCGACGGCATGGAGGGCGTGCGGGAGTTCATCGCCTACTACGGCGAGAACCGCCACTCCGTGGCCCACGAGATCGACGGCGTCGTGGTCAAGCTCGACGAGATCCCGCTCCAGGGACGCCTCGGCACCACCTCCCGCGCGCCGCGCTGGGCCATCGCGTACAAGTACGCGCCGGAGGAGGTCAACACCAAGCTGGTCAACATCCGGGTGGGTGTCGGCCGCACCGGCCGGGTCACGCCGTACGCGCAGGTCGAGCCGGTGACGGTGGCCGGCTCGGAGGTCGAGTTCGCCACCCTGCACAACCAGGACGTGGTCAAGGCCAAGGGCGTGCTCATCGGCGACACGGTCGTGCTGCGCAAGGCCGGTGACGTCATCCCCGAGATCCTCGGGCCGGTGGCCGACCTGCGGGACGGCAGCGAGCGCGAGTTCGTCATGCCCTCCGAGTGCCCCGAGTGCGGTACGCCGCTGCGGCCGATGAAGGAGGGCGACGTCGACCTGCGCTGCCCCAACGCCCGTGCCTGCCCGGCCCAGTTGCGCGAGCGGCTGTTCTATCTCGCCGGACGCAAGGCGCTGGACATCGAGCACTTCGGCTATGTCGCCGCCGCGGCCCTCACCAGCCCGCTGGAGCCGCAGGAGCCGCCCCTGAAGGACGAGGGCGACCTGTTCGACCTCACCGTCGAGCAGCTGCTGCCCATCAAGGCGTACGTCCTCGACCAGGACAGCGGTCTGCCCAAGCGGGACCCGAAGACCGGCGAGGAGAAGATCGCCACGGTCTTCGCCAACCAGGAGGGTGAGCCGAAGAAGAACGCGATCGCGATGCTCGCCAACATCGCGGCGGCCAAGGAGCGCCCGCTGGCCCGCGTGCTCACCAGCCTGTCGATCCGTCACGTCGGCCCGGTGGCGGCGGAGGCGCTGGCCCGTGAGTTCCGGTCGATCGAGCGCATCGAGCAGGCCACCGAGGAGGAGCTGGCCGGCACCGAGGGCGTCGGCCCGACCATCGCCGCATCGCTCAAGGAATGGTTCGCCACCGACTGGCACCGCGAGATCATCCGCAAATGGAAGGCGGCCGGCGTCCGCATGGAGGACGAGCGGTCCGGCGAGGACGAGGGCCCGCGCCCCCTCGAAGGACTCACCGTCGTCGTGACCGGAACACTGGAGAATTTCACCCGCGATGGCGCGAAAGAGGCCCTGCAGAACCTGGGTGCCAAGGTGACCGGATCCGTGTCCAAGAAGACGTCGTTCGTCGTCGTGGGTGACAATCCCGGATCGAAATATGACAAAGCGATGCAATTGAAGGTGCCGGTTCTGAACGAGGACGGTTTCAACGTCCTTCTGGAGCAGGGCCCCGAGGCCGCGGCCGGTGCCGCCCTTTCGGCCGAGGAGTAACGGTTGAAGGCCACCCGATCGGCGCATACCAGATGCATACGGGTGGCTGGGGCGCATTCGGGCAACCGTCGGCGACCGGTGCCCGTGGAAGCGCTCTGCGGCCTACTGTTGAGATGTGCGCCTGCCGTGCCCAGTTGCGGTCGGGGCAACCCCCGTACCCGTGAGGGGTCCGGGGAAGGGCTTTCCACCGCGGAGCCGCTGAGGGTTGTCGGGCATCGGGCCGCGTGGCGTGGGCACCGCCGGCTGTGAGAGGGACGGGAATGGAACCGACCGAGAGCGCCGCCCCGGGCTCACGGCTGCGCCTGCGCCGCATGGCGGTCGTCTGGCGGCGCGGCCGCGAGAACGGGCGGCCCGCGGGGCGTCCGGACGCGCGGGGGCGCACCGGTGCGGGCACCGCGGACGCGCGCGACGCCGGGCGCCCGGCCGGCGGGACCGGCCTCGGGCCGGAAGGGTCGGAGACCGAACGCCACCCGTCCTGGCCCGCGTTGCCCACGGCCGTCGTCGCCGCGGCCGCCTTCGTCCTCGGCGCCGGCTTCCTGCGCGCCTTCACCGGAGGGCACGCCCTCTTCCCGTCCGGCACCGTCGGCTGGTCGCTCGCGGTGCTCACCGGCATCGTCGTCGGCCACCTGGTGATGCTGGGCCGCTCCCGCTGGTGGGGCGGCACCGGCTCCGGCGCCGCCCTCACCCTCGCCGTGCTGCTGCTCTACGGCTGGGTCGCCGCCGGCATGGTCAGCCTCACCGTCGTCGTGCTGGTCGGCATAGCCCGGCGGGGCCGCTGGCGGCAGGGCGTGCTGCACGGCGCGGCCGACCTGCTCGGCATCGGTGCCGGAGCGCTGGTGCTGGCCGCGTTCGGTTCCGTCCCGTCCGTCGAGTCGCCGTCCACCCCCGACACCTGGACCCTCTACACCGGCCCCGGGGTGGTGCTGGTCGCCGCCGCCTATCTCGCGGTCACCCGCGCCCTGTTCTGGTACCTGCACACCCCCCGCTCGGGCCTGCCCACGGTCGCCCGCACCGCCCTGGTCCGGCAGGGGCTCGTCGCGGTCGCCCTGCTCGGCATAGCGCCGCTGATCTGCGTGGTCGCCGACGCCAAGCCCGTCCTGCTGCCGCTGTTCTCCATCCCGCTGATCGCCCTCGACTCCACCCTGTGGATAGCCAGGGCGCGGGCCGAGGAGCAACTGCGCGACCCGCTCACCGGACTGCCCAACCGGCAGTGGCTGCAGGAGCGCATCTGGACCGCGCTGGACGACGCGGAGCGGGTCGGCTCCCGGGCCGCGCTCATGCTCATCGACCTCGACCGTTTCCGGTCGGTCAACGACACCCTGGGCCATCTCGCCGGCGACCGGCTGCTGCTGCAGATCGCCGACCGGCTGAGACTGGCCCTGCCGCGCGGGGCGGAGGCCGCGCGACTCGGCGGTGACGAGTTCGCCGTGTTACTGCCCGCGGCCGACTCCACGACGTCCGCGACCCGCGCCGCCCGCGGCCTGGTCGCCGCCCTCAGCTCCCCGCTCGACCTCGACGGGCTCACCCTCGTCCTGGAGGCGAGCGCGGGAGTCGCCGTGTTCCCCGACCACGCGGCCGACGCCGAGGGGCTGCTGCGGCGGGCGGACGTGGCGATGTACCAGGCCAAGCGGGACCGTACGGGAGTCGAGGCGTACGAGTCCAAGCGGGACTCCAACACCCCTGACCGGCTCGGCCTGCTGGGCGATCTGCGCCGCGCCCTGGACGCCCACGAGGTCGAGCTGCACTACCAGCCGAAGGTCCGCTTCGACGGCCAGGTCGCGGGCCTGGAGGCGCTGGTGCGCTGGGTGCACCCGGAGCGGGGCCGGGTGCCGCCGGACGAGTTCATAGCGATAGCCGAGTCGTCCGGGCTGATGCCGCAGCTCACCGAGTACGTGCTGGAGACCGCGCTCGGGCAGGTCGCCCGGTGGCGCGCGCAGGGGCTGTTCGTGCCGGTCGCCGTCAACGTCTCGCCGCGCGACGTCCACAGCCCCGGCTTCGCGGGCTCCGTCGCGGCCCGGCTGGCCCGGCACGGGGTGCCCGCGGGAGCGCTCCAGCTGGAGATCACCGAGCACGTCCTGCTGGAGGACCCGACGCGCGCCGCCGACACCCTCAACGCGCTGACCGGACACGGCGTGAAGATGTCGCTCGACGACTTCGGCACCGGCTACTCCTCGCTGGTGCACCTGCGGCGGCTGCCGGTGAGCGAACTGAAGATCGACCGGTCGTTCGTGGCCCGGCTGGCGATCGACACGGAGGACGCGGAGATCGTCCGCTGCACGATCGACCTGGCCCACTCGCTGGGCCTGCTGGTGGTCGCGGAGGGTGTCGAGGACGACGAGACCTGGGAGCGGCTGCGCGACCTGCGCTGCGACGCGGTCCAGGGCTGGCTGGTCGCGGCGGCGATGCCGCCGGACGAGACGACGGCCTGGCTGCTCGCCCGGGGGTCGCGGGGGTGGCAGCGGCCGGCGGCGGCGCTGCCGGCGGCGACGGGCACGGCGGAGGACTAGCCCTCCGCCGGCAGGATGCACGCCGAACTCCCGGTGCGGGTCCGCTGTGGCTGGTCGCGCAGTTCCCCGCGCCCCTATCGGGCGCCAGGAGTGGCCCGCGCGGTGCCCCGTGCGGACGTGGCCGCTTCGTGAGGTGGCCGTACTGCGACCGCGGGTTCGCTGTGGCTGGTCGCGCGGTCCCCGCGCCCCTTTCGGGGTCCTACGGGGGGTGCCGGGTGGAGGGTTTCACGGGCAGGGGTGCCCGCCCCATAGGATTGGTCCCAAACCACACACACTCACCCCAGAGGATCGCTGCATGCCTGGCATCACGCGCGAGGAGGTCGCCCACCTCGCCCGGCTGGCGCGTCTGGAGCTGAAGCCCGAAGAGCTCGACCACTTCGCAGGCCAGCTCGACGACATCATCGGCGCGGTCGCCCGCGTCAGTGAGGTCGCCGACCAAGACGTCCCGCCGACCTCGCACCCGCTCCCGCTGACGAATGTCATGCGGGCCGACGAGGTCCGTCCCTCGCTCACCCCCGAGCAGGCGCTCTCCGGCGCCCCGGCCCAGGAGCAGCAGCGTTTCAAGGTGCCGCAGATCCTGGGGGAGGAGTAAACCGCCATGAGCGATCACATCATCAAGCTCACCGCGGCCGAGACCGCCGCGAAGATCGCCTCCGGCGAGCTCACCGCGGTCGAGGTCACCGAGGCCCACCTGGCCCGGATCGAGGCCGTCGACGAGAAGGTGCACGCCTTCCTGCACGTCGACCGGGAGGGCGCCCTCGCCCAGGCCCGCGCCGTCGACGCCAAGCGCGAGCGCGGCGAGAAGCTCGGCCCGCTGGCCGGCGTACCCCTCGCGCTGAAGGACATCTTCACCACCGAGGGCATCCCGACCACGGTCGGCTCCAAGATCCTCGAGGGCTGGATCCCGCCGTACGACGCGACGCTCACCAAGCGCCTCAAGGACGCCGACGTCGTCATCCTCGGCAAGACCAACATGGACGAGTTCGCCATGGGGTCCTCCACCGAGAACAGCGCCTACGGCCCCACCGGCAACCCCTGGGACCTCACCCGGATCCCCGGCGGCTCCGGCGGCGGTTCCTCCGCCGCGCTGGCCGCGCACATGGCCCCGCTCGCCATCGGCACCGACACCGGCGGCTCCATCCGCCAGCCGGCCGCCGTCACCGGCACGGTCGGCGTGAAGCCGACGTACGGCGCGGTGTCCCGTTACGGCATGGTGGCGTTCTCCTCCTCCCTCGACCAGGGCGGCCCCTGCGCCCGCACGGTCCTGGACGCGGCCCTGCTGCACGAGGTGATCGCCGGGCACGACCCGATGGACTCCACCTCCATCGACGAGCCGGTCCCGCCGGTCGTCGAGGCCGCGCGCAACGGCTCGGTGGCCGGCATGCGCGTCGGTGTCGTCAAGCAGTTCCGCGGCGAGGGCTACCAGGCCGGCGTCGTGCAGCGGTTCGACGAGTCGGTGCAGATGCTCAAGGAGCTGGGCGCCGAGATCGTCGAGCTGGACTGCCCGTCCTTCGACCTGGCGCTGTCCGCGTACTACCTGATCGCGCCGTCCGAGTGCTCCTCCAACCTCGCCCGCTTCGACGGCCTGCGCTACGGCGCGCGCGTCGGCGACGACGGTACGCACTCCGCCGAGGAGGTCACCTCGCTGACCCGCGAGGCCGGCTTCGGCGACGAGGTCAAGCGCCGCATCATGCTCGGCACGTACGCGCTCAGCTCCGGCTACTACGACGCGTACTACGGCAGCGCCCAGAAGGTCCGCACCCTGATCAAGCAGGACTTCGACAAGGCCTTCGAGCAGGTCGACGTGATCGTCTCCCCGACGACCCCGACCACCGCCTTCCCGATCGGCGAGCGCGCCGACGACCCGATGGCGATGTACCTCGCGGACCTGTGCACCATCCCGACCAACCTGGCGGGCAACGCCGCCATGTCGCTGCCCTGCGGCCTCGCGCCGGAGGACAACCTGCCGGTCGGCCTGCAGATCATCGCCCCGGTCATGAAGGACGACCGCCTCTACAAGGTGGGTGCCGCGGTCGAGGCCGCCTTCGTGGAAAAGTGGGGCCACCCGCTGCTCGAGGAGGCTCCGTCGCTGTGAGTGCACTGACCAAGGCCAAGGGATTCAAGAAGTCCCGGTCCGGTACGTACCTGTCCATGGCCGCCACCGCGTTCGGCGCGTTCGGCGTCGCCAAGCGGCTGAAGACGGCGCGCGCCGAGAAGGACACCCTGGTCCTCATCGACGCGACCGTGTCCGCCGCCGCCATCGTCACCGGCCTCGCCATCCTCTACCGCGAGCTGAAGCGGCTGGGCGACGACGACGTCCTGCTGGGCTGAGAGGGAAGTTTTCACCGTGACCACCACGACCGACCTGGTGTCGTACGAGGACGCACTCGCGTCGTACGACCCCGTCATGGGCCTCGAGGTCCATGTCGAACTCGGCACCGCCACCAAGATGTTCTGCGGCTGCTCCACCGCGCTCGGTGCCGACCCCAACACCCAGACCTGCCCGGTCTGCCTCGGCCTGCCCGGCGCGCTCCCGGTCGTCAACGCGACCGGCGTCGAGTCCGCCGTCAAGATCGGTCTCGCGCTCAACTGCGAGATCGCCGAGTGGTGCCGCTTTGCCCGGAAGAACTACTTCTATCCGGACATGCCGAAGAACTTCCAGACCTCCCAGTACGACGAGCCGATCGCCTTCAACGGCTACCTCGACGTGCAGCTGGAGGACGGCGAGACCTTCCGCGTGGAGATCGAGCGCGCCCACATGGAGGAGGACACCGGCAAGTCGCTGCACGTCGGCGGCGCCACCGGCCGTATCCACGGCGCTTCGCACTCCCTCCTCGACTACAACCGCGCCGGCATCCCGCTCATCGAGATCGTCACCAAGCCGATCGAGGGAGCGGGCGAGCGCGCCCCCGAGGTGGCCCGGGCCTACGTCCGTGAGCTGCGTGAACTCATCCGGGCGCTCGGTGTGTCCGAGGCCCGCATGGAGATGGGCCAGATGCGCTGCGACGTGAACCTGTCGCTGCGCCCGCACGGCACCGAGAAGTTCGGTACGCGCTCGGAGACGAAGAACGTCAACTCGCTGCGTTCCGTCGAGCGCGCCGCCCGCTTCGAGATCCAGCGGCACGCGGCGGTGCTGTCCTCCGGCGGGACGATCGTCCAGGAGACCCGGCACTTCCACGAGGACACGGGGTCCACGACCTCGGGCCGCGTGAAGGAGGAGGCCGAGGACTACCGGTACTTCCCGGAGCCGGACCTGGTGCCCGTGGCGCCGTCCCGGGAGTGGGTCGAGGAGATCCGCGCCCAGCTGCCCGAGCTGCCGCTGGTGCGGCGCAACCGGCTCCGCGAGGAGTGGGGCGTCTCCGGCACCGACATGCAGGCCATCCTGAACGCCGGTGCGCTGGACCTGATCGTCGCGACGATCGACGCCGGCGCCGACGCGGCCTCCGCCCGCAAGTGGTGGATGGGCGAGCTGGCCCGCAGCGCCAACGAGTCGCAGAAGGCGCTGGACGAGCTGGCGATCACCCCGGCTCAGGTGGCCCGGGTCACCGAGCTGGTGGCCAAGGGTGAGCTGAACGACAAGCTGGCCCGCCAGGTCATCGAGGGTGTCCTCGCCGGCGAGGGCACGCCGGACGAGGTCGTGGAGAAGCGCGGCCTGAAGGTCGTCTCCGACGAGGGCGCGCTCACCGCCGCCGTCGACGAGGCGATCGCCGGCAACCCGGGCGTCGCGGACAAGATCCGCGGCGGCAAGGTCGCGGCGGCCGGCGCGCTGGTCGGCGCGGTCATGAAGGCCACGCGCGGCCAGGCGGACGCGGCCCGGGTGAAGGAACTGATCCTGCAGAAGCTGGGCGTCGAGGGCTGAGGCCCGTACGGCGTGAGGAAGGGGACGCACCCGCCGGGTGCGTCCCCTTCGCGTGTCACGGGCGTCCGCGGGTCAGCGGCGGCGGCCCACCACGCGCGTGAAGCCCAGCGTGCGGCCCCGGTCGGCGCGCACCAGCCGGGCGTTCTCCCGGCCCATCCGCCGGTGGAACTCGTCCGTGTGGTGTTCGGCGACGACGTCGGACCAGAGCAGCCATTCGCGCCAGCCGTCCTCCAGCCAGTCGGCCGTCTCGACCTCCACGGCGCCGCTGCGGGTCCAGTGGCGACGCCACCAGGCGGGGCTGTGGAAGCACCAGAACGCGGGCTCCCAGAAGGCCTTCAGGTGGTCCGGCGGCTCGGTCCCGTCGATCTCCTCGGTGAGCGACGGCACGACGACCCCGATCCGTCCGCCCGGCTTCAGCAGCCGGGTCAGCGTCGGCAGGTAGAGGTCGTCGGTACCGAAGTACTGGTACGCGTCGACCGAGACGATCGCGTCGAAGCTCTCCTCCCCGAAGGGCAGGTCGTGCGCCTCGGCGAGGACGGGCAGGACGCGGTCGGCGACGCCCGCCTCGGCGATCCGGCGGGCGTTCTCGTCCGGCCTGATCCACAGGTCGGCGGCGGTGACCTGGACGTCGTACTCCCGGGCCAGGAAGACCGAGGTCATGGCGCGTCCGCAGCCCAGGTCGAGCACCCGGGCGCCGGGAGGCAGGGTGTCGAGGCCGAGGGCGGGGGCGAGCCACTCCAGCAGCCACAGCGCGTGGGGGCCCATCTGGTTGTCGATGGCCCACCGCGCGTCGTAGGTGCCGCTGCGGGGGTACCGGGGCAGGGCGAGGCGGTTAGCGAGGTCGTTGTGCGGGGTGTTCGGTGTGCGGTCCGACATCGGTGAACGGGCTCCTTGAGGCCGTGAAGAGGGGAAGAGTCGCGTCGGAGATCGGACGGACAAGCATCAAAGCACCTGCTTCGGCCGGCGGCGGACTGCCGCGGGGAGTCGGAGCGACGGACGCTAGCAGCCGCCGGGGTGCCCCGCATCCAGGTTTCCGGGGCCGGGGCGCTACGCTCCGGCGCCATGAGTGGACGCCCTGATTCCGACATACGCCCGGACACCCGGACCGTCGAGAAGGACGGGAAAGCCGGAGAAACGGAATCGGCGGACGATACCGGCGCCAGGAATTCCGGAATATCCATAATGGACGAGATATCCGGAGCGGCTGAGCGCGGTGAGGACGCCGAGCGTACCGGGTCGCCCGAATCCGCCGAGGTCTTCGAGGAGGCGGACGACGACGCCCTCCTCGTCGAGCAGGCGAGGCGGGCCCGGTGGGCCGCGGCCGGTACCGGGGTCGTGCTCGCCCTGGCCGGTGTCGCCGCCGCCCTGCTGCGGGCCGCCGGCGCGGCGCCGGTCCTTGTCGCGACGGCCTACGCCGGCGGAGCGGCGGTCTGTGCGCTGGCGGCGGTCCTGGGTGCGCGCGGGCGGACCCGCAGGGCGCTGTGGACGACGATCGCGGGCGTCATGGTCATGGCGCTGGGGGACCAGTTCGACTGATTCCGCGGGCTTGGCGGGAAATGTGAGTTAGTCCACGAAAGGGGCAAACGATCATTTCCACCTGCAACAGTGGCAGGGCATTGCTCATGCGTTCTTTGCGGGCTGTTCGATCGTTCATCGGCTGTACCCGGTCAAAGATCCACCCCGAGCCATACCGGGAGCACGCCTGTGGCAGCCCTAGCACGTTGGTGCGTTCAACGCCGTCTGTTCACCGTTCTGCTGTGGCTCCTCGCCCTGGTCGGGATCGCGGCAGGCGCCTTCGTCGCCGGCTCCGCCTACTCGAACGACTACAAGGTGCCCGGCACCGAGTCGGGGCGCGCCACCGAACTGCTGAAGGAGGGCTTCCCGGGCCTCGAGGGCGACAGCGACAGCGTCGTCTGGCACACCTCGTCCGGCACGGTCCGGGACAGCGGCGTCGAGCAGACCATGACCCGCACCCTCGACCGCATCGAGGACCTGCCCGGCGTCGCCTCCGTCAGCACCCCGTACGACGACACGGGCGCCGGACAGATCAGCCAGGACGGCCGCACCGCCTACGCCACGGTGACCTTCGAGCACCAGACCAAGGACATGTCCCCAGGTCAGGCCGGTGCCGTGGTCAAGGAGGCCAAGGCGGCCGAGACCGACGGCCTGAGCGTCGATCTGGGCGGCAGCGCCGTCGAGCTGAGCGAGCCGTCCGGCGGGCACATGGCCGAGATCGTCGGCGTGGCCGTCGCGGCCGTGGTGCTGTTCCTCGCCTTCGGCTCGCTCGCCGCCTCCCTGCTGCCGATCGCCACCGCGCTGGTGAGTGTCGGCACCGCCTACGCGGGCATCGTCCTGCTCGGCCACCTGATGACCGTCGCGGACTTCGCACCCATGCTCGGCCTGCTGATCGGGCTCGGCGTGGGCATCGACTACGCGCTGTTCATCGTCACCCGGCACCGGCGCGGACTGAAGCGCGGCCTGAGCGTCACCGAGGCCGCCACCGACGCCGTCGCCACCACCGGCCGCGCCGTGGTGTTCGCGGGTGCGACCGTGTGCATCGCCCTGCTGGGCATGCTGATCCTGCGCCTGAACTTCCTCAACGGCGTGGCCGTGGCCGCCTCGCTCACCGTGGTGCTCACCGTCGGCGCCTCCGTCACCCTGCTGCCCGCCCTGCTGTCGCTGATCGGCACCCGGGCGCTCAGCCGCCGCGAGCGGCGCCGGCTGGCCGAGCACGGCCCCGAGCCGGAGATGCCCACCGGGTTCGCCGCCCGTTGGTCGGCGTTCGTGGAGCGCCACCCCAAGCTGCTCGGCGCGATCGCCGTCGTCGTGATGGCCGTCCTCGCGCTGCCCACCTTCTCGCTGCACCTGGGCACGTCCGACCAGGGCAACGATCCCAAGACCTCCACCACCCGCCAGGCCTACGACCTGCTCGCCGACGGCTTCGGCCCGGGCGTGAACGGACCGCTCACCCTGATCACCAAGGTCGACGGCGCCCCCGACCGGCTCGCCCTGGACAACCTCGACGCCACCCTGCGCACCACCGAGGGCGTCGCCTCGGCGTCACCGGTGACGTACAACCAGGGCGGTGACACCGCCTTCCTCACCGTCGTGCCGGAGTCGTCCCCGCAGTCCAAGCAGACCAGCGACCTCGTCGACCGGCTGCGGGAGGACGTGCTGCCCCGGGCCGAGTCGGGCACCTCGCTCGACCTGCAGGTCGGAGGCGTGACGGCCGGCTACGACGACTTCGCCTCCGTCATCGTCGGCAAGCTGCCGCTGTTCGTCGGCGTCGTGATCAGCCTGGGCTGTCTGCTCCTGCTGCTCGCCTTCCGGTCCATCGGCATACCGCTCAAGGCCGCCGCGATGAACGTGGCCGCCGTCGCCGGTGCCTTCGGCGTGGTCGTGATGATCTTCCAGTGGGGCTGGGGGAGCGAACTGCTCGGCCTCGGCCGCGCGGGCCCCATCGAACCCTTCCTGCCCGTGATCATGGTGTCCGTGCTCTTCGGGCTGTCCATGGACTACCAGGTGTTCCTGGTGAGCCGGATGTACGAGGAGTGGCTGGAGACCGGCGACAACCGCCGTGCCGTCCGTGTCGGCCTCGCCGAGACCAGCCGCGTGATCAACTCCGCCGCCGTCATCATGATCTCGGTGTTCCTCGCCTTCGTGCTCAGCGGTGACCGCGTGATCGCCATGTTCGGCATCGCCCTCGCCGCGGCCGTCGCCCTGGACGCCTTCATCCTGCGCACCCTGCTCGTGCCCGCCCTGATGCACCTCCTCGGCGGTGCCAACTGGTGGCTGCCCAAGTGGCTGGACCGGTTCCTGCCCCGGATCAGCATCGAGCCGCCCGAGTGCCGTGCCGCCCATGAGAGGCTGGCCGCCGTCACGGACGCCGAGGTGGCGGACGTGCTGGCGGAAGAGGAGCGGCAGCGGGATGTACGCGATACGACTGGGTGACGACGGCGCGGAACTGCGCCCGCTGGAGCCGTGGCACGCCGAGGAGTTCCTCGCCCACCTGGACCGGGGCCGGGACTTCGTCAACCAGTACATCCCCTTCGGCTCCCGGGCCACGGACGTCACCACGGCCCGTGAGGCGCTCCAGCGGTACGCCGACATGCGCGCCGCCGACACCGCCTCGGTGCACGGGCTGTGGCTGGACGGCACGCTGGTCGGCGGGGTGCTCACGCTGAACTTCGACGCGGCGAACGGCAGCTGCGAGGTCGGTTGCTGGCTGGAGCCCGCCGCCACCGGACGGGGACTGGTCACCCGCGCGATGCGCGTGCTCATCGACTGGGCCGTCGAGCAACGCGGGATCCACCGGGTCGAATGGGTCGCCGCGTCCGGCAACACGGCCAGCATCGCCGTCGCCCGCCGGCTCGGCATGACCCGGGACGGCGTCCGCCGCGCGGCCCACCTGCACCACGGCGTACGGCACGACCTGGAGGTCTGGTCCGTCCTCGCCCCCGAGTGGCGTGCCCGTGACAGGCATCCGGACCCGCGTTAAGCGGAATCTCAGAAGCCGTCCGTACGGTGCGAGACATGGGAACGAAGACAGAGGACGAGACCGAAACCGGAACCCCGACCGCGACCACGGCCGAGGCTGACGAGCAGGTGACGGAACAGCCCGGGGAACCCGCCGCCGAGGACCTGGTCGAACCGGCCGAGGGCCCGGCCGGCGTCGGACAGGGAGCCGCCGCGGTCGTCTCCGCGGCGCTCGGCGTGGTCTCGCTCACCGGCAGCTGGCTGGGCACCGTGGCCGCCGCACGCGAGACCCTGGTCGGCCAGCTGCGGACCGCCGCCGACGCGGGCGTCGCCACCCAGGTCAAGGAGATCTACGGCGACGCCTGGCACACCAGCGCCCTGTGGGGCGGCCTCTTCGCCCTCACCGCGCTGATCGTCGGCGCGGTGGTGCTGGTGCGGCCCGCGTTCGGCACACCCGGCCGCACGGCGCAGGCGCCCTGGATCAAGTCGGTCGCCTGGGCCGGTGTCGCCCTCGGTGTCGTAGGACTGCTGCTCGCCGTTCTCAAGTACACCGACGTCCTTCTGGGGCTCCCCGCGACCGGCTGAGGAGGCGCCTAAGGCCTGCGGCCCGCCTGAGGAACGCCTTCTAAGGCATCGGGCCCGCCTCAAGATATGGAACTCTCCCGATGTGGCGGACCCGCCTCGGAGACGAAGGTGGAGGCATCGCAGAAAGCGACGTCGACACCGACTCCCAGGGGGAACACCATGTGGGAACACGAGCTGTACCGGCTCCGCCACGACGACCTCGTCCGCAGGGCCGCGACCGAGCGCCGCGCCCGTGAGGCCGTGCGGGGCCGCCGCGCCGCCCGCCGCGGAACGGCGGCACGCAGCACCGAGCCCGAGAGCCATACCCGGCGACGGTCCTGGTTCGCCCGGGCCGCGTGACACACGGACCGGGGCGGCGGCCGCGCCGAACGCGGCCGCCGCCCCTTTCGTTCGCTGTGACCCACACGGTTTCAAGGAGGCGATGTCGTGCCGGTGCGCCGGGACGGGAAAACCGCTGCGCCGACGCCGGACGCGCGTGCGATGCTCAGGGGCGTGGAGACCAAGTCCGTCAGTCCCGTGTTCGTCGGCCGTTCCGCCGAACTCGCCACTCTGTACGACGTGTTCACCCGCGCCGGCGCCGGCGAACCGCAGGCGCTGCTGATCGGCGGCGAGGCCGGGGTGGGCAAGACCCGCCTCGTGGAGGAGTTCGCCGCCGCGGCCCGCGACCGGGGCGCGGTCGTCGCCGCCGGCGGCTGCGTGGAGATCGGCGCCGACGGGCTGCCCTTCGCCCCGTTCTCCACCGCCCTGCGCCAGCTGCGCCGGGAGCTCCCCGAGCAGCTCGCGGCCGCCGCCTCGGGCCAGGAGGAGGAACTGGCCCGCCTGCTGCCCGAACTCGGCACCGCCGCCGCCCGCCAGGCCCGCCGCGACGAACAGGGCATGGCCCGCCTCTTCGAGCTCACCGCCCGACTGCTGGAACGGGTCGCCGCCGAGCGCACCGTCGTCCTCGTCCTGGAGGACCTGCACTGGGCGGACGCCTCCACCCGCCACCTGCTCGCCTACCTGTTCCGCACCCTGGGCACCGGCCGCCTCGTCGTCCTCGCCACCTACCGCTCCGACGACATCCACCGCCGCCACCCACTGCGCCCCCTGCTCGCCGAACTCGACCGGCTGCGCACCGTGCTCCGCGTCGAACTGGGCCGCTTCAACCGCGAGGAGGTGCACCGGCAGATCGCCGGCATCCTCGCCCGCGAACCCGAACCGCACCACGTCGACGAGATCTTCGAACGCTCCGACGGCAACGCCTTCTTCGTCGAGGAACTCGCCGTCGCCGCCCACGAGGGCTGCCGCACCGGCCTCACCGACTCCCTGCGCGACCTGCTCCTGGTCCGGGTCGAGACCCTCCCGGAGAACGCCCAGCGGGTGGCCCGGATCGTCGCCGAGGGCGGCTCCGCCGTCGAGGACCGGCTGCTCGCCGCCGTCGCCGGACTCGGCGAGGACGAGCTCATCGAGGCCCTGCGCGCGGGCGTCAACGCCAGCATCCTCACCCCCGCCCCCGAGCGCGACGGCTACCGCTTCCGGCACTCCCTGGTCCGCGAGGCCGTCAGCGACGACCTGCTGCCCGGCGAGCGCTCCCGCCTCAACCGCCGCTTCGCCGAGGCCCTGGAGGCCGACCCCGCCCTCGTCCCCGCCGACGAACGGGCGACCCGGCTGGCCAGCTACTGGTACCACGCCCACGACGCCGCCAAGGCCCTGCCCGCCGTCCTCGACGCCTCCGTCGAGGCCCGCAGACGCCACGCCTACGCCGAACAACTGCGCCTGCTGGAGCGGGCGATGGAGCTGTGGGACGCCGTCCCCGACGCCGTGCGCGCCGCACTGCGCCCGCTCGACCACGCCGAGACCTACCCCTGCGCGGTGCCGGAAGGACCCGACGGAACGCCCGACGCCCACGACGCCGGGGGCAGGCCGCTGCGCTATCTCGACCTCATGGCGGAGGCCGCCGTCGCCGGCCGCCTCTGCGGGGAGCGCGAACGCGCCCTGAAGATCACCAAGCGGGCGCTGCGCCTCCTCGACGAGGACCCCGACCCGCTGCGTGCCGCGTGGTTCTGGGTGCAGCGCTCCCGGCTCACCCAGGCCCTCTCCCGTGGCGACGGCTGGGACGAGCTCGGCACCGCGCGGGAACTGGTGCGCGGACTGCCGCCCTCCGAGGTGCACGCCGAGGTGCTGGCCTCCGCGGCCGGCTGGTCGATGCTGCACGAACCCGGCGCGGACGCCATGACCGCCGCGGAACGCGCCGTCGAGTACGCCCGCATGGTCGGCGCCCACGACATCGAGCTCAACGCCCGGCTGACCCTCGGCGGCCTCATGGTCGACGCCGGTGACATCGACGCCGGACTGGCCGAGCTGTACGAGGTCAAGGAACGGGCCACCGAACTCGGCGTCGACACGGTGGTGGCGCGCGCCTTCGTGAACCTGCCGTCCGTGCTCGAGGGCGTCGGCCGCTCCGAGGAGGCCGTGCGGCTGCTCGAGGAGGGCGTGCGGGTCACCCGGCGGCTCGGACTGGTGGACCCCGAGGGCTGGATGTGGGGCAACCTCGCCGAGTCCCTCATCTCCGTGGGCCGCTGGGACGAGGCGGAGCGGGCCGCGGCCAGCGCGCAGCGCCCCGGGCAGGGCGCCAAGCCGCGCGCCGGCGGCTCGATCCGCCTGGCGCACCTGGCCCACCTCCGGGGGGACGCCGCCGGGGCGGTCCGCCGCCTCGCCGAGGCCCGCGCCCAGTTCGGCACCCACGACCCGATGCCGCAGTACGCCCTCCCGATGACGTGGGTCGCCCTCCATGTCGCCGCCGCCGAGGGCCGCGTCGACGAGGCCCGCGCCCAGCTGTTCGACGCACTGGGCACCGGTTTCCCGCCCGGCACCCAGCGTTACGGCTGGCCCCTGCTGCTCGCCGCCGCCACGGCCGAGGCCGACCGGTACGGCGACCCGGCGACCGAGGCCGGCCGCGCGCAGGTCCTCGACCGCATCCGCGGCGCGGCGAAGCGCCTGGCCACCGGAGTCCCCCTGTGGACGGCCCACGACCTGTGGCTGCGCGCCGAGCTGCTGCGCGCCGAGGGCAGGACCGAGCCGGACGCGTGGTCCGAGGCCGTGGCCGCGACGGAACCGCTGGGGCGGCCCTACGACCTCGCCTGCGTCCGCCTGCGGCTCGCCGAGGCGCTGCTGGCCGCGGGCGCGGAGGAGGACGAGCGGGCCCGCGCCACCGAACTGCTGCGGCTGGTGGCCGCCGTCGCCGGTCACCTCGGCGCGGCGCCGCTGGCGCGCGAGGCCGTGCTGCTGGCCCGGCGCGGTCGCCTGGCGCTGACGCCCGCCCCGCGCGAGGACACGCCCCCGCCGGCCGACCCGGCCGAGGCGCTCGGGCTGACCAGCCGGGAGCGGGACGTCCTGCGCCTGGTGGCCGCCGGACACACCAACCGCCGTATCGCCGAGGAACTGTTCATCTCGCCGAAGACGGCCAGCGTCCACGTCTCGAACATCCTCGCCAAGCTGGGCGTCTCCGGCCGTGGCGAGGCGGCGGCCGTGGCCCACCGGGTGGGCCTGGTCCCGGCCGGGGCCGGACAGCGGGAGACCGCGCGACAATCGGTGTAGGGCGAACGCGGCCCGGCACCCGTGGCCCTGGGAAGGGGAGCGATGTTCAACGCCTTCGAGGAGCTGTTCGCCCCCGGACGCAAGCACGGCGACGACGAACGCAAGCGCCTGGAACTGAGCCGGGAGGACGTCGGTGACGCCGACCCCGGACGCGGGCCGATAGACCTCGCGTCCGGGAAGGTCACCGTCCGCCGTCCGGCGCCCTTGGAGGGCAATGCCGAGGACGCCTCCGAAGGGGAGCGGCCCGCCGGCTAGCGCACCCGGAGCTCCAGGATGCGGTCGTCGTCCTTCTTCGGGTCGCCCCGGCCGTCCGTGTTGCTGGTCACCAGCCACAGCCGGTCGCCGCCCGCGGCGACCACGGTGCGCAGCCGGCCGTACTCGTCCTCCAGGAAGGCCTGCGGGTCCGCGGATGCCTCCGTGCCCTTGAGCGGTATGCGCCACAGCCGGTCGCCGCCCAGCCCCGCCATCCAGACGGAGCCCTCGGCGTACGCGATGCCGCTGGGGGACGCCTCGTCGGTGCTCCACTGGGCGATCGGGTTGTGGAAACCGCCCTCGTCGGAGTGGCCCTCCGCCTCCGGCCAGCCGTAGTTGTCGCCCGGCGCGACGGCGTTCAGCTCGTCCCAGGTCTCCTGGCCGAACTCCGAGGCGAACAGCCGCTGTTCAGGGTCCCAAGCCAGGCCCTGCACATTGCGGTGGCCGTAGGAGTACACGGGGGAGCCGGGGAACGGGTTGCCCGGGGCCGGTTCGCCGTCCGGGGTCATCCGCAGGATCTTGCCGCCCAGGGACTCCTTGTCCTGGGACAGGCCCGTGTCGCCGCTCTCGCCCGTGCCCGCGTAGAGCATGCGGTCCGGGCCGAAGGCGATCCGTCCGCCGTTGTGCACGAATCCCTTGGGGATGCCCCGGAAGACCGTGTCGGGAGCCCCCAGTTGCTCGTCGGCCGGCTTCCGCTCGGTGTACAGCATGCGCACGATGCGGTTGTCGGAGGCCGAGGTGAAGTAGGCGTAGATCATGTGGTCCGAGGCGAACTCGGGGGACAGGGCGATGCCCAGCAGACCGCCCTCGCCCTCGGGGGAGACCCCGGGCACCTCGCCCAGCTCGGTCTTCCTGCCGGTCTTCCCGTCGACCCGGGTGATCGTGGCGTCGTCCCGGGAGGACACCAGGAGGTCGCCGTCCGGCAGCGGGGCCAGGCCCCAGGGCGTGCCCAGTCCCGTCGCCACCGTGCGGACGACGGTCACCGAGCCCTTCGCGGGCGGGGTCTCCTCGGCCTTCCCGGCAGGCGAGGAGGGGGCCGCCGCGGCGGTGGATGCGGTGCCGTCCCGGTCCGGCGGTGCTCCCTCGTCGGAGGAGCAGCCGGCCGTCAGCAGGAACGCGGCGGCGGCCAGCACGGCCGTCACGGCTCGTCGTTGCACGATCTCGTCCCTTCGACGCGGCGGGTTCTGTCTGTCATACACCGCTCGCGCCTCCCAGGTTCCCGCTTCGCCCGGGCCGAACCCCCGGCCCGCATCCCAGGCGGCCCCGCCGGGCATCAGGTCCCGCCCGCCGCCCGCCGCCCGCCGCCCGCCGCCCGCCGCCCGGCCACCGTCGGCCACCGGTCACGAGGGTTCGCGCTCCCCGGCCGGTGACACGAGCCCGCTCAGTCCCAGGACCCCTGCGCCGCCGGAAGGGCCGCGATCTCCGCGAGGTCCCGTTCCGTCAGGCGCAGGTCCGCCGCGGCCGCGTTCTCCGTGACCCACCGCTCCCGCTTCGTGCCCGGCACCGGAATCACCTGGCGGCCCCGGCTCAGCACCCAGGCCAGCGCCACCTGCGCCGGGGTCACGTGCTCCCCGTGCCGGCGCGCGATCCGGCGCAGACCCACCACGATCGGCTGGTTAGCGGCCATCATCTCGGCCGTGAAGCGGGGGTGCCGGGCGCGCAGGTCGTCCGCCTCGAACCCCACCCCGGGGGTCAGCGTGCCGGTCAGGAAGCCGTTGCCCAGCGGCATCGCCGCCAGGAAGCCGACGCCCCGCGACGCGCACCAGGGCAGCAGGTGCTCCAGCGCCTCGGGCGACCAGACCGAGAGCTCCGCCTCCACGGCGCTGACCGGGAAGACCTGCTGCACCCGCTCCAGCTGCCGGATCGTCGCGTCGTGCAGCCGCGCCCCCGGCCGGCGCGACGAACGCGCCCCGACCGCGCACAGCCCCAGCGCCCGCACCTTCCCCGCCCGCACCAGCTCCGCCATCGCGCCCCAGGTCTCCTCCACCGGCACCTCCGGGTCGGCGCGGTGCAGCTGGTAGAGGTCGATGACGTCGGTCTGCAGCCTGCGCAGCGACGCGTCGCAGGCCCGTCGGACGTACCCCGGGCGGCCGTTGGCCACGATGTGCTGGTCACCCACCAGCAGTCCGACCTTGGTCGACACGAAGGCGTCGGCGCGCCGCTCCTTCAACACCCGCCCCAGCAGCAGCTCGTTGGTGAACGGCCCGTACATGTCGGCGGTGTCGAGGAGGGACGAGCCGGCGTCCAGCGCCCGGTGCACCGCCTTCAGCGACTCCTCGCCACGCTGCCGGGACGTGCTGTAGGCCCAGCTCATCGGCATGCACCCGAGTCCTACGGCACCCACCGCGAGCGCCGCCGCGCCGATCGTCCTGCGCTCCACCTGCTCGTGACCCTCCCTCTCCGGTCCCCCAACCTAACCTCTGCGTCCGCGGACGCCTGAACTAGCCTCCGAAGCATGACTGCTGACGTGTGGCTCCCCATCCCGCCGGACGAGATCGAAGGGCTCCCCGAGGGGCCGCGGTACCACTTCTGGGACGGCGGTGACGCGTTCCCGGCCGACCCGGCGGACTGCGCCTTCTACGTCGTGCCGTACATGAGGCCCGCCGAGGTGTGCCTGCGGCCGCTGCCGCGGATGCGTTCCGTGCGCGTGGTGCAGACCCTGTCGGCCGGAACCGACCACGTGCAGCCGGGCCTGAAGGACCTGCCCGCGGGTGTGCGGCTGTGCAACGCCCGCGGGGTGCACGAGGCCAGCACCGCGGAGCTCGCGCTCACCCTGATCCTCGCCTCCCTGCGCGGCATTCCCGACTTCGTGCGGGCCCAGGACCGGGGGGAGTGGCGGGGCGGGTTCCGGCCGGCGCTCGCCGACCGGAACGTGCTGATCGTCGGGTACGGCTCGATCGGCGCGGCGGTCGAGGACCGGCTCGCTCCGTTCGAGGTCGCGCGGGTGGCGCGCGTCGCGCGCTCCGCGCGCACCACGGAGCGCGGGCCGGTGCATCCACTCACCGAACTGCCCTCCCTGCTGCCGGAGGCGGACGTCGTCGTCCTCTCCACCCCGCTGACCGACAGCACCCGGCACCTCGTGGACGCCGGATTCCTGGCCCGGATGAAGGACGGCGCCCTGCTCGTGAACGTCGCCCGGGGACCCGTCGTCGACACCAAGGCCCTGCTCACCGAGCTGGAGAGCGGCCGCCTCACCGCGGCCCTCGACGTCACCGACCCCGAACCGCTGCCCGCCGACCACCCGTTGTGGCGGGCCCCCGGCGTTCTCGTCAGCCCGCACGTCGGCGGACCCACGTCCGCCTTCCTCCCCCGCGCGAAGCGTTTGCTCCGCGACCAGTTGCGCCGATACGTGAACCGTGAAGAGCTCGGCAACGTGATCCTGGTGACGGGAAGGGAAGACGTGTAGTCCGCTTCGAGTACCGTCCGCATCTTCTCGGGAGCGGTGGGTACTCGACGGTCCGTTGATCGTCACGGAGCGTAGAGGACCTATGTCCCTGAGTGACGATACTGGTGTATCGTCCCGACTGGGGCTGCGCCGTCGACCAACGGCGCGGGGGAGCGACACGAAGACTGTGAGGGGGCGACGGGCGATGCACGGCCACTGGACGAGCGATCCGACGCGGCGGACGCGTCGGCGGCGACACCGGCGCGCGGACAAGCACAGGCGCGGCCACCACATCCGGTGCGGCGACCGGACCGACGGCGCCGGCCCTCACCACCACCCCGGCGACGGCCGGTGGACCGGCCGGCGGCCCAGGCCCCGGACGCACCGGGGACCGTGGGGCGCGGCCATGGCGCGGACCGGGAGGGACCGGTGAGCGCGCCGCCCTCGACCTCCACCCTGGACGGAGCGCTGCGTCCCGCGTCCGCCCCGCGGACACTGCTGCCCAATGCGCCCGCCGCCGGCCGCCGGCCCGGTCCGGCGGCGCAACTCGTCCTGGCCCTGGTCTGTGCCGCCTACGCCGTAGGGGCCGCGTGCGGCTGGGGCTCCGAGCGACTGGCCCTGATCATGGGCGACTTCGGACTCAGCGCCGCCGCCGCTGCCGCCGCCGTGTCCTGCGTCGTCTACGCCCGCGGCCGCCGCACCCGCTACCGGCCCGCCTGGCTGCTGTTCGGCCTCTCCTCGGCCATGGCCTCCCTGGGCAACCTGGTCTGGGGCTGGTACGAGGTCGTGCTGAACCGCGAGGTTCCGAGCCCCAGTTACGCCGACCTGTTCTTCCTCTGCTTCGCGCCGCCCGCCATCGTCGGACTGCTGGTGCTCGCCAAACGGCCGGTGACCAAGGCCGGATGGGTCTGCCTAGGCCTCGACGCCTGGCTGATCGGCGGCTCGCTGCTGACCCTGGCGTGGAGTCTCGCGCTCGCCCAGGCCGCCCAGGCCGAGGGCCCGGGCGTCGCGCACGCGGCGCTGTCGCTGGCGTACCCGCTGCTCGACATCGCCCTCGTCAGCATGGTGCTGGCGCTGCACTTCCGGCGCTCGGCGGTCAACCGGTCCGCGGTGAACACCGCGATCGGGGCGCTCGCGCTCACCGTGATGTGCGACGCCCTGTTCACCTCCCCGCTGTTGCACGCCGACTACCGTCCGGGCAACTGCTCGACGCGGGCTGGTTCGCCGGCTCGCTGCTGCTGGCCTACGCCCCCTGGACGGCTCCCCGCCGCGGCGGACCGGAGCGGGAGGGGCACACGCGCGTGGTCCGCGAGCATCTGCCCGGACGGCGTGGCGCCCCGGACCACCAGCACGCCCTGCCGCCCGGCCAGGACCCCGGCCGGTACCAGCTCTCACGGCCCATCGCGGGATCCCTCGCCGCACTCACGCCGTACCTGGCGGCGGCCGTGTGCACCCTCGGCATCCTCTACAACGTCCTCAACGGGCGCAGCGTCGACCGCGTCGTGCTGCTCACCGGCGGCACCGTCGCGCTGGCGCTCGTCGTGCGCCAGGGCATCATGCTCCTCGACAACATCACCCTCACCCAGGAACTGGCGCAGAAGGAGAACCACTTCCGCTCCCTGGTGCAGGGGTCGAGCGACGTCATCATGATCGCGGCGCCCAGCGGCATCCTGCGCTACGTCTCACCGGCCGCCGCCGGGGTGTACGGCCGCCCGGCGGAGGAGCTGGTCGGCACCGAACTGGCCGCGCTCATCCACCCCGAGGACCTGGGCCGCGTGGTGCACGAGGTGCGCCGGTTCCTCGCCGCCGACCCGGTCGAGGAACCCACCACGCGCATCGAGTGCCGCTTCCGCTCCGGCGGCGGGGGAAGCTGGCTGAACGTGGAGTCGACGGTCAACCGTCACCACGGCGGTCTCATCTTCAACAGCCGTGACGTCACCGAGCGGGTGCGGCTCCAGGCCCAGCTCCAGCACAACGCCGAGCACGACCCGCTGACCGACCTGCCCAACCGCGCCCTGTTCACCCGCCGCGTACAGCAGGCCCTCTCCGGCCGCCGTGCCTCGGACCGCGGAGCCGCCCTGCGCGGCACGGCGGTGCTGTTCATCGACCTCGACGGCTTCAAGGGCGTCAACGACACCATCGGGCACCAGGCGGGCGACGAACTGCTCGTGCAGGCCGCCCGCAGACTCCAGGACGCCGTCCGCAAGGGCGACACCGCCTCCCGTCTGGGCGGCGACGAGTTCGCGGCCCTCATCGTCGGTGACGGCGTCCGTGACCGGGACGCCCGCGAGCGGCACCTCCTCGAACTCGCCGACCGGCTCAGAGTCACCCTCTCCCAGCCCTACCTCATCGACGGCAACGATGTCCGCGTCAACGCCTCCATCGGCGTCGCCTTCGCCGAGCCGGGACTCGGCGCGGGCGAACTGCTGCGCAACGCCGACCTCGCGATGTACCGGGCGAAGGCGGCCGGCAAGGGCCGGGTGGAGCTGTACGAGCCGCACATGCAACAGGACGTCGTACGCAAGGCGGAGCTGGCCACGCGGCTGCGCGCGGCGCTGCACCACGGCGAGTTCGCCCTGCTGCACCAGCCGGTGGTGTGCCTGGCGGACGGCCGGATCACCTCGGTGTGCGCCCAGGCGCGCTGGCGCTCCTCGCAGGGCGTGCTGTTCACCCCGGCGGAGTTCCTGCGCGTGGCGGAGGACAGCGAGAAGACCGCCGAGCTGGGCCGCTGGCTGCTGGACGAGGCCGTGGAGCAGGCCGCCGAACGGCACGCGACCGGGCTCCCCGTGCCGGTGGCCGTCCGGCTGAGCGCCCGCCGGCTGCTGGACCGGTCGCTGCCTCTCGGCTCGATCGAGGCCCTGCTCACCCGGCACGGACTCCCGTCCGGCTCGCTGATCGTGGAGCTGGCCGACATCGACCCCCGGGTCTCCCTCGACGAGCTGGAGCGCAGGCTGACCGTGCTCAAGCGGCTCGGCGTGCGGATCGCCCTGGACGGCTTCGGCAGCGGACCCGCGGCGATCACCGCCCTGCGGCGGTTGCCCGTCGACATGCTGAAGCTGGACCGCAGCCTGGTCGACGGAGTGGCCGAGTCCGCGCGGCTGTACAAGATCACGCACGGGCTGCTGCGGATCGCCTCCGACCTCGGACTGCAGTCCGTGGCCGACGGCGTGGACCTGTCCGAACAAGCCGAGGCCCTGCGCGCGATGGGCTGCACCCACGGGCAGGGTCTGGCCTTCTCCGGGCCGCTGGACGAGTACCGGCTGCGCCGGGCGCTGGCCGTCGGCCACTACCCGACGCCGCACGGACCGGCCGAACCGGTGCTCGCCGGCGGGGGTTCCGCGGTGTACTCCTCCGGGGTGACCGCGGTGCTCAAAGGTGGTACGGCACTCCGCTCACATAATGAGACTCCCGTCCCACCCACTTGACAGTGGGTGTGCGCCGGGGGGAGGGTCAGTGCCATGCGCACCCGAATTCTCGTACTTGGACAGCGCGTCGGCTGACGCTGAGCGACGAACGCTCAGCGACCCACCACCCGGCGCGCTCCCCTCGCTTGCCTTACGGCACGAGGGGTTTTTTGTTGCACAGGCACCAGTCGAGCAGCACGCGTAACCCGCACGAACTTCGCAAAAACCCTCAGCATCGAGAAGAGAATGCCGATGACCGAGCAGGCCACCGGGGCCCATCACCCGCAGCCGCGGCCCCGTTCCGGAGGACAGCAGTCCGCCCCCGTCGAGCACGTCACGGGCGCGCAGTCCCTCATCCGCTCCCTCGAGGAGGTCGGCGCCGACACGGTATTCGGTATCCCCGGCGGCACGATCCTGCCCGCCTACGACCCGCTGATGGACTCGACCCGGGTGCGCCACGTCCTGGTCCGTCACGAGCAGGGTGCCGGTCACGCGGCCACGGGTTACGCGCAGGCCACCGGCAAGGTGGGCGTCTGCATGGCGACCTCGGGACCCGGCGCCACCAACCTGGTCACGCCGATCGCCGACGCGCACATGGACTCCGTGCCGCTGGTGGCCATCACCGGCCAGGTCGTCTCCAAGGCGATCGGCACCGACGCCTTCCAGGAGGCGGACATCGTCGGCATCACCATGCCGATCACCAAGCACAGCTTCCTGGTCACCAAGGCGGAGGACATCCCCCGGGCGATCGCGCAGGCCTTCCACATCGCCTCCACCGGCCGCCCCGGCCCGGTGCTGGTGGACATCCCCAAGGACATCCTCCAGGCGAGGACCACCTTCTCCTGGCCGCCCGTCATGGACCTGCCCGGCTATCGGCCCGTCACCAAGCCGCACGCCAAGCAGATCCGCGAGGCCGCCAAGCTGATCACGGCCGCCAAGCGGCCCGTCCTGTACGTCGGCGGCGGCGTCATCAAGGCAGGCGCCACCGCCGAACTGAAGATGCTCGCAGAGCTCACCGGAGCGCCCGTCACCACCACCCTGATGGCGCTCGGCGCATTCCCCGACGGCCACCCGCTGCACGTGGGAATGCCGGGCATGCACGGTGCGGTCACCGCCGTCACCGCGCTGCAGAAGGCCGACCTGATCGTCGCCCTCGGAGCCCGCTTCGACGACCGTGTCACCGGCAAGCTGGACAGCTTCGCCCCGCACGCCAAGATCGTCCACGCCGACATCGACCCGGCCGAGATCGGCAAGAACCGCGCCGCCGACGTGCCGATCGTCGGTGACGCCCGCGAGGTCCTCGCCGACCTCATCCAGGCCGTCCAGAAGGAGCACGCGGAGGGCCACCGCGGCGACCACTCCGCCTGGTGGAACGACCTGAACCGCTGGCGCGACACCTACCCGCTGGGCTACGACCTGCCCGCGGACGGCTCCCTCTCCCCGCAGCAGGTCATCGAGCGCATCGGACAGCTGGCCCCCGAGGGCACCGTCTTCGCGGCGGGCGTCGGCCAGCACCAGATGTGGGCCGCGCACTTCATCCAGTACGACAAGCCCGCCACCTGGCTGAACTCCGGCGGCGCCGGAACCATGGGCTACGCGGTCCCCGCCGCCATGGGCGCCAAGGCGGGCGTGCCCGACCGCACGGTGTGGGCGATCGACGGCGACGGCTGCTTCCAGATGACCAATCAGGAGCTCACCACCTGCGCCCTGAACAACATCCCGATCAAGGTCGCGGTCATCAACAACGGCGCCCTCGGGATGGTCCGCCAGTGGCAGACCCTCTTCTACAACCAGCGGTACTCCAACACGGTCCTGCACTCCGGCCCCGACGACGTCAACCCGGAGGCGAGGGGCACCCGCGTCCCCGACTTCGTGAAGCTGGCCGAGGCCATGGGCTGCTACGCGATCCGCTGCGAGGACCCCGCCGACCTCGACAAGGTCATCGAGGAGGCCAACTCGATCAACGACCGCCCGGTCCTGGTGGACTTCATCGTCCACGAGGACGCGATGGTCTGGCCGATGGTCGCCGCCGGCACCTCCAACGACGAGATCATGGCCGCCCGGGACGTGCGCCCCGACTTCGGCGACAACGAAGACGACTGAGCGAGAGAGACCGAAGAGATCATGTCCAAGCACACGCTCTCCGTCCTGGTGGAGAACACCCCCGGCATCCTGGCCCGGATCGCCGCCCTGTTCTCCCGCCGCGGCTTCAACATCGACTCGCTCGCCGTGGGTGTCACCGAGCACCCCGACATCTCCCGCATCACCATCGTGGTGAGCGTCGACGAGTTCCCGCTGGAGCAGGTCACCAAGCAGCTCAACAAGCTCGTCAACGTGCTGAAGATCGTCGAACTCGAACCCGGGCACGCCGTCCAGCGCGAACTCGTTCTGGTGAAGGTGCGCGCCGACAACGAGACGCGCTCCCAGATCGTCGAGATCGTCCAGCTCTTCCGCGCCAAGACCGTGGACGTCTCCCCGGAGGCCGTGACCATCGAGGCCACCGGCAGCAGCGACAAGCTCTCCGCCATGCTCAAGATGCTGGAGCCGTTCGGCATCAAAGAGCTGGTCCAGTCCGGCACGATCGCGATCGGACGCGGTGCCCGTTCGATCACGGACCGGTCGCTGCGCGCCCTGGACCGGTCGGCGTAGGACCCTGAACGGGCGGCCGGGACACGGCCGGCCGCCCGCATCGCGAGACCCCCCACCTTCCCCCTCCCTCACCGTCATACGGTGGGACGCAACACCTGCACACAAGGAGAGAACCCAGTGGCCGAGCTGTTCTACGACGCCGACGCCGACCTGTCCATCATCCAGGGCCGCAAGGTCGCGGTCATCGGGTACGGCAGCCAGGGCCACGCCCACGCCCTGTCGCTGCGCGACTCCGGCGTCGACGTGCGCGTCGGTCTGCACGAGGGCTCCAAGTCCAAGGCCAAGGCCGAGGAGCAGGGCCTGCGCGTGGTGACCCCGTCCGAGGCCGCCGCCGAGGCCGACGTCATCATGATCCTCGTCCCGGACCCGATCCAGGGCCAGGTCTACGAGGAGTCCATCGCCCCGAACCTGAAGGACGGCGACGCGCTGTTCTTCGGCCACGGCTTCAACATCCGCTTCGGCTTCATCAAGCCCCCGGCCGGCGTCGACGTCTGCATGGTCGCCCCCAAGGGCCCGGGCCACCTGGTGCGCCGCCAGTACGAGGAGGGCCGCGGCGTCCCCTGCATCGCGGCCGTCGAGCAGGACGCCACGGGCAACGGCTTCGCGCTGGCCCTGTCGTACGCCAAGGGCATCGGCGGCACCCGCGCGGGCGTCATCAAGACGACCTTCACCGAGGAGACCGAGACCGACCTGTTCGGTGAGCAGGCCGTGCTGTGCGGTGGCACCGCGGCCCTGGTGAAGGCGGGCTTCGAGACCCTGACCGAGGCCGGCTACCAGCCGGAGATCGCCTACTTCGAGTGCCTGCACGAGCTGAAGCTCATCGTGGACCTCATGTACGAGGGCGGCCTGGAGAAGATGCGCTGGTCGATCTCCGAGACCGCCGAGTGGGGCGACTACGTCACCGGCCCGCGGATCATCACCGACGCCACCAAGGCCGAGATGAAGAAGGTCCTCGCCGAGATCCAGGACGGCACCTTCGCCCAGACCTGGATGGACGAGTACCACGGCGGCCTGAAGAAGTACGACGAGTACAAGAAGCAGGACTCCGAGCACCTCCTGGAGACCACCGGCAAGCAGCTGCGCAAGCTGATGAGCTGGGTCGACGAGGAGGCCTGAGCCGATCCGTCGGAAGGGCCGGAGCGGCATGCTCCGGCCCTTCGGGCGAACCAGGGGTAACGTCGGTGGTACCGCGTTGTCCGTCCCGTCCCACCACGGACGGGTGATCCTTCCGAAGCGGCGTAAGACGACGCCCTCGGCGCCACTAGACTGCTGCACTACATACGCGTCAGGCCCACAGCGTCGTGCGTCTTCCACGCGGCTAGCACTTCTTCACCGCCTGCGGCCGTCGGGACGGCCGTCCGCATTGGGACTTGTGAGGACTCACGTGAGCTCGAAACCCGTCGTACTCATCGCTGAAGAGCTGTCGCCCGCCACCGTCGACGCACTCGGCCCGGACTTCGAGATCCGGCACTGCAACGGCGCGGACCGAGCCGAACTGCTCCCCGCCATCGCCGACGTCGACGCGATCCTGATCCGCTCCGCCACCAAGGTGGACGCCGAGGCGATCGCCGCGGCGAACAAGCTGAAGGTCGTCGCGCGAGCCGGCGTCGGCCTCGACAACGTCGACGTCTCCGCCGCCACCAAGGCCGGCGTGATGGTCGTCAACGCCCCCACCTCCAACATCGTCACCGCCGCCGAGCTCGCCTGCGGTCTGATCGTCGCCACCGCGCGCAACATCCCGCAGGCCAACGCCGCGCTGAAGAACGGCGAGTGGAAGCGCAGCAAGTACACGGGCGTCGAGCTCGCCGAGAAGACCCTCGGTGTCGTGGGTCTGGGCCGCATCGGCGCCCTCGTCGCACAGCGCATGTCGGCCTTCGGCATGAAGGTCGTCGCGTACGACCCCTACGTCCAGCCGGCGCGCGCCGCGCAGATGGGCGTGAAGGTGCTGTCCCTCGACGAGCTGCTCGAGGTCTCCGACTTCATCACCGTGCACCTGCCGAAGACCCCCGAGACCCTCGGGCTGATCGGCGACGAGGCGCTGCGCAAGGTCAAGCCGAGCGTGCGCGTCATCAACGCCGCGCGCGGCGGCATCGTCGACGAGGAGGCGCTGTACTCGGCGCTCAAGGAGGGCCGCGTCGCCGGCGCCGGCCTCGACGTGTACGCCAAGGAGCCCTGCACCGACTCCCCGCTCTTCGAGTTCGACCAGGTCGTCTGCACCCCGCACCTCGGCGCCTCCACCGACGAGGCCCAGGAGAAGGCCGGTATCGCCGTCGCCCGCTCGGTGCGCCTGGCGCTCGCCGGTGAGCTGGTCCCCGACGCGGTGAACGTGCAGGGCGGGGTCATCGCCGAGGACGTCAAGCCGGGCCTGCCGCTGGCCGAGCGCCTCGGCCGGATCTTCACCGCGCTGGCGGGCGAGGTCGCGGTCCGCCTCGACGTCGAGGTGTACGGCGAGATCACCCAGCACGACGTGAAGGTGCTGGAACTCTCCGCGCTCAAGGGTGTCTTCGAGGACGTCGTCGACGAGACCGTCTCCTACGTCAACGCCCCGCTGTTCGCCCAGGAGCGCGGTGTCGAGGTCCGGCTGACCACCAGCTCGGAGTCGGCCGAGCACCGCAACGTGGTCACCGTGCGCGGCACCCTCGCGGACGGCGAGGAGATCTCGGTCTCCGGCACGCTGGCCGGTCCGAAGCACGTCCAGAAGATCGTCGCGGTCGGCGAGTACGACGTCGACCTCGCGCTCGCCGACCACATGGTCGTCCTGCGCTACGAGGACCGCCCGGGTGTCGTCGGCACCGTCGGCCGCATCCTCGGCGAGGCGGGGATCAACATCGCCGGCATGCAGGTCGCCCGTGCGACGGTCGGCGGCGAGGCGCTGGCCGTGCTGACGGTCGACGACACCGTGACCACCACGGTGCTGGGTGAGCTGGCCGCGGAGATCGGGGCGACCTCGGCCCGTTCCGTGAACCTGGTCTGAGACTCCGGGGGCTTCGCCCCCGGTGCCCCCCCGTTCGCCCTGAACGGACTCGTCCTCACACGCCGGACGGGCTGAGTGTGTCAGCCTGTCCGGCGTTCTCCGTGTCCGGCCGCACGCGGATGTGCCGCAGTCCCGCCACCGCGACCGCCGCCGCGACGAGGAGAAGCAGCGCCCCGGCGATCGCGGCGCCCCGCATCCCGTCGGTGAACGCCTCGCGTGCCGCCGCGGCCAGGACGTCCCCCGCGCGCCCCGGCAGTTCGGCGGCGACGGCCAGCGCGCCGCCCAGGGTCTCCTGGGCCGGGGCGGGGGCAGAGTCCGGCATCCCGTGGCGGTAGACGGCGGTGCCGACGGACCCCAGGGCTGCCATGCCCAGGGCGCCGCCGAACTCGGTGCCGGTCTCCAGCAGGGAGGACGCGGCGCCCGCCCGGTCCACGGGGGCCGAGCTCAGCGCCAGGTCGGTGAGCAGGGACATCACGACGACGATGCCCGCGGCCATCACCCCGCAGGCGGCCAGCACCAGCCACAGCGAGTCCGTGCCCGCCAGTGCGAGCAGGCCGTAGCCGCAGGCGGCGACGACGAATCCGGCGGTGACCACCCAGGCGCGTTCTACCCCGCGCCGCACCAGCTGGGCGGCGGCCGGCGCGGCGGCGCCGATCAGCACCGACGGCAGCAGGCTCCACAGCGCGGCCTCCAGGGCGCTCCTGCCGAGGACCGACTGCAGGTACTGGGTGGTGAAGTAGGCCGAGCCCATCATGCCGAAGGCGGACAGGGTGTTGAGGGCGAGCGCGGGGCTGAAGCCGTGCCCTCGGAACAGCGCGGGCGGGATCATCGGTGACGTCGCGGTGCGCTGCCGGTGGACGAACAGCGCGGCGAACAGCAGGCCGACGGTGATCGAGACGACGTACCGGACGTTCCAGCCCTCGGAGGGCAGTTCCTTCAGGCCGTAGACGACGGGCAGCACCGCGGCCATGGACAGCGGGACGCTCAGCAGGTCGAAGCGGCCGGGGGAGGGATTCCGCGACTCGGGGAGCAGCACCGGACCGAGCACCAGCAGCAGGACCATCGCGGGCAGGTTGACCAGGAAGACCGAGCCCCACCAGAAGTGCTCGACCAGCAGCCCGCTCATCACCGAGCCGAGGGCGATGCCGCCGGTCATCACCCCGGACCACAGCCCGATCGCCTTGGCCCGCTGGCCGGGGTCGGTGAACATCGTGCGGACCAGCGCCATGGTCGAGGGCATCAGGGTGGCGCCGCCGATGCCGAGGACCGCGCGGGCGACGATCAGGGTCTCCGCGCTGTGCGCGTAGGCGGCGAGCAGGGAGGCGGCGCCGAAGGCGGCCGCGCCGGCGAGCAGCAGCCTGCGGCGGCCGATGCGGTCGCCGAGCGCGCCCATGGTCATCAGCAGTCCGGCCAGCACGAAGCCGTAGATGTCGAAGATCCACAGTTGCTGGGTGCCGGTCGGCTCCAGATCGGCGCTGATCTGCGGGACCGCGAAGTAGAGGACGGAGACGTCCATCGAGACCAGCAGCAGCGGCAGCATCAGCACGCAGAGCGCGGTCCACTCACGGCGGCCGGCCCGGGGCGGGTGGGTGTTGGATGTCATGCCGGTGACTGTACGCACGTCTTATACGGCTGTCTAGAACGCTTGTATAAGACGGCTGTATGAACACCGGGGTAGGCTGCCGCCATGGGACACCGTGAGGATCTGCTCGAGGGCGCCAAGCGCTGCCTGCTCGCCAAGGGGTTCGTGCGTACGACGGCGCGCGACATCGTCAAGGAGTCGGGGACCAACCTCGCGTCCATCGGCTACCACTACGGCTCCAAGGACGCGCTGCTCGCCCAGGCCTACGTCTCCCTCGTGGAGGGCATGGGCGACGCCTTCGACGGCGACGGCACGGTGGACGAGGCCGCGCCCGGCTCACTGGAGCGGTTCGAGCGGGTGTGGGCGAACATCATCGCCACCATGAAGGACCCCGGCTCGGTGTGGCGGCTCAGCATGGAGGTCCTGGCCCTCGGCGACCGGCTGCCCGAGGTGCGCGCACACCTGGCCGCGGCCCAGCGGGAGGCCGGGCGCGGACTGGTGCCGTTGCTGATGGGCGGCCGGGAGGAGGACGTGTCCGACGAGACCGCCGACACCCTGGGCTCCTTCTACGTCACGCTGATGACGGGTCTCATCGCCCAGTGGACCTTCGACCCGGACAGTGCTCCCGACGCCCGGCGGCTCACCGCCGGCCTGCGCCAGGTGTTCCGGGCGGCCACGGACAAGGCACCCGAGGCGGCCACGCACAACCCACCCGCGGCGGCCCCGGACGGCGCACCCGGGGCGGCCACCGGGAACGCGCCTACAGACGGTGCGCCTTGAGCGCCATGTGCAGCAGCAGGCGGTCCTCCCCGTCGTCCAGGTCCAGGCCCGTGAGCTGCTCGATCCGCGACAGCCGGTAGTACAGCGTCTGGCGGTGGATGCCCAGCTCCGCCGCCGTGCGCCCGGCCTGGCCCGCGCAGTCGAGGTACGCCTCGGCGGTGCGGGCCAGCTCGGTGTGCGCGGGGGAGAGCAGCGGGCCGACCGCGGGGTCGTGGGCGGCGCCGGGCGACAGCGCGGTCAGCAGGCGGTACGGGCCGATCGACGCCCAGCGGGCGACCGGCCCGAGGCGGGGTTCGGCCAGCGCCGCCCGCGCCGACGCCGACGCCTCGTCCCAGGCGGTGCCCAGGTCGGCCAGGCCGCTGCGGGGCGCGGCGATGCCGGCGGCCACCGGAGGAGGCCCGGACCGGCCCGCCGGACGGCTGTCGCGGGCCCGCTCCAGCAGCCGCCCGGCCGCCGTCGTCGCCGGTGACAGCACGTCGGTCGAGCGCAGCCGCAGCAGCAGCGCCAGCGACACCGAGGTGGCCCCCCACGGCAGGGTGCACAGCGCCGTCGCCCCCGGCACCGTACGGACGGAGGGCGCGTCGTCGGGGTCGGCGGACGGCCAGGGGGCGACGCAGACCACCGTGTGCAGGCGTTCGGAGCGAGGGCCGAGGGCGCTGCGCAGCTCGGCGACCGCCATGTCCCGCTGCCAGTCCCGCTCCGCGGTCAGCACCGCGCGCAGCTCGCGTGTGAGGTCCGCGCCGTGCTGGGCCTCGTCCGCGAGCAGCGCGCCGATCCGCGCCGTCACCCGCATGGCCGCGTCCAGCTGCTCCGGTGTCGGCCCCGGGTCGTCCTCCAGGAGCCAGACGTACCCGAGGGCGATCCCGCGATGGCGCACCGGGAGACAGACGCGCCCCCGGTGCACGCCCGCCTCCGGGGTGCGCGGGATGCGGACCGGGCCGGTCGCGCGGGTGATGCCGAAGCCCTCGAACCAGGCGCGGACCGCCGCCGTGGAGCGCCGGGTCAGGATCGAGCGGGCGCGCACCGGGTCCAGGGCGGACGGGTCGAGGTCACCCTCGCTGTCGTACGCGCCGAAGGCGATCAGCTCGAAGTCGCGGTTCTCCAGGGTCGCCGGAGCGCCGAGGAGCTCCGAGATCTCGTCCACCAGCTCCTGGTAGTCGTCCCTGTATTCCGACGTCACCCGGGCATTCTGCCTCAAAAGCCGGCGCCCTTCATACATCTGTCTGAGATCTGGTTCAGGGATGCGTGACGTCTGTCGATGGCACAGGATCGGGGTCATCCTTAGGTTTCACGGTGGTTCTCCGTGCCGTCCCCGAAACGTCGGGTGACGGCCTCATGCAGCTTGTGGAGGTGCCCCGTGCTGGGTCCCGTGATTCTCGCCGCGTCGCGCAGCGACCGGATGCGACGCCTGATCTCGGCGGCCCCGGTGACCAAGCAGGTCGTCGACCGCTTCATCCCCGGTGAGACCGTCGACGAGATCCTGCCCATCGTCCAGGAGCTCACCGGCAACGGGCTGGAGCTGACCATGGACGTCGTCGGCGAGGACATCACCACGCCCGCGCAGGCCGCCGCCGCCCGTGACGCCTACCTGGAGCTGATCGGCCGGCTGAAGCCGCTGGAGCTCGGGCCGCGCGCCGAGATGTCGGTGAAGCTGTCGATGTTCGGTCAGTCCCTCCCGTCGCCCACCGCCGGCCTCGACGGAGGACCCTCCGGGTCCACCTCCGCGTTTCCCGGCGGCCACGAACTGGCCCTCGCCAACGTCCGCCCGGTCGTCGAGGCCGCCGCCGAGATCGGCACCACGGTCACCCTCGACGCCGAGGACCACACCACCCTCGACTCGATGTTCGCCATCCACGAGGAGCTGCGGAAGGACTTCCCGCAGACCGGCTGCGTCATCCAGGCCTACCTCTTCCGCACCGAGGAGGACGCGCGCCGCCTTGCCGCGGCCGGCAGTCGCGTACGGTTGGTGAAGGGCGCCTACAAGGAGCCCGCCGAGGTCGCCTACCAGCAGAAGCACGAGATCGACAAGGCGTACGTGCGCATCCTGCGGACGCTGATGGAGGGCGAGGGCTACCCGATGATCGGGTCGCACGACCCGCGCCTGATCTCCATCGCCCAGGAACTGGCCCGCACCGCCGGACGCAAGCTCGACGAGTACGAGTTCCAGATGCTCTACGGCATCCGCGGGGACGAGCACCTGCGGCTCGCCGCCGAGGGGCACCGCATGCGCGTCTACACCGCCTACGGCACCGACTGGTACGGCTACTTCATGCGGCGTCTGGCGGAGAAGCCGGCCAACCTCCGGTTCTTCGCCCGCAGCATGATCACCAAGGGCTGACACCACACCGCTCACACAAGGAGTTACGGAACCCATGGACGCTGTGACCCAGGTCCCCACCCCCGTCAACGAGCCGGTGCACGGCTACGCCCCCGGCACCCCCGAGCGGGCCCGGCTGGAGGCCAAGCTCAAGGAGCTGGCCGACAACCCGGTCGACCTGCCCTGCACCATCGGCGGTGAGAAGCGGATGGGCGGCGGCGAGCGCTTCGACGTCGTGCAGCCGCACAACCACAAGGCCCGCCTCGGCACCTACGCCAACGCCACCCAGCAGGACGCCCAGGACGCCATCGACGCGGCCCTCGCCGCCGCCCCCGCCTGGCGCGCGATGTCCTTCGACGACCGCGCGGCCATCATCCTGCGCGCCGCCGAACTGCTGGCCGGCCCCTGGCGCGAGACCATCGCCGCCTCCACCATGCTGGGTCAGTCCAAGACCGCCCAGCAGGCCGAGATCGACAGCCCCTGCGAGCTGGTCGACTTCTGGCGCTTCAACGTCCACTACGCGCGCGGCATCCTCGCCGAGCAGCCCCCGGCCAACTCCCCGGGCGTGTGGAACCGCCTCGACCACCGGCCGCTGGAGGGCTTCGTCTACGCGATCACGCCCTTCAACTTCAGCGCCATCGCGGCCAACCTGCCCACCGCGCCCGCGCTGATGGGCAACGTCGTGGTGTGGAAGCCGTCCCCGACGCAGACCCACGCCGCCGTGCTGCTGATGCAGCTGCTGGAGGAGGCCGGACTGCCCAAGGGCGTCATCAACCTCGTCACCGGCGACGGCCTCGCCGTGTCGGAGGTGGCCCTCGCCCACCGCGACCTGGCGGGCATCCACTTCACCGGCTCGACCAAGACCTTCCAGCACCTGTGGAAGACGGTCGGCCAGAACATCGAGAAGTACCGCACCTACCCGCGTCTGGTCGGCGAGACCGGCGGCAAGGACTTCGTCGTCGCCCACCCGAGCGCCGACCCCGCGATCCTCAAGACCGCGCTGACCCGTGGCGCCTTCGAGTACCAGGGCCAGAAGTGCTCGGCCACCTCCCGCGCCTACATCCCGGCCTCGATCTGGAACTCCGGCTTCAAGGAGGAGTTCGCGGCCGAGGTGGACGGCATCACGATGGGTGACGTCACCGACCTGTCGAACTTCATCGGCGCCGTCATCGACGAGCGGTCCTTCGCCAAGAACAAGGCCGCCATCGACCGTGCCCAGGAGGACCCGGCCTGCACGATCGTCGCGGGCGGCTCCTACGACGACTCGGTGGGGTACTTCGTGCGCCCGACCGTCATCGAGTGCGCCGACCCGGAGAACGAGGTGTTCCGCACCGAGTACTTCGGCCCGATCCTCGCCGTGCACGTCTACGAGGACGACAAGTACGACGAGATGCTGACCCAGATGGAGTCGGTGTCCGACTACGCCCTCACCGGCTCGGTCATCTCCAACGACCGCGCGGCGGCGGCGTACACGATGGAGAAGCTGCGCTACGCGGCCGGCAACTTCTACATCAACGACAAGTCGACCGGTGCCGTGGTCGGTCAGCAGCCCTTCGGTGGCGGCCGTGCCTCCGGCACCAACGACAAGGCCGGTGCCCCGCAGAACCTGATGCGCTGGACGCTGACCCGCGCCATCAAGGAGACGCTGGTCCCGCCGACCGACTACACGTACCCGCACATGGGCTGACGCCCACCCCGATCGCGAACGGGCCAGGTCACCCCCCGACCTGGCCCGTTCGTCTGTCCGCATCCGGAAGAACCCCAGGTCAGGAGGGTGTGACCCACTCCACCGTCTCAGATAGTAGGAAGCCCAAGTAATTGTGCAGACAGATGCTCCCGGCACCCTTACTTTTGTAGGAGCCGAACGCATCGCTCGATCCAGCGAACGGCGGTCGTGAGCCGGCCCCACACAGGCGACCCCTGTGGCCGTGGCTCCCCGCCCCTTCCGGCGTCTCGTCACCCTCCGCGCACCCGCATCTCTGCGCGCGCTTCCGAAGGAGTCGATCAGCCATGCCCGAGACGACCGCCCGCCGCCGCGTCCGCCGCTCCGTCCGCAGCGCCGAGAACGACCGCAAGAACGCCGCCGCCGCCCTGCAGCGCGCCCTCGACCGCCGGGACAACGGCGGCTCGACCGGCCACTGACCGGCGGCTCGACCGGCCACTGACCTGCCCGACCGGCCACTGACCTGCCCGACCTGACCTGCCCGACCGGCCACTGACCTGCCCAACCGGATGCTGACCCGCCCGGGTGTCCGTATGGCGGACGCCGCATGTCATCCCGTGGGACGAGGAGTAGGGTTCCCGCATGTCTCGCAGCATCGATCTCGCAGTGATCCCCGGTGACGGCATCGGCCAGGAGGTCGTGGCCGAAGGCCTGAAGGTCCTCTCCGCCGTCCTTCCGCAGGATGTGAAGCTGGAGACCAAGGAGTTCGACTTCGGCGCCCGGCGCTACCACGCCACCGGTGAGACCCTCACCGACGCCGACCTCGACGCGCTCAAGCGGCACGACGCGATCCTGCTCGGCGCCATCGGCGACCCGAGCGTCCCTTCCGGGGTCCTCGAGCGGGGCTTCCTGCTCAAGCTCCGCTTCGCCTTCGACCACCACGTCAACCTGCGGCCGTCGAAGCTCCTCCCGGGCGTCGCCACGCCCCTCGCCGGACAGCCCGAGATCGACTTCGTGGTCGTCCGCGAGGGCACCGAGGGCCCCTACACGGGCAACGGCGGCACCATCCGCAAGGGCACCCCGCACGAGGTGGCCACCGAGGTCTCCGTCAACACGGCCTTCGGTGTCGAGCGTGTCGTCCGTGACGCCTTCGCCCGCGCCCAGGCCCGCCCGCGCAAGAAGCTGACGCTGGTCCACAAGAACAACGTGCTCACCTTCGCCGGCCACCTGTGGACGAACGTCTTCAACAAGGTGGCCGAGGAGTACCCGGACGTCACCACCGACTACATCCACGTCGACGCCGCCACCATCTACCTGGTCACCGACCCGGCCCGGTTCGACGTCATCGTCACCGACAACCTCTTCGGCGACATCATCACCGACCTCGCCGCGGCCGTCTCCGGCGGCATCGGTGTCGCGGCCTCCGGCAACATCAACCCGGGCCGTGAGTTCCCGTCCATGTTCGAGCCCGTGCACGGCTCGGCCCCGGACATCGCGGGCCAGGGCAAGGCGGACCCCACCGCCACGGTCCTGTCCGTCGCGCTCCTGCTGCGCCACCTGGGCCACGACGCCGAGGCCGCCCGCATCGAGGACGCCGTCTCCGCCGACCTCGCGGAGCGCGGTGGCCTGCCCGCCCGCAGCACCTCGGAGATCGGCGACGCGCTCGCCGCACGAGTAGCCGGCTGACCCGGCGCCACCTCGACACCACTCGAAGCCGCCGGGTCGCATCCGCACCCGGCGGCTTCGTCTGTTCACCGCCGGGTGACGTCGACGACCACCGGGCCGCAATCACCCTGTTTCTTCCCCTGCCTCCGCCGGGCGATAATCGAACGCGGAGCCGCGGACTGAGGGAATGCTCGGACGTCCTGGTACTGGCCACGGGCCGTACGGGCGTGTGCGCGGCCCGTCACTACAACTGGTGAAGGACAAGCACTCATGACGACGCCCACGATCGAGCTCAAGCCCTCGGCCCACCCGCTCTCCGACGCGGAGCGCGAGGCGATCCTGGCCAACCCCGGCTTCGGCCGCCACTTCACCGACCACATGGTGGCGGTCAAGTGGACCGAGGGCCGCGGCTGGCACGACGGCCAGCTCGTCCCGTACGCGCCGATCTCCCTCGACCCGGCGACCACCGTGCTGCACTACGCGCAGGAGATCTTCGAGGGCCTCAAGGCCTACCGGCAGCCCGACGGGTCCGTCGCCACCTTCCGCCCCGAGAAGAACGCCGAACGCTTCCGGCGCTCCGCCGCGCGCCTGGCCATGCCGGAGCTGCCCGTCGAGACCTTCATCGAGGCGTGCGACGCGCTGGTCGCCCAGGACCAGGCGTGGGTCCCGGCGCACGGCGGCGAGGAGTCGCTGTACCTGCGGCCCTTCATGATCGCCACCGAGGTCGGGCTGGGCGTGAAGCCGGCCAACGAGTACCTGTTCCTGGTGATCGCCTCCCCGGCCGGCGCCTACTTCCCGGGGGGCGTGAAACCGGTGTCCATCTGGGTCTCCGAGGACCGCGTCCGCGCCGTCCCCGGCGGCATGGGCGACGCCAAGACCGGCGGCAACTACGCGGCCTCCCTGCTCGCGCAGGCCGAGGCGGCGGCCAAGGGCTGCGATCAGGTCTGCTACCTCGACGCCGTCGAGCACCAGTGGGTCGAGGAGCTGGGCGGCATGAACCTGTACTTCGTGTACGGGAACAAGATCGTCACGCCGGCCCTCACCGGGTCGATCCTGGAGGGCGTCACCCGTGACTCCCTGCTGGACGTCGCCCGCGACCTCGGCTACGAGGCGGTCGAGGAGCGCGTCTCCGTCGAGCAGTGGCAGCGCGACTCCGAGAACGGCAGCCTCACCGAGGTGTTCGCCTGCGGTACGGCCGCCGTCATCACGCCGGTCGGCACGGTGAAGCGCGCGAGCGGGGAGTGGCAGCAGAGCGGCGGCGAGCCCGGCGAGGTCACCGTCCGCCTCCGCCAGGCCCTCCTCGACATCCAGCGCGGCACGGTGGAGGACAAGCACGGCTGGATGCACAAGCTGGCGTGACGGGTGAGGGGTCCGGGGCCGCGGCCCCGGACCCCTCGTACCTGTACGGCGCTGTTAGACCCGCTCGTCCTCCAGCGCCCGTACGGGCGTCACGGGCGCCGAGGTTTCCCGGGTGCGGCGCGTCGCCAGGACGTACGACGCCCCGCCCGCCGCGCCCGACAGCAGGAAGCTCCCGTCCACCCCTCCCGTCAGGGCGACCAGCGGGCCTTCGTAGGAGGGCAGGGAGACGGCGAGGAGGCCGACCGTCGAACCCAGGGCCCAGGACACCGTCGCCGGGATGTTCCAGCCGGCGGTGTACCAGTACGCCCCGCCCCGCGCGCGGCGGTTGAAGACCTGGAGCGCGTCCGCGTCGTAGACACCTCCGCAGCGCACGGACCCGATCAGGGTGATCACCGCCCACGGGGTGCCGACGGCGGTGAGCAGCAGGACGAACGAGGTCATCGCGTCCTGCGCGGTCGAGAGGTAGTGCCCCCCGAAGACGCAGACCGTCGCGACCACCGCGACGACATACGTCGCCGTCGCCCGTGACGCGCGCGGCAGGATCGCGTCCAGGTCGAGCCCCATCGAGTACAGCATCAGCCCCGCGTTGCCGACCGACCCCGCGGACGCGGCCAGCAGGAGCGGCACCAGGTACCAGCCGGGGGCCGCGTCGACCAGCGGGCCTGCGTAGTCGAGGGCGGCGTGGGCCGCGTACGCCGTGAACGTACCGAAGAGCTGGGGCACCAGCAGTCCCAGCATCAGGCCCAGCCAGGTCGCGCGCAGCACCCGCCGGGAGGAGAAGCGGGCGGGGGAGATGTACCGGGTGTAGTCGCCGAGCAGGGTGATGAAGGCGATCGGCCCGGACAGCCCGGCGGCCACCGCGGCCAGCAGCCAGGTCGGCCAGTAGCCGTCCAGCAGATAGCCCCCGGCCTCGGGCAGCGCCCCGGTCGTGAAGCCGGGCGCGTAGGCGATCACGCCCAGGACCAGCAGGGCCGTCATGCCGAACGCCAGCACCCGGGACATGGCGAGCAGCACCCGGTAGCCGTAGACCGCGCCCGCCACGGTCGCCGCCGCGAGCAGCGCGTAGACCACGGTGTACGCCGTCCCGTCGGCCGGCAGCCCGAACAGCCGCCCGAGCACCCCCACCATCACGTCCCCGCCGATCCACACGGTCAGCGCGGTGTAGCCGAGCGCCAGCAGCAGCCCGACGACCGAGCCCACCAGCCGCCCGCGTACGCCGAACTGCGCGCCGGAGGAGGTCGACAGGTTGGTCGCGGTGCGCAGCGAGACCAGGGCCAGCGGCGCGGTGAACAGCGTGCCGACGACGGTGCCGGCCACCACCGAGGTGACCGACGACCACCAGTCCAGGCCGAAGGACGGCGGCAGCCAGCCGAAGACGATCACGCCCAGGCAGAGGTTGGACCCCAGCAGGATCGAGACGAGGTCACGTGGCCCGCTGGTGCGTTCCGCCTCGGGGATGGTGTCGACTCCGCGCAGTTCCCTCGGCATGGCTGGTCTCCTTCAACGGTCACCCGGCGTTCAGCTGTTTAGAGCGACGTTCAATGTGTCTTCTCAGAGGCCCCCCGTCAACGGTTTCGCTCGACGAATCGGAGGTTTAGAGTGATGCTCTAATCGAGGACCGAGGGAAGGCAAGGAGGTGTTCACGGCGTGAGACTGACCCCGACGGAACGCGACCGGCTGCTGCTGTTCGGCGCGGCCGAGCTGGCCCGGGCCCGCCGCGCCCGGGGACTCAGGCTGAACGTCCCCGAGGCGACGGCGCTGATCGCCGACACCGTCTGCGAGGCCGCCCGGGACGGCGCGCGCCTGGCGGACGCCGTGGAGCGGGCCCGCTCGGTGCTGGGCCCGGACGACGTGCTGCCCGGGGTGGCCGACGTGGTCACCGAGGTGCACGTCGAGGCCGTCTTCGACGACGGCTCCCGGCTCGCGATCGTCGCCGACCCCGTCGGAGGCGGCCTCGGCGGGGACGCCCCGGGCGCGCTGCTCCCCGGCCCCGCCCACTCGGACCCCGAGCCGGTGGCCGCGCTGACGGTCACGAACACCGCCTCCGTGCCCGTCTCGGTCACCTCCCACTTCCACTTCTTCGAGGCCAACCCGCGCCTGGATTTCTCCCGGGCCGACGCCTATGGCATGCGGCTCGCCGTGCCCGCCGGGTCCTCCGTGCGCTTCGGGCCGGGCGAGACCCGGCAGGTCGGTCTGGTGCCGATCGGCGGGGCCCGTGTCGCCGTCGGCTTCGCCGGACTGGTCGACGGCCCGCTGGACGCGCCGGGCGCGAAGGAGGAGGCGCTGCGCCGCGCGGCCGCCTGCGGCTACCTGGGTGCCACGGTCCCCGGCGACCATCCCGGCACCGCGGAAGGAGCCACACCATGAGCCGCACCCTGGGCCGCGGGACCGGCGAGTACGACGGCCTCGACCCGCACGCCTACGCCGCCACCCACGGCCCCCGGGCCGGAGACCGCCTCCGCCTCGGCGACTCCGGCCTGGTGATCCGCGTCGAGTCCGACACCCAGCGGTACGGGGACGAGTTCCTCGCCGGGTTCGGCAAGACCGCCCGCGACGGACTCCACCTCAAGGCCGCCTCCGTCCGCGAGACCTGCGATGTCGTCATCAGCAACGTGGTGGTGATCGACGCCGTCCTCGGCGTCCGGAAGGTGTCCGTCGGCATCCGGGAGGGCCGGATCAGCGCGATCGGGCGCGCCGGGAACCCCGACACCCTCGACGGCGTGGACGTCGTCGTCGGCACCGGCACCACGATCGTCTCCGGCGAGGGGCTCATCGCCACCGCCGGCGCGGTCGACACCCACGTCCACCTGCTGTCGCCGCGCGTCATGGAGGCGTCCCTCGCCTCCGGGGTGACCACGGTCATCGGGCAGGAGTTCGGCCCGGTGTGGGGCGTCGGCGTCAACTCGCCCTGGGCGCTGCGCCACGCGTTCTCCGCCTTCGACGCCTGGCCGGTCAACATCGGCTTCCTCGGCCGGGGTTCGTCGTCCCACGCGGCCCCGCTGGTCGAGGCGCTCGCCGAGGGCGGCGCGTCCGGCTTCAAGGTGCACGAGGACATGGGCGCCCACACCCGCGCCCTGGACACCGCGCTGCGCGTCGCCGAGGAGCACGACGTCCAGGTGGCCCTGCACAGCGACGGCCTGAACGAGTGCCTGTCCGTGGAGGACACCCTCAAGGCGCTGGAGGGCCGCACCGTGCACGCCTTCCACATCGAGGGCTGCGGCGGCGGACACGTCCCCAACGTGCTGAAGATGGCGGGTGTGCCGAACGTCATCGGCTCCTCCACCAACCCCACCCTGCCCTTCGGCCGGGACGCGGTCGCCGAGCACCACGGCATGATCGTCTCCGTTCACGACCTCAAGCCGGACCTGCCCGGCGACGCCGCCATGGCCCGCGACCGGGTCCGTGCCGGGACCATGGGCGCCGAGGACGTGCTGCACGACCTGGGCGCCATCGGCATCACCTCCTCCGACGCCCAGGGCATGGGCCGCGCCGGGGAGACCGTCCGCCGGACCTTCGCCATGGCCGGGAAGATGAAGGCCGAGCTCGGCGCGGACGGCGACGACGACAACGAACGGGTGCTGCGCTACATCGCCAAGCTGACCGTCAACCCGGCCATCGCGCACGGCCTCGCGCACGAGGTCGGCTCCCTCGAACCGGGCAGGCTCGCCGACATCGTGCTGTGGCGCCCGGAGTACTTCGGGGCGAAGCCCCAGCTGGTGCTCAAGTCCGGCTTTCCCGCGTACGGCGTCACGGGCGACCCCAACGCGGCCACCGACACCTGCGAACCCCTCGTCCTCGGACCGCAGTTCGGCGCGTACGGTGCCACGCCCGCCGACCTGTCGGTGGCGTTCGTCGCCCGCGCCGCCGTCGAGCAGGGCCACGACACCCTGCCCACCCGGCGCCGTCGCGTCGCCGTGCGCGGCACCCGCGGCATCGGGCCCGCCGACCTGCTCCGCAACTCCCGCACCGGTTCCGTCGACGTCGACCCGCGCACCGGTCTGGTCACCCTGGACGGGGAGCCGCTGCGCTCCCGGCCCGCCGACGAGGTCTCCCTCAACCGCCTCTACTTCCTCTGAGGACCCAGATGAACACGCCCGCCTCCGACGGCTTCCGCATGCCCGCCGAGTGGACCCCGCACGAGCGCACCTGGATGGCCTGGCCCAGCCCGAACCCCACCTTCGCCGACCCGGGCGACCTGGCCGCCGCCCGTACCGCCTGGGCCGAGGTCGCCCGTGCCGTGCGCCGCTTCGAGCCGGTCACCGTGGTGTGCGGCCCGGGGCAGTCGGCGCAGGCGCGCCGGCTGCTCGGGCCCGGCATCGACACCGTGGAGCGGGAGCTGGACGACGCCTGGATGCGGGACGTCGGACCCACCTTCCTCACCGACGGTGCGGGCCGGCTGGCCGCCGTGGACTGGACGTTCAACGGCTGGGGCGCCCAGGAGTGGGCCCGCTGGGAACACGACGCGAAGATCGCCGCACACGTCGCGGACCTCGCCGGGGCGCGGACGTACGCCACGGACCTCGTCAACGAGGGCGGCGGCATCCACGTCGACGGCGAGGGCACCGTCCTGCTCACCGAGACGGTCCAGCTCGGCCCCGAGCGCAACCCCGGCCGGAGCCGGGCCGAGGTCGAGGCGGAGATCCACGCCCACCTGGGCACCAGGAAGGCGATCTGGCTGCCGCGCGGCCTCACCGCCGACTATCCGCCGTACGGCTTCGGCACCCTGGGCCACGTCGACATCGTCGCCGCCTTCGCCCGGCCCGGTGTGGTCGTCGCCCACCACCAGCCCGACCCGGCCCACCCGGACCACGAGGTCACCCGGGAGGCCATCGGCCTGCTGCGGGGGGAGACGGACGCGCGAGGGCGTCGCCTGGAGGTCGTCGAGGTGCCCGCCCCGGCCGTACTGGAGGCGGACGGCCACTGGGCCGACTACTCCTACATCAACCACTACCTGTGCAACGGCGGTGTGGTGCTCTGCGGCTTCGACGACCCCCGCGACGAGGTCGCCACCGGCATCTTCCGCCGCCTCTTCCCCGACCGCACGGTCACCCAGGTCGACGCCCGGACGGTCTTCGCGGGCGGCGGCGGCATCCACTGCATCACCCAGCAGCAGCCGAGAACCACGGTCCGGTAGAACGTACGGGTGAACGTACTGCTCTGCGTGACCTGCGGGACCCGGCTGACCGAGCCGGTCCGCCGCCTCGACGAGATGTCCGGGTACCCCGGCCGGGACGGGGTCCCGGGCCCGGACGGCCGCCGGCAGGGTCCGCCGAGCGTCCCCCGCGGGACGTACGCCGTCGATCCGCTGCCGTTCGGGCCGCCGTTCCGACCGGCCGATCCCGACGCGGAGTACGACGGCGTCGTGCCCGGCGGCAGGTGGATGTCCGACGAGCGGGGCTTCCTGCTCTCCGAGGGGCCGCGCGGCACGTATGTGCTGCGCCCGGACGACGTCGTGCACACCGGCCCGCACCCCGACTCGCGACGCTTGAGCGGGTGCTGCGGTCTCGACGGACACAGGGGGGCCAACCACGTCTGCGGCTGCGGGGCCGAGGTGGCGATCGTGTGCACGGACTGCTGCAGCGGCTACGAGACCAGGCTGGTCCCGGACGCCGTCCGGGTGGAGGCCGCTCCGTGACCGCCGCCCGTCGTCGCACCCCCGCGCCGCCGCGTGAGGACGTCCTCGCCGCCGCCATGGCGATGATCGCCGAGCGCGGTCTGGAACAGCTCACCATGGCGGCGCTCGGCCGCGAGGTCGGGATGAGCAGCGGGCACCTGCTCTACTACTTCGGCTCCAAGGACGAACTGCTGCTGCGCACCCTGGAGTGGAGCGAGGGACGCCTGGGCGCCGAGCGGGCCCGGCTGCTCGCCCGCACCGGCACCGCCCGCGCCCGCCTCGACGCGTACGTCGAGCTGTACGTGCCCGACGGGCACCGCGACCCGCACTGGACGCTGTGGCTGGAGGTGTGGAACCGCTCGCAGAACGCGGCGGCCGAGGCGCGCGACCGGCAGGCCGCGATCGAGGGCGCCTGGCACCGCGACCTGGTGGCGCTGCTCGCCGAGGGCGTCTCCCGGGGCGAGTTCCGTGCCGTCGACGCCGACCGTTACGCCGCCCGGCTGCGCGCGCTGCTCGACGGCCTGTCCATCCACGTGGCGATCGGCCTGCGTGGCACGGACCGGCTCCAGGTCCTGGACCACGTAAGGGAGTTCCTCGACGAGACGCTGCTCGGACAGGGCTGAGAACCGCGCCGGACCACGGGTGCGGCGTCTCACCGCACCGGGTGCGCCGCCCGCATCCTGAGACGGACGGTGAGCGGACGGGCGGTGTGTGCCAAAATCCCCCCGTGCTCTCGTTCGCCACGATTATTGGCAGCAGGCGCGCCGGTCCGCAGTGACCGCACGTACGACACCGTACGGGCGGACACCGTCGTCCTCGACCCGCGCGCAGACCTCTCGCACCCGCGAGAGGTTTTTCTGTTTCCTGGCCCACCCGCAGCCGGGAACCGGGCGCGAGGGACCATGGGGGAACGGTGGAACCGGTCATTCCGGTAGACCGAGATCCAATACAGGAGCCTTCAGACCATGACCGCACCCAGCGAGCTCGACGACTCGTTCCACGTCTTCGACACCACCCTGCGCGACGGCGCCCAGCGTGAGGGCATCAACCTCACGGTCGCCGACAAGCTGGCCATCGCACGGCACCTGGACGAGTTCGGCGTGGGCTTCATCGAGGGCGGCTGGCCCGGCGCCAACCCCCGCGACACCGAGTTCTTCGCCCGCGCCCGGCAGGAGATCGAGTTCCGCCACGCCCAGCTGGTCGCCTTCGGCGCCACCCGCCGCGCCGACACCACCGCCGACCAGGACCCGCAGGTGAAGGCGCTGCTCGACTCCGGCGCGCCGGTGATCACCCTGGTCGCGAAGTCCCACGACCGGCACGTCGAGCTCGCGCTGCGCACGACCCTCGATGAGAACCTCGCGATGGTCCGCGACACGGTCTCCCACCTCAAGGCGCAGGGCCGCCGCGTCTTCGTCGACTGCGAGCACTTCTTCGACGGGTACCGCGCCAACCCCGAGTACGCCAAAGCCGTCGTCCGCGCCGCCTCCGAGGCCGGGGCCGACGTCGTCGTCCTGTGCGACACCAACGGCGGCATGCTCCCGGCGCAGATCCAGGCCGTCGTCGCCACCGTCCTCGCCGACACCGGCGCCCGGCTCGGCATCCACGCCCAGGACGACACCGGCTGCGCGGTCGCCAACACCCTCGCCGCGGTCGACGCGGGCGCCACCCACGTGCAGTGCACCGCCAACGGCTACGGCGAGCGGGTCGGCAACGCCAACCTGTTCCCGGTCGTCGCGGCCCTGGAGCTGAAGTACGGCAAGAAGGTCCTGCCCGACGGCCGGCTGCGCGAGATGACCCGCATCTCCCACGCCATCGCCGAGGTCGTCAACCTCACCCCCTCCACCCACCAGCCCTACGTCGGTGTCTCCGCCTTCGCCCACAAGGCCGGACTGCACGCCTCCGCGATCAAGGTGGACCCCGACCTGTATCAGCACATCGACCCCGAGCAGGTCGGCAACACCATGCGGATGCTGGTCTCCGACATGGCCGGCCGCGCCTCCATCGAGCTCAAGGGCAAGGAGCTCGGCATCGACCTCGGAGGCGACCGCGAACTGGTCGGCCGGGTCGTGGAGCGGGTCAAGGAGCGCGAGCTCAAGGGCTACACCTACGAGGCCGCCGACGCCTCCTTCGAACTGCTGCTGCGCGCCGAGGCCGAGGGCAGGCCGCTGAGGTACTTCGAGGTCGAGTCGTGGCGGGCGATCGTGGAGGACCGCCCCGACGGCACCCACGCCAACGAGGCCACCGTGAAGCTGTGGGCGAAGAGCGAGCGCATCGTCGCCACCGCCGAGGGCAACGGCCCGGTCAACGCCCTCGACCGCGCCCTGCGCGTCGCCCTGGAGAAGATCTACCCCCAGCTCGCCAAGCTGGAGCTGGTCGACTACAAGGTGCGCATCCTGGAGGGCAAGCACGGCACCCAGTCCACGACCCGGGTGCTGATCTCCACCTCCGACGGGGAGGGCGAGTGGTCGACGGTGGGCGTCGCGGAGAACGTCATCGCCGCCTCCTGGCAGGCCCTGGAGGACGCCTACACCTACGGACTGCTGCGCGCCCAGGTCGAACCCGCCTGACCCGGCCCGGCGCGGCCGAGGTCTTCCGGACCGGAGGCCACAGGTCCGCGTCCTGAGGGCACCGGACCGGCGGGCGGTTTCGACGTCCACCGGTCCGGATGTCCGTTTCCAGGCATATTCAGGTAGCTTCGAAGGTATGAAGGCCGCATCGACGCGTACCCTCCTCCGCCTGCTGATCCTGCCGGTGGCCGCCGCCCTGGCGATCCTGATGGCCGGCGCGCCGGGGGCGCGGGCGGCCACCGACCTCTCCGTCGTCGCCGAGAAGCTCCGCGACAGCCCCGTCTACGTCGATCCCGCCGCCCGGGACATCCTGTCGGCGTCCGACGCCGAGGCCCTCGCCGACAAGATCGAGGACGCCGACAAGCCGATCTTCATCGCGGTCCTCCCGGCGGACTTCCCCACCCAGAACCTCTTCCGCGAGCTACGCACCGAGACCGGCGTCACCGGGCTCTACGGCGTCCGGCTCGGCGACCGCTTCGACGCCCGGGCCGACAGCAGCGTGATGAGCCGGCAGGGTGTGTCCAACCTGGTCGGGTCGGTGCAGAGCGCCGGGGACGCCAAGGCCCAGCTGAACGACTTCGTCGACAGCGCCGTGCGCAACATCGGCGGCGGCGCGCCGAACTCCTGGAGCGACGGGTCCGGCGGGGTCCCGGTCGGAGGTCTGATCACCGTCGGCGCGCTCGTGGCGGCCGGCGGAGCGGGCGCGTACGCGGTGACCCGTCGCCGCAGGCTCCGCCACGAGGAGGAGCAGCGGGCCGCGCTGGAGAAGCTGCGGGTCGTGGTGGACGAGGACATCACCGCGTTCGGCGAGGAACTCGACCGTCTCGACTTCCACCCGGGCGAGCCCGGCGCGGACGACGCGATGCGCGCGGACTACGAGCGCGCGCTGGACGCCTACGAGCAGTCCAAGAGGTACATGGCGGCCGCCGGGAAACCGGAGGACGTCCGGCCGGTGACCGAGGCCGTGGAGGACGGCCGGTTCGCACTCGCCTCGCTGGCCGCCCGCCGTGAGGGCAGGCCGGTGCCGGAGCGCCGCCCGCCCTGCTTCTTCGACCCGCGCCACGGACCCTCGGTCGCCGACGCCCGGTGGACGCCGCCCGGCGGTTCCGAGCGCGAGGTGCCGGTGTGCGCGGCCGACCAGGCCCGTCTGGCCGACGGCCGGGACCCGGCCGTCCGCGAGGTCGACACCGAGTACGGCCGCCGTCCCTACTGGGAGGCCGGCCCCGCTTACGGCCCCTGGGCCGGCGGCTACTTCGGCGGCGGCCTGCTGCCCGGCCTGCTCGTCGGCACCCTGCTCGGCGGCGTGATGGCCGGCCCCGGCTACGCGGCCGACTACGGTTCCGGCTACGGGGACTTCGGCGGCTACGGCGGCGGCGACGTCTCGGGCGCCGACTTCGACCCCGGTGACTTCGGGGGCGGGTTCGGCGGAGGCGGGGACTTCGGCGGAGGCGGCGGCGGCGACTTCGGCGGAGGCGGGTTCTGACCGCTCACCGGTGCCCGCCGGTGGTGCCCGGACACGCGAGCGCCCGCCCTCCCGCACAGGGTGCCGGGGAGCGGGCGCGCTCGGGCGCGGGGCGCTGTCGACCGCCGCGAGGGGGCGTCACGCCTTGCGGATCGCCGAGATGTCGAAGTTCAGCTTGATCTTGTCCGACACCAGCACGCCGCCCGTCTCCAGGCCGGCGTTCCAGGTCAGGCCCCACTCGGAGCGCAGGATTTCGGTCCTGCCCTCGAAGCCGACGCGCTCGTTGCCGAACGGGTCCTTCGCGGCGCCGTTGAACTCCAGGTCGATGGTGATCGGCCGGGTGGTGCCCAGGATGCTCAGATCACCGGTGATCCGGTAGTCGTCGCCGCCCAGGGCCTCGGCCTTGGTGGAGCGGAACGTCATCGTCGGGAACTCGTCCGTCTTGAAGAAGTCCGCGCTCTTCAGGTGACCGTCACGGTCGGCGTTGCCCGTATCGATGCTGTCCATCACCACGTCGAGCGTGGCCGTGGAGCGGCTCGGGTCCGAGCCGTCGAGCTGCAGGGTGCCGGTGAAGTCCTTGAAGCTGCCCTTCACGTTGGTGACCATCGCGTGGCGCGCCACGAAACCGATCGTGGTGTGCGCCGGGTCGATCGTGTACTCGCCGGTCAGCGCGGCCAGGTCCGGGCTCACCGCGGAGTCGGTGGCGCCCTTGTCGTTGTCCTTGCGGCCGAAGAGACCCATGATGTTCCTCCTGGGGAGATCACGTTGAATGTTCAACTAACTCAACACGGCCCACCGTAGACCCATTCCCTTCAAAGTTCAACATCTTTCGGGGAAGGTGTCGTGATCCCTCGCTCGAACGAGTGATAGTGATCGGCCGGGCCCGTCTAGTCCGGCGTGCGGCGGGTCGGAGCGCCCTGCGTCGCGCCCCGGGTGTGGACGTAGAGCTGGCGCCGGTCGCCCACATCCAGCCGCTGCGGGAGCGGCAGTTCGTGACGCACCGGACGCGCGTGGTCGGCGAGCTGCCGGCGCGGGTTGTACACCTGGTTGAACTTCCACAGCATGCGGGCGAAGTTCGTCTGCCCGTGCGCCAGGTTGCGGGTCAGCACGCGCGCCGCCCCGAACGCCGTGCGCAGCCCCAGGTGCTTGCGGTTGATGACCGCCTGGGTGCGCACCAGCTCCTCGTAGAAGCGGTCCAGCGGCAGCGTGGTCGGCACCACCGCGTGCTGGATGTCGAACAGCCGGTAGTCGCGCGTGGTGAGACGCCGCGACTCGGTGTGCCAGATCTCCGTCCCCGGGTACGGCGTCATCACCGTGAAGTGCACGATCTCGGGCACGGCCAGCGCGAACTCCCGCACCACCCGGAACCGCTCCTCGTCCCACGACGGGTCCACGATCAGGTTGATGGCGACCCGGATGCCCATCCGGCGGGCCACCTCCAGCGCCTTCAGGTTCTCGTCGGGGCTGATCCGCTTGCGGTAGAGGTCGAGCCCCTCGGCGTCGATCGCCTCCATGCCGAGGAACATGTACCGCAGCCCCAGCCGTGCCCAGCGCTCGAACACCTCGGGATGGCGCAGCAGCACGTCGGCGCGGGTCTCCAGGTAGTACTGCTTGCGGATGCCGCGCCGCTCCACCTCGGCCGCGATCGCGTTGCCGTGCTCGGGCCGGATGAACGCCACGTCGTCGACGATGAACACGTTCGGCTCGCGGATCCGCGCCAGGTCCTCCGCCGCCGCCTCGGGGGACGCCTTGCGGTAGCTGCGGCCGTAGAAGGTCCACGCCGAACAGAAGGAGCAGTCCCAGGGACAGCCGCGGGTGAACTCGATCGAGGCGCACGGGTCCAGTTCCCCGATGAAGTAGCGGCGCCTGCCGCGCATCAGGTCGCGGGCCGGGAGCGGGGTGTCGATGCCGTGCAGCATCAGCGGGGCCGGGCCGCGCCCCGACGCCGTGACGACGCCCGGCACCCCGTCCACCCCGCCGTCCCGCACCGCCTCCAGCAGCGGTGCCACGGCCGGCTCGCCCTCCCCGCGCACCACGGCGTCGACGGCACCCCCCGCCTGCTCGATGACCTCCTCGGCGACGAAGGAGACGCTGTGGCCGCCGAGGAACACGAAGCAGCCCGGCACCTCCTCCTTCACCCGCTCCGCCAGCCGGATCGCCTCCGGGATGTTCGCCAGGTAGTTCAGCGAGATGCCGAGGGCCTCGGGGCGGAAGGAGCGCACCTCGTCGCGCAGCCGCCGCACGCTCAGCACCTGGAGGTCGACCACCCGGACCTCATGGCCCGCCTCGCGTGCGGCACCGGCCACCCGCTCCAGACCCAGGGGTTCGAGCCGGAGGAAGATCTCGGAGTACATCAGGGCGCTGGGGTGGACGAGCAGCAGACGCATCAGTGTGACCTCGCCACGGAGCCGGGATCGGAGCTGGACGTCCCTTTCGTAACCCGGCGAGGCGCGGCACGTACTGCCCATACGCCCGCATGGCCGCACCCGGCGGCCCGCAGGAGTGGTCCTGCGGCGCGGCGCGCCGCACCCGCGACCGCCCGCGTCCCGCCCGGCTCAGGGCGGCCGCGCGCACCGGCGGGGTGCCGCCGCGGCTGCCGCGAACGGGCCGCTGCGCTGGCAGCCGCACCGGACCGGGGGTGTCCTGGATGGCGAGGCCCGCAGCGACAGCGCATGGGAGACCGACTCGTGACCACCACCGGCTCCGATTCCACCTACGACCCCCCGGCGGATCCCGCCGCCTCCGCCGTCCCCACCGGGGCGGCGGCCCCCGGACAGGGCCCGCCTCGCACGGACCGGCGGGTCGCCCTCGTCACCGGCGCGTCCTCGGGCATCGGCGCGGCCACCGCCCGGCGCTTCGCCGCCGGCGGCTGGCACCTGCTGCTCAGCGGGCGCGACCGGCGACGGCTGGAGGAGACGGCCTCGGGCACGTCCGCCGTCCTGCTGCCCGCCGACCTCGCCGCCCCGGACGGGGCGAAGATGCTGGCCGAGGCCGCGTTGAGGCAGGCGGGACGCATCGACCTGCTCGTCGCCGGGGCGGGCATCGGCTGGGCGGGGCCCTTCCTGACCATGCCGCACACCGACATCGACCGGGTGCTCTTCCTCGACCTCAACGCCACCCTCCACCTGGTCCGCGAGGTGCTGCCCGCCATGGTCGCCTCGGGCGGCGGCCGGGTGGTGCTGGTCGGGTCGGTGGCCGGCTCGGTGGGCGTGCGCGAGGAGGCGGTGTACTCCGCGGCCAAGGCCGGACTGGCCGCGTTCGCCGAGGCGCTCCGGCAGGAGCTGCGCGGCACCGGCGTGGGCGTCACGCTGGTCGTGCCGGGGCCCGTCGAGACCGGCTTCTTCGCTCGCCGGGGCCGGCCGTACCACCGCTCCCGGCCACGCCCCACCTCGCCCGGCCGGGTCGCGGCCGCCGTGTGGGAGGCGGTCGACGAGGCCCGCGACGACACCTACGTCCCGTCCTGGCTCACCCTTCCCGCCCGGGTCCGCGCCCTCACCCCCGGCCTCTACCGCAAACTGCTCAACCGCTTCGGCTGAGCCCGCTCGCGACCCCGGCCCGGTGCCCGCGGGCGTGTTCCCGGCTGCCCGGCCGGGCAGGGCCCCCGGGTTTCCGGCGCGGAGGACGGCGACGTGACGCAGGGACGGCGGCCGGGACCCGGCCGGGACGATCCGTACGACACGCTGCGGCGGCGTTGGACGGATCTCACGCTCGGCACCGGATACGACCCGGCCGCCGAGCCGTACGCCTCCCAGCCGGCCGCCGGGAAACGCGCCCGCGCCCTCCGGACGCCATGGACCCCCCTCCCGGGTCCCTCCGGCCCGTCTCCCCTTCGACCCTCCCTCCGGCATCACCGCCACCTGCGCCCGCATGTGGACCCTGACCCTCGCCTCGTCTGCCTGACCGGGCTGGGGGCGAGTTGGGGGACCCGTCCCGGACGCCCGCTGGGTGGGCGGCACCACCGAACGCCGTGGCCAACGACGGTGCCCGGCAGGGCGTCGCCGTACCGCCCTCGGTCTCACCGCCGTTGCCTTCCGGCGGGCCGGAGGCGCCGGGAGGGCTCACCGCCTCCCGCCCGGCTGATGTGCTGCTGCGCCCGTCAAGGGCGTACTGTCATCCCCGGCGTGAGCGAGCCGACCCGAACGGGCGAACCGGTGGAGATCGAATGGGATCATCCGGTGAGGGAGGTGCTCAAGGCCTCCGGGTCCGTGGAAATTCTGGCCACCGGACCCCGGCTGCGGCCGCGCGTCACTCCGGGGGAGGCATGTGTGACGCACACATGTGAGGCGGCTCTCAGCTGACGGCTTTGTGCGACTCCCACAAGCGTGAGGGCCTCTGAGCAGTCGGAACGCCTGCACCAGGCCATGGTTCTGTTCAGTGCTACCAGGAAAACGACCTGGAGACTGTGAGGAGTCGACGGCTCGCAATCAGCGGCGGGCTTCGTAAGGTCACTACATGACCGTTTTGGATGAGGCGCCGGGTGAGCCGACCGACGCGCGCGGACGCGTGGCCGAACTGCACGAGATCCGTGCCCGGGCACTGGCCGGCCCGGGCGGGAAGGCGACCCAGGCGCAGCATGCCAAGGGCAAGCTGACCGCGCGGGAGCGTATCGAACTGCTGCTGGATCCGGGCTCGTTCCGTGAGGTGGAGCAGTTGCGGCGGCACCGGGCGACCGGTTTCGGTCTGGAGGAGAAGAAGCCCTACACCGATGGTGTGATCACCGGCTGGGGGACGGTGGAGGGGCGGACGGTGTTCGTCTACGCCCATGACTTCCGGATCTTCGGCGGTGCGCTGGGGGAGGCGCACGCCGCGAAGATCCACAAGATCATGGACATGGCCATCGCGGCCGGGGCGCCGCTGGTGTCGCTGAACGACGGTGCGGGGGCCCGTATCCAGGAGGGCGTCTCGGCGCTGGCCGGGTACGGGGGGATCTTCCAGCGCAACACCAGGGCGTCGGGGGTGATCCCGCAGATCTCGGTGATGCTGGGCCCGTGCGCGGGCGGTGCCGCCTACAGCCCGGCGCTGACGGACTTCGTGTTCATGGTCCGTGAGACCTCGCAGATGTTCATCACCGGCCCGGACGTCGTCAAGGCGGTGACGGGGGAGGAGATCACCCAGAACGGGCTCGGCGGTGCGGACGTGCACGCCGAGACCTCCGGGGTGTGCCACTTCGCCTACGACGACGAGGAGACCTGCCTTCACGAGGTGCGCTACCTGTTGTCCCTGCTGCCGCAGAACAACCGGGAGAACCCGCCGCGGGTGGAGAGCTCCGATCCCGCCGAACGCCGCGGCGAGGTCCTGCTCGACCTCGTCCCGGCCGACGGCAACCGCCCCTACGACATGGCGAAGGTGATCGAGGAGATCGTCGACGACGGCGAGTACCTCGAGGTCCACGAGCGCTGGGCCCGCAACATCATCTGCGCGCTGGCGCGGATGGACGGGCAGGTCGTCGGGATCGTCGCCAACCAGCCCCAGGCGCTGGCCGGCGTGCTGGACATCGAGGCCTCCGAGAAGGCCGCCCGCTTCGTGCAGATGTGCGACGCCTTCAACATCCCGATCCTCACCTTCCTGGACGTCCCCGGCTTCCTGCCGGGCGTCGACCAGGAGCACGGCGGGATCATCCGGCACGGCGCCAAGCTGCTCTACGCCTACTGCAACGCCACCGTGCCGCGCATCAGCCTGATCCTGCGCAAGGCCTACGGCGGCGCCTACATCGTCATGGACAGCCAGTCCATCGGCGCCGACCTCACCTACGCCTGGCCGACCAACGAGATCGCGGTGATGGGTGCCGAGGGCGCGGCCAACGTCATCTTCCGCCGTCAGATCGCCGAGGCGCCAGACCCCGGGGCCATGCGGGCGCGCATGGTCAAGGAGTACAAGTCCGAGCTGATGCACCCCTACTACGCGGCCGAACGGGGCCTGGTCGACGACGTGATCGACCCCGCCGAGACGCGTGAGGTGCTGATCCGGTCCCTGGCGATGCTCCAGACCAAGCACGCCGACCTGCCGTCACGCAAGCACGGCAACCCGCCCCAGTAACTGGGAGAACAGACGATGACGACACCTGACATCCGCGTCGAGAAGGGCCACGCCGAGCCGGAGGAGGTGGCCGCGATCGCGGCGATCCTCATGGCCCGTGCGGCCACCCCGCCGTCCGCCGCTCCGGCCCACCGGGGCCGGCCCCGGGCGGGCTGGCGCCGCCTGGAACGCGAACCGGGCTTCCGAGCCCCCCACAGCTGGCGCTGACCCAGAAGGGCCCCTCCTCAAGGAGGGGCCCTTCTGCGCACCCCCCGAGGGCCGCGAGGCCCTGCGCGACCGGCCCCCGGCACGACTGCCCGCAGGCGGCGGGGGGCGCGGGGAACTGTGCGGCCGGCCCCCGGCACGACTGCCCGCAGGCGGCGGGGGGCAACGCCCCTTCAGGGGCGCGGGGAACTGCGCGGTCGGCCCCCGGCGGCCCGCACCCGGCGTGCGACAGCGCCCGCCACCTCGGGGGCTGAATGCACCAGCCCCCCGCGGCAACACGCCGTGGGGGGCTGGTGTGAGTGGGGGAGGGCTAGCGGAGGCGGGCCATCAGCGCGTGCTCCACAAGCGTGATCAGCGCCGACTTCGCATCGGCCCGATGCCGCGCGTCCGTCGTGATGATCGGGGTGTCGGGCCCGATCTGCAGCGCCTCCCGCACCTCGTCCGGCTGGTACGGCTGCTGTCCGTCGAAGCCGTTGAGGGCGATGACGAACGGCAGACCGGAGTTCTCGAAGTAGTCGACCGCCGGGAAGCAGTCGGCCAGACGACGCGTGTCGACCAGCACGATCGCGCCGATGGCGCCGCGGACCAGGTCGTCCCACATGAACCAGAAGCGGTCCTGGCCGGGTGTACCGAAGAGGTACAGGATCAGGTCCTGGTCCAGGGTGATGCGGCCGAAGTCCATGGCCACCGTGGTGGTGGTCTTGTCCCGGTGTGGGTGAGGTCGTCGATGCCTGCCGAAGCAGACGTCATGACGGCCTCCGTGCGCAGCGGGTTGATCTCCGAAACGGCCCCGACGAACGTGGTCTTGCCCACGCCGAAGCCACCCGCCACCACGATCTTCGCCGAGGTGGTGGAGCGGGAAGGACCGCCGCTAGAGCTTGCGAAGTCCACTGAGCACCCTTTCGAGCAGTGTCACGTCTGGCTGGCCGCCGGCGCTCTCGTCGCCGCCGGGCTGATGGATGGCGACCAGTCCCGCCTCCGCCAAGTCGGCGACGAGGATCCTGGCCACGCCGAGAGGGATGGTCAGCAGGGCCGAGATCTCGGCCACCGACTTGATTTCCCGGCAGAGGTTGCAGATCCGCTGATGCTCGGGCAACTGGCCCTGCATCTGGTGCGGCTGCGCGGTGGTGTGCACCAGCGCCTCGATGGCGAGCTGGTACCGCGGCCTGGTACGACCGCCCGTCATGGCGTACGGGCGCACCAGGGGATTGTTCGACGCCCCGGCGGGCGTCGGCTCGGGTGCTCGGCGCTGCGGCTGCACGGGCTGGATGCGCGGGGCCTGCGGCTGGTCGTACGGCGAGGGGCCGGGGCCCTGTGGCGCGTACGGCTGCCGGTGCTGTGGCGCGGAGGGGTAACCGTACCGGTTCTGGGAACCGTCGTTCTGACCCTGGGCAGGGCCGTACGACCAGTTACCCGCTGATGAACCGTCTGGGGGTGTTGCCACTTTCTCCTCCTCCGACTGTGCCTGGCACCCATCACTGTGGAGCCGCGTCCCGAAACCTTACGGCCCCGGGACGCCATAACGCACCGTCCGCTTGTCAGTTGAGAAGGCTCCCCTGGAGCTCCGCTCGAAGGTCCGGCGTGAGGACCGTACCCGCTCGGTCGACCAGAAGGGCCATCTCGTAACCAATGAGACCGATGTCCGCCTCGGGATGTGCGAGAACGGCGAGGGACGAACCGTCGGAAATGGACATGATGAAGAGGAATCCCCGCTCCATCTCCACAACCGTCTGGTTCACGCTGCCGCCCTCGAAGATGCGGGAGGCGCCTGCCGTCAGAGACGTCAGACCGGAGGCGACGGCCGCGAGCTGATCGGCGCGGTCGCGGGGAAAGCCTTCGGACATCGCCAGAAGGAGTCCGTCGGCGGAGACCACCACCGTGTGGGACACCCCCGGGGTGTTGTCCACGAAGTTGGTGATCAACCAGTTCAGGTTCTGTGCCGCCTGGCTCATCGGGCTCACACTAACGCTCCTGGTTGTAGGTGCTGTCAGGACCGAAGCCCTGGCCGTTCGTTTCACTGCCTGCCGTGCGGCCCCGTTGGACACCGCGCCGCAGGTTGCTCAGCCTGCCCCGGACGTCCTCCGGGGCGCGGGAGACCTGTGGGCCTCCCTGGGGGGTGGTTTCGGCGGCTCCCTGGACCAGGTTGGCCTTCGGGACCCTCCGCGGCAGACCGGAGGAGGTCACTCCGCCCGCCTTGGGCTTCCGGAGCTGCGAGGCCTGCTGCCAGCGCTCGTCGTTCGCCGAGCGCCAGCCGCTGTCGCCGTTGCTCTCCGGGGTGGTGGCCGGCGGCTCCTGGTTCCCGTGACCCGCGCCGCCCGGACCGCCCGCGTTGCTCGCGGTGGAACCGCGGCGCGGAAGCCCGGCATCGGTCAGCTCGTGGGCCTCGGAAGGAGCCGGTCCCGGACGGTCGAAGCCTACGCCGTCCTGCTCACGTACGTCAGCGGCCTGCGCGGATTCACCCTCCGGGGTCTGAGCAGGGTACTGGTCCGGGTAGCCGTTGCGGTAGCCGTCGTTCTGCGGCCAGTCGTCGTTCTGACGCCGGTCGCCGAAGCCCTGGAAGGAGCCGGTGGCACCCGCGGGGGCCTGGCCGCTGCGGTCCGGCTCGGCGTACGTGCCGTTCGGGTAGCCGCCGTTCGACGGGAAACCGTCGTTCTGCGGCAGGCCGCCGTTCGGCGCGTAGTAGCCCTCGCCGTACGTCTGCTGCTGCTGTTCGCCGTACCCGGCCTGCTGTCCGTCGCCGTACGCCTGCTGGTCGTACCCGGCGCCCTGCTGGTCCTGGTAGCCGTTGTCGTAGCCCTGGCCGTCGTAACCCTGGCCCTCGTCGTAGCCCTGCGGGGCGGCGAACTCGTCCTGGTAGCCGGACGTCTCGGCACCCTGCTGGTCGTTGCCGGCGGTCAACTCGCCCTGCTCCGGCTGCGACTGGGACTCGAGGGCCGCCCGGCGCTCCTCGCGCATCAGGGAACGGCCGACGGGGTCCAGCTCGCGGATGTCGTCCGGGACCTCCGCGTAGCGGCTGTCGTCGAAGCCCAGCTCCGCGGCGGTGCGCATCGGCTCCTGGCCGAAGTTCTCACCGGGGTAGTTCTGCTCGGGGATGATCTGCGAGACGGTGAACTCGTCGCGGTCCATCGGCTGCTCGCCGCCACCACCGTGGGTGATCGCGTCCGGCAGCATGACCAGCGAGGTGGTGCCGGCCTGCTCGCCCGAGGGGCGCAGCTGGACGCGGATGCCGTGCCGGTCCGACAGCCGGCCGACCACGAACAGGCCCATGCGCTGCGAGATCGCGGCGTCCACGGTCGGCGGGTTGGCCAGCTTGTGGTTGATGTCCGCGAAGTCCTCGGCGGTGAGGCCGATGCCCTTGTCGTGGATCTCGATCATCACGCGGCCGTCGGGCAGACGGGTCGCGGTGACGCGCACCTTGGTCTGCGGCGAGGAGAACGTCGTGGCGTTCTCCAGCAGCTCGGCGAGCAGGTGCACGAGGTCGGTGACCGCGCGGCCGTGGATCTCGGCGTCCGGGACGCCGGACAGCTCGATGCGCTCGTACTGCTCCACCTCGGAGGAGGCGGCACGCAGCACGTCGACCAGCGGGACCGGCTGGTCCCAGCGGCGGCCCGGCTCCTCGCCGGCGAGGACCAGGAGGTTCTCGCCGTTGCGGCGCATACGGGTCGCGAGGTGGTCCAGCCGGAACAGGTTCTCCAGCTGGTCCGGGTCGGCCTCGTTGTTCTCCAGGTCGGTGATCAGGGTCAGCTGGCCCTCGATCAGCGACTGGTTGCGGCGCGACAGGTTGGTGAAGATCGCGTTGATGTTGCCCCGCAGCAGGGCCTGCTCGGCCGCGAGCCGGACGGCCTCGCGGTGGACCTGGTCGAAGGCGCGGGCGACCTCGCCGATCTCGTCCGTGGAGGTGATCGGGATCGGCGCGACCCTGGTGTCCACCCGGCCCGGGTCGGTACGGGAGAGCTGGTCGACCAGCATCGGCAGGCGCTGCTCGGCGATGCCGAAGGCGGCGTTGCGCAGCTGGCGCATGGACTTGCTCATCTGCCGGGCCACCATGCCGGCCAGGATGAACGCGGCGAGCAGCGCGAGCACGACCCCGGCGCCGGTGATGAAGGCGTCCCGCTGCGCGTCGTCGGCGATCCGCGAGGCCTCGCTCACCGCGGCGTCGGCCAGACCCGACTCGATCTCGCGGTAGCCGTCGAACCTGAGGGTGTTCACCGCCCACCAGTTCTCCGGGGTGATGCCCTTCTCGGCGAGCTCGGCGCGCGCGGACTCGTCCGTGGTGGACAGGCGGCCGATCTCGGAGATCATCGTCTCCGGCTTGGCGGGCGGCGGGACGTAGTCCGGGTCCCTCTGCGCTGCGTCCTTGGACATCGCGACGCCCTCGGCCTGGAGGCGCGCGGTGACCTCTTCCAGCTTGGCGTTGTCCGCCTCGGTGCCGCCGCCCTTGTACTCGTCGAGAGCGATGTTCTCGAGGTAGGCGTACGACAGGAAGGCCACGCGCTGGCTGGCGAGCTGGCTGTCGGTCGGGCCCGGCTTCACCAGGAGGTGCATGCCGATGGAGCGCTCCAGCGACAGCGCGGACTTGGTCAGCGAGATCGCGTAGACCGTACGGCCGTAGCTGGTGACGTTGCCGGCGCCGAGGCTGAGCTCGTTGGCGAACTCCATCAGGGGGTGGGCGACGGCGACGTAGCCCTCCTCCGTCTCCACGCCCTTGAGCTTCGAGGTGTAGGCGCCGGCGCGCAGCCCGGACAGCTTGGGCTCGGCCTCGCGGAGGAGCTTCAGCCGGCGCTCCAGTCCGGGTGTGGCCGGCATGCTCTGCACGGCCTCGTCGAAGGCGTCGGCGGCCCGGTCGGTCGCGGCCCGCACCTTGGTGACGTCCGCGTCGTCCTGGCCCTTGCCGGTCAGCAGCGGCACCGCGCTGACGTCGCGCTCGTTGTAGAGGGCGTTGGCGTAGGTCAGGGACGCCTGCACCAGACGCGCGGTGTTCTCGGCGTCCTGGGCCTCGTTCCAGGTGTCGATCGAGCTCTTCACCTGGAAGCCGCCCATGACCAGACCGACGAGCACGGGTATGAGCAGGATCGCGTTGAGCTTGGTGGGTACCCGCCAGTTGCGCGGGGACATGCGTCCGCCGCTCGACGCGGGCGCGGCCTTCGGCTCGGGACCGGGCACGGGGGCGGGCGCCGCTGTGCGCGGCGGCGGCGTGAAGTTGCCCCGGGCCGACGGCTCGGGACTGTTCTTGCTTCGCCTCACTCGACCAACAACCTCTCGGCGGTCGGCACCTTCGTCGTGCCGCAGTGTCTCAGAGCCCCGGCATGCCATCGACTACTGAGTACGTCTTTGACCCATGGGCAGTTCAGGCATTCCAGCATGCCGACGAGCGCTCTTCCAAACATGGAAAGGCGATGGTTCCGAGCGAGGTAAGCCCCAGATAAAACGGTCATAAAGAGCGAGCACCGTCAAATGACGAGGCTTCCATGCGCACAGCGGTACCGCTTGTACGCATCGCGTGTCTGCCTCACCCGATTCCTCTGCCGAAACGTTATGAACACCGGTGCCGGCGGTGTCAAAGGACACAGCCGGCACCGGTACATCTACGACAACCGCAGTATGTCGCCCTCCGCCAGGCTCTACCTGAGTCGCGCCATGAGGGCGTGTTCGACCAGGGTGATCAGCGCACTCTTGGCGTCCGCGCGGTGGCGGGCGTCCGTGGTGATGATCGGGGCGTCGGGTCCGATCTGCAGCGCCTCGCGCACTTCCTCCGGCTGGTACGGCTGCTGTCCGTCGAAGCCGTTGAGGGCGACGACGAAGGGCAGTCCGCTGTTCTCGAAGTAGTCGACCGCGGGGAAGCAGTCGGCGAGGCGGCGGGTGTCGACGAGGACGACGGCGCCGATGGCGCCGCGGACCAGGTCGTCCCACATGAACCAGAAGCGGTCCTGGCCGGGTGTACCGAAGAGGTACAGGATCAGGTCCTGGTCCAGGGTGATGCGGCCGAAGTCCATGGCCACCGTGGTGGTGGTCTTGTCCCCGGTGTGGGTGAGGTCGTCGATGCCTGCCGAAGCAGACGTCATGACGGCCTCCGTGCGCAGCGGGTTGATCTCCGAAACGGCCCCGACGAACGTGGTCTTGCCCACGCCGAAGCCACCCGCCACCACGATCTTCGCCGAGGTGGTGGAGCGGCTTTCGGAGACCGCCCCGCCGCTAGAGCTTGCGAAGTCCACTGAGCACCCTTTCGAGCAGTGTCACGTCCGGGGCGCCGGTCGTCTCGTCGCCGCCCGGCTGATGCACGGCGACGAGTCCCGCCTCCGCCAAGTCGGCCACCAGGATCCGGGCAACACCCAGCGGCATGTTGAGCAGCGCCGATACCTCGGCGACCGACTTCACCTCACGGCACAGATGGCAGATGCGCTGGTGCTCGGGAAGGAGCCCCATGAGCGCTGCCGGATCGGCCGTCGTACTGATCAGAGCCTCGATGGCCAGTTGGTAGCGCGGCCTGGTCCGGCCGCCGGTCATCGCATACGGACGAACCAGCGGCTGGTCGCCCTCGTCCTCGTACGGCTCCGCGTACGGATCATGAGAGGCGGTGGGCGGGGTCATGAATCCTCCGGGCGGGACAGCAAGCGGTCAGTCAAGCCGTCTGAAGGGGCCGGTGGGGGGAATTGTGGCGGCCGGACGGTGATTTGGTGAGACGGGTGGTGCCGGGGCCGATCAGTGGAGCAGACTTCCCTGTAGTTCGGCGCGCAGGTCCGGGGTGAGGACCGCCCCCGCGCGGTCGACCAGGAGCGCCATCTCGTAGCCGACGAGGCCGATGTCGCACTCGGGGTGCGCGAGCACGGCGAGGGACGAGCCGTCGGAGACGGACATGAGGAAGAGGAATCCCCGCTCCATCTCGACGACCGTCTGAGCGACGTTGCCGCCCTCGAAGATCCGCGAGGCGCCGGCCGTCAGGGAGGTCAGCCCCGAGGCGACGGCCGCGAGCTGGTCCGCGCGGTCGCGCGGGAAGCCCTCGGAGAGCGCCAGGAGGAGACCGTCGGCGGACACGACGACGGTGTGGGACACCCCGGGGGTGTTGTCCACGAAGTTGGTGATCAACCAGTTGAGGTTCTGTGCCGCCTGGCTCATCGGGCTCAACTAACGCTCCTGCTGGTGAGTGGGGTGCGGGAAGCTGCCGGTCTGTGAGGGACCGGCCTGACGACCCTGTGCGATACCCCGGCGGAGATTGGTCAGCCGGCCGCGCACGTCATCGGGGGCGCGCGAGACCTGAGGACCGCTCTGGTGGGACTGCTGCTGAGCTGTGCCCGGGACGAGGTTCGCCTTGGGCACCCGGCGCGGCAGGCCGGAGGTGGTGACGCCGCCCGCGGCCGGCTTGCGGACGCGTTCGGCCTGCTTGACGAGCTCGTCGTTGGGCGAGCTGCGCCAGGCGGCGTTGGACCGCTGCGGGCCGGTCTGGCCCTGCGGCTGCTGAGGGGGCTGCTGGGGCTGGTGCTGCTGCTGGGGCTGGTACTGCTGGGGCGCCGCCGGAGCCGCGCCGCCCGCCTGCTCCTGGGCGCCGCCCTGGCCGCCGCGGAACCAGTTGGTCTCGAGCGTGTCGTACAGCGGCGTACGGCCGTCGCCCGGACCGGTCGCCGGCGGCAGGGCCCAGGCGTCGGACGCCTGGCGCTGCTCCTCGGGACGCTGCTGCGGGGGCTGCGGACGCGGGGCGCCGAAACCGCCGTCGGGCCTGCCGTTCATCCGCGGGCGCTCGAACTGGCCCGTGGAGGACGGGTCACCGGCGTTGCCGCGGTCGGGCAGGGCGTACTGGCCGGTCGAGCCGTTGTCCTGGCCCGGAGCCTGGTACTGGCCGGCGGCACCGTTGTCGTAGCCCTGCACGGCGGGGAACTGGCCGGTGGCGGGCGGGTTCTGGCCGCCGGGACCGCCCTGCTGGCCGCCGAAGATGTCACCGCGGACGAACTGGCCCGTGGCGTGGGCGCCGTTCGTGCCCGGCTGGGCGTACTGGCCCGGGTGCTGACCGTTCGCCGGACCGTGAGCGGGAGCCGCGGGGCTCTGCTGCTGCTCGTCGAACCGGGGGATCTCCGCCGTCGCGCCGGGACCCTGGTGGTCGTCGAAGCGGGGCATCGAGGCGGTGCGGGAGACGTCCGGCTCCTCGTGGCCGCGCGGGGCGTCCATCGAGGCGCGCGGCACCGGCGGCTGGGCGTTCTCGTCGCTCCAGCTGGGCACGCGCTGCTGCTGGTCGCCGCCGGGCAGTTCCGGACGGGCACCGCCGCGCGGCGGGAGCTGGGGACGGCGGCCGCGCTCGGCGGGGGCGTTGCCCCGCTGCGGGGGCACCTGGCCCCGGGCACCGCCGAAGGCGTCCTGGCCCTGGTTCCCGCCCTGGCCCGAGGCCTGCGGGGCACCGGGGGCCTGGGCGCCGAAGGCACCCGCGCCGGCCGGCGCGGGACGGCCCTGCGGCGGGGCGGAGGGAGCGCCCTGGTCGAACAGCGAGGGCGTCTGGTTGCCCGACGGACCTTGCGGTCCCCGGGCACCGGGCCGGGCGCCGTCCCGTCCGGGCAGCGCGGCCCGCGGACCCTGGCCGGATCCGAGGCGGCCACCGGGAGCACCGGCGCCGAGGGCGCCGCCGCCGGGCTGACCGGCTCCGGCGGAGCGCCGGGCCGCGGCGGCACCGGCGGCGGCCTGCGCGGCGGCCGGACCACCGGCGCCGGGCTGACCGGGCTTGCCCTGAGGCTTCTTGCCGCCCTGGGCGACGTCGACGGGCAGCATGACCAGCGCGGTCGTACCACCGGAGTCGGACGGGCGGAGCTGGATACGGATGCCGTGGCGCTGCGACAGCCGGCCGACCACGAACAGACCCATGCGGCGGGAGACGGAGACGTCCACGGTGGGCGGCGAGGCGAGCCGCTCGTTGATCGCCGCCAGGTCCTCGGGGGACAGACCGATACCGGTGTCGTGGATCTCGATCAGCACCCGGCCGTCGGGCAGGGCGTGACCGGTGACCTTGACCTTGGTCTGCGGGGAGGAGAACGAGGTCGCGTTCTCCAGCAGCTCGGCGAGCAGGTGCACGAGGTCGTTGACGACCCGGCCGGCCACTTCGGTGCTGGGCACCGCGGCCAGTTCGATGCGCTCGTACTGCTCCACCTCGGACGCGGCGGCGCGGAGCACGTCGACCAGCGGGACCGGACGGGTCCACCGGCGGCCGGGCTCCTCACCCGCGAGGACGAGGAGGTTCTCACCGTTACGGCGCATACGCGTGGCGAGGTGGTCCAGCTTGAACAGCGAGGACAGCTGGTCCGGGTCGGCCTCGCGGGACTCCAGTTCGGAGATCAGCGACAGCTGACGCTGGATGAGACCCTGCGACCGGCGCGAGAGGTTGGTGAACATCGCGTTGACGTTGCCCCGCAGCAGGGCCTGCTCGGCGGCGAGGCGTACCGCCTCGCGGTGCACGTCGTCGAACGCCGCGGCCACACGGCCGATCTCGTCCCGGGAGTGCACACCGACCGACTCCACGGACGTGTCGACGTCCTGCGGGTCCGACTCGGAGAGCTGCTTGACGAGGTCGGGCAGGCGCTCCTGGGCGACCCGGGTGGCGGTGTCCTCCAGGCGGCGCAGCGAGCGGATCATGGAGCGGGCCACGACGAAGGCGCCGACCAGGGACACGCCGAGCACGATGAGGATCAGGGCACCGGAGACGATCGCGTCGCGCTCGGTGGCGCTGCGCAGCTCACGGGCCTTCTGTTCCATGTCCTCGAGCAGCGAGTGCTCGATGTTCTTCATCTGCTGGATCTTGGTGGAGCTGTCGTCCAGCCAGTCGCGGTAGGAGCGCGCGCCGACCGAGGCGAGACCGTACTGCGAGGCCAACGCGCGGCCGGCGTACTCGTCGGTGGCCTTGATCGTGGTGTTGCCCTCTTCGATGGGCAGCAGCAGCTCGGCGGCGAGGTCCTCGCCGTAGATGCTCTTGAAGCTGCGGAGCTCGGACTTCTGGCTCGTCAGGGCCGATTCCGCGTACAGCCGGTCGTTCTCGTTCAGCTTGCCCTTGGTGGTGTTGCTGGCGGGCAGCGCCGCGGCGAGGACGGCGCGCTGGACCGAGGCGTACTCCTTGGCGGAGGAGAAGGACGCCAGGGCACGCGTGCGCTGGATCATGTCGGGGTTGCTGGTCGCCTCCGCCATGTCCTGCGAGAGGTCGATCAGGTTCTCGATCAGGCGGTGATAGCCCTCGACGGTCTGGGTCGAGTTGTTCTCCGTCTGGAAGGCCGTGTTGCGGATCTTCTCGAGCTCGCCCAGGTCACCGGCGATCTGCACCAGGTTGTCGCGGACGCCCTTGAGGTTGCCGTCCTTGCTCGCGGCGTCGATCTCCTCGGAGCTGTCGAGGAAGTTCGACTTGGCGCGGTCGGTCTTCTCCCGGTAGCCCTTGACCGAGAAGTCCGTGCCCTTGCCGCCGTGCGCGAGCGGACCGGCCGACTGGTCGCGCTCCTCCTGGAGCGCGTGTGCCAGTTCGGTGGCCTGCTTGGTCATGTCCGTCAGCAGCTTCATGTTGTCGAGCTGCTGGATGTCGTCCATCGACTGCTGGATACGCAGCGCGCCGAGCGAGGTGGCCGCGACCACGGGCAGCGCGAGCAGCGACACCAGACGGGTCGAGATGCGCCAGTTGCGCAGGGCTATTCGCGAACCCGGGCCGGTCGACTCGGCGGGGGCGGCCGACGGCGAAGTCGGCGGTGCGGGCGGCGCGCCCGCGCCGGGGCGCTCGCCGCCGTTGCCGGGCGTGGTCGAACCCTGGCTCTGGGCGTGCTGGGGCGAGGAGCTGACGGCCTTGGGGCCAGTCCCGCCCTGCGGCTCCGGCTCCGCCGAAGCGCTGCCATCCCTCTTGAAACGTCCCTGCACTAGCGTCGCAACCTCTGAACCAGGCGCCCCTCCGCGTGAACGGCGAGGCACGGTGTCGGCGTCATAGGGGCGCCCTGAATACGCCCCCGTGGTGGTCGTGATGATCCGGCGCCGGTCCCCCATCTCGCCGCCACTCGGCGCGTGGTCGCGCCCCCTGTGCGCCGGCTCGATCCCTGCGGCGGTCCGTGAGATTCCAGCACAGTGCAGGATCTCCAACAAGGCCCGTGGGCTTACCCGTGACATACGTGACACCCGGTGAGTGACACATCACCGGGGGTAGAAAAGGATCTTGTCGATATCGGGCGAAACGACGCGGACCGGCGAGGTGGTGCGGGTGTCCCAGTCGGCATGATCAGCAGCGGAATGGTCGCTTCAGGGGGTCAATGTCCGATTCCGGTCACCCCGGAACGGGTCCACATTGCCTGAAATGTTCATCACTTCGTGAGGAAACTCACACCGAGATCACCGGATCCGCACCCGGGTCGCCGGGAATTCAATGTTTAGCCTGACGCTTTACAGGGACGGCAGAACTGACAACCCGCGCCCGCGTGAGGTCCTCCGGACCCCGCCGGGCGCCCGTGCACAGGACAGGGTCAAGTAAACAGTGAAGACGACGACGATGTTCCACAAGATCGCCAACCCGCGGCGCACGACGCTGGCGCACCTCGGCGGTGCCGACGAACTGCGGACGCCGGTACAGCAGGAGCACCCCGTCGAACTCCCCGCCCAGACTGCCAACCCCAAGCGCACCGTCCTCATGGAGATCCCCGTCGCGGCCGACGCCGCGCACTGACACCGGTCCATACGCGCGACGGCCGCGAAACGCTCAACGCGCACCGCGCGACCACGAGGGGCGCCCCACCACGGACGGTGGGGCGCCCCTCGTCGGTGCGTCGGGCCGGGACCCCTGCGCGTTAGCCTGGAGCGTCAGACTCCAGCCGCTTCAGTCAAGGGGACCAGCATCCCGTGCGCATCGCCAGATTCTCCATCGACGGGAACGTCGCCTTCGGCGCGGTCGAGGGCGAGAAGCAGGACGAGCTCGTCCTGGACATCATCAAGGGCATCCCGTTCGCGGACTTCGAGCTCTCCGGCACCAAGGTCCCGGTGAGCAAGGTCAGGCTGCTGCCCCCGGTGCTCCCGAACAAGGTGGTGGCCTTCGGCCGCAACTACGCCGAGCACGCCAAGGAGATGGGCAACGAGGTGCCCGACGCCCCCTTCGCCTTCTTCAAGCCCGCCACCTCCGTCGTCGGCCCCGGTGACGAGATCCAGTACCCCTCCTTCTCGCAGGACGTGCACCACGAGGCCGAGCTCGCCGTGGTCATCGGCCGGCTCTGCCGGGAGGTCCCGCGCGAGCGCGTCAAGGACGTGATCTTCGGCTACACCTGCGCCAACGACGTCACCGCGCGCGACGTCCAGAAGCGCGAGAAGCAGTGGGCCCGGGCCAAGGGCTTCGACACCTCCTGCCCGCTCGGCCCCTGGGTGGAGACCGAACTGGACCCGAACGACCTGACGATCCAGCTCACGGTCAACGGCGGCCAGCGCCAGCTCGGCCGCACCAGCGAGATGATCCACTCCATCGAGGACCTGATCGTCAACATCTCCGAGGCCATGACGCTGCTCCCGGGCGACGTCATCCTCACGGGCACCCCGGCTGGGGTCGGCCCCCTGCACGTCGGCGACGAGGTCGCCGTCACCATCGAAGGCATCGGCACTCTCACCAACAAGGTTGTCAAGCGTGGCTAGCGCATCCGCCGTACGCGTCCGTTTCTGCCCGTCGCCCACCGGTAACCCCCATGTGGGCCTGGTCCGCACCGCCCTGTTCAACTGGGCGTTCGCCAAGCACCACGGCGGCACCCTGGTCTTCCGCATCGAGGACACCGACGCGGCCCGCGACTCCGAGGAGTCCTACAACCAGCTGCTCGACTCCATGCGCTGGCTGGGCTTCGACTGGGACGAGGGCCCGGAGGTGGGCGGCCCGCACGCGCCGTACCGGCAGTCGCAGCGGATGGACATCTACCGGGACGTCGCGCGCAAGCTCCTCGACGCCGGCCACGCCTACCACTGCTACTGCTCCCAGGAGGAGCTGGACACCCGCCGCGAGGCCGCCCGCGCCGCCGGCAAGCCGTCCGGCTACGACGGCCACTGCCGTGAGCTCGCGCCCGCGCAGGTCGAGGAGTACCAGGCCCAGGGCCGCGAGCCGATCGTCCGCTTCCGGATGCCCGACGAGCCGATCACCTTCACGGACCTGGTCCGCGGCGAGATCACCTACCAGCCGGAGAACGTCCCGGACTACGGCATCGTGCGCGCCAACGGCGCCCCGCTGTACACCCTGGTCAACCCGGTCGACGACGCCCTCATGGAGATCACCCACGTCCTGCGCGGCGAGGACCTGCTCTCTTCCACCCCGCGCCAGATCGCCCTGTACCGGGCGCTGATCGAGCTGGGCGTCGCCAAGGAGATCCCCGCCTTCGGCCACCTGCCGTACGTGATGGGCGAAGGCAACAAGAAGCTCTCCAAGCGTGACCCGCAGTCCTCGCTCAACCTCTACCGCGAGCGCGGCTTCCTGCCCGAGGGCCTGCTCAACTACCTCTCGCTGCTCGGCTGGTCGCTCTCCGCCGACCAGGACGTCTTCTCGGTCGAGGAGATGGTCGCCGCCTTCGACATCGGCGACGTCAACCCCAACCCGGCCCGCTTCGACCTGAAGAAGTGCGAGGCGATCAACGCCGACCACATCCGCATGCTCGATGTGAAGGACTTCACCGAGCGCTGCGCCCCGTGGCTGAAGGCCCCGTTCGCGCCCTGGGCGCCCGAGGCCTTCGACGAGGCCAAGTGGCAGGCGATCGCCCCGCACGCGCAGACCCGCCTCAAGGTCCTCTCCGAGATCACGGACAACGTCGACTTCCTGTTCCTGCCCGAGCCGGTCTCCGACGAGGCGTCCTGGAACAAGGCGATGAAGGAGGGCTCCGACGCCCTGCTGCGCACCGCGCGGGAGAAGCTGGAGGCCGCCGACTGGACCTCCGCCGAGTCGCTGAAGGAGGCCGTCCTGGCCGCAGGCGAGGCCCACGGCCTCAAGCTCGGCAAGGCCCAGGCCCCGGTCCGCGTCGCGGTCACCGGCCGCACCGTCGGCCTGCCGCTCTTCGAGTCCCTCGAGGTCCTGGGCAAGGACACGACGCTGGCCCGCATCGACGCGGCCCTGGTGAAGCTCGCCGGCTGAGGCCGTCCGCCGTCGGGGGCGGCGCCCGGACGCATCCGGGCGCCGCCCCCGTTCGTTCCCGGGTACCGTCGGTGGCATGGACATCGTCGGGGCCATGGACATCCGCGCCGTCGTCTGGGACGTCGACGACACGCTGTTCGACTACACCTCCGCGGACCGGGAGGGCATGCGCGCCCATCTCGTGGCCGAGGGGCTGCTCGCGGGACACGGGTCCGTGGAGGAGGCGCTGGCACGCTGGCGCGAGATCACCGATCAGCAGTGGGCGCGGTTCGCCGCCGGCGAGGTGGACTTCGAGACCCAGCGGCGCGACCGTACCCGGGTGTTCCTGGGGCGCGAGCTGACCGACGCCGAGGCGGACGCCTGGTTCGACCGTTACCTGGTCCACTACGAGTCCGCCTGGAGCCTCTTCCCGGACGTGCTGCCCGTGCTGGACGCCCTCGCGGAGAGCCACCGGCACGCCGTGCTCTCCAACTCCAGCCTGCATGTGCAGGACCGCAAGCTGCGCGTGCTCGGGGTGCACGACCGCTTCGAGGCCGTCCTGTGCGCCGCCGAGCTGGGCGTCTCCAAGCCGGAGCCCGCCGCCTTCCTGGCCGCCTGCGAGGCGCTCGCGCTGCCCCCGCAGCACGTCGCGTACGTCGGGGACCACCCGGAGATCGACGGCCGGGGGGCCGCCGAGGCCGGGCTGCTGTCGGTGTGGATCGACCGCGCCGACGCCCACGCGACGGTGGAACCGCCCGTGGGCCCGCGGCGGATCGCCTCCCTCTCCGAACTCACGTCGCTGCTGCGCGCCGATACTCGTTTTGGAGCCCCGTCCACCTTCAGGTAATGTTCTTCCTGCGCCGCGGGGAGCGGGCCGGAAGGCCGGAGCCCCGAAGCGCAGAACTAGAACAAGATCCCCTCAGGGGCTTGCGTTCCAGTGGCCTATGGTGTAATTGGCAGCACGACTGATTCTGGTTCAGTTAGTCTTGGTTCGAGTCCAGGTAGGCCAGCTCGCAGAGCTCATCTGCACCCGCGGATCACATCCGCAAGCCCCCGTTGTGTAGCGGCCTAGCACGCTGCCCTCTCAAGGCAGTAGCGCCGGTTCGAATCCGGTCGGGGGTACAGATCCTTCCCGCGAGGACAGTCAGGGTAGCTCCCTCTGTCTTCGATGCAGGATCGCTAGGGCCCCCGTTGTGTAGCGGCCTAGCACGCCGCCCTCTCAAGGCGGTAGCGCCGGTTCGAATCCGGTCGGGGGTACTGACTGGTCTAAACCATCATTGGTCTATGGTGTAATTGGCAGCACGACTGATTCTGGTTCAGTTAGTCTTGGTTCGAGTCCAGGTAGACCAGCAGGATCTGCGGAAACGCATGATCCACGCCCCCGTTGTGTAGCGGCCTAGCACGCCGCCCTCTCAAGGCGGTAGCGCCGGTTCGAATCCGGTCGGGGGTACACAGGACGAAAGCCCTCCACTTCGGTGGGGGGCTTTCGCGTTGCCGCTCACTCGATGCCGTACCGGCGCGCCGACTCCTCCTCCTGCGCCAGCCGGTGCAGGGCCCGCAGCACCGGCTCGAACAGCACCGCCGACGCCACCGCCAGCTCCACCTGCTCCGTCGGCGAGGCGTACGTCTCCATGTGGTCCAGCTGCCGGGACGCCACCTGGTGCATCAGCCGGCCGTACGGGGCCATCAGTTCGGCGTCCCAGGGGTAGCCGAGCCGGCGCAGCGTCGCCACCGCCACCACCAGCGAGCGGTACACGGGGGAGAGCGCGGCCAGCTCCCGCGCGGTCTCCCAGCCCAGCGCCTCCAGGAGCCGTTCCACCTCCACGCGGGCGGCCACGACGTCCGGGTCCTCCTCGTCCGGCTCCGGGTCCTGCGGCAGCGCCCACAGCGCCGCGCCCAGCCGGATGGTGCGGCCCAGGGAGTCGTCGTCGATGTGGCCCAGCACCTCGCGGGCCTTCGCCACCGGGACGCCTCCCACCTGGATCAGGGCGCGCACCAGACGCAGCCGGCGCAGGTGCTCCTCGTCGTACTCCGCCGTCGTGGCGTTGACCCGGCGGCCGGGCGGCAACAGTCCTTCCCGCAGGTAGTACTTGATCGTCGCGGTGGACACACCGCTGCGTTCGCTCAACTCGGCCAGCCGCACGTCTTGCGCCTTTCTTCGGATAGCGGGGCCATCCAATAGCTCCGTGGGAGCACATCCAGCCCACCCTACGGATGCGGGAGCACGTCACGCGGCGCAGGTCCGCCGGCACGAAGCGCGCGACCGCGGCGGACGAGCGGGCGTCGTCGTCCTGCTGACCGGCATGCGGACCAACCGCGTTCCGGGCGGCGCGCCACTGGCTCCCGGTCCTCCTCGGTTCCGTGCGTACGTGGTGCCGCAGGAGCAACGACGAGTCACCAAGAAACCGGCGACGGCGGAGCAGCCGGAAAAGGCGGCACCGCCGGTGACGGCCGGCGGCGCGTGAGACGAGGAAGGGGCCGCCGCGGCGTTGAGGCGGACCCGTTCCCGAGGGAGGTGTGCGATGGACGGGGGAAGCGTCAGGAACGGCGCAGCGCCTCGGACAGGCGGCCGGCGGCGTCGATGACGGCCTGGGCGTGCATCCGGCCCGGGTGCCGGGTCAGCCGCTCGATGGGCCCGGAGACCGACACGGCGGCCACCACGCGGTTCGACGGACCGCGCACCGGCGCCGAGACGGACGCCACGCCCGGCTCGCGCTCGCCGATCGACTGGGCCCAGCCGCGGCGCCGTACGCCCGAGAGGGCCGTGGCCGTGAACCGGGCGCCCTGCAGGCCGCGGTGCAGCCGCTCCGGCTCCTCCCAGGCCATGAGGATCTGCGCGGACGAACCGGCCTTCATCGTGAGCGTGGAGCCCACCGGGACCGTGTCCCGCAGACCGGACAGGCGCTCCGCCGCGGCGACGCAGATGCGCATGTCGCCCTGGCGGCGGTAGAGCTGGGCGCTCTCGCCCGTCACGTCGCGCAGGTGGGTCAGCACCGGGCCGGCCGTCGCCAGCAGCCGGTCCTCGCCCGCGGCCGCGGCCAGTTCGGCGAGCCGTGGGCCGAGAATGAAGCGCCCCTGCATGTCACGCGCCACCATGCGGTGATGCTCCAGCGCCACGGCCAGGCGATGGGCCGTGGGTCGTGCCAGTCCGGTGGCACCGACCAACCCCGCGAGGGTGGCCGGGCCGGACTCCAGAGCGCTCAGGACGAGTGCTGCCTTGTCCAGAACGCCGACGCCGCTACTGTTGTCCATGCAACGATACTTGCGTCTCACTCTGTGAAACGCAAGTTCAATTTTCCGTGGAACCCGCCACTCTTGAAGCACGAATCAACGCGGCCCGTGGACCACCGGGCCTGACGGCGGACGCCCGGTGACAGGGGCGCGGGCGCCGTCTCACAGATCTCTAGTTGGGCCGGAGAGCTGCATGCCGGCCGGAGGGAAAGCGATGGGTAGGACACTCGCGGAGAAGGTCTGGGACGACCACGTCGTCCGGCGCGCCGAGGGCGAGCCCGACCTCCTCTTCATCGATCTGCACCTGCTGCACGAGGTGACCAGCCCCCAGGCCTTCGACGGCCTCCGTAAGAACGGCCGCCGGGTGCGCCGTCTCGACCTCACCATCGCGACCGAGGACCACAACACCCCCACCCTCGACATCGACAAGCCCATCGCCGACCCGGTCTCCCGGGTCCAGCTGGAGACGCTGCGCAAGAACTGCGCGGAGTTCGGCGTCCGGCTGCACCCGCTGGGCGACGTCGAGCAGGGCGTCGTACACGTCGTCGGTCCGCAGCTGGGTCTGACCCAGCCCGGCATGACCGTGGTCTGCGGCGACTCGCACACCTCCACGCACGGCGCCTTCGGCGGACTGGCCTTCGGCATCGGCACCTCCCAGGTCGAGCACGTCCTGGCCACCCAGACGCTGCCGATGGCCCGCCCCAAGACCATGGCGATCACGGTCAACGGTGAGCTGCCCGAGGGCGTCACGGCCAAGGACCTGATCCTCGCGATCATCGCCAGGATCGGTACGGGCGGCGGCCAGGGCTACGTCCTGGAGTACCGCGGCGAGGCCATCGAGAAGCTCTCGATGGAGGCCCGCATGACCATCTGCAACATGTCGATCGAGGCCGGCGCCCGCGCGGGCATGATCGCCCCCGACGAGACGACGTTCGCCTACCTCGAGGGCCGTCCGCACGCCCCGAAGGGCGAGGACTGGGACGCCGCCGTCGCCTACTGGAAGACGCTGAGGTCCGACGACGACGCCGAGTTCGACGCCGAGGTCGTCATCGAGGCCTCCGAACTGTCGCCGTTCGTCACCTGGGGCACCAATCCCGGGCAGGGCGCCCCGCTCTCCGCGTCGGTCCCCGACCCGGCCTCGTACGAGGACGCCTCGGAGCGGTTCGCCGCCGAAAAGGCGCTGGAGTACATGGGGTTGGAGGCCGGCCAGACGCTGCGCTCCATCAACGTGGACACCGTCTTCGTAGGTTCCTGCACCAACGGCCGCATCGAGGACCTGCGCGCCGCCGCCGACGTCATCAAGGGCCGCAAAGTCGCCGACGGCGTACGGATGCTGGTCGTCCCCGGCTCCGCGCGGGTCGGTCTCCAGGCCGTCTCCGAGGGCCTGGACGTGGTCTTCAAGGAGGCAGGCGCCGAGTGGCGGCACGCGGGCTGCTCGATGTGCCTGGGCATGAACCCCGACCAGCTCGCCCCCGGTGAGCGCTCCGCCTCCACCTCCAACCGCAACTTCGAGGGACGGCAGGGCAAGGGCGGCCGTACCCACCTGGTGTCCCCGCAGGTCGCCGCCGCCACCGCGGTGCTCGGGCACCTGGCCTCCCCGGCCGACCTCGCCGCCGCCGACGACCGCACGCCCGCTGGAGTCTGATCAGTCATGGAAGCATTCACCACCCACACCGGCCGGGCCGTCCCGCTGCGCCGCAGCAACGTCGACACCGACCAGATCATCCCGGCCCACTGGCTCAAGAAGGTGACCCGGGACGGCTTCGAGGACGGGCTCTTCGAGGCCTGGCGCAAGGACCCGGAGTTCGTCCTCAACCGCCCCGAGCGCGCGGGCGCCACGGTGCTGGTCGCCGGCCCCGACTTCGGCACCGGCTCGTCCCGCGAGCACGCCGTCTGGGCGCTGCAGAACTACGGCTTCAAGGCCGTGATCTCCTCCCGCTTCGCCGACATCTTCCGCGGCAACTCGCTGAAGAACGGACTGCTGACGGTGGTCCTCGACCAGAAGACCGTGGATGCGCTGTGGGAGCTCACCGAGTCCGACCCGACCACGGAGATCACCGTCGACCTCGAGGCGCGTGAGGTGCGCGCCGAGGGCGTCACCGCTCCCTTCGAGCTGGACGAGAACTCCCGCTGGCGGCTGCTGAACGGGCTCGACGACATCTCCATCACGCTGCGGAACGAGGCGGACATCGCCACGTACGAGGCGAAGCGCCCGTCGTTCAAGCCGCGGACGCTCACCGCCTGACCCCGCGCGCGGCCGAAGTCCTCGCCTTCACGTCGACTTTCGGCCACCGGATCACCCCTCCCGTACCCCCGATCGGACCGATCGGGGGTACGGCCGTCTCTGCACCCGTTCGGCTCCGCGCGTCCTCTTGAGTGCCGTCAACTTGCCACGTTAGAACGGTTGTTGCCTGGGTACACGTGTCACACACCCGTGAATCCCGGGTGTGTACGGAAAGCCGTCCGGCGTGGCAGTTGCCCCCTGCGCAGGCGACAACTCGCCCCAGATGGCACAATCTGTGCATGGAACACGACGGCCAACTCCAGCTCTATACGGCGGTCGCGGTCCAGCTCAAGGAAGCGCACTCGAGGGTGCGCGCACTGCAAGTCCCGGAGGGCGTACGGATGGCGCTGACCCGGAAGCTGCTGGTCATTACGGCCGTGGCCAAACACGATCTCGCCGGTGCGGCAAGGCGCCTGGAGCGGTTCACCACGGACCTCGACGAGGGTCGAATCCCCGAAGAGGAACGCTGAACCAGCCGGGACAACCGAGTCCGTTGCGGCACAAGGGTGATTAGCCCGTTTCGTGTTTGATTTGCGGTATATATCTGCCTAACGTGCGAAAAAGCTTGAACACATACGTTCTGGCGATGTCTCCGAAGGGGAAGACGTGAACAAGGCGCAGCTCGTAGAAGCGATTGCCGACAAGGTGGGCGGCCGCCAGCAGGCCGCCGACGCCGTCGACCACGTACTGGACGCCATCGTCCGCGCGGTCGTCTCGGGGGAGCGGGTCTCGGTCACCGGCTTCGGTTCGTTCGAGAAGGTCGACCGTCCGGCCCGTTACGCCCGCAACCCCCAGACGGGCGAGCGGGTTCGGGTCAAGAAGACCTCCGTCCCCCGCTTCCGCGCGGGCCAGGGCTTCAAGGACCTGGTCAGCGGCTCGAAGAAGCTGCCGCGTGGCGGTGAGGTCTCCGTCAAGAAGGCGCCCAAGGGCAGCCTGACCGGCGGCGCTTCGGCGACGGTGAAGAAGGCCGCCGCGAAGAAGACCACGGCGAAGAAGGCCGCCACCGCGAAGAAGACCGCGGCCAAGAAGACGACCGCCGCGAAGAAGGCCACCACCAAGACGGCCGCCGGCAAGACCACGGCGAAGAAGGCCCCCGCCAAGACGACGGCGACGGCCAAGACCGCCACGGCGAAGAAGACCACCGCGAAGAGCGCCCCGGCGAAGAAGGCGACGGCCAAGAAGGCCCCCGCCAAGAAGTCGACCGCGCGCAAGACCACCGCCAAGAAGACCACCGCCCGCAAGAAGTAGCGGGCGTCTCGTCCCCTTCGAGCCGAGCGGTACTCACGCGCCGGGCCGGACTCCTCCGGGAGCCCGGCCCGCGGTGTGTCCGGGGCCGCCCCTGAGTCTCAGAACGTCTGCAGTGTCACCAGCGTGATCCGGCGGGACCCGCCCTCGCCCTCCGTCTCCAGCCGCACCCGCTGCCCGGGACGCAGCAGCCTCAGCCCGCCCGCGTCGAACGCGGCGGCGTCGAACGGCACCGGGGTGCCGTCGTCCAGGAGCACCTGACCGCTGCGGCTGTCGGGGTCGTAGGTGTACGCGGTGGCCTGCATGCCGGAAGCCTACTGCTGCCCCGCGGGCAACCGCGCGGCGACCGCGGCCGTGTGGGGACCCACGCCCAGCGCCAGCGCGGCCCGCAGGTCGGCGCCGGTGTCCACGTCCTGCCGCACGGAATCGACGGCGTCGAGGGACAGTTCCACCGCACCGGACGCCCGGTGACGGGCACGGGAATCCGTACCGAAGAACGGACGCAATTCACGGCCCCGGCTCGCGGCGAGCAACGTGGTGCCGAGCCCCGCGGAATCCGGGAGAAAGGAACGGGGGAATTCCGCCGCCGCGTCCAGGACCCGGGCCAGTTCGGCCGGGCGCAGCGCCGGCAGGTCCGCGTTCAGGGCCGCCACCGATCCGGCCCGGCGGGCGGCGCCCACCACCGCCGCGGCATGGGCCAGCGCCTCGTTGAGCCCGGCGCGCGGCTGGTCGGGAACCGTCCCGGCGCCCAGCGCGGCCAGCTCGCGGGCGGCCAACGCGTCGTTGGTGACGACCACCACATCCCGTACGGCGGCGCACTCCAGCGCGGCCGCCACCGTGTCCTGCGCGAAGGCGAGCGCCAGTCCCGGACGCAGACCGTCGTCCGCGGTGTCCGCCAGCCTGCTCTTGGCCTGCGGCAGGGGCTTCAGGGGTACCACCAAGGTCCACTGCACGAGTGTTGCGTCCCTCTCTTGTCACGGTCATTGTCACCCGGGGCGGTCGGCGGCCGGGGGACCGGGCGTACGGTGTTCTCGACAGACCGGCGGCCCGGGGCGACACTTGTGCGGCCCGCCGGGCGTGAGGGGGCCGGGACCTGGGCCTGTCGTCCGTAAGAGGAAGGTGTACTCGTGCCGCGCCGCAGAATCGGCTTCTGGTACCGCTTCGCCGCGGTGATCTGCAAACCGCCGCTGGTGGTACTGCTCAAGCGGGACTGGCGTGGAATGGAGAACATTCCGGCCGAGGGTGGATTTATCACCGCGGTGAACCACAATTCACACATCGATCCTCTGGCCTACGCGCACTTCCAGTACAACACCGGCCGTGTTCCGCGATTCCTCGCGAAGAGCGGCCTTTTCAGCAAGGGATTCGTGGGCGCCGCGATGCGCGGCACCGGGCAGATCCCCGTGTACCGCGAGAGCACCGACGCGCTGAGCGCCTTCCGGGCCGCGATCGACGCCGTGGAGCGCGGCGAGTGCGTCGCCTTCTACCCGGAGGGCACCCTCACCCGGGACCCGGACGGCTGGCCGATGACCGGCAAGACCGGTGCCGCGCGGGTGGCGTTGGAGACCAAGTGCCCGGTGATCCCCGTCGCCCAGTGGGGCGCCAACGAACTGCTGCCGCCGTACGCCAAGAAGCCGCGTCTGTTCCCGCGCAAGACCAGCAGGGTGCTGGCCGGCCCGCCGGTGGACCTCGATCGCTTCTACGACCGGGAGATGACCCCGGAACTCCTCAAGGAGGCGACCGGGGCGATCATGGCCGCCGTCACCCGCCAGCTGGAGCAGATCCGCGGCGAGAAGGCCCCGGAGAAGCCCTACGACCCGCGCGAGGAGCGCCTGGAGCAGCGGCGCAGGACGTACCGGCAGCAGCGGCAGGACCGGACGCCCCGGCAGGACCGCACCCGGGACGACCGGGCCGTCGTACGGGAAGAAGGGCTGGGCACGTGAGCAAGTCGGTCAAGGCGGCCGTCTTCGGCACCGGATCGTGGGGGACGGCCTTCGGCATGGTCCTCGCCGACGCGGGCTGCGACGTCGTGCTGTGGGGACGGCGCCCCGAACTCGCCGAGGCGGTCAACTCCACCCGCACCAACCCCGACTACCTGCCCGGGGTCGAACTCCCCGAGAACCTGCGGGCCACCTCGGACGCCGCCGAGGCCGCACGCGGCGCCGACTTCACCGTCCTCGCGGTGCCGTCGCAGACGCTGCGCGGCAACCTGGCCCAGTGGACCGATCTGCTCGCGCCCCGCACGGTGCTGGTGTCCCTGATGAAGGGCATCGAGCTCGGCTCCGCGATGCGGATGAGCGAGGTGATCGACGACGTCGCCAAGGTCGGCCGTGAGCGGATCGCCGTGGTCACCGGACCCAACCTGGCCCGGGAGATCGCCGCCCGGATGCCGGCCGCCGCCGTGGTCGCGTGCACCGACGAAGAGGTGGCCCGGCAGCTCCAGACCGCCTGCCACACCCCGTACTTCCGGCCGTACACCAACACCGACGTCATCGGCTGCGAGCTGGGCGGCGCGGTGAAGAACGTGATCGGCCTCGCCGTCGGCATCGCGGACGGCATGGGACTCGGCGACAACACCAAGGGCTCGCTCATCACCCGCGGCCTCGCCGAGACCACCCGGCTCGGCGTCGCGCTCGGCGCGGACCCGCTGACCTTCTCCGGACTCGCGGGCCTGGGCGACCTGGTGGCCACCTGCTCCTCGCCGCTGTCCCGCAACCACACCTTCGGCACCAACCTCGGCAAGGGACTGACCCTGCAGGAGACCATCGCGGTCACCAAGCAGACCGCCGAGGGCGTCAAGTCCTGCGAGTCGGTGCTGGACCTGGCCCGCCGGCACGACGTCGACATGCCGCTCACCGAGACGGTCGTCGGGATCGTGCACGAGGGCAAGCCCCCGCAGGTGGCTCTGAAGGAGCTGATGTCGCGCAGCGCGAAGCCCGAGCGACGCTGAGCGACGGCCCCTCCGTTCGGCCCACGTACGGCGTTGCGGGCGCTGTGTCCCGGCCCTGCCAACGGGTACGCTCGTCGCGATATGAGCACCGAGAACCTCCCCCAGAGCCCCGACTCGCCGTCGCGCAAGCCGCGTGTGGCCGTCGTGTTCGGCGGGCGCAGCTCCGAGCACGGGATCTCCGTGGTCACCGCCGGCGCCGTCCTCAAGGCCATCGACCGGACCAAGTACGACGTCCTGCCGATCGGCATCACCCAGGACGGCCGGTGGGCGCTCACCGCCGACGAACCGGACCGCATGGCGATCACCGAGCGTCGCACGCCCAGCGTCGACCAGCTGGCCGAGTCCGCGGAGGGCGCGGTGGTGCTCCCCGTCGACCCCGCCGACCGGGAAGTCGTGTACAGCGAACCGGGATCGGTGCCCAAGGCACTCGGTGAGGTCGACGTGGTCTTCCCCGTGCTGCACGGCCCCTACGGGGAGGACGGCACGCTGCAGGGTCTGCTCGAACTCTCCGGCATCCCCTACGTGGGCGCCGGTGTGCTCTCCTCGGCCGTCGGCCAGGACAAGGAGTACATGAAGCGGGTGTTCACCTCCTTCGGGCTGAAGGTCGGCCCGTACCTGGTGATCCGGCCGCGCGAGTGGGCGCAGGACGAGCCGGCGGCCCGCAGGCGGATCGTCGAGTTCGCCGGCGAGCACGGTTGGCCGCTGTTCGTGAAGCCGGCCCGCGCCGGTTCGTCCATCGGCATCACCAAGGTCGAGGACCTCGGCGCCCTGGACGACGCCATCGCCGAGGCCCAGCGCCACGACCCGAAGATCCTGATCGAGGCGACGCTGCGCGGGCGCGAGATCGAGTGCGGCGTGCTGGAGTTCGAGGACGGGCCGCGCGCCTCGCTGCCCGCCGAGATCCCGCCGCCGGACGCGCACGCGTACTACGACTTCGAGGCCAAGTACATCGACTCCACGCCCGGCGTCGTGCCCGCGCCGCTGACCGACGAGGAGACGGCCGAGGTGCGCCGGCTCGCCGTCGAGGCCTTCGACGCGGCGTCCTGCGAGGGGCTGGTCCGGGCGGACTTCTTCCTCACGGAGGACGGCGAGTTCGTGATCAACGAGATCAACACCATGCCCGGCTTCACGCCCATCTCGATGTACCCGCAGATGTGGCAGGCCACCGGCGTGAGCTACCAGGAGCTCGTCGACCTCCTCATCGAGGCGGCGCTGCGGCGGTCCACCGGACTGCGCTGAGCGCGACCCGCACGCGTCAGGAGGCGATCCCCTCGGGGATCGCCTTCTTCACTGCCGGGGCCAGATCGATCAGCACGCCCGTGCTGTCACGCCCGTCGGACACCCTGACCTCGACATACGCCTCGCGGTTGGCGGTGGTGAAGCGGTAGACGCCGTCGTCCTGCTTCTCCATCAGCCAGTCGACGCCGTTCACGCCGCCCGGTACCGCGTCGGCGTCCTGTCCGTTGGCCACCTTGGGATCGGCCATCTTCGGGGGCCGCTCCACACCGCACCGCAGTATGATCGCCACGCCGCCCCAGCCCGCGGTCAGTTCGGACGCGGGTTCGGGATCGTCGCGACTCTCACCGTCCACCGTCGCCGGCAGGACCTCGTCCAGGTTCTGACACAGCTCGGTGACCTTCGCGTCCGGGCTGGGAACCGCCGTGGACGCGCTGTCGTCTGCTGAGGAGCAGCCCGCGGTGGTGATCAGCACCGCGAGCGCGGAGCAAACGGCGTGCCGGTGACGGAAGGAGTTCACCGACACAGGGTAGACGGGGGCTACAGATGGACGACCGGGCAGGTCAGGGTGCGGGTGATGCCGTCCACCTGCTGGACCTTGGCCACCACCATGCGGCCCAGGTCGTCGACGGTGTCGGCCTGGGCGCGCACGATGACGTCATAGGGACCCGTCACGTCCTCGGCCTGGACGACTCCAGGGATCTTGCCGATCAGATCGGCGACGGTCGACGCTTTGCCGACCTCCGTCTGGATCAGGATGTACGCCTGTACCACGGAACCTCCAGGGCGGCCACGAGGATCATGTGGGGAAAAGGAACGCCACGGTATCGCGTCGCCGCTCGTCGCGGGGAGACCTGCGGGAACCGGGGCTTGCGCGCCGGGGTACAGGCACGGGAGAAGTTGACGGTCAGTTCGACCGTAGCGAGGACTAGGACGACCCGCGACCGGGCACGGACAGTGACAGAAGGGGCGAAAGGGAAATGAAGGGCACTGTTGGTGAGCTAGGGGAGTTCGGGCTCATCAGGGAGCTCACCTCCCGTCTCACCACCACCCCGGCGGTCCGGGTCGGCCCCGGCGACGACGCCGCGGTGGTCTCCGCACCCGACCGCAGGGTCGTGGCCAGCACCGACGTCCTGGTGGAGGGCCGTCACTTCCGCCGCGACTGGTCCACCGCCTACGACGTCGGCCGCAAGGCCGCCGCCCAGAACCTCGCCGACATCGCCGCCATGGGTGCCGTGCCGACCGCCCTGCTGCTCGGCCTGGTCGTGCCCGCCGAACTGCCGGTGACGTGGCCCAGCGAACTGATGGACGGGCTGCGCGACGAGTGCCAGGTGGCCGGGGCCGCGGTCGTCGGCGGGGATGTCGTGCGCGGCGACACCATCACGGTGTCCATCACCGCGCTCGGCGACCTGCGCAACCAGGAACCGGTCACGCGGGGCGGGGCGCAGCCCGGCGACATCGTCGCCGTCACCGGCTGGCTCGGCTGGTCCGCGGCCGGGCACGCGGTGCTCTCCCGCGGGTTCCGCTCCCCGCGCGCCTTCGTCGAGGCCCACCGGCGTCCCGAGCCGCCCTACCACGCGGGCCCGGCCGCCGCAGGTCTCGGCGCGACCGCCATGTGCGACGTCAGCGACGGCCTGATCGCCGACCTCGGGCACATCGCCGAGGCCAGCAAGGTCCGCATCGACATCCGCTCCGGCGCCATCGACATCCCCTCGCAGATGAACGACATCGGGCAGGCCGTCGGCGTCGACCCCATGCAGTGGGTGCTGACCGGCGGCGAGGACCACGCGATCGTGGCCACCTTCCCGCCGGACGTGAAGCTTCCCGCCCGCTGGAAGATCATCGGCGAGGTCCTCAACCCGTCCGCGCTGCCGCAGGTCACGGTGGACGGGGCGCCGTGGACCAGCCAGGGCGGCTGGGACCACTTCGGGGACATCGAGTCATGACCGCCCCGCCCCGGGTGCTGACGGTGGCCGGCTCCGACTCCGGCGGGGGAGCGGGCATCCAGGCCGACCTGAAGACGATGCTCGCGCTCGGCGTGCACGGGATGAGCGTGCTCACCGCGGTGACCGCGCAGAACTCCCTGGGCGTACAGGGCGCCTGGGAGCTTCCGGTGGAGGCGGTACGGGCCCAGTACCGCAGCGTGGTCGACGACATCGGGGTGCAGGCGGTCAAGACCGGCATGCTGTCCTCGGCCGAACTCGTGGAGGCCGTCGCCGACTTGCTCGCCGGCACCGATGCGCCGGCGGTGGTCGACCCGGTGGGGGTCTCCAAGCACGGCGACGCGCTGCTGGCGGCGTCCGCGCTGGACTCCGTCCGCACGAAGCTGCTGCCGGTGGCGACCGTGGCCACCCCGAACCTGGACGAGGTGGGGCAGCTCACCGGCGTCCGGGTCGGCTCGGAGCCGGACATGCGGCGGGCCGCCGCCGCGATGCTGGAGTTCGGGCCGCGCTGGGTGGTGATCAAGGGCGGCCATCTGTCCGGCGACGCGGTGGACCTGCTCACCGACGGGTCCGAGGAGCACTGGCTGCGCGCCCCCAGGCAGGACAACCGCCACACCCACGGCACGGGCTGCACCCTGGCGTCGGCGATCGCCTCGTACCTGGCGAAAGGACACCCGGTCCCCGAGGCGGTCACGGCGGCGAAGACCTACGTCACCGGAGCACTGGCCTCGGGCTTCGCCCTCGGCGGAGGCATCGGCCCGGTCGACCACGGGTGGGCCCTGCGCCGGGACGGCGAGGGGTAGCCGCACGGGGGCCTGCCGGCCACGGGCCCGGGTGCCCGCGGGCCGTTCTGTTGTGGCCTACGGCACGGCGGCCGCCGGCCATGAGCGGTCCCGACAGCCGTCGGGCGACGTGGGCGGGGGCGGGGGCGTGGGGTAGTCGCCCGAGGGGCCCTGCCGGCCACGGGCCCACGTGGCCGCCGGCCGATCGGGAGCCGTTCAGCTGTGGACCACGCACTCCGGCCGCCGAATTCCGATCGGGGCCGACAGCCGTCCGGGAGACGTGCGCCGGAGTCCGGGGACGTGGGGATCCCGAAGGGGCCCGTCGCCCGTGGTGCGGGCGGCCGGTCCCGATCCGGGGCGCGGGGCGTGAACGCCGGCTCGTTCCTCAGGCCCGGCCGGCCGGGGGAGGGCGTCAGGCGGAGACTCGGGGAGATCCCCGAGGTGTGCGCCGGAGCCGGGCGGCGTGCGGAGCCGGGGTGCCTCGCCGGCGGCCTTCCGTGGGCTCACCGCGAACGTGCGCTCGATCCCGCGTCAAGCGTCCGGGCGTCAGGCCGCCGCCTCGTCGGGTACAGCAAAAAGCCGGTCCACCCCGAGGTGGACCGGCTGGTTGCGGCGATACCGGCTGTGGCCGCGCGCTCAGCGAATGCGTCAGCGCGAGACCTTGCCGGCCTTGATGCACGAGGTGCAGGCGTTCACGCGCTTCGGCGTCCCGCCGACCACGGTACGCACACGCTGGATGTTCGGGTTCCAGCGGCGGGACGTACGGCGGTGCGAGTGCGAGATGTTGTTGCCGAAGCCCGGCCCCTTGCCGCAGACGTCGCAGTTGGCAGCCACGGGTCACTCCAAAGACTTCAGATGCACTTACGGTTGATCCCGGCAGGCCGGGATCCAGATCCAGGACTCGAAGAGTCCGGCGGATCTGAGTGGCGTTGCCAGGGTGGGAGACGCCCGATCAGATCGGGCAACCGGAGCAGCATACAACGGCTGCACCCGTAGAACGAAACTAGCATGCCAGCTCACGGGCCTGCCTGCGGCCCTCTTCCGGTGGGCAGGGGCCCACGGTCTACGCTGCGTGCCACGTCCAGCAGCTCAAGGAGGCGCAGGTGCCGCAGGTGCCGCAGACATTCTTCGATGCTCTCGCGGTGCGTGCCTGGTGCGGTCTCGCGCTCGACTCGCTGGGACGGGCCCGGGAGGAGATCGACGCGATCAACGTCTATCCCGTGGCGGACGGCGACACCGGGACCAATCTCTATCTGACGCTGGAGTCGGCCGCCACGGCAGTGGAGGCGGTGTTCGCCGGTCACGAGGCCGGTGGGGGAGCGGAGCCCGGCCCGGCCATGGCCGACGCGGTACGGGCGATGGCGCACGGCGCGCTGATCGGCGCCCGCGGCAACTCCGGCACGATCCTCGCCCAGCTGCTGCGCGGGATGGCCCAGGTGCTGGCCTCCGACGACGCCCCGGCCCACGCCGACGGTCCCGGCCTGGGCCGCGCCCTGCGGCAGGCGGCCGACTCCGCCCGGCAGGCGGTGGCGCACCCGGTCGAGGGCACGGTCCTCACCGTCGCCTCGGCCGCCGCCGACGCCGCCGCGACCGTGGCCGGCGCGGCGGACCGCGACTGCGGGGAGGTGGCCCGCGCCGCCTACGAGGGCGCCTGCGCGGCGCTGGCCGAGACCCCGGACCGGCTGGACGTCCTGCGGCGCGCGGGCGTGGTCGACGCGGGCGGACGCGGACTGGTGACGGTGCTCGCGGCACTGGTGGAGACGCTCACCGGGGAGACGCCCCGTACGACCGCCGGACGCGCCGCCGTCCCCGGACCCTACGGGCGCGTGGAGCCCGGCGAGGCGGCACACGGCACGCCCGCCCCCTGCGAGGACGGTGACAGCGGTGCACAGGCCGGCAATCCCGCCTTCGAGGTGATCTACCTGCTGGAGGCCGAGGACGCGGCCGTCGCCCGCCTGCGGAAGCGGCTCGACGCCCTCGGTGACTCCCTCGTCGTGGTCGGCGGCGACGGCCTGTGGAACGTCCATGTGCACGTCGACGACGCCGGCGCCGCCGTGGAGGCGGGCGTCGAGGCGGGACGGCCGTACCGCATCCGGATCACCCACTTCGGCGCCGGGACGCGCACGCCCCGGGGCCGGGCGGACGCGGGGGAGCGGGTCCAGCGCGCCGTCGTCGCCGTGGTGCCGGGCGAGGGCCTGGCCGGGCTGTACGCGGAGGCCGGCGCCACCGCCGTACTCGCACGCCCGGGTGAGCCACCCGCGAGCGGCGAGCTCGTCCAGGCCGTACGGCGCGCCCACGCGCGCGAGGTGGTGCTGCTGCCCAACGACGCCGACCTGCGCCACACCGCCGCCGCGGCGGCCGAACAGGTGCGGGGCGAGGGGGTCCGGGTGGCGCTCATCCCCACCCGTTCCGCGGTCCAGGGCATAGCGGCGCTGGCGGTGCACGAGCCGGAGCGCCGCTTCGACGAGGACGTGGTCGCGATGACCTCGGCGGCCGGAGCCACCCGCTACGCCGAGGTCACCGTCGCCGAACGGCAGTCCTGGACCATGGCGGGCATCTGTCAGGCCGGCGACGTCCTCGGCCTGGTCGACGGCGATGTGGCCGTCATCGGCCAGGACCTCACGGCCACGGCAGAAGCGGTCCTGGACCGCATGCTGGCGGCGGGCGGGGAACTGGTCACGCTGGTGCTCGGCGACGGCGCCCCGGAGTTGGTCGCCGAACGTCTGGAGGCCCGCGTCCGCGAGGGCTACCTGGCCGTCGACACGGTCGTCTATCACGGCGGCCGGCAGGGCGCCGTCCTCCTCATCGGGGTCGAGTGACGACCGCGTGACCCCGGGGGCCGCCGCCCGACGCGCCCCGGCGCCGGTGACCCGCGGTCCACGCTCTGTCAGTGCGGTGGTGTCCAATGGATGCCGTGCCCGCACTGGACGAACCACTGAAGAAGGTGCTCGGCCCCGCCACCGCGAAGGTGATGGCCGAGCACCTCGGCCTGCACACCGTCGGCGACCTCCTGCACCACTACCCGCGCCGGTACGAGGAGCGGGGCCAGCTCACGCACCTCGCCGACCTCCCCATGGACGAGCACGTCACCGTGGTCGCGCAGGTCGCCGACGCCCGGCTGCACACCTTCGCCTCCAGCCGCGCCCCGCGCGGCAAGGGCCAGCGCCTGGAGGTGACGATCACCGACGGCAGCGGCCGGCTGCAACTGGTCTTCTTCGGCGCCGGTGTCCACAAGCCGCACAAGGAACTCCTGCCGGGCACCCGCGCGATGTTCGCCGGCAAGGTCTCCGTCTTCAACCGCCGTCTCCAACTCGCTCACCCCGCCTACGAGTTGCTGCGCGGGGACGCCGAGGAGACGGTCGAGACCTGGGCCGGCGCCCTGATCCCGATCTACCCCGCCACCGCCAAGCTGGAGTCCTGGAAGATCGGCAAGGCGCTGCAGACGGTGCTGCCCAGCGCCCAGGAGGCGGCCGACCCCCTGCCCGAGCCGCTGCGCGAGGGCCGCGGCCTGGTCCCGCTGCCCGAGGCGCTGCTGAAGATCCACCGGCCGCACACCAAGGCCGACATCGAGGACGCCCGCGCCCGTCTCAAGTGGGACGAGGCGTTCGTCCTCCAGGTCGCCCTCGCCCGCCGCCGGTACGCCGACGCCCAGCTCCCCGCCGTGCCCCGCCGCCCACGGCCGGACGGGATCCTCGCCGCCTTCGACGACCGGCTCCCCTTCACCCTCACCGAGGGCCAGCGCAAGGTCTCCGAGGAGATCTTCGCCGGCCTCGCCACCGAACACCCCATGCACCGCCTGCTCCAGGGCGAGGTCGGCTCCGGCAAGACCCTGGTCGCCCTGCGCGCCATGCTCGCCGTCGTCGACGCCGGCGGCCAGGCGGCGATGCTCGCGCCCACCGAGGTGCTCGCCCAGCAGCACCACCGTTCGGTCACCGAGATGATGGGGGAGCTGGCCGAGGGCGGCACGCTCGGCGGCGCGGAGAACGCCACCAAGGTGGTCCTGCTCACCGGCTCCATGGGGGCCGCCGCCCGCCGCCACGCCCTGCTCGACCTGGCCACCGGCGAGGCCGGCGTCGTCATCGGCACGCACGCGCTGATCGAGGACAAGGTGCAGTTCCACGACCTCGGACTGGTGGTCGTCGACGAGCAGCACCGCTTCGGCGTCGAGCAGCGCGACGCCCTGCGCGGCAAGGGCAAGCAGCCGCCGCACCTGCTCGTCATGACCGCCACCCCCATCCCGCGCACGGTCGCCATGACCGTCTTCGGCGATCTGGAGACCTCCGTCCTGGACCAGCTCCCGGCCGGGCGTTCCCCCATCGCCAGCCATGTCGTCCCGGCGGCCGACAAACCGCACTTCCTCGCCCGCGCGTGGGAGCGGGTACGCGAGGAGGTGGAGAAGGGCCACCAGGCCTACGTGGTCTGCCCCCGCATCGGCGACGAGGAGGACGGCGCCAAGGCGAAGAAGAAGGCACCGGAGGACGAGGCCGAGAAGCGGCCCCCGCTCGCCGTCCTGGACATCGCGGAGCAGCTCGCGCGGGGCCCGCTGGCCGGACTGCGCGTCGAGGTCCTGCACGGCAGGATGCAGCCCGACGACAAGGACGCCGTGATGCGCCGGTTCGCCGCGGGCGAGGCCGACGTGCTGGTGGCCACCACCGTCATCGAGGTCGGCGTCAACGTGCCGAACGCCACCGTGATGGTGATCATGGACGCCGACCGTTTCGGCGTCTCCCAGCTGCACCAGCTGCGCGGTCGTGTCGGCCGCGGCTCGGCCCCCGGCCTGTGCCTGCTGGTCAGCGAGATGCCCGAGGCGAGCGCCGCCCGCCAGCGGCTGAACGCCGTCGCCTCCACCCTCGACGGCTTCGAGCTCTCCCGCATCGACCTCGAACAGCGCCGCGAGGGCGACGTGCTGGGCCAGGCCCAGTCCGGCACCCGGTCCAGCCTGCGCATGCTCGCCGTCATCGACGACGAGGAGGTCATCGCCGAGGCCCGCGAGGAGGCCACCCGGATCGTCGCCGCCGACCCGGACCTGGAGCGCCTGCCCGCGCTGCGCACGGCTCTGGACGCGCTGCTGGACGAGGAGCGGGAGCAGTACCTGGAGAAGGGCTGACAGACTGGGACGCGGCCACCGGCCCGTACACACCGACCCGTACTCACGGACAAGGACCGAGGACATGACTCGCGTGATCGCCGGCGCGGCCGGCGGACGCCGCCTGGCCGTCCCGCCGGGGCAGGGCACCCGCCCCACCTCCGACCGGGCGCGCGAAGGCCTCTTCTCCACCTGGCAGTCGCTGCTCGGCGGCCCGCTCGACGGGGAACGCGTCCTCGACCTGTACGCCGGCTCCGGCGCCGTCGGCCTGGAGGCCCTGTCACGCGGCGCCGGACACGTCCTGCTCGTCGAGGCCGACGCCCGCGCGGCGCGCACCGTCCGGGAGAACGTGAAGTCGCTCGGGCTCCCCGGCGCCGAGGTGAGGACCGGCAAAGCGGAACAGATCGTCCGTACCGCGCCCCCGGAGCAGCCGTACGACATCGTCTTCCTCGACCCGCCCTACGCCGTCTCCGACGACGATCTCCGCGAGATCCTGCTCACACTCCGCACCGAGGGGTGGCTCGTCGACGACGCCCTCGTCACCGTGGAGCGCAGCACCAGAGGCGGAGAATTCGCGTGGCCGCCGGGCTTCGAGGGGATCAGGGCCCGTCGTTACGGCGAGGGAACGTTTTGGTACGGTCGCGCCGCCTCTACGTGCGAAGACGCACGATGACCGGACCGGAGAGCGAGGGATCACCAGTGCGCCGCGCCGTATGTCCCGGGTCGTTCGACCCGATCACCAACGGACACCTCGACATCATCGCCCGGGCCTCCCGGCTGTACGACGAGGTCTACGTCGCGGTGATGATCAACAAGTCCAAGAAGGGCCTGTTCGAGATCGAGGAGCGGATCGACCTGATCCGCACCGTCACCGCCGAGTACGGCAACGTCAGGGTCGAGGCGTTCCACGGCCTGCTCGTCGACTTCTGCAAGCAGCGCGACATCCCCGCCATCGTCAAGGGCCTGCGCGCGGTGAGCGACTTCGACTACGAACTGCAGATGGCCCAGATGAACAACGGCCTTTCGGGCGTGGAGACCCTCTTCGTCCCGACCAACCCCACCTACAGCTTCCTGTCCTCCTCGCTCGTCAAGGAGGTCGCCGCCTGGGGCGGGGACGTCTCCCACCTGGTGCCGGCCGAGGTCCTGGCGCGGCTCACCGAACGCCTGCGGCAGGACTGACCCGGCCGGTGCGCCGCGGGTGGGGCCGTCCGGTGTCCACCGGACGCCCCGTGGCCGTACAGTCGTCCCGTCCGTCTCCAACACAGCTGTAGAGAGTGGCGAGCACACGGTGGACGTGCAGAAGAAGCTCGACGAGATCGTCGCCTCGGTCTCCAGTGCCCGGTCGATGCCCATGTCGGCGTCGTGCGTGGTCAACCGCGCCGAACTGCTCGCCATGCTCGACGAGGTACGCGCGGCGCTGCCCGACTCCCTGGCGCAGGCGGAGGAGTTGATCGGCGGCCAGGCGCAGATGGTCGAGCAGGCCCGCCAGGAGGCCGAGCGGATCATCTCCGAGGCGCACGCCCAGCGTGGCACGCTGGTCGCCGACACCGAGGTCGCCCGCCGCTCCCAGGCCGAGGCCGACCGGATCCTCGCCGAGGCCCACAAGGAGGCCGAGGAGATCCGCGCGGAGGCCGACGACTACGTCGACTCCAAGCTCGCCAACTTCGAGGTCGTCCTCACCAAGACGCTCGGCTCCGTCGGCCGCGGCCGCGAGAAGCTGCTCGGCACCGGCCCCGGCCTCGACGAGCAGGGCTACGAGGACGAGGACGCCCCCGAGCGCAGCCACGACCCCGAGACCCTGCGCCGCACCGCCGACGAGTACGTCGACGTCAAGCTCGGCGCGTTCGAGGCGGTGCTCGCCAAGACCCTGGAGGCCGTCGGCCGGGGCCGGCAGAAGCTGCACGGCCGGATCGCCACCGACGACCTGGGCGCGCTCGCCGACGACACCACGACCGTCCACCACTCCAGCGACGCCGACTACCTCGCCGACCTGGCCGCGCTGGCCGAGCAGGACGCCCCGGCCAGGCAGCCCGAGCCGCAGCAGCAGCCGCCGCAGCCGCAGACCCAGCCGTACGCCCAGCCCGAGCCCGCCTACGGCTACCAGCAGCAGCCGGACCCCTACGCGGGCTACCAGCAGCAGTACGGCGGCGCCCAGGACCCGTACGCGCAGACCGCCGCCGGCTACGCCCAGGCCGACCCGTACGCCGCCTACCAGGGCTACGACGGCTCCCAGCAGCCCTACGACCACGCCCAGGCCGCCCAGCAGGCGCAGGCCCAGCACGGGCAGCACGCGCAGCAGGGCTACACGCTGGACGAGACGAGCCTCTTCGACACCGGCATGATCACGCCCGAACAGCTCGAGGCGTACCAGCGCGAGCGGGGCCTGTAGGCCCGGATTGGGACGAGAGCGGAAGGTCCAGTATCCTGGCTCTTCGGTCGCGCGTATGACCGCGATCCACGCTGCCCGGGAAGCACCGAACGGCAGCGACCCCCCGAGCTCGAAGATCGAAAGCAGGAATGGCTCTGAACGCCCGCCTCGACCACCGCAACCCCCTCGTGTTCGACACGCACGAGCTGGGGAGGCGGCCCGGTGCGCTGCAGCGCCTGACCCGTACGGTCGACGCTCCGAAGGATCTCGGGATCCAGGGAGTCGTCGGAGTGCCGGAAGGCGCCCCGGTGGAGCTCGAACTGCGGCTCGAGTCGGTCATGGAAGGTGTGCTCGTCACAGGCACCGCCCGTGCCAGGGCCACGGGGGAGTGCGTAAGGTGTCTGGAGCCGGTCGAGCTGGAGCTCGAAGCGGACTACCAGGAGATGTTCTCGTACCCTGACGCCGACGACCGGGGCCGCGTGACCGCGGAACCGGGCGACGACGCCGAGGACGACGAGGACAGGCTCTTCCTCGAGGACGGCTTGTTCGACCTCGAGCCGGTGCTGCGTGATGCGGTGGTGCTCGCACTGCCGATGCAGCCGGTGTGCCAGGAAGACTGCCCGGGTCTGTGCTCCGAGTGCGGAGCACGGCTGGCGGACGACCCGGACCACCACCACGACGCCGTCGACATCCGTTGGGCGGCATTGCAGGGACTCGCCGGCACCATGAAGGACGGCGAGAAGGACGAGATGAGCGGCGCCGACGCAGGCGTCGACGAGAAGCAGGAGAAGTAGCCGTGGCTGTTCCGAAGCGGAAGATGTCGCGCAGCAACACGCGCCACCGCCGGTCGCAGTGGAAGGCTGCGGTCCCCACCCTGGTTGCGTGCGAGCGCTGCCACGAGCCCAAGCAGCAGCACATCGCGTGCCCGTCTTGCGGCACTTACAACAAGCGCCAGGTCCTCGAGGTCTGAGCGGCTGGTGAGAGGCACTGTGTCCACGCCGAAGAAAAACTCTGCGGACAACCAGGCCTCGTCCCACACGCTTCTGGAAGGGCGGCTCGGCTACAAGGTCGAGTCCGCCCTTCTGGTGCGTGCGCTGACCCATCGTTCCTACGCGTACGAGAACGGCGGTCTGCCGACGAACGAGCGGCTGGAGTTCCTCGGGGACTCCGTGCTCGGCCTCGTCGTCACCGACACGCTGTACCGCACCCACCCCGACCTGCCCGAAGGCCAGCTGGCCAAGCTGCGGGCCGCGGTGGTCAACTCGCGTGCGCTGGCGGAGGTGGGCCGCGGGCTCGACCTCGGCTCCTTCATCCGGCTGGGCCGTGGTGAAGAGGGAACGGGCGGCCGGGACAAGGCGTCCATCCTCGCCGACACCCTGGAAGCGGTGATCGGTGCTGTCTATCTCGACCAGGGCCTGGAATCGGCGGCGGAGCTGGTGCACCGCCTGTTCGACCCGCTGATCGAGAAGTCTTCGAACCTGGGAGCCGGCCTGGACTGGAAGACCAGTCTCCAGGAGCTCACCGCGACCGAGGGGCTCGGTGTTCCCGAGTACCTGGTCACGGAGACCGGCCCCGACCATGAGAAGACCTTCACTGCTGCCGCCCGCGTCGGAGGCGTCTCGTACGGCACCGGCACCGGCCGCAGCAAGAAGGAGGCGGAGCAGCAGGCCGCCGAGTCCGCCTGGCGGTCCATCCGGGCCGCGGCGGACGAGCGGGCCAAGGCGGCTCAGGAGGCCGAACAGGTCGTCCAGGCCGCCGAGGCCGAAGCCTCCGGCAGGAGCGCCGACGCCCCGTCGGCCTCCGCCTGACGTAGTACGCGCGCGACCCGAGCGCCCGTCCCCGCACCCGGGGCGGGCGCTCGGCGCACGTTCCACCGGTCCTGGGAGGGGACGCCATGCCCGAGCTGCCCGAGGTCGAGGTCGTACGACGCGGTCTCGAGCGGTGGGTCGCCCACCGGTCCGTCGCCGACGCCGAGGTCCTGCACCCGCGCGCGGTGCGCCGTCACCTCGCCGGTGCCGACGACTTCGTCCACCGGCTGAAGGGCCACCGCATCGGTGTCCCGCGCCGCCGCGGCAAGTACCTGTGGCTGCCGCTGGAGGACACCGACCAGTCGGTGCTGGCCCACCTCGGCATGAGCGGCCAGCTGCTGATGCAGCCGCACGCGGCGCCGGACGAGAAGCACCTGCGGATCCGCGTCCGCTTCACCGAGCCGCAGTCACCGGACGCCGGCCCGGCCGGGGACACCGAGCTGCGCTTCGTCGACCAGCGCACCTTCGGCGGTCTGTCGCTGCACGACAACACCCCCGACGGACTGCCCGACGTCATCGCGCACATCGCCCGCGACCCGCTCGACCCGCTGTTCGACGAGGAGGCCTTCCACCAGGCCCTGCGCCGAAAGCGGACCACCATCAAGCGGGCGCTGCTCGACCAGTCGCTGATCAGCGGCGTCGGCAACATCTACGCCGACGAGGCGCTGTGGCGGGCCCGCATCCACTACGAGCGCCCGACGGCGGGCTTCACCCGCCCGCGGACCCTGCTGCTGCTGGGCCATGTGCGGGACGTGATGAACGCGGCCCTCGTCGCCGGCGGCACCAGCTTCGACAGCCTCTACGTCAACGTCAACGGGGAGTCCGGCTACTTCGACCGGTCCCTGGACGCGTACGGCCGTGAGGGTCTGCCCTGCCGCCGCTGCGGGACTCCGGTGCGCCGGCGGGCGTGGATGAACCGCTCCAGCTACTTCTGCCCGAGGTGTCAGCGGGCGCCGCGCGCCGTGTCGTAGCGCTCACGGGCCTCGAGGACGGTGTCCATGCGGTCCTCCAGGAGGTGGATGAGGGCCAGCAGGTGCTCGGCCACCTCACGGCCGAGCGGGGTCAGCTCGTAGTCCACCCGGGGCGGGTTGGTCAGCTGGGCCTCGCGGTGCACCAGGCCGTCGCGCTCCAGCGCGTGCAGGGTCTGCGACAGCATCTTCTCGCTGACGCCGTCGACCCGCCGCCGCAGCTCGTTGAACCGCAGCGAGCCCTCGTACAGCGCGCCCAGGGTCAGCGCCCCCCAGCGCCCGGTCACATGCTCCAGCGTGACGCGGGAGGGGCAGGACTTGGCGAACACGTTGAAGGGAAGGTCCCGGTCCTCAGGGGCCGACTGCACGGTCGTCATGAAGCCAGCGTACTTCAGACCAGCGCTTACCGAAGGGTTGCGCTAACCATGGGTGAGCGCCCAGCCCCTCCGGTCTGCCCTGCTGCTCAATACCCGAAGTTCTGGGTCCACCAAGGGCCGCCCGGGCCCATGTGGACGCCTACGCCCAGGGTCTTGAAGTCGCAGTTCAGGATGTTCGCCTTGTGGCCGGGGCTGTTCATCCAGGCTTCCATGACCGCCTCGGCGTCCGCCTGGCCCCGGGCTATGTTCTCGCCGCCGAGGTTGGCTATGCCGGCCGCCTGGGCCCGGTCCCACGGGGTGTCGCCGTCGGGGTCCGTGTGGTCGAAGAAGCCGCGGCCGGCCATGTCGTCGCTGAAGGCGGTGGCCAGTGCGGCCAGCGCGCTGTCCGCGGTGACCGGACTGCAGCCCACTTTGGCCCGCTCCGCGTTGACCAGCCGCAGCACCTCCGCGCCGGCGGCGACCTCGGCCGAGACCGGGCCCTTGCCCTGGTTGCCGGCCTTCCGTTCGGGCTCCGGCGTCGCCTTGCGGGCCGGCGCCTCCGCCTCGGTCTTCTCCGGCGCCTCCGCGGACTCCGTCTTCTCCGGGGCCTTCTCCGGAGCCTTGGTCGGCGCGTTCGAGGCGGACGGCGCCGACGTGGAGGGCTTCGGGGACACGGAACGCCCGCCGTCGCGGCTCGCCGGGGTACCGGCGTCCCGGCTGGGTGTCTCGGCGGATCCGGACGTGCCGCCCTGCCCGGTCGGCAGGTTGGTCGCCACGCCGCCGCCGGCCTGGACCTCGTCGCTGGAGGCGCGGTCGCCGCCGAGCTTGTAGTTCTCCAGTCCGGGCACCGCGCCGGTGGCCACCGCGACCGTACCGAGCGCCACCGCGGCGGACACGCCCAGCAGACCGGTGCGGACCGGCGTCGCGGCCTTCTTCTTCTTGCGCCGGTGCCCGCTGCCGGGCCGGTCGTCGGCGCCGACGGAGGACGTCCGGGCGGTACGGACCGGCCGGTGGCGCGGGGTCACGTCATGGTCCGGGAGCGGGTCGGCGGCGAACGAGTGGGCCGCGAAGTCGTACTCGGCGGTGCGGGGGCCGGGGAAGGCGCCGCCCACCGGGGGGTGACCGGCGGTCTCACCGGCGTAGGCGTACGCGGCGGGACCGGGTCGGTGTTCCGGTGCGGGCGCGGGCGCCGGGGCAGCGGCACCCGTCGCGTACAGGTACGCCTCGCTGCGGGCGTACGTCTCCGCGTAGGCCTCGGGGTTCAGGTACGGCGCGGTGCCCATGGTGGGCGGGCCGTCGGTTCCGGCGCCCAGCGGGTCCTGGCCTTCACCGAAGAAGCCGTCGTGGTGAGTGACCCCGGCGTCGCGGCTCGTGGCGGCGCGGCCGGCGTCGGAGCGTCGGTGGCGTCCCATGTCGTGGCCTTCCTCGTCCTTGCGGTCGACTCGTCTCGCGACCAGCCCGAAACTCAATGATCACGAAACTCACACGAAGGAGTGAGTTTCATATGAGATTCATGGGTGGGGACGCTACCGCATGACACCAGGGGGTGGAGTGCCCGGTGTGACTTTGTCCGGTTAGGTTGCAGGCATGAGCGAGGATGTGCGACTGGTCGCCTGGGTCAGGGGACATGTCCAGGGCGTGGGCTTCCGCTGGTTCACCCGGGCCAAGGCGCTGGAGATCGGCGGCCTGCGGGGCTTCGCCCTCAATCTGGGTGACGGCAGGGTGCAGGTGGTGGCGGAGGGTCCCCGCGCACACTGCGAAGGTCTGCTGGAGTGGCTCCAGGCCGGCGACACGCCCGGGCGGGTGGACGGAGTGACCGAGATCTGGGACACACCTCGCGGCGGCTACGACGGCTTCGCGATCCGCTGACGGGCCCCGCCCGGCCGGTCGGCACGCGTACCCCACGGCCGCCGTCGCGCGCCGTCAGCGGGGAAAAACTCCTGGTGATTGAGGAGAACGGCTTGCCACCGCGTGCGTCGCCCGCCAAGATGATCGCCACGTCCCGAGGACCCGTGAGGATCGCGACGCCGCCGCTTCCCGGCCGTGCGCACCCGGTTGTCCGCCAATACGGGGCGTGATCGTGTTGACCCTCAAACTTTTTGGTGAGACGCTGAAAGCCCCGCGCACCTTAGCTGTTTGGCATGGCTGAACGGCAGTACAACTCCAGGCCTGCCAAGCATCGCGGGTGCTCATCCCTCACGACCCACACCGCATCGGTCGGTCACTCATTGTGGAGGACCATCCATCATGGCAAAGGCGCTTCTCGGTTACGTCGGCGGCTCCGACCCGCGACTCCTCGCCGAGATGCGACGGCTCCAGCAGCGCGTCCAGGACCTGGAATCCGAGCTCGTACGGATCCAGGCCGAGAAGGACGCCCTGAAGGCTGCCGCTTCTCACGACAGGATCACGGAGAGCGTTGACGCACACCAGGCGGAGCCTGCGCTCACCTGATCACTGCATCGCTCCACGAACAGCAGCGCAGTGGTCGGGCTTGCCCGTCACCACCGCCACGCAGTCAGAACTGCAAGGGACGCTCCGGCGTCCCTTCTTTCTTTCTCCTTCGCGTCCCGGACACCTGCACCGCACGCGCCGTGCACCACCGCGAGAAACTCCGCGACCCCCGCGCGGCGAAGTCTCTGTCCCGCGCACCCTTTCACCGTCTTAACGTCTGGCATGCCCTGCGCGTTCACCCGCGAAACCGTGCGCTCATGGAGTGAGACATGCCCGGCGGGTAGAGTCCGACGGCGTGCACCTCAAGGCCCTGACCCTCCGCGGCTTCAAGTCGTTCGCCTCCGCGACCACGCTCCGCTTCGAGCCGGGGATCACCTGCGTCGTCGGTCCGAACGGCTCGGGCAAGTCCAACGTGGTGGACGCGCTCAGCTGGGTCATGGGCGAGCAGGGCGCCAAGTCGCTGCGCGGCGGCAAGATGGAGGACGTCATCTTCGCCGGCACCACCGGCCGCCCGCCGCTGGGCCGCGCCGAGGTGTCGCTGACCATCGACAACTCCGACGGCGCCCTCCCCATCGAGTACGCCGAGGTCACGATCACGCGGATCATGTTCCGCAACGGCGGCAGCGAGTACCAGATCAACGGCGACACCTGCCGTCTGCTGGACATCCAGGAACTGCTCTCCGACTCCGGTATCGGCCGTGAGATGCACGTCATCGTCGGCCAGGGCCAGCTCGACTCCGTCCTGCACGCCGACCCCATGGGCCGCCGCGCCTTCATCGAGGAGGCGGCCGGCGTCCTCAAGCACCGCAAGCGCAAGGAGAAGGCGCTGCGCAAGCTGGACGCGATGCAGGCCAACCTCGCGCGCGTGCAGGACCTCACCGACGAGCTCCGCCGGCAGCTCAAGCCCCTCGGCCGGCAGGCCGCCGTCGCCCGCCGGGCCGCCGTCATCCAGGCCGACCTGCGCGACGCGCGCCTGCGCCTCCTCGCCGACGACCTCGTGAAGCTGCGTGAGGCTCTCCAGGCCGAGATCGCCGACGAGGCCGCCCTCAAGGAGCGCAAGGAGGCTGCCGAGGCCGACCTGAGGAAGGCCCTCCAGCGTGAGGCCCTCCTGGAGGACGAGGTACGCCGGCTCACCCCGCGGCTGCGGAACGCCCAGCAGACCTGGTACGAGCTCTCCCAGCTCGCCGAACGGGTGCGCGGCACCATCTCCCTCGCCGACGCGCGCGTGAAGAGCGCCACGTCCGCGCCACCCGAGGAACGGCGCGGCCGGGACCCCGAGGACATGGAGCGCGAGGCCGCCCGCATCCGCGAGCAGGAGGCCGAACTGGAGGCCGCCCTGGAGGCCGCCGAACGCGCCCTGGAGGACACGGTCGCCCACCGCGCCGAACTGGAGCGCGAACTGGCGCAGGAGGAACGGCGCCTGAAGGACGCAGCCCGCGCCATCGCCGACCGGCGCGAAGGGCTCGCCCGGCTCAAGGGACAGGTGGGCGCCGCCCGTTCGCGGGCCGCCGCCGCCCAGGCCGAGATCGAGCGGCTGGCCGCCGCGCGGGACGAGGCCAAGCAGCGGGCCGTCGCCGCCCAGGAGGAGTACGAGACCCTCCAGGCGGAGGTCGACGGCCTCGACGCGGGGGACGCCGAACTCGCCGGGCGGCACGAGGAGGCCAGGCGCCGGCTCGCCGAGGCGGAGGCCGCCCTCACCGCCGCCCGCGAGGCGGCCACCGCCGCGGAGAGGAAACGTGCCGCGACCCAGGCACGTCACGAGGCGCTGGCGCTCGGCCTGCGCCGCAAGGACGGCAGCGGGGCGCTGCTGGAGGCGAAGGACCGGCTGCACGGACTGCTCGGACCGGCCGCGGAGCTGCTGACCGTGTCTCCCGGCCACGAGGTCGCCCTCGCCGCCGCGTTCGGCGCGGCCGCGGACGCCCTGGCGGTCACCACCCCGGCCGCGGCGGCCGACGCCATCCGTCTCCTGCGCAAGCAGGACGCGGGACGGGCCGCCCTCCTCCTGACCGGTCCGTCCCTTCCGGAAGAGCCCGCCGCAGCCGACACGGCCGGGGCGAGCGCCTCCTGGGGCGCGGGGAGCGACGTGCCCAGCCGCGACGCACCCGCACCCGCCGCTCCCTCCGCAACCCCCCACGCCGAAGCGCCCACCCTCCTCCCCGCGTCGTGCCTCGTCAGCGGTCCCGACGACCTCATGCCGGCCGTGCGACGGCTCCTGCGCGGCATCGTCGTCGTCGCCACCCTCGAGGACGCCGAGGAGCTCGTCTACGCCCGCCCCGACCTCACCGCCGTCACCGCCGAGGGAGACCTGCTCGGCGCCCACTTCGCGCAGGGCGGTTCGGCCGGCGCCCCCAGCCTGCTGGAGGTGCAGGCGTCTGTCGACGAGGCCGCCGCCGAGCTGGAGGAGCTCGCGGTGCGCTGCGAGGAGCTGGCCGGGGCACAGGAGGCGGCGGCCCACCGGCGCCGCGAGAGCGCGGCCCTCGTCGAGGAGCTGGGGGAGCGGCGGCGGGCCGCCGACCGGGAGAAGTCCACCGTCGCCCAGCAACTGGGGCGGCTCGCCGGCCAGGCCCGGGGCGCCGCAGGCGAGGCCGAGCGGGCCGGTGCCGCGGCCGCCCGGGCGCAGGAGGCCCTGGACAAGGCGCTCGCCGACGTGGAGGAACTCGCCGAGCGGCTCGAGACCGCCGAGGAGATGCCGTACGAGGAGGAGCCCGACACCTCCGTACGCGACCGGCTCGCCGCGGACGGGGCCAACGCCCGCCAGACCGAGATGGAGGCCCGGCTCCAGGTCCGTACGCACGAGGAGCGGGTGAAGGGGCTGGCCGGACGGGCCGACTCCCTGGACCGGGCCGCCCGCGCGGAACGCGAGGCGCGCGCGCGTGCGGAACAGCGCAGGGCCCGGCTGCGCCACGAGGCGGAGGTGGCCGGCGCCGTCGCCGCGGGCGCCCGCCAGTTGCTGGCGCACGTCGAGGTGTCCCTGGCCCGCGCCGCCGAGGAGCGCACCGCGGCCGAGGCCGCCAAGGCCCGCCGTGAGGAGGAACTCGCCCGCGCCCGTACCGAGGGACGCGATCTCAAGGCGGAACTTGACAAGTTGACGGATTCGGTTCACCGAGGCGAGGTACTAGGAGCGGAGAAGCGGCTGCGGATGGAGCAGCTGGAGGCGAAGGCGCTGGAGGAACTGGGTGTCGAACCGGCCGGGCTGGTGGCGGAGTACGGGCCGCACCAGCCGGTGCCGCCCTCGCCCCCCGCCGAGGGCGAGCAGCTGCCGGAGGACCCGGAGCACCCGCGCAACAGGCCCCGTCCCTTCGTACGGGCCGAGCAGGAGAAGCGCCTGAAGGCGGCCGAGCGTGCCTACCAGCAGCTCGGCAAGGTCAACCCGCTCGCCCTGGAGGAGTTCGCGGCGCTGGAGGAACGCCATCAGTTCCTCAGCGAGCAGCTGGAGGACCTGAAGAAGACCCGCGCGGACCTGCTCCAGGTCGTCAAGGAGGTCGACGAACGCGTCGAGCAGGTCTTCACCGAGGCCTACCGGGACACCGCCCGGGAGTTCGAAGGCGTCTTCTCCCGGCTCTTCCCGGGCGGGGAGGGACGCCTGGTGCTGACCGACTCCGACAACATGCTCACCACGGGCGTGGACGTCGAGGCGCGTCCGCCCGGCAAGAAGGTCAAGCGGCTGTCGCTGCTGTCGGGCGGCGAACGCTCCCTGACCGCCGTGGCGCTGCTCGTGTCGATCTTCAAGGCCCGCCCCAGCCCGTTCTACGTGATGGACGAGGTCGAGGCCGCGCTCGACGACACCAACCTCCAGCGGCTGATCCGGATCATGCAGGAGCTCCAGGAAGCCTCCCAGCTGATCGTGATCACGCACCAGAAGCGCACCATGGAGGTCGCCGACGCGCTCTACGGCGTCTCCATGCAGGGCGACGGCGTGTCGAAGGTCATCAGCCAGCGTCTCCGCTGAAGCGGCGCAACTTCTTCAATATGTGAACACCTTCTGGGGTTATCACGGGCTCCCGCGTCTCGAAGCTCACAGTTGCGCACCTCTTGACTTCAATAGTTGAAGACATAGTCTCTGCAATGTTGTTTTTACCTTCAGGTGCCTATGGCTGGAACCTTGAAGGGCTGACCCCCACCCGGCGACGTTGCCGGTGGCCCGAGGAGTACACGTGACCAGCACCGCGCAGGCACACACGACAGGAGCCCGGACGGCTCACCCCGAACATCTCGGGCACGTCATCTTCATCGCCGCGGCCGCCGCCATGGGCGGCTTCCTCTTCGGCTACGACAGCTCCGTGATCAACGGCGCCGTCGAGGCCGTCCGCGACCGCTACGACATCGGCTCCGCCGCACTCGCCCAGGTCATCGCCATCGCGCTGATCGGCTGTGCGATCGGAGCCGCCACCGCCGGCCGGATAGCCGACCGCATCGGACGCATCCGGTGCATGCAGATCGCAGCGGTCCTGTTCACCGTCAGCGCCGTCGGCTCCGCGCTGCCCTTCGCGCTGTGGGACCTCGCCTTCTGGCGGGTCGTCGGCGGCTTCGCCATCGGCATGGCCTCCGTCATCGGCCCGGCCTACATCGCCGAGGTCGCCCCGCCCGCCTACCGCGGCCGTCTCGGCTCCTTCCAGCAGGCCGCGATCGTCGTCGGCATCGCCGTCTCCCAGCTCGTCAACTGGGGCATCCTGAACGCGGCCGACGGGGACCAGCGCGGTGAGCTGATGGGTCTGGAGGCCTGGCAGGTCATGCTCGGCGTCATGGTGATCCCCGCCGTCCTCTACGGCCTGCTGTCCTTCGCCATCCCCGAGTCCCCGCGCTACCTGATCTCCGTCGGCAAGCACGAGCGTGCCAAGCAGATCCTCTCCGAGGTCGAGGGCGGCGAGATCGATCTCGACGCCCGCGTCACCGAGATCGAGACCGGCATGCACCGCGAGGAGAAGTCCAGCTTCAAGGACCTGCTCGGCGGCAGCTTCTTCTTCAAGCCGATCGTCTGGGTCGGCATCGGCCTGTCGGTGTTCCAGCAGTTCGTCGGCATCAACGTCGCCTTCTACTACTCGGCCACGCTGTGGCAGTCGGTCGGCGTCGACCCCTCGGACTCGTTCTTCTACTCGTTCACCACCTCGATCATCAACATCGTCGGCACGGTGATCGCGATGATCTTCGTCGACCGCATCGGCCGCCGGCCGCTCGCCATCATCGGCTCGGTCGGCATGGTGATCGGTCTGGCGCTGGAAGCCTGGGCGTTCTCCTCGGACCTCGTCGATGGCCAGCTGCCCGCCACGCAGGGCTGGGTGGCCCTGATCGCCGCCCACGTCTTCGTCCTCTTCTTCGCCCTGTCGTGGGGTGTGGTCGTGTGGGTCATGCTCGGCGAGATGTTCCCGAACCGGATCCGTGCCGCCGCCCTCGGTGTCGCCGCGGCCGCGCAGTGGATCGCGAACTGGGCCATCACCGCGAGCTTCCCGTCGCTGGCGGACTGGAACCTGTCCGTCACGTACGTGATCTACACGGTGTTCGCGGCGCTCTCGATTCCGTTCGTGCTGAAGTTCGTGAAGGAGACGAAGGGGAAGCGGTTGGAGGAGATGGGCTGACGCCCCTCTCCTCCCCTGTGACCCGGGGGGTCGGGCTTCCTCCCTGCTGTCCGGCTCCTCGTGTGAGCTTGTCCGCCGCCCTGGCTCGGTTTTGTCCGAGCTGGGGCGGTGGTGCGTTCGTGGGGCCGTGCGGGTGGGTGGGGGTTGATCGCGCAGTTCCCCGCGCCCCTGGGGGGTGGTTGCTCCGGAGTGGACAGGGTGCTGTCGGCTGTGGGTGGGCGCGCGGTTGCCCGTGGCCCTGCGGGGGCGCGCGTCGGGTGCGGGGGTGGCGGGGGGCGCATGGCTGATACTGGACGGGTTATGGACATCGTCATCCTTGCTGTAGTCATCGCCGTGGTCGTGCTCGGCACGCTCGGCGGGCTCATCGTCGGGAGCCGGCGCAAGAAGCCGCTGCCCCCGCCGCCGCCCGCAGCGCCCGACATCACCGCCCCGCCGACCCGCACGTCGGCGAAGAGGCCGAGACGCCGCGGAGGAACCGCGGCGCACCATCGAGGAGGTTGATCTTCCGGCGGGCGCCGGTCCCGTCGTCATCGAGGAACCGCCCGCCGCCGGGGCTCCCGAGATCGAGATCCCGGAGCCCACCGCCGGCCGGCTGGTCCGGCTGCGGGCCCGTCTCTCCCGCTCCCAGAACGCCTTGGGCAAGGGTCTGCTCACCCTGCTGTCCCGCGAGCACCTGGACGAGGACACCTGGGAGGAGATCGAGGACACCCTGCTCACCGCCGACGTGGGCGTCCAGCCCACCCAGGAGCTGGTCGACCGGCTGCGCGAGCGGGTCAAGGTGCTGGGCACCCGCACCCCCGAGGAGCTGCGCGGGCTGCTCCGCGAGGAGCTGGTCACCCTGGTCGGTCCGCAGATGGACCGCACCGTGCACACCGAGAACGAGGCCGGCGGCCCCGGCGTCGTGATGGTGGTCGGCGTCAACGGCACCGGCAAGACCACCACCACCGGCAAGCTCGCCCGGGTCCTGGTCGCCGACGGCAACACCGTCGTCCTGGGCGCCGCCGACACCTTCCGTGCCGCCGCCGCCGACCAGCTGCAGACCTGGGGCGAGCGGGTGGGCGCCCATATCGTGCGCGGCCCCGAGGGCGGCGACCCGGCCTCCGTCGCGTTCGACGCGGTCAAGGAGGGCAAGGAGATGGACGCCGACGCTGTGCTCATCGACACCGCCGGCCGGCTGCACACCAAGACGGGCCTCATGGACGAGCTCGGCAAGGTCAAGCGGGTCGTGGAGAAGCAGGCCCCGCTGGACGAGGTGCTGCTGGTGCTCGACGCCACCACCGGCCAGAACGGTCTGGTGCAGGCCCGCGTCTTCGCCGAGGTCGTCGACATCACCGGCATCGTGCTCACGAAGCTCGACGGCACGGCCAAGGGCGGCATCGTCATCGCCGTCCAGCGCGAGCTGGGCGTCCCGGTCAAGCTGATCGGGCTCGGCGAGGGCGCGGACGACCTCGCGCCGTTCGAGCCGGGAGCCTTCGTGGACGCGCTCCTCGGGGAGTGACACCCCGCTCCCGACCACGGAACGCGAAAGCGCCCGCCCCCGGACCGTCGGGGGACGGGCGCTTCGCCGTGTCGGAGCCGTGTGGGGAGGGGCTACATGCCCGACCGGTGCGCCACGTACGCCAGGGTGCCGAGCAGCAGCCGGGCCTCGGGCGGCCGGGAGGCGTGGTCCAGGACGGGGGAGCGCAGCCAGCGCACCGGTCCGAGGCCGCCGCGGTCCGAGGGCGGTGCCGTGATGTGCGTACCGCGTCCGAGGCCGCGCAGGTCGAGCGAGGCAGGATCGTCCCAGCCCATGCGGTAGAGCAGATCGGGCAAGGCCGCGGCGGCGCCCGGGGCGACGAAGAACTGGGCACGCCCGTCCGGGGTGGCGGCGACCGGTCCGACCGGCAGGCCCATGCGCTCCAGCCGGGCCAGGGCGTGGCGCCCGGCGGGTTCGGCCACCTCGATCACGTCGAACGCCCGCCCGACCGGCAGCATCAGCGAGGCGCCCGGGAACTCGGACCAGCGCGCGGTCACCTCGTCCAGCGGCGCGCCCGCGCGGATCACCGGCGCCAGGTCCAGGGGGTGGGCGCCCGGCGCCCGGCAGTTGCCGCGGCCGCAGGAGCAGGACCCGGCGACGGCGCGGACGCCCGGCACCACGTCCCAGCCCCAGAGTCCGGTGTACTCCGCCACGACCGTGCCGTCCGAGGAGCGGCCGCGGCGCCGCGAGCCGGACCGGATGTCACGGATGCCCCGACTGATACCGATCGTGAAGCCCATGCCCCCTCCAACGGGTCCGACCTACCGGTGGTTACGTAGCGAACGCAGAGTGTGACTCTCTGCTTTCGGCTTCCCGGTGCGCCTCGCGCCAACCAGCGCTTTGGTGTGCCCGGGGGTGGTGAGAGGGGCCGCTGCGCGCCCCTGAGTGCATCGCTGCATCCACTCTTGTCTGTCCTGTGTCAAGTCAATCGCGGGTCGGCGACGGTGCGTTCATTCGAAGGGGTGGCGAATGGTGGCGATTACGGTTCCGCCATGGTGAGGCCGGTGATCATAGGGTTACTGTGTGTGCACGGCTTGGATGGGGCACATGCACTCGTGGGTATGCCGGAGGCAACTCGGCTTTCCGTTCTAAGGGTGGCAACCGCCGGACGGGCGGCCCCAAGGACCGGCATTCTGATAGGGCTTGGCGCACTCAGCGACAAGTGGTCTTCAGGGATGGGGGCGTTCCAGTGAGCGGCAACGGCGGTGGCGGGACGAGTACTGCGGGTGCGGAGAAGCGTCCGAACGAGATGCTCGCCTCGTGGTTCGTCCGCAGCGGCTGGTCCAAGGGGGAGCTCGCCCGCCAAGTGAACCGCAGAGCAAGGCAGTTGGGTGCCAACCACATCTCCACCGACACCTCCCGCGTGCGCCGCTGGCTGGACGGGGAGAACCCGCGCGAGCCGATCCCCAGAATCCTGTCGGAGCTGTTCTCCGAGCGTTTCGGTGTCGTCGTCTCCGTGGAGGACCTGGGCCTGCGCACCACCCGCCCGGCACCCGCCGCGACCGGTGTCGACCTTCCCTGGACGGGCCCGCAGACCGTGGCCCTGCTCAGCGAGTTCTCGCGCAGCGACCTGATGCTGGCGCGGCGCGGCTTCCTCGGGAGCTCGCTGGCCCTTTCCGCGGGTCCGTCCCTCATCGAGCCCATGCAGCGCTGGCTCGTCCCCTCTCCGTCCAGCCCGCTCCCCAGGCCCGAGCCGGACGTCGCGCCCTCCTCGGCGCGGGCCCGCGGCCGGCTGTCCAAGCCGGAACTGGACCTGCTGGAGACGACCACCGTGATGTTCCGGCAGTGGGACGCCCAGTGCGGCGGCGGACTGCGCCGCAAAGCCGTCGTCGGTCAGCTCCACGAGGTCACCGACCTCCTCCAGGAGCCCCAGCCGGAGGCCGCCACCAAGCGGCTGTTCAAGGTCGCCGCCGAGCTGGCCGAGCTCGCGGGCTGGATGTCGTACGACGTGGGGCTGCAGCCGACCGCGCAGAAGTACTTCGTGCTCGCCCTGCACGCCGCCAAGGAGGCCGGGGACCGGCCGCTCGGCTCCTACGTGCTGTCCAACATGGGCCGGCAGATGATCCACCTCGGCCGCCCCGAGGACGCGCTGGAGCTCATCCACCTCGCGCAGTACGGCAGCCGGGACTGCGCCAGCCCCCGCATCCAGTCGATGCTGTATGCGATGGAGGCCCGCGCCTACGCCAACATGGGGCAGCCCGGCCGCTGCAAGCGCGCCGTCCGCATGGCCGAGGACACCTTCGCCGAGGCCGACGAGTGGGACGAGCCCGACCCGGACTGGATCCGCTTCTTCTCCGAGGCCGAGCTGTACGCGGAGAACAGCCACTCCTTCCGCGACCTCGCCTACGTAGCGGGCCGCAGCCCCACCTACGCCTCCCTCGCCGAGCCGCTGATGAAGCGGGCCGTGGAACTCTTCGGCCAGGAGGGCGGCGAGCACCAGCGCTCCTACGCCCTCAACCTCATCGGCATGGCCACCGTCCACCTGCTCCAGCGCGAGCCCGAGCAGAGCACGGTTCTGGCCACCGACGCCATCAAGGCCGCCAAGAAGGTCCGTTCCGAGCGCGTCAACACTCGTATCCGAAAGACCGTCGACACCGCCGTACGCGACTTCGGAGACCTCGCCGACGTCGTCGAACTCACCGAGCGGCTCGCGATCGAGCTGCCGGAGACCGCCGAAGCGGTCTGACCACAGGAACACCCCTGGACCCCGGCCGCGGCCGGCCCTCCCGAACTGCCCGACTCGGCTCCCCCATGCCAGTCATTCGGAAGGCCGGCCGCGGCCGGTCGTGTGTCTCCCCGGCCCCGGCTCACCGCCGTACACCGAAGGTTGCGTCACGATAACGATCGGCGCGCCCCGGATCCGGCAGTTCATCGACCCGTAACACGTCGGGTGCCTTCGTCACGGCGGCGAAACAACGAGGGGCTTCCACCGAAACGGCGCTGCGCCAATCTTCATGGCGCATAACCGGCCCACCCCTCAATCCGCTCAAGGCTTCGCCCGCACGGGGCCGTACCAACGACGAGGAGACGCCGATGGCACAAGCCATCACCCTGGCAGCAGACGCGCCCACGCTGTCCGCCGCCAATACAGGGTTCATGCTCATCTGTTCCGCTCTGGTGATGCTCATGACGCCCGGCCTGGCCTTCTTCTACGGAGGCATGGTCCGGGTCAAGAGCACGCTGAACATGCTGATGATGAGCTTCATCAGCCTGGGCATCGTCACCATCCTCTGGGTGCTCTACGGATTCTCCGTCGCGTTCGGCGACGACAAGGGCAGCCTCGTCGGCTGGAACTCCGACTGGGTGGGCCTGAGCAACATCGGCCTGACGGAACTGTGGGGCAGCACCACCATCCCGCTGTTCGTCTTCGCCGCCTTCCAGCTGATGTTCGCGATCCTCACGCCCGCCCTGATCAGCGGCGCGCTCGCGGACCGTGTGAAGTTCAGCGCCTGGGCCCTGTTCATCACCCTGTGGGTCACCGTCGTGTACTTCCCGGTCGCGCACTGGGTGTGGGGCGAGGGCGGCTGGGCGTTCGACCTCGGCGTCATCGACTTCGCCGGTGGTACCGCGGTCCACATCAACGCCGGTGCGGCCGCCCTCGGTGTCATCCTCGTCATCGGCAAGCGCATCGGATTCAAGAAGGACCCGATGCGTCCGCACAGCCTCCCGCTGGTCATGCTCGGCGCCGGTCTGCTGTGGTTCGGCTGGTTCGGATTCAACGCCGGCTCGTGGCTGGGCAACGACGACGGCGTCGGCGCGCTGATGTTCGTCAACACCCAGGTCGCCACCGGCGCCGCGGTCGTCGGCTGGCTCGCCTACGAGAAGATCCGCCACGGCGCGTTCACCACGCTGGGTGCGGCCTCCGGCGCCGTCTCCGGCCTGGTCGCCATCACCCCGGCCGGCGGCGCGGTCTCCCCGCTCGGCGCCATCGCGATCGGCATCATCGCCGGTGTCCTGTGCGCCATGGCGGTCGGCCTCAAGTACAAGTTCGGCTACGACGACTCCCTCGACGTGGTCGGCGTCCACCTCGTCGGCGGCGTCATCGGCTCCCTGCTCATCGGATTCTTCGCCACCGGCAAGGGCCAGTCCACGGTCCAGGGCCTCTTCTACGGCGGCGGCCTCGACCAGTTCTGGAAGCAGTGCGCCGGTGTCTTCGGTGTCCTCGCCTACTCCCTGATCGCCTCCGCGGTCCTGGCCCTCCTCCTCCACAAGACCATCGGTATGCGAGTCTCCGAGGACGACGAGGTCGCCGGCATCGACCAGGCCGAGCACGCCGAGACCGCATACGACTTCAGCGGCGCCGGCGGCGGCGCGGCCCGCACGGCAGCCGGCACCCCCGTCGCCCCGGCCGAGACCAAGAAGGTGGACGCATGAAGCTCATCACCGCCGTCGTGAAGCCGCACCGGCTCGACGAGATCAAGGAAGCCCTGCAGGCCTTCGGCGTGCACGGTCTGACCGTCACCGAGGCCAGCGGCTACGGACGCCAGCGCGGCCACACCGAGGTCTACCGCGGTGCCGAGTACACCGTCGACCTGGTGCCCAAGGTCCGTATCGAGGTCCTGGTCGAGGACGACGACGCCGAGCAGCTCGTCGACGTCGTGGTCAAGGCGGCCCGCACCGGCAAGATCGGCGACGGCAAGGTCTGGACGATCCCCGTCGAGACCGCCGTACGGGTGCGGACCGGCGAACGCGGCCCGGACGCCCTCTGACAGCAGCCCCACGGAACAGGAGTCGCCGGGTGACGAGTACGGACACGCACGACCAGGCAGAGGACTCGGGGCCCGACGGCTACGCGGCGGCCCGGCTGCGCCTTCTCACCGAGAAGGCGCGGTCCGGGCCGCCGCGCCGTTCCGCCCTCGCCGGCCTCACCGACGAATGGCTCGCCGGCCTCTTCGCGGCCGGCGCCCCCGGAGCACGCGGGATCTCCCTGGTCGCCGTCGGCGGTTACGGACGCGCGGAGCTCTCCCCGCGCAGCGACCTCGACCTGCTCCTGCTGCACGACGGCAGCGCCCCCCAGGCCGTGTCCGCCCTCGCCGACCGCCTCTGGTACCCGGTCTGGGACCTCGGCCTCGCCCTCGACCACTCCGTCCGCACCCCGGCGGAGGCCCGCAGGACCGCCGGTGAGGACCTCAAGGTCCAGCTCGGCCTGCTGGACGCCCGGCACGTCGCCGGCGACCTCGGCCTCACCACCGCCCTGCGCACCACCGTGCTCGCCGACTGGCGCAACCAGGCCCCCAAGCGGCTGCCCGCCCTGCGGGAACTGTGCGAGGAACGCGCCGAACGCCAGGGCGAGCTGCAGTACCTCCTGGAACCCGACCTCAAGGAGGCGCGCGGCGGACTGCGCGACGTCACCGCCCTGCGCGCGGTGGCCGCCTCCTGGCTCGCCGACGCCCCGCGCGAGGGACTCGCCGAGGCCCGCGGCCGCCTCCTCGACGTACGCGACGCCCTCCACCTGAGCACCGGACGCGCCACCGACCGGCTCGCCCTCCAGGAACAGGACCAGGTCGCCGCCGAACTCGGCCTCCTCGACGCCGACGCCCTGCTGCGCCAGGTCTACGAGGCCGCCCGGGTCATCGCCTACGCGGGCGACGTCACCTGGCGCGAGGTCGGCCGTGTCCTGCGCTCCCGTTCCGTACGGCCCCGGCTGCGCGCCATGCTGGGCGGCGGGAAACCGGCACCCGAACGCTCCCCGCTCGCCGAAGGGGTCGTCGAGCAGGACGGCGAGGTGGTGCTCGCCCGCGCCGCGCGCCCCGACCACGACTCCGTGCTCCCGCTCCGCGCCGCGGCCGCCGCCGCCCAGGCCGGACTCCCGCTCTCCCTGCACGCCGTCCGCCGCATGGCCGCCGGCGCCCGCGCCCTGCCCTCGCCCTGGCCCGCCGAGGCCCGGCAGCAGCTCCTCACCCTGCTGGGCTCCGGCCGCCCCACCGTCGACGTCTGGGAGGCGCTGGAGGCCGAGGGCCTGATCAGCCTGCTGCTCCCCGACTGGGACCGGGTGCGGTGCCGCCCGCAGCGCAACGCCGTGCACCTGTGGACCGTGGACCGGCACCTCATCGAGACCGCCGTACGCGCCTCCGCCTTCACCCGCCGGGTCAGCCGCCCCGACCTGCTGCTCATCGCCGCCCTGCTGCACGACATCGGCAAGGGCTGGCCCGGCGACCACTCGGTGGCCGGCGAGGTCATCGCCCGGGACGTGGCCGCCCGTATCGGCTTCGACGCGGGCGACGTCACCGTGATCGCCACGCTCGTACGCCACCACCTGCTGCTCGTGGAGACCGCCACCCGGCGCGACCTCGACGATCCCGCCACCGTGCGGGCCGTCGCCGAGGCCGTCGGCTCCCAGAGCACCCTCGAACTGCTGCACGCCCTCACGGAGGCGGACGCCCTCGCCACCGGGCCGGCCGCCTGGTCCTCCTGGCGCGCCTCCCTCGTCGCCGACCTGGTCAAACGGGTCTCCGCCGTGCTCGCGGGCCAGGCACCGCCCGACCCCGAGGCGGCCGCGCCCACCGCGCAGCACGAGCGGCTCGCCCTCGAAGCCGTCGCCACGGGCGCTTCCGTCCTGTCGTTGCGGGCGCAGACCGAACCGCCCGCCGAGCCCTCGGACGACCCCGAACCGCTGGGCGTCGAGCTGATCGTGGCCGTACCCGACCAGCCGGGCGTGCTGCCCGCGGTGGCCGGCGTGCTCGCCATGCACCGGCTGACCGTGCGCACCGCCGAACTGCGGGCACTGGACCTTCCGGACGGTGTCGACGGCTCCGTGCTGCTGCTGGACTGGCGGGTCGCCGCCGAGTTCGGCTCGCTGCCCCAGGCCGTCCGGCTCCGCGCCGACCTGGTCCGCGCCCTCGACGGCAGCCTCGACATCTCCGGCCGTCTGGCCGAGCGGGACGCCGCGTACCCGAGGCGCCGCGGGGTGGTCGCCCCGCCCCCGCGCGTGACCGTCGCCCCGGCCGCCTCCCGGCACGCCACGGTGATCGAGGTCCGCGCGCAGGACGCACCGGGGCTGCTGTTCCGCATCGGGCGGGCCCTGGAGGACGCGGGTGTGAGGGTGCGCAGCGCCCACGCGAGCACCCTGGGCGCCAACGCGGTCGACGCCTTCTACGTCACCGGACCGGAGGGCCTGCCGCTGCCGGGCGAGGAGGCCGTGGCGGTGGCCCGCAAACTGGAGGAGATGCTGCGGGCGTGACCGCGCGGGCGTGCCCCCGCGCTCACGCGCGGGGCCGTCCACCGGCACGCACGTCCCGCTCCCGTCCACCGGCCGCGGCGGGCGGGGGCGTTTTGCTTGCGGGGCCGGATACCCTGGAGGGCAGCCCAGTCCGCCCCCGACCCCGAGGACCGACGCCACCGTGTTCGATACCCTCTCCGACCGCCTCAGCGCGACTTTCAAAAACCTCCGCGGCAAAGGCAGGTTGTCCGAGGCGGACATCGACGCCACGGCGCGTGAGATCCGCATCGCCCTCCTCGAGGCCGACGTGGCCCTGCCGGTCGTCCGGTCGTTCATCAAGAACGTCAAGGAAAGGGCCCTGGGCGCCGAGGTCTCCAAGGCGCTCAACCCGGCCCAGCAGATCATCAAGATCGTCAACGACGAGCTGATCCAGATCCTCGGCGGCGAGACCCGCCGTCTGCGGTTCGCCAAGCAGCCGCCGACCGTGATCATGCTCGCGGGTCTGCAGGGTGCCGGTAAGACCACCCTCGCGGGCAAGCTCGGCCACTGGCTGAAGGAGCAGGGCCACTCCCCGCTGCTGGTCGCCGCCGACCTCCAGCGCCCCAACGCCGTCAACCAGCTGAGCGTGGTCGCCGAGCGCGCGGGCGTCGCCGTCTACGCGCCCGAGCCGGGCAACGGCGTCGGCGACCCGGTCAAGGTCGCCAAGGACTCCATCGACTTCGCGCGGTCCAAGGTCCACGACATCGTGATCGTGGACACCGCCGGCCGCCTGGGCATCGACCAGGAGCTGATGCGGCAGGCCGCGGACATCCGGGACGCGGTCTCGCCCGACGAGATCCTCTTCGTCGTCGACGCGATGATCGGCCAGGACGCGGTCAACACGGCCGAGGCCTTCCGTGACGGCGTCGGCTTCGACGGCGTGGTGCTCTCCAAGCTCGACGGTGACGCCCGCGGTGGTGCCGCCCTGTCGATCCGGCAGGTCACGGGCAAGCCGATCATGTTCGCGTCCAACGGTGAGAAGCTCGACGACTTCGACGCCTTCCACCCGGACCGCATGGCCTCCCGCATCCTCGACATGGGTGACCTGCTCACCCTGATCGAGCAGGCTGAGAAGACGTTCAGCCAGGAAGAGGCCGAGAAGATGGCCTCCAAGCTGGCGTCCAAGAAGGGCCAGGACTTCACCCTGGACGACTTCCTGGCCCAGATGGAGCAGGTCCGCAAGATGGGCTCCATCTCCAAGCTGCTCGGCATGCTCCCGGGCATGGGCCAGATCAAGGACCAGATCAACAACCTGGACGAGCGGGACGTCGACCGCACCGCCGCGATCATCAAGTCGATGACGCCCGGCGAGCGCCAGGACCCGACGGTCATCAACGGTTCGCGCCGCGCCCGTATCGCCAAGGGCTCCGGTGTCGAGGTCAGCGCGGTGAAGAACCTCGTCGAGCGGTTCTTCGAGGCGCGGAAGATGATGTCCCGCATGGCCCAGGGCGGCGGCATGCCGGGGATGCCCGGGATGCCGGGCATGGGCGGCGGCCCCGGCCGTACGAAGAAGAAGCAGAAGCAGGCCAAGGGCAAGCAGCGCTCGGGCAACCCGATGAAGCGCAAGCAGCAGGAGCAGGAGGAGGCCGCGCGCCGGGCCGCGGCCGCCGAGGGCGGCAACGCCTTCGGACTGCCGCAGCAGGGCGGCAAGGACTTCGAGCTGCCCGACGAGTTCAAGAAGTTCATGGGCTGAGGCCCGTACCGGTGACACCACTGGGGCGCCCCCTCCTCGCAGGGGGCGCCCCAGCGGCGTTGTGCGTGCGCGGCGGACCGCGCCCGTCAGGGGACGCGCGCGACGAGGTACCGGAACACGTTCGGCATCCACACCGTGCCGTCCGGGCGCTGGTACGGGTGCAGCGCCTCGGTCAGCTCCTTGTCCACCTGCACCTGGTCGGTGGCGCTGATCGCCGGGTCGAACAGGCCCGTCGACTTCAGGCCCCGTAGGGCGCTGTCCGGGTCGGCGTAGCCGAAGGGGCAGGCCACCCGCCCCGAACCATCGGGCCGCAGTCCGGCCCGCTCGGCGACCCGCTCCAGGTCGTCCCGTTCGGTGGGGCGCCAGGCCTCCGCGCCGCGCAGCGGGTCCGCCAGCTTGGCGGCCACCCGCAGCACGGCCGCCGTGGCACACCGCTCGGGCGGGCCCCAGCCGGCCAGCACCACGGCCGCCCCGCGCCCGGCGAGCGGCACGGCCTCGGCGAGCAGGTCGCCCAGCCCTTCCGCGTCGCCCGCCAGGCAGCCGATCGGCTCGAAGGCGGTCACCACGGTGTACCGCCGTACACCGGCGGGGGCGGCCTCGGCGGGCGAGCCCCGCACGATCCGGGTGTCCGTGCGCGCGTGCGGGTCCCGCTCGTCCGGCAGCAGCCGTTCGCGGGCGAGGTCCAGCCGGTCGGTCGAGGTGTCGACACCGGTGATCGTGGCGCCGCGCGAGGCCGCCATCAGCAGGGCCAGTCCGGAGCCGCAGCCGAGGCCGAGCAGCCGGGTCGAGGGGCCCACGTCCAGACGCTCGTACACCGCTTCGTACAGCGGTACGAGCATCCGCTCCTGTATCTCGGACCAGTCACGCGCGCGTGCCCGCAGGTCGACGCGCGGGGCGGGCCCCGTGCGAGACGGGTGCTGCCGCACGAGCGTAGGTGTCATAGGTAAGCGCCCCAATCAGCCGAGAAGTTGCCGCAGTGCCCATTTCCCTGGCCCCCGTGCAGTGCGCCCGCACAGCCCCCGTATGCCAGGTAACTCCGCACTCGTCGTGTCGTCCAGTGGAAGGGGGCGGCTGTTTGGTAGTTGCTCGTGCCAGAGGCAAGAATTCACATTCCGGTAATCGGGGACCGCCCGCCCGGCCACGGCGAGGACGTCGGTGGGAGGGTTCCGGCCACCGGTGACGGGGCGTGAACGTCCCGGGGGAGGGGCGGTGCGCGGCCGCACAGGGGGAGGCGGTAGGTTCGTCGGTCACGGCGTTCCGGGTGAACCGGACGCCGCCCGGCGCCGCGACGGCGTCCGAAAGGCCTCTTGCGCATCGAGGAGGCTCACGCGCACCGGCGCGTGGAGACCGGATACGCGCGGGGGCGTACGTCAGTCTACGCACCACCTTGAGATGACCTGCGAGGCTTCTCCGCAGATCAGCGCACCCGTGCTCGTCAGGACGCATCAGTGCCAACTGACTGGTACGTGCAAATTATTTGGGATGCCCCGGAATCGGAACACAGGGGCACCCCGGCTCGTTGTCATTACGTGAGCACGACACAGACACCACCTGTTCTCGCCGCAGAGCTGGCAGAGGCGTGGGCCGACATTCAGCGGTACCACCCCGAATTGCCCGATCTTGCCGCGCCCGAGTCCCTGATCGGGGAGTCGTCGTCCGCCTGCGGTCACGAGCTCTCCTTCGAGCGACTGCTGCACGAGGCAGTCCACGGCATCGCCGCCGCGCGCGGCGTGCGCGACACATCCCGAGCCGGCCGGTACCACAACCGCAGGTTCCTGGCGATCGCCGAGGAGCTGGGCCTGGACCACCCCGAGGAGCCGCATCCGAGCAGTGGCTTCTCGCTGGTCACGCTCACCCCCGAGGCGAAGCGCCGCTACCGTCCGACCACGGAGCGTCTCCAGCGGGCCCTGAAGGCCCACATGGCGGCGACCGCGGGCGACACCGCCCGCAGCTTCCGTGGTCCGGCCGCGCGGCACGGCTCGTCCGGCGGCGGCGTACGCGTCAAGGCGGTCTGCGACTGCGGCCGCAACGTACGCGTCGTGCCGTCGGTGCTGGCGCAGGCGCCCATCGTCTGCGGCGGCTGCGGAAAGCCGTTCCGTATCCCGGAAGTCGTAGCGGCGAGCTGAGGCTCCGGCACCTCGTGGGTGCCGGGGCCTCAGCCCCGTCGACACCGGGCGCACCCGACGCGCGATCATCGGCGCCGGGTGCCGCTTCGTCGTGCCCATGTGCCCGCACCCCACGGCAGGCCGGCCCCTCGGGGTGTGGCACAATGGCTAGCTGTACTCGACAGCCGCACAGGACCCCTCTCTCCTCCGGCTGACGCGTCCATCGGGCACTCGGGTACCGCAACCCCACGCGGCTCTCTCGCCGTGCCCAACCACGTCAAATCCAGGAGAACCCACTCCCGTGGCAGTCAAGATCAAGTTGAAGCGTCTGGGCAAGATCCGTTCGCCTCACTACCGCATCGTCGTCGCCGACTCCCGTACCCGCCGTGACGGCCGGGCCATCGAGGAGATCGGCAAGTACCACCCGACGTACAACCCGTCGGTGATCGAGGTCGACGGCGACCGCGTGGCGTACTGGCTCTCCGTCGGCGCCCAGCCGACCGAGCCCGTGCTCGCCATCCTGAAGAAGACCGGCGACTGGCAGAAGTTCAAGGGCGAGCCCGCCCCCGCGCCCCTGCTGCAGCAGCCCGAGAAGGCCGCCCGTCCGTCCTTCGAGGCGATCGGCGGCGACGACGAGGGCAAGGGTGAGGCCATCACCCAGAAGAAGAAGGCTGAGAAGAAGGACGAGGCTTCCGCCGAGTCCGCGTCGACCGAGGCCTGAGCATGCTCGAGGAGGCTCTCGAGCACCTCGTGAAGGGCATCGTCGACAACCCTGACGATGTGCAGGTCGCCTCGCGCAACCTGCGTCGCGGTCGCGTGCTCGAGGTCCGGGTCCACCCGGACGACCTCGGCAAGGTGATCGGCCGCAACGGCCGCACCGCACGCGCTCTGCGTACCGTCGTGGGCGCCATCGGCGGCCGCGGTGTCCGCGTCGACCTCGTCGACGTGGACCACGTCCGCTGACGCCGCAAGCAGCACCGGCTCGGGCCGGGGAGGGCCACTGGGCCGTCCCCGGCCCGCAGTCGTATGACAGGAGATCGAACACAGTGCAGCTGGTAGTCGCTCGTATCGGCCGCGCCCATGGCATCAAGGGCGAGGTCACCGTCGAGGTCCGTACCGATGAGCCGGAGCTGAGGCTCGGGCCCGGCGCCGTCCTGGCCACCGACCCCGCATCCGCAGGGCCGCTGACCATCGCGACCGGCCGGGTGCACAGCGGCCGCCTCCTGCTGCGCTTCGAGGGCGTCCACGACCGCACCGGCGCCGAGGCGCTGCGCAACACTCTCCTGATCGCCGACGTCGACCCGGAGGAGATGCCCGAGGGTGAGGACGAGTACTACGACCACCAGCTGATCGACCTCGACGTCGTCACCGAGGACGGCGAGACGGTCGGCCGGATCACCGAGATCTCCCATCTGCCCACCCAGGACCTCTTCGTCGTCGAGCGCCCGGACGGCAGTGAGGTGTTCGTGCCCTTCGTCGAGGAGATCGTCGCCGAGATCGACCTCGAGGAGCAGCGTGCGGTGATCACCCCGCCGCCCGGCCTGATCGACGACCGCGCCGAGGTCGCCTCGTCCCGGGATGCCTCGGAGTCCGGGGACGACGCCTGATGCGGCTCGACGTCGTCACGATCTTCCCTGAGTACCTCGACCCGCTGAACGTCTCCCTCGTCGGCAAGGCACGCGCGCGCGGACAGCTCGACGTGCACGTCCACGACCTGCGCTCCTGGACCTACGACCGGCACAACACGGTCGACGACACCCCGTACGGCGGCGGCCCCGGCATGGTCATGAAGACCGAGCCCTGGGGCGACGCGCTGGACGCGGTCCTGGCGGACGGCTACGAGAGCGGCTCGGGCGAGCCCGCCCTGATCGTTCCCACCCCGAGCGGCCGCCCCTTCACCCAGGAACTGGCCGTCCACCTCTCTGAACGGCCCTGGCTGATCTTCACCCCGGCCCGCTACGAAGGCATCGACCGCCGCGTCGTCGACGAGTACGCGACCCGCATGCCGGTGTACGAGGTGTCCATCGGCGACTACGTCCTGGCCGGCGGCGAGGCCGCGGTCCTCGTCGTCACCGAGGCGGTGGCGCGGCTCCTCCCGGGCGTCCTCGGGAACGCCGAGTCGCACCGCGACGACTCCTTCGCCCCCGGAGCCATGGCCAACCTGCTGGAAGGCCCGGTCTACACCAAGCCGCCCGCCTGGCGCGGCCGCGAGATCCCGGACGTGCTGCTCAGCGGCCACCACGGGAAGATCGCGCGCTGGCGGCGCGACGAGGCGCTGCGCCGGACCACCACCCACCGCCCCGACCTCATCGAGCACTGCGACCCCAAGGCCTTCGACAAGAAGGACCGGGAGATGCTGTCCATCCTCGGCTGGGAACCGGACCCCGAGGGGGAGCCGTACGGTCGATTTTGGCGCAGGACCGACGGCGTGGAACAATAGGCCGCTGTTGTGCGCCGTCCGGCGAGCGCCCCTGCCGCAGGGGGACACGACGCCGCTCCGACCGCACAGCCCAGATCCGAAACCCAAGTGCCGTTGATGACCTGCGGCATCAGCGAAGAAAGCAGACGACATGTCTCACCTGCTCGACTCCGTCGACACCGCGTCGCTCCGCAGCGACGTCCCGGACTTCCGTCCCGGCGACACCGTCAACGTCCACGTGCGCGTCATCGAGGGCAACCGCTCCCGTGTGCAGCAGTTCAAGGGCGTGGTGATCCGCCGCCAGGGTTCCGGCGTGCGCGAGACCTTCACGGTCCGCAAGGTCTCCTTCTCCGTCGGCGTCGAGCGCACCTTCCCGGTGCACACCCCGATCGTGGAGAAGATCGAGCTCGTCACCAAGGGTGACGTCCGCCGCGCCAAGCTGTACTACCTCCGTGAGCTCCGCGGCAAGGCCGCGAAGATCAAGGAGAAGCGCGAGAACTGAGCGCTTTACCGGCGTCACATCGCGGCCGGATAGCATCTGGCCCCGATGGACACCGAAGCACAGCCGACGGAGCGCGACCGCTCTCTCCCCCCGGACCCCGAGGACTCCTCGGCGAGACCGGGGCCGGAGGGGCGGTCGCGTTCCGCGTTGCTGTCGCGCGTCACGGACCAGCTGCCCGGCGGACGGATCACCCTGACCCTGTTGCTCTGCCTGCTGTTCCTGCTGGCGGTCAACACGTTCGTGGCGCGGCCCTTCGAGATCCCGAGCGGATCGATGGAGAAGGGATTGAGGGTCGGGGACCGCGTTCTCGTAAACAAGTTGGCGTACCGCTTCGGCGACGGGCCGCACCGCGGCGACGTGATTGTGTTCGACGGCACCGGGTATTTCGGTGACGCCGACTACATCAAACGGGTTGTCGGGGTGGGCGGGGACCACATCGTCTGCTGCGACGGGGAGGGGAGGATCCGGGTGAACGGCCGGTCGGTCGACGAGTCAAGCTTCCTGTTCCCCGGCGACAGTCCCTCCACGGTGCGCTTCGACGTGGTCGTCCCCGAAGGACGGCTGTTCGTCCTCGGTGACCACCGCGGCAACTCCAGCGACTCCCGCGACCACCTCGGCTCGCCCGGCGGGGGCATGATCCCCGTGGCGGAGGTCGTCGGCCGTGCCGACGCCGTCGTCTGGCCGTTCGGCCACGCCGGCCGTCTGGAGCGGCCCGACGCCTACGCGCGCGTACCGGCTGCGGACCCCTCCGCGACGGGGGGCCGCCATGGGTAACCGCGGACGGCCCCGCGGCGTCCCCGAGAGCGCCGCCGAGAACCTGCTTCCCACCGGCTCGCGCCGTGCCGTCGTCCCCTCCTCCGGCCGCACCCGGGCCGAACGGCGCAAGCTCCAGCGCAAGGTCAAGCGCCGCCGCAGGCGTAGCGCCGTCAAGGAGATCCCGCTCCTCATCGGTGTCGCCGTCCTGATCGCGCTGGTGCTGAAGACGTTTCTCGTGCAGGCGTTCGTCATCCCGTCCGGCTCCATGGAGCAGACGATCCAGATCGGCGACCGGGTCCTGGTCGACAAGCTCACCCCCTGGTTCGGCTCCAGGCCGCAGCGCGGGGACGTCGTCGTGTTCAAGGACCCCGGTGGCTGGCTCCAAGGGGAGCAGACCACGCCCCAGAAGGACGACCCGGTCGGCATCAAGCAGATCAAGGAAGGCCTCACCTTCATCGGTCTGCTGCCGTCGGAGGACGAGAAGGACCTGATCAAGCGGGTCGTCGGGGTCGGCGGCGACCGCGTCCGGTGCTGCGACACCCAGGGCCGGGTCACCGTCAACGGCGTCCCGCTGAACGAGGACTACCTCTACCCCGGCAACGCCCCCTCGCTGACCCCCTTCGACGTCACCGTGCCGGAGGGCCGGCTGTGGGTGATGGGCGACCACCGGGCGAACTCCGCGGATTCCCGCGTCCACCAGAACTCCGGTTACGGCGGCACCGTCTCCGAGGACGAGGTGGTGGGCCGCGCCATGGTCATCGCCTGGCCGCTCGGCCACTGGACCACCCTCGACGAGCCCGCCGCCTACGCCGCCGTGTCCGACTCGGTGCCCGGGTCGAACGCCGGCGCCGCGCTGTCGCATAGGGTTGCCCCGGACGATCCCAGCCAACGTGAAGGAATTGTCCAGCTCCCGAGCCCTGCGGAACTCCCGCTCGTTATGGGAGTGGTGGGCCTGCGCCGGGCATGGCGCGGGCGGCGGCAGAGAGTGAGGAGTCGGTGTGGGGGATGTGGCGGTAGGCGCACGGTCCGGTCAGGGAGGCGAGGAGCACCGCGGACGCCCCGCGGAACCGGGCGACCCGGCCGCGGCCAACGCCGCGTTCTCCGGGAATGACGATCCGGCGGTCGAGGGCGGCGGAGTGAACGACGACGGGACGAGGACCGGTGACCAGGGACCGGACGACCCCCGGCCGAAGAAGCAGCAGCGCTCCTTCTGGAAGGAACTGCCGATCCTGATCGGCATCGCGCTCGTCCTGGCGCTGCTGATCAAGACGTTCCTCGTGCAGGCGTTCTCGATCCCCTCCGACTCCATGCAGAACACCCTGCAGCAGGGCGACCGGGTCCTGGTCGACAAGCTGACCCCCTGGTTCGGCTCCGAGCCGGAGCGGGGCGAGGTCGTCGTCTTCCACGACCCCGACAACTGGCTCGCGGGCGAGCCCACCCCCGACCCCAACCCGCTGCAGAAGGTCCTCAGCTGGATCGGCCTGATGCCGTCCGCGGAGGAGAAGGACCTGATCAAGCGGGTCGTCGGCGTCGGCGGCGACACGATCGAGTGCAAGGGCACCGGCCCGCTGAAGGTCAACGGCAAGGCGCTCAACGAGCCGTACGTCTACCCCGGCAACACCCCGTGCAGCCAGGACGACCAGGGCGGCCAGTTCAAGGTCAAGGTGCCCGAGGGCCACATCTGGGTCATGGGCGACCACCGCCAGAACTCCCGCGACTCCCGCTACAACCAGGCGGACAAGAACCACGGCTTCGTCCCCGTCGACAAGGTCGTCGGCCGCGCCGTGGTCATCGCCTGGCCGGTCAACCGCTGGGACAACCTCCCCGTCCCGGACACCTTCGACCAGCCCGGTCTGAACACGCAGTCCCAGGACGCGGCGGCCCTCTCGGTCGCGCCGCCCGCGCTCGCGGTGGCCGGTGCGGTGCCGTTCGTGCTGTGGCGGCGCCGCCGGGCCGGTGGGGGAGAGGGGCGCGGGGAGGGCTGACCCGCCTGGGTACCGCCGGGTAGGGTGCCGCCTATGAGTGGTCAGAGCACGACGCGTACGGTCCCGGGCAACGGTGGTTCCAACGGTGCCCGGGCACGGAGCGGCCGGACCGGGCAGGTCCTGTCCAACGTGGCCGTCGCGCTCGGGCTGGTGCTGTTCCTCGGCGGGTTCGCCTGGGGAGCGGTGGTCTACCGCCCCTACACCGTGCCGACCACCTCGATGGCTCCGACGATCGACGCCGGCGAGCGGGTGCTCGCCGAGCGCGTCGACGGAGACGAGATCCGCCGCGGCGACGTCGTCGTCTTCAAGGACGCGACCTGGTCGAACGCCCCGATGGTCAAGCGGGTCGTCGCCGTCGGCGGCGACACCGTCGCCTGCTGCCAGGACGGCAAGCTGACGGTCAACGGCAAGGAGATCGACGAACCGTATCTCCCCGACGACCCGATGGCCCGGTCCGCCGTCTTCCCCGAGGTGACCGTGCCGAAGGGCCGGTTGTTCCTGCTGGGTGACGAGCGCTCCGGGTCGCTCGACTCCACGGCCCACCTGACCGACGCCGCCGGCGGCACCGTCGCGCGCGACGCCGTCCGGGCGCGGGTCGACGCCGTGGTCTGGCCGATGGACGGCATGCTCGCCACACCCTCCGGCTTCGAACGGCTCGGCCCGCTCTCCACGCCCGGACCGCTGCCGACCGTGCTCGCCGCGGTGATCGGCGGCGCGGTGCTGGTGCTGGCGGGCGCCGCCTACGGACCCCTGGCCAAGCGCGCGGCCACGTCCCGCGCCCGGAGCGCCGCGGGGAGCACCGGTGGGCGCTGACCCGCCGCCGGCCGCGCCCGACACCTACAGGGGCGGCCTGCGCAGGGTCGCCCGGGTCGTCCTGCTCGACCCGCAGGACCGCATCCTGCTGCTCCACGGCCACGAACCGGACGACCCCGGCACCGACTGGTGGTTCACGCCCGGCGGCGGCGTGGAGGGCGACGAGACCCGTGCACAGGCCGCGCTCAGGGAACTCGCCGAGGAGACCGGCATCACCGACGTCGAACTCGGCCCCGTGCTGTGGCGGCGGCACTGCTCCTTCCCGTTCGCGGGCCGCCAGTGGGACCAGGACGAGTGGTACTTCCTGGCCCGCACGACCCAGACGGCGACCGCGGCGACGGCCCTGACCGAGCTGGAGCGGCGCAGCGTGGTCGGCGCACGCTGGTGGACGTGTCCGGAACTCGTCCGGGCCCGTGAGACGGTGTACCCGACCAAGCTCGCCGGGCTGCTGCGGCGACTGCTCGACGAAGGCCCCCCGGCCGCGCCCGTGACCCTGGACACCGAAATCGTCCGGTGACCGACGGGACTGGCGCACAATGGTGGGATCGCACGGCTGAAGGGGAACATGCCATGAGCGCCGAGGACCTCGAGAAGTACGAGACCGAGATGGAGCTGAAGCTCTACCGGGAGTACCGCGATGTCGTCGGTCTGTTCAAATACGTGATCGAGACCGAGCGGCGCTTCTACCTCACCAACGACTACGAGATGCAGGTCCACTCGGTCCAGGGTGAAGTCTTCTTCGAAGTCTCCATGGCGGACGCCTGGGTCTGGGACATGTACCGGCCGGCCCGCTTCGTGAAGCAGGTACGCGTGCTCACGTTCAAGGACGTGAACATCGAGGAGCTGAACAAGAGCGACCTGGAACTGCCCAGCGGGTGATCCCTCACCCTCGCGGGTGACGGAGTTGTCCACAGTCGCGGGGTTGTGCACCTGGGCCGACGATGATCGGCGGGATGCGTGACGGTTGGCGCCGGAGGTGGTGCCGACATGGACGCACAGCAGGCACACGACGGACAGCGGGCGCGCCAGGGGCAGCCGGCAGGCGGTGTCGAACCGGTACGCGGCGGAGGGCAGCCGGGCGGCGGAAGCCGGGCGGGCGGCGGGCCGCAGGCGTACGGAGAACCCGAGGCGCGCGGCGTCGCTCGGGCGTACGGCGGGCTTCAGAGCCACGGAGCCGGGCGGGCGGGCGGCGGGCGGGCTCGTGGGGCGCTCGGCAGGTACGGGGAGACGCTGGCCGCGCGGCGGCTCACCCAGGCCGGGATGACGGTCCTGGCACGCAACTGGCGCTGCGGCAGGACCGGCGAGATCGACATCGTGGCCAGGGACGGTGACGCCCTGGTCGTCTGCGAGGTGAAGACCCGCAGGGCCGGCTCCTTCCAGCACCCCATGGCGGCCGTCACCCCGGCCAAGGCGGTCCGGCTGCGGGGCCTGGCGGAGCGCTGGCTCCAGGAACACGGCGGAGCGCCGCCCGGCGGTGTCCGCATCGACCTGGTCGGCGTGCTGCTCCCGGCCCGCGGCGCAACGGTCGTCGAGCACGTCCGGGGGGTGGCCTGACATGGGATTCGCCCGAACGTGTTCGGTGACCCTGGTCGGTGTCGAGGGCGTGGTCGTCGAGGTCCAGGCCGACCTGGAGCCGGGGGTCGCCGCGTTCACGCTGGTGGGGCTGCCCGACAAGAGCCTGACGGAGAGCCGGGACCGGGTCAGGGCCGCCGTCGTCAACTCCGGCGGCGAGTGGCCGCAGAAGAAACTCACGGTGGGACTGAGCCCGGCCTCGGTGCCGAAAGCCGGCAGCGGCTTCGATCTGGCCGTCGCCTGTGCCGTCCTCGGTGCCGCCGAGCGGATCGACCCGCGCGTCCTCACCGACATCGTGATGATCGGCGAGCTGGGCCTGGACGGCCGGGTGCGGCCGGTCCGGGGCATCCTGCCGGCGGTGCTCGCCGCGGCCGACGCGGGCTTCGAACAGGTGGTGGTGCCGGAGAGCGCCGCCGCCGAGGCCGCCCTGGTGCCCGGGGTGTCCGTGCTGGGCGTCCGCAGCCTGCGCCAGCTCATCGCGGTCCTCACCGACGAGCCGGTGCCCGAGGAGGCGCCGCAGGAACCGGAGCGGCCCGACCCGCTGCTGGCGGGGCTGCGCGACCTCGGCTGCGGAGCCGCCACCGGCATGAGCGGCGGCCCGGGCCGGTACGACCAGGGGCACGACCTCGCGGACGTCGTCGGCCAGCACTCGGCGCGCACGGCGGTCGAGGTGGCCGCGGCGGGCGGACATCACCTCTTCCTGGAGGGCCCGCCAGGTGCCGGGAAGACCATGCTCGCCGAACGGATGCCGTCCGTCCTCCCGCCTCTGGACCGCCAGGCATCCCTCGAGGTGACGGCCGTGCACTCGGTGGCGGGTCTGCTGCCGCCGGACAGGCCGCTGATCGACACGGCCCCGTACTGCGCCCCGCACCACTCGGCCACCATGCAGGCACTGGTCGGCGGCGGCCCCGGGACGGCCCGGCCGGGAGCGGTGTCCCTGTCCCATCGGGGCGTGCTGTTCCTCGACGAGACGCCGGAGTTCAGCAGCAAGGCGCTGGACGCCCTGCGCCAGCCGCTGGAGGCCGGGCACGTGGTCATCGCGCGCAGCGCGGGCGTCGTGCGCTTCCCGGCCCGCTTCCTGATGGTGCTCGCGGCCAACCCGTGCCCCTGCGGACGCTTCTCGCGGATGGACGACCGCTGCGAGTGCCCGCCCTCGGCGATCCGCCGCTACCAGGCAAGACTCTCCGGGCCGCTGCTCGACCGGGTCGACCTGAGGGTCGAGGTCGACGCCGTCACCCGCACCGAGCTGACGGCGGCCGGCGCCCGGGGTGAGACCACCGCGACGGTGGCCGACCGGGTGCGCGCGGCCAGGGAACGCGCGGGGGCGCGGTTCGACGGCACTCCGTGGCGCCTCAACAGCGAGATCCCCGGGAGGGAGCTGCGCAGCCGCTGGCAGGCCGCCCCGGGGGCCATGGACGAGGCCGAGCGGAGCCTTGAGCGGGGTGTGCTCACCGCGCGGGGGATCGACCGGGTGCTGCGGGTCGCCTGGACCGTCGCCGACCTGGCCGGCCACGACCGGCCCGACGCCACGGACGTCGCCCTCGCCCTGCAACTGCGCACCGGTGTCCCGCGCGGGGTGCCCATGGCGATCGGAGCGGCCGTATGAGCGCCGCGACCGGCCCTGCGGACCTGCTCGGCCGGGTCTTCCTCACCCGCGTCCTCGAACCCGGTGACGAGACCGGCGGGCGTTGGGTGCGCGAGCTGGGGGTGCACGCCGTGGTCCGACGGCTGAGGAACCGCGGGGAGCCGCTGCCCGGCGCGAGCGCCAAGCGATGGGCCGGGATGCTCGCCCGGGCGGAGCGGGCCGACCCGCGCCGTGACCTCGCCGTCGCACAGGACGCGGGAGTGCGGTTCGTGTGTCCCGGGGCCGCCGAGTGGCCCGGGCAGCTCGACGACCTGGGCGACGCCCGGCCGCTCGGCCTGTGGGTGCGTGGCGTCGCGGACCTGCGGATGTGGGCGCTGCGCTCGGTCGCCCTGGTCGGCGCGCGGGCGTGCACCGAGTACGGCGCCTTCATGGCGGCGGGCCTCGCCGCCGGACTCGCGGAGAAGGGCTGGATCGTCGTCTCCGGCGGCGCCTACGGCATCGACGGTGCCGCCCACCGCGGGGCACTGGGCGCGGGCGGCGCCACCGTCGCCGTGCTCGCCTGCGGGGTCGACCGGCCCTACCCTCGCGGACACGCGGGGCTGATCGGACGGATCGCCGAACAGGGTCTGGTGGTCGGCGAGTTGCCACCGGGGGAGCATCCCACCCCCAGCAGGTTCGTCCTCCGTAACCGCGTGATCGCCGCGCTCACCCGGGGCACGGTCGTCGTCGAGGCCGCCCACCGCAGCGGTTCCCTGGTGACCGCCCGCGCGGCCCGCCGGCTCGGGCGCCACACCATAGGGGTACCGACGCCTCTGCCCGGGGGTGCCGCTCTGGCTCCGATCCGGTTCCGGCTGGCCATCGCCGCCTGACCCCCCTGGCCGCCGCTACTCTGACGGAAGTTGGAGTAGCGGCGGCCAGGTCGAGGGGGGATGGCATGTCGAGAGACGACATGGACGATCCGAGTTACGCGGTGCCCGTAGAGGCCCGTGAAGAGTACGAAGGAATCACGAGCCACAGTGCGGTCCACATCGGCAATGTCAGCGGGTCTGCCGTCATTCAAGTTGGCGGGGACCAGCACGTTCGCCCAGATGCCGATCAGAAGCCGAAGGCCGAGAGCCTTGCTGAGCAACGCCAGAAGTTCTTCTTCGACTTCCTGAAGTACTCGCTTAAGCAAGCCGAGTGGACGTTGCGCCTGAGCGTCTGGTTCATGGCTGGTGGTTCGGCCATCATCTTGACTGCGGCTGTTCTGGGTCTGGTGCACGCCGGGAACCCGGACCTCAGCTATCTGCCTATCGTCACGTTCCTGACGGGGGCACTGATCACGGGCGGGGGTGGCGCGCTGGCGGTGCATGCACGACGTGCCAGGGCTCACGTCACGGAGCAAGCCGACCGGATGGACATCAAGATCGATCTTGACCACAAAATGGAGACCGCCACGGCCTTCATCGACCGCGTCGACGACGCGGCGGTGCGCGATCGGCTCAACTCGGCTGCTGCGATGAAGGCGCTCGACATGCAGTCCAGCCCAGAGGTGATGGTCGACCGTCTCTTGCCTGGGCAAGAGACCCGGCAGCTGGGTGAGACCGAGCCTGGCAGCTCCAACCGGTGACAAGCACGAGGCCACGGGGGGTACCCCCCGTGGCCTCTCGTGTGCCCGCCGGGCCGGGTGCCCCGGGGCGGGGTCTCGTGCGCTCCGAGACCCCACGTAAGCCCGGGACGGCACTACGCGGCCATGGGCGGCTCCTCGTTACCCCGGCCGTCCGGTTCCTCAGCCCTGCGGGAACGCCGGTCCCCGGTATGCGGCGGGAGAACCTGAGGCGGCTCGTCAGCACCCGCCGGGGGCGTCGGCGGCTCCGGCTCGTCCTCGGGTGTGGTCGACTCGTCGTCGGCCTTCCGCATTTTCCGCCAGGCTTCGAGTGCGCGGCCAAACGAGCCGAACACGTCGGGGAGCAGATCAAAAATGCTCTTCACCGTGATGAGCAGCGCAGTGACCACGCCAGCGACGGTGAGAATATCGATGGTGATACCGGTGCCGTCCACCGATCCTTACCTTCCCTGTCATGGGTCGGATCGGGTGCGCAGGCAGCCTCGATCCGAACCCTTCGGTTCGGGTCGAGACACCTGCGCTGACGTGTACGCAAATGTTCTCGGTCTTGCAGTGGGCCTACTTGTCGGCCCGGTACAGCCAAGTCACATGTCAACTGTCGCTACTCATCGACTCCGTCCAGCTCACGTCAGAACCACGGCGGCTGCGAAGACACCGTGGTCAGCCGTTGGTAGCTGACGAGTAGTCCTGGTGTCCCGCGTGATTCACAGGTCGCCCAGGTGCGCGAAGGGGAAACTTTCCGCCCTCCGGTCACCGATGGTACCTCATGTCGAGGTGGGGCGTGACAAGCCCAAGACATGTCGCCCTATGCGTAGTTGATGGGCAGTTAGGTCAGCGGCGCGCGGGGGAGCCGTTGCCTTGGCAGCGGTAGCACTCGCAGAGGGGCCACCGGGTATCGATCAGCGGCACGTTCGGCATCTTGTCGACCGACCACTCCCGGGCGCTGACCTCGCGCATCTCCTTGGTGGCGGCGTCGTACTTGTACACCCGAATGCTTAACCCGGCCATTGGGTTCCCCTCGTCGTCCTGACCAGCAGGTATCGCGGTATCGCACTGTACCGCGATATCACGATGTCGCATAAGACTGCGGTAGCGGGGGTCACCGCGTGATCGTACGGTCGAGGGGTGAGTGTCGATCTTGACCGTTCTCGTCCGGTCTGGCGTCAGGTGGCCGAAGTCATCAGCCAGCGCATCGCCGACGGGACCTACCCGCCGGGCAGCCGCGTGCCGGGCATCGTCGAGCTGAGCGCAGAGTTCGGCATCGCGGCCAGCACCGCCCAGAAGGCCCTCGCGCACCTGCGCGACACCGGCAAGGTGCGCACCGAGCTGGGCTTGGGCACGTTCGTCGCCGACTCGAAGTAGGCCGGCTAACGTCGCCGGGACCGTGGAGCGGCGAGCGTGGCTGCATCACGCAGTGCCGCTTCAAGACGCTCGTCGGCCGCCTTTGACTTCTCAACGGCTTGGGTGACGGCGGCCACCGCCGTGTTGATGTTGCGCTGCCTTCTCGGCCTGTCGCTCTCAGGGCCGGTCTCTGCAAGCGCGAGTTCTAGCTGCATGACATGGCGCAGTGAGTTCCAAAACGCTTTATTCGACATGCTGTACGCCTGTACAAGCTCGGGTGTCGTGTAGAGCGTCAGCTTGGTGACGACCAACCGGAACTGGTCATCCTGGTGGCCTGGGTCAAGACTTTCCGGGTTGAAGCCGCGGGGCACCTGCCGTCGGGACCGGGCGGTGTCACGCGTGTTGCCGAGCGCGAGCATCTTCCGATGCGCCTCTTCGATCGCGTCGGCCCGACGCTCCCAGATCTTGAACTCGGTCTCGCGGTCACGGGTCGCGCGCTGGGTGAGGCTGGTCGACAGCAGGGTGCCTGCCGTGCCGATGACGGCCCCGAGCAGTCCGATACCGGCAACGATCAGGGCGAGGGTTACCGGTGTGATCGTCACAGGGTGAGCGTAGGCACGGGCGTGACGCTGTGAGGGTGAATCGGGCGAAGCCCCGGAGAGTCGACCTCCGGGCTCTCGCGTGTTCACAGCACGCCGAGCGACGTGAGCACCAAGAGGCACAGCGTCAAGCTGCTGCCGAAGGTGCAGCCCCCGACGAGGATGCCGTCGCGCTTGCGCGCCCCAGGCCTGTGACTGAGCCAGCCCGCTCCGATGGCGACGAGCATGGAGAAGAGGGTGCAGGTGATGAGCAACAGCACCTTGACACCGAGAGAGAGTTCCACGGTCCGAAAACCTTCCCGGTGATCGGACCTCGGCACGCAGCCCTCAGCCCGACCACCACGTGTCTACGTGTGGTCTTGCTGAGGCCGTGCCGACGTTCAGGGCTCTCGGTGCCTGGCCAGGGCTGGCTTGGCCGTCCTCTTCTCATCAGTCGGTGACATACACAACCGCACGCTTGGCGGAAGCCCGTGGGCCCGCCCGCTGCTCGGGGGAACGTCGGACCCCGAGGTGCGCGGTGGATTGATCTCCACGGAGATCATAACGTGACGGAACGTCAGATGCGGATAAAAGCCGGGACGGTATCTCCGGGGGCCTCGTGCTGGCGGGGACGACCGGACGCCCCGGGCGGGTACGAGAGGCCGCCGGAGACCCCACGGGAGGCCGGGACGATATATGCCCGGCACCGCTGGCCCGGCCGCACACACGCCAGAGGGGCACCCCATCACGGGATGCCCCTCTGGCCAGAGACCGTTCACTCAGCTGCGGCCACGTGGGACCACCCAACCACGACGCTCACGGCTGACATAAGAAACTCGATAACCTTCATGCCAACCTCCGCCATGCGATTTGAAATTGTGTGAATGATGACGCTGCTCTTGCGGTAACTAAGAATGACCCTGGAAAACTCGTAGGTGTGCCAAAAAGCCAAACCAACCGCAAGCGTGGTAGCCGGGATTGAACCGGCCGCAGCGACAGCTCAATGAACGCTCTCAAGTTCAAGTATAGCCTAAATACCCTGACTTGGCTAGGCGTCAGGTCGGCCCCCGACGGGCTAGCCGGCCTTACCTCTCGTCATTGAAATTAATACTTCCCGTCACAGCCGCGGAGCGAGTCACCGACGTCCTTCACCTTGCTCCACACGCAAATTGCGCAGGGCTGAAATCCCATGCTCTCCTGGTACCAGCCGGGCGGCGCAGCCCCCGGTCAGGCCCCCGCTTCATGCGGCGCGAGCCGAGGTTCCCCGCCGTGTTCGGCACCCCACGCAATGCCGACGACGGGAACCCCAATGCCTGCACGCACTTTCAACCCTGACGCGCTGCGCCAGATCCGGCGCGAGCGTGGTGTGACTCAGGTCGAGCTGGCCGCCGTACTCGGCCGCAGCTTCACCGCTGTGTCGATGTACGAGAACGGCCGCTCGACCCCTCCGGTCGAAGTGCTGGCCGCCATCGCCGACGCCCTCAACGCGCCGATGGACGCCTTCGTCACCGGCCCGGCCCGAGAGCTGATGTCGGCCTGATGGACATCACGAAGGACGCGCGCCCTATGACGGAGTCAGAGCGTAAGCGGCTCCTCCGTCTCCTGTTCGGCAAGCAGCCGCAGAAGTAACCCACCCCGAACACACCGAAGCCCCCGGTAGCGGCGACCAACCAACCCGGGGGCTCCAGAGAGGATCTGCAATGACCAACACCACGAGTGCATCACGGGATTTGGTACCGGCGCAAGTGCCGTCCGACCTGGCCCTCAACCCCTATCAGGCGTACGGGCTGTACCGCTCGGCCGGATGGCTCGGCACGTTGCCGATCCCGTACAAGAAGAAGACCTTTCCGCCGTCCGGCTTCACGGGCGAGACGGGCAAGTTTCCGACCGACGCGCAGTGCGCGGCTTGGCTCGGTGAGTACAAGGCGGCGAACATCGCGCTGCGCGTCCCTGAGGGTCTGATCGGCATCGATATCGACCAGTACGTCAAGGACGGCAAGCAGAAGCGCGGAGCCGAGAACCTTCGGGCCATGGCGGAGCGTGAGGGCCTGAGCCCCCTTCCGGCCACCTGGTCGAGCACCCGCCGCGACCCGGACGGACCGGCGCGCATCAGGTGGTTCCGAGTGCCCAAGGGCATCAAGTTCGACGGTCAGCCGGTGGAAGACGTTGAGATCGTCCAGCACGGCCACCGGTACGCGATGGTCTGGCCCTCGGTCGTACCGGGCGACGAACCCGGCGAGTGGACCCAGTACGCCTGGTACGACCCGGAGGACGCGGAGGCGATCGACGTTCCGGCACCCGACGAGATGCCTTGGCTTCCGGCTGACTGGGTGGAAGCGCTCCGCGAGGTCGAACACCGTCCGTCGCAAGTGTCGGCGGCGACCGGCCGCAAGTCCACGACGAGCCTCGTGGAACTCCTCGCGCTTCCCGCCGATGACCCCGGGCGCAACAACGACTGGTTGACCAAGGTCGCGGGTCACCTCGCCCGGCTTCACGAGGGCGATCGGGACACCTACTGGGCGCGGCTCGAAGAAGCCGACCAGGTGTCGGACCGACCCCACCACCCGACCGCATTTCGTAAGACCGCCAACAGCGTCTGGCGCAGGCACCAGGAGAGCCGGAAGGGCCGCAAGATGACCAACGAGACCACAGGAGGACTCGACCTCGTGCCCTCTCCGTTCAAGCCGGTGAAGGTTGCCCGGCTCTGCCTCGATCAGATCTGGACCGTCCAAGGTGCCTGCACACTCCACCGCTGGCGCGGCTCCTGGATGTCCTGGACCGGTGCGCACTGGCGCGACGTCGAAAGCCAGTGGGTCAGCAGCAAGATCCAGGACCGCCTTGAGGACGCCAAGTTCCTCGACAAGGGCGAGAACGACGACAAGCCGTTGCTGAAGGACTGGGACCCCAACAGTGCCAGCGTCAACAACGTCGTCAGCGCCATCAAGAACATCACGCTTCTGGACGAAGAGACCGACTCCGGAACATGGCTCGACGCCCGGCCCTCCGGCCGGATGGTCGCCTTCCAGAACGGGCTGTTGGACATCCGCACCCGTGAGCTGGTGGCCCCCACTCCGGCCTTCTTCAACACCACGTCGCTCCCGTACGACTACAGCGACGGCGACGCCGCGCCCGGCGAGTGGTTCAAGTTCCTGCACTCGATCTGGCCGGACGACGCGCAGTCCGTCGAGACGCTGCAAGAGTGGTTCGGTTACGTGCTCTCGGGTCAGACCGACCTTCAGAAGGCGTTGATGATGGTCGGCCCCACCCGGTCCGGCAAGGGGACCATCGCGACCGTCCTCGAAGCTCTCGTCGGCAAGCAGAACGTTGCCGGTCCGACCCTTTCGAGCCTGGCCACGAACTTCGGCCTCCAGCCGATGCTCAACAAGACCTTGGCCATCATCGACGACGCCCGCTCTCCCAAGCGTGACCGCGAGGTCATCCTTGAGCGGCTGCTGTCCGTGATCGGTGAGGGCATCCTGACCGTGGACCGGAAGAACCGTGACCAGTGGATCGGGCGCATCCCGGCCCGGTTGGTCCTCCAGTCCAACGAGCTTCCGGCCTTCGCCGACAGCTCCGGGGCCATCGCTGGCCGGTTCGTCATCCTCACCATGAACAAGTCGTTCCTCGGTCAGGAGGACACCGGCCTGAAGGGTCGGCTCCTTCAGGAGATCCCGGCCATCCTGCGCTGGGCTCTCGACGGGCTCGACCGGCTGACGAAGCGCGGGTACTTCCTTGAGCCCGAGGCGTCGGGCGACGCTCGCGCCCTGCTCCAGGAGTCCACCTCACCGATCAAGGCGTTCGTGGAGGACTGGTGCCGTCTCGGCAGCGACCTGGAGGTGCCGAAGAGCCACCTCTTCGAGGTCTGGAAGTCGTGGTGCGAGGCACGCGGGTTCATGCCGGGGAGCCTTTCCACCTTCGGGAAGCAACTGATCGCCGCTGAGAACTCCATCAGCAGCCGCCGGGAGCGTCCCCGGAACAAGCCGACGGTTCACTACTTCACCGGAATCTCGCTGATCGAGTAGCCGTCATCTGGCACGCCACATATGGCACACGGCCACCCCTGCGCCGACCTCGCAGCCGCGTGCCATATGTGGAACCCGGGCGTGCCATATCTCGTGCCATATGCCGTGCCATATGACGAGAGCTTGCGCGGTGGGAAAGCCTCGCAGGCCAGAGGGGGTGAGAACCCCCACGTGCCATATGTGCCATATCTCGTGCAACGTACTCGGTTCTTATGAGGGGGCGTGCTCTCCCAGGCGACGGAACCACGGTGCGCACGCCATATGGCACATATGGCACACCTGGCACGGCGGGTTGCCGCTGCGGACCGGCGGCAGAGGAGTGGCCTCGTCGGCGCAGGCTTTGGCGGGTCAAGAGGGCTGAGGCCGCGGACGGTATCCCGGAGGGCACGAGAGCGGCCGGGCGGCACGAGGGCCCCGGGACGGGCCCCCAGGCCCTCCCGGATACCGCCGGAGGCCGGGACGACACCAGGGCGCGGCGGCCTGCCGCAGGCGGTGGCCCCCGGGAGAGCGCCCGGGTCCGGTGAAGGCCGGCGGTCACCTTGCCACCGACATGAAGCGACCCCAACCACCGCCGGAGGCTTGGTTGGGGTCGCAGTCATGAGGGGGGCGCGTGGCCTCGACCTGAGGAGGAGGCCCGGTCAAGGCGGAGCCAACTTGACCGGGCGCGAACCCCCATCGGGCGGCGGGAGGTGGCCCGCACCATCCTGCACAGATCCCAGGAAACACCCCGAGAAGCGGGCCGTCTATTTGCGGTTAAAGCAACCCCGGCATGGTATTTCAGAGGCCCATATGTGGGGCTTTTAATTGGGGTATGGACAGGGCCAAGACGAGCCCGGTGTTCTCAGGCCAGAAGCTCAAAGAAGCCCGTTCAAAGCGTGGGCTGACGCAGGCGCAGGTGGCCGCCCGAATGGGGCTCAGCGGCTTGTACATCAGCTACTGGGAAAACGACCGGCACGCACCGAACGGCGTGAACATGGTGCTTCTGCTGAGGGCGCTCGGATGTGAATTGGAGGAGGTGACCGAATGAGCCAGCCGGTCATCACCGAGGAGTGGCACAAGATTCCGGGTTTCGACCTGATCTATGAGGTGTCGAACTTCGGAGAAGTGCGGAGCTGGGGATCGAACGCCCGAGGGCGGACACTCAAGACCCGAAAGGACCGAGACGGATTTCCGACGGTCCGGTTGATGTGTTGGGACGGAAGAATGCGGGTCCGACGAGTTCATCTGCTGGTGGCCAAGGCGTTTCCGGAGGAGGAATTGTGACGCGAATGGAAGCGGAACCCGGGACGTGGCTCGTCGGCAAGCACCTCGGACGACAGAAGGTCGCGCCAGTTGAGGGGTGGGAAGTGGACAGCCACGGGACGAACACGCTGACCCTCAGCCAGCCGGGTGAAGACGCGATTCTGGTCAAGGGGCGGGAGCTGGACGCCGCCAAGGTGGCCACCATGCGCGAGCTGGTCGAGATGGTCGACCGGTGCAAGACGCCGGAAGCGCTGGCGGACCTGGCCAAGATCGCGGACTGGGTGGCCAACTGGGAGCCGGGTGACCCGGGGCTGAGGCTGGCCGATGCCGAAGCGTGAACCGGGCGACGTCGGCAACGAGGTAGAGGCGTCAGCCGGAGCCGGTCCGGTTCAGGGTCGCGCGTGGGAAGTGGTCCGCCTGATCGGTCAGGGATTTGGCCGCAATGAGATCGCGCGAATGACCGGCGTTGCCCCGGCCACAGTGTCTCGAATTGCCCAGCGCAACGGCTTGAGTTTCGATCGCACCCAGACGGAAAAGGCCCTCAAGGCTCGAATCACCGACCTCAACCTGAGACAGGCGGGCCTGGCCGAGTCGCTGGCAGACCGGGTGGCCATCGCCATTGCCTATCTCGACGCGTCGACCAGTTACCGCGATTACGCGTTCGCTTCCAAAGCGATCAGTGACCTGACGCAGTCGTATATGCGAATGAAGCCGCAGATCACCGAAGACGACACCGTCGAAGACGCCAAGAACTTCCTGACGGACCTGCGCGACACCATCACTCAGGTGGTTGACGGATTCGAAGCGCAGCACGGCGTGGCATTCGACAGCGAAGAGGCACGCCAAATTATCAAGCAGCAGACACAGGAGGAAAACAGCGATGAGCAACCGTGACTTCGGCGAGGTCGTGCAGGGCCCGATGACCCCGGAGGGCCCGAGCGTGGACGAGATCCGCGCCATGCGCCCGGGACCTGGCAGCTTCCACTACCGCAGCGACCGGACCCCGCTGGACTCGGCAGTGATCCGGGGCGGATCGGTGGCCGGGGACGGCTCGATGACCGAGGACCAGGCGGACCAGATCCGCAAGGCCGCCGGGATCGGGCGCGAGAACCACCACGCCCTCAAGGCCGCCGAGTCCTACAGCGACCGGCGAGACCCGATCACGGGCGGCGTGATCCGGACCTGGGCCGACGGCCGGACCGAGATCGTGGACGAGTCCAGCCCGGCCGCCCGGGTGCGCGGCGGTCGGTAGGAGATCCGCAGCCAGATCGGCACCTGACAGAGGCGTCAGCCCTCCTGATCCGGATGACGCCTCTCGGTCCGCCGGAGATCCGGGCGGATCTTGCCGACCACGCACCGACCGGGTCCGCCCGATCTTGACGACCCAGCAACCCGGGTCCACCCGATCCACACAGATGGACCCCGGATCTCACCGCCAAGCGAATTCCGGGGTCCACCTTCCAACCCAATGACCTCCGAGGCCACCGGTCCCACTCCAGAAAAGCACGCGGGGCGGGTGGCCGGAAGGGACCACCGATGCCCGCCACCAAGGCGTTCCGGCCGGAATTCAAAACACGCGACGGAAAGCGCGTCAGCTTCGGCGCGAACTACACACACGACACCAAGGCGAAGCGCCGGGCGGGACTCACCAAGGCCGGTCGGCCGAAGGTCGAGACTGTCGGCGCGGGCACGGTCGTCCGGCGTCCTCGGCGGTGGCTGCCCTGGGCTGTCCTGGGTGTGAACTCGGTGGCCGCTGGCGGGGCGTACGCGGTCCACGAGCTGGGCCCGTTGCCCGGCGGGCTGGTCGTCGGCGCAGGGGTCTGGGCGGGTTACAAGGTCGTGCGCTGGACGGCGGGGGAGGTGGCCTACTTCGCCACCAAGACCCGACAGATCAGGGGTGGTTCGCGCCCGGCTGAGCTGGCCGACGCCAGCGCCCTCGGCCTGCCGCCCGGCGTGCGAGTCCCGCGCGACACGGTCAGCCGACCTGAGGCCGGCGGTCACGACTCGTGACTGTGACTGTGACTGTGGCAGCCGCCCGGACACCCCCCACCACCGGGGGCGTGCCCGGGCACGGGGGCCGGGCCGGGGGTGGCTGTGACTGCCACAGTCACAGTCGGCCGTCACGAGCGGTGACAAAAGGCGGCTATCACTTGCCGTGAATGGCGGTGCGGAAAGAGGTGCTGCCACACCCATGCCGGATGCCTTTTTAGATTCGGCCAAATTTCAGAAATTGTGTTGTGCGCAAATCCCGTGATTTCCTTGAATTCCTGGCAATTCCGCCGGGAATTCGGGAGTGAGAATTCGGGAGCGCAAAATGGCCGCCAACAAGACCACCGCCCAGGCCGACGAGCTGAAGCCCTGCGAGTGCGCCGCGTACGACGCCCTGCCCGCCGACCTGACGGACGCGGACCTGGAGAGCGGCGACTTCGAGGTCCTGACCACCGGCTGCACCGCGACCACCAAGCGTCAGTTCGCCCCGGGTCACGACGCCAAGCTCAAGTCGGCCCTCATCAAGTGGGGTGCCCTCGGCCTGGACATCCGCCGCAGCGAGGGCGGGGTGGCCACCAGCGCCAGCGCGGCCAAGCACGCCAGCCGGTACGCCTTCGCCCACATGGTCACCGCTGGCGTGCAGCGCGCCGAGGCCAAGGCCGCCGAGAAGGCTCGCAAGGCCGAGGAGCGCGCCGCCCGCAAGGCCGCCCCGCGCAAGCCCAAGCAGGTCACCGCCAAGGTCGGCCGCTGGGAGCGCACCGGGACCGTCGAGGGCGACACCTTCACCTACACCGACGCCAAGGGCGCGACCAAGACCACCACCAAGTTCGCCCTGATCGGCTGACCGACCCGCACCGCCGGGCGGTCGGCTCAGGCCGCCCGGCTCCGAGAGGAGCCCCAGTGTTCAAGATCCAGTACCGCAACGCGGCCGGGCGCATGGTCACCGCCCAGTCCTTCGACCGCGCCAAGATCCAGAAGCTCGCCGACAAGGCGCGGCAGGACGTGCCCGACCCCAGCGTCTGCCAGCTCCGGGTGCGTGAGGTGGCCGCCGACGAGATCACCGGCGACTTCGTCTGGGCCGAGTGCACCGCCGACTTCACTCGTTAAGACGAACGGGCCCGGCCGGGGATGCCGCCCCGGCCGGGCCGAAGTGCTGAGAGATAGAGGAACCCAGCGTGAACCAGCAAAGCATGAGGGCCGCCATTCTGGAGCGGGTCAGCACCGAGGAGCAGACGCGCGGCTATGGCCTGGACGTTCAGGACGACGCCTGCCGGGCGTACGTCGAGAACAAGGGCTGGCGGCTGCACGACGTCTACAGGGACGAGGGCGTCAGTGGCTCCCTGACCAAGCGCCCCGGCTTTGACCGGTTGATGGCCGACGTGAAGGCCGGCTTGGTTGACGTGGTCGTGGTGCACAAGTTCGACCGGGTCGGCCGCACGGGGCGCGCGTTCTGGCGGTGGATCTGGCAGCTCGAAGACCTCGACACCGCGATCGTGTCGGTCACCCAGGACATCGACACCACCACCACCCACGGCAAGTTCATGTTGCAGCAGTACGCCGCCATCGCCGAGATGGAGTACAACCTAATCCGCGAGCGCACCCAAGGCGGCCTGCAGAAGAAAGCTGAGGCAGGCGGGTGGCCCGGCGGTGCGCCCCCGTACGGCTACCGGATCGAGGGCAAGGGCAAGCGCGGTTCCTTCCTGGTGATCGACGAGCATGAGGCCGCCATCTTGCAGGCAGCCCGGAAGATGGCCGTAGAGGAGGGGATGAACACGCGCGAGATGGCGCAGCGGCTCAACGCGCTGGAGATGTTCACCCGGTCGGGCAAGCCGTGGTCGCATTCCAACCTTCGGGGGAAGCTCATCAGCGAGTCGACCTTGCGCGGGGTGGTGACGTTCCGGAACCCGAAGCGGGCGCACGCTGGCCACGGCGCGGCCCTCAACAAGGACGGCACCGCGAAGCACGGCGCGACGGTCACCATCCAGCTTGACCCGATCTTCACGCCGGAGGAGGCCGCCGACCTGAGTGCGGCGATGGGCCGACTCGGCAACGGCAAGCCCAAGCCGAGGCCCCACGGCTACCCGCTGTCGAAGCGGCTCGTGGGCCACTGCGGCGCGCACTACGTCGGCATGAAGCGCTCGGGCCGTCCGGGGCGGTGGTACCGCTGCACCGGCAGGGCCGCGAAGTACCCGGGGGACCCGGTGTGCTCGTGCGACATGGTGGACGCCGACGCTGTCGAGGCTGCCGTGTGGGCTGACGTGGTCAAGCTGCTGGGCGACCCGGACCGCCTCAGGGCGATGGCGGCGGAGTGGGTCGGGATGGCGGCTGGCGAGCAGACCAACCACGCCGACCGGATCGCCGACCTGGACCGCCGGATCACCGAACGCACCGGGGCACTGACCAAGCTGGTCACCGACTACGCCAAGGCAGGGCTTCCGGCGGTCGCCCTGCAAGCGGCCACGCGCGCCCTCACCGAAGAGGTCGAGCAGCTTCAGGCGATGCGCGACGAGGCCGCCGCGTGGATGGAGGAGACCGAGGCCACCGAGCAGCGCGCCCGGGACCTTGCTGCCCTGGCTGCTGTCGCCCGTGAGCGGCTGGCCGACATGGACCCGGCGGAGCAGTCGGAGGTGCTGGCGCTCCTGGACGTGAGGGTCACCATTACGGGCGAGATCCCGAAGCCGCGCCTGGGGCTGGCGTGCTCGATGCGGGATTGGTTCACCGGGCGCGGTCGGCTGGTGCCGGACGAGCTGACCGACGAGGCGTGGGCCCGGGTCGAGCCGATCGTCAAGGCGTGGGAGCCGCCGAGCCACAGATGCCGACCGGGCCGCGTGATGCTCGATGCGATGTTCTACAAGGCGCGGACCGGGTGCCTGTGGGAAGAGCTGCCCGAGCGGTTCGGGCTGTGGAAGGGCATCCACTCCCGGTACAAGACGTGGCGCAACTGCGGGGTCTGGGACGAGGTCATGGCCGCCCTGCCCGACGAGGGCCAGCCGGTGTGGACGCCGCCGCTGGTCCCGCCGTTGCGGGTGGAGGGCCGTGTGGACCCGCGCGTCTTCACCGGGGCCGGGGAAGAAGCGGTGTCCGCAGAAACAGGTGTCCCGGGCCCGGCCACCAGCGGCCTCTCGGCCGGGGTGCACGAACTGCTGCGGCAGGACGCCGTGCTGGTCACCGACGCCGCCGAGATCGTCGAACTGGTCGGCGACATGGGGGAGCTCGCGCCGGAGCGCAGAGGACCGGTGCTGCCCCGCGACCTGCTGGACCCGGAGGTCCGCCAGGTCCTCGCCGCACTGCCGGCCCGCCGGGCGGCCCGCCCGGACGAGATCGCGCGCACCGCCCAGACCGCCCCGGACGACGCGATCGCGAGACTGTACGAACTACGAGCACTTGGCTACGTCGAACGACACGGCGACGGCTGGAAGTTGACGCGCCACGCGGTGATCTCGGTCCGGGGTGACGCCGAGTCTCGCTGACGCAGCGTGTTCGGCCGTCCGGGGGAACCCCGACACGCCTTGGAAAATACGTCAGTTGGGGTATCCGGGTGATCACGCTGAGCGACGGATGTGCCCCGCGGGAGCGGCCCCCGGAACGAATCTGCGCACGGCCGGGCCCTCGCTCTTCGCGCACCGCGACGCCACAGTCACGCTACGCTCACGAGGACCCAGACACGGACAGGCCAGAACAGACATCGGACAGACGACGCTCACAGGCAGCACCAGCCCACGGCAGAACGGCACTAGGCAACGAATGCCCCAGCACACCTCCGGGTCCGACCGGGCGGCGATCCCCCCAGCCGCCCGCGACGGTGGCAGCGTGCGGCCGCCCGCTCCCTCGACGCTCGACGAGCTGTGGCGGTCGTACAAGGCGACGGGGGACGAACGGTTGCGGGAGCAGCTGATCCTGCACTACTCGCCGTTGGTGAAGTACGTCGCCGGACGGGTCAGCGTGGGACTCCCGCCCAACGTCGAGCAGGCGGACTTCGTCTCGTCGGGGGTCTTCGGGCTGATCGACGCGATCGAGAAGTTCGACGTCGACCGCGAGATCAAGTTCGAGACGTACGCGATCACGCGCATCCGGGGCGCGATGATCGACGAACTGCGCGCGCTGGACTGGATCCCGCGCTCGGTGCGGCAGAAGGCACGCAACGTGGAGCGTGCCTACGCCACCCTCGAAGCACGGCTGCGGCGCACCCCGTCGGAGCACGAGGTCGCCGGCGAGATGGGCATCACGGTGGCCGAGCTGCACGCGGTGTTCAGCCAGCTTTCGCTCGCGAACGTCGTCGCCCTGGAGGAGCTGCTGCACGTCGGCGGCGACGGCGGTGACCAGCTCAGTTTCATGGACACCCTCGAGGACACCGCCGCCGACAACCCCGTGGAGGTGGCCGAGGACCGTGAGCTGCGCCGGTTCCTGGCGCGGGCCATCAACACGCTGCCGGAACGCGAGAAGACCGTGGTCACCCTGTACTACTACGAGGGCCTCACGCTCGCCGAGATCGGCAACGTCCTGGGCGTGACCGAGAGCCGGGTCAGCCAGATCCACACCAAGTCCGTGCTGCAGCTGCGCGCCAAGCTGGCGAGTTTCGGCCGCTGAGCCCGGCGGGGACCGGCCCGCCGAATCCCTGGCCGCCATGGCCGGGGCGTCCGTAAAGTGGACGACGTGCCAAGGATTCGAGCGGCCTCCGTGGCCGAGCACCGGTCGATGCAGCGAGCCGCCCTGCTGGACGCGGCACGCTCCCTGCTGTCCGAGGGCGGTACGGAGGCGCTGACCTTCCCGGCCCTCGCCGAGCGCACCGGCCTCGCGCGGTCGTCCGTCTACGAGTACTTCCGCTCGCGGGCGGCCGTCGTCGAGGAACTGTGCGAGGCCGACTTCCCGGTGTGGGCGGCCGAGGTCGAGGCGGCGATGGCGCAGGCCGACGGTCCCGAGGGCAAGATCGAGGCGTACGTCCGCAAGCAGCTGGAGCTGGTGGGGGACCGAAGGCACCGCGCGGTCGTCGCGATCTCCGCGAGCGAACTCGACGCCGGGGCGCGGGAGAAGATCCGCGCGGCCCACGGCGGTCTCATCGCCATGATCGTCGAGGCGCTCGCCGACCTCGGTCACGCCGAGCCCCGGCTCACCGCCATGCTGCTCCAGGGCGTGGTGGACGCCGCCGTGCGCCGCATCGAACTGGGGGCGGCGGAGCACCCGGACGTGATCACGCGGGCGGCGGTCTCGATGGCGCTGGACGGCGTCCGGGGCTGAGGCCGCCCGACGCCGGGTGCGGAGATCCCGTGCGGGCGCTCATTCCGGCAGTGGCACCCCGAGCACCGGGAGCAGCCGCGACGGACCCCGGTCGAGCAGCCACGGGGGCAGCAGACTGAGCGGGTCCAGGTACGTGTCGCCGCGCAGGAGACCCCAGTGCGCGCACGGGGCCGTGCAGTGGGAGCCGGTGGCCTCCACCGTGCCGATCACCTCGCCCGCCGCCACCTCCGTCCCCTCGGTCACCGAGGCGCGGACCGGTTCGTAGGTGGTGCGCAGCGGCGGCTCACCGGTGCCGGCGAGTTCCACCGAGACGACGCCCTTTCCGGCCACCCGGCCCGCGAACGACACCCGGCCGTCCGCCACGGCCCGCACCGGCGTCCCCGGCGCCGCGGCCAGGTCCACGCCGCGGTGTCCGGCGCCGTAGACGGTCGCCGGGGGTTCCCAGCCGCGCAGCACCCGCGGGCGCACCCCGACCGGCCACGCGCGGCCGACTACGGAGTCGCCGCCGGCACGGCGCGGGGGCGGCCCGGGGCCGTCCGGGGCGACAGGTGAGGGTCTGCCTCCGGCCCTGGCCTCCGTCCCGCTCCGGGCCGTCGGCGTCGGCTCGCCCCCGGCCTGTGCCGGGGCCCCGCCCGACGCCACCCGCACTTTCTCGCCCCCGCCCCCCGCCGCCATCGCGAACAGCCGGGACGGGGGTGGGGCCAGCAGTGCCGTCAGGGTCATGGCCACCACCAGGGCCGACCGCAGGCACCGCCGGGTCCAGCCGCACCGCTCACTTCGTCCTCGTCGCCCACCACGTCGTCGCATGGCGCAAAGCGTCCCCCGAGGACGCGATCAACGCCGGGACCTGTGGACGGCCACCCGGGTTGTGGACATCGGCGTCACCCGGCACCCCTCAGGTCCCGTACACTTCTGGTGGCGACCCGGGCCACCGGGTCGACTTCGCACGCCCCGACATCGGGACCGGTCACGGCCGTGGCCCGGTGTCAGCGCCCCTCGGTCCTTCGTGGCACGGCGCGTCGCGGGCGTCAGGCGCGGAAGCCGTCCGGTTTCCGCGGCACAACCGAGAAATTCAAGGAGATACGGCCATGGCCGTCGTCACGATGCGGGAGCTGCTGGAGAGCGGCGTCCACTTCGGTCACCAGACCCGTCGTTGGAACCCGAAGATGAAGCGCTTCATCTTCACGGAGCGCAACGGCATCTACATCATCGACCTGCTCCAGTCGCTGTCGTACATCGACCGCGCCTACGAGTTCGTCAAGGAGACCGTCGCCCACGGCGGCACGGTCATGTTCGTCGGCACGAAGAAGCAGGCGCAGGAGGCCATCGCCGAGCAGGCCACCCGCGTCGGCATGCCCTTCGTCAACCAGCGCTGGCTGGGCGGCATGCTCACCAACTTCTCGACCGTCTACAAGCGTCTGCAGCGCCTCAAGGAGCTCGAGCAGATCGACTTCGAGGACGTGGCCGCCTCCGGCCTCACCAAGAAGGAGCTGCTGGTCCTCTCCCGCGAGAAGGCGAAGCTGGAGAAGACCCTCGGCGGTATCCGCGAGATGTCCAAGGTGCCCAGCGCCGTCTGGATCGTGGACACCAAGAAGGAGCACATCGCGGTCGGCGAGGCCCGGAAGCTCAACATCCCGGTCGTCGCCATCCTCGACACCAACTGCGACCCCGACGAGGTCGACTACAAGATCCCGGGCAACGACGACGCGATCCGCTCCGTCACCCTGCTCACCCGCGTGATCGCCGACGCCGTGGCCGAGGGCCTCATCTCCCGCTCCGGTGTCGCCACCGAGGGCAAGGGCGAGAAGGCCGCCGGCGAGCCGCTGGCCGAGTGGGAGCGCGACCTGCTCGAGGGTGAGAAGAAGGGCGAGGAGGCCGCTCCGGCCGCCGAGGGCGAGAAGCCGGCCGAGGCTCCCGCCGCCGAGGCCCCCGCTGCCGAGGCTCCCGCTGCCGAGGCCCCCGCCGCGGAGACCCCGGCCGAGCAGGCCTGACCGCTCCGTCCGAGCCGATGACGGCGGGAGCGGTGACATCACGTCCGCTCCCGCCGTTCACCCGTAGGTCGGCGGAGAGCCGGTAGCCGCCCGCGCGGCGGCCCGGCCCCGCTGATCTTCGATCCTCCAGACTTCGAGAAAGATTCACAGACTCATGGCGAACTACACCGCCGCCGACGTCAAGAAGCTCCGGGAGCTCACCGGCGCCGGCATGATGGACTGCAAGAAGGCGCTGGACGAGGCCGACGGCAACGTCGACAAGGCCGTCGAGGCGCTGCGCATCAAGGGCCAGAAGGGCGTCGCCAAGCGCGAGGGCCGCTCCGCCGAGAACGGCGCCGTGGTCTCGATCATCGCCGACGACAACTCCTCCGGTGTCCTCGTCGAGCTGAAGTGCGAGACGGACTTCGTCGCCAAGGGCGAGAAGTTCCAGGGCGTCGCCACCGCCATCGCCGAGCACGTCGCCAAGACCGCCCCGGCCGACCTCGAGGCGCTGCTCGCGTCCGAGATCGAGGCCGGCAAGACGGTCCAGGCGTTCGTGGACGAGGCCAACGCCAACCTGGGCGAGAAGATCGTCCTGGACCGCTTCGCGCAGTTCGCCGGCGGCTACGTCACCGCGTACATGCACCGCACGATGCCCGACCTGCCCCCGCAGATCGGTGTGCTCGTCGAGCTCGACAAGCCGAACGCCGAGATCGCCAAGGGCGTCGCCCAGCACATCGCCGCCTTCGCGCCGAAGTACCTCTCCAAGGAGGACGTGCCGGCCGAGGTCGTCGAGTCCGAGCGCCGCGTCGCCGAGGAGACCACCCGCGCCGAGGGCAAGCCCGAGGCCGCCCTGCCGAAGATCGTCGAGGGTCGTCTCAACGGCTTCTTCAAGGACGCCACGCTGCTCGGCCAGCCCTACGCGCTGGACAACAAGAAGTCCGTCCAGAAGATCCTGGACGAGGCCGGTGTCACCCTGAAGCGCTTCACGCGCATCAAGGTCGGCATCTGAGTCCGCACCGCGACGGGCGCGCGACCCCGATAGGGTCGACAGCAGTCGTTCGGACACGCGTCCACGCACGCGCGCGTGCCGGACGACAGCAGATCTGACGAGGAGGCCATTGCCGCATGGGATGCGAACCACGCCCCACCGGCAATGGCCTTCTTCGTATGTGCAACAGGTGAAAGAGGCGGGATTCGACCATGACCACCAAGGCTGACAAAAGCGACGACGGCAAAGTGCGCGGCCGGTTTCTGCTGAAGCTGTCCGGAGAGGCCTTCTCCGGCGGCGGGGGCCTGGGCGTCGATCCCGACGTGGTGCACGCCATCGCACGTGAGATCGCGGCCGTCGTACGGGACGGCGCGCAGATCGCCATCGTGATCGGCGGCGGCAACTTCTTCCGCGGAGCCGAACTCCAGGTGCGTGGCATGGACCGAGCCCGCTCCGACTACATGGGCATGCTCGGCACCGTGATGAACTGCCTCGCCCTGCAGGACTTCCTGGAGAAGGAAGGCGTCGACTGCCGCGTGCAGACCGCCATCACCATGGGTCAGGTCGCCGAGCCCTACATCCCGCTGCGCGCCGTGCGCCACCTGGAGAAGGGCCGCGTCGTCATCTTCGGCGCCGGTATGGGCATGCCGTACTTCTCCACCGACACCACCGCCGCGCAGCGGGCCCTGGAGATCGACGCCGAGGCGCTCCTCATGGGCAAGAACGGTGTCGACGGGGTCTACGACTCCGACCCGAAGACCAACCCCGACGCCGTCAAGTTCGACGCCCTCGGCTACGGCGAGGTCATCACCCGGAACCTGAAGGTCGCCGACGCCACGGCCGTCACGCTCTGCCGGGACAACAGCCTGCCGATCGTCGTCTTCGAACTCCTGAAGGAGGGCAACATCGCCCGCGCCGTCAAGGGTGAGAAGATCGGCACGCTGGTGGGCGACGACGCCGGGCACAACTGACCGGGGGATGGACAATGTCCTGCCGGTCGTGAACCGTGCAGGAAGAAGACGCGACGCAGCCGGCCGCCGCCCCGACCAGGAACCGCAGCCGGGCCTACTCAAGACACGCAGGAGCAAGTGGTGATCGAAGAGACCCTCCTCGAGGCCGAGGAGAAGATGGAGAAGGCCGTCGTGGTCGCCAAGGAGGACTTCGCCGCGATCCGTACCGGCCGTGCGCACCCGGCGATGTTCAACAAGATCGTGGCCGACTACTACGGCGCGCCGACGCCGATCAACCAACTGGCCTCGTTCTCCGTGCCCGAGCCGCGCATGGCCGTGGTGACCCCGTTCGACAAGAGCGCGCTGCGCAACATCGAGCAGGCGATCCGTGACTCCGACCTGGGCGTCAACCCGAGCAACGACGGCAACATCATCCGGGTGGTGTTCCCCGAGCTGACCGAGGAGCGCCGGCGCGAGTACATCAAGGTCGCCAAGGGCAAGGGCGAGGACGCGAAGATCTCGATCCGCTCCGTCCGCCGCAAGGCCAAGGAAGCCATCGACAAGCTGATCAAGGACGGCGAGGTCGGCGAGGACGAGGGCCGCCGTGCGGAGAAGGAACTCGACGACACCACGGCGAAGTACGTCGCCCAGGTGGACGAGCTCCTGAAGCACAAGGAAGCGGAGCTGCTCGAGGTCTGATGAACGACTCTTCCTGGGGGACGCCGCAGACCGGGTACTGGGGGCCGTCCGAGCACGGACCCGGCCGGGGAGCTGTCCCGGCGGGTCCCGCGTACGATGCGCACCAAGCACAGCAGACGCGGCCCATGCCCATCGTGCCCGACGTACCCGAACACGGCGGAGACCAGGATGCGGACCGGGGGGTTGCTCGGCTGAGCGGCCCCCTGTTCCGTGACGAGCCGACGCGGGCCCGCCCCTTGCCGGGGGAGGTGCCGCAGAATCCGGAGCCCATGCCCCCCGCCCCGCAGCCGGCACCCGCACCGCACAAGAAGAGCGCGGGGCGCGACCTCGGTGCCGCGATAGGCGTAGGCGTCGGACTCGGCGCGGTGATCGTCGCGTCGCTGTTCGTCGTCAAGGCCGTCTTCGTCGGGGTGATCTCCGTCGCCGTCGTGGTCGGCCTGTGGGAGCTGACCAAGCGGCTCGACGAACGCAAGGGCATCAAGGCGCCCCTCGTTCCCCTGGCGATCGGCGGCGCGGCGATGGTCGTCGCCGGGTACGCCCGGGGCGCGGAGGGCGCGTGGGTCGCCATGGCGCTCACCACGCTGGCGGTCCTCGTCTGGCGTATGACGGCACCGCCCGAGGGCTACCTCAAGGACGTCACGGCGGGTGTCTTCGCGGCGTTCTACGTGCCGTTCCTGGCGACGTTCGTCGCGATGCTGCTGAGGGCCGACGACGGCCCGTGGCGGGTGCTGACCTTCCTGCTGCTCACGGTCGTCAGCGACACCGGCGCCTACGCGGTCGGCTGGCGCTTCGGCAAGCACAAGCTGGCCCCGCGCATCAGCCCCGGCAAGACCCGCGAGGGCCTGCTGGGAGCGGTCGGCTTCTCCATGGTCGCGGGCGCGCTGTGCATGCAGTTCCTGATCGACGACGGCGTCTGGTGGCAGGGCCTCCTGCTCGGTCTCGCGGTCGCCGCCAGCGCCACGCTGGGTGACCTCGGTGAGTCCATGATCAAGCGTGACCTGGGCATCAAGGACATGGGCACCCTGCTCCCGGGCCACGGCGGCATCATGGACCGGCTGGACTCCCTGCTCCCGACGGCACCGGTGGTCTGGCTCCTGCTGGTGATCTTCGTGGGCTCGAGCTGAGCCCCACCCCCCGCCGGTCTGAACGGGCCCTCGTCCCCCGCGGACGGGGGCCCGTCGGCTTGACTGTGTACATGACGATCATGGCCTGCGATCATGACCCCCGGGGGCAACCGTTCACACCCTGGGGGGTAACACCATGCGTGGTCTGATCGTCAATCTCTTGCTGGTCGTCGCGGTCTTCGCGGCGGCGCTGCTCGCACTGGGCGGCAGGATGGGGCCGCTGGAGGGCACCGTGCTGTTCCTCGCCCAGCTCGCCGCGATCATCTACGTCGTCCTGCGTCACGTCCGCCGGCGCCGCGTGGCTCGCACGGAGTCGGCGCAGTCCTGAGTCCGGATGTCGCTGTCCTCACCGGTACGGTGCTCGCCGCCCAGGCCGGCGAGGTGCGGGCAGTCGGCGGGTGATCTTCGCCAGGCCGTGACCGGGCCGCACCGAGGTCCTCCGGCAGCGCCCTGGCGAGCGCCGCCGGCCGGTGTGGCCGTCGGCACCCGCAGGTCACCCATCTGGATCTGCGACACTGGTACAGCCATGCCTAAGCCCGGAGAACTTACATTCGTCGCGCCGCGCGGAGTCAACAAGCCGCCGCGGCATCTTGCCGATCTCACGCCTGCCGAGCGCAAGGAGGCGGTTGTCGCGGTCGGTGAGAAGCCGTTCCGTGCCAAGCAGCTCTCGCAGCACTACTTCGCGCGGTACGCGCACGACCCGGAGCAGTGGACCGACATCCCCGCCGGCTCGCGCGGGAAGCTGCAGGAGGCGCTGCTTCCTGAGCTGATGACCGTCGTACGGCATCTGTCGACCGACGCGGGGACGACCCGCAAGACGCTGTGGAAGCTGTTCGACGGGACGCTCGTCGAGTCCGTGCTGATGCGGTACCCGGACCGGGTCACCATGTGTATCAGCTCCCAGGCCGGCTGCGGCATGAACTGCCCGTTCTGCGCGACCGGTCAGGCGGGGCTCGACCGGAACCTGTCGACCGCCGAGATCGTGCACCAGATCGTGGACGGGATGCGGGCGCTGCGCGACGGCGAGGTGCCCGGCGGGCCCGCGCGGCTGAGCAATATCGTGTTCATGGGCATGGGCGAGCCCCTCGCCAACTACAAGCGGGTCGTCGGCGCCATCCGCCGGCTCACCGACCCCGAGCCGGACGGTCTCGGGCTGTCGCAGCGCGGCATCACCGTGTCGACGGTCGGCCTGGTGCCGGCCATCCACCGGTTCTCCGACGAGGGCTTCAAGTGCCGCCTCGCCATCTCGCTGCACGCCCCCGACGACGAGCTGCGCGACACCCTCGTCCCCGTGAACACGCGGTGGAAGGTGCGCGAGGTGCTCGACGCCGGCTTCGAGTACGCGGCCAGGTCGGGGCGTCGGCTGTCCATCGAGTACGCCCTCATCCGGGACATCAACGACCAGGCGTGGCGAGGCGACCGCCTCGGGCGGCTCCTCAAGGGGCGGCCCGTGCACGTCAATCTCATCCCGCTCAACCCGACGCCGGGGTCCAAGTGGACCGCGTCCCGGCCCGAGGACGAGAAGGCGTTCGTCGAGGCGATCGCCGCCCACGGTGTGCCGGTGACGATCCGGGACACCCGTGGTCAGGAGATCGACGGGGCGTGTGGTCAGCTCGCCGCGAGCGAACGGTAGGGTGACCCGAGTACGTACATCTTCATATTCCGACAGGGGAGCGCCACAGCGCTGAGAGTGCGGCACCGGCCGCAGACCCTCCGAACCTGGCCCAGGTCATTCTGGGTAGGGAGATCGGTCATCACTCGAGCTGTTGCGCCCTGCCCGGGACCCCGACCAGGGGTTTTGGGCAGGGCCGCGTCTCTTCCTGGTCACTCCAGGAGGAATCAAGTGGACATCACCAAGAAGGTCATCGTCCTGGCCGTCGGGCTGGGGCTCGTCACCCTGTCCGCCTGCGGGGCGTCCGGCGACGACGGCGGCGGCAGCGGTACGAGCTCCAGGACCGTGACCCTCGTCAGTCACAACTCGTGGGCCGTCTCGAAGGACGTCGTCGCCGCCTTCGAGAAGCAGTCCGGCTACAAGCTCAAGGTCCTCGAGGACGGCGACGCGGGGCAGGCCGTGAACAAGGCCATCCTGACCAAGGACAACCCCCAGGGCGACGTCTTCTTCGGCGTCGACAACACCCTGCTGTCCCGCGCCCTCGACAACGGGCTGTTCCAGTCCTACGAGGCCAAGGGCTCCGACCAGCTCCTGCCCGAGTACCGGGTGGACGAGGACAAGCACCGGGTCACCCCGGTCGACACCGGTGACGTCTGCGTCAACTACGACAAGGCGTGGTTCCGGAAGAAGGGTCTGACCCCGCCGAAGACCCTCGACGACCTGGTCAAGCCCGCCTACAAGGACCTCCTGGTCGTGGAGAACGCCGCCACCTCCTCGCCCGGCCTCGGCTTCCTGCTCGGTACCGCCGCGCGGTACGGGGACGAGGGCTGGCAGGACTACTGGAAGAAGCTCAAGGCCAACGGCGTCAAGGTGGTCGACGGCTGGGAGCAGGCCTACAACGAGGAGTTCTCCGGCTCGGCCGGCGGCAAGCAGGCCAAGGCGGACCGGCCGCTCGTCGTCTCGTACGCCTCCTCGCCGCCCGCCGAGGTGATCTACGCCGACCCGAAGCCCGACACCGCCCCCACCGGGGTCGCGGAGGGCACCTGCTTCCGGCAGGTCGAGTACGCGGGGCTGCTGAGCAACGCCAGGAATCCCGAGGGCGGCAAGGCGCTGCTCGACTTCCTGATCGGCAAGACCTTCCAGGACGACATGCCGCTCAACATGTTCGTCTACCCGGTGCGCGAGGCCGCGCAGGTGCCCGAGGAGTTTGTGAAGTTCGGGCCGCAGGCGAAGGAACCGCAGACCATGGACCCGGCGAAGATCGCCGAGAACCGTGACCAGTGGGTCAAGTCGTGGACCTCGCTCGTACTGAAGTGAGCCCGCGCCGGCGCGGATGGTGGCGCCGGAACGCGGCACGGCTCGGTCTGATGGCCGTGCCGGCCGCGTTCTTCGCGGTCTTCTTCGCCTACCCGGTCACCGCCATCGTCGCCCGCGGGCTGAAGGCCGACGGCGGCTGGCAGCCCGGGCGGATCGCGGACGTGCTGGCCCAGTCCGGCATCCGCCAGGTGCTGTGGTTCACCACCTGGCAGGCGCTCGTCTCCACGGTCCTCACCCTGGTGATCGCGCTGCCCGGCGCCTACGTCCTGGCCCGTTTCGACTTCCCCGGCAAACAGGTGCTGCGGGCGGTGATCACCGTGCCGTTCGTCCTGCCGACGGTCGTCGTCGGCACGGCGTTCCTCGCCCTCGTCGGACGCGGCGGACTGCTGGACGAGCTGTGGGGGGTCCGGCTCGACACCACGGTGTGGGCGATCCTGCTCGCGCACGTCTTCTTCAACTACGCCGTGGTCGTCCGCACCGTGGGCGGGCTGTGGTCCCAGCTCGACCCGAGGCAGGAGGAGGCCGCGCGGATGCTCGGTGCCTCCCGTCTCACCGCCTGGCGTACGGTCACGCTGCCGGCGCTCGCCCCCGCCGTGGCGGCCGCCGCGCTGATGGTCTTCCTGTTCACCTTCACCTCCTTCGGCGTGGTGCAGATCCTCGGCGGGCCCACCTTCTCCACCCTCGAGGTGGAGATCTACCGGCAGACCGCCGACCTCTTCGACCTGTCCACCGCCGCCGTCCTCACGATGATCCAGTTCGCCGCCGTCGGCCTGATCCTCGTCCTGCACGCCTGGACCGTACGGCGCCGTGAGACCGCGCTGCGCCTCGTCGACCCCTCGGTGACCGCGCGCCGGCCGCGCGGCGCAGCACAGTGGGCGCTGCTCGGCGGGGTCGTCGCCACGGTGGCCGTGCTGCTCCTGATGCCGCTCGCCGTGCTGGTGCAGCGCTCCTTCGGCAGCGCCGGCCTCGGGTACTACCGGGCACTGACCGCCGGCGACGGGGGAGTGTTCCTCGTCGCGCCGATCGAGGCGGTCGGCAACTCGCTGCGCTACGCCGTCGCCGCCACCCTGATCGCCGTGGTGATCGGCGGTCTCGCCGCCGTCGCGCTCACCCGGCGGGACGCGGGACGGCTGGTGCGCGGCTTCGACGCGCTGCTGATGCTGCCGCTCGGGGTGTCCGCGGTGACCGTGGGTTTCGGCTTCCTCATCGCACTCGACGAGCCGCCGCTGGACCTGCGCGCCTCCTGGATCCTGGTCCCGCTGGCGCAGGCACTGGTCGGCGTCCCCTTCGTCGTACGGACCATGCTGCCGGTGCTGCGGGCGGTGGACGTACGGCTGCGGGAGGCAGCGGCGGTGCTCGGGGCGTCGCCGTGGCGGGCGTGGCGTGAGGTGGACCTGCCGCTGGTGCGGCGGGCGCTGCTGATCGCGGCCGGGTTCGCCTTCGCGGTGTCCCTCGGGGAGTTCGGGGCGACGGTGTTCATCGCGCGGCCGGACAACCCCACCCTTCCGGTGGCCGTGGCCCGGCTGCTGGGACGGCCGGGGGACCTCAACTACGGCCAGGCCATGGCCCTGTCGACCATCCTGATGATCGTGTGCGCGGTGGCGCTGCTGGTGCTGGAGCGGCTGCGGACCGACCGGAGCGGGGAGTTCTAGATGCTGCTGAGCCTTCAGGACGCGACCGTCCGCTTCGGCGGGCGGGCGGCGCTGGACGCCGTCGGCCTCGATGTCGCCGAGCACGAGATCGTCTGCGTGCTCGGACCCAGCGGCAGCGGCAAGTCCACGCTGCTGCGCGTGGTGGCCGGACTGCAGCCCCTGGACGCCGGGCGGGTGCTGCTCGACGGGAAGGACCGGTCGGGCGTGCCCGCGCACAAGCGGGGGGTCGGGCTGATGTTCCAGGACCATCAGCTGTTCCCGCAGCGGGACGTGGGCGGCAACGTGGCTTTCGGGCTGCGCATGCACGGGCTTCCGCGCGACGAGCAGACCCGGCAGGTCGGCGAGTTGCTGGAGCTGGTCGGGCTCCCCGGGGCGTCCCGGCGGGCCGTCGCCGCCCTCTCCGGAGGGGAGCAGCAGCGCGTGGCACTGGCCCGCGCCCTCGCCCCCAGCCCGCGGCTGCTGATGCTCGACGAGCCGCTCGGCCAGCTCGACCGTTCGCTCCGGGAGCGGCTCGTCGTCGAACTGCGTGAGCTGTTCGGCCGGCTCGGCACCACCGTGCTCGCCGTGACGCACGACCAGGGCGAGGCGTTCGCGCTGGCCGACCGGGTGCTGGTGATGCGGGACGGGCGGATCGCCCAGTCCGGCACGCCGCTGGAGGTCTGGCAGCGGCCGGCCGACGCCTTCGTGGCCCGTTTCCTCGGCTTCGAGAACGTCGTCGAGGCGGCCGTCGCGGACGGTGTCGCCGTCACCCCCTGGGGCAAGGTCCCGGTGCCGCAGGACGCTCCCGAAGGCACGCGCACGCTGCTGGTCCGGCCCGCCGGTGTCCGTCTGGTCCCGGCCGACGAGGGGTTGCGCTGCACGGTGACCGCGCGCACCTTCCGCGGCACCCACGTCGCCGTACGCCTCCAGCCCGAGGGCGCGCCCCCGCTGGAGGCGGCCTGCGCGCTCAGGGACGCACCCGGAACGGGGGACGTGACCGGGGTGGAGTTCGACGCCGCGGAAATCGCCGTGCTCGGCTGATCGGCGTTGCCTAGGGTGAGCCGCATGACACGACTCGCCCATGAGCGCCACTGCCAGGAGATCGCCCACCAGATCGGTGAGTTGAGGGCGGTGGTGACGTCCGGCGCCGACCTGTCCCGCGCGGTCCCGACGACCCCCGACTGGTCCCTGGAGGAGCTGGTACGGCACCTCGGAGGCGCCCTGCGCTGGGTGGCCCTGATGGTGCGCACCGGGGCCGTGGAGGAGACCCCCGAGGAGGACGTGCCGGAGTTCGAGGGGCCCGGGGTCCGGGGGGACGCCGCCGCTCTGGACGCCTGGCTGGCGGAGAGCGGCGAGCTGGTCGTCGGCGCGCTGCGGAAGGCCGGACCGGACGCCCGGGTGTGGAGCTGGGCGGGGATCGACACCGCCGGATTCTGGGCCCGCCGTATGACGCACGAGGTGACCGTGCACCGCGCGGACGCCACCCTCGCCGCCGGGCTGCCGTACGAGGTCGCGCCCGAGGTGGCCGCCGACGCGGTCGACGAATGGCTGGAGATCGTGGAGTGGGCGCAGCGGACGATGCCCGACGACGAGGTGCACGCGCTGCGCGGGCCGCTGCGCACCCTCCACCTGCACGCCACCGACACCGAGGCGGAGTGGCTGATACGGCTGGACGAGGACGGCGTGTCCTGGAGCCGCGGCCACGAGAAGGCCACGGTCGCCCTGCGCGGGCCGCTCACCTGGGTGCTCCTCGCCTTCTACCGCCGCATCACGCTGGACGACCCCCGGGTCGAGGTGCTCGGCGAACGCAAGGTGCTCGAACACTGGCTGGAGCTGGCCTCGTTCGGCTGAGCGTCCGGTGAACGGCGAGCGGCCCGCCCCCGGGGAGGGGACGGGCCGCGGGCGGTTCCGTGAGGCGTCAGCGCTGGCTGTTCGCCCCGCGGCGGCGCATGCCGAAGAAGACCGCGCCGCCACCGATGGCGACCAGGGCGGCCGCCGCACCGGCGATCACGCCGGTGTTGGAGTTGGCGCCGGTCTCGGCGAGGTTGGACTCACCGGCGGGGGAGGGCGCGTTGTCCGAGGTGTCGGCCGGCGGGACGGAGCTCTCGCTCTCCGACGGCGCCGGGCTCGGCTCCTCGCTCTCCTCGGCCGGGGCCGAGGACGTCACCGACGGCGTGGGCTCGGGGGCCGGGGGCTCCTCCTCGTCCTCCTTGCACGGCGTCGACGGCGTGGTCAGGTTGGGCTTGATGTCCTCGTCGACGTAGGGTTTCGCCGAGACGTGGATGCGGTAGACGGCGTTCGGCTTCCAGTCCTCCTCGAAGGTGATGGTCGTGCCCTCCTTGGACCCCTTGACCACCTGCTCGCCGACCTTCTTGATGTCGGCGCCGTTGTTCTGGAGGAACACGGTGACGGTGGCCGGGACGCCGGCCGGGTCGACGTCGGTGACGGTGATGACACCCTTGTCACCGTCGCACTTCGCCGCGGCCGAGAACTCGTTGATGTTGCACGCCGCGGCGTTACCGGCGACACCGAGGGCGAGCGCCGCGGACGCGGAGACGACACCGAGGGCGCGCACGGAGCGGGTGACGGAACGGCGTGATACGGACAGAACTGCCACGTTTGTCCTTTACATGATGCGCAAATGCGGGGGGTTGAGGGAGGGTTGATGAAGGCTCAGCACTCCCATGAGGCTCCCAGGTCTATAAGCGCCGCATAAGTAGTGTCAACGCATATGCCTACCGGGGGACCGGGCTTTGCCTATTTGTTAACCACCCGGACGTTTCAACGCCCGCAGGACCGGCCCGATCCGGCCGACGCGGCCGGGAACGGTCACCGGCCGTGCGGGGAGCGGCAGTTGTGAAGACGGTGACCGAGGGGTCTTGGTTGCACGCCGCGCCGATCCGTCATGACGACGGCCCGGGCCGGGGCTCTTCCGAGCGCCCGCCCGGGCCGGGCGTGCCGCGGTGGCGGTGTGTCAGCCCTGCACCGCGGCCGGGTCCATCCACACGATCTCCCAGGTGTGGCCGTCGAGGTCGTCGAAGGAGCGGCCGTACATGAAGCCGTGGTCCTGGGGCTCGCCGGCGGTCGTGCCGCCCGCCGCGAGGGCGTTGTCCACCAGTTCGTCGACCTTCTCGCGGCTCTCCGCGCTCAGCGCCACCAGCACCTCGCTGCCGGTGCGGGCGTCCACGATCTCCTTCTTCGTGAACTGCGCGTACTTGTCCTTGGTCAGCAGCATCGCGATGATCGTGTCGCTGATCACGACGGACGCCGTGGACTCGTCGCTGAACTGCGGGTTGATCTCGTAGCCGAGCGCCGTGAAGAACTTCTTCGAGGCGTCGATGTCCTCGACGGGCAGGTTCACGAAGATCATCTGCTGGTACATGGCGGGGCCTCTCCCGTTCATCCGGTGTCGTTCGAGGGGGTAGACCGGCCGTCGCACGGAACTCATCGCGAGCCGGGAAAGTTCTTTCGACTTCTCTCAGCCGCCCAGCGGCCAGGCCGACAGCTCGGCCACGGCTACCGTCAGCGGGCCGAACAGGACGAGCAGCGCGCCCGCGCGCAGGGCGGCGGCCCGGCGCAGGGACGCCGCGGGTGCCCCGAGGCGACGCAGCGACTCGGTGGTGCCGGAGTGCGCCTGCTTGGCCTCGACGGCCGCCGTGAGCAGCGTCGCCACCGTGCAGCCCGCCACCAGCAGCACGCCGAGGACCACGAGCGGACCGGCGGACGGGTCCTCGTGGTCGTGCAGCGACGCCATGGCGTACGCGGCCGCCACCACCGCGCACACCACGCCCAGCGGGCGGCCGATGCGCGTGGCCTCCGTCATCAGCACCCGCCCGGCCAGGAGCCGCAGCGCACCGGGGCGGAACGCCTGCAGCAGCCTGCCGCACAGATGGGTGAGCCCGGGGCCGACGAGGGCCAGACCGAGGCACGTCAGGGCCAGCCCGAGGAGCGCCGCCGGGCCGTCCCCGGAGCCGGTACGGCTCGTCAGCGCCTCCACCGCCAGACCCACCGCGAGCACCGTGACGCCCCACGGCAGTCCGGACGGAGCGGCGGTCGGGACGACGGGCGGGACGACGGCACCGGATCCGTCGGCGGGCTCCGGTCCGGCCCCCTCCGCGGACTCGGCCCCGGTGCCGTCCTGCTGGTCCCCGGCCGGCGCCCCGGCCGTGCGCCGGCCGCGTGCGGCGGCTCCCAGCTGGCGGCCGAACCGCCCGTAGGCGCCGAAGGATTCGAGCATCGGCGTGCGCCGGTAGGCGCCGAACCTGCCGTACACCCGGCCCGCCCGGCCCGCGCCCGTGACCGGCTCGCGCGGCCGCAGGGTCACCGCCACCGCCGCCGCCGCGCTCAGCGGTACCACGGCCAGCAGCGTCAGCGCGGCCGGCATGGGCAGGGGGCGGTCCGCGGCCAGGAACTCCCTCGCGCCCCCTCCGAGCGGCATGCCCGTCAGGTCGCCCCGGAGCTGGAGGAAGACGAGCAGCGCCAGCGCGGAACCCAGCAGACAGGACAGGGCCGTGGTGGCGGCGGAGATCGCCATCAGCTTGGCCGGACCCAGACCGACCGCGGACAGACCGGGCCGGGGCCGGGTGGCCGGGTCGGTGCGGGCCACCGCGACCGCGAGGTACACGGTGGCCGCCAGCGGGGCCGCGCACCAGGCCAGCCGCAGCGCGGAGGCGGACGGGTCCGGGTGGGTCAGCGCGTGGCCCAGGGCGCTCAGCAGCAGGAAGCCCGTACCGGCCGAGGCACCGGCGACCAGGAGCCGGCGCACCTGGACGGCGGGCTGGGCCCCGAGGCTCAGACGGAGAGCGAGCACGCCGCCCGGCCTTCCGACTCGGCCGGTCCGGAGACCGGGGGAAGGTGCACGGTGCGTACGCACCGCCCGTCGAGCAGCGAGACCGTGCGGTCGGCCAGCGCGGCCGTCTGGCTGTCGTGGGTCGCGAGGACCACGGTGATGCCGTGCGAGCGGGCCGCGGTGGTGAGCGTGCGCAGTACGTGGGCGCGGTCGACGCGGTGCAGCGGGGCGGTCGGCTCGTCGGCGAACAGCACCGAGGGGGCGGGGGCGAGCGCGCGGGCGATGCAGGCGCGCTGGCGCTCCGCGTGCGTCAGCTCGGCCGGGTGCTTGCGCGCCCGGTCGCCGATGTCGAGGCGCTCCAGCCACTCCAGGGCGGCGACCTTGGCACGCCGCCGTCCGGTGCCGCGCAGCATCAGCGGGAGTGCGGCGTTCTCCCAGACGTTCAGCTCCGGCACCAGGACCGGCGCCGGGTCGATCCAGCCGAAGCGGTCGCGGCGCAGGCGTTCCCGGGCCGCCGGGCCCATGGTGTGCACCGGCACGCTGTTGAACCAGACCTCGCCGTCGTTCGCGGGCACCAGGCCGGACAGACAGCGCAGCAACGTCGACTTGCCGCTGCCGCGCGGGCCTGAGACCGCGAGGATCTCGCCCTCCCGGACGCCGAGCGAGACCCCGCTCAGGCCGGGTGAGCCGTCGTCGTGCCGGAAGTGCAGGGCACGCGCCCAGAGCACGTCGTTGTCCGGTGGGGCCACCATGGCGTACACCTCGGTTCGGATCGGAAATGCCGTGCGCTCTTCGGGTTAATCCCCCGTCCGGGGGAACGAAGGGCGGGCCGATCGGTCACTGGGCACGCTAGGCAGGCGGTGGCGGGCGGTCGGACAGCACGCGGCCCCGGGACGCCGTTTCTCACTCGAACGGGCGGCACCGGGGCCGGTGTTGATCATTCAAAGGGAAGATCGGTACCTCGGACGGCCTACGTCCGCGATCAGCTCGTCGGCCTACAGCTTGGTCCACGCCTCCGTGAGCGTCGCGCGCAGGATCTGCTCGATCTCGTCGAACGTCTCCTGGTCGGAGATCAGCGGCGGCGCGAGCTGGATGACCGGGTCGCCGCGGTCGTCGGCACGGCAGTACAGGCCGTTCTCGAACAGCTTCTTGGAGAGGAAGCCGTACAGCACGCGCTCGGTCTCATCGGCGTCGAAGGACTCCTTGGTGGCCTTGTCCTTGACCAGCTCGATGCCGTAGAAGAAGCCGTTGCCGCGGACGTCGCCGACGATCGGCAGGTCGTGCAGCTTCTCCAGGGTCGAGCGGAACGCGCCCTCGTTGTCCAGCACGTGCTGGTTGAGGCCCTCGCGCTCGAACAGGTCGAGGTTGGCGACGCCGACCGCCGCCGACACCGGGTGGCCGCCGAAGGTGTAGCCGTGCAGGAAGGTGTTGTCGCCCTTGTAGAACGGCTCGGCGAGCCGGTCCGAGACGATGCACGCGCCGATGGGGGAGTAGCCCGAGGTCATGCCCTTGGCGCAGGTGATCATGTCCGGCACGTAGCCGAACTTGTCGCAGGCGAAGGTGGTGCCGAGCCGGCCGAAGGCGCAGATGACCTCGTCGGAAACGAGCAGCACGTCGTACTGGTCGCAGATCTCGCGCACCCGCCGGAAGTAGCCGGGCGGCGGCGGGAAGCAGCCGCCCGCGTTCTGCACGGGCTCCAGGAAGACCGCGGCGACCGTGTCCGGGCCCTCGAAGAGGATCTGCTGCTCGATCTGGTCGGCTGCCCAGCGACCGAACGCCTCGGGGTCGTCGCCGTGGATCGGCGCCCGGTAGATGTTGGTGTTCGGCACCTTGTGCGCGCCCGGGACGAGCGGCTCGAAGGGGGCCTTGAGGGCCGGCAGGCCGGTGATGGACAGGGCGCCCTGCGGGGTGCCGTGGTAGGCGACCGCGCGGGAGATGACCTTGTACTTGGTCGGCTTGCCGGTGAGCTTGAAGTACTGCTTGGCGAGCTTCCAGGCGGTCTCCACCGCCTCGCCGCCGCCGGTGGTGAAGAAGACCTTGTTCAGGTCGCCGGGCGCCTCGTGCGCGAGCCGCTCCGCGAGTTCCACGGCCTTGGGGTGGGCGTAGGACCACACCGGGAAGAACGCCAGCTCCCGCGCCTGCTTGGCGGCGGTCTCGGCGAGCTCCTGGCGGCCGTGTCCGGCCTGCACCACGAACAGGCCCGCGAGGCCGTCGAGGTAGCGCTTGCCCTTGTCGTCCCAGATGTGGGTGCCCTCACCGCGGACGATGGTGGGGACGGGCGCGCTCTCGTACGAGGACATGCGGGTGAAGTGCATCCACAGGTGGTCGTACGCGGACTTGCTGAGGTCCTTGGGGCTGTCGGTGCTCACGATTATCGGGTTCCCCACATGTAGGTCTGCTTCTTGAGCTTGAGGTAGACGAAACTCTCGGTGGAGCGCACGCCGGGCACGGCCCGGATGCGTTTGTTGATGACCTCCAGGAGGTGGTCGTCGTCCTCGCAGACGATCTCGACCATCAGGTCGAAGGAGCCGGCGGTCATCACCACGTACTCGCATTCGGCCATCTCGGCCAGCGCGTCGGCGACGGCCTCCACGTCCCCCTCGACGGTGACGCCGACCATCGCCTGCCGGCGGAAGCCCACGGTGAGCGGGTCCGTGACGGCGACGATCTGCATCACGCCCTGGTCGAGCAGCTTCTGCACCCGCTGGCGCACGGCCGCCTCCGACAGGCCCACGGCCTTGCCGATGGCGGCGTACGGCCGGCGGCCGTCCTCCTGGAGCTGCTCGATGATGGCGAGGGAGACGGCGTCCAACTGCGGTCCGCCGCCGTATCTGGACTCGCGGGAGTCCCTCGGGTCTGCGCTTCGACTGGCCACGGGGTCACTGTGCACGACGTATCGACAGTTTCGCAAGGCTGGATCGATGAAATCCGTTGTTAACGGAGGTGATGCTTGCGGATTTCGCAGATGCGGGGGAGGTGGGGGTGTTGAAAACGTCAGCCGTCCGTCTAGGGTGGGTGTCTCAGAGGTTGGACACCTCTCTTCGTTCGACCCGACACCTCGGGCACCCACAAGGAACACCAGGAGGGCCTGCAGTGAGCACCGAGCTGCGTCGTCTGCGCAACTACATCGGCGGTGAGTTCCGGGACGCCGCCGACGGACGGACCACCGAGGTGGTCAACCCCGCGACCGGCGAGGCGTACGCGACGGCTCCGCTGTCCGGTGCCGCGGACGTCGACGCCGCGATGGCGGCCGCCGCCGAGGCCTTCCCCGGCTGGCGCGACACCACCCCGGCCGAGCGGCAGAAGGCGCTGCTGAAGATCGCGGACGCCTTCGAGGAGCGCGCCGAGGAACTCGTCGCCGCCGAGGTGGAGAACACGGGCAAGCCGGTCGGGCTGACCCGCACCGAGGAGATCCCGCCGATGGTGGACCAGATCCGCTTCTTCGCGGGTGCGGCGCGGATGCTGGAGGGCAAGGGCGCGGGCGAGTACATGGAGGGCCTGACCTCCTTCGTGCGCCGTGAGCCGGTCGGCGTCTGTGCCCAGGTGGCGCCCTGGAACTACCCGATGATGATGGCCGTGTGGAAGTTCGCCCCGGCCATCGCCGCGGGCAACACGGTCGTCCTCAAGCCCTCGGACACCACCCCCGCCTCCACGGTCCTGCTCGCCGAGATCCTCGGCTCGATCCTGCCCAAGGGCGTCTTCAACGTCGTCTGCGGCGACCGTGACACCGGCCGCCTGATGGTCGAGCACCCCACCCCGGCGATGGCCTCCATCACCGGCTCGGTGCGCGCGGGCATGTCGGTCGCGGAGTCCGCGTCCAAGGACCTCAAGCGGGTCCACCTGGAGCTGGGCGGCAAGGCCCCGGTCGTGGTCTTCGAGGATGTCGACATCGCCAAGGCGGTGGCGGGCATCTCCGAGGCCGGCTACTTCAACGCCGGCCAGGACTGCACGGCCGCCACGCGCGTGCTGGTGCACGAGTCGGTGCACGACGAGTTCGTCTCCGCGCTCGCCAAGGCGGCCGCCGGCATCAAGACCGGCATGCCCGACGACGAGGAGGTCCTCTACGGGCCGCTCAACAACCCCAACCAGCTTCAGCAGGTGGAGGGCTTCATCGAGCGGCTGCCCGCGCACGCGCGCGTCGAGGCGGGCGGCAAGCGGGTCGGCGACAAGGGTTACTTCTACGCGCCGACCGTCGTCTCCGGCCTGAAGCAGGACGACGAGATCATCCAGAAGGAAGTCTTCGGGCCGGTCATCACCGTGCAGTCCTTCACCGACGAGGACCAGGCCGTCCAGTACGCCAACGGTGTGGAGTACGCGCTGGCCTCCTCGGTGTGGACCAAGGACCACGCCCGGGCGATGCGGATGTCCAAGGCGCTCGACTTCGGCTGCGTGTGGATCAACACCCACATCCCGCTGGTGGCGGAGATGCCGCACGGCGGCTTCAAGCAGTCCGGCTACGGCAAGGACCTGTCGGCGTACGGCTTCGAGGACTACACGCGCGTCAAGCACGTGATGACCTCGCTCGAGGGCTAGCGCACGACACGTCGGCCCCGGACGGTGCACCCGCACCGTCCGGGGCCGACGTCCGTCCGGCGGCGGACACACTTTTTGAACATGTTCAACTCTCGGCGTACGCTCCTGCCATGAGCGACAGAGCCGCCCTGCTCAAGGGCATTCGCGTCTGGCTGGTGTTCTTCGTCGTCTGCCTGGTGCTCAGCGGCGCCACGGCCTTCCCCCTGGTGCACGAACTGCGCTGGACCGAGGAGGCCCTGCGGTCCCTCGGCGCGCCGGAGCACCTCCCCGGTCTGACGGAGTGGATCGAGCGCGTACGGGACGGACTCGACGCCGCCGACGCCGACCACCCCTTCCTCCTCTACGGCACCGACTGGCTGGCCTTCGCCCACCTCGTCATCGCGGTCGCCTTCCTCGGCCCCTACCGCGATCCCGTACGCAACATCTGGGTCGTGGAGTTCGGCATGATCGCCTGCGCCGGTGTCATCCCGCTCGCCCTCGTCTGCGGTCCCCTGCGCGGCATCCCCTTCTGGTGGAGCGTCATCGACATGGCGTTCGGGGTCTTCGGGGTGATTCCGCTGTACGTCGTCAGAAACAAGATCAAGCGGCTGGAGGCGCTCACGGCGGAACCCGTCGTCACCGGGAGTGCAGCCGCCTGGGCCCGGTAAGTTGCGGGCATGGGGGATTCTTCGACCGCTGAAGGAGTGGGCGCGGCCGTCACGTTGGGGCTGCTGGCGGCCTGGGCGGTGCACGACCTGGAGGAACTGGCCACCGTGCCGGGGTGGTTGCGGCGCAACGTGCCCGAGCTGCGGCGGCGGTTCCCCCTGGTGCCGGAGCCGGTGTGGCGGCGGGCCGGGCGCACCGACCCGGTCGAATTCACCGCGGCCGTCGGGGTGATGGGGACGGTCGTCGCGGCCGCTGCCGTCGCCGGACGGCTCAGCGGGGGCCGCTCCGGCTTCTACCAGTCCGCCCTCACCGGCTTCGGGCTGCACAGGCTGGTGCACATGGCCCAGGCCGCGGCGGTACGCGGCTGCACCCCCGGTTCCGTGACCTCGCCGCTGCTCGTCGTGCCGTTCACCCTCTGGGCGCGCGGCCGGCTGCGCGGGGCCGGCGTGCTGCGCCCCACGCGCCCCCGCGACCTCGCGGTCGGCCTCGCGGCGGCCGGGGCGGCCACGGTCGCCGCGCACGGGATGGCGCGCAGGCTGGTCGGCGCGGCGCGCCGGGCGTCATGACCCGCCGCGCCCGCGCAGCGCGCACAGGACGTCGACGCGGTTGGTCGTGACGGAGTCGACGCCCGCGGACAGCAGGCGGCGCATGGAACGGCGGGTGTCCGGCGTCCACACGGACAGCAGGTACCCGTCGCGGTGGACGCGGTCGGCGAGGGCCCGGTCCACCAGGCTGAAGCGGTAGTTCAGCCAGCGCGGGCGGATCGCCTCCAGCAGCCCGGCGCGCACCGGTGCCCCCGAGGTGTGGGTGAGCGCGATCTCCGCGTCCTTGTCCACCTCCCGTACGGCGAGCATGGCGGGGGCGCCCGCGCAGTAGTACACGCGGTCCTCGGCGTCCTGCTCGCGCACGGCGTCCACGACCCGGCGCACCGCGCGGGGGCCCGGTGCGCCGGGCAGGTCGATCATCACCCGGCTGCCGGCGGTCGCCGCCAGCGCGTCCGCGAGGGTGGGGACACCGCCGTCCGTGACCCCGCGCACCTCGTCGTAGGACAGCAGCGACAGGGGACGGCCGTGGTTCCACAGGCGCTCCAGCGTCGCGTCGTGGAGCAGCACCGGCACGCCGTCGCGGGTGAGGCGCACGTCGATCTCGACCGCGTCCGCGCCCCGCCGCAGGGCGGAGCGCAGCGACGCGAGGGTGTTCTCGCGGACACGGTAGGGGTCGCCGCGGTGGGCCACGGCGGTCACGTTCTGCATGGCGGCCCTTCGCGGAGGATCAGGAGACGAGCCAGTCGGCGGTGTAGGTGTCGATCTCGGCCGCCAGCCGGGCCTTGCCGGCCGGGTCGAGGAAGGACGCCTCGACCGCGTTCTTCGCGAGGCCGGCGAGACCCCGCTCGTCGAGGTCCAGCAGCCGGGCGGCGACCGCGTACTCGCTGGCGAGGTCGGTGCCGAACATCGGCGGGTCGTCGGAGTTGATCGTCACCAGGACGCCGGCCCGGGTGAACTCCTTGATCGGGTGCTCGTCCAGGGTGGCGACCGCGCGGGTGGCGATGTTGGACGTGGGGCACACCTCCAGCGCGATGCGCCGCTCGGCGAGGTGCTCCAGCAGCTTGGGGTCCTGTGCGGCGCTGGTGCCGTGTCCGATGCGCTCGGCGCCCAGTTCGTTCAGCGCGTCCCAGATCGTCTCCGGTCCGGTGGTCTCGCCCGCGTGCGGCACGGAGCGCAGGCCGGCGGCGACGGCACGGTCGAAGTACGGCTTGAACTGAGGGCGGGGCACGCCGATCTCGGGGCCGCCCAGCCCGAAGGAGACCAGGCCCTCGGGGCGCAGCCGGTCGTCGGTGGCGAGCCGCGTCGTCTCTTCGGCGGCCTCGAGACCGGCCTCGCCGGGGATGTCGAAGCACCAGCGCAGGACGGTGCCGAGTTCGCTCTCGGCCGCCTTGCGCGCGTCCTCGATGGCGTCCATGAAGGCGCGCTCGTCGATCCCGCGGCGGGTGGAGGAGAACGGGGTGATGGTCAGCTCGGCGTACCGCACCTGCTGCCGGGCGAGCTCACGGGCCACCTCGTACGTCAGCAGGCGGACGTCCTCGGGGGTGCGGACCAGGTCGACGACGGACAGGTACACCTCGATGAAGTGCGCGAAGTCCGTGAAGGTGAAGTAGTCGGCCAGGGCCTCGGGGTCGGTGGGGACCTTCGAGTCGGGATGGCGGGCGGCCAGCTCCGAGACGATGCGGGGGGAGGCGGAGCCGACGTGGTGCACGTGCAGTTCGGCCTTCGGCAGCCCCGCGATGAAGGCGTGCAGGTCGCGGACCTGTCCGGCGGTGGCCGCGGTGTCCAGGTGGTCGGTCAAGGTTCCTCCCCGGGAACGGCGTCCTCGGCCGGGTCGCGGCGGGACGCGGGTGATCGGCTGATCGGTGGTGCGGGGATCATCGTAGGCCGGGCACACGCGGTCGTGACGCGGGCCGTAGCATGACGGTTCGTCCGAGGAAGGGGGCGCGCATGTCCGACGACGCACCGGCACCGGGGGCCGGGGAGCACACGGGGGACGGAACGCCTCCGGCGGGTTCGTCCACCCCTGACCTGTGGCCGGCACCGGCCGACGGCGGGGCCGAGCATGTGGCTCCGCAGGACGGCTCGCTGGTGGACGCGCGGACCACCGAGACGCGGGGTGCGGCGCCGGGGCCGCGGGCCGCCGACACGTCCGCCCCCTCGCCCGCGCCCGATCCGTGGGCGGTGCCGGAGGACCGTCCGCCGACGCCCGGTACGGCGTCCGGCCGTCCGGCGTCCGGCCGTCCGGCGGCCGGGGGCCCGGCGGCAGGGGGTCCGGGGGAGACCGTGGTGGCGGGGGAGACCTCGCCGTGGTCGGCGCCCGCGGCCCCCTCGGGAGCCACGGCACACGACCGTCCGGCGCCCGCCCGACCCGGCGGCGCGCCCGCCGCACCACCCGTCCACGACCAGCAGACGGTGACGTCCTTCCCGGCGGCGGGGAACCCGGCCCCGTCCCCGCAGTACGGCACTCCGTGGGCCGGTCCCTCGGCGGCGCCCGCCGCCGTGCCGCACTCCGCGCACCCGCCGGCCACCAACCCGTTCGCGCCGCCGGTCACCGGGTCGCCCGTCCCGCCGCCGCCCCTAGGCCCCGAGGGGCCGGGGCAGGTCCCCTACGGCTACCCGGGCACGGGGTACGCCGGCGCGCCGGCCGCCCACACGTACGCCGGCTGGGCGCCGCTGCCGAGCAACGGCCTGGGCGTCGCCGCGATGGTGCTCGGGATCATCTCGGCGGCCGGCTTCTGCCTGTGGCCGTTGGCCATCGTGCTGGGCGTCCTGGCGGTGATCTTCGGGGCGATCGGCCGGGGCAAGGCCAACCGGGGCGAGGCGACGAACGCCGGCCAGGCCCTGGCGGGCGTGATCTGCGGAGCAGTCGGCAGCGCGCTGGGTATCGCCTTCGGCATCCTCGTCCTGACCACCTGACCACCTGACCACCTGACCACCTGACCACCTGACCACCTGACGCCAGGGGCACCCCGCCCAGCAGGCTGGTCAGGGCCCGCCGGCCCCGAGGCCGCCGACACGCGCCCGCGCCCCCGACGGGACCCGGCCCCGCCCCCTACTCCGAAACCCCCCGCAGTCTTCGTCGCGCCTCCATCAAGGCGAAGCCCAGGAGGTTGGGGCCGTGCCAGCGGGTCGGGTCGTGGGCTGCCTCCTGGTCGGCGGCGAGGCCGATGCCCCAGAGCCGGTCGACGGGGCTCGCCTCGACCAGCACCCGCTCGCCCGTGCCCAGCAGGAAAGACCGCAGCCCTTCATCGGCTGCGAACTTGTGCACGCTGCCCTCCACCACGATCCCGAACCGCTCCCGCCGCCAGACCTCCTCGTCGAAGCCCCGCACGAGACGGCCCGCCTTCTTCGCCTGCGAGGGATGCTCCGCGGCCAGCACCCGGCGCTCCCCCTGCGTGTCCCCGAAGAGCCGCGCCTTGGCCGCCATCATCCAGTGCTCGGCGGTCGCGTACGTCACGCCGTCCACCGTGAACGGCGACGGCCACCACTGGCTCAGACAGCTCGCCCCGATCCGGCCGTCGGGCAGCGGCCGGTGCCCCCAGAAGTGCAGGTACTTCACCCGCTCCCCGGCCCGCACCGCCTCGATCAGCGCCTCCCGGGAAGCCACCGTTCGTACGGTTCCGTCCAAGGTCATCACCCCCGATGTCGTCCTGTGCGCAGAGCAGTCTCGCAGGCACCACGGACACTCCGTCCTGCCTTTTCCGTCGCCACTCGACACCTGGTCGACAGATTCCGTCGCGTAACCAAATGGCAACAACGGAATCACTTGTTGGAGTGCCCTGGCTCTGTCAGGATCGGCACTCAAATCGAGCTGGAGCCACGCCGCCCCCCTCGGGGACACGGAGGAGAGCGACATGCACAACCCCGGCAGCACCACGCAGGAACGATTCCCGGCCACCGAACGGTTCGCGGACGGCGCGCAGTTCATCGCGGGCCGACTCACCAAAGGCACCTCGGGGCGCACCCACTCCGTGGTCGACCCGGCCACCGGCGCGGAGGTGTACACCTACGACCTCGCCGGCACCGACGATGCCGACGCGGCCGTCGCCGCCGCGCGGGAGGCGTTCCCGGCCTGGGCGGGCGCCACACCCGGCGAGCGTTCCGACGCCCTGCACCGGTTCGCCGCCGTGGTCGCCGAACGCGCGGAGGACTTCGCCCGCGCCGAGTCGCTGCAGTGCGGCAAGCCCCTGAAGCTGAGCCGCGAGTTCGACGTGCCCGGCACGATCGACAACATCACCTTCTTCGCCGGCGCCGCCCGCCACCTGCCGGGCCAGTCGGCCGGCGAGTACTCGGGCGACCACACCTCCTACGTCCGCAGGGAGCCCATCGGCGTCGTCGGCTCCATCGCCCCCTGGAACTACCCATTGCAGATGGCCGCGTGGAAGATCCTCCCGGCGATCGCCGCGGGCAACACCGTCGTGCTGAAGCCCGCCGAGTTCACCCCGCTGACCTCGCTGCTCTTCGCCCAGGCCGCCACCGACGCCGGCATCCCGGACGGTGTGATCAACATCGTCACCGGCACCGGCAAGGAGGCCGGCGAGCACCTGGTCGGCCACCCCGACGTGGCGATGACCTCGTTCACCGGCTCCACCGCCGTCGGCAAGCGGGTCGCCGAGATCGCCACCGCCACCGTCAAGCGCCTCCACCTGGAGCTCGGCGGCAAGGCGCCCTTCGTGGTCTTCGACGACGCCGACCTCGACGCGGCGGTCAACGGCGCCGTCGCCGGCGCGCTCATCAACACCGGGCAGGACTGCACCGCCGCCACGCGCGCGTACGTGCAGCGCCCTCTCTACGACGCCTTCGTCGAGCGCACCGCCGCGCTGATGGAGACCGTCCGGCTGGGCGACCCCTTCGCCCCCGGTACCGATCTCGGCCCGCTGGTCTCCCACGCCCAGCGCGACCGGGTGGCCGGTTTCGTCGACCGTGCGCGTGCCTACGCGCGCGTGGTGACCGGCGGTGAGACACCTCTGGGCGACCTGTCGGGCGGCGCGTACTATCGCCCCACGCTGATCGCCGACGCCGCGCAGGACAGCGAGGTCGTGCAGTCGGAGATCTTCGGACCGGTGCTGGTCGTCCTGCCCTTCGACACCGACGACGAGGGCATCGCACTCGCCAACGACACCCCGTACGGGCTCGCCGCCTCCGCCTGGAGCCGGGACGTGTACCGCACGGGACGGGCCACCCGCGAGATCAAGGCGGGGTGCGTGTGGATCAACGACCACATCCCGATCATCAGCGAGATGCCGCATGGCGGCTACAAGGCGTCCGGCTACGGCAAGGACATGTCCGCGTACTCCTTCGAGGAGTACACCCAGATCAAGCACGTCATGTTCGACAACACCGCGGTGGTCCGCAAGGACTGGCACCGCACCGTCTTCGGGGACCGATAGCAGCCAGGCCGCCCGACCCGCGGCCACTTCCCGAAAGGGCACACACGCGCATGGAGCAGTACGAGCCCGACCGCCTCTCGCCGGCCCAGGAGGCCGCGATACGGCGCAGTTTCCGCAACGGCAGGGCGGCCATGACCCGCCGTTCCCTGCTGCGCGCCTCAGCGGGCGGCGCGCTCGCGGTCGGGGGCTTGGGCGCGCTGAGCGCCTGCGGCATCCCCGCGGCCGGGAACACCCAGGGCGGCGTCCCGGCGGAGGACCGCTCGGCGAAGGAGAAGACCGTCAGCTTCTCCAACTGGACCGAGTACATGGACATCGACGACAGCGGGCGGACACACCCCACGCTGGAGGCGTTCACGAAACGCACCGGCATCAAGGTGAAGTACACCGAGGACATCAACGACAACTCCGAGTTCTTCGGCAAGATCAAGCCGCAGCTCGCCGCGGGCCAGGACACCGGCCGCGACATCATCGTCCTCACCGACTGGCTCGCCGCCCGCCTCATCCGCCTCGGCTGGGTGCAGAAGCTCGACGCGTCCAACCTGCCGCACGCCTTCGCCAACGTCGCCTCGTCGTACCGGACCCCCGACTGGGACCCCGGCCGTGCCTACTCGTACCCCTGGCAGGGCATCGCCACCGTCATCGCCTACAACAAGAAGGCGCTCGACGGCATCGAGGTGAAGACCCTGTCCGACCTGCTGGACAACCCCAAGCTCAAGGGCCGGGTCGGGCTGCTCACCGAGATGCGCGACACCATGGGCATGACGCTGCTCGACATGGACAAGGACCCGCGGTCCTTCACCGCCGACGACTACGACGCGGCGATCGCCCGGCTGCAGAAGACCGTCGACAAGGGCCAGATCCGCCGCTTCACCGGCAACGACTACACGTCGGACCTCACCAAGGGCGACCTCGCCGCGTGTGTCGCCTGGGCCGGTGACGTCGTCCAGCTGAAGGCCGACAACCCGGACATCGGCTTCGTCATCCCGGACAGCGGCTACATGCTCTCCAGCGACAACATGCTGATTCCCAACAAGGCCCGGCACAAGACGAACGCCGAGCGCCTGATCGACTTCTACTTCGAGCCGCAGCCCGCCGCCCAGCTCGCCGCCTACATCAACTTCGTCTGTCCGGTCGACGGGGTGAAGGAGGAGCTCGCGAAGCTCGACGAGGACGCGGCGAACAACCCGCTGATCCTCCCCGACAAGGCCATGCAGGCCAAGTCCCGTGCCTTCCGCTCGCTCAGCTCCGAGGAAGAGACGGCATTCGAAGGCAAGTTCGCGAAGCTCACTGGGGCGTGACGAGATGAAGACCACCGAAGAGACCACCCAGGCCGGCGGCGACGTCCGGCTCACCGGGATCAGCAAGACGTACGGCTCCTTCACCGCCGTGCACCCGCTCGACCTGACCGTCCCGGAGGGCTCCTTCTTCGCCCTGCTCGGCGCGTCCGGCTGCGGCAAGACCACCACCCTGCGCATGATCGCCGGCCTGGAGGAGCCCACCGCGGGCACCGTCCACCTCGGCGACCAGGACGTCACCGCGCTGCCGCCGTACAAGCGGCCGGTGAACACCGTCTTCCAGTCCTACGCCCTCTTTCCGCACCTCGACATCTACGAGAACGTCGCCTTCGGTCTGCGCCGGCGCGGCATCAAGAGCGTGAAGAAGCAGGTCGAGGAGATGCTGGAGCTGGTCCAGCTCGGCGAGCAGGCGCGCAAGAAGCCGCACCAGCTCTCCGGCGGCCAGCAGCAGCGCGTCGCGGTCGCGCGCGCGCTGATCAACCACCCCAAGGTGCTGCTGCTCGACGAGCCGCTCGGCGCCCTCGACCTGAAGCTGCGCCGGCAGATGCAGCTGGAGCTCAAGCGCATCCAGACCGAGGTCGGCATCACCTTCGTGCACGTCACGCACGACCAGGAGGAGGCCATGACCATGGCCGACTGCGTCGCCGTGATGAACGCCGGCAGGGTGGAGCAGCTCGGCACGCCCGCCGACCTGTACGAGAACCCGCGCACCACCTTCGTCGCGAACTTCCTCGGCACGTCGAACTTCATCGAGGCCGAGGTCGACACCACGTCCGGCGACGACATCGTGCTCAAGGCGGGCGGCGGCACGCTGGTGCTGCGCCGGGCCCGCACCGGAGCGCCCACCACGGCGGGCGGCAAGGTGCTGGCCGGGGTCCGCCCGGAGAAGATCTCCCTCACCCACGCCGACGACGCCGGCGCGATACCCGAGGGGCGCAACCGCATCACCGGCCGGATCACCGAGTCCAGCTTCATCGGCGTCTCCACGCAGTTCGTCGTCGACAGCCCGGTCTGCTCCGACTTCGAGGTCTACGTGCAGAACATCGACCGGGACGCCCGGCTGGTGCCCGGTGCCGAGGTCGTCCTGCACTGGAACCCGGACCACACCTTCGGCCTCGACGCGGCACAGGACATCGACGCGGGCGTCGAGACGGTCGAGGAAGAGGTCGCCTGATGGCCACGGTCACCGAGGCGCCGCCGACGCCGGCGCCCGTCGTCCCCGAGAAGAAGCCGCCGCGCAGACGCGGCCGCTGGACGCCGTACCTGCTCCTGCTGCCGGGCCTGCTCTGGCTCGTGGTGTTCTTCGCGCTGCCGGTGATCTACCAGGCCTCCACGTCCGTGCAGACGGGCTCCCTGGAGGAGGGCTACAAGGTCACCTGGCACTTCGCCACTTACTGGGACGCGCTGTCCGAGTACTGGCCGCAGTTCGTCCGCTCGGTGCTCTACGCGGCCTCCGCGACCGTGCTGTGCCTGCTGCTCGGCTACCCGCTGGCGTATCTGATCGCCTTCCGGGCGGGCCGCTGGCGCAACCTGATCATGATCCTGGTGATCGCGCCGTTCTTCACCAGCTTCCTGATCCGCACCCTCGCCTGGAAGACGATCCTCGCCGACGGCGGCCCGGTGGTCGGCGCCCTGGACTCGCTGCACGTCCTGGACGTCACGGCGTTCCTCGGCTGGACGGCCGGCGACCGGGTGCTCGCCACCCCGCTCGCGGTGGTGTGCGGTCTGACGTACAACTTCCTGCCCTTCATGATCCTTCCGCTCTACACCTCCCTGGAGCGGATCGACCCCCGGCTGCACGAGGCGGCGGGCGACCTCTACGCCAAGCCGTCGACCACCTTCCGCAAGGTCACCTTCCCGCTGTCGATGCCGGGCGTGGTCTCCGGCACGCTGCTGACCTTCATCCCGGCCACCGGCGACTACATCAACTCGGACCTGCTCGGCTCCACGGACACCCGGATGGTCGGCAACGTCATCCAGTCGCAGTTCCTGCGGATCCTGGACTATCCGACAGCCGCGGCGCTCTCGTTCATCCTGATGGCCGCGATCCTCGCCGTCGTCACGGTCTACATCCGCAAGTCCGGCACGGAGGATCTGGTTTAAATGGCCTTCGTCAATTGGTTCAAGCGCAACGTCGTCGTCATCGCGGGTCTGCTGACGCTGGCCTACCTCCTGCTGCCGAACGTCGTCGTCACGGTGTTCTCCTTCAACAAGCCGAAGGGGCGCTTCAACTACCAGTGGCAGGAGTTCTCCACCGACGCGTGGCGGGACCCGTGCGGGGTGTCCGGGCTGTGCGGCTCGCTCGGCCTCAGCCTGCAGATCGCCTTGTGGGCCACGCTCGGGGCCACCCTCCTCGGCACGCTGATCGCCTTCGCACTGGTCCGCTACCGCTTCCGCGCCCGTGGCGCGGTGAACTCGCTGATCTTCCTGCCGATGGCTATGCCCGAGGTGGTGATGGCGGCCTCGCTGCTCACCCTGTTCCTCAACATGGGTGCCGAGCTGGGCTTCTGGACGATCCTGATCGCCCACATCATGTTCTGCCTCAGCTTCGTCGTGGTCGCCGTGAAGGCGCGCGTGATGTCGATGGACCCCCGGCTCGAGCAGGCCGCGCAGGACCTGTACGCCGGCCCGGTGCAGACGTTCCTGCGGGTCACGCTGCCGATCGCCGCCCCCGGCATCGCGGCGGGCGCGCTGCTCGCCTTCGCCCTGTCCTTCGACGACTTCATCATCACCAACTTCAACGCCGGTTCGACCGTCACCTTCCCGATGTTCGTCTGGGGCTCCGCCCAGCGCGGCACGCCCGTCCAGATCAACGTCATCGGCACGGCCATGTTCGTCGTCGCCGTGGCTCTGGTCCTGGTCTCCATGGCCGTCGGCAACCGCCGCAAGCGGCAGAAGGCCTAGCAACCGAGTTCCACAGTCCGCAGTAGGGAGTTGAGATCATGGCCCCGAGCGCCATGAGCCGTTGGACGCAGTCCCTCTCCGAGGCCCGGCCGGTCTCCTACTGGCTGGACGACCCCGGCCGCCCCGGCCCCGAGCCGGCCCTGGCCGGGCGGACCACCTGTGACCTGCTGGTCGTGGGCGGCGGCTACAGCGGACTGTGGACCGCGCTGATCGCCAAGGAGCGCGACCCCTCACGGGACGTCGTGCTCGTCGAGGGCCGCGAGGTGGGCTGGGCGGCATCCGGCCGCAACGGCGGGTTCTGCGCCGCCTCCCTCACCCACGGACTGTCCAACGGACTCACCCGCTGGCCCGAGGAGATCCACACCCTGGAGCGGCTGGGCGCCCGCAACCTCGACGCCATCGAGGAGACAGTCGCCCGCCACTCCATCGACTGCGACTTCGAGCGCACCGGCGAGATCGACGTCGCCACCGAGCCGTACCAGGCCGAGGAACTGCGCACCTGGTACGAGGAGATCGGCGGCCGGGGCCTCGCCGACGGCATCGAGTACCTGGACGCCGACGCCGTGCGCGAGCAGGTCGACTCGCCCACCTTCCGGGCGGGCCTGTACGACCGCCGGGGCGTCGCCATGCTCAACCCCGCCCGGCTCGCCTGGGGGCTGAAGCGGGCCTGTCTCGACCTCGGGGTGCGCGTGTACGAGCACACCCCCGCCCTCACCCTTCGGCAGTACGGCGCCGGCATGTCCGTCCGCACCCCGTACGGGGCGATCCGCGCCCGCCGGGTCGCACTCGGCACCAACGTCTTCCCCAGCCTGGTGCGCCGGGTGCGCCCGTACACCGTCCCGGTCTACGACTACGCCCTGATGACCGAGCCGCTCACTCCCGAGCAGCTCGCGTCCATCGGCTGGAAGAACCGCCAGGGACTCGGCGACAGCGCCAACCAGTTCCACTACTTCCGGCTCTCCGCCGACAACCGCGTCCTGTGGGGCGGCTACGACGCCGTCTACCCGTACGGGGGCCGGGTGCGCGCCGAGTACGACGACCGGCCGGAGACGTACGCGAGGCTCGCGGGGCACTTCTTCACCTGCTTCCCGCAGCTGGAGGGGGTGCGCTTCACCCACGCCTGGGGCGGCGCGATCGACACGTGCTCCCGCTTCTCGGCGTTCTTCGGCACCGCCCACGCGGGCCGGGTCGCGTACGCGGCGGGCTACACCGGGCTCGGCGTAGGGGCCACGCGCTTCGGCGCGGAGGTGATGCTGGACCTGCTGGCGGGGGAGCGGACCGAGCGCACGGAACTGGAGATGGTGCGCACCAAGCCGCTGCCGTTCCCGCCGGAGCCGTTCGCCTGGACCGGCGTCGCCCTCACCAAGTGGTCGCTGGCCAGGGCGGACGCCCACGAGGGGCGCCGCAACCTGTGGCTGCGGACGATGGACCGGCTGGGGCTGGGCTTCGACAGCTGAGCGGCGCCGAAGGCCACGGGGGCCGCGCGGGGCCGGGCGGGAAAGCCGCGCGGGGGCTTGACAACCGAATTGGTCTGGACCAAATTGAGCGCGCTCCACCCCTCCAACTCCCCCATGCCCGGAGGCCCTTGTGGACCGCGCCAGACCCTCGCCGCCGGCCCTCGCCGCCCTGCTCACCGCCACCGCACTCGCCGCGGCCGGCGTCACCGCACTGACGCCGGCCGCCGTTGCGGACGACGCCGACCTCGCCCGCAACGGCGGTTTCGAGGCCGGCCTCGACGGCTGGAGCTGTCCGGCGGGCACCACCGTCACCTCACCCGTCCGCAGCGGCGCCTCCGCCCTGAAGGCCACCCCGGCCGGGTCGGACAACGCCCGCTGCGCCCAGACGGTCACCGTGCGGCCGGACTCCTCCTACACTCTCTCCGGCCACGTCCGCGGCGCCTACGTGTACCTCGGCGCGAGCGGCACCGGCACCACCGACGTCTCGACCTGGACCCAGTCCGCCCCCGACTGGCAGAAACTCACCACCACCTTCCGCACCGGCCCCTCCACCACCCGCGTCACGATCTACACCCACGGCTGGTACGGCACCGGCGCCTACCACGCCGACGACATCACCCTCGTCGGCCCGGGCGGCGAGACCGGACAGCCGCCCGTCCCGCCCACCGGCCTCACGGCGTCCGGGGCCACCTCGACCGCCGTGACCCTGTCCTGGTCCCCGGCCGCGGGCGCCACCGGCTACGCCGTGTACCGCGACGGCGCCCGGGTCCGCACGGTCACCGGAACCTCCACCACCGTCACCGGCCTGTCGCCCTCGACGGCGTACGCCTTCCAGGTCAGCGCCCTCAACGACGCGGGGGAGTCGGCCCGTTCGGACACCGTCACCGCGACCACCACCACGCCGGACCCGGGCGGCGGGGACTCCGGCCTCCCGGCCCACGCCCTGGTCGGCTACCTCCACGCGAGCTTCGCCAACGGCTCCGGCTACACCCGCCTCGCCGACGTCCCCGACAGCTGGGACGTCATCGACCTGGCCTTCGGCGAGCCCACCTCCGTCACCTCCGGCGACATCCGCTTCGAACGCTGCCCCGCCGCGGAGTGCCCGGGTGTGGAGAGCGACGCCGAGTTCAAGGCGGCGATCGCGGCCAAGCAGGCGGCCGGGAAGAAGGTGCTGATCTCCATCGGCGGCCAGAACGGCCAGGTGCGGCTCACCACCCCCGCCGCCCGCGACACGTTCGTCTCGTCCGTCTCCAAGATCATCGACGAGTACGGACTGGACGGCCTGGACATCGACTTCGAGGGCCACTCCCTCTCCCTGGACACCGGCGACACCGACTTCAGGAACCCGAGGACCCCGGTGATCGTCAACCTGATCTCGGCCCTGAAGACGCTCAAGGCCCGCTACGGCGACGACTTCGTCCTGACCATGGCCCCGGAGACCTTCTTCGTCCAGCTCGGCCACCAGTTCTACGGCAGCGGCCCGTGGGGCGGCCAGGACCCGAGGGCGGGCGCCTACCTCCCGGTCATCCACGCGCTGCGCGACGACCTCACCCTGCTGCACGTCCAGGACTACAACTCCGGCCCGATCATGGGCCTGGACGGCCAGTACCACTCCATGGGCGGGGCCGACTTCCACATCGCCATGACCGACATGCTGCTCACCGGCTTCCCGGTGGCCGGCGACGCGAACAACGTCTTCCCGCCGCTGCGCCCCGACCAGGTCGCCATCGGCATGCCCGCCACCGTCAACGCCGGCAACGGCCACGTGTCCCCGGCGGAGGTCACCAAGACCCTCAACTGCCTGACCAGACGCACCGACTGCGGCTCGTACGCCACCCACGGCACCTGGCCGTCCCTGCGCGGCCTGATGACCTGGTCGATCAACTGGGACCGGTTCGGCGGCTGGGAGTTCCAGCGGACGTTCGACGGCTACTTCGGCTGACCAGCAGCCACACACCGGCCAGCAGCACCGCTCCGAGGCACCAACTGGCCACCACGTCCAGCGGCCAGTGGTAGCCCCGGCGCACCAGGCCGTAGGAGGCGCCCAGGATCAACGCGGCGCACAGGGCGAGCAGTGCACGGCGTACGGCCGGCGACCGCAGCAGCGGAAGGAGCAGCAGGGTCGCCGCGCCGTACGCCACGACCGCGGTGGCGGTGTGGCCGGAGGGGTAGTAGCCGGTCGCCGGCGGCACGGCGGGGGTGCCCGGGCGGTCCGTCCACGCCTTCAGCGGCGCGACCAGCACCGGCACCAGCACCATCGCCGCCGCCCCGGCGACGGGCGGCAGCCACCAGCGGTCCACACCTGTGGCACGCAGCCGCCACGCCGCAGCGGCCAGCACGACCACCAGGACCGGCACCGCCACGTCGACGTTGCCGAGGTCGGAGAGCAGTTCGGAGGCGCGGTCGGGACGTACCAGGGCGTCACTCAGCCGCTCGTCGAGGCCGAGGAGGGGACCGTCGACGACGACCTGCCAGGTGATCAGCAGGAAGAGCAGAACCGGCGGTCCGAGCAGCAGCATGGTGCACAGCTTCCCAGGCGGGACGGTCCGGGCACACCGGAGGGCCGGCACAAAGGGGGGGTGTGTGCCGGCCCTCCGGTGGACGGCTTGCCGTGACCGATGCCCGACGGCCGTCCGACCGGAACGTCGCGCGCCCCGGGGGGTATGGGGCGGGCGACCGTCCGATCGTGAGGAGACCCGGGGCCCTCGGGCCCCGGTTGTGTGCGCGAGGGCACGACCAGGTCGAAGCTGGGGAGGCCTCGCCCTGAGCCGCCCACAGTCCCCTGTGGGCGGGGTGTATCTCTCATCCGGGTAGAAACCTACGGCAGGGGGTGGCCCGGCGACAGGGCACACGGGCACCTGTCATCCACCCCGCACACGTTCTTCACACGCTCTGCCGCTGTCCGGATCCGATCGGCCGGGAACAGGCGGTCCGAACTGGTCCACCTGCCCCCGATGACGGTTCAGACGCCCGCGAAGGCCTGCTCGATGATGTCCAGCCCCTCGTTGAGCAGGTCCTCGCCGATGACCAGCGGGGGCAGGAAGCGCAGCACGTTGCCGTAGGTGCCACAGGTCAGGACCAGCAGACCCTCCTGGTGGCAGGCCTTGGCCAGTGCGGCCGTCGCCTCCGGGTTCGGCTCCTTGGTGGCGCGGTCCTTGACCAGCTCGATCGCGATCATCGCGCCGCGGCCGCGGACGTCGCCGATGATGTCGAACTTCTCCGCCATCGCCGTGAGGCGCGCCTTCATGACGCCCTCGATGGCCTTGGCCCTGGCGTTGAGGTCCAGCTCCTTCATCGTCTCGATGGCGCCCAGCGCGCCCGCGCAGGCCACCGGGTTGCCGCCGTAGGTGCCGCCCAGACCGCCGGAGTGCGCGGCGTCCATGATCTCCGCGCGGCCGGTGACCGCGGCCAGCGGCAGACCGCCCGCGATGCCCTTCGCCGTGGTGATGAGGTCCGGCACGATGCCCTCGTCCTCGCAGGCGAACCACTGGCCGGTGCGGCAGAAGCCCGACTGGATCTCGTCGGCGACGAAGACGATGCCGTTGTCCCGGGCGAACTCGCTGATCGCCGGCAGGAAGCCCTTGGCGGGCTCGATGAAGCCGCCCTCGCCGAGCACCGGCTCGATGATGATCGCGGCGATGTTCTCCGCGCCCACCTGCTTGGACATCTCGTCGATGGCCTGCGCGGCGGCCTCCGGGCCCGCGTTCTCCGGGCCGGTGGGCCAGCGGTAGCCGTAGGCGACCGGAACGCGGTACACCTCGGGCGCGAACGGACCGAAGCCGTGCTTGTACGGCATGTTCTTCGCGGTCAGCGCCATGGTGAGGTTGGTGCGGCCGTGGTAGCCGTGGTCGAACACGACGACCGCCTGCCGCCTGGTGTACGCACGCGCGATCTTGACGGCGTTCTCGACGGCCTCGGCGCCGCTGTTGAACAGCGCGGACTTCTTGGCGTGGTCGCCCGGGGTCAGCTCGGCGAGCGCCTCGGCGACGGCCACGTAGCCCTCGTACGGCGTCACCATGAAACACGTGTGCGTGAAGTCGGCGAGCTGGGCGGAGGCGCGGCGGACGACGGCCTCGGCGGAGGCGCCGACGGAGGTCACGGCGATGCCGGAACCGAAGTCGATCAGACGGTTGCCGTCGACGTCCTCGATGATCCCGCCGCCGGCGCGCGCGGTGAACACGGGCAGCACGGAGCCCACGCCCTGCGCGACCGCGGCGGTACGGCGGGCCTGCAGCTCCCGCGACTTCGGGCCGGGGATGGCGGTGACGACGCGGCGCTCCTGCGGAAGTGCGGTCATGCGGGGCTCCTGGGGGTGAAACGGACGCTCTTTGCTTCTTTTCTCGCAGGCTAGGGCGGGGCGAGAAGGCTGGGCATGCTCCATGTGGGCGTTGTCCGGGGGTCCGGGTTGTCCGCGATGGACATACCCGCCGGCGGGCGGCCGTGCCGACACGGTACGGCGACACGTTCCGGCCGGGCGCGGACCCCGGCCGTGCAATCGGTGGACTGCGCCTGTCGGGGCGTTAGATTGACGTGCTGATGGCGGATGCGGCGGCTGCTCAGGGGGCAGGGGCGATGGACAGCGAGGGTACCCAGGACGCGCGGGGCACACAGGCCGGTCCCGTGCCGCGCCCGGCGGGACCACCTCAGGTACCGGCGGCGCCACCGCGCCCTACCCGCGCACCGGGCATGCCGCCGCCCCCGGACGGGTCCGCGTTCCTGTCCTGGCTGCGCACCGCCCGCCCGGAGGCGCTCCCCGGCATCTGGCGGTTCGGGCACCGGCCCCGGCCCGAGGAGGAGCCGGAGCGCATCCCGGGACGCCAGTTGTTCAGCGGCGCGCTGATCGCGTTCCTCGTCGGCTGGCTGATCTGGTCCCTGCTGTGGAACGGCTACCTGGGCGGCTGGTGGCTGCTGCCGCTGTACGCGATGATCCCCGACTCCTGGGCCGAGCCGCACAGCTTCGCCTCCGTGGTGGTCGTCTACGCCTACTACGTGCTCGTCGCCGGGATCATCATGGTCGGCGTGGGCCGGCTCGGCCGCTGGGGCGAGATCTGGCGCCGCTACGGTCCGCCCGCCTGGCGCCGCGCCCCCCGGGACGAGCCCCCGCCCGCCCCCGAGGAGGACCCGGCCGGCTGGCCCGCGCTGCGCGCCGCCGGCGCCGTCGACGCCGCCGAGCGGCTCGCCTCCGACGCCCGAGCCGGGATGATGCGGGACGTCGACCACGCCCGCATCGCCCGCGCCTGGCAGGGCGTGCGCAACGGCCGGCACAGCCTCGCCACCTTCACCGGGGCCGTGCTCAAGGACGGTGCCGCCGCCTGCCCGCACCCCTCCGGGGCCCGCGACCTGCCCGCCCGGCAGGCCCGGCACGACCTGCTCACCGGACAGGTCCGGCTCGGCACCACCGCCGACGACCCCCGCAACCCCTACGTCTACCGCGGCACCGGCCTCGCCCTCGGCCCGGACCTGCTCGGCACCTCCCTGCTCGCGGTCGGGCCGGCCGGGTCGGGCAAGACCGGCGGGGTGGTCCTGCCGGTCGCCGAGTCGCTGTGTCTCCAGGCGCTCGCCGGGAAGAGCGCCGTGGTGGTGGTCGGCGCGGCCGGCGCGGGCCTCGGCCCGGCCGACGCCTACGACGTCGTCGTCCGCATCGGCAGCCCCGACTCCGTCTACGACCTCGACCTGTACGGCGGCACCACCGACCCCGACGAGGCGGCGGCCGTGCTCGCCGAGGCGCTGGTCGGCGACCTGGCGGACCCGCACCCGGGCAGCGACAGCCGCCGCTCCACCACCGTCCTCGCCCAGCTCCTCGGCCCGTTCCGCGCGGTGCACGGCCGTTTCCCGTCGGTGCCCGAACTGCGGCAGCTCCTCGACGGCGCCCCCGGCCCGCTGGCCGCCCTGCGCAAGGGGCTGCAGGACGCGGGCCAGGAGTCGCTGCTGCGTGAACTCGACGCCCGCGAACGGCAGCTGGCCCACCCCGGCGACGTGGGCGGGATCCTCGCCGACCGGGTGGCGCTGCTGGACCGGCCCGCCTTCGCCGGGTTCTTCGACACCTCGGGACAGTCCCGGCCGTTCTCCCTCAAGGCGCTCGACCACCCGGTCCGGGTGCGCGTGGACCTGCCCCAGCGGGGTCACGCCGACGCCTCGCGGATGCTGGCGCGCCTGGTGCTCGCGCAGTTCACCGCGAGCGTGACCGTACGCGAGGACCGCTCCCTGTTCGCCTGCCTGGTGCTGGACGACGCCACCGGCGTGATCACCCCCGAGGCCGTGCGCGGCATCCAGCGGCTGCGGTCGGCCAACGCCGGTGTGGTGCTGACCCTGCGCACCCTGGACGACGTGCCCCGGCCACTGCGCGGGCCGCTGCTCGGCGCCACCGGCTGCCGCATGGCGCTGGCCGGGCTCACCCCCTGGGACGGCCAGGACTTCGCCGAGGTCTGGGGCAAGGAGTGGACCGAGGCACGGGACGTCACCGACCGGCAGATCATCGCCGAGAGCCCGGCGGGCAAGGCGGTGCATGCGTTGCGCCGCGCGATCACCGGCAAGGCGCCGACCGCGCGGGCGGTCACCGTGCGTCAGGTCGAACGGGAACGGTGGTCGGCCTCCGAGCTGGCGCACGCGGTGCCCGCGGGACACGCGGTCCTGTCGCTGACGAACGTGAAGGGGGAGCACGCGCCGCCGCTGCTGGTGGACCTGCGGGAGTGACCTGACCCGGCCGCCGGGGACCGTACGGTGAGGCAGAATCGACACAGGTCGTTCATACGAGACGGCCAAAAGATCACTGTTCTCGCACACCCGACGCCGATCCGAAGGCTCACCGCCCCGATGCCCCCGACGCTCGCCTCGCTCGTCCACCACTCCGCGCTCAAGCTGACCGTGCGCGCGGGGGAGGACCGCCTCGACGCGCCCGTCCGGTGGGCGCACGCCAGTGAGCTCGCCGACCCCGTGCCGTACATGGAGGGCGGCGAGCTGCTGCTGATCACCGCGCTGAAGCTCGACGCGGAGGACCGCGAGGCGATGCGCCGCTACGTGAAGCGGCTGGCCGGGGCGGGCGTGGTCGGACTCGGGTTCGCCGTCGGCGTCCACTACGACGACATTCCCGAGGCGCTGGTCGAGGCCGCCCGCGAGGAAGGGCTGCCGCTGCTCGAGGTGCCGCGCCGTACCCCGTTCCTCGCCATCAGCAAGGCCGTCTCCGCCGCGATCGCCGCCGACCAGTACCGCGCGGTCACCGCCGGTTTCGCCGCCCAGCGGGAACTGACCCGGCAGACCCTCACCGACGGGCCCGAAGGGCTGCTGGCCGCGCTCGCCGCCCAGGTCGACGGCTGGGCCGCGCTGTACGACGCCTCCGGTGCCGTCGTCGCCGCCGCCCCGGACTGGGCGGCCCGGCGTGCCGCCCGGCTGACCGCGGAGGTCACCCGGCTGCGCGAACGGCCCACGCCCGCCTCCTCGGTGGTGGCGGGACCCGAGGACGAGGACCGGGTCGAACTGCACTCCCTCGGCACCGGACGCCGCCCCCGCGCCGCGCTCGCCGTCGGGACCGCGGCCGCGCCGGGCACCGCCGACCGCTACGCCGTCCACTCCGCCGTCGCGCTGCTCACCCTCACCACCGAACGTTCCCGCTCGCTGCACGCGGCCGAACAGCGCATCGGCGCGGCCGTGCTGCGCATGCTGCTCGCCGGGGAGCCGGATCACGCCCGGACGGTCGCCGGTGACCTGTACGGCGGTCTGCTCGACGCGCCGTTCCGGATCATCGTGGCCCGGGGCGAGGCGAACGGCGACGCCCTTGGAGCCCTCGCCGAGTCCGCCGAGTCCGCCGCGGCGCGCTCCGGCGAGGCGGTCCTCGTGGTGCCGGACGGAGAGCGGCTGGTCGTGCTGGCCGCCGACGGCGGCACCGTTGTCGGGGCCTGCTGCGACCACGCCGCCGCGCGGGAGGCCGCCCGCAAGACCGACGACGACGAACTGGTCGTCGGCCTGTCCGCGCCGGCCGGGCCGATCGCCGCGTCCGCCGCCTACAAGCAGGCCGAACAGGCGCTGTCCGTGGCCCGGCGGCGGGGCAGGGTGCTGGTGGAGCACGAGCAGATGGCCGCCGGTTCCGTACTGCCGCTGCTCGCCGACGACGCGGTCAAGGCGTTCGCGGACGGGCTGCTGCGGGCGCTGCGCGACCACGACGCGACCGGCCGCGGCGACCTCGTCGCCTCCCTGCGCGCCTGGCTCTCCCGCCACGGCCAGTGGGACGCGGCGGCGGCCGACCTGGGCGTCCACCGCCACACCCTGCGCTACCGGATGCGCCGCGTCGAGGAGATCCTCGGCCGCTCCCTGGACGACCCGGACGTCCGCATGGAGCTGTGGCTGGCCTTGAAGGCGACGGCCACCGACCCCGCCTGAGCCGGGGGCCGTCCGGCGGATCCCGCCGGGAACGCGGTGCCCGTGCCTCACACACCGGTCCCGGGCGCCGTCGGCCACGGTGCGGGCGGGTCTGCGGCGCCTGGGCGGGTACGGGGCGGTGGGGGCTGAGCGCGCGGTTCACCGCGCCCCTCGGGGCCGGTACTCCCGGGGTGGTGCCGCGCACGGCCGCTTCCGCTCGTCCGGTGTCAGGCCGCGACCCGAGCCGCCACGGCGATGCCGCGGCCGAGCGCACCGCACCCCGCTCATCCGCGCCCCCGGCGCAGCGGCCCTGTCGCCAAAGTGGCACGGACTCCCCGCGCACTACTCCGCCCCGGACAAACGTCGCACCGGCGTCCCGGACCTACCGTGGTGGCCAGCAACTCACGTACACCTCCTACGCGGAAGGGCCGGGACTCACGATGACTTCCACCCACGCCTTCTGGCTCGCCGGCCGCCAGGCCACCGGCGAGACCGCCTTCGACGTCACCTCCCCCTGGGACGGCCGGGTCGTCGGCGCCGTGAGCGTGCCGACCGACGCCCAGGTCGAGGAGGCCGTCGCCGCCGCGTACGCCGTGCGGGACGAGTTCGCCGCCACCCCCGCCCATGTCCGCGCCGCCGCCCTGGACCACGTCAGCCGGCGGCTGGCCGAGCGCACGGAAGAGATCGCCCGGGTCATCTCCGCCGAGAACGGCAAGCCGATGAAGTGGGCGCGCGGCGAGGTCGGCCGCGCCGTCTCCGTGTTCCGCTTCGCCTCCGAGGAGGCCCGCCGCTTCAACGGCGGCGAGGCGCAGCGCCTCGACACCGACGCGGGCGGCCAGGGCCGGCTCGCCTTCACCCGCCGCTTCCCCAAGGGCGTCGTGCTCGGTATCGCGCCGTTCAACTTCCCGCTGAACCTGTGCGCCCACAAGGTGGCCCCGGCGATCGCCGCCGGCGCGCCCATCGTCCTGAAGCCGGCGCCGGCCACCCCGCTGTCGGCGCTGGTCCTCGGCGAGCTGCTGGCCGAGACCGAGCTGCCCGCCGGTTCCTGGAGCATCCTTCCGGTCCCCAACGACCGCATGCCCGCACTGGTCCAGGACGAGCGGCTGCCGGTGATCTCCTTCACCGGCTCCGAGAAGGTCGGCTACGCGATCATGGACTCGGTGCCGCGCAAGCACTGCACCCTGGAGCTCGGCGGCAACGGCGCGGCCGTCGTCCTCGCCGACTTCGCGAGCGACGAGGACCTCGATTGGGCCGCGTCGCGCATCGCCACCTTCTCCAACTACCAGGGCGGCCAGTCCTGCATCTCCGTGCAGCGCGTGATCGCGGACGCCTCGGTGTACGACCGGCTGCTGCCGCGCATCGTCGCCGCCGTGGAGGCGCAGGTCACCGGTGACCCGTCCGACGACGCGACGGACGTCGGCCCGCTGGTCAGCGAGGACGCCGCCCGGCGCGTCGAGGAGTGGGTGCAGGAGGCCGTCGAGGCCGGCGCCACCCTGGTCACCGGTGGCAAGCGCGACGGCGCCTCGTACGCGCCGACCGTGCTGACCGACGTGCCGGCCGACGTCACGATCTCCTGCGAGGAGGTCTTCGGGCCGGTGCTGACGGTGCGCAAGGTGCACGGCGAGGAGGAGGCGTTCGCCGCCGTCAACGACTCCAAGTACGGCCTCCAGGCGGGGGTGTTCACCCACGACCTGCAGACCGCCTTCCGCGCCCACCGCGCCCTCGAGGTCGGCGGTGTGGTCGTCGGTGACGTGCCGTCCTACCGCGCCGACCAGATGCCGTACGGCGGCGTCAAGCAGTCCGGTGTGGGTCGCGAGGGCGTGCGGTTCGCGATGGAGGACTACACCTACGAGCGGGTCATGGTCCTCACCGGCCTCGCGCTCTGACGACGGGAACCCTCGTGCGAGGGCCCGGCACCGACAGCGGTCGGCGCCGGGCCCTTCCCGTGGCGGGACCGTGCCGCGCGTACCTGTGCCGTCCGCGCGTACCTCGTACCTGTGCCGCCCGCACGGACGGCACAGGTACGGTCACCGCACCGGCGCCGGCCCCGAGCTCGCCCGTACCGTCAGCTCGGGCGCGAGCAGCACGACCTCGTCGCGGCCCCGCCCGTCGAGCTTCGCGACCAGCTGCTCCACCGCGCGTCGGCCCATCTCCTGTGCGGGGAGGGCCACCGACGTCAGCCGGACCGAGGCCTGCACGGCGACCTGCTCCGGGCAGACCGCGACCACCGAGACGTCCTCGGGCACGGCCCGGCCCTGCTGCCGCAGCAGTGCGAGGAGCGGCTCGACCGCCGCCTCGTTCTGCACCACGAAGCCCGTGGTGTCCGGACGCTCGTCGAGGATCCGGGCGACCGTCACGGCGGTCGCGTCGTACCCGCCCTCGCAAGGGCGGTGCAGCAGCCGCAGCCCGGTCTCCCGCGCGCGGGTGCGCAGCCCGTCCAGGGTGCGCTCGGCGAAGCCGGTGTGCCGCTCGTAGACCGCCGGGGCCTCACCGATGACGGCGACGTCCCGGTGCCCTCGCTCGGCGAGATGGTCCACGCACAGTGCGCCGGTCGCCTTGAAGTCGAGGTCCACGCAGGTCAGGCCGGTGGCGTCGGCGGGCAGTCCGATCAGCACGGCCGGCTGGGCGGAAGCGCGCAGCACGGGCAGCCGCTCGTCGTCGAGCTCGACGTCCATGAGGATCATGCCGTCGGCGAGACCGCTGCCGGCGACCCGGCGCACCGCGTCGGGGCCCTCCTCGCCGGTGAGCAGCAGCACGTCGTACCCGTGGGCGCGGGCCGTGGTGGCCACCGCTATGGCGATCTCCATCATCACCGGCACGTACATGTCGGTCCGCAGCGGGACCATCAGGGCGATGACGTTGGACCTGCTGCTGGCCAGGGCGCGGGCGCCGGCGTTGGGGTGGTAGCCGAGCTCGCGGATGCTCCGCTCGACCCGCTGCCGGGTGGTAGCGGAGATGGACCGCTTGCCGCTGAGTACGTAGCTCACCGTGCTCGCCGAGACTCCGGCGTGCTGGGCGACCTCGGCGAGGGTGACCATCCGGCTCTCCCAGTGATGTGAAGCGCTTCGACAGTGCGCGGGAATGGTAAAAGTCCTTGTGAAGGCCAATCGACTCTAGCGTCAGCAAGCTCTTGCTGTCCAGAGAATCGAAGCGCTTCGACTGGAGAGTTCCCCATGGTCACCGCCGGGCGCGGATAGGCCGGACGGCGGCACGAAGGGTGGTGGGGTCGCTACGAATCGGGTACATACGATCGAGTAGCACCGGTCCGTACCGCAATGACTCCATCCTATTCGCGGCGAGGTGAGCCTCATGTCCGCAGTACCCGAGACGCCAGCGGCACCGTCCCGGCCGACCGTCACCGAGCGTGAGGCCCGTGAGGTCGCCGAGGCCGCACGGGAGCAGGACTGGCGCAAGCCCAGCTTCGCCAAGGAACTGTTCCTCGGCCGCTTCCGGCCGGACCTCATCCACCCCCACCCGCTCCCCGCCGACCAGGACGTCCAGCGCGGCGAGGAGTTCCTCGCCAAGCTCCGCGACTTCTGCGAGACACAGATCGACGGCGCCGCGATCGAGCGCGAGGCGGTCATCCCCGACGAGGTGATCACCGGACTCAAGGAGCTCGGCGCCCTCGGCATGAAGATCGACACCAAGTACGGCGGCCTCGGCCTCACCCAGGTGTACTACAACAAGGCCCTGGCCCTGGTCGGCTCCGCCAGCCCCGCGATCGGCGCGCTGCTCTCCGCCCACCAGTCCATCGGCGTCCCACAGCCGCTGAAGATCTTCGGCACGCCGGAGCAGAAGGAGACGTTCCTGCCGCGCTGCGCGCGCACCGACATCTCCGCCTTCCTCCTCACCGAGCCCGACGTGGGCTCCGACCCGGCCCGGCTCGCCACGACGGCGGTCCCCGACGGCGACGACTACGTGCTGGACGGCGTGAAGCTGTGGACCACCAACGGCGTGGTCGCCGACCTGCTGGTCGTCATGGCCCGCGTCCCCACGTCGGAGGGCCACCGGGGCGGCATCACCGCCTTCGTCGTGGAGGCGTCCTCCGAGGGCGTCACCGTGGAGAACCGCAACGCCTTCATGGGCCTGCGCGGCCTGGAGAACGGCGTCACCCGCTTCCATCAGGTGCGCGTCCCCGCGTCCCACCGCATCGGCGAGGAGGGGCAGGGCCTGAAGATCGCCCTGACCACCCTCAACACCGGACGGCTGTCCCTGCCCGCGATGTGCGTCGGCGCCGGCAAGTGGTGCCTGAAGATCGCCCGCGAGTGGTCCGCCGTCCGCGCGCAGTGGGGCAAGCCGGTCGCGCTGCACGAGGCCGTCGGCTCCAAGATCGCGTTCATCGCGGCGACCACCTTCGCGCTGGAGGCCGTGGTCGACCTGTCCTCGCAGATGGCCGACGAGGACCGCAACGACATCCGCATCGAGGCCGCCCTCGCCAAGCTGTACGGCTCGGAGATGGCCTGGCTGATGGCCGACGAACTGGTACAGATCCGCGGCGGACGCGGCTTCGAGACCGCCGACTCGCTGCGGGCCCGCGGGGAGCGGGCGGTCCCGGCCGAGCAGATGCTGCGCGACCTGCGCATCAACCGAATCTTCGAGGGCTCGACCGAGATCATGCACCTGCTGATCGCGCGCGAGGCCGTCGACGCCCACCTGTCGGTCGCCGGGGACCTCATCGACCCCGACAAGAGCCTCGGCGACAAGGCGAGGGCGGGCGCGAACGCGGGCGTCTTCTACGCCAAATGGCTGCCGAAACTGGTCGCGGGACCCGGCCGGCTCCCGGGCGCGTACGGCGACTTCAAGCACGGCATCGACCTCTCCCCGCACCTGCGCTACGTCGAGCGCAGCTCCCGCAAGCTCGCCCGCTCCACCTTCTACGCCATGTCCCGCTGGCAGGGCCGGATGGAGACCAAGCAGGGCTTCCTCGGCCGGATCGTCGACATCGGCGCCGAACTGTTCGCGATGAGCGCCGCGTGCGTCCGCGCGGAACTGCTGCGCAGCCGGGGCGACCACGGCCGCGAGGCCTACCAGCTCGCCGACGCCTTCTGCCGCCAGGCACGGCTGCGCGTCGAGGAACTGTTCGGCCGGCTCTGGAGCAACACCGACGACCTCGACCGCAAGGTCGTCAAGAACGTCCTCGCGGGCAGTTACGCGTGGCTGGAGGACGGCGTCGTCGACCCCTCCGGCGACGGACCGTGGATCGCGGACGCCACCCCCGGCCCGCCCACCCGGGACAACGTGCACCGGCCGATCCGCTGAACCGGCGCGGGACGGGGGCCGCAGGAGGGCGCGGTCCCCGCCCGCGCGCCGCGCACGGAGGGACACGCCCCCGGGGTACCGGGGCGGCGCCCCCGCGGCGGCCGGGACCGGACACAATGGGGGCCATGACCGACGCTCCAGCCCCCCTCGCCGACCCGCACCTGGTGTACGACCCCGTCGCGGGAGACGGCCCGAAGGACGTGGTGATCCTCGGCTCCACCGGGTCGATCGGCACCCAGGCCATCGACCTCGTGCTGCGCAACCCCGACCGCTTCCGGGTCACCGCCCTGTCCGCGAACGGCGGCAGGATCGCCCTCCTCGCCGAGCAGGCGCACCGTCTGCGGGTCCGCACGGTCGCCGTAGCCCGCGAGGACGTCGTACCGGAGCTGCGCGAGGCGCTGGCGGCGCGGTACGGCGCGGGGGAGCCGCTGCCCGAGATCCTCGCCGGGCCGCGGGCGGCCACCGAGGTCGCCGCCTCCGCCTGCCACACCGTCCTGAACGGCATCACCGGCTCCATCGGACTCGCCCCGACCCTCGCCGCGCTGGAGGCGGGCCGCACCCTCGCGCTCGCCAACAAGGAGTCACTCATCGTCGGCGGCCCGCTGGTGAAGGCGCTGGCCAAGCCCGGCCAGATCATCCCGGTGGACTCCGAGCACGCCGCGCTGTTCCAGGCGCTGGCCGCCGGCACCCGCGCCGACGTCCGCAAGCTCGTCGTCACCGCCTCCGGCGGCCCGTTCCGCGGCCGCACCCGGCAGGAGCTGGCCGCGGTCACCGTCGAGGACGCCCTCGCCCACCCCACCTGGGCCATGGGCCCGGTCATCACGATCAACTCCGCGACCCTCGTCAACAAGGGCCTGGAGGTCATCGAGGCGCACCTGCTCTACGACATTCCCTTCGACCGCATTGAGGTCGTCGTGCATCCCCAGTCGTATGTCCACTCGATGGTTGAGTTCACGGACGGATCGACACTGGCCCAGGCGACGCCCCCCGACATGAGGGGCCCCATCGCCATCGGCCTCGGCTGGCCCGAACGGGTCCCCGACGCCGCCCCGGTCTTCGACTGGAGCAAGGCGTCCACCTGGGAGTTCTTCCCTCTCGACAACGAGGCGTTCCCCTCGGTGAACCTCGCCCGGCACGTCGGCGAACTCGCGGGAACCGCCCCGGCGGTGTTCAATGCCGCGAACGAGGAGTGCGTCGAGGCCTTCCGCACCGGTGCGCTGCCGTACCTCGGCATCATCGACACGGTCACCCGGGTGGTCGAGGAACACGGAACGCCGGCGGCGGGAACTTCCCTGACCGTGCCGGACGTCCTCGAAGCGGAGACCTGGGCCCGCGCGCGGGCCCGCGAACTGACCGACCGGACGGCGAGCGCGGAGGCGCGTGCATGACGACCCTGATGTTCATCCTCGGCATAGTCGTCTTCGCGGCCGGCCTGCTGTTCTCCATCGCCTGGCACGAACTGGGGCATCTGTCCACGGCCAAGATGTTCGGCATCCGGGTGCCGCAGTACATGGTCGGCTTCGGCCCGACGATCTGGTCACGGCGCAAGGGCGAGACCGAGTACGGCGTCAAGGCGATCCCGTTCGGCGGCTACATCCGGATGATCGGCATGTTCCCGCCCGGCCCCGACGGCCGGCTGGAGGCCCGCTCCACGTCCCCGTGGCGCGGGATGATCGAGGACGCCCGCTCCGCGGCCTTCGAGGAACTGCGGCCCGGCGACGACAAGCGCCTGTTCTACACGCGCAAGCCGTGGAAACGGGTCGTCGTGATGTTCGCCGGCCCGTTCATGAACCTGATCCTCGCGGTCGTGCTGTTCCTCATTGTGCTGATGGGCTTCGGCATCCAGCAGCAGACCACCACCGTCAGCTCGGTCTCCCAGTGCGTGATCTCGCAGAGCGAGAACCGCGACGACTGCAAGACGTCCGACCCCCGGTCCCCGGCCGCCGCGGCCGGCATGCGGGCCGAGGACAGGATCGTCGCCTTCGACGGGGTCAGGACCGACGACTGGGGCACCCTGTCCGACCTCATCCGCGACAGCGCCGGCAAGGACGTGGCGATCGTCGTCGACCGCGGCGGCAAGGAGGTGACGCTGCACGCCACCATCGCCACCAACATGGTCGCCAAGAAGGACGGCAACGGCACCTACGTCGAGGGCGAGTACGTCAAGGCAGGCTTCCTCGGCTTCAGCGCCGCCACCGGAGTCGTCAAGCAGGACCTCGGCGACTCCGTGACCTGGATGACCGACCGGGTCGGGGACGCCATCGATTCCCTCGCCGCCCTGCCGTCCAAGATCCCCGCCCTGTGGGACGCCGCCTTCGGCGACGGCCCCAGAGAGCCGGACTCCCCGATGGGCGTCGTCGGCGCGGCCCGCGTCGGAGGGGAGATCGCCACCCTGGACATCCCGGCCACGCAACAGCTGGCCATGTTCGTGATGCTCCTCGCGGGCTTCAACCTCTCCCTGTTCCTGTTCAACATGCTGCCGCTGCTGCCGCTCGACGGCGGACACATCGCGGGCGCGCTGTGGGAGTCGCTGCGCCGCAACCTCGCCCGCGTGCTGCGCCGCCCCGACCCGGGCCCCTTCGACGTGGCGAAGCTGATGCCCGTCGCCTACGTGGTGGCCGGGATCTTCGTCTGCTTCACGATCCTCGTCCTGATCGCGGACGTGGTGAACCCGGTACGCATCTCCTGACCGGTCCGCCCCACGACACCCGCCGTTCACGACGGCCCGGAACCATGAGGTTCCGGGCCGTCGCCCTTTGGGTGGGTTTACGGGCGCGATGTGCTTGAGCATTGGCCATTGCCGTAATCTCGGAGCCCGGAGCCCGCTGCTCACGGGGAGCCGGACCTTGATCCACGACTTGGGGTTGCACAGCAGATGACTGCGATTTCTCTCGGCATGCCGTCCGTCCCGACCACGCTCGCCGTGCGCCGGAAGAGCCGGCGGATCCAGGTCGGATCCGTGGCGGTGGGCGGGGATGCGCCGGTGTCGGTGCAGTCGATGACGACGACGCGGACGTCGGACATCGGTGCGACGCTGCAGCAGATCGCGGAGCTGACCGCGTCGGGCTGCCAGATCGTGCGCGTGGCGTGCCCGACGCAGGACGACGCGGACGCGCTGGCGGTGATCGCGAGGAAGTCGCAGATCCCGGTGATCGCGGACATCCACTTCCAGCCCAAGTACGTGTTCGCCGCGATCGAGGCGGGCTGCGCGGCGGTGCGGGTGAACCCGGGCAACATCAAGAAGTTCGACGACCAGGTCAAGGAGATCGCGAAGGCGGCGAAGGACCACGGCACCCCGATCCGTATCGGGGTGAACGCGGGCTCGCTGGACCGGCGGCTGCTGCAGAAGTACGGCAAGGCCACTCCCGAGGCGCTGGCGGAGTCGGCGCTGTGGGAGGCGTCGCTGTTCGAGGAGCACGACTTCCGTGACATCAAGATCTCGGTGAAGCACAACGACCCGGTCGTCATGGTCGAGGCCTACCGGCAGCTCGCCGCGCAGTGCGACTACCCCCTCCACCTCGGCGTCACCGAGGCCGGTCCGGCGTTCCAGGGCACGATCAAGTCCGCCGTCGCCTTCGGCGCGCTGCTCTCCCAGGGCATCGGGGACACGATCCGTGTCTCCCTGTCCGCGCCGCCGGTGGAGGAGGTCAAGGTCGGCATCCAGATCCTGGAGTCGCTCAACCTGCGTCAGCGCGGCCTGGAGATCGTCTCCTGCCCGTCGTGCGGGCGGGCGCAGGTGGACGTGTACAAGCTGGCCGAGGAGGTCACGGCGGGCCTGACGGGTATGGAGGTGCCGTTGCGGGTCGCGGTGATGGGCTGTGTGGTGAACGGCCCCGGTGAGGCGCGTGAGGCGGACCTGGGTGTGGCCTCGGGGAACGGCAAGGGGCAGATCTTCGTGAAGGGCGAAGTCATCAAGACCGTGCCGGAGTCGAAGATCGTGGAGACGCTGATCGAGGAGGCGATGAAGATCGCCGAGCAGATGGAGAAGGACGGTGTGGCCTCCGGCGAACCGCAGATCGCGGTGGCCGGCTGACGCCGCCCGTCCAGGACCGCGGGATCCGGGGGCGGCGGCCCCCGGCGTCCGCGGGTACAGTGCGGAAATCAGGCAGACCCCTTTGTGTGAGGCCCCGCACGTGTTGACGCAGACCACTTCCCGGGTCCTCGAGCCGAGCGACCTGGACGCCGCACTCGCCGTACTCGACCGTGACCCGGTGGCGAACGCCTTCGTGACCGCCCGCGTGCAGATCGCGGGCCTCGACCCGTGGCGGCTCGGCGGCGAGATGTGGGGCTGGTACGAGGACGGCATCCTGACCTCCCTGTGCTACGCCGGTGCCAACCTCGTCCCCATCTGCGCCACCCCCCGCGCCGTCCGCGCCTTCGCCGACCGCGCCCGTCGCGCCGGCCGCCGCTGCTCCTCCGTCGTCGGCCCGGCCGAGGCCACCGCGGAACTCTGGCGGCTGCTCGAACCCCAGTGGGGCCCGGCCCGCGAGGTCCGCGCCCACCAGCCGCTGCTGGTCACCGACCGCATGCCCGAGGCGATAGCCCCCGACCCGTACGTCCGCCGCGTCCGCAAGGACGAACTGGAGACGATCATGCCGGCGTGCGTGGCGATGTTCACCGAGGAGGTCGGCGTCTCCCCGCTGGCCGGCGACGGCGGACTGCTCTACCAGGCCCGGGTCGCCGAACTGGTCGGCTCGGGCCGTTCCTTCGCCCGCTTCGACGCCGACGGCAACGTCGTCTTCAAGGCCGAGATCGGCGCCGCGACCGACCGCGCCTGCCAGATCCAGGGCGTCTGGGTGGCCCCCGAGCACCGCGGCCGGGGCGTCGCCGCCCCCGGCATGGCCGCCGTCCTGCGCTACGCCCTCGCCGACGTCGCCCCCCTGGTGAGCCTCTACGTCAACGACTTCAACACCGCCGCCCGCCGCACGTACGACAGGGTGGGCTTCCGTGAGGTCGGTGCCTTCATGAGCGTGCTGTTCTGACCGGCCCGTCCCTGTAGTCTCGCCGGCATGCTGCGCTTTCCCGGTCACGGCCGACCCGAGCCCGACGACATCGTGATCGGCCCCCTCGACCTGCCCGGCAACGTCGACGAGGCGCTGGCGGTGCAGGCGGTGGCCTTCGGACTCGGCCCCGACGAGGTCGCCGTCCGCCGGCAGATCGTGCTGCGCCACATGACGTTCCCCGGGGCCCGGGCCTTCGGCGCGACCGTAAGGGGCCGGCTGGCCGGCTTCGTCTACGGCATGCCGAACGACCGCACGCACTGGTGGTCCACCGTCGTCGAGCCGTATCTGCGCGCCCAGGGGCACGAGGACTGGCTCGACGACTCCTTCGTCATCACCGAGCTGCACGTCCACCCGCGCCACCAGAAGCACGGCATCGGCCGCGCCCTGATCACCACCATCACCGACGGCGCGACCCAGCCCCGGTCGATCCTCTCCGCCCTCGACATCGAGAGCCCCGCCCGCCGCCTGTACCGCTCGCTGGGCTACCAGGACCTCGCCCGCCAGGTCCACTTCCCGAGCGCGTCCACCCCGTACGCCGTGATGGGCGCCCCTCTGCCACTCCTGCGCGCATAACCGATTTCCGCCGCCCCGTGCCGCCCGGCTAACCTCGCCTTCATCACCTAGACGCAGCAGGAGTACGAGAACCATGGCGAACGCACCGGTCCAGCGCATGTCCCAGTTGATGGCGAAGACGCTGCGCGACGACCCGGCGGACGCCGAGGTCCTCAGCCACAAGCTGCTGGTCCGCGCGGGCTACGTGCGCCGCACCGCCGCCGGCATCTGGACGTGGCTGCCCCTCGGCAAGAAGGTGCTCGCCAACGTCGAGCGGATCGTCCGCGAGGAGATGGACGCCATCGGCGCCCAGGAGGTGCTGCTCCCCGCCCTGCTGCCGCGCGAGCCCTACGAGGCCACCGGCCGCTGGGACGAGTACGGTGCCGAGCTCTTCCGCCTCCAGGACCGCAAGGGCGGCGACTACCTCCTCGGACCCACCCACGAGGAGATCTTCACGCTGATGGTGAAGGACCAGGCGTCCTCCTACAAGGACCTGCCGGTGATCCTCTACCAGATCCAGAGCAAGTTCCGGGACGAGGCTCGCCCCCGCGCCGGCATCCTGCGCGGCCGGGAGTTCCTGATGAAGGACTCCTACTCCTTCGACCTGGAGGACGAGGGCCTGGCCCGGTCCTACGCCCTGCACCGCGCCGCCTACCAGAAGATCTTCGAGCGCCTGGGCCTCGACTACCGCATCTGCGCGGCCACCGCCGGCGCCATGGGCGGCTCGAAGTCCGAGGAGTTCCTCGCGCCCGCCGAGGCCGGCGAGGACACCTTCGCCGACTGCCCCAACTGCGACTTCGCCGCCAACACCGAGGCCGTCTCGTACGAGTTGAAGCCCGTGGACGGCTCCGGTGTCCCGGCCGCCGAGGAGATCCCCACCCCCGACACCCCCACCATCGAGACGCTCGCCGCCCAGCTCGGCGTCCCGGCCTCGGCCACGCTGAAGAACCTGCTGGTCAAGGTGGACGGCGAGATCGTGGCCGTGGGCGTGCCCGGTGACCGCGAGGTCGACATGGACAAGGTCGAGGCGCACTTCGCCCCGGCCGCGGTCGAGATGGTCACCGAGGCGGACTTCATCGCTCGCCCGGACCTGGTGCGCGGGTACGTCGGCCCGCAGGGCCTGGACAAGGTGACGTACGTCGCCGACCCGCGCGTCGCGCCCGGCACCGCCTGGATCACCGGCGCCAACAAGGCCGACACCCACGCGAAGAACGTCGTCGCCGGCCGCGACTTCGAGGTCGACGCGTACGTGGACGTCGTGGTCGTGGAGGAGGGCGACCCCTGCCCCCGCTGCGGCACCGGCCTCAAGCTGGACCGTGCCATCGAGATCGGCCACATCTTCCAGCTGGGCCGCAAGTACGCCGACGCCCTCAAGCTCGACGTCCTCGGCCAGAACGGCAAGCCGGTCCGCGTCACCATGGGTTCCTACGGCGTCGGCGTGTCCCGCGCGGTGGCGGCCCTCGCCGAGCAGACCGCCGACGACAAGGGCCTGTGCTGGCCCGCCGAGGTGGCCCCGGCCGACGTGCACGTGGTCGCCGCCGGCAAGGCGCTCCAGACCGAGCTGGCCCTCGACGTCTCCGAGAAGCTGTCCGCAGCGGGCGTCCGCGTCCTGGTCGACGACCGGGCCGGTGTCTCCCCGGGCGTGAAGTTCACCGACTCCGAGCTGATCGGTGTGCCGCAGATCCTGGTGGCCGGCCGCCGCGCCGCCGACGGCGTCGTGGAGCTGAAGGACCGCCGGACCGGCGAGCGCGAGGAGCTGACCGTCGACGAGGCGGTCGCCAGGCTCACCGACCGCCGGTAACGACCGTCAGGGGGCCGCCCGGCCGCGAACGGATTCCGTCCGCGGCCGGGCGGCCCCGTGCCGTCAGCAGGCCTCCGCCGAGAGCGCGCGGCCGAGCAGACCGGCGGGCAGGTCCAGCCGTTCGCCGCAGAAGCACCGGAGGACGGTGCCGGGCCCCTCCGGCGCGCCCAGGTCGACGGTCAGGAGCGCCCGCAGTTCCCGGACCACGTCGAACAGGTGGGCGCCGCGTGCCACCAGCACGCTCACCTCGTCCGGATCCCAGACCACGATGTCCGGCAGATCGTCCGCCGTGTGAACGCGAATGCACATGACTGCCTCCCCAGGGATGACCACGATGGAACCGCGGACCGGCACCGCCACGTCCGGGCGCGACCGGGAGGGCCTGCTGCGCAGGCTGGTCCGGCCCTGCCGCTCCGGACCGGCGGGCCGGCCGCCTGAGCCCGTGGACCGGCTGCGTCTTGAGCACGAACTGGCGGTGAGCCGGCTGCGGCTGGCGCGCTGGCAGCAGTACGCCGACGCCTACGAACGCCGGCTCGGCGACACCGAGCGGGAGCGGGCCCACCTGCTGGCCTGGCTCGCCGCCCTGCACCCGTTCAGCGCGGTCCTCACCCCGCTGACCGGACCAGGAAGGAGCCCACCGCCTCTGCCTGGTGGCCGGCGGCTGGCACCTGTCCTGGCGCATACCGCCCGGCGACCTCGCCCTCTTCGCCCACGTGCCCTTCCGCGCGGAGTCCGCCGCCGCGCACCCCGCGCCCGACCTCCACGACCAGGGTGCGCTGATCCGCCGTCACGTCCGGCTGCTGGCCATGGAGGGGGTCGTGCAGGCCGGCCGCGCCGGGACGGCAGGGGGGTCACCGCCGGCGCCTCCGGGCGGCCCCTGAGCCCGGCCCGGTGACGGCCCCGAGAGAGACTCCGGTCAGCAAGCTCGGGGAGGCTACGCCGACCGGACCCCGAGCGCCCCCCTGCCCGTGCAGGGGGGCGCGCCCCTGCCGGGACCTCGGGGCCGTCGAGGCCCACAGAGGTGCAGGCGTGCCCTACAGCCAGCTCGCGAACTCCAGCAGCAGCTCCGCGTCCCGTTCACGCCCCACGCGCCGGGCCCGTACGCCCGACTCCACCGCGCGGAACAGCGTCCAGCCGCGCAGCCGCTCCCGGTCGACCTCCAGCGACTCCGCGAGCCGCCGCACCCGCCGGCGCGTCGTCGTCGCGCCAGACGGCTGCGCGATCAGGTCCTCCACGCGGTCGCGCACCAGCCGTGCCAGATCGAAGGCGTGCTCCCCGACCACCGGGTCGGGACCCACCGCGAGCCACGGCATCCGGTCCCCCGAGAGCACCTTGCTCTGCCGGAACGTGCCGTGCAGCAGCCGGTGTTCCGGCGGTGCGGCCAGCAGCTCCTCGCGCGCCGTGAGCGCCGCGTCCACCAGCGGGGCCACCTCCGGAGCGCAGTCCGCGGTCGCCCGCATCGCCCGTGCCTGGCGCCCGGTGCGCTCGGCCACCGTCTCGAAGGCGTGGTCCTCCGGCGGGTCGACCCACAGCCTGCGCAGGGTCCCCGCCGCCTCCAGCAGCGCCTTGGCCTCCGGGAGCGTGCGCACCGAGACCTCGGGATGCAGCCGCTCCAGCAGCAGCTCGCCCTCCGTGCCGGCGCCCAGGGGCTCCAGCAGCTGGACCGCGCCCAGGCCGGCCCAGTGGGCCAGCGCGGCCCGCTCGCTCTCCGGCCGCGCACGGCGGGGCGCCAGCTTCAGCACGGACGGCGTGCCGTCGGACGTACGCACGAGCACCACCAGGCTGCTGCGCCCGCCCGGCAACTGCACCCGCTCCACCGTCAACTCGCGCCGCTCCACGGCCTCGCGTGCCAGGCCGGGCAGCTTCTCCAGCCAGTCGTCACCCTCGGGCGCCGACTCACCGAGCGCTCTCACCAGACGCTTCGGGGGTGCGAAAACCATGCGCGAGTCGTTCCTTCCTGCTGTACGCGGTGCCGGCCGCCCCCGTCATGTCAGGGTGTCGGCGCCGGGTCCCCCGACGCCGTACCGCCCCGCTCGGCGAGCCCAGGGAAGGCTACGCTCTCGCCGCTCCAGCGGACCGACCGCACCGCCGCCTCGCGCATCGCCCCGGCGGCCGACCTGCGTCGTTCGCCGTCGGTCGCGCGCACCAGGTCCGCGTAGACGCCGGCCACCCGGTTCTCCAGCTCGGCCGCCAGCCGCACCGCGGCGGCCGCGTCCGGCACCGGGAACGGCAGCGCGTAACCCGCCGCGGCGGCGACGGGAGAGCCGCCGGCGTCCTTCACCGCACGCACCAGCGTGTCCCGGCGCGCCCGGTGCGCGTCGTACGCGGTGCGTGCCTCGGTGCGCCGCTTCTCGCCGACCCGCCCGCCGACCACCCCGTAGCCGTAGACCGCCGCGTGCTCGGCGGCCAGCGCCGCCTGCAGCGCCCGCAGTTCCTCGTCCTGTGCCTCGCTCACCGTCCGGCCTCCGTCAGCAGGTACACATGGGCCGCGCCGGCCGCGGACACCGAGGCCAGCAGCCGGGCCAGCTCGGCCGGTGCGGTCAGCAGCTCCTCGGCCCGCCGGTCGGCGATCCGCCGCTCCTCGGCGACCAGTTGGGCGAGGGCGTCCTTCTCCGTCACGGGCACCGTGGCCGACGGTGAGGACGACGGCGCCGTCACGGCGGACGCCGAGGCCGACGGGCCGGGGGAGACCGACGGCTTGGGCGAGCGGGCCGCGCCCGCCTCGAACGCCTCCGTGTGCCGCACCACGTCCGCCCGCAGCGGACGCAGTTGTGCCGCGAGCTTCGGATGCGCGGCGAGGACCGCGTCGTACCGCTCGGCCAGCGCCCGGCTGTCCCGGGCGGCACGCGCGCGTGCCCGCTCCTCGGCGGAGGGACGCGCGGCGGCGGTGCCCGGGCCGCCGGATCCGGCGGAACAGCCCGCCACCAGCAGGGCCGCCGGGGCGGCGGCGAGCAGACTCCTTCTGCGCGGCCCCGAACGGGCGCGCGGAGACAGGGGGAACGACACGGCAGGCGTCCTCGGGGGGCTCGTGACGAACGGGGCTGGACGGAAGATCGGGCGGGGCCCGCGATCACCGTACCCGGGAGCCCGCCCGGCGGCGCCCAGCGGCACCTCGCCGACCGGGTGGACGGCAACACCCCCTGCGACCGGATACCCTTTGTGCAGACACGCGCACCGACCCACAACAGCACACGCGGCCGAGGAGTCACCCGGATGAGCACCACCCAGAGCGAGAGGCTTCGAGAACTTCTGGAACCGCTCGTCAGCTCCCAGGGCCTGGATCTCGAAGAGATCGCCGTGGACGCGGTCGGCCGCAAGCGGGTGCTGCGCGTCGTCGTCGACTCCGACACCGGTGCCGACCTCGACCGGATCGCCGATGTGAGCCGCGCGCTCTCGGCGAAGCTCGACGAGACCGACGTGATGGGCAGCGCGGAGTACACCCTCGAGGTCGGCACCCCCGGCGCGGAGCGCCTGCTGACCGAGCACCGCCACTACGTGCGCGCCACCGGCCGCCTGGTGCGGTTCCAGCTCGCCGAGGGCGGCGAACTGGTCGCCAGGATCATCGCGGCCGACGAGGAGGGCCTCGACCTCGAGGTCCCCGGGGTCAAGGGCCGCAAGCCCACCGCGCGCCGGCTCGCCTTCGACGACATCACCCGGGCGCGCGTCCAGGTCGAGTTCGGCCGCAAGGACGACGCGTCCGACAAGAACGACAAGAAGGAAGAGGAGGCGTAGCCGTGGACATCGACATGAGCGCCCTGCGGGGCTTGGTGCGGGAGAAGGAGATCTCCTTCGACCTGCTGGTCGAGGCGATCGAGTCGGCCCTCCTCATCGCCTACCACCGCACCGAGGGAAGCCGCCGGCACGCGCGCGTGGAGCTCGACCGGGAGACCGGACATGTGACCGTGTGGGCGAAGGAGGACCCCGACGACCTCGAGGAGGGCCAGGAGCCCCGCGAGTTCGACGACACCCCGTCCGGTTTCGGCCGTATCGCCGCGACCACGGCCAAGCAGGTCATCCTGCAGCGCCTGCGCGACGCCGAGGACGACGCGACGCTCGGCGAGTACGCCGGGCGTGAGGGCGACATCGTCACCGGAGTGGTGCAGCAGGGCCGGGACCCGAAGAACGTGCTGGTCGACATCGGCAAGCTGGAGGCCATCCTGCCCGTGCAGGAGCAGGTCCCCGGCGAGACCTACCCGCACGGCCTGCGCCTGCGGTCGTACGTCGTCCGGGTGGCCAAGGGCGTCCGCGGTCCGTCCGTCACCCTCTCGCGCACGCACCCCAACCTGGTGAAGAAGCTGTTCGCCCTGGAGGTGCCGGAGATCGCCGACGGCTCGGTGGAGATCGCCGCGATCGCCCGTGAGGCCGGACACCGCACCAAGATCGCCGTCCGCTCCGCCCGCTCGGGCCTGAACGCCAAGGGTGCCTGCATCGGCCCCATGGGCGGCCGGGTGCGCAACGTCATGGGCGAGCTGAACGGTGAGAAGATCGACATCGTCGACTGGTCCGACGACCCGGCCGAGATGGTGGCGAACGCCCTGTCGCCGGCCCGGGTCTCCAAGGTGGAGGTCGTCGACCTCGCAGCCCGGTCCGCCCGGGTCACCGTGCCGGACTACCAGCTGTCCCTGGCCATCGGCAAGGAGGGGCAGAACGCCCGCCTGGCCGCCCGGCTGACCGGCTGGAGGATCGACATCCGGCCGGACACGGAACAGACCGGGGAATAGATCCAAGCCGCGGTTGGCTGAGATCACGACAGCTTTGCTCGTTGCGGTGTTCGATTCTTGCCCCGGAGGGGTGAGGTCGGTCCGGGGAGGTAGACTGAGGAGTGTCTGGCCGGACACAGGCTGGCGTGTGCCCCGAGCGCACTTGCGTGGGGTGCCGCGAGCGAGCGGTCAAGGGCGAGCTGCTGCGGATCGTGGTGATCGAGGACGCGTGCGTCCCGGATCCACGCGGTACGCTGCCCGGCCGGGGTGCGTACGTACACCCCGTACCGGTCTGTCTCGACCAGGCGGTGCGCCGCAGGGCGTTCCCGCGGGCGTTCCGCGTCCCGGGACCGCTCGACGTAAAGGCGTTGCGCCACTACGTCGAGCAGGCACAAGGTTGCTGAGCAGTGGCTCCGTGCCGACTGAACAGGCAACACGGTAAGAACTTGCCGTACGGAAACCCCCGTACGGCCTGGTACCTCGCGAGTCGAAAGCAGGTCGAGATTGCGATGAGCACTCGATGAGTACGCGATGAGTACGCCCATGAACTAGCGACGGTCCGGACGCAACCCGGACCTCAAAGGAGCGAAGTGGCTAAGGTCCGGGTCTACGAACTCGCCAAGGAGTTCGGTGTAGAGAGCAAGGTCGTCATGGCCAAGCTCCAGGAACTCGGTGAGTTCGTCCGTTCGGCGTCTTCGACGATCGAAGCGCCCGTAGTACGCAAGCTGACTGACGCCTTCCAGCAGGGCGGGGGCAACGGCAAGTCCGCCGCGAAGCCCGGCGCGCCCAAGAAGGCTGCCCCCAGGCCCGCGGCGCCCTCTCCGGCGCAGGCGGCCCGTCCGGCTGCTCCCAAGCCGCCGGCCGCACCCACGCCCGCCGCGGCCCAGCCGCCGGCGGCTCCGTCGGCGCCCGCGCCGGCCTCCGGCAATCAGCGTCCGACGCCGGGCCCGCGCCCCGCGCCGCGTCCGGCCCCGGCCGCTCCGGAGTTCCAGGCCCCGCCCGCCGCGGCCCAGGCTCCGTCCGGCCCGAAGCCCGGCGGCGCGCGTCCCGGTGCACCCAAGCCCGGCGGTCGTCCCGCCGGTCCGGGTCAGGGCCAGGGCCAGGGCGGCCAGGGCCGTCCGGCAGGCCAGGGTCAGCGTCCCGGTGGCGGCGCTCCGCGTCCGGGTGCCCGCCCGGCCGGTCCGCGTCCCGGCAACAACCCGTTCACGTCCGGTGGCTCCACCGGCATGGCCCGTCCGCAGGCGCCGCGTCCGCAGGGCCAGCGTCCCGGCGGTCCCGGTGCCCCCGGCGCCGGTCCCCGTCCCCAGGCCCCCGGCCAGGGCGGCGGTCCCCGTCCGCAGGCTCCGGGCGGCGCGCGTCCCACTCCGGGCGCGATGCCGCGTCCGCAGGGCGGTCCCCGTCCCGGCGGCGGCCCCGGCGGTCCGCGTCCCAACCCCGGCATGATGCCGCAGCGTCCCGCTGCCGGCCCGCGTCCCGGCGGTGGCCCCGGTGGCCGCGGTCCGGGCGGTGCGGGTCGTCCCGGCGGTGGCGGCGGTCGTCCCGGTGGCGGCGGCGGCTTCGCCGGTCGTCCCGGTGGCGGTGGCGGCGGCGGCTTCGCCGGCCGTCCCGGTGGCGGCGGCGGCGGTGCCGGTCGTCCCGGTGGCGGTGGCGGCTTCGCCGGCCGTCCCGGCTTCGGTGGCCGTCCCGGCGGTCCCGGTGGCCGCGGTGGCACGCAGGGTGCCTTCGGCCGTCCCGGCGGTCCCGCGCGTCGCGGTCGCAAGTCGAAGCGGCAGAGGCGCCAGGAGTACGAGGCCATGCAGGCCCCGTCGGTCGGCGGCGTGATGCTGCCTCGCGGCAACGGCGAGACCATTCGCCTGTCGCGCGGTGCGTCGCTCACCGACTTCGCGGAGAAGATCAACGCCAACCCGGCGTCGCTCGTCGCGGTCATGATGAACCTCGGCGAGATGGTCACCGCGACCCAGTCCGTCTCCGACGAGACGCTCCAGCTCCTCGCGGACGAGATGAACTACACGGTTCAGGTCGTCAGCCCGGAGGAGGAGGACCGCGAGCTGCTCGAGTCCTTCGACCTGGAGTTCGGCGAGGACGAGGGCGACGAGGGGGACCTGGTGGTCCGTCCGCCGGTCGTCACCGTCATGGGTCACGTCGACCACGGCAAGACCCGCCTCCTCGACGCCATCCGCAAGACGAACGTCATCGCGGGCGAGGCAGGCGGCATCACCCAGCACATCGGTGCCTACCAGGTCACGACCGAGGTCAACGAAGAGGATCGCAAGATCACCTTCATCGACACCCCGGGTCACGAGGCGTTCACCGCCATGCGTGCCCGTGGTGCCAAGTCGACCGACATCGCGATCCTGGTCGTCGCGGCCAACGACGGCGTCATGCCGCAGACGGTCGAGGCGCTCAACCACGCCAAGGCGGCCGAGGTCCCGATCGTCGTCGCGGTCAACAAGATCGACGTCGAGGGCGCGGACCCGACCAAGGTGCGCGGTCAGCTGACCGAGTACGGCCTGGTGGCCGAGGAGTACGGCGGCGACACCATGTTCGTCGACATCTCCGCCAAGCAGGGTCTGCACATCGACAGCCTCCTCGAGGCCGTCATCCTCACCGCGGACGCCTCGCTCGACCTGCGTGCCAACCCCACGCAGGACGCGCAGGGCATCTCGATCGAGTCCCGGCTCGACCGCGGCCGTGGTGCCGTGGCGACCGTCCTCGTCCAGCGAGGCACCCTGCGGGTCGGCGACACGATGGTGGTGGGCGACGCCTACGGCCGCGTGCGCGCCATGCTCGACGACAACGGCAACAACGTCGCCGAGGCCGGACCCTCGACGCCGGTCCAGGTCCTGGGCCTGACCAACGTCCCGGGTGCGGGCGACAACTTCATCGTCGTGGACGAGGACCGTACGGCCCGTCAGATCGCCGAGAAGCGCGCCGCCCGTGAGCGCAACGCCGCGTTCGCCAAGCGCACGCGCCGCGTGTCGCTGGAGGACCTGGACAAGGTGCTCAAGGCCGGCGAGGTCCAGCAGCTGAACCTGATCATCAAGGGTGACGCCTCCGGTTCGGTCGAGGCCCTCGAGTCCTCGCTGCTCCAGCTGGACGTCGGCGAAGAGGTCGACATCCGCGTCCTGCACCGCGGCGTCGGTGCGGTCACGGAGTCCGACATCGACCTGGCGATGGGCTCCGACGCCATCGTGATCGGCTTCAACGTGCGCGCCGCCGGGCGTGCGCAGCAGATGGCCGAGCGCGAGGGTGTGGACGTCCGGTACTACTCGGTCATCTACCAGGCGATCGAGGAGATCGAGGCGGCCCTCAAGGGCATGCTCAAGCCGGAGTACGAGGAGGTCGAGCTCGGTACGGCGGAGATCCGCGAGGTCTTCAAGTCGTCCAAGCTGGGCAACATCGCGGGTGTTCTCATCCGCTCCGGCGAGGTCAAGCGGAACACCAAGGCGCGTCTCGTCCGAGACGGCAAGGTGATCGCGGAGAACCTCAACATCGAGGGTCTGCGTCGCTTCAAGGACGACGTCACCGAGATCCGCGAAGGCTTCGAGGGCGGTATCAACCTCGGAAACTTCAACGACATCAAGGTCGACGACGTCATCGCGACGTACGAGATGCGCGAGAAGCCGCGCGTCTGACCGCAGCAGCACGCGATCGGGGCCGGTCGGCGGAAGCGAATTTCCGTCGATCGGCCCCGGCCGTTGCGTGTACGGTTCCCGTATCGGTGCCGCAGCGGCGGCGCCCTTCCCCACGGGGCGGCTCCGCCCGGACCGGGGAGATGCCTATCCCGAGCCGGCGGGACATCCGGATGCACACATGTATGTGGGGACTCTGTCCTTCGACCTGCTCCTCGGCGACGTCCACTCGCTCAAGGAGAAGCGCTCCGTCGTCCGTCCGATCGTCGCCGAACTGCAGCGGAAGTACGCGGTCAGCGTGGCGGAGACCGGGAACCAGAACCTGCACCGCAGGGCCGAGATCGGCCTCGCGGTGGTCTCCGGGGAATGGGACCACCTCACCGACGTCCTCGACCGCTGCGAGCGGCTGGTCGCGGGGCGGCCCGAGGTGGAACTGCTCTCGGTTCGACGCAGGCTCCACAGCGACGAAGACTGAAGCAAGACGCAAGCACTTAAGGAGACGGACCAGTGGCCGACAACGCGCGCGCCAAGAGGCTGGCGGACCTCATCCGAGAGGTGGTGGCCCAGAAGCTGCAGCGCGGGATCAAGGACCCGCGGCTCGGCTCGCACGTCACCATCACGGACACCCGGGTCACCGGTGACCTCAGGGAGGCGACCGTCTTCTACACGGTGTACGGGGACGACGAGGAGCGGCAGGCGGCCGCGGCCGGCCTGGAGAGCGCCAAGGGTGTCCTGCGCTCCGAAGTGGGCCGGGCGGCGGGCGTGAAGTTCACGCCGACCCTCACCTTCGTCATGGACGCCCTGCCGGACACGGCCCGCACCATCGAGGACCTCCTCGACAAGGCGCGCCAGTCCGACGCCGCGGTGCGCGAGGCGTCCGCGGGCGCCACGTACGCCGGCGGGGCCGACCCGTACCGCAAGCCGGAAGACGACGAGACGGACGACACCGCCGAATGACCCAGAAGCCCACCACGCCCGACGGCCTTGTCATCGTGGACAAGCCGTCGGGCTTCACTTCGCACGACGTGGTCGCCAAGATGCGCGGCATCGCCCGCACCCGGCGGGTCGGCCACGCCGGCACCCTCGACCCGATGGCGACGGGCGTCCTCGTTCTCGGAGTCGAGCGGGCGACCAAGCTCCTCGGCCACCTGGCGCTGACCGAGAAGGAGTACCTCGGGACGATCCGGCTCGGCCAGACCACGGTCACCGACGACGCCGAGGGCGAGATCACCGCCTCCACCGACGCCTCCGGGGTCACCCGCGAGGGCGTCGACGCCGGGATCGCCGAGCTGACCGGCGACATCATGCAGGTGCCGTCCAAGGTCAGCGCCATCAAGATCGACGGGGTGCGCTCCTACAAGCGCGCCCGGGAGGGCGAGGAGTTCGACATCCCCGCCCGGCCGGTCACCGTGTCGTCGTTCTCCGTGTACGACGTGCGCGAGGCCGTCGCCGCGGACGGCACCCCGGTGCTGGACCTCGTGGTCTCCGTCGTGTGCTCCTCCGGCACCTACATCCGCGCCCTCGCCCGTGACCTGGGCGCCGGCCTGGGCGTGGGCGGTCACCTGACCGCGCTGCGCCGGACCCGTGTCGGGCCGTACCGGCTGGACGCCGCGAAGACGCTGGACGAGCTCCAGGAGAAGCTGACGGTCATGCCGATCGCCGAGGCCGCCGCGGCCGCGTTCCCGCGCTGGGACGTGGACGAGCGCCGGGCGAAGCTGCTGACCAACGGAGTCCGCCTGGAGATCCCGGAGGAGTACGCGGGGCGGGGCGCGGTGGCGGTCTTCGGGCCGGGGGAGCGGTTCCTGGCGCTGGTGGAGGAGCACCGGGGGAAGGCGAAGAGCCTGGCGGTCTTCGCCGTGTGAGGGCGGCCCTTCCGGGGCTCCGCCTTGTTCCGGAGAGCTGCTGAGCCGGCCCGTCCAGCGTTTGAGGACGAGGCCCGCCAGGGCCGATGCGGGGGTCTGGGGCTGCGGCCCCCGGGGTCGGGATTGGAAGGGGCGGCGGGGGCGACTCCTGGTCGCCGAGGCGCGCCGCGGGGCCGCTGCAGCCGCGAGGGCACGCGTCGGCAGGTCCGTGTGCATCGCCTCTGCGCTGCGACGGCGCGCGGCTTCCGGTGCGCCTTCGTCCGCGGGGCGACGGGACCCACAGGGACCGCGTCTCCTCGAAGCGCCGGATGCCGCCCGTGGAGCGGCGTCACGGGGATGGACATGCCGCCGCTCCACGGTCCCCCTCGGTTCCCCCACCCCTAGGGTTATCCATCGGCCCCCCTCTGTTCACCCGCCTGTACGGGCGCTCGGAGTGAAGCGGGGAGTGGAAGGGGGCGCGTTCGCCGACCGATCTGTGCCGCTGATCATTTGGCGCCTAATGTCGCGGGCAAGGCACCAGGTACGGCACGGCAGGAGGCTCCAGGATGCCGTCGCTCGACCGCTTCCCAGGGGAGCCGGCACTCCAGGGCGGGCACGCCCTCGAGCGGGTCCGGGACGCGGACCCCGGTTTTGTCGCGTTCCACGACCTGGCCGGCCGCCCGCGCGGCACCGGCTTCGTGGCCGACCGCCGCGGCACGGTGATCACCAGCCACGAGACCGTCGACGGGCTGCCCCGGCTCGTATTGCACGGCGCGGACGGCCGGTACGGCATCGTGGCCGCCGACGCCGTGACGCCGCTGCCCGCCCTCGGTCTGGCCCTGGTGCGCGGCGGGGACCTCGGTGTCGCCCCCCTGCCGGTCACCTCCCGGGGAACCGTCCGCACCGGCGCCTATGTCCGGATCCCCGCCGGGGGCTGGCGCGAGGCGCGGGTGCTCGGCACGGCCTCCGTGACGTACACCGCCACCGACCGCACCCACCGGGTGCACGGTGCCCTGGAACTGGCCGTCGGCACCGCCGGGCGGGACGCGCTGCGGCTCGGCGGGGGAGCCGCGGGCGGCCCGGTGCTCGACCCCGCCACCGGCACCGTCGTCGGAGTCCTCGGCACCGCTCTGCGCACCGACGTCTCCGACGTCGGCTTCGCCGTCCCCCTGCGTCCGACGGCCCCCGCCCTCGCCGCGCTGCTCGTGGAGAACGCGGCCACCGTCCCCGCCTACGGGGTCGACCTCAACCTCGCCGGACTGGTCGGGCTGACCGCGGCCTCGGTGGCACTCCACGCGCCGTCCACACCCGTGGAGCCGGTCGAGCGGCACGCCGTACGCGCGCGGTTGCACGCCTTCGAACGGGGCACGGCCGCCGTCCTGGGCCTCGTCGGGCCGCCCGGCAGCGGCCGCAGCACCGAACTCGCCGCCCTCGCCGGCCGGCGCCACCGCGAAGGGCTGCCGACGCTCTGGCTGCGCGGAGCCGACCTGCGCGCGGACGACACCTCGGTCGCCGACGCCGCCCGGCGCGTCCTGGAGCGGGCCGCCGCCGAGGTCGTCGCCCGGATGCCGTTCCCCCCGCAGGACGTCGGCGACCTCGCACCGGAGCGCCTCGCCCGGCTCGCGCACAGCGCCGGGCGCCCTCTGCTGCTGCTCCTCGACGACCCCGAGCACATGCCGTCCGGCCTGTTCCGGCGCCGTGCCGCGTGGACCGAGGGCACCGTGCGCTGGCTGGCGGAGACGGGCGCCCGTCTGCTGGTGTCCTGCGGCGCCGAGTTCGCGGAGGAGGCGGGCCTGCCGGCCGTCCCGCCGCACCAGGGCGGAGCGGGCCCCGACGGGCTCCCGCCGTGCGTGGACCTCGGCGACCTCACGGCCGACGAGGCGCGCGAGGCACGCGCCCGGCTCGGCATCCCGGAGGGCGCCCTCACCGACGCCGACGCGGCCCACCCGCTGGCCCTGCGCATGCTCGCCGAGGTGCGGTCCGACCTCGCCGGAGCGGCGCCCGAGGGGCCCGTCGACCGCGATGGCGTCCTCACCGCGCACCTGGACCTGACCTGCCTGCGCATCGCCCGGCGCCTCGGCGGTGGCACCGGTGCCCGGGGCACCGCGGTGCGCCGCCTGGCCGCCCGGGTCGCCGGGAAGGCGCACGAGGCGGCCCGCCACTGCCTCGGCACCGAGGACGGCGCGCTGGACCGGGAGACGTTCGAGAGACTGTTCCCGGCGGCCGTCCCCGCCGATGGTTCGGGCACCGGCCCGCGACGGAAGGGCGAGTCGACGGGGTGGGCCGACGCCGTCTCCGCCGCTGGTTCCGGTACCGGCTCGGATGGGTACGGCGAGCGGGTGGGGTGGGCCGACGCCGTCTCCGCCGCTGGTTCCGGAACTGGCTTGGTCCTGCGCGGTGAGCGGGCCGGACGGGCCGACGCCCGCTACGCCGCTGGTCCCGGCACCGGCCCGGACCGGAACGGCGAGCCGGTCGGAGGGACCGAGGCCGTCCTCGCCCCTGGTTCTGGTACCGGCCCGGGTGGGTACGGCGAGCGGGCGGGGTGGGCCGCGGCCGGGTACGCCGCGGTGTCCGGTACCGGCCTGGACAGGTGTGGTGAGCGGGGCGGGTGGGCCGACTGGGCCGACGCCGTCTCCGCGCGGGTCCGGCTCCGGCCCGGGCCGGCACGGTGAGACGGCAGGACGGGCCGACGCCGTCCTCGCCCAGGGTCCGGTACAGGCCCGGGCCGGCACGGTGAGACGGCAGGACGGGCCGACGCCGTCCTCGCCCAGGGTCCGGTACAGGCCCGGGTCGGCACGGTGAGACGGCAGGACGGGCCGACGCCGTCCTCGCCCAGGGTCCGGTACAGGCCCGGGCCGGCACGGTGAGACGGCCGGATGGGCCCACGCCGTCCTCGCCGAGGGGCTCCTCGTCCCCGCCGGGGACGGCTACCGCTTCGCCCACCAGGAGCTCGCCGACTGGCTCCAGGGCGGCCACCTGGACCTGGACGGCGCCCTGCACACCCTCGTCCACGCCCCGACGCCGAGACCGGCCCCGTGCCCCGCCACCGCATCGGTCCGGTCGTCCAGGCCCTGCTGTCCCTTGCCCGTCGGCAGGGCACCGCCAGGCTCGCCTCCCGGCTGGCGGACCTGACACACGCCCTGGACGCCGACCCCGGCTCCTGGTGGGCCGCCCGCCTGCTCACCGGCACCCTCGCCCGCGTGCCCGACGCCGGCCCGTACACGGACGTGCTGCGACTGCTCGCCGACCGCGTCGTGGCCTGGCGGGAGCAGCGGCGGACGGTCCCTGACGAACTGGGGCCTGCCTTCTGGACCGGGCTGCGGCTGCCCGTGGAGACGCGGTGCGCCCTGCTGCGCCGCCTGGTGCCGGCCGACCGCCCCCCGTGCGAGAGCGGCCCCCGCTTCCTGGACGCCGCCGCCGCGCTGCTCACCGCCGACCCCGCGACCGTACTGCCGTACCTGGTCCGCTGGTTCGACGACGAACGGCTGCTGCCCGCCACCCCGCACGCCACCGTGGCGACCGCCGCGCAGGCGCTGCTGCACACCCACCGCCGCGCCGCCCCGGACGCGCTGACCGAGGCGCTCGTCGACAGCGCGCACCGGCGGGCCGACGAACTGCTCACCGTGCTGGCCGAGGAGGAACCCGGTGCGATGTGCCGGGCCGTGGACCGCTGGGCGGAGGACCCGCGCCCCGCCCGCCGGGCCGCCGCCGTCGCCCACGGCCTGCGGGTCGCGCCGTACGCCCGCGACCTGGGCGACCGCACCCTGCTGCGGTACGCCGCCCTCGCGGTCCTGGTCCGCACCGCCGACCGCGCGCTGCACGGCGGTGCCCTGGCCCTCCTGGTCCGCGACCCCAACAGCAGGGACCGGCACCTCGCGCGCGCCCTGGACCGCTTCGCGGCCGGCGACCCGCACTTCCCGCCGAGCGCCCTCACCGACGCCCTGACGACGCACCCGGAGCCCGTGCTCGACGCGTTCCGCACCAGGCTGGCGCAGGGGGCGGACGCGGACGAGACCGTCCGCGCCCTCGCCGACGCCGCCACCCCCGCCCTGGCCCGGCCGGTCGCGGCCGTCGTCCGGGAGGCGGTCGTACGGCGACCCGATCTGACCGGCTGCGTGGCCGGGTACGCCGACCGGCACCTCGACCTCGGGCCCGCCGCCCGCGCGGTGCTCCGGCCGCTGCTCACCGAGCTGCTCGACGACGGCCCGCAGCCGCTGCGGCTGGCCCTCGCCGACGTCCTCGCCGCGCCCGGCACCTCCGCCTCCCGCCCGCTGCGCCGCGCCCTGCTCGACACCCTGCTCGCCCAGGAGACCGACCCCGGTGTCCTGGACGCGGTCCTGCGCGCCGCCGTCCGGAACACCGGCCCCGAGCTGCGGGTGCTCGTCCACCGTGCGGCACTGCTCCTGGTCCGCACGCCCGAGGGTGCCGCCCGCTTCGACCTGGCCCTCGCCGACCTGGCCCGGCACGTGCCGGGACTCGCGACGGCCGTGGCCGGCTGGCTCACGGACGCCCCCCACGTGTGGGGACCGCTGGTCGGGTCCGGCACCCGGGAGGTGATCGACGAGCTCACCGGCGTGGTCGTGCCCGTCTGACGCGACCCGGCGCGTGCGCGTCGTCACACAGCACCCATGCCGATGCGAGCCGACGGCACCCGGCATGGCACCCTTAGAGCTGCGCAGAGAAGTCCACGGACTCGGGTTCGTCCGACAAGGTTTCGACAAGGAGCAGTCACAGTGCAGCGCTGGCGTGGCTTGGAGGACATCCCCCAGGACTGGGGGCGCAGCGTCGTCACCATCGGCTCCTACGACGGAGTGCACCGCGGTCACCAGCTGATCATCCGGCACGCCGTGGAACGGGCCCGCGCCCTGGGCGTCCCCGCGGTCGTCGTCACCTTCGACCCGCACCCCAGCGAGGTCGTCCGCCCCGGCAGCCACCCCCCGCTGCTCGCCCCGCACCACCGGCGCGCCGAACTGATGGCCGACCTCGGCGTGGACGCGGTCCTCGTCCTGCCCTTCACCACCGAGTTCTCGAAGCTGTCCCCGGCCGACTTCGTGGTCAAGGTCCTGGTGGACAAGCTGCACGCCAAGGCGGTCGTCGAGGGCCCCAACTTCCGCTTCGGCCACAAGGCCGCGGGCACCGTGCAGTTCCTCGCCGAGCAGGGCAAGGTGTACGACTTCGAGGTCGAGGTCGTCGACCTGTACGTGAGCGGCGAGGCGGGCGGCGGCGAGCCGTTCTCCTCCACCCTCACCCGTCGGCTGGTCACCGAGGGCCAGGTCGAGGGCGCCGCCGAGATCCTGGGCCGCCCGCACCGGGTCGAGGGCGTCGTCGTCCGGGGTGCCCAGCGCGGCCGTGACCTCGGCTTCCCCACGGCCAACGTCGAGACGCTGCCTCACACCGCGATCCCCGCCGACGGGGTGTACGCCGGCTGGCTGCACGCGCAGGGCGAGGCCATGCCGGCCGCGATCTCCGTGGGCACCAACCCCCAGTTCGACGGCACCGAGCGGACCGTCGAGGCGTACGCCATCGACCGCGTCGGCCTCGACCTCTACGGCCTGCACGTCGCGGTCGACTTCCTCGCCTTCGTACGCGGCCAGGCGAAGTTCGACACCCTCGACGCGCTCCTCGAGCAGATGGCCCAGGACGTCGACCGCTGCAAGGCCCTCGTGGCCGAGGCGGAGAAGGCGTAACCGGCACCGTCCCGTCGGGGGAGCGGCCTGGTTCGGTCAGCCCTTCGGCGTCCCTTCGCCCTCCGTCGCGTGGGCCCAGTGGCAGGCCACCTGGGGTGTGCCGGTGCCGTCGGGGACGCCCGGGTCCGTGGTGCGGCAGGCCTGGGCCACGCCCGCCCGTTCGGCCTCGCCGCTCGCCAGCACCTGGCAGCGCGCGTGGAAGCGGCAGCCGGAGGGGATCCGGGCCGGGTCCGGCGGCTCGCCGGTGAGCACCACCGGCTCCCCGGAGGCTTCGGGGAGCACGGACAGCAGCGCCCGCGTGTACGGGTGCCGTGGCGCCGTGAGCACCTGCTCCACCGCGCCGGTCTCCACGATCCGCCCCAGGTACATCACCGCCACCCGGTCGGCGATGTTCCAGGCCAGCCCCAGGTCGTGCGTGACCACCAGGGCGGACAGGCCCAGTTCGTCGCGCAGCCGCAGCAACAGTGCCAGGATCTCCCCGCGCACCGACGCGTCGAGCGAGGCCACCGGCTCGTCGGCGACGAGGAGTTCCGGCTCCAGCACCAGCGCGCCCGCGATCACCACGCGCTGCCGCTGACCGCCGGACAGTTCGTGCGGATAGCGCAGGAAGAACCGCTCCGGGGGCCGCAGTCCGGCCCGGGACAACGCGTCCGCGACCACGGCCCGCTCGTCCCCCCGGTGGCCGTGGATGCGCAGGCCCTCGGCCACCGCGTCGTACACGGTGTGGCGCGGGTTGAGCGAGCCGCTCGGGTCCTGCAGCACCAGCTGGACGCGTCGCCGGTACGCCTTCAGGGAGCGGCCGGAGTACCGCAGCGGTTGCCCGTCGAAGGTCACCCGGCCGGTCGTGGGTTCGACCAGCCCCAGCAGGGCGCGGGCCAGGGTGGTCTTGCCGCAGCCGGACTCGCCGACCAGGGCGACGATCTCACCGGGACGGATGTCCAGGTCGACACCGTCCACGGCGCGGGCGTCCGGGGCGCCGTGCCGGCCCGGGAAGGTGATGTGCACGTCCCTGGTGCTGAGCAGGGGGGAGCCGGTCATGGGGTGCTGGGCCTCGCTTCCTCCAGGGGGTCCGGGCCGCCGGCCGTGCCGTCGTCCCGGTCGGTCACCCGCACGCACGCGGCACGCCGGCCCGCACCCGCGTCCCGCAGCGGCTGGTCCTCGGTCGCGCAGGAGTCCAGCGCCACCGGGCACCGCGGGTGGAAGGCGCAGCCGGACGGCAGCGCCGTGGGGTCCGGCGGGTCGCCCGGCAGACCGCGCGGCGCGAAGCGCGACGCCGGGTCACCGATGCGCGGGAACGCCGCCGACAGCGCCTGGGCGTAGGGGTGGCGGGCGGCCTCGTAGACCTGTCCCGCCGGGCCCTCCTCGATCACCCGGCCCGCGTACATCACCGTGAGCCGGTCGCAGGTGCCGGCGAGGACCGCCAGATCGTGGCTGATCATGATCAGGCCGACGTCCTGGTCCGCGACCAGTTGCTCGATCAGGCGCAGGATCTGCGCCTGGATCATCACGTCCAGCGCGGTCGTCGGCTCGTCGGCGATGATCAGCCGCGGGTCGCAGGCCAGCGCCATCGCGATCATCACGCGCTGCCGCTGCCCGCCGGACAGCTCGTGCGGGTAGGCCGACGCGCGGGCGGCCGGCAGACCGACGTGTTCGAGGAGCTCCCCGGTCCGCTTCCGGGCCCCGGCCGCGGTGGCCCTGCGGTGCAGGAGGATCGGCTCGGCGATCTGGTCGCCGATGCGGCGCACCGGGTTCAGGCTGTGCATCGCGCCCTGGAACACGATGGACGCGCCGGCCCAGCGGACCGCCCGTACCCGGCCCCACTTCATGGCCAGTACGTCCTCGCCGTCCAGCAGGATCTCGCCGCCGACCTGCGTCCCCGCGGGCAGCAGGCGCAGCAGCGCCAGCGCGAGGGTGGACTTGCCGCAGCCCGACTCCCCGGCGATGCCCAGCTTGCGGCCCGCCTCCAGGCGCAGGTCCACCCCGCGCACCGCGGCCGCGCCGCCCGGGTACGTGACCGTCAGCCCTCTGACGTCCAGCAGACTCAACGGGACACCCCCAGCCTGGGGTTGAGGACGGACTCCACGGCCCGCCCGCAGAGCGTGAACGCCAGCGCCACCATGGCGATGGCGATGCCCGGCGGCACCAGATACCACCAGTGCCCGGCACTGATCGCCCCCGCCTCCCGGGCGTCCTGCAGCAGTCCGCCCCACGAGACGACCGTCGGATCGCCGAGCCCCAGGAACGCCAGGGTGGCCTCCGCCAGGATGGCCGAGGAGATGATCAGCGTCGTCTGGGCGAGCACCAGCGGCATCACGTTGGGCAGCACGTGCCGGCTCATGACGTGCCAGTGCCCGCCGCCGAGCGCCCGTGCCCGCTCGATGTACGGCCGTGTCTCCACGGCCAGCGTCTGCGCCCGCACCAGGCGGGCCGTCGTCGGCCAGGTCGTCACCCCGATCGCCACGACGATCGTCAGCAGCGAGCGGGACATCACGGTGGCCAGGGCGATCGCCAGCACCAGGGTCGGCATGACCAGGAACCAGTCGGTGATCCGCATGATCACCGTGGCGAACCACCCCCCGAAGTGCCCCGACGTCACCCCGATCACCGTGCCGATCAGGACCGACAGCACCGCCGCGAGCAGCCCCACCAGCAGCGACACCCGCGCGCCCCAGATCACCAGGCCGAACAGATCGCGCCCGAACCGGTCCGCCCCGAAGGGCAGTTCGGCGCTCGGGTCCTCCAGCGGGGCGCCCGGCGCGTCGGTCACGTCGGCGACGTCCGAACCGACCAGCAGCGGCGCGGTCAGCGCCAGCAGCACGAACAGCGTGAGGACGCCCAGGCCGAACAGCCCGGCCCGGTGCGTGCGGTACTGCCGCCAGAACCGCGCGGCCGAGGCCCGGCGCCGCTGCCACGCCATGGCCCGCGGGCCCGCGTCCCGCACCCGCGGGGTCTTCTCCGTCGTCATCGGCCCACCCGGGGATCGAACAGCGGATAGATCAGGTCGGCCAGCGTGTTCATCACGATCACCGCGGCGGCGAACACGAAGAACAGTCCCTGCACCAGCGGCAGATCGGGCACGCTGAGGGCCTGGTAGAACAGCCCGCCCAGCCCCGGCCAGGAGAACACCGTCTCCACCAGGATGACGCCGGCCACCGTCCGGCCGAGGTTGATGAAGATCAGGGTGACGGTCGGCAGCAGCGCGTTGGGCACCGCGTGACGCCGCCGTACGAGGTCGTCGCGCAGACCCTTGGCCCGTGCCGTGGTCAGGTAGTCGCTGCCCATCTCGTCCAGCAGCGCCGACCGCGTCACCAGCAGCGTCTGCCCGTACTCCACGGCCACCAGCGTCAGCACCGGCAGCACCAGGTGGTGCGCCACGTCCAGCACGTACGCGAAGCCCTCCTCGCCGCCCGACTCCATGCCCCCGGTCGGGAACAGACCGGGCACCGGCCCGATCCCCACCGACAGCGTGATGATCAGCAACAGCCCCAGCCAGAACGACGGCAGCGAGTACAGGGTCAGCGCCAGGCCGGTGTTCACCCGGTCGCCGAGCCGCCCGTGCCGCCACGCCGAGCGGGTACCGAGGACGATGCCGAGCACCGTGTAGATCACGAAGGCGGTGCCGGTGAGCAGCAGGGTGTTCGGCAGCGCCTCCGTGATCTTGTCCAGCACGGGCGCGTTGAACTGGTACGAGGTGCCCAGGTCACCGGTGAGCGCCTTGCCGCAGTAGTCGGTGAACTGCTGCCACAACGGCAGGTCCAGGCCGAACTGCTCGCGGTAGACGGCCAGTTGCTCGGCCGAGACCTGACGGCCACCGGTCATGAACTTCACCGGGTCGCCGGGGATCAGCCGGAACAGGAAGAAGCTGGTGACGAGGACGGCGAACAGGGACACGGCCGCGCCGGCCAGCTTGCCCGCGAGGTACCGCGGATAGGCGCCGGTGAGACCGCCTTGGCGAGGCCCACGGGAGGCGGCCGGCCCGTCCTTCACCGGACCGGCCGCCGCCCCCGTGGTCCCGCCGACGGATGCGGAGGGTGCGTCGGAGGTCATGGGTGCCGTTCGCCGCCTACTCGCGGTCCTCGGCCGTGGCCCGCCGCCGCAGCGCGACGAACACGCCCAGTCCGGCGAGGACGACGACCCCCGCGACGATCCCGATCACCACGCCGGTCGACGACGAGTCGCCCCCGCCGTCGGCCGAGTCCGCCGGCACCGCCGACCACCAGCTCCAGTAACCGTCCTGGCCGTAGATGTTGCCCGCCGCCGCCGGCATCGTGGTGATCGACTCGATCTGGTCCGTGCGGTACGCCTCGACGGCGTTCGGGTACGCCATGACGTTCATGTACCCGAGGTCGTACAGCCGCGACTCCATCTGCTTGACGAGGGCGGCCCGCTTGGCCGGGTCGTACTCGGCGAGCTGCCGGTCGTACAGCTCGTCGTAGGTCCCGTCGCAGATGAAGTTGTCGGTCGCACCGGTCTCCTCCGGCGTCGCGGGCAGCGCCGCGCAGGTGTGGATGGAGAGCACGAAGTCGGGGTCCGGGTTGACCGACCAGCCGTCGAACGCCAGGTCGTACTCACCGGCGAGCCAGGGATCGGTCACGTTGTCCAGGCAGTTGAGCGTGACCCCGATACCGAGGTCGCCCCACCACTCCTGGAGGTACTGCCCGATCGCCTTGTCGTTCGGGTCGGTCGCGTGGCACAGCACCCGGTAGACGACCGGTTTGCCGTCCTTGCCGACGCGCTTGCCCGCGCTGTTGAGCTTCAGACCGGCCTCGTCGAGGAGCCGCGCCGCCTCCTTCGGGTCGTACGCCAGCTCCTGCCCGGCCTCCGGCTCCCAGAAGTACTGCGCGTAGCGCGGCGGGATGTAACCGGCGCCCTCCACGGCGTGACCCTGGAACACCTTGTCGATGACGGTCTTGCGGTCCACCGCCCGGAACAGCGCGTTGCGCACCCGCTGGTCGAGCAGCGAGGGGTGACCGTCACCCATCTTCTCGCCGCTCCTCGTCCGCGCGCCCGGGTTGGTGGCCAGCGCGTAGAAGCGGCGCCCCGGCGCGTCGTTGACCTTGATGTTCTTCTCGCCCTTCAGCGAGTCCGCCTGGGCGGGCGTGAGGGACGGCGAGCCCGCGACGAACGACACCTCGCCCTTGCGCAGCGCCGACACCGCCGCGTCCTGGTCCTTGTAGTAGCGGAAGACCAGCTCGTCGAACTTGGGCGCCCCACGCCAGAAGTCCTTGTTCGCCTTCAGACGCACGTAGCTGTCCGGCTTGTAGTCGGTGAGCACGAACGGCCCGTTGCCGACCAGCGGAAAGTCCTTGTCGTTGTTGAACTTCGAGAAGTCGTCGACCTTCTCCCACACGTGCTTGGGCACGATCGGCACGTCCAGCGCCGTCATGGTGGCCTGCGGCTTCTTCAGCTTGATGACCAGCTGGGTGGGGCTGGGAGCGGTCACCTTCTCGAAGTTGGCGACGAAGCTGCCGTTCGCGGTGGCCGCGCCGGAGTCCGTCATCATCGTGTTGAACGTCCAGGCCGCGTCCTCGGCGGTGGCCTTCTTCCCGTCCGACCACGTGGAGTTCGAACGGATGGTGTACGTCCAGGTCAGCTTGTCGGGCGACGACTCCCACTTGGTGGCCAGACCCGGGATGACGTGGTTGTCCTCCGGGTCGTAGTTGGTGAGGTACTCGTAGGTGAGCCGGTGGATGCTCGTGCTGAGCAGCCGCACCGCGAGGAAGGGGCTGAGCGAGTCGACGCTCTGTGCCACCGCCACGGTCAGTGTGCTGCCGCCGTCGTCGGCCGCGCGGGCCTGCTGCGGGGCGGGATTGAGCGGAGTGGCGAACCCGGCGCTGAGCGCGAGCGCCGCGGCACCGGCCGCCACGACGAGCCGGGCCCGGCCGGCTGTGCGGTGGTGACCGCCGTACTGATCGTTCGTGTCCATGGGTCGCAGACCTCGCGTCATCACTCGCACGGGAAGGACGGGGTTGATCAGATGAGTGATGAGTGTGTCTATCAGCGGCTCCTGCGGGCGTCAACGGCGCGGACACCCCATGTGGCCTGCGGAAACGGCGAGTTGACGCAAAGTTTGCACCCATTGGTCGAGACCACTGACGCGTTGCTGGCCAGCGGCTGACGGCGCTTTTCGGCCACGCACGCGAAAGCGGCCCCTCGAAGGGGGCCGCTGTCACGTGAGGGCGCGGTCGTCCGGGGCGCCGGCCCTACTGCTGCGGGCCGGAATGCCCGGGGTGCCCCGGCTGCGGGGGATACGGCTGATCCGGCGCCTGCGGATAGGGCTGCGCCGGCTGAGCCTGGGGGTGTCCCTGCGGGGCGGGGGGCTGCGCGGGCGGCTGCCCGGGCTGGGCGGGGGGCTGCCCCGGGTGCCCCGGGTGGCCCTGCTGTCCGGGGTGGGCGTACGGCTGGCCCTGGTACGGCTGGTGGGGCTGCTGCGGGTACGGACCCGGGGCGGGCCGGCCGGGGACGGCCTGGCCCGGCACGTACGGACCCGGGGCGCCCTGACCAGGCGCGGGCTGTCCGGGAATCGGCTGCCCGGGGACCGCCTGCCCCGGCAGGGGCGGCGCGGCGACCGGCGGCGGGTTGCCGTCGGACGTCCACAGTCCGTGCGACTGCTGGTGCCGCACGAAGTCCTCGGCCACCAGCGCCGCGAGGTTGAAGTACGCCTCCCGCACCTTCGGCCGCATCATGTCGAGGTCCACCTCGGCACCGGCGGCCAGGTGCTCGTCGAACGGGACGACGAGCACGCCCCGGCAGCGCGTCTCGAAGTGCGCCACGATGTCTTCGACCTTGATCATCTTCCCGGTCTCGCGCACGCCGGAGATGACGGTGAGGGACCGGGACACGAGGTCCGCGTACCCGTGCGCCGACAGCCAGTCCAGCGTCGTGCTGGCGCTGCTCGCGCCGTCCACGGACGGCGTGGAGATGATGATCAACTGGTCGGCCAGGTCCAGCACCCCGCGCATGGCGGAGTACAGCAGACCGGTGCCGGAGTCGGTGAGGATGATCGGGTACTGCTTGCCGAGCACGTCGATCGCGCGCCGGTAGTCCTCGTCGTTGAACGTCGTGGACACGGCCGGATCGACGTCGTTGGCGATGATCTCCAGACCGGAGGGCGCCTGCGACGTGAACCGCCGGATGTCCATGTACGAGTTGAGGTACGGGATCGCCTGTACCAGGTCACGGATGGTGGCCCCGGTCTCGCGCCGCACGCGGCGGCCGAGCGTGCCGGCGTCCGGGTTGGCGTCGATCGCGAGGATCTTGTCCTGCCGCTCGGTGGCGAGCGTGGAGCCGAGAGCCGTGGTGGTGGTCGTCTTGCCGACGCCGCCCTTGAGGCTGATGACCGCGATGCGGTAGCAGGACAGCACCGGCGTGCGGATCAGCTCCAGCTTCCGCTGCCGCTCGGCCTCCTCCTTCTTCCCGCCCAGCTTGAACCGCGACCCGCCGGACGCGGGACGGCTGCTCTTCGCCTTCTGCTTCTTGCTGTTGAGCAGCCGGTCCGACGACAGCTCGACGGCGGCCGTGTAACCGAGCGGCGCGGCACCAGGGTTGGTGGGCTGCCGCTGGTCGTGCTGTACGGGCTGCGGCCAGGCCGTCCCGGTCCGCGGATCGACGGGCTGCTGCGGGGGCTGCGCCTGCTGCGGGACACCGGGGTGCGGCTGCTGAGGCGGCTGCGGCTGTCCGGGCGTGGCGGGCTGCTGGTGCTGCGGCTGCTGGGGGAAGCCGTAACCGCTCGGCTGCGCCGGGGAGTGGGGACACCGGAGCGGGCGCCGGGCACCGTGCGGGAAGCCGTAACCGGCGGGCGGCGCGGGCGGGTTCGGTGCCTGCGGCTGTTCCGGTGCGGGCGGAGCCGGGGGCCGGGCCTGCTGCGGTTCGGGTGCGGCGGGCGGGAATCCGTACCCGGCCTGGGGTGCGGGCGCACCCGGCTGAGGCTGCGGCTGTGCGGGAGGCTGGGCCGGGGCGCCCTGCTGGGGGAACCCGTAACCGGCTTGGGGCGCGGGCTGCTGGGCGTGCGGGAAGCCGTAACCGGCAGGCGATGCGGGCGGGTTCGGTGCCTGCGGCTGTTCCGGTGCGGGCGCGGGGGGAGCCGGGGGCTGGGCCTGCTGCGGTACCGGTGAGGCGGGCGGGAACCCGTACCCGGCCTGCGGCTCGGGCGCACCCGGCTGCGCCGGCGGCTGGGCGGGCGCACCGGCTGGGGGAAGCCGTAACCGGCCGGCGGAGCGGGCGGATTCGGCGCCTGCGGTTGCTGTGCCGCCGGGGCCGGCTGGGCCGGGGGAACCGGCGGGGGGTTCCAGGCGGCGGGCGCGGGCTGCGGCGCCTGCGGCTGGAACGGAGGCTGCTGTGCGGGCACACCACCCTGCGGCGTCGTTGGCTGCGCGGACCAGTCACCGGCCGACGGTGGGGCGGTGGGGTACGCGGGCGGGGCAGAGGGCACCTGCGGCACGGCGACGGGCGCGGCAGGCGGAACCGCGTCGACCGGCCCCGGGACGGCGTCCTCGGGCTCGTCGGCCCGGTCGTCCGCCCCGGCGGGAACCTCGTCCTCCGGCTCGGCGTCGACCTTCGCCTCGTCGTCCTGTTCCGCCTCGGCGCTCACCGGTGCGGCGTCGGCGGGCTCGTCTTCCGCCGTCGTTGCCTCGTCCGCCGTCGGCACGTTCTCGTCCACCGGCACGTCGTCGGACGGCACGGTGTCCTCGGGCGCGGTCTCCGGCTGCTCCTCCGCGGTGTCGTCCCGGACGCCGGCCACAGGGGACTCGTCGTCCTCCTCGGTCGCCGCGTCGTCCTTGACGGCTTCGGTATCCGCCGGACCGAAGGAGTCCGCATCGAGGCCGGCCTCGGCAGGGGTGTTCCCGGCCTCTTCCATCTGGCCGACGCCCTTTGCGACAAAGCTCTCTGACGACCCCTCGGCCTCCACGTCCTCCGTCTCGGAGTCCGCCGCTGTCGTCTCGGCGGCCTCGCGCTCGGCGATCTCCCGCTTCAACGCGGCAGCGGAGAAACGAATCGTGGCCCCGCTCTCCAAGTCGCCGTTGTCGAGGCCGAGGCCGTCCGACGGCTCCGCGGGCGCCGGGGCGGTCTGCGGCTCGGGCGACTGCGACGGGACCTGACCGACCGGCATGCTCGGCACGGCCGTCGGGGAAGCGGACGCACCGGACGGAGCGGAATCCCGCTCCTCGTCCTTGTCCGCCTCAGGTTCCGGCCGCTGCGGCTCGAACCCGCTGCCCACCGGAAGCCGGGGCACGGCCACCGGCCCCGCGGACGGCGGCGGGGGAGGCGTGAACGGCGCACCGGGCGCAGGAGCGGGGGGTGTGAAGGGGGCGCCCGGGGCGGGCGCAGGCGCGGGCGGCGTGAACGGTGCTCCCGGAGCCGGTGCCGGAGGCGTCGGCAGGGCGGACGGCCCTGAGGCTCCCACGGCGTGCGGCGGCGGAGTCAGTCCCGGCAGCGGAGGAACGGGCCTGCCGGAGGGAGCCGACGGCGCCGACGACGTACCAGGCGTACCAAGGGCACCAGGGGAACCGGAGGAACCAGCGGAAGGCGTCCCCCCGGCCTGCGACGCGTCCGACGACGAACCGGACGGCGACGTCCCCGAAGCGCTGCCCTCCGAGGCGTTCTGCGTGTACCAGGCCGGCGGCGCGTAGTCGATGGTGAACTCGCCCGTCGTCTCGACGGCGGACTCCGCGTCGGGCTGGCCATCGCCGGGGGTCGCCCAGCTCCCGTGCGTACCGTCCCGATCGCTGCTCACAGTTCCTCCTGATTGGTCGAGCACCCTCGTGCCGTGCTGGGGGCGACCATCTGCCCTCCCCGTAGGACGCCCACGCCCGTTGAACGGGTTCTGACGGCGTACCGGGCACCAGCCTAATCACCAGGTACCCCGCCCCGTCAGCCCCGTTCCCCCCACCCCGGCGGGCGCCCCACGCGCGGCGACACGGTCAACAGCCGTACGGAATCGCTACGTACAGGGCAAACACGCTCAGCTCGTCGGCAGACACGGCAAACGGGCGGCACGCACGCGCACCGCCCGTTTCCATATCTCCACACGACTACCCGGCGGCGGCAGCGGTCCCCTCGCCGCCCTCCGCCGGCTCCAGGTCGAACTCGCCGTCCCGCGCGCCCAGCACGAACGCCTCCCACTCGGCCGCGGTGTACCGCAGCACCGTCCCGGGGTCGAGGGAGGACCGCATGGCCACGGCGCCGCCGGGCAGGTACGCGATCTCCACCCGCTCCTCGTGCTCCTCCGTGCCCGGAGCGCCGTGCCACTCGACGCCGGAGATGTCGAGGGCGTAGAGCTCGTTCTTCTCCCGCTCCTTGCGTGCCTTGATCTCCTCAGCCGTCTCCGCCATGCCCCAGCGACCCCTTCCCGACGTACGATCGATCCGAGCGCTCACCCTAGTGGCCTGCCTCTTCCCTCCTGGCGGGTTCTCCGGACCGGGGGAAAAGCGCCCGTCACCACCTGGTACTCTGGGCGATGGCCGTTTGTGTACGCACCCCCGGAGCCTTTCGCTCTGGAGGCCGCGCCCAGCGGATCCCCGCCTTCCGAGTCATGGAAGACCCCCCGAGACGCAGACCGGGGGCACTCGGTGGCCACCACAGAATCACGAGGAGTACGCGTGTCGCTCGACGCCGCAGTGAAGAAGCAGATCATCTCCGAGTTCGGCACCAAGGAGGGTGACACCGGCTCCCCCGAGGTCCAGGTCGCTCTGCTGTCCCGTCGGATCTCCGACCTGACGGAGCACCTGAAGACCCACAAGCACGACCACCACTCCCGCCGTGGTCTGCTGATCCTCGTCGGTCAGCGCCGCCGGCTGCTGCAGTACCTCGCCAAGAAGGACATCCAGCGCTTCCGTGCGCTGGTCGAGCGCCTCGGCATCCGCCGCGGTGCGGCGGGCGCCAAGTAAGACGCCGTGGAGGGAGCGGTTCCCTGGGACAAGGGGGCCGCTCCCTTTGCTGTACGTGCGGACTGTCACCACGGCTTTGTAGTGTGGTAGCACAACGCAGTAACTACGACTCAGCGTGATGAGCCGCGTCGCATCGGGTAGGCGATCAGCGGACATCACACAGGGACGTCACCCGACGTCCCCCGAACGAGGGGAAGCGCACCTCGCCGCCGCCGGTCCTCGGTAGTGGCCCCCGGGAGAGTGAACCCCGGGTGCTTCGATCGAAGACCGGCCCGCGCCAGTGGAGCGCTTCTCCGCCCGTCCCCTCGCCACACGGGCGAACGGGACAAAAGACGACAAGTAACGGAGAAAACGCTGGTGGAGAACGAGACCCACTACGCCGAGGCCGTCATCGACAACGGCTCCTTCGGCACCCGCACCATCCGCTTCGAGACGGGCCGCCTGGCCAAGCAGGCCGCCGGCTCCGCCGTGGCGTACCTGGACGACGACACCATGGTGCTGTCGGCCACCACCGCTTCCAAGAACCCCAAGGACCAGCTCGACTTCTTCCCCCTCACGGTGGACGTCGAGGAGCGGATGTACGCGGCCGGCAAGATCCCCGGCTCGTTCTTCCGCCGTGAGGGCCGCCCCTCCGAGGACGCCATCCTCACCTGCCGCCTGATCGACCGCCCGCTGCGCCCGTCCTTCAAGAAGGGCCTGCGCAACGAGATCCAGGTCGTCGCCACGATCATGGCGCTCAACCCCGACCACCTGTACGACGTCGTGGCGATCAACGCCGCCTCCGCGTCCACGCAGCTGGCCGGCCTGCCCTTCTCCGGCCCGATCGGCGGCGTCCGCGTCGCGCTGATCCGCGGCCAGTGGGTCGCGTTCCCGACGCACACCGAGCTCGAGGACGCCGTCTTCGACATGGTCGTCGCGGGCCGCGTCCTGGAGGACGGCGACGTCGCGATCATGATGGTCGAGGCCGAGGCCACCGACAAGACCGTCAAGCTGGTCGAGGGCGGCGCCGAGGCGCCCACCGAGGAGGTCGTCGCCGCCGGTCTGGACGCCGCGAAGCCCTTCATCAAGGTGCTCTGCAAGGCCCAGGCCGACCTCGCCGCCAAGGCCGCCAAGCCGACCGGTGAGTTCCCGATCTTCCTGGACTACCAGGACGACGTCCTCGAGGCGCTGACCGCCGCGGTCAAGCCCGAGCTGGCCCAGGCGCTCACCATCGCCGGCAAGCAGGACCGCGAGGCCGAGCTGGACCGCGTCAAGGGTCTCGCCGCCGAGAAGCTCCTGCCGGAGTTCGAGGGCCGCGAGAAGGAGATCTCCGCCGCGTACCGCGCGCTGACCAAGTCCCTGGTCCGCGAGCGCGTCATCAAGGAGAAGAAGCGCATCGACGGCCGCGGTGTCACCGACATCCGCACCCTGGCCGCCGAGGTCGAGGCCATCCCGCGGGTGCACGGCTCCGCGCTGTTCGAGCGTGGCGAGACCCAGATCCTGGGCGTCACCACCCTCAACATGCTCCGCATGGAGCAGCAGCTGGACACCCTCTCCCCGGTGACCCGCAAGCGCTACATGCACAACTACAACTTCCCGCCCTACTCCGTCGGCGAGACCGGCCGCGTCGGCTCCCCCAAGCGCCGCGAGATCGGCCACGGCGCCCTCGCCGAGCGCGCCATCGTGCCGGTGCTGCCGACGCGCGAGGAGTTCCCGTACGCGATCCGTCAGGTGTCCGAGGCCCTCGGCTCCAACGGCTCGACGTCCATGGGCTCGGTCTGCGCCTCCACCATGTCGCTGCTGAACGCCGGTGTGCCGCTGAAGGCCCCCGTCGCCGGTATCGCCATGGGCCTGATCTCCCAGGAGATCAACGGCGAGACGCACTACGTCGCCCTCACCGACATCCTCGGTGCGGAGGACGCCTTCGGCGACATGGACTTCAAGGTCGCCGGCACCAAGGACTTCGTGACCGCCCTCCAGCTCGACACCAAGCTGGACGGCATCCCGGCCTCCGTCCTGGCCGCGGCCCTCAAGCAGGCCCGCGACGCCCGCCTCCACATCCTCGACGTGATGATGGAAGCGATCGACACGCCGGACGAGATGTCCCCCAACGCGCCGCGGATCATCACCGTGAAGATCCCGGTCGACAAGATCGGTGAGGTCATCGGCCCGAAGGGCAAGATGATCAACCAGATCCAGGAGGACACCGGCGCCGAGATCACGATCGAGGACGACGGCACCATCTACATCGGTGCCGCCGACGGCCCGGCCGCCGAGGCCGCCCGCGCCACGATCAACGGCATCGCCAACCCGACGATGCCCGAGGTCGGCGAGCGCTACCTGGGTACGGTCGTCAAGACGACCACCTTCGGTGCGTTCGTCTCCCTGCTGCCCGGCAAGGACGGTCTGCTGCACATCTCGCAGATCCGCAAGCTGGCCGGCGGCAAGCGCGTGGAGAACGTCGAGGACGTCCTCGGTGTGGGCCAGAAGGTCCAGGTCGAGATCGCCGAGATCGACTCCCGCGGCAAGCTGTCCCTGATCCCCGTGATCGAGGGCGAGACCGAGTCCGACAGCGACTCCCACGACAAGAAGGACGACGCCGACAAGTGACGTCCCTGAGCTCCAAGGCGACGGCCCGCACCTCTTCGGAGGCGCGGGCCGTCGCCCGTACCCAAACCCTCATCAAGGGCGAGAACGGCATCGGCACGGTCCGCAGGACCACCCTCCCCGGAGGCCTGCGCATCGTCACCGAGACCCTGCCCTCGGTCCGCTCGGCGACCTTCGGCATCTGGGCGCACGTCGGCTCCCGCGACGAGACCCCCGCCCTCAACGGCGCCACCCACTACCTGGAGCACCTGCTCTTCAAGGGCACGGCCACCCGTTCCGCGCTGGACATCTCCTCCGCCCTCGACGCCGTCGGTGGCGAGATGAACGCGTTCACGGCCAAGGAGTACACGTGCTACTACGCGCGTGTGCTCGACACCGACCTGCCGCTCGCCATCGACGTGGTGTGCGACATGCTGACCGGCTCGGTGATCCGCGAGGAGGATGTCGACGTCGAACGCGGGGCCATCCTCGAAGAGATCGCGATGACCGAGGACGACCCGGGCGACTGCGTGCACGACCTGTTCGCGCACACCATGTTCGGCGACAACCCGCTCGGTCGCCCGGTCCTCGGCACGGTCGACACCGTCAACGCCCTCACCGCCGACCGCATCCGCCGCTTCTACAAGAAGCACTACGACCCCACGCACCTCGTGGTCGCCTGCGCCGGCAACGTCGACCACGACAAGGTCGTCCGCCAGGTGCGCGCCGCCTTCGAGAAGGCCGGGGCCTTCAAGGACCCCGCGGCCGAGCCGATCGCCCCGCGCGGCGGCCGGCGCGCGCTGCGCACCGCCGGCCGCGTCGAGCTGATCGGCCGCAGGACGGAGCAGGCCCACGTCGTGCTCGGCATGCCGGGCCTGGCCCGCACCGACGAGCGGCGCTGGGCGCTCGGCGTGCTCAACACCGCCCTCGGCGGCGGCATGTCCTCCCGGCTGTTCCAGGAGGTCCGCGAGAAGCGCGGCCTGGCCTACAGCGTGTACTCGTACACCTCCGGCTTCGCCGACTGCGGCCTGTTCGGCGTCTACGCGGGCTGCCGGCCCTCGCAGGTGCACGACGTGCTGAAGATCTGCCGCGACGAGCTCGACCAGGTCGCCGAGCACGGACTGCCCGACGACGAGATCGATCGCGCCATCGGCCAGCTCAGGGGTTCCACCGTCCTCGGCCTCGAGGACACCGGCGCGCTGATGAACCGTATCGGCAAGAGTGAGCTGTGCTGGGGCGAGCAGATGTCGGTCGACGACATGCTGGCCCGGATAGCCTCGGTCACCCCGGACGACGTCCGCTCGGTCGCCCGGGACATCCTGGGACGGCGGCCCTCGTTGTCGGTCATCGGCCCGCTGAAGGACAAGCAGGCGTCCCGGCTGCACGACGCCGTCGCCTGACCCACCCGGAACACACCCGGTAAGGAACAACGAACATGAGCAAGCTGCGCGTGGCGGTCCTCGGTGCCAAGGGCCGCATCGGCTCCGAGGCGGTGCGGGCGGTCGAGGCCGCCGAGGACATGGAACTGGTCGCCGCCCTCGGCCGGGGCGACAAGCTGGAGACCCTCGCCGAGACCGGCGCCCAGGTCGCCGTGGAGCTGACCACTCCCGCCTCGGTCATGGGCAACCTCGACTTCTGCGTGCGCCACGGCATCCACGCGGTGGTCGGCACCACCGGCTGGACCGACGACCGCCTCGCGCAGCTGGGGAGCTGGCTCGACCAGTCCCCGGAGACGGGCGTGCTCATCGCCCCGAACTTCTCCATCGGCGCCGTGCTGACCATGAAGTTCGCCCAGATCGCCGCCCCGTACTTCGAGTCCGTCGAGGTCGTGGAGCTGCACCACCCCAACAAGGTGGACGCCCCCAGCGGCACCGCCACGCGCACCGCCCAGCTGATCGCCGAGGCCCGCCGCCAGGCCGGCAGCGCCCCCGCGCCCGACGCCACGGCCAACGCCCTCGACGGCGCCCGCGGCGCGGACGTCGACGGCATCCCGGTGCACGCCGTCCGGCTGCGTGGTCTCCTCGCCCACCAGGAGGTCCTGCTCGGCGCCGAGGGCGAGACCCTCACCGTCCGCCACGACTCCCTGCACCACAGCAGCTTCATGCCGGGCATCCTGCTCGGCGTCCGCCGCGTGGTGACCACTCCGGGCCTGACCTTCGGCCTGGAACACTTCCTCGACCTGAACTGAGCCGGTCCCACCCCATGCGCGCGAAGATCTCCTACGCCCTCACGGCCGCCGTCCTGGTCGTCTACTTCGTCCTGGTCGGCAGCCGTGGAGTGTTGCTCATCAAGGCCGGCACGCTCCTCACGGTCACCTTCGGGGTGGCCGTGCTGATCCTGCCGGTCATCGGGGTGTGGTTCCTCTGGAAGAACACCCAGTTCGTCCGGGAGGCCAACCGGCTCGCCGCCGAGCTGGACGCCGAGGGCGGCCTGCCGGTGGACACCCTGAGGCGGCTGCCCAGCGGCCGGATCGACCGGGAGTCGGCCGACGAGGTCTTCGCGCTCCGCAAGGCCGAGACGGAGGACGCCCCCGACGACTGGCGGAGCTGGTTCCGGCTCGCCGTGGCCTACCACGACGCCCGGGACACCCCGCGCGCCCGCCAGGCGATGCAGCGGGCGATCGCCCTGCGCAAGACCGCCTCCTGAGCGCGCGGGGGACGGCGGGGGTCAGGCGCGCCCGTACTCGTCGGCCCACGCCTCGACGGTGTCGGCCGCCCGGTCGAAAGCCAGCTGGTCACGCCCCAGGAAGTCGGCGTTGTGCGAGGTCAGCAGCGGCGGCAGGGCCTCCGCGGAACGCCCGCGCCGGGCGAGCACCAGCGCCTGTCCCTGCACGGTCCGGGGCAGCCCCAGCCAGCGCACCGGCTGCTGCACCGTACGCACCCCGACGACCTGATCCCAGGCGGTCGTCCGGGTGCTGACGAAGGCCACGTGACGCAGCCCGCGGGCGCTCACCCACACGCCCATCCGCAGCAGCCGCAGCGCCGCCACCACGACGGCCAGCGCCACGGCGAACACGGAGGCGGCCGACGCGGGGGTCGCCGTCGCCGCGATGATCACGGCGGCGAACAGCACGAACGAGGCGAGCAGCAGCAGGAGCGCGGCGGCTCCCACGCGCCAGGGACCGGGACGGTAGGGACGCCGCCAGAGGTCCCGGTCGTCGTACGGCAACGCGACTTCGTCCGCCGTGTCGAAAGCGCGATCGGCCGTCAGGAAGGGCAGGGGCACGGCTGGTCCTCACTCGATCCATGCGTGGGCAGTGCTCGGTGAGGCTATCGATCTGTGTCACCGGTCACCACCCTCGGGGGTCCGGACGGCGCCGGTGCCCCCTGCCCGGGTGGATCAGCGCCCGTCGCTGGCCTGCGACTGCTGCTGCCCGGCTCCCGAGGGCCCGGTGGACAGCGAGGGCATCCCGATGATCAGGGCGCCCACCAGACCGGCGACCACGGTGAGTCCGAGCAGCCAGCGCCCGGCCAGCTGCCCGACGGAGACACGCTCCCGGGGCGGCGGGGCGACATTGCTGCGGAACCTCTCGGCATCCGCGACGAAGGCGAACGGTACGGGCTCACGCGGACCGGACATCGGGGAGGCCCTCCCTCCGGGCATCGAACGGATCAGTGTCACCGGGACAGACGAGCGACGGCCCGGAAAGGTGCCCACTTTCACCGAATTCGCAGAAGTTCGCCGCCGTTCACCTCCGTATGTCGCGTCCAGGGAGCGAAGGTCCCCATGTCGGTGCCGCGCCGTAGAGTGGGCGCCGTCCGAGAGAAGTGATGGAAGGACCCCCCGCGCCGTGACCGACACCCCTGCCGACGACCTCAAGCCCAGCTTCCGCAGCGACGTGACCGTCGAGCTGGTCAAGCACACCGCGTCCGACGCCGACGTGCTGTTCGCCGCCCGCGTCTCGACGGTCGGCGAGCAGTCCCTGGACGAGCTGAACAAGGACCCGGAGCGGTCCAAGGGCCTGATCAACTACCTGATGCGGGACCGTCACGGCAGCCCCTTCGAGCACAACTCGATGACCTTTTTCATCAGCGCCCCGATCTTCGTCTTCCGCGAGTTCATGCGGCACCGGGTGGGCTGGTCGTACAACGAGGAGTCGGGCCGCTACCGGGAGCTCCAGCCCGTCTTCTACGTCCCGGACGCCTCCCGCAAGCTGGTCCAGGAGGGCCGCCCCGGCAAGTACCGCTTCGTCGAGGGCACCGCGGCCCAGCAGGAGCTGACCGGGCGCGCGATGGAGGACTCCTACCGGCAGGCCTACGAGGCCTACCAGGAGATGCTGGCCGCCGGCGTCGCCCGCGAGGTCGCCCGATCGGTGCTCCCCGTCGGCCTGTACTCGTCCATGTACGCCACCTGCAACGCCCGCTCGCTGATGCACTTCCTCGGCCTGCGCACGCAGCACGAGCTGGCCAAGGTCCCGTCCTTCCCGCAGCGGGAGATCGAGATGGTCGGCGAGAAGATGGAGGCCGAGTGGGCCCGCCTGATGCCGCTGACCTACGCCGCCTTCAACACCAACGGGCGGGTCGCCCCGTAGGCGCTCCTCCGCGGCCCGGCACGGCCGTCGAGGACAGATGTACGGATCAGCCGCACGAAGTGTCCGTATTGCGGCATTTCGAGAAGTTCATCTAGCCTGATCAAACGGGCCCGGCACTGCCTGAACCCCCGAGCAGGCAGTGCCGGGCTCCCCGCTCGTCCTCCTCCGTCGCCTCCCCCGAGGGAAGACCTCGACCTGAGCAACGAGTAGCGTGTAACCCATGGCTCCGACCTCCACTCCGCAGACCCCCTTCGGGCGGGTCCTCACCGCCATGGTCACGCCCTTCACGGCGGACGGCGCACTCGACCTCGACGGCGCTCAGCGGCTCGCCACCCACCTGGTGGACGCAGGCAACGACGGCCTGATCATCAACGGCACCACCGGCGAGTCCCCCACCACCAGCGACGCGGAGAAAGCGGATCTCGTACGGGCGATCGTGGAGGCGGTCGGCGACCGCGCCCACGTCGTGGCCGGTGTCGGCACCAACGACACCCACCACAGCATGGAACTCGCCCGCGCCGCGGAGCGCGCCGGCGCCCACGGCCTGCTGGTTGTCACGCCCTACTACAACAAGCCCCCGCAGGAGGGCCTGTACCGGCACTTCACGGCCGTGGCCGACGCCGCCGAGCTGCCCGTCATGCTCTACGACATCCCCGGCCGCAGCGGCGTCCCGATCGGCACCGAGACGCTCGTCCGCCTCGCCGAGCACCCGCGCATCGTCGCCAACAAGGACGCCAAGGGCGACCTCGGCCGGGCCGGCTGGGCCATCGCCCGCACCGGCCTCGCCTGGTACTCCGGCGACGACATGCTCAACCTGCCCCTGCTGTCCATCGGAGCGGTCGGCTTCGTCTCCGTCGTCGGCCATGTGGTCACCCCCGAGCTGCGCGCCCTGGTCGAGGCGTACACCTCCGGCGACGTGCAGAAGGCCACCGAGATCCACCAGAAGCTGCTCCCCGTCTACACGGGCATGTTCCGCACCCAGGGCGTGATGACCACCAAGGCGGCGCTCGCGCTCAAGGGCCTCCCCGCGGGCCCCCTGCGCGCCCCCATGGTGGAGTGCACGCCCGAAGAGATCGAGCAGCTCAAGATCGATCTTGCCGCCGGCGGGGTACAACTCCAGTAATCAGACTTCGCGCGCCCCGGGCGCGCAGACGGACCTCACAACTGAATACGCGGGCCACCGGTGCCCGCACCACCGAACGACAACTGCTTCTGCACGAACGTCATGCGCGCCACGTGCCACCGGTACGTGGCGTGTGTGGTGAGGAGAGTCTTTTGAGTCATCCGCATCCTGAACTCGGCCCGCCCCCGCCGCTGCCCGAAGGCGGCCTGCGGGTCACCCCGCTCGGCGGCCTCGGCGAGATCGGCCGCAACATGACGGTCTTCGAGTACGGAGGCCGCCTGCTGATCGTCGACTGCGGAGTGCTCTTCCCCGAGGAGGAGCAGCCCGGAATCGACCTGATCCTGCCCGACTTCTCGTCGATCAGGGACCGTCTCGACGACATCGAGGGCATCGTCCTCACCCACGGCCACGAGGACCACATCGGCGGCGTCCCCTTCCTCCTGCGGGAGAAGCCGGACATCCCGCTGATCGGCTCCAAGCTCACCCTCGCCCTGATCGAGGCGAAGCTCCAGGAGCACCGCATCCGCCCGTACACGCTCCAGGTGGCGGAGGGACAGCGCGAGCGCATCGGTCCCTTCGACTGCGAGTTCGTGGCGGTCAACCACTCCATCCCCGACGCGCTCGCCGTGGCGATCCGCACGCCCGCCGGCATGGCCGTGCACACCGGCGACTTCAAGATGGACCAGCTCCCGCTGGACAACCGCCTCACGGACCTGCACGCCTTCGCCAGGCTCAGCGAGGAGGGCATCGACCTCCTGCTCGCCGACTCCACGAACGCCGAGGTCCCCGGCTTCGTCCCGCCCGAGCGCGACATCTCGGGCGTGCTGCGCCAGGTCTTCGCGGGCGCCGGCAAGCGGATCATCGTGGCCAGCTTCGCCAGCCACGTCCACCGCATCCAGCAGATCCTGGACGCCGCCCACGAGTACGGCCGCAGGGTCGCCTTCGTCGGCCGCTCCATGGTGCGCAACATGGGCATCGCCCGTGACCTCGGCTACCTCAAGGTCCCGCCGGGCCTGGTCGTGGACGTCAAGACGCTCGACGACCTCCCCGACAGCGAAGTGGTCCTGGTGTGCACGGGCTCCCAGGGAGAGCCGATGGCCGCGCTGTCCCGCATGGCCAACCGCGACCACCAGATCCGGATCGTCGACGGCGACACCGTGATCCTGGCGTCGTCGCTCATCCCCGGCAACGAGAACGCGGTCTACCGCGTGATCAACGGACTGACCCGGTGGGGCGCCAACGTCGTCCACAAGGGCAACGCCAAGGTGCACGTCTCCGGACACGCCTCGGCCGGCGAGCTGCTGTACTTCTACAACATCTGCCGTCCGAAGAACCTCATGCCGGTCCACGGCGAATGGCGCCACCTGCGCGCCAACGCCGAACTGGGCGCCCTCACCGGCGTCCCGCACGACCGCATCGTCATCGCCGAGGACGGCGTGGTCGTCGACCTGGTCGAGGGCAAGGCGAAGATCTCCGGCAAGGTTCAGGCGGGCTACGTCTATGTCGACGGCCTCTCCGTCGGCGACGTGGGCGAACCGGCGCTCAAGGACCGCAGGATCCTCGGTGACGAGGGCATCATCTCGGTCTTCGTCGTCATGGACTCGTCCACCGGCAAGATCACGGGCGGGCCGCACATCCAGGCTCGCGGCTCCGGCATCGAGGACTCGGCCTTCAGCGACGTGATCCCGAGGATCACCGAGTCGCTGGAGCGCTCGGCTCAGGACGGGGTCGTCGAACCTCACCAGCTGCAGCAACTGGTTCGCCGCACGCTGGGCAAGTGGGTCTCCGACACCTACCGGCGCCGGCCGATGATCCTGCCCGTGGTGGTCGAGGTCTGACGCTCCGTCGGACACCACGCGCGAGCGAACCAGGAGCGGGGCGCCCGGATTTGCATCGGGGCACCCCGCTCCAGTACGTTTACAGCTCCCCCCGATCGGGCACCCGACCGCTTCATGCGGCGGATCCAGTCCCCGGTGGGGGTGGAAAATCCGACTCAGAATCTCTGATAAAGTCGGAACCGCCGAAAGGGAAAGCGTGAAAGCGCGGACCTAGAAAGCGCCGAGGAAATCGGGTCGGAAAGATCTGATAGAGTCGGAAACGCAAGACCGAAGGGAAGCGCCCGGAGGAAAGCCCGAGAGGGTGAGTACAAAGGAAGCGTCCGTTCCTTGAGAACTCAACAGCGTGCCAAAAGTCAACGCCAGATATGTTGATACCCCGTCCATCCGGTTTCGGATGGTCGAGGTTCCTTTGAAAAAAAACACAGCGAGGACGCTGTGAACGTCGGGACTATTCCTCCCGATGTTCCGCTCTCGTGATGTGCGCACCCGATTACGGGTAAACATTCACGGAGAGTTTGATCCTGGCTCAGGACGAACGCTGGCGGCGTGCTTAACACATGCAAGTCGAACGATGAACCACTTCGGTGGGGATTAGTGGCGAACGGGTGAGTAACACGTGGGCAATCTGCCCTGCACTCTGGGACAAGCCCTGGAAACGGGGTCTAATACCGGATACTGACCCTCGCAGGCATCTGCGAGGTTCGAAAGCTCCGGCGGTGCAGGATGAGCCCGCGGCCTATCAGCTTGTTGGTGAGGTAATGGCTCACCAAGGCGACGACGGGTAGCCGGCCTGAGAGGGCGACCGGCCACACTGGGACTGAGACACGGCCCAGACTCCTACGGGAGGCAGCAGTGGGGAATATTGCACAATGGGCGAAAGCCTGATGCAGCGACGCCGCGTGAGGGATGACGGCCTTCGGGTTGTAAACCTCTTTCAGCAGGGAAGAAGCGAAAGTGACGGTACCTGCAGAAGAAGCGCCGGCTAACTACGTGCCAGCAGCCGCGGTAATACGTAGGGCGCGAGCGTTGTCCGGAATTATTGGGCGTAAAGAGCTCGTAGGCGGCTTGTCACGTCGGTTGTGAAAGCCCGGGGCTTAACCCCGGGTCTGCAGTCGATACGGGCAGGCTAGAGTTCGGTAGGGGAGATCGGAATTCCTGGTGTAGCGGTGAAATGCGCAGATATCAGGAGGAACACCGGTGGCGAAGGCGGATCTCTGGGCCGATACTGACGCTGAGGAGCGAAAGCGTGGGGAGCGAACAGGATTAGATACCCTGGTAGTCCACGCCGTAAACGGTGGGCACTAGGTGTGGGCGACATTCCACGTCGTCCGTGCCGCAGCTAACGCATTAAGTGCCCCGCCTGGGGAGTACGGCCGCAAGGCTAAAACTCAAAGGAATTGACGGGGGCCCGCACAAGCGGCGGAGCATGTGGCTTAATTCGACGCAACGCGAAGAACCTTACCAAGGCTTGACATACACCGGAAAGCATTAGAGATAGTGCCCCCTTGTGGTCGGTGTACAGGTGGTGCATGGCTGTCGTCAGCTCGTGTCGTGAGATGTTGGGTTAAGTCCCGCAACGAGCGCAACCCTTGTCCCGTGTTGCCAGCAGGCCCTTGTGGTGCTGGGGACTCACGGGAGACCGCCGGGGTCAACTCGGAGGAAGGTGGGGACGACGTCAAGTCATCATGCCCCTTATGTCTTGGGCTGCACACGTGCTACAATGGCCGGTACAATGAGCTGCGATACCGTGAGGTGGAGCGAATCTCAAAAAGCCGGTCTCAGTTCGGATTGGGGTCTGCAACTCGACCCCATGAAGTCGGAGTCGCTAGTAATCGCAGATCAGCATTGCTGCGGTGAATACGTTCCCGGGCCTTGTACACACCGCCCGTCACGTCACGAAAGTCGGTAACACCCGAAGCCGGTGGCCCAACCCTTGTGGGAGGGAGCTGTCGAAGGTGGGACTGGCGATTGGGACGAAGTCGTAACAAGGTAGCCGTACCGGAAGGTGCGGCTGGATCACCTCCTTTCTAAGGAGCACTTCTAGGCTGCCTCGGCAGTCCAGAGGCCAGTTCATCAGCGAACGTCTGATGCTGGTTGCTCATGGGTGGAACGTTGACTACTCGGCATCATCAGCCAACTCGGGCTGCCAGTACTGCTCTTCGGAGCGTGGAACGCAGGCCACGAGTGGCGAGGGTGTCGGGCACGCTGTTGGGTGTCTGAGGGTACGGCCGCATGGTCGCCTTCAGTGCCGGCCCCAGTGCACTCGAGCTTCTGCTCGGGGTGATGGGTGGTTGGTCGTTGTTTGAGAACTGCACAGTGGACGCGAGCATCTGTGGCCAAGTTTTAAGGGCGCACGGTGGATGCCTTGGCACCAGGAACCGATGAAGGACGTGGGAGGCCACGATAGGCCCCGGGGAGTCGTCAACCAGGCTTTGATCCGGGGGTGTCCGAATGGGGAAACCCGGCAGTCGTCATGGGCTGTCACCCTTGCCTGAACACATAGGGCAAGTGGAGGGAACGCGGGGAAGTGAAACATCTCAGTACCCGCAGGAAGAGAAAACAACCGTGATTCCGGGAGTAGTGGCGAGCGAAACCGGATGAGGCCAAACCGTATGCGTGTGAGACCCGGCAGGGGTTGCGCATTCGGGGTTGTGGGATCTCTCTTGATCAGTCTGCCGGCTGATCGACGAGTCAGAAACCGTTGATGTAGGCGAAGGACATGCGAAAGGTCCGGCGTAGAGGGTAAGACCCCCGTAGTCGAAACATCAGCGGCTCGTTTGAGAGACACCCAAGTAGCACGGGGCCCGAGAAATCCCGTGTGAATCTGGCGGGACCACCCGCTAAGCCTAAATATTCCCTGGTGACCGATAGCGGATAGTACCGTGAGGGAATGGTGAAAAGTACCGCGGGAGCGGAGTGAAATAGTACCTGAAACCGTGTGCCTACAAGCCGTGGGAGCGTCGCGTTGAGTGCTTGCACTCAACGTCGTGACTGCGTGCCTTTTGAAGAATGAGCCTGCGAGTTTGCGGTGTGTTGCGAGGTTAACCCGGGTGGGGAAGCCGTAGCGAAAGCGAGTCCGAACAGGGCGTTTCAGTAGCACGCTCAAGACCCGAAGCGGAGTGATCTAGCCATGGGCAGGTTGAAGCGGAGGTAAGACTTCGTGGAGGACCGAACCCACCAGGGTTGAAAACCTGGGGGATGACCTGTGGTTAGGGGTGAAAGGCCAATCAAACTCCGTGATAGCTGGTTCTCCCCGAAATGCATTTAGGTGCAGCGTCGTGTGTTTCTTGCCGGAGGTAGAGCACTGGATAGGCGATGGGCCCTACCGGGTTACTGACCTTAGCCAAACTCCGAATGCCGGTAAGTGAGAGCGCGGCAGTGAGACTGTGGGGGATAAGCTCCATGGTCGAGAGGGAAACAGCCCAGAGCATCGACTAAGGCCCCTAAGCGTACGCTAAGTGGGAAAGGATGTGGAGTCGCACAGACAACCAGGAGGTTGGCTTAGAAGCAGCCACCCTTGAAAGAGTGCGTAATAGCTCACTGGTCTAGTGATTCCGCGCCGACAATGTAGCGGGGCTCAAGCGTACCGCCGAAGTCGTGTCATTGCAGCATATAGCCCCAACGGGTGTTGTGATGGGTAGGGGAGCGTCGTCTGCCGGGTGAAGCAGCACCGGAAGGTAGTTGTGGACGGTTGACGAGTGAGAATGCAGGCATGAGTAGCGATTCACACGTGAGAAACGTGTGCGCCGATTGACTAAGGGTTCCTGGGTCAAGCTGATCTGCCCAGGGTAAGTCGGGACCTAAGGCGAGGCCGACAGGCGTAGTCGATGGATAACCGGTTGATATTCCGGTACCCGCTGTGAAGCGTCAAACATCGAATCCAGTGATGCTAAGCCCGTGAAGCCGCCGGCTGAGTCTTCGGACGAGGTCGGAGTGGTGGAGCCGGTGACCCGAGCTGGTAGTAGGTGAGTGATGGGGTGACGCAGGAAGGTAGTCCATCCCGGGCGGTGGTTGTCCCGGGGTAAGGGTGTAGGACGTCAGGTAGGTAAATCCGCCTGGCATGTGTCTGAGACCTGATGCCGAGCCGATTGTGGTGAAGTGGATGATCCTATGCTGTCGAGAAAAGCCTCTAGCGAGTTTCATGGCGGCCCGTACCCTAAACCGACTCAGGTGGTCAGGTAGAGAATACCGAGGCGTTCGGGTGAACTATGGTTAAGGAACTCGGCAAAATGCCCCCGTAACTTCGGGAGAAGGGGGGCCATCACTGGTGAGAGGACGTGCTCCTCGAGCTGGGGGTGGCCGCAGAGACCAGCGAGAAGCGACTGTTTACTAAAAACACAGGTCCGTGCGAAGCCGTAAGGCGATGTATACGGACTGACGCCTGCCCGGTGCTGGAACGTTAAGGGGACCGGTTAGCTCCATTTCGGTGGGGCGAAGCTGAGAACTTAAGCGCCAGTAAACGGCGGTGGTAACTATAACCATCCTAAGGTAGCGAAATTCCTTGTCGGGTAAGTTCCGACCTGCACGAATGGCGTAACGACTTCTCGACTGTCTCAACCATAGGCCCGGTGAAATTGCACTACGAGTAAAGATGCTCGTTTCGCGCAGCAGGACGGAAAGACCCCGGGACCTTTACTACAGTTTGATATTGGTGTTCGGTTCGGCTTGTGTAGGATAGCTGGGAGACTGTGAACTCTGGACGCCAGTTCAGGGGAGTCGTCGTTGAAATACCAGTCTGGTCGTGCTGGATGTCTAACCTGGGTCCGTGATCCGGATCAGGGACAGTGTCTGATGGGTAGTTTAACTGGGGCGGTTGCCTCCTAAAGAGTAACGGAGGCGCCCAAAGGTTCCCTCAGCCTGGTTGGTAATCAGGTGTTGAGTGTAAGTGCACAAGGGAGCTTGACTGTGAGACCGACGGTCGAGCAGGGACGAAAGTCGGGACTAGTGATCCGGCGGTGGCTTGTGGAAGCGCCGTCGCTCAACGGATAAAAGGTACCCCGGGGATAACAGGCTGATCTTCCCCAAGAGTCCATATCGACGGGATGGTTTGGCACCTCGATGTCGGCTCGTCGCATCCTGGGGCTGGAGTCGGTCCCAAGGGTTGGGCTGTTCGCCCATTAAAGCGGTACGCGAGCTGGGTTTAGAACGTCGTGAGACAGTTCGGTCCCTATCCGCTGTGCGCGTAGGAGTCTTGAGAAGGGCTGTCCCTAGTACGAGAGGACCGGGACGGACGAACCTCTGGTGTGCCAGTTGTTCTGCCAAGGGCATGGCTGGTTGGCTACGTTCGGGAGGGATAACCGCTGAAAGCATCTAAGCGGGAAGCCTGCTTCGAGATGAGGACTCCCACCTCCTAGAGAGGGTAAGGCTCCCAGTAGACGACTGGGTTGATAGGCCGGATATGGAAGCACGGTAACGTGTGGAGTTGACCGGTACTAATAGGCCGAGGGCTTGTCCTCAGTTGCTCGCGTCCACTGTGTTGGTTCTGAAACCACGAACAGCCCCATGTGCCACACATGGTGCGGTTGTCAGTTTCATAGTGTTTCGGTGGTCATAGCGTAGGGGAAACGCCCGGTTACATTCCGAACCCGGAAGCTAAGCCTTACAGCGCCGATGGTACTGCAGGGGGGACCCTGTGGGAGAGTAGGACGCCGCCGAACAATTCTTATACGGGTTGGGCCCTGAACTTCGGTTCGGGGCCCAACCTTTTTTTGTTGCCCGTCACTTGACGTTCACGTTGCCCGTCCAGCATCCCAGTCATGGGTACTGCTGCACTGCTCAGGGCGGCCGGCGTCGGAGCCGGTGACGAAGTGGTCGTACCGGCTTTCGGTAACGTGGACGTCGCCGAGGCCGTGACACTGGCGGGAGCGCAGCCGGTGTTCGCCGACATAGATCCGGAGACCTACTGCTTGGCACTCTCCGCGGTCGAGACGGTTCTGACTTCGCGGACCGCGGCGGTCGTCGTCGTCCACCGCTTCGGACGCCTCGCCGACGTAGCGCGGATGCGTGACCTCGGCCAACGGCACGGACTGCTGGTGCTGGAGCACACCGAGTTGGAGACGTCCCGCGACGAGACGGCCCGGCGGCGGGAGCGAGCCGCGTTCCTCGACGCGAGGCTGCGTGGGGTGCGGACGCCCGAGGGCGGGCCCGGACACAGCTACCAGCAGTACGTCGTCCGGGTGCCCGGAAACGGCCGGCCCGACCGGGACGCCTTCGCACGTGCCGTGCGGGCCAAGGGAGTTGACTGCCAGATACCGGTGCGGACCCCCTTGCACCGGCTGCCCGAGTTCCGTCGGTACGTGTCCTTGCCCGAGACCGAACGGGCCGCGGACGAGACGCTCGCCCTTCCCGTCGACGCGTCGCTCACCAAGCGGGACATGCACCGCATCGCGTCCGCGTGCAATGCGCTGGGCGGACTGCTCGCACCCGCCCTCTGAGCGTGGTTGGGACCACGGCTCCGTTCAGGGTATGATCTATTCCGTTGCCGCGAGGGAAACCGAAGCGACAACAGGCCCCTATAGCTCAGTCGGTAGAGCGTCTCCATGGTAAGGAGAAGGTCAACGGTTCGATTCCGTTTGGGGGCTCCGACAGAAAGGCCCCGCCCTATTGGGCGGGGCCTTTCTCATGCCCTCTTCGCGGTGGGGTTCAGTCCTGCTGGAGGCCCGGCACGCGCATGGCGAGGATCGCCATGTCGTCGGACGGGGCGTCCGTGGCGAAGCGTTCCACCGCGCGCATGATGCGCGCCGCGACCGCGCCGGCCGTCAGACCCGTACACGTCGTCAGGACCTCGGCGAGACCGTCGTCGCCCAGCATGCGGGCGCCCTCGCGGCGCTCGGTGACGCCGTCGGTGACGCACAGCAGGACGTCGCCGGGATCGAGGGTGACGGTCTCCTCGTGGAGCTCCAGGTCCTCCAGGACGCCCAGCAGCGGCTGCGGCTCGGCGGCCGGCTCGACCGTGCCGTCCTGGCGGAGACGGAGCGGGAGCGGATGGCCCGCGCAGACCACCTTCAGCTCGGCGCTGCCGTCCTCCTGCGGGCGCATCTCGCCGTACAGGAGGGTGAGGAAACGGCTGCGCTCGCCTTCGTCGAGGATCGCGGAGTTGAGCCGCTCCAGGACCGCCGGGCCGCTCAGGCCCTCCCGGGCCAGCAGGCGCAGGGCGTGCCGGGCGAGGCCGGTGACGGCCGCCGCGTTCGGACCCGTGCCGCAGACGTCGCCGATGGCGAAGCCGTAGGCGCCGTCGCTGATCGGGAAGAGGTCGTAGAAGTCGCCGCCGACCTCGTTGCCCTCGCCGGCCGCGCGGTAGATGACCTCGACCTCGACGCCGTCGATCTGCGGCAGCTCCGGCGGCAGGAGGCTGCGCTGGAGCGACTGGCTGATGGCCGTGCGCTCCGAGTAGAGGCGGGCGTTGTCCAGGGCCAGGGCGGCACGGCGGGACAGGTCCTCGGCGAGCTCCAGGATCTCCTGGCGGAAGTGCTCGTCGGTCGGCTTGCCGAGCGTCAGCATGCCGATGACGCGGTTGCGGGCAACCAGGGGCAGGACCACGGTCTCGCCGCCGACCGCGGAGGCCGTGGCGAGGGTCGGGCCGATGCCGGTGGTCACATGGCGGTTCGGGCCGCCGCCCAGGCCGAGGCTGCGCATGGAGGTGCGCAGGGCCGCCTGGTGGGCGACCTCCGCGGGCGCCGACCAGACGCGGGCGCCCGGGGTCGGTACCGGGTCCGGCGGGGGCATCTTCGACAGCAGCGACTTGATGCCGTCGATGAGCTCCTCGTCCTCGTGCAGCACGTAGGACAGGTACGGCTCGGAGGCCTGGTCGGCGATCGTGTAGACCGCGCACCAGGTGGCGAGGGTCGGCACCGTCATCTGGGCCATGAGGGCCAGGGTCTGGTCCCGGTCGAGGGTGCCGGCCAGCAGGTCGGACGCCTCGACGAGGAAGCTGAGTGAGCCGCGGCGCAGCCGCTCCAGTTCGCCCAGGCGCGCGGACTCGACGGCCAGCGCGATGCGGTCCGCGGCGAACTGCAGGCGCAGCGCCTCCTCGTTGGAGTACCGGCCGGGTGCCTCGGCGGCGACGCCGAGGGAGCCGGTGAGGCGGCCCTCCACCTTCAGCGGGACGGTGACGACCGAGCGCATGCCGGTGCCGTTGAGGAGCGGAACCGCGCCCGGGACGGCGGAGAGGTCCTCGTGGACGGCGGGCATGCGCGCGGAGCCGTAACGGCCGGGGCCGCCCTCGACGGGGACGCGTGCGAAGCGCTGGCGGGCCGAGGGCAGGCCGGTGGAGGCGCGGACCTCCAGCTCCGTCTCGTCGTCGGTGGCCAGCAGGAGGAAGGCGGAGTCGCCGTCGAGCATGTCGCGGGAGCGTTCCACGGTGCGCTGCAGCAGGCCGTCGAGGTCGTCGGGAGCGGGGGAGCCGATGAAGACCTCGAACGGGTCGGCGCTCTGGCCCTCGCCGCCCGAGGAGTCCGGCGCGGGGCCGCGCAGCGGGGTCTGCAGAACCGCCCGTTCGTGGTCACGTACCAGGAGACAGACGGTTGACGGATCGCCGTCGGTGTCCCGTACGCGGAGGTGGGAGGCGTACACCGGGATCACCCGGCCGTGGGCGCCCCGGATGCCGTAGCTGCCCTCCCAGCGGGAGAGCTGGAGGGCGTCGGCGATGCCGGTGCCGGTGCCGGGGGTGTGCGGCCAGGCCGCGAGGTCGGTGAGGGGCTTGCCGGTGACTTGCTCGGCGGTGTAGCCGAACAGCTCCTCGGCGTCCTCGTTCCACGCGGTGATGGAGCCGGTGCGGTCGATCTGGATCACGGCGACGCGGACGCGGGTGTCGGCGAGCGGCAGCAGGTGGGCCGGCAGGGCGGGGCCGGCGGTGCGGGTGCCGACCGGGCGCTCGGGAAGGTCGAGCTGGAACCAGACGGTCTTGTGGGTGGGGGTGTAGTCCACGCCCCAGTGGCCGGCCAGGGCCGCGCACAGCTGGAGTCCGCGCCCGCCCTCGCGGTCGGGCTGCCCATGTCGATGGGGAGCCCTGGGGGGATCTCCCGCTCGGGATACCGGTCGGCCACCTCGATCCGTACGCCGTCGTCGCTGCGCAGGCAGAGCAGGTCGGCGGAGGTGCCGGCGTGGATCACGGCGTTGGTGACCAGTTCGCTGGTGAGCACCACGGCGTCGTCGACGATGTCGGCGAAGCCCCAGCCCTGGAGGGTGTCACGGACGAAGCTTCGGGCACTCGCGACGGATCGTCCGACGGGATCGAAGCTGGCGGCCGCGCGCGCGGTGATCACAGAACTCCTCGACCGGTTCTCGACGGGCATGGCTCCCTGGCCGGCCGGCTCGTGCCGCTGGTGCGGCAGGCCGTCCGCCGGCCGTGGGTCCGGGGGCTGTTCCCCCGGGATCAGTCCGGTGGTCATGTTGTGCGGCCGCCCCTCCGATGCCCGCTCGTCTTCGTGCCACCGCCCAGGCCGGACGCGCCGGCGTGGCTGGACAGCCGCAAGCAAGGTTACTTACCTTCGCGGTCCGAGCGGATGCCGGTCTGCAGTGTTTCCGTCCGAGGTGTTCGCCGTCCGGCGGGTGTGCGGACGATGTGCGAAGCTGCCGAACTGTTATGGCCTGGTTCCGCGGGGGTGAAACACTGGGCAGGCTTGTAGGGAAGGTCCGGGCAGGCAGTGTGGTGACGGCGCCGGGTGGGCAGCAGCCCCCTGGCGGCGCCTCGGAACGTCGGGCAGGGCATCTCAGTCAAACAGGTAAAGCACGGCAGCGACGGGAGCACCCTGGAGGGTGCCACCGGGCACAGCGGTAATGGTCGACCCCTGCGGGAGGGACACAGTGGAGTCTGGCGCAGCGACGCGGAGCACGAAGACGACGCGCGCGAAAGGCGGACAGTCCCTGAGCAAGCAGGGGAAGCCGCGCGGCGGCACCGTCACGGTGGAGGCGGCGGCGATGAACCGTCTGCTGGGCGCCCTGGTGTCGATGCGGGACGGGAACTTCCGCAAGCGGCTCACGGTGACCGGCGACGGCGTGATGTCGGAGATCGCCGCGGTCTTCAACGAGGTCGCCGACCGCAACCTGCACCTGACGGGTGAGCTGGCGCGGGTGCGCCGCATGGTGGGACGTGAGGGCAAGCTCACGGAGCGGCTGGAGACGGGGGCCTGCGAGGGCTCCTGGGCGGCCGCGATCGACCACTCCAACGCCCTGGTGGACGACCTCGTACGGCCGGTCTCCGAGGTGAGCCGGGTGCTGTCGGCGGTGGCGGAGGGTGATCTGTCGCCGCGCATGGAGCTGCGGACGCAGGCGCCGGACGGGACCGGGCATCCGCTGCGGGGCGAGTTCCTGAAGGTCGCGCGGACCGTCAACAACCTGGTCGACCAGTTGTCGACGTTCACCGACGAGGTCACGCGTGTGGCCAGCGAGGTGGGCACCGAGGGCAAGCTGGGCGGTCAGGCACAGGTGCGGGGCATGTCCGGGTCCTGGAAGGACCTGACGGACTCCGTCAACACGATGGCGGAGCGGCTGACGGCACAGGTGCGCGACATCGCGCTGGTGACGACCGCCGTCGCGCGAGGTGATCTGTCGCGCAAGGTCACGGTGCACGTCGAAGGCGAGATGCTGGAGCTGAAGAACACCGTCAACACGATGGTGGACCAGCTCTCCGCGTTCTCCTCCGAGGTGACCCGCGTCGCCCGGGAGGTGGGCACCGAGGGCGCTCTGGGCGGCCAGGCGCAGGTGCCCGGGGTGGACGGCGTGTGGAAGGAGCTCACCGACTCCGTCAACACCATGGCCGGGAATCTCACCGCGCAGGTGCGGGGGATCGCCGAGGTGACGACGGCGGTCGCCAACGGTGACCTGTCGCGCAAGGTGACGGTGCCCGCGCGTGGCGAGGTGGCGCAGCTCGCCGAGACGATCAACCAGATGACCGAGACGTTGCGGATCTTCGCGGACGAGGTCACCCGGGTCGCCAACGAGGTCGGCGCCGAGGGGCGGCTGGGCGGCCAGGCGAACGTGCCGGGCGCCGCGGGCACGTGGAAGGACCTCACGGACTCGGTCAACACGGTGTTCCGGAACCTGACCACCCAGGTGCGGGACATCGCGGCGGTGACGACGGCGGTCGCCAACGGTGACCTGTCGCAGAAGGTCACCGTCGACGTGGCCGGCGAGATGCTGGAGCTGAAGAACACCGTCAACACGATGGTGGACCAGCTGTCGGCGTTCGGTGCCGAGGTCACGCGGGTGGCGCGGGAGATCGGCGTCGAGGGTGAGCTGGGCGGACAGGCGCAGGTGCCGGGCGCGGCGGGCACGTGGAAGGACCTGACGGACTCGGTCAACACGGCCTTCCGCAACCTCACCGGTCAGGTGAGGAACATCGCCCAGGTGACGACGGCCGTGGCCAACGGTGACCTGTCGCAGAAGGTCACCGTGGACGTCTCCGGCGAGATGCTCCAGCTGAAGAACACCGTGAACACGATGGTGGACCAGCTGTCGAGCTTCGCCGACCAGGTCACGCGGATGGCGCGGGACGTGGGCACCGAGGGCCGGCTGGGCGGTCAGGCGCGCGTGGACGGCGTGTCGGGCACCTGGAAGGAGCTGACCGACTCCGTCAACTCGATGGCGTCGAACCTCACCGGGCAGGTGCGCAACATCGCCCAGGTCACCACGGCGGTGGCGCGCGGTGACCTGTCGCAGAAGATCGACGTGGACGCGCGCGGGGAGATCCTCGAGCTGAAGAACACCATCAACACGATGGTGGACCAGCTGTCGTCGTTCGCGGACCAGGTGACCCGGGTGGCCCGCGAGGTGGGCACCGAGGGCCGGCTGGGCGGCCAGGCGCAGGTGCCCGGCGTGGCCGGTGTGTGGCGGGACCTGACGGACTCGGTGAACGGCATGGCGTCCAACCTGACCGGCCAGGTGCGCAACATCGCGCAGGTGGCGACGGCGGTGGCGCGCGGTGACCTGTCGCAGAAGATCACCGTGGACGCGCGCGGGGAGATCCTGGAGCTCAAGAACACGCTGAACACGATGGTGGACCAGCTGTCGTCGTTCGCGGAGGAGGTCACCCGGGTGGCCCGCGAGGTGGGCACCGAGGGCATCCTGGGCGGCCAGGCGGAGGTGCAGGGTGTCTCCGGCACCTGGAAGGACCTCACGCAGTCCGTGAACGGCATGGCGAACAACCTGACCCTCCAGGTGCGCAACATCGCCGAGGTCACCACGGCGGTCGCCAAGGGCGACCTGTCGAAGAAGATCACGGTCGACGCCAAGGGCGAGATCCTGGAGCTGGTGACCACCGTCAACACGATGGTGGACCAGCTGTCGTCGTTCGCGGAGCAGGTGACCCGGGTGGCCCGTGAAGTGGGCACAGAGGGCATCCTGGGCGGCCAGGCGCACGTCCCGGGTGTCACGGGCATCTGGAAGGACCTGAGCGACAACGTCAACCTGATGGCGAAGAACCTCACCACGCAGGTGCGGAACATCTCCCAGGTGTCCGCCGCCGTCGCCAACGGCGACCTCACGCGGCAGGTCAGCATCGAGGCGCGTGGTGAGGTGGCGCAGCTCGCGGACACCATCAACACGATGGTGAAGACGCTGAGCGCGTTCGCCGAGCAGGTCACCAAGGTGGCCCGTGAGGTGGGCACGGACGGCATCCTCGGCGGTCAGGCGCACGTGCCGGGTGTGGCGGGCACGTGGAAGGACCTCACCGAGTCGGTGAACGGCATGGCGTCCAACCTGACCGGCCAGGTGCGCAACATCGCCATGGTGACCACGGCGATCGCCAAGGGCGACCTGACGAAGAAGATCGACATCGACGCGCGCGGGGAGATCCTCGAGCTGAAGACGACCATCAACACGATGGTCGACCAGCTGTCGTCGTTCGCCGAGGAGGTCACGCGTGTGGCCCGTGAGGTGGGCACCGAGGGCCAGCTGGGCGGTCAGGCGCGGGTGCGGGACGTGGACGGCACCTGGCGGGACCTGACGGAGTCGGTGAACGAGATGGCCGGGAACCTCACCCGGCAGGTGCGGGCCATCGCGCGCGTGGCGACCGCGGTGACCCGCGGTGACCTGAACCTGAAGATCGACGTGGACGCGTCCGGGGAGATCCAGGAGCTCCAGGACTACATCAACAAGATGATCGCCAACCTGCGCGACACCACGATCGCCAACAAGGAGCAGGACTGGCTGAAGGGCAATCTGGCCCGCATCTCCGCGCTGATGCAGGGCCGGCGCGACCTGGAGGACGTGGCCTCGCTGATCATGAGTGAGCTGACGCCGGTGGTGTCCGCGCAGCACGGCGCGTTCTTCCTCGCCATGCCCCTGGTGGACGGGGAGGACCTGAACGCGGCCGACGAGGAGCAGTTCGAGCTGCGGATGCTCGGTTCGTACGGCTACTCCATGGGGTCCATGCCGACGTCGTTCCAGCCCGGTGAAGGGCTGATCGGGACGGCCGCGATGGAGAAGCGCACGATCCTGGTGGAGAACGCGCCCAGCGGTTACCTGAAGATCTCCTCGGGGCTCGGGGAGGCGCCGCCGGCCCAGGTGATCGTGCTGCCGGTGCTGTTCGAGGGGAAGGTGCTCGGCGTCATCGAGCTGGCGTCGTTCACGCCGTTCACGGCGATCCAGAAGGACTTCCTCAACCAGATCGCCGAGATGATCGCGACCAGCGTCAACACCATCTCGGTGAACACCAAGACCGAGCGGCTGCTGGCGCAGTCGCAGGAGCTGACCGAGCAACTGCGGGAGCGGTCGGCCGAGTTGGAGCAGCGGCAGAAGGCGCTCCAGGCGTCCAACGCCGAACTGGAGGAGAAGGCCGAGCTGCTGGCGCGGCAGAACCGCGACATCGAGGTGAAGAACACCGAGATCGAGGAGGCGCGGCAGGTCCTGGAGGAGCGCGCCGAGCAGCTCGCGGTGTCCATGCGCTACAAGAGCGAGTTCCTGGCGAACATGTCGCACGAGCTGCGTACGCCGCTCAACTCGCTGCTGATCCTGGCCAAGTTGCTCGCCGACAACGCGGAGGGCAACCTCTCACCGAAGCAGGTGGAGTTCGCCGAGACGATCCACGGCGCGGGCTCGGACCTGCTGCAGCTCATCAACGACATCCTCGACCTGTCGAAGGTCGAGGCGGGCAAGATGGACGTCTCCCCGACGCGCATCGCGCTGGTGCAGCTCGTGGACTACGTGGAGGCCACGTTCCGGCCGCTGACCGCGGAGAAGGGTCTGGACCTGTCGGTGCGGGTCTCGCCGGAGCTGCCGGCCACCCTGCACACCGACGAGCAGCGGTTGCTGCAGGTGCTGCGGAACCTGCTGTCCAACGCGGTGAAGTTCACCGACTCCGGTTCGGTGGAGCTGGTCATCCGGCCCGCCCGGGACGACGTGCCGCAGGCCATCCGGGAGCAGCTGCTGGAGGCCGGTTCGCTGACCGACCCGGACGCGGACCTGATCGCGTTCTCGGTCAGCGACACGGGCATCGGCATCGCGGCGAGCAAGATGCGGGTGATCTTCGAGGCGTTCAAGCAGGCCGACGGCACCACCAGCCGCAAGTACGGCGGCACGGGACTCGGGCTGTCCATCTCGCGGGAGATCGCGCAGCTGCTCGGCGGTGAGATCCACGCGCAGAGCGAGCCGGGCCGCGGCTCGACGTTCACCCTGTATCTGCCGCTGCACCCCAGCGAGCTGCCGCCCAACGGCTACCAGCAGCCGCCCATGCCGGCGCTGGAGGCCGGTGACCTGGTCGCGTCGGCCGAGCTGGCCGCGCCGGAGTCCGAGGCGCCGGCGGAGGTGGCCTCGTACCGGGAGGTGCAGACCGGCCCGGCGGCGCTGTTCAGGCGCCGCCGCCGGGTCACGCTGCCGCAGGACCAGCGGCCCTCCGCGGAGCTGGAGGAGGGGTGGCCGGCCCTGGAGCAGGAGCCGGTGGCCCGGACGCCGCGCCGGGGCATCCGCTTCGGCGGGCAGAAGGTGCTGATCGTCGACGACGACATCCGTAACGTCTTCGCGCTGACCAGCGTCCTGGAGCAGCACGGCCTGTCCGTGCTGTACGCCGAGAACGGCCGCGAGGGCATCGAGGTCCTGGAGCAGCACGACGACGTGGCGGTCGTGCTGATGGACATCATGATGCCCGAGATGGACGGGTACGCGACGACCACGGCGATCCGCAGGATGCCGCAGTTCGCGGGGCTCCCGATCATCGCGCTCACCGCGAAGGCGATGAAGGGCGACCGGGAGAAGGCCATCGAGTCGGGCGCCTCCGACTACGTGACCAAGCCGGTCGATCCCGATCATCTGCTGTCCGTGATGGAGCAGTGGATGAGGGGGGAGTGAGACCGGCGACCGGAGGGCGTGCGAAGGTGGGGGGAAGCTTCCTCGTGCGCGCGGAGTTGTCCACGTGGTGTGCGCGAAGTCGTGTAGAAGGGCGGGATCCGGGGAACCTTCTGGTCTCCTGCCGCGTTTCTGCTACGTGCACAGTGACATCGCGGTGACAGGGTGTGGCGACGGGCGGGGTGCGGCTACGATGACCGGCACAAGGACGGGCGGCGCAAGGGAGTCGTCCCCAGGAGAGGCATCCCGAGGTGCTTCCCCAGGTCCTGCGGACAGGGAGGGCCCCAAGCCGGGGCGAGGAGGGCGGGCCATGGTGCAGAAGGCCAAGATCCTCCTGGTCGATGACCGGCCGGAGAATCTGCTGGCGCTGGAGGCGATCCTCTCGGCGCTCGATCAGACGCTGGTGCGGGCATCGTCCGGGGAGGAAGCGCTCAAAGCACTGCTCACGGATGATTTCGCGGTCATTCTGCTGGACGTCCAGATGCCGGGCATGGACGGCTTCGAGACCGCCGCCCACATCAAGCGGCGGGAGCGGACCCGGGACATCCCGATCATCTTCCTCACCGCGATCAACCACGGCCCGCATCACACCTTCCGGGGGTACGCGGCCGGTGCGGTGGACTACATCTCCAAGCCGTTCGACCCGTGGGTGCTGCGCGCGAAGGTCTCGGTCTTCGTCGAGCTGTACATGAAGAACTGCCAGCTGCGGGAGCAGGCGTCGCTGCTGCGGCTCCAGCTCGAGGGCAGCGAGAAGGACGCCGGTGAGTCGAAGGACTCGGCGGGCCTGCTCGCCGAGCTCTCGGCGCGGCTGGCGGCCGTCGAGGAGCAGGCCGAGGCGCTCACCAAGCAGCTGAACGACGAGTCGACCGACGCGGCCGCGGTCGCCACGGCGGCCCATCTGGAGCGCAAGCTCACCGGGTTGCGGCGGGCGCTGGACGCCCTGGAGCCCGGAACCGGCAGCACGTCGTCGGTGTCGTCGCAGAACTGACCTCGCAGACGCGGGCCTTGCGCTCCCTTGAGGCGCCGGCCGGCGCTGAGGGGGCATCAACTCGCTCCGCGCACGACGCCGTGCGTCACTTTCGCGCCTCGACAGGTGCGACACGAACGGGTGAAGCATCCGTCACGCGTGTCACTCGCCGTCTCCCCCGGTAACCTCACACCATGGCCTCACGTCCCTCCGCAGCCAAGAAGCCGCCCGCGAAGAAGGCGGCCGCTTCCGCGAAGGCTCCGGCGAAGAAGGCCGTCGCCAGGAAGGCCCCGGCGAAGAAGGCACCCGCCAGGAAGGCCCCGGCGAAGAAGCCGGCCCCCGCGCCGGCCCCGAACCCGACCAGTGCCGTCTACCGGCTGGTCCGCGCCCTGTGGCTGGGGCTGGCCCACGCCGTCGGTGCCGTGTTCCGCGGAATAGGGCAGGGCGCCAAGAACCTGGACCCGGCCCACCGCAAGGACGGCGTCGCGCTGCTGCTGCTCGGCATCGCGCTGATCGTCGCCGCCGGCACCTGGGCCGACCTCGAGGGTCCCGTCGGCGACCTGGTGGAGATCCTGGTCACCGGTGCCTTCGGGCGGCTCGACCTGCTGGTGCCGATCCTCGTCGCCGTCGTCGCCGTACGGTTCATCCGGCACCCGGAGAAGCCGGAGGCCAACGGGCGGATCGTCATCGGCCTGTCGGCGCTCGTCATCGGCATCCTGGGCCAGATCCACATCGCCTGCGGATCGCCCCCGCGCAGCGAGGGCATGCAGGCCATAAGAGACGCTGGCGGCCTGATCGGCTGGAGTGCGGCCGCGCCGCTGTCGTCCACCATGACCGACGTCCTGGCCGTGCCGCTGCTGGTGCTGCTGACGGTTTTCGGCCTGCTGGTGGTCACGGCCACCCCGGTCAACGCGATCCCTCAGCGGCTGCGCCTGCTCGGTGAGCGGCTGGGCCTCGTCCACGAAGCCGGGCCCGAGGAGTTCGGCGCGGACGACGAGCGCTACGAGCAGCAGTGGCGCGAGGCGCTGCCCGAGGGCCGCCCCAGGCGCCGCCCGGCGCCGCAGGACGACGACGCCGACCAGGCGGAGCAGGAGGCGCCGTCCCGGCGCCGGGGCCGCCCCCGCAGGTCGGCGGTGCCGCAGCCCGACGCCCACCGCGCCATGGACGCCGTGGACGTGGCCGCCGCCGCTGCCGCCGCGCTCGACGGCGCCGTACTGCACGGCATGCCGCCCTCGCCGGTCGTCGCCGACCTCACCCAGGGCGTGAGCACCGGCGACCACGAGCCGACCACGCCGACGCCGGTCCCGGCCGCCCGCCCGCAGCAGGAAGAGCTCACGTCGGGCAGGACCCGCAAGCACGCCCCCGCGCAGGACACGGCGCAGCAGGAGCGGCCGCCCGCGGGCGTGCTCGACATGACCAAGGCGCCGCCCCGCGAGCCGCGCGACCTGCCGCCGCGCGCGGAGCAGCTGCAGCTCTCCGGCGACATCACCTACTCCCTGCCCTCCCTCGACCTGCTGCGGCGGGGCGGTCCCGGCAAGGCGCGCAGCGCGGCCAACGACGCCATAGTGGACGCGCTGCGGAAGGTCTTCACGGAGTTCAAGGTGGACGCCGCCGTCACCGGCTTCACCCGCGGCCCGACGGTCACCCGGTACGTGGTCGAGCTCGGCCCGGCCGTGAAGGTGGAGCGGGTCACCGCCCTCACCAAGAACATCGCGTACGCCGTCGCCAGCCCGGACGTGCGGATCATCAGCCCGATCCCCGGCAAGTCCGCGGTCGGCATCGAGATCCCCAACACCGACCGGGAGATGGTCAACCTCGGTGACGTGCTGCGGCTCGCGGAGTCCGCGGAGGACGACGACCCGATGCTGGTCGCCTTCGGCAAGGACGTCGAGGGCGGCTACGTCATGGACTCGCTGGCGAAGATGCCGCACATGCTGGTGGCCGGCGCCACCGGCTCCGGAAAGTCGTCCTGCATCAACTGCCTGATCACCTCGATCATGATGCGGGCGACCCCCGAGGACGTCCGGATGATCCTGGTCGACCCCAAGCGCGTGGAGCTGACGGCGTACGAGGGCATCCCGCACCTGATCACGCCGATCATCACCAACCCCAAGCGGGCCGCCGAGGCGCTGCAGTGGGTCGTGCGCGAGATGGACCTGCGCTACGACGACCTGGCCGCCTACGGCTTCCGGCACATCGACGACTTCAACCGAGCGGTGCGCGAGGGCAAGGTCAAGCCGCCCGAGGGGAGCGAGCGCGAGCTCCAGCCGTACCCGTACCTGCTGGTGATCGTGGACGAGCTGGCGGACCTGATGATGGTCGCCCCGCGCGACGTCGAGGACGCCATCGTGCGCATCACGCAGCTCGCGCGGGCCGCCGGCATCCACCTGGTGCTGGCCACCCAGCGGCCCTCCGTCGACGTCGTCACGGGCCTGATCAAGGCCAACGTGCCGTCCCGGCTGGCGTTCGCCACCTCCTCGCTCGCCGACTCGCGGGTCATCCTCGACCAGGCCGGCGCCGAGAAGCTGATCGGCAAGGGCGACGGGCTGTTCCTGCCGATGGGCGCGAACAAGCCCACGCGTCTGCAGGGCGCGTTCGTGACCGAGGAGGAGGTCGCGGCCGTCGTCCAGCACTGCAAGGACCAGATGGCGCCCGTCTTCCGGGAGGACGTCGTCGTCGGGACCAAGCAGAAGAAGGAGATCGACGAGGACATCGGCGACGACCTCGACCTGCTGTGCCAGGCCGCCGAGCTGGTCGTCTCCACCCAGTTCGGGTCCACGTCGATGCTCCAGCGCAAGCTGCGCGTCGGCTTCGCGAAGGCGGGCCGGCTGATGGACCTCATGGAGTCCCGCAACATCGTCGGACCGAGCGAGGGATCCAAGGCTCGTGACGTTCTCGTGAAACCCGACGAGCTGGACGGCGTGCTCGCGCTGATCCGCGGGGAGTCTGAAGGGTAGGCGGAAGGGACACGGTTGTCGCGTCGGGGCGTCCGGACGGAGGATCGTGACCCTTCCGTAAGGGATCAACGGGCAACCGTTTCCCGTCGGCGCACGTCAAGTTGAGCGAAGTGTCAGACAGCAGGCCGACCATCGGAATGTCGGGCCATTCCGATGGCGTACAAAGTACGAACGCCCGGTTGCCCCACCCCTTCGTACCCCACCTAGACTGAACCTCCAGCACAGGCGGCTACACGCTCGAAAGGCGCCCCCGTGTCCAACGGCAACTCCCCTGAAGACGAGCGTCCGTTCGAAGACGTTTCCGAGGAAGCCCGCCCTTCCGTCTCCGTCGGCCGCGCGCTGCAGCAGGCGCGCGTCGCCGCCGGTCTCACCGTCGACGACGTCAGTACCGCCACCCGCGTCCGGATCGCCATCGTGCACGCCATCGAGCGGGACGACTTCGAGCCCTGCGGCGGCGACGTGTACGCGCGCGGGCACATCCGCACGCTGGCCAAGGCCGTGCGGCTCGACCCCGCCCCGCTGCTCGCCCAGTACGAGGCCGAGCACGGCGGCGGCCGCCCGGCACCGACCCCGGCCGCGCCCCTCTTCGAGGCGGAGCGCATCCGCCCCGAGCGGCGCGGACCCAACTGGACCGCCGCCATGGTCGCCGCGATCGTGGTCGTCATCGGATTCGTCGGCTTCACCATGGTCAACGGCGACGACGGCGGCAAGACCGACGTCGCCGGTGACACCGATCCCACCGCGTCGCCCACGCCCAGCCCCACCACCAAGACCGCGAAGCCCGTCGTGCCCGCGCCGGACCCGTCGGACAGCGCCATCGCCGCCGCCCCGCAGGACAAGGTGACCGTCAAGGTCGTCGCCGCCGACGGGCCGAGCTGGATCTCCGCCAAGGACCACAACGGCAAGGTGCTCTTCGCCGAACTGCTCAAGCAGGGCGAGGACAAGACCTTCCAGGACAGCACGAAGATCGACCTGGTGCTCGGCGACGCCGGGGCCCTCGACCTGTTCGTCAACGGCGAGAAGATCGAGGACGACTGGCAGCCGGGCGCCGTGGAGCGCCTCACCTACACCAAGGGCGACCCGCAGGCCGGATGACCCGCGCCCGCGGACGCGCCCACGACGGGGTCGGCCGAGTCCGGCCAACCCCGTCGACATGGGCCCTCGCCGGGACGAAGTAGTCTTGAGCCCATGCCTGAACGCCGTACCGTCGCACTGGTCACCCTTGGCTGCGCCCGTAACGAGGTGGACTCGGAGGAGCTCGCAGGCCGTTTGGAGGCGGACGGCTGGCAGCTCGTGGACGACGCCGAGGACGCCGACGTCGCCGTCGTCAACACCTGCGGCTTCGTCGAAGCCGCCAAGAAGGACTCCGTGGACGCCCTCCTGGAGGCCAACGACCTCAAGGGACACGGGAGAACCCAGGCCGTCGTCGCGGTCGGCTGCATGGCCGAGCGGTACGGCAAGGAGCTCGCCGACGCCCTCCCCGAGGCCGACGGCGTGCTCGGCTTCGACGACTACGCGGACATCTCCGACCGCCTGCAGACCATCCTGAACGGCGGCATCCACGCCCCGCACACCCCGCGCGACCGGCGCAAGCTGCTCCCGATCAGCCCCGCCGAGCGGCAGGAGTCCGCCGCGGACGTCGCGCTCCCCGGCCACGGCCCGGCCGACCTGCCCGACGGCCTCGCCCCGGCCTCCGGCCCCCGCGCCCCCCTGCGCCGGCGGCTCGACGGCTCCCCCGTCGCCTCCGTGAAGCTGGCCTCCGGCTGCGACCGGCGCTGCTCCTTCTGCGCCATCCCGTCCTTCCGCGGCTCCTTCATCTCCCGCCGCCCCAGCGACGTGCTCAACGAGACGCGCTGGCTGGCCGAGCAGGGCGTGAAGGAGATCATGCTGGTCTCCGAGAACAACACCTCCTACGGCAAGGACCTCGGCGACATCCGCCTGCTGGAGTCCCTGCTGCCCGAACTCGCCGAGGTCGACGGCCTGGAGCGGGTACGCGTCAGCTACCTCCAGCCGGCCGAGATGCGGCCCGGCCTGATCGACGTGCTGACCTCCACGCCGAAGATCGCCCCGTACTTCGACCTGTCCTTCCAGCACTCGGCGCCCGACGTGCTGCGCGCCATGCGCCGCTTCGGCGACACCGACCGCTTCCTGGAACTGCTCGACACCATCCGGAGCAAGGCGCCCCAGGCCGGCGTGCGCTCCAACTTCATCGTCGGCTTCCCCGGCGAGTCCGCGTCCGACCTCGCCGAGCTGGAGCGGTTCCTCAACCACGCCCGGCTGGACGCCATCGGTGTGTTCGGTTACTCCGACGAGGAGGGCACCGAGGCGGCCGGCTACGAGGGCAAGCTGGAGGAGGACGAGGTGGCCGAACGGCTGGCCCGGGTCTCCCGGCTGGCCGAGGAACTCGTCTCGCAGCGTGCCGAGGAGCGGGTCGGCGAGACCGTGCACGTCCTGGTCGAGTCCGTCGACGAGGAGGAGGGCGTGTACGGCAGGGCCGAGCACCAGGCTCCCGAGACGGACGGCCAGGTGCTCCTCACGAGCGGCGAGGGACTGAGCGTCGGCCGTATGGTCGAGGCGAAGGTGGTCGGCACGGAAGGTGTCGACCTGGTGGCCGAGCCGCTCTTCCAGGGCTCGCCCGCGCGCAGTGAGGAGGCGGGCAGATGACGGGTGTCCCGGCATCGGCGGCAGGTGGCCCCTCGGGCGCGAGGAGGGCGAAGGGCCCCGCGTCCGGCGGCATCACACCGGCGTCCGGCCGCGCGCTCGCGCGGGAGGCCAGGGACACGGCTCCGGGCGCGTCCGGTGACGGACCGGCACGGCGTGACGCCGTCGGCGCCGCTCCGGCGGACGCCCGGCCGCAGGACGGCGTGAAGGCTCCGGCCGCCTCGTCGTCGCCCGACACCGGCGACGCGCAGGGCGGCTCCACCAGGGCACACCGCGGCGGCAAGATCGCGGCGGCGGCCGTCGACCAGGCCAGCGTCTGGAACATCGCCAACCTGCTGACCATGCTGCGGCTGCTGCTCGTGCCGGCGTTCGTCATGTTGATGCTCGCCGACGGCGGTTACGACCCCGCGTGGCGCTCGTTCGCCTGGGCGGCCTTCGCCGTCGCCATGATCACCGACCTGTTCGACGGCCATCTGGCACGCACCTACAACCTGGTCACCGACTTCGGCAAGATCGCCGACCCCATCGCCGACAAGGCCATCATGGGCGCCGCGCTGATCTGCCTGTCGGCCCTCGGCGACCTGCCGTGGTGGGTCACAGGCGTGATCCTCGGCCGGGAACTCGGCATCACCCTGCTGCGTTTTCTGGTCATTCGCTACGGGGTGATCCCGGCCAGCCGCGGCGGCAAGCTGAAGACCCTCACCCAGGGCGTGGCCGTCGGCATGTACGTGCTCGCGCTGACCGGGTGGCTGGCGACGCTGCGCTGGTGGGTGATGGCCGCGGCGGTGGTGCTGACCGTGGCGACCGGGCTCGACTACGTGAAACAGGCCATTGTGCTCCGCAGGCAGGGAATCGCCGAGCGCAAGGCGGCGTTGGAGGAGACGGAAGCGTGAGTTTAAGGGCCACCGAGGTGGTGCGACTACTCACCGTGAACGGCGGGACGCTCGCGGTCGCCGAGTCGCTGACCGGTGGTCTGGTGGCGGCGGAGATCACCTCTGTCCCCGGGGCGTCCAAGGTCTTCCGCGGCTCGGTCACGGCCTACGCCACCGACCTGAAGCACCGGCTGCTGGGGGTCGACGCCACTCTGCTGGACCAGCGCGGGGCGGTGGATCCGCAGGTGGCGGCCCAAATGGCGGCCGGCGTGCGCAAGGCGCTCGGTGCCGACTGGGGTCTGGCCACCACCGGGGTGGCCGGCCCGGACCCCCAGGACGGACAGGACGTCGGCACGGTGTACGTGGCCGTCGACGGACCCTTCGCGGAGGGCGCCGGTTCCGCCTCTGGCGGAAAAGTGCGCCAGCTGCGGTTGAACGGCGACCGCGCGGAAATTCGTATGGAGAGTGTACGGAGCGTACTCGCACTGCTCCTGGCGGAGCTGGCGGGCGAACAGACCGGGAATGAGCGGGCACAGGATACGGAACGGAACGGGGGGTTTTGATGTTTGCAGCCCAGAGTGAACACGACATCGCTCCCCGCACGGCCGCGGCGCGAGGCGGTACGGTGGGGCGAGAAGGATGCGGCTACGCGGTCCGAGGAGGGAGCCACCGATGATTCTGCTCCGTCGCCTGCTGGGTGACGTGCTGCGTCGGCAGCGCCAGCGCCAGGGCCGTACTCTGCGCGAAGTCTCCTCGTCCGCCCGAGTCTCACTCGGCTATCTCTCCGAGGTGGAGCGGGGGCAGAAGGAGGCTTCCTCCGAGCTGCTCTCCGCGATCTGCGACGCGTTGGACGTACGGATGTCCGAGCTCATGCGGGAAGTGAGCGACGAGCTCGCCCTCGCCGAGCTGGCCCAGTCTGCTGCAGCGACCCCCAGCGAGCCCGTACCCACGCCGGTTCGACCGATGCTGGGGTCCGTGTCGGTGACCGGCGTGCCACCGGAACGGGTCACCATCAAGGCGCCCGCCGAGGCGGTGGACGTCGTCGCCGCCTGAGCCCGGTGTCCGGCGCCCTGCGCGGTGTGAAGGTGTGAGATGCCCCGGTGAGGGCTCCTCCGGAAGATCCCGGAGGGGTGCCGCCGGGGTTTTCGCATTGCCTGGGCCATTGGTCCGTGGGGCCGGAGCCGAGGCTGCGTTTGCCGGGGCGGCGCCGGGCCGTCATCGTGGAGACGAGGCGGGGGGTCAGCCACGGAGGTGCGGATGTACGTCGTGAAGAGCCCGTTGTCCGACGAGAACCTGAAGACCGTTTCGGAGGCACTGCAGGGCGCCCTGGTCGATCTCGTGGACCTTTCCCTGGTCGCCAAGCAGATCCACTGGAACGTGGTCGGGCCGCGCTTCCGCTCCGTCCATCTCCAGCTCGACGAAGTGGTGGCCGTCGCCCGAGGGCACTCCGACACCGTGGCCGAGCGCGCCGCGGCGCTGGGCGTCTCGCCGGACGGGCGGGCCGCCACGGTGGCCGTCGGCAGCGGGATCGGTGTCACGCCCGAGGGCTGGGTCGACGACGCGGCCGCGGTGGGCGCGCTGGTGGACGCGCTCGGCGCGGTGATCACCCGGATGCGGGAGCGGATCGCGGCCACCGATGAGCCCGACCCGGTCACCCAGGACATCTTCATCACCATCACCGCGGACCTCGAGAAGCACCACTGGATGTTCCAGGCCGCGAACGGGTGACGAGGCCGCAGGGCCTCCGGACGACCCCCGTGCGGGGCGCGTGGCGGTGTGCCGCCGTCGGCTTCACCGTCCTGTGGTGGTGGGCGGCGGCACGTCTGCTGCTGGACCCCGACGCCGGAGCGCTGGAGGGCGCGGTCGCGGCCGGCGCGTGGGGCCTCAGCGTGCTTCCGGTGCACTGCCTGCCCAAGGCGCGGGCCGAGGGCGCGCTCGCGGCGGGGCGGTGGCGGCGGGCCTGGCGTGCGGGGCGGGGCGGCGATCCGGCGTGAGGGGTTGTTGTCGTGCGGGGTGGGGTGGTGGCCCGGCGTGAGGTGTTGATGCCGTGTGAGGTGCGGTGGTGGCCCGGCGTGAGGTGTTGATGCCGTTCAGGGCGGGGCGACGACCCGCTATGAGGGTTGCTGATCCCCGGGCACGGTGCCGTCGATCTTCCGGGTTCCGGTCAGTGGGCCGGGTTCTGGCGGGCGCGCGGTGTGCGGGCGGGAGCCGGGCCGGGCTGGCACGTGGGGCACCAGTACGTGGGGCGCTCGCGGGAGCCGTCGCCCTGCTCGGCCAGCCGGATCGGTGTGCCGCAGCGCAGGCAGGGGCGGCGGGCGCGGCCGTACACGTAGAGGTCCTGGCCGCGCCGTCCCGTGGTGTTGCGGACGGGGCGCTCGCGGTTGAACTCCAGCAGCTTCCTGGCGAGTTCGGGCAGGCTCGTCATCCGGTCGGCGGGCAGGTCACCGACGGGGAGCCAGGGGGTGACGTTGAGCAGGAAGCACAGCTCGCTCTTGAACACGTTGCCGATGCCCGCGAGGTTGCGCTGGTCCAGCAGGGCCTCGCCGAGTTCGCGGTCGGGGGCCTGCTTGAGGTTGGCGAGCGCGAGGGCGGGATCCCAGTCGGGGCCCAGCAGGTCGGGGCCGAGGTGGCCGACGGCGCGCTCCTCGTCCTCGGTGCGAATCAGCTCCAGCACCGGGAGCCGGTAGCCGACGGCGGTGCGTTCGGTGTTGGCGAGGACGGCGCGGATCTGGTGCGGCGGACCGCCGTTCCAGCGCTGCCCGGGCGCGAAGATCCGCCAGGAGCCGTCCATCCGCAGATGCGAGTGCAGGGTCAGGCCGCCCTCGATGCGGGTCAGCAGATGCTTGCCGCGCGCGGTGACGTCCCGCACCGAGCGGCCGGTGAGGTCCGACGTGGCGAACCGGGGCACCCGCAGGTCGCTGCGGACCAGCACTCTGTCCGCGAGGGCCTCGTGCAGCCGTCGCGCGGCCTGCCAGACCGTGTCTCCTTCGGGCATGCGTCAAGGGTGACACGGCGGGGCCGCCTCCGGTCGGGCGAGGTCAGGCGCGCAGGCGCAGCCCTCTGGGCGTGGCGACGAAGCCCGCGGTCTCCAACAGGACGCCCAGCGGCGACGTCAGGGCCGAGGTGCCGTTGACGCGCTCCACCGTGACCGTGCCGAGGGAGCCCGCTCGGGCGGCGCCGGCCAGCGCCTCGGCGGCGAGCGGGAGACGCGGGTCGTCGGCCGGCTCGGCGTCCGTGTCGGCCGGCCAGGCCAGCAGGGTCTTGCCACCCCGCTCCATGTACAGCGTCAGCTCACCGTCCACCAGCACCACCAGGGATCCCGCCTTGCGGCCGGGCTTGTGCCCGGCACCGGTGGGCGGCTCAGGCCAGCCCAGGGCGGCCCCGTAGGCGTTGGCCGGGTCGGCGGCGGCGAGGACGACCGCCCGGGAGGTGTGGTCGGGTCCCGTACGGCGGCCGGCGAACGGGTCGTACGACGGGCCGCGCCCGTTCTGCCAGGGCTGCGAGCCCTGGGCGGCGATGTCGCGCGGCGATACGTACTCACCGGGACGCGAGGGGAGGTAGGGCGCGTCGCCCTGACCCGGCCCGATCCCGTAGGGGTCGGACTCCGTGCCGAACGGAGCGGGCGCGTCCGGTGCCGTACGTCCCTCGCCGCGCTCCCGGGCGTTGGCCGCCGCGCGGAGGCGGTCCACGGCACCGTCCATCGCGAACTGGGCGGCGCCCAGGCCCTCCACCACATAGCCGCGCCGGGCCTGGCCCGTCTCCTCGAAGGCGGACAGCACCCGGTAGACCGCCGAGAAGCCGCCCTCGACGCCCTCCGCGGAGACGGCACCCCGGGTCACCACGCCGTGCCGGTCGAGCAGGGTGCGGGCCAGGGCGTGGGCGCGGACCGTGGTGTCGCCGTCCCGGTCGGGCAGCAGGGACCAGCGGCCGGCGACGGTGGGCGGTCCGGTGCGGGAGGCACCGCGGGCCGCCGCCGTGAGCGAGCCGTAGCGCCCGCGAGGCACCGCGCGCTTGGACCGGTGGGCCGTGGAGCCGGCGGTCCGGCCGGAGCCGAGCAGGGCGCGCATGGGGTTGAGCGTGTCGTTGGTCAGCCGACCGGACCAGGCAAGGTCCCACAGGGCGTCGGCCAGCTGCGGGTCGCCGGCCTCGGGATGGGTGGTGGCACGGACCTGGTCGGCGATCTGGCGGAAGAACAGGCCGTAACCGCCGGACAGGGCGGCCAGCACCGAGTCGTGCAGCGCGGTCGTCTCCAGCGGATGCGGGGGAGGGAGCAGCAGAGGAGCCGCGTCCGCCAGGTACAGGGAGACCCAGCCGTCCTTGCCCGGCAGCGAACCGGCGCCCGCCCAGACCACCTCTCCGGCCGCCGTGAGTTCGTCGAGCATGGCCGGGCCGTAGCCCGCCACCCGCGACGGCAGGACCAGCTTCTCCAGGGCGGAGGCGGGCACGGAAGCACCCTGCAACTGCTCGACGGCGCGCAGGAGTCCGTCGATGCCCCGCAGGGAGTGGCCCTTGCCGATGTGCTGCCACTGGGGGAGGAACTGGGCCAGCGCGGGCGGGGACACCGGCTCCAGCTCGTGCCGCAGTGCGGCCAGGGAGCGGCGGCGCAGCCGGCGCAGCACCGCCGCGTCGCACCACTCCTGGCCGATGCCGGCCGGGTGGAACTCGCCCTGCACCACCCGGCCCGCCGCCGACAGCCGCTGCAGCGCACCCTCGGTGACCGCCACACCCAGGCCGAAGCGGGCCGCCGCCGTCGCCGACGTGAACGGGCCGTGGGTGCGCGCGAACCGCGCGAGAAGGTCACCCAGGGGGTCCTTGACGGGTTCGGTGAACGCCTCGGGCACACCGACCGGCAGCGCCGTGCCCAGCGCGTCCCGCAGCCGGCCCGCGTCCTCGACGGCCGCCCAGTGGTTCTCGCCGGCGACGCGCACCCGGATGGCGCGCCGCGCGGAGGCCAGGTCCTGGGCCCACTGGGGTTCGGCGCCCCGCTCGGCGAGTTCGGCGTCCGTGAGCGGGCCGAGCATCCGCAGCAGGTCGGCGACGCTCTCCGCGTCCTTGGCGCGCCGGTCCTCGGTGAGCCACTGCAGTTCACGCTCCAGCTCGGTGAGCACCTCGGCGTCGAGCAGCTCACGCAGCTCCGCCTGGCCGAGCAGTTCGGCGAGCAGGCGGGAGTCGAGCGACAGGGCGGCGGCCCGCCGCTCGGCGAGCGGGGAGTCACCCTCGTACAGGAACTGGGCGACGTAGCCGAACAGCAGGGAGCGGGCGAAGGGGGACGGCTCCGGGGTGGTGACCTCGACCAGGCGCACCTTCCGCGCTTCCACGTCGCCCATCAGCTCGACCAGGCCTGGGACGTCGAAGACGTCCTGGAGGCACTCGCGGACCGCCTCCAGCACGATCGGGAACGAACCGAACTCGCCTGCCACCTGGAGCAGTTGGGAGGCGCGCTGGCGCTGCTGCCACAGCGGGGTGCGCCGGCCCGGGTTGCGGCGGGGCAGCAGCAGCGCGCGGGCGGCACACTCGCGGAACCGGGAGGCGAACAAGGCCGAGCCGCCGACCTGGTCGGTGACGACCTGATCGACCTCGCCCTTGTCGAAGACGACGTCGGAGGCGCCCACCGGGGCCTGGTCCGCGTCGTAGGCGGAGCCTGCCTTCATCGGCTCCTGGTCGAGCAGGTCCAGGCCCATCAGGTCGGCGTCCGGGAGCCGCAGCACGATGCCGTCGTCGGCGTGCATCACCTGCGCGTCCATGCCGTACCGCTCGGAGAGGCGGGCACCGAGCGCGAGCGCCCAGGGCGCGTGCACCTGGGCGCCGAACGGGGAGTGCACGACGACCCGCCAGTCGCCCAGCTCGTCCCGGAAGCGCTCGACCACGATGGTGCGGTCGTCCGGGACGTGACCGCAGGCCTCACGCTGCTCGGCGAGGTACGACAGCACGTTGTCCGCGGCCCAGGCGTCCAGCCCCGCGGCCAGCAGCCTCAGCCGGGCGTCCTCGTCGGACAGCGACCCCACCTCGCGCAGGAAGGCGCCCACGGCCCGGCCCAGCTCCAGCGGCCGGCCCAGCTGGTCGCCCTTCCAGAACGGCAGCCGCCCCGGCACACCCGGCGCGGGCGACACCAGGACGCGGTCGCGCGTGATGTCCTCGATGCGCCACGAGCTGGTGCCGAGCGTGAAGACGTCGCCCACGCGGGACTCGTAAACCATCTCCTCGTCCAGCTCACCGACCCGGCCCCCGCCCTTCTTGGGGTCGGCACCCGCCAGGAACACCCCGAAGAGACCCCGGTCGGGGATGGTGCCGCCCGAGGTCACGGCCAGGCGCTGGGCGCCGGGGCGTCCGGTGATCTCACCGGTGACCCGGTCCCACACCACGCGCGGGCGCAGCTCCGCGAACGCGTCCGACGGATACCGGCCGGCGAGCATGTCCAGCACCGACGTGAACGCCGACTCGGGCAGTGCGGCGAACGGGGCCGCACGGCGCACCATCGCCAGCAGGTCGTCGAACTGCCAGGCGTCCATCGCCGTCATCGCCACGAGCTGCTGGGCCAGGACGTCCAGCGGGTTCGACGGCACGCGCAGGGACTCGATCGCGCCCGTGCGCATGCGCTCCGTGACGACGGCGGCCTGCACCAGGTCGCCCCGGTACTTGGGGAACACCACGCCCGTCGAGACCGCGCCCACCTGGTGCCCCGCGCGGCCCACCCGCTGGAGTCCGGAGGCGACCGACGGCGGTGACTCGACCTGGACCACCAGGTCGACGGCGCCCATGTCGATGCCCAGCTCCAGGCTGGAGGTGGCGACCACCGCGGGCAGCCGGCCCGCCTTGAGGTCCTCCTCCACCTGGGCGCGCTGCTCCTTGGACACCGAGCCGTGGTGCGCACGCGCGATGACCGCGGGCGCGCCCTGCGCCGCCCCGGAACCGCCCATCAGCTCGGCGGGGGAGTGGTGCTCGTCCAGCGGCTCGCCGGTGGCCCGCTCGTAGGCGATCTCGTTGAGCCGGTTGCACAGGCGCTCCGCCAGGCGGCGGGAGTTCGCGAACACGATGGTCGAGCGGTGGCCCTGCACCAGGTCGGTGATCCGCTCCTCGACATGCGGCCAGATCGACGGGCGCTCCGCTCCCTCGGAGCCGTCGGCGACCGGGGAGCCGCCCAGCTCGCCCAGGTCCTCCACCGGCACCACCACGGACAGGTCGAACTCCTTGCCCGACTCCGGCTGCACGATCTCCGTCTTGCGGCGCGGCGACAGGAACCGGGCGACCTCGTCCACGGGACGCACCGTCGCCGACAGTCCGATGCGGCGGGCCGGCCGCGGCAGCAGCTCGTCCAGCCGCTCCAGGGACAGCGCGAGATGCGCGCCGCGCTTGGTGCCCGCCACCGCGTGCACCTCGTCGAGGATCACCGTCTCCACACCGGCCAGCGCGTCGCGGGTGGCGGACGTCAGCATCAGGAACAGCGACTCGGGCGTGGTGATCAGGATGTCCGGCGGGCGGGTGGCGAGGGCGCGGCGCTCGGCGGGCGGCGTGTCACCTGAGCGGATGCCGACCTTCACCTCGGGCTCGGGCAGCCCCAGGCGCACGGACTCCTGGCGGATGCCGGTCAGCGGACTGCGCAGGTTCCGCTCGACGTCGACGGCCAGGGCCTTCAGCGGGGAGACGTACAGGACACGGCAGCGCTTCTTCGGGTCGGCGGGCGGCGGGGTCGAGGCCAGTTGGTCCAGGGCGGCGAGGAAGGCGGCCAGGGTCTTCCCGGAGCCGGTGGGGGCCACGACCAGCACGTCCGAGCCCGCACCGATGGCCTGCCAGGCACCGGCCTGAGCGGCGGTGGGCGCGGAGAAGGCCCCCGTGAACCAGCCACGGGTCGCGGGGGAGAAGCCGTCCAGGGCTCGGCGCGGATCGCTGACCATGGGTCCATCGTGCACCCCGGCACTGACAATCGGGGTGATCCGGGGACGGGCCGGGGCGCGTGACAATGACGGTATGACGGAAGCGCGCCGGGAGCGGGCACGGCACTGGCAGTACGAGGAACTGCCCGGTGTCGACCTGCTGCGTGCCCGGTACATCCGCAAGTCGTTCGTCCGGCACACCCACGAGAACTTCGTGATCGCCGCGATCGCCGACGGTGTCGAGGTCTTCCACCACGGCGGCGGTGACCAGTACGCGGGCGCCGGGGCCCTCGCCCTGGTGAACCCGGACACGCCGCACACCGGCCGGGCCGGCGTGCCCGAGGGATGGCAGTACGGAGCGGTCTACCCCTCCCCGGAGGTCGTGGCCGCGATCGCCGCCGAGACCACCACGCTGCGCGGCACCCCGGGCTTCGTCACGCCGGTTCTCGACGACCCGTACACCGTGCGGATGGTGCACCAGGTGCTGCGGGCCACCGACGAGGGGAACGCGCTCGCCGCCGACACCCTGCTGCGGGTCGTGGTGACCCGGCTGCTGCGGCTCAACGGCGGCACGCTGCCCCGGCGCGAGGTACGCACGGCCGGGGCGCGGACCGCCGCACGCGCGCGTGCGGTGCTCGAGGAGCGGATGGCGGCGCCGCCCACCCTGGAACAGCTGGCCGCCGGCCTCGGCACGAGCCCTTTCGCCCTGCTGCGCGCCTTCCGCGACACCTACGGGATGCCCCCGCACACCTGGCTCACCGACGCGCGCGTACGGCGGGCCCGGCGCCTGCTGGACGCGGGGACGGCGCCCTCTCAGGCGGCCGTCGCCGTCGGGTTCACCGACCAGCCGCACTTGAACCGGCACTTCGGCCGCATCGTCGGCGTACCCCCGGGCGCCTACCAGCGCGAGCGCAAGAACGTACAAGACGCGCGCGCGGGGGCCCACGTACCGTCAGGGACGTGGCAACGGAACGGACAGCAGAACGCACGGACATACGGAACCGGCCCGGCGAGAAACCCGACGGCGCCGTGGTCCGGGACGCCCTCGGTGTCGGCATCGCCGTCGGACTCTCCGGGTTCGCCTTCGGAGTGACCTCGGCGGGCAGCGGGCTCAGCCTGCTGCAGACCTGCGCGCTCAGCCTGCTGGTGTTCACCGGCGCCTCCCAGTTCGCGCTGGTGGGAGCGCTGGCGGCGGGCGGTGGAGCCGTCACGGCCGCCGCGGGCGCGTTCTTCCTCGGCGTGCGCAACGCCTTCTACGGACTGCGGCTCTCCCAACTGCTGGCGCTGCCCCGCGCGGTGCGGCCGTTCGCCGCGCAGTGGGTGATCGACGAGACCACCGCCGTCTCGCTCGCCCAGCCCACCCGGCGCAGCGCCCGCATCGGCTTCCTGGTCACCGGGCTCAGCCTCTACCTCCTGTGGAACCTCACCACGCTGCTCGGCGCACTCGGCGCCGAGGCCATCGGGGACACCGACGCGTGGGGGCTGGACGCGGCCGGCCCAGCCGTCTTCCTGGCGCTGCTCGCCCCCATGCTGCGGACCGGCACCGAGCGGGCCGTCGCCGCGCTCGCCGTGCTGCTGGGGCTCGGACTGCTGCCCGTCCTGCCCGCAGGCGTCCCGGTCCTGGTGGCCGCGCTCGCGGCACCGGCCGTCCTGTGGGCGCACGGCCGGAAGAACGACGCGCGCGTTGACGCACGGGACGTCGCACGCGATGAGGCACGGGACACGACACGCGAAGAGGCGCGGGGTGACGCGCGGGACGCCGCGCGCGATGACGCGCGGGACGTGACGGAGGAGGACCGTTGAACATCTGGATCGCGATCGGCCTGACCGTCGTCGGTTGCTACGCCGTCAAGCTCGCAGGGCTGCTGGTGCCCGCTGGGGTCCTCGAACGCCCCCTCGTGCGGCGGCTCGCCGCGCTGCTGCCGGTCGCCCTCCTCGCCGCCCTCACGGCCCAGCAGGCCTTCGCGGACGGCCGGACGCTGGTCCTGGACGCGCGGGCGGCCGGCCTCGCCGCCGCCGCCGTGGCGCTCCTGCTGCGGGCACCGTTCCTGCTCGTGGTGGCGGCGGCCGTGCTGGTGACGGCCGGGGTCCGGGCGCTGGGCGGGTGAGACGGGGGTACTGCGGTGCCGGGTGGTCCTTGCGGGGCGGGGGCCGTGCGCCTCAGGTGACCGGGCGGCCGTACGCGGCCAGGGTGCGCAGTGCCTCGATCGTCGCCATGGGGCGTGCCTCCAGGAGGGCGAGCGGGGAGTGCGCGGGGTGGCGGACGGGCCAGCCGCCGTCCTCACGCCGGCCGGCCTCGAGGACGTCGAGGGAGCGAGCCATCTCCGCGTCGGTGAACCACGCGCGCGCGAGCGAGTCCGGCGTCCGCGCGTAGTCGTGCGGGAGGCGGGGCGCGCCGGGGTCGAGGGCCGATGGACGTCGCGTGCCGGCGTCGGCGGTCGGCGGGGCCGTGCCGAGGGCGGAGGCCGACGGGTCCGGGTCGAGGTCGTCCGGGTCGAGCACCGCCAGACCTTCCCTGCGTACGAGACGGCCCAGCCGTTCGGCGGCGGCCTCCGCGCGGGCGCGGTCCGGAGCGTGGTCCAGGAACAGCACGGCGGCTTCGACCTCCCCGGGGCGTGCCGCCTCCAGCGACTCCACGGCCTGCCAGCAGAAGTGGGTCGCGCGGAACAGCCACGCGTGCCACACCTCGTTGCGATGCAGCAGCCCCACCACCGGCCCGGTGGCCGACAGCGCACCTGGCGCGTCCGGCATCCCGGCCGCCCCACGGCCGTTCCCGACGGGACGTACGGCCGCGAGCGCGCCCTCCGCCGTCGAGACGGACGTCAGATAGCGGCACACGTCCTCCGCTCGACGGGCGTCGCACCGCCCCACGGCGTCCAGGACGCGCAGCGCGCGTGCGGTGTGCTCGGGGAGGCTGGCCGGCCCGCGCAGCCCCGGCTCCAGCGCGTGACCGTAGCCGCCGTCGTCGTTCCGGTACGCCTCCAGAGCCGTCTCCACCGGGGCGGCGGCCCCCTCGCGGAAGTGATGGGCGAACAGGCGCTGCTCCAGTACGCGCGCGGTGCGCCAGACGAAGCGCTCCGCCCGCGCGAGCGCGCCGTCCGGCGGGGACGTCAGGATGAGCGGGGCGGCTGCGATGTCGGCCATGGCACCGACCGTAGGGGCACGGCAGGGCCCGCAGGCCCCGTGGCCCTGCGCCACCCTCGCAGGCGGGATACTGGGGGGCATGCGGTTGACGGTTTTCTGGGAGCGCATGGCGGAGTACTTCGGTGCGGGCTACGCCGACACCTTCGCGCGTGACCATGTCATGTCCGAACTCGGCGGACGCACCGTCCACGAGGCGCTGGCGGCCGGCTGGGACGCCAAGGACGTCTGGCAGGTGGTCTGCACGGTGATGGGCGTCCCCCGAGAACTGCGCTGATCGTCACAGAGACCACCTGGGAGCGGACAGCGGCCGAGGCCGTGGGCGAGACTTGGGCCGTGGCAACCACCGACGAGACCGGGCCCGCGGGCCGGCACACGAGCATGCCCGGCGCGCACCCGCCCGCCGGACCACCGGTGGACCCCCCGCCCGCGCCGGGCGCCCGGATGCCGCGGTGGCTGCCGCGCGCCATGGTGCTCGCGCTCGCCCTGGTCGCCGTGTTCCAGCTGGGCAGCTGGGCCTTCCACCAGCTCACCAGCCTGCTGATCAACATCCTCATCGCGTTCTTCCTGGCGCTGGCCGTGGAACCGGCGGTGAGCTGGATGGCCGCGCGCGGGATGCGGCGGGGCATGGGCACCTTCGTCGTCTTCATGGGCGTCCTGGTCGTCGGGGCGGGTTTCGTCACGCTCCTCGGGTCCATGCTCGCGGAGCAGATCATCAAGATCGTCGAGGACTTCCCCGAGTACCTCGACTCGGTGATCAACTGGATCAACGCGCACTTCCACACCGAGCTGCGGCGGGTCGACATCCAGGAGGGCCTGCTGCGGTCCGACTGGCTGCGCAACTACGTGCAGAACAGCGCCACCGGGGTGCTGGACGTGTCCACCCAGGTGCTCGGCGGGCTCTTCCGGCTGCTGACCATCGGCCTGTTCTCGTTCTACTTCGCCGCCGACGGCCCGCGGCTGCGGCGCACCATCTGCTCCGTCCTGCCGCCCGCCCGGCAGGCCGAGGTGCTGCGGGCGTGGGAGATCGCCGTGAACAAGACGGGCGGCTACCTCTACTCGCGCGGCCTGATGGCCCTCGTCTCGGGTCTCGCGCACTACGTCCTGCTCGAGTTCCTCGACGTGCCCTACGCGCCGGTGCTGGCCGTGTGGGTGGGGCTGGTCTCGCAGTTCATCCCGACCATCGGCACGTACCTGGCGGGCGCGCTGCCCATGCTGATCGCCTTCACGGTCGCGCCCTGGTACGCGGTGTGGGTGCTGGTCTTCGTGGTGGTCTACCAGCAGTTCGAGAACTACGTCCTGCAGCCGAAGCTGACCGCCCGGACCGTCGACATCCACCCGGCGGTCGCCTTCGGGTCCGTCGTCGCGGGCACCGCGCTGCTCGGCGCCGTCGGCGCGCTGATCGCCATCCCCGCCGTCGCCACGCTGCAGGCGTTCCTCGGCGCGTACGTGAAGCGGTACGACGTCACCGACGACCCACGGGTGCTCGGCCACCGGGGACCTGGCGGGGCGGGCACCTTCGGCCACCGTGTCCGTGGCCTGTGGGCGCAACGGCGCCCGGATCAGGCAGGCACCGAACCGACGGGTACCGGACCGACCGGCGCCCGACCGACCGGTACCGAGCCGACCGGCTCCGGTGCGACCGGCGCGACCGGTGCCGGGGACGGCGGGACGGCCAGGACGTGACGGGCTGAGTTCTCCAGGATCTGGAGGACAAGGGGGCCAGGGTCCTAAGCCGATGGTTCGACGCGCTGCCCGATGCGGCCGGGTCGTCCCGCATGGTCCGATGCCGTGGTGAGCGATCTTGTGAACGATCCCGGTCCCGCCGTCCGCACCCGCCTGGCCGAGGAGCGGAACGTCTGGCTGTGCACCGTGCGTCCCGACGGCTCGGCCCACGTCACACCCGTCTGGTTCGTCTACGGCCGTTCCCGGTGGTGGATCGGCGCCGACGAGAGGGCCGTCAAGGTCAGGAACGTCCGTGCGGAGCCGCGTGTGTCCCTGGCCTTGGAGGACGGACGGTCCCCGGTCGTCGCGGAAGGGGACGCGACGGTGCTCCTCGACGCGTTCCCCCGCGAGGTCGTGGCCGCCTTCAGGGAGAAGTACCGGTGGGACGTGGCCGCGCCCACGAGCCCCGGCAGCGCTCGCGTGCTGCTGGAGGTGCGGGTGCGGCGATGGCTGCTGGCGGGCACGGCTCAGTGACGCGGGGCCCGGCGGTGCGGCTTGACACGAAAATCGAACATCCATTCTTATGGAAGCGCCGGTGAGGCTCGACACCGGGCGTTCTGCCCTAGTTCATACGGGTAGGTGCCCGGGTTATCCACAGGCCGGACGTGCGTCGGGGCGCGTTGTCAGTGGCAGGCGTTAGCGTCTTTGACGTGAAGCGATCGACTCAAGCAAATCGGGTGGAACCCATGGCAGGAACCGACCGCGAGAAGGCGCTCGACGCCGCGCTCGCACAAATTGAACGGCAATTCGGCAAGGGCGCGGTCATGCGCATGGGTGACCGGACGAACGAGCCCATCGAGGTCATCCCGACCGGGTCGACCGCGCTCGACGTCGCCCTCGGCGTCGGCGGCCTGCCGCGCGGCCGCGTGGTGGAGATCTACGGACCGGAGTCCTCCGGTAAGACGACCCTGACCCTGCACGCGGTGGCGAACGCGCAGAGGGCCGGCGGCCAGGTCGCCTTCGTGGACGCGGAGCACGCCCTCGACCCCGAGTACGCGAAGAAGCTCGGCGTCGACATCGACAACCTGATCCTGTCCCAGCCGGACAACGGCGAGCAGGCCCTGGAGATCGTGGACATGCTGGTCCGCTCCGGCGCCCTCGACCTCATCGTCATCGACTCCGTCGCCGCGCTCGTCCCGCGTGCGGAGATCGAGGGCGAGATGGGTGACAGCCACGTCGGTCTCCAGGCCCGTCTGATGAGCCAGGCCCTGCGGAAGATCACCAGCGCGCTCAACCAGTCCAAGACCACCGCCATCTTCATCAACCAGCTCCGCGAGAAGATCGGCGTGATGTTCGGCTCGCCGGAGACCACGACCGGTGGTCGCGCGCTGAAGTTCTACGCCTCCGTGCGCATCGACATCCGCCGCATCGAGACCCTGAAGGACGGCACCGAGGCGGTCGGCAACCGCACCCGCTGCAAGGTCGTCAAGAACAAGGTCGCGCCGCCCTTCAAGCAGGCCGAGTTCGACATCCTCTACGGCCAGGGCATCAGCCGCGAGGGCGGTCTGATCGACATGGGCGTGGAGCACGGCTTCGTCCGCAAGGCCGGCGCCTGGTACACGTACGAGGGCGACCAGCTCGGCCAGGGCAAGGAGAACGCCCGCAACTTCCTGAAGGACAACCCCGACCTCGCCAACGAGATCGAGAAGAAGATCCTGACGAAGCTGGGCGTCGGCGTGCGGCCCGAGGAGCCCGCCACCGAAGCGGCCGCGGACGCCGCGGGCACCGCTCCCGCCGAGCCGGCCACCGCGGTACCGGCCCCGGCGGCCAAGGGCTCCAAGGCCAAGGCCGCGGCGGCCAAGAGCTGACCCGTGACCCGACGAACCGACTGGGCCGAGTACGAGTACGACGCCCCCGGTGCCCCACGAGGGAGGGGCGCCGCGGGCGACGGCGACGACCCGGCCGGGAACGGTGGCACGGCGTACGACGACGGCACGGACCCCGGCGGCCTCCCGTACCCGGCCGGCGACGGCGGCCGGCGGCGCGGCGGTCGTACGGCACGGACGGGTGGCTCGCGTGACGGCGGGCCGCACGGCGGACGCGGGCGCAGACGCCGCTCCTTCGGCGAGGCGGCCGCGGCGGACGGGGGCGACTCCAGCTCGTCGAGGGCGGAGCGGGAGGAGTCTCCGGGGGACCCGGTGGAGCGGGCGCGGGCGATCTGCCTGCGGCTGCTCACCGGGACCCCGCGCACCCGGAAACAGCTCGCCGACGCCCTCCGTAAGCGGGAGATCCCGGACGAGGCCGCCGAGGAGGTGCTGTCCCGGTTCGAGGAGGTCGGACTGATCAACGACAGCGCCTTCGCGGACGCCTGGGTGGACTCCCGGCACCACGGCCGCGGGCTGGCCCGCCGTGCGCTCGCGCAGGAGCTGCGCACCAAGGGCGTGGACCCCACGCTGATCGACGAGGCCGTCTCCCGGCTCGACTCCGATCAGGAGGAGGAGACCGCCCGCGAACTGGTCGCCCGCAAGCTGCGCACCACCCGCGGCCTCGACCGCGACAAGCGGATACGCCGCCTCGCCGGGATGCTCGCCCGCAAGGGCTACCCGCAGGGCCTCGCCCTGCGCGTGGTCCGCCAGGCACTGGAGGAAGAGGGCGAGGACACCGAGTTCCTCGGCGACGAGGGGTACTGAACCGGCGGACACGGCTCGCACGCGAGGCGGACACCGGGATCGCAGGCGCGCGTCCGCAGGCCAGGTGGTCCGCCGACGCCTACTCCGGTGCCGGCACCACCGGCAGACCCGCCACCCGCCATGCCTGGAAGCCACCCACCAGATCGGTGGCCCTGTACAGCCCCAGCCGGTGGAGGGACTCCGCCGCCAGACTGGAGGCGTAGCCCTCGTCGCAGACCACAACGACGCGCGCGTCGTGACTCGTGGCCTCGGGGAGACGGTGGCTGCCGCGCGGGTCCAGACGCCACTCCAGCTCGTTGCGCTCGACGACCAGCGCGCCGGGGATCAGCCCGTCCCGCTCCCGCAGGGCCGCGTACCGGATGTCCACGAGCACCGCGTCGCCGGACCGGGCGGCCTCGTACGCCTGCTCGGCCTCGATCCGGACGTAGCCCGAGCGCACCCGCTTCAGCAGTTCGTCGATCCCGGCCGTCCCGGCGGGGTCCCGCCCGGGGTCCGTGGCGCTCACTGCCAGTCCTCGGGGCGCTCGACCTGCTCCAGACGCAGCACCGGCCCGCTGCGGCTGTAGCGGCGGATCCGCGGCAGCGGCGGGTAGTAGGCGTGCACGGAGATCGCGTGGTGGTCCGCCGACTCGTTCAGCACCTCGTGCACGTGATGCCGGCCGAAGGCGCGGCCCTGTCCGGCCGCCAGCCGCCGCTCCCGGTCCACGCCGTCCGTGAGTTCGAGGGTCGTCCAGCCGTCGGTGGGCAGCCGGACGGCGAGGGAGTTCTCCTTCAGCTCGCCCGACGCCGTCATGAACGCGCCGACCGAGTCGGCGTGGTCGTGCCAGCCCGTGCCGGTGCCGGGCGGCCAGCCGATCAGCCAGGCCTCGCTGCCGCCCGGCCCGCCGAGCCGCACCCAGGTGCGCCCCTCGGGATCCAGCGGAAGGGAGACGATCAGTTCGGCGTCGGCGACGGTACGCCGTACGAAGTCGAGGAGGTCGGCCTGCGTCGGCGCGGAGACGGGAGCCGGGGCAGGGGAGGAGACAGACATGTGCACCGTCCCTGGAGGTGAAGTCGCGGAAGGCGCGCGGCGACGGCGTCCGGGGCGGACGGTCGGAGCGGCGCGCGCAAAGAAGGGGAGATCGCGTATCAGCAGGACGGGCGACACACGCAGCCCGCATAGCGGAGGAGGTCCATATGGACCCTCCGCCACAGGTGCACGCAGGTGTCGGTCACGAGCGGGAGTACACCACGCGCCCGAGACCTGGTTCAACTCCTCGCCACGATGTGGACGACGGCGTGGCGGGACCACGCGGGTGGGCGCTCGGGGACGGCTGAGGGCGCGCTCGGCGCACCCCGGTGCTCAGCCGGCCCCCGGCTCAGCGCGTCCCCGCACCCGCGTCCTCCTTGGCGCCCTTGGCCCCCCGGGCGCCTTTGGCCTCCTTGGCGCCCTTGGCTCCCGGCTCCGCGGCGGCCTGGCCGCCGAGCGCCGCTTCGGCAGCCGCGTACATGTCCGCCGGGCGCACCCCGTTCAGCGCGGTGACGAGGTGGCCGTCAGGGCGGACGAGCAGCACGGTGTGGGCGGCTGCCCCCGGATAGCTCTCGGCGACCAGCAGTTCCGCGCGGCGCGGCAGCGCGGAGACGGCCGCCGCCAGCCGGGGCATGATGCCGGCGGACACCCAGTGCCGGCGTTCCCACACCCCGGTGCCCGGCGCGATCAGCACCACCAGCAGGGCCCCCCGCCCGAGCCGGTCCCGCAGTTGGACGAAGGTCCCGTCCTCGGCGGTGACCCGGACGTCGTCCACCGTCGCTCCCGGCGCCGTGGCGACCGGCGCCGCGCCCTCCAGACGGCCGGGCGCGAGGGGCGAGTCCGCGTACGAACCCGGCGCGCCCAGGGCGCCTCGGCCGAGGTGACCGTCCATCAGGAGCGTGTCGTGGCTGCGCGAGGAGCCGGGGACGTAGGTGCGCAGTCCCCCACCGCCGCGCAACAACGGCAGCGCCTGGTCGGCGGCGCGCAGCCGGGAGGCGACGATCGCGCGGCGCTCGGTCTGGTAGCTGTCGAGCAGGGCCTCGTGCGGGCCGTGATGCCAGGCCAGCGCCAGTTTCCAGGCGAGGTTGTCGGCGTCGCGCAGCCCCTCGTCCAGCCCGTGCGTGCCCAGCGCGCCGAGCAGGTGCGCCGCGTCCCCGGCGAGGAAGACGCGGTGGGCCCGCCAGCGCCGGGCGAGCCGGTGGTGGACCGTGTGAACCCCGGTGTCCAGCAGCTCGTACGGCGGGGTCGAGCCGCCGTTCCAGCCGGCCAGGGTCTCCCGGATGCGGGCCAGCAACATCTCGGGGGTGACCAGGTCCTTGCCCGGAGGCAGCAGCCAGTCCAGCCGCCACACCCCGTCCGGCAGCGGGCGGGCGGTGATCTCCCCGGCGGAGGGACCGGACGTGCGCCACGGCGGCGCACGGTGCAGCAGCGCCTCGTCCTGCCAGGGCAGTTCGGTGCGCAGGGCGGCGACGGCGTGACGTTCCACCGCGGTGCGGCCCGGGAAGCGGATGTCCTGGAGCTTGCGCACGGTGGAGCGCGGGCCGTCGCAGCCGACCAGGTAACTGCCGCGCCACCAGGTGCCGGTGGCGCCCCGGGTGTGGGCGGTGATGCCGGAGCGTTCCTGCTCCATGGTGTCCAGCCGGCTGTCCGCGGCGATCCTGACGAGCCGTTCGCTGTCCAGGGCGGCGCGCAGTGCCCCGGTCAGGACGTGCTGGGCGATGTGCAGGGGAGCGGCGCCGGCGTCCTCGAAGGCGACCTCGGACGTCACCTGCTTGCGCCGCATCGACCGCCATCCGGCCCAACGGAAGCCCGCGTGCGCGAGGGGGATGCCGGTCAGCCGCTCCATGAGCGCGGCGGTGTCCTCGCGCAGGACGACGGTGCGCGCGGGGCGGGGTTCGTCCTTGCCCGGCCCCTCGTCGAGGACCACGCTCGGTACTTCCTGACGCGCCAGCGCCAGCGCCAGCGTGAGCCCGACGGGCCCCGCTCCGACGATGATCACCGGATCCACGGCGCGGCGCCCCCTGCCCGGAGTGACGTCCCGGAGGACGTGGCGGAACAGGAAGATGGAGCAGGGTGCACGATCACAGAACGTATGCAACCCATTGCCGGTGCTTGCGTCAAGTGACCGACGGACAGTGGCGATCATGAAATGGGTACGCGGGTCGTCCCGGTGGGTGACTGTTCATCACACGGGTCCGACGTGTGAGGCTCGCGTGTCCCGCGGGCGCGGCCTGGCACCGGACACGACTGTGGCCCGCCGGGACTCGGCGGGCCGCAGTCGTGCCGGACGTCAGAGGAGTGTCACTGGCCGGCGCCCGTCTTGAAGGTGCCCCCGACCTCCGCGGCGTTGATGTCGTCGACGTCCCCGGCGCCGACGACCGCGCCCGTGCTCTTCTTGCTGCGCCGCAGCCGCGCTTCCAGCCAGCTGGCGAACGACGTCAGGGCGAAGTTCAGAGCGATGAAGATCACCGCCACCACGGTGAAGCTGGCGATGGTGTTGGCGCCGTAGTAGGCGCTCATCGTGTTCGCGGAGGCGAGCAGCTCGCTGAAGGTCAGGACCGCACCACCCAGGGCGGTGTCCTTCACGATCACGACGAGCTGGCTGACGATGGCAGGCAGCATCGCGGTGACGGCCTGCGGCAGCAGGATCAGCCGCATGATCTGGTTCTTGCGCATACCGATCGCCATCGCGCTCTCGCGCTGCCCCTTGGGCAGGGACAGGATGCCCGCCCGGACGATCTCGGCGAGAACCGACGCGTTGTACAGCACCAGACCGGTGACGACCGCGTACAGCGGACGGTCGTCAGAGCTCACGTTGGTGTACTCGGAGAACAGCGCCAGACCGAAGATCATCAGGACCAGCACAGGGATGGACCGGAAGAACTCGACCACGACCGCGGCCGGCACACGGACCCACGCGTGGTCCGAGAGTCGTGCGATACCGAGAACGGCGCCGAGCGGCAGCGCGATGATCACGGCGAGGACCGCGGCCTTGAGGGTGTTCTCCAGGCCCGGCCAGATGTACGTCGACCAGGCTTCGGTGCCGGTGAAGAACATCTCCCACTTGGCCCACTCGAGCTGGTCCTTCTCGACGAGCTCGTTGATCACCCACCACAGGACGGCCGCGAGGGCGATCAGGAAGACGATCGTGAAAAGGACGTTGCGCCGCTTGGCGCGAGGGCCCTGCGCGTCGTAGAGAACGGAGCTCATCGCTTCACCGCCACCTTCTTGCCCACCCAGCCGAGGATCAGTCCGGTCGGCAGGGTCAGAACCACGAACACCAGGGCGACGATCGCGGAGATCAGCAGGAGCTGCGCCTCGTTCTCGATCATCTCCTTCATCAGCAGCGCCGTCTCGGCGACGCCGATCGCGGCGGCCACGGTGGTGTTCTTGATGAGCGCGATCAACACGTTCGCCAGCGGAACGACTGAGGACCGGAACGCCTGAGGGAGTACCACGTGCCGCAGCACCTGACCGAAGCTGAGCCCGATGGCCCGGGCCGCCTCCGCCTGGCCGACGGGCACCGTGTTGATCCCGGACCGCAGCGCCTCGCACACGAAGGCGGAGGTGTAGAGGATCAGACCAAGGACGGCGAGGCGGAAGTTGATCGTCTCGAAGTCACCGTTGCCGCCGAGTTCGACGCCCAGCGTCTGGTTCAGGCCCAGCGACGCGAACAGAATGATCACGGTCAGCGGGATGTTCCGCACGATGTTCACGTAGGCGGACCCGAAGCCGCGCATCAGCGGGACGGGGCCCACCCGCATGGCCGCCAGTGCCGTGCCCCAAATCAGGGAGCCGATGGCCGAGAGCACAGCGAGCTGCACTGTCGTCCAGACGGCTCCCGCCAGGTCGTAATCCTGAAGAAAGTCGAACACAATCTCCCGCGCTTCCGCGTGTAGGGATGCCCGCCCCGGCGCGCCGCCCCTTCGGGAGGGCGGCGCGCCCCGTCAGGCCCAGCCTCAGCTCTTGATGTCGCCGATCTTCGGCGCCTGCTCGTTCTTGTAGTTGGCCGGACCGAAGTTGTCCTTGACCGCCGTGTCCCAGGCACCGTCGGCGACCATGGCTTCGAGCGCCTCGTTGATCTTGTCCTTGAGGTCGCTGCCCTTCTTGACACCGATGCCGTAGTTCTCGTTGGTCATCTTGAAGCCGCCCAGCTTGAACTTGCCCTTGAACTGGGACTGCGAGGCATAACCGGCGAGGATCGAGTCGTCCGTGGTCAGCGCGTCGATGGCGCCGTTCTGGAGACCGGTCAGACAGGCGGAGTAGGTCGGGTAGTTCTGCAGCTGGGCCTTGGGGGCCAGCTTCTCCTTGACGTTCTGCGCCGAGGTGGAACCGGTGACGGAGCAGAGCTTCGCGTCGTTGAGGTCCTCCGGCGACTTGATCTTGTCGTCGTCGGCGCGGAGCAGCACGTCCTGGTGGGCGAGCAGGTAGGGGCCGGCGAAGTCGACCTTCTCCTGGCGCTCCGGGGTGATCGAGTAGGTCGCGGCGATGAAGTCGACGTCACCGCGCTGCAGCATGGTCTCGCGGTCGGCGCTCTTCGACTCCTTCCACTCGATCTGGTCCTCGTTGTAACCGAGCTTCTTGGCGACATAGGTGGCGACGTCCACGTCGAAGCCCGCGTAACCCTGCGGGGTCTTCTGGCCAAGGCCCGGCTGGTCGAACTTGATGCCGATCGTGATCTTGCCCTTGCCGTCGCCGCCGGAGGACGATCCGTTGTCGTCGCCGTTGTCGCCGCCGCACGCGGTGGCGGACAGGGCGAGGGCGAGTACGGCGGCCGAGGCGGCGGTGACCTTGCGGAGCTTCATGGTGCACATCCTTTGACTGGTGAAGTGATGCGGCCCGGTCAATGTCCGGTGACGCAGGTCGGCAGGGGCGCTGCGCCTCAGTGGTGAAGGATCTTCGAGAGGAAGTCCTTGGCACGGTCGCTGCGCGGATTGCTGAAGAACTGGTCCGGCGTCGCCTCTTCGACGATGCGGCCGTCCGCCATGAAGACCACGCGGTTCGCGGCGGAACGCGCGAACCCCATTTCGTGGGTGACGACGATCATGGTCATGCCGTCACGGGCGAGCTGCTGCATGACCTCGAGGACCTCATTGATCATCTCGGGGTCGAGAGCCGACGTCGGCTCGTCGAAGAGCATGACCTTGGGTTCCATCGCCAGGGCCCGCGCGATGGCGACGCGCTGCTGCTGACCACCGGAGAGCTGTGCGGGGTACTTCTCGGCCTGCGCGCCCACGCCGACCCGGTCGAGGAGGGCACGCGCCCGCTCCTCGGCCGCCTTCTTGTCCTTCTTGCGGACCTTGACCTGCCCCAGCGTCACGTTCTCCAGCACGGTCTTGTGCGCGAAGAGGTTGAAGGACTGGAAGACCATGCCCACGTCGGCACGGAGCCTTGCGAGCGCCTTGCCCTCGTCGGGCAGGGGCTTGCCGTCGATGGTGATCGAGCCGGAGTCGATCGTCTCCAGACGGTTGATGGTGCGGCACAGGGTGGACTTTCCGGACCCGGAGGGTCCGATGACCACGACGACTTCGCCGCGGGCGATCGTCAGGTCGATGTCCTGGAGTACGTGCAACGCGCCGAAGTGCTTGTTGACGCTCTTCAGGACGACCAGATCGCCGGTCGCGGCCGCGTCTTCCTTGGCCACCGATACTTCGGTCATCGCTAGCAGGCTCCGTCCTCCTCGGTTTGGGAGGACAGTAGTAACCCTTCAGACCTGCGTCATTACATCTGAGGGGAATCTGAGCATCACGATCCGATAGCAATCGGACACCTGTCGTAGCACTTGCGAGCTGGGGGTATTGCGGCGCGGTAACCGGTACCGAAGCGCAACCGGAACCCCCTTGACGTCGTCCTCGCTCATCGGCGTGACTGCAAGGTGCACCCGCGCGTGCCCATCATGGAGACATCCGCACGTGTACGGCCGACGAATCGAAGGGGGACCTGGTGAGACTGCTGCTCGTCGAGGACGACAACCACGTCGCCGCGGCCCTCTCCGCCGTCCTGGCCCGCCACGGCTTCGACGTCACGCACGCCCGCAGCGGCGAGGAGGCGCTCCAGGCGCTCGTCCCCGAGGGCGAGGGATTCGGCGTCGTCCTGCTCGACCTCGGCCTCCCCGACCAGGACGGGTACGAGGTATGCGGCAAGATCCGCAAGCGCACCAGCACCCCCGTGATCATGGTGACCGCGCGCTCCGACGTGCGTTCCCGCATCCACGGCCTCAACCTCGGCGCCGACGACTACGTGGTGAAGCCGTACGACACCGGGGAGCTGCTCGCACGGATCCACGCCGTCAGCCGGCGCACGCTGCACGAGGAGGCCACCGGCTCCACGGAGACCCAGGTGCGGCTGGGCGCGGTGCTCATCGAGCTGCCCACCCGGCAGGTCACCGTCAACGGCACCCCCGTCCAGCTCACCCGCAAGGAGTTCGACCTGCTGGCGCTGCTCGCCCAGCGGCCGGGCGTGGTCTTCCGGCGCGAGCAGATCATCAGCGAGGTGTGGCGCACCAGCTGGGAAGGGACCGGACGCACCCTGGAGGTGCACGTCGCCTCCCTGCGCTCCAAGCTGCGCATGCCCGCCCTGATCGAGACCGTGCGCGGCGTCGGCTACCGGCTCGTCGCGCCCGCCGCGTAGCGGGGCCGGGTGCACACACGACTGCTGCCGCTGCTCATCGTCCTGATGGCGGCCGTCCTGCTCGCCCTCGGCGTCCCGCTGGCCGTCAGCCTGGCCGGCGCGCAGCAGCAGAAGGTGGTCGTCGACCGGATCGACGACACCGCGCGGTTCGCGGCCCTCGCCCAGTTCGTCACCGAACCCACGGACCCGTCCGGCGGTGACGTCAACGAGCGCCGGGAGACCCTCAGCAGCGAGCTCCGCAGCTACTACGAGGTCTACGGCATCCGCGCCGGTGTCTTCTACCGCAGCGACGCCCCCATGGCGCACGCCCCGAAGGACTGGTTCCTGCCCCGCACCGGCGAGGTGCGGGACGCCTTCGAGGAGGCGCTGCTCAGCCGCCGCAGCCACGACCCCGAGCAGGTGTGGCCCTGGCAGCGCAGCAGTCTCGTGGTGGCCTCGCCGGTCATCCGGGACGGCGACGTCGTCGCGGTGGTGGTCACCGACTCGCCCACCGGGCAGATGCGGTCCCGCATCCTCCAGGGCTGGCTGCTGATCGCCGCGGGGGAGGTGGCCGCCATGCTGCTGGCCGTGGGAGCGGCACTGCGTCTGACGGGCTGGGTGCTGCGGCCGGTGCGCGTCCTGGACGCCACCACCCACGACATCGCCACCGGCCGGCTGAAGTCCCGGGTGGCGGTGGCGGGCGGACCCCCCGAGCTGCGCCGGCTCGCGCGCTCCTTCAACGAGATGGCGGACAACGTCGAGAACGTGCTGGAGCAGCAGCGCGCCTTCGTCGCCGACGCCTCCCACCAGCTGCGCAACCCCCTGTCCGCGCTGCTGCTGCGCATCGAGCTGCTCGCCCTGGAGCTGCCCGAGGGCAACGAGGAGATCGCCTCCGTACAGGCGGAGGGCAAGCGGCTGGCGCAGGTCCTGGACGACCTGCTCGACCTGGCGCTCGCCGAGCACAGCCAGCCCGACCTGCAGATCGTCGACATCGGCGCGGTGGCCGCCGAGCGCGTCGCGGCCTGGTCACCCTCCGCCGACGCGAAGGACGTGTCGCTGACCGGCGACTGCCCGCCGACCACCGCCTGGGCGGACCCGGTGGCGCTGTCCAGCGCGCTGGACGCGGTCATCGACAACGCCGTGAAGTTCACCCCGGCCGGAGAGACCGTCGAGGTCACCGTCGCCTCCAACGGCGCCACCGCGACCGTCGTGGTCACCGACAACGGCCCGGGACTGACCGACGAGGAACTGACCCGCGTGGGCGACCGCTTCTGGCGCAGCGGGCGGCACCAGAACATCAAGGGCTCGGGCCTGGGCCTGTCCATCTCCCGGGCGCTGCTCGCGGCGGGCGGCGGTTCCATCGACTACGAACGGCACGACCCGCACGGGCTGCGGGTGACCGTGACCGTGCCGCGGAACGCCCCCACCGGTGAGGCGGCCGGTCAGGGCTTGACGGACCGGTAGTACCGGCGGGCGCCCTCGTGCAGCCGCAGCGGATCGGTGTAGATGGCGGTGCGCACGTCGACCAGCTGGGCGGAGTGGACATGGGCGCCGATGCCGTCGCGGCTCTTGAGGACGATGCGGGTCAGCCACTCGGTGAGCCGCGGATCCGCGTCCGCGCGGGTGATCAGCAGGTTGGACACCGCCATCGTCGGCACGGTCGACCCCAGCTGGCTGCCCGGATAGGCCGACTCCGGCATGTTGGTGGCGCGGTAGTAGCGGGTGGCGCCGCCCTGCTCGTGCAGCTTCGCGACCAGCGCCGCGTCGATCGGCACGAACCGCAGCGCGGACTCCTCGGCGTACGTCTTCAGACCGTCCGTGGGCAGTCCGCCCGACCAGAAGAAGGCGTCCAGGCCGTGTCCCAGGCGTGCCGGCCCGGTGTCGATGCCGTCCGCGGACGGCCGGATGTCCCGCTCCGGGTCGATGCCGGCCGCCCGGAGCACCCGGTTGGCTATGAGCCGCACGCCGGACTTGGGCGGCCCTATGGCGACCCGCTTGCCCCGCAGGTCGGCGACGGAGCGGATACCCGAGCCGGGCGCGACCGCCAGCTGCACGTAGTCGTCGTACAGACGGGCCACGCCGCGCAGCCCGTCGGCACCCGAGCGGTGCTCCTGCCGGTACGTCGCCACCGCGTCGGCCGCGGCGATGGCGAAGTCGGCCTGCCCGGTGGCCACCCGCCGGACGTTCTCCTGCGAGCCGTCACTGGTCTCCAGCCGCACGTCGAGGTCCGGCATGTCCCTGTCGAGGGCGGTGCGCAGCAGCTCGCCGTACTTCTGGTAGACGCCCGCGCGGGTGCCGGTGCTCACCGTGACGGTCCCGCCGGGCGGCTCCTCCCGCCAGGGCGCCTGCCACCACAGCAGCAGCCCGAGCACCACCAGTGCGGCGGCCGCACCCCGCAGGGCCCGTCGCCTGCCGATGCGGGACAGCTCGTGGGACATGGGCGCGATCCTGCCAGCCTGAGTGCCCGGCTGACCAGGGCGGAACTCACAGGGCGGCCGGCGGTCCGACCTCACGGGGCGGTCGGGGGTCGGGCCTCACGGGGCGGCCGGTGCCCGGACGGCATGGCACAGCCGTTGCGCGGACCTCACGGCACGGCCGGGGTGTCCGGGGCGGCCGCTACAGTCGCCGGCATGAGCTCCTCGCCCGCCGATCTGGTCCGTGAGTTCCACCGCGCCTTCGGGCTGGACGCCCGCGACACCCCGTCCGAGGTCCCGCCGGACCTCGCCGCCCACCGCGGCGAGCTGCTCGCGGAGGAGGCCGGGGAGGTCGCCGAGGTGTCCGTGACGGGTCCGCTCGACCGGCTCGCCCACGAGCTCGCCGACGTCGTCTACGTCGCCTACGGCACCGCACTGGTCCACGGCGTCGACCTCGACGCGGTGATCGCCGAGATCCACCGCTCCAACATGACCAAGCTGGGCCCGGACGGCCGGGTCAGCCGCCGCGCCGACGGCAAGGTACTCAAGGGCGGCCACTACGAGGCCCCGGACGTGGCGGCGGTCCTGCGCCGGCAGGGATGGGTGCCGGAGGAGGAGCGCTGAGCGCTGGCGCGGATCCCCCTGCCGGAGGAGCAGCGCTGAGCGAGGGCGCGGATCCCGTCCCCGGCCTGTGACCCGCGAAGCCGATAACACCGGGACGGGCCGACGTGATCGCTGTAGCCTCCACCGATGACGTCGCCCACCGATTCCGCGCCGACACCGTCCGCCCCCGACGGCGAGTGCCTCGCGCTCACCCGGCAGCTGCGGCGCCGAGGCACCGTGGTGCTCTCCCTGTTCGGCCTGGCCTGGGCGCTCGCGGGCGCCTCAGGCACCGGCTCGGCGACGGACCCCGTGCCGCTGTCCATAGAGGTGGTGGCCCTCGTGGTCACCGCGGCCGCCCTCCGCCTCGGCTTCCGCGAGGACGCCCGGCCCTCGCCCCGGACGGTGGACCTGCCGCGGAACTGGGCCCGCGGGGTGGGCCTCGTGAACGGCCTCGAACTGCTGGCCGTCGTGGCCGTCATCGCCGCGTCCAACGCCTCCGGGCACCCCGAACTCGTCCCCGTGGGCATCGCGCTCGTCGTGGGGCTGCACTTCTTCCCGCTCGCCCGCCTCTACGACCAGTGGCAGTACCGGTGGACGGCCGTGCTCCTGACCGCGGTGGCGGCCGTCGGCGGCGTGCTGGTCCTGGCCGGGCTGTCGGCCGAGTCCGTGCGGGTCGCGGTGGGCCTGGCCTGCGCGGCGGTCCTCTGGACCTGCGCCTGCCACCTGGCCGTACGGGGCTGACCGTCGGCCGTGACGGGAGAGAGGGGAACACCGGGGCGAGCCGCTCCGGGAAACGCCTACCCTTGTTGCCATGACCAGCAGCAGTGACCGGAGCCCCACGGTGGACGTTCTCCCGACCAGGACCTACGAGATTCGCACCTACGGGTGTCAGATGAACGTCCACGACTCCGAGCGGCTGGCCGGCCTGCTGGAGGACGCGGGCTACGTCCGCGCCTCCGAGAGCGCGGACGGCGACGCCGACGTCGTCGTCTTCAACACCTGCGCGGTCCGCGAGAACGCCGACAACAAGCTGTACGGCAACCTGGGCCACCTCGCCCCGAAGAAGGCGAGCCGCCCCGGCATGCAGATCGCGGTCGGCGGCTGCCTCGCGCAGAAGGACCGCGACACCATCGTCAAGCGCGCCCCCTGGGTGGACGTCGTCTTCGGCACGCACAACATCGGCAAGCTGCCGGTGCTGCTGGAGCGCGCCCGCGTCCAGGAGGAGGCGCAGGTCGAGATCGCCGAGTCGCTGGAGGCGTTCCCCTCCACGCTGCCCACCCGCCGCGAGAGCGCCTACGCGGCCTGGGTGTCGATCTCCGTCGGCTGCAACAACACCTGCACCTTCTGCATCGTCCCCGCGCTGCGGGGCAAGGAGAAGGACCGCCGTCCCGGCGACATCCTCGCCGAGATCGAGGCCCTGGTCGCCGAGGGCGTCTCCGAGGTCACCCTGCTCGGCCAGAACGTCAACGCGTACGGGTCGGACATCGGCGACCGTGAGGCGTTCAGCAAGCTGCTGCGGGCCTGCGGGACGATCGACGGCCTGGAGCGCGTCCGCTTCACCTCGCCGCACCCCCGTGACTTCACCGACGACGTCATCGCCGCCATGGCCGAGACGCCCAACGTGATGCCGCAGCTCCACATGCCGCTGCAGTCCGGCTCCGACCCGGTGCTGAAGGCGATGCGCCGCTCCTACCGGCAGGAGCGCTTCCTCGGGATCATCGAGAAGGTCCGCGCCGCCATCCCGCACGCCGCGATCAGCACCGACATCATCGTGGGCTTCCCCGGCGAGACCGAGGAGGACTTCCAGCAGACCCTGCACGTGGTCCGCGAGGCGCGTTTCGCGCAGGCGTTCACGTTCCAGTACTCCAAGCGGCCCGGCACCCCGGCCGCCGAGATGGACGGGCAGATCCCCAAGCAGGTCGTCCAGGAGCGTTACGAGCGCCTTGTCGCCCTCCAGGAAGAGATCTCCTGGGAGGAGAACAAGAAGCAGGTCGGCCGCACCCTGGAGCTGATGGTCGCCGAGGGCGAGGGCCGCAAGGACGGCACCACCCACCGTCTCTCCGGCCGCGCCCCCGACAGTCGCCTGGTGCACTTCACCAAGCCGGACCAGGAGGTCCGCCCCGGCGACGTGGTCACCGTCGCCATCACCTACGCGGCCCCGCACCACCTGCTCGCCGAGGGCCCCGTGCTGGACGTGCGCCGCACCCGCGCCGGAGACGCCTGGGAGAAGCGCACCGCGGAGAAGGCGGCGAAGCCCGCGGGCGTGCTGCTGGGCCTGCCCAAGGTGGGCGTGCCCGAGCCGCTGCCGGTGGTCAGCGGCGGCTGCGCCGTCGACTGACCCCGCCCTCGCGCCGTCCGCCGACCCGCCCGCCGCGGTACCGCCCCGCGGGGCGGGTCGGGACGTCCGCAGTAGGCTGCTGATCATGCTTGTCGCCGCCGCAGCCTGCCCTTGCCCGCCGCTGCTCGTGCCCGAGGTCGCCGCCGGCGCCGCCCCGGAGCTGGACGCCGCGCGCGCCGCCTGCACGGACGCGCTCGGCGTGCTCGCCGCCGCCCGCCCCGACCTCCTCGTGGTCGTGGGCCCCGAGGACGGCACCGGGCTGTCCGGCTACCCGGCGGGCACCCCGGGCACCTTCCGCGGCTTCGGCGTCGACCTGGACGTACGCCTCGGGGACGGGGAGGGCGAGGCCGGTCGTGAACTCCCGTACGGGCTCGCCGTGGGCGCCTGGCTGCTCGGCCGGACCGGGTGGGCCGACGCCCCGATCGAGGGGCGGGGCGTGGGCGAGTCCCTCGGGGCCGAGGCGTGCCTCGCGGAGGGGCGCCGCATCGCAGACCGGGCGGACCGGGTGGCGCTGCTCGTGCTGGGCGACGCCAGCGCCTGCCGCACCCTGAAGGCGCCCGGCTACCTGGACGAGCGCGCGGCGCCCTTCGACGCGGAGATCGCCCGCGCGCTGGGTTCGGCCGACGCCGGGGCGCTGCGCGCCCTGGACACCGGACTGGCGCGCGAGCTGAAGGTGTCCGGCCGGGCGCCCTGGCAGGTGCTGGCCGGAGCGGCGGACGGGAACACCGGCCTGTCCGGCGCGCTGCTCCACGAGGACGCCCCCTACGGGGTGGGCTACGTCGTGGCCACCTGGTCCTAGACGGCGCCGGACCCTGGTCGTGAAACGGCGGACGGCCGTGGGCGAGGTGCCCACAGCCGTCCGCCGTTCGTAGCGCTCAGGACGCCGGCGGCGGCCCGGCGGGCGGCGTGCCTACCGTCCCGGGACCGCGGTCGTCCTTGTGCGTGAAGCGGTCCACGGCCTCCTTGGCCTTGCCCGTACCCGACTGGATCCGGTCGCTGTACCTGCCCTTGGTCCGCTTGTCGACGGTCTGCGCCGCCTTGTCCAGGCCGTGCTGGATCTTGCCCTCGTGCTTCTGAGCGAGGCCGGAGACCTTGTCCTTGGCCGGGCCGATCTTGGCCTTCAGATTGTCCAGGAGACCCATGTTGCACCTTTCCTCGCGGCACGCTACGTGCGGGCGCCGTCGCCGGCTTCGCTGTCGGCGGCCTTGCCGGACTGCTGCTTCGGGATGTCGACGCTGTCGGTCTCGGTGACCTCGTCGGACTCCTTCGCCGCGGACCCGGAGGTCTCCGGTGCGTCGGCCGCGGCCTCCTGCTGCGCCGTCGCGGCCGTGTCGTCCGTGCCGGTCCCGGCTGTCGCCCCCTCGGTCCTCGCCTCGGCCGCCGATGTCTCTTCCGTGGTCTTCGACCTCCGAAAAAGTCGTGCAAAAACGCCCATATCCACTCCATACGTTACTCGTGCGGGCGAAATTCCGCGTAGCCCGGTGTGTCCATTCGTGTGAGCCGGGCGAACGCCACCGTGATCCGGCGGCAGGAACCTCGAACGGGCAACGACCCGGTGGACCCCGCGTCACGTAACCCGTTCGAGAGCAGCCCCGGAGGTTTGGGAGACTGGATCGGTGAGCAGCGCACCCCCCGCCCCCCGCGTCATCGCCGTCGTCGGACCCACCGCGGCCGGAAAGTCCGATCTGGGCGTTTTCCTGGCCCAACGGCTCGGCGGGGAGGTCGTCAATGCCGACTCCATGCAGCTCTACCGGGGGATGGACATCGGCACCGCCAAGCTGACGCCCGAGGAGCGCGACGGCGTCCCGCACCACCTGCTGGACGTCTGGGACGTCACCGAGGCCGCCTCCGTCGCCGAGTACCAGCGGATGGCCCGGGAGCGGATCGACGCGCTCCTCGCCGCCGGACGCTGGCCGGTCCTGGTCGGCGGCTCCGGCCTGTACGTCCGCGGAGCCGTCGACAACCTGGAGTTCCCCGGCACCGACCCGGAGGTCCGGGCCCGGCTGGAAGAGGAACTCGCGCTGCGCGGCCCGGGAGCGCTGCACGCCCGGCTCGCCGCGGCCGACCCCGACGCCGGCCGGGCGATCCTGCCGAGCAACGGCCGCCGCATCGTCCGCGCGCTCGAGGTCATCGAGATCACCGGTCGCCCCTTCACCGCCAACCTCCCCGGCCACGACTCGGTCTACGACACCCTGCAGATCGGCGTCGACGTGGCCCGCCCCGAACTGGACGAGCGCATCGCCCGCCGGGTCGACCGGATGTGGGAGGCGGGTCTCGTCGAAGAAGTGCGCGCACTCGAGGCGCAGGGGTTGCGCGAGGGGCGTACGGCGTCGCGCGCCCTCGGCTACCAGCAGGTGCTCGCCGCCCTGGCCGGGGAGTGCACCCTGGAAGAGGCACGGACCGAGACCGTCCGTGCCACCAAGCGCTTCGCGCGCCGTCAGGATTCATGGTTCAGGCGCGATCCCCGGGTGCACTGGTTGAGTGGGGCCGCGGCGGACCGGGGGGAACTTCCGCAGCTCGCGATGGCGTTGGTCGAACGACCGGTTACAGCCTGATCACGTCCTGGCATCGGGACGCCCAGGCCGTCATCCGGGCCTGTGACGCCGTGCCATCATCAAGCTTCGATCGACCAGTGGAGTCCTAAGTTGGGAGGGCGCGTGGCGATGGAGGCCGGCCCTCGCGACACCGCACACAGCACGGAGCACCTCGCCACCGAGCGGGACGCCCCGGAGCAGGAGACCGACCGTCTCAGCCCCGACGGGCCCGACGAGACGCAGGGCGGTGTGACCGACGACGGTCCCGAGCCGGAGGAGATGTTCGCCGGCGGGGACGAGGTCGAGGTGGAGCTGCGCCCGCAGCGCCGGCTGCGCGTCTGGCAGCTCGCCCCGATCGTCGGACTGGGCGCGCTGGGATCCCTGATGTTCGCCTTCCCGCTCGCCTTCGACTTCGGCGACAGCGGCGCGGTCATCGCCATGCTGGGCCTGCTGATCTGCTCCTGCGCGGCCGGCTGGGGCATGATGGCCGCCCGCAAGGTCGGCTACACCTGGCCCGGCCTGCCGCCCCGCGGCTCCGGACGCACCTCGGACTGGCGGGTCGTGGCCGCCTACGCCGTGATGGTCGCGGCCGTCGTGGCCCTCGCCGTGTGGCGGGTCGCCCGCCTGCGCTGACCTCCCCGATCCCCGCCGTCCACAGGCAGCGGCGTCCCGTCACGGTCACGCCGTAGGATCGAGGAATGAGCACGCGGATCGCCTTCCTCAAGGGACACGGTACGGAGAACGACTTCGTGATCGTCCCGGACCCGGAGAACGCCGTCGACCTGCCCCCGGCGGCCGTCGCCGCCCTGTGCGACCGGCGCGCGGGCATCGGCGGCGACGGGCTGCTGCACGTGGTGCGGTCCGCGGCCCACCCCGAGGCGCGGTCCATGGCGGACCGGGCCGAGTGGTTCATGGACTACCGCAACGGCGACGGCTCGATCGCGGAGATGTGCGGCAACGGTGTGCGCGTCTTCGCCCGTTACCTCCAGCGCGCCGGGCACGCCGCCGAGGGCGACCTCGCCGTCGCCACACGCGCGGGAGTGAAGACCGTGCACATCGCCAAGGACGGCGACATCACCGTCGGCATGGGCCGGGCGCTGCTCCCCGAGGGCGACGTCACCGTGAGCGTCGGCGAGCGCGACTGGCCCGCGCGCAACGTCAGCATGGGCAACCCGCACGCCGTGGCCTTCGTCGACGACCTGGCCGACGCGGGCACCCTGTTCACCCCGCCGCCGTTCAGCCCGCCCTCCGCCTACCCGGACGGCGTGAACGTGGAGTTCGTCGTCGACCGCGGCCCGCGGCACGTGGCCATGCGGGTGCACGAGCGCGGCGCCGGCGAGACCCGCTCCTGCGGCACCGGCGCCTGCGCCGTCGCCGTGGCCGCCGCGCGCCGGGACGGCGTTGACCCACGCGTCACCGGCCTCCCGGTGACGTACACCGTGGACCTCCCCGGAGGCACCCTGGTGATCACCGAACGGCCCGACGGGGAGATCGAGATGACCGGCCCCGCGGTGATCGTCGCCGAGGGTGCCGTGGAGGCCGAGTGGCTGGAGAGCGCCCTTGGCTGACCGGAGCCGTACATGATCACCCGGCCCGCGGCCCGTCCGACCGTCGAACCGCAGGGAAGGCCGGCTGCGCGGCTTCGAGATCATGGCGGACGGCCCACCCGATGGCGTGAAAACGACCTTGAACGGCCCGTCGCTCTTTGGAGTGATCCGTTTCACGCTGAGCCGGAGGCGGCCGGTCGGACCGGGTGCGGCTCGGTAGCATCAAGCACCGGCCCGGACGGGGGAGCGACGCCGTCCCCCAGGCCCGAGTCCGCCCTGGGGCGCCGTCCGCCGGATCCACGCAGCCGGAGGTGCTCATGAACGCGGAGGCCGCGAAACCCGCGACCCCGGGCCCGATGACGTCGAACCACGTCACACCCGCCGGGGCGCGCCGGAAGTCCCGTGCCCGGCTCGACCTGCGCCGGCTGGGCCGCGCCGCGCTGCTGGGACCGGCCGCCCGCGACCGGCTGCCCGACGCCATCGGCCACGTCGTCGAGGCGCACCGGGCCCACCACCCCGACGCCGACCTCGAACCGCTGCGCCGCGCCTATGTGCTGGCCGAGTCCTCGCACCGCGGACAGATGCGCAAGAGCGGCGAGCCGTACATCACCCACCCGCTCGCGGTCACCCTCATCCTGGCCGAACTGGGCGCCGAGACCACGACGTTGACCGCCTCGCTGCTGCACGACACCGTCGAGGACACCGACGTCACGCTCGAGCAGGTGGGCAAGGAGTTCGGCGAGGAGGTCCGCTACCTCGTCGACGGCGTCACCAAGTTGGAGAAGGTCGACTACGGCGCCGCCGCCGAGCCCGAGACCTTCCGCAAGATGCTGGTCGCCACCGGCAACGACGTCCGCGTGATGTCGATCAAGCTCGCCGACCGGCTGCACAACATGCGCACCCTCGGCGTGATGCGCCCCGCCAAGCAGGAGCGCATCGCCAAGGTGACACGTGACGTGCTCATCCCGCTCGCCGAACGGCTCGGTGTCCAGGCGCTCAAGACGGAGCTGGAGGACCTGGTCTTCGCCATCCTCCACCCCGAGGAGTACGAGCGGACACGGGAGTTGATCCTCCGCAACGCGGCCCGCGAGGACGACCCGCTCGCCGACGTCGCCGACGACGTGCGCAAGGTGCTCCGGGAGGCCGACATCCCGGCCGAAGTCCTCATCCGGCCGCGCCACTTCGTGTCCGTGCACCGGGTCTCCCGCAAGCGCGGCCCGCTGCGCGGCGCCGACTTCGGCCGTCTGCTGGTCCTGGTGAACGAGGACGCCGACTGTTACGGCGTACTGGGCGAGCTGCACACCTGTATGACGCCGGTGGTCTCGGAGTTCAAGGACTTCATCGCCGTCCCCAAGTTCAACCTGTACCAGTCGCTGCACACCGCCGTCGCGGGGAAGGACGGCCAGGTCGTCGAGGTGCTCATCCGCACCCACCAGATGCACAAGGTCGCCGAGGCCGGCGTCGTCGCCCTCGGCAACCCCTACGCCGCCCCGCCGGAGGAGCAGTCCGCGGGCGACGGTGAACGCGTCGACCCCACCCGGCCCGGCTGGCTGTCCCGGCTGCTCGACTGGCAGCGGGGCGCGCCCGACCCCGACACCTTCTGGTCCACGCTGCGCGAGGACCTCGCCCAGGACCGCGAGATCACCGTCTTCCGTCCCGACGGCGGCACCCTGGGCCTGCCCGAGGGGGCGACCTGCGTGGACGCCGCCTACGCGCAGTACGGCGAGGACGCCCACGCCTGCATCGGCGCCCGGGTCAACGGTCGGCTGGCGACCCTGAGCACCGTCCTCAAGGACGGGGACACCGTGCAGCTGCTCATGGACCAGGACGCGGCCTCGGCGCCGTCCCGGGAGTGGCTGGAGCACGCGCACACCCCGGCGGCCCGGATCGCCATCCAGCGCTGGCTCGCCGCTCACCCCGCGCCGGAGGACCCTGCCGCCTCGGACACGGAGTCGGCGGTCCGGCTGCGCGCGGACGAGCCGGCCGCCCCGCGGCCGTCCGACCCGGACCGTTCCGCGGCCCCGCGGGCGCCCGAGGCAGGGGAGGCGGACGCCGACGGTTCCGCCGCCCAGGTCCTGGTCGACCGGGCGGACGCGACCGTACGGCTGGCCGGCTGCTGCACACCCGTACCGCCCGACGACGTCACCGGCTTCGCCGTGCGTGGGGGAGCGGTCACCGTGCACCGCACGGGGTGCCCGGCGGTGGCGCGGATGAAGGGCGCGGGCCGCGCCGAGGTCGCCGTGCGCTGGGGGGAGGGCGCCGAGTGCCGGGTGACCCTGGTGGCGGAGTCGTTCGTGCGGCCGCATCTGCTCGCGGACCTCACCGAGGCGATGGCCACGGAGGGCGCCGAGATCGTCTCCGCGACCGTCGAACCGCCGGACCGGCAGCAGGTGCGCCACACCTACACCGTGCAGATCCCGGACGCCGCCCAGCTGCCCGCCCTGATGCGCGCCATGCGCAACGTCGCCGGTGTGTACGACGTGAGCCGGGCCCAGCCGCAGGCACCGGGTGTCTGAGCCCGCGCGGTCCGGCCGCCGTCGACGGATGACGGCACCCGGCGCTCAGACGGCTGCGGTGTGATTACCCGATCGGGTGGGTCGGGAGCGCGCCGCCGCAGCGGCACCCCCGGGCGCTGATAGCCGTGAGGCATGCCGCTCACCTCCCCCCATCGGCCCGCGCACGCCCACCGCCCCCCGGCGACCGGCCCGGCGCGCGCCCGCCGCCGGCGGACCGCCTCGGCCCTGCTCGCCTCCGCCGTCGGCGTCTGCCTGGTCGCCGCGAGCGCCCCCGCCGAACCGCTCGGCATCGGCGACCCGCTCTTCCCCCACCTCGGCAACCCCGGCTACGACGTCCAGGCGTACGACATCGCCCTCACCTACCCCGGCGCCAACGACCGGCCGCTCGACGCCGTCACCACCATCGACGCCCGGATCACCGCCGACCTGGACAGGATCAACCTCGACTTCGCCCACGGCACGGTCCGCTCGGTCGAGGTCGACGGCGAACCGGCCGCCTTCACCGGCGCGGGCGAGGACCTGGTGATCACCCCCGACGACGACCTCGACCGGGGCGAGTCGGTGCGCGTCACGGTCCGGCACACCAGCGACCCCCGCCCCGGAAACCGCGAGGGCGGCTGGGTGCGCACCGCGGACGGCCTCGCCATGGCCAACCAGGCCGACGCCGCCCACCTGGTGTTCCCGGGCAACGACCATCCCTCCGACAAGGCGATGTTCACGTTCCGGATCACCGTCCCGGACGGTTACACGGCCGTCGCCAACGGCCTGCCCGCCGCCGTCGACCGCACCCGCGCGACCACCACCTGGACCTACCGGACGCGCAACCCCATGGCGACCGAGCTTGCCCAGGTGTCCATCGGGCGCTCCACCGTGCTGCACCGCACCGGACCCCACGACCTGCCGCTGCGGGACGTCGTGCCCACCGAGCAGCGCACGGCACTCGAACCGTGGCTGGCGAAGACCCCGGCACAGATCGCCTGGATGGAGGAGCGGGTGGGCCGCTACCCGTTCGCCACCTACGGCCTGCTGCTCGCCGAGGCCTCCACCGGCTTCGCGCTGGAGACCCAGACGCTTTCCTTGTTCGAACGGGACCTGTTCACCGACCCCGCCCTTCCCGCCTGGTACGTCGAGTCGATCATGGTGCACGAGCTGGCCCACCAGTGGTTCGGCGACAGTGTCACCCCCCGCACCTGGTCCGACCTGTGGCTCAACGAGGGGCACGCCACCTGGTACGAGGCGCTCTACGCCGAGGAACGCGGGGGCAGATCCCTGGAGGCCCGGATGCGGGCCGCGTACGAGTCCTCCGACGGCTGGCGCGCGGCGGGCGGGCCGCCCGCCGCACCCGAGCCGCCCGACCCGGGCCGCAAGATCAGCATCTTCCGTCCGGGTGTCTACGGCGGGGCCGCACTGGTGCTCTACGCGCTGCGCCAGGAGATCGGACAGGCCGCGTTCGACCGGCTGGAGCGCGAGTGGGTCTCCCGGCACCGCGACGGCAACGCCTCCACCGCCGACTTCGTGAAGCTGGCCTCCGAGGTGGCCGGCCGCGACCTCTCCGGTTTCCTGCACCCCTGGCTCTACGCCGCCGAGACCCCGCCCATGCCCGGTCACCCGGACTGGCGGTCCGCGGACCGGTCCGCGGACACCCCTCCCGGCCCGGACACGCGGGAACTCCGGCACGGGCATCTGCCCGGCCCGCACGGGCATCGGCCCGACCCGGGAGGGGAATAACACGGTGACGAGACGTGCCGTACCGTGCGACCATCGTCGGGTCCGCGCGACAGGGGAAACGGGAATCTCCCGGGGTACCCGGACGTTGTGGACAATGACGGAGGGCCGCTCGGCCGGCTCCGTCGCCGCAGACGGCAACCCAACGACGTAAGGACCCAATGACCTCCTCTTCTTCCCCTTCCCAGGACACCAAGCGCTTCGCGCACAGCCACCCCGAGGGTCTTCGGGCCGATGCCCTGATGGAAGAGGACGTCGCCTGGAGCTTCGAGATCGACGGAGAGCGGGACGGCGACCAGTTCGACCGCTCCGAGCGTGCGGCCCTGCGCCGCGTCGCGGGCCTCTCCACCGAGCTCGAGGACGTCACCGAGGTCGAGTACCGGCAGCTCCGCCTGGAGCGCGTCGTGCTCGTCGGGGTGTGGACCTCGGGCACCGTGCAGGACGCCGAGAACTCCCTGGCGGAGCTCGCCGCCCTCGCCGAGACGGCGGGCGCCCTCGTCCTCGACGGCGTGATCCAGCGTCGTGACAAGCCGGACGCGGCCACCTACATCGGCTCCGGCAAGGCCGAGGAACTGCGCGACGTCGTGCTCGAGTCGGGCGCGGACACCGTCATCTGCGACGGTGAGCTCAGCCCCGGTCAGCTCATCCACCTCGAGGACGTCGTCAAGGTCAAGGTCATCGACCGCACGGCCCTGATCCTCGACATCTTCGCCCAGCACGCCAAGTCCCGAGAGGGCAAGGCGCAGGTCGCCCTCGCGCAGATGCAGTACATGCTGCCGCGGCTGCGCGGCTGGGGTCAGTCGCTGTCCCGGCAGATGGGTGGCGGCAAGGGCGGCGGCCTCGCCACCCGTGGTCCCGGTGAGACCAAGATCGAGACGGACCGGCGCCGGATCCGCGAGAAGATGGCGAAGATGCGCCGGGAGATCGCGGAGATGAAGACGGGCCGCGAGATCAAGCGCCAGGAGCGCAAGCGCAACAAGGTGCCGTCCGTGGCCATCGCGGGCTACACCAACGCGGGCAAGTCCTCGCTGCTCAACCGCCTCACCGGCGCGGGCGTGCTGGTCGAGAACGCCCTGTTCGCCACCCTCGACCCGACCGTGCGCCGGGCCGAGACCCCGAGCGGCCGGCTCTACACGCTGGCCGACACCGTCGGCTTCGTCCGGCACCTGCCCCACCACCTGGTCGAGGCGTTCCGCTCCACCATGGAGGAGGTCGGCGACTCCGACCTGATCCTGCACGTGGTGGACGGTTCCCACCCGAATCCGGAGGAGCAGCTCGCCGCCGTGCGCGAGGTGATCCGGGACGTCGGCGCCACCGGCGTGGCCGAGATCGTCGTGATCAACAAGGCCGACGCGGCGGACCCGCTGACGCTCCAGCGGCTGCTGCGGGTGGAGAAGCGCTCCATCGCCGTCTCGGCCCGCACCGGCCGGGGCATCCCGGAGCTGCTCGCCCTGATCGACGACGAGCTGCCCCGTCCGTCGGTGGAGATCGAGGCGCTCGTGCCGTACACCCACGGCAAGCTGGTCGCCCGCGCCCATGACGAGGGCGAGGTGATCTCCGAGGAGCACACCCCGGAGGGCACCCTGCTCAAGGTGCGGGTGCACGAGGAACTGGCGGCGGAACTCACGCCGTACGTCCCCGCTCCGGCCGGCTGATCCGGACCACGGACACGACGAAGGCCCGCCTCCGCAGACCAGCGGGGGCGGGCCTTCGCCGTGCGTGGCGTGGCCCACGAGCCGCCGTGGCCGAGCGGCGGGCGTGGAGGGCCTGTCCATGTCCCGCGGCCCGGCCGCCACTCGTCATGGCGGACGACGGCACGGGCCGCGCCGGGCGACACGGGCGCCGCGCCGGCCTGCCCGGCCCCGGGTGCGCGGCGGCACCCGGGGCGGGTGGTCCGGTCACTGACCGGCGAACTTCTCGCTGACCGCCTGGTACACGCCCTTGGCCTCGGCGCCGAGCCGCGGTCCGGCCAGCCAGCCGGACGTCACCGGGCCGATCGAGGTGTTGGACACCAGGGCCGGCTTCCCGTCGGAGCCCGTCGCGATCCAGCCGCCGCCGGAGGAACCCGCGGTCATGCTGCAGCCGATGCGGTACATGGTCGGGTCGGACGCGGTGAGCGACAGCCGGCCCGGCTTGTCCTCGCAATTGAACATCGTCTGACCGTCGTACGGCGGCGCGGCCGGGTAGCCGATCGCCGTCATCTCCTTCATCTTCGGCACCGCGGGGGCGTCGAAGTCCACCGGCATGGCCGAACCGACCGTCTCCTCCAGCGACTTGCCGTCGCCACCCTTCTCCGGCGTCACATGGATGACCGCGAAGTCGTAGGACGCGCCGTCCCCGCCCGTGGCGCCGCCCTGCTCGATCCACTGGTCCGAGGTCTGGGCCCAGTCGCCCCACCAGACACCGTAGGGAGCGATCTGCTCCTTGGTGGCACCCTCGATCTCCTGGGCCGACATGCCCGAGTCGTTGTACGACGGCACGAAGGCGATGTTGCGGTACCAGCCGCCCTTCTTGCCCGCGTGCACGCAGTGGCCCGCCGTCCACACCATGTTGGACTTGCCGGGGTTGGCCGGGTCCTGCACCACGGTCGCCGAGCAGACCATCGTCCCCTCGGGCGAGTCGAAGAGCAGCTTGCCCGCGGTGGGCGCGTTGTCGTGGTACGACGGCGCCACGGCCTTCGCCTGTACCGGGTCCGGCGTCGGGTCGGTCACGCCCTGGTCGCCGGAGATGTCGTTCGCGTCGACCTCCGGCTGGTCGGGCTCATCGGCGTCCCGCATGCGGTCCGGGTCCCACAGGCCCTCGATGATCGGGTTGACGAAGTCCTGCGCCTCGCGCAGCCACTTGTCCTTGTCCCAGTCCTTCCAGGCGCCGTTCCGCCACTTGTCGAGGTCGATCCCGTGCTCCTTGAGCCGGTCCGCGATGTCGTCCGGGATCTTGAGCTTGCCGTCGTCGGCGGCGGCCGTCGCGGACGTCTCGGCGCTCGCGTCGGTGTCGCCCGACTCGCAGGCGGTCGCGGTCAGGGCGAGCGTGGAGGCGAGCGCAACCGCCGCCAGGGCGGGGGAGGTTCTCCGCGACCGCCTCCCCTCGCGACGAGCGGTGGACGACGGCCGTATGGATCGCATGATCTGAACTCCCCCTGGAATGAACGAATGTGGTGCTGCGGCCGTCTTCACGGGCGACCGGGACGGGTCGCGTGGCCGCTCCGACGGCTTTCGGGAACGGCATCACACACTAGGGGTTCGCTGTGGGAGCCGTCCGACGGAACGGCAACGGTTCGGCTACAAGGCGCCTGACCAGGCCGGTCGCGTGTGGATCTCGTGAAGCGGAGGCTTACGGGGGCGGGGCGTGGGGGCGGCCACCGTCACCCGGGGCGCTGCTCGGGGCACCCGTGGGGGCCGCTGCTGGAGCGGTGTCGGGGCTGCTGGGCTGTCGCGCGCCGGGCGCACGCGGGGCGGCGCTCCGGGGGCGCGGAAGCGGTGTCCGACGGGCGCCGGGGCGCCGGTCACCTCCACTGCCCTCGGCGTGCGCGCACGTTTGTCGGTGGGGGGCCGTAGGGTGGTCGCGCTATGACAAAGCCCTCACTCCCCGAACTCCTGCATGCTGCCGTCACCGCCGTCGGCGGCGCGGAGCGCCCCGGTCAGGTGGCCATGGCCGAAGCCGTCGCCGAGGCGATCGACGACGGCGCCCATCTGCTCGTCCAGGCCGGCACCGGCACCGGTAAGTCCCTGGGCTACCTGGTGCCCGCGCTCGCGCACGGGGAGCGGGTCGTCGTGGCCACAGCCACTCTGGCGCTCCAGCGCCAGCTGGTGGAGCGGGACCTTCCGCGCACGGTGGACGCGCTCCACCCGCTGCTGCGCCGCCGCCCGGAGTTCGCGATGCTCAAGGGCCGCTCGAACTACCTGTGCCTGCACCGGCTGCACGAGGGCGTGCCGCAGGACGAGGAGGAGGGCCTCTTCGACCAGTTCGAGGCGGCCGCGCCCACCAGCAAACTGGGCCAGGACCTGCTGCGGCTGCGCGACTGGTCGGACGAGACGGAGACCGGCGACCGGGACGACCTCACCCCGGGCGTCTCCGACCGGGCCTGGTCGCAGGTGTCGGTGTCCTCGCGGGAGTGCCTGGGCGCCACGAAGTGCGCGTACGGCGCGGAGTGCTTCGCGGAGGCGGCCCGCGAGCGCGCCAAGCTCGCCGAGGTGATCGTCACCAACCACGCGCTGCTCGCCATCGACGCCATCGAGGGCGCGCCGGTGCTGCCGCAGCACGAGGTGCTGATCGTGGACGAGGCGCACGAGCTGGTCTCCCGGGTCACCGGGGTGGCCACCGGCGAGCTCACCCCGGGGCAGGTGAACCGCGCGGTACGGCGGGCGGCGAAACTGGCGAACGAGAAGGCCGCCGACCAACTGCAGACGGCCGCCGAGGGCTTCGAACGGCTCATGGAGCTGGCCCTGCCCGGCCGTCTCGAGGAGATCCCGGAGGACCTCGGCTACGCGCTCATGGCCCTGCGCGACGCCTGCCGCACGGTGATCTCCGCGATCGGCGGCACCCGGGACAAGTCGGTGCAGGACGAGGACGCGGTCCGCAAGCAGGCGCTGGCCTCGGTGGAGAGCGTGCACGACGTGGCGGAGCGGATCACCAACGGCTCCGAGTGGGACGTCGTCTGGTACGAGCGCCACGACCGTTTCGGGGCCTCCCTGCGGGTGGCGCCCATGTCGGTCTCGGGGCTGCTGCGCGAGAAGCTGTTCACGGACCGTTCTGTCGTGCTCACCTCGGCGACGCTGAAGCTGGGCGGCGACTTCAACGGCGTGGGGGCGTCCCTGGGGCTCGGCCCCGAGGGCGCCGAGGGCGAGGACCTCCCGCAGTGGAAGGGCGTGGACGTCGGCTCGCCGTTCGACTACCCCAAGCAGGGAATCCTCTACGTCGCCAAGCATCTGGCCCGCCCCGCGCGGGACGGTGACCGCGCGGACATGCTGGACGAGCTCACGGAGCTGATCCAGGCGGCCGGCGGGCGCACCCTGGGTCTGTTCTCGTCGATGCGGGGCGCCCAGCTCGCCGCCGAGGAGCTGCGGTCGCGCATCCCCGAGTTCCCGATCCTTCTCCAGGGGGAGGAGACGCTCGGCGAGCTGATCAAGAACTTCGCGGCCGATCCCCGGACGTGCCTCTTCGGCACGCTGTCGCTCTGGCAGGGCGTGGACGTCCCGGGGCCCAGCTGCCAGCTGGTGGTCATGGACAAGATCCCCTTCCCGCGTCCGGACGACCCGCTGATGAGCGCCCGCCAGAAGGCGGTGGAGGAGGCGGGAGGCAACGGTTTCATGGCGGTCGCCGCCACCCACGCGGCGCTGCTCATGGCCCAGGGCGCGGGCCGCCTGGTCCGCGCCTCGGGCGACCGCGGTGTGGTCGCGGTCCTCGACCCCCGCCTGGCGACGGCGCGCTACGGCAGCTACCTGAAGGCCTCGATGCCGGACTTCTGGTACACGACGGACCGCAACCAGGTGCGGAAGTCCCTGTCGGCGATCGACGCGGCGGCACAGCAGACGGAGTAGGCGGGCCTTGTCGCTCCGCCCTCCCCAGCAGGGGGTGCGGCTTACGCCCGGGTGAGCGGAGGCGGGCCTCCGGAAGCCGCCCTGAGCCGCTTCATGCGGACGGGCGGGCGGAACCGGTGCGCCGCCCCCTGCCACCGGCGGCACTCACGCCTCGAAGCCGCCCCTGGCCGTTCGTGCCGGCATCGCTGGGCCCTAGGCGCGGGCGTGCTCACAAGCTGTGGCCTGGGCGGCCGGAGGCCGCCGGCGGGCACCGCCGGCGGATCTGGGTGCCGGAGGCGGCTCGCGACGTCCGGGGGCGCCGCCGGTGCCGACCGACGCGTGCGGCACCCGGGAGGCGTCGCCGGCACCGCGAGCTCTTAGGTTCGGGGCGCCGCATGCGGCGTCCCGAACAGCACAGGACCCCGGAACCGGCGCAGGGGTTCCGGGGCCCGGTCGGTGGGCGGGACGGGCCGGGGGCGGCCCGGCGTCCCGCCGGGCGTCAGACGCGGCGCAGTACGGCCACCACCTTGCCGAGGATGGTCGCGTCGTCACCGGGGATCGGCTCGTAGGCCGCGTTGTGCGGGAGCAGCCAGACATGGCCGTCCTCCCGCTTGAAGCGCTTGACGGTCGCCTCGCCGTCGAGCATCGCCGCCACGATGTCGCCGTTCTCGGCGACCGGCTGGCGGCGGACCGTGACCCAGTCGCCGTCGCAGATCGCGGCCTCGATCATGGAGTCACCCACGACCTTCAGTACGAACAGCTCACCGTCACCGACGAGCTGCCGGGGCAGCGGGAAGACGTCCTCGACGGACTCCTCCGCGAGGATCGGGCCACCGGCGGCGATCCGGCCGACCAGGGGGACGTACGACGCGGCGGGCTTGCCCGCGGTGTCCGTCGGCTGCACGGAGGCGGCCTGGTCGGAGCCCCGAACCTCGTAGGCGCGCGGGCGGTGCGGGTCACGGCGCAGGAAACCCTTGCGCTCCAGCGCCATGAGCTGGTGCGCGACGGAGGAGGTGCTGGACAGCCCGACGGCCTGGCCGATCTCCCGCATCGACGGCGGGTAGCCCCGGCGCTGCACCGAGTCCCTGATGACCTCGATGACCCGGCGTTGGCGGTCGGTGAGTCCGGAGCTGTCCGCCCGGATGCCGGGAGGTCGGCCCGGCAGGGAGCGCTTGTGCGCCTCGGGATTCGTGGCTTCGTTCATCGCATGCACCGGCTCGATGCGGCCCTGGGAGCGGTCCTGGGCAGTGATGGCGGCACTGTCTGCGGTGGTGGTCACGTCGGCCCCTCTCGATGGTCTCCCTGCAGCACAACGGTAGATGCTTTCGAAAGGTTGCGCCAAACACACGTTCGAGTGAAAAATCGCGAATTGCGGTACGCGGTCTTTCGTCGGCGTGTATTGGTCGCCACGCTTCCTGTCGGACAAACGGGCCATTTGTTGTACTCTTCACCGCCGAGGTCCCCGCCGGAGCGACGGCCTCGCGGCGTGCGGGCTCAGTCTGCCATCGTGGACCTCGCGGCGTGTGAAGCGGCCCCGCCCTCTTCCGGAGTGGCACGCCCCCTTCGCGCATCAGGCACGCCTTCTCCGCAACGGGCAGCCCCCACGGGCAGCACTCCCGAGCCCGTCTTCCCGCTTCGGCGCGCGACACGCGTGCATGCCTCAATGTATGAGCCAATCCCCACATCTAGTGGTTGGATTGCGGCAGCAGCCCAGAAGTTGTGGTCCCCCCGGTCTCCGAGGCCTCCACGATCGCCTATGCTGGTGCTGCTTCGTGAGGCCCCTGAGGCCCGACGAGGACATTGAGTCTGCTGTGAGGAGGGTTGGGATCCATGCACTGCCCCTTCTGCAGGCACCCCGACAGCCGTGTCGTCGACAGCCGTACGACCGACGACGGCACGTCGATCCGCAGGCGCCGCCAGTGTCCGGACTGCTCCCGTCGTTTCACGACCGTGGAGACGTGTTCGCTCATGGTGGTCAAGCGGTCGGGAGTCACCGAGCCGTTCAGCCGCACCAAGGTCATCAACGGTGTGCGCAAGGCGTGCCAGGGGCGGCCCGTCACCGAGGACGCCCTCGCCCAGCTCGGGCAGCGGGTCGAGGAAGCGGTGCGGGCCACCGGGAGCGCCGAGCTGACCACCCATGACGTGGGACTGGCCATACTCGGCCCGTTGCAGGAGCTGGACCTCGTGGCCTACCTGCGGTTCGCGTCCGTCTACCGGGCGTTCGACTCGCTGGAGGACTTCGAGGCCGCGATCGCGGAACTCAGGCGGGCGGAGCGGCCCGCCGCGGACGACGGGGGCGGCGACGGGGCCGTTCCGGGGAGCCCGGAAGACGACAGCGGACGCACGGGGACAACGCAGGTGCCCGCGCCCGCTTCCGCCGGCGGCTGAGCGGCGGTCCGGCCCTGGGCATGAGGCCCGGGGACCGGTTCGGCCGGCGGCGACGAGAAGACCTGTTGCGGGCAGGTGAGTGGGTGCCCGCAGCATCAGACAGAACACCGTGCCACGGGAACAATCGGGGCACTTCAGGGCGTTTTCGCCCGTACAGGGAGGCGGCATGACAGAGACGGCGAGCGGTCCGGCACGGAGTTCCCGAGCCAAGGCGACCAAGCCCGGCAAGGGACTGCGGGTCGAGCGCATCCACACCACCCCTGGAGTCCACCCGTACGACGAGGTGGCCTGGGAGCGCCGTGACGTCGTCATGACCAACTGGCGCGACGGCTCGGTCAACTTCGAGCAGCGCGGCGTGGAGTTCCCCGACTTCTGGTCGGTGAACGCGGTCAACATCGTCACCAGCAAGTACTTCCGTGGTGCCGTCGGCACCCCGCAGCGCGAGACCAGCCTCAGGCAGCTGATCGACCGCATCGTGAAGACGTACCGGAAGGCCGGCGAGGACTACAAGTACTTCGCCTCGCCCGCCGACGCCGAGATCTTCGAGCACGAGCTGGCCTACGCCCTCCTGCACCAGATCTTCAGCTTCAACAGCCCCGTGTGGTTCAACGTGGGCACGCCCCAGCCGCAGCAGGTCTCCGCCTGCTTCATCCTGTCCGTCGACGACTCCATGGAGTCGATCCTCGACTGGTACAAGGAAGAGGGCATGATCTTCAAGGGCGGCTCCGGCGCAGGCCTGAACCTCTCCCGGATCCGCTCCTCCAAGGAGCTGCTCTCCTCCGGCGGCAACGCCTCCGGCCCGGTCTCCTTCATGCGCGGCGCCGACGCCTCCGCCGGCACCATCAAGTCCGGTGGTGCCACCCGCCGCGCCGCCAAGATGGTCGTCCTCGACGTGGACCACCCGGACATCGAGGACTTCATCGAGACCAAGGTGAAGGAGGAGGAGAAGATCCGCGTCCTGCGCGACGCGGGCTTCGACATGGACCTGGGCGGCGACGACATCGCCTCCGTCCAGTACCAGAACGCCAACAACTCGGTCCGCGTGAACGACGAGTTCATGGAAGCGGTCGAGAAGGGCGGCAAGTTCGGCCTGCGCGCCCGCATGACCGGCGAGGTTATCGAGGAGGTCGACGCGAAGGAGCTCTTCCGCAAGCTCGCCGAGGCCGCGTGGGCCTGCGCCGACCCGGGCATCCAGTACGACGGCGTCATCAACAACTGGCACACCTGCCCCGAGTCCGGCCGGATCACCGCGTCGAACCCGTGCAGCGAGTACATGCACCTGGACAACACGTCCTGCAACCTGGCCTCGCTGAACCTGATGAAGTTCCTCAAGGACGACGGCAAGGGCAGCCAGTCCTTCCAGACCGAGCGCTTCCAGAAGGTCGTCGAGCTGGTCATCACCGCGATGGACATCTCGATCTGCTTCGCGGACTTCCCCACCGAGAAGATCGGTGAGAACACCCGCGCCTTCCGCCAGCTCGGCATCGGCTACGCCAACCTCGGCGCCCTGCTGATGGCCACCGGTCACGCCTACGACTCCGACGGCGGCCGCTCCCTCGCCGGGTCCATCACCTCCCTGATGACCGGCACCGCCTACCGCCGTTCCGCGGAACTCGCCGCGATCGTCGGCCCGTACGACGGCTACGCCCGCAACGCCGACGCCCACAAGCGCGTCATGAAGCAGCACGCCGACGCCAACGGCACGGCCGTCCGCATGGACGACCTCGACACCCCGGTGTGGGCCGCCGCCACCGAGGCCTGGCAGGACGTGCTGCGCCTCGGCGAGAAGAACGGCTTCCGCAACGCCCAGGCGTCCGTGCTCGCCCCGACCGGCACCATCGGCCTGGCGATGTCCTGCGACACCACGGGTGTCGAGCCCGACCTGGCGCTGGTCAAGTTCAAGAAGCTGGTCGGCGGCGGCTCGATGCAGATCGTCAACGGCACCGTCCCGCAGGCCCTGCGCCGCCTGGGCTACCAGGAGGAGCAGATCGAGGCGATCGTCGCCCACATCGCCGAGAACGGCAACGTGATCGACGCCCCCGGTCTCAAGCAGGAGCACTACGAGGTGTTCGACTGCGCCATGGGCGAGCGCGCCATCTCCCCGATGGGCCACGTCCGCATGATGGCCGCGATCCAGCCCTGGATCTCCGGCGCCATCTCCAAGACGGTCAACATGCCGGAGACGGCGACCGTCGAGGAGGTCGAGGAGATCTACTTCGAGGCCTGGAAGCTGGGCGTCAAGGCGCTCGCCATCTACCGCGACAACTGCAAGGTCGGCCAGCCGCTCTCCGCGAAGACCAAGGAGAAGGAGAAGACCGAGGTCACGGAGAAGGCCGAGGAGACGATCCGCGCCGCGGTCGAGAAGGTGGTCGAGTACCGCCCCGTCCGCAAGCGCCTGCCCAAGGGCCGTCCCGGCATCACCACCTCCTTCACGGTGGGCGGCGCCGAGGGCTACATGACCGCCAACTCCTACCCGGACGACGGTCTCGGCGAGGTCTTCCTGAAGATGTCCAAGCAGGGCTCGACGCTCGCGGGCATGATGGACGCGTTCTCCATCGCCGTCTCGGTGGGCCTCCAGTACGGCGTGCCGCTGGAGACGTACGTCTCGAAGTTCACCAACATGCGCTTCGAGCCGGCCGGCATGACGGACGACCCGGACGTGCGGATGGCGCAGTCGATCGTCGACTACATCTTCCGCCGCCTGGCGTTGGACTTCCTGCCCTTCGAGACGCGCTCCGCGCTCGGCATCCACTCCGCCGAGGAGCGCCAGCGTCACCTGGAGACCGGCTCCTACGAGCCGACCGACGACGAGGTCGACGTCGAGGGCCTCGCCCAGTCGGCCCCGCGTGCCCAGGAGCTGAAGGCGGTCGCCGCGCCGAAGGCCGAGACCGAGGCGGCCAAGCCCGCCCCGAAGCAGGCCCACACCAGCGCCGAGCTGGTGGAGATGCAGCTGGGCATCCAGGCGGACGCCCCGCTCTGCTTCTCCTGCGGTACGAAGATGCAGCGGGCCGGCTCCTGCTACATCTGCGAGGGCTGCGGCTCGACCAGCGGCTGCAGCTGACGCGATGATGCGCCGCTGAGGCGTAGATCTGCTGCCCAGGGCGGTGGAGCCGTTTCCCCGGCTCCACCGCCCTCGGCGTGCCGCCCCGGCTCTCGGCGTGCCCCCCCCGGCTCTCGGCGTCCGGCCCCCGGCCCCCGGTCCTCGGCGTCCGGCCCCCGGCTCTCGGGGTGACGTGCTCTGCCGCCGCGTCGAGGGCGTGTCTTGTCGCCGAAACGCCCGACATGGGATGCTCCGGCTCATGATCAACAGAATCGAGTCTCCCGCGCACCGGTGAGCGCCACGTCAGGGGCCGGGAACGCCGGCCCTCCCATCACGCTGTTCCAGCACGCGCTGCGGCTTCACCGCCTGACGCCGGACACGCCTCTCTTCCGTGGCGGGGGAACCGTTTCCCGAAGGCGAGGGGCGTCCTCGCCGCTGGGCGGGGCTTCCGTACGACTCCGAGGCCGGGGCCGCCCGGGCCGCCGAGATCCTTTCCGCCCACTTCGCGGACGACCGCGCTCCGTCGTTTCGGCTGGTCCGGGAACTGCGCGATCTCCCGTTCCCTTATGGGAGCGACGAACGCCTCAAGGCAGTCGCGCTGCGGGCACCGGCGGCCCGGGTCCGGAAGACCGGCCGCCTGCTGGTCCGGTACGGGACCGACCCCACCCCCGTCGCCGTCGGACTCGCCCTGCTCACCGAGGTCGCCACGGCGCGGGACATCCCCCTGATCCAGACCATCGGGCTCTTGTCGAAGCCCTTCGCACCTGCGGCGGTCATGGCCCTGGATCGCCTGCCGGGCGGCGTCGAGGCACTGATCTGGCTGGCGGAACGGGTGACCGTCTGGGGCCGGGTCCACGCGGTGGACAAGCTCCTCCGGCGCAGGGACGACCACCCGGCCGTCCGGCCCTGGCTGCTGCGCAGAGCCGTCGACGGGGGATCACCTCAACGCCTACTTCGCGGCCGAGGTGGCCCGGGCGACCGCGCTTCACGAGGTCGTCTGGCGGTCCGGGGACGACGCCGAGGTCGTGGATCACGCGGGGCGGCTGCTCCATGTCATGAAGCACTGCGAGGGCATGGGGACCTCACTGCGCCAGTACGAGCACGCGGTCACGGTGATGGAGGCCCACGCCCGCCACATCAGGGTCCTGGGGCCGACGGCCGAACGGTATTTCACGGCGGCGAGTCTCGCCCAGTACCTGGGCACGCAGACCCCCGCCTGGTCCGACGACCCCGCGCTGGGCGCGCATTGGGAAGGTGTTCGGATGTCGTACCTCGACCTCACCGACCGCGCGGACCGGTGCGACGTCGCGCGGAAGGGACTCGCGGCCGGGGACTGGCGGATGACCTGGCTGGCGGGCTCCATGGCACCTGAACTCGACCTCCGAGCCTTCCGCGACCTCCGAACCTTGCGCAACGGCCGCGACGGCGAGCCGTGATCGTCGTGCCGGTGTGACACGTGGGCGAGCCCACGCGGGCGGTGGCGCCGGGGTCAGCGGTGCCACCGCCCGCCGCGTACCGCTCCTCGCCGTGCCGTCGTTCAGGCCCGGCGGCTCGCGCCCATGTCGCGGGCGAAGGCCGCCGGGTCGCCGTCGAAGCCCTGGACGCCCGGGCGGAACTCCCAGGGCCCGGACCCCTCCCGTGCGAACTCGCCTACGATCGCGGCCGTCGCCCCCGGCACCCCGCCGAAGTCGTCCTCGGCCAGGACGTCGTAGCCCTCGCGGATGCGCAGCCCCGGGTTGCCCACCCCGGAGAACGTCCGCGGGGCCTGCAACTGCTGGATGACGACACCGACCAGCACGCGCCCGTACCGCTCGTCCAGGCGGTCCAGTTCCAGCGTCATGACCTCGTCGTACCCGAAGCCCTTGCCGTCCTGGCTGTCCCGGTTGAGCGTGATGGTGCCGTCGGGGGAGCGGCTGTCGAAGTGCACCACGTAGGCGGGTTCGCCGTACGGGGCGTCCGCCAGGTAGGGCGCGGCGACGAGATCGAGGTCGGTGGAGGGCTCTCCCGTCGGACTCGGATCCCACCGCAGCGCGATCTCGACCTTGCTGATCCCCTTGCTGAGGGCGTTCACCAGCTGTCCCCTTCCTCGTGACCGTCCTGCCGGCACCCCAACTGCCGTGTTCTTCCGGCAGATTGTCCATCCTGCCACGCTGGCGCCGCCGGGCGCCGGGGTGCAGTCGATGCGAGGGCCAACGGTGTCGAGCTCCCTGGCCTTACGATGGCGCGGTGCTGGTCAAGTGGATTCGCTGCACCGTGGTGGACCGTCGGGGGTTCGAGCGGGCGCAGCGGAAGTGGGCGGGGCTTCTGGGGGAGCCGGGGTTTCGCGCGCAGGGCGGAGGCTGGAGCCGGGGGCGGCCGGACGTGGCGCACATCTTCTCGTTCTGGGAGAGCCGCGCCTTCTACGACTCCTTCATGGCCCGGTCCCACGACCGGCTCGCCTCCTCCCAGGCCGGCACCTTCAAGGACGCCCAGGTCAGGCTCTTCGACCACCGTTTCGACGTGAAGACCGGGTTCGAGCCCCGTTTCACCGACGCCGATCTGATCAGGGTCGCGCTGTGCCGCGTGCACGAGGAACGCGCCGAACACTTCGTCCTGATGCAGGAGAAGGTGTGGAACCCGGCGATGGCCGGATCGCCCGGCATGGTGCGGGGCCTGTTCGGGGAGGCACCGGGCAGCGAGTACATGATCCTCTCGATGTGGCGATCGGCCGCCGAGCACGGGAAGTACCGCACCGAGCGCGTGGAGCGACTGGCGCTGCGGGCGCAGACGGAGGCGGACGTCGCGGCCCTCGCGGGGGACATCGTGGACATGGAGTCCGCCTGGACGGTGTGAGACCGGCGGCGTCGAAGGCGGATCGCTGTGCGGACCGGTGCGGCTGCGCGGGGCGCACATGTGTGACATATGCCGTACGAAACCCGCACGAGTGCCCGAAGTGCTGTCACCCGATCTAGGGTTTTGCCATGGCACGACCACGGCGCATCGTCCTTGTCCGGCACGGTGAATCAACGGGCAATGTTGACGACACCGTCTATGAGCGCGAACCCGATCACGCCCTGGGCCTCACCGAGCGGGGCAGGAAGCAGGCCGAGGCGACGGGCGAGCGGCTCCGTGACCTGTTCGGCCAGGAGCTCGTCAGCGTCTACGTGTCCCCTTACCGACGGACGCTCGAGACGTTGGGCGCCTTCGGTCTCGATCCGGACCGGATACGCGTGCGTGAGGAACCGCGACTGCGCGAGCAGGACTGGGGCAACTGGCAGGACCGCGAGGACGTCCGGCTGCAGAAGGCCTACCGTGACGCCTACGGCCACTTCTTCTACCGCTTCGCCCAGGGTGAGTCCGGCGCCGACGTCTACGACCGGGTCGGGGGCTTCCTGGAGAGCCTGTTCCGCAGTTTCGAGGACCCGGACCACCCGCCCAACGTCCTCATCGTCACCCACGGTCTGGCCATGCGGCTGTTCTGCATGCGGTGGTTCCACTGGACCGTCGCGGAGTTCGAGTCCCTGTCCAACCCGGGGAACGCCGAGGTCAGGATGCTCGTTCTGGGGGAGAACGGGAAGTACGCCCTTGACCGGCCGTTCGAGCGGTGGCGTGATCCGGAGACGTACGGGATCACCGGAATCACCGGATGACGCGATCACCCGAATCACCGGATGACTGGATCACCGGACCGTCGGATCACCGGTTGACCGAATCGTTCGGGAGCACCGGATGGACGACGACATGTGGGTTGGCCGGCGGGCGCCGGATGGGAGAGTTGCGAGGCGATGACCACTGATCTGTCAGCCGAGGGGCGCCTGGAGCGCGCCCTGGCGAGCCTGCGCGGCCTGTCGGTGGGGGACGCGCTCGGCTCGCAGTTCTTCGTCCCGGTGAACTACCCGCTGCTCAAGCGCCGTGAGCTGCCCGAGGGTCCCTGCCAGTGGACCGACGACACGGAGATGGCGTGCTCCGTCGTCACCGTCCTCGCCGCGCACCACCGGATCGACCAGGACGCCCTGGCACACTCCTTCGCCCACCGCCACGACTTCGACCGTGGGTACGGCCCCGCGGTCAACCGGCTGCTGCGCCTGGTCCGCGAAGGCGGCGACTGGCGCGAACTGGCCGCCGACCTCTTCGACGGGCAGGGCTCGTGGGGCAACGGCGCCGCGATGCGAATCGCCCCGCTGGGCGCCTGGTACGCCGACGACCCCGAGCAGGCCACGCACCAGGCGGAGATCTCCGCCTACCCCACGCACCAGCACCGCGAGGCCGTGGTCGGCGCCATGGCCGTAGCGGCGGCAGCCGCCCTCGCCGCCGCGCCGGACGGTCCTCCCGACGCCGAGGCCCTCCTCGACGGGGTCATCGCGCTGGTGCCCGCGCGGAGCGCGGTCGGCGCGGGACTGCGCCGGGCCCGCGACATGCTCGACTACAGCGACGCGACCACCGTCGCGGCCGTCCTCGGCTGCGGACGGCGTACGACCGCCCACGACACCGTGCCCTTCGCGATCTGGTCCGCCGCCCGCTCCCTGGGCGACTACGAGCGGGCCTTCTGGACGACCGCACAGGTGGGCGGGGACGTCGACACCACCTGCGCCATCGTGGGCGGGGTGCTGGCCGCCGGGGCGGCGGGGGCGCCGCCCCCGGAATGGGTCGAGCGGGTGGAGCCGTTGCCGGAGTGGGTGCGGGTCGGGGTCTGAGACCTTGGTCAGCTGTCTACGGCGGTGACTCTTTCGGAACTCTCCGTGTGCGTCAGGAACTCTCCGTGACCGGCCGGTCGTTGTCGGTGTGTCTGCTGCGGATGATGTGAGGTCCTGTGGGAGCTGACACGTGTAGGCATGCAGCGGGAGCGGGAGCGTTCGTGGGGAGGGGAGGTGGGCCGCATGGTGCGGTGGACGGGCGTCGTGTTCGTCCTGGGTGCCTCGGGCGTCCTGCGTGCCCTGTTGCTCCGGGACGCGGGCCGGCCCGGCGTTGCCCGGCCGGCCCCCGTGAGGTCGGCCGGAGCGCTGCCGGGCCGGATACGTACGGCGGTCCTCCCGCCGGCGATGTCGGCCGCGTCAGCCGATCCCGGGTCCGGCCGAACCGGACAGCGCCTCCAGGTCGCTCTTGCGGACGCGGATGACGAGCCAGGCGACGGCCAGGGCCAGCACCGCCATCGCGGCGGCCGGGACGAAGGCCGAGGAGATGCCCTCCGCGAGCACCTCGTGCCCCCAGGGCGAGGGAAGCTGTTGGGTCTGGGCGAACTCCGCCTTCTGCTGCGCCGTCCCCTCGGCGAGGAAGTTCGGCACCTGCTTCTCCGCCTCGTCCCGGCTGGCGGTGCCGAACACCGTGGTCAGCAGGGCGAGGCCCACCGATCCGCCCACCTGCTGGGTGGCGTTGAGCAGGCCGGAGGCCGCGCCGGCCTCGTGCTGAGCCACCCCGGAGACCGCGGTGAGCGTCAGCGTCACGAAGTTCAGGCCCATGCCCAGTCCGAAGATCAGCATCGGTCCGAGGATCCCGCTGACGTAGGAGCTGTCCGAGCTGATCAGCGTCTGCCAGGCCAGACCGGTCGCGGCGAGGGTCGAACCGATGATCATGAAGGGCTTCGGCCCGAACACCGGGAGGAACCGCTGCGACACCCCCGCCCCGATGGCGATCACAACCGTCACCGGCAGGAAGGCGAGACCGGCCTCGATCGGGGTGTAGCCGAGCACGTTCTGTACGAAGAGGACGATGTAGAAGAACATGCCGAACATCGCCGCGGCGAGGCTGAGCATGATCACATATGTGCCCGAGCGGTTGCGGTCGGCGAACATCCGCAGCGGGGTGATCGGCTCCTTGGCGCGGGACTCGATCAGCGCGAAGCCCACCAGCAGGACCGCCGAGGCGACGAACGAGCCGATGGTGACGCTGTCCCGCCAGCCCTCCTCCGCGGCGCGGATGAAGCCGTAGACGAGCGTGGCCATACCGGCCGTCGAGGTGACCGCCCCCGCGATGTCGAAACGGCCGGTGTGTCGTTCGGACTCGTTGATGTACATCGGCGTGAGGACGGCGATCAGCAGACCGATCGGGACGTTGACGAAGAGCACCCACCGCCAGTCGAGCCACTCGGTGAGCATGCCGCCCGCGAGCAGGCCGATGGCGCCGCCGCCCGCCGAGACCGCGGCGAAGACGCCGAAGGCGCGGTTGCGTTCGGGCCCCTCCGGGAACGTGGTGGTGATGAGCGCCAACGAGGTCGGCGAGGCGATCGCACCGCCCACGCCCTGCAGCACGCGCGCCGCGAGCAGCTGCCAGGGCTCCTGGGCCAGCCCGCCGAGCAGCGAGGCGACGGTGAAGAGCAGGATGCCGCTCATGAAGACGCGGCGGCGGCCGAGGATGTCACCGGCCCGGCCGCCGAGCAGCAGCAGACCGCCGAAGGTCAGGGTGTAGGCGCTGACCACCCAGGTGAGGTCGGTGGTGCTGAACTGCAGTGCATTCTGGATGTGCGGGAGCGCGATATTCACAATCGTCGCGTCGAGTACGACCATGAGTTGACAGGCCGCGATGACGGCGAGCGCGATGCCGGGGCGCCCTGGCCGGCGAGCCGCACCCGGCTTCGGGTCCTGGAGCAAAGGAGAGGTGGTCACTATGGGTCCCCCACGAGTGAGTTAGTGAACGAGCGCGTTCACTGTTGCGCCAACCGTAGAAGTCCCCGACAGTGAACGCAACCGTTCACTGAGAGGTCGTCGCCCGGCGTGTCCCCCTTCGGCGTCGTGCGGCGTGTGCTTCATCCCCGAATGTCCGCTTCCTCTTCTTGGTGGAGAGAGTCAGATGGTTACTTCGAGCTGGGCGGACGCCCACGCTCAGTCGGCAGCCTCCCGTCGCCGCGGCGCCGTACTGGAACGCGCGATCCTCGAGTCCGCGCTGGACCAGCTCAGTACGGTCGGCTGGAACGGCCTGACGATGGAGGGTGTCGCCGCCGGCGCCCAGACCGGGAAGGCCGCCGTCTACCGGCGCTGGCCCTCCAAGGAGGACCTCGTCGCGGACGCTCTGCGGGCAGCGCTGCCCGAGTTCGAGAAGGCGCCCGATCTGGGAAGCGTGCGTGCGGACCTGCTGGAGCTGTGCCGCCGGGCCCGGGACGCGATGTTCTCCCGGCCGGGCTGTGCTTTGCGTGCGGTCATTCACGAGTGCGACACCACGGAGGCCGAACGCTTCCACGCGGTGATCTTCACTGGAGTCGTCGAGCCGACTCTGGCCATGCTCCGCGAGGTGCTCGAGCGCGGAATCGAGCGGGGAGAGGTGCGCGCCGACGCCGCCAACGGCTACGTGATCGACGCCGTGCCGGCGATGATGATGTACCGGTCGAAGATGTGCGGCAGCGAATGGGCCGATGGCGATCTGGAGCAGATGATCGACCAGTTGATGGTCCCGCTGCTGCGGCCGCACGGCGCCTGATCCGCCTGCCGGTCCCGGTGGCGGCCGCACTGAGGCAACCGGGGTGTCGCACGCCGAACCGGGCGGCGTACGCTAAGGGCGCCATGCCGTACGAACCACCTACTCACACCGTCGAGCGCTCACTCCGCGCCACGACCGGAGCGAAGATCGTTGCAGGTGTCGACGAGGTGGGGCGTGGCGCGTGGGCCGGCCCGGTCACCGTCTGTGCGGCGATCACCGGACTGCGCCGTCCCCCCGAGGGACTCACCGACTCCAAGCTCCTCACCGTCAAGCGCCGCACGGAGCTCGCCGAGATACTGCGGAGCTGGGTGACGTCGTACGCCCTGGGGCACGCGTCGCCCGAGGAGATCGACGACATGGGGATGACCGCCGCGCTCCGGCTCGCGGCCTGCCGCGCGCTGGAAGGGCTGCCGGTCCGGCCCGACGCGGTCATCCTCGACGGCAAGCACGACTACCTCGGCTCGCCCTGGCAGGTCCGGACGGTCATCAAGGGCGACCAGTCGTGCGTCGCCGTGGCGGCCGCGTCGGTCATCGCCAAGGTCCAGCGCGACAAAATGATGGCCGAACTGGGCCTCGCCCATGCAGACTTCGGTTTCGCGGACAACGCCGGGTATCCGTCCCCCGTGCACAGGGCCGCGCTGGAGGTCCGGGGACCCACTCCGTACCACCGGCTGTCGTGGGCGTATCTTGATGCGCTGCCCCAGTGGCGGCACCTCAAGAAGGTCCGCACCTGGACGGAAGGGCGCGTTCCGGCGATCGAAGGTCAGCTCGGCTTCGACTTCTGACGGACCGCTCGCACTGATGTGCCACCCGACGGCGCCAACCGTGCCAACGTTTGATAAAAATCAGCTCATGCCTCTCATTCCCGAGGAGCCTCAGATTCACGAGAGTGCCCAGGGTCCCCGCACCGCGCCGACCCCCCGTCCCGTACCCGGTCCCCGCCCCGCGGCTGCGTCGCGTCCCGGTCGTCCCGGCCCGCCGCGGCCGGCGCCTCCGGCGCAGCGCACGTCGCGAGAGGCGGCTCCCGCGGCCAAGCCCGGACCTTCGGGCCCGTCCGCTGCCGAGAACGGTCCGCAGATCCAGCTGATCCCGGCCTCCGCCGAGGGGGCGCTCGACGCCGCCGAGGAGGCCGTCGACCTGCTCCTGGACTCGGGCCGCGCCCCCGGCGACGTGCTGGTGATCACCACCGGTGAGCCGCATCCGTGGGCGACCCACGAACTGTCCTTCGGCGAAGCCTCCTACTGGGCCCAGCACGACGCCGGCGACGACGTCTTCTACACGGACGCCAAGGTGGCGGACCGCGCGAAGACCCGTCCGGTCGTGGTCGTCGCCGCCAACGGCGGCCCCGAGCCGGCGACCGCCTCCGCCCTCAAGGCGGCCCACGCCCGGGCCGGTGCCCTGCTGATCGTCTGCGGGGACCCGCAGCGCATCAACTCGGTGCTGGGTACCGGAGTCTGAGCCGATGCCACGGTGTCGGCGCGCCGGTGCGCCGGGTACGCCCGAGCACCGGCGGTCGCGTGGACGCGTACATCTGGAGCTTCGGTGTGCGTGGATACGGGCCTGTGCCTGTGCTGTGTCCGTGAGTGTGCCCGTGTCCGGTGGACCGATGGACGGAGTGCCGGGTGCCGGTGTGCTCGTGCATCGTGGTGTCCTCGCGCGGAGCGGCGGTGCCGGGAGGTCGGCTCGGCTCGTGTCACTGGCGGGCCGGCTTCGATCCGGGGCGGGGGACCGGGCGCGCGCGGCCTGCGAACACGGGGAGCGTGTTGCGGGCCAGGCTCACGGCACTCGGAGGCGGCGCATGTCGTTCCGCGGTCCGGAACCGCACATGCGGTTCGTCGAGCGTGCGGTCGGCTGGACGAGCGGTTGGCTGGACGTGCGGTCGGCCGAACATGTGGGTTCGTCGAACGGGCCGTTGGTGGCCGGACGTGCTGCCACCGGGTGTGTCAGGCGGACCGCGTGGCCTCGGCGGACCGCGTGATCTCAGCGGGCCGCCGCGCGCCGCAGCACTTCCGACGCCACACCGCCCGTGCGGGGTATCCGCGGGGGCGCCTCGGACATGGCGACCGGTTCCGGCGCCGAGCCGGCGCTGGGATGGCGGCCGCCCCGCCCTTCGCCGAGGACCTGCCAGCCGTCACGGGTCAGCGTGATGTACGCACCGCAGCGCAGGCCGTGGAGGGTGCAGGCGTCCCGCAGCCCCCACATCCACGCCCCGTCCTCCTCGGTCCACCGGGCGTCGCCGTCACGGCAGTAGAGCAGCACGGCGGTGCGCACCGGGGTGCGGCGCCGCAGGTCGTGGGGGATGACCCGGCGCAGCTGGGCCAGCAGCGCGTTGCGGAACATCCAGCCGTCGGCGGTGGTCGTGGTGCGCCGGGTGAACGACGCGCTCGCGCACAGCCGTTCGTCCGGGTCGAGCACGGCGACGACCGCGGTCGCCGGGCCGGGACGATGCCGGGCGTGCAGTCCGCTGACGACCTCGCGTGGACTGCGCAGCAGCGGGATTCCCGCGGCCGCCCATTCCGCAGGCTCGAGCAGACGGTTGGCGGATGCGGCGGACATCGACAGCGATGCCGCCGAGGACGGAGCGAATCCGAAGGTCACGGTCCTCCCTTCGGCTACGCCCACACTGCGGGCGGGTCGGATTCGGGGGAGCGCGCACGCAACAGAGCCCTACCTGGTCGGCGGGCGAGCCGTGCGGGTGCGTAGTTCAATTCTTCCTGTCGAACTTGGATGCGGCAACGAGCAATTGGGGCAGGGGACCGGTATCGGCGGATCCGCGGCTAATATCCCCACCCCTGGAGTGGGCGCGACGGGTCAGCCCTGCACGGCCAGTACCAGCGGCAGTACTCCCTGCGCACCGGCCCGCCGGAGCAGGCGTGCCGCGACCGCGAGCGTCCACCCCGTCTCGGTGTAGTCGTCCACCAGAAGAACCGGTCCCTGGGCCCGTGCGAGTGCCTCCGCGAGCTCGGGCGGCACGGTCAGCGAGCCGTCCAGCGCCTTCAGCCGCTGAGCGCTGTTGCTCCGGGAGAGGGAATGCCGCTCACCTGTGTTCTCCACCGACCCGAGCAGCGGCAGTCGTCCGGTCTCCGCGATGTGCGCCCCCAGGGATTGGACCAGGCGCGGCCGGCTCCGCGAGGCGACGGTCACCACGCCGACCGGCCTGGGCTGGGCGTCTGCCACACCCGCAGCCCAACCGCCGGGCCCCTTCGCCCAGTCGGCCAGCACGCCCACCGAGGCCCGGGCGACATCGTCAGGTACGGGCCCGTCCGGAGCCTGGGGTGCGAGCAGCGGACGCAGCCGGTTGCCCCAGCCGATGTCCGACAGACGCCCCAGCGCACGCCCCTGTGCCGCCTGTTCCCCTGCGGGGATACGACCCTTCAGATCCACGCCGATCGCCGGGAGTCCGGTGGGCCACATGCGCCGGGGCTCCACCTCGACGCCCGCCCGGCCGAGATCCGCGCGGGCCGCGTCCAGCGCCACGGTGGACGCCTCGGCCGTGTAGCGGGCGCCGGCGCAGTTGTCGCAGCGGCCGCAGGGTTTGGCGCCCTCGTCGTCCAACTGCCGCTGCAGGAACTCCATCCGGCAGTCCGTCGTCGTCACGTAGTCGCGCATCGCCTGCTGCTCCGCCGCGCGCTGACGGGCCACCCACGCGTACCGCTCGGCGTCGTACGTCCAGGGCCGGCCGGTCGCGATCCAGCCGCCCTTGACCCGCTGCACCGCCCCGTCCACGTCGAGCACCTTCAGCATGGTCTCCAGGCGGGAGCGGCGCAGCTCCACCAGCGGTTCCAGCGCGGGCAGCGACAGCGGCCGCTCGGCATGCGCGAGGACGTCGAGCGTGCGCCGCACGGTGTCCTCGGAGGGGAAGGCGAGCGAGGCGAAGTACTCCCAGATCGCCTCGTCCTCCTTGCCCGGCAGGAGCAGCACCTCGGCATGGCGCACTCCGCGCCCCGCGCGACCGACCTGCTGGTAGTAGGAGATCGGGGAGGACGGCGACCCCAGGTGCACCACGAAGCCCAGGTCCGGCTTGTCGAACCCCATGCCGAGGGCGGAGGTCGCGACAAGAGCCTTCACCTTGTTGGCGAGCAGGTCCTCCTCGGCCTGCTGCCGGTCGGCGTTCTCCGTCCGGCCGGTGTAGGAGGCGACGGTGTGCCCGCGGCGGCGCAGGAAGGCGGTGACCTCCTCGGCCACGGCGACGGTCAGCGTGTAGATGATGCCCGACCCGGGGAGCTGGTCCAGGTGGTCGGCGAGCCAGGCCATGCGGTGCGCGGCGTCCGGCAGGCGCAGCACGCTCAGGCTGAGGCTCTCCCGGTCCAGCGGACCCCGCAGCACCAGCGCGTCCGAGGTGCCGCCCGTGCCCAGCTGGTCGGCGACGTCGGCGGTCACCCGAGCGTTGGCCGTGGCGGTCGTGGCGAGGACGGGCACCCCTTCCGGGAGATCGCTCAGCATCGTCCGCAGCCGCCGGTAGTCGGGGCGGAAGTCGTGGCCCCAGTCGGAGATGCAGTGCGCCTCGTCGACCACGAGGAGGCCGGTCGCCGCGGCCAGCCGGGGCAGCACCTGGTCGCGGAAGTCCGGGTTGTTCAGCCGCTCGGGGCTCACCAGCAGCACATCGACGTCCCCTGCCTCGATCTCCGCCCGGATGGAGTCCCACTCCTCGCTGTTGGAGGAGTTGATGGTGCGGGCGCGGACCCCCGCCCTGGCCGCCGCGTCGACCTGGTTGCGCATCAGCGCCAGCAGCGGGGAGACGATCACGGTGGGTCCGCTGCCCTGGGCCCGCAGGAGCGCCGTTGCCACGAAGTACACCGCTGACTTGCCCCAGCCCGTGCGCTGGACGACCAGGGCCCGTCGCTTGTCGGCGACCAGGGCCTCGATCGCACGCCACTGGTCGTCGCGCAGCCGGGCGGTGCCCGTGTCGTCCCCGACGAGACGGGCGAGCACCGCGTCGGCGGCCGTCCGGAGATCCGTGTTGCTCGTGTGCTCCATGGGTCCCATCCAACAGGACGGCGCCGACATCGGTCGTGGGCTGTGGACGAAGGCCGACCGGCGCATCGGCGGGTGACATGAACCTGATGTGACTTATCCACAGGTTCAACCGGAATGTCGCAATCCGCGAGATCGTCTCGGCATGACGAACCACAGCGGGACGACCGGTCCCTCCGAGAACAGTGACATCCCGCGCCAGGGCGGACGCGAGGAAGCGGACCCACGACGGGAGGCGGCCGTGGCCCGCACCGAACCATCGGCGACCCCCGACCCGGCGGACCTGTCCTGCACCGCGTACGAGAGCCACGGTGACCAGCAGCAGGTGACCCTGCGCACTCCGGCCGAACTCGCCGACGCGGTGCCCTACCTGCTCGGCTACCGCCCCGAGGACAGCATCGTGCTCGTCTCCCTGCACGACACCGGGGGGCGGGGCAGGTTCGGGGGCCGCGCCCGGCTCGGCATCCCCGCCGACGCCGGCGACTGGCCCTCCGCTGCCCGGCAGCTCGCCCAGGGCCTGGTGACCGGCTGCGAGCGCAGGGGCGCCCGGCCCGAGCAGATGGTCGTGTTCCTCTGCCGGGACCCGGGACAGGGCGAGTCCGGTCGGCAGGTCAAGGAGCGACTCGGCCCGCTGGCTCAAGCCCTGCGGCTGGAGTGCGGTGCCCTGGACGTCCCGGTGGTGGAGGCCCTCTGTGTCTCCGGCGGCCGCTTCTGGTCCTACTGCTGCGACGACCAGGCCTGCTGCCCGCCCGACGGGACACCGATGGGCCTGCCCGGCACCTCGGTACTGGCCGCCGCGGCCACCTATGCCGGCCTGCAGGTCCGTGGCACCCTGCGCGAACTGCACGCCCGGCTTCTGCCCTGGGAGACCTCCGCCGCCCTCGACCAGCAGCGCGCGCTGGACGCCGCCGGAGCGAAGCTGATCCCCAGGATCGTCGACGAGCAGGACCGGCGCGCGGTCGCCGAGGAGACGCTGGAACTGGCAGAGTGCCTCCTGCGCCGCCTCGCCGACGCCCCTCCCGTGCCGGGCGCGCTCCCGTCGGACCTCCGCGACGACGAACTGATCACCTACGACGAGGCGGCGACGCTCATCCTGGGCCTTCAGGACCGCACCACCCGCGACCGCGCGGCCGCATGGATGGAGGGCGACGAGGCGGCCCCTGCCCTCCGCCTGTGGCGCTCCCTGGCGCGCCGCTGCGTCGGGCCGTACGGCGAGCACGCCGCGGCACCCCTCACCCTGGCCGGCTGGGTCGCCTGGTCCTCCTGCGACGAACTGGAGGCCCGGGAGGCACTCGCCATGGCGCTCGGCGCCGACCCCGACTATCTCTTCGCCCGCCTGCTGCACCAGGCGTGCAACGAGGGACTCGACCCCGAGTCCATCCGCCGCTGCCTCCGCGAGGGACGCCGCGAGGGGCGGAGGAACGGCGGGGCGGAGCCGGCCGGTGAGCGGACATCGGACGGGGCGGGCCGAGGCGCGGGATCCGCGGCCGGGGACACCCGCCCGGCTGAGGGGACCGTGGTGCCCGGCCGAGAGGCGGAGCCGCTTCCTCGAAGCCGCCGTATGCGGGCGGCCGGCCGCGGGGCACGGTCGGCCCGCCGCGAGCCCACCGCCGCCGGGCGGCTGCCGCGCCCTCGATTGGCGGCGGGCGGTGCGCGGTCCAAGGGCGCCGCGACGGGCACTGTGCGCCCCGGCGGTACGGACCGGCGCGGAGCCCAGGCCGGCGGAACCCGCCCCGGTGCGCCCGGGCCCGGAACCACGAGTCGACGCGGACACCGCCACGACACCGCCGAAGCCGCGTCGCACCCTGGGGACGCGGAGGAGTGAAAGGGAGGACACGTCAGTCATCAACGATGCACACGGTGACCACTGGGCAGTGACCCGCAGCGGGCGCGCCCGAGCCCAGGCGGGGGCGGAAGGCCGGGCCGCCGCGAACGCGCCGTAAGGAGGGAGACCAGCCGCCGATACGGCCGACGAAGGGAGTGTTTATCGTCAGGCAGACGACTATGATCGCCGCATGTCCTACGACCCGTCAGCCTTTCCGCCGTTCGCTGTCACCGTGGACCTGGTCGTGCTCACCGTGCGTCGTCACGCTCTGTGCGCGCTGGCGGTGCGGAGGGGGGAGCCCCCGTTCCAGGGACGGTGGGCACTCCCCGGCGGCTTCGTACGGGCCGACGAGGACCTGGCGCAGGCAGCGGCCCGGGAGCTGGCGGAGGAGACGGGGCTGCGGGTGCACGACCCGGCTGTTCCCACGCAGGACCACGGTGCCCACCTCGAGCAGCTCGCCACCTACGGCGATCCCAAGCGTGACCCGCGGATGCGGGTCGTCAGCGTCGCCCATCTCGCCCTCGCCCCCGACCTGCCGGCGCCCCGGGCGGGCGGTGACGCCAGCAACGCCCGCTGGGCCCCGGTCGAGGAGCTGCTGCAGCAGGGTGGTTACGGCAGGGACGGTGAGCCGGTGGCGCCACTCGCCTTCGACCACGCCCAGATTCTGTGGGACGGGGTGGAGCGCGCCCGCTCCAAGATCGAGTACTCGTCGCTGGCGACGGCCTTCTGCCCCTCCGAGTTCACGGTCGGTGAGCTCCGCCGGGTCTACGAGGCGGTGTGGGGTGTGGCGCTCGACCCGCGCAACTTCCACCGCAAGGTGACGGGTACGCCGGGCTTCCTCGTCCCCACCGGCGGCACCACCACCCGCCAGGGCGGCCGTCCCGCCCAGCTCTTCCGGGCCGGCGGCGCCACCCTGCTCAACCCGCCCATGCTGCGCCCCGAGGTCTGAGGCGGGAAGCGCGGGCGCCTGGGCGCGGGCCTCCGGAGGAGTATCCCTCCGGGCGACCGGCAGCGGGCAACGGGCCCTGCGGTGCCCGAAAAACCCGATTTGGCGCGCTATCTTGCATCGGGTGATCCAGGCCATCGGACTGACCAGCAGCCCCCGCAAAGAGCTCCCGCCCGCCGTCGACGACGTCTCCTTCGAGGCGTATGCGGGTCGCGTCACCGCATTGCTCGGAGCACCGGGCGCCGGCAAGACGACGGCGCTCAAGCTCATGCTCGAACTGCAACGCGGCCGTGGTGTCGCCTACTTCAGAGGTCGCCCCCTGCACCGCATCCCTCACCCGGCTCACGAGGTCGGCGTACTGCTGGGCGATGTGCCGGGCCACCCCGCCCGTTCGGTGCGCGGTCATCTCCGCATGCTCTGCGCGGCCTCGGGTGTCCCGGCCCGGCGGGCCGACGAAGTCCTCGAAGCGGTGGGCCTCGTGAGCCTGCGCGACGAACGGCTCGGAACGCTGTCGCGCGGGATGGACCGTCGGCTCGGTCTGGCCTGCGCCCTCCTCACCGACCCGCACACGCTCGTGCTCGACGACCCCGCGCGCGGGCTGTCCGTGGGGGAGAGCCGCTGGCTGCACGACATGATGCGGGAGCACGCGGGGCAGGGCGGCACGGTCCTGTGCAGCACGGCCGATCCCAAGGAGGCTGCGCGGATCGCGGACCAGGTGGTCACGTTGGAGGGCGGGAGGGTCGTCGCCGACCAGGAGGCCGCCGACTTCGCCCGCACCCGGCTGCGCCCTCGTGTCGCCGTCCGAAGTCCGCACGCCGTCCGCCTGTCCGCGCTGCTCACGCAGGAGGCCCGTGCCGCCCGGCGGTCCGTGGAGGTCGTACGGGAGGGCGGCAACCGCCTCTGCGTCTACGGCAGTACCTGCGCCGAGGTGGGCGAGACGGCCTTCCGGCACGGCATCGTCGTCCACCAACTGGCCGACGAGATCGGTGACATGGGCCCGGCCGCGGGTGCCGCCACGGAGGGACGGCTCACACGGCCGCTCGGAGACCCGCAGAAGGGCAGGCGGCCACCACTCACTCCCGCTGCCGAACCCGCGGCCCCCGACGCCGCCCCGCCCGAAGCCACCGCGGACGAAGCCGAAACACACACGACGGCTGCCCCCCAGCGCACCACCTCCCACCCCGCCGCGCGCGCCACCCGCCCCCGGGTCACTCTCCCGCCCCCCGTCCTCGTCCGTCCCGCGCCCCGCCCGCTGCGGCCCGTGCGGTACGAGATCCGCCGGGCCACCGGTGTGGCCACGGGGTACGTCGTCGGGGCATGCGTGCTCCTCGTGTCCGCCCTCACCGCCGTGGTGCTGGCCCGCATCGGCCACACCCCGCAACCGCGGCTGCTGGCCGCGTGGCCCGCCGAGTTGCCGCTGCCGCCCGCCGCGCTCGGGGCGGGTCTGCTCGGCGCACTGGCCTTCGGGGACGAGTTCCGTCATCCCGCGCTGGCGGCGGACCGTGGCACGGTGCCCCGCAGGCTGGGACTGCTCACGGCCAAGCTCCTCGTCGCGTCCGCCGCCGCGCTCGTGCTGGCCGTGCTGACCATCGGATGTGACGCCGAACTGCTGTACCTCGTCTACGGGAGCGAAATGGTCACGGTGCCCGCCGACTGGCTTCCGCTGACCGCCGGCTGGCTCGCCCTGGTGACGGGCTGCGCCTGGGCCGGTGTGCTGGCCGCGGGCGTATTCCGGTCCACCACCGCCGGGCTGGCCGCGGTCGTCGCCGTGCCCCTGCTCGTCGTGCCCCTCGTGCACAAGCTCATGGAGGGACCGTCGGCGCCTCCGGAGCCGCTTTCGCAGCGGTTGCGCGACGGTCTGCCGCTGCGGTGGCCCTTCGGGGGTGAGCAGCACCTGGAGGCGGTGCTGCGTCTGGTCGCCCAACCCGTGGGCGGCGCAATGACGTTGTCGGTGGTGGCACTCCTGGGTGCGTATGTGTTCACCGGCCTGCGAAGCAGAGTCCGATGATGACCGCATTTGTGTCTCTCGGCCTTTCTCTGCTCGTAACTCCCTGAGGAAAGCTCATTTCTTTCCGATAAGGCGTCAATTGCGACGGGGTGAGCGATCACCCTTTCGTGTGCTTTTCACCAAAGACCTCAAGGGAGTTGGAACCGACGCCGAAAAAGGATGCGTGAGTACCCTTGCGCACACCATGATGACCGCCGCCCGCTCCGCCGACTCCGGCCTCGCGACCCCGGGCGAACTCGACCGCTACCCCTACGCGGAGGCGCCCGGCGTCGACCGTGTCGGGAGCCCTGTGTGGGACGGAGCGGAGCCGGACCTGGGCCGCGTCGGCCGGCGGACCGCGGGCAGCCGCGGACGCGGACTGCACGGACAACTCGTCCAGCAGCTGGGACAGATGATCGTCTCGGGTGATCTGGGCGCCGACCGTCCGCTGGTTCCGGAGGAGATCGGTCAGCGTTTCGAGGTGTCCCGCACCGTCGTCCGCGAGTCGCTCCGCGTGCTGGAGGCCAAGGGCCTGGTCAGCGCCCGGCCGAACGTGGGCACGCGAGTGCGCCCGGTCAGTGACTGGAACCTTCTCGACCCGGACATCATCGAGTGGCGGGCCTACGGGCCGCAGCGGGACGACCAGCGCCGGGAGCTCAGTGAGCTGCGCTGGACGATCGAGCCGCTCGCCGCCCGGCTGGCCGCCGGTCACGGTCGGGAGGACGTCCAGCAGCGCCTCGCCGACATGGTGGAGATCATGGGGCACGCCCTCGGCCAGGGCGACGCGCTGACCTTCGCCCGGGCCGACTCCGAGTTCCACTCGCTGCTCATCCAGGTCGCGGGCAACCGCATGCTGGAGCACCTGTCCGGCATCGTGTCCGCCGCGTTGCAGGTCTCGGGCGGCCCCGTCGCCGGCTGTGAGCGGCCGAACGAGACGTCGCTGGCCCATCACGGCCGGATCGTCGACGCCCTCGCCGGCGGCGACGGCGCGGCGGCCGAGACGGCCATGCGGCAGCTCCTCACGGTCCACCCCGAGGTGGAACGCGTGGTGCCCGCGCCGCGCGAGCACTGACCGCGTTTCCCCGGACGGCGCGGTCCGGCCTGCCACCCCCCTCCTGTGGCAGCGCCGCATCGGTGAGCCGTCCCACGTCGGACCCTGCGGGATCATCGGTGATCCCGCAGGGTCCGACGGTTCGAAAGGCGGACCGGCGCCGGGGAGGCGACCTCCTCGCCCCCGGGTGCACGCTTATGTCCTCATCTGTCAGGTTCTGACTGATTACGGGGTGTGACTCGGGCCACGCGGATTGGGCGTAACGCTCCCGGGGAGAACGCGATGACCTAAGAGGTGACAGCCGCGGAGGGAATACGGACGCCGTTCACGGCGCTGTGCGTCTTCCCCGGCCCCCGCCCGCGCCGTCGGCCCATCCCCAAGCCGGCGGTCGGCCCCTGTCCACTGTGGACGGGGCCGGAAGCCGTTTTCCAACGTTCCGAGAGGTTGTTCGTGTCGGCCAGCACATCCCGTACGCTCCCGCCGGAGATCGCCGAGTCCGTCTCTGTCATGGCGCTCATCGAGCGGGGAAAGGCTGAGGGGCAGATCGCCGGCGATGACGTGCGTCGGGCCTTCGAAGCTGACCAGATTCCGGCCACTCAGTGGAAGAACGTACTGCGCAGCCTCAACCAGATCCTCGAGGAAGAGGGTGTGACGCTGATGGTCAGTGCCGCAGAGCCCAAGCGCACCCGCAAGAGCGTCGCAGCGAAGAGTCCCGCCAAGCGCACCGCCACCAAGACCGTCGCGGCCAAGACGGCGACCCCGCGGAAGACCACCGCCGCCGCACCGGCGGCTCCCGCCGCCGACCCCGCCGCCGAGGAAGAGACGCCCGCCAAGAAGGCGGCCGCCAAGAAGAGCACCGCCAAGAAGGCGACGGCCAAGAAGACCACGGCGAAGAAGACCGCCGCCAAGAAGACCACGGGCAAGAAGGACGACGCCGAGCTGGTCGACGAGGAGGTCATCGAGGAGACCAAGGCCGCGGACGAGCCCGAGGGCACCGAGAACGCCGGTTTCGTGCTCTCCGACGAGGACGAGGACGACGCTCCGGCGCAGCAGGTCGCCGCCGCCGGTGCCACCGCCGACCCGGTCAAGGACTACCTCAAGCAGATCGGCAAGGTCCCCCTGCTCAACGCCGAGCAGGAGGTGGAGCTGGCCAAGCGCATCGAGGCGGGCCTCTTCGCCGAGGACAAGCTGGCGAACTCCGACAAGCTGGCGCCGAAGCTCAAGCGCGAGCTGGAGATCATCGCGGAGGACGGCCGCCGGGCCAAGAACCACCTGCTGGAGGCCAACCTCCGACTGGTCGTCTCCCTGGCCAAGCGCTACACCGGCCGCGGCATGCTCTTCCTGGACCTCATCCAGGAGGGCAACCTCGGTCTGATCCGCGCGGTGGAGAAGTTCGACTACACCAAGGGCTACAAGTTCTCCACGTACGCCACCTGGTGGATCCGTCAGGCGATCACCCGCGCCATGGCCGACCAGGCCCGCACCATCCGTATCCCGGTGCACATGGTCGAGGTCATCAACAAGCTCGCGCGCGTGCAGCGCCAGATGCTCCAGGACCTGGGTCGCGAGCCCACCCCGGAGGAGCTGGCCAAGGAGCTCGACATGACCCCTGAGAAGGTCATCGAGGTCCAGAAGTACGGCCGCGAGCCCATCTCCCTGCACACCCCGCTGGGTGAGGACGGCGACAGCGAGTTCGGTGACCTCATCGAGGACTCCGAGGCCGTCGTCCCGGCCGACGCCGTCAGCTTCACGCTGCTGCAGGAGCAGCTGCACTCCGTGCTCGACACCCTGTCGGAGCGCGAGGCGGGCGTCGTCTCGATGCGGTTCGGTCTCACCGACGGTCAGCCGAAGACCCTCGACGAGATCGGCAAGGTGTACGGCGTCACGCGTGAGCGCATCCGCCAGATCGAGTCCAAGACCATGTCGAAGCTGCGGCACCCGTCGCGTTCGCAGGTGCTGCGCGACTACCTCGACTAGACCGGTCGATCTCGCACGACGGCCCGTCGTGCACCGCCGTCCGTGAAGGCCCGGCCCCCGTCCCGGGGGCCGGGCCTTCACGCTGTCGCGCGGGTGCGTGCGCCGGCCGATTCCCTCACTGTGGGTGGCTAAGGATCACCCCAGTGTGAGGAGCGCGCATGCGACGTCGACTTGCCAGGGCCCTGGCCCTGCCGCTGACCCTCGTGGCCGCGGGGGCCGCCATACCACAGGCCACGGCCGCTCCGGTGGCCGCCGACAGCATCGTCGTCGGCGGCTTCCCCGTCGATGTGTCACAGAGCCCGTACACCGTGGCCCTCTCCAGCCGTGACCGGTTCGGAGGTACGAGGGCGGGACAGTTCTGCGGGGGTGTGGCGGTCGGGCGGACCACCGTGCTCACCGCCGCCCACTGCATGGACAAGGAGGTGCTCGGCACCGCCCCGGAGCGGCTGCGGGACCTCAGGGTGATCGCGGGACGCACCGAGCTCCTCTCGGACCGGGGCCAGGAGGTCGCCGTACGCGCGATCTGGGTGAACCCGACGTACGACGGCGTCACCAACTCCGGGGACTTCGCCGTGCTGAGTCTGGCCGACCCGCTTCCGGCCACCTCGGTCATAGGCATGGCCGGGGCGGGTGATCCGGCGTACCGCTCGGATACGGCCGCCACGGTCTACGGCTGGGGGGACACCACGGGCAGCGGCAGCTACGCCGGCAGCCTGCACGGCGCCCGGGTACGGGTGCAGCCCGACGCGCTGTGCGAGCAGGCGTACCCGGGGGGTTCCCACGGCACCTACCGCGCCGAGACGATGCTGTGCGCGGGTGAGGTGGCCGGAGGACGGGACGCCTGCCAGGGTGACAGCGGCGGGCCGCTGGTCGCGGAGGGGCGGCTGATAGGGCTGGTGTCCTGGGGGGCGGGATGCGGCTGGGCGGGCAGTCCGGGGGTCTACACGCGCATCTCCGACGTCCTGCGCACCCTGGGCTGGTCTGCGGCCTCCCCGTCCTGAGAGGGCGGCAGCGGGCGCCGTGAGGGCTCTGGCCGGACCTCACAGCGTCCGTCGGCCAGTCCGAGGGGGGTGAAGGCGTTTCCGGTGTGGGGAGCCCTGTAGGTACCCGGTACTTGCTCACGTGCGCTGGTCGCGTTCCGTGAGGCATGGCCACGATGAGCCACGCCGGTGTGCCCCGAAGCGGGAGCCCGGGCCCCGCGCGTCTCCGTAGGGCGTCACATGCCGCGGATACATCGAACGCGAACCACGCCCGCGCCCCCAGGGCGCTGCTCAGGCGCACAGCGCGCTGCGGCCCCTTCCCGCACGTCGGGACGGAGGCGTGGGCGCTCTGGTCGCGCCCCGGGTCTTCAGGACGCCCTACGACGCCAAGCCGCGTCCAAGACGCCGACCGCCACCCGCACCGCCCCGCACAGGGCCGGGAACGCAAGACGGGCGGCGTCCTCCACTGGGGAGGACGCCGCCCGCTCGCCGGCCTGTGCCGGTCTGGCTGCTCGTCGTGTGTGGACGCGAAGTCTCAGCGCTCCTCTTCGGGAGCTGCCTTCGGAGCGGTCAGCCGCTCCGACTCGTCCTGTATCTCAGCGGCGATCTTCTTGAGTTCCGGCTCGAACTTGCGACCGTGGTGGGCGCAGAAGAGCAGTTCTCCGCCGCTCAGCAGGACGACGCGCAGGTAAGCCTGGGCGCCGCAGCGGTCGCAGCGATCGGCGGCCGTCAGGGGGCTCGCGGGGGTCAGAACAGTAGTCACGTCGCCTCTTCTCTAGCTCGACGAGCTGTCGTACCAGGGTCAACATCCAACCAGCCCCAAAACGTTCCCGCTCGAGGCTTTTCCTCGAAAAAAGTTTCCGGGGCGGCCGGCTGCTGCCGGTTGGCGGCGAATGTGCCGTAGTGCGTGTCTCTGTGTCGTACGGATTCGCGTTCGTATCGGTGGTCGGCCCTCCCGGCTGGCTTGCCGGTTGTCATGAGGACGTGCCCGGAGCCTAAATGGTTCATGCCTCGAAGGGAACGTGATGTGTGCTTCACTCCTCCGAGGGATCGAACACCCATACGACTCTCGACTAGGGTGGGTCGGGGACGAGGGTGGCGTTACAACGGCTCTACCAGGGCTCGGTACCCTCTCACCGGTGAACCAAGCCGCGCCCTTACCCACCAGGGCCCCATCTGAAATTCAGCGAGGAGCGAACCGCGTGACCGCCGAGACGTCCGTGCCGTCCACAGCGCTGCTGGCAGGAGCAGACCGGGACGGTTCCAACTACACCGCGCGGCACCTGCTCGTCCTCGAGGGGCTCGAGGCCGTGCGGAAGCGCCCCGGTATGTACATCGGGTCCACCGACAGCCGTGGCCTGATGCACTGCCTCTGGGAGATCATCGACAACTCCGTCGACGAGGCTCTCGGCGGCTACTGCGACCACATCGACGTCGTGCTCCACGACGACGGCTCGGTCGAGGTCCGGGACAACGGCCGGGGCATCCCGGTCGACGTCGAACCGAAGACCGGCCTCTCGGGCGTCGAGGTCGTCATGACCAAGCTGCATGCCGGCGGCAAGTTCGGCGGCGGCTCCTACGCGGCCTCCGGCGGTCTGCACGGCGTCGGCGCGTCCGTGGTCAACGCGCTCTCCGCGCGGCTCGACGTGGAGGTGGACCGCGGGGGGCACACCCATGCGATCAGCTTCCGGCGCGGTGTCCCCGGCGCCTTCACCGGCCAGGGCCCGGACGCCAAGTTCGAGGCCAAGAGCGGGCTGCGCAAGGCCAAGAAGATCCCCAAGACCCGCAGCGGCACCCGGGTGCGTTACTGGGCCGACCGCCAGATCTTCCTCAAGGACGCCAAGCTCGCCCTGGACACCCTGCACCAGCGTGCCCGGCAGACCGCCTTCCTGGTGCCCGGCCTGACCATCGTGGTCCGGGACGAGTACGGGCTCGGCGAGGGCGGCAGCAAGGGTGAGGAATCCTTCCGCTTCGACGGCGGGATCAGTGAGTTCTGTGAGTTCCTGGCCTCGGACCGGCCGGTCTGCGACACCCTCCGCTTCACCGGACAGGGCTCCTTCAAGGAGACGGTCCCGGTCCTGGACGAGCACGGCCAGATGACGCCCACCGAGGTCACCCGCGAACTCGGCGTCGACGTCGCGATGCGCTGGGGGACCGGCTACGAGACGACCCTGCGCTCGTTCGTCAACATCATCGCCACCCCCAAGGGCGGCACCCACGTCGCGGGCTTCGAGCAGGCCGTCGCCAAGACGATGAACGAGGTGCTGCGGGCCAAGAAGATGCTGCGCGTGGCCGAGGACGACATCGTCAAGGACGACGCCCTCGAGGGCCTCACCGCGGTGGTCACCGTCCGTCTGGCCGAACCTCAGTTCGAGGGGCAGACCAAGGAGGTGCTCGGCACCTCGGCGGCCCGCCGCATCGTGAACAACGTGATCTCCAAGGAGCTCAAGGCGTTCCTGACCTCGACCAAGCGGGACGGCGCACAGCAGGCCCGTACGGTCATGGAGAAGGTCGTCGCCGCGGCCCGCACCCGCATCGCGGCCCGCCAGCACAAGGACGCACAGCGCCGCAAGACGGCCCTGGAGTCCTCCACGCTGCCCGCCAAGCTCGCCGACTGCCGCAGCGACGACGTCGACCGCAGCGAGCTGTTCATCGTCGAGGGTGACTCCGCGCTCGGCACCGCCAAGCTCGCCCGGAACTCCGAGTTCCAGGCGCTGCTGCCGATCCGCGGCAAGATCCTCAATGTACAGAAGTCGTCCGTCACGGACATGCTGAAGAACGCCGAGTGCGGGGCGATCATCCAGGTCATAGGAGCCGGGTCCGGCCGGACCTTCGACATCGACGCGGCGCGCTACGGCAAGATCATCATGATGACCGACGCCGATGTGGACGGCTCCCACATCCGCACCCTGCTCCTGACCCTCTTCCACCGCTACATGCGGCCCATGGTCGAGGCCGGCCGGGTCTTCGCCGCCGTGCCGCCGCTGCACCGGATCGAGATCGTCCAGCCGAAGAAGGGCCAGGACAAGTACGTCTACACGTACTCGGACCGGGAGCTGCGCGACAAGCTCATGGAGTTCCAGAGCAAGGGCGTCCGCTACAAGGACTCGATCCAGCGCTACAAGGGCCTGGGCGAGATGGACGCCGACCAGCTGGCCGAGACCACCATGGACCCGCGCCACCGCACCCTGCGCCGGATCAACCTCACCGATCTGGAGGCCGCCGAGCAGGTCTTCGACCTCCTCATGGGCAACGACGTCGCCCCGCGCAAGGAGTTCATCTCCAGCTCCGCGGCCACGCTCGACCGCTCCCGCATCGACGCCTAGGCCGGACGCCTGGCGAAAAGATCCAGGACGACGGCGCCGTCCCCCTCGGGGACGGCGCCGTCGTCCTGGCCGCTTCCGCAGGTGCCTGCACCCTCCAGTCACCTGATGGAGTGAACAGGAACGGGAAGAAGAGTCAGGGAACTTCCCGTTCTGTCCATCCTTGGGCATGCAGCGAAGCAATGCGGGGGACGTGACCTACGACGATCCCTGGTACGACGCCCTGGCCTCGGGCTGGGGCGAGTCGGCCGAGGCGACGGGAGCGGCGGAAGCACCACCGCGGCGGCCCGGGCGGGACGCCGTGCCGGCGGCCGACGTCTACCTCGAGGTACAGCGCAGCGCGGCCTTCCAGGAAGTACGCAGCCGCTACCGGCGCTTCGTGGTCCCCGGGGCCCTCGCCTTCCTCGTCTGGTACGTCGCGTACGTCGTCACCGCCACCACCGCGCCCGGGCTGATGGCGCGCCCCGTCGCCGGCGCGGTGAACGTGGGCATGCTCGCGGGACTCGGCCAGTTCCTCACCACCTTCCTGCTCACCTGGGCCTACGTGCGCCACGCCCGGCTGCGGCGTGACCGCGCCGCGCTCGAACTGCGCTGGGACACCCAGGAGTTGGCGCGCGGCAGAGGCGGTGCGGCGTGACCACCGACCACCAGACCACCGCATTGCTGCTGTTCAGCGCGTTCGTCGCCGTCACCCTCGGCATCACCACCTGGGTGAGCCGCCACCGGCAGGGCTCCGCCGAGGAGTTCTACGCGGGCGGCCGCCTCTTCTCGCCCCTGGAAAATGGTTTTGCCATCGCAGGGGACTACATGTCCGCCGCCTCCTTCCTCGGCATCTCCGGACTCATCGCCCTCGTCGGCTACGACGGGATGCTCTACTCCGTCGGCTTCCTCGTGGCCTGGCTCGTCGTCCTCTTCCTGGTCGCCGAACTGGTCCGCAACTGCGGACGGTTCACCCTCGCCGACGTGGTCGCCGCCCGCATGCGGGAGCGGCCGGTGCGCATCGCCGCCGGCACCTCCTCCGTCACCGTCTCGGTGCTCTACCTGGTGGCGCAGATGGTCGGCGCGGGCAGCCTCGTCGCGCTGCTGCTCGGCGGCACCGGCGAGGCCGTACAGGCCTGGACCGTCGTCGGCGTCGGCGCGCTCATGGTGATCTACGTGTCGCTCGGCGGCATGCGCGCCACCACCTGGATCCAGATCGTCAAGGCGGTCCTGCTGCTCGGCGGCACCATCACCCTGACCGTCCTCGTCCTGCTGCGCTTCCACGGCGACGTCAACCGCCTGCTGCACACCGCCGCCGAACGCAGCGGCCACGGCGACGCGTTCCTCGCCCCCGGTCTCGCCTACGGCGGCGACTGGACCGCCCGTTTCGACTTCATCAGCCTGGGACTCGCGCTGGTCCTGGGTACGGCGGGCCTGCCGCACATCCTGTCCCGTTTCTACACCGTCCCCACCGCGCGGGCCGCCCGGCGCTCGGTGGTCTGGGCGATCGGGCTCATCGGCGGCTTCTACCTGATGACGATCGTGCTCGGTTTCGGTGCCGCCGCGCTCATCGGCCCGGACGCCGTGCGCGCCTCGCACGCGTCGGGGAACACGGCGGTCCCGCTGCTCGCGCTCGACCTCGGCGGCGGCGCCGGCACCACGGGCGGCACGGTGCTCTTCGCGGTCGTAGCCGCGGTCGCCTTCGCCACGATCCTCGCCGTGGTCGCCGGAATCACCCTCGCCTCCTCGGCCTCCGTGGCCCACGACCTGTACGCCTCGCTGCGCCGCCCGGGCGGCAAGCCGCGCAGCGAAGTCGCCGTCGCGCGCGTCGCCGCCGTCGGCATCGGCGTGGTCGCGATCGCCCTCGGCCTGCTCGCCCGCGACCTCAACGTCGCGTTCCTGGTGGGCCTCGCCTTCGCCGTGGCGGCCTCCGCGAACCTGCCCGTGCTGCTCTACTCGCTGTTCTGGCGCGGCTTCACCACCCGTGGCGCCGTGTGGTCCGTCTACGGCGGCCTGATCCCGGCGGTGGTACTGGTGCTGCTGTCTCCGGTGGTGTCCGGCAGCCCCGACTCCCTGTTCCCCGAGGCCGACTTCCAGCTCTTCCCGCTGCAGAACCCTGGGCTGGTCTCCATCCCGCTGGGCTTCCTCGCGGGCTGGCTCGGCACGGTCACCTCCCCCGAGGTGCCCGACGAGGCCCGGCACGCGGAGACCGAGGTGCGCTCGCTGACGGGCGCGGGCGCGGCGTAGGAGGAACTCCGGAGGCTCGGAGACATACGGCGCCCACGTCCGTATGGGTTGAGGGCACGGTTCCCTTCTCCCGCCCCCACGAGCCGTGCCCTCAGGCGCGGGTCGCCCACACGTAACGGTGTTCCGGGCGGCCCGCGTCGCCGTAGCGCAAGGTCAGTGTGGCCCGTCCCGTGCGCTCCAGGAGCTTCAGATAGCGCTGGGCGGTCTGCCGGCTCACTCCCGTGCGTTCGGCGATCTCCTGGGCGGACAGCGGGCCCTCGGCGGCCATCAGCGCCTGCCGTACGAGTTCCGCCGTGGTGGGGGAGTGGCCCTTGGGGAGCTGCGGCTCGGTCGACTGCGACAGGGCGCCGAAGATGCGGTCCACCTCGGCCTGTTCCGCCTCGCCGCCGCCGTCCAGGGTGCGGCGCAGCCGCGCGTACGCCTCCAGCTTGCCGCGCAGCCCGGCGAAGGCGAACGGCTTGACCAGGTACTGCAGCGCGCCGTGCCGCATCGCCGCCTGCACCGTCGACACGTCCCGGGCCGCCGTCACCATGATCACGTCCGCCTGGTGGCCGCGCCGCCGCATCTCCCGGACCACCTCCAGACCCGTCTCGTCGGGCAGGTAGTGGTCCATCAGGACGAGGTCCACCCGCGGAAGCGTCTCCACCCGGTCGAGCGCCTCGGCCGCGCTGTGCGCCGGGGTCACGGCACGGAAGCCGGGCACCTTGTCGACGTACGCCGCGTTGACCCGCGCCACCCGCACGTCGTCGTCCACGACGAGCACCTCGATCATCGCGCCTCCTCCGGGCCGACGGGCCGGGCCGGGGCGGCGGTGAGGGCCGCCCGCGCGTCCGGCTCCGCCAGCGCCTCGGGCAGTACGACGGTGAATTCCGCGCCCCCGCCCGGGGCCTCGTCCACGCGCGCGCTGCCTCCGTGCCGGTGGGCGAGCCGGCGCACCAGCGGCAGACCGATGCCCCGCTCGCGGTGGCCGGGCGGCTCCTTGGTGGACCAGCCCTCGGTGAAGATCAGCTCACGCCGCTCGGGCGGGATCCCGGGGCCGGTGTCCCGCACCACGAGCACCGCCGTACGGTCCTCGGCACGCAACTCGACCTCCACGCGCGCGTCCGGGGTGCCCGCGACGGCGTCCAGCGCGTTGTCCACCAGATTCCCGACGACGGTCACCAGACCACGCGGGTCGACCAGGCGGTCCGGCAGGCTGGTCCGGTCCGACAACCGCAGCGCCGCGCCACGCTCGGCCGCCACCGTCGCCTTGCCCACCAGCAGCGCCGCCAGCAGCGGGTCCCGGATCTTCTCGGTGACCTGCTCCGACGTGGCCCGGTGCTCACCCACCACCTCGCCGACGAACTCCACCGCGTCGTCGTACATCTCCAGCTCCAGCAGCCCCAACAGGGTGTGCATGCGGTTCGCGTGCTCGTGGTCCTGGGCGCGCAGCGCGTCGATCAGCCCGCGCGTGGAGTCGAGCTCGCGGCTCAGCTGGTCCAGCTCGGTCCGGTCGCGCAGGGTCGCCACGGCGCCGCCGTCGTCGGTCGGCATACGGTTCGCGACCAGCACGCGGTGCCCGCGGACGGTGAGCAGATCGGTGCCGCCCACCCGCCCGGCCAACACGTCGGCGGTACGGCCCCGGCCCAGCGCCTCGTCGGGCGAGCTGCCGACGGCCTCCTCGCCGATGCCGAGCAGCCGCTGCGCCTCGTCGTTGAGCAGACGGACGCGCCCGGCGCGGTCCAGTGCCACGACCCCCTCCCGGATGCCGTGCAGCATCGCCTCGCGCTCCGCGAGCAGCGCGGCGATGTCGGAGAAGGCCAGGTCACGCGTCTGCCGCTGGACCCGCCGGGAGATCAGCCAGGCCGCGAACGCACCCACCGCCAGAGCTCCGCCCGCGTACGCGAGCAGGCCCGGGATCGCGTGGACCAGCCGCGCCCGGACGCTGTCATAGGCGATGCCGACCGAGACCGCGCCGACGACCTCGCCGTCCGCGTCCCTCAGCGGGACCTTGCCGCGTGCGGAGCGTCCGAGGGTGCCCTCGTCGATCTCCATGACCTCGCGGCCGGCCAGCGCCTCGCTGGGGTCGGTCGACACCGGACCGCCGATCCGCTCCGGGTCGGTGTGCGACCAGCGCACGCCCCGTCGGTCGAGGACCACGACGTACTCCGCGCCCGTGGCCCGCCGGATCCGCTCCGCCTCCCGTTGCACCGGACCGTCGGGCGTCGGCTCCGTGGCGCGCAGGTCCTCGGCGATACCGGGCTGCTGGGCGGTGGTCTGCGCGATCGCGAGGGCGCGGCGCATCGCCTGGTCGTCCAGCTGCTCGCCGAGCGGTGCGAGGAACAGGCCGGTCGCCAGCACCGCGACTCCCGCGGCGATCGCCACCTGCATCAGCAGGACCTGGGAGAACACCCGCCGCGGCAGGCCGAGGCGCAGACGGCGAGCGGAGGCTGTGGGGGTCATGCCCCGACGGTACGTGGGGGAGCCGGGGGTGCCGTAGGGGTGTGACCAGCTTCTCCCGGGGCTTGCCCGGCCGGGGCGGTCAGCTCACCAGGGCCGCCGTGGTCAGCTCGCGGACGGCCACGACGTCCATCCGCGCGGGTGAGCCGAGCACCGAGCCGCAGCTCTCCGGCCGGGGCGGAAGGGACGCCCCCTGGGCGACCTCCACCCGCCAGCGCCGCCCGTCCGCGTGGGCGACGGTCACCTCCCAGCGCGGCGCGGCGCCCTCGGTGCGCACGACGCTCAGCACCTGCGCGGCGTCCTCACGCACGGCACGCCGCACGGCCAGCTCGGCCGCCTGACCGGGCCGCTCCCACGCGGAAGCGCCCCGGCATCCCCCGGTGACGATCCGGCCCTCGCGGGCGCCGTGCAGCACCTCCTTGACGGCGTGCGCCTCCGCCCTGCCGTACGCGTAGCCGTAGGGCAGCACGAGCACGGTGGGGGAGAAGCGGTGACCGCCCAGGTGGGTGACCTCCCAGACGCCCTCGACACCGGATGAGGCCAGCTCGGCGGCCAGGGGCCTGCCGAGCAGGGCGCAGCAGCGGTCGCGCTTGCCGTTGGTGCAGACGAGGGCGAGAGGGTCGCCCTGGTGGGGGACTCCGCCGAGCACCGAGCCGAAGCTGGCGGCGTCGCCGCGGCCGAGGGCCGGGAAGTCGAGGTCGCGCAGGCGGGCGGGGTCGGCGGTGGTGGCCTCGTGGAACCAGACGTTGCCCGGCACGGTGTGGGCCACGTACACGTGGCGTGAGGCGGGCATACGGCTGTCCGCGTGGCGCCCGGGGCGCCTGATGAGGGCGATGCGTACGCCCGTGCCCTTCGCGGCGGCCTCCAGGGCGCGGCCCAGCGCGGGGTCCAGGTGGCTCGACGTGAGCGCCTTGGCACCCCATGGGCCGGGCTGCTCCAGCAGCAGCCAGGTCGTCGCGGTGGCCGCGGTTCCCGCGACGGGCTCGTCGAGCTCGCGGGAGACGGTTGAGCACGTGCTACTCACACAGGTGAGCCTAACCTGACTTCGCCTCCGGCGCCTTGTCGGCCCACCGCGCCTCCAGCGCCGCTCGTCCCGGACGCTGGTAACAGCGACGTATGCCGAGAATGTGGCCGAGTATCGATTCTTCGCACACTTATCACCCTTACGGGTTATGCACGTGCGTCGGTTTTTCAGTGCAGGGCGAACCTGCCAAAATACGCTCGCGCGTCGCGCGGCATCGGGCGCTGGTGCTCGTGCCCAGAGAACAGAGGAAATCAGTGAGTCAGATCGTTCGCCGTCTCGGTGTCGCTCCGCATCTCCGAGGCAGTGTCAGTGGGGGGACGTGCCCCGACCTCTTCGAGTTGGCAGATGGGAACTTTGCCGTCATCGGAACGGATGTCACTGATTCGCTGGACTCTCAACTGCCCGCGGACGCCGCTCGCGCCGACTACGAGCGCATCGTCGTGGTCACCAGGGAAACCCTGATCAAGGCTAAGGCGGATATTCCGGACGCGTAGGTCACCTCTCGGTGGGTGGTTCTCCCACCACCCACCACTCGTCGGTGTCCGCCTCGTCCAACTGCAGCAGCAAGTCGTCGATCAGTTCGCCGAGTTCCGCCTCCTCTGTGCCCTTCAGGCTTGCGCGGTCGTCTCGCGTGGCCTCCCAGTAGTCCCTCACGATCGGGTTCTGGAATATGGCCCGGGCGTTCTTGTAGAACTCGTCGAGGGTGATGTTGCCCATGCGGTGATAGCACAGCAGATTGGTGTACAGGGCATTGGCGAACAGGTACTGACGGCGTTGCTGCGCGTTGACCGGGACCTTGTAGATGTCCAGCACCTCTGCGAGCTGCGGATCGTCGATCGCCTTGCTCAGCAATTCCCAGTGCTGGCGCTGCTGCATCGCCAGGTTGGCCCGCTGCTGGTTGCCCGCCCGCTCTTCCAACTGCTCCAGACGCCGGTTGATCACGTCCAACGCGTTCCGCTGTGCTGCTACGGCGGCGATCGCGCCCGCGACCATTCCCAGGCCGGCCGCGGTGGCCGAGTGGAACCTCCGCAGCCCCACGCTCTTTGTGCCCATGTCAAAAACCCCCGATCAGGCCGCCGTCCGCCGGTCGTCGGGTGGTGGGTCGACTGTAGGGAACCGGCGAGCGGTGGGCGGCGCTAGCCGCCTTCCAGGGTGCCGAGCGGCTCTGATCGGCGGGAAGGCGGAGAGGAGGCGCACGGAGGGAAGCGAGGGTCGCACAATCCGGCGCCTTGTCCAACGTCTGCCCCGCGAATGCTGCTAACAATCGTTCACTTCGGGGTCGCGGCGGGTACTCGTATCCTGGAGCGTCAGTCGTTCGTCCGTGCGCACGCCGTCAGCGAGCCGGTGTGCGCACAGGTGTGAGAGGGGTCGTGTGTCGGAGCGGAGCAGCGGGCGGCAGATTCCGGTGGTCGTCCTGGCCGGATTCCTCGGCTCGGGGAAGACCACCTTGCTCAACCACCTCCTCCACCGCAGCGGCGGCAGCCGTATCGGCGCGATCGTGAACGACTTCGGGGCCGTCGAGATCGACGCGATGGCCGTCGCCGGGGCACTCGGCGACTCCACCGTGTCCCTCGGCAACGGCTGCCTGTGCTGTGCCGTCGACGCGAGCGAACTGGACGAGTACCTCGAGCGGCTCGCCCGGCCCTCCGCCGGGATCGACGTCATCGTCATCGAGGCCAGCGGTCTCGCCGAGCCGCAGGAACTCGTCCGCATGGTGCTCGCCAGCGAACTGCCGGACATCGTCTACGGCGGTCTCGTCGAGGTGGTGGACGCCGCCGAGTTCGACGAGACCCGGTCCGCGCACCCCGGCATCGACCGGCACCTGGCGCTCGCCGACCTCGTGGTCGTGAACAAGACCGACCGGGTGGACGACCCGGGACCGGTGCTGAAGGCGGTCGGGGATCTGGTCGACCGCGCGGCCGTGGTGCCCGCCACGCACGCCCGGGTCGACCCCGAGTTCCTCTTCGACTGCCGGCCGAGCGAGGAGCGCGTCGGGCAGCTGTCCTTCGACGACCTCCACCGCGACGACCGCGAGCACGGCCACCACACCCATCTGCACGCCGGGTACGACAGCCTCTCCTTCGTGTCGGAGCGCCCGCTCGACCCGCGGCGGCTCATCGCGTTCCTCGACAGCAGACCGCAAGGCCTGTACCGCATCAAGGGGTACGTCGACTTCGGGGCGTACGACGCGCGCAACCGGTACGCCGTGCACGCCGTCGGCCGTTTCCTGCGCTTCTACCCGGAGCCGTGGCCGGCCGGCGCCGGGCGTGCGACGCAGCTCGTGCTGATCGGGACCGGCCTCGACACCGGTGCCCTGCGCGGGGAGTTGGAAGGGTGTGTGAGCGAGGGCGCCCCACACGCCGACGAGGCCGGCATGTGGGGCGTCCTGCGCTACGTCCAGGAGGCGGAGGACCCGGCGGCCTAGACCGGACCGGCCACCACGGACACCGTCTTCGGCAGGGACACGCCCGAGCCGTCCCGGCGCGGGTCGGGCTCCGGGAGGTCCACCGCGGTGCCGTTCTTCTGCGCGGCGCGCGCCGGTGCAGGGCCCGCCCAGGCCAGGGACAGGCAGTCCTCGCCCTTCAGGAACCGCTGGCAGCGCACACCGCCGGTGGCCCGGCCCTTGCGCGGGTACTGGTCGAACGGGGTCAGCTTGGCCGTCGTCTGGACCGAGTCGTCCAGCGTGCCCCGCGATCCCGCCACCGTGAACACCACCGCGTCCACCGCCGGATCGACCGCCGTGAAGCTGATGACCTTCGCGCCGTCGGCGAGCTTGATGCCCGTCATACCGCCCGCGGGCCGCCCCTGCGGGCGCACCTGGGCCGCCTGGTAGCGCAGCAGCTGGGCGTCGTCGGTGATGAAGACCAGGTCCTCCTCGCCGGTGCGCAGCTCGACCGCGCCGACGATCCGGTCGCCGTCCTTGAGGGTGATGACCTCGAGCTCCTCCTTGTTGGAGGGATAGTCGGGCACCACCCGCTTGACCACGCCCTGCTGGGTGCCGATCGCCAGTCCGGGCGAGGACTCGTCGAGCGTGGTCAGGCACACCACCTGCTCGTCGTCCTCCAGGGACACGAATTCCGCCAGCGGCGCGCCGCCCGACAGGCTGGGTGTCGGCATCGACTCCGGGAGCGTCGGCAGGTCGACCACGTTCACCCGGAGCAGCCGGCCGGACGAGGTGACCACGCCGATCTCGCCGCGTGCCGTGGCCGGGACCGCCGAGACGATCACGTCGTGCTTGACCCGCTTGGCGGCGGAGGCGCCGTCGAACGGCCGGTCGTCGACGGTGCGTGCCAGCAGCCCCGTGGACGACAGCAGCACGCGGCACGGGTCGTCCGCCACCTGCAGCGGCACCGCGGCCGGGGCGCCGGCCGACTCCAGCAGCAGAGTGCGCCGGTCGTTGCCGAACTTCTTGGCCACGGAGGCCAGTTCCGCCGAGACCAGCTTGCGCAGCTCCGCGTCCGAGTCGAGGATCCGGGTCAGCTCCTCGATCTCCGCGGTCAGCCGGTCCTTCTCGCCCTCCAGCTCGATCCGGTCGTACTTGGTGAGGCGGCGCAGCGGCGTGTCCAGGATGTACTGGGTCTGGACGTCGCTCAGCGAGAAGCGCTCGATCAGCCGCTGTTTCGCCTGCGCGGAGTTCTCGCTGGAGCGGATGAGGCGGATGACCTCGTCGATGTCGACCAGGGCCGTGAGCAGACCCTCGACCAGGTGCAGCCGGTCGCGCTTCTTGCCGCGGCGGAACTCCGAACGCCGGCGCACCACGTCGAATCGGTGGTCGAGGTAGACCTCCAGCAGCTCCTTGAGGCCGAGGGTGAGGGGCTGGCCGTCGACCAGCGCCACGTTGTTGATGCCGAAGGACTCCTCCATCGGCGTCAGCTTGTACAGCTGCTCCAGCACGGCCTCCGGCACGAAACCGTTCTTGATCTCGATGACCAGGCGCAGCCCGTGCGCGCGGTCGGTCAGGTCCTTGACGTCGGCGATGCCCTGAAGCTTCTTCGACCCGACCAGGTCCTTGATCTTGGCGATCACCTTCTCCGGGCCGACCGTGAAGGGCAGCTCGGTGACGACCAGGCCCTTGCGGCGGGCCGTCACGTCCTCCACGGTCACCGTGGCGCGGATCTTGAACGTGCCGCGGCCGCTCTCGTAGGCGTCCCGGATGCCGGAGAGGCCGACGATGCGGCCGCCGGTGGGCAGATCGGGGCCGGGGACGTGCTTCATCAGCGCGTCGAGGTCGGCGTTCGGGTACCGGATCAGGTGCCGCGCGGCGGCGACGACCTCGCGCAGGTTGTGCGGCGGCATGTTGGTGGCCATACCGACGGCGATGCCCGAGGCGCCGTTGACCAGGAGGTTCGGGAACGCGGCGGGCAGCGCCACCGGCTCCTGCTCCTGGCCGTCGTAGTTCGGCGCGAAGTCGACCGTGTCCTCGTCGATCGACTCGGTCATGAGGCTCGTGGCCTCGGTCATCCGGCACTCGGTGTACCGCATGGCGGCCGGCGGGTCGTCGTTGCCCAGGGAACCGAAGTTGCCGTGGCCGTCGACCAGGGGCACACGCATCGAGAACGACTGGGCCATGCGGACCAGGGCGTCGTAGATCGAGGCGTCGCCGTGCGGGTGCAGCTTGCCCATGACCTCGCCGACGACGCGGGCGCACTTCACGTAGCCGCGCTCGGGGCGCAGACCCATCTCGTTCATCTGGTAGACGATGCGGCGGTGCACCGGCTTGAGACCGTCACGCGCGTCAGGCAGGGCGCGGGAGTAGATGACCGAGTACGCGTACTCGAGGAAGGAGCCCTGCATCTCGTCGACGACGTCGATGTCGAGGATCTTCTCCTCGAACGGGTCGTCGGGCGGCGGGGTCTTCGTGCTGCGGCGGGCCATCGCTGCCGGCTCCTTGCTGAGCGTGGACGGGATCTGACGCGGACCATTGTGGACCTTCGCACTGACAGGGCGGGACCAGGACCCGGGTCCGGCAGCCCTGTTCGACGCGGTGCGGCGGCGCGAGCAGGGTACGCCGCGCGGCCCGCGCACGTCCCGCGGGGGCGTTGCCGCGTGCGGCGGCCGGCCCGCCGCCCAGGACCACGACCACCCGTACCGGGCGCGCGCCTTGGGCAGCGGCGCGGGACGCCCGCGAGCCCACCGAGAGCCGGTGCCCGCGCCTCGCGCGCCCCCCTGCCGCGCCCCCACCCCCCCGCCGAGGGCTGCTGTCCCGCATCTTCGTGCGCCGCCCCTCGCCCTGCCGTCAGCACCGGTGCCCCAACGCCCCACGGCGCACGCCCGTGTACGGAGAGTGCGGACCCGCCCGTGCCCCGTCGCGCCCCACCGCGCACCCCCGTACCCCCCGTCCCACCAGGTTCTCGCTCTCGGCGTAGCCGCCGGAGGCGGGAACTCCGCCGACCGTCCGCGCGCTTGCATACAGTGGCAGGACCGGCAGAAACGGGCGGTGTCGACGACGACCGCCTCCGCGATCGAAGGGACGTACATGCCCATGGGTCACACGGCCACAGCCCAGGCAGGCTCCGGAGGCCTGACAGCGACCGAACACCGCCTGGCCAACGGCCTGCGCGTGGTGCTCTCCGAGGACCACCTGACCCCGGTCGCCGCGGTGTGCCTCTGGTACGACGTCGGCTCACGGCACGAAGTCAAGGGACGCACCGGTCTGGCTCACCTCTTCGAGCACCTGATGTTCCAGGGGTCCGCCCAGGTGAAGGGCAACGGACACTTCGAACTGGTCCAGGGCGCCGGCGGCTCGCTGAACGGCACCACCAGCTTCGAGCGCACCAACTACTTCGAGACCATGCCCGCCCACCAGCTGGAGCTCGCCCTCTGGCTGGAGGCCGACCGCATGGGCTCCCTGCTGACCGCCCTGGACGAGGAGTCCATGGAGAACCAGCGGGACGTCGTGAAGAACGAGCGCCGTCAGCGGTACGACAACGTCCCCTACGGCACGGCCTTCGAGAAGCTCACCGCCCTCGCCTACCCGGAGGGCCACCCGTACCACCACACGCCCATCGGGTCGATGGCGGACCTGGACGCGGCGACCCTGGAGGACGCCCGCCAGTTCTTCCGCACCTACTACGCGCCGAACAACGCGGTGCTGTCGGTGGTCGGTGACATCGACCCGGAGCAGACGCTCGCCTGGATCGAGAAGTACTTCGGCTCCATCCCGTCCCACGACGGCAAGCCCGCCCCGCGTGACGGCGCGCTGCCGGACGTCATGGGCGGGGAGCTGCGCGAGGTCGTCGAGGAGGAGGTTCCCGCGCGGGCGCTGATGGCCGCCTACCGGCTCCCGGAGGACGGCACGCGCGCGAGCGACGCGGCCGACGTGGCACTCACCATCCTCGGCGGCGGCGAGTCCTCCCGGATCTACAACCGGCTGGTGCGGCGCGACCGCACGGCCGTGGCGGCCGGTTTCGGCCTGCTGCGGCTGGCCGGTGCGCCCTCGCTCGGCTGGCTGGACGTCAAGACGTCCGGTGACGTGGAGGTGCCGGTCATCGAGTCCGCCATCGACGAGGAGCTCGCCCGGTTCGCCGAGGAGGGCCCCACCGAGGAGGAGATGGAGCGCGCCCAGGCCCAGCTGGAGCGCGAGTGGCTGGACCGGCTCGGCACGGTCGCCGGCCGGGCCGACGAACTGTGCCGTTACGCCGTGCTGTTCGGAGACCCGCAGCTCGCCCTGACGGCCGTGAGCCGGGTGCTGGAGGTGACGGCCGAGGAGGTCCAGGAGGTCGCCAAGGCCCGCCTGCGGCCCGACAACCGCGCGGTGCTCGTCTACGAGCCCGTCGCCCCGGAGGCCGTGGACGGCACCGACGAGACCGACGAAGCCGCCGCAGCCGCCGGCGCCGACGAGAACGAGGAGGCGGCGAAGTGACCGAGCTCGCCACGATGGACTTCCACCCCCGGCCGCAGGCGGGCGAGGCCAAGCCCTGGGCCTTCCCGGCCCCCGAGCGCGGCACGCTCGACAACGGCCTGACCGTGCTGCGCTGCCACCGCCCCGGCCAGCAGGTGGTCGCCGTCGAGGTGATCCTCGACGCGCCCCTGGACGCCGAGCCGGACGGTCTCGACGGCGTCGCCACGATCATGGCGCGGGCCTTCTCCGAGGGAACCGACAAGCACACCGCGGAGGAGTTCGCCGCCGAGCTGGAGCGCTGCGGCGCCACCCTGGACGCGCACGCCGACCACCCCGGCGTCCGTCTCAGCCTCGAGGTACCCGCCTCACGGCTCGCCAAGGGCCTCGGGCTGGTCGCCGACGCGTTGCGCGCGCCCGCGTTCGCCGACAGCGAGGTCGAACGGCTGGTCCGCAACCGCCTCGACGAGATCCCGCACGAGCTGGCGAACCCGTCCCGCCGTGCCGCGAAGGAGCTCTCCAAGGAGCTGTTCCCGGCGAGCGCGCGCATGTCGCGCCCGCGCCAGGGCTCCGAGGAGACCGTCGAGCGCATCGACTCCGCGGCCGTGCGCGGCTTCTACGAGAAGCACGTCCGCCCGGCCACGGCCACCGTCGTCGTGGTCGGCGACCTCACCGGCATCGACCTGGACGCGCTGCTCGCCGACACCCTGGGTGCCTGGACCGGCTCGCAGGCCGAGCCGCGGCCCGTGCCGCCGGTGGTGGCCGACGACTCCGGCCGGGTCGTCATCGTGGACCGGCCCGGCGCCGTCCAGACGCAGCTGCTCATCGGCCGCATCGGTCCGGACCGGCACGACCGTGTGTGGCCCGCGCAGGTGCTCGGCACGTACTGCCTCGGCGGCACCCTGACCTCCCGCCTGGACCGCGTCCTGCGCGAGGAGAAGGGATACACCTACGGCGTGCGGGCGTTCGGCCAGGTGCTCCGGTCGGCCCCGGACGGCACGGGCGCGTCGATGCTGGCCATCAGCGGTTCCGTCGACACCCCCAACACCGGCCCGGCGCTGGACGATCTGTGGACCGTCCTGCGCACGCTGGCCGCCGAGGGCCTCACCGACGAGGAGCGCGACGTGGCCGTGCAGAACCTCGTGGGGGTCGCCCCGCTGAAGTACGAGACGGCCGCGGCCGTCGCCGGCACCCTGGCCGACCAGGTCGAGCAGCACCTGCCCGACCACTACCAGGCCGACCTGTACCGGCAGTTGGCCGCGACCGGCACCGTGGAGGCCACGGCCGCGGTGGTGAACGCCTTCCCGGTGGACCGTCTGGTGACCGTCCTCGTCGGTGACGCCGCGCAGATCAAGGCGCCCGTGGAGGCCCTGGGCATCGGTGAAGTCACCGTCGTGACGGCTGAGTAGGGCCCGGCCGGGACACGCGGGCGCGAGGAGCCCTGGTGGCGGGAACGTCACCAGGGCTCCCTTATGCCCGAATTGGGGCGGAGGTTGCCTGTCTGCCGTGTGGGATGCGCTACAAAAACCGGGATTCGTTTGAGGATTGCGAGACGCCCCGCTTAGTTTCATGCGGGCTGTTCGTCAGGCAGTGCGCCGCATCCGCGGCACCGGACAGTCATCGCCGAGTCCCCGTACGGCGCGAGCCAGGGGAGCCGGGGACCCACCTGTAGTCCCTGGGGTGAATCGGACGCCCGCGCGTGTCGCGAGGGGGTCCGTAGGAGACCTTCCTGCTCCGAACCCGTCAGCTAACCCGGTAGGCGAGAGGGAAGGAAAGGAACAGCCTGTACATGGCGTTCACGCGCGCCACCGGGAAGCACCGTCGTCCCAGCCGCGTCCAGCGCGGCACCGCCCGCGCCGCGGGCGTCGCGGCCCTCGCGGGCACCGGCGTCGTCGGCTCGCTCGCGGCCCCCGCACTCGCCGCCGAGCCCGCCGCGGCGCAGACCGGCCTCACTCCCGTCGTCACCCTGGGCGGCGTGGTCGCCGACCGCGTCGACGCGCAGGCGGCCGCCCAGCACGAGGCGGCCCGTGAGGCGGCCGAGGCCGCCGCGCGCAAGGCCGCGGAGGAGGCGGCCCGGGAGCGGGCGGCCGAGGAGGCCGAGAAGGCCCGTGCGGAGAAGGAGCGCGCCGCGCGCGAGGCCGAGCGCAAGCGTCTCAACACCTTCGTCTCCCCGATCCCCGGCTCGTACGTCTCGACGGCCTACCAGAGCGGCGGCGCCATCTGGTCGTCCGGCAGCCACACCGGGATCGACTTCCACGCCGCGAGCGGTACGCCCGTCCAGTCGGTCGGCGTCGGCACCGTCGTCGAGGCCGGCTGGGGCGGCGCGTACGGGAACCAGGTCGTGATCAAGATGCACGACGGCACCTACACCCAGTACGCCCACCTGTCCTCCCTCGCCGTGTCGGTGGGCCAGGAGGTCACCGCGGGCCAGCAGATCGGCCTCTCCGGCGCCACCGGCAACGTCACGGGCGCCCACCTGCACTTCGAGGCGCGCATGTCCGAGGAGTACGGCTCCGACCTGGACCCGGTCGCCTACCTCCGGTCGCACGGCGTGAACATCTAGGGAACGCCCTGGGCGCGCAGGCCGCCCTCCCGGCCCCGGCTCCTCGTGAGCCGGGGCTTTCGCCGTTTCGGGGCCCGTCCGCCCGAGCGCCCTCTGTCCAAAAATTATGTATGGATTCCCGCCCGCCGTCGGAAATTGTCGCCGATTGCAATAGAGTCACGAACGGACGTCAATCGTCGACGTTTCACGGGGATTAATGCGGAGGTCGGTCATGCGTATTCCCGCGCACTCGGTGTGCACGGCGATCCGGGACGACATCGTCGCCGGTGTCTACGAGCGCGGTGGCCGGCTGACCGAGGAACTGCTCGCCCGCCGCTACGGGGTCTCCCGCGTCCCTGTGCGCGAGGCGCTGCGCACGCTGGAGGCCGAGGGCTTCGTGGTGACCCGGCGGCACGCGGGGGCGTGCGTCGCGGAACCCACCGAGCAGGAGGCCGCCGACCTGCTGGAGATGCGCCAGCTCCTGGAGCCCCTCGGTGCCTCCCGGGCGGCCCGGCGGCGCACCGACGCCCATCTCAAGGTGCTGCGCGGCCTGGTCAGGCTGGGGCAGGAACGCGCACGTCAGGGCAACAGTGACGACCTGCGCTCGCTGGGCGGCTGGTTCCACGAGACGCTCATCCAGGCCTCGGGGAGCCCCGCGCTGACCTCGATGCTGACCCAGCTGCGGCACAAGATCGAGTGGATGTACGCGGTCGAAGGGCCGGCGGATCCGGTCGCGTACTGGGCGGAGCACGGCGCGATCGTGGACGCCGTGGCCCGCGGCGACGGCGACCGGGCACGGACCCTCACGGCGCTGCACACCGAGCAGGCGAGCGCCGGGCACCGGCTGCGGTTCGCCTCCGGTGCCGACCGCGCCGTACGCGCGGAGCGTGTGAGGAACTCGCAACATCCCGTAAACATGCCGAGCCTGCGCCATTAACACGAGCCCCGTATACAAAGAGCGGGTAATTCGCGGGGGCTTTTTCTGCTGCCCGGAAAGAGAAATGCAAAAGGCCCGCCCGGTGGTCGGGACGGGCCTTTCGGTGCCGTGTGGACGACTGGGGAGAATTCCCCCGCGGCCGTCTGTGCGGCTATTCGTGCTCAGACGGTCTCGGGAAGCTCCTCGAGCCCCTCGGCGACCAGCTTCGCCAGACGGTCCAGGGCGGCGTCCGCGCCCTCGGCGTCGGAGGCGAGGACGATCTCCTCACCGCCCTGGGCGCCCAGGCCCAGGACGGCCAGCATCGAGGCCGCGTTCACGGGGGTACCCCCGGCCTTGGCGATCGTCACCGGGACGCCTGCGGCCGTGGCGGCTCGGACGAAGATGGAGGCGGGGCGGGCGTGGAGACCCTCGGCCCAGCCGACGTTGACGCGGCGCTCAGCCATGTGTTGCTGCCCTTCGCAGTTCAGGGTTGTCTAGACCAGTCTTCCATATCGTGGCGCGTGCCCGGAGCGGCGTCCGGAACGGCCCCGCGACCCCCGGGCCGCGGCCTCGGCCCGGCGGTCGTCCACCACAGACTGCCTCGCGCCGCCGTCGGATGCGAGCCGTAGTCTGGGGCCCATGCAGACCGCGTCGGACCGCCACGAGTACCCCGCCCACTGGGAGGCCGACGTGGTGCTGCGCGACGGCGGCACCGCGCGCATCCGCCCCATCACGGCCGACGACGCCGAGCGGCTGGTCAGCTTCTACGAGCAGGTGTCGGACGAGTCGAAGTACTACCGCTTCTTCGCCCCCTACCCGCGGCTGTCCGCCAAGGACGTCCACCGCTTCACCCACCACGACTTCGTGGACCGGGTGGGGCTCGCGGCGACCGTCGGCGGCGAGTTCATCGCCACGGTGCGCTACGACCGCATCGGCGCCGGCGGACGGCCCGCGAGCGGAGCGGAGGCCGACGAGGCCGAGGTCGCCTTCCTGGTGCAGGACGCCCACCAGGGCCGGGGCGTCGCATCCGCCCTGCTGGAGCACATCGCCGCCGTCGCCCGCGAGCGCGGCATCCGCAGGTTCGCCGCGGAGGTGCTGCCCGCCAACACCAAGATGATCAAGGTGTTCACCGACGCCGGGTACACCCAGAAGCGCAGCTTCGAGGACGGAGTCGTGCGCCTGGAGTTCGACCTCGAACCCACCGACCGCTCCCTCGCCGTGCAGTACGCGCGCGAACAGCGCGCGGAGGCGCGCTCGGTGCAGCGGCTGCTCGCGCCCGGCGCGGTGGCCGTCATCGGCACCGGCCGCACCCCCGGGGGCGTGGGACGGAGCATCCTCGACAACATCCGGGACGCCGGGTTCACCGGCCGCCTCTACGCCGTGAACGGGGCGCTGCCGGACGGACAGAAGGAACTCGACGGCGTGCCCGCCTTCCGCTCGGTGCGCGACATCGACGGGCCCGTGGACCTGGCGGTTGTCGCGGTGCCCGCCGAACGGGTCCCCGACGTGGTCGCCGAGTGCGGCGAGCACGACGTCCAGGGGCTCGTGGTGGTGTCCGCCGGCTATGCCGAGTCCGGCCCCGAGGGTAAGGAACGCCAGCGCGCCCTGGTCCGGCAGGCCCGCAGCTACGGCATGCGGATCATCGGACCGAACTCGTTCGGCGTCATCAACACCTCGCCCGAGGTCCGGCTGAACGCCTCGCTCGCCCCCGACATGCCCCGCCCCGGCCGGATCGGACTCTTCGCCCAGTCCGGCGCCATCGGGGTCGCCCTGCTGTCGCGCCTGCACCGGCGCGGCGGCGGCGTCACGGGCGTGACGGGCGTCTCCACGTTCGTCTCCTCCGGCAACCGCGCGGACGTCTCCGGCAACGACGTCCTGCAGTACTGGTACGAGGACGCCGACACCGACGTCACCCTCATGTACCTGGAGTCCATCGGCAACCCCCGCAAGTTCACCCGCCTCGCCCGCCGCACCGCCGCGGCGAAGCCGCTGGTCGTCGTCCAGGGCGCACGCCACGGGGCGGGACCGCGCGGGCACGCCGTCCGCGCGACCCAGCTGCCCCACGCGACCGTGTCGGCGCTGCTGCGGCAGGCCGGGGTGATCCGCGTCGACACCATCACCGAACTGGTCGACGCGGGCCTGCTGCTCGCCCGCCAGCCGCTGCCGGCCGGGCCCCGGGTGGCGATCCTCGGCAACTCCGAGTCCCTGGGCCTGCTCACCTACGACGCCTGCCTCGCCGAGGGGCTGCGCCCGCACCCTCCGCAGGACCTCTCCACGGCCGCATCCGCGGCGGACTTCCACGCCGCGCTCTCCCGCGCGCTGGCCGACGACACCTCCGACGCCGTGGTCGTCACCGCCCTCCCGGCCGTGGGGGAGGGCCCGGTCGGCGACGCGGCCCTCGCCGAGGCGCTGCGCTCGGCGGCCGCCGCGGCACCGACCAAGCCCGTCCTCGTGGTCCACGTGGAGCTGGGCGGCCTCGCGGAGGCCCTGTCGGCCGCGACCAGCACGGCACCCCAGCCGGGCACGGTCTCCGGCCCGGTCCCGGCCGACGGGGACGCGACGGCGGACGGCGGCACTGGGGCGCAGGACGCCGAACCCCTCGCCCCGGCCGCAGCGTCCGCGCCGGTCCCCCCGCCCGAGGGCGCCCATCTCATCCCCGCCTACCCCGCCGCCGAGCGTGCCGTACGGGCGCTCGCGCAGGCCGTGGCGTACGGGCAGTGGCGGCGCGAGGCCGCCGACCCCGGCAAGGTGCCCGAGTACGAGGACATCGACGAACGCCGCGCCGCCGCCCTCATCGAGGGGCTGCTCTCCCGCGGCCAGGGCCTCACCCTCACCACCGACGCCACCTGCCAACTGCTCGCCGCCTACGGCATCCACGTGCACCGCGCCCTGCCCGCGTCCACCCCGGACGCAGCCGCCGAGGCCGCCCGCACCCTCGGCTACCCGGTCGCCCTCAAGGCGACCGCCCCCCACCTGAGGCACCGCGCCGACCTGGGCGGCGTCCGCCTGGACCTGGCCGACGAGGAACAGCTGCGCCGGGCGTACGGCGAGCTGACCGAGCTGTTCGGGGGCCCGGAGGAACTGCGCCCGGTGGTGCAGCGCATGGCCCCGCGCGGGGTCGACACCGTCGTCCGCGCGGTCATCGACCCGGCGGCCGGCGCCGTGCTGTCGTTCGGGCTCGCCGGGGCCGCCTCCCAGCTGCTGGGCGACATGGCGCACCGCCTGATCCCGGTCACCGACCGGGACGCGACCTCGCTGGTGCGGTCGATCCGCACCGCGCCGCTGCTGTTCGGCTGGCGCGGCTCGGCGCCCGTCGACACCCCCGCGCTGGAGGAGCTGATGCTGCGGGTGTCGCGGCTGGTCCACGACCATCCGGAGGTCGTCGCCGTCACCCTGGAGCCGGTCGTCGTCGCCCCGCACGGCGTGAGCGTCCTGGGCGCCTCCGTGCGCCTGGCCCCGCCGCCCGCCCGCGACGACCACGGGCCCCGGACCCTGCCCACGTACTGACCGGGGGCGAGCGGTGCCTCGCAGTCAGTGGCCACCCGTAGGATGGGCGACATGGCCAAGACCAGTACGACGACCCAGGGGCTGCGGGCGGCGATCGAACGCAGCGGCTACTACCCGGCTCTCGTGGCCGAGGCGGTGGAGGCCGCCGTGGGCGGCGAGCCCGTCCGGTCGTACCTGGTCCACCAGGAGACGACGTTCGACCAGAACGAGGTGCGGCGGCACGTGACCGTGCTCGTCCTCACCGGAAACCGCTTCATCGTCAGCCACACCGACGAGCAGGCCGCGGACAGCACCTCCTCCACCCCCTACGCCACCACCTCCACCGAATCGGTGAAGCTCGGCCGGATCTCGTCGATCGTGGTCAGCCGCGTCGTCGCCAACCCGGAGTCGTACACGCCGGGCACGCTGCCGCGCGAGATCGTGCTCACCATCGGCTGGGGTGCCGTCTCCCGCATCGACCTGGAGCCGGCCGCCTGCGGCGACCCCGACTGCGAGGCCGACCACGGCTACACGGGCAACTCCACGGCCGACGACCTGAGCCTGCGCGTCAGCGAGGCCGGTGACGGCCCGGAGACGGTGCGCCAGGCCCTGGTCTTCGCCCAGGCCCTGTCCGAGGCGACCGCGGACCTGCACTGATGGCTCACCCTCCGCCCGCCGCCCACGACCGGGGGCACCCGGCAGCGCACCTCTGGGACACCCACCCGGAGCCGCTCCCCGTCGACTCCGCCCCGGTACCGGCGTACGGCACCGGCTCCCTGGCCGACCTGCTGCCCACCCTCGCCGCCGGCCTCGGCGTCCCCGGCATGACCGCCGGGATCGACGAGCTCACCCCCGCCGACCGCAACTGCGTCTTCCTGATCGACGGCCTCGGCTGGGAGCAGCTCAAGGCCCACCCGGAGGAAGCGCCGTTCATGACGTCTCTGCTGGCCGCCTCCCGCGGCGGCACCGGACGTCCGATCACCGCCGGGTACCCGGCGACCACCGCGACCTCCCTGGCCTCCGTCGGCACCGGCCTGCCGCCGGGCGCCCACGGTTTGCCCGGCTACACCGTGCGCGACCCGGACACCGGCGAGCTGATGAACCAGCTGCGCTGGCAGCCCTGGACCCCGCCCGGCGCCTGGCAGCCGTACCCGACGGTCTTCGAACTGGCGCACCGCGCGGGCGTGCACGCCGCGCAGGTGTCCTCCCCGCACTTCGCCAACACCCCGCTGACCAAGGTCGCGCTCAGCGGCGGCACCTTCCAGGGACGGCTGTCCGGGGAGGACCGCATGGACACCGCGGCGGAGCAGCTGGCCGCCGCCGACCGCTCGCTGGTCTACACGTACTACGCCGAGGTCGACGGGGCAGGCCACCGCTTCGGCGTCGACTCCGACACCTGGCGCGGCCAGCTGATGTACGTCGACCGCCTGGTGCAGCGCCTGGCCGAGCAGCTGCCGCCGCGCAGCGCCCTCTACGTCACCGCCGACCACGGCATGATCGACGTGCCCTTCGACGAGCAGCACCGGATCGACTTCGACGAGGACTGGGAGCTGAAGGCGGGCGTCGCCCTGCTCGGCGGCGAGGGCCGCGCGCGCCACGTCTACGCGGTGCCCGGCGCCGCGGGGGACGTGCTGGCCTGCTGGCGTGAGGTGCTCGGCGAGCAGTTCTGGGTGGCCTCGCGCGAGGAGGCGATCGACGCGGGCTGGTTCGGCCCGTCGGTCGACGAGCGCGTCCACCAGCGGATCGGCGACGTGGTCGCGGCCGCCCGGGACGACGTCCTGCTCATCGCCTCCGAGCGGGAGCCGAGGGAGTCGGCGATGGTCGGCAACCACGGTTCCATGACCCCTGCCGAGCAGCTGGTCCCCCTGCTCGAAGTACGCTCCTGACGCGCGCCCCTGTTACTGATCCCTGCCGAAAGGTGCCCGACCCCCCATGTCCGAGCTGGTGTTCTTCTGCGGAACGATGGACTGCGGGAAGTCGACGCTGGCTCTGCAGATCGAGCACAACCGGTCGGCACGCGGCCTGGTCGGCATGATCTTCACGCGGAACGACCGGGCCGGCGAGGGCAAGCTGTCCTCCCGCCTGGGCCTGGTCACCGACGCGGTGGAGGTCGGTGACGGCGCCGACCTGTACGCCCACCTCGTCGACCACCTCTCGCGGGGGCGGCGCGCGGACTACGTGATCGCCGACGAGGCGCAGTTCCTCGCGCCCGAGCAGATAGACCAGCTCGCGCGCGTGGTGGACGACCTGGAGCTCGACGTCTACGCCTTCGGCATCACCACCGACTTCCGCTCCAAGCTGTTCCCCGGCTCCCAGCGCCTGGTCGAACTCGCCGACCGCGTCGAGGTGCTCCAGGTCGAGGCCCTGTGCTGGTGCGGCGCCCGCGCCACGCACAACGCCCGCACGGTCGGTGGCGTCATGGTCGTCGAGGGCGCCCAGGTCGTCGTCGGCGACGTCACCGGCTCCACGGACGAGATCGGCTACGAGGTCCTCTGCCGCCGCCACCACCGGCGCCGGATGACGGCGGCGACGGCGAGGGCGGCGGCCCTGGCACCGGACGTGCTGCCGGTGTCGTCGAGCTGACGACGCCCACGGGGCCGGATCAGTCCGCCGCCTCCAGCAGCAGCTCGGTGAGCTCTTTCGGCATCGTGACCATGCAGTCGTGCCCGGTGGGCAGTTCCCGTACCCGGGACGGGGACCCGTTGGGCTGGGTCGCGGGGACGGGGCGCCGGATGATGCCCTCCGGAGCCGCGCCCACGCAGTGGATGTGGGTGCGGGCGACCTGCCGCAGGGCTGGGTCGTCCAGGCGGGCCGGCTGTTGCAGGCAGCGGACCGGGTGGTCCGAGAGCATCCCGCGCAGCCACGACGCGTCCGCCGGGTCGGTCACGCCGAACAGGCCGAAAGGCGGGGGCAGTTCCGGAAGCGGCGCGATGCGCCAGGGGGTGTCCGTGGCCGCGGCGAGGTCGATCAGGTTCCGGGTGACGGGCTGCACCTCGAGCGCCGTCTCACCGTGTTCCGGCACCATCGCGTCCAGATACACCAGGTGCGCGACCCGCTCCGGGACCTCGTTCGCCGCCGACGAGATCACCAGTCCCGCGTAGCTGTGGCCGACCAGGATCACGTCGGTCAGGTCCTCGTCCTTGATCAGCCGGACGACGTCCTCGACGTGCGTGTCCAGGCCCACCTCGGGACCGAGCAGGTGCGCCCTGTCGCCGTAGCCGGTCAGGGAGGGGTGGAACACGCGGTGGCCGGCCGCTTCCAGCAGCGGGGCCACCCGCTCCCAGCACCGTCCGTCGTGCCAGGCGCCGTGGACAAGGAGGTACGTCGACACAGGGGTGCCTTTCGCGCAGGGGGCAGGGGAGGGAGGCGGTTCCCTTCCGTGCCTCGGTACGCTTCGGGAACCGCTCGTTCATCGTGGTGCACCCGCCCGGTCACGGGCAATAAGGCACATTTCGGTGACCCGGTTCCCCGGAGGTAACCATGACCCCACCCGACGGCTCGTCAGAGCCGGTACGCCGGCAGGACCCGTGCCGGACGGCCGACGTGCTGAACATCGTCGGCGACAAGTGGTCCCTGCTGGTCGTCCGCAACCTCAGCCAGGGGCCGCGCCGCTTCACCGAGCTCAAGCGCGCCACCACCGGCATCAGCCAGCGCATGCTGACCGTCACCCTGCGCAGCCTGGAGCGCGACGGCATCCTCACGCGTACGGTCCACAACGTCATGCCGCCGCACGTCAGTTACGAGCTCACCCCGATGGGCGCGACCCTCCGCGAGGCCACCGCGCCCCTGCTGGAGTGGTCCACCCGCAACCTGGACGGCATCGAGTCCGCCCGGGCGGCCTACGACACCCGCGCCGAGTCCGCGCAGCCGACTCCCTCGTAAGGCCGGCCCGGCGGGGGTGCCCGCCAGGACCTAGCCGTCACGCCCGTGCCGCCGCCGCAGACCCTCCGCCAGGGGGGCCTTGGCGAAGGCGCCCGCCGCCAGCCGGGCCGCGACCGTGCGGCGCACGATCCGGTCGGTCAGCCCCGGGGCGTGCCGGGCCAGCGCCATCTCGGCCCGGCCGCGGCGGGTCGTCGCCACGTCGCGCGGGGCACGGCGGGCGGTCACCGCCGAGACCACGGCGGCCACCACGCCCTCCAGCGGCTCAGGCCGCGACACCCCGTCCAGGGAGAGCCCCGCCTCCCGCGTGCTGTCGTGGATCGGGCTGCGCACCATGCTCGGGTAGACGGTCGTCACCCCGACGTGCGTGCCGACCTCCAGCCGCAGCGTGTCCGCGTACGCGGCGAGGGCCCGCTTGGAGACCCCGTACGCGGCGGCCAGCGGCAGTGGCATCACCGCCATCCGCGAGGCGATGAACACCACCCGGCCGCGCGCCCGTTCGAGATGCGGGAGGGCCGCCGCCGTCACGTCCCAGGCGGCGAGCAGGTTGAGGTCCAGCTGGGCACGCACCTCCGCCGACGGCCGCAGCTCCGCGGGGGCGGGACCGCCCCGGCCCGCGTTGTTGACCAGGACGTCCACGCCCCCGCCGAGCAGCCGCACGGCCTCCTCGACGCCCTTGGTCACCGACTCCGGATCGGTCAGGTCGCAGCCCACCACCGGCACCGGCGCGGAGGCGTCGGCATGCAGGTCCAGGCCGACCACGCGGGCGCCGAGTTCGGTGAAGCGCGCCCCCAGCGCCCGGCCGAAGGTCCCCGCCGCGCCCGTGACGAGCACCCGCCGTCCCGCGAGCGGGGTCACCTCCCGCCCGCCGCCCAGGTCCCGCGCCACCTGGCGCAGGTACTGGTCGACGTCGATCCGCATGTGCGGCCGCTTGTCGCCCCAGCGTTCCCGCGCCGCGTGCAGCTCAGCGGTGACCGACGCCAGCATCCGGTCGCGCGGCGGCCTGCGCAGCCGTCCGGTCAGATGCGCGGCGAGCAGCCGGCTCTGCGCCTCCACGACCGGCAGCGCCGACCCCGTCGACTGCATCAGGCCCACGAAGGACAGGGCGTCGTCGTCCAGCGGGAACACGTGCCGGTACAGCGGCAGCCGGGCCGGGTCGGGGACCAGCGCCGGGTCCAGGAACGGCACGGTCGCCCGGTATCCGGTGCACCACAGCACGTGGTCCACCTCGTCCTCCCGTCCGTCCGTGAAGCGCACCCGGCGCCCCTCGAAGCGTTCGATGCCCGCCCGTACGCCGATCTTCCCGGCCCGCACCAGCGCGGGGACCGTGTCGCTCAGCGTCGGGTGGTCCTGGAGCACACCGTCCGGGGACGGGGGCAGCGCCGGGCCCCCGGTGCCGCGGGGCGCCAGCCGCAGCATCGTCTGCGAGAGCCGCTGGCGCAGCCGCCACGGCAGGACGGCCGCCAGCGCGCCGTTCCACTGGTCGGTCGGGCGGCCGAACAGCCGCTTCGGCAGCACCCATACGCCGCGCCGGGCCGAGATCAGCACCTCGTCCGCCTGTTCCGTCAACTCCGTCGCGATGTCCATCGCGGAGTTTCCGGTGCCGACGACCAGCACCCGGCGGCCCGCGAACTCGGACGGCTCGCGGTAGGCGTGCGCGTGCGAGGTGGTCCCCTCGAAGGCGCCGGGGTACGGCGGTTCGGGCAGACGCGGGGTGTGGTTGTGCCCGTTGGCGACCACGAGATGGGCGACCGACTCGTCGTACGCGCCGTCGGGGCCGGTCAGTTCGAGGAGCCAGCCGTCCTCGGAGCGCCGGGCGGCGACGAGCTCCGTGCCCGTGCGGAAGTGCTCCGTCACCCCGAAGCGTCCGGCGTAGTCGCGGACGTACGACAGCAGTTGGCCGCGTGAGGGGTAGTCCGGCCACTCCACGGGCATCGGGTGGTCGGCGAACTCGGTGCGGGGCCTGGACGTGTTGAGCCGCAGTCCCTCGTACGCGGCGGTGTCCGGGGCCAGGCGCCACAGTCCGCCCAACTCGTCGGCGCGCTCCACTCCGAACACCTCGACGCCCGCCTGGAGCAGCGCCTTCACGGCCGCGATGCCCGCAATGCCGCCGCCGACGACGGCCACCCGTCCCGGTCCCGCCGTGCCCCGCCCTGCGCCCATCGTGTCCGCGCCCTTCCCCGATTCGTGCAGCCGTCGCATACGGCTGCCCGTGGAGTTATTCCAACGTGCGATGGATTATTACGTCACTTCCGTCGCCGGCACCAGACCCCGGCCCGCCCGCGCCCTCGTCCGTCCCGTACAGGGCGTCGAGGAAGCGGCGCACCCAGAGCCGGAACTCGTAGCGCTCCCGCTCCCGTTCGGCGGGGGAGGCGGCGGCCAGCGCGGTGACGTGGCCGTGCGCCGCCCACACCAGGCTGCGCACCGTGACGTGCGGCGTGGTCTCGCGCACGGTCCCCGCCTGGGCGGCCTCCAGCAGCGCCCGCTCCACGTCGCCGTACAGCGGCAGCGCGTAGGCCCGGTCCAGGCCCGCGCCGCGCGTCGGGTCGAGCCAGCGGCGCAGCCACAGGAACGTGGTGTGCGGATGCTCCTCCAGGAAGTCCACGAAGCCCTCCGCGAGCGCGCGCAGCGCCGCGCCGAGGGGCTCGCCGCCGGCCGCCGCGGCCCGGTCCAGGTCGGCCACCAGCGGGGCGAGCGCCGCCCGCTCCGCCGCGTGCACCCTCTCGAAACAGGCGTCGTACAGCTCCTCCTTGGCGGGGAAGTGGTGGTGCAGGCTCGACACGTCGATGCCCACCCGCGCCGCGATGTCACGCAGCGAGGTCCCCTCCGGCCCCCGCGCGGCGAACAGTTCCGTCGCCTCCCGCAGGATCCGCTCGCGCGTGGAGGGCCCGTCCCGCTCCGCGCGCCGGGGCCGTCCCGGACCGCGCCGGGCGGGCCGCTCGTCGGGGGGTGTCTCGCTGCTCTTCCTCATCCGGCACAGTCTGGCTAGGATCCGCAGACCTCGCAATCCAACATCTGAGGGATTCATGAACGCCGCCACAGGATCCGAAGCCCCTCTCCCCGACGAGCGCGCCCCCGTCGCCGTGGCGGACACCGGGGACGGCGCCGACGTGCCCCGCCCCGCGCTCGTGCGCTACGCGCTCGGCTCGGCCGGCATGGGCGTCTACGTCACCGTCCCGGGGCTGCTGCTCCTGTACTTCCTGACCGACACCCTCGGGGTCGCTCCCTGGCTGGCCGGTCTGGCGCTGCTGGTCCCCAAGGCCGTGGACATCGTCCTGCACCCCTACGTCGGCTCCCTGTCCGACCGGGAGCGCGCCCGCCGGGGGACCAGGCTGCGTCTCCTGAAGGCGGGCTGTGCCCTCGCGCCCGCCTTCGTCGCGCTGTTCGCCGTCCCCGGGCCGGTGGCCGACCGGCCCTGGGCCGCCGCCCTGTGGGTCGCAGGCTGGTTCGTCGTCGCCAACGCCCTGTTCGCCGCGTACCAGGTGCCCTATCTCGCCACCCCCACCGACATGACGGTCGGCTACCACGGCCGGACCCGGGTGCTGTCCTTCCGGATGGTGGTCCTCACCGTCGGCATCCTCGTCGGCGGCGCGCTGGCCCCGCTGCTGGCGGGGGAGGGCGACACGGTCGGCCGCTACGTGGCCATGGCCGTGGTCCTCGGCGCGTTCACGGTGGTCTTCCAGTTCGTCGGCGTCGGCGGCGTCCGCGACCTCCTGCCCGCCCCGGACCCCGGCCGGCCGGCCCCGGAACGGGCCGCGCACGGCCCGGCCCTGGCCCAGGTACGGGACGTACTGCGCCGCAACCGTCCCTTCCGCGTGCTGGTCTCCTGCTACCTCCTGGTCTCCACCACGACCCACCTGGTCCTCGCCGGTCTGCCGTACTACGCCCGGCACGTACTGGACCGCCCCGGCTTCACCACCGTCCTCATGGCCGCGTTCGTCGCCCCCGCGCTGCTCACCACGCCCGTGTGGTTCCGCCTCTCGCGGAGCTGGGGCAAGCAGCGCTGTCTGCTGTTGTGCCAGGGGTTCTTCGCCGTCGGGGCGCTCGGCCTCGCGGCGGGGAAGGCGGCCGGGCTCGTGGTGCCGGTCCTGTGCACCCTCGTGCTGGGCGTGTGCTTCGCGGGCCTGCAGCTCTTCCCGTTCTCGATGGTCCCGGACACCGTCCGCGCGGGCGGCGGCGCAGAGACCGAACGCACCGGCGCCTACACGGGGGTGTGGACGGCGACGGAGGCGACGGGCGCCGCGGCCGGCCCCTACCTGTACTCTGCGGCCCTGGCCCTCGGCGGGTACGCGGCCGCGCGGGCCGGTGAGGAGGTCACCCAGTCGGACGGCGCGCACACGGCCATCCTGCTCGGCTTCACGCTCCTGCCCGCCCTCCTCATGGCGGCCGCCCTCGCGGTCCAGTTCCGCTACCGCCTCGACGCGGAACTCACCGGGCCTCGATCCCGGTGACCCTGCCCGCCGCACGGGCCGACGCGTCAGCGCGGGCCCCGTGCCGGTGCGGCCGACGCGTCAGCGCGGACCCCGTGCCAGGTGCGGCCGACGCGTCAGCGCGGAACCCGTACCAGCGCGAACCGGGCTCCCTCCGGGTCGGCCACCGTGGCGACGCGGCCGTGCTCGGTGTCCCGGGGCCCGGTGAGCACGTGGCCGCCCAGGTGGAGGACCTGGTCGACCGCGTCGTCGGTGTCCTCCACCGTGAAGTACGTCGTCCAGTGCGGCCCCCGGTCGCGGGGCAGCGCGTTGCCCACGCCGTGGACGCCGGTCACCGGGCGGCCGTCCAGGCGCAGCGTCACGTAGTCGAGGTCGGCCGAGACGACCGGATCCTCGTCGTAGCCGAACACGGTCTCGTAGAACTTGGCCACATGGGGCGTCTCGTAGGTCGTCAGCTCGTTCCACGCCGGTGTGCCGGGCCGGCCCGTCACGCCCCGGCCGGCTCCCGGGCCCGCCTGCCAGATGCCGAAGACCGCGCCGCACGGGTCCGAGGCCAGCGCCATCCGCCCGGCGTCGGCGGCGTCCAGCGGCCCCACGCCGACCGTGCCGCCGCACGAACGCACCACCTCGGCCGTCCGGTCCACGTCGTCCGAAGCGAAGTAGGGCGTCCAGGCGACGGGCAGCCGGCGGTCGGGCGGCAGCACCCCGATTCCGGCCACCGCGTGCCCGTCGAGCACGGCACGCACGTAGGGACCGAGCGGCTGCGGGCCGGGCCGGAACTCCCATCCGAACAGCGCTCCGTAGAACTTTTCGGTCGTGGCCAGTCCGCGCGCCATCAGGCTCACCCAGCAGGGCGTGCCGGGCGTGTGCCGACCGGACCCGTCGCCGTTCGGGCGGGCGTTCCCCCGTGCGTCGGTCATTGGTCACTCTCTTCTCGGCCGCCCGTATGTCGGCCGTGTCCGCTAGCCCCTGCGGGGCCGTCTCGTGTCCGCCCGGCGGATCGTTCCCGCACCGCAGCCGACACCGTATGTGCCCGATCCCGTACGCCCGGTGACCGGATGTGCCCGGCCGAGCAGAGTAGTCGGAGCGGGACGAGTCGGCCACCCCGTGCGCGAGGATGGGGACCATGAACGCCATCATCTCCGCATCCGAACTCGCGGCCGCGCTGCAGACGGACCGCCCGCCGGTCCTGCTCGACGTCCGCTGGCAGCTCAGCACGGCGGCCGCGAACGGCGAACCACCGTTCGACGGGCGGGCCGCCTACGCGGCGGGGCATCTGCCCGGCGCCGTCTTCGTCGACCTGGACCGGGAGTTGGCGTCCGCTCCGGGCTCGCGGGGGCGCCATCCGCTGCCGGACCTCGCGGTGTTCGGTGCCGCGATGCGCCGCGCCGGGGTGTCCGCGGGGACGCCCGTGGTGGTGTACGACGGCGGCATCGGCTGGGCGGCCGCCCGCGCCTGGTGGCTGCTGCGCTGGACGGGTCACCCGGACGTGCGGGTCCTGGACGGTGGACTGTCCGCCTGGCAGGGGCCGTTGGAGACGGCGGTGCCGGAGCCGGCCGAGGGCGACTTCGTGCCGGAGCCGGGGGACACCGGGGTGCTCGACGCGGACGGTGCGGCGGACCTCGCGCGTACGGGGGTGCTGCTGGACGCCCGTGCGGGGGAGCGGTACCGGGGCGAGGTGGAGCCCATCGACCCGGTCGGCGGCCACATCCCGGGCGCCCTGTCCGCGCCGACCTCCGACAACGTGGGCGCCGACGGCCGGTTCCGGCCCGCCGACGAGCTGCGCGCCCGCTTCGGTGAGCTGGGCGTGACACCGGGCGCACCGGTCGGCGTGTACTGCGGCTCGGGCGTGTCGGCCGCGCACGAGGTGCTGGCGCTGGCCGTCGCGGGCATCCCGGCCGCGCTGTACGTCGGCTCCTGGTCGGAGTGGTCCTCGGATTCGGACCGGCCGGTCGCGGTGGGGCCGGACCCGCGGTAGCCGCACCCTCCCTTCCCACGCCGGGGCTCCGCCCCGGACCCCGCTCCTGAAACGCCGGAGGGGCTGATTCCAGCCCGTCCGGCGTTTGAGGACGAGGCCCGTCAGGGCCGACAAGGCGGCGGGCTGTCCCCGGAGACGTACGCCAGGGGGCGCCCTTCAGGGCTATGGGCCGGCGGGCCGGCCTACTCCTGCTTCTTGCGCCGCGTCCCGAACACGATCTCGTCCCAGCTCGGCACCGCCGCGCGACGGCCCGGACGGACGCCGTCCGCCTCGGCCTGACGGTCGGTCGAGCCGATGAGACGGTCCCGGTGGCTGCCCACCGAACGGGGCATCAGCACGTCCGCGTACGCGGAACCCGCGGAGGCGGCGGGCGCCGGCGGCTCCTCCGCCTCGGGCTCGGACTCCGGTTCCTCGACGGCCGGTTCGGGGGTGCGCTCCGGCACCACCAGGTCGCCGCGGAAGCTCGGCACCGCCTCCAGGAGGCTGGTCAGGGAGTCGCGTTCGCCCGAGGCCGTGGCCGCGGTGGACTCCTCGGCCGGTTCGGACGCCTGCGCGGGCAGGCTCGGCCGCTCGCGGTCGCCGGGGCGGTCCAGCGGGCGGTCGCGCGGCAGCCGGGCGATGCGCGGCACGAAAGGGAAGCTGGGCTCGGGCGCGGCGAGGTCGTCGGACTCGCCGATCAGCGAGCGCGCCTCCTCGTCGACGGCCTGGACCAGCCTGCGCGGCGGGTCGTACGTCCAGCTCGCCGAGTGCGGCTCGCCCGCGACCCGGTAGACCAGCAGCACTTCCCAAGTGCCGTCGTCGCGGCGCCAGGAATCCCACTGGACGGTGTCCTTCTCCGCGCCGCGCAGCAGCAGCCGCTCCTGCACGGCCTCGCCCAGCGGGGGACCGGAGTTCTCCCCGGGGCGGCGGACCGGCGTCTTGCGGGCGCGCTCGGCCATGAAGGCGCGCTCGGCGAGGACAGGGCCTTCGAAGCGGCGGACGCGGTCGACGGGGATGCCGGCCATCTGGGCGACCTCTTCCGCGGTCGCACCGGCCCTTATGCGGGCCTGGATGTCGCGGGGGCGGAGATGGCTCTCCACCTCGATCTCGATCTGGCCGAGGCGGGGACGGTCGCCGCGCACGGCGGCGCGGAGCCGTTCGTCGATCGGAAGCGTGTACTCCGTGCTGTCCGCAGCCTTCAGCACCAGCCGTGTGCCGTCATTCGAGACGGCCACGACACGCAGTTCGGGCATGGGGACCTCCCGGGTGGTGCCTGCCGACGTCACGTGCGTCGCTGCTTCCGCTAGTCGAGTGTGGCCTGCCCGGGTGCAGCCTGCCACTACCTTGCCGAGTTGCCCGGCGTGTCGGGCGCGGGCCCTGGATCGCCGTTATGGCACGGTTACCTATTCGCAACGCTAAGTGACCAAATACGTCACCCTGTGCAACTAGCCCCCTCCCGGCGGTCCTCCGAGGACCCGGGCACCCTGACGGGAGTCCGGACCCAGGGTTCGCCACAGTACTCCATTTGGGCCACGTGCGTGGATTGGCACGCCGTCCGACTTTGCGCAAGGGGTGGGACTTGGCCGTGGTTGCCCCACTCATCCGGCCCTGAACATGGCGGACTTGTGGGGAACTTCACGCAATCACCGGAAACGGAGGGATGTCTACGCCCCCAGGACCCTCCGCAGGTAGTCGTTGCCGAACCGCCGTTCCGGATCCAGCCGTTGCCGAAGCGCGACGAACTCCTCGAAACGCGGATACACCCGTGAGAGGTACTCCGCGTCCCGTGTGTGGATCTTCCCCCAATGGGGTCGCCCCTCGTGGGCGGTGAAGATCCGCTCGGCGGCGGTGAAGTACCGCTGGTACGGCGTGCCCTTGTACATGTGGACCGCGATGTAGGCGCTCTCCCGGCCGGACGCCGTGGACAGGACGATGTCGTCGGCCGGCGCGGTGCGTACCTCGACGGGGAAGCTGATCCGCAGCCGGGACCGGTCGACCATCGTCCTCAGTTCCCGCAGCGTCTCCACGAGCGCCTCGCGCGGGACGGCGTACTCCATCTCCACGAAGCGCACCCGGCGCGGGGAGGTGAACACCTTGTAGGGGATGTCGGTGTACGTCCGCGCGGACAGCGCCCGGCTGGAGATCTGCGCGACGGCCGGAATGCTCAACGGCGCGGCGCGGCCGACCCAGTTGGCCACCTGGAAGACGCCGTTGGAGAGGAACTCGTCCTCGAACCAGCCCCGCAGCGGCGGCACGGGGCGCTCGGGGCCCGCACTGCGGTTGTTGCGCTTGGTGTTGGTGTTGCCGGTGTGCGGGAACCAGTAGAACTCGAAGTGCTCGTTCTCGGCGTGCAGCGCGTCGAACTCGGCGCACACACGGTCGAACGTCATGGGCTCCTCGCGCGCGGTGAGCAGGAAGAGCGGCTCCACGGCGAAGGTGACCGCGGTGACGACGCCGAGGGCGCCGAGGCCGATCCGGGCGGCGGCGAAGACGTCCGGGTTCTCCTGCCCGGAGCAGGTGAGCACCGAGCCGTCGGCGGTGACCAGTTCCAGACCCTTGATCTGGGCGGCGAGGGAGGCGGAGTCGCGACCGGTGCCGTGGGTGCCGGTACTGGTGGCGCCGGAGACCGTCTGCTCCATGATGTCGCCCATGTTGGTCAGCGACAGGCCCTCCCGCGCGAGGGCCACGTTGAGCCGCTTCAGCGGGGTGCCCGCCTCGACCGTGACGGTGCCCGCCTCGCGGTCGATGCTCCGGATCCCCGTCAGCAGCTCAGGGCGGATCATCAGGCCGTCGGTGGCGGCTATGGAGGTGAAGGAGTGGCCGGTGCCGACCGCCTTCACCGGCATCCCGTCCTCGGCGGCCCGGCGCACGGCGGCGGCCAGCTCGTCGACGGAGGCAGGCGTGACCTCCCGGGCGGGCCGGACGGAGACGGTGCCTCCCCAGTTACGCCACGTGCGGTTCCTCGTGCTCGTCGTGCTGCCCAACGAAGCCTCCCCGACCCGGTGCCGGCCGCTCGAGCCGGCGGTACCCGAGGAAACCGACCGCGACCGCGACGGCCCCGGCCACCGCCGGAACCCCGTACCCGGCGCGCGCCCCGGCCGCGTCGATCACCCAGCCGCCCACGGAGGAACCGAGGGCGACCCCGACCGCGAGCCCGGTGCTCACCCAGGTCATGCCCTCGGTGAGCTGCGCGCGTGGTACGTGCTCTTCGATGAGGGACATGGTCGTGATCATCGTGGGAGCGATGGACAGACCCGCAACGAACAGCGCCACGGCCAGAAACGGCAAGTTCCCGACCAGTAGGAGTGGGATCATACTCACGGCCATGGCGCAAACACCCAGCAACCACCGACGTTCCGGTGCTCCCGCGAAGTGCAGCAGCCCGAACACCAGCCCGGCCACGCAGGAACCGAGGGCGTACGCGGCGAGCACCACGCTGGCCGCGGCCTTCTGCCCCTCCTCCTCGGCGAAGGCCACCGTGACCACGTCGACCGCGCCGAAGATCGTGCCCGTCGCCGCGAAGGTCGCGACCAGCACCTGAAGACCCCGCGACCGCAGCGCCGAGCCGCCGCCCTGCTGCTCGCGGGGGTGCGGCTCGGGCTCGGTGGCGCGCTGGGCGGTCAGCCAGAAGACGCCCACCGCGAGGAAGCAGGCCGCCAGCAGCGGGCCGGCCTCCGGGAACCAGGCCGTGGACAGGCCGATGGAGACGATCGGGCCGACGATGAAGCAGACCTCGTCCACCACCGACTCGAACGAGTACGCGGTGTGCAGCTGGGGCGTGCCCCGGTAGAGGGCGGCCCAGCGCGCCCGGACCATGGCGCCCAGACTGGGTACGCAGCCGATCCCGACGCACGCGACGAAAAGCACCCACTCCGGCCAGCCGTAGTGCGCGGCGAACAGCAGCACCGCCGCCGCGGACAGCGAGAGGAGCGTGGCCGGGCGCAGCACTCGGCGCTGGCCGTACCGGTCCACCAGGCGCGACACCTGCGGGCCCGCCAGCGCGGCGGAGAGCGCGATGGTGGCCGAGAGGGCACCGGCCAGGCCGTACCGGCCGGTCACCTGGGAGATCATCGTGACCACGCCGATGCCCATCATCGACAAAGGCATCCGGCCGAGGAACCCCGCGGCGGAGAAGGCCCGGCTGCCGGGGGCGGCGAACAGGGCGCGATAGGGGCTGGGCACGGGGTCTCCGGAAGATCAGTAAGGTGCTACCGCAGTCGATACAGCTTACTGGCGGCGTCACCCGCTTGCTCCGGTGATCTGCGGCACCTCCGGCGACACCCCCCGGGCCCCGTCCCGGCCGCCGGTGCCGGGTGGGAGGATCGAGACATGTCTGACGTGCTCGATGCCAGTCCCTACGACGCCCTGCTCCTGCTCTCCTTCGGCGGCCCGGAAGGCCCGGACGACGTGGTCCCGTTCCTGGAGAACGTGACACGCGGGCGGGGCATCCCCAAGGAACGCCTCAAGGAAGTCGGACAGCACTACTTCCTGTTCGGCGGGGTCAGCCCCATCAACGACCAGAACCGCGCCCTGCTCGACGCACTGCGCAAGGACTTCGCCGAGCACGGCCTGGACCTGCCGGTCCACTGGGGCAACCGCAACTGGGCCCCGTACCTCACCGACACCCTGCGCGACATGGTGCGCGACGGCCGGCGCCGCATCCTGGTCCTCGCCACCAGCGCCTACGCCTCCTACTCCGGCTGCCGCCAGTACCGCGAGAACCTCGCCGACGCGCTGGCCACGCTGGAGAAGGAGGGACTGGAACTGCCGAAGATCGACAAGCTGCGCCACTACTTCAACCACCCCGGCTTCGTCGAGCCCATGGTCGACGGGGTGATCCGGTCGCTCGCCGATCTCCCCGAGAACGTCCGGGACGGCGCGCACATCGCCTTCTGCACCCACTCCATCCCCAACGCGGCCGCGGACACCTCGGGCCCGGTCGAGGCACACGGCGACGGCGGGGCGTACGTCGCCCAGCACCTGGACGTGGCCCGGCTGATCGCCGACGCCGTCCGTGAGCGCACCGGCGTGGACCACCCCTGGCAGCTCGTCTACCAGTCCCGCTCCGGCGCCCCGCACATCCCGTGGCTGGAGCCCGACATCTGCGACCACCTCGAAGAGCGGCACGCCGCCGGGGTCCCGGCCGTGGTGATGGCGCCCATCGGTTTCGTCTCCGACCACATGGAGGTCCTCTACGACCTCGACACCGAGGCCACGGCCAAGGCGGCGGAACTGGGCCTGCCGGTGCGGCGCTCCGCGACCGTCGGCGACGACCCCCGGTTCGCCGCGGCCGTCCGTGAGCTGATCCTGGAGCGCGCCGCCACCGAGAGCGGGCGGCAGATCACCCCGTGCGCCCTGGGCGCGCTGGGCGCCAGCCACGACCTGTGCCCGGTGGGCTGCTGCCCGGCCCGCGCCCCGCGCCCCGCCGCCGCGGGTGCCGACAGCCCCTACGCCTGAGGAGCCCCGTGACCGACCCCCTGCACGCGGAACTGCTGGAGCTGGCCCGGGAGGCCGCCCGGCGCGCGGGTGAGCTGCTGCGCGACGGCCGTCCGGCCGACCTCGCGGTCGCCGCCACCAAGTCCAGCGCGGTCGACGTCGTCACCGAGATGGACATCGCCGCGGAGAAGCTGATCACCGGGCTGATCGCCGAGCGCCGCCCGGAGGACGGCATCCTCGGCGAGGAGGGTGCCTCCACGGCCGGCAGCAGCGGCGTCCGCTGGGTCGTCGACCCCCTCGACGGCACGGTGAACTACCTGTACGGGCTGCCGACCTGGGCCGTCTCGATCGCGGCCGAGCAGGACGGGGTCACCGTGGCCGGCGCGGTGTTCGCCCCCATGCGCGGCGAGGCGTACCACGCGGTGCTGGGGGGCGGGGCCTGGGGCACGGGGGCCTGGGAGGGCGAGCGGCGCCTGGCCTGCCGGCCGTCGCCGCCGCTGGACCAGGCGCTGGTCTCCACCGGCTTCAACTACGTCGCGGAGGTCCGCGACCACCAGGCCGAGGTGGCGCGCCGGCTGATCCCGCTCGTGCGGGACATCCGGCGCGGCGGCTCGGCGGCGATCGACCTGTGCGACGTGGCCGCGGGCCGGCTGGACGGCTACTTCGAGCGCGGGCTGCACCCGTGGGACCTCGCCGCGGGCGACCTGATAGCGCGGGAGGCGGGCGCCCGCACCGGCGGCCGCCACCCCGGCAGCCCGCCGTCCGGCGACCTCGCGGTTGGCGGTGCCCAGACCGCCGGACGTGAGGGTGAAGACCGCGTCGAAGTTCTGCACGATGTAGATCGAGCCGAGCAGCGCGCCCAGTTCGAGGTAGCGGCGCAGGTGCGGCAGGGTGATGTGCACGAAGATCTGCCAGTCGCTCGCGCCGTCGACGCGGGCCGCCTCGATCTGCTGCTGGTCCCTGCTCTGCAGTCCGGCGAGCAGGATGAGCATCATGAACGGCGTCCACTGCCACACCAGTGCCGCCTGCACGGCGAGCAGCGGGGTGCCGGAGATCCAGTCGGGCTGGGGGCCGCCGACGTAGTGCAGCAGGCCGTTGAGCAGGCCGTACTCGGGGTTGTAGAGGACGTGCTTCCACAGCAGGGCGGCGGCGACCGGCACCACCAGGAACGGCGCGATGAGCAGGGTGCGCACGATGCCCCGGCCGCGGAACCTCCGGTCCAGGAGCAGCGCGAGGAGCAGTCCGAGCACCAGGCTGGCCAGCACCACCCCCACGGTGAGCAGGACGGTCGTCCAGACCGACTTGCGCAGCGCCGGATCGGTCAGCACCTCCTGGTAGTTGGCGAAGCCGGCGAAGTGACGGGCGTCCGGGTAGAGGGAGTTCCAGTCGAGGAAGGAGATCACCAGGGTCGCCACGAACGGCAGCTGGGTGACCACGATCATGAAGATCAGGGCGGGCAGCAGCGGGGCGCGGGTGGCCCAGGCGCGCAGCCGGGCGGAGGACCGGCGGGGTGCTGCGGATGTCTGCGGTGCGGCCGGAGGGGCCGTGGTCGTGGCGGTCATCGTCCCTCGTACTCCTCGGCGATCTCTTCTGCGAGCTGCTGGGACTTCCTCAGGGCCGCGTCGACGGACTGGCGTCCGGCGATGGCCGCGCTGATCTCCTGGGAGACCTTGGTGCCGAGATCCGTGAACTCGGGGATGCCGACGAACTGGATGCCGGGTGCGGGCCGGGGCTGCACACCGGGGTCGTCGGGCCTGGCCCCTTCGATGGCCTGCCTGGTCGTCTCCTGGAAGGCGGCGGCCTCCGCGCGGTAGTCGGGGTGGGCGTAGGTGGAGGCGCGCTTGCCGGCGGGGACGTTGGACCAGCCGATCTCCTCGCCGACCAGCTCCTCGTACTCCTTGCTGGACGCCCAGGAGACGAACTTCCAGGCGTTGTCCGGGTTGCGGGAGGCGTCCTGGATGCCCCAGGCCCAGGTGTAGAGCCAGCCGGAGGACTCGGTCTTCTCCACGGGCGCCGGCGCGTAGCCGATCTTGCCCTTGACGGGGGAGCCCGAGGCCTCGAGGGAGCCGGCCGCGGACGTGGCGTCGTACCACATGGCGACCTTGCCCTGGGTCATGTTGTTCAGGCACTCGGCGAAACCGGCCTGGGGCGCGCCGGACTCGCCGTGCTCGCGGACCAGGCCGACGTAGAAGTTGACCGCCTGCTTCCACTCGGGGGAGTCGAGCCGCGCCTTCCAGTCCTTGTCGAACCAGGTGCCGCCGAAGGTGTTCACCACGGTGGTCAGCGGCGCCATCACCTCGCCCCAGCCGGGCAGGCCGCGCAGGCAGATGCCCTTCATGCCGGGCTCGGCGCCGTCCAGCCGGGCGGCGAGGTCGGCGACCTGCTGCCAGGTGGGTTTGGCGGGCATCGTCAGGCCCTTCGCCGCGAAGACGTCCTTGCGGTACATCAGGAACGACGACTCGCCGTAGAAGGGCTGGCCGTAGAGCTTGCCGTCGTCGCCGGTGAGGGACTGCCGCATCGGCTTGAGGACGTCCTGCTCGTCGTAGCCGGGATCCTTCTTCACGTACGAGTCCATCTCGTGCAGCCAGCCGTTGCGGGCGTAGATGGGGATCTCGTAGTTGGAGAGGGTGGCGACGTCGTACTGGCCGGCCTGGTTGGCGAAGTCCTGGCTGATCTTGTCGCGGACGTCGTTCTCCGGCAGCACGGTGAAGTTCACCTTGATGCCGGTCTCCTTGGTGAAGTGGGCGGCGGTCAGCTTCTGCAGCTCGACCATCTGCGTGTTGTTCACCATCAGGACGTTGATGGCGTCACCGCCGGATCCGGCCCCGCCCGCTCCGACCCAGCAGCCGGAGAGCAGCGGGGCGATCAGCGTCCCTGCGGCGGCCGCGGCGAGTGTGGCTCGCGGCCTCCGTCGGCTCTGGGTTCGCATGGATCGCTCCTGGACGTATAGGGAGACAACGGGCGTCACCTGGCGTGGATCGGCCCCGGGGGGGGAGGTAACGGTGTGCGGTTCGGTGCGGAGGGGGCTGTGCGGTGCTGAGCGGGGCTGAGGAGGGTCGAACCGAGCTGAGCTGTGTTGCCTACACCCGGACGACCTGGGGTCCCAGCAGGGAGTAGCGGTGGGCCTCGGACGCCGGGAGCAGGGTGCTCGTCACGATCGCCTCCAGCGCGCCGACCTCGGCGAACCGGCAGAAGCTGACCGCCCCGAACTTGGTGTGGACGCCCGCGAACACCACCCGGCGGGCGGCCCGCACCGCCTGCGCCTTGACCTCGCCCACCGCCGGGTCGGGCGTGGTCAGGCCGTGTTCGCGGGAGATCCCGTTGGCGCCGATGAACGCCAGGTCGATGACGAAGCCGGAGAGCATCTTCGTCGTCCAGTGGTCGACGGTGGCGAGCGTGCCGGAGCGGACGCGTCCGCCGAGCAGCAGGACGGAGGCGTTGCCGTTCTCCGCGAGTGCGCCCGCGACCGGCAGGGAGGCGGTGACCACGGTGAGCGGCCGGTCGGCGGGCAGGGCCTCGGCGATGAGCTGCGGGGTGAAACCCTCGTCGACGAAGACCGTCTCGGCGTCCCCGAGCAGTTCGGCCGCGGCGGCCGCGACCCTGCGCTTCTCGGGGACGTGACTGGTGGCGCGGAAGGCGAGCGTCGTCTCGAAGCCGGCGCTCTCCACGGGGTAGGCGCCGCCGTGGGTACGGCGCACCAGTCCGTGGTCCTCCAGGGCGCGCAGGTCCCGGCGCACGGTCTCCTTGGCCACGCCCAGGTCGGCGGCGAGCGCGGTCACGTCGACCGAGCCGGTGGCGCGTGCCACCCGCACGATCTCCCGTTGGCGCTCCTCGGCCGTCCTGGTGCCCATGGCCGTACCCCTGCTTCCTGATCTCGCCGGTCCGCTGCCCGTTCGGGCCCGGTGTGGGTCCTTGCAGGAAGTTGTACAGCGGGCGCGGGGTGCTGACCAGGTCTGTTGCGTGTCCGTTGCTGCCCGGTTGTGCCCGGTCGGGTGGGTGGGTGTCCGGCTCGGACCTGGGTGGGGGTGAGAGCGGGCGGGGCGGGTGCCCGGTTGCCGGTCCGCGCACGCCCGTTTCCCGCCCGCACGCCCTCACGGGGGGCACGTTTTCCGCCGCCGCACGGTGCTGTTCTCGGGCCCGCCGACAAGGTGTCGTCTGCGCCCACCCGTGCCCGCAGGGGGCGGGGTGTTGGCGCCCCGGCCTCGTGCGCCCGGAGGCGCGCTGGGCGGTAGCGCGCCTTCAGGGGCGGGGGGAACTGCGCGACCGGCCACGGACGGCCCGCACCCGGCGTGGGACTGCGCCCCCGCGCGGTGCTGTTGTCAGGGGAGCCGACAGGTGCCGTCTGCGCCCACCCGTGCCGCCCTGCGGCACGACTGCCCGCAGGGGCGGGGTTGGCGCCCCGGCCTCGTGCGCCCGGAGGCGCGCTGGGTGGTAGCGCGCCTTCAGGGGCGCGGGGAACTGCGCGACCGGCCACGGACGGCCCGCACCCGGCGTAGGACCGTGCCCGGCAGCCCCTTGGCCGTCAGTGGGGCCAGATGGGAGGGTCCGTCACGAAGTGGCCGCCCAGGCGCGCGTGCGCCGGGTTCGCCGGATCGAGCTCCCCCTGCTCGGCGATCAGCTTCTCCGCGTACGGCTCGGAGTCGTCCCGCGGCTCGTACCCCAGCGCCCGCGCCGACCCGAGGTCCCACCACAACCGCGTGTTCGCGGACGACCCGTGCACCACGGTGTGCCCCACACCCTCCGCCGTCAGCGCCGCGTGGAACAGCCGGGCCCCGTCCGCCGGACTCATCCACACCGACAGCATCCGCACGCTCGTCGGCTCCGGGAAGCAGGACCCGATCCGCACGGAGACCGTCTCCACCCCGTGCTTGTCCCAGTACAGCTGGGCCAGGTCCTCGCCGAAGCACTTGGAGAGTCCGTAGAAGGTGTCCGGCCGGCGCGGCGTGTCGACCGGGATCAGGGGGTCGTCGCCCTGCGGCCGGGGGGTGTAGCCGACGGCGTGGTTGGAGGAGGCGAAGACGATCCGGCGGACGCCCTCCTCCCGGGCGGCCTCGTACAGGTTGTAGGTGCCCTCGATGTTGGCCTTGAGGATCTTGTCGAAGGACGCCTCCAGCGAGATCCCCGCGAGGTGCACGATCGCGTCGACACCGCGGACCGCCTCGCGCACGGCATCCCGGTCGGCGAGGTCCGCGACGACCGCGTCGGGCTCGCCCTCGACCGGGAGCAGGTCGAACAGCCGCAGCTCGTAGCCGTAGCCGGGGAGCAGCCCCCGCATCAGCGTGCCGAGGCCGCCGGCGGCGCCGGTGAGCAGGACGGTGCGGGGAGCGGGCATCTGCGGGTCTCCTTGCGGCGCCGGCCGAACGGGCGAACATACAGGTGAACACGCGTCGTTCACGTGCGTGGACACGCTAAGGAGGCCGGACGCGACGCGTCAAGTAGGTCCTCAACGCCCCTCACACCTCAGCCGCCCGCAGCGAGCCGCTTGACCGGCGTCCCTGACGCGTCTTAGCGTGGTGTCGTTCAGAAATATAGACACCAATCACGAATATGGACCAGGGAGAGCTTGTGACGTCAGCCCCTCTCGCCGCGCGACTCAGTATCCCCAGCGGGCCGCTGTTCTTCCCGGTCACCGCCTACGGACCCGACGGCGCCGTCGACCTCGCCACCTACCGGCTCCATGTGCGGCGCGGAGTGGAGGCCGGGGCCGCCGCCGTGTTCGCCGCCTGCGGCACCGGCGAGTTCCACGCGCTGACGCCCGAGGAGTTCGAGACCTGCGTCCGGGTCGCCGTGGAGGCCACCGAGGGGCGCGTCCCGGTCGTCGCTGGCGCCGGCTACGGCACCGCCCTCGCCGCGCACTACGCCCGGCTGGCCGGGCGCGCGGGCGCCGACGGGCTGCTCGCCATGCCGCCGTACCTGGTCAAGGCCGGGCAGGAGGGCCTGCTGCGGCACTACCGGGAACTGGCCGCCGCTACCGCCCTGCCCGTGATCGTCTACCAGCGGGACAACGCCGTCTTCACCCCCGCCACCGTCGTCGAACTGGCCCGCACCGACGGCATCGTGGGCCTCAAGGACGGCTACGGCGACCTCGACCTGATGCAGCGCACCGTCAGCGCCGTCCGCGCGGCCGGCGTCGAGGACTTCCTGTACTTCAACGGGCTGCCCACCGCCGAACTGACCCAGCCCGCCTACCGCGGTCTCGGCATCACCCTCTACTCGTCCGCGGTGTTCTGCTTCGTGCCGGAGCTCGCGCTCGCCTGCCACACCGCCCTGCGCACCGGCGACGAGACCACCGTGCGACGCCTGATCGACGGCTTCTACCGGCCGTTCGTCGAACTGCGCGACCAGGGGCAGGGATACGCCGTCTCGCTGGTCAAGGCCGGGGTGCGGCTGCGCGGACTGGACGTGGGCGAGGTGCGCCCTCCGCTGCACGAGCCGGCCGGGGATCATCTCAAGCAGCTCGCTCAGCTGATCGAGCGGGGACAGGCACTGCTCGAGGAGGGCATGTGAAGGCATCGGCGTTCGTCTATCCCTGGGACGTCAACGGGGACCCCGCGGCCCCCGGCCGGATCGCCGGGCTCGGCACCGCCCAGGTGACCCTGGCCTCGGCCTACCACTCCACCCGCGCGCTGACCCCCCGCCACCCGCGCCACCGCGTGGTCACCGCCGAGTACGCGGCCGTGCTGTACCCGCCCGAGGAGTCCCGCTGGTCCGGCCGCGCCCTGCGTCCCCACCCGGCGGGCGACTGGGCACCCGGCGACGCCTTCGGCGAGGCTGCCGCCGCGCTGACGGACGCGGGCCTTGAGGTGCACACCTGGGTGGTGCTCGCCCACAACTCCCGCCTCGGCGCCGAGCATCCGGACACCTCCGTGGTCAACGCCTACGGCGACCGCTACCCCTGGGCGCCCTGCGTCGCGCGGCCGGACACCCGCGCGTACCTCACCGACCTCGCCGCCGAGGCGGCCGTGCGGCCCGGGGCGCGCGGCACCGAACTGGAGTCGCTCGGCTGGTACGGGCTGGCCCATCTGCACGCCCACGACAAGACCGGCGGGGTGCCGCTCGGGGACGCCGGGCAGTACCTGATGTCCCTGTGCTTCTGTCCCTCCTGCCGGGACGGCTACGGGCAGGAGGGCCTGGACGCGGACAAGCTCGCCGCCGCCGTACGGGACGCCCTCGACCCGGTGTGGCGCGGGGAGGCACCCTCCGGAGGCGGCTGGAGGGGTGTGGAGAAGCTGCTCGGCGACACCCGGGCGAACGCCACGCGCGCGTGGCGCGACCGCACGGCCCGCACCCTCCAGGAGGCGGCCGTCAGGGCCGTGCGCCGGGCCGCGCCCGACGGTTTCCAGGTGCTGCTGCACGCGGACCCGGAGTCCTACCACTGCGGCGCCAACGCCGGTGTCGACCCCGCGCACATCCTGTCCGTCGCCGACGGCGTGGTCGTCCCCTGCACCGGGGACCCGGGACTTGTCACCCCGTTCGCCCGCGCGGGCCGCCCTGGCGCCGTCCTCGCCGCCAACTTCACCGTCGTCTCCGGCATGGGCGGCAGCCCGGGCACCCTCGCCGCCGACGCGGCGGAGGCCCGCCGCCTGGGCGCCGGCGAACTGCGGCTCTATCACGCGGGGCTGGCGTCGGACGCGGACCTCGCCGCCGTACGGTCGGCGCTGGCCGGCCTCTGACCGAGTACCGCCGCCGTGACAGCCAGGGCCACTCCGAGGGCGACCAGCAGCGGCCGGTGGCCGATGAGTCCGACCAGTGCCGCACCCGCCGCGAGACCGACCACGTTCGGGGTGAACACCAGGGCGTTGGCGGTGGCGGTGACCCGGCCCAGCAGCGGGCCGGGCGTGCGCTGCTGCACACCCGTGAGCACGGCGATCAGCGCGGCGGGCAGCCCCGCGCCGATCGCCGCGGCGCACGCCCACGCCACCGGGTCGTACGGCACCGCGCGCAGCGCCACCGCGACGGCCAGAAGGCCGATGCCGTACGCGGCGAACCGCCGTGCGCCCAGCCGCCGCAGGCCCGTGCCGGGGAGCAGCCCCACCGTCACCGAGCCCGCGCCCTGCACGGCGTACAGCACACCGGCGTACGCGGGGGAGTGGCCGAGGTCCTCGACCACCGCGTACGTCAGCGCCCCGCTCACGCCCGCGCACAGCATGGTGACCCCGCCCGCCAGGACCAGCGGACGCAGCACCGGGTCCCCCCACAGGTGCCGGACGCCCTCGGCGGTCGCGCTCCGGCCGCCCTCCCGCGCCCGGGCCGGCCGCTCCTCCCGCACCCGCAGCGACATGTAGACCAGCGCCGCAGTCAGGAAGCCCGCCGCGTCCAGGACGGCGACGCCGGACCCGCCGTACGCCGTGTAGAGACCCGCGCCCGCCAGCGGGGCGAGCAGCTTCATGCCCTCGTTTGCCGTCATCCGCAGCCCGTTGAAGTCCCCCAGCAGGGAACGGTCCACGGCGCCCGCGACCAGCGCCGACTCCGCCGCGTCGTGCACCGTGCCGGCCGCGCCGTACACGAACAGCACCGCGTAGAGCAGCCACAGCTCTCCCGGCGCGTCCACCGCGCACAGCGTGAGCAGCAGCGGCGCCATGAACAGGCTCAGCGCGATCAGCAGCGGCCGGCGGCGGTGGCGGTCGGCGAGCGTGCCAAGGAGCGGGCCCGCCAGTGTGGGCGCCCACATCGCCAGCGGGCACAGCGCCGCCAGTCCGTCCGAGCCGGTGAGGTCCTTGACCCACACCCCCGACGCCAGCCACAGCGCGGAGGTGCCGAACCCGGAGACCACCACCGCCGTCAGACAGCGGCCCGCCGTGCGGTCACGCAGCACGCGGACCGCCGTCCATCTCGTCGTCATGCCTGGTCATCGTGGTCCTAAGGCGGCGGTGACGGCATCGGGCGAATGCCCTAGGGAGCGAACGGGGGCGGGCGCCGGACCCGCCCGCCGATGAGTTTCGCGGCCACGGCCGGTCACCCCTTCGTACGCCACCGCCTCCCGGGAGCAGCCATGACCGACACTCCGCTCGACTTCGGACCGCAGACCAGGATCGTCGCCCGCCTCGCCGAAGGCGTGACCGACGCGCAACTGGCGAACGGGACGCCGTGCCCGCGATATGCCGTACGCCATGTTCTGGGCCACCTCCACGGACTGGCCGTCGCCTTCCGGGACGCGGGCCGCAAAGATCTGGGGGCCACCACGGACACCGATCCGCAGGGCGCCCTGCCGGACGTCGGACCCGCCTGGCGCGCCGAACTGCCCAAGGCGCTCGACGAACTCGCCGAGGCCTGGCGGGATCCGGCGGCCTGGACCGGCATGACGCGCGCCGGGGGCGTCGAGATGCCGGGCGAGGTCACCGCCGCCGTCGCCCTCGACGAACTGGTCGTCCACGGCTGGGACCTGGCCCGCGCGACCGGGCAGCCGTACACGCCCGACCCCGCCGCGCTGGAGAGCGCGTACGCCTTCCTGCTGGCCGCCGCCGAGGAGGGCGACCGGGGCGGGGGCATCTTCGGACCCGTCGTCGCCGTCCCGGCCGACGCCCCGCTGCTGGACCGGACGCTCGGCCTCAGCGGCCGCGACCCGGGCTGGAGCGGGCCGGCGTGAGAAGGCGGCCTGGGCCGCGCGGAGGGGAGCGTGGTCCGGGCCCGTCGTGATCCGGCCCGTCGTGAGAGCCCCGCGCGCCCGGTGAGGGCGGCGACGCGGGGCTTCGCGCGTTTCGCCACGCGACACCGGCGCCGTGACGGGCTTCGTGGTGAGAAGCAACCTCACCTTCCTCTGTCAGAAGCATTGACGAAACCCCGGGCCACTCCTACGGTCATCCGCGTCGTACTTCGTACGTCATATATGAGACGCGATACGCGAGATCCGATACGCGATCCGACGCGAGATCCGAGAGGCGCGCATGACCTCTGTGCCCACGCCGATCCCCTCCCGCACGCAGTACGTGCTGGAGGAGATCAAACGCCGCATCCTCACCGGCCGGTTCACCCCCGGCCAGGCCCTGGTCGAGACCGACCTCGCCGCACAGTTCGGGGTGTCCAAGACCCCGGTGCGCGAGGCGCTCAAGACCCTGGCCGGCACCGGCCTGGTGGTGATGAGCCAGTACAAGGGCGTCACGGTGCGCATGGTCGACGCGGACATGGCGCGCGAGGTCTACGACGTGCGGCTGCTGCTCGAACCCGAGGCGCTCAAGCGCGCCGTGCGCCGCGGCGCTTCCCTGGACGACGCCCGCGAGGCGCTCACCCGGGCCGCCCAGGCCACCGACACCGCCGAACGCTCTCTCGCCAACCGGGAGTTCCACCGCGCCCTGTACGTACCCTGCGGCAACCCGTTGCTCGGCCGGATGCTCGACGAGGTCCGCGACCAGGCCGCCCTGGTCTCCGCGGTCGCCTGGGCCGCCGACCCCTCCTGGGAGCGGGAGGCCGACGAGCACCGCGTGATCCTCGACCTGGCCCTCGCCGGGGACGCCGACGGCGCCGCGCGGGCCCTGCACGCGCACATCGCGTCCTTCGTCCGACGGGCCTTCCCCGAGGCGGGGTTCGACGCGGAGTTCACGTCGGGCGAGGATTCCCGGAAGGACGGTCAGGCATGACGACGACGTCTCCCACCCAGTCGAGCGAACCCCGGGCGGCCGGGCCCCGGACGGCCGGGCCCCGGACGTTCGACGCCCAGCGGGCTGCCCTGGCCGGCGTGGTGGCGATCCCGGTCACCCCCTTCGCCGAGGACGGCTCCGTCGCCCCGGACACCTACCGGATCCTGCTGCGCCGCCTCCTCGACGGAGGCATCACCACCCTCACCCCCAACGGCAACACCGGGGAGTTCTACGCCCTCACCCCGGGCGAGCGGCGGCTGGTCACCGAGCTGACCGTCGAGGTGGCCGGCGACCGGGCCGCGATCCTGGTCGGCGTGGGCCACGACGTGCCCACCGCCGTCGCCTCCGCGCGGCACGCCCGAGACCTCGGCGCGCAGATGGTGATGGTGCACCAGCCCGTCCACCCCTACGTCTCGCAGAGCGGCTGGGTCGACTACCACCGGGCCATCGCCGAGGCCGTGCCCGAGCTGGGCGTCGTTCCCTACCTCCGCAACGCGCAGCTCACCGGCGCCCGGCTCGCCGAACTCGCCGACGCCTGCCCGAACGTGATCGGCGTGAAGTACGCGGTGCCGGACGCGGCCCGGTTCGCCGCGTTCGCCCGGGACGCGGGACTGGAACGCTTCGTGTGGGTGGCGGGGCTCGCCGAGCCGTACGCCCCCTCCTACTTCTCGGCCGGCGCGACCGGTTTCACCTCGGGCCTGGTCAACGTCGCCCCGTCCGTGTCGCTGACCATGCTGGAGGCGCTGCGCTCCGGCGACTACCCGACCGCCATGAAGGTGTGGGAGCAGATCCGCCGCTTCGAGGAACTGCGCGCCGCCAACGGCTCCGCCAACAACGTCACCGTCGTCAAGGAGGCCCTCGCCTCCCTCGGCCTGTGCCGCCGCGAGGTCCGCCCGCCCAGCAGGCCGCTGCCCGAGAGTGAGCGCGCCGAGGTCGCCGCCATCGCCGCCGGATGGTCGATATGAGGTCCCCCGAGCAGCTCCGCAGCCACCAGTGGTACGGCACCGACGGCCTGCGGTCCTTCAGCCACCGCGCCCGTACCCGCCAGCTCGGCTACCTGCCCGAGGAACACCTGGGCAAGCCGGTCGTGGCGATCCTCAACACCTGGTCCGACATCAACCCCTGCCACGTCCACCTGCGCGACCGCGCGCAGGCCGTGAAAAGGGGCGTGTGGCAGGCGGGCGGCTTCCCGCTGGAGTTCCCGGTCTCCACGCTCAGCGAGACCTTCCAGAAGCCGACCCCCATGCTCTACCGCAACCTCCTGGCCATGGAGACGGAGGAGCTGCTGCGCTCGTACCCGGTCGACGGGGCCGTGCTGATGGGCGGCTGCGACAAGTCGACGCCCGCCCTGCTGATGGGTGCCGCCAGCGCCGGACTGCCCGCCGTGTTCGTCCCCGCCGGGCCCATGCTGCCCGGGCACTGGCGCGGCGAGACCCTCGGCTCCGGCACCGACATGTGGAAGTACTGGGACGACAAGCGGGCCGGTGTCATCGGCGACTGCGAGATGCAGGAACTGGAGAGCGGCCTGGCCCGCTCACCCGGCCACTGCATGACCATGGGCACCGCGTCCACGCTGACCGCCGCCGCCGAGGCCCTCGGCGTCACCGTCCCGGGCGCCTCCAGCATCCCGGCCGTCGACTCCGGGCACGACCGCATGGCCGCGAAGGCGGGCATGACGATCGTCGACCTGATCCACAAGGACCGCGGGATCGGCGACATCCTCACCGCGGACGCCTTCGAGGACGCCGTGACGACCGTCCTCGGGCTCGGCGGCTCCACCAACGCCGTCATCCATCTGATCGCCATGGCCGGCCGCGCGGGCGTCAAGCTCACCCTCGACGACTTCGACCGCGTCGCCCGCACCGTCCCGGTGCTGGCCAACGTGCGCCCCGGCGGCCGGACGTACCTGATGGAGGACTTCCACTTCGCGGGCGGGCTGCCCGGGTTCCTCTCCCGGATCCCGGACCTGCTGCACCTGGACCGGCCCACCGTCTGCCACGACACCCTGCGCGAGCAGCTCGCCGGCGCACAGGTGCACGACGACGACGTGATCCGCACCCGTGACAACCCGGTCGCCACCGAGGGCGGGGTCGCCGTGCTGCGCGGCAACCTCTGCCCGGACGGCGCCGTCATCAAGCACATCGCCGCCGAGCCGCACCTGCTCAGGCACACCGGTCCCGCCGTCGTCTTCGACGACTACAAGGAGATGCAGCGGACCATCAACGACCCGGCGCTGGACATCACCGCGGACAGCGTGCTGGTGCTGCGCAACGCCGGACCCAAGGGCGGCCCGGGGATGCCCGAGTACGGGATGCTGCCGCTCCCCGACCACCTGCTGAAGCAGGGCGTGCGGGACATGGTCCGCATCTCCGACGCCCGCATGAGCGGCACGAGTTACGGCGCCTGCGTGCTGCACGTCGCCCCCGAGTCGTACGTCGGCGGACCGCTCGCGCTGGTGCGCACCGGCGACCCGATCACCCTCGACGTCGAGAACCGCACCCTCACCCTCGACGTGGACGACGAGGAACTGCGCCGGCGCCGCGCGGAGTGGACACCGCAGCCCGCGCGCTACGAGCGGGGCTACGGCGCGCTCTACAACGACCAGATCACCCAGGCCGACACCGGCTGCGACTTCGAGTTCCTCGCCCGCCCGGGCACCGTCCAGGACCCGTACGCGGGCTGACCCGCCCCAACGGGCGGACAGGGCCCCCGCACACCCACGCAGAAAGCGCTTCCTGCCGCGCACGACAGCCACCCAGCCAGGCACCGCACAGCACGACGTACCGAGAAACGGAGAACAGTCATGGCCCAAGCCGCAGCCGTGGCGAAACCGCCCGCGCCACCGAGGCGGCGCCGTGCCTCCGCCACACCCCGCAGACTCCCCTACCTGCTGATCGCGCCGGCCGCCCTGCTGATGCTCGGGTTCATCGCGTACCCGGTGCTCAGCGTCTTCTGGTACAGCCTGCAGGAGTACAACCCCACCAAGCCCTGGCGGAACGGCTTCGCGGGCCTCGACAACTTCACCCACATCTTCACCGAGGACCCCCTCTTCCGGGACACCCTGGTGTTCAGCGCCAAGTGGGTCTTCGTCGAGGTCGGCCTGCAGCTGCTGTTCGGACTCGCCCTCGCCCTCATCGTCAACCAGACCTTCGTCGGCCGGGCCCTGGGCCGCGCGCTGGTCTTCTCCCCGTGGGCCGTCTCCGGCGTGCTGACCTCCGCGATCTGGGTGCTGCTCTACAACTCCCAGACCGGCATCACCCGTTACCTCGCGGACATGGGCGTCGGCGAGTACGGCGTCAGCTGGCTGTCGGACACCTCCACCGTGTTCCCGGCGGCGGTCGTCGCCGACCTGTGGCGCGGGGTCCCCTTCTTCGCGATCCTCATCCTCGCCGACCTCCAGTCCGTCTCCAAGGACCTGTACGAGGCCGCCGAGGTGGACGGCGCCGGCCGCATCAAACAGTTCTGGCACATCACGCTGCCGCACCTGAAGGACGCCATCATCCTCTCCACGCTGCTGCGCGCGGTGTGGGAGTTCAACAACGTCGACCTGCTCTACACGCTGACCGGCGGCGGACCCGCGGGCGTGACCACGACGCTGCCGCTGTACATCGCCAACACCTCCGTCGACGCCCATGACTTCGGCTACGCGTCGGCGCTGACCACGGTGGCGTTCGTGATCCTGCTCTTCTGCTCGACGGTCTACCTGCGGCTGAGCAAGTTCGGAGGCGAGAAGTGATCACCAAGGAGGCCACCACGGCCGCCCCCGCCCCCGCCCCGGCCGTCCCCGAACCGCCCCGGCCCGCGAAGAGGCGCCGGGCCTGGGACGAGGCACCCCGCTGGCAGATCTACCTGCCGCTCGGCATCTACCTCGTCTTCACCCTGATCCCCTTCTACTGGATCCTGCTGTTCGCGCTCCGCCCGGCCGGCTCGACCTCGCTGGTGCCCTGGCCGATGACCACCGCCCACTTCGAGAAGGTCTGGACGGACCGCGGCTTCGGCACCTTCTTCCAGAACAGCGTGCTGGTCGGCGTCGCCACCCTGCTCATGACCACCCTGGTCGCCCTGGCCGGCGGGTACGCCCTCGCCCGGTTCGACTTCAAGGTCAAGCGGGCGTTCATGCTGGCGCTGCTCTGCTCCCAGTTCGTGCCCGGCGCCCTGCTCCTGGTCCCGCTGTTCGAGATCTTCGCCGAGCTGCAGATGATCAACTCGCTCGGCAGCGTCATCATCGCCGAGACGGTGTTCCAGCTGCCGCTGTCGATGATCCTCATCAGCAACTTCATCAAGAACGTGCCGTACTCCCTGGAGGAGGCCGCCTGGGTCGACGGCTGCGGCCGGTTCCGGGCCTTCCGGGTGGTGGTGCTGCCGCTGCTGCGGCCCGGCCTGATCGCCGTCGGCTCCTTCGCCTTCGTGCACTCCTGGAACCACTTCCTGTTCGCCCTGATGTTCCTCAACAACCAGGAGAAGCAGACCATCCCGGTCGGCCTCAACACCCTGATGAGCGCGGACAGCGTCGACCTCGGCGCGCTCGCCGCGGGCGGCATCATCGCGGCCGTCCCCGTCGTGGTCGTGTTCGCCTTCATCCAGAAGTGGCTGATCACCGGGTTCAGCGCGGGGGCGGTGAAGGGATGAGCGCCCCCCGGACGGCGCCCGGTACCCCGCTGCCCGTCGTGCTCGCCGGCGCCCGTGGCCACGGCCGCTGGCACGTCGAGAACATCCGCCGACTCCAGGCGAAGGGCCTGGTACGTCTCGTGGGCATCTGTGAACCCACCCCGCTCACCGAGGACGAGTTCGGCGGCGAACTCCCCGAGCAGTCGGCCGACTTCGGGGCGCTCCTCGACTCCACCGGCGCCCACGCCGCGGTGATCTGCACCCCCATCCCCACCCACACCGGCCTCGCCCTCACCGCCGCCTCCCGGGGCGTGCACCTGCTGCTGGAGAAGCCCCCGGCACCGTCGTACGCCGAGTTCCGCAGGATGGCCGACGGGGTCGCCGCGGCCGGCGTCGCCTGCCAGATCGGCTTCCAGTCGCTCGGCTCGCACGCCCTGCCCGCGATCCGCGACCTGGTCGCCGAGGGCGCCGTCGGCCGGGTGACCGGGGTCGGCGGGGCCGGCGCCTGGGTGCGCCCCGAGGCGTACTTCCGGCGGGCGCCCTGGGCGGGCCGGCGGCGCCTCGACGGTGTCGACGTGGTCGACGGGGCGCTCACCAACCCCCTCGCCCACGCCGTCGCCACCGCCCTCGCGCTCGCCGGGAGCACCCGCGCCGAGGACGTCGCCGGCATCGAGACCGAGCTGCTGCGCGCCAACGACATCGAGTCCGACGACACCTCCTGCGTCCGCGTCACCACCGTCCAGGGCGGCTCGGTCACCGTCGCCGCCACCCTGTGCGCGGAGCGGGCCGACGAGCCGTACGTGGTGGTGCACGGCACCAGCGGCCGGATCACCTTCTGGTACAAGCAGGACCGCGTGCTGCTCCAGCGCGCGGACCACGGCCCCGAGGAACTGCGGTTCGGCCGCACCGACCTGCTGGAGAACCTCGCCGCCCACCTCCGGGACGGCATCCCGCTGCTGGTCACCCCCGACGACACGGGCGCCTTCATGCAGGTCGTGGAGGCGATCCGCAGCGCCCCCGACCCGGCCCCGCTGCCCGCCGGGGTCTGGCACCGCGTCCCCGGCGAGGACCGCCGGGTCGTCCCCGGCGTCGACGCCCTGGTCGCCGCCGCGGCGGACCGGCTGTCCCTCTACTCCGAGCTGGGCGCCCCCTGGGCCCGGCCCGCTTACCACCACCTGCCGAAAGAGGTGAGCGCCCGATGACCGGCAACGACTCCGTGGTGCTGCGCGTCGCCGGCCGGCCCGTCGGCCGGTACGTCACCCGGCCGGAACTGCCGGCCCGGCTCTCCCCGCGGCCCTATCTGCACCCCGTCACCACCCTGGCCGGCACGGCGGTCACCGAGCTGAGCCCCGCCGACCACGCACACCACCTCGGCGTCGGTGTCGCCGTTCCCGACGTCGAGGGGTCCAACTTCTGGGGCGGACGCACCTACGTCCGCGACCGCGGGTCCAACGAGCTGGACAACCACGGCACCCAGCGGCACAGCGCCTACCAGCGGCGCGAGGCCGACGGCTTCACCGAGGAGCTGCGCTGGGTGGCCGCCCCCGGTGAACTGCTGCGCGAACACCGCACCGTCACCGCCACCGCGCTCACCGCCGGGGCGTGGGCCCTGGACCTCGCCTTCGCCCTGACCAACGTCACCGGACGCCCGCTGTCCGTCGGCAGCCCCGCCACCAACGGCCGCCCCGGCGCCGCCTACGGGGGCTTCTTCTGGCGGGCCCGCAAGGAGGACACCGCGCCGGACGTCTTCACCCCCGGCTCCGAGGGGACGGACGCGGTGCACGGGCGGACCGCCGACTGGGTCGCCCTGACCGGCTCCACCTGGACCCTGGTCTTCGCCGGGGCCACCGAGGCGACCCGCCGCGACCCCTGGTTCGTACGCACCGACGAGTACCCGGGGGTCGGTTCCTCCCTCGCGTACGAGGTACGGCTGCCGCTCCCGCCGGGGGAGACGGTGGAGCGCCGGGTCGTCACCGTCGTCGCCGACGGGCGGCTCGGCCGTGAGGAGGCGGCCGCCCTGGTCGCGAAGGCGGTGAGCCCGTGAGCGCCGACCCGGCCGAGCCCGTCTACCGCAACCCGGTCCTGGACGCCGACTGGTCCGACCCCGACGTGATCCGCGTCGGCGACGACTTCCACCTCACCGCCTCCAGCTTCGGCCGCGCCCCCGGACTGCCCCTGCTGCACTCCCGCGACCTGGTCAACTGGACCCTCGTCGGCCACGCCCTGCAACGCCTGGAACCCGAGGCCCAGTTCGCGGTGCCCCGGCACGACCGCGGCGTCTGGGCACCGTCCCTGCGCCACCACGACGGCCGCTTCTGGATCTTCTGGGGCGACCCCGACCAGGGAATCTTCCAGGTCAACGCCCCCGAGATCCGCGGCCCGTGGACCCGCCCGCACCTGGTGAAGGCCGGCAAGGGCCTGATCGACCCCTGCCCCCTGTGGGACGACGAGACCGGGGAGGCGTACCTCGTGCACGCCTGGGCCAAGTCCCGCTCCGGGGTCAAGAACCGCCTCACCGGCCACCGGATGCACCCGCACGGCACCGAACTCCTCGACGAGGGCAAGGTGATCGTCGACGGCGACCGCATCCCCGGCTGGTTCACCCTCGAAGGGCCCAAGCTCTACAAGCACGACGGCTGGTTCTGGATCCTCGCCCCCGCCGGGGGAGTGGAGACCGGCTGGCAGGGCGCCTTCCGCTCCCGCGCCTTCTTCGGCCCGTACGAGGAGAAGGTGGTCCTGGAGCAGAAGGACACCGACGTCAACGGCCCCCACCAGGGCGGCTGGGTGCGCACCCCGTCCGGCGAGGACTGGTTCCTGCACTTCCAGCAGCGCGGCCCCTACGGCCGGGTCGTCCACCTCCAGCCGATGCGGTGGGACGAGGACGGCGGCTGGCCGGTGATCGGGGACGACGGCGCCCCCGTCGCCGAGCACCGCCGCCCGGACCTGCCGCCGCAGCCGCCCGCCGCGCCCGCCACCGACGACGACTTCCCCGGCGGGCGCCCCGGCCGCCAGTGGCAGTGGACCGCCAACCCCCGGGACGGCTGGGCCACCCACCACTCCGCCGACGGCCTGCGGCTCACCTGCGTACGCACCGCCGACGCCCACGACCTGCGCCTGCTGCCCAACGTCCTCACCCAGCGGCTCCCCGGCACCCCCTGCTCCGTCGAGGTGGACCTGCGGCTCGACGGCACGGAACCCGGGGCACGCGCCGGGCTCGCGGTCCTCGGGGACGCCTACAGCTGGATCGGCCTCCGGCGCGGAACCGACGGCACGGTGCACCTGGTGCACCGGTTCGCCGAGACGGCCGCGGAACAGGAACGGGACGCCGCGCCCCCGCGCCCCGCCCCCGACGGCCGGGCCCGGCTGCGCGTCGACATCGACGCCGGCGCGCGCTGCCGCTTCTCGTACGACACCGGGGACGGCACCGGGGGAGGCGGGTTCCGTCCCTCCGGGCAGGTCTTCGCCGCGACTCCCTGGCGCTGGGTCGGCGCTCTGCTCGGCCTGGTCGCCCTGGCGCCCACCGGTCAGGGACACGCCGGTACCGCCACGTTCACGCAATTCAGGATCCGCATCCAGGAGAAGAGAGCCGACCGATGAAGATCAGCATTCTCAGAACCAGCACGGGCCGCAGGCGCCGCCGCACGTCGGCGGCCGTCGCCCTCGGTGCCGTCCTCGCCCTGACCGCCACCGCCTGCGGCGACGACGGCAGCGGCGCCGGCGGCGACAAGGGCGCCGAGGGCAGCGGCACGGGGAAGATCGTCTTCTGGGACAACAACGGCGGTGTCCGCACCGACATCTGGAAGGAGATCATCGCCGACTTCGAGAAGGAGAACCCGGACATCGACGTCCAGTACGTCGGCATCGCCTCCACCGAGTACCAGTCGAAGGTCGACACGGCCATCCAGGGCGGCGGCCTGCCGGACGTGGGCGGCATCAGCGCGTCGATGCTCGCGGGCTTCGCCGCCCAGGGCGCCCTCGACCCGCTGGACGAGCGGATCGAGGGCTCCTCCCTCAACGGCAAGCTCAACAAGGACATGGTCGAGTCGCTGCGCGCGGCCGGCGGCGGGGACGACCGGCTGTACTCCGTGCCGACCTCCGCCAACAACGGCGTCCTCTACTACCGCACCGACATGTTCGAGCAGGCGGGCCTGGAGGAGCCGACCACCTGGGACCGGTTCTTCACGGCCGCGGAGAAGCTGACCGACAAGGGCAGCAACCGCTTCGGCTACACCATCCGCGGCGGCGCCGGCTCCATCGCCCAGGCCCTCGACGCGATGTACGGGCAGTCCGGGATCACCTCGTTCTGGGACTCCACCGGCAAGAAGACCACGGTCAACGACCCGAGGAACGTCAAGGCGCTGGAGAAGTACGCGGGCCTGTTCAAGAAGGTCACCCCCGCCGCCGACCTCAACAACGACTTCACCAAGATGGTCGCCCAGTGGGACTCCGGCGAGATCGGCATGCTGAACCACAATCTGGGCTCCTACCAGGACCACGTGAAGGCGCTGGGCGCGGGCAAGTTCCGGGGCATCCCGCAGCCGGCCGGTCCCGACGGCAAGCGCGTGCAGGTGTCCAACCCGGTCGACGGTATCGGCCTGTTCAAGAGCTCGAAGAACAAGGACGCGGCCTGGAAGTTCATCGAGTTCGCCACCTCCGCGCAGTCCAACTCGAAGTTCAACGAGTCGGCGGGGCAGGTGCCGGCGCACGCGGACGCCGCGAAGGACGCGTGGATCGGCAAGGCGGAGCCGACCAAGCTGGCGGCCGAGGCGCTGAGTGACGGTTCGACCACCATCGTGCAGCTGCCGTACTACCTGCCGGACTGGAACACCGTCTCCAAGGCGGACAACGAGCCGAACTTCCAGAAGGTGCTGCTCGGGGACATGAGTGCGAAGGAGTTCCTGGACGGGCTGGCCACGCAGCTGAACGAGGCTCAGGCCGAGTGGGACGAGCAGATGAGTTGATGCTGCATCCGGTTGGGGGCGGCCGGTGGGTTTCCGGCCGCCGGCCGTCCCTGGCCGGGCGCGCAGTTCCCCGCGCCCCTGAAGGGGCGCTCATGTCACTCAAGGAGAGCCGCACCATGAACGGACGTGTATGGCATGGGCATGCCAGAAGAGCCGGTGTGCTGGCCGGCTGCACCGCCCTCGTGCTGACCCTGACCGGTACCGCCGCGCAGGCCCGCACGCCCGCGCACCGCGACCCCGCCCGCCAGACCCTGCCCGCGGGCGACGGCTGGGCCTCGTACGGCACCGGCACCACCGGAGGCGCCGCCGCCGGTACCGCGCAGGTCCGCACCGTGACCGACTGGGCCCAGTTCACCGCGGCCCTCGCGGAGGGCGGGGACGCCCCGAGGATCATCAAGGTGAAGGGCACGGTCGACGCCGTCGCCGCCGGCTGCGACGCGCTCGCCGCACCCGGCTACGACTTCGACGCCTACCTGGAGGCGTACGCCCCCGAGACCTGGGGCCTGGACCGGGACCTGAGCGACGAGCCCGACGACAGCCCCGAAGGCCTGCGCCGCTCCTCCGCCGCCCGGCAGGACGTGGTGATCAAGGTGAACGTCCCCTCCAACACCACGATCATCGGCGTCGGCCGGAACGCCGCGATCAAGGGCGCCAGCCTGCAGATCAAGGGCGTGGACAACGTCATCGTCCGCAACCTCACCCTGGAGAGCCCCGTCGACTGCTTCCCGCAGTGGGACCCCACCGACGGCGACCGGGGCAACTGGAACTCCGAGTACGACACCGTCGTCGTGTACGGCTCCACCCACGTGTGGCTGGACCACAACACCTTCACCGACGGCTCGCACCCCGACAGCGCGGCCCCGGTCCACTTCGGCATGCTCTACCAGCAGCACGACGGCGAACTGGACATCGTGCGGGGCGCGAACCACGTCACCGCCTCCTGGAACGTCTTCACCGAGCACGACAAGACGATCCTCATCGGCAACAGCGACAGCGAGTCCACCGCCGTGGACGACCGCGGCAAGCTGAAAGTGACCTTCCACCACAACCTGTTCTCGGACCTCACCGAGCGGACACCGCGCGTGCGCTTCGGCCAGGTCGACGTCTACAACAACCACTTCAAGGCCGGCTCCGGCTACGGCTACAGCTTCGGTATCGGCAAGGAGTCCCAACTCGTCGCCGAGCACAACGCGTTCACCCTGCCCCGGGGCATCAGCCCGGCGAAGGTCCTCAAGCGCTGGAACGACTCGCCGCTCACCGCCCGGCACAACCTGGTCAACGGCAGGCCCGTCGACCTGATCGCCGTCCACAACGCGCGGATCCCCGAGGAGACCCTGCGCTCCGGCGCGGGCTGGACGCCCACCCTGCGCGCCGCCGTGCACCCCGCCTGGGCCGTCCCGGCCCTGGTCCACCTCGGCGCGGGCGCCGGCCGCCTCGGCTGACGTCGCCCGTCCCGCCGGGACGCTGGTGCGGTCCGCCCCCACAGCGGACCGCACCGACCCCCACCACAAGTCCCCCGAAGGAGCACCCGCATGCCTGCGCACCTGTCCCGGAGGAACATCCTGCTGGCCGGCGCCGCGGCCGGCTCCGCACTCGCGTCGGCCGCCGCTCCCGCACAGGCGGCCCGCCGCCCCCGCGCCGCGTTCGGCCGCCACGGCTCGCCCTCCGCCCGGCTCACCCGCTCCACCCTGTACGTCCACCCCGAGGGCGCCGGTGACTTCACCGGCGTCCAGGCGGCCGTCGACGCTGCCACCGGCCCCGGACGCACGCTCGTCCTCGCCCCCGGCGTCTACCGGGAGACGGTCTCCGTCCCCGCAGACCGCACGGACATGACCTGGATCGGCGCCTCCGAGGACCCTGGTGACGTGGTCGTCGTGTACGACAACGCGGCCGGCACCCCGAAACCCGACGGTTCCGGCACCTACGGGACCTCGGGCTCCGCCACCACCACCCTGCGCCCCGACGGCTTCACCGCACGCCGGATCACCTTCGCCAACGACTGGCTGCGCGCCGACCACCCCGGCATCAGCGGCACCCAGGCCGTCGCCGTCAAGGTGACCGGTGACCGCAGCGCCTTCCTGCACTGCCGGTTCCTCGGCCACCAGGACACCCTCTACGCCGACTCGGCCTCCCCGGACACCGTCGCCCGCCAGTACTTCGCCCACTGCTACGCCGAGGGGGACGTCGACTTCGTCTTCGGCCGGGCCACCGCCGTCTTCGAGCGGTGCCGGTTCCACACGCTGACCCGCCCCGACCTCACCTCCGCCCCTCACGGCTTCGTCTTCGCCCCCTCCACCGCCGGGGCCAACCCGCGCGGCTTCCTGGTGACGCACAGCCGGATCACCAGCCAGGCTCCCGACGGCCACTACAAGCTGGCCCGCCCCTGGGTGCCCAGCTCCGATCCGACGGCCCGGCCCATGCTCACCGTCCGTGAGACACGACTCGGCGCGGGCATCGACGCCGTGGCGCCCTACACGGACATGGCGAGCGGCCACCCCTGGCAGGACCAGCGGTTCGCCGAGTACCGCAACACCGGCGCCGGCGCGGTGGTCACGGTCCCCGCCAACCGGCCACAGCTCACCCCGGCCCAGGCTGCGGCGCACACCCCTCGGGCCTACCTCGGCGACCGGCGGTCCCGGGCATGACCTCCGTGCCCGGACCGCCCGGCCTGCTCGACGCGCTCAAGGACGACCTGACGTTCCCGCTCGCCTGGGGCACCTCGCCCGTCCGCGACCTCGCGCGCTGGCGCCGGGCGGCCCGGGCCACGGTCGAGGGCCTGCTCGTCGTACCGTCCGAACCCACCACGCCGTACGACCCCGTGCACATCGCGGGCCCGGAAGGCGACGGCTACGCGCGGGAGTTGGTGGAGGTCTCCCTCACCCGCCGCACCCGGGTCCGCGGCGCCCTGCTCACCCCGCACGGCCCCGGCCCCTTCCCGGCGGTCCTGCTGCTGCACGACCACGGATCCCGGTTCGACATCGGCAAGGAGAAGTGCGTACGGCCCTGGTACGACGACATCCGGCTGGCCTCCGCCGAGGAGTGGGCCGGGCGCCACTTCGACGGGCGGTTCCCCGGCGACGAACTCGCCCGCCGCGGCCACGTCGTGCTCTGTCTCGACGCGCTCGGCTGGGGCGAACGCGGTCCGCTCGTATACGAAGAGCAGCAGGCGCTCGCGAGCACCCTCTACAATCTGGGCTCCTCCCTCGCCGGACTGCACGCCCGCGAGGACCAGCGCGCCGCGGCCTTCCTCGCGGGGCTCGACCGGGTGGACGCCCGCCGGGTCGCCACCGCCGGCTGGTCCATGGGCGGCTACCGCGCCTGGCAGGCCGCCGCGCTCAGCGACCACGTGACGGCCGCGGCGAGCGTGTGCTGGATGACCGGGCTGAAGCAGATGACGGTGCCCGGCAACAACACCCTGCGCGGCCAGTCGGCCTTCCACATGCTGCACCCCGGACTCGCCCGCCACCTGGACATTCCCGATGTGGCGAGCCTCGCCGCCCCCAAGCCGATGCTGTTCTTCCACGGCGCCCGCGACCCCCACTTCCCCGCCGACGGGGTGCGTCACGCGTACGCCAGGCTGCGCACGGTCTGGCGGGCCTGGGGCGCCGAGGAGCGGCTGCGGCTGCGGGTCTGGCCCGAGCACGGCCACACCTTCGGCTCCCCGATGCAGGACGAGCTGTACGCCTGGCTGGACTCCGCGCCGCACGCGTGACGCCCCGTGCGACGGGCCGGACGGTGTCCGGCCCGCCGGTATGCCAATCCGTCACACGAAGCACACCGGAACGACGTACGGCACGGGCACAATCCAGCCAGCGTTCAGCAGATCATCATCTCCCGCTCATCGAGGAGCAGTTGCATGTCCGAGGCACAGAAGACGGCCGCACGGCAGGACGCCGGGCCGTCCACGGTGACGGGTGTCGACCGGTTCTTCCGGATCACCGAACGGGGCTCGACGTTCGGCCGGGAGATACGCGGCGGCTTCGCCACCTTCTTCACGATGGCGTACATCCTCGTGCTCAACCCCCTGATCATGGGCGGCGCGAAGGACAAGTTCGGTGAGCAGCTCGACCCGGTGCAGCTCACCACCGCCACCGCCCTGGTGGCCGCCGTGATGACGATCATCATGGGCGTCGGCGGCAACCTGCCCCTCGCCCTGGCCGCCGGGCTGGGACTCAACGCGGTCGTCGCCTATCAGATCGCCCCGCTGATGAGCTGGGACGACGCGATGGGTCTGATCGTGCTGGAGGGTCTGCTCATCTGCGTCCTCGTGGTGACCGGGCTGCGCGAGGCCGTCATGCACGCCATCCCGCAGCCGCTGAAGCAGGCGATCAGTGTCGGCATCGGACTGTTCATCGCCCTGATCGGCTTCGTCGACGCCGGGTTCGTCACCCGCATACCCGACGCCGCGAACACCACCGTGCCGGTCCAGCTGGGCGGCACCGGCACCCTCACCGGCTGGCCGATGCTGGTGTTCTGCGTCGGCGTGCTGCTCACCGTCGGACTGGTCGCCCGCAAGGTGCGCGGCGCCATCCTCATCAGCATCGTCACCATGACCGTGGTGGCGCTCGTCGTCAACGCGTTCGCCGACGTCGACACCTGGGGCCTGACCACTCCCGAGTGGCCCGACAAGGTCGTCGACGCCCCGGACTTCGGTCTCCTCGGCCAGTTCAGCCTGTTCGGCGCGTTCGGCCAGATCGGCGTGGTCACCGTCGTGCTGCTGGTGTTCACCCTGATCCTGTCCGACTTCTTCGACACCATGGGCACCGTCGTCGGCGTCAGCGCCGAGGCCGGCCTGCTGGACGAGGACGGCAAGGTGCCCGGCCTCGGCAAGGTGCTGCTCATCGACGGCGCCGCGGCCGTCGCGGGCGGCGCCGCCTCCGCCTCGTCGGCGACCTCCTACATCGAGTCGGCGGCCGGCGTCGGCGAGGGCGCCCGTACCGGCTTCGCCAACCTGGTCACCGGCTCCCTGTTCGGCCTCGCCCTGTTCCTGACCCCGCTGCTCACCATCGTCCCCCTGCAGGCGGCGGCCCCCGCGCTGGTCGCGGTCGGCTTCCTGATGATGACCCAGGTCAAGCACATCGACTGGGACCGCTACGAGATCGCCGTCCCGGCGTTCCTCACCATCGCCGTGATGCCGTTCACCTACTCCATCACCAACGGCATCGGCGCCGGCTTCCTCGCCTACGTCCTGATCAAGACGGTGCTGGGCCGCGCCAAGGAGGTCCACTGGCTGCTGTGGGGCACCGCGGCACTGTTCCTCGTCTACTTCGCCATCGACCCGATCGAACAGCTCCTGGGCGTGGGCTAGTAGGAGGCCGCCGGCCGGAACGCGGCGGCGTGGTCGGCGGCCCAGCGGCGGAACGTCCGCGCCTCACCGAGGAGGTCGGCAACGGCGGTGGTCACGTGGGCGGGCCGTCCGACCGCCGCGTTCCACGCGCCGAGCAGCATGTCCACCACCGCGCCGGGCGCGCTGCCGTCCGACAGGCGGCGGAACTCCTCCGGAGTCATCTCCTCGAAGGGGACCGGGAGTCCCAGGGCCTCCCCGACGGCCCGTACCTGCGCGGCCTGGGTCATCGACTCGGGGCCGGTGAGCACATGGTCACCTCCGGCGAGGTCAGGGTCGTACAGCGTGCGCGCCGCGACGGCCGCGACGTCCCGGTCGTCGACCGGCGCCGTCTCGGCGGCCCCGTAGGGCCACCGGACGGTCTGGCCGGCGCGGATCGCGGGTGCCCACCAGGCCAGCGCGTTCGACGCGAGCATGCCGGGCCGGAGAACTGTCGCCTCCGGCCCGGCCGCCGCGATCAGCCGTTCGACGTGCGCGTGCAGATCCGCCATGGGGTTGGGCTGCTGGAAGAAGGGGTGCGGAGTCCGGTGCGGGGAGGAGAGGAAGACGACCCGCCGTACCCGGGCCGCCAGGCGTTCGACGACCGCCGCCGCGGTGTCGGGCGGAGCCGTCCAGACGAGGAAGACGGCACCCGCGCCCGTCAGCGCCGGATCCAGGGACTCGGGCTCGGTGAGGTCGCCGGTGAAGACCTCGGCCTGCGCGGGAAGCGTCGCCGCCGCGTCCGGGCGGCGGACGAGGGCGCGGACCGGTACGCCCGCGTCGAGCAGCCGGCCGACGACCAGGCGGCCGATCCGGCCCGTCGCCCCGGTCACCAGCACGGGAGGAGTGTTCGTGGGATGCATGCCGCCATGAAAACGTTACTCGGTTAAAAAAGCAACTGAGTAAGAAATGTTACGGTGGGTGCATGCACGAGCCGACGGGACTGCGCGCCCGCAAGAAGCAGCGGACGCGCGACGCGATCGCCGACGCGGCCGTCTCGCTGTTCCTGGAACACGGCTTCGACCGCGTCTCGGTGAACGATGTCGCCGCGGCGGCCGAGATCTCCAAGCCGACCCTTTTCCGGTACTTCCCCACCAAGGAAGACCTGGTGCTGCACCGGTTCAAGGACCACCAGGGCGAGGCCGCACGGGTCGTCCGCGACCGCGCTCCCGGCGAGGAGCCGATGACGGCACTGCACCGGCACTTCCGGGCCGGACTCGACCGGCGCGACCCCGTCACCGGCCTCAACGACCACCCCGAGGTGGTCGCCTTCCACCGGCTGGTGTTCGGCACCCCGAGCCTCGCCGGACGCCTCGCGCGGTACCGGCTGGAGGACGAGGAGGCACTGGCGGACGCCCTCGGCGAAGGGATCGAGGCGCGCCTGCGGGCCGCCCAGGCGCTCGCCGTTCTCCAGGTCCTCGCCCGCGCCAACTGGCAGCGGATCGCCGGCGGCCGGACCGCGGGGGACGTCCACCCCGAGGCGGTGGCCGACGCCGATCTCGCGTTCGGCCGGCTCCGCTGACGCGGACGGGCCGTCCCCGGAAGTCGGAGGGCGGCCCGGCGCTGTGCGGCGGTCAGTCGTGGAGGGCTGCCTTCATCGTTGCCCTGGCGATCGGGGCCGCCAGGCCGTTGCCGCTGACCTCCGAGCGGGCCGCGTCGGACTGCTCGACCAGGACCGCCACGGCGACCTTCCTGCCGTTCGAGTCCGACTCGCCGTACGAGGTGAACCAGGCGTACGGCGTCTTGCTGTTGTTCTCGCCGTGCTGCGCCGTGCCGGTCTTGCCGCCCACCGTGGCGCCGGAGATCTGCGCGTTGGTGCCCGTGCCCTCCGAGACCACCGTCTCCATCGCCGACCGGAGCTGCTCGGCGGTCGACCCGCTGACGATCCGCCGGGCCGACGCGTCCTCGTCGTGGTCCTCCAGCACGTCGCCGCCGCTGTCGGTCACCCGGGACACCATGTGCGGCGACATCAGCTCACCGCCGTTGGCGAGGGCCGCGGAGACCATCGCGATCTGCAGCGGCGTCGCCGTCACGTCGAACTGGCCGATGCCGCTGAGCGCGGTCTGCGCCTTGTCCATGTCCGAGGGGTAGACGCTCGGGTAGGCCCGCACCGGCACGTCCTGCTTCTCGTCGTTGAAGCCGAACTTCTCCGCCATCGCCCGCACCTTGTCCTGCCCCAGGTCGACGGCCATCTTCCCGAAGACGTTGTTGCAGGAGTACTGCAGCCCGACCCGGATCGAGGCGTTCTCGCAGGGCGCGGACGGGTTCTCGTTGCCGAGGTCCCTGCTCGTGCCCGGCAGCGGGTAGGGATCGGGGCTGTCGGTCGGGGCGTCCACCGACGCGTACAGGCCGTCCTCCAGCGCGGCCGCCGCCACGACCAGCTTGAACGTCGAGCCCGGCGGCAGGGGCTGGCGCAGCGCGCGGTTGGTCAGCGGCTTGTCCTTGTCCGCGTTGAGCCGCGTCCAGGCCTCACCCGCGGTGTTCGCGTCGGTCAGCGCCGTCGGGTCGTACGACGGGGTGGACACCGCGGCGAGGATCCGGCCCGTCTCCGGGTCGATGGCCACCGCGGCGCCCTTCTTGTCGCCGAGCGCCTCGTACGCCGCCTTCTGCACCGCCGGGTCGATCGTCGTCACCACGTTCCCCGGGCCGGCCCGCCGGTCGGTGACGGTGTCCATCACCGTCTTCAGCCGGGTGTCGGTGCCGTTGAGCAGGTCCGCGTAGATGCCCTCCAGCTGGGTCGGGGCGTAGGCCTGCGAGGCGTAGCCCGTCACCGCCGCGTACAGCGGTCCGTTCGTGTAGGTGCGCTTGTACGCGAGGTCGCCGCCCTTCGTCCGCGCCGAGCCGGTGATCGCCTCACCGCCCACGACGATGTTCCCGAGCGGCTCCGCGTACGTCTCGATCGCGTTGCGCCGGTTGTCCTTGTCGTCCGCCAGTGCCCGGCCCTCGTAGAACTGCACCCAGGTCGCCCGCACCAGCAGGGCGAGCACCAGGAGCAGGGTGAAGACGGAGGCACGCCTGATGGTCCTGTTCATCGCGTCCGGACAGACGAGCGGGAGGGGGCGGAGCGTTCCCGTCCGCCCGAATTCTCATCGGCTGTTCATACGGCCCTCCGCCGGGCGTGAGCCCGCTCACCCCGCCGCGCGGGACCAGGCACACCCGTCGCGTTCGGGCCCGCCGCGGGTGCGGGTCGGTGAGGGCTCGGCGCGCGGTTCCCCGCGCCCCTGGGTGAGCCGTCCGACCCGGCGTCCTGGGATCACCGGTCCCGCGAGCACCCCCGCGGGGTGGGTCAGCGCTCCAGTCCGAGCACCAGCTCGTCGGTCTCCGCACCCCGCCCCGGCGCGTACGCCCTGGCCTTCCCGGTGACCTCGAAGCCGCACTTGCGCAGCACCCGCAGCGAGCCCGCGTTGTCCTCGGCCACGCGCGCGTACAGCGGACGGTCGGTCACCTCCGCCAGCAGGGCGCGCAGCGCGGCCGTGGCGATGCCCTTGCCCCAACAGGCGCGGTCGATCCAGTACGTCACCTCACGCTCGCCCGCCTCGCCGTAGACGGACGCCGTCCCCACCACGTCGCCGTCCGCGAGGACGGTGCGCGCCACGATCCCGGGCGAGCTGCGGATGTGCGCCCAGTGGGCGTCGAAGCGGTCCCGGTCGGCGGGGTCCTCCGGGGTGAAGGCGGCCATGCGCAGCGCCTCCGGGTCGTTCATCTGCCGGTAGAAGACGGGCAGGTCGCTGTCGTGCACCGGGCGCAGGGCGACGTCCACGGGTCAGAGCCTCCGGGTGGCCAGGGTCAGCCGGTCGCGGGCGTCGAACAGGGCGTCCTTCACCATCTGTTCGTGCGCCGGGGTGAGCCGGGCGACGGGCACCGAGCAGCTGATGGCGTCCCGCGCGGGCGTGCGGTAGGGGATCGCCACACCGAAGCAGCGCAGCCCCAGCGTGTTCTCCTCGCGGTCCACGGCGAAGCCCTGCTCCCGCACCTGGTGCAGCTCCTCGATGAGCTTCTCCCGGTCGGTGATGGTGTTCTCGGTGAGCGCGGGCAGGGTCTCGGGGAGCATCTTGCGCACCTGCTCGTCCGTGTACGTGCTCAGCAGCGCCTTGCCCAGCGACGTCGAGTGGGCGGGCAGCCGGCGGCCGACCCGGGTGAAGGGGCGCAGGTAGTGCTGGGACTGGCGGGTGGCGAGGTAGACGACGTTGGTGCCGTCGAGGCGCGCCAGATGGATGGTCTCGGTGGTGTCGTCGGAGAGCCGGTCCAGCGTGGGCCGGGCCGCCGCGACGACCTCGTCCCCGTCGATGTACGACGTGCCGACCAGCAGCGCCCGCACGCCGATGCCGTACCGGGTGCCCGTCGCGTCCGTCTCCACCCAGCCGAGGTCGACCAGCGTGCGCAGCAGCATGTACAGGCTGGACTTGGGGTAGCCGACGGCCTCCTGGACCGCCGCCAGGGAGTGCATCCCGGGGCGCCCGGCGAAGTATTCGAGCAGTTCAACGGTCCGCACCGCGGACTTGACCTGCGCCCCGCCGCCTGTCTCGCCAGCCGACATCGCCCTTGACCCCTTCGTTCGCCGGGAAATAGTCTCCGAAGCGCATTCATCCACAGAGACGGTGTTCAGTATATCGAACACTCCCGTGGACGACGTACATACTGCGGCATTGCATGCGGCATTCAAGTGGAGGGACCCGCGGTGGCAGCAGCACCAGTCTGGAGTGTCGACCCCCGAACCGGGAAGCAGCGTGAGCAGGTTGCGGTGGAGGCCACAGCCCAGGAGGTGGACGCCGCCGTCCGGGCCGCCGAGGAGGCGCGCGAGGCGCTGACCGACCGCACCGTCCGCGCCGCCTTCCTGCGGTCCGCCGCCGACGAACTGGAGGCCGCCCGCGACCGGCTCGTCGAAGCTGCCGACGCCGAGACGGCGCTCGGCCCGGTCCGGCTCACCGGCGAACTCGCCCGCACCTGCTACCAGCTGCGCGCCTTCGCCGGCATCGTCGAGGAGGGCGCCTTCCTCGACGTCGTCATCGACCACCCCGACGACACCGCCACCCCGCCGATCCCGGACCTGCGCCGCTACAAGATCCCCCTGGGCGTGGTCGCCGTCTACTCGGCGTCCAACTTCCCCTTCGCCTTCTCCGTGGCCGGCGGCGACACCGCGAGCGCGCTCGCGGCCGGCTGCCCCGTCGTCGTCAAGGCCCACCCCGACCACCCCGCCCTGTCGGAACTGGTCGCCCGGGTGATCCGGCGGGCCGCAGCCCGGCACGCGGTCCCCGACGGAGTGCTCGGCCTGGTGCACGGCTTCGAGGCCGGCCTGGAGCTCATCCGGCACCCGCGGGTCGCGGCGGCCGGCTTCACCGGCTCCGTCCGCGGCGGCCGGGCCCTCTTCGACGCGGCCGCCGCCCGGCCCGTCCCCATCCCCTTCCACGGCGAACTGGGCTCGCTGAACCCGGTCGTCGTCACCGAGGCCGCCGCCGCCGAGCGCGGCGAGGCCATCGGCGCCGGGCTGGCCGGCTCGATGACGCTGGGCGTCGGCCAGTTCTGCGTGAAGCCCGGCCTGGTCCTCGCCCCCGCCTCCGCGGCCGGCGACGCGCTGCTGAAGTCCCTCACGGACGCCGTCAGCGACACCGACCCGGGCGTACTGCTCGACCACCGCATGCGCGACAACTTCCTCGCCGGGGTCACCGAGCGCGCCCAACTGCCGGACGTGGAGTCCCCCGTGACGGCGGGCGCGGGCGGCGACCACACCGTCAGCGCCGGCTTCCTCACCGTCCCGGCCGAGCGGCTGACCCGCGAGGGCGACCACGACCTGCTGATCGAGGAGTGCTTCGGGCCGGTCACCGTCGTGGCCCGCTACACGGACGAGGCCGAGGTGCGGGCGGTGCTGACCCGGCTCCCCGGTAACCTCACGGCGACCGTGCAGCTGTCCTCCGAGGAGGCGGCGGGACACGGCAGCGGAGCCGAACTGGTGCGGGAGCTGACGCCCCTCGCGGGACGCGTGCTCGTGAACGGCTGGCCGACGGGTGTCGCCGTCGCCCCGGCCCAGCACCACGGCGGCCCCTACCCGGCGACGACCTCCACGTCCACGTCGGTGGGCGGCACGGCCATCGAGCGCTGGCTGCGGCCCGTCGTCTACCAGGGCACCCCGGAGGCGCTGCTGCCCCCGGAGCTCAGGGACGACAACCCGCTCGGGCTGCCCCGCCGGTTCAACGGCCGCCTGGAGCGCTGACCCCGCTCACCCGCCGGTCGGCTCCAGGCCCGCGTCGCGGGCCAGGAGCGCGGCCTGCACCCGGTTGTCGCAGTCCAGCTTGGTCAGGATGCGGCTGACGTACGTCTTCACCGTGGCCTCGCTCATGTGCAGCCGGGCCCCGGCGTCCGCGTTGGACAGGCCCTCCCCGAGCAGGGCCAGCACCTGGCGCTCCCGCTCGGTGAGGCCGGTCAGCCGGCGGCGTGCCTCCTCGCCGCGCGCGGTCGCGGCGGGGGAGGCGAGGGTGTCCACCACGTGCCGGGTGGCGGCCGGGGAGAGGTAGGCGTTGCCGGCCGCCGCCGCGCGGACCGCGTGGATCAGCTCCTGCGGCGCGGAGTCCTTCAGCAGGAAGCCCGCACCGCCGTGGCCCAGCGCCCGCAGCACGTTCTCCCGCTCCCCGAACGTGGTCAGGATCAGCACCCGCACCCCCGGCGCGGCCCGGCCCATCTCGGCCAGCGCGGTCAGTCCGTCCATCACCGGCATCTGGATGTCCAGCAGCGCCACGTCGACCGCGGTGGCGCGCGCCGTCTCCACGGCCTCCCGGCCGTCGCGCGCCTCGGCGACGACGTCGATGTCGTCGGCCGAGGTGAGGATCATCCGTATGCCGGCCCGGATGAGCGGCTCGTCGTCGGCGACGAGGACCCGGATCACGCGGCCTCCTGCGCGGTGTCGGTGGGACGGCTGAGGGCGAAGCCCTGCCATCATGCCCGATCCCGCCGCCGTGCCGGGGCCGGCCGTCCGTCAGATCTCGTGCGGGTAGGACTCCTTGGCCACCAGCTTCCCGTCGCGGAAGCAGAACCGGTAGACGATGTCCTCGTCCTCGTCCACGAAGTGCTCGCAGACCGCGTCCTCGGGCAGCGGCGGGCCCTGCTTCTCCACCCCGTCGGTCAGCAGGGAGTCCCCGTCCGGGAACTCCTCGCGCAGGTCCGCCTCGGCGTCGCCGATGCGGGCGGAGTCGTACACGCTCGCCGGTATGACGCCCTTCTCCACCTCGTCGATCAGCTTGCCCACCCCCCACACCAGCAGGGCGGCGGTGCCGGCGACGAGAACGACGGCGACGAGGGCGCACCCCAGGGCGACGTTCTTCTTGGTGCTCATGATGGCGGCGTACTCCTTCTGCGGATCGAAGCGGTCGATGTCCGCCCCACCGTCGCCCGCGGCACCCCGCCCGCTCTGCCCCCGAAAGTCGCCGGCCGGAGCGACGGACGTCGCGTCCTTCCGCCCGGCGGGCGCCGACCCGTCGCCGTAGGGCAGGACACCCGCGACGCGGAACCCGCCGTCGGGCGCGGGACCGCTGTGCACCATGCCGCCGACCAGCCGGGCCCGCTCCCGCAGTCCCGCCAGGCCCTGGCCCCCGCTGATCGCGGGCGGCGCCGCGGGCACCCCGGCCGGGACCGGCCCGTTGGCCACCTCGACCACCAGGCTGTCCGGTTCGTGGCGCAGCTCCACGGTGATCGGGGCGCCCGGCGCGTGCTTGTGCGCGTTGGTCAGGCCCTCCTGGACGATGCGGTACACCGCGTGGTCGGCGGCCGGCGCGAGCGGCCGCGCGGTCCCCGAGCGGCGCAGCTCCACCGGGACACCCGCGCCCCGCGAGGACGCGACCAGCGCGTCGAGCCCCGCCGCGCCCCGGGCGGGCGGCGCACCCGCGGCCTCCGGGCCGGGGCCGGGTCCGGACGCGGGCGGCTCGTCCGCGTCGTCGCGCAGGATGCCGACGGCCTCGCGCAGTTCCCGCATCCCCGCCCGGGCGGCCTCCCGGAGGATGCCGACGCCCTCCCGGTGGCGGTCGCCGAGCTCGGGGTCCACCTCCAGCGCCCCGGCGTGCACGGCGATCAGGGCGAGCTGGTGACCGAGGCTGTCGTGCATGTCCTGGGCGATGCGCTGCCGTTCCAGCAGCCGCGCCTGCCGGGCCACCATCGCCTGCTCACGCACCAGTTGCACGTTGTGCCGGCGCAGCGCGTCGAGCAGGTCCCGGCGCTGGGCGCGGTACCGCGAGGCGAGCCCCGGCACGACCGCCATCACCAGATAAGGGCCCGCGCTGAGCGCCGCCGTCAGCAGCAGCGAGAACTCCAGCGCCTCCTCGCCCCCGTCGCCGAGCAGGGCGCCGGCGGCGTACAGCACCAGTCCGGTGGCGTAGGCGCCCACCGCGTGCCAGGGGCGTCCGATGCGGCTGCCCGCCGACCAGCTCGCGTAGATCAGCAGCGGGCCGGTGCCGAGCACCGAGCCGGCCAGGGCCGACGAGAGCACGAGCACGGTGGCGGGCAGCGAGCGCCTGACCAGCGTCAGCACGCCGACGGCCACGGCGAGGGCCCAGGACCGCGCGGCGGACCCGCTCTCCAAGGAGTACGCCGTCCCGGCGGTCCCCGCGAGCACCAGCACGAGGGCGGTCTCCCCGGCGATCCGTCCGCGGGACCAGGGGGAGGCGGCCGCCAGCCGGGACAGCAGCGGCCGGGCGGTGCGAGAAGTCTGTGCCATGTCCACGCGCAGACCTTAGGGGGCGGCCCCCCGGGGTCCGCATCCTCCCTCGGTCGCGGCCCCGTACGACGAAAGTGAACACCCGCGACCGGACGCCCCCGTCCTCTTTGGTCGCTGCCGGCCGCGACTTACGGAGACTGTGCCCGGACCGCCCGCACGGCGACGATGACGGTGCCGGACGCGGACGGGGCGGGCCGGCGTCACCCACCACCGAGCACCGGGGAGCGCAGCAGTGGACGCAACGGGACCGTGGAAGAGCCGACGCTTCACCGTCACCCAGCGGGCCACCCTGAAGGCCGACCGGTACGTCGTCACCGAGACGCTGCGGGACGGCTCCGCGGGCCGGGTCCTCGCCCACGCCGAGCAGAAGCGCTTCTCGCTCAAGGAGGAGCTGACCTTCTACGGCGACGCCTCCCGGCAGCAGGTCCTGTTCACCGTGAAGGAGCGCACGCTGCTGGACCCCGGCGAGGGCTTCGACGTGCTGGACGCGGAGGGGAAGCCGCTCGGCGCCTTCCACGAGCGGTTCTTCACCTCCCTGGTGCGCTCGACCTGGGTGCTGGAGCAGCCCGGCGCGCCCGACGCCGTCGGCCGTGAACGCAACCGGTTCGTGGCCGTGCTGCGCCGGGCCTGGGGCTGGCTGCCGCTCGACCTGGTGCCGTTCGCGTGGCCGTACCACTTCGACTTCACCACGGACGGCAAGCCGGTGATGACGGTCGACAGGAAGACCGGGCTGCGCGACCGCTACCTGGTCGACGTGGTCGCGCCCGACCTCGACCTACGGCTCGCCGTCGCCCAGGCGGTCGCCCTGGACACCTTCCAGGGACGCTGACCGGGACCGCACGCGCGGGCCGGGACGCCGCCTGGAAGAATCCGGTCATGGACCTGGACATACCCGAACTCCCCTTCCCCCTGCGGACGTACGGCCCTGAGGGCTCCTGGGCCTACGAGGACGGCGTCCTCACCGGATGGGCCGGACCGCGGCAGGACCGCTTCGTGCCGCCCACCGGCGAATCGCTGGAGTCCGCCGCCGACGCGCCCCGGCTGCTCGGCGCGCCCGAGGGCGACTTCCAGCTGATCGCCCGGGTCACGGTCGGCTTCGGCGCCGCCTTCGACGCGGGCGTGCTCTACGTCCACGTCGGCGAACAAGCCTGGGCCAAGCTCTGCCTGGAGTACTCCCCGAAGGTGCCGACCATCTGCACGGTGGTCACCCGGGGGCACTCGGACGACGCCAACTCCTTCACCGTGGAAGGTAGTTCCTTCTGGCTCCGGGTGAGCCGCACCGGACGCGCCTTCGCCTTCCACGCCTCGCGCGACGGCAAGCAGTGGACCTTCGTCCGCCTGTTCACCCTCGGCGACGAGAAGGAGACCGGGGCCGCCCTGGTCGGGTTCGCCACCCAGTCGCCGACGGGGGAGGGCTGCGTGGTGACCTTCGACCACATCGAGTACCGGCTGCACTGGCCGCCGGACCTGCGCGACGGCAGCTGAGCACGCCGCGGGGGAATGTCCGCGACTGCTTGAACGTTCATCCGTTCGCGGAGGGAGTCTCCGCAGCCGTACGACCCTGGAGAGAGCCGGCCCATGCGCGTCGAGATCTGGAGCGACATCGCCTGCCCCTGGTGCTATGTCGGAAAAGCCCGCTTCGAGAAGGCGCTGGCCTCCTTCCCGCACCGTGACGGCGTCGAGGTGGTGCACCGCTCCTTCGAGCTGGACCCGCACCGCGCCAAGGACGACATCGAGCCGGTCCTCACCATGCTCACCAGGAAGTACGGCATGAGCGAGGCCCAGGCCGAGGCCGGCGAGGACAACCTGGGCGCGCAGGCCGCCGCCGAGGGCTTGCCCTACCGCGCCCGGGGCCGCGACCACGGCGGCACCTTCGACATGCACCGCCTGCTGCACTTCGCCCGCGAGCACGGCCGTCAGGAGCAGCTGCTCGACCTGCTGTACCGGGCGAACTTCGCCGAGGAGCGGTCCGTGTTCGGCGACGACGAACGGCTCGTGGAACTCGCCGGCGCCGCCGGCCTCGACACCGACGCCGCCCGCACGGTCCTCGCCGACCCGGAGGCGTACGCCGCCGAGGTCCGCGCCGACGAGAGCGAGGCCGCGCAGCTCGGCGCGCGCGGGGTGCCGTTCTTCGTGCTCGACCGGAAGTACGGCGTCTCCGGTGCCCAGCCCGTCGAGGTCTTCACCCAGGCGCTCACCCAGGCCTGGGGCGAGCGCTCGCCGCTGACCCTCGTCACGGGCGGCACGGACGCCGAGGCCTGCGGTCCGGACGGGTGCGAGGTGCCCCCGCGGCGGAACCCGCAGGCCGGCGCGGACGTATAAGCGTCCCTTAGGGGTACCGCGCAGAACATCGCGATGGACGGGGGGACGGCGGGGCCGCAGAGTGGTGGCATGGAGACCTTCGAGAGCCTCGTCCGTGCCGAGTTCACCCCGAAGAACACCTACCTGAACACCGCGAGCAGTGCCCTTCTGCCCGCCCGTACCGTGTCCGCGCTGGACGCGGCCGCGCGGCTGCGGGCGGAGGGACGTCCGCTCGACCCGCTGTTCGCCGACGTCGAGGTCTGCCGCGCCGCCTACGCCCGTCTGGCGGGCGTGCCCGTGGAGCGGGTGGCGGCCGGGGCGACGGTCGCCCTGTACTCCTCGCTGGTCGCCGCGTCCCTGCCGCCGGGTGCCGAAGTCCTCACCGCGGAGGACGACTTCACCTCCGTGCTGAACCCCTTCCACGCGCGCGGCGACCTCAAGGTGCGGGCCGCGCCGCTGGAGCGGCTGGCCGACGCGGTGCGGCCGGGCACCGCGCTGGTCGCGGTCAGCGCCGCGCAGTCCGCCGACGGCCGGATCGCGGACCTGCCCGCGCTGCGCGAGGCGGCCCGGTCCCACGGGGCGCGCACCTACGTCGACTTCTCCCAGGCCGCGGGCTGGCTGCCGGTGGGGGCCGGCGCGTACGACTACAGCGTCAGCATCACCTTCAAGTGGCTGCTGGGTCCGCACGGCGCGGCGTTCCTCGTCGTCCCCGAGGACTTCGGCGACCTGATCCCGGTGCAGGCCGGCTGGGTCGCGGGGGAGGACCCGTGGAGCAGCTGCTACGGTCCGGTCGCCGAACTCGCCAGCTCCGCGCGGCGGTTCGACACCACTCCCGCGCTGTTCAGCTACGCGGGCCTGCGGGCCTCCCTCGAACTCGTCGAGGAGATCGGGGTGGACACCGTCCGCACCCACGACCTCGCCCTCGCCGACCGGTTCCGCGCGGGGCTGGTCTCGCTGGGCCGGGAGCCGCTGCCCGCGCCGGGCTCGCCGATCGTGTCGGTGCCGGGGCTCGGCGGGCTGCAGCCGGAACTGGCCGAGGCGGGCATCCAGGTGTCGAACCGCGCCGGCAACCTGCGGGCGTCCTTCCACCTCTACAACACGGCCGACGACGTGGACCGGCTGCTGGACGCGCTGTCCGGCTGAGCGCACGGCAGCGGGCCGGTGCCTCCTTGTCCCACACGAGGAGGCCCGGCCCGCAGTCTGTGTCACGGCGCGCTCAGGGCACCGCCGTGTTGTCACGGCGCGCTCAGGGCACCGCGCGTGCGCCTACGTCACCGGACGGGAGTGAAGTCCCGCGCTCCGATGCTGTGTCTTTCGGGGGACAACCCCCGAACCCCCGGCAAGGGGACGGACTCACCGGACGGGAGTGAAGTCCCGCGCCCCGATGAACTCGGGGCGGCGGATCGGGGCCGCGAAGGGCTCGACCGCCGTGTTCTCGACGCTGTTGAACACGATGAACACGTTGCTGCGCGGGAACGGCGTGATGTTGTCGCCGGAGCCGTGCATGCAGTTGCAGTCGAACCAGGTCGCCGAGCCGGCCTTGCCGGTGAACAGCTTGATGCCGTACTCCGAAGCCATCTTGGTCAGCGCCTCGTCGGACGGCGTCCCCGCGTCCTGCATCTGCAGGGACTTCTTGTAGTTGTCCTTCGGCGTGGCACCGGCGCAGCCGAGGAACGTCTTGTGCGATCCCGGCATGATCATGAGACCGCCGTTGGTGTCGTAGTTCTCGGTGAGCGCGATCGAGACCGAGATGGTGCGCATGTTCGGCAGACCGTCCTCGGCGTGCCAGGTCTCGAAGTCCGAGTGCCAGTAGAAACCGCTGGCGCCGAAGCCCGGCTTGACGTTGATCCGCGACTGGTGGACGTACACGTCCGAGCCGAGGATCTGCCGGGCCCGGCCGACGACCCGCTCGTCGCGCACCAGATTCGCGAACACCTCGCTGATCTTGTGCACCTCGAAGACGGACCGGATCTCCTGGGACTTCGGCTCGACGATCGAGCGCTCGTCCGCGCGGATCGCCGGATCGCCGACCATCCGGTCGAGCTCACGCTTGTACACCTCGACCTCGTCCGGGCCGATCAGCTGGTCGACGGCCAGGAAGCCGTCGCGGTCGAGCGCCTGGAGGTCGGACGCCGGGACGGGGCCGGGCGTGTCCGGGCTGCCCCAGACGACCGGGTCCTGGCGCGGGGTGGCCACCTCGGTGGCACCGCGGGTCGGGTAGAGATCGGTGACGTGCGTGGTCGTGGTCACGGTGACTCACACCTCCTCGGTGAGCAGCGGGTAGACGCCGTTCTCGTCGTGGTCCTCCCGTCCGGTCACGGGCGGGTTGAAGACACAGATGCAGTGGAAGTCCTCCTTGACCTTGAGCGTGTGCCGCTCATGGCCGTCGAGGAGGTACATGGTGCCGGGGGTGATGTGGTAGGTCTTCCCGGTCTCGCGGTCGGTGAGCTCGGCGTCGCCCTTGGTGCAGACGACGGCCTCGATGTGGTTCGCGTACCACATGTCGGTCTCCGTACCCGCGTACAGGATCGTCTCGTGCACGGAGAAGCCGACCTTCTCCTTGGCGAGGACGATGCGCTTGCTCTCCCACGTTCCCGACGCCGACTTGACGTGCCGGTCGGTGCCTTCGATCTCCTTGAACGAACGGACGATCACGGTGTTGCGATGCCTCCTCGGCTGGGGGTGTGTGTTTCAGGCGGTCTCGCGGACCGCACGGGCGAGGACGGTGAGGCCCTCGTCCAGCTCGTCCGGCGTGACGGTCAGGGCGGGGAGCAGTTTGACGACCTCGCTCTCCGGGCCGGACGTCTCGATCAGCAGACCGAGTTCGAAGGCGCGCCTGGCGACGCGGCCGGCGCGCTCCTTGTCGTGGAACTCCAGGCCCCACACGAGGCCGCGGCCGCGGTACTCCTTGACGTCGGCGAGGTTCTCCTCGGTGATGGCGATCATCGCCTGCTCCACCTGCTCGCCGCGCCCCCGGGTCTGCTTCTCCATGGCGGAGCCGTCGGCCCAGTAGGCCTCCAGGGCGGCGGTGGCCGTCACGAACGCGGGGTTGTTGCCGCGGAACGTGCCGTTGTGCTCGCCCGGCTCCCAGATGTCCAGCTCCGGCTTGAACAGGGTGAGCGCCATCGGCAGCCCGTATCCGCTGATCGACTTGGAGACGGTGACGATGTCGGGGGTGATGCCGGCCTCCTCGAAGGAGAAGAAGGCACCGGTGCGGCCGCAGCCCATCTGGATGTCGTCGACGATGAGCAGCATGTCCTGGCGCTCGCACAGCTCGGCCAGGGCGCGCAGCCACTCGGGCCGCGCCACGTTGATGCCGCCCTCGCCCTGCACGGTCTCGACGATCACGGCCGCCGGCTTGTTGAGGCCCGAGCCCTGGTCCTCCAGGAGCCGCTCGAACCACAGGAAGTCCGGGACCTGGCCGTCGAAGTAGTTGTCGAACGGCATCGGCGTGCCGTGCACCAGGGGGATGCCGGCGCCGGCCCGCTTGAAGGCGTTTCCGGTCACGGCGAGCGAGCCGAGCGACATGCCGTGGAAGGCGTTGGTGAACGACACGATGGCCTCGCGCCCCTTCACCTTCCGCGCCAGTTTCAGCGCGGACTCCACGGCGTTGGTGCCCGTCGGCCCCGGGAACATGACCTTGTACGGCAGGTCGCGGGGGCGCAGGACGTAGTTCTGGAAGGACTCCAGGAAGGCGCGCTTGGCCGTCGTCGACATGTCGAGGCCGTGGGTGACGCCGTCGCGCTCCAGGTAGTCGATCAGGGCGCGTTTCAGGACGGGGTTGTTGTGCCCGTAGTTGAGTGAGCCGGCTCCGGCGAAGAAGTCGAGGTACTCGTGGCCGTCCTCGTCGTACATGCGGCTGCCGTGCGCACGGTCGAAGACGGCGGGCCAGCCGCGGCAGTAGCTGCGTACCTCGGACTCGAGGGTCTCGAAGACGCTGAGGTCGGGCTGGGTGATGGTCACGACGAATCGCTCCTCGGTGGCGTGGGAGGTCAGAGGGAGTCGGAAGATCAGGGTGCGGGCCGGCCCGTCAGAGGGCGAACGGCCCGATGCGGTACAGAACCTCGGGGTCGTGCGGTCCGTCGGGGAACTGGCCGGCGTCGAAGAGCACCTCGCGCTCCAGCAGGGCGTCGTGACGCTCCGCGAACGCGGTGAACAGGCGCTCGGAGGCCGTGTTGCCGGGAGCCACGGTGGTCTCCACGGTGTCCACGCCGTGCTCCGCGGCGGTCCGGGCGGCCAGTCCGTCGAGCATGGCGGCGGCCAGGCCGCGACCGCGGTGCGTCTCGTCGACGGCGACCTGCCAGACCAGCAGGGTGCGCGGGCTGTCCGGCCGGAGGTACCCGGTGATGAAGCCCACCGGTGCTCCGCGCTCGTCGCGAGCGACGGCCGAGGTGGCGGCGAAGTCACGGCACCACAGCAGATAGCTGTACGACGAGTTCAGGTCGAGAACCTTCGAGTCCCTGGCTATCCGCCACAGCACGGCTCCGTCCGCCACGGTAGGGCGGTCGATTTGCAGGTCTGCTTGTGCGGCAGTCATGCGAATTGAACTTACCGAGGTAAATTCAAAATTGCATCGTCCGTCGGGGTTACGTACGAGCGCGGCATGTGTTATCGCGCGTACGGGCGGGTTCGCGCGAACCGTCGGCAGAATGCCCCAATATGCACGGTGTAAATGGTGGTAAAACGGGCGCGATGTGGAACCGGTCACATCTGTGTAACTCTCGTGACGGCCCCCGGAATCGCCCGGTGGCCGCCACTCGGATTGGGGCGTTTAGGGTCCGGGAAAGCGGGCAGAAGAGGACGGGAAGCTACTCCGAAAGGTAATAGGGGAATAAGCCGGAGAATGTCGCGAGGGTATGTGTGCGAGGGATTCCGATAATCCCTGGGAATTCAGCTGCCGGTCACTCCGTCGATGCGCTCCCGCAGGAGATCTGCGTGACCGTTGTGCCGTGCGTACTCCTCGATCAGATGGATCAGCACCCAGCGCAGGCTGACCTCGACGCCGGCCATCGGCCCGTCGGTGATCAGCCCGGTGCCGTCCAGGGGCAGCCCCTCGGTCAGCTCCTGCCCGCGGGCGATCTCCCGGTGCCAGGCGGCGAGCGCCTCGTCGATCCCACGCGCCGGGTCGAGCGCGAACCCGGTCACGTCGTCGAACACCGGCGGCACGTCCCGCCCCGCGACGATCCGCTGGAACCAGTTCCGCTCCACCTCGGCGAGGTGCTGCACCAGGCCCAGCAGGGTCAGCGCCGACGGCTCCGCGGACGCGAGGCGCACCTGGGCGTCGTCCAGCCCCGCGCACTTCAGCGCGAGGGTCGCGCGGTGGTACTCCAGCCAGGACTCCAGCATCGCCCGCTCGTCCCCGCGGAACCGGGGCACGGGGCGTCCGTCGGGCAGCGTGATCGGCCCGGAGGAGGACACGTCGTCACCCATGCGGGCAGCATGGCACGGCGCTCGTCACAGGCCCATGCCGCCGCCGGCCCACCGCACCTTTCCGGCAGCGCCCGCCGGGGCATCCGCGGCGGGCGCCCCAGCGGGCGGACGGGACGTCAGTCGGCGCCGGGTCCGCGGCCGTACGGCACCCCCGACGAGAGGTGCCGGTTACTGCCAGGCTTCTTCCGCCGCCGCCAGGGCCGCGGGGAGGTCGGTCGGCAGGCCCGCGTCGGTCAGGGCCGTGGCGAGGGCCGTCAGGCAGGCGCGGACCGTGCCGCGGGTCGCGTCGGGGCCGTAGTGGTTGACGCGGATCATCTCGCGGGCCAGGGCGCCGCCGCCCGCCGCCAGCGGGAGGTCCGGGTCGGCGGCCAGGGCGCGGGCGACCAGCTCGGACGCCGTGGTGCCGGACGGCGCCCGCAGGGTCGTCGCGACGGGCGCCGCGTCGGCCGCGTCGTGGACGTACGGCGCGATCCCGCCGCCCAGCGCGAGCGCGCCCGCCCGGGTCGCGGCCGCCGCGGAGGCGTGCCTCGCCATCACCGTCTCCAGGCCCTCCGCCTCGATCCGCTCCACGCACGCCTCCAGCGCCAGCATCTCCAGCTGCGCCGGTGCGTGCAGCAGGGCCTTGCGGCCGCCGTCGATCCACCGCTCCTTCCAGTCCAGGAGGGAGAGGTAGGAGCGGCGCGGGGCGTGCGGGTTGGCCGCCATCCGGGCCCAGGCCCGCTCGCTCACCGAGACCGCCGACACCCCGGCGGGACCGCCCATCGCCTTCTGCGCCCCGATGACGCACAGGTCCACCCCCCACGCGTCCGGCAGCACCGGCTCCGCTCCGACCGACGCCACCGCGTCCAGGTAGAACAGCGCGCCGTGCGACCGCACCACCTCGCCGATCCCGGCGACCGGGTTGGTGTTGCCGGTGGCCGCCTCGGCGTGCACCAGGGACACGAAGTCGATCTCCGGGTGCTCCGCGAAGGCGTCCTGGATCTGCCCGGCCGTCACCGCGGTGTGGAAGGGCACCGTCAGGTCGATCACGGTGGCGCCGCAGTCCCGCAGCCAGTCGCCGAAGGTCTGCCCGTAGGGGCCGGTGATGACGTTCAGGGCGGTCGTCCCGGGCCCGGCCGCCGCGCGGATCGCGCCCTCCAGCGGCAGCAGCGCCTCGCCCTGCGTGATCACGACGTCCTGCCCGGTGCCCAGCAGGCGTGCCACCCGGTCCTCGACGGAGGCGAAGCGCGCGGCGCTCAGCGGGGGCAGGTCGAGAAGGAGGTTCGTCACGGCTGTGCTCTCTTTGCTCATGCTTCACGGCGGCGCGGGTACGTACGACCACGTCGAGGGTAAACCTTCGCCCGACGGGCGGACCGGACGGCCAGGTTCTGGACCGGGCACCGACGCACCAAGGGCAGGTTTGAGGCACTCAAACCTTTACTTATAATCTGAACATTCAGTTCCCCGACAGGAGGCTCTCCCGTGAAGACGCTTCTCGGCCGCCGGACGCGAGTCCTGGCCGCCACCACCGCGACGGCCGGGATGGTCCTCCTCGCCGCCTGCACCTCCACCGACGACGGAGGCAGCGGGTCCACCACCGCGGCCGGCGGGGTCGAGCTCGTCAAGGCGGGCCAGCTCACCACCTGCACCCACCTGCCCTACCCGCCCTTCCAGTCGGAGATCGACGGCAAGGTGCAGGGCTTCGACGTCGCCCTGATCGACCTGGTCGCCGACGACCTCGGGGTGAAGCAGCAGATCCTCGACACCCCCTTCGAGAACTTCAAGACCGGCGCCTTCCTCAACTCGGGCGAGTGCGACCTGGCCGCGGCCGGCATGACCATCACCGACGAGCGGAAGAAGAACGTCGACTTCTCCGACCCGTACTTCAACGCCACCCAGGCCGTCCTCGTCGACAAGGACAGCGGCGTCACCTCCCTCGCCGACGTCAAGAGCGAGAACGTCAAGCTGGGCGCCCAGGCGCAGACCACCGGCGAGGACTACGTCAAGGGCCAGGGCTTCGACCCGGTCTCCTTCGAGTCCTCCGACGCCGTCCTGAACGGCCTGCGCACCGGGCAGGTCAAGGCCGTCGTCATCGACTACCCCGTGGTCCAGGGCTGGCTGAAGGACAAGGCCAACGCCGACGCCTTCACGGTCGCCGAGCAGATCGACACCGGCGAGGAGTACGGCTTCACGGTGAAGAAGGGCAACACCGCCCTCCAGAAGGCCGTGAACAAGGCGCTCGCCGACGCCAAGGCCGACGGCACGTACAAGAAGCTGTACGAGCAGTGGATCGGCCCGTACGACGAGTCGGCCGCCTCGCCGGCCGCGTCCTGACCCCATGGCCGACACGGAGAAGACGCCGCTCCAGCCGAAGCGGAAGGGCCTGACCCGGCGCCAGAAGCGCAGCGTGTCGCGCGGCATCCAGTACGCCGTGTTCGTCGCGGCCGTGATCGCCTTCGCGGTCACGGCCGACTGGGGCCGCCTGCAGAACCAGTTCGCGCAGGTCGACATCGCCGAGCGGATGTTCCCGGACGTCATCACGCTGGCGCTGAAGAACACCGTCCTCTACACGGTGACCGGCTTCGCCGTCGGGCTCGCGCTCGGCATGCTCATCGCGCTGATGCGGCTGTCGTCCGTCGGGCCCTACCGCTGGCTGGCCGGCGTCTACATCGAGATCTTCCGCGGCCTGCCCGCCCTGCTGATCTTCATCTTCATCGGCGTCGCCGTGCCGCTCGCCTTCCCCGGCACGGAGATCATCGGCGGCACCTACGGCAAGGTCGCCCTGGCCCTCGGTCTGGTGGCCGCCGCGTACATGGCGGAGACGATCCGGGCCGGCATCCAGGCCGTGCCCAAGGGGCAGATGGAGGCGGCCCGCTCGCTGGGGTTCTCGCCCGCCCGGGCCATGGTCTCGGTCATCATCCCGCAGGCCTTCCGGATCATCCTGCCGCCGCTCACCAACGAACTGGTCCTGCTGTTCAAGGACTCCTCGCTGGTGCTGTTCCTCGGCGTCACCCTGGAGGAGCGCGAGCTGTCCAAGTACGGCCGCGATCTCGCCAGCCAGACCGCCAACTCCACGCCCATCCTGGTGGCCGGCCTGTGCTACCTGCTGATCACCATCCCGCTCGGCTTCGTCGTGCGCCGCATGGAGGCCAAGGCCCAGGAGGCCGTCAAATGAGCCGACCGGAGATCCGCGTCAGCGCTCTGCACAAGTCGTTCGGCGACAACCACGTGCTGCGCGGCATCGACCTGGAGATCGGCCAGGGCGAGGTCGTCTGCGTCATCGGCCCGTCCGGGTCCGGCAAGTCGACTTTGCTGCGCTGCGTGAACCTCCTGGAGGAACCCACCGAGGGCCAGGTCTTCGTCGGCGGCACCGAACTCACCGACCCGGACGTCGACATCGACGCCGTACGCCGCCGCATCGGCATGGTGTTCCAGCAGTTCAACCTGTTCCCGCACCTGACCGTGACGGAGAACCTCACGCTGCCGCAGCGCCGGGTGCTCCGGCGCGGCAAGGCGGAGGCCGCGAAGGTCGCCGCCGAGAACCTGGAGCGGGTCGGCCTCGCGGAGAAGGCCGACGCCTACCCCTCCTCCCTCTCCGGCGGTCAGCAGCAGCGCGTCGCCATCGCCCGCGCGCTCGCCATGGGCCCCGAGGTGATGCTGTTCGACGAGCCGACCTCGGCGCTCGACCCGGAGCTGGTCGGCGACGTGCTCGCGGTGATGCGGATGCTCGCCGACGAGGGCATGACGATGATGGTCGTCACCCACGAGATGACCTTCGCCCGCGAGGTCGCCGACCGGGTGGTGTTCATGGACGGCGGCGTGATCGTCGAGGACGGCAGCCCCGCGCAGGTCATCGGCGCGCCCCGGCACGAGCGCACCCGCCACTTCCTCTCCCGCCTGCTCGACCCCGCCATGGCGGAGGTCGAGGAGGAGACCTCGGACCAGGTGGGGAAGTCCGGCTGAGGCACAACTATCGTGCGGAGCATGAGTGAACGCGCGGTGCTGCACCTGAAGGGACGGATCCTCGTCGGCCCGCACGAGGTCCGCGACGAGCTGTGGGTGGTCGACGGCCGCATCTCCTACGACCGTCCGGCCGGTGCCCGCGACGTCTGCACCCTCGACGGCTGGGTGCTGCCCGGGCTGGTCGACGCCCACTGCCACGTGGGTCTCGACCGGCACGGCGCGGTCCCCGAGGACGTCGCCGAGAAGCAGGCCCTCACCGACCGGGACGCCGGCGCCCTGCTGCTGCGTGACGCCGGCTCGCCCTCCGACACCCGCTGGACCGACGCGCGCGAGGACCTGCCGAAGATCATCCGCGCGGGCCGGCACATCGCCCGCACCCGCCGCTACATCCGCGGCTACGCCTGGGAGGTCGAGCCCGGCGACCTCGTCGCGTACGTCGCCCAGGAGGCCCGGCGCGGCGACGGCTGGGTGAAGCTGGTCGGCGACTGGATCGACCGGGACCTCGGCGACCTGTCGGCCTGCTGGCCGCGCGGCGCCGTCGAGGCGGCGATCGCCGAGGCGCACCGGCTCGGCGCCCGCGTCACCGCCCACTGCTTCGCCGAGGACTCCTTGCGCGATCTGGTCGAGGCCGGCATCGACTGCGTCGAGCACGCCACAGGGCTGACCGACGACACCATCCCGCTGTTCGCCGAGCGGGGCGTGGCGATCGTCCCCACCCTGGTCAACATCGCCACCTTCCCGGCGCTCGCCGACGGTGGCGAGGGCAAGTTCCCGCGCTGGTCCGCGCACATGCGCCGGCTGCACGAGCGCCGCTACGACACCGTGCGGTCCGCGTACGACGCCGGCATCCCCGTCTTCGTCGGCACCGACGCGGGCGGCACCCTGCCGCACGGGCTCGCCGCCGAGGAGGTCGCGGAACTGGCCAAGGCCGGCCTACCGGCCGTCGAGGCCCTCGCCGCCGGCACCTGGAAGGCCAGGGAGTGGCTCGGCCGCCCCGGCCTGGAGGAGGGTGCCCCGGCCGACCTGGTGGTCTACGACGCCGACCCGCGCGCGGACCTCCGGGTACTGACCGATCCGCGCCGGGTGGTACTGAACGGGCGCGTCGTCGCGTAGGGCGCGCCCGCCGGCGGGGCACGGGAGGGTGACGGCGACGAACAGCCGTATCCCGGAAATCGAAAACGTTCTCCGACCTTCCCCGAAGGAGTGAAGAGTCACCGGATCGCTGACGGGGCGGCGCGGGCGTGGACATTCTGTCCGGGTCCCAGCAATGTCTCATGGGGGTCCCACCACCTTGTACACCATCAACTTCCCCGCGCCCGCCCGCCGTTGGACCGCATCCGCCGCGGCCTGCGCGCTCGTCGCGGGGCCCGTCGTCCTCACCGGCGCGGGCGCGGCGTACGCCACCGAGGGCCACGGCAGCGCGAGCGCCGCAGTGCTGCGCACCGGGCTCGACGTGTCCCTGCTCAACAAGACGGTGCAGGTCCCGCTCACCGTGTCCCTCAACGCGGTCCAGGCACCGCGGAGCGCGCAGAAGACGGCCCTCACCGCCACCCTCGACGGCGTGAACCACGGCAAGCCGTTCAGCGTGCTGCGCGCCGAGGTGGCCGACGCCGAGGCGACCGTGGAGGGTGAGCGGGCCGAGGCGTCCACCACCCTCGCCGACGCCCGCCTGCACGTCCCCGGGCTGCCCCTGCTGTCGGTCGTCGAGATCGAGGCGGTGAGCTCCAAGGCGGTCTGCGAGGCGGGTAAGAACCCGCACGCCTCCGTCACCCTGCCCGCCGCGGTCACCGTCCTCGGCAAGCGCGTCTCGCTGAGCGCCGGCGGCCCGACCCACGTCGAGGTGCCGGGCGTGGGCTCGGTGCGGCTGGACCTGTCGAAGACGGAGACGACCTCGTCCACCGCCGTCGCCACCGCCCTGAAGCTGGAGGTGTCGGTCAACCCGGCCAAGCTGAACGTGGCCGAGGTTGAGGGCAGCCTGACGCTGGCCGAGTCCAGGTGCGAGGCCCCGGCGGCGGGCGAGGAGCCGCAGACCGCGGCGCCCGAGGAGGCCGGCGACGCCCCGGCGCAGGAGGAGGCCGCCGTCGAGGCGCAGGGGGCCCGCGCCGAGCAGGCCGCTTCCACGGAGACCAACCTGGCGGAGACCGGCGGCGACTCGGCCACCCCGTACGTGGCGGGCGGCGCGGTCGCCCTGCTGGCGGCGGGCGGGGGAGCGGTGCTGCTGTCGCGGCGGGGCCGCCGCAACTGACCCTGAGCGGATGGGGGGCGGGGGACGCCCCCCGTGCCCGCCGGCGGCCGGCGTGCCGGCCCGTACCCGGACCGTCGGCGCCCGGGGACGCCGTGACGAGTACGGTGCCGCGCCGCGGGGGTGCCGCTGCGCCCACCCGTGCCGCCCAAGCGGCACGACTGCCCGCAGCGGCGGGGTGTGTCGTCCGGCGTGTCACACGTTCAGCGCCTGCTTCAACGCGCGCAGGAAGCCGTCCGTCGTCTCCCGGTCCCGTACCGCCAGGCGCAGCCACTCCCCGCCCAGGCCCGGGAACGTGTCCCCGCGGCGGACCGCGTAGCCGAGGGCGCGCAGCCGCTCCCGTACGCCCGCCGCGTCCGGGACGTGGAGCAGGACGAAGGGGCCCTCGGCCGGCTCCACCACCCGGAGGCCGTGGGACGTGAAGTCCCGCAGGCCCGCGATCACATGGGCGCGGTTCACCACGACCGCCCGCGCCGCCTCCTCCGCCTCGGCGAGCGCCGCGGGCGACACGCACGCCTCCGCCGCCGTCAGCGCCGGCGTGGACACCGGCCACAGCGGCTGCGCCCGCTCCAGCGCCGCGACGGTCTCCGGCGCGGCGAGCACGTACCCGATGCGCAGGCCCGCCAGGCCCCACGTCTTGGTCAGGCTGCGGAGCACGACCAGGCCCGGGACGTCCGTCCGGCCGGCCAGGGCCTGCCGTTCGCCCGGGACCGCGTCCATGAACGCCTCGTCGACCACCAGCGTCCGCCCCGGACGGGCCAGCCGGGCGAGCGAGTCCGCCGGGTGCAGCACCGACGTCGGGTTGGTCGGGTTGCCGACCACCACCAGGTCCGCGTCCTCCGGGACCGCCGCCGGGTCGAGGCGGAATCCGTCGGCCTCCCGCAGCAGCACCCGGTCCACCATGTGCCCCGCGTCCCGCAGCGCCGCCTCCGGCTCGGTGAACTGCGGGTGCACCACCACCGGCCGGGACACCTTCAGCGCCCGCGCCAGCAGCACGAACGCCTCCGCCGCGCCCGCCGTCAGCAGCACCCGCTCCACCGGATGCCCGTGCCGCGCCGCCACTGCGGCCCGCGCCGCCCGCCCGTCCGGGTAGGCGGCGAGGCCCGACAGCGACGCGGCGACACGCTCCCGCAGCCACGCCGGGGGCGTGTCCGTGCGGACGTTGACCGCGAGGTCGACCAGCGCGCGGCCGTCGTCGCGGACCTCGGCGTCGCCGTGGTGGCGCAGGTCGTGGCCGGCCGCCGGATCAGTGGACATGGGAGGGGGAGTGCGCGTGACCATGACCATGATGATGCCCGTCGTCACCGGGATGGAAATGCGGCTGCTGCGCCATCCCCACCTTGTCCTCGAAGCCGGGCAGCGCGATCCGGTACACGCAGGAGTCGCAGTTCATCCGCAGATCGCCCTTCACGGCCTCCTCGTACCGCTCCAGGACCAGGTCCAGCAGCTCCGGCTCGGGGCCGATGACGTCCGCCGACCGCACCTCGGTGTCCGGGTGCGCCGCCGCCCACTCCTCGGTCTGCGTCCGCACCCGGTCCGGCAGGATCCCGGTGAACAGGAAGTACGGCAGGACGACGACCCGCCGCGCCCCCAGCCTCGCGCACCGCTCCAGCCCGCTCGGCACGTCCGGCTTCGCCAGCGACACGAACGCCGTCTCGACGCCCGCGTATCCGCGCCCCTCCCACAGCAGCCGGGCCGCCTTGAACACCTCCGCGTTGGCGTCCGGGTCCGTGGAGCCGCGCCCCACCAGCAGCACGGTCACCTCGGCCGGGTCCCAGGAGGCGTCCACCGCCTCCGCGAGCCGCCGCTCCAGCACCCGCAGCAGGGAGGGGTGCGGGCCCAGCGGACGGCCGTACGTGTACGTGATCCCCGGGTGGCGTTCCTTCTCGCGGGCCAGCGCGGCCGGGATGTCGCCCTTGGCGTGCCCGGCGGACACCAGCATCAGCGGCACGGCCGCGAACCGCCGCACCCCCCGCTCCACCAGGCCGGCGACGGCCTCGCCGAGCGGCGGCGGGGACAGTTCGATGAAGCCGCCCGCGACGGGCAGCTCGGGCCGGCGGCGGCCCAGCTCCCGCACGAAGGCGCGGAACGCCTCCGCTCCGGCGTCGTCCCGGGTGCCGTGGCCGGCGATGAGCAGGGCGGGCGGGCTGGTCACAGGGTCTCCTCGGTCGAAAGGGGGTGGTACAGCAGGGCGTTGAGCGCGGCGGCGGCGACCGCCGACCCGCCCTTCTCGGACACGTTGCTCACGGCGGGCAGTCCGCTCTCCCGCAGCGCCGCCTTGGACTCGGCGGCGCCGACGAACCCGACGGGCAGGCCGACGACGAGCGCCGGGGAGGCGTTCAGCGTCAGCAGTTCCTCCAGCGCGGTCGGGGCGCAGCCGATCACCCACAGGGCGCCAGGACCGACCTCCTCGTAGGCCAGCCGCACGGCGTGCGCGGACCGGGTGAGCCCCGGCCCGGAGCGCGCGTCCCGCAGCCGGCACACGGTCTGCCGCCGGGTGATCCCGGCCGCGACCATCTCCACGTCCGCGACGACGGGCGCACCCGCGTGCAGTGCGGCGTGCGCGCGCACCAGCTCGCCCTCGTCCATGACGAGGTCGGTGGCGTACTCCAGGTCGGCGGAGGAGTGCACCACCCGCTCCACGACCGCCCGGGTCAGCGGCGGGAGGTGCGAGGTGTCCAGACGGGCGCGCAGCCGCCGGAACGACTCCTGCTCGATGGGGTGGATCACGCGGTTCACCGGGCCTCCTCCTGCCAGCGGTAGCCGCGCGGGGTGACCATGCGCCCCGCGATCTGCCGGGTCGCCGTGTTGCCCACGGTCACGACCGTCATCATGTCGACCGTCGCCGGGTCCAGGGCGGCCAGCGTGGTCAGCCGCACGGACTCGTCCGCACGGGACGCGTTCCGTACGACTCCGACCGGGGTGGCGGGCGCCCGGTGCCCGGCGAGCAGCGCGAGCGCCTTCGGGAGCTGCCAGTCGCGGCCCCGGCTGCGCGGGTTGTAGAACGTCACCACCAGGTCCGCCTCGGCCGCCGCCCGCACCCGCCGCTCGATGACCTCCCACGGCGTGTGCAGGTCGGACAGGCTGATGGACACATGGTCGTGGCCCAGCGGCGCACCGAGCAGCGCGCCCGCCGCGAGCGCCGCGGTCACCCCGGGCACGCCGACCACGTCGATGTCGTCGGACGCCTCCGCGAGCGCCGGGGACGCCATCGCGTACACGCCCGCGTCGCCGCTGCCGATCAGTGCGACCGCCTGCCCGCGCCGGGCCTCCGCGACCGCCGTGCGGGCCCGCTCCTCCTCCGCGCCGAGCCCGGACTCCAGCACCCGCGTGCCGGGACGCAGCAGGTCGCGGATCTGGTCGACGTACTGGTCCAGGCCCACCAGCACCGAGGCGCGCCGCAGTTCGTCGCGGGCCCGCGGGGTGAGCAGGTCCCGCGCGCCGGGCCCGAGCCCGACCACCGCGAGCCGCCCCCGCCCCGGACGCCGTACGACGGCACAGGTCGCCATGGCCGGCGACCCCGCCGACTTCCGCTTGGGGACGAGGAGTTCACCTCCGCCGACGAGCGCGGCGGCCTCCGCGACGGACGCGGTGCCGACGGCGGCGAGCGCCGCGTCGGACGGGTTCGGCACCGCCACCCGCGCCAACTCCCCGGCGGGGTACGTCACCAGCGGCACCCCGAGCCGTCCGGCCGCCTCCACGAGCCCCTGCTCCCCGGCCTTGGCGTCCACGGTGGCCAGTTCGGCCACCGACGCCCGCGACAGCCCGGCCTCCCGCAACGCGTCCTCGACGAGCCCGAGCACCTCCTCCACGGGGGCGCCCTTCGACGCGCCCACCCCGACGACGAGGGTCGGCGGACGCAACACCGCCTCACCGTCGGCCGGTTCGGTCAGCCGGTCTGTCACCCGGACCGTGTACGCGCCCTCGGCGGCGACCGGGAGCGGCGGCAGCGGCCACGCCACCTCGGCGCGCAGCGCCACCGGCTCCCCGTCCAGCAGCGCCCGCGACACGGCGGCGACATCGCCCTCCACCGGCAGGCCCAGCGTGTCGAGACCGGGCAGCCCCACCGCGTCGGTCGCGGTCGTCACCACCGGCTCCGCGCCCAGCACCTCGCCGACCTCACGGGCCAGGTCGTTCGCGCCGCCGGCGTGCCCGCCGAGCAGCGACACCGCGAACCGGCCCGCCTCGTCCACGCACACCACGCCCGGGTCGCTCGCCTTGTCCGCCAGCAGCGGCGCCACCAGCCGCACCACGGCCCCGGTGGCGAGGAAACACACCAGCCGGTCGCACTCCGCGAACGCGGCCCGTACCGCGTCCGCCACCGGACCGCCGTACACCCGCGTGCGCTCCGGCCAGGCAGCGGCCAGCCGGTCCCGCGCCGCCGCTCCCGCCGCCGTGGCGGCAATGAGGCCGATCACTCGCCCACTCCTTCACTGTGCGCCGGGGGCCGGACGCCCCACAGCAGGAACACCGGATTGGCCGCCGCGAGCCGGGTCACGTCCCCGGGCAGCGGCGCGAGCCGCGACGACTGCAGCAGCACACCGTCGCAGGTCAGACCGGCGCCGGTCAGCGCCGCACGGGCGGCCGGCACCCGGTCGAGCGCCGCCAGCGCCACGACGACCGTCCGCCGCGCCCGCCGGGCGCACGCCGCGACGACCGCCGGGAGCTCCCGGCCCCCGCCGCCGACGAACACGGCGTCCGGGTCGTCGTCCAGCCCGTCCAGCACCCCGGGCGCCTCCCCGTGCACCACCCGTACGTCGACACCGTGCGCGGCGGCGTTGGCGCGCACCCGCTCCACCCCGTCCGCGTCACGTTCCACGGCCACGGTGGCCGCGCCGAGCCGCGCACACTCCACGGCCACCGACCCGGACCCCGCGCCGACGTCCCACACCAGGTCGCCGGGGCGCGGACCGAGCCGGGCCAGCGCCAGCGCCCGCACCTCGAACTTGGTGATCATCGAGTCGCGGTGGGCGAACTCCGTCTCCGCCAGCGCCCATCCGGCCGGGCGTTCCGCGAGGCCGGCGACGGTACGCACCGGCCCGAGCGCACGGGTCTCGGCCAGGCACAGCACCACGTTCACCGCCGGCCCCCAGTCCCGGCCGGCCGCCTCCCCGGGCGTCACCCGCTCCACCGACTCCCCGGCCGACCCCAGCGCCGAGGCGACGACCAGCGTCCGCCGCTCACCGCGCAGCGCCGCCCCCAGCTCGGCAGGCCCGGCGCCCGGCCCGGTCAGCACGGCGACCTTCGGATGCGCCCGGCACACGTTCACCGCCGTACGCGGGTCCCGGCCGTGCGCGCTGACCACCACGGCGTCGTCCCAGGGGAGTCCGGCCCGGGCGAAGGCGGCGGCGACGGAGGACACCCCGGGCCGTACGTCGAGCCGCTCCGGCCCGAACCGCTCGGCCAGCGCCCGCACGATCCCGAAGAACCCGGGGTCCCCGGAGGCCAGCACCACCACCGGCCGCTCCTCGGCCACGTACGCGGCGACGGTGTCGAGCGCGGGCGCCAGCGGCCCCAGCACGACCCGCTCGGCCGCCTCCGGCACCTTCACGGCGTCCAGGTGCCGCCGACCGCCGACCACCAGCGCGGCCCCTTCGGCCCCCCGGACGTCGACCGGCCCGTCCGTACCCGCCCCGATCACGGTGATCATGTGCTCGCCCCCCGCTCCCGCAGCTCCCTGCGGGCCCGCGGGTCGGCCTTGCGGAAGCCGTGGAAGTGCCCCGGGTGGTACAGGTGCGAGCGGGTGCCGTGCGCGTCGAGGGCCGGACCGACCAGGAACAGGGTGTGCTTCCACAACTTGTGCTCCTTGACCGTCTCCTCCAGCGTGCCGACCGTGCACCGCACGACCAGCTCCTCCGGCCAGGTCGCCTGGTACGCCACCACGACCGGCGTCGACGTCGGATAGCCGCCCTCCAGCAGCTCCCGCACCAGCTGCCCGCTCCTCGCCGCCGACAGGAACACCGCCATGGTGGTGCCGTGCCGCGCGAACTCGCGGACCTCCTCACCGGGCGGCATCGGCGTCTTGCCGCCGCCGAGCCGGGTGAGGATCACCGACTGCGCCACCTCCGGAATGGTCAGCTCCCGCCCCGCGAGCGCCGCCACCGCCGAGAACGACGACACCCCCGGCACGATCTCCGTCGGGATGCCCAGCTCCGCGCACCGGTCGACCTGCTCCTGGGTGCCGCCCCACAGCGCCGGGTCACCCGAGTGGATCCGCGCCACCCTGAGCCCTTCCGCCCGGGCCCGCGCGTAGACACCCACCACGTCCTCGAGGGACATGGCCGCAGAGTCGAGGATCTCGGCGCCCTCCCGCGCGTGCTCCAGGACCTCCGCCTGCACCAGGCTGGCGGCCCAGATCACCACGTCCGCCTCGGCGATGGCCCGCGCGCCGCGGAACGTCAGCAGATCGGCGGCGCCGGGACCGGCCCCGACGAAGGTCACCTTGCCGGTGGGGGCGTCGGTCATGGAAAACGGGTCCTTCCCTGCGTGCGGTCGGAAGTAGAGGTGCGGGGAGCGGCTGTCACGCGTGCGCGAGCGGCCGCTGATCGGATACGAAGAGCACATGGCGGTCCTCGTCGCGCTGGGCGCGTTCCTGATGACGCTGGCCGGCGGCTGGTCGGCACACCGTGTGACCGACCGCCGCCATCTGGTGCTGGGCCTGGCCGGCGGGCTGATGCTGGGCGTCGTCGGTCTGGAACTCCTCCCGGAGTCCCTGGAGACCGCCGGCACCGAGGTGTACGGCGTGCCGGCGGCCCTGCTGCTCTTCGTCGGCGGATTCCTGCTGGCCCACCTGGTGGAACGCCTGCTCGCCCACCGGCAGGCCGCGCACGGCGCGGGCGAGAACCACGGCCGCACCCCTGAGGTGGGGCTCACGGCCGCGGCGGCGATGGTCGGGCACAGCGCGATGGACGGCGTGGCGATCGGCGCCGCCTTCCAGGTCGGCGGAGGCATGGGCGCCGCCGTCGCGGTCGCGGTGATCGCCCACGACTTCGCCGACGGCTTCAACACGTACACACTCGCCCACGCCTACGGCAACGCCCGCCGCCGCGCCCTCGCCATGCTGGTCGCGGACGCGGTGGCACCGGTCGCCGGCGCCGCCTCCACCCTCTTCTTCACGATTCCCGAGCCGCTGCTCGGCGGTTACCTGGGCCTGTTCGGCGGCGCGCTGCTGTACCTCGCGGCGGCCGAGATCCTGCCCGAGGCGCACCACGACCACCCGGCCCGCTCCACCCTGGTGTGCACGGTCGCGGGGGTGCTGTTCATCTGGCTGGTCGTGGGCACCGCCCACTGACCGCCGGCCGGGCCGTCTCACAGCTTGCCGCCCCGTCCGCCCGCGCGCCGCGGCGGTGCGATGAGCGTCGACAGATACGGCAACGGCCGCCCGTCCAGCTCCGCCGCCGGGCGCACCGACTCCTCCGGCAGCCCGAGCGCCGACCCCCACACCGCGTCGTCGAGCCGCCCGGTCTCCCGCAGCGCCTCGGCGACCTCACCGGCCTGCCGCCCGAACTTGTACGCCACGACCGTGCCGGGCCCGGCCAGCGCCTCCTTCAGCACGGTGGCCCCGGCGGTCACCGGCACCAGGGTGAGCGGCTCCGTCCCCTCGGTCAGCACCGCCCCCGACCGCGCCGCGAGATCCTGCATGGCGGTGATCCCCGGCACGGTCTCGACGACCAGCCCCGGCACGAGTGCGCCGGCGGTCTGCGCGAGATAGGTGAACGTCGAGTAGACGTGGGGATCCCCGATCGTCGCGAACGCCACGGTGCCGCGCTCCCGCAGCAGCCCGGCGACCCGCTCACCGGCCGCGTCCCAGGCCGTCTCACGGCGCTTCCTGTCGGTCCGCTCGTTCAGCGCGAACACCACCCGGACGACCTTCTCGGCGGGCACGTAGTGCAGCACGGTCGCCTCGGCCCGCCCCCGCTCACCCGTGTCCATCACGGGGACGACGACGACGTCGGCGGCCCGCAGCGCGTTGACGCCCTTGACGGTCACCAGCTCCGGGTCCCCGGGCCCGACGCCCACCCCGATCAGCCTGCTGCTCATGACGTCCGGCACCTCTCCACGAACCGACGGGCGACACCGGGCTCGGACGCCCAGTGGGTGTGCAGATAACTGGCGTGCACGGTGCCTTCGACGAACCCTTCGACCCGCCGCCCGGGCACGCGCACTCCCCACGCGGGGGAGGCCCCGGCTCCCGGCTCGACGACCGTGCGATGGAACTCGTGCCCCCGCATCCGCGTCCCGGCCGCGGCCAGCACGCTGTCGGTGACGGCCACGGCGTCCCGGTACCCGAGCGTCAGCCGCTCCGACATCCGGGCGGAGGCATCCAGCACCCCGCACATCGGCATCCCGTCCAACTCCCGGCACAGGTACAGCAACCCGGCACACTCGGCGGCGACGGGACCCCCGCTCGCGGCAAGTTCGCCGATCTGCTTGCGCAGGGCGTCGTTGGCGGACAACTCGGAGGCGTACACCTCGGGGAACCCACCCCCGATGACGACGCCGGAGGTCCCCTCGGGCAGCTCCTCGTCCCGCAGCGGGTCGAAGGTCACGACCTCCGCACCGGCGGCGGTCAACAGCTCGGCATGCTCGGCATAGGAAAAGCTGAACGCGGCCCCACCGGCAAGGGCGATGACCGGGTCCTTCCCCTTCTCAGCCGACCAGGCCGCACCCCCCAGCCCGTCCGGCGTCCGAGGACGAGGCCCGCCAAGGGCCGCCCCCTCCACCCCGTCCGGCGTCCGAGGACGAGCGCCAAGGGCCGCCCCCTCCAGCCCGTCCGGCGTTCGAGGACGAGGCCCGCCAGGGCCGACAGGGGGTCCGGGGCGCAGCCCCAGGGACGGGGAGGGGGGGCGGCGGGGGCGAAGGAACCAGAGCAGTACCCGCATCCCAAGCCGCACCCGCCAAGGGCCCCGCACCGCGAGCCAACGCGACGAGCCCCTCAAGATCACACCCGCCGGCGACCAGCGCCCCCATCGCAGCGACAGCCTCGACGGCCAGGTCGCCCCGCTCAGCCACAGGCACAAGCCCAAGATGCCGAGACGGAGTCTCAACCCCCGCACCCCGCCGCAACACCCCCATCACCGGCACCCCAACCGCCTCCAACGCCTCCCGCAGCACGGCCTCATGCCGATCCGAGGCGACCTTGTTGAGGATCACTCCCCCGACCCGGACCTCCGGATCGAAGCTCACGAACCCCTGTACCAACGCCGCCACCGACCGCGCCTGCGCCGACGCGTCGACGACGAGCACCACCGGCGCCCGCAGCACCTTCGCCACCTGCGCGGTGGACGCCAGCTCCCCCTCGCCCGACGCCCCGTCGAACAGCCCCATCACGCCCTCGACGACGGCGATGTCACACCCCCGCGCCCCGTGCGCGAACAACGGAGCCACCAGCTCGACCCCGCACAGATACGCGTCGAGGTTCCGCCCCACCCGCCCCGTGGCGAGCGCGTGATACCCGGGATCGATGTAGTCCGGACCCACCTTGTGAGGCGACACGGCCATCCCACGCGCCGACAACGCGGCCATCAGCCCCGTGGCGACGGTGGTCTTCCCACTCCCGGAAGAAGGCGCGGCGACGACCAGCCGCGGGACGGAGCCGGCAGCCCCCGTCACCACTCGATCCCCCTCTGCCCCTTCTGCCCGACGTCCATCGGATGCTTCACCTTGGACATGTCGGTCACCAGATCGGCGAAGCCGACGAGCTCGGCCGGCGCGTTGCGCCCCGTGATCACGACATGCTGCGTCCCCGGCCGCTCCCGCAGCACGGACACCACCTCGGCCGTGTCCACCCACCCCCAGTGCATCGGGTAGGCGAACTCGTCCAGCACGTACAGCCGGTACGTCTCGGCGGCCAGGTCCCGCTTGACCTGCTCCCAGCCCTCGCGGGCCTTCTCCTCGTTGCTGACGTTGTCCCCCTGCAGCTCGCGCTGCACCCAGGACCAGCCCTCGCCCATCTTGTGCCAGGCGACGGACCCGCCCTCACCGGAGTCACCGAGCACGCGCAGCGCCCGCTCCTCGCCGACCTTCCACTTCGCCGACTTGACGAACTGGAACACCCCGATCGGCCACCCCTGGTTCCAGGCCCGCAGCGCCAGCCCGAACGCGGCCGTCGACTTGCCCTTCCCCACCCCGGTGTGGACGACGACCAGCGGCCGGTTCCGCCGCTGCCGCGTCGTCAGACCGTCGTCCGGCACGACACTCGGCTGCCCCTTCGGCATCAGGCGGCCCTCCTCTGCACGTCCTTGACCAGCCCGGCGATCGAGTCGGCCCGCAGCTCGTCCAAGGTCACGGCGGTCCCGCCCAGCTCACCGGCGAGCTGCCCGGCCAGCCCCAGCCGCACCGGCCCCGACTCGCAGTCCACGACCACCGAGGCGACGCCCTGCGCCGCGAACAGCCGAGCCGACCGCGACGCCAGCGCGACGGGCTCCGGCCCACCGGTCGCCCGCCCGTCCGTCACCACCACGACCAGCGGCCTGCGCGCCGGATCGCGCAACCGCTCCACCCGCAGCACGTCGTGCGCCTTGAGCAGTCCCGCCGCCAGCGGGGTACGCCCGCCGGTCGGCAGCGACTCCAGACGGGCCGCCGCCGCGTCCACCGACGAGGTGGGCGGCAGGGCGAGGTCGGCCGCCGACCCGCGGAAGGTCACCAGCCCCACCTTGTCGCGCCGCTGGTAGGCGTCCAGCAGCAGCGACAGCACGGCGCCCTTCACGGCGCTCATCCGCTGCCGTGCGGCCATCGACCCGGAGGCGTCCACGACGAACAGCACGAGGTTCCCCTCGCGCCCCTCGCGGGTCGCCTGCCGCAGGTCGTCCCGGCGCACGACGAGACCACGCCCCGACCGCCCCCGGGCCCGCTGGTGCGGAGCGGCGGCCCGCACGGTCGCCGCGAGGTGCAGCTTGGTCAGCGTGCCCTCGGGCCGACGCGCACCCGTCGTCCGCCCGTGCTCGCTGCGGGCCCGCGACCGCCGCCCGGCGGCCCCCTCGCCGATCCCGGGAACGCTCAGCACCTTGGTGCGGAAGGGCTCCGCGGCCCGCACGGGGGCCTGCCGGCCGCCCCCACCGGGCGCGGGCTCACCCTCACCGGTCTCGGGCCGGGCGCCGCTGTCGTCGCCCGCCGGCCCCTCGTCCGGCTCCGGCTGTCCACCGCCCCCACCGGGACCGACCGGGACCGTCGCCGCCCCCACCGGGACCGTCGCCGTCCCCGTCCGGGTCGGGGTCGTCGTCCCCGGAGAACTCCTCCAACGTCTCGTCCAGCTTGTCCTCGTCCAGCCCCGGCGCGTCGAACGGATTGCGCCGCCGCCGGTGCGGGAGGGCCAGCAGCGCGGCCTGCCGCACATCCTCCGCCAGCACCTCCGTCCGCCCGGCCCACGCGGCCAGCGCGGTCGCCGTGCGCGCCATCACGATGTCGGCCCGCATGCCGTCCACCTCGAACGCCGCACAGGTCGCCGCGATCTGCCGCAGCGCCCCGTCGCCCAGCCGCACCGACGGCAGCAACTCCCGCGCGGCGACGATCCGCCGCCGCACAGCGGCCTCCTCGTCGGCCCAGCGCGCCGCGAAGCCGGCCGGATCGTCGTCGTACGCCAGCCGCCGTCGGACGACCTCGACCCGCTGGTCCGGTTCCCGGGAGGCCGCGACCTCGACGGTCAGGCCGAACCGGTCCAGCAGCTGCGGCCGCAGCTCGCCCTCCTCGGGGTTCATGGTCCCGACCAGCAGGAACCGCGCCGCGTGCCGCACGGACACGCCCTCCCGCTCCACGTACGAGGCGCCCATCGCCGCCGCGTCCAGCAGCAGGTCGACCAGGTGGTCATGGAGGAGATTCACCTCGTCCACGTACAAAATGCCCCGGTGTGCGGCGGCCAGCAGACCGGGTTCGAACGCCTTCACGCCCTCCGCCAGCGCCCGCTCGATGTCGAGCGCGCCCACCAGCCGGTCCTCGGAGGCACCGACGGGCAGCTCGACCATGCGCGCGGGACGCGCACCGCCGGCCGTGCCTTCGTGCGGCCCGTCCGGGCACCCCGGGTCGGGTGCGGCCGGGTCGCAGGAGAACCGGCAGCCCGGCACCACGGCGACCTCCGGCAGCAGCGCGGAGAGGGCCCGCACGGCGGTCGACTTCGCGGTGCCCTTCTCGCCGCGCACCAGCACACCGCCGACGGACGGCGACACCGCGTTCAGCAGCAGCGCGAGCCGCAGGTCGTCCTGGCCCACCACGGCCGTGAAAGGAAAGGGGGTGGTCACTGGTCGTCGCCCTCCGAGTCGCCTTCGAGGTCGCCCTCGAGTTCCAGGTAGGTGGCGCGCAGCCGCTCCAGCGTGCCGGCGTCGGGCTCCGCCCACAGCCCGCGCTCCGCCGCCTCCAGCAAACGCTCCGTGATGCCCCGCAGCGCCCACGGGTTGGACTGCTTCATGAACTCCCGGTTCTCCGGCGAGAACACGTACTCCGCGCTGAGCTTCTCGTACATCCAGTCGTCCACGACGCCGGCCGTGGCGTCGTAGCCGAACAGGTAGTCCACGGTCGCCGCCATCTCGAAGGCGCCCTTGTAGCCGTGCCTGCGCATCGCCGCCATCCAGCGCGGGTTGACCACCCGCGCCCGGAACACCCGGTGCGTCTCCTCGCCCAGCGTGCGCGTCCTCACCTGGTCCGGGGTCGCCGAGTCACCCACGTACGCCTCGGGGCTCTCGCCCGTGAGGTGCCGGACCATGGCGACCATGCCGCCGTGGTACTGGAAGTAGTCGTCCGCGTCGACGAGATCGTGTTCACGGGTGTCGACGTTCTTCGCCGCCACCGCGATCCGCCTGAACGCCGTCTCCATGTCGCCGCGCGCCGCCCGCCCGTCGAGCCCGCGCCCGTAGGCGTAGCCGCCCCACACCGCGTACACCTCCGCGAGGTCGGCGTCGGAGCGCCAGTTCCGGGCGTCGATCAGCGGCAGCAGCCCCGCCCCGTACGCCCCCGGCTTGGAGCCGAAGATGCGCGCGGTGGCCCGCCGCCGGTCACCGTGCGCGGCGGCGTCCTCCTCCACGTGCGCCCGTACGTAGTTGGACCCGGCCGGCTCGTCCAGCTCGGCCACCGCCCGCACGGCGTCGTCGATCAGCCCCACGACGTGGGGGAACGCGTCCCGGAAGAATCCGGAGATGCGGACCGTGACGTCGACGCGGGGGCGGCCCAGCTCCTCCAGGGGCACGATCTCGAAGCCGGTCACGCGGCGGGACGCGTCGTCCCACACCGGACGGCAGCCCAGCAGCGCCAGGATCTCGGCGATGTCGTCACCCTGTGTGCGCATCGCGGACGTGCCCCACACCGTCAGGCCGACGGACCGCGGGTACGCGCCCGTGTCCTCCAGGTACCGCCGGACCAGCGAGTCCGCCAGCGACTGCCCGACCTCCCAACTCAGCCGCGACGGGATGGCCTTGGGGTCGACCGAGTAGAAGTTCCGGCCGGTCGGCAGCACGTTGACCAGCCCGCGCGTGGGCGAGCCGGAGGGACCTGCCGGGACGTACCCGCCGTCCAGCGCGTGCAGGATGTGCCCAATCTCGTCCGTCGTCCGGGCCAGCCGGGGCACGACCTCCTCGCACGCGAACCGCAACACGGCCACCGCGTCCGCGAGTTCCGTGCCCAGCACGTTCCGCACCAGCCCCGGCACGGTGTCGGCCGCCCAGTCCCGCTCCTCCATGCCCTCCGCGAGCCGTCGGCACAGCTGCTCGAGGAGGTCGATCGCGTCGGCGGCCGTACGCGACGGGCCGTCCACCAGGTCCGTCAGCTCCGCCGGCGCCTTCACCGGCGCGCCCGGCTCGGCCAGCAGGTCCTTCTCCACCAGCCCGAAGTGTGCGGCGAGGCAGGCCCGCAGACCAGGCAGGGCGTTGGCCCGCCCGCCCCACACCTGCGAGGCGCGCAGCACCGCCAGCACCAGGTTCACCCGCGGCTCACCGACCGGTCCGCCGCCGAGGATGTGCAGGCCGTCGCGGATCTGCACGTCCTTGATCTCGCACAGGTAGCCGTCGATGTGCATGACGAACTCGTCGAACGCGTCGTCGTCCGGCTGGTCGTCGACGTGCAGGTCGTGATGCAGCTCGGCGGCCTTCACCAGTGTCCAGATCTGCGCCCGCACGGCCGGGGCCTTCACCGGGTCCAGGTCGGAGACCAGCGCGTACTCGTCGAGCAACTGCTCCAGCTTGGCCAGGTCCCCGTACGTGTCGGCGCGGGCCATCGGCGGCACCAGGTGGTCGACGACCGTGGCGTGCCCGCGCCGCTTGGCCTGCGTGCCCTCGCCGGGGTCGTTCACGATGAACGGGTACACCAGCGGCAGATCGCCCAGCACCGCGTCCGGCGCGCACCCGGCGCTCAGCCCGAGGCCCTTGCCGGGCAGCCACTCCATCGTGCCGTGCTTGCCCATGTGGACGACGGCGTCGGCGCCGAAGCTGTTCTCCAGCCAGCGGTAGGCGGCCAGGTAGTGGTGGGACGGCGGCATGTCCGGGTCGTGGTAGATCGCGATGGGGTTCTCCCCGAAGCCGCGCGGCGGCTGGATCATCACCACCACGTTCCCGAACTGGAGGGACGCCAGCACGATGTCGTCCCCGTCGACGTACAGCGAGCCCGGCGGCTCACCCCACGCCTCGGTCATCGCCTCCCTCAACTCCCGGTCCAGCGTGGCGAACCAGGCCCGGTAGTCGGCCAGCGGCACCCGCGCGGGCGCGGCGGCCAGCTGCTCCTCCGTCAGCCACTCCACGTCGTGCCCGCCGGCCGCGATCAGCCGGTGGATCAGCTCGTCACCCTCGGCGGGGTGCCCCTCGACCTCGTATCCGGCGTCCCGCAGCGCGTCCAGCACGCGTACCGCCGACGCGGGCGTGTCCAGGCCCACCGCGTTGCCGACACGCGAGTGCTTCGTCGGGTACGCGGTGAAGACCAGCGCCAGTTTCTTCTCCGCGTTCGGCTTGTGGCGCAGGGCCGCGTGCCGTACGGCGATCCCGGCGACCCGCGCCGCCCGCCCGGGATCGGCGACGTACACCGGCACGTCGCCCGGGCCTTGCTCCTTGAAGGAGAAGGGGACCGTGATCAGCCGGCCGTCGAACTCGGGGATGGCGACCTGCATGGCCGCGTCCATGGGCGAGAGGGCCGCGTCGGACTCCTCCCAGGCCGCGCGCGAGGACGTCAGGCACAGCCCCTGCAGCACCGGCACGTCCAGTTCGGCGAGCGCGCCCACGTCCCAGGCCTCCTCCTCGCCGCCCGCCGACGCCTGCGAGGCGTGGGTGCCGCCGGCCGCGAGCACGGTGGCGACCAGGGCGTCCGCTCGCCCGAGCAGCTCGTACAACCCCGGGTCGGCGCCGCGCAGCGAACCGCAGTACACCGGTAGCGCGTTGGCGCCGCGTGCCTCGATCGCGTCGCACAGGGTGTCCACGAAGGCGGTGTTGCCGCTGAGTTCGTGCGCACGGTAGAAGAGCACACCGACCGTCGGCCGCCCCGGCCTGGCCGTACGCGCTCCGTGCACCCCGAACTCCGGCATCCTGCGCGGCTGTTCGAAGCCCTCGCCGGTCAGCAGCACCGTGTCCGACAGGAACCGGGCCAGCTCCGCGAGGTTCTCCGGGCCGCCCTCGACGAGGTACCGCAGCGCCTCGGCCACCACGCCCGCCGGGACGCTGGACTCGGCCATCAGCTCCGCGTCCGGCACGGTCTCCCCGCCGAGCAGCACCGTGGGGATGCCGGACGCCTTGAGCGCGGCCAGCCCGTCCTCCCAGGCCCGCCTGCCGCCCAGCAGCCGCACCACCGCGAGATCGGATCCGTCGAGCAGCGCGGGCAGTTCCTCCGCGACGTCCACGCGGGTGGGGTTGCCGATCCGGTAGCCGGCGCCGGAGGCACGGGCCGCCAGCAGGTCCGTGTCGGCGGTCGACAACAACAACACAGTGCTCATGCGGGAGCTCCCGGGGGGATGAAGGGCAGTCCTGGTGGCGCGCCGGACTCGATGAGCCGCCACAGCGCGTCGGTGTCCGCGTGCTGTTCGATCAGGTCGCCGAGCCGGTCGAGCTGCTCCTCGCGCAGCGCGGCGAAAGAGGTGTCGGGGGCCGGCACGAAACGGCGTCCCGCGTGCTCGGCCACCACGCGCAGGAAGGCCCGCCGGAACCCGTCCGACTCCAGCGCTCCGTGCCAGTGCGTGCCCCAGGCCGCGCCGACCCGGCAGCCGTCCAGGCTCTGTCCTTGGCCGTCGGAGACGAACGGGTCCCCGCCGAGGACTTCGGCGACCCCATGATGGATCTCGTACCCCTCGACGCGCTCGCCGAGGGCCTCGCCGACCGGGCGCGCCAGGGTCTTCCCACGGGCGAACCGCACCCGCACCGGCAGGACGCCTAGCCCGTCCACCTGGCCCGCGCGGCTCTCCACGTCGTCCTCGATGTGCTCGCCGAGCAGCTGGAAGCCGCCGCAGATGCCCAGCAGCGGCCGGCCCTCGGCGGCCCGGCGCACCAGCGCGTCCGCCAGCCCGCGCTCCCGCAGCCAGCGCAGCGCCCGCACGGTCCCGCGGGTGCCCGGCACGACCACGAGGTCCGCGTCGGCGAGTTCGTCCGGACGGTCCACGAACCGCACCACGACGCCCGGTTCGGCGGCGAGCGCGTCCACGTCCGTGAAGTTCGACATCAACGGCACCGCGCACACCGCGACCCGCAGCACCTCCTCGCCGGCCGGCGCGGCCACCGCGGACTCCCGCACGGCGCCCCTGAGGGACACCCTGAGCCCGTCCTCCTCGTCGATCCCCAGCCCGTGCCGGAACGGCAGCACGCCGTAGGCGTGCCGCCCGGTCAGGCCGTGCAGCATCTCCAGGCCCGGCTCCAGCAGCGAGACGTCCCCGCGGAACTTGTTCACCAGGAACCCGGCGACCAGCTCCTGGTCCTCCTGGGAGAGCAGGGCGACCGTGCCGAAGAAGGAGGCGAACACGCCGCCCCGGTCGATGTCCCCGACCACGAGGACCGGCAGTCCGGCGTTGCGGGCGACGCCCATGTTCACGATGTCGGTGCGCCGCAGGTTGATCTCGGCCGGGCTCCCGGCGCCCTCGCAGATCACCGCGTCGTACTCGCTCCGCAGCCGCTCCAGGCAGTCGAGGACCGTGCCGAGGAGGCTCTCCTGGCGACCGCCGTGGTACCCGCGGGCGCTCATCTCGCCGACCGGGCGGCCCATCAGCACCACCTGGCTGGACCGCTCGCCGCCCGGCTTCAGCAGCACCGGGTTCATCAGCGCCGTCGGCTCCACCCGGCACGCCTGCGCCTGCATGGCCTGGGCCCGCCCGATCTCGGCGCCCTCCCGCGTGACGAACGAGTTCAGCGACATGTTCTGCGCCTTGAACGGAGCGACCTTCACCCCTTGGCGCACCAGCCACCGGCAGATCCCGGCGGTGACCACGCTCTTGCCGGCGTCCGAGGTGGTCCCGGCGACCAGCAGTCCGCCCCCGCTCACTTCGCACGTCCCTTCCGTACGCGCCGCGCGGCCACCCCGGCCGCGAGCGCCAGCCAGCCGACCCGCCGCGACAGGCGCACCGCCCGGTCGATGTCGGTGACGGCGACGGGGCGCCCGCCGCCGTTGAGGACGGGCCGGTGCTCGACCCGGCCGCCGTAGGACAGCGTCCCGCCGAGCCGCACGCCGAGCGCGCCCGCGAAGGACGCCTCCACGGGGCCCGCGTTGGGGCTCGGGTGCTTCGCCGCGTCCGCGCGCCAGGCCCGTACCGCCCCGCGCGGGTCCGGCCCGGACAGGGCGGCGAGCGCGGCCGTCAGGCGTGCGCCCGGCCAGCCGGCGACGTCGTCGAGGCGGGCCGAGGCCCAGCCGTAGCGGAGGTGGCGGGGTGACTTGTGACCCACCATCGCGTCCAGGGTGTTGACGGCCCGGAAGCCCACCAGACCCGGCACCCCGGCGACCGCGCCCCACACGAGGGCGCCCACCACGGCGTCGGAGGTGTTCTCGGCGACGGACTCCACCACGGCGCGGGCGATCCCGTCGGCGTCCAGGGCCTGCGGGTCCCGGCCGCACAGGTGCGGCAGCCGCTCCCGGGCCGCCTCGACGTCACCGGCCTCCAGCGCGCGCCCGACGGCACGCGCCTCCCGGGCCAGCGAGGTCCCGCCGACGACGGCCCAGGTGGCGACGCCGGTCAGGACGACGGAGGCGGCGGGACTACGGCGTACGGCGCGGGCGGCCAGGCCCGAGAGCGCGACCGCGCCGCCGACGCACACGGCGGTGTGCACGGCCCCGCGGCCCCGGTCGTCCCGCCACAGCACCCGCTCCACGGCAGCCGCGGCCCGCCCGAACGCGGCGACCGGATGCCCGCGGCGGGGATCGCCGAGGAGCAGGTCGCCCAGGAGGCCGGCGGCGGCGCCGTACGCGAACACGCGATCGGCACCCATGGGTTCAGCCGGTGACGGATCCGGAGGGAACGGCCCCGGAAGGGGGCGGGGAGTCGTTGTTCGACCTCGACAGGCAGCCGCGCATGGCGATATGTCCTCACTCAGGGTGTCCGCGCCCTGGTTCGACGAGACCGGCGACGAGAGTTCCTGGCTCCCGGGGGGTCAACCCCGGTGACAGTGGCGGGACCGCGCCGGATTCGCACCGGCTTCCTCTCCTGTCGCCGTGATGGCTGAGGCAGTCCACCACGGTCCCGGAAGGGCCGTCAACTTGCCGTTGACCTGCGGGGCTCAAGTGTGCTGAGGCCCACAGAGGTGCTCACGTGGGTGAACGGCGGCGGGGCCGCGCACGCGGAAGCGGGCGGGACGGAAGCCGGTGCTCCCGTCCCGCCCGCCGCCGCACGCGGCCTGTGATCAGGCCACGATCAGGTAGATGCCGTAGCCGACCGCCGCCGCGCACGCGGCGAAGCAGGCGTAGGCGCCGGTGACCGCGAGGGCCGCGGACCGGCCCTCGGCGGTGGCCCGCTCGCGGCGGGACAGACCGGAGATGCCGAGGGTGAACACGGCCACCAGGGCCACGGTGACCACGAGGCTGACGCCGAAGACGGAGCCGAGGGCCGCCCAGTCGATTGTCATGGTGCTTCTTCCTTCGTGCCGGGCGCGGTCAGACGGTGGTGGCGGCCGACGGGGCCTGCGGGTCGGTGGCCGCGGGGGCGGGGATGGTGGCCGAGAGCTCCTCGGCGGCCGGGTTCGCCGGCGGCGGGGTCACCGCCGCGATGGCCTGCGTCACCACACCGGGGGGCTCCTCGGAGGGGGCGTCGTGGTCGTTGACGTTGGTGTGGTCGACGACCTCGCGCCGGGAGATCTTCCAGATGGCCGCGCTGGAGGCGATCAGGAAGACGGCCACGACGGCGGTGCCCCAGTCGCCGAAGCCGCACACCCACTCGGCGAGCGCCGCGACGAAGGCGGCCGCCGGCAGCGTCAGGCCCCAGGCGACGAACATCCGGGTGGCCGTGGACCAGCGGACCACGCCGCCCTTGCGGCCCAGGCCCGCGCCCATCACGGCACCGGAGACGGAGTGCGTCGTCGACAGCGAGAAGCCGAGGTGCGAGGAGGCCAGGATGACCGTCGCGGCGCTGGTCTGGGCGGCGAAGCCCTGCTGCGGCTGGAGGTCGGTCAGGCCCTTGCCCATGGTGCGGATGATGCGCCAGCCGCCCAGGTAGGTGCCGAGGGCGATGGCGACGCCCGCGGAGAGGATGACCCACACGGGCGGGTCGGAGTCGGGGGCGACGGCGCCGCCGGCGACCAGGGCGAGGGTGATGATGCCCATCGTCTTCTGGGCGTCGTTGGTGCCGTGGGCCAGGGAGACCAGGCCGGCGGAGGCGATCTGCCCGGCGCGGTAGCCCTTCTCGGAGGACTTGCCGTCGATGTTCCGGCCCGTCCGGTAGGTGAGCCGGGTGGCCAGCAGCGCGGCGACGCCGGCCACCACCGGGGCGGCGATCGCGGGGATGAGGACCTTGGTGACCAGCACGTCGCCGTGCACCGCGCCGAAGCCGGCGGAGGCGACGGTGGCGCCGATCAGACCGCCCATGAGGGCGTGCGAGGAGCTGGACGGCAGGCCCACCAGCCAGGTCAGGAGGTTCCAGAGGATCGCGCCGACCAACGCGGCGAAGATGACCTCGGGACGGATGCCGGCCTCGTCGACGAGGCCCTTGGAGATCGTGTTCGCGACCTCCACCGAGAGGAATGCGCCGACAAGGTTCAGCACGGCGGACATGGCCACCGCGACCTTGGGCTTGAGCGCACCGGTCGAAATGGTCGTTGCCATCGCGTTCGCGGTGTCGTGGAAACCGTTCGTGAAATCGAACGCGAGTGCGGTTACCACCACAATCGCGAGGATCAGCGAGAAGCTTTCCATTTACCCAGGCAATCGTTCGAGGTCATTGGCTGGTCGAACGTAGGTAACCAGGGTGAACGGAAGATGAACTGGAATGGGCATCGTGGTGACCGTAAAAGGGGGTCGGTACTCCGCCGGACAGCCCAGGCCGCATGGGCTCCTGGCAGGATCGCCGCATGGCTGAACAGGGCCCGCGCGAGCGGGAAGCGGAAGGCGCCGTGAGCGGCGCCCGGGACACGGGGGGTGCGCCCGCCGGACGGGTGGGGGAGGAGACGGCGCGGGCCTGGGCGGAGGTGGTGGAAACCGCCCGCCGCACCGTCGCCGACGGGTTCGTCGTGGGAACCTCCGGCAACGTCTCGGTACGGGTCGGCGACACCGTCCTGGTGACGCCCTCGGGGGTGCCGTACGACCGGCTCCGGCCGGCCGACGTGACCGGCGTGGACCTCACCGGCCGGCAGGTGCTCGGCACCCTGGTCCCGACCAGCGAGCTGCCCCTGCACCTGGCCGTGTACCGGGAGACCGGCGCGCGCGCCGTGGTGCACACCCACGCCGTGCACGCGACCGCCGTCTCCACCCTCGTCGACGAACTGCCGCCGATCCACTACATGACCGCCGCCCTCGGCGGCCCCGTCCGCGTGGCCCGCTACGCCGCCTACGGCACCCCCGAGCTGGCCGCGCACACCCTGCGCGCCCTGGAGGACCGCACCGGCTGCCTGCTGCGCAACCACGGCACCCTCACCTACGGCGCGACCCTCGACCAGGCCTACGACCGCACCGCCCAGCTGGAGTGGATGTGCCGGGTGTGGCTGACCGCCTCCTCGGTGCCGGGACTGTCCCCCAGCCTGTTGAGCGCCGAACAGCTGACGGAGGTGGAAGGGCGGCTGCGGGGGTACGGGCAGCCGGGGTGACCAGGCGGTTACGGCGCCACGGCGGCGGTGCCGACGGGGCGGCGGGCCGAGGCCGTGAGCGGCCGGGCCGGTTGCCGGTGTCCGGGACGCGCCCACTGGCCGCGTCCCCGTCCGGACCCGACACTGGGAGGCGTGCGCACTGTCAGAGCGACGGCCGCTGCCGTCACCGCCGTGATAGGGGCCGGCGCCGCCGCCGTGGCCGCCGGCCGGTTCGCCAGCGACGCTGCCCTGAGGATCCCCTCGGGCAAACCCCTGCCCACCGAGCCCGGACTCACCGTCCACGCCACCGCCGCGGGACAGGTCACCCTCACCCGTGACCTCGCCGCGCTGCGGCCCGGTCGCCACGGCCTCGTCGGCCGCGGCTTCCACGCGGTGGTGGGACCCGTGCTGTCCGTCGCCTCCAACCCCGCCGACACCGTCGTACGGCGCCTGGAACGCGTGACCTACGGCACACCGGAACCCGGCGACCGGGCCAGGTTCACGCCGAACGTGTACGTCGGCGACCCGGGGACCGCGCTCGGCGTCGACCACACCGTCGTCGACGTGCCGGGCGAACTCGGTCCCCTGCCCGCATGGTTCGTGGAGGGCGCCCGGGACACCTGGGTGATCGCCGTGCACGGTCTCGGCACCACCCGGGAACACACCCTGAACGTCCTCCAGGCCCTGCGCCGCAACCAGTTCCCGGTGCTCGCCCCCGCCTACCGGGGCGACCCGGACGCGCCCCGTTCCCCCGACGGGCTCAACCACCTCGGCGAGACCGAATGGCGCGATCTCGACGCCGTGATGCGGCACGCGGTGGACTCCGGCGCCCGCCGGGTGGTCCTCTACGGCTGGTCCACGGGCGCGACCATGGCGCTGCGCGCCGCCGCCCGCTCCGAGGCCCGCGACCGGGTCGCCGGCCTGATCCTGGACTCCCCGGTGCTCGACTGGGAGTCCACCCTGCGCGCCCTCGCCCACGCCCACCGCACCCCGGGCGCGCTGCTGCCGCTCGCGGTCCGCGCCGCCCAGGGCCGCACCGGCCTGTACGGCGACCACCGGCCCGGCGCCCTCCACCTGGACGGCATCACGGTCCCGACGCACATCTTCCACGGCCCCGACGACACGGTGGCGCCCTGGCGGTTCTCCCGCCGGCTCGCCGCCGCCCATCCGAACACCGTCACCCTGCAGACCGTCAGGGGCGCCTCCCACGCCGCCATGTGGAACGCCGACCCGGACGCGTACGAGGAGTCGTTGCGGAGGTTCCTCACCCCCCTGATGTGACGCCCGCACAAGGGCGGTGCGGAGGATTCCGTTTACCGTCGTACCAGTGGCTTGATCGGGCCCCTCCGGCCCCGTCCGGGCCCGGACGGTGACCGGCCCCGCGACCCCCGTCGGCATTCCGTTTGGGCTTTCGGTCCGTCACCAGGAAGACTGCACCCGTGACGTCCCGTATCCCGCGCGACTCCAGGCTTCGACTCGTCCGTCCGCGACCCCTGGCCGGCGCCCCCGCAGCGATCGAGCGGCGGCGCGCCCGCCGCCCCGCGCCCCGCCCCCCGGAGGGCACGCCCGCACCGGCCGAGCTGGCCGGAATGGCTCGCTCCGTGCTGGCCGCGGCCGCCCGGGTGGCCCGCTGGGCCGACCGCGCCCTCGGCCCCGGCGGCGACAGCGCCACCGCCGACGGCAAGGCCACCCTGTCCGACGCGACCGCCCGGCGGGCGGCCGAGGCCCTCGGACTGACCGCCGATCAGGTCCGTGCCGACTGGGACACCGCCCGGCTGGCCGGTCTCATCGAGGTGCACGGCGACAGCGCCCGTCCCGGCTGGCGGCTGCGCGCCTGGGACCGCGACGACAGCGCCGTGCTGCGCGGCTGGGTCGCCCTCTGCGACGCCTGGTCGCTCGCCTGCCCCGAACCCGGGGAGCACGAGCCGGCCGCCGTCGCCGAGGTCGTGACGGCCATGCCGCAGGTGCTCTCCTTCCTGCAGCTGTCCGCCGGGCCCGTGCCCGTGCCCCAGCTGCTCGACCTGCTGGAGCAGCGCGTCACCGAACTGCGCACCGAGCGCTGCGAGGTCGACTACGGGCCCCGGCCCGGAACGCCCGCCGCCGCCCCGGAGCCCCGCCCCGCGCCCGCCGAGCCGCCCACCGCCGACGCTCCGCTCGAACCGCTGCTGGACTGGGCGCTGCGCGCCCTCGCCTCCGTCGGCGCCCTCACCTACGGCGACGGACAGGCCACCCTCACACCGCTCGGCAGCTGGGCGGTGTGGGTCAAGCTGGAGCAGATCTGTGTCGCCGCGCAGAGCCCCGCCGGGAACATCGAACAGGGCGCCGAGGACATGCTGCGCGGCTGCGCGCGGCTGCGTCCGGCCGCCGCCCGGGCCGAGTACCGCGCCTGGCTGGCCGCCCGCCCGGTCGGCAGCGCCGTCACCGAGCTGATCGCCGCCGCCCGGGGCGAGGACGCCCTCCTGCGCGGCCTCGCCTTCGAGGCGTTGCGGGTGGTGGGCGCGCCCGCCGAGCCCGAGGTGCGCGCCGTGCTCGACGAGCCCGCGCTGCGGCCGTACGCCCTGCTGTGGCTGGCCGAGCACGACGGCGTCGACCCCGAGGACGCGCACGAGGTGCTCACCCGCGAGGAGGCGACGTGGCTGTGGGTCGACACGGCGGCCGCGGTCGCCGACCACGGTGAGGCTCCGCTGCTGGTGCGGCATCTGGAGACCGCGGTCCAGCCCACGGTCCCGTCCCTCCTCGACGAGGTCCGTGCGGTGGGCCACCCCCGCACGGTCCAGGTCCTGGTCGCCCTGGCCGCCGCCCACCCGGACCCGGCCTTCGCGAAGGCGGTCCGCAGAGCGGCCTTCCAGGTCCACACAGGCGGCTGACCGCCCGCCCCGCCGCTGCGGGCAGTCGTGCCGCCGGGGCGATGGGGGAGGGTGGGCGCAGCGGCACCCCCACGGCGGGTCCGCCGCCCCACGCGGCCCAGCACCCTCACGGCCTGGGCGTGCCCCAGCACCGGCGCACCGGTTCCTACGAGGCGCCCCGCCCACGCACCCGTGCCGCCGAGGCACCCGCCCCGCCGGCGCGAAGGGCGACGACCCCGCCCCGTCCGCCTACGCGCCCGCCTCCGGCGCGTACGTGCCGAAGCTCCACACGTTGCCCTCCAGATCACGAGCCATGTAGTCCCGCGACCCGTAGTCCTGGTCCGTGGGCGGCATCAGCACCTCCGCCCCCTGCTCCACCGCCCGCCGGTGATGGGCGTCGACGTCGTCCACCACGACGTACACCCCCGCCGGCCCCGCGCCCTTCATCGCCGTGTCGAACGCCCCGCCGCGCCCCGCGGAGCCGAGCATCACCACACCGTTGCCCTGGGCCAGTTCGGCGTGCATCACCGTGCCGTCCTCACCCTCGTACACCGACAGCTCGGTGAATCCGAAGGCCTCCGTCAGCTGCCGGACCGCCGCCTTCGCGTCCTTGTACAACAGCGTCGGAACGACGCTCGGACGTGTGCTGCCCGTGCCTGCCATGGCGATCACTTCCTCGTGTCCGGGGTGTACAGGGATGCCGTCGTCGCCCAGTGTGGCACCGGTCACCGACGGCCGCCGGGGAAGAACCGCGTGCGGAAAAGAGGTTGCACCGCCCCGTTAGAATGGCTCGCATGGCCATTCTCCTCGCGCATTAGACGGCGGGAACGTCCTCAGCCGCCCACCGCCACCCCCAACTGCCCTGGAGTCTGTCCGTGATCTCCGCCTCCGGCATCGAGCTGCGCGCCGGTGCCCGCGTCCTCATCGAAAGCGCCACCTTCCGCGTCGCCAAGGGCGACCGCATCGGCCTGGTCGGCCGTAACGGCGCGGGCAAGACCACCCTCACCAAGGTCCTCGCCGGCCAGGGCATCCCCGCCGGCGGCACCGTCACCCGCTCCGGCGAGGTCGGCTACCTCCCGCAGGACCCCCGCACCGGCGACCTCGACGTGCTCGCCCGTGACCGCATCCTCTCCGCCCGCGGCCTCGACGTACTGATCCGCAAGATGCGGGACAACGAGCAGCGCATCGCCAACGGCCAGGGCGCCACCCGCGAGAAGGCGCTGAAGCAGTACGAGCGCCAGGAGACCGAGTTCCTGACCAAGGGCGGGTACGCCGCCGAGGCCGAGGCCGCCACCATCGCCGCCGCGCTGAACCTCCCCGACCGGGTGCTCGGCCAGCCGCTGCACACCCTCTCCGGCGGTCAGCGCCGCCGCGTGGAGCTGGCCCGCATCCTGTTCTCCGACGCGGACACCCTGCTCCTCGACGAGCCGACCAACCACCTCGACGCGGACTCGATCGTCTGGCTGCGGGACTACCTCAAGACCTACCGCGGCGGCTTCATCGTGATCTCCCACGACGTCGACCTGGTCGAGACGGTCGTCAACAAGGTGTTCTACCTGGACGCCAACCGCGCTCAGATCGACGTCTACAACATGGGCTGGAAGCTCTACCAGCAGCAGCGCGAGGCGGACGAGAAGCGCCGCAGGCGCGAGCGGCAGAACGCCGAGAAGAAGGCGGCCGCGCTGCACTCCCAGGCCGACAAGATGCGTGCCAAGGCCACCAAGACCGTCGCCGCGCAGAACATGGCCCGCAGGGCGGACAAGCTGCTCTCCGGCCTGGAGGCCGAGCGGAAGTCCGACAAGGTCGCCAGGCTGCGCTTCCCCGACCCGTCCCCGTGCGGCAAGACCCCGCTCATGGCGGAGGGACTGTCGAAGTCCTACGGCTCGCTGGAGATCTTCACCGACGTCGACCTGGCCATCGACAAGGGCTCCCGCGTCGTCATCCTCGGTCTCAACGGCGCGGGCAAGACCACCCTGCTCCGCCTCCTCGGCGGCGTCGAGAAGCCCGACACCGGCCGGGTCATCGAGGGTCACGGCCTCAAGCTCGGCTACTACGCGCAGGAGCACGAGACCCTCGACCCGGACCGCACGGTGCTGGAGAACATGCGCTCCGCGGCGCCCGACATGGACCTCGTCGAGGTCCGCAAGGTGCTCGGCTCGTTCCTGTTCTCCGGTGACGACGTCGACAAGCCGGCCGGAGTCCTCTCCGGCGGCGAGAAGACCCGGCTCGCCCTGGCGACCCTCGTGGTCTCCTCGGCGAACGTGCTGCTGCTCGACGAGCCCACCAACAACCTCGACCCGGCCAGCCGCGAGGAGATCCTCGGCGCCCTGCGCACGTACAAGGGCGCCGTCGTCCTCGTCACCCACGACGAGGGCGCCGTCGAGGCGCTCCAGCCGGAGCGGATCATCCTGCTGCCGGACGGTGTCGAGGACCTGTGGGGCTCCGACTACGCGGACCTCGTCGCCCTCGCCTGACCCGGTCGGCGTGACCGGCCGGGCCGGCAGGACCGTCATCCGTGTGTGATCGAATGCGTGATCCACTGCGTATGGATCATTCGGCCCATCGGTGATCCATCAATCGTGTGAGATCTCCTCATCCCGAGGTGTGTCCTACACGGATTTCGCGGCCGGACCCCCGCAGAACCGGGGTCCGGCCGCCGCCCCTTTCTGACCTGGCACTTCTCGGAGAAACCCGATCGGCGGTCGCGGAAAAGCCCCGTGGAATTCCTCATTCCGGATGTGGGGACGCGCTCCCGTCGTCACAAGCTGGTCTCATCGACCTTGCCGAATGGGTGGCCATCGGGCTCGGGAGGGGTGATCATGAGGAGACCAGAGCGCACTTCCCATGAGGAGGCACGGGTGGCCGAGACTCTGAAGAAGGGCAGCCGGGTGACCGGCGCCGCGCGCGACAAGCTCGCGGCAGACCTGAAGAAGAAGTACGACGCCGGTGCGAGCATCCGGGCGTTGGCCGAGGAGACCGGCCGCTCGTATGGCTTCGTGCACCGCATGCTGAGTGAGTCGGGCGTCACGCTCCGAGGGCGTGGCGGGGCGACACGGGGCAAGAAGTCTCCGTCGGCCTGACCCCGGGCGCCCCGCAGACCCGATGGTGACCACCCGGTCGGCCGGCTGACCGGCCGGGTGGTTACTGTGCAGTCACTTAGACGACCGCACCCATCGGAGGCGCCCCATGGCTTCGTCCCCCCAGGACCTCGGTCCGGTACTCGACAAGGACGGCGTTCGGCTCACCGTCGACGACGCGATCGCCACGGTGACGCTGACCAACCCGGCCAAGCGCAACGCGCAGAGCCCCGCTCTGTGGCGCGCGCTGGCCGAGGCGGGCCGGCTGCTGCCCGGTTCCGTCCGGGTCGTGGTGCTGCGCGGGGAGGGCAAGTCGTTCTCCGCCGGGCTCGACCGGCAGATGCTCTCGCCCGAGGGAATCCCGGGCGAGCCGTCGTTCATCGACCTCGCGCGCAGTGACGACGCCGCGCTGGACGCCGCCATCGCCGGCTACCAGGAGGCGTTCACCTGGTGGCGGCGCAACGACCTGGTGACCGTCGCCGCCGTCCAGGGACATGCCATCGGGGCCGGGTTCCAGCTGGCCCTCGCCTGTGACCTGCGCGTCGTCGCGGACGACGTGCAGTTCGCCATGCGGGAGACCAGCCTCGGCCTGGTGCCCGACCTGACCGGCACCCACCCCCTCGTCGGCCTCGTGGGATACGCCCGCGCGCTGGAGATCTGCGCGACCGGGCGTTTCGTCACGGCCGAGGAGTCGGTGAACATCGGCCTGGCCAACCTCGCCGTGCCCGCCGCCGACCTCCACGCCGCCGTCCAGGACCTGGCCGCGGCGCTGCTGGCCGCGCCCCGCGACGCCGTGATCGAGACGAAGGCCCTGCTGCGCGGCGCCCGGACCCGCACCTACGACGACCAGCGCGCCGCCGAGCGCGCCGCCCAGGCCCGCCGTCTGCGCGACCTGGCCGGCCTCGGCGAGTAGCGAGCAGCGGGCGGCGAGTCGGCCGAGGCGGCGGGGCGGCTTCCTCCGCGGGCTCCGCCCCGCCACCGCGTGCGCGCGTGCTGCCTCGGCCGGTCAGTCGAGGTCGGTGACGAGCACGGCCACCGTCGGCCGGTCCGGCAGCGACGCCGCCACGGCCGCGCGTACCGCCCGCGCCACTTCCAAGGGGAGAAACTCCGCCCCGACCGCGAGGTCCACGCGCGCGTGCCGCCGGGGCAGGGCGTCGTCCCCGGCCGGCCGCTCGCTCAGCCGCACCGGCCGGCCCCATGTGCCCGTCAGCCGGCTCACCCCCGGCACGGCGAGCACCGCCGCCGCGACCCGCTCCGTCTCCGCGTCACCCGCACGGCCCACACCGTCCGTCCCGTCCGTTTCCGGCCGGTCCGCGGGTGCGTCGGAAGCGTCGGAAGCGGACGGCGGCGGCAGGTCCGGCTCTGTGTCCAGCAGTTCCGTCACCCGCAGATCCACCTCCTCGACCGCGAGCCCCACGCGTTCCGCGGCGGCCACCGCCAGGGCCGTGCGCAGACGGGACGCCATCTCCGGGAGCGGCCACGCCGCCGTGGCGGCGAACTCCGCCGTCAGCCGCAGCGGTCCCGCGGGCAGCGCGCTCGGCGGGGCCGGCACGGCGGGCTCCGGTGCCTCCTCCAGGTCGTCGGCGAGCCCGAGCCGCAGCCCGTCCACGCGCACCTCCGGTACCTCCCGCTCCGCCGCGCGCCGCAGCGCCGTACCGGCCGCCCGCTCCGCGATCCATACACCGTCATGCCGCCCGCCCAGCGGCAGGATCCTGCCCAGCCCCGCCTGCTGCCGCACCATCCGTGTCCATCGGTCCGCCGTCATTCCTCCAGCCTGCCGTATCGCGGGCGCGAATCGGGGCAAGCGCACTTACGGTGGTCGAAGGAGGACGACCGAAGGGATGTAGGGCGATGACCGACATGACCGAAGGCGGCTCGGTACGGGGTCCTGACACCGAGAAGGACCGGGGCGAATCCGGCTCGCACCGGGGGCAGGGCACGCGACGTGGCGGCGGCGCCCCCGCCGACCGGGGCCGCACCACCATCGCCGACGGTGTGGTGGAGAAGATCGCCGGGCTGGCCGCGCGGGACGTCGTGGGCGTGCACGCCATGGGCAGCGGGATCTCGCGGACCTTCGGCGCCATGCGCGACCGGGTGCCCGGCGGGTCGAAGTCGGCGACGCGCGGCGTGAAGGTTGAGGTCGGCGAGGTGCAGACCGCGCTCGACCTGGAGATCGTCGTCGACTACGGCGTGTCCATCGCCGACGTCGCCAGGGACGTACGGGAGTACGTGATCGCGGCCGTCGAGCGGATGACCGGCCTCGAGGTGGTCGAGGTCAACATCGCGGTGAGCGACGTGAAACTGCCCGACGAGGAAGAGGACGAGCCGGAGTCCCGACTGCAGTGAGACACGCTGAGCGGAGGAGCACAGCATGAGGATGGCCGTCGTCGGCATGATCGCCGGCATGGCGTTGGGCTTCGCCGGATACTTCGGCGGATTCGGGGCCTTCCTGCTCGTGGCGGCCTTGGGCGCCGTGGGCTTCGTCGTCGGCAGGTTGCTCGAAGGGGACCTGGAACTCGGCGACTTCTTCCGTCCCCGTGACGAACGGCGGCGGTGACCGCGGTGGGCACAGAGGTGGCCGAGCCGGCCGGAGACCCGCGGACCGTCGCTCCGGGCGAACGCGGGGTGACCACGATCGCCGACCGGGTGGTCGCGAAGATCGCCTCCCAGGCGGCCCGTGAAGCCGTCGGCGTGCTGCCGCCGGACGCCGCGCCGCCGCACGCGAGCGTGGTCGTCCGCCACGGCAGCGCCCGGGTCCGGGTGCACGTCGAACTCGACTACCCCGGCGACATCGGCGACCGGTGCGCGACCGTGCGGCGGCAGGTGGTCGAGCGGGTGCGCGCCCTGGCGGACATGGTCGTGCCGGAGGTCGTCGTCCAGGTGGAACGGCTGCACTTGGCCGTGCGGCCCGAAGCAGTCGGCGGGAGGACACCATGACCGGGCCCCCGAACGCCACGGCGGACACGGCGCCCCCGCCCGCGGCGAGCGGGGCGACCACGAGCCCCGTCCCCGGCGGCCACCGGCGCTTCTGGTCGGCCCGCCGGATCCCCGCGGGCCTGCTGGCGCTGGTGATCCTGGTGATCGCGGGTGCCTTCCTGTACGACGTCGTCGCGGTGCGCGCCGACCGGGCCGGGATGAGCTGGCGCCGTGAGCTCGCCCGGCAACTGGCCGAGCGTCCGCTGGACGACATCTGGGTGCTGACCGGCGCCGCGGTCGCCGCCGCGCTCGGCCTGTGGCTGCTGGTGCTCGCCGTCACGCCCGGCCTGCGCTCGCTGCTGCCGATGCGCCGCACGCACCCCGACGTCCGCGCCGGACTGGACCGGGAGGCCGCCGCCACCGTGCTGCGGGACCGGTGCCTGGAGGTGGCCGGCGTGCAGTCGGCCCGGGTCACCGTGAAGCGGCGGAAGACGGACGTCCACGCGGTGTCGCACTTCCGCGACCTCGACGACGTACGGGCCGACCTGACCGCGGTGCTGGACGAGGCGCTGCGGGGGCTGGGCCTGGCCCGGCCGTCCACCCTGTCGCTGCGGGTGCGGCGGCCCGGCCGGAAGGGACGGAAGCCGTGATCAAGGGTGTCAACCGTGTGCTGCTCGCGCTGGCGGGGCTGGTGCTGATCGCCCTCGGCGGGTCGGTGCTGGCGATCGGGCTGGGCGCGCCCGCACCGTCCTGGTGGCTGCACGACGGCCGGCACGACGTGCTGCTCGACGACTCAGAGCGGACCCGCTGGCGGGACCAGGGCTGGTGGTGGCCGGTGGTGATCGCCGTGCTCGCCGTGCTGGTGCTGCTCTGCCTGTGGTGGCTGGTCGCGGTGGTGCGCAAGCGGCGGACGGGCGAGATCCTCGTCGACAGCCGCGACGGCGAGGGCGCGGCGCTGCGCGGCCGGGCCCTGGAACAGGCCCTCGCCGAGGAGGCGAACCGGCAGGACGGTGTCGCCGAGGCCCGCGTCCTGCTCACCGGTCGGCACGGCGGGCCGCGGGCCCGGATGGTCCTGCGCCTGGAACCCCACGTCGACCCCGGTGCGGCCCTGGACACCCTGACCACCGGCGCCCTCACCCACGCCCGCGACTCCACGGGCCTGACGGCCCTCCCCACGGAGGTCCACCTCCGAGCGGAGAAACACCGCCCGGAACGAGTCACCTGACACGGGCCCGCCGGCGCCCGCACAGGAGCGGCGGCCCGCCCGGGGACTCCCCGCCAGGGGAGTCGCCCGGGCGGGTGCGGGGTCAGAAGCCGTGGCGGGAGCCGCCGTCGACGGGGAGCATCACGCCCGTGATGTACGACGCCGCGGGGGAGAGGAGGAACGCCGCCGTGCGGCCGAACTCCTCCGGCGTGCCGTAGCGGCGCAGCGGGATGCGGGACTCTGCCGCCCGGCGGGTGGCCTCCGGGTCGGCGGACAGGGAGTCCAGCTCACGGACCCGGTCGGTGTCGACGCGGCCGGGCAGCAGGCCCACGACGCGGATGCCACGCGGGCCCAGTTCGTCCGCGAGGGACTTGGCGAGGCCGGCGAGCCCCGGCCGCAGCCCGTTGGAGATGGTGAGCCCGGGATCGGCTCGTGCACCGAACCGGACAGCACGAAGCCGATGACACCGCCCTCGCCCAGCTCCCCGGCCGCCGCGCGGGCCAGCCGCACCGCCCGAGGAACACCGACTCGAAAGCCGACTGCCACTGCTCGTCCGTGGTGTCGGCGACGAACCCCGGCGGCGGCCCGCCCACGCTGACGAGGACGCCGTCGAAGCGGCCGAACCGCTCCCGCGCGGTGGCGATCAGCCGCTCGGCGGCCCCGGGGTCGGCGTTGTCGACGGCCACCCCGGCCGCGTCCGGTCCCAGCGCGGACGCGGCCTCGGCGACCGCGTCCTCCTTCCGCCCGGTGACGACCACCTTCGCGCCCTCGGCGAGGAGCGCCCGCGCGGAGGCGTGGCCCAGTCCGCGGGTGGCCCCGGTGACGACGTACACCCGGTCCTTCAGTCCAAGATCCATGGCCCTATCCTGCCCCCTCGTCCCCGAACAGGGCGAGGGCGCTGTTCACCAGTCCGATGTGGCTGAACGCCTGGGGGAAGTTGCCGAGGAGTTGCCCGCTCGCCGTGTCGTACTCCTCCGCCAGCAGCCCCACGTCGTTGGCCAGCCCCAGCAGCCGTTCGAACAGTTCGCGGGCCTCCTCGGTCCTGCCCGTCATGTGCAGGGCGTCCACCAGCCAGAAGGCGCACGCCAGGAAGGTGCCCTCCTGCCCGGGCAGCCCGTCCAGGCCGGTGGCGTCCGGGGTGTAGCGGCGTACGAGACCGTCCTGGCCCAGCTCCGCCTGGATCGCCTCGATGGTGCCGAGCACCCGGGGGTCGTCGGGCGGCAGGAAGCCGGCCCGGGGGATCAGCAGCAGCGCCGCGTCGAGTTCACGCGAGCCGTAGGACTGCGTGAACGTGTTGCGCACCGGGTCGTAGCCCTTCTCGCACACCTCGCGGTGCACCTCGTCACGCAGCGTGCGCCAGCCGTCCAGATCGCCGTCGAGGTCCGGGAACGCCTCCAGCCCCCGCACCATGCGGTCGGCGGCCACCCACACCATCACCTTGGAGTGCACGAAGTGGCGCCTGCCGCCGCGCACCTCCCACAGCCCCTCGTCCGGCTGACGCCAGGCCGTGCGCAGGAAGTTCAGCAGCACCGACTGCAGGGCCCACACGTCCGGCTTCCCCGGCAACCCCGAACGCCGGGCCAGCGCAAGCGAGTCCACGACCTCCCCGTACACGTCCAGCTGGAGCTGCTTCACGGCGTCGTTGCCGACCCGTACGGGCGCGGCGCCGTTGAAGCCCGACAGCCACGGCAGTTCGAACTCCGGCAGCCGCCGCTCACCCGCCAGCCCGTACATGATCTGCAGGTCCGCCGGGTCGCCCGCCACCGCGCGCAGCAGCCAGTCGCGCCAGGCCTCCGCCTCCTCCTGGTAGCCGGCGGCCAGCAGCGCGCTCAGGGTCATCGTGGAATCCCGCAGCCAGCAGAAGCGGTAGTCCCAGTTCCGTACCCCGCCCGGCTCCTCCGGGAGGGAGGTGGTGGGCGCGGCGACGATCCCGCCGGTGGGGCGGTAGGTGAGCGCCTTCAGCGTGATCAGGGACCGCACCACCATGTCCCGGTGCGGCCCCCGGTAGCGGCACCGGGCCGCCCAGGCCTGCCAGTCCTTCAGGCTGTGCCGCAGCGAGGCGTACGGGTCGACCAGCGCGGGCCGCGGCTCGTGCGAGGGGTGCCAGGTGAGCACGAAGGCGACCCGCTCGCCCTCCCTCACCGTGAACTCCGAGTGGGTGCCCAGGTCCTCGCCCCAGGTGTGCACCTCCGGCACGCTGCGCAGCCACGCCGAGTCCGGCCCGGCCACCGCCACCCGGTGCCCGTCGGCCCGGCGCACCCACGGGACCACCGACCCGTAGTCGAACCGCAGCCGCAGCGTGCTGCGCACGGTCACCTCACCGCTGAGCCCTTGCACGATCCGCACCAGGTCCGGCGCCCGGTGCCGCTGCGGCATCAGGTCCGTCACCTGCACGGCGCCGTCGGGCGTCTCCCACACGGTGTCCAGGATCAGGCTGTCCTCGCGGTAGGCGCGGCGCGCGCACCGCACCTGTCCCGGCGGGGCGATGCGCCAGTGCCCGTTGTTCTCGTCACCGAGCAGCCGCGCGAAGCAGGCCGCCGAGTCGAAGCGGGGCAGACAGAGCCAGTCGATCGACCCGTCGGTGCCCACCAGGGCAGCGGTCTGCTCGTCGCCGATGAGCGCGTAGTCCTCGATACGGTGCACGGGGTGCGGGTTCCCGGCCACCGGGTGCGGCAATCAGCGCGGCGGCCGGGGGAGTGACGGACCGTCGGCCGACGCGGCCCCGTTGCCGGAGAAGATCACGCCGGGTTCCGCGGGCGCCTGGTTGAGCACCCACAGGCCGATCAGCGTGGCCAGCGCGAAGACGACGGCGACCAGCACGGTCAGCACCAGCCGCCGCCGGCGCTCACGGCGCAGCCACTCGCCGCGCGCGGTGCGGTAGGCGTCGGGGTCGGGCAGCACCCCGCCGGCCAGGGCGTGCAGGGCCTCGGCCAGCTCCCGTTCGGTGCGGTCCGCGCCCGGCGGCCGGGGCGGCTCGGACCGCTCGCGGCCGCTGCGGTCCCGGCTGGTGCCACGCGACGGAGTCGCATCTCGATGCGTCATCGCCGGGCCTCCATGGCCTGGGTCAGCGCGGCGATGCCGCGTGAGGTGTGCGTCTTGACGGAGCCGCGGGAGATGCCCATCGCGGCGGCGATCTCGGCCTCTTTCAGGCCGAGCCAGTGGCGCAGCACCAGCGCCTCCCGCTGCCGGGCCGGCAGCTGCTGCAGCGCGCCGATCAGCACCCGCTGGTCGTCCCGCAGCAGCGCGGTGTTCTCGGCGGAGGCCACCGTCTGCTCGGGCGGGGAGGCCGGCTGCTCCTCGTGCCGGCGGGCCACCTGGAGGTGACGTATCCGCATCCGGGTCAGGTCACAGACGGTGGAGCGCAGGTACGCCTCCGCCGCCGCCACGTCCTTCAGCCGCCGCCACCTGCGGTAGACCTGGTAGTACGCCTCCGCCACCACGTTCTCCGGGTCGTCCGCGCCGAGCAGCACGGCGAGCCGCAGCATCGAGGAGTAGTGCAGCTCGAAGAGGCGGGCCACCCCGGCCTCCCGCTCCAGGTCCTCCGGGTCGGTGACCGCGGACCCGAGCGGGCCGGGCACCGCGGGGGCGGGCGGTGTGACGGCGGCCGGGGGAGGGGCGGCCGGGGCAGGGGCCAGCGTGGCCGGCGGGCGGTGTCTGCGTCTCACGGGTTGTTCGCTCCCGTCGGTGGACGTCGCCCCGCACGCGGGCGGGACGACAGGTCGGTGGCGTCCGCGCCGCGCGGGACGCCCAGGCGGGCAAGGACGACGGTGCAGGCCACCGCGACGGTCAGGTTCAGCACCAGCGCGGCGACCCCGGCGTAGACCGACGGCGAGCCGGCGCCGAGCGGCACGATGGACGAGAAGCCCTCGCGCACCACCAGGTACGTCCCGGCGGCCATGCCCGCGGCCCAGCCGGCGAGCAGCGCCCGCGGGTGCAGCCACCGGGTGTACAGCCCGACGGCCACCGCCGGGAAGATCTGCAGGATCCACACCCCGCCGAGCAGCTGGAGGTTGATCGCGTCCTGGTCGCGCAGCCCGAACACGAACGCCACCGCGCCGACCTTCGCGGTCAGTGACACGGCCTTGGCGACCCGCACCTGCCGTTTCGGGGTGGCCGTCGGGTGGACGTACTCGACGTACACGTTGCGCACGAAGCTGGTCGCCGCCGCGATGGACATCACCGCCGCCGGCACCAGCGCGCCGACCACGATCGAACCGAACACCAGCCCGGCCAGCGGGCCCGGCATCAGCCGGTCGACCAGCATCGGCACCGCCGCCTCCGCACCGCCCTCCGGGGCCCGCACACCGGCGGCGAGGGCCGCGATGCCGAGGAAGCCGAACAGCGCGAGCAGCGCCGTCCAGGCGGGCAGTCCCGCCGACACCTTGCGCAGCGTGCGCGTGCCGTCGGCGGCGAACCCGGCAGTCAGCACGTGCGGGTACATCAGCAGGGCCAGCGCGGAGCCGAGCGCCAGCGTGGCATAGGCGGGCCGCTGGTCCGGCGTGAGCACCAGGGGCGAGTGGGCCGCGTCGGTGCCGCCGAGGGCCCGCGCGGCCCCGTCGAACACCGCGCCGGGACCGCCGAACCGCTCCAGGACCAGCCAGCAGACCGCGGTCAGCGAGACGAACACCGCCGCCGCCTTCAGCGCGGAGATCACCGTGGGGGCGCGCAGCCCGTGCCGGTAGGTGGCCACCGCCAGCCCCGCGAACACCGCCACCATCACCAGGTCGCCGGTGGCGCCGTGCGGATACAGCCCGCCGGCGGTGAGCACCGCGCGGATGCCGAGGAGCTGCAGCGCCAGGTACGGCATCGTCGCCAGGATCCCGGTCAGCGCGACGACCAGGGCCAGCGGCGGCGAGCCGTAGCGGCCGCGCACGAAGTCGGCGGCGGTGATGTAGCCGTGCCGCCGGGCCACGCTCCACAGCCGGCTGAGCAGCACGAACGCCAGAGGACAGACGATCACCGTGTACGGCACCGCGAAGAAGGCGGGCGCGCCGTTGCCGTACGCCAGGCCCGGTACGGCGGTGAAGGTGTACGCGGTGTAGACCGTCCCGCCGAGCAGCAGCCAGGTCCAGCCCGGCCCGAGGCCGCGGTCGGCCAGCGCCCAGCCCTCCAGCGACGGCAGCCGGTCGCTCGGCCGCAGCCGGCGCGCGGTGACGGCGAGCAGCGACGCCCCGCCGATCACGGCGAGGAACGTCGCGGTCATGGCGCCGCCGGCCATGAATCACCGTCCTTGGTGTGCTGTGCCCTCGGGGGAGAGTTGCGCGGACGGCCCGTCCGGATGACGGAAACCGGTCCGTCCCTGTCCGGAACACACCGGCAACACGCCCGACCGGTGCGCCACTCTCGCACAGAACCCGGCGTACCGGGAGAGTCGCCCGGGGTGCGGGCGGACTCTCCCGGTACGCCGGGTCCGGTGGTCAGACGGCCGCCGGGCGGGGGGTGTCGGAGGACTCGGTGTCCGGACCCTGCTCCGCCTTCTGCGCGCGTTCGCGGGCCTCGCGGCGGGCCAGCACGAACCAGCCGACCGGCACGGCGGCCGCGAACAGCCACCACTGGATCGCGTATGCGTAGTTCAGCGCCGCGTTCTCCTTGCCGGGGTCGCCGAGCTGCTGCGGGAGGCCGTTCCGCGGCTCGGGCGCGGTCTGCGCCACGTAACCGCCGAGCACGTCGGCATTCAGCCGCTCCGCCTCGCGCTCGCTGTTGATCAGCATGATCTGCCGGTCCGGCAGCCCTTCGAGCTCCTTGATGCCGCTGGCCTCGGTGGTCTCGTCCGGCATCAGCCGGCCCGTGATCGTGGTCTCACCGGCGGGCGGCGCGGGCACCTTCGGGAACGCGGTCTGGCTGGGCCCGTCGGAGGGGATCCAGCCGCGGTTGACCAGCAGCACCTTGCCGTCGTCCAGGACGAACGGGGTCAGGACGTGGAACCCGATCTCCTCGTCGGCGTTGGTGCGCCGGCGGACGACCACCTCGGCGTCCGTGTCGAAGCGGCCCGTGGCGGTCACCGTGCGGTACCGCTCGGGGCGGGTCACGGCGTGCCCCGGGGCCGCCAGCTCCTCCACCGGCACCGGATCGGCGGCCAGCGCGTCGGTGACCAGCTGGTTCCTGGCGGACCGCTCCTCGTAGCGGGTCATCTGCCATATGCCCAGCGCGATCATCGTGGGGACGAGGAGCAGGGCGACCAGGGTCAGGGTCACCCATTGCCGGGACAGCAGGAAGCGGTACACCCCACGACCGTACAACCCGGCCGTGAGGTGCTGTGCGGGGGGTACGCAGCCTCACACCCGGTCGACGATGCCCGCCCTCCCCTCCGCGCGGGCGCAGTGGGCGCCGCAGTACCAGTGACCGTCGGCCTCGACGCCCTGGCCGATGATCTGCACCCGGCAGTGCTCGCAGATCGGGGCCATGCGGTGGATCGCGCAGGAGAAGCAGTCGAAGACGTGCACCGCGCCCTGCGCGTGCACCTCGAAGGTCATTCCGTAACTGTTGCCGCATACTTCGCAGGTCGCCATGTGCCTCAGCGTGGGCCGTCGGCCGGGCGCGGGCGAGCGGGTGTCGGGCGAGTCGCCGGCCAATCACCCGTCCGCGCGGGCGCACGCGCGGGCCGGGGTCAGCCCTCCGACGCCGGTTGGACGTCCCCGAGGAGCTGGCCGAAGGCGGCCTCGTCGACCACCGGGGTGCCGTACTGCCGGGCCTTGACCACCTTCGACGTGCCCGAGTCCGGGTCGTTGGTGACCAGGAGGCTGGTGAGCCGGGACAGGCTGGTCGCCACGTGCAGCCCGGCCTCGGTCGCCCGGTCCTCCAGGAGGTCCCGCTCGACGGAGGTGTCCCCGGAGAACGCCACCCGCATGCCCTGCTTGAGTCGCTTGCCCGGTTCGTACCGGCCTGGGTTGGGATAGGCGCATGCGGGCCTTTTGCGGGACGGGCGCCAACTGGCGGGCTGCCGCCCGCCGTAGCCCGCCTGCTGCCCGATGCGCGGGCGGTCGCTCCACTCGGTGAGCGGCCGGCACTCGTGCAGAGGCAGCCGTACGCCGCCCGCCGCCGCGGCCCGCAGACTGGGCCGGAAGGCCTCCGCCAGCACGCGCGCGTCGTCCAGCGCGTGGTGCGCCCGCTGCTGCACCACACCGAAGTGCGCGGCGAGCGACTCCAGCTTGTGGTTGGGCAGGGGCAGCCTCAGCTCCTTGGACAGGGCGATGGTGCACAGCCGTTGCTTCACCGGGGCCTCGCCACGCGCGCGGGCGTACTCCCGGGCGATCATCTGCCAGTCGAAGACGGCGTTGTGCGCCACCAGCACCCGGCCCTCCAGCCGGGCCGCGAACTCCGCCGCGATCTCCGCGAAGAGCGGCGCGCCCTCCAGCACGTCGCTCGTCAGTCCGTGTATCCACACCGGGCCCGGGTCCCGCTCCGGATTGACCACCGTGTACCAGTGGTCCTCGACCTCGCCGCGCGCGTCCAGCCGGTAGACGGCCGCGGAGATGATGCGGTCGTCCCGGGCCAGCCCCGTGGTCTCCACGTCAACGACCGCGTATCCCCGCGGATACGCGGCCGGCCACGCGGTGGGGGAGAAGGCTGCGGCGGTGAGGTCTTCGAGCATGGTTCACGAGGATACGGGCCACTACTGACAGACCTGTCCGTCAGGTCCCCCGCGCGGCCCGTCCGTTCGGGCCGCGCCCAGGGTGCCGCGCCGGGCCCCTCACCAGCGGATCGGCACCGGCAGCGCCGTCAGCAGTCCCGACACCGCGACCACCAGGGCGAGTACGTACACCTCCGCCCGCGCGGGTGAACTCGCGGTCAGCGGATCGGCCGCGCGGGCCAGCCGCACCCGGGCCCACAGGGCCAGGGCGGCGACACCGGCCATCAGGATCACCTTGGCGAGCAGCACCCGCCCGTACGCGGTGTCCGTCAGCTGTTCCAGGACCGTCCCGGGCGGCATCCGGCGCAGCGAACTGCACACCCCCGTCGCGGTGATGACGACGAGCAGGACGACCGCCACGCGCGCGTAGCGGCCCAGAAGGGCCGCTCCCGCCTCCGCGCGCTCCCACAGCCGCAGGGTGCGCAGGACGTGCAGCAGGCCGCCCGCCCACAGTGAGGCGCAGGTCAGGTGGAGCAGCGTCAGACCGGAGCCGACGAGCGGGCTGTACTCGGTCGTCGGATGGGCGCGCAGCGCCTCGGCGACGACGACGGCGGCGAGCGGCAGCGCCTGCGTGGCGGGACGGCCGGAGGCGGCGCACAGGGCCGCGGCGAGGAAGCCGTTGACCTCCAGCAGGGCGAGCTTGCCGTCCCGGGTCTCGTAGAGGCCGCCGACGTCGATGTCGGCGAGACCGGCGGGCACGAGGTTGCCGGTGGCCACCACGGAGGCGAGTCCGAGGGCGGCCACGAAGCCGACGGCGTCGGCCGCGGTGGACCAGCCGCGGGGGAGGGCGGCGGGCGCGCCGGGGAGGGCGCGGGCCATCCGTGTGGCGAACAGCTCACCGACGGACACGGCCAGCGCCGCGAACAGCACCGTGCGCAGGAGGGCGATGCCACCGGTGCCGGGTGCGTCCGCCTCGCCGGTGCCGTGCAGCGCCGGCGAGGGGCCGAGCAGGGGTATCAGCGCGCCCAGCGCCACCAGGACGAGGACGGCCACGGCCCGACCGGCACCGGGGCGCCGCGTGCCGCCGCGCGCACCGGCCGTCCGGGACCTGGGTTTCGTCAGAGTCACCCCAGGATCTTCACAAGATCACACAGAGCGGGGCAAGTGCCGCCCGGAATACGAACGATGTCCCCTCGCTCGAGCGCCGACCACGCCACCCTCGCACGCCGCCCCCCACGCCCCGAGCGCCGGGCACTCACTCGAGGCGCACACCCGGCCGGGGCGGGGCGCCGGCCGCGACGTCACCGGGGCCGACGACCGTCAGCGGCGCGCGCCGGGCGGGTCCGCCGCCGCTCGGCCCGGGCGCCGCGCCCGGGCTCGCGCGGCGCGTGTCTCCGGCGCCCCTGGCCCGCCCCCTCGTTCGGGCGGGCCGTCCGGCGGTGAGGCCGCTCGCGGCCGACGGGCTGCCGGCAGCGGGCCGTCAGTTCGCGCGAGGCACCGACGCGGCCGGCCCGCACCCGTCGCCGGGCGTGCGCCGCCGAGGCGCGGGAGCGCCGGGCACTCACCAGCGTGCCGGGTCCGTTCCCCAAGCGGCCGGTGGGTGTGGCCAGTTGGCTGGGGCGCCCTCGAAGTGCAGCGGGGGGAGGACGTGGCGGAGCCGGCCCAGGGGGCTGTCCCGTTCCGCCAGCCAGCGGGCGGCGGACGCCTCGCCGTCGTCGTCGGACAGCGACTCGCCTTCACGGCCGTTCCCGGGCTCGGCTGCCGGCGCCAGCAGTTCGCCCGCCGTGCGTGCCAGGGCCACCCGTACCAGTCTGCTGCCGCCCGCCTCCGCCTGCTCGGTGAGGGAACGCAGGACGCCGGCCGCGAGCAGGTAGCCAGAGCCGTGGTCGAGGGCCTGTGCGGGCAGCGAGCCCGGCCGGTCCGCCTCGCCCTCGATCCGGGCGATCCCCGTGGCCACCTGCACCAGGCTGTCGAAGCCCCGCCGCCCCGCCCACGGCCCGGAGGTCCCCCACGCCGACACCTGCGCCACGACCACCCCGGGCCGTCGCTCGGCCAGCGCGCGAGGGCTCAGCCCGAAGCGGTCCAGGGCGCCCGGACGGTACCCCGTGACCACCACGTCCGCCCGCGCCAGCAGTTCCTCGAACGTGTCCCGGCCGGCGGCCAGGTCCAGCAGCGCCGACCGCTTGCCGAAGCCGGTGTCGGCGTGCTGGTCGGGCAGTTCGGGCAGCCCCGGGGCGTCCAGCCGCAGCACGTCGGCGCCGAGCAGGGCGAGCGTGCGGGTGGCGACCGGACCGGCGAGGACCCGGGTGAGGTCGAGCACCCGCAGTCCCGCGGCGGGCAGCAGCGGGCCCCCTTTCCCGCCGGACGGCGTGAACTCCCGCGCGGGGGCCGTGTCCAGCTGCTCCCGCTCCACCAGGGGGTGCCGGGCGACCGCAACCGCCTGCTCGTGCGCCGCCCACTCCTCGGGCGTGCGCAGGGCGACGGCCAGGCCCCCGGCCGCGGTGACCGTGTCCTCCACCTCGTACGCGGACCTTCCCGCGAGCGCCGCGGCCACCGCGTCCGGATCGTCGCCCGTGCCGAGCGCGGCGAGCAGCCGGGCCCGGTGGTGCGGATAGTTGGCGTGGGTGCGCACCCAGCCGTCCGCGGTGCGCCAGAACCGGGAGAGCGGCGCGAAGTTCTCCGGGGCCCGCCCGTCGATCCGCAGGTGACGCTCGCTCACGAACGCCGTGGCGACCGCCCCGTCGTCCACCCGTACCGCCGGGACCTCGCCGCCCGTGCGCAGGGCCGTGAGTTCTGCGGCGGCCAGCGCGCACACGCCGACGCACGCCCGCGCCGTCTCCCGCACGGGCAGGCGCGAGGGCAGTACGGCGGGCCGCTCGACGGCGGACACCCGGGCGAGGAGGGCGGGGGCGCCGCCCAGACCGGACCAGAAGGACGCGAGAGGATTCATGACCTCACTGTGCAGCACCGCCCGCCCGCGATCGCACCGTCCGGGACGACGGAAGGGGCCGGGCGACATCCGCCCGGCCCCTCCGCGCACCTACCCGACGACTAGCGCGTCACCGCGTCCAGCGCGTCGGCCATGCCCCAGCCGTAGAAGCCGTTGTAGTTCTTCGGCCCCTCGCACACCGCGTCGACCTTGCCGTCGTTGTCGATGTCGTACGGCTTGGTGCAGGCGGTGGCGTCGGCCTGCGCGTACAGCAGGGCCTTCACCAGCGCCGGCGGCGCGTACGGGTGCGTCGACTTGATCAGCGCGGCGACGCCCGCGACGTGCGGGGACGCCATCGACGTACCGGCCATGTAGCCGTAGCCGCCGCCGGGCAGCGTGCCCAGGATCAGGCCGCTGGTGGCGGGCGGGGCCGGCGTCTGCAGGGCCGTCGAGTCACCGCCGGGCGCGGCGATGTCGATGATGCCCCGGCCGTAGTTGGAGAACGACGACTTCAGGCCCTTGGCGCCGGTCGAGGCGACCGTCACGACACCCGGCAGCTGGGTCGGGATGTCCAGGCACTCGGACGGGTCGATCACCCGGTCCGAGGTGGTGCCGTCGTTCGGCGAGGACGGGTCGGTGATCTCGTCGGCCGCGAGGTCGTAGTTCTCGTTGCCGGCCGCCGCGACGTTGACCGCGCCCTTGCGCTCCGCGTACTTCGTGGCCCGGCTCACGGCCTCGACGAGCGCCTTCTGGTCCGGGTCGTTCTTGCAGTTGAAGTACCACGGGTCGGTGTAATAGCTGTTGTTGGTGACGTCGACCCCGTGCTCGGCCGCCCACATGAAGCCGCACACCACGGCCTCGGTGTAGAAGTAGCCGTCCGGGTTGGACACCTTGATGCCCGAGACCTTCACCCCGGGCGCGACACCGGTCATGCCGATGCCGTTCTTGGCGGCGGCGATCTCACCTGCGACGTGGGTGCCGTGCGGGCTCTCGGCCGCGCCCGGACGCCACGCGCCCTCGCTGGTGTCGGGCTTGCCCGCCACACAGTTGACCGACGCGGCCCGGTCGAAGTTGGGGGCGATGTCGGGGTGGGTGTCGTCGACGCCCGTGTCGATGACGGCGACGGTGACCTTCGGGCTGCCGAGGGACTTCTCGTGCGCCTTGTCCGCCTTGATGGCGGGCAGGTCCCACTGGAGGTTCTGCAGCGGGTCCTGGCCCGCGGCGGCCTGAGCCGTGGCCTCGGCGACCTCGGCGGCGCTGAGCACCTTCGGGGAGCCCATGTCCGTGGTGGCCGCCGACGGCAGCGGCGCGTTGCGGGTGGCACCGGCGGACTCCACACCCGGCGCCTTGCGGACGGTCTTCGCGAAGTCGGCGTTCGAGGAGTGGACGACGATGACGCCGATCTTCTCGTACGACGTCACGATGGTGCCGCCGGCCTTGGCGATCGCCTTCTTCACGCTCGCCGGCGCTCCGTGTCCGCCCCGCACGTTCACCACGTAGCTGAGCGAGGCCGCGTCCGCGGAGGCGGAGGCGGAAGCCCCCTGAGCCGCGGGAGCGGCCGTGGCCGCCGTGTTCGGCAGGAACGCGAACGCGGTCGCCATGGCCATTCCGGCCGGAACGACGAGCGCGCGGCGACGGCGCGGCTGAGACGCTGTCATGGTGTCTCCAGTTCTTTCACTTTGACGGACGTACGGTGCGGCGGGTGTGCGGGTGCCGCGGCTCACTTGACGGCGCGCAGCGCGTCGACGATGCCGTAGCCGTAGAAACCGTTGACCGCGCGGCCGCCCTCGCATGTCGCGTCCTGCGTGCCGTCACCGTCCTGGTCGTACGACGCGGGGCAGCCGGGGTTCTTGGCCTGCGCCTTGAGCAGCGCCTGAAGCGCCGCCGGGGGCAGCCACGGGTGCTCGGACTTCAGCAGGGCCGCGACGCCGGCAGCGTGCGGCGAGGCCATCGAGGTGCCCTGCAGCCAGGCGTACTCGCCGTTCGGCATGGTGGACAGGATGCGGCCGTTCTTCGACGGGGTGTCCGGCAGCTGGTAGCGGCCGTCACCGCCCGGCGCGGCCACGTCGACGACACCCTTGCCGTACGAGGAGTAGTACGACTTGAGGTTCTCCGAGCCCGTCGCGCTCACCGTGACGACGCCCGGGAGCTGCGTGGGGACGTCCAGGCACTCGCTCGGGTCGATCGTGCGGGTGACCGGCGTGGTGTCGTTCGGGCTGGAGGCGTCGACGATGGCGTCGGAGGCCAGGTCGTGGTTGGAGTTGCCGGCCGACGCGAAGTGCAGGGTGCCCTTGCGCTGGGCGTACAGCTGGGCCCGGTTGACCGCGTCGACGATCGCCCGCTGGTCGGGGTCGTCCATGCAGTTGTACATCCACGGGTCGACGTAATAGCTGTTGTTCGTGATCTCCACGCCGTGGTCGGCGGCGAACACGAACGCGCAGACGACGGCCTCCGCGTAGAACAGCCCGTTGTCGGGGTCGGTGACGTTGATCGCCGAGACCTTCACGCCGGGGGCGACACCGGCGACGCCGACGCCGTTGCGGGCGGCGGCGATCTCACCGGCCACGTGCGTGCCGTGGTAGTCGCCCGCGGTGTACGGCCGCCAGGCGCCCTGGCTGGTGTCCGGGGCGCCGCCGAAGCAGTTGGCGGACTGGGACCGGGAGAAGTTCGGCGCGATGTCGGGGTGGGTGTCGTCGACGCCGGTGTCGATGACGGCGACAGTGACGTTCCTGCTGCCCGGGTTGATCTTGGCGGCCTTGTCGGCGCCGATGGCCCGCAGGTCCCACTGGTCGGCCTCGAGGGGCTCGCTGCCCGGGGTCTTCGCGGACGCGGCCTTCAGCTTCGCGGTGTCGGCGGCGGTCAGGTACTCGGCGGAACCCGCGTCCGTCGTCCCGGCCGGGGCCAGCGGAGCGGTACGGGTGGCGCCGGCGGACTGCACGCCGGGCACCTCGCGGAGGGTCTTCGCGAAGTCGGCGTTCGAGGAGCGCACGACGATCACGCCGATCTTCTCGTACGCGACGACGACCTCGCCGTCCGCCGCGGCGACCGCCCGCTTCACCGAGGCGATCGTGCGGTGGTCCGCCTTGGTGTTGACGACGTACGCCAGGGCGGGCGCGTCCGCCGCCTGCTCCGCGGACACCGTCGCCGGGGCGGCCGAGGCCGCCGCCGGCAGGAAGCCGAGCGAGGCGGTCAGCGACAGCACGACGGGCACGGCGAGGGCGAGCCGGCGTCTGGAACGCAGATGAGCCATGGGGTCTCCACATCATCCTGAAACGAAACCGGCCCGAGACAGAGGTGGCTGCCCGGGCAGGTACATGACGGGTGGTGCAGGGTGAAGCTATCCCGCCCGTGCGCTGGCCAGCAATGATTTGCGTGCAACGTCTTCGGAAAACGTCCACGGAAAAGAACCGGCGGGAGTTGAACCGCTCCTCGCGTGGCGCCGTGCCCTTGAGCAGGAAGCACGAGGACACTCGCCTTCCGCCTACGTACGAACCGACCCGCAACGCGAGGAGACTCCGTGGCCGCCGAAGCACCGCCCCCCTCGACAGATCAACACAAACTCCCCACGCCGGAGGAGTTCACCGAGGTGCAGGAGAGCGCTGAGTTCGGTGAACTGCGCCGCTCCTACCGCTCGTTCGCCTTCCCGCTGACCATCGCCTTCATCGTCTGGTACCTGCTGTACGTGCTGCTGTCCAACTACGCGGGCGGCTTCATGGGCGCCAAGCTGGTCGGCCACATCAACGTCGCCTTCGTCTTCGGCGTCCTGCAGTTCGTCACCACCTTCCTCATCGCCTGGTGGTACTCCAAGCACGCCGCCGCCAAGCTCGACCCCAAGGCCGAGGCCATCAAGAAGCGTATGGAGGGCGGCGCATGAGCCCCTCGATCACCCACGTCACCCTGGCCGCGAACGAGGCCAGCGAACACCGCGTCCTGATCATCACCCTGTTCGCGCTGTTCGTCGTCGCCACCCTCGGCATCACCGTGTGGGCCGGCCGGCAGACCAAGGACGCCGCCGACTTCTACGCGGGCGGGCGGCAGTTCAGCGCCTTCCAGAACGGCCTCGCCGTCTCCGGCGACTACATGTCCGCCGCGTCGTTCCTCGGCATCGCGGGCGCCATCGCCCTCTTCGGCTACGACGGGTTCCTCTACTCCATCGGCTTCCTGGTCGCCTGGCTCGTCGCCCTGCTGCTCGTCGCGGAGCCGCTGCGCAACTCCGGCCGCTACACGATGGGCGACGTCCTCGCCTACCGCATGCGCCAGCGCCCGGTGCGCACCGCCGCCGGCACCTCCACGATCGTCGTGTCGATCTTCTACCTGCTGGCCCAGATGGCCGGCGCGGGCGTCCTGGTGTCGCTGCTGCTCGGCATCACCTCCGACGCCGGCAAGGTCCTCATCGTCGCCCTGGTCGGCGTCCTGATGATCGTCTACGTCTCCATCGGCGGCATGAAGGGCACCACCTGGGTCCAGATGGTCAAGGCCGTGCTGCTCATCGGCGGCACGATCCTCATCACCTTCCTGGTGCTGCTGAAGTTCAACTTCAACATCTCCGACCTGCTGGGCAAGGCCGCCGAGAACAGCGGCAAGGGCGACGCCTTCCTGGAGCCCGGCCTCCAGTACGGCGCCGACAACCTCACCAAGCTGGACTTCCTGTCCCTGGGCATCGCCCTGGTGCTCGGCACCGCCGGCCTGCCGCACATCCTGATCCGCTTCTACACGGTGCCCAACGCCAAGGCCGCCCGTAAGTCCGTCAACTGGGCCATCGGCATCATCGGCTGCTTCTACCTGATGACCCTGGCGCTCGGCTTCGGAGCGGCGGCACTGATCTCACCGGACGAGATCATCGAGTCCAACCCGTCCGGCAACACCGCCGCCCCGCTGCTCGCCCTGCACATCGGCGGCGTCGACTCGGCCTGGGGCGCGATCCTGCTCGCCACCATCTCGGCGGTCGCCTTCGCGACCATCCTCGCGGTGGTCGCCGGACTCACTCTGGCCTCGTCGTCCTCCTTCGCGCACGACATCTACGCCAACGTGATCCGCAGGGGGAAGGCCACGGAGAAGGAGGAGATGAGGGCGGCCCGCTGGGCGACGGTCCTCATCGGCATCGTCTCCATCGCGCTCGGCGCCCTCGCCCGCGACCTGAACGTGGCGGGCCTGGTCGCCCTGGCCTTCGCGGTCGCCGCGTCCGCCAACCTGCCGACCATCCTCTACAGCCTGTTCTGGAAGCGGTTCACCACCCAGGGCGCCCTGTGGTCGATCTACGGCGGTCTGATCGTCGCCGTCGGCCTGGTGCTGTTCTCGCCCGTGGTCTCCGGCGACCCGAAGGCGATGTTCCCGGACGTGGACTTCGCCTGGTTCCCGCTGAAGAACCCGGGCATCATCTCCATCCCGTTCGGCTTCCTGATGGGCTGGCTCGGCACCGTCCTGTCGAAGGAGGAGCCGGACGTCAAGAAGTTCGCGGAGCTGGAGGTCCGTTCGCTCACCGGCACCGGCGCCCACTGATCCGCACCCCGCGACGGCCGCGTCGTAGGGACCTCTGTAGGTCCCTACGACGCGGCCGTCCGCATCTCGTCACATCGCGTCGCTGGGTGATGTCGGCCGCGTCACGTACGCTCGCAGGTATCGGGACATGAGTGATCGGCGTCGAGGGAGGGGCCCACGTGCTCATCGACACCTACGGCCGGGTGGCCACCGACCTGCGGGTCTCGCTGACCGACCGGTGCAATCTGCGCTGCACGTACTGCATGCCCGAGGAGGGGCTGCAGTGGCTTGCCAAACCCGACCTGCTCACCGACGACGAGATCGTCCGCCTCATCGACATCGCGGTCACGTCCCTGGGCATCGAGGAGGTGCGCTTCACCGGCGGCGAGCCCCTGCTCCGCCCCGGCCTCGTCGGCATCGTCGAGCGGGTCGCCGCCCTCGAACCCCGCCCCCAGATGTCCCTCACCACCAACGGCATCGGACTGCGCCGCACCGCGGGCGCCCTGAAGGCGGCCGGCCTGGACCGGGTCAACGTCTCCCTCGACACGCTCCGCCCCGACGTCTTCAAGACACTCACCCGCCGCGACCGCCACCAGGACGTCCTGGACGGCCTGTACGCGGCCCGTGAGGCCGGTCTGACGCCCGTGAAGGTGAACTCGGTCCTGATGCCGGGGCTCAACGACGACGAGGCCCCCGAACTGCTCGCCTGGGCCGTGGAGCACGACTACGAGCTGCGCTTCATCGAGCAGATGCCGCTGGACGCCCAGCACGGCTGGAAGCGCGACGGCATGATCACCGCCGGGGACATCCTCACCTCCCTGCGCACCCGGTTCGAGCTCACCCCCGAGGGCGACGAGGCGCGCGGCTCCGCACCGGCCGAGCGCTGGCTGGTGGACGGCGGCCCGCACCGGGTGGGCGTCATCGCCTCCGTCACCCGGCCGTTCTGCGCCGCCTGCGACCGCACCCGGCTCACCGCCGACGGCCAGGTCCGTACCTGTCTCTTCGCCACCGAGGAGACGGACCTGCGCGCGGCCCTGCGCTCCGGCGCCGCCGACGAGGAGATCGCCCGCATCTGGAAGCTCGCCATGTGGGGCAAGAAGGCGGGCGCGGGCCTGGACGACCCGTCCTTCGTCCAGCCGGACCGCCCGATGTCCGCCATCGGCGGCTGAGCGGCCCACGACCGGGCTCCGCGTACGGCAGGTCCGCCGTACGGTCGGGTCCGCCGTACGGTCAGGCCCCTTCGGGGGCCTCCCACGCCTCGAACGGGACGACGTCTTTCAGGAAGCCGCGGACCCCGAGGAACTGCGACAGGTGCTCCCGGTGCTCCTCACAGGCCAGCCACGTCTTGCGGCGCTCCGGCGTGTGGATCTTCGGGTTGTTCCAGGCGAGCACCCACACGGCGGCGGCTCGGCAGCCCTTGGCGGAACAGACGGGGGTCTCGGGATCGGTCGTCACACCGTGACCCTAACGCGGCCGGTCGGACCGCCGACGACCGGAGAAAAAGGCGACGCCGAGCAGCCACGGGGGGAGCTGCCCGGCGTCGGTCCGTCGCTCCGACGGGGGATGCGGAGCGCGTACGAAGTATGTCACGGGTCACCCCGCCCCCGGCACTGGAAGAACATGATTGATCTGAGGTTTCTTTGAGCTTGGCCGGGAAGTCACTTCCGCTCCGCGCGGTCCCGGCTCACCCTCCGATCTTCACGCGTGCCCCGGCCCCTGCGTTCGTGCGCCGGGCGCCGCCTGCGACGGCACATCTTCCGCATCGGCTTCCGTGGCACCGTCATTCGTCCGGGGCGGTGCGATCATCGGCTTCATCGGCGTCGTCACGAAGGTCGACGGCAGGGACGGCGCGTTCTCCCGCCCGGCGTTGGCGATCACCACCGCGATGTAGGGCAGCACGGCCCCGAGGACCAGGGCGACGATCGCCACGTGCCGCTCCACGTTCCACAGGGTGGCCGCGAGGATGACCGAGATCGTGCGAACGGCCATCGAGATCACGTACCGGCGCTGCCGCGCCCGCACATCGTCCTGGAGGCCGGCCCGGGCGCCCGTGATCCGGAACACCTGGACGCCGCCGTCACGCTGCTTCCGCATCACATTCCACCATCCGCCCGTATCGGACCCGTTCCGTGTCCGCCCGTCCCGTGTCCCGGTATGCGACATCTGGTCCGGACAGGACCACGGTACGCCGCAACCGGCCCGGTCACGAGAGCGGGTCGCCCCCGGCCGCGCCGGCGCGGCTGCGCCGTACCGCGTACGGCATGTCCGACATGCGCCGTACCGCGTCCGGCCCGAAACTGACCGTAATGCTCGCGTCACGTCGTACGAGGAGGCAGCCATGGGCTGGTTGTGGGCGATCATCGTGGGATTCGTGCTCGGCCTGCTCGCCAAGGCGGTGATCCCCGGCAAGCAGCACCTCCCGCTGTGGCTGGCCACCATCTGCGGCATCATCGGCGCCGTCGTCGGCAACGCCATCGCGCGGGGCTTCGGCATCGAGGAGACCCGGGGGATCGACTGGGGGCGGCACATCTTCCAGCTGGGCGCGGCCATCGTCATCGTCCTGTTCGCGGAGATGATCTACAACGCCATGCAGCGCAGGAAGCACGAGGGCCAGCGGGTCTGACCCGGCCCCGAGGACGGCGAAAGGGGCGGTTCCCGGCCGGCGGGAACCGCCCCTCGACGCGCCTGCGCTCAGCCTGTCGTGACCTCGACCGCCGCCAGGTTCTTCTTGCCCCGGCGCAGCACCAACCACCGGCCGTGCAGCAGGTCCTCCTTCGCGGGGACGGCGTCCTCGGCGGCGACCTTGACGTTGTTCACGTAGGCGCCGCCCTCCTTCACCGTGCGCCGCGCGGCCGACTTGCTGGGCACCAGGCCGACCTCGGCGAACAGGTCCACCACCGGGCCCAGCTCGGACACCCGCGCGTGCGGCACCTCGGAGAGCGCCGCGGCGAGCGTCCGCTCGTCCAGCTCACCCAGCTCGCCCTGGCCGAACAGGGCCTTGGACGCGGCGATCACGGCGGCCGTCTGGTCGGCGCCGTGCACCAGCGTCGTCAGCTCCTCCGCCAGCGCGCGCTGCGCCGCCCGGGCCTGCGGACGCTCCTGCGTCTGCCGCTCCAGCTCCTCCAGCTCCTCGCGGGACTTGAAGGACAGGATCCGCATGTAACCCGAGATGTCCCGGTCGTCCACGTTCAGCCAGAACTGGTAGAACGCGTACGGCGTGGTCATCTCCGGATCCAGCCAGACGGCGCCGCCCTCGGTCTTGCCGAACTTGGTGCCGTCCGCCTTCGTCATCAGCGGCGTCGCGTAGGCGTGGACGGAGGCGTCCGGCTCCAGACGGTGCAGCAGATCGAGTCCGGCCGTGAGGTTGCCCCACTGGTCGCTGCCGCCCTGCTGCATCGTGCAGCCGTAGCGCCGGTACAGCTGGAGGAAGTCCATCGCCTGGAGCAGCTGGTAGCTGAACTCCGTGTAGCTGATGCCCTCGGAGGACTCCAGGCGCCGGGCCACGGAGTCCTTCGTCAGCATCTTGTTGACCCGGAAGTGCTTGCCGATGTCCCGCAGGAACTCGATCGCGGACAGGTTCGCGGTCCAGTCGAGGTTGTTGACCATGACGGCCGCGTTCTCGCCCTCGAAGGACAGGAACGGCTCGATCTGGCCGCGCAGCCGCTCCACCCAGCCCGCGACCGTCTCCGGCGAGTTCAGCGTGCGCTCGGCGGTCGGGCGCGGGTCACCGATCTGCCCGGTGGCGCCGCCGACCAGCGCCAGCGGCCGGTGCCCGGCCTGCTGGAGCCGGCGCACGGTGAGCACCTGCACCAGGTGCCCCACGTGCAGCGACGGCGCGGTCGGGTCGAAGCCGCAATAGAACGTGACGGGACCGTCCGCGAGCGCCTTGCGCAAAGCGTCCTCGTCGGTGGACTGGGCGAACAGCCCGCGCCACTTCAGCTCGTCGACGATGTCCGTCACGGTTCTCGTGTCTCCTCGGTGGTCTGCGGCCGCATCGGTACCGGCCTGCTGTGAACGCCTACGAGGTTATACGCCCCGGCTGACCGAGCTCATATGGAAATCGGGGATGCGCAGCGCGGGCATCGCGGCCCGGGTGAACCAGTCGCTCCACTCCCTGGGCAGCGTCTTCTCCGTACGGCCCGCCTCGGCCGCCCGGCCCAGCAGGTCCACCGGTGACTCGTTGAAGCGGAAGTTGTTCACCTCGCCGGTGACCTCGCCGTTCTCCACCAGGTAGACGCCGTCCCTGGTCAGGCCGGTGAGCAGCAGCGTCGCCGGGTCCACCTCGCGGATGTACCACAGGCAGGTCAGCAGCAGCCCCCGCTCGGTGGCCGCGACCATCTCCTCCAGCGAGCGGTCCTCGCCGCCGTCCAGGATCAGGTTGTCGATCGCGGGTGCGGTCGGCAGGCCGGTCAGGCCCGCGCTGTGCCTGCTGGTGGTCAGCCGGTGCAGCTTTCCCTCGCGCACCCAGTCCGTCGCCGTCAGCGGCAGCCCGTTGTCGAACACGGACTGGTCCCCGCCGGAGGAGTGCGCGAGCACGAACGGCGCCGACTCCAGGCCCGGCTCGTTCGGGTCGCTGCGCAACGTCAGCGGCAGCTCGCTCAGCCGCTCGCCGACCCGGGTGCCGCCGCCCGGCCTGGAGAACACCGTGCGGCCCTCCGCCGCGTCCCGCCCCGACGCCGACCAGAGCTGGTAGATCAGCAGGTCCGCCACCGCGGTCGGCGGCAGCAGCGTCTCGTACCGGCCCGCCGGCAGGTCGAGGCGACGCTCCGCCCAGCCCAGCCGTACGGCCAGCTCGGCGTCCAGCACCGCCGGGTCGACGTCCTTGAAGTCACGGGTGGAGCGGCCCGCCCACGCCGACCGGGTCCGGTCCGGGGACTTGGCGTTCACCTCCAGCGTGCCGTTCGGCTGGTCGTGCCGCAGCCGCAGCCCCGTCGACGTGCCCAGGTAGCTGGAGACCAGCTCGTGGTTGGCGAAGCCGTACAGCTCCCGGCCGCCGGCCCGCGCCCGGGCGAACGCCTCGCCCAGCGCCGGGGCGAAGTCGGTGAACACCGCGGAGGACGTCTCGGCGGGCGCCTCGGTGAACTCGGGCGACGGCTCCACCCCGGTGACCAGCGGCTGCGCGTCCTCGGCCGGCGCCGCGCCGCGCGCGGCGGCCTCGGCGGCCCGCACCAGCGGCTCCAGCTCGTCCACGGTCACCGCCGACCGGGACACCACCCCGGAGGCCGTGCCCTGCGCCCCGTCCACCGTGGCGATCACGGTGAGGGTACGCCCGCGGGTGACCCCGTTGGTGGTGAGCGCGTTGCCCGCCCAGCGGAGGTTGGCGGTGGACCGCTCGTCGGCGATCACGACACAGCCGTCGGACCGGGACAGCTCCAGCGCCCGCTCGACGATCTCGTGCGGCTTGGTGGTGCGCGCGCTCATCGCCCGGCCTCCTGCGTGGTGTTCAGAATGTTGACTCCCTTGAACAGGGCGGACGGGCAGCCGTGCGAGACCGCCGCGACCTGACCCGGCTGGGCCTTGCCGCAGTTGAAGGCGCCGCCCAGGACGTACGTCTGCGGACCGCCGACGGCGGCCATGGAACCCCAGAAGTCGGTGGTCGTGGCCTGGTAGGCGACGTCCCGGAGCTGCCCGGCGAGCCGCCCGTTCTCGATCCGGTAGAAGCGCTGCCCGGTGAACTGGAAGTTGTAGCGCTGCATGTCGATCGACCAGGACCGGTCGCCGACCACGTAGATGCCCCGGTCGACGCCCCCGATCAGGTCCTCCGTCGACATCCCGGCCGGGTCCGGACGCAGCGACACGTTCGCCATGCGCTGCACCGGCACATGACCGGGGGAGTCGGCGAAGGCGCAGCCGTTGGAGCGCTCGAACCCCGTGAGCTTCGCGATCCGCCGGTCCAGCTGGTAGCCGATGAGCGTGCCGTCCTTCACCAGGTCCCAGGACTGCGCCTCGACGCCCTCGTCGTCGTAGCCGACGGTCGCGAGTCCGTGCTCGGCGGTGCGGTCACCGGTGACGTTCATCAGCTCGGAGCCGTACCTCAGCTTGCCCAGCTGGTCGAAGGTGGCGAAGGAGGTCCCCGCGTAGGCCGCCTCGTAGCCGAGCGCGCGGTCCAGCTCGGTGGCGTGCCCGATGGACTCGTGGATGGTCAGCCACAGGTTGGACGGGTCCACCACCAGGTCGTACAGGCCCGGGTCGACACTCGGTGCGCGCATCTTCTCGGCGAGCAGCTCGGGGATCCGGGCCAGCTCGTCGTCCCAGTCCCAGCCGGTACCGGTCAGGTACTCCCAGCCGCGCCCGACGGGCGGCGCGAGGGTGCGCATCGAGTCGAACTCGCCGCTGGACTCGTCGACCGACACCGCCGTGACCACCGGGTGCAGCCGCACCCGCTGCTGGGTGGTCACCGTGCCGGCCGTGTCCGCGTAGAACTTGTTCTCGTGCACGGTGAGCAGCGAGGCGTCCACGTGGTCCACCGCGTTCGCCGCCAGCAGCCGCGCGCTCCACTCGGCGAGCAGCCCGGCCTTCTCCTCGTCGGGCACGGTGAACGGATCGATCTCGTACGACGACACCCAGGTCTGCTCGGCGTGCACCGGCTCGTCGGCCAGCTCCACCCTCTCCTTTGACCCGGCCGCCTTGATCACCTGCGCGGACAGCTTCGCCATCGCCACCGCCTGGGAGGCGACCTTGGCGGCGGCGTCGAGGGTGAGATCCACTCCGGACGCGAAACCCCAGGTGCCGCCGTGCACCACCCGCACCGCGTACCCGAGGTCGGTGGTGTCCGACGAACCGGCGGGCTTGGCGTCCCTCAGCCGCCAGGAGGCGCTGCGCACCCGCTCCAGACGGAAGTCCGCGTGCTCCGCCCCGAGCGCCCGGGCGCGGGCCAGCGCGGCGTCGGCGAGGGCGCGGAGCGGCAGGGTCGTGAAGGTTTCGTCAATGCTATGAGACACCTACGTCTCTTCCTGTCGGGTTCGAATCGTTGGGTCGACGCTTCGTTCGGTTGTCACTGCGGCGCATCATGTCGCGTCGGAAGCGGGCCGGACCACATCTTTGCGGCACGCCCGGCCGCATGCGTGTCACCCGTCGCGCACCTTCCGGTCACCCGGCCCGCTCCTCACGCCGCCGACCGGGCACTTTCTGTAGGGACCCGACAGAGCGGCCCCCTGGCCACTGTCGGTGCCCCGATGTCCCGCGGCGGACCGGGACCGATAGGTTTTCGGTGCAGCCGCCTGTCGTCACGGTGTCCGGGCGGATGGAACATACCGCTATCGAAGGGGTGATCCGTTGAGCCGCTCGGTTCTCGTCACCGGAGGCAACCGGGGCATCGGCCTCGCCATCGCCCGCGCGTTCGCCGACGCCGGCGACAAGGTCGCCATCACGTACCGCTCGGGGGAGCCCCCGGCCGGCTTCCTCGCCGTCCGGTGCGACATCACCGACGCCGAGCAGGTGGAGCAGGCCTACAAGGAGATCGAGGAGGCGCACGGCCCCGTCGAGGTGCTCGTCGCCAACGCCGGGATCACCCGGGATCAGCTCCTGATGCGCATGTCCGAGGAGGACTTCACCTCCGTCCTGGAGACCAACCTCACCGGCACCTTCCGGGTCGTCAAGCGCGCCAACCGCGGCATGCTGCGCGCCCGCAAGGGCCGCGTCGTGCTGATCTCGTCGGTCGTCGGGCTGCTCGGCTCCGCGGGCCAGGCCAACTACGCCGCCTCCAAGGCCGGCCTGGTGGGCTTCGCCCGGTCCCTCGCCCGTGAGCTGGGCTCGCGCAACATCACCTTCAACGTCGTCGCGCCCGGTTTCGTCGACACCGACATGACCCGGGAGCTCACCGAGGAGCAGCAGGCGAAGATCCTCGCCCAGGTGCCGCTCGCGCGGTACGCGAAGACCGAGGAGATCGCCGCCGCGGTGCGCTTCCTCGCCTCGGACGACGCCTCGTACATCACTGGAGCCGTCATTCCCGTTGACGGCGGACTGGGAATGGGTCACTGACACACATGAGCGGAATCCTCGAGGGCAAGCGCGTCCTGATCACCGGTGTGCTGATGGAGTCCTCCATCGCCTTCCACACCGCCAAGCTGGCCCAGGAGCAGGGTGCCGAGATCATCCTGACCGCGTTCCCGCGGCCCACCCTGACCGAGCGCATCGCGAAGAAGCTGCCCAAGCCCACCAAGGTCATCGAGCTCGACGTCACCAACGACGAGCACCTGGGCCGCCTGGCCGACATCGTCGGCGAGGAGCTCGGGGGCCTGGACGGCGTGGTGCACTCCATCGGCTTCGCGCCGCAGGACGCGCTCGGCGGCAACTTCCTCAACACGCCGTTCGAGTCGGTCTCCACGGCCATGCACGTCTCGGCGTTCTCCCTGAAGTCGCTCACCATGGCCTGCCTGCCGCTGATGCAGAACGGCGGCTCCGTCGTCGGCCTCACCTTCGACGCGCAGTACGCCTGGCCGCAGTACGACTGGATGGGTCCGGCCAAGGCCGCCCTGGAGGCCACCAGCCGCTACATGGCGCGCGACCTGGGCAAGCAGAACATCCGCTGCAACCTCATCTCCGCCGGCCCCATCGGCTCCATGGCCGCCAAGTCCATCCCCGGCTTCGCCGAGCTGGCCTCCGTCTGGGACAACCGCGCCCCGCTGGAGTGGGACCTGAAGGACCCGGAGCCGGCCGGCCGCGGCGTCGTCGCCCTGCTGAGCGACTGGTTCCCGAAGACCACGGGCGAGATCGTCCACGTGGACGGCGGACTGCACGCCGTCGGCGCCTGACCCGAAGCCCCGCGTGAGGGCCCGCGTCCCCCCGGGGACGCGGGCCCTCACGCGTTGCCGGAGGGGCCGGGTGCGTCGCTCGAACGGAGCAGTGGCGGGGGCGCGCCCGACCTGATCGGGCGACCCTGGAGTCCACGTCACCGTGCGTTCCCCCTCCCCAGTCCGGCCGAGGAGGTCCCTTGTGCGCTCGTTCCGCCTGGCCTCCGCGACCGCTGCCGTCGCGCTCGTCCTGTTCCTGCCGTACGAGGCGATGCCGCACGCGCGCGTGCAGCCTCGGGAGGCCGCCCCTGAGGAGCCGTTCGGGGCCGCCTGCCGGGTCCGGATCGACGGCTCCCGGGTGACCGCCCACTGCCACAACCCCTATCCCGGCATCGACCGGGTCGCCCTGCACGTCGAGTGCGCCCGCTGGTGGGACCTGGACGGCGACAGCTCACCGGTGGCCGTCGGGCCCGCGCGGAGGGTGCTGCTGACCGGCCGCTGCTGGAGCGACGTGGACTCGGCGTGGGTCAGTCACGCGCGGGAGCCGTGAGCCGTCCGGGCTTGCACACCATCGGGTAGCCGGCGGCCTCCTCGGACGCCGTCGCCTCGTCGCCCGCGCGGATCGCGTCCACCAGACGGCTGTGGTCCATGTGCGTCTCCGGCGTCATGTCGCCGCCCACGTCGTCACGCAGCCAGTCCCGCAGCACCTCGACCAGGTCCGCGTACAGCGCGGTCATCACGTCGTTGTGCGAGGCGGCCACGACGGCCAGGTGAAACGTCGCGTCCGCCGTCACGAACGCCTCCGCGTCGCCCGACCCCCAGGCCTCCTCGCGGCGCAGCAGCAGGGCGTCGAGCTGCTTGAGGTCCTTCTCCGTGCGCCGCCGGGCGGCCAGCCGCGCCGCCGAGGACTCCAGGGTGGAGCGAAGTTCGGCGATGTGCCGGGGGTCGGCGTCGGCGAACCGGCGGTGCATCACGCCGGCCAGTTCACTGGTGGCCGCCACGTAGGTGCCCGAGCCCTGGCGGATGTCCAGCAGGCCGTTGTGCGCCAGCGCGCGCACCGCCTCGCGGACCGTGTTCCGGGCGACCCCCAGCCGCTCCACGAGCTCCGGCTCGGTGGGGATGCGCGAGCCGACCGGCCACTCGCCCGAGGTGATCTGGGCCCGCAGGGCGGCGATGACCTGTTCGGACAGCGCCGAACGGCGCGGATGGCTCAGAGGCATGACACACCTTCGCACGGCTGGGGCCTCGTACGGCGACCGCCACATGGACAACCAATCATCCCATGATTCTATGATGGGCGCATGACTCGTATGACTGGCGAGGAGGCCCGGACCCTCCCGTCCACCGCTGCCTCCGGTACGTCCGCCGCGTCCGTCCCCCCGGCACGCCCCGGTGCCACCCCGCGCGCGTGGCGGACCCGGCTGCTCGTCGTCGGCATCGTGCTCGCCGCCCTGAACCTGCGCCCCGCCATCACCAGCTTCGGCGCGCTGCTCGAGGAGGTGCGCGACGGACTCGGCATGAGCGGCAGCGTGGCCGGCCTGCTCACCTCCCTGCCCGCCCTGTGCTTCGCCATCTTCGGCTCCGTCGCGCCCCGCCTGTCCCGCCGCTTCGGCCCGGGCGCGGTGGTGTGCGCCGGCATGGCCGCCATCGGCACCGGCCTGCTGGTCCGGCCGCTCGTCGGCAACACCGCCGCCTTCCTCGTGGCCAGCGGCCTCGCACTCGCCGGCATCGCGGTGAGCAACGTGCTGATGCCGGTCATCGTCAAGCGCTGGTTCCCCGACCGGGTCGGCACCATGACCGGCCTGTACTCCATGGCCCTCGCCCTGGGCACCGCCACGGCCGCGGCCGTGACCGTGCCGCTCACCAGCGCCATGGGCGGGAGCTGGCGGGCCGGTCTCGCCGTGTGGGCGGCCCTGGCGGCGGCCGCCGTCCTGCCGTGGCTCGCGTTCGTACGCCCACGGGGCGGGACGCCGGGGGAGGAGGCGCCGGAGCGGGACAAGCGGGACGGGCCGCCGCGGGGCGAGTCCGCCGGGCAGGCGCCCGCCGCGGCACCCGTCCTGCGGATCACCCGCAGCCGCACCGCCTGGGCGCTGGCAGTCTTCTTCGGGCTCCAGGCCACCGCCGCCTACATCAGCATGGGGTGGATGGCGCAGATCTTCCGCGACGCCGGCGTCCCCGCGGGCCGGGCGGGGCTGCTGCTGGCGATCACCATGGTGATGGGCGTGCCGCTGGCCTTCGTCATACCGCGCCTGGCCACCCGGCTGCCCCACCAGGGCCCCATCGTGGTCGCGCTGGGCGTGAGCGGCCTGGCCGGCTACGCGGGCCTCTACCTCGCCCCGGCCGGCGGCGCCCTGGCCTGGGCCGTGCTGATCGGCATAGCCAACTGCGCGTTCCCGCTGGCGCTGACCATGGTCGGGATGCGGGCCAGGACGGGCGCGGGCGTGGCCCAGCTGTCGGCCTTCGCGCAGAGCACCGGCTACCTGATCTCCATCCCCGGACCCCTCCTGGTGGGCGTGCTCTACCAGCACAGCGGCGGCTGGGGGCTGCCGATCGCGCTGATGGCGGGACTGATGGTGCCGCAGGTGATCGTCGGCGTGTTCGCGGGCCGCGACCGTACGGTGGAGGACGAGGCGGCGGCCTGAGGGGGGCTTCCTCGCTTCGTGCCGTCAAGGCCGGCCCGCCACGGTCCGCCGTGACCGCCGCGCCGCGACCGTCCGCCACGTCCGCCGCGCCCGTCCGCCACGCCCGTCGTGGCACCCCGTGGCCGCTGCGGGACGGGAGGGGTGCGAGACTTGCCCCATGCCAGTCCTCGACCCGAACCCGCAGAACGGCCAGAAGAAGATGCTGCTCGTCTTCGGCGCGTTCTTCGCCATCTTCGTCGTCATCGGAGTGATCGCGACCGTGCTGGCCCCCTGACGACCGCTCCGCCCCCCTGACGACCGGCCCCGAGGGCTTTCCTCCGGGCCGTGGTGGTGCTGGCACCCCCGTCCCCTAGGGGGCCAGGCTCAGGGTCAAGTGGGTGGATCACCGGATGGGTTGACGCCCCGGCGATCCGTACCTTCGAGATGTGGCCGCGACCGGCGCGCCACGGACCACTCGAAGAGCGGAGGCCCCCCATGTCGGCGCGCACGCACTCCCGGCCCGTCCCGGCCCCCCGGGCAGGTGCCGCCACCCGGCTGCCGTGGTGGGCCCTGGCCCTCCCCGCTCTCGCCTTCGTCGCCCTGCTCACCCTGGTCCTCAACCCCTCCGAGGCCCACGCCACCGCCGGTGATCCCGCGCTCACCCACCTCGTCGAGCGGGCGCAGCAGCTCATAGCCCGCTGAACGCGCCCGGGCGCCGGTCAACTCCCTGCGCCTCGTGGCCTGTTTCGTGCGAAGCTGGGTCCCATGAGCGTCGCAGAACCCCGCAGGATTGTCCTTTTCCGGCATGCGAAAGCCGACTGGCCTCCGGTGGCCGACCATGAGCGCCCCCTCGCCGAGCGAGGGCGCCTGGACGCCGCAGCGGCCGGCCGCAAGCTCGCCGACACCGGCGTCGCCTTCGATCTGGCCCTGTGCTCCACGGCGGTCCGCACCCGCGAGACCTGGAAGCTCGCGGTCCACGAGTTCCCGAAGCGGCCGAAAACCGTCTACGAGGAGCGGATCTACGAAGCCTCGCCCGGCGAGCTGATCGCCCTGCTCAACGAGACCCCCGACGACGCGCAGAACATCCTGCTGATCGGCCACAACCCGGGCGTCCAGGGCCTGGCCGACATCCTGGCCGGCGCCTCCGAGGGTGACGCCCGTGAGCGCATGACGCGCCGCGGCTACCCGGCCGCCGCCTTCTCCACGCTCACTTTCACCGGCCCCTGGAAGTCCCTGGAACCCGGTACCGCCACGCTGGTCGACTACTGGGCACCGACCGAGTGACCTCCGCCTGACGCACCCGGCGCGATCCGCCGGGTGACCCGCGCGGCACGACAGGGGCCCGGCACCGACATCCGTCGGCGCCGGGCCCGCTCGTCGTCGCGGCCGTTCCGCGCGGGTCAGTCGCCCGCGAGCGTGTCGGCGGCCTCGACCTCTTCCCGCGTGATGCCGAGCAGGTAGAGGACGGTGTCGAGGAACGGGACGTTCACCGCGGTGTGGGCGGCCTGGCGCACCACCGGCTTGGCGTTGAAGGCGACACCGAGACCCGCGGCGTTCAGCATGTCGAGGTCGTTCGCCCCGTCACCGATCGCGACCGTCTGCGACAGCGGCACCCCCGCCTCGGCCGCGAACCGGCGCAGCAGCCGGGCCTTGCCGGCCCGGTCCACGATCTCGCCGGTCACCCGGCCGGTGAGCTTCCCGTCGACGATCTCCAGTGTGTTCGCCTGGGCGAAGTCCAGGCCCAGCCGCTCCTTGAGGTCGTCGGTGACCTGGGTGAAGCCGCCCGAGACCACCCCCACCTGGTAGCCGAGCCGCTTGAGCGTGCGGATCAGGGTGCGGGCACCCGGCGTCAGCCGCACCTCGCTGCGCACCTTGTCCACCACGGAGGCGTCCAGCCCCTCCAGCAGCGCCACGCGCGCGTGCAGCGACTGCTCGAAGTCCAGCTCCCCGCGCATCGCGGCGGCCGTCACCTCGGCGACCTGGTCCTCGCAGCCGGCGTGCGCGGCGAAGAGCTCGATCACCTCGTCCTGGATCAGGGTGGAGTCCACGTCCATGACCACCAGGCGCTGCGCCCTGCGGTACAGCCCCGCCGCGACCACGGCTATGTCGACCCCGAACCGGGCCGCGTCCGTCACCAGCGCCGTGCGCAGCGCCTCCGTCTCCACGCCGGACACCGCGAACTCCACGGCGGTCACCGGGTACTTGGCGAGCCGGAAGATGCGGTCGATGTTGCCGCCGGCCTTGGTGATCCGGGCGGCGATCGACGCCGCCGCCTCCGAGGTGAGGGGGTGCCCCAGCACGGTGACGAGGGAGCGGCCGAGGCCGCGCGGGAGGTTGTCGCCCATGCCGGAGATGATCTCGGCCTGCATCTTCATCGACTCCGCCCAGCTGTGGACGGTCGCCCGCAGGTCCCCCTCCACCCCGGCGGGGGGCTGGGTCACGAGCGCGCAGAGCACGATGCGACCGCGGGTGACGACCTGCTCGATGTCGACCACGTCGACGGAGTAGGCGGCGAGAGTGTCGAAGAGCCCGGCGGTGAGGCCCGGCCGGTCCTTGCCGAAGATCTTGACCAGGAGGGTGGGAACGTCGGTGGTCTGCGATGCGCTCATGGTGCTCTTACCGTATCCGGCAGGCGGTGCCCCGCGCCTTCGAGGTCCGCCACCCGGACACGCCTTCGACCGCTCCCGTCCCGTCCCGACCGGGGGACGGCCTCCGGGCGGTGCGCCTCCGCTCGGCGCCGGTCCCGGCCCGCCGGGGGACGGCCTCCGGGCGGTGTGCCCCCGCACGACTCCGGTTCGGGCCCGCCAGAGGAACGGCCCCAGGCGGTGTGCCCACGCAGGACCCCGATCCCGAACCGCCCACGGCACGCCCCCGGGGCGGTACGCCGCCGCGCGGCGCTGGTCCCGGCCTGGCGTGCCGGAGGGACGGCCCCCAGCCCCAGCCTGTTCTGCCCCAGGGACGGCCCCCGGCCGGTACGCCTCCGCACGGCTCCGGTCCCGACCCGCCCAGGTCAGGCGGGCTTGGCCCTCCCGCCTGCTGGCCCAGCGCCCGCCGGTCCCACCGCCTGCCGGCCCTACCGTCTTCCCGGCCCCGCCGCCCGACCGGCCCTGCCGTCTGCCGGGTCCCGCCGCCCGACCGGCCCTACTGCCTGCCTGGCGGCCCTACTGCCTGCCCGGCCCCTGCCGTCCCCGCCCCTCCGCGCCGTTCGTGGCCGTCCGGGTCGCGGTGGCCCGCTCCCTGTGCGCCCGGGCGCCGTGGCCGTGGCGGTGGGGTCGGAGGCGGGGGAGGGGCGGAACCTCGTCCGGCCACAGGCGCCGGCCTCCCCGGCGCGGCGGCGGGGCGGGGCCGATGACGGTCGACGCCGCGGACAGGTCATCAGCCCCGCCGCCCTCACCCGCCCCCGGCGACCGTGGGGTGTCCCGTCCCGGCAACTCGCCACCGGCACCGTCCCGCCCGCTCCCGGGCACCACGTCCTCGGGCTCGCCCGCCCCCGACCCCGGCCCGGTCCTGTCGGCTCGCCCCACCCGACCGCCCGCCCGGCCCCGACGGTTCCCCCCCCCGACCGCCCGCCCGGCAGCCGCAGGTAGGGATTGGTGTCCGGGTTGGGCGCACGGTACGGCGCCCCCGGCTCGTACGGCCCCGCGGCCGACGGTACGAATCCGCCCCCACCCCCGTTCCCGGCACCCCGTGCCGCAGCCGCCGCACGCACCCCCGCCGTCCCGCTCGCCCACGCCAGCAGCGCGCCCGCCGCGCCCGCCCCCGCGCCCCACAGCGCCCCGAGCGGCGCCGCCGCCCCCAGGTGACCGCGCAGCTCCAGGCCGGCGTCCAACGCGTCGAAGCCGAGGACCGACAGCGAGGCGTTCGCGGACACCTCCGTGAGCCACACCAGCAGCGGCAGGGCCACCGCCGTGGCGACGCCCAGCGCCGCCGCGCAGCGTCCCGCGAACCCGGCCGCCCCCGCCCGCCGCTCCGACGGAACCAGGGCGGACGCCGACGTGGGCACCGGCGTCCGTACCGCCGTCAGCACCCCCGCGAGCAGCATCATCAGCGTGGCGGCCACCCCCAGCAGCCACACCCGCCCGTCCAGCTCGGCCAGCCGCCCCAGCGTGAGGGGCTGCTCGGACCCCGTCCGCAGCAGATCGTCCACGGGGTGGGGCAGCGCACCCAGCAGCGCCCCGTCCGCCCGGGCGTCCCACGGCACGAACAGCCCGACCGGCACCCCGAGCCACACCCCGTTCGGCGCCCCCAGCAGAGCGGCCCCGGCGATCCGCCGGGGGTGGTCGTCACCGATCGCCGCGTACCCCGCGGCGGCGGCCCCCGCCGCGACCGCCACCAGCAGCACCGCGACGACCGCCGAGACGGCCGGCCGCACCACCCGGTGCACGACGTCCCAGCCACGCGGCAGCGGGGTGCGGCGGGACGCCAGCAGCGCGATCAGCAGCACACCGGCGGACCAGCCGAGCCCGCCCAGCAGCGTCGGCACGGTGTCGACGGTGAACCCCACGGCGGCCTGCGCGTCGACCAGGTCGCCCACCCGGTCGGGCAGCAGCCCCTCGATGTCACCCAGTCCCGGGACGTCCAGGCCGCCGCCGCCCCGGCCCGGCAGGTCGTCCAGGCCGAGCGCGCTCCCGTCGATGGTGATCACGTCGTGGCCCGCCCACGCCAGTCCGCCCGCCGCAGCGGCGAACAGCGCCACCACCGCGCCCGCGCGCGCGAGGAGTTCACGGCCCGGGACCACAACTCCCTGTGCCCGCAAGGACCGCAGGAAGAAGAAGGACAGCAGCAGCGCCCCCACCAGCCCCACACCCAGCGGCGCGAGGTCGATGGCCGTCCCGGCCTCCACACCGGACAGCCCGAACGCCGACACGTCACCCGAGGGTGTCACCGAACCGCCCGCCGCCAGCGCCACCACCGCCGCGGTCGTCGGCGCCAGGGACCCGGCCGCGTCCGCGTCCAGCAGACGCAGACCCAGTGCCGCCGTCCCCGCCATCCCGATCAGCGCCCAGCTCACCGCGGCGACCGCGGACATCACCACGTCCGCCCACGGCAGGCCGGTGTCACGCCCCGCCGCCGCGGCACCCCTGACAGCACTCATGGCAGCCCCCCCGATCCGCGGCACGGCCCGTCGGGCCGCCCCTGTCCCCCTCGCGTGGTTTACCACTCTCCGGTCCGGTTTCAACCCCCCGCCGGACAAGGCCGTGGACACCTTGTCGCGCGGTCGTGACAAGGGCCGACTTCCGGTCGGAGGGCCGAGCCTGAAATAGTTCCCCCCGATGTTCGACATCCCTAGACTCCCTGCGACGGGGGAAATTCGGGGGACAACTCAGTGGGGCATGGAGTGCCGGAACTCGTACTGGAATCAAACGGACGGACCTGGACGCTCGATCCGTCCAAGGCCTACACCCTGGGACGCGATCCACAGGGCGACGTCGTGCTGGACGACGCCAGAGTGTCGTGGCGTCACGCCACGATCCGTCACAACGGCCGCAGTTGGGTGATCGAGGACCACGGCAGCACCAACGGCACGTTCGTGCAGGGGCAGCGGATCCACCACCTGGAGTTCGGCGCCGACACGGTGCTGAACCTGGGCAACGCGAACGACGGGCCGCGCGTGACGCTGTCCGGCGTCGGCGCCGCACCGCAGGCCCAGCCGCAACAGCCGTACGCGGCCCAGGGCGCGAACGCCGGCTGGGCACAGCAGGCCCAGCAGCCGCCCGTGCAGCAGCCGGGCGCAGGGCACCCCGGCTGGCAGCAGCCGCAGCAGGCGGCGCCGCAGATCCCGCAGCAGCAGGGACCCGGTGGTGGCGCGGGGGCGCCGCCGGTCTACGGCGACCGCAGCCCCACCACGTTCCATCAGTTCTCGCTCGGCCGCGTGATGCGCATCGGCCGTGCCCTGGAGAACGACCTGGTCGTCTCGGACCTCCAGGTCTCCCGCAACCACGCGGAGTTCCACTCGACGCCCGACGGGCGCATGGAGATCCGCGACCTCGGCTCGCACAACGGCACTTACGTCAACGGCCAGCCGATCGCCAAGGGCGGCTCGCAGCTGCTCGGCCCGACCGACATCGTCGGCGTCGGCCACTCCACGTTCCGGATCGTCGGCGACCGGCTCGAGGAGTTCGTCGACACCGGTGAGGTGTCCTTCTCCGCGCGCCACCTGACAGTCGAGGTCGACGGCGGCAAGCAGATCCTCAAGGACGTCTCCTTCGGCGTGCCCGAGAAGTCGCTGATCGCGGTCATCGGCCCCTCCGGTTCCGGCAAGTCGACGCTGCTCAAGGCGCTCACCGGCTACCGCCCCGCCAACCAGGGCGAGGTGCTGTACGACAACCGCGACCTCTACAAGCAGTTCGCCGAGCTGCGCCAGCGCATCGGTCTGGTCCCGCAGGACGACATCCTGCACAAGGAGCTGACCGTCAAGCGGGCCCTGAAGTACGCGGCCAAGCTGCGGTTTCCCGCCGACACCACGGCGGCCGAGCGCGAGGCCCGCATCGACGAAGTGCTGCGCGAGCTGAAGTTGGACATCCACAAGGACAAGAAGGTCACGTCCCTGTCCGGTGGTCAGCGCAAGCGCGTGTCCGTGGCACTGGAGCTGCTCACCAAGCCGTCGTTGATCTTCCTGGACGAGCCGACCTCCGGCCTCGACCCGGGCATGGACCGCGACGTCATGCAGCTGCTGCGCGGACTGGCCGACGACGGCCGCACCGTCCTCGTGGTGACCCACTCGGTGGCCGAGCTCGCCATCTGCGACAAGCTGCTGGTGATGGCGCCGGGCGGTTCGGTCGCTTACTTCGGCCCGCCCGAGGAGGCGCTGAACTTCTTCGGCTACGACACCTGGGCCGACGTCTTCTCCGCCTTCGAGAACTACCGCGACTACGACTGGGCGGGCCGCTGGAAGGGCTCGCAGCACTACCAGATGTACGCGGCGGACATCGACGCGGTCGCCCCGCAGTCCGTAGCGGTCCCGGCGATGCAGGCGATGAAGCCGCCCAAGCCGCAGGGCTGGCTGTCGCAGTTCTCCACCCTGGTGCGCCGCTACGTCTCGGTGATCGTCTCCGACAAGGGCTTCCTCGCCCTGATGGTGATCCTGCCCGCCGTGCTCGGCGCGGTGAGCCTGCTCATCGACGCGGACAAGGGCCTGCTGCCCAACCCGCCCAACCAGAGCGGCCGGATCATCCCGAACGGCACGGCGACCACGGTGCTGCTGATCCTCGCGGTCGGCGCCTGTTTCGCCGGAGCCGCCAACTCCGTGCGTGAGCTGATCAAGGAACGGGTCATCTACGAGCGGGAGCGCGCCACCGGCCTGTCCCGCTCGGCGTACCTGATGTCCAAGGTGTTCGTGCTCGGCATGATCACGGTGCTCCAGGGCCTCCTGGTCGGCGTGATCGGCTTCTCCAGCCGGGAGATCCCGGAGGAGGGTCTGGTCTTCGGGAAGTTCACGCTGCTGGAGCTCTCGGTGCCGATCATGGCGCTCGGCTTCACCTCGATGATGTTCGGCCTGATCATCTCCTCGCTGGTGAAGACCGCCGAGAAGACCATGCCGCTGCTGGTGATGTTCGCGATCATCCAGGTCGTGTTCACCGGCTGCCTGTTCACCCTGCACGGCTCGATCGGCGTGAACCAGTTCTCGTTCCTGATGCCGTCGCGCTGGGCGGTGGCCGCGTCGGGCGCCACGCTGGACTTCAACAAGATCAGCCCGCCGGAGACCGCGGGCGACACCGACCCGCTGTGGGAGCACACGGCCGGCGCCTGGGCGATGGACATGGGCGCGCTGCTCGTCCTCGGTGTGATCTGCGGCTTCTTCGTGGCGCGCTTCCTGCGCCGCCATGAGCCCGAGGTCATGCGCAAGTAGTCCCGCCGTACCACCCCGAAGGGCGGCACCCCGTCAGGAGGGTGCCGCCCTTCGGCGTCCGTGTGCGGCAGGAGAGGTCCGCGCCGACCTCTCAGTACGCGCTGTCGACGTTGTCCATGGTGCCGTACTTGTCCGCCGCGTAGTTGCAGGCGGCGACGATGTTGGCGACCGGGTCGTAGATGTTCTTCGGCGTGCCCTTGACGTGGTACGCGTCGAAGGTGGGCGGGATCACCTGCAGCAGCCCCTTGGAGGGGATGCCGTTCTGGGCGTTGATGTCCCAGAGGTTGATCGCCTTCGGGTTGCCGGAGGACTCCCGCATGATGTTGCGGTGGATGCCCTCGTAGGAGCCGGGGATGCCGTGCTTCTTCATGATGGACATGGCTTCGCGGATCCAACCGTCCAGGTTGTTGCCGTACGACTTGGGGGCGGCCTTCTTCACCTCGGCGCGCTGGGCGGAGCGGCTCGCGGCCTTCTTCGCCTCGCGCGCCTTCGCGGCCTTGGCCTCGGCGGCGGCCTTCTTCTTGGCGACGGCCTCGGCCGCGGCCTGCTTCTTCGCCGCGATCTGCTCGGCCTTCACGCTGGCGCCGGCGAGCTGGTCGGTGACGTCGGCCTTGACGCCCTGGATCTGCTGGGTGCTGTACGCGACCTTCGCCGTGGGAGCGGCGGCGGCCTCGCTCGTGGTCGTCGTCGAGGCGTTGCTCGGGATCGCGGAGAAGCCGATGGCGGCGGCACCGAGGGCGGCGACGCCCGCGGCGGCGATCTTGTGGTGACGGGTCAGGGCACGACTATGACCACGGGTGAGGATGTGCTTGGGCATGCGGAACGGACCTCTTCGAATAGCGCGGAGGTCGCTCGATGTCCGGTGCGGACGGGTGCTCCTTCGGCACACGAACGCCGCGGGGGAGAACCCACGGCGCTGAGCGACGAGGCCATTCTTAGCGGCCGCAAAATGGCGGGGCAAAGATGTGACCTACGAAGCCGGGTAGTGGATCAGGGGGGTAGGAAACGGGGCAGAGAGGACTGTTCGCCCCGTTCATGTGGGCGGTATGTCTCTCCTACTCCTCTTCGTACGTGATGTGCACCCTATGCCCGGCCTCACACAGGTCCCGCTCAGCTCTCACGGTTTGTTGCTGGAGCAATGCGGTGGGTGAGGGGGTCTCGGCGGCGGTCAGAACGGCAGCAGCAGATGCACGTCACCGAACTCGTGCCACAGGTAGCGCCCGCGCAGCGCCTCCTCGTAGCCCTGCCCGACCGCCTCCCTCCCCGCCACCGCCTCCAGCATCAGCAGGTGCGAGGCCTCCGGCTCGTGCAGGCCGGTCAGCAGCCCGTCCACCACCCGCACCCCGCGCTCGGGGGTGACCACCAGGTCCGTCCAGCCCGCGCGGGCCCGCACCACGCCGTCCGGTCCGGCCGCCGACTCCACCGCACGCACCGCCGTCGTCCCCACCGCGATCACCCGCCCTCCGTCCGCCCGCACCGCGCCGATCAGTGACGCAGACGCCTCCGGCACCGCGAACCGCTCCGGGTACGGCGGCTCGTGCACCTCGCCCGACGCCACCCCCGTGTCCAGCCTGACCGGCGCGAACCGCACCCCCCGGCTCACCAGCTCCGTCACCGTCCGCCCCGTGAACGGACGCCCCGCGCTCGGCATCTCCGCGCTCCCCGAACCGTCCCCCGACGGCAGCGCGAACACCGTCTGGTACGCCGACAGCGGCTGGTCCCGCTCCGTGTACGCGTACCGGATCGGCCGCCCGTGCTCCCGCAGCAGCCCCGGCACGTCCCGCGACACCCGCGCCCACCACAGCCGCGGCGCCCCCGCGTCCAGCGGCTCCTCCGGCACCAGCCGCGCGCCCCCGGCGAGCCTCACCTCCGTACCCGCACGCGTGCCCGCGCGCACGCGCGTGGTGCCCCGGCCGTCCGGCTCCCTCAGTTCGACCGCCCAGCGTCCGTCGTCCCCCCGCGTGGAGAAGTGCACCACCACGCGCGCGTCCCCGAACCGGCCGTCGACCGCCGCCGCCAGCGTCGGCGAGGTGTTCACCACCAGCAGGTCCCCCTCCCGCAGCAGCCGCGGCAGCTCCGTGAACGCGTGGTGCGCCACCTCGGTGCCCCGCGACACCAGCAGCCGCACCGAGTCCCGGTCCCGCCCCGGCCCGCGCCGCTCCGCCGGCACCCGCGCGGACAGCTCCTCCGGCACCCGGAACGTCAGCGTCACCGCTCCCCCTCCAGCAGCGCCGGAGGACCGTAGCGGCCACTGGCCGGCCGCTCGTCCAGCAGCCGCACGAAGGCGGGCACCACCCCGGCCGGGTCCGGCCGCGGACCGTCGTCGTCCGGCACGGCCGCCGCGTACAGGTCGGTCTCCATGTCCCCGGGGTCGACCGCCCAGACCCGCAGCCCCGGCTCCTCCACCGCCAGCACCGCAGCCAGCTGGTCCAGCGCCGCCTTGGACGCCCCGTACCCGCCCCAGGCCGGGTACGCCTCCGCCGCGGCGTCCGAGCTCACCACGAGCACCGCGCCCGCCTCGGCGGTCCGCAGCATCGGCAGCGCCTCCTGCACCAGGCCCAGCGCCGCCACCAGGTTCACCTCCAGCGCCCGCCGCAGCCCTTCCAGCGGCAGCTCCTCCAGCCGCACCAGCGGCTCGGCGCCCAGCGCGCTCGCGTTGTGCACCACCAGGTCCACCCCGCCCAGCCGCCAGGCCGCCGCCACCAGCTCCGCGCGGTGCGCGGGGTCCGTCACGTCCCCGGGCAGCGCCGTCACGCGTGTGGCGTGCGCCGACACCAGCACGGCCGCCTCGGCCAGGCGGTCCGGCCCTCGTGCGTCGAGCACCAGATTCCAGCCCCGCGCCGCCAGCCCTTGGGCCAGCGCCCGTCCGAGCCCCTTCGAAGCCCCTGTGATGATCGCAACCGGCATGGCAGCCGTCCCCTCGTCGTCGTCGCCCGATCGGTGTGCGATCAACGTAGGAACCCGCCCCGGGCCACCGCCTCGGGCGCGGGACGCAGTGGACCGGGTCCCTTCGCCCTACGACGGCACGCCGGGACCCCGGGCCCTAGGTCACCCGCGCGGGACCCGCGACCGAGGACCTAGGACCACCGTCCGGCCCCGGGCGGACACCGGACCGATCCGCCCGGCCGGGGGCCGCCGGTACCGTGAGGACATGAGCCACGGCCCCCGGTCCGGCCTCGCCGCGGTGAGTTCCGCGATGCTGGCCATGAGCAGGCACCTGGAGGTGCGCGACGTCCTCAAGACGATCGTCGCCTCCGCCCGCGAACTCCTCGACGCCCAGTACGCCGCGCTCGGCGTGCCCGACGACCACGGGGGCTTCGCCCAGTTCGTGGTGGACGGCGTCAGCGACGAGCAGTGGAAGGCCATCGGCCCCCTGCCGCGCCGGCACGGCGTCCTCGCCGCGATGCTGGACGACGCCGCCCCGCAGCGCCTCGCCGACGTCCGCCGCGACCCCCGCTTCGGGGGCTGGCCCGGCGCCCATCCCGACCTGGTCGACTTCCTCGGGCTGCCCGTGCGCGACGGCGACGAGGTGCTCGGCGCCCTGTTCCTCGCCAACAAGAGGTGTCCCAAGCCGGAAGGCACCTGCGGCTTCACCGAGGACGACGAGGAACTCCTCGGCATCCTCGCCCAGCACGCCGCGATCGCCCTCACCAACGCCCGCCTCTACGAACGCAGCCGCGAGCTGACCATCGCCGAGGAACGCTCCCGGCTGGCCCACGAGCTCCACGACGCGGTCAGCCAGAAGCTGTTCTCCCTGCGGCTCACCGCCCAGGCCGCCGCCCGCCTCGTGGACCGCGACCCGGCCCGCGCCAAGGGCGAACTCCAGCAGGTGGCGGTGCTGGCCGCCGAGGCCGCCGACGAACTGCGCGCCGCGGTCGTCGAACTGCGCCCCGCCGCCCTCGACGAGGACGGACTGGTCGCCACCCTGCGCACCCAGATCCAGGTCCTCGACCGCGCGCACAGCGCCCGCGTCACCTTCACGGGCCACTTGGTGCGCGCCCTGCCCGCCGCCCAGGAGGAGGCGGTGCTGCGGGTCGCCCAGGAAGCGCTGCACAACGCCCTGCGCCACTCCGGCGGCGAGCACGTCGACGTGACCCTGGAGCGGCGCGGCAGCGGGGCGGTCCTGCGGGTCGGCGACGACGGCGGCGGCTTCGACCCGCACGCCGTGCGCCGCGCGGGCCGCCATCTGGGCCTGGTCTCCATGCGGGACCGGGCGAGCGGGGTCGGCGGCAGGCTGACCGTGGAATCGGCGCCCGGCAAGGGCACCACCATCGAGCTGGAGGTCCCCGGTGGCTGACACGATCAAGGTGCTGCTGGTCGACGACCACCAGGTGGTACGCAGAGGGCTGCGCACCTTCCTCGAGGTGCAGGACGACATCGAGGTCGTCGGCGAGGCAGCCGACGGCGCGGAAGGGGTCGCCCTGGCCGCCGAGCTCCAGCCCGACGTCATCCTCATGGACGTCAGGATGCCGGGCATGGACGGCGTGGAGGCGCTGCGCCGGCTGCGCGAGCTCGACCACCGGGCCCGGGTGCTGATCGTCACCAGCTTCACCGAGCAGCGCACGGTGATCCCCGCCCTGCGCGCGGGCGCCGCCGGCTACGTCTACAAGGACATCGACCCCGACGCGCTCGCCGGCGCCATCCGCTCCGTGCACGCCGGGCACGTCCTGCTGCAGGCGGAGGTGGCGGGCGCGCTGCTCTCCCAGGAGGAGAACGCCCCCGGCGCCGGGCGCGCCGGGTCCCTCACCGAGCGGGAGCGCGAAGTGCTCGGGCTGATCGCGGACGGGCGTGCCAACCGGGAGATCGCCCGCGCCCTCGTGCTCTCCGAGAAGACGGTGAAGACGCACGTGTCGAACATCCTGATGAAGCTCGACCTGGCGGACCGCACCCAGGCCGCGCTGTGGGCGGTACGGCACGGTCTCAGCGGGTGATCTCCGACGAACGACCGCCGCCATGCCGGAGGGTTCCCCTCCGGTGAGAGATTCATACCGTAGGGGGAATGCCCCGCGGGCCCCGTATCCCTTGCCGGTGCCGCGCGTTTCCCAGGGCGGACCGCGGCGCGTGCCGCGGTCGTCCCAAGGAGGGCTCGGAAAGTGAAGAACCTGAAGAAGGCAGCGGCCGTGACGATGGTGGCCGGCGGTCTGCTCGCCGCCGGTGCGGGCATGGCCTCCGCCACCGAGGGCAGCCACGCCGACGGCAAGGCCGTGGGCAGCCCGGGCGTCGTCTCGGGCAACCTCGTCCAGGTCCCGGTCGACGTCCCGGTCAACGTGTCCGGCAACAGCATCAACGTCATCGGCGTCCTGAACCCGGCCTTCGGCAACGTCGCCGTCAACCACTGACGCCGCCCGCCGACAGCCCCGGCCGCCCGCCCCACGGGGCGCCGGGGCTTTCGCCTGCCCAGGCGCGCCATCGCGCGCCCGCATGCAGGGGGAACCGGCTCCGACAAGCCCGCGCCGACCCGGCGCGCCCACGCCGCCCCACACCACTTCGGTGCGCCCCGCGCCGCCCCACACCAGTCCGTGCGCCCCGCGCCGTCCTAGGCCCCGATGCACGGGGCCGCGCTGTCACGCGCCGGTTCAGGACGCCCGGCGCCGCCCAGCCCCGGACTCACAGCTCGGCGGGCGCGCGCTCGCTGTCCCGCGCCGGTTCGGCGCGCCCCGTGCCGACCAGGACCGCCCAGATCCACGTGCGCCCCGCGCCGCCCAGGCCCCGGTGAGCACGCCCGCACCCCCGCGTCCTGCCGGGCACGACAGAGCGCGCCCCGCGCCGGTCAGCGCACGCCCCGCTCCTCCACGAACGCGTTGTACGCGGCCACCTGCGCCCGTCGGGCCGTCCGCTCCACCGGCCGCAGGGCCAGCGCCCGCGCCGACATCTCCGACGCGCTCATCGCGCCGCCGTGCCCGTTCACCGTCGCCAGCGAGACCAGCGCACCCACCCGCTGCGCCAGCTCCAGCACCCGCACCGCGCGCGGCGGATACCCCGGCGCCAGCACGTCCCGCCCCCGCGACGCCGAGGCCCGCGCCCGGTACGCGTCGATCGCGGCCTCCGCCACCGGACCCGACCCGGCGACGTCCAGCCGCGTCAGCGCCTCCGTCGCCTCCCGCAGCGCCTCCGCGAGCTCCCGCTCCGCCTCACCCAGCGACGGCACGTCGGCCGGCGGCGCCTCCCGCACCGGCAGACAGTGCCAGACGACCTCCACGTGCACATCCCCCGCGGGCCCCGCCTCCGTGACCTCCGGCACCAGCCCCAGGGCCGCCCCCTGGCACACCACCGCCTCCTCGGCCTCCAGCGCCCGCGCGTTGAACTCCGGCGGCCCGCTCAGTCCGAGCGGATGCCCCGGCGCCGGCAGCGCCAACCGCAGCCCGGACACCCCGAGCGCCCGCAGCCGCCCCAGGGCCAGGGACAGCCCCACCGGCGCGGACTCCCCGGGCACCCCCTCGACACGGTGCACCGCGTCCTCCCCGACGACGGCGAGCACCGCGTCGTCCGGAGAGACAAGCCCGGCGAGAAGGGCGTTTCCCCAAGCGGCCAGACGGCCGGAGCGTGGTTCCGAAAGCATGCGTACACCCTAGACAGCACCCGAGAACCGGACCGATGGAATGTCCGGGTCGACCAGTGGCGTAGATTTCATGATGGGCTGCGCCCACGGGTGCGGCGGACCGACCCACAAGGCGTACGCGACAGCCGAGACCGGCCACACTGCAAGGGGAGACAAGGCGCTCATGAGCGATGTTCTGGAACTTCAGGACGTATCCGTGGTCCGTGAGGGCCGGGCTCTGGTGGAGCAGGTCTCCTGGTCGGTCAAGGAGGGTGAACGCTGGGTCATCCTCGGCCCCAACGGCGCCGGCAAGACCACCCTCCTCAACATCGCGTCCAGCTACCTCTACCCCAGCAAGGGCACCGCCACCATCCTCGGCGAGACGCTCGGCCGCCCCGGCACCGACGTCTTCGAGCTGCGCCCCCGCATCGGCGTGGCCGGCATCGCCCTCGCCGACAAACTCCCCAAGAAGCAGACGGTCCTGCAGACCGTGCTCACCGCCGCCTACGGCATGACCGCCGGCTGGCAGGAGGAGTACGAGGACATCGACGAGCAGCGCGCCCGCGCCTTCCTCGACCGCCTCGGCATGTCCGAGTATCTCGACCGAAAGTTCGGCACCCTCTCCGAGGGCGAGCGCAAGCGCACCCTCATCGCCCGCGCCCTGATGACCGACCCCGAGCTGCTGCTCCTCGACGAGCCCGCCGCCGGACTCGACCTCGGCGGCCGCGAGGACCTGGTGCGCCGCCTCGGCCGCCTCGCCCGTGACCCGATCGCCCCCTCCATGATCATGGTCACCCACCACGTCGAGGAGATCGCCCCCGGCTTCACCCACGTCCTGATGATCCGTCAGGGCAAGGTCCTCGCCGCCGGCCCCCTCGAACTCGAACTCACCAGCCGCAACCTCTCCCTCTGCTTCGGCCTCCCGCTCGTCGTGGAGCAGGTCGGCGACCGCTGGACCGCCCAGGGCCTCCCGATGAGCTGAACACCGCCCCGGCGGCACAACACCCAGGACCCCCGGGCCCGTTCGACCGGATCGGCGCCCTGTCCGTGAGTGGGTGCGCGGTTCTACCATGACCGGTGTGGACATCGACGCATGGCTGTGGTGGCTGATCGGCGCGGCGGCACTCGGCATCGGGCTGGTGATCACCGCGATGCCCGAACTCGGCATGCTCGCGGTGGGCGCCGTCGCCGCCGCGGTGGTCTCCGGCATCTTCGGCGGCGGAGCCGTCGCCCAGGTCGTGGTCTTCGCCGTCGTCTCGACCGCGCTGATCGCCCTCGTCCGCCCCATCGCCCGCAGACACCGGTCCCAACGGCCCGAACACGCCACCGGCGTCGAGGCCCTGAAGGGCAAACAGGCCGTCGTCCTCGAACGCGTCGACGGCAGCGGCGGCCGGATCAAACTGGCGGGCGAGGTCTGGTCGGCCCGCGCCCTCGACACCGGCCGCTCCTACGACGTCGGCCAGGAGGTCGACGTCGTGGACATCGAGGGGGCCACCGCGGTCGTCATGTGATCCCGCACCTCCCGCATGACACAACCGGTGCGAAGACGGCCCCGGTTGGCCCCGCGGTCTGACAGACTCGACCAGCAAGATCTACAACCGCACGACCGTGCACAGGCACACACGACCTGCCGTAGGCGCCGAGGCTAAGAAGGGTTCGGGGAACCGACGATGGAACCGGTCATCATCGTCCTGATCATCCTGGTGGTGTTGGTCTTCATCGCCCTGATCAAGACGATCCAAGTCATCCCACAGGCCAGCGCCGCCATCGTCGAGCGCTTCGGCCGCTACACGCGGACACTCAACGCGGGCCTCAACATCGTCGTCCCGTTCATCGACACCATCCGCAACCGCATCGACCTGCGCGAACAGGTCGTCCCCTTCCCGCCGCAGCCGGTGATCACCCAGGACAACCTGGTCGTCAACATCGACACCGTCATCTACTACCAGGTGACCGACGCCCGGGCCGCCACCTACGAGGTCGCCAGCTACATCCAGGCGATCGAGCAGCTCACCGTCACCACCCTGCGCAACATCATCGGCGGCATGGACCTGGAGCGCACCCTCACCTCCCGCGAGGAGATCAACGCGGCCCTGCGCGGCGTCCTCGACGAGGCCACCGGCAAGTGGGGCATCCGCGTCAACCGCGTCGAGCTCAAGGCCATCGAACCGCCCACCTCCATCCAGGACTCGATGGAGAAGCAGATGCGCGCCGACCGTGACAAGCGCGCCGCCATCCTCCAGGCCGAGGGCGTCCGGCAGTCCGAGATCCTGCGCGCCGAGGGCGAGAAGCAGTCCCAGATCCTCCGCGCCGAAGGTGAGGCCAAGGCCGCCGCCCTGCGCGCCGAGGGCGAGGCCCAGGCCGTCCGCACGGTCTTCGAGGCCATCCACGCCGGTGACCCGGACCAGAAGCTGCTCTCCTACCAGTACCTCCAGATGCTCCCGAAGATCGCCGAGGGCGACGCCAACAAGCTCTGGATCGTCCCCAGCGAGATCGGCGACGCCCTCAAGGGCCTCTCCGGTGCCATGGGCAACCTGGGCGCGATGGGCGGAGGCAACGGCGCCACCGCCAACGTCCCCGCCCAGGAACGCCGCGAGAAGCCCTCCATCGACTGAGGCACGCAGAAACAACGGGTTCCCCGCGCCCCTCAGGGGCGCGGGGAACCGCGCGAGCAACCACAGACGACCCGCAGCCGGGTTATTCACTCACGCCCTACGGCGAAGCCGTCACGCCGCGGCCGACACCAGCCACCCGGGCAACGCGTCGAACTCCTCCGCGCCCAGCGCCAGCAGCATCGCGTCGGCCGGCGTCGGCTCGTACGGCTCCCGCAGCAACGGCATCCCGGCCTGCTCCGGCGTCCGGTTCGCCTTGCGGTGGTTGTCCTCCGCGCACGACGCCACCGTGTTCAGCCACGTGTCCTGCCCGCCCAGCGACCGCGGCACCACGTGGTCCACGGTCGTCGCCCTGCGGCCGCAGTACGCGCAGCGGTGCCTGTCCCGGACGAGCACCCCCCGCCTCGACCATGGCGCTCGTCTTCGGAACGGCACCCGCACGTAGTGGCAGAGCCTGATCACCCGAGGCGCCGGTATGTCGACCGCGGCTCCCCGCATCCGCAGTTCGGGGTGGGCCTGCTCGACGACGGCCTTGTCCTGCAGCACCAGAACGACGGCTCGGTTCAGCGTCACCGTCGACAGCGGCTCGAAGCTCGCGTTCAGCACCAGCGTGTCCCGCATACCAGCCCACCTCCCGTGTGCACCGGCCCACCCCTCGGCGGGCTGGAACAACTCTGGCCGGGCGCGCCGGGATGGACAACGCAATATCCGCTGCTGCCACGGGAGGCGGCTCCCGTGCACCCCGGCAGAAAAAATGCCCGCCCCTGATCAATTCCAAGACCAGGGGCGGGCAAACGTTCCGTGAACGTCCGGGGCCGCGCGGACGGCTCAGGACCCCGCGGGCACCTCGTACTCACCGATCAGCTGGGCCCGCGCGATCGCGTGGAACCGAAGGTTGAAGCCGACCACGGCCGGAGAGGCGTCCGAGTCCGGACCCAGCTTCTCCTGGTCCACGGCGTACACCGTGAACACGTAACGGTGCGGCCCGTCCCCGGGCGGCGGCGCGGCACCACCGAAGTCCTTGCTGCCGTAGTCGTTGCGCGCCTGCACGGCGCCCTCCGGCAGCCCCTCGAACGCGCCGCTGCCCGCACCGGCCGGCAGCTCGGTCACCGAGGCCGGGATGTCGAACACCACCCAGTGCCAGAACCCGCTGCCCGTCGGGGCGTCGGGGTCGTAGCAGGTCACGGCGAAGCTCTTGGTCTCCGGAGGGAAACCCTCCCACCGCAGGTGCGGCGAGGTGTTGCCCGCCGCCTGGACCTGAGCGTCCTTGAGCGCCGCCCCCTCCGTCACATCGTCGCTCGCCACCGTGAACGACGGCACGGGCGGATGGAAGTCGTGGGGGAGCGGCCGCCGCTTGAGCTCGGACACCTCGGTACCTCCTGATCGATGACGTTCGGTCGACGACGAGCCTAGAACCAGTTGCGCTTGGAACCGACCTCCGACAGCCACTGGTTGAGGTATGCCGCCCAGTCGGTCCCCTGGTAGTCGTTCAGCCCCACCTGGAAGGAACGGAAGGTGTCGCTGCCCTCGCTGAACAGACCCGGCTTCTTGTCCATCTCCAGCACGACGTCCATCGCCCGCTCGTCGGCGACGAAGCTCAGCTCCACCTGGTTCAGCCCGCGGTACTGCGACGGCGGGTAGAACTCGATCTCCTGGTAGAAGGGCAGCTTCTGCCGGGTGCCCCGGATGTGGCCGCGCTCCATGTCCGCGGTCTTGAAACGGAAGCCCAGCTGGATGAACGCGTCCAGGATCGCCTTCTGCGCCGGCAGCGGGTGCACGTTGACCGGGTCCAGGTCACCGGAGTCGACGGCCCGCGCGATCGCCAGCTCGGTGGACACACCGATGTCCATCCCGCGCAGCTGCTGCCCGTCGATCATCGTGACCGGCGTCTCCCAGGGAATCTCGAGACCGAACTGCACGGCGTGCACCGCACCCGCCTGCAGTTCGAAGGCACCCCCCAGCTGCTGCTTCGTGAACTCGATGTTCTGCTTGTACTCCTGGTCGCCGTTCTCCACCTCGACCTTGGCCTGAAGACCGACCGACAGTCCCTCGACCTGCTGGTTCACGGACCCGCCCTGGATCCGCACCTCGCCCTGGACGACACCCCCAGGAACGACGTTGACCTCGTGCAGCACCGTCTCGACCGAGGCCCCGCCGGCCCCCAGACTCGCCAGCAGCTTCTTGAACGCCATGTCTCTCCCTCTCCAGGCGACCTCAGCGGGTCACACCTGATCCACCGGCCCGAGGCACGTCGTGCGCCGGACTCCGATCCCTAACAACGCAATCCGGCCTCGGCCGGTTCCGTGTGCCCCACCCTGGCAACCGCGACGTCCCCTTGACCAGCCCGTGGCCCGGCCCGCCTCCAGTACCCTCGGACGGCATGATCGCGAGCCCCGACCGTACGCCCCTGCCAAGGAAGTTCTTCGCCCGCCCCGTCCTCGAGGTCGCCCCGGATCTCCTGGGCCGCCACCTGGTCCGCGACACCCCGGACGGCCCGATCGTCCTCCGCCTCACCGAGGTCGAGGCCTACGACGGAGAGAACGACCCCGGCTCGCACGCCTACCGCGGCCGCACGCCACGCAACGACGTGATGTTCGGTGCGCCCGGCCACGTGTACGTCTACTTCACCTACGGCATGTGGTTCTGCATGAACCTGGTGTGCGGCCCCGAGGGGCGGGCGAGCGCGGTGCTGCTGCGCGCGGGCGAGATCGTGGAGGGCGCGGAGCTCGCCCGAACCCGCCGGCTCTCGGCGCGCAACGACAAGGAACTCGCCAAAGGCCCGGCCCGGCTGGCCACGGCCCTGGGCGTCGACCGCGCCCTCAACGGGACGGACGCCTGCGCCGCCGGCGACACCCCGGTGCGGATCGCGCACGGCACGCCCGTCGACCCGGAGCAGGTGCGCAACGGGCCGCGTACCGGAGTCTCCGGCGACGGTGCCGTACATCCCTGGCGGTACTGGGTCGCCGACGACCCGACGGTCAGTCCGTACCGGGCCCACGTGCCCCGCCGGCGTCGAAGTTGACTCGCTCCCGAAACCTGCGTAACGTAGCCCGAGCCGCTTGAGCCGGGCAGGGCAGTAGCCCGCATCCGGAAGCAGCGAACCCACTACCTACGATCACCCTTCAGCGGGGTCGACATCGGCATGTTCGCATGTCCGAATTCGAAGCCGCAGACCCGATTATGAATTGGGCCGGGGAATCGGTTAACGTAGTGAATGTCGAAAGGCCGACAGGCGAAAGTCAAAGGCTCAACGACCTCCCGCCGACCGGGAATCGGAACCAAAAGGATCTGATAGAGTCGGAAACGCAAGACCGAAGGGAAGCGCCTGGAGGAAAGCCCGAGAGGGTGAGTACAAAGGAAGCGTCCGTTCCTTGAGAACTCAACAGCGTGCCAAAAGTCAACGCCAGATATGTTGATACTCCGTCCATCCGGTTTCGGATGGTCGAGGTTCCTTTGAAGAAAAACACAGCGAGGACGCTGTGAACGTCGGGACTATTCCTCCCGATGTTCCGCTCTCGTGATGTGTGCACCCGATTACGGGTAAACATTCACGGAGAGTTTGATCCTGGCTCAGGACGAACGCTGGCGGCGTGCTTAACACATGCAAGTCGAACGATGAACCACTTCGGTGGGGATTAGTGGCGAACGGGTGAGTAACACGTGGGCAATCTGCCCTGCACTCTGGGACAAGCCCTGGAAACGGGGTCTAATACCGGATACTGACCCTCGCAGGCATCTGCGAGGTTCGAAAGCTCCGGCGGTGCAGGATGAGCCCGCGGCCTATCAGCTTGTTGGTGAGGTAATGGCTCACCAAGGCGACGACGGGTAGCCGGCCTGAGAGGGCGACCGGCCACACTGGGACTGAGACACGGCCCAGACTCCTACGGGAGGCAGCAGTGGGGAATATTGCACAATGGGCGAAAGCCTGATGCAGCGACGCCGCGTGAGGGATGACGGCCTTCGGGTTGTAAACCTCTTTCAGCAGGGAAGAAGCGAAAGTGACGGTACCTGCAGAAGAAGCGCCGGCTAACTACGTGCCAGCAGCCGCGGTAATACGTAGGGCGCGAGCGTTGTCCGGAATTATTGGGCGTAAAGAGCTCGTAGGCGGCTTGTCACGTCGGTTGTGAAAGCCCGGGGCTTAACCCGGGTCTGCAGTCGATACGGGCAGGCTAGAGTTCGGTAGGGGAGATCGGAATTCCTGGTGTAGCGGTGAAATGCGCAGATATCAGGAGGAACACCGGTGGCGAAGGCGGATCTCTGGGCCGATACTGACGCTGAGGAGCGAAAGCGTGGGGAGCGAACAGGATTAGATACCCTGGTAGTCCACGCCGTAAACGGTGGGCACTAGGTGTGGGCGACATTCCACGTCGTCCGTGCCGCAGCTAACGCATTAAGTGCCCCGCCTGGGGAGTACGGCCGCAAGGCTAAAACTCAAAGGAATTGACGGGGGCCCGCACAAGCGGCGGAGCATGTGGCTTAATTCGACGCAACGCGAAGAACCTTACCAAGGCTTGACATACACCGGAAAGCATTAGAGATAGTGCCCCCTTGTGGTCGGTGTACAGGTGGTGCATGGCTGTCGTCAGCTCGTGTCGTGAGATGTTGGGTTAAGTCCCGCAACGAGCGCAACCCTTGTCCCGTGTTGCCAGCAGGCCCTTGTGGTGCTGGGGACTCACGGGAGACCGCCGGGGTCAACTCGGAGGAAGGTGGGGACGACGTCAAGTCATCATGCCCCTTATGTCTTGGGCTGCACACGTGCTACAATGGCCGGTACAATGAGCTGCGATACCGTGAGGTGGAGCGAATCTCAAAAAGCCGGTCTCAGTTCGGATTGGGGTCTGCAACTCGACCCCATGAAGTCGGAGTCGCTAGTAATCGCAGATCAGCATTGCTGCGGTGAATACGTTCCCGGGCCTTGTACACACCGCCCGTCACGTCACGAAAGTCGGTAACACCCGAAGCCGGTGGCCCAACCCCTTGTGGGAGGGAGCTGTCGAAGGTGGGACTGGCGATTGGGACGAAGTCGTAACAAGGTAGCCGTACCGGAAGGTGCGGCTGGATCACCTCCTTTCTAAGGAGCACTTCTTACCAACTTCGGTTGGTCAGAGGCCAGTTCATCAGCGAACGTCTGATGCTGGTTGCTCATGGGTGGAACGTTGACTATTCGGTCCGGATCTCGGGTCGGTGGCTGCCAGTACTGCTCTTCGGAGCGTGGAACGCATGATCACCGGGTGAGACCGGACCGGGCACGCTGTTGGGTGTCTGAGGGTACGGCCGTGTGGTCGCCTTCAGTGCCGGCCCCAGTGCACTCGAGCTTCTGCTCGGGGTGATGGGTGGTTGGTCGTTGTTTGAGAACTGCACAGTGGACGCGAGCATCTGTGGCCAAGTTTTTAAGGGCGCACGGTGGATGCCTTGGCACCAGGAACCGATGAAGGACGTGGGAGGCCACGATAGGCCCCGGGGAGTCGTCAACCAGGCTTTGATCCGGGGGTGTCCGAATGGGGAAACCCGGCAGTCGTCATGGGCTGTCACCCTTGCCTGAACACATAGGGCAAGTGGAGGGAACGCGGGGAAGTGAAACATCTCAGTACCCGCAGGAAGAGAAAACAACCGTGATTCCGGGAGTAGTGGCGAGCGAAACCGGATGAGGCCAAACCGTATGCGTGTGAGACCGGCAGGGGTTGCGCATTCGGGGTTGTGGGATCTCTCTTTCATGGTCTGCCGGCCATGAGACGAGTCAGAAACCGTTGATGTAGGCGAAGGACATGCGAAAGGTCCGGCGTAGAGGGTAAGACCCCCGTAGTCGAAACATCAGCGGCTCGTTTGAGAGACACCCAAGTAGCACGGGGCCCGAGAAATCCCGTGTGAATCTGGCGGGACCACCCGCTAAGCCTAAATATTCCCTGGTGACCGATAGCGGATAGTACCGTGAGGGAATGGTGAAAAGTACCGCGGGAGCGGAGTGAAATAGTACCTGAAACCGTGTGCCTACAAGCCGTGGGAGCGTCGCGTTGAGTGCTTGCACTCAACGTCGTGACTGCGTGCCTTTTGAAGAATGAGCCTGCGAGTTTGCGGTGTGTTGCGAGGTTAACCCGGGTGGGGAAGCCGTAGCGAAAGCGAGTCCGAACAGGGCGTTTCAGTAGCACGCTCAAGACCCGAAGCGGAGTGATCTAGCCATGGGCAGGTTGAAGCGGAGGTAAGACTTCGTGGAGGACCGAACCCACCAGGGTTGAAAACCTGGGGGATGACCTGTGGTTAGGGGTGAAAGGCCAATCAAACTCCGTGATAGCTGGTTCTCCCCGAAATGCATTTAGGTGCAGCGTCGTGTGTTTCTTGCCGGAGGTAGAGCACTGGATAGGCGATGGGCCCTACCGGGTTACTGACCTTAGCCAAACTCCGAATGCCGGTAAGTGAGAGCGCGGCAGTGAGACTGTGGGGATAAGCTCCATGGTCGAGAGGGAAACAGCCCAGAGCATCGACTAAGGCCCCTAAGCGTACGCTAAGTGGGAAAGGATGTGGAGTCGCACAGACAACCAGGAGGTTGGCTTAGAAGCAGCCACCCTTGAAAGAGTGCGTAATAGCTCACTGGTCTAGTGATTCCGCGCCGACAATGTAGCGGGGCTCAAGCGTACCGCCGAAGTCGTGTCATTGCAGCATATAGCCCCAACGGGTGTTGTGATGGGTAGGGGAGCGTCGTCTGCCGGGTGAAGCAGCACCGGAAGGTAGTTGTGGACGGTTGACGAGTGAGAATGCAGGCATGAGTAGCGATTCACACGTGAGAAACGTGTGCGCCGATTGACTAAGGGTTCCTGGGTCAAGCTGATCTGCCCAGGGTAAGTCGGGACCTAAGGCGAGGCCGACAGGCGTAGTCGATGGATAACCGGTTGATATTCCGGTACCCGCTGTGAAGCGTCAAACATCGAATCCAGTGATGCTAAGCCCGTGAAGCCGCCGGCTGAGTCTTCGGACGAGGTCGGAGTGGTGGAGCCGGTGACCCGAGCTGGTAGTAGGTGAGTGATGGGGTGACGCAGGAAGGTAGTCCATCCCGGGCGGTGGTTGTCCCGGGGTAAGGGTGTAGGACGTCAGGTAGGTAAATCCGCCTGGCATGTGTCTGAGACCTGATGCCGAGCCGATTGTGGTGAAGTGGATGATCCTATGCTGTCGAGAAAAGCCTCTAGCGAGTTTCATGGCGGCCCGTACCCTAAACCGACTCAGGTGGTCAGGTAGAGAATACCGAGGCGTTCGGGTGAACTATGGTTAAGGAACTCGGCAAAATGCCCCCGTAACTTCGGGAGAAGGGGGGCCATCACTGGTGAGAGGACGTGCTCCTCGAGCTGGGGGTGGCCGCAGAGACCAGCGAGAAGCGACTGTTTACTAAAAACACAGGTCCGTGCGAAGCCGTAAGGCGATGTATACGGACTGACGCCTGCCCGGTGCTGGAACGTTAAGGGGACCGGTTAGCTCCATTTCGGTGGGGCGAAGCTGAGAACTTAAGCGCCAGTAAACGGCGGTGGTAACTATAACCATCCTAAGGTAGCGAAATTCCTTGTCGGGTAAGTTCCGACCTGCACGAATGGCGTAACGACTTCTCGACTGTCTCAACCATAGGCCCGGTGAAATTGCACTACGAGTAAAGATGCTCGTTTCGCGCAGCAGGACGGAAAGACCCCGGGACCTTTACTACAGTTTGATATTGGTGTTCGGTTCGGCTTGTGTAGGATAGCTGGGAGACTGTGAACTCTGGACGCCAGTTCAGGGGAGTCGTCGTTGAAATACCAGTCTGGTCGTGCTGGATGTCTAACCTGGGTCCGTGATCCGGATCAGGGACAGTGTCTGATGGGTAGTTTAACTGGGGCGGTTGCCTCCTAAAGAGTAACGGAGGCGCCCAAAGGTTCCCTCAGCCTGGTTGGTAATCAGGTGTTGAGTGTAAGTGCACAAGGGAGCTTGACTGTGAGACCGACGGGTCGAGCAGGGACGAAAGTCGGGACTAGTGATCCGGCGGTGGCTTGTGGAAGCGCCGTCGCTCAACGGATAAAAGGTACCCCGGGGATAACAGGCTGATCTTCCCCAAGAGTCCATATCGACGGGATGGTTTGGCACCTCGATGTCGGCTCGTCGCATCCTGGGGCTGGAGTCGGTCCCAAGGGTTGGGCTGTTCGCCCATTAAAGCGGTACGCGAGCTGGGTTTAGAACGTCGTGAGACAGTTCGGTCCCTATCCGCTGTGCGCGTAGGAGTCTTGAGAAGGGCTGTCCCTAGTACGAGAGGACCGGGACGGACGAACCTCTGGTGTGCCAGTTGTTCTGCCAAGGGCATGGCTGGTTGGCTACGTTCGGGAGGGATAACCGCTGAAAGCATCTAAGCGGGAAGCCTGCTTCGAGATGAGGACTCCCACCTCCTAGAGAGGGTAAGGCTCCCAGTAGACGACTGGGTTGATAGGCCGGATATGGAAGCACGGTAACGTGTGGAGTTGACCGGTACTAATAGGCCGAGGGCTTGTCCTCAGTTGCTCGCGTCCACTGTGTTAGTTCTGAGACAACGACCGTTGTCGGCTTTGAGCAGAACAAACAAAAGAAAAGTGTGCTTGTTCGCTCGAAACCATTAGGGTTTCGGTGGTCATAGCGTAGGGGAAACGCCCGGTTACATTCCGAACCCGGAAGCTAAGCCTTACAGCGCCGATGGTACTGCAGGGGGGACCCTGTGGGAGAGTAGGACGCCGCCGAACAATCTTTGGAAGGACCCCTGGTCACCAGCGTTCAGCTGGGACCAGGGGTCCTTTTCTATTTATGCTTGCAGTACCTAAGACAGGAGTTACCGATGGCCACCAACTCTCCCGAGGACCGACCGGAGCGCGACCAGCGGCGACGGGACAGTGGTGACCGCTCGGACCGCCCCGACCGTGGCGGCCAGCGCGGAGGCCCTCGACGAGGCGACGACCGTGACCGCGGCTTCCGCAGGGACGGTGACCGCCCCGCGTTCCGACGCGACGACCGTGATCGGGATCGTGACCGCAGCGGCGGCCGGCCCGAGCGTGGCGGCTTCCGCGGCCGGGACGACAACCGCGGTGGTGAGCGCGGCGGTTACCGGGGTCGCACCGACGACCGCAGGGACGACCGTCGCGATGACCGCAGGGACGACCGCCGCGACGACCGGCGTGACGGCGACCGTGGTGGGTACCGGGGTCGTAGCGACGACCGCGGTGACCGTGGTGGCTTCCGTCGCGATGACAACCGTGGCGATCGGGGCGGTTTCCGTCGTGACGACCGTCCGGAGCGCGACAACCGTGGTGACCGTGGTGGTTTCCGCCGTGATGACAATCGCGGTGACCGTGGTGGCTTCCGTCGTGAGGACGACCGCGCTGACCGTGGTGGCTTCCGCCGTGACGACGACCGTGGGTACGGCCGGCGTGACGACCGGGGCGGCGACCGCGACCGCGGTGGGTACCGGGGTCGTAGCGACGACCGCGGTGACCGTGGCGGTTTCCGTCGCGATGACAACCGTGGCGATCGGGGCGGTTTCCGTCGCGATGACAACCGTGGCGATCGGGGCGGTTTCCGTCGTGACGACCGTCCGGAGCGCGACAACCGTGGTGACCGTGGTGGTTTCCGCCGTGATGACAATCGCGGTGACCGTGGTGGCTTCCGTCGTGAGGACGACCGCGGCGACCGTGGTGGCTTGCGCCGTGACGACGACCGTGGGTACGGCCGCCGTGACGACCGGGGCGGCGACCGCGACCGTGGCGGTTTCCGTCGCAACGACAGCCGCACCGACAGCCGTCCGGGCGACCGCCCCGACAGCCGTGGTGACCGTGGCGGCTTCCGGCGCGAGGACAGCCGTGGCGGGGACCGGGGCGGTTTCCGGGGTCGTGACGACCGAGGCCGTGACGACCGGGGCCGTGGGCCGAGGCGGGACGACCGGGGCGGCCGTCCCGGCGGGTTCCGTGGCCGTGACGACCGCCAGGGCGGCGGCCGGTTCCGTGACGACCGGGACCGTGACCGCGAGCCCATCAAGCGGCTGCCGATCCCCGAGGACGTCACCGGCGAGGAGATCGACAAGGACGTACGGCAGGAGCTTCAGAGCCTGCCCAAGACGCTCGCGGAGGACGTCGCCAAGAACCTGGTGATGGTCGCCCGGCTGATCGACGAGGAGCCCGAGCGCGCCTACGCCTACTCGCGGGTGGCCCTGCGTCTGGCCTCGCGCGTGGCCGCCGTGCGGGAGGCCGCCGGGTTCGCCGCGTACGCGACTCAGAAGTACGGCGAGGCCCTCGCCGAGTTCCGGGCGGCGCGGCGGATGACCGGGACCGTGGAGCTGTGGCCGCTGATGGCGGACTGCGAGCGCGGGCTCGGACGGCCGGAGAAGGCGCTCGACATGGCCGGCGCCCCCGAGGTGCAGAAGCTGGACAAGGCCGGGCAGGTCGAGATGCGGCTCGTCGCGGCCGGCGCCCGGCGCGACATGGGGCAGCTGGACGCGGCGATCGTCACCCTGCAGAGCTCCGAGCTGGCGTCGAACTCCGCGCAGCCGTGGACCGCGCGTCTGCGGTACGCCTACGCCGACGCGCTGCTCGCGGCCGGCCGTGAGGGCGAGGCACGCGAGTGGTTCGCCAAGGCCGTCGAGGCCGACCGCGACGGCAGCACGGACGCCTCCGACCGGCTGGCCGAGCTGGACGGTGTGGAGTTCACGGACGCCTTCGTCGAGGACGAGGGCGAGGACGACGAGGACGTCGCCGTGGCCGCGGACGACACCGACAGTGGCGAGCAGGCCGAGCAGGCCGAGCAGGCCGAGCAGGACAAGCAGGACAAGCAGGCCGAGCAGGACGAGCACGGCGACGACAAGGACTGACGTCCGCCGGGCGGAACGTAGGTGAAGGGGGCGGGTCCCGACCGGGACCCGCCCCCTTTCGCGTACCCGGACGCTCAGAGGTCGAGTGCGCGCAGCACCAGACCCGACGCCGGTTTCGGGCCGAACGACGTCGACTTGCGGGGCATCGTCACCCCCTGGCGGGCCAGGTCCCGGACCACGTCCTCGTGCACCGGGTGCATGAGGACCGCCGTACCGCCGTCGCGTTCCGCCTTCTCCACCGTGGCGGCCGTGTCGTGGATGTACGCGATGTGCGCGGGGTAGTCGGGGACCCGCCAGACGTGGTCGAGGAGCGTGGTGTGCAGGACCGTCGCGTCCAGGGTGCGCCATGCCTCCGGGCGGTCCGCCGGGACCGTACGGGCCAGCAGAGCCGGGTCCGGGCGGTCGACGAGGTGGAAGGCGCCGTCCCCGGCGAGAACGTACGCGTTGCCCGTCGCGGCGGCCTCGGCCAGCGCGTCCATGGCCTTCGGCAGCGGCAGGTCCAGGCGGCGGACGCGGAACCGGCCGTCGAGCGCGGCCAGGGCCTCGGTGACCGTCAGGTCGTGCAGCAGGCGGTGGATGGCGCGGACCCGCAGCGGATAGCGGGCCGTGTCGACCAGGAGAACCAGTCCGTGGTCCCAGGGGGCGGGGGACGGGTGTTCCGCGCGCAGCCGCCGGTAGGTCGCCCAGCGGTGGTGGCCGTCGGCGATGAGGGCCTGGTGCTGGGCGAGTTCACCGCTCACCGCGGCCAGGTCGGCGGGGGCGGTGACCGACCACAGACGGTGGCGGACGCCGTCCTCGGTGGTGGTCGCCAGCAGCGGCGGCTGCCCGGCCGTGCGTTCGATGAGGCCGGCCGTGGCGGTCGCCGTGCCGTCGCCCCGGTAGGTCAGCAGCAGTGGTTCGAGGTTCGCCGAGGTGGCCCGCATCAGGTCCGCGCGGTCGGCCACGATGTGCGGCATGACGTCCTCGTGCGGCAGCACCAGGTGCTCGTCCGGGTCGGAGACGCGCAGGGCGCCGATGACGCCGCGCTGCACCAGGCCGTCGACGTCGCGCTGCTCGTAGACGTACAGGCCGGGTTGGGGGTCGGCGGTCAGCACACCTTCGGCGCGCCAGCGGCGGAGCGTCTCGGCGGCCTGGGCGTTGCGCTCCTCGGGCGTGGCGGCCTCGGGCAGGATCAGCCGGACGATGTTGTACGGGTCGGCGGACTGGAGGTGGTGCAGGCCGTCGGGGCGGACCACGACGTCGTAGGGCGGGGATGTCACGGCGGCCAGGCTGCCGACCCGGTCCGGGTCGTAACGAAGGCCTCGGAACGGGGTGAGTTCCAGGCCTCGGGGCGCCGTTGCCTTCGAGTGACCTGCAGTGTTCATCCCGGCATCGTACGGGTGTCGGTGCGATGGGGGATGATCGGGGGAAAGCCGTCGAACGAGGAGCGATGCGGAATGAGCCGGAGCGTCAGGACGAGGCCCGAGGCCAGTGGGCAGGCCCTGAGCGAGGCGTACGACACGGCGCTCCTCGACCTGGACGGAGTGGTGTACGCGGGCGGTGAGGCCATCGCTCACGCGGTCCCCTCGCTCGCCACGGCGCGCGACGGCGGCATGCGGCTCGCCTACGTGACCAACAATGCGCTGCGCACGCCCGACGCGGTGGCCGCGCACCTGACCGAGCTGGGCATACCGGCCGAGGCCGGTGACGTCATCACCTCGGCGCAGGCGGTGGCGAGGCTCGTCGCCGAGCAGGTTCCGCAGGGCTCCCGGGTGCTGGTGGTCGGCGGTGAGGGCCTGCGGGTGGCGCTGCGTGAGCGCGGTCTCGAGCCGGTGGAGTCGGCGGACGACGAGCCGGTGGCGGTCGTGCAGGGGTACGGCGGCCCGGAGCTGGCGTGGGGGCGGTTCGCCGAGGCGAGCTACGCCGTCGCGCGCGGGCTGCCGTGGTTCGCGTCCAACACCGACCTGACGATCCCCAGCGGCCGGGGCATCGCGCCGGGCAACGGCGCGGCGGTGGAGGTCGTACGCATCGCCACCGGTGCCGAGCCGCAGGTGGCGGGCAAGCCGTTGCCGCCGATGCACCACGAGACGATCCTGCGCACCGGTGCCGAGCGGCCGCTGGTGGTGGGGGACCGGCTGGACACGGACATCGAGGGCGCGTTCAACGGCGGGGTGGACTCGCTGCTGGTGCTCACCGGCGTGACCGACGGGGCGCAGCTCCTGGCGGCGCCGCCGCAGCATCGGCCGACGTACGTGGACGCCGATCTGCGGGGGCTGCTCACCGGTCAGCCCGAGGTCGTCGCGGTGGACGGCGGTTTCCGGTGCGGCGGCTGGACGGCGACGGCCGGCACCGGACGGCTGGAGCTGGACGGTGACGGCGAGGCCGTCGACGGGCTGCGGGCGCTGTGCGCGGCGGCCTGGACGTCGGCGGGCGAGGAGGCGTGCGGGCTGGACGCGGGGAAGGCGCTGGCCCGGCTGGGTGTGTGACGCCCCGCCGGAAGCGGCGGTCCCGGGGATCGTGATCGAACTGGAGGGTAGGCTAACCTAACCGGGTGTTGGTCGAGAGTCCCCCCGAACAGCGCGCGGAGACCGCCCCCGCGCCCCCGAACCGCCGGGCGATACGCGCCGCCGGTCTGCTCGTGTCGCTCGCGCTGCTGGTGCTCGTCGCGCTGGCGAGCATCGCGGTCGGGGCGAAGGAACTGTCGCTGGAGCAGGTCTGGCACGGGCTGTTCCACGCGTCGGGCAGCTACGCCGACACCGTCGTGTCCGACCGGCTGTCCCGCACCTTGCTGGGCCTGCTCGCCGGCGCCGCGCTCGGTCTCGCCGGGGCGGTGCTGCAGGCGCTGACCCGCAACCCGCTGGCCGACCCGGGACTCCTCGGCCTCAACGCGGGCGCCTCCGCCGCGGTGGTCACCGCCATCACCTTCTTCGGCGTCACCTCGCTGTCCGGCTACGTGTGGTTCGCCTTCTGCGGGGCGGCCGCCGTCGGCGCGGTGGTGTGGTTCCTCGGCGGCCGCCGGGGCGCGACCCCGGTGCGGCTGGTGCTCGCCGGCACGGCCATCAGCGCCGCGCTCTACGGCTATCTCCAGGCCATCATGATCCTCGACGACGCCGCGCTCGGCCGGATGCGTTTCTGGACGGTCGGCTCGCTCGCCTCCGGCAGCCCCGAGGCCGTCAAGCAGGTGGTGCCGTTCCTGGTCGTCGGCAGCCTGCTGGCGCTGGCGCTCGCCCGGCCGCTGAACGCCATGGCGATGGGCGACGACACCGCCAAGGCCCTCGGCGCCGACCTCAACCGCACCCGGGCGCTGTCCATGCTGGTCGCAACCATGCTCAGCGGAGCCGCGACCGCCGCGTGCGGGCCGATCGTCTTCGTCGGCCTGATGGTGCCGCACGTCGTGCGTTCCTTCACCGGACCCGACCAGCGCTGGATCCTGCCGTACGCGGCGATCCTGTCGCCGGTGCTGCTGCTCGGCGCCGACGTGCTGGGCCGGATCGTGGCCCGGCCCGCCGAGCTTCAGGTCGGCATCGTCACCGCGATCATCGGCGGCCCGGTCTTCATCTTTCTCGTACGACGGCGGAGGACGGCCCAGCTGTGAAGACCAACCGCGCGGTGCGCGTCCCCGGCGGCCTCTCGGTCCGGCTGGACGTCCGCGCCTTCACCGTCGTCGTGCTCCTGCTGCTGCTGGCGCTCGGCGCGAGCGTGCTGCTCATCGGTACCGGCGACTTCCCGATGTCCGCCTCCGACGTGCTCACCACCCTCGTCGGCCAGGGCAACGCCGGACAGGAGTTCATCGTCACCGAGTTGCGGCTGCCCCGGGTCCTGGTGGGACTGCTGGTCGGCGCCTCGCTCGGGCTCGGCGGCGCGCTGTTCCAGTCCATCTCCCGCAACCCGCTGGGCAGTCCGGACGTGCTGGGCCTCGGGCAGGGCGCCACGGCCGGCGCGCTCACCGTCATCGTGCTGTTCTCCGGCAGCGCCAACCAGGTGGCCCTGGGCGCGCTGGCCGGCGGGCTGATCACCGGTACCGCCATCTACGTCCTCGCCTGGAAGCGCGGCGTGCACGGGTATCGGCTGGTGCTGGTCGGCATCGGCGTCTCCGCGATCGTCACGGCGGTCAACGGCTATCTGCTCACCAAGTCCGACATCGTCGACGCGGCGCGCGCCGTCGTCTGGATGACCGGGTCGCTCGACGGACGGGACTGGGCCCAGGTGTGGCCGCTGCTCGCGCTGTGCGCCGTCCTCGTCCCCGTGGTCCTCGCCAACTCCCGGGCGCTGCGCATGACGGAGATGGGCGACGACGTCTCCAACGCCCTCGGGGTGCGCGTCGAACGGCTCCGGCTGGTGCTGATGCTGTCCGCCGTGCTGCTCACCGCGTCCGCGACCGCCGCCGCCGGACCGGTCAGCTTCGTGGCGCTCACCGCGCCGCAGCTCGCCCGGCGCCTGACCCGCTCGCCCGGCCCCAACCTTGTGGCCGCCATGTGCATGGGCGCCGCCCTGCTGGTCCTCGCCGACTTCGTCTCCCAGCGGGCGTTCGGCGCCGAACAGCTGCCCGTGGGCGTCGTCACCGGCGTGCTCGGCGGTGTCTACCTGCTGTGGCTGCTGGTCACCGAGCGCAGGGCGGGCCGGATATGAGCCCCGCAGGCCCCGACCGCAGCGAGCCGAACCCCCGAAGGAGCACCGTGAACCGCCTGTCCGCCGAAAACGTCACCCTGGCCTACGACCAGCGGGTCATCGCCGAACAGCTGTCCGTGGAGATACCGGACAACTCCTTCACCGTCGTCGTCGGCCCCAACGCCTGCGGCAAGTCCACCCTGCTGCGCGCCCTGTCCCGGATGCTCAAGCCGTCCCAGGGACGGGTCCTCCTGGACGGGCAGACCATCCACTCGATGCCGGCCAGGAAGGTCGCCCGCACCCTGGGTCTGCTGCCCCAGTCGTCCATCGCCCCCGAGGGCATCACCGTGGGCGATCTGGTGGGCCGGGGCCGCTACCCGCACCAGAGCCTGCTGCGCCAGTGGTCCGCCGAGGACGAGCGGGTCGTCCAGGAGTCGATGGCCCACACCGGCGTCGCCGACCTCGCGGAACGCTACGTCGACGAGCTCTCCGGAGGGCAGCGGCAGCGCGTCTGGATCGCGATGGCCCTCGCCCAGCAGACGCCGCTGCTGCTGCTCGACGAGCCGACCACCTACCTGGACATCCAGCACCAGATCGACGTGCTCGACCTGTGCGCGGACCTGCACGAGCAGGGGCGCACCCTGGTCGCGGTCCTGCACGACCTCAACCACGCCGCCCGGTACGCCACACACCTCATCGCCCTGCGCGCCGGCCGGGTCGTCGCCCAGGGCGCTCCGAAGGACATCGTCACCGCCGAACTGGTGGAGGAGGTCTTCGGGCTGCGCTGCCAGGTCATCGACGACCCCGAGACGGGCACCCCGCTGGTGGTGCCGGCGGCCCGCGCGTCCCGGGTCAAGGCGGAGGCCACGAAGGTCTGAGCGGAGGCCGTTGAGGTCCGAGCACGAAGGTCCGAGCGGATGCCACCGCGGCGGGCGCTAGAGCAGTTTCCTGAGCGTGAACAGGTCGCGCAGCCCCGCCTCCAGGCGTACCCGGCCCGACCCCCACGCGCGGGCGAAGTGCAGCTCGCCGTCGACCAGGGCCACCAGGTCGTCGCCCGTCATCGCCAGCCGTATCTGCGCCTTCTCGGGCGGCGGCCCGGGGACGGTGTCGCGCACCACGATCCGGCCGCCGGTGAGCCGGCCCGTGAAGGTCACGTCCAGGTCCGTGATGTGGCAGCTGACCGACCGGTCCATCGACGCCGCCGCGCGGACGTCCCCCTCGGCGCTCCCCATGCTGTCCGAAAGCTTGTCGAGTGCGGCACGGCACTCCTCGATCGTGGCCATCGCGCACGACGGTACCGCAGCCGTTCGCGGTAGCGTCGAGGCATGAACGACGCAGTACCGCAGGTGGCGGACGCGGAGCCGGACGCCGGGGCCCCGGGGGACGGGCAGCACGACCCCGGGGAGCCGGAGCGGACCGCGCCGCGGCCACCGCAGGACGACGGCCCCGCCGGTCCCGCCCCGCTGGGCGTGCCGCGCACCTCCACCGGACGCGCGGAGATCGACGCCCACGTGGAGCGGCTGGCCGACGCCGACCACCTCACCACCGACGGCCACCTCGAGGTGTACGAGGATGTACACCGAGGGCTGCGCGACGCGCTCACCGCGCTCGACACCCGCCCGGGGCCCCCGCCGGCACAAGGACACAGGAGCTGAACCGAACGTGGCAGGAGTCGCACGCCGCCGTCTCGACGCGGAGCTGGTCCGCCGTAAGCTGGCGCGCTCGCGCGAGCACGCCAGCCAGCTGATCGCCGCCGGGCGGGTCAGCGTGGGCAGGACGGTGGCGACCAAGCCCGCCACCCAGGTGGAGACCGCGGCCGCCATCGTGGTCGCCGAGGACGCGGGCGACCCGGACTACGTCTCGCGCGGTGGTCACAAACTGGCCGGTGCCCTGGACGCCTTCGTGCCGCTGGGGCTGGTCGTCGAGGGCCGGCGGGCGCTCGACGCCGGCGCCTCCACCGGCGGCTTCACCGACGTGCTGCTGCGGGCCGGGGCCGCGCACGTGGTCGCGGTCGACGTCGGATACGGCCAACTCGCGTGGCCTCTGCAGAAAGATGAACGCGTGACCGTCAAGGACCGTACGAACGTACGGGAGTTGACGCTCGAGGTGATCGATGGGGAGCCGGTGGATCTTGTCGTGGGGGACCTGTCGTTCATCCCGCTCGGCCTGGTGCTGCCCGCTCTGAAGCGGTGCGTGACGCCGGACGCCGATCTGGTGATGATGGTGAAACCGCAGTTCGAGGTGGGCAAGGAGCGGCTGGGCAGCGGCGGTGTCGTGCGCAGCCCGCAGCTGCGCGCCGAGGCCGTCCGGGGGGTGGCCGCCAGGGCCTGGGAGCTGGGGCTCGGGGCGAAGGGCGTGACGGCAAGTCCGCTGCCCGGACCCTCGGGGAATGTCGAATACTTTCTGTGGCTGCGGGCCGGAGCACCGGAACTGGACCCGGCTGATGTTGACCGTGCTGTGGCGGAGGGGCCGCGTTGACGCAGAACCGAGCTCGTACTGTTTTCCTGCTGGCCCACACCGGGCGCGCCGCGGCCATCCGCAGCGCCGAACTGGTGGTCAAGGGTCTGCTGCGGTCGGGACTGGGGGTGCGGGTCCTGGAGGAGGAGGCCCGCGACCTGCCGCTCCCGGACGACGTGGAGACGGTCAAGGAGGCCACCCCGCAGTGCCTGGACGACTGCGAGCTGCTGATCGTCCTCGGCGGTGACGGCACGCTGCTGCGCGGCGCCGAGTTCGCCCGCGCCTCCGGGGTGCCGATGCTCGGCGTCAACCTCGGCAGCGTGGGCTTCCTCGCCGAGGCCGAGCGGGACGACCTGGAGAAGGTCGTCGACCGGGTGGTGAGCCGGGCGTACGAGGTCGAGGAGCGGATGACCGTCGATGTCGTGGTCCACCGCAACGGTGACATCGTGCACACCGACTGGGCGCTGAACGAGGCGGCCGTGCAGAAGGTGTCCGCCGAGCGGATGCTGGAGGTCGTCCTGGAGATCGACGGGCGGCCGGTGACCGGCTTCGGCTGCGACGGCATCGTGTGCGCCACGCCGACCGGCTCCACCGCGTACGCGTTCTCCGCGGGCGGGCCCGTGGTGTGGCCGGAGGTCGAGGCGCTGCTGATGGTGCCGATCAGCGCGCACGCGCTGTTCGCCAAGCCGCTGGTGACCTCGCCGAACTCGGTGCTGGCGGTGGAGGTGCTGCCGCACGTCCCGCCCGGGGTGCTGTGGTGCGACGGGCGGCGCACCGTCGAGCTGCCGGCGGGCGCGCGGGTGGAGGTGCGGAGGGGGGCGGTGCCGGTGCGGCTGGCGCGGTTGCACCACGCCTCTTTCACCGACCGGCTGGTGGCCAAGTTCGCCCTGCCCGTGTCCGGGTGGCGGGGGGCGCCGCAGTAGGGGCCGGTGTCACGGGGGCACACCACTCCCGTGGGTGACAAGGGCGGGGCGGTCGCACTGTGCGGCGTCGACCTCGTAAGGTCGTGTTCGTGCTTGAGGAGATGCGGATACGGTCGCTCGGTGTCATCGACGATGCCGTCGTCGAGCTGTCGCCAGGCTTCACCGCCGTCACCGGTGAGACGGGTGCGGGCAAGACCATGGTGGTCACCAGCCTGGGCCTGCTGCTGGGCGGACGCGCGGATGCGGCGCTGGTGCGGATCGGCGCGCGCAACGCCGTGGTCGAGGGACGGATCGCCGTGCCCGAGGGCTCTGCGGCCGTCGTGCGCGCCGAGGAGGCCGGGGCCGAGCTCGACGAGGGGACGCTGCTGGTCAGCCGTACCGTCTCGGCCGAGGGGCGGTCACGGGCGCACCTGGGCGGGCGGAGCGTGCCCGTGGGGCTGCTGGCCGAGCTGGCCGACGACCTGGTGGCGGTGCACGGGCAGAGCGACCAGCAGGGGCTGCTGAAGCTGTCCCGGCAGCGGCAGGCGCTCGACCGGTACGCGGGCTACGCGGTCGCCGTGCCGCTCGGCAAGTACACGGAGGCGTACAAGCGGCTGCGGGCGGTCACCGCCGAGCTGGAGGAGATCACCACCCGTGCGCGGGAGCGGGCCCAGGAGGCCGACATGCTGCGCTTCGGGCTGGAGGAGATCGCCGCCGTGGAGCCCCGCGCGGGTGAGGACGCGGAGCTCGCCGAGGAGGCCGGGCGGCTCGGGCACGCCGAGGCACTCGCGTCGGCCGCCGCGGTCGCGCACGCCGCCCTCGCGGGCAATCCGGAGGACCCCGAGGGCGTGGACGCCGGGACGCTCGTCGCGGGTGCCCAGCGGGCCCTGGAGGCCGTGCGGGCGCACGACCCGGCGCTGGCCGCGCTGACGGACCGCATCGGCGAGATCGGCATCCTGCTGCGGGACGTGGCGGGCGAGCTGGCCGGTTACGCCGACGACCTGGACGCCGATCCGCTGCGGCTGGCGGCGGTCGAGGAGCGACGGGCGGCGCTCACCGCGCTGACCCGCAAGTACGGCGAGGACGTCGCCGAGGTGCTGGCCTGGGCGGAGCGGAGCGCCGCGCGGCTCACCGACCTGGAGGGCGACGACGAGCGGATCGGGGAGCTGACCGCCGAGCGTGACGGGCTGCGCAACGAACTGGGCGCGCTGGCGCAGGAGCTGTCGCAGGCCCGGGCGGAGGCGGCGGAGCGGTTCGCGGCGGCCGTGACGGACGAGCTGGCGTCGCTCGCGATGCCGCACGCGCGCGTGTCGTTCGACATCCGGCAGACCGAGGACCCCGAGGGCGTCGAGGTGAACGGGCGCACGGTGGCGTACGGGCCGTCGGGCGTGGACGAGGTGGAGCTGCTGCTGGCCCCGCACCCCGGGGCGCCGCCCCGGCCGATCGCCAAGGGCGCGTCGGGCGGCGAGCTGTCGCGCGTGATGCTGGCCGTGGAGGTCGTGTTCGCGGGGACCGACCCGGTGCCGACGTACCTCTTCGACGAGGTGGACGCCGGCGTCGGCGGCAAGGCGGCGGTGGAGATCGGCCGGCGCCTCGCTCGGCTGGCGAAGAAGGCCCAGGTCGTGGTCGTCACGCATCTGCCGCAGGTGGCCGCGTTCGCCGACCGGCAGCTGCTGGTGGAGAAGACAAACGACGGCTCGGTCACCCGGTCCGGCGTGAAGGTGCTCGAAGGCGAGGACCGGGTGCGGGAGTTGTCCCGGATGCTGGCCGGCCAGGAGGACTCCGAGACGGCCCGGGCGCACGCGGAGGAACTGCTGGCGGCGGCCCGCGCGGACGGCTAGCCCCACCGGAAGGCAAAGTTCCGTCATCCGTACGGGTGATGTGGCGTTCCGTGTGGACACGGGCGTACGCCCGCGCGTTTCCCGGAACGGCCGTGTGTCCTGGCATGCTTGACGGAGTACGCGGAGGACGCCGCGCGGTACACCCCTCCGCGGGATCCTTCGGTACGTTCGTCGTGACCGTCCGACCGAACCAGGAGCCCGGCCACGTGACCCCCGTGAGCAGCCACGCATCGCACGGCCAGTCGTCGCTGCGCACCGTGCAGGTGCTGGGCGGCGGCAACGCCGCCAGCGGCGCGCACGTGCGCTCGCTGGCCGCGGGGCTCGTCGCGCGGGGCGTGCGGGTCACGGTGTGCGCCCCCGTGGAGGCCGACCACGCCTACGACTTCACCGGGGTGGGGGCCGAGCACGTGCACGTGCCGCGCAGCAGCGACCCGGGGTCGGTGGCGGCGCTGCGTGCCGCCTGCTCGGGCGCCGACCTGGTCCACGCGCACGGTCTGCACGCCTCGTTCCGTACCGCCCTGGCGCTCAGCGGGCGGCAGACCCCGTTCGTCGTCACCTGGCACGACCGGGCGCACGCCGACGGCCCGCGCGCCCATTTCCTGCGGGTGCTGGAGCGGCGGGTCGTCCGCGCGGCCACCGTGGTCCTGGGGACGACCTCGGCGCTGGTGGACCGGGCCCGCCGTTCGGGAGCGCGTGACGCGCGGCTGGCCGCGGTGTCCCTGCCCGGCCCCCGCAGCGCGCCGCCGCCGGACGAGGCCGACCGGCTGCGGCCGAAGGTGCGGGCCGAACTCGGCGCCGTGGAGCGCCCGTTGATCATCGCGGTCGGCTCCCTGGAACGGCGCCGCGGCTACGACGACCTGCTGGACGCCGCGCACGCCTGGCGGCTCCTCGACCCGGTGCCGCTGGTGGTGATCGCGGGGGAAGGGCCGCTGCACGGCGAACTGCGGCGCCGGATCGAGGACGAGGAACTGCCGGTCCGGCTGGCCGGCCCGCGCGAGGACGTCCCCGACCTGCTCGCCGCGGCCGACGTGGCCGTGCTGCCGAGCCGCCGGGAGGAGGCGCGCTCGCCGTTCGCCCAGGAGGCCCTGCACGCACGCGTGCCGCTGGTCGCCACCCGGGTGGGCGGCGTTCCCGAACTCGTCGGCGACGCCGCCGAACTCGTGCCCCGGGGCAACGCGCGGGCGCTCGCCGACGCCGTGACCCGCCTGCTGGAGGACCCCGGACGGCGTGAGCTGCTGGCGGAGCGGGGCCCGAGGCAGGCCGCCACCTGGCCGACCGAGGACCAGACGGTCGCCCAGGTGCTCAGCGTCTACGACGAGCTGACCCGGCCCCGGCCGCTGACCTGACCCCGGCGGACGTCCGCGGCCACCGCGCTGTGCGGCGGCACCCCGTGGGTCAGGGCACGTGCCGCCGCGCCCGCAGGGCCAGGCTCAACGTCAGCACCGTCTGCGGGTCGTCGAGGTCCGTGCCCAGCAACTCCCCGATGCGGGCGAGCCGGTTGTAGAGCGTCTGCCGGTTCAGGTGCAGCTCCCGCGCCGTCTCCGCCTTGCGCCCGGCGTGCGCCAGGTACGTCTCCAGCGTGGGCAGCAGCGCGGGCCGTGAGCGCCGGTCGTGCTCCAGGACCGGACCGATCGCCCGGTCCACGAAGTCCGCCAGGTCCGGGTGGTCACGCAGCCGCCACAGCAGCAGGTCGATGTCCAGCCGCCGTGCGTCGTACCAGGGACGTTCGGGCAAACCCTGTGCCGCCGTCGCCGTCTCCACCGCGTGCCGCAGGCCGGTCGGCACCGCCGCCCAGTCGCCGGCCGGGCCGACCACCACCACGGGCGGACGTCCGCCCGGCCTGAGCATTCCCGCGCGCTCGACCCCGGCGCGCAGCGCGGTCGCCACCCGCTCCGCGGCGGCCGGCCGGTCCGCCTCGGCGCGCAGCCCGAGCAGCAGCGGCACACGTCCCTCGACCGGCCGCACACCGAGCAGCACGGGCACGCCGACCGACGACAGTTCCTCGCCCACCGCGCGGGCCAGGACCGCCCAGCCGCCGCTCTGCGGCGACAGGGTGTCGCCGAGCCGCATGACCACCGGGAGCAGCGGCCCCCGGCCCGGCTTGAAGCCCAGGACGCGGGCCTGCGCGGGCGCGTCCTCGGCGGTGATCCGGCCCTCGGCGAGGTCGGTGAGGAAGTCACCGCGGCCCCGCGCCGCCAGCTCCTCCTCCTGACGGGCCTGCATCAGCACCACGGCGAGGATGCCCGCGGCCCGCTCGGCCGCCATGCGGTGCACCGGCTCCGGCGCGCTGCGCACCGGCAGCAGCGCCAGGCGCGCCCGGACACCGCCGCTGCCGGGGCCGCCGCCGGGCACGTCCACGAGGACCGAACCGGCCGGCGGGGCGTCCCGCTGCCGGTCGCGCAGCCCTTCCCACACCTGGAGCGGATCCGCGCCCTCGGGACCCTCGCCGGCCGCGTACAGCAGCTGCCCGTCGGTGGTCTCCAGGAACACGGGGTTGCCGGTGAACCCGGCGAGGATCTCCAGGACCTGGGGCACGCCCCCGCCGCCGAGAAGTGCCTCGGTGCAGCGGCGGTGCACCTCCTCCGCGCGCTGCAGCAGCGCGTAGTGCCCGTTGACGATCTCGGTGTGGATCTCCTCGGTGACCGTGACGAACGGCACCTCGCGGTGCAGCTGGACCAGCGGCAGTCCGGCGGCCCGGGCCGCGTCGACCAGGGCGGCGGGGAGCCGGGTGAAGCGTGGGCCGAGCTCGACGACCAGGGCGGCGATGCCCCGGTCCGCCAGCGTGCGCACGAAGGCCCGCTGGTCGGCCGGACGGGTACCGAGCCCGTACCCGGTGGTCAGCAGCAGCTCGCCGCCCTTGAGCAGGGAGGCGATGTTGGGCACCTCACCCGCGTGCACCCAGCGCACCGTCCGCCCCAGCCGCTCGGCGCCGGCGAGGACCTCCGGGAGGCCGCTGCGCAGGCCGGGGAGTTCCAGGGCGCGCTGCACGGTGATGCCCGAGGGCGGGGGTGTGCGGGGGGTGCTCATGCAGCGGACGGTACCCGGGGGTGTGTCCCGGGCACACGTCCGGCCTGCACATATCCTTCACGAACGGTGCCGGCGCCGACCCGCGCCGGCAGGCGCTCCCGCCCCGGTCCGGCCCAGGGCGGGAGCCCGCGTCAGCCCCCGTACGCCCCCGACGCCGTCAGGCGCAGGGCCGTGTCGATGAGCGGGACGTGGCTGAAGGCCTGCGGGAAGTTGCCCACCTGGCGCTGCAGGCGCGGGTCCCACTCCTCCGCCAGCAGACCGAGGTCGTTGCGCAGCGCCAGCAGCTTCTCGAACAGCTTCCGCGCCTCGTCCACGCGGCCGATCATCGCCAGGTCGTCGGCCATCCAGAACGAGCAGGCGAGGAACGCGCCCTCGTCACCCGGCAGGCCGTCCACGCCCTCGTCCATGCCCTCGGTCGGGTAGCGCAGGATGAAGCCGTCGGAGGTGGACAGCTCGCGCTGGATCGCCTCAACGGTGCCGATCACCCGCTTGTCGTCCGGCGGCAGGAAGCCCACCTGGGGGATCAGCAGCAGGGCCGCGTCCAGTTCCCGGGAGCCGTAGGACTGCGTGAACGTGTTGCGTTCCTTGTCGTAGCCCTTCTCGCACACGTCCCGGTGGATGTCGTCGCGCAGCTGCTTCCACTCCTCCAACGGGCCGTCGGCGTCACCGGACTCGATGAGCTTGATGGTGCGGTCGACGGCGACCCAGGCCATCACCTTGGAGTGCACGAAGTGGCGGCGCGGGCCGCGCACCTCCCAGATGCCCTCGTCCGGCTCCTGCCAGTGCTTCTCCAGGTACTGGATCAGCTTGAGCTGGAGCAGCGAGGCGTAGTCGTTGCGCGCGAGACCGGTCATGTGGGCCAGGTGCAGGGCCTCGGTGACCTCGCCGTACACGTCGAGCTGGAGCTGGTGCGCCGCGCCGTTGCCCACCCGGACGGGCGCCGACGTCTCGTAGCCCGGCAGCCAGTCGAGCTCCGCCTCGCCGAGCTCGCGCTCGCCGGCGATGCCGTACATGATCTGCAGGTTCTCCGGGTCGCCCGCCACCGCGCGCAGCAGCCACTCGCGCCAGGCGCGGGCCTCCTCGCGGTAGCCGGTGCGCAGCAGCGAGGACAGGGTGATCGCCGCGTCCCGCAGCCAGGTGTAGCGGTAGTCCCAGTTGCGGACGCCGCCGATGTCCTCGGGCAGCGAGGTGGTGGGCGCGGCGACGATGCCGCCGGTCGGGGCGTACGTCAGCGCCTTGAGCGTGATCAGGGAGCGGATCACGGCCTCACGGTAGGGGCCGTGGTACGTACAGTGCTCGACCCACTCGCGCCAGAAGTCCTCGGTGGCCTCCAGGGACTGCTCCGGCTCCGGCAGTGCCGGGGGCTGCTTGTGGGACGGTTCCCAGGAGATGGCGAAGGCGACCCGGTCGCCCGGCGCGACGGTGAAGTCCGAGTACGTGGTCAGGTCCTCGCCGTAGGTCTCGGCGGACGTGTCGAACCACACGGAGTCCGGGCCGGCCACGGCGACCGTACGGCCCTCGTGGCGGTGCACCCAGGGCACCACACGGCCGTAGGAGAAGCGCATCCGCAGCGCCGAGCGCATGGGGACCCGGCCCGAGACACCCTCCACGATGCGGATCAGCTGCGGGGCGCCGTCGCGCGGGGGCATGAAATCCGTCACGCGGACCGTGCCGCGCGGGGTGTCCCACTCGGATTCCAGGATCAGCGAGTCGCCGCGGTAGCTCCGCCGCGTCGCCGCGGGCGGCTGGGAGTCCTCGGCGTAGGCCGGCCCCAGCCGCCAGAAGCCGTGTTCCTCGGTTCCCAGCAGCCCGGCGAAGATGGCGTGCGAGTCGAAGCGCGGCAGGCACAGCCAGTCGACCGTGCCGTCCCGGCAGACCAGCGCCGCGGTCTGCATGTCTCCGATGAGTGCGTAGTCTTCGATGCGCCCGGCCACGTGCATCTCCAGTCGAACGGCCACGTCACCCCGCAAGGGGGCTGTCGCTAGTGCGGTCAAGGGGGGTCTTGCAATGCGTCGTTGAGCTGTGAAGCAAAGCAGTCGCTCCGCCGTGAATGCAAAGCGCCAATCTTTGCTCAACGAACTGCCGAGCTCACGTTGTTCCGGAACTTACGGGCGGGGGTGGTGCCGTTCGGCCGGCCGGGCTCGGCAGCGAGTGTCCGAGCAGGATACGACGCACGTAGATGATCTGTGTGCCGCTCGCGGCAACGCGCCTCCGCCGAACGAGTGGCCCACGGGTGAGGGTCCTGTGTGTGATACATGCTGCGTGCCGCCTTGTGCGCGGAGCGTGGCCGTAAGCCGTTCCCTTGCGGCGCTGATACGCTGGTAGCCCGTGGACCGGTGGGCGAGAAACCCCGGAACCGCACCCACAGACCGCGACCACGGGAGCCCCCCTTTGGCCATGCCGCCCGCTGCTTTTCGAAACAGCACAGCTTCGACGACCAAGCACATCTTCGTCACCGGGGGTGTCGCCTCCTCTCTCGGCAAGGGCCTGACCGCCTCCAGCCTCGGCATGCTGCTCAAGGCCCGCGGTCTGCGCGTGGTGATGCAGAAGCTCGACCCGTACCTCAACGTCGACCCCGGCACGATGAACCCCTTCCAGCACGGTGAGGTGTTCGTCACCAACGACGGCGCCGAGACCGACCTGGACATCGGCCACTACGAGCGCTTCCTCGACCGCGACCTGGACGGCTCCGCCAACGTCACCACGGGCCAGGTCTACTCCACGGTCATCGCCAAGGAGCGGCGTGGCGAGTACCTGGGCGACACCGTGCAGGTCATCCCGCACATCACCAACGAGATCAAGCACCGCATCCGGCGCATGGCGACCGACGAGGTCGACGTCGTGATCACCGAGGTCGGCGGCACGGTCGGCGACATCGAGTCGCTGCCCTTCCTGGAGACGGTCCGCCAGGTGCGGCACGAGGTCGGCCGCGACAACGTGTTCGTGGTCCACATCTCTCTCCTGCCCTACATCGGTCCCTCCGGCGAGCTGAAGACCAAGCCGACCCAGCACTCGGTGGCGGCGCTGCGCAACATCGGTATCCAGCCGGACGCCATCGTGCTGCGCTGCGACCGCGAGGTGCCCACCGCGATCAAGCGCAAGATCTCGCTGATGTGCGACGTCGACGAGGCCGCCGTGGTCGCCTGCCCCGACGCCCGCTCCATCTACGACATCCCGAAGACCGTGCACGGCGAGGGCCTGGACGCCTACGTGGTCCGCAAGCTGGACCTGCCCTTCCGTGACGTCGACTGGACGACCTGGGACGACCTGCTGGACCGCGTCCACAACCCCGACCACGAGATCACCCTGGCCCTGGTCGGCAAGTACATCGACCTGCCGGACGCCTACCTCTCGGTCACCGAGGCGCTGCGCGCCGGCGGCTTCGCCAACAAGGCCCGCGTGAAGATCAAGTGGGTCACCTCCGACGACTGCAAGACCCCGGCGGGCGCCCAGGCGCAGCTCGGTGACGTCGACGGCATCTGCATCCCCGGCGGCTTCGGCGACCGCGGTGTGCTGGGCAAGGTCGGCGCGATCAAGTTCGCCCGCGAGAACGGCATCCCGCTGCTGGGCCTGTGCCTCGGCCTGCAGTGCATCGTGATCGAGGCCGCGCGGAGCCTGGCGGACATCTCCGACGCCAACTCCACCGAGTTCGACCCGGCCACCTCCCACCCGGTGATCTCCACCATGGCCGAGCAGCTCGACATCGTCGCCGGTGAGGGCGACATGGGCGGCACCATGCGGCTCGGCATGTACCCGGCCAAGCTGGCCGAGGGCTCCATCGTGCGCGAGGTGTACGACGGCAAGGAGTACGTCGAGGAGCGCCACCGGCACCGCTACGAGGTGAACAACGCCTACCGCGCGGAGCTGGAGAAGAAGGCGGGTCTGGTCTTCTCCGGCACCTCGCCCGACGGCAAGCTCGTCGAGTACGTCGAGTACCCGCGTGACGTCCACCCCTACCTGGTCGCCACCCAGGCGCACCCGGAGCTGCGGTCGCGTCCGACCCGCCCGCACCCCCTCTTCGCCGGACTGGTGAAGGCCGCGGTCGAGCGGAAGATCTCGAAGTAACACGCCCAGTTGTACGGTTGCCGGGGTGCGAATCTTCAACGGTTCGCGCCCCGGCCGCTTTTCCGCGGGCCACGGCAGGACCGCTTCACTTCGGAAGGACAGGCATGACGATCAAGGACACTCCGGAGGAGTGGGAGATCCGCGGGACGAAGACCCCCTTCACGGGCAAGAAGACGTCGGTCCGCACGGACGAGGTCGTCATGCCCGGGGGCGCCGTGGTCAGCCGCGACTACCAGGTCCACCCGGGTTCCGTGGCCGTCCTCGCCCTCGACGACGCCGACCGGGTCGTGGTGCTGCGCCAGTACCGGCACCCGGTGCGCCAGAAGCTGTGGGAGATCCCGGCCGGGCTGCTCGACGTCCCCGGCGAGAACCCGCTGCACGCGGCCCAGCGCGAGCTGTACGAGGAGGCGCACGTCAAGGCGGAGGACTGGCGGGTGCTGGCCGACGTCTACACCACGCCCGGCGGCTGCGACGAGGCCGTACGGATCTTCCTGGCCCGCGGGCTGTCGGAGGCCGAGGGCGACCGCTTCGCGGTGGAGGACGAGGAGGCCGACATGGAGCTGTCCCGGGTCCCCGTCGACGAGCTGGTGCGCGGGGTGCTGGCCGGTGACCTGCACAACAACTGCCTGGTGGTGGGCGCGCTGTCCCTGGTCGCCGCCCGCGCCGGTGACGGCCTGGACGCGCTGCGCCCGGCGGAGGCGCCGTGGCCGGCCCGGCCGTTCGAGGCGTGACGCCGACCGGCGGCTGAAGCCGGTCGGGTACGTCGCCGTCCGGCGGCTGCGGTCCGTCGCGGCACGCGGCCGTCCGAGGTCGGCCGTCCGGCGGGACAGTGGCCGTCCGGGGGCATTGGCCGTCCGGGGCTGAAGCCCGTCGGGGCGTGAAGACGTTCGGGGGCTCGTCGGGCCCACGTGACGTGGAACTGTCCGACGGCTCGTCGAGCCGCACACGACGTGAAGCCGTCCCACCAGTCACACCCGTCGGGGCGTAACTCCTACGATCTGTTGATCCGATCGAGGGAGTCTCGTCCTCCGTGCCGCGCTCCTCACGGAACGTCGCAGAGCGTGAACTAGGCTCTGGAAAACGCCCGAACCGGAGACCCGGCGGGCTTGCGCGTGCGGTGGGACGGGAGTGTGGCCCGTGACGGATCAGGCGGTGGACCCGGACGGTGTGCGGCTCCCTCGGGACGCTGCCCCGGAAGGTCGATTCCTGGGCCGTACCAGGGAGTTGAAGGAACTGCTCGCCGACATCGAGCGAGCGGGACTCGACACCCTCTCCGGCCGTAAGGCCCCCCGCGCGCGGGTGCTCCTCATCGCGGGCCGGCCCGGCTCCGGCCGGTCGGCCCTCGCCGAGGAACTGGTCCGCCGGGTCACCGGCCGTTACCCCGACGGGGTACTGCGCGTCCGGCTCAGCGAACCCGACGGAACGCCCGTACCGGTCGGGCGCGCCGCGCGCGAACTGCTGGAGGCGCTGGACGAGCCCGCCCCCGCCGGCGCCCCCGAGGACGAGCTCGCCGAGGCGCTGCGCACCGCCCTGGCCGACCGCCGCGCGGTGCTGCTGCTCGACGACGCCGCCGACGCCGGGCAGGTCGACGCCCTGCTCCCGGACAACCCCGACTGCCTCGCCGTCACCGTCTCCTCCGGCCCGCTCACCGGCATCGCCGACGTCCGCCCCTGCACCCTGGGCGGCCTCGACACCAAGTCCGGCGTGGAACTGCTGTCCCGGTTCACCGGGTCCGTGCGCATCACCGTCGACCCGCGCGCCGCCGAGCGCCTCGCCGAGCAGTGCCAGGGCCAGCCGGCCGCGCTCGTGCTGGCCGGCGGCTGGCTCGCCGCCCGCCCCAAGGCCGCCGTCGCCGACCTCGCCAAGCAGCTGCACACCGATCCCGGCGCCGAGCCCGTCGTCGCCCGGCTGCTGCGCCTGGTGCACGACTCGTTGCCGCAGGCCGCCGCCCGCACCCTGCGCCTGCTCGCCCTCGCCCCGGCCGGACTGGCCGACCCGCACACCGCCGCCGCGCTCGCCGGCTGCTCGGTGGAGGCCGCGCACACGACCCTGGACGACTTCGCCGCCCACGGCCTGCTGCACTCGGTGGGCTCCTCGGTGCCGCAGTACCGGGTGCCCGGCTGCCTGCACGGCGAGCTGGGCCGGCTCGCCGCCGACCACGAGCGGCCCGCAGAGCTGCAGCTGGCCCGCGCCCGCATGCTGGAGCGCACCGTGCGGCTGCTGCAGTCCTGCCGCGCCATCACCGAGACCGACAGCCCCGAGGCCCGCGAGAAGCTCCTCGCCCTGCCGCCCCCGCTGCGCTTCCCCAGCCCTCGAGCCGCCGCCGACTGGCTGCGGCTGCGCCGGCCCGCCCTGCTGGCCTGCGCCCGGCTCGCGGTCGCCGACGGGGAGCTGGACACCCTGGCCCGGCGGCTGATGTCCCAGCTGGTGCGGGCCATGGTCGCCCACTGCGGTACCCGGGCCGCCGCCGGCGACCTCTACGACGTCCACAACCTGGTCCTCGACGTGGCCGAGCGCCGGAACCTCCCCCGGGAGCGCGCCGCCGCGCTGCTGAACCTCGGCGACCTCGACGCGCGCACCGGCCGTACGGCGGAGGCGCTGGTGCGGTACCGGGCCGCTCTGGACGCCGGACGCGAGGCGAACGACCCCTACGCCACCGGCCGCGCGATGGAATCCGTAGGCGGCGCGCACCTGGACCTCGGGGACTACGACCGGGCGGCGGACTGGTTCGGCCGCGCCCTCGCCGAGCGGCTCGCCCGGGGCGAGGGCCCCGAGGCCGCCCGGCTCTACGGACGCATCGGCGCCGCCCACACGTACGCGGGCCGCTACGGCGAGGCGCTGCGCGACTGGCGCGCGGCCGTCGCCGGACACCGCCGGGACGGCGACGTGGCCGCACAGGCGCGGGCGTTGAGCGAACTGGCCCGGGTGCAGGAGTACGCGGGCCGGCTGGAGGAGTCGCTGCGCACCTGCCGGGAGGCCGTGGAGTGGGCGCGCCGGGCCGAGGACACCCGGCTGCAGGCCGCGCTGCACCTGCGTCTGGCCGACTCCTTCGAGCGGCTCGGCGACTCCGCCTCCGCCGCGCTGCACCGCACGACGGCGGAGCACATGCTGGCCGAAGAGGCCCCGGAGAGCGACTCCGAACCGGAACACGGCGCTAACGCCTGCGAAATCCGTAGCACTTCCGCAGAAGATTGATGCAATGGAAGGCTAGACAGCAGGAACACCTTCATTAAACTGGCTCTGCCGCACCATCTCCTGCGGTCTCTCCCGGTGTGCCCGTGCGTGCCCGGGTATGTGTAGTGATATCCCCATACCCTCTGAGCCAAGGACCGTGATCCACGTGAAGGTCGGCATCCCCCGCGAGGTCAAGAACAACGAGTTCCGGGTGGCCATCACCCCCGCCGGCGTGCACGAGCTCGTGCGCCACGGCCACCAGGTCGTCATCGAGCGCGGCGCCGGTGTCGGCTCCTCGATCCCGGACGGCGAGTACATCGCCGCGGGCGGGCAGATCCTGGACACCGCCGACGAGGTCTGGGCCGCCGCCGACCTGCTGCTGAAGGTCAAGGAGCCGGTCGCGGAGGAGTACCACCGCCTGCGCAAGGACCAGACCCTCTTCACCTACCTGCACCTGGCCGCGTCCAAGGAGTGCACGGACGCCCTCCTGGAGTCCGGCACCACCGCCATCGCCTACGAGACCGTCGAGCTGCCCAGCCGGGCGCTGCCGCTGCTCGCCCCGATGTCCGAGGTCGCGGGCCGGCTCTCCACCCAGGTCGGCGCCTACCACCTGATGCGCGCCCACGGCGGCCGCGGGGTGCTGCCCGGCGGCGTCCCCGGTGTGCTGGCCGGCCGCGCGGTCGTCATCGGCGCCGGCGTCTCCGGCTGGAACGCCGCGCAGATCGCCATCGGCATGGGCTTCCACGTCACCCTGCTCGACAAGGACATCAACAAGCTCAAGGAGGCCGACAAGGTCTTCGGCACGCGCATCCAGACCGTCGTCTCCAACTCCTTCGAGCTGGAGAAGGCCTGCCTGGAGGCCGACCTCGTGATCGGCGCGGTGCTGGTCCCGGGCGCCAAGGCGCCGAAGCTGGTCACCAACGAGCTGGTCTCCCGGATGAAGGCCGGAAGTGTCCTTGTCGACATCGCGATCGACCAGGGCGGCTGCTTCGAGGACTCCCGCCCGACCACGCACGCCGAGCCGACCTTCAAGGTCCACGAGTCGGTCTTCTACTGCGTCGCCAACATGCCCGGCGCGGTGCCCAACACCTCGACCTACGCGCTCACCAACGCCACGCTGCCGTACATCGTCGAACTCGCCAACCGCGGCTGGGTGGAGGCGCTGCGCCGGGATCCGGCGCTCGCCAAGGGTCTCAACACGCATGACGGCAAGGTCGTTTACCGCGAGGTCGCCGAGGCGCACGGACTGGAGCACGTGGAGCTCGCCTCGCTGCTCGGCTGACCCGTCCGGGACGGTAAGTCGACCAAGTCACGGAGTCGCAAAGGCGATACGTCAACTTCGGACGTCAACGCCTCGCACCAGGCCGGACCTTGCCCGCCAAGGTCCGGCCGGATGTGTGTATGGTCACGTCCTGGTTCAGGGGCAACTCGCCTCGAACGTAACCGTTCTACCGATTCGCACACCCGTGAAACCTGCCGTGCGACGGCCGTACGCCCTTGACAGAGGGATGTTTCATTGCCGACACATCGGGCCGGGTCCGGCGGATTGTGTTGCTGCGGACGGCCGACACGCCATAGAGTCGCCAACCGTCGGCATGGTGCCACGCTGACCTGTCTAGAAGTTTCCTGGTCACCAAGGAGGTAAGACGACTTGTGAATGAGTCGACATTTACTCCCGGGGGTGGTCAACCAGGAATGCCTGCGCCGGGCCAGGGGTCCGCGGGATTCGCTGCTGTCGGCTCCGTCGCTGTGCGCACCTTCGCAGCCCACCAGAGTCACCGGACTCCAGGGGTGACTCACCCAGCACACCAGAGCATGGATGGCCATCACGTGAACGCCATGGCCGGCGACGGAAGTGGCGCGCCCCACAACCATTTCGCCGACTACGACGAACTGCCCGAGGGGCACTTCTACGACCCCGACGCCGAGTACGAGCCCGATCCGGAGTACGCGGCCACGCTCGCGCCCGACGCGGCACGGCAGCGCCGTGAGCGCATCGGCCCGACCGGGCGCCCGCTGCCGTACTTCCCGATCCCGGGCCCGCTGACCGACCACGGCCCCGCGAAGATCATCGCGATGTGCAACCAGAAGGGCGGCGTCGGCAAGACCACGTCGACCATCAACCTGGGTGCCGCGCTCGCGGAGTACGGACGCCGGGTGCTGCTCGTCGACTTCGACCCGCAGGGCGCGCTGTCGGTCGGACTCGGCGTCAACCCGATGGAACTCGACCTCACCGTCTACAACCTGCTCATGGAGCGGGGCATGGCGGCCGACGAGGTGCTGCTGAAGACGGCGGTCCCCAACATGGACCTGCTGCCCAGCAACATCGACCTGTCGGCGGCCGAGGTCCAACTGGTGAGCGAGGTCGCGCGCGAGTCGACGCTGCAGCGGGCGCTGAAGCCGCTGATGGACGACTACGACTACATCGTCATCGACTGCCAGCCCTCGCTCGGCCTGCTCACGGTCAACGCGCTCACCGCGGCGCACAAGGTGATCGTGCCGCTGGAGTGCGAGTTCTTCGCGCTGCGCGGTGTGGCCCTGCTGACCGAGACGATCGAGAAGGTCCAGGAGCGGCTCAACCCGGAGCTGGAGCTCGACGGCATCCTCGCCACCATGTACGACTCGCGCACGGTGCACAGCCGTGAGGTGCTCGCGCGGGTGGTCGAGGCGTTCGACGACCACGTCTACCACACGGTCATCGGGCGCACGGTCCGCTTCCCGGAGACCACGGTCGCCGGTGAGCCGATCACCACGTACGCGTCCAACTCCGTCGGTGCCGCCGCATATCGCCAGCTCGCCAGGGAGGTGCTCGCCCGGTGTCACGCCGAGTGAGTCTGCCGGGGGCCGACGAACTCTTCCGTACGACAGGGGGGATGGCGCTTCAGGCGTCCACCCCCAGGCGCGGCGGCGACGCCCGGGTCCCCGCTCCCGCGGGGGAGGGCGACGCGGCCGCGGCCGCCCACGAGGACGCGCCGCAGTCGGTGCCCGTACAGGGCGGCGACGGCGAGGGCACCGAGCACGCCGCGGCGGACGCGGAACCGGCCGAGGCCGGGGAGTCCCACAGCCGGGGCGCCTCGGGCGCAGGGCGCCGCTCGGCGGCGGCGCCGGACGGTGCGGCCGCCGCGGCCCCGCGCAAGCGGGGACGGGCCGCGGCACGGCGGCCCAGCGGACGTGAGCGGCATGACGAGAAGATCACCGTGTACGTGTCCGCGGAAGAGCTGATGGATCTGGAGCACGCCCGCCTCGTGCTGCGCGGTGAGCACGGTCTCGCCGTCGACCGCGGCCGGATCGTCCGCGAGGCGGTCGCCGTGGTCCTCGCGGACCTGGAGAGCCGGGGGGACGCCAGCATCCTCGTACGACGCCTGCGGGGACGGTAGCGGTAGCCTGCGGGGGCCATGACCTCGAACGACGCAGCCGCCTCCGCGCCCCGCCGCCGTGCCCTCGGCCGCGGCCCGGACGCCGCGGCCTCGGCCGCTGCGCGGGACGCTGCTTCCGAGGACAGGGCGGGCTCGACCGCCCCGACCGCCCCGACTGCCGCACAGGACACCTCCGCCGCCGACGCGGCCGGATCGCCCCGGCCGCCGTCGGCCCCGGCCATCGAGCCCCGCGACCCGGCAGCCGCCCGGTCCGGGCGGGCTGCCGCTTACGGCGCCTTCACCGACGGGCTGCGGGTGCCCGCTGACCCGGCTGTGGGTCACGAGAGCGCGGACGCGCCGGGTGCGGAGGCCGGCCGGCAGTGGGCGCCTGACGGCGGGGCGGCGACACCCCGACCGCCGTCGGTTCCGGCCGCTGAGCACCTTGACTTGGGGGTCGCCCAGCACGGGGTGGCGCCCGCGCAGGCCGTCCCTGCCGACGCGCGGCAGGTGCGCGATGACGAGGCTGCGCGTTCCGGCCGCGCCGGCACGCCTCCTACCGCCCCGCCGGGAGCGCCTTCCGAGGCGCGGCAGGCGGCCGACGGCGGGGCCGCGACACCCCGACCGCCGTCGGTTCCGGCTGCCGCGCCGGGTGCGCCCTGGGGCGTGGTTGCGGGCTCCGAGCGTGCGGGCGCGCAGGGCCCGACGGCCGTGGGTCCCGCCGTGTCCGCCGCGCGGCCCGAGGGCGCTGCCGCCGACCGGACGGGTGTGCCCGCGTCGGGTGGGGGCGGCGGTGTGACGGAGGTGTCCGGCGAAGGACGACGGACGCCGTTCAGGGGTGCTGCCGCGGCCGAGGAGGCTGCTTCTGCGCCGGGCGGCGCCGGGGAGGCCCACGGGGCACCTGAGGACGGTGCCGAGGCGGAGGCCGGCGACGGGCGGTTCAAGGTCCGGCTGGCCAACTTCGAGGGGCCGTTCGATCTGCTGTTGCAGCTGATCGCCAAGCACAAGCTGGACGTCACCGAGGTCGCGCTGTCCAAGGTGACCGACGAGTTCATGGCGTACATCCGGGCCCTCGGGCCGGACTGGGACCTCGACGAGACGACCGAGTTCCTCGTCGTGGCCGCCACGCTGCTCGACCTGAAGGCGGCGCGGCTGCTCCCCGCCGCCGAGGTGGAGGACGAGGCCGACCTCGCGCTCCTGGAGGCCCGGGACCTGCTGTTCGCCCGGCTGCTGCAGTACCGCGCGTACAAGCGGATCGCCGACATCTTCAGCGGGCGGCTCGACGACGAGGCCCGCCGCTTCCCCCGTACCGTCGGACTCGAACCGCACCACGCCGAGCTGCTGCCCGACGTGGTCATCAGCATCGGCCCCGAGGGCTTCGCCAGGCTGGCCGTCAAGGCCATGCAGCCCAAGCCCAGGCCGCAGGTGTACGTGGACCACATCCACGCCCCGCTGGTCAGCGTGCAGGAGCAGGCCGGGATCGTCGTCGAGCGGCTCAAGGAGCTCGGCGAGGCGAGCTTCCGGGACCTCGTCGAGGACACGGACGACACCCTGACCGTCGTGGCCCGCTTCCTCGCCCTGCTGGAGCTGTACCGGGAGAAGGCCGTCGCCCTCGACCAGGAGACCGCGCTGGGCGAGCTGACCGTGCGCTGGACCGGCGGCGACGGGGACGCCGTACCCGCGGTGACCGACGAGTTCGACCGGCCCCCCGAGCCGCCGCAGGAGGAGAGGACACCGTGAGCGAGGACACGAGCGGCGCCCCCGCCGGGACGGGCGGCGTCGCGGAACTCGACCTGAAGCCCGCCCTGGAGGCCGTGCTGATGGTCGTGGACGAGCCCGCGACCGAGGAGCACCTGGCGAAGATCCTGGAGCGCCCCCGGCGGCAGGTCGCCGACGCCCTGGCCGAGCTGGCCGACGAGTACACCGTCCAGGGACGCGGCTTCGAGCTGCGCCGGGTCGCGGGCGGCTGGCGTTTCTACACCCGCCCCGAGTACGCCGCGGCCGTCGAGGGCTTCGTCCTGGACGGGCAGCAGGCCCGGCTCACCCAGGCCGCCCTGGAGACCCTCGCGGTCGTCGCCTACCGGCAGCCGGTCAGCCGCAGCAGGGTCTCCGCGGTGCGCGGAGTCAACTGCGACGGCGTGATGCGGACCCTCCTGCAACGGGGTCTGATCGAGGAGGCGGGCACGGAACCCGAAACAGGTGCGATCCTGTACACGACGACGAACTACTTCCTGGAGCGGATGGGCCTGCGCGGCCTGGACGAGCTCCCGGAGCTCGCGCCCTTCCTCCCGGAGGCGGAGGCGATCGAGGCCGAGACACTGGAAGGGGTCCCGTCGTTCGATCCGGACGCCCCGGATTCCGAGGACGCAGACGACAAGACGGAACTTTGATGCGAAGCAGCAGCGGCAGGAACAGCAGCGGAAACAACGGCGGGAGCCGTGGTGGCAACAGCGGCGGCCGCGGCGGGAGCGGCGGTGGCCGCGGTAACCACCGCGGTGCCGGCAACAACCGTGATGACCGGCAGGGCGGTCGTCCGAAGAAGCCGCGCCCGGAGGAGCGGCGCTACGACGTGGGCCCCGGTGCCTCCCAGGAGGGACCCAAGTCGGGCCGTGGGCCCGGAGCGCGCGGAGGCGCCAAGGGCGGGCCTAAGAAGCCCCTGCAGCGGGGCCGCTCGGTCCCGGCGACGTCCCGCGAGTACGAGGCGCGGGCCGAGGAGCGCAACCGGGAGCGGTACGCGGGCAGGAAGGACGTCAAGCTGCCCAAGACCTTCCCGGGCGCCGAGCAGGAGGGCGAGCGCCTGCAGAAGGTGCTCGCGCGGGCCGGCTACGGCTCCCGGCGGGCCTGCGAGGAGCTGATCGAGCAGGCGCGCGTCGAGGTCAACGGCGAGATCGTGCTGGAGCAGGGCAAGCGGGTCGACCCGGAGAAGGACGAGGTCAAGGTCGACGGTCTGACCGTGGCCACGCAGTCGTACCAGTTCTTCTCGCTGAACAAGCCCGCCGGGGTCGTGTCCACGATGGAGGACCCGGACGGCCGCCAGTGCCTCGGCGACTACGTCACCAACCGGGAGACCCGGCTCTTCCACGTCGGCCGGCTCGACACCGAGACCGAGGGCGTCATCCTGCTCACCAACCACGGTGAGCTGGCGCACCGCCTGACCCACCCGCGGTACGGCGTGAAGAAGACCTACCTCGCGCACATCGTCGGGCCCATCCCGCGTGACCTGGGCAAGCGGCTCAAGGACGGCATCCAGCTGGAGGACGGCTACGCGCGCGCCGACCACTTCCGGGTGGTGGAGCAGACCGGCAAGAACTACCTCGTCGAGGTGACCCTGCACGAGGGCCGCAAGCACATCGTGCGCCGCATGCTCGCGGAGGCCGGCTTCCCGGTCGACAAGCTGGTGCGGACCGCCTTCGGGCCGATCACCCTGGGCGACCAGAAGTCGGGCTGGCTGCGGCGGCTGTCGAACACCGAGGTCGGGATGCTGATGCAGGAGGTCGACCTCTAGGGGCTTGTGCCCCACACGTCCACCCCCTTTAATAGTCGTACTGACCATTAAAAGGGGGTGGACGTCGTGCCGGACGGCTACGACAAGCACGCCTTCGAGCCCTTCGCCGTGACCGTCGACCTCGCCGTGTTCACGATCCGCGAGGGCACGCTGCACGTCCTGCTCGTCGAGCGCGGCCAGGAGCCGTACGCCGGGCGCTGGGCGCTGCCCGGCGGCTTCCTGCGGCCCGACGAGTCCGCGGAGCGCGCCGCCCGGCGCGAACTGGGCGAGGAGACCGGCCTGACGGACGTCTCCGTGCCGCATCTGGAGCAGCTGCGGACCTACAGCGAGCCCGAGCGGGACCCCCGGATGCGGGTGGTGTCCGTGGCCTTCGCCGCCCTGCTGCCCGACGCGCCGGAGGCGCACGGTGGCGGTGACGCGGCCCAGGCCCGCTGGACGCCGTACGACGCGGCGCGGGACCTGGCCTTCGACCACGACCGGATCCTCGCCGACGCGCGGGACCGGGTCGGCGCCAAGCTGGAGTACACCGGCCTCGCCACCGCGTTCTGCCCGCCCGAGTTCACCCTGGGCGAGCTCCAACAGGTCTACGAGACCGTCTGGGGCACGGTCCTGGACCGCCCCAACTTCCGGCGCAAGGTGCTCGCCACCCCCGGCTTCGTCGAGGCCGTGCCCGGCGCCGCGCGCCTCACCGGAGGCCGGGGCAAGCCCGCCGCGCTGTACCGCGCGGGCACCGCCGCCGCGCTCCACCCGCCCCTGCTCCGGCCGACCCCGGAAGGACGTCCCGCATGACCACGACCGCCGTCACCAAGCGCGCCGCGACCGGAGCGCTCACCGGACTCGCCCTCGGGGACGCACTGGGCTTCCCCACCGAGTTCAGCGACGTCCCGTCGATCCTCGCCACGTTCGGTCCCTGGCGCGGGATGGACCTGCCCCGGCCGGCGATCGTCACCGACGACACGCAGATGACCCTCGCGCTCGGGCGGGGCCTGCGCACCGCCATGGACCGGGGCACGCTCACGCCGAAGCGGCTGGAACGGCCGGTGCGCGAGGAGTTCGTGGAGTGGTGGCGCTCGCCGGAGAACAACCGCGCCCCGGGCAACACCTGTCTGAAGGCGTGCCAGTTGCTGTCCCGCGAGGACCGGCCCTGGCAGGACGCCAGCCAGATCCACTCCAAGGGCTGCGGCGCCAACATGCGCGTCGCCCCGATCGGCCTGGCGCCCGGACTCACCGACGAACAGCGCGCGGGCGCCGCCCAGTTGCAGTCCGCCCTCACCCACGGGCACCCCACCGCGCTCGCCGCCTCCGACCTCACCGCGCACGCCGTACGGCTGCTCGCCCAGGGGGCCGAACCGACCGGCCTGATCGGCCTGCTGCGCTCCTACGCCTACGACAACCGCACCCGCTACCACGAGTTCTGGCTCGGCGACCTGTGGACCCGCGCCCAGGACCCGTCCCCGGAACACTTCATCGCGCGCGGCTGGGACGAGTGCCTGGAGATCCTCGGCCGTCTCCAGGAGGCCGTACGGACCGTTTCGCCGGAGACCGACCCGTGCCTGGCCACCGGCGAGGGCTGGATCGCGGAGGAGGCCCTGGCGACCGGCCTGCTCTGCTTCCTCCTCTTCGTCGACGAGCCCGTCACCGCCCTGCGCCGCGCCGCCTGCACGGCCGGCGACTCCGACTCCATCGCCTGTCTCGCGGGCGCCTTCGCCGGCGCGTACCTGGGCGCGGACGCCTGGCCCGCCGGCTGGGCGGACCGCATCGAGTACCGGGACGGCCTGCTGTCCCTCGGCACGCTCTGGGACGCTTGAGCGATGACCGACACCCTCGACCTCGACCTGCGCCCGGTGATCGCACAGCAGCCCGATCCGGTGGTGTTCGCCGCGGTCTCCGGCGCGCACCTGTACGGCTTCCCGTCCCGTGACTCGGACGTGGACCTGCGGGGCGCCCACCTGCTGCCGGCCGCCTCCCTCGTCGGACTGCGCGAACCGGACGAGACCCGCTCCAGGACGTGGGTGCGGAACGGCGTCGAGATGGACCTGGTCACCCACGACCTGCGCAAGTTCGTCCGCCTGATGCTGCGGCGCAACGGCTACGTCCTGGAACAGCTGCTCTCCCCGCTGGTCGTCCACACCACCGACGCCCACCGGGAACTGGTCGCGCTGGCACCCGGGGTGCTCACCAGCCACCACGCCCACCACTACCGGGGGTTCGCGGGCACGCAGTGGCGGCTGTTCGAGAGGACCGGCGAGCTGAAACCGCTGCTGTACACCTTCCGGGTGCTGCTCACCGGCATCCACCTGATGCGGGCCGGGCAGGTGCGGGCACATCTGCCCACGCTGGCCGGGGAGGTGCCGGAGGCCCCGGCCTACCTGCCGGAGCTGATCGACGCCAAGGCGGAGCGGGAGCACGGGGGCGCCGACGTCGACCACGACCGGGTGCGGGAGGACGTGGGGCGGCTGCACGGGGTGCTGGACGCGGCACAGGCCGCGTCAGGTCTGCCCGACGCGCCGGGGGGACACGACGCCCTGCACGACCTGCTCGTCCGGGTACGACTGGAGGGCTGACGCGCGGCGGGCGCGGACGAGGAAGGCCTCCGCCCGCCGCCGGTCCGGGTCCTCCGGGAGGGGGCTGTGGGCCGCTGCCGGCCCGGCCTCGGCGGTCAGCCGGTTCATCCGGGCCTCCACCTCAGGCCACGGCACCTCGCCGCGCTTCACCTCGAGCAGTTCCTCACGGCGATCGCCCACGTCGACCGTGAGGACGCCCGTGCGGAGCAGGTCGCCGGCGGTCATCAGCAGGCGGAGCAGGTGCATCGCGTGCTTCCAGCGCGGGGCGCCGTGGGCGCGGACGTCGGCGTCCAGCTTGCGGCGCTGGCCGTGGGCGTACCGGACGAACGTCTCGTGGACCCTGCGGGAGAGGAACGCGCCACGCAGCGACAGCAGCTCACGCCCGGTGGCGTCGGCGTACTCCACCAGCGGGGAGTGCAGACACTCCAGGACGTTGGGGTTGCCGCGCAGCGCCAGCTCGCAGAAGCGCTCCAGCTCCCAGCTGAACTGCTCGTCGGCCGGTCCCTCGACATGCGTGGGCGGCTTGTCGAAGCCCCAGAACAGGGGAGTGGGCGCGAGGAACACGCCCCGGAGGTCGGTGTCGCTGGCCTCCATGGCCAGACCGAAGGCACGGGAGCCCATGACGCAGGCGTAGATCGTGTGGTCGGTCACCAGGCTCTCGGGGCGCATGCGGGGGAGCGTACGCGGAGGATCACGCCCGGCGGATCGTATTTCCGTCCACCGTGATCCGCTCCTCGGGCAGTGGCCGGGTCGCCGGGCCCCGCTCCACCGAGCCGTCGGTGACGCGGAAGCGGCTGCCGTGACACGGGCAGTTGATCGCGCCGTCCGAGACGTCGGAGACCAGGCACCGCTGATGGGTGCAGACCGCCGAGAACGCCTTGAACTCACCCTCCTCGGGCTGGGTGACCACGATCTCCTCAGCTCCGAGGATCCTGCCCCCGCCCACCGGCACGTCCGCCACCGGCAGCAGCTCCTGCCCGGGCGTCCCCTCACCTTCCGCGGTGTCCGACGGCGTACCGGCCCCGCCGTCCTCCGCACCACAGCCCACGGTCAGCGCCGCCGCGCCCGGTGCGAGCAGAACGGTGCGCCGCGTCGCCCGTGTCGTCATGTCGTCACTCCCCAGATCGCCTCGCCGCATCCTGACACCGAATACGGCGCAGGAGAAGCAATACCGGCACAACATCACCCACCAGGCATATCGCCCGTCTCAGCGGGCGGGCGCCCGGCACCGGTCCGGCCCGCTCCTGACTACGCTGGACGACCGAACAGTCTTTACGCACGTCAGCAAGGAGCATCGTCGTGGCGGTACGCGCGGTCCGGGGGGCCGTCCAGTTGGAGCGGGACGAGGCCGGACACATGGAGGAGCAGGTCGGCGCCCTGCTCACCGCCGTGCTGGAGCGCAACGAGCTGCACACGGACGACCTGATCAGCATCTGGTTCACGGCCACGCCCGACCTGCACTGCGACTTCCCGGCCGCCGCCGCCCGCAAGCTGGGCATCGTCGACGTCCCCCTGATCTGCGCCCAGGAACTCGACATCGAGGGCGCCATGCCCCGCGTCGTCCGCCTCCTCGCGCACATCGAGTCCGACCGGCCCCGCGCCGACGTCGCCCATGTGTACCTCGGTGCCGCGGCCGCCCTGCGCAAGGACATCGCCCAGTGAGAACCGCCCTCGTCATCGGCACCGGACTGATCGGCACGTCCGCCGCCCTCGCCCTGTCCCAGCGGGGCGTCGCCGTCCACCTCGCCGACCACGACCCGGAGCAGGCCCGCACCGCCGCCGCCCTCGGCGCCGGCACCGACGAGGCGCCCGGAGGACCCGTGGACCTCGCGATCGTCGCGGCCCCGCCCGCACACGTCGCCGACGTGCTCGCCGACGCCATGCGGCGCGGTCTGGCGCGCGGGTACATCGACGTCGCCAGCGTCAAGGGCGGCCCGCGCCGCGAGCTCCAGGCACGCGGACTCGACCTGACCCCGTACCTCGGCACCCACCCCATGTCCGGCCGGGAGAAGTCCGGCCCGCTGGCCGCCACCGGCGACCTCTTCGAGGGCCGCCCCTGGGTGCTCACCCCCACCCGGGACACCGACACCGAGGTGCTCAACCTCGCCCTGGAGCTGGTCTCCCACTGCCGGGCCGTGCCGGTCGTCATGGACGCCGACGCCCACGACCGCGCCGTGGCCCTTGTCTCCCACATGCCGCACCTGGTGTCCAGCATGGTCGCCGCCCGCCTGGAGCACGCCGACGAGGCCGCCGTACGCCTGTGCGGGCAGGGCATCCGGGACGTGACCCGGATCGCCGCCTCCGACCCGCGGATGTGGATCGACATCCTCTCCGCCAACCCCGGACCGGTCGCCGACCTGCTCACCGACGTCGCCGCCGATCTGGAGGAGACCGTCCGCGCCCTGCGCGCCCTGGAGTCCTCCGACGAGGACAAGCGCCACGAGGGCACCACGGGCATCGAGCAGATGCTGCGCCGCGGCAACGCCGGCCAGGTCCGCGTCCCGGGCAAGCACGGCTCCGCGCCGCGCGTCTACGAGATCGTCGCCGTGCTCATCGACGACCAGCCGGGCCAGCTCGCCCGCATCTTCGCCGACGCCGAGCGCGCCGGCGTCAACATCGAGGACGTCCGCATCGAGCACGCCACCGGACAGCAGGCCGGTCTCATCCAGCTCATGGTGGAACCCAAGGCGGCCCCGGTCCTCACCGCCGCCCTGCGGGAGCGGGGCTGGGCGATCCGGCAGTGACCCCCGCCTCCCCGGGCAGGGGAGGACGTCCGCATGTCGGAGGGGTTCCCGGGAGCCAGTAATCTGGTGCGGGGCGTGTCCACGCCCCGCACACCCCACCCCACCGCACCAGGAAGGTGTTCCTCCGTGGAAAACGGCGCCGCCAAGCCCGTGATCGTCGCCATCGACGGTCCCTCCGGCACGGGCAAGTCGAGCACGTCGAAGGCCGTGGCGGCGCAGCTCGGGCTGAGCTACCTGGACACCGGCGCCCAGTACCGGGCGATCACCTGGTGGATGGTGACCAACGGCATCGACATAGCGGACCCGTCCTCGATCGCCGCCGCGGCGGGCAAGCCCGAGATTCTCTCCGGCACCGACCCCACGGGCCCGACGATCACGGTCGACGGGGTGGACGTGGCCGGCCCGATCCGCGAGCAGGACGTCACCTCCAAGGTCAGCGCCGTCAGCGCGGTGCCCGAGGTGCGCGCCCGGATCACCGAGCTGCAGCGCGCCATCGCCGCCTCCGCCGTCACCGGCATCGTCGTCGAGGGCCGTGACATCGGCACCACGGTGCTGCCCGACGCCGACCTGAAGATCTTCCTCACCGCCTCGGCGGAGGCCCGCGCCGCCCGCCGCAGCGGCGAGCTGAAGGGCGCCGACCTGCACACCACCCGTGAGGCCCTGATCAAGCGGGACGCGGCCGACTCCAGCCGCAAGACCTCCCCGCTCGCCAAGGCCGACGACGCCGTCGAGGTGGACACCACCGACCTGACCCTGCAGCAGGTCATCGAGTGTGTCGTCACCCTCGTCGAGGAGAAGCGGGCCGGAAAGTGACCGACGTTCCCTCGACGCAGGGCGCCGAGGTCGGGCGGCGCATCGGCGTCGGCCTGATGTACGGGCTGTGGAAGCCGCGCGTGCTGGGCTCCTGGCGGGTCCCCGCGTCCGGCCCGGTGATCTTCGCCGTGAACCACTCGCACAACATCGACGGCCCCATGGTCATGGGCGTGGCGCCCCGTCCGACGCACTTCCTGATCAAGAAGGAGGCGTTCGTCGGCCCGCTCGACCCCTTCCTGACCGGCATCGGCCAGCTGAAGGTCGACCGGCACTCCACCGACCGCACGGCCATCGCCCGGGCGCTGGGCGTCCTGGAGCAGGGCGGCGTCCTCGGCATCTTCCCCGAGGGCACCCGCGGCGAGGGCGACTTCGCCTCGATACGCGCCGGGCTCGCGTACTTCGCGGTGCGCAGCGGGGCGCCGATCGTGCCGGTCGCCGTCCTGGGAAGTTCCGACCGGCCCGGCCGGTTGGTAAAGGCGCTGCCCCCGCTGCGCTCCCGCGTCGACGTCGTCTTCGGCGACCCGTTCGACGCCATCGAAGGGGCGCGAAGCTCCGATACGGGCGGTGGTGGGCGACGGGCGGGCGGCAGCGGGAGACGTACGCGCAAGGCACTGGACGAGGCCACCGCACGCATCCAGAAGCAGCTCACGGCCCACCTGGAAAACGCCAGGCGTCTCACCGGCCGCTGAGCGACACTTGAGTAGTGGATCTCCGTCACCACGGGGGTCCACCGATCACCACGATGAACGAGGTACCGACTTCATGAACGACCACATCGAGCCCGGCGGCTCGGACGCGCACGACGCTGCGCACGAGCACGATCACGGGGCGCTGGGCGATGCCGAGTTCGCGGAGTTCATGGAGCTCGCCGCGGAGGAGGGCTTCGACCTCGAGGACGTGGAGGGCGCCATCGAGGAGGCGGGCCACGGCCCGCTGCCGGTGCTCGCCGTCGTCGGCCGCCCCAATGTCGGCAAGTCGACCCTGGTGAACAGGATCATCGGCCGCCGCGAGGCGGTCGTCGAGGACAAGCCCGGCGTCACCCGCGACCGCGTCACCTACGAGGCCGAGTGGGCGGGCCGCCGCTTCAAGGTCGTCGACACCGGCGGCTGGGAGCAGGACGTCCTCGGCATCGACGCCTCCGTCGCCGCCCAGGCCGAGTACGCCATCGAGGCGGCCGACGCGGTCGTCTTCGTGGTGGACGCCAAGGTCGGCGCCACCGACACCGACGAGGCCGTGGTCCGCCTGCTGCGCAAGGCGGGCAAGCCGGTCGTGCTGTGCGCCAACAAGGTGGACGGCCCGAGCGGCGAGGCGGACGCGTCCTACCTGTGGTCGCTGGGCCTCGGCGAGCCGCACCCCGTCTCCGCCCTGCACGGCCGCGGCACCGGCGACATGCTGGACAAGGTCCTGGAGGCGCTGCCGGAGGCCCCGGCGCAGAGGTTCGGCGCCGCCCTCGGCGGTCCGCGCCGGATCGCCCTGATCGGCCGGCCCAACGTCGGCAAGTCCTCGCTGCTGAACAAGGTCGCGGGCGAGGAGCGGGTCGTCGTCAACGAACTCGCCGGCACCACCCGTGACCCGGTCGACGAGATCATCGAACTCGGCGGCAAGACCTGGAAGTTCGTCGACACGGCGGGCATCCGCAAGCGGGTCCACCTCCAGCAGGGCGCCGACTACTACGCCTCGCTGCGCACCGCCGCCGCCGTCGAGAAGGCCGAGGTGGCGGTCGTCCTGATCGACGGCTCCGAGTCCATCTCGGTCCAGGACCAGCGCATCGTCACCATGGCGGTCGAGGCGGGCCGCGCGCTCGTCCTGGCGTACAACAAGTGGGACACCCTCGACGAGGAACGCCGCTACTACCTGGAGCGGGAGATCGAGACCGAGCTCGGCCAGGTCGCCTGGGCGCCCCGGGTGAACGTCTCGGCCCTCACCGGCCGCCACATGGAGAAGCTCGTCCCGGCGATCGAGACGGCCCTGGCGGGCTGGGAGACCCGGGTCCCGACGGGCCGCCTGAACGCCTTCCTGGGCGAGCTGGTCGCCGCCCACCCGCACCCGGTGCGGGGCGGCAAGCAGCCGCGCATCCTGTTCGGCACCCAGGCGGGCACCAAGCCGCCGCGGTTCGTGCTGTTCGCCTCCGGCTTCATCGAGGCGGGGTACCGGCGCTTCATCGAGCGCCGGCTGCGCGAGGAGTTCGGCTTCGAGGGCACCCCGATCCACATCTCGGTGCGGGTGCGCGAGAAGCGCGGCAAGAAGAAGTAGCCCTCGGCCGGGCACGGCGAAGGGGCGGTCCCGTGTTCCCGGGACCGCCCCTTCGTCCGTCTGCCGTGCTCCTCAGACGCCGCTGCGGGGGGCCGGGGGCAGTCCGGCCGGCACGTGGTGCATCTCGGCGCCGCCCCGGCCGACCGCGCCCACGCGCTGCCACTGCGGGGGCTCGGCGGCGTGCCGGGCGAGGGACGCGGTGAAGGACCCGGGACTGTGATCCCGGTACCCGCCCGTACTGGGGATGTTCCCGAAGGCGGTGAACCCCCAGTCCTCCTCGCCGCTGCGGTCGCCCGGCAGCGAACGGAAGGACTTGACGTACTCGGTGTAGAGAGCGTCGTAGATCGGCGTGGCCGAGTGGCCGCTCCGGGAGTCCTGCGCCGGGCGCACGGGGGCGGGAACCGAGGCGAGGGACTGGCGGCGGGGAGCGTCATATGCGTGCACGTATGTCCAAACGACCCCGTGCCACAAGGGATGCGGCCCCCCACAAGTTTTCGCAGGTTACGCCCCTCAGGAGCCCCCTAGGACCGCACACCAGCCACCCCTCAGGGGCGCGGGGAACGGCGCGCCAAGCCCCCACCGAAGGGTCAGCCGAGGAGCACGCCCGAGCCACCCCTCAGGGGCGCGGGGAACGGCGCGCCAAGCCCCCACCGGCCGCCGGCCGAAGAAGCACCCCCGCACCGCCCCACGCTCGCCGGGATCAGATCCCGGCGAGCGGCAGCGCCGACGCCACCAACTTCCCGTTGGCCGCCGCCTTGTCCAACGCGTCCCGCAGCAGATCCTCCCGCGGCTGCCGCCCGATGGAACCGACCGGAGCGGCGAACATCAGCACCTGCTGGTGCTTGTTCGCCGCCGCCCGCCACCCGTCGGTGACCTGGAGCGGCTGGTGGGCCTGCCACCAGGCCACCGGACGGCCGCCGTTGGGGCTCGGCTGGAGCACGGCGTGCAGCTGGCCCGCGGCGAGCAGCACCGACCAGCCGTGCAGCACCGGCGGTACGCCCGCCAGCTCGGTCAGCGGCATGAAACCCTGCTCGATCAGCAGCGGCAGGAAGTCGTCGCCGGAGCCGAGCGACCCGGGCCGGGCGACCGGAGCGGTCGGCTCGACCACCAGGGCCGGGTGCAACTCGCCCTGGAGCAGCACCAGTCCGCTGGTCACCCCGAGAACGGCCTGTTCGGGCACGAGGTTCGCGGCCTGCGGCTGCGGCTCCTGCGGCGTCTGCTGCACAGCCTCGTACTGCTGCTGCGGGTGTTGCGGCGACTGGTACTGCTGCTGCGGCGACTCCGCCCCCGTGCCGCCGATCGCCCGCACGGCGCCCTGGAGCTGCTCCTCGGTGACCTGAACGATCTGCGAGGGCAGGCAGGTGGCGTGGGCGAAGGCGAGCACGGCGGTCTCGTCCCCGATGAACAGGACGGTGCTGGTGCGCTCCTGCGCCGAGTCGCCCGGGGTGCGACAGGAGGTGCAGTCGTAACTGCCCGGGGCGGACTCTCCGGCGAGCAGGCGTGCTGCTTCTTCGTCGCCGATCTCGGCGCGTACCTCGTCGCTGACGTCGAGCATGCGCGGCACGGGTGGCTCCCTCGGGATGCGGTGCGTGGCGAGGCCAGGTGGCTCCCGGCTCGTGGTCCGGGTGGGTCCCCGGCTCATGAAGAAGACAACGGGCGATCTGTGGCGGGAGTCACGCCTTACGGCGAACGGAATCGAACCATCCAGCGCGCGGGGTCACGGCCGGTGCGGAATGCGACCCCCAACGTCAACTCGCCTTACCCGCAAGGGGATTGAAGGGGTGAAGTGACACACAGCGGAAGCGGTCTCCTGGTCGACAAATCCGGAAATCAGGGAATGAAGTGGGTGGCCGAAATTCGCCGATGCTCCGGGTGAGGATCACCTGGCCAGGTGCGACATGGGTACCTCTCGCACGACCCGACGGCGGACGGGGCGGGCGCGGCCACGCTCGCCGCCACGGGCGGTGTCGCGGCGGTGGGCGAAGGGGTGGGGGATCGCATCGCCCGTGCGAGAGCGGCGGCGACCGACGCGTCCGGACCATGTGACGGAATTGCGTATGTCTTGTGCACATCGCTTGTGCGGGCCGACCGGGTGCGGCGGCGAATTCACCCCGGCGTACGCCGGAATACAGGCACGTCGCTTTCCTGTCGGAGTTTGCCTGGGTGATGACACGCCGCGCGGAAATTGCACCCGAATGGTTCCGGGAGTGACAGGGAATCGCTCATTCGAGTGACGGCCGTCCGTACGCCGCTGTCGTGATCCTGTGACACAAGTGTGACCGCGCGCGTTCCGGCCCCTCGGCTTCCGGTGCGGACTTCCGTGCTCGCGGAGCAGGGCATAGCGTGGCCGCATGGCACCCATTCCGACACCCCCCGCGGAACCTCAGGACAGTCCGGACGCCTACGTCGGCCTCACCGCCGACCGGGCCGAACACCTCGCGCGCGAGCGCGGCTGGTCCGCGGTGCGGGCACTGGCGCCGGGGACCGTGATCACCATGGAGTACCGCGTGGGTCGGCTGAACTTCGAGGTGAAGGACGGCCGGGTGGCGCGGGCCTGGAAGGGCTGAGGGACGGCGAAGGCCCCGGTCCGTGAGGGGACCGGGGCCTTCGCCGTGCTCGGACCGTCAGGGGCGCGGAGCCGGTGTCGTACCGCGCGGGTGGCGCTCCGTGTGCTGCGGGCGCCGGCTGCCCGCGGGCGTCACCGGGGAGCGCTCGGCGCGGCTGGTGTGCGGGCCGGGCGCCAGGTAGACGGGCGACCGTGCCGCGCGGCCGGCCGGGACCGTCTCGTGCGCCGTCGTCTCGGCGCGCTCGGCGAGCGGCCTGAGCACGACGGGCCGGCCCGCGGGGGCGGGTACCCGGGCCGGGGTGCGGCGGCGGTCACGCAGACGGTCGCGCACGGCCAGGATGCGGGCCTCGGCCCAGGTGATCACCGGCTCGAACCATGGCAGCGCCAACAGGATCAGCAGGCCCGCCACCCAGCCCAGCAGCACGTCGCTCAGCCAGTGCGTCCCGATGTAGACGGTGGACATGCCGACGCCGAGGGAGGTCACCGCGGAGAGTGCGGACAGCCAGCGGCGGGCCCGCGGAGTCGAGGCCAGATAGGCCAGAATGCCCCAGGTCACCACGGCGTTCGCGGTGTGACCGCTGGGAAATATATCGCCGCCGAGCCACATCTCGTTCGAGCCGATCTCGGTCGCGTAGTGCGGCCCGAGTCTTCCCATGCCGTACTTGGCGGCGCCCACGGTGATGTTGAGCAGCAGCAGGGAGGCACCGAGGGCGAGCAGCGGACGCAGGGTGTGCTGCCGCCAGGAGCGCCAGCCCAGCCAGGCGGCGACCATCACGGCGGTGGGGCCGCGCTGGCCGAGCACCACGTAGTAGTCGACGAAGGCGTGCAGCTCCGGCCACTGCTGGTAGGGGCGGAAGAACATCACCTGCCAGTCCAGACGGACCAGCCAGGAGGTGACCACCACGGCCCACACGATCGCCCCGTAGAAGGCCAGGGTGGCGCCGAGGAGCACCATCCGGTGCCGGCTCATCCGCGGCATGCCGACGTGAGCCGGTCGCTCCGGCTCACGGTCCAGCCTCGCGAACACCCGGTCCAGACGGGTGTGACTCCGTTCGGTACGCACCCAATCGACGTTACAGCGAGTGAGTGCGCAACCCTGACGATTCAGCGTCTTTGTGATGACGATGTGATGTGGCATTCCTCTCAGCCGCGCCTTTATTTCCGGCGAATCCGAACCCCCGCACGTAATTGTTTTGCTCATGCAGTGCGCCCGGATTATCGGGCTTATGAATTGGTTCACCGGGGGCTCGTGCGGAATTTCCGTGGTGCTCACCGCCCGGCCGCACGGCGGGTCAGGGCGGCCCGGACCCGTTCAGCCAGAAGGCGCCGTACACCGCCGAGGCCGCCGCGACCGCCCCCACGACCCGCACCAGGCGGTGCGTCCGGGCCCGTGCCAGGAGCAGGGCGAGCGGCAGCAGCAGGGGGAAGGCGGGCATCAGCAGCCGCGGCTTGGAGCCGAAGTAGCTGGACGCGCACAGGGCCAGCGCGGTGACCACACCGGCGTACACCAGCAGCGGGAGCGGCTGCCGCTGCCGCACGCAGAGCACGTAGAGCCACACCACCAGGCCCACACCGGCCAGCAGCGCCACGCCGGCGAGCGCCGACGGAAAGGAGGTGAACCTGGCGGCGGCGAAGCGGGCGAAGGCGTAGCCGCCGTCGAAGCCGTTGCGCCAGCCCGCCTGGACATCGAGATATCCCAGGAGGCCGTTCCCGGTCCGGTGGCCGACCCACAGGACGTAACCGGCGGCTCCGAGGGGCGCGAGCAGCATCCCGGCCACCCGGCGCAGGCGGACACCGGGGGCGCCCGGCCCGTCCGGCGCGCCGCCGGGGGCGCCCGTGCGCGGGCTGGCCGCCGGCGTACCGGCGCGAGCGTCCTCGCGTGCGCCGTCCCCCGGCAGCGCACTGCCGCCCCCCACGAAGGAGGTGCCGTCCGGCGCCGGTCCGCCGCGCTCCCGCAGGAAGGCGACGACGCCCGCCGCCCACACCGCCGCGACCACCGCGAGCCCCACCGGCCGGGTCAGCCCCGCCAGCCCCGCCAGCACACCCGCCGTCACCCAGCGCCCGGTCAGCACCGCGTACAGCGCCCAGGCCGCGAGCGCCGTGAACAAGGACTCGCTGTACGCCATCGACTGCACGATCCCGACCGGCAGCACCGCCCACAGCAGCACCGCGCACACCCCGGCCCGCCGCCCGTACACGTGGTCGGCCACCGCGAAGATCCCCCAGGCCGCGGCCAGTGAGGCGAGCAGGCTCACCACGAAGCCGCCGTCGGCGTACGACAGCGGGGACACCGCCGCCGCCAGCCGCTCCAGCCACGGAAGCAGCGGGAAGAACGCCAGGTTGGAGTGCACGTCGCCATTGGGCAGCCGCACCTCGTAGCCGTACCCCAGCTCGGCGACCCGGGTGTACCAGAGGGAGTCCCAGCGGGCGGTCAGCAAGGTGTACGCGCTCTTGCCGCGCGCCTCGCTCCACAGGGCCAGGACGACCAGACCCAGGGCACGCACGGCGGCGTACCCGAGGAGAGCCGGGGCGGCCCGGCGCAGTGCTCCGGGGCGGGCCACGGCGGCGCGCGTCTCGAGATCGTTCACGCGCCGATTATCGACCCGGCCCGGAACCGGACCGCCCGCGGTGACGTGTGAACCGGACGAGGGGAGTGGTGTACGCCACACCGATTCGCCGTGACGGTGAGAGGCCCGCCACTCGACCTCAGCGTTCCCTCGCGTACTCTGACGTGTCACTCGCCGTTCGCTGCCCGGGCCGGGGACGACCGCTTCTCTCCGGCCGAGTCACGGGGGAGTCCCCCACCCCGTGAGCCCGCCGTACCGCGAGGGAACATCTGGGAGGTACGTACATGTCCGGGACGACCACGGCCGCCGCGCTGCGCCGTAGGGCGGCCGGGGCCGGTGCCAACCGCTGGGTGGTGCTCGTCGTCCTCTGCGTCAGCCTGCTGCTGGTCGCCGTCGACGCCACCGTGCTGCACGTGGCGGTCCCCGCCGTCACGGAGGACCTCAAGCCCGGCGCCGTGGAACTGCTCTGGATCGTCGACGCCTACCCGCTGGTCTGCGCCTCGCTGCTGATCCTTTTCGGCACCCTGGGCGACCGGGTCGGCCGCAGACGCGTCCTCCTCCTCGGCTACACCCTGTTCGGCGTGGCCTCGGCCCTGGCGGCCTTCGCGGACAGCGCCGAGCTGCTGATCGCGGCACGGGCGCTGCTCGGCGTCGGCGGCGCGATGATCATGCCTGCCACGCTGTCGATCCTGCGCCAGGTCTTCCCCGACCGACGCGAGCGGGCGCTCGCCATCGGCATCTGGAGCGCCGTCGCCGCCGTGGGCGCCGCGGTCGGTCCGCTGCTCGGCGGCTTCCTGCTGGAGCACTTCTGGTGGGGCTCGGTTTTCCTGGTCAACATCCCGCTGATGCTGGTCAGCCTCCCCGTCGGGCGGCTCCTGCTGCCCGAGTCGAAGGGCGACGGCAGCGGCCCCTGGGACGTGGTCGGCGCGCTCACGGCCGCCGCCGGTCTCTTCGCGGTGGTCCTCGGCGTGAAGCAGCTCGGCGGTGGGGAGACCGGCCCGGGCACCTTCCTGCCGCTGGTCGCCGGAGTGGCCCTGCTGGCGGTGTTCGTACGCCGGCAGCGCCGACGCGCGCACCCCCTGATCGACCTGCGGATGTTCGCCCGGCCCGCGTTCAGCACCTCGGTGGGCTGCATCGTGCTGGCGATGCTCGCCCTGGTCGGCCTGGAGCTGATCGCGGCGCAGTACCTCCAGCTCGTGCTGGGACTGTCCCCGCTGGAGACCGGGCTGCGGCTGCTGCCGCTCACCGTCGCCGCGATGGCGGCGGGACTGGCCGGGGCGCGGGCGCTGCGCCGGTTCGGCCCGCGGCGCATGGTCTCCTTCGGCTTCTGTCTCACGGCCGGGGCGGTGGTGATGCTGACCGCGATGGGCGGCCAGGACAACGCCCCGCTGCTGCTCGGCGGTTTCGTCCTGCTCGGCTTCGGCCTGGAGACCACCCTGTTCGGCGCCTACGAGTCGATGCTCAGCGAGGCGCCGCAGGAGCAGGCCGGCGGGGCGGCGGCGATCGGCGAGACCTCCTACCAGCTCGGTGCCGGCATCGGCATCGCGCTGCTCGGCAGCGTGATGAACGGGGCCTACGCGCCCGGCCTCGCCCAGGTCCCCGGGGTGCCCGCCCCGGCGTCCGACGCGGCGGCGCACTCGCTGGGTGAGGCGTACGAGGTGGCGGCGCGGCTCGGCGGCCCGGCGGGGGAGGCGCTGCGGCTCGCGGCGCGCCAGTCCTTCGTGCACGGGCTGCACGTGACGCTGCTGGTCAGCGCGGGCCTGCTGCTGGCCGGAGCGGCGATGGCGCTGCGGCTGCCGCGGGTGATGCAGTGCGAGACCGCCCCCGGGGTTCCTTCCGGGACCGCCCCCGGCACCCCCTCCGGGACCACTCCCACGACCGGTTCCGGGGCAGCCCCGGAGACCACCGCGAAGGCCGGCCCGGGCGGCAGCCCCGCGCAGATGCCCGCACCCCGGAAGGCCGCCGAATCCCGCGGTCCCGGCCTGAGGGTGTGAGCCACGCCCGCACCGCCCGGGGTGGACGCCGGAAGGCCGGCGTCGTAACGTCGCCCCGAGCCTGACTAGCAGTGCTAGTCGTGCACGTCGACGTTCCGGCTGACCAGCCCCCGGAGGGTGCCCCCATGTCCGCGTCCGCGAAGCCGCCCGCGTTCGATCCCGCCGACCCTCTCGGCCTCGACGACCTGCTGGAGCCGGAGGACCTGGCGATCCGGGACACGGTGCGCGGCTGGGCGGCGGACCGCGTGCTGCCGTACGTCGCCGACTGGTACGAAAAGGGCGAGCTGCCCGGCATCCGGGACCTGGCCCGGGAGCTCGGCGCGCTCGGCGCGCTCGGCATGTCCCTCGACGGCTACGGGTGCGCGGGCGCGAGCGCCGTGCAGTACGGGCTGGCCTGCCTGGAGCTGGAGGCTGCCGACTCCGGGATCCGCTCCCTGGTCTCCGTGCAGGGCTCGCTCGCCATGTACGCCGTCCACCGCTTCGGCAGCGAGGAGCAGAAGCGGCACTGGCTGCCCCGGATGGCCTCGGGCGAGGTCATCGGCTGCTTCGGGCTCACCGAACCCGACCACGGCTCCGACCCGGGCTCGATGCGCACCTACGCCAAGAAGGACGGCGCCGACTGGGTGCTCAACGGCCGCAAGATGTGGATCACCAACGGCTCCGTGGCCGGGGTCGCCGTGGTGTGGGCGCAGACCGACGACGGCATCCGCGGTTTCGCCGTGCCGACCGACACCCCGGGCTTCTCGGCCCCGGAGATCAAGCACAAGTGGTCCCTGCGCGCGTCCGTCACCAGCGAACTCGTGATGGACGACGTACGGCTGCCCGCCGACGCGGTGCTGCCGGAGGTGACCGGGCTGAAGGGCCCGCTGAGCTGTCTGTCGCACGCCCGGTACGGGATCGTGTGGGGGGCGATGGGCGCCGCGCGGAGCAGCTTCGAGGCGGCGGTCGACTACGCGAGGACCCGGGAGCAGTTCGGGCGGCCCATCGGCGGCTTCCAGCTCACCCAGGCCAAGCTCGCCGACATGGCGGTGGAACTGCACAAGGGGATCCTGCTCGCCCACCATCTGGGGCGGCGGATGGACGCCGGCCGCCTGCGTCCCGAGCAGGTCAGCTTCGGCAAGCTCAACAACGTGCGCGAGGCCATCGACATCTGCCGCACGGCCCGGACGATCCTTGGGGCCAACGGGATCTCGCTCGAGTACCCGGTGATGCGGCACGCGACGAACCTGGAGTCGGTCCTCACCTACGAGGGCACCGTCGAGATGCACCAGCTCGTGCTGGGCAAGGCGCTCACCGGAATCGACGCGTTCCGGTAGGACCACGCCTGCGGGGGCGGGGCCGGCGAGCGGCCCCGCCTCAGCTCTGGTTGAAGAAACCGTCGGTGCGGTGGGCGGCCGGTTCGCCGCTGACCACCTCGGTGTCGGCCGGGCTGAGCAGGAAGACCCGGTTGGACACCCGCTCGATCGAGCCGCGCAGACCGAAGATCAGGCCCGCCGCGAAGTCGACGACGCGCTTGGCGTCGGTGGCGTCCATGGCCGTGAGATTCATGATGACCGGCACGCCCTCGCGGAACAGCTCACCGATGGCGCGGGCGTCCCGGAAGCTGTCCGGGGTGATCGTGCCGATCCGGCGGCCCCGCTCCTCGGCGGCGTCAGCGGCCACCTTGACCCGCGGATCGGTGACCCAGGCCTCCCCGGGCTCGGTCCCGTCGGAGTAGTCGTCGTCGTAGTAACGCTCGTCTTCGTTGTCGTCGACGAGGCCAAGCCAGGCACTCGCCTTGCGTACCGATCCCATGGACGCCTCCTCTCACAGCGGTCTTTCGTGCTTTCCGCATCCCTATGGTCGTCCATGATGCGGAGGGTGCGCCAAGTGGATAGACGCCGCGCGGGGGGTTTGTGACGGTACTGGTGCACAGCGAATCCGTCGAGAGTCCTGGTTTCCCAAGGGCCCTGACGTAAACGGCTGCTGACTGTGAGTGAAATATGATTCTACGCGGCGTACGGGTGATGAAGGGCGCATACGGGTGAACGCCGTGACCGATACGATGCCGCCGCTGAACGTCGCACGCATGCACGGGGGAACGTCGTGTTCGGAATCGTCAGGCCCTGCCGTCACCGGCTGGGCGAGAAGTTCACCGCCCAGTGGACGGCCCACCTCTGCGGTCTGTGCCTGGCGCTGCGCGGGGACCACGGACAGCTCGCGCGGATCGTCACCAACTACGACGGACTGCTTGTCTCCGTCCTGACGGAGGCTCAGTCGGACGTCGGCGGCGCGAAACGGCGCACCGCGGGGCCCTGTCCGCTGCGCGGCATGCGCACCGCCTCCGTCGCCCACGGTGAGGGCGCGCGGCTGGCCGCGGCCGTCTCCCTCATCCTGGCCTCCGCCAAGGTGCGCGACCACGTCGCCGACGGGGACGGGCTGCTGGCCCGCCGTCCGGTGGCGGTCGCCGCCCGCCGGGTCGCGGCGAGCTGGGACCGGGCGGGCGCCCGGACCGGCTCCGACCTCGGCTTCGACACCGCGGTCCTCGTCGACGCGGTGGACCGGCAGACCGGCATCGAGACCCTGGCCGGATACGGCACCCCGATCCTCACCGTCACCGAGCCGACCGAGACCGCGACCGCGGCGGCCTTCGCGCACACCGCGGTGCTGGCCGGACGGCCCGGCAACGCGGCGCCGCTCGCGGAGGCGGGGCGGCTCTTCGGGCGCCTCGCGCACCTGCTGGACGCCGTGGAGGACCGGGAGGCCGACGCCGCCTCCGGCGCGTGGAACCCGCTCACCGCCACCGGCACCCCGCTCGAGGAGGCCCGGCGGCTCGCCGACGACGCGGTGCACGGTATCCGCCTCGCCCTGAGCGAGGCCGAGTTCACGGACGGCGGTCTCGCCCACCGGCTTCTCGTGCATGAACTACCCGACTCCGTCCGACGTGCCTTCGGTACGCCCTCCTGTGCCCACGGTTCGCACCCTTACGCCCCTCCTGGTGCTCCGGGCGCCCCGACGCCCCCCGAGCCGCCGCGCCGCGACCGGCGCGGGCTGCTGGCGGGGTGCGCCGTGTGGCTGGGACTCGCCTGTACGTGCCAGATGTGCTGCGGGACCTACGAGGATCCGTGGACGCGGGAGCGCAAGGAAGGCTGTGCCAACAACTGCGACTGTGACTGCTGCGAGTGCTGTGACTGCTGCAACTGCTGTGGGGAGGACGGCGGGTGCGGCGGGTGCGACTGCGGGTGCGACTGCTGAGCGGGAGGCGGGTGTCGCCGGGCGGGTGCCGTGCGGCACTGAGCGGAATCCAGCCATCCTTTTCCTTGTTCGACCGGTCGACACCGGGGCGTGACGACCGGTAACGCGATGTCGGGCGGGGAGCAACTCGACTACTCGTCCCTAAAGCACAGGCCAAAAGGCACCCTTGCGCCGAACGGTCGGTCGGCCGAATACTCGCCGCAGCGCTTGTCAGGGGCACGTCGGATTCGGAATCCGAACGCGTCGGGTCTCCTGACTGCGCCTCACGGGCCCACAAACCCCACGAGGGCCCCCTACTTCCTTTGTGGAGGAACGAAAAGTGAGGATCAAGCGCACCACCCCTCGCAGCGGCATCACGAGACGGACTCGGCTGATCGCCGTCTCCACCGGCCTCGTGGCCGCCGCCGCAATCGCGATCCCCAGCGCGAACGCGGCCGACACCCCCACCACCTTCAGCTCTTCCGCGCTCAAGAGCGCGAGCAGCTCGGTGCTGAAGGCCGACATCCCGGGCACCGCCTGGGCCGTCGACAGCAAGACCAACCGGGTCGTCGTGACCGTCGACAGCACCGTCTCCCAGGCCGAGATCAACAAGATCAAGCAGCAGGCCGGGGACAACGCCGAGGCGATCACCGTCAAGCGCACCCCGGGTCAGTTCACCAAGCTCATCCAGGGCGGCGACGCCATCTACGCGAGCAGCTGGCGCTGCTCCCTCGGCTTCAACGTCCGCAGCAGCAGCGGGGTCGAGTACTTCCTGACCGCCGGTCACTGCACCGACGGCGCGGGCACCTGGTACTCCAACTCCGCGCGCACCACGGCCATCGGCACGACGGCCGGATCCAGCTTCCCGGGCAACGACTACGGCATCGTCCGGTACACCGGCTCCGTCAGCCGGCCCGGCACCGCGAACGGCGTGGACATCACCCGCGCGGCCACCCCGAGCGTGGGCACCACGGTCATCCGTGACGGCTCCACCACGGGTACGCACAGCGGCCGGGTCACCGCGCTCAACGCGACCGTCAACTACGGCGGCGGCGACATCGTCTCCGGTCTCATCCAGACCACGGTCTGCGCCGAGCCCGGCGACTCCGGCGGCGCGCTCTACGGCAGCAACGGCACCGCGTACGGTCTGACCTCCGGCGGCAGCGGCAACTGCTCCTCCGGCGGTACGACCTTCTTCCAGCCGGTGACCGAGGCCCTGAGCGCCTACGGGGTCAGCGTCTACTAGGACGTCCTCCGGCGACGCCGGTCCCCGTGGCTCCGTCAGGAGCCGGCAGCCCGACGAGCCCCCGCACGCGATCCGCGTGCGGGGGCTCGTCCCTGTCCGGGGCCGGCGTCGCAACCGGTGCGGACGCAACGCCCGCCCGTCGCACCCCGGCCGGATCCCGGCCGCGAGGGGGCGATTTTCGGCCACACCGCGAACGGGTGGGCTGTACCGGGAGTTACGCCGGTGTGCCGTTTGCAGTGCGAACCGCCGCCCGTGTCCATGAACTGTCAGGACATAGAGGACGCACGCCTCTTGTCGTACGCGCGTCCTGAAGTCGACCTTGTGTGCTCCCTGTGAGGTTCGGAAGAGTGGGCGCCGTTCAACCGGCACGGGCGTGGCTTTTGTTGTGCGTCACCCCCGTGGCCGTACGCCTTCCGGTCCGGTGGGGTCCCCACAACCACCCCGGGCCGTCCCCCCACAGGAGGACGTGAGTTGAAGCACCGACGCATACCCAGGCGCCGTGCCGTCATGGCGGGTGCGGGCATCGCCGCACTGGCCGCGGGCGCGGTCACCTTCCAGACTGCGAACGCCAGCGAGGTCCCGGCCGGCGCCGCGCCCCGCACCCTCTCGGTCCAGGCGGCCGGAAATCTCGCCTCGACGCTGCTCCAGGACCTGGGCACCGACGCGGCGGGAACGTACTACGACGCGAAGACCAAGAGCCTCGTGGTGAACGTGCTCGACGAGACCGCGGCCGAGGCCGTCACGTCGGCCGGGGCGCAGGCGAGAGTCGTGGCGAACTCCCTCGCCGATCTCAGGAGCGCGCGCACCACCCTCCAGCAGGACGCCACGATCCCGGGCACCTCCTGGGTGACCGACCCGGTCTCCAACAGGGTCGTCGTCACGGCGGACCGCACGGTCTCCGAGGCCGAGTGGGCCAAGCTCACCCAGGTCGTCGAGGGGCTCGGCGCCAAGGCCGAACTCAAGCGCACCAAGGGCGAGTACAAGCCCTTCGTCGCGGGCGGCGACGCCATCACCGGCAACGGCGGGCGCTGCTCGCTCGGCTTCAACGTGACCAAGGGCGGCGAGCCGCACTTCCTCACCGCGGGCCACTGCACCGAGGGCATCTCGACGTGGTCGGACTCCTCGGGCAACGTGATCGGTGAGAACGCCGCGTCCAGCTTCCCGGGCGACGACTACGGCCTGGTCAAGTACACGGCCGACGTGGCCCACCCGAGCGAGGTGAACCTCTACGACGGCTCCTCGCAGTCCATCAGCGGCGCCGCCGAGGCCACCGTCGGCATGCAGGTGACCCGCAGCGGCTCCACCACCCAGGTGCACTCCGGCACGGTCACCGGCCTGGACGCCACGGTGAACTACGGCAACGGCGACATCGTCAACGGTCTGATCCAGACCGACGTCTGCGCCGAGCCCGGCGACAGCGGCGGCTCGCTCTTCTCGGGCAGCAGCGCGGTCGGCCTCACCTCCGGCGGCAGCGGCGACTGCTCCTCGGGCGGCGAGACCTTCTTCCAGCCCGTGACGGAGGCCCTGTCGGCCACCGGTACGCAGATCGGCTGAGCACCGGGTTCTCCCGCGAAGTCCCGCTCCGTGCGTCAGGGGCGGGACTTCCGCGTGCCGGTGCCGGGCTCTCCGCTCCGGATCAGGCGGGGCGCCGTTCCCGGCGGGGCAGCGCCGTCAGCAGCGTGACCACGCTGCCGGCGAGGGCCCAGGCCGACAGCACCAGCAGGGGACCGGTCACGGCGTTGCCGTTGAAGTACGCGATCGAACGGGCCGTCCAGGTGCCGGCACCCGGGGGGAGCGCCGGGCCGATCGCCGCCCAGAAAGGCGGCAGCATCGGGGCGGGGAAGGCGCCGCCCGCGCTCGGGTTGCCGGCGATCACCACGAGCAGGATCGCCAGTCCGATGCCCACGATGTCGAAGAGTCCCTCCAGCGCGAGGGTCGCCACGCCGACGCCGAAGGTGGTCAGGGCACCCAGACCCCACAGGGCGGCCACGCTCCCGGGGAGCGCGCCGAGGATCGGCCCCACGATCACCGCGCCCCCCAGGCCCCCGAGGACGCCGGTCAGGGCCATGGCGCCGATCCGGATCACCGCGCGGCGCGGATTGGCCGGCTTGGCCCCCGCACTGATCGCCAGGATCGAAGCGCACAGATAGCCGCCCACGCACCAGCCCACCACCAGGTAGAAGGACGTCAGGCCGTCGAAGTCGTCCGGGGAGGCAGGAGCCACGTCGACGGTGCGCACCGTGCGCCGCTCGGCGTGTTCCACTTCGCGCAGGAGGCTGTTCAGGGAGTTGGAGAGGGCGCTGCCGGCACCGGAGGCGACGAGCAGCGTGTCCTCGGTGCCGCGGGGGTCCACGATCAGCGCGCCGTCGGCCTCGCGGTTCAGGATCTGCTGCCGCGCGGTCGCCTCGTCCTTCACCGTCCGCGGGTCCAGCGGGGAGCCGGGCAGCTGCTTCAGCGTGGTCACCGTCCGCTCGGCGGCGGGGGGCGGTGCGACGACCCCGAAGGCCGCGTCGCGCAGTTTCGGATGGTGCAGCGCTCCGACGTAGGAGGCGATGAACAGCAGCATGAGCGCGATCACGCCGAGCACGAGCAGGGCGGCCCGGGGGGTGACGGCGTCGTGCACCTCGCCGAGGAACGAGCGCGGGCGGGTCCCGAGGCCGGTGCTCTGTGTCATGTCCCCACGGTCCGGGGGAGCAGGTGTTTGCGCAGGTGGGAAGGGGCCGAACGGATGTCGCACACTCATTCGAAAATTGGTCTATGGTGGGGGTGAGGTGACTGGGAACAGTTGTTCGATAGGCGGTCGGGACTCAGAGTGCGGGAGGTGCGTGTGCCGGGTTTCACGCATCTGCACACCGTCTCCGGGTTCTCCCTGCGCTACGGCGCCTCGCACCCGGAGCGGCTGGCCGAGCGGGCCTCGGAGCGGGGCATGGACGCCCTCGCCCTCACCGACCGCGACACCCTCGCCGGGTCCGTCCGCTTCGCCAAGGCCTGCGCGAAGGCGGGCGTCCGTCCGCTGTTCGGCGCGGAGCTGGCGGTGACCGCCCCGGCGGCCGCCCCCGCCTCCGGGGACGTCTCCGTCCGGCGAGACCGGCGCCGCACCCCGGTGCGCGGCGGTGCCTTCATCGACGAGTCGACACCGCGCGTCACCTTCCTCGCCCGGGACGGCGCCCGCGGCTGGGCCGACCTGTGCCGCCTGGTCTCCGCCGCCCACACGGCGGACGGCCTCCCGCGGCTGTCGTGGGAGGACAACCACGCCGACGGCCTGACCGTCCTGCTCGGCCCCGACTCCGACGTCGGCCGTGCCCTCGCCGCCGGCCGCCCCGACCGCGCCGCCCGGCTGCTCGCCCCCTGGCGGGAGGTGTACGGCGACGCCCTGCGCCTGGAGGCCGTCTGGCACGGCCGTACCGGCACCGGGCCCGGCTCGCTGCGGCTGGCCGCCCGCACCCTGGGCTTCGCCGCCGAGCAGCACGTACGGCCCGTGCTCAGCAACGCCGTCCGCTATGCCGACCCCGGCCTCGGCCCGGTCGCCGACGTGCTGGACGCCGCCCGCCGGCTGGTCCCCGTCGACCCGGCCAAAGGGCTGGACCCGGGCGAGGCCTGGCTCAAGGACGAGGGCGCCATGCTGCGGGCCGCCGAGCGGATCGTCGAGGCCGCCGGCTTCCGGCGCGAGACCGCCCTGCGGTTGCTCGACCAGACGCAGGCGACGGCCGCCGCGTGCCTGGTCGACCCCGAGGACGACCTCGGCATGGGCAGCGTCCACTTCCCCGAGCCGCACCTGGTCGGCGCCGGCCGCCGCACCGCCCAACGGGCGCTGGCCTCCCGTGCGACGGCGGGCATGGTGCTGCGCGGTTACGACGGCCGCCGGGAGTACTGGGAGCGGATGCACCGGGAGCTGGACATCATCGCCCACCACGGCTTCGCCTCCTACTTCCTCACCGTCTCCCAGGTCGTCGACGACGTACGGGACATGGGGATCCGGGTCGCCGCGCGGGGCTCCGGCGCCGGCTCCCTGGTCAACCACCTGCTCGGCATCGCGCACGCCGACCCGGTCGAGCACGGGCTGCTGATGGAGCGCTTCCTGTCCAAGGAACGGGTGGTGCTGCCGGACATCGACATCGACGTGGAGTCGGCGCGGCGGCTGGAGGTCTACCGCGCGATCATCGGCCGGTTCGGCACCGAGCGGGTCGCCACGGTCGCCATGCCGGAGACCTACCGGGTGCGCCACGCCATCCGGGACGTCGGCGCCGCGCTGTCCATGGACCCGGCCGAGATCGACCGGGTGGCCAAGTCCTTCCCGCACATCCGGGCCCGGGACGCCCGCGCGGCGCTCGAGGAACTGCCCGAACTGAGGCAGCTGGCGGGGGAGAAGGAGAAGTACGGCAGGCTGTGGGAGCTGGTCGAGGCCCTCGACGCGCTCCCGCGCGGCATCGCCATGCACCCGTGCGGGGTGCTGCTGTCGGACGCCTCCCTGCTGTCCCGCACGCCGGTCATGCCGACCAGCGGCGAGGGCTTCCCGATGGCGCAGTTCGACAAGGACGACGTGGAGGACCTCGGGCTGCTCAAGCTGGACGTGCTGGGCGTGCGGATGCAGTCGGCGATGGCGCACGCGGTCACCGAGGTGGAGCGGGCGACGGGGGAGCGGATCGACCTGGACGCGGTGCCGCAGGGCGATCCGGCGACGTACGGGCTGATCCGGTCCACCGAGACGCTCGGCTGCTTCCAGATCGAGTCCCCCGGCCAGCGGGACCTGGTCGGGCGGCTCCAGCCGTCCACCTTCCACGACCTGGTCGTGGACATCTCCCTGTTCCGGCCCGGGCCGGTCGCCGCCGACATGGTGCGGCCGTTCATCGAGGCGCGGCACGGGCGGGCCCCGGTGCGCTACCCGCACCCGGACCTGGAGGAGGCGCTGAAGGGGACGTACGGGGTCGTGGTCTTCCACGAGCAGGTCATCGACATCGTCTCGGTGATGACCGGCTGCGGGCGCGGCGAGGCGGACCGGGTGCGGCGCGGGCTGTCCGACCCGGAGTCGCAGGGGCGCATCAAGGTGTGGTTCGCGCAGCACGCGGCGGCCCGCGGCTATGACACGGAAACGATTCAGCGCACCTGGGAGATCGTCGAGGCCTTCGGCTCCTACGGCTTCTGCAAGGCGCACGCGGTCGCCTTCGCCGTGCCGACGTACCAGTCGGCGTGGCTGAAGGCGCACCATCCGGCGGCCTTCTACGCCGGGCTGCTGACCCATGACCCCGGGATGTACCCCAAGCGGCTGCTGCTGGCGGACGCGCGGCGGCGGGGAGTGCCGGTGCTGCCGCTGGACGTGAACAAGTCGGGGGTCGCACACAGGATCGAACTGGTGTCTGATTCAGGGGAGGTGAAGGGGGTGGCGAAGGACGGGAAGCCGGTGTGGGGCCTGCGTCTGGCGCTCTCCGACGTACACGGCATCAGCGAGGCCGAGGCCGCCCGGATCGCCGAGGGACAGCCGTACGCCTCGCTGCTCGACTTCTGGGAGCGGGCCCGGCCCAGCCGCCCGCTCGCCGGGCGGCTCGCCCAGGTCGGCGCGCTGGACGCGTTCGGCGCCAACCGCCGCGACCTGCAACTGCACCTGACCGAACTGCACCGCGGCGCCCGTGGCGGACGCGGCGACCAGCTCCCGCTGTCCGGCGGCCGGCGGACAGCCTCCGCCGGGCTGCCCGACCTCACCGAGCCGGAGAAGCTCAGTGCCGAACTCGGCGTGCTGTCCATGGACGCCTCCCGCCATCTGATGGACGACCACGGCACCTTCCTCAAGGAGCTCGGCGTGGTCTCCGCACGGCGGCTGCGCGAGATGCGGCACGGAGAGACGGTGCTGGTCGCGGGCGCCAAGGCGGCCACCCAGACCCCGCCCGTCCGCTCCGGGCGGCGGGTCATCTTCTCCACCCTGGACGACGGCACGGGCCTGGTCGACCTCGCCTTCTTCGACGACTCGCACGACACCTGCGCCCACACCGTCTTCCACTCCTGGCTGCTGCTGGTGCGCGGGGTGGTGCAGCGGCGCGGCCCACGCAGCTTCAGCGTGGTCGGCTCCGCCGCCTGGAACCTCGCCGACCTGCTGGAGATCCGGCGGGAGGAGGGACTGGAAGGGGTCGCCGCGCGGCTCGCCGCCCCGGGCGGCGACGGCTCCGGGGCCGCCGACGACGAGGGCGCCCCGGCCCGCAGGCGGCTGGCCGGTTCGGACGGGCTGCCCGCGCCGGCCGGTTCGGCGGCCCGGGACCCGATGGAGGAGCGGACGATCCGCATGCCCACGGGGTACGAGATGCACCCCTGGGCCGATCTGCGCCCCGCGGGCGAAGGGCCCGCGGTGGGAAGGAAGTTGTGGCACCAGAGTCCGGGGAGTGCGGGATGACCATTCTCTGCGTACGTTTCCAGCTGCCGCCGATGTACGAGGCGGCCCTGCCGGGGCTGCTCGGCCTGCTGGAGGAGTTCACCCCCGTCGTGCAGGCCCTGCCTCCGGACGGCGCGCTGGCCGATCTGCGCGGCGCCGAACGGTACTTCGGGCGTACCGCGGTGGAACTGGCCTCGGTGATCAGGGTGCGCGCCCTCGCCCTGCACGGCGTCGACTGCGTGATCGGCGCCGGTCCCGGCCCCATGCTGGCCCGCATGGCGCTGCGGGAGGCCCGGCCGGGGCTGACCCGCGCGGTGGCCGAGGACGAGGTGCGGGAGTTCCTCGCCGGGCAGCCCGTCGTGGCGCTGCCCGGCGTCGGCACCAGGACCGCCCGTACCCTGTGCGAGTACGGCCTGGACAGCCTGGGCCGGGTCGCCGCCGCCCCGCTGTCCACGCTCCAGCGGCTGGTGGGCGCCCGCGCCGGACGCGAGCTGCACGAGAAGGCGAACGGCGTCGACCGCGGCCGGGTCGTGCCCGACGCCGTCTCCCGGTCACTGGCCACCGAACGCCCCTTCACCCGCGACGAACTGGACCCCGGACGGCACCGCCGCGCCCTGCTCTCGGCCGCCGAGGAACTGGGCGCCCGGCTGCGCGCGCTGGACCAGGTCTGCCGCGGCCTCACCCTCACCGTCCGCTACGCCGACCGGTCGGCGACCACCCGCACCCGCACGCTCCCCGAGCCGACCGCGCACTCGCCCGCGCTCACCAGGGCGGCGTACGGCCTGTACGAGGCGCTCGGTCTGCAACGTGCCCGGGTGCGCGCGGTGGTGTTGCGCGCGGAGGGCCTCGACCCCGCCGAACAGGCCTCCCACCAGCTCACCTTCGACCCGGTGGACGAGAAGGTGCGCAGGATCGAGGAGGTCGCGGACCGGGTCCGGGCGAAGTTCGGCCCCCACGCGGTGATCCCGGGCACGCTGGCCGCCTGACCTGGGAGGCAGCTCAGTTGGCCCAGGCGGCGCGACGCGCGTGCCGTCGGCCTGCGTCGCCTCCAGCCCTTGGGAGGTGGTCACCCAGGAGACGGCGGCCTCGGCAGCCGGGTTCTCCACGGCGAGCGTCGCACCGGCGTCGACGATCACGGTGTCGCCGGCGGCGATCCGGTGCGGGGTGCCGTCGAGGGTGAGCAGTTCGCCCGCGAGCAGATGGAAGATCCCGTCGCCGGAGAGTTCTCCCGGCGCATCCGTGGCGGCGTGGTCGCGCGCGGGTTCGAGGGTCTGCGGAGCGCCGCCCTCGTCCCGTGGACGCGCGGGCGCGGCTGGTGGTGGTGACCGAGGCGGGGTGGACCTGCACCCGGGCGGCCGAGGAGGCGGCCGCGGAGGTGATGCGCGGGCCTGAAGCGAGGTGCTGGGGGAGGCGGAACTGCGCACTCTGCGCATGCAGTTGACGTGTGTCGCATCCGGCGGGGCGATTCGTCCCGCTTGGTGACGCACTATCAGGCGGTGGCGCGTGATCGTGCGGTGACGGGGAGAGTTTTTACCGGCCCGTAACTTCCAGCTTTCCCTACTCGCCCGTAACTTGATGAGTGAACAGCATCCCGTGATCCGGATCACAGGGCGTAGGCCCCCACCCTTCCCCTTGAGCCGCAAGGAGATCACACGATGCTGCACTGGAAGCGGGTGATCAGACCGCTGGCCGCGTTCCTGCTGGCCGCGGCCGCCGTCACCGTCCCCACCGCGGCGAGCGCACAGGCCGCCGCCGCGCCCAGCTCCGGCTGGAACGACTTCACATGCAAGCCCTCCGCCGCCCACCCCCGCCCGGTCGTCCTGGTCCACGGCACCTTCGGCAACTCCGTCGACAACTGGCTGGGCCTCGCGCCCTATCTGAAGAACCGCGGCTACTGCGTCTTCTCCCTCGACTACGGCCAGCTCCCCGGCGTCCCCTTCTTCCACGGCCTTGGCCCCGTCGAGAAGTCCGCCGGGCAGCTCGACGCCTACGTCGACCGGGTGCTCGCCGCGACCGGCGCCGCGAAGGCCGACATCGTGGGCCACTCCCAGGGCGGCATGATGCCCCGCTACTACCTCAAGTTCCTCGGCGGCGCCGCCGAGGTGAACGCCCTCGTCGGTCTCGCGCCCAGCAACCACGGCACCACCCTCGGCGGCCTCACCGCACTCCTGCCGTACTTCCCCGGCGCCGAGGACCTGCTGAGCGAGGCGACCCCCGCCCTCGCCGACCAGGTCGCCGGCTCCGCCTTCCTCACCAAGCTCAACGCCGGCGGCGACACCGTGCCCGGCGTCCGCTACACCGTCATCGCCACCAGGTACGACCAGGTCGTCACCCCGTACCGCAGTGCCTTCCTGACCGGACCGAACGTACGGAACGTGGTCCTGCAGGACCTCTGTCCGGTCGACCTGTCCGAGCACCTGGCGATCGGGCTGCTCGACCGGATCGCCTTCCACGAGGTGGCGAACGCCCTCGACCCGGCCCGCGCCAGACCCACCACCTGCGCGTCCGTCTTCAGCTGACACGTGTCAGCGGACTCCCGGGCGGCCGTCCGGGAAAAGCGGCGGGTCCCTGTCCGGCCTGAGCCGCCGGACAGGGACCCGCCGCCGGTTCAGCGGCCGTGCCGCGCGGTCGCCGTGCGCCGCCGCGCGGACGCGAACAGCGCGGCCGAGCCGACCGCCAGCGCCGCGGCCCCGCCGATCATCAGATACGGCGTCCCCGCGTCACCGCCGGTCTCCGCCAGGTTCTGCCCGCCGCCGGCCGCCTTCAGCTCGTTGCCCGTGCCGGCGTCCGCCGCGACCGGGTCGGCCGTGGTGGCGGGGTCGTCGTCACCGTGCCCGTGGTTCTCGACCGTCGACTTCTCCGCACCGGCCTCGATCTGCTCCTCGGACGGGGCGGAGGCCGCCGGTGCCGGGGCGGGAGCCTCCTTCGGGGCGTCCGCCTCCGCGGGAGCCTCACCGCCGTCCGCCGCGCCGCCGCCGGTCCCGCCCCCACCGGCCGGCGCGCCGCCGAAGGTGACGTCGGAGCAGGAGTAGAACGCCTCGGGGCTGTCCGAGCGCTGCCACACCGCGTACAGCAGCTGCTTGCCGGAGCGCTCGGGCAGGGTGCCGGAGAAGGTGTAGAAGCCGCCCGACGAGGCCGGGTCGGTGGACGTCGCCACCGGGTTCGCCAGGTCCAGGTCGTCCCAGGCCAGCGGCTGCGACGGGTCGTAGCCGGGCTTGGTGACGTACACCGTGAAGGTCCCCTTGTGCGGGGCCGTCACCCGGTACTTGAAGGTGTACGGGCCGCTGGACACGCTCGTCGCCGGCCAGTCGGCGCGGGCCAGGTCGAGCCCCTTGAACGCTTCGTTCCCGGCGCTGCACAGCTTGCCGTCCGGGATCAGCTCCTGGTGGCGTCCGCCCGCGTCACCGATGCGGACGCCGTTCCAGTCGTACAGCGCCTGGGTGCCGCCGGCCGCGACCGCCGCCTTGCACGCCTCCGACGACGGGCTCTCCGGACCCTCGGCGTAGCACTGGGAGACCCGGCTGACCGGGTCGCCCATCGAACCGTGGGCGGCCGCCGGCGTGGCGGACAGCCCGGTCAGGGCGAGCGGGGCGAGACCGGCGGCGGCGACAGCGGCCTTGCGGCGTGCGGACATGGGGCAGCAACTCCTCGACACGACGAACGGCGGATCTCTGGGGGTGGACCCCGGGGGATCCCGTGGGGGTGGCTCAGAACGTAGCCCCGCGGAACCCGGAAATCGCCCGGTGAGGCCGGTGCGCGGAGATCCTTATGGTCGCTTTAAGGGAGGGTTCGGACTGGGATCAGGTAGGTACGGTGCGGGCATGACGAACGCGCGGATCCGGCCGGCCGTCGCCGCCGACGTACCGGCCGTACGGGCGGTGGTCGACGCGGCCTTCCGGCCCTACATCGCCCGGATCGGGGTGGTGCCGGTACCCATGGAGGCGGACCACGCGGCGAACGTGGCCGCGGGCCGGGTGTTCGTCGCGGAGATCCCGGACGAGGGTGGGGGCGGGCCCGTACGGGTGGCCGGGCTGGTCGTCCTCGAGCCGCGCCCGGACCACCTGTACCTGGACGTCGTCGCCGTCCGCCCCGACGCCCGGGGCACCGGGCTGGGGCGGCTGCTGCTCGCCTTCGCGGAGGACCGGGCACGGGCGCTCGGTCTGCCCGAGATCAGGCTCTTCACGAACGCCATGATGTGGGAGAACCAGAGGATCTACCCGAGATTCGGCTACGAGGCCGTCGAGCGCCGGACGACCGGGCCGTACGACCGGATCCACTACCGCAAGCGGCTGCGCTGAACCCGCGCGGGGCGCTCAGCCGTCCGGCCACCAGGTGCGCGCGACGTCCTCACGGACCTCGGGCCGTCCCGCGGGACGCTCCTCGGTCTCCTCGCGGACCCGGCGGGTGTCCGTCTTCCTCGGGGGCTTCTGCACGGTGACACGGCGCATGGCTGCCTCCTCGCGGGTCCACCGGGTTCCGCGTTCACACGGCGGCGAACCTTTCGGGGGAGGGTTCCTCATCCGTCCCGCCGTGTCTGTGGCACCGGTCACGAATCGAGTGTCAGTGGCAGGTGTCACTCTGATGCCATGACCTCGCATCACGGTGACGGTACGGGCACGGACGGTGTCGACTGGGACGCGCGGGCGGCCTCCTTCGACGAGGAACCGGACCACGGGCTGCGCGACCCGCGGGTCCGCGCCGCCTGGGCCGACCGCCTGCGGGACTGGCTGCCCGCGCGCCCCGGGGACGTGCTGGACCTCGGATGCGGCACCGGCAGCCTCTCCCTGCTCGCGGCCGGACAGGGACACCGGGTCACCGGCGTCGACCGGTCCCCGGCCATGGTGGCGCTGGCCCGGCAGAAGCTCGCCGGGCGCCACGCGGTGTTCCTCACCGGCGACGCGGCGGCCCCGCCCGTCGACGGCGAGCGCTACGACGCCGTCCTCGTCCGGCACGTGCTGTGGACGATGCCCGAGCCGGACCGGGCCCTTCGGCGCTGGCACGACCTGCTGCGGCCGGGCGGACGGCTCGTGCTGGTCGAGGGGGTGTGGGGGACCGTGAGCCCGGTCGGCATACCCGCGGACCGGCTCATCGCCCTCCTCGCCCCGCTCACCCCGCGGGTGCGCGTGGAGCGGCTGTCCGGGGACCTGGCGCTGTGGGGGCGCGAGGTCGACGACGAGCGGTACGCGGTGGTCGCCCTGCGCGACTGAACCGGCCCGGCGGTGTCTCAGCCGAGCAGGGTCACGAGGCCGGCCCCCCGGGCCAGGGCGTCCAGCTCGTCGAGGGCGGCCACCGCCGCCGCCGCGGCGGCCGGGTCCGTCGCGGACAGACCGCTCGCCGCGAACTCGTCCTCGTCCAGCCGCCGTACGTCCGTGCCGTCCGCGGACACCCACAGGTCCAGGTCGAGGTCCTCGACGACCAGGCGCCCGGCGGACACCTCGGCCGGACGGGTGACGTCGCAGTAGTGGCCCTTGAGGGTCCGCGCGGAGGTGCGCACCTCCTTCACGGAGTACCAGCGGTCACGCCAGTAGTGCTCCGTGAAGACGTCCCCGGGCTCGAACCGGACGAAGCCGAAGTCGCGCACGCCCTCGCCCGCCCAGGGGGCGCGCACACTGACCCGGGTGCCGTCGTCGGCGAGCAGGGCCGCCGGGTACCGGATCTTCGTGCGGCCCGCCTTGACGAGGACCACCTCCACCGTGGCCGGACCGCCGGCCGGGAGGGCCGGGTCAGCCGAGTTCGCGGACATACCGCACCTCCGTCCCGCAGATCTCGTAGCCGAACCATGTGTTGATCGCGATCATCGGGCCGTTCCCGGTGTCGTTGCCGGTGAAGGCCTCGGTGAGCCCGGCGGCGCGGGCGCGGTGCAGCGAGTCGTTCTTGGCGAGCTTGGCCAGGCCCCGGCCGCGGTGGGCGCGGGCCGTCCCCGTCATGACCGTGCCGTACCGGGTGCCGCCGTCCGTGCGGGCCGCGGAGAACGCGGCGGGACGGCCGTCGACCAGGGCCACCGTGGTCAGCTCGGGGCTGAACAGCGGGTGCTGCCAGGTCTCCCTGAGCCACGCCTCGTAGTCGGTGAACTCCGTGTCCACGTCGCTCGGTTCGTCCGCCGTGGTCTCCGCGTCCAGCAGGAACAGCGGGCGGGGGTCGTCGGCGTAGTCCGAGCCCGGACGCAGCTCCACGCCGGGCGGCGGGTCCTGCGGCGGGGGGAGCGTGCCGTGCGCGAGGTCCAGGCGCAGGAAGTGCGCGGAGCGGCTCTCCCGGTAGCCGTGCAGCTCGGCGAACGCGCGGTTGCCGGGCTCGTCCAGCACCCAGGCGAACAGTCTGGCCGCCCCGTGCGCGGCCAGGTGTTCCTCGGCGGCGCGCACCAGCACCGTCCCCGCGCCCCGGCGGGTGTGCCGGGGGTGCACGTAGACGTTGAGGTTGCCCTGGCCCGCCACGGTGCTCTCGTGGGTCAGGTGCACCTGGGCCGTGCCGATCACCTCGCCCTCGTCGTCCACGGCCACGAGGGGGCGGTAATGGGCGTCGGGGTGCAGATGGGTGAGGTCGTGGGCGAGGGACTCCGGGGTGACGAGAATGAACGGCAGGGCGGCCCGCCGTACGCGGGCGAAGCCCTCCAGGTCTGCCCGGGCGTCGGGGCGGAGATCGCGGACGGTCACAGTCATGTGGGGGGACGCTACGAGGAAGTGGGGCGGGGGTGCCTCCCATTTTTCCGGGGGTGCGCGAGAATCGCGGGGTGAGTGTGCAGATCCATATCGAGGACGGGGCGCCGCCGTACGAGCAGGTGCGGGCGCAGATCTCCGAGCAGGCACGGTCGGGGGCGCTGCCCGTGGGGTACCGGCTGCCGACGGTGCGGGGGCTGGCCGAGACACTCGGCCTCGCGGCGAACACGGTGGCGAAGGCGTACCGGGCGCTCGAGGCGGACGGGGTGATCGAGACGCGGGGGCGCAACGGGACGGTGATCGCCGCGGTGGGGTCGACGGCGGAGCGGGAGGTTGCCGCCGCGGCGGAGGTCTTTGCCGAGCGGGTCCGGCGGCTGGGGGTGGGGGAGGAGGTGGGGCTTGCCGCTGTGCGGGATGCCCTGCGGGCGGCTTTTCGGGCGTAGACGCCGCGCGGGCTTCGGTTCAGCGTCCGCCGCGGGTGGGTGGGGGTTGGGCGCGCGGTTCCCCGCGCCCCTGGGGTGGTGCGGTTCGGGGGTTGGCTGCGGGTGGGTGGGGGTTGGGCGCGCGGTTCCTCGCGCCCTTCGGTGGTGGGGGTCAGGGATCGCCGCGGGTGGGTGGGGGTTGAGCGCGTGGTTCCTCGCGCCCCTTCGGCGGTGGGGGTTGGGCGCGTGGTTCCTCGCGCCGGTTCGGGGGTGCCATGCCGATCAGGGTTCTGGCGTTGTGGACCGCTGCCGCGTTGGGGTCGTTGTTGAAGTAGGTGTGGACGTCCGCGGTCGCGGGCCAGGTGGTGGTGATGCGGTCCAGCCAGGTGCGCAGGGCCTGGCGGCCGTAGTGGGGCCAGGGGTGGGCGCGGCCCTGGTGGAAGCGCACGTAACCCCAGTCCGTGGTGCGCCAGAGCGGCGTGACGGGGCGGGACAGCACGTCGGCCCAGCACAGCGCGGCGCCCCGGGCCTCCAGCACCGCCCGGACCTCCGGCGTCCACCACGACGGATGGCGCGGCTCGACCGCCACCCGCGTGGACGCGGGGAAGCGGCGCAGGCAGGCGTCCAGCAGCGCGGGGTCGGCCTGGAGCGTCGGCGGGAGCTGGAGGAGGACGGGGCCCAGCCGGTCGCCGAGGCCGGCGGCCCGGCCCATCAGGCGCTCCACCGGCTCCTCGGGGTCCCGCAGCCGCTTGATGTGCGTCAGGTAGCGGCTGGCCTTGAGCGCGACGACGAAGCCCGGCGGGGTGCGCTCCCGCCAGGACTCGAAGGTCTCCCGGGACGGCAGCCGGTAGAAGGCGTTGTTGACCTCGACGGTGGCGAAGGCGGCCGCGTACTCCTCCAGCCACAGCCGTACCGGCAGGCCGGGCGGATAAAGCACCCCGCGCCAGTCCTTGTACTGCCATCCCGAGGTCCCGACCAGCAGCGGCATGCGGCCCTCCCGGCTGTTACAGGTACAGGCCCGCGTCCGCGTCACCGCGCGGTTCCGGCAGGGCGGTCGGGGAGGTGCCCCGGCGCAGGGCGTACAGCTCGGCGAGGCTCGCCCCCTCGCGTCCCACGCCCTCCTCGCGGCCCAGCCAGTTCACCGCCTCCGTGCGGGTCAGCGGGCCCACCTCGATCCGGGCCAGGCAGCGGCCCGGACGCACCACGGCCGGGTGCAGGCGCTCCAGGTCCTCGTTGGTGGTGACCCCCACCAGCACGTTGCGGCCCTGGCCGAGCAGACCGTCGGTCAGGTTCAGCAGCCGGGACAGGGCCTGACCCGCCGTGTGCTTGGCCTCGCCGCGGATCAGCTCGTCGCAGTCCTCCAGGAGCAGCAGCCGCCAGCGGTTCTTGCCGGACGCGTCCTCCTCACCGATCGCGATGTCCATGAGGTAGCCGACGTCGGAGAAGAGCCGCTCGGGGTCCAGCACGCAGTCCACCTGGCACCAGTCCCGCCAGGACCGGGCCAGGGTGCGCAGCGCGGAGGTCTTGCCGGTGCCCGGCGGGCCGTGCAGCAGGAGCAGCCGGCCCGAGATGTCCTCGGGGGTGGTCTTCATCAGACGGTCCATCGCGTCCGCGACCGGGGCCGTGTAGTTGGGCCGGATCTCCTCCCAGGTGCCGGCCGCGATCTGCCGGGTGGTGCGGTGCGGGCCGCGGCGCGGGGAGACGTACCAGAACCCCATGGTGACGTTCTCCGGCTGCGGTTCGGGTTCGTCCGCCGCGCCCTCGGTGGCCTCGTCCAGGATTTTCGCCGCCAGTTCGGCACTGGTCGCGGTCACCGTGACGTCGGCGCCCCGGCTCCAGCGGGAGATGAGCAGCGTCCAGCCGTCCCCCTCGGCCAGGGTGGCGCTGCGGTCGTCGTCCTTGGCGAGCCGCAGCACCCGGGCGTGCGGGGGCAGCAGGGTCGCGCCGGAGCGCACCCGGTCGATGGAGACGGCGTGCGAGAAGGGCTGCTCGCCCGTCGCGAAACGGCCGAGGAACAGCGCGTCGACGACGTCGGACGGGGAGTCGTTGTCGTCGACGTTGAGCCGGATCGGCAGTGCGTCGTGCGGGTGGGAGGACATGTCGCCATGATCGGTCACGCGCGGGCCCGGTGCACCCGATTTGCCGGGTGCGCCGGTGCGCGGGTGTTTGTCCGGTACTCAACGGTAACAGTTTTGGCATGAACACTTCCACTCAACACGCGTAGGCGGTACGACGGTTGAGGCAGAGATCCTGCTAAAGGGAGGTTCCATGAGACGTTCCCGACTTGTCCTCTTCCTCGGCACGCTCCTCCTCGCCGTCACCACCGCCCTCACCGGGGCGGCCGCGGCGCACGCGTCCTCACAGGCGGCCCCCGGGCCGTACGTGGCCCTCGGTGACTCCTACTCCTCCGGTGTCGGCGCCGGCAGCTACATCTCCTCCAGCGGCGACTGCAAGCGCAGCACGAAGGCCCACCCCTACCTCTGGGCGGCCGCCAACTCACCCTCGTCCTTCTCCTTCACCGCCTGCTCGGGCGCCCGAACGGGTGATGTTCTCTCCGGGCAGCTCGGCCCGCTCTCCGCGAGCACCGCCCTCGTCTCGATCAGCATCGGCGGCAACGACGCCGGGTTCGCCGACGTCATGACGACCTGTGTGCTCCAGTCCGACAGCTCCTGCCTCTCCCGCATCGCCACCGCCCGCGCCTTCGTCGACTCGACGCTGCCCGGCAGGCTCGACGGCGTCTACACGGCCATCCGCGACCGCGCCCCCAACGCCCGCGTCGTGGTGCTCGGTTACCCCCGCTTCTACCGGCTCGGCGCCACCTGCATCGGCCTCTCCGAGACCAAGCGGAAGGCGATCAACGACGCCTCCGACCACCTCAACACTGCCATCGCCCAGCGCTCCCGGGCGTACGGCTTCACCTTCGGTGACGTCCGCACCACGTTCACCGGCCACGAGATCTGCTCCGGGGACTCCTGGCTGCACAGCGTGGACTGGCTGAACATCGGCAACTCGTACCACCCGAAGGCCCCCGGACAGTCCGGCGGCTACCTCCCCGTGCTCAACTCGGCGGCCTGACCCCGCGGGTTCAGTACCCGCCGCCGTCCGCACCGGATGCCGAGGCGGAGGCCCCGTCCGGCGGGGTCTCCGTCTCGCACACCACCGAGAACGGCACGGTCTTCGACGTCGCCCGCGCCGGCTCGCGCACCTCGACCCCGATCCGGCTGTGGAACGTGCCGCTCTCCGCGTACGTCGTCACCACCACCGTGTCCTGCCGCGTCCGCCCGCCGTCCGCGGGGAACGACAGGGTCCGCCAGCCGTGGTCCACCGCCGAACCGTCCTCGGCCGCCCAGCGGTAGGAGACCTCGGCGGGCAGCCGGTTCACGGTGAACGTCGCCGTGAACGCGGGCGCCCCGTCCTCCGGCGGCGGACAGGCCCCGGAGTACTCCGTGTGCGCGCCGGTCACCGTGACGGACACGGTGAGCGCCGGGGGAGTGGTCTCCCCTTCGTGTCCGTCGTCGCCGCCGCCGTTCCCGTCGTCCGCGTCGTCCCCGTCGTCCGCCGAGGACGAGGAGGTGGCCGGGTCCTCCGTGCGTCCCGTCCCGCCGGCACCCTCGCCGTCGGTGCCGGCGCTCCGGGCGGGCGAACCGGCCCCGCCGCCACCGGCCTCCGGTCCGCCGTCGTGCCGGTTCAGCAGCGCGTACGTCAGCCCGGCCAGCGCGAGCGCCAGCAGCACCACTCCCGCGACCAGCAGCACGGCACTCCGGCGACGACCGCGCCCGGGCGGGGCGACGGGCGCCGTGACGGCCGTCGGCGTCCCCGTCACGGGCGTCCCCGCGATCGGCGCCGCCGAGGCCGCCTCCGGTGTCCCGGGGTGCGGCGGCAGCGGAAGCGCGGCCACCGTCGGGGCGTACGAGGCGGTACGCGCCGTGTCCGCGCCCGGCGAGCCACCGGCGCCGACGACCCGCAGATCCCGCGACGCCTGGTCGGCCGGCAGCCGTTCGGCGGGATCCTTGCGCAGCAGTCCCTCGATCACCGGTCCGAGCGCACCCGCCCGGCGGGGCGGCGGCAACTCCTCGTCCACGATCGCCCGCAGCGTGCTCAACGGGGTGTCCTGCCGGAACGGGGACTGGCCCTCGACCGCCGCGTACAGCAGCACACCGAGCGACCACAGGTCCGACTCCGGGCCGGGGGTGCGGCCCAACGCCCGCTCCGGCGCCAGGAATTCCGGCGACCCGACGACCTCGCCCGTCATGGTCAGCGCGGAGCTGCCCTCGACCATGGCGATCCCGAAGTCCGTGAGCACCACCCGTCCGTCGTTCGCGATCAGCACGTTGGCGGGCTTCACGTCCCGGTGCAGCACACCCGCCGCGTGCGCGGCACGCAGCGCGGCCAGCACCTCCGCGCCGATGTGCGCCGCCCGCCGCGGCGACAGCGGACCCTCGGCGTCCAGCACCTCCGCCAGCGACAGACCGCGCACCAGCTCCATCACGATCCACGGCCGTCCGTCCTCCGTGGCCACGTCGTACACGGTGACCACGGTGCGGTCGGTGATCCGGGCCGCCGCCCACGCCTCCCGTTCGAGACGCGCGTACATCCGCTCCACGTCGGACACCGGCAGTCCGGCCGGGGCGCGCACCTCCTTCACCGCGACCTCGCGGTGCAGCACCTCGTCGCGGGCCCGCCACACGGTGCCCATGCCGCCCTCGCCCAGCGGCGACAGCAGCCGGTAGCGGCCGGCGATCGTCCGCTCACTGCCCGGTTCTTCGGACACGGCGCCCCCATTCGCGTCCGGGCGAATTCACCCTTTCCTCATGAAAGTAGCTCAGCCGAGTGCGGATGCCGCCCCCCTGAACACCAATCCGGCCCCCAGGACCAGGACGACGCACGCCGACCCGAGGGGCGCGCTCCGGCGCACCAGCGCCGCCCACGGCGCGCTCGTCCAGCGCGGGCGCCGGGCCAGCAGCCGGGACACGCCCCCGCCTGCCCGCACCACCGCGTAGGCGGCGGCGGTGAGGGTGAGGGCCAGGCCGACGCCGTACGCGACGACGAGCAGCAGCCCGAACCAGGCGTGGCCGAGGGCGGCGGCGCCGACCAGCACGACGACGGCGGACGGGCTCGGCACCAGCCCGCCGGCGAAGCCGAGCAGGATCGTGCCGCGGAGGGTGGGCGCGGTGGGGTGCGTGTGGGCACGGCCGCCGTGGGTGTGCGTGAGGGGGGTGTGGGGGTGGGGGTGCGCGTCGCCGTGGGGGTGGGCGCTGTCGTGCGCGTGGGCGCTGTCGTGCCCGTGCCCGTGCTCGTGGGTGTGCGTGTGCCCGTGGGGGTGCGCGGGCCCGCGTTTATGGGCCTGGTTGCGGTGGTGGCGCAGGGCGCGGCGTACCAGCTGGGCGCCGGCCAGGGTGACCAGGGCACCGCTGGCGATCCCCAGCCAGGCGACCACCGAGGGCGCGGTGGCGGAGCCGGCCGTGACCAGCAGGCCCAGGGCGACGACACCGAGGGTGTGGGTGACCGTGACGGAGGCGGCCATCGGCAGGACGTCACGGAGCCGGGCCCTGCTCCCGCGGGCCGCCGCGGTCGCGGCCATCAGCGTCTTGCCGTGGCCCGGGGCGAGCGCGTGCATCGCGCCGAGGACCACCGCGAGCAGCAGGGCCAGCGCCGCGAGACCGGCGGTCAGGTCGCGCCGGGCGACGAGGTCGTCCAGCGCACGGGTCCAGCGGTCGGCGCCCCGGGGCAGCACCGCGGCGGCCGGAGTGTCCGCCTCGTCCGTCCCGCCCGTCCCGTCCGCCGCCAGTGCCGGGCCGCCCGGCCGGACGCGCAGGGTCGCGGTCCGGGTGTCGGGCGGGGACGTGAGCCGCCGCTCCGGGTAACGGGTCAGCCGGGTGGAGACGGACTCCTCGGGTACGTCCGAGGCGGTGAGCGTCGTACGGTCGCCCCGCGCCGTGATCTCCCGCCAGCCGGGGCCGGATTCTGCGCCCGCCGCGCGGAAACCGACGGCGACCGTCCGGTCCCGGGGGAGAGGCGCGGTCAGTCGGCACTCCACGCGCAGGGTGTCGAGGCCCGCCTGACCGGGGTTCACCCGCACGCGGGCGGAGCGCACCGTGAGCGGTGCCGGACGCCCGTCGGCCCGTACCGCGCTGTCCCGCGCCGCCGTCGCGCACCGCTGCCGGGCCCAGACGTCCCGGCCCAGCCGGGTGAGGTCCGGGCCGGCCTGGGTGGCGGGGATCTCGGCGAGGTCCTCGACGTGGTGCACGCGCAGTTCGCCAGGTGCCGCCACCAGTCCGTCGTAGCGGTTGACCGTGAAGTTGCCGAGCGGGTGCGCGCTCGCCTCGGCGGCCGGGACCAGGGTGAGTGCCCCGGCGGCGGTGAGGACCGCGGCGCCGACGGCGGCGGAGCGGAGCGGGGTCACCGTGCCGCCTTCCGTTCCGTCAGTTCCTTGAGCGCGGTGCGTGCCGCACGGGCACCGAGCGGGGAGAAGCCGGGGTTCAGCTCCAGGGCGGTGGTGAGGGAGGCGTGCGCGGCACGGTGGTGGCCGGCGGCCCGCTCGATCATGCCCCGGTGGTAGAGAAAGGCGGCGTCGCGGTAGCCGGTGGCCGTGGCGCGACGGGCGTAGGGAAGAGCCTCCCGGTAGCGGCCGGAGCGGTGCAGGGCCCAGGCGAGGGCGTCCGCCGTGTGCACGGTGTGCCGGCGGTCCCACTCGGCGCGGGCCGCGCGCAGCGCCTGGGCGGTGTCCCCGTGGTCGGCGGCGGCGAGCGCGGTGTCCAGGCCGGCGTCGACGCCCCCGGTCCGGGCCAGCGCGGTCCAGGCGTCGACCAGGGCGTACTGCTCGCGCGCCCTCACGCGGTCACCGGGGCCCCCGCGGGCCTCGTACAGCTCGCCGAGGGCGACCAGCGGGCCGGGCAGCGGGGAGCGGGCGACGACCTGCTCCAGCGTGCGGACGGCGCCCGCGCGGTCGCCGCCCGCCGCCTGGGCGCGCGCCCGGCCCTCCAGGGCGGGGAGGTGGGCGTCGTCCGCCGCGAGCGCCCGCGCGTAGTGGTGAAGGGCCGCCGGGTACCGGCCCTGGCCGCGTTCGAGGTTGCCCAGCGCGGTCGCGACGTACGCCACGTCCGCGGGGGAGGCGGCGCCGTCGAGCGCGCGGTGCAGCACCCGCCGGGCGGTGGTCACGTCACCGCGCAGCTCCCGCACGTAGGCGTACCGCGTGAACACGGGTACGCCCGGACGCCTGCGGTCGGCGGTCCGCGCGGCCCGCTCTGCCTCCTCGTACCGGCCGAGTTCCACCAGGGCGTCGATCCGGGAGCACAGGGCGCGCTCGCTGTACGGGTTCTGTGCCAGGGCGCGGTCGGCGTGCTCCAGGGCGCCGGGGAAGTCGTGGCGCGCGGCGGCGAGGGCGGCCAGGCCGGCGAGCGCCTGGTCGTTGCCGGGGCGCAGGGCGAGGGAGCGGTCGAGTGCCTCTTCGGCGCGGGCGTAGCGGGTGGGGTCCCCGTCGGTGCGCGCCCGCTCGACGTGGGCGAGGCCCAGGGTGGCCCAGGCGCCGAAGTCCTTGGGCTGGACGCGCAGATGGGCCCTCAACGAGCGGATCGCCGCGTCGAGGTCATCCCCGGCGAGCATCCCGGCGGTCACCGCCCCGGTCGCCGGTGCCGCCGCCCGGGCCGTGTCCCGCCCGTCGCCCCCCACGGCGACGGCGCCGGCGGTCATCGCCACCGCGAGCAGCACGGCACACGAGACCAGATGCAGCCCTCGTCCCCGCCGCGCCGTAGCGGCGTACCGCCGCAAGCTGACCACCCGCTCGCCTCCACCGCCGCCCACGACCGACACCTCCGCCCCGTCACCGGGTCGCGGCGCGTCGGCGGCCGGTTGCGGGACGGCCGGGTGTCCGTGGGTATCCGCCGGTACGCCCTCGGTGGTCCGGTCCGGCGCGGGCCTGTGCTCCCCTGCCGGGTGCGGGCTGTCCGGCGCATCCCCCTCGCGGGGGGCCGGGCGCGGACCGTCCGGCGCGTCCCCGCCCCCGGCGCCCGGGCGTGGGGCGTCCGGCGCGCCCTCGCCCCCCACGCCCGCGCGTGGGGTGTCCTGCGCCGGTTCGCCCCGGGGGGCCGGGGCGGCGGCGGGCCGGCCGCTGTCGCGGGCCGGGTCGTTCGTGCGCGGGGACATGGCTCTCCTCGGTGGTCGGCGGCGCGGCCCTGACGTGGGGGGACGGGAGGGCCGCGCCTGTCGGTGGGGGCGGCCGGACGTGCCGGCCGCCCGGGGGCAGGGACGGCGGTCAGTACGACCGGCGGCGCATCCGGCGCCACCACATCAGCGCCACGCCGATCAGCAGCAGACCGCCCGCTCCCGCGCCCGCGGACGCGGCGACGAGGGTGGTGTCGCTCGTGCCGTCCGCCCCGGCGGGCCGCAGCGCGTCACCCAGCTGGTTGCGCACGTCGTTGCCGCTGTCCACACCCTTGGCGAGCGGGCCGCGCGACCCCTCCGTGGGGTTCGCCAGGTACGGGAAGGACGCGCCGAACCCCTTGTCGTTGGCGTCGACCGCGTCCCCCAGGTCGTTCTTCGCCCCGACCAGCTCCCCCTCGACGACCTGGAGCGCGGCGTCGACGACGTCGTCCGTCAGCCGGCGCCCGTTGGGGAAACCGGCGGTGTCGCCGTCCAGGACCCCCAGCCGCTTCGGCTCCGCGGCCGGCTCGATCGACGTGTTGAGGCGCAGCATCTCCGAAGGACGCACGTGCGGCGGCTGGTTGAGACCCTCGACGCCCTTGAGGAAGACGTCGACCAGATCCTCACGCGGTTCCTTGGGTGCCGGGATCTTGTAGATCGCCTCGATCAGCTTCGGCAGCTCCGGCTCGGTGACGTTCTTCAGGAACTGCGCGTCGTCCCACGGCGCGGACGCGTTGAACGTGTCCTTGTCCCCGATCGGGTTGACGACCTCGTTCACCAGCGGGTTGCCCAGCCGGGACACCTGCACGAAGTGACCCTCGGCGTTCTCCCGCTGGGTGGTGGACCAGATGCCGACCACGGGCTGGTCCGCCGACTCGGTGATCAGGTGCGTCGGCACCTGCAGCGCGACGGAGTTGACGTTGTAGCCCTTGAGGGTGTCGTTGCCGACCTCCGAGAGGTTCCCGCCGTACAGCAGGTCGAAGACCCGCAGGTCCAGGAAGAACGGGTCGTCGGCCTGCCCGGCGAACGTGGTCGTGCCGCCCGCCAGTTCACGCACCGCCTGCTCGCGCAGGGTGTCGTAGTCCGGCATGGACGCCTTGCCGACGTTCGACGGCGCCACCGGCACGTCGTGCGCGATCTTCGTACGGGACACGGCGTGCTGGTTCTTCAGCTTCAGCAGCTCGACGTCGTAGGTCTGGGTGATGTTGAGGTCCGGGTCGTCCAGGGCGGTGACCGGCCCGGTGTTGTACAGGAACGTCTTCTCGTTCTTCACATGGGTCTCGAAGGTGTAGCGGAACAGCAGCTCGCCCTGCGCGTCACCGTTGTTGTCGATGTGGATGTCGTACTGCGCGTCCTCCGCGAACGTGAAGAAGTTCGGCCCCCCGGCCGGCTCCTCGAACGGGATCCAGTTCGCGATGATCGTCGTCGTGTCCGGCTTGTCGGGACTGACGAACGCGTACAGGTCCGTGTTGTCGTACTGCGGGGTGCCCGAGATCAGCGGGGCCTCCCGGTGGGAGGAGGCGGAGGCCGCCTCGGGTTCCAGCGCGGACACGCCGGCGGCTGCGAGCCCCCCGGCGGCCAGCGCACCACAGATCAGGGTCGCGAGGCCCCTGCGCCCCGCAGCGGTCCTGGAATTAGGTGTCATGCCGTCCGTCCTCAGTGCCGACTTGCCTTGACGCACGGGGATTCGGAGCCTCGGGCGGGCCGGATTGGCCGGACCGTGAACTTGTTTCCGCACCCCCTCCCCGACGGCCGTCGCGCCCGTAGCATTTCTTCCCGCCGACCCGCGTTTTCGGCCCCGTGATCCGTACTTCCCCTCCGGAGGCGCGCTCGCTGCGCATGCCTTGTGCGACCGGACGGTCCGACGGGCCGGGAGAGGGGGAGGGGCGTTGGAGGCGGATCAGCTGCTGGTCCAGGTGGCCGGCGGTGACCAGAAGGCGTTCGAGGATCTCTACGGGCTGGTCTCCGGACCGGTGTACGGGCTGGTGCGGCGCGTGGTGCGCGACCCAGCCCAGTCCGAGGAGGTGGCCCAGGAGGTGCTGCTCGAACTCTGGCGCTCCGCCGGGCGGTTCGACCCCGGCCGGGGAAGCGCGCTGTCCTGGGTGCTCACCCTGGCCCACCGCCGCGCCGTCGACCGGGTGCGCAGCGTCCGCGCGGCCGGTGAGCGCGAACAGCGCGAGGCCCGGCGCGCCCACGGCCCCGCCTTCGACCAGGTCGCCGAGGAGGTCGAGGCCGGGCTCGAACGCGAGTGGGTACGCCGCTGCCTGGACCGGCTCACCGCACTGCAGCGCCAGTCGGTGACCCTCGCCTACTACGACGGCTACACCTACCGGGAGGTGGCCGAGCGGCTCAGGCTCCCGCTGGGCACCGTCAAGACCCGTATGCGGGACGGGCTCACCCGCCTGCGGAACTGCCTGGGAGGCGCGGCATGAGTCCGTTCGGCCGGCTGTTCCCCCGCGAGAACCTGCACTCGCTCGCCGCCCCCTACGCCCTCGACGCCCTGGAACCCGCCGAGCGGGTCCGCTTCGAGAAGCACCTGAGGTCCTGCGCCCGGTGCGCCGCCGAGGTGCGCGACCTCGCCGAGGACGCCGTCCGGCTGGCGTGGTCCACGGCCGCGCCCGCGCCGCCCGCCCTGCGGGACCGGGTTCTCGCCGCCGTGCGCACCACCGCCCAGGAACCCGCGCCGCAGGGGGAGTCCCGGACGCGCGAACCACAGCTGCCGCCCCACGTCTGGGGCGCGGCACCCCCGCCGCGCGTCCGGGAACGCCGCCCGCTGTTCGTGCCGTTCGCCACGGCCACCGCCGCCGCGGCACTCGTCGTCGCCGCGCTGTTCGCAGTGCAGGCGAACCGGACCCAGGACGAACTGAACACCGCACGCGGCCAGGCACGTGAGATCGCCCACGTTCTCGCGGCCCCCGACGCCCGCGCGAGCAGCGGCCGGGACGCACGCGGCCGCACGATCGGAGTGATCGCTTCCGCATCGGCTCGCGGAGCCGTCGTCACTCTGGGCGGATACGGCGACCCTCCGAACGGGCGTGTGCGACAGCTCTGGCTCATGGACCAGGACGGCCGCCCCCGCTCCCTGGGCCTCTTCGAGGGCGACACGCCCTTGGTCGCGGCCGGTCTCGACACCTCGGCGACGTCACTCGCGGTAACTGTCGAACCGGACGGCGGCTCTCCGCAACCCACCGGCCAGCCCATCATTCAACTCGCCCTGAAAACGGTCGGATTCGGAGAGTAATCGTCGAGTGTTCGTCAACACCCTTACGGGGAAGGTGAATCCTGTGACCTCGATACACGGGTGCCCGTATGGGGCGATAGGGTTACCCTGCCCGGGCCGGGTGGAGTCGTACGGGTGGGGAGTGACATGGAACAGATAACAGTGCGCAGCAGGGCCAGGGTCCCTGCGATCACCTGCGGCAGCAGCGCGAGCAGTTCGCGCCTCGACCGCCATCTCTCGGTCCTCGCGGGGCCGGCGGTCCCGCAGCGGGAAACGGCCGAGGCGACGTCGCTCATGCGTGAGCTGACCGCGCGTGACAGCGCGCACCACGGCACCAAGGGCGCGCGGGCCCGCACGAGCCGCGTCTCGCTCTTCGCCCCGCTGCGCCGACTGCGCCGCTCCCTGTTCGGCAGCCGGTAGCGTCCGCGCCGGACGGTCCACCCGTCCCGGCGCGGCGCGCCCGCCCGCTCGCCGTCCCCACGGCACACGGCCCCCATCCGCCGGTCCACACACTCCCGGCACCTCACCCTGCCGACGCCACCGATCCCACCCGGCCGCGACCGCAGGGCCCGCTTTCGGCGGCCCTTCCGCCCGCACACCCACCGCGGACCCGGGGCTGCCGTCACGGTCCCCACGCGCGCACCCGGCGTGACCAGGGATCACCCGTCGCCGCCTTGTGCCGCGCACCCGGCGCCCCTCCCGTCACCGCTTCCCGTGCGCGTACTGCCGTACCGCGAGCGGAACGAACACCGCGAGCAGCACCGCACACCAGGCCAGTGACCCCGCGACCGGGTGCGTCATCGGCCAGGCCGAGCCCTGAGGCACGGGCGCGTTCCCGAACAGATCCCGCAGCGCCGTCGCCACCGCGCTGATCGGATTCCACTCCGCGGCCGTGCGCAGCCCTTCCGGCAGCCCCGCCGTCGGGATGTAGGCGCTCGACAGCAGCGGCAGCAGGAAGGTCGCCCCGCCCAGCTGACCGGCCGCCTCCTCGTTCCGCGTCAGCAGGCCCAGGTAGATGCCGGCCCACACGCACGCGAACCGGAACAGCAGCAGCAGCCCCAGGGCGCCCGCCGCCGCCGGCGCGCCGCCCTCCACCCGCCAGCCCACCGCGAGTCCCACCAGCAGGAACGGCACCGTCCCGGCCGCCGTGACCAGGACGTCGGCGACCGCCTGGCCCGCCGGCACGGCCGCCCGGCTCATCGGCAGCGTCCGGAACCGGTCCGTCACCCCGCGGTGGACGTCCTGCGCCGACTGGAACATGCCGGTCATCACACCGCCCGCCGCCGTCGCCACCAGCAGTCCCGGCACCAGGAAGGACCGGTACTCGGCGCCCGGCACGGTGAGCGCGCTGCCGAAGACGTAGCCGAAGAACAGCAGCATGCTCACCGGCATCGTCTGGGTGAGGATCAGCAGCCCCGGGTTGTTCCGCATCCGCCGCAGCTGCCGGCCGAGCATCGCGGTGCCGTCGTACGCCAACGTGCTCATGCGGCACGCTCCTTGTCGTCATGGGGGAGGTCCGCCGGGCCGTCCGGCTCGGTCAGCCGCAGGAACACCTCGTCGAGCGTCGGCGGCCGGAGGCTCGCGTCGACCAGCGGAACACCGGCCGCGTCCAGCGTGCGCACCAGGTGCGGCAGGGTGAGTGTGGGGTCCCGGGTGACCGCGCCGACCGCGTGCCGTTCGCGGTCCAGCGAGGGCCGCGACCCGGTGAGCCGGTCCAGCACCCCGGCCGCCGCCTCCAGTGCGTGGCCGTCCGCCACCACCACCTCGGCGTGCGTCCCCACCAGCGCCTTCAGCTCGGCCGGTGAGCCGGTGTGCGCGACCCGGCCCCGGTCGACCAGCGCGATGTCGTCGGCCAGCTGGTCGGCCTCCTCCAGGTACTGGGTGGTGAGCAGCACCGTCGTGCCCTCGCCGGTCAGCTCCCGGACCACCTCCCGGACCAGGGTGCGGCCGGACGGGTCGAGCCCGGTCGTCGGCTCGTCCAGGAACAGCACCTCGGGCCGCCGGACCAGGCTCACCGCGAGGTCCAGCCGCCGCCGCATGCCCCCGACCAGGTGGAGGCGGGCGGTCCGCCGCCTCCGCCCCGAACCGGGCCAGCAGCTCGTCGGCGCGGGCGGCCGCTCCCCGCGCCCGGTGCAGCCGTGCGAACAGCCGCAGGTTCTCCCGGCCGGTGAGGTCCCCGTCGATCGAGGTGTCCTGCCCGGTGACGCCGATCCGGCGTCGTACGGCGGCGGCCTCGCGCACCAGGTCGTGGCCCGCGACCCTCGCGGACCCCGCGTCGGGGCGCAGCAGCGTGGTCAGCAGCCGGACCGCCGTCGTCTTGCCCGCGCCGTTGGGGCCGAGCAGGCCGCACACCGAGCCCTCGGCCACCGCCAGATCCAGCCCGCGCAGGGCACGTACGGCACCGAAGCGCTTCTCCAACCCCTCACTAAGTACAGCGTACGTAGTAGTCATGGGGCGACCGTATCGCACTACGTACGGTGTACGTAACTACGATGGTGAGCGAGGTGATGACCGATGGCGGGCCGAGCGGCCGAACCCGAAGTGATCTGGGCGCGCCCCGAGCGCAGCGGCCGTGGGCCCAGGCCGGCCTACAGCCGCGCCGACATCGCGGCTGCCGCTGTGCGGGTCGCCGACGCCGAGGGCCTGGACGCGGTCTCCATGCGCCGCGTCGCCGCCGAGCTGGGCTGCGGCACCATGTCGCTCTACAACTACGTCCCCCGCAAGGAGGACCTGCACGAGCTGATGGTCGACGCGGTCGCCGGCGAGCACGAACTGTGGGAGCCGAGCGGTGACTGGCGTGCCGACATGCTGCGGGTCGCCCACCAGAGCCGCGCGCTGATGCACCGCCACCCGTGGCTGCCGCGGCTGATGTCACCGGTCTACGGCTTCAGCCCCAACTCCCTGCGCTACCTGGAGCACTGCCTGGCCTGCCTGGACCCGATGCCCGGCCCGCAGGGCACCAAGCTGGAGCTGATCGCGATGCTGAACGGCGTCGTGACGACGTACGTCACCAACGAGCTGGCCACCGCCGAACGCACCCGCTCGCTGCCCTGGTCGCAGGAGCGGGAGGACGCGGTCCGCAGCGCCTATCTGATGTCCCGCGTCGCGAGCGGCGCGTACCCGAGGATGGCGGCGGCCTTCGCCGAGGACCCGGGCCCGATCGACCTGGAGGCGGTCTTCGAACGCGCCCTCACCCGGGTCCTGAACGGCTTCGACCCCCGCCACTGAACCCCGCGCGGGCCCGGTGTCAGTGCTTGCGCAGCCGTGCCGCCAGGGCGGCGAGGGTCTGTGCCGTCTCGGTGAGGCTCGCCACGGCGGTCTCCAGGTCCGAGGCGACGCGGGAAGCGGCGGCGGGGAGGCCGGCGGGGGACGGGGCGGCGACGGGGGTACCGCGGTAGCCGATGGGGCCCTCGTCGTGGCGCTGGTAGTAGCCGGTGAATCCCTGACCCGCGGGGCCCTCGATGAAGCGGACCTGGGCGAGCTGGATCTCGTGCGCGCCGCCGTTGCGGGTGATCTCCAGGCGGAGGTGACGGTGGGCCTTGGGGGCACCGCGCAGGGAGAACTCCCGGGCCTGGTACCGCCGGTCGAACGTCTCACCCGTGCGGGAGTCCAGCGGTGTCCAGGTGTGGCCGTCGTCGGAACCGTGGAGGGTCCAGTCCTGGGGGTCGCGGTCGGGGAAGTCGTTCGCCGACACGAGGACGTACGAGGTGACGGTGGCGGGGCGGGTCAGTGTGAAGTCGAGCAGCGCGGTGTCGTCGCCCGCCAACCACTTGCCGCGGGAGTCGTCGAGGAGGTTGCGGGCGGTCTCGCCCGCGGCGACGTGCTCGTCGCTCGCCTCGACCTCGGTCACCTCGGCCTCGTCCTCCAACGTGTGCAGGACGACCACACCGGAGTTGCCCCGCCGGTCCCGCCAGGTCATCCGCTCCGGCGCGGCCCCGCCGTCGTCCACCAGCAGTCGCAGTTCGTGGGAGCGGTGCCAGCCGCCGCCCCACCCCTCCTCGGTGTGGAAGCGGTGCAGGGACTCGGCCGGCACCTGGTCGACGCCCTCCGGGTAGGCCCAGCGGCCGACGACGCGTCCCCGGTACTCGTGAACCGAGCCGTCCGCGTCACGGCGGCAGCCGTGGAAGTCGGACATGTTCGACTGGAAGCTGATGGCGGTCTCGGCGCCGTCGGTGCCGCGCCAGCCGAGCTGTGCGGGCAGTGCGTGCTCGCCCCGGTCGACGTGGAACAGCAGCCGCGGCGCCGGCTGCCAGTGGGCGGACGAGGAGTGGGCGGGCCGGAGTTCCGTACGGTAGGCGAACACCGAGTCCCGGGCGGCCGCCGCCGTCCGGGCTCGCTCCGAACGGCCGCGCTCCCATACGGGGTCGAGCGTGACCCGGTAGAGCCAGAGCATGGTGCGCGCCTCGGCCGAGGAGCGTATCTCCAGGGTGTTGGTGCCCGGCTTCAGCAGATGTCCGGGAACGGCGAACATGTTGTCCTGCGGAAGGTCCCCGCCCCCGGGCACGGTCAGATGCACGGCCACCGGCTCACCCTGGAGGAACACGTCCATCGGGGCGTACCCCAGCGATCCGCCGGCCTTGGACACCAGCGCGGTGACGGTCAGGGTCACCTGCGGAACGTCCTCCGGGTCCGCCACCTCGAACTCCAGGGACACCGTCCCGCCCGCGCTCAGCGCCAGGTGCGACCCGGCGAACCGGGCCCCGCGCAGCCTGACGTCGGCGTTGGCCAGTCGGGCCGGGTCGGCGGAGAAGTCCGCGTAGGTCGCCTCGAATCCCATGGGTGCAGCAGCTCCTGATGTCCGGTCGGCGGGACGGCCGTCCGTGCGACGACCGTGATCGGGACCCTAGTGCGCCGAACTGACAACGCCGTCGGGGAGCGCCCGCGACCGTACGGGGTACCGGCGGTCACCCGGGCCCTCGCCCCGGTGCCGCGCGTCGCCGCCGTGCACAGGCGCTCGCTCAGATCAGCGTGAGCTGGCCCTCCGGGCCCTCCTCGCGGGCGTCCAGGACCGAGGCGGGGCGGCGGGCGGCGGCCGGTACGGGAAGGACGCCCGCCGTGCGCAGGTCGGCGGGGGTGACCGGGGCGGGGACCGACTGACCCGTCAACTCCTCCCGCAACGGCCGGAGTTCGGCGAGCAGGGCGAGGACCGTGACCAGCTCCAGCAGCTCCGACGTCCAGCCCTGCGGCCAGTCGGCCGGCCGGATCGCCGCCAGGGTGCCCGGCTCGGCCGGCAGGGTGCGGGCCGCGAACCACTCCTCCAGCACCCGCACACCCCCGGCCTCGAAGTCCCAGGCCTCCCGCGGCACGGGGGAGATCCTGCCCTCGCCCAGGAGCAGCGCCTCCTCGTCCCCGTCGTAGGCGAGGGCGGGCGGCCGGGCCGGCAGCGGAGCGCGCACGTACGGGCGGCGGCCGCCCGGCAGCCTGGGGCGCTCCCCGTCGCGGCGCATCAGCCACAGCAGTCGGCGGCCCAGCGACACCCCACGCCGCCAGGTGTCCGGGTCGGCGGTGAGCGGCACGGCGAGGCCGTCCGGGGCCGGGCGGGCCACGGCCGTGGCCCAGGCGAGGACGTCGACGGGGGAGACCTCCCGCCCCAGCCGCCCGGCGAGGTGCTCCGTGAGCCCCGGCGCCAGATTGGGCTCGGCGGCGCCCGGCCGGCGGTACAGCGGGCGGATCCGGCCGGTGCGCAGGACCGGGAGGAGGGACGTGGCGAGCAACGGCGGACCGCCGGGCGGGTCCGAGGCCCGGGGGGCGGCCGTCTCGACGGCGAACACCTGGTGCGCGTCCGCCACCCGCCACAACTCAGGGCGGGGCGCGTCGATCAGCCGCTGGTCCGGGATGAGCCACTGCTCGTCGAACGGGCCGTGCAGCACCCGCACCGGCTCCGGGCACGGTCCCGTGGCGCGGGCGAGCCGCTCCGTGCCGCCGTCCTGCCCGGGCAGCCGGCCGACCGCCGTGTGCGGGGTGCGGGAGCGGGTCGGCTGGAACAGGGCCTCCCGGTCCGGTCCCTCGGCCTTCACCAGGGCGTCCCAGCGGGCCTTCAGGGACGCCGCGTCGGGGGCCGCCGGCCACCCCCGGCCGAGCCGCGGCGGTGCGACGGACCACGGCATGAGGTCCGCCAGCAGCGGAGCGTCGTCGTGCGTCACGCTGGGCATCGTACGACCTGACGGCGGGGGCGGATCAGGTGGCGTCCAGGGTCACCGTGAAGGAGAAGCGGTCGCCCCGGTAGTGGATGACGGCGACATCCAGGGGCCGTCCGCCGGAGTCGTAGGTGACGCCGGTGTAGTGCAGGATCGGGCTGAGCAGCGGGACCCGCAGCAGCCGGGCCGTCTCCGGGTCCGCGAGCCGCGCCTCCACCGTGTCCGTGATGCGGCTGATGTCCGCGCCGACGGCGTCCCGCAGCACCTTCGTCATCGGCCACCGCACCAGATCCTCCGGATCGATGCGCGCGGCCAGTTCGGGGCGCACGTAGTTGCGGGCGTGGTTGGTCGGCTCGCCGGTCTTCTCGTCGCAGCGCAGCCGGTGGTAGGCGGCCGTCTCCGACAGGTCCGGGAAGTGCTCGGCGAACTCCGCCGGCACCGGCGCCGGGCCGTGCTCCAGCAACTCGGTCGTCATGCCGGACTGCTGGGCCACGATCGCGTCGACCGAGCCCAGCAGCCGCACCGGCGCGCCCCGCAGGGCGTCCGGCTCGATGAACGTGCCGCGCCGGCGGTGGCGCGTGATCAGCCCCTCGTCCTCCAGCTCCTTCAGCGCCTGCCGCATGGTCAGCACGCTCACCCCGTAGTGCCCGGCCAGCTGCTCCTCGGTGGGCAGGCGCAGCGGGTCGTGGGGCGAGCGGCCGAGGATCGAGGCGCGCAGCGACTGCGACACCTGATACCAGAGCGGCAACTTGCGGTTCAGGACGATCGAGTCCGGGGCGAAGGAGGTCACGCGCTATCCGTACCGGTCGGAGATCGGTCAGTGCAATGGCCGGAAGTGACGCTCGAGGCCCTGCCATACGGCGTCGTAGCCCTGTTGCAGGTGCTCCGCCCGCGCCGCCTGGGGGGTGAGGGACACCGGCCAGCGCGTCTCGAACATGAAGGCGAGACCGTCGTCGATCTTCTGCGGGCGCAGCTCCGCCGCGCTCGCCCGGTCGAACGTCTCCCGGTCCGGGCCGTGCGCCGACATCATGTTGTGCAGTGAGCCGCCGCCCGGCACGAATCCTTCCGCCTTCGCGTCGTACGCGCCCTCGATCAGGCCCATGTACTCGCTCATCACGTTCCGGTGGAAGTACGGCGGACGGAAGGTGTCCTCGCCGACCAGCCAGCGCGGGGCGAACACCACGAAGTCCACCCCGGCGAGTCCGGGGGTGTCGCTCGGGGACGTCAGGACGGTGAAGATCGACGGGTCCGGGTGGTCGTAGGAGATGGTGCCCATCACATTGAAACGGCGCAGGTCGTAGGCGTACGGCACATGGTTGCCGTGCCAGGCGACGACATCCAGCGGGGAGTGGTCGTACGTGGCCGTCCAGAGGTTGCCGCAGTACTTGTTCACCACCTCCACCGGGCGCTCGACGTCCTCGTACGCGGCCACCGGTGCCCGGAAGTCCCGGGCGTTGGCAAGCCCGTTGGCGCCGATGGGGCCGAGGTCGGGCAGCCGGAACGGTGCCCCATAGTTCTCGCACACATAACCGCGTGCGGCCTCGTCCAGCAGCTCCACACGGAACCGCACCCCACGAGGAATCAACGCGATGTGTCCGGGCTCCACATGCAGCAGCCCGAACTCCGTGCGCAGCAGCAGCCCGCCGCGCTCCGGGACGATCAGCAGCTCACCGTCGGCGTCGCTGAACACCCGCTCCATCGAGGCGTTGGCGTGGTACAGGTGCACCGCCATGCCGCTGCGCTGGGTGACGTCGCCGTTGCCGCCCAGCGTCCACAGGCCGGCCAGGAAGTCGGTACCCTCGGCCGGCTCCGGCAGCGGGTTCCAGCGCAGGCGGTTGGGGTCGGGCACCGTCTGGGTGAAGGGCGCCGTACGCAGGCCGCCGTTGCCGGTGCGGGTGAACGCCGGATGGGCGGCCGACGGACGGATCCGGTACAGCCAGGAGCGGCGGTTCTCCGCCCGCGGCTCGGTGAAGGCCGAACCGCTCAACTGCTCCGCGTACAGCCCGAGCGGCGCGCGCTGCGGAGAGTTGCGCCCCACGGGCAGGGCGCCCGGGACCGCCTCCGAGCTGTGCTCGTTGCCGAAGCCGGAGAGATGCTCCAGCCCTTCGGCGATCTTGCGCGCCTCCTCGCGATCCGCTGTGCTCACGCGGGCGGTGGCCCCGTCGCTCATGTCCGCTGCTCCCTTGCCGAGCCGATTCCTATGGAACACCGTAGGATTGCGGTTTCACCGGCGCAAGGGGGCCACGCGATCTCGGCCCCCGGGCCCGCCCTCCCTCCGGCCCGTCCCCTCCACGGAGTACACGGAACCCGACTTCAGGGGGATTCGCGCGTTCGGACCGCTGTTCTACGCTCCCGGGCATGACGTGGACGCGGAAGCCGATCATCCCCGCGCTCGCGGTCTGTGTCGCGCTGCTGGCCGGGACCGCGGGCTGCGACCTCGGGGCCGGCGAGGGGCCGGACGAGGTGTCGCCCTCACCCCTGGGCCGGCTCCTCGACGAGCGCGACAAGGACGGCCGCCCCTACCGTGAGGTGGACGAGGAGGGTGCGCCCCGGGTCACCGTGGAGGTCGCGCCCGACGCCGAGGGCGGCTGGGACGTCCGGCTGCGGGTGCGCAACTTCCGCTTCTCGCCCGAGGGGACCGGCCGGCGCGCGGAGGCCGGCCGGGGCCTGGCGCACCTGGAGGTGAACGGGCGCCGCGTCGCCCTGCTGCGTACCCCCGAGTACCACCTCGCCCCCGGCACCGTGTCGCGCGGCACCCACCACGTCACCGCCCGGCTGTACGCCGACGACGGCTCGGTGTGGGCCGTCGACGGCGAGCCGGTGGAGAGCACCGCCGACATCACGGTGTCGGGGCAGGAACCGACCGCGGAGCCGAGCGTGGAACCGATCGCGGCGGGGCCCGGTTCACCCGGCGGCCCCGGGCAGGCATGATGACATCCGTGTCCCACCCGACATCGCTCCGCCGGGCGCCCGTGCAGCGGCGCAGCGCCGAACGGCTGGCCAGGATCCTCGACGCCTGCGCCGGTCTCCTCGACGAGGTCGGATACGACGACCTGAGCACCCGCGCGGTCGCCGAGCGCGCCGGGGTGCCCATCGGCTCCGTCTACCGCTTCTTCGGCAACAAGCGCCAGATGGCCGACGCGCTCGCCCAGCGCAACCTGGAGCGCTTCACCGAGAGCGTCACCGAGCGGCTCTCCGCCACCGGTGACCGCGGCTGGGGGCACGCCACGGACGTCGTGCTCGACACGTACCTGGACATGAAGCGCACCGCCCCCGGCTTCTCCCTCGTCGACTTCGGCAACCAGATCCCGGTCGGCGCGCGCCGGGCCGAACCCAACCACCGGGTCGCCGGCCGGCTCGCCGGGCTGCTCTCCGGCTACCTGGGCCGCGCCGCCGACGACGAGGATCTGCGCCGCACCTTCCTGGTCGCCGTCGAGACCGCCGACGCCCTGGTCGACCTGGCCTTCCGGGTGGCGCCCGAAGGGGACGAGAAGGTCATCGGCGAGCTGCGCGCGATGCTCCGGGCGTATCTGGCCCGGGTGCTCGACTGACGCGGTTCCCGCCTCGTTCCCCGCACGCCCTCCCCTCCATGCGTACCGGTCGGTATGCTCGGCTCGTCCGTGCGTCACCGACGCCGCCGTACCGGGAGGACCCGTGTCCCGCACCGCTCTGCGTATCTGCCCCCTGTGCGAGGCCACCTGCGGCCTGGTCCTCACCGTCGACGACGGCAAGGTCACCGGCGCCCGCGGGGACCGCGACGACGTCTTCAGCAAGGGGTTCATCTGCCCCAAGGGCGCCGCCTTCGGCGAGGTGGACTCCGACCCCGACCGGCTGCGCACCCCGCTCGTCCGCGTCGACGGCGAACTGCGCGAGGCCACCTGGGAGGAGGCGTTCGACGCCGTCGCCGCCGGACTGCGGCCGGTGGTCGAGCGGTACGGACCGCATGCCGTCGGCGTCGTCCTCGGCAACCCCAACGTCCACACCATGGCCGGCGCCCTCTATCCGCCCCTGCTGATCGGCGGCCTCGGCACCCACAGCCTGTTCACCGCCTCCACTGTCGACCAGATGCCCAAGCACGTCTCCGGCGGACTGCTCTTCGGCGACGCGAACCTCATCCCCGTCCCCGACCTGGACCGCACCGACCACCTGCTGCTGATCGGCGCCAACCCGCTGGAGTCCAACGGCAGTCTGTGCACCGCCCCCGACTTCCCCGGACGGCTCAAGGCCCTCCGGGCACGCGGCGGCACCCTCACCGTCGTCGACCCGCGCCGCACCCGCACCGCCAGCCTCGCCGACCGGCACCTCTCGGTCCGCCCCGGCACCGACGCGCTGCTCCTCGCCGCGATCGCCCACACCCTGTTCGACGAGGACCTCGTCGACCTCGGCGCCGCGGCGCCGCACCTCGACGGCGTCGACATACTGCCCTCCGCACTCGCGGACTTCACTCCCGAAGCGGTCGCCGGCGCCTGTGACGTCGACGCCGCCACCATCCGCGTCCTCGCCCGGGAGCTCGCCGCCGCCCCCACCGCCGCCGTCTACGCCCGCATCGGCAGCTGCACCGTCCCGCACGGCACCCTCGCCAGCTGGCTCGTCGACGTCCTCAACGTCCTCACCGGCAACCTGGACCGGCCGGGCGGGGCGCTCTTCCCGCAGGCCGCCACCGACAGGACTCCGCGCCCGGCCGGACCCGGCCGCGGGTTCGCCCTCGGCCGCTGGCACTCCCGAGTGAGCCGCCACCCCGAGGCCAAGGGCGAACTGCCGCTGTCCGCCCTCGCCGAGGAGATCGACACCCCGACCGACGAGGGCGCGCCGGTCCGCGCCGTCGTCGCCGTCGGCGCCAACCCGGTGCTCTCCGCCCCCGACGGCGACCGGCTCGACAAGGCGCTCGCCTCCCTCGACTTCATGGTGAGCGTCGACCCGTACCTCAACGAGACCTCCCGCCACGCGCACGTCGTGCTGCCGCCGCCCCCGCCGGCCCAGAGCCCGCACCACGACTTCGCGTTCAACACCCTCGCCGTGCGCAACCAGGTCCGCTACACCCGCCCCGCCGTCCCCCTCGAACCCGGCCGCATGGCCGAGACCGAGATCCTCGCGCGGCTCGTCCTCGCCGCGACCGGCATGCACGGCGCCGACCCCGTGGCCGTGGACGACCTGGTGATCCGGCAGACCCTCGGCAAGGCCGTCGGCGAGCCGCACTCCCCGGTGCACGGCCGCGACCCGAAGGAACTCGCCGGCCTGCTCACCGGCGTCAACGGCCCCGAACGGCGCCTCGACATGATGCTCCGCCTCGGCCCCTACGGCGACGGCTTCGGCGCCGACCCGGACGGGCTCACCCTGGAGAAGCTGCTCGCGCACCCGCACGGCATCGACCTCGGACCGCTGCGTCCCCGGCTGCCCCAGCCGCTGAAGACCCGCAGCGGCAAGGTGGAACTGCTGCCCGCCCCGATCGCCGCCGACCTTCCCCGGCTGCGGGCCGCCCTGCGCGAACGCCCCGCCGGCCTCGTCCTCGTCGGCCGCCGTCATCTGCGATCCAACAACAGCTGGCTGCACAACGTGCCCGCCCTCACCGGGGGTTCCAACCGCTGCACCCTGCACCTCCATCCCGACGACGCCGAGCGCCTCGGCGTACGGGACGGACAGCCGGTGCGGATCAAGGGCGCCGGGGGAGAGGTGACCGCCCCCGCCGAGGTCACCGACGCAGTGCGCCGGGGCGTGGTGAGCCTGCCGCACGGCTGGGGCCACGACCGGCCGGGCACCCGTACCCGCCACGCCTCCGTGAGCCCCGGCGTCAACGTCAACCAGCTGCTCGACGGCAGCCTCCTGGACCCGCTGTCGGGCAACGCCGTCCTCAACGGCGTGCCCGTCGAGGTGGCCCCGGAGACCGCGGACGCGCCCGCAGCGCTCACCGCGCTGACCTGAGCAAAGGCGTGACCTGGGGTTTTGCGCTTATTGCTCGCGGCCCCACATCTTGTTGACGCCGCTTCGCGGTACCTAACGTCGTCACACCGCCGGCCCTGGTGGGAGTTCAAGGGCGAACGTTAGGTGTCCATTCATGCTGACCATCCTCGGCTTCGCCATGATCGCGACCTTCCTGGTCCTGATCATGACGAAGAAGATGTCGCCGATCGCGGCGCTCGTGCTGATCCCCGCACTGTTCTGTGTGGCCGTCGGCAAGGGCGCCCACCTCGGTGACTACGTCATCGACGGGGTCTCGACCCTCGCCCCGACCGCGGCGATGCTGATGTTCGCGATCGTCTACTTCGGCGTGATGATCGACGTCGGGCTCTTCGACCCGGTGGTCCGCGCGATCCTCCGCTTCTGCAAGGCGGACCCGATGCGGATCGTGGTGGGCACGGCCGTGCTCGCCGCGATCGTGTCGCTGGACGGCGACGGCTCCACCACCTTCATGATCACCGTTTCGGCGATGTATCCCCTGTACAAGCGGCTGGGAATGAGCCTGGTCGTGATGACCGGCGTCGCCGCCATGGCCAACGGCGTGATGAACACCGTCCCCTGGGGCGGTCCGACGGCCCGCGCGGCCACCGCGCTGAAGCTCGACGCCGCCGACATCTTCGTCCCCATGATCCCCGCCCTGCTGACCGGACTGCTCGGCGTCCTCGGCCTCGCGTACGTGCTGGGACTGCGGGAGCGGCGGCGTCTGGGCAGGCTGCTGCCCGACGAGGTGCTCGTCGACGCCAAGGAGACCGTCCTGGTGGGCGCGGGCGGCGGCGACGAGGCCGGCCGTCCGGCGCGGCCGGGCGGCCTCGCGGGCGGCGGCACGGACGCGGGTGCCGCGGACCACGCCGGGGACGGCGCCGAGGACGACGGCCTCAAGGGGGCCGACGACGACCTCAAGGGGCTCGACCCGCACCGCCCCACCCTGCGGCCGCGCCTGTACTGGTTCAACGCGCTGCTCACGGGCGTCCTCGTCACCGCCATGATCATGGAGTGGCTGCCCATCCCCGTGCTGTTCCTGCTCGGCGCCGCGCTCGCGCTCTCCGTCAACTACCCCCGCCTGCCCGACCAGAAGGCCCGCATCGCCGCCCACGCCGACAACGTCCTCAACGTCTCCGGCATGGTCTTCGCCGCTGCCGTGTTCACCGGCGTCCTCCAGGGCACCGGGATGGTCGACCACATGGCCGGGTGGCTGGTGGACACCGTCCCCGACGGGCTGGGCCCGCACATGGCCCTGGTCACCGGGGTGCTGAGCCTGCCGCTCACCTACTTCATGTCCAACGACGGCTTCTACTTCGGCGTCCTGCCCGTGCTCGCCGAGGCCGGGGCGGCACACGGCGTCACCCCGCTGGAGATGGCCCGCGCCTCCCTCGTCGGACAGCCGCTGCACATGTCCAGCCCGCTCGTCCCGGCGGTCTACGTCCTCGTCGGCATGGCCAAGGTGGAGTTCGGCGACCACACCCGGTTCGTCGTCAAGTGGGCAGCTCTCACCTGCCTGTTGATCCTCGCGGCCGGCATCCTCTTCGGCACGATCTGACCGCGTGACCTCGGGCTTCCCCCTGTCCAGGAAGGACTCCGTCATGACGCCCGGTGGGAACCGCGGCTGGCTGCTCCGGCTCGTCGTCGCCTTCGGCTTCGCCCAAGGGGCGGTGTCCATGGCCCGGCCCGCCGTCTCCTACCGGGCACTGGCCCTCGGCGCGGACGAGCGGGCGGTCGGCGTGATCGCCGGCGTCTACGCGCTCCTGCCGCTGTTCGCCGCCGTGCCGCTCGGCCGGCGCACCGACCACGGGCGCTGCGCCCCGCTGCTGCCGATCGGCGTGGTCCTGATCTCCGCCGGGTGCGCGCTGAGCGGCGTCGCCGGGTCGCTGTGGGCGATGGCCCTGTGGAGCGGAATGATGGGCCTCGGGCACCTGTGCTTCGTGATCGGCGCGCAGTCGCTCGTCGCCCGCCGGTCCGCACCGCACGAACAGGACCGCAACTTCGGGCACTTCACCATCGGCGCGTCGCTGGGCCAGCTGGCCGGACCGGTCGCCGCGGGGGCGCTGATCGGCACGGACATGGCCCGCACCAGCGCCCTCGCCCTGCTCGCGGCGGGAGCGGGCGGCGCCGTCGCGCTCACCTCGCTGTGGCGCATCGAGGAACCGGGCGCGATGCGGCCCCGTACGGCACCGGGCGAGCGAGTGCCGGTGCGCGGCATCCTGCGGGCCCGAGGCGTCCCCGCGGGCATGCTGATCAGCCTGGCGGTGCTCTCGGCGACCGACATCCTCACCGCCTACCTCCCGGTGGTCGGCGAGCACCGGGGGATCGACCCGGCCGTCGTCGGCCTGCTGCTCAGCCTGCGCGCGGCGGCCACCATCGCCTGCCGCCTGGTTCTCACCCCGCTGCTCCGGCTGCTCGGCCGTACGACGCTGCTCACGGTCACCTGCCTGCTCGCGGCGCTGCTGTGCGCGGCCGTCGCACTGCCGGTGCCGGTGGGCGTGCTGGCGCCGGTCCTCGCCGCCCTCGGCTTCTGCCTGGGAGTCGGCCAGCCGCTGTCCATGACGACGGTCGTCCAGGCCGCGCCCGCCGCCGCCCGGTCCACCGCGCTCGCCCTGCGCCTGACCGGCAACCGGCTGGGCCAGGTCGCCGCCCCCGCGGCGGCGGGCCTGGTCGCCGGGGTCGCGGGCGTGGCCGCGCCGTTCGTGATGCTGGGCGCACTGCTGCTGGCGTCCGCGGCGGTCGCCGCCCGCACCCCACCCGCCCCCGCACCGGACGCACCCCCGACGGGCCGACGCGACACCACCGAAAGGGGACGGTGCACGGCCCGCCGGTCCCCGTGAGCGCGATGCCGTGACCTCGCCCGACGGCCACGATCCGACCCGGCGGACCGGGACGGCCGGCACCCGGACCCGCCCCGCCGGCACGGAGCCCGCCGGGCCCCGCCCCGCATACATGCGTCCGCTTTCTCAGTCGGCGGACAGAGCCCCCCGATCGTGTCCGCCGTCTTCCCCGGCCGCCTACTTTCCGTTAGCTTCCGTGACTCACACGCCCCGTACGACCCGCACGAGGCGTCCGACCGCGGAGCAGCAGCGCCCTGATGAGCCCCCGGGGGCACCTTCATGACACGCGCCATCACCCTGCACGACGTGAGCAAGTCCTACGCGCGAGGTGTGCGCGTGGTCGACCGGCTGTCCCTGGCCATCACCCCCGGCGAGTTCCTCGTGCTGCTCGGCCCGTCCGGCTGCGGCAAGTCCACCGTGCTCCGGATGATCGCGGGCCTGGAGGAGATCGACGAGGGCACCCTCTTCCTCGACGGCGAGTACGCCAACGAACTGCCCCCGTCCGACCGGGACATGGCGATGGTGTTCCAGAACTTCGCCCTGTACCCGAGCATGACCGGCCGGGACAACATCGGCTTTCCCCTGCGCATCGAGGCGCCCGGCGACGACCCGGCACCCAAGGTGGACGCCACCGCCCGCATGCTCGGCATCCAGGACCTCCTCGACCGCTTCCCCGCCCAGCTCTCCGGCGGCGAACGCCAGCGGGTCGCGATGGGCCGGGCCATCGCCCGCCGCCCCTCCGCGTTCCTGATGGACGAGCCGCTGTCCAACCTCGACGCCAAGCTCCGCAACCATCTGCGGGCCGAGATCGCCCAGCTCACCCGGAAGTTGGGGGTCACCACCGTCTACGTCACCCACGACCAGTCCGAGGCGATGTCACTCGGTGACCGGGTCGCCGTCCTGCGCGGCGGAGTCCTCCAGCAGGTCGGCACGCCGCGCGCGGTGTACTCCCTGCCCGACAACGTCTTCGTCGCCGCGTTCATCGGCACCCCGCGCATCAATCTGCTGCGCGGGCTGATCCGCGCCCCCCTCGACGGGGCGATGACGATCAGTCTCGGCAAGCAGTTCCTGCGGCTGCCCGAACCGCTGTCCCTGGATCACCAGTTGCTACGGGTGCAGCAGGGCCGCGAGGTGATCGTGGGTCTCAGGTCCGAGGCCGTGCGGATCGCCAAGCCGTCCGTCGCGCGCCCCGGCGAGGTGGCCCTCACCGGCCTGGTGGAGCACCTGGAGTTCCAGGGCCACGAGGTGCTGGTGCACTTCAACACCGGCTCCCGCCCCGCCGTCGTCCCCGAACTGGAGGCCCCGCGGCCGAGCCCCGACCGTCCGGCCCGGCGCCGCCGGCGCGAGGGCGGCACGGTGCTGGAGCGCCTGCGGGAGCGGGCGGGCGCCCTGCGCGCCGGGGCCGTGGCCACCCTGGAGGAGAACGAGCGCTCGCAGTCCGCCGGTGACCCCGCCACCGCCCCCGCCGAGCCGCGCGTACCCGGCGACCTCATCGTCCGCACCACCCCCGACATCAGGCTGCGGCACGGTATGCAGGTCCCGCTGCTGGTCGACCTCGCGCACCTCTTCGTCTTCGACCAGCACGGTCAGCGCATCTGCCCGAGCCCGGACCGGCTGCCCGACCTGGAGGAGTAGCGCGGCGCCCGGCCGTCCCTCTGGCGCGATAAAACTAACATCGCTAGTTTAGGTGTCCGCACAGGACGCCCCCGCCCCGGAGGAAGCGCGATGAAGGCATACGACGGCATGTACATCGACGGCGCCTGGCGCCCCGCCGCCGGCCCGGACGTGATCGAGGTGGTGAACCCGGCCGACGAGCAGGTGATCGCCACCGTCCCGGCGGGCACCGTGGAGGACGTCGACGCCGCCGTACGCGCCGCCCGCGCCGCCCTCCCCGGCTGGGCCGCCACCCCGCCCGCCGAGCGAGCGGCCCGCCTCACCGCCCTGCGGGACCAGCTCCAAGCCCGCCGCGACGAGATCGCCGCGACGGTCACCGCGGAACTCGGCGCGCCCGAGAAGCTGTCGCAGACCGTCCACGCCGGTGTGCCCGTCGCGGTCGCCGGCTCCTACGCCGAACTCGCCGCGAGCCACTCCTTCGAGGAGCGCGTCGGCAACTCGACGGTGCTGCACGAACCCGTCGGCGTGGTCGGCGCGATCACCCCGTGGAACTACCCGCTGCACCAGATCGTCGCCAAGGCCGCGCCCGCCCTCGCCGCCGGCTGCACCCTGGTCGTCAAGCCCGCGGAGGACACCCCGCTGGTCGCCCGCATCTTCGCCGAGTGCGTGCACGAGGCCGGCGTCCCGGCGGGCGTGTTCAACCTGGTCACCGGCCTCGGCCCGGTGGCAGGCCAGGCGCTCGCCGAGCACCCGGACGTCGACCTGCTCTCCTTCACCGGCTCGACCGCCGTCGGCCGCCGGATCGGCGCGATCGCCACCGGCATGGTGAAGAAGGTCGCCCTGGAACTCGGCGGCAAGTCCGCCAACGTCATCCTCCCCGGCGCCGACCTGGCCCGTGCCGTCAACGTTGGCGTCGCCAACGTGATGTCCAACTCCGGGCAGACGTGCAGCGCCTGGACCCGGATGCTGGTCCACCACGACCGGTACGACGAGGCCGTGGAGCTCGCCGCGGCCGCCGCCGGCAAGTACGCCGACCGCATCGGCCCCCTGGTCAGCGCCCGGCAGCGGGACCGGGTGCGCGGCTACATCGAGAAGGGCGTCGCCGAGGGCGCCCGCCTGGTCGCGGGCGGCCCCGAGTCCCCGCACCCGCAGGGCTTCCACGTCAGCCCCACGGTCTTCGCCGACGTCACCCCGGAGATGACCATCGCCCAGGAGGAGATCTTCGGCCCCGTGCTCTCGGTACTGCGGTACGAGGACGAGGAGGACGCACTGCGCATCGCCAACGGCACCGTGTACGGCCTGGCCGGCGCCGTCTGGGCCGGCGACGAGGCCGAGGCGGTGGCCTTCGCCCGCCGCATGGACACCGGACAGGTGGACATCAACGGCGGCCGCTTCAACCCGCTCGCGCCGTTCGGGGGTTACAAGCAGTCCGGCGTGGGACGCGAACTCGGCTCCCACGGCCTGACCGAGTACCTGCAGACCAAGTCTCTCCAGTTCTAAGGGAGTCATGACCGCCATGGCCGTACGAGCCGCCGTTCTGCCCGCCGTCGGTGCCCCGCTGGAGGTCACCGGCATCGACCTGCCCGAGCCCGGACCCGGCGAGGTGCGGGTGCGGCTCGCCGCCGCCGGGGTCTGCCACTCCGACCTGTCGCTGTCCGACGGCACCATGCGTGTGCCCGTCCCGGCCGTCCTCGGCCACGAGGGCGCCGGGACCGTCGTCGCCGTCGGCGAGGACGTCACCCATGTCGCCCCCGGTGACGCGGTCGTCCTCAACTGGGCGCCGTCCTGCGGCACCTGCCCCGCCTGCGCCCGCGGCGAGGTCTGGCTGTGCGCCCACGCCCTGGACGGCGCCGCCCGGGTGCACGCCCGCCGCGCCGACGACGGCACCGAGCTGCACCCCGGCCTCAACGTGGCCGCGTTCGCCGAGGAGACCGTGGTGCCCGGCGCCTGTGTGCTGCCCGCCCCGGACGGCGTCCCCCTCGCCGACGCGGCCCTGCTGGGCTGCGCCGTGCTCACCGGCTACGGCGCGGTCCACCACTCCGCCCGCGTCCGCGCCGGTGAGACCGTCGCCGTGTTCGGCGTCGGGGGAGTGGGCCTCGCCGCGCTCCAGTCGGCGAGGATCGCGGGCGCCGCCACCGTCGTCGCCGTGGACGTCTCCCCGGAGAAGGAGGAACTGGCCCGCGCCGCGGGCGCCACCGAGTACGTGGTCGCCTCCGACACCACCGCCCGGGAGATCCGCGCCCTCACCGGCAGGCAGGGCGTGGACGTGGCCGTGGAGTGCGTCGGCCGGGCCCGCACCATCCGCACCGCGTGGGAGTCCACCCGGCGCGGCGGGCGCACCACGGTCGTCGGCATCGGAGGCAAGGACGAGCAGGTCACCTTCAACGCCCTGGAGATCTTCCACTGGGGGCGCACCCTCTCCGGCTGCGTCTACGGCAACTCCGACCCCGCCCGCGACCTCCCGGTCCTCGCCGGGCACATCCGCTCCGGCGCCTTCGACCTGGGCGCCCTGGTCACCGAACGGATCACCCTGGACGGCATCCCGGCCGCCTTCGACACCATGCTCGCCGGCAAGGGGGGCCGCGCCCTCGTCGTGTTCTAGGGCCGGCCGCTACGGGCGGGGCGCGGCGGGGTAGTCGGTGTACCCCGTCACCCCGCCCGTGTAGTAGGTGTCCCGGTCGCCCTCGGCGAGCGGGAGGCCGTGGGTGAACCGGTCGACGAGGTCCGGGTTGGCGACGAAGGGGGCCCCGAAGGACACCGCGTCGGCCAGCCCCCGTTCGAGCAGGTCGTTGCCGCTCTCCCGGGTGAAGCCGAGGTTGGCGACGACGGCCCCACGGTAGTGGGCGCGGAAGCGGGCGAACGCCGTCAGGGTGTCGTCGGTGCCCTCGCCGGGCGCCGGGCCGACCAGGTGGAGGTAGGCCAGGTCGCTGTCGCCGAGGCGCTTGAGGAGCTGGTCGTAGTCGGCCAGCGTCTCGGCGTCCGCGGTGAAGGCCGGCCCGCTCCTCCAGTACGGGGACAGCTTGACGCCGACGCGGTCGCCGCCCCACACGTCGGTCACGGCCTCCACCACGTCGAGGAGGAACCGCGCCCGCTTCTCGGTGCTGCCGCCGTAGGCGTCGGTGCGCAGGTTGAGACGCGGGTTGAGGAACTGGGCGATGAGGTGGTTCCCCTGGGCGTGGATCTCCAGGCCGTCGAACCCGGCGCGCAGGGCGTTCTCGGCCGCCCGCCGGTAGTCGGCGATCGTGCCGGCGATCCCGGCGGCGGTCAGGGCACGGGGTGTGACCGTCTCCTTGGGGCCGTCGGGCGTGAAGGACATCTCCCCGGGATCGACCGCCGAGGGGCCGACGGGGAGCCGGCCGCCGTGGTGGTCCGGGTGGGAGACGGCACCGAGGTGGCCGATCTGCGAGACGATCCTGCCGCCCGCGGCGTGCACCGCGTCGGTGACCTCGGCCCAGCCCGCGGTCTGGGCGTCCGTGTAGATGCCGGGGACATGGATGAAGCCGATCGCCTCGGGGCTCACCCAGGTCCCCTCGCTGACGATCAGCCCGGCGCCGGCACGCTGGGCGTAGTAGGCGGCGTGCAGGGCGGTGGGGACCAGCTCCGGGTTGGTGGCACGGGCGCGCGTCATGGGCGCCATGACGACACGGTTGGGCAGGTCGAGCGCGCCGAGCCGTACGGGCCGCAGAAGGGGCTGGGCGGTGGCCGGTACGGGGGTGGTCGGGTCGGACATCAGGAAGTCTTCTCTCTCTCGATACGGAGGGGACGCGTCGACCTGGATACGGAGTTGACGCGTCGACGCGGGAGCGTGGACGGACGGGGGAATCAGTCCTGCTTGAGGACGTGCAGACCGGACAGCGGGCCGCCCAGCTGCATCAGGCGTCCCCCCTCACGCAGCGGCCCGAGGTCGACGGGCGCGAAGCCGAACGCGGAGGCCAGGTCCGCCACGGTGCCCTTGGCGTCCGGGTCGTCGCCCGCCAGGAACAGCACCTGCCGCCCGGCCTCGTGACGCGGATCCGCCGCGATGTACTGCGCGAAGAGGGTGTTGAAGGCCTTGACCACACGCGCGCCGGGCAGCAGGGAGGCGACGTACTCGCTCCCGGTGAGGTCGCCCAGGTCGGCGATCCTCGGACGGGGAGGCAGGGACGCGAACTGGTTGGTGGCGTCGACGACGACGGTCCCGTCCAGGCGTGGGAGGACGGCGGCGACGTCCGGGACGCGCGTCCAGCCGACCGCGAGCACGACCAGGTCCGCGCCGGCGGCCTCGGCGGGGGTCGCGGCGGACGCGAGCGGGCCGAGGTCCCGCACCAGCGGGGCCAGCGAGGCGGGTCCCCGGCTGTTGCTGAGCACCACCTCGTGACCGTGGCGGACGGCGTGCCGGGCGACGGCCTGGGCGACGGTTCCGGCACCGATCATGCCGATCCTCATCGGACGCTCCCCTCCTCGGCGCCGGTCTCCCGTGTGCCGGTCAGCAGGACGGTGCCGCTCTTGGCAGGGCGGCGGGCGTGCTCGACGGCCGCCTTGAAGTCGGCCAGGTCGTAGCAAGCGGCGACCTCCAGGGACTCCGGTGAGGTCTGTGCCAGGTCCACGGCGAAGGCGATGTCCCGGGCCCGCTCCTCGGGGGTGCGGTGCGCCCAGTGCCACACCGTCACGCCCCGTACCGTCAGCCCCCGCTGGACGAGCGGCAGCTCCTCCAGCGCGGTCGTGCCGGAGCCCAGCCGGCCGTAGGTGATCAGGGTGCCGCCGTCGGCGAGCAGGTCCGTGAGGTCGCGTATCAGGGTGCCGCCGACACTGTCGAGGACGGCCCGCGCGCCCTGGCCGCCGGCCGCGCGGCGGACCTGCTCCCGCCAGTCGGCGTCGGACGTCGCGACTACGGGCAGCGTGGGGAACAGCGCGCGCAGTGTCCGCGCCCCGGACGTACTGCGGACGAGGTTGACCAGGTGCAGGCCGTGGCGCACGGCGGCCGCGGCGACGAGCCGGCCGACGGAGGACCCGGCGGCGGTCTGCAGCACCGGCCCTCGGTGCCCGTCCAGGGCCTGCTCCAGCGCCCGGTGCAGCATCAGCACCGTCAGCGGGTTGACCAGCATCAGGGCCGCGGTGTCGTCGCCGACCTCGTCCGGCACGGGTACGGCCCGGTCGGCGCCGACCACGACGAAGTCGGCCCACGTCCCCGGCGCCGGGAAGACCGCGACGCGCCGGCCGGGTGCCGGGTCCCGCACGTCCGGGCCGACGCTCTCGACGACGCCCATCCCCTCGACCCCGGGGATCCGGGCCCCCTCCTGCTGTCCGGCGAGTCCTGGCACGCCCTCCACGGCGACCAGGTCGCCCGGATGGACGGGCCGGGCCAGCAGACGGACCAGCACCTCCCCGGCGCCGGGCCGCGGCCGGCCGGGCTCCTCCCTCAGCGACAGGACCTCGGCAGGGTCCCCCTGCCGGGTGTGCACGACGGAACGCATGGCTCCTCACCACCTTTTAATGATGATCGACATTAAAATAATGATGAGGGGTAACCTTGAAAACGTCAAACAGTCGTCGAGGCGGAGGGCGGGCGGGCATGCCGCGGATCACCAAGGAAGAGAAGGCCAGGAACCGGCAGAACATCGTCGAGGCGGCCGGACGCATGTTCCGCGCGCAGGGCATCGACGCCGTCGGCATCGCCGACCTGATGAAGGAGGCGGGCCTGACCCACGGCGGCTTCTACAACCACTTCGCCTCCAAGGACGACCTGGCCGCCGAGGTGTGCAACGCGTCGTTCGCGGCGTCACTGGGTGTCCTGCGGCAGGCCGTCGACGAGGGGGACGCCCCTGTCGGCTCCCCGCTGCGGCGCGTGGTGGACGACTACCTCTCCGCCGGCCACCGCGACGCCCCGGACGGCGGCTGCCCCTCCGCGTCCCTCGTCATCGACGCCGGGCGGCACACCGAGGAGGTCCAGCGGTCGTACGCGGCCGGAGTGGAGGGGTATCTCGCCGGCTTCGCGGGGGAGTTCGCCCGCGAGGGGGGCGAGGGCGGTGGGGGCGTCTCCCCGGAGGAGGCGCGGGAGCGCGCGGTGCTGCTGCTCAGCCGGATGGTCGGCGCGATGGTGCTGGCCCGCGCCGTGCGCCACGTCGAACCCGGCCTGTCCGACGAGATCCTGCGGACCTCCCGGGCCCACGCCCTGGACTGACCGGCGTGCGCCGCTCGGGCCGCGGTGTCGCTCGGGCCGCGGTGTCGGCTGGGGTTGTGGTGGTGCTCCGGGTTGTGGGCTGCTTTGGGATGTGGGGGCGCTCGGGGTTGTGGCGCTGTTCCGGGTTGTGGTGCTGCCTCGGGGAGTGGGGGTGCTCGGGATCGCGGTGTCGGCTGGGGGGCGTGGTGCTGCTCCGGGGTGTGGGGCCGCTCGGGGCCGCGGTGTCGCCCCGGGGTGTGGTGCTGCTCGGCGTGCCTGGTCGCTCGGCGCCGTGGTGCAGGGCGGGTCGCTCAGCGGAGCGTGGTGACGTCGAGACCCAGGTGGGTGGCGAGGGCGTGTTCGCCGGTGGCGGTCAGCTTCACCGCGCGCTCGGAGCCGATGCGTACGCACCAGCCCTCGTCCAGGGCGTGCCGGCACAGGGCCGCGCCCGCCGTCCCGGCGAGGTGGGGGCGCCGTTCCGTCCAGTCCAGGCAGGCGCGGGCCAGGGGGCGCCGGCCCCGGCGGTCGAGGTCGATGCCCAGCGCGCCGAACCAGCGCAGCCCCGCGTCGGTGAGCGCGAACCCCGTGTCCTGGCGCAGCAGGCCCCGCCCGGTGAGGGCGTCGGTGACGGCGATGCCGAGCCGCCCGGCGAGATGGTCGTAGCAGGTACGGCCGCGCGCCATCGCGGAGCCCGCGCCCGACTGCCGCAGTCCGCGCGGGGGTGCGGCGGCACCCGGCGCGATCTGCGCGGTCAGGTCCTCCAGGAGCTGAGCGACCCGGGCGTCCGCGAGCCGCACGTACCGGTGCCGCCCCTGCCGTTCCTCGGTCAGCAGCCCGCCGCCGATGAGTTTGCCCAGGTGCTCGCTGAGCGTGGACGCGGCGACCCCGCAGTGCCGGGCCAGTTCGCCCGCCGTCCAGGCCCGCCCGTCCAGCAGCGCCAGCAGGCACGCCGCGCGGGTCTCGTCGGCGATCAGTGCGGCGAGGCGGGCCAGTGCGCCTGCCCGGGAATCCTTCGAGGTCATGCCCTCCAGCATGCGGCAGGGACGGTTCGGTGCGCACCGAAGTGTCCGGGCGGCGCGTGACAACGGCCGGTGGCACCGAGTGGTGGCACCGGGTGGTGCGCACCGGCGGGATGTGCACCGTCAGGTGTGCTGCCGTACCTGCTCGTACTGCAGGGCCAGCCCGTCCAGCAGGGCGGTGAGGCCGGTCTCGAAGGCCCGTTCGTCGATCTTCTCCTGCTGCTCGGCCAGCAGGTGCGCCTGACCGAGGTGCGGGTAGTCGGCGGGGTCGTAGGCGCTCGCGTCGTCCACGAAGCCGCCGGCGAACGAGCCGAGCGCCGACCCCATGATGAAGTACCGCATCAGCGCGCCGATGGAGGTCGCCTGGGCGGGCGGCCAACCCGCCTCGACCATCGCGCCGTAGGCCGCGTCGGCAAGCCGCAGGGCCGCGGGACGCCGTCCGGGGCCCCGGGCCAGCACGGGGACGATGTTCGGGTGGTCGCGCAGTGCGCCGCGGTAGGAGACCGCCCAGTCGTGCAGCGCCGTCCGCCAGTCCCGGCCGTCCTCGAACATCGACAGGTCGACCTGCGCGCTCACCGAGTCGGCCACTGCCTCCAGGATCTCGTCCTTGGTGCGGAAGTGGTTGTACAACGACGGCCCGCTGACCCCGAGTTCGGCGGCCAGCCGTCGGGTCGACACCGCGGCCAGCCCTTCCGTGTCGACCAGCGCACGCGCCGTCTCGACGATCCGGTCGGTGCTGAGCAAGGGCTTGCGCGGTCGGGCCATGGCGCACATAGTAGGGCTGCGGCACTAAACTAGCAGTGCTAATTTATTTGTGCACGGCCACGACCACGCGCGTCTCACATGGGGTGACTCGGGATGAACCTGGAGCTGAGTGACGAGCAGGAGGCCGTACGCCGGCTCGCCCGGGACTTCGTGCGGCGCGAGGTCGTGCCGCACGCCACCGCCTGGGACCGCGCGGAGGAGGTCGACCGGGGCATCGTCAAGAAGCTCGGCGAGGTCGGCTTCCTCGGGCTGACGATCGACGAGGAGTACGGCGGCTCGGGCGGCGACCACCTCGCGTACTGCCTGGTCACCGAGGAACTGGGGCGCGGCGACTCCTCCGTGCGCGGCATCGTCTCCGTCTCCCTCGGCCTGGTCGCCAAGACGATCGCGGCGTACGGCGACGAGGAGCAGAAGCGGACCTGGCTGCCGGGGCTGACCTCCGGTGACTACGTCGGCTGCTTCGGCCTGACCGAGCCGGGCACCGGTTCCGACGCCGGCAGCCTCGCCACGCGTGCGGTGCGGGACGGTGACGAGTACGTCGTCGACGGCGCCAAGATGTTCATCACGAACGGGACGTGGGCGGATGTGGTGCTGCTCTTCGCACGGTCCACCGACGCGCCGGGGCACAAGGGCGTGTCCGCGTTCCTGGTGCCCACGGACAGCCCCGGTCTGAGCCGTCGTGAGGTGCACGGGAAGCTGGGCCTGCGCGGGCAGGCCACGGCCGAATTGGTGTTCGACGGGGTGCGGGTGCCCGCGACCGCGATGCTCGGTGAGGAGGGGCGCGGCTTCTCGGTCGCCATGTCCGCCCTGGCCAAGGGGCGGATGTCGGTCGCGGCCGGGTGCGTCGGCATCGCGCAGGCCGCGCTGGACGCGGCCGTGGCCTACGCGGGGGAGCGGGAGCAGTTCGGCAAGCCGATCGCGGGGCACCAGCTGGTGCAGGAGCTGATCAGTGACATCGCCGTCGACGTGGACGCGGCGCGACTGCTGACCTGGCGGGTCGCCGATCTGATCGACCGGGGGAAGCCGTTCGCCGTGGAGTCCTCCAAGGCGAAACTGTTCGCGTCGGAGGCGGCTGTGCGTGCCGCGAACAACGCGCTGCAGGTGTTCGGTGGTTACGGCTACATCGACGAGTATCCGGCGGGCAAACTGCTGCGGGACGCGCGGGTGATGACGCTGTACGAGGGCACCAGTCAGATCCAGAAGCTGGTCATCGGCCGTGCGCTGACGGGGGTTTCGGCCTTCTGAGGAGCGGAGGATGAGTACCGGCTGAGTATCCGCGCGGATGTGGCCGGCGTCGCGTCGGCCGATTCTGTTCCCCATGAGCGACACACCGGTCAAGCAGCAGAGTACGGCCGCCTTCTACGGTCAGGCCGTGGCGTCCTTCGGAGTGGCCCTCGGGGCCACCGCGGTCGGCATCTTCAACTTGGAGACCGACGCCTGGGTCCGCGCGTTCCTCGGTATCGCGGTCCTGTACCTCGTCACCTCCGCATTCACGCTGGCCAAGGTCATCCGTGACCGGCAGGAGGCGGGGCAGATCGTGAACCGGGTGGATCAGGCCCGGCTGGAGAAGCTGTTGGCCGAGCACGATCCGCTGCAGAAGCTCTGAGGTGCGCGTCGCGCCTGCGGTGGGTGGGTGGTGCGGGGGCGGGGTAGGGGTGGACGTCCTCGGTCTGGCGCGATGAAGCGTGCTTGTGGGGTGAGGGTGCTGACGCGCCAGCCGCTGCGGGCGCCCACCCCCTCCCCGCCGTTCGCGGCCACTTCGACGCCGTGGCGGGCCATCGCCCTCCGTGCCGCCAACCGCGGGCAGTCGTGCCGCTGGGGCGGCACGGGTGGGCGCGGCGGCAACCCGCAAGCGCCGGGGTACGCGAACAGCCCCCGGCTCGTATCCGCACCGGGGGGTTTTCGGGGGCGCCGGGTGAGGGCACTGGGGTGTTGTTCCGGGGCGCGCTGCCAGTCATCCCCGACCCGGAAGGACACGTCCGCCGGACGTGCCCTAAGCGCTCGCTCACCCTTGCCGGTAGGATGTCGTCCCTGCCAGTGAATGGGGTGAGCGATGAGTACGGCGGAGGAGACGGCCGGCGGTGAGGCGCAGCCGTGGGGTGAGGTCACGCCCGACGCGGCCCGACGGCTGCTGCTCGCCGCCGTGGAGGCCTTCGCGGAGCGCGGCTACCACGCCACGACGACCCGTGACATCGCGGGCCGCGCCGGCATGAGCCCTGCCGCGCTCTACATCCACTACAAGACCAAGGAAGAGCTGCTCCACCGCATCAGCCGGATCGGGCACGAGAAGGCGCTGGACATCCTGCGCACCGCCGCCCGTGAGGAGGGCACCGCGACCGCGCGGCTCGCCGAGGCGGTCAGCTCCTTCGTCCGCTGGCACGCGCGCGGGCGTACCACCGCCCGCGTGGTGCAGTACGAACTCGACTCGCTCGGCCCCGACGCCCGCGCCGAGATCGTCGGCCTGCGCCGGCAGGTCGACGCCGAGGTGCGCGGCATCATCGAGGACGGGGTGCGCTCCGGCGAGTTCGACGTCCCCGACGTACCGGGCACCACGCTCGCCGTGCTCTCGCTGTGCATCGACGTGGCCCGCTGGTTCAACGTCAACGGGCCCCGCACCCCCGAGGAGGTCGGCGCGCTCTACGCCGACCTCGTGCTCCGGATGGTGGGGGCCAAGGGCGCCGGGTCCGCTCAGAGGTAGTAGCGGGCCACCGACTCGGCGACGCACACCGGCTTGTCGCCGCCCTCGCGTTCGACGGTGAAGGCGGTGGCCACCTGGACGCCGCCCGGCACCTCGTCGACCGCACTGATCTTCGCCGTGGCACGCAGCCGCGAGCCGACCGGGACGGGGGCGGGGAAGCGCACCTTGTTGGTGCCGTAGTTGACGCCCATCTTCACGCCCTCGACGGACAGCAGCTGCGGCCCGAACAGCGGCAGCAGCGACAGCGTCAGGTAGCCGTGCGCGATGGTCGTGCCGAACGGCCCCGCGGCGGCCTTCTCCGGGTCGACGTGGATCCACTGGTGGTCCCCGGTGGCCTCGGCGAACAGGTCGATCCGCTTCTGGTCGACCTCCAGCCAGTCGGTGTATCCCAGCTGCTCGCCCACCGCCGCCCTCAGGTCGTCGACGGACGTGAAGATCCTCGGCTCTGCCATGTCCCGGCCTCTCGCGTCACGTAGTCGCAGGCGCATCCCCGTGCGCATGCCTAAGCAACTGCTTAGCATGGTGGGCTGAGGGGCCCCTGTCAACGGACCGGCCGCCGTACGGGGTCGGTAGGCTTCGGGGAGTGCACCGGATTCCAGAGAAGATCCACGAGCTCACGGTCGGGCAGCTCTCCGCCCGCAGCGGCGCCGCCGTCTCGGCCTTGCACTTCTACGAGTCCAAAGGGCTGATCAGCAGTCGGCGCACCTCCGGCAACCAGCGCCGCTACACCCGAGACACCCTGCGCCGGGTCGCCTTCATCCGCGCCGCCCAGCGCGTCGGCATCCCGCTCCTCACGATCCGCGAGGCGCTCGCCGAACTGCCCGAGGAGCGCACCCCCACCCGTGACGACTGGGCCCGGCTCTCCGAGGCCTGGCGCTCCGAGCTGGACGAACGCATCCGGCAGCTGAACCGGCTGCGCGACCACCTCACCGACTGCATCGGCTGCGGCTGCCTGTCGCTCGAGGGCTGCGTGCTGTCCAACCCCGACGACATCTTCGGCGAGCGTCTCACCGGTTCCCGTCTGATGGCGGAGAGCCGCAGGAAGGGGTCCGGCGACTGAGGGACGATCCCGCCGCTCTCAGCCGCCGTCACTCACTCACTCGTAGTCCGTGCCGCCCTTACGGGTCAGGTACGCCGGGCTCACGGCCTTGGCCATGGCGCGGCCGCCCGTCACCGGGCTGTGGCGCTCGACCGCCCGGCCGGACACCGTCTCCCGGCCACGGGCGAACTCCAGCACCCGCTCGCCGTCGTACGGACCGGTGTACAGCCGGGGCACCAGCGGCAGGCGGCCGTCGAGCAGGTTCGCCGCGTCCAGCCGGCGCACCTCGTCGTCGATCTCCGCCGAGGCGTCGAACACGGCGTACCCGAGCGCGTCGCGCCGCCCGTCGGCGCCGTACACCTCACCGGTGATGCCGACCCGCTTGGCGCAACGAGCGGATCACCAGCTGGTACGTGCCCCGGAGCCCAGGGGGTGCGGCATCCCCGGCGCACCCCCGTGACCCCGACGCCTCCGTCGTTCCCGCTGTCCCCCGTCGCTCACGTCGCTTCCGCCGCCCCGGCGCTCAGGCCGAGACCAGCAGCCTCGCCCGGCGGGCCTCCGCCAGTGCCGCCGTGGTCAGCACGGGGCGCGGCACCAGGATCCCGCAGTCCGCGCACACCGGGCCCGTCGAGGGCTCGTGATCCAGGTCGTGCCGCCACATGAGCCGTTCCCCCTGGCACACGGGGCAGGACGAGCCCGGCTCACGCTCCAGCGCGTCGATCAGCCGCCGCAGTACCTCGGCCAGGGGCTCGCGCGGGTGCACCCGCGGGTCGTCGCACCAGGCCACCCCGAAACCGCCCCAGGTCATCCGGTGCCAGTCGTCCACAGTTCCCGGCCTGCGCAGACCGTCGTGCTTCTCCTTCCTGCGGCGCTCGGCGAACTCCACCTCGTAGGCCAGCCAGACCGCCCGGGCCTCCTCCAGTTCGTCCAGTGCGGCCACGAGCCGCGCCGGGTCGACGGAGCGGTCCTCGGGGTCGAACCCGGCCCGCGCACACAGATGGTCCCAGGTCGCCCGGTGCCCGTACGGGGCGAACCGCTCCAGGCACTTGCGCAGCGAGTAGCGCCGCAGCGCCAGATCGCACCGGGGATCTCGGACCTGTCTCGCCAGACTCCGGAAACCGGCCATCGTCCTGCACCTCCGTCACACCTGCACCTGTAATCCGGTCACTTCGGCGTCGTCGAACGGACGACGCCGAATAGACGCGCCGGCACGCGATTCGGCTCCATCTCTTTTTCGATGGCCCCCCCTCAGCCGGCCGCGGGGGCGTCCCGCCAACTCCCTTGGCCCGTGCTTCAGTTGTCGTCTTCCGCGGGGATACCGGCGGTAACGGACTCCGTGTCCTCCCGGCGGGGGAGAAACTCTCCCCGACGCTCTGAGAACTCCCCGCGGCTTCCACGGGTTCCTGAACACTCCGCCGATATGCATACCGATCACCGGCCGGCCGGACGAGGGGTCCCGCGTAACGCCGGGTGCGGCTGTGTCACCGCAGGTCATGGTGGTGAGGTGGTTTCGTGGTGCGCCGGGGCGGCGGCGGGCGTGAACGGGACGGCGGCGGGTCGCCGCCCGCGACCCGCCGCCGTCCCGTGCCCGTCCGCGCTCAGCGGTACAGCAGGTGGTTCCGCCGCTTCCGGCGGAACGCCGCCAGCTCCTGCTGCCAGCCGCCCACCACCTCGTCCGTGTCCGCGCCCGCGTCGATCATCGTGCGCACCTGGGTGGAGCCGGTGAGCTTGTCGATCCAGTTGTCCTCGCGCCAGGCGAAGCCGCTCCACGACCGCTTCGCCGTGATCAGCAGGCCGATGCCGGTACGCACCGGGTCGAACGCCTCCCGGTCGTGCACATGCAGCTGCACGCCCCCGATGGTCTTTCCCTGGAACTTGGAGAAGGTCGGCGCGAAGTACGCCTCACGGAAGCGCACGCCCGCCAGCCCCAGCTCGTTCGCCGCGGCCGCCCAGCGCCCGTCGACGCCCTCCGCGCCCAGCAGCTCGAACGGCCGGGTGGTGCCGCGCCCCTCGGAGAGGTTCGTGCCCTCGAACAGGCAGGTGCCCGCGTACACCAGCGCCGTCTCCGGCGTCGGCATGTTCGGGCTCGGCGGCACCCACGGCATCCCGGACGCGTCGTAGAAGTCCGACCGCTTCCACCCCGACATCTTCACGGTCTCCAGGGCGACAGGCGCCGTCAGGAACTCCTCGTTGAACAGCAGCGCAAGCTCCGCCACCGTCATCCCGTGCGCCTGCGAGATCGGCTGCCGTCCGACGAAGGTCGCGAACTCCTTGTGCAGCACCGGACCCAGCGCCGCCCGCCCGGTCACCGGGTTCGGCCGGTCCAGGACCACGAAGGACAGGCCCGCGAGCTGCGCCGCCTCCATGCAGTCGAACAGGGTCCAGATGTACGTGTAGAAACGGGCGCCGGCGTCCTGGATGTCGAAGACGACCGTGTCCACGCCGGACGCCGTGAAGATGTCGGCGAGCGCCTGACCGCTCTTCAGGTAGGTGTCGTACACGGGCAGGCCGGTCGCCGGGTCGTCGTACCGGCCCTCCGAGCCGCCCGCCTGCGCGGTGCCCCGGAAGCCGTGCTCGGGGCCGAAGACCGCGGCCAGGTCCACCCGGCCGTCCGCGTGCATGACGTCCACGATGTGCCGCACGTCGCGGGTGATGCCGGTGGGGTTGGTGACCATGCCGACGCGACGGCCGTCGAGCAGCGCGTAGCCGTCCGCCGCGAGCCGTTCGAACCCGGTACGCAGTGTCCGGCCGCCGCCGTGTCCTGACCCCGGCCCGGGAGCGGCGACGGCCGGAGCGGCGGAGGCCGCGACCGCGGCCGTGGTGGTGGCGAGCAGGCTCCGTCGGGACAGCCTCATACGGTGACCTCCGTGATCGCGGGATATGTCATGCCCACGCACGCTAGCGTGCCGGACCGTCCCGGGGAACGCGTCGGACCCGCGCCACGCGGAAGACCCCTTCCACCCGGCATACCGACCGGTTAGTCTGGCGCGGACAGCCGTTGGGGAGCCGCGTCGAAGGAGACCGATGGTGCAAGCCGTGCAGGGTGCGAAGGTGGTCGTCACGGGAGCCGGGGGCGGCATCGGGGCGGCGCTGGCCCGCCGTTTCGCCGCGCAGGGGGCGCGGGTCGTGGTCAACGACCTGGACGCCGGCCGCGCCAAGGCCGTGGCCGAGGAGATCGGCGGTCCGGCGGTGGCGGGCGACGCCTCCTCGATCGTCGAGGAGGCCCGGGACGCGCTCGGCGGCACGATCGACGTCTGGTGCGCCAACGCCGGGGTCGGCCGGGACGGCGGGGAGCCGGGGGAGCCGCTGCGCGAGGAGGACTGGGCCCTGTCCTGGGACGTCAACGTGATGGCCCACGTCCGCGCGGCCCACGCGCTGCTCCCCGAGTGGCTGGAGCGGGGCGGCGGACGCTTCGTCTCCACCGTCTCCGCCGCCGGGCTGCTCACCATGATCGGCACCGCCCCGTACAGCGTCACCAAGCACGGCGCCTACGCCTTCGCCGAGTGGCTGTCACTGACGTACCGGCACCGCGGGGTGAAGGTGCACGCGATCTGTCCGCAGGGCGTGCGCACCGACATGCTCGACGCGAGCGGCAGCGCCGGCGAGCTGGTCCTGAAGCCGACCGCGATCGAGCCGGAGGACGTGGCCGACGCCCTGTTCGAGGGCATCGAGCAGGACCGCTTCCTGATCCTGCCGCACTCCGAGGTCGCCGACTACTACCGCGCCCGCGCCACCGACCCCGACCGCTGGCTCTCCGGCATGAACCGCGTCCAGCAGCAGTGGGAAGCCACCCGCTGACCCGCTCCGCGACCCCCGCCCGCCCCCGCCGGACGGGCTCCCGAACGGACCCGCCCGTACCCGCCGCCGCGCCGGGGGAGAAACTGGGCGGGGAGGTGTGCCTCCGGAGGCGGATCCGTGAAGTGGGAAGATCCTCCGTCGGGGACGGCGTTTCCTGACGCACGACGACCGACAGCAACACGGAAAGGCGGGTGGCGGCAGTGCCCAGAACGACGGACGGTGACGGGACCCCCGTGCCGCAGCGGCTGCTGGCCGCCGCCACCCGGCTCTTCGCCGAGCAGGGCTACGACCGCACCTCGGTGCAGGAGATCGTCGAGGCGGCCGGCGTCACCAAGGGGGCGCTCTACCACTACTTCGGGTCCAAGGACGACCTGCTGCACGAGGTGTACGCGCGCGTGCTGCGCCTCCAGCAGGAGCGCCTGGACCAGTTCGCCGACGCCGACGAACCCATCGAGAAGCGGCTGCGCGGCGCCGCGGCCGACGTGGTCGTGACCACCATCGAGAACCTCGACGACGCGTCGATCTTCTTCCGCTCCATGCACCACCTCGGCCCGGAGAAGAACAAGCAGGTCCGCGCCGAGCGCCGCCGCTACCACGAGCGTTTCCGTGCGCTGATCGAGGAGGGCCAGCGCGAGGGCGTGTTCTCCACGGCGACCCCGGCCGACCTCGTGGTCGACTACCACTTCGGCTCGGTGCACCACCTGTCCACCTGGTACCGCCCCGACGGTCCGCTCAGCCCCCAGGAGGTCGCCGACCACCTCGCCGACCTGCTGCTGCGCGCGCTGCGCGCCTGAGCCGTCCCGGCGCCCCGTCGTCCCCGGGGCCCCGCCGTCCCCGGGGTCTCGTGGTCCCCGGAGCCGGCCGCCCCGCCGATGTCGGCCGCACCGGCGGGGCGAACCGCGCCTACAGGTACTTCTTGATCTCCCGGCGGGCCAGCGACCGCTGGTGCACCTCGTCCGGGCCGTCCGCGATCATCAGCGTGCGCGCGCCCGCGTACAGCTCGGCCAGAGGGAAGTCCTGGCTCACCCCGCCGGCGCCGTAGAGCTGGATCGCCCGGTCGAGGATGCCGACGACCGTGCGCGGCGTGGCGATCTTGATGGCCTGGATCTCGGTGTGGGCGCCCCGGTTGCCGACGGTGTCCATCATCCAGGCCGTCTTCAGCACCAGCAGCCGCAGCTGCTCGACCGCGACACGCGCGTCCGCGATCCAGTTCTGCACCACACCCTGCTGGGCGAGCGCCTTGCCGAAGGCGTCCCGGGACACCGCGCGCCGGCACATCAGCTCGATGGCCCGCTCGGCCATGCCGATCAGCCGCATGCAGTGGTGGATCCGGCCCGGACCGAGCCGCGCCTGGGCGATGGCGAAGCCGCCGCCCTCCTCACCGATCAGGTTCGACACCGGCACCCGCGCCTCGTCGAAGACCACCTCGGCGTGACCGCCGTGGTAGTGGTCCTCGTAGCCGAAGACCCGCATCGCCCGCTTCACGGTGACACCCGGGGTGTCGCGCGGGACCAGGACCATGGACTGCTGGCGGCGGATGTCCGCCCCGTCCGGGTCGGTCTTGCCCATCACGATGAAGATCTTGCAGTCCGGGTGCATGGCCCCGGAGATGTACCACTTGCGGCCGGAGATGACGTAGGCGTCGCCCTCCCGCCGGATGTGGGTGGTGATGTTGGTGGCGTCGGAGGAGGCCACGTCCGGCTCGGTCATCGCGAAAGCCGAGCGGATCTCACCCGAGAGCAGCGGCTCCAGCCACTGCTTCCTCTGCTGCTCGTCGCCGAACTGCGCCAGCACCTCCATGTTCCCGGTGTCGGGCGCCGCGCAGTTGGTGGCGGTGGGGGCGAGCTGCGGGGACCGGCCGGTGATCTCGGCGAGCGGGGCGTACTGCAGGTTGGTGAGTCCCGCGCCGTACTCGGCGTCGGGCAGGAACAGGTTCCACAGGCCCTGCCGGCGGGCCTCCGCCTTCAGCTCCTCCACCACCGGCGGGTTCTCCCACGGCGAGGCCAGCCGCTCGCGCTGCTCGTGCGCGACCTGCTCGGCGGGGTACACGTACTCGTCCATGAAGGCGAGGAGCCGGGCGCGCAGCTCCTCGGTGCGCGCGTCGAACGCGAAGTCCATGTCGGGTCAGCCTTCCTGAAAGGTGGTCAGACCGTGCTCGATGAAGACCGGGACCAGATCGCCGATCCGGTCGAAACCGGCCCCGACGGTCCGACCCAGCGTGTACCGGTAGTGGATGCCCTCCAGGATCACCGCGAGCTTGAACCAGGCGAACGCGGTGTACCAGGACACCGCCGACACGTCCCGGCCGGACCGCGCGGCGTAGCGCTCGATCAGCTCGGCCGGGGCGGGGTGGCCGGGGGCCTCGGCGGTCGTGGAGACGGGGGAGTCCGGCATGCCCAGCGGCATGCTGTACATCACCAGCAGCCCCAGGTCGGTCAGCGGGTCGCCCAGGGTGGACATCTCCCAGTCCAGAACGGCGCGGACCGACTCGTCGTCGCTGATCAGCGCGTTGTCGAGGCGGTAGTCGCCGTGCACCACGGTGGGCGCGGGGGACGAGGGCAGTGCACGGCCGAGCGCGGCGTGCAGCTCGTCGATGCCGGCCAGCTCCCGGTTGCGGGAGGCGTCCAGCTGCTTGCCCCAGCGCCGCAGCTGCCGGTCCAGGAACCCCTCGGGGCGGCCGAAGTCGGCGAGCCCGACCTCGGCGGGGTCGACGGCGTGCAGGTCGACCAGCGTGTCCACCAGGTTCAGCACGGCCGTGCGGGTGCGCTCGGGGCCCAGCGGTGCCAGCTGGTCGGCGGTGCGGTAGGGGGTGCCCTCGACGTACTCCATGACGTAGAACGGCGCGCCCAGCACCTCCTCGTCCTCGCACAGCAGCACCGGGCGCGGCACCGGCACCTTCGTCGGATGCAGCGCGCTGATCACCCGGTGCTCGCGCTTCATGTCGTGCGCGGTGGCCAGGACATGGCCGAGCGGCGGCCGCCGTACCACCCAGGTCGCCGCGCCGTCGGTGACCGTGTAGGTCAGGTTCGACCTGCCGCCCTCGATCAGCCGGCCGGTGAGCGGGCCGGCCAGCAGCCCGGGCCGCTCCCGTTCGAGCAGCTCGCGCAGCCGGTCGAGATCCAGTCCGGGCGGGTGATCGGGGCTCATCGTCGCTCCTGTATGCAGGCGGACACGTACCCACCCATGATGCCGACCGGTCGGTATGCCGTCCAGACCGGGGGCCCAACGTGATCGGGCCCACGATAGGCGGATCACGTCCCCGCCGTCGGTCCCGCCGTGTGCCGGCGGTGACGCGAATGGTGTACATCGGGCCATTCGGCTTGCACGGCGTGGGCGGACCCCGGAGGGTCGACGCATGAAGGCGATCAGCTACGCACGGTACGGCGGCCCCGAGGTCCTCGAGTACGGCGACGTGGACGACCCCAAGGTCGGCCCCGACACGGTGCTCGTCCGGGTGCGGGCGGCGTCCGTCAACCCGGTCGACTGGAAGGCCCGGCAGGGCCATCTCGACGCGATCCTCCCGACCGTCTTCCCGGTCGTCCCCGGCTGGGACGTCGCAGGTGTGGTCGTCCGGTCCGGACCCGCCGTCCCGGAGTTCGCCGCGGGCGACGAGGTGATCGGCTACGTGCGCCAGGACGTCCTCTCCGGGGGCACCTTCGCCGAGTACGTGGCGGCACCCGTGCGTACCCTCGCGCCCAAGCCGCGCGGCCTCACCTTCGAGCAGGCGGCCGGCATCCCCCTGGCCGGGCTCACCGCGTACCAGGTGCTGCACCGCGTCCTCGGGGTGCGCCGGGGCGAGACCGTCCTGGTGCACGCGGCGGCCGGCGGGGTCGGATCCGTCGCCGTCCAGCTCGCCGCCCACCTCGGCGCCCGGGTCATCGGCACGGCGAGCGGACGCAACCACGACTTCGTGCGCGGCCTCGGCGCCGAGCCGCTGAGCTACGGCGAGGGCCTGGCCGAACGGGTGCGAGGGCTCGCCCCCGAGGGTGTGGACGCGGTGTTCGACACGGTCGGCGGGGACACCCTGAAGACCTCCGCGAACCTCCTCGTGCCGGAAGGCCGACTGGCGTCGATCATCGACCCCGGCGTGGTCGAGTACGGGGGCCACTACTGGTTCGTCCGGCCGGACCCGCAGGACCTGCGCAAGCTGTCGGAACTGGCGGACCAGGGGGTCCTGGCCATCCACGTCGAGGAGACCTTCCCCCTGGAGCGCGCGGCGGACGCCCACCGCCGCAGCGAGGAGGGCCACGTACGCGGCAAGATCGTGGTCAGGGTGCCCGAGTGACGCGGCTGATCCTCAGCCCGTCCGGCGTTTGAGGACGAGGCCCGAAGGGCCGAAAGGGGGTCTGGGGCGCAGCCCCGGGGTCGGGAAGGGAAGGGGCGGAGGGGGCGAGAAACCGCTACCACAGCACCACCCCCCCCCCCCCCCCCCGTCACCAGCACGCACACCACAATCCCCACCGCATACCGAAGCGAGAGCCGCTCAGGCTCCCCACCCCCCGCCAACCCCCGAATCCGCCGATGGGCAACCACCAACACCCCCGCCCACCCCGCACAGCACACGACCCCCGAAGCCAGCACACCCCCCGACGCCCCACCCGCCAGCCCCGCCTTCCCCGCCAGCACCGCCACCACCGTGCTCGCCAGCGTCGTCCGCCGCCACGCCAGCCGCGTCCGCTCCGGCTGCAACCCCGGATCCCGGTCCACCCGCCCCGCCCCCGCAGCCGAGCCGGACGTCACTTCTCCCACCCCACCAGCACCACCACGACCATCACCACGGCGACTCCCGCCACCACCACGCCCAGCAGCGCCGGGAATCGCGACACCGGCAGGTCCTCCCCGCGCCGCATCGCCCGCTCGCACCGCACCCAGTGGTTGACCGCCCGGAACGCGCACAGCGCACCGGCCGCCAGCAGCGCGAGGGCCAGCCCGACCCGCCAGCCCCACCGCAGGTCGGGCAGGAACTGGTCCACCGCGAACCCGCCGCCGATCAGCGCGAGCGCGGTCCGCAGCCAGGCGAGGAACGTCCGCTCGTTCGCCAGCGAGAAGCGGTAGTCGGGCGTCTCCCCGTCCTCCCGCACCTCGGCGGGGGAGAACCACAACCGGACGTTCCGTACAAAGTCGATCACGTCGGCGACCTTACCGGTCGCCTCCGATCAGCCGGTCCCGTGCCCGCGTGCGCCCGCCCGGAACGCCCGCAGCCGTTCGTACGCCGCCAGCCCGTCCGGTACCCACTCCCACTCGCCGAGCCGCCGCTCGACCTCCGCCTCCGGCAGGAAGTCGTACCAGGCCACCTCCTCGGCCTGAGGCCGCACCGGCAGGTCGCAGCGCACCTCGTACACCGCCGACCACCAGGTCCGGGCCGCGCCGTCGTCGTACAGGAAGGTGAAGAGGTGCGAGGGGCGCGGCAGGCCGCTCACGCCGAGTTCCTCCTCGGCCTCCCGCAGGGCCGCCTCGTCGTACTCCTCGCCGGCGCCGACGACCCCGCCGACGAACATGTCGTACAGGGAGGGGAAGACCAGCTTGGCCGGCGTGCGGCGGTGGACGAAGATCCGGCCCGTGCCGTCCCTGGCCAGGACGAAGACGCACCGGTGGCGCAGCCCCCGCGCGTACGCCTCCCCGCGCCGGACCTGCCCCACCACCCGGTCCTGCTCATCGACGACGTCGATGACCTCGTCCGCACTCCGACCGCTCTCGCTCATTCCGCTCTCGGTCCTCCCGCTCTCGCTCATCCCGCTCCCACTCGTGCGCTCCGACTCCTACCGCCATCAAAGCAGCGCGCCCGCCTCCCGCCCCGAACGGCACCCGCGGTGTCGGCGCGCCCCCCGACACCACAAGTTGCCCGTTCGTGACCGCAGTTGACGCGTGTAACACCCCCTGCGCCCTTGACGTGATCCGTTGGCGGGCGGTTTGCTGTCCGTGATCAGCTCATGGCGGGCGGCAGCCGACCACTGCCACCGACCACCCGCCGTGAGCCGTATGACAAGAGAAGCGCGTGAGGAAGTTCCGCGGTGTCCCCACCCCCGCCTCCCCTCGGCCGTGCCCGCAAACGAGCGGCACAGGCCCATGACGAGGCCCTTGACGACGCCGAACTCGTCGCCGCGCGGGCCGCACTGGCCCAGGGGCGGTGGCAGAGCACCCGCTCGCTGCTGGTCCGGACGGGGGACGAGTGGGACCGCCGCGGGCACCGGATCACGGTGCTCGCCCGCGAGCCGTACTGCGCCCCGTGGGCCCGCGAGTGGCTGCTCGCCGAGCCCGATTCCGGTGACGCGGCCGTGCTGCTCGCCCTGGCCCAGGTGCGGCGCGGGCTGCGCGGCAAGGAGAAGCCCGCCGGGGTCCGCGACGCCTGCCAGAAGGCCGCCGCGCTGCTGCCGGACGACCCGACGCCCTGGCTGGGGTTACTGATGCTGGAGTGCTCGCTGGGCGCGGAGGGCGACGTGGTCCGTGTCTTCGAGCAGGTCCGCACCCGCTACGCGGACCACCACCACGCCCACCACCTGGTGGTCGGCTGGCTCGCGGAGCGCCGCGTGGAGGCGGGCCCGGACCCGCTGCACGAGGTGTACGACTTCGCCAACTGGGCCGCCGAACAGGCCCCCGCCGACTCGCCGCTCGCCATCCTGCCGGTCATCGCGCACGCCGAGCGCTACCGCACCCTGGCCGCCGCCGGACACGAGCCCCCCGACCCGGTCGCCTCCGGGCACTGGGTCGGACGCCGTGCACGGCAGGTGATGAAGGCGGCCTTCGACTGGTGGCTGGAGTGGGAGCACGAGGACCACCCCCGCCGGCTGGTCGACCTGAACTTCCTCGCCCACGCCAAGGTCTGCGAGGGCCGGGGCGCCGAGGCCGCCGCGCTGTTCCACCGCATCGGCGAGCACGCCACCCCCGCCCCCTGGTCCTATCCCGACCGGGACGGCGTCACCGCCTTCCGTACCGCCCGCGCCGCCGCTGTGGGCACGGCCTGACCCCCACCCCGACGCCCCCCCGCACCCACCACCGATCCAAGGACGGTCTCGAGATGACGACGGACAGTTCGAGCACCAACAGAGCCCCAGCCGAAGGGATCAGCACCTTCAAGGGGCAGGAGCGCGCCCTGCGGGCCGACCGCCTCGGCACAGGGGGCCTGCTGCTCTCCGTCCTGGCCGCGACCGCCCCCCTCATGGTGGTCGCTGGTGTCATGCCCACCACATTCGCGGTGATGGGGATCGTCGGGCAGCCGCTGCTCTTCGTGGTCCTGGGCGCCGTACTGGTGCTGTTCAGCCTCGGATACGCGGAGATGAGCCGGCACGTCCACAACGCCGGTGCCTTCTACGCCTACATCTCCCGCGGGCTCGGCGGCACCGCCGGCGCGGGCGCCGCCCTGGTCGCGCTGGTCGCCTACAACGCCCTCCAGGTCGGCATCTACGGCATCTTCGGCTTCGAGGTCTCCGGCCTCTTCGCCACCTACGCCGACCTCGAGGTCGCCTGGTGGATACCCTCCCTCGTCGCCGTGCTGGCCGTCGGCGCGCTGGGCTGGCTGAAGATCGACGTCAACGCGAAGGTGCTCGGCGTCCTGCTGGTCATCGAGGTGGTCCTGGTCGTCGTCTTCGACATCGCCGCCGTCGCCGACCCCGGCAAGGAGGGCCTGTCACTGCACGCCTTCAACCCGGACACCCTCACCGGCGCCGGCGTCGGCACCGCCCTGTGCTTCTGCATCGCGGCCTTCCTCGGCTTCGAGCAGGCCCCGGTGTACGCGGAGGAGACCAGCAGGCCGCACGTCCTGGTGCCGCGCGTGATGTTCCTCGCCGTCACCGGCGTCGCCGTCTTCTTCGCCATCAGCAGCTGGGCGCTCACCGTGGCCACCGGCCCCTCCGCGATCGTCGGCACCTCCCAGGAGCAGAGCGCGGGCCTGCTGTTCCTCCTCACCGAGGACCGGCTCGGCGCCACCTTCACCGACGTGCTGCACATCCTCTTCGTGACCGGCATGTTCGCCGCCATGCTCAGCTTCCACAACGTCGTCGCCCGCTACGCCTTCGCCATGGGCCGTGAGGGCCTGCTGCCCGCCACCTTCGGCCGCACCACCGGCACCAGCGGCGCCCCCGGCACCGGCTCCCTGCTGCAGACCGGCATCGCTGCGGTGCTGGTGCTGACCTTCGCGCTCACCGACGACAAGCCGACCGGCGACCCGACCGCGCCCGTCCTGCACCTGTTCACCTGGGGCGGCAACATCGGCGCGCTCGGCGTGATCGTCCTGATGGCCATCGCCTCGCTGTCCGTCGTCGTCTTCTTCGTACGGCGCGGCGCCGCGAGCGCGCAGGCATGGCGGCTGGTCACCTCGACCGTCGCCGGCCTCGCCCTGGTGGTGATCGCCGTCTACACGGTCAAGGACTTCGACGTGCTGGTCGGCACCGGCCCGGACTCCGCGCTGCGCTGGATCCTGCCCGGCGTCATCGGCCTCGCCCTCGTGATCGGGCTGGTCCAGGGCGCGATCCTGCGCGCCCGAGCCCCCGAGACCCACGCCCGCATCGGCCTGGGCAACGAGGCCTTCCAACTGGAGAAGGAGGCCGAGCGCACCCCGTAGGACACCCGCCACCCGTCTTACGGAAGTCTGACGAGCACCCGCGTTCCCTGGCCCGGCCCGGGGCGCGGGTGCTCGAATGTCGGGTGAATCCCGAACAGCCCCGCGCGACCCGGACGCCCCCGCACGGGAGCCGAGGCGGACGACGCGGACGCGCGCGGCAAGCCCGTCGGCCGCCGCGTCCTGCTCGGCACCCTCGGCCTCGGCGCGCTCGGCCTGGCCGCCGCGCCCACCCTCCAGCGCGGCCTGGAGTCCTTCCTCGCCGGCGCCTCCGAACGGGACCCCACCGGCCTGACCGGACTGCTGCCGAACGGCGGCGGCTTCCGCTACTACTCGGTCACCGCGTCCGTCCCCCGCAAGGACGCACGGACCTACCGCCTCACCGTCGACGGCCTCGTCGACCGCCCCGCCACCTACACCCTCGCCGACCTGAAGGCCCTGCCGCAGACCCGTACGGTCCGCGACGTGCAGTGCGTCACCGGCTGGCGGGTGCCGCACGCCCCGTTCGAAGGCGTGCCGCTGTCCCGGCTGCTGGACGCGGCCGGCGTGCGCCCCACCGCCCGCGCGGTGCGCTTCACCTGCTTCGACGGCGCCTACTCCGAGAGCCTCACCCTCGACCAGGCCCGCCGCTCCGACGTCCTGGTGGCCCTGCGCATGCGGGACGAGGACATCGGCCACGGCCACGGCGGCCCGGTGCGCCTCTACGTGGCACCCATGTACTTCTACAAGTCCGCCAAGTGGCTCTCCGGCATCACCGTCACCGAGGACGTGGAACCGGGCTACTGGGAGGTGCGCGGCTACGACGTCGACGCCTGGGTCGGCCGCTCGAACGGACGCGACGATGCACCCACGAGCTGACGCCCCGCCCGCCGCCACGACCGTACGGCGCTTCGGCCCCGCCCAGCGGTGGGCGCACCGCGCCACGGCCGTACTGATGGGTGTCTGCGTGGCCACCGCGGCCTGCCTCTACGTCCCCCAGCTCGCCCAGCTGGCTGGCCGCCGCGCCCTGGTCGTCACGCTCCACCAGTGGTCGGGCCTGCTGCTGCCCGTCCCCGTGCTCGCCGCCCTCGTCTCCCGCGCGTTCCGCGCCGACCTGGGCCGGCTCAACCGTTTCGCCCCGCACGACCGGGTCTGGCTGCGGGCCGCCCTGCGCCGCGACCGCCGCCCCGCCTCCCGCCCGGCCGGGAAGTTCAACGCCGGACAGAAGTTCTACGCGGCCTGGATCGCGGGGGCCACCCTGGTGATGCTCGGCACCGGGCTGCTGATGTGGTTCACCCACCTCACCCCGCTGGTCTGGCGGACCGCCGCGACCTTCGTCCACGACTGGCTGGCGCTGACCGTCGGCATCGTCCTCGCCGGGCACATCGGCATGGCCCTCGCCGACCCCGAGGCCCGCCGCGGCCTGCGCACCGGCTCGGTCGGCCGGGAATGGGCAGAGCGCGAGCACCCCCTGTGGCACCCCTGACACGACGGAGGCCCGTCCCGCCCCTCGACGAGGGACGGGACGGGCCTTCGTGAACCCGGACCCGGCTAGATGATCAGGGACAACAGGAGCACCAGCGCCCCCGCGACCACCGAGATGATCGTCTCCATGACCGACCAGGTCTTGATCGTCTGGCCGACGTTCAGCCCGAAGTACTCCTTCACCAGCCAGAAGCCGGCGTCGTTCACATGGCTGAAGAAGAGCGAACCGGCGCCGATGGCCAGCACCAGAAGCGCGGTGTGCGCGGTCGACATGTCGGCGGCGAGCGGTGCGACCAGACCGGCCGCAGAGACGGTCGCCACGGTCGCCGAGCCCGTCGCCAGCCGGATCGCCACCGCGATCAGCCAGGCCAGCAGCAGCGCGGGGATCGACCAGTCCTCGGAGATGTCCAGGATCATCCGGCCCACACCGGTGTCGATCAGCGTCTGCTTGAAGCCGCCGCCCGCGCCGACGATCAGCAGGATGCCCGCGATCGGCGCCAGACCCTTGTCCACCAGGGAGGAGATCCGCTCCCGGCTGAAGCCGGCGGGCCTGCCGAGCGTGAAGATGCCGACCAGCACGGCCGCGAGCAGCGCGATCAGCGGGGAGCCGATCACGTCGAAGACGCGCTGCACCTGGTGCTCGGGGTCGTCGATCACGATGTCGACCAGCGCCTTGGCGAGCATCAGCACGACCGGCAGCAGGATCGTGGCCAGCGTCGCGCCGAACCCGGGGCGCCGCTCCAGCTCCTCCGACGGCCGCTGCGGGACCATCCGCTCCGGGGCCGGGACGTCCACCCAGCGGGCGGCGTACTTGGAGAACAGCGGACCGGCGATGACCACCGTCGGGATCGCGACCAGCACACCGAGCGCCAGCGTCACGCCCAGGTTGGCGTCGACCGCGTCGATGGCGACGAGCGGGCCGGGGTGCGGCGGGACCAGGCCGTGCATCACGGACAGACCGGCCAGCGCGGGGATGCCGATGCGCATGAGCGAGTAGTTGCCGCGCTTGGCGACCATCAGCACCACCGGGATCAGCAGCACCACGCCGACCTCGAAGAACAGCGGCAGGCCGATCACCGAGGCGATCAGCACCATCGCCCACGGCATGGCACGGCCGCTCGCCTTGGCGAGGATGGTGTCGACGATCTGGTCCGCGCCGCCGGAGTCGGCGAGCATCTTGCCGAGGATCGCGCCCAGGGCGATCAGCACGCCCACACCGGCGACGGTGGAGCCCAGTCCGGCGGTGAAGCTGGTGATCACCTTGTCCAGCGGCGCCCCGGCGAAGGCACCGAGCGCCAGCGACCCGATGGTCAGCGACAGGAAGGCGTGCAGCTTGAACTTGGTGATGAGCAGGACGATGACGGCTATGCCCGCCAGGACGGCGATGCCCAGCTGAGCGTGGCCGGCCGAGGTGATCGGCTCGGGTGCGTCCGCTGCCAGCATCTCGACGCTGAGTCTGGTCACGGTGGATCCTCAGGGTGTACGGGGGTCGGGGGAGTGGCCGGCCCCAGGGGGAAGGGGATCTTCTCTCCGGGGCTGCCCGTCACGTCCACGGCGACCCCGGCCTCGTCCTGCCCCAGCGGCTGGAGCGTGGCGAACTGGGAGTCGAGCAGCGCCGTGGGCATGAAGTGCCCCTTGCGGTGCGACATCCGGTCCTCGACGAGCGCGCGGTCACCGGTGAGGTGCACGAAGACCACACCCGGTGCGGCGGCCCGCAGCCGGTCACGGTACGACCGCTTCAGCGCCGAGCAGCTCACCACGCCGCCCAGACCCGCACGCTGCTGCGCCCAGTCACCGATGGCGTCCAGCCAGGGCCACCGGTCGTCGTCGGTGAGCGGGTGCCTGCCGACATCTTGGCGATGTTGCTCTGCGGGTGGAAGTCGTCGCCCTCGGCGTACGGGACGCCGAAACGGGCCGCGAGCAGGGGACCGATGGTGGTCTTGCCCGTCCCGGCGACGCCCATGACCACGACGACGTGGGGGGTGTTCATCGCTGCCTCACTGTCTGCTGTCTTCGTCGACACGTGATGTCGACGGCAACTGAAACTCATAAGTACGACGACTTCAAGAGTCTGTGACGAATAAGTCTGACTTTTTATGCGTGTGATCCGCCCCGTACTCTGAGTGCATGAGCACCACGGGCCGGGGGCTGCACGGCCGCGTACTGGACACCCTCGGCCCCGAGATCACCGCCGGCGAATACCCGCCCGGCAGTGTCCTGCGTACCGACGAGCTCGCCCAGCGTTTCGACGTGTCCCGCTCCGTGATGCGCGAGGTGGTCCGCGTCCTGGAGTCCATGCACCTGGTGGAGTCGCGGCGCCGCGTCGGCGTGACCGTCCTGCCGGCCTGCGAATGGAACGTGTACGACCCGCAGGTCATCCGCTGGCGCCTGGCCGGCGCCGACCGCCCCCGCCAGCTGCGCTCCCTCACCGTGCTGCGCTCCGCGATCGAACCCGTCGCGGCGGGTCTGGCCGCGCGCAACGCGACAGCCGAGCAGTGCGCCGAACTCACCGAGTGCGCCCTCGGGATGGTCGCCCACTCACGCGGACACAAGCTGGAGGGTTACCTCTTCCACGACGTGGCGTTCCACCGCGTGATCCTGACCGCCTCCGGCAACGAGATGTTCGCCCGCCTCGGCGACGTCGTCGCGGAGGTACTGGCCGGACGCACCCACCACGACGTCATGTTCGAGGACCCGGACCCGGCCGCCGTCACCCTGCACGTCCAGCTCGCCGCAGCGGTCCGTGCCCGCGACGCGGCCCGCGCGGAGGAACTCACCCGGGAAATCACCGAGGGCGCCCTCCAGGAACTGGACATCCTGGCGCCGTAGCGCCGCCGGCGCCCGACTACTCCAGGAAGTCGCCGTCGACGTACACCCAGGCGCCGTCGACGCGTTCGAAGCGGCTGCGTTCGTGCAGGGAGCCGCCCTTGTAGGAGGCGCGGAAGGTCACCGTGCCGGTGGTGTGGAAGGCGGAGCCGGCCTCGGTCCCCAGGATCTCCAGCCCGGTCCACCGCGTCCCCGGGTCGAGGTCGAGCCGGGCGGGCCGCGTCCGCGGGTGCCAGGTCCGCAGCAGATACGCCCCGTCCTGCCTGACGAACGCGGAGTACCGCGACCGCATCAGCCGCTCGGCGGTGGGCGCGGCGGCGGCTCCGCCGTGGAAGCGGCCGCAGCACTCCTCGTAGGTCTCGGGGAGGCCGCAGGGACAGGGCGTGCGAGACGTCATGAGGCGCACCTTCCGTACAACGACCGAGGGCCGCGACCTCGCGGTCGCGGCCCTCGTGTTCCAAGTGTCCGAGGGGGGACTTGAACCCCCACGCCCGATAAAGGGCACTAGCACCTCAAGCTAGCGCGTCTGCCATTCCGCCACCCGGACAAGGTGTCTGTCGCGCGGGTTTCCCCCCGCGGCGACGACGTAAACATTACCAGGTGTTCAGGGGTGGCCGATCACCCCCGCCCGCCGCGTCGTCGCGTGAACGGCGTGTGACGGGCCGGGCCGGGTCTTGGGGCGGGCCCGCGGGCGAGGGAGGATGAGGGGGACCCACCAGCGGGAACACCAGCAGCGGGAGGAAGCACGTGAGCCAGACGGACCCGGCCAAGGGCGTCACCGGTGAGGACGAGGTCGTGGACCTCTGCCGCGAGCTGATCCGGATCGACACCAGCAACTACGGCGACCACTCCGGCCCCGGCGAGCGCAAGGCGGCCGAGTACGTCGCCGAGAAGCTCGCCGAAGTGGGCCTGGAGCCGCAGATCTTCGAGTCCCACCCGGGACGCGCCTCCACCGTCGCCCGGATCGAGGGCGAGGACCCGTCGCGGCCCGCCCTGCTGATCCACGGCCACACCGACGTCGTCCCCGCCAACGCCGACGACTGGACCCACCACCCCTTCTCCGGCGAGATCGCCGACGGGTGCGTGTGGGGGCGCGGGGCCGTCGACATGAAGGACATGGACGCGATGACCCTCGCGGTCGTCCGCGAGCGCATGCGCAGCGGCCGTAAGCCCCCGCGCGACATCGTCCTCGCCTTCCTCGCCGACGAGGAGGCCGGCGGCACCTACGGCGCCAAGCACCTGGTGCACCGGCACCCCGAGCTGTTCGAGGGCGTCACCGAGGCGATCGGCGAGGTCGGCGGGTTCTCCTTCACCGTCAACGAGAAGCTGCGCCTCTACCTCGTGGAGACCGCCGAGAAGGGCATGCACTGGATGCGGCTCACCGTCGACGGCACGGCCGGCCACGGCTCGATGACCAACGACGACAACGCCATCACCGAGCTGTGCGAGGCCGTCGCCCGGCTCGGCCGCCACAAGTGGCCGGTGAGGGTCACCAAGACCGTCCGCGCCTTCCTGGACGAGCTCTCCGACGCGCTCGGCACCGAGCTCGACCCGGAGGACATGGACGAGACCCTCGCCAAGCTCGGCGGCATCGCCCGCATGATCGGCACCACGCTGCGCAACTCCGCGGCGCCCACCCAGCTCGGCGCCGGCTACAAGGTCAACGTCATCCCCGGCCAGGCCACCGCGCACGTCGACGGCCGCTTCCTGCCCGGGTACGAGGAGGAGTTCCTCGCCGACCTCGACCGGATCCTCGGCCCGCGCGTTCGGCGCGAGGACGTGCACTCCGACAAGGCGCTGGAGACCGACTTCGACGGCCGGCTGGTCGACGCCATGCAGACCGCGCTCAGCGCCGAGGACCCGATCGCGCGCGCCGTGCCCTACATGCTCTCCGGCGGCACCGACGCCAAGTCCTTCGACGACCTGGGCATCCGCTGCTTCGGGTTCGCGCCGCTGAAGCTGCCCCCGGAGCTGGACTTCGCGGGCATGTTCCACGGTGTCGACGAGCGGGTGCCGGTCGACGGTCTCACGTTCGGCGTCCGTGTGCTCGACCGATTCCTCGACGCGTCCTGAGGTGTGTTCCGGCGCGGGCCGGTGATCCCAAGAATCGGGCAGACGTACGGAGTTGACCGGGAAGAGTGAATGCGACCATAAGCTCGTAGCCTCATTACTTCCTCCTCGTTACCTGTGATGTGATCCGCGACTTTGGATCACATTGCCAACTAGGAGGAATACATGCTGAAGAAGGTCGTCGCCGTCGCGGCCGCCACCGGTGGTCTGGTTCTCGCGGGCGCGGGCATGGCCGCTGCCGACTCGGGTGCCCAGGGTGCCGCCGTGCACTCCCCGGGCGTCCTGTCCGGCAACGTCGTGCAGGTGCCGGTTCACGTCCCCGTGAACGTCTGCGGCAACACGATCTCCGTGATCGGGCTGCTGAACCCTGCCTTCGGCAACACCTGCGTCAACGCGTGATGTCGTGTCTCGCCCTCTAGGGAACACCCGCTGAGGGTTCGAGCCCGTCGGCCCCGGAGCGCGCGCCATGCGCTCCGGGGCCGACCGGTTCCCCCCATACGTCGAGAATCCGGGACGCGGCGGACGCCGCCTCTCGGCAGCAGGTCCGAGGACAGGGAATTCAGCAAATGCGACAGGTCACCCGCAAGGGCTTGATGACCATGGCCGCCGCCACCGGTGTGCTCGCCGCCGCGGGCGGGGCCGCCGCCCACGCCGACTCCGGGGCCACGGGCGGTGCCAACGGCTCGCCGGGCGTGCTCTCCGGCAACGTGGTGCAGGCCCCGGTGCACGTGCCGGTGAACGTCTGCGGCAACACGGTCAACGTCGTCGGGATCCTCAACCCGGCGGTCGGCAACGCCTGCGCCAACACGGGCGGCTCCGGCGGCCACGGCGGCTCGCACGCCCACGGCAAGGCGAGCGGTTCGCCCGGCGTGGCCTCCGGCAACGTCGTGCAGGTTCCGGTGCACGTGCCGGTGAACGTCTGTGGCAACAGCGTCGACATCATCGGCGTGGGCAACGGCACGGGCGACAACCGCTGCGCCAACACGGGGCACGACGGCGGTGAGCCGGGGGAGCCGGGCAACCCCGGTGAGCCGGGGGAGCCGGGGGAGCCTGGCAACCCGGGGGAGCCCGGTAACCCTGGTGAGCCCGGTAATCCCGGTGAGCCTGGTAATCCCGGTGAGCCGGGAGAGCCTGGTAACCCTGGCAACCCGGGTGAACCCGGTAACCCTGGAGAGCCGGGTAACCCTGGTGAGCCCGGGACTCCCGGCACCCCGGACGGCCCCTCGTCCGGCAACCAGCCGGGCGCCCAGTCCGGCCCGCACGGCGACGCGGAACTCGCCCAGACCGGCAGCGAGCTGCCGATGGGACTCGTGCTGCCCGTCGGCGCGGGTGCGCTGCTCGCCGGCGCGGTCCTCTACCGCAAGGCGCGCGCCGCGGCGTGATCTCGGACACACGGAGCGGACCCCGCGACCGAACGCGGGGTCCGCTCCACCTGTTGACTCCGGTCGGGCGTGCTCAGCTCACCAGGTGGCGCGCACCTGGCGGATGATCCGCCGCCGCAGCCGCACCCTGCGGCTGCCGTCACGCATCAGCGTCAGGCGGTACAACTCCCAGTGACCGTACTCGGCATGGTCCGTCAGCAGACGCGCAGTCTCCTTGCGGGACACCCCGCGCGGCACGTACACGTCGACAAATTCGTATTCCGGCATCGCATCTATTGTGCGGGCCGGCCCCCGGTACGGATAGCGTCTGCACTATGTCTGATGCTGCGCAGCCCACCGCTGCCGAGGTACGTGCCGCCGCCGAGGCGGTGAAGACCGCGATCGACCGCCACCTGGGCGCGGTCGAGAGCCGGTCGGGGGACGACGACCCGGCCGTCTACGAGGCCTTCAACCAGCTGGCCGCGGCCGCGGAGACGTACGACGAACTGCTCTACGACCGCTACGACGAGGTCACCCCCTTCGAGATCCCGAGTGCGGAGGAAGCCCTCCCGCCGTACGCCGGGCCCGAGGAACCGAACGCCGTGAGCGTGCTGATCCGTCGCGACTACGCCGTCGCCGAACCGCAGCGGCTGCTGGCGCACGCCCAGCGGATCGAGGAGGCGGACGACGAGAGTCCGGAGGCCTCCGGCACCGTCCACGGGGCGCTCGGCCTGCTGTTCGGCGAGTACGAACCGGACGAGATCGCCTCCCGGCACAAGGAGTTCGGCCTGGAGGAGGGCGACTCCACGCTCTGGGTCACGGCATCGGACGAGATCCCGGACCCGGGGGAGTGGCTCGAGGCGCCCTTCGAGCAGGTGGACCCGGAGACGGTGGTCTGCCGCTTCGACGTCAGTGCCGTGTTCGACGACGATGACGGCGACGACGAGAGCGACGACGACATCGAGGCGGTCCTGGCCCCGGACGAGGAGCTGGAACCACTCGACGCCGACCGCTGACCCCCTTCGGTACAGCGCCGACGGCGGCGGCACTTCGGTGCCGCCGCCGTCCTGCTTCTCCGGCCGGCGGCAGCCACCGCCCGGGGCAGCCCCGACGCCGACAGCTTGCCCGGCCGACCCACGGCCCCGGTCCCCGGCAGCCGGCCCCGGTCCCCTGCGCGGGCCCCCACCAGCCGCCCGCGCCGCCTCGGTGCGTTGCCGGCCAGCGGCCGGCGACAGCCTGCTCAGGCGGGCGTCGTCGGCAGCTGCGGGGCCAGCAGCTCCGGCAGCCGGGTCGTCCGCGGCTTCGCCGTGACCTCGGCCACGGCGCGGGGCAGGGCCTGGTCGACGCCGTGGACCACCGACAGGTGCCGGTCGGCGCGGCTGAACGCCGTGTAGATCCAGGGGCGGCTCAGCGCGGGCACCGCGTCACCGGGCAGCACCACGACGGCCGCCGGCCAGCGGGAGCCCACCGCCTGGTGCGCGGTCAGCGCCCAGCCGTGCCGTACCGACTGCTCCACACGCTCCCTCGGCACCACGATCCGCTCGCCCGCGCAGTCCAGGCGCAGGCCCTCGTCGTCCGCCCCGACCACGCGGCCCGGCAGGGTGCGCCCGTGGGCGGGGGAGTACGCCACCCGGTCGCCGGGATCGAAGCCGCCGAAGCGGCCCGGTCCCGGGTTCAGCCGCTCCTTCAGCGCCGCGTTCAGCACGCGGGTCCCGACCGCGCCGCCGTGCCCCGGCGTGATGACCTGCGTCTCCTCCGCCGGCACCCCGATGGCCCGCGGCACCGAGTCCACCACCAGCTGCACGGTCCGGTGCACCGCCTCGCCCGCGTCCCGCACGGGCACGATGACGACCTCCTTGCCGGGCGCCTCCACCTGGAGCAGCTCGCCGACACCGATCCCCGAGACCAGCTCACCGAGCGGCCCCGGGTCCGGCCGCCGGGAGGCGATCTGCGGACAGGCCCGCACCGCCAGCAGGTCCGCGAACACCCGCCCGGGTCCAACTGACCACAGCACCCCGGGATCACCGGACAGCACAAGGCGCGCCCCGTCCGGCAGCGACTCCGTGAGCAGCGCGCCCGTCTCCACGTCCAGCTGCGGCGCGTCCAGCACCACCAGCAGGTCCAGGGCCAGCGCGCCCTCCGGGTCGCGCCCGGGTCCCTCGGCACCGGACAGCAGCCCGGCGACCGTGGCGACGCCGGGGCCGTCCACCCGGTCCGCGAACCGCGCCCGCCCGACCGGGCCGTGCGTGGCGGCCCAGGCGCGCAGCCCCATGGCGTGCGCCGCGTCGAGGAGGGCGGCCGGCTCGGCCAGCGCGGCCTCCCCGCCGGTGTGGAGCACCAGCCCGTGCCCCGCGACCGCGCGGATCAGCTCGCCCGCGGAGCCCTCCGCCGCGGCGGCCGCGCGCTCCCAGTCCTCGCCCGCCCCGTCCTGCTTGGGCACCGAGTTGATCAGGCGGGCCAGGCCGTCGGTGAGGCTCTCCTCGGCCAGTGCGCAGCGTTCCAGACCCACCAGGACCTGGACCGGCTGCTCCTCGCTCTCCGCGGCCTCGCCCCCGTCCTCCCCGGCGTCGTCGCCCAGGCCGTCCTGGAAGACCAGGACGTCGCCCTCGGCGATGGCGTCGCGCACCGCGTCCTCGGGAGCGGGCACCCCCTGCCGGCCCAGCGCCTCGGTGAGCGCGGCCATCTCCAGCACCGTGTGCCCGGCCGGCGCGGCCTGCTCCAGCAGCCAGACGGTGACGGCCCGGCCCCGCCGCTCGTCGGCGGGCCCGGTCTCCCCGCCGAGCAGCGCCCGCGCGAACCCGTCCGCCTGCTCGGGCCGCACCCCCGGCACCCGCAGCAGCTGCCACGGATCGTCCCGCAGCACGCGAGCGGCGCCTTCCCCGAGCACGGAGGCGGCCGGCGGGGCGAGAGCAGCGGGCGCACCGCCCTGCGCCAGCACCTCCCGGACCTCCCCGACGGTGCCCTCGGCGGGAGCCGCGGGCCCCTGGCTCACCACCGGGGCCCGCCGCGCCGGCTCGGGCGCGGGACGCCGGGGCGCCGGCCTGGCCTCCTCGAACACGGTGGCGGGCGGCTTCTCGCCGCTCTCCACGGCCCGTACGGCGGCGAGCAGGTCCGCGGCCGTGCCGCTCAGCGCGGTCCCGGCCGTGATCGGGCCCTGACGCTCCGCCTTCCGCCGCTCGATCCGCTCCCGCTCCAGGCGCTGCGCGGCCAGCTCGGCCTCGGCCTCGGACACCTGCGCGCCCTCGGCGGGCGCGTCGTCCGCCGCGCTCTTCGGCTCCTCCGGGGTCTCGGGCGTGCTCACAGCGTGCTCCAGTCGTGATCGGGATAGCGGTGCACGGGAGCCGACACGTCGTCGAGCGCCCGGCAGATCTCGTCAGGAAGACTAAGCGCCTCCACTGACAACGCCGCCGACAGCTGCTGCGCCGTGCGGGCGCCCACGACGGGCGCGGTCACCCCGGGCCGGTCGCGGACCCAGGCGAGCGCCACCTGCAACGCGGTCACGGCGAGCCCGTCGGCCGCGGTCGTCACGGCGTCCACGATCCGGCTCGCCGTGTCGTCCAGATAGGGGGCGACGAACGGCGCGAGGTGCTCCGAGGCGCCGCGCGAGTCCACCGGGGTCGCGTCGTTGCGGTACTTGCCGGTGAGCACGCCCCGTCCGAGCGGGGAGGACGGCAGCATGCCGATGCCCAGGTCGATCGCGGCGGGCAGCACCTCCCGCTCCACCCCGCGCTGCAGCAGGGAGTACTCCATCTGGGTGCTCGCCAGGCGGGTGCGCGCGCCGGGCGCGGCCAACTGCCAGGTCGCCGCCTTGGCGAGCTGCCAGCCGCAGTAGTTGGAGACGCCCGCGTAGCGCGCCCGGCCGCTGGAGACGGCGATGTCCAGCGCCTGGAGCGTCTCCTCCAGCGGGGTGGCGGGGTCGTAGGCGTGGACGTGCCACACGTCGACGTAGTCGGTGCCGAGGCGGGCCAGGGAGGCGTCCAGGGCGGACAGCAGATGCCCGCGTGAGCCGTCGAACCGGCGGTCGGGGTCGGGCACGCTGCCGGCCTTCGTGGAGATCACCAGGTCCCGGCGCGGCACCAGCCCGTCCATCAGCCGTCCGAGCAGGTACTCGGCGTCCCCGTCGCCGTAGACGTCGGCCGTGTCGACGAGCGTCCCGCCGGCGTCCCAGAACGTCTTCAAGAGCTCTGCCGCGTCGTGCTCGTCGGTGTCGCGGCCCCAGGTGAGGGTCCCGAGCCCGATCCGGGACACACGCAGGCCGGTACGGCCGAGATGCCTCTGCTCCATGAACGCCGAGATTACTGGCCGGAGTGTTGCGTGTGGGGGCCTGTGGACAACCGTTTTCCGGGCGCCGCGCGAGGGCAGCGGCCCCCGGCCGGGACCGTGCGACCGGCCCCGCGGGCACCCCACCGGCGACCACCGGAGGTATAGGGTCGGCGCACACATCACGTTACTGATCGGTAAGGGGAGACGGCCATGCAGCTAGGGATCAACCTCGGCTACTGGGGCGCCGGAATGGACGCGGACAACCTCGCCGTGGCCCAGGAGGCCGACCGGCTCGGCTACGCGGTCTGCTGGGCGGCAGAGGCCTACGGCTCCGACGCCGCCACCGTCCTCGCCTTTGTCGCCGCCCGCACCGAGCGCATCGACGTCGGCTCCGCCATCTTCCAGATTCCGGCCCGCCAGCCGGCCATGACCGCGATGACCGCGGCCACCCTGGACTCCCTCTCCGGCGGCCGCTTCCGCCTCGGCCTCGGCGTCTCCGGCCCGCAGGTCTCCGAGGGCTGGTACGGCGTCACGTTCGACAAACCGCTCGCCCGCACCCGCGAGTACGTCGAGATCATCCGCAGGGCGATGACCCGCGAGCGCCTCTCCTTCGACGGCGAGCACTGGACCCTGCCCCTCCCCGGCGGCCCGGGCAAGCCCCTGAAGCTCACCGTGCATCCGCAGCGCGAGCACATCCCGCTGTACATCGCCGCGATCGGCCCGAAGAACCTGGAGCAGACCGGCGAGATCGCCGACGGCGCCCTGCTGATCTTCCCGTCCGCCGAGCACCTGGAGGACACCGCCGTCCGCCACCTGCGCGCGGGCCGCGAGAAGGCCGGCAAGACCCTCGACGGCTTCGACATCTGCCCCACGCTCCCGCTCGCCGTGGGCGACGACAAGGACCTCGCCACGCTCGCCGACACCTTCCGCCCCTACACGGCGCTGTACGTCGGCGGCATGGGCAGCCGCAAGCAGAACTTCTACAACCAGCTCGCACGCCGCATGGGTTACGAGCAGGAGGCCGCCGAGATCCAGGACAAGTACCTGTCCGGCGACAAGCAGGGCGCTGCCGCCGCCGTCCCGCACGACCTGATCGACGGCACCACGCTGCTCGGCTCGGTCGACCGCATCGCCGACCGCATGAAGGCCTACGCCGCCGCCGGTGTCACCACCCTCACCCTCGCCCCGGCGGGCTTCACCCTCGACGAACGGCTCTCCTCGCTGCGTGCCGGCGTCGAGGCGCTGGAGCGCGCGGGCCTCGCCTGACCCGACCGCACGGCCGCCGCCGCGTCCCGCACGGCCGCCGCCGCGTCCCGCGCGGCGGCGGCCGGGAGTTCCGCGGCCGTGGTGGGGGCTCGGGGGTCGACCCCGCCACGGCCGTCATCCCCTCAACGCCCGCAGGCCCCGGGGTTACGCGCCCCGCACCACCGCGTACCACCTCCGCGCTCCGCACCGCGTCCCGTCCGCCCGCGCGCACGTGTCCGCACCCCCCTCCCGCGCACCGGTTCGCCCCCTCTTCGCCCCGCACGTACTCCAATTGGCGGAGTCGTCCGCCGCACCTGTTGCCGCACCTCCACCGGCGCACTTGACTCCAACTTTGCGGAACTGTGGACGTGCGGACCGCGGACCTGCGGACGCCGCGGAGAGGTGGCCCCATGCTGTCGGCAAAGAGCCTGTTCCAGGAGATCCTCGACAACGACGAGTCGTTCGCGCTGTTCTGTTCGATCGCCGCGAGCGGAGAGTCCCAGGGCGGCTGGGAGAACGCCCGTATCGCGGCGCTCGTGCCCGAGACCCAGCGGGACCTGGCCCCCAAGATCACCCGGCACGGCGCCGACGAGGACAAGCACGGCCGGATCTTCAACGCCCTGCTGAAGAAGCGCGGCCTGGAGCCCGTCCCGGTCCCGCCGGAGACCGACTACACGATGCTGCTGGAGCGCAACGGCATCGGCCTGGCGCACGACCAGCTCAAGCGCGACGAGCCGCTCACCGTGCAGGACATCGTCACCTACCTCGCCCACAGCCGGGTCACCGAGCAGCGCGCCTCCGAGCAGATGGAACAGCTCCGCAAGCACTTCGCCGACCACCCCGACCTCGGCCGCGCGGTGCGGATGATCTCCAACGACGAGGACAACCACCTGGCCTACTGCCACGAGGAACTGCTGCGCTTCGCCTACGCGGGCCACGGCCGTGCCATCCGGCGCACCCTGCGTGAGTGCGCGCTCGCCGAGATCCGCGTCTACCGCGACGTCAGCCTCGCCGTGATGGCGCACATGGGCCGCGTCCTCGGCTGGCCGAAGCCCAAGGCGGCGCTCCTCGCGGCGGGCATCCACGCCATGTACCTGTACGAACGCCTGGGCGGCTGGCGCCGCATGGTCTCGCTGCGGATGCCCGAGCGGCGCGACGCGCTGGGCGGCCCGGCGACCCCGGAACCGGAAGCGGCGTGACCCGCCCTACAGCCACCCCCGGCGTTTGAAGGTGCGGAACAGCAGCACCTCCAGGGCGGCCATCGCCGCGATCACCACGGGATACGACCACCTCCAGTGCAGCTCGGGCATGTGCTCGAAGTTCATCCCGTAGATCCCCGCGATCATCGTGGGGACGACGGCCATGGCCGCCCAGGCGGAGATCTTCCGCATGTCGTCGTTCTGCTGCACACCCACCTGCGCCAGGTGCGCCGACAGGACGTCCGAGACCAGGCGGTCCAGGCCCTCCACCGACTCGTTCACCCGGGTGAGGTGGTCATGGACGTCACGGAAGTAGGGCCGCGCCCCGTCCTCGACGAACGGCACCCGCGCCCCGGACGTGCCGGCCCCCGCCAGCCGGGCCATGGGCGTCGCGAGCGGCACGGTGGCCCGGCGGAACTCCAGGATCTGCCGCTTGAAGCCGTAGATCCGGGACGCGGTCTTGCGGGAACCGCCCGCGTCGGGGGTGAAGACCTCCGTCTCCAGCTCCTCCAGGTCGGTCTGCAGCTCGGTCGCCACCTCCAGGTAGTGGTCGACCACGGCGTCGGCGACCGCGTACAGCACCGCCGTCGCACCCTCGTCCAGCAGCTCCGGCTCCCGTTCCAGCCGGTCCCGCACCGCGTCCAGAGGGGCACCCTCCCCGTGCCGTACGGTCACCGCGAACGAGTCGCCCAGGAAGATCATGATCTCTCCGGAGGAGACGGTGTCGCTGTCCGGCTCGTACACCACCGGCTTCAGGACCACGAACACCGAGTCGTCGTAGACCTCCAGCTTGGGCCGCTGATGCGCCTTGAGGGCGTCCTCAACCGCCAGCGGATGCAGCCCGAACTCGCGGGCGACCAGGTCGAACTCCTCCGCCGTCGGCTCGTGCAGCCCGATCCAGACGAAACCTCCCGCCGACCGTGCCTCGTCCAGTGCGTCGGAGAAGTCCTTGGGGCCCTCCGACCGGTGCCCCTCCCGGTAGACGCCACAATCGACGATCACGAAACGTGTCCTCCCTTCCCGGCAGGTCCCCTGCCGTCCTGTCCTGCTCCCATGCCCGGCGGCCGCCCGGTTCCCCTCCCGCGCCGGACACCGCGCGCGCCGGTGCGCCTACCCTGGGCCGCATGCCCACGTTGCTCCTGGTCCGGCACGGACGATCCACCGCCAACACCGAGGGACTGCTCGCCGGCTGGACGCCCGGCGTCCACCTCGACGACCGCGGCACCGCACAGGCCGCCGCACTGCCCGGACGGCTCGCCCCGGTGCCCCTGGCCGAGGTCGTCACCAGCCCGCTCGACCGCTGCCGGGAGACCGTCGGACCGCTGCTGGAGGCCCGTCCCGGCCTCACCCACCACACCGACGACCGCATCGGCGAATGCCACTACGGCGACTGGACGGGCCGCAAGCTCGCCGAACTCAAGGACGAGCCGCTGATGGACGTGGTGCAGTCGCACCCGTCGGCCGCGGCCTTTCCCGGCGCGGGGAGTCCATGCGCGCGATGCAGACGCGCGCCGCCGAGGCGGTGCGCGAGTGGAACGCGCGCGTGGAGCGCGACCACGGCGGTGACGCCGTGTATCTGATGTGCTCGCACGGCGACATCATCAAGTCTCTGGTGGCGGACGCCCTCGGACTTCATCTCGACCTCTTCCAGCGGATCTCCGTCGAACCGTGTTCCATCACCGCGATCCGTTACACCCGGCTGCGGCCGTTTCTCCTGCGCCTCGGCGACACCGGCGACTTCGCGTCCCTGGCGCCGCGCGAGGAGCCGCCGGCCGGCGACGCCACCGTGGGGGGCGACGCGGGCGCACCGTGATCGTTCCCCGCAGTAGGGTGAAGCGACCGCAGACTTGCGTTCCCATCCATCCCTCGCCCGTTCCCCGACTTCCAATGGAGACAGGACGTGTCCCGTCAGGTGTTCCTCTACGACCAACCGGAACGTTTCGTGGCCGGCACGGTCGGACTGCCAGGGCGCCGTACGTTCTTCCTCCAGGCCACCGCCGGCTCCCGGGTGACCAGCGTGGCCCTGGAGAAGACGCAGGTCGCGGCGCTCGCCGAGCGGATGGACGAACTGCTCGACGAGGTCGTACGGCGCAGCGGCGGCAGCGCGGCGGTGCCCGCCATGGCACCGACCGAGATCACCGACACCGCCCCGCTGGACACCCCCGTCGAGGAGGAGTTCCGCGTCGGCACCATGGCGCTCGCCTGGGACGGTGAGGAGCAGCGGATGATCGTGGAGGCGCAGGCGCTGGTCGAACTGGACGCCGAATCCGAGGAGGACCTCGCCGAGGCGGAGGAGCGGCTGCTCCAGGACGAGGAGAACGGCCCCCCGATGCTCCGCGTCCGCCTCACCGGGGCGCAGGCGCGGGCCTTCGCCAAGCGCGCCCTGGACGTCGTCAACGCGGGCCGCCCGCCGTGCCCGCTGTGCAGTCTCCCGCTCGACCCGGAAGGACACGTATGTCCGCGCCAGAACGGATACCGCCGCGGAGCGTGACCGCCACCGACCCGGCCGCGGCCGAGCTGCTCGCCCGCGGCGAGCTGACCGTGCGCGGACGCATCCGTGAGGCGTCGAACGCCGCGCTGTACTGCACCGTCACCCTCGGGGACCGCGAGGCCGCCTGCGTCTACAAACCGGTCGCGGGGGAGCGGCCGCTGTGGGACTTCCCCGACGGCACCCTCGCCGGGCGCGAGGTCGCCGCGTACGAGGTCTCCCGGGCGACCGGCTGGGACCTGGTGCCGCCCACCGTGCTGCGCGACGGCCCGTACGGCGAGGGCATGTGCCAGCTGTGGATCGAGACCGCGCCGGGCGACGAGCTGCTCGCCCTGGTCGACGGCGAGGAACCGGAACCGGGCTGGAAGGCGATCGGCTTCGCCGAGGTCGGCGAGGGCCGCACCGCGCTGCTCGTGCACGCCGACGACGACCGGCTGCGCCGTCTCTCGGTGCTCGACGCGGTGATCAACAACGCCGACCGCAAGGGCGGGCACCTGCTGCCCACGGCGGAGGGCCCGCTGTACGGCATCGACCACGGGGTCACCTTCAACACCGAGAACAAGCTGCGCACGCTGCTGTGGGGCTGGGCGGGGGAGCCGCTGACCGGGGAGGCCCTGGACGTCCTCAAGACCCTCAGGGAGGCCCTCGCCGCCTCCGGCCCCCTCACCACGGTCCTGACCTCGCTGATCACCCCAGCGGAGATCGAGGCGACCCGCGCCCGCGTGGAGACCCTGCTCACCACCGGGACCCATCCGGAGCCGGGCACCGGGTGGCCGGCCATCCCCTGGCCCCCGGTCTGACGCCCCGTCGCCGATCCCGGCCGGGTCTGGCACACCGCGGGGTGCCGCGCAAGACCGCCTTCCCGGCCATACGGCCCGTTCCGGTTCGTATCCGGAACTCGGGTCCGGTTAGGCTCATGACATGCATGCCTGGCCCGCTTCCGAAGTCCCCGCCCTGCCCGGTCAGGGCCGCGACCTGAGGATCCACGACACCGCCACCGGCGGTCCGGTCGCCCTCGACCCCGGTCCCGTAGCCCGTCTCTACGTCTGCGGCATCACGCCCTACGACGCCACGCACATCGGACACGCGGCTACGTACAACGCGTTCGACCTCGTGCAGCGCGTGTGGCTCGACAACAAGCGGCAGGTCCACTACGTCCAGAACGTCACCGACGTCGACGACCCGCTGCTGGAGCGGGCCGAACGCGACGGCGTCGACTGGACCGCGCTCGCCGAACGCGAGACCGCCCTGTTCCGCGAGGACATGACGGCCCTGCGGATGCTGCCGCCCCGGCAGTACATAGGCGCGGTCGAGGCCATACCCGGCATCGTCCCGATCGTCGAGCGGCTGCGTGAGCTCGGCGCGACCTACGAGATCGACGGCGACATCTACTTCTCCGTCGAGTCCGACCGGCACTTCGGCCAGGTCTCGCACCTGGACGCCGCCGCCATGCGGCTGCTGTCCGCCGAACGCGGCGGCGACCCGGACCGCCCGGGCAAGAAGAACCCCGTCGACCCGATGCTCTGGATGGCCGCCCGCGAGGGCGAGCCGAGCTGGGACGGCGGCTCGCTCGGCCGGGGCCGCCCCGGCTGGCACATCGAGTGCGTGGCCATCGCCCTCGACCACCTGGGCATGACCTTCGACATCCAGGGCGGCGGCTCCGACCTGGTCTTCCCGCACCACGAGATGGGCGCCTCGCACGCCCAGGTGCTCACCGGCGAGTACCCCATGGCCAAGGCGTACGTGCACGCCGGCATGGTCGCCCTGCACGGCGAGAAGATGTCCAAGTCCAAGGGCAACCTGGTCTTCGTCTCCCGGCTGCGGCGCGAGGGCGTGGACCCGGCGGCGATCCGGCTGGCGCTGCTCGCCCACCACTACCGCTCCGACTGGGAGTGGACCGACCAGGTCCTGCGGGACGCCGTGACCCGGCTCGACCACTGGCGCGCCGCCGTCTCCCGTCCCGACGGACCGCCCGCCGAGACGCTCGTCGAGGAGATCCGCGACGCCCTCGCGGACGACCTGAACGCACCGGCCGCCCTGGCCGCCGTCGACCGCTGGACCGTGCTCCAGGAGCAGAGCGGCGGCAGCGACACCGGCGCGCCCGGCGTGGTCTCCCGGGCCGTGGACGCCCTCCTGGGCGTCGCCCTGTAGGACAACCTTCTCAAGGGCGCGAGGAACTGCGCGAGCGACCAGGGCGGGTCCGCACCTGGCGCACGACGGCGAGACAAGCGTGGAGGGGCGCCCCGTTCCTGGAACGGGGCGCCCCTCCACGCTTGTCTCGTCAGTCCTCCGGCGACTCGTCGCCGTCCTGGTCCGTCTCCTGCCGGGGCGACTTCGGCGGACGCGACCGGCCGCCCGGCCCGTCCCGCCGGTACGACGGCCCCTCCGAGCCCTCGGCGGTGGCGTGCCCGCCGGGCGGACCCGACGCCCCGTCACGGCGGCGCAGATACCGCTCGAACTCGCGCGCGATGGCTTCACCGGACGCCTCCGGCAGCTCGGCGGTGTCCCGGGCCTCCTCCAGCGTCTGGACGTACTCGGCGACCTCGCTGTCCTCCGCGGCCAGTTGGTCCACGCCCACCTGCCAGGCACGCGCGTCCTCGGGCAGCTCGCCCAGCGGGATCCGCACGTCGATCAGGTCCTCGAGCCGGTTCAGCAGAGCCAGCGTGGCCTTCGGGTTGGGCGGCTGCGAGACGTAGTGCGGGACCGCCGCCCACAGCGACACCGCGGGCACGCCCGCGTGCGTGCACGCCTCCTGCAGGATGCCGACGATGCCCGTCGGCCCCTCGTACTTGGTCTCCTCGAGATCCATCCGGCGCGCCAGGTCCGCGTCGGACGTGGTCCCGCTGATCGGGACCGGACGGGTGTGCGGGGTGTCACCGAGCAGCGCGCCCAGCACCACCACCAGCTCCACACCCAGCTCGTGCGCGAAGCCGAGGATCTCGTTGCAGAACGAACGCCACCGCATGGACGGTTCGATGCCGCGCACCAGTACCAGGTCGCGCGGTTTCTCGCCGCCCACCCGGACCACCGACAGCCGCGTCGTGGGCCAGGTGATCTTCCGCACGCCGTTCTCCATGAACACCGTGGGGCGGTTCACCTGGAAGTCGTAGTAGTCCTCGGCGTCCAGCGCCGCGAACACCTCGCCCTTCCATTCCCTGTCCAGATGCGCGACCGCGGTGGAGGCGGCGTCACCGGCATCGTTCCAGCCTTCGAACGCGGCCACCATGACCGGGTCGATCAGCTCGGGAACCCCTCGAGCTCGATCACCCAGCGCCTCCTTCCGACGTGCCCTCGTGTACGCACCAACCTTACGGCGTGTCCGCGGGGGCGCCCGCAGCCCCGTGCAAGGGGAGTGCCCCATCACTGCCCCGCACAGCACCGGGAAAACGGAGCGTCACCCCACGCGTCCGCCTGCCGCTCCGGCCGGGACGTGGACGGCCGCCGCCCCCGGCTCCCGGGAGGGGAGCCGGGGGCGGACCGGTCACTTCCTGTCGAGCAGTTCCTGCACGTCCGCCCGGACCTCGTCCGTGGCGAGGCCGCGGATCGTCAGGGTGGTACGGCGGCGCAGCACGTCGTCGGCCGTCTCGGCCCACTCGTGGTCCCGGGCCCACACGACCTGCGCCCAGATCTCCGGCGCGTCCGGGTGGACACGGCGGGCCAGCGCCGGGTCCTCGTTCGCCAGCCGGGCGATGTCGAACGCCAGCGAACCGTAGTGGGTGGCCAGGTGCCGGGCGGTGTCCGCGGCCATGCGCGGGCCGGGCGCCGGGCCGTCCACCAGCAGCCGGTGGGCGACGGCACGCGGGTTGGCCACACCCGGCAGCGGCAGCTTCTTCGGCAGCGCGCCGATCGGCTCGAAGTCCTCGCCCAGCGGGTGGCCGGGCAGCTCCTGGAGCTTGCGCATCACCGTGCGGCCGATGTGACGGAACGTGGTCCACTTGCCGCCCGCGACGGACAGCATCCCGCCGCGGCCCTCGGTGACGACCGTCTCCCGCTTGGCCTTGGCCGTGTCGCCGGGACCGCCCGGCAGCACCCGCAGACCGGCGAAGGAGTACGTGATCAGGTCACGGTCGAGCTGCTGGTCGCGGATGGAGAACGCGGCCTCGTCGAGTATCTGCGCGATGTCCTTCTCGTTGACCGCGACGTCCGCCGGGTCGCCCTCGTACTCCTCGTCGGTGGTGCCGAGCAGCAGCATGTCCTCCCAGGGGAGGGCGAAGGTGATCCGGTACTTGTCGATCGGCGTGGCCAGCGCGGCCTTCCACGGGGCGGTCCGCTTCAGGACCAGGTGCGCGCCCTTCGACAGCCGGATGGACGGAGCGGCGTCCGGGTCCTCCATGCGGCGCAGGTGGTCCACCCACGGGCCGGTGGCGTTCAGTACCAGCCGGGCGTTGACGCCGAACTCGTCCCCGGAGAGACCGTCGCGCAGGTCGGCGCCGGTGACCCGGCCCTTGGTGAAGCGCAGGCCCGTCACCTCGGCGTGGTTGAGGACGACCGCGCCCGACTCGACCGCCGCGCGGACCGTCATCAGCGCCATCCGCGCGTCGTTCATCTGGTCGTCGCCGTACACGGCCACGGCCTTGAGGTTGTCGGTGCGCAGTTCCGGCACGTCCAGCGCGGCCTTCGCCGGCGACAGCAGGTGGCCGACACCGTCACCGAAGGCCGACAGCGCCGAGTAGGCGAAGACGCCGGCCCCGAGCTTCGCCGCGCCGTGCGGCCCGCCCTTGTACACGGGGAGGTAGAACGTGAGCGGGTTCGCCAGGTGGGGGGCCACCTGACGGGAGACCGCACGGCGCTCGAAGTGGTTCTCCGCCACCAGCTTCACCGCACCGGTCTGCAGGTAGCGCAGACCGCCGTGCAGCAGCTTGGACGAGGCGGAGGAGGTGGCTCCGGCGAAGTCGCCGGCGTCCACCAGAGCCACCCTGAGACCGGACTGCGCGGCGTGCCAGGCGGTGGAGATGCCCAGGATGCCGCCGCCGATGACGAGAAGGTCGTACGACGCCTTGGAGAGCTGCTCCCGGGTCTCGGCGCGGCTCGGGTTCGAGCCGGACGCCGGGTGCGTCCCCAGGGCAGGTACGGACTGCAGGGTGGCTTCGGTGGTCATGGCGGTTCTACTCCTCGTCCTCGAGCCAGCCCATGGTCCGCTCGACGGCCTTGAGCCAGCTCTTGTACTCACGGTCGCGGGTGTCCGCGTCCATGCGGGGGGTCCACTCGGCGGCCCGCCGCCAGTTGGCGCGCAGGTCGTCGGTGCTGTTCCAGAAGCCGACGGCGAGGCCGGCGGCGTAGGCGGCGCCGAGGCAGGTGGTCTCGGCGACCATCGGGCGCACCACGGGGGCGTCCACGAAGTCGGCGAGGGTCTGCATCAGCAGGTTGTTGGAGGTCATGCCGCCGTCGACCTTGAGGGCGGCGAGCTCCACGCCGGAGTCCTTCGTCATGGCGTCGGCGATCTCCCGCGTCTGCCAGGCGGTGGCCTCCAGGACGGCGCGCGCGAGGTGCGCCTTGGTGACGTACCGGGTGAGGCCGGCGATCACACCGCGGGCGTCGGAGCGCCAGTACGGGGCGAACAGGCCGGAGAAGGCCGGTACGAAGTAGGCGCCGCCGTTGTCCTCGACGGACAGCGCCAGGGTCTCGATCTCCGCGGCGGTGGAGATCAGGCCCATCTGGTCGCGCATCCACTGCACCAGCGAACCGGTGACGGCGATCGAGCCCTCCAGGGCGTAGACCGGCTTCTGGTCGCCGATCTGGTAGCCGACCGTGGTCAGCAGGCCGCTGTAGGAGTTGATGAGCTTGTCGCCGGTGTTCATCACCATGAAGGTGCCGGTGCCGTAGGTCGACTTGGTCTCGCCCTCGGCGAAGCAGGTCTGGCCGAACAGGGCCGCCTGCTGGTCGCCCAGGGCGGAGGCCACCGGGATGCCGCCGAGCAGGTCGCCCAGCTTGCCGCCCGTGATCTCGCCGTACACCTCGGCGGAGGAGCGGATCTCGGGCAGCATCGGCATCGGGACGCCGATCGACTCGGCGATCCGCTCGTCCCACTGCATGGTGTGCAGGTTCATGAGCAGGGTGCGGGAGGCGTTGGTCACGTCGGTGACGTGCCGGCCGCCGTCCACTCCGCCCGTGAGGTTCCAAATGACCCATGTGTCCATGGTGCCGAAAAGAATGTCGCCCGCCTCCGCACGCTCCTTGAGGCCGTCGACGTTGTCGAGCAGCCACCGGGCCTTGGGGCCGGCGAAGTAGGAGGCGAGGGGGAGGCCGGTCTCGCGGCGGAAGCGGTCCTGGCCGACGTTGCGGCCGAGCTCCTTGCACAGGGCGTCGGTGCGGGTGTCCTGCCAGACGATCGCGTTGTGGACGGGCTCACCCGTGTGGCGGTCCCACAGCACGGTGGTCTCGCGCTGGTTGGTGATGCCGATGGCCTTGATGTCGTCGCGGGTGATGCCGGCCTTGGCGACGGCGCCGGCGACGACCTCCTGGACGTTGGTCCAGATCTCGGTGGCGTCGTGCTCGACCCAGCCGGGCTTGGGGAAGATCTGCTCGTGCTCCTTCTGGTCGACGGAGACGATGCGCCCGTCGCGGTCGAAGACGATGCAGCGGGAGGACGTGGTGCCCTGGTCGATGGCGGCGATGAACGGGCCGGCGGTGTGGGCGTCGGTCACGGTGTGCTCCTGGAAGTTCCTTGGTTACGGGGCAGTGGGTACGGCGCTTCTACAACGATCGCGGTGAAGGGCGATGCGGTCATCTATGCGAAGGCGACGTTGTAGACGCCGGCCGCGATGGCGCCGCCGATCAGCGGACCGACCACCGGGACCCAGGCGTACGACCAGTCGGAGCCGCCCTTGTTGGGCAGCGGCAGCAGGGCGTGGATGATGCGGGGGCCGAGGTCACGGGCGGGGTTGATGGCGTAACCGGTCGGGCCGCCCAGGGACAGACCGATCGAGACGACCACGAGCGCCGTGATCAGACCGCCCAGCACGCCGAGGCCGTTGCCCGCGTCGTTCAGGCCCTGCGTGAGGACGGCGAGCAGCAGCACGAAGGTGCCGATGATCTCCGTGGCGAGGTTCTGCACCGTGTGCCGGATCTCCGGGCCGGTGGAGAAGACGCCGAGCACCGGGCCCGCGCCCTTCTCCTGCGCCTCGACGGCCTTGGCGGCGGTCGTCTGGGCACCCGGTCCGCCCACGATCTCCTTGTCGGTGAGGTGGGCGTGGAACTGGCCGTAGTAGGCGAGCCACACCAGCGTGGCGCCGATCATCGCGCCGAGGATCTGCGCGGCGAAGTACGTCGGAACGTTGGCCCACCCGCCGTCCTTGATGGCGAGCGCGAGGGTCACGGCCGGGTTGAGGTGGGCGCCGGAGAGCGGCCCCGATATGTAGACCGCCGTCATGACGGCGAAGCCCCAGCCGAAGGCGATGGCGAGCCAGCCGGCGTTGCGGGCCTTGGAGGCCTTGAGCGTCACGGCGGCACACACACCGCCGCCGAGCAGGATGAGTATGGCGGTACCGATGGTCTCGCCGATGAAGATGTCGGAGCTGGACACCCGCGACTCCTTTGTCCTTCGTCCAGGGAAGCCGACCCCCGGGTCCCTCCGGGGATTGGCGCCCTCAGGGGTGAGAGCGTTGCCGGCCCTTGGCGTTGTCCCACTCTAGCGCGTATTGCCGGTAGGTGTTCGACAATGCCGACCGATGGACGGGAGTCTTGCCCGGTGCCAGGGATGCGTCAAGGGTCTTGGTTGTCGAAAGTGCGATCGTTATTGATCGTCGAGAGCCGCTGTAAGCGGTCGTGATCGCCAAGGCCGGTCGGGCTCCGTCGCGCGGCGCCGCGCGCGTGCGGGCGGTGTCCGCCGCTGCCCGGTGCCGCCCGCGCACGACTGCGACCCGGGTCCGCCCCTGAGGCGTCCGGGTCCTGTGTGATCCGTGAGGGGTGCGGGGGCCCGCCCGCTCAGAAGCGTCCGGCGCCCAGGTCCCGCGACACCGCGCGGGCGCAGTCCCGTACCGCGGCGATCAGCTCGGACCGCAGCTCGCCGTCCCGGCGCAGCCGCTCCACCGCCCCCGTGATGCCGACCGCCCCCACCGGCATCCGCCGCCGGTCGTGGATCGGCGCGGCGAGGGAGGCCACACCCTCCCAGGTCTCCTCCACGTCCGCCGCGTAGCCCCGGGCGCGGGTGAGGTCGAGGAGGTGCTCGAAGGCGTCCGGGTCGCAGACGGTGCGGTCGGTGAACGCCTTGCGGTCGGCCTCCAGGGCCTCGCTGTGCGCGACCGGGTCGTACGCCGACAGGACCTTGCCGAGGGCCGTGGAGTGCAGCGGCTGCATCGCCCCGATCTCCAGCACCTGCCGGCTGTCGTCGGGCCGGAAGACGTGGTGGACGATCAGCACGCCTGCTGGTGCAGCACCCGAGGTAGACGCTCTCGCCGCTGGAGCGGGCCAGGTCGTCCGTCCACACCAGGGCGCGGGCCCGCAGCTCGTGCACGTCCAGGTAGGTGGTGCCCAGGCGCAGCAGCTCGGCGCCCAGCTGGTAGCGGCCGGAGGCCTCGTCCTGCTCGACGAACCCCTCCTGCTGGAGTGTGCGCAGGATGCCGTGGGCGGTCCCCTTGGCGAGGCCCAGCGAGGAGGCGATGTCCGACAGGCCGAGTCGTCGCTCGCCGCCCGCGAGCAGGCGCAGCATCGCCGCCGCCCGTTCGAGCGACTGGATGTTCCGTGCCATCGCCGTACTGCCTCCGTCCCCTTCGAGCGTCGACGCGCGACGTCCGCTGCCGGTGTTCGGCAATGCCGAACACTACCGGTCCATGCCGACCTCTCGCTAATGGTCGGTCATGATCGGTCGGGTCACCCCCGCGCCGACCGTCGCCCCCCGGCCATCTTCGTCCGCCCCGTGGACGCCCCCGACGCGAGGGGTCGGTCCCGGATACCCTGACGGCGTGCGCCCTGCCGGGGAAGCTCGAACAGGTGACTTTCCCGGGCAGCCGCAAAGCCGACAGCCGTCGCACCTGAGGGAGCCCTTTTCATGGCCTCGTTGCCGCTGACCCCTTCCACCGACAGCCGGACCCGCGTGTCCGCGCTCCGAGAGGCGCTCGCCACCCGTGTGGTGGTCGCCGACGGGGCCATGGGCACCATGCTGCAGGCCCAGGACCCGACTCTCGAGGACTTCCAGAACCTCGAGGGCTGCAACGAGATCCTGAACGTGACCCGTCCGGACATCGTCCGTTCGGTCCACTCCGAGTACTTCGGCGCGGGCGTCGACTGCGTCGAGACCAACACGTTCGGCGCCAACCTCACCGCTTTGGGCGAGTACGACATTCCCGAGCGTGTTCTGGAGCTGTCCGAGGCGGGCGCCCGCATCGCCCGCGAGACGGCGGACGAGTTCACCGGCCGCGACGGCCGGCCCCGCTGGGTCCTCGGCTCCATGGGCCCGGGCACCAAGCTGCCCACCCTCGGCCACACCACCTTCGGCGCCATCCGCGACGCCTACCAGCAGAACGCGGAGGGCCTGCTCGCGGGCGGCGCGGACGCCCTGCTGGTGGAGACGACCCAGGACCTGCTGCAGACCAAGGCGTCCGTCGTCGCCGCCCGCCGCGCCATGGAGGCCGTCGGCCTCCAGGTGCCGCTGATCGTGTCGGTGACGGTGGAGACCACCGGCACCATGCTGCTGGGGTCGGAGATCGGCGCGGCGCTGACCGCGCTGGAGCCGCTGGGCATCGACATGGTCGGCCTGAACTGCGCGACCGGTCCCGCCGAGATGAGCGAGCACCTGCGCTACCTGGCGCGCCACTCCCGCGTCCCGCTGTCGTGCATGCCGAACGCGGGCCTTCCGGAGCTGACGAAGGACGGCGCCCACTACCCGCTGACCGCGCCCGAGCTGGCGGACGCCCAGGAGACGTTCGTGCGGGAGTACGGGCTGTCGCTGGTGGGCGGCTGCTGCGGCACGACGCCGGAGCACCTGCGCAGGCTGGTGGAGCGGGTGCGGGACATGGCACCGACGGAGCGGCGGCCGCAGCCCGAGCCGGGGGCGGCGTCGCTGTACCAGAGCGTGCCGTTCCGGCAGGACACCTCGTACCTGGCGATCGGTGAGCGGACCAACGCCAACGGCTCGAAGAAGTTCCGCGAGGCGATGCTGGAGGCCCGCTGGGACGACTGCGTGGAGCTGGCCCGGGAGCAGATCCGTGAGGGCGCGCACATGCTGGACCTGTGCGTGGACTACGTCGGCCGGGACGGCGTGGCCGACATGCGGGAGCTGGCGGGCCGTTTCGCGACCGCCTCCACGCTGCCGATCGTGCTGGACTCCACCGAGGTGGACGTGATCCGGGCGGGCCTGGAGAAGCTCGGCGGCCGCGCGGTGATCAACTCGGTGAACTACGAGGACGGCGACGGCCCCGAGTCCCGCTTCGCACGGGTGACGGAGCTGGCGCGGGAGCACGGTGCGGCGCTGATCGCGCTCACCATCGACGAGGAGGGCCAGGCCCGCACGGCGGAGAAGAAGGTCGAGATCGCCGAGCGGCTGATCGACGATCTGACCGGGAACTGGGGGATCCGCGAGGAGGACATCCTCGTCGACTGTCTGACCTTCACGATCTGCACGGGTCAGGAGGAGTCCCGCAAGGACGGCGTGGCGACCATCGAGGGCATCCGGGAGCTGAAGCGCCGCCACCCGGACGTCCAGACCACCCTGGGCCTGTCGAACATCTCCTTCGGGCTGAACCCGGCCGCCCGCATCCTGCTGAACTCGGTCTTCCTGGACGAGTGCGTGAAGGCCGGCCTGGACTCGGCGATCGTGCACGCGAGCAAGATCCTCCCGATCGCCCGGTTCAGCGAGGAAGAGGTGACCACCGCCCTCGACCTGATCTACGACCGCCGCTCCGAGGGCTACGACCCGCTGCAGAAGCTCATGCAGCTGTTCGAGGGCGCCACCGCCAAGTCGCTGAAGGCGGGCAAGGCCGAGGAACTCGCCGCGCTGCCGCTGGACGAGCGGCTCAAGCGCCGCATCATCGACGGCGAGCGCAACGGCCTGGAGGCCGACCTGGACGAGGCGTTGCGGACACGTCCGGCGCTGGACATCGTCAACGACACCCTGCTGGACGGCATGAAGGTGGTCGGCGAGCTGTTCGGCTCGGGGCAGATGCAGTTGCCGTTCGTGCTGCAGTCGGCCGAAGTGATGAAGACCGCGGTGGCCCACCTGGAGCCGCACATGGAGAAGACCGACGAGGCGGGCAAGGGCACGATCGTGCTGGCCACGGTGCGCGGCGACGTCCACGACATCGGCAAGAACCTCGTCGACATCATCCTGTCGAACAACGGCTACAACGTGGTCAACCTGGGCATCAAGCAGCCGGTCTCCGCGATCCTGGAAGCCGCCGACGAGCACAAGGCCGACGTGATCGGCATGTCGGGTCTGCTGGTGAAGTCCACGGTGATCATGAAGGAGAACCTGGAGGAGCTCAACCAGCGCGGCCTGGCCGCCGACTACCCGGTCATCCTCGGCGGCGCCGCCCTCACCCGCGCCTATGTCGAGCAGGACCTGCACGAGATCTACCAGGGCGAGGTCCGCTACGCCCGCGACGCCTTCGAGGGCCTGCGCCTGATGGACGCCCTCATCGGCATCAAGCGCGGCGTCCCCGGCGCCACGCTCCCCGAGCTGAGGCAGCGCCGGGTCCGCGCGGCCACCGTGGAGATCGAGGAGCGGCCCGAGGAGGGCAGCGTCCGCTCCGACGTGTCCACCGACAACCCGGTGCCGCAGCCGCCGTTCTGGGGCACCCGCGTGATCAAGGGCATCCAGCTGAAGGAGTACGCCGGCTGGCTGGACGAGGGCGCGCTGTTCAAGGGCCAGTGGGGCCTTAAGCAGGCCCGGACCGGCGAGGGACCGACGTACGAGGAGCTCGTGGAGACCGAGGGCCGGCCGCGGCTGCGCGGCCTGCTGGACCGGCTCCAGACGGAGAACCTGCTGGAGGCGGCCGTGGTCTACGGCTACTTCCCGTGCGTCTCCAAGGACGACGACCTGATCATCCTCGACGAGCAGGGCAACGAACGCACCCGGTTCACCTTCCCGCGCCAGCGCCGTGGCCGCAGGCTCTGCCTGGCGGACTTCTTCCGCCCGGAGGAGTCCGGCGAGACCGACGTCGTCGGCCTCCAGGTGGTCACCGTCGGCTCCCGCATCGGCGCGGAGACCGCCCGGATGTTCGAGGCCAACGCCTACCGGGACTACCTGGAGCTGCACGGCCTGTCCGTGCAGCTGGCCGAGGCGCTCGCCGAGTACTGGCACGCCCGGGTGCGCTCCGAGCTCGGTTTCGCGGGCGAGGACCCGGCCGTGATGGAGGACATGTTCGCCCTGAAGTACCGCGGCGCGCGCTTCTCCCTCGGCTACGGCGCCTGCCCGGACCTGGAGGACCGCGCCAAGATCGCCGACCTGCTCCAGCCGGAGCGCATCGGCGTGCAGCTCTCCGAGGAGTTCCAGCTGCACCCCGAGCAGTCCACCGACGCCATCGTGATCCACCACCCCGAGGCGAAGTACTTCAACGCCCGCTGACCGGCCCCCGCCGGTGCCCCCAGCGGTCACACCAGGCATGTCCGACGCGCACGACGTACACTGGTCGGTCCACCGCAGGCCGGTTCCCTTCGTGGGAACCGGCCTGATCGTCCCTCAAGGAGGTATGTGGATGACCAGTACGGTCCCCGCGCTCGGAACACTTACGGCCCAAGGCTCGGCACTCCAGGCGGTGCTCCTGGACATGGACGGCACCCTGGTGGACACCGAGGGCTTCTGGTGGGACGTCGAGGTGGAGGTCTTCGCCTCCCTCGGCCACACCCTCGACGAGGCCTGGCGGCACGTCGTGGTCGGCGGTCCCATGACCCGCAGCGCGGGCTTTCTCATCGAGGCGACCGGTGCCGACATCGGGCTCGACGAACTCACGGTGCTGCTCAACGACGGCTTCGAGAGCCGCATCGACCACGCCCTGCCGCTGATGCCGGGCGCCGCACGGCTGCTCGCCGAGCTGGCCGAGCACGAGATCCCGACGGCGCTCGTCTCCGCCTCGCACCGGCGCATCATCGACCGGGTGCTGCCCATCCTGGGCCGTGAGTACTTCGCCCTGTCCGTCGCCGGCGACGAGGTGCCGCGCACCAAGCCGCACCCCGACCCCTACCTCGCGGCCGCCGCCGGACTGGGCGCCGACCCGGTGCGGTGCGCCGTGATCGAGGACACGGTCACCGGTGTCACCTCCGCCGAGGCCGCCGGGTGCCAGGTCGTCGCGGTGCCGTCGGTGGGTCCCATCACCCCGGCCGCCCGGCGCGCGGTGGTCTCCTCGCTCGACGCCGTTGACCTGGCCTTCCTGCACGGACTGATGACGGACCTGCGCTAGTCGTTCACCCAGCGTGCGAAGGCGCCGGAGCCGGCATGCGCGGCGCCCCTCCCCGGGGCCGGACGCCCGCGCCGCACGCATGCGTTCCGGTCGCCGGCGGTCGTCTTCGAGGGCCGCCGCACCCCTTTTCACATGTGATCTTCACCACATGCGCACGCGTTGGCAACGATGTCCGGGCGTGCATCCCACCCGATTTCGGAGATCACCGGCGCGCCGCTGTGTCCCGATTGGTGGGAAGCTGCACCAATCCTTCCCCGGTCATCCCTGTCGGTCCGTTCACACCTGGTTCCACTGCGTGATGAGGACCCAACTCCGGGCGCCGCGAACCCTCCTGCGGGCGCGGACTAGTGTCGTCGCGAGAAGCTCACCCCTCCCTGCGATCCGCTGCGTCACCCCTGCATGCCGGATCGCTCGGAGTCGACACGTCCTGGAGAAACTCGAGCATGAACCGCAAGACTTTGGTGCTGGCGGCCGCGATGGGCCTGCTCGCGCCGGTGCTCGCCGCCTGTGGTGACACGGAGAGCGGCAGCGGCGACGGCGACGCGATCGTCGTGGGCACCACGGACCGGTTCACCGCCTCCGAGGAAGAGGGCCTCGCGCCCCTCGACCCCGCCTGGGCCTACGACGTCGGCACCTGGAACATCCTGCGGCAGACCGTGCAGACCCTCATGGTGCAGCCCCGCGGTGACGGCGAGCCGGTGCCCGAGGCCGCCCAGTCCTGCGGCTTCACGGACGCCGGCAACGAGCGGTACAGCTGCACCCTGCGTGACGGGCTGAAGTTCTCGAACGGCGACCCGATCACCGCGCAGGACGTGAAGTACTCGATCGACCGCGCCATCTCCCTCGAAGGCGACAGCGGTGTCTTCGCGCTGCTGTCCACCGTCGACACCGTCGAGACGCAGGGCGACCGCGAGGTGATCTTCCACCTCAAGGCGGCCGACGCCACCTTCCCGTACAAGCTGTCCACCCCGGTCGCGGGCATCGTCAACCAGGACGACTACGCCAAGGACAAGCTGCGCGAGGGCTTCGACGTGGACGGCTCCGGCCCGTACACGATGAAGAGCGAGGTCAAGGACGGCGTCCTGGTCAAGGCCACCTTCACCAAGAACCCCTCGTACAAGGGCGTTCTCGAGGTGAAGAACGACAAGGTCGAACTCGCGGCCTTCGACAGCGCCGAGTCCATGGGTGACGCGCTGGAGAAGGGCGACATCGACGTCGCCAGCCGCAGCATGTCGCCGCAGCAGATCCAGGACCTGTCCACCGCCTCCGACGGCGACGTCGAACTGGTGGAGTCCCCGGGTCTCGAGATCCGCTACCTGGCCTTCAACACCAAGGCCGAGACGGTGAAGGACAAGGCCGTCCGCCAGGCGATGGCCCAGGTGATCAACCGCGACGAGCTCGTCGCCAAGGTCTACGGCAGCCAGGCCGAACCGCTGTTCTCCCTGGTGCCCGCCGGCGTCACCGGCCACTCCAACGCGTTCTTCAACAGGTACGGCGACCCGGACGTGGCCAAGGCCCGCGAGCTGCTCCAGGACGCCGACATCGACACCCCGGTGAAGCTCACGCTGCACTACACGACCGACCACTACGGTCCTGCCACCAAGGCCGAGTTCGAGCAGCTCAGCAAGCAGCTCAACGACAGCGGCCTGTTCCAGACGGACACCGCGGGCGCCACCTGGGACAAGTTCCGTCCGGCCGGCCAGAAGGGCAAGTACGACGTCTACGGCATGGGCTGGTTCCCGGACTACCCGGACGCCGACGCCTTCGTCGCGCCCTTCCTCGACGAGGACAACTTCCTCAACTCGCCCTACGTGAACACCGAGGTCCGCAAGGACCTGATCCCCGAGTCGCGCCGCCAGGCCGACCGGCTCGCGGCCTCGAACGCGTTCACGGACATCCAGGACATCGTCGCCGAGGACGTCCCCCTCCTGCCGCTGTGGCAGGGCAAGCAGTACCTCGCCGCCCGTGACGACATCACCGGTACGGCGTACGCGCTCAACTCCTCCTCGACGCTCCAGCTCTGGGAGCTCGGACGCGGAGTCAGCGGCTGACCTACCTGTAGGCAGGGATCCGGGTGCCCTGTTCCGGACCCACGGAACGACAAGGCATCACTCGTGAACCTGCGCCACCAGTGGCCGGTCCTGCCCCTCGTGGCAGGGCTGGCCTCCGGCCTGCTCACCGGCTGCGGCTCCGACGACGGGGGCGCGAGCTCGAACGGCAACAAGATCGCGGTCGGCATGTCCGACGACGTCCTCGCCACCGACCCCGCCTCCGGCTACGACCCCGGGTCCTGGCTGCTCTTCAACAACGTCTTCCAGTCGCTCCTGGGCTTCCCCAAGGGCGGCACCGAACCGCAGCCGGACGCCGCCGAGAGCTGCGAGTTCACCGACACCTCCACCAAGGTCTTCCGCTGCACGCTGCGCGACGGGCTGAAGTTCAGCAACGGCGACGCGCTCACCTCGGAAGACGTGAAGTTCTCCTTCGACCGCACGCTGAAGATCGACGACCCCGACGGTCCCGCGGTCATGTTCTCCACCCTGGAGAAGGTCGACACCCCCGACGAGAAGACGGTCGTCTTCACGCTCAACACGGCCGACGCGACCTTCCCCAGCAAGATCGCCTCCGGTGCCGGCGCCATCGTCAACCACCGCGAGTACGACGCGAACGGTCTGCGCGAGGACGGCAAGGCGGTCGGCTCCGGCCCGTACAAGCTGGACTCGTTCGACGACAACAAGGCCGTGTTCTCCGTCAACGAGCACTACAGCGGCTCCGCCGAGACCAAGAACTCCGGCGTCACCCTGTCGTTCTTCCACGGCGACCAGAACGGGCTGAAGAAGGCGCTGGAGAAGGGCGAGGTCGACATCGCCTACCGCGGCCTCACCGCCCAGGCCATCAACGACATCGAAGAGGCCGACCGCGGCGACGGCGGCATCGAGGTCGTCGAGGGCAGCAGCGCCGAGGTGCAGCACCTGGTCTTCAACATGGACGACCCCGTAGCCGGCCGGCTCGGTGTCCGCAAGGCCATCGCCCACCTGCTGGACCGCGACGCCCTGATGCACGACGTCTACCGCAACACGGCCACCCCGCTGTACTCGATCATCCCGGCCGGCGTCGCCGGTCACAACACGGCCTTCTTCGACATCTACGGCGCCCGCCCGTCCAAGGCCAAGGCCGAGGCGGCGCTGCGGAACGAGGGCATCACCGACAAGGTGAAGCTGACCCTCTGGTCCACCCCGGCCCGCTACGGCCCGGCCACCGATCAGGAGCTCGAGGCGATCGCCAAGCAGCTCAACGCCAGCGGGCTGTTCGACGCCGACGTCAAGTCCGTCGAGTTCGCCCAGTACGAGAAGGACATCGCGGCCGGCAAGTACGGGGTCTACGTCAAGGGCTGGGTGCCCGACTACCCGGACGCCGACAACTTCACCGGCCCCTTCTTCGGCGAGGGCAACGTCCTGGACAACGACTACGACCCCGGCGCCATCACCAAGACGCTCCTGCCGCACACCGCCGCCGAGAGCGACCGCGGCTCCACCGACAAGGAGTTCGAGCGGATCCAGAACCAGGTCGCCGAGGACATCCCCCTCCTGCCGGTCTGGCAGGGCAAGCAGTACGCGGTCGTCCAGGAGCGCGTCTACGGCCTGGAGTACTGCCTCGACGCCTCGACCGTCTTCCGGTTCTGGGAGCTCAGCAAGGGCTGACCCGTCCGTGCATGACGTGGGGGAGCCCTCCCGGCCGGGAGGGCTCCCCCACGTCATGCACGGCGACCCGCGCGCTACTGGGCGCCGGGACGCACCAGCCCGCTCTCGTACGCGTACACCGCGGCCTGCACCCGGTCGCGCAGTCCCAGCTTGGTCAGCACATGACCGACGTGCGTCTTCACGGTGGTCTCGCTGACGAACAGGTCGGCGGCGATCTCCGCGTTGGACAGCCCGCGCGCCACCAGCTTCAGCACTTCGACCTCGCGGTCGGTCAGCGTGTGCAGGGTGTCCGGCACCGGCTCCTCGCCGGACGGCAGATGCGTGGCGTATTTGTCCAGCAGTCGGCGCGTGATGCTCGGGGCGAGCATCGCCTCACCGGCGGCCACCACACGGATCGCCTGCACCAGCTCGTTGGCCGGGGCGTCCTTGAGCAGGAAGCCGCTCGCCCCGGCCTTCAGCGCCTCCACCACGTACTCGTCGAGGTCGAACGTCGTCAGCACCAGGACCTTCGCCGGCCCGTTCCGCTCCGGGCCGGTGATCTGGCGGGTGGCCTCCACCCCGTCCATCCGCGGCATACGGATGTCCATCAGGACCACGTCGGGCTGCAGCGCCCGTACCTGGTCCAGGGCCTGAAGGCCGTCTCCGGCCTCGCCGACGACCGCGAGGTCCTGCTCGGCCTCCAGAATCATCCGGAACCCGGTGCGCAGCAGCGGCTGGTCGTCGACCAGTAGGACGCGGATGGCCACGTAAGTCTCCTTCGCTAGTCCGGCCCCATTCTGCCCTGCTCGGCCCCGCCGGATTCCGGCGCCCTCAGGGGCAGCGGATAGGGCGGGGGAGTACCGCCGAACTCGGGGCAGTGCTCCTGGTGGTCGCACCAGCCGCACAGCTTCGTCGGCCGCGGCCGCCAGTCCCCCGTCTCGGTCGCCAGCCGGATCGCCTCCCACAACGCCAGCAGCTTGCGCTCGACCCGCTCCAGGTCGGCGAGCACCGGGTCGTAGGTGAGCACGTCACCGCTGCCCAGGTACACCAGCTGCAGCCGGCGCGGGATCACCTTCTTCAGCCGCCACACGACGAGGGCGTAGAACTTCATCTGGAACAGCGCGCCCTCGGCGTACTCCGGGCGAGGCGCCTTGCCGGTCTTGTAGTCGACGATCCGCACCTCGCCGGTGGGTGCCACGTCCACCCGGTCGATGATGCCGCGCAGCCGCAGCCCGGACTCCAGCTCCGCCTCCACGAACAGCTCGCGCTCGGCGGGCTCCAGCCGGCTCGGGTCCTCCAGCGTGAACCACCGCTCGACCAGCGACTCCGCCTGGGTCAGCCAGCGCGCCAGGCGCTCGCCCTCGGGATCGTCCGCGAAGAGCTCCGCGACATCGGGTCTGCTCTCGCGCAGCCGGTCCCACTGGCCGGGGATCAGCGACTTCGCCCGCGGCACCGTACGGTCGGCGGCCGGCGCGTCGAACAGCCGCTCCAGCACCGCGTGCACCAGCGTGCCCCTGGTCGCCGCCTCGCTCGGCTTCTCCGGCAGCCGGTCGATCACCCGGAACCGGTACAGCAGCGGGCACTGCATGAAGTCACTCGCACGGGAGGGCGACAGCGAGGCGGGCGGTGCCGCGGGCGTCCCGGTCACCACGACCGTGTCCGCCGGCGACTCCGCCGGCGACTCCGGCGCGGCCGGGCTGCTGTCGGGCCGCGTCGTGCCCTCGGTGCTCGTCTCCATGACCACAGACCTTACGGCCCGGCACCGACAACGCGGCGTGACCGGAGGGAGAGAAGCGGAAGGAGGGGGTAGAGAGAGGGGTGCCGGGGCGAAACGGGCGGCGGACGCCGCATACCATCGACCCAGGAACCTCCCGTCCGGCAGGCGCGGGAGACGCAGCGAACGAGGGGACACCGGTGGACGTAAGCGGCGGGCGCGGACGGCCGCGGCCCGGCAACGACGAGTCGGCCGAGCAGACCGGGCCCGACGCCCCGGCCACCGGTGACACCCACGCCGCCGGCGAACCCCCCGCGACCCCGGCCGCCCCGGCGCCCGACCCGACGCACACCGCCGGGCCCGGCACCCCGGCTCCCGGGCCCGCGGCCGAGGACGACGACACCCCGGCGTCCGGCCCTACGACTGAGGACGGCGACACCCCGGCGTCCGGCCCCGCGGCCGAGGACCCCCGCGGCACCGCGGGCGGACCGGCGCATGACACCACCGGCACCGGCCCCGCCGGACCGGACGAGCGCGCCGAGCCGCACCAGGAGTCCCCGGCGGACCGTCCGTCCACCGCCCCCGACGGGCGGGCCCCGGGATCCCCCGGGCGGGGCGCCGGCGACGGAGGCGGACAGCTGCCGGAGCACGCCGACCGGCCGTTCGCCCACTCCGGCGGCAAGGGACCCGCGCCGCAGCGGCCCGAGGAGCGGCGGCGGGGTGGCCTGCTGATGGGCCGGCCCTTCGGCGTCCCCGTGTACGTGGCGCCGAGCTGGTTCCTGGTGGCGATCCTCATCACCTGGGTGTTCGGCGGCCAGATCGACCGTGTCCTGCCCGAGCTGGGCGCGGCCAGCTACCTGGTCTCCCTGTTCTTCGCGGTGGCCTTCTACGCCTCCGTGCTGGTGCACGAGCTCGCCCACACCGTCGCGGCCCTCCGCTTCAAGCTCCCGGTGCGCCGCATCCAGCTGCAGTTCTTCGGCGGCGTCTCCGAGATCGAGAAGGAGGCGGAGACCCCCGGCAGAGAGTTCGTGCTGGCCTTCGTCGGCCCGCTGCTCTCCCTGGTGCTCTCCGGCCTCTTCTACCTCGCCCTGCAGGCCGTCGACCCGAGCAGCGTCCCCGGCGTCCTGCTGGCCGGCCTGATGGTGTCCAACCTCATCGTGGCCGTCTTCAACCTGCTGCCCGGCCTCCCGCTGGACGGCGGACGGATGCTCCGCGCGGTCGTCTGGGCGATCACCGGCAAGCCCATGACCGGCACCGTCGCCGCCGCCTGGGTGGGCCGCGCCCTCGCCGTCTCCGTGCTGATCGGCCTGCCGCTGCTCACGCAGTCCGGGGCGCTCGGCTCCGACGCCGTGGACAACGTCGGCATGGACACCGTCCTCGACGCCCTGCTCGCGGCCATCCTCGCCGCGATCATCTGGACCGGCGCCGGGAACAGCCTGCGCATGGCCCGCCTGCGCGAACACCTGCCCGAGCTGCGCGCCCGCACCCTCACCCGCCGCGCGGTCCCCGTGGAGACGGACACGCCCCTCTCCGAGGCGCTGCGCCGGGCCAACGCCGCGGGCGCCCGCGCCCTGGTCGTCGTCGACACCGACGGCGTGCCGCTCTCGCTGGTCCGCGAGGCCGCGATCGTCGGCGTACCGGAACACCGCAGGCCCTGGGTGCCGGTCGGCGGACTCGCCCAGGACCTCACCGACGGCATGCGCGTCTCCGCGGAACTGGCCGGCGAGGACCTGCTGGACGCCCTGCGCGCGACGCCCGCCACCGAGTACCTCGTCGTCGAGGACACCGGCGAGATCTACGGCGTGCTGTCCGCAGCCGACGTGGAGCGGGCCTTCGTCAAGGCCATGGCCCGCCCCTCCTAGCCGGGCGCCCCGGGGCACCGGCCGTGGTCGGCGGGCCCTCCGTGGACCGGTAGGCTGGTCACATGTCCGAACCGACCGGTGCCGCCCGCAGGCGCGGGCCCTTCAAGGTCGGGGACCAGGTTCAGCTGACCGACCCCAAGGGCCGCCACTACACGTTCACGCTCGAGGCCGGGAAGAATTTCCACACCCACAAGGGTTCCTTCCCCCACGACGAACTGATCGGTGCTCCCGAGGGCAGCGTTGTCCGCACCACCGGGAACGTCGCCTACCTCGCGCTGCGCCCCCTGCTCCCCGACTACGTCCTGTCCATGCCCCGCGGGGCAGCCGTCGTCTACCCGAAGGACGCGGGGCAGATCCTCGCCTTCGCCGACATCTTCCCCGGCGCGCGCGTCGTGGAGGCCGGCGTGGGCTCCGGCTCGCTCAGCAGCTTCCTGCTGCGCGCCATCGGCGACCAGGGCATGCTGCACTCCTACGAGCGCCGCGAGGACTTCGCCGACATCGCCCGGCAGAACGTGGAGCGCTACTTCGGCGGCCCGCACCCCGCCTGGCAGCTCACCGTCGGTGACCTCCAGGACAACCTGTCCGACGCCGACGTCGACCGCGTCATCCTCGACATGCTCGCCCCCTGGGAGTGCCTGGACGCCGTCTCCAAGGCGCTGGTGCCCGGCGGCATCCTGTGCTGCTACGTCGCCACCACCACCCAGCTCGCCCGGACCGTCGAGTCCATCCGGGAGATCGGCTGCTTCAACGAGCCGACCGCCTGGGAGACGATGATCCGCAACTGGCACATCGAGGGCCTGGCCGTCCGCCCGGACCACCGGATGATCGGCCACACCGGCTTCCTGCTCACCGCCCGCCGGCTCGCCGACGGCGTCGAGCCGCCCATGCGCCGGCGCCGCCCGGCCAAGGGCGCCTACGGCGAGGACTACGCCGGCCCCAACGCCGACGGAGGCGCCGGCCGCTGACGCGGTCCGTACCCTCACCAACGCTCCGGCGCCGTGGCGCAGTTCCCGGACGTCACCGGGAACTGCGCCACGGCGCTGCCACGTTGACGTACGGTCGCGGCCGGCCCCGGAAGGCAGCGCCTCGCGGGTGCTTCGCACGGCCGGTGCGGACCCCGCCGTTCCCTCCGTCCTGTGACGTGTGGCACGATGCTGGCCACCCCCACCGGCACAGCCCTCACAGGAGACACTCCTCGTGCAGTCTTCCGCCGTACCGGAGCTCGCCCACACGCACGCCCGGCCCATCCACTGGATGGCCACCGCCACGGCCGTCGCCGGTGTCGTGGCGCTCTCCTCCGTCCTGCAGCCCGATCCCGCGACCGCCGCCGCGCCGGGCGCCCCGCACACGAAGAACGCCCCGGCGCAGGCGCTGCCGCCCGACCCGGCCGACGTCGAGTTCCCGCTCGACTGCGGCCCCGTCAAGGTGGTGGTGAAGAAGCAGGCGTCCGGCGACCTCGACGGTGACGGGCGCCCCGAGACCGTCGCGGCGGTCCACTGCGACGCCCCGATGGGCACCCCGCCCGACGGCGTGTACGTCCTCACCCAGGCGGCCGACGGCACGCGGCCGCGCGTGGTGGCCACCCTCGTCGACCCCAAGGATCGCACCAACGTCGAGGACTTCGCCGTGCGCGCCCGCGACGTCGTCGCCACGCTGCTGGGCTACTCGTCCACCGACGTGCCCCGTTGCTGCCCGGACGTCCGCGAGACCGTGAAGTGGCGCTGGGACAACGGCGCTTTCGTGCGCTCCGCGCCGGCCGACGCCCGGAGCGTGTGACCCGCACGCGGGCGCGCGCGGTGAGCGTGCGCCCGGACGTGTGAGGAGTCAGTCACCTGTGACGCGACGTACGACGGCGGTCACCCGGCGTCCGGGCCGTACACCTCGACGCTGTCCGAAACCCGGCGGACGTGGATGCACTCGCCCGGGCACTCCTTCGCGGAGTCGATGACGTCCGTGAGGAGCGGCAGCGGGACGGGCGTTGTCGCGCCCTTGTCCTGCAGCAGCTCGTCCTCGCCGCTCTTCACGTAGGCGAGACCGTCGATGTCCAGCTCGAACACCTCGGGCGCGTACTGGGCGCAGATGCCGTCGCCGGTACACAGATCCTGGTCGATCCAGACTTCCAGGTCCTCGCCCGCGACTGCGGCCTCCTGCTGCACGATCGTGTCTCCTGCCGTTTTACTGCGCCGAGCCGTACGGGAATCCGGCCAGCTCTGACGGGTGTTGAACACTTCGACCCTACCGCCGCCAGGGTTCCGATCATCTTCGGTGGGTATTCCCCTGGCGTGAGGGAGAGCGCAAGGGTGAAGATCGGACACACCCCGACCGTCTTTGTGATCTAGGGGTTTCAATCGACACCCGCCCAGGTAGGGTCTGGAAGCGTCCAGCTCCCCTTGGAGGAGGTGAGGACCGTGGCAGCCCACGACGACGACATGAACCGCGGCATCCGCCCGGGACGCGGGTCCGAGGACCCGGCCGGGCAGATCGCCTACCTTGAGCAGGAGATCGCCGTCCTGCGACGCAAGCTCGCCGACTCTCCGCGGCACACGAGAATTCTCGAAGAGCGGATCGTCGAGCTGCAGACCAATCTGGCCGGCGTGTCCGCCCAGAACGAACGACTCGCAGGCACACTCCGCGAGGCCCGCGACCAGATCGTGGCCCTCAAGGAGGAGGTCGACCGGCTCGCCCAGCCCCCGGCCGGCTTCGGTGTCTTCCTCACGGCGAACGAGGACGGCACGGCCGACATCTTCACCGGCGGCCGCAAGCTGCGGGTGAACGTCAGCCCGAGCGTCGAGCTCGAAGAGCTCCGGCGCGGCCAGGAAGTGATGCTCAACGAAGCGCTCAACGTGGTCGAGGCCATGCAATTCGAGCGCGTGGGCGAGATCGTCACCCTCAAGGAGATCCTCGAGGACGGCGAGCGCGCCCTTGTGCTGGGGCACACCGACGAGGAGCGGGTGGTGCGGCTCGCCGAGCCGCTGCTGGACGTCACCATCCGCCCCGGCGACGCCCTGCTGCTGGAGCCCCGCTCCGGTTACGTCTACGAGGTGGTCCCGAAGAGCGAGGTCGAGGAACTCGTCCTCGAGGAAGTCCCCGACATCGGCTACGAGCAGATCGGCGGTCTCGGCGGCCAGATCGAGGCCATCCGGGACGCGGTCGAGCTCCCCTACCTCTACCCGGACCTGTTCAAGGAGCACGAGCTGCGGCCGCCGAAGGGCGTCCTGTTGTACGGGCCCCCCGGATGCGGCAAGACGCTGATCGCCAAGGCCGTGGCGAACTCGCTGGCCAAGAAGGTCGCCGAAGTCACCGGTGTCGCCGCCGGCAAGAGCTTCTTCCTCAACATCAAGGGCCCCGAGCTGCTGAACAAGTACGTCGGTGAGACCGAGCGGCAGATCCGCCTGGTCTTCCAGCGTGCGCGGGAGAAGGCCAGCGAGGGCACCCCCGTCATCGTCTTCTTCGACGAGATGGAGTCCCTCTTCCGCACCCGTGGCTCCGGTGTCAGCTCGGACGTGGAGAACACCATCGTCCCGCAGCTGCTCGCCGAGATCGACGGCGTGGAGGGCCTGCAGAACGTGGTCGTGATCGGCGCCTCCAACCGTGAGGACATGATCGACCCCGCCATCCTGCGTCCCGGCCGGCTGGACGTGAAGATCAAGATCGAGCGTCCGGACGCCGAGGCGGCCAAGGACATCTTCGGCAAGTACCTCACCGAGCGCCTCCCGCTGCACGGCGACGACCTCACCGAGCACGGCGGCGACAAGGCCATGACGGTCCAGAGCATGATCCAGACCGCCGTGGAACAGATGTACGCGGAATCCGAGGAGAACCGCTTCCTGGAAGTCACCTACGCCAATGGCGACAAGGAAGTCCTGTACTTCAAGGACTTCAATTCCGGTGCCATGATCGAGAACATCGTGGGCCGCGCCAAGAAGATGGCGATCAAGGACTTCCTGGAGAAGAACCAGAAGGGCCTGCGCGTCTCCCACCTCCTCCAGGCCTGCGTGGACGAGTTCAAGGAGAACGAGGACCTGCCCAACACCACCAACCCGGACGACTGGGCCCGGATTTCCGGAAAGAAGGGCGAGCGGATTGTTTACATCCGCACCCTCATCACCGGAAAGCAGGGCGCGGACACCGGACGCTCCATCGACACGGTGGCGAACACCGGTCAGTACCTGTAAAAGCAAGGGCGGCTGCGGGTGCCCACGTCGGGTACCCGCAGCCGACTGCTTTTCGGGCCACGGCTGGAGCACAGCAATGACGCAAATGATCTCCCCACCAGGGCGAAGGCGTTCTAGGCTCGTCCGTACCGCCGAGTCGCGCAGTGCGGGGACGGGCACCGCACACGCACCGGAGCGCCAGCGGTACAGCAGCGACCCCGACCGGGGGCGCCGCCGGGCAAGGAGGGCCGCATGACCGTACGGCGAGTAATGGGCATCGAGACGGAGTACGGGATCTCCGTCCCCGGCCACCCCAACGCCAATGCCATGCTCACCTCGTCCCAGATCGTGAACGCCTACGCGGCGGCGATGCACCGGGCCCGCCGGGCCCGCTGGGACTTCGAGGAGGAGAATCCGCTGCGCGACGCGCGAGGCTTCGACCTCGCCCGGGAGACGGCCGACGCCAGCCAGCTCACCGACGAGGACATCGGTCTGGCCAACGTCATCCTGACCAACGGCGCGCGGCTCTACGTCGACCACGCCCATCCGGAGTACAGCGCCCCCGAGGTCACCAACCCGCGGGACGCGGTGCTCTGGGACAAGGCGGGCGAGCGGATCATGGCGGAGGCCGCGGAGCGGGCAGCGCAGCTTCCCGGCGCCCAGCCCATCCACCTGTACAAGAACAACACCGACAACAAGGGCGCGTCCTACGGCACGCACGAGAACTACCTGATGAAGCGGGAGACCCCCTTCTCGGACATCGTGCGCCATCTGACGCCGTTCTTCGTCTCCCGGCAGGTCTTCACCGGCGCCGGCCGCGTCGGCATCGGCCAGGACGGTCACGAGCACGGCTTCCAGATCAGCCAGCGCGCGGACTACTTCGAGGTCGAGGTGGGCCTCGAGACCACGCTGAAGCGCCCGATCATCAACACGCGCGACGAGCCGCACGCGGACGCCGAGAAGTACCGGCGGCTGCACGTGATCATCGGCGACGCCAACCTCTCCGAGATCTCGACCTACCTCAAGCTCGGCACGACCGCGCTGGTGCTGTCGATGATCGAGGACGGGTTCATCGCGGTGGACCTCGCGGTCGACCAGCCGGTGCGGACGCTGCACCAGGTGTCGCACGATCCCTCACTGAAGCACCAGGTCACGCTCCGTAGTGGCCGGACCCTGACCGCTGTGCAGCTCCAGATGGAGTACTACGAGCTGGCCCGCAAGTACGTGGAGGAACGCTTCGGGGCCGACGCGGACGAGCAGACCAGGGACGTCCTCACCCGTTGGGAGGACACGCTCACCCGGTTGGAGAACGACCCGATGAGCCTGGCCGGCGAGCTGGACTGGGTCGCCAAGCGGGAGCTCATGGAGGGCTACCGGCGCCGGGACGGCCTCGACTGGGACGCGGCCCGGCTGCACCTGGTCGACCTCCAGTACGCCGACGTGCGTCCCGACAAGGGCCTCTACAACCGTCTGGTGGCCCGGGGACGGATGAAGCGGCTGCTGGACGAGGCCGAGGTGGAGCGGGCTCGCACGGCGCCGCCTGAGGACACCCGGGCGTACTTCCGCGGGCGGTGCCTGGAGCAGTACGCGGACGACGTGGCGGCGGCCTCCTGGGACTCGGTGATCTTCGATCTGCCGGGCCGGGACTCGCTCCAGCGGGTGCCAACCCTGGAACCGCTACGCGGAACGCGTAATCACGTCAAGGCGCTCCTGGACCGCTGCCGGACGGCGGAAGACCTGGTCAGGGTGCTGTCCGGCGGCTGACCGGGGTGGGCCGCCGTCGCGCGGGTACCTGCGGGTATCCGGGACGGACCGGCCGGACAGGGTGGAAAACCGCCCGTCCGGGAATCATCGAGGTGGTCCCCGTACGTTGGAGCAACTGCGGGGGCATTGTCGGACCCGGCTTGTAGGGTCTGATCTTGACCAGCAACTGTGTCGGGCGAACCGAGCGGGGTGAGGGTGATGGCGACCAAGGACACCGGCGGCGGACAGCAGAAGGCCACGCGGTCCACCGAGGAGGTCGAGGAGCAGGCGGCGGAGACCGAGGCTTCCGAGGACCTCAAGGAGCGTCACGAGAAGCTGAGCGACGACGTGGACGACGTCCTGGACGAGATCGACGACGTGCTCGAGGCCAATGCCGAGGACTTCGTGCGGTCGTTCGTGCAGAAGGGCGGCGAGTAGCCTCACCGGCTTCGCCGGTGCCGGTTCGGCAGCCGCGCGGCAGGAGAGACACGGCGGACGGAAGAGCGCTGTTCGCGGTCGGCCCGGTGGCCGGCCGCGGGCGGCGTTCGCTCGGCTCTGAGGCGTGCGGCCCGGTCGCTCCAGAAGCTGTTGCCGGAAATGTGGATCATTGCCGTGGGGCGGGTAGGGTCCGTGGCGTAATGTGCTTCAACTGCAATTCGGCCATCGGCAAGTTGGGAGATGATCCCGACGCTGTTCGTCGGGCAGCTGCCTACCTGGAAGGAACTTCGTGGAAGCCAACACTTCTGGCACCGGGCGTCTGCCGGCTGCCTTTCTGACGCCGGGCTCCTCGTCCTTCATGGACTTCCTCTCCGATCACCAGCCGGAGCTGCTGCCCGGCAGGAGGACGTTGCCGCCCGTGCAGGGCGTGATCGAGGCGCCGCACGGCACGACCATCGTCGCCGTCACCTTCCCGGGCGGTGTGGTCCTCGCCGGTGACCGCCGGGCCACCATGGGGAACGTGATCGCGCAGCGGGACATCGAGAAGGTGTTCCCGGCCGACGAGTACTCGGCGGTCGGCATCGCCGGTACCGCCGGTCTGGCCGTCGAGATGGTCAAGCTGTTCCAGCTGGAGCTCGAGCACTTCGAGAAGGTCGAGGGCGCGCAGCTGTCGCTGGAGGGCAAGGCGAACCGGCTGTCGACGATGATCCGCTCGAACCTGGGCATGGCCATGCAGGGGCTGGCCGTGGTCCCGCTGTTCGCCGGGTACGACGTGGACCGGGAGAAGGGACGGATCTTCTCCTACGACGTCACGGGCGGGCGGTCCGAGGAGCACGGGTACGCCGCGACCGGCAGCGGATCCATCTTCGCGCGCGGTGCGATGAAGAAGCTGTTCCGGGACGACCTGAGCGAGGCCGAGGCCACCACGCTGGTGGTCCAGGCGCTGTACGACGCGGCAGACGACGACTCGGCGACCGGCGGTCCCGATGTCGCCCGCCGGATCTATCCGATCGTCACCGTGATCACCGAGGGCGGTTACCGCCGGCTCACCGAGGACGAGGCGTCCGACGTCGCCCGGTCCGTGCTGGAGCGGCGGCTGGAGCAGCCGGACGGGCCGCGGGCCTCGCTGCTGTAGTTCAGGGTGATCCAGTGACTTCTACAGAAAGGGACGGGTAACCGGTGTCGACGCCGTTCTATGTCTCACCTCAGCAGGCGATGGCCGACCGGGCGGAGTACGCCCGTAAGGGCATTGCCCGTGGCCGCAGCCTGGTCGTGCTGCAGTACGCCGACGGGATCGTGTTCGTCGGTGAGAACCCGTCCCGTGCGCTGCACAAGTTCAGCGAGATCTACGACCGGATCGGGTTCGCCGCGGCGGGCAAGTACAACGAGTACGAGAATCTGCGGATCGGTGGTGTGCGGTACGCGGATCTGCGCGGTTACACCTACGACCGTGACGATGTGACCGCCCGGGGTCTGGCGAACGTGTACGCCCAGACGCTGGGCACGATCTTCTCCAGCGTGGGGGAGAAGCCGTACGAGGTGGAGCTGGTGGTGGCCGAGGTCGGGGAGACCGCGGAGGGCGACCAGATCTACCGGCTGCCGCACGACGGGTCGATCGTCGACGAGCACGGCTCGGTGGCGGTGGGGGGCAACGCGGAGCAGATCAGCGGGTACCTCGACCAGCGGCACCGGGACGGGATGACGCTGGCGGAGGCGCTGAGGCTGGCGGTGCAGTCGCTGTCCCGGGACACCAACGGCAGTGAGCGGGAGATTCCCGCGGAGCGGCTGGAGGTGGCGGTGCTGGACCGGACGCGGCCGCAGAAGCGGAAGTTCAAGCGGATCGAGGGGCGGCAGTTGGTGCGGCTGCTGGAGGCGGGCGGCGGCGCGGAGACGCCTCCGTCGGCGGAGTCCGGCGGGGACGTGGAGTAGTCCTCCGCACATGTTGAAGCGCGGGGCGGCGCGGTGGGGTGAGGTGCGGCGCGGTGGGGGTTGAGGTCTGATGCCTGCGGCGCAGGGTTGCGGGCCGTGGGGGCTGGTGTAGCGCCCACGATGGGTGTGGTGGTGCGGGGCGGGGTGGGGGCGGTCGTCCTCGGTCTGGCGCGACGGAGCCCGCTGGGTGGTGAACGGCGCGGACGCGCCAGCCGCTGCGGGCGACCGCCCCCACCCCGCCCCCTCCCCGCCGTGGCGACCACACCGACACCGTGGCGACCACACCGACAGCCTGGCGACCATCGCCCTCCGCCGCTCGCAGCGCGACTGCCGCCCAGTGCGGGTAGTCGTGCCGGCCCACTGCGCTCAGTCGTGCCGCCTGGGGCGGCACGGGTGGGCGCGGCGGCACCTCGTGAGCGCCGGGCTGCGCGAACACCCCCCGGCCCGCATCCGCGCCGGTGCGTTTCGGGCGTCGGGGTGCGGGAGCACGCCCCGCGCACCCGCGCCCGTACGTTTCAGGGCGCCGGGGTGTGAAAGCCGTACCGCGGGTGGGCTAAGGGACCCGGGTGGTGGAGCCCCGGACCTCCAGGTGGACCGGGATGTCCCCCGAGGGAGGGTTCTCGCCGTTCAGGACGGCCAGCAGCGCCTGCATGCCCCGTTCGCCGAAGAGTTCGGCGTCCAGGCGGACAGTCGTCAGTTCCGGGTCGATCGCCGTGGCGAGCGCCAGGTCGTCCATTCCGGTGACGGAAAGATCCGCCGGGACGCGCAGTCCCAGACGCCGGGCGGCCTTGTAGACGCCCGCCGCCAGCTGGTCGTCGTCGCAGACGACCGCCGTCACCCGGTCCCCGGAGGTCAGCGCGGCCTCCGCGGCCGGCTCCGCCCCCTTGATGGTGATCGGCGAGCGTGCCGTGCGCAGAGACGTGCCCGGCACGCGGCCGAGCCGCGCCTGAAGCTCCCGTGCGCGGACCTCGAAGGTCCAGGACGGGACCTCCGCCGCCAGGTGCAGGAAGCGGCGGTGGCCCAGGCCGAGGAGATGGTCCGTGACCTGACGGACCCCGTCGGCGATGTCCAGGTTCACCGTCGCCCCGCCCGCCGCCGGATCGCTGTCCAGCATGACCAGGGGCAGCTGGTCGCCCCGGATCGCGGTCAGGGCCTCCGCGGCCATGGAGGAGGCGATGACGCCGTCCAGCGCCGCCTGGGCGGACGCGAACGGGTCACGGGCCGGACCGATGCCCTCGGGGGAGGGGTAGAGCACCACGCCGAAGCCGTGGCGGGAGGCGACGCGCGCCGCGCCGGTGTAGACGCCCGCGAAGAACTCCGTGGTCAGGGCGGGGACGACCAGAAGCACCGTGCGCGTACGGCCCAGCCGCAGATTGCGGGCCGCGAGGTTGGGGCGGTAGCCGAGCGTGCGGGCGGCCTCGCGGACGCGTTCAGCCGTGGTCTCGGAGACCCGGCCGCGCCACTTGTCGCCCAGGACCAGCGAGACCGCGGCCTGGGAGACGCCTGCGGCCCGGGCGACGTCCCGGCTCGTGGGGCGGACGCTGACTCTGGGCACCGTCGCTCCTTCGTCTGGACTGGTGAACAGCGGTCATGGTACGTATGGAGGGCTTAGTTATACGTAAAACTTCCCTGGGAGGAGCCGGCATGGCGACGGGATACCTGGAGATCCTCCGGGCACGGCACGCCACCCGGCTGCTCGTGGGCACGCTCGTGGGGCGACTGCCGAACGCGACCGCCGCCATCGCCGTCGTGCTGTTCGTGCGCGCGGAGGGCGGGACGTACAGCCTGGCCGGCGCGCTCGCCGCCGTGTACGGCGTGGCCAACGCCGTGGGGCAGCCGGTGCTCGGGCGGCTGGTCGACCTGAAGGGGCAGCCCCGGGTGCAGTTGCCGGCCGCGCTGCTGTCCGCGGCGGCCATGGCCGTGTTCGCCTTCGCGGGGACCGGGTCGCTGGTCGTGGCCTACGGCGCCGTCGCCCTGGCGGGGCTGTTCACTCCGCCGCTGGAGGGCGGGCTGCGGGCCCTGTGGTCCACCGTGCTCCCCAAGGAGGAGCACGTGCACCGGGCGTACGCGATGGACGCCGTGGCCCAGGAGGTGATGTTCACCGTCGGGCCGCTGCTCGTGACGGTGTGCACCTCCCTGTGGTCGGCCCAGGCCGCGCTGCTGGTCCTCAACGCCATCGGTGTGCTGGGGGCTCTCTCCGTCGTCGTCTCGCCGCCCTCGCGGGCCTGGCGGTCGGCGCCGCGTGAGGCGCACTGGCTGGGCGCACTGCGCTCGCCGGGGCTGCTGGCGCTGCTGGGTGCCTTCCTGGCCGTGGGCATGGCCCTGGGGTCCATCACCGTGGCCGCCGTGACCTACGCGGACGAGAACGGCGGGGACGCCGTGTACGGCTGGCTGATGGCGGCGATCGGTCTGGGTGCCCTGATCGGCGGCATGGCCTACGGGGCGCGGCAGTGGGCCGGGGAGCCCGCCCGGCGGCTCCAGGTGATCGTGGCGTTGCTGGCCCTGTGCTACCTGCCGCTGATGCTGACGCCCGGCCCGGTGGCCATGACGTTGCTGACGGTGGTCGCCGGTCTGTTCCTGGCCCCGGCGATCGCCTGCGCCTTCGTGCTGGTGGACCGGCACGCCCCGCGCGGCACGGTCACCGAGGCGTTCTCCTGGCTGGTGACCACGTTCACCGTCGGCGCGTCGCTCGGGACCGGTGTGACCGGCCCGGTGGTCGAGGCGGGCGGCCCTCTGTGGGGCTTCGCCGTACCGGGTGCGGCGGGCGGCGTGTCGCTGCTGGTTTTGATCGCCACAGGACGGGTATTGGCAGTTCCGGCCAAGACGGCGGTGATCGCGGCCGGTTCGGAAAATGATCCGAACCGTGCCCCCGAACCTCGTTTCAGTTCGGGGGATCGGGCGTAATGTTCCCTCATGGACCGCCGCATTTTCGGGCTGGAGAACGAGTACGGCGTCACGTGCACGTTCAGGGGACAGCGCCGCCTGTCGCCTGACGAGGTGGCGCGGTACCTCTTCCGCCGTGTCGTGTCATGGGGCCGAAGCAGCAATGTCTTTCTGCGGAACGGCGCCCGCCTCTATCTCGACGTGGGGTCACATCCGGAATACGCAACGCCGGAATGTGACAACGTGACCGAACTGGTCACCCACGACAAGGCCGGCGAGCGCATTCTCGAAGGACTCCTGGTGGACGCCGAACGACGCCTGCACGAGGAGGGAATCGCGGGCGACGTCTACCTCTTCAAGAACAACACCGACTCGGCCGGCAACTCCTACGGGTGTCACGAGAACTATCTCGTCGCCCGGCACGGGGAGTTCTCCCGGCTCGCGGACATCCTCATCCCGTTCCTGGTGACGAGGCAGCTGCTGTGCGGGGCAGGCAAGGTGCTGCAGACGCCGCGCGGCGCCGTGTACTGCGTCAGCCAGCGCGCCGAGCACATCTGGGAGGGCGTCTCCTCGGCGACGACCCGCTCCCGTCCGATCATCAACACCCGCGACGAACCGCACGCGGACGCCGAGCGTTACCGCCGGCTCCACGTCATCGTCGGCGACTCGAACATGTCCGAGACGACCATGCTGCTCAAGGTCGGCGCCACCGACCTGGTGCTGCGCATGATCGAGGCCGGCACCGTCATGCGTGACCTGACCCTGGAGAACCCGATCCGGGCGATCCGCGAGGTCAGCCACGACATCACCGGCCGCCGCAAGGTGCGCCTGGCCAGCGGCCGCGAGGCCTCCGCCCTGGAGGTGCAGCGGGAGTACTACGAGAAGGCGGTGGACTTCTGCGAGCGCCGCGGCATCCGCACCGGCACCGTCGACCAGGTGCTGGAGCTGTGGGGCCGCACGCTGGACGCGATCGAGGCCGAGGACCTCGACCGCATCGGCACCGAGATCGACTGGGTCATGAAGTACAAGCTGCTCGAGCGCTACCGCGCCAAGCACAACATGACCATGTCGCACCCGCGGGTCGCGCAGATAGACCTCGCCTACCACGACATCCACCGCCGTCGTGGCCTGTACTACCTGCTCGAGAAGAAGGGACAAGCCGCCCGGATCTGCAACGACCTGAAGATCTTCGAGGGCAAGTCCGTCCCGCCGCAGACCACTCGGGCCCGGCTGCGGGGCGACTTCATCCGGCGCGCCCAGGAGCAGCGCCGTGACTTCACCGTCGACTGGGTGCACCTCAAGCTCAACGACCAGGCGCAGCGCACCGTGTTGTGCAAGGACCCGTTCCGTTCGGTCGACGAGCGGGTGGAGAAGCTGATCGCCGGCATGTGAGAAGCACGTCTCCGCAGGAGTCACCGAAACTCCCGGAACGTCACACGGGCGCCGTACGTTACACGTGCGGCGCCCTTCTCACGCCGTAGAGTTGCGCGCACGCCATCCACAAGATCGATGATTACGAGGCCCCCACCGTGCGCCGACGCTCACTCCTCATCGCCGTTCCCGCCGGGCTCGCCACCCTCGCCGCGTGCGGCGACGACAAGTCCGACTCCGGCAAGGCTAGCGAGACCGCCTCGCCCTCGGAGCCCGAGACGTCGGCGGCCCCCTCGCCGAAGATCGTCGACGGTCCGCTGCCGGCGATCACGGCCGGGACGAAGTTCGGTGAGAAGCCGACCGTCGCGAAGGGCAGCGGCGAGCCCTCCAAGGACCTCGCGGTCAAGACGGTCATCGCGGGCGGCGGCAGGACGATCGCGGAGAACGACTTCATCGTCGCCGACTACCTGGGCCAGGTGTGGAGCACCGCGAAGGTGTTCGACAACTCCTACGACCGCGGGACCCCGCTGGCCATCCAGCTCGCCCAGGGCACGATCATCGACGGCTGGCGTTACGCGCTCGTCGGCAAGAAGACCGGCAGCCGCGTCCAGACGGCCATCCCGCCGACCTGGGGCTACGGCGAGCAGGGCAACGCGCAGGCGGGCATCAAGGGCACCGACACGCTGGTGTTCGTGATCGACGTGCGGGACACGTTCAACGCCAAGAGCTCCGCCAAGGGCACCGACGTCGCCCAGGACAACATCGACCTGCCCAAGGTCGGCACCAACACCGACGGCAAGGCACCCTCCATCGAGGTGCCCGACAGCGACCCGCCGAAGAAGCTCGTGGCGAACTACGTCATCGAGGGCGACGGCGAGAAGGTCGGCGCGGAGGACAGCGTCCTGGTGCAGTACAAGGGCGTGCTGTGGGACGGCGGCAAGGAGTTCGACTCCACGTACGGCCGGGGCCAGCTGACGTCGTTCTCGCTGCAGCAGGTCGTCAAGGGCTGGGCGCAGGGCCTGACCGGCAAGAAGGTCGGCAGCCGCGTCCTGATCGTCATCCCGCCGGAGCTGGGCTACGGCGACAACCCGCCGCAGGGCAGCGAGATCAAGAAGGACTCCACGCTGGTCTTCTCCGTGGACATCCTCGCGAAGCTGTGAGCCCCGCCGGGATGCAAGACTGTGCGTGTTCGCCTTTCCGCAGACAAGCAGGAGCGTAAGACGTGAGCATCGACAAGCCCGAGATCGACTTCCCGGGCGGCGAGCCCCCGGCGGACCTCGAGATCAAGGACATCTGGGAGGGCGACGGCGAGGTGGCGAAGGCCGGCCAGACCGTCACCGTCCACTACGTGGGCGTCGCTTTCAGCACCGGCGAGGAGTTCGACGCCAGCTGGAACCGTGGCACCCCCTTCCGCTTCCCGCTGGGCGGCGGCCGGGTCATCAAGGGCTGGGACCAGGGCGTGCAGGGCATGAAGGTCGGCGGCCGCCGCCAGCTGACCATCCCCGCCCACCTCGCCTACGGCAACCAGAGCCCCACCCCGGCGATCCAGCCCGGTGAGACCCTGATCTTCGTGGTCGACCTGCTCGGCGTCTGATCCGACCGGAGTCGATCGCCGAGGGCCCATGCCTGTCCGGGCATGGGCCCTCGGCTTTTACCGCGCCACTCCGGGGCGGTACGGTCATCGGTCGTAAGCACCATAGGGAGGCGAAGCGCGTCGATGGCCATTGCCAAGGCCGAGCGGCTGATGAATCTGGCGCTGTGTCTGCTCGGGACCCGCCGGCCGCTCAGCAAGCGCGAGCTGCGCGAGTCCATCGAGGCATACCTCGAAGCGGGCTCCGACGACTCCTTCAACCGGATGTTCGAGCGCGACAAGGACGACCTGCGCGAACTCGGACTGGTCATCGAGACCGTCGAGAACCTCGAGGGCGAGACGGGCTACCTCGCCCGCCGGGACAGCAACCGGCTGCCGGCCATCACCCTGGACGCCGAGGAGGCCGCCGCCCTCGGGCTCGCCGCGAAGGTGTGGCAGCAGGCCCGGCTCGCCGGGGCGGCCAGCGGCGCCCTGCAGAAGCTGCGCGCGGCCGGACTCCCCGAGGACGTCGACCCGTACGGCGCGCACGGCGCGCTGGAGCCGCGCATCCCGGTGCACGAGGCCGCGTTCGAGCCGCTGATGCTCGCCTGCCGGGACCGCCGGCCGGTGATCTTCGACTACCGCAAGGCCAACGCCGCCCAGCCCGAGCAGCGGCACGTCGAGCCGTGGGCGCTGGAGTGCTGGCGCGGCCACTGGTACCTGGCCGGCTGGGACCGCGACCGCGGGGCCGAGCGGGTCTTCCGGCTCTCCCGGATCACCGGCAAGGTGCGCTCGCGCGCCGGCCGGTTCACCGTCCCGGTGCCGGACGTCGTCACCGTGCGGGAGACCGTGGCGAGCTGGGCGGGGGAGACCGCCGACCGCTCGGCGCGCATCCGGCTGCGTTCCGACGCCGGCTTCCCGCTCCGGGCCAAGGCCACCTCGGTCCGGGAACTCGGGAACGGCTGGGACGAGTTGGAGATTCCGTACGGGCACGGCCTGGACGCCTGGCTGGTGGAGTTCGGGCCCGACGTGGTGGTTGTGGAGCCCGCCGAGCTGCGGGCCGACGTGGTGGACCGGCTGCGTGCCGTGGCCAAGGGCTGAGGGGGAGCGGACAAGAACGTGGCAGGCAAACCGGTCAGGCCCGTGAACGCCATCGACCAGACCCGGCGGATGCTCTCCCTGGTGACGTATCTGCGCGAGCGCCCCGGCGCCCGCATCGAGGACGTGGCGCGTGCCTTCGGCATCACCGAGGACGAGCTGGTCTCCGACCTCGACGTGCTGCCCATGTGCGGCACCAGCTTCCGCGGCGGCGACCTGCTGGACATCGACACCGACGGCGAGCGCATCTGGTGGCACAACCCGGCCGCCCTGGGCGCCGACGCGGCCGAGCCGCTGCGCCTGGCCGCCGACGAGGCGACCGCGCTGCTCGTCGCCGCCCGCGCCGTGGCCACCCTGCCGGGGCTGCGTGAGAGCGACCGGCAGGCGCTGCTGCGGGCCACCGCCAAGGTGGAGACCGCGGCCGGCGAGGCGGCGGGCGCCAGCTCCCGGCTGTCGGTGACCTTCGAGTCGGAGGGCGGTGTCTTCGCGGACGTCGACCGGGCGATCGCCGAGCGCCGCCGACTGTGGATCCGCTACTACTCGCCGGCCCGCGACGAGGTCACCGAGCGGGAGATCGACCCCATCCGCCTGGTCAGCGTCGGCCACACCTACGTCGAGGCGTGGTGCCGCCGCTCCGAGGCGCGCCGCACCTTCCGGCTCGACCGGGTCGCCGAGATCAAGATCCTCGACGAGCCGTCCGCGCCGCCCGAGGTGGAGCTGCGCGACCTGTCCGAGGGACTGGTGCAGCCCGCGGCCGAGGACCCGGAGGTGGTGGTCGAGGTCGGGCCGGGCGGCCGTTGGGTCGCCGAGTACTACCCGCACGACAGCGCCGATGAGCTTCCCGACGGCGGGCTCCGTATCACCCTGCGCACCCCCGACCCCGCGTCGCTCAGACGGCTGGCCCTGCGGCTCGGCCGGGACGGCCGCATCGTGGCACCGCAGGAGCTGGCCGAGAGCGCCCGCCGGGCGGCCCGTGAGGCGCTGGCGGCGTACGACGGGGTCGAGGCGGCCGGATGACCGGGCAGGACGACAGGCAGGAGCGAGTGCTTTGAGCGAGTCGGCGACCACAGGGGCACGGGGCATGACGGCGGCGTCCGCGTTCGCCGGGATGAGGAGCGTGGCCCCGGTGATGTTCCGGGCGGGCTGCCCGGACTGCCGGGGACGCTTCGAACTCGCCGCGAGCGCGCTGCGGCTGGCGATCGGCGCCAGCAGCCGCACCACGTTCTACTCCTTCACCTGCCCCGAGTGCGGCGCGGCCGTCCGCAAGCCGGCGGGGGAGCGGATCGTGGAGCTGCTGACCGGCGGCGGGGTGCGTACCCTGCGGCTGCACTCGACCGTCTAGGCTCGTCGTCATGTTCTGGCCGATGTTCGCCGTCGCCCTGGGATTCCTGGGACTGTCGGTGCTCGCAGTGCTCGCCGTCCGGGTCTTCGTCGAGGCGGAGCGCCTCGGCAGGCAGGTCGCGGACTCGGCCCGGCGTATCGGCCGCGCGGCTGAGGACCTGGAGCGCGCCGCCGCGAGTACGGCCCGGTCCGCCGAGGCCCTGTGACGTCGACCGGCACACCCGCCGTCCGGCCGGGACGCCGTCGCCGCCCTGTCACCGTCCGGGCCCCGGCAGGTACGCTGCTGATCGCGGCCCGGATAACGAGGCCCGGGCCGCGGACGGGAGTACGCACAGGGATTGCCGGACGTTTACCTCTGGGCGTTACGATCGCTGTCTGCACCGTCCTTCGGACGCATGTCCGACCGGTCGGACAGCCACCCACCCACCCGCCTCGGTGAGAAGGTAAAGACTTATGGGACGGCTCGGACCTACCGAGATCATTCTGATCCTCGTCGTCATCATCCTGCTGTTCGGTGCGAAGAAGCTTCCCGACATGGCGCGGTCGCTCGGCAAGTCCGCCCGCATCCTGAAGAGCGAGGCGAAGGCGATGAAGGAGGACAACAAGTCCTCCGCTCCGGCCGACCCGCCGGCCACCGGCGAGCAGCCCCCGGCGCAGCGCACCATCCAGGCCGCCCCCGGCGACGTGACCAGCTCCCGCCCGGTCACGGAGCCGACGGACACGACCAAGCGCTGACGCAGGGCCGGTGACCTCCGGCCCGCTGCACGAGATGGGAACGTGGGTTGCTCAAGTCTGCCCGCCAACAGGAGAGGGACCCCGAGGGGCGGATGCCGCTCGTGGATCACCTGCGCGAGCTGCGCAACCGCCTGGCCAAGGCCGTGCTCGCGATCGTCGTGGTGTCGATCGTCGCCGCGTTCTACAGCGAGCAGCTCATGCAGTTCCTCGCGGAGCCGGTGCCGAAGTGCGACAGCCTGACGAACAGTGACGGCGGCAACTGCGCCATCGTGTCGTTCAACACGCTGACGTCGCCGTTCACCACGACGATCAAGGTGAGCCTGATGGCCGGCCTGGTCGTCTCCAGTCCGGTGTGGCTCTACCAGCTGTGGGCCTTCGTCGCGCCCGGACTCCACAAGCACGAGAAGAAGTACACCTACGTCTTCGTCTCGGCCGCCGTGCCGCTGTTCGCCGGCGGCGCCCTGCTGTCGTACGTGATCCTTCCCGTCAGCATCAAGGTGCTGCTGAGCCTCACGCCCGGGGGATCGGCGAACATCCTGTCGCTCGACGAGGTGCTCGACTTCACCATCCGCATGGTGCTGGTCTTCGGGCTGGCCTTCGAGCTCCCGCTGCTGCTGGTCATGCTGAACATGGTCGGCATCGTCTCCGGCCGCCGGATGCTCGGCTGGTGGCGTGGTGTCGTCATGGGTGTCTTCGTCTTCGGCGCGGTCGCGACGCCCACCACCGACCCGGTGGGCATGCTCGCGCTGTCCGTGCCGATCATCGTCCTGTTCTTCTTCGCCGTGGGCTTCTCCCTGCTGAACGACAGACGGCGGGCCCGCCGGGAGTCCGAGGGACTCGCCGACGACGAGGCCTCCGAGCTGGACCTGACCCCGGAGGACGTCGAACCGGCGGAACCGGTCAAGGCGCTGCCCGAGCAGACGACCAGGGACCGGGTCAACGGTTATGACGACGTGACCTGAGGACGGCCCGGGAACTCGTAGGGTCGCTCCCGTGACCAGCGAGATCACCCTCTTCGTGAACCCCACCGCGGGCGGCGGCCGGGGCGCCCGCGCGGCGCGTCCGGCCGCCGCCGCGTTGCGGGACGCCGGCTTCCAGGTCCGCACCGTGACCGGCGACGACCCCACGGACGCGCTGTCCCGGGCGCGTGCCGCCGTGGAGGAGGGGACCGGAGCCCTGATCGCCGTCGGCGGCGACGGCATGGCCAACCTCGCCCTGCAGGCCGTCGTCGGCACCGGTACCCCGTTCGGCCTGGTGGCCGCGGGGACCGGCAACGACTTCGCCCGCGCGCTCGGCATGCCGCTGCGGGAACCGGCCGCGGCCGGCCGGATGATCGCCGACGCCCTCAAGAGCGGCCGGGTCCGCGACATCGACCTGGGCCGGATCGGTGACCGGTGGTTCGGTGCCGTGCTCGCCTCCGGTTTCGACTCCCGGGTCAACGACCGCGGCAACCGGATGCGCGCGCCGCTCGGACGCTTCAAGTACGACGTGGCGATGGTCGCCGAGCTGGCCGCCTTCCGGCCGCTGCCGTACCGGATCACCCTGGACGGGGGCGAGGTCCGTGAGGTGGAGGCGACGCTGGTGGCGGTCGGGAACGGGCCCTCGTACGGCGGCGGCATGCGGATCTGCCCCGGGGCGGACCTCACCGACGGGCTGTTCGACATCACGGTGGTGGGCGAGTGCAGCCGGGCCACGCTGCTGCGGGTGTTCCCGCGGGTCTACCGGGGGACGCACGTCGACCATCCGGTGGTGACGGTGCTGCGGGCCGCGCGTGTGGAACTGGTCGCCGAGGACGTCACCGGCTACGCGGACGGGGAACTGGTGGGAGCACTGCCACTGACCGCGCACTGCGTGCCGGGGGCGGTCCGCGTGGTCGGTCCGTAGGGGCGTTCCCCGGCGTTCTCCCACCTCACGCGGCCGATCCGGATAATGATCGTCCTGTTGTCGGTGCGGCCCGGTACGCTCGAAAGCACGATGACAGAGGATCTCTCACCGGCCGAGCGGTACGCGGCAGCACGCAGGCGCGCTGCCGAGCAGGCCACCTCGCTCGCCTCCTTCCGCGAGATGTACGACTTCGGCCTCGACCCGTTCCAGATCGAGGCCTGCCAGGCCCTGGAGGCGGGGAAGGGCGTCCTGGTCGCCGCCCCCACCGGATCCGGCAAGACGATCGTCGGCGAGTTCGCCGTCCACCTCGCCCTCCAGCAGGGCAAGAAGTGCTTCTACACGACCCCCATCAAGGCGCTGTCGAACCAGAAGTACGCCGATCTGAGCCGCCGCTACGGCTCCGGCAAGGTGGGCCTGCTCACCGGTGACAACAGCGTCAACTCCGACGCCCCCGTGGTCGTGATGACCACGGAGGTCCTGCGGAACATGCTGTACGCGGGCTCGCAGACGCTGCTCGGCCTCGGCTACGTGGTGATGGACGAGGTGCACTACCTCTCCGACCGCTTCCGCGGCGCGGTGTGGGAGGAAGTGATCATCCACCTCCCGGAGTCGGTGACGCTGGTCTCCCTCTCCGCGACCGTGTCGAACGCGGAGGAGTTCGGCGACTGGCTGGACACCGTCCGCGGCGACACCGAGGTGATCGTCTCCGAGCACCGGCCCGTCCCGCTGTTCCAGCACGTACTGGCCGGCCGCCGGATCTACGACCTGTTCGAGGAGGGGGAGGGCCGCAAGAAGGCCGTCAACCCCGACCTCACCCGCATGGCCCGGCTGGAGGCGAGCCGCCCGTCCTGGGGTGACCGCCGGCGGGGGCGCAACAACATGCGGGAGGCCGACCGTGAGCGGGAGCGCAGACAGCGCTCGCGGGTGTGGACGCCGAGCCGGCCGGAGGTCATCGAGCGGCTGGACTCCGAGGGCCTGCTGCCCGCCATCACCTTCATCTTCAGCCGCGCCGCCTGCGAGGCCGCGGTGCAGCAGTGCCTGTTCGCGGGCCTGCGGCTCAACGACGAGGAGGCGCGGGCCAAGGTCCGCGACCTGGTCGAGGAGCGCACCGCCTCCATCCCGGCCGAGGACCTGCACGTCCTCGGCTACTACGAGTGGCTGGAGGGCCTGGAGCGCGGCATAGCGGCGCACCACGCGGGCATGCTCCCGACCTTCAAGGAGGTCGTCGAGGAGCTGTTCGTGCGCGGGCTGGTCAAGGCCGTGTTCGCGACCGAGACCCTCGCCCTCGGCATCAACATGCCCGCCCGCTCGGTGGTGCTGGAGAAACTGGTCAAGTGGAACGGCGAGCAGCACGCCGACATCACGCCCGGCGAGTACACCCAGCTGACCGGCCGGGCGGGCCGGCGCGGCATCGACGTCGAGGGCCACGCCGTGGTGCTGTGGCAGCGCGGGATGAACCCCGAGCACCTGGCGGGACTGGCCGGCACGCGCACCTATCCGCTGCGCTCCAGCTTCAAGCCGTCGTACAACATGGCGGTCAACCTGGTCGAGCAGTTCGGGCGGCACCGGTCGCGGGAGCTGCTGGAGACGTCGTTCGCGCAGTTCCAGGCGGACAAGTCGGTCGTCGGCATCTCGCGCCAGGTGCAGCGCAACGAGGAGGGTCTGGAGGGCTACAAGGCCTCGATGACCTGCCACCTCGGCGACTTCGAGGAGTACGCCCGGCTGCGCCGCGAGCTGAAGGACCGGGAGAACGAGCTGGCCCGGCAGGGCACCGCGCAGCGGCGCGCGGAGGCGGCCGTCGCGCTGGAGAAGCTCAAGCCCGGTGACGTCATCCACGTGCCCACCGGCAAGTACGCCGGGCTGGCGCTGGTGCTCGACCCGGGGCTGCCCGCGGGCCGCACCAACGGCCACCGGGGCGTGGAGTACCACGACGGTCCGCGCCCGCTGGTGCTGACCGCCGAACGGCAGGTGAAGCGGCTGGTGTCGATCGACTTCCCGGTGCCGGTGGAGCCGCTGGAGCGGATGCGGATCCCCAAGTCCTTCAACGCGCGTTCCCCGCAGTCCCGCCGTGACCTGGCCTCCGCGCTGCGCACCAAGGCCGGGCACATCGTGCCGGACCGGCACCACAAGAACCGTTCCCCGGCGGCCGACGACCGGGAGATCGCGCGGCTGCGCAAGGCGCTGCGGGCGCACCCGTGCCACGGCTGCCAGGACCGTGAGGACCACGCCCGCTGGGCCGAGCGCTACCACCGGCTGATGCGGGACACCTCGCAGCTGGAGCGGCGCATCGAGGGCCGGACGAACACCATCGCCCGTACCTTCGACCGGATCGTGGCGCTGCTGACCGAGATGGACTACCTGCGCGGCGACGAGGTCACCGAGCACGGCAAGCGGCTGGCGCGGCTGTACGGCGAACTCGACCTGCTGGCCAGCGAATGCCTGCGCGAGCGCGTCTGGGAGGGCCTCGGCCCCGCCGAACTCGCCGCGTGCGTGTCGGCGTTGGTGTACGAGTCACGGGTCGCCGACGACGCGATGGCGCCCAAGCTGCCCTCGGGCAAGGCGAAGGCGGCGCTCGGCGAGATGGTCCGCATCTGGGGCAGGCTGGACGCGCTGGAGGAGGACTTCCGGATCAGCCAGACCGAGGGTGTGGGTCAGCGCGAGCCCGACCTGGGCTTCGCCTGGGCCGCCTACATGTGGGCCTCCGGCAAGGGCCTGGACGAGGTGCTGCGCGAGGCGGAGATGCCGGCCGGTGACTTCGTGCGCTGGTGCAAGCAGGTCATCGACGTGCTGGGGCAGATCTCCGCCGCCGCCCCGGTCGCGGAGAACTCGACGGTCGCGAAGAACGCCCGCAAGGCGGTCGACGGTCTGCTGCGCGGGGTGGTGGCCTACTCCTCCGTGGGCTGACCCCCTCCATCCCCGCCCGACGTTCCGCCCGGAAGCCCGGTGCGCCCCGCGCGCGCCGGGCTTCCGCGCTGAGCGCGCTCCCGTGAGGGGGCTTGACCGGAGAACCGGGCGGGCAGGATGAGGTCGCCCGGGTGTCCCGCCGGTCGCCCCGGCGCCTCGCCCCGTCGTCCCGACCGGCGCCCGGGGAGCGCCTCACCAGTGACGGTGAGTGGCTGTCGTACGTCTGTGCGCGGTAACGGATTGTGTTCGAACGGCGCCGGACCGTGGAACGTCTTCGAGCGTACTCCTGCCTCAGGGGCCGTTTCCGGCACTTGCTGAATATGACATGGCGATGATCCCGTCGGACTAAGCTCGCCCGCAGCGCACCGAGTTGAGACGAATTCGTGCGCTTGTTCCCTTATGCGCACCTTCCCGACCGTCAGTCGATACGCTTCAGAGGGCTCACATGGCGAGTGTCCACCTTCCTTACGCACGCGTGCTGTTGCTGCCGGCCATAGTGATGGCCGCGGCGACCGGAGCCGCCGTCGCCCTGGTGACGGAGCCCGCCCGGACCGCTGTCGGCGTGTGCGGTGCCGTCGCGACCCTGCTGGTGGCCGCCGTCGGCGCCGAGGCGGTGCGCCGCGGCCGCGTGCTGCGTGAGGCGCGGGCCGAGCACGACCGTCACCGTGCGTATCTGGAGGCGCGGATCGCCGCCCACGACACGGAGACCGACTACTTCATCCGCATGGTCTTCCCCACGTGCCTGGACCACCTGCACAACGGGAACGACCCGGACGAGGTGATGCGCGACCTGCCGCGGCTCAATCCGTCCTGGCGCGAACTGCCGAAGTACCAGCTCGAACTGCTCCGGAAAGTCCTCAAGATCATCGATGACGAGGAGAACCTGCGGGACTCCTCGCAGCGCTCCTTCGTCAGCATCGCGCGCCGCGTCCAGGCGATCGTCCATCAGCAGGCCAAGGAACTGCGGGAGATGGAGGAGGACCACGGCCGCAACCCCGAGGTCTTCGACGACCTGCTGCGCATCGACCACGGCACCGCGCTGATCGGCCGCCTCGCCGACTCCATCTCGGTCCTCGGCGGCGGCCGCCCCGGGCGCCAGTGGCCCAAGCCCGTCGCGCTCTACAGCGTGCTGCGCGGCGCCATGTCCCGCATCCTCGAGTACCGCCGCATCGACCTGAAGTCGATCGCGAAGATCAACATCAAGGGCATCTACGTCGAGCCGGTCATCCACGCCGCCGCCGAACTCCTCGACAACGCCACTCGCTACTCGCCGCCGACCAGCAAGGTCAGCGTCACCGCCACCGAGGTGCAGACCGGCGTCGCCATCGAGATCGAGGACGCCGGCGTCAGCCTCGACGAGCAGGCCCGCGCCCGTATCGAGGGCATCCTGGACCGCGCCCAGCGCGGCGTCGACCTCCAGGAGATCGGCGCCAACCCGCGCCTCGGCCTCGCGGTGGTCGGCCGGCTGTGCACCCAGTTCAGCATGCAGGTGTCGCTGCGCGCCTCCGCCTACGGCGGCGTCCGCGCCGTCCTCGTCGTCCCCAGCGAGATGATCACCGACCAGCCCGGCGTGGGCCTCGCCCACGGTATCGGCGCCACCGCCGTACCCCGCCCCGTCGACGCCCTCCCGGGCCCGCAGCGCGCCCCCAAGAAGCGCCGCCCCACCAGCCCGCGTATCCCCGAGACGGCCACCGTCGAGGACGACGTCCCGGAGGTCACCGAGTGGACCGCCGGCGGACTGCCGCAGCGCCGCAGCCGCGTGAAGACCCCGCTGGCCCAGCGCTACGCCGAGCAGGCCGAGGCCGAACGCGCCGAGCGGGAGGCCCAGGAGCGTGGTGAGGAGTACCACGACATCTGGGCCGCCGCGGAGCCCGAGAAGAAGAAGCGGCACGACCGCGAGCCCGGGCTCTGGGTCGACGCCTTCTGGGAGGGCCTGAAGAAGGACCTCGACCCCGGCGTCCACCCCACCGACTTCACCCGGAACCCGACCGCCTACCTGCATCTCATCAACGAACCGGCCCGCACCGAGGCCGATGACGAGGGGGACCTCAAGTGATCCAGCAACGGGCCAACTTCGACTGGATGCTCAAGGAGCTCGCCGACGGCGTACCCGGCGTCGAGATGATCGTGGTGCTCTCCGCCGACGGCCTGCGCATCGCCCGCTACGGCGGTGAGCCGGACGCGGCCGACCGGGTCGCCGCCGCCTGCGCCGGCGTGCAGAGCCTCGCCGGCGCCGTCGCCCAGGAACTCCCGCACGGCGACGGCGAGATGAAGATGGTGCTGATCGAGATCGACGAGGGCTACTTCTACCTGATGGCGGCCGGTGCCAACGCCTACCTCGCCGTGCTCTCCGACATGACCTGCGAACCCGGGCGGATGGGCGGCATGATGCGCGACCTCGTCGTCCGCATCGGCGCCCATCTCACCAGTCCGCCGCGACGGAACGGGCAGACCGTATGACTCCTCCGCGACGCCAGAGGCGCACCCCCCGGCAGGCCACCCCCGCGCAGCCGGCCGCCCCGGCCCGGAAGGAGGGCGAGGGCGGCAACCCCGAGCGGCTGTACGTCGTGGCCGGCCCGGACGGCGAACGCGCCGACATCGACCTGGTGACGCTGATCGTCGCGCGGTCCCCGGACCCCCCGCCCTCTGCGACCCCCGAGCAGGCGGCGCTGCTCCGGCTCTGTGTCGCCCCCCTGTCCGTGGCCGAGCTGTCGGCCTATCTCAGTCTGCCGTTCAGCGTGGTGACCGTGCTGCTCACCGAGCTGCTGACGGCGGAACTGGTCCAGGCGCGCTCCCCGATCGTGCGCAAGGCACTCCCGGACCGTTCCCTTCTCGAAGCGGTGATGCATGGACTTCAACGGCTCTGACACCATCCCGGGCCCACGCGCCGAGGACCAGCTGCCCCACACGGCACAGTCCGCGGTGAAGATCGTGATCGTCGGCGGGTTCGGGGTCGGCAAGACCACCATGGTCGGCTCGGTCAGCGAGATCAAACCGCTGACCACCGAGGAGACCATGACCCAGGCCGGCATCGGGGTCGACGACAACTACGGTTCCCCGTCCAAGACGGCCACCACCGTCGCCATGGACTTCGGCCGCATCAGGATCACGGACGAGCTGGTGCTGTACCTGTTCGGCACGCCGGGCCAGGAGCGCTTCTGGTTCCTGTGGAACGGCCTGTTCGAGGGCGCGCTCGGCGCGGTCGTGCTGGTCGACACCCGCCGGCTGGAGGTCAGTTTCGACGTGATGGGTCGCCTCGAGGAGCGCGGGGTGCCGTTCGTCGTCGCGGTCAACTCCTTCCCGGACGCGCCCCGTTACCCAGTCTCCGACCTGCGGGCCGCACTCGACCTGTCCGAGCAGATCCCCATCGTGGAGTGCGACGTGCGGCGCCGCGCCTCCAGCCGCGACGTGCTGATGACCCTGATGCGCTTCCTGCACTCGCTCGCCATGACGGGCTCGCTCGCCTGACGCGTCCCCCGTCCCGGACCCTTCCTCCTCCCCGGACTTCTCTCTCCCTCCCCGGACTTCTGCCTTTCCCCTTCGGAGCGACCACAGTGACGCCTGAATCCCACCCCCCGACGCCGGACCTCCCGGCCGGCCCGGACGACGACGCCCGCCCGGAACCGCCCCCCGGATGCCCCGCGCACGGCCGGGGCCCCGGTGGACTCGCCCGCCTCCACGAGTCGGACGACCTCAAGAAGCTCTACGAGAACCTGCGGGCCGAGCACGGTCCGGTGGCCCCCGTACTGATCCACGACGACCTGCCCCTGTGGGTGGTGCTCGGCCACGCCGAGAGCCAGCAACTCGTGCGCAGTCCCGCGCAGTTCTGCAAGGACAGCCGCATCTGGTCCGCGCTCCGCGACGGCCTGGTCAAGCCCGACCACCCGCTGATGCCGCACATCGCCTGGCAGCCCATGTGCGCCCACGCCGAGGGCGAGGAGCACCGGCGCTGGCGCGGCGCCATCGACACCGCCGTCGCGGCCACCGACTTCCGCAGTCTGCGCCGGCACGTCAACCGCAGCGTCCAGCGTGTCGTCAACCGGTTCTGCGAGGCGGGCGAGGCCGACCTGGTGAGCCAGTACGCCGAGCACCTGCCGATGGCCGTGATGTGCCACGTCCTCGGCATGCCCGACGAGTACGACGACCGCATGGTGCAGGCCGCCCGCGACATGATCCGCGGCACCGAGACCGCCATCGCGAGCAACGCCTTCGTGATGGCGGCGCTGGAGCGGCTCACCGCCCGCCGCCGCGCGGAACCGCTCGGGGACTTCGCCGGTCACCTCGTCAGCCATCCGGCCGGGCTGACCGACGAGGAGGTCAGCCAGCACCTCCGGGTGGTGCTCATCGCGGCCTACGAGGCCACCGCCAACCTCCTCGCCAACGTGCTGCGCCAGGTGCTGATCGACCCCCGCTTCCGCTCCCAGCTCAACGGCGGCCAGATGACCGTGCCCCAGGCGGTGGAGCAACTCCTCTGGGACGAACCGCCGTTCAGCACGATCTTCGCCTACTACGCCAAGCAGGACACCGAGCTCGGCGGCCGGCGCATCCGCAAGGGTGACGGACTGCTGTTCGCACCCGCGCCGGCCAACGTCGACCCCCGGGTACGCCCCGACCCGACCGCCGACATGCAGGGCAACCGCTCCCACCTCGCCTTCGGCGGCGGCACGCACGAGTGCCCCGGACAGGACATCGGCCGTGTCATCGCCGAGGTCGGCGTCGACGCCCTGCTCATGCGGCTGCCGGACGTGGAGCTGAGCGTCACCGAGGAGGAGCTGACGTTCACCGAGTCCATCGCCTCACGGCATCTGGTGTCGCTGCCGGTGCACTTCACGCCCCGGCCGCAACAGGAGATCACGCAGGCGCCGAGCCATGAGAACGAGGCGCCGGCGCGGCGTGACTGGCAGATCGGTGTGAACCGGCCGCGGGGTGCGTCGGTCGGGGCCGGGGCAGAGGCCGGGGCAGAGGCCGGGGTCGGGGGCGGGGGTCCGGCGACGGTAGCGGCTGCCGCGGCGGTGCCTGCGCAGGCGTCGGCTCCGGACACCGGTCCGGCCTCTGCCGTCGGTCCGGGCTCCGGCGGCGGGCCGCTCCCGGCCGGGGAGCCGGTGCCGCAGCGGCCCGTGCCGCCACCGCCGGTCGCGGAGGCCGCCCCGCCGAGGGGTGCCTGGCAGCGGTTCCTGCGGTGGTGGCGCGGCTACTGACCTGACGCCCAGTCCTCGTACGAGGCCCACGCCCCGAGCACCCGGCCGCTGGTGAACCGGTGCTCCGCCCCGGTCACCGGGTCGGTGAACCGCAGCTCACGGGCCAGCAGCTGCAGCGGACGCCGGAAGTCGCCGGCCGGGACCGGGCCGGCGACCTCGGGGTAGAGGGGATCGCCGAGGATCGGCACCCCGAGGGCGCTCATGTGCACCCGCAGCTGATGGGTCTGTCCGGTGCCGGGCACCAGCCGGTACCGGCCCAGGCCGTCCGCCCGGTGCGCGAGGAGCTGTACGTGGGTCAGTGCGTTCGGCTCGCCGTCGACCTCCCGTGCGGTCAGCACCCCGCGCTCCTTCACGATCCGGCTGCGGACGGTCCGGGGGAGGGTGACGGCGAGGGAGGGGTCGTGGGCGGCGACGGCCTCGTACTCCTTGTGCACCAGCCGGTCGCGGAACAGCGTCTGATAGGCGCCGCGCTCCTCCGGCCGCACGATGAACAGCACCAGGCCGGCGGTGAGCCGGTCGAGGCGGTGCGCCGCGGTCAGCTCCGGCAGGCCCAGGTCGTGGCGGAGCCGGGCGAGCGCGGTCTGCCGGACGTGGCTGCCGCGGGGGGTCGTGGCCAGGAAGTGCGGTTTGTCGACGACGACGATGTGCTCGTCGTGGTGGACCACGGTCAGCGGGAACGGCACCGGGGCTTCGTCGGGCATGTCGCGGTGGAACCAGACGCACAGGCCCGGGGCGTAGGGGGTGTCCGCCGGGACCGGGCGGGCGTCCGCGCCGACGATCTCGCCTGCGTCGAACATGGCGTCGATCCGAGCGGGGTCCGCCGCCAGGCGCAGGACCAGGTGGTCACGGACGGTGGTGCCCGGGCCGCCGGCCGGCAGGCGTACGCGGACGGGGTCGACGCCGTGGCGTTGCGGCAGGGGTGGGGGCGTCTGCGTCTCACGTCGGGCAAGGGTACGGGGGGTGGGAGCGGGGTCCGGCTTGGCGGGGTGGGGTCGCTTGTCGGGTGCGGGTGGGTTGGGGTTGGTTGCGCCGTTTCCCCGCGCTCCTGGTGGGGTGGGTGGGCGTCGCGTGGGTGTGTGCGGCTTGGTGGGGGCTGGTTGCGCCGTTCCCGCGTCCCTGGTGGGGTGGGTGGCGTCGCGTGGGTGTGTGCGGCTTGGTGGGGGCTGGTTGCGCCGTTCCCCGCGTCCCTGGTGGGGTGGGTGGGCGTCGCGTGGGTGTGTGCGGCTTGGTGGGGCTGGTTGCGCCGTTCCCCGCGCTCCTGGTGGGGTGGGTGGGCGTCGCGTGGGTGTGTGCGGCTTGGTGGGGGCTGGTCGCGCCGTTCCCCGCGCCCCGAGGGGGTGAGCTGGGCGTGCCTGGCCCGCGGCCCTTACGGGGCTGTGGAGGTCTGGGTGGGCTCTTGTTCTGCTTCGATCCGGGCGTTCCACTCCCGCTTCGAGGCCTGCCAGCCGTCCTCGTTGTGGCCCAGGCGCCAGTAGCCGGAGATGGACAGGTCCTCGCGCGGGACGGCGCGTTCCACGCGCAGCAGGCGGCGCAGTTCCTTCACGAAGTGGGCCTCGCCGTGGACGAAGGCCTGCACCCGGCCCTCGGGCCAGTCGAGCCCCCGCACGGCCTCCACCAACGCCTCGCCGACCTTGCGGTCACCGCGGTGCAGCCAGCGGATCTCCACGTCGGAGTCGATCTTCTGCTCCTCCGCCGGGCCCGCGATCTCCACGAAGGCGAACGCGCGCGCACCGTGCGGCAGCGACTCCAGGGAGCGGGCGATGGCCGGGAGGGCGCTCTCGTCGCCGGCGAGCAGGTGCCAGTCGGCGGCCGGGTCCGGGGCGTACGCGCCACCGGGGCCCAGGAAGCGGACGACGTCACCGGACCGGGCGTTGACGGCCCACGGGCCGGCCAGCCCCTCGTCGCCGTGGATCACGAAGTCGAGGGTCAGCTCCCGGTGCTCGGCGTCCCACTGGCGGATGGTGTACGTCCGGGTCACCGGCCACCGGTCGCGCGGGAACTCCGCACGGATCCGCTCCATGTCGAACGGCTCGGGGTAGTCCACGCCGGGCGCCGGGAACAGCAGCTTGACGTAGTGGTCGGTACAGGTGTCCGCCGGCAGGCCGGCGAGCCCCTCGCCGCCGATCACCACGCGCTGCATGTGCGGGGTCAGCCGCTCGGTGCGGACGACCTCCGCGATGTGCGGGGTGCGCGACGCGCGTGCCGGTCGCTCTGCCATGAGGGGCCTCCCTGTCGCAGTTAGGTTTACCTAAGCTAACACCTCGACCTGCGTCGGTGGCGCAACTGCCGCTGCGGAAAGCCCCGGTGGCTCACTCCGCGAGGGTGGTCAGCAAACGGCCGAGCGACCCGCCGAGGCCCCAACGCGCCGTCAGGGTCTCCACCGCGGCCGGGTCGCGCGGGGCGTGCGGCAGGGCCGTGTCGACGTCCGGGAGCGGGACGTCGTCCGCCACCCGGACGACCTTGGGCGCCACCGCCAGGTACGGCCGCGCCTCGTCCAGACGCCTGCGCTGTGCCGGCGTGAGCTTGGCCTTCGGGTCGTCCACGGCCGCCAGGATCCCGGCCAGGTCCGTGAACTCGGCCAGCAGCTTGGCCGCCGTCTTCTCGCCGACGCCGGGCACGCCCGGCAGGCCGTCGCTCGGGTCGCCGCGCAGCAGCGCCAGGTCCGCGTACCCCTTGCCGTCCACCCCATACTTCCCGCGCAGCGCGGCCTCGTCCGTGATCTGCAGCGTGCCGACGCCCTTCACCGGGTACAGCACGCGCACCCCGCGCGCGTCGTCCACCAGCTGGTACAGGTCGCGGTCGCCGGTGACGATGTCGACCGGTCCCTCCGCCCGGGCGGTGAAGGTGCCGATCACGTCGTCCGCCTCGTACCCGGCGACGCCGACGCGTGCGATGCCGACCGCGTCGAGCACCTCCTCGATCACCGGCACCTGCGGCGACAGGGTGTCGGGCACCTCCTCCTCGCCGGGCCCCGACGCGCGCTCCTCGGCGACGCGGTGCGCCTTGTAGGAAGGGATGAGGTCCACCCGCCACTGCGGACGCCAGTCGGCGTCCATGCAGGCCACCAGGCGGTCCGGCCGGTGGTCCTTGACCAGGCGGTCGATGAAGTCCAGCAGCCCGCGCACGGCGTTCACCGGCGTGCCGTCCGGCGCCCTGACGGACTCCGGGACGCCGAAGTAGGCGCGGAAGTACAGCGAAGCGGTGTCGAGGAGCATCAGTCGTCCGGTCACGTCCCGCATCATGCCGCACCCCACCGACAGCACCGCCCGGACGGCGCGCCCGTCGGCCCCCCCCGCGACGTGTTGCGCCCTGCGCCACATCTGTGAGGCCGCCCACGAAGAGTTTGCGTCAGGTCAAAGGGGGGAGGCGCGGGCCCGGAGCGATGCCGGTTTCAGGTTCAACCTGTTGCGGACCGCCACGAGCCGTCCGTCGGGCATCGCTCCTGCCCTGTGTTGTCGAGTCGAGAGGTTCGTGTGTCATCAAGGCTTGAGGCCGAGCACCTGTACAAGGTGTTCGGCAGACGACCGGACCAGGCGGTCGAACGACTGCGCCAGAACACAGCAGACCGTGAGGAGCTGCGCGCCGACGGCGTCACCGCCGCCGTCATCGACGCCTCCTTCACCGTGGAGCCGGGCGAGATCTTCGTCGTCATGGGCCTGTCGGGCTCCGGCAAGTCCACCCTGCTGCGGATGCTGAACGGTCTGCTGGAGCCGACCGCCGGACACGTCCGCTTCGACGGACAGGACCTCACCGCCCTGTCCGACCGCGAACTGCGCGACGTCAGGTCCCGGAAGATCAGCATGGTGTTCCAGCACTTCGCGCTCTTCCCGCACCGCAGCGTCCGTGACAACGCTGCCTACGGTCTTGAAGTGCAGGGCGTGCCCCGCGCCGAGCGCGAACGCCGCGCCGACGAGGCGCTCGCCCTGTGTGGCCTGGCCGGCTGGGAGGACTCGTGGCCCGACGAGCTGTCCGGCGGCATGCAGCAGCGCGTCGGCCTCGCCCGCGCGCTCGCCACCGACGCCGACCTGCTGCTGATGGACGAGTCCTTCAGCGCCCTCGACCCGCTGATCCGCCGCGACATGCAGGACCAGCTGATCGAACTGCAGAAGAAGCTGAAGAAGACCATCGTCTTCATCACCCACGACCTCAACGAGGCCATGCGCCTCGGTGACCGCATCGCCGTCATGCGCGACGGCCGCATCGTGCAGATCGGCACCGCGCAGGACATCCTGATCCGGCCGGCCAACGACTACGTGGCCTCCTTCACCCAGGACGTCGACCGCTCCCGCGTGCTCACCGCCCAGGCCGTGATGGACCCCGAGGTGCGCGGCGACGAGGCCGACTGCGGCTGCGAGACCGCGGCGTCCGGGACGTCCTTCGCCGAGCTGTGCGCCATCAGCGCGCGCGTGCCGCACCCGGTGGCCGTGGTCGACGACGGCGAACTCGTCGGCGTCGTGCCGCGGCAGCGCCTGGTCGGCTTCCTCGGCGACGAGGAGGCGGACCCCGGCGTCTGCGACAGCCCCAAGGACCAGGGCGGCAAGGTGATGGCCCATGCCTAGGATCCCGCTCGGCGACTGGGTCAACAGCTCGGTCGACTGGCTGCTCTCCAACCTGACCTGGCTGTTCGACTTCTTCAAGGCCGTCTTCACCGGCGCCTACGACGGTGTCAACGCCGTCCTGCAGGCTCCGGAGCCGCTGCTCCTCTGCGGCATCTTCGCGGTCATCGCCTTCTGGCTGCGCGGCACCCTCGCCGGTGTCCTCACCTTCGTCGGATTCGCCTTCCTCGACTCCATGGAGTTGTGGGAGGACTCGATGGTGACGCTGTCCCTGGTGCTCGTCGCCACCGTGATCGCCCTGGTGATCTCGGTACCGGTGGGTATCTGGGCGGCCCGGTCCGACCGGGTCAGCGCCTTCGTCCGGCCGATTCTCGACTTCATGCAGACGCTGCCGGCGATGATCTACCTCATCCCGGCGATCCTGTTCTTCGGGACCGGCTCCGCCCCCGGCATCGTCGCCACCCTGATCTTCGCGCTCGCCCCCGGCGTGCGCATGACCGAGCTGGGCATCCGACAGGTCGACAAGGAACTCGTCGAGGCGGCCGAGGCGTTCGGCACCACGCCCCGCAACACCCTGCTGCGCGTCCAGCTCCCGCTGGCGCTGCCCACGGTGATGGCGGGCGTCAACCAGGTCATCATGCTCGGCCTGTCCATGGCGGCGATCGCCGGCATGGTCGGCACCGGCGGGCTCGGCGGCGCCGTCATCGAGGCCATCGGCCAGCTGAACATCGGCCTCGGCGCCGAGTCCGGCCTGGCCATCGTCATCCTGGCGATCTACCTGGACCGCATGACCAGCGCCCTGGGCACCCAGGTGTCGCCGCTGGGCCGCCGCGCGGCCGCCAAGGCGCGCGCCGCGCAGGGGCTGAAGATCTGGTCCTACCGCCCCCGGCCGCAGGTCGCCGTGGTCGGCATCGTCGTCCTGGCCCTGGTGGCCGGCGGCATGGGCCTGTTCGGCGGCTCCGGCGGGTCCGCCGACACCGCCGCGGACGACAAGAACGTCGGCGACGGCAAGAAGATCAGCATCGGCTACATCCCCTGGGACGAGGGGGTGGCCTCCACGTACCTGTGGAAGGAGATCCTCGAGCAGCGCGGCTTCGAGGTCGAGGCCAAGCAGCTGGACGCCGGGCCGCTCTACACCGCGCTGGCACAGGGCGACGTCGACTTCCAGACCGACGCCTGGCTGCCCACCACGCACGCGGAGTACTGGAAGAAGTACGGCGACCGGCTCGACGACCTCGGCACCTGGTACGAGGAGACGACTCTGGAGCTGACCGTCCCCTCGTACATGAAGGACGTCAACTCCCTCGAGGACCTGAAGGGCAAGGCCGCGACCTTCGGCGGGAAGATCACCGGCATCGAGTCCAGCGCCGGCATGATGGGCCTGCTGAAGAGCAAGGTGCTGCCCGCCTACGGCCTGGACAAGGAGTACAAGGTCGTCGACAGCTCCACCCCGGCGATGCTGGCCGAACTCAAGCGCGCCTACAGCAAGAAGGAACCGGTCGTCGTCACGCTCTGGTCGCCGCACTGGGCGTACAGCGACTACGACCTGAAGAAGCTGAAGGACCCCAAGGGCTCCTGGGGCGAGGGCGACGCGGTGCACCTGGTGTCCCGCAAGGGCTTCGCCGGTGAGAACCCGGTCGTCGGGCAGTGGCTGAAGGACTTCTCGATGAGCGAGAAGGAACTCACCGGCCTGGAGGCCGAGATCAACAAGGCCGGGAAGGGCCGTCAGCAGGACGCCGTGCGCGCCTGGCTGAAGGACAACCCGGACGTCGTCGACAAGCTGGCCCCCGTGAAGGCCGGTTCGGGCGGCGAGACCCCCGCCGAGGCGAAGCGCGCGCTGGACGTGGCGTGGTTCCCGTGGGAGGAGGACGTCGCCGTCACCTACCTGTGGAAGAACGTCCTGGAGCGGCGCGGCTACAAGCTGAACCTCAAGCAGATGGAGGTCGGCCCGGTCTACACCGGCCTCGCGTCCGGGGACATCGACCTCAACTTCGACGCGTGGCTGCCGCACTCGCAGAAGAACTTCTACGAGCCGAACAAGGACAGACTCACCGACCTCGGCACCTGGTACGAACCGGTGTCGTTGGAGATCTCCGTCCCGTCCTACGTCAAGGACGTCAAGTCCCTGGCGGACCTCAAGGGCAAGGCCGACCTGTTCGGCGGGCGCATCATCGGCATCGAGGCCGGCACCGGCCAGATGGACATCCTGAAGAACAAGGTGCTGCCCGCCTACGGCCTGGACGAGGAGTACAAGGTCGTCGACGGCTCCTCGCCGGCGATGCTGGCCGAGCTCAAGCGCTCCTACGCCAAGAAGGAGCCGGTCGCGGTCACGCTCTGGTCGCCGCACTGGGCGTACAACGACTACGAGCTGACCAAGCTCGCGGACCCGAAGCGCGCCTGGGGCGAGAGCAACACCATCCACACCATCGCGAGCAAGAAGTTCCCCGAGCAGTACCCCCAGCTCACCGAGTGGATCAAGAACTTCCACATGAGCGAGGACGAGCTCGGCTCCCTGGAGGCGGAGATCAAGAACCGCGGCCAGGGCCACGAGGAGGAGGCCGTCGCCGCCTGGCTGGAGGAGCACCCGGACATGGTGGAGCGGATGACGCCGCAGTAACCGCCGTACCGGCCGCGTCCCCGAGGGGCGGGTCCCGGAGCGTCCCTCAGGGGCGTCCGGGCCCGCCCCTCGCGCCGTCCGGAGCCGCCGCGTGCCACGGAAAGAATCCGGACAACCACAGAGCGCGAACCCCTCCCCGGACCTCCCCGTGACCTTCCGGCGAACACGGTGAACAATGGCGGGAACACCTCCTTTCGCATCCGGGGGGTGCCGAGGGGCCCCGTGGGCGGCTGGCGCGAACTGTGAGGTGGGAAGCGGCCGCACACGACGGCGACGTGGCAGGCGCCTGAAACGGTTTGCCGAACATGCGTAGGGTGCAGACAACTCAGCGAAGGAAGAGCGCCGGGGCCTCGGCGCCCGGGGTGCGGGACGAGCGGCGAAGGAGGGAGCCGGAGCGATGGGCGACCACAAGGAACAACCCCTGCGGGTGGGCGCGGCCGTGCGGCGGCGACGCCGTGCGCTGGACCTCACCCTCGCCGTCGTGGCCGAGCGCAGCGGTCTGTCGGTCCCGTTCCTCAGCCAGATCGAGAACGAGCGGGCGCGTCCCAGCCAGAGCTCCCTGGAGAAGCTCGCCGACGCGCTGCGCACCACCGCCGTGGAACTGCTCGCCGCCGCCGACCCGGCGTGCAGCGTGGACGTCGTCCGCGCGGAGGGCGCCGAGTCCTGGGCCGAACCCCGGGTGCGCTCCCTGGTCCGCGGACACCACCAGATGCACGCCTCGGAGTTCACCGGTGACCATGACGCCGGACGTGAACTCCAGTTCCGCAACGACCAGTTGATGTACGTCGCCGAGGGCGCCGTGGAGATCGAGGCCGAGGGGCGCGCCTACCGCCTCGGACGCGGCGACACCCTGTACCTCACCGGCGGGGTCCGGCACCGCTGGCGGGCCACGGTGCCGGAGACCCGGCTGCTGGTCGTCGCCGTCGCCGAACACATCGAGGCGCTGCGGGACAACAAGCCGCGCCGATGAGTCCCGTCCGGGTCGTCTCCCTCGTCCCCTCGTTGACGGAGGCCGTGGCCGTCTCCGCGCCCGGCGCGCTGGTCGCGGCCACCGACTGGTGCACGCACCCCGCCGGGCTGGACGTCGCCCGCGTCGGCGGCACCAAGAACCCGGCGGTGGACCGCGTCGCCGCACTCGCCCCCGACCTCGTGATCGCCAACGAGGAGGAGAACCGGCAGCCCGACCTGGACGCCCTGCGCGCGGCGGGCCTCGACGTGCTGGTGACCCACGTACGGACACTGCCGCGGGCCTTCGGCGAGCTGGACCGGGTGCTGTCCGCGTGCGGGGTGCGGACCCGGCCCCGCTGGCTGGACGAGGCGGAGGCCGCGTGGGAGGCACCGCCCGCGTTCGACGAGGTCCGCACGGCGGTGGTCCCGGTCTGGCGCCGCCCCTGGATGGTCCTCGGCCGCGACACCTTCGCGGGCGATCTGCTGGCCCGCCTCGGCGTACGCACGCTGTACGCGGACCACGCCGAGCGCTACCCGCGCATCCCGCTCGACGAGCTGCGCGCGGCACGGCCGGACCTGGTGGTGCTCCCCGACGAGCCGTACCGCTTCACCGCGGACGACGGCCCGGAGGCCTTCCCCGGCATCCCCTGCGCCCTCCTCGGCGGCCGCCACCTCACCTGGTACGGCCCCTCGCTCACCGAGGCCCCGGAGGTGCTGGGACGCGCGCTGCGGGCGGCTCACGTCTGACGGGCGGTGCGCGCGCGGACGGGCGGCGCACGTGCGTTGCATAAGCTGGGCTTATGAGCAGGACGGAATACCGCCCCGACGAACGGCCCCCCGGTGCCGGTTCGCTGGCCCACCGGGTGCCCGACCTGGGGGCGCTCGAACTGCTGCTCGCCGTGGCGCGGGTGGGCAGTCTGGGGCGGGCGGCGAGGGAGCTGGGCATCACCCAGCCCGCCGCGAGCAGCCGGATCCGCTCGATGGAGCGGCAGCTCGGCGTGGCCCTCGTCGACCGGTCGCCGCGCGGGTCGCGGCTCACCGACGCGGGCGCCCTGGTCACGGACTGGGCCCGGCGGATCGTCGACGCGGCCGAGGCCTTCGACGCGGGCGCCCAGGCGCTGCGGGACCGCAGGGACTCCCGGCTGCGGGTGGCGGCCAGCATGACGATCGCCGAGTACCTGCTGCCGGGGTGGCTGGTCGCACTGCGCGCGCAGCGCCCGGACACGGCGGTGTCCCTGCTCGCCGGCAACTCCACGGCGGTCGCGGAGCGGCTGCTGGCGGGGGAGGCCGACCTGGGGTTCGTGGAAGGGCTGACGGTGCCGGCCGGGCTGGACTCCGCGGTGATCGCCCACGACCGGCTGATCGTGGTCGCGGCCCCCTCGCACCCCTGGGCCCGCCGCAGGCGCCCGCTCGCGGCGGAGGAACTGGCGGCCACCCCGCTGGTGCTGCGTGAGGAGGGCTCCGGCACCCGGCAGGTGCTGGACGCGGCGCTGGGCGGGCTGGCCCGGCCGCTGATCGAGCTGTCCTCGACGACGGCGGTGAAGGCGGCGGCGGTCGGCGGGGCGGGCCCCGCGGTGCTGAGCGAGCTGGCCGTCGGGGAGGAACTGGGGACCCGGCGCCTGGTGCGGATCCCCGTCCAGGCGGTCGCCCTGGCCCGCGACCTGCGGGCGGTCTGGCCCACGGGCCACCGCCCCACGGGCCCGGCCCGCGACCTGCTCTCGCTGACCCGCGGCTGACGGCGACGCCGGGGGAGCGGGGGCCGACGGCCCCCGCCGTCAGCCCCCCGCCGCCGTGATCAACGCGCGGACGACGCGCAGGTCCTCGCCCATCTCCGGATGCCACTGCACCCCCACCACCCAGTGGCCGTCGGGGCGTTCGACGGCCTCCACCGTGCCGTCCTCCGCGTACGCGGACGGGATCAGGCCGGTACCCAGGCGGTCGACCGCCTGGTGGTGGTGGGTGGGGACCGACGTCTCCTCGGGGACGGCGTCGGCGTACCGCGTGCCCGGGACCGGCTTCACCGGGTGCCGGCCGAAGGTGCCCGGCACCTCCGCGTGGCCGTCGATGTGCTGGACCAGGGTGCCGCCCAGGGCGACGTTCAGCAGCTGCATGCCCCGGCAGATGCCGAGCAGCGGGACGCGCCGGTCCAGGGCGGCCCGGATCAGCGCCAGCTCCCAGGCGTCCCGCGCCCGGGCGGGCGGCCCGGTGCGCGGGTCGGGCTCGGCGCCGTAGCGGACGGGCTCCACGTCGGGGCCGCCCGCGACGACCAGGCCGTCGAGACGGGCCACGGCGGCCTCCGCGTGCTCCGGCGCGTCCGGCGGGAGCATGACGGCCAGTCCGCCCGCCCGCTGCACCAGCCGCGGATAGCCGGCCGGCAGCAGCGCGGCGTCCAGCTGCCACACACCCCACCGCACGCCCGGCTCCGCGTACGTACTGATGCCGATCAGTGGCCTGCCCGACACCCGGGCACCTCCCTCATCCTCAGTCCCGCGCCAGCTCCGCCTCGGCCGCGGCCAGCGCCGCGAACTCCTCCTCCGGAGCCTTCGCCACCAGGTGCCTGCGGCTGTACAGACCGAAGTACGCCAGCGCCACGATGTACACCGCCAGGGCGATGAACGCCGCCGTCACGTCCACCAGGAACGTCGCCACCAGCGCCGCGCAGGCCAGCACCAGCGCCACCGACGAGGTCAGCACCCCGCCCGGCGTCCGGTACGGCCGGGGCAGCTCCGGCTCACGGCGCCGCAGCACGATGTGCGACAGCGACATCAGCGCGTAGGAGATCGTCGCACCGAAGACCGCGATGTTCAGCATGCGCGCCCCGTTGCCCGTGCTCGCGGCGAGTGCGAACCCGATCGCGCCCGGGACCACCAGACCGAGATACGGCGCCCGCCGGCTGCTGGTCAGGGACAGGAACCGGGGCAGATAACCCGCCCGGGACAGCGCGAACAGCTGCCGCGAACCGGCGTAGATCAGCGAGAAGAACGAGGCGACCAGACCCGCCAGGCCCGCGTAGTTCACGATCCTGCTCAGCGCCGTCGCCTCGCCGTCCGGCTGGAGCGCCTCCACCAGCGGGTTGCCCGCGTCCTGGACCGCGGCCGAACCGCGCGCCCCGGCCGCCGTGAAGAAGGTCATCAGGGCCAGCACCACCAGGATGCCCATCGACCAGCGGATCGCGCGCGGCAGCGTACGGGCCGGCTCACGCGTCTCCTCGGCGGCCAGCGGCACGCCCTCCACGCCCAGGAAGAACCACATGCCGAACGGGAACGCCGCCCAGATCCCGAGCAGCCCCATCGGCAGCCAGGAACTCGCGCCGAACGCCGAGGTGTCCACCGGGATGTCGTCCAGCGAGGAGGCGTCGAACTCGGGCAGCGCCGCCAGCGCGAACACCACCAGCGCCGCCACCGCGATGCCGGTGACGACGAAGCTGAACCGCAGCGCCTCGCCCACGCCCCACAGGTGGATGCCGATGAAGATGACGAAGCAGGCCAGGTAGACCGGCCAGCCCGACTCCAGGCCGAACAGGCCGAGGGACTCGACGTAGTCGCCGATGAAGATGGAGATCGCGGCGGGCGCCAGCACGTACTCGATGAGGATCGCCGTGCCGGTGAGGAAGCCGCCCCACGGGCCGAGCGCCCGGCGGGCGAAGCCGTAGCCGCCGCCCGCCGTGGGCAGGATCGACGACAGCTCGGCGAGCGCGAACACCATGCAGGTGTACATGGCGCCCATCAGGACCATGGCGATCGCCAGACCGCCGAAGCCGCCCTCGGCCAGGCCGAAGTTCCAGCCGGAGTAGTCGCCGGAGACGACGTACGCGACGCCGAGGCCGGTCAGCAGCAGCCAGCCCGCGCTGCCACGGCGCAGTGTCCGGCGCTCCAGGTAGTCGTCGGGCTCACCGGCGGGTTCACGGGATGCGGATGGAAGGCTCACGGCACGGCTCCCCAGGAGGCGGTGTGGCGCGGACGATGGTAATGGAACGGAACCAGACCTTTGTGGGCCCATACCTTCGTGGCGCACCCGACGCGCGCGCAACCCCCGTGCGTTAAGCCGCGGTAAACCCTGCCCCGGTCCGCCGCGCGCCACACCGTCAGGCGAGGAACCCCCGCAACAGCGCCGCCGTCCCCGCGCAGTGCTCCCGCATCACCTCACGCGCCCGGTCCGCGTCCCCCTCGAGCACCGCCTCGACCAGCGCCGCGTGCTGCCGCTGCGAGTGCTCCAGATTGCGCACCAGCAGGGGGATGCAGTCCAGCAGGTCGTTCACCGTCGCCCGGACGGCCGCGTACTGCGCGGTCAGCGAGGGCGAGCCGGACAGCTCCGCCAGGGCGAGATGGAACAGAGTGTCCGCCCGCCGGTAGTCGCCCAGCGGCGCCTCCTGCGTGCCCGCCAGCGCCTCACGCAGCCGCTCCGCCTGCCCCTTTGCCGGCCCGTGCGCCGCGCACAGGCCCGCCGCGCCCACCTCCAGCACCTCCCGGAAGCGCAGCACGTCCTCGACGTCCACCTCGGCGATCCGCCGCCGCAGCTCCTCCTCGCCGGTGTCCGTCGGACGGGGCAGCACGAACGTCCCGCCGTACCGGCCGCGCCGCGGCTCCACCAGGCCCTGGTCCTGGAGCACCTTCAGCACCTCGCGCAGCGTCACCCGGCTGATTCCCAGCCGCTCCGCCAGCTCCCGCTCGGCCGGCAGCCGCTCCCCGCCCGCCACCAGCCCGAGCCGCACCACCTGGAGGATCTGCTCCAGCGCCTCCTCGAAGCCGTTGCCCGCCCGGACCTGCCGCAGCACCGGCGCCAGCCGGTCCCCGACCGCGCCGACCGCATCCTTGGGCATCTGGTCGTGCCCCCTTCCCAAGCAATGGTTCCCGGCAATACCTTATGGCTCCCGGCTGACCGAAGAAGCCCCAGGAGGCCCTCCCGTGGCAGACCGCACACCCCCGCTCGCCGTCGAGGAGCTGCACGCCCTCGTCGCCGGCGGCGAGATCGACACTGTCGTCCTGGCCTTCCCCGACATGCAAGGGCGGCTCCAGGGCAAGCGGTTCGCCGCCCGCTTCTTCCTCGACGAGGTCCTCCGCCACGGCACCGAGGGCTGCAACTACCTGCTCGCCGTCGACGCCGACATGAACACCGTCGACGGCTACGCCATGTCCTCGTGGGACACCGGCTACGGCGACTTCGCCATGTACCCCGACCTCGACACCCTGCGCCGGGTCCCCTGGAACGAGGGCACCGCGATGGTCGTCGCCGACCTCGCCTGGGCCGACGGCTCCCCGGTGACCGCCGCGCCCCGGCAGATACTGCGCCGGCAGCTCGACCGGCTCGCCGCCCTCGGCTACACCGCCCGGGCCGGCACCGAGCTGGAGTTCATCGTCTTCAAGGACACCTACGAACAGGCCTGGGACTCCGGCTACCGCGGCCTCACCCCGGCCAACCAGTACAACGTCGACTACTCGGTGCTCGGCACCGGCCGCATCGAGCCCCTGCTGCGCCGCATCCGCAACGAGATGGCCGGCGCCGGCCTCACCGTCGAGTCGGCCAAGGGCGAGTGCAACCCCGGCCAGCACGAGATCGCCTTCCGCTACGACGAGGCCCTGGTCACCTGCGACCAGCACGCGATCTACAAGACCGGCGCCAAGGAGATCGCCGCACAGGAGGGCGTCTCCCTCACCTTCATGGCCAAGTACAACGAACGCGAGGGCAACTCCTGCCACATCCACCTCTCGCTCGCCGACCTCGGCGGCACCAGCGCCATGCCGGACTCCCCGGAGGACCCGGACAGCATGTCCGAGGTGATGCGCCACTTCCTCGCCGGGCAGCTCGCCGCACTCCGCGAGTTCTCCCTGCTGTACGCCCCGCACATCAACAGCTACAAGCGGTTCCAGCCGGGCTCCTTCGCCCCGACCGCCGTCGCCTGGGGCCACGACAACCGCACCTGCGCGCTGCGCGTGGTCGGCCACGGCCGCTCCCTGCGCTTCGAGAACCGGCTGCCCGGCGGGGACGTCAACCCCTACCTCGCCGTCGCCGGCATGGTCGCCGCCGGCCTGCACGGCATCGAGCAGCGGCTGGAACTGCCCGAGCCCTGCGCGGGCAACGCCTACACCGCCGGCTTCGACCACGTCCCCACCACGCTCCGCGAGGCCGCCGAGCTGTGGAGCACAGCGAGATCGCCCAGGCGGCCTTCGGCGAGGAGGTCGTCGCCCACTACCGCAACATGGCGCGCGTCGAGATCGACGCCTTCGACGCCGCGGTCACCGACTGGGAGCTGCGCCGCTCCTTCGAACGCATGTGAGGCCCCGAGTGTCCGACCAGCCCGCCGAGCTCCAGGTGCGCAACCCGCCACCGAGGAGGTCATCGCCACCGTCCCGGCCGCCGGCCCCGCCGACGTCGACGCCGCGGTCGTACGCGCGGCCCGCGCGCAGACCGCCTGGGCGGCCCTCGCGCCCGGCGAACGCGCCGCCTGCTGCGCCGGTTCGCCGCCGCCGTGGACGACCACGTCGAGGAACTCGCCCGGCTGGAGGTCCGCGAGGCCGGCCACACCCTCGGCAACGCCCGCTGGGAGGCCGGCAACGTCCGCGACCTGCTCGACTACGCGGCCGGGGGAGTGGAACGCCTCACCGGCCGGCAGATCCCCGTCCCGGGCGGCGTCGACGTCACCTTCCTCGAACCGCTCGGCGTCGTCGGGGTCATCGCCCCCTGGAACTTCCCCATGCCCATCGCGGCCTGGGGCACCGCACCCGCCCTCGCCGCCGGCAACGCGGTCCTCCTCAAACCCGCCGAGACCACCCCCTCACCGCCCTGCGCCTCGCCGAACTCGCCCTGGACGCCGGCCTTCCCGAGGCCTGTTCCAGGTGCTCCCCGGACACGGCCCGGTCACCGGCAACGCCCTCGTCGAGCACCCCGGCGTCGCCAAGATCGTGTTCACCGGGTCGACGGCCGTCGGCAAGCAGGTGTGGGCCAAGGGGGCCGACCGCCTCAAGCGGGTCACCCTCGAACTCGGCGGCAAGAGCCCCAACATCGTCTTCGCCGACGCCGACCTGGAGGCCGCCGCGGCAGCCGCCCCCATGTCCTTCCTCGACAACGCCGGACAGGACTGCTGCGCCCGCACCCGCATCCTCGTCGAACGGACCGCGTACGACCGTTTCCTGGAGCTGCTCGCGCCCGCGATCGAAGCCGTCCGCGTCGGCGACCCGGGCGGCGACGAGGACGTCGACATGGGTCCGCTGATCTCCCGCAGCCAGCTCGACCGCGTCCGCTCCTACGTCCCCGACACCCTCGACGGCATCCGCGGCAAGGCTCCCGAAGGCCCCGGCCACTGGTTCCCGCCCACCGTCCTGACCGGCGTGGCCCCGGAGGACCCGGTCGCCGTGGAGGAGGTCTTCGGGCCCGTCGCCGTCGTCCTGCCCTTCGACGACGAGGCCGACGCCGTCCGCCTGGCCAACGCCACCGACTACGGCCTCGCCGGCTCCCTGTGGACCCGGGACGTCGGCCGCGCCCTGCGCGTCTCCCGCGCCGTGCGCGCGGGCAACCTGTCGGTCAACTCGCACTCCAGCGTGCGCTACTGGACCCCCTTCGGCGGGTTCAAGCAGTCCGGCGTGGGCCGCGAACTGGGCCCGGACGCCCTGACCGCCTTCACCGAAACCAAGAACGTCTTCATCAGCACGGAGGCCTGACCGCACATGAGCGAGGACATCATCTGCCGCCGCCTGACCGGCCGCACCGCCGTCGTCACCGGAGCCGGCAGCGGCATCGGGCTCGCGTCCGCGCGCCGGCTCGCCTCCGAGGGGGCGAACGTCGTCTGCGCGGAGGTCGACGAGGTGCGCGGCAAGGCCGCCGCCGAGGAGACCGGCGGGATCTTCGTGAACACGGACGTCACCGACCCCGAGCAGGTCGAGGCGCTGTTCCGCACCGCGTACGAGACGTACGGCAGCGTCGACGTCGCCTTCAACAACGCGGGGATCTCGCCGCCCGACGACGACTCCATCCTGGAGACGGGCCTGGAGGCCTGGAAGCGCGTCCAGGAGGTCAACCTCACGTCCGTCTACCTGTGCTGCAAGGCCGCCATCCCCTACATGCGGGAGCAGGGCAGCGGCTCCATCATCAACACCGCGTCCTTCGTCGCCCGGATGGCGCGGCCACCTCGCAGATCTCGTACACCGCCTCCAAGGGCGGCGTCCTCGCCATGTCCCGGGAGCTCGGCGTGCAGTTCGCCCGTGAGGGCATCCGGGTCAACGCGCTGTGCCCCGGGCCGGTCAACACCCCGCTGCTGCGGGAGCTGTTCGCCAAGGACCCGGAGCGGGCCGCGCGCCGGCTGGTGCACATCCCGCTCGGCCGGTTCGCCGAGGCCGAGGAGATCGCCGCCGCCGTCGCCTTCCTCGCCAGCGACGACTCCTCCTTCGTCAACGCCACCGACTTCCTCGTGGACGGGGCATCTCGGGGCGTACGTCACACCGCTGTAGCGGGCGGCACCCGGTGACGGCGCCCGTCGTTACAGTGCCCGGATGAGCATGACGCCCCGCCCGGCTGGTACCGCGACCCGCACGCCCCGCACCTGGAGCGCTGGTGGGACGGCACGGCCTGGACGGACCACCGCCGCACGCCGGCTGCGGCCGCGCCGCAGGTTCCCCAGGCGCAGACGCCCGCGGCGGGCGGGGGCGGACCTGCGGGAACCGGCGGCACGGGTGCGTCCGACGGGCCGGGCGCACCGAGCGGTTCGCGCGCGTTCGGCGGGCGAGTACTCCGGGCGGCCCGGGGGCCTGTCCCCGCGGGTGGTTACGGCGCGCCGGGCAGCCCGGGTGCTCCTGGCGGGCCGGCGGTTCGGGCGGTTTCGGTGCCCCGGGTGCCCTGGGTGGGCCCGGCGGTCCCGGCGGGCCTGCCGCCCTGAGCGGCTTCGGCGGACCCGGCGGGCCGGGTGCCTACGGGAGCCCGGCCGGGTCCGGGGCCCCAGGAGGGGCCGGCGCTCCGGGCGCGCCCGGCGGTACCGGTGGTACCGGCGGCTCGAACGGTGCCAGGGCCGTCGCCCTGACCGCCGCCGGGGCCGTACTGGTCGCCGCCGTCGTCGCCGGGGCGCTGCTGCTCACCGGCGGCGAGGACGACCCGCGCGCCGGGACCGTCGCGACGTCCACGGTCTCCGCCCCGGAGACCCGGCCGACGCCCCCGACCCCCTCACCCGCCACGACCGAGCCCGGACCCGAGGACGAAGGGGTCGTCGAGGACGAGCTCAACGGCGTCACCTTCCCGCTCCTCGACGGCTGGGTCCGGCCGCAGCACGTGGTCGAGAAGGACGCCGTCATGACCACCGACGGCACCCACGACTGCCCCGGCGAGGGCTCCCTCTGCCGCGGCGGCCTCGTCCTCTCCCGCACGGTGACCGCGACCGACGAGTCCTCGCCCCGGGCACTCGCCGAGGCGGACATCTCCGACGCGGCCGAGGCGGCCTTCGACGAGGACACCCTCGGCAACCGCCCCTACGGCGGCATGAAGTCCCACCAGGTCGTCAAGGCGGGCCCGGTCGCGGTGGCGGGCCGCGCCGGATACCTCGTGCGCTGGCAGGTGACCACCGGCGAGGGCCCCGGCGGCTACGTGCAGTCGCTGGTGTTCCCGTCCAGCGTCGGCACCGAGTCCCCGGTCCTCGTCCGGTTCGTCTTCGAGGCCGGCCCCGACGGCCCGCCCCTCGCCGACATGGACCGCATCACCAAGGGCATCCGTTCGGTCGCCGACCAGGCCTCCGGCGGCGGGGTCGGCAGCAGCATCGGCCCGGACGACTGAGACCGAGCCCTTACAGGAACGTCCGCCCCTCACCCCGGTACGTCGGCACGGTCGCCGTGACGGCGTCCCCCTCCACCAGGTGCAGCGCGTCGAAGCGTTCGCACAGCTCACCCGCCTTGGCGTGCCGGAACCACACCTTGTCGCCGATCAGCAGATCGTCCGCGACCGGCCCCAGCAGCGGCGTCTGCACCTCGCCGGCTCCCTCCTGCGGGTCGTAGCGCAGGCCCTCGGGCAGGTACGGCACGGGCAGCCGGTCCGCGCCGGGCGCGCCGGAGGCCGGATAGCCCCCGCCCAGCACCGTCACCACGCCGACCCCGGGCCGCCGTACGACCGGCAGGGCGAACAGCGCGGCCGGACGGCCCGTGAACGACGTGTAGTTGTCGAACAGCCGCGGCACGTACAGCCCCGACCCTGCCGCGATCTCGGTCACCGCGTCCTCCGCCGCCGTGTGCTGCACGCTGCCCGTACCGCCGCCGTTGACGAACTCCAGGTCCGGCACGACCTCCCGTACCGCCCGCACCACCGCCGCGCGCCGCTCGGCGAGTTCACGCCGCGCGGCGGCCTGCATCAGCCGCACCGCACGGGACCGCAGCGGCCGCCCGGCCACCGCGTCACCGACACCGGCCACATGACCCTCGTACGCCATGATGCCGACGACCTCGAAACCCGGTCGCCGGGCCACCGCGCGGCCACTTCGGCGACCTGGGCGGGGAGTGCAGCGGGAGCGCCGGGCGCCGACCCGCACCCGCCCGCCCAGCAGCCTGAGCGACGTGTCCAACTCCAGGCACACGCGCACCACTTCGCCGCCGCCCTCCCGCGCGGCGTCGATCAGGTCCAGCTGCGCCGGGTCGTCGACCATGACGGTGACGGCCGCGGCGAGCTTGGGGTCGGCGGCGAGTTCGGCGTACCCGGCACGGTCGGCCGAGGGGTAGGCGAGCAGGACGTCGTCGAAACCGGAGCGGGCCAGCCACAGCGACTCGGCGAGGGTGAACGACATGATCCCCGCGAACCCCTCGCGGGCCAGGACCCGTTCGAGCAGCGCCCGGCAGCGCACGGACTTGCTGGCGACCCGGATCGGTTTGCCCCCGGCACGGCGGACCAGATCGTCCGCGTTGGCGTCGAAGGCATCGAGATCCACGATCGCGACGGGGGCGTCGAGCTGGGCGGTGGCCCGGTCGTAACGGGCCCGGTCGGCGGCGCGCGCAGTCATGACCGAAGCCTGCCAGACCGGATTACCGCAGGGTAGAGGGACGTTCCGGGCAGATGCCGCGGGCCTGCGGACTGGTTCCCGTTCGGCGCGCCGCACGCCGTAGAGTGACGCGCACGCACGGCGGTACGGGGCCGGCCCGGTCGTCCGGGCGGATGACGCGCCCGCCGCGCGGGTATCTGTGCCCGGGACGTGTCCGCGCCCGGCCACTGGACAGCGATACGCCGGCCGCGGGCGAGGTTCGGCCGGGCACGAGGAAACGGGGGTGCATGAGCACGGAAGCGCGCCGCGCCTCCCTTCCCCCGCGTCCCTCGGTCCCGCCGCTCCCGGCCCAGCCCCCGGCCCCCGCCTCCCCTCCCGACGTCCGCGCGCGTACCTCGGGCGGCCCCGGCCTCTTCGACCCCAGGACGCCGCGCGCCTCCGCACCCGTCGAATCCGCCGAGCGGACGGCGGACGGACGCGACGGTGACGCGCCGGGCGTGCCGGCCGACGTTCCTTCGGCGGCCGGTGTTCCCGGGGGCACGGGTGCGGCCGGCCGAGCGCGGGGCTCCGCCCCGGACCCCGCACCTCGAACGCCGGAAGCGCCAAGTCCCCTAAGGGAACGAGCGGTCACGGCGCTGACGTCCCGGGCCCGCGTTTCCCTCGTATCGGCACCCCGGCACCCCCGCCCTGCCGCGCCCCCGCCGCCGCAGGCCTCCGCCCGGTTCCCCGACGCCCCGCCCACCGTCGGCCGGGGCATGCCCTCGCCGGACTCCGCGCCTCCCGCCCCCTCGGTACCTCCGCGTCCCGCCGTACACCCCGGCGCCGAGACCCCGTCGGAGACGACGGCCCGGCTGCGCCCGTACCCCCCGCCGCCCCCGAGGCCCGACGGCACCCCCGGCCCGCGGGACCGCGCCCGCCGACCGCACCGGCACCCCCGCCCCGCACCGCGCCGCCGAACCGGACCCCGCGCTGTCCTGGAGCGCCCCCATGGCGCCCGGCGGCGTCCCCGGCGGGCGCCCCACCGTGATCTCCTTCGGGGAGCCCGGGAGGTACGACGGGGGCGGACCGTCGCGCCCGTTCGCCCGGCGCACCCGTGCGCAGGTCGTGGCCGCCGCGGTCTGCCTGGTCCTCGGTGCCGGCCTGATCGGCGGCGCCGTCACCGGTGCCTGGCTCGCCGACGGCCCCGAGGGACCCGGCACCCGGCACGCCTTCACCGTCGCCGGGGACCTGTGGCACGACGTCCCCGTCGACCAGTTGTTCCCGCCCACGGTCCAGGGCGGCGGAGCGGGCCCCGGCGAGGCCGACCGGGTCTGGACCCGGATCGCCGTCGCCCCCGACAGCGGCTGCAAGGGCGCCTTCGACGCCCTGCTCACCCGCGTCCTCACCCCCGTCGGCTGCGAACGCCTGCTGCGCGCCACCTACACCGACGCCACCCGGAGTCACGTCACCACCGTCGGCCTGCTGTTCACCGAGGCCGACGCGGCAGGCATGAAGGCCCTGGCCGGCCGCTTCGACCGCGAACGCCTGGACCGCCGCGGCGACCTCGTCCCGCTGCCGTACGCCGCCAAGGGCACCGCGGCCGAGGGTTTCGGCCGCGAGCAGCGCGCCTCCTGGGCGATCTCCGTGCTCACCGACGCCCCGGTCGTCGTCTACGCCGTCTCCGGCTGGTCCGACGGCCGTACCGTCGACGAGCCCCAGCCCGCCGAGGACGCCATGCGGGCCGGAGCCACCACCGCCCCCGCCCAGGCGGGCCTCGGCCACGAGGCCCGGGGCCTCGCCGACCGGTTCGAACGCGCCCTGCGCAAGCGGGCCGGAAGCGCCACGGAGCGTCCGTCATGAGGAAGCGCCCCGCCGCCCTCGGCGGCCTGCTCGCCGCCGCCCTGGTGCTGGTCCCCGTGACCGCCGCGCACGCCGACGCCATCCGCGACCGGCAGTGGGGCCTCGACGCCCTGCACACCGACCGGGCGTGGAACACCACGCGCGGCGCCGGCGTCACCGTCGCCGTCCTGGACACCGGCGTCGAGGCCGACCACCCCGACCTCGACGGCAACGTCCTGGCCGGCAAGGACCTGGTCGGCTTCGGCGCCCGCGAAGGCGACGAGGCCTGGGCCCGCCACGGCACCGCCATGGCCGGCATCATCGCCGGTCACGGCCATGGCCCGGGCAACGGCGACGGCGTCCTGGGCGTGGCACCGGAGGCGAAGATCCTCCCCGTTCGCGTCATCCTCGAGGACAAGGACCCGGCCCGCGCCAAGGCCCGCAGCACCCGCGGCAACGCCCTCGCCGAAGGCATCCGCTGGGCCGCCGACCACGGCGCCGACGTCATCAACCTCTCGCTCGGCGACGACTCCGCCTCCGCGCACCCCGAACCCGGCGAGGACGAGGCCATCCAGTACGCCCTGCGCAAGGGCGTGGTCGTCGTCGCCTCCGCGGGCAACGGCGGCGAGAAGGGCGACCGGATCTCCTACCCGGCGGCCTACCCGGGTGTCATCGCCGCCACCGCCGTCGACCGCTACGGCACCCGCGCCCCCTTCTCCACCCGCCGCTGGTACGCCACCGTCAGCGCCCCCGGCGTCGACGTGATCATCGCCGACCCGACCACAAGTACTACGAGGCTGGGCACCAGCGCCGCCGCCGCGTTCGTCTCCGGAGCCGTCGCCCTGGTGAGGTCGGCGCACCCGGACCTGACCCCGGCCCAGATCAAACGGCTCCTGGAGGACACCGCCCGCAACGCCCCCGCCGCCGGGCGCGACGACTCCCGCGGCTTCGGCTTCGTCGACCCGGCCGCCGCGATCGAGGCCGCCGGCCGGCTGAAGCCCGAGGGACTGAAGGCCGCTGCCTACGGGGACGAGTACTTCGGCCCCGGCCCGGACGCCGACACCCCCGGCGACGACACCGCCGACTGGGCCGCGCCCCTGGCGGGCGGCGCCGGCGGCGTCCTCCTGGTCGCCGCGGTGGTCCTGTGGCGCGCCCGCCGCCCCGAGAACGAGAACTCCTAGGAGCGCCCCGCCAGGACGTCCACGGCCTCCCACGCCGCCTCCTCCACCCGCGCCACCCCTTCCGCCATCGACGCGTGCCCGTCCGACAGCACCGCCACCGCACACACCCGGCCGCCGGCCGTCACGCACCCCGTGCTGTTCACGACCCACAGGCCGGTCGCGTCCCGGGGCAGCCAGCCGTTCTTCACGGCCCCTCCGTTCCCCGGGTCGGCCAGGACCGGAACGCCCCAGGCCTGTTCCGGCACGACCCGCTCCATCAGCCCTCGTAGGTACGCCCGCGCCGGCGCGTCCAGTACCGCGTCCGCATCCCCGTCCGGCGCGAAGAGCAGCCGCAGCAACGCCACGCGGTCCCCGGCCGTGGTCCGGGTCAGCCCCCAGCGCGCGTCGGCCACGGTGCGGGTCAGGCCGAGGCGGTCGCACGCCGCGTCCAGGCCGGCAGCCCGCCCGACGACCTGCCACAGTGCCGTCGCCGCGTCGTTGTCGCTGCGCACGATCATCGCCTCCGCGTGTGCCCGCTCGGCGGCGGTGAGATCCCGGCCCGCGTCCCGCGAGCGGAGCAGCAGCGCGGTCAGGATGTCCACCTTCACGACGCTCGCGGTCACGAAGACCCCCTCGCCCGAGGTGTACGTCTCCCCGCTCGCCAGATCCAGCGCCGCCGCCGACACCCTCGGCCCGTCCGTCATCTCGCGCTCCCTCCCGCCCGCGTCCGAGCGACCCCCGCACGGCCGCTAAGGTCGGTGACCGTGGCGAACAAGAACATTCCCGACTCCCCCTTCCGCGACGACGACGGAACCGCCGACCCCCGGCTGAGCGCCGCGCTCGCCGCCTGGGCCGAGGACGGCAACGCCGTCGGACCGGTCCTGGAGGCGCTCAAGGACGCCCGGCTGCTCGTCCCCGTCGTGGCCCTGCTCGGAGAGGTCGAGGAGGACGACGAAGAGGGGCGCGAAGCTCCTGGGAAGGGGGGCGGCGGGCGTCGGGGGGCCGGGCTGCGCCGCGAGAAGACCAGCGACATGGCCGTGCCCACCCTGAAGGCCGGCGGCCGCACCGCGCTGCCCGCGTTCACCTCCACCGACGCGCTCGCCCGCTGGGACGCGGACGCCCGCCCCGTGGCCGTACCGCTGCACCAGGCGCTCCAGGCCGCCGCCCACGAGAAGGCGGACACGGTGGTCCTCGACCTCGCCGGCCCCGTGCCCTTCGAACTGACCGGGCCCACGCTGCTCGCCCTCGCCGAGGGCCGTACCAGTACCGACCCGCTCCGGGACCCCGCCGTCGTCGAGGCCGTACGGGCCGCCGTCGCCGCCGAGCCCGCCGTGCTGCGCGCCCACCTCGGGCCGGGGCAGGCCGACGGCACCCTCGCCCTGGTCCTCGACCCGGCCGCGCAGGTCGCCGAGGCCGCCCGCGCCGTGGCACAGCGGCTCGCCGCCGACGAGACACTGAGGGCCCGCCTGGTGCGCGGCCTCGACCTGGCAGTCCTGCCGGCCGAGGTGACGCCGCCCGGCGAGCCCCTGTACGTACGTGACTGAGAAGACGGAGCGGGCGCGCCCCGGCGGAGGGACGCCCGACGGTCAGCCGTAGATCGCGCCCGTGTACTTCTCGCCCGGCCCCTGCCCCGGCTCGTCCGGGACCACGGAGGCCTCGCGGAAGGCGAGCTGCAGCGACTTCAGGCCGTCCCGCAGCGGTGCCGCGTGGAAGGAGCTGATCTCGGTCGCCGAGGCGTCCAGCAGACCGGCCAGCGCGTGCACCAGCTTGCGGGCCTCGTCGAGGTCCTTGTACTTGTCGCCCTCCTCGGTCAGGCCGAGCTTCACGGCGGCGGCGCTCATCAGGTTGACGGCGACCGTCACGATCACCTCGACCGCCGGGACCTCCGCGATGTCGCGGGCCATGGCGTCGAAGTCGGGGTTGCCGGGGGTCTCGGGGGTGTCCGAGGGGGAGGTCTCACTCATGCCCCACACGATAGGCGGTGGCGTCCGGCGCCCTCCGGTTAGCCCTTGTCAAGCGATCCTGGTAATCTGGTGGGCGACCGGTCGGACCCGTATGCCTCACGGCGCACTGGCCCGGCCCACAAGTGGAGGCCTTGAACTCCCACCTGGCCGCCCTCAGGGCGGCGGGTCACCGGTCAGGCGGTCCCGTCCCCGAGTCGGCGATCAGCCCGAAAGCGCGCCCCGCGGTCCCCGCGGCGGTGCTCCGGTAGTTCGAGGAGCCCCGCCTGTGATCGTCCGGGGCATTTTTTGTGTTTCGGCGCGGTTAGGTCTCATAAGAACAGAGACGTTACGCGGCTGTCCGCCAGACCGTCGCGTGGTGCTACCGAGGAGGATCCATCAGCGCCGAGCCCCGCATCAACGACCGGATTCGCGTTCCCGAGGTGCGACTTGTCGGTCCCAGCGGCGAGCAGGTCGGGATTGTCCCGCTTGCCAAGGCCCTGGAGCTTGCGCAGGAGTACGACCTCGACCTCGTGGAGGTCGCGGCGAACGCCCGTCCGCCCGTGTGCAAGCTCATGGACTACGGGAAGTTCAAGTACGAGTCGGCCATGAAGGCCCGTGAGGCGCGCAAGAACCAGGCGCACACGGTCATCAAGGAGATGAAGCTCCGGCCGAAGATCGACCCGCACGACTACGACACCAAGAAGGGTCACGTCGTCCGGTTCCTCAAGCAGGGCGACAAGGTCAAGATCACGATCATGTTCCGTGGTCGCGAGCAGTCCCGGCCAGAACTCGGCTACCGACTGCTGCAGCGTCTCGCGGAGGACGTGGCCGACCTCGGGTTCGTGGAGTCGAACCCGAAGCAGGACGGCCGCAACATGATCATGGTTCTCGGTCCGCACAAGAAGAAGACCGAGGCGATGGCCGAGGCCCGCCAGGCACAGGAAGCCCGCAAGGCAGAAGCGAAGGCCAACCCCGGCAAGTCGCAGAACGCCGCGGACGCGGACTCCGTGCAGGCGGCCGAGGAGCCGGCCGAGGCGTGACTCCCCGGGGCGCCAGCCCCAGGAAGCAACCCGAACAAGTACGACGCTCCACCGTGCCCGGTTTCACGACCGGGCACAGGAGCGCCACCGACGAGGAGAGAACGGCGCTATGCCGAAGAACAAGTCGCACAGCGGTGCCAGCAAGCGCTTCAAGATCACCGGCTCCGGCAAGGTGCTCCGCGAGCGTGCCGGCAAGCGCCACCTGCTCGAGCACAAGTCGTCCCGCGTGACGCGTCGCCTCACCGGCAACGCCGAGATGGCCCCGGGCGACGCCGCGAAGATCAAGAAGCTTCTCGGCAAGTGACGCCCCGGCGCGCGAGCGCCGTACGTACGTCAGACCGGGACCCAATCGATTTCGGGCCGTGTGAGCACCACCACGGCCCCGCTACAAGGAGTTAACAAGTGGCACGCGTCAAGCGGGCAGTCAACGCCCACAAGAAGCGCCGGGCGATCCTCGAGCAGGCCTCCGGCTACCGCGGTCAGCGTTCGCGCCTGTACCGCAAGGCCAAGGAGCAGGTCACCCACTCGCTGGTCTACAACTACAACGACCGCAAGAAGCGCAAGGGCGACTTCCGTCAGCTGTGGATCCAGCGCATCAACGCCGCTGCCCGCGCCAACGGCATCACCTACAACCGCTTCATCCAGGGTCTGAAGGCCGCCAACGTCGAGGTCGACCGCAAGATCCTGGCCGAGCTGGCCGTCAACGACGCCACCGCCTTCGCCGCGCTCGTCGAGGTCGCGCAGAAGGCGCTGCCCGCGGACGTGAACGCGCCCAAGGCTGCGTGAGGTCGTCGGCCTCGGCCGACGTTCTGATCTCCGGGACCCGCAGGCTTCGGCCTGCGGGTCCCGTGCTGTGTCGTTGCCCCGGCCGGCTCGTCGGCTGCGGGTTGGTGGTGGCCGGTCGCGCAGTTCCCCGCGCCCCTGAGGGTGTGGTGCCGGCCCTCGGTCGAGAAGTTGAAGGTGACTGAAATGGTGTCCGTCGGTCCTGAGCTGATCTCTCCCCGTTCCGCCCGGGTGAGTGCCGCGCGGCGGCTCGCCAAGCGGAACTTCCGGGGGAAGGAACGGCTGTTCCTCGCCGAGGGGCCGCAGGCCGTCCGCGAGGCCGCCGCGCACCGCACCCAGGACACCGCCACGCTCGTCGAGCTGTTCGCCACCCCCGAGGCCGCCGAGCGCTACGCCGACATCATCGGCGCCGCCCGGGACGCAGGCGCCCGCGTCCACCTCGCCTCCGAGCAGGTCGTCGCCGACATCTCCACCACCGTCACCCCGCAGGGCCTGGTGGGCGTGTGCCGTTTCCTGGACACCCCGTTCGAGGAGATCCTCGCCGCCCGGCCCCGCCTGGTCGCCGTCCTCGCCAACGTGCGCGACCCCGGCAACGCCGGCACCGTACTGCGCTGCGCCGACGCCGCCGGGGCCGACGCCGTCGTCCTCACCGACGCCTCCGTCGACCTGTACAACCCCAAGGCCGTCCGCGCCTCCGTCGGCTCCCACTTCCACCTGCCCGTCGCCGTGAACGTGCCCGTCGAGCGGGCCGTCGCCGGACTGCGCGACGCCGGCGTACGGCTGCTCGCCGCCGACGGGGCGGGCGACCGGGACCTCGACGAGGAGCTCGACAAGGGCACCATGGGCGGCCCCACCGCCTGGGTGTTCGGCAACGAGGCGTGGGGGCTGCCCGAGGAGACCCGCGCCCTCACCGACGCCGTCGTCCGGGTGCCCATCCACGGAAAGGCGGAGAGTCTGAACCTCGCCACCGCCGCCGCCGTATGTCTCTACGCGTCGGCACGTGCACAGCGCGCCGCCGGAGGGTCCCGTTCCGTCACCGGGAGCTAGTAGGCTGACCAGCTCGGGGACCCTCCCCAAGCTCTCGGCCGGGGCCCGAGGACGGGGCGCCCCGAGGACGTTCCGAGAGGTGGGGTACGGGGATGAGCGTCGGCACGAGCAGCGCACCGGGAGCACAGCGCACGGAGCGCCCGCCCGCGCCCCGGCCCGGTGACCTCGCCGGCCTCGGCATCGACCCCGACCAGCTGCCCGACGGACTCGTCGTCGCCGACGAGCGGGGACGGGTGATCTGCTTCAACGCCGCCGCCGTCCGCATCACCGCCGTCCCCGCCGAGCAGGCCCTCGGACGGTCCCTGGAGACCGCGCTGCCGTTAGAGGACCTGGAGGGACGCCGCTGGTGGCAGCTCACCGACCCCTACGGCGGCCTCGCCATCCGGGTCGGCCAGCCCGAGCGCAACCTCCTGCTGCCCGGCGGCCGTGAGGTCCTGGTCTCCGCCCGCTACGTGCGCACCCGCCCCACCGGGCCCGTCCGCCGAGTCGTCGTCACCCTGCGCGACACCGAGGCACGCCGCCGCACCGAGCGCAGTCACGCCGAGCTGATCGCGACCGTCGCGCACGAACTGCGCTCCCCGCTCACCTCGGTCAAGGGCTTCACCGCCACCCTCCTCGCCAAGTGGGAACGCTTCACCGACGACCAGAAGCGGCTCATGCTGGAGACCGTCGACGCCGACGCCGACCGCGTCACCCGGCTGATCGCCGAGCTGCTCGACATATCCCGCATCGACTCCGGGCGTCTGGAGGTGCGCCGCCAGCCGGTCGACATCGGGGCCGCCGTGGGCCGGCACATCCAGGCCCACGTCGCCGCCGGGCAGGCGGCGGACCGGTTCCTGCTGCGGGTGCAGCATCCGCTGCCCGCGCTGTGGGCCGATCCCGACAAGATCGACCAGGTGCTGAGCAACCTGCTGGAAAATGCCGTGCGTCACGGCGAGGGAACCGTCACCATCGACATCACACCCTCGGCGTCCCCGCGTGACCGCGAGCACGCCGAACCCGCAGCCACGTCGGTCACCGTCAGCGACGAGGGGCCCGGCATCCCGGAGGAGTCCATGAACCGCGTCTTCACCCGCTTCTGGCGAGGCAGCAAGCGCGGTGGCACGGGACTCGGGCTGTACATCGTCAAGGGCATCGTCGAGGCCCACGGCGGCACCATCACGGTCGGACGCGCCCCCGGCGGCGGCGCCGAGTTCCGATTTACGTTGCCCGTGGCGGCCCCCGCGTATCTCACCTGAGACGCAGGCGGCCCCCACGGGCGCCTTCGCGTTCCCCCACCCCGTTAGACTCGGCCCTTGGCACCTTTGCGTCCCGAGGACGGAAAGCCGCGACGCCGAGCAGACGCGCGACGGACCATTCGTCCACGAGTCGATGACGGGGACCATCGCCCTTGGGGCCCCTCCCAGCGACAGCTGGGGGACAACCGGAAGCACGGGAAGAGATGTCGGCACCGAATAAGTCGTACGACCCTGTCGAGGTCGAGGCGTTGAAACCGGAAGAGATCGAGCGCATGCGGGACGAGGCGCTCGCCGCCTTCGCCGCCGCGGACTCCCTCGACGCGCTCCAGGAGGCCAAGGTCGCCCACACCGGCGGCACCTCCCCGCTGGCCCTGGCCAACCGCGAGATCGGCGCCCTGCCCCCGCACGCCAAGGCCGAGGCCGGCAAGCGCGTCGGCCAGGCGCGCGGTGCCGTGAACAAGGCGTTCGCCGCCCGCCAGGCCGAGCTGGAGGCCGAGCGCGACGCGCGCGTCCTGGTCGAGGAGGCCGTGGACGTCACGCTGCCCCACGACCGCGTCCCGGCCGGCGCCCGGCACCCGCTCACCACCCTCTCCGAGCGCATCGAGGACATCTTCGTGGCCATGGGCTACGAGGTCGCCGAGGGCCCCGAGGTCGAGGCCGAGTGGTTCAACTTCGACGCCCTGAACATCGGCCCGGACCACCCGGCCCGAGGCGAGGCCGACACGTTCTTCGTGCAGGGCCCGGAAGGCGGCACCGAGTCCGGTGTCGTGCTGCGTACCCACACCTCGCCCGTGCAGGTCCGCTCCCTGCTCGACCGCGAGCTGCCGGTCTACGTGATCTGCCCCGGCCGGGTCTACCGCACCGACGAGCTGGACGCCACGCACACGCCGGTGTTCCACCAGGTCGAGCTGCTCGCCGTGGACGAGGGCCTGACCATGGCGGACCTCAAGGGCACCCTGGACCACATGGTGCAGTCGCTGTTCGGCGCGGAGATGAAGACCCGGCTGCGGCCGAACTTCTTCCCCTTCACCGAGCCGTCCGCCGAGATGGACATGCTCTGCTACGTCTGCAAGGGCGCGTCCGTCGGCAACCCCGACCGGCCCTGCCGCACCTGCTCCAGCGAGGGCTGGATCGAGCTCGGCGGCTGCGGCATGGTCAACCCGCGGGTGCTCACCGCCTGCGGCGTCGACCCGGAGAAGTACAGCGGCTTCGCCTTCGGGTTCGGCATCGAGCGGATGCTGATGTTCCGCCACAACGTCGAAGACATGCGAGACATGGTCGAGGGTGACGTCCGGTTCACCCGGCCGTTCGGGATGGAGATCTGATGCGGGTCCCGCTTTCCTGGCTGCGGGAGTACGTCGACCTGCCGGCCACCGAGACCGGCCGTGACGTGCAGGCCAAGCTGATTTCGGCCGGCCTCGAGGTCGAGACCGTCGAGCACCTCGGCGCCGACCTCAAGGGCCCCCTGGTCGTCGGCCAGGTGCTGACCGTCGAGGAGCTCGAGGGCTTCAAGAAGCCGATCCGCTTCTGCACCGTCGACGTCGGCCAGGCCAACGGCACCGGTGAGCCCCAGGAGATCGTCTGCGGCGCCCGCAACTTCGCCGTCGGCGACAAGGTCGTCGTGGTCCTGCCCGGCGCCACCCTGCCCGGGGGCTTCTCGATCAGCGCCCGCAAGACCTACGGCAAGGTCTCGCACGGCATGATCTGCTCCAGCGACGAGCTGGGCATGGGCGACGACGGCACCCACGGCATCATCGTGCTGCCGCCGGAGACCGAGGTCGGTACGGACGCCGTCGAGCTGCTCGAACTGGTCGACGAGGTCCTGGACATCGCCGTCACCGCCAACCGCGGCGACTGCCTGTCCATCCGCGGCGTCGCCCGCGAGACCGCCATCGCCTACGGCCTGCCGCTGCGCGACCCGGCCTTGCTCGACGTACCCGGCCCCAACGCCTTCGGCTACCCGGTGAAGGTCTCCGACCCGGTCGGCTGCGACCGCTTCACCGCCCGCACGGTGACCGGCCTCAGCCCCGAGGCGCGTTCCCCGATCTGGCTCCAGCGGCGCCTGCAGAAGGTCGGCATGCGCCCGATCTCGCTCGCCGTCGACGTCACCAACTACGTGATGATGGAGCTCGGCCAGCCGCTGCACGCCTACGACCGCCACCAGGTCCAGGGCACCATCGGCGTCCGCCGCGCCCAGGAGGGCGAGAAGATCGTCACCCTCGACGGCGTCGAGCGGAAGCTGCACGCCGAGGACCTCGTCATCACCGACGACCGCGGTCCGATCGGCCTCGCCGGAGTCATGGGCGGCGCCGACACCGAGATCGCCGACCACGAGGTCTCCGCGGAGGGCGGTGCCGCGACGACCGACGTGGTCATCGAGGCCGCACACTTCGACCAGGTGTCCATCGCGCGCACCGCCCGCCGCCACAAGCTGTCCTCCGAGGCGTCCCGCCGCTTCGAGCGCGGCGTGGACCCGCAGGCCGCGGCGGCCGCCGCGCAGCGCACCGTCGACCTGCTGGTGCTGCTCGCGGGCGGCACCGCCGAGGCGGGCGTCACCGAGGTCGTCGCCCCGAGCGCGCCGCACACCATCAATATGGCCGCCGACCACCCGGACAAGGTCGCCGGTGTGGCCTACGGCCGCGAGACCGTCGTCCGCCGTCTCCAGGAGGTCGGCTGCGACGTCTACGGCCAGGACGAACTCATCGTCACCGTGCCGTCCTGGCGGCCCGACCTCACCGACCCGAACGACCTCGCCGAAGAGGTCATCCGGCTGGAGGGCTACGAGAACCTGCCCTCCACCCTGCCCAGGCCGCCCGCCGGCCGCGGCCTGACCGGCCGCCAGCGGCTGCACCGCCGCATCGGGCGGGCGCTGGCCGGGGCCGGTTACGTGGAGGCGCCGAACTACCCGTTCGTCAGCGAGCACGTCTTCGACCAGCTCGGCCTGGACGCCGACGACCCGGCCCGCCGCGTGGTCAAGCTGGTCAACCCGCTCAGCGACGAGGAGCCCGCGCTGCGCACCTCGCTGCTGCCGGGGTTGCTCGCCGCGCTGCGCCGCAACGACGGCCGCGGCTCGCACGACCTGGCGCTGTTCGAGACCGGCCTGGTCTTCCAGCCGCGGGACACGGCCAAGGTCGCCGCGGACCTGTCCGTCGACCGTCGGCCCAGCACCGACGACATCGCCGCGCTGAACGCCGCGCTGCCCGACCAGCCCCGGCACGTCGCCGTGGTCATGGCCGGCGCCCGCGAGCAGGCCGGCTGGTGGGGCAAGGGCCGCCCGGCCGACTGGGCCGACGCGGTCGAGGCCGCCCGGACCGTCGCCCGCGAGGCCGGCGCCGAACTCGGCATCTGCAAGGGGCAGTACGGGCCGTGGCACCCGGGCCGCTGCGCCGAGCTGACCGCCACCGTCGACGGCGCCGAGCGCGTCGTCGGCCACGCCGGTGAGCTGCACCCGCGTGTGCTGAAGGCGCTGGGTCTGCCCGGGCGTGCCTGCGCGATGGAGCTGGACCTGGACGTCCTGGAGCGGATCGGCGACACCGTCCCGCAGGCGCCGTCCATCTCCACCTTCCCGGTCGCCACGCAGGACGTCGCGCTGGTCGTCGACGCGTTCGTGCCCGCCGCGGACGTGGAGGCCGCGCTGCGTGAGGGCGCCGGCGAACTGCTGGAGTCCATCCGCCTGTTCGACGTGTACGAGAACGCCGAGCAGCTGGGCGAGGGCCGCAAGTCGCTGGCGTACGCGCTGCGCTTCCGCGCGGACGACCGGACGCTGACCGTCGACGAGGCGTCCGCGGCCCGCGAGGCGGCCGTCGCCCTGGCGACGGACCGCACGGGGGCGGTACTCCGCGGCTGACGCCGCGCGCTCTCCCGCGTTCGCGCAGGGGCCGGTCACAAGGCAGCACGCCTTGCGGCCGGCCCCGATGTGCGTTCGGGGCGGGGCGGTGGGGACGGCCCGGTGTGGCGGTGGGGCGACGGGCCCGCCGGGGTGCCGTCGGACGGCGGGCCGTGGTACCCGGCTGCCGGAGCTTTGTGGGCGCGGCGCGGAGGGGCCGTACCCGGTGCGGGTGACGGCCTGCGGAGGGGGCGTTGGGGTTCTGGGCGTCCTCAGGGGCCGGAGGGACGGTTCCGCTTCGGGCATATGCGGGGGTCGGCGCGGGCATGTCAGGGCTGGTCAGCAGGCGGAACGTCAGCCTCCCACCGGTTACTCACTCGTTCGGGTGACTGAGCCGGGTGATGCGGCTGGATCGGGGGTAACGCTCGACAGAATCGGACCGGCCTCTCGAGGCCGGTCTGCGCTGTCCGGGCCTATTTGGGGGGCCATCGGCATGATCCGCTTCAAGCCCGGGGCTCCCCGAGGGGTGCGACCCCGGCTCCTGTCACGGGTGCGCTCCCTCGCGGTGCCCACGGCCTGGGGCGCCGTCGCCGTCGCCTACCGGCTGACCTGCCCGCTCGCCCGGGACGACGCCATCGGCGCGCGCCTGGTCAGCAGCGCCGTCCTGTGCGCGGTCGGCACCGGCATTCTGCTGCACATCCGGCGCCGCATGCTGCGTGAGGTACGGCAGGCCCGGCGGATCGCCGAGGCCGCGCAAAGCGTGCTGCTGAGGCCCCCGCCGCCCCGGGTCGACGGGCTGGCCGTCGCCGCCGTGCACCTCTCCGCCGACCGGGGAGCCCGCATCGGCGGCGACCTGTACGAGGTGACGGCCACCGAGCACGGCGTACGCGCGGTCATCGGCGACGTCCGCGGCCACGGCCTCGGCGCCGTCCGCACCGGCGCCGCCGTCCTCGGCAGTTTCCGCGAGGCCGCCCACGACGAGCCGGACCTGGCCGGGGTGCTGCGCCGACTGGAGCGGGCCCTGGACCGGCACCTGCGCGAGCGGGCGCACGGCGAGCACGAACCGGCGGACGGCGCCGGCACCCCGGTCGCCGAGGAGTTCGTCACCGTCCTGCTGCTGGAGATCCTCCCGGACGGGGAGGTGCGCGTCCTCAACTGCGGGCACCCCTGGCCGTACCTGCTGACCGGCGCGGGCGCGGAACCGCTCACCGGGGCCGAGCCCCTCCCGCCCCTCGGCCCGTTCCCGCTTCCCGGCGAGCTGCCCACCACGGCCCCCGGCAGGCTGCGCCCCGGCGACACCCTCGTCCTGCACACCGACGGCGCGGAGGAGGCGCGGGACGCCGAGGGCCGCTTCTTCCCGCTGCGGGGCGTCCTCGCCGAGGCCGCGCGCGAGCGTCCGCAGACTCCCCAGGTGGTACTGCGCACGGTGCTCGCGGCGCTGCTGCGGCACACCGCCGGCCCGCCGAAGGACGACGTGGCGCTGCTGATCCTCAGGAACGAGCGCTGCTCCTCGCCCGTGCGTCAGACCCACTCCGTCCCCCGCTCGGCCACCGCCGACCGCTAGCCGATCGTTCGGATCGGGCCGGGCTCGCGGGCCTGATGCGAACGACAGAGCCTGGGGCCGGCATGCGAGGCCGGCGGGCCGTCCGCCCGGCCACGGAGTGTCGGGCAGGCAGCCGGGCGGACGGCGGGAAAACGGGCCGCCGCACTGTACGAGGGGGAGCCGGCGGCCCGGCCGGCCTCTTTCGAGGCATTTCAGTCAACCGGCCGGGCACGCTCCGCGACAGCGCGCGCACACTACGGATGCGGGCACTCCGTTCACACCCCGTGTGAACGCGCAGCCACTAGTCTGTCCGCACCGAGCCAACGGGGGGCCGAGATGCAGCCCAACACTCTCCTCGACGCGATCCTGGACGAGGCGGGGGTCTCCCACGCGGGACTGGCCGCGCGCGTCAACCAGGCCGGCCGGGCACGTGGCCTGACGCTGCGGTACGAACACACCGCCGTGGCCCGCTGGCTGAAGGGGCAGCGTCCGCGGGGCCAGGTGCCCGACCTGATCTGCGAGGTGCTCGCCGCCCGCCTGCGCCGCCCGGTCACCCTTGACGACATCGGTCTCGGAGTCCCCGGCGGACCGTCCGCCCCGCACACCGGCACCCTCTCCGGCTTCGTCGAGCGGGCGACCGCGCTGTGGCGCTCCGACCAGCAGGGCCGCCCGCATCTGCTCGGCGCCCCCGCGGTCACCGGCACCCCGGCCGTGATGCCCGTGTGGGAGTGGGAGAACCCGCCCGAGGACGTCGACGTCTCCCGCGGCGGCCCGCACCGGGTCACCCTCGGCGACCTGGACATGCTGCGCGCCGCCCGCGCCCACTACGAGCAGCTGTACCGCAAGGCCGGAGGCATGGCGACCCGCGCCCGGATCGTCGGCTTCCTCAACGCGGAGGCGGCCCCGCTGCTGCGCGGCAGCTACACCGACGCCATGGGCCGTCAACTGCACCGGGCCACCGGCGGATTGGTCGCCATCGCCGGCATCTGTGCCTACGACTCCGACGCGCACGGCCTCGCCCAGCGCTACTTCCACCAGGCGCTGCGGCTGGCCAAGGCCAGCGGCGACCGGGGCCTCGGCGCCTACGTGATCGCCCTGCTCGTCAACCAGTCGCTGTTCATGCGGGAGTTCCGGCAGGCCGTCGCCTTCGCGGAGGCCGCGCTGCGCACCGCCGGGGCCGACATCACCCCGGCACTGGCCTCGGACCTGTACGCGATGCAGGCCAAGGCGTACGCGCACCTCGGCGACGGCACGAGCGCGCTGTCCCGCATCCGGCGGGCCGAGCGGTCCGCCGAGCGCATCCGGCGCGGCCACGAGCCCGACGAGACCGGCTATGTCCAGCCCGGCCTGGTCAACGTGCAAGTGGCGGAGGCGCTGTTGAGCCTCGGCGAGCTGGCGGCGGCGTGGGAGCACGCGGCGGCGGCCGTGGACAACCCGGCGCACGACCGGGGCCGGGTGCACCGGCTGGCCATGCTGAGCACCATCGAACTGCGTCAGGGCAATGCCGACCGGGCGGTGGCCGTCGCGGTGCAGATGGCCGAGCAGGCCCGCGGCATGGAGTCGCAGCGACTGCGCGACCGGCTGCGGGCGGTGCGCGAGCACCTGGTGCGCAGCGGCTGTCCGGGCACCGCGGAGGCGGCCGAACTCATCGACGGGGCGCTGCGGGTACCGCTGTAGGCACCCGCGCCCCGGCTCCGGCGTACGGCGGGCGGCCGGGACCGTATCCGCGGCACACCGCGCCCGGCGCGTGCCTCCGCCGCGCCTTCCCCTGCGTCACGGGCGGCCTCCCGTGCGCCTGCTGCACGGCCCTCACGGCTGCGATATTGCCCCTTACTCATCGGAAGGCGGCAGAAGCATGCAGTGGACGAAACAAAACGAGCAACCTGTGTACGCAAATCGCTGGTTCAGCGTCAATCTCGCCGATGTCGAACTGCCGGACGGCCGTCACCTCGACCACTTCCTCATACGGCTCAGGCCGGTCGCCGTGGCCACGGTGGTGAACGACGCCAACGAGGTCCTGCTGCTGTGGCGGCACCGCTTCATCACCGACAGCTGGGGGTGGGAGCTCGCGGCGGGCGTCGTGGAGGACGGCGAGGACGTCGCCGTGGCGGCGGCGCGGGAGCTGGAGGAGGAGACCGGCTGGCGGCCCGGCCCCCTGCACCACCTCATGACCGTGGAGCCGTCCAACGGCCTCACCGACGCCCGGCACCACATCTACTGGTCCGACGAGGGCGAGTACCTCGGCCACCCGGTGGACGACTTCGAGTCGGACCGCCGCGAGTGGGTGCCCCTGAAACTGGTCCCCGACCTGATCGCCCGCGGCGAGGTCCCGGCGGCCAACATGGCGGCGGCCCTGCTCCTCCTCCACCATCTGCGCCTCTAGGAAGCGGGCCGGACGGACTCCGGCAGGCCCAGGAGGCGCGGCCGGCTTCCGGGACGCGACAGCGGGCCCCGAGCCGGGTGTCCGGCAAGGGGCCCGCTGTCTGGGAGGTCACTCGTAGGCGTAGAAGCCCGACCCGGTCTTCCGGCCCAGCCGGCCCGCGTCCACCATGCGCTGGAGCAGCGGGGGAGCGGCGTACAGGGGCTCCTTGTACTCCTCGTACATCGAATACGCGACCGAGGCGACCGTGTCCAGGCCGATCAGGTCGGCGAGCTTGAGCGGGCCCATCGGGTGGGCGCAGCCCATCTCCATGCCGTTGTCGATGTCCTCACGGCTGGCGATGCCGGACTCGAACATCCGGATCGCGGACAGCAGGTACGGGATCAGCAGCGCGTTCACCACGAAGCCGGAGCGGTCCTGGGCGCGGATCGCGTGCTTGCCCAGCACCTTCTCGGTGAAAACCTGCGCGCGGCTCAGTGTGCCCTCGGAGGTGGTGAGCGCCGGGATCAGCTCGACCAGCTTCTGCACCGGGGCCGGGTTGAAGAAGTGGATGCCGATGACGTGGTCCGGCCGGGAGGTGGCGACGGCCAGCTTCACCAGCGGGATGGAGGAGGTGTTCGACGCCAGGATCGCGTCGGGGCGGGTCACCACCTGGTCGAGCACCTGGAAGATCTCCGTCTTCACCTGCTCGTTCTCGACCACGGCCTCGATCACCAGATCACGGTCGGCGAACTCGCCGAGGTCCGTGGTGAAGGTCAGCCGGGCCTGGGTGGAGGCCAGCTCCTCCTCGCTGATCTTGCCGCGCTCCGCCGCCTTCGACAGGGAGTTGAACAGCCGGGTACGGCCGATCTCCAGGGCTTCGCCGGTGGTCTCGGCGACCTTGACGTCCAGCCCGGCCCGGGCGCACACCTCGGCGATTCCCGCGCCCATCTGACCGCAGCCCACCACTCCGACGCGTTCGATGTCGGTCACATCGTCCCTTTCGCTCCTGCTTACGGCTGTGGCAGGGTGCCGGGTCCCGGCGCCTGCTCCGTTCGAGCACGTTACTCCGAAGTATCGATGATCGATCGCGGGGGTGCGGCATCCTGGCCGGGACACCGCCCCGACCAGGCAGTTCCGAGCGGTTCACGACAGATGTCCAAGGGGGACGAGGGGTGCGGGTGTCACGCAGGAGCTTCGCGGCGGCGCTCGCCGCCCTGGCGGTGCCGGGGGCGTCCGCCGCCCCGCGGCCGGAGCCGGGCGCGGCGGGCGCCCCGGGCCGGGGCGGTGCGGCGAGCGGCGAGATGCGGGGGATGTGGGTGGCCACCGTCACCAACCGCGACTGGCCCTCACGCCCCGGCCTGGGTGCCGACCGGCAGCGCGCCGAGCTGACCGCCCACCTCGACACGGCCGTCCGCGCCCGCCTCAACACCGTGATCCTCCAGGTGCGGCCCACCGCCGACGCGCTGTGGCCCTCCCCGTACGAGCCGTGGTCGCAGTACCTCACCGGTACCCAGGGCACGCACCCCGGCTGGGACCCGCTCGGCACCGCCGTCGAGGAGGCGCACGCCCGCGGCCTCCACCTGCACGCCTGGTTCAACCCCTACCGGGTGGCCCTGCACACCGACCCCGCCCGGCTCGCCGCCTCCCACCCCGCCCGCCGCAACCCCGGCTGGGTGATCCCGTACGGCGGCAAGCTGTACTACGACCCGGGGCTGCCCGAGGTCCGGGCCTTCGTGCGGGAGGCGATGCTGGACGCGGTGCGCCGCTACCCGGTCGACGGCGTCCACTTCGACGACTACTTCTACCCGTACCCGGTGGCCGGCCAGACCTTCGACGACGACGAGACGTACGACCGCCACGGCGGCGCCTTCCCGGACCGGGCGGCCTGGCGGCGGGACAACGTCGACCGGCTGGTGCGGGAGACGGCCGAGGGGATCAGGGCGATCCGGCCCGGCACCCGCTTCGGCATCAGCCCGTTCGGGGTGTGGCGCAACGCCGACGTGGACCCGCGCGGCTCCGACACCCGCGCGGGCGTGCAGTCGTACGACGACCTGCACGCGGACACCCGCACCTGGGCCGCGGAGAACTGGATCGACTACATCTGCCCGCAGCTGTACTGGAACATCGGCTTCGCCGTCGCGGACTACGCCAAGCTGCTTCCGTGGTGGGCCGAGGTCGTCCGGGGCACGAAGACCAGCTGTACGCGGGGAGGCGCTGTACAAGGCGGGGACCCGGCGCAGTCGGCGGCCTGGGGCGATCCGGCCGAGCTGTCCCGTCACCTCACGCTGGCGAAGCGCCACCCGCAGGCGCGGGGACACGTCTTCTTCGCGGCGCGTGAGGTGACGGCCGATCCGGTCGGGGCGATGGCGCGGGTGGTCGCCGACCACTACGGCCGGCCGGCCGGCCCCCCGGCCTGATCAGTGCCGGGTCATGCTCTCCCGGTGCCGGATCTCGGTGTCGGGACCGGGCGAGCAGACACCCTCGTGCCCGTCCTCGAAGCGGACCCGGTAGGGCGGGTTGCCCTCCCGGCCGAGCACTTCGACGATCTCGCCGGCCTTGTCGTGCTGGCCGACCACCCTGCCGTGCTGGACAAGACGGTCACCCTCGGTTGCGCGCATCTTCGCCTCCTCACCACGCGCGGGAGCAGCGGTCCATGCCCTTCGAGTCTACGGCGGGGGCCGCGCCCCGGCTCTACGGCGGACGAGCCGGTTCCACGACGGGGCCCCCGGTTCCACGGCGGGGGCCCCGGTTCCGCGGCGAGGGCGCAGTCGGCCGCGGGCCGTCACGCGCCCCCCGCCGGGCCCCGGGCTACCCCCGCGCCCGCTGGGTGACCGCGATGCACACCAGGACCGCGGCCGCCGTCAACGGGGCCGCCAGCGGCAGGTGCTCGCCGAGCAGCAGCACCGACCACACCAGGGTGAGCAGCGGCTGAGCCAGCTGCAGCTGGCTCGCCTTGGGGATGCCGATCGCCGCCATGCCCCGGTACCAGGCGATCAGCCCCAGGAACTGCGAGCCCGCCGCCACCCACAGCAGCCCCGTGACGCTGTGCGCGGTCAGCCACACCGGCTCGACGGTCAGGGCGACCGCGGCGACGGGCACGGTGAGCGGCAGGCACAGCACCAGCGCCCAGCCGATCACCTGCCACCCGGCATGGCCCGGCCAGCCTTCCGCCCTCGGTGTAGCCGGCCGCGCAGATCAGCAGCGCCCCGAAGAGGTACATGTCGGCCGTGGACAGCGCGCCCCCGCTCTGCTGCACCGTGAACGCCAGCACCGCGGCCGCGCCGACGAGCGCCGCCGCCCAGAAGGTGCGCGAGGGGCGGGCGCCCGTCCGCAGGGCCGACAGCAGCGCCGTGGTGAGGGGAAGGAGGCCGACCACCACGGCGGCGTGCGCGGTGGTCGAGGTCCGCAGGGCCAGCGTGGTCAGCATGGGGAAGCCCAGCACCACCCGGCGGCGACCACCGCGAGTCCCGGCCAGTGGCGGCGGGCCGGCGGCGGACGCGCAGCGCGAGCAGGCAGCCGCCGGCGATCACCGCCGCGAGCACGCTGCGCACGGCCACCAGCGACCAGGGACCGAAACCCTCCAGGCCCCAGGCGGTGGCCGGGAAGGTCAGGGAGAAGGCGACCACGCCGAGGGCGGCCTGCAGGGTGCCGAAGCCTCGGCTGCGCGGGGGAGCGGTGACTGCTATCGGAGGCGCGGTGATAGCGCTACTCTGTGCTCTCATGCACGACAGTAGCAGCGTGGGTGAGCTGGCGGAACAGTTGCGACAGGAGCTGGACCGCTACTCTCCCGGTGAGAAGCTCCCGTCCAGCCGGGCGTTGGTGGAGCGGTTCCGGGTCAGCCCGGTGACCGTCTCACGGGCCCTGGCGCGGCTCGCCGCCGAGGGATTGGTGGTCACCCGCCCCGGCGCCGGCGCCTTCCGTGCCGCACCCCGCACCCCGGCGGCGCCCACCGGGGACACCTCGTGGCAGGAGGTCGCCCTCAGCGCCGACGGGGCCGCCGACCTCGTACCGCGCTCGGTGGACGCGTCCGGGGTGCTGGTGTCGCTGGCCGCACCGGCGCCCGGGGTGGTCGAGTTCAACGGCGGCTACCTGCACCCCTCGCTCCAGCCGGAGCGGGCCATGGCGGCGGCGCTGGCCCGCGCCGGGCGCAGACCGGGAGCCTGGGGGCGGCCGCCCATGGAGGGACTGCCGGAACTGCGCGAGTGGTTCGCCCGCGCCATCGGCGGGCCGGTGACGGCGGCGGGCGTGCTGGTCACCTCGGGCGGGCAGTCCGCCCTGACCACGGCCCTGCGGGCGCTCGCCCCGCCCGGCGCGCCCGTCCTCGTCGAGTCGCCCACCTACCCGGGCATGCTGGCCATCGCCCGAGCCGCCGGACTGCGCCCGGTGCCCGTCCCGGTGGACGCCGACGGCGTACGGCCGTCACTGCTCGCCGACGCGTTCCGGGCCTCCGGCGCCCGGGTCCTCGTCTGCCAGCCGCTGTTCCAGAACCCCACCGGCGCCGTGCTCGCCCCCGAACGGCGCGCGGAGGTGCTGCGCATCGCCCGGCAGGCGGGCGCCTTCGTCGTCGAGGACGACTTCGTACGGCGGCTGGTGCACGAGGACGCGGGCCCGCTGCCGCGCCCGCTCGCCGCCGACGACCCCGACGGGGTGGTGGTGCACGTCAGCTCGCTCACCAAGGCCACCTCGCCCAGCTTCCGGGTGAGCGCCCTCGCCGCGCACGGCCCGGTGCTGGAGCGGCTGCGGGCCATCCAGGTCGTCGACACGTTCTTCGTGCCCCGCCCGCTGCAGGAGGCCACCCTGGAACTGGTCGGCTCGGCCGCCTGGCCGCGCCATCTGCGTGCCGTCGCCACGGCGCTGCGCGGCCGCCGCGACGCCATGACCGCAGCGCTGCGCCTGAACCTGCCGGACCTCGCCCTCCCGCACGTCCCGTCCGGCGGCTACCACCTGTGGCTACGGCTGCCCGACGGCACGTCCGAGTCCGCGCTGACCGGGGCCGCCCTGCGCGCGGGCGTCGCCGTCACCCCCGGGCGCCCCTACTTCAGCGCCGAACCGCCCGCCGGGCATCTGCGGCTCAGCTTCGCCGCCGTGGCGGGCACCGGGGAGATCACGGAGGGCGTGCAGCGGCTGCGTACGGCCTGGTCCCAGGTGGTGGGATAAGGGCTCGACGCCCGTCGCCGGCAACTGCGAGCATCGGCGCATGACTGCCGACCCCCGCATGCCCGAGGGCTACGAGATCTCCGCCGACCCCGCCCGGATCGACGCCGGGAAGGTGCACCGGTGGCTGTCCACCGACGCGTACTGGGCGCTGGGCCGCTCCCGGGGGACACAGGACCGGGCCATCGCGGGATCGCTCAACTTCGGCGTGTACGACACGGTCACGGGCGACCAGGTGGCGTATGCCAGGGTCATCACCGACCGGGCCACCTTCGCCTGGCTGTGCGACGTGTACGTCGACCCGGCCGTGCGCGGCAAGGGCCTCGGCACCGCGATGGTCACCGCGGTGCGGGAAGAGGTGCGGGACCACGGCGTACGGCGGGTCCTGCTGGCCACGCACGACGCGCACGAGGTGTACGCGCCGCTGGGGTTCCGCCCGCTGGAGCGGCCCGACCAGTGGATGGCGCTCATCTTCGAGCAGTCGTGAGCACTGTGTCACCTTGAGTGACCACGCGGTGGTGGCTCTTGACCAGCCGACCCGGGCGGCTGACCATCGCCGCATGGCACTTCGGGTCACGTTCGTCGCCGCCGCGGGGAGCTCCACGGTGCTGTCCGAGCGCTTCGAGGACGCCCGGCCGCTGGACCAGGCCGGATGGCACGAGGTGCAACGCGCCGCGCACGAACTGCTGCCCTTGGCGGCGGCCGATCTGCGCTACTGCTCCCCGGCCCCGCGCAGCCGCGCCACCGGGGAGGGGCTCGGTTATGCGCCGCTGGTGCAACTCGCCCTGCGGGACTGCGACATGGGGCGCTGGCGCGGGCTGACGCTGGGGGAGGCGATGGCCCGGGAGCCGGAGGCGGTGGACGCCTGGCTGACCGACCCGCGCTCGACGTCGCACGGCGGGGAGTCCCTCTGGGACTTCATCGGCCGCGTCGGCGGCTGGCTCGACACCCGGCCGGTCGAGGACGGCTGCCGGATCGTCGCCGTGGCCGAGCCGTCGGTGATCCGCGCGGCGCTAGTCTACGTGCTCAAGGCGCCGCCCGCGACCTTCTGGAACATCGACGTCCGCTCCTTGTCCACGATCAGCGTCGCCGGCCGGGCGGGCCGCTGGAGCCTGCGCCTGGAAGGCGTCTCGGCGCAGCCGACGCGCGCGTAGGCCGGGCGTGCCCGGCTCCACTCCCGTGGGCGCCCGGCTTCGGCTCACGCGGGAGCGCGCCCACGGAGCGTCCGTCGCCTCACTCCACGCGCACGTGATCGGTGACGAGTTCCAGGTCCTTGGCCGGGCCGCGCACCCGCCAGACCACGCGCCAGTGGCCGGCGTCCCGGACGGTGAACTCGCCCCGGTAGAGGTCCGCCGAGCAGGGGTGGTCGGCGACGTACCGGCCGGCCCTGAGGTCCAGGTCGTGGAACGGACGGCCGTCCGCGAACCGCACGTCCGCCGTGCCGTCGGGCCCGGGCAGGAAACGCAGCGTCCGCTCGGCGGGCCGGGTGACGCCCCGCCAGGTGAAGTCGCCGGACTCCCGCTGCAGCAGTCCGCCGTCCTCCCACGGGCCGAAAACGACCGTCCCCCGGAACCGGCCCTCGTCACCGCCCGCCAGGTCCCGTACGACGCGCTCCGCCCGCCAGCTGCCGCTGAGGTAGCTCAGTGCGTCGGGTACCGGCCAGAACTCGCCCATGCCGCCCCGTTCTCCCGTGCTCTCCGGTGCCTCACGCCCGATTGACGTGCCCCTGCCTCCTCTCTATCTTGCCGTTCTACGTACTGACCGACGTCCGGCATTTCGACCGTCGGGAGGAGTGGCCCCCGCGGTTCCGGGCTAGGCTCTGGTCCCCATGAGCGACCTGGCGGTCTGGAAGCGGGTGCGGCGGTCCGACAGGGCCGTCGCACCGTTCGCCGGCGCGGTGAGCGCCCTGGTGGGCGTGGTGCTGCTGTGCCTGGCGATCGGCGTCATCGGCGACCCCGCCACGCGTGAGGAGGAGAACGCCGCGCAGGAGCTGGCGCTGCAGGTCTTCGGCTGCTGGCTGCTGGGCGGAGCGGCGCTGTACGCGGTGCTCGGCATGTTCCGCGCCCTGCTCGGCCACCTGGCAGCCCTCCTGATCACACCGCTCGCGCTGATCGTCGCCCTCCTGGTCCTGACAGCCTGACCGTCCGTCCGCCTGTCTCCGGCCCCGTTGCGGGGGTGTCCGGAGGGTCCTCGCATGACCACATTGCATAAACGTGCAGCGAAACGTATAGTCATGCCATCCAGGAGGAGGGTTTTCCATGGCGGTACGTGCGGCGGTGGCCGGAGCGAGCGGGTATGCGGGCGGTGAGCTGCTGCGTCTGCTCCTGACCCACCCCGAGGTCGAGATCGGCGCCCTGACCGGGAACTCCAACGCCGGACAGCGACTGGGAGCGCTCCAGCCGCATCTGCTGCCGCTCGCGGACCGGGTGCTGGAGCCGACCACCCCCGAGGCGCTCGCCGGGCACGACGTCGTCTTCCTCGCGCTGCCGCACGGCCAGTCCGCCGCCGTCGCCGAGCAGCTCGGCGGCGAGGTGCTCGTGATCGACATGGGCGCCGACTTCCGCCTGAAGGACGCCGGCGACTGGGAGGCCTTCTACGGCTCCCCGCACGCCGGCACCTGGCCCTACGGCCTGCCCGAACTGCCGGGTGGCCGCACCGCGCTGGAGGGGTCCAAGCGTGTCGCGGTGCCCGGTTGCTACCCCACCGCCGTCTCCCTCGCCTTGTTCCCGGCCTACGCCGCCGGGCTCGCCGAGGCCGAGGCCGTGGTCGTCGCCGCGTCCGGCACCTCCGGCGCGGGCAAGTCCCCCAAGCCGCACCTGCTGGGCAGCGAGGTCATGGGCTCCATGTCGCCGTACGGCGTGGGCGGCGGGCACCGGCACACCCCCGAGATGATCCAGAACCTCAGCGCGGCGGCCGGCGAGCGCGTCACCGTGTCCTTCACGCCCACCCTGGCGCCGATGCCCCGCGGCATCCTCGCCACCTGCTCCGTAAAGGCGAGGCCCGGCGTCACCGCCGAGTCCGTGCGCGCCGCCTACGAGAAGGCGTTCGCCGACGAACCCTTCACGCACCTCCTCCCCGAGGGGCAGTGGCCCGCCACCGCCTCCGTGTACGGCTCCAACGCCGTCCAGGTGCAGGTCGCGTACGACGCCGCCGCGGGCCGGATCGTCGCGATCAGCGCCATCGACAACCTGACCAAGGGCACCGCGGGCGGTGCCGTCCAGAGCATGAACATCGCCCTGGGTCTCGACGAGACGACCGGGCTTTCGACGATCGGAGTTGCGCCGTGAGTGTGACGGCAGCAAAGGGATTCACGGCGGCGGGCATCGCCGCCGGGATCAAGGAGAACGGCAACCCCGACCTGGCCCTCGTGGTCAACAACGGCCCCCGCCGCGCCGCCGCCGGCGTCTTCACCTCCAACCGCGTGAAGGCCGCGCCCGTGCTCTGGTCCGAGCAGGTGCTCAGGAGCGGGCAGCTGTCCGCCGTCGTCCTCAACTCCGGCGGCGCCAACGCCTGCACCGGCCCCAAGGGCTTCCAGGACACCCACGCCACCGCCGAGAAGGCCGCCGAGGCGCTGGGCGTGGGCGCGGGCGAGGTCGCCGTCTGCTCGACCGGCCTCATCGGCGTCCTGCTCCCCATGGACAAGCTGCTCCCGGGCGTCGAGACCGCCGCCGCCCAGCTCTCCGAGCACGGCGGCGAGAAGGCTGCCATCGCCATCAAGACCACGGACACCGTCCACAAGACGGCCGTCGCCGGCGGGGACGGCTGGACCGTCGGCGGCATGGCCAAGGGCGCGGGCATGCTCGCCCCCGGCCTCGCCACCATGCTCGTCGTCCTCACCACCGACGCCGACGTCGACAGCGAGACCCTGGACAAGGCGCTGCGCGCGGCCACCAAGGTCACCTTCGACCGCGTCGACTCCGACGGCTGCATGTCCACCAACGACACCGTGCTGCTCCTCGCCTCCGGCGCCTCCGGCGTCACCCCGGCCTACGAGGACTTCGCCGAGGCCGTACGGACCGTCTGCGACGACCTCGGCCAGCAGTTGATCCGCGACGCCGAGGGCGCCAGCAAGGACATCAAGGTCGAGGTGGTGGGCGCCGCGACCGAGGACGACGCCGTCGAGGTGGGCCGCTCCATCGCCCGCAACAACCTCCTCAAGTGCGCCATCCACGGCGAGGACCCCAACTGGGGCCGCGTCCTGTCCGCCATCGGCACCACCAAGGCCGCCTTCGAGCCCGACCGCCTCAACGTCGCCATCAACGGCGTGTGGGTCTGCAAGAACGGCGGCGTGGGCGAGGACCGCGACAAGGTCGACATGCGCTACCGCGAGGTGCACGTCGTCGCCGACCTGGCCGCAGGCGACGCCACCGCCACCATCTGGACCAACGACCTCACCGCCGACTACGTCCACGAGAACAGCGCCTATTCCTCATGACCGTCACCCGTAAGCACACCGCGCTGCCCAAGGCGCAGATCCTCATCGAGGCGCTGCCCTGGCTGACCCGGCACCACGGCAGGACCGTCGTCATCAAGTTCGGCGGCAACGCCATGGTCGACGAGGACCTGAAGGCCGCCTTCGCCCAGGACGTCGTCTTCCTGCGGCACGCCGGCCTGAAACCGGTCGTCGTGCACGGCGGCGGCCCGCAGATCAGCCGCGCGCTCGAGACGCACGGCATCGTCAGCGAGTTCAAGGCCGGCCTGCGCGTCACCACCGAGGACGCCATGGACGTCGTGCGCATGGTGCTCGCCGGACAGGTCCAGCGGGAGCTGGTCGGGCTGCTCAACCGGCACGGCCCGCTCGCCGTCGGCCTCACCGGCGAGGACGCGCACACCCTCACCGCCGTCAAGCACCAGCCCGAGATCGACGGAGAGTTGGTCGACATCGGGCGGGTGGGCGAGATCACCGAGATCGACACGGGCGCGATCGAGGCCCTGCTCGCCGACGGCCGCATCCCGGTCGTCTCGTCGATCGCCCGCTCCCAGGACGACCACCATGTCTACAACGTCAATGCTGATACGGCGGCTGCGGCACTCGCTGCTGCTCTGGGCGCCGAGACCCTCATGGTTCTCACGGACGTCGAGGGCCTCTACGAGGACTGGCCGAACAGCGACGAGGTGATCAGCCGTCTCACCGCGTCGCAGCTGGAGAAGCTCCTGCCGGATCTGTCCTCCGGCATGGTGCCCAAGATGGAGGGCTGTCTCCACGCCGTCCGCAACGGGGTGAACACCGCCCGCGTCATCGACGGCCGGGTCCAGCACTCGATCCTGCTGGAGATCTTCACGGACGAGGGCATCGGCACCATGGTCGTGCCCGACGAACAGGGGGAGTCGTGAGCAACGCGGAACTCACCGCCCGGTGGCAGGGCGCGCTGATGAACAACTACGGCACGCCGCGCCTCCCCCTGGTGCGCGGGGAGGGCCAGCGGCTCTGGGACGCCGACGGCAAGGAGTACCTCGACTTCGTCGGGGGTATCGCGACCAACGCCCTCGGCCACGCCCACCCGGCGGTCGTCGAGGCCGTGACCCTGCAGATCTCCTCCCTCGGCCACATCTCCAACCTCTTCCTCGCCGAGCCGACCGTGGCGCTGGCCGAGCGGCTGCTCCAGCACTTCGGCCGGGACGGAAGGGTCTTCTTCTGCAACTCCGGCGCCGAGGCCAACGAGGCCGCCTTCAAGATCGGCCGGCTGACCGGGCGGACCCACGTCGTCGCGACGGAGGGCGCCTTCCACGGCCGCACCATGGGCGCCCTCGCCCTCACCGGGCAGGCCGGCAAGCGGGAACCGTTCCTGCCGCTGCCCGGTGACGTCACCCACGTGCCGTTCGGCGACGCCCAGGTCCTGGACGCGGCGGTCACCGAGGACACGGCCGCGGTCGTCCTCGAACCCATCCAGGGCGAGCTGGGAGTCGTCGTCCCGCCTCCCGGCTACCTCAAGGCGGCCCGCGCCATCACGGCCGCCAAGGGCGCACTGCTGGTCCTGGACGAGGTGCAGACCGGCATCGGCCGCACCGGGAACTGGTTCGAGTACCAGGCCCACGAGGGCGTGCTCCCGGACGTCGTGACCCTCGCCAAGCAGCTCGGCGGCGGTCTGCCGCTCGGTGCCACCGTCGCCTTCGGCCGCGCGGCCCACCTGCTCGGACCCGGCCACCACGGCACCACCTTCGGCGGCAACCCGGTGGCCTGCTCCGCCGGACTCGCCGTGCTCGACACCATCGCCGACGAGGGGCTGCTGGAGAACGTCAAGCGGCAGGGCGCGAAACTCCGCGACGGGATCGAGGGCTCCGGCCACGCGCTGATCGACCACGTCCGGGGAGCGGGCCTCCTCCTGGGTATCGTGCTCACCGAGCCGCTCGCGCCCCAGGCGCAACAGGCGGCTCAGGACGCCGGGTTCCTCGTGAACGCGCCCGCCCCCGATGTCGTACGGCTGATGCCTCCGCTGAACCTCGGCGACGACGCGGTGGACGCGTTCCTCGGGGCGTTGCCCGGCATCCTGGACGCCGCCGGCCAGGCGGGCGGGGAAGGACGATCCGGAGAATGAGACGACGATGAGCCAGGAGCAGGATCAGGGGCGTACGGCGGGTGGGGCCGGGCAGGCCGGGCCCGCCGTGCCGCAGACCCGTACCGCGCGGCACCGCCGGATCGTGGACATCCTCAACCGGCAGCCGGTGCGGTCGCAGAGCCAGCTCGCGAAGCTGCTCGCCGACGACGGGCTGAGCGTCACCCAGGCGACGCTCTCCCGTGACCTCGACGAGCTGAACGCGGTGAAGATCCGCAACAACGACGGGGATCTGATCTACGCGGTGCCCAGCGAGGGGGGTTTCCGCACCCCACGGGCGCCGTTGGGGGAGTCCGCCAAGGAGGAGCGGATGCGGCGGCTGTCGGCGGAGCTGCTGATCTCCGCGGAGGCCTCCGCGAATCTGGTCGTCCTCCGGACGCCGCCCGGGGCCGCGCAGTTCCTGGCGTCCGCGATCGATCAGGCGGAGTTGCAGGACATTCTCGGGACCATCGCCGGGGACGACACGTTGTTGCTGATCAGCCGGGAGCCTACGGGTGGGCAGGCGCTGGCTGATCACTTGCTGCGGTTGGCTCAGAACGGGCACAACGGGCACTGAGGGAGCCGACCGGGCGTTCGTCGCCGGGTGCGGGTGGGTGACGGCTTGTCGCGCAGTTCCCCGCGATCCTTGAGGGCTCAGGTCCCGCGTTCCTTCGGGGCTTGTCGGGCAGTTTCCCGCACTCTCTGTGGGCCCGGGTCCCGCGTGCCTTCGGGCTTGTCGCGTAATTCGCCGCGCCCCTCAGGGGGCGTCAGCCGAGCCATGCGGCGAGGTTGCCGGTGCAGCGGACCTCGTCGCCTGCCGTGATCAGGAGTGCCTCCGTGTCGGGGAGGGACTCCAGCCAGCGCAGGGCCTCCCGTGAGCCCATCGCGAAGGCCGCCGTCGCCCAGCAGTCCGCCCACGTCAGCCGGGGGGCGACCACCGTCACCGCCACCAGGTCGGTCACCGCGGAGAGGCCCGTACGCGGGTCGACTATGTGGTCGCCGCGCTCCGCGGTCCCCGATGTGGCCACCGCCAGATCCCGCGCGCCGGCCGCGGAGACCACCGCCGCCAGACCCCCGGGGCGCAACGGGTCCGACACGCCGACCCGCCAGGGCCGCCCCGTCCCCGGTGACCCGAGCAGCTGGACGTCCCCGCCCCCGTTGACGCTCACCCCCGACGCCCCGGCCGCCAGCAGCCGCCGGGCCGCGCGCTCGGTGGCCCAGCCCTTGACGATCCCGGTCGGATCGAGCTCCCCCCGGTACCGCGTGCTGAACCAGCCCTCGCTGACCCGTTCCGCCTCCGCGGCCAGCTCCAGCACCTCGGCGACCTCGCGATCGCACGCCCCGACGTCCAGCTCCCCGCGCGCCAGCCGGGAGATCTGGCTGTCCTCGCGGTAGGTGCTGAACACCTCGTCCACCCGGCGCAGTCCGGCGACGGCCTCCTCCAGCGCCGCGCGCACCGCGCCCGGTTCCCCGCCGCGGACGTCGAGCGAGAAGACGGTCCCCATCGTCTCCGCCACGCGACGCACCGCGGCGGGCGCCTCGACGGGTTCGGCGGCCACCGTGTCAGCCACCGGCCTCGTCCAGCGCCGACTGGAGGGACTCCTTGTAGCCGTTGCTGGTGTAGGTGGCGCCGGAGACGGCGTCGATGTCCGCGCTGCCGGCCTGCACCGCCGCCTCGTTGAGCTTCGGTACGGAGGTGGAGGTGACCTGGTCGCTCTGGCCGCCCTTGGGTGCCTGGACGGCCTCCGCCTTGGTGATCTTCCCGCCGTCGACGGTGATGCGTACCTGCACGGGCCCGTACTGGGTCTGCGCCACCTCGCCGGTGACCGTCCGCGCCTCGGCCGCGGCACCGCCCCCGGTGCCGGCGGGCGCGGCGGCGCGCGCCTTGTCCAGGGCCGACTGGAGGGACTGCTTGTAGCCGTTGCTGGTGTAGGTGGCACCGGAGACGGCGTCGATCTCGGCGCTCTGCGCGGCAACGGCCGCCTGGTTGAGCCTGGGTACGGAGGTGGAGGTGACCTGGTCGCTCTGGCCGCCCTTGGGTGCCTGGACGGCCTCCGCCTTGGTGATCTTCCCGCCGCTGACCGTCAGCCGGACCTGCACCGCCCCGTACTGGGTCTGCGCCGCGTCGCCGGTGACCGTGCCGTCCCCGATGGGCCGGGCGCCGCCCTGCACGGACTCCGCCGCGGGAGGGGCACCGCCCGCCGCCGCGGCCGACCCCGGGTCGGACCCCGGTTTCAGCGACAGCAGCAGCACGATCCCGGAGACGGTGGCGGCGGTCGCCAGCACGGCACGCCGGAGGGGGTGACTCTTCCTCATCGCTTCTCAAGCTCCTGGAGGGTAACGGGCGACCGGGGCCGACGGCCCGCCGCTCACATCTCGAACGACTCGTGGTGGATCCGGCGCGCGGGAACCCCGGCGTCACGCAGCGCCGCGTACACCTGCTGGGCGAACCCGGGCGGCCCGCACATGAAGACGTCGTGGCGGTCGATGTCCGGCATCTTGCGCCGCAGGCTCTCCGCGGAGATGTCCGGGCGCTCCCCGTCGGGGCTGTTCACGGCGTACATCAGCCGGGCGCCGCGTTCGTCGGCGATCTTCGCCAGCTCGCCCCACAGCGCCAGGTCCTGCGTGCTGTTGGCCCGGTACAGCAGGGTGATGTCCCCGGACGCGCCGGGCAGCGTCTCGAACAGGGCCCGCATCGGGGTGATGCCCACCCCGCCCGCGACCAGCAGCACCTTGCCGCGGCTGCGCCGCTGCGCGGTCAGCGCGCCGTACGGACCCTCGGCCCACACCCGGGTGCCGGGCTCCAGCTCACGCAGCCGGGAGCTGTGGTCGCCGATCGCCTTCACGGTGATCCGCAGCATGTCCGGGCGGGGCGCCGCGGACAGCGAGTACGGGTGCGAGCTGAACCGCATGCCGGGCGCCAGGAACCGCCAGCGGAAGAACTGTCCGGCCTCGGCGCCCATCCGGTGCAGCCGGCGCCCGCTGATCAGCACCGACACGACGCCCGGCGTCTCCTCGATGACCGCCTGTACGCGCATCTGGTGCCGCAGGTTCAGGCGGACCGGCGTGATGATCCGGTACCAGAGGACCAGCGCGGTGACGGTGCCGTAGAGGCCGTACCAGAAGGTCTTCGCGGACGGGGTGACCGCGAACTCGTTGCCGGTGCTGATCTGGTGCCAGAACGTCAGGAACACCGCGGCGTACGTCAGCAGGTGCACGTGGTACCAGCCGTCGTACGGCAGCCTGCGCCGGACCGGGCCGACCGACAGGAAGGCGATCACGAACAGCAGTCCGGTGCCGATGGCGGCCTTGCCCATGTCCGGCAGCGTGGTGACGGAGGTGACCGTCTGCGACACGATGTCGGCGAGGGTCCTGCCGGCCTGCCGGGCGTAGCCCCACATGATCAGGAAGACGTGCGCGAGGACCAGGCTGACGGTGTAGCGGCCGCTCATCGCGTGCCAGCGGGCGACCCGGTCCGAGCCCACCCGCCGTTCCAGCGCGGGCACCCGCGCCATCTGCAGCACGACCAGCGCCATCAGATAGCCGGCGAGCAGACCGGTGATCCGGCCGGCGGCGATGATCTTGCCGGTGGTGTCCGCGATGGACGGTGTGCTCGTCCACCACAGCCACAGCACGGCCACCGCGCCCGCACCCACGGCGAACAGCAGGGGCACGGCGGGGGAGCGGCGCGGACGGATGCGGCGCATCGTCTGGCGGCGGGCGGCACGGCCGCCGGCGAGCGTGGTGGTCACGGTTCCTCCGTGGGACTCGGCCCTTGGCCCACTCATACGTGCCGTCACGCTGGAGTGTTCAGAGGAATCCGTGCTTCTCTCGCGCGCCTCAGTAGCGGGTGACGGCCGTGCGGCCGCCGGTCGTGCCGATCGCCAGGTGCGGGGCCCGCGCGGGGTCGGCCCAGCGCGGGATCTGCCGCATCGCGCTCTTGGACACGGAGACGCAACCGGCCGTGGCGCCACGCCCGTTGACGTGCAGGAAGATGCCGGCGCCCCGGCCGCGGACGGGCTTGCGGTGGTTGAAGTCGACGACCAGGGCGTGGGCGTACTGGGCGCGGTAGGTGATCAGGTGTTCCGCCTGGCCGGCCCGGCAGTCGGCCGCCCGGGGCTCGGCCCAGCGGTTGTAGGAGCGCGAGTCGTTGTCCTGGCACCACCAGGAGTTCTGCCGGACGGGGCGATAGGTGTACCGGGTCCCGGACGGGGCCGCCTCGGTCCCGAAGGCGTACGGCATGCCGTACAGCCCCGTGGGGGTGGTGTGGGTGCCCTGCTCGCGCCGCGTCCCCTCGACGAGCCCGCCGGAGCCGAAGCGGGCCGGGGCGGAACCGGCCGCCGTCCAGCGTCCGCCCTTGCGGTTCCACCAGGTGAGTGCCGGTGGTGGAGCCGGTCCTTGCCGCCACCGCGGTGATGAGCTGGGTGCCGCCCCCGGTGTCCGCCATCCGCTCCGGCAGCGGCGACCCGGGACGCGGGACGGAGCCGAGCGGGAGCAGGGACAGGGACACGAGGACGGCGGCGGAGACGGCACCTGGGCGCATGGCTCAGACGCTGGACGGGGGCAGCGGCAACGGCAGCCCGGGGAGTCCGTCCATGCTCGTCGCGATGTGCTCCTTCTTGGTGAAGTAGGCGTCCAGGGAGGCGTCGTCCTCCCGGGCGAACCGCTTCTCGTGCAGATCCCGTTCGCTCTCGTACGCCATGAAGGGCACGGCGTAGCCGCAGGTGTCGCGGATCAGCTCGGCCCTCACGACCACGATCGCGCGCAGCCCGTGGGTCCAGGGGTCGATGTCCGGGAAGTGCGCGAGCAGCTCCGCGAAGCGCGGGTCGTCCCGGAAGACGGGCTCCCCGCGTCCGTGCACGCGCACGATGTTCGGCGGCCCTTGGAAGGCGCACCACATCAGGGTGATCCGGCCGTTCTCCCGCAGATGGGCGACGGTCTCGGCGTTGGAGCCGGCGAAGTCTAGGTAGGCGACGGTGAGCTCGTCGAGGACCGCGAAGGATCCCTTGAGCCCCTTGGGTGAGAGGTTGACCGTGCCGTCGGCGGACAGCGGAGCGGTGGCGGTGAAGAAGACGGGCTGGTCCTCGATGAAGGTGCGTAGACGTCCGTCGATGCGTTCGTACGTTTTCCCCATGTCAACCGATTATCGGGTCGGATCCTTCGCCTGTCTAAGGATTTACCCGCCCCAGCCGCCTCGGCCCCGGCCCGGGTGGCGGAAAGGACCGTGGCCGCCCCGGCCGGCGCGTACACGGGGCGGCCACAGCGCCTGTCACCTCACTTGGTGAGTGTGCAGGCGGCCAGGGAGTCGAGTTCGGCCGGGCGGTCGGTGGTGCGGCCGATGGAGAGGGCGATGCGGTCGATGGCGGCGGCGCGCTTGTCCTTGAGGGGGCCGAGGATGGCGTTGCGTGCGAAGTTCGGTCCGCCCTGGCCGACGGTGTCCACCAGGCGCTGGTTGGCTTCCACGGTCTGCTGGTCGAGCTGTCCCAGATTCCGGGTGACCTCGGCCTGCGCGGAGGCGGGGATCGCGGGAAGCCGCGAGGCGACGTCCGGGCAGGAGACCGTGCCCGGTCCTGCCAGGGTCCGGGCGTCCGCGCCGCCGCCGTCGGACGGCTCACCGGCGAGAGCGGTTCCGGCGATCACCGCGCCGGTCAGTGCCACCGCGGCCGCGCCGCCTGCCAGGCCGACGCGCCGCTTGTTGTACTTCGGAAGAGCCCTGGACATGCGAATGCCTCATTCGGGTCGGGGGTGTCTCTGGTGGATCGACGCGGCGCCTGCGTCCGGTGAGCAATACGCGCAAGCGGTTTCTCGCGTTCAACAGCCGTACGGAGTCGACCCCGTAAGGGCCGGACGGGGAGCCGCCCGGGGCGCGGATTGACGAATCATGCGGACTCCTGCATACTCATGCATATCAGCGAATGCACTGTGAGGAGAAACCCGTGACCGAGCGCGTCGTACTCGCCTACTCAGGCGGTCTGGACACCTCCGTCGCCATCGGCTGGATCGCCGAGGAGACGGGCGCCGAGGTCATCGCCGTTGCGGTCGACGTCGGCCAGGGCGGCGAGGACCTGGACGTCATCCGCAAGCGCGCGCTCGCCTGCGGTGCCGTCGAGGCCGAGGTCGCGGACGCGAAGGACGAGTTCGCCGAGGAGTACTGCCTCCCGGCGATCAAGGCCAACGCCCTCTACATGGACCGCTACCCGCTGGTCTCCGCGCTGTCCCGGCCGACGATCGTCAAGCACCTCGTCGCCGCCGCGCAGAAGCACGGCGCCACCACCGTCGCCCACGGCTGCACCGGCAAGGGCAACGACCAGGTCCGCTTCGAGGCCGGCATCGTCGCCCTCGCCCCCGACCTGAAGTGCATCGCCCCGGTCCGCGACTACGCGATGACCCGGGACAAGGCCATCGCCTTCTGCGAGGCCAAGGGTCTGCCGATCGCCACCACCAAGAAGTCCCCGTACTCCATCGACCAGAACGTCTTCGGGCGTGCCGTCGAGACCGGCTTCCTCGAGGACATCTGGAACGCGCCCATCGAGGACGTCTACGAGTACACCCAGAACCCGGCCGTGGTCCGGGAGCCCGACGAGGTCGTCATCACCTTCAAGGAGGGCGTCCCGGTCGCCATCGACGGCAAGCCGGTCACCGTCCTCCAGGCCATCCAGCAGCTCAACGAGCGCGCCGGCGCCCAGGGCATCGGCCGGATCGACATGGTGGAGGACCGCCTCGTCGGCATCAAGTCCCGCGAGGTCTACGAGGCCCCCGGCGCGATCGCCCTGATCACCGCCCACCAGGAGCTGGAGAACGTCACGGTCGAGCGTGAGCTGGCCCGCTACAAGCGGCAGGTCGAGCAGCGCTGGGGCGAGCTGGTCTACGACGGCCAGTGGTTCTCCCCGCTGAAGCGCGCCCTCGACGGCTTCATCGCCGAGGCCAACCAGCACGTCAACGGCGACATCCGGATGACCCTGCACGGCGGCCGCGCCGTCGTCACCGGCCGGCGCTCGGAGTCGTCCCTCTACGACTTCAACCTGGCCACCTACGACACCGGCGACACCTTCGACCAGGCCGCGGCCAAGGGCTTCATCGACATCTACAGCCTGTCGTCGAAGATCGCGGCCAAGCGCGACCTCGCCTGAGCCGCACCGCCTGACGACCCCTCACACGCACTAGCCTGACAGCCGCCTCTCCACGCGCCCGTGGGGAGGCGGCGGCACATCCGGAACCCTCGAGGAGCACGCAAGTGAGCAGCAACAGCGGTGACGTCCGGCTCTGGGGCGGCCGTTTCGCCGACGGTCCCGCCGAGGCCCTGGCGAAGCTGTCCGCGTCCGTCCACTTCGACTGGCGGCTCGCCCCCTACGACGTCGCCGGCTCCCGCGCCCACGCGCGCGTACTGCACACGGCGGGCCTGCTCACCGAGGACGAGCTGACCCGCATGATCGAGGGCCTCGACCAGCTGGAGGCCGACGTCGCCTCCGGCGCCTTCACCGGCACCATCGCCGACGAGGACGTCCACACCGCTCTGGAGCGCGGCCTGCTGGAGCGCCTCGGCCCGGACCTCGGCGGCAAGCTGCGCGCCGGACGGTCCCGCAACGACCAGGTCGCCACCCTCTTCCGGATGTACCTGCGCGACCACGCCCGCGTCATCGGCGGCCTGATCGCCGAGCTCCAGGACGCGCTGGTCGGGCTCGCCGAGGCCCACCCGGACGTGGCGATGCCCGGCCGCACCCACCTCCAGCACGCCCAGCCGGTGCTCTTCGCCCATCACGTCCTCGCCCACGTCCAGTCCCTCTCCCGGGACGCGGAGCGGCTGCGCCAGTGGGACGAGCGCACCGCCGTCTCCCCGTACGGCTCCGGCGCCCTCGCGGGCTCCTCCCTGGGCCTGGACCCCGAAGCGGTCGCCGAGGACCTCGGCTTCGAGCACGGCAGCGCCGCCAACTCCATCGACGGCACGGCCTCCCGGGACTTCGTCGCCGAGTTCGCCTTCATCACCGCGATGATCGGCGTGAACCTCTCCCGGATCGCCGAGGAGGTCATCATCTGGAACACGAAGGAGTTCTCCTTCGTGACCCTGCACGACGCCTTCTCCACCGGTTCGTCGATCATGCCGCAGAAGAAGAACCCGGACATCGCCGAGCTGGCGCGCGGCAAGTCCGGCCGCCTGATCGGCAACCTCACCGGCCTGATGGCGACCCTCAAGGCCCTCCCGCTCGCGTACAACCGCGACCTCCAGGAGGACAAGGAGCCGGTCTTCGACTCCATCGACCAGCTGGAGATCCTGCTCCCCGCGTTCACCGGGATGATGGCCACGCTCACCGTGCACCGCGAACGCATGGAGGAACTGGCCCCGGCGGGCTTCTCCCTCGCCACCGACATCGCCGAGTGGCTGGTCCGGCAGGGCGTGCCGTTCCGTGTCGCCCACGAGGTGGCGGGCGAGTGCGTGAAGGTCGCCGAGGCGGAGGGCAAGGAGCTGGACGAGCTGACCGACGAGCAGTTCGCGAAGATCTCCGCGCACCTCACCCCGGAGGTCCGCTCGGTCCTCGACGTCCCCGGCGCCCTGGCCTCCCGCAACGGCCGAGGCGGCACAGCCCCGAGCGCGGTGGCGATCCAGCTGGCCGAGATCAAGCAGGACGTGGCGGCCCAGCACCAGTGGGCCACGGCGAAGAAGCAGTAGCAGCGCCCTTCAGGGGCGGGGAACGGCGCGCCAACCCCACGCACCGACACGGACAACCGCACCCCGCACCCCCTCCAGGGGCGCGGGGAACTGCGCGAACAATCACAACGCCCCCGCACGAACCGTGCCACGGAGACCACCCCTCCCAGGGGCGCGGGGAACTGCGCGAGAACCCACAACGCCCCCGCACCCGCCATCCCCCCGAAACCCCCGACCTCACGGGCTCCCGCCCGAATCCCTAGGCGGAGCCGCACTTCGGGTTACGTTGGCCCCAACGCCGCACCGGAGCCGACCCGACGGAGTCCAGATGCCCTTCGCCCGCCTGGCCACCGCCACCACCCCACCGCCCACCTCGGCCTGGGCCTCGCCGCTGTCGCCCGCCCCGGCTACATCACCCTCGGCCGGGACACCGACCTCGGCGACCAGGAGCACCGCACCGTCGAGAACCTCCGCACCCGCACCCACGAACTCCTCGACGCCGCCTACGCCCAGGGCGTGCGCTACTTCGACGCCGCCCGCTCCTACGGCCGCAGCGAGGAATTCCTCGCCGACTGGCTGAAGAACCACCCGGACGCCACCGACGTGGTCGTCGGCAGCAAGTGGGGCTACACCTACACCGCCGGCTGGACCACCGACGCCGAACGGCACGAGGTCAAGGACCACTCCCTCGCCGCGTACGAACGCCAGCGCGCCGAGACCGACGCGATCCTCGGCGACCGGCTGGACCTCTACCAGATCCACTCGGTGACGCCGGACAGCCCCGCCCTCACCGACAAGGAGCTGCACGCCCGGCTCGCCGGGGCCGCGGCCCAGGGTCTCACCGTCGGCTTCTCCACCAGCGGCCCCCGCCAGGCGGACGCGATCCGCGCCGCCCTCGCCGTCACGGTCGACGGAGAGCCCCTCTTCCGCACGGTGCAGTCGACCTACAACGTCCTGGAGACCTCCGCCGGCCCCGCGCTGGCCGAGGCCCATGACGCCGGGCTCACGGTGATCGTCAAGGAGGGCATGGCCAACGGCCGTCTCGCCGGCCCGCAGGCCCCCGAGCCGTTGCGCGCGGTCGCCGAGGAGACCGGTCTGGGCTGCGACGCCGTGGCCCTCGCCGTCGTGCTGCGTGAGCCGTGGGCGGGCATGGTCCTGTCGGGCGCGGCCACCACCGTCCAGCTCGTCTCCAACCTGCACGCGGCCGCCGTCGACCTCACCGACGACCAGCTCGCCCGCCTGGCGCCGCTGGCCGAGAACCCCGACGCGTACTGGCAGCACCGTAGCGGCCTGCCCTGGCACTGACCTCACCGTCCGCCGCCGACAGCCCCGGGTCGACGCCACACGATGAGACATGAGTACCCCGCATGAGACATCAACGTCTCACGTGGGGTACCGTCGTCTCATGGCTGTCGACCGAGACCACGTGCTGCGCAGCGCCGCCGGCCTGCTGACCCGTAAGTCCACCGCGACGATGGACGAGGTCGCCCGGGCCGCGGGCATCAGCCGCGCCACCCTGCACCGCCAGTTCGCCGGGCGGGACGCACTGGTGCGTGCCCTCGAAGCGCTCGGGATCGCCGAGTGCGAGGCCGCCCTCACCGCCGCCCGTACCGACGAGGGCCCCGCCACCGACGCCGTACGGCGCCTGGTCGCCGAGATCGAACCCCACGCGGGGCTGCTCGCCTTCCTCTACTCCGAGAACCAGCTGTTCGAGGGCGAGGAGCAGAACGAGGGCTGGGCCAGGATCGACGAGGGCGTCGCGGACCTGTTCCGGCGCGGCCAGTCGAGCGGCGAGTTCCGCATCGACCTCACCCCGGCCTGGCTCACCGAGGCCCTCTACGGCCTGCTCGCCTCCGCCGCCTGGGCGGTCGCCGAGGGCCGGGTCGCCCCCAACGACTTCACCCACATGATCGTCGAGCTGCTGCTCGGCGGCGTACGACGCCCGGCAGAACCGGCACGAAGGAAGCAGTCATGACCAGCGCCATACGGCCGCACACCACGACCGAGGAGACGCCGCGGCCCGGGCGCTGGCTCGCGCTCTCCGTCCTGGTGCTCGCCGTCCTGCTGGTGGCCGTCGACGCCACCGTCCTCGGCCTCGCCACCCCGTACATCAGCGAGGACCTCGCACCCACCGGCACCCAGCTGCTGTGGATCGGCGACGTCTACTCCTTCGTGATCGCCGGTCTGCTCGTCTCCATGGGCAGCCTCGGCGACCGCATCGGCCGCAAGCGGATCCTGCTGTACGGCGCCGCGGCGTTCGGCGCGGTCTCCGTGCTCAACGCGTACGCGCACACGCCCGAGGTGATGATCCTGGCGCGCGCCCTGCTAGGCGTCGCCGGGGCCACGCTGATGCCCGCCACCCTCGCCCTGATCCGCAACCTCTTCCACGACCCGCGCGAGCGCAGCCTCGCCATCGGCATCTGGGGCGCGACCGCCTCCGCGGGCACCGCGGTCGGCCCGATCCTCGGCGGGCTGCTGCTCGAACACTTCTGGTGGGGTTCGGTCTTCCTGATCAACCTGCCGGTGATGGCCGTCCTGGTGGTCGTCGGCATCAAGTTCCTGCCCGAGTCACGCACGCCGCAGCCGGGCCCGTGGGACCTGACCAGCGTGGTCCTGTCCCTGGCCGGGATGATCGGCGTCGTCTACGCGGTGAAGGAGACGGCGAGCCACGGCCCCGCCCCGTCCGCACTGGCGGCGGGCCTGCTGGGCGCGGCGGCCCTGTACCTGTTCGTGCGCCGCCAGCTCACCCTCCCGGTGCCGCTGCTGGACGTGCGGCTGTTCCGGCACCCGGGGTTCAGCGGCGCGGTGCTGGCCGACCTGCTGGCCGTCCTCGGCCTGTCCGGGCTCGTCTTCTTCCTCTCCCAGTACCTGCAACTGGTCCAGGGGCGCCGCCCGTTCGAGGCCGGCCTCGCGGAACTGCCCGCGGCGATCGGCGCGGTGGTGGCCGGCCTGATCGCCGGCCGTGCCGCGCGCCGCTTCTCGGTGCGCTCGGTCGTCGCCGGGGGACTGGCCGCCATCGGTCTCGCCCTGGCCTCCCTCACCGTCATCGGCCAGTCCACCGGCTATCCCCTACTCGGGGCGGCCCTGCTGGTGGTCGGCGCGGGCGCGGGCTTCTCGTTCACCGTGACGGCGGACGTGATCCTCTCCAGCGTGCCGAAGGAACAGGCGGGCGCGGCCTCCGCCGTCTCCGAGACCGCGTACGAACTCGGCGCGGCCCTCGGCATCGCCGTCCTGGGCTCCATCGTCACGGGCGTCTACCGGGGCTTCCCCGGCCCGCCGGGCACCCCGGCGGCCGCCCACGAGTCCCTGGGCGGCGCGGTGGAGGCGGCGACCCACCTGCCCGCCGCCACCGCGGCCCCCATGCTCGACGCCGCCCGCGAAGCCTTCGTCAACGGCCTCACCCTGGCAGCGGGCACAGGCGCCATCGTCCTCCTGACAGCCGCGGCAGCAGCCTGGTACATGCTCCGCGACCAACACCTGGACAACACCTGAGTCCCTCTCAGAGACACGGGGACACCGTGCGACAAGCCCCGCCCACCCGCACCAGCCGCCAAGGCGACGGAGCCGCCCCCTAGGGGCGCGGGGAACTGCGCGACAAGCCCCGCCCACCCGCACGCGGACGCCGAACGCGGTGGGCGCCGGTGGAGAGAACTCCACCGGCGCCCACCGGAAAAGAAACGTCGGCCAGGCTAGGCCGCCTCTTTCGCCTTACTGGCGTACATGTCCACGTACTCCTGCCCCGACAGCCGCATGACCTCCGTCATCACCGAGTCGGTGACCGCCCGCAGCACATACCGGTCGCGGTCCATGCCCTCGTAGCGCGAGAACTCCATCGCCTCACCGAACCGCACGGTGACCCGCCCCGGCCGGGGCAGCCCCGCACCGCCCGGCTGAAGCTTGTCCGTGCCGATCATGGCGAACGGCACCACCGGCGCCCCGGTCATCAGCGTGAGCCGGGCGATGCCGGTGCGTCCCCGGTACAGCCGTCCGTCGGGGGAGCGGGTGCCCTCCGGGTAGATCCCGAAGACGTTCCCCTCCTCCAGCACCCGGCGCCCGGTCATCAGGGCGGCCACACCGCCCCGGCCGCCGTCGCGGTCGACCGGGATCATGCCGACGCCCGTGAAGAACCACGCCATCAGCCGCCCCTTGAAGCCCTTGCCGGTGACGTACTCGTCCTTGCCGATGAAGAAGACCTGCCGGTCGCAGACGAGCGGCAGGATCATCGAGTCGATGAAGGTGAGGTGGTTGCCGGCCAGGATCACCGGACCGTCGCCGGGGATGTGCTCCGCGCCCTCCACCCGTGGGCGGAACATCAGGCGCATGATCGGACCGAGCACTGCCTTGATGAGCGCGAAGCGGGACAACGGGCCCTCCGGTGGGAAGCGGACGTCGACGAATGCCGTATGAGTCTGTGCAGGTGAGGACATTACTCGCGGTCCGGGGAGTCACGCACATCGGGCTCGCGGCCGTTAACCGAGGTCTTACGGATGCTTGACCCGGGTTCACCTGCGCGCCCGTACCCGTGGGCGGTGGGCAACACGGCTGTCACTCTGTGACGGAGCTCGCTCACACGATGACGGCGCTCGCCCCGGCCCGCGCTCCGTGCGGGTACCCGGGTGCGCCGGTACGAACCGGACGTGCCGTCACATCGCCACCGCAATACGACATGTGTACGTCATCCGTATGAGGGGCGGACGCCCACGCGGACGCCACGCGACACCACCCGCGTGTTCGGTTCCAGGTCTCCCGTGCGTCATTCACGCCCCCCTACGATCGGCCCGCACCGGACGAGCCGACACAGGAGGCGTTCATGGCAGCACCGGAGTCGAACGAACAGGTGGGCGGGACCGGACGGCGGGCCCTGCTCGGCGCGGCGGTCCTCGGCGCGGGCGGCACCGTCCTCGGACTCGGCGGCACGGCGCGGGCCGCGGGCGCCGGACACGGGGGCGGCCGGGGCCTGGACAGCCTGCCCGTGCCGACCGTCATCGGCCACCGGGGCGCCAGCGGCTACCGTCCCGAGCACACCCTGGGCTCGTACCAGCTCGCCCTCGACATGGGCGCGGACATCGTCGAGGCCGGCGACCTCGTCCCCACCAAGGACGGCCACCTCGTCTGTCGGCACGAACCGGAAATCGGCGGGACCACCGACGTCGCCGACCACCCCGAGTTCGCCGGCCGGCGCACCACCAAGACGCTGGACGGCGTCCAGGTCACCGGCTGGTTCACCGAGGACTTCACGCTCGCCGAGCTCAAGCGGCTGCGGGCCGTGGAGCGCGTCCCGGCCAACCGCCCGCACAACACCCTCTACGACGGCCGCTGGGAGATCCCGACCTTCGAGGAGGTGCTGCGCTGGCAGGACGAGCAGACCCGCAGGCGCGGCAAGCAGGTGTGGATCTACCCCGAGCTCAAGCACCCCACCTACTTCCGCAAGCTCGGCCTCGGCCTGGAGGAGAGGGTGGCGAAGGTGCTCCGCCGGCACGGCAAGGACCGCAAGAACTCACCCGTGATCCTGCAGTCGTTCGAGTCGACCGCCGTCGAGCGGATGAACGAACTGGTCGGCAACCCGCTCGTCGTCCTGCTGGACGCGGCGGGCACCCGCCCGTGGGACTTCACCGAGACCGGCGACCCGCGCACCGTCGACGACCTGATCACGCCCAAGGGTCTGAAGGAGATCGCCTCCTACGCGCAGGGCATCGGCCCCACGCTCAACCTGATCATCCCGCGCGACGCCTCCGGCCGGCTGACCGAGCCCACCACCCTGGTCCGTGACGCGCACCGGGCGGGCCTCGTCCTGCACCCCTACACCATGCGCAACGAGAACCCGTTCCTGCCGGCGGAGTTCCGCAAGGGCAGCGACCCCGACGCCTACGGTGACGTCTTCGGCGCCTACCGGGCGTACTTCGCCACCGGCATCGACGGCGTCTTCACCGACAACCCCGACACCGGGCTGCTGGCCCGCGAGGACTTCGTCAACCGCTGACCCGCCCCGCCCCGGAAGGGGTGAGGAACGCGCGCCCCGGGCAACCCCGCCCGGGGCGCGCGGGTCGTTGCGCGTGTGACAACCGACCCGCTCTCCACGTACGACGCGCCCGCCCACGACCTGATCGCCCTGCTCCGCCCCCTCCTCGCCGCGGAGGCCGCCGCCGAGGCGTTCGGCTCCGGTGCCGAACCGGGCGACCTGGAACAGGCGGTCTGGCTGCGGCTGCTGGAGCGGCTGCGCCGTGACGGCCCACCGCCCGACCCCCCGCTCTGGCTGCGCCGGGCTGTCCGTGCCGAGGCCCGCCGCGCCCGCCGTACCGCCCGTCGCGAGACGTCGCTGACCTGCGAACCGGCCGACGCGGACCGCCCGGACCCGGAACGGCTCGCGCTTGCCGCCGCCCGCCGCCGCGTCCTGCGTGACGCCGTGCGCCGGCTGCCCGGCCGCTGCCCCCGCCTGCTCGCGGCGCTGCTGTCCCCGCTCGATCCGACCTACCGGGAAATCGCAGGGGAGTTGGGTATCTCACAGGGCAGTCTCGGCCCGGAACGCTCCAGATGCCTGGGATGTCTGCGGCGTTTACTCGCAGCGGAGGTTGCGGCGCGCTGAGGACGGGGATAGGAGTGAGGGACAACAGGTGATCAGGTGAGCGGGAGGCGTGCGCACATGGGCATGAGCGTGACCATCTCTGCGGCGGCCGAGCAGGACGCGGAGCAGATTTTCAGGTTGCAGTACCTGTGCTTCCAGAGCGAAGCCGCCCTCTACGGCAACTACCGCATCGATCCCCTGATCCAGAGCCTGGACTCGGTGCGCGAGGAGGTCGCCGGCGACTGCGTGTTCGTCGCCCGCCTCGGCGACGAGATCGTCGGCTCGGTGCACGGCAGGATCACCGAGGACGGCGCCGCCGCGATCGGCAAGCTCTGCGTCCACCCCCGCCTCCAGGGGCACGGCATCGGCGCCCGGCTGCTCAAGGCCGCCGAGTCCGCCCTCGCCGGGGAGCGCGGCGCCCGGACCTTCCGGCTGCAGGCCGGTCACCGCAGCGAGAGCAACCTCCGGCTGTACAGCAAGGTCGGCTACCAGCGGGTGGGCACGTCCCGGGGCGCGGACGGCGTACCGATGATCGTGCTGGAGAAGAAGGCGGAGGCGTACGCGACGACCGCCTGACCGTGACGGCGCGACATGAGGGGCGGCCGCCCGAGGGGGTCCGCCCGTCAGGCCGCCGGCTCCTGCGGCCGTGCCCGGCGCAGCCAGTACACGGCGGTCAGCGGCAGCAGCACCGGGATGAAGAGGTAGCCCATCCCGTAGTCGGACCACACGGTCGCGTCGGGGAAGGCGGACGGCTCCACCCATGTCCACGTGCCCACGGTCAGTACGCCCACGAGTTCGGCGGCGCAGCACACCAGCGCCGCCTTGCGGGCCTTCTCCCCGCCGCGCACCAGCGTGTAGGTGATGAAGCCGTAGACCACGCCGGCCAGCGCCGACAGCGAGTAGGCGAGCGGGGCCCGGTCGAACTCGGTGGCGATCTGGTAGACCGAGCGCGACACCGCGCCGACCACCATCACCCCGTACAGCCAGACCAGCAGGACTCCGGGCCCGCCGGTCAGCCGCGTCCGGTTCGGCCGCTCCTGCGTCGCGGTCACCTCAGCCTCCCCAGATGTCGAAGAGCCGCACCTCGAGCACGGCCAGCACGACGCCGCTCGCGGCGACGGTCAGTGATCCCCAGCGGGTGCGCTCGCCCAGGGACAGGAAGCCCGCCGCCGGGACACAGGCGAACGAGCCCAGCAGATACGCCACGAAGACGGTCGTCCCCTGTTCCGGCTTCTCGCCCCGGGCCAGCTGCACGATCCCGACCACCAGCTGCACCAGCGCGAGCAGCGTGACCACGGCCATGCCGATGAAGTGCCAGTCCTTCGTCGGCTGGTCACGGTAGGCGGCCCAGCCGCACCAGGCGGCCAGCAGCAGCGCGGCGACGGCGGTCACCACGGTCAGGACATCCAGCATGGCAGTGAGCCTATTACGCCGGAAAAGCCGCGCTCACGTCGGCCCCGCGGGCACCGTTCCCGGTCCGCGCCCCGAGGCCCGTAGGGTCGATGGCATGACCATTCACGCGCGCGCCCTGCTCTTCGACAACGACGGGACCCTCGTCTCCTCCCTGGACTCCGTGAACCGCTGCTGGACGCGGTGGGCCGTGGAGTACGGGCTCACGGCCGAGGACTTCGCGCGGGTCGAGCTGCACGGCCGGCCGGCCGCCGAGATAGCCGCCGACCTGCTGCCCGCCCATGTCGTGCCGGAGGCCGTCGCGCGGATCGAGGACCTGGAGGTGGCGGACGTGCCGAACGGCGGGGTCCGTCTGCTGCCCGGTACGAAGGAGTTCCTGGCCGCCCTGCCCGCCGAGCGCTGGGCCGTGGTCACCTCCGCCACCCGGCGCCTCGCCGAGGCCCGGCTCGGCGCCGTCGGCATCCTGCCCAAGACCCTGATCGCCGCCGACGACATCACCCGCGGCAAGCCCGACCCCGAGCCCTACCTGCTCGCCGCCCGCACCCTCGGCGTCGACCCCGCCCACTGCGTGGTCTTCGAGGACGCCCCCGCCGGGCTGCAGGCCGGCCGCGCCGCCGGCATGACGACCGTGGCCTTGGCCACAACCCACCGGGCCGAGGAGCTGACCGCCGACCTGGTCGTCGACAACCTCTCCACCCTGTCCGCACTGGTCACGGACGCCGGAGTCGAGATCTCCGTACGCCCCTGACGTGCGCGCACGACTGTCCACGGCTGTCCAGTATGCGGACAGCCGTGTCCGCTCCGGGGCGAACGTCTGCTTTACTGACCGCATGACCACGACGAGCGACCGCATCCCTGCGACCGAGGCGACCACGACGCCCGGTGCTCGTTGTATGTGTCCGCTCCGAATGCGCGCCTTCTAGAGGGCCCCCGCACCGCCTGAGCCTCGCGCCCCGAAGCGAGACCGCTCGCGTCCGCCCGCATGCCCCGCATGCGCGACCGAGCCACGCCCCGCGCACGTTTCTCGACGGCCTCCCGCGCCGCACCGCGAGTTCCGTGCCGCCCCATGCCTTCCCCCCGTATGCCTCGTGCCCGGCGCCCACGACGCGCCGCGCACTCGACAGTGACGGAAACCCACGTGATCACCACCTCGGGCCTCACCAAGGTCTACCGCTCGCGCGGCCGCGAGGTCACCGCCCTGGACGGCGTCGACCTCCACGTCCGCGAAGGAGAGGTCTACGGCGTCATCGGCCAGTCCGGCGCCGGCAAGTCCTCCCTCATCCGCTGCGTCAACCTGCTGGAGCGACCCACCGCGGGCACCGTGACCGTGGCCGGCCAGGACCTCACCGCGCTCGCCGGCCGCGGCCCCCGGGCCGGCCGGGAACTGCGCCAGGCGCGCAGCCGTATCGGCATGGTCTTCCAGCACTTCAACCTGCTGTCCTCGCGCACCGTCCAGGACAACGTCGAACTCCCGCTGGAGATCCTCGGCACGTCCGGGAAGGAACGTTCCCGCAAGGCGCTGGAGCTGCTCGACCTGGTCGGTCTCGCCGACAAGGCCAAGGCCTACCCGGCACAGCTCTCCGGCGGGCAGAAGCAGCGCGTCGGCATCGCCCGCGCCCTCGCCGGCGACCCCAAGGTGCTGCTCTCCGACGAGGCCACCAGCGCCCTCGACCCGGAGACCACCCGCTCGATCCTGCAGCTGCTGCGCGACCTGAACCGACAGCTCGGCCTCACCGTCCTGCTCATCACCCACGAGATGGACGTCGTGAAGTCGATCTGCGACTCGGCCGCCCTCATGGAGCGGGGCCGCATCGTCGAGTCCGGCACCGTGACCGACCTGCTGGCCACCCCGGGCTCGGAACTCGCCGCCGCGCTCTTCCCCGTCGGCGGCGAGGCCACCGGCGAGGACCGCACCGTCGTCGACGTCACCTTCCATGGCGAGAGCGCCACCCAGCCGGTCATCTCCCAGCTGTCGCGCACCTACAACATCGACATATCGATCCTCGGCGCGGCCATCGACACCGTCGCCGGCCTCCAGGTCGGCCGCATGCGCATCGAACTGCCCGGCCGCTACGAGGACAACGTCGTGCCCATCGGCTTCCTGCGCGAACAGGGCCTGCAGATCGACGTCGTCGACCACGACGAGCCCACGCTGGTGAAGGAGGGCGCCAAGTGACCTGGTCCGAGATGCAGCCGCTGCTCGAACAGGCCTGTACCGAAACGCTGGTCATGGTCGGCTGGTCCACCCTGATCGCCGTCGTCGGCGGCCTCCCGCTCGGCATCCTGCTGGTCCTCACCGACAAGGGCGGACTGCTGCAGAACACCGTGGTGAACAAGGTCGTCGGGCAGATCGTGAACATCGGCCGCTCGCTGCCGTTCATCATCCTCATGGTCGCCCTGATGAACTTCACCCGCTGGGTCACCGGCACCACCATCGGCAGCGAGGCCGCGATCGTGCCGCTCGCCATCGGCGGCATCCCCTTCTTCGCCCGGCTCGTCGAGACCGCCGTGCGCGAGGTGGACCACGGGCTCGTCGAGGCCGTGCAGGCGATGGGCGGCAACACCTGGACCATCGTCCGCAAAATCCTCGTCCCCGAGGCCCTGCCCTCGCTGATCGCCTCGACCACGACCACGGTCATCGCGCTCATCGGCTACTCCGCCATGGCCGGCACGGTCGGCGGCGGCGGACTCGGCGACCTCGCCGTCCGCTACGGCTACCAGCGCTTCGAGACCGGCCTGATGTGGATCACCGTCGCGATCCTCGCCGTGGTCATCTCCCTCATCCAGTTCGCCGGCGACTCCGCCGCCCGCGCCCTGCACCGCCGCGGCGCCCGCTCCGGACCCGGTCCGAAACTGCGGCTGCTGAAGGGCGACGAGCCCGCCGCGGCCGAGGTCGGCAAGGTCGCCTGACCCGGGCCCCGGCCCACCCCCGGACTCCCCGTGCACCGCAACGGGGTCGCACCACCCAAGGAAAGGCACTTTTCGTGCGTAACACCGCCAAGATCACCACCGCCGTGCTCGCCGCCGGAGCCCTCACCCTCGGGCTCTCCGCCTGCGGCTCGGACAAGGACGCCGCCTCCGACACCTCCGGCCCGCTGGTCGTCGCCGCGAGCCCCGTGCCCCACGCCGAGATCCTGAACTTCGTCAAGGACAACCTCGCCGAGAAGGCCGGCCTCGACCTCGAGGTCAAGGAGTTCACCGACTACGTCACCCCGAACACCGCGACGGAGGACGGCTCGGTCGGCGCCAACTTCTTCCAGACCCAGCCGTACCTCGACGACTTCAACAAGAAGAACGGCACGCACATCGTGTCGGTCGTCGACGTGCACTTGGAGCCGCTCGGCCTCTACTCGCACAAGGTGAAGAAGGCCGACGAGCTGAAGAGCGGCGCGACGATCGCGATCCCCAACGACACCGTCAACGAGGGCCGGGCCCTGCAGCTGCTGGCCGCCAACGGCCTGCTCACCCTCAAGGACGGCGTCGGCACCTCGGCGACCCCCGCGGACATCACGGACAACCCCAAGAAGCTCACCTTCAAGGAACTCGAGGCCGCCCAGACCCCGCGCTCCCTGGACGACGTCGACGCCGCGGTGGTCAACGGCAACTACGCCATCGAGGCCGACCTGAAGCCCGCCAAGGACGCCCTGGTCCTCGAAGAGGCGAAGGACAACCCGAACAGCAACCTCCTCGCCGTCAAGGAGGGCCAGGAGGACGACCCGCGCGTGAAGAAGCTCGCCGACCTCCTCACCTCGCCCGAGGTGAAGAAGTACATCGAGGACACGTACGCCGGATCGGTCCTCCCCTCCTTCTGATCCCCCCGATCCACCGCGACACCCTCCACGGGGTCCGACTCCGCGCCGCCCGGCGACGGGGGAGGACCCCGTGGTGCGTTCCGGTGCTTTCATGCTGCATGCTGGGCAGTTCAGCAGCACCCGACGGTCTCTCAGTTACGGAGCGGCGCATGACGAGCACCTTCCCCGACATCTCCATCAGCACGGAGCGGTTGGTGCTGCGTCCCCTCGACACGGACGACGTCCCCGCCCTCGCCGCGATGATGAGCGACGAGCAGGTGGGCGCCTGGACGGACGTCCCGCAGCCGTTCACGGAGGAGAGCGCCCGCGCCTGGATCAGCGGGTACGCCCCCGCCGAGCGCGCGGCCGGCCGCGGGCTCGACCTCGCCGTCACCGAGTTCCTCACCCAGCGCCTGGTCGGCGTCGTCCAGCTCACCAGGACCAACTGGCACGTGCGCTCCACCGAGCTGTCGTACATCGTCGCTCCCTGGGCGCGCGGCGAGGGCTACGCGTCCGAGGCGGCCCTCGCCACCGCCCAGTGGCTCTTCAAGGACCAGAAGTTCGAACGCATCGAGCTGCGCACCGCGGCCGACAACACCGCGTCCCAGCAGGTCGCCCAGAAGATCGGCTGCATCAGCGAGGGCGTGCTGCGCAACGCCTGCATAGCCAGGGTCCGCACCGAGGACGGAGGCTGGAGCGAGGTGCGCACCGACTTCATCGTGTGGAGCCTGCTGCCGGAGGACATCGAGGGCGCGGACGGCCAACTGGCCGACAGCAACGGCTTCTCCGGCTACACCGACTGGAACTGACGTCGGACGGGCGCCCGGCGGACAGCACCGGCGCGGCGGTCCGTGCCCGCACCAGGTAATCTCGACAGACCGCCTCCGGGCGGAACAGCCGACGACGACCTGCGCAAACCCAGGAGACTGACGACGATGGCCGACCGGGTCACGGTGATCGGCTGGGACGGCTCGCCGCTGACCGACGCGGCACAAGCCGCACTGGGAGCCGCCACCCTGGTGGCCGGCGCCGCTCACCACCTGGCACTCCCCGAGGTGCCCGCCACCGCCGAGCGCATCCGGCTCGGCTCCGTCGCCCTCGCCGCCCGGCGCATCGCCGCCCACCGCGGCACCGCGGTCGTGCTCGCCGACGGTGACCCCGGCTTCTTCGGCGTCGTACGGACGCTGCGCGCACCGGAGTTCGGCCTGGAGGTCGAGGTCGTGCCCGCCGTCTCCTCGGTCGCCACCGCCTTCGCCCGGGCCGGCATGCCCTGGGACGACGCGGAGGTCGTGGTCGCCCACCCCCGCACCCTGCGCCGCGCGGTGAACGTCTGCCGGGCCCACACCAAGGTGGCCGTCCTCACCTCCCCGGGCGCCGGCCCCGCCGAACTGGGCCTGCTCATGGAGGGGGTCCACCGCTCCTTCGTCATCTGCGAGGAACTGGGCACCGAGCGCGAACAGGTCACGGTCGTCACCTCCGACAAGGCCGCCGACCACACCTGGCGCGACCCCAACGTGGTGATCGTCATCGGCGGTCCGGTGGCCGCCGGCGACTCCGGGGGCTGGCTCGCCGGGCGCGGCCCCGCGCCCGGACCGCGCGGCTGGACGCTGCCCGCCGAGGAGTACGGCGGCGCGCTCGGCGAGGGCGAGCAGGACGTCCTGCGCACCGGCCAACTCGCCCGCCTGGGACCGGGCCTCGGCGACCTCGTCTGGGACATCGGCTGCGGATCCGGCGCCTTCGCCACCGACGCCGCACGCGCCGGAGCCGCCGTCATCGCCGTCGACAGCGACCCGCGGGCCTGCGCCCGCACCGACGCCGCCGCCCGCCGGCACGGGGTCCAGATGCAGATCGTCCACGGCACCGCCCCGCAGGTCATGGAGAACCTCCCCGAACCGGACGTCGTCCGCGTCGGCGGCGGGGGAGCGGCCGTGGTCTCCGCCGTCGCTGACCGCCGCCCGCAGCGGATCGTCACGCACGCCGCCACCCGCGACGCGGCCGAGCTGATCGGCCGGAACCTGACGGAACACGGCTACCGGGTCGAGTGCGCGCTGCTGCAGTCCGTCGAACTCGACACGCGTGCCTGGACGGAGACGGAACGGAGCGTTGCGTTCCTGCTCAGCGGGGTACTGCCCGCGCGCGGCCGCTGAGCCGCATTGCCGTCCCCGTGATCGGGTTGTCGTACCGCGCGCGGTAGGCTGGCCGATCGTTGTACCGCACCGGACACCCGACGCTTCGTCGGCCAATGTCCAAAAAGCGCGCCCGTTTTGGGGTGGGTCGTGGTACGGCAGGAACCGGAGGACGCGCAACGTGGCGCAGTCCACAGCGGAACCGTCGCCGATCAAGCTGACGCGACGGCGGTACGGCCGCGACAATGCCAGTGAATGGCTTTGTCGCCTTTTTCGGGCGGGCCGTTCGTGCCGCTGGGGACGCACGCTCGTTCTCCAGTGTGGGGCGGTCGGTGCGCCGTTCCGGGTGAGCTGGTCGTAGGAGCACTAACCGATGGGCGAGGGGTACGCATGACCGACACCGGCCAGGTCCCGGGCGAGGGACTGCCGGAGAACGCAGGCAGGGTGGAGCAGCCGGGCGTCACCGCGCCTGAGGCGTACACCTACCTCTCCGACAGTCCCGCCGAGGACGAAGACCTGCTGCTGCCCGGTGCCCAGGGCGCCTGGGGCAACGAGATCGCACCGCCCGCGCCCGAGCCGGTGGTCGAGACCGTCCACCAGCCCGGCCCGCACGAGACGGCCGGCCGCGACAGCGGATCGGTCGACCTCAACGGCGTCCGGCTCCCCGAGCCGTCCCAGCAGGCCTCGGCCGCGCCGCGCCGCCCGCTGCACCTCGGCCCGCCGATGCCCGACCTCTCCACGAGCCCGGTCCGCTCCCTCGCCGACCGCGGCCCCGCCGATCTGCCGGCCCGCCAGCCCGGCCCGCCGACCCTCGGCCCCGAGTACCTCGACGTCCAGCGATCCCGGGAGACCGCCGCACCGCAGGTCGCGACGGCGCAGACCGGCGGCCCTTGGGCCGCCCGGGGGACGGCCGGGGCGGGCGTGGGGACCGAGGAAGCGGCGGTCCCCGGGGCGGGACCCATGGACGCGGCCCAGGCGGTCGTCGCCCGGGTCGCCACCGACGCGGTCGCGCAGGCGGACGTGAGCGCGGAGACCGCCGGCGGCGGACAGGCTCCCGCCGCGGTGCCGTACACCGACCACAGCACGCCGGTCGTGCCGGCGCCGGGCACGCCCGGAGACACGGCCGCCGGGCAGGGGTATCCGCAGGGGGACGCGGTCGCGTCCGTACCGGCCGGTGCCGGGGCGTCCGAGGGTGTGCCCTCCGAGGGCGTCGCCGTCGCGCCGGAACACGCCGAGGCGGCGGAGCCGGTGGCGGAGGCGCCGCAGCAGGACGAAGTCGTACAGCAGGCGGAACCCGCTGCGGAGGTTCCCGCGGCGCCGGAGGCCGGCCCGCCCGAGCAGGGGGCGGTCGAGGCCGTACCGGTGCCGGGCCAGGCGGACCCCGTGGACGTCGCCGTGGCCGAAGTCGGGGCTGCGCAGGACGGGCCCGTGCCGGGTGCCGAGACCGCGGAGCCTGTCGCCGAGGCGCCCGACGGCGACGCCGCCGTCGCCGCGCCCGAGGGCACGCAGGTGCCGCAGGAGGCGCCTGCCGAGGACGTGGCCGAGGCGCGGGCGCCTCAGCTGCCGGACGCCGAAGGCGTGGTACCTCAGCCCCGGTCCGAGCACCAGGCCGAGCCCGAGGCCGCGATTGCGGTCGCCGTCGCGCAGGAAGCCCGGGGGGCCGTCGCGGAGGCCGGGCAGGACGCCGTCCAGGCGCCGGTCGCCGACGGTGCCGTGCCGCAGCCGGCCGGTGACCGGCCCGCCGGTGCGCCGGGCGGCGAGCCCCAGGGCGACCCCCAGGGCGCGGCTCCCGGCACCGACGTGCCGCAGGCGGCCCCGTCGCGGAAACCCCCGCACCCGAGCCCGTCCAGGCATCCGAGCCCGTCCAGGCACCCGAGGCCCCCGGGACCACGCAGCTGCCCGACGCCGTCGCCTCTCACGGCGCGCCGGCGCCCGAAGCCCCGACGCCTGAAGCGGCCCCCGCTCCCGAAGCGGCTCCCGCGCCCGAAGCCGTAGCGCCCGAAGCCCCGGCACCGGACGCCCCCGAGACACCCGTCCCGGCCGCCGCACCCGCCGCCGAGAACGGGACGACCGTGGCCTCCCGGAGCCGGAAGCCCTCGCACCGGCCCCGCCGAGCCCGAGGCCCTCGCCCCGGCCGACGCCGTGCAGGGACCCCAGCAGACCCCCGCGCACCCGACCCCGCTGCCCGGCACCCTGCCGCTCACGCCCGAGGCCGGCCAGCCGCTGGGCAGTTCGTCCCCGTGGACGGCACCGTGCCCACCGCTCCGCACCTCGCCCCCACCCCGCCGCAGGGCGTCCCCGTCCCCGAGGACGGGACCGGCCCCGCCGACGCCGTACCGGCAGCCCCCGCCGTCGACGCCGACACGGACGTCCCGCAGAACGCCGACGACCTGGACACCCAGGGCGCCGGAGTGGAACCGGAACCGGCCGGCCCGGCAGGGCCCCCCGCCCCGGGTACGCGGACGCCGAGCGTGAGGCCGTGCTGAAGGTCATGCGCGAGCGCCGCGACATCCGCAACGGCTTCCGCGGCGACCCCATCCCCACGAGGTGCTGCTCCGGGTCCTGGAGGCCGCCCACACCGCGCCCTCCGTCGGCCACTCGCAGCCCTGGGACTTCGTCGTCATCCGCTCCGCCGAGACCCGGCGCCGGATGCACGAACTCGCCATGCGCCAGCGCGAGGCCTACGCCAAGTCGCTCCCCAAGGGCAGGGCCAAGCAGTTCAAGGAACTGAAGATCGAGGCCATCCTCGACACCCCGGTGAACATCGTCGTCACCGCAGACCCCACCCGCGGCGGCCGCCACACCCTCGGCCGGCACACCCAGCCGCAGATGGCGCCGTACTCCTCCGCGCTCGCCGTGGAGAACCTCTGGCTCGCCGCCCGCGCCGAGGGGCTCGGCGTCGGCTGGGTCAGCTTCTTCGACGAGCGCGAGATGGTCCGCGCCCTGGAGCTGCCCGACCACCTGGAGGTCGTCGCCTACCTGTGCGTCGGCTACGTCGACGAATTCCCGGACGAGCCCGAGCTGATGCAGGCCGGCTGGTCCAAGCGGCGCCCCCTGTCCTGGGTGGTGCACGAGGAGACGTACGGCCGCCGCGCCCTGCCCGGAGAGGACCCCCACGACCTGCTTGCCGAGACCGTCGCGCAGATCCGCCCGCTGGACGCCAAGGCGCTCGGCGAGGCGTGGGAGCGCCAGAAGCGCATGACCAAGCCGGCCGGAGCACTCGGCATGCTGGAGATCATCTCCGCGCAGCTGTCCGGCCTGTCCCGCCAGTGCCCGCCGCCGATCCCGGAGCCCGCGGCCGTCGCGGTCTTCGCCGGCGACCACGGGGTGCACGCCCAGGGCGTCACCCCCTGGCCGCAGGAGGTCACCGCACAGATGGTGGCCAACTTCCTCGGCGGGGGAGCGGTCTGCAACGCCTTCGCCGCCCAGGTCGGTGCCGAGGTCTGCGTCGTCGACGTGGGCGTCTCCTCCGACCTGCCGGCCACCCCCGGGCTGCTGCCGCGCAAGATCCGCGCCGGTACGTCAGACATGACCACCGGCCCCGCGATGACCCGCGAGGAGGCCAAGCAGGCCATCGAGGTGGGCATCGAGACGGCCAGGGACCTGGTCGCGGCCGGCAACAAGGCCCTGCTCACCGGTGAGATGGGCATCGCCAACACGACCGCGTCGGCCGCCCTGATCTCCGTCTTCACCGGCGCGGACCCGGCCGAGGTCACCGGCCGCGGCACCGGCATCAACGACGAGACGCTGGTCCGCAAGACCGACGTCGTGCGCCGCGCCCTGGAGCTGCACCGGCCCGACCCGGCCGACCCGCTGGGCGTCCTGGCCGCCGTCGGCGGTTTCGAGCACGCGGCCATGGTCGGCCTGCTGCTCGGCGGCGCGTCGCTGCGTACGCCGGTGATCCTGGACGGCGTCAGCGCAGGCGCCGCCGCGCTGGTGGCCCGGGCCATCGCCCCCGAGGTCCTCGCGGCCTGCATCGCGGGCCACCGCAGCGCCGAGCCCGGCCACGTCGCCGCGCTCAACAAGCTGGGCCTGCGTCCCCTGGTCGACCTCGACCTGCGGCTCGGCGAGGGCACGGGCGCCCTCCTCGCGCTGCCGCTGGTCCAGAGCACGGCCCGTGCCATGCACGAGGTCGCGACGTTCGACTCGGCGGGCGTGACCGAGAAGTAGCGGCCGGTGTCCCCGCCCGTCCCGTCGACACGGGGCGGGCGGGGACACCGTTCTCCCAGGGTTCCGTGGCGCCCAGGAGGCCGGTGCGAGTGAGACCCGTCCCACTCACCGGACCCACCCCGCTCTCGCCGCCCGCGGGCATAAAATGCCACGTCAGGCCCGCTCCGACGCCGCAGCGTGCCCGCGCTGACCCATCGCTCGTCCGAGGAGCCCCCGCTGATGGCCGAACACCCGCCCTACCCCGTAGGCCTCCGCCTGACCGGCCGCCGGGTCGTCGTCCTCGGCGGCGGCCAGGTCGCCCAGCGACGCCTTCCCGCCCTGATCGGAGCGGGCGCCGACATCCACCTCGTGTCCCCCGAGGCCACCCCGTCCGTGGAGGCGATGGCGGACGCCGGCGAGATCACCTGGCACCGGCGCCCCTACGCCGAGGGCGACCTCGCGGACGCCTGGTACGCGCTGATCGCCACCAGCGACCCCGAGGCGAACACGGCTGCGTCCGCCGAGGCGGAGACCCACCGCGTCTGGTGCGTGCGTTCCGACGACGCCGACCAGGCCACCGCCTGGACCCCGGCGACCGGCCACAGCGAGGGCGTCACCGTCGCCGTGCTCACCACCGACGCGCGCGGACGCGACCCCCGGCACACCGCCGCCGTCCGCGACGCCGTGGTCGAGGGCCTGCGCGACGGCACCCTCGTCGCCCCGCACCACCGCACCCGCACCGCGGGCGTCGCCCTCGTCGGCGGCGGCCCGGGCGACCCGGACCTCATCACCGTGCGCGGCCGGCGCCTGCTCGCCGAGGCCGACGTGGTCATCGCCGACCGGCTCGGCCCGCGCGACCTGCTCGCCGAACTCCCGCCGCACGTCGAGGTGATCGACGCGGCGAAGATCCCCTACGGCCGGTACATGGCCCAGGAGGCCATCAACAACGCGCTCGTCGAGCACGCCCGGCAAGGGAAGTCCGTGGTGCGCCTCAAGGGCGGCGACCCGTACGTCTTCGGCCGTGGCATGGAGGAGCTCCAGGCGCTCACCGAGGCCGGCATCCCCTGCACCGTCGTCCCCGGCATCTCCAGCTCCGTCTCCGTCCCGGGCGCGGCCGGCATCCCCGTCACCCACCGCGGTGTGGCGCACGAGTTCACCGTGGTCAGCGGCCATGTCGCCCCCGACGACGAGCGTTCCCTCGTCGACTGGCCGTCCCTGGCGAAGCTGACCGGCACCCTCGTCGTCCTCATGGGCGTCGACAAGATCGGCCGGATCGCCGAGACCCTGATGGCGCACGGCAAGTCCCCGCACACCCCGGTCGCCCTCGTCCAGGAGGGCACCACCGCCGCCCAGCGCCGCGTCGACGCCACCCTCGCCACGGTGGCGGATACCGTCGTCGCCCAGGACGTGAGGCCGCCCGCGGTCATCGTCATCGGCGACGTCGTGGCCGTGGGCCCGGACGGGACGGCCGCCTGACATGGGCGAGATCATCACCGTCGACGACCCCGCCGACCCGCGCCTGCACGACTACACCGACCTCACCGACGTCGAACTGCGCCGCCGCCGCGAACCCGCCGAGGGCCTGTTCATCGCCGAGGGCGAGAAGGTCATCAGGCGCGCCGGGGAGGCCGGTTACGCCATGCGGTCCATGCTCCTGTCGCAGAAGTGGGTCGACGTCATGCGGGACGTCATCGACCGCTCCGACACCCCGGTGTACGTCGTGGAGCCCGCGCTCGCCGAAGAGGTCACCGGCTACCATGTGCACCGCGGCGCGCTCGCCTCCATGCGGCGTCGGCCCCTGCCCGCCGCCGCCGACGTGCTGCGCACGGCCCGCCGCGTGGTCGTCATGGAGTCGGTCAACGACCACACCAACATTGGCGCGATCTTCCGCTCCGCCGCCGCCCTCGGCATGGACGCGGTGCTGCTCTCCCCGGACTGCGCCGACCCGCTGTACCGCCGCAGCGTCAAGGTCTCCATGGGGGCCGTCTTCTCCGTGCCGTACGCCCGCCTGGAGACCTGGCCGAAGGACCTCACGCCGGTCCGTGAGGCGGGATTCACCGTGCTCGCCCTCACCCCGGACGAGCGGGCCCGGTCCCTCGACGAGGCGGCCCCGCACCGGATGGAGCGGGTGGCGCTGATGCTCGGCGCGGAGGGCAGCGGCCTGTCGGCCCGCGCCCTGGCCGCCGCCGACGCCTGGGTCCGCATCCCGATGTCCCACGGCGTCGACTCGCTCAACGTGGGCGCGGCGGCCGCGGTCGCCTTCTACGCCGTGACGGCGGGCCGGCCGCGGGAGTAGCGGATCCCCGTCCGGCGTCGTCCGGCGGGCCGCCCCCGCGGGCTCAGGACGGGCCCTGGCAGCCCTGCACCAGCGCGATACCGAGCGCCACCACCAGCGTCACCACCACGAACACGAACAACCGCTGCCTGAGCAGGCGCGGATTGGCCGGACGCAGACCGGACCCGGTCGTCCGGGGCGCGGGCCGGCGGCCGCCCGTGCCGGTGCCGGGCCGCGTGGTGCCGCGCGACGCGGGGCCCGGGCGCGGCCTGGGCCGCGAGGGCGAGCCCTGGCGGGGCGCACCGTCGCGGGGCGCACCGCCTCCCCGGGACGCCGGGACACCGCGGCCGCCCCGTGAGGGTGTCGGGCCACCGCCCCGGGACACGGGACCCGGACCGCGCCCGGCCGACGCACCGCGCGGGGGAGTGGCCCGGCCGCCCTGCCTGCGGGCGTCCCGCTCCGGATAGGTGTCCGCGAGGCGCCCGGTGGGCCGTTCGGACTCCGGGGTGCGCGGCGCGGGCGGCCGGACGTCGGCGAGGCCCTGCGCCTCACGCGCGGCGATCTCCTTGAGCCGCAGCGACAGTTGCAGCGTGCTGGGCCGCTCCTCGGGGTCCTTCGCCAGACAGGCGCGGACCAGCGGGGCCAGCGCGTCCGGGACCCCCTGCAGCTGGGCCTCCTCGTGCACCACGCGGTACAGCATCACCTCGGAACTGCCGTGTCCGAAGGGGGAGTCGCCCATCGACGCGTAGGCGAGCGTGGCGCCCAGCGAGAACACGTCGGTGGCGGGGGTGACGGCCGCGCCGCGCACCTGCTCGGGGGCGAGGAAGCCGGGCGAGCCGACGGCCGTGCCGACGTGCGTGAGCGTCGAGGCGCCCGTGGCCCAGGCGATGCCGAAGTCGATGATCCGCGGCCCCTTCGGGGACAGCAGGATGTTGGACGGCTTGAGATCCCGGTGCACCACACCGGCCTCGTGCACGGCGACGAGCCCCTCGGACAGGGCGGCGCCGACGGCGGCCACTTCGGCGGCGCCCAGCGGGCCCTCGTCGGCGACCTTGTCGTGCAGCGACGGGCCCGGCACGTACTGGGTGGCGAACCAGGGGCGGTCCGCCTCCAGGTCGGCGGCGACCAGCCGGGCGGTGCAGCCGCCCCTGATGCGCCGGGCCGCCGAGACCTCGCGGGCGAACCGCGAGCGGAACTCCTGGTCCTCCGCCAGATCGGGACGGATCACCTTCAGCGCGACCCGCTGCCCCTTCTTGTCGGAGCCCAGGTAGACCACGCCCATCCCGCCCGCGCCGAGCCGTCGGTGAAGCCTGAAAGAGCCGACGACGCGCGGGTCCTCGCGCCTCAGGCGCATCATCGCCATGTTCATCCCCGCTGCCCGGTCCTGTGACGTGCCACAGCTTACGTTTCCACACCCGTCCGTGCGCAGAGGCCGCGCCCTCTCGTATCGACGGATTGTCAGTGGCAAGTGGGAGACTTGAAGAGTGGTCAGGGGGCGCGTGAACAGGCCGGGTTCACGCGACGGTGCGAGGCGCCGATCCCAACCACCCGACGGGCGAGGGGGATTGATCACGTGAAGGGTGACCGGGTGGAGATCGTCGTGGACGCCGGGGACACGACGCGTACCTACGAGGTGGTGGCCTCCAGGGCCGGGCGCAGGGTGGAGACGGCGGTGCGACGAGGAGTGGTCGAAGTGAGCGAAGTCACCCGAACCGGGGCTGTGGTGCGGACCGCGCGTTTCATGGCGAACCGGGTGCTCGCCCTGGTCGAGCAGCCCGTGCCGCGCCAGGACACCTCGGAGGGGGCCTGAGCGGCGGCCGTCCCCTCGGGGATGTCCCTGAGGAGGGGACTCCGTCTCCACCCAGGGAGTACGACGCCGGTGCCCGCTCATCCTCGGGGAGGCCCGCCAATCGGTACGAGGGCATGACGTGACGGACGCCGGTGACCCCTAGATTTGAGATCGAGCGGCGGGTGCAGCACTCGTCCCCCGAGGTCGACGCCCGCCGCTGTCAAAGACAACAGAAACGGTCAGGAGTGGGGCCATGGCGTACACGGCACCGCGGACACTGCTCCGCACGCGGGAACGCGGCGAGGGCCGCCGGCACCCGCTGGTGGCGACGCTGATGGCCCTGCCCCTGGCGGTCCTGCTCCTCCTCGTCTTCGACGGGTGGGAGACGGTGACCACACAGGCGTCGTCCGTGGGAGAGATGCTGGGGCGCTGATCAGCGACCCCCAGGCCCGGAAGAGCGGTCCGGGCGGGGACATCCACCCATGAAACCCCGTGGGGACGGGGGTGCGGCGGACGGCAAAATGCCGGCGCAGCTGGGGAGCTGCGCCGGCATTGCCATGCCCGGACGCGCCGGACGTCCGTACGCCCCGGCCCCGCAGGGCACGCGACCACGACGCGGCGCCCCGCCCGCGTAGCCTCACCCCGTGACCCCGGACCTGCCCTCCGCCCTGACCGCCCGCGCCGCGCAGGCGGCCCACGCGAGAGCCGTCGCCTGCGCCTGCGTCGCGGCCACCCTGGCCCACCGCGAGGACACCACCGTCGTCCGGCACGCCGCCACCGTGGCCAAGGCGCACGCCCCCGGCACCGACCCCGCCGAACTGGCCCGGCGCGTCGCCGTCGCCGCCGGCCTCCCCGGCGTCCTGCTGCCCCCGCTCGCCCCGAGCCCGGTCGAACTGCACGGCCGCCCGGTCACGTACTGGCCCTACGGCACCCCCGTGGACCCCGGCGACCCGGACGCCGCTCCCTGGGAGGAGGCGGCCACCCTCCTCGCCCGCCTGCACCTCGCCCCGCTGCCCGCCGGCCTGCCCCCGATGCGCGGGCCCGAGAAGGCGGCCCGGGCCGTCGCCCTCCTCCGGGACACCGCGTCCCGCCATCCCGCCGCCGCCCCTTTGCTGGACGCCTGGGCGGAACTGCCCGCGTGGGCCCGGGGAGAGGAACCGGCGCCGGGCCCCGCACGCCTCTGCCACGGCGACTTCCACCTCGGCCAGCTGATACGCCGGGCCGGGCCCGGCCACCCCTGGCTGCTGATCGACGTGGACGACCTGGGCCCCGGCACACCCGTGTGGGACCTGGCCCGCCCCGCCGCCTGGTACGCCTGCGGCATGCTCGACCCCGACGCCTGGCACCGCTTCCTGACCGCCTACCGCGCGGCAGGCGGTCCGGCCGTACCGGCCGACGGCGACCCGTGGACCGTGCTGGACGTCCCGGCCCGCGCGCTGACCGTCCAGACCGCCGCCCGCGCCGTCACCAAGGCGGTCGCCGCGGGCCGGGCGCTGGACGAGGTGGAGGAGTCGCTGGTCGACGCCTGTGCCCGCATGCGGTCCGCGCCCGCGCCGTCCCCGGCGGACTGAGACCAATTTCCGCGACATAGGGTGCAACCGGCCCGCGGCAGGAGAGAGTCTGTCCTGGCGATACGCGAAGCAGGAACGACCGGCGAGGAGTTGAACCGGATATGCAGTGTCCGAAGTGCCGTGCCCCCATGCACACGTACAACCGCAACGGTGTCCAGATCGAGCAGTGCAGCGGGTGCCGGGGCATCTTCCTCGACTACGGCGAGCTCGAGTCGCTGACCCGGCTGGAGTCCCAGTGGTCGCAGCCCGCCGCCCCGCCCCCGCCCGCCGCACCCCAGGCGTACCCGCCCGCGGCACCGCAGGCCCCGGCGTGGGGAGCGCCGCACGGCGGCCACTACGGCCACCGCCGCCAGAAGAGCTTCGGCCACATGCTCTTCTCCAGCTGACGGCACACGACGAAGCCCCCGGTCGCGGGACCGGGGGCTTCGTGCGGTGTGGACGATACTGGGATTGAACCAGTGACCTCTTCCGTGTCAGGGAAGCGCTCTCCCGCTGAGCTAATCGTCCTCGGGACCACGACCACTCCGCGGAGCGGATCATGGGCACTGCGTGCGCGATACTGGGATTGAACCAGTGACCTCTTCCGTGTCAGGGAAGCGCTCTCCCGCTGAGCTAATCGCGCGGGTACGGATCTTCGAGAAGATCCAGTGGACGATACTGGGATTGAACCAGTGACCTCTTCCGTGTCAGGGAAGCGCTCTCCCGCTGAGCTAATCGTCCTTGGAGGTGGAGACGGGATTTGAACCCGTGTAGACGGCTTTGCAGGCCGTTGCCTCGCCTCTCGGCCACTCCACCAGGAGTGTAGGGGACCGGGAAGCCCCCTCTTCCTTCGAGCGGACGACGAGGCTCGAACTCGCGACCTCAACCTTGGCAAGGTTGCGCTCTACCAACTGAGCTACGTCCGCCTGTCGTTTCGGTCCGCTTCCGCGTCCCGGCGACGAACTGAACTCTAGCGGATTCCGGGGCCAGCACAAAAACCCGTTTGTGCAGCGTGCTGCGCTGCGCCTGCTCACGGGCGTGGCCACGTCACCGCCACGCGGGCCGCCATAGACTCGTGGCGTGCTCGACCTGCCACCTCTCGCGCGCTTCGGTGACCGCGTCGCCACCGGCCTCGCCGACGTCACCGACGACCCCGCCGCCCTCGACTCCACGGGCTTCTGGGCCGTCGCCGCCGACTTCGAGGGCCGTCTGACCTGCGCCCGTTTCCGGGACGTCCGGGACGAGCCGGTGCCCCGGCCGGTGCCGGGGGCGTGGCGGGGACCGGCGGCCGGTGACTGGACGTCCTCCCTCGACCGCGCCGCGTACACGACGGCGGTGCGTCGCATCCGCGACCACATAGCCGCGGGCGAGGTGTACCAGGCGAACCTCTGCCGCGTCCTGTCCGCGCCGGTGTCCCCGGACGCCGACGTGGACGCCCTCACCGCGCTGCTGGCCCGCGGCAACCCGGCGCCGTACGCAGGAACGATTCGGCTGCCCCGGCACGGCGTGGAGATCGCCACCGCGTCCCCCGAGCTGTTCCTGCGCCGGGACGGTCGGGTCGTCGAGTCCGGCCCCATCAAGGGCACCGGCCGGACCGAGCAGGACCTGCTGGAGAAGGACTACGCCGAGAACGTCATGATCGTCGACCTGGTCCGCAACGACATCGGGCAGGTCTGCGCCACCGGCACGGTCACGGTGCCCGACCTGTGCGCCGTCGAGAAGCACCCCGGTCTGTTCCACCTGGTGTCGACGGTCCGCGGCGAGCTGCGGGACGGCCAGGGATGGCCCGAACTGCTCGGCGCGGCCTTCCCGCCCGGGTCCGTCACCGGGGCGCCCAAGTCCAGCGCCCTGCGGATCATCGAGGCCCTGGAACCGGCACCGCGCGGCCCCTACTGCGGCGGGATCGGCTGGGTCGACGCCGACCGCGGCACCGGTGTGCTCGCCGTCGGCATCCGCACCTTCTGGATCGACCGGGACACGCGGGGCGCGGCCGTGCTGCGGTTCGGCACCGGCGCCGGCATCACCTGGGGCTCCGATCCCGAGGGGGAGTGGCGGGAGACCGAGCTGAAGGCCTCCCGGCTGCTCGCGGTAGCGTCGGGGACGTACCAGGTGAGCGAAAGGATCCGGACGTGAAGATCTGGCTCGACGGCGCGCTGCGGGACATCGAGTCCGCCCGCGTCTCCGTCCTCGACCACGGACTGACCGTGGGCGACGGCATCTTCGAGACGGTGAAGGCCGTGGACGGGCGGCCGTTCGCCCTCACCCGGCATCTCGACCGGCTGACCCGCTCGGCCCGCGGGCTCGGGCTGCCCGACCCCGACCTCGACGAGGTACGCCGCGCCTGCGCCGCCGTCCTCGAGGCCAACCCCGTGCCGCTCGGCCGGCTGCGCCTCACCTACACCGGAGGGCGGGGCCCGCTGGGCTCCGACCGCGGCGAGCACGGCACCACCCTCGTGGTCGCCCTCGGCGGGACCACCCGCCGCCCCGACTCCACGGCCGTCGTCACCGTGCCCTGGACCCGCAACGAGCGCGGCGCCCTCACCGGCCTGAAGACCACCTCGTACGCCGAGAACGTCGTCGCCCTCGCCCGCGCCCGTGAACACGGCGCCACCGAGGCGCTGTTCGCCAACACGGTCGGACAGCTCTGCGAAGGCACCGGGTCGAACGTCTTCGTCGTCCTCGACGGCGAGATCCACACCCCGCCGCTCGCCTCCGGCTGCCTCGCGGGCATCACCCGCGCCCTGGTCGCCGAGTGGACCGGCGCCAAGGAGACCGACCTGCCGCTGGACGTCCTGCGGGACGCCGACGAGATCTTCCTCACCTCCACCCTGCGTGACGTGCAGGCCGTCCACCGCGTCGACGACCGTGAACTGTCCGCCGCCCCCGGCCCGGTGACGGCCAAGGCCATGCGGGTCTTCGACGAGCGGTCCGCGGCGGACATCGATCCGTGAGGGGCCGGAAAACCGGCTGAAGCGGGGGAGCGGAGCGGGTAGAACACCCCTGATGACCACCACCCTGCGGCCGACCGAGCCGCTTCAGCGGAACCCCGACGGAACGCGCTCGCGCCGTTTCCACGTCTGCGTGAACAGCCGTCCCGTCGGGGAGGTGCACCTCGGCACGGACCCGGTCTTCGGCGACGCCGTGGCCCGGGTCGTCAGCCTGCGCATCGACGAACCGGACCGGCGGCGCGGCCGGGGCACGGTGGCCGCCCTGGCGGCGGAGGAGGTGGCCCGCACCTGGGGCTGCCGGCGCATCGAGGCCACCGTCCCCGCCGAACCGGGCACTCCCCTCTCCCTCGCCACGGCACTCGGCTACGTCGCGCGCAACCGGTCCATGGAGAAGGCCCTCGGCGACACCCCGCCCGCCCTGCCGGACGGCACGCGCGCACGGCCCATGACCGAGGAGGAGTTCGTCCCCTGGCAGGCCAGTAGCTCGGAGGACTACGCGCAGGAGTGGGTCCGGCGCGGGGTGCCCGAGGCCGAGGCACGCGCCAAGGCCGCCTCCGACCAGGCGGCGCTGCTGCCCTACGGTCTCGCCACGGAGGACATGGTCCTCAGCGTCCTCGAGCACGAGGGCACCGTGGTCGGCACGCTGTGGCTCGCGCTGCGCGGGGAGCGGGCCTACGTGTACGACGTGGAGACCGTGCCGGCGCACCGCGGCCGGGGCCACGGCCGCAGTCTGATGCTCCTGGCCGAGGCCCAGGCTACCGCCGCGGGCAACAGGGCCCTCGGCCTCAACGTCTTTGCCGGCAACACCCCGGCGGAACGGCTCTACGCCTCACTCGGCTACACGACGACGAGCTACTCGCTGTACAAACCACTGATGTGACCGCGGCCGGTTCTCGCCTGCCCGTCCGTACCGGTCACGACCGCCACCGGACAGGGTGGACGGCCCGGCACCGAGCACGGCCGTACTCGGGCGAGGCGCGTCGGCCGCGCCATCGGTGCGGCCGATCCCGGCGGGCCGGGCCGGCGGGGGAGCCGTTCTCCAGGCACGTGGGCCGTCGTGGCGGACCCGGGCGCCGGGTCAGGACGCCGGTTCGGCCGTACCGGCGACCAGTCGCGGTACCGGTGCAGCCGGCCCGCCCACCGGTGCGGGGGCACGCGCGGCCGACTCGGTGTGCCGCCAGGCACCAGGCGCCGCGGGGCCGGTCAGGCCTCCTGGTCCGCCAGCAGACGGTCCGCGATCTCCTCGATGCGCGCCCGCAGCCCCTCCTGGCTCTTGCCGCCGTCGAGCCGCTCGCCGCCGATGACGTACGTCGGCGTCCCGGTCACTCCGATCGCCTTGCCCTCGGCCTGGTCCGCGTCCACCACCAGGATGTGCCGTCCGTCGATCAGGGCGGTGTCGACCTCCTCGGCGTCCAGACCCAGCTCGGCGGCGACCTCGACCAGGAAGGACTCGCCCCGGCGGTCCAGCTCGTCGAGCCGGCCCAGCACGGCCTCCACGTAGGGCCACCCCTGTCCCTGCTCCCACGCCTCCTCGGCGGCCTGCGCGGCGGCGAAGGCGTGCTTGTGCTTCTCCAGCGGGAAGTGCCGCAGCCGGATCTCCAGGCGGTCGCCGTACCGGGCACGCAGGGCGCGCAGGTCGTCCAGGGCTGTCCGGCAGTCGGAGCACTGCAGCTCGCACCACACCTCGAGAACGGGGGCGGCGGGGCGGGCGGGGGAGGAGTCACTCATGGTGACAGTCTTCCAGCCGGGCCCCGCCCCACCCAATCCGGGCACGTACCGGACGGGCACCGGCCGGCACCTGCGGATGATCCGCGACCCGGAGATGTCCCTGATGTCCGCCCCGAGCGTGGCCCGGCGACCCGCGGCGGGTGCAGGATGGAAGGGACGAGATCTCCTCGTGCCCGTACGCACCTGCCCTGGAGGACCGGATGATTGCCGAGACCGTCTGCTCCGCCGTCGCCGCGGCGGGCCTGGGCATCGCGGTGGTCACGGCCTACCGCAAGCGCTACCTCGCCGCGACCCGCATCGCCGCGTACGCGCTGGTGCCGCTGGGCCTGGTCATGGCCGGGGTCGTCGACTGGCTCGCGGACACCGCCTTCAGCCCGACCGCCTGGGCCGGCTTCGGCGTGCTGGGGCTGTCCTGGGTGCTGTTCGCCACCACCCGCACCGTGGAGCGCCGACGCGGCGGCACCCGTAAGGAACGCAGGGCGGCACGGCAGGCGGCCGCCCCCGCAGCCGCGGCACCGGGCGCCTCCGCGCCGGCGCTGGGTGAGGCGACCCCCCGAGGAGAGAGCCCCGCGCCCCGCCGCGCGCCGGCCTCCCAGGGCGACGACGACTTCAGCGACATCGAGGCCATCCTCAAGAAGCACGGCATCTGACGCCCCTCGGACCACATGCGTCACAGGGGGTCCCGGACCGCCCGGAAGTGATCACCAACCGAACCGTAGGTCGCGGTTTCGGCGTACCCGCGTACTTTCCGTGAGTGTTGATCGCTTGGGGCCCGTCCGATGCGTCATCATCGCGGCGAGATGCTGGACACGACACAGAGCGATGCCACGCCGCTGCAGGACGAGCCGCGCGGATGCCTTTTCGCCTTATCCCAGCCACCGCTGATGATCTTCCTTGCGGTGATCGGGTGTCTGCTGCTCACGGCTGCCCTGCACGACCTGCTGTGGCTGTGAGCCGTACCCGCGGTTCCCGGCGTCACCCGTCGGGACCGCGTCGGCCCACCATCCGTACGACCGTCCACACAGCCGGGGGCATCCCCCCACCGGTGACGGTCGGCAGCGTTCGAAGGGGTCAGCCCGCCGCTTCCTTGCGGCGCGCCCGGTAGGCGGCGACATGCAGCCTGTTGCCGCAGGTGCGGCTGTCGCAGTAGCGGCGCGAGCGGTTGCGGGAGAGGTCGACGAAGGCGTGGCGGCAGTCCGGTGCCTCGCAGCGGCGCAGCCGCTCCTGCTCACCGGCGACCACGAAGAACGCCAGCGCCATCCCGCAGTCGGCGGCCAGATGGTCGGCCACGGAGGCGCCGGGCGCGAAGTAGTGCACGTGCCAGTCGTAGCCGTCGTGGTCGGTGAGCCGGGGAGTGGTGCCGGCCGCAGCGATCAGCTCGTTGATCATCGTCGCCGCGCTGCGGGCGTCGGGCGCGGCGAAGACCGCGGCGAACCGGGCGCGGATCTTGCGCACCCCGGCCAGGTCGAACTCGGTGAGCGTGCCGACCTCGCTGACCTTGTGGTCCCGCACGAACGCCTCGAGGGCCGCGACGTCCGGCAGTCCGTCCGGTGTCGCGTCGTCCTCCGGTGCGGTGTTCACCAGATCCACCACGGTGTCCAGCGCGCACCGGGTGTCATGGGTGATCAGCACGATTCGCTCCCTGGCCTGGGGGGTCGGGCGGGCGCCCGCCGATGCTGGCCGATGGTAGTGGTTCCGGCGTACCCGGCACCTCCCCCGGTTCCGCACATGACTTCGAATCCAACGCGGAACGGCGCCCGGTCGTTCCCGGCCGAGCGTGCGTGTGCCGCCGTGGACAGCGGGACCGCGCCCCCGCCGGCAGCACAACGGCGCCGGGCCGCGGTGGACCGCGGCGTCGGCGCCGTTGTGTGTGAGCCGTATGCGGCTGCCCGTATGCGGCTGTCCGGGCCCGAGCCGTCACCCCGAGTCGACGGCGTCGGGCGGTTTTGTGGCCCTCGCCTAGCTTTCCGCCAGGATGTGCGAGAGCTCCTGATCGAGATCGAAGTGCCGGTGTTCCGTGCCGGGCGGCACGGCGGCGTCTGTGCGCTTCAGGAAGGACTCCAGGGCCCGCGCCGGGGCCTCGAGCAGGGCTTCCCCCTCCGGAGAGCTCAGGGCGATGCACACGACGCCCTGACCATGACTGCGCGACGGCCAGACGCGGACGTCGCCGGTGCCCGTGGGGCGGTGAAGTCCCTCGGCGAGGAGGTCGCGGGCGAACACCCACTCGACGGTTTCCTCGGCTCCGGTGTGGAAGGTGGCGTGCACGGCGTAGGGGTCGGCCGTGTCGTACCGCAGGCCTGCGGGGACAGGCAGGGAGGACTCGCTCGACACAACGAGGCGCAGGTGCAGCTCGCAGCTGACCGTGGTGTTCATAAGCGCCAGGGCCTTTCGCTCAGTGTGCGCTCGGGGATTCGCACGTCGGCGAAATCGACATGCCACCTACGGTGCCGTTGTAAACCCCTCTGAGTGTTTTGCGTGGGATTACGTAACTCTTCCGGCCGAGAGATCGTTCGCGGCCTGCGCCCATTCCGGTGATGTCTTTGGCTCCGGTAGTGTTGGGCTGCATGAACACGGGGAGTGACGAGTCCGTCGAGGTCGCGGCGGCGACCCACGGGGTGACGGTGAACGAGGGCGAGGGCCGGGACGAGCGGGGGCTCGGGTCGCGGGCACCCGAGTTCGTCAGAGCGCGGCGGGCGCTGCATCTGAGCTGGCAGGTGGGGGTCTTCGTCGTCGGCCTGGCCGTGGTGGTGGCCGGCGTGATCATGCTGCCGCTGCCCGGCCCGGGCTGGGTCGTGATCTTCGGCGGCATGGCGATCTGGGCGACCGAGTTCGTGTGGGCCCAGCTGGTGCTGCGCTGGACCAAGCGCAAGGTCACCGAGGCGGCCCAGCGGGCGCTTGACCCCAGGGTGCGCCGCCGCAACATCATCCTGACCTCGGTCGGCCTGGTGATCGTGGCCGCGCTGGCCGGCTTCTACCTGTGGAAGTTCGGTCTGCAGATGCCGTGGAAGATCAAGGACCAGTGACGCGCGCCGGGGGTCGGACCGCCCGGCCCCGGGTGGTCACGGGCACCCCCTGACATGGGGTAATGTTCTTCCTGCGTCCGGGCGATTAGCTCAGTGGGAGAGCGCTTCGTTCACACCGAAGAGGTCACTGGTTCGAACCCAGTATCGCCCACCGGATCAAGGCGGCCCGGCTCACGAATCGTGAGCCGGGCCGCTTCGTCGTGCGGGCCGGCGTGCCGCTCCCGCCCCCGTCGCGGGGTTCCGCTTTCCTCGCGTTCATCCAACCGTGACCTTCCGCGGCGGCGGCCGGCGCCGGTGCCGCGTTGTTCGGCCGGTCGGCCACGCGGTGCCGACCCGCCGGTTTCCGCCCCGCCCCGGATCCCCGTCGCGCGAGGCCGTCGTCAGGACCGTGCCGAGAGCGGTCGGCCATTCCTGTCCGAATCATCGACATGCCCTGAGGGCCTCCGCGCCTTGTGTCACGGGGCTCTGGAACGGACGGTGACGGTCCGTTATGCGTGGTGGGGCGCCGGGGGCCGGGCCCAGAGCATCAACAAGACCATCGGCCTCTTCGGGGAGAACAATCCGAAGAACAGGTCAAGACCGACTTCCAGCCGTACACGGATTCGTGGAGGCAGTTCAACACCCCTGCCTCGGGCGGGAATCCGCCGGACGTGTTCCAGAATGCCCCTGGATTCCTGCGAATACGACCCGAAGAATGTGCCGCTCGACCTCGATGAGCGGGTGAAGGCTGGCAACCTCCCACTCCGGGGGACCGCACGCCATGACGCACGAGGCGGGCGTAGGCGGGCACACTCCGTACATGGACCGGAACCATTACCGCTTCCGCAGTGTGTGGACCCTGTCCGCGCCCGCCGCGACCGTGTACGGCGTACTGGAGCGGATCGAGGACTACCCCCGGTGGTGGCCGCAGGTACGGGAGGTCGCCCGCCTCGACGACACCACCGGCATCGTCACGATCCGCTCCGTCCTGCCGTACGACCTGACCTTCACCCTGCGGGAGGGGAGGCGGGACCGGGAGAACGGCGTGCTGGAGGCGGGGCTGTCCGGCGACATCGACGGCTGGGCCCGCTGGACCGTCACCGATCTGGGCGCGCACGGCTGCCTCACCCACTACGAGCAGGAGGTCGACGTCCGCGCGCGGCTGCTGCGTCTGCTGGCCGTGCCCGGCCGGCCCCTCTTCCGCGCCAACCACGCGCTGATGCTGCGGGCCGGGCGGCGCGGACTGGCGGCACACCTCGAAGCGGTTTGAAGGAAGCGTCCTGAGCCCTGTATTGTTCGGTGCGTTCCCGGGCGATTAGCTCAGTGGGAGAGCGCTTCGTTCACACCGAAGAGGTCACTGGTTCGAACCCAGTATCGCCCACGCTCGGGAGAGCGACGTGGTCCGCCGACCACGTCGCTCCTTTCTTTTTCCGCGCGGTTCCGCCGTGTCACGCCGCTGCCGGCAGGTCCGGGCGCAGGGGCCAGGCCGGATCGACGACCTCCTCCGTGCCCGTGCGCGCGAACCACGCCTGCAGGCCCCGCGCCTGCGCCGCGTGCCACACCGCCTGCAGGGTGTGCAGCTCACCGGGGGACAGCCGCTCCAGCCGGGCCGCGAACCGGCGTCCCACCGCCCGGGTGACCTCCAGGGCCGCCACCGCGTCCGCCGCCGCGTCGTGCGCGCCCTCCAGTTCCACCTCGTAGTGCGCGCACAGATCCGTCAGCGTGCGGCGGCCCTTGCGGTAGCGGTCCAGATGCTTGTCGAGCACCCGCGGATCCAGCACCAGCAGCGGCGTCCGCTCGAACCAGCGGGCCAGCGACGACGCCCGGTGCCTGCGCAACTCCCGGTCCAGCAGCGTCAGATCGAACGGCGCGTTCATCACCACCACCGGCCGGCCCACCGCCGCCTGCTCCGCCAGCGCCTGGGCGACCTCGTACATCACCGGCGCGGGCCAGCGGCCGTTGCGCTGCAGATGCTCGTCCGTCAGCCCGTGCACCTGCGTCGCCGCGGCGGGCACCGGCACCCCCGGGTTCACCAGCCAGCGGGTCACCCGCGGCCGGGAGCCCGCGGCGTCCTGCACGACGAGGGCGGCCGACACGATCCGGTCGGCCTCGACGTCCACACCCGTCGTCTCCGTGTCAAAGGCGGCCAGCGGCCCCTCGTACCAGCACGTCATACCCACCAACCCCTCGCTCACCATCAGCAGTTGACGCGCCGTCCACTGCTCGGTCCGGTGATACCCGGGCTGTTTGCGCCGTACGCCGGAAGGAGACAACAGGAGTACGGGTCTTTGCAGTTCAGCGACCCGCACATGGGATTCGACTGTTCTGGAAGGCTGTTGGTCATGGCCATCGCGCAGCCCGAACGGGGCGGGCTGCTGCCGGAGCGCACACCGGCCGCTCGCGGCACCCTCGCCACCACCGCCTGCATGGAGACCCTGCAGGTCGGCTATCTGCACGCCGTCGCCGCGGCGGCCGGCTGCTCGCTGTCCCAGCCCTTCCCGGACAACGGCATCGACTGGCACGTCAGCCACAGCGCCCCCGGACACCTGGTCGACGACGAGGTCACCATCAAGGTGCAGCTCAAGGCGACATCGCAGATCGCCCCGCACCCTCGGGGCCGCTCCTTCTCCTTCACGCTGGACAACGCCCACCTGGAGAAGCTCGCCCGCACCCCGGTCTCCGTGCACAAGATCCTCGTCGTGATGATCCTGCCGCGCTCCCAGGACGACTGGCTGCGCGCCCACCACGACCGGCTCGACCTGCGCCACTGCTGCTACTGGACCAACCTCGCCGGGCACCCCGTCACCGGCCGCCGGCGTACCACCGTGCGGATCCCCACCTCACGCGTCTTCGACGACCGGGCGCTGTGCGAGATCATGACGCGGGTCGGGACGGGAGGAAAACCGTGACCCATCGCCCGACCGGGGAGCCCGCCCGGCCCGTACGCCCGCACCCCGCCGACGCCGCCCTCGACGGGCCGCCCCCCGAGGCCGCGGACACCGACCCCGTGGTGCTCACCGCCCTGCTGCGCCGGCACGGCTGGCAGCGGCGCGGCGGCGCCCCCGGACGCTACGGCCGCTGGGCCCCGCCCGGCCCGGACACCGGCACCAGCCTGCTGGTCCCGGTCGGCCGGGCCTTCCCCGACAGCGAGGACCTGCTCGCCGAGGCGCTGCAGGCGCTGTCCCGCAGTGGCACCCCCTCCGCCCGCGAGATCCTGCTCGCCCTCTCCGTGCCCAGCGACGAGATCCGCTGGTGGCGCGACATCCCGGCGGGTCCGGGCGACGCCGTCGCCTGGACCGCGGAGGAGCGGCTGCGGTCCGCCGCCCGCCGCACCCTGCTCTCCGCGGCGCTCGCCACCCGCGCCCGCACCGGCTTCCACGGCGCCCGGCACCGCCGCCCGGCCGCCACCGCGCTGGACGGCGTCCTGGTGGGCCCGGCGCAGGGCGGCCGCACCCTCACCGCCTTCGTCCCCGTCACCACCGGCCGCCCCCTCGCGGTGTGCCTGTTCCACGCCCTGCACGCCGCTCGCGAGGCCGTCGACCACCGGCGCGCCACCGGGGGCATGGACGCCTTCGCGACGGCCGTCGGGGCGGGCGTCAACCACGAACTCACCGAGGCACTCGTCGCCCTGGTCCGGGGCACGGAGGGCGCCCGGGTCGCCGTGTCCTGGGCCCCCGCGGCCGGCGTGCCCGCGGGCTGCGTGGCCGCCGCCGAGCCGGTGGAGTTCTCACCCGGCGACCTGCCCGTGCTCATGGAGGCCGGCCGCCGCTACCAGTGCGCGGAGCCGTCCGTCACGGTCACGGTCACCGGCGCGGTGGTGCGCATGTACCGGCCGGAGCCCCGCGGTGAGGGGACGGTGCGGCTGCGGGTGCTCGCCGGAGCCGAGGTCGGACACGTCCGCGTCACCCTGGGTGAGGAGCATTACAGGATCGCCGGGCACGCCCATCTGTTGGGCCTGCCGGTGCGCCTGCGCGGGCGGCTGCACAGCCGGGGCGGGTTCCGCCGTCTCACCGGGGTCCAGGAGGTCGCGCCGGTCCAGGTGGACGAGGCCGAGCGGGACCGGCTGATGAAGGCGCTGCAGGAGAGCGCGGACTGTTTCGGCGAGGCCCGCGGTCCGGGTTGCGACGACTGATTTCGCGTCCCGCCGTGCCGGGTCGGTACGATCGCACCCATGCGTGCGCTCGGGTATGGCGCCGCGACCACTGCCTTCAGTCAGGAGAGACCGGTGTCAGACGTCCGTGTGATCATCCAACGCGATTCCGAGCGGGAAGAACGCGTGGTGACGACGGGCACTACGGCCGCCGAGCTCTTCGCGGGCGAGCGCTCGGTCATCGCCGCGCGGGTGGCCGGTGAGCTCAAGGACCTCTCGTACGCGATCCAGGACGGCGAGACCGTCGAAGGGGTCGAGATCTCCTCCGAGGACGGCCTGAACATCCTGCGCCACTCCACCGCGCACGTGATGGCCCAGGCCGTGCAGGAGCTGTTCCCCGAGGCCAAGCTGGGCATCGGCCCGCCGGTCCGGGACGGCTTCTACTACGACTTCGACGTGGACAAGCCCTTCCACCCCGATGACCTCAAGGCCATCGAGAAGAAGATGCAGGAGATCCAGAAGCGCGGCCAGCGCTTCTCCCGCCGGGTCGTCACCGACGACGAGGCCCGCGAGGAGCTCGCCGACGAGCCGTACAAGCTGGAGCTGATCGGCCTCAAGGGCGCCGCGTCCCACGACGACGGGGCGGACGTCGAGGTCGGCGCCGGCGAGCTGACGATCTACGACAACCTGGACGCCAAGACCGGGGAGCTGTGCTGGAAGGACCTCTGCCGCGGTCCCCACCTGCCCACCACCCGGAACATCCCGGCGTTCAAGCTGATGCGCAACGCCTCCGCCTACTGGCGCGGCAGCGAGAAGAACAAGCAGCTCCAGCGCATCTACGGCACCGCCTGGCCCTCCAAGGAGGAGCTGAAGGCCCACCTGGAGTTCCTCGCCGAGGCCGAGAAGCGCGACCACCGCAAGCTCGGCAGCGAGCTCGACCTGTTCTCCATCCCGGAGCAGATCGGCTCCGGCCTCGCCGTCTTCCACCCCAAGGGCGGCATCATCCGCCGGGTCATGGAGGACTACTCGCGGCGCCGCCACGAGGAGGAGGGCTACGAGTTCGTCTACACCCCGCACGCGACGAAGGGGAAGCTCTTCGAGACCTCGGGCCACCTGGACTGGTACGCCGACGGCATGTACCCGCCCATGCAGCTCGACGAGGGCGTGGACTACTACCTCAAGCCCATGAACTGCCCGATGCACAACCTGATCTTCGACGCGCGCGGCCGCTCCTACCGCGAACTGCCGCTGCGCCTCTTCGAGTTCGGGACCGTGTACCGGTACGAGAAGTCGGGCGTGGTGCACGGCCTGACCCGGGCCCGGGGCTTCACGCAGGACGACGCGCACATCTACTGCACCCGCGAGCAGATGTCCGAGGAGCTCGACAAGACCCTCACCTTCGTCCTCAACCTGCTGCGCGACTACGGCCTGACCGACTTCTACCTGGAGCTGTCCACCAAGGACCCGGAGAAGTTCGTCGGCACCGACGAGGCCTGGGAGGAGGCGACCGAGACGCTGCGCCAGGTCGCCGAGAAGCAGGGCCTGCCGCTGGTCCCGGACCCGGGCGGCGCCGCCTTCTACGGCCCGAAGATCTCCGTCCAGGCGAAGGACGCGATCGGCCGTACCTGGCAGATGTCGACCATCCAGCTCGACTTCAACCTGCCGGAGCGCTTCGACCTGGAGTACACGGCCGCGGACGGCACCAAGACCCGCCCGGTCATGATCCACCGCGCGCTGTTCGGCTCCATCGAGCGGTTCTTCGCGGTGCTCCTGGAGCACTACGCGGGCGCCTTCCCGGCCTGGCTCGCCCCGGTCCAGGCGCTCGGCATCCCGATCGGCGACGCGCACGTCGAGTACCTGGAGAAGTTCGCGGACGCGGCCCGCAAGCAGGGCCTGCGCGTCGAGGTCGACTCCTCCTCGGACCGGATGCAGAAGAAGATCCGCAACGCCCAGAAGCAGAAGGTGCCCTTCATGGTCATCGCGGGCGACGAGGACATGGCGAACGGCGCGGTCTCCTTCCGCTACCGCGACGGCTCGCAGGAGAACGGCATCCCCGTCGACGAGGCCATCGCCAAGATCGCCAAGGTCGTCGAGGAGCGGGCGCAGATCTGACCCGCGCACGGCGTCGAGGCCCCCGGGATCTCCCGGGGGCCTTTTCCGCGTGCCGCGGGACACGCCATATGCTGCACGCATGACGAGTGAGCCGGAGCAGCAGTTGGGAGTGGGCACGCAGGACGCGTTCCAGCGTCTGTGGACGCCCCACCGGATGGCCTACATCCAGGGCGAGAACAAGCCGAGCGGCCCCGGCGCCGGCGACGGCTGCCCCTTCTGCTCCCTCCCGGCCGGCTCCGACGAGGACGGGCTGATCCTGCGCCGCGGCGAGCTGGTCTACGCGGTGCTCAACCTGTACCCGTACACGGGCGGCCACCTGATGACCGTGCCCTACCGGCACGTGGCCGACTACACGGAACTCACGGCCGAGGAGACGGCGGAGCTCGCCGCGCTCACCCAGCAGGCGATGACCGCGCTGCGCACGGCGTCCGGCGCCCACGGCTTCAACATCGGCATGAACCAGGGCACCGTCGCGGGTGCGGGCATCGCCGCCCACCTGCACCAGCACGTCGTGCCACGCTGGGGCGGCGACACCAACTTCATGCCGGTCATCGGGCACACCAAGGTGCTGCCGCAGCTGCTCGCGGACACCCGCAAGATGCTGGCGGAGGCCTGGCCCACGGACTGACACCGGCCGGCCGGTCCGGCCCCCGGGCGGGGTCCGTCACACGGACCCCGCCCGACCGGTGCGCCTACGCGTCGTACAGGTCGGCGTTCTTCGGCGCGACGTCCTGCACCGCCGTGGAGAGGGACGAGGAGCGGGAACCGAACTTCTCCGTGTCCACGCCGTTCTCCGCCAGCACCTTGATCGCCGCCGAGTGCACCACCCGCAGGACCGGGGTGGCGGCCCGCAGCGCGTCGTCCGCCATGAACCGGTGCCGCCAGGGCTTGTCCGCCCAGGCGTGCCGCAGCCCGAACGGCTCGGGCAGGCTCAGCTTGCCTCCCAGCCAGTACAGCAGCGGCGGGTACTTCGTCAGGGGCGCCCGCGCGGCCAGCCGCACCACCTCGTCCGAGTCGACCAGCGGGAGCTTCACCTTCCGGGTCTCCCAGAACCTGATCGACTTCTGGACCTCCTTCTCCTTGGCCGCCGGCTTGGTCGTGAACAGGGAGTGCACCGGTCCGAGGGCGTGCCCGGTCACCTCGATACGCAGCGTCTCGTGCAGTACGGTCACCGTGATCAGCATGGTGATCACCAGCTGGCCGTCCCACAGGGTCCACTGCACCCCCAGGTAGTGCCGGTCGCCCGCGCCGAACTGCTGCTTGTTGCAGATCTCCTGTATCGCGTGCTGCTTGACCTGGTACGCCTCCACGTCCGTGCCCTCGGGCCGGGACACCGACGTGGCGTTCTCCCCGATGGGCGTGACGATCCAGTGGCGGATCGACGGCTTGGGGAAGCCACCGGTGTTCAGCGGCCCGCGCTCCAGCATGCGCAGCCGGTCGTGGATCGCCCTGATGACGTCCCAGCTGCGGAACGGGTGGATCTCCCGGTCGGGGTCGGCCTGCACCAGGTCCTCGGCGAGCTGCCAGCTGCCCCAGCGGGTGCCCATGCCGAGGATCCCCTTGGGACCGGCGTAGAACACGGAGTTGGACTGCTGCTCGGCACTGAGCCGGGCCAGGGACTGCCTCAGTTGCTCCGCCGCGGTCTCACCGGGGCTGCTCGGCACCGCCTCGGGCACCTTGGCGCCGATGCTGCTGCCGGAGAGCAGGCTGTCCCAGCGCTCCCGCAGGTCCCTCGCGGTGCGCTCGCAGATCCGCTTGGCCCAGAACCAGCCGAGCACCGGTGCCACCACCGCCGCGCGGGCGTACCAGCCCCAGAAACCGTCGAACGGCATGCGCAGCAGGAACAGCGCGGCCAGGGCGCCGACGCCGACCAGCAGGGCGGTGGCGAACGCGCCCGCCCGCTTGTCGTCGCGCTTGGTCATCGTCGTACGGATCTGGAAGACCAGCAGCCACACCAGCAGGCCGGGCAGGAAGAGCAGCCCGCACAGGACCATGACGGCGGTCAGCCAGTTGTCGCGCTCGCGGCGGATGCGGTGCGCCGCCAGCGCGTGCTCGACCACCACCTGGGGCTGGGTGCCGAAGGACTGGATGAGCGGGGCGCGGCCGGAGCCCAGCATGCGGTCGATGACCGCCCGGGAGAACGCCTCGCCCAGATTGGGCCGGAACAGCTTGATCCGTGGCTTGGCGACCTCCGACTTGTGCCACTCGCTGTTGGCCTTGAGTATCTCGTCGGCCTCGTTGTCCCGGTAGGCAGCCGAGGCCAGCGCGAACGTGGGTGTCTGGCCCTCGTCGCCCGTGCGCGGCACCTGCGGACCGAAAAAATCCGCGTAACCGCTCTCAACGGTCATTCCCGCCCCCGATCGCCGCGACTGTCGTCTTGCGGCCTTCCCGACTTCCGTGCTGCGCACACCTGTTGATCAGGTGTTCAGCGTATAGGCAGCCACCGTCGTCCGCCGGGGGTCGCTCCAAGCCGTTCTCCGGTACGGAGCGGGGCGCATCGGAGTGCCGGTACGGCGCGGTACCTGCGCGGGCGCCCGCCGGTCGCACCGGCGGGCGCCCGGCGCCGGTCACGAGGCCGCGCGCGCCTCCTCCTTGACCCGCTCCGCGACCTGCGGCGGCATGGGCTCGTGCCGGGCGTAGCGGCGGCTGAAGCGGGCCGTGCCGTGCGACAGCGACCGCAGGTCGACCGCGTACCGGCCGATCTCGATCTCGGGCACCTCCGCCCGGATCAGGGTGCGCCCGCCGGGCGACTGCTCGGTGCCCAGCACCCGGCCGCGGCGGCCGGACAGGTCGCTCATCACGGGCCCGACGTAGTCGTCGCCGACCAGCACGCTCACCTCGGCCACCGGCTCCAGCAGATGGATCCGCGCGTCCGCGGCGGCCTCCCGCAGGGCCAGCGCGCCCGCCGTCTGGAACGCGGCGTCGGAGGAGTCCACCGAGTGCGCCTTGCCGTCCAGCAGCGTCACCCGCACGTCGATGAGCGGATGTCCGGCGGCAACTCCCTTGACGGCCTGGGCCCTTATGCCCTTCTCCACCGAGGGGACGAACTGCCGGGGCACGGCGCCGCCGACGACCTTGTCCACGAACTCGATGCCCGAACCGTTCGGCAGCGGCTCCACCTCGATCTCGCAGATCGCGAACTGACCGTGCCCGCCGGACTGTTTGACGTGCCGGCCGCGCCCGGACGCCTTCCCGCCGAACGTCTCCCGCAGCGACACCCGGTGCGGCACGACGTCGACCTGGACGCCGTACCGGCTGCGCAGCCGCTCCAGCGCCACGTCCGCGTGCGCCTCACCGAGGCACCAGAGCACCACCTGATGGGTGTCCGGATTCTGCTCCAGACGCATCGTCGGGTCCTCGGCCACCAGTCGGCTCAGCCCCTGGGACAGCTTGTCCTCGTCGGCCTTGCTGTGCGCCTCGATGGCCAGCGGCAGCAGCGGGTCCGGCATCTCCCAGGGCTCCATGACCAGCGGGTCGTCCTTGCCGGACAGGGTGTCCCCGGTCTCCGCGCGGCCCAGCTTCGCCACGCACGCCAGATCGCCCGCGATGACGTGCGACACCGGCCGCTGCTGCTTGCCGAACGGCGTGGACAGGGCGCCGACCCGCTCGTCGACGTCGTGGTCCTCGTGGCCCCGGTCGCTCAGCCCGTGGCCGGACACATGGACGGTCTGGTCGGCGCGCAGCGTCCCGGAGAACACGCGCACCAGCGAGAGCCGTCCCACGTAGGGGTCGGAGGAGGTCTTCACGACCTCCGCGGCCAGCGGGGCGTCGGGGTCGCACGGTTTCAGCTCGCGCGGCCTGCCGTCCGGAGTGGTCACACGCGGGGTGCCGTGCTCCAGCGGGGTCGGGAAACCGCCGGTGATCAGGTCGAGCAGTTCCACCGTGCCGAGCCCCTGACGGGCGCCGGGGGCGGCGGGCGCGGCGGCCAGCACGGGGAAGAACACGCCCCGCGCCACCGCCCGCTGCAGGTCCTCGATCAGCGTCTTGACGTCGACGTCCTCACCGCCGAGGTAGCGGTCCATGAGGGTCTCGTCCTCGCTCTCGGCGATGATCCCCTCGATCAGCCGGCCGCGTGCCTCCGCGATCAGCGGCACATGGTCGCCGACCGGCTCGGACTCCACGCGCTCGCCGCTCGAGTAGTCGAACAGCTTCTGCGTCAGCAGGCCGATCAGACCGGTCACGGGCGTGTGCCCGTCGGGTCCCTCGGGGCCGCGCAGCGGCAGGTACACCGGCAGCACGGCGTCTGGGTCGTCCCCGCCGAAGGTCTCCGCGCAGATCCGGGTCATCTCCTCGAAGTCGGCGCGGGCCGCCTCCAGATGCGTGACGACGATGGCGCGGGGCATGCCGACCGCCGCGCACTCGTCCCACACCATGCGGGTCGAGCCGTCCACGCCGTCCGCGGCGGAGACGACGAAAAGGGCCGCGTCCGCCGCTCGCAGACCGGCCCTGAGCTCCCCGACGAAGTCGGCGTAGCCGGGGGTGTCGAGCAAGTTGACCTTGATGCCGCCCCATTCCACCGGCACCAGGGAGAGCTGCACCGAACGCTGCTGCCGGTGCTCGATGTCGTCGTAGTCGGAGACGGTGCCGCCGTCCTCCACGCGGCCCGCCCGGTTCGCCGCCCCCGCGGTCAGCGCGAGGGCCTCCACCAGCGTCGTCTTGCCCGATCCGGAGTGGCCGACCAGCACCACGTTCCGTACGGACGTGGGGCGGTCGGCCGCCTGTGCCCTGCCGGCGGCCCCGGGGTGTGTGTGCGCCTTGTCGCCCATGATCCTGCCTCCCGTGCACGGTGAGGTCACTGTGGGCGCGGACCCGTCGAACCCTTCCCCGGACCCGGTCCGGGGGCATCGCCTGCGGTGCGGCTACGGCGGCGCCCGCGGTCCTTCGAGCTTTCCACTCCCGTCACGGTGCGTCCATACGAAGGACCGGATCCCGCGCGCGGCCCCCGCCCACGGGGGTGCGGCCCGCTCCGTCGCGGCGGCCGCGGGGCCGCGGTGCGGGTGCCCCGCAGCCGCGCACCCGCGTGCGTGACTACGATGGGCCCGCCGGTGGCCAGCAGGGGTCACGCGGCCACACCGACCGTCGGGAAGGCCATGCTGAACAAGTACGCGCGTGCATTTTTCACGCGTGTCCTCACACCGTTCGCCGCGTTTCTCATCCGGCGGGGGGTCAGCCCCGACACGGTCACGCTCATCGGCACCGCGGGCGTGGTGGCCGGCGCGCTGGTCTTCTACCCCCGGGGCGAGTTCTTCTGGGGCACGGTCGTCATCACGCTGTTCGTCTTCTCGGACCTGGTCGACGGCAACATGGCCCGCCAGCTCGGACGCTCCAGCCGTTGGGGCGCCTTCCTGGACTCCACCCTGGACCGGGTCGCCGACGGCGCGGTCTTCGGCGGGTTCGCCCTCTGGTACGCGGGCTCCGGCGACAACAACGCGCTGTGCGCGGTGTCGATCTTCTGCCTGGCCAGCGGCCAGGTGGTGTCGTACACCAAGGCGCGCGGCGAGTCGATCGGACTGCCGGTCGCCGTCAACGGGCTGGTCGAGCGGGCCGAGCGGCTGGTGATCTCGCTGGTCGCGGCGGGGCTCGCGGGGCTGCACGCGTTCGGCGTGCCCGGCATCCAGTACCTGCTGCCCGTCGCCCTGTGGGCCGTCGCCGTCGGCAGCCTCGTCACGCTGGTCCAGCGGGTGGTCACCGTCCGCCGCGAGTCCGCCGAGGCGGAGGCCGCCGAGCAGCAGCAGACGCAGGGGAGCGAGGCCGCGCAGTGAGCGCCCAGGAGCGGCTCGCCGACGCCCTGTACGGCGCCGGGTGGGGCACCGTCAAGAAGCTGCCCGAGCCCGTCGCCGTCCGCCTCGGCCGCACCATCGCCGACGTCGCCTGGAAGCAGCGCGGCAAGGGGGTGCTGCGGCTGGAGAGCAACTACGCGCGCGTCGTGCCGGACGCGGGACCCCAGCGGCTCGCGGAGCTGTCCCGCGCGGGCATGCGCTCGTACCTGCGCTACTGGATGGAGTCCTTCCGGCTGCCCGCCTGGAGCCCCGCACACATCGCGGACTCCTTCCACCCCACGGACCTGCACCACCTCAGCGACGCCATGGAAGCCGGCAAGGGCGTGATCCTGGCGCTGCCGCACCTCGCCAACTGGGACCTCGCCGGCGCCTGGGTCACCACCCAGCTCGGCATACCGTTCACCACCGTCGCCGAGCGCCTCAAGCCGGAGACCCTCTACGACCGCTTCGTCGCCTACCGCGAGGGCCTCGGCATGGAGGTCCTGCCGCACAGCGGCGGCTCCGCCTTCGGCACGCTGGCCCGGCGGCTGCGCGACGGCGGCCTGGTCTGCCTGGTCGCCGACCGCGACCTGTCCTCCTCGGGCGTCGAGGTGGACTTCTTCGGCAGCCCCGCCCGGATGCCCGCCGGCCCCGCCCTGCTGGCCCAGCAGACCGGCGCCCGGCTGCTGCCCGTGACCCTCTGGTACGAGAACTCACCGGCGATGCGGGGCCGCGTCCACGCCCCGGTCGAGGTTCCCGCGTCAGGTACGCGCGCCGAGAAGACGTCCGTCATGACACAGGCGCTGGCCGACGCCTTCGCCACGGGAATCGCCGACCATCCGGAGGACTGGCACATGCTGCAGCGCTTGTGGACCGAGGACCTCGACCCCGCGACCGCCCGCGAGAAGGACCAGAAGGGGACCGCGTGAGGATCGGCATCGTCTGCCCGTACTCCTGGGACGTGCCGGGTGGCGTCCAGTTCCACATCCGAGACCTGGCCGAGTACTTCATCCGTCTCGGGCACGAGGTGTCCGTCCTCGCGCCGGCCGACGACGACACCCCGCTCCCGCCCTACGTCGTCTCCGCCGGCCGCGCCGTGCCGGTGCCGTACAACGGCTCGGTGGCCCGGCTCAACTTCGGATTCCTGTCGGCCGCGCGGGTGCGGCGCTGGCTGCACGACGGCTCCTTCGACGTGGTGCACATCCACGAGCCGTCCTCGCCGTCCCTGGGCCTGCTGAGCTGCTGGGCGGCTCAGGGCCCGCTGGTGGCGACCTTCCACACCTCCAACCCGCGCTCCAAGGCCATGATCGCCGCGTACGCCATCCTCCAGGCCGCCCTGGAGAAGATCAGCGCGCGCATCGCGGTCAGCGAGTACGCCCGCCGCACCCTCGTCGAACACCTGGGCGGCGACGCGGTGGTGATCCCCAACGGCGTCGACGTCGACTTCTTCGCCAAGGCGGAGCCCGAGCCCGAGTGGCAGGGCGACACCATCGGCTTCATCGGCCGCATCGACGAGCCCCGCAAGGGCCTGCCGGTGCTGATGCGGGCGCTGCCGAAGATCCTCGCCGCCCGCCCGCGGACGCGGCTGCTGGTGGCCGGACGAGGCGACGAGAAGGAGGCGGTCGAGTCGCTGCCGGCCGAACTGCGCCCGCGCGTCGAGTTCCTCGGCATGATCAGCGACGAGGACAAGGCCCGCCTGCTGCGCAGCGTCGACCTGTACGTGGCGCCCAACACCGGCGGTGAGAGCTTCGGCATCATCCTGGTCGAGGCGATGTCGGCGGGCGCCCCGGTGCTCGCCTCCGACCTCGACGCGTTCGCCCAGGTCCTCGACCAGGGCGCGGCGGGCGAGCTGTTCGCCAACGAGGACGCGGACGCGCTCGCCGACGCGGCGGTGCGCCTCCTGGAGGACCCCGTGCGCCGTGAGGAGCTGCGCGCGCGGGGCAGCGCCCATGTGCGCCGCTTCGACTGGTCGACGGTCGGCGCGGACATTCTCTCCGTCTACGAGACGGTCACGGCAGGCGCGGCGGCGGTCGCCACGGACGACAGGGCGACGGGCCTGAGGGCCCGCCTGGGCCTGGCCCGGGACTAGTCCCGCTGCCCGCAGACGGCGGGAACTCGCCGACGGCGGTGGGGTGAATGCCCCTGGGGGCGCGGGGAACCGCGCGACCGGCCACGTGTGACCTGCACCGGGCGTACGGCGTTGCCGGCGAGGCTCACCGAGAGGGTGCCGCCTGCGCCCACCCGACTGTCCGCAGTCGGCGGGAGGTGAACGCCCTCAGGGGTGCGGGGAACTGCGCGACCAGCCCCCGGCGGGCTGCACCCGGCGTACGAGGACGCGAGGCACCCCGTGAGCCGCGGGTACGGCGCGGAAGGCGAGGCCCACCGAGAGGGTGCCGCCTGCGCCCACCCGTGCCGCCCCTGCGGCACGACTGTGCGCAGACGGCGGGAGGTGAACGCCCTCAGGGGCGCGGGGAACTGCGCGACCGGCACCGCCCCAGGGACCGCGGCCGGCGCAGGCGGTACTAGCCTTGCCGCCCGTGACCCCAACCCTGATCTGGATCCTCGTCGTCCTCGTCGCCGTCGGGCTGTACCTGAGCTGGACCGCCGGGCGGCTGGACCGGCTGCACGCCCGGATCGACGCCGCCCGCGCCGCGCTCGACGCGCAACTGCTGCGCCGCGCGTCCGTGGCGCAGGAACTGGCCACCTCCGGTGTGCTCGACCCGGCCGCGTCGATCGTGCTCTACGAGGCGGCGCACGCGGCGCGGCAGGCGGTGGAGGAGCAACGGGAGGTCGCCGAGAGCGAGTTGAGCCAGGCCCTGCGGGCGGTCTTCGCCGACGCCCACCAGGTGGACGCGGTCCGGGAGGTGCCCGGGGGAGAGGAGGCCGCGCTGGAACTCGCCGAGGCCGTCCGCAGGGTGCCGATGGCCCGCCGCTTCCACAACGACGCCGTACGGGCCGCCCGCGCGCTGCGCCTGCACCGCAAGGTGCGCTGGTTCCGGCTGGCCGGCCACGCGCCGTTCCCGATGGCCTTCGAGATGGACGACGAGCCGCCGACGGCCCTGGTGGAGCGGGCCGCCTGACGGCAAGATCCAGCCACTTCAGCGACGGGCGGCGACCGAAAACGAGCCACCGGCTCTCCATTGGCCCTTGCTGTGGCCTGCTCCGTTCACGTTCCCTCAGTGCTGCAGAATCCCCCTCACCTCAGCGAGGTCATCCGTGTCCAGCACGCTCACCGAAAACCAGGGTCCCGAGACCGGCACCGCGCGCGTCAAGCGCGGCATGGCCGAGCAGCTCAAGGGCGGCGTGATCATGGACGTCGTCACGCCGGAGCAGGCGAAGATCGCCGAGGACGCCGGCGCGGTCGCCGTCATGGCTCTGGAGCGCGTCCCGGCCGACATCCGCAAGGACGGCGGTGTGGCCCGCATGTCCGACCCGGACATGATCGAGGGCATCGTCGACGCCGTCTCCATCCCGGTGATGGCCAAGTCCCGCATCGGCCACTTCGTCGAGGCCCAGGTGCTGCAGTCGCTCGGCGTCGACTACATCGACGAGTCCGAGGTCCTCACCCCGGCCGACGAGGTCAACCACTCCGACAAGTGGGCCTTCACCACCCCCTTCGTGTGCGGTGCCACCAACCTGGGCGAGGCCCTGCGCCGCATCGCCGAGGGCGCCGCGATGATCCGCTCCAAGGGCGAGGCCGGCACCGGCAACGTCGTCGAGGCGGTCCGTCACCTGCGCCAGATCAAGAACGAGATCGCCCGCCTGCGCGGCTACGACAACCACGAGCTGTACGCCGCCGCCAAGGAGCTGCGCGCCCCCTACGAGCTGGTCAAGGAGGTCGCCGAGCTGGGCAAGCTGCCCGTCGTGCTGTTCTCCGCCGGCGGAGTGGCCACCCCGGCCGACGCCGCGCTGATGCGCCAGCTCGGCGCCGAGGGCGTCTTCGTCGGCTCCGGCATCTTCAAGTCCGGCGACCCCGCCAAGCGTGCCGCGGCCATCGTCAAGGCGACCACCTTCTACGACGACCCGAAGATCATCGCGGACGCGTCCCGCAACCTCGGCGAGGCCATGGTCGGCATCAACTGCGACACCCTCCCCGAGACCGAGCGCTACGCCAACCGCGGCTGGTGACGAGCGGATGACCGACGCGCCTGTCATCGGCGTCCTGGCCCTGCAGGGCGACGTACGGGAGCACCTGGTGGCCCTGGCCGCGGCCGACGCCGCGGCCGGGCCGGTCAGGCGCCCCGAGGAACTCGCCGAGGTGGACGGCCTCGTCATCCCCGGCGGGGAGTCGACCACCATCTCCAAACTGGCCGCGCTGTTCGGTCTGATGGAGCCCCTGCGCGCACGGGTACGTGACGGCATGCCGGTCTACGGCACCTGCGCCGGCATGATCATGCTCGCCGACAAGATCCTCGACCCGCGCTCCGGGCAGGAGACCGTCGGCGGCATCGACATGATCGTCCGCCGCAACGCCTTCGGCCGGCAGAACGAGTCCTTCGAGGCCGCCGTCGACGTCAAGGGCGTCCCCGGGGAACCCGTGGAGGGCGTCTTCATCCGGGCCCCCTGGGTGGAGTCCGTCGGCGCCGCGGCCGAGGTCCTCGCCGAGCACGACGGCCACGTCGTCGCGGTCCGCCAGGGCAACGCGCTGGCCACCTCGTTCCACCCGGAGCTGACCGGCGACCACCGGGTGCACCGGCTGTTCACCGACATGGTGCGGGCGTACCGGCGCGGGGACTCCTTGTAGGATTCCTGCGTTCGTTGCAGAGATGGGTTACGCGAAGGAGACAGGCAGATGTCCGGCCACTCTAAATGGGCCACGACGAAGCACAAGAAGGCCGTGATCGACGCCAAGCGCGGCAAGCTCTTCGCGAAGCTCATCAAGAACATCGAGGTCGCGGCCCGGATGGGCGGAGCCGATCCCGAAGGCAACCCGACGCTGTACGACGCCATCCAGAAGGCGAAGAAGCAGTCGGTCCCGAACAAGAACATCGACTCCGCGGTCAAGCGCGGCGCCGGCCTGGAGGCCGGTGGCGCCGACTACGAGACGATCATGTACGAGGGTTACGGCCCCAACGGCGTCGCGGTGCTCATCGAGTGCCTCACCGACAACCGCAACCGCGCCGCCTCGGACGTGCGCGTCGCGATGACCCGCAACGGCGGCTCCATGGCCGACCCGGGTTCCGTGTCGTACCTGTTCAACCGCAAGGGCGTGGTGATCGTCCCCAAGGGTGAGCTGTCCGAGGACGACGTCCTCACCGCCGTCCTCGACGCGGGCGCCGAGGAGGTCAACGACCTCGGTGAGTCCTTCGAGGTGCTCAGCGAGGCCACCGACCTGGTCGCCGTGCGCACCGCGCTGCAGGACGCCGGCATCGACTACGAGTCGGCCGACGCCAACTTCGTCCCGACCATGCAGGTCGAGCTGGACGAGGAGGGCGCCAGGAAGATCTTCAAGCTCATCGACGCGCTGGAGGACAGCGACGACGTGCAGAACGTCTTCGCCAACTTCGACGTCAGCGACGAGATCATGGAGAAGGTCGACGCGTGACGCGTCCACAGCCGGCGGGCCGACGGGAACACACCCCGTCGGCCCGCCGCGTTGTCGGTGGCACCCGATAGCCTGCACAAACAGGTGATCGAGCAAGGGGGCGACGCGTGCGCGTGCTGGGGGTGGACCCGGGACTGACCCGGTGCGGTGTCGGTGTCGTCGAAGGGGTCGCGGGACGCCCGCTGACCATGCTCGGCGTGGGAGTGGTCCGCACCCCGGCCGACGCCGACCTCGGGCACCGCCTGGTCGCCGTCGAGCAGGGCCTGGAGCAGTGGCTGGACGAGCACCGGCCCGAGTTCGTCGCCGTGGAGCGCGTCTTCAGCCAGCACAACGTGCGCACGGTGATGGGCACCGCCCAGGCCAGCGCCGTGGCGATCCTCTGCGCCTCCCGGCGCGGCATCCCCGTCGCGCTGCACACCCCCAGCGAGGTCAAGGCCGCCGTCACCGGCTCGGGCCGGGCCGACAAGGCCCAGGTCGGCGCCATGGTGACCCGCCTGCTGCGGCTCGACGCACCGCCGAAGCCCGCCGACGCCGCCGACGCCCTGGCCCTCGCCATCTGCCACATCTGGCGCGCCCCCGCCCAGAACCGGCTCCAGCAGGCCGCCGCCGCGCACGCTGCGCGTACCCCCCGCACACCGCCGAAGACCCCGCGGGCCACCGTGGCCCCCCACGCATCGAAAGGCCGTACGGCATGATCGCCTTCGTCAGCGGCACGGTCGCCGCCCTCGCCCCCGACACCGCGGTGGTCGAGGTCGGCGGTGTCGGCATGGCCGTCCGGTGCACGCCGGACACGCTGTCCACCCTCCGCGTCGGGCAGCCCGCCAAGCTCGCCACCTCCCTCGTCGTCCGCGAGGACTCCCTGACGCTGTACGGCTTCGCCGACGACGACGGGCGCCAGGTCTTCGAACTGCTCCAGACCGCCAGCGGCGTCGGCCCCCGGCTGGCCCAGGCGATGCTCGCCGTGCACAGCCCCGACGCCCTGCGCAGAGCGGTGGCCACCGGGGACGAGAAGGCGCTGACCGCCGTCCCCGGCATCGGCAGGAAGGGCGCCCAGAAGCTCCTGCTCGAACTGAAGGACCGGCTCGGCGAGCCCACCGGCACCCCCGCCGTCGGCGCGCCCGTCACCGCCGGCTGGCGCGACCAGCTGCACGCCGCCCTGATCGGCCTCGGGTACGCGACCCGTGAGGCCGACGAGGCCGTGGCCGCGGTCACCCCGCAGGCGGAGGCCGCCGAGGGCGCCGTACCGGTGGGGCAGCTGCTGAAGGCGGCCCTGCAGACGCTGAACCGCGCCCGATAGCCCGCGCCGGCCGCCCGACGGCCCGCACCCGAGCCCGTACGGAGAGCTGAGGCACACGCACATGAACTGGGACGACACGGACGACACCGCCGCCCCCGAGCGGCTGGTGGAATCGGTCGCCGACCGCGAGGACCAGGCCGTCGAGGCCGCGCTGCGCCCCAAGGACCTGGGCGAGTTCATCGGCCAGGAGAAGGTCCGCGAGCAGCTCGACCTCGTCCTGCGCGCCGCCCGCGCCCGCGGCGCCACCGCCGACCACGTGCTGCTCTCCGGCGCCCCCGGCCTCGGCAAGACCACCCTTTCCATGATCATCGCGGCCGAGATGGAAGCCCCCATCCGCATCACCTCCGGCCCCGCCATCCAGCACGCGGGCGACCTCGCGGCGATCCTGTCGTCCCTCCAGGAGGGCGAGGTCCTCTTCCTCGACGAGATCCACCGCATGTCGCGGCCCGCCGAGGAGATGCTCTACATGGCGATGGAGGACTTCCGGGTCGACGTGATCGTCGGCAAGGGCCCCGGCGCCACCGCCATCCCGCTGGAGCTGCCGCCCTTCACCCTGGTCGGCGCCACCACCCGGGCCGGCCTGCTGCCACCCCCGCTGCGCGACCGCTTCGGCTTCACCGCGCACATGGAGTTCTACGAACCGGCCGAGCTGGAGCGGGTCGTCCACCGCTCGGCGAGCCTGCTCGACGTGGAGATCGACACCGAGGGCGCCGCGGAGATCGCCGGCCGCTCCCGCGGCACCCCCCGCATCGCCAACCGTCTGCTGCGCCGCGTCCGTGACTACGCGCAGGTCAAGGGCGACGGCCGGATCACGAAGGACGTCGCCGCCGCGGCCCTCGCGGTGTACGAGGTCGACGCCCGGGGCCTGGACCGGCTGGACCGGGCGGTGCTGGAGGCCCTGCTCAAGCTGTTCGGCGGCGGCCCGGTCGGCCTGTCCACGCTCGCCGTCGCGGTGGGGGAGGAGCGTGAGACCGTGGAGGAGGTGGCCGAACCCTTCCTGGTGCGGGAGGGACTGCTCGCCCGCACCCCGCGCGGACGGGTGGCCACCCCGGCGGCATGGTCGCATCTCGGCCTCACGCCGCCCCGGTCCCAGGGCGCCGGAAAGGGACAAGGGGACCTGTTCGGGGCGTGACGGCGAGCACGTTGGCCCGGGCAGGAACCCGGGTGCCATGCTGAGCGTTGTTCCGGTGGTGCGGACTCGCTTAGACTCCGCCGATGCCGCCCTTGTCGGTGGCGATACATACCCCCAACCATCAGGCCGTTCACCATCGCGGTCGTGTGAAGGAAGTTCCGACCCGTGAGTCTCCTGACCCTCCTCCCGTTCATTGTGCTCATCGGGGCCATGTTCCTGATGACCCGGTCGGCCAAGAAGAAGCAGCAGCAGGCCATCGAGATGCGGAACCAGATGCAGCCCGGTTCCGGCGTCCGCACGATCGGGGGCATGTACGCCACGGTCAAGGAGGTCAGCGAGGACACCGTCCTCCTCGACGCCGGCCCGGGTGTGGAACTGCTGTTCGCCAAGAACTCGATCGGCGCCGTCCTCACCGACGAGGAGTACAACCGCATCGTCCACGGCATCGAGCACGACCTGCAGTCCGACGCCGACGTCGTCCCGGACGACGCCTCCTCCCTCACCGAGACCGACGACTCCTCCGACGCTGCCGCCGTCTCCGACGACACGCCTGTCGACCTCGGCAAGAAGGACGCGGCCGACGAGCCTGCGGACGAGCCCGCCGACGCCACGGCGGACGCGCGGTCGAAGAAGTCCGACGGCGAGACCGACGCGAAGTAGCCGTGTTCACGGGGCGCGCGGGTGATGCCCGCGCGCCCCGGGACATGCCCAACTCGCACGGGATCCCGACACCATGTCATGGCCACCCGCCCCCTGACCGGGGACGAGGCGGCCCGAGAGGGAGTACGAGAAGGTGGCAGCACTCAAAAAGGGACGGAACGCGAGCGCCACAAGCAAGCCGTGGCGCTCGCTGGCTCTGATCCTGATCGCCATCGTGGCGCTCACCGGAGGGATGTTCGCCTCCGGGCACACCACTCCGCGTCTCGGCATCGACCTGGCCGGTGGCACGAGCATCACGCTGGCAGCGGTCCCCGAGGCCGGCCAGGAGTCCGCGATCAACAAGACCAACATGGACACCGCGGTCTCCATCATGGAGCGGCGCGTCAACGGTCTGGGCGTCTCCGAGGCCGAGGTCCAGACGCAGGGCGAACGCAACATCATCGTCAACATTCCCAAGGGCACGAATTCCAAGCAGGCCCGGGAACAGGTCGGCACCACCGCCAAGCTCTACTTCCGTCCCGTCATCGCCACCGAGCTGGCCGGCGGCGGGGCCGCCCCGGAGCCGAGCGCCACCGGCGACTCCTCCGGCGACAAGGCCACGGACAAGGAGGCCACCGACGGCTCCTCGCCCTCGGCGTCCACCAGCCCCTCGGCGAGCGCCACCACCCAGGGCCGCGCGGTCACCGACGCCCTGAAGGCCGACGAGAGCCCCGCCGCCACCGACAAGGCGAGCCCCTCCCCGTCCGCCACGGGCGGTGCGGCCGACGACGACAGCAAGCTCCAGGCCCAGTACGCCGCGCTCGACTGCACCAAGGAGAGCGTCCGCGCGACCGCCGGTGACGGCGCCAAGGCCACCGACTCCACCGTCGCCTGCGGCCAGAACTCCCAGGGCCAGTGGCAGAAGTACATCCTCGGCCCCGCCGCCGTCGACGGCACCGACGTCGACGAGGCCGACGCCGTCCTGAACACGCAGTCAGGCGCCGGCTGGACCGTGACCATGAAGTTCACGGGCGAGGGCTCGAAGAAGTTCGCCGACATCACCGGCCAGCTCGCCCAGAAGCCGTCCCCGCAGAACCAGTTCGCGATCGTCCTGGACGGCGAGGTCGTCTCCGACCCCTACGTCCGGCAGGCCCTGACCGGCGGCAACGCCGAGATCTCCGGCAACTTCACGCAGCAGTCGTCGCAGGAACTGGCGAACATGCTGTCCTACGGCGCGCTGCCGCTGACCTTCCGCGAGGACAGCGTCACCACCGTCACCGCCGCCCTCGGCGGCGAGCAGCTGCAGGCCGGTCTGATCGCCGGTGCCATCGGCCTCGCGCTGGTGATCCTGTACCTGCTGTTCTACTACCGCGGTCTGTCGTTCATCGCTGTCGCCTCGCTGCTGGTCTCCGCCGCGCTCACCTACGTGATCATGGCGCTGCTCGGCCCGACGATCGGCTTCGCGCTGAACCTGCCGGCCGTCTGCGGTGCCATCGTGGCGATCGGCATCACGGCGGACTCGTTCATCGTCTACTTCGAACGGGTCCGGGACGAGATCCGCGAGGGCCGCACCCTGCGTCCCGCCGTGGAGCGGGCCTGGCCGCGTGCCCGGCGCACCATCCTGGTCTCCGACTTCGTGTCCTTCCTCGCCGCCGCCGTGCTCTTCGTGGTCACCGTCGGCAAGGTGCAGGGCTTCGCGTTCACCCTGGGTCTGACCACGGTCCTCGACGTCGTGGTGGTGTTCCTCTTCACCAAGCCGCTGCTCACGCTGATGGCCCGCCGCAAGTTCTTCGCGAGCGGCCACAAGTGGTCCGGCCTCGACCCGAAGGCGCTGGGTGCCAAGCCACCGCTGCGCCGCACCCGTCGTCCCTCCGCCCCTGCCCAGACGAAGGAGGCGTGAGAGATGTCGAAGCTCGGCACCCTCGGCGCCCGACTGCACCACGGCGAGATCGGCTACGACTTCGTCAAGAACCGCAAGATCTGGTACGGCATCTCGATCCTGATCACCATCACGGCCATCGTCGGCCTGGCGGTGCGCGGCCTGCACATGGGCATCGAGTTCCAGGGCGGGGCGGTCTTCACCACCCCGAAGAACATGAGCGTCTCGGTGGCCACGGCCGAGGGCTTCGCGGAGGACGCCTCCGGCCACGACGCCATCGTCCAGAAGCTCGGTGACGGCAGCCTGCGCATCCAGGTCGCCGGCATCGACACCAAGACCTCGGACACCATCAAGGACCGGCTCGCCGACGACCTCAAGGTCGACGGCGAGCAGATCAACGCCGAACTGGTGGGTCCCAGCTGGGGCGAGCAGATCGCCAACAAGGCGTGGCAGGGCCTGGGGATCTTCCTGATCCTGGTGGTGATCTACCTGGCGATCGCCTTCGAGTGGCGCATGGCGGTCGCGGCGTTCGTCGCGCTGATCCACGACATCACCATCACGGTCGGGATCTACGCCCTCGTCGGCTTCGAGGTCACCCCCGGCACGGTGATCGGTCTGCTCACCATCCTCGGTTACTCGCTGTACGACACGGTGGTCGTCTTCGACAGCCTCAAGGAACAGACGAAGGACATCACCAAACAGACCCGCTGGACCTACAGCGAGATCGCCAACCGGTCGATCAACAGCACCTTGGTGCGGTCGATCAACACGACGGTCGTGGCGCTGCTGCCGGTGGCGGGCCTGCTGTTCATCGGTGGCGGTGTCCTCGGCGCCGGCATGCTGAACGACATCTCGCTGTCGCTGTTCGTCGGCCTCGCCGCCGGTGCGTACTCCTCGATCTTCATCGCCACCCCGCTGGTCGCCGACCTCAAGGAGCGCGAGCCGGCGATGAAGTCCCTGAAGAAGCGCGTGCTGGCCAAGCGGGCCCACGGCGGGGACACGGACGCCGACCAGGCGGCCCCCGCGACCGACAGCGACTACGACGAGCCCGAGGACGTCGCGGCCGCGGTCGTCGGACCCCGTAACCAGCCCGCCTCCCGCACGCGTGGTCGTGGCCGGCCCTCGGGGAAGCGCCGATGACCGAGCACACCGACCTCTCCGGCCTGCTGCTGAGCCGGATCCGGGACGTGGCGGACTACCCGGAGCCGGGCGTGATGTTCAAGGACATCACCCCGCTCCTGGCGGACCCCAAGGCGTTCGACGCGCTCACCGAGGCCCTCGCGGACGTCGCCCGCCGGGCCGGCGCCACCAAGGTGGTCGGCCTGGAGGCACGCGGCTTCATCCTCGGCGCCCCGGTCGCCCTCCGCGCGGGCCTGGGCTTCATCCCGGTCCGCAAGGCGGGCAAGCTCCCCGGAGCCACGCTCAGCCAGGCCTACGACCTGGAGTACGGCTCCGCCGAGATCGAGGTGCACGCGGAGGACCTCGGCGGCGACGACCGCGTCCTGGTCGTCGACGACGTCCTGGCCACCGGCGGCACCGCCGAGGCCTCGCTCCAGCTGATCCGCAGGGCGGGCGCCGAAGTCGCGGGCCTCGCCGTACTGATGGAGCTCGGCTTCCTGGGCGGCCGTGCCCGGCTGGAGCCCGCCCTGGCGGGCGCCCCGCTGGAGGCGCTGCTCACGGTCTGAGCACCCTGGGGGCACCGGAAGGCGGACCCGACGACACCACGCAGGCGGACCCGGAGGAATCCGGCGTCCGCCTCGTGCGTTTCTCCGGTTGACGGTCCTCACACCGCTCCGAAGGCGATCGTGGGGCCCGGGCTCGCTACCATGGGGTCTCCGGAGCCTGACCGGGGACCCGGATCGCGCACGAGGAGCCCTCTTGCCAGACGAGGCCCAGCACCTGACCGCCGCCAAGCCCGAGTCCGCCTCGGCAGCCGCGGCGAAGCCCGCGCCGAGCGCGCCGCAGGCGAAGAACGACACCCGCGGGCCGGTGCAGCGCGCCCAGGCGGCTCCCGTCGACAAGCCCGAGCAGCCGCGGCCCAAGCCGTCGCCCCCCGACCGCTCCGCCCCCTCGGCCCGCACCAACACCGGCCAGCCGCGCTCCGGCTCCTCCAACCGTGTCCGCGCCCGCCTGGCCCGGCTCGGCGTGCAGCGGGCCAACCCGTACAACCCGGTGCTGGAGCCGCTGCTGCGGATCGTCCGCGGCAACGACCCCAAGATCGAGAATGCCACGCTGCGCCAGATCGAGCGCGCCTACCAGGTCGCCGAGCGCTGGCACCGCGGCCAGAAGCGCAAGAGCGGCGACCCGTACATCACCCACCCCCTCGCCGTCACCACGATCCTCGCCGAGCTCGGCATGGACCCGGCGACACTGATGGCCGGGCTGCTGCACGACACCGTCGAGGACACCGAGTACGGCCTGGAGGACCTGCGCCGTGACTTCGGCGACGTCGTCGCCCTGCTCGTCGACGGCGTCACCAAGCTGGACAAGGTCAAGTTCGGCGAGGCCGCGCAGGCCGAGACCGTGCGCAAGATGGTCGTCGCCATGGCCAAGGACCCCCGCGTCCTGGTCATCAAGCTCGCCGACCGCCTGCACAACATGCGCACCATGCGCTACCTCAAGCGCGAGAAGCAGGAGAAGAAGGCGCGCGAGACCCTGGAGATCTACGCGCCGCTCGCCCACCGCCTGGGCATGAACACCATCAAGTGGGAGCTGGAGGACCTCGCCTTCGCGATCCTCTACCCCAAGATGTACGACGAGATCGTCCGCCTGGTCGCCGAGCGCGCGCCCAAGCGCGACGAGTACCTCGCCATCGTCACCGACGAGGTGCAGCAGGACCTCAGGTCCGCCCGCATCAAGGCCACCGTCACCGGCCGCCCCAAGCACTACTACAGCGTCTACCAGAAGATGATCGTCCGCGGCCGTGACTTCGCGGAGATCTACGACCTGGTGGGCATCCGCGTCCTCGTGGACACCGTCCGCGACTGCTACGCGGCCCTCGGCACGGTGCACGCGCGATGGAACCCGGTCCCCGGCCGGTTCAAGGACTACATCGCGATGCCCAAGTTCAACATGTACCAGTCGCTGCACACGACGGTCATCGGCCCCGGCGGCAAGCCCGTCGAACTGCAGATCCGCACGTTCGACATGCACCGCCGCGCCGAGTACGGCATCGCCGCGCACTGGAAGTACAAGCAGGAGGCCGTCGCCGGTGCCTCCAAGATCCGCACCGACGCGCCCAAGTCGTCCGGCAAGAGCAAGGACGACCACCTCAACGACATGGCGTGGCTGCGCCAGCTCCTCGACTGGCAGAAGGAGACCGAGGACCCGGGCGAGTTCCTGGAGTCGCTGCGCTTCGACCTCTCGCGCAACGAGGTCTTCGTCTTCACCCCGAAGGGCGACGTCATAGCGCTGCCCGCCGGTGCCACCCCCGTGGACTTCGCGTACGCGGTGCACACCGAGGTCGGCCACCGCACCATAGGCGCCCGGGTCAACGGCCGCCTGGTGCCGCTGGAGTCGACCCTGGACAACGGCGACCTGGTGGAGGTCTTCACCTCCAAGGCGGCCGGCGCGGGCCCCTCCCGGGACTGGCTGGGCTTCGTGAAGTCGCCCCGCGCCCGCAACAAGATCCGCGCCTGGTTCTCCAAGGAGCGCCGCGACGAGGCGATCGAGCAGGGCAAGGACTCCATCGTCCGCGCCATGCGCAAGCAGAACCTCCCGATCCAGCGCATCCTCACCGGCGACTCGCTCGTCACGCTGGCGCACGAGATGCGCTACTCGGACATCTCCGCGCTGTACGCGGCGATCGGCGAGGGCCATGTCTCCGCGCAGAACATCGTGCAGAAGCTCGTGCAGGCCCTCGGCGGCGAGGAGGCGGCCACCGAGGAGATCGACGAGTCGGTCCCGCCCACCCGCAGCCGCCGCAAGCGCCGCTCCAGCGCCGACCCCGGCGTCGTCGTCAAGGGCGTCGAGGACGTGTGGGTCAAGCTGGCCCGCTGCTGCACCCCCGTACCCGGCGACCCGATCATCGGCTTCGTCACGCGCGGCAGCGGCGTCTCCGTGCACCGCAGCGACTGCGTCAACGTCGACTCGCTGTCCCGGGAGCCCGAGCGGATCCTCGACGTCGAGTGGGCGCCCACCCAGTCCTCGGTGTTCCTGGTGGCCATCCAGGTCGAGGCCCTCGACCGCTCCCGGCTGCTCTCGGACGTCACGCGCGTGCTGTCGGACCAGCACGTCAACATCCTCTCCGCGGCCGTGCAGACCTCCCGCGACCGGGTCGCCACCTCCCGGTTCACCTTCGAGATGGGCGACCCCAAGCACCTGGGACACGTCCTGAAGGCCGTACGCGGCGTGGAGGGCGTCTACGACGTCTACCGCGTCACCTCGGCCCGCAACCGCACGTAGGACCCGCGCGGGACACAGGCAAGGGGGCCGCCGCACCCGAAGGTGCGGCGGCCCCCTTCCCTGTGGGCGGTCTCAGCCGCCGAACTCCTGCAAACCCTTCAGCGCCTGGTCCAGCAGGGCCTGGCGGCCCTGCAGCTCCCGCTCCAGCTTGTCCGCCTTGGCGGTGTTGCCCTGCGCCCTGGCCTGCTCGATCTGGCCCTTGAGCTTGTCCACGGCGGCCTGCAGCTGACCGGTCAGACCCTCGGCCCGCGCACGGGCCTCCGGGTTCGTCCGGCGCCACTCGGCCTCCTCGGCCTCCTGCAGGGCGCGCTCCACGGTGTGCATCCGGCCCTCGACCCGCGGCCGGGCGTCCCGCGGCACATGGCCGATGGCCTCCCAGCGCTCGTTGAGCGCGCGGAACGCGGCACGGGCGGCCTTCAGGTCCGTGATCGGCAGCAGCTTCTCCGCCTCGCCGGCCAGCTCCTCCTTGAGCTTGAGGTTCTCGGCCTGCTCCGCGTCACGCTCGGCGAACACCGAACTGCGGGCGGCGAAGAAGACGTCCTGGGCGCCGCGGAAGCGGTTCCACAGGTCCTCCTCGTGCTCGCGCTGGGCGCGGCCCGCGGCCTTCCACTCCGTCATCAGCTCGCGGTACCGGGCCGCCGTCGGGCCCCAGTCCGTCGAGTTCGACAGCGCCTCGGCCTCACCGACCAGCCGCTCCTTGGTCCGGCGGGCCTCCTCGCGCTGCGCGTCCAGCTGCGCGAAGTGCTGCTTGCGCCGCTTGGAGAACGCCGACCGAGCGTGCGAGAAGCGGTGCCACAGCTCGTCGTCGGACTTGCGGTCCAGCCGCGGCAGGCCCTTCCAGGTGTCCACCAGGGCCCGCAGCCGCTCGCCGGCCGCCCGCCACTGGTCGGACTGCGCGAGCTCCTCGGCCTCGGTGACAAGCGCCTCCTTGGCCTGGCGCGCCTCGTCGGACTGGCGGGCCCGCTGCGCCTTGCGCTCCTCGCGGCGCGCCTCCACCAGCTCCACGAGCTTGTCCAGCCGGGCCCCGAGGGCCGCAAGGTCGCCGACCGCGTGATGGGCGTCCACCTGCTCGCGCAGGTGGCCGATCGCTGCCATGGCGTCCTTGGACGACAGGTCGGTGGTCCTGACTCGCTTCTCGAGGAGGCCGATCTCGACAACCAGGCCCTCGTACTTGCGCTGGAAGTAGGCCAGCGCCTCGTCGGGGGAGCCGGCCTGCCAGGAACCGACGACCTTCTCGCCGTCGGCCGTACGCACGTACACGGTCCCCGTCTCGTCGACGCGGCCCCACGGGTCGCTGCTCACAGCGCCTCCTCCACATGATGCCGTCGAGGGGGCCTGTGTGCTCCCCCGGGCATCGTCCACAGTTTCGTCACGGCCAACATAGGCGACCGACGGGATGCCTGTCCGCATCCCGCGCGACCGAAATTACGCAGTTGGGGCTCACGATGCGGCGACGGTCGCCTTGTTGATCACGACCGTCGCGTTGGGCGCCCCGTCGCCGGCCCCGGTGCTCTCGCCGGCGTCGGCGATCTTCTTCAGCACCTTCAGACCGGCGTCCGAGATGGTGCCGAACGGCGTGTAGCTCGGCGGGAGCTGGCTGTCCTGGTAGACCAGGAAGAACTGGCTGCCGCCGCTGTCCTTCTGGCCGGTGTTGGCCATGGCGACCGTGCCCGCCGGGTAGACGTTGTCCTTCAGGCTGGCGTCCTTCAGGTTCTCGTCCGGGATGGTGTAGCCCGGCCCGCCGGTGCCGGTGCCCGTCGGGTCGCCGCACTGCAGCACGTAGATGCCGTTCGTGGTGAGCCGGTGGCACTTCGTGTGGTCGAAGTAGCCCTTGTTCGCCAGGAAGTCGAACGAGTTGACCGTGTGCGGGGCGGCCGACGCCTTCAGCGCCACGTCTATCGCGCCGCAGGTGGTGTCCAGCTTCAGCGTGTACTTCGCCGACTTGTCGATCGACATCGCCGGCTCCTTCTTCCAGGTCTTCTTCGCGACCTCGCCCTTCGCGGGCTCCTCGCACGGGTCCGGAGCCTTGCTGGGCGCCTCCGCGCTCGGGGTGGCCTCCGCGCTCGTGGTGGTCTTGTCGTCGTCCTGCTTCAGCACCCCGGTCGTGTACAGCGCGAGGCTGCCGATCAGGACCACACCGAGCACCGACGCGATCACCGCGTTGCGGACCCGCGCCTTCTGACGCGCCTCGGTACGCCGCTGCTGCTGCCTCAAGAACTTCTCCCGGGCGAGCTGACGCCGCCGCTGCTCCTGGCTGACCACCGGGTTCTCTCCTCATGCGTCTCGTGTGCCGGCCGGTACGCGTGCGTACGTGCGGTGAGCCGACCGCCTGCGTGTGCCCCGTACCGTATATGGGTTCGCTGAGGAATCGGCAGCGCCGGTAGGCTCTGACCACGGGCGCAGCCCCGTCGCAAGCCTCCCGTACCGACACAAACGAAGGACGATCGTGCTCATTGCCGGGTTCCCCGCCGGGGCCTGGGGGACGAACTGTTATCTCGTCGCCCCCGCCGCCGGTGAGGAGTGCGTGATCATCGACCCCGGCCACCAGGCCGCCGACGGCGTGGCGGAGGCGGTCCGCAAGCACCGGCTCAAGCCCGTCGCCGTCGTCCTCACCCACGGCCACATCGACCATGTCGCCTCGGTGGTCCCGGTGTGCGGGGCGCACGACGTTCCCGCCTGGATCCACCCCCAGGACCGGTACATGATGAGCGACCCCGAGAAGGGCATAGGCCGGGCCATCGGCATGCCGCTCATGGGAGAGCTGACGGTGGGGGAGCCGGACGACGTCAAGGAGCTCACCGATGGCGCGAAACTGCGGCTGGCGGGCCTGGAGTTCGGCGTCTCGCACGCGCCGGGCCATACCAAGGGGTCGGTGACCTTCGGCCTGCCCGGGTCGGCGGACGTCCCGCCGGTCATGTTCTCGGGCGACCTGTTGTTCGCCGGCTCCGTCGGACGCACCGACCTGCCCGGCGGTGACATGGCCGAGATGCTCGACTCGCTGGCCCGCGTGTGCCTGCCGCTCGACGACTCGACCGTGGTGCTGTCCGGCCACGGCCCCCAGACGACCATCGGCCAGGAGCGCGCCACCAACCCGTATCTGCGGCAGGTGGCGGCCGGCCAGGGAGCGCCCCAGGCTCCCCGACGAGGAATGTGACAACTACTTCCGTGAGCACTTTCAAGGCCCCGAAGGGCACGTACGACCTGCTGCCGCCCGATTCCGCCAAGTTCCTCGCCGTGCGCGAGGCGATCGCGGCCCCGCTGCGCGGCTCCGGCTACGGCTACATCGAGACGCCCGGCTTCGAGAACGTCGAACTGTTCGCGCGCGGTGTCGGTGAGTCCACCGACATCGTCACCAAGGAGATGTACGCCTTCGAGACCAAGGGCGGCGACCGGCTCGCCCTGCGCCCCGAGGGCACCGCCTCCGTGCTGCGCGCCGCCCTGGAGGCCAGCCTGCACAAGGCGGGCAACCTCCCGGTCAAGCTCTGGTACTCGGGCTCGTACTACCGCTACGAGCGCCCCCAGAAGGGCCGTTACCGCCACTTCTCCCAGGTCGGCGCCGAGGCGATCGGCGCGGAGGACCCGGCGCTGGACGCCGAGCTGATCATCCTCGCCGACCAGGCGTACCGCTCGCTCGGCCTGCAGAACTTCCGCATCCTGCTCAACAGCCTCGGCGACAAGGAGTGCCGCCCGGTCTACCGGGCCGCGTTGCAGGACTTCCTGCGCGGCCTCGACCTGGACGAGGACACCCTGCGCCGGGCGGACATCAACCCGCTGCGCGTCCTGGACGACAAGCGGGAGTCGGTGCAGAAGCAGCTCACCGGCGCGCCCCTGCTGCGCGACTACCTCTGCGACGCCTGCAAGGCGTACCACGAGGAGGTCCGCGAGCTGATCACGGCGGCGGGCGTGGCCTTCGAGGACGACCCCAAGCTCGTGCGCGGCCTGGACTACTACACCCGCACCACCTTCGAGTTCGTCCACGACGGCCTGGGCTCCCAGTCCGCGGTGGGCGGCGGCGGCCGCTACGACGGCCTGTCCGAGATGATCGGCGGTCCCGCGCTGCCGTCCGTCGGCTGGGCGCTGGGCGTCGACCGCACCGTGCTGGCGCTGGAGGCGGAGGGCGTCGAGCTGGAACTGCCCGCCACCACCAGCGTGTTCGCCGTGCCGCTCGGCGAGGAGGCCCGCCGCGTGCTGTTCGCCAAGGTCACCGAGCTGCGCAAGAACGGCGTGGCCGCTGACTTCGCCTACGGCGGCAAGGGCCTCAAGGCCGCGATGAAGGCGGCCAACCGCTCGGGCGCCCGGTACGCGCTCATCCTCGGCGAGCGGGACCTCGCCGAGGGCGTCGTCCAGCTCAAGGACCTGGAGTCCGGCGAGCAGAGCGCGGTCGGCGTGAACGAGGTCGTGGCGGAGCTCGAGTCCCGCCTCGGCTGAGACCCCCGCTCCACGGGCGCCGGGTCCCCTCCCCAGGGGGCCCGGCGCCCGCCTCGTCAACCGCGCGCACCCCGCCGCCACCCGCAAGGGCAGCCGGGACCGGACGCCCGTGCGGGCGCCCCACCGAGGTCGGCCGAAACCCCGCGCCCGGGGCGAACAGGCGTACGTCCTTATCCGCGGTCAACGGCGCACCCACCGAGCCGTACGGCACAATGGCCCCTGCCCGAAGCAGGTCCCCACCACCAGTGACGGAATCGGCGTGATGAGCAAGACGACAGTCAGGGACGTCGACATGGAGCCCGAATCCCCCTCCCCGCAGCAGCGTGCCGCCTCCTCGCCGCGCACCGAGGGCGCGAGCCGGGCGTTCGCGCTGCTCCTGATCATCACCGGCGCGGCCGGAGTCCTCGCCGCGTGGGTGATCACGCTCGACAAGTTCAAGCTGCTCGAGGCCAAGGTCAAGGGTGAGACGTTCGTCCCCGGCTGCAGCCTCAACCCGGTCGTCTCCTGCGGCAGCGTCATGGAGAGCGACCAGGCCTCCGTGTTCGGCTTCCCCAACCCGATGCTGGGCCTCGTCACCTACGGCATCGTGGTCTGCGTCGGCATGAGCCTGCTCGCCCGGGCCCGCTTCCCGCGCTGGTACTGGCTCACCCTCAACGCCGGCACGCTCTTCGGCGTCGGCTTCTGCGCCTGGCTGATGTTCCAGTCCCTGTACCGGATCAACGCCCTGTGCCTGTGGTGCTGCCTGGCCTGGGTCGCCACGATCATCATGTTCTGGTACGTGACCTCCTTCAACGTCCGCAAGGGCTTCCTGCCCGCCCCGAACTGGCTGAAGAGCTTCTTCGCCGAGTTCACCTGGGTCATGCCGGTGCTGCACATCGGCATCATCGGCATGCTGATCCTGACCCGCTGGTGGGACTTCTGGACCAGCTGACCGCCCGCCCGGGCTGTCGGCGCGGTGCTTTAGGGTTTCAGGGTGGAGCCCGACCTGTTCACCGCCGCAGCAGAAGAACGCCAGGAGAAGGACCCGGCCGGCAGCCCCCTGGCGGTCCGGATGCGCCCGCGCACCCTCGACGAGGTGGTGGGCCAGCAGCACCTGCTGAAGCCGGGCTCCCCCCTGCGCAGACTCGTCGGCGAGGGCTCCTCGGGCCCCGCCGGCCCGTCCTCGGTGATCCTCTGGGGCCCGCCCGGAACCGGCAAGACCACCCTCGCCTACGTCGTCTCCAAGGCCACCAACAAGCGCTTCGTGGAGCTGTCCGCGATCACCGCGGGCGTCAAGGAGGTCCGCGCGGTCATCGACGGCGCCCGCCGCGCCTCCGGGGGGTACGGCCAGGAGACCGTCCTCTTCCTCGACGAGATCCACCGCTTCAGCAAGGCCCAGCAGGACTCCCTGCTCCCGGCCGTGGAGAACCGCTGGGTCACCCTGATCGCCGCGACCACCGAGAACCCGTACTTCTCGGTCATCTCCCCGCTGCTCTCCCGCTCCCTGCTGCTCACGCTGGAACCGCTCACCGACGACGACGTCCGCGGTCTGCTGCGGCGCGCCCTCACCGACGACCGGGGCCTCAGGGGCGCCGTCACCCTCCCCGAGGACACCGAGGACCACTTCCTGCGCATCGCCGGCGGGGACGCCCGCCGCGCGCTCACCGCCCTGGAGGCCGCAGCCGGCGCCGCGCTCGACAAGGGCGAGGCGGAGGTCACCCTGGCGACCCTGGAGGAGACCGTCGACCGGGCCGCCGTGAAGTACGACCGCGACGGCGACCAGCACTACGACGTCGCCAGCGCCCTGATCAAGTCCATCCGCGGCTCCGACGTCGACGCCGCCCTGCACTACCTGGCCCGCATGATCGAGGCCGGCGAGGACCCCCGCTTCATCGCCCGCCGCCTGATGATCTCCGCCAGCGAGGACATCGGCCTCGCCGATCCCAACGCGCTGCCCATCGCGGTCGCCGCCGCCCAGGCCGTCGCCATGATCGGTTTCCCCGAGGCCGCCCTCACCCTCAGCCACGCCACCATCGCCCTGGCCCTCGCGCCCAAGTCCAACGCGGCCACCACCGCGATCGGCGCCGCCCTGGAGGACGTGCGCAAGGGACTGGCCGGACCCGTGCCGTCCCACCTGCGTGACAGCCACTACAAGGGCGCCGGCAAGCTCGGCCACGGCAAGGGCTACACCTACCCGCACGACCTGCCCGAGGGCATCGCCGCCCAGCAGTACGCGCCGGACGCCCTGAAGGACCGCGAGTACTACGAGCCCACCCGGCACGGCGCGGAGGCGCGGTACGCGGACGCGGTGGAGTGGACCAGGCAGCACCTCGGTCGCAAGCGGTCCTGAGCGCCGTGTAAACTCACGCGAAGTGCTGTGTCCCGTGTCCGGCTCCGGTCGGCGCCTCAGGCGGGACGACCAGCCGGATCTTTCGATCCAGGAGCGTCGCGCACCGTCGTAGGTGTCGCGGGCAGCCCACCACCACCCGTAAGTCCCGGGAGCGGTCGGTGGGCCGTTCGTGTGCTGCACGTATGTGCCCAGACCAGGGGAGCGGCTGCCCGGCTCGTCCCACGTGGACCTGCTGGGATTCCCCGGCTGCGGATGCGACCTCCCGTAACCCTGAGGCAGCCGTAAAGGAAAAGGAAAAGAAGTGGCGAACCAGTCCCGCCCCAAGGTCAAGAAGTCGCGTGCCCTCGGCATCGCGCTGACCCCGAAGGCCGTCAAGTACTTCGAGGCCCGCCCCTACCCGCCGGGTGAGCACGGCCGTGGCCGCAAGCAGAACTCGGACTACAAGGTCCGTCTGCTGGAGAAGCAGCGTCTGCGCGCGCAGTACGACCTCTCCGAGCGGCAGCTCGTCCGTGCCTACGAGCGCGCCTCCAAGACCTCGATGAAGACCGGCGAGGCCCTGGTCATCGAGCTCGAGCGCCGTCTCGACGCGCTGGTCCTGCGTTCGGGCATCGCCCGCACGATCTACCAGGCCCGCCAGATGGTCACGCACGGCCACATCCAGGTGAACGGCAAGAAGGTCGACAAGCCTTCCTTCCGTGTCCGCCCGGACGACGTCGTCGAGGTCCGCGAGCGCAGCAAGGAGAAGACCCTCTTCACGATCGCTCGTGAGGGTGGCTTCGCCCCCGACGGTGAGATCCCGCGCTACCTGCAGGTGAACCTCAAGGCCCTGGCGTTCCGCCTGGACCGTGAGCCGAACCGCAAGGAGATCCCGGTGATCTGCGACGAGCAGCTCGTCGTCGAGTACTACGCCCGCTGACCCCAGCAGGCACGCGATATCCCGAGCCCGTCGTCTTCCCGCCCTTCGGGGCGGGCGAGGCGGCGGGCTCGTCTTCGCCCCGCCCCGCGCGGAACTCCGCCCTCGCCGGACACTAATCCGGTACGGAGACGCGCCACCGGCGCGATAGGCTCGGTGACACGACTTTCTCGATGTTCAGGCGCGTTTCAAGGGAGCGGGTGCACACAGTGTCCGGTGGCGAGGTGGCCGGAATCCTGGTGGCCGTCTTCTGGGCGATCCTGGTCTCCTTCCTCGCCGTCGCGCTGGCGAGGCTGGCCCAGACGCTCCGGGCGACCACCAAACTGGTGGCGGACGTGACCGACCAGGCCGTCCCCCTGCTGGCGGACGCCTCCACGGCGGTGCGCTCCGCGCAGACCCAGATCGAACGGGTCGACGCGATCGCCTCCGACGTCCAGGAGGTCACCTCCAACGCCTCCGCGCTGTCCACCACCGTGGCCTCCACCTTCGGCGGCCCCCTGGTCAAGGTCGCCGCCTTCGGCTACGGCGTGCGCCGGGCCGTCAGCGGCCGCAAGGAGGACGCGCCCGCCAAGACGCGGCGCGACGTGATCGTGGGCCGCACCGTCCCGGGCGCGCGGCGCGACAAGCGGACCCGGGGAAAGAAGGACTGACCCGACGATGTTCCGCCGAACGTTCTGGTTCAGCACCGGCGTCGCCGCCGGCGTGTGGGCCACCACCAAGGTCAACCGCAAGCTCAAGCAGCTCAAGCCCGACCACCTCGCCGTCACCGCGGCGCACAAGGCGATCGAGGCGGGCGGCCGGCTCAAGGACCGCGCGGTGGACTTCGCGCTCGAGGTCCGCGACAACATGGCCCAGCGGGAGGCCGAACTGGGCGACGCGCTCGGGCTGAACGCCCCGGTCGACCGTGAACTGCCCGCGCCCCGCGGCTACGCCGTGATCGAGAACCGCAACAGCCCCACGTACGTCGAGGGCCCGGCCCGGAAGTCGACGTACCCGACGTACCCGTACAACCGGAATGAGGACCACTGATGGAGTCGGCCGAGATCCGCCGCCGCTGGCTGAGCTTCTTCGAGGAGCGCGGGCACACCGTCGTCCCGTCGGCGTCGCTCATCGCGGACGACCCGACTCTGCTGCTCGTCCCGGCCGGCATGGTGCCCTTCAAGCCCTACTTCCTCGGCGAGGTCAAGCCGCCCTTCGACCGCGCCACCAGCGTGCAGAAGTGCGTGCGCACCCCCGACATCGAAGAGGTCGGCAAGACCACCCGCCACGGCACGTTCTTCCAGATGTGCGGCAACTTCTCCTTCGGCGACTACTTCAAGGAAGGCGCCATCAAGCTCGCCTGGGAGCTGCTCACCAGCCCCCAGGACAAGGGCGGTTACGGCCTGGAGCCCGAGAAGCTCTGGATCACCGTCTACCAGGACGACGACGAGGCCGAGCAGATCTGGCGCGACGTGGTCGGTGTGCCCGCCGAGCGCATCCAGCGCTTGGGTAAGAAGGACAACTTCTGGTCCATGGGCGTCCCCGGCCCCTGCGGCCCCTGCTCCGAGATCAACTACGACCGCGGCCCCGAGTTCGGCGCCGAGGGCGGCCCCGCCGTCAACGACGAGCGGTACGTGGAGATCTGGAACCTCGTCTTCATGCAGTACGAGCGGGGCGAGGGCACCGGCAAGGACGACTTCGAGATCCTCGGAGACCTGCCCAGCAAGAACATCGACACCGGCCTCGGCCTCGAGCGGCTCGCCATGATTCTGCAGGGCGTGCAGAACATGTACGAGATCGACACCTCCATGGCCGTCATCGAGAAGGCCACCGAGCTGACCGGCGTCCGCTACGGCGACGCCCAGAGCTCCGACGTCTCATTGCGCGTGGTCACCGACCACATGCGCACCTCCGTGATGCTCATCGGCGACGGTGTCACCCCCGGCAACGAGGGCCGCGGCTACGTGCTGCGCCGCATCATGCGCCGCGCCATCCGCAACATGCGTCTGCTCGGCGCCACCGGCCCGGTCGTCAAGGACCTCATCGACGTCGTCATCGGCATGATGGGGCGGCAGTACCCGGAGCTGATCACCGACCGCGAGCGGATCGAGAAGGTCGCCCTCGCCGAGGAGAACGCCTTCCTCAAGACGCTGAAGGCCGGCACCAACATCCTCGACACCGCCGTGTCCGAGACCAAGGCCGCGGGCTCCGCCGTGCTCCCCGGCGACAAGGCCTTCCTGCTGCACGACACCTGGGGCTTCCCCATCGACCTCACCCTGGAGATGGCCGCCGAGCAGGGCCTCTCCGTGGACGAGGACGGCTTCCGCCGCCTGATGAAGGAGCAGCGGGAGCGCGCCAAGGCCGACGCCCGGTCCAAGAAGACCGGCCACGCCGACCTCGGCGCCTACCGCGAGATCGCCGACCGGGCCGGCGCCACCGACTTCATCGGCTACACGGACACCGAGGGCGAGTCCAGCGTCGTCGGTATCCTCGTCGACGGCGTCTCCTCGCCCGCCGCCACCGAGGGCGACGAGGTCGAGATCGTCCTGGACCGCACCCCCTTCTACGCCGAGGGCGGCGGCCAGATCGGCGACACCGGCCGGATCCGCACCGACTCCGGCGCCGTCATCGAGGTACGCGACTGCCAGAAGCCGGTCCCGGGCGTCTACGTGCACAAGGGCGTCGTCCAGGTCGGCGAGGTCACCGTCGGTGCCCGCGCCCACGCCGCCATCGACGACCGCCGGCGCAAGGCCATCGCCCGCGCCCACTCGGCCACCCACCTCACCCACCAGGCCCTGCGCGACGCCCTCGGCCCGACGGCCGCCCAGGCGGGCTCCGAGAACCAGCCCGGCCGGTTCCGCTTCGACTTCGGCTCCCCGGCCGCCGTCCCGCAGACGGTCATGCTGGACGTCGAGCAGAAGATCAACGAGGTGCTCGCCCGCGACCTCGACGTGCGCGCCGACGTCATGGGCATCGACGAGGCCAGGAAGCAGGGCGCCATCGCCGAGTTCGGCGAGAAGTACGGCGACCGGGTCCGCGTGGTGACCATCGGCGACTTCTCCAAGGAGCTGTGCGGCGGCACCCACGTGCACAACACCGCCCAGCTGGGTCTGGTGAAGCTGCTCGGCGAGTCGTCCATCGGCTCCGGCGTGCGCCGCATCGAGGCCCTGGTCGGCGTGGACGCCTACAACTTCCTCGCCCGCGAGCACACGGTCGTCAACCAGCTCACCGAACTGCTCAAGGGCCGCTCCGAGGAGCTGCCCGAGAAGGTCTCCGCCATGCTCGGCCGGCTGAAGGACGCCGAGAAGGAGATCGAGAAGTTCCGCGCCGAGAAGGTGCTCCAGGCCGCCGCCGGTCTCGCCGAGTCCGCCAAGGACATCAAGGGCGTCGCCGTCGTCACCGGCCAGGTCCCGGACGGCACCACCGCCGACGACCTGCGCAAGCTGGTGCTCGACGTGCGCGGCCGCATCCAGGGCGGCCGCGCGGCCGTCGTGGCCTTGTTCAGCACGGTCAACGGCAAGCCGCTCACCGTCATCGCCACCAACGAGGCCGCCCGCGAACGCGGCCTCAAGGCCGGTGACCTGGTGCGCACCGCCGCCAAGACCCTCGGCGGCGGCGGTGGCGGCAAGCCGGACGTCGCCCAGGGCGGCGGACAGAACCCGGCCGCCGTCGGCGAGGCCGTGGACGCCGTGGAGCGTCTCGTGGCGGACACCGCCAAGTGAACGACGGTCCCACGCACCAGCAGGCGGACGGCCCGGCCCTGCGCCGCGGCCGCCGCCTCGCGGTCGACGTCGGGGACGCCCGGATCGGGGTCGCCTCCTGCGACCCCGACGGGATCCTCGCCACCCCGGTCGAGACCGTCCCCGGCCGGGACGTCCCGGCCGCGCACCGCAGACTGAGGCAGCTCGTCGAGGAGTACGAGCCGATCGAAGTCGTCGTCGGTCTCCCCCGCTCCCTCAAGGGGGGCGAGGGCCCCGCCGCTGCCAAGGTCCGCGGCTTCACCCAGGAGCTGGCACGTATGATCGCCCCGGTTCCGGTGCGGCTCGTGGACGAGCGGATGACCACGGTGACGGCCAGTCAGGGGCTGCGCGCCTCCGGCGTGAAGTCCAAGAAGGGCCGCGCCGTCATCGACCAGGCCGCCGCTGTGATCATCCTCCAGCAGGCACTGGAATCCGAACGGGTGTCAGGCAGACCACCCGGCGAGGGCGTCGAAGTGGTCATCTGATCGCGATACGGTAACGTTCCGCGCGATGCGGGCGGTGTTCGAACAGCCCCGCACTAAGAGAGGCGGAACGGGAGCCGCGGTCTTCAGGTGGCCGGGCTGCCGCCGCCTCGCGGCTCTAGGGGATCGATGACTGAGTATGGCCGGGGCCAAGGCTCCGAACCGTGGCATCCGGACGATCCGTTGTACGGGGACGGCGGATGGGGAGAGCAGCAGGCCGCGCAGCCCTCCTACGACGGCCAGGCGCAGCAGTACCCGCAGCAGCCGCAGACGCAGCAGCAGTACGGCGACTGGGGCACCGGTGACCAGCACGGATACGGCGACCAGTCGTACCCGCAGTACGACCAGTACGGTCAGCAGTACGCGCCTCAGCAGCCCCAGCACCAGCAGCCCCAGCACCAGCAGCAGTACCCGCAGCAGCATCAGCCCCAGCAGCAGTACGACCAGAACGGCTGGCCCACGGGCTCCTACCCCCAGGACCCCTACGCCGGCGGTCCGGCGGACCCGTACGCCCAGCAGCCGTCCGCGCCCTACGGCGGGGAACAGTCCGACTACTACGGCACACCCGAGGCATACCCGCCGCCCGAGCCCCCCGGCCGCCGACGCGCCGAACCCGAGCCGCAGACCGACTGGGACCCCGGTCCCGACCAGGGCGAACATGCGTTCTTCGCGGGCGGCGACGACGATGACGGCCGCGACGACGAGCCGGAGGACCGGCGCGGACGCGGTGACCGCAGGGGCGGCAAGGAGCGCCGGGGCGGCAAGGAGAAGAAGCGACGCAGCGGCCTGGCGTGTCTCGTGGTCGTCGTGGTCTTCGGCGGCGGCCTGGCCGGTGTCAGCTACTTCGGCTACCAGTTCTACCAGGATCGTTTCGGCAGCGCCCCGGACTTCGCGGGCTCGGGCAACGGCGAGCAGGTCACCGTCACCATCCCCAAGGGCTCGGGCGGCTACGCCATCGGCCAGGAGCTCAAGAAGATGGGCGTGGTCAAGAGCGTCGACGCCTTCGTCGCGGCACAGGCGGCCAACCCGGACGGCAAGAGCATCCAGGACGGCGTCTACACGATGCAGAAGGAGATGTCGGCCGCGAGCGCGGTCGAACTGATGCTCAGCCCGAAGAGCCGCAACAACCTGATCATCGCCGAGGGCAAGCGCAACAGGGCCGTCTACGAGCTCATCGACGCGCGCCTGGAGGTCAAGAAGGGCACCACGGCCAAGGTCGCCGAGACCAAGTGGAAGACGCTCGGCCTGCCCGAGTGGGCCATGAACCACCCGGACGTGAAGGACCCGCTGGAGGGCTTCCTGTTCCCGTCCAGCTACGCCGTCGCCAAGGGGCAGACGCCGGAGGACGTCCTCAAGCAGATGGTGGCTCGTGCCACCGAGAAGTACGAGTCGCTGGACTTCGAGGCCAAGTCCAAGAGCCTGGGCCTCGACGGGCCGTGGGAGCTGGTGACGGTCGCGAGCCTGGTGCAGGCCGAGGGCAAGACCCACGACGACTTCCGCAAGATGTCCGAGGTCATCTACAACCGGCTGAAGCCGACCAACACCGAGACGAACCAGAAACTCCAGTTCGACTCTTCCTTCAACTACCTCCTGGGCCAGAGCGAGATCGACATCTCCGCGTCGGAGATCAACAGCAACCCCGACCCCTACAACACGTACACCAACCGGGGTCTGCCGCCGGGCCCGATCGGCAATCCGGGCGAGGAGGCTCTGCAGGCCGCGCTGAAGCCGACCACGGAAGGCTGGATGTACTTCGTCGCCACGGACGGCATGCACAAGACGGAGTTCGCGAAGACGATCGCGGAGCACGACCGGCTCGTCGACAAGTTCAACGATTCGAGGAACAACTGATGCCGGCCACCCGCCGTGCCGCGGTGCTCGGTTCCCCGATCGCCCACTCCCTCTCCCCGGTGCTGCACCGCGCCGCCTACGCCGAACTCGGCCTGGAGGGCTGGACGTACGACCGGTTCGAGGTCGACGAGCAGGCGCTGCCCGGCTTCTTCGAGACGCTCGGTTCCGAGTGGGCGGGACTGTCGCTGACCATGCCGCTGAAGCGGGCCGTGATCCCGTTGCTGGACTCGGTCAGCGACACCGCCGCCTCGGTCGACGCGGTCAACACCGTCGTCCTCGGCGAGGACGGCCGCCGCACCGGCGACAACACCGACATCCCCGGCATGGTCGCGGCCCTGCGCGAGCACGGCATCGACAAGGTGGAGACCGCCGCCGTCCTCGGCGCGGGCGCCACCGCCTCCTCCGCGCTCGCCGCGCTGGCCCGCATCTGCCCGGGCGAGATCGTCGTCCACGTGCGCAGCGAGGCACGGGCCGCCGAGATGCGGCAGTGGGCGGAGCGGCTCGACGTCACCGTGCGGATCGCCGCCTGGGACGACGCCGAGCAGGCCCTGCACGCGCCCCTCGTCGTGAACACCACCCCGGCGGGCGTCACCGACTTCCTGGCCCGCGCCGTCCCGGAGCGCCCGGCGGCCCTCTTCGACGTGCTGTACGACCCCTGGCCGACCGTCCTCGCGGCCCGCTGGTCGGCGTACGGCGGGGCCGTGGTCGGCGGCCTCGACCTGCTGGTGCACCAGGCGGTGCTCCAGGTGGAGCAGATGACGGGACGGTCGCCGGCCCCCCTGGAGGCCATGCGGCGGGCGGGCGAACTGGCCCTCGCCGCGCGATAGGATCCCGCCTCGGTTCCGCAGGGGGCGGAACCAGGGAGGGGACCCTCTTCCCTGTCCGAAGGCGTGCCGCCGGCGTCCTGGAAGACCCAGATCTTCGAGTCCGTGCCGGGCTTCCTGCCCGACTGGGTGCAGATCACCGTACGGGCCCTGGTCGTTCTGGCCTTCGTGGCGGGCTGGGTGCTCAAGCTCCGGCGCGGAATCGTTCACCGCCGCGCCCTTCGCGCCATGGCGGCCGCGCAGCGCCCGGCGGGCGGAGCCGACTCCCTCGGCCCGTACGCCCCGCAGCGGGGCAGCGACGACGGCCCGCTCGGCGCCCACGCACCGGCGCCCACCGTCGGGGACGCCCGCCGGCCGAGCGGGGCCGACTTCCTCGGCGCCTGCGCGCCCGCGCGCGGGGGCGACGAGCGGGCCTGACCGGGTGCCCGGCCCGTGATCCCGGCCGTCCGCCTGATGGACCGGCGGCCGGGCACCGTGCCCGACGTGGGAGGATCGAAGCACGGCGGACCGGGACCCGCGCACCCCGTCCCGCCGCATGCGTACGCGAAGAGGCGCGTGCGCAGGGCAGTACCGGGGCGCGAACACGGAGGAGCACCGTTGAGCAGGTTGCGCTGGCTGACCGCGGGGGAGTCCCACGGTCCCGCACTCGTCGCGACGCTGGAGGGCCTTCCCGCCGGCGTGCCGATCACCACGGACATGGTGGCGGACCACCTGGCGAGGCGGCGGCTGGGCTACGGCCGCGGTGCCCGGATGAAGTTCGAGCGGGACGAGGTGACCTTCCTGGGCGGTGTCCGGCACGGCCTGACCCTGGGCTCCCCGGTCGCGGTCATGGTGGGCAACACCGAGTGGCCGAAGTGGGAGCAGGTCATGGCGGCCGACCCGGTCGACCCCGAGGTGCTGGCGGGCCTGGCCCGCAACGCCCCGCTGACCCGGCCCCGTCCCGGCCACGCGGACCTGGCCGGCATGCAGAAGTACGGCTTCGACGAGGCCCGCCCGATCCTGGAGCGCGCCTCCGCCCGGGAGACCGCCGCCCGGGTGGCGCTCGGCGCGGTCGCCCGGTCGTACCTGAAGGCGACGGCCGGCATCGAGATCGTCTCCCACGTGGTCGAACTGTGCTCCGTCAGGGCCCCGCAGGGCGTGTACCCCACCCCGGCCGACGTCGAGAAGCTCGACGCCGACCCGCTGCGCTGCCTGGACGCCGACACCTCGAAGGCGATGGTCGCCGAGGTCGACCAGGCGCACAAGGACGGCGACACCCTCGGCGGCGTGGTCGAGATCCTCGCCTACGGCGTGCCGGTGGGCCTCGGCTCGCACGTCCACTGGGACCGCAAGCTCGACGCGCGGCTGGCCGGCGCCCTCATGGGCATCCAGGCCATCAAGGGCGTCGAGATCGGTGACGGCTTCGAACTCGCCCGCGTCCCCGGCTCCAAGGCGCACGACGAGATCGTGAACACGCCCGAGGGCATCCGGCGGGTCTCCGGCCGCGCCGGCGGCACCGAGGGTGGCCTGTCCACCGGTGAACTGCTGCGCTGCCGCGCCGCGATGAAGCCGATCGCCACCGTCCCCCGCGCCCTGAAGACGGTCGACGTCACCACCGGCGAGGCCGCACAGGCCCATCACCAGCGCTCCGACGTCTCCGCCGTCCCGGCCGCCGGCATCGTCGCCGAGGCCATGGTCGCCCTGGTGCTGGCGGACGCGGTGGCGGAGAAGTTCGGCGGCGACAGCGTCACCGAGACCCGCCGCAACGTCACCTCGTACCTCGAGAACCTGGCCGTCCGGTGAGCCCGCGCCTCGTCCTGATCGGCCCGATGGGCGTGGGCAAGTCCACCGTGGGCGGGCTGCTCGCCCAGCGCCTCGGCGTCGCCTACCGGGACACCGACGAGGACATCGTCGCCGCCGAGGGGCGCACCGTCGCCGACATCTTCGTCGAGGACGGCGAGCCCGCCTTCCGCGCCCTGGAGAAGCGGGCCGTCCAGGAGGCGCTCACCACGCACGACGGCGTCCTCGCCCTGGGCGGCGGGGCGATCCTCGACGCCGGCACCCGCGCGCTGCTCGCCGGACAGCGAGTGGTCTACCTGTCGATGGACGTCGAGGAGGCGGTCCGCCGCACCGGCCTCGGAGCCGCCCGCCCGCTGCTCGCCGTCAACCCGCGCAAGCAGTGGCGCGAGCTGATGGAGGCCCGCCGGCACCTGTACGAGGAGGCGGCCACCGCCGTCGTACCGACCGACGGACGCACGCCCGAAGAGGTCACCGACGCGGTCCTGGACGCACTGGAGCTGAAGGAAGCATGAGCAACGAGGCAGTGACCCGCATTCATGTCGCGGGCACGGCGGGCACCGAGCCCTACGACGTCCTGGTGGGCCGGCAGCTGCTCGGTGAACTCGCCGGGCTGATCGGGGAGAAGGCCCAGCGGGTGGCGATCGTGCACCCGGAGGCCCTCGCCGAGACCGGCGAAGCGCTGCGCGCGGACCTCGCCGGACAGGGCTACGAGGCCGTCGCCATCCAGGTGCCGAACGCGGAGGAGGCCAAGACCGCCGAGGTCGCCGCCTACTGCTGGAAGGCCCTCGGCCAGTCCGGCTTCACCCGCACCGACGCCGTCGTCGGGGTCGGCGGCGGCGCCACCACCGACCTGGCCGGCTTCGTCGCCGCGACCTGGCTGCGCGGCGTCCGCTGGGTCGCCGTGCCGACCACCGTCCTCGGCATGGTCGACGCGGCCGTCGGCGGGAAGACCGGCATCAACACCGCCGAGGGCAAGAACCTCGTGGGCGCCTTCCACCCGCCCGCCGGTGTCCTGTGCGACCTCGCCGCCCTCGACTCCCTCCCGGTCCACGACTACGTCTCCGGGCTCGCCGAGGTCATCAAGGCCGGCTTCATCGCCGACCCGGTGATCCTGGACCTCATCGAGTCCGACCCCGAGGCCGCCCGTACACCCGCGGGGCCCCACACCGCCGAGCTCATCGAGCGCTCGATCCGGGTGAAGGCCGACGTGGTCTCCTCCGACCTCAAGGAGTCCGGTCTCCGCGAGATCCTCAACTACGGCCACACCCTCGGCCACGCCATCGAGAAGAACGAGCGCTACAAGTGGCGCCACGGCGCGGCCGTTGCCGTCGGCATGCACTTCGCCGCCGAACTGGGCCGGCTGGCGGGCCGCCTGGACGACGCCACCGCCGACCGTCACCGCACGGTCCTGGAGTCCGTGGGCCTGCCCCTCGCCTACCGCTACGACCAGTGGCCCAAGCTGCTGGAGAACATGAAGGTCGACAAGAAGTCCCGCGGCAACCTGCTGCGCTTCGTCGTCCTCGACGGCCTCGCCAAGCCCACCGTGCTGGAGGGCCCCGACCCGGCCGTCCTGCTCGCCGCCTACGGCGAGGTGGGGGAGTAGCGCCCGACGGGCACTCGTCACCGCCCCCGGCCGTTCACACAACGACGGCAGGGGGCGGTACCGTTCGGTTCGCGGGACGACACCCCCGCTGTCAGCGACCCATTGCCTGTACGAGACGGAGTGGCACCGGATGCAGCACGCAGTGGGTTCTCCGCTGCCGCCGCCCCACCAGCCGGGGCACGGACCCGCCGCCGGCTGGTCACCGGCCGCGCACCACCCAGGTCAGCACCCGCAGGGCCCGCCCCCCGACGCCCGCCGCCCGCGGATTCCCGCGCCCCCCCCCTGCGGGACCGGTGCACGCCTCCATGCCTCCGCCGCCGGACTCCACCGGCCATGTCACGCTGCCGCCCGGCGGCCCGGTCGGCATGCCGAGCCTGCCGCAGGCCCCGGCGACCCCTGACCCGGGCGCGACGACCCTCGCCGTCCTGCTGATCGGTCCCGCGGGCGCCGGCAAGACCAGCGTGGCCAAGTACTGGGCGGACCACCGCCGGGTGCCCACCGCCCACATCAGCCTCGACGACGTGCGCGAGTGGGTCCGCTCCGGTTTCGCCGACCCCCAGACCGGGTGGAACGACCACTCCGAGGCCCAGTACCGCCTGGCCCGCCGCACCTGCGGCTTCGCCGCCCGCAACTTCCTGGCCAACGGCATCTCGTGCATCCTCGACGACGCGGTCTTCCCCGACCGCCCGGTCGTCGGCCTCGGCGGCTGGAAGCGGCACGTCGGACCCGGCCTGCTGCCCGTCGTCCTCCTCCCCGGCCTGGACGTCGTCCTGGAGCGCAACGCGGAACGCACCGGCAACCGCCGCCTCGGCGACGAGGAGGTGGCCCGCATCCACGGCCGCATGGCCGGCTGGTACGGCTCGGGCCTGCCCATCATCGACAACTCCCAGCTGGACATACCCGAAACGGCCCGCATCCTCGACGACGTCCTCACCCGCGCGATAGCCAGCCCGCCCAAGTGGTGACCGCCCCCCAGGCCCGGCCCCGGCCGTCCTGAGCGGACTCAGCGCCGTGCCCGGTGCGGGGCTCACCCCCACTCGGCCCCGCCCGACCGGCGACATCGCGCCACCCCTCCTACGCTCGAACCATGTCTGAGGTCTACGCGGTCCGCCGGACGCGGCTACGGGAACGCTGCAACGCGAGCGGCAGCACGGCAGCGCTGGTGTCCCGGCCCGCCAACGTGCGCTACCTCGCCGGTGCCGCCCCCGAGAACGCCGTGCTCCTGCTCGGCAGGACCGAGGACGTACTGGTCTGCCCGGAACCCCCGGACGACCGCACCCCGCACAGCCGCCCCGACGAGGCGCTCCGCCTCCACCTCATGTCCGGCATCGGCGGCGACCCGGCCGTCGAGGCCGCCGCCCTCGCCACGGCCCAGGACGTCGACGCCCTCGCCGTGGAGGAACACCACCTCACCGTCACCCGGCACCGGGCGATCGGCGAGGCGGCCCCCCGTCTGCGCCTCACCGGGGTCGCGGGCGCCGTGGAACAGCTGCGCGTCGTCAAGGACGAGGAGGAGATCTCCTGCCTCCGCATCGGCGCGGAGATCGCCGACCAGGCGCTGGGCGAACTCCTGGAGTCCATCCTGGTCGGCCGCACCGAACGCCACCTCGCCCTGGAGCTGGAGCGCCGCCTGGTCGACCACGGCGCCGACGGACCGGCCTTCCCACCTCCGTGGCCACCGGCCCCACGCCGGCCGCCCGGCCACCGCCCCACCGACCGCCGCGTCGAGGAGGGCGACTTCCTCTCCGTCTGTCTCGGGGCCACCTACCGCGGCTACCGCTGCGAGATCGGCCGTACCTTCGTCATCGGCACGGCCCCCGCGGACTGGCAGATCGAGCTGTACGACCTGGTCTTCTCCGCCCAGCGCGCGGGACGCGAGTCCCTCGCCCCCGGCGCCGCATGCCGTGACGTGGACCGTGCGGCGCGCCAGGTCCTGGACTCCGCCGGGTACGCCGAGGCGCTCCCCGTCCTCACCGGTCACGGCGTCGGACTCGAAATCGACGAGGACCCTCAATTGACCCCGGCGGCCATGGGTAAACTGGACGCTTGCGTGCCGGTCACCGTCGAGCCGGGGGTCCACCTCCCCGGCCGGGGCGGAGTCCGGATCGATGACACGCTCGTCGTGCGCCCCGAGGCGGACGGCGGACCCGAGCTACTCACCATCACGACCAAGGAGCTGCTCGCGCTCTAGCCTCGCGCAGTGCGCCTGCCTTCGCCCCGGCCGTCGTCCACGTCAGTCCAGTCCAGGAGATTCCGCAACCGTGGCTTCCACGAACGACCTCAAGAACGGCATGGTGCTCAAGCTCGAAGGCGGCCAGCTCTGGTCCGTCGTCGAGTTCCAGCACGTCAAGCCCGGCAAGGGCCCGGCCTTCGTGCGCACCAAGCTCAAGAACGTGCTCTCCGGCAAGGTCGTCGACAAGACCTTCAACGCCGGCGTCAAGGTCGAAACGGCCACCGTCGACAAGCGCGACATGCAGTTCTCCTACATGGACGGCGACTACTTCGTCTTCATGGACATGGAGACCTACGACCAGCTCATGGTCGACCGCAAGGCCGTCGGCGACGCCGCCAACTTCCTCGTCGAGGGCTTCACCGCCACCGTCGCCCAGCACGAGGGCGAGGTGCTCTTCGTGGAGCTGCCGGCCGCCGTCGAGCTGACGATCCAGGAGACCGAGCCGGGCGTCCAGGGCGACCGCTCCACCGGCGGCACCAAGCCCGCCACGCTGGAGACCGGCCACCAGATCCAGGTCCCCCTCTTCATCACCACCGGTGAGAAGATCAAGGTCGACACCCGCACGAGCGACTACCTCGGCCGGGTGAACAGCTAACCGTGGCTGCCCGCAACACGGCCCGCAAGCGCGCCTTCCAGATCATCTTCGAGGGCGACCAGCGCGGCACCGAGGTCCTCACGGTCCTCGCCGACTGGATCCGGCACTCCCGGTCCGACACCCGGCAGCCGCCGGTGAGCGAGTACACGATGCAGCTCGTCGAGGGCTACGCGGAACACGCGAAGCGTATCGACGAGCTGATCGCCCAGTACTCGGTCGGCTGGACGCTCGACCGGATGCCGGTCGTGGACCGCTCCATCCTGCGGCTCGGCGCGTACGAGCTGATCTGGGTCGACGAGACGCCGGACGCGGTCGTCCTGGACGAGATGGTGCAGCTGGCGAAGGAGTTCTCCACGGACGAGTCGCCCTCGTTCGTGAACGGCCTCCTCGGCCGCCTGAAGGAACTCAAGCCCTCACTGCGCCGCGACCAGTAAGCCGCCCCGTCGGCAAGTGCCCCTCAGGGGCGAGGGGGACAGCGCGCTCAGCCACAGACGGCCCGCACCCGAAGTCAACCGCAGCCGGCAGACAGAAAACCGCCGGGGTGGCCGGTCCCGAAAGGTCCGGCCACCCCGGCGGCACGTTTCTGCGCCCCCGCGGAGCGCCTACACGTCCTCGTGCGAGGCCACCGCACGGCGCGCGTCCGCGTCCAGCACGCCCCAGCTGATCAGCTGCTCCGTGAGGACCGACGGCGACTGGTCGTAGATGACGGCGAGCGTGCGCAGGTCGTCCTGGCGGATCGACAGCACCTTGCCGTTGTAGTCGCCGCGCTGCGACTGGATCGTCGCCGCGTAGCGCTGCAGCGGGCCCGCCTTCTCGGCCGGCACCGTGGCCAGCCGCTCCAGGTCCAGGACCAGCTTCGGCGGCGGCTCGGCGGCCCCGCCCGGGGTGGTGCCCGGCAGCAGCTCCTGCACCGGAACGCCGTAGAAGTCCGCCAGCTCCGCGAGGCGCTGCACGGTCACGGCGCGGTCGCCGCGCTCGTACGAACCGACCACGACCGCCTTCCAGCGGCCCTGGGACTTCTCCTCGACACCGTGGAGGGAAAGGCCCTGCTGGGTGCGGATCGCCCGGAGCTTGGCCCCGAGCTGTTTGGCGTATTCGCTGGACATATAGCTCCCCGGCACTGTGTCGACGCGGATGGCTGGATTCCATGCCGCGCGGCTGGTAACTCACTGTGAGGTTACGCAGCGTTACTCTCGTGCGTCAAGCCGAATGGTCCACACCGACTCTTCCGTGGTAGCGAAGATCGGCTGCTCCATCCGGGTGACGGGGGTGTCGCTGCGGCCGGGGGCCGACCTGTTAGCCTGAGGAACGCACATCCGACGTCCTTTAAGGTCCGTCCCGTGAGGCGGAGAAGGAGGTCCGTTTCGTATGGACAAGCTCGAACCGCAACCGCCGCATTCCTCGCGGCCGGACGCACGGCCCGTTCTCGAGGCCCCCGACATCGCGCGGGTCATGACGCGTATCGCCCACGAGATCGTCGAACGCGCCAAGGGCGCCGACGACGTGGTGCTCCTCGGCATCCCGACCCGAGGCGTCTTCCTCGCCCGGCGGCTCGCCGAGAAGCTCGAGCAGATCACCGAGCGCAAGGTCCCGGTCGGCTCCCTCGACATCACCATGTACCGCGACGACCTGCGTCTGCAGCCGCCGCGTGCGCTGGCCCGCACCGAGATCCCCGGTGACGGCCTCGACGGCAAGCTGGTCGTCCTCGTCGACGACGTGCTCTTCTCCGGCCGCACCATCCGCGCCGCCCTCGACGCCCTGAACGACATCGGGCGCCCCCGCGCGGTGCAGCTGGCGGTGCTCGTCGACCGCGGCCACCGCGAACTGCCCATCCGCGCCGACTACGTCGGCAAGAACCTCCCCACGTCGCTGCGGGAGACGGTCAAGGTCCTGCTCGCCGAGGAGGACGGCCGCGACACCGTGCTGCTCGGCGCCAAGCAGATCCCCCAGTAGCACCGCGAAGCGCGCGCCGGACCGGTGTGCGCCGGCGCGGCACGCCCCCGCGCGTACCCGTCTGCCCGATTTCGCCTCATTGAACTGCTTTTACGGAGCCTGACAGATGCAGCGTCATCTCATCTCGGCCGCCGACCTCACCCGCGACGACGCCGTCCTCATCCTCGACACCGCCGAGGAGATGGCCCGGGTCGCAGACCGGCCGATCAAGAAACTCCCCACCCTGCGCGGCCGCACCGTCGTCAACCTCTTCTTCGAGGACTCCACCCGGACCCGGATCTCCTTCGAGGCCGCCGAGAAGCGGCTGTCCGCGGACGTCATCAACTTCACCGCCAAGGGCTCCAGCGTCTCCAAGGGCGAGTCCCTGAAGGACACCGCCCAGACGCTGGAGGCCATGGGCGTCGACGCGGTCGTCATCCGGCACGGCGCCTCCGGCGCCCCCTACCGGCTCGCCACCTCCGGCTGGATCGACGCGCACGTCATCAACGCGGGCGACGGCACCCACCAGCACCCCACCCAGGCGCTGCTCGACGCCTTCACCATGCGGCGCCGGCTCGTCGGCCGTGACGCCGGGCTCGGGCACGACCTGAACGGCCGCCGCATCACGCTCGTCGGCGACGTCCTGCACAGCCGGGTCGCCCGCTCCAACGTCGACCTGCTGCACACGCTCGGTGCCGAGGTCACCCTCGTCGCCCCGCCCACCCTGCTCCCGGTCGGCGTCGAGACCTGGCCCTGCGAGGTGTCGTACGACCTGGACTCCACGCTGCCCAAGTCGGACGCGGTGATGATGCTGCGCGTCCAGCGCGAGCGGATGAACGCCGCGTTCTTCCCCACCGAGCGGGAGTACTCGCGCCGCTACGGCCTCGACGGCGAGCGCATGGCGCGGATGCCCGAGCACGCGATCGTGATGCACCCCGGCCCGATGGTCCGCGGCATGGAGATCACCGCCGAGGTCGCGGACTCCGACCGCTGCACCGTGATCGAACAGGTCACCAACGGCGTCTCCATCCGGATGGCCGTCCTGTACCTGCTGCTCGGCGGAGCCGAGTTCCAGGCCCCGAGCACCCCCGCCCGTACCGCCGAGGAGAAGTGAGAACGATGAGCAAGACCGTGATCCGTGGTGCGCAGGTGCTCGGCGGCGAGCCGCAGGACGTCCTGATCGACGGCGAAACGATCATCCAGGTCGGCACCGGGCTCTCCGCCGACGGCGCGGAGGTCGTCGAGGCCGGCGGCAAGGTGCTGCTGCCGGGCCTGGTCGACCTGCACACCCACCTGCGCGAGCCCGGCCGCGAGGACTCCGAGACCGTCCTGACCGGCACCCGGGCGGCCGCGAGCGGCGGCTACACCGCCGTGTTCGCCATGGCCAACACCTTCCCGGTCGCCGACACCGCCGGTGTCGTCGAGCAGGTCTGGCGGCTCGGCAAGGAGCACGGCTACTGCGACGTGCGGCCCGTCGGCGCCGTCACCGTCGGCCTGGACGGCCAGAAGCTCGCCGAACTCGGCGCCATGCACGAGTCCGCGGCCGGCGTCACCGTCTTCTCCGACGACGGCAAGTGCGTCCACGACGCGGTGATCATGCGCCGCGCCCTGGAGTACGTGAAGGCCTTCGACGGGGTCGTCGCCCAGCACGCCCAGGAACCCCGGCTCACCGAGGGCGCCCAGATGAACGAGGGCGTCGTCTCCGCCGAGCTGGGTCTCGGCGGCTGGCCGGCCGTCGCCGAGGAGTCGATCATCGCCCGGGACGTGCTGCTCGCCGAGCACGTCGGCTCCCGCGTCCACATCTGCCACCTGTCGACCGCCGGGTCCGTGGAGATCGTCCGCTGGGCCAAGTCCCGCGGCATCCGCGTCACCGCCGAGGTCACCCCGCACCACCTGCTGCTCACCGACGAGCTGGTGCGCTCGTACAACCCGGTCTACAAGGTCAACCCGCCGCTGCGCACCGAGCGCGACGTCCTGGCCCTGCGCGAGGCGCTCGCCGACGGCACGATCGACATCGTCGCCACGACCACGCCCGCACCGCACGAGGACAAGGACTGCGAGTGGGCCGCCGCCGCCATGGGGATGGTCGGCCTGGAGACCGCGCTGTCGGTGGTCCAGGAGACGATGGTGGACACGGGCCTGCTGGACTGGGCCGGTGTCGCCGAGCGCATGTCCCACGCGCCCGCCCGTATCGGACGGGCCGAGGGGCACGGCCGCCCCGTCTCGGCAGGTGAGCCCGCCAACCTCACCCTCGTCGACACGGCATACCGTGGATCGGTGGACCCCGCGGGCTTCGCCTCGCGCAGCCGCAACACCCCCTACGAGGGTCGCGAACTGCCGGGCCGTGTCACGCACACCTGGCTGCGGGGCAAGGCCACGCTCGTCGACGGGAAGCTCACGTGACACCTGTACTCCTGCTGGCCGCCGAGAAGGAATCGGCGGAAGTGACCGACTGGGCCGCCCGGATCGGCTGGGTCGTCGGACTCGCCCTCTTCGTCGCGCTCGTCTACTGGCTGATGCGCGAGGGCTGGAAGTGGCGAGGGACGCTCCAGAGCGACCTGCCGGAGCTGCACAGCGCGCCGGACGACCCCGGCCCGGCGACACTGACCATGAGCGGCCGCTACCACGGGTCCACCACCGCCGGCCAGTGGCTCGACCGCATCGTGGCGCACGGTCTGGGCACCCGCAGCCGGGCCGAGCTCACCCTGACCGACGCCGGACTGGACGTCGTACGCCCCGGGGCGGACGACTTCTTCATCCCGGCGGACGCGCTGCGCGAGGCCCGGCTCGACAAGGGCATCGCCGGCAAGGTCCTCACCGAGGGCGGCCTGCTGGTCGTCACCTGGGCGCACGGCGAGCGGCTGATCGACTCGGGCTTCCGGTCCGACCACGCCGCCGAGCACAACGACTGGGTGGAAGCCCTCACCAACATGATCAACAAGACGGAAGGCGCACGATGACAACCTCCACCAGGGGAGCCGACAAGGTTCCCGCCGTTCTCGTCCTGGAGGACGGCCGGATCTTCCGCGGCCGCTCCTACGGGGCGGTGGGGGAGACCTTCGGCGAAGCGGTGTTCTCCACCGGCATGACCGGCTACCAGGAGACCCTCACCGACCCGTCGTACCACCGGCAGGTCGTGGTGATGACCGCCCCGCACGTCGGCAACACCGGCGTCAACGACGAGGACGCCGAGTCCAAGCGGATCTGGGTCTCCGGCTATGTGGTGCGCGACCCCGCGCGCGTGCCCTCCAACTGGCGCTCACGCCGCACGCTCGACGAGGAGCTGGCCGCCCAGGGCGTCGTCGGCATCAGCGGCATCGACACCCGCGCCCTCACCCGCCACCTGCGTGAGCGCGGCGCCATGCGCGTCGGCATCTTCAGCGGCGACGCGGTGCGCGACGACGCGGCGCTGCTCGCCCGCGTCCAGGAGGCGCCCGAGATGAAGGGCGCCGACCTCTCCGCCGAGGTCGCCACCACCGAGCCGTACGTCGTCCCCGCGGTCGGTGAGAAGAAGTTCACCGTCGCCGCCGTCGACCTCGGCATCAAGGGCATGACCCCGCAGCGCATGGCCGAGCGCGGCATCGAGGTGCACGTGCTGCCGGCCACCGCGACCGTCGACGACGTCTACGCGGTCAACCCGGACGGCGTGTTCTTCTCCAACGGCCCCGGCGACCCCGCCACCGCCGACCACCCCGTCTCCGTGATGCGGGGCGTGCTGGAGCGCGGCACCCCCCTGTTCGGCATCTGCTTCGGCAACCAGATCCTCGGCCGCGCCCTCGGCTTCGGCACCTTCAAGCTGAAGTACGGCCACCGTGGCATCAACCAGCCGGTGCAGGACCGTACGACCGGCAAGGTCGAGGTCACCGCGCACAACCACGGCTTCGCCGTGGACGCCCCGCTCGACAAGGTCTCCGACACCCCGTTCGGCCGCGCCGAGGTGTCCCACGTCTGCCTCAACGACAACGTGGTGGAGGGCCTCCAACTGCTCGACAAGCCGGCCTTCAGCGTCCAGTACCACCCCGAAGCGGCAGCGGGCCCGCACGACGCCGCGTACCTGTTCGACCGCTTCGTCTCCCTGATGGAGGGCCAGCGTGCCTAAGCGCACCGATATCCAGTCCGTCCTGGTCATCGGCTCCGGCCCGATCGTCATCGGCCAGGCCGCGGAGTTCGACTACTCCGGCACCCAGGCCTGCCGCGTGCTCAAGGCCGAGGGCCTGCGTGTGATCCTGGTCAACTCCAACCCGGCGACGATCATGACCGACCCGGAGATCGCCGACGCCACCTACGTCGAGCCGATCACGCCCGAGTTCGTCGAGAAGATCATCGCCAAGGAGCAGCCGGACGCCCTGCTGCCCACCCTGGGCGGCCAGACGGCCCTGAACACCGCGATCTCCCTGCACGGCAACGGCGTCCTGGAGAAGTACGGCGTCGAGCTGATCGGCGCCAACGTCGAGGCCATCAACAAGGGCGAGGACCGCGACCTGTTCAAGGAGGTCGTCGAGGAGGTCCGCCGCAAGATCGGCCACGGCGAGTCCGCCCGCTCCTACATCTGCCACTCCATGGACGACGTCCTCAAGGGCGTCGAGGAGCTCGGCGGCTACCCCGTCGTCGTCCGCCCGTCCTTCACCATGGGCGGCGCCGGCTCCGGCTTCGCGCACGACGAGGAGGAACTGCGCCGCATCGCCGGCCAGGGCCTCACCCTCTCGCCGACCACCGAGGTGCTCCTCGAGGAGTCCATCCTCGGCTGGAAGGAGTACGAGCTGGAGCTGATGCGCGACAAGAACGACAACGTCGTGGTCGTCTGCTCCATCGAGAACTTCGACCCCATGGGTGTGCACACCGGCGACTCGATCACCGTCGCCCCGGCGATGACGCTGACCGACCGCGAGTACCAGGTGCTGCGCGACGTCGGCATCGCGATCATCCGCGAGGTCGGTGTCGACACCGGCGGCTGCAACATCCAGTTCGCGGTGAACCCCGAGGACGGCCGGGTCATCGTCATCGAGATGAACCCCCGCGTCTCGCGCTCCTCCGCGCTCGCCTCCAAGGCGACCGGCTTCCCCATCGCCAAGATCGCCGCCAAGCTCGCCGTCGGCTACACCCTCGACGAGATCCCGAACGACATCACGCAGGAGACCCCGGCCTCCTTCGAGCCGACCCTCGACTACGTGGTCGTGAAGGCCCCGCGGTTCGCCTTCGAGAAGTTCCCGAGCGCCGACTCCACCCTCACCACCACCATGAAGTCGGTCGGCGAGGCCATGGCCATCGGCCGCAACTTCACCGAGGCCTTCCAGAAGGCGCTGCGCTCCCTGGAGAAGAAGGGCAGCCAGTTCACCTTCACCGGCGAGCCCGGCGACAAGGCCGAACTGCTGCGCGAGGCCGTCCGGCCCACCGACGGCCGCATCAACGCCGTCATGCAGGCCATCCGCGCGGGCGCCACCCCCGAGGAGGTCTTCGACGCCACGAAGATCGACCCGTGGTTCGTCGACCAGCTCTTCCTCATCAAGGAGATCGCCGACGAGCTGGCCGCCGCCCCCGAGCTCACCCCCGGCCTGCTCGCCGAGGCCAAGCGGCACGGCTTCTCCGACCAGCAGATCGGTGAGATCCGGGGCCTGCGCGAGGACGTCGTCCGCGAGGTCCGGCACGCCCTCGGCATCCGCCCGGTCTACAAGACGGTCGACACCTGCGCCGCCGAGTTCGCCGCGCGGACGCCGTACTTCTACTCCTCCTACGACGAGGAGACCGAGGTCGCGCCGCGCGAGAAGCCGGCCGTCATCATCCTCGGCTCCGGTCCCAACCGCATCGGCCAGGGCATCGAGTTCGACTACTCCTGCGTCCACGCCTCCTTCGCCCTGAGCGACGCCGGCTACGAGACCGTGATGGTCAACTGCAACCCCGAGACCGTCTCCACCGACTACGACACCTCCGACCGGCTCTACTTCGAGCCGCTCACCCTGGAGGACGTCCTGGAGATCGTGCACGCCGAGCAGCAGGCCGGACCGGTCGCGGGCGTCGTCGTGCAGCTCGGCGGCCAGACCCCGCTCGGCCTGTCCCAGGCCCTCAAGGACAACGGCGTGCCGGTCGTCGGCACGCCCCCGGAGGCGATCCACGCCGCCGAGGACCGCGGCGCCTTCGGCCGGGTCCTCAAGGAGGCCGGCCTGCCCGCCCCCAAGCACGGCACCGCCACCACCTTCGCCGAGGCCAAGGCCATCGCCGACGAGATCGGCTACCCGGTCCTGGTGCGCCCGTCGTACGTGCTCGGCGGCCGCGGCATGGAGATCGTCTACGACGAGACCCGGCTGGAGAGCTACATCGCCGAGTCGACGGAGATCAGCCCCTCCCGGCCGGTCCTCGTCGACCGCTTCCTCGACGACGCCATCGAGATCGACGTCGACGCCCTGTACGACGGCGAGGAGCTTTATCTCGGCGGCGTCATGGAGCACATCGAAGAGGCCGGCATCCACTCCGGCGACTCGGCGTGCGCCCTGCCTCCGATCACCCTCGGCGGCTTCGACATCAAGCGGCTGCGCGCCTCCACCGAGGCCATCGCGCGCGGGGTGGGCGTGCGCGGACTGATCAACATCCAGTTCGCCCTCGCCGGGGACATCCTCTACGTCCTGGAGGCCAACCCGCGCGCCTCGCGCACCGTCCCCTTCACCTCGAAGGCGACCGCGGTGCCGCTGGCCAAGGCCGCCGCCCGCATCTCGCTGGGCGCCACCGTCGCCGAGCTGCGAGCCGAGGGCATCCTCCCGGCCACCGGCGACGGCGGCGAGCTGCCGCTGGACGCGCCGATCTCCGTCAAGGAGGCCGTGATGCCGTGGTCCCGCTTCCGGGACATCCACGGCCGCGGCGTCGACACGGTCCTCGGCCCGGAGATGCGCTCCACCGGCGAGGTCATGGGCATCGACAGCGTCTTCGGCACGGCTTACGCCAAGTCGCAGGCCGGCGCCTACGGGCCGCTGCCCACCAAGGGCCGCGCGTTCATCTCGGTCGCCAACCGCGACAAGCGCTCGATGATCTTCCCGGCGCGCGAGCTGGTGGCGCACGGCTTCGAGCTGCTGGCCACCTCCGGCACCGCCGAGGTCCTCAAGCGCAACGGCATCAAGGCCACCGTCGTGCGTAAACAGTTCGAGGGCACCGGACCCAACGGTGAGAAGACCATCGTCCAGCTCATCCACGACGGGGAGGTCGACCTCATCGTCAACACCCCGTACGGCACGGGGGGCCGGCTCGACGGCTACGAGATCCGCACCGCGGCCGTACGCCTGACCACGGTCGCACCGCGGCCGTGGCCCGCTCGGTGCCCTGCCTGACCACGGTCCAGGCGCTCGCCGCCGCGGTCCAGGGCATCGACGCGCTCAACCGGGGCGACGTGGGAGTCCGCTCGCTCCAGGAACACGCGGAACACCTGACAGCGGCCCGCGAGGACCAGTAGCCCCCAGGGGGACACCGGAAACGGTGTCCCCCGCTTCATGAGGACACCATGTACAGGATTCTGTTCACCCTGCTCTTCTCCCGCATGGACCCGGAGCAGGCCCACCACCTGGCCTTCCGCTGGATCCGCCGCGTCGCGCGCGTCCCGGTCCTGCGCACCTTCGTCGCCGCCGTGCTCGCCCCCCGCCACCAGGAGCTGCGCACCGAGGCCCTCGGACTGCGGCTGCACAGCCCCTTCGGCCTGGCCGCCGGCTTCGACAAGAACGCCGTCGGGATCGACGGCCTGGCGATGCTCGGCTTCGACCACGTCGAGATCGGCACGGTCACCGGCGAACCGCAGCCCGGCAACCCCAGGAAGCGGCTGTTCCGGCTGGTCGCCGACCGGGCGCTGATCAACCGCATGGGCTTCAACAACGACGGCTCGCTCGCCGTCGCCGCCCGCCTGGCCTCCCGCACACCGGTCTTCCGCACGGTCGTGGGCGTCAACATCGGCAAGACCAAGGTCGTCCCGGAGTCCGAGGCCGCCGCCGACTACGTGAAGTCCGCCGAGCGGCTCGCCCCGCACGCCGACTACCTGGTCGTCAACGTCTCGTCCCCGAACACCCCCGGACTGCGCAGCCTCCAGGCCGTGGACCAGCTCCGCCCGCTGCTCACCGCCGTCCGCGAGGCCGCCGACCGCGCGGTACCGGCCCGCCGGGTGCCGCTGCTGGTGAAGATCGCCCCCGACCTGGCCGACGAGGACGTCGACGCCGTCGCGGACCTCGCCGTGGAACTCGGCCTCGACGGCATCATCGCCACCAACACCACCATCGCCCGCGAGGGCCTCGGCCTGACCTCGGACCCGTCCGTGGTCCAGGAGACCGGCGGACTGTCCGGCGCGCCCCTCAAGGCACGCTCCCTCGAGGTGCTGCGCCGCCTCTACGCGCGCGTGGGCGACCGGATCACGCTGATCGGCGTGGGCGGCGTCGAGAACGCCGAGGACGCCTGGCAGCGCATCCTGGCAGGCGCCACGCTGGTCCAGGGGTACAGCGCGTTCATCTACCAAGGCCCCTTCTGGGCCCGCGCCATCCACAAGGGGCTCGCCGCGCGGCTGCGCACCAGCCCCTACGCCACGCTCGCCGACGCGGTGGGCGCCGACGTGAGGACCACGACATGACCGGACCGGATCCCTTCGGACTGCGGCTGCGCCGTGCGATGGACGAGCGGGGACCGCTGTGCGTGGGCATCGACCCGCACGCCTCGCTGCTCGCCGAGTGGGGCCTGAACGACGACGTGAACGGTCTCGAGCGGTTCAGCCGCACGGTCGTCGAGGCCGTCGCCGGCCGGGTCGCCGTGCTCAAGCCGCAGAGCGCCTTCTTCGAGCGGTTCGGCTCGCGCGGCGTCGCCGTGCTGGAGACGACCGTGCGCGAGGCCCGGGAGGCCGGGGCGCTCGTCGTCATGGACGCCAAGCGCGGCGACATCGGCTCCACCATGGCCGCCTACGCCGAGTCGTTCCTGCACAAGGGCGCGCCGCTGTTCTCCGACGCCCTCACCGTCTCGCCGTACCTCGGCTACGGCTCGCTGAGCCCCGCCGTCGCGTTGGCCCGGGAGTCCGGCGCCGGACTGTTCGTGCTGGCGCTGACGTCCAACCCGGAGGGCGGCGAGGTGCAGCACGCGGTGCGCCCCGACGGGCGCACCGTCGGGGCGACGATGCTCGCGCACCTCGCGCTGGAGAACGCCGGCGAGGAACCGCTCGGCTCCTTCGGCGCCGTGGTCGGCGCGACCCTCGGCGACCTGTCGTCGTACGACCTGGACATGGGCGGGCCGATCCTGGCGCCGGGCATCGGCGCGCAGGGCGCCACGGCGGCCGACCTTCCGGCCGTGTTCGGGCGCGCGGTGCGCAACGTCGTGCCGAACGTCAGCCGGGGAGTGTTGCGCCACGGTCCCGACGTCGTCGCTCTGCGTGACGCCGCGGAGCGGTTCGCGGACGGGATACGGGCCGCCGTGACGGCCGCCTGAGACGTCCGACGAGCAACTCCGTGGTCGTCGCACTCTGGATACACCCTCAAATCCGCAGTGATATGTCTGTAATGTCCGTCCTGGCGGAGGCTGACCAGGACTTTTCCGCTGTTCTCGCTGACTCAGGCGGCGATGGCCGCTAGTCTCCGACGGAGAGTGAACGGGCAACACGTGTTGCCCGTGACTCCCCAGGTGTGGGGCGACTAGGTTCCTCACCGGTCCGTATCCGACAGTTCGACATCCGAGGTGACGTAGGCGTGGCTCTTCCGCCCCTTACCCCTGAACAGCGCGCAGCCGCGCTCGAAAAGGCCGCCGCGGCTCGCCGGGAGCGGGCCGAGGTCAAGAATCGACTCAAGCACTCCGGCGCCTCCCTGCACGAGGTCATCAAGCAGGGCCAGGAGAACGACGTCATCGGCAAGATGAAGGTCTCCGCCCTGCTCGAGTCCCTGCCGGGCGTGGGCAAGGTCCGCGCCAAGCAGATCATGGAGCGTCTGGGGATCTCCGAGAGCCGCCGCGTGCGGGGTCTCGGTTCGAACCAGATCGCCTCCCTGGAGCGCGAGTTCGGCAGCACCGGCTCCTGAGTCCCGGACCGTCCGGGACCTCCGTCCCGGACAGCCCGCGATTGCTGGAATAATCGCCGCATGGCTGCAACACCCCGGGGGACGTCCCCCGTACCCCCGGACGATCGTCCGCGGCTGACCGTGCTCTCCGGCCCCTCAGGGGTCGGCAAGAGCACGGTCGTCGCTCATATGCGCAAGGAACACCCCGAGGTCTGGCTCTCGGTGTCGGCGACGACCCGCATGCCCCGTCCCGGTGAGCAGCACGGTGTCCACTACTTCTTCGTCACCGACGAGGAGATGGACAAGCTGATCGCCAACGGCGAGCTGCTGGAGTGGGCCGAGTTCGCCGGCAACCGCTACGGCACGCCCCGCGCGGCGGTGCTGGAGCACCTGGAGGCGGGTGTGCCCGTGCTCCTGGAGATCGACCTCCAGGGCGCGCGGCAGGTCCGTGAGTCCATGGCCGAGGCCCAGCTGGTCTTCCTGGCCCCTCCCTCCTGGGAGGAGCTGGTGCGCAGGCTCACCGGCCGGGGTACCGAGTCGCCCGAGGTCATCGAGCGCCGCCTGGCGGCCGCGAGGACCGAACTCGCGGCCGAGCCGGAGTTCGACACCACCCTGGTCAACACCTCCGTCGAGGCGGTCGCCCGCGAGCTGCTAGCCTTGATGAACGTCGTGTGATCGTGGACAACCGTCCGCAGACCAGATCGACAGAATCTTTCCCATCCATCGGAAGGTAGAGCGTGTCCTCTTCCATCTCCGCGCCCGAGGGCATCATCAACCCGCCGATCGACGAGCTTCTCGAGGCCACGGACTCGAAGTACAGCCTCGTGATCTACGCGGCCAAGCGGGCCCGCCAGATCAACGCGTACTACTCGCAGCTCGGCGAGGGTCTCCTCGAGTACGTCGGTCCTCTCGTCGACACCCACGTCCACGAGAAGCCGCTCTCGATCGCCCTGCGCGAGATCAACGCGGGACTGCTGACCTCCGAGGCCGTCGAAGGCCCCGCCCAGTAATCGGTCAGTACGTCGTACCATCAGCTTGCAGCTGACTTTTCCACAGGCCCGGCAGCACGTCTGCCGGGCCTGTGGTGTCTCATGGGGGATGGCAGCAGGTTTCCGAGGCGCGGGGAGAGACGGTGGACAAGCCGAAGGTCGTTCTGGGGGTCAGTGGCGGCATCGCCGCCTACAAGGCCTGTGAGCTGCTCCGGCGGCTCACGGAGTCGGGACACGACGTACGCGTCGTCCCCACCGCCTCCGCCCTGCACTTCGTCGGCGCCGCCACCTGGTCCGCCCTGTCCGGCAACCCCGTCTCCACCGAGGTCTGGGACGACGTCCACGAGGTGCCGCACGTCCGCATCGGCCAGCACGCCGACCTGGTGGTCGTCGCCCCGGCCACGGCGGACATGCTCGCCAAGGCGGCCCACGGCCTCGCCGACGACCTGCTGACCAACACCCTGCTCACCGCGCGCTGCCCGGTGGTCTTCGCCCCCGCCATGCACACCGAGATGTGGGAGCACCCGGCCACCCAGGAGAACGTGGCCACCCTGCGCTCCCGGGGCGCCGTCGTCATCGAGCCGGCTGTCGGCCGCCTCACCGGCGTCGACACCGGCAAGGGCCGGCTGCCCGACCCGGCCGAGATCTTCGAGGTCTGCCGCCGCGTCCTGGCACGCGGCGCCGCCGACCCCGACCTCGCGGGCCGGCACGTCGTCGTGAGCGCCGGCGGCACCCGCGAGCCCCTCGACCCGGTCCGCTTCCTCGGCAACCGCTCCTCCGGCAAGCAGGGCTACGCCCTCGCCCGCACCGCCGCCGCCCGCGGCGCCCGCGTCACGCTGATCGCGGCCAACACCGCGCTGCCCGACCCGGCCGGGGTGGACATCGTCCGCGTCGGGACCGCCGTGGAGCTGCGCGAGGCCGTCGTGAGCGCCGCCGCCGACGCGGACGCCGTGGTCATGGCCGCCGCCGTCGCCGACTTCCGCCCCGCGGTCTACGCGGCCGGGAAGATAAAGAAGAAGGACGGCGAGGAGCCGGAGCCCATCACCCTGGTGCGGAATCCGGACATTCTCGCGGAGGTTTCCGGCGACCGGGTGAGGTCCGGACAGGTGATCGTGGGCTTCGCCGCGGAGACCGACGACGTCCTCGCCAACGGCCGCGCCAAGCTCAAGCGCAAGGGCTGCGACCTGCTCGTGGTGAACGAGGTGGGCGAGACCAAGACCTTCGGTTCCGAGACCAACGAGGCCGTGGTGCTGGGCGCCGACGGCAGCGAGACGCCCGTCCCGCACGGCCCGAAGGAGGCCCTCGCCGACACCGTCTGGGACCTCGTGGCCGAGCGCCTCGCATGAGTGGCTCATCCACGGCCCGCATCCTCGGAACGTCCTCCTCCGGGGTGTGGCGCCTCTGGCGAACCGCGCCTCGCCCGGAGAGAATGCCCGTGCCGCAGGTCACAGCCCTCTCGCGAGGCGAGACGCGGGGACCCGTGGCGCGGCACGACCGATAAACTGTTCCACGGACGGCGTCGGGTGCAGCCCCCGCCGTTCGCCCATGATCAGCCAGCAGCCGCTGCAACCCCAGGGAGCATTGTGTCCCGTCGTCTGTTCACCTCGGAGTCCGTGACCGAGGGTCACCCCGACAAGATCGCTGACCAGATCAGCGACACCATCCTCGACGCGTTGCTCCGCGAGGACCCGTCGTCCCGGGTCGCCGTCGAGACCCTGATCACCACCGGCCTGGTGCACGTCGCCGGTGAGGTCACCACCAAGACGTACGCGGACATCGCGACGCTGGTGCGCAGCAAGATCCTGGAGATCGGTTACGACTCCTCGAAGAAGGGCTTCGACGGCGCCTCCTGCGGCGTCTCGGTGTCGATCGGCGCGCAGTCCCCGGACATCGCCCAGGGTGTCGACACGGCGTACGAGACCCGTGTCGAGGGCGACGACGACGAGCTGGACCGGCAGGGCGCCGGCGACCAGGGCCTGATGTTCGGCTACGCGACGGACGAGACGCCGACGCTGATGCCGCTGCCGATCTTCCTCGCCCACCGCCTGTCCAAGCGCCTGTCCGACGTCCGCAAGAACGGGACCATCCCCTACCTGCGCCCGGACGGCAAGACCCAGGTCACCATCGAGTACGACGGCGACAAGGCGGTCCGCCTGGACACCGTGGTCGTCTCCTCGCAGCATGCCTCCGACATCGACCTGGAGTCGCTGCTCGCGCCCGACATCCGCGAGTTCGTGGTGGAGCCGGAGCTGAAGGCGCTCCTCGACGACGGCATCAAGCTGGACACCGAGAAGTACCGCCTGCTGGTGAACCCCACCGGCCGCTTCGAGATCGGCGGCCCGATGGGCGACGCCGGCCTCACCGGCCGCAAGATCATCATCGACACCTACGGCGGCATGGCCCGCCACGGCGGCGGCGCGTTCTCCGGCAAGGACCCGTCCAAGGTGGACCGCTCCGCCGCGTACGCGATGCGCTGGGTCGCGAAGAACGTGGTGGCGGCCGGCCTCGCCGCGCGCTGCGAGGTCCAGGTGGCCTACGCGATCGGCAAGGCCGAGCCGGTGGGCCTGTTCGTTGAGACCTTCGGCACCGCCAAGGTCGACGTCGAGCGGATCGAGCGGGCCATCGACGACGTCTTCGACCTCCGTCCCGCCGCGATCATCCGCGACCTGGACCTGCTGCGGCCGATCTACGCCCAGACCGCCGCGTACGGTCACTTCGGCCGTGAGCTGCCGGACTTCACCTGGGAGCGGACCGACCGCGTGGACGCGCTGCGGAAGGCCGCGGGGCTGTAGCCCCGCACGCTGTTTCGTCGCCTCGGCCCGGTGCGCCTCCCCCAGCGGGAGGGGCACCGGGCCTCGGTGTGTTCGAGAGCTGTGCCGGGCTGGTGGTCGGCCCGCCCTGGGGGGTGCCGTCGCGCCCACCCGTGCCGCTGGGATCCCCCCCAGGCTCTTGAGGCACTGGGAAGGCACGACTGCCCGCAACGGTGGCGGCCGGCGTTGTCAGTCGGGTTTGGAAGAATGCAGGCGTGAGCAGCGAGGACGGACAGCCGGACGGTGGTGCGCAGGGCGCGCCGCCCGAGCAGCTCGCGCTCATCCGGGAGAGCGTGCGTCAGGCCAAGGCCCCCCGGGCCAAGCCGCGCACCTGGCGGGGTGCCGCGCTCGCCAAGGAGCTGCCGGTCGCCCGGGTGCTCGTCGACAAGGGCGTGCTGCACCTCGACCGCTACTTCGACTACGCCGTCCCCGAGGAGCTGGACGCCGACGCCCAGCCGGGCGTGCGGGTGCGGGTGCGTTTCGGGGCCGGACGGCACCGGGTGCGGGACGGCCGGCGTGAGGGCGGGGGACTGATCGACGGGTTCCTCGTCGAGCGCCTGCCCGAGTCCGACTACGCGGGCCCGCTGGCCGCGCTGGCCCAGGTCGTCTCGCCCGAGCAGGTGCTGGACGAGGAGCTGCTCGGCCTGGCCCGCGCGGTCGCCGACCGGTACGCGGGCAGCCTCGCCGACGTGCTGCAGCTCGCCGTGCCGCCGCGCAACGCCCGCGCCGAGCAGCGTCCCTCGCCCGATCCGCTGCCCCCGCCCCCGGCCCCGGCGGCCGGGTCGTGGGAGCGGTACGACCAGGGACCGGCCTTCCTGGAGTCCCTGTCGTCGGGCGGCAGCCCCCGCGCCGTGTGGAACACGCTGCCGGGACCGCGGTGGAGCGAGGAGATCGCCCGGGCGGTCGCGGCGACCCTGTCCTCGGGGCGCGGCGCACTGGTCGTCCTGCCCGACGGACGGGCCGTCGCACGGCTCGACGCCGCGCTCACCGACCTGCTGGGGGAGGGTAGGCATGCGGTGCTCACCGCCGACGCCGGGCCGGAGAAGCGGTACGCGCAGTGGCTCGCCGTACGGCGGGGAGCGGTGCGCGCGGTGATCGGGACCCGGGCGGCGATGTTCGCCCCGGTGCGCGACCTCGGGCTGGTCGCCGTCTGGGACGACGGGGACGACAACCTCAGCGAGCAGCACGCCCCGCAGCCGCACGCGCGGGAGGTGCTGCTGCTGCGGGCGGCGCAGGACAGGTGCGGCTTCCTGCTGGGCGGCTGGAACTGCACCGTGGAGGCCGCGCAGCTCGTGGAGACCGGCTGGGCCAGGCCGTTGCACGCCGCGCGGGAGCAGGTGCGGGCCGCCGCCCCACTGGTGCGGACCGTGGGCGACCAGGACCTCGCGCGGGACGAGGCCGCCCGCGCCGCGCGCCTGCCCACCCTCGCCTGGCAGGCGGTCCGTGAGGGCCTGCGGCACGGACCGGTGCTGGTCCAGGTGCCCCGGCGGGGCTACGTGCCACGGATGGCGTGCGCGGACTGCCGGGCGCCGGCGCGGTGCCGCCACTGCTCCGGCCCGCTGGAGGCGCACGGCTCGGACGACCTGCGGTGCGGATGGTGCGGGCGTACGGAGAGCGGCTGGCACTGTCCCGAGTGCGGCGGTTTCCGGCTGCGGGCGCAGGTGGTGGGGGCGCGGCGGACCGCCGAGGAGCTGGGGCGTGCCTTCCCCGCGGTCCCGGTCCGTACCTCGGGTCGTGAGCATGTGCTGGACACGGTGCCGGGGACACCCGCCGTGGTGGTGAGCACGCCGGGCGCCGAACCGGTGGCCGAGGGCGGCTACGCGGCGGCGCTGCTGCTGGACGGGTGGGCCATGCTGAGCCGCCCCGACCTGCGGGCCGGCGAGGACGCCCTGCGGCGCTGGATGGGCGCGGCGGCGCTGGTCCGCCCGCAGTCGGCGGGCGGCACGGTGGTCGTGGTGGCCGAACCGACCCTGCGGCCGGTGCAGGCGCTGGTGCGCTGGGACCCGGCGGGCCACGCGCTGCGGGAACTGGCCGAGCGGGGCGAGCTGGGCTTCCCGCCGGTGTCGCGGATGGCGGCGGTGTCGGGGCCGGGGGAGGCGGTGGCCGAGTTCCTGGGGGCCGTGGAGCTGCCGGCGCGGGCGGAGGTACTGGGGCCGGTGCCCCTGCCGGTCACCCCGGCGGGCCGCCCGCGGCGTCCGGGCGCGCCCCCGCCCGGCGAGCAGTGGGACCGGGCACTGATCCGGGTGCCTCCGGGGAACGGGGCGGCCCTGGCCGCCGCGCTGAAGTCGGCGCAGGCGGCGCGGATGGCGCGGGGCGGCAGTACGCCGGTGTGGGTCCGCATCGACCCGCCGGACATCGGCTGAGAGCTGCCGGACATCGGCTGAGACCCGCCGGACATCGGCTGTGGACCGTCGGCCGGCGGGTGCCGGTCGACGGTCGTGCGCGGTGTGCCGCGTGGTGCGGCCCGGGGTGAACCCTCGGGGCCGGGCGGAGGGGCCCTCCCGGGACGGCGAACCGGGAGGGCGGTACGGAGGGCTGAGGCGTCAGCCGTTGCGGGGGGTAGGGAAGGCCGTGGGGCGCGGGTCGTCGCGGAGGGACGGGCTGCCTGCCGTCGGCTGGGTCGGCATGGAGCGGGCCGCGGGCACGGTGGGGACGGTGGTGACACCGGTGCCCACGTTGACCGTGCGGGTCGTGGACGACTCCGGGGCCCGCTCGCCCTCGGCGGGGGCCGCTGCCTGCGCGGCCGCCCGGCGGGCGCCGTACCGGCGGTGCACGGCCTGCTTGGTGACCCCGAGCGCGGAGCCCACCGCGTCCCACGAGAAACCCAGCGAACGGTCGAAGTCCACGGCGGCCGTGACCAGGGTCTCGACGCTGTCCCGCAGCTCCTGGGCGAGACGTACGGTCGGGGCGGGCGCGCGTCCGTAGACGACGAAGCCCGTGGAGGGGCCGGAGCGGCGCGGGCGGTAGACGTTGCCGAGCTGGGCGGTGAGCGTGCGCAGCGCGTCCACCTGCCGGCGGACCCGCTCGATGTCCCGCACCAGCAAGTGCAGGCTGGCCCGAGCCTGGGCGTCGTGGGTTGCGTGGTCGGCCATGAACAAGCCTCTCGAACCGGCGTTGAAAGGGATGGACCCTGTCGGGGCCCGTGGTCAACTCTTTCTTGACCAACGCCGATTCGGTCCGCGGGTCACGGGCTGGGGGCGCGGCGGCATATGCGTACGCCCCTGCGAGGACCACCTGGTACGACGAGGCCCCCAGCTCGGAACGTTCCTGCACCGCACGGCGCGCGTCCGGGGCGCGGCACCCTCGTCCCCGCGTCCACGGGGGAGGGCCGCCCCATAGACTGGTGCGTCGCCCGAACGTTCCCGCCCGAGAGGCCCTCAGCACCCCATGAAGCTCGTCTTCGCCGGTACCCCCGAGGTCGCCGTTCCCGCACTGGACGCTCTTCTCGCCTCCGGACGGCACGAGGTCGCCGCCGTCGTGACGCGGCCCGACGCGCCCGCCGGCCGTGGCCGCAGGCTCGTCGCCTCGCCCGTCGCCGAGCGCGCGGAGGAGGCCGGGATCGAGGTGCTGAAACCCGCGAAGCCGCGCGACCCCGAGTTCCTGGAGCGCCTCACCGAGATCGCACCGGACTGCTGCCCCGTCGTCGCCTACGGCGCCCTCCTGCCCCGGGTCGCCCTCGACATCCCCGCCCACGGCTGGGTCAATCTGCACTTCTCGCTGCTGCCCGCCTGGCGCGGAGCCGCCCCCGTGCAGCACGCGATCATGGCGGGCGACGAGATCACCGGCGCCAGCACCTTCCTCATCGAGGAGGGCCTGGACTCCGGGCCCGTCTACGGCACCGTCACCGAGGAGATCCGCCCCACCGACACCAGCGGCGACCTGCTCACCCGGCTCGCCTTCGCCGGCTCCGGGCTGCTCGCCGCGACCATGGACGGCATCGAGGACGGCACCCTGAAGGCCGTACCGCAGCCCGCCGACGGCGTCAGTCTGGCCCCCAAGGTCAACGTCGAGGACGCCCGCGTGGACTGGGGGACCCCGGCGCTGCGCGTCGACCGGGTCGTCCGCGGCTGCACACCCGCGCCCGGCGCCTGGACCACCTTCCGCGGCGAGCGGCTGAAGATCGTCCAGGCCGTGCCGGTACCGGACCGCACCGACCTCGTCCCCGGGCAGCTGCACGCCGGGAAGAACAACGTGTACGTCGGGACCGGCTCGTACGCGGTGGAGCTGCTGTGGGTGCAGGCCCAGGGCAAGAAGCCGATGCGCGCCGCCGACTGGGCGCGCGGGGTGCGGATCGCGGCCGGGGAGACCCTCGGCGACTGACGCCCCCGGCTGCTCCACGACGTAGGCTGGAGCGCGCACTTCACCCCACATCCGGAGCACCTTTTACGTGAGCGACCAGCCCCGTCGGCCCCGCAGGCCCGCCAAGCCCTACCGCCGTCCCAAGAAGGACCCCGTCCGTATCCTCGCCTTCGAGGCGCTGCGGGCCGTGGACGAGCGTGACGCGTACGCCAACCTCGTCCTGCCCCCGCTGCTGCGCAAGGCGCGCGAGAGCGAGGGACCCGAGAAGTTCGACGCGCGGGACGCGGCGCTCGCCACCGAGCTGGTGTACGGCACGCTGCGCCGCCAGGGCACCTACGACGCTGTCATCGCGGCCTGCGTCGACCGGCCGCTGCGCGAGGTGGACCCGCCGGTGCTCGACGTGCTGAGCCTCGGCGCCCACCAGCTCCTCGGCACGCGCATCCCCACGCACGCCGCCGTGTCCGCCACCGTGGAACTGGCCCGGGTGGTACTCGGCGACGGGCGCGCCAAGTTCGTCAACGCCGTGCTGCGCAAGATCGCCCAGGACGACCTGGACAGCTGGCTGGAGCGGGTCGCGCCGCCCTACGACGAGGACCCCGAGGACCACCTCGCCGTCGTGCACTCGCACCCCCGCTGGGTGGTCTCCGCGCTGTGGGACTCCCTCGGCGGCGGACGCGCCGGCGTCGAGGAGCTGCTGCGCGCCGACAACGAACGGCCCGAGGTGACGCTGGTCGCCCGTCCCGGGCGGGCCACGGCCGACGAGCTGCTCGCCCAGGAGGCCGCCGTCCCCGGCCGCTGGTCCCCGTACGCGGTGCGGCTCACCGAGGGCGGGGAGCCCGGCGCGGTCCCGGCGGTCGCCGAGGGGCGGGCCGGGGTGCAGGACGAGGGCAGCCAGCTGGTGGCGCTCGCGCTCGCGGCGGCGCCCGTCGAAGGGCCGGACCGCCGGTGGCTGGACGCGTGCGCGGGGCCCGGCGGCAAGGCGGCGCTGCTCGGCGCGATCGCCGCCGAGCGCGGTGCCGTGCTGCTCGCCTCCGAGAAGCAGCCGCACCGGGCGGGCCTGGTCGCCAAGGCGCTGGCCGGCAACCCCGGGCCGTACCAGGTGGTCGCCGCCGACGGGACCCGGCCGCCGTGGCGGCCCGGGAGCTTCGACCGGGTGCTGGTCGACGTGCCGTGCACGGGTCTGGGCGCGCTGCGGCGCCGGCCCGAGGCGCGGTGGCGGCGCCGCCCCGAGGACCTCGACGGCTTCGCGCCCCTGCAGCGCGGACTGCTGCGGACCGCGCTGGAGTCCGTACGGGTCGGCGGCGTCGTCGGCTACGCGACCTGCTCCCCGCACCTCGCGGAGACGCGGGCCGTGGTGGCGGACCTGCTCAAGCAGTTCCCGGACGCCGAACTGATCGACGCCCGCCTGCTCCTCCCGGACGTCCCGGACCTCGGTGAGGGCCCGGACATCCAGCTCTGGCCCCACCTCCACGGCACCGACGCGATGTATCTGGCGCTGTTGCGCCGTACGGCCTGACCCGGAGGACGCGGGCGCCGCGCTCCTCCCTCTCCCGACGGGAGCCGCCCTCACCGTGGCGCACCGAGCCCGGCCACGGGTCCTCGCCGCGGCAGCATGTCGTGAGCAGCGGTCGTCCCGCCGGGCACGTGTCCGGCCCGCGGCGGAGCCGGTGGCGGTCCCGGACGGCGGGGTGCGACAACGCGCATCCCCCGGCCGACGACCGGGGCGGCTGTCCGCGCAGACAGCGGACGGGCGACGGGACGCCGTGGGCAGCGGGTGCGGGCGGGGGCTGATCAACTGCCCGTTGGGCGCGCCACCCATGGGTGGCGCGTCCGGGCGGGGCCGGGCGACCCGCCGCGGGGGTGCGGATCTCCGTGTCGCCGCCCCCGTTGACCAGTCCCCGGACCGTTGGTACCGCCGCGCGGCGCAGCGCATACGCTTGGGGCATGGCCCCGCAGATCAGTCCCAGCATCCTGTCCGCCGACTTCGCCCGGCTCGCGGACGAGGCGAAAGCCGTGGAGGGAGCCGACTGGCTCCACGTCGACGTGATGGACAATCACTTCGTCCCCAACCTGACTCTCGGCGTGCCGGTCGTGGAGTCGCTGGCCCGCGCGACGGACACGCCGCTGGACTGCCATCTGATGATCGAGGCGCCCGACCGCTGGGCGCCGCAGTTCGTGGAGGCGGGGGCCGGTTCCGTCACCTTCCACGTCGAGGCCGCCACCGCGCCGGTCCGGCTCGCCCGGGAGATCCGCGCCAAGGGGGCCCGCGCGTCCATGGCCCTGCGGCCCGCGACGCCGATCGAGCCGTACGAGGACCTGCTGCCCGAGCTGGACATGCTGCTGATCATGACGGTGGAGCCGGGCTTCGGCGGGCAGGCGTTCCTCGACATCATGCTGCCGAAGATCCGCCGCACCCGTGAGCTGATCAGCAAGCACGGTCTGCAGCTGTGGCTGCAGGTCGACGGCGGTGTCTCGGCCTCCACCATCGAGCAGTGCGCCGACGCCGGTGCCGACGTCTTCGTCGCGGGCTCCGCGGTGTACGGGGCCTCGGACCCGGCCGAGGCGGTCCGTGCCCTGCGCAAGCAGGCCGAGACGGCGACGGCTGCGGCGTCGTGGTCGTGCGACCACTGAGCGTCAGATATGTGAACGGCGGTCGGCAGGGCTGATCGACAGCGCCGGATCTGCAAGGATGAACGGCGAGTCCAGAGTGTGAACAGCAGTGAGGAGAGCGCCGTGTCGGGTATGTCGGCGGGCCGGTCAGCCATGCGGATGGGACCCGCTGAGCTGGTGCAGGCGGCGGCCATGGCCCGCCGCTTCTACCTCGAGGGCAAGTCCAAGATCCAGATCGCCGAGGAGTTCGGCGTCAGCCGCTTCAAGGTGGCCCGGGTCCTGGAGACCGCCCTCGAGCGTGATCTGGTACGCATCGAGATCCGCGTGCCCGCCGAGCTGGACGCCGAGCGCTCGGACGCGCTCCGTGCCCGCTACGGTCTGCGGCACGCGGTCGTGGTCGAGTCCCCGGCCGAGGCCGAGGAGACCCCCGACCCGGAGAACCTGGGAGAGGTGGCCGCCGACCTGCTCGGCGAGCTGGTCAACGAAGGGGATGTGCTGGGCCTGGCCTGGGGCCGTTCCACCATCCACATGGCGGCGGCCCTCGACCGGCTGCCGCCCTGCACGGTCGTCCAGCTGACCGGCGTGTACGACGCGGGCACCGCGGAACGGGGCTCGGTGGAGGCCGTGCGCCGCGCCGCCCAGGTGTCGGGCGGCGACGCCCACCCCATCTACGCGCCGATGCTGCTGCCCGACGCCGCCACCGCGGAGGCGCTGCGCCACCAGACGGGCATCGCGCGGGCCTTCGAGTACTTCGACAAGGTCACCGTCGCCTGCGTCTCCATCGGCTCCTGGGAGCCTGGCATCTCCACCGTGCACGACATGCTCAGCGACGAGGAGCGGGCGCACTACGCCTCCCTCGGCGTCGCCGCCGAGATGTCCGCCCACCTCTTCGACGCCGAGGGCCGCCGGGTCGGCCGCGACCTGGGCGAGCGGTGCATCACGGTCAAGACCGACCAGCTGCGCAAGGTGCCCGAGGTCGTCGCGATCGCCGGCGGACAGCGCAAGGGACCGGCGATCGACGCGGTGCTGCGCTCCGGCCTCGTCACCAGCCTGGTGACCGACACCTCCGCCGCCGACTACCTGATGACCGCCGGACCCGCCCCGCGGTCCTCCCTGAACCGTGCGGACCCGGACGGCCCCTGACGGCGGGTGGGACCGGGAGGGGGCTGGCAGCATCGGCCGCATGATGCTGCGACGCGCCCTCCTCCCGCGTCTCGTGGCCTGCCTGCTGCTCGCCCTGCTGGCGGGCTGCTCCACCGAGGGCGACGACGGCGGGGTACCGGCGTGGGCCGAGGGACTGCCCACCGTGCAGGCCTCCGACCTGCCCGCCGAGGCCCGCCGCACCCTTGAGCTGATCGACGAGGGCGGCCCCTTCCCGTACGAGCGGGACGGCGTCGTGTTCGGCAACTTCGAGGGGCTGCTGCCCCAGCACGACCGGGGCTACTACCACGAGTACACGGTGCCGACGCCGGGATCGGACGACCGGGGCGCCCGGCGCATCGTCACCGGCGGGAACGGCGAGACGTACTACACCGACGACCACTTCGCATCGTTCACGGCGGTACTGAGATGACACAGGACCTCACCGGCCGGCTCGTGGTCCCCGTCGACCTAGACGGGGTGACCGACAAGGCGGGCCTGATGGACCGGTGCGCCCGCGCGCTGGCGCTCCCGAGTGGTTCGGCCGCAACTGGGACGCCCTGGTGGACTCCCTCGCCGACCACACCGTCTGGCCCGAGGGCGCGGTGGAACGCGGGCTGCTGCTCGTCGTCCGCGGCTGGCGGGCGTACGCGACGGCGCGCCCCGAGGAGTGGGCGACCGCCCAGGAGGTGTTCGCGGAGGCCGCGGACCGCACCCCCTCCCTCACCGTGGCGCTCGCCGTTGGAGGATCCGCCGAGCACCTCCCGGACCAGGCTGGACGATCCGACCGGGGCTGACATTCCGGTCGCCATGGGAGAATGAAGTACGTGCTCTTCCCCTGGCTGACCTGTCCGGGGCCACCTCTGACGACTGGGATCTGATCGACTGGGATGTGCAGCACGTGCGTTTCCTCAACGACATCCAGCCCGCGTACGACCTGACGTACGACGACGTCTTCATGGTGCCGAGCCGCTCCGCGGTCGGCTCGCGGCAGGGCGTGGACCTCCGCTCCCCGGACGGGACGGGCACCACCGTCCCGCTCGTCGTCGCCAACATGACCGCCATCGCCGGACGCCGCATGGCGGAGACGGTGGCCCGGCGCGGTGGACTCGTCGTCATACCGCAGGACATCCCCATCGAGGTCGTCGCCGAGGTCGTCTCCTGGGTGAAGGGCCGCCACCTGGTGCTGGACACCCCGATCGTGCTGGCACCGCACCAGACGGTCGCCGACGCGCTGTCCCTGCTGCCCAAGCGGGCGCACAACGCGGGCGTCGTCGTCGACGCGGAGAACCGGCCGGTCGGCGTGGTCACCGACGCCGACCTGTCCGGCGTGGACCGCTTCACCCAGCTCGACGAGGTCATGTCCAAGGACCTGATCCTGCTGGACGCCGGGATGGACCCGCGCGAGGCCTTCAACACCCTGGACGGCGCCAACCGCCGCTACGCGCCCGCCGTGGACCGCGAGGGCCGCCTGGCCGGCATCCTCACCCGCAAGGGCGCCCTGCGCGCCACGCTGTACACGCCCGCCACGGACGCCCAGGGCAAGCTGCGCGTCGCCGCCGCCGTCGGTATCAACGGCGACGTCGCCGGCAAGGCCAAGCAGCTCCTCGAGGCGGGCGTCGACACCCTCGTCATCGACACCGCGCACGGCCACCAGGAGTCGATGATCAATGCCGTCCGGCTGGTGCGCGGGCTCGACCCGCAGGTCCCGGTCGTCGCCGGCAACATCGTCTCCGCCGGGGGCGTCCGCGACCTGATCGAGGCCGGCGCGGACATCGTCAAGGTCGGCGTGGGCCCCGGTGCCATGTGCACCACCCGCATGATGACCGGCGTCGGCCGGCCGCAGTTCTCCGCGGTGCTGGAGTGCGCCGCCGAGGCGAAGAAGTACGGCAAGCACGTGTGGGCCGACGGCGGTGTCCGCCACCCGCGCGACGTGGCCATGGCCCTCGCGGCCGGCGCGTCGAACGTGATGATCGGCTCGTGGTTCGCCGGCACCTACGAGTCCCCGGGCGACCTCCAGCACGACGCGAACGGCCGCCCCTACAAGGAGTCGTTCGGCATGGCGTCCGCCCGTGCCGTGCGCAACCGCACCTCCGAGGAGTCCGCCTACGACCGTGCCCGCAAGGCGCTGTTCGAGGAGGGGATCTCCACCTCCCGCATGTTCCTCGACCCGGAGCGCCCCGGCGTCGAGGACCTGATCGACTCGATCATCGCGGGCGTCCGCTCCTCCTGCACCTACGCCGGTGCCGGCTCGCTGGAGGAGTTCGCCGAGAAGGCCGTCGTCGGCATCCAGAGCGCGGCCGGGTACGCCGAGGGCAAGCCGCTGCACGCCAGCTGGAGCTGAGCCCCGCGCCGGGAGAGGCGGGTGTGGAACGGCCCACACGGCCGGCGCAACGAACACCCGCCTCACCTCGAGGAACGCAATGATCTTGCGGTGGTGCGCAAGGTTGCTGCATTTCAGCAGCAACGAAGAACCTCGTAGTGTTACGCGCTGTACGTGTGTGGCGGGGACCCCGCTCGACGGGTCCCGGCTGTCGCGGGGTGCCGTCGGTCCCCGGCCGCGGAAGCCCGGCAGCGATCAAGGAGTCAGCGCGTGCTCGACCAGGGCGCACCCTCGCACGACGGCGGTCCCTCCGCCCCGCAGTCATCGGGCATCGGCATGCGCCTGATGCGCCGCAAGCCCGTGGAACGCCTGGTCGCCGAGGGTGGCCAGGGTGAGGGCGGCACGCTGCGGCGGTCCCTCGGACTGTGGCAGCTGACCATGATCAGCATCGGTGCCACGCTCGGCACCGGCATCTTCGTGGTCCTCGGCGAGGCCGTCCCCAAGGCCGGACCCGCGGTCACGCTGTCCTTCGTCATCGCCGGCCTGACGGCCCTCTTCTCGGCCCTCTCCTACGCCGAACTGGCCGGCACCATCCCCGTCTCCGGCTCCTCCTACTCGTATGCGTACGCAACGATGGGTGAACTGATCGCCTGGGTCTGCGGCTGGTGCCTGATGCTGGAGTACGGCGTCTCGGTCGCCGCCGTCGCCGTCGGCTGGGGCGAGTACCTCAACGAACTCCTCGACGGCACCATCGGCGTCACCCTGCCCGCCGCGCTCTCCGCCCCGCCCGGCGACGGCGGCGTGTTCAACGCGCCCGCGCTGATCGTCGTCCTGCTCGCCATGGCGTTCCTGCTGGGCGGCGCCCGCGAGTCCGCCCGCGCCAACACCGTCATGGTCCTCGTGAAGATCGGCGCCCTGGTGCTGTTCTGCGCCATCGGCGTCCAGGGCTTCCGCTCCGGCAACTACGAGGACTTCATGCCGCTCGGCATGGCCGGCGTCAGCGCCGCGGGGGCCACCCTGTTCTTCTCCTACATCGGCTTCGACGCCGCCTCCACCGCCGGTGAGGAGGCGAAGAACGCCCAGCGCGACCTGCCCCGCGCCATCCTGCTGTCGCTCGCCGTCATCACCGCGCTGTACGTCCTGGTCGCCGCCGTCGCCGTGGGCGCCAAGCCGTGGCGGCAGTTCACCGACTCCGAGGCCGCCCTCGCCCAGATCATGCGCGAGGTCACCGGCCAGAGCTTCTGGGGCACCCTGCTGGCGTTCTGTGCCGTCATCGCCATCGCCAGCGTCGTCCTGACCGTGCTCTACGGGCAGACCCGCATCCTGTTCGCCATGTCCCGGGACGGACTGGTGCCCAAGGTGTTCGCCCGGGTCAGCCCGCGCAGCGGCACGCCCCGCGCCAACACCCTGATCGTGTCCGTGTTCTGCGGTGTGCTGGCCGCCGCCGTCCCGCTCGGCCAGCTCGCCGACGCCACCAGCATCGGCACCCTGTTCGCCTTCGCGCTGGTCAACGTGGCCGTGGTGGTGCTGCGCCGCAGCCGCCCCGACATGCCGCGCACCTTCCGGGTGCCGCTGTCCCCGCTGCTGCCCGCCGTCGGCTTCGGCCTCTGCCTGTGGATGATGGGCAGCCTGTCCACCGTCACCTGGGTGGTCTTCGGTGTCTGGATGGCTGTCGGCCTCGTGTTCTACTTCCTCTACGGCTACCGCCGCTCCCGGCTCGCCGCCCCCTCCGCACCAGAAGCGAAGTGAACCACCCGCAGTGCTGAACGATCTCGACGAACGCATCGTGCACGCCCTCGCCGAGGACGCCCGCCGCTCCTACGCGGACATCGGCCAGCTCGTCGGCCTGTCCGCGCCCGCCGTGAAACGGCGCGTGGACCGGCTGCGCGCCACCGGGGCCATCACCGGCTTCACCGTGCGCGTGGACCCCGGGGCCCTCGGCTGGCACACCGAGGGGTTCGTCGAGATCTACTGCCGCAGCAACACCTCCCCGGAGACCATCCAGCGGGGCCTGGAGCGCTACCAGGAGGTCGTCGCCGCGTCCACCGTCACCGGTGACGCGGACGCGGTCGCCCAGGTCTTCGCCTCCGACATGCGCCACTTCGAACGGGTGCTGGAGCGGATCGCGGGCGAGCCGTTCGTCGAGCGCACCAAGTCCGTGCTGGTGCTGTCCCCGCTGCTGCGGCGGTTCTCGTCCGGCTCGCCGGCCTAGGCCGTGACACGGAGGTCGTCCAGGTGGGCCGGCCCGCTTTTCCCGGCGGGCCGTCCCCGCGTGAGGGTCACTGAACCGGCGTAATCTGGGGCATATGCGGCAGCCCTCCGATTCCGGTGCGGTGACCGGTGAGCCCGAAGGCCCGGATCCGGTCTTCGTCGACGCCTCCGGCCGACGGGCCAGGCTGCTGCGACGGGCCGGATACGGGGCCGCCGGGCTGGCGGCCGGCTATCTGAGCGTCCTCACGCTGAGCCTGATGGGAGCGACCCCCTTCGCCCCGGAGGCCTTGCTGCCGCCGCTGCCCGGCGAGTCCTCACCGACCGCCCCGCTGCGCCAGGACGCCGAGGGGGACGCCCGGCCGACCGAGGAGGCCGGGGCCGGGGTGGAGCCGGGCATACCGCTCATCCCGCTCATCGCCGGGGAGGACCGGCGGGCTCGCTGCTGCTGCCGCCGGGCGCCGGTCCCGGCAGCGTCGCCGGGGTGCCGGTGGAACCGCCGGACGCGGGCGGGGTCGAGGTCACGGACGGGCCGACCCCCCCCGAGGAGCCCGGCGACGCCGAGCAGCCGGGTGTGCCCGAGGATCCGCAGGATCCGGGCGCCGGTGAGCCGTCCGCGCCCGGCGACGGCGGTGACTCGGAGGCTCCGCCGCCCGGCACCGACGAGCCGTCCGGACCCGGTACGGACAACCCGTCCGAGCCGCCCGGGACGCCGCAGCCCACGCCCGAGGCGCCGTCCGAGAACCCCGGCACCTCCCCGCCCGACGACCCGCCGGGCGCCGGGACCCCTGATGCGGGGGCGACCGCACCGCCCGGCCGGTCCACCGCCGCGGCGCGGGGGCCGCGGCGGCGCTGGTTCCGCGTCGTGGTGCCGCTGGTCCTGCTGGCCTTCGTCGTCTCCGTCCTCGCCGTCGAGGGATACACCTCCCGCGGCTTCGCCGGGGACCAGGAGGGCCGCGGGGAGCGGGCCGGACGGAGCGGGGCGGGCGTGCCCCGGGACGTCGCGGGCGGGGGACCGGTCGTCGACGCGGGCCACGATCCGCCGCGCACCTACCGGGCCCCGCCCAGGACGGTCGTTCTGACCTTCGACGACGGACCCGACCCCGCGTGGACGCCCCGGATCCGCCAGGTCCTCGACCGCAACGACGTGCCCGGCACCTTCTTCGTCACCGGACGGCAGACCGCCCGCCACCCCGACCTCGTACGGGACCTCATCCGCTCGGGACACGAGATCGGGGTGCACACCTTCTCCCACCCCGACCTGGCCACGCAGTCGCCGGACGCGGTCGACCGGGAGCTGGCGTTCACCCAGCTCGCCCTCGCCGGGGCCGCCGGGATCCACAGCTCGCTGGTGCGGATGCCGTACTCCTCGACCACCGGCGCGCTGGACGGCCCGTCCTGGACCGTCGCCCGGTACCTCGGCGAGAAGGGGTACCTTCTGGCCTTCGTCGACCAGGACACCCGCGACTGGAGCCGGCCCGGAGCCCGGGCCATCGCCGACGCCGCCGTTCCCGAGGTGCCCGGCCGGGGGACGGTCGTCCTGCTCCACGACTCCGGGGGCGACCGCTCGCAGACAGTGCGGGCGCTGGAGACATTGGTGCCGCGGCTCAAGGCCGACGGCTACCGCTTCTCCACGGTCGCCGAGCTGGTGGGCGCCGAACGCCTCACGGGCGGTGTCGACACGGCGGAGCGGTGGCGGGGGTGGGTGTTCGTGACCGCCGTGACCGTGTCGGGCACGACGGTGTCCGTGCTGGGCGCGCTGCTGCTGGTCGTCGGGGGGCTGGTGCTGGCCCGGTGCGTGGTGATGCTCGGGCTGGCCCGCCGTCACGCCCGGCTCGCCCGCCGGCGTCCCCGCGGCGGGCCGGGGCCGCTTGTCACCGGGCCGGTCAGCGTGGTCGTGCCCGCGTACAACGAGGTCGTGTGCATCGGCAAGACGCTCCGGTCGCTGGCCGCGAGCGACCACCCCGTGGAGATCGTCGTCGTGGACGACGGCTCCGACGACGGCACCGCCGACGCCGCCGAGGCGCTGGGGCTGCCCGGGGTGACCGTGGTGCGCACGCCCAACCGGGGCAAGGCCGCCGCGCTGAACACCGGTGTCCTGCGCGCCTCGCACGGGATCGTCGTGATGCTCGACGCCGACACCGTCTTCGAGCCCTCGACCGTCCGCCGCCTCGTCGAGCCGTTCGCCGACCCGTCCGTCGGCGCCACCGCCGGCAACGCCAAGGTCGGCAACCGGCACGGCATGCTCGGCCGCTGGCAGCACATCGAGTACGTCATGGGCTTCAACCTCGACCGGCGCATGTACGACCTGCTGCGCTGCATGCCCACCGTCCCCGGTGCCGTCGGGGCCTTCCGGGTCTCCGCCCTGCGGCAGGCCGGGATGATGAGCGGGGACACCCTCGCGGAGGACACCGACATCACCATGGCCCTGCACCGGGCGGGCTGGGACGTCCACTACGCCGAGCACGCGCTCGCCTGGACCGAGGCACCGGGTTCGCTGCGGCAGCTGTGGCGCCAGCGGTACCGGTGGAGCTACGGCACCATGCAGGCCGCGTGGAAGCACCGGCACGCCCTCGTAGAGCGCGGGCACGCGGGGCGGTTCGGGCGGGTGGGGCTGCCGTTGCTGGCGGTGTTCCAGATCCTCACGCCGCTGCTCGCTCCACTGATCGACCTGCTGACCGTGTACGGGCTGGTGTTCGGGAACGCGGCGCTCACGTTGCTGGCGTGGTGCGGGGTGCTGGCGGTGCAGGGGGTGTGCGCCGCGTACGCCTTCCGTCTCGACGGGGAGCCGCTGCGGCCGCTGTGGGCGCTGCCGGTGCAGCAGGTCGTGTACCGGCAGGTGATGTACCTGGTGCTGGTGCAGGCCTGCCTGACCGCGCTCAGCGGGTACCGGCTGCCCTGGCAGCGGCTCAAGAGGAAGGGGAATGTGGTGGTGCCGCCGAAGGGCGGAGGACTACCCTCGGGAGTATGACCTGGCGACATTGATCCATCCGTAGTGCCTCCCGAGGGCCGCCGCGGGCGCCGTTCGACCTCAGCGTCCGGTGTCCGAACCGCCCTTACGGGAAGGCCTCATGACTCTCACGCCCACGCGTGCCGTCGACGTGCGCGTGCGTCGGCTGACGACCACGCTGTACGGCTATTCGTTCCTCGAAGAATGCGTTCTGCTGTACCCGGTGTACGCGCTGCTGTTCAGCGACGCCGGGCTGTCCGTGTGGCAGATCTCGTCCCTGTTCGCCCTGTGGTCCGTCACCGCCGTGGTGCTGGAGGTTCCGTCCGGGGCGTGGGCCGACGCGGTGTCACGGCGGCTGTTGCTGGTCGTCGGCCCGCTGCTGACGGGCGCCGGGTTCGCGCTGTGGATCCTCGTGCCGTCGTACGCCGCCTTCGCGGCGGGGTTCGTGCTGTGGGGGATCGGTGGGGCGCTGTGCTCCGGTGCCTTGGAGGCTCTCGTCTACGACGAGCTGGAGCGGGGCGGAGCCTCCGACCGGTACGCGCGTGTGCTGGGGCGGGCGCGGGCGGCCGGGCTGGTCGCCGTGATGGCGGCGATGGGGCTGGCCGGGCCTGTGCTGGCGTGGGGCGGCCATGCGGCCGTGGGGGCGGCGAGTGTGCTGGTGTGCCTGTTGACCTCGGTGACCGCGCTGAGGTTTCCCGAGCACCGGGTGGCGCAGGCCGAGGAGCGTCGGAGCTGGGGCGTCGCTCTGCGGGCCGGCCTGGGGGAGGCTCGGCGTGACCGGTCCGTGCGGGGCGCGTTGCTGCTGGTGCCGGCGGTGGCGGCGGTGTGGGGAGCGCTGGACGAGTACACGCCGTTGCTGGTGCGCGAGGCGGGGGTCGCCGATGTGGCCGTGCCGTGGGTGCTGCTGGTGATCTGGGGCGGCGCCACGGCCGGAAGCCTGCTGGCGGGGGAGGGCGAGCGGTTCGGCACGGGCGGCCTCGCTCTGCTGCTGGGCGGGGGAGGCGTCGCCCTGGCGGTGGGCGCCGTCGCGGGGACGGTGGCGGGACTGCTGCTGGTCGCGGTGGCGTTCGGTGCGTTCCAGGCGGCGACCGTGCTGGCGGAGGCGCGCCTGCAGCACCGGATCGAGTCGACGGGGCGGGCGACGCTGACGTCGGTGGCGGGACTGGGCACGGAGGTCGTGACGCTGACGGTGTTCGCGGGGTACGCGCTGATCGCGTCGGGCCACGGGCATGGTGCGGCGTTCGCGGTGTCGGCGGTGCCGTACGTGCTGGTGGCGGTGGGTCTGGCCGTGGTGTCGCGGAGGGGCGGGTAGGGGCTGAGGTGTGACGCCTGCGGCGCAGGGCACTGTCCGGTGGGGTTGCTGTAGCGCCCACGGTGGGGTGGTGGTGCGGGGTCGCGGCGGGGGTGGTCGTCCTCGTCCGGCGCGATCGGGTCGCCAGGAGACGCACAGGGCGCGGACGCGCCGGCCGCTGCGGGCGCCCACCCCCGCCCCGCCCGCTCCTCGCCGTGGGCGGCCGCGGGCGGCTGTGGTCACCCGTGTGAGGACATGGTGACCGTTTCGAAGCCTTCGCGGCGTATCCGCTCGGTGCCCCAGGCGCCGAGCGGAGCGAGGGCCTGGTTCAGTGCGCGCCCGGACGCGGTCAGGGAGTACTCCACGCGCGGCGGCACCTCGGCGTACACCTCCCGGTGCACCAGACCGTCCTCCTCCATCTCCCGCAGGTGCTGCGTCAGCATCTTCTCGCTCACCCCCGGCAGACCGCGGCGCAGCTCGGCGAAGCGGCGTACCCCATGGGCGTCGAGCTCCCAGAGGATCAGCCCCTTCCATTTGCCGCTCACCACGTCGAGCGCGGCGTCGATGCCGCAGATGTACGGCCCCGTCCTCGGCGCCTTCGCCATCACCGAACCCCCTTACGAAAAGGTAAGTACCGCAGAAAAAAGTCGGTACTTCCGAGGGTAGTGACGTTGTCGAACCATGGAGGTGTGAACGAACGAGAGAACAGCACCCGCAAGGACGACCGCTCCGTCACCGTGATCGGGCTCGGCCCGATGGGGCAGGCCATGACCCGAACGCTTCTCGCCGCCGGCCACCCGGTCACCGTCTGGAACCGCACCGCCGCCCGGGCCGACGGCGTCGTCGCCGACGGAGCGACGCCCGCGGCCACACCGAAGGAGGCGGTCGAGGCGAGTGACCTGGTGATCCTCAGCCTCACCGACTACCGGGCGATGTACGACATCCTCGGCGGCGCCACCGCCTCGCTCGCCGGACGGACCCTGGTCAATCTGAGCTCCGACACTCCCGACCGCTCGCGTGAGGCGGCCGCCTGGGCGGAGGGGCACGGCGCCGCCTTCCTGACCGGAGGTGTCATGGTCCCCGCGCCGATGGTCGGCACGGAGGCGGCCTTCGTCTACTACAGCGGACGTGAACGCGTGATGGAGAGCCACCGGGCCGCGTTGGCGCTGCTGGGGGCGCCGAAGTACCTGGGCGGGGACCCGGGTCTCGCCCAGATGATGTACCAGGCCCAGCTCGCGGTGTTCCTCACCACCCTGTCCGGGCTGATGCACGCCACCGCGATGCTGGGCTCCGCGGGGATGAAGGCCCGGGAGGCGCTGCCGGAGCTGCTCTCCTCCGCCGACTCGATCGGCGACATCCTGCGGGCCGGTGAGGAGAACGCCCCCGGCACCGCGCTCGACGCCGGCGAACATCCCGGCGATCTCAGCACGGTCACCATGATGGGCGCCACGTCCGACCACATCGTCGAGACCAGCCGGTCACTCGGTCTCGACCTCGCGCTCCCCCTGGCCGTGCAGGGGCACTACCGGCGCGCGATCGAGAACGGGCACGGAGGCGACAACTGGACCCGCATCATCGACAGCATCCGGGGCGCGCGCTGATCCGGTGCAACGAATCGCCGTGACCGGCCCTCCACGCGCAACGATCGGCGCACCGGTGCGCAACGGCTTCTTCTTGTCCGGCGCGGGCACGCGACCGTACCTTCATGGGTGACCCCCAACCCCCGCCTGCCCGGTGAGGATCACGCATGCGCACCGCCCTGCTCCAGAGCTCCGGCCACCCCGGCCACGTCGCCGAGAACCTCAAGGCTCTCGACGACGCCGCCGTCCGCGCGGCCGCGGCGGGCGCGGATCTGCTGGTGACCTCCGAGCTTTTCCTCACCGGCTACGCCGTCGGCGACGACCTCGGCCGCCTCGCCGAGCCCGCCGACGGCGACGCGGCGGACGCGGTCGCCGCGACCGCCGCCCGCCACGGTCTCGCCGTCGCCTACGGCTACCCCGAGCGCGCCGGCGACACGGTGTACAACTCCGTCCAGCTCGTCGCCCCCGACGGCACCCGCCTCGCGAACTACCGCAAGACCCACCTCTACGGCTGCTTCGAGCGCGACCACTTCACCCCGGGCGACCGGCCCGTCGTGCAGGCGGAGCTCGACGGCCTCACCGTCGGCCTGATGATCTGCTACGACGTCGAGTTCCCGGAGAACGTCCGCGCCCACGCGCTCGCCGGTACCGACCTGCTCCTGGTGCCCACGGCCCAGCTGCACCCGTTCCAGTTCGTCGCCGAGGCCGTGGTGCCCGTGCGGGCCTTCGAGAACCAGATGTACATCGCGTACGTCAACCGGGTCGGCCCGGAAGGCGACTTCGAGTTCGTCGGCCTGTCCACCCTGGCCGGTCCCGACGGCGTGGCCCGCGGCCGCGCGGGCCGGGGTGAGGAACTGCTCCTCGCCGACGTCGATCCGCTGTTCCTCGCCGCGTCCCGGGAGGACAACCCGTACCTGCTGGACCGCCGTCCCGGTCTCTACGGGTCCCTCGCCTGACATCGTCCCGAGTTCCACCCCCGCAAGGAGTCCGTACCCCATGACGTCCACGGTGCCCAACGCCGTCGAGCACGCCGACGAGCAGCAGCCGCCGATCACCATGTTCGGCCCGGACTTCCCGTACGCGTACGACGACTTCCTGGCCCACCCCGCGGGCATCGGCCAGGTCCCGGCGACCGAGCACGGCACCGAGGTCGCGGTGATCGGCGGCGGTCTGTCCGGCATCGTCGCCGCGTACGAGCTGATGAAGATGGGCCTGAAGCCGGTCGTGTACGAGGCCGACCGGATCGGCGGGCGGCTGCGCACCGTCGGCTTCGAGGGGTGCGACGAGTCGCTGACCGCCGAGATGGGCGCGATGCGCTTCCCGCCGTCCTCCACGGCGTTGCAGCACTACATCGACCTGGTGGGACTGGAGACCCGGCCCTTCCCCAACCCGCTGTCGGAGGCCACCCCTTCGACGGTCGTGGACCTCAAGGGGGAGTCGCACTACGCGGAGACCATGGCGGACCTGCCGCAGGTCTACCGGGACGTGGCCGACGCCTGGGCGCGGTGCCTGGAGGAGGGTGCCGACTTCTCCGACATGAACCGGGCCCTGCGCGAGCGGGACGTGCCGCGCATCCGGGAGATCTGGTCGCGGCTGGTGGAGAAGCTCGACAACCAGACGTTCTACGGGTTCCTGTGTGAGTCCGAGGCGTTCAGGTCCTTCCGGCACCGGGAGATCTTCGGGCAGGTCGGGTTCGGCACCGGGGGGTGGGACACCGACTTCCCGAACTCCATCCTGGAGATTCTCCGGGTCGTCTACACCGAGGCCGACGACCATCACCGTGGGATCGTCGGGGGGTCGCAGCAGCTGCCGCTCAGGCTGTGGGAGCGGGAGGCGCAGAAGATCGTCCACTGGCCCTACGGCACCTCGCTGAAGTCCCTGCACGTGGACGGGGAGCCGCGGCCCGCCGTCACGCGGCTCGGACGGACCGCCGGCAACCGGATCACCGTGACCGACGCGCGCGGTGACATCCGTACGTACCGGGCCGCCGTCTTCACCGCGCAGTCGTGGATGCTGCTCTCGAAGATCGACTGTGACGACTCGCTCTTCCCGATCGACCACTGGACCGCCATCGAGCGCACCCACTACATGGAGAGCTCCAAGCTGTTCGTGCCCGTGGACCGCCCGTTCTGGCTGGACAAGGACGAGGACACCGGGCGGGACGTCATGTCGATGACGCTCACCGACCGGATGACCCGCGGCACCTATCTGCTGGACAACGGCCCGGACAAGCCGGCGGTCATGTGCCTGTCGTACACCTGGTGCGACGACAGCCTGAAGTGGCTTCCGCTGTCCGCCAACGAGCGGATGGAGGTCATGCTGAAGTCGCTCGGCGAGATCTATCCCAAGGTCGACATCCGCAAGCACGTCATCGGCAACCCGGTGACCGTCTCCTGGGAGAACGAGCCCTACTTCATGGGCGCGTTCAAGGCGAACCTGCCGGGCCACTACCGCTACCAGCGGCGGCTGTTCACCCACTTCATGCAGGACCGGCTGCCGGAGGACAAGCGGGGCCTGTTCCTCGCCGGTGACGACATCTCCTGGACGGCGGGCTGGGCCGAGGGCGCCGTGCAGACCGCGCTCAACGCGGTCTGGGGAGTGATGCACCACCTCGGGGGTGCGACGGACGCGACCAACCCGGGCCCGGGCGACCTGTACGACGAGATCGCGCCGGTCGAACTCCCGGAGGACTGAGGTCAGTCCGGCAGCGGGGTGAGCAGCATGCGGCCCGCGAAACCCACCGCGGTGTCGAGCCGCTCGGTGAACTCCGCCGCCACGTCGGGCAGCCGGCGCAGCGCCCACAGGGCGCGCGCCGCCGTCCAGGCCGCGTCCCGGGCGCGCTCCAGGCTCCAGGCGCCGAGGAGATGGGTCAGCGGATCGGCGATCCGCAGCAGCTCGGGGCCCGGGACCAACTCCTCGCGGATGCGCTCCTCCAGCGACAGGAGCAGTTCGCCCACTGCCTCGAACTCGTCCTCCAGATCGGCCGGTTCGCAGCCGAGCGTACGGCAGGTGTCCACGACCGCCAGCGCGAGGTCGTGGCCGATGTGCGCGTTGATGCCCGCCAGCGCGAACTGCACCGGACGTACCTCCGGGTGGCGGCGGAACTGGAACAGCGGACGCCAGCAGGCGGGCGTACGGCGTCCCTCCGCCGCCGCGTCCACGGCGGCCAGGTAGCGTTCGGCGAACCGCACGTCCAGCGCGATCACCGCCCGGGTGTCGGGGAACAGCCCGGCGTCGACGCGCCGGTCCACGGCCCGCGTCACGGCGAGGTAGACGCGGTTGAAGACCGCGACCCCGTCCCGCGCGGACAGGGCCGCGTCGAGGGCGCGCATACGGGCGACGACCCCGTCGACCGGGGTGAGGACTTGTTCGCATTGCGCCATGAGCGCAGAGTCGCACCTTTAGGGTGGCGTCAGTGGCGGCGGGCCCGGCGCTTCCCCGGAACGGGGAACGCGACCGCCGTGGGGAGGGAAGCAAGAGGTGGCAGGCTCGCGTGCCCGGAGACGGTCCGAGCGCCGTGCGGAGCGCAGGCGCGCCGCACGGCGCACCACGATGCTCGCGGCGGCCTCCGTCGTCGTCGTGGTCGGCACCGTCTCCGGGGTGATCTCGGCGGCCGGGGACGGACGGGGCACCGACGAGGCCCGCCCCGACACGTCGGCGTCGCCGCGCCCGGTGCCGCTGCCCGCCGAGCCCTCGGCGTCCCCCTCGCCCACGGTGTCCGCCTCGCCGTCGGCCCGTCCCCGGCGCACGAGTGCGTCCCCTTCGCCGACCGCGCGTGCGAAGAAGAAGCAGCGGACGGCTCCCGTCTCCACGGCGCTCTACCGGCACCCCGCGTCACGGGTCCTGGACTGGGTGCGTGCGCACCCCGGCGACCCGCGCCGTCCGGTGATCGAGTCCCGGATAGCCGACCGGCCCGCGGCCGTCTGGTTCGCGGACTGGTCGCCGGACACGGTCACGGCCCGGGTGAAGGCGGTGACGTCCGGGGGCGCCGCGCAGGGCCGGGTGCCCGTCGTGGTGGCGTACGCGATCCCCGACCGGGACTGCGGCGGCCACTCCGAGGGCGGCGCCCCGAGCCTGGTCGCCTACGACGACTGGATCGACCGGTTCGCCGCCGGGCTCGGCGGCGGAGAGGTCGTGGTGATCCTGGAGCCGGACTCCGTCGCCCAGGCCGACTGCCTGTCCGCACGGCAGCGGGCGGACCGCTTCGCCTCGCTGGCCCGCGCCGGGCGGGTGATCAAGGAGGCCGGCCCCCGGGCCCGGGTCTACTTCGACGCGGGGCACTCCGGCTGGCACACGCCCGCCAAGCAGGCGGACCTGCTGCGGCAGGCGGGAGCCGCCTCGTCCGCGTCCTCGGACGGAATCTTCAGCAACGTCTCCAACTTCCACGGCACCGCCGGCGAGATCGCCTACGACCGCGCCGTGCTGGACGCCCTGGGCGGGCCGTCGGGACTCGGCGCGGTGATCGACACCAGCCGCAACGGCAACGGCGCCCCGGCCGACGGCGAGTGGTGCGATCCCGCGGGCCGCAAACTGGGCCGGGCCCCGACGCTCAGCACCGGCGAGGCCCGGATCGACGCCTACCTGTGGGTGAAGCTCCCCGGCGAGTCGGACGGCTGCCAGGGCGAGCCGGGAAGCTTCAGTCCGTCGTACGCCTACGACTTGGCCCGCTGACCGTCCTCCGTGCCGCCCCTGTCGTAGGAGGACACGCCCTCGTCGAGCAGCGGCTGCTGGGTCTTGAGGTGGGCGGGCGCGAAGGCGCGCAGCGCGTGGTAGCCGGTGATGACGACCAGCGTGCCCAGCGCGATGCCGCTCAGCGAGAAGGTGTCGGTGAACTCCATCGACACGTTGCCGACGCCGATGATGATGCCCGCCGCGGCCGGTACGAGGTTCAGCGGATTGCGCAGGTCCACCTTGGCGTTGAGCCAGATCTGGGCGCCGAGCAGACCGATCATGCCGTACAGGATGACGGTGATGCCGCCCAGCACTCCGCCGGGGACGGCCGCCACGACCGCGCCGAACTTGGGGCACAGGCCGAACAGCAGGGCGAAGCCGGCGGCGGCCCAGTAGGCGGCGGTGGAGTAGACGCGGGTCGCGGCCATCACACCGATGTTCTCCGAGTAGGTCGTGTTGGGCGGGCCGCCGACCGCGGTGGACAGCATGGAGCCGACGCCGTCGGCGGAGATGGCCGTGCCGAGCTTGTCGTCCAGGTTGTCGCCGGTCATCTCGCCGACCGCCTTGACGTGCCCCGCGTTCTCCGCGATCAGCGCGATCACCACGGGCAGGGCGACCAGGATCGCCGACCACTCGAAGGACGGCCCGTGGAAGTCGGGCAGGCCGATCCAGTCCGCACGGCCCACGCCCGAAAGGTCCAGCCGCCAGTGGTCGGTGACCTTGCCGCTCGCGTCCGCCGAGTGGATCCGCCCGAACACCCGGTCCAGGGCCCAGGACAGGACGTAGCCGAAGACCAGCCCGAGGAAGATCGCGATGCGGGACCAGAAGCCCCGCAGGCAGACCACGGCCAGGCCGGTGAACAGCATCACGAACAGCGCGGTCCACTGGTCCTGCGGCCAGTACGTCGAGGCGGTCACCGGTGCCAGGTTGAAGCCGATCAGCATGACCACCGCGCCGGTCACCACGGGCGGCATCGTCGCGTGGATGATCCGCGCGCCGAAATGCCGTACCGCGAGGCCCACCAGGAACAGCGCGGCCCCCACCACGAGGACCGCGCCCGTGACCGTGGCGCTGGAGCCGCCGTCGGCCCGGATGACAGCGGCGACGCCGACGAAGGAGAGCGAGCAGCCCAGGTAGCTGGGGACCCGGCCACGGGTGGCGAGCAGGAAGATGACGGTCGCGACGCCCGACATCATGATCGCCAGGTTGGGATCCAGGCCCATGAGCACGGGCGCCACGAACGACGCGCCGAACATCGCGACCACGTGCTGGGCGCCCAGGCCCGCGGTGCGGGGCCAGGAGAGCCGCTCGTCGGGGCGGACCACCGCTCCGGGCGCCGGTGTGCGTCCGTCACCGTGCAGTTTCCAGCGGACGCCGAGATCCATGGGGTGTCGCTTTCGTTCGTGAGGCCAGCGTGTCCGGACCATTGTGAGGCCAGGACGGGGGTGGTTCGCACAGGTGGACGGGCACACAGGCGCCTCTGAGCGTCCGCTTAGGGTGCCGCTTAGGATGAGGACACGCCGTTGTTCGATGTAGACGGCACCCATCCCGTACGTTCCAGGAGCACCCCACGTGACCGCCGAAGCCCCGTCCGCGCCCGCCCTGTCCCACGGCCGGCTGATGCCCGTGACCGTCCACTTCGACGACCTCGACGCGCTGGGGCTGCTGCACAACGCCCGCTACCCGCTGCTCGTCGAGCGCGCCTGGGCCGAGTGGATGCAGGCGGTCGGTGTCGCCTTCGACGGCGACTGGGCCGCCGCCGGCGACGCCTGCAACGCGGTCAAGGAACTGCGCCTCACCTACGAGGCCCCGGTGACCCGGCCCGGCCCCTACACCGTCCACCTGTGGCTGGACCGGCTCGGCACCACCGGGCTCACCTACGCCTTCCGGTTCTGCTCGGCGGACGGCTCGGTGACCTACGCCCGGGGCAGCCGGGTACTGGTGCGGCTCGACGCCACGACCCTGCGCCCGGCGCCCTGGACCGAGGGCTTCAGGAACGCGGCTCGGGAACTGCTGCGTCCGGACGCGTGACCTTCACCCGGTCACCCGCGCGCAGCACCCCGGCGAAGCCCGCGATGCCGCACGTCAGCACCGTCACCAGCGCGAACGACACCACCAGGCTGGTCGCCTGGGCCAGCATGCCGATCGCGCTCGGGGCGATCAGCCCCGAGGTGTAGGTGATGGTCGCCACGCCCGCGATGGCCAGGCTCGGATTGGAGCCGCTGCGCCCGGCGGCGGCGAAGCACAGCGGCACGACCACCGCGATGCCGAGCCCCATCAGCGCGAACCCGCCCATCGCCACGGCCGGGTGCCCGGCGAACACGATCAGCAGGCCGCCGAGGAGGGCGACCACGCCGCCGGCGCGGACGGTGCGCACCGCGCCGTAGCGGTCCACCACCCGGTCGCCCGCGATGCGGGCGACCGCCATGGTGAGGGTGAACCCGGTGGTGCAGGCCGCCGCGAGACCCGCCGAGGTCTCCAACTGGTCGCGCAGGTAGACCGCCGACCAGTCCAGGCTCGCCCCCTCGGCGAACACCGCGCAGAAGCCGATCGCGCCGATGAGCAGCGCCGAGCGGGGCGGCAGGGCGAAGCGGGGCGGCGGGTCCTCGTCCTCGGTCGGCTGAAGGTCGAGCACCCAGCCGCAGGCCGCGAAGCCCGCGACCGTCAGCACGGCGGCCGCCAGCGCGTGGTGCAGCCGGGCGTCCGCGCCGATGTGCGCGGCGAGCGTGCCGGCCGCCGAGCCGACGACGGCGCCGACGCTCCACATGCCGTGCAGGCCCGACATGATCGATTTGTCGAGGCGGTTCTCCACCTCGACGCCGAGGGCGTTCATCGCCACGTCCGACATGCCCGCCGTGGCGCCGAAGACGAACAGGGCCAGGCACAGCGTGAGCATGTTCGGGGCGGCCGACGGCAGCACGAGCGCGAGCGTCCACAGCGCGAGCAGGCCGCGCAGCGCGTTACGGGCGCCGAAGCGGTGGGTGATGCCTCCCGCGAGCGGCATCGCCAGGGACGCGCCGAGCGCGGGGAAGGCCAGCGCCAGGCCCAACTGCCCGGCGCTGACTCCGGCGTGGTCCTGGATCCACGGCACGCGGGTGGCGAAGGAACCGGTGACGGCGCCGTGCACCGCGAACACGGCCGCGACGGCGTACCGCGCCCGTCCCACCTCATGCCGTGTGTGGATCACTGCACTCATCGACCCGCCCCTCCCGGTTCTCCGCTGTCGTGTGCGCCGCCGTAAACTATCAGGAACCCTGCCTGAAAGAAACGGGGTATCCCGGGGCACGGCACCCGCCGGCCGGGCCCGCCGATCTGGAAGGATCCCGGCATGGCCGCATCCCCGAGCACCGCCCGAGCCATCAACGACCGGCTCGCCCTGCGCCTGCTCCAGCGAGAGGGCCCGCTCACCGCAGGGCAGCTGAAACAGCTCACCGGACTGTCCCGGCCCACCGTCGCCGACCTGGTCGAACGCCTCACCGCGGCCGGTCTGATCGAGGTCGCGGGGGAGGCCCGCGCCCAGCGCCGCGGCCCCAACGCCAAGCTGTACGGCATCGTCGCCGGCCGCGCCCACCTGGCCGCCCTCGACGTCCGCACGGAGGGCGTCGCCGTGGTCGTCTCCGACCTCGTCGGCGGGGTCCTGGCCGAGGCCTCGCTGCCCATCACCGACGACGTCGGCACCGGCCCGGCCGTCGAGCAGGCGGTCGCCTTGGTCGAGCGGACGGCCAAGGAGGCCGGCGCCGACCGGCTGCACACCGTGGGGATCGGCGCGCCCGGCCTCATCGACCCGGCCAGCGGCGAACTGCGCGACTCCACGAGCCTGCCCGAGTGGCACCGGCGCCTGGTCGCCGCCCTTCAGGAACGGCTGCCCGAGGCCCGGGTCAGCGTGGAGAACGAGACCAACCTGGCCGCCCTCGCCGAGCAGCGCGACGGCGCCGCCCGCGACCGGGACACCTTCGTCCTGCTGTGGCTGGGCCACGGGACAGGCGCGGCTGTGATCCTCGACGGCACCCTGCGCCGGGGTGCTTCCGGCGGCACCGGCGAGATCGGTTTCCTCCCGGTCCCGGGCACGCGGGGGCTGCCCTCCGCGACCGACTGCGCGGGCGGCTTCCACTCCCTGGTCGGCGCCGAGGCGGTCGCGCGCCTCGCGAGCGAGCACGGTGTCGCCGCCGGGCCCGGGGCCGAGTCGGAGGCGGCCGGCGCGGTGCGGGCTGCCGTCGCGGCGGCGCGCCCCGGCGCGGCGGAGGAGGGCTTCCTCGACGTCCTGGCAGACCGGACCGCGGTGGGCGTCGCCTCGGTGGTGGCGCTCCTGGACCCCGGGTGCGTGGTCCTGGGCGGCGAGGTCGGACAGGCCGGCGGCGAGGCGCTGGCCGCGCGGGTGCACGAGCGCCTGACCGCGATGTCCCCGCTCCCGGTCGACGTACGGCCCAGCACCCTGGGCGGGGGAGCGGTGCTCCGGGGCGCCCTGCTCACCGCCCGCGACCGAGCCCAGGACGAACTCTTCGGGACACCCGGGCACTGACGGGGGCCGGGCGGCGCCGGCGGGGAAGCGGTGCCCTCTGCCGTCCCCGGTCCGGCCGCCCACTGCGTCTACCGGCGCGCACCGCCCCCGTCGAAGCGGGTGGTGAGGTACTCGTCGAAGGTGCGGATGCCCACCGCGTGTTGCGGGGCGAGGTGGCCGCCGGCACGGAACGCGTCGTACGCCGCGCCGCGCAGCGGGACCTTCACCACCGCGCGCCGACGCCCCGCGGCCCGGAGATAGGCGCGTGCCAGGGAGTCGAAGGTGCGTACCTCGGGCCCGCCCATGTCCTCCGCGCGGCCCACCGGCGTGCCCTGGGCCAGCTGGGCCAGGCGCTCCGCGACCTCCGTGACCTCCACCGGCTGGTCCTTCACCCGCGCGGGCAGCGGCACGACCGGTGACTTCGCCAGGCCCCGCAGCACCCGGAACACCAGGTCGTGGAACTGGGTGGCACGCAGCACCGTGAAGCCGGTCCCGGAGTCCTCGACCAGCCGCTCCACCGCCAGCTTGGTCCGGTAATAGGGGTACGGCACCCGGTCGACACCGACGATCGAGATGTAGACGAGGTGCCCCACCCCGGCCCGCCGCGCGGCGGCGATCAGGTTCCGCGCGGCCTTCTCGTCGCCGCCGCGCGCCGAGGTCGCGCAGTGCACGACCGTGTCCGCCCCGTCCACGGCCCGGTCCAGACCGCTACCGCCCTCACGCAGGTCGACCGCGTAGGGCCGCGTGTGCCGGCTGAGCACCCGCACCTCATGGCCGTCCGTCCGCAGCCGGTCGGTGACATGCCGGCCGAGGGTTCCGCTTCCGCCGGTCACCAGGATCGTGCTCATGCTGTTCAGCCCCTTCGGACGTCCGGCGCCCTCCGAAGGGCGCCCCTCGCCGACCTGGACGCGCCGGCCGTCGCCGGATGTGACATCGCCCGGGCCGGTGCCGACGCCTTCCGTGCGGCGGCGCCGTACCGGATCCAGCTTCGCCGGGTCCGCCACCGGGCGCATCCGCACGGTGGTGAGGCCCGGCGGCGGGCAAGGGCCGTCGTCACCGCCGCCGGACCGGTTCTGGGAAGGAGCGCCGGCGGGGTCCCCGGTCCCCCTGTTCTCCACGGAAGGTGGCTCGGACCCTAAGAGGACTAGACCACCACGGTCAATAGGTATGGACCACTCGCGCGGGTGAACGGAGGGCCAAGGGGGCGCACTCTAGCGGCAGTTGAGCGCCATGCGACCCTCGGTTGACCTCTTGTCGCCCCGTGTGACCCACTCCACACCACTCACCCGCGTGGCCGACTCCCGGCCGTGGCACACTGGGCCTGTACCAGTAGCAGCGCACTCCGGGGTCGGTGAAAGTCCGAACCGGCGGTTACAGTCCGCGACCCGGTCGCCTCCAGCGGCCGGTTGACCAGGTGAAATTCCTGGACCGACGGTTAAAGTCCGGATGGGAGGCAGTGCGCGGCGGGCGGGCATCCATGCGCGCCGCCGTACCGGTTCGCCTTTGTCGGGCGGACTCCGTCCGGCGTCGCTCCCGGTGTCCTCGCCCGTGATTCTGTCGTCATCGACAGCCCCGGAGTCCGTGCCCGAAGAGGCAGGAGGACCCGGGAAGTGTTCACCGGAATCGTCGAAGAGCTGGGCCAGGTCACGGCCGTCGAGACCCTCGACGACGCCTGTCGCTTCCGGCTGCGAGGCCCCGTCGTCACCGACGGCGCCCGGCACGGAGACTCCATCGCCGTCAACGGCGTCTGCCTCACCGTCGTGGAGCACGAGGGCGACGAGTTCACCGCCGACGTCATGGCGGAGACCCTCCGGCGCTCCAGCCTCGGCGCCCTCGCCGTCGGCTCCCGCGTCAACCTGGAGCGGCCCACGGCCGTCGGCGACCGCCTCGGCGGCCACATCGTGCAGGGCCACGTCGACGGCACCGGCGAGATCCTCGACCGGACCCCGTCCGAGCACTGGGAGATCGTGAAGATCTCCCTCCCCGCGGACCTGAGCCGCTACGTCGTGGAGAAGGGTTCCATCACCGTCGACGGCATCAGCCTCACCGTCGTCGACGCCGGCCGGGACCACTTCACGGTGAGCCTCATCCCCACCACCCTCGCCCTGACCACCCTCGGCATCAAGAAGCCCGGCGACCCGGTCAACCTCGAGGTGGACGTCATCGCCAAGTACGTCGAGCGGATGCTCGGCGACCGCGTCACCGATGAGGGGGGCTCCCGGTGAACTGGCTCAACTCCGAGGCCTTCACCCTGTTCGACCAGCACATCAAGTGGTCGGACATGATCGGCAACGTGATCGGCCTGATCGCCCTCGCCCTCGGCTGGCGCCGCTCCCTGTGGACCTGGCCCGCCCAGTTCCTCTCCGGGCTCATCCTGTTCACGGCGTTCGCCACCGCCCACCTCTCCGGCAGCGCCGGCAAGCAGATCGTCGTCATGCTCGTCGCCGCCTGGGGCTTCCGGCAGTGGAATCGCGGCCGGCGGCAGGCGCAGGACGGCAGCGTCGCCGTACGGTTCGCGACCTGGCGGGAGCGGGGCGTGCTGCTCGCCGGGGCGGCCGTCGGCACCCTCGCCGTCGGCGGACTCTTCACCGCCTACCCGTCCCTGTCCTGGACCCTGGCCGGACGCGTACATCTTCGTCGGCACGGTCGTCGCCATGTACGCCCAGGCCCGCGGCATGGTCGAGTTCTGGTTCGCCTGGCTGCTGGTCGACCTCGTCGGCGTCCCGCTGAACTTCGCCAACGGCTTCGCCTTCTCCGGCTTCGTCTACGTCATCTACGGCGCGCTGGTCATGTGGGGCATGCGCGACTGGTGGCTGCGCTCCCGCGACGCGCGGCCCGCACTGGAAGGAGCGCCGGCATGAGCGCCCACCCGTCACCCGCCACCACCCCGAACGAGGCTCCCCCGGAGCGGAAGGCTTGGGGGGACCCCCGTCGCGCCACCTCCTCGATCCCGCCGATCCTGTACAGCACCGAAAACCTCGACCTGGGCTCGACCCCGTCGAGCAGGCGATCTCCGACATCGCCGCCGGCCGGCCCGTGGTGGTCGTCGACGACGAGAACCGCGAGAACGAGGGCGACCTGATCGTCGCCGCGGAGATGGTGACGGAGGAGATCGTCGCCTTCATGATGACCGAGTGCCGCGGCATGATCTGCGCACCCATGGACGGCGAGGAACTGGACCGGCTGCGGATCCCCCAGATGGTGGCGCAGAACACCGAGTCGATGCGGACCGCGTTCACCGTCACCGTGGACGCCTCCGCCGCCCACGGCGTCACCACCGGCATCTCCGCCTCGGACCGCGCCACCACGCTCCGGCTGCTGGCCGGCGGCACCGCCGCACCGGACGACTTCGTCCGCCCCGGCCACATCTTCCCGCTGCGCGCCCGCCCCGGCGGCGTGCTCGAGCGCGACGGCCACACCGAGGCCGCCGTCGACCTGGCCCGCCTCGCGGGACTGCGCCCGGCCGGCGCCATCGTGGAGATCGCCGGCGAGGACGGCCGCATGCTGCGCCTGCCCGAGCTGGTCCCCTTCGCCCGCAAGCACGGCCTGTCGATCATCTCCATCGAGGATTTGATCGCCTACCGCCGCTCCGCCGAGCCGACCGTGCGCCGCGAGGCCGAGGTCCGGCTGCCCACCGCCCACGGCACCTTCACCGCGTTCGGCTTCCGCTCCACCGTCGACGGCGTCGAGCACGTCGCCCTGGTGCACGGCGACATCGGCGACGGCGAGGACGTCCTCGTCCGGATGCACTCCGAGTGCCTCACCGGTGACGTCTTCGGCTCCCAGCGCTGCGACTGCGGCCCTCAGTTGGACGCCTCCCTGGACCGCATCCAGGAGGAGGGCCGGGGCGTGGTCGTCTACCTGCGCGGCCACGAGGGACGCGGCATCGGCCTGATGTCCAAACTGCGCGCCTACGAACTCCAGGAGCGCGGCCGGGACACCCTCGACGCCAACCTGGAACTCGGTCTGCCCGCCGACGCCCGCGACTACGGCGCCGGCGCGCAGATCCTCGCCGACCTCGGCGTCCGCAGCGTCCGCCTGCTGACCAACAACCCCGACAAGTCCGACGCGCTCGCCCGCCACGGCATCGACGTCGTCCGGCGCGAGCCGATGCCGATCACCGCGAGCGAGCACAACCTCCGTTACCTGCGCACCAAGCGGGACCGGATGGGCCACGACCTGCCCTGGCTGGACACGCCGACCGTGCCCGCCTGCGGCAACCAGTAACGAGAACCACGAGGAGAGACGTGAGCGGCAAGGGTGCACCGGAACTGACCGTACGCAATGTGGGTGACCTGCGGGTCGCCGTCGTCGCGGCACAGTGGCACGAGAAGGTGATGGACGGACTGGTCGACGGCGCCCTGCGCGCCCTGCACGACCTGGGCATCGACGAGCCGACCCTGCTCCGGGTCCCCGGCAGCTGGGAACTGCCCGTCGTCGCCAAGGTGCTGGCCGGCCGGGGGTACGACGCGATCGTCGCCCTCGGCGTCGTCATCCGGGGCGGCACACCGCACTTCGAGTACGTGTGCCAGGGCGTCACCCAGGGGCTCACCCAGGTGTCCGTCGACACCGGCGTCCCCGTCGGCTTCGGCCTGCTCACCTGCGACGACGAGCAGCAGGCCCTGGACCGGGCCGGACTGCCCGGCTCCCGCGAGGACAAGGGGCACGAGGCGGTCACCGCGGCCGTCGCCACCGCCGCCTGCCTGCGCTCGGTGTCCGAACCCTGGCGGTGAGCAGTCCCCGTCACCGCGTAGGGTAAGGACCACCATGTCCAAGAAGACGTTCGAGGAGCTCTTCACCGAGCTCCAGCACAAGGCCGCCCACGGGGACCCCGCCACCTCCCGCACCGCCGAGCTGGTGGACAAGGGCGTCCATGCCATCGGCAAGAAGGTCGTCGAAGAGGCCGCCGAGGTCTGGATGGCCGCCGAGTACGAGGGCAAGGAGGCGGCCGCCGAGGAGATCTCGCAGCTGCTGTACCACGTCCAGGTGATGATGGTCGCCCGCGGCATCTCCCTCGACGACGTCTACGCCCACCTGTAAGACATCCCCGTTCGAGCCCCGCCCCCTTTTTTCACGCAAAGGAAGCCGACCTCATGCTGCGCATCGCCGTCCCCAACAAGGGTTCCCTGTCCGGCCCTGCGGCGGAGATGCTGCATGAGGCCGGCTACCAGCAGCGGCGGGAGTCCAAGGAACTGCGGATCGTCGACCCGGTCAACGAGGTGGAGTTCTTCTACCTCCGCCCCCGCGACATCGCGATCTACGTCGCCTCCGGCCGGCTGGACATCGGCATCACCGGCCGTGACCTGCTGATCGACTCCGGCGCCGACGCCGAGGAGATCCTCCCGCTGGGCTTCGCCCGCTCCACCTTCCGCTACGCCGCCAAGCCCGGCACCGTCACCACCGCCGCGGACCTGGCCGGCACGACCGTCGCCACCTCCTACGAGGGCATCGTCGCCGCGCACCTCGCGGAGCACGGCATCGACGCGTCCGTCGTCCACCTCGACGGCGCGGTCGAGACCGCCATCCAGCTCGGTGTCGCCGAGGTCATCGCGGACGTCGTCGAGACCGGCACCTCCCTGCGCAACGCCGGCCTCGAGGTCGTCGGCGAGCCGATCATGACGTCCGAGGCCGTGGTGATCCTCCCCCGGGCTCGAACACACTCGCCCGGGGGGACCCCCACCACCGGCGCCGACGGCGAGGAGCCCAAGGTGCAGCAGTTCCTGCGCCGCCTGCAGGGCGTCCTGGTCGCCCGCACGTACGTGATGATGGACTACGACTGCCGGGTAGAGCAGCTGGAGAAGGCCGTCGCGCTGACCCCCGGCCTGGAGTCCCCGACCGTGTCGCCCCTGCACAACGAGGGCTGGGTCGCCGTCCGGGCGATGGTCCCCTCCAAGGAGGCGCAGCGGATCATGGACGACCTGTACGACATCGGGGCCCGCGCCATCCTCACCACGGCCATCCACGCCTGCCGCCTCTGACGGGGCCGGGGAGGACCGCCATGTCCGACACACGGATGCCCGAACTGCCCGTCACCTTCCGGCCGGGCGTCACCCGCGCGGTGCTCCTCACCGCGGGCGCCGCGCTGTTCGTCGTCGTCAGTCTGATCGGGCTGCTGCTGTCCGGGCTCGGCCCGGGGGAGCGGATCAGCTTCGTGTTCACCGCCGCCCTGCTGGCCGGTGTGCTGTTCCTGCTGGCCCGGCCGAAGGTCGTCGCCGACGAGACGGGCGTCACGGTCGTCAACATCGTGAACCGGCGCCGCCTGGCCTGGCCGGAGATCCTTCAGGTGAACCTCCGCTCGGGTGATCCCTGGGTCTTCCTCGACCTCAGCGACGGCACCAGCATGCCCGTGCTCGGCATCCAGCCCGGCATGGCCCGGCAACGGGCCGTCGCCGACGCACGGGCCCTGCGGGCCCTCGCCGAGGCGCACTCCGCGCCCGAGGCCGGCGCCGCCCGGGACTGACCCGGCGCCACCGGCCGTCGCCCGTCCGGGCACCGCGCACCTGCCGCAGTCGCCCCCGTCTTGATTAATCTGTTGGGCGGAGGCGCGCCGACAACGCCTCCGCCCCTGTCGCCCCGCCCGGTGCCCAGGGGCCCCAGCTATCCGAGGAGTGACCCTCTCCGGCGATGGACGGATCGTCCTGCAGTACCTGCGCCGCCCCCTGCCGACATAGCGCTCATCCGGGTTCCCGGGTGCGCGCGCATGCGGAGGCGGCGGCATCATGAGCACCCCTGCGCTGCTTCTCGCAGCCGCCTTCCTGCTGATCCTGGCCAACGGCTTCTTCGTGGCCGCCGAGTTCGGCCTGGTCACCGTCGAGCGGGCGGACGCCGAACAGGCCGCCGCAGGCGGCGACCGGCGCGCCCGGCGCGTCGTCGCGTCCCTGCGCGAGCTGTCGTTCCAGCTGTCCGGCACCCAGCTCGGCATCACCATCACCTCCCTCGTCGTCGGCATGCTCGCCGAACCGGCCCTGGCGGAACTGCTGCACGGCCCGCTCACCGGCCTCGGCACGCCCCAGGGCGCGGTCCCCGGCGTGTCCGTGGTGATCGGCATGCTGCTCGCGTCCGCCGTGCAGATGGTGATCGGCGAACTCGTGCCGAAGAACTGGGCGGTGTCCCGGCCGATGCAGGTCGCGCGCTTCGTCGCCGGCCCGCAGCACGCCTTCGCCCGCCTGTTCCACCCGGTCATCGCCGGGCTGAACGCCGTGGCCAACCGTCTGGTGCGGGCCCTGGGCATCGAGCCCGCCGAGGAACTCGCCTCCGCCCGCACCCCGGGCGAACTGGTTTCCCTGGCCCGGCATTCGGCCCGTGCGGGCGCCCTGGAGCAGGACACGGCGGACCTCTTCGTCCGCACCCTGTCCCTGGGCGAGCTGACCGCCCAGCACGTCATGACCCCGCGCGTGCGGGTCAGCGCCCTGCAGGCGTCCGCGACGGCCGAGGACGTGGTCAACCTGACCCGCGCCACCGGCCTGTCCCGCTTCCCCGTGTACCGGGAGCGGATCGACGAGATCGCCGGCATGGTCCACCTCAAGGACGCCCTCGCTGTCCCCGCGCACGAACGGCTGCGCACCCCGGTGGGCCGCATCGCCCGCCCGGCGCTGCTGGTCCCCGAGACCCTGCCGGTGCGCCCGCTGCTCGCCCGGCTGCGCAGCGAGCAGCCCATCGCGGTCGTCGTCGACGAGTACGGCGGCACCGCCGGCGTGGTCACCCTCGAGGACATCGTCGAGGAGATCGTCGGCGAGGTGCGCGACGAGCACGACGGGCAGGACGTGCCCGAACTCGCCCCGGCCCCGCCCGAGGACGGCAACCCCGCCTGGGACGTCGACGGGGGCGCCCGGGTCGACATCCTGCGCCGCATAGGGCTGGAGGTCCCCGAGGGCCCGTACGAGACGGTCGCCGGGCTGGTCGCCGATCTGCTCGGCCGGATCCCGGCCGTCGGGGACCGCGCCGACCTGGCCGGCTGGCGGCTTTCCGTGCGCCGCGTGGGCCACTACCGTGCGGAACGGGTCCGCCTGGTCCGCACCGCGCGGCTCCCTCTGGCGGAGGCGGCCCGATGAGCGTCCTGCACCTGCTGTTCGCCGCCCTCCTGGTGCTGGCCAACGGCTTCTTCGTCGGCGCCGAGTTCGCCCTGGTGTCGGTCCGCCGCAGCCAGATCGAGCCGCTCGGCACCAGCCGCGCCCGCCAGGTGCTGTACGGCCTGGAGCATCTGCCGCAGATGATGGCGGCCGCCCAGTTCGGCATCACCGTCTGCTCGCTCACCCTGGGCGCGGTCGCCGAACCGACCGTCGCCCGGCTGCTGGAGCCGGTGTTCACGTGGATGCACCTCCCGCACGGCGTGATCCACCCGCTCGGCTACGTCATCGCGCTCGCCGCCGTGATCTTCTTCCACCTGGTCATCGGCGAGATGGTGCCCAAGAACCTGGCGATGGCGGCCCCCGAGAAGGCGGCCCTGTGGCTGAGCCCCGGCCTGGTCTGGTTCGCCCGCCTGTGCAAGCCGGTCACCGTCACCCTCGGCGCCTTGGCCCAGGGCATCCTGCGGCTCTTCCGGGTGGAGCCCAAGGACGAGGTCGAGGCCGTCTTCACCAGCGAGCAGCTCAACCGGCTGGTCGAGGACGCCGGGCAGGCGGGCCTGCTCGACCCCGAGGAGGCCGAGCGCCTGGAGGACGCGCTGGAGCTGGGCTCGCGCCCGGTGACGGACGTCCTGCTGCGCCGCGAGTCCCTCGTGACGGTCACCCCCGCGGTCACCCCGGGGCAGATCGTGGAGCTGACCGCCCGTACCGGGTACTCGCGCTTCCCGGTGGCCGCGGAGAGCGGTGCCTTCATGGGCTACCTGCATGTCAAGGACGTGCTGGACCTGGAGGACACCGACCGCGCCGTCCCGCAGCACCTGTGGCGGCCCATGACGACCCTGCGTCCGGAACTCCCGCTGGACGACGCCCTGACGGTGATGCGCCGCGCGGCCACCCACCTGGCCCAGGTGTCGGACGCCTCCGGGAAGGTGCTGGGCCTGGTGGCCCTGGAGGACGTCCTGGAGCTGCTGGTGGGCGAGGTCCGCGACCCCGCCCACCGCGAGGTGACGCTCACCCCGCAGCGGGCGAGCGGGACCCCCGAGGAGGCGATGGCCACCTGACCGCGGGCGGCCCCGGCCGCCCTCGTCGACACGCCCGTCGGGGTCTCACGGCCCCGACGGGTCCGACGGGCCCCGCCCGGACAACACCTCCCCGTACGCCTGCATCAGGTCCGGCAGGCGCAGCGTCGCCAGGTCCTCCCGGGACAGCGGGCCCGGGTATCCCGACAGCCTGAGGTCCCGGTAGGCGCAGCTCTTCTCGTACAGGGTGCGCAGGAAACGCCCGTTGCCCAGTTCGTCGATCCAGCCCTGGTCCACCACATGCCCGGCGATCGACCGCAGCTCGTCCACGGCCTCCTCGTCCCACACGTCGCCGTTCTCCGCCGCCAGCACCTCGCCGATCGCGGTCAGCTCCAGCGGCCGGTACGAGGGGAAGTCCACCCGGGTGGTGAACCGGGACGACAGCCCGGGGTTGGCGGCCAGCAGCCGGTCCATGCCCTCCGGGTAGCCGGCGAGGATCACCACCAGGTGGTCCCGGTTGTCCTCCGCCCGCTTCAGCAGCACCTGCAGCGCCTCGTCGCCGTACGCGTCGCCCTTGCCGTATCCGGAGTTGGAGAGCGAGTACGCCTCGTCGACGAAGAGCACCCCGCCGAGCGCGGAGTCGATCAGCTCGTTGGCCTTCACCGCGGTCTGCCCCAGGTACTCGCCGACCAGGTCCGCCCGCTGGGCCTCCACCAGGTGGTCGCCGCCGAGCAGCCCGAGGGCGTAGAAGACCCGGCCGAGGATCCGGGCGACCGTCGTCTTGCCGGTGCCGGACGGTCCGGAGAAGACGAAGTGCCGCTTCGGGGGCTGCACCGGCAGTCCCTGCCCGGTCCGCAGCCGCGCCATGTTCAACTGCGCCGACAACGCCTTGACCTGGCGCTTCACCGGCTCCAGACCGACCATGCGCTCCAGCTCCGCGAGCGCCTCCTCCAGTAACGCCGGGTCGGTGGGACCGGACGGCAGCGGCGACGCCGGGCTGCCGGCCCGCTCGCGCGCCCCCGGACCGCCGAGCGAGGACAGGGAGGAGGGCGGCGGCTCGGGATCGGACAGCCGCAGATCACGCCCCTCGGCGCCGAACAGCGGGTCCAGCGTGTCCGGGCCGTCGATCATGTCCTGACCGACGCCGGTGAGGGTGATCGCGGCGAGGTCGGCGGAGTCGTCGTAGCCGTCGCCCTCGGCGATCGCGGCGAGCCGGGCCGAGGTGTCCATGAAGGCGGGGTCGACGCGGTGCACGGCCCGGTACAGGGGGAGGGCGGCGGCGCTGCGGCCGGTGCCCTCGTGGGCGCGGGCCAGCCAGTAGCGCAGCTCCTTGCGCTGCGGCTGCTCGCTGCGACAGCGCATCAGGGCCGCCGACAGCAGCGGTTCGGCCTGTCCGTACATCTCCAGGCGCACCCGGGCCATGCCGCCGAACAGGCCGGCCTCGATGCCCAGCACCGGGTCGTCGACGAGCGGGTCGGTGTGCCGGACCAGCTGCTCCCAGTCCTTGACCAGGTAGGCACGGCAGGCGTGCAGGAAGCGGACCTGCGGGTCGGTGTCCACCGGGGGCAGTCCGGCGAGCGCCTGGTCCAGCTCGGGGACGTGGCGGCCGTCCAGCCAGTGGGAGGCGTGGGCGAGCAGCAGGTCCCGGGGGCTCTCCAGCACGGGCTGAACCCACCAGCCCAGCCAGTACCAGGAGTTGAGGGTGCGCCGGTGCCGGGTGCGCTGTTCGCCGAAGCGGTCGCGGTGGCGGTACATCCTCAGCAGCGCGGTCGTCGTGTCCACGCGCAGCGCGTGCAGTCCGAGCCAGCCGTCGGCCATCCCGGGGTCGATCCGCACCGCGGTCCGGAACTCCTCCTCCGCCTGCGGATAGGCGCCCATGGTGTAGGCGTCCACGCCTCGCAGCCAGGCGAGGTCGGCCGGGGCCTGCGGGCCCTGCGTGCCGAAGTCCATCACGTCCCCCACGAACCGTGCCCCCGTCGGTGTGCCGGCCGGCCCTCGGCCGCCGGCCCCCTGTGGTCGAACCGCCGTGCCGCGGACCGGAGTTGCAAGGTGCGCGACGCATCGTCCGCCGGTCGCACCGAGGGCATCGTACCTGCGGTGGCGTCACGTCCCCAGGGTGCCGTGCAGGGGGAACACGGGGCGCGTGGGAGGGGCGCGGCGCACGCTCCCTCACCGAGGGTGATCGTCATATGCCACTGTGCGCCCGGAAAATGCGAAAAGGGCAGAACGAAGCCCCCGATCACGGGGGAACAACCGGGGGCTTCGTGTCTGCGGGCGGCTCCCGAAGGGCCGCACATTGAGAACGTAAGACCTGTACGGGCCCTCGGTCAAGCGGAGTTGGGGTACTGCGGCAACTTGTCCGGGACCGCTCTTCACGGGTTCACCACATTGCGGATGACTCGTCACTCTACGTGAGCGGGCAGGGTGCCTCACCGGTCCCGGCAGGCCCGGCGACCAGCTCGTATCCCTCCTGTCGCTGCCGCACCAGCAGATGTGCGAAGGGGCGCGAAGGGTCATCGGCGAAGTGCTCGCGCTCCGCCCCCGTCCATCCGTCCCAGAACTCCCGCTGCTCCTCACCGTCCCGGGCCCGCCCGCGCGCCCAGGACTCCTCAGGGGGCAGGTCCATCCAGAGCAGCAGCGCCAGATGCGGGCGCAGCGCCCGACGCCCCGCGCCCACGCCCTCCATCACGACCACGGGGGCGGCCGGCAGAGCACGCGGCGGGCCGGGGCGGCGGGCGCGCCAGTCGTAGGGGGCGTAGCGCGCCGACTCGCCCCGGGCGAGCGGGCCGATCACCTCGCCGAGCAGCCGTCCGGTCCAGTCGAACAGTTCGTCATGGTGGGCGATGTCGTCGAGGTGCAGCACCGGGGCACCGCCGAGCGCACCGGCGAGCAGCCCGGCGAAGGTCGACTTCCCGGACCCGGCGTGTCCGTCGACGGCGACGAGCCGCACCGGACCGCACGAGGGCGGAAGCCGCAGGATGCGGGAGGCGAGGGTGTGAATGGCGGGTTCCCGGGGCTGTGGGGGAGTACGGACGGGAGCACTCTAGGGCCCGCGCTCCCGGCCCGGCCCAAGGCGGGGGCCACCGCCCACCTGCGGCGCTTCCGACATTGGTCGAGTCCCATGTTGGTCCGCACCGCACGGCCAGGGTGCTGGCAGGACCCGCCCGGCTGCGTTCATAGTGGGGCCCACACCCGCTCCACCCGGCGGACGCACACCGTCCGGCGGCCGTGCACTGGCCTTGTCCCGACTCCGACACCTGGGGGTCCCCCACCCATGAGCAGAGCCGAACTGCCGTCCCGCAGAACCCTCCTGGCCGCGGCCGTCGTCGCAGCCGTCGCCGGAGGGGCGGGACCGGCGTCCGCGGCCGCCCCGGCCACCGTCGCCACCCGGCCCACCGGATCCGGGCGCGCCGCCGCCCGCACCGTCGACAACCGGGCCTGGACCACCTACACCGACTGGCGCGCAGGCACCGCCGCCGGCACCCGCGCTGTCGCCGGCGCCCGCCCCGGCCTGGTCCTCGCCAAGCCCGCCGGCACCACGGACTACACCGACCCGCACACCGGACGCACGGCCGCCTACGAGTACGCGACCTGGACCTCGCCCGTCCACCGCCTCGCGGTCCCGGCCACCGAGGCGATCGCCTCCTGGAACGCGCACACCCCCGAGGGCACCTGGCTCCAGATCGAGCTGAAGGGCACCTACTCCGACGGCACGGACACCCCCTGGTACGTGATGGGCCGCTGGGCGGCCGGCGACGGGGACATCCTGCGCACCTCGGTGGACGACCAGAGCGACGGGAGGAGCAGCGTCTGGACGGACACCCTCGCCGTCGACGACGCGGCCTCGGGCCTGCGCCTCACCTCCGCCCGGCTGCGCCTCACCCTGTACCGCCGCCCCGGCACCCGCCTCACCCCGACCGTGTGGCGGGCCGGCCTGATGGGCTCCGACGTCCCCGACAGGTTCACCGTCCCCGCCTCCGAGCCCGGCCTCGCCCGGGAACTGGTCGTCCCGCGCTACTCGCAGGAGATCCACAAGGGCCAGTACCCGGAGTACGACAACGGCGGCGAGGCCTGGTGCAGCCCCACCTCCTCGCAGATGATCATCGAGTACTGGGGCGGCCGGCTCTCCGAGGAGCAGCTCTCCTGGGTCGATCCCTCCTACGCCGACCCGCAGATCTGCCACGCGGCCCGCCACACCTACGACCACCAGTACGCGGGCTGCGGCAACTGGCCGTTCAACGCGGCCTATGCGGCGACCTTCCCCGGCCTGCAGGGCGTCGTCACCCGGCTGAGGTCCCTCACCGACCTGGAGACGCTGATCGCGGCGGGCATCCCGGCCATCACCTCCCAGTCGTTCCTCAAGGAGGAGCTGACGGGCGCGGGCTACGGCACCTCCGGGCACCTGATGACCGTGATCGGCTTCACTGCCGACGGCGACGTGATCGCCAACGACCCGGCCTCGGACGACAACGAGGCCGTGCGCCGGATCTACCAGCGGCGCGAATGGGAGAACATCTGGCTGAGGACCAAGCGCTACAACGCCTCCGGGAAGGTCGTCTCCGGCACCGGCGGCGTCTGCTACCTGTACTTCCCGGCGCGGCCGACCCCGCGCCAGCGCAAGGCGCTCGCGGCGGTGGGCGTGCGCTGAGCCGGCACCAGCGGCGGGCCCCGGTGCGTCCGGGGTCCGCCGCGTGTGAGCAACCTCTCGGCGGCACCGGCCGTTTCCGGTGGCAAGGTGGACGACGTCCCTGGGGGGGACCGGCCACCACCGAGACCAGGTAGAAGTCATGACCGCGAACGCAGCCACCGTCACCCGTGCCCGTACCGGCGGCCCCCGCGAGGACGGCCCGAAGATCCTCGAGCATGTGCTCGGCTGGACCCTCGTCGTGGTCCTCGCGATGCTCGTCACCCAGCTGGGACTGCTGTAGTCCGCTCCGCAGACCGCCCGTGCTGTGGCCCGGGCCGACCTGCCATACTCCTGCGGGACCGTCCCGCCCCCCGCAGGAGACCTGGTTCGACCGTGAACACCAGCCAGCAGTCCGTCGTGCGGCCCTCGGTCCGCGCCACCCGGCGGGCGTCGGCCCGCCGTGCCGAACTCATCGCCATCGGGCGCCGCTTGTTCGCCGACCGGTCCTACGACGCACTCTCGATGGACGACATCGCGCGCCAGGCACAGGTCGCCAAGGGCCTGATCTACTACTACTTCCAGTCCAAGCGGGGCTACTACCTGGCGATCATCGAGGACTCGGTGGCCGGGCTGGTGACCCTGGCCTCGAGCGGTGACGAACTGCCGCCCGTGGAACGGGTGCACCGCACCATCGACAGCTATCTGCGCTACGCCGAGCACAACCAGGCCGCGTACCGCGCGATCGTGAGCGGCGGTGTCGGTTTCGACGCCGAGGTGCACGCCGTCCGGGACGGCGTGCGCGAGGCGATCGTCGCGACCATCGCCGAGGGCGCCTACGGACGCTCCGACGTCGCCCCGGTGGCCCGCATGGCGCTGCTGGCCTGGGTGTGCAGCGTGGAGGGCGCGGTGCTGGCCTGGATCGACCGCGCCGAACTGCCCCGCGAGACCATGTGCGCGCTGCTGGTGAAGACGCTCGGCGGCGCCATGCGCGCCGTCGAGGAACTGGACCCCGCCTACCCGGCCCCGGAGGCCGCGCGCCGCGACGGCTGACGGAGGGCCGGCGGCCGGCCGCCGGCGGAGAGCGCGGGGCGGGAGTCCCCCCGTGGAACCCCCGCCCCGCGTGTCCAGCCGGCCGCTACCGGATGGCCTTGATCAGCTCGCCGTCCGCGGTGTCGCCGCTGAGCTCCCAGAAGAACGTGCCGCCCAGACCCTGCTGGTTCTTCCAGTCCGTCTTGGAGGCGACGGTCGCCGGGGTGTCGTAGCTCCACCACTGCTCGCCGCACTTGGCGTAGGCGGTGCCGCCGACGGTGCCGGTCGCCGGGCACCTGTCCTTGAGGACCTTGTAGTCGTCGATCCCCGCCTCGTAGGTGCCGGGCGCGGGCCCGGTCGCGGTGCCGCCGGGCTCCCCATGGGTGACGCCGGTCCAGCCGCGGCCGTAGAAGCCGATGCCGAGCAGCAGCTTGTCCGCGGGGACGCCCAGTCCGGTCAGCTTCGTGAGGGTGGCGGCGCTGTTGTACTCCGCCTTCGGGATGCCGTCGTACGAGGTCAGCGGCGAGTGCGGGGCGGTCGGTCCCGCGGTGTCCCAGGCGCCGAAGAAGTCGTACGTCATCGGGTTGTACCAGTCGACGTACTGCGCCGCGCCCGCGTAGTCGGCCGCGTCGATCTTGCCGCCCTCGGTGGCGTCCGCCGGGATCGCGGCGGTGACCAGGCTGTCCGGGCCGAAGGTGGTGCGCAGCGCCGACATCAGCTCGCGGTAGGCGTCCCGGCCGCTGGTGTCGCAGGTGGCGCCGCAGGCGTTCGGGTACTCCCAGTCGATGTCGATGCCGTCGAAGACGTCGGCCCAGCGCGGGTCCTCCACGAGGTCGAGGCAGGACCGCGCGAAGGCGGCCGGGTCCTTCGCGGCCTCGCCGAAGCCGCCGGACCAGGTCCAGCCGCCGAACGACCAGATCACCTTGAGGTCCGGATGCTCGGCCTTCAGCTCGCGGAGCTGGTTGAAGGTGCCGCGCAGGGGCTGGTCCCAGGTGTCGGCGACCCCGTCGACGGACTCCTCGGCGGTGTAGGCGCGCTCGGTGGCCGCGTAGGAGTCGCCGATGGCGCACTTGCCGCCGGTGACGTTGCCGAAGGCGTAGTTGATGTGGGTGAGCCGGTCCGCGGAACCGGACGTCTCGATGTTCTTGACGTAGTACTTCCGGTCGTACGTGCCCCATTCGGTGAAGTAGCCGACGATCTTCGACCCGGCGGCGGCCTCCTGAGCCGAGGTCGCCGCGGTGGCGGTCGAGGTGCCCACGCCGGCGAGCAGTCCGGCGCCGAGCACGGCGGCGCATGCGGCGGACACGAGCGCCCGCAGGGTGCGGGGGCGGTGGGGGGATGGCATCCGGTGTCTCCTCGTGGGGGAGGGGAGCCGCGTTGCTTGGCATGAACGCGGTGACTCGGTTTGGGGCGAAACCCTAGATGGACTAGACCAGTTGGTCAATGGTGCGGACCAATGTGATCGGCAAGGGCTTCCGGACGGCGCGCGGAAGGTGTCGCGGAAGCCGTCCCGAAGTAAGCGGTCGTTAACTGGTGACGCGGTGCCGCCGATCGGGCATACTCACAGCGCACAGCCGCTGGTCAGCAGCTTCCGAGACCCGGGAGTGCGAGCATCGGCCAGGCACTGACACGACCCGGCGATGCGGCCTCCACCCCAGGCGCACGCCGTAGGTGCCCGACAGGGAGGAGAGCGACGCCATGCCCGACCGCGCCCCGCAGCCGGTGGACCGGCAACTGCCCACGGACGAGGCCCGGGATCTGATCTCGCTCGTCCGCGACATCGCCCAGCGCGAGGTCGCCCCCAGGGCCGCCGAGGAGGAGGAAGCGGGCCGCTTCCCGCGCGAGCTGTTCACCCTGCTGTCCGAGTCCGGCCTGCTCGGCCTGCCCTACGACTCCGAATACGGCGGCGGCGACCAGCCGTACGAGGTCTACCTCCAGGTCCTCGAGGAGCTCGCCCGGGCCCGCCTCACCGTGGCACTCGGTGTCAGCGTGCACACCCTGGCCTCCTACCCGCTCGCCGCGTTCGGGACCAAGGAGCAGCAGGCCGAGCACCTGCCCGCGATGCTCGGCGGCGGTCTGCTCGGCGCCTACTGCCTCTCCGAGCCCTCCTCCGGCTCCGACGCGGCGTCCCTGCGCACCCGCGCGGCCCGCGACGGGGACGACTGGGTGATCGACGGCACCAAGGCGTGGATCACCCATGGCGGGGTCGCCGACTTCTACACCGTCATGGCCCGCACCGGCGCCGAGGGTCCGCGCGGCATCAGCGCCTTCCTGGTGCCCGCCGACACCGAGGGCGTCGGCGCGGCCGCGCCCGAGAAGAAGATGGGCATGAAGGGCTCGCCCACCGCCCAGGTCCACTTCGACGGCGTCCGCGTCCCGGACGCCCGCCGCATCGGCGACGAGGGGCAGGGCTTCGCCATCGCCCTGTCCGCCCTGGACGGCGGCCGGCTCGGCATCGCCGCGTGCGCCGTCGGCGTCGCCCAGGCGGCGCTCGACGAGGCGCTCGGCTACGCGACCGAACGGCGTCAGTTCGGCCGGCCCATCGCGGACTTCCAGGGGCTGCGCTTCATGCTCGCCGACATGGCCACGCAGATCGAAGCCGGACGGGCGCTGTACCTTTCGGCGGCCCGGCTGCGCGACGCGGGCCGGCCGTTCGCCAAGCAGGCCGCCATGGCCAAGCTGCACTGCACCGACACCGCGATGCGCGTCGCCACCGACGCCGTGCAGATCCTCGGCGGCTACGGCTACACCGCCGACTTCCCGGCCGAGCGCTACATGCGCGAGGCGAAGGTCCTGCAGATCGTCGAGGGCACCAACCAGATCCAGCGCATGGTCATCGCCCGCCACCTCGCGGGGCCGGAGACACGCTGAACCGGCCGTGGCCCCGCCAGGGCTCGGCGAGCCGGGTCCACTCCGGGTCGTGCCGTCCCGGCAGCATGCGGCCCCGGTCCGCCCAGGTCCGCATCAGTTCGCGGTAGATGGGCGGGTCCGGGAGCTGTGGCGGCGGGGCGACGGCCGCCTCGACGGGCGGCGGCACGAAGACGTGGGGCTGACGCCCGGTCGTCGAGTACGTGGGGGTCGTCATGCCCGGCCAACGCCGAAGCGGGCGGGCGGGTCACCGACCCCCCGAATAGGGCGTGCGTTCACGGGTGTCCCGTGCGGAGGACGGTCGTCGGGAACGAGGGTGGCGGAGCACGCCACCCTCGGGCCGGTCCGCGCTCAGGCGGCGTCGCGCCGCATCGCCGGGAACCGGACGGGGCGGGAGCCCGGCCCGCCGACGTGCGAGAAGGGCTGGGTGCGCCAGTCGAGCCCCTGAGGGAGCGTCAGCAGCAGGGCCGTGTCCTGCTCCTGGGGCGTGACGGACTCGTCCGCCGGCCGGGCCTCGGACGCGCGGCGGCCGGTGCCGGCGCAGACCGTGAGCCCGAACGGATTCCACGGCGAGGCGCACAGAGCGTGCTCCGGCAGGACCTCCTCGTCCGCCAGGAGGGCGATGGGCTGCGAGCAGTCCGGGCACACCACCCGGAACATCTCGAACGTGTCGTACGCGTCGGAGTCGTCGTCCGGGGTGCCGGGTTCGACGTACTCCGGCTCGGGCACGACGACCGGCTGCTGCCGCTTGGACGTGGTACGGCCAGGGCGCTTAAGACTCTGCATTGGGTACTCCCCCTCGGGCTGGGCCGTTCAGGCACTGCGGCCTCGACCACAGCAAGCACTTCCCGCCGACCCTGGGGGGTAATCACGAGAACATCACGGAGACGGCGTAAAGGTTGTGGTGTTCGTCACATACCGCTCGCAGGTGCCGTCCCCGGCGCTCCGCCTCGCCGTTCCGGTATCCGGGGCGATCAAGCGCCCTGTAGGTTCGGCGCCATGGAGGAGCTGGATCGACAGATCGTGCAGCTGCTCGTCAAGGACGGGCGGATGAGCTACACGGACCTGGGCAAGGCCACGGGCCTGTCCACGTCGGCCGTGCACCAGCGGGTGCGGCGGCTGGAGCAGCGCGGGGTCATCCGCGGCTATGCCGCGGTGGTCGATCCGGAGGCCGTCGGCCTGCCGATGACCGCCTTCATCTCGGTCAAACCGTTCGACCCCAGCGCCCCCGACGACATCGCGGACCGGCTGGCCGGCGTCCCCGAGATCGAGGCGTGCCACAGCGTGGCGGGCGACGAGAACTACATCCTCAAGGTGCGCGTCTCCACCCCGCACGAACTCGAGGAACTCCTCGCCCGGGTGCGCTCCCTGGCAGGCGTCTCGACCCGCACCACGGTCGTCCTCTCCACCCCGTACGAGGCCCGCCCGCCACGCATCTGAACCCACCCGACGGTCACGTCCGGGGGACAGCGCTTTCCCGTGACACGGGCGGGCCGGTCGAGGTGCGGCGCCCCGCGGGCGTCGGCCGGCGGCAACACGTGGGGAGCCTCGTCCGGTGTGCCCGGCCCGCCCGCGTCGACGGCGCACGGCGGACACCGCGCGCCGTCGGCGGTCGGGGAGGACGGGCGCCGCTGATCCATGAGTCGCCCGGCCTCTGTCGGCAGTCCCGCGCGGAACCCTGCGCCTTGGTGCCGCGGAACGGGATCGGCTTGCGCAGGGCGCGTCGGCCTCTTGGGTGGGCCTGGCACGGGCGGCGCGCCACCGGATCATGCCGGGCGCCGCTGGAAGGGCCGGTCGCCCCCGGCCACGCGCGGGTCCGCATCCCCCCGCGCGCGTCCGCGAGTGGGAGGGGACCTGGGTGTGGGGTGGCAGGCGGGGCGCGCGAGACTGTGGGCATGAGTGAACGCACCGCCCCCTCGCCCACCGTCCTGCTCCGCCGCGGCGAGGTCCACAGCCCCGCCGACCCCTTCGCCACCGCGATGGTCGTCGAGCGCGGCCAGGTCGCCTGGGTCGGCTCCGAGGGCGCCGCCGACGCCTTCGTCGACGGGGTCGACGAGGTGGTCGACCTCGACGGGGCGCTGGTCACCCCGGCGTTCACGGACGCGCACGTGCACACCACGGCCACCGGCCTCGCCCTCACCGGCCTGGACCTGTCCGCCGCCGCCTCCCTCGAGGACGCCCTCGCCCGGGGTCGGGAGTTCGCCGCCGCCCGCCCTGAGGACCGGGTGCTGCTCGGCCACGGCTGGGACGCCGCCCGCTGGCCCGGCGGCCGCCCCCCGACGCGCGCGGAGCTGGACGAGGTCACCGGCGGCCGCCCCCTCTACCTCAGCCGCATCGACGTGCACTCGGCCGTCGTCTCCACCGCCCTGCTCGACCTCGTCGCCGGCGGCGTCACGCGCGAGGACCGGCCGCTCACCGGGGACGACCACCACGCCGTGCGCGCCACCGCGCTGGCCGCCGTCACCCCGGCCCAGCGCACCGCCGCCCAGCGCGCCGCCCTCGCCCACGCCGCCTCCCTCGGCATCGGCACGGTGCACGAGTGCGGCGGACCGGAGATCTCCTCCGAGGACGACTTCACCGGCCTGCTGCGCCTCGCCCGCGAGGAGGCCGGCCCCCGCGTCGTCGGCTACTGGGCGGAGCAGGACGTCGCCAAGGCCCGCGAGCTGGGCGCGCTCGGCGCGGCGGGCGACCTCTTCGCCGACGGCGCCCTCGGCTCCCACACGGCCTGCCTGCACGAGCCGTACGCCGACGCCCCCCACACCGGCAGCGCGCACCTCGACGCCGGCGCGGTGGCCGCCCACGTGATCGCCTGCACCGAGGCGGGCCTCCAGGCGGGCTTCCACGCCATCGGCGACGCCGCCGTGTCCACCGTGGTCGGCGGCGTCCGCGCGGCGGCCGAGAAGCTCGGCCTCGCCCGCGTACGCGCCGCACGGCACCGTGTCGAGCACGCCGAGATGGTCACCCCGGAGACGATCGCCGCGTTCGCCGAACTCGGCCTCACCGCCTCCGTGCAGCCCGCCTTCGACGCCCTGTGGGGCGGCGAGGGCGGCATGTACGCGCAGCGCCTGGGCGCCGACCGGGCCCGCACGCTCAACCCGTTCGCGGCGCTGCTGCGGGCCGGCGTCCCGCTCGCCTTCGGCTCCGACAGCCCCGTCACCGCGCTGGACCCGTGGGGCACGGTCCGGGCCGCGGCCTTCCACCACACCCCCGAGCACCGCGTCTCCGTGCGCGCCGCCTTCACCGCGCACACCCGTGGCGGCTGGCGGGCGACCGGACGGGACGACGCGGGCGTCCTCGTGCCCGGTGCCCCCGCCGACTACGCCGTCTGGCGTACCGGCGCACTCGTCGTCCAGGCCCCCGACGACCGCGTGGCCCGCTGGTCCACCGACCCCAGGTCCGGCACCCCCGGCCTGCCCGACCTCACCCCCGGCCGTGACCTGCCCCTTTGTCTCCGCACGGTGGTCGGCGGCCGCACGGTCTTCGTACGGCCGGGCGAGTGATCTGCACGGGCGGCGCGGCGGGCGATCATGCGCCGCGCCCCCGTCGCGCGACCTGCGCATCCTCGCCTCTGACCAGGCGTTTGAACCACACCGCGCAGGTCGAACGGCTGTTGACAGGCGGCCGCAGGGGGCCGGTAGGTTCGGCCGGGTCCACCACCGGACGCCCGACCGGAGAACGTCCGGCCACTCGTGTCAGCGCCGCTGGGTCAGGGACGGTGTGCCGCACCGGGGCACCGCCACTGGGAGCCAGGCTCAGCGCGGCGCGGAACCGAGGGACGTTCCAGCCGGCCGGGGAGGTGCGACCCCGGGTGGGGCCCGGGCGCTCAGTAGACAACGGCTTCAGGTCGATCCGCAGCCGGCGGATCCCAGGCCGGCCCGAAGGGCGCCGGGCCCCCATCCGCTGTCCCCGTCCGCCGGCGGGAAAACAGGTGTGCCTACCCGATCTTCGGGAAACGACACCACCATATGAACGTCCTGTCACGCCGACGCGGGACGTGCCCACTAAGGTGGGACCCTGCGCACAGGACATGAAGGGGCAGCAGTGAACGACGGCGGCGGGACCCTCGCGGCAGGATCCCAGGGGCGGAACTTCGGCCCGCTCGGTACGGCTTTGGTGATCATTCCGACCTACAACGAGGCGGAGAACATCAAGGCGATCGTCGGCCGCGTGCGCAAGGCGGTTCCGGACGCGCACGTCCTCGTGGCCGACGACAACAGCCCCGACGGCACCGGCAAGCTCGCCGACGAGCTGGCGGCCGAGGACGAGAACGTCCAGGTGCTGCACCGCAAGGGCAAGGAGGGCCTCGGCGCGGCCTACCTCGCGGGCTTCCGCTGGGGCCTGGAGCACGGCTACGGCGTCCTCGTCGAGATGGACGCCGACGGCTCCCACCAGCCCGAGGAACTGCCCCGCCTGCTGACCGCCCTCAAGGGCGCCGACCTGGTGCTCGGCTCTCGCTGGGTGCCGGGCGGCCGGGTGGTCAACTGGCCGAAGTCGCGGGAGGCCATCTCGCGCGGCGGCAGCCTCTACTCGCGGCTGGCGCTCGACCTGCCGCTGCGCGACATCACCGGCGGCTTCCGCGCGTTCCGCCGGGAGACCCTGGAGGGTCTCGGCCTCGAAGAGGTGGCCTCCCAGGGCTACTGCTTCCAGGTCGACCTGGCCCGGCGCGCGGTGAAGGCCGGTTACCACGTCGTCGAGGTGCCCATCACCTTCGTCGAGCGCGAGCTCGGCGACTCGAAGATGAGCCGCGACATCCTCGTCGAGGCGCTGTGGCGGGTCACCGCGTGGGGCGTGGGGGAGAGGGTCGGCAAGGTCCTCGGCCGCGCCGACGACAAGCCCCGTCAGCCCCGGGCGGGCAAGGCCGCCCCGGTCGAGGAGACCACCGCGGGCGGCGACCGCCCCACGTCGTAGCCGCGGCGGCCCCGCCGTCCACCGGGGCCGCTTATCCCGTGCTGAGCCGGGCCCAGGCACACTGGGAGTATGACGACTGGCGCGCAGACCCCGTACCCCGTCCGGCCCCGGCGCTCCCGGCTGCGCACGCTGCTGCCGCTGGGCGTCGCCGCCTGGCTCGTGCTGGAGATCTGGCTGCTGACCCTGGTCGCCGGGGCGTCGAACGGCCTGGTGGTCTTCCTGGTCCTGGTGGCCGGCGTCGTCCTGGGCTCGGTCGTCATCAAGCGGGCGGGCCGCCGGGCCTTCAAGAACCTCACCGAGACGCTGCAGCAGCAGCAGAACGGCACCGTGGCCCCAGGATCCCGGCCGAACAGCGAGGGCAACGGCCTGACGATGCTGGGCGGCCTGCTGCTCATCATCCCCGGTCCGATCTCCGACGCGCTGGGCCTGCTCCTGCTGGTGCCGCCGGTCCAGAAGGCCGTGAGCCGCTACGCCGAGCGCACCTTCGAGCGCAAGCTCCGTGAGGCCGCCGCGTCGCAGGGCTCGCTGGGGGACGTCTTCCAGCAGGCCCGGATGCACCGACCCGACGGCAAGGTCGTCCAGGGCGAGGTCGTCAGGGACGAGCCGGGCAGCGCCCCGGGGGACACCCCGCAGGGCCCGCCCCCGCCGCTGACGCGCTGAGAACGCCCTGCGCCTGACGAAGGAAGGGACGCCCCGGGTGACCGGGGCGTCCCTTCCTCATCGCGCACACAGATTCCAGGCACGCACACAGGACCGCGGGCGCCGTACATGTACGGCGCCCGCGGTCCTGTGTCGCTGTGCGTCCGGGCGGGGCAAGCCCCGGGATCAGGCCGACTTGCGGCTGTCCCGCGGATGCACCGCGATGTTCATCGCACCGGACCGCAGAACGGCGAGACGCTCCTCGAGGACCTCTTCGAGTTCCTCGCGGGTGCGCCGCTCCATCAGCATGTCCCAGTGCGTACGAGCCGGCTTGGCCTTCTTCTCCTCCGGACCGTCACCGTCCACCAGGAGTGCCTGGGCACCGCAGACCTTGCACTCCCACTCCGGCGGGATCTCCGCCTCGACCGAGAAGGGCATCTCGAAGCGGTGCCCCTTCTCGCATGCGTACTCCACGGCCTGGCGCGGGGCCAGGTCGATGCCGCGGTCCGTCTCGTAGCTGGTCACCACGAGGCGCGTGCCGCGAAGAGCTCGCTCACTCATGAATCGTGCCTCCCGGGCTTGTCGCCCACAGGACAGGTGTCGCTGTCGTCGTCATCCGGTCAACGTCCGGTCGGCGGTAAAGATTCCCGATCGGAGTTCCGTTCCGGGTCATGTGTCACCGTCGTGGCCGCAGCCTTTGTCAACCAGTGCAGTACCCACCGACGCCCGGTTTGTCACATCCAGTCACAGATGTCACACAGCGGTTCGGCATCTTTGACGCGCAGTAACGGTACGCCTGGCAGGCCAAACGCGTACACTACCGCCCTTTCGCGCTCAACGCTAAATCCGCTCGGGCACCGGATTGCCCGCGTCGGCGATCGCCCGCCGTACGGGTACCCGCGCGAGCAGGACGAACCCCAGCACGAAGAAGCCCACCAGGGAGACGATCGCGTCCCGGTAGCTGCCCGTGAGCTGGTAGGTCAGGCCGAACAGCAGCGGTCCGAGCCAGCTCAGCCCCCGGTCGCTGATCTCGTACGCGGAGAAGTACTCCGCCTCCTTGCCGGGCGGGACCAGGTGGGAGAAGAGGGACCGGGACAGGGCCTGGCTGCCGCCGAGGACCAGACCGATGCCGGCGGCCAGCACGAAGAACCACCCGGGCGCGCCGGCCGGCAGGAAGTATCCGGCCGCGAGGGTCAGCGTCCAGGCGACCAGCGAGCCGAGGATCGTGCGCTTCGCCCCGTACCGCCGGGCCAGCCTGCCCAGCAGCAGGGCGCCCGCCACCGCCAGCACCTGGACCAGCAGCACGGCCACGATCAGCGTCGCCTGCCCGAGCCCCAGCTCCTTCGAGCCGTACACCGAAGCCTGCGAGATCACCGTCTGGATGCCGTCGTTGTAGATCAGGTAGGCCAGCAGGAAGGCGAGCGTCAGCGGGTGCCGGCGCATGTCGCGGACCGTCGCCGCGAGCTGCCGGAAGCCCGGCAGGGACGCCCCCCGGGCGGGCGCCCGGCGGTCCCGCAGCCGGCGCAGGGGTATCAGGGCGAACGCGCCCCACCACAGTCCCGCCGAGGCCAGGCAGATGCGCACCGCCATGCTCTCGGACACCCCGAAGCTGTCATGGCCGGTGTAGAGGACGAGATTCGCGACGAGCACCAGCGCGCCGGCCGCGTAGCCGAAGGCCCAGCCGCGCGAGGAGACGGCGTCGCGCTCCTCCGGCGGAGCGATCTGCGGCAGGTAGGAGTTGTAGAGCATCATCGCGACCGACTGCGCGGCGTTCGCCACCACGAGGAGCAGGCCGCCGAGCAGATAGCGGTCGCCGTCGAGGAAGAACATCCCGGCCGTCGCGGCGGCACCGGTGTACGCGGCCGCCGCGAGCAGCGGCTTCTTGCGCCCGGTGCGGTCGGCGGCGGCGCCCACCAGCGGCATCACCAGCACGGCCACGACCACCGACAGGGACACCGCGTACGCGAAGAAGGACCCCGCCCGCACGGGAATGCCCAGCGGATGCACGAACCCGTCGGCGTCCGCCGCCGCCTCGGCGACCGAGGTCAGATACGGGCCGAGGAACACGGTGACCACGCTCGTGGAGTACACGGAGCAGGCCCAGTCGTAGAAGTACCAGCCGCGCTGTTCGCGCCGCCGCGCGGCGTCCTCGTCCGCCGAAGGTGACCGCACGGTGTCGGTGTCCACCCGTGCCCTCGCTTCCCCGTGTGCGCGCCGAGGCGACGGGGCGCGGGGGTCTCAGACCCAGGTGCCGCGGTCCTCCATGACCTCGCGCAGTATGTCGATGTGATCGGTCATGATGCCATCCACCCCGAGGTCCAGGAGCCGGTGCATGCGTTGCGGTTCGTTCACGGTCCACACGTGGACCTGCACGCCGCGCGCGTGGGCGGCCCGCACGAAACGCTCGTCGACGACCCGGACGCCCGACTGCTCCTCGGGCACCTGCGCGGCGACCGCCGACCGGCGCAGCGGAACGGGCAGCCCCCAGGACCGCAGCCGCAGGTTCAGCACCCCCCGGGTGCCGAACGACGTGGCCAGCCGCGGCCCGGCCAGCCGCTGGGCGCGTACCACGCGCGCCTCGGAGAACGAGCCGACGCAGATCCGGTCCCAGCACCCGGTGCGCTCGATCAGGTCCAGCAGGGGGCGCAGCGCCGGCTCGGCCTTCACGTCCACGTTCCAGCGGACCTCCGGGAAGGTCTCCAGCAGCTCCTCGAACAGGGGCACCGGCTCCTCCCCGGCCACCCGTGCCCGCGCCACCTCCGACCAGGGCAGGTCGGCGATCAGGCCCGCGCCGTCCGTCACCCGGTTCAAGGTGGCGTCGTGGAAGGCGACGAGCCGGCCGTCGCGCGTGGCGTGGACGTCGGTCTCGATGTACCGGTAACCCGCCTCGACGGCGCACCGGAACTGCCGGACGGTGTTCTCCAGCCCGTCGGCCGCCCCGCCCCGGTGGGCGAAGGCGAGCGGCCCGGGATGGTCGAGGTAGGGGTGGCGTATCGGCGCGGTCACGACCGCAGTATCGCCTGCCGGGGCTGCCCGCCCGCAACGACCGTGGTGCCGTCGGCCCGCCCCGGGACCTCGAAGACACGCAGGAACACCTGGGCGAGCGGACCGATCGCCACCGCGTACAGCAGCGTGCCGACGCCGACCGTGCCGCCCAGGAGGAAGCCGGTGACCACGACCGTGATCTCGATGAGCGTACGGACCAGGCGCACCGACACCCCCGTGCGCCGGTTCAGGCCCGTCATCAGCCCGTCCCGCGGCCCCGGACCGAACCGCGCCGCGATGTACAGGCCGGTCGCCGCGCCGTTCAGCACGATCCCGGCCGTCATCAGCACCACGCGTACGGCCATGCCGTGCGCGTCCGGCACGAGGGCCAGCGTCGCGTCCATCGCCGCGCCGATCACGAGCACGTTGGAGACCGTGCCGAGCCCCGGCCGCTGCCGCAACGGAATCCACAGCAGCAGCACCACCGCGCCCACGATGGTCAGCACCACCCCCATGGACAGCCCGGTGCGTTCGGACAGGCCCTGGTGCAGGACGTTCCACGGCTCGAGACCGAGCCCCGACCGCACCAGCAGCGCCGAGCTGGCCCCGTACAGGGCCAGCCCCCCGTACAGCTGGAACAGCCGTCGCACGAGATGCCGCTCACGGAGCGGGTTTCTGGCCAAGAGGTGCCCCCTGTGGTGGAAGTGGACCGATGCATGCCACCCTGGAGCCTGACTGGTCATGCCATCCATGGCCAATCCGGGGAAGGTGGACTGATTCGAATGGCGCAGTGGACTTCCGCGGTGGGGGCGGCCCAGCTGGCCCGGCTGCTCACCTCCCAGCAGGACCGTCCGGCGGGCCCCGGGACGCGGCGGCCGCCCGCCTACCGCGCCCTCGCCGACGGCATCCGGCTGCTGGTCCTCGAAGGCCGGGTGCCGGTCGCCGCACGGCTGCCCGCCGAACGGGAACTGGCCCTCGCCCTCTCCGTGAGCCGCACCACCGTGGCCGCCGCCTACGAGGCGCTGCGCGGTGAGGGTTTCCTGGAGTCACGGCGCGGCGCCGGCAGCTGGACCGCCGTCCCGGCGGGCAACCCGGTCCCGGCACGGGGGCTGGAGCCGCTGCCGCCCGAGGCCCTGGGCTCCATGATCGACCTCGGCTGCGCCGCGCTGCCCGCCCCCGAGCCCTGGCTCACCCGGGCCGTCCAGGGCGCGCTGGAGGAGCTCCCGCCGTACGCGCACACCCACGGCGACTATCCGGCCGGACTGCCCGCGCTGCGCGCGATGATCGCGGACCGCTACACCGCGCGGGGCATCGCCACGATGCCCGAGCAGATCATGGTCACGACCGGCGCGATGGGCGCCATCGACGCCATCTGCCACCTCTTCGGCGGACGCGGTGAACGGATCGCCGTCGAGTCGCCCTCCTACGCCAACATCCTTCAGCTGATGCGCGAGGCCGGTGCCCGGCTCGTCCCCGTCGCGATGGCCGAGGGCCTGTCCGGCTGGGACCTGGACCGCTGGCGCCAGGTGCTGCGCGAGGCTGCCCCGCGTATCGCCTACGTCGTCGCCGACTTCCACAACCCCACCGGGGCGCTCGCCGGCGAGGACCAGCGGCGCGGGCTGGTGGACGCGGCCCGCTCGGCCGGCACGGTGCTGGTCGCCGACGAGACGATGAGCGAGCTGTGGCTCGACGAGGACGTGGAGATGCCGCGTCCGGTGTGCGCGTTCGACCCGGCGGGGTCCACCGTGATCACGGTCGGTTCGGCGAGCAAGGCGTTCTGGGCCGGGATGCGCATCGGCTGGGTGCGCGCCGCGCCCGACGTGATCCGCAGCCTTGTCGCCGCCCGCGCCTACGCCGACCTGGGCACGCCCGTCCTGGAGCAGCTCGCCGTGAACTGGCTGTTCGGCACCGGCGGCTGGGAGCAGGCGGTGGAGCTGCGGCGCGTCCAGGCCCGCCAGAACCGCGACGAGCTGGTGAGCGCGGTACGCCGGGAACTGCCCGACTGGGAGTTCGAGGTGCCCGGCGGCGGCCTCACCCTCTGGGTGCGCACCGGGGGCCTGTCCGGCTCGCGGCTGGCGGAGGCGGGGGAGCGGGTCGGCGTGCGCGTGCCGTCCGGGCCGCGCTTCGGGGTGGACGGCGCGTTCGAGGGGTTTGTGCGGCTGCCGTTCACGGTGGGCGGCGCGGTCGCCGACGAGGCGGCCACCCGCCTGGCGTCGGCGGCCCGCATCGTCGAAACGGGCGGCACGTCGGGCGCGGAAACGCCCCGCACATTCGTCGCGTAGCCGCCGCAAGAAGCGAACGGCGAGACCCGCTGGGAACGGCGCGGTACCGACACCGCCCTCCGGGGCGCGGGGAACTGCGCGACCGGCCACGGACGAGCCGCACCCGGCGTCCAACCGCGCCCGGCACCTCGTGGGCGGCGAGGCCCGCTGGAAGCGGCGGTGCCGGCAACGCCTTCAGGGGCGCGGGGAACTGCGCGACCGGCCACGGACGAGCCGCACCCGGCGTCCAAGCGTGCCCGGCACCTCGTGGGCGGCGAGGCCCGCCGGAAGGGTGCCGTCTGCGCCCACCCGTGCCGCCCCACGGCACGACTGCCCGCAGACGGCGGCGGCGACAACGCCCTCACGGGGCGCCGGGTCACGAGGAGGATTCCGCCACCGCCGTGCCCTCCGGCGCCGGACGCGCGGGCACCGTCTCCGACGCGTCCGTCTCCGCCACCAGCGCCGCCGCCGCGACCTTCTCCGTCGCCGCCTTGTCCAGACGTACGGCCTCCGGCACCGGCCCCAGCTCCGCCGGCGCGGTCTCCAGCAGCTCCGGCTCCTCGTCCGCCGGCGTGGTCCGGGGCGGCAGCAGGTCCAGGACCGCCTGACGGTGGGCGTCGCTGGTCGCGTCGTCGTACGGGTCCGGGGTCGCCGGGACCTGCAGGCGATGGACCGGTCCCGTGCCCAGACGCGCGTAGCCGCGCCCCGGCGGCATCTGGTCGACCGGGGTGGTGTGCGGGGGCGCCCCGAGCACGGTCTCCAGCTGCTCCGTCGTCGCGGGCCCGAGGACGACGCGCGCGCGGGTGTGCTGCCGTACCGGGCCCGCCAGGGCCTCCAGGCTGTCGAACTGCTCGGCGACCACCACGGTGACGTTCGCGGCGCGGCCGTGCCGCAGCGGCGCCTGGAGCAGGGACTGCGGATCCGTGCGGTCGTCCGCCGTGGCGAGGTGCGTGAACACGCCGGGCCGGTCCAGCAGCAGCCACAGGGGGCGCCGGGTGTCCTCGGGCGGCGGGTCGCCCGCCTGGTGCGCCCGGTCGGCGGCGGCCATCCGGCGCTCGGTCTCGGAGGCCGCCCACTCCAGGCTGGTCAGCGCCCCGGTGAGACCGCACTCGACGGCGAGCACGCCGTCCCGGCCGGTGAGGCAGGCGTACTCGCCGGTCCCGCCGCCGTCCACGATCACCACGTCGCCGTGGTGCAGGGCCTGCAGGGCGATGGACCGTAGCAGCGTCGAGGTGCCGCTGCCCGGCTGGCCGACCGCCAGCAGGTGCGGCTCCGTGGAGCGGATGCCGGTGCGCCACACCACGGGCGGCACGTCGCGCTGCTCCTCGCCGTGGGCGCCGTGGGTGAGCGGCAGCGTCCGCTGCACGCGCGTGGGGTCGGTGAAGCCGAGGACCGTCTCGCCGGGGGCCGTGACGAAGGGCTGCGCGGCGATGTCCGTGGGCAGCGGAGCGAGGACGCGGACGGTCAGCTGGTTGGCCTCCTCGTCCCACCCGAAGTGGTACTCCCGGCCGCGTCCGCACTTGGCGCCCAGCAGATGCTCGATCCGCGCGCGGGACGCCGGTTCGGCGTCCGTGAAGTACGCGGGATAGGAGATCACCAGATGCGCGAGACGGCCGGTGCCGTCGAACTCGTACTCGGAGAAGACCTTCCCCCAGTCGCCCCCGTGGGAGTAGAGCGGCTCGGGGTCGTCGGCCGCCGAGAAGTAGGGCACCAGGGCCTCGTACAGCGACTTCAGGCGCTGCAGCTGGCCCGGGGCGGGCCCGGCGGGTGCCGCGGGTGTGCGGTCCCGGCCGTGCCAGGCCGCCGCCGCCATCAGGGTGACGACGGCGAGCAGCGGACCGTACGGCGCGAGCGCCACTCCCAGCAGTACCGCCGCCACGGAGAGGAGCAGCGCCCCGCGCCGCTCCTTGGGCGTCTCGACCCACCTGCGCCGTCCGGCCGAGGCCAGCCGGCGCAGCCCGCGCGTGATGGTGATCAGCGGGTGGAGGACGTCCGTGGCGCTGTCGGCGGCCGTCCTGGCCAGCTCCCGGCTCCGGGCGAGCTGGGCGCTGCCGTTGCTGAGGATGCGGGGGAGGGGGCGCCGGGCCACGACTGTCTCCAGAGGGTGCGTACGGGCGGGCTGGGCGTGGTGGGGCGGGTCAGAACTTGAACCCGCCCAGTAGGCCGGCGAGGCTCTCGCCGCCCGCCTTGATGCTCGGGGCGATGGCCGTGCTGGCCAGATAGAAGCCGAAGAGCATCGCCACCAGGGCGTGCGACAGCTTCAGTCCGTCCTTGCGGAAGAAGACGAAGACGACGATGCCGAGCAGCACCACGCATGAGATCGAGATGATCATGTGAGTTCTCCTGGTTCGCGGGGACAGCAGTCACCATGAGTACTTCCCTGATCACAGAATGTATCTATACGATAAAAGGTGCAACTGGGTGGATATCCGGCCCCCGCGTCCTGGTGGGAACCTCCCGTGATCTTTACCTCGGGCAGATCAGGTCATGTGCCACCCGAGCCAGTACCCTGGCGATTCACCCGTACGGCTGCGCCCCGCGCAGACGTACGCCCTGTTCCCGATGTGTGAACCCGTGCAGTGAGAGGCGGTCCGGCGATGACAGAAGCCCCCGACCCTGAGGTCGTGGAGCTGGCGACCAAGATCTTCGATCTGGCCCGGCGCGGCCGCACCGAGGGGCTGGTCGCCTACGTCGACGCGGGTGTCCCCGCCGACCTCACCAACGACCGGGGCGACTCGCTCGTGATGCTCGCCGCCTACCACGGCCACGCCGAAGCGGTCCGCGCCCTGCTGGCGCGCGGCGCCGACGCCGACCGCGTCAACGACCGCGGCCAGACGCCACTCGCGGGGGCGGTCTTCAAGGGGGAGACCGACGTCGCCAAGGCGTTGCTGGAGGCCGGCGCCGACCCCTCCGCCGGGACACCGTCGGCCGTCGACACGGCCCGGATGTTCGCCCGCACGGAGCTTCTCGAGCTCTTCGAAGCGCGCTGAGACACCCGCTCCGACCAGCGAAGACAACGAAAACGGGGGAGGCGGTACAGGGCCGCCGAAATTTCGGTCGCGGTATATGTGACCGCCGGGTCATCATGACGACGTGATTCACGGACGCGATGGCTGGGCAGGTGTTGCCGCACCGCGCGGGCCGTGACGCGGTCCGCATGGGCCACCGACGAGAGGCAGAGAGAGATGGTCTACAGCGAGCAGGAAACGGCGGGCGCCCCGACGTGTTGTCACGCGGCCAGGTAATGCACGTTCCCGGTTGCGTCGACGCTTGATGTGAGGCTGTTTCCCATGTTCGATCCGGTCATAGCGCCCAGCGGTACGCTGCTCGGCCTGCTCCAGCGGGGCCGCGGCGACGGCACGCTGCACGCGCTCACCGCCCCGCGCCCCGAGGCGCTGGCGGCGTTGAACCACTGTGTGCTGCGCGACCCGCGCCACGACTGGCAGGTGGAGAACCGCTCCCTCTACTACGCCCGCCTCTACCTGGACCTGCACGGCGGACTCGACGCCATCGAGGCCCACCTCTTCGATCCCGAGGACATGCTCGACACCGACGAGTCACGCACCGGACTCGCCCTCGCCGTCCTCGGTCACCTCGCCTCCTACGGCCGGCAGGACGCGCTCCACCTGTTGCGCAGGTACGCCGCCCAGGGCACCAACTGGGCCTGGGCCCTGGACGAACTGGCCCTCCGGGACGACGACGCGGGCCTGCGCACCCTCGCCGCCCCGGTGCTCGCGCGGTTCGCCACCGACCCCGAGGGCCAGGCCGAACTGGCGGCGACCGTGCGCGACGCCTTCGAACCACGGCCCTGGCGGCTGTGGGCCGACGACCCGCGCCCCGCCGTCTCCGCGCGCGTACGCGCCGCCCAGGAGACCGGCTCCTTCGACCGCTGGCAACGGCAGATGCGTCCGACCGGGCCACGCCCCGGCTGGAGCGTCCAAGCCGTGTTCGAGTGGGCCCAGCAGGGCATGGACCGCGGCGCCGCGCTGCACGTGCCGGCCGCCCGCTGCCTGTCCGCCGTGGCCGGACCCGAGGACCGGCCCGAGATCGTCCTGGCCGCCCAGGACGGCACCGACGGCGCCCGCTGCACCGCCCTGCGCTACCTCGCCGACACCAACGATCCCGACGCCCTCGACCTGATCGAGGGCGCCATGACCACCGGCACGACGGCCGTCGTGGAGGCCGCCGTCGACGCCTTCGAACGCATGCGCAGCATGGCCGCCGTCGAACGGGCCCGGGGCTGGGCCCACCGGCCCGACCCGTTGGGCGAGGCCGCCGGGCGGGTGCTCGCCTGCCGGGGCGGTACGAGGGACCGCGACCTGGTCCTCGCGGCACTGCGCGAGTCCGTACGGGGCGAGGGCCCCGACGCGACGACCCTGTGGACCCTCGTCGACGGCGCCGGACGCCTCGGCATCGTCTGCGCGGCCCCCGTGCTGCGCCACATCTACCGCGAGACCGCCTCCTCCCATCTGCGCGGCCGGGCAGCTCGTGCCCTCGCCGCCACCGACCCGTCCTTCGCCACCGGCTTCGCCGTCGAATGCCTCTGGGACTGCGAGGAGACCACTCGCGAGATCGCCGCCCGGCACGCCGAGACAGGCGACACCCGCGTCGTCGACCGCCTCCGCCGCCTGGCCGCCGACCCGGCGGAGGAAGCCGAGGTCCAGACCGCGGTCCGCAGCAGGATCGGCCCCGAGGAGACCGCTGTCTGACCCCGGGACTCCTCAAGCGCCGGGAGGGCTGCATGCAGCCCTCCCGGCGCTTGAGGATGAGGCCCGCAAGGCCGACAGGGGGCCTGGGGCGCGGCCCCAGGGAAGGCGCGGCGCGGGCGGGAGAACTCAGAAACCCCCGCGCCCCCGCGCAACGACGAACCGCACCGGCGTCCCCGGTCGGGCCTGGGCCGCAGCGGGCAGGTCGGCGGGACGGACCACCGCGATCACCGGATAGCCGCCGGTCGTAGGGTGATCGGCGAGAAAGATCACCGGAGTCCCGGCCGGCGGCACCTGCACCGCCCCCAGCACCATGCCCTCGCTGGGCAGCTCCTCGTGCCGGACCCGCTCCAGCACCGGTCCCGTGGTCCGCAGCCCGATGCGGTTGCTCGCCGGGGAGACGCGGAACGTGCCGGACGTGAACCGGCGCAGCGCCCCCGCCGTGAACCAGTCGTCGCGCGGACCGGGCGTCACGCGGAGGACGAGCTCGGCGGGCGGCGCCGGCTGCGGGGCCACGTCCACGCGCGCGTGGAGACCCGTCGGCGTACCGAGCGGCAGCACCGCACCGTCCGTGAGCGGCGCCGGGCCGAGGCCGGAGAGCAGGTCCGTGGAGCGGCTGCCGAGCACCGGATCGACGGCGATCCCCCCGGACACGGCCACGTACGACCGCACCCCGTGGACCGCGGGCCCGACGTCCAGGACGGCCCCCGCGCGCACCCGCACCGGCGCGCCCCACGCGGCGGGACGCCCGTCCACCGTCACCCGGCAGGGCGCCCCGGTGACCGCGACCGTGGCGGAGGACCGCGGGCGCAGGGAACAGCCGTCGAGGGTGGACTCCAGGACGGCCGCGTCCGGGCGGTTGCCGGCCAGCCGGTTGGCGAGCGCGGCCGCGGGACCGTCCAGCGCACCGGAGTGGGGGACACCGAGGTGGGCGTGGCCGGGACGGCCGCGGTCCTGCACGGTGGTCAGGGCCCCCGCCCGTACGACGGAGAGCGCGCGGTCCGTCATGTCACCGGCTCCGTCGCGCCCACGGGGACGAAACGCACGCGCGTGCCGGGCGAGAGCAGCGCCGCGGGCTCCCGCGTGTGGTCCCACAGGACGCGGCCGGTCGTGCCGATCAGCTGCCAGCCGCCGGGGGAGGAGCGCGGGTAGACGCCCGTGTACGGGCCCGCCAGTGCGACCGAGCCCGGCGGGACGGACGTGCGCGGCGCCGCCCGGCGGGGCACCTCGTAGCGGGCGGGAAGGCCGGTGAGGTAGCCGAAACCGGGGGCGAACCCGCAGAACGCGACACGGAACTCGGTGGCCGCGTGGATGCGGGCCACCTCGGGGACGGAGACGCCCCAGTGCGCCGCGACGTCCGCCAGGTCAGGGCCGTCGTAGCGCACCGGGATCTCGACCGTCTCCGCCGGGCGCGGCGGAGCGGGCGGCACCGGCCGTGAGGTGAGTTCGGCGGCCAGCCGGGCGGGGTCGGGCAGGCCGTCGAGGAGGACCGTGCGTGCCGCCGGGACGATCTCACGGGCCGTCAGCGACCCCTCCGCGCGGCGGCGCAGCAGCTCGGCGAGGAGGGCCTGCGCCTCCTCGCCCGAGGCGACCTCGACGAGCAGCGCGTCCTCACCGACGGGCAGCGTCCTCATGCGAACGCCTCCACCCGCACACCGGACGTCTCCAGGGCGTCCCGCACGCGCCGTGCCAGGTCCACCGCGCCCGGGGTGTCGCCGTGCAGGCACAGCGAACGGGCCCGCATCCCGATGCGCCGCCCCGACCGTGCGACGACCTCCCCGCGCCGGGCCAGGTCCACCGACCGTGCGAGGACGGCGCCGGGGTCGGTGACCAGAGCACCCTCCTCGCCGCGCGGCACCAGCGTCCCCTCGTCGGTGTACGCCCGGTCGGCGAACGCCTCCTCGACCGCCGGCAGCCCCGCCTTCCCGGCCAGCTCCAGCAGCCGTGAGCCGGGCAGCCCGAGCACCGGGAGCGTGGGGTCGGCGAGGACCACCCCGTCGACCACCGCACGCGCCTGCTCCTCGTCCCGAACCGCCCGGTTGTAGAGCGCGCCGTGCGGCTTGACGTACGCCACGCGGCTCCCGGCCGCGCGGGCGAACACCTGCAGGGCGCCGATCTGATAGGCCACCTCGGCCGTCAGCTCGGCGGGCGGCACGTCCATCGAGCGCCGCCCGAACCCCGCCAGGTCCCGGTAGGAGACCTGGGCGCCGATCCGTACCCCGCGCGCGGCGGCGAGCTCGCACACCCGGCGCATGGTGGGCGCGTCCCCGGCGTGGAAACCGCAGGCCACGTTGGCGCTGGTCACCACCGACAGCAGCTGTTCGTCGTCGGTGAGCCGCCAGTGGCCGAAACCCTCGCCGAGGTCGGCGTTCAGATCGATCGAGGTCATGGATCCTTCGTTTCTCTCTCCTGCTGATGCCGCGCGGGCCGGTCAGACCACGCGGAACTGCTCGTCCCGGGCGTCGCCGAGGAACATCCGGCCCGGCGCGTGGGTGATCGCGAACGGCGGACGGGACGCCATGACCGCCGCCTGCGGGGTCACCCCGCAGGCCCAGAACACCGGGATGTCCTCCGGTTCGAGGTCCACCGGGTCGCCGAAGTCGGGACGGGCCAGGTCGTCGATGCCCAGCCCGAACGGGTCACCGCAGTGCACCGGGCCGCCGTGCACCGCCGGCATCAGACTGCTCTCCCGGATCGCCGCCGACAGGTGCGCGGGCGGCACCGGCCGCATCGACACCACCATCGGACCGCTCATCCGCCCCGCCGGACGGCACTGCCAACTCGTCACGTACATCGGAACGTTCCGGCCCTGCTCCAGGTGCCGCAACGGAACGCCGGCCGCCGCCAGCGCCCACTCGAACGTGAAGCTGCAGCCGATGAGGAACGACACCAGGTCGCCGCGCCAGTACGCCCGCACGTCCGTCGGCTCGTCCACCAGCCGGCCGTGCTCCCACACCCGGTAGCGCGGCAGATCGGTGCGCAGGTCGGCGTCGGCGGCGAGCACCGTGGTGGTGGAACCGGCGTCGGTGACGTCGAGGACCGGGCACGGCCGGGGGTTGCGCTGGCAGAACAGCAGCACGTCGTAGGCCCAGTCGGCGGGCACGGAGATCAGGTTGGCCTGGGTGTACCCGGCGGCCACGCCGGCCGTGGGGATCGCCAGGCCCTCCCGGAAGCGGGCACGGGCCGTCCGCGGGCTCCACGCACGCGTGGTGTCGTCGGCGAGGACCACGGGGCGGTCGTCCACGGTGGTGCGTTCGCCGACGGCGGTGGCCACGCTGTCGTCGGTGGGGTTCACTCCAGCTCCTTCCCGCGCGTCTCCGGCAGCCCCAGCAGCGCCACCGCCGCCAGGCCGTACCCGATGGCGCCGAAGATCAGCGCTCCGCCCACGCCCCAGCTGTCGGCCAGGAAGCCGACGGTGGTGGGGAAGACGGCGCCCACGGCACGCCCGGTGTTGTAGGTGAAGCCCTGCCCGGTGCCCCGCACCGCCGTCGGATACAGCTCGCTCAGGTACGAGCCGAAGCCGCTGAAGATGGCCGACATGCAGAACCCGAGCGGGAAACCGAGGACCAGGACCAGGGAGTCGGCCCCGCTCGGGATGTTCGTGTACGCCACGATGCACACCGCCGACAGCAGGGCGAACAGCCAGATGTTGCGGCGGCGGCCCAGCCGGTCGGTGAGGTAACCGCCCGTCAGATAGCCGAGGAAGGCACCGGAGATCAGGAACGTGAGGTAACCGCCGGTGCCGACGACCGACAGGTCACGCTCGGACTTCAGGTAGGTCGGCACCCAGGTGGCGAGGGTGTAGTAGCCGCCCTGCACACCGGTGGAGAGCAGGACGGCGAACAGCGTGGTGCGCAGCAGCCCGGGGGAGTCCTCACGGCCCGGCTGGAAGATCGCCGTGAACGATCCCGACCTGGGGCTCTCCTCCCGCGCGGCGGCCGCCTCAGGGGCGTCGCGCACGCTGCGCCGCACCCACACCACGAGCAGCGCGGGCAGCGCGCCGGTCCAGAACATCACGCGCCAGGCCAGATCGCCGTCGACCAGCGAGAAGACGGCCGTGTACACGATCACGGCCAGGGCCCAGCCGACGGCCCAGGCGCTCTGCACCGCGCCGAGGGTACGGCCCCGGTGCCGGGCGCCGGCGTACTCGGCGACCAGGATCGCGCCGACGGCCCACTCGCCGCCGAAGCCGAGGCCCTGGAGCGCCCTGAAGACCAGCAGGGTCTCGTAGTTGGGCGCGAAGCCGCAGGCCACGGTGAACACCGCGTAGGTGATCACCGTCAGCAGCAGTGCCCTGACCCTGCCGATGCGGTCCGCCAGCACGCCCGCGACGGCGCCGCCGACCGCGGAGACGAGCAGGGTCACGGTCGTCAGCAGGCCGGTCTGGCCGCTGTTCAGACCGAAGTACGCCGACAGCGCGACCATCGTCAGCGGCAGCGTGAAGTAGTCGTACGAGTCCAGGGCATAGCCGCCGAACGCGCCGCCGAAAGCGCGGCGGCCGCGTGGGCCCAGCGCGCGCAGCCAGCCGAACGCCCCGTCCTCGGCCGGGGGTTCGGGCTTGACGGGGCGTGGTGAGCCGGTCAGGGCGCGCGATGGAGGGGTCGTGCTCATGGGCACCTCGCAGAGGGGGGACGGGAGGGTGCGGGGAAGAGTGAGCCGTGCCACTGCCCAAGCAAGGTAGAGGATCGTTGAACGATCCTTCAATACCCCTGTTGTTTCGTTCTTCCGGGTGCGCTTGAATTCCGGCATGGCAGAGCAGACGAGCGGACTGGCCGACGACCGCGCCCTGTTGGGCCGCACCAGCACCGCCGAGCGCGTCGCGGACATCCTCAGGAGCCGCATCGCCGAGGGGTACTTCCCGCCCGGAACGCGCTTGTCGGAGGACAGCATCGGCGGCGCCCTCGGGGTCTCCCGCAACACGCTGCGCGAGGCGTTCCGGCTGCTCACGCACGAACGGCTGCTCGTCCACGAGCTCAACCGGGGCGTGTTCGTCCGGGTGCTGACCGTCGAGGACGTCGAGGACATCTACCGCACCCGCAGGCTCGTCGAGTGCGCCGTCGTACGCGGTCTCGGTGAACCGCCCTACGCTCTCGACGGGCTCGCCGAGGCGGTCGCGGAGGGGCAGCGGGCGGCGCGGGAAGGTGACTGGAAAGCGGTGGGTACGGCCAACATCCACTTCCATCAGGAGCTGGTCGCCCTGGCCTCCGGCGAGCGCACCGCCGAGCTGATGCGCAGCGTCTTCGCCGAACTGCGGCTCGCCTTCCACGTGGTGGACGAGCCGCAGCGGCTGCACGAACCGTACATCGCGCGAAATGTCGAGATTCTTCAGGCCCTTCAGGCGGGTGACCGGAACACGGCCGAGCGTCTGCTGGCGTCCTACCTGGACGTCTCACTGGAACGGGTGGTGGAGGTATACCGGCGCCGCGTGGGTGAGGAGTAGCGGGCACCGGCCGGGCGCACGACCGGCCCGCGAACGGCGGTTCCGGCCGACGCGGCGCCGGGGCGGTCCGGTCGGAGACGGCGCCGCGGACGGTCCGGCCGGCGTGGTGCCGGGGACGGTCCGGCCGGCGTGGCGCCGGGGTGGGCGGCCGGTGAGGTGCCGAGGGCGCATCTGCCTCGTTTGGGCCGTTGTCGGACCGAGGACCTAGTCTGTGCACCGTGACTTCGCCTGCATCGACGGACAGCGTTCCGCCCCAGCTCAGCGCGGGGCCGCGGCCCGCGCCGGGCCCGGCCGCCGACGAAGGCCTGGCGCGGCGGCTGCGCGCGCTCGCGTGCACCGCGCCGCTGCACGACCTGGACACCCGCAAGGCCAATCTCGCGGGCGAGTACTCGGTGTACGGCATGGCGGAGATCGCCCTCGCCGCCATCGACCTGGTCACACTCAACATGGACTTCGACACCGGCGCGGACCACGACCAGATCGTCGCCCGGATCGTCCCGCGGGTCGCCGCCCAGGCCCCGGACCGCCCCACCGCCGAGCACGAGCGGGTGGCCCGCTGGGTCCTGGAGAACCTGATCAACGTCGGCAGCGTGGACCGCGGCTTCCGCGCTGTCTACGGCGTCTTCGGCGCCGACGGCACGTATGTGCGCCGCGACTACGACTTCAAGCTGATCGAAGAGGTCCCGGGCCCAGGCGGCACGGTGTACCTGCGCACCACCGACGAGGCGGTCAACGTCCTGGTCGGCGCCCTCGACACCGACGTCACCAGCGCCCAGATCGCCGCCGAGGTCAAGCTGGAGGTGCTGATCAGCCGGGGCCGGCTCGCCGACGCGCAGCTCGCCGCCGAACAGGCCCGCTACCGCACCGTGCAGTACTCCGAGACCCTGCGCCGAGCCCTGGAGGCCACCCGGCGCAACGTCCGGGCGGTGGACTGGCTCAGCGCCGTGCCCGACATGATCGCCGAGGCCCTCGACCACGTGGCCGACCGCTACCGCCACGAGAACGCGATCCTCACCAACATCCGCAAGGCCCGCGACGAGTCCGAGGACCCCGAGCACAAGCGCCGCGCCGCCGAGCTGGTCGACATCGTCAAGGACTGCATCCGGCGCCACACCCAGCTGCAGTCCCGGCTGCTGGAGGCCGGCCCGCTGTTCCGCGCCGAACAGGACCGGCAGGCCTTCGCGACCCCCGCCACCGCCGTCGGCACCGACCTCTACGGCCAGCTCCTCGCGCCCCTGCTGCCGCTCCCGGTGGAGCAGGCGTCCCGGGTCACCGACGCCTTCTTCGCCCGCGGCACCGGACTGCGCACGCCCGTGTCCGTCCGGGTCGCCGACCTCGTCGAGATCCTGCTGACCCCGCCCGTGGAGCGTGAGCACCTCGGCGCCGAGATGCCCGAGCCGGACCTGATCGCCACCCCCGACGACAGCCGCTTCAGCGACGAGCAGCTGGCGGCCGCCACCGAGCTGCTCGACCTGCCGGCCGACGCGCCGCGCCGCCTGTCCGGACTCCTCGCCGACGCCCGCCGCCAGGACCCCGAGCTGCCCTACCTGGTCGCCCTGCTGGCCGTCCACGCCGCCAGCCCGCCGGTCGGCACCGCCTACCGCCAGGGCGAGCGGAAGCTTCTGTTCGCGGTGGACGACGGCACCGACCTGGACGACCCCGAGTTCGGCGGCGCCGACCTCATCGTGGGCACGGCGCTGCTGGACGCGGCCGGCATGGCCGCGGACCGGACGGAGGCGGCATGACCGCGACCGCGGCACCCCGCACCCCCATCGCGGTGCGCCGCGACGGCACCACAGCGCCCCGCACGCTCACTGAGGTGCCCCGCGTCGGCACCACTGCAGCCCGCACGCTCACCCCGCGCACCGACACCCCGCGCATCGACCCTTACCGCACCGAGGAGCCCCGACCGTGACCGAGCACGCCGACTGGAGGGAGCCGGAGCCCGCGCCGGCGCCGGCGAGCACCGCCGTCACACCCGCCGACGCCGCCGACGCGGCCCGGCTCGTCGCGTTCGGGCTGCAGCCCAAGCTGCAGCCCGCCCGCGATCAGGAGTACGCCGACCTCCTGCGCCGCTACCGGGAGGACCCGCCGTTCGCGCGGCTCGCCGACGCCGTGGCCACCGGCCTCGGACTGATCGTGCTGGAGGTGTCCCCGCGCGCCGGCATGGCCGTCACCGCCGCCGAGGACTCCGTCTTCACCGTCCGCATGGGCGACTACGCGCGCCGCACCTCCGCCGACGGCGGCGACCGCTTCCTGCACGGTCTCGCCCACCTCGCCGTCGCCGCGATGGCCTTCCCCCGCCCCGAGGACCTGGCCGACGACGGCTACATCGGGCGCGTCACGGTCAACGGCGTCGACGCCTTCGTCCGCCAGGCCTGCCACCGTCTGGAGGAGCGGGCCGCCGAACAGGGCGAGAACACCGACCCGGTCAGCGACGCCCCCGGACTCGAGGCCGCCTGGCGGATCTGGGCCCGGCGCAGCTCCACCGGCGCCACCAAGGACGCCCGCCGCCTGGCCGGTTCCACCACCGGCATCGTCGCCAAGGCCGTCTCCTTCCTCACCGACTCCGGCTTCCTCCAGCGCACCGGTGACGACAACGGCGGCACCTACCGCACGACACCGGCCACCTACCGCTACCAGCTCCAGGTCCGCGACATGGCGGGCGGCGCCGCCATGGCCGAACTCCTCGACCTGGGCGTCGTCCCGGTCACCGACGGCACCCCCACCCTGCTGCCCCCCGAGGACGGCGACGCCCTGGACCTGGTCGCCGACGCCGGCCTGCCCTTCCACTCCGCCTGACCCCCACCCCACGAAGCCTCACGAGAGTCCGCCATGTACGAGCTGTCCCGGGTCCGCCTCTACTCCATCGGACCGGCGGGCGCACGCTACGCCGACACCGTGCTCGACCTGCGCGGCGTCGGCGCCACCGTGCCGAACCCGGCGCCGACACAGGCGGAGTTCTTCGCGGAGGAGCCCGTCGGCCCGCCCCGGCGCCCCGCGCCCGCCGGCGTGCTCTTCCTGGAGAACGGCGGCGGCAAGTCCGTCCTTCTCAAGCTGATCTTCTCCGTGATGCTCCCGGGCCACCGCAACACCCTCGGCGGCGCCAGCTCCGGCGTGCTGCGCAAGTTCCTGCTCGCCGACGACTGCGGCCATGTCGCGCTCGAATGGCAGCACGTGCAGACCGGCGAGTGCGTCGTCGTCGGCAAGGCCAGCGAATGGCGGGGCCGCCAGGTCTCCAACGACCCCCGTAAGTTCGCCGAGGCCTGGTACTCCTTCCGGCCCGGGCCCGGACTCAGCCTGGACAACCTCCCCGTCGCCGAGGCCACGTCCGTACGCCCGCCCGTCGAGGGACAGTCCGGCGCGCGCGGCCGACGCCGCACCATGAAGGGCTTCCGCGACGCCCTCACCGAGGCCGGCAAGACCTACCCGCACCTTGAGGTGCACTGGGAGGAGATCCACGAGCGCTGGACCGAGCACCTCGGCGACCTCGGGCTCGACCCGGAACTCTTCCGCTACCAGCGGGAGATGAACGCCGACGAGGGCGAGGCGGCCGGCCTCTTCGCGGTGAAGAAGGACTCCGACTTCACCGACCTGCTGCTGCGCGCCGTCACCGACACCCGCGACACCGACGGACTCGCCGACCTCGTCAGTGGCTTCGGCAACAAGCTGGGCCGGCGCGCCGAACTCATCGCCGAACGCGACTTCACCGCCGGGTCCGTCGACCTGCTGGGCCGCATCGTCGAGGCCGCCGAGGCCCGCACCCGCGCACGGGACATCCACACCGCCGCCGAACGCCGCACCCGTACCCTGGCCCGCCGGCTCTCCGCGCGCGGCGCCCAGGAGCGGCAGCGCGCGGCCGACCTCGCCCAGCGCGTCACCGCGGCCTCGCACGCGGTCACCCACGCCGACACCGCCCGCGGGCACAGCGCGCTCGTCTCCGCCGAACTCGCCTACCGTCACGCCTCCCTGGCACTGGCCGCCGCCGAGAAGTCCGCCGCCGCGCAGAAGCGCGAACTGGCCGACGCCCGCACGCTGTACTCCGCCTGGCAGGCCGCCGAGTCCGTGCTGCGCCACCGTGCCGCCGCCGACCGGGTCGCCCGGGTGTCCGCCGCGATCCAGGAGGCCGAGCGGGACGCCGCCCCGGCCCTGGCCGCCCGCGCCAAGGCCGCCGTCGACCTGGTCCGCGCCCTGCACGTGGCCGCCCGGGACGCCGAGAACCACGCCAACGAGGAGGAGGAGCGGTCGGCCGCGCTCCAGGAGGCCGGTGACGCCGCCCACCGCGACTCGACCGCCGCCGCCACCGAGGCGCAGCGCGCCCGCAGCGAGATCGGGCACCTGCGTCAGCGGCTCACCGAGGTCGAGCAGGAGACCGCGGAGGCCGTCCGGGCCGGATGGCTCGACGACAGCGCGCCCGACGCCGACCCGGCCCGTGCCGCCCTCGCGGCCAGCGACGCCGAGAAGACCGCCGTCGCCGCCTGGGACACCGCGCGGGAGGCCGCCCGCCGGGCCACCGAGCACGCCCGCGAGGCGGCCGCCGCGGAGAGCCGAGCGGAACTCACCGCGGCCCGAGCCGCCGACGCGGCCACGGCGGCCGAACGCGCCCACGACAGCGAACGCCGCACCGCCGAATCCCTCGCCGCCGAGCAACGGCTCGCGGAGCTGCTGAGCCTGCCGGGTGCCGCCGCCGCCCGCCGGACCGCCGTACCCGGCCAGCGCACGGACACCGGCACCGCCGCGAACGGCTCCCGTGAAGGCGCCCTGACCGGGGAGGAACTCGACCGGTTCGCCGACCAGTTGCGCGAGCTGCTCGACGACGCCGTCTCCTCCGCCGAGCGGCAGCTGTTCGACCTGCGCACCGCCGCCGCGGACGACTCCCGGATCCTCGGCGCGCTCGGCGACGGCGGTCTGCTGCCGCCCGGCCCGGACGTGCTGGCGACCGTCGAGTTCCTCGGCGAGCACGGCATCCCCGCCCTCCCCGGCTGGCGCTACCTCGCCCAGGCCGTCGACCCGGCCGACCACGCGCGCGTCCTGGCCGCCCGCCCCGAACTGGTCGACGGCGTCGTCATCACCGACCCGGACTCCCACATCCGCGCCCGTGAGGCGCTGAGCGACGCCGCCCTGCTGCCCCGGTCCGCCGTCGCCGTCGGCACGGCCGCCGCCCTGCTCGCCCCGGCGCCCGCGCCCGGCGTCGGTGACGTCTTCCTCGTTCCGCCGAACCCGGCCATGCACGACGAGCACGCCGCCGACGAGGAACGCCAGGCGCTGCGCGCCCGCGCCGCCGAACGGGACGAGGAGATCCGGGCGCTCGCCGCCCGGCTCGGCAAGGACCGCGAGCTGGCCGCGCGGCTCGCCTCCTGGCGCACCGGCTGCCCCGCCGGCCGGCTCACCGAGCTGGCCGCGACGGCCCGGCAGGCACGGGTGTTCGCGGAGGAGGCCGAAGCCGAACTGACCGAGGCGCGAGGCGTACGGGCCGAGGCCGAGGAGGCGGCGGCCGAGGCGGTCCGGGTCCGCGACGAACGCCAGGAGGCCGCCCAGAAGGCCCGGCGCGCCGCCGACGCCCTCGCCGGACTCGCCTTCCGGCTGCGTGAGCGCGCCGGCTGGCAGGCCAAGCTGCGCGAACTGGCCGACGACGCCGCCCAGGCCGAGGCCCGCGCCCAGTCCTGCCTGGAGCGGGCCCGCGCCGCCGACGAGGACCGGCGCGCCGCCCAGCGCGCGGCCGACGACGCCCGGCGCACCGCCCGCACCCTGCGCGCGGAGCGCTCCGAGATCGCCGGCGCCCCCGACGGCCTGCCCGAGGAGTCCGACGGCGGCCGGCAGGCGTCCCTGCCCGCCCTGCGGGAGGCCTACCGCGCCGCGTCCCAGCTGTACGAGAAGGTCGGCGTCGGCGCCGACCTGCGTGCCGAACAGGCCCGCGCCGAGAGCGACGAGAGCGCCGCGCGCGCCGAACTCGACCGGCTGAGCAACAAGGTCCGCACCCGCGCCGAGCAGCTGCTCCAGTCGCCCGACGGGTCGGACGGCCCCAGCCGGCAGGCCGCGGCCGCCCGCGCGGAGGAACTGGTCCAGCTGCTGGAGACGCGCATGTCCGGCGCGAGCGAGCAGCTCGGCAGGCTCCGCGGTGAGGCGGAGCGCCTCGCCCCCGCGGACGGCGAGGCGCACACCGGCCTCCCGGAGGAACTGGTCCCGCGCGACGCCGAGCACGCCCAGGTCCTCCTGCGCACCGCCACCACCGAACTCGCCGCCCGCGAGGAGGAGTTGAGCCAGGCCCGGGAGGCGCACGCCGAGCTGCTCGCGGCCCACCGATCCGCCGAGGACGCGGCCGGCGGCTTCGACGAGATCGCCGCCATGCTCCGCGACCTGCTGCGCGAACACACCGTCGAGGAGGAGCAGGAGCAGCCCGAGCCCTATCCGGGCGGTCTCGACGACGCCCGGCGCTCCGCCGCCGAGGCCCGCCGCTCGCTGCGCGGCTGCGCCGCCGACCTGTCCGCCGCCGAGGCCGCCGTGCGCGAGGCGAGCGACGTGCTGGTGCGGCACGCCAACGCCACCCGCTTCGAGCAGGTCCGCACCCCGGCGCGCCAGCAGATCCGGGAACTGCCCGCGTCCGCGCTGCCGGAGCACGCCCAGAAGTGGGCCGACGCCTTCGCCCCCCGGCTCCGCGTGCTCACCGACGAGCTGGAGCAGCTGGAACGCAACCGCGACTCGATCGTGGACCGTCTGCGGGGCCTGGTCGAGTCCGCCCTCGCCACGCTGCGCTCCGCCCAGCGGCTGTCCCGGCTCCCCGAGGGCCTGGGGGAGTGGTCGGGGCAGGAGTTCCTGCGCATCCGCTTCGAGGAGCCGGACCAGGCCACCCTCACCGAGCGCCTCGGCGAGGTCATCGACGAGGCGACCAGAGCGGCCGTCAAGAAGAACTCCGACCTTCGGAGGGACGGCATGTCCCTGCTGCTGCGCGGGGTCGCCGCCGCGCTGCGCCCGAAGGGCGTCGCCGTAGAGATCCTCAAGCCCGACGCGGTGCTGCGCGCCGAGCGGGTGCCGGTCGGACAGATGGGCGACGTGTTCTCCGGCGGACAGCTGCTCACCGCGGCCATCGCCCTGTACTGCACGATGGCGGCGCTGCGCTCCAACGACCGGGGCCGCGACAAGCACCGGCACGCCGGCACGCTGTTCCTGGACAACCCCATCGGCCGGGCCAACGCCACGTATCTGCTGGAGCTTCAGCGAGCCGTCGCCGACGCGCTCGGCGTGCAGCTGCTGTACACCACCGGGCTGTTCGACACCACGGCGCTGGCGGAGTTCCCGCTGGTCATCCGGCTGCGCAACGACGCCGACCTCAGGGCGGGGCTGAAGTACATCAGCGTGGAGGAGCACCTGCGGCCCGGGCTTCCCCAGCCCGACCCTGGCGAGGAGGCGCACAGCGAGATCACGGCGACCCGCATGTTCAAGCGCCCGGCCCCGACGACGGGCTGAACGCCGGCCCCGGCGCCCGGCTGAACGCCGGCCGGCGCCGGGCACGGTCAAGTGATGCCAGGGGTCAGGCCACCGCCACCCCTCAGAAGCCGTATCCCATCCGCCGCGACAGTTCGGCCGCCGCCGCGGCCGTGCGGGCGCCCAGGCGGGGCAGCCGGTCCGGAGTCAGGCGGTACACCGGCCCCGAGACACTGATCGCGGCGATCACGGCACCGTCGTGCGCGCGGACCGGCGCCGCGACAGCGACGAGGCCGAGCTCCAGCTCCTCCCGGGTGGAGGCGTACCCCTGTTCGGCCGCCCGCTCCAGCTCGCCGCGCAGCAGCGACGTTTCGGTGAGGGTGTGGTCCGTGAACCGGTGCAGCGGACGGCCCAGATACTCCTCACGGAGCGCGGGCGTCATGTGGGCCAGAAACACCTTGCCGCTGGAGGTCGCGTGCAGCGGTGTGCGCCGACCCAGCCAGTCCTGCGCCGTCACCGAGGCCGTGCCGCGCGCCTGCATGATGTTGACGGCGGCGAAGTCGTCCAGCACCGCGGTGTTCACCGTCTCGCCCAGCTCGTCGGCGAGGTCCCGGCAGACCGGGACGCCCTCCTGCGAGACGTCCAGCCGTACGGCCGCGGCTCTCGCGAGACGCAGTACGCCGGCCCCCAGGTGGTACTTGCCGCGGTCGCCGGCCTGCGCCACCAGACCGCGGTTCTCCAGCACACCGAGCAGCCGGAAGGCGGTGGACCGGTGCACGCCCAGTTCGTCGGCGATCTCCGTGACACCGGCCTCGCCACGCCGGGCGAGGATCTCCAGCACGCTCACGGCGCGGTCCACGGACCGCACGGCACCGCTCGCGGTCCTCCCCTGCTCGCCGGGCTGCCGCGCGCGGGTCATGGCCGGTCCCCATCCATCCGAACGCCCGATGCGCGCCGCGACCGGCGGCCCCCGGCCCCGGCAGGACGACCGCCCTGCCGCCGGGGCCTGATCGCGCACCGGTACTCACCTGTGCGTCATACGACATGCCACCATACCGGCCGCCCACGCGGGGGAGGGGCGGCGACGATCACACCTCCTCCGCCGGAACGCGAGGCGGGACGTCGGTGGGTCGTGCTACGGGTGCGACAGCTGCCCGGCCCCGCCCCGCCGGCGTATGCGGGCCTGCGCACGCTGGGCGGAGCGCTCCTGACGACGGGCCTGGCGCCGCTCGCGGCGCAGCGCCCGCGCCGTGCTGCTGGGCATGGACACCACGCCGTGCCGCTGGTTCCACACCTGGCGGGTCACCCAGACGTCGAGCGCCGCCCAGGTGGCCGCGATCGTGCTCACGACGCTGCTGATGACCATCGGGAACGCCAGCCAGGACTCGGCCAGCGTGCACAGCAGGGCCACCATGGCCTGAATCAAGGTCACCGCGATGAGGAGCACCGCGCGCACGGCGGCCGTCCGCACCGGATCGGGCAGCCGGCGCCGCCGCGCCGGCTCCTCCACCCACAGCGGCCGGTACGCGGTCCGGCCCGCGGACGCCCCCTGCGTCTCCCGTCCGGCCGCTCCACCGCCGCGTCCGCCGGCCTCCCGCCGTCCGGAGGCGGGCGCGGCGCGCTCCACCACCGCGGCGTCCGGCCGCGTCGTCGTCCCGCGCACCGTCCCGCTGTCCTCGGGCGCCTCGCGCCGCTCCGCCGTGCCCATCACCCTTGTCACTCCCCACCGCCGCCAGCCCACTGCTGATGTCCGAAGACCCGGCTCCCCTTTGGCTGCCCGGCTTGCGCTGCTTTACGCCGCCCAGGTGCGGGACACGGCTCCTGTGGCCGATTCCGCCCCCATGTCCCACAGAGAAGGACGCGCGGACCGCCGTGAAGATTCCCGGCTGGGAAAGATTTCGGCCAACCGCCCCCGAAAAACGGGGGAAGGGGCCAGAACGACGTCCCGGAATCCGGGAGGCAATCTCCCGCAATGCCCGGACAACTCCACCTGTTCCGGCGTCCTGCCGGAATCGAACCCTCCGGCCGGGTCTTCGAGTTGACCCCGGGGCGGTAGTAGGCTCGCGCCGTTTGTTGACGCACATGTGTGCCCCCGGTCACCCGGGGGGCCGAGCTGGGGGAGGCCATGCGCTTTCGCGGGAAGTCCATCCGCCGGAAGATCGTGGCGCTGCTCCTCGTGCCGCTGGTGTCCCTGACCACGCTCTGGGCGTTCACCACGGTGATCACGGGCCGCGAGGCGAGCCACCTGTTCGACGTCTCGTCGGTGATGGAAGAGGTCGGCTACCCCGTCGAGGACACCGTCCGAGTCCTGCAGCAGGAACGCCGCCAGACCCTCGTCCACCTCGCCGACCCCCGCGCCTCCGACGGCCTCACCGCCCTCGAGCGCAGCCGCACCGCCACCGACAGGGCCGTGGCCGCCGTCCGCAGGAACGCCTCCGGCGGTGACGTACGCGAGGCCATGCACGGCGACTCCGGCAAACTCGACGCCGCCCTCGACTCCTTCGAGGGCATCCAGTCCCTCCGCCGCAGCATCGACGACGGCACCCTCGACCGACGCCAGGCCCTCGACCTCTACAACCGCCTGATCGACCCCTGCTACGTGCTGCTGGCCGATCTGCACGTGGTCGAGGACGTCGAACTCGACACGCAGTACCGCGCCCTGGTGAACCTGGCCCGCGCCCGCGAACTGCTCTCCCGCGAGGACGCCCTGCTCGGCTCCGCCCTGATCGTCGGCAAGCTGTCCCCCACCGAGGTGCGGGACGTCTCCGACCTGACGGCCCAGCGCACCCTGCTGTACGACGTCGCCCTGCCGCAGCTCCCCGTGGACGAGCGCGACCGCTACGAGACGTTCTGGAGCAACGCCACCACAGCCCCGCTGCGGGTGGGGGAGCAGGCCGCCGTCTTCGCCGAGGACGGGACGCCCCGCGGGGTCACCGCCACCAGCTGGGACACCGCCGCCGGCAAGGTGCTCGCCGAGCTCGGCACCCTCAACGACCAGGCCGGCGACCGGTATCAGGAGCGGGTGCGGCCCGTGGCCGTGGGTGTCATCACCAAGGCCGTCGCCGCCGGTGTGCTCGGCCTGGCCGCCCTGCTCGTCTCCCTGTTCCTCTCCGTGCGCGTGGGCCGGAAACTCATCCGCGACCTCAGGCAGTTGCGCCTGGAGGCCCACGAGGCCTCCGGTGTGCGGCTGCCCAGCGTGATGCGCCGCCTCTCGGCCGGTGAACAGGTCGATGTCGAGACCGAGGTCCCGCGCCTGGAGCACGACAAGAACGAGATCGGTGAGGTCGGCCAGGCCCTCAACACCCTTCAGCGCGCCGCCGTCGAGGCCGCCGTCAAGCAGGCCGAACTGCGGGCCGGCGTCTCCGAGGTCTTCGTCAACCTCGCCCGCCGCAGCCAGGTCCTGCTGCACAAGCAGCTCACCCTGCTCGACGCCATGGAGCGCAGGACGGACGACACCGAGGAACTCGCCGACCTGTTCCGGCTGGACCACCTGACCACCCGTATGCGCCGGCACGCCGAGGGCCTGGTGATCCTCTCCGGTGCGGCCCCCTCCCGGCAGTGGCGCAAGCCCGTGCAGCTGATGGACGTGGTGCGCGCCGCCGTCGCCGAGGTCGAGGACTACGAGCGCATCGAGGTCCGCCGCCTGCCCCGGGTCGCCGTCACCGGACCGGCCGTCGCCGACCTCACCCACCTGGTGGCCGAACTGCTGGAGAACGCCACGGTGTTCTCCCCGCCGCACACCGCCGTGCAGGTCGTCGGCGAACACGTCGCCAACGGCTTCACCCTGGAGATCCACGACCGCGGCCTCGGCATGGCCGCCGACACCCTCCTCGACGCCAACCTCCGGCTCGCCGAGACCCCCGAGTTCGAGCTCTCCGACACCGACCGGCTGGGCCTGTTCGTGGTCAGCCGGCTCGCCCAGCGCCAGAACGTCCGGGTGTCCCTGCAACCGTCCCCGTACGGCGGCACCACGGCCGTCGTGTTCATCCCCGACGCGCTGCTCACCGACGACGTCCCCGACACCAACGGCGTCGGATTCCGCCTCGACCGCCCGCGCCGCTCGGCGGGGAAGGAACCGGTGGAGAGCCGCCGCGCCGCGCTCTCCCAGGTGCCCGTGGCGCTGCCCGGCCTGTCCGCCTCCGTGCTGGACGGACCGGTCGAACTGGAGGCGCCCGTCGACCTGGACGCCCTCGACGGCTTCCCCGGCGGCCTGGACGACGAGGACGGCGAACGCGGCGGTCTGTTCCGGCCCCGCCGCACCCGCACGGACGACGAGCGGCCCGGCCGCGACACCGACCGGCAGGACCCCGGCCACGGACGTGCGACGGGCCCGGGCGACCGGGACACGGGTTCCGGTGAGCGGGGGAGCGCTCCCGTGCCCCTCACCCGCAGGGCGACCCCCAAGCTGGTCAGCTCCCACGGCCGCCCGGTCCGCGACCAGCGTGCCCGGGGCGGGCGGACGGACGACGACACGACCGGACCACCGCACACCCGGCCCGACGCGGACGAGCCTCCTCCGCTGCCGGCCCGGCGTCGCGGCGAGACCACGGCGGGCGGCCGGGGCATCGGCCGTACCGGCAAGGAGCCCGTCGCCTCGCTCCCCGGCCGCGGCGGCACCGGTGCACCGGCCCCGGACCCGGAGCAGCCCGACGCGGAGACACCGCCGCCGCTGCCCGCCCGCCGGCGGACCACCGCCCCCGCCCGGCCCGCCGGACCGGTGGGGGAGCGCGGCGGCACCCCCGCGCCCACCGGCCCCGGCCGCGGCACCCCGGCGGAGCCGCCGGCCGGACCGCCCGGCCACACCGGCCGCCTCCCGACCGCGGACGGCGGCCCCGACGACTCCTCTCCGGTCACCCACGACACGGACACCGGCACACCGCCGCCCGACGGGGCGGCACTGCCCCGGCGCGTGCGGCAGGCCAGCCTGGCCCCGCAGCTCAAGCGCGACGCCGCGACCCGCAGGACCGGCCGGGCCCGGCCCGTCGAACGGGACGCGGACGACGTGCGCAGCCGCATGGCCTCGCTCCAGCGCGGCTGGCAGCGCGGCCGGGAGGAGAACGCCGCGGGCGACGACGCCGGCAGCGGCACAGCACCACGACGAGGGAACAAGGGGGACGGTCGATGACCGAACCGAGCGCCACCGGCCACACCACGACCGACAAGGGGGAGCTGAACTGGCTCCTCGACGACCTGGTGGACCGCGTCGCCAGCATCCGCAAGGCGATCGTGCTCTCCGGCGACGGCCTGCCCACGGGGGCGTCCAAGGACCTCACCCGGGAGGACAGCGAGCACCTCGCCGCCGTCGCCTCCGGATTCCACAGCCTCGCCAAGGGCGTGGGCCGCCACTTCGAGGCCGGCGAGGTCCGCCAGACCGTCGTGGAACTCGACGAGGCGTTCCTGTTCGTCACCGCGGCCGGCGACGGCAGTTGCCTCGCGGTCCTCGCCGACGCCGACTCCGACGTCGGCCAGGTGGCCTACGAGATGACCCTCCTGGTGAAGCGGGTCGGCGCGCATCTGGGCGCCGCGCCGCGCACCGATCTGCCCTCGGGCGGGTAGTGGGACGACATGAGCGCTCACGGTCAGGGTGGAAGCCACTGGTTCGACGACGAGGCCGGACCGGTCGTCCGTCCGTACGCCATGACGCGGGGCCGCACCACCAGTGCGGCCCAGCACCGCCTCGACCTGATCGCCGTGGTCGTCGCGGAGCCGCACGCCGACGACCCGGAGGACGACCCCACCCTCTCCCCGGAGCACGTCGACATCGTCGGCCTGTGCCGCGACGCCCCGCAGACCGTCGCCGAGATAGCCGCCGGACTCGACGTGCCGGTCGGCGTGGTCCGGGTACTCGTCGGTGATCTCGTGGACGCGGAACTCGTCCATGTGAACCGTCCGGTACCCCCGGCGGAGCTGCCGGACGAGAGTATTCTGCGCGACGTGATCAACGGCCTCCGGGCGCTGTGACCGGCGCGGAAGCGGGGTAGTGACGTGGCAGGCTGGCAGTTCTGGGTCGACCGAGGCGGCACCTTCACCGACATCGTCGCGCGGCGCCCCGACGGCCGGCTGCTCACCCGCAAGGTGCTGTCCGACAACCCCGCCCCGGACCGCGCGGCGCCGCCCGGGACCGACGCGGCGGTCCTCGGTGTCCGCGCGCTGCTGGCCGGCTCCGACGGCCCGGTCGACGTGGTCCGGATGGGGACCACCGTCGCCACCAACGCCCTCCTCGAACGCAAGGGCGAGCGCACGCTGCTGGTCGTCACCCGCGGCTTCCGCGACGCCCTGCGCATCGCCTACCAGAACCGCCCGCACATCTTCGCGCGCCGCATCGACCTGCCCGAACTGCTCCACGAACGCGTCGTCGAGGTGGACGAACGCGTCGCCGCCGACGGCACCGTCCTGCGCGCCCCCGACCTCGACGCCCTCACCGAGCCGCTGCGGCAGGCGTACGACGACGGGATCCGGGCCGTCGCCGTGGTCTGCCTGCACAGCGACCGCCACCCCGCCCACGAGCAGGCCGTCGGGGAACTCGCCGCCCGCGTCGGCTTCCCGCAGATCTCCCTGTCCAGCGAGGTCAGCCCGTTGATGAAGCTGGTGCCGCGCGGGGACACCGCCGTCGTCGACGCCTACCTCTCACCCGTGCTGCGCCGCTATGTGCGCCAGGTCGCCGACGCCCTGGAAGGCGTACGGCTGATGTTCATGCAGTCCAACGGCGGCCTCACCGAAGCCCGGCAGTTCCGAGGCAAGGACGCGATCCTGTCCGGACCGGCCGGCGGGATCGTCGGCATGGCCCGCATGTCGCAGCTCGCCGGCTTCGACCGCGTCATCGGCTTCGACATGGGCGGCACCTCCACCGACGTCTCCCACTTCGCCGGCGCGTACGAGCGCGTCTTCACCACGCGGATCTCCGGTGTCCGGCTGCGCGCGCCGATGCTCGACATCCACACCGTCGCCGCCGGCGGCGGCTCGGTCCTCCACTTCGACGGCTCCCGCTACCGCGTCGGTCCCGACTCGGCCGGCGCCGACCCCGGCCCCGCCTGCTACCGGCGCGGCGGCCCGCTCGCCGTCACCGACGCCAACGTCATGCTGGGCCGCATCCAGCCCGACCACTTCCCCGCCGTGTTCGGCCCCGACGGCGACCAGCCGCTCGACCGGGACGTGGTACGCGAGCGCTTCACCGCCCTCGCGCGGGAGATCCACGAGCGCACCGGCGACAACCGCACCCCCGAACAGGTCGCCGAGGGCTACCTGCAGGTCGCGGTCGCCAACATCGCCGGCGCGGTGAAGCGGATCTCCGTGCAGAAGGGCCACGACATCACCCGGTACGCCCTCACCACCTTCGGCGGCGCGGGCGGACAGCACGCCTGCATGGTCGCCGACTCCCTCGGCATCCGCACCGTCCTCGTCCCGCCCATGGCGGGAGTGCTGTCCGCGCTCGGCATCGGCCTCGCCGACACCACCGCCATGCGGGAACGCTCCGTCGAGGCCCCCCTGGACCACGCCGCGATGCCCGGCGTCCTCAGGACCGCCGACGACCTGGAGGCGGCCGCCCGCGCCGAGCTCCTCGCCGAGGACGTCCCCGCGGAACGCGTCGAGGTCACCCGCCGGGCCCAGCTCCGCTACGACGGCACCGACACCGCCCTCACCGTCGAGCTCACCGAACCGGAGGCCATGCGCCGCGCCTTCGAGGAACGCCACCGCGCCACGTACTCCTTCACCCTCGACCGTCCGATCGTCGTCGAGGCGCTCTCCGTCGAAGCCACCGGCGTCACCGAACCGCCCGATCTCTCCGCCCTCGCCCCCCACCACGGCACCCTCCGCTCCGGTGCCGCCGCCCCGCGCACCGTCCGCCTCCACACCAAGGGCGCCTGGCGCGACGTCCCCCTGCACCGCCGGGAGGACCTTCCCCCCGGACAGCAAGTCACCGGCCCGGCGATCATCACCGAGTCCGGAGCGACGACCGTCGTCGACGACGGCTGGCGGGCCGAGGCGAACGACGACGGGCATCTGGTCATGGAACGCGCGGCGGTCACGGAGAGTTCCGACGTCGACACGCAAGCCGATCCCGTCCTGCTCGAAGTCTTCAACAACCTCTTCATGTCCATCGCCGAACAGATGGGCGCCCGGCTGGAGTCCACCGCCCAGTCCGTCAACATCAAGGAGCGCCTGGACTTCTCCTGCGCCCTCTTCGACCCCGACGGGAACCTGGTGGCCAACGCCCCGCACATCCCCGTCCACCTGGGCTCGATGGGCACCAGTGTCAAGGAGGTCATCCGGCGGCGCGGCGCCGCCATGCGCCCCGGCGACACCTACGCCGTGAACGACCCGTACCACGGCGGCACCCACCTGCCCGACGTCACCGTGATCACCCCGGTGTTCGGCACCTGGCCCGGGGGTGACACGGAGCGTGACGCCCCTGAGGTCCTCTTCCACGTCGCCTCACGCGGCCACCACGCCGAGATCGGCGGCATCGCCCCGGGCTCCATGCCCGCCCACAGCCGCACCATCGACGAGGAGGGCGTCCTCTTCGACAACTGGCTGCTCACCGAGAACGGCCGGTTCCGCGAGGAGGAGACCCTCCGCCTGCTCACCGAGGCGCCCCACCCCTCCCGCAACCCCTCGACGAACCTCGCCGACCTGCGCGCCCAGATCGCCGCCAACCACAAGGGCGTCGAGGAAGTCGGCCGCATGATCGACACCTACGGCCTCGACGTCGTCCAGGCCTACATGCGGCACGTGCAGGACAACGCCGAGGAAGCGGTGCGCCGCGTCGTCGACGCCCTCGACGACGGTGAGTACACCTACGAGACCGACTCGGGCGCCGTCATCCGCGTACAGATCCGCGTGGACCGCGCCGCCCGCTCCGCGACCATCGATTTCAACGGCACCTCCGCCCAGCTGCCCACCAACTTCAACGCACCCTTCTCCGTCGTCAACGCGGCCGTCCTGTACGTCTTCCGCACGCTCGTCGCCGACGACATCCCGCTCAACGACGGCTGCCTGCGCCCGCTCGACATCGTCGTCCCGCCCGGCTGCCTGCTGGCGCCCGCCCCTCCGGCCGCCGTCGTCGCCGGCAACGTCGAGACCTCACAGGCCGTCACCGGCGCCCTCTACGCGGCGCTCGGCGTCCAGGCCGAGGGGTCCGGCACGATGAACAACGTCACCTTCGGCAACGCCCGCCACCAGTACTACGAGACCGTGGCGTCCGGCTCCGGCGCCGGGGACGGCTACCCGGGTGCCCCCGTCGTCCAGACCCACATGACCAACTCCCGGCTCACCGACCCGGAGATCCTGGAGTGGCGGCTGCCGGTCCGACTGGAGGAGTTCGCACTACGCCGGGGCAGCGGCGGCGCCGGGCGGTGGCGCGGCGGAGACGGAGCCGTACGGCGCATCCGCTTCCTGGAACCCATGACGGTCTCCACCCTGTCCCAGCACCGCCGGGTGCCGCCCTACGGCATGGCCGGAGGCGCCCCCGGCGCACCGGGCGCCAACCGGATCGAGCGGGCCGACGGCAGCGTCACCCGGCTCGCCGGCAGCGACACGGCGGACGTCGGCGCCGACGACGTACTCGTCATCGAAACCCCCGGCGGCGGGGGATACGGCCCGCCGCCCGACCACCATCAAGCAGGAGAAGAGATCGATGATCTTCGGGCGTTCTGAGCGCGGCAAGCCCCCGGTCGAGCCCGTCACGCTCAAGATCCTCGTGGCCGGCGGCTTCGGCGTGGGCAAGACCACGCTCGTCGGCGCGGTCAGCGAGATCCGGCCGCTGCGCACCGAGGAACTCCTCACCGAGGCCGGGCGGCCCGTCGACGACACCAGCGGCGTCGAGGCCAAGAGCACCACCACGGTGGCCATGGACTTCGGCCGCATCACGCTGCGCGAGGACCTGGTGCTGTACCTCTTCGGCACCCCCGGCCAGGAACGCTTCTGGTTCATGTGGGACGAGCTGTCCGAGGGCGCCCTCGGCGCGGTCGTCCTCGCCGACACCCGACGCCTCGAGGACTGCTTCGCCGCCGTCGACTACTTCGAGCGGCGCTCCATACCGTTCGTCGTCGGCGTCAACTGCTTCGAGGGGTCCGCCCGTTATCCCGACGACGCCGTCCGGCGGGCCCTCGACCTCGACGACCACGTGCCCCTGGTGATGTGCGACGCGCGCGACCGGGAGTCGGTCAAAGAGGTCCTCGTCGGCGTCGTCCAGCACGCGATGACCGAGGCCGCGCGACGGCGCAGCGCGGTCACCACCTGACGACAGGTGCGGAAAACGCGGCCCGTGTCCCCGCCGACCGGGACACGGGCCGCCGCGCGGAGAGGAGCACCACGCGCGCCTGGATGAGCGGCGGAGCACCATGCGCGCGTGGACCTCAGTCCTCGTCCTCCTCGACCCAGCCGAGGCTCTTCTCCACCGCCTTGCGCCAGTTGCCGTACTCGCGGTCCCGCACGGACGCCGCCATGGCCGGTGCCCACTCCGCGTCCTTCTGCCAGTGCGACTTCAGTTCGTCCAGGCCGTTCCACACCCCCGTCGCCAGTCCGGCCGCGTAGGCGGCGCCCAGGCAGGTCGTCTCCGGGACCCGGGGCCTGATCACCGGCACCCCGAGCACGTCCGCCTGGTGCTGCATCAGCAGGTTGTTCTTCGTCATGCCGCCGTCGACCTTGAGGGTGGTGATCCGCACCCCGGAGTCCTGGTACATGGCGTCGACGACCTCACGCGTCTGCCAGCTCGTCGCCTCCAGCACCGCGCGCGCGAGGTGGGCCTTGGTGACGTAACGGGTCAGACCCGTGACGACACCGCGCGCGTCGGAACGCCAGTACGGCGCGAACAGACCGGAGAAGGCGGGCACGACGTAGGCGCCGCCGTTGTCCTCCACGCTCGCCGCCAGCGGTTCGATCTCGTCCGCGGTGCGGATGATCCCGAGCTGGTCACGGAACCACTGCACCAGCGCCCCGGTGATGGCGATCGATCCTTCCAGGCAGTAGACGGGGGCCTCCCCGCCGATCTTGTAGCCCATCGTGGTGAGCAGCCCGTTCTTCGACGGCACGGGCCGGCTGCCGGTGTTGAGAAGCAGGAAACTCCCGGTGCCGTAGGTGTTCTTGGCGGTGCCGACGTCGTAGCAGGCCTGCCCGAAGACCGCGGCCTGCTGGTCGCCCAGCGCGGAGGCCACGGGCACCCCGGCCAGCTGGCCGACGGCGGTGCCGTAGACCTCCGCCGACGACCTGATCTCCGGGAGCACGGCCTCCGGCACGTTCATCGCGGTCAGGATGGACGAGTCCCACTGGAGGGTCTCCAGGTTCATCAGCATGGTGCGCCCGGCGTTGGTGACGTCGGTGACGTGCCGTCCGCCGTCGGTGCCGCCGGTGAGGTTCCAGATCAGCCAGGAGTCGATGGTGCCGAACGCGATCTCGCCGTTGTCCGCGCGGGCCCGCAGCCCCGGCACGTTGTCCAGCAGCCAGGCCGCCTTGGGCCCGGAGAAGTAGCTGGCGAGCGGCAGCCCGGTCTGCTCGCGGAACCGGTCCTGCCCGTCCGGGCCGCCCAGTCGGGCGCAGAGCCCGGCGGTCCTGGTGTCCTGCCACACGATGGCGTTGTGCACGGGCTTGCCCGTGGCGCGGTCCCACAGGACCGTCGTCTCACGCTGGTTGGTGATGCCGAGGGCGCTGAGCTGGTCCGCGCGCAGGCCCGCCTTGGCGAGCGCGCCGGCCACCACGGCCTGCACCTTTGACCAGATCTCCGTGGCGTCGTGCTCCACCCAGCCGGGCTTCGGGAAGATCTGGCGGTGCTCGCGCTGGTCGACGGCGACGATCGTGCCGTGCTGGTTGAAGACGATGCACCGGCTGGAGGTGGTGCCCTGGTCGATCGCGGCGACGAACTTGTCCGTCATGACGTCCCCTTCGTCGGTTCTGCGGAGTCAGAAGGCTGCGTTGAACACGAGACCGGACAGCGCCCCGCCGATGAGCGGCCCCACCACGGGAACCCACGCGTACCCCCAGTCCGAGGTGCCCTTGCGGGGGATCGGGAGCAGCGCGTGCACGATGCGCGGGCCGAGGTCACGGGCCGGGTTGATGGCGTATCCGGTGGGGCCGCCGAGCGACAGGCCGATGCCCACGACCAGGAACGAGACGATGAGGATCGAGGTGCCCGACTCGCCGAGCCCCTTGGTGAGGCCGAACGCCAGGATCGGCAGCACCAGCCCCATGGTCGCGATGATCTCGGTGACGAGGTTGGCGACCGGGCGGCGGATCGCCGGGGTGGTGGAGAAGACACCGAGCGTCGGCTGGGAGATGTCCTCCTCGGCGTTCGCCTCGAACTGCGCGTAGTAGACCAGCCAGCACAGCACGGCGCCGAGCATGGCGCCGGCCATCTGCCCGGCCACGTAGACGGGGACCTTGTCCCACTCGCCGGTGTCGACGGCGATCCCGAGGGTGACCGCCGGATTGAGGTGGCCCCCCGACAGCGGGGCCGCGGTGTACGCCCCGGCCATCACGCCGAAGCCCCAGCCCAGCGCGATGACCACCCAGCCGGCGTCCTTCGCCTTCGAGTAGTTGAGGACGACGGCGGCGACCACGCCGGCGCCGAAGAGGATGAGGATGGCGGTGCCGATGACCTCGCCGACGAATATGTCTGCGTTGCTCATGGCGGCTCCTGGGCCGGGGCCCGGGACGGTCGGCCCCGGACCTCACGTGCAGGGTGCGTTTCCCGTGGCGACTTCGGCCGAAGGCAGGGAGGATCCGCGCCCCGCCCGGTGTCCGTGACGAGCGTGCCGTGGCAGCCGCATCGCCCGTGGGGGAGTCCTGGCGTCGGTGGGGACGCCTGCCGTGGCGCGCCGAAATGCGCCGAGATGTACGGCGATGTCGACTGACACCGGAAGTGTTCACCGGCGCTCAGAAGGCGTCAAGGTCGGTGACAGAACGGGTCGGGGCGCCTGCTTCCGCACGGCGGCCCCCGTCTGATAGATGCAGGGGACATGACACGTACTCCGCGCGCGGTACGCGCCCTGGTCACCGCCCTCGCCGCCCTGCTCACCGCGACCGCGGCGGCCGCCCCCGCCCGGGCGACGCCCGAACCCGAGGCGCCCCGCGACTTCGTGGCCCTGCACCGCGTCGACCCGACGATCCTGCACGAGATCCGCTACGTCACCCCGCACAACTTCGTCGGCGAGCCCGTCGACGGCTACCGGCAGCCCCTGTGCATCCTCACCCGTCCCGCCGCCGAGGCCCTGCGCACCGCCCAGCGACGGCTGCTGCCGCAGGGCTACTCCCTCAAGGTGTACGACTGCTACCGGCCCCAGCGCGCCGTGGACCACTTCGTGCGCTGGGCCGAGGACCTCGACGACCAGACCATGAAGGCCGAGTTCTACCCGAACGTCGACAAGACCCGCCTGTTCGCCGACGGGTACATCGCGGAGAAGTCCGGCCACAGCCGCGGTTCGACGGTCGACCTCACCCTCGTGAAGCTCCCGGCCCGCCCCACCCGGCCGTACCACCCCGGCGAGCCGCTCACCCCCTGCTTCGCGCCCAGGGACCAGCGGTTCCCCGACAACTCCGTGGACATGGGCACCGGTTACGACTGCTTCGACACCCTCAGCCACACCCTCGACCCGCGCGTCACGGGCGTCCAGCGCGCCAACCGGATGCTGCTCAGGACCACCCTGGAGGACCTCGGCTTCGTGAACCTCGCCGAGGAGTGGTGGCACTACACCTTCAAGCCCGAGGCGTATCCCGACACCTACTTCGACTTCCCGGTGTCCCACCGGTCCGTCGCCGGCCACCGCTGAACCGCCCTCCCGGAGACGCCCCTTCCGCCATCGGATACAGTCCCGCGCGTGTCCGATAATCATGTTCCCAACTCGGCGGCGGATTCCCACTGTTCGGCCTGCGGCACGCCCTACGGACAGGACGTCTCCGGCTGGCCGCGCACCTGCCCCGCCTGCGGCACCGTGGCCTACCGCAACCCGCTCCCCGTCGCCGTCGCCCTCCAGCCGGTGTACGACGCCCAGGGAACCTCCCTGGTCGTCGTCACCCGGGCGATCCCGCCCGCGAACGGCGGAACGGCCCTGCCCGGCGGCTACATCGACCACGGCGAGGACTGGCGCCATGCCGTCGTCCGCGAACTCAAGGAGGAGACCGGCATCGACGCGGCGAGCCGCGACGTACGTCTGGCCGACGCCATGAGTGCCCCCGACGGCCACCTGCTGCTGTTCGGACTGCTGCCCGAACGCCCGGCGGACGGCCTGCCCGCCTCCACGCCCACCGACGAGACCACGGGCACGCACCTGCTGCGCCGCCCTGAGGAACTCGCCTTCCCGCTGCACACCCTCGCGGTACGCGCCTTCTTCGAGGGCCGCTACATCTGACCCACGGGCCGGCCGAGCCCGCGGACCCGCACCGGCCAGGACGGCTCACGAACGCCGTCCTCGGCCTCCCGCCGCACCACGACCCGCGGGCCCGACCAGGTCACCGAGTACCGCTCGATCTCCGGCTCCGCCCCGCCGTCGCCGGTGTCCGGCACCACCAGCCCGCCCCCGCTCCGGCCCGGGGCGGGCGCCCACACCTCCAGCTCCGTCCCGCCGTCCTCACCGCGCACCGCGATCACCGCACCCGCACGCGCGAACACCGGTATCCGCCCCGGCGGGGCGTCGGCCGACACCCTCGCCGGTCCCTCGTACACCCGCTCCGTCGCCGTGTCGTACCACCGCCCGCGCGGCAGCCGCACGGCCCGCCGGTCCGCGCCCGGCTCCAGCACCGGCGCCACCAGCAGCGCGTCACCCAGCAGGAAGGCGTCCTCGCAGTCCCGCAACGCCCGCTCCTCCGGCGCCGCCCACCACACCGGCCGTACGACGGGCGTCCCCGTGCGCCCCGCCAGATGCGCCAGCGTCATGAAGTACGGCAGCAGACGCCGCCGTTCGAGCAGCGCCACCCGCGCGTGCTCCAGCACCTCGGCGCCGCACTCCCACGGCCCGCCCTCCGCCGGCGCACCGGCCTGCGTGCGCAGCAACGGCAGATAGGCGCCCAACTGGAGCCGCCGTACGTACAGTTCCGGCAAGCGCTCGTTGCCGGAGCGGGCGACGTCCACCCCCGAGAAGGGCACCCCGCACAGTCCCAGCCCGAGCACCGTCGCCAGCGACGCCCGCAGCCCGGGCCACCCCGCCGCTCCTTCGCCCGACCAGATCCCGCCGTAGCGCTGCTGTCCCGCCCACCCGGACCGGGACAGCACGAACGGCCGCTCTCCGGACGCCCCGTCGCCCCGCAACCCCTCGTACGCCGCCCGGGCCAGACACAGCCCGTACACGTTGTGCGCCTCGCGCCCGACCGCGGCGGGGGAGTCGAGCGTGTGCCACACCCCCGCGAAGTCCCGCGCCGTCCGCTCCGCGTACCAGCCGCCCCACCAGGTCCGCACGCGCGCGTCCGCGAGGTCCGGGAACACCGCCTCACCACGCCGGTCCACCGCGTGCACGACCTCCCCGGACCCGTCCCGCACGAAGGCGTCCCGGCGCGTCCCCTCCTCGTACACACCGCCGCCGGGCAGCGCCGCGACGGCCGGGGCCACGACGGACACCAACCGGATCCCCTCCCGCCGCAGCTCGTCCGCGAGGACCGGCAGCTTCGGCAACCGCTCCTGGTCGACCGTGAACACCCGGCGGGCGTCGAGATGGCCGGCCCCCAGGTGCACGGCGTCCAGCGGCAGCCCGTGCTCCCGGTGGTCCGTGACCGCCCGCCGCACCTCGTCCTCACCACCCGAGCCCTCCTGCACCTGGTGATGCCCGAACGCCCACGCCGGAGGCAGCGCCGGCGCCCCGGTCAGCGACGCCCACGCCAGCAGGACCCGCGCCGGCGTACCGACCATCACCCATCCGCGCGCCGGACCGCCCTCCATCCGCAGCTCGCTGGTCCCCGCACGGTCGTGCCCGGAACCGGCGCCCTCCTCACCCTCCCGCAGCGTCACCGTGCCGTCCCACGGGTTGTCGTGGAACACCAGATGCGTGCCCGCGTCGGCCACCACCAGCTGCACCGGCATGGTCACCGGCGACGCGCCGGTCACTTCCCCGGGTACGGCGTTCCACAGGCGATGGACCCCGTCCCGCAGCCGGGGCCCGGTCGCCCGCCCCCCGAGGCCGAAGAAGCGGGCGTCCGCCGGCACCTCCGAACGCTGCATCCAGCGCACCGCGCCCCCGTCCGCCGGCTCCCACCAACGCGGCGGAAGATCACGCCGCAGGGTCACACCGCCGGGCGTGAGCACCTCCACCGTGCCGTGCCGCGACACCGCGACCGTCACGCGCTCGGCCACCACCCGCCAGCCGCCCTCGGTGTCCGGCTCCAGTTCCGCCCGCGGATCCGGCTCGGGACAGGGACCGGCCAGCGCGTACGACGGCTCCGGACCCGCCCCGTCCCAGCCCCAGAACACCGCACCGTTCACCGCGACGAGGACCCGCAGCTCCGACCGGCCGAACCTGATCACACCCCCGCCCGGCCCCGGCTCCACCTCCCGCACGGTCCCCGGCACCCGCGCCCGCACCGGCCCCCGCGAGGCCGGCCCGGTGGCGTCGGCCCTCCGGCTGCGCCACGCTGCTCGTACCGCACGCAACCCCGTTGCCACCCCCGCCACACCGACCGGAAACCACGAACGCACCAGGTCACGACCGTTCATGTTGCTCACCCTGCCATCGACCGAGCCCCGCAAGCGTGGCGTTCAACTCCCGTTCACCCGTGATCGGACCACATCCTCACGACAGGGACTATGTGGGGGGCACCCTGGTGCAGAAGTCGATCACGTGGCATCGTCCCTGTCAGCCGCGTCACGCGCACACCCCAGCCCGTGCGCGGAGGACGCACACGACGCGCACAGTCCGGGAGCCGCCCCATGACGACCGTGAACCCCCAGCCGCTCTGGCAGCCGACACCGGAGCGCATCGACCGGGCACGCATCACCCGGTTCCAGGCATGGGCCGCCGAGCACCACGGCGCCCCCGCCGACGGCGGGTACGCGGCGCTCCACCAGTGGTCCGTGGAGGAGCTGGAGACCTTCTGGAAAGCGGTCACGGAGTGGTTCGACGTCCGCTTCTCCACGCCCTACGAGCGCGTCCTCGGCGATCGCTCCATGCCCGGTGCCCAGTGGTTCCCCGGAGCGACCCTCAACTACGCCGAACACGCCCTGCGCGCGGCAGAGTCCCGCGCCGACGAGCCGGCGCTGCTCCACGTGGACGAGACCCACGAACCCCGCCCCGTGACCTGGGCCGAACTGCGCCGCCAGGCCGGCTCGCTCGCCGCCGAACTGCGCGCCCTCGGCGTGCGTCCCGGCGACCGCGTCAGCGGCTACCTCCCGAACATCCCACAGGCTGTCGTCGCCTTCCTGGCCACCGCGGCCGTCGGCGGCGTGTGGACCTCCTGCGCCCCCGACTTCGGCGCGCGCAGCGTCCTCGACCGCTTCCAGCAGGTCGAACCCGTCGTCCTGTTCACCGTGGACGGCTACCGCTACGGCGGCAAGGAGCACGACCGCCGCGACATCGTCGCCGAACTCCGCCGCGAACTGCCGACCGTGCGCGCCGTCGTGCACATCCCGCTGCTCGGCACCGAGGCCCCCGACGGCGCCCTGGAGTGGTCGGCCCTCACCGCCGCCGACACCGAGCCGGTCTTCGAGCAGGTGCCGTTCGACCACCCGCTGTGGGTGCTCTACTCCTCCGGCACCACCGGCCTGCCCAAGGCCATCGTCCAGTCCCAGGGCGGCATCCTCGTCGAGCACCTCAAGCAGCTCGGCCTGCACTGCGACCTCGGCCCCGAGGACCGCTTCTTCTGGTACACCTCGACCGGCTGGATGATGTGGAACTTCCTCGTCTCCGGCCTCCTCACCGGCACCACGATCGTCCTCTACGACGGCAGCCCCGGGTACCCCGACACCGGCGCCCAGTGGCGCATCGCCGAACGCACCGGCGCCACCCTCTACGGCACCTCCGCCGCGTACGTCATGGCCTGCCGCAAGGCCGGCGTCCACCCCTCACGCGACTACGACCTGTCCACGGTGAAGTGCGTGGCCACCACCGGCTCCCCGCTGCCACCCGACGGCTTCCGCTGGCTGCACGAAGAGGTCCGCCACGACCTGTGGATCGCCTCCGTCAGCGGCGGCACCGACGTCTGCTCCTGCTTCGCCGGAGCCGTCCCCACCCTCCCCGTCCACGTCGGCGAGCTCCAGGCCCCCTGCCTGGGCACTGACCTGCAGTCCTGGGACCCCAGCGGCAACCCCCTCACCGACGAGGTCGGCGAACTCGTGGTCACCAACCCCATGCCGTCCATGCCCATCCACTTCTGGAACGACCCCGACGGCAGCCGCTACCACGACAGCTACTTCGACACCTACCCCGGCGTCTGGCGCCACGGCGACTGGATCACCCTCACCTCCCGGGGCTCCGTCGTCATCCACGGCCGCTCCGACTCCACCCTCAACCGCCAGGGCGTCCGCATGGGGTCCGCCGACATCTACGAGGCGGTGGAACGCCTCCCCGAGATCAAGGAGTCCCTCGTCGTCGGCATCGAACAGCCCGACGGCGGCTACTGGATGCCGCTCTTCGTCCACCTCGCGCCCGGCGCCACCCTGGACGACGACCTGCTCACACGCATCAAGCAGACCATCCGCACCCAGCTCTCACCGCGGCACGTCCCCGACGAGATCATCGAGGTGCCCGGCATCCCGCACACCCTCACCGGCAAGCGCATCGAGGTCCCGGTCAAGCGCCTCCTCCAGGGCACCCCGCTCGAGAAGGCCGTCAACCCCGGCTCCATCGACGACCTCGACCTGCTCGCCCACTATCAGAAGCTGTCCCGCACCCGCCCCTGAGCCCTCGCCGGACCGGACCCGCCGTCGTCTCCCCCCGCCCGTTGTCAGTGCCGCCGATTACTGTCAGTGAGCATTGATCGACCGTGCAGAGGGGGAGACATGGCGTACACCGACCACCGGACCCTGCGACGCGTCCTGCGCCGCGAAATCGCCGGCACCATCGGCCTGCTGACCGACGAACACGACTTCCGCGCCATGCGGCGCTACGACACCTTCGTCTTCGACGACCACGCGACCTACCTGAAACACGTGGAGGCGGTCCTGCGGACCCGCGCCCTCCAGGGCAGCCACACCACCGTGGCCCTCTTCGACCCCGAGGAGTACGCCGAGTACTGCGCCCAGCGCGGCCTCGACCCCGACAGCCACCTCAGCCGCACCCGCTTCACCGCCGAGCGCGCCGCCACCGGACCCGCCGTCCCCTACGACGGCCGGCCGCTGACCGACCTCATGACCACCCTCGTCGACGAAGCCGTCCGCAGCGCCACCTGGGAGTACGCCACCACCCTCCTCGCCCGCCTCGGCCCCTGCGCCTCCTGCGGCGAGGACCTCGGACACGCGGCCTTCGCCCGCGCCTCCCACCTCGTGTCCCGCATCCTCGACACCGGCCCGCCCGGCGACCGACACCTCGTCTGCAGCGTCTCCGGCCCACCCGAATCCCTCGTCGCCGTACTGCACGCCGACGACACCGACGACGGCGTACGCATCGACGAGACCGAGGCCCTGGAGTTCACCACCGTCCTCGCCGTCGGCCTCGCCACCGCCAGTCCCGGCGGCCTCGTGATGCGCACCAGCACACCGGGCGCTCCCGACCGCATCCACGGCTGGCGCCTGCGCTCCCACGGCCTCGTCCCGCTCACCGCGGGAGAGGTCTTCGACGCCTACTGCACCGACGCCGAGACGGGCGAGATCATCCCGCCCGAGTCCAACGTCGACTACTGCGCGTCACCGGACCTCACCGATGACGACACCGGCCCGCACCACCGGCACTGAGCGCACAGCACGAGGGGCGCTCCACGTCAGTGGAGCGCCCCAGGGCACAGCGACCGGCGGACGCTACTCGCCCGACAGCACCGCCTGCGCCGCGTTCCGCGCCTCCTCGGCGCTGTCCGCGGCCCGGGCTGCCGCGGCGGCCCGCTCGCACTGCGCCAGCGTGAACTTCGCCAGCGACGCGCGCACGTAAGGAATGGACGCCGCACCCATAGAGAGCGAGGTGACACCCAAGCCTGTCAGCACACAGGCCAGCAGCGGATCCGACGCGGCCTCACCGCACACACCGCAGCTCTTGCCCTCGGCCCGCGCCGCCTCGGCGGACAGCGCCACCAGGTCGAGCAGCGCCGGCTGCCACGGGTCCTGCAGCCGGGACACGGCACCCACCTGACGGTCCGCGGCGAACGTGTACTGCGCCAGGTCGTTCGTGCCCAGCGACAGGAACTCCACCTCCTGCAGCACCGAGCGGGCCCGCAGCGCCGCCGAGGGAATCTCGACCATCGCGCCGAACTTCGCCCGCAGCCCGGCCTCCCGGCACGCGTCCGCGAACGCCTTGGCGTCGGCCCGGTCCGCCACCATCGGGGCCATCACGTCGAGGTGGACGGGAAGCCCCTCCGCGGCCTTGGCCAGCGCCGTCAGCTGGGTGCGCAGCACCTCGGGGTGGTCGAGCAGGGACCGCAGACCGCGCACGCCCAGCGCCGGGTTCGGCTCGTCGGCCGGGGTGAGGAAGTCCAGCGGCTTGTCCGCTCCCGCGTCGAGTACCCGCACCACGACCCGGCCCTCGGGGAAGGCTTCGAGCACCTGCCGGTACGCCTCGACCTGCTTCTCCTCGGAAGGAGCGTTCTTGCTGTCGTCCAGGAACAGGAACTCGGTACGGAACAGACCCACGCCCTCGGCGCCCGCCTCCACCGCGGCCGGGACGTCCGCCGGCCCGCCGATGTTGGCCAGCAGCGGCACCTTGTGCCCGTCGGCCGTCGCACCCGGGCCGGTCGACGCGGCCAGCGCCGCCTTACGCTCGGCGGCCGCGGCCTCCAGCGAGGCCCTGCGCTCGTCGGTGGGGTCCACGAAGATCTCACCCGTGCTGCCGTCGACCGCTATGAGCGTGCCCTCGGCGATCTCACCGGCCCCGGGAAGGGCGACGACCGCCGGCACACCCAGCGCGCGCGCCAGGATCGCGCTGTGACTGGTGGGCCCGCCCTCCTCGGTGACGAAGCCCAGCACCAGCGTGGGGTCCAGCAGCGCCGTGTCCGCCGGCGCCAGGTCACGGGCGACGAGGACGTACGGCTCGTCGCTGTCCGGCACACCCGGCATGGGGACGCCGAGCAGCCGCGCCACGATGCGGTTGCGCACGTCGTCGAGGTCGGCCACCCGGCCCGCGAGGTACTCACCCGCGTTCGCCAGCAGCTCCCGGTACGAGGCGAACGCGTCGTAGACGCCACGCTCGGCGGAACTGCCGACGGCGATGCGCCGCTCCACGTCGGCGATCAGCTCGGGGTCCTGCGCCATCAGGGCCTGCGCCTCGAGCACCGCCTGCGCCTCGCCCCCGGCGAGATTGCCGCGCGCCGTCAGATCGGCCGCGACCGCTTCCACCGCCTGCCGGGCGCGCTGCTGTTCACGCTCCGCCTCTTCCGCCGGGATCTGCTTGGCCGGCGGTTCCAGCACCGCCGTGCCCATGTGCCGAACCTCGCCGATCGCCACACCGTGGCTCACGCCGACGCCTCGCAGCGTTGTCTCCATCTCACCCGTCTCCGATAAAGCGGCGGGTCCCGCCGCAGCGTTCGTTGTCCTTGTGCCGTCGCGGGACGGCGCCACGTCACTGCCAGGAGAAGAGCGCGTCGCCCATCTTCACGTCCCCGTCTTCACGAAGTTCGGAGAGGGCGTCCGCGGTGGCCTCCAGGGCCACGACCGGGCACACCGGGGACTTGCCGGCGGCCTCGACGGCGGCCGGGTCCCAGCGCACGATGCCCTGGCCGCGCGTCACGGTGTCGCCCTTGTTGACGAGCAGTTCAAAACCCTCGCCGTTGAGCTGAACGGTGTCGATGCCGAGGTGGGTGAGTACACCGTGGCCGTTCTCGTCGACGACGACGAACGCGTGCGGGTGAAGAGAGACGATCACGCCGTCGACGGGGGAGACGGCCTCGGAAGGCTCCCGCACGGGGTCGATCGCGGTGCCGGGGCCGACCATGGCGCCGGAGAAGACCGGGTCGGGCACGGCCGCCAGGCCGATGGCCCGGCCTGCGAGCGGGGACGTCACGGTGGTCATGGGAAGCCTCCCAAGAAGTGGAGATCTGTACGAGCGCCGTCACTGGCTGCCTCCGGCGTGCTGTTCAGCAGGGTATGTCATGTGACGTACCGGTTCCGGGGGACAGGTCCAGGTCTGTGGTCCAGACAAGAGGTCTAGACCACCCACCCTAATCGATTTGCACGGCGCCTGCGACCCCGTGTACAGTTTTAAACCTGCCTGGGGCTGAGGGATGCGCACACGCCTCCTGGACGCCGGGCAGCAATCCAACTCGTCAGATCCTCTCCTTGGATCGCCTTCTGCATGCCTGCAGGACGGTGGTCAGAGGGCCGGAAAAACCCTGATACAGTCTGGAAACACCGAAGGGAAGCGCCTGGAGGAAAGCCCGAGAGGGTGAGTACAAAGGAAGCGTCCGTTCCTTGAGAACTCAACAGCGTGCCAAAAGTCAACGCCAGATATGTTGATACCCCGTCCATCCGGTTTCGGATGGTCGAGGTTCCTTTGAAGAAAAACACAGCGAGGACGCTGTGAACGTCGGGACTATTCCTCCCGATGTTCCGCTCTCGTGATGTGTGCACCCGATTACGGGTAAACATTCACGGAGAGTTTGATCCTGGCTCAGGACGAACGCTGGCGGCGTGCTTAACACATGCAAGTCGAACGATGAACCACTTCGGTGGGGATTAGTGGCGAACGGGTGAGTAACACGTGGGCAATCTGCCCTGCACTCTGGGACAAGCCCTGGAAACGGGGTCTAATACCGGATACTGACCCTCGCAGGCATCTGCGAGGTTCGAAAGCTCCGGCGGTGCAGGATGAGCCCGCGGCCTATCAGCTTGTTGGTGAGGTAATGGCTCACCAAGGCGACGACGGGTAGCCGGCCTGAGAGGGCGACCGGCCACACTGGGACTGAGACACGGCCCAGACTCCTACGGGAGGCAGCAGTGGGGAATATTGCACAATGGGCGAAAGCCTGATGCAGCGACGCCGCGTGAGGGATGACGGCCTTCGGGTTGTAAACCTCTTTCAGCAGGGAAGAAGCGAAAGTGACGGTACCTGCAGAAGAAGCGCCGGCTAACTACGTGCCAGCAGCCGCGGTAATACGTAGGGCGCGAGCGTTGTCCGGAATTATTGGGCGTAAAGAGCTCGTAGGCGGCTTGTCACGTCGGTTGTGAAAGCCCGGGGCTTAACCCCGGGTCTGCAGTCGATACGGGCAGGCTAGAGTTCGGTAGGGAGATCGGAATTCCTGGTGTAGCGGTGAAATGCGCAGATATCAGGAGGAACACCGGTGGCGAAGGCGGATCTCTGGGCCGATACTGACGCTGAGGAGCGAAAGCGTGGGGAGCGAACAGGATTAGATACCCTGGTAGTCCACGCCGTAAACGGTGGGCACTAGGTGTGGGCGACATTCCACGTCGTCCGTGCCGCAGCTAACGCATTAAGTGCCCCGCCTGGGAGTACGGCCGCAAGGCTAAAACTCAAAGGAATTGACGGGGGCCCGCACAAGCGGCGGAGCATGTGGCTTAATTCGACGCAACGCGAAGAACCTTACCAAGGCTTGACATACACCGGAAAGCATTAGAGATAGTGCCCCCTTGTGGTCGGTGTACAGGTGGTGCATGGCTGTCGTCAGCTCGTGTCGTGAGATGTTGGGTTAAGTCCCGCAACGAGCGCAACCCTTGTCCCGTGTTGCCAGCAGGCCCTTGTGGTGCTGGGGACTCACGGGAGACCGCCGGGGTCAACTCGGAGGAAGGTGGGGACGACGTCAAGTCATCATGCCCCTTATGTCTTGGGCTGCACACGTGCTACAATGGCCGGTACAATGAGCTGCGATACCGTGAGGTGGAGCGAATCTCAAAAAGCCGGTCTCAGTTCGGATTGGGGTCTGCAACTCGACCCCATGAAGTCGGAGTCGCTAGTAATCGCAGATCAGCATTGCTGCGGTGAATACGTTCCCGGGCCTTGTACACACCGCCCGTCACGTCACGAAAGTCGGTAACACCCGAAGCCGGTGGCCCAACCCCTTGTGGGAGGGAGCTGTCGAAGGTGGGACTGGCGATTGGGACGAAGTCGTAACAAGGTAGCCGTACCGGAAGGTGCGGCTGGATCACCTCCTTTCTAAGGAGCACTTCTAGGCTGCCTCGGCAGTCCAGAGGCCAGTTCATCAGCGAACGTCTGATGCTGGTTGCTCATGGGTGGAACGTTGACTACTCGGCATCATCAGCCAACTCGGGCTGCCAGACTGCTCTTCGGAGCGTGGAACGCAGGCCACGAGTGGCGAGGGTGTCGGGCACGCTGTTGGGTGTCTGAGGGTACGGCCGTGTGGTCGCCTTCAGTGCCGGCCCCAGTGCACTCGAGCTTCTGCTCGGGGTGATGGGTGGTTGGTCGTTGTTTGAGAACTGCACAGTGGACGCGAGCATCTGTGGCCAAGTTTTTAAGGGCGCACGGTGGATGCCTTGGCACCAGGAACCGATGAAGGACGTGGGAGGCCACGATAGGCCCCGGGGAGTCGTCAACCAGGCTTTGATCCGGGGTGTCCGAATGGGGAAACCCGGCAGTCGTCATGGGCTGTCACCCTTGCCTGAACACATAGGGCAAGTGGAGGGAACGCGGGGAAGTGAAACATCTCAGTACCCGCAGGAAGAGAAAACAACCGTGATTCCGGGAGTAGTGGCGAGCGAAACCGGATGAGGCCAAACCGTATGCGTGTGAGACCCGGCAGGGGTTGCGCATTCGGGTTGTGGGATCTCTCTTGATCAGTCTGCCGGCTGATCGACGAGTCAGAAACCGTTGATGTAGGCGAAGGACATGCGAAAGGTCCGGCGTAGAGGGTAAGACCCCCGTAGTCGAAACATCAGCGGCTCGTTTGAGAGACACCCAAGTAGCACGGGGCCCGAGAAATCCCGTGTGAATCTGGCGGGACCACCCGCTAAGCCTAAATATTCCCTGGTGACCGATAGCGGATAGTACCGTGAGGGAATGGTGAAAAGTACCGCGGGAGCGGAGTGAAATAGTACCTGAAACCGTGTGCCTACAAGCCGTGGGAGCGTCGGACATCAAGCTTGCTTGTGTCTCGTGACTGCGTGCCTTTTGAAGAATGAGCCTGCGAGTTTGCGGTGTGTTGCGAGGTTAACCCGGGTGGGGAAGCCGTAGCGAAAGCGAGTCCGAACAGGGCGTTTCAGTAGCACGCTCAAGACCCGAAGCGGAGTGATCTAGCCATGGGCAGGTTGAAGCGGAGGTAAGACTTCGTGGAGGACCGAACCCACCAGGGTTGAAAACCTGGGGGATGACCTGTGGTTAGGGGTGAAAGGCCAATCAAACTCCGTGATAGCTGGTTCTCCCCGAAATGCATTTAGGTGCAGCGTCGTGTGTTTCTTGCCGGAGGTAGAGCACTGGATAGGCGATGGGCCCTACCGGGTTACTGACCTTAGCCAAACTCCGAATGCCGGTAAGTGAGAGCGCGGCAGTGAGACTGTGGGGGATAAGCTCCATGGTCGAGAGGGAAACAGCCCAGAGCATCGACTAAGGCCCCTAAGCGTACGCTAAGTGGGAAAGGATGTGGAGTCGCACAGACAACCAGGAGGTTGGCTTAGAAGCAGCCACCCTTGAAAGAGTGCGTAATAGCTCACTGGTCTAGTGATTCCGCGCCGACAATGTAGCGGGGCTCAAGCGTACCGCCGAAGTCGTGTCATTGCAGCATATAGCCCCAACGGGTGTTGTGATGGGTAGGGGAGCGTCGTCTGCCGGGTGAAGCAGCACCGGAAGGTAGTTGTGGACGGTTGACGAGTGAGAATGCAGGCATGAGTAGCGATTCACACGTGAGAAACGTGTGCGCCGATTGACTAAGGGTTCCTGGGTCAAGCTGATCTGCCCAGGGTAAGTCGGGACCTAAGGCGAGGCCGACAGGCGTAGTCGATGGATAACCGGTTGATATTCCGGTACCCGCTGTGAAGCGTCAAACATCGAATCCAGTGATGCTAAGCCCGTGAAGCCGCCGGCTGAGTCTTCGGACGAGGTCGGAGTGGTGGAGCCGGTGACCCGAGCTGGTAGTAGGTGAGTGATGGGGTGACGCAGGAAGGTAGTCCATCCCGGGCGGTGGTTGTCCCGGGGTAAGGGTGTAGGACGTCAGGTAGGCAAATCCGCCTGGCATGTGTCTGAGACCTGATGCCGAGCCGATTGTGGTGAAGTGGATGATCCTATGCTGTCGAGAAAAGCCTCTAGCGAGTTTCATGGCGGCCCGTACCCTAAACCGACTCAGGTGGTCAGGTAGAGAATACCGAGGCGTTCGGGTGAACTATGGTTAAGGAACTCGGCAAAATGCCCCCGTAACTTCGGGAGAAGGGGGGCCATCACTGGTGAGAGGACGTGCTCCTCGAGCTGGGGGTGGCCGCAGAGACCAGCGAGAAGCGACTGTTTACTAAAAACACAGGTCCGTGCGAAGCCGTAAGGCGATGTATACGGACTGACGCCTGCCCGGTGCTGGAACGTTAAGGGGACCGGTTAGCTCCATTTCGGTGGGGCGAAGCTGAGAACTTAAGCGCCAGTAAACGGCGGTGGTAACTATAACCATCCTAAGGTAGCGAAATTCCTTGTCGGGTAAGTTCCGACCTGCACGAATGGCGTAACGACTTCTCGACTGTCTCAACCATAGGCCCGGTGAAATTGCACTACGAGTAAAGATGCTCGTTTCGCGCAGCAGGACGGAAAGACCCCGGGACCTTTACTACAGTTTGATATTGGTGTTCGGTTCGGCTTGTGTAGGATAGCTGGGAGACTGTGAACTCTGGACGCCAGTTCAGGGGGAGTCGTCGTTGAAATACCAGTCTGGTCGTGCTGGATGTCTAACCTGGGTCCGTGATCCGGATCAGGGACAGTGTCTGATGGGTAGTTTAACTGGGGCGGTTGCCTCCTAAAGAGTAACGGAGGCGCCCAAAGGTTCCCTCAGCCTGGTTGGCAATCAGGTGTTGAGTGTAAGTGCACAAGGGAGCTTGACTGTGAGACCGACGGGTCGAGCAGGGACGAAAGTCGGGACTAGTGATCCGGCGGTGGCTTGTGGAAGCGCCGTCGCTCAACGGATAAAAGGTACCCCGGGATAACAGGCTGATCTTCCCCAAGAGTCCATATCGACGGATGGTTTGGCACCTCGATGTCGGCTCGTCGCATCCTGGGGCTGGAGTCGGTCCCAAGGGTTGGGCTGTTCGCCCATTAAAGCGGTACGCGAGCTGGGTTTAGAACGTCGTGAGACAGTTCGGTCCCTATCCGCTGTGCGCGTAGGAGTCTTGAGAAGGGCTGTCCCTAGTACGAGAGGACCGGGACGGACGAACCTCTGGTGTGCCAGTTGTTCTGCCAAGGGCATGGCTGGTTGGCTACGTTCGGGAGGGATAACCGCTGAAAGCATCTAAGCGGGAAGCCTGCTTCGAGATGAGGACTCCCACCTCCTAGAGAGGGTAAGGCTCCCAGTAGACGACTGGGTTGATAGGCCGGATATGGAAGCACGGTAACGTGTGGAGTTGACCGGTACTAATAGGCCGAGGGCTTGTCCTCAGTTGCTCGCGTCCACTGTGTTGGTTCTGAAACCACGAACAACCCCATGTGCCACACATGGTGCGGTTGTCAGTTTCATAGTGTTTCGGTGGTCATAGCGTAGGGGAAACGCCCGGTTACATTCCGAACCCGGAAGCTAAGCCTTACAGCGCCGATGGTACTGCAGGGGGGACCCTGTGGGAGAGTAGGACGCCGCCGAACTCCTTTTAGAGCTCTGGCTCTTGGGCACGCAGCCCGAGAGCCAGAGCTTTTTTGCGTTGAGGTAAGGTCAGTGAGCATCATCGACACGTTTCCCACAGGAGGATCACGGGTGGAGGTCCAGGAGACACGGGTCCAGACAGACCGTGTCCTCACCATCCCGAACATGCTCAGCATGGCGCGGCTCGTCGGCGTACCCCTGTTCCTCTGGCTGATTCTGCGGCCGGAGTTCGGCGGTCCGAAGAGCGACGGCTGGGCGCTCCTGGTGCTCGCCTTCAGCGGCGTCAGCGACTACCTGGACGGCAAGCTCGCGCGGCGGTGGAACCAGGTCAGCAGCCTCGGCCGGCTGCTCGATCCCGCGGCCGACCGGCTCTACATTCTCTCGACCCTGGTCGGACTCACCTGGCGGGAGATCCTGCCGCTCTGGCTCACCCTCGTGCTGCTGGCACGGGAGCTGGTCCTCCTGGTCATGGTGGGCGTCCTGCGGCGCCACGGCTATCCGCCGCCGCAGGTGAACTTCCTGGGGAAGGCCGCCACCTTCAACCTGATGTATGCCTTCCCGCTGCTCCTGCTCAGTGACGGAAGTGGCTGGATCTCGTCACTCGCTGCTATTTTCGGCTGGGCGTTCGCCGGATGGGGTACAACCCTCTATTGGTGGGCAGGAGTGCTCTATGTGGTCCAAGTCCGCCGCTTGATCCGTGCGGACGCCATGGCCGATTGACTCGCTTCTTCACGCGCATCGTGGCGCGTGATGTCCCACGCTGGAAAAGTGTGCGGCAATCCTGGCGGGTGAAGTCGGCCAGACCGTCGTCTCTTCGAGGAGGACGCTTCCGACATGAAGGCCGTCGTGATGGCCGGGGGCGAAGGCACCCGTCTTCGCCCCATGACCTCAAGCATGCCCAAGCCGCTCCTGCCGGTGGCCAACCGGCCGATCATGGAGCACGTTCTGCGGCTGCTCAAAAGGCACGGGCTCAACGAAACCGTTGTGACTGTCCAGTTCCTTGCTTCTCTCGTCAAGAACTACTTCGGTGACGGCGAGGAGCTCGGGATGGAGCTCACCTATGCCAATGAGGAGAAGCCACTCGGTACCGCCGGGAGCGTCAAGAACGCAGAGGAGGCATTGAAGGACGATGCCTTCCTCGTCATCTCCGGCGATGCCCTCACGGACTTCGACCTCACCGAGCTGATCAATTTTCACAAGGAAAAGGGCGCCCTGGTCACGGTCTGCCTGACCCGTGTGCCCAACCCTCTGGAATTCGGCATCACCATCGTCGACGACGAGGGCAAGGTCGAGCGCTTCCTCGAGAAGCCCACCTGGGGCCAGGTCTTCTCCGACACGGTGAACACCGGCATCTACGTGATGGAGCCCGAGGTCTTCGACTACGTCGATCCGGACGTCCCCGTCGACTGGTCCGGCGACGTCTTCCCGCAGCTGATGAAGGAAGGCAAGCCCGTCTACGGCTACGTCGCCGAGGGCTACTGGGAGGACGTCGGCACCCACGAGAGCTACGTCAAGGCGCAGGCCGACGTCCTCGAGGGCAAGGTCGACGTCGACATCGACGGCTTCGAGATCTCGCCCGGCGTGTGGGTCGCCGAGGGCGCCGAGGTGCACCCCGACGCCCAGCTCCGCGGCCCGCTCTACATCGGCGACTACGCCAAGGTGGAGGCCGGCGCCGAGATCCGCGAGCACACGGTCGTGGGCTCCAACGTCGTCGTGAAGAGCGGCGCCTTCCTGCACAAGGCCGTGGTGCACGACAACGTGTACGTCGGTCCGCACAGCAACCTGCGGGGCTGCGTCGTCGGCAAGAACACCGACATCATGCGGGCCGCGCGGATCGAGGACGGCGCCGTCATCGGTGACGAGTGCCTGATCGGTGAAGAATCGATCGTCCAGGGGAATGTGCGGGTCTACCCGTTCAAGACCATCGAGGCCGGTGCCTTCGTCAACACCTCGGTGATCTGGGAGTCCAGGGGACAGGCGCATCTCTTCGGCGCGCGCGGTGTGTCCGGCATCCTGAACGTCGAGATCACCCCCGAGCTCGCCGTCCGCCTCGCCGGCGCCTACGCGACGACCCTGAAGAAGGGCTCGACCGTCACCACGGCCCGGGACCACTCCCGCGGTGCCCGTGCCCTCAAGCGGGCGGTCATCTCCGCGCTCCAGGCCAGCGCCATCGACGTACGCGACCTGGAGAACGTGCCGCTGCCCGTGGCGCGGCAGCAGACCGCCCGAGGCAGCGCCGGCGGCATCATGATCCGCACCACGCCGGGCGTGCCGGACTCCGTCGACATCATGTTCTTCGACGGGCAGGGCGCCGACCTGTCGCAGGGCAGCCAGCGCAAGCTGGACCGGGTGTTCGCACGCCAGGAGTACCGGCGTGCCTTCCCCGGCGAGATCGGTGACCTGCACTTCCCAGCGAGCGTCTTCGACTCCTACACCGGGTCGCTGCTGCGCAACGTCGACATCACCGGGATCGCCGAGTCCGGACTGAAGGTCGTCGTCGACGCGTCCAACGGCAGCGCCGGTCTGGTGCTGCCCAGCCTGCTCGGCAAGCTGGGCGTCGACTCGTTGACCATCAACCCCGGTCTCGACGAGTCCAGGCCGACCGAGACGGCCGACATGCGCCGCTCCGGCCTGGTCCGCCTCGGGGAGATCGTGGCGTCCTCCGGCGCCGCCTTCGGCGTGCGGTTCGACCCCGTCGGCGAGCGGCTGTCGCTGGTCGACGAGAAGGGGCGGATCATCGAGGACGACCGGGCGCTGCTCGTCATGCTCGACCTCGTCGCCTCCGAGCGGCGCAGCGGCCGTGTCGCGCTGCCGGTGACCACCACGAGGATCGCAGAGCAGGTGGCGGCGTACCACGGCACCCAGGTGGAGTGGACGACCACGTCGCCCGACGACCTCACGCGCGTCGGCGGTGAGGAAGGGACGATCTTCGGCGGCGACGGCAAGGGCGGCTTCATCGTCCCCGAGTTCAGCAGCGTGTACGACGGCACCGCGGCGTTCGTCCGGCTCATCGGGCTGGTCGCGCGGACTCAGCTCACGCTCAGCCAGATCGACGCCCGCATCCCGCGGGCGCACGTCCTCAAGCGGGACCTGGCGACCCCGTGGGCCGTCAAGGGCCTGGTGATGCGGCGGGTCGTCGAGGCGGCCGGAGACCGCTCGGTGGACACCACCGACGGTGTGCGCGTGGTGGAGGCCGACGGACGCTGGGTGATGGTGCTGCCCGACCCGGCCGAGGCCGTCACCCATCTGTGGGCCGAGGGCCCCGACGACGCCTCCGCGCAGGCGCTGCTCGACGAGTGGTCGGCCGTGGTGGACAGCGCCGGCAGGTGACCGTCCCGCACCGTACCGAGTGACCGGCGGCGTGCCGGACCGGTGCCCCGGAAGGGGCCCGTCCGGCACGCCGCCGGGGCCGTTCGGAGGTAGGGGGCGCGGCGTGCGACGATGTGCGGCATGCCGCAGCAACCCCCCGTTCGGAGCACACGCGCGCGGCCCGCGCGCCCGGACGCGTCCATGTCGTTGATCACCAACGTCATGGACCACAGTCTCGACGACGGCTACGCCGAGGCGGCCGCCCGGAAGCGGAGCGAGGGAACCGGCGGCATGCCGAGGACGCTGCGCGCGAAGCTCGGCCTGGCCGCCGGGCTGGTCCTCGCCGCCTGCGTCGTCACCGTCGGCGCGGCCCAGGCCCGGGTCGCCGCTCCGGTCGTCGCCAAGGAGCGCGAGGAGCTGATCGACCGCATCGACGAGGAGACCGCGGCCGCGGACCGGCTGGAGGAGAGCGTCGACGAGCTGCGCACCGAGGTGAGCGCACGCCAGCGTGAGGCGCTCCGCGACAGCGGCGGCGACCGGTCGACGCTGATGGGCATCCTGTCGGGCGCCACGCCCGTGCACGGTCCGGGCGTGCGTCTCGTGGTGAACGACGCCGAGGACGCCACCGGCGGGGGTGACGGAGGTCCGCGGTCGACCTCCGGGTTCTCCGACACCGGCCGGGTCCGGGACCGGGATCTGCAGCGGGTGGTCAACGGCCTGTGGGAGTCCGGCGCCGAGGCCGTCTCCATCAACGGGCAGCGGCTGACCGCCCTGTCGGCGATCAGGGCGGCGGGAGACGCGATACTGGTCGACAACAAGCCGCTGGTGCCGCCGTACACGGTGCTGGCGGTGGGGGACGGCGAAGAGCTGAGCGACCTCTTCCAGAACGGCGCCGACGGGCTGTATCTGCATGCCCTGCAGGAGAACTACGGCATCCGGACGGCGCTGTCCGTGGAGGACGACGTCCGGCTGCCCGCCGCAACGAGTGTGATTGTACGAACCGCACAGCCGATAACCGGGAAGGGCACATCGTGATCGCCGTACTGGGCCTCATCGTGGGAGTGGTGGCCGGGCTGTTGGTCCGGCCCGAGGTTCCGGCGGTCGTGGAGCCTTACCTGCCGATCGCCGTCGTCGCGGCGCTGGACGCCGTGTTCGGAGGCCTGCGGGCCATGCTCGACGGGATCTTCGACGACAAGGTCTTCGTGGTGTCGTTCCTGTCGAACGTCGTCGTGGCCGCGCTGATCGTCTTCCTCGGCGACAAGCTCGGCGTGGGGGCGCAGTTGTCCACGGGTGTGGTGGTCGTCCTCGGCATCCGCATCTTCTCCAACGCGGCGGCGATCCGCCGGCACGTGTTCCGGGCGTGAGGCAGATGAGCGAGCGAGAACAGCACGAGACGACACGCCCCGCGGTGTCCCCGCCGCGGTCCGCCGCCGAGGCGTCGTCCACGGCCGGACTGCGCAGGGAACTGCCCGCGGAGGTGCCCGCGGGCGGCCCGCCGGCCGCCCAGGAGCCCGCGGTGGCCGCTCCGCGCGAGGAGGCCGTCGCGCCCGAGCCGGGCGGGCCCGCGCTGACCGGCCGGCAGAGGCTGGTGAAGGGACTGTGGCCACCGCGGGTGACCCGGGCGCAACTGATCGTCGCCCTGCTGCTGTTCGGCCTCGGTTTCGGCCTGGCCGTCCAGGTGGCCTCGACCAGCGACACCGACAGCGCGCTGCGCGGGGCACGTCAGGAAGATCTTGTACGCATCCTCGATGAACTCGACGACCGCACAGAGCGTCTAGAAGACGAGAAGCAGGGTCTCGAGAAGCAGCGGGACGAGCTGGAGAACAGCTCCGACCAGGCCGAGGAGGCCCGCAGGCAGACGATCGAGAAGGAACGGCAACTCGGCGTCCTCGCGGGCACCGTCGCCGCGCAGGGGCCCGGCATCGAGATGACCATCGAGGACACGAAGGGGACGGTCGAGTCGGACATGCTGCTCGACGCCGTCCAGGAGCTGCGCGCCGCCGGTGCCGAGGCGATCCAGGTGAACGGTGTGCGCGTGGTGGCCGGCACGTATCTGACGGACGGGGACGGCGGAGTCTCCGTGGACGGGAACAAGATCAAGTCCCCCTATCGTTTCAAGGTCATCGGCAAGCCGCAGGACCTGGAGCCGGCGCTCAACATCCCCGGAGGCGTGGTGCAGACTCTCGAGAAGGAACAGGCCACCGTTACCGTGGAGCGGGCGGACAAGATCGTTGTGGACGCCTTGCGAGCGCCGAAGCGGCCTGACTACGCTCGGTCGTCCTCGCAGTGAACCGCGGGTGCATGGGGGTCGTCCGGCCAGGGCATGAGGTTGCGGGGGGTCGGCGCACCGATTGGGTGGTGCGTGGTGGAAACTGTCTGGCGGAGGCGGACGTTGTGAAGATGTCCGGGTCGGCCAATGTGTTCAGTCAGGGTTCGTCCTGCCCCACGGGCGGGTCTGTTTCGGTCAAGGGGAATCGCCCGTGAAGTTGTTTGGGAAGTTGTTCGGCAAGAGCGCGCGGCGAGAGGGCAGCGACAACGCGACCGCTCGTCACCGCGCACAGCCTGGTGCGGACGATCAGCGTCCGCTGTTCCGGGACCAGACGGGACAGGGCGCGGCGTCCGTTGACCCCGCGCAGTCGGGCGGCATAGGTTTCGGACAACCGTCGAGCCCCGGTGCGGGCGGAGGGTTCTCCGACCCGTACGCGTCCCACGCCCCCGGCGGGCAGCCGCGGCAGGAGGATCCGTCCATGTCGGCCCTGGTGTGTTCGAGGTGCGGCAACCGCAACGCGGAGAACAGCCGCTTCTGTTCCAACTGCGGTGCGCCGCTGAAGCCGGGCGTCACCCCGGAGCGCCCCTCCGAGACGACGTCCACGATCTCCATCTCCGGTCTCGAGGCCTACGACGCCGAGGCCACCGGACAGACCGCGATGCCCGCGCTCTCCCCGGAGGCGCAGGCGGCCGTCGACGCGCTGCCGATGGGCTCCGCCCTGCTGGTGGTGCGCCGCGGTCCGAACTCGGGCAGCCGCTTCCTGCTGGACGGCGACCTGACCACGGCCGGGCGTCACCCGCAGAGCGACATCTTCCTCGACGACGTGACGGTCTCCCGTCGGCACGTGGAGTTCCGCCGCAGCGCGGACGGCTCGTTCACGGTCGCCGACGTCGGCAGCCTGAACGGCACGTACGTCAACCGGGAGCGGATCGACCAGGTCGCCCTGTCCAACGGTGACGAGGTGCAGATCGGCAAGTACCGGCTGGTCTTCTACGCGAGCCAGCGGAGCTACTGACCTCCCGGACGCGGTCCGGGGGACTCCAGGAAGGGTCCATGCTGCAGACACCGAGCGGCGGTGCCGGCGACGGCGCCGCCGCCACGGACACCGGACTGCTGAGCATCGGCGCGGTGCTGAGCGTGCTGCGCGAGGAGTTTCCCGAGGTCACGATCTCCAAGATCCGTTTCCTGGAGTCGGAAGGGCTCGTCGAGCCGCGCCGGACCCCGTCGGGCTACCGCAAGTTCAGCGCGCGGGACGTCGAGCGTCTCGGTCATGTGCTGCGGATGCAGCGCGACCACTATCTGCCGCTCAAGGTGATCCGCGAGCACCTGGCGGCCATGGAGCGCGGCGAGGCCGTCCAGCTGCCGGCGCTGACCCGTCCGGGTGACGGTGAGGACGCCGCGGAGTCCGGCCCGGAGAAGCCGACGGCGGCCCGTATCGGGCGCTGCCAGCTGCTCTCCGCCGCCGGGGTCGACGAGCACCGGCTCGCCGAGTGGGAGTCGTACGGCCTGCTCTCCCCGGTGGGGGACGGGGTGTACGACGCGGAGGCGGTCACCGTCGCCGGGCTCATCACCGAGCTGGGGCGGTTCGGGATCGAGCCGCGTCATCTGCGGGCCATGAAGGCGGCCGCCGACCGGGAGGCGGGGCTGGTGGAGCAGGTCGTCGCGCCGCTGCGGCGGCACCGCAATCCGCAGACCCGGGCGCACGCGGAGGACCGCACCAAGGAGCTGGCCGGACTCACGGTGAAGCTGCACGCGGCGCTGGTGCAGACGGCGCTCGGGGTGCGGCTGCCCTGACAGGGGAGGCACAGCCGGGCCGGATCGGCCACCCGATCCCGGCCCGACTACCCAAACGTCCCGGGCACGGCCTAGGGTTGCTGTGTGAACGAGCTCGATGTCGTAGGTGTCCGGGTCGAAATGCCCTCCAACCAACCGATCGTGCTGTTGCGTGAAGTGGGCGGCGACCGCTACCTCCCCATCTGGATCGGCCCCGGGGAGGCGACGGCCATCGCCTTCGCCCAGCAGGGCATGGCGCCGGCACGGCCGCTGACCCACGACCTGTTCAAGGACGTGCTGGAAGCCGTCGGACAGGAGCTCACGGAAGTGCGCATCACCGACCTGCGGGAAGGTGTCTTCTACGCCGAGCTGGTCTTCGCCAGCGGTGTCGAGGTGAGCGCCCGCCCGTCCGACGCGATAGCGCTCGCCCTGCGCACGGGGACCCCGATCTACGGCAGTGACACGGTGCTCGACGACGCGGGGATCGCCATCCCGGACGAGCAGGAGGACGAGGTGGAGAAGTTCCGCGAGTTCCTCGACCAGATCTCGCCGGAGGACTTCGGGACCAGCAACCAGTGAGCGGTACCGGTGGCGACCTCGTCGGCGGTCACGGCCCGTGCCGGAGCATTCGGCTAGCCTTTCCCCGCGACGGGGCACGGGAAACCACTCTTAGGGTGATTATCACTCGGCGTGCCGAGTGTGGCGATCGTTGACGCACCCTTGGTGACTGCCTACCGTCGAGGAGGCAGGTCAAGGACGGAGGTCGGCGTGAGAAGCAGCGGCGACGGTACGGCTGGGGGTGCCCCCGGACGCGTTTTCGGGGCGGGCGGGCCGTATCCTCCCCAGAGCTTTCCGCTCCGCTCGGGCGGGGGCCATCCCGCGCACGGCGGTGCGATCGATTCCGCTCCGCAGCGGCCGACGGCTGTGCCGAGCGGCGGAGGGGCGGTGGCCATGGCGACCGAGGAGATCGGGTACCGGGGGCCCACGGCCTGCGCGGCGGCGGGTATCACCTACCGCCAGCTCGACTACTGGGCGCGGACGGGTCTGGTCGAGCCGAGCGTGCGGCCGGCGCACGGATCCGGCACGCAGCGGCTGTACAGCTTCCGCGACGTCGTCGTGCTGAAGATCGTCAAGCGGTTCCTGGACACGGGTGTGTCCCTGCAGAACATCCGCACCGCGGTCCAGCACCTGCGCGAGCGGGGCTTCAGCGACCTGGAGCGCATGACACTGATGAGCGACGGGGCGACGGTCTACGAGTGCACCTCGCCCGACGAGGTCCACGCCCTGCTCCAGGGCGGTCAGGGCGTCTTCGGCATCGCCGTGGGCGTGGTGTGGCGGGACGTCGAGAGCGCGTTGTCCCAGTTGCACGGCGAGCGCGTCGACACGGGCGAGACGCTGATCGGCCACAACCCGATGGACGAGCTGGCGCGGCGGCGGAACAAGGCCGTCTGACACCGGTGTCCGACACCCGGCGGCGCCGAGCGGGTCCGTCCGGGGGCGTGCGAGCGGTGGAGTGCGGGCACGCCCGGCGCGAGCGATGTCAGTGGCGTAGGGCAGCATCGGAGATGTGAGATCCGCTCCCACGATCCTGCATCTCGACATGGATGCCTTCTACGCCTCGGTGGAGCAGGCGTCCAAGCCGAGTCTGCGCGGGAAGGCCGTGGTCGTGGGCGGACTCGGACCCCGTGGCGTCGTCGCCACCGCCTCCTACGAGGCCCGCGTGTTCGGCGTCCACTCCGCGATGCCCATGGGGCAGGCCCGGCGGCTCGCGCCCAACGCCGCGTACCTGGTGCCCCGGTTCGCGTTGTACCGCTCCATCAGCGAGCAGGTGATGACGCTGCTGCGTGAGCTGTCGCCCCTGGTGGAGCCGCTCAGCCTGGACGAGGCCTTCGTCGATCTGGAGGCCGGGGGCACGGCGTGGGACGAACGGTCGGCCCGGCTGGTCGGGACGAAGCTGCGCGCCGACATCCGGGCGGTGACGGGACTGACCGGCTCGGTGGGGCTCGCGGCCTCCAAGATGCTGGCCAAGATCGCGTCGGAGCAGGCCAAGCCGGACGGGCTGGTGGTGATCGAGCCCGGCACCGAGCGGGCGATGCTGGAACCGATGCCGGTCCGGACCCTGCCGGGCGTCGGACCCGCCACCGGTGACCACCTGCGGCGGGCGGGCATCCACACGGTCGGCGAGATCGCCGAGGCGGGCGAGGACGAGCTGGTACGGCTGCTGGGCAAGGCCCACGGACACGCGCTGTTCGCGATGGCGCTGGCCCGCGACGAGCGGCCCGTGGTCGCCGAGCGGGAGACGAAGTCGGTGTCCGTCGAGGACACCTACGACGTGGACATCCACGACCGGGTGCGCGTCGGCATGGAGGTCCAGCGGCTCGCCGACCGCTGCGTGCGCCGGCTGCGCGGGGCGGGGCTGTCCGGCCGGACCATCGTGCTGAAGGTACGGCGGTACGACTTCTCCACCCTGACGCGGTCCGAGACGCTGCGGGGTCCCACCGACGACCCGGCGGTCGTCAAGGAGGCCGCGGCCCGGCTGCTGGACTCGGTGGACACCACAGGCGGCGTACGGCTGCTCGGGGTCGGGGTCAGCGGGCTGGCCGACTACACCCAGGAGGACCTGTTCGCGCAGGCGGCCGGCGCGGGGGCGGGGGAGGAATCCCCGGAGACCGAGGAGCCGGCCGAGGAGAGGGCCGTCACCCGCCAGGAGACGCCGGCCGAGCGACGCTGGCCTGCGGGCCACGACGTACGGCATGCCGAGTTCGGGCACGGGTGGGTGCAGGGGAGCGGCCTGGGCCGGGTGACGGTGCGCTTCGAGACGCCTGATTCCGGGCCCGGCCGGGTGAAGACCTTCCGCGTCGACGACGCGGCGCTGGAGCCGGCGGATCCCCTGCCCCTGGTGTCCCTGCCGCCGGGCGCCGACCAGGCGGCGGAGACGTGCGGCCCGCCGGACACGCGCACGTCGTGACCTCGGGATCGGAAGGGCATGCGGGGCCCGTGACCGCGGGGTCGCGAGAACACGCGGCGTCCGGGTCCGCGCTTCCCGGGCGTGAGCGCTGCGTCGGCGGCCGTGGGGTCGTGATGCGGCACGGGTAGGGCACCCTGTGGGCCGTACAGGCCGAGGAGCGAGCCCCGGCGCGCCGACCGGCCGGTGGGCGTGGCGGGGCTCGTGGGAACTCGGGTTTCGTGCCCCGCCGGCCCAGGCGTCAGGTTCAGTCCTCCTTGCCGGCGAGTTTGCCGAAGTCGTGGTCCGGGAGCGGGGGAGGGGACGCGAGGTCCAGGCCGTAGTGGTGGTACAGCTGAAGCTCCTGCTCCGGGGAGAGGTGGCGGCCGACGCCGAAGTCGGGGGCGTCCTTGATGAGGGCGCGTTCGAACGGCACGTGGAGCGCCCCGTCGATCAGCTCGCTCGGCTCCAGGGGCACGAAGGCGTCCCGGCTGAACAGGCCGGTCCGTATCGCCGCCCACTCCGGTACGCCGGTGGCGTCGTCGAGGTAGACCTCGTCGATCGTGCCGATCCGGGTGCCATTGCGGTCGAACGCCTTGCGGCCGATCAGGTGACGCGGATCGATGTCGGTCTGCACGGGCCCTCCACTCCTCGCAAACTCATCCGTAAGCACCACAAAAGGGCACAATCGGTGGAACGGCCACTCGAAAAGTCCGCGTCCCGGCCTCGCTGGTACGCTGACAACGGCTGCTGACCCCGTGCGGGAGAGTCCTCCAGGCACCATCGGAGGCGCCGAAGGAGCAAATCCTCCCCGGAATCTCTCAGGCACACGTACCGCACGGACGAGGTCACTCTGGAAAGCAGGGCGGGTGTCGACGGCTTCCGCTCTCACCGACGGTGAAAACCGGACCGCCCGCGCGTTCCGGTGAAGCTCTCAGGTTGAGATGACAGAGGGGGAGGCCGTCCGGGCACCTGCGCCGTGGTGCCCCTCGAAGGTCGTCGGACCAGGAGGCCTCCTCAATGACCGCCCCCCGTACCCCGCTCTCCGAGCTCGAACAGGGAATTCCCTTCGAGCAGCGTCACATCGGCCCCGACCACGAGGCCCGGGCGAAGATGCTCGCCCAGGTCGGCTACGGCTCCCTCGACGAGCTGACCGCCGCCGCCGTACCCGACGTGATCAAGAACGCCGACGCGCTCGACCTGCCCGGCGCCCGGAGCGAGGCCGAGGTGCTCGCCGAGCTGCGCGGCCTGGCCGACCGCAACCAGGTGCTCGGCTCGATGATCGGCCTGGGGTACTACGGCACCTTCACCCCGCCCGTCATCCTGCGCAACGTGATGGAGAACCCCGCCTGGTACACGGCCTACACGCCGTACCAGCCGGAGATCTCGCAGGGGCGGCTCGAGGCGCTGCTGAACTTCCAGACGATGGTCGCCGAGCTCACCGGCCTGCCGACGTCCGGCGCCTCGCTGCTGGACGAGGGCACCGCGGCCGCCGAGGCGATGGCGCTGTCCCGGCGCATGGGCAAGAACAAGAAGGGCCTGTTCCTGGTCGACGCGGACGCCCTTCCGCAGACCATCGCCGTCATCGAGACCCGCGCCGAGCCGACCGGCGTCGAGGTCGTCGTCGCCGACCTGGCGGACGGCATCCCCGCCGAGCTCGACGGCCGGGAGATCAACGGCGTCCTGATCCAGTACCCCGGCGCCTCCGGTGCCGTACGGGACATCAAGCCGGTCATCGACCAGGCGCACGAGCGGGGCGCGCTCGTCACCGTCGCCGCCGATCTGCTGGCCCTCACCCTGCTGAAGTCCCCCGGCGAGCTGGGCGCGGACATCGCGGTGGGCACCACGCAGCGCTTCGGCGTCCCGATGGGCTTCGGCGGACCGCACGCCGGTTACATGGCGGTGCAGGAGAAGATGGCGCGCAGCCTGCCGGGCCGCCTCGTCGGCGTCTCCGTCGACGCCGACGGCAACAAGGCGTACCGCCTCGCGCTGCAGACCCGTGAGCAGCACATCCGCCGCGAGAAGGCCACCAGCAACATCTGCACCGCGCAGGTGCTGCTCGCCGTCATGGCGGGCATGTACGCCGTCTACCACGGCCCTGAGGGCCTGCGGACCATCGCCCGGCGCACCCACCGCTACGCCGTGATCCTCGCCGAGGGGCTGCGCTCCGGCGGCGCCGAGGTCGTGCACGGCTCCCACTTCGACACCCTCACCGTACGGGTCGCCGGACGGGCCGCCGAGGTCGTCGCCGCGGCCCGGGACAACGGCGTCAACCTGCGCCTCGTCGACGCCGACACCGTCTCCGTCGCCTGCGACGAGACCACCACCCGCGACCAGGTCGCCGCCGTGTGGGGCGCCTTCGGCGTCGAGGCCGACGTCGCGTCCCTGGACGCCTCCGCGTCGGACGCCCTGCCCGACGCGCTGCTGCGCACCGACGACTACCTCACGCACCCGGTCTTCCGGCAGCACCGCTCCGAGACGGCCATGCTGCGTTACCTGCGCCGCCTCGCCGACCGCGACTACGCGCTGGACCGCGGCATGATCCCGCTGGGCTCCTGCACCATGAAGCTCAACGCGACCACCGAGATGGAGCCGGTCACCTGGCCCGAGTTCGGCCAGCTGCACCCGTTCGTACCGGCCGAGCAGGCGCAGGGCTACCTCACGCTCATCCACGAGCTGGAGGAACGTCTCGCCGAGGTCACCGGCTACGACAAGGTCTCCCTGCAGCCCAACGCCGGCTCCCAGGGCGAGCTGGCCGGTCTGCTCGCCGTCCGCGGCTACCACCGCGCCAACGGCGACGAGCAGCGCACCGTCTGCCTCATCCCGTCCTCCGCGCACGGCACCAACGCCGCCTCCGCCGTGATGGCCGGCATGAAGGTCGTCGTGGTCAGGACGTCCGACGACGGCGAGATCGACGTGGCGGACCTGCGGGCCAAGATCGAGCAGCACCGTGACGAGCTGGCCGTGCTGATGATCACGTACCCGTCGACGCACGGTGTGTTCGAGGAGCACGTCGCCGACATCTGCGCCGAGGTGCACGAGGCCGGCGGCCAGGTGTACGTGGACGGCGCCAACCTCAACGCGCTCGTCGGTCTGGCCAAGCCCGGCCACTTCGGCGGCGACGTCTCCCACCTGAACCTGCACAAGACGTTCTGCATCCCGCACGGCGGGGGCGGTCCCGGCGTCGGCCCGGTCGGCGTGCGCGCGCACCTCGCCCCGTACCTGCCGAACCACCCGCTGCAGCCGGAGGCCGGTCCGGAGACGGGTGTCGGGCCCATCTCCGCCGCCCCCTGGGGCTCGGCGGGCATCCTGCCCATCTCCTGGGCGTACGTCCGGCTGATGGGCGGCGAGGGCCTGAAGCGGGCCACGCAGGTGGCCGTGCTCAGCGCCAACTACATCGCCAAGCGCCTCGAGCCGCACTACCCGGTGCTCTACACCGGCCCGGGCGGGCTGGTCGCGCACGAGTGCATCATCGACCTGCGCCCGCTGACCAAGGCGACGGGCGTCAGCGTGGACGACGTGGCCAAGCGGCTCATCGACTACGGCTTCCACGCGCCGACGATGTCCTTCCCGGTGGCAGGCACGCTGATGATCGAGCCCACCGAGTCCGAGGACCTCACCGAGCTCGACCGGTTCTGCGAGGCGATGATCGCCATCCGCGCCGAGATCGAGAAGGTCGGCTCCGGCGAGTGGCCCGCGGACGACAACCCGCTGCGCAACGCCCCGCACACCGCCGGCGCGCTCGCCGGTGAGTGGGAGCACGCGTACGACCGCGAGGAGGCCGTCTTCCCGGCCGGGGTGAACGCCGCCGACAAGTACTGGCCGCCGGTGCGCCGCATCGACCAGGCCTACGGCGACCGCAACCTGGTCTGCTCCTGCCCGCCGCTGGACGCGTACGAGGACTGACGCACGACCCGAAGGGGCCCCGCCCGGACGACCCGGGCGGGGCCCTTCGGCGTACCCGGGACCGGTCAGGCGGGGTAGGCGTGCGTCTGCGTCGCCTTGACCGCCGCCCAGACCGGTGCGCCCGGGTGCAGGCCCAGTTCGGCGACGGCGACCGTGGTGAGGTCGGCGGCCAGCGGCAGTTCGCCGGTCAGCTCGACCCGGATCTGGTCGCCGTGGCTCTCCAGACCGGCCACCGCGCAGCGCCACAGGTTGCGCGCGCTGGAGCCGGTGGGCCGGTCCCGGTACAGGGTGACGGCGCCGGGCGGAAAGGCGACGAAGGCGGGCCCGGTCAGGTTCTCCGTGGTGCTGACGGACGGCCCGGCGTCCAGCCGTACCGTGTGGCCGTCCGCCCGGCCGCGGTAGAGGTTCAGGCCGACCAGCTGGGCGATGTACTCGGTGCGCGGGTGCCGGGCGATCTCGGCGGGCGCGCCCTCCTGCACGACCCGGCCCCCTTCCACGACGACCAGCCGGTCGGCGAGCACCATGGCGTCCAGCGGGTCGTGCGTCACCAGCACCGCGACGGCCTCGAAGTCGGCCAGGTGACGACGTAGTTGTGCCCGTACCTCCAGCCGGGTGCGGGCGTCCAGTGCGGCGAGGGGCTCGTCCAGGAGCAGCAGCCGGGGGTCGGTGGCCAGGGCGCGGGCGAGCGCCACGCGCTGGGCCTGGCCGCCGGAGAGCCGCCGGGGTCTGGCGCCCGCGTGCTCGGCCAGACCCATGCGGTCCAGCCAGCCGGCCGCCCGGGCGTGTGCCTCCGCCTTGCCGACGCCCCGGCAGCGGGGACCGAAGGCCACGTTGTCGAGGGCGGTCAGGTGCGGGAAGAGCAGGTAGTCCTGGAAGACGACGCCCACCGGCCGTGACTCGGGCGGGGTGCGGGCGAGGTCCGTGCCGTCCAGCCGCAGGCGGCCGCCGGTGAGGGGCGCGAGACCGGCGAGGGCCCGCAGGGCGGTGGTCTTGCCGGCCCCGTTCGGGCCCAGCAGGGCGACCACGTCGCCGGGGGCGGCCGTCAGCGCGACGTCCAGACGGAAGGAGCCGCGGTCCACCACCAGGTGGGCGTCCAGGCCCTCGGCCGTCGCCGTGACGGGGGCGGGAGAGGTGCCGGGTGCCCGCGCGGGGTGTTTCTGCATGGTCAGACGGCCCTCATCCAGCGGTCCCGCAGCCCGGCCAGCACGGCCACCGACACGGCGAGCAGCACCAGGCTGAGGGCGATCGCCGCGGCCGGGTCGTTCTGCAGGGCGAGGTAGACGGCGAGCGGCATGGTCTGGGTGCGGCCCGGGAAGTTGCCCGCGAAGGTGATCGTCGCGCCGAACTCGCCCAGGGCGCGGGCCCAGGCCAGCACGGCACCGGCCGCGACGCCCGGGGCGATCAGCGGCAGGGTGACGCGCCGGAACGCGGTGAAGCGGGACGCGCCCAGGGTGGCCGCCGCCTCCTCGAACCGCGGGTCGGCGGCCCGTAGCGTGCCCTCGACGCTGATCACCAGGAACGGCAGCGCGACGAACGTCTCCGCCAGCACGACACCGGCGGTGGTGAACGGCAGGGTGACGCCGAACCACGCGTCCAGCCAGCGGCCCACGATGCCGTTGCGGCCCAGCGCCAGCAGCAGGGCGACACCGCCGACCACCGGGGGCAGCACCAGCGGGAGCGTCACGAGGGCGCGGACCAGACCCCGCCCGGGGAAGTCGGTGCGGGCCAGCAGCCAGGCCAGCGGGACGCCGACCAGCAGGCTCAGCGCGGTCGCCGTGGTGGCGCAGACCAGCGACAGACGCAGCGCGTCCCACACGGCGGGGCTGGTCAACTGTTCCGGCAGGCCGCTCCACGGGGCCCGTACGACGAGGGCGAGCAGGGGCACCAGGAGGAACGCCAGGCCGAGCAGGGCGGGCGCGAGGAGGGCGAGGGGGACACCGCGGCCGGGGGCCCTGGGCGGCCGCCGCCGTGTACCGGGGGACGCTTCCCGGGTGGTCGTCATGGCGTGAGGAATCCCGCCCGGCCGAGCACGTTCCGTCCCTCCGGCGATGTCACCAGCGCGACGAAGGCGTCGGCCGTCGCGGAGCTGCGGGAACTCTCGAGGCGGACGATCGGGTAGTCGTTGACGGCCTGGGCGGCCTCCGGGAAGTCCACGCCGTCCACCTTGTCACCGGCCGCCCTCACATCCGTGCGGTACACGACGGCGGCGTCCGCCTCCTTCAGCCGCACCTTGGTCAGCGCGCTCTTCACGTCCTGCTCGTACGAGGCGGGCGTGACCTGGACGCCGGCCGCCGTCAGTGCCTTCCGGGCGGCGGCCCCGCACGGCACCGACCTGTCGCAGAGCACGACCTTCAGGCCGGGATCGGCCAGGTCCGTCGGGGAGGTGATCCCGTGCGGGTTGCCGGGGACGGTGGCGATCTCCAGACGGTTGCGCGCGAAGGTGGCCGGGTCGCCCGCGGTGAGCCCTTCGTCCGCGACGCGGTCCATCGTCGTGGTGCTGGCCGCGGCGAAGACGTCGGCGGGGGCGCCGCCCACGATCCCGGCGGCCAGGGAGTCGCTGCCGCCGAAGTTGAAGGTCACCTCGGTGCCCGGATGCCGTGCCTCGAAGCGCTCGCCCAGAGCCGTGAAGGTCTCCTTGAGGGAGGAGGCGGCGAAGACGGTGACCGTGCCCTTCGGGCTCCCGTCACTGCCACCTGCCGTGGAGTCGCCGGAGGAGGAACAGGCGGTGAGCGGGAGGACGGTCAGGAGCGTGACCGCTGCGAGGGCGGCCGTCCGGCGGGCGGAACGGATCATCCGAGTGCACTCCCTCGCTGCGCGGGCGTCTGCGGAGGGGCCTGCCTCCGCGTTCCTCATGATGACGCATCTGCGAGGTGTACCGCACCTGTCTCATCGCACAAGCGAGGGAGGAGTGCGAGGTTGGCTCGCATGTGCGACTCCACAACTGCTCTCGGTGTCAGGTGCGGTCGATGTGGACGCTCGTCGACTTCACCCGGGCGGTGGCCTCCACGCCGACCTCCAGGCCCAGCTCCTCGACGGCCTCCCGGGTGAGCAGGGAGACCAGACGGTGCGGGCCGGCCTGGATCTCGACCTGGGCGGCGACGTCGCCGAGTTTGATCGCGGTGACGATGCCGGGGAAGGCGTTGCGGGCGGAGGTGTACGGAGTGCCCTCCTCGGGCGTGGCCTCCTTGGCGAGCGCGACGGAGAACGCCGCCAGGTCACGCCCGTCGACGACCCGCCGTCCGCCGTCGTCGCGCCGGGTGGTGAGGCGTCCCGCGTCCGCCCAGCGGCGGGCGGTGTCCGGGCTCACGCCGAGCAGCCGCGCTGCCTGGCCGATCGTGTAGGACTGCATGCCGGTCACGATAGGGCGCCGCGGCTCCCGGAGGCGCGCCACCCGGTCGGTGCCGTCGGTGGGCGAGGGGCCGCGCACATGCGTCGGGGCCGGTTCGCGGCAGTACCGCGGTCCGGCCCCTGTGGTCGGCGGGCGGGCCGTCCCGACCGGACGCGCTCAGGCGGACGTCAGCATGACGCCCCGAGGACGCTGCGGGGCGATGACGCTGCCGTCGGGCAGGAGTTCACCGGTGTCCTCGAAGAGCACGACACCGTTGCACAGCAGGCTCCAGCCCTGCTCCGGGTGGTGCGCCACGAGACGGGCGGATTCCCGGTCGGCGGAGTCGGCTGAGGGGCACGGTGGCTGGTGCTGGCACATGGGTGGGTTCTCTCGCTCTGTGGTGACCTGTGAGTGGGCTGTTACGTCAGTTGCGCGGCATGGAACGTCGTTCATGGCCGCCCCCCGTTGTGAAGTCGGTCGGGATCCAGTGTTGCCCCACGGACGAGGATCCGCAGGCATTTCGCGGCACCGCCTCTCACAGGTTCATGACGCGTCACCCGCGCGGACGGTTCATCCCAACTGCACTGTCCTTTCGGGTGGTTCGGGGAGGCCGAAGGGGACTAGTCCGCGTGCGCGTACCCCGCCTCCCGGGTCGCGGGAGACGGGGTACGCGTAGGCGTTGGGGCAGGTCAGGCCGGTGAGCCGAGCAGGCGGGTGGGTGACACCCGGTGGGTGAGCACCGGCAGCAGGTCGGTGACCCGGTGCGGGCGGTGGGCCGCGATGCCGGGCGGGGCCGGAGCCAGCGGCACCAGCAGGTCGGTGGGGGCCGGACCGCCGTCGGCGCCGTCGGCCTCGGGGTCGCCGTGCAGCCAGAGCGCCAGCATGTACAGTCCGGGCACGGACAGCAGCCGGGGCTGGTAGGGCTGCGTCATGCTCTCCGCCTGGCGCAGCGCGAGCTCCGTCGACGTGATGTACGGGCCTTCGAAGAAGCGGGAGAAGGCCCAGCCGTCGGCCGTGAGGACGGTGTCCGCCGCGGCCACCGCGCGGTCGCCGGTGCGGATCAGGAAGCGCCACCCGGCGAGCGTCGTCGAGGTCTCGCCGTCGGCGGTGACCCGGTCGAGGACGTGCACGGGCAGCGGAAGCTCGGCCGAGGCGGGCCCTTGTGCGCGGAGCAGGGAGGGAGTTCGGGCGTCGCGCACCGCGGTCGGTGACGAGAGCGCGGTCAGGACGGAACGCAGTGCGGGCGCGGGAGCCGGGGGTACGTGCAGCGGCATGGTGGGTCGCCTCTCATTCGAAGGCACAGTGGCGCGAGGGCGGGGCGTGGCGGTGCGGACGGCGCTGTCAGCTCGCGAAGGTCAGAGAGGCGGGGGCCGGGGTCTGAGCGGGAGACGGGGGTGAGGAGAGCCGCACGCCGTCCCACGGCTGGATCACTCGACCATGGGCGCCAACCTGGTTCTGCCTTGTGCACGAAGTTTATACGACACGGGTTGAGACTATGTTTCGTCTAGCTCTCTGCGACGACTCCGGCAAGGGTATTTCAGGTCGGCGAAATGCGAAAAAGATGCCGATTCCCGTGGGGGTGCACGCCACTGACCTCGGGCAATGACCGCCGAGCGGTCGGCCCATTCCGGTCGGCGTTTTTCACGAGCCGGCAACCGCGCCGTGATACGCGTTCCGCGTATTGCCCCGTGAATGTGCCACTGGACACCTCGACCAGAGTAGCGGCCGCCACACGGATCCGGGGCGTTATCGATCGCATCCGCGGGGCATCCTTGCTTGTGGACCGGGACCCCGGCGGCCGATCTTCGGTACGCCATCCGAGGAGGGACGCTTCGATGGGGGAAAAGGTCGTGGCAGGTCAGTTCGACCTGTCCGATCGCCAGCGCTACCGCGAGAAGCTCCGCAGGTGCCTGACGGGCCTGGAGCGACTCCTGGCGGAGAAGCGGTTCGACCGCCCCAAGAACCTCATGGGGCTGGAGATCGAGCTCAATCTCGCGGGCGCCGACGGCATGCCGAAAATGTTGAATGCGCAAGTCCTCGAAAGGATCGCCAGCAGGGACTTCCAAACCGAACTCGCCATGTTCAATCTCGAAGTGAACATCGCCCCGCACCGGCTGGGCGGGCGGGTATTCGACCAGCTCGACGAGGAACTGCGCACCTCGCTCGCCTACGCCGACCGTAAAGCCCAGGAGGTGGACGCGGGCATCGTGATGATCGGCATCCTGCCGACCCTCGACCGCGACGACCTCGTCTCGTCGAACCTCTCCGACGTCGACCGCTACGCACTGCTCAACGACCAGATCGTGGCCGCGCGCGGAGAGGACTTCACGCTCGACATCGACGGCGTGGAGCAACTGAGCTGTACGTCGAAGTCGATCGCCCCGGAAGCCGCCTGCACCTCGGTGCAGCTGCACCTCCAGGTCACCCCGGAGCGGTTCCCCGACGTGTGGAACGCGGCGCAGGTCGTGGCGGCCGCGCAGATCGCCGTGGGTGCCAACTCGCCGTTCCTGTTCGGCCGCGAGCTGTGGCGCGAGTCGCGGCCGCCGCTGTTCCAGCAGTCCACCGACACCCGCCCGCCGGAGCTCAAGGCGCAGGGGGTGCGGCCGCGCACCTGGTTCGGGGAGCGCTGGGTGACGTCGGCGTTCGACCTCTTCGAGGAGAACCTGCGCTACTTCCCGGCCCTGCTGCCCATCTGCGACGACGAGGACCCGCTCGAGGTGCTGGACCGCGGCGGCGTCCCCTCGCTCGCCGAACTCGTCCTGCACAACGGCACCGTGTACCGCTGGAACCGCCCGGTCTACGACATCGCCGACGGCGTTCCCCACCTGCGGGTGGAGAACCGTGTGCTGCCCGCCGGGCCCACGGTGACCGACGTGGTGGCGAACGCGGCCTTCTACTACGGCCTCGTCCGCGCCCTCGCCGAGGACAGCCGCCCGGTGTGGACCCGGCTGCCGTTCGAGGCCGCCGCCGCCAACTTCGACGCCGCCTGCAAGCACGGCATCGACGCCCGCTTCACCTGGCCCCGGCGCGGCCGGCTCGGCGGTCTGGGCGAGGTGGACGCGGTCACCCTCGTACGGGAGGAGCTGTTGCCGCTGGCCGAGGCCGGGCTGGACGCGTGGGGGATCGAACCCGCCGACCGGGACCGGTATCTCGGGGTGATCGAGGAGCGCTGCCGGCGCCGGGTGAACGGGGCGTCCTGGCAGGCCGCGACGTTCCACCGGGCGCTGGACCTGGGCCTCGGGCGGGATGAGGCGCTGGCCGCCACCACCCGCCGCTACCGGGAGCTGACCAAGCAGGGCGACCCCGTGCACACCTGGCCGGTCGGGCTGCCCGAGCCGGTGCCGACGGGCTGAGCGGCGCCCCGGACCCGCGGCCGGCCGCACAGGATCTGCCTTCATACTGATCGGACCGATCGGTGATGTGGAGGCAGGTGTGCAGGCGGAGGCGGCGGGCCCGGGGGCCGATGCGTATCCGGAGCGGACGCTCCCGCGGAGGACACTCCGCGACGAGACACTGCTCGTCCTCGCGCTGTCGCTCGGCGCGAGCGGCGTGTCGGCGCTGATCAGTTTCGTGGGCTCGGTCACCAGGCCGGGCGGTCTGAAGGACCAGGCGGCCACCCTCAACGCCTCGGCCGCGCCGGGCCGGCCCTGGCTGGACCTCGCCTGGCAGCTGTTCGGCATCACCACCGCGCTGGTGCCGGTGGCCCTGGTCGCCCATCTGCTGCTGCGCGAGGGCTCCGGACTGCGCGCCCTCGGCTTCGACCGCACCCGGCCCTGGTTCGACCTCGGCCGGGGTGCCGCGATCGCCGCGGTCATCGGCAGCAGCGGCATCGCCTTCTACCTGGCCGTGCGCGCGCTCGGCTTCAACCTCACCGTGGTGCCGGAGGCGCTGCCCGAGGTGTGGTGGAAGTACCCGGTGCTGATCCTTTCGGCGGCGCAGAACTCGATCCTCGAAGAGGTCGTCGTGGTCGGGTACCTGCTGCGGCGGCTGGACCAGCTCGGCTGGTCGCCGAGGGCCTCCATGGCGGCCAGCGCGGGGCTGCGCGGGTCGTACCACCTCTACCAGGGCATCGGCGGCTTCATCGGCAACATGGTCATGGGCGTGGTGTTCGTGTACCTCTACCGCCGCTGGGGACGGGTCGGGCCGCTGGTGGCCGCGCACACCTTCCTCGACATCGGGGCGTTCGTCGGCTACGCGCTGCTGGCCGGCAAGGTCGACTGGCTGCCGACGGCGTGAGCCGCGACCGAGGGGGGCGTACGGCACATCCGTACGCCCCCTTCGTCGTGCCGCCGGGCGGATCAGACCAGCAGGTCGCCCTCGACGACCGTCACCGCCCGCCCGCCGAGCAGGGTGCGGGCGCCGCGCACCTCGGTGCGGACGAGGCCGGAGCGCGGTGAGGCCTGGAGCCCGGTGAGCGCCGCGCGGCCGAGCCGCTGCGACCAGTAGGGGGCCAGCGCGGTGTGCGCGCTGCCGGTGACGTGGTCCTCGTCGATGCCGACGTTGGGGAAGAAGCAGCGGGAGACGAAGTCGTGACCGAGGTCCGCGTCCCCGGCGCGGGCGGTGGCGATGATGCCGCGCTCGGAGTAGGCGGCCAGGGCCTTCAGGTCGGGCCGCAGGGAGCGCACCGTCTTCTCGTCGGCCAGCTCGACCAGCAGGTCCCCGACGTTCGGGCCGGTGTCGAACGCCGTGAGGACGGGAGCACCGAGCGCCTCCGCGACACCCTCGGGCACGTCGACGGCGGTGAGCGGGGCGGTGGGGAAGTCCAGGGTGACGGTGCCGTCCTCGCCGGGCTCGGCGACGAGCACGCCGCTGCGGGTCGAGAACCGCACCGGACCCTGGTGGGCGCCGGTGGTGTGCAGCACGTGCGCGGTGGCCAGCGTGGCGTGGCCGCACAGGGCGACCTCGGTGGCGGGCGTGAACCAGCGCAGCGCCCAGTCGGCCTCTCCGCCGGCGGGCAGCGGGTGGGCGAAGGCCGTCTCCGCGTGGTTCACCTCCCGGGCGACGTCCTGCAGCCAGGAGTCGTCCGGGAAGGCGTCGAGCAGCAGTACGCCGGCGGGGTTGCCGGCGAAGGGACGGTCGGTGAAGGCATCGACGATTCGGATCCGCATGCCGCGAGGGTAGGGGCCGCGCCGCGCCCCGGTACCGGACCAATGCGACGCCGGTGGCCTCGTCTCCGCGGATTTCCCTGGCCGTGACCGCGTGACGCGGAGAGATGTGACCCTCCAGCTCCGGGTCTTGTCATGCGACCGGTTCCCGATATATCGTTGAGGCATCGCAATAGATCAACGATGGAATGGAGTGAGGTGCGATGCACAGCTATGGACACGAGCATGGACATGGTCACGGTGGGCCGCGGGCGGTCGGGGGGACTTCGACCGGCTGCGGGCCGCTTTCGGGCCGTTCGGGCCCGGGGGGCCGGGGGGACCCGGTGGTCCCTTCGGGCCCGGGTTCGGTCACGGGGGCCCCTGGGGCGGCCGAGGGCGCGGCGGGCCCAGGGGGAGGGCGCGGCGCGGCGACGTACGGGCCTCGATCCTGGCCCTGCTGAAGGACCGTCCGATGCACGGCTACGAGATGATCCAGGACATCGCCGAGCGCAGCGGCGGCGCGTGGAAGCCCAGCCCCGGCTCGGTCTACCCCACCCTGCAGCTGCTGGAGGACGAGGGGCTGATCATCAGCGAGTCCGAGGGCGGCAAGAAGCTGTTCTCCCTCACCGAGGCGGGACGCACGGCGGCCGAGGACGGCCCCGAGGCCCCTTGGGAGGAGGCCTCGCGCGGGGTCGACTGGGAGGCGCTGAGCGAGATCCGGCAGGCCGGCTTCGGTCTGATGGAGGCCTTCGGTCAGGTCTGGAAGACGGGCAGCAAGGAGCAGCGCGAGAAGGCCCTCGGTGTCATCAACGACGCCCGCAAGAAGCTGTACCTGATCCTCGCCGACGAAGACTGAGGCCGAAGGCCGAGGGCCGGCTGAGGTAGGTGAGGGGCGTGCGCAATCCGGCGCGCGCCCCTTGCTCATGTGCGCCCTGATCTCCTTCCCAAGGAGGAGATTCCGCCAGGCCCTGTCCACTTCTCGTGGGACGTGTAGATGCCTCCCGGCGGGGATGTACCGGACCCCCGGGACTGATGAGGTGGGGATGTGCGATCCCGTGTTCCCCGGCAGCAGGCCCCGTGGCCCCAGGCGCAGGCCGCCCGCGCCGCGGCCGACGACGCCGGGATCGGCGCGGAGCTGGCGGCGGTGGTGACCGGCGCCCGGCGCCGGGTGGTCCGGGACGGGGACCGGCAGATCGACACCGCCCACCTGCTGCACTCCCTGCTGGAGTCCGACGCCGAGGTGCGGGCCGCCTTCGGTGAGGGGCCCACCCTCGCCCGGCTGCTCGGCTACCTGGTGCAGCGCAGCATCGGCTACGGACTGCGCTGGCAGGGCACCGTCGAGGACTCCGGCTCACTCCCGGCCGTGGACGGCGCGACGGGCTTCTCCCCGCTCGCGGCCGTCTGCGTGGAGCGGGCCCGGGGCCGTGCCGCCCGCCGGGACGGCGGCCCCGTCCGCGGCACGGACCTGCTCGCCGAACTCGTCGCGGACCCGCAGGCACGCGCCGTCGAGGTGCTGCGGCGGGCCGGGGTGGACCCCCGGGACCTGTCCGGCGGGCTCGACGCGCCGTCCACCCGCTGAGACAGGTGCCACAGGGGGTGACGCTCCTGTCGTGCCCTGTCATCATGTGCCGGTGCCTACGACTGCCCTTCCCCGCAGCCCCCACGCCCGGGGCGTGGGACTCACCCTCGCGCTGGTGTCCGCCCTGGCCTTCGGCGGGTCCGGGGTGGCGGCCAAGCCGCTGATCGAGGCGGGTCTCGACCCGCTCCACGTGGTGTGGCTGCGGGTGGCGGGCGCCGCCCTCGTCATGCTGCCGCTCGCGGTGCGCCACCGGGATCTGCTGCGCCGCCGGCCCGCGCTGCTCGCCGGGTTCGGCCTGTTCGCCGTGGCCGGTGTGCAGGCCTGCTACTTCGCCGCCATCTCCCGCATCCCGGTCGGGGTCGCGCTGCTGGTCGAGTACCTGGCGCCCGCGCTCGTCCTGGGCTGGGTGCGGTTCGTGCAGCGGCGGCCGGTGACCCGCGCCGCCGCGGTCGGCGTGGTGCTCGCCGTGGGCGGCCTGGCCTGCGTCGTGGAGGTGTGGGCCGGGCTCGGCTTCGACGCCCTCGGCCTGGCGCTCGCGCTCGGCGCCGCCTGCTGCCAGGTCGGCTACTTCGTCCTGTCCGACCAGGGCAGCGACAGCGAGGAGGCGCCCGACCCGCTCGGTGTCATCGCCTACGGCCTGCTGATCGGCGCCGCCGTGCTGACCGTGGTCGCCCGCCCCTGGTCCCTGGACTGGTCCGTGCTCAACGGCAGCGCCGACATGGACGGCACCCCCGTCGCCGCGTTCCTGCTGCTGGCCTGGATCGTCCTCGTCGCCACGGTCGCCGCGTACGTCAGCGGAGTGCTGTCGGTACGCCGGCTCTCGCCGCAGGTCGCGGGTGTGGTGGCCTGCCTGGAGGCGGTGATCGCCACCGTCCTCGCCTGGGTGCTGCTCGGCGAGCACCTGTCCGCGCCGCAGATCGTGGGCGGCGCGGTGGTCCTGGCCGGTGCCCTCATCGCCCAGTCCTCGGCCCCGGCCCGGTCCGTGGAGGACCCGGTGGCGAGCGGCGGGCCCGAACGGGAGTTGTCGACCCCGGGGACCACCCCCTAGGGTGCTGATCATGCATACGCACGCATGTGTTCTTCCGCCGCCGGCCGCCTGAGGCGGGCCCTCCGGTACATCCGCCCGGCAGCGTGCCGGGCGTAGCGGTGCTGCCCGCAGACGAAGTCCGCGGATCCCGTCCCCCCGGCCCCGGCCGGGGCTGACCCCGGATCCCTTCCGAACTTCCGCGCCCACGCCGACGCGTGGCGCGCGCCTCTGCGGAGAGAGAACACGTGTCGAACAACGTCTCCGGCCTGCCCGTCGGGCGGGGCCTCGTCTATCTGGTCGTCGCCGGTGCCGCCTGGGGCACCGCGGGCGCCGCCGCCTCGTTGGTCTACCGGACCAGCGACATGGGGCCGGTCGCCCTGTCCTTCTGGCGCTGCGCCGCCGGGCTGGTCGTGCTGTACGCCGCCCGGCTGGTGTCCGGGCGCGCCTCGCGTGGTGCCGCCCGGGCCCCCCTCGGCCGCCGGGTGCGGCGCGCCGTGGCCACCGGCACGGGGCTCGCGGTCTTCCAGACCGCCTACTTCGCCGCCGTCTCCGCCACGGGACTGGCCGTGGCCACCGTCGTCACCCTGGGCGCCGGACCCGTGCTGATCGCCCTCGGCGCCCGGCTCGCCCTGGGCGAGCGGCTGGGACGCGGCGGACTGGCGGCCGTCGTCGGCGCGCTCATCGGGCTGGTGGTGCTCGTCCTCGGCGGCGGGGAGACCACCGTGGACCCGGTGGGCGTCCTGCTCGCCCTGGTGTCGGCCGCCGGATATTCGGCGATGACCCTGCTCACCCGCTGGTGGGGGCGGGACGGCGGCACCGACGCGTCCGGCGCCACCGTCGGCGCGTTCGCCGTCACCAGCCTGGTGCTGCTGCCGTTCGCGGCGGCCGAGGGGCTGGTGCCCCACACCGACGCCCCCGGCACCCTGCTGCTCCTGCTGGCGTACGTCGCCTCCGTGCCGACCGCGCTCGCCTACGGCCTCTACTTCGCCGGCGCCGCCGTCGTACGGTCGGCGACCGTGTCCGTGATCATGCTGCTCGAACCGGTCAGCGCGGCGGTGCTGGCCGTCGCCCTGCTCGGTGAACGGCTGACGGCGGCCACACTCGCCGGCACCCTGCTGATGCTGGGCTCGGTGGCGGGCCTCGCGGTCGGCGAGGCCCGCGGCGCACGGGCCCGCAGGACACGGACGGACACGGTCCCGGCCTGACGTCCCCTCAGCGAGCGGGGGACGTGGTCCACGGGGACTGCGTCCCCCGCGTGCCGTGGAGGTGGGCCGGCGGCAGCCGAAGATCCGCTCGCGGACGTGCGTCCGACCGGCCGCGGTGCCGCGCGGTCGGGGACGGGCGGGTCCTCCGGCCGGACGGGCCGCGCGAGCCGGGTCCGTCCGGTGGCCCGGAGGGGCCCACTCGCAGGACCTGGTCACGGGTCGCCGCGTGCGTGCGGTCGGTGGCCGCCCGGGTCCAGCCGCCCAGCGTGTGCCTGTGCGGGGCGGGCCTCACCTGGCGAACGTGCCCGTGCCGGGAGGTCCGTTCGATGTCGCGGTGCGGCCGACCGGCCTGACGTGGGACCGCGTTGACACGTACAAGGGTCGCCTCGGCCGGCGGCCGGTCGGTCCTGCTCGTCGGGCGTCCTGCGCGGGCCGGGCCCGTCGGGGAGCGCAGGGGCCCCTTGCCGGACGTGGGCCGACGCCGTCCCGCGTTTCCGGGCATGCCGTCAGGACCGGTCGGGCGGCCGGGCACCACGCGCCGGACGTCGGCGGCCGCGGCGCCGCCTCGCGTGCGTGCGGTCGAGGGCCGGGCGGAGGCCGGCGGACCGCGCTCGCCTCGCCGATCCGGGCCCGCGTGGCGCACGGCCCCCTACGGGGCCGGAGTGCCCGTGCGCCGGATGTGGGTGCGGGCTCCCGCGTCCCGGGGGTGGGCTCGGGTCGCCAGGCCGTCGGATATGCGGTCGCGGACCGCCTGCGACCGTTTGCCCGCGTACTTGAACTTCGTCCGCACCTCGGTCACCTCCAGCCGCAGCCCGCGGATTCCGGACAGCAGCCTGCCGTACGGCGCCTCGCCCACCGCGGCCCGCGCGGAGCCGCCCTCGGGCTGGAAGTGGCAGACCTGGCGGTTGAGCAGCTCGGCCTTCTCCGCCGGGTCGTCCACGAGGTGCGCGCGGCAGCGCAGTTGGACGGCGGCGTACAGGCTGGTCGGCACGCCGTGCTCGGGCGGGTCGCCCGGCTCGGCCTGCCAGGGGCCGGGGACGAACGCGTAGTCGTCGACCACGCTCAGCAGGACGTTCGGGGATGCCTCGACGGCGGGCCAGAGCGGGTTGGGCCGGGCCAGGTGGGTGACGGCCTCGCCGCGCTCGGCGTCGTAGGCGAAGTGCAGGGGCTGGACGTGCGGCGGTTCACCGGGGGCGCCGTTGACCGCCAGCTGGCCGAAGTCGTGGGCGGCGAGCCACCGCTGCCAAGTGCCGTCGCGGGGCGCGTCCCAGGGGTGGACCAGCATCACAGGGCCGTCAGGTAGCCGGGGATCCCGGTGCCGGGGGCCAGGCCCGGGTCGGGCTCCGGGGTGCCGTAGGTGGTACGGACCGGGAGGACGCCCGCCCAGTGCGGCAGGGACAGGTCCTCGGGCTCGTCGTTCACACCGCCGGTGCGGAGCTTGGCGGAGACCTCGTCCAGGTCGAGCCGGATCACCGCGGTGGCCGCCAGTTCCTTCTTGTCGGCGGGGCGGGAGTCGGCGGCCCGGCCCGGTACGACGTGGTCGACCAGGGCGTCCAGCGCCCGCCGCTTCTCGTCCGGGTCCGTCACGTCGTACGCCGTGCCGTGCACCACCACGGAGCGGTAGTTGATCGAGTGGTGGAAGGCCGAGCGGGCCAGCACCAGCCCGTCGACCTGGGTGACCGTGAGGCACACCGGCAGGCCCTCCTCGGACGCGCCTGCCGCGCGCAGCGGGCGGGAGCCGGTGGAGCCGTGGACGTAGAGGACCTCGCCGACGCGGCCGTAGAGCGTGGGCAGGACCACGGGTGCGCCGTCCCGGACGAAGCCGAGATGGCCGACGTAGCCCTCGTCGAGTATCGCGTGCACCAGTTCCTTGTCGTACGACGCGCGCTGGGGGGAGCGGGTGGGGACGGTGCGCCCGGTGGGGGCGTAGGCGGCGGGTCGCTGCTGCGGTGACGGGGGCGCCTGCATTGGCCTTCTCCATTGCACTAGTGCATAATGAGCTTTGTGCTAGGAGAGTATCGGATCAGTGGGCGGCGCGCAGCGGACATTTCCGCGAGCATCGAGCGGGCGGTGGGGGAGGGCGCGCTGGAGCCGGGCGAACTGCTGCCCCCGATGCGGGAGTTGGCCGAGCGGCTGGACGTGAACCCGAACACGGTCGCCGCCGCGTACCGGACCCTGCGCGAACGCGGGGTCATCGAGACGTCCGGCCGGCGGGGGAGCAGGGTGCGGCCCAAGCCGGCCACCACGGCGCGCGACCTGATCCGGGTGGAGGTCCCGCCGGGCGTGCGGGATCTCTCCGACGGCAACCCGGACCCGGCGCTGCTGCCCCCACTCGCCGGGGCCTTCGCGGCGGCCGCGGCCCAGGGCGACCGCGAACCGGTGCTGTACGGGCACGCCCCCGTGGAGCCCGAACTCGGCCGCCTGGCACGGGCCGGACTGGACGCCGACGGGGTCCCCGACGGGCCGGTGGCCGTCACGTCGGGCGCGCTGGACGCCGTCGAGCGGGTGCTCGCCGCACACCTGCGGCCCGGGGACGCGGTCGTGGTGGAGGACCCCGGCTGGGGCAGCCTGCTGGACCTCGTCCCGGCGCTCGGCCTGCGCACCGTGCCGGTGGCCGTGGACGACGAGGGCCCGCTGCCCGACGGCGTACGGAAGGCGCTCGCGGGCGGTGCCCGGGCGCTGATCGTCACGGACCGCGCGCAGAACCCGACCGGCGCCGCGCTGAGCGCCGCACGGGCGCGCGCCCTGCGGGAGGTGCTCGCCGGACACCCCGAGACCCTGCTGATCGAGGACGACCACGGGCACCACATCGTCGACGTGCCGTTGCACCCTCTTGCCGGGGCGACGCGCCGGTGGGCCTTCTCCCGCTCGGTGGCCAAGGCGTACGGGCCCGACCTGCGCCTCGCCGTCCTCACCGGCGACGCGGTCACCCTGGACCGGGTGCGCGGCCGGCAGCGGCTCGGGCCCGGCTGGGTCAGCCTGACCATGCAGCGGGCGGTGGCGCGGGTGTGGGCCGACGGCACCGTCGATCCGGCTGCCGTGGCGGCGCGCTACGGGCGGCGCAGGGACGCGCTGGCCGAGGCGCTGCGAAGGCGCGGCATCACGGCGCACGGGCGCAGCGGCATGAACCTGTGGGTGCCGGTCCCCGACGAGACCGGCGTCGTCGCCCGGCTGCTGCACGCCGGGTGGGCGGTGGCGCCCGGCGCGCGCTTCCGGATGAGCGCGCCTCCCGGCGTCCGCGTCACCGTCTCGACCCTCGACGAGGAGGAGATCGAACCCCTCGCCGAGGCGATCGCCGCGGCGCTGGGCCCCGGTGACGGAGCCCGGCGCACCTACGCCTGAGACGGGACGCACGCCTCGGCGCTGCCGCACGCCCCCGGACCGGCGGACTACGCCGGCCGTTGCGGCTTCACCCGGGGGAGCGCCGGCCGTTGCGGCTTCACCTGGGTGAGGGCCGCGCCGGCCAGCACGACCGCCGCGCCGACCGGTGTCGACCAGGTGAGGGTCTCGCCGAGCAGCGCGACACCGGCCGCGGCGGCGATCACCGGGACGAAGTAGGTGACCATCTGGCCGGTCGTCGGGCCCACTTCGGCGACGATGCCGTACTGCACGAGGACCGCGAGCCCTGTGCCCAGTGTGCCGAGCGCGGCGATGGCCAGCAGCGGCCCGACCGCCAGGCCGGCCGGTACGGAGGTGAACAACGGCGTCACGACCGCCAGTTGCACGGTCGCCAGCAGCAACTGGCCGCCGGTCAGCGACAGGTGGGAGTGGCTGCTGCCCGCCAGGGTGCGCCGGACGTAGATCCAGCCGACGGGGTAGCTCAGCGAGGCCAGCAGGGCCAGGGCCGTACCGCGCGCGTCCAGGCCCTGGAAGCCCTGCCAGGCGCCGAGCACGGTCAGCACCCCGAGGAACCCCACCCCCAGACCCGCCACCCGTACCCGGGTCGGCCGGTCCTCGCGCAGCGCCACCAGGGACAGCGCCATGCCCCACAGCGGAGAGGTGGCGTTGCAGATGCCGGCCAGGGTGGACGGGACGGTCAGCTCCGCGAAGGCGAACAGCGAGAACGGCAGGGCGTTCAGCAGGAACCCGGCGACCGCCAGATGCCCCCAGGTGCGCACCCCGCGCGGCAGCCGCTCCCGCCGTACCGCCATGGCGACCGCCAGGACGGCGGTGCCGAACGCCAGCCGTCCCAGCGTGACCTGGAAGGGGGCGTAGCCCTGCGTGCCGACCTTGATGAGGAGGAAGCTGAAGCCCCAGATCAGGGACAGCGCGGCGAAGCGCAGCCGCCAGTCCAGGCGCGGACGGGTGCGCGCGGGCGCGGGACCGGCCGAGTCGGGCCGGCCGGGGGACGTGGTGGTGGTCGCGGTGACGCTGCTCATGCCGGTAACGATGCGGCAGACTCATCTCGTAGCACAATCGAGAATTCGCACGCCATATCTCGTAGCATCGCTTACATGTTGAACTTGGAGCGTCTGCGCACCCTCGACGCCCTCGCCCGGCACGGTTCGGTCAGCGGCGCGGCGGAGGGGCTGCACATCACCACCTCGGCCGTCTCGCAGCAGATGGCCAAGCTGGAGCGCGAGGTGGGACAGCGGCTCCTCGCCAAGCACGGCCGCGGCGTCCGGCTCACGGACGCGGGCCGGCTGCTCGCCGAGCACGCCGCGCGCATCCTGTCCCAGGTGGAGCTGGCCCAGGCCGACCTGGAGGCGCAGCGCGGCCAGGTGGCGGGCGAGCTGCGCATCTCCGCCTTCCCGACCGCCGCGCGCGGGCTCTTCCCGGTGGCGCTCGCCGACCTGCGCGAACGCCACCCCGCGCTGCGGGTGCGCTCACGCGAGTCGGAGCCCGAGAACGGCATCCGGGGAGTGGTCCGCGGTGACCTCGACCTGGCCGTGGTGCTCGACTGGTACAACAAGCCGATGCCGCTGCCCGACGGGCTGGTCAAGGCACTGCTCCTCGACGACCCCGCCGATGTCGCGCTCCCGGCCGCCCATCCGCTCGCCGGCCGGGAGGAGGTCGACCTCGGCGAGCTGGCCGAGGACGAGTGGATCACCTGGGGCGAGGGTGAGTTCTGCCACGAGTGGCTCATGTTCACCCTGCGTTCCAAGGGCGTCGAACCGATCGTCGCCCACCGCGCCGCCGAGAGCCACACCCAGCTCAACCTGGTCGCGGCCGGCCTCGGCGTGTGCATCGCCCCGGTGCTGGGCCGCGACCCGCTGCCCGCCGGAGTGGTGACCGTCCCGCTCCGCCAGCGCGTCCGACGGCATGTGTTCGTCGTCTGGCGCGCGGACGCCGACCGCCGCCCGTCCATCCGCGCGGCGGTGCGGGCGCTGCGGGCGGCGGGGGAGCGCTTCGGGGGCGCCCTCGAGGACGGCGCCCCGGTCAGGACAGCTGCGACAGTTTCCTGAAGTCCCAGGACACGATCTTCTCGGGGGTCAGCCGCAGCCAGGCATGGCGCCCGTCGTGCGGCATCTCGTCCAGGCCGAAGTTCTTGCGGGCGAACAGCGTCTCCGGCACGTCCAGTTCCGCGCGCAGCTCACCGGTGCGCGGGACCTCGCCCACGAACTCCACCCGCCCGGACAGCTCCGCGCCGCGCAGTTCGTCGTACTCCTCGCCCGTGTCGACCACGATCGCTGCCCGCGGGTCCCGCCGCAGATCCGTGAACCGCCTGCTGCGCACCACGGAGTACAGCCACATCGAGACGCCGTCCCACACGAACCACAGGGTGCTCACGTGCGGCATGCCGTCGGCGTTCACCGTGGCGACCCGGCAGGTGCGCTGCTCGGTGAGGAAGTCGTCCAGCTCCCCGGGCGTCATCATGATCTTGCGGCCCCGGCGCTGCGTGGCGGACATACGGTCCCTTCCGCTGTCGTGCTGCTCACGTACCGTGCACAGGTCCCCCATCGTGCACGGGTTCGACCGTTCAGGCGAGGGTGATCGAGTCACCGCTGACGGAGATCCGCACCGAGGGGAGCGGCTTGGTCGCGGGACCACTGCTCACACTGCCGTCGGTGATGGAGAAGTTGCTGTTGTGGCAGGGGCAGTTGATGAGCCCGTCGGAGACGCTCTTCACCGCGCACCCCTGGTGGGTGCAGGTGGAGGAGAACGCCATGAACTCGCCCGCCGACGGCTGGGTGACGACCACCTGCTGATCGGCGAACACCTTGCCGCCGCCCTCGGGGATGTCGGAGGTCGAGGCGAGCGGCGCGCCCCCGGCGGCGTTCCCCCCGCCACCCGAACCGCCGCCGCTCGCCCCGTCGTCCGCCGCGCCGCCGCCGGCGTCCGCCGAGGAGCCCGGCGCGTCGTCGTCGGACCCTCCGCACGCGGCCAGCGCCACGGCGAGGCCGGCCGCTCCGGCGGCCGCCACGACGGTGCGACGGGCAGGTCCCGATGCGGACTCGAACGATACGGTCATGCCAGTGGTGTCCCTTCCGGGGAGAGGCGTGATCTGCGAACAGGTACGGTCGGCGGGCCCTTGCCGTTCAGTGCCTTCCCGTGGCCCTCGGTGCCCGTCGGCCGGTGCCGAGAGCTTGACCCGCCCGCGGTCGGACGGGCGTAAGCCACGGCTGTCGTTTCCCTGTCGCTCACCGGCGCCGCGCGCCCGGGCCGCCTCCGACGTGCGGTGACGCGCCAGTAGCCTGGGGCGATGCTCAAGGAAGTCATCGCGACCCGATTCATCGCGCCGCTGCGCGAGGGCGGCTCGCTCCCCGGACTGATCGAGGCGGACGATCTCGGCACCTACGCGCTGAAGTTCACCGGCGCCGGCCAGGGCCGCAAGACGCTGGTCGCCGAGGTCGTCTGCGGGGAACTGGCCCGCCGGCTGGGGCTGCGGGTGCCGCGCCTGGTCACCGTGGAGCTCGACCCCGTGCTCGGGCTCGGCGAACCTGACCAGGAGGTGCAGCAGTTGCTGAAGTCCAGCGGCGGCACCAACCTCGGGACGGACTTCCTCTCCGGCGCCCTCGGCTTCGACCCGCTCGCCTTCGAGGTGAACCCCGAGGAGGCCGGCCGGATCCTCTGGTTCGACGCCCTGGTGAACAACGTCGACCGCTCCTGGCGCAACCCCAACATGCTGCGGTGGCGCGAGGAGCTGTGGCTCATCGACCATGGCGCGACCATGATCTGGCACCACAGCTGGCCCGGCGCCGAAGCCTCCGCCGCCCGCCCCTACGACGCCTCCGACCACGCCCTGAGGAGAGCCGCGCCGGACGTCGCCTCGGCGGCGGCGGACCTCGCCCCGCAGGTCACCGAGGACCTGCTCGCGGAGGTGACCGCGCAGATCCCCGACGTCTGGCTGGCCGGGGAACCGGGCTTCGACAGCCCCGACGACCTCCGGCGCGCCTACGCCCGGCCGCTTCTCGCCCGCGCGGCCGCGATCCACACCCGCATCGAGGGCCTCCAGGGGGACCGGTGAGCGACCTGCACGTCTACGAGTACGCGCTGCTGCGGGTCGTCCCGCGGATCGAGCGCGGCGAACGCGTCAACGCCGGGGTGCTGGTGTACTGCCGGCCGCTGTCGTACGTCGGGGCTCGCACCCACCTCGACGAGGCGCGGCTGCTGGCCCTCGATCCCGCCGTCGACCTGCCCGGCGTCCACGCCGCGCTGCGTGCCGTCGAGGGCGTCTGCGCGGGCGGGGACGCGGCCGGACAGGCCGCACGGGACGACGCCGGGCGGCGCTTCCGCTGGCTGATCGCGCCACGCTCGACCATCGTGCAGCCCGGCCCGGTGCACACCGGCCTCACGGCCGACCCGGCGGCGGAGGCGGACCGCCTGCTCGACCTCCTGGTGCGCTGACACCGGGTGCCGGACGCGCCGGCCGGGGGCGGACAGCCGTCGGCGGGAACGGGGGCCGGGAACGGGGGACGGGCAGGTCGCCTCAGCTGTCGCCGAGCCTCAGGAGCGGCGGCGCCTGATCACATGGCCGGCCGCCAGCAGGGCGCCCGTCACGCACGTCGCTCCGACGCCGACGTCCCAGCCGCTCGGACCGGTGCCCGAGGAGCCGCCGAGGCCGCCCTGCACACCGCGCGTCGGGGCGGGGGAGGCGGATGTGGCCGGCGCGGCGGACGTCCTGGTGGGCGTCGGTGTCGCGGTGGGCGTCCGGGTGGGCGTGACCGGTGCGGAGGTGGGGCTCGCGGAGCGGGTCGGCGACACGGTCGCGGTCCGGGTCGGGGCGGCGGTCGTCGGTGTCGCCGGGCGCGAGGTCGGGGGCGGTGACGGTGCGGGCCGGAAGGTGGACGAGGTGAGGCCGCGCCGGGGCAGTGCCTCGCAGGCGATGCCGTCGTCCGGGCCGGGGTCCTCGTCGAGCCGGTGCGGATCGCTGCGGTCCATCTCGAAGAAGGTCTGCGCGTCCTCCTGGTAGGTGAAGTCGCTGCAGTCCAGGTCCTGGGCGTGGGCGATGTCGGCCAACGGCACGATCGCGGCGAACGCGATCAACGTGCCTATGACACCGGTGCGACGGCGCATCGAACGCCTCCTTTCCGGCCACGGATGGCTCGCGCTTCGACGCTAGGGGCCGCCCGCCCCGAAGGCGCGCAGCGCTGGGCCGATCGGGTGCTCGGCACCGGCGCCGGACGGCGGGCGGGGCCGGACCGGAGGACCGTGGACGGGGAGCCCGGCGGCGGGGAATGGATCACACCGGCGCGGTGTGCCGTTGACACCGGGTGCCAGGGCTTCTAGCGTCACGTCTGCTGAAGGTACTAAGCGGTCGCTCACTGAACTGGGCGGGCCGCCGGAGCCGCATCCCAAGGGCGAGGAGAAGCAGCAATGTCCACCACTGAGCAGCGGGTCGCGATCGTCACCGGTGCCGCGCGCGGCATCGGCGCCGCCACCGCCGTACGACTGGCCGCCGAGGGCCGCGCGGTCGCCGTGCTCGACCTCGACGAGGCCGCCTGCAAGGACACCGTCGAGAAGATCACCGCCGCCGGTGGCAAGGCGATCGCGGTCGGCTGCGACGTCTCCGACGAGGCGCAGGTCGAGGCGGCCGTCGCGCGCGTCGCCGAGGAGCTCGGCGCGCCGACCGTGCTGGTCAACAACGCGGGTGTGCTGCGCGACAACCTGCTGTTCAAGATGAGCGTCTCCGACTGGGACACCGTCATGAACGTGCACCTGCGCGGCGCCTTCCTGATGTCGAAGGCCTGCCAGAAGCACATGGTCGACGCCGGCTTCGGCCGGATCGTCAACCTGTCGTCCTCCTCCGCGCTCGGCAACCGCGGCCAGGTCAACTACTCCGCCGCCAAGGCCGGTCTGCAGGGCTTCACCAAGACCCTCGCCAAGGAGCTCGGCAAGTTCGGCGTCACCGCCAACGCCGTCGCCCCCGGCTTCATCGCCACCGAGATGACCAAGGCCACGGCCGACCGTGTCGGCATGGGCTTCGACGACTTCAAGGCCGCCGCCGCCACCGCGATCCCGGTCGCCCGCGTGGGTGAGCCCGAGGACGTCGCCAACGCCATCGCCTTCTTCGCCGCGGACGCGGCCGGCTTCGTCTCCGGCCAGGTGCTGTACGTGGCCGGCGGACCGCTCGACTAGGGGGACCGGACATGACGACAGTGGAACCCACCGGCAAGGTCGCGCTGATCACCGGCGCCAGCCGCGGCATCGGCTACGGCGTCGCCGAGGCGCTGGTCGCCCGCGGCGACCGGGTCTGCATCACCGGACGCAACGAGGACGCCCTCAAGGAGGCCGTCGAGCAGCTCGGCGCCGACCGGGCCGTCCACGTGGCCGGCAAGGCGCACGACGAGGCCCACCAGGCGCTCGCCGTCGAGCGCGTGATGGAGGCCTTCGGCCGGGTCGACTTCCTGGTCAACAACGCGGGCACCAACCCGGTCTTCGGGCCGATCGCCGACCTCGACCTGAACGTGGCGCGCAAGGTCTTCGAGACCAATGTGATCTCCGCGCTCGGCTTCGCGCAGAAGACCTGGCACGCCTGGCAGAAGGACAACGGCGGGGCGATCGTCAACATCGCCTCCGTCGCGGGTATCGCGCCCTCGCCGTTCATCGCGGCGTACGGCGTCAGCAAGGCGGCGCTGATCAACCTGACCCAGCAGCTGGCGCACGAGTTCGCGCCCAGGGTGCGGGTCAACGCCATCGCCCCGGCGGTGGTGAAGACCAAGTTCGCGCAGGCCCTGTACGAGGGCCGGGAGGCGGAGGCCGCCGCGTCCTACCCGCTCGGCCGGCTCGGCGTGCCGTCCGACATCGGCGGGGCGGCCGCGTTCCTCACCTCGGACCAGTCGGACTGGGTCACCGGCCAGACCCTGGTCGTCGACGGCGGCATCTTCCTGAACGCCGGCGTCGGCTGACCCTGCCGCCCGCGCCCGCGCACCACGCGTACGCACGGGCCCCGACCGCCACTCCCGACACGGGCGCCGTTGACGAAAACGGCGCCCGTGTCGGCGATTTGGGACCGAAACACACCTGACAACGTAGTCATCCGCGAGTTGATCTCAAGGCCCGTTCTGAGGAGGGTCAGCGGGCGTATCACTGCGGTATGGTTCGCCGACCCTTGGTATGGCAGATCGAGGAGCGTGCGCGTGTTCAACCGGAACCGATGCCTGCGGCGGGTGGCGGCCATCGCGTCCATATCGTCCCTGGTGGCCGGATGCGGCGTCCTGTCGTCCGACAGCCCGGAGGACGAGGGACCCATCGTCGTGGGAACCACCAGCTCGCCCAGCACGCTGGATCCTGCCGCGTCCTGGGACAGCTCCTGGGAGCTGTTCCGCAACATCTACCAGACGCTGCTGAGTTACCCGGTGGGCGCGACCACACCGCAGCCGGACGCGGCGGAGAGCTGCGAGTTCTCCGACACCTCCAACCAGGTGTTCCGCTGCGAGCTGCGGGAGGGCCTCACCTTCTCCGACGGCGACAAGCTCGACGCCCGGGCGGTCAAGCACTCGATCGACCGGATCCGCGAGATCAACGTCAACGGCGGTCCGGCCGGTCTGCTCGGCAGCCTCGAACGGGTCCAGGCGCCGAGCGAGCGCGAGGTCGTCTTCTACCTCAACAAGCCGGACGCCACCTTCCCGTTCGTGCTCGCGACCCCCGCGATGTCGATCGTCGACCCCGACTCCTACCCGGCGGACGCCCTGCGCGAGGACAAGAGCGTCCTCGGGTCCGGTCCCTACACCCTGCAGTCGTACGACGAGGGCAAGGAGGCCCGGCTGGTCGGCAACGACCGCTACAAGGGCTACGCCGAGCGGAAGAACAGCGCGGTCACCATCCGCTACTTCCAGGAGTCCGGCGCCATGGTCGAGGCGCTGCGCGACGAGCGGATCGACCTGACGTACCGCGGCCTGGCCGCCGGTGACATCGTCGAACTGCAGGGCAGGACCTCCAAGGAGGAGGAGATCCAGCTCATCGACGGCACCGGGACCGACATCAACTACCTGGTGTTCAACCCCGAAGACCCGTGGGCCGGCAAGAAGGCGGTGCGCCACGCCATCGCGCAGCTCGTCGACCGCCCGGCGATCGCGCACAAGGTCTACAAGGACACCGTCGACCCGCTGTACTCGATGGTCCCCAAGGGGCTGACCGGCCACACCACCGGCTTCTTCGACGACTTCGGCGAGCCCAGTGCGAAGAAGGCCCGCGAGATCCTCACCGACGCGGGCATCACCGAGCCGGTGCCGCTCACCCTCTGGTACACCTCGGACCGCTACGGCTCCGAGACCGCTCTGGAGTTCAAGGAGCTGGAGCGGCAGCTGGAGTCGTCGAAGCTGTTCGACGTCACGCTGAAGAGCCGCCCCTGGAAGACCTACGTCGAGGGCTACCAGAAGGGCGAGTACCCGGTGTTCGGCCGTGGCTGGTTCCCCGACTTCCCGGACGCGGACAACTTCATCGCCCCGTTCGTCGGCGAGCAGAATGCGCTCGGCACGCCGTACGAGGCCAAGAAGATCGTCAACGATCTGCTGCCCAGCTCGCGACGGGAGAGCGACCGCGGCAACGTGGTGAAGCAGTTCGAGGAGGCCCAGCAGCTCCTCGTCAACGACGCGCGGCTGCTCCCGCTGTGGCAGGGCCGGCAGTACGTGGCGGCGAGCCGGGACATCTCGGGCGCCGAGCGTGCCCTGGACCCCTCCACGATCATGATGATGTGGCAGCTGTCCCGGAAGACCAGCTGGTAGAGCGCCCGGAACGGCCGACCGCGGGGCCGGTTGTCAGTGGTCGCCTGTAGGTTCTGAGGCCTGGAAGCGACCACGCGTGTGAGGAAGTTGACGTGACCGACATCGCCATGCTGCCCGAGTCCTGGCGCGGGGTTCTGGGTGACGAACTGCAGCAGCCCTACTTCAAGGAGCTGACCGAGTTCGTCGAGGAGGAGCGGGCGCGCGGTCCCGTCTACCCGCCCCGCGAGGAGGTCTTCGCGGCCCTGGACGCCACGCCGTACGACCAGGTGAAGGTCCTGGTCCTCGGCCAGGACCCGTACCACGGCGAGGGCCAGGGCCACGGCCTGTGCTTCTCGGTCCGGCCCGGCGTGAAGGTCCCGCCGTCCCTGCGCAACATCTACAAGGAACTCCACGCCGACCTCGGGACACCCGTCCCGGACAACGGTTACCTGATGCCGTGGGCCCGGCAGGGCGTGCTGCTGCTCAACGCGGTGCTCACGGTCCGCGCGGGCGAGGCCAACTCGCACAAGGGCAGGGGCTGGGAGCTGTTCACCGACGCGGTGATCCGCGCGGTGGCGAACCGCCCCGACCCGGCGGTCTTCGTGCTGTGGGGCAACTACGCGCAGAAAAAGCTGCCGCTGATCGACGAGAGCCGGCACGTGGTGGTCAAGGGCGCGCACCCGTCACCGCTGTCCGCGAAGAAGTTCTTCGGCTCCCGGCCGTTCTCGCGGATCGACGAGGCGGTGGCCGCGCAGGGGCACCAGCCGATCGACTGGACCGTCCCGAACCTGGGCTGACCGGCCCACCGTGCCGTCCGGCCGGGTGTGGACGGGCCCGTGCGTCCTCACACCCGGCACGTCCCGGAGCGGCTTGTCCGGTATCACCCCTTTCTGCGGCTAGCGTCGGGGGCGACGCGGGCGACAGCGGGCGACGGTGCGGAGGACGTGGTGGCGGAGCGACAGGAGCAGGCGGCGCCGGACGCCGTGCTGACCCGGATCGGCCAGGTGGTGATACTGCACCACGCGGGCGACCGTGAGGAGGCCAGGCACCGCTTCCTCGGCCTCTGGGCGGAGATCGGTGAGCACGGCGACCCCCTGCACCGCTGCACGCTCGCCCACTACCTCGCCGACACCCAGGACGACCCCGAGGACGAACTGGCCTGGGATCTGCGGGCGCTGACGGCGGCCGACGAGGCCGGCCGGTCCCCGGCCCGGCAGGGCGCCGCCGCGGTGCGCGCCCTCTACCCGTCGCTGCATCTGAGCCTGGCCGACGACTACGCCCGCCTCGGCCGCCCCGACGCGGCCCGCACCCACCTGGACCGGGCCCGGGGCGCCGCCCGCACCCTCGCCGACGACCGCTACGGCGACGGCGTACGGGCCGCCATCCGCCGCCTGGCGGCACGGCTCGGCGACGACGGGACGCCGCCCGGGGGACCGGGGCCGCCCCGGCAGCGCCCTTGAGGTGCTCCGCGGCTCAGCGTCCGTAGGTGTCCTGGCAGATCCGCGCCTGCGGGCTGTCCGCCGGCCAGCCGCCGTACTCCCTGCCCAGCGCGCACACGTCGGAGTTCCCGGACTCCAGTGACCGGCCGACGTCCGGCAGCCGGGCCGGCGGACGCCGGGTGGGCGTGCGCCGGCCCGGCTCGGGCAGCTGGGGGCTCCGGGACTGCTGGGACCGCTCCTGCCCGTTGCGCGCGTCGGACGGGGTGTCCGGCCGCGGAGGCCGGGCCGCGGAGGTGGTTGCGGCCGACGGCGACGCCCCGGGCGACGCGGGCGGGTCGACCATCTCCAGCGCCTCCCGCGCGGGTGCCTGCACGACCGGCGACTCCTCGCGTCCCGCCGCGTCGTGCCCGGCCCCTGGGGGAGGTGCCGACGCCGGGCCCGGCGCGAGGGGACGCTGGACCGTCACACAGCCCGAGAGGGCGGCGACCGCCACGGTCACCAGAAGCGTTGCTGTGGTCGTCGTTCGCTGCACCCCCGCCACTTTGCTGGCTCCGCCCTCCGCATGGTGGACGGACAGGCGCCGCATACCCCGCACGGGTGATCTCCGACCCCCTTCGGGGGTGTCGTCCGTGTGAGGGGTGACGTCATTCGCCGGTGACGCCGTCGATCCGCTGCCGGAGCAGATCCGCGTGGCCGTTGTGGCGGGCGTACTCCTCGATCATGTGGGTGTAGATCCAGCGCAGGGAGCACGGCTGGGGGTGCGAGTGGTGCCGTCCCAGGGAGAGGTCGTCCAGGGCGGCTCCGGCCGTGTTGCGCCGGGCGGCGGCGATCTCCGTCTGCCAGGTCTCGTAGGCGTCCTTCCAGGTGTCCGCCTCGCCGGGGTGGAACTCGCCGTCCGGGTCCGCGTCGCCGTAGTACAGGGGGCCCGCGTCCTCGCCGGCGAACACCCGGCGGAACCATGAGCGCTCCACCTCGGCCATGTGGCGCACCAGCCCCATCAGCGACAGGTCCGACGGCGGCACCGAGGCGGTCCGCAACTGCTCGTCCGTCAGCCCCGCGCACTTCCAGGCGAGCGTGTCGCGGTGGTAGTCGAGCCAGCCCTCGAGCATGCTTCGCTCGTCGGCGTTCTGTGCGGGTTCGGTGCGCTCGGTAGTCATCCCGGCATCCTTTCCCGCCGACGTCGTGTCACACCACGGGATTTACCGTGCCGTCGGGCCGCGGGGCGTCGGAACGCGGAGTCCAGGGTCAGGTGCCGGCGCCGGTGCGGACGAAGAGGCAGAACGGGTGGCCCGCCGGGTCGTACAGGACCCGCACGTCGTCCTGGGGCTGGAAGTCCGCCAAGGCCGCCCCGAGGGCGACGGCACGCCCGACCGCCGGCGACAGCTCGTCCACCTCGATGTCCAGGTGCGTCATCATCTGCTGCCCGGACCGGGTGGAAGGCCACTGCGGAGGGGTGAACAGCGGCTCCGTCTGGAACGACAACCCCGCACCGCCGTCGGACGGGCCGATCTCGACCCAGTCGGGCTCGTCCCTCCGTACCGGCCACCCGAGCAGGTCCTGGTAGAACCGCGCCAGCTCCCGGGCGTTCGGCGCGTCGAGTGTGGTCGCGGACAACGTGAAACGCGGTGAGGACCTCATGGAGTGCTGCTGCCCGCTTTCCCCGCCGTGAGACCGGCCGTCATTCCTCCGCCCGGCTCGTCACGGCCCCCAGCATCCCGTGGAGGAGTTCCCGCAGGCCGGTGCGGATGTCCGCGGCCGACGGGACCTGGGCGTGGTAGGAGCCGGCCACGCAGGAGAACAGCAGGCCGTCCGCCCAGGCGGTCAGGGAGAGCGCGTGGCGTTCCGGTGCCGTGGAGCCCAGGCCGGTGACGAGCGCGGTGAGCTGGTCGCGGAAGCGGGCGCCGGCCGCGTCGAAGTACGTCCGCAGCTCCGGGCGGCGGGTGGCCTCCAGGGCGAGTTCGTAGCGGGCGAGGGTCAGGTCGCGGTTCCGGGTCAGCGCACGGTGGGTGGCCAGCGCGAGCGCGTCCAGCAGGGCGTCGGTGCCCTCCCGGGGGTCGGGCATCTCGTGGAGAGCCAGCACCCGCGCCTCCCGGTCGGCGAGCCTGCGCACCGTCAGCTCCAGCAGCGCCTGCCGGGTGCGCGCCACGTTCGAGGTGGACCCCTGGGGGAGCCCGGCCGCCTCGTCGACCGCGCGGTGGGTCAGCCCCCGCATGCCCCGGTCGGCGAGCAGGGCGAGGGCGGTGTCGGCGACGAGATCGGCGCGGGCGCCTGTGGAGGTGCGTACGGACATGGACGTCAAACTACCCGTCGCACTACGCCTGTAGTATGTTGGAGCCGAGGATCACTACAGATGTAGTCACCGGCGTGCAGGAGGAGCCATGGCAACGGCCGAACGGGCGATCGTGATCGGCGGGGGAATCGGCGGCCTGACCGCGGCGGCCGCCCTGCGGCTGCGCGGGCTGCGGGTGACCGTGCTGGAGCGGGCCGCGACGCTCCGCCCGGTGGGCGCGGCGATCTCGCTGGCCCCCAACGCGCTGCGCGGACTGGACGTCATCGGGCTGGGCGACGGCATCCGCGCCCTGGCCGCCTGGCAGGGCGACGGCGGACTGCGCGCACCGGGCGGCCGGTGGCTGTCCCGCACCGGGGCAGCCACCGCGGCCGAACGCTTCGGCGGCCCCCTCGTCCTGCTCCACCGTGCCACCCTCGTCGACCACCTGGCCGGGCGGCTCCCGGACGGCACGGTCCGCACCGGCACCCCCGCCCGCCTCCTCGACCCCGGCGTCCCGGGCGACCCCGGCCGGCCCGCCCGCGTGAGCACACCCGACGGCGAACTGGAGGCCGACCTGGTGGTGGCCGCCGACGGCATCCACTCCGCCGTGCGCCGCGTCCTCTTCCCCGGCCATCCCGGCGTCGTGTACAGCGGGTTCACCACCTGGCGGACGGTGATCCCGCTGCCCGGCGTCACCTTCTCCTCGCACGAGACCTGGGGCCGGGGCCGCATCTGGGGCACCCACCCGCTCAAGGACGGCCGGGTCTACGCCTACGCCGCCGCCGTCCGGCCCCCGGGGGAGCGGGCTCCGGACGACGAGCGGGCCGCACTGCTGCGGCTCTTCGGCGACTGGCACACCCCCGTTCCCGAACTGCTGGCCGCCGTCCGGCCCGAGGACGTGCTGCGGCACGACGTCCACCACATCGACCGGCCGCTGCCCGCCTTCCACCGGGGCCGGGTGGCGCTGCTCGGCGACGCCGCGCACGCCATGCCGCCCACCCTCGGCCAGGGCGGCAACCAGGCGATCGAGGACGCGGTCACCCTCGCCTTCCCCCGCCCGCACGCGGGGCCCTCGTCGGCGTCCCCCGTCGCCGACGACCTCCCCGGCTACACCGCCGCCCGCCTCCCGCGTACCACCGCGATCACCCGCCGGGCGGTGCGGGTGGCCCGCCTCAACCTCACGACCAGCCGCGTCGCGGCGGCCGTACGCGACCACGCGGTCGCCGCGCTGTCCAAGGCCGGACCGGCGCTGCTCCTGCGCGGCTTCGACGGCGTGGCCGACTGGCGCCCGCCGGGAGGCCCCTCCGGCGCGGGCGGGGACGGCGACGGGGCACCCCGTATGCTCGCAGCGGACCACGGCAAGCCAGGACCAGAGGAGAACACACCGTGAAGGTCGGCTGCATCGGGCTCGGTGACATCGCGCGGAAGGCCTACCTCCCGGTGCTCGCCGTCCAGCCCGGGGTGGAACTGCACCTGCAGACCCGCACCCCGGCCACCCTGGAGCGGGTCGCCGACGCCCTCCACCTGCCGGCCGCGAACCGTCACGCAGACCTCGGCTCGCTGATCGGCACCGGTCTCGACGCGGCCTTCGTGCACGCCCCGACCGACGTCCACCCGGAGATCGTGACCCGGCTCCTGGAGGCCGGTGTGCCGACCTACGTCGACAAGCCGCTCGCCTACGAACTCGCCGACTCCGAGCGGCTCGTGGCGCTCGCCGAGGAGCGCGGCACCAGCCTCGCCGTCGGCTTCAACCGGCGTTTCGCCCCCGGCTACGCGCAGTGCGCCGACCACCCGCGCGAGCTGATCCTCATGCAGAAGAACCGGGTCGGGCTGCCCGAGGAACCGCGCCGGATGGTCCTCGACGACTTCATCCACGTGGTGGACACCCTGCGCTTCCTGGTGCCCGGCCAGGTCGACGACGTCACCGTCCGCGCCCGCACCGAGGACGGGCTGCTGCACCACGTGGTGCTCCAGCTCTCCGGCGACGGCTTCACCGCCCTCGGGGTGATGAACCGGCTCAGCGGCTCCGCCGAGGAGATCCTTGAGGTGTCCGGCCAGGACACCAAGCGCCAGGTGGTCAACCTGGCCGAGGTGGTCGACCACAAGGGCCAGCCGACCGTGCGGCGGCGTGGCGACTGGGTGCCGGTCTCCCGGCAGCGCGGCATCGAGCAGGCGGCGCTTGCCTTCCTGGACGCGGTGCGCGCGGGCAAGGTGCTCAGCGCCCGTGACGCATTGGCGACCCATGAACTGTGCGAACGGGTGGTACAAGCGGTCCACGAGCGCCTCGCCTGAACCGCGCCAGTCCCACCGCGCCGTAGACCGCGAGGACGAGCAGCGCCCCCTGTGGCGGCCAGTCGCCGAAGCGGACGTACGGCGTGGTGCCGTGCGCCAGCGGCACCTCGTAGACCTGCGCGGCGGACGCGTCCGTGCCGAGCCACGGGCCGATCCGCCCGCCGTCCGGGCCATACACGGCGGAGACGCCGGTCAGGGTCGCGTGCACCATCGGGCGGCCGGTCTCGGCGGCACGCAGCGCGGCCAGCGAGGCGTGCTGCTCAGGCGCCCAGCTGTGCTGGAACGTCGACGTGGAGGACTGCGCGAGCAGCACGTCGGCGCCGTCCTGCGCGAGATGGCGGCTCATGTCGGGGAACGCGGACTCGAAGCACACCATCGGGCCGATGCGCGGGCCGCCCGCCACGTCCATGACGACCTGTTCGGTGCCCTGCCGCCGGTCCTCGCCGGCCGCCTTGCCGACGGACGTCGCCCAGCCCAGCAGGGAACGGGCCGGAATGTACTCGCCGAACGGCACCAGCCGCATTTTGTCGTACCGGTCGCCGGTCGGGCCGTCCGGGCCGACGAGGACCGAGCTCTTGTAGATGCCGGGCTGGTCCGACCGCCTGGCGTCCACGTTGACCAGGATCTCCGCGCCGGTCTCCCGGGACAGCGCGGCCAGCCGCCGGGCGAGGTCGAGGCGGTCGCCGAGGTCGAAGCCGACGCTGCTCTCGCCCCAGACGACCAGGTCGACGTCCCGGCCCGCGAGTTCGCGGGTCAGCTGTTCCTCGCGGTCGAAGCGGCGGTCGGCGCTGTCGCGTCCGGCGACGACGCCCGGCTGGACCAGCGCGATCCGCGTCCGGTCGCCGGGGTCCGGGCGGGGCGACCACACCCACGCGGCCGACGTGGCGGCGGCCACGGCGGCCAGCCCGGCCACGGCCGGCACCCGCGCCCGGCGCACCGCCACCAGCACGGCCACGGCGACGTTCAGGGCCACGATCAGGAAGCCGGTCAGCCACACGCCGCCGACCGACGCCAGCCGCAGCGCCGCCTCCACCTGCCACTGGCTCGCGCCGAGCACCCCCCACGGCCCGCCCAGACCCTGCCAGGAGCGGACCAGCTCCACGGCCAGCCAGCCCGACGGCACGACGAGCAGCGCGGCCGCCACCCGGCCCCCGGACGGCACCCCGCCCAGCGTCCGGCGCACCAGCCACCCCCAGGGCGCCCACAGTGCCCCCAGCAGCGCGGCGATGACGAACGTGAACACGTGCAGGCTGGGCAGCAGCCAGTGGTGCATGGCCAGCATGAACCCGAATCCGCCCCACCAGCCGTCGAAGGCGGCCCGCCGCCCGGTCGGCGCCGTACGGATCAGCAGCAGCCAGGGGACCAGGGCGACGTAGGCGATCCACCACAGGTTCGGGGCGGGGAAGGCCAGGACGGGCAGCGCGCCCGCGAGCGCGGCGGCGAGCGAGCGGCGCCAGGGGGAGGCGAGGTGGTGGCCGATGTGGTTCATGGGCGCCTCCCTACCCCGTCGTGCCTCCAGTGTGCGTCCGGGACACGACCGGATGGGGCGCACGACGGTTCAGTCGATCACATCATCCGCCCGGAGCCGGGCAGGCGGCGCCACTTCTCGCGCACCACCACCCGGGTCAGCCGCCAGCCGTCGTCCGTCCGCAGCGTCGAGAAGTCGCACCGGCCGCCGCTCAGCAGGTCCAGGCCGGCCCCCGCGCCCGCCTTTCCGGCACGGCCGGCGGGAAGCACGTAGTCGGCCCGCACCTCGGCCGTGTCACCGGTGTCCCCCTCCCAAGGGCCCAGCCGTATACGGCGGTTGACGAAGAGGTGCTGCCGTACGGGGAACTCCGCGAACCGCTCCGCCAGCCAGCCGGCCACCGCGCGGGCGTCCCCCTCGATGCCGCCGGCGGCGCGGTGGTCCGCCCGTCCGTCCGCGGTGAACAGCCGCCGGTACGTCTCCCAGTCGCCGTCGTCGACGGCCACCGCGTAGTCGGTGACGAGCTCGTCCACGGCCAGCCGGTCCCGTACGGTCGCGAGCTCCACACGCTGCGTCATCGGCTCAGTGTCGACCACGCCGGGGGCGCAGCCAAGGGGCATGCGCGGACATTCCCCGGCCGGTGGGCCCCCGCGCGACGGCCTGCGCGCGCGTCTGCGAGCCTGGGGATCTTCGTCTCACGTTCTGCGCCAGGAGGTACTCATGAAGCGTCTGGTCACGGTGGTCACCGGGGGAAGCCGGGGCATCGGTGCGGCGACCTGCCGGCGGCTGGCGGAGGAGGGACACGACGTGGTGGTGAACTACGTCCGGGACGCCGACGCGGCCGAGAAGGTGGCCGAGGACGTGCGGGCCGCGGGGGCACGGGCGGTGACGGCGAGGGCGGACACGTCGGACGAGGCCGACGTGGAGCGGCTGTTCGAGGTGGCGGAGCGCGAACTCGGCCCGCTGACGGGTTTGGTGAACAACGCGGCGGTGACCGGGCCGCTGGGCCGCTTCACGGAGGTCGGCACGGACACGCTGCGGCGGGTCGTCGACGTCAACGTGATCGGCACGCTGCTGTGCACGCGGCGGGCCGCTCAGTTGATGACGCCGCGCGGCGAGGGCGTGATCGTGAACATCTCGTCGGGCGCCGCCACCCTGGGCAGCCCCGGCGAGTACGTGCACTACGCGGCGACCAAGGCCGCCGTCGACGCCCTCACCCTCGGGCTGTCCAAGGAACTCGGGCCGGACGGGATCCGGGTCAACGCGGTCGCGCCGGGCCTGATCGACACGGAGATGCATGCCGCGATGGGGGCTCCGGACCGGGTGCGGGACATGGCCGGGAGTATTCCGCTGCGGCGGGCGGGACAGGCGGAGGAGATCGCGGCGGCCGTCGCCTGGCTGATGTCGCCGGACGCCTCGTACACCACGGGGACGGTCCTGCGGGTCGCGGGCGGACGCTGAGGAGGGGCGGCGGCGCCGGTTCCGTCAGGGCCGGGGCCGGCGACCCCGCAGCGGCCGGGTGGGCCGGCGCCGGGCCAGGAGCCCGACGGCGGTCAGGCCGCCTCGACGACCCGGCCGCGGATCGCGGCCGCCCACTCGACCACCAGCATCTCGTACTCCTCACGCTCCTGGGCGGACAGGGACCCGCCCGCCCGCAGCCACAGGGCGCGGATCTGCTCGTTCACCTCGGCGGCGGACCGCGCGGAACCAGGGGGCGTTAAATCGGGGGACATGCGGACAAGCCTAGGGCCAGGGACTGACCCTGCGCTACCGGACGGCTACGGGACCCGTATGGGTTCGGTCACGTGCCGCGGACACGTCCCGGGCGGATGAGCCGCGCGCCGGCCGCCCGCGAGCGTCCGGCCGGCGCCGCGTCCCCGGCGCGCTCAGCCCGCCGACTCCGCCGCGTGCGGGCTGAGGGCGCCGGCGGCGACCAGGGCGAGGATGACCACCCCGAGCACGATCCGGTACCAGACGAACGGCATGAAGCTCTTGGTCGAGATGAACTTCATGAACCAGGCGATCACCGCGTATCCGGTGACGAACGCGATCACCGTGGCGAAGAGGGTCGGCCCCCAGGAGACATGGCCGCCGTCCGCCGCGTCCTTCAGCTCGAACAGGCCGGACGCCAGCACGGCGGGGATGGCGAGCAGGAACGAGTAACGGGCCGCTGCCTCACGCCGGTAGCCCATGAACAGACCGCCGCTGATGGTGGCTCCGGAGCGCGAGACGCCCGGAATGAGTGCCAGCGCCTGGCAGAGGCCGTAGATCAGGCCGTCCCTGACGTTCAGGTCGCTCAACTCCTTGCGGGGAGCCGCCACCCGGTGCCGGCCGCCGCTCTCGGCCCGCGCCGCGAGCCGGTCGGCGACGCCGAGGACGATGCCCATGCCGATCAGCATCGCGGCCGTCAGCCGCAGATCGCGGAACGGCCCCTCGATCTGGTCCTTGAGCGTCACCCCGAGCACACCGATCGGGATCGAGCCGACGACGACCAGCCAGCCCGTGCGGGCGTCCTGGTCCCGGCGCATCTCCTTGTCCGTCAACGAGCGCGTCCACGCGGACAGGATGCGTCCGATGTCCTTGCGGAAGTAGATCAGCACCGCGGCCTCCGTGCCGATCTGGGTGATCGCGGTGAAGGCCGCACCGGGGTCCTCCCAGCCGGAGAAGGCCGCGGTCAGCCGCAGGTGAGCGCTGGAGGAGACGGGCAGGAACTCGGTCAGACCCTGGACGAGTCCGAGGATCAGTGATTCGAACCAAGACATGAGGCAGCGGGATCCAAGTGCCGATCGCGGAACGGTCGAAGGGCACACCCCACCGCCGGGTGCGGTGTGTCGATCTCCGGGCGCGCCGACGGCGAACTGTAGCGCTCCGAGATGAATGTTCCGGGAAGGCCGGATGGCCCCTCGTGTCCCCGCCGGTGACGCTCAGGCGGCCGCCGGGCCACGCACGGTCCAGCCGGGGGCCTGGGGATGCGCGGTCAGGTCCTGGTGGTGCGCCTCCTCGCCGCAGGCCCGGCAGGTGACGACCGGGACGAAGTCGTCGCCGCAGCTGTGCTCCAGCACCATCGGGATGCCGCTCTCGGCCCGCAGGTGCCGGTCGCCCCACTCCATCAGGGTCCACAGCACGGGCTCCAGTTCGAGTCCCGCCTGGGTGGGCCGGTACTCGAAGCGCTGCGGGCGCTCGCTGTACGGCCGCTTGGTGAGGATCCCGGCGTCGACCAGCCGGCGCAGCCGCGTGGCCAGGATGTCGCGCGGGGCGCCGATGTTGCGCACGAGCTGGTCGAAGCGGCCGTTGCCGAGGCACACCTCGCGCAGCACGAGCAGGGAGTACTTCTCGCCCACGAGGGCGAGCGTGTCGGCGACGGAGCAGGGACGCGGGTCTTTGGAGGCGGCCATGAGGCCAGTTTACGGGCTCTCCGGTGCAGGGTTTGTTTTTCCAACTGATGGGGTTATGGTGAGTTCGGATTTCCTACTCACCGGTAGCCACGTCCTGGTGACCGTCCTGTCGTGAACCGGTCCGGCCAAGGAGGCCCGCACCATGCGTGACGCAGTCGTCGTCGAAGCCGTACGCACCCCCGTCGGCAAGGGCAAGCCCAACGGCTCCCTCGCCCACGTCCACCCGGTCGAACTGCTCGCCCACACCCTGCGCGCCCTCGTCGAACGCTCCGGCGTGGACCCCGAGCTGATCGACGACGTCATCGGCGGCACCGTCGACCAGGTCGGCGAGCAGGCCATGAACACCACCCGCTACGCCGCCCTCTCCGCCGGACTGCCCGAGTCCGTGCCCGCCACCACCGTCGACCGCCAGTGCGGCTCCTCCCAGCAGGCCGTGCACTTCGCCGCCCAGGGCGTCATCTCGGGCGCGTACGACATCGCCGTCGCCTGCGGTGTGGAGTCCATGAGCCGGGTGCCGATGTGGTCCAACGTGCCCGAGGGCAAGGACCCGTTCGGACCCGGAGTCGCCGCGCGCCACCCGGAGGGGCTCGTCCCGCAGGGCATCAGCGCCGAACTCATCGCCGCCAAGTGGTCGGTCACCCGCGAGCAGATGGACGCCTTCGCCGTCTCCTCGCACCGCCGGGCCGCCGCGGCCTGGGACGCCGGGCTGTTCGACGCCGAGGTCGCGCCCCTGGACGGCGTCACGCGCGACGAGTGCGTGCGCCCCGGCACCACCACCGAGATCCTCGCCGGACTCCGCCCCGCCTACCACGACCCGCACTTCGCCGAGCGCTTCCCGCAGATCGAGTGGAACGTCACCGCCGGCAACGCCAGCCCCGTCAACGACGGCGCGTCCGCCGTCCTCGTCATGGCCGGGGAGACGGCCGCCCGGCTCGGCCTGCGCCCCCTCGCACGGCTGCACAGCTTCGCCGTCACCGGCTCCGACCCGCTGCTGATGCTCACCGGCGTCGTCCCGGCCACCGAGAAGGTACTGCGCCGGGCCGGTCTGTCACTCGGCGACATCGACCTGTTCGAGGTCAACGAGGCGTTCTCCAGTGTGGTCCTCGCCTGGCAGCAGGAAACCGGCGCGGACCTCGGCAAGGTCAACGTGCACGGCGGCGCCATCGCCCTCGGCCACCCGCTCGGCGCGAGCGGCACCCGGCTGACGACCACCCTGGTCCACGCGATGCGCGAGCGCGGCGCGCGGTACGCCCTGCAGACCATGTGCGAGGCCGGCGGTCTGGCCAACGCGATGATCCTGGAACGCGTCTGACGCACCGCCGGGCCGGACGGCCCCCGCGGCCCGCCTACCGGGCGCGCAGCCGGTGCCGCTTGCGCCACGCCACGACCGCCCCCGCGAGTCCCGGCAGGGCGATGCAGGCCAGCGCGATCAGGAAGGCCGGGGACGTCGGGGTGGAGGCCCGGGAACCGGCCACCACGTAGGCGGCGGTGTTCGGGATCGACCCGAGCGCCGTCGCCAGCAGGAACGGCAGCAGGCCCATCCGGGAGACGGAGGCGCAGTAGTTGGCGGCGGCGAACGGGACACCGGGGAACAGCCGCGCCGCCAGCATCGACCGGAAACCGTGCCGGCTGAGCTGGTGGTCCGCGGCCTTCAGCCAGCGCCCGCGCAGCAGCGGACGCAGCGCCTCCTGGCCGAGCACCCGCCCCAGGCAGAACGCGAGCCCGGCGCCCAGCACCGTGCCGCCCAGCGCCGCGACCAGGCCGAACTGGGAGCCGAACAGCGCCCCCGCGGCCAGGTTCAGCAGCGGGCGCGGCACGAACGCGACGGTGCACGCCCCGTACGCCACCGCGTACGCGACGACGGCGGCGGCGCCGCCGAGCCGGACCATCCCGCCGTCGGTCAGCAGCCGCTGTGGCTCCATGACCACCATGACCGCCGCCGCCGAGGCGAGCAGCACGACCAGCAGGGACAGCCGTGACCACGGCGACAGCAGGACTCTCGCGCACCGGCCGAGCGGGGTCGGGGCGGGCGCGAGAACGGGTGCGGCCGTGGGGACGGCGACCGCGAGGTCGGACGAGGCGGCCCGGGGACGGGCCGTGGCGGTGCCCCCAGAGCGGTTGGTGGCATCGAGCATCCGGTGACACTAACCGACATATGTGCGAGATCGCCGTAGTGTTCGTCTCATGCGCGTCACAGAAGACGGTCCGGTGACGCCCCGCGTGCCGGACAGCCCGCTCGCCGACACGGTGCTGGAGCGGCTCACGGCCGCGTACGCGCCCGCGGCCGACCCCGCCCGGGCGGACGCCATGCGGGCGTACATGAAGGACGTCGCCCCCTTCCTGGGCCTGCCCACCCCGGCGCGGCGCGCGCTGTCCCGTACCGTCGAGGCGGGACTGCCCCGGCCGTCGGAGGCCGACTGCACGGCCGTCGCCCTGCGCTGCTGGGACCTGCCCGAGCGCGAGTACCACTACTTCGCCGTGGACTACCTGCGCGCCCACGTACGCCGGTGCTCCTCCGGCTTCCTGCCCGTCACCCGGCACCTCGTCACCACCGTCCCCTGGTGGGACACCGTCGACCTGCTCGCCGCGCACGTCGTCGGGGCGCTGGTCGCCGCCGATCCGGCGCTCACCGCCGAGATGGACCGGTGGAGCGTCGACGACGACCTGTGGCTCGTCCGCACCGCCCTGCTCCACCAGCTGCGTTACAAGGAACACACCGACGCCGAGCGGCTCTTCGGCTACTGCCTGCGCCAGTGCGGCCACCCCGACTTCTTCGTCCGCAAGGCGATCGGCTGGAGCCTGCGCGAGTACGCCAGGACGGACCCGGACGCCGTGCGCGCGTTCCTGGCCCGCGAAGGGGACAGGTTCGCGCCGCTGTCGGTGCGGGAGGCACTGAAGAACATCGGCGCGTGACCGTGAGCCGCTGAACCGTAGGGGCGACTTCCGCTTCGCGGAAAAACAAGTCGACGCGGGGCGCCGTGTCGGCGAGGATCGACGTCATGTTCCGGTACGCCTTCCTCCTCGCAGCATCCGCGGTCGCGGATGCCCCGAAGGCTGCCGTCCCCGTTCTCCTCGCCGCAGTCGACGGCGCCCGAAGCTGACCCTCCCCGGATCGTCCGGCGGACCCCCCAGGGGGAGGGTCGGCCAGGTTCCTGGGGTCCCCGTCCCGGCCGCGCGCCGATCCACCGCGCCCGGGGCCCTACGCGTCATCACCCGAGAGGCTTCGAGGTACCGCCATGTCCAAGACGGCGTACATCCGCACCAAACCGCACCTCAACATCGGCACGATGGGCCACGTCGACCACGGCAAGACGACCCTGACCGCCGCCATCACCAAGGTCCTCGCCGACCGCGGCTCCGCCGGCTTCGTGCCGTTCGACCGCATCGACCGGGCCCCGGAGGAGGCCGCCCGCGGCATCACCATCAACATCGCGCACGTCGAGTACGAGACCGACACCCGCCACTACGCGCACGTCGACATGCCCGGCCACGCCGACTACGTGAAGAACATGGTCACCGGCGCCGCCCAGCTCGACGGGGCGATCCTCGTCGTCTCCGCGCTCGACGGGATCATGCCGCAGACCGCCGAACACGTGCTGCTCGCCCGGCAGGTGGGCGTCGACCACATCGTCGTCGCGCTCAACAAGGCCGACGCGGGCGACGAGGAGCTGACCGACCTGGTCGAGCTGGAGGTCCGCGAGCTGCTCTCCGCGCACGGCTACGGCGGCGACGCGGCGCCCGTCGTACGGGTCTCCGGACTCAAGGCGCTGGAAGGCGACCCACGCTGGACGGCGTCGGTCGAGGCGCTGCTGGACGCGGTCGACACCTATGTGCCCGTGCCCGAGCGCTACCTGGACGCGCCGTTCCTCATGCCGGTGGAGAACGTCCTCACCATCACCGGCCGGGGCACCGTCGTCACCGGCGCGGTGGAGCGCGGCACGGTCCACGTCGGCGACCGGGTGCAGGTGCTCGGCGCGGACACCGGGACGGTGGTGACCGGCCTGGAGACCTTCGGCAAGCCGATGACGGAGGCGCAGGCCGGGGACAACGTGGCGCTGCTGCTGCGAGGGGTGCCCCGCGACGCGGTGCGGCGCGGGCACGTCGTGGCCGCGCCGGACAGCGTGACGCCCAGCCGGCGGTTCACGGCGCGGCTGTACGTGCTGTCGGCCCGCGAAGGCGGCCGGACGACCCCGCTGTCGACCGGCTACCGCCCGCAGTTCTACATCCGCACGGCGGACGTCGTCGGCGACGTCGACCTCGGTGAGGCGGCGGTCGCGCGGCCCGGGGACACGGTGACCGTCACCGTGGAGCTGGGGCGCGAGGTGCCGCTGGAGCCGGGCCTCGGCTTCGCCGTCCGTGAGGGCGGCCGCACGGTCGGCGCCGGGACGGTGACGGAGGTCGCGTGAGCCTCTGACGCGTCCGGCCGCCCGCTCCCCGGAAAGGGGGCGGGCGGCCGGACGCGGGCGCGGCGGCACAATGGGACGGTGAGCGAGCCCATCCCCGTGACCCGCGCCGTCGGGCACGGCACCGCCAAGCTGATGCCCGACGTCGACCGGGAGCGGGCCTGGCTGCTGACCGTCGACGGGGCACCCCAGTCCTACGTCGACCTGGACGAGCCGACGCACCTGGAGTTCGAGTACGCCCGGCGGCTCGGGCACGTCCTCGACGTCGTCGCCCCGCCCGGCGCGCCGCTGGACGCGGTGCACCTCGGGGGCGGGGGGATGACCCTGCCCCGATACGTGGCCGCCACCCGGCCCGGCTCCCGCCAACACGTCGTGGAGGCCGACGGAGGGCTCGCCGCCCTGGTCGCCGAGCACCTGCCGCTCCCGGTGGGGGCGGGCGTCACCGTGCACACGGCGGACGCCCGCGGCTGGCTGGAGGCGGCCCCGGACGACAGCGCGGACGTGGTGGTCGCCGACGTGTTCGGCGGCTCCCGGGTGCCCGCGCACCTCACCACCGTCGCGTACGTCGGGGAGGTCGCGCGGGTGCTGCGGCCCGGCGGGGTGTATCTCGCGAACCTCGCCGACGCGGCGCCGTTCGCCTTCCTGCGTTCGCAACTGGCGACGGTGGGCGCGCGGTTCGTGGAGTCGGCGCTGATCGCCGAGCCGGCGGTGCTGCGGGGGCGGCGGTTCGGGAACGCCGTTCTGGCGGTTTCCGACCGCCCTCTGGACATCCCGGCCCTGACCCGCGCGGTCGCCGCCGATCCGTTCCCTGCGCGGGTGGAACACGGGCGCTCTCTGCGCGACTTCGTGGGCGATGCGGTGCCGCTGCACGAGGGGACGGCGGTGCCGTCGCCCTTGCCGCCCTCGGGGGCGTTCGCGATTGGTTAGCACGCGGCTGCGGCCCCGGTGGGGGTCGTTCGCGCAGTTCCCCGCGCCCCTGGGGATGCGGTGCGACCGTCGTCCTTCAGTTCAGGGACGCGGGGAACTGCGCGATCAGCCCCCCGCCGCCCCCGCCGAGGGTCAGCCTCGGGTCGGCTCGGCCTGGTCGCCGGCGGGCACCGGCGCGTCCACGGCGCCCGTGACCTGCCGGGTGCGCCGTCGCAGATTGCGTACATCCGGTACGCACAGCACCGCCGCCGTGACCACGACGACAAGCGCGGCACACCCCCACAACGCGTCGGTCCGGCCGAACGCCGTCTCCGCCGGCCCGGCGAGGGCCATCGCCGCCGGGACCAGCGCGACCGAGCCGAACCAGTCGTAGGCGGAGACCCGGGACAGCTTCTCCTCGGGGATCTCCTGGTGCAGCGCGGTCATCCAGGAGACGCCGAACACCTCCACGGACACACCGGTCAGGAACATCACCGTGCACAGCACCCCGACCGGGACGGGCAGGGCGAGCGCGGCGGACGGCAGCGCCAGCGGGAACACGCACAGGGTGCCGACCAACAGCAGGCGGCGCGGCTGCCAGCGGGTCATCAGCAGGGCGCCCGTCACCGTGCCGCCGCCGAAGAAGGCCAGCGCCACACCCCACGGGGCGGCCCCGCCCAGGTGGTCCCGGGCGACCAGCGGCCCGTAGACGGCGTCGGCCGCGCCGACCACCGCGTTGGCGACGGAGAACTGCACGACGATGCCCCACAGCCACGGCCGGCCGGTGAACTCCCGCCAGCCGTCCCTGAGGTCGGCGAGCATCCCGCCGCCCGGCGCCCGGGCCGGTATGTGCTTCACGTCGAGGAAGGCCCGCAGGACCGCCGCGACCGCGAAGGCCGCCGCGTCCGCCGCCAGCACCCAGCCGGGTCCGATCGCGGCCACCATGGCGCCACCGAGCGCGGCACCGCCCAGGGTCGCCCCGTGCATCGCCATGCGGAACACCGCGAACGCCCGCCCGGCCTGCTCGTCGTCGACCGAGGAGAGCAGCATGCCCTCGGCGGCCGGGTTGAAGAACGCCTGCCCGGCACCGCCGAGACCGCTGAGCAGCATCATCTGCCACAGCAGCGGCTCACCGGCGAGGACCAGCGCGGCGAACGCGGCCTGCGACACACAGTTCAGGACGTTGGCCGCGACCATCACGTGGTGCCGGGGCAGCCGGTCCGCGACGGCACCGCCGATCAGCAGGAACAGCACCAGCGGCAGGGTGCGGGCGGCGGCCACGAGGCCCACGTCCCCGCCGTCGCCGCCCGCGCCCAGCACGGCGAACGCGGAGGCGATCAGGGCACCGTGGCTGCCCAGGTTGGTCACCACGGCGGAGGCGGTCAGCAGCGTGTAGTTGCGGCCGGCCCAGGCGGGACGGCGGCGGACGGCGGAGGTCGGCACCCGGTGACTATCGCCGGGACCGGGCCGACTTGCCAAATGAGTTCCGGGCTCCTCTCGCCGGGGGCCCGGCCGTCACCCCTCCTTCGGCGGTTCCTCCGTCAGACGGACCGTGCTGAGGATCTTCTGCACCGTCGCCTCGGGGATCTCGTCCTTGACGCCCTTGGCGCCGTACAGGTTCCACGTCACGTAGTCACCGGCGCCGTTCTGGAACCCGAACGTGATCGCCTTGCCCTCGGTGTCGCACTTCCCCTTCTGCGGGGTGTTCTCCGAGTGCGCGGTGGCCACGTGTCCGGTGATGCCGGACTTGGTGGTGTACGGCTTCGGCGCGTCGAACTTCACGCTCTTCTTGTCCGGCTGCGTGTAGCCGCCGTAGATCCACCAGGGCACCCGGGTCTCGGCCGCCTCCTTGGTGTTCTTGGCGCCGTTCTCGCCGCGGGTGCCGGTGGTGGCGAGCGCGGTGTCCTCCATGCGCCCGTCCTTGTTCTCGTCGACGGAGCACCACTTGGACTTCAGGTAGGCGGGAGCGGTGACGGTGGTACGGCCCATCTCACCGTCCTTCTCCTCCCATTCGAAGCCCACGCTGGTGTCCGGGGTCTCGATCTCCCAGTCCGCCGGGACGTCGAACTTGGTGCCGAAGCGCGTGTTCACGACGACCTGCCAGCCGGGGATCGTCGCCTGCTCGCCGTCACCGCCGCGCGGGTTGTCCTGCGACGCGGAGACGCTCGGCTCCGCTGAGGTCTCCTTGGACGCGGTCGCGCTCGGCTCGGTCTTCTTGCCGTCGGCCTCGTCGTCCTTGTCACCGCCGAGCACCAGGAAGCCCGTGACACCCGCGGCCACGACGACCGCCGTCGTCGCGATGATCGCCACCAGCTTCGTACGGTTCCCGCCGCCGCCGCCACCACCGCCGCCGTCCGACGGCTGCGGCATGCCGACCGTGGAGGGCTCGCCCCACCGCGGCTGCTGCTGGTACGGGTTCGGCTGCTGGTAGCCGGGCTGCTGATACGGATTCGGCTGCTGGTACCCCGGCTGCTGGTACGGATTGTTCGACTGCGGGTTCTGCTCGCCCCCGGGCGGCTGCTGTCCTGGCCACATGGGCAGTCACCCTAGCCGCGCCCCGGACACGATTGGGTCACCGCCCTTTGACAGGGGCGTAGCAACTTCGAGGAGACGGCCGCCGCCGCGTGGTCCGTGCCCCTACAGCGCTCCGCCGGCGCCGTACGGGCCGAACAGGTCGAGCAGCCTGACCCGGGCGGAGTGCAGCCGGTGGGCCACCACCTCGCCGACCCAGCGGGTCACCTCCCGGCCCAGCTCCGGTTCCTCCTCGCACAGGGCGAGGACGGCCGCGGCGTCGAACTCGAACGCCCGCACCGGGGTGGCCGCCTCGGCGCCCAGGTGCCAGACGTGCGGCGAGAACAGCCACGACCAGCCGATCAGCTCGTTGTGCCCGAGGCGCTCGATGAGGACGGCCCGGCGCCCCGGCACGCGCATGTCCAGTTCGACGGTGCCGGTCCGGATCACCCAGAACCGGTCCGCCCGGCCGCCCTCCTCGAACAGCCGGGTGCCTGGCGGGAAGGACACCTCACGCGCGGCGGACATCAGCCGGGCCCGGTGCTCGGCGGGCAGGGCTCGCGGCAGGCTGGGGGACGGGGGAGCGAACATGGCGGGCCTCCCGGACGCGATCTGTGTGCCGTCGGTATCTCCCTCGGCTGTTTCCAGGGTCGCTCCGGCCCGCCCGGCGTCGCTTGGGCCGTACGGCCCCAACGGCGCGGCATCCGGCCCCGGAAAGGCGATCTTCACCGACCCGGTAGGCTTCCCGACCGTGCCCCTCGACGGGGCGCACGCGAACGCAGACGGCATCGGCGGACCGGAGGAAGAGGCGTTGCACGTCCAGGAATGGCTCGAGACCGTGCCGGCGGTCGCCGTGTACGCGCTGGTGGGAGTGGTCATCGGGCTGGAGAGCCTGGGCATCCCGCTGCCCGGCGAGATCATCCTGGTCTCCTCCGCGCTGCTCGCCTCCCAGCACGGTGACATCGACCCGGTGATCCTCGGCGCCTGCGCCACGGCCGGCGCGATCATCGGCGACTCGATCGGCTACGCCATCGGCCGCAAGGGCGGACGCCCTCTGCTGGCCTGGCTGGGCGCGAAGTTCCCCCGCCACTTCGGCGAAGGGCACATCGCCACCGCCGAGCGGTCCTTCCAGAAGTGGGGCATGTGGGCGGTCTTCTTCGGCCGTTTCGTCGCCCTGCTGCGGATCTTCGCCGGCCCGCTCGCGGGCGTGCTGCGGATGCCGTACTGGAAGTTCCTGATCGCCAACGTCCTCGGCGGCATCGTCTGGGCGGGCGGCACCACGGCCGTCATCTACTACGTGGGCATCGTCGCCGAGTCCTGGCTGAAGCGGTTCTCGTGGCTCGGCCTGGTATTGGCCGTGCTGATCGGCGTCACGTCGATGCTGGTGCTCAAGCGCAAGGCGAAGAAGGCGACGGCCGCCGCCGCCACGGAACCGACGCCCGCTCCGGCGCCTGTGGGCGACTGACGTACGGCGCTGTGGGCCGGTGGGGGCTTGTCGCGCAGTTCCCCGCGCCCTTGGGCGCGCTGCCCGACCGGCACCCTCGAGGTCACCGCCCGCCGGCCCGCGACCCGTTTCAGCCCTCGTGCTGATCCCGGTGCGCCTTCGCCAGCTCCGCGTACATCGTGCCGTTGAGGGTCAGCCCCTCCCGCTCCTCGGCCGTCAGCTCCCGCCGTACCTTCGCCGGCACCCCCGCGACCAGCGAACCCGGCGGCACCCGCATCCCCTGCGGCACCAGCGCCTGCGCGGCGACCAGCGACCCCGCGCCGATCACGGCGCCGTTCAGCACGGTCGCGCCCATGCCGACCAGGCAGTCGTCCTCGACGGTCGCCCCGTGCACCACCGCGTTGTGCCCGACGGAGACACGCTCACCGACGGTGACCGGGAACCCGGGGTCGGCGTGCAGCGTGCAGTTGTCCTGCACGTTGCTGCTCGCGCCCACGGAGATCCGCTCCACGTCGCCGCGCAGCACCGCGCCGTACCAGACGCTCGCGCCGGCGTGCAGCGTCACGTCACCGATCACGCTCGCCGTGGGCGCCACGAACGCCCCCTCGTCGATGCGCGGCTCCTTGCCGCCGATGCCGGTGATCAGAGCCTGGTGCGTCATCGTCGCCTCCTCGTCGGGTGTGGGGGGAACCGTACGCCACCCGGTGGGGTGAAGATCACAGGGGCGTCGGACCGTGGTCATGGTGCCCGCGGACTACGGTGAGCGGGTGCCGAAGCGCAAGAACACGTTCTCGTCCTGGCCGCGCCGCCTCGCCCAGCGCGCGGTCCACGCGGGCTGGGCCTGGGCGCAGCGCACCGGTTCGGTGACCGCCGAGCACCCCGGCCGCTTCCGCTTCGGCGCCATGGGAACAGGTACCAGACTGGCCTTCCCGCTCGGCACGGTCTTCGGCGAACCCTGGATCCGGATCGGCGCGCACTGCATCGTCGGCGAGCAGGTCACCCTCACCGCCGGCCTCATGCCCGGGCTCGACCTCGGCCCCGAGCCCATCCTGCGCATCGGCGACGGGGTCGTCCTCGGCCGCGGCAGTCATGTCATCGCCGACACCACGGTGATCATCGGCAGCGACTGCTACTTCGGCCCGTACGTCTACGTCACCTCCACCAACCACTCCTACGACGACCCGCACGAGCCCATCGGCAAGCAGTGGCCGCGGATGGAGCCGGTGGAGATCGGCCCCGGCTGCTGGATCGGCACCGGCGCGGTGATCCTGCCCGGCGCGCGCGTCGGGCGGAACGTGGTGGTGGCCGCGGGGGCGGTCGTCCGCGGCGAGGTGCCGGACCACTGCGTGGTCGCGGGCGCCCCCGCCCGGGTGGTGCGGCGCTGGACGCCCGACGAGGGCTGGCAGCCGCCGCTGCGCACCCCGCCGCCCGTGCCGATCCCGGACGGCACCACGCCCGACCAGCTGCGGGCACTGTCGGAACTCGACGAGGAGAGCGTGGCCCGGCTCGCCGAGCTGGACGAGGAGGGCGCCGCACGGCTCGCCCGGTCCGACGCGAACGGGACCGCGCGGCTGGCCGAGGTGGAACGCGGCGCCTGACACCCGCACCCGGTGGCCGGCGGCCGCCGCAGTACAGTGCGGTGAACGACCGGGTGCACCGCAGTCGCACGGACGCCGGACCCGGTCATCCGGAATGTCGAACGGACGGAATGTGGCGGACCTCGACCTGCTGACCCGGTCCCTGGCGCGCAACGTCAAGCGCTGGCGCACCGAGCGGGGCTTCACCCTGGACACCCTCGCGGCCCGGGCGGGCGTCAGCCGCGGGATGCTCATCCAGATCGAGCAGGCCCGCACCAACCCGAGCATCGGCACGGTCGTCAAGATCGGCGACGCGCTCGGTGTCAGCGTGCCCACCCTGCTCGACTACGAGCGCGGCCCGAACGTCCGGATCGTCCCCGCGGACCAGACGGTGCGGCTGTGGCACACCGGGCGCGGCAGCCACAGCCGGCTGCTGACCGGCACCGAGGCGTCAGGGCCGCTGGAGATGTGGGAGTGGCGGCTCATGCCGGGGGAGAGCAGCGACTCCGACCCGCACCCCGACGGCACGGTCGAGCTCCTCCACGTCACGGCCGGGGAGCTGACACTCACCGTCGACGGTGACGAGCACCGGGTGCCGGCCGGCGCCAGCGCCTCCTTCGAGGCCAACACCCCGCACACCTACGGCAACACGGGCGACGAACCGGTGGAAATGATCATGGCGGTGTCGGTGCCGCCCGCACACTGAGACGCCCTCGGGCAGCCGCCGCACCCGCTGTTACGGTGCCGCCATGCGCGCACCCATCGGAGACTTCGACCACGCCACTCCCGCCCCCGAGTGCCTCGACGAGCTCACCGCCCCCGTCGCGGCCGCGGTCCGCGCCTGGAGCGGCAGCGTCCCCGCCGACCAGATCCTCTACGTCGAGACCGACCCGCGCTGGGCCGACACCGCCGTCTTCGTCGAGCACTACGGCCGCGACCTGCTGGAGCGGTCGGCGAACTGCGTGGTGGTGGCGGGCAGGCGCGGCGGCGCATCCACACTCGCGGCGTGCGTCGTGCTGTCCACCACCCGGGCCGACGTCAACGGCGTGGTGCGCCGGCACCTCGGCGCCCGCAAGGCCTCCTTCGCCCCGATGGACACGGCCACGGGGGAGACCGGCATGGAGTACGGCGGCATCACCCCCGTCGGGCTGCCGGACAGCTGGCCCGTCCTGGTCGACGCGGCCGTGGTGGACCTGCCGTACGTGCTCGTCGGCAGCGGCCGGCGGCGCGGCAAGCTCCTGGTGCCGGGCAAGGCGTTCGCGGAGCTGCCGGGAGCGGTCGTGCTGGAGGGACTCGGGGTGGCCTGAGGACTCCGGTCGGCTCTCACGGAGCCCTGAGGCCTTGAGGGATCGGCCCCGTCCCCTCAGTACCGCTCCGCCGTGCCCAGGTACCGCTCCGCGAAGGCCGCCGCGGCGGCCGGCGAGCTGAACAGGCGGCGCAGCCGGGCGAGCGTGGTGCCCGCGCGGAACGGATCCCCGGCCGCGCTGCCGTGGTACAGCTCGGAGAGCCACTGCGAGAACTCCTGGTAGTCCCACACCCGTCGCAGACAGGACGCCGAGTAGCCGTCCAGCCCGGTCCCGTCGCCCTTCAGGAGCCGGGCGGCGAGGGCGTCCCCGAGAGCGAACGCGTCGTACAGCGCGAGATTGAGGCCCTTCGCGGCGATCGGCGCGACCAGGTGCGCCGCGTCCCCGGCGAGGTACAGCCGGCCGAACGCCATCGGCTCGGTGACGTAGTCGTGCATGTCCAGCACGCGCTTCTCGATCAGCCGCCCCTCGGTCAACGGCTCCGCGCCGGCCGCCCCAAGACGGCGGCGCAGCTCGGTCCAGACCCGCTCGTGCGGCCAGTTGCCGGGGTCGTCACCCGGCGGGCACTGGAGGTAGTAACGGGTCACCTCCGGGCCGCGGGGCATCTGGCCGGCGAACCCGTCCGGATGGCAGCCGAACAGCACGCGGTCGGCGGACGGCGGAGCCTCGGCCAGCAGCGCCAGCCAGCCGATGCCGTAGTCGTGCCGCGCCACCGCGGCCCGCTCCGCGACGGACGCCCGGGTCACCCCGCGGGAGCCGTCGCAGCCCGCGACGAACTCGCAGGCGACGACCTCCCGCCGGCCGCTCTCCGGGCAGACGTACGACACCGACGGCCGGTCGCTGTCCGGTTCGTGCAGGCGCACGTCGCGCACCCCGAACCGGACCGCCCCGCCGCGCACGTCCGCGTACTCCCGCACCAGATCCGTGACGAGGAACTGCTGCGGATACACCCAGTGACGACGGCCCGTCAGCTCCTCGTAGGCGAAGCGGTGGCGCCCGCCGTCGAAGCGGAACTCACAGGCGGTGTGCCGCTGGGCGCGCTCCAGCAGGTTCCCGGCCAGCCCGCGCCGCTCCAGCCCGCGCACCGCCGGCTCCTCGATCACCCCGGCCCGCGGCAGCCGCTCCACGAACTCCCGCGTCTCCGTCTCCAGGACCAGGCAGTCCACACCGGCCGCCCGCAGGACGCACCCCACCGTGAGCCCGGCGGGTCCCGCACCCACCACGACCACCGGAAACCGTTGCGTGGCAGGGGAGTTGGCGTGGGGGGACGCGTCAGTCATCGCGCCATTATGGCGGCCGTCGCGTCCGTCCGGCAGGCGGGGGGCGTCGCTCAGCCGAGGCCCAGCCGGGGGATCTCGATCGCGGGGCAGCGGTCCATCACCATCTCCAGCCCCGCCGCGCGGGTCCGCTCGTACGCCGCCTCGTCGACGACCCCGAGCTGGAACCACACCGCCCCGGCGCCCTTGGCCACCGCCTCGTCGGCGACCTCCCCCGCCAGGTCGCTGTTCACGAACACGTCGACGACGTCCACGTCGAACGGGATGTCCGCCAGCGAGGCGTAACCCTGCTCCCCGTGCACGGTCTCCGCCTTCGGGTGCACCGGTACCACGCGCTTGCCGAACCGCTGCAGCACCCGCGCCACGCCGTACGCGGCACGGCCCTCGTTGGAGGACAGGCCCACCACGGCCCAGGTGTCACCGAGTCCGGTGAGGATCTTGCGGACCGTTGCCTCGTCGCCGTACACCGTGGGCCTCCTGCGGGTCGAAGTGGCGTTTCTCCCGGACAACCAGGCGCGGCGCACGGTGATTCCCCGAGCCGCGCGCCCGCCGGCCCGGGCGGGCGATCCGCAAGCGGTGACCCGAAAAGCGTGCGAGATACCTGCGTGCGCCCGCTCGCACGCCTACGCTCGCCTCGTGCTGCGCATCACCGACGCCCGAACCGGCGAGCCCGTGGACGCCGCCCCGGCCCGCCGGGGCCTGACCCGCGTCGAGGCCCACACCCAGGGGCTCGACCTGACGAACCTCCGTGTGCTGCTCGCCGCGGACCTCCTCGTGCGCGCCCTGGAACTCGGCGGCACACCGGTGTGGGGGCTGCTCCGCGGCGAACGGCAGCGCGAGGAGCTGCGCGCGGCGGGCGTCGCCCTCGGCGTCCGGCCCTTCGAGGAGGGTGGGGACAGCGGCGCAGGCCTGGGCGAGGCACAGGTGCTGCACGTGGTGGGCGAGGACGGCCCGGAACCCGACGGCGTACGGATCGCCGTCGCCCCCGTGCGGTGGGAGGCGCCCGGCCCGCCGGACGGGACCGACCAGGCCGCGCTGCGCCTCGCCCTGCTCGCACACCCCCGGCGTACGCCCGTGCGGGTCGACGCGGGGGCCCTGACGGAGGCCGGTGACACCCTCGCCCGCTGGCGCCGCGCCGTCGCCGACTGGGCGCGGCGCCCCTCCCGTCCCGTGCCCGACACGGTGCGCGCGGACCTGCGCGCCGCCTGGGAGGACGACCTGGACACGGCCGCCGTGCTGGACGTCCTGCGCGCGGTGGAGTCCGGACCCGGCCTGGCCGACGGCGCCCGCTTCGAGACGTACGCCTACGCCGACCGGCTGCTCGGCCTCGACCTCGCCCGCGACCTGGGGAACCCGGCATGATCGAGCGCTCCGCCGCGGGACCGCTGCGCCGGCTGGTCGTCCTGCGGCACGCCAAGTCGGCCCGGCCGGCAGGCGTCACCGACCACGAGCGCCCCCTGTCCGCCCGCGGCCGCAGGGACGCCCCCGCCGCCGGCCGGGCGCTCGCCGCCGCGGACTGCCTGCCCGGCCTCGCCCTGTGCTCCACGGCCGTCCGCGCCCGCCGCACCTGGGAGCTGGCCGCCGAACAGTGGGGCACACCCCCGCCGGTCCGGCACGACCCGCGCCTCTACCACGCGGACGTCCCCGGCCTCCTGACCGTGGTCCGCGAGGTGCCCGCCGAGGTGGAGACGCTGCTGCTCGTCGGCCACAACCCGGGCCTGGCGGACCTCGTGCTCACCCTCGCCGACGACGGCCTCGACGACACCCTGGACCGGGTCCGCGCCAAGTTCCCCACCTCCGCCGTCGCGGTGCTCGACTGGCGCGGCGCCACCTGGCGCGACCTCCACCCGGGCGGCGCCCTGCTGACCTCCCTCACCGTCCCCCGGGGCAGACGCTGACCAGGGGCGCATAGGCTGGGCGGATGCAGGACGAGTACCGCACCGTGGCCCGCGCGGGTGTGCACGAGACCGAGATCAACCGCTCCCGCTTCCTGTGCGCCCTCGCCCCGGCGGCCACCGAGCAGGAGGCGCAGGACTTCGTCGCCGCCGTCCGCAAGGAGCACGCCGACGCCACCCACAACTGCTGGGCGTACGTCATCGGCGCCGACGCCTCCGTCCAGAAGGCCAGCGACGACGGGGAGCCGGGCGGCACCGCCGGCGTCCCCATGCTGCAGATGCTGCTGCGCCGCGACATGCGGTACGTCGTCGCCGTCGTCACCCGCTACTACGGCGGCGTCAAGCTCGGCGCCGGCGGACTCATCCGCGCCTACGGCGGCGCCGTAGGAGAGGCACTGGACACCCTCGGCACGATCACCCGGCGACGCTTCCGGCTGGCCACCGTGACCGTCGACCACCAGCGGGCCGGCAGGGTGCAGAACGACCTGCGCGCCACCGGCCGCGAGGTGCGCGACGTCCGCTACGGCGAGGAGGTCACCATCGAGATCGGCCTCCCGGACGCCGACGTGGACGCCTTCCGCTCCTGGCTCGCCGACGCCACGGCAGGCAGCGCCCGCCTTGAACTCGGCGGGGAGGCGTACGGAGACGCCTGACGCCCCGTCCGTATCACCCCTCTCGCGGAGATAACGGGCATACCGGTTCGGGTCATGACGGGTGTTACGGGAGCAACCGCCCGCGCTGTCCGAGGCGCCGGTTAGGCTGCCGGGGTCATGAGATTCCTGCACACGTCCGACTGGCACCTCGGCCGGTCCTTCCACCGGGTCGGCATGCTCGGTGCCCAGGCCGACTTCATCGGCCACCTCGTCACCACCGCTCGCGAGCGCGAGGTGGACGCGGTGGTGGTGTCGGGGGACGTGTACGACCGTGCCGTGCCGCCGCTCGCCGCGGTCGAGCTGTTCGACGACGCGCTGCACCGGCTCGCCGCCCTGGGCGTGCCCACGGTGATGATCTCCGGGAACCACGACTCCGCCCGCGTCGGCTCCGGACTCATGGGCCGCGCCGGCATCCACCTGCGCACCGACCCCTCCGCGTGCGGCACCCCCGTGATGCTGTCCGACGCGCACGGGGACGTCGCCTTCTACGGCCTGCCGTACCTGGAACCGGCCCTGGTGCGGGACGCGTTGGGCGTGGAGCGGCCGGGGCACGAGACGGTGCTCGCCGCCGCCATGGACCGGGTACGCGCCGACCTCGCCGCCCGCCCGGCCGGCACCCGCTCCGTCGTCCTCGCCCACGCCTTCGTCACCGGCGGCGAACCGAGCGACAGCGAACGGGACATCGCCGTCGGCGGTGTCGCGTCCGTGCCCGCCGCCGTGTTCGACGGCGTCGACTACGTGGCGCTCGGCCATCTGCACGGCTGCCAGACCCTCACCGACCGCGTCCGCTACTCCGGCTCCCCGCTGCCCTACTCCTTCTCCGAGGCCGGGCACCGCAAGAGCATGTGGCTCGTCGACCTCGACGCCGGCGGGACCGTCACCGCCGAGCGCGTCGACTGCCCCGTGCCACGCCCCCTGGCCCGCGTCCGCGGCACCCTCGAGGACCTCCTCGCCGACCCCGCGCTCACCCGGCACGAGGAGGCGTGGGTCGAGGCGACCCTCACCGACCCGGTCCGCCCCGCCGACCCGATGGCCCGGCTCACCGAGCGGTTCCCGCACACCCTCGCCCTCGTCTTCGACCCGGACCGGCCGCCGGACGACCCCGACGTCTCCTACGCCCGCCGCCTCGCCGGCCGAGACGACCAGCAGATCGCCGAGGACTTCGTCGCCCACGTCCGCGGTGCCGGACCCGACCCCCGTGAGCGGTCCGTGCTCCGCGACGCCTTCGACGCCGTCCGCGCCGACGAAGCCGTGCGGGAGGTGGCCCGGTGAGGCTGCACCGGCTCGACATCACCGCCTTCGGACCTTTCGGCACCACCCAGAGCGTCGACTTCGACGCCCTGTCCACCGCCGGCCTGTTCCTGCTGCACGGCCCCACCGGCGCCGGCAAGACCTCCGTCCTGGACGCCGTCTGCTACGCCCTCTACGGCTCCGTCCCCGGCGCCCGCCAGGGCGGCCAGGGCATCACCCTGCGCAGCGATCACGCCGCACCCGGCACCCGCACCTCCGTCACCCTCGACCTCACCGTCGCCGGACGCCGCCTGGAGATCACCCGGCAGCCGCCCTGGGAGCGCCCGAAGAAGCGCGGCACCGGCAGCACCGTCGACAAGGCCCAGACCTGGCTGCGGGAGCGCGACGCCGCCTCCGGGACCTGGAAGGACCTCAGCCGCTCGCACCAGGAGATCGGCGAGGAGATCACCCAGCTCCTCGGCATGAGCCGGGAGCAGTTCTGCCAGGTGGTGCTGCTGCCGCAGGGCGACTTCGCCCGCTTCCTGCGCGCCGATGCCGAGGCCCGCGGCAAGCTGCTCGGCCGCCTCTTCGACACGCACCGCTTCGCCGAGGTGGAGAAGCGCCTCGCCGAACGCCGCCGGGCCGCCGAGTCCCGGGTGCGCGACGGCGACGCCGACCTGCTCGCCGACGCCCACCGCATGCAGCAGGCCGCGGACGGCACCATGGAACTGCCCGAGCTGACCCCGGGCGAACCGGGCCTCGCCGAGGCCGTGCTGACCGCGGCCGCCGTCGCCCGCAGCACCGCCCGCGAACAGCTCACCGCCGCCCACTGCCGGCTCGCCACCGCCGAATCCGTCCGCGCGGAGGCATCGCGCACCCTGGACGAGGAGCGCGAACGGCACCGGCTGCAACGCCGGTTCGCCGAGGCGCGGGAGCGCGCCGAGCGGCTGCGGGAGCGCTCCGGCGCCCACCGTGAGGCACAGGACCGCATGGAGCGGGCCCGCAAGGCCGAGACCGTCGCCCCCGCCCTGGACCTGCGGGACTCCGCCGACGCCGAGCACCGCCGGGCGGCCGACGCCGAGGTGCACGCCCGCGCCCTGCTCCCCGCGTTCCTCACGGACGCCGGCGTGGACGGGCTCGCGGCGGCGGCCCGCCGGGCCGCCGAGGAACTGGGCGGACTGGAGTCGGCCCGCCGCGCCGAACGGCGCCTCGCCGAACTCCTCGACGAGCGCGCGGACCTGGACCGTCAGGAACGCGCCGACGAGGAGGCGCGGGAAGACACGGAGACCTGGCTCGCCGACTGGGAGGCCACCCGCACCGCCCTCCAGGACCGCATCGCGTCCGCACAGCAGGCCGCGGCCCGGGCCGGGGAACTCGCCGGACAGCGCGACACCGCCCGACGCCGCCTGGAGGCGGCCCGGACCCGGGACCGGCTGACCCGGGACGCCGGCACGGCAGCCGAACAGGCCCGCGCCGCCCGGGAACAGGCACTGGCGGCCCGGCAGCACTGGCTCGACCTCAAGGAACAGCGGCTGAACGGCATCGCCGCGGAACTGGCCGCCGGCCTCTCCGACGGGGCCCCGTGCGCGGTCTGCGGCGCCACCGAACACCCCGCCCCGGCCCGCAGGGACGCCGGGCACGTCGACCGCGAGACCGAGGAACGCGCCCTCACCGCCTACCAGCGCGCCGAGGACCGGCGCACCGAGGCGGACCGGCGGCTCTCCGCCGTACGGGAGGAACTGGCCGCGGCGGGCGCCGGAGCCGGGGACACCCCGACCGAGCGACTCGCCCGCGAGCTCGACGAGTCGGAGGAGGAGTACGCGCGGGCGAGGGACGCCGCCTCCACCCTGCACGCCGCCCAGGAACAGCTGCGTGCCGCGGAGCGTGAACACGAACTGCGCACGGCCGCCCAGCGCGACGCGGAGGTCAGGGCCGCCGCCCGCGTCGGTCACCGGGAGCGCCTCGACCTCGAACGGGTCTCCCTGGAGACGGAGTTGACCCACGCCCGGGGGGACGCCCCGAGCGTGGCCGTGCGCGCCGGGCAGCTCGAACGCGACGTCGCCCTGCTCACCGACGCCACCGACGCGGCCCGGACCGCCGAGGCCGCCGCCCGGAGGCTCAAGGACGCCGACGCCCGCCTCGCGGACGCCGCCTTCCGCGCCGGCTTCGACACCCCGCAGGCCGCCGCGGACGCCCTCCTGGACGACGCCGCGCACCGCGATCTGCAACGGCGCCTGGACGCCTGGCAGGACGAGGAGGCCGCCGTCCGCGCCGTCCTCGCCGAACCGGAGACCGTGGCCGCCGCCCGGCAGCCCGCCGCCGATCTCACCGCCGCCCGGAGCGCCGCCGAGGACGCCGACCGTGCCGTCCGCGAGGCGGCCTCCGCCCGCGACGCCGCCGCCCGCCGCTGCGCCGAACTGGACCGGCTCTCCGCCCGCGCCGCCGCCTCGGTGCGCCGGCTCGGCCCGCTGCGCGAGGAGTACGACCGGGTGGCTCGCATGGCCGCCCTCACCGCGGGCACCTCCGCGGAGAACGAACGACGGATGCGCCTGGAGTCGTACGTCCTCGCCGCGCGCCTGGAACAGGTCGCCGCCGCCGCGACCGCGCGACTGCTGCGCATGTCGTCCGGCCGCTACACCCTCGTCCACTCCGACGACCGCGCCGGCCGCGGCCGCAGCGGCCTCGGACTGCACGTCGTCGACGCCTGGACCGGCCGGGAACGAGACACCGCGACCCTCTCGGGCGGGGAGACCTTCTTCGCCTCCCTGGCCCTCGCGCTCGGTCTCGCGGACGTGGTGACCGACGAGGCGGGCGGGGTCAGGCTGGACACGCTGTTCATCGACGAGGGCTTCGGCAGCCTCGACGACCAGACCCTCGACGAGGTGCTCGACGTCCTCGACTCCCTGCGCGAGCGCGACCGCAGCGTGGGGATCGTCAGCCACGTCGCCGACCTGCGCCGCCGCGTACACGCCCAACTGGAGGTCGAGAAGGGGCGGTCCGGTTCGCGGCTGCGGCAGCGCGGGGCGTGACGGGGCCGGGTCAGCGGCCCACGGGACGGCGCGGCAGCGGCGAGGAGTAGACCACGCTGGTGGTCACCGAACCGAGCGCGCCGATCCGCCCCGAGACCTCCTCCAGATGCCGCATGGACCGCGCGGCGACCTTCAGGACGAAGCAGTCGTCGCCCGTCACGTGATGAGCCTCCAGGATCTCGGGCGTGGCGGCGACGAGGTCGTGGAACGGCTTGTAGTTGCCGGTCGGGTAGCGCAGCCGCACGAACGCCAGGACCGGCAGTCCGAGCCGCTCGGGGTCCACCACCGCCGCGTAGCCCTGGATGACCCCGGCCTCCTCCAGTCGCCGCACCCGCTCGGTGACCGCGCTCGCGGACATCGACACGGCGCGGGCGAGCTCGGCGTAACTGGCCCTTCCGTCCCGCTGGAGGACGTCGAGGATGCGCCAGTCCGTGGCGTCCGGGGAATACGCGGTCATTCCCGAGAACTACCAGGGATCTCGTCGGCAGATCAAGGGTGGGGCCGGGGATCGTCCCTTCAGGGCCGCACCGCGCGACCGTAGTTTCCCTCCCATGACCACCACCGTGAATTCCGTCCTGCGCGACGCCCCCGCCTCTCCGGCCGCGGCCGCCGCCCACTTCCGCGCGCGTCTCGCCCTGCACACCGACGTCTCCGACGTGGCCGCAGCGCTGGAGGCCGGCGGCGACCCCGGCTTCGTCCTGGTGGACTCCCGTTCCGCCGAGGCGTGGGACCAGGGCCACGTGCCCGGTGCGGTGCACCTGCCCACCGCCCACATCCCCGAGCGGGCCGCCGCACTCCTGGACCCGTCCGTGCCGGTCGTGACGTACTGCTGGGGGCCCGGCTGCGACGGCGCCGCCCGCGCCGCGCTCGCCCTCGCCGAACTCGGGTACCGGGTCAAGGAGATGCTCGGCGGCTTCGAGTACTGGGTGCGTGAGGGCTTCGCGTTCGAGACCGCGCGGGGCCGCGAGCGCCGCGCCCCCGATCCCTTGACGGCACCCCTGACGGGCGACGCGTGCGGATGCTGAACCCGCCCGTCCGGTAAGGCGGTCGAGCCGATAGGTTGTGCCGCCATGGAGCGATACGCGGAGCCGGGCACGGTCGAGTGGGTGGAGTCGGGCGGCGGGCCGCTCGTCGCGGTGCCGGAGACGGTGCTGCCGTTCTGGACGGGAGCCGACGGCGAGGAGACGGAATCGGACTACGACCGGGCCTGCGAGGTCGACGGACTCGTCGGGCTCCTCCCGGTCGGCGACGCCGCCGCCCTCGTCCTGGGCGACGAACCCGCCGCCACCGCCTTCCTCCCCGAGCACTCCGTCCTCGTCCGCTGGATCGCCGGACACGCGGAGGAGGACCTGCTGGCGAGCGTCCCCGCCGCGCTCGCGACCGCCCAGTGGCAACAGGAGACGCGGTGGAAGGTGCCCGGTCCCGTCGTGCTGTTCGACGCGGCCTGGCCCGGCACGCACGCCGCCGGCACCGACCACGCCCGTCTCGCCCTCGCCCCTGGCCCCTACTCCCTGCGCGCCGCACAGGTCAGCCCCGGTCCGGAGACCTGGCTGGTCCTGGTGGAGCTCCGGCCGCTGTCCTGACCCGCGGGCGCCGTTGTTCGGGTGCCCTCGCCGGCGGCACGACCCATCATGGGGATCATGCCGAAGCTTCCCCCGCCCCCGCCCGAGGATCTCCGCCGTGACCCGCTGCCGCTGCGGGGCCGCACCGCCCTGGTGACGGGTGCGAGCCGGCGCGGCGGCATCGGTCACGCCGTGGCCCGCCGGCTGGCCGCGTACGGCGCGAGCGTCTATCTGCACCATCATGTGCCCCACGACGCCGCCATGCCCTGGGGCGCCGACCGGATCGAGGACGTGACCGCCTCCGTGCGGCAGGCCCTCGGCGACCCCGGCGCGCGGGTGGTCGCCGGACCCGGCGACCTCGGCGACCCCGACGAACCGGCCGCCCTGCACGCCCGCGCCGTCGAGGCGCTCGGCGGACGCCTCGACGTCCTCGTCGCCAACCACGCCCTCAGCGGCTCCGACGGCGACCTCGACACCGTCGACGCCGCCATGCTCGACGCGCACTGGGCCGTCGACACCCGCTCCGTGCTGCTGCTCGTCCAGGCCCACGCCCGGCACCGGGCCACGCTGCCCCCGGGCACCCCCGGCGGACGCGTGACGATGATGACGTCCGGGCAGGACATCGCCGGCGGCATGCCCGGCGAGATCGCCTACGCCCTTCAGAAGGGCGCCCTGGCCTCCGTCACCCGGTCCCTGGCGACCACGCTGGCCGACCACGCGGTCACCGTGAACACCGTCAACCCCGGCCCCGTCGACACCGATTACCTCACCGGCGAGGTCTACGACGCGATCGCCGCACGCTTCCCCGCCGGGCACTGGGCCATGCCCGACGACCCGGCCCGCCTCATCGCGTGGCTGGCCACGGACGAGGCGGGCTGGATCACCGGCCAGGTCATCGACTCCGAGGGCGGCTTCCGGCGCTGAACCCCTGAACCGGCCCTACAGCGCCGCCAGTTCGTCCACCAGGTCGTCCAGGCCCAGCGATCCCTGGGACAGCGCGGCCATGTGCCAGGACTTGAGGTCGAAGGCGTCGCCGTGCCGCTCCCGGGCCTTCTCCCGGCCCAGCAGCCAGGCCCGCTCACCGAGCTTGTAGCCGATCGCCTGCCCCGGGATCGTCAGATAGCGGGTCAGCTCGCTCTCCACGAAGTCCGCCGGGCGGCTGCTGTGCGCGCCGAAGAACTCCTGCGCCAGCTCCGGTGTCCACCGCTCGCCCGGGTGGAACGGCGAGTCCGCGGGGATCTCCAGCTCCAGGTGCATGCCGATGTCGACGATGACCCGGGTCGCCCGCATCATCTGCGCGTCCAGGTACCCGAGCCGTTCCTCCGCGTCCGTCAGGAAGCCCAGCTCGTCCATCAGCCGCTCCGCGTACAGCGCCCAGCCCTCGCAGTTGGCGCTGACCATGCCGACGGTGGCCTGGTAGCGGGAGAGGGTCTCCGCCACGTGCACCCACTGCGCCAGCTGGAGGTGATGGCCGGGGACGCCCTCGTGGTACCAGGTGGACACCAGGTCGTACACCGGGAAACGGGTCAGCCCCATCGTGGGCAGCCAGGTGCAGCCCGGCCGGGAGAAGTCCTCCGACGGCTGCGTGTAGTACGGCGCCGCCGCGCTGCCCGCCGGGGCGATCCGTGACTCCACCTTCCGCACCCGTTCGGCGAGGTCGAAGTGCGTGCCGTCGAGCCGGTCGATCGCCTGGTCCATCAGGCCCTGCAGCCAGTCGCGGACCTCGTCCACGCCCTCGATGTGCCGGCCGTGCTCGTCGAGGTGGGCCAGCGCCACCCACGGGGTCCGGGCCCCCGGAAGGATCTTCTCGGCCTCCTTCCTCATCTCGCCCAGCAGCCGGTGGTACTCGGACCAGCCGTACGCGTACGCCTCGTCCAGGTCCAGGTCGGTGCCGTTGTAGTAGCGGGACCAGCGGGCGTAGCGCTCCCGCCCGACCGTGTTCGGCGCGCCCTCGATCGCCGGGGCGTACACGTCCCGCAGCCAGTCCCGCAGCTCCACCACGGCCGCGGTCGCCGCGCGGGCGCCCTCCTCGAGCTCCGCGCGTAGCGCGTCCGGGCCGGCGGCGGCGAAGTCCTCGAACCAGCCGCGGCCCCTGCCGGTGTCCGCCCACTCGCCGAGCTGCCCGACGAACGTCCCGGTCGGGCGCGGCGCCGCGTACAGCTTGCGCTCCAGGCCCAGTTCCAGCGACTCCCGGTACCCGGCCAGCGAGGCCGGCACCGCGCGCAGCCGCTCCGCGATCGCCCGCCAGTCCTCCTCGGTCTCCGCCGGGGTCACCGTGAACACCTCACGCACCGAATGCGCGACCGTGCCCAGGTTGCCGACCGCGCGCAGGTGCTCGTCGGCCTCGTGCACGGCGAGTTCGGCGGTCAGCCGCTCCCGCAGCAGCCGGGCGCAGCGGCGCTCGGCGTCGCTGTCCGCGCCGGGCAGCCGCTCGGCCTCGTCGAGCCGCGCGAGGGTCGTCCTGAGCAGCCCGGCGACCGCCTCCTGACCGGCGGGCGAGAGATCGGGCAGCCGGGAGGAACTCTCCTTGACGCCGAGGTACGTCCCGGTGATCGGATCGAGGGCGATGAGTTCGTCGACGTAGGAGTCGGCGACCTGACGGGGGAGCGCGCTGTTGGTTGGTGACATGCGGACCATCCTGGTACGACGTCCGCCGCACGTCACCCGGATTGAGCCGAGGGCGAAGGCGGCAGCATCGGACCGCAGTCCCACCGCTGGAAGATCAGCCGGGTCTCCACCCGCGCCACCTCCCGCCGCGAGGTGAACTCGTCGAGGACCAGCCGCTGCAGATCCGTCATGTCGGCGACCGCGACATGCACCAGGTAGTCGTCCGGGCCGGTCAGGTGGAACACGGTCAGCGACTCGGGCAGCGCCCGGATCCGCTCCACGAACGGCCCCACCAACTCCCGCCGGTGCGGCCGCACCTGGACCGACAGCAGCGCCTGGAGACCTCGGCCGAGCTTCGCCGGGTCGAGTTCCAGCCGGTGCCCGAGGATCACGCCGGAGCGGCGCAGCCGGGTCACCCGGTCCAGGCAGGTCGACGGCGCGACCCCGACCTGCGCGGCGAGGTCCCGGTACGTCGTCCGGGCGTCGTTCTGCAACAGCCGCAGCAGATGGAGGTCCACCGGATCCAGTACGACAGATTCGGCCACGCGCCGAACGTAGCACGGGGCACCGCCGCGTAGAACCGTTCGGTGTTCACCCTGAGCGCCATGGACAACGGCATGGACACGCGACGCACCACCAGAGCACTCGCCACCGAGGCCGTGCACGCCGGCCGGGACGACCTCGCCGGACTCGGACTGCACGCCCCGCCGATCGACCTGTCCACCACCTACCCGTCGTACGACAGCCGGGCCGAGGCCGCCCGCATCGACGCCTTCGCCGCGACCGGCGCCGAACCGGACGGCCCGCCCGTCTACGGACGGCTCGGCAACCCCACCGTCGCCCGCTTCGAGACCGCCCTCGCGCGACTGGAGGGGACGGAGGCTGCGGTCGCGTTCGCCAGCGGCATGGCCGCGCTCAGCGCCGTGCTGCTGGTCCGCGGCTCCATGGGCCTGCGGCACGTCGTCGCCGTACGCCCGCTGTACGGGTGCAGCGACCACCTGCTGACCGCCGGGCTGCTCGGCTCGGAGGTCACGTGGACCGACCCGGCCGGGGTCGCCGACGCGCTCCGTCCGGACACCGGTCTGGTGCTGGTGGAGACGCCCGCCAACCCCACGCTCGCCGAGATCGACCTGCGGGCCGTCGCCCACGCCTGCGGCTCCGTGCCGCTGCTCGTCGACAACACCTTCGCCACGCCGGTGCTGCAGCGTCCGGCCGAGCACGGGGCGCGGCTGGTGCTGCACAGCGCCACCAAGTACCTCGGCGGGCACGGTGACGTCCTGGCGGGCGTGGTGGCCTGCGACGAGGAGTTCGCCGGGCGGCTGCGGCAGGTACGGTTCGCCACCGGCGGGGTGCTGCACCCGCTGGCCGGCTACCTGCTGCTGCGGGGCCTGTCCACCCTCCCGGTCCGGGTACGGGCCGCGTCGGCGAACGCCGCCGAGCTCGCCGCCCGCCTCGCCGCGGACCCGCGGGTGGCCCGGGTCCACTACCCGAGCATCGGCGGGGCGATGGTCTCCTTCGAGGTGCACGGCGACCCTCACGAGGTGATCGCGGGCGTCCGGCTGGTCACCCCGGCGGTGAGCCTCGGCAGCGTGGACTCGCTCATCCAGCACCCGGCGTCCATCAGCCACCGCATCGTCGACGCCGACGACCGCAGGGACGCCGGCGTCTCCGACCGACTGCTGCGCCTCTCGGTCGGCCTGGAGGACGTCGAGGACCTCTGGACCGACCTCGACGGCGCACTCGGCGCGACGCCCGCCCGTCCTGCCCGGCACGAGGCCATGGCCCAGGGCTGAGGGCCCCGCTGCCACGGAGGCCGGCGGGACCGACCGGGAGCCCGGTCGGGCACCCGGCCCCGTCGATGGGACGCCGACCCAGGCATGGTCGCCTGTTGGTGCCGAGGCTCGGGGGCCCGCACCGCGGTGCGCGCGTCTCTCGCCGAACGTGCCGGGCGTCGCACGCGTGCGGCGTGGCCGGGCCGCCGGCCCGCTGCGCAGGGGATCCGGCACGAGGGGCCTGAGTCGGCGTGCGACGCACCGGCCGCAGGTCGAAATCCCACTCGCCCGCAGGTGTCGGTCCAGGACCGACGTCCGCGCACGCGCTGCGTGGACAAGGGGCGACGGCTCAGGCCGGGTGCCTCGGACGCGCGGGGCTCGGAGCCGGCCGGGGTCGGCCCCGGCCAGGAGTGACGGCCTGCGGGTGCGGTGTGGGCTGCCGCCCTCCGCCTGCTTGCGGACGGCCCCCGGGGTCCGCGTTCACGCGCGGGGGAGCGCCGACCGGGCCCATGGCCCGGATGAACGGGGGACGGCCCGGCACACCGCGGTGTGCCGGGCCGTTTCTCGTTGCGGGGGCGGGGGGCCGGTCAGGACCGGGTGACCCGTTCGCCGGGTTCCGGCGTGGGGCGCGCCGCCGGGGCCGGGGTCAGGCGGGCGGTGATCACCAGGGTGCCCTCCTCGACCTGGTAGTCGAGCGGGAGGCCCAGGCCGCGCATCGCGGCGACCATGCCGGTGTTGGAGGCCTGGGTCACGGCGTACACGTGGGCGCAGCCCGCCTCGACCGCCATCCCCACGAGGCGGGAGAGCAGTTCGGCGCCGACGCCCCGTCGCTGCCATGCGTCCTCGACGATCAGCGCGACCTCGGTCTCGTCGCCGTCCCACAGCAGGTGGCCGAGGGCGACGATGCGGCCCGACGCGGTCTGCGCGGCGAGGGTGCGGCCGAAGCGCGGGCTGAGCAGGTGGCTGAGGTAGCGGCTCGCGTCCCCGACGGGCCCGTGGTAGCGGCGGCGCAGCGTCTCGGTGGAGCACCGCTCGTGCATCGCCCGCGCGGCCTCCAGGTCGGCGGTGTCCGCCCGGCGCACGGAGATGTCACCGCCCTCGGGCAGCGTCAGCACGTCACGGCCGCGCGGCATCCGCGGTCCGAGCCGGGCGTCCAGCTCCACCAGGGCCCGGGCGCGGGCGAACTCCGTCGGGGTGAAGGGCAGATAGGGGCGCTCCACGGTGATCACACCGCCCTCCGGGTCGCGCAGCCGGATCACGGTGTCCTCCAGCGAGCCCTCCGGCGGGACCGCGCCGGCCGTCGCGCGACCGGCGGGCTGCGAACGGATGGTGCAGCGCCCCAGCAACTGCCGCAGCGCGAGCGGCAGTTCCGCAGCGTCCGTCGCGGTGCGGGCGGCCAGGCCGAGCATCCGGGTCGGTCCGTCCACCAGGTCGTGCGCGTCGGCCCGCTCGGCCCAGGTGTCCGCGCCCCCGCCCGCCGTCACCGCGGCGACGAGGTCCGCACCGGCCGGTGCCCGCAGCAGGAACTCGTCGACGGTGTGCGCGCCCAGCGGGTGCGTCTGCAGGCTCAGGATGTCGATCCGCCGCTCGGCCAGCGCCGTGCACAGGGCCGCCAGCGCACCCGGTTCGTCCCGCACCGTCGTCCGCATCCGCCACAGCACGCTCTCGACCACCGTCGGCTCGGGCAACGGCGGGGCGTCGCCGGTATCGTGCGCCGGCGGCGCGTGGCCGTGGCGGCGTGCCCACCATGCGTGGAACGCCTCCCCGCACCGCGCGGCGCGGGCCATCGGGTTCCAGCGGGCCGCCGCGCGCCCTCCGTCACGGTCGTTCGTCACATCAGACATGTCTCGACTCATACCGTCACTGTGAAGGAACCGTGTTTCGTGATCACGAACGTACTGTGACTGACGAGTAAAGCGTGCTTCTGTCCGAATTTCTGCGGTACCGACCGGCGAAGCCCGGCCGCGATGCGGTCACTTGACAGCGCGCGCCGGACCCGCCGGTGATCCAGGCGGTCAGCCGGGCGGGCGGCGACGGGCGCGCAGCGCCAGCACCAGGCACACCACGGTCGCCGCGACGGCGAGTGAGGCGGGCAGCCGTGCCCACGATGTCCCCGCGACCGGCGCCTGGGCGACGAGCAGGACCACCGCGGTCGCGGCGGCGGCCGCCGCCGCGGGTGCCGCCCGGGGGTACCCGGCCGGGGCGGTGACGCCGGCGGTCCACGGGTCGGTGACGAGCAGATAGGCGAGCAGCAGGGCGGCGACGCAGACGACCAGCCAGAAGGGCGGGCCGGTGAACGCGGCGACCGCGATCGCCGCCGCCGGCAGCACGGTCGTCCTGCGGCGGGCCGCCAGTGACCGTAGGCGCATGGACGTCAGGACGGGGCGGGCGTCGACCATCGGAGCGGCCCACCACGCGGCCGCCGCCGCCCCCACGACCAGCATCTTGACCAGCGGCGACGCGTGCAGCGCGGCCGGCGGGTCGCAGGCGGCGACGGCCAGGGCCGTGCCGAGGAGGCGGTCCGTGACGCGGGACGTGAGACGGGTGAGGAGCCGGGCGACCGGGCTGTCGGCCGAAGCCGTGCCCGGCCGGGCGGTCCGGACGGGGCCGGTGGTCATCGGGACCCCCCGTGGATGCGGGTGCGGAGCAGCGGCGCGAGAGCGAGGTCGAGGCTCTCACCGGGCCGGTGGGCGACGACCGCGATGCCGCGCTCCACCAGGGTGAAGCGCATGGCGTCCCGGTCGGCCCGCCACAGCCGCAGCGCGAGCTCGCCTTCGGCGTCGCCGGGTTCCACGACCGGCTCGCCTGCGGGGATCTCGACGACGACCATCGGGTTGGCCCGCCCGCGCACCTGGTGCAGGACGTCGAAGATCCGCTGGTCCGTCAGCGGCGTCATGACGTACACCAGCGCTCCTTCCGGCAGCGCGGGCGGGGGGAGCAGGCCGAGCCCCTCCGTGCGGTGCGCGCGGTCCTTGCGGACCTCCAGCACACTCTCGACGATGCGGTAGAGGTACCCCTGGCCGCTGCCCGGTTGCAGCCAGCGGGTGGTGCCGCCGACCGACACGACACCGACCCGGTCGTGGGTGCGCAGGTAGGCGCGGACCAGCCCGGCGGCGGCCCGGAAGGTCTCGTCGAGCGAGGACGCGCCGGTGGCCGGGTCGACCACGTCGGCGAGGACGTCGAGCAGCACCACGGTGTCGGCCGCGCGCTCCGCGGCGAACTGGTGCACCTGCAGGGACCCGCGCCGGGTGGTGGCCGGCCAGTGGATCCGCCGCTGCCGGTCACCGCGCACGTACGGGTGCACGCCGGTGACCTCGACGCCCTCACCGCGCTGCACGGCGGCGTGCTCGCCGAGCCGTTGCGGCAGCCGGACCGGGATCGGCGTGAGGCCGGCGTGTCCGGGCAGCGGGAACACGGCGATCTCCCCGAGTTCGGCCCGCACCGTGCGCCGCGCCAGCCCGCCCTGGTCGTAGACGTCGACGTCGACCGTGCCGAGCGACCAGCGGCCCCAGCGCCGGGCGGTCAGGACGAGATCGACGTGGTGCGCGCCGACCGCGAGACGGTCGAGCCGGACCCCGTGACCGAGGGTGATGCCGGGGTCCAGGCGGCCGGTCGCACCGTCGTAGGACACCGCGATCCGCACCCTCACCCGCTCGCCCTCGAAGAGCCGCCGCGGCTCCACCTCGGCCTCGGCCGTCACCGCCTCCGGGCGCGGCCCTCCCGGCAGGCCGAGGGCGAGCAGCACCAGGGGCGGTGCGGCGAGAGCGAGGACCCAGGGGTGCCCGGTGACGAGCGCGGCGGCCAGCGCGACGACGGCCAACGTGCCCAGCCGCAGCGCGCGTTCACTCGCGCGCAGGCCGGACGGGGGCGGCGGCGGTGGCTGGGCGGTCACGTCGTGACGGCCGACCAGGGCCCGCCGCACGGCGGCGGCCGCCCTGCGGTCCGGGACGTGGTCCGTCATGACGCGATCGGCGTGCGCGGCACGGTCTGCGGGGCGGGCACGGACCGCACGATCTCGCGCATCACGTCGTCGCCGTCGATCTGCCGGACCCACAGCTCCGGCTTGAGGGTGACACGGTGCGCGAGGGCGGGCACCGCCACGGACTTGACGTCCTCCGGGGTCACGTAGTCCCGCAGGTCCATGACGGCACGGGCGCGGGCGAGCTGCACCAGGGCCAGGCCGCCGCGCGGGGAGGCGCCGACCTGGACGTGCGGGTGGTCGCGGGTGGCGCGGACCAGCGCGACGACGTACTCCAGCAGGTCGTCGTCGACCTCGACGCCTTCGACGGCGGCCCGCATGGCCAGCACCTCGTCCGGACCGCTGAGCGTGCGCAGCACGGCCTCGGGCGCCGCCCGGTCGACCCGCGCGCGCAGCATGCCCTTCTCCTCGGACGCCTCCAGATAACCCATCCGCACCCGCAGCAGGAACCGGTCGAGCTGGGCCTCGGGAAGGGAGTACGTGCCCTCGTACTCGATGGGGTTGGCGGTGGCGACGACCACGAAGGGCTCCGGCAGCGGCCGGGTGCTTCCGTCGACGGACACCTGGGACTCGGCCATCGCCTCCAGGAGCGCGGCCTGGGTCTTGGGCGGGTGCGGTTGATCTCGTCGGCGAGCAGCAGGTGGGTGAAGACCGGTCCGGGCCGGAAGACCATCTCGCCGGTCCGCTGGTCGTAGAACGGCGCACCGGTGACGTCGGAGGGCAGCAGGTCGGGGGTGAACTGGATGCGGCGGAAGTCCAGGCCGAGGGTGGTGGCGAAGGAGCGTGCCAGCAGCGTCTTCCCGAGTCCCGGCAGGTCCTCGATGAGGACGTGGCCGCCGGCGAGGACGCCGAGCATCACCAGCGCCAGGGGCTCCTTCTTGCCGACCACGGCCGTGCCGATCTCGTCGAGCACGGCCGCGGCCCGCTCGCCCGCCTGCCGGGGTGTCAGGGTGTCGTGGTCCGGGATGAGGTGGGGGCTGGTCACGGTCGGTTCCTCACGGTGCGGGGTCGGGGTGCGCGGACTGCGGGGCCGGACGCGGCGCCACCGGTCACAGGGCTTCCAGGCGGTCGAGCAGGAGCGCAGGACGGGCTCGGGGAGCGTGGCCGCGAGGGGGCGCACCGGGATCGATCCACGGCCACAACTCGACTCCGACCAGTGCCCGGGCACGTCGTGGGTCCCGGTACATCGGTACGCCGTGCCGTTCGGCCAGCCGGGCGGCGAACAGCCGCTGCAACTGCGGCCGCATGACGGTGTCGAGGTGCGTGTCGCCGTCGTCCGCGAGGGTGTGGGAGACGATGCGCCGCCATCCGCCGAGAGCCGGTGCCCGGCTGGTCAGCAGCCGTACGGGCTCCCGCAAGCCGCTGTCCTGGGCGGCACCGCCCGCGGCGTAGCGGCCCAGACCCAGTGCGACCGCGGTGAACAGGGCGAGGCCGGTGGCGGCCGCGGCGGCCCCGTCGGCCAGGGCGAGCAGCACCTCGGTCGCGACCGCGACGGTGCCCAGTACGGCCAGCGAGTGGCGCACCGAACCGGGCTCGGAGAGCACCGAGCCGGCCAGGGTTCGTATCCGGGCGGGCGCCTTCACGAGGTACCCCCCACGGCTTCGGGTTCCGAGGCCCGCGCGCGCAGACCGTCGGCGATCTCGGTGAGCGCGGCGGCGGCCCGGTCGCGGTGGCCGGCGTCCATCGGGTGCGTGGAGTAACGGGCCTCGCGGAACAGCGCGGTGAGCGCGGCGGCGGCCGCCCCCATGGGCAGGCCCCCGGCGACGGCCCGCTCCAGCAGGTCCCGCGGGCTGTCCGAGGCGCGCCGGGCCACGCCGGAGTCGGCGAGCGACTCCTCCATGGCGGCGTAACAGGCGATGACGGCGGCGCGGGGGTCATCCCCGTCCGACAGGGCACGGCGTCCGGAGTCCACGGCGCGGGCCAGGCGTTCCTGCTCGTCGTCGAGCGTCGCGTACGTCGCCGTGGCCTCGGGCACCAACGGCCGGGTCAGGTGGCGCCACAGACGCAGCCCGGCGATCACGACGGCCACGACGAGCAGGGCGATGCCGATTCCGATCAGGATGCGCGTCAGCCCCAGGTCCAGGCCGTCGCCGGTGTCCCCGGCGTCCCGTGGGGGCGGCAGGGTGCGCGCGGGGTCCTGAGCCGGGCTCGGGAACGGTGGCGCATCGAGGCCGTCGTCCACGCCGGGCCCGTAGGCGTCGCCGGACGAACCGAACCGGTGCAGGACCAGGACGAGCAGCGGGACGACCAGCGACGCGCCCAGCAGGACGCGGTTCACGGCGTCGGTCACCCGCTCCCGCACCAGGCCGAGTTCGCCGGCGGCGTCGACCCGCTGCCGGTACTTCTCGCGCAGCGACAGGCCACCGAAGAGGGCGAGCAGGGCCAGGCCGAACACGAGGACGGGGTTGCCGCCGAGCGGCCCGCTGCCCTTGGCCCACAGGCTCGCGTCGGGGCGCAGCAGCAGTGCCGCCAGGGCCAGTCCGGCCACCAGCAGCACCGTCAGCGCGGCCCGCGCGGCGCCGATCGTGCCGTGCCGCCGTCGCCCGTCCGCCGTCCGCTCCCGCCCCACCGCCACACCCCCTCGTGCACACCAGGCGTACGCGCCGCACCCGCGCCGGTCGCCGACCCCCCCGGCGCGACGCAAGCCTGACACGACGAGACGTGCCGCCACATTGCCCGCGTACGGCAATACTTCCGCACCCTTTCATGCCGTCGTCCGGCGACGGCCGGCCGGGCACCCTGCCGTGGTGCCCGGGGACCGCCGGCCGGGGCAGGGGCCGGTCAGCGGCTGCCGTCGAGGATGACGCGGGCGACCAGCGCCGGGTCGTCGTTCATCGGGACGTGACCGCAGCCGGGCAGCCTGACCAGGCGCGCCCGGGGAATGATCCGCTTGGCGCGGACGCCCTGACGGGGGATCAGCAGCCGGTCCCGTGAACCCCAGGCCACCGTCACGGGGATGCCGGGCACGTCCTCGGTGAACCGCACCGAGCCGCCCGCGCGCAGGGTGCGGGCGAAGCCGGTCGCCTCGACGAGCGCCCGGGTCTCTGCGACCACGGCCTCCGGGGCGCGGCGCCCGGGACGTGCGTAGATCGTGCTGGTCAGCACGGCCCGGCCGGCCGCGGACCGGGCCAGCTTCTCCACCAGCCGCGGCGGCATCCGCTCCGCGATCCCGCGCATGCCGGACAGCACCGTGAAGGCGTACCGCCGTTCGGCCGGGGTCCAGAAGCCCGCGGGGGACAGCGCCGTCACCGACCGCACGAGCCGTGAGCGGCCCAGCTCCAGGGCCAGCAGACCGCCGAGGGAGTTGCCGGCGACGTGCGGCCGGTCCAGCTCCAGCGCCTCGCACAGACCGCCGAGCGCGGCGTTCATGGTGGGCAGGTCGTGGGCGAGACCGTCCGGGAGGGCGGGGGAGGCGCCGAAGCCCGGCAGGTCCACGGCGAACACCTCGCGCTCGGTGGCCAGGATGTCCACCACCGGGTCCCAGGCCTGCCGGTGGTGGCCGATGCCGTGCAGCAGGAGCAGCGGGGCGCCACGGCCCACGCGCGCGTAGGACAGCGTGACGGTGTGCGGGCCTTGCGGAGAGGTGACCTTGAAGGAGACGGTCGCGGACATGAGGGCTCCTCGTTCGGGACTCGCGGGAACGGACGTCGCCCGACGTCGTAGACAGCTTGTCAGCAATTGCTACCGACGGGTAGCCCCCGCGCCGCCCGCCACCGGAGGGCCCGGCGCCCTGGAGCCGCCTGGACACACACGCGCGCGTCGGCTGGGATGGTGCCGTGACCGTGGACCCCGCGACCGAGGTGTTCGAGGAACACCGGCCCCTGCTCATGGGCGTCGCCTACCGCATGCTGGGCCGGGTGGCCGACGCGGAGGACGTCGTGCAGGACGCCTGGCTGCGCTGGTCCGCCGACGACCGGTCCGGCGTGCGCGAGCCGCGCGGCTTCCTGGTGCGCGTCACCACCCGCCTCGCCATCGACCGGCTCCGCCGGATCAAGGCGCGCGGCGAGACCTATGTGGGCCCGTGGCTGCCCGAGCCCTACGTCACCGACTTCGGCGGCACCGTGGCCGACACCGCCGAGCGGGCCGTGCTCGCCGACTCCGTCTCCCTCGCGGTCCTCGTGGTCATGGAGACCCTCTCCCCGCTGGAACGCGCGGTCTTCGTGCTCCGCGAGGCCTTCGGCCACCCCTACGCCGACATCGCGGCCATGACCGGCCGTGGTGAGGCGGCCGTCCGCCAACTCGGCGCCCGCGCCCGCCGGCACGTCGACGAGCGGCGCCCCCGCTACGACGTCGACCCCGCCCGGCGCCGCGCCCTCACCGAACGCTTCCTGGCCGCCGCGGCCGGCGGCGATCTCGCGGGCCTGATGGAACTGCTCGCCCCGGACGTACGGCTCGTCGGCGACAGCGGCGGCAAGGCTCGCGCCCCCCTGCGGGTGCTGGACGGCGCCGACCACGTGGGACGTTTCTTCGTCGGTGTGGCCGGCAAGGGCGTGCCGGACGCCTTCGTCCTCCTGGTGGAACTCAACGGCGGGCCCGCGGTGCTCGTGCTGTCCGGCGGCAAGCCCGACACGGTCGTCCAGCTCGACGTCGACGAGGGCCGCGTCCGTACCGTCTACGTCGTCCGCAACCCCGACAAACTGGCCGCGCTCGCCGCGCTCCGGTAACCACGTCCCGCCCGCCCGGGAGGGCCCCGTCGCACCGCGCGACGGGGCTTTCCCGTGGAGCGCCGATTGGTATTGACCAAGTCCCACGGCGCCCTTATCGTCGCAGAGAAGTGAAACAACCTTTAATAAACAAGGGCGCTAAAACGCCGCCGGACACGGCGATCGTGGAGGACAGGGTGGGGACCACGCAGCTGGAATCGGTGCCGGAACCGAAGTACTGGCATCTGAAGACCGTGCTCAGCGAGGCGCTGGACTCGGAGTTCTCCGTGGGCGAGATCCTGCCCAACGAGCGCGATCTCGCCGCCCGCTTCGGCGTCGCGCGCGCCACGCTCCGGCAAGCCCTGGAACAGCTCGAACTGGAAGGCCGCCTGCAGCGCCGCCGCGGCGTCGGCACGACCGTCGCCCCGCCGCGCATGGGCGTGTCCGTCGGCAGCGAGCAGCACGCCTGGCCGGGCGGCCCCCACGACGCCTGGCACAGCGTGGACTGCCGGCTCGACGTGCCGTCCGCCGCGCTCGCCGAGGTCCTGGTGACCGGCAGCGACGAGCCCGTGCACATCGTGCGGCGCTCCCGCGTCTCCCGCGGCCAGCCCGTCGCGTCCGAGCTGCTGTACATCCCGGCCGCCTCGGTGCCCGACCTCTCCGGCATCGACGCGCCCTCCGGTGCGGCCCGCGCCCGCGCGGTGCTGCGCGAGCTGCAGCGCCTGGAGCTGGAGCGGCAGGAGAACGCGGTGGAGCTCGGTTCGGCCGGCGCGGACGAGGCCAAGGAGCTGGACCGGCTGCCCGGCGCCCCCGTCCTCGTCGTCACCACCCGCTACATCGCCCGCGGCCGCACCGCCGCACTCTCGGTGGCCACGTACCGCGCGGACACCTGCCGCCTGACCTTCGGCGACTCCGGCGGTGTCGAGATACACCACGGCCCGGAGCGGCAGGCCTCCTGACAGGCGTCGACGCGCCGTGGGGCCCGGCCCCACGGCGCGCAGCCGTCAGCGACGGGCCGTCACCGTGCCCTCCACCGCGAACAGCTGCTCCTCGACGTGGTCGAGAGCCAGCCGCACCGCGCCCGTGGCCACCGCCGCCTCGCCCAGCAGGGACAGGGTGACCTCCGGCGGGCGCAGGCAGTAGCGGGACAGCTCCCGGCGCAGCGGCTCCAGCACGCCGTCCAGGCCGGCCGCCCAGCCGCCGATCACCACCAGCTCGGGGTCCAGGGCCAGCACCAGCGCAGCCACGTCGTGCACGAGCCGCTGGATGAACCGGTCCATGGCCGCGAGCGCCCGCTGGTCGCCCTCGCGGGCCTGCGCGAAGACCGCGGCGACGGCCTGCTCGTCCAGCGGGTGCAGCGGCTCGTCCGTGGTGGACAGCAGCGTCTCGGGCGTCGCCTCCCGGCCCAGCAGGTGCAGCGCCCCGATCTCGCCGGCCGCCCCGCCGTACCCGCGGTGCAGCCGCCCGCCGATCAGCGAACCGGCGCCCGGGCTCAGCCCGGCCAGCACGAACACCACGTCGTCGGTCTCCTTGGCAGAGCCCTTCCAGTGCTCCGCGACCACCGCCGCGTTGGCGTCGTTCTCCACCAGCACCGGGCACTTGAAGGAGCGGCTCAGCCGTTCGCCGAGGCCCAGTCCGGTCCAGCCGGGCAGCGCCGTGCCCAGCCGCACCGTGCCGTCCGCGTCGACGATCCCCGGGGTGCCCACGCCGACCGCCCGCAGCGAGCCGCGCGGCACCCCGGCCCGTCGCAGCAGCTCCGCGACGGCCGCCCGCAGCCGGTCCAGACGCTCGTCGGCGTCGACCGTCTCGTCCACGTCCCGCACCTGCGCGCCGATCACCCGGCCGTCCAGGTCCGCCAGCAGCGCCGCCACCCGGTGCACGCCGATCTCCAGGCCGAGCAGATGTCCCGCCTCCGCCCGGAAGCGGAACCGACGCGCCGGGCGGCCCTGACGGCGCGCGGTGCCCTCGTCGGCCGCCGCCTCCACGACCAGGCCCGCCTCGATCAGCCCCTCGACGACGCCCTCGACCGTCGGCCGGGACAGTCCTGTCACCCGGGTCACCTCGGTCAGCGTCGCGCAGTCCGTGGCCCGCAACGCGTGCAGCACCACCGCGGAGTTGATCCTCCGCAGCAGCGAGGGATCCCCGCCGGTCAGCCGACCCACCGTCCGTCCTCCCAGCTCGTGCGCGTGTTGGGCGGATCGTACTCGGCGCGCCGGACCCCGGCGACCTCCGGGCGGCGCTCTCCGCGCCCGTCCTCCCGCGCGGCCCCTCACCGGGGCCACGAACCCGACTCGTACGCCGTGATCACCGCCTGCGTGCGGTCCCGCGCCCCCAGCTTCGCCAGGACGGCGCTCGCATGTGGCTTCACCGTCTCCGTGCCGACCACCAGCCGCGCGGCGATCTCCGCGTTCGACAGCCCACGCGCCATCAACCGGAGCACGTCGCCCTCCCGTTCGGTGAGCCCGGCGCGCTCCAGTACGGCCCGGGCCGCGCGGTTCCCGCCACCGTCGCCGTACTCGGCGGCCAACTGCCGCACGGAGGCGGGGAACAGCAGGGACTCGCCCTCCGCGATCAGTCGCACCGCGTGCAGGATCTCGGCCGGACGGCCCGTGGACGGGACGTGCCGTCACCGCGTGCTGGACGGCCGCCGCCCTGCTGGCCGGGCCGTGGCGGCTCCGCCGTCAGGACGCGTGAGGGTTGGCCGACTGACCCGCCGCCAACTGTCAGTGGCGGCGGGTTTACTGGAGCCATGAACCTCGCCCGGCACATCGCCCTCATCGACGAGCTGTGCTTCCGGCCCTTCCCGGCGGAGCACGGCCCGTCGGACGTCGGCTTCTCGGGACCGGGCCACCATGTCGCCGTGCTGGAGTCCGGCGGCCCGGACCTCGACCCGGCGCACTGGGCGGCGACGGTGGACCAGTTCGAGAAGCAGCGCGACGCGGTGTACGAACTGCTGGCCTCCCGCTGGGGCGACGTCGACCCGTGGAACCTGCAGACGGTGCTGCTGCGCACGGAGCGGGAGGACGTACCGCAGCCGTGGGCCTGGCTCAGTCACGAAGCGGGCGTGGCCTGGCTGTGGGAGGTGCAGGGCACCGGCCGCTGGGCCGCCGTCGCGCTCGCCGACCGGGACGCGGGCGGCGCCGTCCAGCTGCTGGCCGTGGTCACGGAGACCGCGCCTCCCTAGCCGACGGGCGTCGCCGTCACCTTCGCGCCTCAACTTCCGCGCGGGCGCTCCCGCGTGCCGTCAGTCCTGCTCGGCCGCCTCCCGCAGCCGGGCGAACTCCTCCGCGAGCGTCGTCGGCGTCCAGTGCGCGTTCAGCCCGCTGGGATTGGGCAGCACCCACACCCGGGACTCGCCGATGGTCCGCACCTGCGGCCCCACCTTGGCGGTGCGGTCGTCGAACGCCGCGCGGTACGCGGTCACCCCGAGCACCGCCAGCAGGCGCGGACGCAGCCGGCCCACCTTCACGGCGAGCTCCCGCCCGCCCTGCCGGTACTCCTCGGCGCTCAGCTCGTCGGCCCGCGCGGTCGCCCGCGCCACCACGTTCGTGATGCCCAGCCCGTACGACAGCAGCTCGTGCTGTTCCGACGGCGCCAGCTGCCTCGGGGTGAAACCGGAGCGGTGCAGCGCGGGCCAGAAGCGGTTGCCCGGGCGGGCGAAATGGTGGCCGGTCGCGGCCGTCATCAGGCCCGGGTTGATGCCGCAGAACAGCACCCGCAGACCGTCCGCGACCACGTCCGGCACCAGACGGTCGCGGGCGGCCTCGAGTTCCTCCTGGGTGAAGCGCCTCAGAGGATCGCTCCGGGGGTGTAGCCGGCGGCCTCCGGGTGCTGCTTCACGATCTCGTCGATCCGGCCGGTCACGGTGGCCACCTGGTCGCTCGCGGCGCCGGTGAAGGACAGCTTGTCCGCCATCAGCGCCTCCAGCTCCGCGCGGCCCAGCGGCAGCCGCTCGTCGGCGGCGAGCTTGTCGAGCAGGTCGTTGCGCTCGGCACCCTGCTCCCGCATGGCGAGGGCGGTGGCGACGGCGTTCTCCTTGATCGCCTCGTGCGCGACCTCACGGCCGACGCCCGCGCGCACCGCGCCCATCAGCACCTTGGTGGTGGCGAGGAACGGCAGGTAGCGGTCCAGCTCCCGGGCCACGACGGCCGGGAAGGCGCCGAACTCGTCGAGCACGGTCAGGAACGTCTCCAGCAGCCCGTCGAGCGCGAAGAACGCGTCCGGCAGCGCGACCCGGCGCACCACCGAGCAGGAGACGTCGCCCTCGTTCCACTGGTCGCCCGCCAGCTCGCCGGTCATCGACGCGTAGCCGCGCAGGATCACCATCAGGCCGTTGACGCGCTCGCAGGAGCGGGTGTTCATCTTGTGCGGCATCGCCGAGGAGCCGACCTGGCCCGGCTTGAAGCCCTCGGTGACCAGCTCGTGCCCGGCCATCAGCCGGATCGTCCTGGCCAGCGAGGACGGCGCGGCGGCCAGCTGCACCAGCGCGGTGACGACCTCGTAGTCCAGGGAGCGCGGGTAGACCTGGCCGACGCTGGTGAACGCCTGCGAGAAGCCCAGGTGACCGGCGATCCGGCGCTCCAGGTCGGCCAGCTTGGCGGCGTCCCCGCCGAGCAGGTCCAGCATGTCCTGCGCGGTGCCGACCGGGCCCTTGATGCCGCGCAGCGGGTAGCGGCCCAGCAGCTCCTCCAGCCGCCCGTACGCGACGAGCAGCTCGTCGGCCGCCGTCGCGAACCGCTTGCCGAGGGTGGTGGCCTGCGCCGCCACGTTGTGCGAGCGGCCGGCCATGACCAGCTCGCCGTACTCCCCGGCCAGCTTGCCCAGGCGGGCCAGCACGGCGACCGTGCGGTCGCGCATCAGCTCCAGCGACAGCCGGACCTGCAGCTGTTCGACGTTCTCGGTGAGGTCGCGGGAGGTCATGCCCTTGTGCACGTGCTCGTGCCCGGCTAGGTCGTTGAACTCCTCGATCCGCGCCTTCACGTCGTGGCGGGTGACCTTCTCCCGCTCGGCGATCGAGGCCAGGTCGACGGTGTCGAGGACGCGTTCGTAGTCGGCGATCGCCGCGTCGGGCACCTCGATCCCGAGGTCCTTCTGGGCCCGCAGCACGGCGAGCCAGAGCTGCCGCTCGAGCCTCACCTTCTGCTCGGGCGACCAGAGCGTGGCGAGCTCGGCGGAGGCGTAGCGTCCGGCGAGGACGTTGGGGATACGGGGCTTGGCGGGCGCAGCAGTCACGTACAGGGAGTCTACTGGCGATTCGTGCAGGCCCGCGCCACGGGGTGACCTGGAGGAACGTACAAGGGGGCGGCTACGCCGTCTCGTACGGCAGCAGCTCCGGGCGCTTGGGCGGCAGGCCGTCGCCCGAGGAGCGGCCGGTGAGCCGGCGGCCGATCCACGGCAGCAGGTGCCGGCGGGCGAACCGGGCGTCCTCGACCCGCCGCGCGACCCAGTGCGGGGGCAGCGTGGCCTCCGGAGGGAGGTGCCACTCCGGGTCCTCGGCCGGGTGGCCGAGCGCCTGCCAGACCGCCTCCGCGACCCTGCGATGACCCTCCCCGGTCAGGTGCAGCCGGTCCACGTCCCACAGCCGGGGGTCGCCGAGCGCCGGCGCCCCGTACAGGTCGACCACCAGCGCGTCGTGCTTGGCGGCGAGCTCGTCGATGCAGGCGAACAGCGCCTCCATGCGGGGCCGGAAGCGCTCCAGCACCGGGCCCCGGCGGCCGGGGCTGTGCATCAGCACCAACCGCTCGCAGCGCGGGGCCAGCCGCTCCACGGCCTCGGTGAGGAGGTCCTGGACCCGGACCATGTCGCACTTGGGGCGCAGGGTGTCGTTGAGGCCGCCGACCAGGGTGATGACGTCCGCCCCCATGGCCGCCGCCGTTTCCACCTGCTCGTCGACTATCTGCTGGATCAGCTTGCCGCGCACCGCGAGGTTGGCGTACCGGAAGCCGGGGGCGACGGCCGCCATCCGGGCGGCGAGGAGGTCCGCCCAACCGCGGTAGGTGCCGTCGGGCAGGAGGTCCGACATGCCTTCGGTGAAGGAGTCGCCCAGAGCGACGAGGCTGGTGTGGGCGGGGCTGCTGGAGGCGGGGTTCGTCTGCATGGCGACAGAAATGGTAGCCCCTGGAACATACCCGTCGGTCGGTCGCCTTCCTTTCGCGCGGAAAGGAGCACTCAGGCCCGCTGCCCGAACAGCTCCCGCAGCACGTCCTCCATGGTCACCAGTCCCGCCAGCCGCCCGTCCGTCCCGGAGACGGCCGCCAGATGCGTACGGCTGCCCCGCATCGCGGTGAGCACGTCGTCCAGCGGGGTGCTCTCCCGGACGCGGGCGATGGACCGCATGTCCCGCAGCCGGAACGGCATGTCCCGCGGCGAGGCGTCCAGGGCGTCCTTGATGTGCAGGTAGCCGACGATCCGCCGCTGCTCGTCCACCACGGGGAACCGGGAGAACCCGGACTCCGCCGACAGCCGCTCCAGCCCTTCCGGGGTGACGCCCACGCGCGCGTAGACCACCCGCTCCAGCGGCATCACGACGTCCCGCACCGGACGCCGGCCCAGCTCCAGCGCGTCGTTCAGCCGCTCCAGGGCGCGGTCGTCGATCAGGCCCGCCTGGCCGGAGTCCTTCACGATCTGGGCCAGCTCGGCGTCGGAGAACGACGCGACCACCTCGTCCCGCGTCTCCACCCGCAGCAGCTTCAGCAGCGTGTTCGCGAAGGCGTTGACCGTGAAGATCACCGGCCGCAGCGCGCGGGACAGCGCCACCAGCGGCGGGCCCAGCATCAGCGCGCTGCGCACCGGCTCCGCGAGCGCGATGTTCTTCGGCACCATCTCGCCGAGGAGCATGTGCAGGTACGTGGCGAGCGTCAGCGCGATCACGAACGACACCGCGTGTCCCGCGCCGTCGGGCACGCCCACCGCGTGGAACACCGGTTCCAGCAGGTGGGCGATGGCCGGCTCGGCGACGATGCCGAGGATCAGCGTGCACAGGGTGATGCCGAGCTGCGCCGCCGCCAGCAGCACCGACACGTGCTCCAGGCCCCACAGCACGCTCTTGGCGCGCCGGTCGCCCTGGTCGGCGTGCGGCTCGACCTGGCTGCGGCGGACGGAGATCAGGGCGAACTCGGCGCCCACGAAGAAGGCGTTGGCGACCAGCGTGGCCAGGCCGATCAGCAGCTGTACGGCGGTCATCGTCGCGCCCCCCGGTCGTCCTCCGTGTCACCGGCCGCGGACGCGCCGGCCTCGTGCCGCGTCAGCTGCCCGTCGTCGCGGGGCGCGCGCAGCAGCACGCGCGCCGCGCGGCGTCCGGAGGCGTCCGCCACCTCCAGCCGCCAGCCGGCGACCTCCAGGACGTCGCCCTCCTCCGGTATGCGGCCCAGCTGGGCGGCCACCAGCCCGGCCAGCGTCTCGTACGGCCCTTCCGGCGCGCGCAGTCCGACGCGGGCGAGCTGGTCCAGGCGGGCGGAGCCGTCCGCGGAGAACAGCGTGCGGCCCTCCTCGTCGGTGCCGGCCCGGGCCAGGTCGGGGGTCTCGTGCGGATCGTGCTCGTCCCGGACCTCGCCGACGACCTCCTCCACGATGTCCTCCAGGGTGGCCACCCCCGCCGTGCCGCCGTACTCGTCGATGACCACGGCCATCGTGCGGCGGCCCGACAGGCGGTCCAGGAGCCGGTCGACGGTGAGCGACCCGGGGACCAGCAGCGGTTCGCGCATCAGCTCCGACACGGGCACCTCGGGGCGGCGCTCGGCGGGCACCCCCAGGACGTCCTTCACATGAGCGGTGCCGACCACCGCGTCGAGCGTCTCGCGGTAGACGGGGAACCGGGACAGCCCGGTCGCCCGAGTCACGTTCGCCACGTCCTCGCACGTCGCCCGCACCTCCAGGGCGATGACCTGGACGCGGGGCGTCATCACGTTCTCCGCGGTCAGGTCGGCGAGGTTCAGGGTGCGGACGAACAGTTCCGCGGTGTCCGGCTCCAGTGCGCCCTCCTTGGCGGAGTGCCGGGCCAGCGCGGCCAGTTCCTGGGGCCCGCGCGCGGACTCCAGCTCCTCGGCCGGCTCCAGCCCGATACGGCGCACCATCCGGTTGGCCTGGTTGTTCAGATGGGTGATGAACGGGCGGAAGGCGGCGCTGAACCAGCGCTGCGCGTTGCCGACCCGCTTGGCGACGGCCAGCGGGGAGGAGATCGCCCAGTTCTTCGGCACCAGCTCGCCGACGACCATCAGGAACACCGTCGACAGACCCGTGCCGATCACCAGTGCCAGCGAGCGCGCGACCGGCTCGGAGGCGCCGATGTCCCGCAGGGGGCCTCTGATCAGCGCGGCGATCGACGGTTCGGAGAGCATGCCGACCACCAGATTGGTGACCGTGATGCCCAGCTGGGCCCCGGAGAGCTGGAAGGTCAGGCTGCGCACGGCCTGGAGCGCGCCGGCGGCACCCCGCTCGCCGCGCTCCACCGCCCGCTCCAGCTCGGCCCGCTCGACCGTGGTGAGGGAGAACTCGGCGGCCACGAACGCCCCGCACAGGAGCGAGAGCAGGATGGCCGCCAGAAGGAGGAGCACTTCGGTCATCGGGTCACCTCAGTCCCATGGTCGGGCAGGACGGGGTCGGACGCGCGGTGTCGGAGACCGGAAGCGGGGCCCACGGGCGGAGACACGACCTTTCATGGAGAACCGAGTGGCCCTCACCGGGTAAAGGATGGGCAAAGGTCGGCCGGCGGGCCGTGGTTCACCCGGTCAGGGGCTTCACCCAGCGCCGCCAGCGTTCCTCCGGCGCATACCCCGCCGCGTCCCACGCATGATGGGCGGTCGCGTTGCGCTGGAGCACCATCGCGTCCGCGCGGCGCCCGCCGAGCCGTACGAACCGGTCCTCGGCGGCGGTCAGCAGGGCCGTGGCGATGCCCTGCCGGCGCCGGTCCGGGCGCACCGCCAGGCGGTACAGGTGACACCGCCAGCCGTCGAAGCCGGCGATCACCGTGCCGACCAGTTCGCCGTCCCGCTCGGCGAGGATCAGCGCCTCGGGATCGCGGGCGACCAGCCGTTCCACGCCCTCCCGGTCGTCGCTGATGCTGGTGCCCTCCGCGGCCGACTTCCAGAAGGCCAGCACGTCGTCGAGGTCCTCGGGTCCGGCGGCCCGTGTCCGCAGTTCGCTCATGGGTCCGATCCCAGCACGGCGTTCCGGCCGTGATCACGGAATTCCACGATGCGGACCGGGCCGCCGCGCAGGCGCGCTCACTCGTGGGCGATGGCCTCCAGCACGTTCATCCGGGACGCCCGCAGAGCCGGCAGCAGCGCCGCCGCGATGCCCACCACCGCCGACCCGACGACCACCGCCACCACGGTGCCCCACGGGACGGCGAACGCGGTCAGGCCCTCGAGCGCCAGCACCTGCTGGATGCACACGCCCCACACCAGCCCCAGCCCGAGCCCCAGCACCGCGCCGAACACCGCGATCACCACCGACTCCAGCCGGATCATGCGCCGCAGCTGCCGCCGGCCCAGACCGATCGCCCGCAGCAGCCCGATCTCCCGGGTGCGCTCCACCACCGACAGCGCGAGCGTGTTGACCACGCCCAGCACCGCGATCACGATGGCCAGCCCCAGCAGGGCGTACACCAGGTACAGCAGCACGGCGATCTGGTCGTGCACCAGCTCCTTGTAGTCGGCCTGGTCGCGCGCCTGCACCTGCGGGAAGGGCTCCAGGGCCGCCTCCAGCCGGTCGCGCAGGTCGTCCGGGGACGTCCCGGCGGCCGCGTTGACGTAGAGCGCGGAGTCCTGCCCGCCCGGTACGTACTCCTCCACGGCCGCGATGCCGAGGAAGAGCCCGCCGCTCATCCCGAAGCCCTCGCCGCCCGCCATGTCGGTCAGGGCGGCCACCGTGAACTCGGCACTCCGGCTACCGGGGAACTCCACCGGCACCGTGTCGCCCCGGCGGACGCCGTGCTCGGCGGCGAAACCGGCGTCCATGGCGAGGCCGCCCTCGGCCAGCGCCGCCGCCGTGCCACCCTCGGCGTACGTCACCCGGGCGACGTCGTCGACGCCGTCGTCGTACCCGGAGGCGGTGGTCTCGATCCGCTCGCCGTCCGGCAGCCGCACCGCCACCGGCGCGAACCGCTGCCGGACCACCAGACCCACCCCCTCGGTGTCCCGCACCCGGTCGGTGATCTCCCGCGGGAACGGCATGAAGTTGCCGTTCTGGACGATGAAGTCGGCGCCCAGCGTCTTGTCGATCTGGTCGTCGAAGGACCGGGACATCGAGGCGCTGGCCACCGACAGCCCGCCGACCAGGGCCAGCCCCACCATCAGCGCGGCGGCGGTGGCGCCGGTACGGCGCGGGTTGCGCAGGGCGTTGCGCTGGCTCATCCGGCCGACGGCGCCGAACACGGCGGGGAAGGCCGCGCCCAGCACCCGGATCACCGGCCGCACCAGCAGCGGGCCCGCGACGACGGTGGCGACCAGGGTGAGCAGCACCCCGAGCCCCAGCAGGGACGACGCCGAGGCCGTGTCCCCGGACAGGACGCAGCCCAGCAGCGCCGCCGCGCCGAGCGCACCCACCACCGAACCGGCCACCGCGCGGGTCCGCAGCGGCCGGCCCACCCCGGCGACCTCCGCGTCGGCCAGCGCGGCCATCGGCGACACGGCCGCCGCCCGGCGTGCCGGGAGGTACGCCGCGACGAAGGTGACACCCACGCCCACGACGTACGCCGTGACGGGCGTGGCCCAGCCGACGACCATCTCCGTGGTCTTCAGGTTCATCCCGAAGGCGCCCATGAGCCGGATCAGGCCGAAGGCCAGCCCGACGCCGGCCGCCAGACCCACCGTCGAGCCGGCCAGGCCCAGCAGCACCGCCTCGGTGAGCACCGACCGCCGCACCTGCCGCCGGTCGGCGCCGAGCGCCCGCAGCAGCCCCAGCTCGCGGGTGCGCTGGGCGATCAGCATCGAGAACGTGTTGACGATCAGGAAGACGCCCACGAGCACGGCGATCCCGGCGAAGCCCAGCATCGCGTACTTGATCACGTCGAGGAACGCGCCCAGTTCGTCGGAGGCCGTCTCGGCGAGTTCGCCGGCGGTCCGCACCTCGTAGGCGCCGGCGCCGAGTTCGGCGGTGATCCGCCGCTTCAGGTCCGCGTCGGCCACGCCGGGCGCCGCCTCGACGGACACGCTCGTGGCGCTGTCCGCCGAGCCCAGCAGGCGGGCGGCCGCCACCTGCGGGTCAAGGAACACCAGGGCCGCGCCCGGGTTGGTGGTGGTGAAGGTGGCGATGCCGACGATCTCGACGCGGAACGAGCCGGGCTGCGCCTGCACGGTCAGCGTGTCGCCGATCTCCACGCCCTTGGCGTCCGCGGTGTCCGCGTCCAGCACGGCCTCGCCGTCACCGCGCGGAGTGCGGCCGGAGGTCAGCTCCACCACGCTGCGCTCGGTGACGTGCCAGTCCACTGCGAGCGTCGGCGCGCCGGTCGTCGGCCCCACCGACTCGTTGCGCGCGTCGACGACGGTGACGTTCTCCACCTCGACGTCCGGGTGGGCCGACGCGACACCCTCGACGCCGGACAGCTGCCGGGCGAGCGCGGCGGGCACGGTCGCCACCGCTCCGGTCGGCACGGCCGACTCCAGGTCGTCGCGCGGCTGCACCGTCACGTCGGCGGAACTGGACGCGAACAGCCGGTCGAAGGTGCGGGTGACGGTGTCGGAGAAGATCAGGCTGCCCGCGACGAAGGCCACGGACAGCACGACGGCGAGGGCGGACAGCAGAAGCCGCCCCTTGTGCGCGAGGAAGCTCCGCAGGGTGGCTTTCAGCACCGTCAGCCCCTCCCGCCGCCCGGCCCAGCGGGGGCGGCCCCACCTGGGGGCGCCCCGCCCGGCCCACCGTCGTCCGACGCTGCACCCGCCCCCCGGCCCGACGCCCCGGCACCCGGAGCCCCGCGCTCCTGCTGTCCGCCGTCCGGCGGCGCGGCGCGGAGCCCCGCGGTGCCCGAGGCCGCTGTGCCCGTGTGCCCGCCGTCCGGCAGCGGGCCGTCCGGTCGCCCGTCGTCCGGTGATGCGTCGCCCGGCTGTCCGGCGCGGGAGGGCGCGGCCCCCGGCCCCCCTCCGTCCGGTGATGCGTCGCCCGGCTGTCCGGCGTCGAGCGGCGGCACCGGGCTCGGGATCGCGCCGTCCGGCGGCGGCACCGGGACCGGGCCTGCGGCGGTGGGCGGCGGGCCGCCGTCCTGGGGCGTTGTCGCGCGGACGACGTCGAACCGTTTCATCCGTTCCAGTACCGACTCCGCCGTGGGCCGCCGTGTCTCGTCCACGATGCGGCCGTCCGCGAGGAACAGGACCAGGTCGGAGTGTGCGGCGGCGCCGGGGTCGTGGGTGACCATGACCACCGTCTGGCCGAGCCGGTCCACCGCCTCCCGCAGGAAGCCCAGCACTTCGAGCCCTGCCCGCGAGTCGAGATTGCCCGTCGGCTCGTCGGCGAAGATCAGCTCGGGCCGCGAGGCCAGCGCCCGAGCACAGGCCACGCGCTGCTGCTGACCGCCCGACAGCTGCGCGGGCCGGTGCTTGAGCCGGTCCCGCAGGCCCAGCGTGTCGATGACCTGGTCCAGCCACGCCTCATCCGGCTTCTTGCCGGCGATGTCCATGGGCAGGGTGATGTTCTCCCGCGCCGTCAGCGTGGGGATCAGGTTGAACGACTGGAACATGAAGCCGACGCGGTCCCGCCTGAGCCGGGTCAGCTCACGGTCCTTCAGCCCCGTGATCTCGGTGTCCCCGAGCCACACCTGACCGGCGGAGACGGTGTCCAGCCCGGCCAGGCAGTGCATCAGCGTGGACTTCCCGGAGCCGGACGGTCCCATGACCGCGGTGAAGCGCCCGCGCGCGATGTCGACGTCCACCGAGTCCAGGGCGATCACCGCCGTCTCGCCCGTGCCGTACGCCTTGGTCAGACCGCGGGCGCGAGCCGCGGTCCCGTCGCGCGGCGCGAGGCCGGGGGTGTGCTCCTCAGCGGGTGTGGACAAGGCCGCCTCCTCCGGTGAACAGCCGGGTCGAGCATGTCGCGCCGAGGGTAAGGGGGCCCGGTGCCCGCGGAACATCCCCCGGGAGTGCCGGTTCCGGACTCCGATGTAAGGGACACATGAGCTCGCACGCCCGTTTCCTTGCCGTTGCTAGCATCCTGGCGCTAGCTTCGAGGTATGGCGAAGACCCAGCTGAACGTGCGCGTGGACGAGGGCACCGCCCGCGCGGCCCGGGAGCGTGCCCTGGCGCGAGGCATCAGCGTCAACCGCTACATCGAGGAACTGGTCCGGCAGGACACCGGCGAGTCCGGACGCGCCTTCGTCGAGGCCGCCGCCGACTTCATGAAGCAGTACGAGAGCGTCTTCGCCGAGGAGTTCGGCAGGGACCGCGAGGGCGCGCGCGAAGGTCACCGCTGACCCTTGGACCACGTACGCATCGACCTCGCCTGGCTGCTCATGCTCGCCGAGCAGCAGACCCCCGGCGACCCCCAGGTCACCGACTGGGGCGCGCTCGTCGCAGCCGTCGCCCGTCACGACGCCGGGATATTCGACGTCCCCGTCTACGACACCCCGCACAGCCGCGCCGCCGCGCTGCTCCAGCTGCTGATCCACGTCCCCGCGCTGGAGCGCTCCAACGCGCTCTTCGCCTCCGCCGTCGCGTACGCCTACCTGGTCGCCAGCGGCCTGAAGGTCGTCACCTCGCCCGAGCAGGTGCGCGACCTGGCCCACCTGGTGAAGCGCGACGGCGCGGACGTCGACACCATCGCGGCCGAACTGCGCCGCTGGTGCGCGTGATCAGCGCCCTGCGGCCTCCGTGCTCTCCGCGTCCCCCACGGGCCGCCACGCGGTGCCGATGACGCAGAACGACTGCGGCAGCGCCGGCCCGTTCTCCGGGACGGTCATCCGCCGGTAGGGGCCCAGCTCGAACCCGGCCGCCCGCAGCGCGCCGACCGGGTTCCGGGCCAGGTGGCAGCCACCGGCCAGCGGTGGCCACACCGTGCGGTCCAGCGCCCGCTGAGTGAGGTGCATGACCCGGCCGCCGCCCGCGCCGTGCTCGAAGAACCGCACCTCGCCGCCGGGCCGCAGCACACGCCGCACCTCGGCGAGCGCCCGCTCCACGTCGCGCACGCTGCACAGCACCAGCGACAGCACCGCCGCGTCGAACGCCTCGCTCTTGACGGGCAGCGCCTCCGCCACTCCGGGCGCCACGTCCACCGGCATCTCGGCCCGCAGCGCCGCCTCCACGGCCAGCGTGCGCAACGCGCGCTCCGGCTCCATGGCGACGACCTCCGCGACGGTGCGCGGGTAGTGGGCGAAGTTCAGGCCGTTGCCCGCGCCGATCTCGATCACCCGCCCCGACAGACCGCCGAGCAGCCGGCGCCGTACGTCCGCCATCCCCGCGCGGCTCTCGGCGGCGACGCTGCAACGGGCGTACCAGCGCGCGAAGACCGGATGGTGCACGGGATCCCGCGCCGCCTGGGCGGAGCGGGGGGACCGCAACTGCATGGGGACCTCCCCGGGACGGACCTACGGCGATTCTCCCCGTCGGCCCGCCCGGCGAACCACCGTGCCGGTCAGGCGGCCTCCCGGGCCCGGAAGACGTCCGCGTCCCAGGTGCCCTCCAGGCGGGGCGCCAGCCAGTCCGGGGCGGCCGTCCGGAACCGGTCCGGGCCGAGCCGTCCCGCCCCCTCCGGCACCGCGCCCAGCAGCGGGACGCCCGTGACGTCCGGCAGGTCCAGCAGGTTGCAGCGCTCCGCGAGGCCGGGGTCCGCGGGCCAGCTGCCGATCACCACCCCCACCGGGTCGAGCCCGCGCCCCCGCAGCTCCCGGACCGTCAGCTCCGTGGCGTTGAGGGTGCCCAGACCCGCGGACGCCACCACCAGAACCGGGGCGCGCAGCAGGGCCGCCGCGTCCGCCAGGGTCCCGCCGGCCGCGTCGAACCGGACGAGCAGGCCGCCCGCGCCCTCCACCAGCACCAGGTCGTGCTCGGTGGCCAGTTTGGCGGCCCGCTCGGCGATCTCGTGCGGATGCACGGGCGCCCGGCCCGCCCGGCGGGCGGCCGTGGCGGGCGCCAGCGGCTCGGGATAGCGGGCCAGTTCGGCCGACGTCACCGGCCCGGCCAGCCGCTCGACCTCGGCGGCGTCCCCGGGTTCCCCTGGCCCGACCCCCGTCTGCGCGGCCTTCAGCACCGCCACCGACCGGCCGCCCGCCGACGCCGTCGCGGCGACCGCGGCCGTCACCACCGTCTTGCCGACCTCGGTGTTCGTGCCCGTCACCACCAGCACCGGCATGTCATCCCTCCTTCGCCGCCGCGCACACCGCGCGGGCGATACGGGCCACGTCCTCGTCGCCCGTGACGTACGGCGGCATCGTGTACACCAGATCGCGGAACGGACGCAGCCAGACGCCCTCCCGCACCGCCGCCCGGGTGGCCGCGGTCATGTCGACGTCGTGGTCCAGCTGGACGACCCCGATCGCGCCGAGCACCCGGACGTCCCGTACCCCGGGCAGCCGGGCGGCCGGGGCCAGCCCCTCGCGCAGCCCGGACTCGATCCGCTTGACCTCCGCCCGCCAGTCCTGGCCGAGCAGCAGCTCCACGGAGGCGCAGGCGACGGCCGTCGCCAGCGGGTTGCCCATGAAGGTCGGGCCGTGCGCCAGCACCGGCACCTCGCCGCGCGAGATGCCCTCGGCCACCCGCGCGGTGCACAACGTCGCCGCCATGGTGAGGTAACCGCCGGTCAGCGCCTTGCCCACGCACATCACGTCCGGCGACACGGCCGCGTGCTCCGCCGCGAACAGGGCGCCGGTACGGCCGAAGCCGGTCGCGATCTCGTCGAGGACGAGCAGCACGTCGTGGGCGTCGCACGCCTCCCGCAGCACCCGCAGATACGCGGGGGAGTGGAACCGCATCCCGCCCGCGCCCTGCACCACCGGCTCCACGATCACCGCGGCCAGCTCACCGGCGTGCCGCTCGATCATCTCCCGCAGGTGGTCGGCGTACGCCTCCTCGTAGGGGCCGGGCGGGGCGTCGGCGAAGACCTGGCGTGGCAGCACCCCGGACCACAGCTCGTGCATCCCGCCCTCGGGGTCGCACACCGACATCGGGTGCCAGGTGTCACCGTGGTAGCCGCCCCGCCAGGTCAGCAGCCGTGACTTCTCCGGACGGCCCAGCGAACGCCAGTACTGCAGGCACATCTTCACGGCGACCTCGACCGACACCGACCCCGAGTCGGCCAGGAACACGTGCTCCAGGCCGTCCGGCGACATGTCGACAAGGAGCTTCGCCAGCCGTACGGCGGGCTCGTGCGTGAGCCCGCCGAACATCACGTGACTCATCCGCCCGAGCTGGTCGTGGGCGGCCTCGTTGAGCACCGGGTGGTTGTAGCCGTGGATCGCCGACCACCAGGACGACATGCCGTCGACCAGCTCGCCCGAACCGTCGGCCAGGGTGAGCCGCACCCCGCTCGCCGACGCGACGACGAGCGGTTCCTGACGGCCCGGCATGGGCCCGTACGGGTGCCACACGTGCCGCCGGTCGAGCTCCAGCAGCGCGGCGACCGACTGCTCAGGCATTGGGCGCGAGGTCCGTTCCGGCGCCCCGGCGGCGCACGGCGACCAGGTCGGGACGCGGCTCGTCGGCCGAGGCGGCGGGGGCGGCGGCGGGGGCCGTTCCGCAGACACCGCCGCCCTCGTGCGAGCCGCAGCCGCCCTCCGCGCCGTCGTGGGACCCGCAGCCGGGGTCGCCCTGGGATCCGCATGCCCCGCCGCTCGCGTGCGACCCGCAGCCACCGCCCGCCCGGTGCTCGGGCAGCGTGACCTCCCCGGCGCCCTCCACCTCGAAGCCGGCGTCCGCGATCATCTCCAGGTCGGCCTTGCCGGCCTGGCCCTCGCTGGTGAGGTAGTCGCCGAGGAAGATCGAGTTGGCCAGGTGCAGCGCGAGCGGCTGCATCGTGCGCAGATGGACCTCGCGGCCGCCCGCGATCCGCACCTCGGCGTCCGGGCAGACGAACCGCACCATCGCCAGGATGCGCAGGCAGCGCTGCGGGGTCAGGTTCCACTCCTTGGCGAGCGGGGTGCCCTCGAACGGGATCAGGAAGTTGACCGGAACCGAGTCCGGGTCCAGTTCGCGCAGTGAGAACACGACGTCGACCAGGTCCTCGTCGGTCTCGCCCATGCCGGCGATCAGCCCGGAACAGGCGGACAGACCGGCCGCGTGCGCCTTGCGCACCGTGTCCACCCGGTCGGCGTAGGTGTGCGTGGTCGTGATCTCCCCGTACGTCGACTCGGACGTGTTGAGGTTGTGGTTGTAGGCGTCCGCGCCCGCCTCGCGCAGCCGTTCGGCCTGGCCGTCGGAGAGCAGGCCCAGGCAGGCGCACACCTCGACGTCCTCGTTCTGCTCCTTGATGGTCCTGATGGTGTCGGACACCCGGTCCACGTCACGGTCGGTCGGACCGCGCCCACTGGCCACCAGGCACACCCGCTTCGCACCGCCGGCCAGGCCCGCGGCGGCCGCCCGGGACGCCTCGTCCGGCTTCAGCCAGGTGTACTTGAGGATGTCGGCCTTCGAGCCGAGCCGCTGCGAGCAGTAGGAGCAGTCCTCCGGGCACAGCCCGGACTTGAGGTTGACCAGATAGTTGAGTTTCACCCGGCGGCCGAACCAGTGCCTGCGCACCTTCCCGGCCGCCGCCACCACGTCGAGCAGCTCCTCGTCGGACGTCGCGAGGACGGCCAGCGCCTCGGCCCGTGTCGGCGTCTCGCGCCGAAGCCCCTTGTCCACCAGCGTGTTCAGCAGGTCCATGAGAGCCGATCCTGTCCTACCCGGCCCGTCCGGGCCAAGGAGACTTCGTACAACGAAGCCGTCCGGCGGTGTGGGTATCACCACACAGAGGTCCGGCCGGCCTGCCGCTAATGTCTGTGCACTGCCTACAAAATCCCGGAGGACCCATGGCGTTCGGCTGGATCGACGAGCAGGCGGAGCAGCGCCGCAGTGCCGGGCTCGTCCGCACCCTGCGCCCCCGGCCGGCCGACACGCCGCTCCTCGACCTCGCGAGCAACGACTACCTCGGGCTGGCCCGTCATCCCGAGGTCACCGAGGGGGCGGCCCGGGCCGCCCGGACCTGGGGCGGCGGCGCGACCGGCTCCCGCCTGGTCACCGGCACCACCGAGCTGCACGCCGAACTGGAACACGAACTGGCCGATTTCTGCGGGTTCGAAGCGGCCCTGGTGTTCTCCTCCGGCTACGCGGCCAACCTGGCCGCCGTCACCGCGCTGGCCCCGCACGGCTCACTCGTCGTCTCCGACGCGGGCAACCACGCCTCGCTGATCGACGGCTGCCGGCTGGCCCGGGGCGTCACGCAGGTGGTGGCGCACCGCGACCCGGACTCCGTACGCAAGGCGCTGGACGGCCACGAGGGCCCCGCGGTGGCGGTGTCGGACACGGTGTTCTCGGTGGACGGCGACGCGGCCCCGCTCGTCGCGCTGGCCGAGGCGTGCCGGGAGCACGGCGCGGGGCTGGTGCTGGACGACGCGCACGGCCTCGGGGTGCTCGGCGACGGCGGCCGGGGCGCCCCGCACGCGGCGGGCGTCGCGGGCGCTGACGACGTCGTCGTCACGGTGACGCTGTCCAAGTCGCTCGGCAGCCAGGGCGGCGCGGTGCTGGGTCCGGCCCGGGTGATCGGCCATCTGGTCAACGCGGCACGGACGTTCATCTTCGACACGGGTCTCGCGCCGGCGGCGGCGGGCGCGGCCCTGGCGGCGTTGCGGCTGCTGCGCCGCGAACCGGGGCGCGCGGCGCGGGCGGGAGCGGTGGCGCGGGAACTGCACACCCGGCTGACGGCCGCGGGTCTGGAAGCGGTACGTCCGGACGCCGCGGTCGTCTCCGTGCGCGCCCCGTCCCCGGAGCAGGCCGTGCGCTGGGCGGCCGACTGCCGGGCGGCCGGTCTGTCCGTGGGCTGCTTCCGTCCTCCTTCCGTGCCCGACGGCATCTCACGGCTCAGACTGACCGCCCGGGCGGACCTGTCCGGGGCGGAGATCGAACGCGCTGTACGGGTGATCGGCGATACGCGGCCATGAGTCGGCGGGGCACGGCCGTGCGTCGCGCGATGAACGGTTGATCGGTCGGAACGTTCGGATGAGTCGGAACGTTCGGACCGGTCGGATCGTAGGGACCGGTCGTCGGATCGTAGGGATCGAACGGACGGGCCGGATCGTTCGGACGGGTTGTCCCGACGGAAAGGCCGGGTTCGGCCGGATCAGGGGCGCGGACGCGGCCGGGTCAGCGGACCGCGGTCACGAACTCCGCCCAGCTGTCGGGGGAGAAGAGCAGCGCCGGCCCGTCCGGGGCCTTGCTGTCACGCACGGCGAGCAGTCCGGCCAGGGGGCCGGTGGCCGGCCGGGCCGTCTCCACACAGTTGTTCGCCCCCGTGCTGTAGCTGCTGCGCAGCCACCGCACATCGCGCAGGGCGAGGCTGGAAGGGATGGTCCGAGGCGGTGCGGGCATCGTGCCTCCTTACGCGCCGGCCGCTGCGCCGGCGATGAAATCCAACGACTCCTCGGGTGACAGGGCGTGCGTCGAGAGGGCGTCGAAGGCCTCCGAGTACGCCCGGAGGTCTTCTTTCCGTTCCAGGTAGTGACTACTCGTCAAGTGGTCGAGAACCACCACATCCAGGTCAGATGTGCGCGAGAACGAAAAGATGACGAACGGACCCGTCACACCGATGTGCGCGCCAGCGCTGAACGGCAGTACCTGCAGGCGCACTTGGGGCAGCCGGGCGGCCTCGATCAGCCGGTCCAGCTGGCGGGACATCACTTCGGGGCCGCCCACCTCCCGGCGCAGCACGGCCTCGTCGAGGACCGCGTTCAGCTCCAGCGGCGGATCGGCCCGCAGGACGTCCTGCCGGGCCAGCCGTACCTCCACCAGCGCGTCCAGTCGCTCCTCCGAGGCACCCTCCAGGGCCGCCTCCGTCACCGCACGCGCGTACTCCGGGGTCTGCAGCAGTCCCGGGATCACCGTGGTCTCCAGGGTGCGCATCGCGCTCGCCTGGGACTCCAGGCTGATGAAGTCCCGGTAGGTCGGGGGCAGTACACCCCGGTAGGCGTGCCACCAGTGGTCCCGCCCGTCGCCCTTCCCGGAGCCCGACAGCACCAGCAGCAACTCCCGCAACTGCGGTTCGTCCACGCCGTAGACGTCGAGCAGTAACCGCACGTCGGCCGGTTTCACCCCGCTCGTGCCCGTCTCGATGCGGCTCACCTTCGACTGGTGCCAGCCTGCCAGCCGGGCCGCGTCCCCACTGGTGAGTCCCGCCGCGGTGCGCAGCGCGCGCAGTTCGGCGCCCAGTTTCCTGCGGCGCACCGCGGGACCGTGCTGCATGGGCCTCTCCTTACTCCTTCCGAGCCGCCCGGATACGGTCTCCCGTCGCAGAGTTCACCGCTTTGAGCGACAGATATATGCATATCTTGGTGGATCGCCGCGCCGCGCCCTGCGGTGATGGCAGTCTGGCGACGAAGCACCAGTGCGGGACCGTACTCGAACCAGCCGCTCCGTGTCGGACTGCGGTCCCGTGGGAAAGGGACGACGTCGCCATGGCAGACCATCTGGAAGCATCCGTCACTCTGCCGAGCGATCCCGCCTCGGTCGCCGCGGCGCGGGCCCACGTGGCCGGCGCGCTGGCGGAATGGGGGCTGCCACCGGACGCCGAACTGTACGACACGGTGCGGCTGATCGTCTCGGAACTGGCCACCAACGCGGTGCAGCACACCTTCGGCCAGTCACCCACGTTCACGGTCGACGTCGTCCTGGTCCGTGAGGAACGGGTGCACATCGGGGTGACGGACAGCCACCCGCGTCTGCCCAAGCGGCTGCCCGCCGCGGTCCAGCAGGACAACGGGCGCGGCCTGGTCATCATCCGCTGGCTGACCGTGGAATACGGGGGCAGGCTGAGAGTCCGCCCCACGCGTCAGGGCGGCAAGACCGTCGCCGTCGAACTCCCTTGGCCGGGGACCACGGTCACCGCCCAGCCGACGGAGGCGGTCACGGCAGCGGTGCAGCCGGAGCTCTGACGGCACGTCACGGCACGGGCGGGCCGGGGGGCACTGAAGGCCCGCAGGACGTCCCGTGGGCGGCGCCCGGCCCACGGGGGCGGTCACGGCTGGGCGGCGGCGCTCCCGCGGACACCGCCGCCACCGTCGGTCACTTCACGCGGCCGTACCAGACGCTCTTGGTCCAGATCTTCTGCAGCCGCACCACGTCCCCGGTCTTCGGGGCGTGCCAGATCTTGTTGTTACCCGCGTAAATCCCCACGTGGTAGACGTAGCTGCCCGAGTGGAAGAACACCAGGTCCCCGGCCTTCCGGCTGCTCTTGGAGATGTGCCGGGACTTGTTGTACTGCTGGGCGGCCGTGCGGGGCAGCTTCTTGCCCGCCTTCTTGAACGAGTACAGCGTGAGGCCCGAGCAGTCGAACCGGTTCGGCCCGGTGGCACCCCACGCGTACGGCGCACCCTTCTTGGACGCCGCGACCTTCAGGGCCTTGACGCCCGTGGTCGCCGCCGCGGCCTCCGAGGCCGCTCCGGGGACCGCGATGGAGCCGCCCACGGCGGCCAGGGTGAGGGCCCCGGCCGTGCCGGCCCGGGCCATGAGAGACGGGACACGATTGAGCGCACTCATGCGCAACCCTTCGTCAGCCGCCTGTGAAGGATGACCTGTCGGATTCGGGCTGGCGAAGTAGCCCGGCCGCGTCAGCGGCTTCACCCCAAGGGCTGCTCGGAACGTGAGCTCCGGCGACCCGTCGTGCTTGGGTCCTCCACTCCTGCCGATCCACTCCTGTCGACCGGTCATCCGGGCGGCGGCAGGACTCGGCGTCCGCCCGGATCGCCCCGCCGCGGCGGCGGGGGCTTGTCGTCAGTCAGGGATCTTGCTTCATTTCGCGGTCGATTTCCCAACGGAACGGGGGGTTTGTGTTGTTACTCACCACTCACCCGTTCGGGTGGACAGCTGTCCGTTCGACTCGCCGTCGACGAGCCGGAGGAGCCCCGGACCAGCGACGGAATGGTCAATTCCGCCTGACGGGCGCGCGTGTGGTGCAACTTGGACAGCACCGAAACAGGAGGCGTGTCTACGCCGGATGGTGGTACGCCGTGCGGTCCGTTTCACCCGTGCGCGGCGTGTTCCGTCTGCGGGCCCGGCGTTCCGCGCCCGCTCGTGTCAACTCCCGGTCTGCGGCGGTAGCGTGACCCTGGCCGTACGCCGCTCGCCGTCGAGGACCCGCAGGGCCCGTGCCAGGGTCTGGGCGTGCAGTTCGCTCTCGCCGCGCCGGTGCATCAACGTCAGGGCGTCGCGCAGCGCGACCGCCTTGCCGACCAGCGCCTGGGCGGCGCGCAGGCTTCGGTAGGTGTCGCCGGCCTGGGCCGGATTGACCCGGCCGAGCTGGTCGACGACCTCCAGGTAACGGTCGATCAGCTCGGCCTCGGCGCGGGTCAGTGCGGGCAGCGGGGGAAGTTCCGGTGGCAGCATCCGCGGCTCACCTCGCGCCGGTGGCGGGGCGGGCGGCCCTGTGGTGCGGCACGATCCGGTCCGCCAGGCCGTAGTCCACCGCCGCCCGGGCGTCGAGGACCGTGTCCCGCTCCAGATCCTCGCGCACCCGCTGCACGGGCCGGCCGGTGTGCCGCGCCAGCATCTCCTCCGTGCGGACCCTGATCCGGTTCAGCTCGTCGGCCTGGACGGCCAGGTCGCTCGCCCTGCCCTCCACCGGCTCCGGCAGGGCGGGCTGACGGAGCACCAGGCGGGAGCCGGGCAGTACGTAGCGCTTGCCCGGGGTGCCGGCGGCCAGCAGCAGCGCGGCGGTGCCCTCCGCCCGGCCCAGGCAGACCGTCTCGACGTCGCAGGTGACGTAGGTCAGGGCGTCGTGGAGCGCCGACATGGCGTGGAAGGGGCCGCCGGGGGAGTTGACGTACAGCGAGATGTCCCGGTCGGGGGAGTGGTGCTCCAGGTACATGAGCTGGGCCGTCACGTCATTGGCCGCGGTCTCGTCGATCCGCGTCCCGAGGACCACGATCCGCTCCTCGAGCAGCCTCGCGTACGGATCCGTCGTCCGGTGCCCGGATGCCGTGCGGTCGGTGAACTCGGGCAGGACGTGGCGGGCGGACGGTCGGGTCATGGTGCCCTCCTGGCTCGTTGTCTGTAAAAAATGTACAGGACGTACGTCACGTTATGATGGTCGCATGGCTTACGAGATTCCGGTGACCCAGGCCAGGGCCGAGCTCGCCGACCTGATCAACCGCGTGGTGTACGGCGGCGAGCGGGTCGTCGTGACCCGGCACGGGAAGCCGCTCGTCGCCCTTGTCTCCGCCGATGACCTGCGACGACTCGACGAGCTGAAGGATGTGCCGGAGGGGGCGGAGGAACCGGTGATCAGTACGGTGGCGGGCGTACGCGAGGTCGCGTCCGCCCCTCGCGAACACCACCGCTTCGGCATCGCCGCGGAACACCGGGGCCCGGCCCCTTCCTGACAGCGGCGCCACCAGCCCCGGGGGCGCCTCGCCCCATTCAGCCGCGGGCAGTCGTGCCCCAGGGCGGCATGACTGCCGGCGACCGGCGAGATTGCTCCAGCGGCACGACTGCCCGCGACCGGTGAAAGTGCCCCAGCGGTACGGCCGTCCGCGGCTGACGAGCCCCTCCGCAGACTGCGCCCCCGCGCACGGAACCGCGCACCCCCGTCCGCCACAGCGGGGGCGCGCGGTCGCTCCGGAAGGGGCCAGGTCAGTTCGCCAACGCCGGCTCACGCTCGGGTGTCTCCCGTGCGGGTGCCGTACGCCCACGCACCGCGTGGCCCACCAGTACCGCGCCCAGTCCCAGGGCCGCCCACCACGTCAGGGTGAGGGCGGGCCCCACCGCCGCCGCCCCGTCGAAGAAGGACACCGAGCGGAGCAGCGACACCCCCGCGCCCGGCGGCAGCCACTGGCCGATCGCCCCGACCGGCTCCGGCAGCATCTCCGGTGCCGAGGCGGCGCCCGAGAACGGGTTGCCCAGCAGCATCATGAGGAGGGCGCCGAGCCCGAGACCGGGCCGCCCGAGCAAGGCCGCGAGCCCTGCGACCGCCCCGCTCACGGCCAGCGTGGCCAGGGCGAAGGTGCCCGCCACGGCCCACCGGTCGCCCGGCAGGGCATCCAGCCAGCTGTGCGCGAGGGCGGCGGCGACCACGCCGACCAGTGTCGCGGAGCCGGCCAGCGCGGCCAACGCGGCGAGGCCCCTCAGTCCGAGCACCGTCACCGCCACCCCCGCGCCGATCCCGGCCAGCGCCAGCGGCAGCACACTCGTGTTCAGCACCGCCCCGCGCGGGTCGCTCGCCGCGGCCGGCACCACGTCCTCCGTCACGACCTTCCCGCCGGAGGCGGCCGCCCGGTGCTCCACCGCCTGCTGGAGCAGCTGCGCCACCGCCGGGCTCGCGGCCGACGCGGTCAGCAGCTTCGGGCCCTGCCCGGTGACGACGACCGCTCCGTACACCTCGCGGTCCTCGATCGCGTCGCGGGCCGCGGCTTCGTCCGGGTAGCGGTGGAGGTCGAAGGCGCCCTTCCGCTCCTCCAGTTGCTGCGCGAGCGGCGCGGTGGCCGCGGGCGGGCCCGCGACGCCGATCGGCAGGTCCCGCGGCGCCGTGCGGGCCGCAGGCCAGGCGAAGGCCCACAGGGCCAACGCCACCAGGATGGGGACCAGCACCAGGACGGCCGCGATCCGGCGGTGCTGCGGCAGGGAGGTGGGAGACATCAAGGGCTCCGTTAAAAAGAAGGATCGTTCGTTTTGCTTTGTCCTCACCGTCCCGCCGATCCCTCCTCTTGTCAAGAAGGAATGTTCGTTTTAAGTTGGCGGCATGGCTCGCGTCTCCCAGGAACACCTCGAAGCCCGCCGTCGGCAGATCCTCGACGGCGCCGCCGTCTGCTTCGCCCGCAACGGCTTCCACGCCACGTCGATGCAGGACGTGCTGAAAGAGGTGGACCTCTCCGCCGGTGCCGTCTACCGGTACTTCAGCGGCAAGGAGGAACTGATCGAGGCCATCGCCTCCGAGGTGCTCGAGACGGTGCGCGGCACCCTGGAGCAGGCCGCCCAGGAGAGCCCGCCGCCCACCCCCGACGTGATGGTCCCGCGCGCCCTGGCCCTGATGCGGCAGGTGCGGCCGGCGACCCTGGAGACGGGGGAGTGGCTGTTCCCGCGGCTGATGATCCAGGTGTGGACCGAGAGCACCCGCACCCCGGCGCTGACGGCCGTGCTCACCGAGGGCTACGCCAAGATCCGCGAGGCGTGGGGGGCCATGGCGAAGAGCTACAAGGACGCCGGCCTGCTGCCCGAGGACGCCGACGTCGACGCGATGGCCCGCGCGATGATCGCGCTCGTGCAGGGCTTCGCGGCCCAGATGGCGATCTTCGGTGACATCCCGCCGCAGGTTCTCGCCGAGGGCACACGCGCCCTGATGGCCACCGGCCGCACCGCCTCCCCCGCCTGAGCCGGGAGGCGTGCGGGCCGGACCACGACACCCGCGCCTCCTCCCCGCCCCTGAGCCGGGAGGGGACGCGTGCCTCGACGGCGGCGGGCCGCGCCGCTTCCCGCGGCCTGAACCGGGAGCACACGGGCCTTGACGCCGACACGCCGCGCCGCTCCCGGTGCCTGAGCCGGGAGGTGCGCCGGCCCGGAGGACGACACACCGTGCCGCCTCCGGTACCCGAGCCGGGGCGCCGCGCGGTTAACGTCCTCGAAACGCCGCCCGGCTAGCCTCCGGGTCCACGCCACCGGGGAGCCTTCCCGTGGCCGCGGCCACCGGGCCCCGCACGGCCCGGAGCGAGGACAGTGAGGTGGATGCCGTGCAACTGACCCCGCACGAGCAGGAGAGGCTGCTCATCCATGTGGCGGCCGACGTGGCGGCGAAGCGCCGCGAGCGCGGACTCAAGCTCAACCATCCCGAAGCGGTCGCGCTCCTCACCTCCCACATCCTCGAGGGCGCCCGCGACGGCCGTACCGTCGCCGAACTGATGGCGTCCGGGCGGAAGGTACTCACCCGGGACGACGTCATGGACGGGGTCCCCGAGATGATCCCCGACGTGCAGGTGGAGGCCACCTTCCCGGACGGCACCAAGCTCGTCACCGTCCACGACCCCATCGTCTGACGGGAGGAACCGCCGTGACACCCGGAGAGATCCTGTTCGCCGAGGGCCCGATCGTCTACAACGAGGGCCGCGAGACCACCCGGCTCACCGTCCTCAACGCGGCCGACCGGCCCGTGCAGGTGGGCTCCCACTACCACTTCGCCGAGGCCAACCCCGGCCTGGAGTTCGACCGGGAGGCGGCCCGCGGCAAGCGGCTCGACGTGCCCGCCGGCACCGCCGTACGGTTCGAGCCCGGCATCCCCGCCGAGGTACGGCTGGTGCCGCTGGCCGGGACGCGGACCGTGCCCGGGCTGCGCGGCGAGACGGGGGGCGCCCTCGATGCCTGAGATCTCCCGTGAGGCGTACGCCGACCTGTTCGGGCCGACCACCGGTGACCGCGTCCGGCTCGCCGACACCGATCTGCTGATCGAGATCGAGGAGGACCGCTGCGGCGGCCCCGGACGCTCCGGCGACGAGGCGGTGTTCGGCGGCGGCAAGGTCATCCGCGAGTCGATGGGGCAGTCCACCGCCACCCGTGCCGACGGCGCCCCCGACACCGTGATCACCGGCGCGGTCGTCGTCGACCACTGGGGTGTCGTCAAGGCCGACGTCGGCATCCGCGACGGCCGGATCACCGGCATCGGCAAGGCCGGCAACCCCGACACGATGGGCGGGGTCCACCCGGACCTGGTCATCGGCCCCGAGACCGAGGTCATCGCGGGCAACGGACGGATCCTGACCGCCGGGGCGATCGACGCGCACGTCCACTTCATCTGCCCGCAGATCGCCGACGAGGCGCTGGCCTCCGGCATCACCACCCTGGTCGGCGGCGGCACCGGACCCGCCGAGGGCTCCAAGGCGACCACCGTCACCCCCGGCCCCTGGCACCTGGCGCGGATGCTGGCGGCGATGGAGGCGTACCCGCTGAACATCGGGCTGCTCGGCAAGGGCAACACGGTGTCGCAGGAGGCGCTGCTGTCCCAGGTCCGGGGCGGCGCCGTCGGGCTGAAGCTGCACGAGGACTGGGGTTCCACCCCCGCCGTCATCGATGCCGCGCTCACCGCGGCCGACCGGACCGGCGTGCAGGTCGCCATCCACACCGACACCCTCAACGAGGCCGGTTTCGTGGGCGACACGCTCGCCGCGATCGCCGGACGCGGCATCCACGCGTACCACACCGAAGGCGCGGGCGGCGGGCACGCCCCGGACATCATGACCGTGGTCTCCCAGCCGCACGTGCTGCCCAGCTCCACCAATCCGACCCGCCCGTTCACCGTCAACACCGTCGAGGAGCACCTCGACATGCTGATGGTCTGTCACCACCTGAACCCGGCCGTACCCGAGGACGTGGCCTTCGCCGAGTCGCGGATCCGGCCGTCCACCATCGGCGCCGAGGACGTGCTGCACGACCTCGGCGCGATCTCGGTCATCTCCTCCGACTCCCAGGCGATGGGACGCGTCGGCGAGGTGATCATGCGGACCTGGCAGACCGCCCACGTGATGAAGCGCAGGCGTGGCGCGCTCCCGGGTGACGGCCGTGCCGACAACCACCGGGTGCGTCGCTATGTCGCCAAATACACCATCAACCCGGCGGTGGCCCAGGGCATGGCGGGCGAGATCGGCTCGGTGGAGAGCGGCAAGCTGGCCGATCTGGTGCTGTGGGAGCCGAAGTTCTTCGGGGTGAAGCCCCATCTCGTCCTCAAGGGCGGGCAGATCGCCTACGCGCAGATGGGGGACGCCAACGCGTCCATCCCGACCCCGCAACCGGTCCTGCCCCGGCCCATGTTCGGCGCGATCGGCCGGGCGCCCGTGGCCAACTCGGTCAACTTCGTGGCGCAGGAGGCCCTCGACGCGGGCCTGCCCGACCGGCTGGGCCTGGGCAAACGCTGGGCGGTCATCGACTCCACCCGCTCGGTGACCAAGGCGGACATGCGGGAGAACGACGCCCTGCCCGACGTGAGGATCGACCCCGACAGCTTCGCCGTGCGCATCGACGGGGAGCTGGTCGAGGCGACACCGGCCGAGGAACTCCCGCTCGCCCAGCGCTACTTCCTCTTCTGATGTCCAGAGCAGCACTGCTCGTCCTGGCCGACGGACGGTTCCCCGCCGGAGGGCACGCCCACTCCGGCGGGGCGGAGGCCGCCGTCCACGCCGGGCGGATCACCGGGGCGGCGAGCCTGGAGGATTTCTGCCGGGGACGGCTGCACACCACGGGCCGGGTGGCGGCCGCGCTCGCAGCGTCCGCCGCCCTGGGCGTGGACCCGGCGGCCCTGGACGCGGCCGCCGACGCCCGCACCCCCTCGCCCGCGCTGCGCACCGCGGCCCGCAGGCTGGGCCGGCAGTTGCTGCGGGCCGCTCGCGCCACCTGGCCGGGCGACGAACTGGACGAGCTGGCCCGTCGGTTCCCCAAGGGGGCGCACCAGCCGGTGGTGCTCGGGGTCGCCGCCCGGGCGGCCGGGCTCGGCCCGCAGGACGCGGCGCACTGCGCGCTCTACGAGAGCGTCGGCGGGCCCGCGACCGCGACGGTACGGCTGCTCGGGCTCGACCCGTTCGACGCGACGGGGGTCCTCGCCCGGCTCGCGCCGGAGGCGGACGAGCTCGCGGCGGCGGCCGTAGCGGCGGCCCGCCGCGTCGCGCACGAGGGGACCGACGCGCTGCCCGCGACGTCCTCCCCGCTGCTGGAGGTGTACGCCGAGGCCCACGCGGCCCGCTCCGGGCGGCTGTTCGCCTCGTGAGCCCCACACTCCCGGAGCGCCTCGTGAGCCCACATCCCGGGCCCCGGCCCCTCGCCCGCGAGCGCCGCGCCCGGGCCGCGGCCCGGTTCACGCTCGTAGCCGCCCGTGTCGGGGCTCGGCGGGGCCCGCCGCGGGCTCCGGGCGCGGCGCGTGGTCCGGGCCTGTCTCCCGCACGGGAAGTCGCCGTACGAGCAGCCCGGCCCGCCTCGTGCGCCGGCACCTGCCCGGCCCGAACCCCGGACGGCCTGGTGGGCAGGACGTTCCCGGGCGCCGGTCCGCAGCGGCACACGGGACGCGTCCGGCCCCACCCGCGTTCGCAGGCGGGTTCCCGAGCCCACCCGCCCCCACCCCCTCACCCGACCCCGACGGCCCGTCTCCGTACCCGACGCGCCGTGACCCTGGAGGTGCCGCATGCATCGTGACCACTCCTTCCCGTACGGCGGGCCCGCCGTCCTCGGCGCCGACGCCCGCCGGCCCGACGGGACCCGGCGCGCCCTGCGCATAGGGCTCGGCGGACCCGTCGGCTCGGGGAAGACCGCGACCGTCGCCGCGCTCTGCCGGGCGCTGCGCGACGAGGTGTCGCTGGCGGTGGTGACCAACGACATCTACACCCGGGAGGACGCCGAGTTCCTGCTGCGCGAGGCCGTCCTCCCGGCCGAGCGGATCACCGCCGTGGAGACGGGCGCGTGCCCCCACACCGCGATCCGGGACGACATCTCCGCCAACCTCGAAGCGGTGGAGGAGCTGGAGGAGACGGTCGGCCCCTTGGACCTGGTGCTCGTCGAGTCCGGTGGGGACAACCTCACGGCCACCTTCTCCAAGGGGCTGGTCGACGCGCAGATCTTCGTGATCGACGTGGCGGGCGGGGACGACATCCCGCGCAAGGGCGGCCCCGGCGTGACCACCGCCGACCTGCTGGTCGTCAACAAGACCGACCTCGCGCCGTACGTCGGCTCCGACCTCGGCCGCATGGCGGTCGACGCCAAGGCGCAACGGGCCCACCTGCCCGTGGTGTTCCAGTCGCTGCGGGAGCGGAGCGGGGTCGCCGAGGTGGCCGGCTGGGTGCGGGAGCGGCTTGCCGCGTGGGCGGCGTGAACACCGAGGGAGTCCGGGCCGATGTCCGGGTGCACGCCCGCGCGGACGGCCGGGGCGGCACCGCGCTGCCCGTCCTGGAGAGCCGTGGCCCGCTCACCCCGCGGCGGACGCGGGGGAGCGGTGCCGCGGCGCACGTCCTGCTCGTCGGCGCCATGAGCGGTCCGCACGGCGGGGACCACTTCACGGTCCGGGCCGACGTCGGCCCCGGGGCCCGGCTGCGGCTCGGTTCGGCCGCCGCCACCCTCGCCCTGCCGGGCCAGCACGGCGGGCAGGCGCGTCAGGACGTGCGGATCACCGTGGCCGAGGGCGGCGAACTGCACTGGCTGCCGGAGCCGCTGATCTCCGTCACGGGCAGCGGGCTCACCGTCCGTACCCACGTCGACCTCGCTCCGGGGGCCCGGCTGGTCCTCCGTGAGGAACTGGTCCTGGGGCGGGCCGGTGAGGAGCCCGGGCGGCTCACCTCCCGGCTGACCGTACGGATCGACGGGCGCCCGGTCCTCGACCAGGAACTGGACTGCGGACCCGGAGCACCCGGCGGATGGGACGGGCCGGCCGTGCTCGGCGGACACCGGGCCGTCGGACAACTGGTCGTCGCGGACCCCGAGTTCGCGGAGAAGCCGGTCGCCGCCGGCGCGCCCGGGGACGGCACGGCCGTGCTGCCGCTGGCCGGTCCCGCCGTGCTGGTCGGCGCGGTTGCGCCGGACGCCCTGCGGCTGCGGCGCCTGCTGGACGCGGCACCGGGCTCCTTCACCCCGGCATCCGCCTGACGCGACCCCGCGTCCGCATGCCACAACTCCCAGGTCCGGTTATCGGATTGGCAAAGAAGACGTATCCCCTCTGTCCCCGGTGACGTCCGGGGAGCGAGGATCCTCCCCCGTACCCATCGAAACCTTGTACGGGGAGGCCCCCTTGAGGGACAGCAGACCGAAGAGGCGGGTGGCGGCGTTCGGTTCGGCCGGCGTGCTCGTCACGGCGACACTCATAGCCGGCGCCGTCGCGGCGCCCACGGCGAGCGCGACGGCCGCCCACGAGGGCAAGGACCGCGAGGCCAAGGGCGTGGCGGTCGCCGCCGCCCGGGCCGCGAAGACCGGCGTCGACTGGCGGGACTGCCCCGCCGACTGGAACCTGCCCAAGCCCATCCAGTGCGGCTGGGTCTCGGTTCCCCTGGACTACGCCAAGCCGAACGGCAAGCAGATCAAGCTCGCCGTCGACCGCATCGGCAGCACCGGCACGAAGAGCGAGCGCCAGGGCGCGCTGCTGTACAACCCCGGCGGCCCCGGCGGCTCCGGTCTGCGCTTCCCGACCCGGGTCACCGCGAAGAACCCCGTCTGGGCCACCACGGCCAAGGCGTACGACTTCGTGGGCTTCGACCCGCGCGGCGTCGGCAAGTCCGCGCCCATCTCCTGCGCCGACCCGCAGGAGTTCGTCAAGGCGCCCAAGGCCGACCCGGTGCCCGGTTCCGAGGCCGACAAGCGCGAACAGCGCAGGCTGGCCCGCGAGTACGCCGAGGGCTGCTACGAGCGCAGCGGCGCGATGCTGCCCCACATGACCACGCCGAACACCGCGCGCGACCTCGACGTCATCCGCGCCGCCCTGGGCGAGAAGAAGCTCAACTACCTGGGCGTCTCCTACGGCACCTACCTCGGCGCCGTGTACGCCACCCTGTTCCCGGGCCACGTGCGCCGCATGGTCGTCGACAGCGTCGTCAACCCCTCCCGGCAGAAGATCTGGTACCAGGCCAACCTGGACCAGGACGTCGCCTTCGAGAGCCGCTGGGCGGACTGGCAGGACTGGGTCGCGAAGAACGACGCCACCTACCACCTCGGCACCACCCGCGCCGCCGTCCAGGCGCAGTGGCTGAAGCTGCGCGCCGCCGCCGCGACGAAGCCGCTCGGCGGCGTCGTCGGCCCGGCGGAGCTGCTCGGCTTCTTCCAGAGCGCCCCGTACTACGACTCGGCGTGGGCCTCGACGGCCCAGATCTTCAGCCAGTACGTCGCCGGTGACGCCCAGGCGCTGATCGACGCCGCCGCCCCGGATCTCACCGACACGGCGGGCAACGCGGCCTCGGAGAACGGCAACGCCGTCTACACCGCCGTGGAGTGCACCGACGCCAAGTGGCCGACGAACTGGCGCACCTGGGACCGTGACACCACCCGGCTGCACCGCGACCACCCCTTCCTGACCTGGTCCAACACCTGGATGAACCTGCCCTGCGCCACCTGGCCGGTCGCCCAGCGGACCCCGGTCGAGGTGAAGACCGGCAAGGGCCTGCCCGCGGTGCTGATCGTCCAGTCCGAGCGGGACGCGGCCACCCCGTACGGCGGTGCCGTCGAACTGCACAAGCGGCTCAAGGGCTCCCGCCTGATCACCGAGCGGGACGCCGGCTCGCACGGCGTCACGGGCCTGGTCAACCCCTGCGTCAACGACCGGGTCGACACCTACCTGCTCACCGGCAAGGTGGACCGCTCCGACGTGACCTGCGCCCCGCACGCCACGCCGAAGCCGTAGTCGAAGTCCCAGTCGTAGCCGTACGACACTGAGGGGCGGCCGGAGTGTTCCGGCCGCCCCTCGTCCGTGTCCGCGGATGCTCACCGCAGCGGCATGCGCGGCGTGCGCCGCTTCTCCTCCGCCTTGCGCTCGGTCTCCGCGGCCTTCGCGTCGGCCGCGTACCGGTCGACGTACTCCTGCTCGGAGAGGGAGAGGATGGCGTACATGATCTCGTCCGTGACGGCGCGCAGGATCGCCTTCTCACTCTCCATCCCGGCGTAGCGGGAGAAGTCCAGCGGCTCGCCGAACCGGATCGTCACCGGACGGATCCGGGGGATCTTCCTGCCGGGCGGCTGCGCCTCGAACGTGCCGATCATCGCGCAGGGGACCACCGGGACGCCCGCCTTGAGGGCCATCACCGCGACGCCGACCTTGCCCTTGTACAGGCGCCCGTCGTGCGACCGTGTGCCCTCCGGGTAGATGCCGAGCAGTTCCCCCTTGTCCAGCACCCCGAGCCCTTCGCGGATGGCCGCCTGCCCCGCGTCCTTGCCGGAGCGGTCGACGGGGATCTGGCCCGCGCTGTGGAAGAAGAACGCCGTCAGCCGCCCTTTGATGCCGGGCCCGGTGAAGTACTCGGCCTTGGCGAGGAAGGTGATGCGCCGCTTGAGCACAGCCGGCATCAGGAAGTGGTCGGAGAACGACAGATGGTTCCCCGCCACGATCGCGGCGCCGGACGACGGAACATGCCCCAGGCCCTCGATTCGAGGCCGGAAGACCAGTCTCAGAAGCGGGCCCAGCAGCACGTATTTGAGCAAGTAGTAGAACAAAAGCACGCTCCTCGACTCTGGGAACGGCGGGGTCGCCGCGTTCCAGCAGGTCATCCGGCACGTCGTGAACTGCCAGTCTAGGTCCGGGAGACGGGGCAGGGCACCACGTTCGACGGGAACCGGAACGCCTCGCCCCGGAAGGGCCCGCCCGTACGGCGTCCGGCGGCCGCCCGCGCGACCGCGGGTACGCTCGTCGGTATGCGGATCTCCGTCTCCTCAGACATGGACGAACCCGTGGCCCGCGCCCTCCTCGCCGAACTGCGCGAACGCGGCCACGAGGTGCGCGCGCACGGTGCCCTCAGCCCCGGGGACGACCCGCAGTGGGCGGCCTGTTCCGAGGCGGCGGCCCGCGAGGTCGCCGACGGCACCGCCGACCAGGCGGTGGTGTGCTGCTGGACCGGGACCGGCGCCTCCATCGCCGCCAACAAGGTGCCCGGCGTCCGGGCCGCCCTGTGCGCCGACGCGTACACCGCCGACGGCGCCCGCCGCTGGAACGACGCCAACGTGCTGGCGCTGAGCCTGCGCCTCACCTCCGTCCCGCTGCTCAGGGAGATCCTCGACGCCTGGTTCGCCGGCCGGCCCAGCGAGGACCCCGAGGACCGGTCGAACGTGGAGCGGACGGCACGCCTCGACCGGGCGCGCACCGGCTCCTGACCGGTACGGGGCACAGGACCCACGGGCCCGCCGGGCGTCGTCACGGCCGTACGACGACCAGCGCCGTGTCGTCCGTGGCGCCCCCGGGCGGCAGCAGCTCCCGCAGCACCGTGTCCGCCAGCGGCTCGGGATCCAGCGTCCGGTGCCGGCACAACGCGTCGGCCAGCCGCCGCAGCCCGGTGTCGATGTCCTCGTGGCGCCGTTCGATCAGCCCGTCGGTGTACAGCACCAGGGTCGCCCCCGGCACGAACGCGGTCGACGCCTGGGGCCGGGGCCTCGGGTCCGGACGGGCGTCGAGCGGCGGGTCGGTGGCCCGGTCGAGGAACTCCACCCGTCCGTCTTGGTGGAGCAGCACCGGCGGCGGATGACCGGCGCTGCTGTAGGTGACGACGTGCCGGTCGAAGTCGATGAAGGTGGTCACCGCGGTCGCCGATTCCGCCCCGTCCACCACATGGGCGTACCGGCCCAGCACGTCGAGCGCCTGGGCCGGCCCGTCGGCCACCCGGGAGGCGGCGCTCAGCGCGCTGCGCAACTGGCCCATGACACCGGCCGCCTCCAGGCCGTGTCCCACCACGTCGCCGACCGAGACGCCGATGCGGTGGCCGCCCACCAGGTCGACCAGGTCGTACCAGTCGCCGCACACGTTCAGCGCGCCCACCGCGGGCCGGTACCGCACGGCGGCCCGGTGATGGCCCATCTGCCGGCGTGCCGGGAGCATGGCCTTCTGCAGCACCAGCGCCACCTCACGCTCCCGGGCGTGCGCCTCACGCAGTCGGTTGTTGAGCTCCTGCAGCTCACGGGCGCGCGTGTACAGCTCGGCCTCCAGCAGCCGGCCCGCGGTGTCGCCCCCGAGGCCCCGGGCCCGCACGAACTCGGTCACCTCCTCGATCCGGTGCACGATCAGCCGCACCCGCCCGTCCGGTGCCAGCACCGGGCTGTTGACCGGGGACCAGTAGTGCTCCTGCCACTGCCCGGAGTGCTCCGGGGTCTCGACGTCGTAGCGCTGCAGCGCCATCGCGTCGCGCTCCCCGGTGGCCAGCACCCGCAGCAGCGACGCTCGCAGATGGTGCGAGTTCTTCGCCTCGCGAACGTTCACGGACTCCGGGAACACGTCGAACACGTGGCGGCCCAGCAGGGACGCGCGCGGGCGTCCCGTTCCGCGCACGTAGGCCTCGTTGACGTCCGCGAACACCAGGTCCGGGGTCAGCAGCGCCACCATGCCCGGCAGCGCGCGGTAGACCGCCTCGTAGTCGATCGACGCCTGCGCCATGACCCTGCCTCACTCCGGCGGCGCGGTCAGCGACTGCTCCGCCCAGATGATCTTTCCGTCGGGCACGAACCGGGTGCCCCAGCGCTCGGCGAGCTGCGAGACCAGCAGCAGTCCGCGCCCGCCCTCGTCCATCGCGCGGGGGTGACGCAGATGCGGGGCGGTGGCACCGCCGTCCAGCACCTCGCACACCAGCGCCCGCTCCCGGATCAGCCGCAGCCGCACGGTCCCGGACGCATGCCGGATCGCGTTGGTGACCAGCTCGCTGACCAGCAGTTCCGTGGTGAACATCAGGTCGTCGAGGCCCCAGCGGGACAACTGGTCCTGAGCGGTCCTGCGGGCGTCGGCCACCACGGCCGGGTCCGGCGCCAGCTCCCATGCCGCGACCTGCTCCGGCGCCAGCCGTCTGGTCCGCGCCATCAGCAGGGCCACGTCGTCGTGCGGGCGGGACGGGACCAGCGCGTCGACCACGGACCGGCAGCCGACCTCCAGCTCGCCCGCCGTCCCTTCCAGGGCCTGCCGCAGCCGCTCCCGGTCGGCCTCCGTGCCGTCCCCGCCGTGCGCCAGCAGGCCGTCCGTGTGCAGCACCAGTGTGCTGCCCTCGGCCAGGGACAGCTCCACCGCCTCGAACGGCGGGCCGCCCACACCCAGCGGCGGCCCCTGCGGCAGGTCCACGAAGCCGACCGTGCCGTCCGGTGCCACCACGGCGGGCGCCGGATGGCCCGCGGCGGCCATCGTGCACCGCCCGTCCGCCGGGTCGTACACGACGTACACGCAGCCGGACCCCACGGAGTGGCCCGTGCCGTCCTCGTCCTCTCCGTCCCCGTCCTCGCCCTCGCCGTCGTCCCGCGCCGACCGGGACGCCAGGTCGTCCAGGTGCGCGAGCACCTCCTCGGGCGGCAGGTCTATCGCGGCCAGCGTCCGCACCGCCGTGCGCAGCCGCCCCATGGCCGCGGCGGCGCCGATGCCGTGCCCCGGCACCTCGCCCACGACCAGCGCGACCCGGGCGCCCGACAGCGGGATCAGGTCGTACCAGTCGCCGCCCAGGCCGGTCAGCTCGTCGGCCGGCCGGTGGCGGCCTCCCCGGGTGTCTTCGACCCCCTCCTCCACCTCCTGGAGGACTTCGGCGCGTGGCACGACTGAGCTGACGGGCGGACCACCGTCCTGAGCAGTCAGACGGTGCGCGCCCCGGACACCGCCCCGCGCCAAAGGGCCCCGACGCTGATCACAGCGCCGGGGCCCTTTGGCGCGGGGGCGCCGGCACGCACCGTCTGCCGCCAGCCCCGTTGGTGCCGAGCCCGGCACCGGTCCGCTGAGCCGTCCGTACGGTCCGGGCGGGCGGTGGCGGCCGGCCGGCCGGACTCGGCAGCGAGCGTGCGGCCGAGCGGTATGTCGGCGTGACCGAGGCGGCCGGGCAGTGCGTCCCGCCCCGAGCCGCCGACGAGGGCAGGCGGGGCCGGTTGGGTGCCGGGGTCGGCCGTGCCTACGGCGCCCGCTACGGGAACCGTCGGCCGGGGCCGCCATCGGCTCGGCCGACCGGGCGGTGGCGGATGGTTCGCAGGACGACGGCACCCGGGCGTGGGGCTGGGCGGCCGTGGGCGGGTGGCCACCTGGGCGCCGGACCTTCGCGCGCACGGGGGCCGGTTCCGGCGACCGGGTTCGCGGTCGCCTCGGCCGTCCGAACGGCCGGGTGGGATGAGGTGGCGGCCGGTCACACTCGGCAGTCGGCCGTGCGGACGTCGTCAGGTGGCCGGCCCCACGTCGGAGGTCGCGCACCCACAGGTGCGTGTACATGGGCGGGCCCCGGCGGCTGGATCCGTCGGGGCCCGTCCTTGGTGCTGTGCCGGCTGGTCAGACGCTGTACGCGCCGACTTCCACGCCGTGCTCGGCGGCGAGGCGGCGCAGGTCGTCGAGTTCGCCCTGCTCCACGTCGACGAGGAAGTCGTCGCCCTCGTCGCGGGCACGCGACAGATCGGACTCGGTCGTCTTTATGCGCTGCAGAAGTCCTGCGGTGAATGCGTCCATGCTGCGCCCCCTCGTCCTGGGTCGGTGGGTCGGTGGCACGGGGGTGTGCCGTCGGAAGGGATGATCACGTCCGTGGCGGATGCCCAGCGCCGCTGGCCGGGCGGCGACGGTACCGGACATCCACGCCCGCTCTGCGGAAGCGGACCGTGTGCACCGCATGGTGGTGCGGTACATGCAGAGCGTGATCGCGGGATGTAAAACCCGTCCTCCCCAAGCTCCCTTCCGCGGAAACCTAACCGCGCGAGAAATTCTCGTATTCCCGCCCCGTTCGCCCGCAGGTTCCCCGGCCCCGGGCCGTCGGCATTCCCCGGCCCGGCCGCCTTACAGCCGACTTACGGTCGAAAAGGGCAGGATGGAGGCAACACACCCACCCGTACCCCTGCCCGAGTGCGCGCTCTCGAAGGCCGCCGGGCCGGTCATGAGGAAGGACAAGCGACGTGCGTGTACTCGTCGTCGAGGACGAGCAGCTGCTCGCCGATGCGGTGGCCACCGGACTGCGCCGGGAGGCCATGGCCGTCGACGTCGTGTACGACGGCGCGGCCGCCCTGGAGCGCATCGGCGTCAACGACTACGACGTGGTCGTCCTCGACCGCGACCTCCCCCTCGTGCACGGCGACGACGTCTGCCGCAAGATCGTCGAGCTCGGCATGCCGACCCGCGTGCTGATGCTCACCGCCTCCGGCGACGTCAGCGACCGCGTCGAGGGCCTGGAGATCGGCGCCGACGACTACCTCCCCAAGCCCTTCGCGTTCAGCGAGCTGATCGCCCGCGTGCGGGCCCTCGGCCGGCGCACGAGCGTGCCCCTGCCGCCCGTCCTGGAGCGGGCCGGGATCAAGCTCGACCCCAACCGCCGCGAGGTCTTCCGCGACGGCAAGGAGGTGCAGCTCGCACCGAAGGAGTTCGCCGTGCTCGAGGTCCTCATGCGCAGCGAGGGCGCCGTGGTCTCCGCGGAGCAGCTGCTGGAGAAGGCCTGGGACGAGAACACCGACCCGTTCACCAACGTGGTGCGGGTCACCGTCATGACCCTGCGCCGCAAGCTGGGCGAGCCGCCGGTCATCGTGACCGTGCCCGGCTCCGGATACCGGATCTGATCAACTGACCATGGCTGCCACCCCCGCGCCCCCCACGGCGCCCCCCAAGCCCACCTGGGACCCTCGGTCGCCCACCCCGCTGCCCTGGCTGCGTCCCACCATCCGCATACGGCTCACGCTGCTGTACGGCGGCATGTTCCTGATCGCCGGCATCCTGCTGCTGTCGATCATCTACCTGCTCGCCGCGCAGGCCCTGCGCACCGGCAGCCAGCCGCTGTTCAAGATCGTCGACTTCGACGGCCTCAAGGTCTCCAGCAACGACTGTCCGGGCATCGCCGACGGCAACCTCTCGCTGTCCGAGTTCAACTCGGCGATCAGCGAGTGCATCGACCACCAGCGCCAGGTCGCCCTGGACAACCTGCTCAGCCGCTCCCTGCTGGCGCTGCTCGGCCTCGCCGTCATCGCGTTCGCCTTCGGCTACGCCATGGCGGGCCGGGTGCTGTCGCCGCTGGGCCGGATCACCCGCACCGCCCGCGCGGTGGCCGGCTCGGACCTCTCCCGCCGGATCGAGCTGGACGGCCCGGACGACGAGCTGAAGGAGCTGGCCGACACCTTCGACGACATGCTGGAGCGCCTCCAGCGCGCGTTCACGGCCCAGCAGCGCTTCGTGGGCAACGCCTCCCACGAGCTGCGCACCCCGCTGGCCATCAACCGCACGCTGCTCGAGGTGCACCTCTCCGACCCCCAGGCGCCGGTGGAGCTCCAGCAGCTCGGCAAGACGCTGCTGGCCACCAACGAGCGCAGCGAACAGCTCGTCGAGGGCCTGCTGCTGCTCGCCCGCAGCGACAACCAGATCGTCGAGCGGGGTCCCGTCGACCTCGCCGAGGTGGCCGGGCAGGCCATCGACCAGGTCACCACGGAGGCGGACGCCCGGCATGTGGTGATCCGCAGCAGCCGCCACCCGGCGGTCGTCCAGGGCAACGGCGTGCTGCTGGAGCGGATCGCCCTGAACCTGGTGCAGAACGCGGTGCGGTACAACGTGCCGGAGGACGGCTGGGTGGAGGTCACGACCGAGGTCCAGCACGGGCAGGCGATCCTCGTGGTGTCCAACACGGGCCCGGTCGTCCCGGCGTACGAGATCGAGAACCTCTTCGAGCCGTTCCGCAGGCTGCGCACCGAGCGGACGGGCAGTGACAAGGGCGTGGGTCTGGGGCTGTCCATCGTGCGGTCGGTCGCCCGGGCGCACGGCGGGCACATCTACGCCCAGCCGAGAGAGGGAGGCGGGCTCGTGATGCGTGTCACCCTGCCGATCTGACATCATGCCCCGTCCCCGACATGTGTTCGCTCTGCGCGGAATTTTCGCGTCGCTCCGCAATCGAATTCATGTGTGATCGATCACAGGTGGGCCGATTCGGCCATCTACTCTCCGTGATCATGAGTGCCGCCGTAAGGCCGGAAAAGTCCCGGTTTTCAGGGGCCTCCATCACGGGAAGTACACGGTGAGGTGCCTTTGAAGTGCGGCATCGGGACCGTGTACGGTCCCCTTCGCCATCCAAGCCGATCACTCGTGAGGAGTCCGGTTGGGTGTCGATTGAGTAACAGACCTTGATGTGAGGCAAAATCTCCGCCTCAGGTCGGGCACAAGTCCGGCCTCTCACGCGTTACGTGCGCTGGAGACACCGCATACACCCAGAGGGGGAGAGCGACATGGCTACCGACTACGACACTCCACGCAAGACCGACGACGACGTCGACTCGGACAGCTTGGAAGAGCTGAAGGCCCGGCGGAACGACAAGTCGGCCTCGGCCGTGGATGTCGACGAGTTCGAGGCCGCGGAAGGCCTGGAACTGCCCGGTGCGGACCTCTCGAACGAAGAGCTGGCCGTCCGGGTCCTGCCCAAGCAGCAGGACGAGTTCACCTGCATGAGCTGCTTCCTGGTGCACCACCGCAGCCAGCTGGCCCGCGAGAAGAACGGCCAGCCGATCTGCCGCGACTGCGACTGAGGCGGGGTCGGCCGTGACTGGCTCGACCCCACCGCGGAAGCGCCGCTTCTTCTCGAAGGGAGCGGACCAAGGGTCCTCCGAGGGCCCACAGCACGACACGCGTGACCGAGAGCGAGGCTGGACCGGATCCGGGTCGGCCTCGCTCGAAGCGCCGGCCGGCCGGGGTGACCTCCCGGCATCCCTGGAGGTCACCGCGCCCGTGGCGCGCAGACGTACCGCCGTCGTCCGTGAGAAGGCCCGGGAAGGCGTCCGCAAGGGCGGAGCCCGCGCCCGCGCGGCGTTGGCGCACCTCGCCGACCGGATCATCGACATCGCCCCGCGCGTGCCCGTACGGGACCTCGCGACGCTGCGGGAGCAGTTCCCCGGGCTCGGGCCCGAGGAGCTCGCCGACAAGCTCGTGGCGGGCGCCGCGAAGGCCACCGCGACGGTCGGGGCCGGAGTCGGCGCGGCGGCCATGATGCCCCTGCCGCCCGCGATGCCGACGGAGCTGGCGGCGGAGATCACCGGCGTCGCCGCGATCGAGCTGAAGCTCATCGCCGAACTGCACGAGGTCTACGGCGTACGCCCGGCGGGCGGCCTGGCCCAGCGCAGCACCGTCTACCTCAACTCCTGGTCCCAGGAGCGGGGAGTCGAGGCGACCAAGCCCTCCACCGTGAGCGCGGCGCTGAACAGCCGCATGAAGCGCGAGCTGCGCCAGCGGATCATGAAGCGCACGGTGCGCAACCTGCCGAACCTGATGCCGTTCCTCGTGGGAGCGGCCGTGGGAGCCGTCATGAACCGGCGCGACACCAGAAAGCTCGCCACCCGCATCCGTGACGACCTGCGCAAGGTCCAGGTGCCCTGGGACGCGCTGCCCGCGCTCCCGGCGCTGGAGCGTCCCCACGACGTCCTGCCCGAGGACGCCCTGAAGGAGCTGGGCGGCCGTCCCCGGAAGGACGACGGGCACTCCGCCCCCTGAGACCTCCCCCGTGCGGGCGACATCCCGCCCGCACGTCCCTACGTCCCTTCCCGTACGCGTGGCGCTCGTGCTGTGCGCGCGGGCGCCTAGGAGGCGTCCGCCGCGTCCTTCGCCGCCCGGAGCGCCTGCGTAAGCCGCTCGGGCTCACGGGTCGACAGGAAGACGTAGGGAGTGGGGTCCGCCGGGTCCGTGACGTCCACGCGCAGCGCACCCGGAATGTACGCCCGCAGCAGCATGAAGGCGCGCGGGTCGGCCTTGGGGCCACGCCAGGCGCGGGCCTCCTCCGCGTCCAGGATCTCGGCGGCGCCGAGCGCCGCCACCGGGATCTTCGCGTCGCCCGCGATCAGATGACCGCTCACGACGCGGATCCGCACCGAGCCGTACGCGCTCACCACGACCGCCGCCGCGGCGGTGCCGCCGGCCAGCCCGGCCAGCATCGGCAGGGTGCCGAACGGCAGCATGATCAACGCGAGGGAGAGCCCGGCCAGGAGGGACAAGAACCACCAGGAGCGGGGCGCGGTGAGACGTTCTTCGTACGGGGCGGCGGAGAGCTGCATGAACCCAAGCTTGGCACGCTCCCCGCGGGCCTCCGGCTCCAGGGCGGGCGCGTGCGGAGCACCCACAGGGCGGGCGGGTAAGGTTCGCGCCTGTGAGTGGTAATTCCGCAGCTCTTCAGCCCCCCGCCGACGCCGTACCGCCCGTCCGTCACGCCGACGCCCCCGCACCCGGTGAGCTCCTGGGCGCGCACTACGGGCAGTGCTTCGGATGCGGCGACGAGCAGCCGCACGGGCTGCACCTCGAGGCGCGCGCCGGTGAAGGCGTGTCGATCACCGCCGAGTTCACCGTGCAGCGGGCCCACCAGGGAGCCCCCGGCCTCGCCCACGGCGGCGTGCTGGCCACCGCCCTGGACGAGGCGCTCGGCTCGCTCAACTGGCTGCTGCGCACGATCGCGGTGACCGGCCGGCTGGAGACCGACTTCGTGCAGCCCGTGCCGGTCGGCACCGTGCTGCACCTGGAGGCGGAGGTGACGGCCGTGGCGGGACGCAAGATCTACTGCACCGCCACCGGGCGGATCGGCGGCCCCGAGGGCCCCGTCGCCGTCCGCGCGGACGCGCTGTTCATCGAGGTCAAGGTCGACCACTTCATCGACCACGGCCGCCAGGAGGAGATCCGGGCCGCCATGGAGGACCCCGACCAGGTCCGCCGGGCCCGCGCCTTCGAGGTGAACCCGTGAGCGAGCCGGCCGGCGGCGCACTTGAGGTGCGGATCCGGCGCATCGACCCGGACGTACCGCTTCCGGCGTACGAGCACCCGGGCGACGCGGGGGCCGATCTGCGCACCACCGAGGCCCGCGTGCTGGAGCCCGGTGAGCGGGCCGTGCTGCCCACCGGGGTGTCTGTCGCGCTCCCCGAGGGGTACGCGGCTTTCGTGCACCCGCGATCCGGTCTCGCCGCCCGCTGTGGCGTCGCCCTGGTGAATGCCCCGGGGACGATTGATGCCGGGTACCGTGGGGAGATCAAGGTGATCGTGGTGAATCTCGACCCGCGCGAGGCCGTGCGGTTCGAGCGCTTCGACCGGATTGCCCAACTGGTCGTCCAGAAGGTCGAGAGGGTGCGCTTCGTGTCGGTCGCGGAGCTTCCTGTCTCGGCCAGGGCCGAGGGGGGCTTCGGATCCACCGGCGGCCATGCCGCGGTGGAAGGTAAGAGCGGCACAAGCGTTCAGGCCGCCGTGGGCGGTGCAGCGGGTGGGAATCGATACGCTTCGGTCGTATCCGACCGGGAAGGACAGTGACGTGTTCGGACGTCGCAAGAAGACGGATGCCGCCGACGGTGCGGCCGGCGAGGCCGAGCAGGTCGTCGACGGTGTCGACGCTGAGGCGGACGGGGAGGCCGGGCGGCTGAGGCTCGAGCCCGCGCCGCGGCCCGACGGGCCGTGGGACAGCTCCGAGGTCCGCGAACCCGGCGAGGGCCGGGTCGATCTGGGCGGCCTGTTCGTGCCCGGTGTGGACGGCATGGAACTGCGCGTGGAGGTCGCGGGCGACGCGATCGTCGCGGCGACCGTCGTGCTGCGGGACAGCGCCATCCAGCTGCAGGCCTTCGCCGCGCCCAAGCGTGAGGGCATCTGGGGCGAGGTGCGCGAGGAGATCGCGACCGGCATCACCCAGCAGGGCGGCATCATCGACGAGGTCGAGGGCCCGCTCGGCTGGGAGCTGCGCGCCCAGGTTCCGGTGCAGCTGCCGGACGGAACCGGCGGCTTCCAGGTCGTGCGGTTCGTCGGCGTGGACGGCCCCCGCTGGTTCCTGCGCGGTGTGATCTCCGGTCAGGGCGCGGTGCAGCCGCAGGCCGCAGGACTGCTGGAGCAGATCTTCCGGGACACCGTGGTGGTGCGCGGTGAGGGCCCGATGGCCCCGCGCGACCCGATCGTCCTGAAGCTGCCGAACGACGCGCAGATGGTCCCCGAGAGCGTGCAGCAGGAGGAGGGTGGCTCCCGCTTCGCCGGCGGAATGAGCCGCCTCCAGCGCGGGCCGGAGATCACCGAGGTCCGCTGAACCCGCGCCGGAGCGGGTCTGTGCCGCTCGCTCCGGTCCCGGTTCCTTCCCCCGCCCTCCGGCCCCGGTCCCTTCCGGCCGGCCCTGGAGGCGGCCTGCCCCGGCCGGCCGCTTCCGGCGGGTGCCGGGCGAAGTCGGCTTTGGTGGCAGGTCCGCGCGGAGGGCCGTAGGGGCTCGGCGGCACAGGCGCCGCTGCGGGTCGCTTGCGGCAGAGCTGGTATCGCGGCCGGCGCACGCCGCGAGGGCGTGACTCGCGAAGTGCTCAGGCGCCGCTGTGGGCTGCGCGCTCCAGACTCGGTGCCTTGTGATCCGGCCTCCGAGGCGGCCTGCCCCGGCCCGGCCGCTTCCGGTGGGTGCCGGAGTGGGGGGGCAGGGCCGGCCGCAGGGGTCGGTGTGGCCCAACTCGGCTGCGTCGGCCAGGTGGTTCGGTGGTGAAATCCGCTGTCGGCCGCTGTCGGCGCTGTGTCAGGATCCGGCGCATGTCAGTTCGCTACCCGCGCCCCCTGCGTCCCGGTGACCGTGTCGGTGTGACCGCTCCGTCCAGCGGTGTCCCGAAGCCCCTGCTCGCGCGGCTGGACGTCGCTCTCCGGGACCTGCGCGCACACGGGTACGACGTCGTCGTCGGGGAGTGCCTGGACGGCTCCGGGCACGTCAGCGCCCCGGCCGCCGACCGTGCGCGCGAGCTGACGGCGATGCTGACCGACCCCGCCGTCAGGGCCGTGGTGCCGCCGTGGGGCGGGGAGACCGCCGTCGACCTGATCCCGCTGCTCGACTGGGACCGGCTGCGCGAGGCGGAGCCGACCTGGCTCGTCGGCTACTCCGACCTCTCGACCCTGATCACCCCGCTGACGCTGCTCACCGGCACGGCGACGCTGCACGGCAACAACCTGATGGACACGCCCTACCACGTGCCCGAGGGGCTGCTGTCGTGGCTGGACGTCGTCGCCGCTCCCGCGGGTCACCGGTTCACCCAGACCCCGCCCGGCCGCCACCGGACCGTCGGCTTCGACGACTTCGCCGCCTTCCCCCACGTACGGGAGTACACGCTCGACGCGCGGGGCACCTGGACCCGGCTGGACGGCGACGGCCCCGTGGAGGCCGAGGGCAGGCTGATCGGTGGCTGCGTCGAGACGCTGTGCAACCTCGCGGGCACGCCGTACCTCGACGTGTCGGCCTTCGCCCGCGACGAGGCGCCGGAAGGGCTCCTCGTGTACGTGGAGGCGGCCGAGGACAACGCCTACACCACCTGCCGGAACCTGCACGGCATGCGGCTGGCCGGGTTCTTCGACCACGCCAACGCGATCCTCGTCGGCCGGACCGGCGCGCCGGACGCCGCCTCGCTCAGCCAGCACGAAGCCGTCCTGGACGCCCTCGGCTCCCTGGGCGTGCCGATCGTCGCGGACGTCGAGTGCGGCCACGTCCCGCCCCACATGCCGATCGTCAACGGGGCCCGCGGCCGGGTCGTGCACGCACCGGGGCGCAGCGAGCTGACGCAGACGTTGGACTGACGTCGAGGGCGCGGCTCCCGTCCGGGAGCCGCCGTCCCCGTATTCGTGCGCGGGCCCTTGACGGTGAATTGGTCTGGACCTACCGTGCCGGGTCATCCGGGCGTTCAAAAGGACGCCCTCTGTTCACGTACGAGAACGGATGGCCCCACATGTCCGCTGCACCCCCACGCCACCGCCGCAGAGCTCGTGCCACCCTGTTCGCCCTGCTGACCACCGCGCTGGTCGGCACCCTCGTCCTCCGCCCCGACGCCCCGCCCGCCGACGCCGCCCCCGCCACCTTCGCGCACCCCGGCGTCACCGTCTCCCGGGGCCAGCTGGACTTCGCGCGCGGCAAGGTCCAGGCCGGTGCCCAGCCGTGGAAGAACGCCTACGACCGCATGGCGGCCAGCAAGTACGCCGACCTGAACCGCACGCCCCGGCCCCGCGCGGTCGTGGAGTGCGGCTCGTACTCCAACCCCAACCTCGGCTGCACCGACGAGCGCGAGGACGCGATCGCCGCCTACACCCAGGCGCTCCTGTGGTACGTCACCCGCGACGAACGCCACGCCCAGAAGGCCATCCAGCTCATGGACGCCTGGTCCGCCGTGATCCGCGACCACACCAACAGCAACGCGCCCCTGCAGACCGGCTGGGCCGGCTCCTCCTGGGCCAAGGCCGCCGAGATCGTCAAGCACACCTACACCGGTGGCTGGCCCGGCGCCGGCCGCTTCGCCACCGTGCTCCGCGACGTCTACCTGCCCGAGATCATCAACGGCTCGAACTCCAACGGGAACTGGGAGCTGACGATGATGGAGGCCGCCGTCGGCATCTCCGTCCACCTGGAGGACCGCGCCTCCTACGACAAGGCCATGGCGAAGTTCCGCACCCGCACCGCCGCCTACGTGTACCTGGCCTCCGACGGCGCCCTGCCGAAGACCGTGCCGAGCCAGAACCTCGACACCCGGGACAAGATCGTCAGGTACTGGCAGAACCAGTCCACCTTCGTCACCGGCCTCACCCAGGAGACCTGCCGCGACTTCACGCACACCGGCTACGGCCTCTCCTCGATCTCACACATCGCCGAGACCAGCCGCATCCAGGGCCAGGACCTCTACGGCACCGACGTCGGCGAGCGGCTGCGGCACGCGCTGGGCTTCCAGGCGAAGTACGAGCGGGGCGAGGCGGCCCCCGGCTGGCTGTGCGGAGGCACCCTGCACCGCGGCCTCGGCCCGGTCACCGAGGTCGGCTACAACGCCCTGCACAACCGCCTCGGCCACGCCATGACCAACACCCAGGCGCTGACCGAAAGCACCCGCCCGGCCGGCACCAACAACCTGTTCGTCGCGTGGGAAACCCTCACACATGGGGACAACCCGGCCTGACCCCGTTGATCAGCCGGGCGCCGGGAAGCGATACTGGCGCCCGGTTCACGGGGGAGGGCAGGCACATGGGGCGGACGGTCACCGAGACCATGGTGCGCGTCGAGGACGTGCACAAGTCGTACGGCAGCGGAGCCGCTGCGGTGCACGCGCTGCGGGGCGTCTCCTTCGAGATCCCGCAGGGCGAACTCGTCGCCCTCAAGGGACGCTCCGGATCGGGCAAGACCACGCTGCTGAACATCGTCGGCGGCCTCGACACCCCCGACCGGGGACGAGTCGACGTCGGCGGACGCGACCTCGCCGGCCTCGACGAGAACGGTCTGCTGGCCATGCGCCGCGACCACGTCGGCTTCGTCTTCCAGTCCTTCGGCCTCATCCCCATCCTCAGCGCCGCCGAGAACGTCGGCGTCCCGCTGCGCCTGCGCGGGGCCGACCCGCGCGAGCGCGAGGAGCGCGTCGACCTGCTGCTGTCCCTCGTCGGCCTCGCCGACCACGCCGCCCAGCGGCCCGGCGAACTCTCCGGCGGCCAGCAGCAGCGGGTCGCCATCGCCCGCGCCCTCGCCAACAACCCCTCCCTTCTCATCGCCGACGAGCCCACCGGGCAGCTCGACGCCGAGACCGGGCACGCCGTGATGGAACTGCTGCGCGCGGTCGTCCGCAGCGAGAACGTCACCGCGCTCGTCGCCACCCACGACGCCACGCTGCTCGACCTGGCCGACCGGGTCCTGGAGCTCAGCGACGGCGAGATCGTCGAGCACTGACCGCCCGGCCGGGACCGTCCCCGCGTCAGGGTTGCGTCAAGGACGGTCCGCGCGCCCCCTCCCGCCGCCCGTCCCGCGCGCACGGCGACCTAAGGTCGACTCCGCGACACAGGAGCGGAAGACAATGGGGCCATGGGACGCGGCAAGCTTCGGATCCACCTCGGTGCGGCACCGGGCGTGGGCAAGACCTACGCGATGCTCGCCGAGGCGCACCGGCGTGTCGAGCGGGGCACCGACTGCGTCGTCGCCTTCGTCGAGACCCACGGCAGACCCCGCACCGAGGCGCTGCTGACCGGGCTGGAACGCGTCCCGTACCGGCGACTGGAGCACGGCCGCGCCGTCGTCCCGGAAATGGATCTCGACGCCGTCCTCGCCCGCCGCCCCCGGGTCGCCCTGGTCGACGAGCTCGCCCACACCAACGTCCCCGGCTCGCGCAACGCCAAGCGCTGGCAGGACGTCGAGGAGCTGCTGGCCGCCGGGATCGACGTGCTGTCCACGGTCGACATCCAGCACCTGGAGTCGCTGGGCGACGTCGTGGAGTCCATCACCGGCGTACGGGAGCGGGAGACCGTGCCGGACGAGGTGGTGCGCCGGGCCGACCAGGTCGAACTGGTCGACATGACGCCCGAGGCGCTGCGCCGCCGCATGGCGCACGGCAACATCCACCAGCCCGACCAGGTCGACGCCGCCCTCTCCAACTACTACCGCCCCGGCAACCTCGCCGCGCTGCGCGAACTGGCCCTGCTGTGGGTCGCCGACCGGGTCGACGCCCACCTCCAGCGCTACCGCAGCGAGCACGAGGTCTCGGCGATCTGGGGTTCCCGCGAGCGGATCGTGGTCGGCCTGACCGGCGGCCCCGAGGGCCGCACGCTCATTCGGCGGGCCGCGCGGCTCGCGGAGAAGGGCGCCGGCGGGCAGCTGCTCGCCGTGTACATATCCCGCAGCGACGGGCTCACCTCCGCCTCGCCCGGGGAGCTGGCCGCCCAGCGCACCCTCGTGGAGGACCTCGGCGGCAGCTTCCACCACGTCGTCGGCGACGACATACCCGCCGCCCTGCTGGACTTCGCGCGCGGCGCCAACGCCACCCAGATCGTGCTGGGCTCCTCCCGCCGCAGGGCCTGGCAGTACGTCTTCGGCCCCGGCGTCGGCGCGACGGTCGCGCGGGACTGCGGGCCCGACATGGACGTGCACATCGTCACCCACGAGGAGGTCGCCAAGGGACGCGGACTGCCCGTCGCCCGGGGCGCCCGGCTGGGACGCCTGCGGCTCGCCTGGGGCTGGGCGGTCGGGACGGCCGGGCCCGTGGCCCTGGCGGTGCTGCTGAGCGCCGTCGACCCGGGCCTCGCCATCGACATGCTGCTGTTCCTGGCGGTGACGGTGGCCGCGGCACTGCTCGGCGGACTGTGGCCGGCGCTCGCCTCGGCGGCGGTCGGCTCGCTGCTGCTCAACTTCCTCTACACCCCGCCCCTGCACACCTGGAGCGTCTCCGGCCCGCGGAACATCATCGCCATCGTGATCTTCGTCGCGGTCGGGGCGTCGGTGGCGTCCGTGGTCGACCTCGCGGCCCGGCGCACCCACCAGGCGGCCCGGCTGCGCGCCGAGTCGGAGATCCTGTCCTTCCTCGCGGGCAACGTGCTGCGCGGCGAGACCGGTCTGGAGGACCTGCTGGAGCGGGTCCGCGAGACCTTCGGCATGGAGTCCGCCGCGCTGCTGGAACGCGCGGGCGACGTCGAGCCGTGGACCTGCGCGGGACGGGCCGGCCGGGGACGGCCGGTCGGACGGCCCGAGGACGCGGACGTCGAGGTGCCCGTCGGGGACCACATGGCGCTGGCGCTGACCGGCCGGGTGCCGCCCGCCGAGGACCGCAGGGTGCTGGCCGCGTTCGCCGCGCAGGCCGCCGTGGTCCTGGACCGCCGCCGGCTGCGGGAGGAGGCCGACCGCGCCCTCGCCCTCGCCGAGCGCAACCGCATCCGCACCGCGCTGCTCGCCGCCGTCAGCCACGACCTGCGCACCCCGCTGGCCGGAATCAAGGCGGCCGTCTCCTCGCTGCGCTCCGAGGACGTCGAGTGGTCGGACGAGGACCGGGCCGAGCTGCTCGAAGGCATCGAGGACGGCGCGGACCGGCTGGACCACCTGGTGGGCAACCTGCTGGACATGTCCCGCCTCCACACCGGCACCGTGGCGCCCCTGATGCGCGGGACCGACCTGGACGAGGTGGTGCCGCGCGCGCTCGGCGGGGTGCCGGAGGGAAGCGTCGCCCTGGACGTCCCCGAGGCGCTGCCCATGGTCTCCGCCGACCCCGGACTGCTGGAACGGGCGATGGCCAATGTGATCGAGAACGCCGTGAAGTACAGCCCGCCGGGGGAGAAGGTCCTGGTCGCCGCCAGCGCCCTGGCCGGCCGGGTCGAGGTGCGGGTCGTCGACCGCGGCCCCGGCGTCCCCGACGAGGCCAAGGACAGCATCTTCGAGCCCTTCCAACGGCACGGTGACGCCCCGCGCGGTGCAGGCGTCGGCCTCGGCCTGGCGGTCGCCCGGGGCTTCACGGAGGCGATGGGCGGCACCCTGAACGCGGAGGACACCCCCGGTGGGGGGCTCACCATGACCCTCACCCTGCGCGCGACCGCCACCCGCCCGCCGGCTCCGCCCCCGCCCACCGAACCCGGCAACCGCCCGGCGCCCCCGGCGCCTGCCGCGGCGGCCCGGCCCGCGGGGGCGGGCGGACGGCCCGGCCAGGCGGACGTCACTCCCGAGTCCCCGGGACGTGGCAATTCGCCCGAGTCCCCGGGACGTGGCAATTCGCCCGAGCCCCTGGGACGTGGCAATTCGCCCGGGCCCCCGGGACGTGGCAATCCGCCCGAGCCCCGGGACGCCGGTCCCGGCCGGGCGGGCGACGACTCCGCGCGCGGTCGGACGGCCGGAGATTCCGCGTACGGCCGGGCGACCGGCGGTCCCGTGCGCGGTCGGGTCACCGGCGGCCCCTCGGTGCCGGGCGTCGAGCCCGAACCCGCGGAGGCGGGTACCTCGCCCGCATCGGCGGAGGCGCCGCCCGAGCTCGTGGGAGCGGGTGCCCCACCCGGAACCGGGGCTGCCGGGCTCCTGCCCGGACCCGGGGGCGGCGGGCCCGGCCGGGCGACCGATGACTCCGTGCGGGGCCGGAAGGCCGGAGACCTCGTGTGCGGCCGCGCAGCCGACGGCTCCTTGCGCGGTCGTGCGGACGTGGAGAAGGAAAGGCGGTTCTCATGACCCGTGTGCTGGTGGTCGACGACGACCCGGCCATCGTGCGTGCCCTGGTGATCAACCTCAAGGCACGGTCGTACGAGGTCGACTCCGCCGAGGACGGTGCCGGTGCCCTGCGCGCGGCGACCGCCCGCCACCCGGACGTGGTCGTCCTCGACCTGGGCCTGCCCGACATGGACGGCGTCGAGGTGATCCGGCGCCTGCGCGAGTGGACCCGGGTGCCGGTCCTGGTGCTGTCCGCGCGGCACGCCTCCGCCGAGAAGGTCCAGGCGCTGGACGCCGGCGCCGACGACTACGTCACCAAGCCCTTCGGCATGGACGAGCTGCTGGCCCGGCTGCGGGCCGCCGTACGCCGCGCGGAGCCCGTCGGCGACGGGGGAGACGTGGTCGTGGAGACCGACGCGTTCACCGTCGACCTGGCCGCCAAGAAGGTGCACCGCGACGGCAGGGACGTACGGCTGACGCCCACCGAGTGGCACCTGCTGGAGGTGCTGGTGCGCGGCGGCGGCCGGCTGGTGGCGCAGAAGCAGCTGCTGCGGGAGGTGTGGGGGCCGTCGTACGGGACGGAGACCAACTACCTGCGCGTGTACATGGCCCAGCTGCGCCGCAAACTGGAGGCCGACCCCTCGCGTCCGCGGCACCTCATCACCGAGCCCGGCATGGGGTACCGCTTCGAGAAGTGAGGCCGGGCCGTTCGGACCGGGGAAGCAGGGGGTACGTAACCGTCAGTGCACCCCGGTACGCTTCAGATATGAGTGCTGTTCCTCGGTCCGAGAAGCCGGCAGGCCGGTTCCGGCGCATGCTCGACCGGCTCTCGTCCTCGCAGGAGGACCTGGAGTCGGAGGAGCTGCGCGAGGACGCCGCGACTGCCGGGTGCACGCGGATAGGTGACTGCCAGGACCGGCAGGTCGTTACCGTTACTGGTACCTTGCGCACGGTCACGCAGCGGCCGCGTGCGGGAGTCCCGGCCCTGGAGGCCGAGCTCTTCGACGGTACGGCCGCGCTGGACGTGGTGTGGCTCGGCAGGCGCTCCATCGTGGGGATAGAGCCGGGGCGCAAGCTGATCGCATCGGGCCGGATCGCCATGAGCCGTGGCCGCCGGGTGCTGTTCAACCCGAAATACGAACTGAGACCCCTCGGACGGGAGTAGCCGGTGACGTCACTCGACAAGCCGACAACCGAAGAGACATCCGCGGACACGTCCGCGGACGACGCCCGGGCGGTGACGGAAGCCGCCCTGTTCGAGGCGTTCGGCGGTGTCCGGGGCATGGTCGAGACGGTGCTTCCGGGGCTGCTGTTCGTCAGCATCTACACGGTCAACAAGAACCTGCACATGTCGGCGCTCGCGGCGCTCGGCGTGGCGCTGGCCATGGTCGTGGTCCGGCTGGCCCGCAGGGACACCGTGAAGCACGCGTTCAGCGGCGTCTTCGGCGTCGGCTTCGGTGTGGTCTTCGCGATGATGACCGGCAACGCCAAGGACTTCTACCTGCCGGGCATGCTCTACACGCTGGGCCTGGCCCTGGCGTACATCGTCACGGCGATGGCGGGTGTCCCGCTGATCGGTCTGATGCTGGGCCCGGTCTTCAAGGAGAACCTCTCCTGGCGGACCCGCAACCCCGGCCGCAAGAAGGCGTACACCAAGGCCAGCTGGGCCTGGGGCCTGATCCTGCTCGCCAAGTGCGCGATCCTCTTCCCGCTGTACTGGTGGGCGGACACCACCCAGCTGGGCTGGGTGCTGGTGGCGCTGAAGATCCCGCCGTTCCTGCTCGCCGTGTACCTGACCTGGGTGTTCCTGGCGAAGGCGCCGCCGCCGATCGACGTCTTCGCCGAGATGGAGGCGGAGGAGCGGGCCGAGGAGGAGCGCAAGGCGGCGGCCGCCTCGGGCGAGAGCGAAGGGGCACCGGCCGGCCGGCACCGCCGCGAGTCCTGACCCCGACGACATGAGGGGCGCCCGGAGAGATCCTCTCCGGGCGCCCCTCACTCGTAGGTGCGTACGCGGTGTACGGCTACGCCTGCTTGCGGACCGAGAGCAGGTCCTCCAGCTGCTCCTCCCGGGCCTGCGCGGCGACGAAGAGCAGCTCGTCACCGGCCTCCAGGGAATCCTCGCGGGTCGGGGTCAGCACGCGCGTGCCGCGGATGATGGTGACCAGCGAGGTGTCCTGCGGCCACTCCACGTCCCCGACCTGCGTGCCCGCCAGCGCGGACTCCTCCGGGAGGGTCAGCTCCACCAGGTTGGCGTCGCCGTGGCTGAAGCGCAGCAGCCGGACCAGGTCGCCGACGCTCACCGCCTCCTCCACCAGCGCCGACATCAGACGCGGAGTGGACACGGCGACGTCCACGCCCCAGGACTCGTTGAACAGCCACTCGTTCTTCGGGTTGTTCACCCGGGCGACGACACGCGGTACGCCGTACTCGGTCTTGGCGAGCAGCGAGACGACCAGGTTGACCTTGTCGTCGCCGGTCGCGGCGATGACGACGTTGCAGCGCTGGAGTGCCGCCTCGTCCAGGGACGTGATCTCGCAGGCGTCGGCCAGCAGCCACTCCGCCTGCGGCACCCGCTCCACCGAGATGGCGGTCGGCGCCTTGTCGATCAGCAGGACCTCGTGGCCGTTCTCCAGCAGCTCGCCCGCGATCGAGCGGCCCACGGCGCCGGCTCCGGCGATGGCGACCCTCATCAGCGACCGCCCTCCTCGTCGGGTCCCTTGGCGAAGACCGCCTCGACCCGGTCGATCTCGTCCGTACGCATCATCACGTGCACCAGGTCCCCCTCCTGCAACACCGTCTGCGAACTGGGGAGGATGGCCTCGCCGAGCCGGGTCAGGAACGCGACCCGCACGCCCGTCTCGTCCTGGAGCCGGGAGATGCGGTGTCCCACCCACTCCGTGGAGGTGTGCACCTCGGCGAGCTGGACCCCGCCCGTGGGGTCGCGCCACAGGGGTTCGGCGCCCGAGGGGAGCAGCCGTCGCAGCATCTGGTCGGCCGTCCAGCGGACGGTGGCGACGGTGGGAATGCCCAGGCGCTGGTAGACCTCCGCGCGGCGGGGGTCGTAGATGCGGGCGGCGACGTTCTCGATGCCGAACATCTCGCGGGCCACGCGGGCGGCGATGATGTTCGAGTTGTCGCCGCTGGACACGGCGGCGAAGGCGCCCGCGTCCTCGATGCCCGCCTCGCGCAGGGTGTCCTGGTCGAAGCCGACGCCGGTGACCCGGCGGCCGCCGAACGAGGAGCCCAGCCGGCGGAACGCGGTGGGGTCCCGGTCGATCACGGCGATGGTGTGCCCCTGCTCCTCCAGGGCCTGGGCCAAGGCGGAGCCCACCCTTCCGCAGCCCATGATGACAATATGCATCGCGTCACACCGCGCTTCCTGCAGGCCTTCGGACCTTCATGACCTTCGTGCTCATGTCTCTCTTTCGGCTCGCCAGGCAACACGTCGCGGCCTGCGTGCGGGCCGCCAGGCAACATCATGCCGGGGTCCGTGAACCCTGACGCCCCTCGGGGGCGCCCTGTCCGCCGTAACCGACGGTACGCGGGGTCGCCGTCACCGGCGGTAGGGCGTGCGCGGGCGTGGCGTCACCGTGGGGGCCGCTCCGCGGCGGGGGCGGTTCGATTCCGTCCGCGGCGCGGTGGGGGCTTGGCGCGCAGTTCCCCGCGCCCCTGAGGGTGCTGCGGTGAACGCGCCCGGAAGGGGCGCGGGGAACCACGCGTCGACCCACGACGACCCGCACCCGGACGCGCACGAACCGCCACGGCGCCCCGCGCGGGCGCCCGCCCGGGGCGCGGGCAGCCGGGTGCCGCAGGCGCCCGACACCTACCGGCGCGTGATGCTGCGCACGCTCGCCACCGCGAGGATCCCGAGGACGACGAGTCCGGCCGCCGCGCCGATCAGTTCTGCGGTCGTGTGCATGGGACCCTCCACGAGGCGTGGCGACAACGGCCGGACATGTGGTCGTACAGGCATGGGACTCCCCCGGCCTGCCCGGTCCGCAGCCCACCGCCCGCACTTTTCACCCGGAGGGCAGCGGCCGTATGGATGCCGTATGGATCTGGGGTGGCGCGTGCGTCACTTCCCGGCGGACGCCTTACGATCCACACTTGTGTCCAAACTGACCGACGTGCCCAAACGCATCCTCATCGGGCGCGCACTGCGCAGCGACCGGCTGGGGGAGACCCTCCTGCCGAAGCGCGTCGCACTCCCCGTGTTCGCGTCCGACCCGCTGTCCTCCGTGGCGTACGCGCCGGGGGAGGTGCTGCTGGTCCTGTCCATCGCGGGCCTGTCGGCGTACCACTTCAGCCCCTGGATCGCGGTCGCGGTCGTCGTGCTGATGTTCACCGTGGTCGCCTCCTACCGGCAGAACGTGCACGCCTACCCCAGCGGCGGCGGCGACTACGAGGTGGCCACCACCAACCTCGGCCCGAAGGCCGGCCTGACCGTCGCGAGCGCCCTGCTCGTCGACTACGTGCTCACCGTCGCCGTGTCGATCTCCTCCGGCATCGAGAACCTCGGCTCCGCCGTGCCCTTCGTCGTCGAGAACAAGGTGCCCTGCGCGATCGGCGTGATCGTGCTGCTGACGGTGATGAACCTGCGCGGGGTCCGGGAGTCGGGCACACTCTTCGCGATCCCCACGTACGTCTTCGTCGCGGGCGTCTTCCTGATGATCGCGTGGGGCGCCTTCCGCGGGGTGGTGCTCGGCGACGACATGCGGGCACCGACCGCCGACTTCGAGATCAAACCCGAGCACCCCGGCCTCGCCGGCTTCGCCCTCGTCTTCCTGCTGCTGCGCGCCTTCTCCTCCGGCTGCGCCGCCCTCACCGGCGTCGAGGCGATCTCCAACGGCGTGCCCGGCTTCCGCAAGCCCAAGTCGCGCAACGCGGCGACCACCCTCGCCCTGATGGGCCTGCTCGCCGTCACGATGTTCTGCGGCATCATCGCGCTGGCCTCCGCCACCGACGTGCGGATGGCCGAGAACCCGGGCAAGGACCTGGTCCACAACGGTGTCCCGCTCGGCCCCGGCTACGTCCAGGACCCGGTGATCTCGCAGGTCGCCGAGGCCGTTTTCGGCAGCGGCACCTTCCTGTTCGTCGTCCTCGCCGGCGCCACCGCCCTGGTGCTGTTCCTCGCCGCGAACACCGCCTACAACGGCTTCCCGCTGCTCGGCTCGATCCTCGCCCAGGACCGCTACCTGCCCCGCCAGCTGCACACCCGCGGCGACCGCCTCGCCTTCTCCAACGGCATCCTGCTGCTCGCCGGCGCCGCCGGACTGCTGGTGTGGGTCTACGGCGCCGACTCCACCCGGCTGATCCAGCTGTACATCGTCGGTGTGTTCGTGTCCTTCACCCTCAGCCAGACCGGCATGGTGCGGCACTGGAACCGCCTGCTGGCCACCGAGAAGGACCAGGCCAAACGCCGGCACATGATCCGCTCCCGGGCCATCAACGCCTTCGGCGCCTTCTTCACCGGCCTGGTCCTGGTCGTCGTCCTGCTCACCAAGTTCACCCACGGCGCCTGGGTCGCGCTGCTCGGGATGTGCATCTTCTACGCGACCATGACCGCGATCCGCCGCCACTACGACCGGGTCGCCGAGGAGATCGCCGCCCCCGAGACACCGGGCGAGGACACCGCACGTCCGTCCCGGGTCCACTCCGTGGTGCTGATCTCCAAGGTCCACCGCCCCACACTGCGCGCCCTCGCCTACGCCAAGCTGCTGCGTTCCGACACCCTTGAGGCGCTCAGCGTCAACGTGGACGCCGAGGAGACCCGGGCGCTGCGCGAGGAGTGGGAGCGGCGCGGCATCGACGTCCCCCTGAAGGTGCTCGACTCGCCGTACCGGGAGGTCACCCGTCCGGTCATCGAGTACGTCAAGAGCCTGCGCGCGCAGTCGCCGCGCGACGTGGTGTCCGTGATCATCCCCGAGTACGTGGTCGGCCACTGGTACGAGCACTTCCTGCACAACCAGAGCGCGCTGCGGCTGAAGGGCCGGCTGCTGTTCACGCCCGGTGTGATGGTCACCTCGGTGCCCTACCAGCTGGAGTCCTCCGAGGCCGCGAAACTGCGGGCGCGCAGAAGGCAGAACTGGTCCGCGCCCGGCTCGGTGCGCCGGGGACCGGCGGAGCGGACGAAGGACACCTCCCCGCGCACGTAGACTGGTGGGCTGTTGTCCCGGGCCGCAGGGCCCGGCCGCCCGTACCCGATGTTGTGGAGTCACCCCGCCATGCAGGCAGAACCGAAGAAGTCACTGGTGGGGGAGGAGTACGAGGTCGAGATCGGCCCCGTCGCCCACGGCGGCCACTGCATCGCCCGTACGTCGGAGGGCCAGGTCCTCTTCGTCCGGCACGCTCTGCCCGGCGAGCGGGTCGTCGCCCGGGTCACCGAGGGCGAGGAGGGCGCGCGGTTCCTGCGCGCGGACGCGGTGACGGTGCTGGACGCCTCCAAGGACCGCATCGACGCCCCCTGCCCGTTCGCCGGTCCCGGCCGCTGCGGCGGCTGCGACTGGCAGCACGCCAAGCCCGGCGCCCAGCGGCGTCTCAAGGGTGAGGTCGTCGCCGAGCAGCTCCAGCGGCTTGCCGGGCTCACGCCCGAGGAGGCCGGCTGGGACGGCACGGTGATGCCCGCCGAGGGCGACAAGGTCCCGGCCGGCCAGGTCCCGTCGTGGCGCACGCGCGTGCAGTACGCGGTCACCGCCGACGGCCGCGCGGGTCTGCGCCGGCACCGCTCGCACGAGGTCGAGCCGATCGACCACTGCATGATCGCCGCGGAGGGCGTCAGCGAGCTGGGCATCGAGAAGCGGGACTGGACCGGCATGGACTCGGTCGAGGCGATCGCCGCGACCGGTTCCCAGGACCGCCAGGTCGTCCTGACCCCCAAGCCCGGCGCCCGCCTCCCGCTGGTCGAACTGGACCGCCCCGTCTCGGTGCTGCGCATCGACGAGCGCAACGGCCAGGTGCACCGCGTGCACGGCCGCCCCTTCGTCCGCGAGCGCGCCGACGGCCGCACCCACCGGGTCGGCAACGGCGGCTTCTGGCAGGTCCACCCGAAGGCCGCCGACACCCTGGTCACCGCGGTCATGCAGGGCCTGCTGCCCCGCAAGGGCGACATGGCGCTCGACCTGTACTGCGGCGTCGGCCTGTTCGCCGGCGCGCTGGCCGACCGGGTCGGCGAGCAGGGCGCCGTCCTCGGCGTCGAGTCGGGCAAGCGCGCGGTGGAGGACGCCCGGCACAACCTCGCGGAGTTCCCGCGCGTGCGCATCGAACAGGGCAAGGTCGAGTCGGTCCTGCCCCGCACGGGCATCACCGAGGTCGACCTCGTCGTCCTCGACCCGCCCCGCGCGGGCGCCGGCCGCAAGACGGTCGAGCACCTGACGTCCCTGGGCGCCCGCCGCATCGCCTACGTGGCCTGCGACCCGGCCGCCCTCGCCCGCGACCTGGCGTACTTCCGGGACGGCGGGTACAAGGTGCGGACGCTGCGCGTCTTCGACCTGTTCCCGATGACGCATCACGTGGAGTGCGTGGCCATTCTGGAGCCTGCTGCCAAGGGCGCCTGACCTGCGACTCAGCGGTGGCGCCGGGGTCTCGACCTGTTCCGCGATGTCCAGCAGGTCGAGGTCATCGCATCCCCACTCACCTGCGGGTTCGTGCTGGAGTGACTGGTAGGAGCGGCCGCGTGACGCCTGGACGCCGGGCTCTTGACGCCGACCCGCTCCGACAGTGCGTGCCAAAGATGCGGCTTCTCGTGCCGTCTGAGCCCCGAACGATCCCCGGACGCAAGAGCCGGATCCGGGTCCGTGACGAACTCGGTGAGCAGACCCACTCACGATCACGGTCGACCACGTCCTCGCACTTGGCGAGCACGCTCTCGTGGACCGGCACGCCCCATCAGCCCGGAACAGCCTGTCGGCGAACGTCGTGTCGCGCGCCGCCCTCACCTGCCGAAGACGTCGGCCGTGGTAATCGACAGACATGCCTGAAAAGCCCTCCGAGGCCGCGGACCGTTCCTTTCCGTTCGGGCGGCTGCGCCGCGCCGTCAGTCGTTCGCCGGTCGGGCGTGGCTGGCGGCGGAGTGTGCAGTTGGAACTGGGGTCGCGTGCGCTGGGCTTCTCGGCGCTGGGGTTGCTCACGCTGGTGCCTTTGCTGATCATCGTCTCCTCCGCCGATCCCGAGCACGGGCGAGGGTTCGCACAGTGGCTGGGGGAGGGACTCGGCGTGTCGACGGCCGCCAGGGAGCAGGTCGAGATGTTGTTCGCCCGGCCCGGCCAGGCGCTGCGGAGCACGACCGTGTTCGGTATCGCCGCCCTCGCCCTGTTCGGCCTGGCCTTCGGGGCGGCCGTGCAGACCGGCTACGAGAAGGTCTGGGACCTGCCGCCGGCCCGCTGGTGGGCCAGGTGGCGGCATGTGGTCTGGCTCGGCGTCCTCACCGGCTACCTCTTCGCCTCGGCCACCACCACGCTACGGCCGCAACCGCTGGCAGGCGGGGCTGTCGCGTCGCTGAGCGCCGTCCTGTTCCTCTGGTGGTCCCAGCACCTGCTGCTCGGCGGGCGGATCCGCTGGCGCGCCCTCCTGCCGGGCGCCGTGGCCACGGTGATCGGGCTGCTCGGTCTGCGAGTCTTCTCCGCCGTCGTCTTCTCGCCGCTGATCGCATCCAACGCCGTCGCCTACGGACCCGTCGGAACCGTCCTGGTCGTCGAGTCCTGGCTGCTCGGCGTGGGAGTCGTGATCTTCGGCGGCGCGCTGGTCGGCCGATTGTCGTACGAGGAACTTCCCCGCTTGACTCGCACAAGGAAACGACGCGGGTGAGGACGGCCCGGCAGGCGCTCACCTCGCCCGGAGGCAGGCGACCGGGACTTGGCCGGGCCCGAGGCCGGTACGCCGCCCCGCTTCGGGGAAATCGGACGACCCCGGACGGCCGGGGGGAGCGCCGCCGTCCGTGTCCCCGGGCGGTCCGCGGACGCGCCGTCCGCTCGGGTGGTTCGAGGAGGACGGTGAGGAGTACCGAGAATTCTTAGGGCACCAACTTCCGTACCTGTGTCGTTTTCGGCGATCGAATACGCCGGGCCGGTCGCGACCGGCCCGGGGCAGGGTCCGCGTCATGACTGTGACCATCTCCCGCCCGACGACATCCGCAGGCCGGTCGGCTCCCTCCCTCCCACGCCTCGTCCTCGCCCCGGCCGGCTCCGCGCCGGCACTGCTGGACGGCGCCTGGTGGCCGCGCTCGCGTGACCTCCGCGCCGAACTGCCCGCACTGGCCGCCGTCCTCGATCCGCTGCGGGGACGGATCATCCGGATCACGGTGAACCCCGACAGGTGGCCGGTTGTCCCGCGCAAGGTTCCCGTCGCCGGGCACGTGGTGAAGGTGGACCGGTTCCGGGCCGAGCAGGACCCGCACGAGCTGCTGCTTCTCTCGTACCACCTGGGTCGCTGGAACCTCCTGGTCGTCCCCCGGCTACGGATCCCGCAAGGGCCGCGTGGCTGACGGCCGCCGCGAGCGACCCCCGGCGCGGCGATTCCGCGAGCCGGCTGATGGCGGCCGCGCACTCTCGGCTCCGGTGGCTCGCGCACCGGGCCGGTCGGTCGTCGCTGTGCCGCTGGGTCAGTGAACGACGGTGTCGAGGCCGTGGACGTCCACGGCCGCGCGCTCTGGGCGGTGACAGCCGCGGGGGTTCCTCGTCCACCGGATCGACTCCCGGTACATCCACCGGATCGATTCGCGGTACGGGGCGGGCGGTCGGGCCGTCGGGACGGTCGACGGCACCCGGGCTCGGACCTGGGCCCACCTGTCCGGCCGTGACGGCGGCGGCCGGTTTCCGTCTGCCGCGCGGCGTCTTCGAACGGATTCTCAGAACGAGGAGCCATGTCCCCCCAACCACCGGACGTCCCCCGCACAGCGGGCTCAACCTCTTCCTGGAGATGGCGCAATTCGTCGGGCGTTCGGGAGCACGTGTGCGCCTGCACAGGCCTCCCACGGTCCCTGATGCGTGTCACCGAGATCACCGGCACCGGGTTCCTGCTGCATTGCGTCCGCCCCGGCCCGGGACCGGCGCCCGGCGTCCCGGTCACCCGGGAGAGGGTGCTGTGAGCCGACCGTCCTATGACGGGCAGGGGGACCGGTGCGCCCCGCCCGCGGGCGATAGCAACTAGGCGGGGACGCGCTTGTTCCGCAGGGGTGCTCCGGCCTGATGGAGGCTGGTGAGTGCCTGTCGGTAGGAGGCGATCAGTCCGGTCTCCAGGTAGTCCACGCCCAGGTCCTCGCAGTAGCGCCGGACGAGGGGCCGTGCCTTGCGCAGGTTGGGGCTGGGCATGCTGGGGAAGAGGTGGTGTTCGATCTGGTGGTTCAGGCCCCCGAGGGCGATGTCGGTGAACCAGCCGCCGTTCACGTTGCGTGAGGTGAGCACTTGGCGGCGGAGGAAGTCCGGGCGGTCGTCGCCTTTCAGGATCGGCATGCCCTTGTGGTTGGGGGCGAAGAGGGAGCCGAGGTAGAGGCCGAACAGGCCCTGGTGGACGGCGAGGAAGGCGATGGCCATGCCGGGCGGCAGGACCCAGAACAGGGCGGTCAGGTACGCCGCGCAGTGCACGGACAGCAGAACGCCGTCGAGGGCCCGGTGCCTGAGCGAGCGGTTGGCGACCGCCCTTCCGCTCGACACGTGCAGGTTGAGGCCCTCCAGTGTGAGGAGGGGGAAGAACAGGAACGCCTGCCAGCGGCCGACGAGGCGGGGGAGTCCGGTGGCGGCGCGGGCCTGGTCCTGGGACCAGACCAGCAGGTCGGGGGCGACGTCGAGGTCCTCGTTGTTGGGGTTGGCGTGGTGACGAGTGTGCTTGTCCTGCCACCAGCCGTACCCCATCCCGATGCCCGCTCCGGCGATCCGTCCGGACACCTCGCTGGCCCTGCGCCGGCGGAACACCTGGCGGTGGGCCACGTCATGGGCGACCAGGGCCACTTGTCCGAAGACGACGGCCAGGAAGGCGGCGACCGCCAGCGTCCACCATGAGCGGCCGACGAGTGCGAAGGCGATCCATCCGGTGGCGTAGAGGCCGGCCACCGCGGTGATCCGGAGCGTGTAGTAGCCGGGGCGGCGTTCCAGCAGTCCGGCATCCGCGATTTTTCTCGACAGCCGGGCGAAGTCGCTGCCGGAACTCTCGGAACGCGGAGTGCGGACGGTGATGCTTGTCATGATTGGGGTAACTCTCTGCTAGCCGTGCAGGCGGCTCCGGGCCGCCGCCCAGTTGGTTCTGGTGGCGGTCGCGGACGCTGACCGGAGAGGTGCCGCCTGCAGCGTCGGCCTGTCGTGACGCTGCGCCGCGAGGTCGGCCGGGTTCCCAGCCGGGCAGGTCTTACTCAGTCGGGGGCGGTCCTTCCGCGACATTCCCGTGCATGCAGGTGACGGAGCGTCGGATGCCGGTTCAGCTGCCCACCTTCGGCGCCGGATCGTTGGCCGTCCACCGCCGAAAGGGGGCTGCTCACTCCGGGCGATGTCGTCTTCGAACCCCGTGACGCTCGTTTGACGCTCCGGGCGCCTCGGGGTAGCTGCGATGAGCCGTGAAACCGCCTATGACCTGCTGTTTTTCGGGCCTTGTCCGGACCGACACCTTTCCTATGACGCATCATGTGGAGTGTGTCGCCATCCTCGAACCGGCCGCGAAGGGCTCCTGACCTGCGGTCTTGTGCGTGCGCATTAGGTGCGGTGTGGGCGTTACGGGCGATATCTTGACGCTGAAATGACGCTCGTTCTGACGGGATGTCGCCTGACTGATCGTGTAGGCCGTGCCAGTTGGAGGGCGGGTTCCCGCGGGCTGTCCTTGCAGGAAGTCGAAGGCATTGAGCCGAGTTCCTGCATGCCGTAGTTCGGCGGGCCGGACGTTGGCGGAGCGGGCGCTCAAGAGGTCGGTCCGTAAGGGCTCCGGTGCCCGAGGAAGTGCCTTAGGCCGTCGACTAGCGGTTCGGGGACCTCGCGCAACCGGGGTGGTGAGCTCAGCAGGTCGAGGTGCTCGACGGTGGTCGCTGCCCGGCTGATCCTGTCGACGGGCCGCTCACCTGCGGCTGGGCAGCGTGCATGGCGTGCGTCATCGATGCGCCACGTGACGCATGTCAGCGTGCGCGGCCGTGTGCAGGTGTTTCGCCGCAGCCCGCTTTTGGTCACCGGACGGCGTGCCGACGGTCTCCGGCTCTTCCGATGTGGCCCTGCGTCAGCCGCCTGGCATCTGGGTCGCGGGCGGATCAGAGCTGGAACTCGGCGGCGGACACTCCCAGCACCGCGCAGGCGTCCCGGATGATCATCTGCTCGGCCGGGGAGAAGTCGCCGTCGGCCCCGGCGATGACGATGCCGGTCTGGATCACCGCCCTTGCCTCGGTCGGCTTTTTGGCGGTCTTGGCGATGTCCTGCATCGCCTCGGTCTTGCCCTGCTGGAAGTTGTGAGTCAGCTGGTCCACATGCTTGTTGAAGCGCTGGCGCAACTGCTCCGCCGGAAAATTCTGCAGCACTTCATTGCTGAGGATCATCGATTCGACGTGCTGCCGCTCGGCCGGGTCCACGCGCCCGTCCGCAGCCGTGACCAGTGCGCACATCGCCATGCTCGCGTCGCGGTACGCACCGCTCTTCAGCTCGGTCCTGAGGGACCCGAGCTGCGTCTTCAGCGCGCTCACCAGCTGGGCGCGCGAGCCACCGCCGGATCCCACGCCGCGGCTCGTTCCGTGGGTTGCACCGCGCCCGCGCTGGGCCTGCTGCAGAGTTTGGGCCTGGTCCTTGAGTCGGTCCCACAGAGCCATTGGCGTCACCCTCGGTATTCCTCTGAGCCATCGGTCGCGATCAGCTCGCGCGTTCACCGGACCAACGGCTGCCGCCAGGTAAAGGTTCCGGAAACTCCGCGGCCCGCCCGCCTTCGCCCTTCCCTCGTGGCGTAGCGGTGAAGACGGCGGAGAACTCGCCCATCCCCGCGTCGGTGGTGCCACCGAGCGAGAGGGGCAGTCGCCGTCTTCCCGCCGACCGGGGTCGTCGACGTCGGCCTCGATGCTGTCAGAAGGTGTGCGGCCAGGCCTCCGGTGCAGGCGCCGCCGCGTGGTGCCGGTAGGAGACCCCGGCCTGTGGCGGTCACCCCCCGGCGATGACCACCCGTCTCGGTTCGAGGCCGACACCTCACTCCCGCACACGCGAAAATCTATGGTGACCGGAGTAGACATTAGGCGGTGGTGTGCTTATGGTTTCTGTCGTAGCCGAGATCGAGAAGGGCCCGGCAGAGATGAACTGCCGGGCAGCGACAGCCGCAGTCGCAGTTCGCAGGACGGTTCGGTGACGGAGTTTCGAAGCCTGTGTTGTTGCAGGACGGCGACGGGACTGGTGACCGGACCGGGTGGCCCGCAGTGATCAGGGGCCGCCGTGAGCGGTACCGCAGCAGAGCGGTACCCGCAGAAGTGGCGCTGTGAGAGGCCACCAGCAGTACGCAACACCAGCAGTACAAGCAGTTCGCAGTTCCGGTTCGGTAAGTGATTGATCCAGAGGGAAGAACGGAGGGGCCGAGCACCATCAAGGATCGCCCGGGCTGATGTCTTGTGCCCGGGTACCGCAGGACATCGATAGTGAGGTGGTCTCCGGTCACGCAACCGCGATCCCCGCACCCCGGACAGCATCCAGGTCTGGCATGCGGACACAGAAGGCCGGCGCAGCACAAGGGCCGGCAGGTGGTGTAGTAGTTCCTTCGGGGCCTTGGTGCCGTACGGCACCAAGGCCCCTCCACGCGTTCCACAGAGAGGTGCAATGACAGCAGACGACTCGTACGGCCGTCTCGACGACGAGGACTACCCCGCCTACACCATGGGCCGGGCCGCCGAGATGCTCGGCACCACCCCCGGCTTCCTCCGCGCCCTCGGAGACGCCCGCCTGATCACCCCGCTCCGCTCCCCGGGCGGTCACCGCCGCTACTCCCGCTACCAGCTGCGCATCGCCGCCCGCGCCCGCGCGCTCGTCGACCAGGGCACTCCCATCGAGGCCGCCTGTCGCATCGTCATGCTGGAAGATCAGCTCGAGGAAGCCCGGCGCATGAACAGCGAACACCGCGCCGCCCGATCCAGTCGGACGACCACGGCGTGAGATGAGCGTGCCCGCCTGCCTGGGCGGGCATCGCACGCACAGTCCCGGTGGACGGCATGAACGTTCACAGCGCAGGCGGTGCGGCCGGCCGCAAGCAGCGGAGAAGTCACCCGGCCTGGTGCCAGGGCGCGTCGGACCGGGTCGGCGTCGGCCCGGCGGTCAGGGCGAGGGCGGGCAGCTGGTGCCGGCGACCATGACGCCGGGGGCCGTGCCACCGGTCGCTCCGGCGACCGCGATGGAGACGTCGACCAGGCCCTGGGTCTTGGCCCAGGTGGCGAGGGGGACGGTGTCGGTGATGATCGCGGTGCCGGTCACGAGGCCGACGTTCTGAACCAATGCCGGGCGTCAGGCCGCGACGAGCTCCTGCTCGCGGTCCGGCGTGGTGACCTTGGGCTTCTTGTTCGGCAGCGAGAGCCGGAAAACCTTGTGCCACGCCGAGAACACCTGCTTGGGCAGCGGCCCGGTGACGTACTCCAGCTCGTACTTCTCGAACAGCGCGCGCACCTTCACCGCGACCTCGGCGTACCGGTTGCTCGGCAGGTCCGGGAACAGGTGGTGCTCGATCTGGTGCGACAGGTTGCCGGTCATGAAGTGCATGGCCTTGCTGCCGCTGATGTTCGCCGAGCCCATCATCTGACGCAGGTACCACTGGCCGCGCGTCTCGCCGTTGATCGACCGGCGCTCGAAGACCTGTACGCCCTCGGGGAAGTGCCCGCACATGATCACCGAGTGGGTCCAGAGGTTGCGGACCAGGTTCGCGGTGAACGTGGCGGCGAGCGTGGTGAGGAACGACGGGCCCGAAAGGAGCGGGTGGATCACGTAGTCCTTGAGTACCTGCTTGCGGATCTTGCGACCCACGGCCTTGGCCCGCGCGCGGAACTCAGGGTCCTTGCGGCGGTGCTTGGACAGGTTCTTGCCGAGTTCCAGGTCGTAGGCGGCGATGCCGTACTCGAAGAAGCAGGCGTTGATGAAGTTCCACAGCGGCTGGCCGAGGTGGAACGGGCTCCACTTCTGGTCTTCGTCGACGCGCATGATGCCGTAGCCGAGGTCGTTGTCCTTGCCGATCACGTTGGTGTACGTGTGGTGCAGCTCGTTGTGCGAGTGCTTCCACTGGTCGGAGGGCGAGACGTGATCCCATTCCCAGGTGGTGGAGTGGATCTTCGGGTCCCGCATCCAGTCCCACTGGCCGTGCAGGACGTTGTGGCCGATCTCCATGTTGTCCATGATCTTCGCCACGGACAGCCCGGCGGTGCCGATCAGCCACGCGGGCGGGAAGAACGAGAACAACAGCACGCCCCTGCTGGCCAGCTCGAGCTTGCGCTGCGCCGAGATGACCCTGCGGATGTAGGCGGCGTCTTTCTCGCCGCGGCCGGCGATCACCTCGTCGCGGATCGCGTCGAGCTCGCGGCCCAGCTCTTCGATCTGCTCCGCGGTCAGGTGGGCGGTGGGGTCGATAGCGGTCAAGATGTTCCTATCGTTCGATGTCGCAGGGGCCCGCGGCGGCGGACACGCAGGTCTGGATGAGGACGCCCGGCTCGGCCTCGGTGATCTCACCGGTGCGCAGGTCGCGGACGGCGCCGGCCTTGAGCGGGGTGACGCAGCCGAAGCAGATGCCCATGCGGCAGCCGGACGGCATGAGCACGCCGGCCTCCTCGCCGACGTCCAGCAACGGCGTGGCGCCGTCCGCGTCGACGGTCTTGCCGGTGGTGCTGAACGTGACCTCGCCACCGTCGCCGGCGACGACGATGCCGGGGCGGAAGCGTTCGGTGTGCAGAAGCTCCGGCACGCCGTGTTCGGTCCAGTGCTCCTCGGCGGCGTCGAGCAGGCCCGCGGGCCCGCAGGCCCAGGTCTCGCGCTCGGCCCAGTCGGGCACGAGTTCGTCGAGACGTGCGATGTCGAGCATGCCGTCGGTGTCGGTGTGCACCTCGGTGAGCCGCAGCTTCTTCTTCGCGACCAGGTCGTGCAGTTCGTCGCGGAAGATCACGTCTTGCGGCCGCGGCGCGCAGTGGACCATGACGACGTCGTCGAACTCGGTGTCGCGCAGCATGCCCATCACGGGCGTGATGCCGCTGCCTGCCGTCAGGTAGAGCACCTTGGCGAGCTTGGCCTCCGGCAGCACGAAGTCACCCGTCGCCTGGTCGAGCTGGATCAGCGTGCCCGGTTTCGCCCTGCGGACCAGGTGGTTGCTGACCTTGCCGTCCGGGATCGCCTTCACGGTGATCGTGACGCGGCCGTCCCGGCGGTTCGCCGGTGAGGTGACCGAGTAGGCACGCCACAGGCGCACCCCGTCGACGTCGACCCCGATCCGCACGTACTGACCGGCTGTGTGGCCGCGCCAGCCCCGTCCCGGCCTGATCACGATGGTCGCGGCGTCACCCGTCTCGGGGTGCACGGCCTCGATGCGCCCACGCAGGTCGGCGCCCGCACGCAGCGGGCCGACCAGGTCGAGGTAGTCCGACGGCAGCAGCGGCGTCGTGACCATCTCCAGCAGTTTCCACGCCCTGCTGCGCAGAGCTGTACTCGTCATGACTCCAGCTTGCTGCGCCTCAAGGCGTAAAGTCCTGACCGCAAGACGTAAATCTGGTCGGCTGAGTTGTTCGCAGGGAACAAGACATGAGCCATGCAATCCAAAGGGCCAGCGAACTGGCCCTGAATGAGACGACGGTCACCGCGCTGCGGGCCGCCCTGAAGACCACCGCTGACGAGGTCGTCCAGGCGATCATCGACGAGGTCCCTCCCTACGCCAACGCCCTGTCGGGCCACATGGGCGCCACCATCCGCCGAGCCGTCCGCACCGCCCTGGGGCACTACCTGGACCTCGCGAGCGGGAACGCCACACACGGCGACGGCGGTGACGCGGCGTACGAGCTGGGCCGCGGCGAGGTCCGGGACGGCCGTTCGATGGACGCCCTGCTCAGCGCCTACCGCGTCGGCGCCCGCGTGGCCTGGCGATGCCTGGCAGCGGGTGCCGTGTCCACGGGTCTGCCCGCTGCCGAGGTCGCCAAGTTCGCCGAGCTGACCTTCGCCTACATCGACGAGCTCTCCGCCGCGAGCGCCGCGGGCCACGCTGACGAACTGGCCGCCCGAGGCCGGGCCCACGAGCGCCACCTGGAACACCTGGCTCGCGACCTCCTCGCCGGCGCGAGCCCGGACGTGCTCCTTGTCTCCGCTCAACGGGCCGGGTGGCAGCCTCCGGTTTCGCTGACCGCGGTCCTGCTGCCCGCCGCCCAGGCCCGGCCTGCCTATCGCGCGCTCGACCCGCGCACCCTCGTCCTCGACGATCTGCCGGACTCCTTCGGCGTGCTGCTCGTCCCCGATGCCGACCGATCACATCTCTTGCGGCAGATGACCGACCGCACCGCCGTGGTCGGCCCGGCCCGGCCATGGACGCGTGCCTCCGCCTCGTACGCACGTGCCGTCCGTGCGCGCTCCCTCTCCTCTGACATCCGCGACACCGAGGACCACCTGCCCGAGCTGGTGCTGAGCGCCGACGTGGACGCGTTCGCGGACCTGCGTGCCCGAGCCCTCGCACCGTTGCAGACCCTGCCTGTCGCGACCGCGCGGCGGCTGGGGGAGACGTTGCGGGCATGGCTGCTGCACCATGGCAAGCGGAACGAGATGGCGGCGGCGCTGTTCGTCCATCCCCAGACCGTTCGGTACCGGATGTCGCAGCTGCGGGAGCTGTTTCCGGATCTCGGGTCGCCGCACCGGGTCCTCGAACTGACGCTCGCGGTCGGTCTTCGGGTCAGCTGACACGTTCCTCGACCGTCCACGACCGCGTCCGCGAGCAGGGCGGCTCGCGCCTTCCGGCATCGCTCGGATCGTCCGCGTTCGGTACTTCGGCCGCGATCCTCGCTGTCCGCGCCCGCGAACTCGTCGACCAGGGCGCCCCGATCGAGGCTGCCTGCCGGACCGTCATCCTCGATGACCAACCCGAGGAAGCCCGGAACTTCGATGCGGAACAGTGCGATGGCGGGGTGCGCGGTCTTGGGTGTCCGGCGGGCCGGTGCCCGCCGATCCGTTCTCCCGTGTGCAAGGTGAGCGGTCCGGGCGCCGGATGTCGCAAGGGGCGCCTGACCGGTGAGCGCGCTGTCGCTGCAGGTGTGGAAGGGCGAGGTGGTGCCCCTGCGGGAGGGGGTGTCCTTGTGGACGGAGGCCGGGTCCGTTCCGCCGGCCGGCCCGGAAAACTCCGCGTTTGCCGTGATCCGGCGCGGAAACACCCCACGAGGACGACGGTCCTCGGGGCGGTTCCGGGCTCCTGGTCGGCGGCGGCCGAGGACGGCGACGGGCGGCTCCGGACCGCCGTCGTGTGTTCCGTCGGTGCACCTCCCGCGCAGGTGTCGTGACGGCCCCCATTATCCTGAGCCCCGCGACCGGTGGCCCGTGGGTGGGACGCATCCCGAGGGGTGACGGGGCGAACCGCACGGGAGGTCAGGGACGTGGCCGAGGACTTGGGCCGGCATGAGGGAAAGGGTGTCGCGTGGAGCGTGCAGGCCGGTCGGTGAGCGGGTCGCGAGACGAAGTCGGCGCACAGGTGTTCACCGCCGACCCGGAGGTGGGCAGGGACCTCGCCGAAGTGGACTGGGCGGCCACACCGCTCGGCCCGCCGCAGCAGTGGCCGCAGAGTCTGCAGACCGCCGTCAGCATCCTGCTCTCCTCCCGGTTCCCGATGTGGATGGCGTGGGGCGAGGAGCTGACGTTCTTCTGCAACGCGGCGTACCGGCGCGACACCCTCGGCCGTAAGTACCCCTGGGCGCTGGGCCGGCCCGCGAGCGAGGTGTGGGCGGAGATCTGGGGGGACATCGGCCCGCGCATCGAGGCCGTGCTCGGCACGGGGCAGGCCACGTGGGACGAGGGACTGCTCCTCTTCCTGGAGCGTTCCGGCTACACCGAGGAGACGTACCACACGTTCTCCTACAGCCCGCTGCGGGACGACGCCGGTGACATCGTCGGCATGCTCTGCGTGGTCAGCGAGGAGACCGAGCGGGTGATCGGCGAGCGGCGCATGGCCACCCTGCGTGACCTGGGCTCCGACCCGAGCGTGATCCGCACCGAGCAGGAGGTGCTGGCCTTCGCCGACCGGCAGCTGTCCCGCAACCGCAAGGACCTGCCCTTCACCCTGACCTACCTGTTCGACGGCGACGACGCCCGGCTGGCCGGCGCGACCGGCGTCACACCCGGCCTGCCCGTCGCACCCCGCCTTCTCCCCCTGGCCGGCTCCGAGGGGCCCTGGCCCGCCGCGGCGCTGGCCGAGGGCGAGGCGCGGGTGGTCCCGCTGACCGGCGTGCCGTTCGACGCTCTGCCCGGCGGCGACTGGCCCGAGCCGCCGACGGAGGCGCTCGTCGTGCCCCTGCTGCAGCAGGGCAGCGCGCCGTACGGCTTCCTCGTGGCCGCCCTGAACCGCTACCGCGAGCTGGACGAGCGCTACCGCGGGTTCATCGAGCTGGCGGCCGGGCACATCGCCTCCGGCATCGGCAGCGCCCGCAGCTACGAGGCACAGCAGCGGCGCGCGGAGGAACTGGCGGAGCTGGACCGGGCCAAGACCACCTTCTTCTCGAACATCAGCCACGAGCTCCGCACCCCTCTGACCCTGATCATGGGACCCGTCGAGGAGCTGCGCACCCGGCTCACCGACGCGGGCGAGGAGATACGGACCGAGCTCGACGTCATCCACCGCAACGGGCTGCGGCTGGGCAAGCTGGTCAACACGCTGCTGGACTTCTCACGCATCGAGGCCGGCCGGATGCAGGCCGCCTACGAACCGGTCGAACTGGGCGCCGTGACGGCGGAGCTGGCCAGCGTCTTCCGTTCGGCCGTGGAGAGGGCCGGGCTCACCTTCGACGTGGACTGCTCCTCGCTGGACGAGCCGGTGTACGTGGACCGCTCCATGTGGGAGAAGGTGGTCCTGAACCTGCTGAGCAACGCGCTGAAGTTCACCTTCGAGGGGACGGTCGGCGTCGCCGTGCGCCGGTCCGGCTCCCACGCCGTGGTCACGGTGGCCGACACCGGGACCGGCGTGCCGGAGGCGGAGATGCCCCGGCTGTTCGAGCGCTTCCACCGCATCGAGAACGCCCGCTCCCGCTCGAACGAGGGAAGCGGCATCGGACTGGCCCTGGTGCGCGAACTCGTCGGCCTGCACGGCGGCACGATCGACGCCGAGAGCGCCGAGGGGAAGGGCACCACCTTCACCATCCGGCTGCCGTTCGGCACCGGGCACCTGCCCGCCGACTCCGTGGTGGCCGCGCCCGCCGGCACCCCGGCCTCCGCCACCGCCGACCCTTACGTCCACGAGGCGCTCCGCTGGCTCCCGGAGAGCGCGGCGGGCACCACGGCCGACGACGGCGCGGAGACGGCGGGCGCCGCCCCGCTCGGGTCGGACGCCGGCACCACACGCAGCGCACGGGTGCTGGTGGCCGACGACAACGCCGACATGCGCGAGTACCTCACCCGCATCCTGACCGCCGGGGGGTACGAGGTCACCGCGGTCACCGACGGCGTCGAAGCACTCGACGCCGCCCGCCGCCGCACCCCCGACCTCGTCGTCAGCGACGTGATGATGCCCCGGCTGGACGGCCTGGAGCTGGTGTCGCGCCTGCGGGGCGACCCCCGTACGGCCTCCGTGCCGGTCCTGCTGCTGTCGGCGAGGGCCGGGCAGGAGGCGTCGATCGAGGGACTGCAGGCCGGCGCCGACGACTACCTGGTGAAGCCCTTCGCCGCCGCCGAGCTGCTCGCCCGGGTCCGCGCCAACGTCGAACTGGCCCGGCTGCGCGGTCACCACCTGCGCTGGCGCACCGCGCTCATCGACTCGCTCCAGGAGGCGTTCTTCGTCTGCGACGACTCCGGTGCCGTCGTGGAGATCAACACGGCCTTCACCGACATCCTCGGCTACGGTCCCGAGGACCTGCCGTACACCCCGGTGCACCCCTGGTGGCCGGACGCGGTCACCGACCCGGGCGCACACGAGGAGGTCGGCGCCGCCTTCGCCGGCCTGCTGGAGAACGGGCAGGGCTCGTACACCGTGCCGGTCACCCGCCGCGACGGCCGTCGCCTGTGGATAGCCGTGACCTTCAACAAGGCCGAGGACCCCGACACGGGGCGCCAGGTCACGGTCGGCACCTTCCGCGACGTCACCGCCGAGCACTACGCCGTCCAGCGTGAGACGGCGCTCGCGGCGCTGAGCACCTCGTTGTCACGCGCCTCCAACATGTCCGAGGCGCTGTCCGGCGCGCTGGACCAGCTGCGGTCGCTGTGGCACGCGGACGTCGTGGTGGCCGCCGTCTTCGGCAGCGACGAGACACCCTCACTCACGGCCACCGAACCCGGCCTGCGGTGGGCGGACCTGCCGGCCGAGCGCCGGGAACTGCTCGAAGCGCTGCGCGGCCGGCCCCCGCTCACCGTGGTGACGGAGGACAGCGGCGCGGGCGTGCCGCTGGAACACCCGCGGGGCCCGCTGGCCCTCTGGATCGACCTGGGCGGACACCGGCCCTTCACCTCCGAGGACCAGCTGCTGCTGTCGCTGCTCGCCGGGCACCTTGCGCAGGGCCTGGTGCGGGCGCACCAGATCGACCAGCAGCGCGAGGCCGCGATCGCGCTCCAGCGCGCCATCCTCGGCCCCGCACAGCTCCCCGACGGCTTCGCCGTGCGGTACGAACCGGCCACGCGCCCCCTGGAGGTGGGCGGCGACTGGTACGACACTGTCGCCCTGCCCGACGGGCGCATCGGCATCGTCGTGGGTGACTGCGTCGGACGCGGCCTGGAGGCGGCCAGCGTCATGGGACAACTGCGCAGCGCCTGCCGCGCACTGCTGCTCCAGGACCCCAGCCCCGCCCGGACGCTGACGGCGCTCGACCAGTTCGCGGCGAGCGTGACCGGCGCGCTGTGCACGACCGTGTTCTGCGGTGTGCTCGACCCCGCCACCGGAGAACTCACCTACTCCAGCGCCGGGCACCCGCCGGGCATCCTCGTGCATTCCGACGGCAGCACCCGGCTGCTGGAGGAGGGGCGCGCGCTGCCCCTGGCCGTACGGCCGGGCCGGCCGCGCCCGGAGGCCTCCTGCTCCCTTCCCGCCCGCGCCACGCTGCTGCTGTACACCGACGGTCTCGTGGAACGCCGCCGGCGTCCCCTCAGCACTGGCATCGAGCAGGCCGGCGACGCCATGCAGGAGGGCCGCGACATGCCGGTCGAGGACCTCGCCAGCACGGTGATGTCACGGCTCGCGCCGGCAGGGGGATACGACGACGACGTGGCGCTGCTGCTCTACCGTCACCCGGCGCCGCTGGAGATCACCTTCCCGGCCGAGTCCTCCCAGCTGGCACCCGTCCGCAAGGCGCTGCGCAGCTGGCTCGCCCAGTGCGACCTGCCGCCGAACACGGTGCAGAACGTACTCGTCGCCGCCGGTGAGGCGTGCGCGAACGCGATCGAGCACGGCCATCGGAACGCCCCCGGGGAAGACGTACGGCTGCGCGCCGTGGCACTGGTGGACACCCTGCGCGTGACGGTGGCCGACAGCGGCCGGTGGAAGGTCCCGCAGCCCGAGATCAACGCTCACCGCGGCCGGGGCATGTCCCTGATGCACGCGCTGATGCAGCACGTCACCGTCTCTCCCGGCCCGTCCGGCACCACCGTCGACATGCAGATGAGGATCGCCTGATGACAACCCCGCTCACGCTCATACCCGGACGGAGCCCCGACGGCACCGTCCGTCTCGCCGTCAGCGGCGAGATCGACATGAGCAACGCCGGTCATCTGGCCGAGGCCCTGGACGGGGGTGCGGGCCCCCTCGTGCTGGACCTGACGGAGGTGGAGTACCTCGACAGCGCCGGGCTGAGCGTGCTGTTCGCCCACGCCGAGAGGCTGGAGCTGGTCGTCCCCCCGCTGCTCGAGCCCGTCCTCACCGTCTCGGGTCTCGCCGATCTCGTCCCCGTCGTCCACAGCGCCGGCACACGGAACGGACCGCAGGGTTGACCCGGCCCGGTGGGGGAATGCGCACCTTTGCCCGTCCTCTCCCGGCGCCCGTGCGGCGGTGACACCCGCCGCCGTACCTGCCACGCCCTACCAGAGCCGCCCGTCCAGGAGTGATGTCTCACGTGAGTGACACCCTCGACACGACCATCAGACACACCGGGGAGCGCACCGCCGTCGTCGTCGTCACCGGAGATGTCGATCTGCACACCGCGCCCGTGCTGCGTGCGCAGGCGCTGACCGCCGTGGGACAAGGTGCTCCGCACCTCGTCCTGGACATGGCCCAGGTGGACTTCGTCGATTCCACCGGCCTCAGCACCCTCATCGTCCTGATGCACGCCACCCAGGAGGCCGGCGGGTCACTCCGCATCGCGAGCGTTCCCGACCGTCTCGTGCGCATGGTGACCATGACCGGCATCTCCCAGCTGCTCCCCATGCACGACACGGTCGCCGACGCGCTGGCCGCCCTCGCAGCGGGCGATGCCGCCGACGGCACCGGCCCGTCCCGGTGACCCGTCCCTCACCGGCGGACCGGTTCCACGTGCCGTCCCTGACGGCCCGGCCGGGGTGCCGCTTCCGCGTTCGTTGCGCCACACCCCGTCATGACCGGCGGCGTCCCGGGCAGCCGGGAGGCCAGGACACCGGGTCCCGCGGCAGGCGGGGGCCGGTGCCGGGGGGAACGCGTGCCGGCGCGGTGCACGCACCGGCGGAGGGACGAGATGAGAGCTGAACGGGAATCGCGGTCACCGCAGGGGACGCGCCCGTCACCGGCGGCACGGGCCTCGGACGAGGACCTGTCGCTGCTGTTCGGGACGTCGACCGCGCTGTTCGCCTCCATGGCAGGGCCCGCCCATGTGCTGGAGGCCGCGAACCCGGCGTTCTTCACGGCGATCGGGGGCGAGCGGCGGGAACGCACCGGTGTGCCCCTGGGCGATCTGATGCCCGAGCTGAAGGGCCAGGGCTTCCTCGCGCTGCTCGACCAGGTCTACCGGACGGGGGAGCGGCACGTCGGCCGGGACACCCGCGTCGTCCTCGGCGTCGGCCGCCAGGCCCGTGAGGCGTTCGTCGACTTCACCTACGAGGCCCGCCGCGACAGCGGCGGCAACGTCATCGGCGTACGCATGATCGGCGTGGAGACCACTCAGGCCAAACACGCCCGGCGACTGGCCGCCGAGCAGCGCGCCCTCCTCGAACAGATCGCCCGCCAGGCGCCGCTGCCCGAGGTGCTGGAGGGCATGTGCCGGGTGATCGAGGAGCTGTCTCCCGACGTCATCGTCTCCGTCCTGCTGGCGGACGAGGACGGCTGCCGCCTGCACCACGGAGCCGCGCCCAGCCTGCCCGTCTTCTACAACGAGGCCATCGACGGCATCGCCACCGGTGAGGGCGCCGGCTCGTGCGGCACGGCCGCCCACCGGCGCCGCAAGGTGATCGTCACCGACATCGCCACCGACCCCCTGTGGGACGACTTCCGTGACCTGGCCGTCCGGGCGGGGCTGGCCGCGTGCTGGTCCACCCCGATCCTCGCCCGTGACGGGCGGGTGCTGGGCACCTTCGCGATGTACCACCGCACACCGCGCGCCCCCCAGGACACGGACCTGGCGCTGGCCCGCCTGTTCGTCGACACCGCCGGCCTCGCCATCGAGCGGCACCACGCCGAGCAGGCCCGGCGGACGGCCGACGCCCGGGAGAAGGCGGCACGCGACGACCTCTCCTTCCTGCTGAACGTCAGCACCGCGCTGGCCGGCCCGCTGGACGAAGGGCAGACCCTGCGACGGGTGGCCGACCTGGCGGTCCCGGCGCTGGCCCCGCTCGCGGTGGTGGACGTCCTGGAGGCCGGGCGGGTGCACCGGGTGGCGGCCGCCGCCACGACCGGGCACGCCCGCGAACTGCTCGCCTCGCACGGCGCCCTGAGGGAGACCGGGGACGACGCCGTCGCACGGGTCCTGGCCACCGGCCTCACCGAGGTGGCCCGCCGCACCCCGGTCGGTCCCGGACTCTGGCAGGAACTGGGCGTCACCGGATACGTCTGCGTGCCGCTCATGGACCGGGAGCGGCCCTTCGGCGTCCTGAGCCTGTTCGCGACGGACGACGCGTCCCTCGGCGGCCACCGGATCGCCCTGGCGGAGGAAGTGGCCCGCCGCGCCGCCTCCGCCGCGCGCAACGCCCGCCAGTACGCGCAGCGCGCCGCCCTCGCCCGTGACCTCCAGACCGGCCTGCTGCTGCCGGACCTGCCCGACGTCCCCGGGGCGCAGCTGGCCGCCCTCTACCGCCCGGCGGGTCAAGGGCTCGACATCGGGGGCGACTTCTACGACGTCTTCCCCCGCGGGGACGGCAGCTGGTCCTTCGTCCTCGGAGACGTCTGCGGGCGCGGGGCGAGGGCGGCCACCACGACGGCCCTGGTCCGTCACACCGCCCGTGCCGTCGCCCCGCTGCTCGACGACCCGGTCAGCGTCGTCAAGGCCGTCGACAGAGCGCTGAACGACCGCAACTCCCAGCAGAACAACGGCTTCGTGACGCTCGTCTACGGCCATCTCACGCAGGCCGACGACGGACTCGCCGTCGAGCTCGTGAGGGCCGGCCACACACCGCCCCTCCTGCTGGACGCCTGCCACACGGTGACTCCGGTCGAGGTCCCCGGCGGTCTGCTCGGCATCGGCATCCCGCCCACGCTCGACGCCGTCCGCCTCACGCTGCGCCCCACGGAGAGCCTGGTGCTGTACACCGACGGCATCACCGAATGCCGGGCCGCGGACACGGAGCAGTACGGGGAGGAGCGACTGGCCGGCGCCCTGGCCTCCGTCCCGGTCCGCCCGACCGCGACCGACGTCGTACGGAGCCTGACGGAGGACATCCGCGCCTTCATGGGCGGCCACACGGTCGACGACGACCAGGCGGCGTTGGTCGTCACGGCGGAGGGACCGTCACCGGTTTCCCGGTAGGTGCGCAGGAAGCTCCCGGACCTGGCCGGATGTCACCGGCCTCCTCCGTGCTGCCGCCGGGACGTGGCGAAAGTTTCGACGACGATCCGCCTACTTGCGGGTCACCACTTCCACGACGGGTTCGTCGTTCGGATGTGGGTGGCTCCGATTGCGGTCTGACCAGCGATTCTGTTGGCCTCTCAGGGGTTCCTTGTTACGGCGAAGTTTCCGAAAGTGCGTCGAAACTGTTGACACGCTCATGTCGTTCTACGAACACTGTGGCCACCGCACGACAGCCAACCCCCGTGCCCCAGGCGTCACTTGGCCGCCGGGCAGGGTGGTCGGCCATGCGAGGCAGCGGGTGGCAGCAGCCACCCGGCCCCCCACCAGCCTTCATCGGGAGGACGCATGAACCAGGACGGCAAGCGGCACGAGATCCAGCAGAACCCCGCCCCCTTCAGCGGCCTGAGCCGCCGCGGCTTCCTCGTCGGCGCCGGCGCCGGCGCCGCCGCGCTCGCCACCGCGTCGGGGCTGGTGCTCCCCGGCACCGCGCACGCCGCCACCACCATCACCACCAACCAGACCGGCTACGACGGGCTGTACTACTCGTTCTGGACCGACGGCGGCGGCTCCGTCTCCATGACGCTCAACGGCGGCGGCAGCTACAGCACCCGGTGGACCAACTGCGGCAACTTCGTCGCCGGCAAGGGCTGGGCAACGGCGGACGCAGGACGGTCCGCTACAACGGCTACTTCAACCCGTCGGGCAACGGCTACGGCTGCCTCTACGGGTGGACCTCGAACCCCCTGGTCGAGTACTACATCGTCGACAACTGGGGCAGCTACCGGCCCACGGGTGAGTTCCGGGGCACCGTCTACAGCGACGGCGGCACGTACGACATCTACAAGACGACCCGGTACAACGCCCCCTCCGTCGAGGGCACCCGCACCTTCGACCAGTACTGGAGCGTCCGGCAGCAGAAGGTGACCAGTGGCTCCGGGACCATCACCACCGGGAACCACTTCGACGCCTGGGCGCGCGCGGCATGAACCTCGGCCAGTTCAGGTACTACATGATCATGGCGACCGAGGGCTACCAGAGCAGCGGCAGCTCGACCATCACGGTCAGCGGCTGACCTCGGCCGACAGACCCCGGGACCTGCCCGCAGGGGCGGGTCCCGCGGTGCTCCCCGCCGGCGAACCGCGGGTCGGGGCGAGGCGGACGGGCCGTCATCATGAGGGCCAGGCACAGGCCGTCGCCCCGCCTCCGCGCCCCCGAGCGGTTCACGGCCGACGCGGGCACCCTGAACGTGGCTCTCGTCCACCCCATGCAGGGGCCCGCCGGACTCGACCGGCGCTGTCTGTGGCTGTCCACCCTCGTGGACGAACGAACTGACGGGCGGGGCACCCGAGCCGACGCCCCCCGGGGGCACACGGACCGTGAGGGTCTCGCCCCTCAGTCACGGCCCCGCGCATGCCGGAAGCGGGTGAGGGCGTCGGCGAGGTCGACGATCGGGGGCGGGTAGGCGAGTGCCGTGCGGCGGTCCTCCGGGAGGCGCCACGGTTCGTGGATCCGCCCGGCGTCGACGTCCGCGAGTTCCGGGACCCAGCGGCGTACGTACGCTCCGTCCGGGTCGAACCGCTTGGCCTGGACCGTGGGGTTGAGGACCCGGTGGGGGCGGGTGTCGGTGCCCGTGCCGGCGGCCCACTGCCAGTTGAGCTGGTTGTTGACGATGTCACCGTCCACGAGCAGGTCCAGGAAGTGCCGGGCGCCGATCCGCCAGTCGACGTACAGCGTCTTGGTGAGGAAACTCGCCGTCAGCAGACGCGCCCGGTTGTGCATCCAGCCCTCGTGACGCAGCTGGCGCATGGCCGCGTCGACGATCGGGTAGCCGGTCCGCCCGTCCCGCCACGCGGCGATGTCCCCGGCGGCGTCGTCCTCGCCGCGCCACCGGTCGTCCCGTGTGCGGTAGTCCCGCCAGGACGCCTCGGGCCGGGCCGCCAGCACCTGGTGGTGGAAGTCCCGCCAGCACAGCTGACGGACGAAGGCCTCCGCGCCCGGACCTCCCCGCGCGCGTGCCCGGTGGACGGCCTCGACCGCGGAGAGCGCCCCGAGGTGGAGGTAGGGCGACAGCCGTGAGGTCGCGTCGCCCGCGAGGTCGTCGTGCCGTTCCTCGTAGGCGTCCAGGCCCCCGGAGCGCGTCCACCGCGCGAGCCGGTCCCGGCCGGCCGTCTCCCCTCCCGGCGGCAGACCGGGGGAGGTGCCGGACCCGTCCGCGCGGCCGGGCAGCGGCTCACCGTGCACCCCGTCGGGGACACGGACGGCGCGGGGCGCCGCGAGGGGTGTGCGGAGTGTCTGCTCGGACCAGCGACGGGAGTACGGGGTGAACACGGCGAAGTGGTCCGAGCCGGCCGGGGTCACCGCACCCGGGGCGACGGCGGTGATCACCGCCTCGTGCACCCGCAGGGCCACGCCGGCGGTGCCGAGCTCCCGGCGCAGCCGCTCCTCACGGCGGTGGGCGTACGCGGTGACGCCCGCGGCCAGGTGCACCTCGGTGGCCCCGCACGCGGCGGCCACCGCGCGGACCTCCCGGACGACCGGCCCGGAGCGGACCACCAGCCGGCCGCCGCGGCGCCGCAGGCCGTCGTCGAGGTCGCCCAGGCAGTCGGCGAGGAAGGCCCGCCGGTTCGGCGCGTCGAAGCCGGCCGCGTGGATGCCGGGGTCGAGCACGAACAGCGGCACCACCTCGTCCGCCGACCGCAGCGCCGCGTGCAGCGGCGGATGGTCGCGCAGGCGCAGGTCCGCGGTGAACAGGACCACGGCGACGGTCACGGCGTCACTCCGGGCGCCCGGGGCGTCACCCGCCGCCCCCGGCGCTGTCGTCCGGTCCGGCGCCGGGGCGGTCGGAGCGGTGGCGGGTGCCCGGCAGCATCTCCTGGACCTTGGCCTTCAGGCCCTGCCTGACCATGGAACCGCGGTCGCTGTCGCCCTTGAGGATCGCGCCGGCCGCCGCCTCGATCTGGTCCAGGGAGGCGTGCGGCGGGACCGGCGGGACGGCCGGGTCGGTGCGGAAGTCGATGACGAACGGCCGGTCGGCGGCGAACGCCCGGTCCCAGGCGGCCTCGACCTGCCGGGGCTTCTCGACCCGCACGCCGTCCAGGCGCATGCTCCGGGCGAGGTCCGCGTAGGGGAGGTCCGGGATGGCTTGCGACTCCTCGAACTGCGGGGCGCCGGACATGGCGCGCATCTCCCACGTCACCTGGTTCAGGTCGCCGTTGTTCAGCACGGCGACGATCAGCCGCGGGTCGGACCACTCGCGATAGTACTTGGCGGCCGTGACCATCTCCATCATCCCGTTCATCTGCATCGCCCCGTCCCCGACCAGGGCGACGGCCGGCCGGTCGGGGTGGGCGAACTTCGCACCGATGCAGTACGGCACAGCGGGGCCCATCGTGGCGAGGGTGCCGGACAGCGAGCCGCGCATCCGGCCGCGCAGCCGCAGGTGCCGGGCGTACCAGTTGGCGGCCGAACCGGAGTCGGCGGCGAGGATCACGTCGTCGGGCAGCCGGCCGTCCAGGGCGTGCACCACGTACTCCGGATTGACCGGGTCGGCGCTGACGGCGGCGCGCCGCTGCATCACCTCCCACCAGCGGGCGACGTTCCTCTCGACCCCCTCCCGCCAGGTCCGGTCCTCCTTGCGGTGCAGGCGCGGCAGCAGCCGCCGCAGGGTCTCGCGGGCGTCGCCGACCAGGTTCACCTCGTTCGGGTAACGCAGGCCGATCATGTGCGGGTCGATGTCGATCTGCACGGCCCGCGCCTGGTCCAGCTCCGGCAGGAACTGCGTGTACGGGAAGCTGGAGCCGATCATCAGCAGCGTGTCGCACCCCCGCATCAGCTCGTAGGAGGGGCGGGTGCCCAGCAGCCCGATGGAGCCGGTGACGTAGGGCAGGTCGTCGGGCAGGGCGTCCTTGCCGAGCAGCGCCTTGGCCACCCCGGCGCCCAGCACGTCCGCCAGCCGCTCGACCTCCTCGCGGGCGCCGCGCGCGCCCTGCCCGATCAGGACGGCGACCTTCTCGCCCGCGTTCAGCACGTCGGCGGCCCGCTGCAGGTCCTCGTCCGCGGGGACCGGCGCCGACCGGCCCAGGCCGAGGCTGGAGGGCACCATCTTGAAGGCGTGCGTGGGCGGGCTGTAGTCCAGTTCCTGCACGTCACCGGGGAGGATGATCGCGGTGACGGTGCGGCGGGCGTACGCGGTGCGGAAGGCCCGGTCGACCAGGTTCGGCAGCTGCTCGGGGACCGTCGCCGTCTCGCAGAAGTCGGACGCCACGTCCTTGAAGAGCGAGGCGAGGTCGACCTCCTGCTGGTAGGAGCCGCCCATGGCGCTGCGGTTGGTCTGCCCGACCAGCGCCACCACCGGCACGTGGTCCAGCTTGGCGTCGTACAGCCCGTTCAGCAGGTGGATCGCGCCGGGACCCGAGGTCGCCGCGCACACGCCGGCCCTGCCCGAGAACTTCGCGTACCCGACCGCCTGGAAGGCGGCCATCTCCTCGTGCCGTGCCTGCACGAACTTCGGCTTGTTGCCGGCGCGGCCCCAGGCGGCCAGCAGCCCGTTGATCCCGTCGCCCGCGTAGCCGAAGACATGGTCGACATCCCAGTCGCGCAGGCGCTGGAGGATGAAGTCGGACACCTTCGTGCTGGCCATGCGAGCTCCGTTCCTGCTCCCGCCGGCGGACGACCGTCCCCGGCGCCGGACGTGGGGGGCGCGCGGTTCTTGGCGTGCGGGGCGCACCACCGCGCGGGTAACCGCGCCGGTGGGCGGGAAACGTCGCCCGCGACGGGCGGGGTGCGTGACGCGGACCCGCGGGGTTACTCGTCCGGCATGACTGACACACGGCCACTCGCACTGATCACCGGCGCGTCCAGCGGCATCGGCCTCGAGCTGGCCCGGCAGTTCGCGTCGCACGGCTACGACCTCGTGGTGAACGCCGAGGACGAGGAGCTGGAGTCCGCCGCCCGGGAGCTGCGGGAGCCGGGCGCGGAGGTGCGCGCGGTGCGCGCCGACCTGCGGACCGGCGAGGGACGGTTCCTGCTCCTGGACGCGCTCGACGGCCTGACAGTCGACGTCGCCGCCCTGAACGCCGGGGTCGGCCAGGGCGGCGCCTTCGTCGACACCGACCTCACCGACGACCAGGAGGTCATCGACCTCAACGTCACCGCGACCGTACGGCTGGCCAAGCCGCTGCTGCGGGCGATGGTGGCGCGCGGTGAGGGGCGGCTCGCCTTCACCTCGTCCGTCGCCTCGCAGATGCCCGGCTCCTTCCAGCCGGTCTACAACGCGTCCAAGTCGTTCGTGCAGTCCTTCGCCCAGGCGCTGGCGGAAGAGGTGAAGGACACCGGTGTGACCGTCACGTCCTTCATGCCGGGACCGACGGAGACCGAGTTCTTCGACCGCGCGGACATGAGCGGGGACACCCGCATGGGATCCATGAAGAAGGACGACCCCGCGCAGGTGGCCGGGCAGGCGTTCGAGGCGATCGTGAAGGGGGAGAAGAAGGCCGTCACCGGGTCGCTGATGACCAAGGCGCAGGGCCTGGCCGGGAAGGTGCTGCCGGACGGGGTGAAGGCGGCGGCCCACCGGCGGATGGCCGAGCCGGGGACGGGGGACGGCGAGGGCTCCGGACAGAAGTGATGCGGGGACGCGTCCGGGACGGGTGTTTCGGCGCCGGATCACGAATCACCCGGTGAACGGCAGGGAAATCGAGACGCAGGCGACTTCGAGGAGGAAGCCGATGTCGAACCCGCAACAGCCGGAGCTGCGGCGCAGTGACAAGGGCGGGGCGACTCCGCAGGACAGTGAGGCCCGCAAGGCGTCCCAGCCCGGCCGGGGCGCCGGCGGCCACGCCCATGGCACCGACCGCGGCAACAAGGGCGGCGGCCGGGGTGGCGGCAAGCCCCCGGAGCAGCAGCCGGACCATCCGGTCTGAGGAGTCGTCGACCGACGAGGGGCGCGCCGTGGGGCACGGCGCGCCCCTCGCGCGTGGGCGTGCGCCCGGAGTGCCGGGTGCGGGTCGTCGGGAATAGATAGATTATCTGAGACATCTATCACATGGACGCGGCACGCGTGCCGGAGGCAGGATGACGGCGGTCGCTGTACGCCGTGCACACCCCCACGGCGTGCAGCGGACCCTTCACGGGGGCGACCGCCGCACCCCGGCACCGACAGCAGGAGAGCGCGACGATGGCATGGTCCGTCACCGGCAGTCCCGGACTGTTCCGGCGGGAGGCCGGCGCCTTCGTCTCCGCGCGGCCCGACCGGCACACGATGCTGTTGTCCGCGCTCGACTCGCTCGAACGCGCCCCGCTCGCCGGCGCCGGGACGGCCGCCCGCCTGGGCTGGTGGCGTGAGGCGTCCGACGCCCCGGTGACGGCCGCGTTCGTCGGGACGCCGCACCTCACGGTCGCCACCGCCCTCCCGCCGGACGCCGTGCGCGGCCTGGCCCGGTCGCTCCTCACCCACGCCCACCCGTACGCCGGGCTGATGAGCGACGAGGCGTCCGTGCGCGCCTTCGAGGCGGCCTGGGAGAAGGAGACGGGCGCGGCCCCGGGCGCCGGGCCCCGCCTGCGCCTGCACCGACTGGACCGGCTCGTCCCGCCCGTCGGCGCACCGCCCGGGGCGGCACGCGTGGCGACCGAGGACGACCGGCCCCTCCTGCGCGCCTGGTGCGACCGCTTCGTCGCCGAGGCGGGATCACTCGGCGCGGACCTGGACCGGTTCGTCGACGAGCGGATCGCCGAGGGCGGCTGGCGGATCTGGTCGGTCGACGACGAGCCTGTCGCGACGGCCGCCAGGACCACCGTCGTGGCCGCCACCGCCCGTATCACCCCGGTGTACGTGCCGCCCCCGCACCGTGGGCGCGGGTACGGCGCGGCGGTCACCGCCGCCGTGTCCCGCGCCGCGCGCGACGCGGGCGCGGAGCACGTACTGCTGTTCACCGATCTGTCCAACCCGGTGAGCAACCGCCTCTATGCGCGCATCGGTTACCGGCCGGTGGCGGACTACCGCATCGTGACGCCGTAGGCGCTGACGAGAAGGACGACGAGCATGACCGACACCGTGCGCACGGACGCCGGACCGGACACCCGGCACGCCGGACTCCTGGACCGGGTGTACGCCAACTTCCGCCAGTACCTGACAGGCTGGGGAGAACAGGTGCGGGCGACGGGCATCACCGACCACTTCCGCAGCGGCCTCGCCCAGCCGCAGTTCAACGGCGTGGTCCGGCTGCGGCGGCCGGCGGAGGCGGGGGAGGCGGTCACCGCCGCCGGCGAGGCGCTCGCGGGGGTGCCCTGGTGGTGGTGGGTGGGGCAGGACAGCCCCGTGGGCACACGGGAGGCGCTCACCCGGCACGGCATGACCGAACTGGGGACCCTCCCGGTGATGGCGCGCCCCCTCGACCGGCTCGGCCCCGCACCGCGCACACCTGAGGGCGTACGGATCGTCCCGGAGGCCGGGCCCGGCCTGCTCGCGGAGGTGGTGCGCGTCTACAGCAGGTCGATGGGCGCCGTCCCCGGTATCGAGCCCGACCTGGCGCGCATCGAGGCGCGGCGCGCCGACAACGGGGTCATCGACCGGCTGGCCGCGCTCGACGAGGGGCGGGTGATCGGGACCGCCACGGTGATCTCGGCGTACGGCGTGGCGGGGATCTTCCTCGTCCATGTCGCCGAGGAGTACCGCCGCCGCGGGATCGGCGCGGCCCTTACCGACGCGGCCCTGCGTGCCGGGCGCGACCGCGGCATGCGCCACGCGGCCCTCGTCGCCAGTCCCGCGGGCGAACCGCTGTACCAGCACCTGGAGTTCACCACGGTGTCCGAGTACCACCTCTTCGCGCCGCCCGCCCCCTGACGCCGCCCGTCCGCCAACTCCCCGCATCCCACCGTCGGTTAGGCTGACAAGGGACGTTTCACGGGGTGGCGGCACGGTGACGGTGACGGACGGCAGGGCGGTCGTGCCGCCGGTGGTTCCGGCGGCGCTCCGCGGACGGCTCGCGGCCGTGGCCGCGCTCGCCGCGCTGATGGTCCTCGTGCTCGGCGTCCGTTACGCCGGTGACGCCGGGCCCGGCCGGACGGACGCCCGGATCGGGGAGGCGGCGTACGGCGCCGGCGCCCCGTGGTGGCACATCGCCTCCGCGACGGACTTCCTCGGCGACCCGGCGGGCGCCCTGCTCCTGCTCGCGGCCGGCGTGACGGGCTGCCTGCTGCTGCGGTGGCAGCGCGCCGCCGTGCTGCTCGTCGCCGCAGCGGTGCCGCCGTCGGCGTGACGAAACTGCTGAAGCCGCTGGCCGCCCGCACCATCAACGGCGACGACAACCTCGCCTTCCCGAGCGGCCACACCGCCTTCCTCACCGCGTTCGCCCTCACCGTCGCGCTGCTCGCGACGGGCCGGCTCGGCCTCGGACCCGCGGCCGGGACGGCGCTCGTACTGGGCGCCGCCTCGGCCGCCGGGGCCGCCATGGGATGGGCGCAGGTCGCCACCGGAGCGCACTACCCGACCGACACCGTCGGCGGCTGGGGCACCGCGCTCGCGGTGGTGCCGGCGGTGGCGTGGGCGGTCGACCGCACGGCCGACGCCGCCCTCCGCCACCGGAGAGGCTGACGGGACCTCACACGACCCGGCGCCTCACGCCCGTCGGCGGAACACCGGCCGCACCGGCCGTCCCCCCAGCCACGGCGTCGGGTCGCCCGCGTCCAGCGCCTTCCGGTACACCGCGCACGCCTGGCCCACCACGTCCACCGTGCGGTCGACGTCGGCCTCGTCGAGCGCGGCGCTCACCACGAACGACGGCGCCAGCACCCCGCCGGTCAGCAGCCGGCGCAGGAACAGCGTCCGGTACTCCTGCGACGGCCGTCCCGGCCCGTCCAGGGTGGCGAAGACCAGGTTGCTGGCCCGGCCCCGCACCACCAGGTGGTCGCCCACGCCCATCGCGGCCGCCGCGTCCCGCACCCCGGCGGCCAGCCGCTCGCCCAGCGCGTGCAGCCGCGCGGTGACGCCCTCCTCGGTGTAGGTGGCCTGCACGGCCATCGCCGCGGCCAGGGCGTGCGTCTCCGCGCCGTGGGTGGTGGACAGCAGGAACACCCGGTCGTCGTCGTGACGCAGCCCGCCCCGCTCCATCAGGGCGCGGCGCCCGGCCAGCGCGGACACGGCGAAGCCGTTGCCCAGCGCCTTGCCGAACGTGGACAGGTCGGGGACCACCCCGTACAGGCCCTGGGCACCGGCTTCCGACCAGCGGAAGCCGGTGATCATCTCGTCGAAGACCAGCACGCAACCGTGCCGGTCGGCCAGCTCGCGCAGCCCGGCGAGGTAGCCGGGCGGCGGCTCGGTCTGCGCGGCCGGTTCCAGGATCAGGCAGGCGATCTCGCCCCGGTGCCGGTCGAGCAGCTCCTCCGTGGCGGCCAGGTCGCCGTAGGGGAACGTCACGGTCAGCTCGGTGGTCTCCGCCGGGATGCCCGCGGACATCGGCGTGGTGCCGATGAACCAGTCGTCGGTGGAGAAGAACGGATGGTCGGCGCACAGCGCCACCCGGGCGCGCCCGGTGACGGCGCGCGCGAGGCGCACCGCCGCCGTGGTCGCGTCCGAGCCGTTCTTCGCGAACTTCACCATCTCGGCGGTCGGCACCGTGGCGAGGAACCGCTCCGCCGCCTCCGCCTCCACCACGGACGGCCGCACGAAGTTGCTGCCGCGGTCGAGTTCTCTCCGTGCCGCCTCAAGGACCCGGGGATGGGCGTGGCCGAGACTCACCGACCGCAGCCCCGAGCCGTACTCGATGTAGCGGTTGCCGTCGACGTCCCACACATGGGCGCCCCGCCCGTGACTGATGACCGGGGCCAGGTCCTGCGGGTACTGGTCGTCGCCCTTGGCGTAGGTGTGCGCGCCGCCGGGGACCAGGGCGTGCAGCCGCTCGTTGACCGCCCGCGACCGGGGCAGCCGCATCTCCTCGCCGCTCACGCCTGCTTCACCTCCGCCCGCCGCGCCTCCAGCGTCCTCAGCGCCTCGGCCAGTCCCGGCGCCTTGCGGTCGCGTTCGGACGTCGTCGTGACCGGCAGCGGCCAGGGGACGGCCAGTTCGGGGTCGTCGAAGGCGATCGTCACGTCCTCGGCCGGATCGTGCGGCCGGTCGATGCGGTACGAGGTGTCGGCGGTCTCCGTCAGCGCCTGGAAGCCGTGCGCGCAGCCCGCCGGGACGTACAGGGTCGCCTGCGTCTCGCCGGACAGCTCGAACGTGGCCCGGCCCAGGTAGGTCGGCGAGCCGGGCCGCAGGTCCACGACCACGTCGAAGATCCGCCCGGACGAGCAGCGCACCAGCTTGGCCTCGCCGGCGCCGGACCGCAGATGCATCCCGCGCACCACGCCCCGCACCGAACGGGACAGGCTGTCCTGGACGAAGGCGTCCGGGTCGATGCCCGCGGAACGCACCACGTCCGCGTCGAACGTGCGGCAGAAGAAGCCGCGTTCGTCGGCGAACGGCGTCGGCTCGAACAGAAACGCCCCGGCGATCGCCGGGACCTCGGTCACCTTCATGGGGTCTCCTGTCCTGCGGGGGCCGGGGCGGGGTCGGACCCGGGTAACAGGGCGGACAGCGCGGCGAACTGCTGCCGGACCCGCCCCACGAGCACCACGTTGCGTTCGGCGAGGATCCGCCGCACCCGCGACCGGTTCCGCTCCAGCTCCCGGAACTGCTCCAGCAGCCGGTCGGCGTCGATCTCGCGGGCCGAGTGGCAGTAGGCGCCCACGCCCATGTCCGCCATCAGCCGGTCGCTCTTGGCCGCGTAGCTCACGGAGAGCGCCGGGGTGCCGACCTTCAGCGCGCAGACCAGGTTGTGGTACCGGGTCGCCACCACCGCGTCGGCCACCGTCATCTCCTTCATCAGATCGCCCAGGGACGCCGTCGCGGCCGCGGTGACCATCGGCGAGTCCACCGCCTCGATGATCGCCTCGGCCACCGGCCGGTCCACGTCGTCACCCGTCAGCAGCCGCACCGGCCTGCCCTCCGCGGCCAGCGCGCCGACGAACCGCGTGATGCCGTCCAGGTAGCGGCTGTTCAGCTCCCGCGCCCGGTCCCGCTCGTCGTTGCTGCCGTGGAAGTCCATGATGCCGACACAGACCGGCCCGGGCGGGCCCGACAGGTCGCCCCGCGGCGGGGTCGGCAGGGCGAACACCAGGTCCGTGTGAACCTGGTCTCCCGTGGTGTCCACGCCCATGGCCCGCATCGCGTCACGGGACAGGGTGTCCCGGTACGACCGGTACGCGGCCAGCCGCGCCGCCCAGCGGGTCAGCACCCGCACCGGCCGGCTGCCGGTTTCGGAGGCGCCGACGGCGACGAGCGCGACCCGGGCGCGCAGCACCCGGCCCCACCCGCACAGCAGGAACAGCGAGTACGGCAGGCCCCAGGGCCTCAGCGGCAGCGTGCTCTCCAGGATGCCCGTGCCCGGCACGACCACCACGTCGTGCCGGCGCACCCAGGCCGCGATGCGGAAGGCGTCCACGAGCTTGCCCAGGCCCTTGCCCGCGACGTCCTTCAGCCGCGAGGCGGTACGGTACTCGCCGCGGTACCAGTGCAGCCGGGTCGCCGGGATCCCGTACCGCGCCGTGACGGTCTCGGGTCCGCCGCACAGGGCGTCCACGACCGCGTCCGGGTGCGCGGCACGCAGGTGGTCCAGCACGGCTTCGAGCGACCCGTCGTTGCCGACGTTCCCCGAGCCGAACAGGCCGAAGATGCCCACACGAGGGGACGTCACGCGTCCCCCCTCTCGCGTCCGGCGACCAGGGCGTCGACGGAGACCGCGTGCTCGGCCGGGTCCACCGGGGCCCGGTCCTCGACCCGCTCGCCGGCGCCCGGCCGGACCCGGCTGGTCGCCCACGCGGCGAGGTGCCGGTAGCAGGCGCGCCGGTCGGCGGCGGACAGCGGCGCCCGTCGGACCGCCGACACGAAACCCCAGACGTACTCGGCGAGCAGCCGGGGTGTCGGGTGCAGCGGTCCGGCCCGGCGCGGGTCGAGATTGACGCAGCGGGCGCGCTTGGAGGGGTTGGCGCGCTCGGCGCGCGTGGGGTGGTCGCGGCGGAAGTACAGCAGCTCCGGCACCTGGTGGAAGGGGCCGTGCAGGGTGATCTCGGCGACGAACGTGCGGTCCGCGTGGTGGTAGCTGTCGTGCGGCTTCACCCGCCGCAGCACGTCGGCGCGCATCACGCCGTAGAAGTCGTCGCCGCCGGGCTCGAACAGCAGGCTGCGGAAGCGCTCCGGCGCGTGCGGCGACCCGGTGGCGAGCGTGTACGCGTAGGGCACCGTGACCTTGCCGTCGCCGTCGATCACGGCCTGGTCGCTGTGCGCGAGGATCACGTCCGGGCGCTCGTCGAGCGCCTCCACGCAGCGCTTCAGCAGGTCACGGGCGTACAGGTCGTCGTGCGAGGCCCACTTGAACAGCTCGCCGCGGCACTCGGTGAAGACGTGGTTGTGGTTCGGCGCGGCGCCGATGTTCCGGGGCAGCCGGATGTACCGGATCCGCGGGTCCTGCTTGGCGTAGCGCCGGCAGATGTCCTCGGTCCCGTCGGTCGACGCGTTGTCGGATATGACCAACTCGAAGTCCTCGTACGTCTGGCCGAGCAGGGCCTCCAGCGACTCGGCGAGGTACTCCTCGCCGTTGTACACGGGAAGGCCGATGCTCAGCCGGGGTTGCGCGGTCATGACGTCCTCACTTCACGAAGGGAATCCCGGTGGTGCTCCCGCAGGGCGATCCGCAGATGCAGCCACCATGCGGCCGAACCGCACACCGACGCGGCGGCGGCGCCCCAGGCCGAGCCGACGGTGCCGCCGAGGGCCGCACCGCCGATCCCGAGGCCGACGTAGCAGACGGAGGCGAAGATCTGGCACCGCAGACTGAGCCGGGCCGCGCCGAGCGCGCGCAGCCCGGCGGCCGCTCCGGTGCCCACGCCGGCCCCCGCGACACTGAGGGTGGCCGGCACGATGAGTTCCTTGGCGGCGGGCCAGACGTCGCCGAGGACGAGCTCGCCCGCCCGGTCCGGCATCAGCAGCAGCACGCCGCCCCACAGCAGGGCGGCGACCGCCTGGCCGCCGCCCAGGAGCAGACAGAACCGGCCCAGCCGGTGCGGGGCCTGCCGCAGCATGCGCGCCGCCTCCGCGACGGTGACCAGCGTCAGCCCCATGAGCACCGCCGTGAACGGGCCCTGCAGCAGTTCGGCGCCCCGGACGACACCGACCGCGCCGACGCCGACGATCGCGCCGAGCCCGTACGCGCGCAGCTGGCTCGCGCCGCTCACGCACGTGTTCTCGACCAGGTACCGGAGGCCGAGGTCACGGTGGTCGCGGATCCACGGCCGCGCCCCGGCGGGCCGCGGCCGGATGCCGGACTGCAGCCAGCCGTACGCGCCCGCCACCGCGGCCGACCCGCCCCAGGCGAGCACGAACGCGGGCACGGTGCCCACCTGGGCCGCCACGACCATGGCGGGGATCAGCGCCACGCCCCACACCACGTCGTTGACGAACGCCTTCCGGCCGACGCCGGCCGCGAAGAACGAGTACCGCCAGGCGTCCTGCAGCAACAGCCCCGGCAGGACGACGCCGAGGCAGGCGAACGCGGCGCCCACGCTGCCGCCGAGCAGCGGCCACAACGCCAGGCACAGCGTCCCGACGCCGGCGCCGACGACCAGCGAGGTGCCCGTCGACCGGGCCACCGCCTGCCGCCAGGACGCTTCGGCGACGGCGCTGAAGCGCACCACGAGCGGGTCGGTGGCCACTCCCCGGGAGACGCTGAGCACCACGCCGTAGGTCACCCAGGCCAGGCTGAACACGCCGAACGCGGTCAGTCCCAGCGAGCGCGCCACGTACACGCCCACGGCGAAGTTGGACAGGCTGGAGGCCGCCTGGTCGGCCAGTCCCCACGACAGCCGCCCCGCGACGGCCCGCGTCACGGTGCGGGCCGGCCGCGGCGGCGCCGTCGTCCTGTCCCCCTCGGTGGCCATCCGTCTCACACCTTGACCAGTCCGGCCCCGTGCAGGGCGTCGGCCGCGGCGGCCACGGTGTCGAACGGCAGACCGGACCGTTCGGCCACCTCCAGCAGCCCGTGCTCGCCGTCGGAGAGGCTCAGCACCCACAGCATCGCCATCTGGGCCTCCTGCGCGTCGCTGCGGCCGCCCAGCGCCTCGTACAGCCCGCGCCGCCCCAACTGCGGCTCCCCGTACGGGCTGAGGTTCACGTACCGCCGGTCGCGGTCCAGCACCGAGAACACCTCGCGGCACACGGCGAGGTGTCTTCCATCGCCTCCGGGAGACGAAGTCCGGGTCGTCCGCCGAGGTGTGGTACTCGGGATAGCCGGCGTACGGGGTCCGGCTGAGCGAGCCCACACCGAGGTCGAAGCCCGGCGAGCAGAACTGCCGCTCGTCGTAGCCGTACGGCGTGAACTCCCGTATCGAATGCGGACGTCCGGAGGTCTCCAGCACATGCCGCATCACCCGGTCGATCCCCGCGTCCCCGCGCCTGCTCCGCTTGTACGTCAGCGCGCCCCGGTCGCCGGCGCAGGCCAGCACCAGCCCGTGCTTCACCCGCTCCACCCGCCCGGCGTTGCGGGCCAGCCAGGTGATCGCCCCGATGGTGCCGGGCGCGAACAGGAACCGGTAGGTGTGGTACGGCGTGCGCTCCGCCAGCGACCGGGCGAGGAACGCCGCCACCGCGATGCCTGCCAGGTTGTCGTTGGCCAGCGACGGGTGGCAGACGTGACTGGAGACGACGACCTCGTCGGACACCTGCCCCGGCACCACGTGCTCGGCGTAGGTGAGGTGCCCGTCGGCGAGGGTGGAGTCGATGCGCACCTCGTACTCGCCGTCCGGCAGCGCGTCCAGGGTCTCCTGCGTCAGACAGAAGCCCCAGTCCGGCTTGTAGTAACTGGTGCGGTACGGGATCCACTTCGGGTGGTCCGGCAGCGTGTGCAGGTGCGGGCGCAGCTCGGACAGCGGCATCCTCGCCGACACCGGCACGCTGTAGCCCAGCACGTGCAGGCTGGAGTCGGCGAAGTCGACGACCCGCCGGCCCGAGGGGTCGGCGATCCACGCCTCCCGGATGTTCCACTCCTGCGGCACCGTCCAGTCGAGCACCTGCGTGCCGGTGGGCACCTCGTGCACCTCCAGCGGCAGGTGCTCACCGACGACGTCCAGGGTGGCGCGCACCCCGTCGCCGGTGATGCTCCGGCACAGCGGGTACAACCGCCGCACCAGGGCGTGCATCTCCTCGCCGGGCGTGGTCACGACCGCCACCGCAGGGTGCCGTCGACCTCGCCCGCGTCGGACGCCGCGCGCAGCACGGCCAGCCGGGTGAACCGCTGCTCGAACGCCTCCCGGGTCAGCCCGTGCGTCCGGTAGGCGTCGGCGAGTTCGAGCGCGCCCCGCTTCACCGTCCACTCGCACCGGAACCCGGGGATCGCCGCCCGGAACCGGGAGAAGTCCACCCGGTAGGAGCGCGGGTCGGCGCCCGTCTCCCCGGTGATGACCACCTTGGAGCCGTCCACCGCCTCCGCCACCTGCTGCGCGATCTCCGCGACCGTGACGTTGTTGGTCTCGCTGCCGATGTTGAACGCCCGGTCGTGCACCGCCTCGCGCGGGGCCTCCAGGGCGGCCGCGAAGGCCCGCGCGATGTCCGCGGCGTGCACCAGCGGACGCCACGGGGTGCCGTCGGAGAGCACCAGCACCTCCCCGGAGAGCAGGGCGTGACCCACCAGGTTGTTCAGCACGATGTCGGCGCGCAGCCGGGGCGAGTACCCGAAGGCCGTGGCGTTGCGCATGTACACCGGGCTGAAACCGCTGTCGGCCAGCTCGTGCAGGTCGTCCTCCACCCGCACCTTGGACTCGGCGTACGGCGTCACCGGGCGCAGCGGGGCGTCCTCGGCGACCAGTTCGTCACCGCCGGCGGCGCCGTAGACCGAGCAGGTGGAGGCGTACAGGAAGCGCCGCACCCCCGCGTCGCGGGCCAGCCGGGCCAGCCGTACGGACGCGTGGTGGTTGATGTCGTAGGTCAGTTCCGGCGCCAGCGCCCCCAGCGGGTCGTTGGACAGGGCGGCCAGGTGGATCACGGCGTCCACCCCGGCCACGTGGTCGGCCGTGACGTCCCGCAGGTCCACCCGCGTCCCCGGCGGGTCCGCGGGCGCCGGCCCCAGCACGCAGTCGGCGAACAGGCCGGCGTCCAGCCCGACGACCTCGTGTCCGGCGGCCTTGAGCACCGGGGCCATGACGGTGCCCAGATAGCCCTGGTGTCCGGTGAGCAGTACGCGCAAGGTTTCAACCCCCCAGGTCGACAGTGAGTTTGGTGACGGCGAACGCCTCGGCGTACCGCGCGTTGCTTTCGATGCCCCGGATCCGGGCGAGCCCGAGGAAGGCCTCCCGGTCGTACCAGGGCCGGTGCCGCTGCGAGGGGTAGTGCTCCTGCAGCAGCCGGACCTTGTCCTCGGCCGCCCCGGGCGTCAGCGGCTGGTACACCACCGGGCGGCCCAGGTCCCCGTCCCACTTGACGATCTCGTAGCCGAGGACGAGGTGGTCGCGGAACGCGGTGGTCATCAGCTCGGCGAGGCCCCGGTGGTCCTGGTGCGCGTCCTCGGTGCGCGGGGCGAGCACCAGGTCGGGCTCGGTGCGGGCGCGCAGCTCCTCGACCGCGGCCTTGGCGTCCGCCCAGTGCGCGGGCAGCCGGCCGTCCGGCATCTTGTCCACGGTCAGCCGCAGATCGGCGCCCGGGCAGAAGGCGGCGAGCGCCTCCTGCTCCTCCTGCTCACGCTCCGTGCCGCCGCCGGAGAGCACCAGCGCGTCGACCCGCAGGCCCGGACGGGCCCGGCACAGGGACAGCAGGGTGCCCCCGGCGCCGATCGCGATGTCGTCGCAGTGCGCGCCCACGGCGACGATCCGCTCCAGACGTCCCGTTCCCAGCCGGATCACGCGGTCCCCACCCCCGCCTCGGTCCGCTTCCCTTCCCACACGGCCCACGGGCGGTCGCCCCGGGCGTAGGCCTCGTCGAGCGCGGCCTTTTCCTTCACGGTGTCGGTCGGCTTCCAGAAGCCGCGGTGCTGGTGCGCCACCAGTCTGCCCTGCTTGGCCAGTTGGGCGCATCCGTCGGCGACCAGGTCCCCGTTCTCCGGGATGTGGTCGAAGACCTCCTGGCGCAGCACGAAGTAGCCGCCGTTCTCCCACAGCGGCAGCTCGCTCACCGGGGTGATGCCGCCCACCAGGCCGTCCTCGCCCAGCTCGACGCAGTGGAACGAGGACTGCGGCGGGACCACCATCATCGACGCGCCGGCGTCCCTGCGGGAGAACCGGTCGATCATCTCCGGGAGCGGGGCGTCCGTGAGGACGTCCGCGTAGTTGGCGAGGAACATCTCGTCGCCGTCCAGATGGTGCCGTACCCGGCGCAGCCGCTCACCGATCGGCGACTCGATGCCGGTCTGCGCGAAGGTGATGGTCCAGTCCGCGATGTCGGTGGACAGCAGCTCCGTCCGCCCGCCGCGCAGCACGAAGTCGTTGGACGTGGTCTCCTCGTAGTTGAGGAAGAAGTCCTTGATGTGGTGCGCCCGTAGCCCAGGCACAGGATGAACTCCTTGTGCCCGAAGTGCGCGTAGTAGCGCATCACGTGCCAGATCAGCGGGCGCGGGCCGACCATCGCCATAGGTTTGGGCACGTCGTCGGAGGCCCCGGCGCGCATGCGCAGCCCGTAACCGCCGCAGAACAGTACGACCTTCATCGCTCGACCTCGACAATGCTCAGTTCCGGGATGGGGAAGACCAGCCGGCCGCCCCACTCGTGCACGAAGGACAGCTGCTCGACCAGCTCGGCCCGCAGGTTCCAGGGCAGCACCAGCACGTAGTCCGGCCGGTCGGCGGCGATCCGGTCGGGCGGCAGGATCGGGATGCGGGTGCCCGGGGTGTACCGGCCGTGCTTGTAGGGGTTGCGGTCCACCGTGTACGGCAGCAGGTCGGGCCGGACGCCGCAGTGGTTGAGCAGGGTGTTGCCCTTGCCCGGGGCGCCGTACCCGACGACCGTTCTGCCGTCCTCCGCCGCTTCGATCAGGAACCGCAGCAGGTCCCGGCGCACCTTGGCCACCCGGGCGGAGAACTCGGTGTACCCGGACAGCTCCTGGAGCCCGGCGGCCTTCTCCCGGGCCAGGACGTCGGCCACCCGCCTGCCGGGCTCGCCGGCCACCTCGTCGGGACGGGCCCACAGCCGCAGCGAACCGCCGTGCGTGGGCAGCAGCTCCACGTCCACCAGCGTCAGCCCGCCGCTCGCCAGCGCCCGGATCGCGGACGCGACCGTGTAGTACTGGAAGTGCTCGTGGTAGATCGTGTCGTACTGGTTCTCCTCGATCAGGGTGAGCAGGTGCTGCACCTCGATCGACACCCAGCCGTCGTCGGCGACCAGCGCGCGCAGCCCCTTGGTGAACCCGATGACGTCGGGGATGTGCGCGTACACGTTGTTGGCCACCACCAGGTCGGCCGGGCCGTGCTCGGCGCGCACGGCGGCGCCGGTGTCCGGGCTGAGGAACTCCGTCACCGTGGGCACCCCCGCGTCCCGCGCCGCGGCGCCGACGTTCACCGACGGCTCGACGCCGAGGCAGCGGATGCCGCGCTCGACCACGTGCCGCAGGAGATAGCCGTCGTTGCTCGCCACCTCGACCACGAAGGAGTCGCCGCCGAGGCCCAGCCGTGCCGCCGTGTCCGCCACGAAGGTGCGCGCGTGCTCCACCCAGGAGGAGGAGTACGACGAGAAGTACGCGTACTCGCTGAACGTGTCCTCCGGCGTGATCAGCGGCGGGATCTGCGCCAGCCAGCAGTCGGTGCACACCCGCAGGTGCAGCGGGTACGCCGGTTCCGGCGCGTCGAGCTGCTCCGCCGCGAGAAAACTCTCGCACGGCGGGGTGGCCCCCAGGTCGACGACGCTCTCCAGCGCCGTCGAACCGCACAGTCGGCAACGTGTCATCTGTTTCCCCCATCCCGCTCGCGCAGGTCCCCCCGGCGCGAGTCCGTCTGCGTCTCCCCGCGTGACGGGCCGTCCGCCCCGCCGTGTCCCGCGATCGCGGCGCGGTACCCCTCCACCAGGCGCTCCAGCCCGACCTCCGGGCTGAACCCCCGCTCGTAACGGAGCCGGGCCGCCCGGCCCATCTCCTGGTTGTGGCCGCCCTCGGCGGTGACCCGGCGCAGCGCGGCGGCCAGCGACGCGGCGTCGCCCGGCCGGTGCAGCAGCCCGGTCGCCCCGTCCTCCACCAGCTCGGTGAAGGCGCCGTGTCCCGAGGCGACGGCCGGCACCCCCGCCGCCATCGCCTCCACCACGACCAGGCCGAACGCCTCCTGCCACGTGGACGGGGCCACCACGGCCACCGCCTCCGCCACGGCCCGCCGGCACCGCACCCGGTCGTACAGGCCGACGTAACGCACGTCGTCCCGGCCCGCCGCCCAGGCCGCCACCTCCGCCTCCAGCGGGCCCGTGCCGGCGATCACCAGCGGCACGCCCACCCCGCCGGCGGCGGTGAGCTCGTCCCACGCGGCCATCAGCAGCCGCACGCCCTTCACCTCCGCGAGCCGCCCCAGGTACAGCAGGTGCTCGCCCGGGCCGGTGCGGCGCACGTCCGTCTCCGGCACGAAGTTGTGCTTCACCACGAGCCGTCCGGCCGGCATCCCGGCGCCCACCAGCACCTCGCGCTGCGCCGCCGAGATGCAGAAGAACCGTTCCACACCCGACCACCACCGCCGCCGGTTGACCGACAGGCTCACCGCCAGCGGCACCGTGGCCAGGCTGCTGCCCCGGTAACAGCCGTGCCGGACGGCGGGCAGCGGCGCCCGGCCCACGCACGCGGTGCACGGCGAGCCGTCCCGGTGCAGCGTGCCCGGCGGACACACCTGGGTGTAGTTGTGCAGCGTGGCCACGGCCGGCACGCCCGCGTCCGCGCACGCGGCCAGCACCGCCGGTGACAACAGCGGGAAGACGTTGTGGAGGTGCACCACGTCCGGCCGCTCGGCGCGCAGCCGCTCGGCCAGCCGGGCGCGCACCGCAGGGTTCCACGGCACCAGCAGCGGGATCGCCGCCTTGGCGGGCAGCGAGCGGGCGGCGATGTCGTCGCTGCGCCGCTCGAACACCCCGACCCGGTGGCCGGCCTCCCGCAGCAGTGCCACCTCCTGGTCGACGACCTTGTTCTCCCCGCTCGGCTGCGCCGACGCGTAGCGGTTGTGCACCACCATGACGTGCATGCTCACGCCACCTCCGTTCCGGGGACGGGCCGTGGAACGGCCCGTCGGGCGGGTTCCGGCGCCTGTGGTCCGGTCGGGGGCGCGGGCGGGGCGGCGACGGGTGCCACCAGCAGCGAGGCCGCCACCGCCAGGTGCAGCAGGTACGGCGAGGCGTCGCCCAGCCCCGCCTCGGTGTACGACGCGATCCCGCAGTAGCTGATGAGGAACAGCGCGCAGGCCCGCGCGAGCGACGGCGGGCGCAGCAGCGCGACCGCGCCCAGCACCAGCACGAACCCCGCCACCAGTCCCACGCCCAGCAGTCCCTGCTCGTGGTAGACCGCCAGCCAGCTGTTGTCGATGGGCAGCCCGTCGAACGACTTGTCCCCGAGCCCCACACCGAACAGCTGCTCCGCGCCCGTCCGGGGCGCGTCCAGCAGCGCCTCCCACACCTTGGCGCGACCGGTGAGGCTGGAGAAGTTCTCCTCGGTCTGCCCGCGCAGGAACCACGCCTGCAGCAGGGACCCGAACGCCACCGCGGCGACGGCCGCGCACAGCACCGCCCAGCCGAACCAGCGGCGGGCGGCGGCACTGGTCAGCACCATCGAGCCGATCGCCACGACCAGTCCGGCCAGCAGTCCGATCGTGGCCGTGCGGGTGTGGGTGAGGGCGAGCAGCGCCAGTGACGGCACGATCACCAGCGCGGCGCTCCGGCGGTCCGTACGGCCGCCCAGGAGCAGCAGCACGGCGAGCCCGACGACCACCGCCGCGTACTGCCCGATCTGCGGCGGGGTCAGCGGCCACAGCGCCCCCACCAGCCGGCCGCCGTAGAGGTCGGGCAGCGCGGCGCCGGGCGACACCAGCAGTCCGGCCGCCACCGAGCACAGGACCACGAAGTACATCCGGATGTGGTGCCGTACGAACGTCGTGGAACCGTCCCACCAGCGGCTGAGCAGCCACAGCGTGGCGACGAACACCGCCAGCCGCCCGCAGCGGAACAGTGCCCCGAGACCCGCGCTCAGGTCCGCGCTGGAGATCAGGCTCGGCACCAGCAGCAGGCTGAGCAGCAGCAGGAAGGCGCTGGCCCGCACTCGCAGCCGGAGGTTGACGGCGAGCGCCAGCGCGAACGCGGCGACCAGCGCGCCCATGGTCACCATCTGGATGAGGGACCGGGGCAGCGGCACGATCGTCTCCGCCCCGGTGGAACCGAGGGTGTTGAGGACCAGCAGCCCCCACACCGTCCCCACCGTCCGCGGCGTCGGTCCGGCACGCATCTCAACCACCGTCCCCGTCGCGCAGGGTGCTGCCCGTGTCCTGCCGGTACGGCGCGCCCTGCCAGCCGGCGAAGTCGAGGACCCGGCTGACGTCCTGGGCGACGAACGCCCACGGCCCGACGTAGACGTTGTCGTGCCAGCGGTTGCGCTGCCGCAGGGTGACCGCCTCGGCCACCCGCTCGCCCTGGTACGGCGACCAGTCCGGGTAGGTGCCGTAGTTGGCGAGCACCGCCATGCGGTCGCACAGCCGCGCGCAGTCCACCACCGACTTGTCCAGCAGGAAGCGGTTGTGGTGGATGTCCACCCGCTGGGTCCGCCACCGGCAGTCGGAGTACAGCGGCGCGGAGGCGATCCCCGGCCGAGCGCACCGGTCGATGTCCTCCACCAGCAGCGTGCAGTCGCCCGAGGAGGTGTTGGCGGGGCTGTTGCAGAACCGGTCGGCGTTCTCCCACAGGGTGATCGCGTTCCAGTTGTCCTCGAAGAGGTTGCCACTGATCTCGAAGCGGTCGGTGCGCGCCTTCACGCGGGGTTCGCCGCCGGACTCCGACACGTAGACGGTGGCGAACGGGAAGCTGTCGCCGCGCTCGGCGGACCGGCGGCCCTCGACCCAGTTGTTGCGCCGGATGGTGTTGTCCCGGACCACCGCGTTGTAGCTGGTCTCGTAGATCAGCGCGGCCCCGTCGTTGCCCTCCAGGACGTTGCCCTCGATCACGAAGTCGTTGTTGTTGGTGTCCGCCCACAGGCCCGTGCCGCGGTTGTCGTGCACCCAGTTGCCGCGCACGTCGGCGCCGTCCACGGCCCAGAACTTGACGCCTCCGGTGCAGCCGCAGCCGGGCCGCTTCCGCTCCCAGTCGTGCCGGTTGTTGTCGGTGATCTCGTTGCCCTCCAGCACCAGATCACGCAACTGCCCCGACCCTTTGTACGCGTTCATGCCGTACTGCCCGTTGCCGCGCAGGCAGCTGGACCGCACCTGCTGACCGGAGCCGGCCATCAGTCCGGCGCCGGAGTTGAACTGGATCCTGGAGTGCTCGATCACCCAGCCGTCGGCCGAGTCGTGGTTGACCACGCCCTCGTCGTGCGGCGCGACGAACCCCTGCACGGTCAGGTGCGAGAGGGTGACGGCCCGCGCGGTGCCGCCGAAGGCGTACTGGTTGGTGCGGCGGCCGTCGAGCACCGCGCCCGGCGCGCCGACGTACGTGTTGCCCTCCTTGGGCACGACCTGGGCGTAACGGTCGGCGTCGAGACGGTGTCTGCCGGGCCGGAGCCAGAACGTGGTGCCGGCCGGGCTCGCCTTGGTCTTCGCGGCCAGGTCGCCCGGGACGGCCGCGTCGACGGTCACCGCCCCGGACGGTGCCTTCGCCGGCCCGGTGGCCGGCTTGGCACACACCCGCGCCACGGCCCGGGACGGCTCCGCGGAGTCCTCCGGCTGCGTCCTCGCGTCCGGCCTCGTGGTGCCGTTCGTGCGCGGTGTGGCGTCCGGCTCGCTGTCGCAGCCGGTGGTCACCAGCAGGGCCAGTGCCAGTGCGGCCGCGGCCGTCCAGCGCCGCGGCCCTCCCCGGGCGCGGCGCACGCTTCCTCCTCCGCGGAGACCCATCGCAGACCCCCTAGCCGCCGAACCCGAGGACGGTGGTGAACTCGGCCGTCCCGTCGGCGCGTCCGCTGCCGACCAGCGTGGTGCTCGGCTCCTTGCGGCCGAAGCCGGGGGAGTACCAGCCGAGCGGCGGGTCGCTCTCGCCGCGGTGCGCGCGCCAGACCAGACCGGCCGGCAGGTCGAGCGTCGCCGAGCGCGGCTCGCCGTCCCGGTCCCAGGTGAGCCGCGCCCGGTGCCCCTCCAACTGCGCCGTGACCGCCGGTCCGAGGTGGAACGCCAGCCGCACCTTCCGGCGGTCGCCGCTCACCGTGTCGACCACCCTCACCTCCGCGCTGTCGTGCACCACTTCCACCTGCCGCCGGTGGGTCAGCGGCAGATACCCGTCGTGCTCGGCGCACCAGCGGGCCGCCCGCGTGCCGGAGGTGTCCACGGCCAGCACCTGGGTGCGGGCGTGCCGGGTCCACAGGAACGGCCCGCCGGAGATCGACTGGTCGCGGCCGTCCGCCTCGAGCGTGTTGTGGCCGAGTGTCGAGCGGAAGTAGCTCCGCCACCGGGGCTCGCCGTGGTAGCAGTACGTGCCCGGGTCGGCCAGCACGTCCACCCCGTCGTGCCGCACCTCCACGGACAGCGCGTCCGCGTGGGCGTGCGCCGCGATCGACAGGAAGCCGTGCGGCCCGCCGTCGCAGCGGCACCAGATCTCCCCGGGACCCCGCAGCACGGTGAGTCCCGCGTCCGCGAAGTGCGCCGGCCGGCTCACCGGACGCGCCACCGTCGCCCCGTACGGCCGGACCAGCGAGGTCAGCAGCGGGGTGCGGACGTCGGTGCCGGACACCCGCGGCCACCAGTCGAGCCGGCCGAACACGGCCTCCCCGGTGGCCAGCAGCGACCCCCAGCGGTCGGTGCCCGCGCCGTCCACGACCAGCCCGTGCCCGTCGTCCGCGTCCCCCTGGCGGGGCGGACGCAGCCGGTTGTCGACGACGGCCGCGAGCGCGTCCGTCATCCGCAGCAGCACCAGCCGCACCGTCGCCGGGACCCCGGCGCCCGCCGCGTCCGCCTCGGCCAGCGCGGCCAGACCCAGCTCCAGGACCAGCCCGTGGTACTCGGTCGCCAGCTCACGGTTGAGCCCCGACAGGAAGGTGTTGGCGCGCAGGTGCCGGTCGAGGTCGCGCAGCGCGTCCGCCCGCCACCGGGGCGAGTACGGGAACCAGTCGAACGCGCAGGAGGCGGCGAGCTGCCCGGCGGCCTCGGCGACGGCGTGGTTGTTCGCCGACGACCCCCGGCTGGGGAAGGCGGCCAGCCAGCGCTGGTGGTGCCAGATCTGGTCCAGCGCCACCGGGTTCTCCTCGAACAGCGCGGGCGCGCCCGCCCAGCCGTCCAGCAGCCGGCGGACCCACACCCACGACACCAGGCGGATGCCCAGCTCGATGCCGCTGACCCAGTGCACGCCCCGTAGCGGCGGGTTGGCCTCCCACCAGGACCGCAGATGCGCGGCCACCCGCTCCGCGTACCGGTCGTCGCCGGTGAGCGCGTACGCGGCGGCCAGCACCGTCAGGTACTGGTGCCGGGACGGCTCCCAGATCTGCTTGATGTCACCGACCGCGTCCTCGTCGCGGTACGGCACGTCGAAGGCGTACCCGAGCGGGGCCCGGCGGCCGGTCCTCGGGTCGAACTGCCAGTCCGGGCCGGCCATGTCGTCGCGGGTCACCCCGAAGTACTCGGCCTGCCCGGCCATCAGCCGGTCCGCCTCGGCGACCAGTCGCTTCACCGCGTCCGGCGCCACCGCGCCGAGCGCGTCCGCCGGCAGCACGGCCGTGAACCGGGCGCCGCTCACCGGCGGCCGTCCGGGCACCCCCGACCGCCACCGCCGGCGGCGCACCGCGTCGGCCGCCCGGCCGCCGGCCTCCCGCGGCCCCATCCGGGACAGCCGCCGCAGGTACCACCCCGCGCTCATGGTCATCGCGCCCCCGCCAGCGTGACCGGCACGCCGCTCGCCAGGGCGGTCGTGACGGCGAGCGTGGCCGTCGTGGTGGCGACCAGCGACTCCAGCGGCACCGGCATCGGCCCGCCGGTGCGCACGGCCTTCACGAACGCCGCCAGCTCCGCGGACTGGCCCTTGTCCCGGGCCTTCGGCAGTCGCGAGCCGACCCACTGCCTGCGGCGGCCGTCGTGGACCGCCGCCCGCACGAAGTCGTCCAGCCGCAGCACCTTGTTGTCCGCGATGAGGTCCAGCGTCTCCTTCGGGAAGGAGGACGGCCCGGACGTGACGTAGCTGATCGTGGCCGTGGACCCGTCCGGGTAGCGCAGCACGATCTGCAGGTCCTCGTTGCCGTCCGGGGCGACCGCGTACACCGACACCGGGTCGGCGCCGAGCAGCCAGCTCGCCGTGTCGACGAAGTGCCCGCCCTCCCCGGCGAACCGCGACCCCTCGGTGTCCTGGCGCAGATACCAGCTCCCGTGGTCCAGACGGCCCGCGTTGACCAGGTAGCGCAGGCTCGCCGGGCCGGACCGGCCCCCGAACCGCTCCCGGGCCTCCCGCAGCAGCGGGGCGAACCGGCGGTTGAAGCCCACCTGGATCCGGTCGTTGCCGGACTCCTCCACCGCCGAGAGCACGGAGGCCAGCTCCTCCTCGGAGAGCGCCAGCGGCTTCTCCACGAACACCGCCTTGCCGGCCAGCAGCGCCCGCCGGGTCAGCTCGGCGTGCGAGCTGTGCCGGGTCACCACGCACACCGCGTCCACGGCCGGGTCGCCGAGCACCGCGTCCAGGTCGGTGGTGGCCTCGGAGAAGCCGAACTTCCGCTGCGCGTTGGCCGCGGACAGCGCCGTCGTGGTGACGACCGTGGCCAGCTCCACTCCGCCTCGGCGGGCCAGGTGCGGCAGCAGCATCGACGACGCGTAGGTGCCCGCGCCGACGAAGGCCAGCCGCACCGTGCCCGTGCGCCGGACGGGCCCCGACCGCTCGGGCCGCCGCCGCACCTCCGGCACGGTCACCTCGGGAGCCTCCTCCACGGGCGTCCCCCCGGCCGGTGCGGCGTACCGGAACAGCACGGCGACGGCCTTCAACTCGCCGTCTTCCAGGCGCCGGTACGTCTCCACCGCGTCCTCGAAGCCGGAGACGTGCGACACCAGCGGCTCCACGTCGACCCGGCCGCGGGCGATCAGGTCCAGGAAGCACGCCAGGTTGCGGCGCTCGGTCCAGCGGACGTAGCCGATCGGGTAGTCCCGGCCCTGGAGCTCGTACTCCGGGTCGTAGCGGCCCGGGCCGTAGCTGCGGGAGAAGCGGACGTCGAGTTCCTTCTCGTAGTACGCGTTCCACGGCAGGTCGAGCCGGCACTTGCCGATGTCGACCACCCGGCCGCGGTCCCGGCACAGCCGCGCGGCCAGCTCGACGGGCTGGTTGCTGCTCCCGCCGGCCGCCAGATACACCTGGTCCACGCCCATGCCGCCGGTGAGTTCGGCGACCGCGCTCTCCACGCTCGCGGACCCGGGGTCCCCGCAGGCCGCCGCCCCCAGCCGCTCGGCCAGCTCACAGCGCGCCGGATCGGGATCCACGCCGACCACCCGCACCCCGGAGGCGTTCAGCAGCTGCACCACCAGTTGCCCGATCAGCCCGAGACCGATGACCAGCGCCACCTCGCCGAGCCTCGACTCGCCCTGCCGCACGCCCTGCAACGCGATCGACCCGACCGTGCCGAACGCCGCGTGCCGGGGCGCGACGCCGTCGGGGACCGGCACGTAGAGGTTCTTCGGCACCCAGTTCAGCTCGGCGTGCAGCGCGTGCTCGTTGCCGGCGCACGCCACCAGGTCGCCGGCCTTCACGTCGTCGATGCCGGCGCCGACCTGCTCCACCACCCCGCACAGCGAATAGCCCAGCGGCGTGTACGAGTCGAGCTTGCCCATCACCTTGCGGTAGGTGGCGGGCACCCCGTTCGCGGCGACGCTCTGCACGACCTTCGCCACCTGGTCCGGCCGCGAACGCGCCTTGCCCAGCATCGACATGCCGGCCTCGGACACCTTCATCAGCTCGGTGCCGGTGGAGATCAGCGAGAAGGCGGTGCGCACCAGCACCCCGCCCGGCTTGCAGCCCGGTTCCGGCACGTCGAGCAGCGCCAGCTCACCGCTCTTGTAGTTCTGCACTACCTGTTTCACGGAGTTCCTCTTGTCTCTACGCCGTCGAGGTGGGGGAGTTCCGGCCGGCCCTGGAGGTCGCGTCGCGGTACCAGTACTCAAGGGTCAGCACGTGCCACAGATGCTTGGAGAAGTCCCGCTGCCCGGCCGCGTCCTCGGCGACCATGCGCGCCAGCGCCTCCCGGCGCAGGAAACCGGAGCGGACCAGCAGGCCGTCGTTCACCACCTCGCGCACCAGCGGCGCGAGGTCCCGGCTCATCCAGGCCCGCAGCGGGGCGCTGAACAGGCCCTTGGGCCGGTACACGATCTCCCGCGGCAGCACCGTCGTGGCCGCCTCCTTCAGCACCGCCTTGCCCTGCCGTCCGGCGATCTTGCGGGCGCCCGGGACGGCGAACGCCGCCCTGACCACCTCGACGTCCACGTACGGCACCCGCACCTCGGTCGACGCGGCCATGCTCGACCGGTCGGTGTAGGCGAGGTTGAGGCCCGGCAGGAACATCCGGGCGTCGGCCAGGCACATGCGGTTGACGAAGTCGTCCAGCTCGTTGTCCTGATAGACGTCCGCGTGCTCGGCCAGCACGTCGTCCACCGCCGGGGCCAGGTCCGGGTCGAGCAGACCGGCCAGCTCCTGGCGGTCGTACAGGGTGTAGCTGCGCCGGAACGCCGTCTCCTCCGGCAGGCCCGCGAAGGACAGGAACCGCTTCGCGAACCGCACCGACCGCAGTCCGCGACGGCTGGTGGCGACCGGCAGCCGGTCCACGGCGGAGGCCACCCCGCGCCGCACCGGCCCCGGAACGTGCCGGTAGCGCACCGCGATCAGGTTGGCGAGGTGCTTGCGGTACCCGGCGAACAGCTCGTCGGCGCCCATCCCCGACAGCATCACCTTCACCCCGGCCTCCCGGGCGGCCGAGCAGATGAGGAAGGTGTTGATCGCCGCCGGGTCACCGACCGGCTCGTCCAGGTGGTACGTCATCCGGGGCAGCAGGTCGAGCACGTCCGGGGCGATCTCGATCTCCCGCAGGTCCACACCGAACCGCTCGGCCACCCGGCGGGCGTAGCGCAGGTCGTCCGGCATCGCCTCGAACCGCGCGTCCTCCGCCCGGAACCCGATCGTGTACGCGGGGATGCCCGGCCGGTCCCGGGCCGCCAGCGCGGTCAGATAGCTGGAGTCCAGCCCGCCGGACAGGAACGTCGCCACCGGCACGTCGGACAGCAGATGACGCCGCGTCGACTCCTCCACCACGGCCGCCAGGTCCGGCAGATCACCGGACCGTGCCCGCTCCTGCCCCTCGGCGGCGACCTCGCGCAGGTCCCAGAACCGGCCGCGCTGCACCGAGCCGTCCGCCCGGCACCGCAGCCAGGTCCCCGGCGGCAGCTTCTCCGCCCCGCGGAACGCGCACCGCGAGTCCGGCACCCAGTAGTACAGCAGCGAGGCGACCAGCGCCGCCGGGTCCACCTCCAGCGACCCGCCCGTCACCGCCGCCAGCGCCTTCAACTCCGAGGCGAACACCAGCCCTTCACCCCGCCGCAGCAGGAACAGCGGCTTGATGCCGAGCTGGTCGCGGACCAGCACCAGGTCACCGGTGCGCTCGTCGAACACCGCGAACGCGAACATCCCGCGCAGCCGGGGCAGGCAGTCCGTCCCCCAGCGCCGCCAGGCCTCCAGCAGCACCTCGGTGTCGGAGGTGCCCCGGAACCGCACCCCGGCGCCCTCCAGCTCGGCGCGCAGCTCGGGCGCGTTGTACAGCTCGCCGTTGTACGTCAGGGCCAGACCGCCCGACACCATCGGCTGGGCGCCGTTCTCCGACAGGTCGAGGATGGCCAGCCTGCGGTGCCCGAGGTGCACCTCGCCGTCGCCGAGGGCGTGACTGTAGCCGCCCGACCCGTCCGGGCCGCGGTGGGCGAGGGTCTCGGTGAGCCGGTCGGTGACGGCCTTGCCGTCCGGCCACCGGTACGTGCCTGCGATGCCGCACATGAGCTACCGCGCCTCCTGGTCGCTGTCCGGGACCCGCGCCGCCCACATCGGCAGCCGCTCCGTCCGCCGTGTACCGTCCCCCACCGCCTGCACGGTGGAGGAGGTGCCGCCGTTCTGCCGGGCCGCGCGCTCTCCCCGGGCGCGCTGCACGGGGAACGGCCCGTCCCACAGCGTCCCGTCGGTCCGGTCCCGCGGATCGGGGTCGACCAGCACCACACCGGCCACCTCGACGCGCCGGTCCGCGAGCTGCCGGGCCACCGTGTGCAGCCACGCGGTGGTGCCGTGGCCGGCCCGTACGACGAGCACCGTCCGGGTGCCGAGGGAGGCGAGGTCCGCCCAGGTCGCGCCGGGCGCCACCGAACCGACACCGATCCGGCGCCGCTCGGGTGACACGGCCGCGACGCGCTCCACACCGACCACCTCCGGGTCGCCCGGCCTCGGACGGCGCCGCGCGGCCGGGCCGTGCCGGGGCAGGGCGTCGACGACGACCACCGGCTCGTCCTCGGCCAGCGTCCGGGCGAGGTCCAGGGCGATCGCGCCGGCGCCGCGCGCACAGCCCAGCTCCAGCAGGGACACCGGCTCGGTGGATCCGCGCACCGTACGGGCCAGGGACGAGGTGAGCCGGGTCCGTGCCGCGCGCCTGCGGCGCCCGCGCCACGGCCCGCCCGGCCGCAGTGCCGAGCGGGACACCTCCGCGGTGACCGAGGCACCCAGGTGCGCCGCGATCTCCCGCCGCAGCACCGGGCGGTCGCCCACCACCGAGGCGACCGCGGCGACCACGAGCCCCAGCACCAGGCCGAGGACCAGCCCGATCCCGCCGTCGGTCACGAGGGCCTTGGGCATCGAGTGCCGCACCGTGTGCGGGGCGTCGACGATCTGCGTGCCGGCGATCAACCGGGGCGTGCCGACCCGGGCCTCCGCGGCGCGCTGCGTGAAGTCGCTGATGCGGGAGCTGAGTTCGGCGCGTCGGGCGAACAGCGACTCCAGGTTCGCCGACTGCTCCGGGCTGCCCTCCGGCGGCCCGTCACCGATCGTCTCGTTCACCTGGTCGAGCTCTGTCTGCATACGGTCGCGCTGGACGAGCAGGGTCGTTGCGTCGGCGGCCGCGGCCTGCTTGATCCGTCGCACGTGGTCCGCGACGAACGCCTCGGCCACCGCCTCGGCACGGGCCACCGCCTCCTCGCCGGTGTCGCCCGTCGCCTTGATCTCCATCAGGTTGTTGGTCAGACCGGCGCCCTCGTAGTCCTCCATGAAGCCCTCCGCGCTCTCGGAGGACCCGAGCGACTCCAGCGCGGCGTCGGCGATCCGCGTGGTGTGCAGCAGCGCCACGTCCGTGAGGATGAGCGTGCCGGGGTCGTTCGGCTGGTCGTCCTGGTGGGCCACGAGGACCTTGGTCACCGCGGTCGGCGGCGGCGGGAGCAGCACCGCCACCGCTGCGCCGAGGAGCAGCCCCAGCAGCGCCAGGGAGCCCCACAGGCGGCGGCGTCTGCGCACCGACACCACCAGCGCCTGCAGGTCCAGCAGGGGAGCGGCGGCCGTCGGCTCGGCCGGCGTACTCGTCGTCATCGCGTACCTCCCCGCGCCCCGTCGCCGACCGCGAGGGCCGGCGCGGCGGCCTCCCGCAGCGGGCCGGCGGACCGCGCCGGACGGGTCCGGACCGCGTCGGCCAGGACGATGCCGACGACGTCGTGTCCCGCGTCCGCGCACGCCTCCGCGATGCCGGCCAGCTCGGCGGCGGTGCGGGTGCCCGTGCCCAGCACGACCAGGACGCCCGACTCGTCGTCGCGGTCCGCCACCAGCGGCGCCTCCGCGGAGACCTCCGCCACCCGCAGCAGCGGATCACCCCCGGACTCCGCCACCAGCCGCGCCGCGGCCCGGAGGGCGACCGGGTCGTCATCGGGCACGACAAGCACCAGGCGCCGCGCGCCCGGCAGCAGGTCGCGGACGCGGGCGCACACCCTCCGGTACCGGATCCCCAGGTCCGCCTCGTCGCCGGCCCGCCGCGGAGCCGGCGTGTTCCAGGGCCGGTCGACGCCCAGCAGCCGGCGGAGCCGGTGGCGCGCGCCACCGTCCCCCGGCCGGCGCGCGCCCCGTTCGGCGGGGACGTCCACGCCGCCCAGCAGCCCGGACCGCAGCGCCGCGGCGATCTCCGGCTCGCCGCGCAGCCGGCGGCTCACCCGGGCCGCGGTGAGATGTCCGACCACCGCGAGCAGCAGGAACAGCACCGCTCCCGCGGCCACCAGCTGCACCCGGGTCGGCGGGCCTCACCGGTGGGTTCGGCCGCCGGACCCATCACGACCAGGCGGGAGCCCGCCGCGGACGGGTCGGTCTGGCTGAGCTTGCCGAGGGCCTCCTGCAGCGTGGTGCGCAGCTTCGCCAGCTCGGTGCGGGTCTGCACGCTCTCCACCGTCCGGCCGGGGTCGGCGGAGTCGGCCAGCTCGGTGATGCGGCGGCTGGTGGTGAGCACCGTCTGCCGCAGTTCGTCGGGGCCGGCCGTCGTGCTCGGATCGGCCGTCTCGTCCACGACCCGCGCGGAGAACTCCACGAACTGCCGCGCCGATTCGTCGGCGAGCCGCTGGGCCCGTTCGGGGCTCTCGGCGGTGCCCGAGATCTTGATGATGTTGCCGTCGGTGGCCTCGGCACGCACCCGCTCGCGCAGTTCCTCGCCGTCCACCCCGCCCCAGCGGAGCGCGGCGGCGGTCCGGTCGGTGACCACCGTGCTGGTGGCGATCTCCGCCTGGGTCAGCAGCACGCGCTCCTCCCAGGCGCCCGGCAGCAGCACCGACGCCGACGTCGTGTACCGCGGCGGGAACACCAGGGAGGCGCCGAAGCCGGCCAGCGCCCCCAGTACGACGAGGGACGCCAGCAGCCTCCCGCGCCGGCGGAACATCCGCCCGATGGTCACCAGGCGTATCGCGTCATCGCTCAAGGGACGTGCCTCTTTCCCGCCCGTTCCGGGCCGCCACCGCTCCCGCGCCGCCCCGGACGGCGGCCTCGTACGCGGCGAGCAGCGCCGCCTGCGAATTGCGCCAGGCGAGCGGGCCGTTGATCCGTTCCTGCCCGAACTTGCCCATGCGGGCGCGCTGTTCGGGGTCGTCCAGCAGCTGGGCGATCAGCTCGGCGAACGCGGTCTCGTCGTCGCCCGCCGCGTAGACGGCGGCCTCACCGGCGGAGACCCGCGCCTCCTTCAGGTCGAAGGAGACGATCGGCCGGCCCATCACCATGTACTCCAGGACCTTGTTCATGGTCGACACGTCGTTGAGCGGGTTGCACGGGTCGGGGGAGAGGCACACGTCCGCGGAGGACAGGTAGCGCACCAGGTCGGCGTCCGGCACGCGCCCCGTGAACTCCACCTGCTCCGCCAGCCCCAGCTTCCGGGACAGCCCGACCATCGCGTCGAAGGTGTCGCCCGCCCCGACGAACACCGCGTGCCAGTCGGTCCGCCCGAGCTCGTCGCGGAGCTTCGCCAGCGCCCGCAGCGCGTAGTCGACGCCGTCCTGCGGGCCCATCACGCCCAGGTAGCAGAGCAGATGGGGCTTGCCGCGCTTCAGCTCCGGCTCCGGCTCGACCGGGTGGAACCGCTCGGTGTCCGGCGCGCTGCGCACCACGAACACGTCCTCGGGGCGCCGCCCTCCCCGGCGCACGGCGACGTCCTTGTAGCTCTCGTTGGTGGCGAGCACCACGTCCGCCGCCCGGTACGTCGTCCGCTCCAGCGCGCACACGCCCCGGTAGAGCAGGTCCTTGCCCCGGCCGAACCGGGAGAGGTACAGCTCGGGCACCAGGTCGTGCTGGTCGAAGACGAACTTCGCCCCGCGCCGCTTCAGCATCAGGGCGGGCAGGAACAGCAGGTCCGGCGGGTTGCAGGCGTGCACCACGTCGACCGGGCCGACCTTGCGGGCAAGCCGGGCGGTGTGCCACAGCGCCGTGCCGTACTCCTTGAGGTAGCCGGCCGGGCCCCCGGTGGCCGCGCGCAGCGGGTAGCGGTGGATCCGCACCCCGTCGATCACGGCCTCCGGCTCGGTGTCCCGCTTGGTGCCCTGCGGGCAGATGACGTCGACCTCCCAGCCCGCGTCCCGCAGGGTCCGGCACTCCTGCCACACCCGCCGGTCGAACGGCACCGACAGGTTCTCCACCAGGATCAGCGCGCGGCGCCGCCGCCCGCCCTTCGTCTCACCAGGCAAGGCCCACGTACCCGGGTTCGGCCCGGCGCGCCTCGGCGTCGGGGAGGCGGACGAGGTCGACGATCACGGGCCCGCCGCCGTGCGGCAGCGCCGACAGCACGGCGGGGTCCTTGGTCCCGACCAGGACGACCTCGGCGTGCTCCAGCACCTCGTCCACGGAGTCGGCGAGCAGCTGGGCGAGGTGCGGCAGCCGGGTCTCGATGTACTCGCGGTTCGCGCCGAGCAGCCGGGACAGGCTCACGTTGGCGTCGTGGATGCGCAGGTCGTACCCCTTGCCGAAGAGCCGCTCCGCCAGTTCGACGAGGGGGCTCTCGCGCAGGTCGTCGGTGCCGGGCTTGAACGACAGCCCGAACAGGCCCACCTTGCGTCTCCCGGTGCGCTCCACCAGCTCGATCGCGCGCTGCAGGTGCTCCTCGTTGGAAGGCAGCACATGGGCGAGGATCGGCACCGACACGTCGGCCCGCTGCGCCGCGTGGACCAGGCTGCGCAGGTCCTTCGGCAGGCAGGAGCCGCCGAAGGCGAAGCCGGGACGCAGGTAGGCGGGGCTGATGTTCAGCTTGCGGTCGGCGAGGAACACGTCCATCACCTGGTGCGAGTCGACCCCGAGCGCCCGGCACACCGCGCCCAGTTCGTTCGCGAAGCCGATCTTCAGCCCGTGGAAGGCGTTGTCCGCGTACTTGATCGCCTCGGCCGTCGGCACCGGCACCCGGAACACCTCGCCGGGCAGGTCCGCGTAGAGCGCCGCGACGACGTCGCCGCTCGCCGGGTCGAGTTCACCGATGACGGTCTTCGGCGGGTCGAAGAAGTCCCGCACGCTGGTGCCCTCGCGCAGGAACTCCGGGTTGACCGCGACACCGATGTCCACGCCCGCGGTGCCGCCGACGTGCTTCTCCAGGACCGGCACCAGCAGACCGAGGCAGGTGCCCGGCAGCATCGTGCTGCGGAACACCACGGTGTGCCGCCCGCCCCGCTCGGCCAGCGCCGCGCCGATCTGTTCGGTCACCCGCTCCAAGTAGGTCGTGCACAGGCTGCCGTTGGGCTCCGACGGGGTGCCCACGCAGATCAGCGACACCTCGCTGCCCGCGATCGCCTCGCGTACGTCGGTGGTGGCCCGCAGCGCCCCGCTGCCCACCACCTCGGCGATCAGCTCGCCGATCCGCTCCTCGACGACGGGCGCCTTGCCGTCGTTGACCAGGTCCACCTTCACCGGGTTGACGTCCACCCCGATGACCTCGTGACCCATGCTCGCCAGGCACGCGGCCGACACGCAGCCCACGTAACCGAGTCCGAACACGCTGACTCTCATGACCCGTTCCTCCCCCCGGGCAGGCCCCTTCGGCCTGCGGTCCGCACCACCCCGGCCGCCCCACGGCCGTCGCGCATCAGTAGGCCCCCTGCCCCTGCACCACCGCGCGCAGCGTCTTCCACAAGATCACGGTGTCCAGGGCGAGGGACCAGTCCTCCACGTACCGCAGGTCCAGCCGGACCGCCTCCTCCCACGACAGGTCGCTGCGCCCGCTGATCTGCCACAGGCCGGTGAGACCGGGCTTGACCTTCAGCCGGCGCCGGATGTCCGGGCCGTAGGCGGCGCACTCCTCCGGCAGCGGCGGCCGCGGGCCGACCAGCGACATCGCGCCGGTGAGCACGTTGAACAGCTGCGGCAGCTCGTCCAGCGAGTAGCGGCGCAGCACCGCCCCCACCCGGGTCACCCGCGGGTCCCGGCGCATCTTGAACAGCGGCCCGGCGCCCTCGTTGCGGTCGGCGAGCGCGGCGCGTACGCGGTCCGCGTCGGGGACCATCGTGCGGAACTTGAGGATGGTGAACTCGCGGCCGTCCTTGCCGACCCTGCGCTGCCGGTAGAAGACCCCGCCCCGGCTGTCCGTCGCCACGAGCAGCGCGACCAGCAGCATCAGCGGCGCCAGCACCACCAGCAGGATCAGCGCGCCCAGCCGGTCGACGACGCCCTTGACCGCCCGGCGCCCGCCGGTGAACGCCGGCATGCTGACCCGCAGGAGCGGTATGCCGAGGACGGCGTCGACATGCAGCCGCGGGCCGGCCACCTCCATCAGCACCGGGGCGACGACCATCTCGGCATCGCTGCCCTCGAGGTTCCAGGACAGCCGCTGCAGCCGGTCCGGCGACCAGTGCGGGTCCGGGGTGACGGCGACGACGCGGTAGCCGTCGTGACGGACGTGTTCGGCGACGTCCGCCAGCCGTCCGACCACCGGCACGCCGTCCAGCCGGTCGCCGTCGAGCCCGGGGCCGTCGGTGGTGCAGACCGCGTCCACCCGCCAGCCCAGGTGCGGGAACCTGCGGGTGCGGGCGATCAGGTCGCGCACCGTGGCGGGGCTTCCGGCGGCCAGCACCGGCCGCAGGCACCGCCCCTCCTTGCGCCGGCGGTGCAGCCACAGCCGCAGCAGGTAGCGCATCGTCATGGTGACGAGCGCGATGGCGGGCACCGCGACGAAGATCCAGAGTTTGATGTTGCGCGAGGTCAGGGCGATGCCGCCGAGCGCCAGCACCACGGTCGCCATGAACAGCGAGCGCCCGAGCCGGCGGAACTCCTCGGCGCCCTGGCCCAGCACGGTCGGAGCCCACGAGCGGCTCACCGCGAGCGCCCCCAGCACCAGTAACCAGGTGCCGAAGGCGAGAATGCCCCACTTCTCGTGCCAGTTGGCGGCGTCCCGGACGCCGAAGAAGTTCCCGATGCCCGCCACCACGACGGCGGTGGCCACGGTGTCGCCGGTGATCACGGTACGGCGGTACCGGTGCTCCCAGTCGGCCGTGCCTCTGCTGATCTCCCCGTCCGCCAGCTGCCCGCGCTCCGACGGGAACGGGCTGACCACTCCCCCTTGCCGCACAGAACCCCCCAGGTCCCCAGTGATGCGACGTGCACGCCTGACACTGTTTCTCCCGCCGGGGGGACCCCACCCCCCGAACCGCGCTGTTCCTCACCCCGGGAGGCCCCCGCCTCCCGTGCATGGCATGCCGAGTACGTCAGAACAACGTGACCAACCTGTCGCGGCGGCAACGGCACACGGCCGCGCCGGTGTAACGAGCCGAGCGGACCTTCCGGTCCCCCGGGTGCGTGCCGCACCCGAGCCCCCCCGGGGCTCAGCGGTGTGATCACCCCCACGCCTGGCGCCGCGGAATGTCCCTTCCCGCGAGGCCGGACTCAAAGATCATTTAATCGGTCGCCTCGTGCTGGAACAGCCGAAGCAGGGTCAATCTAGACCATCGGGGCCGGTATGAAGAGAGGGTGTGTGGAAAATGTGGTCAAGTGACGTGGCCGATTCGGACGGCCGGAGCCTGCCCGCCTGCCGTGTTCGGTAATCCCCAACTCCCGTCATGTGAGCGGTGGATGGACTCGCGGTGCCCGCGGGCCGATGCCGGCCGGCCGGACCGGGGGAGCGGCCGTGACGACGATGCCGGAGGTTCCCGTGCACGTGGCGGCCCCGCGGGGTGGGTGACCTGGGCGGGACGGAAGCGCCCGGAGAGCCGCCCACGGCCCTCCGCCGCCCCCGTGCGACGGCGCCCGCAGGGACGGCGACGTGGGTCCGTCCGGGCGCGCCGTACCGACTCGTGCAGCCGGGACGGATGTCCGAGATCACATGGGTGATCCACCCCGCCCGCACTGCGGAACGTCCGGTTCACCCCGCCCGACGCCGCTCGCGCCCGGCGGATCCGAGCTGCCCGAACCGCCCGCGGGATCTTGAGGCCGTGAGAAGGGCGTGGCAGGCTCCTGCCGCGTGATCGACGCATACGCGAAGGACCATCTGCACGGCAGACTGCGGCGGGACCGCGAGGCGCTGCTCTGGAAGCTCGACGGACTGTCCGAGTACGACGCCCGCCGGCCCCTGACAGCGACCGGGACCAACCTCCTCGGCCTGGTCAAGCACGTCGCCACCGTCGAGGCCAGGTACTTCGGCGAGGTCTTCGGCCGCCCGTCCCCGCAGCCGCTGCCCCGCTGGCAGGACGCCGACGGCAGCGACCTGTGGGCGGCCGGGGGCGAGACCCGCGACGGGGTCGTCGGGTTCTACCGGCGCGCGTGGGAGCACTCGGACGCGACGATCGACGCGCTGGCCCTCGACACCCCCGGCCGTGTGCCGTGGTGGCCGGAGCCGCATGCCGACACGAACCTGTTCGCCGTCATGGTCCATGTCCTCGGCGAGACCGTCCGGCACACCGGCCACGCCGACATCCTGCGCGAGGGCCTCGACGGCCGCACCGGGCTGCGCCCCGAGCACGAGCGGCCGATCGACGAGGAAGCCCGCGCGGCCCACCGCGCGAAGCTCGAACGGGCCGCCGGGGCCGCTGAGTCACCCCTACGATCACGGTCATGACGTCACGGGAACCCACCATCGTCGCCACCTCGGGCGGGCACCGGGTCGGAACGCGTACCCGGGTGATGTTCGACGCCCTGGTGCATCACGCCGTCGACCTCTCCGGCGTCCACGGCCGACGCCCGCGCGTCATGTACGTGGGCACCGCCATAGGGGACGCGGAGCACTTCACGGCCCGTATGACGGAGGCCGCGCGGATCGCGGGGTTCGACCTGACGCCTCTGCACCTGTTCCCGATGCCCAACGTGGAGGACGTCGAGGCGACGGTGCTCGACCAGGACGTCGTCTGGGTCATGGGCGGCTCCGTGGCCAACCTGCTGGCGGTGTGGCGCGTCCATGGGCTGGACGGCGTCATGCGCCGAGCCTGGCAGGCCGGCGTCGTACTGAGCGGGGTGAGCGCGGGGTCCCTGTGCTGGTTCGAAGGGGGAGCCACCGACTCGTTCGGACCGGAGCTGCGCCCGCTCACGAACGCCCTCGGTCTCCTTCCCTACGGCAACGGCGTGCACTACGACACGGACGAGGGGCGACGGCCCCTGACGCACCGCCTCGTCGCGGACGGAACGCTTCCGACGGCCCATTGCACCGACGACGGTGTCGGTCTGGTCTACCGCGGAACGGAACTGGTGGAGGCGGTGGCCGAGATCCCCGGCAAGGGGGCCTACCTCGTCAGACGCGAGGGGGACGAGGCGGTCGAGGAGCGCATCGAGCCTCGCATGCTCACCGTCCCCTCGACGAGCTGACCGGCGGTTCGTGCCGCGGCACCCTCACCCCCGCGGTCGCCGCAGTCGCGCGGTGAACTTGTAGCGGGAGCCGCGGTACACCGACCGTACCCACTCCACCGGGGCCCCGTTCTCGTCCCGCGAGTGGCGGGACAGCAGCAGCATCGGCAGGCCCACGTCCGTGCCGAGGAGGCCCGCCTCACGCGGTGTCGCCGGGGAGGTCTCGATGGTCTCGTCGGCCTCCGCGGGCCGGACCCCGTACACCTCGGCGAGCGTGGTGTAGAGAGAGGTGTAGCGGGTGAGGTTGCGCCGCAGGCCGGGGAAGCGGCGGGCGGAGAGGTGGGTCGCCTCGATGGCCATCGGCTCGCCACCGGCCAGCCGCAGCCGCTCGATCCGCAGGACCCGGTCCTCCGGTTCCACCTCCAGCAGCGCCGCCAGCTCCGCGTCCGCCGGGACGTATCCGATGTCCAGGACCTGCGAGGCGGGGCTGAGCCCCTGGGCGCGCATGTCCTCGGTGTACGAGGTCAGTTGGAGTGTCCGATACACCTTCGGCCGGGCCACGAAGGTGCCCTTGCCCTGGATGCGGTCGAGCCGGCCCTCGCTCACCAGTTCCAGCAGTGCCTTGCGGACGGTGGTGCGGGACGTGCCGAACTCGACGGCGAGCAGCCGCTCGGCCGGCATCGGGGAGCCCGGCGCGCGCTCGTCGGTCATCTGCAGCAGCCGCTGCTTGATGAGGTAGTACTTCGGCACGCGGTCCCGGCGGCCCGGCGCCCTCGTGTCGGCCCCGGCGCTGCTGACGTCCGTACTCATGACCTGCCTTCCGGCTGCGGTGTCCGGCGCGCGGACGGCAGGGGCCGGCCACGGTGCACGTCGGCGGACCGCCAGGGATCGGCGCCGCACGCTCGGCGATCCCGTTATAACGGCGTGTCGTCAATTTGGTCTAGTCCAACCCTGCAACACGTCCCTCTTTGGATGGAGTTCTCCGCCCGCGTTTCACCTCCCCTTCCGTTGTCCAGCCGTTCGCGGACAACCCTTGACAGGGCCATAGGTCTAGGCCAAGCTCCCCTTGCTGGTCTAAACCATTTAGAGGAAGCCGGGTCCCACCCCGCCGAGCTGTTGCGCCGTTGCGGGGGTCTCCGCCGAGGGCGTGGGTGCGCAAGGCATTCCTGAGGAGGGGTGGCGCGTGAAGCGCAAGCTGATAGCCGCGATCGGGGTCGCGGGCATGTTGTTCTCCGTCGCTGCGTGTGGCGGCGACGACGGCGACGGCGGCAAGAAGGCCGGCGTGGACGGTTACGCCGGTCAGACGCTCACCGTGTGGGTCATGGACGGCTCCTCGCCGGACCAGTGGCAGAAGGACCTCACCGCCGAGTTCGAGAAGAAGACCAAGGCGAAGGTCAAGTTCGAGGTCCAGCAGTGGAACGGCATCCAGCAGAAGCTGACCACCGCCCTGTCCGAGGAGAACCCGCCGGACGTCTTCGAGATCGGCAACACCCAGACCCCGGCCTACGCCAAGACCGGTGGCCTCGCCGACCTCGCCGACCTCAAGAGCGAGATCGGCGGCGAGTGGACCGAGTCCCTCAACGAGTCGTCCGTCTTCGAGGGCAAGCAGTACGCCGCGCCGTGGTACTTCGCCAACCGCGTCGTCCTCTACAACAAGAAGGTCTGGGCGGACGCCGGCCTCAAGGACACGCCCAAGACCCGCGACGAGTTCTACGCCGCGCTCAAGACGATCGGCGCCAAGACCGACGCCGAGCCGATCTACCTGCCCGGCCAGAACTGGTACCACTTCGTCGGCCTGGTCGTCGGCGAGGGCGGCGAACTGGTCAAGAAGGACGGCGACAAGTACGTCTCCAACCTCGACGACCCCAAGGTCGCCAAGGCCGCCGAGACCTACAAGAAGTTCCAGGCCCTCTCCAAGGCCCCCAAGGACAAGGACGAGGCCACCCCGCAGCAGGGTGAGGTCTTCGCCAAGGGCAACGTCGGTGCCTTCATCGGCATGGGCTGGGAGGCCGGCATCGCCATCGAGGCCAACCCGGCCATCGAGAAGGAGATCGGCTACTTCACCATCCCGGGTGCCACGGCCGACAAGCCCGAGGGCGTCTTCCTCGGCGGCTCCAACCTCGCCGTCGCCGCGGGCAGCCAGAAGCAGGAACTCGCCAAGGAGTTCCTGAAGCTCGCCCTCTCCGACAAGTACGAGGGCCAGCTCGCCAAGCTCAACGGCGTCATCCCCAACAAGGAGTCGCTGCAGGGCAACCTCAAGGGCAACGCCCCCGCCGAGGCCGCCGCACCGGCCGCCGCCGTCGGCGGCACCACGCCGCTGATCCCGGAGTGGGCCGCGGTCGAGAACGACCCCAACCCGGTCAAGACGTATCTGACCGCCGTGCTGAACGGCAAGTCTCCGGCCGCCGCCGCGAAGCAGGTCGAGGGCGAGTTCAACAAGCGCCTGGCGCAGCAGCAGTAACAGCGCACGCGCTCCGACCGGAGCGGGGACCGGCCTGCCAGACGGTCCCCGCCCCGCGTTGAGCACGCCGAGAAGAGAGATCGCGAGCATGACCGTGCAGACCGAACGGCCGCCCTCAGGACCGGCGGACGTCCGCAAGTCGGGCGGGACCGCACCGGGCGGACCCCCACCGAGAGCCGCGTCGCGGGCCGGCGCGCTCGCCCCGTACCTCCTGCTGCTGCCCGCCTGCGCGGCCACCGTGCTGCTGCTGGGCTGGCCGCTGCTGAAGGACCTGCTGCTGTCGTTCCAGAACCTCAACATGGCGCAGCTGATCCAGCACGTCACCGAGTGGAACGGTATCGACAACTACAAGGAGGTCCTCACCGGCGAGGACTTCTGGCGGGTCACCCTCCGCTCCATCCTGTTCACGGCCGTCAACGTCGCCCTCACGATGCTGCTGGGCGCCCTGGTCGGTCTGCTGCTGGCACGCCTCGGCAAGCGGATGCGGCTCACCCTGATGATCGGCCTGGTCCTGGCCTGGGCCATGCCCGTGGTCGCCGCCACCACCGTCTACCAGTGGCTGTTCGCCCAGCGCTTCGGCGTCGTCAACTGGGTCCTGGACAAGCTCGGCTGGCACTCCATGGCCGACTACAGCTGGACCAGCAGCCAGATGTCGACGTTCTTCGTCGTCACCCTGCTGATCGTCTGGATGTCCGTGCCGTTCGTCGCGATCAACCTCTACGCGGCGACCACCACCATCCCCGGCGAACTGTACGAGGCGGCCGCCCTGGACGGCGCCGGCGCCTGGCGCAGCTTCACCACGGTCACCCTGCCGTTCCTGCGGCCGTTCCTCTACGCCACGACGTTCCTGGAGATCATCTGGATCTTCAAGGCGTTCGTCCAGGTCTTCACCTTCAACGGCGGCGGCCCCGACCGGCTCACCGAGATCCTGCCCGTCTACGCCTACATCGAGGGCGTCGGCAACCAGCACTACGGCATGGGCGCGGCGATCGCGGTGCTGACCATCCTGATCATGCTCGGCCTGACCGCGTACTACCTCAGGATCGTGCTCAAGCAAGAGGAGGACGCGCTGTGAAGCGCTCGCTCTTCGGCCGTGTCTGGCCCAACGCCACGGCCCTCGTCGTGTTCGTCGCCTGCCTCTTCCCCGTGTACTGGATGTTCGCCACGGCCCTGAAGCCCACCGGCGACATCATCGCCGAGGACCCGGTGTGGTTCCCGACGAACGTCACGTTCGAGCACTTCGCGACCGCGGTCGACGCCGACCACTTCTGGACGTACGTCCGCAACTCGCTGACCGTCACCTGCCTGGCCGTCCTGTTCTCCCTGGGCATCGCGCTGGCCGGCTCCTTCGCCCTGGCCCGCATGCGGTTCAAGGGGCGGCGCGGCTTCATCGTCGGCTTCATGCTGGCCCAGATGGCGCCCTGGGAGGTCATGGTCATCGCGATCTACATGATCGTGCGGGACGCCTCCATGCTCAACAGCCTGGTGCCGCTGACGGCGTTCTACATGATGATGATCCTGCCCTTCACCATCCTGACGCTGCGCGGCTTCGTCGCCGCCGTGCCGAAGGAGCTGGAGGAGTCGGCGATGGTCGACGGCTGCACCCGCGGCCAGGCGTTCCGGCGGGTCATCCTGCCGCTGCTCGCGCCGGGCCTGATGTCCACCTCCATGTTCGGCTTCATCACCGCGTGGAACGAGTTCCCCCTCGTCCTGGTGCTCAGCAAGGAGTCCGGGGGCGCGCAGACCCTGCCGCTGTGGCTGTCCAGCTTCCAGACCCAGTTCGGCGACGACTGGGGCGCGACCATGGCCGCCTCCTCCCTGTTCGCCGTCCCCATCCTGATCCTCTTCGTCTTCCTGCAGCGCAGGGCCGTCAGCGGCCTCACCGCGGGCGCCGTGAAGGGATAACGCCACCCGATGACGACATTCACCACCGGCACCGACACCCTCACCCGGGACGCGCTCGCCGTGCTGCAGCCGGGCTTCACCGGCACCACCGCGCCCGACTGGATCCGGCGCCGCCTGACCGAAGGCCTCGCCTCCGTCGCCCTGTTCGGCCGGAACGTCGCCGACCCCGGGCAGGTCGCCGCCCTCACCGCCCAGCTGCGGGCCGAACGGGACGACCTGCTGGTGGCCATCGACGAGGAGAGCGGTGACGTCACCCGCCTGGAGGTCCGCACCGGCTCCTCCTTCCCCGGCAGCCACGCCCTCGGCGCCGTCGACGACCCCGCCCTCACCCGGCAGGTGGCCCGCGAACTGGGCCGCCGGCTCGCCGAGTGCGGCGTCAACCTCAACTGGGCCCCGTCGGCCGATGTCAACGCCAACGCCGACAACCCGGTGATCGGCGTCCGCTCCTTCGGCCACGACACCGCCCTGGTCGCCCGGCACACCGCCGCCTACGTGGAGGGCCTGCAGTCCACCGGCGTCGCCGCCTGCACCAAGCACTTCCCCGGCCACGGCGACACCAGCGTCGACTCCCACCACGCGCTCCCGCAGATCGACCTCGACGCCACGACGCTGCACCAGCGCGAACTGCAGCCCTTCCGCGCGGCCATCGAAGCCGGCACCCGGGCCGTGATGACCGCGCACATCAGGGTGCCGGTGCTGGACCCGGACCGCCCGGCCACACTGTCCCGGCGCATCCTCACCGACCTGCTGCGCGGCGAACTCGGCTACGACGGCCTGATCGTCACCGACGGCATGGAGATGGGTGCCGTCGCGGACACCTACGGCCTCGAACACGGTGTCGTCCTGGCCATCGCGGCCGGCGCCGACGCGATCTGCGTGGGCGGCGGACTCAGCGACGAGGGCACGGTGCAGCGCCTCCAGGACGCCCTGGTCGCCGCCGTGCGCTCGGGCGAACTGCCGGAGGAGCGGCTCGCCGACGCCGCCGCCCGGGTCCGCTCCCTCGCGGAGTGGACCACCGGCATGCGGCGCTCACCCGCGTCCGTCGGGGACCCCGCGCCGGAGATCGGGCTGGCGGCCGCCCGTCGCGCGGTGACCGTCACCCGTGCCGCCGGACCCGCACCGGTCACCGGGCCGGTGTACGTCGCCACGTTCAGCCCCGCCCCGAACATCGCGGTCGGCGCGGAGACGCCGTGGGGCGTCGGTACGGAACTGGAACGGCTGCTGCCGGGCACCGTCACCGGCCACTTCACCGGTCCCGACGCCGGTGCGGAGGCGCTTCGCGCGGCGGGGGGCCGGAGGGTCGTCGCCGTGGTCCGCGACGAGCACCGGCACGCGTGGATGGGCGCGGCCGTCGACACCCTGCTCGCCGTGGGACCGGACACGGCGGTCGTGGAGATGGGTGTCCCCCAGGCCACGCCCCGCGGCGCCCTGCACATCGCCACGCACGGCGCGGCCCGCGTCTGCGGGGTCGCGGCGGCGGAAGCGCTCCTCGCGGGCTGACCGCGCCCTGGGGGCCGCGCCTCCTCGAACGCCGGAGGGGCTGACTTCAGCCCCTCCGGCGTTCGAGGAGCGGGTCCGGGGCGGAGCCCCGGTCGGTCACGGGTAGAGCTTCTCGCCTGCCGCCAGCATGGTCACGAACTTCTCGATACGCGCCGCACGCGTCTGCGCCCGCTTCGCCTCCTCGACGCGGTGCAGGATCGCGTACCGGTTCCTGCTGTCCAGCGTGTCGAAGAACTCACGGGCGGCGGGCCGCGCATCCAGCGCGGCCCGCAGGTCGTCGGGGACGGTCGCCGTACGCTGACTCGCGTACGCCGCGTCCCAACGGCCGTCCGCCTGCGCCTTCTCCACCTCCCGCAGGCCCGCCGGGCGCATCCGGCCCCGCGCGATGAGGTCGAGCGCCTTCTGCCGGTTGACCGCCGACCACCTGCTGCGGGGGCGCCGGGGCGTGAACCGCTGGATCCAGTGCGTCTCGTCCAGGCTCTTCTTGTGCCCGTCGATCCAGCCGTGGCACAGCGCCGACTCCAGGGCGGTGGCGTAGTCGATGCCGGGAAGCCCCGATCCCTTCCGCGGAATCCTCAACCAGACTCCCGCCGCGTCCCCTTGATGCTCCTCCAGCCACGTCTCCCAGTCCTCCTGGGTGTCGAAACCGAGCACCGGGCCCGTCCCACCGTCCGTCTCACCAGCCATGCGCTCATGCAACCCGCACGCGGCGCCGGGGTCAACGTCTGCCGTCCGTCCGGGGGTTGTCCGGCGAGGGATGGCGGAGCGTGTCGTTATTGGGCCGAACGGGTGACCATGGGTAAGAATTGGCTGATGCAGACAGTCAGCGCGACAGGGGACGGAGCATGCCGGTGAGCAGCCACGATGTCACCGACGAACAGTGGGAGGGGCTCGCCCAGGTCGTGCCGTTGCGGGGCCGCGACGCGTGGCCGTCCGCGGTGGGCCACCGCGCCATGCCGGAGGCCGCGACGGAGGCGCGGCGCCGCTTCGTCGTCCTGCGGGTGAACGTCTTCGCCGACGCCCGCGAGGTCGCCGAGACCCTGATGTCCGGGATACCCGTCCTGCTGGACCTGACCGGCGCGGAGTCCGACGTCGCCAAGCGTGTCCTGGACTTCAGCACGGGCGTCGTCTTCGGACTCGCCAGCGGAATGCACCGGGTCGACCGCAACGTCTTCCTCCTCACCCCCGCCGGCACGGAGGTCACGGGCCTCATCGAGGGCGTGGGGGCACCGGGGGCGTGACGAGCCGGGCCCAGGCGCGCACGGGCGCGTGCGGGCGCGGCCCGAGGGGCGCGTGCGGCGCGGGAGCGCGGGCGCTCCCGACGGGCGTGTGCCGTCCGTCCGTAGGAATGAACGGGCGACGGAACGGTTCGGCGGGGTGCGGGGCGTTTAGCGTCCGGCGCATGACCCCGCCGCCCCCGCCCCAGCCGGTCGCGACCACCGTCCCGCAGCCCGCCGCACCACTCACGCACGCACCCGCGGACACGGGCCGGGCGACGCGGCGGCCCGGGCTGCCGCGGGTCACCGAGCTGCTGCTCTCCGCCTTCGCCGGGCACCGCGGCACCACCCTCCCCCTGGGCGACCTCACCCTGATCGCCGGGCCCAGCGGCAGCGGCAAGACCAGCGCCCTGCGCGCGTACGAGGCGCTGGCCCGGCTGGGCGGCGGTGCCGAGCTGGGCGAGGCGTTCCCGGAGCCCGCCGCCTGCGTACCGGAGTGGGCGCGCGCCGACGCCCAGCGCCGCCGCGGTTTCCGTATCGGCTGCACCGCCGACGGACCCGAGGGGCCGGTCCGCCTGGAGGTCGCCGTGCAGGCCGAACCCGAACTGCGGATCGTGGGGGAGCGGCTGTCCGCGGACGGCCTGGTCCTCCTGGAGACCGCCCTGCGCGACCCCCGGCGGCGGGCCGTCCAGGCCGCCTGGCACACGGCGGGCGCCACCGCCGTCACCCGTGGCCCCCTTCCCGACGACCGCCTCGGTACCGCCCTGCTGCCGCTGCGCGTGGCCGGTACGACCGCCGGTCAGCTCCGGGTGCTCGCCGCGGCCGAGCAGATGCTGGTGGCGCTGCGTTCCGTCTTCCCCTGCGACCCCCGCCCCGAGCGCATGCGCGCCCCCGTCCCTGGCGGCACCGGCCGGCTGCTGGGCGGCTGCGACAACCTCGCCGACGTCCTGTGGCGCACCCGGGCGGAGTGCACCCGGCGGCACGGACTCCTCGTGGACGCCGTGCGCGTCGGCTGCGCCGGGCCGGTCGCCGACCTGCTCGCCGAGCCCTGCGGCGGAGGCCGCCTGGTGCGTGCCCTGTTCGACCGGGGGAACGGCACCCGCACGGAGCTGCGGCGGCTCGGCGACGGCGAACTGCGCTACACCGCCCTCGCGCTGGTGCTGCTCACCGGTCCCGGTGTGCTGGAGACCGACGTGCCCGGCGAGGTGCCCGCCGCGCTGCGGTGCCTCACCGTCCTCGCCGACGGCCTGGACCGGTCGCTCGACCCGGCACAGCGCGCCGCCCTCCTCAAGCTGGCGGCGCGGATGTGCGAACGCGGGCACATCCGCCTGACCGGTGCGGTGAGCGACGCCACCTGGGCCGCCGGGGTGCCCGGCGCGACCGTGGTACACCTGAGGCGTGACTGATCCGCACGACGGGGAGACCCGCCCCGGCGACCTGCCCGCGCTCCAGCGCCGTCTCTCCGACTTCGCCGCCGCGCGTCACTGGCAGCCGTACCACACGCCCAAGAACCTGGTCGCCGCGCTCGGTGTGGAGGCCGCCGAACTCCAGGAGATCTTCCAGTGGCTGACGCCGGAGGAGTCCGCGCGTGTGATGGACGACCCGGACACCGCGCACCGCGTCACCGACGAGGTGGCCGACGTCCTCGCCTACCTCCTGCAGTTCTGCGAAATCCTCGGCGTCGATCCGCTGGACGCCCTGGCCCGCAAGATCGAGCGGAACGAACACCGCTTCCCGGTCCCCACCCCGCCCGAGACGTAGGACGCGAGCCCTCCGTTCTCACGCTCCGTGTTCGAAAAGCCGACCCGGCTGGAATTGTTGTCCACAGATTTCGGACTTCCTCTGGCCTTTTGTCTCACGGAGATTCACTCTGGGTAGTGAACAAGGGAGTTCAACGGATGCGGACGCGTGGGCAGCGCGTCGGACAGACGGGGGCAGCGCATGGACGCTGTGCGGCTCATCGTGAAGAGCAGGAAGGCCCTGGCCGCCGGCGTCGGTGTGCCGGAGCTGCTGACCGAGGTGTGGCAGGCGCAGGCGCTGGCCCAGACGATAGGGAGCCGCCTGGCCGTCACCGGCCCGCCCGAACTGCGAGGTGAGGCACAAGGGCTGGCCGAGCTGGCCGGCCGGGGCTGCGGGGTGCTGGACCGTCCGCCGCCCGCCACCGGCAGGCCGCGCGCGGCCAAGCTCACCGACCTGGGCGAGACCCGCCCGTGCCTGACACATCTCGGCGGCCTCCTCGGCGACGTCGGCATCGCCCTGGTCGGCATCGCCTGCGCCGCCGACGACGAGGCCACGTACTGGAGTTGCGTGGAGGCCATCGACGCGGCCGACGAGGCGCGCGACCGCGTCCGGGACATGCTCCGCAGGCTGGCGGAGCGCGACGCGGCCTTACTGGAGCGGGAGGCGGGCTGACCGCGCCGTCCCTCCCGCACGCCCGCCCCGCCGCGGGGACCCTCAGCGGCCCCCGCTCTCCTCCACGGCGGCTCCGCCCCGGCCCGGCCCGGACCCCGTGGCCCGCAGATCCGCGTCCAGCGCGGACAGGTCCGCGTTCAGCGCCGCCATCAACTCCTCCATCTGCCGCAGCAGCCCCGCCGGCGGCCCGTCTCCCGCCTCGCCCCGCAGCGGCACGCTTCCCTCGGACATGACGGCCTCCCCGGCCCACGGCCCCACCGGGGGCCGACACAGTGACACCCCGGCACACCCACCGTCCGGCGCGGGCACCGGATGCTCCGGCTCCGCCCGAGCCAACGATCTTCCTCACCCCCGGTCACTGCCGGTCCGTGCCCCGCGCCCGGTCCCGGCCGCGATTCACCCGGCCGTGGCCCACGGGAGCGCACGGGCATGGCCCCGGGGCGCGCCCGGTGATCCGCGCGCGCCCGCGCGCCCCGGAGCGTGCAGGATGGAGTCATGGATCTTCGCATCTTCACCGAGCCCCAGCAGGGGGCCACCTACGACACCTTGCTCACCGTCGCCAAGGCCACCGAGGACCTGGGTTTTGACGCCTTCTTCCGCTCCGACCACTACCTGAGCATGGGCTCCGGCGACGGCCTGCCCGGGCCCACCGACGCCTGGATCACCCTCGCCGGACTCGCCCGCGAGACCAGGCGCATCCGACTCGGCACGCTGATGACGGCCGGCACCTTCCGCCTCCCCGGCGTGCTCGCCATCCAGGTCGCCCAGGTCGACCAGATGTCCGGCGGCCGGGTCGAACTGGGCCTGGGCGCGGGCTGGTTCGAGGAGGAGCACAAGGCGTACGGCATCCCCTTCCCCAAGGAGAAGTTCGCACGCCTCGAGGAGCAGCTGGAGATCGTCACCGGCCTGTGGGCCACCGAGACCGGCAAGACCTTCGACCACCACGGCACCTACTACGACCTCACCAAGTCGCCCGCGCTGCCCAAGCCGGCCCAGTCCAAGGTGCCCGTGCTGATCGGCGGCCACGGCGCCAAGCGGACCCCGCGCCTCGCGGCCCGGTTCGCCGACGAGTTCAACATCCCCTTCGCGTCCGTCGAGGACTCCGCGGCCCAGTTCCAGCGGGTCCGCGACGCCGCCCGTGAGGCCGGACGCGACCCCGGCGACCTCGTCTACTCCAACGCGCTCGTGGTCTGCGTCGGCCGGAACGACCAGGAGGTCGCCCGCCGCGCCGCCGCGATCGGCCGCGAGGCCGACGAGCTCAAGGCCAACGGCCTCGCGGGCTCCCCGGCCGAGGTCGTCGACAAGATCGGCCGCTACGCCGAGACCGGCTCCAGCCGCATCTACCTCCAGGTCCTGGACCTGTCCGACCTGGACCACCTGGAGCTGATCTCCTCAGAGGTCCAGTCCCAGCTGTCCTGAGCCGGCTGTCCCGGCCCGGTCGTCCCGACCCGGTTCCGGAGCGGGGCCGCCCCCACCCGGGGGCGGCCCCGCTCCGCGTACACCCCGCGCCCCCGGTACGAAAAATGCGCGGACCGCCGCGAGACCTTCCCTGTACGTTGGGCCGACACCGGAATCCTGGTGTGTACCCGCAGCTCAGAAGGTGTCTCGAGGTGTGACCCCGTGTTCCTGACGATCAGTACCACCGGCTCCGCGCAGCGTCCGGCGACCGACCTCGGCCATCTGTTGCACAAGCATCCCGAGAAGGCGCAGGCGTTCTCCACGTCGTACGGCACGGCACACGTCCTCTACCCGGAGGCCGACGCCGAACGCTGCACGGCGGCGCTGCTGCTGGAGGTCGACGCGGTGGCACTGGTCCGGCGCGGCAAGGGCAAGGGCCGCGGCGGCGCCCCCGACGCCGCCCTCGCGCAGTACGTCAACGACCGCCCCTACGCGGCCTCCTCACTCCTCGCCGTCGCCCTCGGCGCCGTCTTCTCCAGCGCCATGCGCGGCGTGTGCACCGCCCGTCCGGAGCTCGTGGGCGCCCCGCTGCCGCTGCGCGTCGAGGTGCCCGTGCTGCCCGCACGCGGCGGCGCCGACCTGGTCCGCCGGCTGTTCGAGCCGCTCGGCTGGACGGTCACCGCCGAGCCCGTACCACTGGACACGGAGTTCCCCGACTGGGGCGACTCCCGTTACGTACGCCTGACCCTGGAGGCCGGCACCCTCACTCTCGCCGAGGCGCTGCGCCACCTCTACGTGCTGCTCCCCGTCCTGGACGACGCCAAGCACTACTGGGTCTCCTCCGACGAGGTCGACAAGCTGCTGCGCTCCGGCGACGGCTGGCTGCCCGACCACCCCGAGCGGGAGCTGATCACCCGCCGCTACCTCTCCCACCGCTGGTCGCTGACCCGGCAGGCGACGGAACGACTGGAGCTGGTCCGGCTGGCCGAGGCGGACGACACCGAGGTCGACGACCTCGACAACGCCGTCGAGCCGGAGGCCGAGCAGGAGGAGAGGCCGGCCCCGCTGGCCGTGCAGCGCCGCGAGGCGATCCTGTCCGTGCTCCGCGCGTCCGGTGCCGCCCGGGTGCTGGACCTCGGCTGCGGCCAGGGCCACCTGGTGCAGGCACTGCTGAAGGACCCGGCGTTCACCGAGGTCATCGGCGTCGACGTGTCGATACGGGCGCTCACCATCGCCTCCCGGCGCCTGAAGCTGGACCGCATGGGGGAGCGGCAGGCGTCCCGCGTGACGCTGCTGCAGGGCTCTCTCGCCTACACCGACAAGCGCCTCAAGGGCTACGACGCCGCCGTGCTCAGCGAGGTGATCGAGCACCTCGACCTGCCCCGGCTGCCCGCCCTGGAGTACGCGGTGTTCGGGTCGGCCCGCCCCCGGACCGTCTGCGTCACCACGCCCAACGTCGAGTACAACGTCCGCTGGGAGAGCCTGCCGGCCGGGCACGCCCGGCACGGCGACCACCGCTTCGAGTGGACCCGTGAGGAGTTCCGCGGCTGGGCCCGCACCGTCGCCGAACGGCACGGCTACGCCGTGGAGTTCCTGCCCGTCGGGCCGGACGACCCCGAGGTCGGACCGCCCACCCAGATGGCCGTGTTCCGGCTCGACACCCCGAAGGAGGCGAAGGCCGCATGAGCACCACCGACACCGCCGCCGCACGCGGTCGTACCCTGCCGGTCACCGACCTGTCCCTGGTCGTGCTGATCGGCGCCTCCGGCTCGGGCAAGTCCACCTTCGCCCGGCGTCACTTCAAGCCCACCGAGGTGATCTCCTCCGACTTCTGCCGGGGTCTGGTCGCCGACGACGAGAACGACCAGAGCGCCTCCCGCGACGCCTTCGACGTGCTGCACTACATCGCCGGCAAGCGCCTCGCGGCCGGCCGCCGCACCGTCGTCGACGCCACCAGCGTCCAGCAGGACGCCCGGCGCCAGCTGATCGACCTGGCCAAGCAGTACGACGTCCTGCCCATCGCCATCGTCCTGGACGTGCCGGAGGACGTGTGCGCGCAGCGCAACGCGGCCCGCACGGACCGCGCCGACATGCCCCGCCGGGTCATCCGCCGCCACACCCGCGAACTCCGCCGCGGCCTGCGCCACCTGGAGCGCGAGGGCTTCCGCAAGGTGCACGTGCTGCGCGGCGTGGAGGAGATCGAGCACGCGACCGTCGTCACCGAGAAGCGGTTCAACGACCTCACCCACCTCACCGGGCCGTTCGACATCGTCGGCGACATCCACGGCTGCTCCACCGAACTGGAGGCGCTGCTCGGCAAGCTGGGCTACGTCGACGGCGTCCACCTGGAGGGCCGCACCGCCGTGTTCGTCGGCGACCTCGTCGACCGGGGGCCCGACAGCCCCGGCGTGCTGCGCCGCGTGATGGCCATGGTGAAGTCGGGCAACGCCCTGTGCGTGCCCGGCAACCACGAGAACAAGTTCGGCCGCTACCTGAAGGGCCGCAACGTCCAGCACACCCACGGACTCGCCGAGACCGTCGAGCAGATGGCGGGCGAGAGCGAGGAGTTCCGCACCGAGGTGCGGGAGTTCGTCGACGGACTGGTCAGCCACTACGTCCTCGACGGCGGCAACCTCGTGGTCTGCCACGCCGGTCTGCCCGAGAAGTACCACGGCCGCACCTCCGGGCGGGTCCGCAGTCACGCCCTCTACGGCGACACCACCGGCGAGACCGACGAGTTCGGGCTGCCCGTGCGCTACCCGTGGGCGGAGGACTACCGAGGCCGGGCCGCCGTCGTCTACGGTCACACGCCCGTCCCCGAGGCGACCTGGCTGAACAACACCATCTGCCTGGACACCGGCGCGGTGTTCGGCGGCAAGCTCACCGCGCTGCGCTGGCCGGAGCGCGAGCTGGTCGACGTACCGGCCGAGCGGGTCTGGTACGAGCCGGTCCGTCCGCTGCGCACCGAGGCGCCCGGCGGGCACGAGGGGCGTCCGCTGGACCTGGCGGACGTGCACGGCCGGCGGGTGGTGGACACCCGGCACATGGGCCGGGTGTCCGTGCGCGAGGAGAACGCCGCGGCTGCCCTGGAGGTGATGAGCCGCTTCGCGCTCGACCCGCGGCTGCTGCCGTACCTCCCGCCCACCATGGCGCCCACCGCCACCTCGCAGCTCGACGGCTACCTGGAGCACCCGGTGGAGGCCTTCGCCCGCTACGAGCAGGACGGCGTCGCCCGGGTGGTGTGCGAGGAGAAGCACATGGGCTCGCGCGCGGTCGCCCTGGTGTGCCGCGACGCGGGCGTGGCGGCCCGCCGCTTCGGCGCGGCCGGGGGCGGGACGGGCTCGCTGTACACCCGTACCGGCCGGCCGTTCTTCGACGACGCCGCCGTCACCGAGGAGATACTCGGCCGGCTGCGCACGGCGGTCGCCGACGCCGGGCTCTGGGAGGAGCTGGAGACGGACTGGCTGCTGCTGGACGCCGAGCTGATGCCCTGGTCGCTGAAGGCGTCCGGACTGCTGCGCACCCAGTACGCGGCGGTCGGCGCCGCGGCCGGCACCGTCTTCCCGGCCGCTCTCGCGGCCCTGGAAGGCGCCGCGGCCCGCGGGGTCGACGTCGGCGAGCTGCTGACCCGCCAGCGCGAGCGGGCGAGCGCGGCGGCCGGGTTCACCGACGCCTACCGCCGCTACTGCTGGACCACCGACGGGCTGGAGGGCGTGCGCCTCGCGCCGTTCCAGATCCTCGCCGTCCAGGGGCGCAGCCTGGCCGCCCTGCCGCACGACCGGCAGCTCGCCCTGATCGACCGCATGGTCGAGCACGACGCCACCGGCCTGCTGCGGACCACCCGCCGGCTCCACGTCGACACCGCCGACCCCGAGTCGGTGCGGGCCGGCGTGGACTGGTGGCTGGAGATGACCGGACGCGGCGGCGAGGGCATGGTCGTCAAGCCGGCCGAGGCCCTGGCCCGCGACGGCGCCGGACGCCTGGTGCAGCCCGGCATCAAGTGCCGCGGCCGGGAGTACCTGCGGATCATCTACGGTCCCGAGTACACCCGCCCGGAGAACCTGGCGCGGCTGCGGTCCCGCTTCCTCGGCCACAAGCAGTCCCTCGCGCTGCGCGAGTACGCGCTCGGCCTGGAGGCCCTGGACCGCCTCGCCGACGGGGAGCCGCTGTGGCGGGTTCACGAGCCGGTGTTCGCGGTGCTCGCCCTGGAGTCGGAGCCGGTCGACCCGCGTCTGTGAGGCGGACGGGGGCGGAGGGCCGTACCTTCCGCCCCCCGCGGTTCCGCGTGCGGCGGACGGGATTCGCGGAGGGCAGGGGTGAACCCGGGTTCGGGCGGTCAGGATGGAGGCATGACCTACCACGTCGACTCCGAGGCCGGGCGGCTGCGCCGCGTCATCCTGCACCGGCCCGATATCGAGCTCAAAAGGCTCACCCCCAGCAACAAGGACGCCCTGCTCTTCGACGACGTGCTCTGGGTGCGCCGGGCGCGCGCCGAGCACGACGGGTTCGCCGACGTGCTGCGCGACCGAGGCGTCACCGTCCACCTCTTCGGCGACCTGCTCACCGAGACGCTGGAGCTCCCCGAGGCCCGCGCCCTTGTCCTGGACCGGGTCTTCGACGAGAAGGAGTACGGCCCGCTGGCCACCGACCACCTCCGGGCCGCGTTCGAGACGCTGCCCGCGCCGGAGCTGGCCGAGGTGCTGGTCGGCGGGATGACCAAGCGGGAGTTCCTGGACGCCCACCCGGAGCCGGTGTCCGTGCGCTTCCACGCCATGGAGCTCGACGACTTCCTGCTCGGCCCGCTGCCCAACCACCTGTTCACCCGCGACACCTCCGCCTGGATCTACGACGGGGTCGCCATCAACGCCATGCGGTGGCCGGCCCGGCAGCGCGAGACCGTGCACTTCGAGGCGATCTACCGGCACCACCCGCTGTTCCGCAAGGAGTCCTTCCACCTCTGGTCCGAGGGACAGGCCGACTACCCGTCCACCATCGAGGGCGGGGACGTGCTGGTCATCGGCAACGGCGCGGTGCTGATCGGGATGAGCGAGCGCACCACCCCGCAGGCCGTGGAGATGCTCGCGCACAAACTCTTCGCGGCCGGCTCGGCCCGCACCATCGTCGCCCTGGACATGCCGAAAAGACGCGCGCTGATGCACCTCGACACCGTGATGACCATGGTCGACGGCGACACCTTCACCCAGTACGCGGGCCTCGGCATGCTCCGCTCCTACACCATCGAGCCGGGCGCCGACGAGAAGGAGCTGAAGGTCACCGACCACCCGCCGGAGCACATGCACCGGGCGATCGCCGCCGCGCTCGGTCTGAGCGAGATCCGCGTGCTGACCGCCACGCAGGACGTGCACGCCGCCGAGCGGGAGCAGTGGGACGACGGCTGCAACGTCCTGGCCGTCGAACCGGGCGTGGTCGTCGCCTACGAGCGGAACGCCACCACCAACACCCACCTGCGCAAACAGGGCATCGAAGTGATAGAGATCCCGGGCAGCGAGCTGGGCCGGGGGAGGGGCGGGCCGCGCTGCATGAGCTGCCCCGTCGAGCGGGACGCCGTATAGACGACGCTGTATAGAATTGCGGATCGTCGTATAGACTTCCATGGTTCGTGTCCCCCACCCCTGGAGCGCCCCCATGGCGACAGTCCCGACCCCCCTCGCCGGCCGTCACTTCCTCAAGGAGGTCGACTTCTCCGCGGAGGAGTTCCGCGGCCTGCTGGAGCTGGCCGCGGAGCTGAAGACCGCCAAGCGGGCCGGGACCGAGACGCCGTACCTGCGCGGCAGGAACATCGCGCTGATCTTCGAGAAGACCTCGACGCGCACCCGCTGCGCCTTCGAGGTCGCCGCCGCCGACCAGGGCGCCTCCACGACCTACCTGGATCCTTCCGGCTCGCAGATCGGCCACAAGGAGTCGGTGAAGGACACCGCCCGGGTGCTGGGCCGGATGTACGACGGGATCGAGTACCGGGGCGACAGCCAGGACAAGGTGGAGGAGCTGGCCGCCTACGCGGGCGTGCCCGTCTACAACGGCCTCACCGACGACTGGCACCCCACCCAGATGCTCGCCGACGTGCTCACCATGACCGAGCACAGCGGCAAGCCGCTCACGGAGACCGCCTTCGCCTATCTCGGCGACGCCCGCTTCAACATGGGCAACTCCTACCTGGTCACCGCGGCCCTGCTGGGCATGGACGTGCGCATCGTCGCCCCGAAGACCTACTGGCCCGCGCAGGAGGTCGTCGACCGGGCCCGCGAGCTCGCCGCGACCAGCGGCGCTCGCCTCACGCTCACCGAGGACATCGCCGAGGGGGTGACCGGCGCCGACTTCGTCGCCACCGACGTCTGGGTGTCCATGGGGGAGCCCAAGGACGTCTGGGACGAGCGGATCGCCGCCCTCGCGCCGTACGCGGTGACCATGGACGTGCTGCGCGCCACCGGCAACCCGGACGTGGGCTTCCTGCACTGCCTGCCGGCCTTCCACGACCTGGGCACCACGGTCGGCCGGGACGTGCACGAGACGCACGGCCTTCAGTCGCTGGAGGTGACCGACGAGGTGTTCGAGTCGGCGCACTCGCTGGTCTTCGACGAGGCGGAGAACCGCATGCACACCATCAAGGCGGTCCTGGTCGCCACCCTCGGCTGAGCCGCCGGCACCGTGGGCCGGCGGCCCCGGAGACTCAGACCGGGCGCCGCTGGCCCGGCAGCCGGAACCACACGGCCTTGCCGGACTCGGTGGGCCGGTGTCCGCAGGACGAGCTGAGCATGCGGATCAGCAGCAGCCCGCGCCCGTGCTCCTGCCACGGATCGGGCAGGCCGGGGTCGGGCCGGGTGAGGTCACGGGGCGGCTCCGGGTCGGCGTCGTGCACCTCCACCTGGAAGCCGGTCGGCAGCAGCCGTACGACCAGCTCTATCGGGGCGGGGCCCGAGGTGTGCTCCACGGCGTTCGCCACCAGTTCCGCCGTCAGCAGCTCCGCCGTGTCGCAGTCGGCGGTGTGCTCCCGCTCGGCCAGCGCGGTGCGCACCAGCGCACGCGCGACCGGCACTGCCGCGGTGGTGTGCGGCAGCGCGACGCGCCAGGAGGTGGATGCGGCGGGGGGTTCGTACACAGTCGTTCCGTTCATGGAGCAGGCGCTCCCGTGTTCGAGTGCCCATGGTACGGCGCCCGGAACCCGGGCCCCGCCCGGGGAGGGGCGGTACCGCGGCCCTGCCCGGGCGCGCCGTCCGGAGCTGCGCCCCGGCACCGGCGGCCTACCCGCGCCGCGGCCCCGCCTCCCGTACCCGCCCTCACCGTTACCGAGGCGTCGACGATCCGTGACGCGTGTGACGGCGCCCGAACGGCGTATCGCGCAGTCGTGACGACAGTCACCGACAGGTGATAACTTCGAGGGGCAGACCTCAGTGAGCCGCGCAGTGCCCGCCCGAGGAGGCCGCCCTCATGAGTCCCTTCACCGGCTCCGCCGCCCGCACCGCGCGCTGGGAGCATCTGCGCGTCGAGCTCGCCGACGGCGTCGCCACCGTCACCCTCGCCCGCCCCGGCAAACTGAACGCGCTCACCTTCGGCGCCTACGCCGACCTGCGCGACCTGCTCGCCGAGCTGTCCCGCGAGCGGGCCGTCCGCGCGCTGGTGCTGGGCGGGGAGGGGCGCGGCTTCTGCTCCGGCGGTGACGTCGACGAGATCATCGGCGCCACCCTCGGCATGGACACCGCCCGGCTGCTCGACTTCAACCGGATGACCGGCCAGGTGGTGCGGGCCGTACGGGAGTGCCCGTTCCCGGTGGTCGCCGCGGTGCACGGGGTGGCGGCCGGCGCCGGCGCGGTCCTCGCGCTGGCCGCGGACTTCCGGGTCGCCGACCCCACCGCCCGCTTCGCCTTCCTGTTCACCCGGGTCGGCCTGTCCGGCGGCGACATGGGCGCGGCCTACCTGCTGCCCCGGGTCGTCGGCCTCGGCCACGCCACCCGGCTGCTGATGCTGGGCGAACCGGTGCACGCGCCGGAGGCCGAGCGCATCGGCCTGATCAGCGCGCTCGCCGACGAGGGCGGCGCGGACACGGCGGCCAGGGACCTGGCCCGCCGCCTCGCCGACGGCCCGGCGCTCGCGTACGCCCAGACCAAGGCCCTGCTCACAGCCGAGCTGGACATGCCGCTCGCGGCGTCGGTGGAGCTGGACGCCTCCACCCAGGCCCTCCTGATGCACGGCGAGGACTACGCGGAGTTCCACGCCGCCTTCACGGAGAAACGCCCCCCGAAGTGGCGGGGAAGGTGACCCCGATGCTGTCGACCCCCTCGGGGGCGCGGGGAACCGCGCGACCGGCCACAACGAACCCGCACCCGCCGACCAGGGCGACCGACCCCCTGCGGGTGGCGATCGTCGGCGGAGGCCCCGGCGGCCTCTACGCCGCCGCCCTCCTGAAACGGCTGCGGCCCGACCGCCACATCACCGTCTGGGAACGCAACGCCCCCGACGACACCTTCGGCTTCGGCGTCGTCCTCTCCGACGAGACCCTCGGCGGCATCGAACACGCCGACCCCGAGGTCTACACCGCCCTCCAGGCGGAGTTCGTCCGCTGGGACGACATCGACATCGTCCACCGAGGCACCCGCCACACCTCCGGAGGCCACGGCTTCGCCGCCCTCGGCCGGCGCCGCCTGCTGGAGATCCTGCACGACCGCTGCCGCGACCTCGGCGTCGAACTCCGCTTCCGTGCGGAGGCGCCCGACCCGGCCCGCCTCGCGGAGACGCACGACCTGGTGATCGCCGCCGACGGCGTGCACAGCACCACCCGCGCGGTCTTCGCGGACGTCTTCCGCCCCACCGTCACCTCGCACCGCTGCCGCTACATCTGGCTGGCCGCCGACTTCGCCCTCGACGCCTTCCGCTTCGAGATCGCGGAGACCGAGCACGGGGTGATGCAACTGCACGGCTACCCCTTCTCCGCCGACGCCTCCACCGTGATCGTGGAGATGCGCGAAGAGGTCTGGCGGGCCGCCGGGTTCGACGAGCTCGACGAGACCGGGTCCGTCGAACGCTGCGCCAAGATCTTCGCCGACGCCCTCGGCGGGCGCCCGCTGCGCTCCAACAACTCGGCCTGGACCACCTTCCGCACGGTGGTCAACGCACACTGGTCGCACGGGAACGTCGTGCTGATCGGCGACGCCGCCCACACCGCCCACTTCTCCATCGGCTCCGGCACCAAGCTCGCCGTGGAGGACGCGCTCGCCCTCGCCGCCTGCCTGAGTGAGCACCCTTCGCTCGACGACGCCCTCCACGCCTACGAGGCCGAGCGCCGGCCCGTCGTCGCCTCCACCCAGCGCGCGGCGCGCGCCAGCCTGGAGTGGTTCGAGAACGTCTCCCTGTACCTCCACCAGCCGCCCCGCCAGTTCGCCTTCAACCTGCTCACCCGCAGCCGCCGGGTCACCCACGACAACCTGCGCCTGCGGGACGCCCGGTTCACCGAGTCCGTGGAGAGCGGGTTCGGCTGCCCGCCCGGCACACCCCCGATGTTCACGCCGTTCCGGCTGCGCGGCCTCACCCTGCGCAACCGGGTGGTGGTCTCACCCATGGACATGTACTCCGCGGCCGACGGGGTGCCCGGCGACTTCCACCTCGTCCACCTCGGCGCCCGCGCGCTGGGCGGCGCGGGGCTGGTGATGACGGAGATGGTGTGCGTGAGCCCGGAGGGCCGCATCACGCCCGGCTGCGCCGGCCTCTGGTCCGGGAGGCAGGCGGAGGCGTGGCGCCGGATCACCGACTTCGTGCACACCCACGCGCCCGGTACGGCCGTCGGCGTACAGCTGGGGCACAGCGGGCGGAAGGGCTCGACCAAGCTGATGTGGGAAGGCATGGACGAGCCGCTGGACGACGGCAACTGGCCGCTGGTCGCCGCGTCCCCGCTGCCGTACAAGCCGGGCGGTCGGACGCCCCGTGAACTGTCCCGCGCCCAGCTCACCGACCTGCGCGAGCAGTTCACAGCCGCCGCGGTGCGCGCCGCGCGGGCCGGGTTCGACCTGCTCGAACTGCACTGCGCGCACGGCTACCTGCTCTCCGGATTCCTGTCACCGCTCACCAACCGGCGCACCGACGCCTACGGCGGCTCCCTGGAGAAACGGCTCCGCTTCCCGCTGGAGGTGTTCGACGCGGTGCGCGCGGTGTGGCCGGGGGACCGGCCGATGACCGTGCGGATCTCCGCGACCGACTGGGCCGAGGGCGGTACGACGGCCGAGGACGCGGTCGCCGTCGCGCGCGCCTTCGCCGAGCACGGGGCCGACGCGATCGACGTGTCGACCGGGCAGGTCGTCGCCGACGAGGAACCGGAGTTCGGCCGCTCCTACCAGACGCCCTTCGCCGACCGGGTGCGCAACGAGGTCCGTGTCCCGGTGATCGCGGTCGGCGCCATCTCCTCCTGGGACGACGTCAACTCCCTGATCCTCGCCGGGCGCACCGACCTGTGCGCGCTGGCCCGCCCGCACCTGTACGACCCGCACTGGACGCTGCACGCGGCCGCCGAGCAGGGCTACGAGGGCCCGGGCGTGGCCTGGCCCCCGCAGTACCGCGCGGGCAGCCGCCCGCCGCGCACCGGCCGCACCGACGCCCCCAAACCCCGGCTCACCCTCCCGGGCCTGCCGCTCGCGGAGGCCCCGGCGCCCGGGGCATGACCACGCGGCGCGCGCCTCAGTCCGCGTCGAGGTCCGCCGCACGGTCCGACGCGGGGTCCGCCGCCGGGTTCGCGAACTCCGCGCCCGCGTCGCGCAGTCGTTCGTGCAGCGCCTGGAAGACGGACGCCGAGCGGGTGCCGGGCCAGTGCGCGGGGAGCAGCGCGGCGGGCAGGCCCGGGTCGGTGTAGGGCAGGTGACGCCAGGAGTCCAGGGCGAGGAGGTAGTCGCGGTAGGCCTCCTCCGGCGGGGTGTCCGCGCGCCGCTCCCAGGCCCGCAGCACGGGCGCGTGCCGCTCGAGGAACGCCTCGTGCCGCTCCGCGATCGCCTCCAGGTCCCACCAGCGGGCGACCGCCTCGGCGGTGGCCGCGAACCCGAGGTGCTCGCCCCGGAACAGGTCGACGTACCCGTCCAGGCGCAGGCGCTCCAGGGTGTGCCTGGTCTCCTCGTACAGCCGGGCCGGGGCGATCCACACCCCGGGAGCCGCCGTGCCGAAGCCGAGGCCGGACAGCCGGGAGCGCAGCAGGTGACGCTTCTGCCGCTGGGACTCCGGCACCGAGAACACCGCGAGCACCCAGCCCTCGTCGCCGGGCGACGCGGTGGCGTAGATCCGCCGGTCGCCGTCCTCCAGCAACTGGCGTGCCTCGCCGGACAGTTCGTAGCCCGCCGCGCCCTGTGCGGTACGGGCGGGCAGGAGCAGCCCGCGCCGCTTGAGCCGGGACACGGAGGAACGCACGGACGGGGCGTCCACCCCGACGGCGGCCAGCAGGCGGATCAGCTCCGCGACGGGCACCGGGCCCGGTACGAAGCGGCCGTAGGCGCCGTAGAGCGTGACGATGAGAGACCGTGGAGCATGCTGGTCGGACACGTTGATCATCTTAGGTCGTGCCCGCGGGCCCCGTTCCCCGGCATCGGTCCTGGTCGCCTCCGGTGCCGGCTTCCGTGCGCAGCCGGAACCGCTGGAGCTTGCCGGTCGCCGTGCGCGGCAACGCGTCCAGGAACACGATCTCCCGGGGGCACTTGTACGGCGCCAGCTCCGACTTCACGAAGGCCCGCAGCGCCTCCGCGTCCCGCTCCGCGCCCTCCTCGAGTACCGTGTACGCCACCACGACCTGACCGCGTGCCTCGTCGGGGCGGCCGACCACCGCCGCCTCCACCACGTCCGGATGACGCAGCAGGGCGTCCTCGACCTCCGGCCCGGAGATGTTGTACCCGGCCGAGATGATCATGTCGTCGGCGCGGGCCACGTACCGGAAGTAGCCGTCCGGGTCCCGGACATACGTGTCACCGGTGATGTTCCAGCCGTCCCGCACGTAGTCCCGCTGGCGCGGGTCGGCCAGGTAGCGGCAGCCGACGGGACCGCGCACCGCGAGCAGACCCGGCTCCCCGTCGGGCACCGGGGCGCCGTCCGCGTCCTGCACCCGCGCCTGCCAGCCCGGCACCGGGACGCCGGTGGTGCCGGGGCGGGCGTCCTCGTCCGCGGCGGAGACGAAGATGTGCAGCAGCTCGGTGGCGCCGATGCCGTTGATGATGCGCAGCCCGGTGCGTTCGTGCCACGCCCGCCAGGTCGCCGCCGGCAGGTTCTCGCCCGCGGAGACGCAGCGGCGCAGGCTCGTGAGGTCGTGGGCGTCCGCCTCGGCCAGCATCGCCCGGTAGGCCGTCGGCGCGGTGAACACCACCGACACCCGGTGTTCCGCGATCGCCGCCAACAGCTGCGGGGGATGCGCCTGTTCGAGCAGCAGGGTGCTCGCGCCGGCCCGCAGCGGGAACACCACCAGACCGCCGAGGCCGAAGGTGAAGCCGAGCGGGGGACTGCCGGCGAACACGTCGTCGGCGACCGGCTTGAGGACGTGCCGGGAGAAGGTGTCCGCGATCGCCAGCACGTCCCGGTGGAAGTGCGTGCAGCCCTTGGGCCTGCCGGTGGTGCCGGACGTGAAGGCGATCAGGGCGACGTCGTCGGCGGCCGTGGGCACCGCCTCGAACGGCCCGTCGGGTGCCGGGCGGCGCAGCAGGTCGTCACGGGAGTCCCCGCCGTACGTGGCGATGCGCAGACCCGGGACCTCGGCCTTCACCAGGTCGTCGACGCAGCGGATGTCGCACAGGGCGTGCCGGACCTCGGCGAGCGCGCAGACGGTGGCGAGTTCGTGCGGGCGCTGCTGGGCCAGCACGGTGACGGCGACCGCGCCCGCCTTCAGCACCGCCAGCCAGCAGGCGGCCAGCCAGGGCGTGGTCGGGCCGCGCAGCAGCACCCGGTTGCCCGGGACCACCCCGAGGTCGCGGGTGAGCAGGTGCGCCAGCCGGTCCACTCGGGCACGCAGCTCGCCGTACGTCCAGGCCGGGCCGTCCGGTGTGCGGAACACCGGGCGGTCGTCGGGCTGGCCGTGCAGCAGCTCGGCGGCGCAGTTCAGCCGCTCGGGATAGCGCAGCTCCGGCAGGTCGAAGAGGAGCTCGGGCCACTCGTCGGGTGGCGGGAGATGGTCGCGGGCGAAGGTGTCGACGTGCGCGGTGGCCCGTGGATTCATGTCGATCCGCCCCCTAGGCGTGGTGGGCTCGCATCGAGAGCGTATCGTGTTGGTGACGGCAGTCAACGGTCCGCGATAACCTCGGGAGTGGCCCAGCGGCGAGGGAAGGGACCGGCGATGACCGCATTCTCGCTCGAACCGGCACAACTCGCCCGGTGCGCGGAGCTGCGCGACCTGGGCGCCGAACGACTCCGTCCGCTCGCCGAGAAGGGTGAAGCGGGCCGCGTCAACCGCGCCCTCGTCGCCGAGTTGGGCGCCCTCGGCCTGCTCGCCCGGCTGTTCACCTCGGGCGCCCTGGAGCTGTGCCTGATGCGCGAGTCCCTCGCCCGTACCTGCACCGAGGCGGAGACCGCCCTCGCCCTCCAGGGACTCGGCGCCCACCCCGTGCACGCCCACGGCACCCCCGCACAGCGCGAGCACTGGCTCCCCCGGGTGGGTGACGGCACCGCGATCGCGGCCTTCGCCCTGTCCGAACCGGGCGCCGGCTCGGACGCGGCGGCACTGTCCCTGTCCGCGGAGCCCGACGGCACGGACCGCTGGCGGCTCACCGGCGAGAAGTGCTGGATCTCCAACGCCCCCGACGCCGACTTCTACACCGTCTTCGCGCGCACCACCCCCGGGGCGGGCGCGCGCGGGGTCACCGCGTTCCTGGTGCCCGCCGACCGGCCCGGCCTCACCGGCGGCCGGCTCGACATGATCTCCCCGCACGCCCTCGGGGCCCTGCGCTTCGACGGCGTGCCGGTCACCGCCGACGACGTCCTCGGCGAACCCGACGCCGGCTTCCGGGTGGCCATGGACACCCTCAACCTGTTCCGGCCCAGCGTCGGCGCCTTCGCCGTCGGGATGGCGCAGGCCGCCCTGGACGCCACCGTCGCCCACACCGCCCGACGGGACGCCTTCGGGGGACGGCTGAAGGACCTCCAGTCCGTGGCCCACCAGGTCGCCGAGATGTCGGTGCGCACCGAGGCGGCCCGCCTGATGGTCTACGCGGCGGCGACCGCGTACGACGAGGGCGCCGCCGACGTCCCCCGGCGCTCCGCGATGGCGAAGCTGCTGGCCACCGAGACCGCCCAGTACGTCGTCGACACGGCCGTCCAGCTGCACGGCGCCCGCGCCCTGCGCCGCGGCCACCTGCTCGAACACCTCTACCGCGAGGTCCGCGCCCCCCGCATCTACGAAGGGGCCAGCGAGGTCCAGCGCGGCATCATCGCCAAGGAGCTGTACAAGACCCTGGAGGACCGGTGACCGCCGAGCGCGTCAACCCGCCCGACCTGGCCCCGGCGGCCGGCTTCTCGCACGCCGTCGTCGCCACCGGCACCCGCCTGGTGTTCCTCGCCGGTCAGACCGCTCTCGACGGCGACGGGAAGATCGTCGGCGACACCCTGCCCGAGCAGTTCACCCGCGCCCTCGGCAACCTGCTCACCGCGCTGCGGGCGGCCGGCGGCACACCCGCCGACCTGGCCCGCGTCACCGTCTACGCCACCGATGTCGCCGCGTACCGCACCCATGCCCGTGAACTGGGCCGCGTCTGGCGCGACCTGGCGGGCCGTGACTACCCGGCGATGGCGGTCGTCCAGGTGGTCCGGCTGTGGGACGAGGAGGCGATGGTGGAACTCGACGGCTTCGCCCTGCTCCCGTGAGCCGCCGGGCGCGTCCGGCCCACGACTCCTAGCCTGGGGTGATGCCGGAGATCGAGCTGAGCGCGGGCACCGTCGAGTACGAGGACACGGGCGGCGAGGGACCCGTCGTCGTGCTGTTGCACGGACTCCTCCACGACGCCTCCGTCTGGCGGAACGTCGTCGCCGAACTGCGCACCGACCACCGGGTCCTCGCGCCGACCCTCCCGTACGGCGCGCACCGCAGGCCGATGACCCGGCCGCCCACCCCGGACCTGGTCAACGAGCTGATCGCGGAGTTCCTCGACCGGCTGGACCTCAAAGACGTCACCCTCGTCGAGAGCGACTGCGGACGCGCCCAGACGGTCGCCGCCCGGCACCCCGAGCGGCTGGCCCGGCTGGTGCTGATCTCCTGCGAGGCCTTCGACAACTACCCGCCCGGACTGCCCGGCCGGATGATCCAGCTCGCCTGCCGCGTGCCCGGTGGCGTCCCCCTCCTGGTCCGCACCCTGGGCTCGAAGCCCTTGCGCCGGCTGCCCGTCGGGTTCGGCGCGCTCACCAGGCGCGCGGTGCCGGACGAGATCGTCGACCGCTGGCTGCGGCCCCTGCGCACCGATCCGGCGATCCGCCGCGACTTCCGCCACTACAACACGCACGTGCGGCGCACCGAACTGCTCGAAGCGGCGCAGGGACTCCGGTACTTCGACCGGCCCGCGCTGGTCGTCTGGGCGGCCGAGGACCTGATGATGCCCCGCGAGCACGGCCGTCTGCTGGCCGAACTGCTGCCCCGGGGACGCCTGGTGGAGCTGAGGAACACCCGCACCCTGATCGCGGAGGACCGCCCGGGCCGGCTGGCGTCACTGTTGCGGTGGTTCGTCGCGGAGGGCTGACCGCGCCCCTTCGGGGGCGCGGGGAACTGCGCGAACCGCGGAGACTGCGCGGACGGTCACTCGAGCGCGGGGTGGCGTGCTGGGCGGGGCTCCGGTCAGGCCGCTACCGCGAGGCCCTCCGTCGGCAGCCGGTGCGGAGCGACGACCCGGCCGTCAGGCCGTAGTTCCCCCGTGTCGTCGAAGACGATCGCGCCGTCGCACAGCAGGGTCCACCCCTGCTCGGGGTGGGCGGCCACCACGTGCGGGGAGGGGGAGTCGGTCGGGTTGCAGGACGTCCGGTGGGCACACATGGCGCACCTCCACATCGGCGGAACGGTCCGAACACGTCGTACGAGCGTGTCGTACAGCACGACCATGCGGCGGCCGGGGCAGCCGCCGATACGCCCCGGCGGGAAGCGTGACAGTCCCCGGACACTCCCGGGACGGTTCCCCGACGGCCGAGGCGGCTCCGCCACCGAAGGGTGACGATGAGTGGCCGTGCCCCCGCGCGGCGGGTACTGCTGGAGGTCCCCCTTCCGCCCTCTTCCGGAGGTTCCCCATGCCAGTACGCCCCGTCCTCGGCGCGACGGCCGGTGCCGCCCTGCTGCTCCTCGGCACCGCCGTCGTGGCCCCCTCGGCATCCGCGTCCGCCGTCCCCGCGGAGTACGTGACGGTGGACCCGGAGGGCCGCGTCACCGCCGACGGCACCGTGGCCCTCTCCGGCACCTACCGCTGCACCGCCGGCACCGGCCCCGTCTTCGTCAGCTCCTCCGTCAGCCAGGGCACGCCCACGATCAACTACGGCATCGGCGGCACCGGCGCGGTGTGCGACGGGGAGGAGCACCGCTGGCAGAACAGCGGCACCGCCCCGCGGAACGCCCTGGCGGCCGGTCCCGCCCGGGTGGAGGCGACCGTCCTGGAACTGCGCGGCAGCGGCCTCCTGGTGATCCCCGTCCCGCACGCCGTGAGCCACGAGGACGTCACCCTCGTCGCGGGCTGACCGCCCCTCACCCGCCGGTGGGCCGCGCCCGCCCCCGCTGCCGAGCCCCGGAAGCGCCCCGGTGGACGTTCTGCCGGGCGCGGGCATGGACCGGGGGACCCCACGGCCGCCACCGTGTCCTCATGGTCCGACTCGCCCGCACGCTGGTCCTCGCGCCCGTCCCGCGCCCTTGGCTCGTCGACGCCCTCGGCGTCCTCATGGACCTCGCCGAGAGCAGCCGCACGGAGGCGGGGTACGTCCTGCTGCCCGACGGGCGGGAGGTGCCGGACCTGCGTCTGGCCGAAGGGCGCCACCTGCGCCCGGGCGCCGTCTACGAGAGCGTCACGGAGGACACCGACGAGACCGACGACAGCTCGGGCACCGGGTACGCCAAGGGGGACGCCGGGGCCGCCGCCGGTGAGAGGGTGCGCGTCACCGTCGAGGAGTGGCGCCGCACCCGGGCACTGCGTCTCGCCGTCGCGGCGTCCGCGCCCGACGGCGTCCTCTCGGCGCACGCCGTGCTGCGCAGCCCGGACCGCCCGGACCTGGTCGAACTGACGGGCCGCGCACGCATCGAGAACGTGTGGTCCGCGCTGTCCCGGCCGAGCGGCGAAGCCGTCCTGCGGTGCGAGGACTGGTGGGCGGCGGCGGACCGGGACCGCCCCACGCGCAAGGCTCCGCTGCGGGTCCGGCTGACGTGCGGCATCGCCCGCGCGGAGCTGACGGCCCTCCCGCGTCCCGCACGCGAAGGCGACGGCTGGGAGGTGAGGATGACGGCGCGTCTGCGCGGCCGGGGCCCGCTCCGCCCGGTCACCGCGCTCGCCCTGCGCCTGTTCCGCCGCCCCCTCGCCCGCGCCTGGGGCCGGGGCCTGGACGACTTCGCCGCGCAATGGAACAGCGAGGTGCCGCAGCTGACGGCCCTGGGCCCGGAGGACCTGCGCCGCGACATCCTGGCGGAGCCGGAGCCGGAGCCGGAGCCGGAGCCGGAGCCGGAGCCCGAGTCCGAGCGGTAGCCGTAGGCGGAGACCGAGGCGGCGTTCGAGGCGGGATTCAGGGCGTTGCCCCGGCCCCGCCCCGCGCGCCGGCTCAGGCCGCTGCGGCCGGCCAGTCCAGCAGGCGGGCCCCGATGACCGCCGTCTGCAGCATGTAGCGGTGCGCCGGGTCCCCGGGATCGGCGCCGGTGAGCCGGTGGATCCGCTCCAGCCGGTACGTCAGCGCCCGCACGCTCAGGGACAGCCGCCGCGCCGCCTCGGCGGCGACACAGCCGGAGTCGAAGTAGGCGGTGAGCGTGTCGAGGAGCGGCCCGGCCCCGCCGCGCGCCTCGGTCAGCGGACCCAGGGTGTTGTGCACCAGGTCGGCCATGGCCTGCCGGTCGCGGGCCAGCACGGGGTAGACGAGCAGGTCGGAGGCGCGCAGCACCGGGTCGTCCATGCCCAGCCGCTCGGCGATCTCCAGGGCGTTGAGCGCCTCCTCGTACGACTGGACGACCCCGCCGGGGCCGGACTGCGGGCGTCCGAGGGCGACCTGTCCGCCGTCGGTGGCGGCGTGCGCCTGCTTGGCGAAGTGGATGAGCACCTCGCCCTGATGGCCGGGCGCGATGCACAGCAGCCGCCCGTCCTTGGTGGTGAGCAGGATGCTGCGGTCGCCGAACCGGGAGATCAGCGCGCGCTCCACCTGCCGGGGCACCGGGTCGCCCTCCTCGTAGGCGACGGGCCCCCGGGCGACGGCGACCGCGTGCTCGTGGGACAGCCGCAGCCCGAACCGTTCGGCGCGCTCGGCCAGCCGGCCCAGGTCGCTGCGGCCGTAGAGCAGGTCGTCGATGAACTCCCGCCGCGCCGCCTCCTCCTGACGGACCGCCTGCCGCTGCGCCCGCTCGTACCCTTCGGCGAACGCGTCCACGACCTGCTGCACGGCCGCGAGGGCGTCGTCGGTCGCGTCCCTGCCGCGCGCAGGCCACGCGCCGCGCGCGCCGGCGAGATGGGCGATGACGAGGGAGCGCAGACCGAAGCCGGCCTCCGCGGCCTGTTCCCCGAGGGCGCGGCGGGAGGCGAGTTCGTCCCGGGTGAGGCGCCTGCCCGTGGCCGCGACCTCGGCCAGGATCTGGGCATAGCCCTCCAGATACTCCTCCGGAAGATCTCGTTCCGTCACGTCGTCCCCCCAACTCTTGACGCGTTCCTGATGCCGTTCTGATGCGTTCATGGCGGCTCACCGGCATGCAGACCCTAATGAACTTTGCCGGGATCCGGCAATGCGTGGTGCGCCGTAGACCGGGCAGCATGGCTCGCGGGGAGCACTGTGCAGGTTCCGGTGCCGGGCACCGGCAGGTGTCCGCGCAGGAACCGGAGGGGAGCGGTGCTACCCGATGACGTCGACGGATGTACGGAAGGGGGCGGGGATGCGCGGCTTCGTGAAGTGTGCCGACGGCCTGACCGCCCCCCGCCGCACGGGGCCGCTGCACCGCAGAGCCCCTGACGAACCCATGCCGTCCCGGTCCCCGCGCACCCGCGGTGCGGACCGGGACGGCGCGGCGCGCCCGACGCGCCCCACCGCGGACGCCGTGCGTCCGCATCCGGCGCAGAACCGCAGCGCCGGCTGAGCCGTCTCCCTCTCCACCGGACGCCACCGCCTCGCCCGATCGAGGCACCACACCCTTGAGGCACCTCGCCCGCGAGGCGCCGTACACACCCGACTTCTGCCCTTATGCCAGCCCAGAAGGACGTGTCCCATGGATGCCGCCACCGTGGGCATCGCCGTACTCGCCGGCGCCGCCCTGTTGCTCGTGCTCATCGGTCTGCTGCTCGTCACCAAACTGTTCCGCAAGGTGGAACAGGGCAAGGCGCTGATCGTCTCCAAGACCCGCAAGGTCGATGTGACCTTCACCGGCTCGGTCGTGCTGCCGGTGCTGCACAAGGCCGAGGTGATGGACATCTCGGTGAAGACCATCGAGATCACCCGGGCAGGCAAGGAAGGCCTGATCTGCCGGGACAACATCCGGGCGGACATCCGCATCACGTTCTTCGTCAAGGTCAGCAAGACCGTCGAGGACGTCATCAAGGTCGCCCAGGCCGTCGGCACCGCCCGCGCCAGTGACCGCAACACCCTGCAGGAACTCTTCCACGCCAAGTTCTCCGAGGCGCTGAAGACCGTCGGCAAGCAGATGGACTTCACCGATCTCTACACCAAGCGCGAGGAACTGCGGTACCGCATCATCGAGGTCATCGGCGTCGATCTGAACGGCTACCACCTCGAGGACGCGGCGATCGACTACCTCGAGCAGACGCCGCTGACCCAGCTCGACCCGGGCAACGTCCTCGACGCGCAGGGCATCCGCAAGATCACTGAGCTGACCGCGGTGGAGCACGTCCGCACCAACGAGGCCCAGCGCAACGAGGAGAAGGAGATCACCCGGCAGGACGTCGACGCGCGCGAGGCGATCCTGGAGCTGCAGCGCCGGCAGGCGGACGCCGAGATCAAGCAGAAGCGGGAGATCGAGACCGTGCGCGCCCGCGAGGAGGCGGAGACCGCGCGGGTGGTCGAGGAGGAGCGGCTGAGGGCGCAGAGCGCCTTCCTGCGCACCGAGGAACAGCTCGGCGTGCAGCGGGAGAACCAGGCCCGCGAGGTCGCCGTCGCCGCGAAGAACCGCGAACGGGTCATCGCCGTGGAGAGCGAGCGGATCGAGAAGGACCGGCTGCTGGAGGTCATCGCGCGCGAGCGGGAGACCTCGCTGACCAGGATCGCCGCCGACAAGGAGGTCGAGGCGGAGAAGCGGGAGATCGCCGAGGTCGTCCGCGAGCGGGTGGCGGTGGACCGTACGGTCGCCGAGCAGGAGGAGTCCATCAAGAAGCTCCGGGCCGTCGAGGAGGCGGAGCGCCGGCGCCAGGCCGTGATCATCGCGGCGGAGGCCGAGGCGCAGGAGAAGCTGGTCAAGGACATCAAGGCCGCCGAGGCCGCCGAGCAGGCCGCCACCCACCGTGCCGCCGAGGAACTCACCCTCGCCGAGGCCCGGTTGAAGACCGCCGACCTCGACGCGCAGGCCAAGCTGCGGCTCGCGGAGGGCGTCCAGGCCGAGTCCGCCGCCGAGGGGCTGGCCGCCGTCCAGGTGCGGGACAAGGAGGCGGAGGTCATCGAGAAGGCGGGCCGCGCCGAGGCCGAGGCCACCGAGGCCCGGCTGCGCGCGGAGGCCGAGGGCGCGCGGGCCAAGGCGCTCGCCGAGGCGGAGGCCGTCGGCAGCAAGCTGCGGGCGGAGGCGGCCGGCCTCACCGAGAAGGCGGCGGCGATGGCCGCGCTCGACGAGGCGTCCCGCGGTCACGAGGAGTACCGGCTGCGCCTCGAGGCCGAGAAGGACGTCCGGCTCGCCGGCCTCGACGTGCAGCGGCAGGTCGCGGAGGCCCAGGCCACCGTCCTCGCCACCGGCCTGGAGAACGCGGACATCAACATCGTCGGCGGGGACTCGGTGTTCTTCGACCGCCTGATGTCCTCCATCGCGCTCGGCAAGAGCGTGGACGGCTTCGTCAAGAACTCCGAGACCGCGCAGGCCCTCGCCGGGCCCTGGCTGGACGGCTCCGCGAGCTTCCCCGACGACCTGAGCCGGATCCTCGGCTCCGTCTCCACGGCCGACGTGCAGAACCTCACCGTCTCCGCCCTGCTGATGAAGCTGATGAAGCAGGGCGGCGAGAACACCGGGCAGGTCAAGCAACTGCTCGACAAAGCAGGTGAGTTGGGTCTGGCGGACACTCCGCTTGCCGTGCTGAACGGCCACACCAGGGCCTGACCACCGTCCGTCCGGGAGCCGCCGCACAGGGGACGGCGGCTCCCGGACGGGACCCTCCCGAGAGGCAGCCATGACCACCGGCACCCACGAGCCCACCCACGACAGCGCCCGCCCCGGCCCGGCCGGTGCCGCCAAGGAGACGTCCGCGGCGGTCGACGGCGGCGCCTACCAGGTGCTGCGCGACCGCCTCACCGACCGCGCCTCCGAACTCGCGCGCCGCGCAGAGGCGTTGAACCGGCGCCGGGTCGAGGAGTTCGGCGCGCCCGCCCTGCGCCTCACCGGCACCGAGCGGCTGCACACCGAACGGACCGCCGTGCCCCGCGACATCGTCGCCGTCGGTGACGTGCTGCTCTTCGGCTACGAGACCCGGCCCCGCCCGGAGCGGGACACCGCGGTCGGCGACGTCCTCGTACCGCACGGCCGGGACCTGAACCGGCTGCCCGACGACGCCGTGCCCGGACTCCTCGACGACTCCGCGTTCGTACGGGAGTTCGCCGCCCTGCACCGCTACTACCGGCAGGCCCGGCTGCTGCGGCTGCGCCGCGTCGACGGCAAGTTGCTCGCCGTCTTCCAGACCGGCGAGAAGGCCGGTGACATGCGCGTCCTGCGCTGGTCGGTGTCCGAGGACGGCCGCGCGGAGTTCCTCGACGCCCGAGGCGACCGCGACCACGCGCGCGTCCCGCCCGCCGACATCACGTGGACGCCCGCCACCCGCGAGGACCACGTCCTCGGCCGCCACCCGCACGTCTCCGTGCGGGGCGAGGTGTTCGTCGACACCCTCGGCGGCACCCTCACGGTCAAGGCGGAGAACGACACCGGCACGCCCGACGGCATCCACAGCGAGCCCGTCGACGAGCCCTTGCAGTCCCTCGCCGACGCCGACGTCGCGCACGCCCGCGTCGGCCCGCTGATCCTGCTGCGGATCCTCCCGTACAAGGAGACCGTCCACCGCCATCTGGTCTTCAACACCCTCACCCGCACCGTCGTCCGCCTCGACGGCATCGGGCAGGGCTGCCGCCGGCTGCCCGAGGACCAGGGCATCGTCTTCCCCGGCGGCTACTGCCTCGCCGCCGGCAGCCACAAGACGTACGAACTCGACACCGGCGGCATGGAGTTCGAGCGCGAGGTGCGCTCCCCGTACGGCGAGGACGTGCTGTACGCCTTCCACGCGCCCGGACGCGGACGCGCGCTGCTGCTCTCCTACAACCAGATCCGCGAAGCCGTCGCCACCCCCATGGCCTGCCACGGCTGGGCCCTCTTCGACGACGGACACCTCGCCCTGCTGCGCCCCGAGGGCGACGAACCCGCCCGGGTGCACCCCGTGCAACGGTGGGACTCGCCCTACCTCTCCGACACCCACGCGGCCGCACAGCCGGCCGGTGAAGGGCCGCTGGCGCGGGTGGGCAACGCCGACCTCGTCCGCGGCATCTCCGACTGCATGTCCCTGGCCCGCTCCGCTGCCGAGACCACCCCCACCGCCGAGATCTACGCGACCCTCGCCGCCGCCTGCGTACGCGCCCTGGACACCCACCACTGGCTCGGCGACCCCGAGGTCGGCGACCTGCGCACCCCGCTGGAGGAGGTGCGCGCCACCGCCGAGCAGGTGCTCGCCGAGTTGGAGACCGTCACCGACCTCACCCGCCGGGCCACCCGGGCGCTCGACGAGGCGGCCGACCGGATCGCGTCCGTGGTGCGCCGGCTGCGCGGCGAACAGCCCCGCGAGGCCGCCGCCTGGGTGCGCGGACTCACCGAACTCCGCCAGGCCCAGGGCCACCTGCTCACCCTGAAGGAGTTGCGGTACGCGGACCACGAGCGCATCGACGCGCTGGCCGCCGAGGCCGGGGACGACCTCGCCTCCTTCGGGCAGCGCGCCGTCGCCTTCCTGGCCCGCGCGGACTCCTTCGCCACCCACCACTCCGACCTGGAGCGGCTGCACGCCGACATCGAGGCGGTCACCACCACCGCCCAGGCCGCCCCGCTCACCGCCCGGCTCGACGAACTCGCCGACGGACTGCGCACGGTGACCGAGGTGGTCGCCGGGCTCGACATCGCCGACACCACCGTCCGCACCGACGTCCTGGAGCGCGTCGCCGACGCCATGGGCGGCGTCAACCGCGCCCGCGCCACCCTCGACACCCGGCGCCGGGGCCTCCTCGACCGGGAGGCGCGCGCCGGGTTCACCGCCGAGCTGACCCTGCTCGGCCAGACCGTCACCGGCGCCCTCGCCGCGGCCGACGACCCGGACGCCTGCGACGACCAGCTCGCCCGGGTCCTCGCCCAGCTCGAGGAACTGGAGTCCCGGTTCGCCGGGTTCGACGACGTCCTCGGCGAACTCGCCGACAGGCGGACCGAGATCCACGACGCGTTCTCCGCCCGCAAGCAGAGCCTCACCGACGCCCGCGCCCGCCGCGCCGGACAGCTCGCCTCCGCCGCCGAGCGGGTGCTGGAGACCATCGCCCGCCGCAGCGCCGCGCTCGCCGACACCGACGCGGTGAGCACCTACTTCGCCTCCGACCCGCTGGTCGCCAAGGTCCGCCGCAGCGCCGACGACCTGCGCGCCCTCGGCGACCGGGTGCGCGCCGAGGAACTCGACGGCAAGCTGCGGTCCGCACGCGAGGAGGCGGCGCGCGCCCTGCGCGACCGCACCGACCTGTACGCCGACGGCGGCCGCACCATCCGCCTCGGCACCCACCGTTTCGCCGTCTCCACCCAGCCCTTCGAGCTCACCGTCGTCCCGCACGACGACGGCCTCGCCCTCGCCCTCACCGGCACCGACTACCGGGCTCCTGTCACCGACCCGGCCCTGCTCGCCGACCGCCCGCTGTGGGACCGGCACCTGCCGTCCGAGTCGCCGCGGGTCGCCCGCGCCGAACACCTCGCCGCCCGGCTGCTGCAGGAACACGGCCCGGACGCGCTCGCCGCCGCCGACGACCTCACCGCCCTGGTCCGCGGGGTCGCCGAGGAGGCGTACGACGAGGGCTACCAGCGGGGCGTGCACGACCACGACGCCACCGCGCTCCTCACCGCCCTGCTGCCCCTGTTCGGCGGCGCCGGCACCCTGCGCCACACCTCCGCCGCCCGCGCCCACGCCCTGCTGTTCTGGGCGTACGGCACGACGGAGCGGGAGCGCGCCGACTGGACGACCCGCTCCCGTTCGCTGGCCCGGGTCCGGGACGCCTTCGGCGCGCCTCCCGCGCTGGACGCGCTGCGCGGAGAACTCGCCGGCGCGGTGGGGGAGTGGGCACCGGACACGCCCGTCCGTCCGGAGGCGTGCGCCGCGTACCTCTTCGACGAACTGACCACCGGACCCGAGGGGTTCGTGATCAGCGCGCGGGCGCGCACCCTGCTCGACAAGTTCCGCCGCACGGTCGCCGGCGAGGCGTACGACGAGGACCTCACCGCCCTCGCCGACCTCACCGCGCGCCGCCAACTGGTCGAGGCGTGGCTCACCGCGTACAGCGAGGCCACCGGCGACCGGGTGGACGCCGGCGACCTCGCGGAGGCCGTGGCCGCGGAGCTGTGCCCGGACCTGCCCCGCCACGAGTCGGACGCGTCCCTCACCGTCACCGTCGAGGGCCTGGTCTCCACGCACCCGCGGATCACCGACCGCCGCCTCACCCTGCGCCTGGACGAGTTCCTCGCCCGCACCGACACGTTCCGGGCGCGCGAGGTGCCCGCCTTCCGCGCCTTCCAGCGGCGCCGCGCCGCCCTCGTCACCACCGAACGCGCGCGGCTGCGCCTGGACGACCACCGGCCGCGCGTGACCGCGTCGTTCGTCCGCAACCGCCTGGTCGACGAGGTGTACCTGCCGCTGATCGGCGACAGCCTCGCCAAGCAGCTCGGCACCACGGGCGAGTCCGCCCGCACCGGCACCGGCGGACTGCTGCTGCTCCTCTCCCCACCCGGCTACGGCAAGACGACGCTCATGGAGTACGTGGCGCACCGCCTCGGCCTGGTCCTGGTGCGGATCAGCGGCCCCGCGCTCGGCCACGGCGTCACCTCGCTCGACCCGGCCGAGGCACCGAACGCCACGGCCCGCCAGGAGATCGAGAAGATCAACTTCGCGCTGGCGGCGGGCAGCAACACCCTGCTGTACCTCGACGACATCCAGCACACCTCGCCCGAACTGCTGCAGAAGTTCATCCCGCTGTGCGACGCCACCCGCCGGGTGGAGGGTGTGTGGCAGGGCGAACCGCGCACCTACGACCTGCGCGGCAAGCGGTTCGCGGTGTGCATGGCCGGCAACCCCTACACCGAGTCCGGAGAGGTCTTCCGGGTCCCCGACATGCTGGCCAACCGGGCCGACGTGTGGAACCTGGGCGACGTGCTCACCGGCAAGGAGGACGTCTTCGCGCTCAGCTTCGTCGAGAACGCCCTCACCGCGAACCCGGTCCTCGCCCCGCTCGCCGGACGTGACCGCGCCGACCTGGACCTGCTGATCCGGCTCACCGCGGACGACCCGACGGCCCGCCCGGACCGCCTGCTCCACCCGTACGCGCCCACCGAACTCGACCGCGTTCTGGCGGTGTTGCGCCATCTGCTCACCGCCCGCCGCACCGTCCTCGCGGTGAACGCGGCCTACATCGCCTCCGCGGCCCGCTCCGACGACGCCCGCACCGAGCCGCCGTTCCTGCTCCAGGGCTCCTACCGCAACATGAACAAGATCGCCCAGCGGATCCAGCCCGTGATGAACGACGCCGAACTGTCCGCCGTCGTCGAGGACCACTACACGGCCGAGGCCCAGACCCTCACCACGGGCGCTGAGGCGAACCTGCTGAAGCTCGCCGAACTGCGCGGCACGCTCACACCTCGACGGGCGGCGCGCTGGGCGGAGGTGAAGGCGGGCCACGTCCGCACCCTCACCCTGGGCGGCCCGGACGACGACGCCCTCGGCCGCGCGGTGTCGGCCCTCGCCCTCCTGGGCGACCGCATCGCGGCGGTGGAGTCGGCGATCACCCGCGCCACCGACCCCCGCCGCCTCCTGGCGGACCCGCCCCGGCAGGGGGACGACGGCTGAAGGGGGGCGGGCCGAGGACGCCGAGCCGGGCCGCGCCGAGGCGTGAGCCGGCATCGGTTTCACGCCATCAAGTTGACGTGAACATGGCCTGCGGGACGTTTATCTACGCGCGGAGCTGGTTCGGCGAAATCAGTATTCGGGTCATTACGGAAGACTTTTCGACCGGTAGTTACCGGGCGGTATTCCGGCCTGCTACAACACCTGTTGCTCCCTCAACTACCGTCGCGAGATTCGTCGTGAAGGGCGGATACACGTGTCAACGCGTTCACTGGGAACAACTCTCGCCACCCTCGTCCTGGGTGTGGCGACCGTACTCGGCCTCGCCCAGCCCGCCGCTGCCGCCGGCCACAACTACGTGGCGCTCGGCGACTCCTACTCCTCCGGCGTGGGCGCCGGCAGCTACACCTCCGAGAGCGGCGACTGCAAGCGCAGCACCGCCGCCTATCCCCAGCTCTGGAAGAACGCCAACGCCCCGGCCTCGTTCAAGTTCGTCGCCTGCTCCGGCGCGACGACGACGAGTGTGGCCTCCACCCAGCTCGGCGCGCTGTCCTCCGCCACGACGCTCGTGAGCGTCACCGCGGGCGGCAACGACGTCGGTTTCGCGGACGTCATGCAGACCTGCGTGCTGCAGAGCGAGGCGACCTGCGTCTCCCGGGTCAACACCGCGGTCTCGCAGATGCAGAACACCCTCCCGGGCAAGCTCGACTCGCTGTACTCCGGCATCCGCTCCCGCTCCCCGCAGGCACGCGTGGTCGTCCTCGGCTACCCGCGCTTCTACAAGCTGTCGGGCAGCTGCATCGCGGGCCTGACCGAGACCGAGCGCTCCGCGATCAACAACGCCGGTGACGTACTGAACGGCGTGATCGCCAAGCGGGCCGCCAACGCCGGGTTCGCCTACTCCAGCGTGGTGGACGAGTTCAGCGGACACGAGCTCTGCTCGGGCGACGCCTGGCTGCACAGCGTGACCATCCCGATCGGCAACTCCTACCACCCGAAGGCCGTCGGACAGTCGGGCGGCTACCTGCCCGCCTTCCGCTCGGCGGTCTGAACCGCTTCCCCGGGACCGCCTCGCCGACCCCAGGAAGCGGCCGGCGAGGCGGTCCCGGCCGGGTGAACGAGGCCGACCGCGGCCGGGGTTCCGTTTTGTCCTCTGGCAGACGCGCGTAGACCCCGGGCATCATCGGTCTGCTCCGCCTGCACAGCCGTCCCCTCGCACCATGGCCCCCAGCAGGAAGGTCCCCCCACATGGCCATCAAGGCCCTGAAGCTCCGCTCCGTCCTGACCGCCCTCGCCCTCGTCGTCGCCCCGGGCGCCGCCGTCATGGGCACCGCCGGCGAGGCGTTCGCCGTCACCAAGATCAGCCACGCCACCGCGACGTCCATGTTCCGCGAGGTCGGCATCACCTGGTCGTCGTCCGGAGGCTGCTCCGACCGCAACGTCTCCACCTGCACGTCCTTCGACCAGCTCAACCTGGCCACGGCCCAGGGCGCCCAGACCCTCAAGCGGGCCACCGGCTGCGCCCTGAACATCACCGGCGGCACCGAGACCGGGCACGCCTCCGGCACGTACTCGCACTGGAACGGCTACAAGCTCGACTTCGGCAAGACCACCTGCGTCTCGAACTACGTCAAGAACACGTTCACCTACATCGGCGTGCGCGGCGACGGAGCCCCGCAGTGGCGCTCCGGCTCGGGCAACGTCTACGCCGACGAGGGCAACCACTGGGACGTCACGTACTACAACTGCGGCGGCTGCTGACCTCGCGTCAGACACCCGTACCCGGGGCTCCTCCGGTGGGGACCCTCCCGCCCGAGCCGTCTCCGCCGGGCTCACGCGAGCGGCGAGCGCTCGGCGGAGTCCGTACGGTGTCCCCCCGAGGGCGCGCCGCCACGCCGCTGCCGGACGGCAGTGTGCGGCGGCGTGCCCTTCGGCTCCGCCCGTACCGGCTCGCCGTGGCGGCCGGGGCGCCGCAGGCGCACTTGTGCTCCGTGGACGCCATCATGGGCACGCTCGGGCATCGCCGCGGCACGCACCCAGGCACGGTGTGCGGCACCGGCCACGAGGGATCGACGGCCCTCAACCTGGCATACAGGCCCCCTCGGACGGTGAGGGAGCGCCGCCGAAGCAACGCGGGGGCCTTGCCCGACCGTACCTGCGGTACGGGGGCGAGGCCCGGTGTCAGCCGTATGCGGTCAAGTCGGTGGTCGCGGCCAGGTCGGTCACGATGTCGACGAACCGGCGCAGGGCCGGAGAGGTGTTGCCCGGCAGCCACGCCATCTCGGTGTGCGCGTACGCGTCCTTCAGCGGGACGAACACCACGCCGCTGCCACGAAGAGTGAGCGAGGAGCGGACCAGCCGGGTGACTCCGAGTCCGGCGGCGACCAGGCCGAGGAGGTCCTGCGCGCTGTCCGCTTCCTGGACGACGTTCGGCGTGAAGCCCGCCTCACGGAACTGTGCGTCGTAGGCGTCGTGCCAAGGTGGCCATGAATCGCGCGGGGTCATCACCCACGGTTCGTCCGCCAGCTGCGCCAGCTCCACTTCCGTTCGCCCGGCGAGTGGGTGGCCCGTCGGCAGGACGGCGCACACGGGCTCGGTCGTCAGGACCCTGGACTCCAGACCTGGAACGAGCGGGGGCCGGGTGAAAGCGACGTCCTGGTGGCCCTCGCGGAGACCCTTCACCAACGGCGCGATGGCCGAGGACTCCGTCGTCAGGCGGAGGTCCGGCAGTTCGCGGTGCACGGCCCGCACGACAGGCGGCAGAAGCTGGTTGGTGACGGTCGTCAGGAACATGAGCCGGAGGCTCCCCACCTCCCCCCGCAGCGCGCGGGACACCACGGCGACCGCCTCGTCCGCCCTGTTCACGACGGCACGCGCCTCCTCGACGAACAGGGCGCCGACGTCCGTCAGCTCCGTTCCTCTGCCGCCACGGTCGAAGAGCCTGGCACCGAGCATGCGCTCCAAGGCACTGATCTGCTGGGACAGCGACTGCTGCGCGATCATGAGACGCCGGGCGGCCCGCGTGAAGCTCCGTTCCTCCGCCAGAACGAGGAAGTAGCGCAATTGCCGCAGCTCAGGAGTGGTCACAGGATCAGACTGTAACTCCGGCAGGCAGTCTCTGTTGGACCCGGCGCGGCCCGTCGCGCACCGTGGTGACAGGCACCGAAGCGGCGGCCGGCCTGAACCGGACGGCGGGTCGTCGGCCCTTGGGGTGAGAGCCATGAGGATCCGGGTCCGAGTCCGGACGCATCTCCCCCGGACACTGTGTACGACCAGAAGAAGGATCATGAACACATCTCGCGTCACCACCCCTTTCACCGCCGACTCCACAGCGGCAGAGGTCGCCGCAGGCGTTCGGCTCACGGGACGACACGCCATCGTGACGGGGGCCTCCTCGGGTATCGGAGTGGAGACCGCCCGGGCTCTGGCCTCCGCGGGCGCCGAGGTGACCTTGGCGGTCCGCGACATCGAAGCGGGCGAGAAGACGGCCGAGGACATCCGCGCCACCACCAAGGGCGGACCGGTCCGGGTCGCTCCGCTCGACCTCTCCGATCAGGACTCGATCGCCGCGTTCGTCACCACCTGGAACGACCCGCTGGACATCCTGGTCAACAACGCCGGTGTCGCGGCGGTCCCGGAGGCGCGGACCCAGGAGGGATGGGAACTGCATTTCGCCACGAATCATCTCGGCCACTTCGCCCTCGCGACCGGTCTGCACAGTGCCCTGGCCGCCGCGGGCCGGGCCCGGGTCGTGTCGCTGAGCTCCAACGCCCACCTGCAGGCACCGATGGTCTTCGACGACATCGGCTTCCTGAGGCGGCCGTACGACCGCATGCTCGCCTACGGGGAGTCGAAGACCGCGACCGCGCTGTTCGCGGTCGAGGCCCACAGGCGCTGGTCCGGTGACGGCATCACCGTCAACGCCGCGAACCCGGGTTCGGTCATCACCAACCTCGGGCGTCACCTGACCGAGGAAGACATGGCCCACCTGCCGGCCTACGACTACACGACACCCGAACAGGGCGCGGCCACGTCCGTTCTGCTCGCCACGTGGCCGACGCTCGACGGTGTCGGGGGCCGCTACTTCGAGTACTGCAACGAAGCCTTGCCGTTCACCCCGGACAAGCCCACGCAGGGCGTCGCCGCGCACGCACTCGACCCGGAGGCGGCCGCCCGCCTGTGGCAGGTCTCGCTCGACATGCTTGCCGCAGCGGGGCGGTGAGGACTTTCTCCAAGGTTCCGGCGGCAGCCGCATCCGCGGCCGGTTGCGGCGTCGGAGGGCGCGGAACGTCGGCGCGGGTGGAGCCGTCGCCGACGCGCGCCGCTCACGGGATCATCCCCCGGCGTGCTGCCCGGGCCGCTCCACGGCGAGTTCGGCAGGGACGGCGGCATCGGCTTCGCGGTGTCGGGATGTGCGGGTACCGGCCGCAGGGGCCACGAGGACGGCCGCGGCGACGAACACCAGGACCACGACCATCGCCGGGCGCAGTCCGTAGTGATCGCCCAGGAAGCCGAGGGTGGGCGGCCCCACCAGGAACGCGAGGTAACCGATCGTCGCCACGAGGCCGACCCGGGCCGTCTCGTCGGGCCCCGAGTCGCCGGCCGCCGACAGGGCCACCGGAAAGCCCAGGGACGCGCCCAGTCCCCAGAACAGGACGGCGGCCGCGGCCACGACGGCGTTGTCGGAGAAGATGACCAGGCACAGACCCACGGCTCCGGAGACCGCGCTGGCCCGTACCACGGTCGCCCGGCTGTAACGCCTGAGGAAGAACGCGCCGCCGAAGCGTCCCAGGGTCATCGCGGCGGCGAACCCCACGAAGACGAGCGAGCCGACGGCGGCGTCGAGACCGTGGCCGTCGACCATCAGCAGCGGCAGCCAGTCGTTGGCGGCGCCCTCGGCGAGAGCCATGGCCAGGACGATGGCCCCGATCATCAGCAGCCGCCGGTCCTTCCACACCCGCGGGCCCGCGGGCCGTGCGGAGTCCGAAGCGGGCACCGCGGCACGGACCCCGGTCCCGGCGGGGACGCCGCCGATGGCGTACCCGAAGAGCGCGGCCGTCACCGCGGCCACCGCCAGGAGGTGCCAGTGGGCGGGGAACGCCGCAGCGGTGGCCGCCATGCCGGCCAGCCCGCCGATGACGGTGCCCAGGCTGAAGCATCCGTGCAGCGTGGGCAGAACCGCCGTGCCGGTGATCCGCTCCACGTCGGCACCGTCCACGTTGATCGCCACCTCGCCCGCCCCGACCCCGAGGCCGAACAGGCACAGCCCGGCGGCGACCAGGAGCGCGGAGGCGAGGGCGCTGCCCGCGCCCACGACGACCACACTCGCGGTGACGAACAGGGTGCCGAGCGCCGTCACGGGTCTGGTCCCGAACCGGGACACGAAACGGCCGGAACACAGGATGCCGGCCATCGAGCCGACGGACAGCCCGAACAGCACCAGCCCCATCTGCCCCGTGGACACACCCAGACGGTCCCGCACGTCCGGGGTGCGCGTGATCCATGAGGACATGGCGATGCCGTTGAGGAAGAAGAAGAGGTACAGCGCCCGGCGGCGCCTGCGTACGGCATGGTCGGTCAAGGAGGCGCTCCGCCGGTGTTGGAGAGTATGAGGGGCCGGCAGGCGACGATCCCGCTGCCCCCACCGAGTATGAACAAATGTACACATCGGTTCGGCGGCCGAGAAGACAAGGCGGACAACGGCGATGACAGGCAGCACGCGTGGCCCCAACGACCCTCGGCGCCGCGAACGCATCCTCGACGCCGCGCTCGACGTCGTCGCGGAGCACGGCGCCATCAAGGTGACCTTCCGTAAGATCGCGGAGGCGGCCGGTGTGCCTCTCGGGTCACTCACCTACTACTTCGACGACATGCAGCACCTGCTGACCGCCGCTTTCACCCGGCTCGCGGAGACCGTCTCCACACGCTACGGCGCCCTTCTGGAGGCCGCGCGGACCCGCCAGGAGGCCGAGGAGGCGGTCGTCGAGATCATCTGCGGCAAGGTCTGGGGGACCGACCGCAACCTCCTGCTCAGCTACGAGCTCTACGCCTTCGCCACCCGCCATCCCGAGGTGCGCGCCGTCATGCGCTCCTGGATGGAGACCAGCCGGGACTCGCTGGCCAGGCACTTCGACCCGCTCACCGCACGGGCCCTGGACGCGCTGGTCGAGGGATTCTCCATCCACAACTCCGTCGACCTGCGGCCCACCGACCGCGAGGAGGTCGCCGCCGTCGTCCGTGCCGTTGTCGACAGGCACCGCTGAACAGGACCGACCGGGCTCCCGTCAGGTACCGGCGGCGGACACGTGCCGGCTCGGCGGCCGGGCGGTGCGAGGCCGTGTGGTTGGCCGGCCACGTCATGGCAGGCGCGACCGGGGCGAGCAGGCGGCCGGGGAGCGGGGCGCGCACCCGGGTGGCCCCGCCCGCCAGGCCGCCCTCCACCTCGCCGGCATCCTCATCAGGCCCGACGCCGGCCGGAGAGGTGGAACCTAGCCGGGCCTCCGGTCCCGGTACTCCGGCGCGGCAGCCAGCGCCGCCAGCTCCTCGGGGGTGCGGGGGCCGACGTCCGTGTCTGCCCCCACCCCGTGCGCCCGCAGGAACAGCCCGGCCGCCACACCCCACGGCAGCCGGAGCCCCGCCGCCGTGAGCAGGTCCCGGCGCGACAGCGTCCCGGCGACGGGGCCGGTGTGGACGCCGGACGGGGTGAGCAGCGCCGCGTCGTCGGCCCAGCGCAGGGCGAGATCCACGTCGTGGGTGGCCATCACGACGGTCGTGCCGTTCGCCCGCAGCCCGTCCAGGGTGGCGAGCAGGCGTTCCTGGCCGTCGGGGTCGAGCCCCGCCGTCGGCTCGTCGAGGATCAGCACCCGGGGACGCATGGCGACCGCGCCCGCGATCGCCGTCCGCTTGCGCTGCCCGTAGGAGAGCAGGTGCGTGGGCCGGTCGGCGAGCGCGGTGATGTCCAGCGCGGCCAGCGCCTCCGCCACCCGCGCGCGCACTTCGGTGTCGGACAGTCCCAGGTTCAGCGGCCCGAACGACACGTCCTGCCCCACGGACGCGGCGAACAACTGGTCGTCGGGGTCCTGCACCACCAGCTGCACGGTGGTGCGCAGCGCGGTCAGCCCCTTCCGGTCGTGGCGCACCACCCGCCCCGACACGCTCAACTCCCCGCTGCCTGGCCGGAGTCCGCCGCTCAGCAGACGCATCAGCGTCGTCTTGCCGCTTCCGTTGCGCCCCAGCAGGGCCAGCGCCCGGCCCTCACGCACCTCGAAGTCCAGCCCGGTGAACACCGGCGGCCCCTCGTCGTACGCGAACGAGACGCCCCGCAGGGCCACCAGCACCGACTCGCTCACGACAGGGGCCTTTCCAGTACGAAGGTGAGGACGGCCAGCGTCGCCAGGAGCGCCCCACTCGCGGCCGTGAACCGCGCGGAGACGCGGGCCTCGGGCACGAGCACGCGCAGGGTGCCGTCGTAGCCGCGGCCCGCGAGCCCGGTCTGCAGCCGCGCCGCCCGGTCGAAGGACCGCACGAACGCGGTCGCGCCGAGCCCGCCGAGCGAACGCCAGGTCGCCGCCCGGGTGGTGTGCCCGAGCCGGGCCGCCTGCGCCGCGTGCACCCGGCGCACCGAGTCCAGCAGCAGGAAGCTCATCCGGTACGTCACCAGCGCCACGTCCACCAGCGGCGCCGGCACCCCGGCGCGCACCAGCCGGGGCAGCAGGTCCGACATCGGCGTGGTGAACGCGAACAGCAGCACGCCCAGCGAGGCGGCCGAGGTGCGCAGCAGCAACTCCCCGGCGCGCACGGGCCCGTTGCCGGCGGGGGACACGAAGCCGCCCGGGCCGCCCACCTGCACCAGCAGGGTGAGCGCCCCGGTGACGCAGAAGCCCAGCGGCACCCGGTACGCACGCCACAGCCGCCGAGCCGGCACGCCCGCCGGGCCGAGCAGCAACGCGAGCGCGGTGACCAGGACCAGTGCCGCGCCCGGCCAGGGCGGCAGCGAGATCGCGAGCACGGTGAGACCGAGACCGAGGACGGCCTTGTCCACCGGATGACGGCGGCGCCAGCGGCTGCTGTGCGCCGCCGCATCGATCGGCAGCACGGAACCGTCAGTCCCGTCCGTCACCGGGGCCGGTACGCACACCCGCGCCGGGACCCGCGGTACCCGTACCTGCGCCGGCACCCGTGCCTTCGGCACCCGCACTGTCGGCGTCTGCGCCCGTACCCGCGGCACCGGCACCCGCGTCCGCCGCGATCAGCTCGCGTGTCCGTGCCTCGCCCTGCCGGCGCCCGCGCCGCAGCCCGAAGTAGTAGGCCAGGACGCCCGCGCCGAGCGCCGCCTGGAGGGCGAACAGCGCCGACTCGATCTCGCCGGACGGCGGTTCGTACAGCGGCGAGAACCACGGCTCGTAGTCCGGGTGGAGCTCGGTGATCGCGGTCTCCGCCTCCCCGTCCGCCCCGGCGAACGGCTCCTCCTTGTGGTCGCCGAGCCCGAACACCAGCGGGATCACGGCGAGGGCGGCGACGAGCAGCAGAAGCAGGGTGTTGATCCTCGTGTTGCGGCTCATCGGGCCACCACCTCCGCCGACTCGGCCGACTCCGCCCGCCCGCGACGCCCGGCGACCGAGGTGACCAGCACCCCGAGCCGGGTCAGCTCGCCCTTGCTCGACTGCACCAGCAGGCGCATCACCAGCACGGTCAGCAGCCCCTCGCTCACCGCGAGCGGGATCTGCGTGACCGCGAAGATGGACCCGAACTTGCCCAGGGCGCCCAGGAATCCGCTGCCGGGGTCCGGAAAGGCGAGCGCCAGCTGCACGCTCGTCACGCAGTACGTCGACAGGTCGGCGACGAACGCGCCGCAGAACACCGCTCCCATCAGCGGCACGTCGTACCGGCGCAGCAGCCGGTAGACGGCGTACCCCGCCCACGGTCCGACGATCGCCATCGAGAAGACGTTGGCGCCCAGGGTGGTCAGCCCGCCGTGCGCGAGCAGCAGTGCCTGGAACAGCAGGGTGATGGTCCCGAGCACCGCCATGACGGGTGGCCGGAACAGGATCGCGCCCAGCCCCGTGCCGGTGGGATGGGAGCAACTCCCGGTCACCGACGGCAGTTTCAGCGCGGACAGGACGAACGTGAAGGCGCCCGACGCGCCCAGCAGCAGTGTGCTCTCGGGATGAGCTCTCACTTCACGGATGAGCGACCGGGCTCCGTGGACGACGAACGGCGCCGACGCGACGCCCCAGGCGACCGCGTGCGCCGGTGGCAGAAAACCCTCGGCAATGTGCATGGCTCAGCAGACCCTCTCCAGCACCTCGTGGATGGTTGACGCGCCTTGGCCGGTCTCCTGGCTGACGGGTACCACCGCCCGTGCTCCGCCTTCCCGGGTCCCGGAGGACCCAGTGGCTGCCCGCGAGGGCCGGAGCCGGACTTCCCGATCACAGTGGCGAGGGCCGCACCGGTATCGCACCGATTTCCCGTCACCAAGGCGTGGCGACAGTAGTCCCCGGCGAGGCCCGGTGACAAGCGGCGACGGGGGCGCGCGGACGGCGCCCGGCAGCTCGCGACCCGGCGCACACCTGCGCGTTCGGGCCTCACGGGGCCCGCTTCCGGATCCGGGGGATAGGGGGCCGCCGTCCTGGGCAGGGTCTTGCTGCAACTAATATGCAACAACGACTTTCCAGCAACAGGTTCGGACAGGACGTCCGGACAAGAGGCCCGGGCAAGAGGTCCGGTCGACAGGGATGTGAGGTTCGATGACGACCCGACGCATACGGGGAGCCGCTGCGGTACTGGCGACGGCCTCGGTGGTCACCGCCTGCTCGGCGCCGGGCAGTGGCGGCGCGGACGGCGCGGCGGCCGCCGAGTCCGTCGTGATCGGGGTCTCCACCGAGCCCGACACCCTGAGCCCGCTGCTCGGTTACGGCAAGGACGGCAACTCGAAGATCTTCGACGGACTCCTCGCCCGCGACGCCGACATGAACCTGCGGCCCGCCCTGGCGAAGGCGCTCCCGAAGATCACGGACGGCGGCCGGACCTACACCTACACCCTGCGCGAGGGTGTGGAGTTCAGCGACGGCGAGCCGCTGACCGCCCGGGACGTGGTCTTCACCTACCGCACGGTGCTCGACGACGACACCAACAACACCTTCAAGAGCGAACTGGCCGCCGTCGAGGACGTCCGGGCGGTGGGCGACGACACGGTCGTCTTCACCCTGCGTCACCCCTACGCGCCGTTCGCCGCCCGCACGGTGCTGCCGGTCGTCCCCGAGCACGTCGCCGGGAAGCAGGACCCCAACACCGGCGCCTTCAACACCGAGCCGGTCGGCACCGGGCCGTACGTCCTCGTCGACTGGCGCAAGGGCGAGAAGCTCACCTTCAAGGCCAACCCGCACTACTGGGGCGGCGCGCCGAAGGTGAAGAAGCTCACCATGGCGATCGTCGCCGACGACGACGTCCGCGCCACCCGCCTGCGCTCCGGCGACCTCGACGGCGCGGTCCTCCCGCCCAACCTCGCCGCCACCTTCAAGAACGACGACGACAAGAAGACGTACCGGGCCACCTCCTACGACTTCCGCGCCGTCACCCTGCCCAGCGGCAGCCCCGTCACCGGCGACACCGCGATCCGCCGCGCCCTCGACCTCGCCGTCGACCGGCAGGCCATGGTCGACAAGATCCTCGACGGCGCCGGCCGCCCCGCCTACGGCCCGCTGCCCGTCGACGACCCCTGGTTCGCCAAGGACGTCGAGCGGTCCCGGGACCTCGCCGAGGCCGGGCGCATCCTCGACGCGGCAGGCTGGAAGGAGGGCAACGACGGCATCCGCGCCAAGGACGGCCGCCCCGCCCGCTTCACCCTGTACTACCCCTCCGGCGACAAGGTCCGCCAGGACCACGCCCTCGCCTACGCCTCCGACGCAAAGAAGGCCGGCATCGACGTACGGGTGCAGAGCGCCACCTGGGAGGTCATCGAACCCCGCATGAAGCACGACGCCGTCCTCGCGGGCTTCGGCAGCATCGGCGACCCCGACTTCGGCCTCTACACCCTGCTGCACTCCTCCCTCGCGGGCGACGGCTTCAACAACATGGCCCGCTACGACAACCCGGCCGTGGACCGGGCCCTGGAGACCGGCCGCCGCACCCAGGACCCGAAGGCCCGCAAGGCCGCCTACGACGACCTGCAGCGCGCCCTGATGAAGGACCCCGGCTACACCTTCCTCACCCACATCGACCACATGTACGTGCTCGCCGACCGCTGGACGGGCCTCACGACCCAGACCGAACCCCACGAGCACGGCTTCGCCGCCGGACCCTGGTGGAACGTCGAGGACTGGCAGCCCGCGCCATGACCCACGCCCCCTGGGGAGCGATGACACGGCTCACCGCCCGCCGCGCCCTGTACGCCGTGCCGGTGCTCGGCGTCGTCACCTTCGGCGTGTTCGCCGTCGCCGCCGCCTCCCCCTTCGACCCCGTCAAGGCGTACGCGGGCACCGCCGCGCTCGGCGCCGACCAGGAGACCCTGGACCGGCTGCGGGACAACCTGGGCGTGGACCGGCCGTTCACCGCGCACTGGTGGGACTGGCTCACCTCCGCCGTCGGCGGCGACCTCGGCCGGTCCACCGTCATGCGTCAGCCGGTGGCCGAGGTGATCGGCGAACGGCTGCTGTGGTCCACCCTGTTGTGCGCCGTCGCGTTCGCCGCCGCCGTGCTGCTCGGCACGGTGCTCGGCGTGCTCGCCGCCCGCCGCCCCGGCTCCCTCGTCGACCGCGCGGTCACCTCGCTCGCGTACACCCTGGAGGCCGCCCCGGTCTTCTGGATCGCGCTGCTCGCCGTCTGGCTGTTCGCCCTGCGGCTGGACGTCCTCCCGGCCGGCGGCCTCACCGACACCGGAAGCGACCTGGTCACGTTCGGCGGACTGGTCCAGCACCTGGTGCTGCCCGCCGGCGTCCTCGCCCTCTCCCAGCTGCCCTGGTTCACGCTGTACGTCCGCCAAGGCGTCGGCGACGCCCTCGCGGAGGACCCGGTACGCGGGGCCAGGGCGCGCGGCCTGAGCGAACGCACCGTGCTGCTCGGCCACGCCCTGCGCTCCGGACTGCTGCCGGTGCTGACGCTCATCGGCTCCCGCGTGCCGGAACTCATCACCGGCGCCCTGCTGGTGGAGACGGTCTTCAGCTGGCCCGGAATCGCCTCGGCGACCGTCGAGGCGGCCACCGCCGTCGACTTCCCGCTGCTGGCCGCCCTCACCACCCTCGCCACCGCCGCCGTCCTCGCCGGCAACCTGCTCGCCGACCTGCTCTACGGGCTGATCGACCCGAGGGTGAAGCTGGAGGAGATGTGACGACCGACGTCGACACGGCGGACGTGAAACCGGCCGCCCCCGCGTGGCGCGCGCACGGGACCGCACGCCGCTCCACGCACGTCCTGCGGCTGCGGGTCTCCGGCGTGCTGGTCGCCGTGACGGTGCTCGCCGTGCTGCTCGTGCCGCCGCTGACCCAGCTGGACCAGCAGGCGGTCGACCTGGCCGCCAAGCTCCGACCACCGAGCTGGGCCCACCCGTTCGGCACCGACGACGTGGGCCGCGACCTGCTGCTGCGCTGCGTCTACGGGCTGCGCGTCTCGCTGCTGGTGGGCGTGGTGGCCGCACTGACCGCCACCGTCATCGGTACGGCCGTCGGCGCCACCGCCGGCGCGCTGGGCGGCTGGGCCGACCGCACGGTCATGCGCCTGGTCGACACGCTGTCCTCGGTGCCGCACCTGCTGCTCGGCATCTTCATCGTGGCCATGTTCCGGCCGGGCGTCTGGCCGGTGGTGGTGTCCGTCGCCCTGACCCACTGGCTGTCCACCGCCCGCATCGTCCGCGCGGAGGTGCTGTCGCTGCGGTCCCGGCCCTTCGTCGACGCGGCCGTCTCCGGTGGCGCGTCCCGGTGGCGCGTGGCGGTACGCCACCTGCTGCCGGGGGTGCTGCCGCAGGCCGGCCTCGCCGCCGTCCTGATGGTCCCGCACGCCATGTGGCACGAGTCGGCCCTGTCCTTCCTGGGTCTCGGCCTGCCCACCCACACCGCCAGCCTCGGCACCCTGATCCAGGGCGCCCGTGGCTCGCTGCTCGCCGGACAGTGGTGGCCCACCCTCTTCCCCGGCCTGTTCCTGATCATCCCCACCCTCGCGGTCGCCGGCCTGGCCGGCGTCTGGCGCGAGCGGATCAACCCGCGCCGCCGATCGGAGCTGATGCTGTGACTGTCAAGGACGCCATGACATCGGCGCCTTCCCCGGCAGAGACCGACCCGGCTGCCGTGCCGGCTGCTGGAGACGAGGAGGCCGGTCCCGCCCCCTCCCCGCCAGGGGACGGGGCGGCATCGGTCTGGAAGGCCGAGGGTGCGGCGGGCGCGGCGGAGTCTGCCGCGCCGGCCGGCCCGGCCCGGCAGACCGCCGCCCCTGCGGCCGGGACCGCGTCGACGGGCCGGGACGCGGTCTCCACCAGCGAGGCGGCCCGCCCGTCCGGGCGGGCGGCTGCCGAGGCGACCGAAACCGAGGCGACCGAAACCGAGGCGACCGAAACCGAGGCGACCGAAACCGAGGCGACCGAAACCGAGGCGACCGAGGCGACCGACGACGAAACCGAGGCGACCGAAACCGAGGCGACCGAAACCGAGGCGACCGAAACCGAGGCGACCGAAACCGAGGCGACCGAAACCGAGGCGACCGAAACCGAGGCGACCGAAACCGAGGCGACCGAAACCAGGTCGACCGAAACCAGATCGACCGAAACCGGGTCGACTGGGCCAACGGAAACCGGGTCGACTGGGCTGGCCGAAACCGGGCCGACGGAAACCGGGCCGACCGGGAGGGCCGAAACAGCGGCGACCCGGCCGCTCGACACGGCGCCGAGCGGGCCGTCCGACACCGCGTCGACCCGGCCGTCCGACACCGCGCCGACCCGGCCGTCCGACACCGGGCCCACCGGGAGGGCCGAAACAGCGGCGACCCGCCCGCCCGACACGGCGCCGAGCGGCCCGTCCGATACCGGGCCGACCGAGAAGGCTGACACGGCGGCGACCCGGCCGCTCGACACCGCACCGACCCGGCCGACCGAAACCGCGGCGACCGACACCGCGCCGACCGGGTCGGCCGACACGCCGCCGACAGGCGCCGGGCCGACCGGCGTTGGGCGGACCGGCGCCGGGCGGACCGGCGTCGGACGGACCCGTATGGCACCGGTGCTGTCCGTCCGCGGGCTCTCCGTGCGCTTCCTGCTGCCCGGAGGGCGGCGGGTCGCCGCCGTGTCCGACGCGTCGTTCGACGTCGCGCCGGGGGAGTGCCTCGCGCTGATCGGGGAGAGCGGCTGCGGCAAGTCCGTGCTGGCCTCCGCCCTGCTCGGGCTCCTCCCCGCCAACGCGCGGACCGCCGGGCACGCCCACCTCGGCGACCTCGACCTGCTCACCGCCGACGAACCCACCCTCGCCCGTACCGTACGGGGACGCCGTGTCGGGCTCGTCCCGCAGTCCCCGGCGGCGCACCTCACGCCCGTGCGCACCATCCGCTCCCACATCGAGGAGACGGTCGCCCGGCTCACCGGCACCCGGGGCCGCGCCGCCCGCCGTCAGGCGGCCGAACGGGCCGCGCAACGCGTCGAGTTCCCCCTCGACCACCTCGACCGGCACCCGCACGAACTCTCCGGCGGTCTGGCCCAGCGCGCCGCCACCGCCCTCGCCCTGATCGGCGACGCCCCGCTGCTGCTCGCCGACGAACCCACCACCGGCCTGGACCGTGACCTCGTGGACCGCACGGTGGACGAACTGCGCCGCCATGTGGACGACGGCCACGCCCTGCTGATGATCACGCACGACCTGGCCGCCGCCGAGCGTATCGCCGACCGCGTGGCCGTCATGTACGCGGGCCGCATCGTCGAACTGACCGGCGCCCCGGCCTTCTTCGGCGCCCCGGGCCCCCGCCACCCCTACAGCCGCGGTCTGCTGGAAGCCCTCCCCGAACGGTCCTTCACGCCCGTCCCCGGGCTGCCGCCCGAGCTGGGCAGCCTCCCCGACGGCTGCGCCTTCGCCCCCCGCTGCGACCGGGCCACCGGCCTCTGCGCCACCCTGCCGCCGTTCAGGGACTCCGTCGCCTGCCACCACCCGGCCCCCGCCGGCCCGCCGGAGACGGCCCCCACCCCGGAGGACATCCGTGCTTGAGCTGCGTGCCGTCACGGCCGGTTACGACCGCCGCGCCCCCGTCGTCCGTGACACGACCCTCACCGTCACCCCGGGCGAGGCGGTGGGCCTGCTCGGCCCGAGCGGCTGCGGCAAGTCCACCCTGGCCAGGGTCGCCGCCCTGCTGCACCGCCCGGTCGCCGGCGAGGTCGTCCTCGACGGCGTACCCGTCCACCGCTTCCGGCACCGCGCACCCCGTGCACAGCGCACCGCCGTCGGCGTCGTCTTCCAGCAGCCCCGCCTGGCGGCCGACCCCCGGCTGCGCCTCGCCGACCTGATCGCGGAACCCCTGAGGGCGACCGGCCGGCGCGCCTCGGCCGCCGACCGGGTGGCGGAGCTGGCCGACACCGTCGGCCTCACCCCCGACCTGCTGGGCCGCCGCCCCCACGAGGTGAGCGACGGCCAACTCCAACGCGCCTGCCTGGCCCGCGCGTTGGCTTTGCGACCGCGTTGGCTGGTGTGCGACGAGATGACGGCGATGCTGGACGCGTCGACGACGGCGGCGCTGGTGCGCGTCGTCGAGGACTACCGCGCGTCGACGGGGGCGGGCCTGCTGTCGGTCGGCCACGACCGCACCCTGCTGAACCGCTGGTGCGACCGCACGGTCCCCTGGGAGGCGGTGGCCGCGGGCTGAGGCCCCGGCGCGGCTCCGGCCCTCAGGGGACGGCTCACCACATCTGCACGTCGTCCGAGAGGTCGCCCTCCTCGAACGACGCATCACCGAACTCCTCGTCCGTGAACGCGGAGCCGACGGCCCCGGCGAAGAGCCCTCCGAGGATCTCCTCGACGCGCACCTCGGTGGCACCGGCCGGCGCCGTGGTCTTCTCGCCCTTGCCGACGCGCAACACCAGCGCGAACTTCTTGACCTTCGCCTTGTCGGCCAGCTTGGCGAGGTCCACGGACACCTCGGTCAGTTCACCGTTCTTCAGGGTGAAGTCGGCGGTGACCTTCTTGTTGGGCGCGTCCGCGAAGTCCTTGGCGGTGGGCAGCTCGTCGCCGATCGGCAGGTCCTTCTGCAGCGGCCGGAGCGTGTCGAACAGCTCGGTCACCAGGGTGCGGAACGGCGCCGTCGCCTTGATGTGCTCGGTGCCGTCCGACCCGCCGGAGGCGGTGAGGTCGACGTTCTCGGCGACGACCTTCTTCAGCGCGTTCGTCAGCTTCTTCTGCGCCTTGGCGTCGAGGCTGGGCTCCGCCGACGGCTCCTCGCCCCCGAGGGCCCCGGCACCCGCCATCCCCTTGCCGGTCTCCTCCATCTCCTTCTTCGAGACCTTCAGCCACTTGCCGTCCAGGAGCTTCTTGAACGCCCCCGCCTCGGCGGGAAGTTCGTCGGCCGGCGGCATGGGGCTGCCCGAGAGCTCCCCGAGCTTCACGGCGTCCACGCGGAAGTAGACGTGGTCGCCGACCAGCCGGTACTCGAGCAGGTCGCCGTCGGCGCCGCTGACCTTCATCGCCATGGCCGTGAAGTCCTTCTCCTCGGACTTCTCGATCGGCTTCTTCGACTGCACGGAGAAGCTGATCCGCGCCTCGCTGAGCAGCTCGGCGACCTCGTCGGGCATCTCCTCGCCCGGCTCCGACGACTCGGCGTCCAGCGCCTTCAGCGACGCGGCGTCGGTGTCCAGGTCCAGCTCGAAGGAGAGCGAACGCTCCTCACCGAGCTTGTCGAAGGCGTTGTCCAGCTTCTGCCCGGCGGACAGGTTCTCCACGGTGCCGCAGGCGGCGGTGCCGGCGAGAACCATGCCGGCGACGGCGGTGGTGGTCAGAGTCTTGCGCAGCGCGAAAATGACGATCTCCTCGTGAAAATGACCGCGTTGGTCATCAATGAAGACCGTTCGAGACGTCGAACGGTTGTATGGCATACGTAAGTTCCCCGGCGGTTCCGCCCGTTGAGTGCGGTGTGCGCCGACTCACCGGGCCGCCGGACGGGAAGAAGCGGGACATGTCCACTCACACGACGGCGGCGGCCGGGGTCCAGGTCTGTTCCCTCAAGCGGGACACACCGCAGACGATCCCGGCGAACAGCCCCTACACGGTCATCAGGTTCCCTTTCGGGTCCGCCGAGTCCAGCGACCACTTCACCATGCACCAGGTCAACCAGCCGGACGGGTACGTCATCACCAGCTGGGACACCGACCCGCGCTCCGGACTCATATGGCCGAGCGTCGCCGGCTGGGGAACCCTGTACGCGATGATCCAGTGGGAGGCGGGCGGCTACAGCGAACTACGCGACCAGTTCGTCCGCGACCCGCTCGGTCTCACCCCGAACCCGAACGACACGACGGCCACGGAGCACCGCCCGCCCAGCCCCGGCATGCAGTGCTGGACCAAGAGCTGGGGCATCTTCGTGGACCCGGCCGTCCCCCTCGCCGTACGCGCCACCCATGACGATTCGGTGGCCCGCAAGATCGTCCTGGCCGAGTTCAAACTCGTGATCCACGAAGCCGCCTCACCCGCCCCGGCCTGACCCGCCCCGGTCTGACCCGTCCGGCCGAGGCCGCCCCCGGCCGGACCACTCCCGGCCGGGGTCATCGCGGGCTGACGGTGACCGTGACGTACGCGAAGGCCTCACCCTCCTGGGGCGCGCGGTTCCAGGACCGGGTGGTCAGCTGCGGCAGGATGCCCTCGGCCAGGGCGTGCCGGGGGAGGGAGAGGCCGAACTCGTCCTGCACGGCGGCCAGCAGGCGCCGCTCACGGTCCGCGTCGTCGACGCCGCGCAGAACATGCTCCGGGTCGAGGGCCGCCGGCACCTGCCCCGAGCGCTCGACGTCCGTGCCGCGCAGCGTGTACGCGTACCGCTCCTCACCCCGCTCGGCCACCGAGAGGTGGAACACCGCGGGGGTGTCGTCGCGACCGCGGCGCACCCACAGCACCACCGCGCGTCCGCCGCGCGAGGCGCCGGCGGCCGGGGAGACGAAGAATGTCCTGGGCTCCGAAGCCCGCAGGGCCGCGTCGAAGCCGAACGCCCACCCGCAGCCCGTCCGGCCCACCGCCATCACGGCCCGGTCCTCCCACGGCGCCGAGTCGTCCCGCTGCCCGACGTCGTACGGAAACCACCCGGCGGGACGAACGGGCGCAGCGGTCAGTCCCGTGCCCCCGTCCTCGCCCGCACCCCCGTCCTCACCGACCAGACCGGGCAGCGCCTCCGGCTCCACGCCCTCCACCCACAGACAGCGGTAGGAGCGGTGCGGGGCGTTCCACCGCTGGGGCTCCGCCAGCCAGCACAGCCCCGGCGGATCCAGGTCCGGCACCGGCTCGGGCAGCGCGCCCGTGCGGCCGGCCCGGGGCGTGGCCAGCAACTCCAGCCCCCGCTCTCGCGTCACCACCGGCCCAAGGACCGGGTCGGCCAGCAGGCCGAGCGGTGCCAGCAGGTCCGGCGCGGGCGGCGACCACGACGGCAGCCCGGCGCGGATCAGCCGCCACGCGGTGTCCGTGTCACCCCAGCGCGCCGCGTCCCTCGCCTCGGCGACCGCTTGTCCGAAGGCGCCGTCCGGTGCGTAGCGGTGGGAGCCGTCGCGCACCCGGGCGAGGATCTCGTCGGCGGCTGCTCGAACGCCGTCGTCGGTCTCGGCGCCCAGCGCGAAATGACGGGCGGGGCCGCCGGGGCGGCTGTCCCGCACATGAGCGAGGGCCAGGACGGGCACCAGGTCCTGCACGCAGCGCGGATCGGCGACGAGCCCGCCGAAGCTCGCGGTATTGACCCCGTAGCCCTGGGCCAGTGTGTCGAGCTGTCGCAGCATCCCCCAGGCCCCTGGCCGCCCGTAGCGCTCGGCGCCGGCGAGCAGGTCCCGCGCGGCTTCCCACCGCCCGCTCAGCGCGTCCTCCCGCGCCCGCTCGACGTCGGCGTCCCGGGCGCGGGTGGTGTCGTTCACGAAGTCCGGGAGTCGTGCCCGCTCGGCGTGGAAGGACTCGTACCGGCGCTGCATGTAGGCACGGAACGACGGATACCGGGCCGGGTACTCGCCGCTCCAGCCCTTGTAGACGTAGAGGGCCCACTCACCGTCCTCGTCGGTGTCGCCCGGGTCGAGCAGCGCATAGGACATGTCGGAGTCGGTCTCCAGCTGAAGCGCGCGCTCCCACATCCCGGCGAGCAGCACGTCCTGCCCGGTCGACCGCTCGTCCAGGTTCCCCCGGTACATCGGCGTCATGCCGAACGGGTCGCCGAACCAGCCGATCTCGTGCGCCGCACCGAGCTGGTAGATCGAATCGTCGCGCAGGCTCCAGCCGTTGCTGGCCAGGAGGAACCCCCGGTAGGACGGCGGCAGTCGGGTCCCCAGACGCCGCTCGGCATCGGCCACCTCGGCCTCGGAGGCCGGCGGCGACTCCAGCGTCAGCTCGGCGAGGGTCGTGTCCCCCTCCGCCAGCTCCATCGCCTCGTCCTCGCTCGGCACCCACTCGTCCTGCCAACGCCGCAGGAACGTCCGCCAGTCGAACTCGTTGTCGTCCACCCGCCGATAGTGGCAGCCCCCACTGACATCGCCGTCCCCATCGGCCGGTTCTCCGGCGACAGGCGTGGACGAAAGTCGCGCGGCGGCCGACTCCTGGCCGATGTCCTGCCCCCACCTGCGCGCCCTTGACTGGACGCATGACGACCCGGACGTCCGAGCCCACCGCCGTGGCCACCCGCGCCCTCGCCCCCGACCTGGCGCGGGGCTTCATGCTCCTCTTCATCGCGCTGGCCAACTCGCACTACTTCCTGCGCGGCACGTCGGTGCTCGGCGGCTACCCCCGCGATGGTTCCCCCGTGGACTCGGCGGTGACGTGGCTGATCTCGACGTTCGTCGACGGCCGGGCGTTCCCGATGTTCGGGCTGCTGTTCGGGTACGGCGTCGCCCGCATCGTGAGCAGGCAGGAGGACAGCACACCTCGCTCGGTGCGACGGCTGCTGTGGCGGCGCAGCCTGGCGCTGGTCGTCATCGGCTCGCTGCACGCACTGCTGCTGTACGTCGGGGACATCCTGGCGGCCTACGGGGTGCTGCTCTTCGTCGGAGCGTGGATGGCCCGCTGGAAGGACCGCTCGCTGCTGCTGACCGCCGCGCTGTTCCTGGTGCTCGTCTCCCTGCCGGGCGGGGAGTCGTCGACCATAAGCACCGATCCGCCGGACGGCGCGCTGCTCCCCGCCGACCTGCTCACGATGGTGGTGGAGCGGGCGCAGACGGCGCCCTACATCGCGCTGCTCGGACCCCTCGGTTTCATGTGTCCGTTCGCGGCGGGGCTCTGGGCGGGCCGCCGGCGGATCCTGGAACAGCCGGAGCGCTACCGGGCCTTGCTGCGGGTCACGGCCTCCGTGGGACTGGGCGCCGCCGTCCTCGGCGCCCAGCCGATCTCACTGATGCTCGCGGGAGTCGTGCGCGTGCCGGACCGGCCGGCCCAGGAACTGATCGGCCCGCTGCACGACGCGACGGGCGTCCTCGGCGGCTTCGGATACGCGGCGGCGGTGTCCCTGCTCGCGCTGCGCCTCGGGAACCGCCGGGGGTCGGTGGTGAACGCGATCGCCGCCACCGGCCAACGCTCGATGACCTGCTACCTCGTGCAGTCGGTGATCTGGACGCTCGTCTTCACGCCCTTCCTGCTCGACCTCTCCGGGACCCTGACCGTCACCACCACGGCCCTCCTGGCCCTGGCGACGTGGACGGGGACAGTTCTCCTCGCCCACCAGATGCATCGCAGGGGTCACCGGGGTCCCTTCGAGGTGCTGGCCAGGCGGGTCACCTATGGGCGACGAGTCCGAGCAGGACGGGTTCAGCCGAGTTGAACGATGTCGCCGGCGCCCGTCTGCGCGTACATGTCGTTGACGATCTTCTGTGCCAAAGCCCGGTGTGTGGACGGAACCTCGACGCGCACCCACAGCAGGTAGGCCTGCTGGGTGCGTTCTGTCTTGTTCTGCCAGGCCCAGAATCGTTGCATGGTCATGCGGTAGCGGCCGTCACCGACCACGTCGGCCGCGTAGTACGTGGCTTCGTTGTGCTTCGTCCACGGGGTGGTGGCGTGATCGGGAGCGGAGCGCAGGTATGCCGCCGTCTGCTGGTCGCTGCAGTTCACCCCGCACCGCAGGTTGCGGATCTCGAGGCGCAGGTCGGGGAGCAAGCCGGCCTCGACGAGGTCGGGCACCGCCGTGCACGTGTACGCGCTCCGCGTGTAACTGCCGTTCCGGTGACAGTCCATGTGTTTGGGCGCGCGGAAGACGAAAGGAGCGAACGCCAGCTCCCAGATGTACGAGCGTTCGTCGTCCTGCCAGGTCGCGCCGTACACGGAACCGGTGGCCCGCCGGTTGTAGAAGGCGAAGCGGTTCTCCTTGGCGGGGAGCGCCGACTGCGGGGTGACCGAGGAGAGCGGCCCGTCGACAGCGGGCTCGGTGGCACCCCGGGAAAGCGGCTTCGGGTCACCGTCCCGTGGGCGTGTGCCGTCGAGGCCGGCCCGGCGCAGCGCCTGCCGGGCCAGGACCTGGGCGACCTCGGCAGCACGGTCGAAGGAGGCGAACTCCTCGCTGTAGTCGACCTGGACCACAGCGTTGGCGACCCGTACGCCCACTCTGGCCACCGTCCTCGAACGCTCAAGGCGGGCCGTCGTGTCGGCCGAGCGGGACCAGGCGGCCACGTACGCCTCGTGGCCGAGGCCACGGAGATCCCTGTGGAAGCCGTCGTCCGACACCCCCCTCTGCCCGGCGTTGGGTGCGCCGGCGCGAAGCTGTCCGTAGCGGACCTGAGCCATTTCGCTTCCGCTGACGGTGACGCCGTTCCCGGTGAGCAGGATGGGGCTGATGCCGATGGTCACGTTGCGGCTGAACGGCGCCTGCTCGCCCACCGAGCACGAAGCAGCGTCGTCGGCGGCCACCCGGACCGGATCCCGCATCAGCCGGGCCGCGTCCGCCGCGTCGAGCAGTGCGCAGGCGGTGGGCAGCGAGCGGACAGGTCCTGGCAGACGCTCGGCGACCACGGCACCGGAGCCCACCACGAGTTGCCCGCCGGCGACAGCGGCGGCGAGCCCCGCGGCCACGGCTCGGCGAACCCGCCCGGGCGCGCTCCGGGGCCGCGCCCGCACCTCGGACGGCACACGGAGAGCGAGACGGTTCCGCAGCTCGATGTGCCGGAACCGGTAGACGCCGCCCGCCTGCCGTAGTACCCCCCGGGCATGTGCGTCCTCCAGGAAGGGCAGGAGGCGCCGGGGAAGCCGGCCGGTGGCCCAGAAGTACAGGCGGGCCATGGTGAACCCGCCCCACGCCGAGGAGCCGAAGGCGAACAGCAGCCAGAACACCGGCGTCGCCACCGCCATCAGCGTCCAGTCGCCGACGGTGACGACGTCCCTGCCGCCTCCTACGGACTGCCAGGCGAACAGCAGCATGGGCGGCAGGGCGAGCACATGCCGCAACGGCGTCGCATCGTCGGTCAGGCGGAGCGGGGAGAACCAGCCCACGGTGATCACGCTCCGCCGGTCCGCCCGCAGCAGGGCGGCCGGGCTGTCCGCCTTGGCCGGATCGGTGCCGCGCCACACGTGTCTGAGAGCTCGGCGCCCGTACCACCAGACCACTACGCCGGAGAGCCAGAGGTACAGGAACGACGAGCCGTCCCGGCGGACGACGGCCGTCACCGTGGCGCCGATCGTGAGGACGGCCAGAACTCCCAGCCCTCGCTCCGGCCACGAGGTGAACGCGCCCCGGAGATCCCCGCGTCCGGGCCGGCGCAGCCTGCGCGGCGGCTCCTGCCGCCCGGTGGTCCGCTCGGCCGCCTCCGCCAGGAGAGCCAACCCGCAGAGCACCGCGTACGCCCCGGCCAGGGACGGCAGCGGAAGCCACTGCCGCCACCACGGCATCCCGAAGGCGACGACGGCCACCGACAGCCAGCCGACCACGAGTGCCGGCAGCATGACGAGCACGGAGGCGGACCGGGGAAGGGTGCGGTCCAGTCGCCACCAGGCGAAGTCCTGCTCGTTCACCGCCTTCATGTGCGCGGCGAGGAAACCGATCCAGGTGCGAGCCTGTTGGGGTGACCAGCCGCCGTGGGCCGTCTGGATGTCGTACGAGGAGCTGTAGACGGCGTCCAGGTACGCGTCGTACAAATGGCTTTCGATGTCGGCGCGGGACCGGAACACATCCGACTCGAGCAGTTCCGAGGGATCGGCACCGACGCGGGCATACGCGACCCGGGCGAGTCCCACCATCAGCGGAACGGACAGCACCTGCCTCAGCCGCCGTACCTCGGGTGGGGCGGCGGGTGAGCGGTCGGCGATCCGGTCCAGGACCGGTGTCCAGCGGGTGGGAGCCCGGCCGGGGCTGAGATACGCCCGTACGGTCGCTTCGCCGAGCGGCCTGAGGTGGATCTCCGTGCGCTCGAAGTCGAGCTGGTCGAGAACGTGTCGGCGGTACTCGGGTTCGCGGCTGGCGAGTACGAAGGGCCGGCGGCCGCGCATGGTCTCGCCGATCTGGCGGAGGGCGGCGGGCCGGCGGTGCTCGGGGAGTTCGTCGAAACCGTCGAGCACCGGCAGGACCCGACCTGTGAGGAGGAGGTGGAAGGCCACCTCCGTCGGCGGGACGTCGGGCGCCGGGGTGCAGGCTTCCGGGTGCGCGTCGGCGGGTGCGCGTCGGCGAGCTGCTCCGCCATCCAGCGCAACAGTCCCTGGTCCGGGTCCCAGGACGCCAGCGACACGATCAAAGGGACCGGATCGCCGGAGCCGCGGGTCCGGCGATGCAGCAGGGCGTGGGCCAGGCGCAGAACGAGCACGGACTTCCCGGCGCCGGCTCCGCCGAGGACGACGAGGCGACGCGCGGGGGTGGCGGTGTAGTAGTCGGCGATGTCCGGTGGGCCGGGCCGCGCCGACGGGGCCTCCTCCTCGCCGCTCTCCTCTCTCGGCGGCGGCAGGGTCGTCCAGGCCACGTCCAGCGGGTGGGGGTCGTTGAGCCTTCTCAGGCGTTCGTCCTCGTCGTAGCGGACGACCAGGCTCTCCGCGAGCGCCTCGGCGGCGCGGTCGAGGGTGCGCCTGGTGCGCCAGGCGGCCCGGCGCCGGTACGCCCACTTCCCGCGCAGCCAGGACCACGCGGAGAGCCCGATGGTGCCGGCGAGGAGCAGTCCGCCGCCGACCACCGGCCCCGGGTCGAGGCGTGCGGGAAGGGGGAGCTCGGGGCGGGCGATGAGCAGGAACACCCCGAGCAGACCGACGGCGTAGGGCAGAACGGCCACGCCGGGATTGCGACGGGCGCCGGGCCCGCCCGCACCGTGCCCCGCGTGCAGGTCGCTGTCCCCGTGCAGGGAGACGTTCTCGACGACCTGCGCGAAGACGACGTTCCGCTGGGTTCCCCCGGATATCTCCTGATGCAGGCCGTCGCCGCCGCTCGCCACGCCCCGCTCCTCCCCGGTCAGCCCAGATTGATCGAACCGTGGACGTCGCGGGTGAAGACGACGCTGTGCTGCGTGCCGCCCGAAATCTCCTGGTGCTGGGTGCCACCGCCGGCCGCCGCGCCGGACACCTGCTCCGCCTCCCGCCGCCACAACGCCAGCGCCTCGGCGAACGCGGGGTCCTGCCGGGCGCGCAGTTCGAGACCCTCGGCCAGTCGGGCGGCGCGCTCCTCGTCGGAGGAGTCCTCGTCGAGAGCTCCGACCAAGGCGCCCACCTCGGGTTCGCCGTCACCTTGCACTGCATCGGGCTGTCGGTCGGGCGACCGCTGCACGAGGGTCCGCAGCCGCTCCCACACACTTTGCCCGGCCGCCCCGGCGGTCCCGCTCGCCAGGGCCATGAGAAGGTCCGCCGCCACGGGTTCCACGCGTCTCCCCTTTCGCGCTCCCTCAGGAGGTACGACCTTACGCCTCAACTGGGGCTGTGGGCATGCCGGTTGCCGCGTTCAACAACGTCACGGCGCCGCGTGACAGAGTTGACGGGCGCGCCGAAGCGACGTCGGCACGCGGATCCTGTGCCGCACTCCGGAACCCGAACATCACCACAACAGGAGGGACACGTAAGCGTCGTGAGAATCACCTGGTTCGCCTGGCTGGCACAGCATGCCGATGAATTCGGGTACAGCGACGGGCCGTTGCGTGCGTCCATAGGGGCGGGGGCCGTGGCGGTGACCGCCGCGCTGTTCTGGTTCGCACTGCACCGCAACCGGCCCGCCGCCATGGCCGCCGCCGGCCTGACCTGTGCCTTGGGCGTCGGATGGCTGGCCTCCCACTAAGGCTGGTTTTCCACTGACCCCGCCCTACTCCCCGAGCGACGCCACCGCCTCCTTGTAACCGCCCGTCGGCGGCGCCGTGTCCGGCCCGTACACCAGATTCAGCACACCCGTGCTGAACGTCTGCGACTTCAGCAGCCGCAGCGGGATCGACGGCTCGCCCTCGTCGAACAGGCGCATGCCCTTGCGTACGGCGACGGGGTGGACGAGGAGCTGGAGCTCGTCGAGCAGGCCCGCCGCGAGCAGCTGCCGGATGACCGACACCGAGCCGCTCAGCCCGATGTCACCCCCGGACTCGCCCTTCAGGGCGGCGGCGACCTCGGCGACGTCGCCCTGCGCCTGCTCCGAGTTGCGCCACTGGAAATCGAGAGGGCTGCGCGAGAACACGATCTTGCGCATGTCGCCGAGCTGCTTGGCGAAGCCCGCGTCCTCCGCGCCCGCCGTCTCCCGCGCCGGCCAGGCGCCGGCGAAGCTGTCGTACGTCACGCGTCCGAAGAGCATGGTGTCGGCGTTGCTCAGGCCCTCGCCGACGGCCACGCCCATCTCGTCGTTGAAGTACGGGAAGTGCCACTGGTCGGGCGCCTCGACGACACCGTCGAGGGAGATGAACAGGCTGGCGACGATCTTCCGGGACATGGTGTCCTCCTGGGTGTCCGGTCCGTGTACCGATTACGACCGTGCCACCGACCGGAATTCATCGGTGGGCGGCACGCGGTGAAGACCTCCGGACGGTGTCGCCTGCCGTCCGGCGCGGATCCGTGACGCTGCCCAGCCAGCCGAGCAGGAACCCGACCGGTGTCGTCACCAGCCCCGGGATGGTCACGTCCCAGACCCGGAAGTCGTGCCCCGGCATGATCGACGTGGGGGTGCCGGACATGTACGGCGACACCGCGAGCGCCACCACGGTCACCACCGTGGCACCCCACAGGCACCACAGCGCGCCGCGGGCGGTGAAGCGGGGCCAGTACAGCGCGTAGAGCAGGACGGGCGCGAGGGCGGCGCCGCAGAGGCCGAGCCAGAGCGTCGAGACGACCACCAGGTTCCAGTCGGCGCACACCACGGCGACGGCCGCGGCGGCGAGCCCGGTCAGTGCGGCGGCCCACCGCGACGCGGTGCCGTCCACCCGGCCCGCCGGGCGCCCGCCGGAGGCCCCCAGCACGTCCCGGCCCAGGGTGATCCCGGCGGCGAGGGTCACGTCGACCACGGCGGCCAGCGCGGTGAGGAAAAGGACGCAGGCCAGGGCAGCGACCAGGATGCCGCCGCTGTCCAGCGCCCGCCCCAGCAGCAGCGGCGTGAACACCTGCGCCGACGGGCCGGCCTCCCGCAGCACACCGCCGACCAGCGCCGCCGCGCCGACACCGACGACGGCGAGGGCGCCGTACAGCAGGACCAGCTCCCCGAGCATCCAGCGGCCGACGGTCCGGGCCCCGCGCGGGCTCTTCGTCGCGATGGCCCGCATCAGTACGGCGGGCATGGCCAACGTGGCCATGGTCATGCCGAGGATCTGGCCGACGCGGTTCACCGCCCCGACCCAGCCGTCACCCGTATAACCACCGGGCCGCAGGAATCCCTCGCCCGTCCCCGATCCGTTCGTGGCCGCGTCCAGCAGGCGGCCGAGATCCCCGCCGAAGCGGTGCAGGACGAGCGCGGCGGTGACCAGCAGCACGGGGACGGCGATCACCGACTTGGCGATCATCACCACGCCCGTGCCCCGGATGCCGCCGCTGACGGCCAGCGCGGTCATCACACAGCCGATGACGACGATGCAGCCGGTCCGCGCGCCGGGCTGCCCGAGCAGCGCGGCGGCGACGTTGCCGACCACCACCAACTGCACGACCAGCAACGGGAAGCAGACGAGCAGGGTCACCACACCCCACGCCACCCGCACGGCGGACCCGCCGTTGCCGCGCGCGTCCAGCAGGTCCGGGGCGGTCAGCGAGGCGTGCGCGCGCAGCGGTTCGATGACCAGCACGAGGAACAGCAGGACTCCGACCAGGCTGCCCAGCATCACGCCGAGCCCGTCGAACCCGGTGGTGGCGACCATGCCGACCAGCACGGTGACGGTCGCCACGGTGGTGGTGTCGCCGCCCATCGCGATGCCCTGCTGCCAGGAGCGCAGCCGCCGGCTGTCGGACCGCACGAGGGCGCGGTCGTCCTCGTCGGCGCCGGTGATGACGCACAGCATCAGGCAGATGACGACGAACACGGAGAACACGGCGAAGACGAGCGACCGTGAGGAGGAATCCAGCAACGCGGTCATGCCCACCTCCGGTCGTCCGCCTCGTTCGCCGCGGTGACCCGGTCGGCCCGTCGCCCGTACGCGACCAGACCGTGCACACCGACCCCGAGCGGCACGACGGCCAGCACCGCCCCGAGACTCACGGCCCCGGCGACCGGAGTGCCGTACACACCCGGCACGAGCGCGGCGGCCACCACGTACAGCACCCACACGAGGCCGATCCGCAGACCGACCCGCAACCCGACCGCCAACCGCGCGGCCTCCGCCGGGACGTGGGCGGACAGGGCGCGGTCATCAGGCACCGGCGGCCCCTGCCGGTACGGCTCCGCTCCGTAGAACTCCAAGACGACTCCGCTCACGCACGACGATCCGACGCCCCGCGGTGGGGTGCCGGTACGGATGTGGGGGTGGCCGCGGAGTCAACCAGACACGGAGGCGGCGTGGAGACGGACTGTTCCCACGCCCAATCAGGAGCTCATGGGACGGTGAACGCGCACTGCCCGAAGCGCGGCGGAACCAGACGTCAGGGGACGAGTCCCGCGTTGGCGGCGCGGAGGAAGAGCCGCCGGTGCCATACGTTGGCCTCCGGCCCCGGGTCGCCGGTGAGGACGGGGTGGACAACCCGCAGGCGGCGCAATTTGAACGAGTTGTTTACATCGACTCGTTGACAACGGTTCGTGGGCCGCCGCATCCTCTTCTCATGTCGTCCACTCCTGAACAGCACGCCGACCCGTTCACGCCTCAGCAGCCGGAGCAGGCGCGAGCGCACCGTGTCCATGCGTCCCTGTTTCGCATCGCCGAGCGGCACGCGGCCACCGACGAGCAACGCCACCGACAAATTCATCCCTCGGTCCTCGGACCGCACGAAGCCGTCAGGCTCGTCTCGTTCCTGCTCAGTGGGGCCGCACTGCTCGACGACGGCGAGCCGGAGGTGGACCAGGCCGACATCACCGCCGCGTTGAGCCTCGTGCCGCTGATGCGCGGGGAGATGGACGAACTGGAAACCGGACTCCTGCAGATGGCGCGCGGACGAGGCATGACGTGGCAAGAGATCGCCTTCGGCCTCGGGCTCGGAACTCCGCAAGCGGCCAGGCAGCGGTACGAACGACTGGCCAGCCGCAGCGAACCCGAAGCAGAAAGCCCGAAATAGCCCGAAAGCTGCCCCGGCCGCCTGGCGGGTCAGGGGCCTGTCCGTGGAGCGTCGGTGGGCGGGCGCCCACCGACGCTCCACGGCTTCGAAGCACTCTCCGGAGTGCTCGATCCGCCTGGGTGTCCTCAGATGTCCCGGAAGATCTCGATCTGCGCCCCGATCGAGTTGAGGCGTTCCGCCAGGTCCTCGTAACCGCGGTTGATGACGTACACGTTGCGCAGCACCGAGGTGCCCTCCGCCGCCATCATGGCGAGCAGGACGACGACGGCCGGGCGCAGGGCCGGCGGGCACATCATCTCGGCGGCGCGCCAGCGGGTCGGACCCTCGACCAGGACGCGGTGCGGGTCGAGGAGCTGGAGCCGGCCGCCGAGGCGGTTGAGGTCGGTCAGGTAGATGGCGCGGTTGTCGTAGACCCAGTCGTGGATGAGGGTCTTGCCCTGCGCCACCGCCGCGATCGCCGCGAAGAACGGCACGTTGTCGATGTTCAGGCCCGGGAACGGCATCGGGTGGATCTTGTCGATCGGCGCCTCCAGCTTGGAGGGCCGGACGGTCAGGTCCACCAGGCGCGTACGGCCGTTGTCCGCGAAGTACTCCGGCGTGCGGTCGTGGTCGAGGCCCATCTCCTCCAGGACCGCCAGCTCGATCTCCAGGAACTCGATCGGCACCCGGCGGACCGTCAGCTCCGACTCCGTCACCACCGCCGCGGCCACCAGGCTCATCGCCTCGACCGGGTCCTCGGAGGGGGAGTAGTCGACGTCCACGTCGATCGTGGGGACACCGTGCACGGTGAGCGTCGTCGTTCCGATGCCGTCGACCTTGACGCCCAGCGCCTCCAGGAAGAAGCACAGGTCCTGGACCATGTAGTTGGAGGACGCGTTGCGGATGACGGTCGTGCCGTCGTGCCGCGCCGCGGCCAGCAGCGCGTTCTCGGTGACGGTGTCCCCGCGCTCGGTCAGCACGATCGGGCGGTCCGGCGCGACGGCCCGGTCGACCACCGCGTGGTACTGCCCCTCCGTCGCCGCGATGTCCAGGCCGAAGCGGCGCAGAGCGATCATGTGCGGCTCCACCGTGCGCGTGCCGAGGTCGCAGCCTCCGGCGTACGGGAGCATGAAGCGGTCCATGCGGTGCAGCAGCGGACCGAGGAACATGATGATGGAGCGGGTGCGGCGGGCCGCCTCCGCGTCGATCGCGGCGAGGTCCAGCTCGGCCGGCGGCACGATCTCCAGGTCGACGCCGTCGTTGATCCAGCGGGTGCGCACGCCGATGGAGTTCAGCACCTCCAGGAGGCGGTAGACCTCCTCGATGCGGGCCACGCGGCGCAGCACCGTGCGCCCGCTGTTGAGCAGCGAGGCGCACAGCAGTGCCACGCACGCGTTCTTGCTCGTCTTGACGTCGATGGAGCCGGAGAGGTGCCGGCCGCCCACCACCCGCAGATGCATCGGACCGGCGTAGCCCAGGGAGACGATCTCACTGTCGAGCGCCTCACCGATGCGCGCGATCATCTCAAGGCTGATGTTCTGGTTGCCGCGCTCGATGCGGTTCACCGCGCTCTGACTGGTGCCGAGCGCCTCGGCGAGCTGGGTCTGTGTCCAGCCTCGGTGCTGTCTGGCGTCACGGATGAGCTTGCCGATGCGTACGAGGTAGTCGTCTGCCATGAGGTTGAGGCTATCTCAGATATGAGATGGCACCTCTTGGGGGGTCCGTTCGGGTGATGGTCGGGTGATGTGACGTCAATGTCCGCTGGTCCGGCGGCTGCGGGTGGTGCGGCGCCAACCGAAAGGTCCGGGCAAATCCATCGATGTCGTATGACGTCCGGTACTGCTCCGGGTGTACCGAGGGCCGTTCTTCCCCCCGCCGGTGGTGATGGACCACGACTTCTTGTTGATGTTCAGCCGCACCCCCGGAAGGATCCGGAAACTCTTACGGAACGTGAGGGGCATCCTCGCCTCCTTGATCGGTCCTGCCGTGACTGACTGTGTCTCAGTCGGATACCCCGGTTCGGAGCGGTAATGGCATCCGGTGTCTCGCGGGTCCACGGCGGCTACGGCACCTTCGGCTCGACGGCGCTCTCGGCGTCGACGGCACCTTCGGCTCGACGGCTCCTTCGGCGTCCACGGCGTCCACGGCGTCCACGCCGCCTTCGGCGGCCGGCGTGCCCCGGCGCTCCCGGCGACTCCGGCGGGCGGGAGTCGTGTCACCCGTGGCGCCCGGCCCGTCGCGGCGGGAGGGTGGAGGGGAGGAGGGGACAGCGCGCCCACGGGAGGGCGCCGGGAGCGGGCGCGCCGGGGCCACGCGGGAACCCGGGCATGACCATTCCGCGCCCGTGTACTAGAGTTATCTCGACATCGAGATATCTGCCGAGGCGCACCGCGGTCGCCACGCGAGTTAGGCACACCTAACTTAGCCTGACCTCACCGGAACGGCCAAGCCGGCGTGGCGGCACGATTGACGGTGGTACGCGCACATCAATGAAGGAGACTGTCGTGTCGGCGAACAGCTTCGACGCCCGCAGCACGCTGCAGGTGGGCGACGAGTCGTACGAGATCTTCCGGCTGGACAAGGTCGAGGGCTCCGCGCGCCTTCCCTACAGCCTGAAGGTGCTGCTGGAGAACCTGCTCCGCACGGAGGACGGCGCGAACATCACCGCCGACCACATCCGTGCCCTGGGAGGCTGGGACTCCCAGGCGCAGCCGTCGCAGGAGATCCAGTTCACGCCGGCCCGCGTGATCATGCAGGACTTCACCGGCGTGCCCTGCGTCGTCGACCTCGCCACGATGCGTGAGGCCGTGAAGGAGCTCGGCGGCGACGCGGCGAAGATCAACCCGCTGGCCCCGGCCGAGCTGGTCATCGACCACTCCGTCATCGCCGACAAGTTCGGCACCAACGACGCCTTCAAGCAGAACGTCGACCTGGAGTACGGCCGCAACAAGGAGCGCTACCAGTTCCTGCGCTGGGGCCAGACCGCGTTCGACGAGTTCAAGGTCGTCCCGCCCGGCACCGGCATCGTCCACCAGGTGAACATCGAGCACCTGGCCCGCGTCGTCATGATCCGCGACGGCAAGGCGTACCCCGACACGCTGGTCGGCACCGACTCGCACACCACCATGGTCAACGGCCTCGGCGTCCTCGGCTGGGGCGTCGGCGGCATCGAGGCCGAGGCCGCGATGCTCGGCCAGCCGGTCTCCATGCTGATCCCGCGCGTCGTCGGCTTCAAGCTCACCGGTGAGCTCAAGCCCGGCACCACCGCCACCGACCTGGTGCTCACCATCACCGAGATGCTGCGCAAGCACGGCGTCGTCGGCAAGTTCGTCGAGTTCTACGGCGAGGGTGTGGCCGCCACCTCCCTGGCCAACCGCGCCACCATCGGCAACATGTCGCCGGAGTTCGGCTCCACCGCCGCGATCTTCCCGATCGACGACGAGACGCTGAACTACCTGCGCCTGACCGGCCGCAGCGACCAGCAGGTCGCCCTGGTCGAGGCGTACGCCAAGGAGCAGGGCCTCTGGCTGGACCCGACGGCCGAGCCGGACTTCTCCGAGAAGCTCGAGCTGGACCTGTCCACGGTCGTCCCGTCCATCGCCGGCCCGAAGCGCCCGCAGGACCGCATCGTCCTCGCCGACGCCAAGACCCAGTTCGCCCAGGACGTGCGCAACTACGTCAAGGACGGCGGCGACGTCGACGAGGCCAGCAAGGAGTCCTTCCCGGCCTCCGACGCCCCGGCCATCTCCAACGGCGCGCCCTCCCACCCGGTCGAGGTGACCGCCCCCGACGGCACCACCTACACCCTGGACCACGGCGCGGTGACGGTCGCGGCCATCACCTCCTGCACCAACACCTCCAACCCGTACGTCATGGTCGCCGCCGCGCTGGTGGCCAAGAAGGCGGTGGAGAAGGGCCTGACCCGCAAGCCGTGGGTCAAGACCACCCTCGCCCCGGGCTCCAAGGTCGTCACCGACTACTTCGAGAAGGCGGGCCTGACCCCCTACCTCGACAAGGTCGGCTTCAACCTGGTCGGTTACGGCTGCACCACCTGCATCGGCAACTCCGGCCCGCTGCCGGACGAGGTCTCCCAGGCCGTCAACGAGCACGACCTGGCCGTCACCTCGGTGCTGTCCGGCAACCGTAACTTCGAGGGCCGGATCAACCCGGACGTCAAGATGAACTACCTGGCGTCCCCGCCGCTGGTCGTCGCCTACGCGATCGCCGGTTCCATGAAGGTGGACATCACCCGCGAGGCCCTCGGCTACGACCAGGACAACAACCCGGTCTTCCTGAAGGACATCTGGCCCTCCGAGGCCGAGGTCAACGACGTCGTGGCCAACGCCATCGGCGAGGACATGTTCTCCAAGTCCTACGCCGACGTCTTCGCCGGCGACGCCCAGTGGCAGGCGCTGCCCATCCCGACCGGCGACACCTTCGAGTGGGACAGCGAGTCCACCTACGTCCGCAAGCCTCCGTACTTCGAGGGCATGCAGATGGAGCCGGCCCCGGTCGAGGACATCGCCGGCGCCCGCGTGCTGGCCAAGCTGGGCGACTCGGTCACCACCGACCACATCTCCCCGGCCGGCGCGATCAAGGCCGACACCCCGGCCGGCAAGTACCTCACGGAGCACGGCATCGAGCGCCGCGACTTCAACAGCTACGGCTCGCGCCGCGGCAACCACGAGGTCATGATCCGCGGTACGTTCGCCAACATCCGCCTGCGCAACCAGATCGCGCCGGGCACCGAGGGCGGCTACACCCGCGACTTCACGCAGGACGGCGGCCCGGTCTCCTTCATCTACGACGCCTCGCAGAACTACCAGGCCGCCGGTATCCCGCTGGTCGTCCTGGCCGGCAAGGAGTACGGCTCAGGCTCGTCCCGTGACTGGGCGGCCAAGGGCACCGCGCTCCTCGGCGTCAAGGCCGTCATCGCCGAGTCGTACGAGCGCATCCACCGCTCGAACCTCATCGGCATGGGCGTCCTGCCGCTGCAGTTCCCCGAGGGCCACACCGCCGAGTCCCTCGGCCTGACCGGCGAGGAGACCTTTTCCGTCTCCGGCGTGACCGCGCTCAACGAGGGCACGACCCCGCGCACGGTGAAGGTCAGCACCGACACGGGCGTGGAGTTCGACGCGGTCGTCCGCATCGACACCCCCGGTGAGGCCGACTACTACCGCAACGGCGGCATCCTGCAGTACGTGCTGCGCAGCCTGATCCGCAAGTAGGCGGCAGGCAGGGCGGACCGAGGGCCGCACCCCCGCAAGGGGGTGCGGCCCTCGGCGTTCCCGGGTCCGGACCGCGGAGTGAACGGCGTCCGCGCGGCCGGATACGCGCGGTAACCGTTTACAACCCCGCGCCCCGGCGCTAGCGTCCCCCTCACGGGCGGGGTGGGAGCGCTCCCATGAGCGTGGCGGACCGGAACCCGTCGCCGGGGCGCCGCCACCTCGTCCGGCCCCGCGTCTCCGTCATCCGTCGACCCCCACAGCGCGGACGGAAGTGCTCACGTGCTCATGAACGCGCCAACGAACGACCGTGCCGGTGCCCGGCCGGTGCTGCGTACCGGCAGCAGGGTGCTGTTCCTCGTCCTGGTCTGCCTGCTGGCCGCCGTGCCCGCGGCCGGGCTGGCCCTGACGTCCGGCGCCGTCACCCAGACCCGCAACGGCGCGCTGCCGCGCCCGGACGTCCTGGGCCTGCTGTGCCGTCAGGGGGCGCCGGACGGCGCCGCCGCTGCCGGCCGTGATGCGAGCGCCGGCGCCGCTGAAGACCTCACGCCACCCGCGCGATCTCCGCGCTCCGCGCGACCACCGCGCCCCGTGCCAGGGGTCTGCGGCTTCCGGGTGGCCCTGCCCGCGGCCCAGCGGGCCACCCTTGCCGGAACGGCCCTGTCGTGCCGGGCCGGTTGACGCACGCCCAGGGCGGCGCGGCCGCATCCCCCGGCCGCCCCCGGCCTCGGCGGCCCGATCGCATCCCGTGCCGAAGTGCGCGCGCTTCCTGCCCAACGCCTCCCGCCTCCGCCCCGGTCGGCGTCTCGCGTGCCGCTGGCCGCGTCCCGGCCGTCGTGCCCGTCGTCCGTGCAGGCGTGCGGCAGTCACGTCCCGGGTGTCCGTCAGTCGCGGCCCGCTGTCCATCGGCCCGGCGGAGACCAGGACATGACCGCGTCCGACGCTTCGTCCTGCGCGCGCTCGCGGAACGCGTCGAAGGCGCCGGGCCCAGTGAGGTCCGGGCGGTGACGCTCCCGCTCCGTTGGGGGGGGGGGCACGGCAGGTCGCTCGCGGGCACGCGGCACCTCGCGGGCCGGACGGGGACGCGTCCGATCGTTGCGGGAGGACGGAAGCCAATTTCGAAGGCGGCGGCCCCAGATCGCTGACTCGCCCCCCACAACGCCTCGTTCCGGACCTCTCTGCGGCTCGACGTCGGAAGAGCCCTCAGCAGCACCGGTTGACACCGTTCGACCCGGCCCATAGGTTGCCGCGAGGTTGTCGACCCCTGCTCGAAAGTTTCGGTTCCGCGTCCGACACGGGAGGCCCGATCGATGAGCAGTCCCACCACGTCGGCACCGCCGCCGGAGGACCCGCCGTCGGCACTTCCCGTCCCGCGGCATGCGGTCGTCCGCGCGCACCGGTCGGCAGCGCCGCGCCGCACCAGGACCGGCGGCCGTACTCGCGGCCGTGCCGCCGCTGCTGTGCTTCCTGCTGTGCTGCCGCCTGCCGGTGATCAGTGACGTGATCGCGTTGTGCCGGTCCGAGCCGCGAGGACGCCTCCCGGCGCGTACTGCGTGGGGCCGGCATCCCGGGCGGCTCGTCGAGCCGGACAACCAGGCCCACCAGCGGTTCAAGAAGGAGAACGCGTGATCCACGTGCCCACCGAGCCGGCCGGCCCGCTGTCCGACGCCTGGCGCGCCTGCGTCGGCACCGGCCGTCTGGACCTCGCGCTGCGCCGCGACTACCAGGACTCCCTCTCGCTGCTCCAGCGCGAGATCGGCTTCCGGTATCTGCGCGGCCACGGCCTGCTCAGCGACGGCATGGGCGTCCACCGCCCCTACGAGTGGCAGGGCGCCCGCCGCACCCACCACTCGTTCACCTACCTCGACCAGGTGCTCGACGCCTGCCTCTCCACCGGCATCCGCCCCTTCCTCGAACTCGGCTTCATGCCGAAGGAGATGGCGTCCGGGAAGCAGACGGTGTTCTGGTGGGAGGGCAACGTCACCCCGCCGGCCGACGAGAAGGAGTGGACGTGCCTGGTCCGCGCGGTCCTCACCCACCTGATCGACCGCTACGGCCTCGACGAGGTGCGCACCTGGCCCGTCGAGGTGTGGAACGAGCCGGACCTGCCCCCCTTCTGGCAGGACGCCGACGAGGCTGCCTACCACCGGCTGTACGAGGCGACGGCGCGCACCGTCAAGGAGGTGGACGCGGAGCTGCGGGTCGGCGGCCCCGCGCTGTCGCCGGCCGCCGACGGCTGGCTGGAGCGGTTCGCGGAGTTCGCCGAACGCCGTGACGTACCGGTGGACTTCGTGTCCCGGCACGCCTACGCCTCGGGGCCCGCCCGGTCCGTCCCGTTCGGCACCCACCAGACCCTGGCCCCGGCGAGCACCCTGCTCGAGCAGTTCGCCCAGCCGCGCAGGGCTCTCGAAGGCACCCGTCTGGCCGGACTGCCCGTGCACATCACCGAGTTCAACTCCTCCTACCGCCCCGACAACCTCATCCACGACACCGCCTTCCACGCCGCCTACCTCGCGCCCGTGGTCGCGTCGGGCGGCGACCACGCCGACTCGTTCTCCTACTGGACGTTCAGCGACGTCTTCGAGGAGACCGGCATCCCCACCGCGCTGTTCCACGGCGGCTTCGGCCTGCTCACCCACCGCCAGGTCCGCAAGCCCACCTACCACTTGTACGCCTTCATGGCCCGGCTGGGGGAGCGGCAACTCGCCCGCGGAGACGACCACATGGTCACCCGGCACGCGGACGGCCGGGTCAGCCTCCTCGCCTGGGCCCCCGTCGACCCCACGGGACGCACCCCGGGCCCGGACCGCCACACCCTGCGCCTGTCCCTCCCGGTGGGCACCGAGGGGCGCGGCGAGGTGTTCGTCCGCCGGTCCTCCGTGGACGAGGAACGCGGCAACGCCTACACCGCCTGGCGGCACATGGGCTCCCCGCGCTCCCCGCGCCCCGGGCAGCTCGACATGCTGCACGAGGCCGCCGAGCCCGCCCGCACCCACGGCCGGCTGCCCGTCGAGGACGGCCGGGCGGACCTCACCGTCACGCTGGCCCGCCACGAGATCACCCTCGTCGAGCTGACCCCGGTGGACGACGAGACTCCGCCCTGGTGGGACGAGCGGCTGCTGCTCGGCGGGGAGGAGCCGTGAGCACCGTACCTGCGCCCGAGGCGCGCGACGCGTACGCGGACCGTGTCCGCCAGGGGGCCGAGGCGCCCCGTGGCGCCGAACGGCGGGTGCCGGCCCCGCGGAACCGCGGCGGCGGGCAGCCGGGCGGCGTCGAAGTCCCCCGAGTCCGTCGTGGCCCCGTTCCGGTGCACCGGAGGCCGCCGAGGTAGCCGTGGGCAGGGGGCGCCCCGGCCAACAAGGCGGGCCCGGACCAGGGGGTCCGGGCCCGCCAGGTGAGCGCGGGATCAGCTCAGCAGTTCCACCTCCGTCAGCGTCGCCTCACCGGTCAGCACCAGCCGGTAGTGCTCGTACGCCTTCGGCACGGCGATCGAGAAGGCGCGGGTCTGCCGGTCCCAGCGGAAGGACTCGTCCGTCCGCCGGTCCAGGTCCTGCCACGTCGTGCCGTCCGCCGAACCCTGGAGCACCCAGCCGGTGGGCGCCTTGGCGTGGTCGGAGGAGGTCAGCGTGTACTGCACGGCCTTCGCGGCCTTCTCCACCGGCAGTTCGACCTCGGTCACCGTCGCGCCGGTCGCCGAGGTGTTGTCGAACAGGGGGCCGTCACCCTGCAGCGCGTCCGTGCGGGGCGTGGGCACCTCGTCGTCCTGTGTGATCGACACCGGCGCCGCGTCCTTGCCGGTGCCCCACGACGACGGGCGCGGGCCCATGTCGAACTCGAGCACCCCGCCCTTGGCGATCAGCGAGTGCGGCAGCGCCGTGGAGTTCCACTGCTTGCCGTTGACCTTCAGCCTCTGCACGTACACGTTCTTCGTGCTGTTCTTCGGGGCCTTGACGACCAGCTCGCGGCCGTTCTCCAGGTGCACGGTGACCTTCGTGAACAGCGGGGAGCCGATGGCGTACTCGCCGCTGCCCATCACCAGGGGGTAGAAGCCGAGCGAGGAGAACAGGTACCAGGCCGACTGCTCGCCGTTGTCCTCGTCACCGTGGTAGCCCTGCCCGATCTCGCTGCCGGTGTACAGGCGGGACAGCACCTCGCGCACGTGTCCCTGCGTCTTCCACGGCTGCCCGGCCGCGTCGTACATGTACAGGGCGTGGTGGGCCACCTGGTTGGAGTGGCCGTACATGCCCATCCGGACGTCGCGCGCCTCGATCATCTCGTGGATGACGCCGCCGTAGGAGCCCTTGAGGTCCGGGGAGGCCGTCTCCGGTGTGGACAGGTACTCGTCGAGCTTGTCGGCGAGGCCCTTGCGCCCGCCGTACAGGTTGGCGAGGCCCCGGCTGTCCTGCGCGGCGGTGAACGCGTACCCGTACCCGTTGGTCTCGGTGTAGTCGTAGCCCCAGACCCGGGGGTCGTACTCGGAGGACTTCACCCGCCAGTCGCCCTTGAGGTCACGGCCCTGGAAGAAACCGGCCTCGGAGTCGAACAGGTTGACGTAGTCCTGGGCGCGGTTGAGGAAGTACGCGGACTCCTCCTTGTAGCGCTTGTCGCCTGTCTTCCGGTACAGCGCCTCGCCCATCTTGGCGATGCCGTAGTCGTTGAGGTAGCCCTCCAGGGCCCAGGACAGGCCCTCGTGGGTCTCGGTGCTGGTGTAGCCGAGGAAGGGCGAGGTCGCCATGCCCTTGCGGCCCACCCCGGACGACGGGGGCACCACGGTGGCGTTCTTCACCGCGGCGTCGTACGCGGCCTTCACGTCGAAGGTGTCGACGCCCTTGACGTAGGCGTCCGCGAACGCCACGTCCGAGGAGGTGCCGGTCATCAGGTCCGCGTAGCCGGGGGAGGACCAGCGGGAGGTCCAGCCGCCGTCCTTGTAGTGCTGCACGAAGCCGTCGACCAGCTCACCGGCCTTGGACGGGGTCAGGAAGGAGTACGCCGGCCAGGTCGTCCGGTAGGTGTCCCAGAAGCCGTTGTTGACGTACACCTTGCCGTCCACGATCTTCGCGCCCGTGTGGGTCGGCGTGTCCTGCTCCGGCATCCGCTGGAACGGCGAGGCGTACTTGTGCTTCCCGTCGACCTTCTCGAAGCCCGAGTTCGGGTACAGGTACAGGCGGTAGAGGCTGGAGTAGAGCGTGGTCAGCTGGTCCGGGGTGGCACCCTCGACCTCGACCTTGCCGAGGATGCGGTCCCACTGGCGCCGCGCGTCCCGCTTGACCTTGTCGAAGGAGGTCGTGCGGCCGATCTCCTGGCGCAGGTTGTCCTTCGCCTGGTCCACGCCGATCAGCGAGGTGGCCAGGCGCAGGGTGACCGTGCGGTCCTTGCCCGCGTCGAAGCGCAGGTGGCCCCGCTCGCCCTTGGAGTCGCCGCCGGTGACCTTCTTGTCGAACTCGCCGTAGACGAACAGCCGGGTCGCGCCGGTGGACAGGCCGGACTTCACGTCCGAGTAGCCGGTGAAGGAGGAGTCCTCCTTGTTCAGCGTCAGTCCCGCCTGGTCTGTGACGTTGTCGAAGATCACGCTCGCGTCGTCACCGGGGTAGGTGAACCGCATCATCGCCGCATGGTCCGTCGGCGCCATCTCAGCCTTCACGCCGTTCTCGAACCGCACCCCGTAGTAGTACGGCCGGGCGGTCTCGTTCTCGTGCCGGAAGGGCAGCGCGCGGGCCTCGCGGCCGGTCTCCGGGGTGCCCTCCGCGGCCGACGGCATCACCTGGAAGGTCTGCCGGTCGCCCATCCAGGGGCTCGGCTCGTGGCTCGCGCTGAACGCCTGGATCGTGGTCAGGTTGTCGTCGTTGTTGCCCGCCGCGTACTCGTACAGCCAGCTGTCGGAACCGGCGTTGGTCACCGGGGTCCAGAAGTTGAAGCCGTGCGGCACGGCCGTCGCGGGGAAGGTGTTGCCGCGCGAGAAGCTGCCGCTGGAGTTGGTGCCGCGGGTGGTCACCGCGTAGTCGGACAGATGGGCCTTCGGCGGCTCGGGCCGCACCTGCTTCAGCGCCACGTCGTCCAGCCAGCCGCGGAACTTCGCCGGGCCCTTGGGGGAGTCGTACGCCACCAGGATCCGGTCGACCGTCTTGCCCCTGGCCACCGAGCCGATCCGGGAGACCACGTTGTTCCACTGGTTGACGTACAGGACCTTGGCGTCGCCCTGCCCGCGCGGGGTGAGCGGGAAGCCGTGCTGGTCGGTGGCGCGCAGGTCGCTCAGATAGGTGCCGTCGGTGAAGGCGAGGTCGACGGCGACGTTCGTGGCGTCGTAGTCGAGGTCGCCGTCCGCCATCGACGGGAAGACCCGGTACGACAGTTGCGTGTCCCGTTCGACCTTCACGTCGACGTCGAACACCTTGTTGTACGAGTAGGCCCGCCCGTCGGCGAGGTGCCGGCCGGCGTAGCGCAGCGCGCGGGTACCGGTGAAGCCCGCCCGTGCCTTGGCGGTCGGGGAGCCCGTCGGGCCGCGGTCGACCAGCGACAGCATGTCCTCGGGCACCGGCTCGTCCTCGCCGCCGGCCGCGAACTGGACGTCGGCGAGCTGCACGAGATCGCCGCTGCCGTTCTTGGTGATCTCCAGCCGGAAGTGGCGGTACTCGCCGACGGCCGCCGCGTCCAGGGCGTACGTCCTGGTCTGGAAGCGCTCGGTGAACGTCTCGCCGGAGCGGGTGTCGAGGGTCTTCCAGTCCTCGCCGTCGGTGGAGCCCTTGAGGGTCCAGTCGCGCGGGTCGCGCTCGTCGTGGTCGTTGGCGGAGGTGAGCGCGTAGCGCTGCACCTCGACCGGGGCGTCGAAGTCGAACTCGACCCAGGCGGTGGGCTCGAAGGCAAGCCACTTGGTGCTCGACAGACTGTCGACGAGGTGCTCCTTCACCTCCCGGCCGGAGGTGTTCTCGGCGCTCGCCCGGACCTCGGTGACGTGGTCGGTGATGTTGCCCGGGATGCCGGAGCTGTACCCGCCGTTCACCCCCGAGGCGCGCTTGCCGCCGCCCCGCGTGGTCTCGACGGTGTTCAGCCAGTCCGGCGCGGGCTCACCCGACTCGAACGACGACACGAACTCCCGGTCGGCCTTCGGCGGTGCCGCGGGCAGCGCCACCGCGACGCCCTGCGAACCCGCGGCCAAGGCGAAGGCGGTCGTCGCGACGACCGCCGAACCCCATCTGTGCCGAACCCTCTGTTGCATGCGCTCGCACCCTCCCTGCCCTGGACAACGTTGTCAATTGCAGTGCGCAAGGACCAGTAGTGGGCCAAGTGGCCTTTGATGTCAAGGGGTTGATTGTGGCATTCGCAAGCGATGGTGCGGACATTTCCGTTGCGTAAGGTGCCCGAGGCTCTTATTTCCGCGAGGTCTCAACTCGGAAAAGACGTAAGGGGAACCTTGCATTCGATCTTGCTCCGTCGGCGTGAAGTGGACTATACCTGTCGGCACTCCGGGGCAATCTTCACCGCACCCGACCAGTACCAGCCGCACTTCCTGCACGACCCAGCGTGACCCGAACGCGGTGCCGGGAAGGATCCGGTTCACCGCCTGAGTCCTGGAGAAGGCGAGGACTTGAGCATGGGACCCACTTCCGGCGTAGGCCATTGCGATCTGATCAGGCGGAGTGCGACCGCCGCTCCGGCACCGGCGACTTCCGTGCCGGCATCGCTCAGCTGATCATCGGCGCCGCACCGCGGCTCCGAAACGACGGCGACAACGCCCCACGTTCGGCCGGTTCAGGACCGGTCCGGCCACGGCGGGCGCACACGCAGCACACCCGTACCGAGCCATTCGATCAGTGAGGATGCAGAGATGACCATTCGTGCCGGCTCTCTTGACAGGCGGACGCTCCTGCGCGGGGCCATCGCCACCGCGGCGATGGGCTCGTTCGCGGTAGCGTGCAGCTCTCCCTCCAGCAAGGACGGGGACGGCGACAGCGGCCCGAAGGGCGAGAAGAGCGCCACGAATCCGTTCGGTGTCGCCGCGAACTCCACGGTCGAGGCGGCCATCTTCGACGGCGGCTACGGCACCGACTACGTCGACTACACCAACCAGGTGCTCGGCAGCCAGGTCAAGGGCCTCAAGGTCCAGGTCAAGCCGGTCGTCGACATCGCCCCCCAGCTCCAGCCCCGCTTCGTCGGCGGCAATCCGCCGGACCTCATCGACAACTCCGGTGAGGACCAGATCGGCTTCCTGGGCATCCTCGACCAGCTGGAGGAACTCGACGACCTCTTCGAGGCCAACACCTACGAAGGCAAGAAGATCGCCGACATCGTCTACCCCGGCGTCAAGGCCCCCGGCACGTTCAGGGACAAGTTCGTCGCGCTCAACTACGTGATGACCGTGTACGGCGTCTGGTACTCCAAGACGCTCTTCGAGGAGAACGGCTGGACCCCGCCGAAGACCTGGGACGAGGCGCTCGACCTCGGCCAGAAGGCGAAGAAGAAGGGCAAGTACCTCTTCGTCCACGGCAAGGAGGCGGCGACCTACTACCGCACGCTCCTGATCGACTCGGCGATCAAGGAGGGCGGCGACGAGGTCCGGCTCGCCCTGGAGAACCTGGAGAAGGGCTGCTGGTCGCACCCGGCCGTCCAGGGCGTCATCAAGGTCATGGAGACCATGGTCAGGCAGAAGATGTTCGTCCCCGGTGGCTCCGGCACCCAGTTCCAGAAGGCGCAGGCGATCTGGAGCAACGACCAGAAGGCGCTGCTCTACCCGTCCGGTGGCTGGATCGAGAACGAGATGAAGAAGGCCACGAAGGCGGACTTCCAGATGACCGGATTCCCGTCGATGACGCTCACCGACAAGCCGGCGCTGCCCTACGAGTCGCTCCGCGCGGCCGCCGGCGAGCCGTTCATCGTGCCCAGGCAGGGCAAGAATCCGGCCGGCGCCAAGGAGGTGCTGCGGGCGATGCTGTCGGAGAAGGCGGCCGCCAACTTCTCCAGGACGAAGCTGGCCCCGACGATCGTCAAGGGCACCGTGCCCGCCGACGGTTACGGATCGACGGCCCTCGTCTCGCAGACGACGATGCTGGAGGCCGCGGGCACCAACATCTTCAACTACATGTTCGTCGAGACCTACGGGATGAACACCGACCAGTTGGTGCCGTGGAACTCGTTCCTCGCCGGTGACCTCGACGGCAAGGGGCTGACCTCGGCCCTGCAGAAGATCTCCGACAAGGTCCGGGAGGACGACTCCGTCGACAAGGTCAAGGTCAGCTAGCACGGCGATGAAGGACACGATCCCCACTGCCGAAACCGCGAGCCGTCGGCCCGAGCCGGCCGCTCGCGGTGGGCGGCCACGGCGCCGCAAGCTCACGTTCGACCGGGTGACGTTCTTCCTCGCGTTCCTCGGTGTCCCGCTGGCCATCTTCGTGATCTTCGTGCTGATCCCGTTCGGCCAGGCGATCTTCTGGGCGATGACCGACTGGCGCGGCTTCAGCCCGGACTACAACTTCGTCGGCTTCGACAACTTCACGAAGATGTTCCAGGACGACATCTTCCTGAAGGCGTTGCGCAACGTCGCACTCCTCGCGGTCTTCGTGCCGCTGGTGACGCTGACGCTCGCCCTCGGGGTCGCCGTGGCCATCACCCTGGGAGGACCCGGCAAGGGCCCCGTCCGAGGGATCCGGGGAGCGTCGTTCTACCGGATCGTCTCGTTCTTCCCCTACGTCGTGCCGGCGATCATCGTCGGTCTGATCTGGGCGCAGATGTACGACCCGAACGCCGGCCTGCTCAACGGCGTCCTCACGGGCGTCGGCCTCGACCAGTTCGACACGTTCGCGTGGCTGGGCGAGAAGGCGACGGCGATGCCGGCCGTGATGTTCGTCATCATCTGGGGGCTCGTCGGGTTCTACGCGGTGCTCTTCATCGCCGCGATCAAGGGCGTTCCCGCCGAGCTGTACGAGGCGGCGAGGATCGACGGGGCCGGCCGGTTCCGCACCACGATCTCGATCACCCTGCCGGCGATCCGGGACAGCGTGCAGACGGCATACATCTACCTGGGCATCGCCGCCCTCGACGCGTTCGTCTACGTCCAGGCGATGGTGCCGAACGGCGGCCCGGACAACTCGACCCTGACGATCAGCCAGCGTCTGTTCAACGTCGCTTTCGCCAAGCAGCAGTTCGGCTACGCCACCGCGATGGGCGTCGTCCTCGCCGTCGTCACCCTGGTGTTCGCGGCGCTGGTGTTTCTCGTCAACCGCCTCACGGGCGGCGGCGAGCGCGAGACCAAGAGGAAAGCACCTGGGTCCAGAGCTCGGCGTGCCGCAGCCAAGGGAGGTGCCGGGTGAGCGTCGTTGCCGCCGACCGGAAGCCGGCCAGTGACCGTGAACCGGCGAGAGACCGGAGGCTGACGCGCGTCGCCGCGAGCAGCGACCGCAGATTCGCGGCGGTCTCGCACGCCCTGCTGATCCTGTGGTCCGTGATCGTTATCGTGCCCATGCTGTGGGTGCTGATGTCGTCGTTCAAATCGACCGGCGAGATCCTTTCGTCGCCGTTCTCGCTGCCGGATCACTGGCGGATCGAGAACTACGCGAACGCGTGGACCGACGCGAGCATCGGAAGGTATTTCCTGAATTCCGTGATCGTCGTGGTCTCGGCACTGATCCTGGTGATGCTGCTCGGCGCGATGTGTGCCTACATTCTCGCCCGGTTCGAGTTCCCCGGCCGCCGGCTGATCTACTACGTCATGCTCGCCGGTCTGACGTTCCCGGTCTTTCTGGCGATCGTTCCGCTTTTCTTCCAGTTGCAGAACTTCGGGCTGCTGAACACGCGTCCTGGACTGATCCTCACCTATGTCGCGTTCGCGCTGCCGTTCACGATGTTCTTCCTCTATGCGTTCTTCCGGTCGCTTCCGCACGACGTGTACGAGGCCGCGCTGATCGACGGTGCCGGGGACTGGCGGGCGTTCTTCCAGGTGATGCTGCCGATGGCCCGTCCGGGCATGGCGGCAGTGGCGATCTTCAACTTCCTGGGGCTGTGGAACCAGTTCCTGCTGCCGGTGGCGCTCAACACCGACCAGGACATGTGGGTCCTCACCCAGGGCATGGCCGCCTACGCCTCCTCGCAGGTCTACGACATCGACTACGGCGCGCTGTTCGCGGCGATCGTGATCACGGTGGTGCCCGTACTGATCGTCTACTGCGTCTTCCAGCGGCGGATCGCCGGTTCGGTGTCGCAGGGAACCTTCCGCTGACGCCCACCGCCGCTCCACCCGTCGTACGCAGGGGTCCGGCCCCGGAGAGACAGCTCTCCGGGGCCGGACCCCTGTGGCGCACCGCGGGTAGTCGGCCGGACACGGCCTGGAACCGATTTCTGTCAAGGTCTTGACGCCACTGGGCGATTCAGCGGAGCTTGGACTTCATAACTTGTACAAGGCCTCGTCGCCCCATGGTGACGCGGGCCAGGGATGAGGGTGAGAGTCAATGGAGACTCCGGGGTCGCAGTCGTCGCTGCACCGAGCCAACCTGGAGCGGGTCGTCCGAGCAGTACGTCTGGCGGGTTCCCTGACCCAGGCGGAGATCGCGAGGACGACCGGCCTGTCCGCGGCCACGGTCTCCAACATCGTCCGGGAACTGAAGGAGGGTGGAACGGTCGAGGTCACCCCCACCTCGTCGGGGGGACGCCGGGCCCGCAGCGTGTCGCTGAGCGGGGACGCCGGCATCGTGATCGGAGTCGACTTCGGCCACACCCACCTGCGGGTCGCGGTCGGGAACCTCGCCCACCAGGTGCTGGCGGAGGAGTCCGAGCCGCTGGACGTGGACGCCTCCTCGGCGCAGGGCTTCGACCGGGCGGAACAGCTGGTCAGCAGGCTGATCGAGGCGACCGGGGTGGACCGTTCCAAGGTCGCCGGGGTGGGTCTCGGCGTGCCCGGCCCGATCGACGTGGAGTCCGGCACCCTGGGGTCCACCGCGATCCTGCCCGGCTGGTCCGGCACCCGGCCCGCCGAGGAGCTGCGGGGGCGGCTCGGCGTGCCGGTGCACGTGGACAACGACGCCAACCTCGGCGCCCTCGGCGAGATGGTCTGGGGCAGCGGCCGGGGCGTGCGCGACCTGGCGTACATCAAGGTCGCCAGCGGCGTCGGGGCGGGGCTGGTGATCAGCGGCAAGATCTACCGCGGGCCGGGCGGAACAGCGGGCGAGATAGGGCATATCACCCTGGATGAGTCGGGTCCGGTCTGCCGCTGCGGCAACCGCGGCTGCCTGGAGACCTTCACGGCCGCGCGCTATGTGCTGCCGCTCCTCCAGCCCAGCCACGGGACGGACTTGACCATGGAGGGCGTCGTGCGGCTGGCGCGGGACGGCGACCCGGGCTGCCGTCGCGTGATCGCCGACGTGGGGCGCCATATCGGGTCGGGTGTGGCCAATCTTTGCAACCTGTTGAATCCGAGCCGGGTGGTGCTCGGCGGTGATCTCGCGGAGGCGGGTGAGCTGGTCCTCGGGCCCATAAGGGAGTCTGTGGGACGCTATGCCATCCCTAGTGCCGCGCGTCAACTGTCCGTGCTTCCCGGGGCACTTGGCGGCCGTGCGGAGGTGCTCGGCGCCCTCGCCCTGGCGCTGAGCGAAATGGGCGATTCGACCCTTTTGGATGGAACGGCGACGGGGTCCCTCGCCGTGTCCACCCCTGCCTTCACTTAGAGAACGGATGGCACCGTTGCCATCTCGTTAAGGATTTACTTCTTGACGTCGCACGCGTGGCCGAGTTGACTTCCAGCCACCTCGGCCGCAACGACGCGGCCTCGTCAGGGAGGTTTGTAGAAGTGAACACGCGTATGCGTCGTGCAGCCTTTGCCATTGCCGCGGGTGCGATGGCCGTCTCGCTCGCCGCCTGTGGCAGCGCCGCCGAGTCCGGCGACAAGAGTGACTCGGGCGACTCCGCCGCCAAGGGCGACAACATCAAGGTCGGGCTGCTCCTGCCGGAGAACCAGACCGCGCGGTACGAGAAGCTCGACAAGCCCTTGATCGAGAAGAAGGTCAAGGAGCTCACGAACAACAAGGGCGAGGTCGTCTACGCCAACGCCAAGCAGGACGCCAGCCTGCAGAACCAGCAGGTCGACACGATGGTGACCAACAAGGTCGACGTGCTCATCGTGGACGCGGTGGACGCCAAGGCCATCGCCGGCTCCGTGAAGAAGGCCAAGGACGCGGGCATCCCGGTCGTGGCCTACGACCGCCTCGCCGAGGGTCCGATCGACGCCTACACGTCGTTCGACAACGTGACCGTCGGCAAGACGCAGGGCGAGGCCCTCCTGCAGGCGCTGGGCGCCAAGGCCAAGAGCGGCCAGATCGTCATGATGAACGGCTCCTCCACCGACCCGAACGCCGCCATGTTCAAGCAGGGCGCGCACTCCGTCCTCGACGGCAAGGTGAAGGTCGGGCGCGAGTACGACACCAAGGAGTGGAAGCCCGAGAACGCCAACGCCAACATGCAGGGCGCCATCTCCGCGCTCGGCAAGGACAAGATCGTCGGCGTCTACTCCGCCAACGACGGCATGGCGGGCGGCATCATCACCGCCCTCAAGGCCGCGGGCCTGAAGAACATCCCGGTCACCGGTCAGGACGCCGAACTCGCCGGTGTGCAGCGCATCGTGACCGGTGAGCAGTACATGAGCGTCTACAAGCCGTACCCGCAGGAGGCGAACGTCGCCGCGGAGATGGCCGTCGCGCTGGCCCAGGGCAAGTCGCTGGACTCCATCGCCAAGGACAAGGTCGACAGCCCCACCGACAAGGGCATCCCGTCGGTGATCGTCCCCGTCGTGTCGCTGACCAAGGCGAACATCAACGACACCGTGATCAAGGACGGCATCTACACCGTCCAGGAGATCTGCACGGACAAGTACAAGGCCGCCTGCGACGCGATCGGCCTGAAGTAAGCAGCCCTCGCGTCCCGTGAGCCGGGGAGTCCGTGACCCGGACTCCCTTACGGGACCGACTGCCCCACGCTTCCTCCGGCGCCCCGCACACCACAGCCCCGCAAGCTACGCGGGGCGCCGGACGGAACACCCCCCAATCCTCTGCACAACCTCCCGCCGGGTCAGGCGGCGAAGGAGATGGTTCACGTGTCCGCTACGCCCGTGCTGGCGTTGCGCGGGGTCTCCAAGCGGTTCGGTGCCGTCCAGGCGCTCACCGACGTCGAGCTTGAGGTCCACGCCGGTGAAGTGGTCGCCCTGGTGGGCGACAACGGAGCCGGAAAGTCCACGCTGGTCAAGACGATCGCCGGCGTGCATCCCATCGATGAGGGCGTCATCGAGTGGGACGGCAAGCCGGTGCAGATCAGCAGGCCGCACGACGCCCAGAGCCTGGGCATCGCGACGGTCTACCAGGACCTCGCGCTGTGCGACAACATCGATGTCGTCGGCAACCTCTACCTGGGCCGGGAGATCCGCAGGCGCGGTGTCCTGGACGAGGTGGAGATGGAGCGCCGCTCCCGCGAGCTCCTCGACACCCTGTCGATCCGCATCCCCAGCGTCCGTATCCCGATCGCCTCGCTCTCCGGCGGTCAGCGCCAGGTCGTGGCCATCGCCCGCTCCATGCTCGGCGCGCCCAAGCTGGTGATCCTCGACGAGCCCACCGCGGCCCTCGGCGTCGAGCAGACCGCGCAGGTCCTCGACCTGGTCGAGCGGCTCCGCGAGCGCGGCCACGCGGTCATCCTCATCAGCCACAACATGGCCGATGTGAAGGCCGTGGCGGACAAGGTCGCCGTCCTGCGCCTCGGGCGCAACAACGGCGTCTTCGAGGTCAAGTCGACCTCGCAGGAAGAAATCATCTCCGCCATCACGGGCGCCACGGACAACGCCGTGACCCGTCGTGCGGCGCGCACCAATGGGGAGATCGCGAAGTGAGCACCGAGAAGACCTCCACCCCCACCGCCGAAGACAAGTCCGTGGCCAACCCCGAAGCGGCCGCCAAGGCGGTCACCGTGGTCGACCCGCGCCTGCTGGTGCGCGAGCAGGGCCTCGCGGGCTACTGGAACGAGTTCAAGCGGAAGATGAAGGCCGGTGACCTCGGCTCCATCCCCGTCGTGGTCGGCCTGCTGATCATCTGGGCCATCTTCACCAGCCTGAACGGCAACTTCCTCACCGCCGGCAACTTCTCCGACATGTCCGTCGCCATGGTCGGCACCGGCATGATCGCCGTCGGCATCGTCTTCGTCCTGCTGCTCGGCGAGATCGACCTGTCGGTCGGTTCCGTCAGCGGTGTCGCGGGCGCCACGTTCGCCGTGCTGAACATCACGCACGGCATGAACGAGATCCTGGCCCTGGTGCTGGCGATCCTCACCGGCACGGTCGCCGGTGCGATCCACGGCTTCATCTTCGCCCGGATCGGCGTCCCGGCCTTCGCCGTCACCCTCGCCGGCCTGCTGTTCTGGCAGGGCTTCATGCTCCAGATCCTGGGCGACAACGGCACCATCAACCTGGACAGCGACGGTCTGGTCGTCAAGCTGACGAGCTACTACTTCAGCGACGTGGCCGCCGCGTACGGTCTGGCGCTGCTCGCGACCGTGGCGTACTTCCTCGCCGCGTTCTTCGACAACCGCCGCCGTGAGGCCGCCGGTGTGCCCTCCCGCCCGCTGAACGAGATCATCGTGCGGACGGTGCTGCTCGCGATCCTGGCGTTCGCCGTCGCGATCGTGTTCAACCAGTACAAGGGCCTGCCGCTGGCCGTGGTGATCTTCCTGGCCTTCCTGGTCCTCACGGACTTCGTGCTGCGCCGTACCGCCTACGGCCGCAAGGTGTTCGCGCTCGGCGGCAGCGTCGAGGCGTCCCGCCGCGCGGGCATCAACGTGGAGCTGATCCGGATATCGGTCTTCGCGATCGCCGGCACCTTCGCCGCGATGGGCGGCCTGTTCGTCGCGTCGAAGATCGCCTCCGCCAACCAGGGCGCCGGTACCGGTGAGTTCCTGATGAACGTCATCGCCGCCGCCGTCATCGGCGGTACGTCCCTCTTCGGTGGGCGTGGCCGCACGTGGGACGCGCTGCTCGGTGTGATGGTCATCGTCTCCATCCAGTACGGGCTCGCGCTGGAAGGTATCGCTTCGCCGGTGCAGTACATGATCACCGGTGGTGTGCTGCTGGCGACGGTCGTCATCGACGCCGTCACCAGGAAGACGCAGAAGACCGCGGGGCGGGCCTAGTTGGTCCGCTGACGGTGGACTGTGGCTGATCGCGCAGTTCCCCGCGCCCCCTCTCAAAAGCGTTACCGCTGCCCGGCGCCTTTCAGGCGCCGGGCAGCGGTGTTTCCGGGTCAGGGGGTTGCGGTGGCCAGGGTGAGGCCCATGGCTATGAAGAGCCACCCCGTCGTCAGGTCCCAGCGCCGGCGGACGCGTGGGCGGGCGAGGAGGGCCCGTAACCGGCCGGCCACGGTGACCAGGGCGAACCAGAAGACGACGCCGATCAGGACGTCCAGGACGCCGAGGAGGAGGATCGGCCGTGCGGGTGAGTCCGTGCCGTGCACGAACTGCGGCAGGACGCTGAGGAAGAACAGGGCCGCCTTCGGGTTGAGCACGTTGGTGAGAAATCCCTCGGTGAAGCCCGACCGGCCGCGCGCCGGTTCGTCCGGGGGCGCCGCCGTCCCGGTGCCGTGTGCGCGGGCCGTACGCCGGGCCGCCAGAACGGCCCGGACCCCGAGGTGGACCAGGTACGCCGCGCCGAGCAGCTTGACGGCGCCGTAGACCACGGGGGAGCGGTCCGCGATCAGCGAGAGGCCCGCCGCGGCGGCCAGCATGTGCACGCACAGCCCCGTCTGGGCGCCCAGCGCCGCGGCCCGTCCCCGGGCGGGACTGTCGGCGGCCGAGCGCACCACCACCAGGAAGTCCGGTCCCGGGACCAGATAGGCCACCACGACGACACCGAGGAAACCCGTCAGGTCCACCGACATCCGCACTCCTCGGCCCGCCCGGCGGCCGGTCCGCCGCCCGATGGACTCTCCGGTACCCGTACGGGACGCGGACAGGCGGGCGGGGCCGGGAGGGCTCGGCGCCTCGTTCGTGGGTACTGCTGATCGGGTGACGTACGACGCACCGCCCGGGAAACGGCCGCCCGGGCGGAAGATTAGACTCGACCCGCCCGGCAACAGCTCGATCAGCTCTACTGCAAGGAGGCACGGGTGCCGCTGCTGACCCGCATCACGGGACCGCGCGATCTGGACCGGCTCACCCTGGAGGAGCTCGACCAGCTGGCCGGGGAGATCCGGACCTTCCTCGTCGACGCGGTCTCCAAGACCGGCGGCCACCTCGGCCCCAACCTCGGTGTGGTGGAGCTCACCATCGCCCTGCACCGGGTCTTCGAGTCCCCCAAGGACAAGGTCCTGTGGGACACCGGTCACCAGTCCTACGTGCACAAGCTGCTGACCGGCCGGCAGGACTTCTCCCGGCTGAAGATGAAGGGCGGCCTGTCCGGCTACCCCTCGCAGGCCGAGTCCGAGCACGACGTCATCGAGAACAGCCACGCCTCCACCGTCCTCGGCTGGGCCGACGGCATCGCCAAGGCCAACCAGATCATGAAGCGGGACGACAGCCACGTCGTCGCCGTCATCGGCGACGGCGCCCTGACCGGCGGCATGGCCTGGGAGGCGCTCAACAACATCGCCGACGCCAAGGACCGCCCGCTGGTCATCGTCGTCAACGACAACGAGCGCTCCTACTCGCCCACCATCGGCGGCCTCGCCAACCACCTGGCGACCCTGCGCACCACCGACGGCTACGAGCGCTTCCTGACCCGCACCAAGGACCTCCTGGAGCGCACCCCGGTCGTCGGCCAGGCCCTCTACGACACCCTGCACGGCGCGAAGAAGGGCCTCAAGGACTTCATCGCCCCGCAGGGCATGTTCGAGGACCTGGGCCTGAAGTACGTCGGCCCCATCGACGGCCACGACATCGAGGCCCTGGAGTCCGCGCTGGCCCGCGCCAAGCGGTTCAACGGCCCGGTCATCGTGCACTGCCTCACCGAGAAGGGCCGCGGCTACCAGCCCGCCCTCCAGGACGAGGCGGACCGCTTCCACGCCGTCGGCAAGATCCACCCCGACACGGGCCTGCCGATCGCCACCTCGGGCGCCGACTGGACGTCCGTCTTCGGCGAGGAGATGGTCAAGCTCGGCGAGGAGCGCGAGGACGTCGTCGCCATCACCGCCGCCATGCTCCAGCCGGTCGGCCTCGACAAGTTCGCCAAGCGCTTCCCCGACCGCGTCTACGACGTCGGCATCGCCGAGCAGCACGGCGCCGTCTCCGCGGCTGGCCTCGCCCACGCGGGCGTCCACCCCGTGTTCGCCGTCTACGCCACCTTCCTCAACCGCGCCTTCGACCAGGTGCTCATGGACGTGGCCCTGCACAGGTGCGGCGTGACCTTCGTGCTCGACCGGGCCGGCGTCACCGGCACCGACGGCGCCTCCCACAACGGCATGTGGGACATGTCGATCCTTCAGGTGGTGCCCGGACTGCGGCTCGCCGCGCCGCGCGACGCCGACCAGGTCCGCGCCCAGCTCCGCGAGGCCGTCGCCGTCGAGGACGCCCCCACCGTGGTGCGCTTCTCCAAGGGCGCCGTCGGCCCCGCCGTGCCCGCCGTGGGCCGCGTCGGCGGCATGGACGTCCTGCGCGAGCCCGGCACCGACACGCCCGACGTGCTGCTCGTCTCCGTGGGAGCGCTTGCGCCGATGTGCCTGGAGATCGCCTCCCTGCTGGACCGGCAGGGCATCTCCACCACCGTCGTCGACCCGCGCTGGGTCAAGCCCGTCGACGAGGCCATGGCCCCGCTCGCCGAGAAGCACCGCGTCGTCGTCACCGTCGAGGACAACTCGCGCGTCGGCGGTGTCGGCTCCGCGGTCGCCCAGGCCCTGCGCGACGCCGGGGTGGACATGCCGCTGCGTGACTTCGGTATTCCGCCGCGCTTCCTCGACCACGCCTCGCGCGCCGAGGTCATGACCGAGATCGGCCTGACCGCCCCGGACATCGCCCGTCAGGTCACCGGCCTGGTGGCGAAGCTGGACGGCCGGTACGAGCGGTCCTCCGCCGACGCCGTCGACGCGGTGGAGCCCGCCCGGGACTGACCCGCCGTCCGCGCGCGGCCCGCCGTCACCGGTCCGGCCGCGCGCACGTGGTCCGAACGGGCCGCGCGTGCCACCGTGAAGTGTGGCGCGCGCGGCCCGTTCGCGTGAAGGCGTCCGCGCCGGGGCATACGAACCACGCCCCCTCTCGATCATGTCGAGGACGACAAGCGTGGGAGGTACCCGTGACAAGCCCCCTCTTCCGGACGAAGAAGGTAGAGCAGTCCATCCGCGACACCGAGGAGCCCGAGCACGCCCTCAAGAAGTCCCTGTCCGCGCTGGACCTCACCGTTTTCGGTGTCGGTGTCATCATCGGCACCGGCATCTTCGTCCTCACCGGTACGGTCGCCAAGGACAACGCCGGGCCCGCGACGGCCCTGGCGTTCGTGGTGGCCGGTGTCGTCTGCGCGCTCGCCGCGCTCTGCTACGCCGAGTTCGCCTCCACCGTCCCCGTGGCGGGCTCCGCCTACACGTTCTCGTACGCCTCCCTGGGTGAGCTGCCGGCCTGGATCATCGGCTGGGACCTGGTCCTGGAGTTCGCGCTCGGCACGGCGGTGGTGGCCGTCGGCTGGTCGGGCTACATCCAGTCGCTCATGGACAACGCGGGCTGGGAGATGCCCGCCGCCCTCGGCAGCCGCGAAGGCTCCGACGTCTTCGGCTTCGACATCCTCGCCGCCGTCCTGGTGCTCGTCCTCACCGGCATCCTGGTCCTCGGCATGAAGCTGTCCGCCCGGGTCACCACGGTCGTCGTCGCCATCAAGGTGACCGTCGTCCTGGTCGTCATCATCGCCGGTGCCTTCTTCATCACCGCCGACAACTACGACCCGTTCATCCCGGACGCCAAGCCGGTGCCCGCCGGGGACAGTCTCGACTCCCCGCTCATCCAGCTGATGTTCGGCTGGGCCCCGGCCAACTTCGGCGTGATGGGCATCTTCACCGCCGCCTCCGTGGTGTTCTTCGCCTTCATCGGCTTCGACATCGTCGCCACGGCCGCCGAGGAGACCAAGAACCCGCAGCGCGACATGCCCCGCGGCATCCTCGGCTCCCTGTTCATCTGCACCCTGCTCTACGTCCTGGTGTCGATCGTCGTGACGGGCATGCAGCACTACACCGAGCTGTCCGTGGACGCCCCGCTCGCCGACGCGTTCAAGGCCACCGGGCATCCCTGGTTCGCCGGCTTCATCAGCTTCGGGGCCGCCGTCGGCCTCACGACCGTCTGCATGATCCTGCTGCTCGGCCAGACCCGCGTCTTCTTCGCTATGAGCCGCGACGGACTGCTGCCCCGGTTCTTCTCCCGGGTCCACCCCCGGTTCAAGACCCCGCACCGGCCGACCATCCTGCTCGGTGTCCTCATCGCGATCCTGGCCGGCTTCACCCCGCTCAACGAACTGGCCGCGCTGGTGAACATCGGCACGCTGTTCGCCTTCGTCATCGTCGCCATCAGCGTGCTGATCCTGCGCCGCACCCGGCCCGACCTGCCCCGCGCGTTCCGCACCCCGTGGGTGCCGGTGCTGCCGATCGTGTCGGTGGCGGCCTCGCTGTGGCTGATGCTCAACCTGCCCGCCGAGACCTGGGTCCGGTTCGGCATCTGGATGGCGATCGGCATCGTCGTGTACTTCCTCTACAGCCGCAGCCACAGCAGGCTGGCCGGCGGGGAGGACACGGAGGCCGGAGCCGTCGGACCGTCCGGCAAGGGATCCGGCTGACCCGGTCCCGGTCCGCCCGGCCCCCGGAGCCCGGGGCGCGCACCCGAGCGGTGCGCGCCCCGGGCTCCGGCATGTCAGGAGGCGAGCGCAAGGACGATGTTGTGGCCGGTGAACCCGAAGGGGCGGCTCACCCCCCGGACGTCCTGCCGCCTCGCCCCGGCCCGCCTGGCCACCGGACGGCCGCACCCCGCACCACTGCGCTCGCCCGGTGCATCAGCGCCTCGCCCCGGGACCGGGAGGAGCAGCCGGTCGTCGCCGTGGCGCCGGGCCGGGCCGTCCGCCGGGCCCGGCGCCACGGCCCGGCCCGGCGCCACGGCCCGGCCTGGCGGACGGCCGCACGTCTCAGCGGCGCACCGCGCGCGGCCCGGTGACGTCGGCGCCCAGCGCCGCCACCCGGCGGCGCAGTTCACGGTCGGCGGTGACCACCAGCACCGGTCGGTCGCCCGCCGCGGCCACCAGCTCGACCATGTGGTCGTCCCCGCTGCCGGGCGCCGACGCCACCCGGACGCCCGGCACCGGCTCCACCCCGCGCGCCGCACCCTCCACGACCAGCAGGATGTCCACCGGTCCCTCGTGCCCGGGCAGCCCGTCGGCGGCCAGCCGGTCCCGCAGCCGTTCCGCGGCGCCCCGCCGGTCCCGCCACCAGCCGTCGGGTACCGACCCCACGACGTTCGCGGCGTCGACGATCACGAGCAGGGCGTCTTCCATACGGTCAGGGTCCCACGCAAGCCGGGCAATCCCGCCGCGGGGGCGGCCGTACGGCGGGGTCCCCGCGCCCGGGCCGCAGAGCCGTGTGCGTAAGGTGAACAGGTGAACGGCGACTGGCTTCTCCGCGGCCGCGACGGCCGCCTCACCGTCTATCTGAAATCGGACGACGCCGTCCTGTGCCGTGCGGAGCTCGCTCCCGGCGGACCCTGGGAGCCCTTCCGCCAGGCCGGCGGCGGCCTGGGGCTCCACCCGGGACCGGCTGCCGTGGGACAGGGCGCCGACGGCTACGCCACCTGGCGGCCTGGCGGCCGGCCGGGAAGGGCGAGGCCCGCCTGGTGCACTCCACCCACTTCCGCCCCCGCCTCGCCCCCCTGGACTGGTCCCCCGTGGGCCACCCCAACGGCAAGGGCGACCGCACCGGCACCCCGCCGTGGCCGTCGACGACCGCAGGCGCGCCTACGTCTTCGTCCGCAACGCGGGCGGTGGTGTCAGCCTCCTCGTCCAGAAGGAGCGGGGCGGCTGGTACCCGTGGCGGGACCTCGCGGGCACGGACATCCAGGACCAACTCGCCGCCACGAGCCGGGAATCCGGGCTCGTCGAGCTGTACGCGGCCACCGACGACCGGATCCTGCACTGGCGTCAGCGGGAGCCCGGCAGGACCCCCGCCCGGGAGGAGGAGGCCGAGGTCGCCGCCCGGCCGGGCACCCTGCGCGCCCTGCGCACGTCCGCCGAGCGGACCACCCTCTTCTTCGTCGACCGGCACGGCGACCTGTGCGCCTGGCGTCCCGGCGGCAAGCCGGTGACGCTGCTCCCCGCGGCGGGACCCGGCCCCGTCGCGGCCGTGCGCTGCGCCATCGACGGCCACGACTGCACGGTGCTCGCCCAGCGCTCCGCGAGCGGCCGGGTGGCGTTCGCCGCCTACCCCACCGAGCAGGAGCAGGCGGGCGCCTGGTGGACCGAGTCCGGCCCCCAGCTGCCGTCCGGCACCCTGGTCGACCTGGCCGTGGACGCCGCGGGCGAGGTCGTCGCGGCCTCCCTCGAACCCGACTCCGCCACGCTCCGGGTCACCCGCCGCACGGACGAACCCGGCCTGGCGCTGCGTCCGTGGCGGGAGGTCTGAGAGGCCGCCGGTAGACGGCCCGACGGCGGCGGCGACCCGGCCGGCAGGTCAGGAACCGCCGCCGGTCGCCGGGGACTTCTTCGCCGACTCCGGGATCTCCTGGTCGCTCCGGATGGCCTTCCACAGCGTGGACGCCTGCGGCTCGGCGGCCACCACGCGGTTGGGGTCGGTCCTGTCGTACGCCACCGGCAGCATGATGGTCTCCATGGAGCCCGGGTCGACACCGTTCATGCTGCGCCCGAAGTCCGCGAGCGCGGTGAGCGAGGCGAGTTCGGTGTCGGTGGTGAGCGCGGAGGTCAGCGTGTCCGCGATCTCGTAGGTCTTGGCGGGGCTGCCCAGCAGGTCCTGCTTCTTGATCTCACCGAGCAGGGCGACCATGAACTCCTGCTGCAGACCGATCCGGCCGAGGTCGCTGCCGTCACCGACGCCGTGCCGGGTGCGGACGAACTGCAGGGACTCGGTGCCGTCCAGACGATGGGTGCCCGCGGTCAGGTCCAGGCCGCTGGACCTGTCGCGGATGTCCTGGTCGACGGTGACCTCGACGCCGCCGATCGCGTCCACCAGGTCCTTGAAGCCGGCGAAGTCGATCTCGACGTAGTGGTCCATGCGGACGCCGGACATCTTCTCCACCGTCTTGACCACGCAGGCCGGACCGACCTGCGAGTAGATGGAGTTGAACATCACGCGCTCCGCGGAGTCCACCGTGGAGCCGTCCGGGTCCTTGCACTCGGGCCGGGTCACCAGGGTGTCGCGCGGGATGCTGACGGCGACGGCCTGGGTGCGGCCCTCGGGTATGTGCATCACGAGCGCGGTGTCGGAGCGCGCCCCGGCGATCTTGCCGGTGTTCAGCTGCGCGTTGTCGCCCGCGCGCGAGTCGGAGCCGAGGATCAGGATGTTCTGGCCGGACGTGGGCAGCTTCTCGGGGCGGTCCGTGCCGATCGCGTCGTCGATGTCGACGCCCTTGATGTTGCCGTCGAGGCCGCTCCAGAGCCAGTACCCGGTGCCCGCGCCCGCGACGACGAGCACGGCCAGCGAGAGCAGGATCCACCGGCCGGTGCGCCGCCTGCGGGGCGCGTCCGGTCCGCGCCCGCGGCGCGACATGCTCGGGGTGTCGGTGGCTGGGGTCGTCATCCGAAGGATCCTCGTCTGTGCGTGGCGCGTGGTGCCGGTGCGGGTGCCGCGGGTCCTGCAGGGACGCGACCCGGCGCCGACGCCGGTCGCGGGTCCGCCCGCCACCGCGGCGGCGCGGGCGAACGGAGAGACCCACGACCCCCGTCGGGCGTTGTACGACAGTGATCCACATCACTCAGTGTGGCGGGGGAGAGGCGCCGGCCGGGGTGTGGCCCGCGTCGGCGAGGGGGCCCCGGCGGCGTCCCCGGGTGCCTTTCGGCGGGGCACGGCGTGCCTATCATGTGGCCGTTCCAGGTCCCGTGTCCCGATCGGGCGAACGTTCCAGGAGTCCGACATGGTGATGCGGGATCGGTCCGTACGCACGCCGCGACGCGGCCGGCCCGCCATGGCCGCCGGGTCCGCGACACCCTCCGTCACCGGTACCGCGGCGGGCTCCTGGCTGGTGCGGGGCAAGGACGGCCGGCTCACCGCGTACGCCCGCTGCGAGGGCGGTCTGCTGCGCTGGACCGAGCACCGGCCGGGCGGCCCCGACTGGTCGGCGCCCGTGTTCTTCCCCGTCGGCGACCTCACCGACCTGACCGTCGCCCAGGGCGCCGACGCCTATGTGCACTTCCTCGGCCGCCGCGAGCGGCGCGCCGGCGGCACGGCCCAGGTGGACCTCGTGCACGCGGTGCAGTACCAGACCGGACGGCCCCTCACCGAGTGGCGCTCCCTGGGCAATCCGCACGCCGAGCCCGACCGGGCCGCGCTCCTCGGCCCGCCGGCGGCGGCCGTGGACGCGGGCGGCGACGTGCACGTCTTCGCACGCAACGCGGGAGGCGGGCTGATGATGCGCAGGGAAGGGCGGGGCGGCAGGTGGGAGCCCTGGGCCGACCTGCGCGGCAGCGACCTGAGAGGCAGACCCGCCGCGACCGCCGCCGGGACCGGGCGCGTCGAGGTGTTCGCCCCGGCCTACGGCGTCACGCTGACCTGGGGCCAGCCGGAGCCGGGCGCGACGCCGGGGCGCTCCGAGGACGTGCGGCCCGGCGCGCTGCCGGGATCGGCGGCGGCCCTGGAGACGGCCCCCGGCCGGGTCACCTGGTTCTGGACCGACCCGGCCGGCGCCGGTCTGGTCTGCCGGCGCCCCGGCGCGTGGCCGATCCCGCTGCCCGGCAGCCCCGCGGACGGGGCCCACGCGCTGCTGAGGGTGTCGCTCGACGGCCGGGACTGCACGGTCGTCGCGCACCGCGGCGCGACCGGCACGGTGCTCGTCGGGGTCTGCGCGACGGAGGCGGAGGCGTCGGGCCTCTGGTGGGCGGACACCGGGCGGCCCTGCGCGGGCGACCCGGCGCTGGCCCTCGACGCCGGCGGGCGGGCCGTGCTCGCCGTCCTCGGACCCGACGGCGGTCTGCGGGTGGCACGGCAGGGCGGCGGCCCCGGACTGACCTTCTCGGAGTGGGTGCGGATTCCGTCGTGAGGCGGCTGCGGATTCCGTCGTGAGGCGGCTGCGGATTCCGTCGTGCGTCTCGCACGCGGATACCGCGACCCGCCAAAAGGTTGCACCGGTGTGGCACATCCGACAGATCAGCCCGGGAAGCGATCACCGGTGGACATGAAGTGCTTGTGATGTAAACATTCCGCCAGGTCGGTGAGCGTTGTGTGACCGCGGGGTCGACCGGAGGTGAAGCGGCCGGTCCCGGGCGGTTCCCGCGGGCAGTACGCCGGGAGAGCGCCCGCCGGTCAGGGTGGGGACATGTGCCGGAGCCGGTCGGCTCCGGCCTCGACGTGAATGGTGCGGAAGTCTGGTGAGCCTCCACAACCCCGAGGCGAGCGCGCTCGTGTCGACATATCGATCCCTGGTGCCCGCGGGAGCGCGGCGCCGGATCGTGCGTCGGGTGCCGGGGCCGGTACGCAACTCGGTGAAGCGCTCGCTGGCGTCCGCCGACGCCGTGCGCTCCGCCGTGGTCGCCCGCGCCCTGGGCGCGAACCGGAAGGCGGACAGGCAGGGTTCGGACCTGGCGGTACGGGTCGTCCGCGCGGCCGGCCGGCACCTGCGCGCCGTGGAGGTGCCCGGCGCCACCGCCTGGGCCGCCCGGGCCCGCAACCTGCACATCCTCGTCGCCCTCCTGGAGGAGGCCGGCATCGACCACTTCTGCGTCCGCGGCACCACCTCCCCGGTGCCCTGCGTCGCCGTCCCCGCGCCGTGGCGTGCCGAGGTCGAGGAACTGCTGCGGCTCGCCTGCGCGCAGAACCCCGGGTACGTCGGTGAGAGCGCCCGCGGCCAGCAGCGTCCCGGGACGTCGCCGGCCGGCTGGCGCGCGCTGCGCGACCGGTCCGTCGTGCACGTCACCTGGGTCGTCTGCGACCCCACCGGACACCTGGTCTTCGGCCCGGAGTTCGGCTGCGACATCGAGTTCTGGGAGGAGCGGGACGGGCAGTTCGTCGCGCCCCGGCCCAACAAGGTGGTGACCGAGATCCCCGTGGACGCCGGGCGCATCCTCGTGGAGCAGAAACGGTTCAGCCCCGTTCCGTCCCTGTACAACACCGGTCAGGCCCGCACCCTGCCCGAGTTCGCGGCCACGCTGCCCGACGACCACACCTTCCCGATCGACGTCGTCTACACCTGGGTCGACGACTCCGACCCGCGGTGGCGGGCCAGCCGGGACGCCGCCCGTGAGCGGCTCACCGGCGTCCCCGGCGGCGGCCTGCACGAACTCGCGGCCAACGACTCCCGCTACACCAGCCGCGACGAACTGCGCCACTCCCTGCGCTCGATCCACCAGTACGCCCCGTGGGTGCGGAACATCTTCCTGGTCACCGCCGGTCAGGCGCCCTCCTGGCTGAGCACCGACTTCCCTGGCCTGCGCGTGGTCGACCACCGGGAGATCTTCACGGACCCCGCCGCGCTGCCGACGTTCAACTCGCACGCGATCGAGAGCCAGCTGCACCACATCCCCGAACTCGCCGAGCACTTCCTCTACCTGAACGACGACGTGTTCTTCGCCCGCCCCGTGCAGCCGGGCCAGTTCTTCCACGCCAACGGCCTGACCAAGTTCTTCCCCAGCAAGGCGCTCATCCCGTCCGGCCGGGCGAGCACCGGGGACCAGCCCGTCAACGCGGCCGGGAAGAACAGCCGCGGCCTGGTCGCCCAGCACTTCGGCACCGTCATCTCCCAGAAGATGAAGCACACCCCGCACGCCCTGCGGCGCAGCGTCCTCGAGGAGATCGAGCAGGTCTACGCCAAGGCCCACCGGGTCACCCAGCACTCCCGGTTCCGCTCACCGCACGACGTGCCCATCGCCTCCTCGCTGCACCACTACTACGCCTACCACTCGGCCCGCGCCACTGTCGGCGACATCCGCTACGTCTACGTCGACCTGGCCGCCGACACCGCCCAGCGCCGGCTCGACGACCTCCTCGCCCGGCGCAACTTCGACACCTTCTGCATGAACGACACCGTCACCGCCCGCGACCCCGAGGCCCAGTCCCGGATGGTCGCCGACTTCCTGAACACCTACTTCCCGGTGCCCAGCCCGTTCGAGACGGGCGCCGGCACCCCCGCACCGCGCCGGCCCGCCCCGCAGACCGAGCGCATGGCCGAACTGGGGTACGCCGGCCGATGAGCCCTCGCACCACGACCCCCGCCGCCCCGCGCGGCGGGGCCGCCCGCCCGCGCCGGGCCGCCCGCGCCCGCGCCGCCACCCTGCGCAACCAGCTGATGCAGAGCGTCTTCCTGCCCCTGCGGCAGGACCGCACCGCCCGGCTGGACTACGCCGCGATCCTCGACGGCCACACCGTCAACCTGCACGCGCGGCTGCCCGTGTCGGCCGGGCTGCCCGAGAGCGCGGAGGTCGTCCTCAGCCGGGGCCGGCGCACCTACACCGCCGAGGCCACCGTGTACGCGGGCCCGGACGGCGAGGCCCTGGTCGACGCGGTCGTCCTGCTCGGCGCGGAGGTCGGCGGGGCCCCGGCGGGACCCGGCCGCTGGCGGCTGCGGCTGCGCCTGCGCTCCGGACGCCGTACCCGCACCGTCCCCCTGCTGCTGCTCGCACCGCCGGTGCCGTACGAGGGGCCGACCAGGCCCATGACGGCCTCCTCCGTCACCGGCGAACGGCACCGGCTCGGCCGCTCCTTCCGCGGCAGCGCCCGCGTCGTCAGCACCGGCGCGCGCCCCGCCGCCGAGGTCGTCAAGGTGCACCTCACGCACGCCGGCATCACCGTCGACTTCCGGCTGCTCGGCACCCGGGCCGACCAGCCATGGGCCGAGTTCGTCGCCTCCGGGCGCCGGCTCGAACAGCCCGTCACCGGGCCGGCCCCCGGCACCCTCCGGGTGGAGGTGCCCCTGGACCGAATGCCGCCGCGCGGCAAACGGCCCGACCACTGGGACGTCGTGCTGTGCGATGCCGGCGGACGGCGCTTCCGGCTGGGGCGCCGGCTGCACGACGTACGCAACCCGCTGCGCGTCTTCGCCATGCGCAGCCTCGCGATCACCCCACCGGGACTCCCGCCGATGATCGTCCAACCCCGTTACACCCCCGCAGGCAATCTCCGGGTCACCTGCACGCGTATGCCCGAGGCAGGCTGACACCCACCGATGAAGATCACCTATCTGCTGACCACCGCCGACGCGGTGGGCGGCACCGAACGCGCCGTGTTCAACCAGGCGTCCGAGCTGGCCGCCCGGCACGACGTCCGGGTCCTCAGCGTCTTCAAGAGCCGGCGCGAGCAGTTCTTCACCCCGCACGAGCGGGTCCGGCTCGACTACCTGATCGACCTCACCTCCGCCACCCCGCGGCCGCTGCGCACCACCGGCGTCGACGACGCGGTGCGCGCCGAACTCGCCGCGCAGCCCAGCCGGATCGTCGACCGCTCCTGGGAGGCGGCGTTCAGCCGGCTCTCCGACCTGGAGCTCGAACTCGCCCTCCAGGCCACCGACACCGACGTGCTCGTCACCACCACCCCGGCCCTGATGGCGCTCGCGGTGGAGCTGGCCCCCGCGCACGTCGTCACCGTCCACCAGGAACACCGGGTCTCCGAACTGCGCGGCACCAGCGGCGAGCCGCTGCGCCGGTACACCCCCCGGCTGGACGCGCTCGCCGTGCTCAGCGAACGCACCCGGGACTGGTTCGCCGAGACCCTCGGCGACGCCGCGCCCCGCCTGGAGGTCGTGCCCAACGCGCTGCCCGGCGGCTTCCGGCCGCGCTCCACGCTGCAGACCCGCACGGTGGTGATCGCCGGAAGGCTCGTCGCAGAGAAGCAGATCGACCACGCCGTGACCGCCTGGGCCGCCGTGTCCCGCGAGCACCCGGACTGGCAGCTGCGGATCTTCGGCGACGGACCGCTCAGCGGTGCCCTGCGCCGCCAGATCGACACGCTCGGACTCCACGACTGCGTCCAGCTCAACGGCAACTCCAAGCACCTCGCGGAGGAGTGGGCCAAGGCCAGCATCGCCACCCTCACCTCCCGCAACGAGGCGTTCGGCCTGGTCCTCGCCGAGGCACACGCGGCCGGCGTCCCCGTCGTCTCCTACGACGCGCCCAACGGCCCCCGCGAGGTGGTCGTCGACGGGCAGACCGGCATCCTCGTGCCGCCCGGCGACACCGACGCCCTCGCCTCCGCCCTGATGCTCCTCATCCGGGACACCGAACTGCGCCGGCGGATGGGCGCGGCCGCCCTCGCCTCGGTCAACCGCTTCTCGCCCGCGGTGGTGACCGCCACCTGGGAGCGCCTGTTCCACGAGCTGGTCGCCGAACGTGACAGCGGACGCCGGGCCGTCGTCAAGGCCGAACGTCAGGCCGCGCACGACGTCCGCAGCGGCCCCGACGGCACCGTGCCCGCGGCGGCGGCCGCACCGGCCAGCACGGTGCGCACCTCCGACCAGCGCGCGCTGGAGGCACGCCTGCTGAAGCGGCGCGGCCTGGTCAGCGACGGCGGGCAGATCTGCCGGCTGATGGACTGGGAGTCGCCCTGGGACGTCGTGCAGCAGAACCTCTCGCTGGTCGCCGACGCGCTGGAGGCCGCCGACATCCCCTACTTCGTGGTCCGTGACCACCTGGTGCGGCACTCCGTCGCGGTGCACGCCGTGTACCGCGAGGCGGTTTTCAAGGCCCTCGCCGAGCGGTACGCGCGCGACGCGGTGTACGCCGCCGTCCTCAACGAGGGGCAGAACACGATGGCCACCGTGCTCGCGGGCCTCGTGGCGCCGTACGCCGACACGCCCTCCTCCGGCGTCCGGGTCTACCGCAACCTGGTCTCCCCGTCGCGCACCCTGCGCCTCGGCGCCGTCTACGGCTGCACCGTCTCCTTCTGGGACACCGACCCCGACGACGAGACCCGCAGCCACCTCAAGTCCCCCGCGCGCACCCTGATCGGCGACCGGGTGCCCGGCTCCGCCCTGCGGCGCACCGCCCGCACCCTGGGCGGCCGCGCCTACCCCACGATCGACGCCTTCGGGCGCGTGCTGCACGGGGACGTGGCCTTCCCCGTGGACGCCGTCTACACCTGGGTGAACGGCGCCGACATGGCCTGGCTGGAGCGCAAGAACGCCGTCCTGGCGTCGATGGGCCTCGAGACCGAGGACGCGGCGACCAGCGCCGCGCGCTTCCGGGACCGGGACGAGCTGCGGTACTCCCTGCGCTCCATCGACATGTACGCGCCCTGGATCCGCACCATCCACCTCGTCACCGACCAGCAGGTGCCCCACTGGCTGGACGTCTCCCACCCCCGGGTGCGGGTCGTGGACCACACCGAGATCTTCGGCGACCGCGGCGCCCTGCCCACGTACAACTCGCACGCCATCGAGAGCCAGTTGCACCACATCGAGGGCCTGGCCGAGCACTTCCTGTACTTCAACGACGACGTCTTCGTGGGGCGCACCCTGCTCCCCGACATGTTCTTCCTGGGCAACGGGCAGGCGAAGCACTTCATGTCGCCCACCTCCGTCCCGATGTCGCCGCCGTCCCCCGACGACGAGTTCAACATCAGCGCCGCGAAGAACAACCGGGCCCTGATCGAGCGGTCCTTCGGTCAGACCCCGGTCCACTCGTTCCTGCACGCCCCGCACCCGCTGCGGCGCAGCGTCCTCGCCGACATCGAGGCGAACTACGCGCGGGCCGTCGCGACCACCGCGGCCAACCGGCTGCGTGACCACAGCGACGTGTCGGTCGCCTCCTCGCTGCACCACTACGTCGGCTTCCACACGCTGCGCAGCGTGCCCGGCAGCATCTCCTGCGGCTTCGTCAACGTCGGCCTCAGCGAGCACGCCCCCCGGCTCAACCGCATCCTCTCGGTCCGCCCGCACGACGTGTTCTGCCTGAACGACTACCACGACGGCGACGTGTCCGAGGAGGAGCAGGACGCCGTCCTCGCGGCGTTCCTGCCCAGCTATTTCCCGGTGCCCAGCCAGTTCGAGACCGGCTCCCGCCGCAACGAACTCGCCCGCGCCGGCCACCTCCCGGACTGGCCGCTGTGAGCCGTCCCACCCGCTGTCGGAAGGAGCACCCATGACCGGCCCCGCGTCCGTGCTGCAGGTCGTGGCCCACCCGGACGACGACCTGTACTTCATGAACCCGGCCACCTTCCACGGCCTGCGGGCCGGCACCCGCACCACCACGGTCTACGTGACCGCCGGTGACGCGAACGGCCAGAACCCGCGGCCCTGGCAGACCGACCCGGTCACGGAGGACCGGGAGGCCTACGGCAAGGCCCGGCAGAACGGCATCAAGGCCGCCTACGGCGCCATGGCGCTCGGCGGACGCACGGCGGCCTGGAAGCCGTCCACGCTGGTCACCGCGGGCGGCGCGGTCGCCGAGGTGTTCTCGCTCGCCGACGCGCCGTGGGTGACGCTCGTCTTCCTCAACATCCGGCAGCACGGCACCCCGGAGGGCCCGGCCCGCAGCCTGCACGTCCTCTGGCACGACCAGGTGGAGTCGGTGCCGACGCTGATCCCCGCGGGCGGCCTGGTCCAGGAGGCGTACGGCTACACCCGGGACGGCCTCACCGGCACCCTCGTACAGATCATGGAGCTGGTCCGCCCCACCCTGGTGCGCACCATGGACCCGGACCCCGACCGGCTGGTGCACGACGAGAAGTTCCCGCAGCGCCACGACTTCGGCGACCTGTCCGACCACTGCGACCACACCGCCGCCGCGCTGTTCACCTGGCGCGCCCTGGAGCACTACCGGCGCTCGCAGCAGAACGGCACGTTCGCCGTCGAGGCCTACCGCGGCTACTACAACGAGCGCTGGCCGCACAACCTGGGCCCGCGGGCCGTCTCGTTGAAGGAGTTCTTCCTCAACGTCTACGGTGTGGCCGACGGGTACGACTGCGGCGACCCGGCGGGCAGCGGCGACTACGCGGTCGGCCTGAACTCCCGGGGCACCGGCTGGGTGCAGAGCACCACCCCGCGCCATCCGGGCGGCGCGCCCTGGCTGCTCGCCGACCGGCTCGGCCGGCTCACCGCCTTCGCCGTGCTCGGCGGACAGTGCGCGGTATGGCTGGAGGAGCAGCCGGGCGCCGACCGGTGGCGCGGCCCGTTCCCCCTCGGCGGGGGACCTCTCGCGCCGGGCCTCGCGGTGAGCCTCACGCCGGACGGGCGCTGGCAGGTCCTCGCCGAACGCCTGTCGCACCTGGCCGCCGACGACGCGCACGTCCGCGAGATCGTCCTGCTGGAACAGGCCGAGCCCGACGGCGCGTTCCTCGACTGGGTCGGGCTGGGCAACCCCTCCGCCGGCGACCCGCGCCGCGACCGGCACCTGGGCACCCCCGTGGTGACCCGGGACGGCCGGGGCCGTCTGCACCTGTTCGTCCGCAACGCCGGGCAGGGCCTGCACAGCCGGGTGCGGGAGAGCGACGGCACCTGGGGGGAGTGGACCGACCTGCGCGGGTACGACCTCCAGGAAGGGCTCGCCGCGCTGACCGCCGGCAACGGCCACGTCGAGGTGTTCGGCGCCAGCCGCGAGGGCGTCTTCCACTGGGCGCAGGGCTCGCCCGACGAGCCGCTCACCCGGGCCCCCCGGTTCCGGCTCGCCCCGTCCGCCGGGCCCGTGGCCGCCGTCGTGCAGCCGGGCGGGCAGGTCATGACCGTCTACCGGCAGCCGGACTCCGCGCGGCTGCTCATGGCGCAGGAGGACGCCCCGGGCGGTCGCTGGGCCCAGCCGGCGGCGTCGATCGGCGGCCGCGGCGGCTACGGCGTGGTCGCACTCGCCGCGGGCCCGGACGCCGGGACCGGTACGCTCGTCGCCTGCCGCAGCGACCTGGGCGGGGTGGCCTACCGCTTCCTGCCCGGTGACGGGCGCTGGCGCGAGCTGCCCGTGACCGCGCTCGGCGGCACGTTCACCGGCGCCCCCGCCGCCGCCTTCGACGCGATGGGGCGGGCCACCGTCGCGGTCGTAGGCGCCGACGGACGGCTCGCCGTCTCCCGTCAGAGCGCCCCCGGCTCTCAGGAGTTCGGGGCGTGGACCGTGGCGGGCTGAGCCCGCCGACGCACGTGAGGAGGGCCTCCGTCGTCACCGACGGAGGCCCTCTTCGGTCACTTCAGGTGCGTCACGCCGGAACCGACGCCACGCCCGGCTCCAGGAACCGCTTGCCGTTCACGCGCTCGGAGACACCCTCGCGGTCCAGGTACGGCGTGATGCCGCCCAGGTGGAAGGGCCAGCCGGCGCCCGTGATCAGGCACAGGTCGATGTCCTGGGCCTCGGCGACGACGCCCTCGTCGAGCATCAGCCCGATCTCCTGCGCCACCGCGTCCAGCACCCGCGCGCGGACCTGCTCCTCGGTCAGGACGGTGTCGCCCTGCTTCAGCAGCGCGGCGACCTCCGGGTCCAGCTCCGGCTTGCCGGAGTCGTAGACGTAGAAGCCGCGCTTGCCCGCCTCGACGACCGCCTTGAGGTTCGGGGAGACGGTGAACCGCTCCGGGAACGCCCGGTTGAGGGTCTCGGAGACGTGCAGGCCGATCGCGGGACCGACCAGCTCGAGCAGCACCAGCGGCGACATCGGCAGACCGAGCGGCTCGACGGCCTTCTCGGCGACCTCGACCGGGGTGCCCTCGTCGATGACGTTCTGGATCTCGCCCATGAAGCGGGTCAGGATGCGGTTGACGACGAACGCCGGGGCGTCCTTCACCAGCACCGCGGTCTTCTTCAGCTTCTTGGCGACACCGAACGCCGTGGCGAGCGAGGCGTCGTCGGTCTGCTCGCCGCGCACGATCTCGAGCAGCGGCAGCACGGCGACCGGGTTGAAGAAGTGGAAGCCGACGACCCGCTCGGGGTGCTGCAGCTTCGACGCCATCTCCGACACGGACAGGGAGGAGGTGTTGGTGGCGAGGACCGCGTGCGCCGGGGCGACCGCCTCGACCTCCGCGAACACCTGCTGCTTGACACCCATCTCCTCGAACACGGCTTCGATGATGAAGTCCGCGTCCGCGAAGCCCTCGGCCTTGTCCAGCACACCGGTGACCAGGGCCTTGAGGCGGTTGGCCTTGTCCTGGTTGACGCGGCCCTTGCCGAGCAGCTTGTCGATCTCGGCGTGGACGTAGCCGACGCCCTTGTCGATGCGCTCCTGGTCGATGTCGGTCAGCACGACCGGCACCTCGAGGCGGCGCAGGAACAGCAGCGCGAGCTGGGAGGCCATCAGGCCGGCGCCGACGACACCGACCTTGGTGACCGGGCGGGCCAGGTTCTTGTCCGGGGCGCCCGCGGGACGCTTGCCGCGCTTCTGCACCAGGTTGAACGCGTAGATGCCGGACCGCAGTTCGCCGCCCATGATCAGGTCGGCGAGCGCCTGGTCCTCGGCGTCGTAGCCCTTCTGCAGGTCACCGTCCTTGGCGGCGGCGATGATGTCCAGGGCGCGGTAGGCGGCCGGGGCGGCGCCGTGCACCTTGGAGTCGGCGACGAAGCGGCCCTTGGCGACGGCCTGGTCCCAGGCCTCGCCGCGGTCGATCGCCGGACGCTCGACCGTGATCTCGCCCTTGAGGACGGCCGCGGTCCAGATCAGCGACTGCTCCAGGAAGTCGGCGCCCTCGAACAGCGCGTCCGCGATGCCGAGTTCGTAGACCTGCTTGCCCTTGAGCTGCCGGTTCTGGTTGAGGCTGTTCTCGATGATCACCGAGACCGCCTTCTCCGCGCCGATCAGGTTCGGCAGCAGGGTGCAGCCGCCCCAGCCGGGCACCAGGCCGAGGAAGACCTCGGGCAGCGAGAACGCGGGCAGCGCCGCGGACACCGTGCGGTAGGTGCAGTGCAGACCGACCTCGACGCCACCGCCCATGGAGGCGCCGTTGTAGTACGCGAAGGTCGGCACGGCCAGCTGCGACAGCCGCTTGAAGACGTCGTGGCCGCCCTTGCCGATGGCCAGCGCGTCCTCGTGGCGCTTCAGCAGCTCGACGCCCTTGAGGTCGGCGCCGACCGCGAAGATGAACGGCTTGCCGGTGACGCCGACGCCGACGATCTCGCCGTCCGCCGCCTCCTTCTCGACCTGGTCGATCGCGGCGTCGATGTTCGCCAGCGACTGTGGGCCGAGCGTGGTCGGCTTGGTGTGGTCGTGACCGTTGTCCAGGGTGATCAGGGCGAAGCGCCCGGCACCCAGCGGCAGGTCGAAGTGGCGCACGTGCGCCTGCGTGACGACCTCGCCCGGGAACAGCTCGGCCGCACCCTTCAGAAGCTCTGCGGTGGTGCTCACTTGTCCCCCTCGAAGTGCGGGTTTTCCCAGACGACCGTCGCGCCCATGCCGAAGCCGACGCACATGGTGGTCAGGCCGTAGCGGACCTGCGGCTGCTCCTCGAACTGGCGGGCCAGCTGCGTCATCAGACGGACGCCGGAGGAGGCCAGCGGGTGGCCGAACGCGATGGCGCCGCCGTACTGGTTGACGCGGGCGTCGTCGTCGGCGATGCCGTAGTGCTCCAGGAACGCGAGGACCTGGACGGCGAAGGCCTCGTTGATCTCGAACAGGCCGATGTCGTCGATGGACAGGCCCGCCTGCGCGAGCGCCTTCTCCGTCGCCGGGATCGGGCCGTAGCCCATGACCTCGGGCTCCACGCCGGCGAAGGCGTAGGAGACCAGGCGCATCTTGACCGGCAGGCCGTTCTCGCGCGCGAAGTCCTCGGAGGCGATGAGCGAGGCGGTGGCGCCGTCGTTCAGGCCGGCCGCGTTGCCGGCGGTGACCCGGCCGTGCACGCGGAACGGCGTCTTCAGACCCGCCAGGTTCTCCAGCGTGGTGCCCGGGCGCATCGGCTCGTCGGCCGTGACCAGGCCCCAGCCGGTCTCGCCGCCCTCGGGCGAGGTGCGGCGCACGGAGATCGGCACCAGGTCGGCCTGGATCTTGCCGTTGGCGTACGCCTTGGCGGCCTTCTCCTGGGAGCGCACCGCGTACTCGTCGGCGCGCTGCTTGGTGATGCTCGGGTAGCGGTCGTGCAGGTTCTCCGCGGTCATGCCCATGAACAGGGCGGACTCGTCGACCAGCTTCTCGGAGACGAACCGCGGGTTGGGGTCCACGCCCTCACCCATCGGGTGGCGGCCCATGTGCTCGACACCGCCCGCGATGGCGACGTCGTACGCGCCGAAAGCGACGGAGCCCGCCACCGTGGTGACGGCGGTGAGCGCGCCGGCGCACATGCGGTCGATGGAGTAACCCGGGACCGAGGTGGGCAGGCCCGCGAGGATGCCGGCCGTACGGCCGATGGTCAGGCCCTGGTCGCCGATCTGCGTGGTCGCGGCGACGGCGACCTCGTCGATCTTCTTCGGGTCGAGACCCGGGTTGCGGCGCAGCAGCTCCCGGATCGCCTTGACGACCAGGTCGTCGGCGCGGGTCTCGTGGTAGATGCCCTTCGGGCCCGCCTTGCCGAACGGGGTGCGGACGCCGTCGACGAAGACGACGTCCCTGACGGTACGAGGCACGATGGCTCTCCTCCAGGGTGCGGGATGCTGAGCGCTTGCTTACGACCCATGCTACTTGCGGGTAACGTCACTGCACACCCCCGTCGGCTGGAGCGGCGAACATCACACGGCCGGCCCCGTGGACGAGGGCCGGCCGGGCGTGTGCGCGCCCGGTGCGGGCGCCGGTCCTACGACCGCCGGAACCGCGCCCGCAGGCCCCTGCGCAGCCGGGCCCGGGTGCTGATCCGCTCGTTGCGGCCGGAGACGCGGCGGGCCACCGAGGCGGACCGGTTCTCGGCCACGTCCAGCTCGCCCGCCCGCTGCGAGAACAGCGCGCCGCCGGTGCTCATGGCGATCTCCGCCGTGTACGTGCCGGGCGGGACGTCGGAGAGGTCCACGCCGTCCCGGTCCTCCGCGGTGAAGTACCCGAAGCCGTACGAGCCGAAGTCGCCCGTCGCCATGAGCGGCTGGATCTTGTCCACCTTCTTGATGGCCTTGAGGGCCACGGTGTGCGTGCTCTCCTCACCGCGCAGCGTGAGGTAGTACGCGGAGTGGGTCGCGCGGTCCGCGTTGCGGCCGGGGAGGAAGAAGACGCCGTGTACGCGGAGCCTGGCCCCGTCCATCGCGAAGCGCTTCAGGGAGAACACCGTGCCGCCGGGGCCGGCCCCCGTGAGGTCGCGCTTGACCACCCGGGCGCCCTTCACGTCGGCCCGCAGGATGACCTCGCTGCCACCGGAGGCGGCCCGCCGGTCGATGGTCCGGTAGGCCACCAGGGGCACCCTGCGGTCGATGTCCTCGCTCTCGCTGGTCACCCGCGCGAACACGTCGTAGACGCCGACCGGCAGGGAGTCCAGCAGCTCCCGAGCGTCGCAGGTGAAGCCGCCGTCCTTGTAGGAGGCGAAGTGGGTGTCGAAGTACTTGAGGTAGAGCTGGTCCGCCGGCACCGACGTCGCGTCGGCCACCCACGCCTGGTCGTCCCGGACCAGCACCAACTGCTTGGTCTCCTGCGCGCCGGCTTCCTCGCCCCGCTCCGCGGAGACACCGGGAAGGAACGCGTGCCCGGTCAGCGTGGCCTGCTCCGGGGAGAGCTGCGCGGCCACCAGGACGCCCGTCGCGGTGTCCCGCGCCCGCAGCTCCGCGAGGTGCTCGGTCGCGGCGGGCTCGTCCACCTCGCCGGAGCCGACCTGGACCTCGCCGAACCGCGGCACCGTGCCCTCGGTGAGCGCGTAGATGACGCTGAGGATCACCGAGAGCCCCTGCCGCGTCACCTCCGCGTGCTTCACCAGGGCGGTGGACTCCACCATGAAGAAGTTGAAGTTGGAGTACTTCCGCAGCGCCGGGAGGAAATGGACGACGTGTTCCTCGTACTGGTAGTCCCGGGTCGAGGAGAACAGGTAGATGTTGCGGTCGAGGTCGGTGTTCTCGGCCAGCAGCTCCGGGAGCACCGCGTCCAGCCGGTCCACGTTCTCCTGCGGCTCACCCTCGCCGAGCACCCACGCGCCCAGCACGCCGTGACCCTGCGAGTAGCTGCCGATGAAGTACTGCGGGGTGGAGGCGACGATGTTCCGGTAGCCGTACTTCAGGGCGTAGTAAAAGGCGGCGCTGCCGCCCTTCGAGGAACCGGCGAGAACCACGGTGTCACGGGACAGGCCCAGCTTCTCGCGGTAGTGCGTAATCAGTTCCTCGACCGCGTCGGAAACGGAGAAGTCCATCGCCCGCGCCACGTAGTACGACGGTCCTCCGTCGAACCGGTCACGGATTCGCAGCACGTTGCACTGGACGCCGGAAAGGGCGTTTCCGAAACCGTACTTCGAGCCGACCGAGGAAAACACGACAAGGAGGTTGCCGTGGTCGCCCGCAGCGGGCGTGAACTCGTACTCGATCTCCCAGTTGCCGTATTTCTCCACACGTATCTCGGGCGTGCGGATCGTCGCTGTCCTGTAGTTTTCGGACGTGTGGGGGAGTGTGTCCGAATGCTGCGGGTTGGCCGGGCGGACGTGGCTGGGTTCCATGAAATGGTGCCCCTTGTTCCTGTCAGAGATTTTCCGTTCGGAGTCCAGGCCGCTCCGCAGGAAACTCCTCCGACGTGGGGTACGGGCGTTTTCACAGGGAGAGCAGCCGGGTCGAGGCTAACCTATGCCGCCGCTGTGGAGCGAGAGGCGGTCCCGCGGCTCGCTCCGTGCTTTTCCGATCATCGGCCGCCGCCCCCGCCGACGGGACGGATTGCCGTCCAAGTGACCCCGAATTAGCCGGACTTCGACGACGAGGCGGCGTGCGTCCCCTCCGCGCGGCACGCGGGCCCGGTCGCGGCGGTCCCCCGGAGCCTACGGGGATCTTGGCGTGATCTCGACCCGGCACATCGGCCGCACGGACCCCTCCGGGAGGGCCGTGACGCCTACGCGCGCCAGTAGCGGCGGCGCGGCAGCACCGCCAGGGGCACGATCTCGATGCGGCCGAGCAGCATCAGGGCGGTCAAAAGCCCTTCGACGCCTGCCCCAGCGGTGCGTAGGAGCCGAACGGACCGAGCTCGCCGAAGGCCGGGCCGACGTTGCCCAGGCAGGCCGCGGCGGCGCCGAGCGCGGTGAACGCGCGGGTGCCGCCCGCGTCCGCTCCCGCGTCCAGGGCGAGGCCCAGCGTGCCGAGCGCGAGGGCGAGCAGGTAGAGCAGGACGAACAGCAGCACCGAGCGGAGCACCGGAGTGCCGACCACCCGGCCGCTCACCCGCACCGGCAGGACGGCTCCGGATGCACATCCTGCTCCAGCTCGCGGCGGGTGAAGCGGAAGTGCACCTCGTCGCGCGAGGTGCACGCCAGGACGAGGTCCGCGCCGGCCACGCCGGCGTCCAGAAGCGTCTCGCGGCGGGTGCCGCTGCCGTGCGCGGTCCGCACGTCGTAGGCGTGCGACAGGGCGTCCAGACGTGTCCGGTCACTGCCGATCACCGTGCACTCGTGCGCCTCGGCGAGCGACTTGACCACGGTGTGACCGACCTGGCCCGCACCCACCACGACGATCCGCATGCCTGCATCGTGGCACGCGCACCGGCGGCCCGCCCGGCACCGGCGCCCCCTCCGCGAACGGCGCGGGCGCCCACGGCCGTTGCGGGCCGCCGGGCGCGGTGGGGCGTCGGGCCGGTGCGGCGACGGGCCGTTCGGTCGGCGATCCGCCGGCCCCGCGCCGTACGCCGGACGGCGCGGCGGTCAGGCGGTGAGTGCCGCCACCAGCACCGGTGTGACCTGCTCGACCTGCCAGGCCCGGGCGCCGTGCGCGGTCAGCGCCGAGGCGACCGAGTCGGCGGTCGCCGGGACAGGCGGCTCCCAGCAGATCCTGCGCACCGTGTCCGGGGTGATCAGGTTCTCGGCGGGCATGTTCAGCTCCTCCGCCAGCGCGCTCACGCCCGCCCGCGCGGCCGACAGCCGCGCCGCGGCCGCCGGATCCTTGTCGGCCCAGGCACGGGGCGGCGGGGGGCCGGTCACCGGCTGGCCCGGCTGCGGCAGCCGGTCCTCGCTCAGCGCCTTGGCCCGGTCGACGGCCGCCTGCCACTGCTCCAACTGGCGCCGGCCCACGCGCTGCCCGAAACCGTTCAGTCCGGCCAGCGCGTGCGCGTTGGGCGGCATGGCGAGCGCGGCCTCCACGATGGCCGCGTCGGAGAGCACCTTGCCGGGGGACACGTCACGGCGCCGGGCGATCCGGTCCCGGGTCTGCCACAGCTCCCGTACGACGGCCATCTGCCGGCGGCGGCGGATCTTGTGCATGCCGGAGGTGCGCCGCCAGGGGTCCTTGCGGGGCTCGGCCGGCGGCGCCGAGGCGATCGCGTCGAACTCCTCGCGGGCCCAGTCCAGCTTGCCCTGCCGGTCCAGCTCCTTCTCCAGGGCGTCCCGCAGGTCGACCAGCAGCTCGACGTCGAGGGCGGCGTAGCGCAGCCAGGGCTCGGGGAGCGGGCGGGTGGACCAGTCGACGGCGGAGTGGCCCTTCTCCAGCAGGAAGCCGAGCACGCTCTCGACCATCGCGCCGAGGCCGACCCGCGGGAACCCGGCCAGCCGGCCGGCCAGCTCGGTGTCGAAGAGGCGGGTGGGCACCATGCCTATCTCGCGCAGGCAGGGCAGGTCCTGGGTGGCGGCGTGCAGCACCCACTCGACGCCGGACAGCGCCTCGCCGAGCGCGGACAGGTCGGGGCAGGCGACCGGGTCGATCAGCGCGGTGCCGGCTCCCTCGCGCCGCAGCTGGACGAGGTAGGCGCGCTGGCCGTAGCGGTAGCCGGAGGCGCGCTCGGCGTCCACGGCGACGGGGCCGCGGCCCGCGGCGAAGGAGGCGACGACCTCGGCCAGGGCGGCCTCGTCGGCGATCACGGGCGGAATGCCCTCGCGGGGCTCCAGCAGGGGGATCGGCGCCTGTGCAGCAGAGGCTCCGCCGTCGTCCGGAGGGGCGCCTCCGGTGGTGCGCAGTGGACTGTCTGCTGCGGTGTCGTGGGCGTCGGTCACCTGTCAAGAGTATCCGTACGGACCGGTACCCGACCTGCCACTCCGCCCGGTGACGGCGCCGACCAGCGAAAACAGGCCGCGGCTGATCCCGCGTGCGGCAGCGCGCGCGAGGGCGCCCGCCGACATGGGGACATCGGCGGCGCTAGGTAAAGGGAGTGGGGGCGAGGCGGGGGAGTGAGGGACGCGGAAGTGGGGGACGGGGAAGTGGGCGTCAGTGGATGATGCCGGTACGCAGGGCCACCGCCACCATGCCGGCGCGGTCGCCCGTGCCGAGCTTGCGGGCGATGCGGGCGAGGTGGCTCTTGACGGTCAGGGCGGACAGACCCATGGAGACGCCGATCGCCTTGTTCGACTGGCCCTCCGCAACCAGCCGCAGCACCTCGACCTCGCGGCCGGACAGCTCGCGGTAGCCGCCCGGGTGGCTCGGGGCACCCGGGGGGCGGCGGTGCAGGCGCGCGGCGGCGGCGCCGATGGGGGCGGCACCGGGCCGGGTGGGGAGCCCGAGGTTGGTGCGGGTGCCGGTGACGACGTAGCCCTTGACGCCGCCGGCCAGTGCGTTGCGCACGGCGCCGATGTCGTCGGCGGCCGAGAGGGCGAGCCCGTTGGGCCAGCCGGCGGCGCGGGTTTCGGAGAGGAGGGTGAGGCCGGAACCATCCGGCAGGTGGACTTCGGCGACACAGATGTCGCGGGGGTTGCCGATGCGGGGACGAGCCTCCGCGACGGACGAGGCCTCGATGACGTCGCGTACACCGAGCGCCCACAGATGGCGGGTGACGGTGGATCGGACGCGCGGGTCGGCCACGACCACCATGGCGGTCGGCTTGTTCGGGCGGTAGGCGACCAGGCTTGAGGGCTGCTCGAGGAGAACGGACACCAGGCCTCCTGGGGTGCGGGGACGGGGCCGGCTCGTGGGGGTGAAGCCGGGACGAACCGTGCTTTCAAGGTCACAGTCGTCTTCGGCAGCAAACCTGATGTCCTTTAGGAAATGATCACGATCTGGTGAGTAACAATCCGGGCAATTCGGACGCACGATCGATCATTCGAAGATCGAACGGTTTCGGTCCGCGTCGCAACGCTTCCGAATGTGGCCGTATCGACAAAGAGATGGGCAACGAGGATTGACCGGTGCCCGGCACGGGCAGCTCAGCGCGACTGCGGTCCCCTCCGCTGCGGGAGCGTCACGACCGACGCGTCCCCGGGCGCGGCCGGCGGCAGCCCCGCCACCTGCGCCAGCAGATCGCACCAGGCGACCATGTGGCCGGCCGTGTCCGGCACCCCGCCCAGCCCTTCCCGGGGCGTCCAGGAGGCACGGATCTCGATCTGCGAGGCCGCGGGCCGCTCGGACAGCCCGCCGAAGTAGTGGGAGCTCGCCCGTGTCACCGTCCCGCTCGGCTCCCCGAACGCCAGTCCGCGCGCGGTGAGCGCACCGGTCAGCCAGGACCAGCACACGTCCGGCAGCAGCGGGTCCGCCGCCATCTCCGGCTCCAGCTCCGCGCGGACCAGGGTCACCAGGCGGAACGCGCCCCGCCAGGCCTCGTGCCCGTCCGGGTCGTACAGCAGCACCAGCCGGCCGTCGGCGAGATCGTCCTCACCGTCCACGACCGCCGCCTCCAGCGCGTGCGCGTACGGCGCGAGGCGTTTGGGCGCAGGTGTGGGCTCGACCTCGATCTGCGGCCGCAGTCGCGCGCCGCGCAGCGCGTCGACAGCGGCCCGGAAGGGCAACGGGGGCGTACCCCCGGGTCCGGTGTTCGCCCCCGCCTCCTTCGGTTCGTCCATTCCGCCAGCGCCGTCCGACAGTCGTCCCTGAGCCGCAGCCATGCGGGGAAGATTAAGCGGAACGGGCCGTCGGCGCAGGGAGGGACACCCGTGCCGTCCGGGGGTGTCCGGATCACGCCGCACCCCCGCCGCGCGCCCGCTCTCCGGGGGACCGCCGGTCGCGGCGAGTGACCCGGGCCACCCGGGACGCCCGGCGGCCGGACCCCGTTCCCGACATGCGAGACTGGCCGATGTGAGCGCCAACGTGAGCCCGACGGGCAGCCAGCCGACTTCGACGTACGACAGTGCCTTCCTCAAGGCGTGCCGGCGTGAGCCGGTGCCGCACACCCCGGTGTGGTTCATGCGGCAGGCCGGGCGCTCCCTGCCGGAGTACCGCAAGGTGCGCGAGGGCATCGGCATGCTCGACTCGTGCATGCGCCCCGATCTGGTCACCGAGATCACGCTGCAGCCGGTGCGCCGCCACCAGGTCGACGCGGCCATCTACTTCAGCGACATCGTCGTCCCCCTCAAGGCCATCGGCATCGACCTCGACATCAAGCCGGGCGTCGGCCCGGTCGTCGAGCAGCCGGTGCGCACCCGCGCCGACCTCGACCGGCTGCGCGACCTGGCTCCCGAGGACGTCCCGTACGTCACCGAGGCGATCGGGATGCTGACCCGGGAGCTGGGGTCCACCCCGCTGATCGGTTTCGCGGGCGCCCCCTTCACCCTCGCCAGCTATCTCGTCGAGGGCGGCCCGTCCCGCACCTACGAGAACGCCAAGGCGATGATGTACGGCGACCCGGAGCTGTGGGCCGACCTGCTCGACCGGCTCGCGGAGATCACCTCCGCCTTCCTGAAGGTGCAGATCGAGGCCGGTGCCTCGGCCGTCCAGCTCTTCGACTCCTGGGCCGGCGCCCTGGCCCCCGCCGACTACCGCCACTCGGTGCTGCCCGCCTCGGCGAAGGTGTTCGACGCGGTGGCCTCCTACGGGGTGCCGCGCATCCACTTCGGCGTCGGCACCGGCGAGCTGCTCGGGCTGATGGGCGAGGCCGGTGCGGACGTCGTGGGCGTCGACTGGCGCGTCCCGATGGACGAGGCCGCCCGTCGTGTCGGCCCCGGCAAGGCGCTGCAGGGCAACCTCGACCCGACCGTGCTCTTCGCCGGCCGCGAGGCCGTGGAGACCAAGGCGCGGGAGGTGCTGGACTCGGCGGCCGGCCTGGAGGGTCACGTCTTCAACCTCGGCCACGGCGTCATGCCGGCCACCGACCCGGACGCCCTGACGCGCCTCGTGGAGTACGTCCACACGGCCACCGCCCGCTGACCGTATACGGCGGCCCACGGGCCGTCGGCCGAGCCGGTGCCGCGCGCTGAGCGCGCGGCACCGGCTTTTCGCGTGCTGCCGGGTGTGCGTATCGGGCGCCGCTCCTGAGTTCCTGGTGGCCTCTTCGCGTGTTCGTCATTTCGAACAATGGTCGCTATGTCGGTAACGATTGCGCAACTTGCGAAAACTCGTTGTTGCCCCGCGTTCATTTTCGGCGATAGACCTGCTCCTACTTCGCGGATGGCCCATTAGTTTGCGCAAACTAATAAGTAGTTGGATCACTGACGACAGATCAGGAGCTCCACGATGACGAGGATGACCCGCAGCGCGACGGCTGCCGCGATCGGCCTGTGCCTCGCACTCGCCACCGCCGGCTGCGCCGGTGGCGAGGACGACGGCGCGTCCGGCGGCGGCAAGGGCACGGTGACCCTCTGGACGAACGCGATGGAGGGACGCGGCCTGGTCTTCTGGCAGAACGCCGCGAAGGAGTACAAGGCGCAGCACCCCGACGTCACGATCAAGATCCAGACGGTGCAGAACGAGGACCTCGACGGCAAGCTGCAGAACGCGCTCAACTCGGGCTCCGCGCCGGACATCTTCCTGCAGCGCGGCGGCGGCAAGATGCAGGCCATGGTGGAGGCCGGCCAGATCCAGGCACTGGAACTGACCGACGCCGACCGGGAGAACGTGGGCGAGGCGGCGCTCGAGGGCGTCTCGATCGACGGCAAGGTCTACGCGATACCGATGGACACCCAGCCCGAGGGCATCTACTACAGCAAGGACCTGTTCAAGAAGGCCGGCATCACCGCGCCGCCGACGACGACGGACGAACTCGAGGACGCCGTCGCGAAGCTGAAGGCGATCAACGTCGCGCCGATCGCGGTCGGCGCCAAGGACGCCTGGCCGGCCGCGCACTGGTACTACAACTTCGCCCTGCGGGAATGCAGTCAGGAGACGATGCAGGAGGCGGCCAAGTCGCTCACCTTCGAGGACCCCTGCTGGACCAAGGCGGGTGAGGACCTCGCCGACCTCCTGGAGAGCGACCCCTTCCAGAAGGGGTTCCTCACGGCGACGTCCCAGCAGGGAGCCGGGTCCTCGGCGGGCCTCATCGCCAACCACAAGGCGGGCATGGAGCTCATGGGCAACTGGAACCCCGGGGTGATCGCCGACCTGACCCCGGACAAGAAGCCGCTCCCCGACCTCGGCTGGTTCCCCTTTCCCGCCGTCTCCGGCGGCAAGGGCGAACCGACCGCCATCATGGGCGGCGCCGGCGGCTACTCCCTCTCGAAGAACGCGCCGAAGGAGGCCCTGGACTTCCTCCGGTTCACCGTGACCAAGGAGCAGCAGGAGGCGTACGCCGAGGCCTTCGACACCATCCCGGTGAACAAGGCGGCCCAGGGCGTCGTCACCGAGCCCTACAACATCTCCGCGCTCCAGGCTTTCAACAAGGCCGCCTACTCGATGCAGTTCCTCGACACCGTGTACGGCCAAAACGTCGGCAACGCCATGAACAACGCCGTCGTGAACCTGCTGGCCGGCAAGGGGACCGCCGCCGACATCGTCAAGGACGTCAAGGCCGCGGCGGAGAAGGGCTGATCGGGCGGACATGAGCGACACCCTGGGCACCGACACGGCCGACGGCCGCACGCTGCGGGGCTCGACCGGAGCCGGGGGCGCGGACCCGTCCGTCCCCCCGGCTCCGCCGCGAGCGGCTGCGCGCCGACGGGGCCGGGGCAGGACGCGACTGGAGATCGCCGTCCTGTCCGCCCCGGCGGTCATCACGTTCCTGGCGTTCGTGATCTTCCCGGTCGCGCTCGCCGCGTACTACGGCTTCTACCAGTGGAAGGGCTACGGAGAGCCCACCGACTGGGTCGGCCTGAACAACTACAAGCTGATCCTCACCGACTCCGCGTTCCACGACGTGCTGTGGCACAACGGCCTGATCCTGGTGCTCTCCCTGGCCATCCAGGGGCCGCTGGCGATCGGTGTCGCCCTGCTGCTCAACCAGCGGATCCGCGGCCGCTCCGCCATCCGCGTGCTGATCTTCGTGCCCTACATCATCTCCGAGGTCATCGTCGGCACCGGCTGGAGCCTGATGCTGCAGAGCAACGGGGCCGTCAACGACCTGCTGCGCTCGATCGGCCTGGGCTCCCTGGAGGCCGACTGGATCGCCGACCCGGACCTGGCCATCTGGACGCTGATGGCCATCATCACGTGGAAGTACATCGGCTTCGCCGTGATCCTGATGCTCGCCGGTCTCCAGTCGATCCCGGACGAGATCTTCGAGGCCGCGCAGATCGACGGCGCCTCCTACTGGCAGATCCAGCGCCGCATCACGCTGCCGCTGCTCGGACCGACGATCCGCATCTGGGCCTTCCTGTCGATCATCGGCTCGCTGCAGCTGTTCGACCTCGTCTACATCATCTGGGGCCAGTACGTCTCCGGCACCGCCGGGACCTCGACCATGGCGATCTACCTGCTCGCCCAGGGCCGCAACGCGGGCAACTACGGCTACGGCAGCGCCGTCGCCGTCGTGATGTTCGTGATCTCGCTCGCCGTCGCGCTGCTCTACCAGCGTTTCGTCCTGCGCCGCGACCTCAGGGGCGCCGTCACCGAAGGGACCGTGTGATGAGCGCGACGACCACCACCCCCCGCCGCCCGTCCCTCGATCCTCGGCCGAAGCGCTCCGCCGGCCGCGGCGACAGCCCGCAGAAGTGGGGCAGCCCCGTCACCTACTTCGTCGCGCTGCTCTTCGTCGGCGTGTGCGTCGCGCCGGTGGTCTACATCGTGATCGGCGGCTTCCGCACCAACGCGCAGATCACCACCGAGCCGGCCGCCCTGCCGAGCCCCTGGGTGACGGGCAACTACCTCGGCATCCTCAAGTCGTCCGTCTTCTGGGGCGAGTTCGCCAACTCCCTCATCGTGGCGCTCGCCAGCACCGTGGGCATCGTCGCGCTCGGTCTGATGGTCAGCTTCGTGATCGCGCGCTACGACTTCCGGCTCAAAGGCGCCCTGTACTCCCTGTTCGCCGCGGGCCTGATGTTCCCGATGGTCATCGCGATCACCCCGCTGTACCTCGTCATCAGGGACCTCGGCCTCGTCGACAACCTGCTCGGCGTGATCGTCCCGCAGATCGCCTTCGGCCTGCCGACGACCGTCATCATCCTGGTGCCGTTCCTGCGGGCCATCCCGAACGAGATCGAGGAGGCCGCCGCGATCGACGGCATGAGCCGGCTGGGGTTCTTCTTCCGCATGGCCGTCCCGCTGTCGCTGCCCGGCGTGGTCACCGTCGGCATCCTGGGCTTCGTCGGCAGCTGGAACAACTACCTCCTGCCCCTGTACGTCCTCAACTCGCAGGCCAACTTCACCCTGCCGCTCGGCGTCCAGGTGTTCTCCTCGCAGTACTCGACGGACACCGCGAAGGTGCTCGCCTTCACCTCGCTCGCCATGCTGCCCGCGCTGGTCTTCTTCTCGGTCTTCCAGAAGCGCATCGTCGGCGGCCTCACCGGCGCGGTGAAGGGCTGACCGCGGTGGCGAGGCGACGTGAGGTGACCTGCGCGATGCGCGACGGGACACGGCTGCGGACCCTGCTGCTGCTCCCGCACGGGAGCGGGCCGTGGCCGGCCCTGCTGACCCGTCACCCCTACGACGTGAGCGCCGAGGAACCCGGGGTGCTGGACGTCGGACGTCTCGTCGCCGCGGGTTACCTCGTCGCGCTCCAGGACGTACGGGGCCGCTTCGGCTCCGAGGGGGACTTCGACCCCGGCGGGCAGGAGGTGGCCGACGGCGCCGACGCCGTGGCCTGGCTCGCGGCACGGCCCGAGTGCGACGGCACCGTGGGGATGTGGGGAGCGTCGTACGCCTCCGACACCCAGTTCGCCGCCCTGCTGGGCGGCGCCCCGGCGCTGCGGGCGATCGCCCCCGCCATGACGCCGGCGGTGTCGGCGCTCGACGGTTTCCGGTTCCGCGGCGGGGCGCCGGAGATCGGCAGCACGCTCGCCTGGACGCACTACGCCATCGCCCCGGACATGATCGACCGCCTCGGCTCCGCCGCCGCCCGGGAGGCGGAGCGGGAACGCTGGGAGGCGACCGAACGCGCGCTCACCACCGGCGAGGCGTTCCGCGCCGGTGCCCTGAGCCCCGGGCGGGACGTCGAGGCGATCGTCGGGTGGGGACTGGACCTGCTGCGGGAGCCCCTCGGGTCGCCGCGGCACCGCGAGGGGAAGGTCGTCGACCGGACCGACGCGGTCGACGTCCCGGTGTTCCTGACCGGCGGGTGGTTCGACGTCTTCCTCGGACCGACCTTGGAGATCTACCGGCGGCTGCTGCGCCGCGCGCGGGACACCGGCGGGCCGCCGGCGCCCCGTCTGCTGGTGGGCCCCTGGACGCACGACGACCTGTCCGGCCGGGCCGCCGGTGCGGACTTCGGACCGGGCGCGTCCGCCGACGAGCCCGGTGGCGACGGCGACCTCACGGCGCACCACGTGCGGTGGTTCGACACCGTCCTGCGCCGGGACGTCACGCACGCCGAGGACGGCCCGCCGGTGCGGGTGTTCCTGATGGGCGCGAACCGGTGGGTCGACCTGGACGTGTTCCCGCCGCGTGACACCCGGCCGCTCGCGCTGTACCTGAACGCCGGCGGGACGCTCGGGACCAAGCCGGGTGCGAGCGCCGAACGACGGCTGAACAGCGATCCCGGGTCCCCGGTCCCGACGTGCGGCGGCGCGGTCCTTCTCTTCGGGCCGTTCGTGGCGGGGCCCGCCGACCAGTCGGCGGTCGAGGCGCGGCAGGACGTCGTCTCCTGGCGCACCGAGCCGCTGGACGAGGCTCTCACGGTGATGGGCGCGGTCCACGCCGTCGTGCACCTGGTGACCACGGGGACGGACGCGGACGTGGTGGTCCGGCTGTGCGACGAGCACCCGGACGGCACCAGCCGCGTTGTCGCCGACGGGATGCAGCGGGGGTCGGCGCGGTCCGTCGACCCGGTGACCGGAGCGGGTGAGAGGCGTCCGCTCGTTCCGGGCCGGGCGCAGGAGTTCGTCGTGGACCTCTGGTCGACGGCGCACACGTTCCTGCCCGGCCACCGGGTGCGCGTCGACATCGCCCCGAGCTCGTCACCCCGCTGGGACGTCGGCGGCAACACCTTCGCTCCGGCCGGCCAGGCCCCGCCGCCCGTCGCGGCCGAGTACACGATCCTTCAGGGCACCGTCCGTCCGAGCCGCCTCGTCCTGCGGACCGTCACGTCCCCACCGGAGTGAGGACGGGCGTCCGCCTCACCGGCGGGACGCGGTCCCGGGGGCGGGTCCGGTGGAGGCGCGCAGGACCAGCTCGGTCGCCAGCTTCATACGGGCGGCGGGCCGGGAGCCGCCGTCCTCGCCGCGGGCGAGCTCCGTCAGCAGCCTGACCGCCGCCGCGCCCAGCTCCGTGCTGGGCTGTCTGACGGTGGTCAGCCCGGGGGTGATGTACTGCGCCTCGGGCAGGTCGTCGAAGCCGACGACACTGATGTCCTCGGGCACCCGCAGGCCACGGGCGCCCAGTGCGTCGTAGACGCCGAGAGCCATGGAATCGGCGCAGGCGAAGATACCGGTGATCCCCGGATCCGCGTCGAGCAGCGTGTGGGTGGCGGTCGTCGCCTTGGCGCGGTTCCAGCCGCCGTGGGCCACCGACACCGTGGCGGTGCCGGAGGACGCCGTGTCGGCCACCCCGCGGAAACCGTCGACGCGGGCCCGGCTGAAGAGATGGCGGGCGTGCCCCGCGACCACCCCCAGCCGCTCGTGGCCCAGGGAGAGCAGGTGTTCGGCGGCCATGCGGCCGCCCTCCCAGTTCGCCACGCCGACACTGGACACACCCGACGGGGGAGTGGTCATCGGGTCGACCAGCACCACGGGGACGCCCGCCGCGAAGAGCGCGCCGAACTGCGCCGACGCCGGATCGACCAGCGTCCCGACGACCCCCAGGGTGCGCCTCCTCAGCAGCCGCGACACCCAGTCGCTCTGCGGATCGGCGAGCGTCAGGACCACGTCGAGTCCCGCTGCCGCCGCCTCCCGCCCGACCCCCGCGATGAGGAGGTTCGCCCACGAACCCTCGAAGTGGGTGACCACCAGGTCCAGGACGTTGGACCAGCCGTTCTCGTCGCGCACGGCCTCGTTCTTGGAGCCGGCCCGGCGGATGTAACCGACGGCCCGTACGGCTTCCATGACCCGCGCGCGGGTCTCCGCCGAGACGTCCGTCCCGCCGCGCAGCACCTTCGAGACGGTCGGCACGCTGGTACCGGCGGTTTTCGCGACCAGGGACAGGGTGGGGCGCGTTCCGGCTGGTCGGGGTGGCATGGGGGACAGGTTAGCCCAACCGTGCGGGCGCCCACCGGGAGCGGGAGCCGGGCCTTCGGCGGACGGGCCGGCCCTTCCTCACACGGCGGACGACGGGACGTACTCGAACCAGTCGAAGGCGACCGAGCCCTCGGTGGCGTACATGCCGATGACACGGCCGGTGAAGCCGCAGGCGACCTCGGTGGACAGGTAGCGCCCGTCCAGTTCGGCGAGCGGCCGGGCGTCCGGGGCGCCGGGGTCGCCCAGCCAGAAGGCGAGGGTGTCGGGGCCCGTGGTCCCGCCGTCGGTGAGGTGGGGCGACGCGGGCACGAGGTCCGACGTCCGGACCGTCACGGTGAGGGACAGCGGCCCCGCGGGGACCGGCCGGCGGGCCACGGTCTGGCGCAGCGGCCCGATCCGGGCGACGACCCGGACCTCCCCGTCCCCGGCCTCCAGCTCGTAGTGGTGGGCCTCGTCCAGCCGTACGCAGAGACCGCCGCGTCCCGTGCCCGGGTCCAGCAGGGCGGTGACCCGGCAGTCGTGGTGCTGCTGGCGGCGGCCGACGAAGGTGTACCCGGGGCTGTCGAGGGTGGGTCCGGTGGCGTCGAGGACCAGCCACCCGGGGCGGTCCGTGAGCGACCAGCAGCTCTCCGGGCGGGCGAACGGCGAGACCCAGTACGGCGCGAGAGCGGTGCCGGTGAAGTCGTCACGGGCGGGCGGGACCGGAACGGGATGCCAGGCACCGCCCGGCGCCGGGTGGCGCTCGGGGACGGGCGCGACGACGGGCCAGCCGTCCGCGTCCCACTCCACCGGGGTCAGGAACGTCTCGCGGCCGAGCACGTGCACGTCGGGCGTGAAGCCGCGGGGGCGGACGCCGAGCAGCACCATCCACCAGCTGCCGTCGGGAGCCTCCACCAGATCGGCATGGCCGGTGTTCTGGACGGGGCGCGCGGTGCCGGCGTGGGACAGCAGCGGGTTGCCGGGCGCGGCCTCCCACGGGCCGCGCGGGGAGCGGGCGCGGGCCACGGACACGGCGTGGCCGCGCTCGGTGCCGCCCTCGGCGATCAGCAGGTACCACCAGCCGCCGACGCGGTACAGGTGCGGCGCCTCGGGGTACTTGAGCCCGCTGCCGGACCAGGTGGGGACGGGCCCCTCCAGCACCTTGCCCCCGGCCGGGTCGATCCTGGCGATGTTGATGCCGCCCGCGGGGCCGGAGAAGGCGCACCAGCAGGTGCCGTCCTCCTCCCAGGCCAGGTCCGGGTCGATCCCGTCCAGGGCGAGCCACACCGGGTCGCTCCACGGCCCCTCGGGCCGCTCGGCCCAGACGACGAAGTTGCCGCCGCCGTCGACGTTGGTGTTGACGACCCAGAAGCGGCCGTCGTGGTGACGGATCGTCGGCGCGTACAGACCTCCGGACGCCTTGGCGCCGGGCAGGGGAAGCGGCAGTTGCCCGGGCCGGTCGAGCACGTTGCCGATCTGCTCCCAGTGCACGAGGTCCCTGCTGTGGAAGAGCGGCAGCCCGGGGACGTACTCGAAGCTGGAGCACACCAGGTAGTAGTCGTCGCCGACCCGGCACACGCTCGGGTCGGGGTGGAACCCGCTGATCACCGGGTTGTCGTACAGGTGCTCGGACATCGTCTCCCTCTTCGGGCCAGGCCGCCGAAAGGGGAGTCTAGGCGCCCCTACCAGCCCGTCCGCGCCCTTCGGCCGAAGAGGATGCCGCGTGGTTCGGGCGGCGGCGGAGTGCCCGCTTTGAGGGGCCAGGCCAGCAGCATGCCGACGACGAAGCCGACGACGTGCGCCGCGTACGCCACCGTGCCCGCGTCGGTGACGCCCTGCCCGCCCGAGTACACCGCCTGGAGCACGAACCACAGGCCCAGCACGATCCACGCGGGCAGCCGCAGCGGCAGGAAGATGAGGAACGGCACCAGCACCCACACCCGTGCCCTCGGATACAGCACGAGATAGGCGCCCAGCACACCAGCGATCGCCCCCGAGGCCCCGATCAGCGGCTCGCCCGAACCCGCGTTCAGCAGCGCGAAACCGTAGGCGGCCGCGTAGCCGCACACCAGGTAGAACAGCAGGAAACGGACGTGCCCCATGCGGTCCTCGATGTTGTTGCCGAAGATCCACAGGAAGAGCATGTTGCCCAGCAGGTGCAGCCAGCCGCCGTGCAGGAACATCGCCGTCAGCACGCTCAGCTCCGGCGACTTGTCGTAGCCGGGCGGCCCGATCACGCACCCCGGTCCCCGCGGACCCACGCCGGTGGCGCCGGTCGGCACCAGGTTCGGCAGGTGGTGGTGGATCAGCTCCCTCGGCACCACGGCCCACCGGTCCAGGAACGCCTGAAGGTGGCACAGCTCCGCCAGGCTGCCGCCGCCCCCGGTCAGGGAGCCCACGACACCGGGCGTGAGGGCCACGAAGACGACGACGTTGGCGACGATGAGCGCGTACGTCACCCAGGGGGTGCGGCGCGCGGGGTTCACGTCATGAACGGGGATGACCACATCCCACTGGTGCCCGGACGGCCGCCGGTGAATCCGTGGACCCCCTGAACGCCGCCCGTACGCCGTGCGTATGACTCACCAACCGCCCGCGGCGCGGGGAAGTGGCCGCGGGGCCGACGTGAGGACACAGGCGATGAACGACCGAGTGACCGCCATGCAGGCGCTGCCCGACGGCGAGGCCGAGCTCACCCTCGTGGTGCGCCTCCCCTGGGAGGACGTCGCCCGGCTCGGCCAGGAGGCGGGGCGGCTCGCCACGCAGATGCAGCGGCCGGTGACGCTGGACGAGGCGGTGAGCCGCCGCCTGCGGTCCGCGCGGGCCGCCGCCGCGCACGCCAAACCCGCGGGGGAGCAGCCGCCCGCCGTGCCCCCCTCCTCGGTCCCGTCGGCCGCGTCCGTGTCGTCGAGCGCCTCGGTGTCCTCCCTGCCGTCCCGGCCGCCGGGGGAGCAGGCACGCCAGGCGATCGAGCGGATCAACGGGACGGCGTGAGCGACGCGGCGTCACTGTGTGCGGGGCGCCCGCGGCGTCGACGGTGAGCACGGCGTGAGCGGCGCCCGGTGGACGCGGGGCACGCTCACCGGGCGCCCCTGAGGCGCGTCGCCGCCTTGCGGGCCGCCACCTGGACGGGGTCCCACACCGGGGAGAACGGCGGGGCGTACCCGAGGTCCAGCGCCGCCACCTGGTCCACCGTCATGCCGGCCGTCAGGGCCACCGCCGCGATGTCCACCCGCTTGCCCGCGCCCTCACGGCCGACGATCTGCACGCCCAGCAGCCGGCCGGTGCGCAGTTCGGCCAGCATCTTCACCGTCATGGGCGAGGCGTCCGGGTAGTAGCCCGCCCGGCTGGTCGACTCGATGGTCACCGTCTCGAAGCGCAGGCCCACACGGTGGGCGTCCTTCTCCCGCAGCCCGGTGCGCGCGATCTCCAGGTCGCACACCTTGCTGACCGCCGTGCCGACCACGCCCGGGAAGGTGGCGTACCCGCCGCCCACGTTCGCGCCGATGATCTGGCCGTGCTTGTTGGCGTGGGTGCCGAGCGGGATGTGCCGCTGCTGCCCGGAGACCAGGTCCAGCACCTCCACGCAGTCACCGCCCGCCCACACGTTCTCCTGCCCGCGCACCCGCAGGGAACGGTCGGTGAGCAGCCCGCCGTGGTCCCCGAGAGGCAGTCCGGCCGCCCGCGCCAGAGCCGTCTCCGGCCGTACGCCGATGCCCAGGACGACCACGTCGGCCGGATACTCGGCGTCCGCGGTGGCGACCGCCCGCACCCGGCCGTCGTCACCGGTCGGCAGCCCGGTCACCTCGGCCTCGTTCACCATGGTGATGCCCATGCCGGCCATGGCCTCGTGCACCAGCCGGCCCATGTCGGGGTCGAGCGTCGCCATGGGTTCCCGGCCCCGGTTGACGACCGTCACCTCGTAGCCGCGGTTGATCATCGCCTCGGCCATCTCCACGCCGATGTACCCCGCCCCCACGACCACCGCGCGGCGCCCGCCGGTCCGGGCCAGCGTGTCGAGCAGCGCCTGCCCGTCGTCCAGGGTCTGCACCCCGTGCACCCCCGGCGCGTCGATGCCGGGCAGCTCCGGACGGACCGGCCGCGCGCCGGTGGCGATCACCAGCTTGTCGTACGACGTCCACGCCTCCGTCCCGGACTCCAGGTCCCGTGAGCGGACCCGCCCCCGGTCCAGGTCGATCTCGGTGACCTCGGTACGCAGCCGCACGTCGATGTCCCGCGCGCGGTGCTCCTCGGGGGTGCGCGCGATCAGCCGGTCCCGGTCCTCGACGTCGCCGCCCACCCAGTAGGGGATGCCGCAGGCGGAGTAGGAGGTGAAGTGGCCGCGTTCGAACGCCACGATCTCCAGCTCGTCCGGGCCCTTCATCCGCCGGGCCTGCGACGCCGCGGACATGCCCGCGGCGTCACCGCCGATCACGACCAGGCGTTCCCTCGCTCCGTGCGCAGCGCTCGTGTCCATGCGGACCACGCTACGGGGGCGGGACCGGAGCGGTCCCTCAGGCCTCGCCCTCCCCGCCCCCGGGGGCGCGTCCCGGCACCGGCGGAGCCACGGGCAGCGACCCCGGACCACCCGACGCGGGCACCGGATCCGGCCGGCGCGGCAGCCGGGGGCGTACCAGCGTGCGCCACACCAGGACGACCAGCGCCGCCACCGCCGCGAACGGCAGGACCGCGCCGAGCGCCAGGGCCAGCCAGCGCAGCAGCGTCAGGAAGACGTCCCAGCCGCCCGCGAGCGCGTCCAGGAAACCCGGGTCGTCGTCCTTCGCCTCCTCCTTCACCAGGGTCTCGGTCAGCGTCAGGGTGATGGTGGCGAGGCTCGTACGGTCCTTCAGCGCCGCCTGCTGGGCGAGCAGCGACTCCAGGTCCGCCTGACGGCTGCTCAGTTCGCCCTCCAGGGTCACCACGTCGCTGAGCCGGGTGGCCTGGTCCATCAGCTCGCGGATACGCGCCACGCTGGCCCGCTGCGTGCTGATCCGGCTCTCCACGTCGACCACCTGGCCGGTGACGTCCTGCGCCTTCGCGCTGCGCTCGACGAGGGTGCCCGTGCCCTCCAGACCGGTCAGCACCTCCTCGTACGCGTCGGCCGGGACGCGCAGCACCACACGGGTGTGCTCGTGGCCCACCGCGTCCCGGCGGGTGGTCTCGTCGCCCACGTGACCGCCGGCGTCCGTGGCCGCCGCGCGGGCTTCGTCCAGCGCCTTCGGGACGTCCTTGACCCGCACCGTCAGGGAGGCGGTGCGGATGACGTGCTCCGCCGCCACCCGCGGGGCGGACGCCGCGGCCCGGTTCGCCGTGCCGCCCGGCGCGCCCTCCTTGGCGGACTCCGCCGCCGCGTCCCCGGCCGCCTCGTCCGCCATCACACCCTTGTCGGCCTTGCTGTCGGACGAGGCCCCGCCGTCGGTGGCGGCGCTGCACCCGGTGACCGCGAGGGCCGCCGCCAGCAGGGCTCCGGCCAGGGCGGGGCCGGTTCGTACGGATCGTCGTGTGCGCATGCGGGAGTCCCCCTCGTGTCGTCATGGCTGACGCTCCTGAGACGCCGGAAGAGGGGCGGGCGTTCGGGCCGGACGGTCGCGATGGGGTCACGGTCGGGACTCGGCGGGGCCACACGGCCCTGGCGGACCGGCGTGCGGCATTTGAGAAGGTGGGAGGCATGAGCGGAACACACAGGGACGGCGGGCGGCACGCCGTCGTCGTCGGAGCGGGCATCGCCGGGCTGGCCGCCGCGCACCGGCTGCTGGAGCACGGGGCGCGGGTCACCGTGCTGGAGGCCTCGGAGCGGGTCGGCGGCAAGCTGTTGCCCGGCGAGATCGCGGGCGCCCGCGTCGACCTCGGGGCGGAGTCGCTGCTGGCCCGGCGCCCTGAGGCGGTCGGCCTCGCCCGCGCCGTGGGGCTGTCCGACCGGCTGCGGCCGCCCGCCACCGCCACGGCCGCGCTGTGGACCCGCGGCGCTCTGCGCCCCATGCCGAAGGGGCACGTCATGGGCGTCCCCGGCACCGCCGCCGCCCTCGCCGGCGTGCTGTCCGACGAGGGCGTCGCCCGCATCGGGCGCGACACCGCCCTCCCCCCGACCGAGATCGGCGACGACGTGGCGATCGGCGCGTACGTCGCCGAGCGTCTCGGCCGGGAGGTCGTCGACCGTCTCGTCGAGCCCCTGCTCGGCGGCGTGTACGCGGGTGACGCCTACCGCATCTCCATGCGTTCGGCCGTCCCGGCGCTCTTCGACGCGGCCCGCGTCCACCCCTCCCTGACCGAAGCGGTCCGCGCCGTCCAGGCGAAGACCGCCGCCGCCCAGCAGGCCGGCCCCGTCTTCATGGGCGTCGCGGGCGGCGTGGGGTCCCTCCCGCTCGCGGTCGCCGACTCCCTGCGCTCCCGGGGCGCCCGCATCCTCACCGCCACCCCGGTCACCGAACTGCGCCGCGAACCCGAGGACGGCTGGCGGCTCGTGGCCGGCGACGAGGTGCTGCACGCCGACGCGGTCGTGGTCGCCGTGCCCGCCCCGGCCGCCGCCGCACTGCTGCGCACCGAGGCGCCCGGCGCCGCCGCCGAGCTGTCCGCCGTCGAGTACGCCTCGATGGCGCTGATCACCCTGGCCTACCGCCGCGCCGAGGCCCGGCTGCCCGAGGGCAGCGGGTTCCTGGTGCCGCCCGTGGAGGGACGCACCATCAAGGCCTCCACCTTCGCCTCCCACAAGTGGGGCTGGGTCGCCGAGGAGAACCCGGACCTGGCCGTCGTCCGCACCTCCGTGGGCCGCCACGGCGAGACGGAGATCCTGCACCGCGACGACGACGACCTGGTCGAGCTCTCCCGGCACGACCTGAAGGCCGCCACCGGCCTGGACGCCGCCCCGGTCGCCACCCGCGTCACCCGCTGGGACGACGGCCTGCCCCAGTACCCGGTCGGCCACCACGCGCGCGTGGCCCGCGTCCGCGCACACCTCGCGGGCCTGTCCGGGCTGGCCGTGTGCGGCGCCGCGTACGACGGCGTCGGCGTCCCGGCGTGCATCGCGAGCGCGTATGCCGCCGCCGACCAGATCAGCGGTGACCTGCGCGCGGTGCAGGAGCTCACCGCCCACCCGGTGCAAAGCCTTCACGGAGGAGCAGGAGAATGAGGGACATGAGTGACGACGCCACCACCCCCGCGCCCGACCGGATCCCCAACAAGGGCAAGCTGGCCAAGGACCTCAACGAGGTCATCCGCTACACCCTCTGGTCCGTCTTCAAGCTGAAGGACGTCCTCCCGGAGGACCGCGCCGGTTACGCCGACGAGGTCCAGGAGCTGTTCGACCAGCTCGCCGCCAAGGACGTCACCGTCCGCGGCACCTACGACCTGTCGGGCCTGCGCGCGGACGCCGACCTCATGATCTGGTGGCACGCCGAGACCGCCGACCAGCTCCAGGAGGCCTACAACCTCTTCCGCCGCACCCGTCTGGGCCGCGCGCTCGAGCCGGTCTGGTCGAACATGGCGCTGCACCGCCCCGCCGAGTTCAACCGCTCGCACATCCCGGCGTTCCTCGCCGACGAGACCCCCCGCGACTACGTGAGCGTCTACCCGTTCGTGCGCTCCTACGACTGGTACCTGCTGCCGGACGAGGACCGCCGCCGGATGCTCGCGGACCACGGCAAGATGGCCCGCGGCTACCCGGACGTGCGCGCCAACACCGTCGCCTCGTTCTCTCTCGGCGACTACGAGTGGATCCTCGCCTTCGAGGCCGACGAACTGCACCGCATCGTCGACCTGATGCGCCACCTGCGCGGCTCCGAGGCCCGCATGCACGTCCGCGAGGAGGTCCCGTTCTACACGGGCCGCCGCAAGGACGTCGCGGACCTGGTCGCGGGCCTGGCCTGACGCCCGCCCGGCCTCAGGCCGCGGGGGCGGGCGTCACGGGTGCCGTCGGAGCGGGTGCTGCCGGAGTGGGTGCAGGGTGCGGTGCGCAGGAGGCGCGCCGGCCCGGCACCCGGCCGTCCAGCAGATACGCCGTCAGGTGCTCGTTGACGCAGGCGTTGGCCCCGCCCGCGAGGCCGTGGCTGCCGGCGTCCCGTTCCGTCACCAGCGTGGACCCGGCCAGCCTGCGGTGCAGTTCCAGGGCGCCGTCGTACGGGGTGGCCGCGTCCCGCTCGGCCGCAAGGATCAGCGTCGGCGGCAGCGCGCCCTGTCCGGCGCGCACGTCCAGCGGCCGCTGCCGGGGCGCGGGCCAGTAGGCGCAGGGCAGATTGGTCCACACGTTGTCCCAGGTCTCGAATGGCGCCCGGCGCGCCAGCCGGGTGTTGTCCCGGTCCCACACCGCGAAGTCCGTCGGCCAGGGTGCGTCGTTGCACTCCACGGCGAGGTAGACCGCGCGCGTGTTCTCGGCCTCCGCCGCCGCCTCCGGATGCTCCTCGGCCTGCTCGACCAGCGGCCCGGGGTCGCCCTTCAGGTACGCCGACAGGGCGTGCGCGCGCTGCGGCCAGTAGTCGTCGTAGTAGCCGGCCCTGAGCATGGCCGTGTGCAGCTGCGCCGGGCCGACCTTGCCGCCCGCCGGCCGCGTCGCCAGCCGGGCCCGCACCCGGTCGTAGCTGTCCTGCACCTCCTGCGCGGTGCCGCCCAGCCCGTACACGTCGTGGTGTTCGGCGGCCCAGGCCCGGAAGTCGGCCCAGCGGTCCTCGAACGCCGCCGACTGGGCCAGGTTGTTGCGGTACCAGATCCGCTCCGGGGCCGGGTTCACCGCCGAGTCGAACACCATCCGCCGGACGTGCGTGGGGAACAGCGTCGCGTACAGCGCCCCGATGTACGTGCCGTACGACGACCCGAGGAACGTCAGCCGGGTCTCGCCCAGCGCGGCGCGCAGCACGTCCAGGTCCCGGGCGTTGGCGAGCGAGGTGAAGTGGCGCAGGGTGTCGCCGGCCCGCTCGGCGCAGCCGCGCGCGTAGGCCGCGGCGCGGGCCGCGCGGTCGCGTTTGACCTCCGCCGGGGGATGGGCGGGAGCGGGCGCGGGGCCCTGGTGGAAGGTCTTCGGGTCGGTGCACGACAGCGGCGCGGACCGGCCCACCCCGCGCGGGGCGTAGCCGACCAGGTCGTAGGCCGCCGCGAGACGCTTCCACCCGGGGACGTGGCCGAGCATCGGGAAGTACATGCCGCTGGCGCCGGGCCCGCCCGGGTTGTGCACCAGGGAGCCCTGCCGGGGCACCGTGCGCCCGGTCCCGGGGTCCGTCCCGGTGGCCCGGGACCGGCTGACGGTGAGCCGGATCTGCTCGCCGTCCGGGCGGGCGTAGTCGAGCGGGACGCGCAAGGTGCCGCACTCCACGGTGGGCGGCAGGTCCTGCTCCTCGGCGCACGGGCCGAAGTCGATGCCCGCCCCGGCGGCGCGCGCGGCGGCGACGGCGGTGCCGCGCGCCTCACCGGTGACTGTCCGGGCACCGGCCGGCGCCGCGGCCAGGGGTGTGAGGAGCAAGGACCCTGCGGCCCCGGCGGCCAGGAGGACGGCGGCGGTTCTCATCGGTGATCCCTTCGGTGCGCTGCCGCGCCGGTGCGCTGCATCGACAAAAGGGATGTTTTCGGGCGGCGGGGGTGCGGGCAAGGACCGCTCACCGGGTGTCGGCCGCGGGTCGCCGGGCCCGGGTCACCACCCCGGGCGGGGCTCCCGGTGGGCGAAGGCCGCGCGCACCTGCGGTTCGCCCACCGCGTGCACCCCGCGCACCGCGACGGAGGTGAGGTAGGCGCGGTCGTCGTCGGTGTCACCGGCCGCCGCCCGGCACGCGGAGTCCAGCAGCCGCTGTCCGGCGGGGGAGGCCCAGCGAGAGGCGGGGTGCGCCTCGAACCGCGCTATGGCCAGGCAGCCCAGCGTGAACACCAGGGGCAGCGCGAACCACAGGGCGACCAGATGGCGCGGCATCCCCGACGGGACCGGCATGAGCAGCGCGACGGCCCCGAGCCCGGCCACGGCCGGCGCCGCGAGCCGCAGCCGGCGGACCGCCTCCCCGACGCTCCGACCGGCACCCTCGGGCACCGCGAGTCCGGCGCGGACCAGCCGGTCCGCCAGCGCGCGCACTGCCTCCGTGGCCGCCGCGGCCTTCCGCACCGGCGCTATGGGCGACTGCCCGTCCGGCCCGATCGCCCCGATCACCGTCCGCTCCATGTCGTCCCGCCCGCGCGGATCGACGACGGTGGCCCAGCCGGTGTGGGCCAGCAGCAGCCGCCGCTGACGGGCCATCGCGACGAGCGTGACGTCGGCCACCCGGGCGGGGCCGCCGGACAGGAACGCCGCCTCGTACAACGTCAGGCCGCGCCCCTCTCCCGCGCCGTCACCGGCCGCCGCGTCACGCACCGCGGCGAGACACAGCCGCAGACAGGAGATCCCGGCGATCGCCCAGGCCAGGAGCAGGAGAGGAACCCAGAACATGGGTTGTTTGTAAGGGACACGGTCGCGAGAACACCATGCCTTGTTCACCATGCGGACACGGTGTCGCGGGCGGGTGGCGATCCGCGGAGTCGTCCCATGACATTCTGGCGACGATCATCAGCGGGAGGGACGGCACGATGCGGGTCAAGGGAAGTCGGCGACGCCGATGGAGCTGGAGTGTGGCGGCGGCAGCCGTGGTGTTGGCGGCCGGCTGCTCGCCAGGCGGTGACTCCGGCGACCCCGTGACGGCCGCCGGTGAGAACGGGGTCGGCGCGCAGCCCACACCCACACCCTCACCCACACCCACGGTGTCCGCCTCCGCCAGCCCCGCCCCGCCCCTGAAGGACGGCACCGCCGTACTCGTCCGCTGCGCGGACATGGAGGACCCGTACGCGACCGTGGAGATCAGGAATCCCAACGCACGTGAGGCCCTGCTGGAGGTCAAGACCCACTTCGTCGACGCGTACGGCTCCCCCCTGCTGGACACCAGCAATCAGGTGGACGTCCCCGCGAAGGACAAGGTCACGTACCGGGTGCCCGCCAAGTTCCAGTACACCGACCGGATCGCGCACTGCGAGGTCGAACCAGTGGTACGTGCCGTCCGGTGACGTGGGGTTCGCCCGGGAGCCCGGGGACGAACACCCGGTGCGGACCCGCGTCAGCGTCGCAGCAGGGCGCGGCGGGTCGCGCGGGCCAGGCGGATGACCGGGCGGGCCGGGCGGGGCCTCGGGCCTGAGCGGTCGAGCCACCAGGCGCGCAGCTCGCGCCGCGCCCGCGTGTCCTCGGGCCGCCCGGTCAGCAGTAGTTCCTCGGCGAAGTCCATCGCGTCGCGCCGGTACCCGCCGGTCATCGGCCGCGTCTGCGCGTACGCGAGGAAGGCCGCCCGGTAGCCGTCGCCGAGGATCACCGGCAGCTCGGGCGCCACCTTGGCGACGACATCGGCCCGCTTGGCGGCCAGCGCCCGCGCCTGCACCCTCATCCGCGCCCGGTCGAACCCCTCGGGCACCGGCGTCCCCGCGGTCAGCGCGGACAGCACCGCGGTCTGCGCGAGCGCCAGCCGCTCCCGGGCCGGCGCGGTCCCGCCCTCGACGGCAACAACGTTCCGCGTCGGTGCGTACGCCGGGGCCGGGGTCTCCCGCCGCTTCCGCGCCCCCGCCTCCACCGCGCGCCCGATCGCGTCCAGTTCGCCCTTCAGCTCCGTCGGGGCCGGGAAGTTCTCGTCCCGCTCCAGCAGCACACCCGGCGGCGAGACGCGGGACGCGAGGTCGGTGAGGATGTCGAGCACCGGCCGCGGCACCGGGTGGGCGTGGCTGTCGTGCCACACGCCGTCCCGCTCGAGGCCGCCCGCGACATGGACGTACGCGATGGCCTCCAGGGGCAGTTCGGCGAGCGCCTCGGCCGGGTCCTCGCCGCGGTTGACGTGGTTGGTGTGCAGGTTGGCGACATCGATGAGCAGCCGTACGCCGGTGCGGTCGGCCAGCTCGTACAGGAACTGGCCCTCCGTCATCTCCTCGCCGGGCCAGGAGAACAGCGCGGCGATGTTCTCCACGGCGAGGGGCACCGGCAACGCGTCCTGCGCGATGCGGACGTTCTCGCAGAGCACGTCCAAAGCGTCACGGGTGCGCGGCACCGGCAGCAGGTGCCCGGCCTCGCTTCCGGGGGATGCGGTCAGCGGCCCGCCCGCCCGCACGAACGCGATGTGCTCGGTGACCAGGGGCGATCCGAGCGCCGTGGCCCGCTCGGCGAGGGCGGTCAGCCGCTGCTCGTCCGGCCGGTCCCCGCCGCCGAGGCCCAGCGAGACACCGTGCGGGACGACGGTCACCCCGCGCTCGCGCAACCGCAGCAGCGACTCGGGCAGGTGCCCGGGGCAGACGTTCTCGGCCACCGCCTCGACCCAGTCGATCCCCGGCATCGCCTCGACCGCGTCCGCGATCTCCGGCCGCCAGCCGATCCCCGTACCCAGTCGCACCGTCATCCCCGTCATCCCCGTCCCCTCCCTCACCCGGCGTACCGCCCGGCCCCCGGTTCCGCCCGCACGGGCGTGCCGGGGATATGACCCCGGGCTCCGCGCCCGAACCGTCCTCCGGCCGCCTTCAGAGGAACATTTGAGGTTCGGGGTGGTCCGTCGCAGCGGGCGTCGGAACCGCCGCCGGACGACGGCTTCGGGCGCCGCGACGGCGAACCCTCCCTCACGGTGAGGGCACCGACGGCCGCCCGTTTACCCCAGCGGGCACACGACGATTGCAGCGGCTCTCGCGCTCGCCATGGCCTCGTGGTGCGCGGGCGTGCGCGAGCGCTGGCTGCGGTACTCGGGGTACTGCTGACGGCCGGGGTGGCGCTGTGACACCCGCGAGCAGTGTCCGCGTGGCCGCGGGACGGCTCATGGAGCAGGAGGCCGGCGTCGGCCCGGGAAGAAGGCGTCTCCCCTGGGGCACGCTCGAACGCCCCCCTCCCGGGCCGTCCTGGCGTACCTCGCCGGAACTGGACCGGACGTGTCCGGCCGGTCGGGCGACGGCCGGGGATCCGGGCGTCGTGCGGCCGCCGGCCGCAGGTCTAACGCACCTGGAAGGCCGTCGACACGCCCGTGATCGGGGAGACCTTCCCGCCCAGGCTCTTCGCGTCGCCGTGGTAGACGACCCGGTAGGTGCCCGAGGGGGTCCCCTGGGGGACGTCCCAGGTGATCGTGACCTTGGACGCGGCGACGCCGTCGCGGGCCCACTGGAAGCGGGTCGTCCAGTCGCCGTCGTCGGCGACGGTGTGCCAGGCGCCGCCGGAGTCCCGGCGCTCGATCCGCAGGTAGGTGTCGCCGCGGTGCAGGTCGTTGCCGGGGTGGGCGCCCGCGAAGACCACCTCGACGCGCTCACCCGGACGGTAGGTCTCCCGCGGCCTCACCAGCACGTCACCGAACTTCCGGAACAGCGGCGGCGCGTCCAGGACCACCCCGGGCTGCAGCGCGAGCGCCTTGCCGGTCAGGTCCGGCGGCTCGGGGCCGAGGGGCAGGCTCGTGCCGTCGCGCAGGGAGACCGCCAGCTCGGCCGCGGTCTGCTGGAGCGCCGGGAGCTGCCAGCGGCCGAAGAGGGTGCTGCCGCCCTCGTACTGCTGGGCGTCGTACTCCTCGGGCGTCGTCACGTAGTGGAAGTACGCGTTGCTGTACCCGGCGACCAGGACGTCGTCGAGAGGGGCGCCGACGATCCCGGCGACCGTGCGCCGCAGCCGCAGACCCGCGCACACGGTGACCTCGCCGGGGATGCCGATCAGGTACAGGGCGCCGATGCGCACCAGCATCACCGGCACCCGTTCCTGCACCCACGGGTAGATCCGGTTCATCTCCCCGATCGGCACGAAGACGTCCTTCGGTGCCTGCGCCTGCTTCAGCTCCTGGGACACCGTGTAGATCAGGGAGTTGGAGATCGCGTCCCAGAACGGGTTCTCGCCCTCGTCGAACCCGGGGAAGGCCGGCCCGTCCTCCAGGCTTCCCGCCGCCATGGCCGCGCCGACGCACGGCTTGGACGTCCGGTGGGTCCGCCCGTCACCGGTGAATTCCGGGCGCACCGTGACGTCGGAGAGGTCGATGTACACCAGCCGGGAGTCGACCGGGCCCGCCAGCGGTGCGCCGGGCCCCTCCGCCTGGGCCGCGGCCGCCTCGTACTGCCGCAGCCCACTGGCCCGGGTCGACTCGAAGTCGGCGGGCGTCGTCGGCGGAACGAGGTCCAGGTTGGGGGACATGTCGCCGCTGTTGGTCTGGGCGAACGCCGAGACGAACGCCGGGGAGCCGTCGGCCAGATAGTCCACCCCGTGGACCTCGCGCTCCCAGTGGTACGCCGCGTAGCCCTTGTTGTCGGCGCTGATCAGGCGGTTGTCGCCGGACATGCTGGTGCCGTGCACCGGGAACCAGTTGACCGCCCCGACGGTACGGCCGTCCCGCTCCACCCGCAGCAGCGTGGTGAGGGGGTCGACGGCGTCGGGGAAGTGGTCGCGGTCGGTCTTCGGGTTGCGGTCGAAGGCGGTCCGTGAGCGGTTGACGCTGGCGCCGGTCAAGGTGCCGTGGCTCAGCAGCAGTTCGGAGGGGGCGAGGTCCTCGTGGGCGTTGCGCGCCGCCTCGAACAGGCCGTCCGCCACCGCCTCGAAGGTCGCCTTGTGGAAGCCGAACGTCGTGGTGTTGTACAGCAGATGGTGCGAGTATCCGCCGGGACCGGCGTGCGTGTGGGTGGCGGTGATCAGCACGTTCTGCTCGGTGTACAGGTCGCTGTACGCCTGCTTCAGCCGTCGCAGCACGGCCCGGTGCACGCTTTCGAAGATCATGGGGGAGTCGGCGACGATCAGCAGCACACGGCGGCCGCTCGCCTCCTCGACCACCACGAACGCCCGTGCCCGCAGCCGGGTGTGCAGACCCGCGGCCTGCTGGTCGAACCGGCCGTACCCCATCATGCCGACCTCGGCCACCTCACCGGTGGCGTCGGAGATGCCCCGGCCGACCAGGTAGCCGCCGCCTCCCGCGGCGGCGGCAGCGGCGCCCGGGGCGACCAGATGGGCGCCCGCCAGCCCGAGGCCGGTGACGGCACCGGCCTTCAGGACGGTCCGGCGGCTGCGCGACGGAGGACGTTTCGCGGTCATACGCTGCTCCTCAGGGTCGGTCGGCCCCCGGCGGGCAAAACATGAACAACATTCAAGTTCCGCGCGCCTCATTGGTACACCGCCCGACATGAACACGGCAAGAGGTGTGCACGGGGCAGGAGAACCCCCGGCGCGGCCCCGACGCCGGGACGAGAGCGCCACGCCGACACCCGCACCTGCGCCACGACGAAGCCGGCCCGGGGCCCCCGCACCTGCGGCACGACGAAGCCGGCCCGGTGGGCCCGTTCACGACGGGCCCGGCGGGCCGGCTCGGCGGTCTCAGTGCCGGTACCGGACCGGTGTCACCCCTTGCCCCGCAGCGGCTCCCGCTCGCAGACGGTCCCCGCGGCCGGCACCGCGCCCTCCAGCAGGTAGGCGTTCACGGCCTCACGCACACAGGTGTTGCCGGAGTCGTACGCGCCGTGGCCCTCGCCCTCGTAGGTGAGTTCCACGCCGACGCCCTCGCCGAGCCGTTCGGCCATCCGCGCGGCACCCCCGTACGGGGTGGCGGGGTCACCGGTGTTGCCGACGAGCAGCACCGGCGGCGCGCCCGGCGCCCGCACGTCCGGGTGCTCGGCCTTGCCGCGCACCGGCCAGCCGGTGCACTCCAGCGCGCCCCACACCATGGTGTCCCCGAACACGGGCGACGCCTCCTCGAACGCGGGGGCCTGCTCCAGCACGTCGTCCACGGTGTAGCGGTCGCCGCGGTCGGCGCAGGTGACGGCGGTCCGGGCGTCCTGCTGGTCGCTGTAGCCCCGGGCGTGGCGGCCGCTCAGGGCGTCCGCGAGACCGAGCAGGGTCGCGCCCTCGTCGGCCGCGAGCAGTTCCAGGCCCACCTCCAGGGCGGGCCAGGCGGTCTCCAGGTACAGCGCCTGGATCACGGCGTCGATCAGCTGGGATCCGGTGAGCACCCTCTCCCCGCCGACGGTCAGCGGCTCGTCGTCCAGGGCCGCCTCCAGTTCCATGACGAGGCCGGCCACCTCCTCGGAGCTGTCGCCGAGCGCGCACCCGGTGTCCACGCACCACTGGGCGAAGTGGTCGAAGGCGAGCTGGAACCCGGCGGCCTGCGCCAGGGCTCCCTCCATCTGGTTCAGCGTGGGGTCGACGACCCCGTCCAGGACGGCCCGGCCCATGTGGCGGGGGAACAAGTGGGCGTACACGCCGCCGAGTTCGGTGCCGTAGGAGATGCCGAAGTAGTGCAGCTTGTCGTCGCCGAGGAGGTGGCGCAGCAGGTCCAGGTCGCGGGCGGCGTCCTCGGTGCCCACGTGCGGCAGCATCCGGCCCGACTCCTGTGCGCAGGCCGCCGCGTACTGCTCCCGCGCCCGCAGCACGGCGGCCACCTCGGCCTCGCCGTCGTCGGGGGTGTCGTCCTGTTCGGCCATCGCCTGTGCCGCCTCGGCGTCCAGGCAGGTGACCCCGTCGCTGGCGCCGACCCCGCGCGGGTCGAAGCTCACCAGGTCGTAGCGGGACCGGAGGTGCTCGTAGTCGGAGGCGAGGGCGGGCAGCGTGGCCACCCCGGACTCGCCCGGCCCGCCGAAGTTGAACAGCAGCGAGCCGATGCGGTCGGCGGTGTCCGCGCGGGACGCCGCCCGGATCAGGGCGAGCTCGGTCGTCGCGCCGTCGGGTCTGTCCCAGTCCAGCGGCGCCCGCGCGGTGGCGCACTGCCAGCGGGTGCCGTCCGGCAACGGCTCGGGCGCGTCTCCGCCGCCCTGCAAGGGGGACGGGGCGGGGCAGTCCTTCCAGTCGAGGGACTGCGCCCATATCCGTCCGCGGTCGTCCTCCTCGCCGCCTCCGCCTCCCGCGCCGCCCTCGCCCGCCGGGCCGCAGGCGGCCAGGGAGGCGGAGAGCAGGACGGCACCGGACAGCAGGGCAGCAGTGGCTGTCGTACGTCGTGTCGGCATGGGCTCAGCCTCCGGCGGCCCCACCGCCGCCGCACGGCCGCACACCCATCCGGGGGACCCGGTCGGCGGACCCGGTCGGCGGACCCGATCGGACGGGGCCGATCGGACGGGGCCGGGCGGACGCGGCCGGGCGGTGTCGGAGCCGGCGCGGGCCGGACGGTGCCGGAGCTAGCGCAGCGCCGGGTGGTCCGCGACCACGGTGCACGACCCCGGGGCGATCTCCGTGAAGCCGGCGTCGCGCACCATGGGCAGGCCCCCGCCGGTCAGCGCGGGCCAGTCGGCCGGGTCGGCGGTGCGCACGGCGAGCGGGAAGCCGGCCGCGCGCCAGGCCTCACGGGCCGCGTCCGGCAGCTCCCACCAGGCCAGTTGGGCACCGTGACCGGCCTGGGCCATGGCCTTGCCGGCCGACATCCCAGCGCGGGTTCAGCCAGAGCGTGGGGACGCCGGGTCGGCCGGGGGCACCGGGTCCGGGTCGTCGAGGTCCGTGCCGGAGACCTGGAGACGGGCCAGGTCCTTCGGCCAGCCGTCCAGGGGGACCGGCGGGAAGACACGCACCTCGGCCGCCTTGCCGGTGACGGTGATCCCGGGAAGCGCCTCGGCGCGCCGCCACTCCGCGCCGCGCGCCCGGCGCACCACCTTGCGGATGCGGGCGTCCTGCCAGTCCCGCACCGCCCGGGCCCACTCGCCGTCGCCCACCGAGCGCTCGTCGGTCAGCATCACCAGGACCGCGCGGGCGGCCGTCTCCAGGGCGTCCGTGCGGGCCGGCGGTGAGCCGCGCTCGATGCGGACCACCAGGGGCAGCACGAACTGGGGGGCCTCGTCACGGGAGCCCGGGTCGGGCCGGAAGGGGCTGTCGGGGTCGGGCGTCGTCCGGTCGTCGTTCACCCGCCCAGTGTGCCAAGCCGGACGCCGGCCGTGACGGCCGGCTCGGTCAGACATCAAGGGGCGCCGAGCGGGCACGAGGGTGGGGGGAAGGGGCTGATGAGCGATGACCCAGGTGGTGCCGCAGCGTGGCGGAGGAGGTTCCAGCGGTCTCTACGACGTGCTGGAGCTGATCCTGGACCGGGGGCTGGTGATCGACGCGTTCATACGCGTGTCACTGGTCGGGATCGAGATACTCAAGATCGACATTCGCATCGTGGTGGCCAGCGTCGACACCTACTTGCGTTTCGCCGAGGCGTGCAACCGGCTGGACCTGGAGGCGGGGCCGCGCAAGCCCGCCGGGCTGACCGAACTCCCGGGGAAGATGCGCGAGTCGGGCTCCAAGGGAGTGGCCAAGGGGTTGCTGTCCGGCGCGGTGGAGACGGTCTCCGAGGCGTTCCAGCAGGCGCGTGACGAACCGAGGCGCAAGTAGCGAACGCGACCGGCGCCCCTCGGACGACCTACCGGAACGCGCGATCGCTGCGGTGGTTGTGCGGGCCCTCGCAGGTGCTCGCGGAGCGTCTCCGACGCGGTTGACCGCACCGCCCGCCGCGTCGGATCCGAACGTGTCCGTCAGCCGGAGCAGGCCGTGCGTTCTGCTTCGCGCCATTCGCAGGTGGGGCACAGGGTGATGCCCTTGTACGTCTCCGGGTACTCCGTCGGCTCCTGGCAGAGCACGCACGCCGCGTACGGCGGGCCGTCCGCCTTCGGGGGCGTCTCCGTGCGGACGAGGCAGTAGTCGCGGTCGGTGCCGTTGTCGCTCATACCTCCAGCGTAGGACGCTCAGCCGCGCCCGTTCGCGGCGCCGATCAGCTCGGAGACCTTGACGAAGCGGTAGCCCTGGCGGCGCAGCTCCGGGACGACCGTCCGTACCGCTTCCTCCGTGGCCGGGGCCGCGCTGCGCGTGCAGTGCAGGACGACCACCGAGCCGGGGCGCACCCCGTCCAGCACCTGCCGGGCCACCGCTTGCGGGTCCGTGGCGAACGCGTCCCCGCCGACGACGTCCCACTGCACGGCGGTGACCCCGGCCGGGGTGAGCGCCTTGAGTGCCCGCCGGTCGTAACAGCCGCCCGGGAAGCGGAAGTAGGGCATCGGATCGGGCACGCCCGCGGTCCGGAACACCTCGTACGCCCGCTCCACGTCGGCCCGCATCCGCTCCCGCGTGACCGTGGGCAGGCCGTAGCAGTCGGCGGTGAAGGCGTAGTGGCTGTACGAGTGGTTGGCGACCTCGAACAGCGGGTCCCGGCCGATGGAGCGGGCCTGGTCCGGGTACTCCTCGGCCCACCGGCCCGTCATGAAGACGGTGGCCGGCACCTTCAGCGCGCGGAGCGTCCCGATCAGCCGCGGATGGTCGAAGTGCTCGCCGGCCGCGGCCCTCGGGCCCTGGTCGGCGGTCATGTCGGCGTCGAAGGTGAGGGCGACGGTCTTCCCGCCGTCCCGGGGGCCGTGCTCGAAGACCGGGGTGACACCCGCGGGGCCCGCGGCGAGCGTGGGCGGAGCCGACGGGGCGGCCGGGGAGGGCGCGGGGGCGGGAGGGTGCGCGGCGGGCCCGGCGGTGGTGCCGCAGGCGGCCAGGGCGGCGGCGAGGGCACAGACGGCGATGACACGGCGTGAAAGTGTGATCACCGTATGACAATACGGCGACCCTCGGCGGTGATCGTCGCAGCTCGTGCGGAGGGAACGGCGCGCTCACCCGACCGGCGGGTCGGCCCCGGGCCAAGGGGCCGCCCCGCCGTCACGCCCCGCTCAGATGTCCCGGCGCTCCAGCGGCCGCGTCGCCGGGCCTTGGACGACCTTGCCGTCCGTGTCGAAACGGGAGCCGTGGCAGGGGCACTCCCAGGCGCGCTCGGCCGCGTTGAAGTCGACGAGGCAGCCCATGTGGGTGCAGCGGGCGGACACGGCGTGCAGAGCGCCGTCGTCGTCGCGGTAGACTGCCAGCCGGCCGTCCTCCGTGCGGACCACCGCGCCCTCCCCGGGCGGCAGCGCCTCCACCGGCGGCGACGGGCGTAGCCGGTCGCCGACGAAGTGCTTGGCCACCTGCGCCTGGTGCTTGAGGAAGGCGGGCGCCTCACGGACCGCGGAGGCCAGGCGCCGCGGGTCGTACAGCCCGCTCCAGGCGCACTCCCCGCCGGTGATCTGCGCGGTGAGCAGCCGGCCCGCCATCATGCCGCCGCTCATGCCCCAGCCGCCGAAGCCGGTGGCGACGTACGTGTGGTCGGCGCCCGGGTGTAGCGGCCCGACCATCGGCACGGTGTCGGTGGGGTCGTTGTCCTGGGTGGCCCAGAAGTGGGTGAGCTCCACGCCGGGGAAGTGCCCGCGGGCCCAGTCCGCGAGCCGGTCGAAGCGGGCCCGGGTGTCACCGGTGCCCGGGGTGAAGTGCTCGCCGGTCACCACCAGCAGCCGGCGGGAGCCGTCGTCGCCGTAGGGGGCGGTCCGCACCGAGCGGGTGTTCTCGTCGGGGGTGATGTACATCCCGTCCGGGTCCAGCCCGGCCGGCACGGGACCGGCGACGACCAGTTCGCGGCGCGGGGAGAGGCGGGTGAACAGCAGCGCGCGGTCGAAGAGCGGGTAGTGGGTGGCGACCACGACGTCGCGGGCCGTCACGGAGGCCCCGGTCGAGGTCGACAGACGGCAGGGCGTGCCCTCCTCCAGGCCGAGGACGGTGGTGTCCTCGTACACGAGTCCGCCGTGCGCCACGATGTCGTCCGCGAGCGCCAGCAGGTACCTGCGCGGATGGAACTGCGCCTGGTCCGTCACCACCACCGCGCCCGCCACCGGGAACGGCAGCCCGGTCTCCGTCACGAACGACGCGGGCAGCCCCGCCTCCCGCGCGGCCCGCGCCTCCGCGCGCAGCTCGTCCACCCGGTTCCCGTCCCGGACGTAGGTGTACGCGCTGCGGCGCTCCCAGTCGCAGTCGACGCCCAGCTCCGCCACCACCTCGGCGGTCCGCTCGATCGCCTCCGACTGCGAGCGGGCGTACAGCCGCGCGCCCTCGCTGCCGCGCGTGCGGCGCAGCTTGTCGTAGACCAGCGAGTGCAGCGCGGTGATCTTGGCGGTGGTGTGTCCGGTGACGCCCGCCGCGACCCGCCCGGCCTCCAGGACGGCGACGCTCCGGCCGGCCCGGGTCAGCTCCCACGCCGTGCACAGGCCGGCGATGCCGCCGCCGATCACGGCCACGTCGACGTCGAGGTCCTCGGCGAGCGCGGGACGGCGCTCCCCGCCCGGTGCGGTGCTCAGCCAGTACGAGTCACCCGTGTGCTGCTTCTGCGTCATGCGGGGCCGGGTACCCCGGTGTCCGGGGTTCACCGGCGGCCAGGTGTGAGCCGTCCGGGTCACACCTGGCCGCGGCGCACCCGCGGCACCGGGGCGGAGGACGTCACGCCCTGCGCCCCGGCCGTGACGGTGCTACCGGCGCCAGGGTCCGGTCACGGCGAACGTCGTGCCGGGGTCGTAGCAGTTGACGTACATCGTCCGGCCGTCCGGGGAGAACGTGACGCCGGCGAACTCGCCCCACTCCGGTTCCTCGGGGGTGCCGACGTTCTGGCGGTTGCGGGCCATCGGGTAGACCTCGCCGCGCCGGGTCACGCCGTAGACGTGCTGGGCGCCGCCGCCGTCCTCGCACACCATCAGACCGCCGCTGGGCGCGAGGCAGATGTTGTCCGGGGACTCACCGGGCAGCTGGATGTCGGTGTCCGGGCCGAAGACGATCACCAGCGTCAGGCGGCGCCGGTCCGGGTCGTAGCGCCAGATCTGGCCGTAGTGGTCGGCGGCCGAGCCGTCGGCGCTGCGGGCGAAGGACGACACGAAGTAGACGGAGCCCCCGCCCCAGTAGCAGCCCTCCAGCTTCTGCGCGTGCGTGATGCCCTTCGGGCCGAAGTCCTGGAAGCGGATGGGCGTCTCGACGGCCAGCGGGTCGGGGACGTCGACCCACTCGATGTCGTCGAAGCGGGCACCGATCTCCTGGATCGAGGACAGGTCCGGCACCCCGGGCACCCGCATCGCCTGCAGCTTGCCGCCCGCGCGCAGCGAGCCCGTGCCGCCCAGCGGCTTCTTCGGCAGGAAGCGGTAGAACAGGCCGAAGGGGCGCTCGAAGGCGTCCTCCGTCTCGTAGACCACGCCCCGCCCCGGGTCGACCGCGATCGCCTCGTGCTGGAAGCGGCCCATCGCGGTCAGCGGTACGGCGCCGGTGCGGCGCGGGTCGGCGCCGTCGACCTCGAAGATGAAGCCGTGGTCCTTGGCGTAGCCGTTGGTGCCGGCCTTGTCCTCCGTCTCCTCGCAGGTCAGCCAGGTGTGCCACGGGGTGGGGCCGCCCGCGCAGTTGACGGCCGTACCGGCGATCGCGACCCGCTCGGAGAGCACACGGCCGCTCCGGTCGAGGGTCAGGGCGGTACAGCCGCCCTTGCCCTCGGGGTCGTAGGTCAGTCCGTCGATCACCGGGACCGGGACTCTGCCGGTCGCGCGGTTCTCGTGATTGCGGACCAGGTGGACGCGGCCCTGCCGGCCGGCGAAGGCGGCCATGCCGTCGTGGTTGGAGGGAACGGGCCCCTCTCCGGAGCGGAGCTGGTCGCCCTCCTTGGAGAGCACGGTGTAGCGGAACCCCTTGGGCAGGTCGAGCAGCCCGTGGGGGTCGGGGACCAGGGGGCCGTAGCCGGAGTGGCCGAGGTTCTGTGCGGCCGAGGTGCCGGTGAACAGTTCGGAGAGGGCGCCGGTGAAGACGATTCCGACACCCAGGGCACCGGAACGGGCGAGCATCTGGCGTCGGGTTGCCGTGGAGCCGTGGGGGGACCCGTTTTCTGACATGGGGAAACCTTCCTGCTGGCGGACAGGAACTGTGACCCAGCCGTGTCTATCACCTGGTGCCGGTCCCGGGAACCACGCGAACCACTCGTGTCCCGGCCCCGGCACCCCTCGAACGGCCGCCGCCGGCGGCGGTTGTCACGTGGTGAGCCGTACCGGCGGGGTGTCGGGGGCGCTGTGGCGGTCGGCCCAGTGGTGCAGCGCCGTGCTGCAGGCGTGGTCCAGGTGGTGCAGCCCGGTGAGGTCGAGTTCGACCGGGCGGTCCTGGGGGAGCGACTCCAGGGTGTCGAGGATCTTCGGCAGCCGCAGGAACGTGGCGTTGCCCGAGAGGTGGACCTGGACCGGGCCCGCGCCCTTGTCCATGACCTCCAGCTTGACCTTCGAGGACTCCCACGCGGTCTTCACCACCGACAGCGCCAGGCCGATCAGCACGCCCTCGAACATGTTCACCACCACGATCGACACGGCCGTGACCACCAGGATCAGTGCCTCGCCCCGCTGCCCCCGCCACAGCGTGACCAGCCCCCGGAACGGGATCAGCTTCCAGCCCGCGTGGATCAGGATGCCGGCCAGCGCGGGCAGCGGGATCAGCGCGAGGGCCGACGGCAGCAGCGCGGCGAACAGCAGCAGCCACACCCCGTGCAGCACCCGGGCGGCCTTGGTCCTCGCGCCCGCCTGGACGTTGGCCGAGCTGCGCACGATGACCGCCGTCATCGGCAGCGCGCCGAGCAGCCCGCACACCGTGTTGCCCGCGCCCTGCGCCATCAGCTCCGTGTTGTACCGGGTGCGCGGACCGCTGTGCAGCCGGTCGACAGCTGCCGCGCTGAACAGGCTCTCGGCGGAGGCGATGAGGGTGAAGGCCACGACCGTGCCGAGCATCCCCACGTCCGCGAGCGCCCCGAAGGCGCTCCCGCCGGGCGGCTGGACGGCGTCGATCAGCCCGTGCACCTCGACCGTGGCGGCCGGCACGCCGAACGCCGCCGTGACCGCCGTCGCCAGCAGCACCGCGGCGAGCGGCCCCGGCACGGCCCCGGCCGGTCCCGGCAGCCGCCGCCACAGCACCATCACCACGACCGTGCCCGCGGCGACGGCCGCCGAGGCGAGCGCCTCCCGGCCGGCGAGCACGTCCGCGGCGGCCCCGGGCAGTCCGAGGATCTTGTCGACACCGCCGGCGGGCGCCTCCAGTCCGGCGGCCGCGTAGAGCTGTCCGGCGATCAGCACCAGGCCGATGCCGGCCATCATGCCCTCGATCACCGACAACGACATGGCCCGGAACCAGCGCCCGAGCCGCAGGGCGCCCATGACCAGTTGCAGCAGGCCCGCGGCCAGCACGATCACGCCGAGCGCGGGCAGTCCGTAGGTGTCCACCGCCTCGTACACCAGCACGGTGAGTCCGGCGGCCGGGCCGGACACCTGGAGACTGCTGCCCGGCAGCACCCCGGTGACCAGGCCGCCCACGATGCCGGTGACCAGGCCGAGTTCGGCGGGGACCCCGGAGGCGACGGCGACGCCCACACACAGCGGGACGGCGACGAGGAAGACCACGAGCGAGGCGGCGAGGTCCTGCCGCAGGTGGGGTAAGCGGAACACGCGCGCCCTCACCGGGTCCGGCGCGGGCCGGTGGCGGCGGCGCGCTCGACGTCGGCGGAGCGGAAGGCGGAAGGGCGAGCGGAGGAGAGTGCGGAGGACCGCGCGGAGGGGGGTACGGCGCCGGGGAACCGGTCCGCGGTGCGGCGGGCCGTCGGGTCAGGGCGTCGGCCGGAGGTACGGGGGCGGTCGGCGAAAGGGCGGTGCATCTGTTTCCTCCTGGCGCGTGTGGGGACGCGTCGGACGGGCATGACGAGGACCGGTCCGCTGATCCATGGCCCGTGCTTGACGGACCGTATGCACGGATGCAAAGGCCGCAAGGGCCCCGGCTCCGGCGGCGGAGGTAAAGCGACGGCAAGGGCCGGGGGTGTGGCAGCCGGTCGCCCGACCTCGCAACACGCGTACCGGTCAAGGTGGTTCACACCCCGCACCGCAGGCACACGCTTGGTCAACGGTTGGTCAAGAAACACCGTAACCCTGCGTGGCCGTTTGCAGGGTCACATCGGTGAGCCACGCCGGGAAGAGCCCGAAAAGGGCGGGTGGGATGGCGTGAACGCGGCCGTGATCACCGATGACCCGGCCGAGCGCCGAACGTGCGTGCAGCGAGCGGTCGGCGCGTGGGTCAGACGGTGTCGGCGAGCCGCTTGGCGTCCCTGGCCAGCGCGGTGAGCCGTGAGATGGCACGGAAGTACTTCTTGCGGTAGCCGCCCTTCAGCATCTCCTCGCTGAACAGCTGGTCGAACGGCAGCCCCGACGCCAGCACCGGCACCTCACGGTCGTACAGCCGGTCCGCGAGGACCACGAGCCGCAGCGCCGTCGACTGGTCCGGCACCGGCCGCACCCCGGTGAGGCACACCGCGCCGATGCCGTCGGTGAGGGCGCCGTAGCGGCTGGGGTGGACCCGCGCGAGGTGGTCGAGGAGCTCGGGGAAGGCGTCCAGCGACGCGCCCTCGGTGGCGTGCGCGACCCGCGTCACCACGTCGTCGGAGTACGGCGGCGGCGCGTCCGGCAGTCCCCGGTGCCGGTAGTCCTCGCCGTCGATCCGCAGCGCGCGGAAGTGCGCCGACAGGCCCTGGATCTCACGGAGGAAGTCCGCCGCCGCGAACCGGCCCTCGCCCAGCTTGCCCGGCAGGGTGTTGGAGGTGGCGGCGAGCGCGACGCCCGCCTCGACCAGCTTGCCCAGCAGGGTGGACACCAGCACGGTGTCGCCCGGGTCGTCCAGCTCGAACTCGTCGATGCACAGCAGCCGGTGCCCGGAGAGGGTCTTCACGGTCTGCTGGAAGCCGAGCGCGCCCACCAGGTTGGTCAGCTCCACGAACGTGCCGAACGCCTTGAGCGCCGGCTCGGCCGGGGTGGCGTGCCACAGGGAGGCCAGCAGGTGGGTCTTGCCGACGCCGTAGCCGCCGTCGAGGTAGACCCCGCGCGGCCCGGACGGTGCCTTCTTCGCCGTCTTGCCGAAGCCGAACAGCCGGCGCCGGCCCGAGTCCCCGCCCGGCGTTCCGCCGAGCCCCGCCGCGAAGCCCTCGAGGACGCGCACGGCCTCGGTCTGGCTCGGCTGGTTCGGGTCGGGTATGTAGGTGTCGAAGCGGACGGCGTCGAACCGCGGCGGCGGCACCATCTCGGCGACGAGCCGGTCCGCGGGGACGTGCGGCTCGCGGGCGGACAGCGAGAGCGGGGTCACGTCGGCCAGGGGACCGGGACGGGAGGCTGCGGAGGACGACACGGTCCCCCATCGTACGGGGCGTGGAAGACTGCCTGACATGCGACGCCTGTTCCCCGTGACCGACGTGACCGACGAGACGGCAGCCACCGGCGAGACGGCAGCGACCGGCGGGCCGGCCGGCCGGGAGTGGAGTCCGGCCGAACTGGCCGCCGCGTACGCCTACCCCGAGCCCGGCCCGGAGGGCCGCGTGCCGTGGCTGCGCGGCAACATGGTGTCCACCCTCGACGGCGCCGCCCAGCACGCGGGCCGTTCGCAGCCCATCTCCTGCCCGGCCGACATGCGGATCTTCGGCGTGCTGCGGGCACTGGCGGACGTGGTCGTGGTCGGCGCGGAGACGGTACGGCAGGAGGGCTACCGCCCGGCCCGCGCCCGCGCCGAGTTCGCGGCCGCCCGGGAGGCCGCCGGACAGACGCCGGCGCCGGTGATCGCGGTGGTCACGGCGAGCCTGGACCTCGACTTCTCGCTGCCCCTGTTCACCTCCCCGCTGGTACCGACGCTGGTCCTCACCGGCGCCGGTGCCGACCCGGTGCGCGTCGCCGCCGCGGAGAAGGCCGGTGCCCGGGTGGTCGTCGCCGGGGAGGGCGCCGCGGTCGACCCGGAGCGGGCCGTACGGGCGCTCGCCGAGCTGGGCCACACCCGGCTGCTGACCGAGGGCGGTCCCCGGCTGCTGGGCCAGATGGTCGCCGCCGGGGTGCTGGACGAGCTGTGCCTGACGGTCTCGCCGATGCTCACCGCAGGTGACGCCCAGCGGATCGCCGGCGGACCGACAGTGACACTGCCGCGGCGTTTCGCGCTGTCGTCGATGTTGGAAGAGGACGGTTTCCTGTTCACGCGCTACCGCCGGACCTGACCGGTTCGGCCGGGGCGCGCCCGCCGGAAGGAGGAGAACCCGGTTTCCGCCGGTCCGGCGATCGGCGGAACGACCCGCCCGTCCCGCGCGGTGACGGGCGAGACTGATTCCCGGCCGTACTCGCGCCCGCACGGGGAAGGATGATCTCCGGGGGGCCTGGCTCGGCCCACGGAGCAGCGAGGGCCCGAGGGTCCTCCGAGGAGTAAGGGGCGCCTGGTGTTCACAAGCGTACTGATGATCGAGAAGGCCCTGACGTCCGCCGACGTGGAGTTCGTCACCACCCTGCACGGCGACGAGCCGGTCTCCTTCCACGTCCTGCTCCAGCCGCGCGGCGAACAGGCCGACCGGCTGCTGAGAGCCATCGACGACGTCGCGCTCGGCGAGCTCGACGAGGCCGTGCGCGAGGGCGAGACGCCCGAGGGTGAGGAGGCCCGGTCCATGGGGGAGCGGGCGCTGGCGGTGTCCCTCCAGGCGCTGCGCACGACCGGCGACACCGCCGAGGGCCACCTGGTCGAGAACCACCCGCTGGACGCTCTGCGCAAGTTGGTCCAGGAGGTCGGCGCCGACGAGGTGATCGTCCTGACCGACCCGCACTACGTGGAGGAGTTCTTCCACCGGGACTGGGCCTCCCGGGCCCGCCACAAGGTCGGGGTGCCGGTGCTGAAACTCTTCTCGCACAGCAAGGCATAGGCTGGGGCCGGCGCTCTCCCGGCTCTCCCGCGAGGGCGCGAAGACCGTCGTCCCGCTCGTCGCACCACTGGGAGAACACGCATGGCACCCGGCCTTCCTACCGCCATGGACCGACCGCACTTCATCGGCATCGGCGGCGCCGGGATGTCGGGCATCGCCAAGATCCTCGCCCAGCGGGGCGCCGCGGTGGCCGGGAGCGACGCCAAGGACTCGGCCACCGCCGAGGCGCTGCGCGGACTGGGCGCCACCGTGCACATCGGCCACGCCGCCGGGCACCTCGCCGACGACGCCAGCTGCGTGGTGGTCTCCTCCGCGATCCGCGAGGACAACCCCGAGCTGCTGCGCGCAGCCGAGCTGGGCATCCCCGTGGTGCACCGCTCGGACGCCCTCGCCGCCCTGATGGACGGCCTGCGCCCGATCGCGGTGGCCGGCACCCACGGCAAGACCACCACCACCTCCATGCTGGCGGTCTCCCTCACCGAGCTGGGCCGTGAGCCGTCGTACGCCATCGGGGGCGACCTCGACGCCCCCGGCTCCAACGCGCTGCACGGCGCGGGCGACATCTTCGTCGCCGAGGCCGACGAGTCCGACCGCAGCTTCCACAAGTACGCGCCCGAGGTCGCGATCATCCTCAACGTGGAGCTGGACCACCACGCCAACTACGCGTCGATGGAGGAGATCCACGAGTCCTTCGAGACGTTCGTCGGCCGGATCGTGCCGGGCGGCACCCTGGTGATCTCCGCGGACCACGAGGGCGCCCGCGAGCTGACCCGGCGGCTGGACGGCTCGGTGCGGACCGTGACGTACGGCGAGTCCGCGGACGCCGACGTGAAGGTGCTCTCGGTCGTCCCGCAGGGGTTGAAGAGCGAGGTGACCGTCGAGCTGGACGGCGCCCCGCTCACCTTCACCGTGTCGGTGCCCGGCAGGCACTACGCCCACAACGCGGTGGCCGCGCTCGCCGCGGGCGTGGCGCTCGGCATCCCGGCCGCCGAGCTGGCCCCGGCGCTGGCCGCGTACACCGGCGTCAAGCGCCGCCTCCAGCTCAAGGGCGAGGCGGCCGGCGTCCAGGTGATCGACTCCTACGCGCACCACCCGACCGAGATGACCGCGGACCTGGAGGCGATGCGCGCCGCCGCCGGGGACGCCCGCATCCTCGTCGTCTTCCAGCCCCACCTGTTCTCCCGCACCCGCGAGCTGGGCAAGGAGATGGGCATCGCCCTCGCCCTGGCCGACGCCTCGCTGGTGCTGGACGTCTATCCGGCCCGTGAGGACCCGATCCCCGGGGTCACCAGCGAGCTGATCATCGAGGCGGCCCGGGCGGCCGGCGCGGACGTGACGGCCGTCCACGACGCGGCGGAGATCCCCGGGGCGGTGGCGGGAATGGCGAAGCCCGGCGATCTGGTTCTCACCATGGGAGCGGGCGACGTCACCGACCTCGGCCCGCGCATCCTGGACCGTCTGTCGAACTAAGGGGCTGGAACCTCATGCCGTACGACGTGGAGAAGCCGGACGAGCAGTGGCGCGCGGAGCTGTCGCCGTCCGAGTACGCCGTTCTGCGCCAGGCGGCGACGGAACCCGCCTTCACCGGTGAGTACACCGACACCAAGACCGAGGGCGTGTACTCCTGTCGCGCCTGTGGCGCCGAGCTGTTCACCTCGGACACCAAGTTCGAGTCGCACTGCGGCTGGCCGTCGTTCTTCGACCCGAAGGACACCGACGCCGTGGAACTGGTGCAGGACCGCTCGCACGGCATGGTGCGCACCGAGGTGCGCTGTGCCCGCTGCGGCTCACACCTCGGGCACGTGTTCGAGGGTGAGGGCTATCCGACGCCCACCGACCAGCGGTACTGCATCAACAGCATCTCGCTGAGCCTGCAGCCCGCCGATTCCTGATCCGACGCCCGCTCCTCACCACCCGGTCAGCACCAGGTGGTTGAGGAGCAGGGCCGACGCCGCCTGCCCGGCGAGCCAGCCACGCGGACCGGGCAGGAAGGAGCCCGCCGGCAGCAGCCACAGGGTGAACGGCAGCCAGATCCGTTCCGTCTCCGCCTTGCTCATCCCGGACAGGTCCGCGATCAGCAGGGCCAGCAGCGCGGAGCCCACCAGCAGCGCCAGCCGGGGCGCGGGACCCCGCAGGAGGGCCGCCCGGGCGGTCCCGAGCAGCACGCCGCCGCCCCTGCGCAGCCCCGCCACCGTGGCCGGGCCGACGACCAGCACCGCGCACGCCAGGTTCGCCCAGATCCAGTAGCCGTACGGGCGCACGCCGCCGGCGCCCTGGTAGTAGCGGGTGACCAGCAGCCGGTACGCCTCCCACCAGTCGAAGCCCAGCGCCGTGAACACGGCCGGCACGACCAGGAACCCGGCGGCCACGTACGGCAGCGGCCGCAGCCGGCGGGTGCCGAGCAGCAGCACCGCCGCGGCGATCACCGCGACCAGCGTCAGCCCGTACGACAGGTACAGCGTCAGCCCGAACAGCAGTCCGGAGCCGAGGCCCGTCCACGCCGGACGGCAGCCCGTGACGGCGAGGGCCAGCAGGGCGAGCGCCCACGCGGCGACCGCCGCGAACCATCCGTCGGCGGAGGTGCCCACCCACACCGCCGCCGGGGCCAGAACCAGGAAGGGGGCGGCCCGGCGGGCGAGACCCTCGTCGGCGAGCCGCCGCACGGTGACCAGGACGGCCACCGCCGCCGTGGTGCCGGCCGTGATGACGAACGCCCCGGCCCAGCCGCCGCCGCTGAGGCCGATCCGGTCCAGCAGCACGAAGGTGAGGGTGGCGCCCGGTGGGTGCCCCGCGACGTGCGCCGGCCAGTTGTCGGGGGTGCCGATGAGGATGTGCGCGTGGAAGTCCCGCAGCGTCGCCGGGATGTCCTGCCACCGGTCGACGACCTGGAGGTACTCGTGCCGGGTGGTCAGCCGGCCGGCCACGCCCCGGGACCAGCCGTCGGCCAGCGCCAGCGACCACGTCCAGGCCAGCGCGCCGCCCCACACGGTGAGCAGCAGCCGCCGCCACGGCAGCCGGGCCGCCAGCGCCGGGCCGTACGCCACGACGGCGACGGCGACCGCGATCGCCGCCGGGGTGCCCGGGCCGACGTGCGGCATCCAGTTCCCCACCAGGGGCGGCCAGCCCACGCGGAGGGTGCCGTAACGGTCCTGGATGCGGGTGCCGACCAGGGCGGCGGCCAGGACCAGCGCCGCGGCGGCGGCGACGGCGTACCCGTCGAGCAGCGTGCCGCGGGAGCCGCGGACCGGGTCGCGGGGGTCGGTGCGGGGAGAGGTGCGCTTCACGTCGTCACACGCTAGGCCGCCGGCCCTGCGGCATGCGGCTGACGAGCGGGGACGTCAGCGTTTCGTCACCGGTTGCGAGCCCTCTTCCGGGGTGGGGCCGACCTACGGTCGGCACATGGCACGGTCTTCCCTCCTCGGCCGCCTCCCGCGCGGCCCCTTCGCACCGGACTTCTGGCGCAGTCCCCTGCGCGGCCCCCGGTTCACGTCGGTGCTCGGCGTGGTCCTGCTCGCCGGCATCACCGTCATGTTCGTCACGGGCCTGGTGTCGTACGCCGCGTACAACCCGGATCTGTCACCGGTCAACGACCGGACACCCGGCAAGGGAATCCTCGGCTTCTACCTCTTCTCCTGGCCCACCGATCCGCCCTGGCTGTACCGGCTGACCCAGGGAGTCCACGTCACGCTCGGCCTCGCGCTGGTGCCGGTCCTGCTGGCCAAGCTGTGGTCGGTCGTGCCCAGGCTGTTCACCCTGCCGCCGGCCCGCTCGGTCACCCACGCCCTGGAGCGGATCTCGCTGCTCCTCCTCGTCGGCGGGGCGCTGTTCGAGTTCACCACCGGCATCCTCAACGTCCAGCTCGACTACATCTTCCCGGGCTCGTTCTACCCGCTGCACTTCTACGGCGCCTGGGTGTTCTTCGGGGCGTTCCTCGCCCACACGGTGCTGAAGGCGCCGGCGGCCTTCCGCAATCTGCGCCGGATGCGCCAGGGCGCCGGCGAGGCAGGGGACGAGGACCCGGTCGAGGCGCCCGTCGAGGATCTCGCCGCCCCCCGGCCCGACCCGCCCACCGTGTCCCGGCGCGGCGCGCTCGGCCTGGTCGGCGGTGGCTCGCTGCTGCTCGTCGCCACCTCCGCCGGGCGCAGCTTCGACGGGCCGCTGCGCGAGACGGCCGTCCTCGCCCCGCACGGCGGGCCCGAACCGGGCAGCGGACCGGGCGCCTTCCAGGTCAACAAGACGGCCGAGTACGCGGGCATCCGCCCCGACGACACGACCGAGGAGGCCTGGCGGCTCACCGTCACCGGGCGCACCGGCACCGTACGGCTCAGCAGGGCCGAACTGCTCACCCTGCCGCAGCACGACGTCGCGCTGCCCATCGCCTGTGTCGAGGGCTGGTCGACCTCCGACCAGGACTGGCGCGGGGTGCGGCTGCGGGACCTCGCGGCGCTGGCCGGCCACGACGACCCGGTCGACGTGTTCGTGGAGTCCCTGCAACTGCGCGGCACCTGGCGGCACGCCGCGCTGAGCGCCGATCAGGTCGCCGACGGGCGCTCGCTGCTGGCCCTGTTCGTCAACGGCGCGGAGCTCACCCCGGACCACGGCCACCCGGCCCGCGTGATCGTCCCCGCCGCCCCGGGAGTGCTCAACACCAAGTGGGTCGACCGTCTGACCTTCGGTGAGCTGTGAGGAGTTGCCCGCCATGCGACGTTCCCCGTTGAACCGGGTGCCCCGGCCGGTGCTGGGCAGCCCGTTCCACCTGCTGGTGCTGCTGTGCTCGTTCGCCCTGTGCGCGTACGCGGGCGTACGGCTGCTCGACGGTGACTGGCTGATGATCACCGTGTGGTTCGTGGGTGCCGCGCTGATCCACGACCTGGTGCTGCTGCCGCTGTACGCGGCGGCCGACCGGGCGCTGATCACCGCGACCGGCCGGCGCGCGGCCTGGGTGAACCACGTGCGGGTGCCGGCCGCGCTGTCCGGGCTGCTGCTCCTCGTGTGGTTCCCGCTGATCACCGGACGGGTGTCGGAACGCTACGCGGCCGTCACCGCCCTGTCCGCCGACGGATTCGCGGCCCGCTGGCTGCTGGTGACGGCGGCGCTGTTCGGCGGCTCGGCGGTCCTGTTCGCGGTCCGCACGGGCCGTCGCCGGCCGGCGACGGAGGACCAGTAGGACCTGTCCGACGGATCATGCCGAAGACGCGGGGTCCGAAGTGCCGTCGGGCACCTCCGACGTGATCCGCCGACAGACCCTGGACCGGCCGGAGCGTGCTCCCCACGCGTCCTAGGATGAGCGGTGATCGTCATGGCCGGCCGGGGGCCGGCCCGAGGGGGAAGGGGGCCGCCGAGTGAGCGGGGCCGGGGGGCAGGGCGGGTCGTCCATGCCGGACGAGGAGTGGGAGCGGTTCCTGCGCGAGTCGGTGGACGGAGCGGGCGACGCGCCCGTGGAGCCGTCCGCGCGCGCCCGCGAGGTGCAGGCACGGCTGCGGAAGGGCGGCGGGCGGCCGGAGGGGTGGCGTACCTACACGCCGGCCACGCGCGGGCGCCGGACCGGCTGGTACGTGACCGGGCTGGTCGCGGCCGTCGCACTGGTCCTCGTGGCGTTGTTCCCGCAGCAGATCGTCGGATGGTTCGGCGGCGACGGCGGCGACCCGGCCGGGGCGCCCGTGGCCGCCGAGTCGGAGCGGCCCACCGCGGCCCCCGGCCCTGAGCGGGCCCTGCGCCCCACGCCCGACGAGCCGTTCCGCGGCTCGCCCGCCGCCCGCTGGGCCGACGGAGCCGACGGGATCACGGTGCCGGCGGCCAGGGCCACCGGCTGGATGGACGCAGCCCAGGTCGAGCGGGCGCTGCGGCGGAGCAAGGAGTTCATGGTGGCCGCCGGCCTCGACTCCGGTGTGCTGCGCGGGAAGCGTCCTGAGCGGGCGACCGCGCTGCTGAATCCGCATCAGCGGGACGTGCGGGAGTATCTGCGCGCCGCGCTGTCGTCGGCGACGCCCACCGAGGAGACGGACCCGCTGCTGCTGTTCAGCCGCTTCCGCCCGGACCAGGCCGAACTGGTCGGCGACGTCGTCAAGACGCGCGGCCGGCTCACCTACCGCGAGGGTGAGCGGGGCGCCGTCGAGGTCACGGCGGACGTCACCTTCGTCTACCCGGTCACCCCGGCGGCCGGTGACGGCGGGGCGGACGCGGAAGTGGTCCGTACGATCGTCCGGCGCGAGGTGGTGATGAGCTGGGACGACCCGTCCAAGGTCATCACCGAACCGGACACGATGTCGCTCGTGTCGTACTCGCTGGACCTGACCAACGGCGGGTGCTCCGGCCCGACCGGCTACTTCGATCCCCCCTTCGGCAGGGCCGACGAGCAGCCCGCCGACGAGGCCCTGCTCGACCCGTACGACCGCAGCGAGCCCGTCGGCACGGCGACCGGGGCCGACGGCTGCGTGACCGCGACCCGCTCCTAGGCCGTCCGGCGGGGGCCGCCCCTCGTCGTGTCGGCGGGCGCCGGGGCCGGGGGCCGGAGGGCCGCGAAGGTGCGGGTGGGCGTGGACCACTGGTCCTCCGGGTGCCAGCCGCGCGCCCGTGCGTGGCGCAGCAGCGCCGGGGTGCCGAGGCGGGCCCAGGGGAAGAGCTCGCCGGGGCTGCCGTGGGCGTCGGTGACCTGGACCAAGATCCGTTCGTCCACCTCCGGGTCCGGCACCGTCTCGGCGATCAGCAGACCCCCCGCCGTGAGGACCCGGGCCAGCCGGTCCAGCAGCGCGGCCGGGTCACCGCCGATGCCGATGTTGCCGTCCATCAGCAGGGCCGTGTCCCAGCACCCGGTGCCGGGCAGCGGGCCGAAGACCGAGGCAGGCACCGCCTGCCCGCCGCGCCGGACGGTGTGCGCGACCGCGGCCTCGCTGACGTCGATGCCGAGAACCCGGCGTCCCCGCGCGCCGAGCGCGGCCACCAGCCGTCCGGGGCCGCAGCCCACGTCCAGCACCGCGCCCTCGCAGCGTTCCAGCACCTCCAGGTCGGCCGCGTCCGGCTCCGCGCACCAGCGCTCCACGTCCAGCGGCAGCAGCCGCCCGTCGGAACGGCGCAGGAACAGCGGGCCCCGCCCGGCGCGCAGGGCGTCGGCGTAGGGGTCCGCCGACCAGGCGCGGTCCGCGGCCGGGACCGCCCGGCCGGTCGTGCGCCGCGGTCCGAGGCGGGGCGTCGTCGCCACCCGTGCCCCGCTCACCGGCGGGCCGCCGTCAGCTCGGCCAGCACCGTGGCGAACCGGCCGCCCGGCGCCGCACCGGCGACGGCCGCCGCGTCCCGGGCCGTGTCGACGTCCCGCAGCAACGGCAGGTCCCGTACCCGTAGGCCGTCCAGCCGCCGCCGCTGCGCGGCCCCGGTGTCCGGCCGTGACATGGGCACCCCGCGCAGCAGCGCGGGGTCGGGTGCGGCCAGGCCCAGCGCCCAGAAGCCGCCGTCCGCGGCCGGGCCGAACCAGGCGTCGCACTCCGCGAAGTCCACGGTGAGCAGTTCCGGCGTCACCTGCGGGGTGTCCATGCCGATGAGCAGCGCGGGCCCGTCGCACCCGGCGAACGCGGCGGCCAGCCGCTCGTCGAGCCCGCCCCGGCCCTGCGGAACGACCTCGACGCCGGCCGGCAGCCACGGCCCCGGCGCCCCGTCCAGCACCAGCACCCGGCGTCCCGCGGGCGTGCGGGCGACCACGTCCAGGGTGTCCGCGAGCGCGGCCTCGGCGAGCGCCGCCGCCTCCTCGGGCGTGAACGGCGGGGTCAGCCGGGTCTTCACCCGGCCCGGCCGGGGCTCCTTGGCGATGACGAGCAGCGTGACCGCGGACGACCTCACGAGGCCACCCCCTCGCGCGCGGCGGGCTCCTGGAGCACCCGGCTCATGTCCCGCACCGCCTGGAAGGTGCCGCGCCAGGTGCCGGTCACCTTGGAGGCGCCGGTGCGCGGCGTGTACGGCACGTCGTGCTCGATGACCCGCCACCCGGCGTCGGCGGCCCGCACCACCATCTGCAGCGGGTAGCCGCTGCGCCGGTCGGTCAGGTCCAGGGCGAGCAGTTCCTCGCGCCGGGCCGCCCGCAGCGGGCCGAGGTCACGCAGCCGCAGTCCGGTGCGGCGGCGCAGCAGCCGGGCCAGGGCGACGTTGCCGGCCCGGGCATGCAGCGGCCAGGCGCCCCGCCCTCGCGGCCGGCGCCGGCCCAGGACCAGGTCGGCCGTGCCGGAAGCGACCTCGTGGACGAACGGCACCAGGTCCGCCGGGTCCAGCGAGGCGTCGCAGTCGCAGAAGCAGACGATGTCGGCCGTGGCGGCGCTCAGGCCGGTGTGGCACGCGGCGCCGAAACCGCGCCGCGCCTCGTGCACGACGGTGGCGCCGAGCTCACGGGCGACGCGGTCGGAGCCGTCCGTGGAGCCGTTGTCGACGACGAGCGCGCGCCAGCCGGGCGGGATCCGCCGCAGTACCCACGGCAGCGCCGCGGCCTCGTCGAGACAGGGAAGGACGACGTCCACGGACGCCGGGCCCGGTGGTTCCGGGGAGGAGGGGGAGGAGGTCACGGCTCTCACCCTACGAACGCCAAACGGGCATTCCGGGCAACGCCTCCTTACGAAACACGGACGTCGGCGCCCGCCCGGCCGGTTCGCGCGCGCCGGGTGCGAGGCTGGACGGCATGGATCAGCCACCACCGAGCGGCGAGGCCGGAGCCCGGGTCCTCGTCGTCGACGACGACCCCACCGTCGCCGAGATCGTCACGGGCTACCTGGACCGCGCCGGCTACGTCGTCGACCGGGCCGGCGACGGCCCCGACGCGCTCGCCCGCGCCGCCGCCCACTGGCCCGACCTGGTCGTCCTCGACCTCATGCTGCCCGGCATGGACGGGCTGGAGGTGTGCCGCAGGATGCGCGGACAGGGGCCGGTGCCGGTCATCATGCTCACCGCGCGCGGTGACGAGGACGACCGCATCCTCGGCCTGGAGGTCGGCGCCGACGACTACGTCACCAAGCCGTTCAGCCCGCGCGAGCTGGTCCTGCGCGTCGAGTCCGTGCTGCGCCGCACCCGTCCCGGGCCGGCCGCGGCCGGGCTGCTGGGCGCCGTCGGCCTCACCGTCGACCCCGCCGCCCGCCGGGCCACCAAGCGCGGCGCCGAACTCGCCCTCACGATCCGCGAGTTCGACCTCCTCGCGTTCCTCCTGGCCCATCCGGGGCGGGCGTTCGCGAGGGAGGAGCTGATGCGGGAGGTGTGGGGCTGGGACTTCGGCGACCTGTCCACCGTGACCGTCCATGTACGGCGGCTGCGCGGCAAGGTCGAGGACGACCCGGCGCGGCCCCGGCTGATCCAGACCGTGTGGGGCGTCGGCTACCGCTTCGACCCCGCGACCGGGGAGGCGTGACGATGCGGGACACCCTGCTCATCGCCCTGTTCGCGTTCCTCGGCGCCACCTCGGCCGGCGTGCTCGGCGCGGGCGTGCTGCTGCTGATCCGGCGCCGGTCGCTGACGGCGCACCTCGCGGTCGTCGCCGCGGTCGCGGTCGCCGCGATGCTCGCCGGCACGCTGGCCGTCGCGCGGGCGATGTTCCTCTCGTCGCACGACCTCAGCGTGGTGACCACGGTCGTCGCCATGGCCGCCGTGGTCTCCCTGGTCACCGCGCTGCTGCTGGGGCGGTGGGTCGTCGCCCGCAGCCGGGAACTCGCGCTCGCCGCCCGGTCCTTCGGGGACGGCGGAGAGTTCGCCGCGCCGGACGGGCCGGCCACCGCCGAACTCGCGGCGCTGAGCCGGGAGCTGGAGGCCACCAGCGTGCGGCTCGCCCAGTCACGGGACCGGGAGCGGGCGCTCGAGTCCTCCCGGCGCGAACTCGTCGCCTGGATCTCCCACGACCTGCGCACCCCGCTCGCCGGGCTGCGCGCCATGGCCGAGGCGCTGGAGGACGGCGTCGCCGCGGAACCCGACCGCTACCTGCGGCAGATCCGCACCGAGGTGGAGCGCCTCAACGACATGGTCGGCGACCTGTTCGAGCTGTCCCGCATCCACGCGGGGACGCTGAAGCTGTCCCCCGCCCGGATCAGCCTCTACGACCTGGTCGGCGACGCCCTCGCCGGCGCGGATCCGCTCGCCCGCGAGCACGGCGTACGGCTGGTGGGCCACGGGGTCGAACCGGTGCCGGTGGAGGTGGACGGGCGGGAGATGAGCCGGGTGCTGGGCAATCTCCTGGTCAACGCGATTCGCCGGACTCCGGCGGACGGCACGGTGGCGGTGGCCGCGCGGCGGTCGTCCGAGGGGGCGGTGGTGGTGTCCGTGACGGACGGGTGCGGGGGCATTCCGGAGGAGGACCTGCCGCGGGTGTTCGACACGGGGTGGCGGGGGACGCATGCGCGGACGCCTCCGGCGGGGGCGGGACTCGGGCTTGCGATCGTGCGGGGGATTGTCGAGGCGCACCGGGGTACGGCGTCCGTCCGTAATGTCAGGGGAGGGTGCCGGTTCGAGGTGACGTTGCCCGCGGAGGTCTGAGGCGGGTGCGCAGTTCCCCGCGCCCCTGGAGGGCGTGTGCCCGTTGGGCTTGTTCGCCCGCGAGCGGGTGGGGCTGGCTTGGCGCGCAGTTCCCCGCGCCCCTTCGGGGGCGCCTTGGAGTCAGGTTTCTTGCAAGGGGGCCTGGGCGAACTCCCTCATGCCGTGCTCGAAGGTGATGTGCGGGGTCCAGCCGAGGTCGGTGCGTAGGCGGGTGGAGTCCGCGGTGATGTGGCGGACGTCGCCGAGGCGGTACTCACCGGTGACGACGGGCTCCGGGCCGCCGCAGGCGTCGGCCAGGGCGCGGGCCATCTCGCCCACCGTGTGGGGCGTACCGCTGCCCGTGTTGTACGCCGTGAGGGCCCCGGCGGCCGCGTCCGCCTCCAGCGCCGTCACGTTGGCCGAGGCGACGTCCCGGACGTGGACGAAGTCCCGGCGCTGGCCGCCGTCCTCGAAGACCCGCGGGGCCTCGCCGCGGGCCAGGGCCGAGCGGAAGAAGGACGCGACCCCGGCGTACGGGGTGTCCCGGGGCATCCCCGGGCCGTACACGTTGTGGTAGCGCAGCGACACCGCCGAGCCGCCCGTCGCGCGGGCCCACGCGGCGGCCAGGTGCTCCTGCGCCAGCTTGGTGGTGGCGTACACGTTGCGCGGGTCTACCGGGGCGTCCTCGCCGACCAGGCCCGGCTCCAGGGCGGCACCGCACACCGGGCACCGGGGCTCGAACCGTCCGGCCGCCAGGTCCTCCTCGGCACGCGGCCCCGGCCGCACCACGCCGTGCCCGGCACAGACGTAACGGCCCTCGCCGTACACCACCATCGAGCCGGCCAGCACCAGCCGCCGTACGCCCGCGTCGGCCGTCGCGGCCAGCAGGACGGCCGTCCCCAGGTCGTTGCGGGAGACGTACTCCGGCGCGTCGCCGAAGCCCGTGCCGAGGCCGACCATCGCCGCCTGGTGGCAGACGGCGTCCACCCCGTCGAGCGCCGCGCGCACCGCGCCCGGTGAGCGGACGTCCGCCCCCGGATCGGTACGGACGTCGAACACCACGGGTTCGTGCCCGCGCTCCCGCAGCGCCGTCACGACGGTGGACCCGATGAACCCGGCACCGCCGGTGACCAGTACACGCATGCCCTCACGCTAAGCCCGCGCCCGACCCCGAACCGGCTCCACGCCCGGCACGTCACGGGTCCGTAAGACCCGTGGGCCGCCGGCCGGGTGGGCGCCCGGGACCTCAGCACACCCCTCGCAGCGGCAGCCGTACGGTGAAGACCGTCGCCCCCGGCCCGGCGGTCAGCGTGATGTCGCCGCCGTGGGCGCGGACCAGGGAGCGGGCGACCGACAGACCCAGGCCGCTGCCGCCACGGTCCCGGCTGCGGGCCTTGTCGACGCGGTGGAAGCGGTCGAAGACCCGCTCCCGGTCCTCCGCCGGGATGCCGGGGCCCGCGTCGGTGACCCGTACCAGGGCCGTGTCACCGGAGACCGAGACCTCCACGGACACCGGGGTGCCGGCCGGGGTGTGCACGGCCGCGTTGGCCAGCAGGTTGTCCAGCACCTGCCGCACCCGCTGCGGATCGAGCCGCAGCACCGGCGGGCCGGGGGCCCGGGCCGTGACCGTGAGCGGATGCGTCGGGCGCGCCGCCCGGAACGCGTCCGCGGCCTGCTGCACCAGCTCCGTCAGATCCGTGTCGGCCGTACGCAGCGGCGCCTCCGCCTCCGCCGCGTCCAGCCGGGCGAGCAGCAGCAGGTCGTCCAGCAGGACACCCATCCGCGCGGCCTCGGCCCGCAGCCGGGCCAGGTGCCGCTCCCGTTCGGCTGGCTCGTTCGCGGCGGCGTACTGGAACAGGTCCGCGTAGCCGCGCACCGACATCAGCGGGGTGCGCAGTTCGTGCGAGGCGTCCGCGACGAAGCGGCGCAGCCGCTGCTCGGCCTCCGCGCGGACCGCGAGCGAGTCGTCGATGTGCTCCAGCATCGTGTTGAACGCCGTGCGCAGTTCCGCCACCTCACGCCCGCCGTCGCGTCCGTCCGCGCGCAGCGGCAGCCGGGCCGCCGACTCGGTCAGGTCGTGCGAGGCGATGCCGTGCGCGGTGTGCGCCATGTCGCTCAGCGGTTTCAGCCCGCGCCGCAGCATCCGCCGTCCGAACACCACCAGCGCCGCCAGCGCGAGCGCGAACACCACGACCTGCACGGTGACCAGCCGTTCGACGGTCTTCTCGACGTCCTCCACGGGAGCGGCGCTCACCAGCACCACTCCCGGCTCCACCTCGCAGCCACGCAGCCGGTACGTGCCCTCCCCGTCGATCCGCGCGGTGCGCATCAGTTCCGTGTCGGAGTGCGCCATGGCCCGCGCGAGGTCGGCGAGCGGCCCGGTGTCCGCGGGTACGTCGGCGGGCCGGCGCAGACGGACCGCGTCGCCGGTGACGTCGTACACCGCCGTGTACCAGCCGTAGTACGGCTTGCGCCGCACCGTGCCGTGCGCCGCCGCGTCCTTGGCCTGCACGGTCTGGATCAGCTTCAGCTGGTCGCCGAGCTGCCGCTCGAGGTAGTCCCGCATGTAGGCGGTGAGCGCCGTGCCGACGACCGCGAACACCGCGAGGGACAGCACCCCGAGGCCCAGCGCCAGCCGGGTGCCCAGCCGCATCCGCCGGTGGGCGTCCCGCAGCCGCCGGGCCGCCGCCCTCACTCCGCCGCCTGCCGGATCACGTACCCGAAGCCCCGCACGGTCCGGATCAGCGGCGCGCCGGTGGCGTCCAGCTTGCGCCGCAGCCGGCTGACCACCAGCTCCACCACGTTCGCCCGGCCGCCGAAGCCGTACTCCCACACGTGGTCGAGGATCTGCGCCTTCGTCAGCACGGTCGGCGAGCGGCGCATCAGATAGCGCAGCACCTCGTACTCGGTCGGGGTGAGCGCCAGCAGGTGCTCGCCCCGCCGCACCTCCCGGGTGTCCTCGTCCAGCGACAGGTCCCCCACCCGCAGCACCGACCGCCGGAAGTCCGGGCCCGCGCTGCGCCGCAGCACCGTACGCAGCCGCGCCATCAGCTCCTCCACGGCGAACGGCTTGACCAGGTAGTCGTCGCCGCCCCGGGTCAGCCCGGCCACCCGGTCGGCGACCCCGTCCCGGGCGGTGAGGAACACCACCGGCACCATCCGCCCCGAGCTGCGCAGCCCGTCCAGCACCCCGAAGCCGTCGACGTCCGGCAGCATCAGGTCCAGCACCACGATGTCCGGGCGGAACGCGGCGGCGCGGCGCAGCGCCTCCTCGCCCGAGTGGGCGGTGACCGCCTCCCAGCCCTCGTACCGGGCGACCGTCGCCACCAGGTCGGCTATCGGAGGGTCGTCGTCCACCACGAGTACGCGCACTCTGTCCACGGGCCCATACTGCGGCACGGCACCGCCCGCGCCCGAGGCCCCCGCACGACCGGAGCCTGATCGACAGCGAACCGACAGCCGGCCGACAGGGTGCGGGCGGCGGCCCGTGCGGAGCAGGTGGTTTGGCCCGCCGGGTTCCGGGCAGGTGCGGCCCTGGCCCTCGGCCGCCCCCGCCGCCGGGGTCCCGTGACCCCGGGGGTGTCGTCGGTGCCGCCGTCTACACTCGACCGGCACGCGGCGCGGTCGACCCCGGCCGACCATCCTCAGCCACCCGAAGGGCAAGCGGCGTCTTGATACGGATCGACTCAGTCACGAAGCGGTACCCGGACGGCACGGTGGCGGTCGACCGGCTGTCGCTGGAGATCCCGGACCGCTCGATCACCGTCCTCGTCGGACCCTCGGGCTGCGGCAAGACGACCACCCTCCGCATGATCAACCGGATGGTCGAGCCCACCGAGGGGACGATCCTCCTCGACGGCGAGGACGTGCAGCGGCAGCCGGTCACCACCCTGCGCCGCTCCATGGGGTACGTCATCCAGAACGCGGGCCTCTTCCAGCACCGCACGATCGTCGACAACATCGCGACCGTCCCCCGCATGCTCGGCTGGGGCAAGCAGCGTGCCCGGGAGCGGGCGGCCGAGCTGATGGAGCGGGTGGGCCTGGACACCTCGCTCGCGAAGCGGTACCCGTACCAGCTCTCCGGCGGCCAGCAGCAGCGCGTCGGGGTGGCGCGGGCGCTCGCCGCGGACCCGCCGGTGCTGCTGATGGACGAGCCGTTCTCGGCCGTCGACCCGGTGGTCCGCAAGGGGCTGCAGGACGAACTGCTGCGCATCCAGGACGAACTGGGCAAGACCATCGTCTTCGTCACCCACGACATCGACGAGGCGATCAAGCTCGGCACCATGGTCGCCGTGCTGCGCGAGGGCGGCCGGCTCGCCCAGTACGCCCCGCCCGCCGAGCTGCTGTCGAACCCCGCGGACGGCTTCGTCGAGGACTTCCTCGGCGCCGACCGGGGCATCCGCCGGCTGTCCTTCTTCACCTCCGAGGCGCTGGAGCTGACCACCGACGCCGTGGTCCCGGCCGACGCGCCCGCCGCACGCCTCACCGCCGCCCGGACCCCGTACGTGCTGGTGACCGACGCCGACGGACGCCCGCTCGGCTGGCGGGAGCGCGGGAGCACCGGCGACTCCGGTCAGCTCCTGCCGTACGGGCGCCCGTTCCGGCCCGGTACGGACTCGCTGCGGGTCGCGCTCGACTGCGCGGTCCTCTCGCCCACCGGCTGGGCGGTCGCCGTGGACGGTGACGGCCGGGCGACCGGGGTGGTCTCCCAGCAGACCATCGGCGAGGCGATCCGCGCCGCCCACACGGCGGCCGGCACCGCGCCCGCCGGGGCCTCCGCGGACGCCCCCGCGTCGGCGCGCGGCGAGGACGAGAAGGTCGCCGGATGAGCGGCTTCTTCGACATCCCCAGCGACCTCCAGCACAGCTGGGCCGGCCTGGTCGGGCTGCACCTGCGCGAGGCCCTGCTGCCGGTGGCCGCCGGGCTGCTCCTCGCGCTGCCGCTGGCGCTGCTGTGCGGCCGGTTCCGCTGGCTGTACCCGCCGGTGCTCGGTGTGACGACCGTGCTGTACGCGGTGCCGTCCCTGGCGTTCTTCGTGGTGCTCATCGACTACACCGGCCAGACCGAGCTGACCGTGATGATCCCGCTGGCCCTGTACAGCCTGGTGGTGCTGGTCCCGGCGATCGTCGACGGCGTGCGCTCGGTGCCCGACGAGACCCTCGCCGCGGCCACCGCCATGGGCTTCGGCCCGGTACGGCGCTACGCCCAGGTGCAGTTGCCCATCGCCGCGCCCGCGATCATCGCCGGGCTGCGGGTCGCCACCGCGTCCAGCATCTCCCTGGTGAGCGTCGGCGCCCTCATCGGCAACCAGGGCGCCCTCGGCAACCTGCTGGCCGCCGCGCAGAAGTACGACCGGCCCGAACTCGCTATGAACGCCGTGCTCACCACCGCGGCCCTGGCGATCCTGTGCGACGTCGCGCTGGTCGCCCTGCGCCGGGTGCTGACGCCCTGGATGCCCGGCCGGAAACAGGCCGCGTCGCCGCGTGAGGAACTCCTCGCGAAGGGTGCCGCCCGGTGAACGTCCTCAACTTCGTCCAGGCGTTCTTCAGCGACAACGCCCACTGGCACGGCTACGACGGCATCCCCACGCGCTTCGTGGAGCACGTCCAGTACTCGCTGCTGGCCCTCGCGATCGCCGCCGCGATCGGCCTGCCCGTCGGGCTGCTGACCGGCCACACCGGACGCGGCGGGAACGTGATCGCCTTCGTCGCGAACGCGGCCCGCGCGCTGCCCAGTTTCGGACTGCTGGTGCTGGCCGTCCTGCTGATCGGCTTCGGGCTGCTGCCCGTCATGATCCCGCTGGTCGTGCTGGCCGTGCCGCCGATCCTGGTGACCACGTACGAGGCGGTCCGCACCGTCGACCCCGCGCCGGTGGACGCGGCCCGCGGCATGGGCATGCACGAGTCGCGGATCCTGTTCCGGGTGGAGGTGCCGGTGGCCCTGCCGCTGATCCTCGGCGGGCTGCGGTCCGCCGCCATCCAGATCGTGTCCACGGCCACCATCGCCGCGTACGTCAGCCTCGGCGGGCTGGGCCGGTACATCATCGACGGGCTCTACCAGCGCGACTACGAGAAGGTCGTCGGCGGCGCGACGCTGGTGGCGGTCCTGGCGCTGGTCACCCTCGCGCTGTTCTGGGCCGCGGGGCGCCTCGCGGTGTCACCCGGAGTGCGCCGCCGCTGACATTCGATCAGCTGTGCGAAAAACGTAACCCCAACGGTCTTGACTGACCGTGAAACGGCTGGATTGGATCGGTGAATGATTTCCACGGCGAAGAGCTGCAGACCCACCAAGAGGCACACCGGGGCGGCGGCCGTCGCGCTCGCCGCCGCGGCGGCGCTGCTCGCGGGCTGTTCCTCCGGTGACACCTCCGAGAACCCGCTCGACGGCGAGAAGGCCGACGCCGGCACCGTCGTCGTCGGCTCGAACAACTTCGCCGAGTCCACCCTGCTCGCCGACATCTACGGCGAGGCGCTGCGCGCCAAGGGCCTGAAGGTCACCTACAAGCACAACATCGGCAGCCGTGAGACCACGTACGGGCTGATGAGGAACGGCTCGGTGACGGTCCTTCCGGAGTACAACGGCTCCCTCCTCGCCTACCTCGACGCCGACGCGGAGCAGACCTCCGCCGACGCGGTCAACGAGGCGGCGAAGGCCAAGCTGGACAAGCAGCTGACCCTGCTGGAGTCCTCGCCGGCCGAGGACAAGGACTCGGTCAGCGTCAACGCGGCGACGGCGAAGAAGTACGGACTGACCGCCGAGTCCACGCTCGCCGACCTCAAGGACATCGCGCCCGAGCTGGCGATCGGCGGCTCGCCCGAGTTCCAGACCCGGCAGCAGGGCCTCAAGGGCCTGGAGGCCGTCTACGGGCTGAAGTTCAAAACCTTCAAGGCGCTGGACGCGGGCGGCCCGCTGACCCAGGCGGCCCTCGCGCAGAACGAGGTGCAGGCGGCCGACGTCTTCACGACCGACCCGACGATCGTGAAGGAGAAGTTCGTCGTCCTGAAGGACCCGGAGAACCTCTTCGGGTTCGCCAACGTCACCCCGCTGGTCCGCAAGGACGGGCTGTCGAAGGAGGGCGTCGAGGCCCTGAACGCGGTCTCCGCGAAGCTGGACACCAAGACGCTCCTCGACCTGGACGCCCAGGTGCAGCTGGAGAAGAAGGACCCGCTGGACGTGGCCAAGGCCTGGCTGAAGTCCGCCGGTCTCGCCTGAGGCGCACCCTGGGGTGCGGCGGTCCGCCGCACCCCACGGCCGCGCTCACCCGGCCGCACCCCACGGCCGCGCTCAGCCCACCGCGGCCGCCTGCGCGATCAGCAGGTCGATGAGCGCGATCAGCACGTCCCGGGAGGACTCCCGCTCCCGTGCGTCGCACAGCAGCACGGGCACCGCCGCGGGCAGCGTCAGCGCCTCCCGGATGTCCTCCACCGGGTACGGGTGCTCGCCGTGGAAGCCGTTGACGGCGACCACGAACGGGATGCCCCGCCGCTCGAAGAAGTCGATCGCGGCGAAACTCGACTTGGGCCTGCGCACGTCGACCAGGACCACCGCGCCCAGCGCGCCGAGGGCCAGGTCGTTCCACATGAACCAGAACCGCTGTTGTCCCGGCGTGCCGAACAGGTACAGCACTAGGTCGTCGGAGACGGTGATCCGCCCGAAGTCCATCGCGACCGTGGTGACACGTTTCTCCTCGACGCCGTCCAGGTCGTCGACGTCCAGGCCCGCCATGGTGAGCGACTCCTCGGTGCGCAGCGGCCTGATCTCGCTGACCGAGCCGACCATGGTCGTCTTGCCCACGCCGAAGCCGCCGGCGATCAGGATCTTGACCGTGTCGGGCGCCCCGCGGTCCGCGGACGCCCGGGCGGTGGTGTCAGAGCCGGCCAAGGCCCTCCCTCACTTTCTGCAGCAGGTCCGGATCCGGGGTGGTGACGGAACGCGGCGCGCGGACGGTGATCCGGCCCGCCTCCAGCAGGTCGGAGAGCATGATGACGACCACGCTCACCGGCAGGTCGAGCCGCGCGGCGAGCTCGGCGACCGCCACCGGCTCCGCGCACAGCCGCAGGATCCGCGTGTGCTCCGGCTGCGGCCGGGCGGCCGTCTCCGGCTGCGGGTCCGCCGCCGTCACCGTCGTGATGAGCGTGAAGTCGGCGCGGCTCGGCCGGGTGCGGCCCCCGGTCAGGGTGAACGGCCGTACCAGCCGGCCCGCCGAGTCGCTGCCGCCCACGTCACACGCCTGGGTCGACGGCGGGACCGCCGGCGTCCCGCGGGGCCGCGCTGAGGTGCTCGCCGATCTTCTTCACCAGCATGTTCATCTGGTACGCCACCACGCCGACGTCCGCCTTCGGACCCGTCAGCACCACCAGGTGGGCGCCGGGTCCCGCCGAGGTGAGGATCAGGTAGCTCTGCGCCATCTCGATGAGCGCCTGGCGCACCGGGCCGCCGCGGAAGTCCATGCTGACGCCCTTGCTGAGGCTCATCAGACCGGACGCGGTGGCGGCCAGGCGCTCGGCGTCGTCGCGCAGGAAGCCGGTGGACTTGCTGACCACCAGGCCGTCCTCGGAGAGGACCACGGCCTGGTTCACGTCGGCGACCCGTTCCACGAGTCCGGTCAGCAGCTGGTCCAGCTGGGTGTGGGTGGCGGGCAGGGGGCGTGTCATGGCGGTGTTCCTTCGTCGGCGTTCAGCGGTCGGCGTCAGCGGTCGGGGTCGGGTGCCCGGAGGAGGAGGCGGGCACGCGCGTCGGGTCCTGTGGGGTGTCCTCGTGGTCCGGCTTCTCGTCCGGTGCGGCGCGGTCGTCGCCCTCGGGAGCGCCGTCGACGGCTCCCCGGGCCTTGGACGTGCCGCGCTGGAAGCCCCCGAGGGAGGAGGCGGCGCGTTCCGCGGTGAACTCCTCGTCGGACGCGTCCTCGGGCTCCTGCCCGGGCGCCGGCTCCTCGAGCAGTTCGGCGGCCAGGCTGGTCTGCGGCACCCGGCGGGGGAGCGGGGCGAGCCCGCCGGAGCCCGGGACGGCCGCGTCGTTCTCCCGCGCGGGAACGGGCCGCTGCGGGGCGGGGATCCGGGGCGCGGCGGCCGGGGCGACGGCGTCCGCCGCCCGGCGGGCGGCGCGCGTCTCGGGCGCACCGTCCGCGTCGTCGGGCTTCCCGGCGCCCGCCGTGCCGTCGGCGGCCCCGGCGTCGCGGACCACGACGTCGTGCGGGACCAGCACGATCGCGGTCGTCCCGCCGTACGGCGACGGGCGCAGGGTGACGGTGATGCCGTGCCGGTGCGCGAGCTGGGAGATCACGAACATGCCGAGGCGCAGGTCGTCGGCGAGCGCCACCACGTCGAACTGCGGGGGCCGGGCCAACTGGCCGTTGAGGGAGTCGTAGTCCTCCTCCGACATGCCGAGGCCCCGGTCCTCGACCTCCACGGCGAGGCCCTTGGCCACCATCGCCGCGCGCACCGTGACGGGGCCGGGCGCCGGCGAGTACACGGTGGCGTTGTCGATCAGTTCGGCCAGCAGGTGGATCACGTCGGCGACCGCCGGCGGCGCGAGTGCCACCTCCTCGTCGGTGAACACCTCCACCCGCTGGTACTCGGCCACTTCGCCGACGGCACTGCGCAGGATGTCGATCAGCGCGACCGGTTCGCTCCAGGTGCGTCCGGGACGCTCACCGCTGACGATGACCAGGTTCTCCTCGTACCGGCGCAACTGGCTGGCCGCGGAGTCCAGTTCGTACAGGCCCTTGAGAACCTCGGGGTCGGTGTGCCGGCGTTCCAGCGCGTCGAGCTTGCTGAGCTGGAGGTTGACCAGATTCTGGCTCTGCCGCGCGATTCCCAGGATGATCTTCTGGAAGCCGCGCCGGGTGTCGGCGAGTTCGACGGCGGTGTGCACGGCGGTGCGCTGCGCGGTGTTGAACGCCTGCGCCACCTGCCCGAGTTCGTCGTGACCGTAGTCCAGGGGGGTGGTCGCCGACTCGGCGTCGACCTTCTCGCCCCGCTCCAGCCGCGCCACCACGTCGGGCAGCCGCTCCTGCGCCAGGCCCAGGGTCGCGAGCCGCAGCCCGCGCAGCCGGCGGGACAGCGAGCGGGTGATGCGCCAGGACAGCCCCACGCACAGCAGCAGCGCGAGCAGCCCGGCGGCGCTCAGCGACGCGGCCGTCACCAGCAGGCTGCGGGCCTCGTCCGCGCTGCGGCTGAGCAGCGCGTCGGTCTGCTGCCGGATCATGGTGCTGTAGCGCGGGGTGACCGTGTCCATGGCCTCGTCCCAGCGGTCCTTCAGGTCCGGCAGCTCGGTCTCGCCCGCCTCCCCCTCGGCCGGGGTGGCCAGCACCTGGTCCTCCACCGCCTCCAGCGCCCGCCACGCGGGGCTCTGCAGGATCTCCTCGGCCTGCGTCTTGAGGCCGCCGCTGAGCGACGGCACGATCTGGTCCCCGACCAGCCAGCGCCGGGTGTGCACCAGCGCGGCGAACTCCTGCCGGCGCTCGGCGTCGAGACGGCCCGACGGCCACGCCAGCGTGAGCAGCGCGTCCTCCCGGGAGACCAGCTCCGCCGCGTGCTCCAGCGCCACCAGCGGCTGCGCCTGGGAGGTCAGGTCGCCGTCGTCGACCTGGGACAGCTCCTGGAAGGCGTGGATCTGGTCGTCGATGATCGAGGTGTACTGCTCCAGCGCCTCCTCCGCGGTGATGTCGCGGGGGCCGTCGATCTGGTCCCGGTAGTACTCCAGGCTGCCCACCGAGCCGAGCACCGAGTACAGCCGGTCCGAGACGCGCGCCGGGGCCTCGGCGATCGCGTCGGCCTGCCCCATCAGCCGCGCCACCGACCCGTCGGTGGTCCGGCGCTGGGCGTCCAGCGCGGACCGCGACCCTCCCGGCCCGGCCAGCCAGGCCGCGGTCAGGCGCCGTTCCCGCTGCAGGGCGAGCGTGGCGTGGGTGCCCATCGCGCCGGTGTCGCGGCTCAACCGGGTCTGCGAGCGCAACTCCAGACCCTCGGAGAACATGCGGATCGTCGTCAGGCCCCACAGGGCCGCGAGGGTGACGCAGGGCACCAGGGCGAGCAGGATCAACGAGAGGCGTATGGAGCCGAGACGGCGCCGGGCACCTGTCCGAGGAGACATCGTGGTCCTAGAGCGGTCGGGTGGTGGGGACGGTACGCACGGGAGGCCCGTCAGCGGGTTCCGGCGGCGGCGAACCGGGCGACCGAGTCCGCCTCCGTCTTGGTGACGAACGCCGGCCCGGTCAGGACGGGCGCGACCCCGCCGCCGCTGACGTTGCCGTTGGTCCGGTACAGGTGCAGCGCGTCCACGGCGAGGTAGCCCTGCAGGTAGGGCTGCTGGTCGACGGCGAACCGCACGGTGCCGCCGCGCACGGCGTCCACCAGGTCCTCGTTGAGGTCGAACGTGGCGACGGCGGCGTCGCTCTCCGCCTCCGCCGCCGCCTCGACCGCGGTGAGCGCGAAGTCGGCCCCGTTGGTGACGACCTGGTCGATGGTCGGGTCCTGGCGCAGCCGGGCCGTGACGATGCCGGAGACGGCCCGCTCGTCCGTGCCGTCCACGTAGAGGTTCTCGGTCGTGCCGCGGAACGTCTTCTTCACCCCGGCGCAGCGGGCCTCCAGGCCGACGTTGCCGCGCTCGTGGACGACGCACAGGGTGTGCTTGGCCTTCAGGTCGTTCAGCTTCTCGCCGACGGCCCGGCCCGCCAGGCTCTCGTCCTGGCCGAAGAAGGCCAGCAGTCCGGCCTTCTCCCACGAGTCGAGGCCCGAGTTGAGTCCGACCACGGGGATGTCGGCGGCCCGCGCCTCGTTGACCGGGCCCTTCATCGCCTGCGGCTTGGCCAGGGTCAGCGCGATGCCGTCGACGCCGTCCCGGACCGCCTGGCGCACCAGGTCCGCCTGGCCCGCCCCGTCCGGGTCGCTGAGGTAGGTCAGCTCGATGCCGTCCCGGGCGGCCGCCGCCTCGGCGCCCTTGCGTACCCGGTCCCAGAAGACGTCACCCTCGCTGCCGTGGGTGACCAGGGCGACCCGCATCCCCCCGGTGCCGCCCGCCGCCTCCGAGGGCCCCTCGTCCGCCCCGGAGGCGGAACAGCCGGCCGTCAGCAGGCCGATGGTGACCGCCACGACCGCCGTACGGCGTCTCGGGATGCGGCGGGAGGGGGGACGAGTGTTCATGAGGAGCGCGGACCTCGCTGTGCGGCAGAGCAAGTGCAGGGGAGAGCACGGACGGATCCGGACCACCGCGGGGTGCGGCCGACCGGGTGACTCTCGCTGGCCGGAGCCAACCGCGTGGAACCACTGGTCGTCAAGTGAACAGCCACGCGAAGTGAGGCGCCGCTGCCGCATTGTGATGAACCGTGAGCAGCGGCGGTGCGGGTCGGCGGGGCTCCGGTCCGAAAGGCCCGGCACGGCGTGCGCGGACCCGGCGCGCTGTTTCACTCCGCGACGTACGCCGCTTTTGCTCCTCTTGTTCAACTGCTCCCGTCAGACGGGGTGATGATTGCCCGCGCACAGTGAGTTATCGTGTACAGGGCGTTAAAACAAACGGCATGGACCGTTGCTTTCCGGCCACAGGAGCGCAGTCGATGGCAAGGCAGGTACGCGCCGAGAAGACGCGCGCGACGATCATCACGGCCGCCGCCGACCTGTTCGACCGGCAGGGCTACGAGTCGACCAGTCTCAGCGACGTCGTCGAGCACGCCCGGGTCACCAAAGGGGCGTTGTACTTCCACTTCGCCGCCAAGGAGGACCTCGCCCACGCCGTCCTCGAGCTCCAGTCCGCGACCTGCCGCCGGCTGGCCCGGGACACCGCGACCCGCGGCCGTACCTCCCTGGAGGCGCTGATGCGCCTGACCTTCTGCGTGGCCAGGATGTCCGCCGAGGACCCCGTGCTGCGGGCCGGACTGCGCCTGGCCACCGGCGGCACCCGGCCACGCCCGCCGCTCAGCCATCCCTTCACCGAATGGCTCGACATCGTCACGGCCCGGCTGGAGGGTGCCGTCGAGGAGTCCGACGTCCAGCCGGACGTCGACATCGACGTCGTCGCCCACTCCCTCGTCTGCTTCTTCGTCGGCACCCGGGTGGTCGGCCGGACCCGGGAGGACGTCACCCGCCAGCCCCGCCGCACGGCCGAGATGTGGCAACTCCTGGTCCGCGCCCTGGTCCCCGTGACCCGCCGCGCCCGTTACCTCTCCCTGGCCGCACGGCTGGAACGGGAGATCGCACCCCTGTGACGCCCGGCGCGCCGTGCGCCCCCGGGTTACGGTGAGCCCCATGTCCGAGATCCCCGCCGCCCCCGTGATCGTCGCCGACGAGCCCGGCACCTTCCCGCACGGCGTGCTGGCCGAGCGGCATCCCGCGATCCTCCGGCAGATCGCCGAGGCCCTCCCGTACGGGCCCGGTCAGCGACGCGCGCTCGACGCCCTGCTGGCGAACTGCACCGAGGGCACCATCACCCCCCTGCCCGCCGACGCCCACGACCGCGACCGCTGGGCCGCCTGGGGCATGGACGCCCACGCCGGCCGCTCCTGGTACGACGTGCCCTGGCTGTGGTCAGAGAGCTGGTTCTACCGTCAGCTGCTGCACGCGGTGGGCTACTTCGCGCCCGGCCCCTGGCAGGGCATCGACCCCTTCCGCCCCGCCAAGCTCGCCGAGCTCGACGCGCCCGCCACGGACGAGGAACTGGCCGCGCTCGACGACCTGGAGGGCCGCCCCGAGGACGAGCGGGCCCGCGCCCTGCTGCACGGCTCCCTCTGGGGCAACCGCGCCGACCTCGGCTTCCGCCTGTCCGCCGAGGGCGCCGAGGAGACCACCGCCGTCCCCGCGTTGGTGGCCGACGACAGCGAGCTCCTGTGGGCGCTGCTCGACGGCTCCCCCGCCGGCACCCTGTGCCTGGTCGCCGACAACGCGGGCCGCGAACTCGTCCCGGACCTGCTGCTGATCGCCCACCTGCTGGCCCACGGCCGCGTCGCCCGCGCGGTGCTGCACGTCAAGCCGCACCCGTACTACGTCTCCGACGCCACCACGGCCGACGTCCTCGACGCCGTGCACCGGCTCACCGGCGCCAAGGGGGCCGCCAGGGTGTACGGACAGGGCCTGCGCGCCGCCCTCACCGACGGCCGGCTCGTCCTGCGCGCCCACCCCTTCTCCTGCGCTCCCCTGCCGTACTCCGACATGCCGGACGACCTGCGCGCCGACTTCGCCGCCGCGACCGTCACCGTCCTCAAGGGCGACCTCAACTACCGCCGCCTGGTGGGCGACCGGTACTGGCCCCCGACCACCTCGTTCGCCGGCGTCACCGCCTACTTCCCGGGACCGGTCGCCGCTCTGCGCACCCTGAAGTCCGACGTGATCACCGGACTGGAACCCGGGACGGAGGCGGCGCTGGTCGCGGAGGAGGGGCAGCGCTGGCGCACCGGTGGCACCCACGCGCTGGTCCAGGTACGGACCTGAGCCCTCAACTCCCGTTTCCGGGCACGGTTCACGCGAAGGTGTGATCACGAGACGGCCGGCGGATGCGGCCGGAGCGGCGCGGGTAGCCCCCGGCCATGACGCAGCCCTTCGAACTCCCGCACTTCTACATGCCGCACCCCGCGCGCCTCAATCCGCACGTGGACCAGGCCCGGGCCCACTCCACGGCCTGGGCGCGCGAGATGGGCATGCTGGAAGGCAGCGGGGTCTGGGAGCAGGCCGATCTCGACGCGCACGACTACGGCCTGCTCTGCGCCTACACGCACCCCGACTGCGACGGCCCCGCGCTGTCCCTGATCACCGACTGGTACGTGTGGGTGTTCTTCTTCGACGACCACTTCCTGGAGAAGTACAAGCGCACCCAGGACCGCGTCGGCGGCAAGGCCCATCTGGACCGGCTGCCGCTGTTCATGCCCCTGGAGCCCGGGACTCCCGTCCCGGCGCCGGAGAACCCCGTCGAGGCGGGCCTGGCCGACCTGTGGGCGCGCACCGTGCCGGCCATGTCCGCGGACTGGCGCCGCCGTTTCGCCGTCGCCACCGAGCACCTCCTCAACGAGTCCCTGTGGGAGCTGTCCAACATCAACGAGGGGCGGATCGCCAACCCCGTCGAGTACATCGAGATGCGCCGCAAGGTGGGCGGCGCCCCCTGGTCGGCCGGACTCGTGGAGTACGCCACCGCCGAGGTACCGGCCGCCGTCGCCGGTACCCGCCCGCTGCGGGTGCTCATGGAGACGTTCTCCGACGCCGTGCACCTGCGCAACGACCTGTTCTCCTACCAGCGGGAGGTCGAGGACGAGGGCGAGCTGAGCAACGGCGTCCTCGTCCTGGAGACCTTCTTCGGCTGCACCACCCAGGAGGCCGCCGACCTGGTCAACGACGTCCTCACCTCGCGGCTGCACCAGTTCGAGCACACGGCCTTCACCGAGGTCCCCGCCGTCGCCCTGGAGAACGGGCTCACCCCGCCCGAGACCGCGGCCGTCGCCGCGTACGCGAAGGGCCTGCAGGACTGGCAGTCCGGCGGCCACGAATGGCACAAGCGCTCCAGCCGCTACATGAACGAGAACGCCCGGCACGGCGCCTCCTGGCAGTCCCTCACCGGCCCCGGCACGTCCGCCGCCGACGTCGGCGCGCTGCTGGCCAGGGCCGGCGCCGAGCGGCTGCGCCCGTACCGGCACGTGCCGTACCAGAAGGTCGGGCCGTCGGTCATCCCGGACATCCGGATGCCGTTCCCGCTGACCCTCAGCCCCGCCCTCGACGGATCACGGCGGCACCTGCTGGAGTGGTCGCACCGCATGGGCATCCTCGGCGAGGGCGTCTGGGACGAGGACAAGCTCGCCAGCTGCGACCTGCCCCTGTGCGCGGCGGGCCTGGACCCGGACGCCACCCAGGAGCAGCTCGACCTCGCCTCCGGCTGGCTGGCCTTCGGCACCTACGGCGACGACTACTACCCGCTGGTCTACGGCCACCGCCGGGACCTGGCCGCCGCCCGGCTGACCACCGCCCGCCTGTCGGCCTGCATGCCGCTGGACGGCGAGGAGGTCCCGCCCCCCGCCAACGCCATGGAGCGGTCCCTGACCGACCTGTGGGCCCGCACCACGGCCGGCATGACCCCCGAGCAGCGGCGGCCCCTGAGGGCGGCCGTCGACACGATGACCGAGTCATGGGTGTGGGAGCTGTCCAACCAGATCCAGAACCGCGTCCCGGACCCGGTCGACTACCTGGAGATGCGCCGCGCCACCTTCGGCTCCGACCTCACTCTGGGGCTGTGCCGCGCCGGACACGGACCGGCGGTCCCGCCCGAGGTCTACCGCACCGGACCGGTCCGCTCCCTGGAGAACGCGGCCATCGACTACGCCTGCCTGCTCAACGACGTCTTCTCGTACCAGAAGGAGATCGAGTTCGAGGGCGAGATGCACAACGCGGTCCTCGTCGTGCAGAACTTCTTCGGCATCGACTACCCGACCGCGCTGTCCGTGGTCGCGGACCTGATGAACCAGCGCATGCGCCAGTTCGAGCACGTCGTGGAGCATGAACTGCCCGTGGTCTACGACGACTTCCAGCTGTCGGAGGAGGCGCGGACGGTCATGCGCGGTTATGTGACCGACCTCCAGAACTGGATGGCGGGCATCCTCAACTGGCACCGCAACGTCGACCGGTACAAGGACGAGTACCTCTCCGGCCGGGTGCACGGGTTCGTGGCCCACCGCTCACCGGCACCCCCCGTTCTCGTCTGACGGCCGGCCCCGACCTCGGGCGGTCCCCCTGACGGCCGGCACGTCCGGCGGAGGCGACACCATGGAACAACCTGTACTGCGGCCCCGGCCGATGCCGGGGGACCGGGTCGGGCCGCAGCACCCTCCCGGGCGGGCCCTTCCCGGGGACGACACCCCGAAGCGGCCGAGGCGGCTGCTGCCCGCGCTGCTGGGCACGGCGGCGGGCCTGGTGCTGCTGTTGTCCGGCGTCGGCCTGGGCGTGCTCGGGGTCACCCTGGCCGGCGGGGGCGGACTCGCCGGGCTGACGCGGCAGGCGGGCCTGTCCCCGGCCGCCGGGGCGCCCGCTCCCTCCGCACCGGCACCACGGCAGGCACCTGCCGCGCCCGTCGCCGCCCGGCTCGGCGTGGAGGTGGCCGACGGCAGCGGGCCGGGCGCCCTGGTGGTCGGCGTGCACGTCCCCGGGCCCGGCTCCGCCGCCGGTCTGGAACAGGGCGACCTGCTGCTGGCCTTCGGGTCCACCCGGGTCGACTCGGCCGCCGACCTGGCCCGTGCCGTGGCCCGGGCCCGCCCCGGCGACGAGGTGACACTGACCGTGCGCCACCCGGGCGGCGGCTACCGGCAGCTGACGGCCGTCCCCGGCCTCCTCACGTGACCACCCGGAAGTGGCTGGTCAGCCGCCCCTCGTCGTCCAGCACATGGAAGGCGAGCCCGACCGGGGCGTCCCGGTCGGCCGGCTGCTCGCCCTCCCAGGGCAGCCGCAGCGTCCAGGTGACGCCCGGCCCCACCAGCACCGGCCGGCCGGCGAACGTGGTGGCGGCCGGGGTGTGGGCGTGACCGGTGATCAGCGCCACGACCTCGGGGTGGCGCGCCAGCAGCCCGGCCAGCCGCTCCGGTTCGCGCAGCGGATACGCGTCCGGCAGAGGGTGGTGCAGCGGCACCGGCGGGTGGTGGAAGGCGAGCAGCGCACCAAGCCCCGCGTCGAGCCCGTCCAGGGTGGTCTCGATCCAGGTGAGGGTCGCCTCGTCCAGGGCGCCCTCGTCCTCGCCCGGAATGCTCGAGTCGCACATCAGCACGGCGGCGCCGTCCAGCACCCGCACCTCGTTGACCGGCCCGTCGGCCGACGGCAGGCCCAGCAGCGCCTCGCGGTACGGCCCCCGGCTGTCGTGGTTGCCCGGACAGGTCAGCACGGGGAACGGTGCGTCCCCGTCGCGCAGGCCGAGCAGGGCGGCGGCCTCCTCGTACTCGGGCTCGGTGCCGTGGTCCGCGATGTCGCCGGTCACCAGCAGCGCGTCCGGCGGGACCGGCAGCCCCCACAGGTTGTCGCGCACCCTGCGGGCCCGCTCCGTCGCCCGTGCGCTGCCGTCCAGGTGCAGGTCGCTGATGTGTGCGAGTACGAGCACGGTCGTACGCCTCCTCGGCCGAACCGTTAATGGTTGGTCATGATCCAAGCATTAGACCGAGGGGTGAGGCAACGGGGTGCCGTCGACCGGGCGTGGATCGACGGGGCGAACACCGCGAACCGGCTGCCCGCCGCACCCGTCCGGCGGGCAGGATGCTGCCCGTAGCCCCGACGTCCGCCCTGGGAGGCACCCCGGATGACCGGCACCGCGCCCGCGTCCTTCACCGCTGACGACTACAAGGCCCGCATGGAACGGGCGGCGCGGCAGGCCGCCGACGCGGGACTCGCCGGACTGCTGGTCGCGCCGGGCCCGGACATGGTGTGGCTCACCGGGTACACGCCCCCCGCCGTCACCGAACGGCTCACCCTGCTGGTCCTGGCCGCCGGGCGGGAACCCGTGCTCGTCGTGCCGACGTTGGAGGCACCCGACGCCGAACGCGCCGCCGGCGCCTCCGCCCTCGCCCTGCGCGACTGGACCGACGGCAAGGACCCCTACGCCGCCACCGCCGCGCTGCTGGACGCCGAGGGACGGTTCGGCGTCAGCGACAACGCCTGGGCCCTGCACCTGCTGGGGCTTCAGCAGGTGCTGCCCCGCACCGCGTACGTCTCCCTCACCGAGGCGCTGCCGATGCTCCGCGCCGTGAAGGACCCGGCGGAACTGGACCGGCTCGCCGCGGCCGGTGCCGCCGCCGACGCCACGTTCGAGGAGATCAGGAACGTCGCCTTCGCCGGCCGCCTCGAGTCCGAGGTGGCCGCCGACCTCGCCGCTCTGCTGCGCCGCTTCGGCCACTCCCAGGTCGACTTCACCATCGTCGCCTCCGGACCGAACGGCGCCAACCCGCACCACGAGGCCGGTAACCGCCGCATCGGGCGCGGCGACATGGTCGTCCTCGACTTCGGCGGGCTGAAGGACGGCTACGGCTCCGACACCTCCCGCACGGTGCACGTCGGCGAACCCACCGAGGAGGAGCGCCGGGTGCACGACGTGGTGCGCGCGGCGCAGGAGGCGGGCTTCCGCGCGGTGCGGCCCGGGGCGGCCTGCCAGGACGTCGACCGGGCGGCCCGCGCGGTCATCGCCGACGCCGGGTACGGCGAGTACTTCATCCACCGCACCGGGCACGGCATCGGCGTCACCACCCACGAACCCCCGTACATGATCGAGGGCGAGGAGCAGCCGCTCGTCCCCGGCATGTGCTTCTCCGTCGAACCCGGCGTCTACCTGCCGGGCCGGTTCGGAGTGCGCATCGAGGACATCGTGACGGTCACCGAGGACGGCGGGCGGCGGCTGAACGACACCACGCGGGAGATGGTCATAGTGGACTGAGCGGCCCCTCCCGTCCCACCCTGCCTCTCCGAACGGCAATGGCGCGACCATGACCCAGGCACCGACACCCACCGCGGACACCGTCCGCAGACTGGCCCGAACCCTGCTCAAGGACGCCGGGCAGACCGGCGACGCGACCTCCGCCGAGCCGGACCTCCGGCCCGTCGCCGAGGAGGCCGGGCCCACCACGTGGTGGGTCGGCACCCGGCACGTGCTGCGCCTCGCCCCGGACCGTGCGACGAGTACCCGCCGCCGCCGCGAGCTGCGGCTGCGTGAACTGGTCCGCCCGCACGTCCCGGTGGCGTTGCCCGTCGGGGTGGCGCAGACCGAGTGGGCCCCCGGTCTGCTGTGCACCCTGGACACCCGGCTGCCCGGCGGGACGGCGGAGGAGAACACGGTGTCCGCCGTCGGTGAGACCGACCTGGCGGGACTGCTCACCGGGCTGCACCAGGTGCCGGCCCGGCAGGCCGAGGCGCTGGGCGTGCCCCGGGTGCCGCCGCGGTCCCTGGAGGAGCTGCGCCGGGCCGCCGCGGAGGCCGCCGAACGGCTCGCCGAGGCCGACGAGTTCGACGCCGGGCGACTGCGCCAGTTCACCCCGGCCGCGACGGTCCAGCTCGCCGCCCAGCCCAGCTCGGCGGTCCTCGTCCACCACGCCCTCACCGGCGGGAACCTCGTGGTCGGCGCGGACGGCCGGGTGCGCGGCGTTCTCGGCTGGGACGCGGCGGTGATCGGCGACCCGGCCGAGGACATCGCGGGACTGGCCCGCGCGCTCGGGGCCCCGGCCGCCGTCCGCGCCGCCACCCTCGCGGGATACGGCGCCCGGCCCTGCCTGCGCGGCCTGTGGCTGGCCCGCTGCGACTGCGTCGTCCAGCTCGCGGAGGCACTGTCCCACGACGCCAAGGCGTCCCTGCCCCTGCTTCGCACCCGCCTGCGCCGCGCCTGGGAACCCATCATGCTGGAACGCGTCACGGACCTGAGAGACAGCGACGCGGCCCCGTAACCGGCCCCGCCCGGCCCGACGCGGCCCCCCGCACCCGCGCCCGGTGACCGGCCTTCAGACCAGGCGTCGGTGTCGCGCGATGTGACCGTGCCCGACCACCGAGTCCGAACCACCCTACCCGTCCCGCGGCCGACCGCTCTGTCCGGGGCCGAGCGCCGTGACCCGCCTTCGGACTCGGGGGCCGTCGGGCCACGCGGCGCGAATCCGGTCTCCGCCGGCGGGGCCCGAGCGCCTGCTCGTGGCCGGTCACCTCGACTCGAACCCGGGACCGGTGACGGCCACCCGGGGGCAGGGGTCGTCACGCGGCGCGGCACTCCCTGCGGTCAGCCGCAAGGCCGGTGGCGCCGCGTACGGCGTGCTCGGGCGCCTGCGGTCAGCCGCAAGGCCGGTGGCGCCGCGTACGGCGTGCTCGGGCCCCGCGGCCGAGGCTCCGGACCACGAGCTGGTCCACGGGTCCCGGGACACGCGTGAGTCCCCTAACGGCGTGCCGGGCCGCACCGGCCCGGAGACCCTGGGGGCGGCCCCGTACTCCGGGGTGCCCGCCTCACTCCTGGAGGAGTACCACCGCCGACTCCGACGGGAGGCGCAGGACGCCGTTCGGACCCGGGGGGCCGACCGGCTCCCAGGCGGCCAGGACGCGGGCGCCGCGGATGCCCAGCGGGATGTCGGCCGGCCGGTCGCCGAGGTTCACGGCGACCCGGACGTCACCGCGCCGGAAGGCGAGCCAGCGCTGCTCCTCGTCGTACGCCACCTTGGTGTCGGCCAGGTCGGGGTCGGTGAGGTCCGGCTGCTCGCGGCGCAGCTCCAGCAGCCGCCGGTACCAGTCCAGCACCCGTGCGTGCGGCTCACGTTCCGGTTCCGACCAGTCCAGGCAGGAGCGGTCCCGGGTGGCGGGGTCCTGCGGGTCGGGCACGTCCTGCTCCGCCCACCCGTGCGCCGCGAACTCCCGGCGCCGGCCCTCGCTCACCGCCTTCGCCAGCGCCGGGTCGGTGTGGTCGGTGAAGAACTGCCACGGCGTGCCCGCCGCCCACTCCTCGCCCATGAACAGCATCGGCGTGAACGGCGCGGTCAGCGTCAGCGCCGCCGCGCAGGCCAGCAGCCCGGGGGAGACCAGCGCGGCGAGACGGTCGCCCTGGGCACGGTTGCCGATCTGGTCGTGCGTCTGGCTGTAGCCCAGCAGCCGGTGCGCGGCCACCCGGGTGCGGTCCAGCGGCCGCCCGTGGTGCCGGCCCCGGAAGCTGGAGTACGTGCCGTCGTGGAAGAAGCCTCCGGTGAGCGTCTTGGCCACGGCCGCGAGCGGGGCCCGCGCGAAGTCCGCGTAGTAGCCCTGCGCCTCACCCGTCAGCGCGGTGTGCAGGGCGTGATGGAAGTCGTCGTTCCACTGCGCGTGCAGCCCGAAGCCGCCGTTCTCGCGCGGGGTGATCACCCGCGGGTCGTTGAGGTCCGACTCGGCGATCAGGAACAGCGGCCGGCCGGTGTCCCCGGCCAGGGTGTCCACGGCCTGCGACAGCTCCTCCAGGAAGTGGCGCGCGCGGGTGTCCACCAGCGCGTGCACCGCGTCCAGGCGCAGCCCGTCGATCCGGTAGTCCCGCAACCAGGCCAGCGCGCTGTCCACGAGATACGCGCGCACCTCGTCCGAGCCGGGCGCGTCCAGGTTGACCGCCGCGCCCCACGGCGTGTGGTGCGTGTCGGTGAAGTACGGCCCGAACTGGGGCAGGTAATTCCCGGACGGTCCCAGGTGGTTGTGCACCACGTCCAGGACCACGCCGAGCCCCAGCGCGTGCGCCCGCTCGACGAACCGTTTCAGCCCCTCGGGCCCGCCGTACGGCTCGTGCACCGCCCACAGCGAGACGCCCTCGTACCCCCAGCCGTGCCGTCCCGGGAACGGGCACACCGGCATCAACTCGACGTGCGTCACGCCGAGGTCGGCGAGGTGGCCGAGCCGCTCGGCGGCGGCGTCGAAGGTGCCCTCACGGGTGTAGGTGCCGACGTGCAGTTCGTACAGCACCGCGCCGGGCAGCGGACGCCCGGTCCACCCGGTCCGCCAGGTGAAGCCGTCGTGGTCGACGACGGCGCTGAGTCCGTCCGGTCCGTCGGGCTGGCGGCGCGAGCGCGGGTCCGGCAGCACCGGTCCGTCGTCCAGCGCGAAGCCGTACCGGGAGCCGTCGTGCGCCTCGGCCTCCCCCCGCCACCACCCCTCCCGCTCCGGATCGCGCTCCAACGCGCGCGTGACGCCGTCGCACCGGAGCGTCACTCGGCCGGCCTGTGGTGCCCACACCTCGAACTGCACGGACGGTTCCCCTTCGTCTGCTCACCGTGATGTAGCGCCTCCATCGTGCGGCATGAGAGATCAATTCGCCGGGGGATCCGCCGTTTTGCGGCGGGTGTCGTTCGAGGTGTGGGTGCGGAGGGCGTCCGTTTCCGCGGTTCCTGGACAGCCCGGCCGTGACTGACCGACAATCGACAGCGTGACGTCGTCCTTCGAGTTCTCCACGTACCCCGCGCGGTTGTCCGACGCGGAGCGGGACAAGGCGCTGAGCGTGCTGCGGGACGGCGTCGCCAAGGGCCGTCTGTCCCACGACACGTTCATCCGGCGCATGGAACTGGCGCTCACCGCGCGGCGCGCCGACGAACTCGCCGCGCTCACCGCCGACCTCCCGCGCGAGAACCGCCTCGCGCGCGCGGTGTTCGGCTCGGTCGAGGCCGTGTCCGGGTTCACCGTCCGGCTGCGCCGGGCCTGGCAGGCCGAGAAGCTGCCGAAGCTGCTGCTGCCGCACCCGGCGCACGGCCATCCGCTGCGGATAGGGCGCGACCCCGCCAACGGGCTGCGGCTGACGCACGAGACGGTCTCCCGGGTGCACGCCGAACTCCGCCACCAGGGCGGCCTGTGGGTGCTCCGGGACCTCGGCTCCACCAACGGCACGACGGTGAACGGCCGTCGGGTGGTCGGCGCGGCCGTCGTACGTGAGGGCGACCAGATCGGCTTCGGCCGGATCAGCTACCGGCTCGCCGCCAACTGACGCCCTGCCAGCCGTCGTTGAGACTTCGCTGCCCCGGCTGGACCGGCGGATCGACGCGCGTTGCGCCGACTTCCGTGACGCGCTCGCCGCCCGGTGCACACCGGTGGACCGCCAGGCGGAGCACCACTCGTCCCGCCCGACGCCCGTCGTCGCCCGGTCCCGAAGGTCACAGCCCGCCCCGCGCCTGCCGTGCGGCCGCCATCACCGTGCGGGACTGGTGCTCGACCTGGTGCCGCACCGGCACCCAACGGGCCCGGAAACGGGTGGCGAAGGCGTCGCTCCACTGGGCGACCAACTGGTCGAGCCGAGCAGCCGCCTGCGCGTCGGTGTGCCGCAGCGCGCGGCGCAGCATCGCCGCCGCCCGGAGCGGCACCCGCCGGGCGAAGGCGTCCACGCTGCCGACGTAGGCGCGGGTGCCGTCGGCGGGCGGCGTGTGGGCGAGGTCGGCGGCCAGACCCGGGACCAGCTCCAGCACCCAGGTGGCCGCCCGCAGCAGCGGACCGTCGGTGTCGCCGGGCAGCGGCCGCGCGCCCTCCAGCACGTGCCGCACCTCCCCGGTGTCCCGCAGCAGCCGCTCCGCGAGCGCGTGCATCGCGGTGTCCGGCGCCGGATGCGGGGCGGGGTCGTCCACCAGGTCGCTCGCCCACATCGGCACCTCTATCACCGCGGTCAGCCCGCCGTAGCGGTGCGCGTGGTACCAGGTGCTGTGCCGGGCGTCGTCGGACAGGCTGGGATAGGCCGGCGCGGCCTCCGGCGCGGGCATCACGTGCACCCCGGGCCCCGAAGCGGGCCATCCCGCCGCGTCCGAGGCGCCCGTCTCCACCGGGATGTGCAGCTCGGCCGCGGACTTGGCGAACGGTTCCGCCAGCCCCGGCACGTCCCTGGTCAACTGCACCCAGCTGCCGCCCAGATCGGTGCCGTGCAGGGAGACCTGGAGGAAGGGCCGCAGCTCGTCGATCACCCCGGTCAGCGCCCGGGTCTCCGGGGGCAGCCGGTCGGCGGGCAGCACCGAGGGGGCCCACTCGGGCTGCTCCGGCCCGGCGGGACGGAAGAAGCCGAGGTGGTAGTCGTACAGGCTGCGCGGGGCCGGTGTGACGTGCAGGCTCGCCCCGTCGGGGTCGGCGCACAGCAGGAAGTGCCACGACATGCCGTCCCGCAGCTCCCGGTCCTGCAGGGTCCGCCGGGCCAGCGCCAGCAGCGTGCCGTTGCCCGCGGGTTCGTTGGCGTGCGCGCCCGCCACCACGAGGACGGCGCTACGGGCGCGTCCGACGGACAGCAGGTGCAGGGGCCGCCCCGCACGGGAGACGCCCACCTGTCGCAGCACACACAGCCCCGGCCACTGGACGGCCAGCGCCCGGGCGGAGAAGACCAGCTCGGCCACCGTCGGATAGCGCGACTCCCGCAGCGGACCCACCCCCCGTCACCGCCGGCATCCGCACTGCGCAGTACCCCACGGTCACGAGGTGGTGTCAAGGGCACCGAGGGGGAGCCGCCAGGGGGCGCCCGGAGGCACTCCCCGGCCTCGCGCCCGCACACCCGCCACCCCGGCCCGCCGCACATCCACGAGCCCCGCACCGGCCCCGCGCGCTGCCCGCATCACCCCTGCGTGCGCGCGCCCACGAGGGCCTCCGCGGATCTCACTCCGGCACCCTCTCCAGCAAAGCCACCGGCAACGCCGCGAACAGTTCCGCCGCCGGCACCTCGCCGCTGAACTCCCGTCCCGCGTCGTGTACATCGGCCCACCGGCCCGGTGGGAGCGGGAGGCGGGTGTCATGCCAGCCGCCCGAATCGGCGAGGCGGAGGGACAGGCGGGTCACCGCGGTGATCACCTCGCCGGAGCGGGCGAACGCCAGGCAGTGCGCCGCCGCCGGTCCCTCGGCCGTCAGCGGCTCGTACGAGGCCGTCTCGCCGAAGAGCTCCGGCCGCCGTGCCCGCAGGGCCAGCGCCGCCCGCGTGACCGCCTCCTTGTCGCCGCCGTCCTCCCCGAACCGCACCGGCCGCCGGTTGTCCGGGTCGACCAGGGCCCGGTACTCGTGCTCGGTACCCTGGTAGAGGTCGGGCACGCCCGGCATCGTCAGGTGCACCAGCGCCGCGCCCAGCACGTTCGCCCGGATGTGCGGCTCCAGCGACGCGCGGAACTCGGCCACCTTCCGGCCCGGCACTCCGCACGGGCCCGCCGACACGAACCGCGCCACCGCCTCCTCGTACGGCGGCTCCTGCTCGGTCCAGCTGGTGAACAGGCCCGCCTCGCGGACATGCTTCAGCAGCGCCGCCTGCACCCGCTCCTCCTCGGCCGGCCCCAGCCCGAACACCGTCTGCCAGGCCGCCCACGCCAGCTGGGCGTCGGGCACCCCGTCCCCGGTGCGGGACACCCCGGCGAGGAGGTCCGCCCAGCGCTCCGGGCACTCGGTGAGCACGTGCAGCGCCGCCCGCACGTCCGCGCTGCGCTTGGCGTCGTGCGTCGACAGCACCGTGCCCGTGACCGGCCAGTCGCGCTGCACGCGCGCGCAGTACGCGTGGAACCGGTCCGGGTCCACCGCCGGGTCGCCCGGTTCACCGCCCACCTCCGTCGCCGACAGCAGCGGCACATAGCGGTAGAACGCCGTGTCCTCCACGGACTTGGCCCGCAGCGCCGACGCCGTCTGCGCGAACCGCGTACGGAACTCCACGTGCGCGGGTCCGTCCCCGTACCGCCCGAGCACCAGGTCGCGTACGACGTCCACCGCGCCGGCCTCCTCCGGGACGGCGAACGCGCGCCGGGCCCCGTCCGCGGCCTCCTCGGTCACCACCGAGGCCGCGTCCACGGAGGCGTACGGGCGGTACACGTCCAGGCGTACCAGCAGCTCCAGCAGCGCGGTGCGCAGTGCCCAGGGCGCGCGGTCCCGCAGCGCGGTCTCCGGCGCGGTCGCGCACAGCCGGACCGCCGTCCGGGTCAGCCGGTCCATCTCGGTGGCCAGCTCGTGCGTCAGCACCTTGTACGCGGCCCGCCGCACCGTGGCGTCCCAGTCGCCGCCCCGGTCCGTCTGCGGGGCCGCGAAGGCCCGGTAGCGGCCCAGCAGCTCCCCGAACCCGGCCGGGTCGGTGAACACCCCGTCGACATGGCGCAGGGCGTCGTAGCCGGTGGTGCCGGCGACCGGCCAGGAGGGCGGCAGCGGCTCGCCGTCGGCGAGGATCTTCTCCACCACCGTCCAGCGGCCACCCGTCGCCTCGTGCAGCCGCCGCAGATAGCCGTCGGGGTCGGCGAGCCCGTCCGGGTGATCCACGCGCAGCCCGTCGATCACGCCCCCGTGCAGCAGTTCCAGGATCTTTCCGTGCGTCACCTCGAACACCTCGGGGTCCTCCACCCGCACGCCGATCAGCTCGGAGATGCTGAAGAACCGGCGGTAGTTGAGCTCGGTGCGGGCCAGCCGCCACCACACCGGCCGGTACCACTGCGCGTCCAGCAGCTGCGGCAGCGGCAGCCCCGCCGTCCCCTCGCGCAGCGGGAAGGTGTGGTCGTAGTAACGCAGCACGTCGCCGTCGACCTTCAGCCGGTCCGCCTCCTCGCCGAGCGGGCCGCCGAGTACCGGCAGCAGCACCTGTCCGCCCTGGGCCTCCCAGTCGATGTCGAACCAGCGGGCGCGGCGCGAGGACGGGCCGTCGCGCAGCACGTCCCACAGCGCCGCGTTGTGGCGGGGGGACATCGCCATGTGGTTCGGGACGATGTCCACCACGAGACCCAGCCCGTGCCGCCGCGCGGTGCGGGACAGCTCCCGCAGCCCCTCCTCACCGCCCAGCTCCTCCCGTACGCGCGCGTGGTCCACCACGTCGTAGCCGTGCTGGGAGCCGGGCACCGCCTCCAGGACGGGCGACAGATGCAGATGGGACACGCCGAGCGAGGCCAGGTACGGCACGGCCTCGGCCGCCGCCGCGAACGGGAAGCCGGGCTGCAGCTGCAGCCGGTAGGTCGCCGTGGGCACCGCCGGGTCACGTCGCTCAGGGGTCATGGGAACCTACGTACCCCTCTGGCCGCCTTTCGTGCGCCCGCTCGCCCCACCGGGTCACCCGTCGCCCGGACGGGTGAACCCGGGGTGTGCGGTCACGCCGGCCGTTGCAGCACCGTCAGGCTGCGGTCGGCCAGCGTCAGCCGGGTGCCGGCCGACACCTTCGGACCCGTGCCCGGGGGCACACCGTCCGCGCGCGCGGTGTCGACCACCACCTGCCACTGGGCGCCGTGGTCCACCGGCACCACGAAGTCCAGCGGCTTGGGGGAGGCGTTGAACATCAGCAGGAACGAGTCGTCGGCGATCCGCTCCCCGCGCTGCCCGGGCTCGGAGATGGCGTTGCCGTTGAGGAACACCGTCAGCGCCGACGCCCGCGCGGAGTCCCAGTCCCGCTGGGTCATCTCCGCGCCCTCGGGGGTGAACCAGGAGATGTCGGAGAGGTCGTCGTGGGTGCCCTCCACCGGCCGGCCGTGGAAGAAGCGGCGCCGGCGGAAGACCGGGTGGTCCTTGCGCAGCCACACCATCGCCCGGGTGAACTCCAGCAGCTGCCTGCGGACGTCCCCCGCGCCCCCCGCGTCCCCTTCTTCACCCTCCTCCTCGTCCGGCCAGTCCAGCCAGGCCAGCTCGTTGTCCTGGCAGTAGGCGTTGTTGTTGCCGCGCTGGGTGCGGGCCAGCTCGTCGCCGTGGCTGATCATCGGCACGCCCTGGGACAGCATCAGGGTGGCGATGAAGTTGCGCATCTGCCGGGCCCGCAGCGCCAGCACGCCGGGGTCGTCGGTGTCGCCCTCGGCGCCGCAGTTCCAGGACCTGTTGTGGCTCTCGCCGTCGCGGTTGTCCTCGCCGTTGGCCTCGTTGTGCTTGTCGTTGTAGGCCACCAGGTCGTGCAGGGTGAAGCCGTCGTGACAGGTGACGAAGTTGATCGAGGCCAGCGGGCGCCGCCCGTCGTCCTGGTAGAGGTCGGAGGAGCCGGTCAGCCGGGAGGCGAACTCCGCGAGCGTGCGCGGCTCGCCCCGCCACAGGTCCCGCACGGTGTCGCGGTACTTTCCGTTCCACTCGGTCCACAGCGGCGGGAAGTTGCCCACCTGGTAGCCGCCCTCACCCACGTCCCAGGGCTCCGCGATCAGCTTCACCTGGGAGACCACCGGGTCCTGCTGCACCAGGTCGAAGAACGACGACAGCCGGTCCACCTCGTGGAACTGCCGCGCCAGGGTCGCCGCGAGGTCGAAGCGGAACCCGTCGACATGCATCTCGGTGACCCAGTAACGCAGCGAGTCCATGATCATCTGGAGCACGTGCGGGGACCGCATCAGCAGCGAGTTCCCGGTGCCCGTGGTGTCCATGTAGTACCGGGGGTCTTCGGTCAGCCGGTAGTAGGAGGGATTGTCGAGGCCCTTGAGGGACAGCGTCGGACCCAGGTGGTTGCCCTCGGCGGTGTGGTTGTAGACCACGTCGAGGATCACCTCGATCCCGGCCTCGTGCAGCGCCTTCACCGCCGACTTGAACTCCAGCACCTGCTGGCCCCGGTCGCCCCAGGACGCGTAGGCGTTGTGCGGCGCGAAGAAGCCGATGGTGTTGTAGCCCCAGTAGTTGTTCAGGCCCATGTCGACCAGCCGGTGGTCGTTCACGAACTGGTGCACCGGCATCAGCTCGAGCGCGGTCACGCCGAGCTCGGTCAGGTGCTCGATGATCGCGGGGTGCGCCAGACCCGCGTAGGTGCCGCGCAGCTCCTCGGGGAGCCCCGGGTGGCGCATGGTGAGGCCCTTGACGTGCGCCTCGTAGATGACCGTGTGGTGGTACTCCGTCCGGGGGCGCCGGTCGTCCCCCCAGTCGAAGTACGGGTTGACCACGACCGACGTCATCGTGTGCGGCGCCGAGTCCAGGTCGTTGCGCCGTTCGGGGTCGTCGAAGTGGTAGCCGTAGACCTCCTCGCCCCACTGGACCGAGCCACTGATCGCACGCGCGTACGGATCGAGCAGCAGTTTCGCGGAGTTGCAGCGCATTCCTCTCTCGGGGGCGTACGGGCCGTGCGCACGGAAGCCGTACCGCTGCCCGGGCATGACCCCGGGCAGGTACGCGTGCCGCACGAACGCGTCGCTCTCCCGCAGTTCGACCGCGGTCTCGGAGCCGTCGTCGTGCAGCAGACACAGCTCTACTCGGTCCGCGGCCTCCGTGAAGACCGCGAAATTCGTTCCGGCGCCGTCGTACGTGGCACCGAGCGGATATGCCTCGCCAGGCCAGACCTGCATGGACACGACTCTTTCAGGTGTACGGCGCCGGTGGGGACGCCTTGGGTCCGAGTGTCCCCGTGTCTCCCCGAAAGGGCGGGAAGAACCTTCTACCCACGCCCTCGCCGCCGACGACCGCACATCCCGCGAATCCGCTATGAAACCGCTCACTCGCCGTCTCGCGCGGGGCGGAACGGTCGTTTGAACGGGGGAAGTTGGGAAACGACCCTGTCCATCGGGCTGCACCGCGCACCGCAGGCGGAGTACTCTCCTTGATCGTCAGGACGGGGAGTGCTCGGGGGAGCGGAAGGCGGTGCGCGGGTGGGGTCGGGAGGGCTGGAACTGCCCCCTGGTGACGAGGGTCACGAGGGGAGCGGCTCCACGGACGTCCCGCCCGGTGCGGTGTCCCTGGCACGGCCGATGGACGCGGGTTCGATCGGGCCGGAGCTGGACTGGGGCGCGGACGCCTGGCGCGAGGTGCGCACCCGCGCGCAGCGGGCCGGCCGGGCCTACATCTGGCTGAACCTGGTCGAGCAGCGGCTGCGCGCGGTCGTGGCCGCCGTCCTGCGGCCGATCTACGAGCCCGTGCACGGCGACGACTGGGTGGTGGCCGCCGCCGGACCCGCCGGGCAGGAGTGGGTGCAGCGCGCGGTCGCCGTGCGCGAGGTCAGCCGCCGCAAGGGCTACCTGCTCGATCCGGCCGACGACAACGTGCTGTCCTTCCTCACCCTGCCGCAGCTGCGTGAGCTGATGGTGCAGCACTGGCCGTGCTTCGAGCCGTACTTCGACGACCGCCGGGACGTCGAGCTGGCTCTGGACGAGCTGGAGGTCACCCGCAACGTGGTCTCCCGCAACCGGGCGCTGTCCGAGGCGGTGCTGAACCAGGCCGAGCGGGCCTCCGCGCGGCTGCTGGAGATGCTGGGCGCGGGCGGCGACGTGCCCTCGGCGCGCCGGCTGCCGGTGGACGCGGTCGAGGACCTGGTCGGCGACCGGTACGCGGACGTGGTCGCCGTCCACCCGGACCGGGTGCGGCTGTTGCGCCAGTTCCCCGCCGAGGACATATTCGGCGGGGCCCGCCGGCTCGACGCGATCGGCATCGGCCTGAACCTGCTCGTGCAGAACTTCTCCGGGCGCCGGCTGGTGCGGCTGGCCGAGTCCGGCTGCCGGGTGCGGCTGCTGTTCCTCAACCCGGCCTCCAGCGCGGTCAAGCGCCGCGAGCGTGAACTGGGCATCAAGCGCGGCGAGCTGGGCCGTTCCGTCGAGATGAACATCCTGCACATGCGCCGCGTGCGGTCGCGGCTGCGGGACCCGGGCGCCTTCGAGATCCAGGTGTACGACGAGACGCCGCGCTGCACGGCCTACCTGGTGGACGGCGACGGCTCGGACGGCATCGCCGTGGTGCAGAACCACCTGCGGCGCGTCCGGGGCATGGAGGCGCCGGTGCTGGTCCTGCGCAACGGGACCAAGGTGGTCAAGCCGGGCGAGATCGAGGAGGGGGGCCTCTTCCCCACCTACCGCGAGGAGTTCGAGCTGATGTGGGCGGATTCGCGGCCGGTGTCCTGAAAGCGGGTGACTGTCCGGGCTTCGTGCGGGCCGTACGGCGCGGGGCCGGGCCGGCGCGTCCCTCCCGGCAAGCGGAATGCGATCCTCTGATTGTCAGTGGCGCGTGTCAGGGTGAAAGCCACTGGGGGAACGCACCACACAGAAGGGGGGCAGCCCATGGGCTGGCACCGGGAGCTGCTGATCGGCTTCGACCTGGAGACCACGGGGACGGACCCGCGCGAGGCGCGGATCGTCACAGGAGCCGTGATCGAGCTCCGGGCGGGCGAGCCGCTGGGTCGCCGGGAGTGGCTGGCCGACCCGGGCGTGCCGATCCCGGAGGACGCGGTCGCGGTCCACGGCATCAGCAACGAGCGGGCGGCCGCCGAGGGCCGCCCCGCCGACCAGGTCGCCGACGCCATCGCCGGTGTCCTCGCCGCCTACTGGCAGACCGGCGTCCCGGTCGTCGCCTACAACGCCTCCTTCGACCTGAGCCTGCTCTCCGCCGAACTGCGGCGCCACGGACTGCCGTCCCTGCGCGACCGTCTGGGCGGCGCCGACCCGGCCCCGGTCATCGACCCCTACACCATCGACCGCGCGGTCGACCGCTACCGCCGCGGCAAGCGCACCCTCGAAGCGGTCTGCGCCGAGTACGGCGTCGTCCTCGACGCGGCGCACGACGCGACGGCCGACGCCCTCGCCGCCGCCCGGCTGGCCTGCGCGATAGCCGTCCGCCACCCGAAGGTCGCGGCCCTCGGCCCGGCGGAGCTGCACCGCCGTCAGATCGAGTGGTACGCGGCCTGGGCGGCGGACTTCCAGGACTTCCTGCGCCGCAAGGGCGACCCGGCCGCCGTCGTCGACAGCACCTGGCCGCTGCGCGAGCCGGCGGGCGAGCCCCTGCGGCCCACCGCCTCCTGACCCGGTCCGCTCAGAACGGATACCAGCGCACCGTCTCGTCGCCGTCCCGCAGGGACGCCACCCGGCGGCGGAACTCGGCCAGCGCCTTGGGGTTCCCCGGAGCGTGCTGGGCGACCCAGGCGCAGCTGGCCGTCTCACGCGCCCCGCGCAGCACCGAGCAGCCGTCCCACTCCCGCACGTCCCAGCCGTAGGTCTCGGTGAACGACGCGTACGCCTCGTCCGGCAGCCCGTAGCGGTCGTGCGAGAGGGCCATCACCACCAGGTCGTGCTCGCGCAGGTCCGAGGAGAAGGTCTCCAGGTCGATCAGGACCGGCCCGTCCGGGCCGACGTGCACATTGCGGGTCAGCGCGTCGCCGTGGACGGGCCCGCGCGGCAGCCGGGGCGTCAGCGCGTCGGCGGCCTCCGCGAACCCGTCGCGGCGTTCACGCAGATAGGCCGCGTCCGCCGGGTCGACGGCGTCGCCCGCGAGCCGCAGCCAGCGCTCGACGCCGTCCAGCAGCGAGCGGGGCGGCAGGGCGAACGGGGGAGCGGGCAGCGCGTGGACCTGCCGCAGCAGCGCGGCCAGATCCGCGGGACCCGCCGGCCGCACCGGCTCCGCCAGCCGGTGCCACACGGTCACCGGGTGCCCCTCGACCAGCAGCGCCTCCGGCACGGCCGGCCGCACCGCGGGCACGCCCTGCTCGGCCAGCCACCCCGCGACGGCCAGCTCCCGGCGGGCCCGCTCCAGCAGCTCGGCGTCCCGGCCCACCTTGACGGCCAGGTCGCCGGCCGCGAACACGGCGTTCTCCCCGAGCGCCAGCAGCCGCGCGTCCCTGGCGCCCCCGGGAAGCACACCCGCGGCGTCCAGAACCTCCCGCGCCCGTGCCTCGTCCATCGTCCCGCCTCCGTGTCCGCCCTGAGCCCGCCGCGCCGTCGGCCGCCGCCCTGCGACGGCCCTTCGCCGGTCAGTCTCGCATTCGTACAGGTCGGGTGGTGTGCGCGGGCCCTTGACGGGGGATGGCAGGTTCACGACCATGACCGGGCCCACCCTCACCGTTCAAAGGGGCTGATGCCGTGACGTCGGTGACCGAGGCGAGGAGATCCGAGCCCCGCGCGCCCGACCCGGGCAGCCCCGTGCGGCGCGCCGCCGGTCACGGCCCGTGGTTCCTGGTGCTGCCCGCGCTGATCCCGATCCTGGTGCTCAGCGTCGGCCCGCTGCTCTACGGCATCCTGCTGGCCTTCACCGACGCCCAGTCGGGCCGCACCGAGCCGACCCGCTGGATCGGCACCCTGAACTTCCAGGACCTGCTCCAGGACACCCTTTTCTGGGAGTCGTTCCGCATCGGCCTGGTGTGGGCGGTCGGCGTGACGGTGCCGCAGTTCTTGCTGGCGCTCGGCCTCGCCCTGCTGCTCAACCAGGACCTGAGGCTGCGCTGGGCGGCCCGCGCCCTCGCCATCGTCCCTTGGGCGATGCCGGAGGTGGTCGTCGGCATCATGTGGCGGATCACCTACAACCCGGACGCCGGCATCCTCAACGAAACCCTGCGCGACCTCGGGTTCGGCGGCGACCGGGACTGGCTGAGCGGGCTCGCCACCGCCCTGCCCGCGGTGATCGTCGTCGGTGTGTGGGCGGGCATGCCGCAGACCACGGTGGCGCTGCTCGCCGGGCTCCAGAACACCCCGCGCGAGCTGCACGAGGCCGCCGCCGTGGACGGCGCCGGACCGTGGCGCCGCTTCCGCACGGTCACCTGGCCCGCCCTGCGGCCCGTCGCCCTCGCCATCACGGCGCTCAACCTGATCTGGAACTTCAACTCCTTCGCACTGGTCTACGTGCTGACCAACGGCGGCCCCGGCGGACGCACCCGGCTGCCCATGCTGTTCGCCTACGAAGAGGCCTTCCGGTACGGGCAGTTCGGCTACTCGGCCGCCATGGGCTGCGTCATGGTCGCCGCGATCTCGGTCATGCTGGCCGTCTTCCTCGCCGGCCGGCTGAGGGGAGCCGACGAGACATGAGGACCCGCACCGCCGCCCGCGCCGGCCAGTACGCCGCGCTGCTCGCCTACCTGGTCTTCCTGGCCTTCCCGCTCGTCTGGCTGGCGTCCACCGCGTTCAAGCCCCCGGCCGAGCTGGCCGGGCTGCACCCCACCTGGGTCCCGAAGGACCCCACCCTCGCCAACTTCCGGCAGGCCTTCGACGAGCAGCCGCTGCTGCGGGCCGCCCTCAACTCCCTGCTCACCGCCTCCGCGGCGGCGGTCGTCGCGGTCACCGTGGCCACCCCGATGGCGTACGTGACGGCCCGGCACCGCACCGCCCTGGGCCGTGCGACGACCGGCTGGGTGGTGGTCAGCCAGGCGTTCCCGTTCGTGCTGCTGATCATCCCGCTGTTCCTGGTGCTGAAGAACCTGCGGCTCATCGACTCCCTGCCCGGCCTGGTGCTGGTCTACGTCGTCTGGGCGCTGCCCTTCGCCCTGTGGATGCTCACCGGGTACGTCCGCGCCGTGCCGGCCGAGCTGGAGGAGGCCGCGGCCGTCGACGGCGCCGGGCGGCTGCGCGTCCTGGTGTCGGTGACGGCGCCGCTGCTCGCGCCGGGGATCGCGGCGACCGCGCTGTTCGCCTTCGTCACCGCGTGGAACGAGTTCTTCTTCGCCCTCGTCCTGCTGAAGACGCCGGAGCAGCAGACCCTGCCGGTGCTCCTCACCCGCTTCATCGGGGCCGAGGGGGTCGCCGACCTGGGCCCGCTGGCGGCCGCCGCGTTCCTCGCGACGCTGCCGTCCCTGCTCGTCTTCGCCCTCATCCAGCGCCGCATCACGGGCGGCGTGCTCGCCGGGGCGGTGAAGGGCTGATGACCACCCGCACCAGGATGCTCGTCGCGGCCCTCGCACTCGCCCTGCTGCTGGCCGGCTGCTCCTCCGGCGGCACCCGCGACGACGGCCGGATCACCCTGCGCTTCCAGTCCCTGGCCTGGCAGCAGGAGTCGGTCGAGGCCACCAAGGAACTGGTCGCGGAGTGGAACGCCGCCCACCCCGACGTCCGGGTGGAGTACGTCCAGGGCAGCTGGGACAGCGTCCACGACCAGCTCCTCACCTCCTTCGAGGGCGGTGCGGCCCCGGACATCGTCCACGACGCCTCCGACGACCTCGCCGACTTCGCCTACGGGGGCCACCTGGCCGACCTCACGGACCTGCTGCCCGAACGGCTCAGGTCCGACATCCCGCCGCTCGCCTGGCGGTCCGTCACCTTCGGCGACGGCGTCTACGGCGTCCCCTTCCTCCAGGAGCCGCGCGTGCTCATCGCCGGCACCGCCCGGCTGAGGGAGTCCGGGGTCCGCGTCCCGACACCCGCACACCCGTGGAGCTGGGCGGAGTTCCAGCAGGTGACGGAGAAGCTGTCGGGCGACGGCAGATACGGCGTGGCCTGGCCGCTCAAGGAGCCGGTGTCCGCCACGCTCAACCTGTCCCTCTCCGCGGGCGGCCGCCTCTTCCACCGGGACGCCGACGGCAAGGTCACCGTGCGGTTCGAGGACGGCGACGAGGTCGTCCCGCGCACGATCCACGAACAGGTGAACAGCGACCGCAGCGCCTCACCCACCACCCTCGGCAGCGGCGGCTCCGACACCCTGCCCGGCCTGTTCGCGGGGAAGTACGCGATGGTGCCGCTCGGCTTCTCCTACCGCCAGCAGATCGTCCAGCAGGCACCCAAGGGCTTCGACTGGCAGGTGCTGCCCGCACCTGCCGGGGCGGGCGGGCTCGCCCAGGGCGTCAGCCCGCAGACGCTCTCCGTCGCCGAGGACTGCCCGCACAAGAAGGAGGCCGTCGCCTTCCTTGACTTCCTGCTCCAGCCGAGGAACATGGTCCGCCTCGCGCTCGGCGACTGGATGCTGCCCACCGGCCGCCAGGCCCTCGCCGACCCCGCGCTGCGCACCCCCGAGCACGGCTGGGCCACCGGCACCGCCCTCGCCGCCCACCTCCGCCCGGCCCCCGCCCAGTCCGTACGGGGCTACCCGGAGTGGAAGGACAAGGTCGCCACCCGGCGCTCCAGGAGTACTACAGCGGCGCGATCGGCCTCGGCGAGCTGCGCGCCCGCCTGGAGGACGACGGCAACCTGGTACTCGCCCGCTACCAGAGGTGAGCCCTTCGGCGGGGCCGCCGTCACCGGGCGGCGCACGCGGGCACGGCCGCCCGGCCGCGATGCCCGGCCGAGGAGCCCGGCCGGGCGCGGGGGAACGGGGCTCCGGCGCGCACGGTCGGCCGCGGAGCGCTCCGCGGCCGACCGTCGGAGCACGCGGTCCGCCTCCCGGCCGCCCCGACGGCGCTGGCGCTCGGCGCGGGCGTGCGGGCACCCGCCCGGTCCCGCAAGGGGAGACGGCTCCCCCCACCCGCCACCGGTTAACCAGTTGCACGAGACGTATCGTCTCGCCTACGGTCCTCGTATGACCGCACCCGCGCACATCGCCATGTTCTCCATCGCCGCCCACGGGCACGTGAACCCCAGCCTCGAGGTGATCCGCGAGCTCGTGGCGCGCGGCCACCGGGTGACCTACGCGATCCCGCCGCTCTTCGCGGAGAAGGTCGCCGGGACGGGCGCCGAACCCAGGCTGTGGAACTCCACCCTGCCCGGCCCCGACGACGACCCCGAGGACTGGGGCACCACCCTCCTCGACAACGTCGAGCCCTTTCTCGCGGACGCCATCCAGGCGCTCCCGCAGCTCATCGAGGCGTACGAGGGCGACACCCCGACCTCGTGCTGCACGACATCACCTCCTACCCGGCCCGCGTGCTCGCCCACCGCTGGAGCGTGCCCGCCGTCTCCCTCTCACCGAACCTCGTCGCCTGGGACGGCTACGAGAAGGAGGTCGCCGAGCCGATGTGGGAGGAGCCGAACAGGACCGAACGCGGCAAGGCCTACCAGGCCCGTTTCCGGGCGTGGCTGGAGGAGAACGGGATCACCCTGAGCCCGGAGGACTTCGGGGGCCGCCCGGACCGCTCCATCGTGCTCATCCCGAAGGCGCTCCAGCCGAACGCCGACCGCGTCGACGAGACGGTGTACTCCTTCGTGGGCGCCTGCCAGGGCGATCGCGACGCCGAGGGGGACTGGCAGCGGCCCGCCGGGGCGGAGAGGGTCGTCCTGGTGTCGCTCGGGTCGTCCTTCACCAAGCAGCCGGCCTTCTACCGGCGGTGCGTCGAGGCGTTCGGCGGACTGCCCGGCTGGCACCTGGTGCTGCAGATCGGCAGGCACGTCGACCCCGCCGAGCTCGGCGACCTGCCGCCGAACGTCGAGGTGCGCTCCTGGGTGCCGCAGCTCGCGATCCTCAAGCAGGCCGACCTGTTCGTCACCCACGCCGGGGCGGGCGGCAGCCAGGAGGGCCTGGCCACGGCCACCCCGATGATCGCCGTACCGCAGGCGGTGGACCAGTTCGGCAACGCCGACATGCTCCAGGCGCTCGGAGTGGCCCGGCACCTGCCCACCGAGGAGGCGACCGCCGAGGCGCTGCGCACCGCCGCCCTCGCCCTCGTCGACGACCCGGAGGTCGCCCGCCGCCTGAAGAGCGTCCAGGCGGAGATGGCACAGGAGGGCGGCACCCGCAGGGCCGCCGACCTGATCGAGGCGGAACTGCCCGGACGGAGCTGAGGCGCGGGGCGAGGGCCGCCGCGCGACGGCGGTGCCGGGCCACGCGAACGGCACCGAACGCACCGAACGGCTCCGAACGACACGGCGAAGGGCCCGGCGGTGGCAGCCGCCGGGCCCTTCCCCCTGTCCGTGCCGGTCAGACCGGCACCTTCTCGCCCTCGTCGTCCTTCGCCCGCGGCGTCGGCGCGAGCGCCTCCGGCGCCTCGTCGTGCGTCAGGTCGGGCAGCCGGCGCAGCCACGTCGGGAAGTACCAGTTGCGCTCGCCGAGCAGCGACATCACCGCCGGGAGCAGCACGCCCCGGATGACCGTCGCGTCGATCAGCACCGCCGCCGCCAGGCCCACGCCCATCTGCTTCATGGACTGCATGGACAGGGTGCCGAAGATCGCGAACACGGCGACCATGATGACGGCGGCGCTGGTGACCACACCGGCCGTGGTGACCACCCCGTGCCGGATCGCGTCCCGCGTCTCCAGCCCCCGCGCCCGCGCCTCCCGGATCCGGGAGACCACGAACACGTGGTAGTCCATCGACAGGCCGAACAGGATCACGAAGAGGAACAGCGGCAGCCAGGTGATGATGGCGCCGACGCCCTCCGCGCCCACCAGGGACGCGCCCCAGCCGTGCTGGAAGACCGCGACAAGGATGCCGTACGCGGCGCCCACCGACAGCAGGTTCAGCACGATCGAGGTGACCGCGACCGTCAGCGAGCGGAACGACAGCAGCATCAGCACGAAGGCGAACACCACCACGAACGCGAACACCGGGACCACCGAGCCGACCAGCTGGTCGTTGAAGTCCTTGTTGCCCGCCACCTGACCGGTGATCGGCGCCTCGATCCCGTCGACCTTGCCCAGCGTCGCCGGACGCACCTCGTCGCGAAGCTTCTCCAGGCTCGCGCCCGCCGCGTCCTGGTCGGAGCCGCCGACCAGCGGCACGTACACGAAGGCCAGGTTCTGCTGGTCGTGCAGCTTGATCTCCACCGGGCCGCGCGAGGCGCCCGAAGCGACCGCCTGCGCACGGAAGTCGGCGAGCGCCGCCTTCACCTCGGGCGCGTTGATGTCGTCGGCCTTGACGACCACCTCGGCCGGCTCGGAACCGCCCGGGAACGCCTCGTTGACCCGGTTGTACGTCTGCACGATCGGCAGCGAGTCGCCGAACTCCTGGTCCAGCGTGAGGTTCTCCGTCTTCATGCCGAGCGCGGGCGCGGCCACCGCGAGCAGCGCGCCGGCCGCCACGACCACCGACAGCACCGGACGGGCCAGCACCCGCTTCAGCACGGCCGACCAGAACCTGCTGTCGTTGCCGGCCCCGCTGCGACGCCGGCGCAGGAACGGCAGCCTGCCCTTCTCGACCCGCTCGCCCAGGAGCGACAGCAGCGCGGGCAGCACGGTGACGGAGCCGACCATGGCGACCGCGACCACCATCAGCGAGGCCAGACCCATCGCCTCGAACTCGGCGATCCCGGTGAACAGCATGCCCGCCATGGCCACGCACACCGTGACACCCGAGACGACGATCGCCCGGCCGCTGGTCGCGGCGGCGATCCGCAGCGCCGTCTGCGCGTCCCGGCCGGCCGCCCGCTCCTCCCGCTCACGGCGCAGGTAGAACAGGCAGTAGTCGACACCCACGGCCAGACCCACGAGAAGCATCACCGAGTTGGCGGTGTCGCTCATCGGCTGGAGGTGGCTCACCAGTCCCATCAGACCCATGGTCGCCACGATCGCGGTGATCGCCAGCGCCACCGGAAGCAGCGCCGCCACCAGCGCGCCGAACGCGATCAGCAGGATGCCCAGCGCCACCGGCACCGCGGAGTACTCCGCCTTCTTGAAGTCGTCGCCGAACGCGTCGTCGAACGTCTTCATCATGCTGGCGCCGCCGATCTCCTCGATCCGCAGCGACCCGTTCTCCTTCTGGACGTCCGCCACCGCCTCCAGCACCGGCTCGACCCGCTCACCCGCCGTCTGCGGGTCCCCGCGCATGTCGAACTGGATCAGGGCGCTGCGCCCGTCCTTCGAGATGGTGTCGCTCTCGTACGGCGAGGTGACGTCCGTGACCTGGCCGGTCTTCTCCACGGCCGTGACGACCGCGGCGACCGCCGACCGGAACGCCGGGTCGGTGGCCTTCGGTCCGTCGCCCTTCGCCTGGACGAGCACGCTCTCCCCGGCCGGCTCCTCGATGCCGGCGTCCTCGACGATACGGGCCGCGGTGGCGGTCTCCCCCTTGAGCTGCTCGCTCTCGTTCACGTCGACCCGGCCCGCCGCCGACCCGAGCCCCATCGCCAGCACCACGAACAGCACCCAGATCCCGACGGCCGCCCAGCGGTGCCGGGCGCTCCAGCCGCCGGCCCGGGCGGCGAGGCCCCGTACCCGCGCGTCTCCGTTCCCCATGACGGGTTCGCTCCCTCGTATGCGGCAGCGACCCCCTGCCGCCACCTGACGTTTCGAAGGTATGGGCCGGGCCGGCGCGTCTCGTCGTGCTGTCCGGTGAAGCCGCGGGGCCCGCCCTCATCCCCCCGGCTCGGCCCTCCTCCCCACTGGGGAGGACCGTGGCCCCCTACACATGTCCGGGACGTCGGGCCCGCGGATCAGGGTCCGGGGCCGCCCGCACCGCGACCCGGGCGTCCCCTGCGCCTTTCCGCAACTTTGTTGAACAAGTCACAGCAGCGTGTTCAGGTTGCTCCGGGCCCGCCCGGTCGGACAGAGTTGCGGGGCCCGCCGCGCGCGTGGCCCGGCCGTCGTGCCCACCCCCACGGGGCACGACGGCCGCTCTACAGTCGGGGCATGGCGAAGAGATACGCGGCACTGCTGCGCGGCATCAACGTGGGCGGCGGCAGAAAAGTCCCGATGGCCGAACTGCGCGGACTCCTGGAGAGCCTCGGCCACGAGGACGTACGCACCCACCTGCAGAGCGGCCAGGCCGCCTTCACGGCCGACCACGGCGACGAGGAGTCGCTGGCCGCCGGGATGTCCGGAGCGCTGGCCCGGCACTTCGGCTTCGACGTGGACGTGATCGTGCGCGACCACACCTACCTCGAGGGCATCGTCGAGGCGTGCCCCTTCCCGGCCGCCGACCTGCAGCCCAAGCAGCTCCACGTCACCTACTTCTCCGCGCCCGTCACCGACGAGCGGTTCGCGGAGATCGACCGCGGGGCGTACCTTCCGGAGGAGTTCCGCCTCGGCGACCGTGCCCTCTACCTGTACGTCCCCGACGGACTCGGCCGCTCCAAGCTCGCCGAGTTCCTGTCCAGGCCCCGCGTCAACAAGGGCGTCGTCGCCACGAGCCGCAACTGGAACACCGTGGTCAAGCTGGTGGAGATGACCGAGGCCTGAGCGGCCGGCTCAGGCCCCCAGCGCCGTCAGCACCGGCGTGCGCGCCGCGTCGTAGCGCGCCAGGAGCACCTGGGCCACCTCCGGTGCCGGGCCCAGCACGTCCGCGAGGACGTCCGCCCCGGCCGCGCCCCGGGCGATCCGGTCCGGCAGCCGGCCGGGAGCCAGCACGTACGGCGCCACGGCGACGCGGGCGCAGCCGAGCTCCCGCAGCTCCCGCACCGCCTGCTCGGTGCGCGGAAGGGAAGCGGAGGCGAACGCAGGCCGCACGGCGCACCAACCGGTGTGCCGCCACTCCCGCGCGACGTCTGCGATCACTGCGATCGCCTCCGGGTCGGAGGACCCCGCCGAGGCCAGCACGACCCCGGTCGAGGACTTGTCGGCGGGCGTCAGGCCCGCCTCGTACAGCCGCCGCTCCAGCGCCGCCAGCAGCAGCGGGGACGGTCCCAGCACCTCGGCCTGGCGGATCCGCAGCCGCGGCGGGGCCTCGGCCAGCACCGCGGGGATGTCCGCCTTGGCGTGGAACGCCCGGGTCAGCAGCAGCGGCAGGGCGACCACGTCCCGCACGCCCTCCGCGTCGAGGGACTCCAGCACGCCGTTCACGGACGGCACGTTGAAGTCCAGGAAGCCTGTCTCGACCCGCAGCCCGGGCCGCAGCGCGCGCACACGGCGCACCAGTTCGTGCACGGTCGCGGCATGCCGCGGATCGCGGCTGCCGTGGGCGACGACGAGAAGGACGGGACGACGCATGGCGGGCACCTCAGCTCTTCACCAGCAGTCCGCGGGTGCGCAGGACGCGGCGTTCGAGGGGGCTGAAGATGAGCAGGTCGATGGCGATGCCGACGGTGAGGATGAGGAGGATGGCTTCGAAGACCATGGCCATGTCGCTGGCGTTGCGGCCGTTTTCGAGGAGTTGTCCGAGGCCGACGCCGAGGTCGGGGAAGGAGGCGATGATCTCGGCGGCCATGAGGGAGCGCCAGGAGAAGGCCCAGCCTTGTTTGAGGCCGGCGACGTAGCCGGGGAGGGCGGCGGGCAGGGTGATGTGCCAGGTGCCTTTGATGCCGGTGGCGCCGAGGGTGCGTCCGGCGCGCTGGTAGAGGGGCGGGATTTGGTCGACGCCGGAGAGGAGTCCGTTGGCGATGGAGGGGACGGCGCCGAGGAGGATGACGGCGTACATCATCTGGTTGTTCAGGCCGAGCCAGATGACGGCGGGCGGGACCCAGGCGACGGAGGGCAGGGACTGCAGTCCGGACAGGATCGGGCCGATCGCGGCGCGGATGAGTGTGACGCGGGCGAGGAGGAGGCCGAGGGGGGTGGCGATGAGCAGGGCGAGGCAGAAGCCGAGCAGGCCGCGGGAGACGGAGGTCCAGATGTAGCCGAGGAGTTCGCCCTGCAGCCAGGCCTTTTCCAGGACGTGCCAGACGTCGGCGGGTGCGGGGAGCTTGGTGGGGTCGTCGACGACCTCGAAGGTGACCAGCGACTGCCACACGGCCAGCACGAGCGTCACGGCGACGACCGGGGGGAGGATCTTCTGGGTGAACGTCTCACGGAACGGCTTGCGGCTGGTCTGCACGGTCTCCAGCGCGTCCAGCCCGGCTTCGAGTCCGGCCAGGTCGCCGGCGCCGTCCCCGGCCGTGGCGGGGGTGGTGTCAGTGCTGGCCATGGCGGCGGATCTCCCCACGGAGTTGTTCGGTGATCTCGACGGACAGTTCCGCGACGGCGGTGTCCTCGATGCGGCGGGGGTGGGGGATGTCCACGGTCCACTGGTGGGCGATGCGTCCGGGGCGGGAGGACAGCAGTACGACGCGCTGGGCGAGGCGGACGGCCTCGCGGACGTTGTGGGTGACGAACAGGACGGACAGGCCGGTCTCGCGCCAGATGCGGGTGAGTTCGTCGTGCAGGACGTCGCGGGTGATGGCGTCGAGCGCGGCGAAGGGTTCGTCCATCAGCAGCAGCCGGCTTTCCTGGGCGAGGGCGCGGGCGAGGGCGACGCGCTGGCGCATGCCGCCGGACAGTTCGTGCACGCGCTTGCCGTGGGCGCCCTTCAGCCGGACCAGTTGCAGCAGTTGTTCGGCGCGGTCGCGGCGTTCGTTCTTGGGGGTGCCGCGGAGTTTGAGGGCGAGTTCGATGTTCTTGCCGGCGGTGAGCCAGGGGAAGAGGGCGTGTTCCTGGAACATCAGGGCGGGGCGGCCGTCGGTGGTGATGGTGCCCGTGGTGGGTTTGTCGAGGCCGGCGGTGAGGTTGAGGAGGGTGGACTTGCCGCAGCCGGAGGCGCCGAGGAGGGTGACGAACTCGCCGGGGGCGACGTCGAGGGTGATGTCGTCCAGCACGAGCTGCTGCCCGGCGGGACCCGCGAACGACTTCGAGACGTGCTCGACACGGGCCGCGTGCGTCACCGACTGCGTGTCGTCGGCGGCCTTGGCGAGGGTCGTGGCCATGGTCGTCACCTCCTGGGTGCGTGCGTGATCCGGGGCTGGGCGGTGCCGAGTCCGGCGTCGTCGACGGGTGGCCGGCCGGCCGCCTCCAGGACCTTGCCGAGCACGGAGAGGTCGTAGATCCCCTTCAGGTCCGGCTGTTCCAGCAGGCCCGCCTCCACGGCGTGACCCGCCTGCGTCCTGAGGGTCGCGGCCAGCGGGTCGTCGAGGAACGTGATCGACTCCCAGGCCGGGTCGAGGACGTCGGCGGGCAACTGCGTGCCGGTGTCGGCGGCCAGCTGCTCGTTGGCGGCGGCCTTCGCCTCGTCCGGATGCGCGTTGATCCACCAGTTGCTCTCGACCGACGCCCTCAGCACCGCCTCCACGGCCTTCGGGTGCTTCTCCAGGAACTCCTGGCGGACGACGATGTTCGTGATCACGAACTTCTCGTCCGGCCACAGCGAGGTCTCGTCCAGCAGGACCTTGCCGCCCTGGGCGACCAGCCGGGAGGCGGTCGGCTCCGGCACCCAGGCCCCGTCGACGGAGCCGGACCTGAAGGCGTCGGGGGTGACCTTGTTGTCGCTGCGGACGACGGTGACGTCGCCCTTGCCGCTCTGCGGGTCGACCGTCCAGCCCTGCCGGGCCGCCCAGTTGAGGAAGGCGACGTCCTGGGTGTTGCCGAGCTGCGGGGTCGCGATCCGCTTGCCCTCGACGTCCTTCAGCGACGTCACCTTGTCCGGGTTCACCACCAGCTTCACCCCGCCGGACGCCGAACCGCCCACGATCCGCAGGTTCTTGCCGCCGGACTTGGTGTAACCGTTGATCGCGGGGGAGGGGCCGATGAAACCGATGTCCAGGGAACCGGAGTTCAGCGCCTCGATCTCGGAGGGGCCCGCGTTGAACACCGCGTATGTCGCCTCGGTTCCCCCGAGTTCCTTCTGGAAGAACCCTTTGCGGGCGCCGACCAGCGCGGTGGCGTGGGTGAGGTTGCCGAAGTAGCCGATCCGCACCGAGTCGAGACCGTCGGTCTTCTTCGCTCCCGCGGCCACCCGTACCGTGTCGTCGTCCTTCGCCTGCGACCCGTAACCGCAGGCGGCCAGGGCCAGCAACGGCAGCGCGGCCGTCACCGCGAGGGCGCGGCGCAGGGCGGTCGTGGCAGGCAAGGGGACGTTCCTCTCGGTGGCGGCCCTGCGGTCACGCCCGGGTGGAGCGTGGCGGGGCCGTCGGCGGGTCGGGGTCGGCGAGGGCGGGACGAAGAAGGGCCGAGGTCAGCGGGTGGTCAGAAGTCCCATCCGTCGTCGTCCCCGTCCTTGACGGGGTCGGGGGTGGCGAAGGACTCGCCGACCATGCCCGCGGTGAGCGTGGTGCCGTCGTGGGGGTCGATCAGGATGAACGATCCGGTGCGGCGGGAGTCGGCGTAGGTGTCGGCGGGCAGCGGTTCGGCGGTGCGGATGGTGACCCGGCCGATGTCGTTGGCGTTCAGCCGGCCCGGGTGGGGGTGCAGGGACAGGTCGTCCAGGGTGAGCCGGGAGGGGATGTCCTTCACGATCGCCTTCACCGTGCGGGTGCCGTGCTTGATCAGGACCCGGTGGCCCACCGTGAGCGGCTCGTCCGCGACGTGACACACGGTCGCTTCGAGGTCCTGGGTGGTGTCGGGGGCGTCCCTGGCGGGGACGATCAGGTCGCCGCGGGAGATGTCGATGTCGTCGGCGAGGAGCAGGGTCACCGACTGTGGTGTCCAGGCGACGTCGACGGGCTTGCCGAGCAGGTCGATGCCGGTGACGGTGGTCGTCCGGCCCGAGGGCAGGACGGTGATCCCGTCGCCGACGCGGAAGGTGCCGGCGGCGATCTGCCCGGCGTAGCCGCGGTAGTCGGGGTGTTCGGGGCTCTGCGGGCGGATCACGTACTGCACGGGCAGCCGGGCGTGGCAGCGGGTCAGGTCGTGACTGACCGGCACCGTCTCCAGGTGTTCCAGGACGGTGGGGCCGCCGTACCAGTCCATGTGCGCGGACGGTTCGACCACGTTGTCCCCGGCCAGCGCCGAGATCGGTATCGCGGTGACCTCCGGGACGCCCAGCTCGGTGGCGTAGGCGGTGAACTCCTCGGCGATCGCTGCGAAGACGGGCTCCTGGTAGCCGGCCAGGTCCATCTTGTTCACCGCGAGCACGACGTGCGGGACGCGCAGCAGCGCGGCGATCGCGGCGTGGCGGCGGGTCTGCTCGACCACACCGTTGCGCGCGTCGACCAGGATCACCGTCAGCTCGGCCGTCGAGGCACCGGTGACCATGTTCCGCGTGTACTGCACATGCCCGGGGGTGTCGGCCAGGATGAACCGCCGCCTGGGCGTGGCGAAGTACCGGTAGGCCACGTCGATCGTGATGCCCTGCTCCCGCTCCGCCCGAAGACCGTCGGTCAGCAGCGCGAGGTCGGGGGCGTCCTGGCCACGGCTGGCGGAGACGCGCTCGACGGCCTCCAGCTGGTCGGTGAGCACGGACTTGGAGTCGTGCAGCAGCCGGCCCACCAGGGTGGACTTGCCGTCGTCGACGGAGCCGGCGGTGGCGAACCGCAGCAGGGTGGTGGCCGAGAGTTCCTCGGTCGTGACGGTGCTCATGCTTAGAAGTACCCTTCGCGCTTGCGGTCTTCCATCGCGGCCTCGGACATCTTGTCGTCGGCGCGGGTGGCACCGCGTTCGGTGAGCCGGGACGCGGCGATCTCCGTGATCACCTTCTCGATGGTGTCGGCGTCGGAGTCGACCGCGCCGGTGCAGGACATGTCGCCGACGGTGCGGTAACGCACCAGGCGCCTGACAGCCGTCTCGCCGTCCTTCGGGCCGCCCCACTCACCCGCGGTCAGCCACATCCCGCCGCGCTTGAACACCTCACGCTCGTGCGCGTAGTAGATACCGGGCAGGTCGATGTCCTCGCGGGCGATGTACTGCCACACGTCCAGCTCGGTCCAGTTCGACAGCGGGAACACCCGCACATGCTCACCGGGTGCGTGCCGGCCGTTGTACAGGTTCCACAGCTCGGGACGCTGGCGGCGCGGATCCCACTGGGAGAACTCGTCACGCAGCGAGAACACCCGCTCCTTGGCGCGGGCCTTCTCCTCGTCCCGCCGCCCCCCGCCGCGTCGAGCACCGCGTCGAAGCCCTCCTCACGGATCTTCTCCGTCAGCGGCAGCGTCTGCAGCGGGTTACGGGTGCCGTCCGGGCGCTCCTTGAGCACACCACGGTCGATGTAGTCCTGCACCGAGGCCACATGCAGCCGCAGCCCGTGCTCGGCGACCGTGCGGTCGCGGTGGTCGAGGACCTCGGGGAAGTTGTGCCCGGTGTCCACGTGCAGCAGCGCGAACGGCACCGGCGCGGGCGCGAACGCCTTCAACGCCAGGTGCAGCATGACGATGGAGTCCTTGCCGCCGGAGAACAGGATCACCGGCTTCTCGAACTCACCCGCCACCTCACGGACGATGTGCACGGCCTCCGACTCGAGGGCGTCCAGGTGGGAAAGGGCGTACGGGCTGTCCGTACCCTCCTCGACGGTGGCGACGGTCGTCATGCCAGTCCCCTTTCGCTGAGCACGGCGTGAACCGCCGCCGCGGACTCCTGCACGGTCTGGTGCTGCGACTCGATGCGCAGATCGGGCTTCTCGGGCTCCTCGTACGGGTCGTCGACACCGGTGAGCCCGGTCAGCTCACCCGCCGCCTGCCTGGCGTACAGGCCCTTCACGTCCCGCACGGCGCACACCTCCACCGGCGTCGCCACGTGCACCTCCACGTACGGCGTGCCGTTCGCCTCGTGGCGGGTCCGGACGGCCTCGCGGCTGTCGGCGTACGGGGCGATCACCGGGACGAGCGCGATGACGCCGTTGCGCGCGAGCAGTTCGGCGACGAAGCCGATCCGCTGCACGTTGGTGTGCCGGTCCTCGCGGCTGAAGCCGAGGCCCGCCGAGAGGAACTCGCGGATCTCGTCGCCGTCGAGCACCTCGGCCGGCCGGCCCTGTTCGCGCAGCCGCGCGGCGAGTTCGTGCGCGATGGTGGTCTTGCCCGCACTCGGCAGACCCGTGAGCCAGACGGTGGCTCCGGTGGTCACGTGATTCTCCTGGTTCGTCGAAGGCGCGGTCATGGGGGTCAGCCGTGCAGTCCGCACTCGGTCTTGGCGCGGCCTGCCCAGCGGCCGGCGCGGGCGTCCTCGCCCTCCAGCACGCGGCGGGTGCAGGGGGCGCACCCCACGGAGGCGTAGCCGTCCGTCAGCAGCGGGTTGGTGAGGACGCCGTGCTCGGCGACGTAGGCGTCCACGTCGTCCTGGGTCCACCGGGCGATGGGGGAGATCTTCACCTTCTGCCGCTTCTCGTCCCAGCCGACCACCGGGGTGTTCGCCCGGGTCGGGGACTCGTCGCGGCGCAGGCCGGTCGCCCAGGCCAGGTAGTCCTTCAGGCCCTCCTCCAGCGGCCGCACCTTGCGCAGCCTGCAGCACAGGTCCGGGTCGCGGTCGTGGAGCTTCGGGCCGTACTCGGCGTCCTGCTCGGCGACCGTCTGCCGCGGGGTGAGGGTGATGACGTTGACGTCCATCACGACCTCCACGGCGTCCCGGGTGCCGATGGTCTCGGGGAAGTGGTAGCCGGTGTCGAGGAACACCACGTCCACCCCGGGCATCGCCCGGGAGGCGAGGTGGGCGACCACCGCGTCCTCCATGGACGAGGTCACGCAGAAGCGTTTGCCGAACGTCCTCGCCGCCCACCGGAGGATCTCCGGTGCGGAGGCGTCCTCCAGGTCCCGGCCCGCCTGCTCGGCGAGCTCCTTCAGACCGGCGGTGCCGCGCTCCTCCTGAAGCGCCGTCATGTCGGCTCCCCTCCCGTGTCGGATCGGTCGAGCCCCCGGGACAGCAGCCCGAGGAACTTCAGCCGGAAGGCCCGGTTGCACGCCGCGCACTCCCAGGCGCCGTGCCCTTCCTCGTTGGGGCGCAGGTCCTCGTCGCCGCAGTAGGGGCAGTGGAACGGCGCCGCGCGCTCGCTCATGACAGGGCCTCCTCGGAGGCCCGGGTGACCCAGGCGGCGAACCGCTCGCCGTCCGCGCGCTCCGCCTGGAAACGCCCCAGCACCCGCTCCACGTAGTCGGGCAGCTCGTCCGCGGTGACCTTCAGGCCGCGCACCTTGCGGCCGAAGCCGGCCTCCAGACCCAGGGCGCCGCCGAGGTGCACCTGGTAGCCCTCGACCTGCTCGCCCTCGTCGTTCAGTACCAGCTGCCCTTTGAGACCGATGTCCGCCACCTGGATACGGGCGCAGGCGTTCGGGCAGCCGTTGAGGTTGATGGTGATCGGTTCCTCGAAGTCCGGCATGCGGCGCTCCAGTTCGTCGATCAGCGAGGCGCCGCGCGCCTTGGTCTCGACGATGGCGAGCTTGCAGAACTCGATGCCGGTGCAGGCCATGGTGCCGCGCCGGAACGGCGAGGGGCGGGCGCTGAGGTCCAGCGCCTCCAGGGACTCCACCAGGGAGTCGACCTGGGACTCCTCGACGTCGAGAATGATCATCTTCTGTTCGACGGTGGTCCGCACCCGGCCCGAGCCGTGCGCCTCCGCGACGTCCGCGATCTTGGTGAGGGTGGTGCCGTCGACACGGCCGACGCGCGGCGCGAAGCCGACGTAGAAGCGGCCGTCCTTCTGGCGGTGCACGCCGATGTGGTCGCGCCACAGCTGCGAGGGCTGCTCGGGCGCGGGCCCGTCGGTCAGCTCGCGCTTCAGGTACTCGTCCTCCAGCACCTGCCGGAACTTCTCCGCGCCCCAGTCGGCGACCAGGAACTTCAGCCGGGCGCGGTTGCGCAGCCGGCGGTAGCCGTAGTCGCGGAAGATGGACAGGACGCCCTCGTAGACGTCCGGCACGTCCTCGATCGGCACCCAGGCGCCCAGCCGCACACCCAGCTTGGGGTTGGTGGACAGGCCGCCGCCGACCCACAGGTCGAAGCCCGGCCCGTGCTCGGGGTGGCGGACGCCGACGAACGCCACGTCGTTGATCTCGTGGACCACGTCGAGCACCGGCGAACCGGAGATGGCCGTCTTGAACTTGCGCGGCAGGTTCGAGTACGCCTTGTTGCCCAGGACGCGGCGCTTCATCTCCTCCAGCGCGGGGGTGCCGTCGATGATCTCGTCCTCGGCGATGCCGGCGACGGGGGAGCCGATCATCACGCGGGGCGTGTCGCCGCAGGCGGTGACGGTGGACAGGCCGACGCCCTCCAGCCGCTCCCAGATCGCGGGCACGTCCTCGATGCGGATCCAGTGGTACTGGACGTTCTGCCGGTCGGTCAGGTCGGCCGTGCCGCGCGCGAACTCCTGCGAAATCTCACCGACCACCCGCAGTTGGCGGGTGGTCAGGGCGCCGCCGTCGATGCGTACCCGCAGCATGAAGTACTTGTCGTCCAGCTCCTCCGGCTCCAGGATCGCGGTCTTGCCGCCGTCGATCCCCGGCTTGCGCTGGGTGTACAGCCCCCACCACCGCATCCGGCCGCGCAGGTCGTTGGGGTCGATCGAGTCGAAGCCCCGCTTGGAGTAGATCGTCTCAATGCGTGTCCGCACATTGAGACCGTCGTCGTCCTTCTTGAACTGCTCGTTGCCGTTGAGGGGGGTGAGGTGCCCCACGGCCCACTGCCCCTCGCCGCGGTGACGGCTCACCTTGCGGCGGGGGTTCGCGGCGCCAGGCTTCTGCGCGGCGGCAGGCTTCTGCGGGGTGGCGGCCATGGTTGATACGTCCTTCGGGACAGCGGTGGATGGTCTCTCGGCGCGCGGCGCCGTGCCTTGAGCGGCTCTGACCTGCGCCTGTGGGCGCGCGGGCATATAAGTGCGCGTCCTTGCGCAGATGATGCGGGGAGAGAGGTGTCGGGCGCTGCTGGGTGCTCTCAGCGCGCCGGACAGATGGCGCTGGACATGCGGCCGAGGTCGACGTGCCGCCGACTCACCAAGGCGATTCCAGTTCCAGGCATGACGGAAGCCTGGCACGGCGATCTGGAGGCAGTCCACCGTCTTCCGAAATGCGGACACCCATGTCTCATGGAGCGAGACAAGGGTGTCCTTGGTCACAAGCGCGGCGAGCGGTCTTGCCGAAGCCCGTCAGGCGGAGTACGCGCCCGGCCAGGGACCCGGCGTGGTCACCTCCGGCTCCTCCTCGACCTTGGTGTCGAACAGCCGGAAGCCCCGCCGCCGATAGTTGTCCATGGCATGCTCGCCGTCCTTGCTGCACGTGTGCAGCCACACCCGGGTGGTCGGCTTCAGCCCCGGCCACCGGTCCGCCAGGTCCCAGCCGCGCGCCACGCCGTACGACAGCAGGTGCCCGCCGATGCGGCGGCCCCGGAAGGCCGGCAGCAGCCCGAAGTAGAGGATCTCGACGACCCCCTCCTGCTGCGCCTCCAGCTCCACGTACCCGGCCGGCGTGCCGCGGTCGTAGGCAACCCACGTCTCCACACCCGGCCGGTCCAGGTGCTCCCGCCACCGCGCGTACGGCCAGGCAAGCCGGTCGGTCCAGCGGATGTCCCCGCCCACCGAGGCGTAGAGGAACCGGCTGAACTCGGGGGAGGGCACCTCGGAGCGGACCACCCGTACGTCCCCCTCCGGCACGGCGGCCGGACGGAGATCGGTGGGCGCGGTCTGCTCCAGGGACCAGGTGGTCACGGAGATGGTCGTCATGACCGAAAGACAACCATCCGGCACACGCCCGTGTCGAACGCCTGACCAGGGCCCGGACACCCCGGCCCGCTGACGCTCCCAGGACGCCGTACCGCTGTCGCTCCCAGGACCTCTTCCCGCTGCCGCTACCGCTCCAGCGACCGGTCGACCGACGCCAGGGGCAGCGCGAACAGCATCCGCCCCGACTGCGACCACACATCACCGGTCGCCTGCCAGTACGACAGGGACGTCGAGGGACCGCTCCAGCAGCGGTACGTCTCGTCCGCGCCGCAGCGCACCGGACGCGCGCCCTCGAGGTCCTGCCGCCACAGCGTGGAGCGCTCGTCCGGCGCCCCGGTGGCGCGGCTCACGTACCAGTCCGACCGGTGAGCCAGGACGCCGGTCACATGGGTCAGTTCGGTCTCGTACACCGCGACCGGCTCCGCCTCCAGCAGCCCGGCCCGCTCCGGCCGGGTGCCGAACGCGTACCGCCACAGCAGGGTCGGCCCCTCGTCGTCCGGGGGCGTCGCCTCGTGCACCACCAGGCTGTCCGGCACGGTGCTGCGGTCCAGGGCGATGCCGCCGGGACGCGGCGCGCCGGCGCCGGCGGTGCCGTAGGACGCGACCGCCGGGAGCACGTACCGGGCGCCCGCCGCCGACCAGCCGCCGGGCACCCGCCCGACGGAGGTGCCGTCCACCGTGGCCCGCTGCATCCGGTCCAGGTCGTACACGTACAGCGCGCTGCCCTCGCCCCGGCCCGCGGTGACGAGCAGCTTGTCCTGGTACCAGACCATGCCGGACACGTCGGAGCCCAGGCCGCGGTAGTCCCGTCCGCCGTCCACCGGGACGGTGAGCAGCGCCCAGGTGTAGCGCGGCGCGCGGTCGTCGTCGGCGGCCACGAAGGCGACCCGCGCCAGGCCCTGCTCGGCGGGCGTCCCCGTGCTGCGGGTCCAACCGGACAGCACCACGCGGTGCGCGCCCCAGCGGCCGTCCTCGTCCGCGTCCCCGGAGCCGGTGACCGCGCCGGCCCGCCAGCCGTCGGTGTCCCGGTCCGGCCAGCAGTACGCCCGGGTCGCGGCCGGCTCGACGGGCAGCGCCCGCCGGTCGTCGTCCGCGCAGTCCTCGGCGTCACGCAGCGCGCCGTCCGGGTCGGCGAGCACGGCGCCCACACCTACGGGCCTGCCCATCGAAGCGGCCAGGCGCTTCAGTTCGGCACCCGGGACGGCGTGTTCGGTCAGCCTGAGCGGGGCGGTGTCGGCGGCCGTCGTCAGCGGCTTCAGCGCGCCGGGATCGTCGGCGTCGGTGGCCTGCGAGGTGCTGATCATGGTGGCCGCGGCGGTGAGCGCGAGGGCGGTCCCGGCCAGCGCACCCCGCAGCGCTCTGCCCCTGCGGCGTCGGCGGTGTCTGCCGCGATGCTTCATAGCGTCCTCCCGAGCGAGCCAACTGCGTCCGGTGATCCGCGGGTTGACCGTGGAGCAGATGGGACGGCCCGTACCGGGATGCTACGGCAGCCGGCCGCCGGGCGACATGAAGACCGTGCAATTTCACGTCCCGGCCGCCCGCAGGGCACCGGTCCGCGTACACCTGTACGTCCTCGACGCACCTGTTTCCGGCCAGAAGACCGGCCCGGGTTCAGCCCGAACCACGCACCGGCGCAGACGCGGTGCCGGCCGTCGCCGTACGGGCGAAGAGGTCGCCGGAGTCGTCCGGGAGGACCACCTTCACCTCGGCGGACTCCGTGAACCGGTAGGGGCGGTGCTCCAGCAGCGACCCCAGGTAGCGCCGGACGCGCGACATCTCCGCGCGCACCGTCACCGTACGGGCCGGGTCGCCGAAGACGTCCCGGGCCAGGTCGGCCGCGCTGCGGCCCGCGCGGTGCACCGCCAGCAGGTACAGCAACTCGGCGTGCCGCGGGCTCAGTTCCCGGGTCCACGAGCCCGCGCCGTCGGACACCCGCACCGAGCGGCGGCGCGGCTCGCCCAGGTCCAGCACGATCCGGCTCGCGGCCCGGGGCGCCGGCTCGTCCGCCGCCCGCACCAGCCAGCCCCCGGCGAGCGGTTCGAGCGAGCACCGGCCCAGCGCCGGCAGCCGGCGCAGGCCCGCCGACAGCGACTTGGGCAGCGCCAGCCGCTCGGTGTACGGCATTCCGGTCACCGCCGCCGTCCACCCGTGCCGGTCCACCACCAGCGCCCGGCCGTCGGTCCGGGCCAGCACCGGCGCCGCCACCGCGCGCAGCCGCTCCAGCGACCGTACGTGCATCTCCCGCAGCCGCGCCTCGGCCAGCTTCGCCACCGAGTCCACCCAGGCCAGCGTCGCCGGGTGCATCGTCTCCAGCGGCCCGCTCACGTCCACCACGCCGATCAGCCGCCCGTCGCGCGGATCGGTGATCGGCGCGCCCGCGCACGTCCAGGTGGCGTGCGACCGCACGAAGTGCTCGGAGGCGAAGACCTGCACGGGGCGCCCGGTCACCGCCGGCGTGCCCACCCCGTTGGTGCCGACGACGTCCTCACGCCAGTCCGCGCCGATTTCGAAGCCCAGCACGTCCGCCTTGCGCAGCACCGGCGCGCTGCCCTCCCGCCACAGCACCCGGCCGTCGTCGTCCGCCACCACCATGATGTGGTGGGCGACGTCCGCGACCGACAGCAGTCCCTCCCGCAGCACCGGCAGCACGTGCCGCAACGCCGACGACTCCCGCCGCCTGCGCACCTCGTCCATGGGCAGCAGCCCGCTGCGCAGTCCGCGGTCCGGGTCCACCCCGCTGCGCCGCACCCGCTCCCAGGACTGTCCGATCACCGGACGGGGAGCGAGAGGCGCGGGCCGCCCGGACAGCGCGGCGGAACGGACCTCGCTGAGCACCCGCGCCGCGCGCCGGGTGTCGACGGCGGTCAGATGCCTCACGTCCGTCGGCGAGAGCGCCACTGCACCTCCCGGAAGAAAACCTGTGGGACCACATACTGCCGCCTGCCCCGGATGTCGACGCTCAGTACCGGCACGGAAACAGCAAGTTGCAACCCCCTGCAACTCTGGTGGCACGACCGGTCACTGATTGAAACTTTAGCGACGCCGCCCCGAGCGGCGTGCACGGCTCTTCGGGAGTCCGTTGCGGCGGGGGTGGTGCCGTGTCGGCGCAGCACCACCCCCGCGTCATGCCCGCGGCAGCCGGGCGGTGCGCGGCACGGGGTGCGGTTCGATGCGCGTCGGCGGGTGCGCGCGCGTGGTGGCTGGTCGCGCAGTTCCCCGCGCCCCTTGGGCGCTCGGGTCAAGGGCCTCAGGACAGCGGGCGGGCCCGCTCCACCACCGATGCCAGGTTCAGGGTGTACGGCAGGGTCCCGAACGCGGATCCCGCGTCGCCGCCCAGCCGTCCCGCGCAGAACGCGTCCGCCACCTCCGGCGGCGCGTGCCGCACCAGCAGCGAGCCCTGCAGCACCAGCGCCAGCCGCTCCGTCAGCCGCCGCGCCCGCCCCTCGACGCCCTCCAGGTCCGCCAGGTCGGTCAGCAGGTCCTTGATCGCCGCGTCCAGCCGGTGGTCCGCCCCGCGCGCCTTCCCGACCTCCCGCAGATACGCGTCCAGCGCCGCCGGCTCCCGGCGCAGCGCCCGCAGCACGTCGAGCGCCTGCACGTTGCCCGCGCCCTCCCAGATCGAGTTCAGCGGCGACTCCCGCACCAGCCGGGGCATCCCCGACTCCTCGACGTAGCCGTTGCCGCCGAGACACTCGGCCGCCTCCACCGCGACCGGCGCGCACCGCTTGGTCACCCAGTACTTCGCCGCCGGCACCGCGATCCGCAGCAGCGCCCGCTCCTGCTCGCCGCCGTCGTCGTACGCCGCCGCCAGCCGCAGCGCCAGCGTGGTCGCCGCCTCCGACTCCAGCGCCAGATCGGCCAGCACGTTGCGCATCAGCGGCTTGTCGGCGAGCTTCCCGCCGAACGCCTCGCGGTACGCGCAGTGGTGCACCGCCTGCGCCACGGCCTGCCGCATCAGCCCCGCGGAGCCGAGCGCACAGTCCAGCCGGGTCGCCGCCACCATCCCGATGATGGTGCGCACCCCCTGCCCCTCCTCGCCGACCCGGCGCGCCCACGTGCCGTCGAACTCGACCTCGGCGGAGGCGTTGGAGCGGTTGCCCAGCTTGTCCTTGAGCCTCTGGAGCAGGAACACGTTGCGGCTGCCGTCCTCCAGCACCCGGGGCACCAGGAAGCAGGTCAGCCCGCCGGGCGCCTGCGCCAGCACCAGGAAGGCGTCCGACATCGGTGCCGAGCAGAACCACTTGTGGCCGGTCAGCGCGTAGGTGCCGTCCTCGGCCAGCGGCCGCGCGGCCGTCGTGTTCGCCCGTACGTCGCTGCCGCCCTGCTTCTCGGTCATCCCCATCCCGAACAGCGCGCCGGGCTTCTGCCCGGGCGGCCGCAGGGCACGGTCGTAGATCACCGACGTCAGCCGGGGCTCCCACTCGGCGGCGAGCGCCGGGTCGGTGCGCAGCGCGGGCACCGACGCGTGGGTCATCGACAGCGGGCAGCCGTTGCCCGCCTCGACCTGCGTCCACATCAGGAAGGCCGCCGCCCGCCGCACATGCCCGCCGGGCCGCCCCCACGCCGCCGTCAGCCCCGCCGAGACGCCCTTGCCGAGCAGCCGGTGCCAGGCCGGGTGGAACTCGACCTCGTCGATCCGCCGGCCGTAGCGGTCGTGGGTGCGCAGCCGCGGCGGGTTCTCGTTGGCCTGCACCCCCCACTCCTGCACCTGCGCGGACCCCGCCGTGTGCCCCAGGGCCGAGAGCTCCGCCAGCCCGTCGTCGCGCACCTCGGGCGCCAGGTGCCGCTCGACCGCCTCCACCAGCGCCCGGTCGGAGCCGAACACGTCGTACTGGACGAGCGGCGGAGCCTGGTTGGTCACGGAGTGCGTGATGCCTGCCATGGGGCGAACCTACCCCGGGTCCGCCCCGCCTCACGCGCGGACGGGGCCTGAGGGTGAGGAGGACGGGGCCTGTGGGTGAGTGGGCCCGGGCCCGGCGGATACCTTTGGTTCGTGCAGCCAGCAAGTGAATCCCCAGACGCGCCCTCCGGTCGCCTCCACCGGGCCCGCGCCCTGTACCGGAACGTCTCCAAACGCAGGACGGCCTGGCTGCTGCTCAAGGACACCGTCAATTCGTGCATGGAGTACCGCATCCTGGGCCTGGCGGCAGAGGCGGCGTTCTTCACGCTGCTGTCCGTGCCCCCGCTGCTGCTCAGCCTGATCGGCCTGCTCGGCTACGTCGACGCGTGGACCGGCGCCGACACCATCCAGAGCGTGCAGCGCAACCTCCTCGACGCCTCCCGCACGGTGCTGTCCGACCGGGGCGTGAAGGAGGTCGCGGAGCCGATCCTGCGGGACGTGACCAAGGGCGGCCGCCCGGACGTGATCTCCCTCGGCTTCCTGATCGCCGTCTGGTCGGGCTCCCGCGCGGTGAACGTCTTCATCGAGACCATCACCGTCATGTACGGCCTCGACGGTGTGCGGGGCATCGTCAAGACCCGGCTGCTGGCCTTCCTGCTGTTCATCGTGGCCCTGCTGATCGGCTCGGTGGCGCTGCCGCTGATGGTCGCGGGACCGGACGCGGTCGTGGACGTGGTGCCGTGGTCGACGACGGTCGTCCAGATCCTCTACTGGCCGGTCGTGATCCTGCTGTCCGTGGCCTTCCTGACCACGCTGTACCACGTCTCCGTGCCGGTGCGCTCCCCGTGGATCGAGGACGTGCCCGGCGCGCTGGTCGCCCTCGCCATGTGGGTGCTCGGAAGCTTCCTGCTGCGCATCTACCTGACCAGCACCGTCGAGGGCCCCACCATCTACGGCTCCCTCGCGGCCCCCGTGGCCGTCCTGCTGTGGATCGGTGTGTCCGCCTTCGCCGTGCTGGTCGGCGCGGCCGTCAACGCGGCCATCGACCGGGTCTGGCCGGCCGCCGCCACCGCCGCGGCCCGCGAGGCCAACGAGCGGCAGCGGCAGGCACAGGTCGCCGAGTACGTCGCCCGCACGAGCGCGTCGGGGGAGGCGGACCCCGACATGCCCTCCGAGTTCCCCGAGCGCTGGTCGCGCTTCCTGCCCCCGGAGGACGTCACGGCCCGCCTGCGGGCCCACACCAAGCCCTCCCACCCGCGTGGCGGGAACGGCCCGGGCCACGACGACAAGCGCGGGGACTGAGCCCGCCGGGGGCCGGGGGCCGGGGCCGGGGGCGAAGGGCCGGGAGCCGGGGTCCTGGGTTCACGCCGTCCAGGTCCCGGCCGCCGCCTCCTCCCGTACGAAACCGGCGAAGTCCCGCGGCTCCCGGCCCAGCACCTGCCGCACCCCGTCCTCCACGCGCGCGTTGCGCCCGTCGAGCAGCGTCGCGAAGACGTCCGTGAGGAACGCGGCCTCCTCGCCCGGCAGCCCGAAACCCTCCAGCGCCTCCCGGTAGGCGTCCGCCGGCACCGCCCGGAACGTCAGCGGCCGGCCCGTGGCCGCCGCGATCTCCGCCACCGCCTCCGCCCAGGTGAGCAGCCGCGGACCGGTCACGCTCAGCGTCCGTCCCGCGTACCGGTTCCCGTCCGCCAGCGCGGCCACCACCACCTCCGCTATGTCCCGCACGTCGACGAACGGCTCCGCCACCTCACCGGCCGGGAACACCAGCTCCCCGCGCCGCAGCTCCTGCGCCAGCGGCCCCTCGCTGAAGTTCTGCGCGAACCAGGCGGCCCGGACGACCGTCCAGTCCGCGCCGGACGCCCGCAGCGCCTCCTCGGTCGCGAGCGCCTGGTCCTCGCCGCGCGCCGACAGCAGCACCAGCCGCCGCACGCCCAGACGCACGGCGACGTCAGCCAGGGCGCCCACCGCCTCGGCGGTGCCGGGCGCGCCGACGTCGGCCGGGTGGACCAGATAGGCCGCGTCCGCCCCGCGCAGGGTGTCCGCCCACGTCGAGCGGTCCTCCCAGTCGAAGCCGGTCGCCCGTGACGCCGGCCGCACCGTCGTTCCGGCCGCCTCCGCGGCCCGCGCCACCCGCCTCCCGGTACGCCCCGAGGCGCCGGTGACGACCAGGGTCATGTCCTTCGTGTCCGTCTTCTCGTCCATGCCGCCGATTCAACTGCCGTGCCGTGCGCGGAACCATGGCCGAACGGCGCGTCCCCATACGCCCGCGTCTACGCTGACGGCATGGACGCGCTCACCGGTCTGCTGGAGGGTCCCCGCGCCCGCGGGGCGTTCATGATCCGGGCGTGCTTCGACCCGCCCTGGGCGGTACGGGTGGAGGACCGGGCCCCGCTGACGGTGATGCTGCTGGTGCGCGGCGAGGCGTGGCTGCTGCCGGACCAGGGGGAGCGGGTGCGCCTGCGTGCCGGGGACCTCGCCGTCGCCCGCGGCCCCGACCCGTACACCTGCGCCGACCACCCGGACACGGCACCGCAGGCGTTGATCCTGCCCGGCGGCGCATGCCACTACCCCGACGGGCGGCCCCTCAACGGCGTGATGGACCTCGGGGTGCGCACCTGGGGCGACCGTCCGGACGGGGAGACGGTGCTGCTGATCGGCACCTACCAGATGCGCGGCGAGATCGGCGGCCGGCTGCTGGAGGCGCTGCCGCCGCTGCTGTCCCTCGGCGCGGACGTGTGGGAGTGCCCGTTCACCCCGTTCCTCATGCACGAGGTCACGCGCGAGGCACCCGGCCAGGAGGTCGTCCTCGACCGGCTGCTCGACCTGCTGGTCATCGCCGCGCTCCGGGCCTGGTTCGCCCGCCCCGAGGCGGAGCCGCCCGCCTGGTACGAGGCCCTGTCCGACCCGGTCGTCGGCCCCGTGCTGCGGAGGGTGCAGGACGACCCGGCCCGCCCGTGGACGGTGGCCGGCCTCGCCGCCGAGGCGGGCGTCTCCCGCGCCGCGCTGGCCCGCCGCTTCACCCGCCTCGTCGGCGAACCCCCGATGACGTACCTCACCGGCTGGCGCCTCGCGCTGGCCGCCGACCGGCTGCGCGACACCGACGACACCATCGGCGCGATCGCCCGTCACGTCGGCTACGGCAGCGCCTTCGCCCTGTCGACGGCCTTCAAGCGGGCCTTCGGTGTCAGTCCGCAGGAATGGCGCGGCCGGGCCGCCGCGTAGCCTGGACGGCATGTACAGGGAGCGGGCGTCCCGGCTGCCGGGAGCGGTGGTGTGGACCAGCAACCCGTCCGGTGACGGAGGTTCCGGCCGGGTGCTGCCCGACGGCTGCATGGACCTGCTGTGGCACGACGGACGTCTGCTGGTCGCCGGCCCCGACACCCGCGCGCACCCGGTCGGCGAGCCGAGCGCCTGGGCGGGCGTCCGCTTCCGCCCCGGCACCGCGCCCCCCCTGCTGGGCGTGCCCGCCCACGAACTGCGCGACAGCCGGGTGGACCTGGCCGACCTGTGGCCCACGGCGGACGTACGGCGCGCGAGCGCCCGCGTGCACGCGGCGGACCACCCGGCACAGGGGCTGGAGGAGGTCGCCCTGCGCCTGGCCGCCGAGGCCGCGCCGCCCGACCCTGTGCTGGGCCGTCTCGTCACCGCGCTCGCCGCGGGCCGCCCGGTCGCCGCCGCGGCCGACGAACTCGGCCTCGGTGCTCGCCAGTTGCACCGCAGGTCGCTCACGGCCTTCGGGTACGGCCCCAAGACCCTGGCCCGCATCCTCCGCCTGCGCCGCGCACTGGCCCTGGCCCGGGCAGGCGTCCCCTTCGCGGAGACGGCGGCCCGCGCCGGCTACGCCGACCAGCCTCATCTGTCCCGCGAGGTACGCAGCTTGACAGGGGTACCGCTGCGCGAGCTGGTGCCGCCCGCCCCGCACGCCTGACGGCCTCCGGTGGCCTCGGCCCGCCTCCTGATTTCTAATAACGCCCTCCGCCCGCCCGGCTGACCCGCACAGGGCGCCGGGTGCGCCAGGTGAGCCGGTCATGAGGGACCGCGACTCCGCAGACGCGCGGTACTGTGCGGGCACGCTCGGCAGGGGAGGGCACAGTGAGCGGTGCATGGCGCCTCATGCGCGGCGACGAATTCGTGGGGCTCCTGACGGTCCACGGCATCGACATGCCGGTCTACCTCTGCGACTTCGGCCCCGGCCCAGGCTGGGAACCGGTCCGGCCACTGTTCGAGGCCTGGGCCGCGGTACAAGGGCCGGATCCCGATGGCAGCCGGACGACCGCGGCACTCAAGCCGATCCTCGACCTCGGACTCACTCTCGTGCCCGTAGCCGGAGGCGAAACGATCAACCGCTTCTTCCTGCGCATCGACGGGGACAAGGCCAGCTTGAGGTACTGAGCCAGCCGATTCGACGTGGTTATCGCCACCGGCAACCTTGGGGGGTTGCTGATCCCGACCCGTCAGAGCCCCAACGGATGGCTTGAGAGCCAGTCGGCATGCCGCTGGCGCATCCGATCCCGTTCCCCGGGCGTAGCGAGGAAGACGTCGGCGCCGCCGTCGTAGGGGTGGTGGATGCGGCGCACCTGGGTGTCGGTGATGAGGACTCCCGCCACCCTGTCGTCAGCGATGTCCCGGAGCGGCCCGTCAAGGCAGCCATGTTGCCAGGGACGGCGGGCGGCGAAGAGATGGCAGTAGGTGCGGAACTCCGGATCAGGATCGTCGTTCACCAGCAGGCTCTGCCAGTAGCCGGCCTCGGGCTGGAACGGGGGCACCTTGGCTTCGGCCGTCCGGACCGGTGTGATCACGTACACGTCTTCACCGGCGAACAACTCGTCAAGGACCGTGTTGTACCGCCCCAGCACGATGTCGTACTCGCCCTCGTCCTCCGGGTACCGCTTCGATTCCGGCAGGCTGTGGAAGCGTACCCAGACATCCCGGTACGGGTCACGGAGCTTGTACCCCACCGGAGGACAGTCGGGCCAGTGCCGCTGCCACAGCTCGGTCAAAACTGTCCGGACGCCTCCAGCCACGTACCGCACACGTCCTCTCGCTCGTAGGCCCTGCCGGGCGACCATGATGCCCGGCACCACCCGCCAGGAGAAACGACTTCTCAGGGGCGATGGCGAAGTGAGACGGGAGTGCTACTCGCCCGTGCTCAGTGGGGCGAACAGGTCCACGCCGTTGCCGTCCGGGTCGAGGACGACGGCGTATCGCTGTCCCCACTCCGCGTCCCACGGCTTCAACTCGGCGCGGGCGCCGGACTCCACCATCCCGGCGAACAGCGCGTCGACCTCGGCGGGACTGTCGCACCGTACGGCCAGGGAGGTCCGGCCCTCGCCCGACGGTGCCCGCCACCGCGGGTGGAAGGACCGGACCACCTCCTCGCTGTCCAGCAACAGCCGCAGTCCGCCCCGCAGTTCCGCTTCCACGTGTCCCTGCGTCTCGGCCCCGTCGGGGAACACCAGCCCGAGGCGCCGGTAGAAGGCGACGGAGGCGGCCATGTCCGAGACGACCATTCCGATGGCATCGAATCGTGCACTCATGCCGCCCACCGTAGGGAGGCCGGCGCCGGGCGTCTTGAACGAATCGGACACGGGCGCCCTCGATGCCATAGGCGATGCCTATGTCCTCCGCTCACATTTCGTCTTTGCTTCGTGATTCGACGCGAACGTACGGTTTTCTCATCGCGAATCCCCGTTTCCATCGAGGGAATCGCATGGATGATGCAGTGAAAGGACCGTGCAATGTCCACAGCGCACAACGAGAATTCCGCCACCGGGGAACTCACCGGAAAGCGGGCCCTGGTCACCGGCGGTACGAAGGGGATCGGAGCGGCCGTCGTGCGGCAGCTCCTCGACGCGGGGGCCGAGGTGCTGACCACCGCCCGGTCCGCGTCGGGGACCGTCCCCGAGGGGGCCCGATTCGTGGCGGCCGACGTGCGGACCCGGGCGGGCGCGGAGGCGCTCGCCGAGGCCGTGGCGGACACCCTGGGCGGTGTGGACATCGTCGTCCACAACGCGGGCGGCGCCGGCCCGCACCGCAGTGCGCTGGCCATCCCGGACGAGGAGTGGCAGGACGCCCTGGACCTCAACTACCTCTCGGCGGTCCGGCTGGACGCCCTGCTCGCACCGGGCATGCGCGACCGGCGGGCAGGGGCGATCGTCCACGTGTCGTCGGCCGTCGTACCCGTCCCGGGCCCGCTGTTCCTGCACTACACGGCGGCCAAGGCGGCCCTGGAGAACTACAGCCGGGGACTGGCCACGGAACTGGCCCCCGCCGGGGTCCGGGTCAACACCGTGACGCCGGGCCGGACGGCCACCCCCGGCGGCGAGGAGACACGCCGGCAGTGGGCGGCCCTGAGCGACACCACCGGCGCCACGTCGACCCCGCCGCTCGGCCGGGAGGGCCTGCCCGACGACATCGCGTACGCGGTGCTGTACCTCGTCTCCGACCGCGCGAGCTGGGTGACCGGCACCAATCTCGTCGTGGACGGCGGCGAATTCCCCCGGTGAGTTCCGTGAATTCCGTGCATTCGTGAAGTGCGTGAATACGGTGCGAGACGGCGGAGGGTGGGTCAGGAAACCCGGGAAAGGGTGAGACGTTCCCGTACGGAGCCGGGCCAGTTCTCGTGGCGGAGCAGGTCGAGGAGGGCGGTCTCGGCGGGGCCGCCGTCCTGCCGGACCACGGCGATGACCGGCCGGGAAAGGGCCGGGGACACCGGTCGGGCGAGGTGCTCGTGCTCGGGAGGCACCGCCGACGCCGGAAGGAGGGTCACGCCCAGCCCCTGCGCCGCCCAGCGCACCGCCGTCGCCGCCTGGGACACCCGGGCGGCGGTGGCCGGCGCCAGGCCGTCGTCCCGCAGCACCTCCAGCAGGACGGCGTCGAGGGTGCTGTCCCGGTCGAACCGCACCCACGGCTCGCTCTCCAGGTCACGCAACTCCACCCGCTCGGAGCCGAGTCGCGGGTGACCCTCGCCCAGCACCACGACGAGCTCCTCGTCGCCGAGGTGATGGGCGTCGGAGGGGGTGCGGTCGCACGCCGCCATCAGCGCGAAGTCCAGCGCGCCCCGCCGGCACAGCCGGTCCAGCTCCGTCGCGCTCGGCTCCTCGAACACGGTGATCTCCAACCGGGGGAACCGGCGCCGCAGTTCGCCCAGCGCCCGGGGCAACTGCCGCGTGCCGAAGCCCATCTGCACGGCGACCACCAGCTCGCCGACCAGGTCCTCGGCACCGGCCCGGGCCGTCGCCCGCGCCCGCCGGGACGCGCTCACGGCGATTTCGGCCTCCCGCAGGAACGCCCGGCCGACCGTGGTGGGCACCAGCCCGGTCGGCGTGCGGGCGAACAGCTTCACGCCGAGCTCCCGTTCCAGGCCGCGGATCTGCTGGGAGACCGACGGCTGGGCCACGTGCAGCCGTTCGGCGGCGGCGGTCACCGAGCCTTCCTCGGCGACGGCCAGGGCGTACTCGTACTGGCGCAGGCTCATCGGCTCCGTCGTCCCCTTCCCCGCTCCGGCGGCTGACCGCCGCTGCCGTCATCGTAGGCGCCGGCACGCGGCGGCGACGGGTTCCGGGACCGCGCCCCGCCTCAGCCGCCCGTGTAACGGCACCAGGCGCAGCCGCCCCCGTGACGGCGCCCGCCGCAGCCGCCCCCCGTCACGGGGGCGTCCGCCTCGGCCGCCCCCGTGACGGCGCCCGGCGCACGCGCGCGTAGGCTCCCGCGCATGTCCGACCCCGCGCTGCTGGTCTACACCCGCACCACCGACTACCGGCACGACTCCATCCCGGCCGGGGTCGCCGCCCTGCGCGCCCTCGGCGGCTTCGACGTCCACGCCCACGAGGACCCGGCGGTGTTCGAGGAGCCGCTCGACCGTTACGCGGCGGTCGTCTTCCTCTCCACCAGCGGTGACGTGCTCACCCCGGCCGGCCGCGAGCGGCTCGCCGCCCATGTCGAGGCGGGCGGCGGGTTCGTCGGTGTGCACGCGGCGGCCTGCACCGAGTACGACTGGCCGTACTACGGCGAACTCCTGGGCGCCCGCTTCGACCGCCACCCCCCGCTCCAGCCCGGCCGCGCGGTCGTCGAGGACCACGGCCACCCGGCCACCCGGCATCTGCCGGCCGTCTGGGAGCTCACCGACGAGTGGTACGACTTCCGCACCAACCCGCGGCCCGCCGTACGGGTCCTGGTCTCCGCGGACGAGTCCTCGTACGACGGCGGCACCATGGGCGCCGATCACCCCCTGGCCTGGTGCCGTGAGCAGGGTGCGGGCCGGGTCTTCTACACCTCGCTTGGCCACACCTCCGAGATCTACGACGACCCGGACTTCCGCGCCCACCTGCGCGGCGGGATCAGCTGGGCCGCGGCCCGCTGACCTCCCGCAACGCCTCCGTGGCGCGGCGGGTGCCCGAGGCGAGTGCCGGGCCTGCGTGACATGCCTGCCTCGCCGGCCACCACCGCCCGGGCCCGTCCGGCCGCCGCGCGCACGCCCCGTTCGGCTCATCGGGCCCACGCACCTCTCCACCGGACGGAAAGCGCTTCCTCCTGGAGATCCGAGGGGTCGGTCCGGCAAGAACCCTTCCCAGTGGCGGGGGTCCGCCCCCGTGCGCGGGCAGGAATACCGCTGAGTGGTGTGGTGCTCTTGTTGCTACCGGTGGGTCCGGTGTCGGGGGTTCGGCGCCGGGGTCCGGCCGGGTGGCACGGTGCGCGTGCGCAGGAGCACGCGCGCATGAAGGGCTGGTGGGCACATGACGGCAGACCGCGAGAACCCGGTGGCCACAACGGCGTACGGCGCCGTGCGCGGCCGACGGGAGCAGGGTGTCGCCGTGTTCCGCGGCATCCCCTACGCGGCACCCCCCTTCGGGCCGCGCCGCTTCCGCCCGCCCGTCCCGCCGGAACCCTGGGACGGCGTGCGCGACGCCGGCGCCTTCGGCCCGACGGCCCCGAAACCCCCGTACTCCCCGGCCTTCGCCGAGTACCTGTCCGACCCCGACATCGCGGGCGACGACTGCCTCAACCTGAACGTCTGGACCCCCGACCCGTCCCCGGACGCCCGGCTCCCGGTCCTCGTCTGGCTGCACGGCGGCGCCCTGACCAGAGGCTCCTCCGCCGTCCCGGTCTACGACGGCAGCACCTTCGCCCGCGACGGCGTGGTCTTCGTGTCCCTCAACTACCGTCTCGGTGTGGAGGGATACGGCCGCTTCCCGGACGCCCCCGCCAACGCCGGCCTGCGCGACCAGCTCGCCGCGCTCCAATGGGTGCACGAGTCGATAGCCGCCTTCGGCGGGGACCCCGGCCGGATCACCCTGGCCGGCCAGTCCGCCGGGGCCATCAGCGCCGGCGCGCTCGTCGCCGCCCCGCAGGCCCAGGGGCTGGTGCGGCAGGCCGTCCTGCAGAGCGGACCGCCGGAGTCCACGGACCGGGACAAGGTGCGGCGCATGGTCCGCCGGATGGCCGGCCGCCTCAAGGTGCCCGCCACCGCCGAGGCCTTCGCCGGCGTCGACCGCGAGCAGCTGCTCCGCGCGCAGGCCGAGGTCGGCCGCCTCGGCGGTCCGGTGCTCGGCGGGCCCGCCTTCGGCATCGTCGTCGACGGCGACCTGGTGCCGCGCGACCCCCTGGAGGCCCTCACCGACGGCGCGGCCCCCGGCGTCACCCTGCTGACCGGCTGGACCCGCGACGAGTACCGCCTGTGGCTCGTCCCCGGCGGCCTTACGGAACGCGTCGACCGCCTCGGCGCCGTCGCCCTGGCCGGCGCGATGGCCCGCTGTCGCTGCGGCAGCGAGGTCCCGCGCGGTTACCGCGCCCTGCACCCCGACGCCGGCACCACCGAGACCGTCGGCCAGATGGTCACCGACCACCTGCTCCGCAACCCCCTGCACCGCCTGTCCGACGGCCGTACGGAACCGTCGTACGTCTTCGAGTTCGCCTGGCCGTCCAACCGCCCCGGCATGGGAGCCTGCCACGCCCTGGAGCTGGGCTTCGTCTTCGACAGCGGCGACAGCCCCGACGCCCGCAAGCTCGCGGGCGAGGGGGCACCGCAGGACCTGGCCGACGCCATGCACGGGGCGTGGGTACGGTTCGTCACCGACGGCACCCCGGGCTGGGAGCGGTGGGGACCGGACCACCCGGTGCGGGTGTTCGGCGACGGCGCGCCGCGCACCGTCCACGGCCCCCGTGACCGCGAGCTGGCCCTGTGGACCACGCCCGCCGCGGAGCGGTCCGCGCACACCCCACAGTCCCCCGAACTCCGTTCGGTCGTCCGCCGCCTCCGCCGCGGCGGCGCCCTGCGGCGGACCTGAGCGCGCCTCGGAGGGCTCAGCGCTCCTCGTCGTCCGGTGCGGCCGGTGGTGGGCAGCGGGTGCTGGCGGGGATGCGCAGGGCGAGCAGTGCCATGTCGTCCTGGCCGTCGCTCGGATGATGGTCGGCCAGGACCTGCACGAACTCGTTCAGCGGCCGTTCGGCGTGGGTGGCGGCGAGGTCGGCGAGCGCCGTCAGGCCCTCGTCGATGGAGCGCGCGTGGTGCTCGACGAGTCCGTCGGTGAAGAACAGCAGGATGGAGCCCGCGGGCAGCGGGTGCGTGTGGTCCGGCCGCTCCATGCCCGTGCTCACGCCGAGCGGCAGCCCCGGCTCGGCCTCCAGGTACTCGGTCTCCAGGTCCGGTCCGATCAGCAGCGGCGGGAAGTGCCCGGCGGTGCTCCAGCGCAGCACCCAGCCGGTCTCCTGCGGCTCGATACGGGCCAGGCAGACGGTGGTGACCGGGATGTCGGTGGTGGTCAGCAACGTGCGGTCCAGCTGCCCGAGGACCTGGCTGGGAGGGTTGCGGAGGTCGTAGAGGAGGGCTCGGAGCATGCTGTTGATGCGCGCCATGGCGGCGGCCGCGTACAGGTCGTGACCGGCGACGTCACCGATCATGACCCCGACCGCGTCGTCCGGCAGCACGACGGCGTCGTACCAGTCCCCGCCGAGCTGGTTGGGCCGGTTGGCGGGCCGGTACACGGTGGCGGCCTCGAACGGGCTCAGGCCGGGCAGCGCGGGCAGCAGCAGACGCTGGAACCGCTCGGCGCTGTCCCGGACCTGCCCGAACAGGCGGGCGTTCTCGATGGCGATGCCGGCGGCGCCGGCGAGGGCCACGACGATGTCCTCGTCCTCCGGGGCGAAGGGGCGGCCGTCGCTCCGCTCGGAGAGGTAGAGGTCGCCGTAGATCTCGCCGCGGACGCTGATGGCCACCCCCAGCAGGGTCCGCATCGGCGGATGGCCGGGCGGGAAGCCCGCCGAGGAGGGGTGGGACGGGATGCTTTCGACGCGCAGCGGCTCCGGGTTGTGGATCAGCAGCCCGAGCACGCCCCGGCCGTGCGGGAAGGGAATCCCCGAGAGGGCGGCGCGCTCGGCCTCGTCGAGCCCCGCCGTGATGAACTCCTTCAGGTACTCACCGGACTCGTGGAGCACCCCGAGGGCGCCGTAGCGGGCGCCGACCAGGTCCATCGCGGTGGTGACGATCCGCCGAAGCACCGAGGAGAGGTCCAGCTCGCCGCTGATGGACAGGACGGCGTCCAGCAGCCCCTGGAGGCGGTCCTTGGCGTCTGCGAGTGCCCGCAGTTGGGTGCCGATCCGTTCCAGCTCGGCGTCCAGGTGCGGTCGGAGGTCCGGGACCTGGGGCTGCTGCGAGTCCGCCCGGCCGTCCTGCGGCCCGGGCTCCTGCTGCTCGCTCAACGGGCACACTCCGGTGCCCCGGAGGCCGTCGCCCGCCGGGCACGGCGGCTCCGCCCGTCCAGCCATCCATGCGAGGGGTACACCCGGCCTCCCGACACGACCGTGATCGAACAAAACCCCAGCATGACACGGACAAAGAGGGCATCTCTCGCTTTGGTACGCCATCGGCATGCCGCCCTGACACGGGTGCCGGCCGCGCGTACCGCTCCGCGGGTGTCAGCCTGCGGGTGCGATACGGAGGACGGCGGTGTCGCCGCGGACGCCTACGACCGTGAGGCTCATGGCGTCGTTGAGGGCCGCCGCGGGCCCTTCGCCGCAGTTCAGCCGTACGCCACCGCCACCGCGACCCCCGTGACCTCGATCGGCCCCGGCCCGTACGCCTCCAGCACCGTCACCACGTTCCCCACCCCGACCTCGACCTCACAGGTTCCGTCGGCATACGGCCCGGCGGGCGAGGGAGTGAACGGGACCGTCGGCGGGGGAGTGGCACGGGTCGCCGAGGCGGATGCTTTGGCGCTGCCCGACGCTTCGGATGCGGACGAACACGACGTGAGGGGGAGCAGCGCGGCGCCGAAGAGGACGACGACGGCGATCGCACCTGTTCTGCGCCATGACCGACGTTCAACCGCTCCTCCGGGGGCGGCACATGCGTGGGCCTCGGGCCCCGGGCCCTGCCTGACCGGAGAGGGCAGAAAAGCACACGTAGGCTGCTGCGGTGCGCACGGTGGAACTGTTGTTGGACGAGGCGGCGGACGCGGCGGTCCGGGAGGCCTGGCGGCGGCTCGCGGACGCCGGGCTGCCGAGTCAGGCGCGCCACCGCTCACCGACCAACAGCCCGCACCTCACCCTGGCGTCCTGTCCGGAGCTGACGGCACCGATCCGCTGGGAACTGGCCGAGGTGGCCGCCGCGTTGCCGTTGCCGGTGCGGTTCGACGGGCTGATCCGCTTCGAGCGGCCCACCTCGGTGCTGGCCTGGTCGCTGGAGCTCGACTCCGCGCTGGCCGACCTGCACCGCAGGGTGTGGGAGGCGGTGGTCTCGGACAGCCCGCCCGAGACCCTCAGCCCCTTCCACGAGCCCGGCCGCTGGAGCCCGCACATCACCCTCGGCCGCACCCGCCGCACCGGCGCCTTCGCGGGCCGCCGCGTCCCCGAACTCCTCCCGCCTTTTCCCCTGTCGGTCCACCTCACCACCCTGCGAAGCTTCGACACCGAGACCGGCACCTTGGAATTCCTGACCGCCCGCACCTGACAACGCCTCGCGGGGCCGGGCTTGAAGTGCCTGCCGCCTGCCGATGGTGGTCGAGAGGACCTTTGCCTGGCCGCAGTGCTTTCGCCGTCGGTAACGGCGGGCCCACAGCAACGAAGCGTTCCTGACCCAGTCTGCTACTTGACCGCCCATCAGCGATGTGGCGTGCTTGTCGGCCGTGGACGACTGGCGAGCAGCCTCCGCCTACCACAGCGGGTCCGACTCCAGGCAGGTGCTCACAGTTGCCAGGTCCCGCGGTTCCCCGGCTTGCTAGCCTGTGCCGGATGGATGAGGTGTGGGACGAGGGGCCGTTCTACCACGGCACGAAGGCCGAGCTGCAGATCGGTGATCTTCTCACCGCCGGTTTCCGTTCCAATTACCGGCCCGAGATCGTGATGAACCACATCTACTTCACCGCGTTGCGCGACGGTGCGGGACTCGCCGCCGAAATCGCCGCCGGCGACGGAACCCCGCACGTGTATGTCGTCGAACCGACCGGGGAGTTCGAGAACGACCCCAACGTCACCGACAAGAAATTCCCCGGCAATCCCACCCGCTCCTATCGCAGCAGGGAACCACTCCGGATCATCGGTGAGGTCACGGACTGGACGCGACTGACCCCCGAGGCTCTCCAGATGTGGCGGGACCGACTGGCCGCCATTCGTTCGGACGACCGCGCCGAAATCATCAACTGAGGGCCGCCCGCTGTCGTCCCTGCGTCGGCGCGGCCGGCGCCGCACGGACGGATGACCGACAATCACGTCGAAGGAACATCAGCTGCCTGACCGGAGGTCAACCGCGTGGTCGTCGCACGGACAGCCGTCGGAGCGGCGTCGGCTCTCACGGTGTTCGCCCTGTCCGGCTGCTCCCTCGTCTGGAACTGCGAGGACACCACCGCCGAGCGCGGTGAGGCCGGGGTCAACGTGGAGGTCGAGGACACGTCCGGGCGGCCGATGGGGGTCACCGCCGAAGTCGTCGACTGGCGCCTCGGACCTCACCCTCAGGTGCCCGACGAAGGCGACCACGTCCACTTCCGCCTCCGCTTCGACGGCGCCGAGACCACCAGCCGCATCGCGGTGGACCTGTGCGCGGTCGACAAGGAGCGCGTGGCGGTGGGGTGTCGGACGGTCCACTGGGAAGAGGCTTTCGGGCCGAACGGTGACCGCACGGCCGACATCTGGCTGGCGGTCGACCACCCCGAGCAGGTTGCCGACGTGCTGGTGATCCCCAACGACCAGTCCTACGTCGGACGGACCTGCGAAGAAGACCTCAAGGACGGCGGCGGGCAGCATCCGCCGGCACCGGCCGTCGCCGGCGACCAACTGTGAGTCCGGCCGGCCGCCGTGGTGCCATCCGGCCGCCGTGGCGTCAACCGGCCGGCAGGGTCGGGCGGACCTGGCGGAGGAAGGCCGCGTTGTCCGGCGTCTCGCGCATGCGGCCCAGCAGGGTCTCCAGGTCGGCCGAACCGTCCCGGGACTGCAGGGCCCGCCGCAGACCCTGCGTGGCGGACAACTCCTGCGGAGTGAGGAGCAGTTCCTCCCGACGCGTTCCCGACATGGTGATGTCGACGGCCGGGAACAGCCGGCGTGACGCGGACTCGCGGCTCAGCCGCAGTTCCATGTTGCCGGTGCCCTTGAGCTCCTCGAAGTAGAAGTCGTCGGCACGCGACCCGGTCTCCACCAGCGCGGAGGCGAGGATCGTCAGCGAACCGCCTTCCTCCGTCTGCCGGGCGGCGCCGAAGAACCGCTTCGGACCGATCAGCGCACCTGCGTCCACGCCGCCGCTGAGGGTGCGGCCGCCGGGCCCTGCCGCGTTGTTGTACGCCCGGCACAGCCGCGTCAGCGAGTCCAGCAGCACGACGACGTCCTCACCGGCCTCCGCCAGCCGCTTGGCGCGCTCCACGACCAGCTCGGCGAGCGCGATGTGCTGCTTGGCGGGGCGGTCGAACGTGGACGCGTACACCTCGCCGCGTACCGAGCGGCGCATGTCGGTGACCTCCTCGGGGCGTTCGTCGAGCAGGACCACCATCAGCCGGCACTCGGGGTGGTTGCCCGCGACGGCCGCCGCGAGCTGCTGGATGAGGACGGTCTTGCCGGTCTTGGGCGGTGCCACGAGCAGTCCGCGCTGCCCCTTGCCCACCGGTGCGAGCAGGTCGATGACGCGGCCCGCGAGCCCGGACGCGCGGTGTTCGAGGCGCAGTCGGCGGTGGGGGTGAAGGGGCGTCAGGTCCCGGAAGTGCGGCCGTGCCGCGAGCGAGCGGGGCGTACGGCCGTCGACCCGGGCCACCTCGCTGAGCGAGCGCCGGTCGCCGAGGACGCCCTCCACCAGGTCGCCCTTGCGCAGGCCGTGCCGGCGGACCAGGGCGGCGGAGACGACGGGGTCGGACGAGCCGGCCGTGAGACCGGGGCCGCGCAGGTGCCCCTTGCCGGTGGCGTCGACGTCCAGGACGCCGGTGACGGTGACGGTCTGGGACTGCTGACGCGCGGAGGTCTGAGGGGCGGGGCGGTCGAGAGCGGTGGTCATGTGGTCGGTCCTTTCGGGAACAGCAACACGAGGAGAAGGGCGGGAGCCGCGGTCTTCGGGGAGGGCGTGCGCGCGCCTCCCTGCGGCGGGAACCGCACTGCGGTCGCATCGCGGGGCGAACCCGACGCGGAACGGTGCGGGGAAGCCGTCCGTGGGCGGTGCGAGGGCCGACGTGACGGCGGAAGGAAAGAAGCCGAAGCGAAGAGGGTTTCGGCGATGAGGATCGGCCCGGCGCCGGAAGGCGGCGCTGCATGGCACTCATGGCACCGTACCACGCTGCGCGGAGCGCGAGGGAGGGCTCGCCGGCGCCGGACGGGCCCAGGCCGCCGTGCGATGGTGCGGCCGTGGCGCTGTGAGGGTCCTACGACACCCGGAGCGCGTCCGCGATCGACGTGATCGTCTCCGGACCCACCCGGCAGCACCCGCCGATCAGCCGGGCCCCCGACTCCCGCCAGCCCGTCACGCGGGAGGGCGCGAAGGTGGACTCGCCGGTCCACGCCCGGGCCCGGGCGTCCCACTGTTCGCCGCTGTTGGGGTACACCACGACCGGCTTCCCCGACACGCGGGAGGCCACGGCGACCGCGTGGTCCGCGTCCTCGGGAGTGCAGCAGTTGACGCCGACCGCGATCACCTCGTCGGCCCGCGCGGCCAGGGCGAACGCGTCCTCCAGCGGCTGACCCGCCCGCGTCCGGCCGCCGGCCGCCGAGTACGAAAGCCAGACCGGCACACCGAGCCCGCGCACCGCGCGCAGCAGCGCCTCGGCCTCGTCGGTGTCGGGGATCGTCTCCAGCGCGAGGACGTCCGGGGCGGCGGACGCCAGGACCTCCGCCCTGGGGCGGTGGAAGCGCTCCAGCTCCGCGACCGTCAGCCCGTAGCGGCCCCGGTACTCGGAGCCGTCCGCGAGCATCGCCCCGTACGGGCCGACGGAGGCCGCCACCCACAGCGGGCGGCGCGGGCCCCGGGCGCGCGAGGCCGCGGTACGCGCGCACTCCACGCTCAGCGCCAGCAGCTCCGAGGCGCACTCACGGCCGATCCCGCGCCGCGCGAAGCCCTCGAACGTCGCCTGGTAGCTCGCCGTGATCGCCACGTCCGCGCCCGCCTCGAAGTACCCGAGGTGCGCCGCCGTGACCGCCTCCGGGTCCTCCGCGAGGAGCCGCGCCGACCACAGCTCGTCGGAGAGGTCGTGGCCGGCCGCCGCGAGCTGGTTGGACATGCCGCCGTCCAGGACGACCGTGCCGTCCGCCAGGGCGGAGGCGAGGGATGCCGTGGTGCTCATACGCCGACGCTAGCCGAGGCACCGGCCACGGCGCGCCGCGCGGGCCCGCTGCTGGGATGCTGAGAGGGAGCGCGGCCCGACGAGGGCGGTGATGCCATGACGACCGCACATCAGGGTGACGGCCCCCCGGCCGTGGAAGGCATCGGCGGCTCCCACGAGCCGCACGACATGCACGACCCGCACGACGTGCACGATCCGCATGGCGACCCCTTCCTGCGGACCCGGTTCGCCGTCCCCGCCCGTCCCGTGACGTTCCTGCGCAGGGCGCGGCTGGCCGGCCATCTCGACCAGGCCCTGCGCACCCCGTTGACCATGGTCAACGGCTCCGCCGGCGCGGGGAAGACGCTGCTGGTCGCGGACTGGGCGGCGGAGCTCGACGAGTTGCCCGTCGCCTGGCTCACCACCGACGCCGACGGCCAGGACCCCGGGATGTTCTGGGCGTACCTGCTCCAGGCCCTGCGCACGTCGGGGGTGCCGCTGCCGGAGGACGTCGGGTTCCCGGCGGACGCCCACCGGGTGGGCGCCGCCCTGCCGGCCCGGCTCGCCGCCGCGCTGAGCGGGCGGGACCGGCCGGTGGTTGTGGTGCTGGACGAGTTCGACCGGGTCACCGCCCCGGAGGTCGCCGAGCAGCTGGACTTCCTGTTGCGGCACTCCGGGCCGGGGCTGCGCCTGGTGCTCGTCACCCGCACCGAACCGCTGCTGCCCCTGCACCGCCACCGGACGGCGGGCGAGCTGACCGAGATCCGGGACGCGGAACTCGCCTTCACGCCCGAGGAGGCGGCCCTGCTGCTGGAGGCGCACGGCCTCGACCTGCCCCCGGCCGCCGTGCGTGGCGTCGTACGGCGCACCCGGGGGTGGGCCGCCGGACTGCGGCTGTGCGCCCTGGCGGCGGGCGAGGCCCCGGACCCCGAAATCTACCTCAAGGAGTTCGAGGCAGACCGGAGCGCGATCGCCGACTTCCTGCTGGCGGAGGTGCTCAAACGGCAGGACGACGGAACGCAGGAACTGCTGCTGCGGGTCAGCGTCCTCGACCGCTTCGGGCCGGGGCTGGCGAACGCCGTCACGGGCCGCGCGGACGCCGAGGCCGTCCTGGCCCGGCTGCACCGCTGCAACGCCTTCGTCCAGCACCTGGGACACGGGGTGTACCGGCTGCACCCGCTGTTCGGGGAGATCCTCCGCGCCCATCTGCGGATGCGCCGCCCGGGCCTGGAACCCGAGCTGCACCGGCGGGCCGCAGTCTCCCTGCGCAGGGCCGGTGCCCTGCCGGCGGCACTCGGGCACGGAGCCGCCGCCGACGACTGGGAGTTCACCGCCGGCGCCCTGGTCGACGACCTCGCCCTCGGCCAGTTCTTCACCGGCCCCCGCTCCGACACCCTCGCCGGACTGTTCGCGCGGATGGGGCGGCAGGGCACCGGACCCGCCCCCGAGCTGGTGCGGGCGGCCGGCCGGCTGTCCCGGGGCGAACTCGGCGGGGGCCTCACCCACCTGCGCCGGGCGCGCCGCCACCTGCGCGACCACGACGGCTCGACGGACCCGGTCGACCCGGCTGCGGCCCGGCTGAGCTGCGCCTTCCTGGAGGCCCTCGCCGCCCGGCTGGCCGGGGCTCCGGACGCCGCCGAGGACGCCGTGCGGGCGGCCGAGGCGCTGCGGGACGTCGTCCCCGTCGAACTGCTCGACCGGCACCCCGAGCTGTTCGCGCTGCTGCTGGACCACGTGGGGTCCACCCGGCTGTGGGCCGGGGACTTCACCGGTGCGAGGTCCGCGCTGGCGAGAGCCGCGGACCTGGCCCCGGGAGCCGCCACCGCCCTGCCGCGCGAGGACGCCCTGGGCCGGCTCGGCCTCATCGACTGCCTGAACGGATGGCTGCGCAGGGCCGAACGCACGGCGCATGAGGCCCTCGCGGAGACAGAACGGTTCGGGCTGGCGCGCCCCGGCGGCTCCGGCGTCGAACGGCTCGTCCTGGCCGCCGTGGCCGTGGAGCGGGAGGAACTGGGGCAGGCGCAGGCGCTGCTCGACACGGCGGCCGAGTCGCACCCCGCGCTGCGGGACCCCGTCCTGGAGGCCGGCCGCGCCCTCACGGCAGCCCGGCTGCACCTGGCGCGCGGCGAGCCCGGCTCCGCGTGGAAGGCGGTGCGGACGGGTGTGCGGGCCGACACCGAGTCGCCGTGGGTGCGGGGGGAGACGGCGGTCGTCGCGGCGGCCGCGCGGCTCGCCGAGGGACGGGCACAGGCCGCCGCCGCGCTGCTGTCCGAGGTGCCCCGCGACCAGGTGGCCTGCGTGGTGGGCGCCGCGTGGGTGCAGCTCGCCGCCGGGCGGCCCGCGGCGGCCCTAGGGCTGCTCGACCAGGCGGCACCCGAGGGACGCGCCGGTCCCGCGGTGACCGTGCGGGCCGCGCTGGTGCGGGCGCGGGCCGCCGACGCGGCGGGGGACGGCGCCGCCGCACGCAGACACGTCGAGCGGGCGGTGGCGGAGGCGCGGCCGGAGCGACTGCGGCGTCCCTTCACGGAGGCCGGGCCGTGGCTGCGTCCCTATCTGACGGCCGGGCGGCCCGCCCCCCGTGCGGGCCGGTCCAGGGGCACCGGTCCGCACCGGAACCCGGCCCCGCCGCCCCCGCTCGTCGGGGAACTGAGCGGACGCGAGCGTGACGTGCTGCGGCGGCTGGCGCTGGCGATGTCCACGGAGGAGATCGCCGCCGACCTGTACGTCTCCGTGAACACGGTGAAGACCCACCTCAAGAGCGCCTACCGCAAACTCTCCGTCGGCCGCCGCAACGAGGCGGTACGCCGCGCCCGCGAACTGGACCTGCTGTGACCCGGCGGCCGACGTGACCGGCCGACGGGACCGGCCCGCACCGGGCCGGCGCGCACCCGACCGGCCCGCACCCGACCGACCCGGCGACGCGGACTCCGGCCCGCCCACCGGCCGGGGCGCGGGGGCGACCGTCGCGAACCCCGCGGTGCGCCGGACGCACGCCGACTACACCGGCGGTGTGTACGGCTCGATGCTCGCCGCGTCCGTGATCGTGGGCGCCGGCACGCTCGGCGACTTCCCGCGGATCGAGCTGATGCTGCTCTTGTTGCTCACCGGCGGGGTGTTCTGGATCGCGCATGTGCACGCGCACCTGTTCGGGGCGCGGCTGGCGCAGCGCCCACCGGACCGTGCTGTCGTCCTGCGGGTGTGCCGGGAGGAGTGGACCATCGTCAAGGCCGCCCTGCCGCCGGCGACCGCCGTGGGGGTCAGTCCCGTGCTGGGGCTCGGTGTGCAGGGCGGGCAGTGGTTCGCGCTGGCCGTCGCCGTGGCGGGACAGGTGGGCTGGTCGGTGGCGGCGGCCCGGCAGGCGGGCGCGACCCGGCGGTTGCTGGTTCTGTCGGCCCTGGTGAACCTCGTCCTGGGGCTGGTCATCCTGCTGAGCAAGCTGTGGCTGAAACACTGACCGCTCCCCGGCCGCACGCTCTCACCTGTACGGGGTGAGCCGCGCCCGCGCCCGGGGCCGGACGATCGGAGGGTGTGGGCGTGGTCCGCCTCGTCCAGACGCCACCGGGGAGCGGCTCATGCGCTATGAAATCCGCGTCGACGGGCATCTCTCTCAACCGCTGATCGAGGTGTTCCCGGAGCTCGACCACGTCACGGTGTCCGGCCAGACCCTGCTGTTCGGGCCCGTCGTCGACGAGGCGCACCTGTACGGGCTGCTGGCCCGCTGCCAGTCCCTGGGCCTGCGGATCCTGGAACTGCGCCAGGTACCGGAGTGAGCCGCCCCCGCCCCCGGAGTTCCGGCGGACGCACGGGCGTCCCGCGCAGCCGTACCCGCCTCACCGCGCAGCCGTACGCGCCTCACCGCGTCGTCCGAGTCACCGGGTCACCGTGACCACCGCGTCAGGGGCCCCCGCGCGTCAGGGGCACCCCTCCGCCCGCACCCGCCCGGTCCGTACGGCCTCGCCCAGCGCCGCGAAGTCCCGCTCGTTGCGGTCGGCGTAGTCCTGCGCGAACGCGGCGAGCGCCCGGTCGAAGCGGTCGGCCCGGCCCAGGTAGGCGGTGATGGCGACGGGGTCGCCGGACCGCGCGTGGGCCCGCGCCAGACTGGCCCCGCACAACTGCGCGAAGAGGGCCAGCATCCCCGGATCCATGGTGTCCGGGCGGGCGATGCCCTTCCAGTCGCGCAGCTGCCGTACGTAGAAGTCGCGGGGCCTGCCGTCGAGGCCGGCGGCGTGCGTCCAGCCCAGCAGGATGTCGCTCGTCGTCTGGATCAGCCGCTGCCCCTCCACCACCCGGCGGCCCTGGTTGTCCGGCTCCTCGCCGTCGGTGAACGGGGCGAGTACCGACTCCTGCGCCTCCTTGGCCTGCAACAGCAGCGGATCGTCGTCGTCCCGGCCGAGCAGCAGCACGATCCAGCAGCGCGTGCCGACGCTGCCGACGCCCACCACCTTGCGGGCCACGTCGACCAGGCGGTAGCGGCTCAGCAGGTGCCGGCGGTCCGACGCCAGCGACCGCGCGTAGCCGTCCAGGACCGCGCGCAGGCCCCTCTCCTCCGCGGACGCCCCGTCCAGCAGCTCACCGAGGGGCGTGAGCAGCGGCGGGTCGGCCATGATGCGCCGCCCCTCCGCCGTGGGACGGGTGAGCTTCGCGTAGGCCTGCAGATGGGTGCGGGTGCGGGCACGCTCGGTCGCCTCGGCGGTACGGCGCCGGACCTCCGCGTCCATCGACGAGGACATCAGCTCCCGCATCCGGTCGGTGTCGTCCTGCGCGTACCAGATGTCCAGCGTGCGCATCCCGGCGAACTCCCGCATGCGACGCCGGTACGCCGCGACACAGGCGCGCACCGCGCCGCTCTGTTCGGCGACCGTGAAGCCGTTGGCACGCCCGGAGATGGCGAAGCTGGCCGCGAGCCGCTTGACGTCCCACTCGAACGGACCCGTGTGGGTCTCGTCGAAGTCGTTGATGTCGAAGACGAGGTGCCGTTCGGGGGAGGCCAGCAGCCGGAAGTTGAGCAGGTGGGCGTCGCCGCACAACTGCACGGTCAGCCCGGTGTCGGGGAACTGCCCGAGGTCCGCCGCCATGATCGCGGCGGCGCCCCGGTAGAACCGGAAGGGTGATTCGAGCATCCGGCCGTAGCGCACCGGCACCAGCTCGGGGAGCCGGGTCGCGGACTGCCGCTCCAGCACGTCCACGGGGTTCGGCCGGCCGGGGGCCGGGGTGAACGAGGCGTGGGCGGAGCGGGGCACGCGGCCGCGTGCCCGCCTGCCGCGGGAGGCCCGCTCGGCCGGGGGGACGGAGGCACTGAACGCGTTCGGTAGGGCCATCGCTGTCTCCCGCCTGCGAGCACGGACCACGGCTCCTCGCCGTCCATCCCACCGCGCCCGTGCCCGGGGCGGATCACCCGCCCCGGGTGAGGCGGCCGGGGCGCTGCGCGGCACATGCTGACCTCGGCACGCGATCGCGGGCCCAGGGACGGGCACGACCGGCCCGCGACCCGGACGAGGAGATGACCGGCATGACGTATCTCGCGTACGACTACCCGCTGCTCGGCGCGCTGCTGACGATGGTGGTGTTCTTCCTGTGGATCATGTGGTTCATCCTGCTCTTCCGGGTCGTCGTCGACATCGTCCGCGACGACTCCCTCAGCGGCTGGGCCAAGACGGGCTGGCTGGTGTTCACCATCGTCCTGCCCTTCCTGGGTGTCTTCGTCTACGTGATCGCGCGCGGCAGGAACATGGGGCGCCGGGAGATGGCGCAGGCACGCGCGCAGCAGGAGGCGCTCGACAGCTACATCCGCGAGACGGCGAAGGGGGCCGGAGGGACCGGCAGCGTGGACGAACTGGCCCGGCTCTCCGAGATCAAGGCGCGCGGGGACATCTCGGACGACGAGTTCCGCAGGGCCAAGGAACTGGTTCTGAGCGGTCACGGGCCGCGCTCGTGACCGGGAGGCCCTTCCCGTCGGCACCGAGGGGGGAAGCGTCCGCGGCGACGCGGACAGGGCAAGGAACCGAGGCACCGCAATGACAGCGACACATCCGACACACGGCGGGCACGCGCCGTCGGCGAAGCGGGAGTGGGCGGGCGGTCTGACCGTCTTCGCCGCCGTCACCCTGATGCTCGTGGGGGTGCTGGACATCTTCCGCGGCATCATGGGCATCGCCGAGGACGACGTCTTCGTGACGACGCAGAACTACGTCTTCAAGTTCGACCTGACGGCCTGGGGCTGGACCCACCTCGTGCTCGGCGCGATCGCGGTGCTCGTCGGCCTCGGACTGGGCAGGGGAGCGCTGTGGGCCCGCATCTCGGGCGTGGTGATCGCCGGGCTCGTCGTGATCGCCAACTTCCTGTCCCTGCCGTACTACCCGGTCTGGTCCGTCGTGATGATCGCCTTCTCCGGGTTCGTCATCTGGGCGCTGTGCGTGTCCCCCCGCTCCCGTACCTGACGCCGGACGGCCCGCCGCGCGGGACGCGTCCCGCGCGGCGGGCCGGGTACCCGGGGGGACGTACGCCGTGCCGGCCGCCGCGGGTGAACAGGCCCGTGCCGGCCGGACGGCACGCACGGTTCGGACCCGACCGGGAAGGCGCCGCACATGTGCCGATGGCTCGCCTATTCGGGCTCACCCATCCTGCTCGAGAATCTTCTCTACCGACCGGTCCACTCCCTGATCGACCAGAGTCTGCACGCCAGGATGGGCGTCGAGACCACCAACGGCGACGGCTTCGGAGTGGGCTGGTACACACCGGACAAGGACAGCCCCGCCGTGGTCAGGGACATCGGACCTGCCTGGAGCGACCGCAACCTGCGGGAGATCGCCGGACACGTCTCCTCACCGCTGTTCTTCGCCCACATCCGTGCCTCCACCGGTACGGCGGTGCAGCAGACCAACTGCCACCCCTTCCGCCACGGCCGCTGGATGTGGATGCACAACGGGGCGATCGACGGATTCCCCCTGCTGCGGCGTGACCTCGCCCTCGCCGTCCGCCCGGACCTGTTCCCCTCCGTCGAGGGGTCCACGGACTCCGAGATGATGTTCTACCTGGCGCTCACCTTCGGCCTGGAGGACGACCCGAAGGAAGCCGTCGCCCGTATGGCGGGCCTCGTGGAACGCACCGGCCACGCGCACGGCGTGACGTACCCCCTGCAGATGACGGTCGCGGTGACCGACGGGGTGCGGCTGTGGGCGTTCCGCTACTCCAGTCAGAAGCAGTCGCGTTCGTTGTTCTACAGCACCCGGGTCGAGACGCTGAAGGCCCTCCACCCGGACGTGGAGTTCCTGCGCGACATCGCCGACGACGCCCGTCTCATCGTCTCCGAACCCCTCGGTGACCTGCAGGGCGCGTGGAACGAGGTCCCGGAGGGCTCGTACGGCGTGGTGCAGCCGGAAGGCGACGACGACGAGATGCACGTGTTCGCCCCCGTGTAAGGGGAGTGACGGTCCGCGATCGAGGGAACCCGGATGGTGAGCACCTGGGGCGCTCCGACCGGAACCGGGTCGCCCCAGGTGCCCCCGGGGACCGGGACGGTTCGGCGGGCACCGAAGCGTCCCGCACCTAGCGTGGACGCATGACCGACGACAACGCCGTCCGCCCCGCGGACGCCTTCGCCGCGCTGCACCACGCCGACCGCCCCCTGCTGCTGCCCAACGCCTGGGACCACGCCTCCGCGCTCCTCCTGCACGCCCACGGCTTCCCCGCCGTCGGCACCACGAGCCTGGGAGTCGCCGCGTCGGCCGGACTGCCCGACGGGACTCGGGCCACCCGTGAGGAGACCCTGCGCCTCACCGGCACCCTCGGCGGGCTGCCCTGCCCGCTGTCCGTCGACGCGGAGGACGGTTTCAGCGACGATCCCGGAGAAGTGGGCGGCTTCGCGGCGGAGTTGCAGGCCCGCGGCGCGGTCGGGATCAACCTCGAGGACGGGCTCGGGCCCGTCGGCCGGCACGTGGCGAAGATCGAAGCCGTACGCGCCGCCGCACCCGGTCTCTTCGTCAACGCCCGGACGGACACCTACTGGCTGGGTGACGGCGAGGGCACCCTCGACCGGGTCCTGGCCTACCGGGACGCGGGTGCGGACGGTGTGTTCGTGCCCGGTCTCACCGACCCCGACGCCGTGGCCGGTCTGGTGCGCGCCCTGGACGGCTGCCCGCTCAACGTCCTGTACACGCCCGGGGGTCCGACCCTCGCCCGCCTCGCCGGCCTCGGCGTGCGGCGCGTCAGCCTCGGTTCGCTGCTGTACCGGCGGGCCCTCGGCGCGGCACTGGACGCGGTGCTCGCGGTGCGGGACGGGCGGCCGGCGGGGGAGGGCACGGTGCCGACGTACCAGGAGGTGCAGGGGCTCGCCGGGTGACGACGCGCCCCGCCGTGCGTCAGTCCTGTTGCCTGCGGGGCCAGTTCCGCAACGTCACGTGCAGGGCGTCGATCATCCGGTCCCACGACGCCTCCAGGTCGCGCGGAGCGCCGAACGCGCCGGAGGACTCCAGGGCGCAGTAGCCGTGGAAGGAGCTGCGCAACAGGCGTACGGCGTCGGTGAGATCGGGCTCCTCCAGGCCGTAGGCGCGCAGCAGGCCGTAGGTCACCTCGGCGGTGCGGCGCAGGGCGGGGGAGTCGGTGACCTGGGCCTCGTCCAGCCGGATCTGGGTGGCGGCGTACCGGCCGGGGTGGGCCAGGGCGTAGCCGCGGTAGGCGCCGGCGAACGCGGCCAGCGCCTCCTTGCCGGTGCGGCCGTCCACCGCCGCCGCGATGGCGTCGATCATCTCGCCGCCCGCCAGCAGCGCCATCCGGGTGCGCAGGTCCCGCAGTCCGCGGACGTGTGCGTACAGGCTCGCGTCCTTCACGTTGAACCGACGGGCCAGCGCGGACAAGGTGACGTTCTCGTAGCCGGCCTCGTCGGCGAGGTCGGCGGCCGCCGCGACGAGGCGGTCGGCGGTGAGTCCGGCGCGGGGGATGCGGGCCTCCGGGAGACGGGGCGGTTTCGGAAGAGGTGAATGTAGCCGACGTGAGCGGGAGGTGGCCCACCTGTGGGTGCGTCGGGGCCGCTCGTGCGGTTCCCCGCGCCCCTTCGGGGCGCGACCGGCCCCCGACGGCCCGCAGTCGTCGTGTCGCGGGCGCGTGACGGTCACTCCGTGGTCGACCGTGGTTCACGCGCCGCCCGGATCCTCCGAGGCGGCGTGGTTGCGCCGTACGACGAGGAGGCACCTGTATGGGTCACGGGCACGCACACGGACCGCACCACCACCATCACGACCACGACCACGGCGCGACGGCACCCCTGCCCGCCGCCTTCGACACCTCCGTGCCCGACGAGGCACTGGACCCCGAGCAGCGCTCCCGCCGGACGCTGCTGCGCCGGGCGGGCCTGCTGGGCGCGGGGCTCGCGGCCGGCACGGTGCTCTCCGGCAGCGCCGCCGCGGCAGCACAGGGAGGGAGCAGCGGTCCCAGAGGCCTGAAGAAGGGCTTCCTGTGGCTCGCGGGCGACCACCACATCCACACCCAGTACAGCAGCGACGGCAAGTACCGCGTCGTCGACCAGGTCCGCCAGGGCGCCCGGCACGGCATGGACTGGCTGGTGATCACCGACCACGGCAGCACCACGCACGCCAGGATCGGCGTCGAGAAGGTCAACCCGGACATCAAGCGGGCCCGGGCCGCGCACCGGGACACCCTCGTCTTCCAGGGCCTGGAGTGGAACATCCCGGCCGCCGAGCACGGCACCGTCTTCGTCCACCCCGGCCGCCACGAGGTCGACGTCCTCAAGCAGTTCGAGAACGACTACGACGGCAGCGTGCGGGGCGCGGGCGACTCCACCCCCGCCAACGAGGCCCTCGCCGTCGCCGGCCTGCGGTTCCTCGCCGAGCAGGTCCGGCGCCGCAAGGTCGAGGACGCGCTGATGCTCGCCAACCACCCCGCGCGCAAGGGCATCGACTCCCCGCACGAGATCCGCGCCTGGCGCGACGCCACCGGCACCGGCCGGCAGATCGCCGTCGGTTTCGAGGGCGCGCCCGGCCACCAGGCCGCCGGACTGCCGGCCCCGCTCGGCCCGGGCGGCGCCCGCGGCATCTACGACGGCAGCCCCGGCCCGAACTCCTTCCCCGGCTACCCGCTGGAGAGCTACCGCACCTGGGGCGGCTTCGACTGGATGACCGCCACCGTCGGCGGCCTGTGGGACAGCCTCCTCGCCGAGGGCCGCCCCTGGTGGATCACCGCCAACTCCGACTCCCACCAGGTGTACGCCGACACCACCGCCCGCGGCGCCGGCGACTTCGCCACCGACGGCCGCCACGGCGCCCCCGTCTACGCCGGGAAGATCGACACCCGGCAGGGCGACTTCTGGCCCGGCCAGTACAGCCGCACCCACGTCGGCGCCGACGGCTTCTCCTACGCCGCCGTCATGGACGGCATCCGCGCCGGACGCGTCTGGGTCGACCACGGGCAGCTCGTCGGCGGCCTCGACGTCCGCGTCTCGGGCGGCGGTCGCTGGGCCACGCTCGGCGGCGCCCTGCACGTCCGCAAGGGCACCCGGGTCACGCTGACCGCCGACGTGGCACTCGCCGGCGGCCCCAACTGGGCCGGGTTCACCCCCGAACTGGCCCGCGTCGACGTCATCCAGGGTGACGTCACCGGCCCGGTCGCCGACCGGGACACGTTCACCGCCCCCACGGCGGCCGTCGTCCGGTGGTACGAGATCGGGAAGTCCGCCGGGAGCGTGCGCCTGACGTTCGACCTCGGGCGGGTCGACCGGCCCGTGTACCTGCGGCTGCGCGGCACCGACGGCAACCGGTCCGCCGTGGGAATCATGGGGGCGAAGACCGACCCGGCCGGGCCCGCGCTGGACGTCGTCGGTGACGCCGACCCCTGGCGCGACCTGTGGTTCTACTCCAACCCGGTGTGGGTGCTGCCGTCATGACGGCGTACGCGCTGACCGTGGACGCGGGCGCCCGGGACCTGCGGGCGGCGGACCACCTGCTGCACGCGCTGGCGGACCGGCTCGCCCTGCCCGGGGACACCGTGGGCTGCACCCATCTGGTGCGGGGCGAACGTCCACGGGTCGTGGTGTCGCTGTCCCTGTCCTCGCGGCCGCTCCTGGACACCGTCCGGGAGCGGCTCGCGGGGGCGGGACACGGCGCCGTCACGCCGGACTGCCGGACGGCTCGGGACGCGCGGTGCTCTTCCCGGGGCGTCCCGGCTCACGGCACCCTCTCGGTGGCGGAGCTCCTGGCGTGCTCCGCGATCGACCGGGTGACGGTGCTGGGATCACCGCTGCCGCCGGACCCGGACGCCCGCCTGGTGACCCGCGACCACGTACGGCCGCAGTGGCAGGGGGACGGCCTCGTGCTCGCCGCCACCCCCGCCCTGGGCGACACCCTGGTCCCCTTCGAGGCACCGGACCCCACGCCCTGCTGCGCGGACCACTGAGGTCCGACGGCGCTCAGCCGCCCAGCACACCCCGCACGAAGGCGTTGCCGAACGTGCCCTCCGGGTCCAGCTCGCGGACCAGGGCGCGGAAGTCGGGCAGCCGGGGGTAGCGGTCGTGCAGCTCGGCCGGCGGCGTGGTGAACACCTTGCCCCAGTGAGGCCGGGGCGCGAACGGCGCGAGGACCTCCTCCACCCGCCGCACCACGGGCAGCACCGTGGGGGTGTCCTCGATCCAGGTGAAGTGGACGGCCACCGTGTCCCTGCCGTACGCGGGGCCGATCCACTGCTCCTCGGCGGCCACGGTGCGCACCTCGCACGTCTGCAGCACCGGCGCGACCGTCTCCCGTATGCCGTCCAGGGCACGCAGCACGTCCACGGCGGTCTCCCGCGGCAACAGGTACTCCGACTGCAGCTCCGCCCCGCTGCTCGGGGTGAACTCGGCCCGGAAGTGCGGCAGCCGGTCGTGCCAGGGGCCCGGCACCCCGAACTGCTCCGTGCAGTTGACCCCGGGCATCCCCGGCACCGGGTGCATCTTCTCCGCCGCCGGCGCCGCCCACGGGAAGTCCGTCCGCGGCCGGTCGGTGCGGTGCTTCACCCACACCTGCCGGAAGCCGGGCTCCCGCCAGTCGGTGAACAGGCTCACGCTGTACGCCGCCGCCATCACCGCGTCGAACGTGCCCGAGTCCAGCACCTCCAGCGGCAGCTCGGTGAACACCCGCTGCTCCACCTCGTACGCCGGCTCCAGGTCCAGGGTGAGCGCGGTGACCACGCCGAGCGCGCCCAGCGAGGTGACCGCGCCGCCGAAGCGCTCGTCGCCGCGCGCCGGCGTCACCGTCGAGCCGTCCGCCGTCACCAGCTCCACCGCCCGCACGGACGACGAGAGCGGGCCGTTGCCGACGCCCGAGCCGTGCGTGCCGGTGGCGACCGACCCGGCGACGGAGATGTGCGGCAGGGACGCCATGTTCGCCAGCGCCAGCCCGTGCCGGTGCACCTCCCGGGCCAGCTCGGCGTACCGCACCCCGCCGCCGACCCGGACCGTGCGCTCCTCGGTGTCCACCTCGATCACCGGGGGCAGCGCGGCGAGGGACAGCAGGACGCCGTCCGCACCCGGCTCGGCGATGTCGTTGAAGGAGTGCCCGCTGCCCAGCACCCGCACCCGGGAGGACTCCGCGACCAGGGCACGCAGCGCCTCGACGGTGCGCGGCCGGTGCAGCTCCTTGGCGGCGTAGGTGATGTTGCCCGCCCAGTTGGTCACGCTCTCGGTCATCCCTCGTCCTTCCCGGTCCGGCCCCGGAAGGGGCCCCCGCCGGAACCTATCCCGGGTGTGGCACGCTCCATGTGGGGGGACCCGGCGCCCCGGACGTCCGAGCGGGGGCATACCGTGAGGAGTCGTACGTCGGCACCGGGAGGAGAACACGCGATGGGCAGCCGTACCGCGCTGGTCGAGGATCTGATGGAGCGGTTCCCGCACGTTCCGCGCGAGGCCGTCTTCAAGGAAGACCTGCTGCGCGGCGGTGTGGCCTTCGACCCGTCCGCGCTCAGCGACAACGAGAGCGGCGAGGTCAAGCCGAAGTCGTACTTCATCTTCTCCTTCGACCACGGCACCCTGCCGGAGCTGGGCGAGGCCGCGCTGCGCCGCCCGCCGGAGGAGATCATCCTCACCGGCGGCCCCTACGACCTGCGCCGCACGGTCGTGTCCGTCCGGGTGAACCCGACGTCCCCGTACCGGGTCGCCGCCGACGAGCACGGCATGCTCGGCCTGTACCTGGACGGCAAGCGGATCTCCGACGTCGGCGTGCCGCCGATGCCGGAGTACTACCGGCACAAGCTGTCCAACGGGAAGTCGGTGATGGAGGTCGCCCCCACCATCCAGTGGGGCTACCTCATCTACCTGACGGTCTTCCGGGTGTGCCAGTACTTCGGCGCCAAGGAGGAGTGCCAGTACTGCGACATCAATCACAACTGGCGCCAGCACAAGGCGGCCGGCCGGCCCTACACCGGTGTGAAGGACGTCGAGGAGGTCCTGGAGGCCCTGGAGATCATCGACCGGTACGACACGGCGAAGGCGTCCACCGCCTACACCCTCACCGGCGGCGCGATCACCAAGACCGTCTCCGGCCGTGACGAGGCCGACTTCTACGGCCACTACGCCAAGGCCATCGAGGAGCGCTTCCCCGGCCGCTGGATCGGCAAGGTCGTCGCCCAGGCGCTGCCCAAGGACGACGTGCAGCGCTTCAAGGACTACGGCGTGCAGATCTACCACCCCAACTACGAGGTGTGGGACGAGTATCTGTTCAAGATGTACTGCCCGGCAAGGAGCGGTACGTCGGCCGTGACGAGTGGCACCGGCGCATCCTCGACTCCGCCGAGATCTTCGGCGCGCGCAACGTGATCCCGAACTTCGTGGCCGGTGTCGAGATGGCCGAGCCGTTCGGCTTCAAGACGGTCGACGAGGCCATCGCCTCCACCACCGAGGGCCTGCGCTTCTTCATGTCGAAGGGCATCACCCCGCGCTTCACCACCTGGTGCCCGGAGCCGACCACCCCGCTCGGCAAGGCCAACCCGCAGGGCGCGCCGCTGGAGTACCACATCCGGCTGCTCCAGGCGTACCGCCAGACCATGGAGGACTTCGGCCTGGCCTCGCCCCCCGGGTACGGCCCGCCCGGACCCGGCCGCGCGGTGTTCTCCGTCAGCTCCTTCATGGACAGCCTCCCCGCGCAGGAGCCCGTCGAGGCGGTCTGACCAGGCGCGACAGGGTCGGCGGACAAGCCGGACGGGACAGGAAAGGCCGGAATCGAGACGTTCCGGCCTTTCCTGCGTATGGTCCCTGCGAGGGGTCGCGGCGCCGCCACGGAAAGTGAAGACAGCGCTTGTCAGTTGTGTCGAGATCGTGCAAAGCTCTCGTCCACTGCCGCGAGGTTCCCTTCAACTCCACCCGCCGGTATGGCGAGTTGACCTCGCTCGTGGATGCAGGAGTCTCATGTCCGACCTGCCGAGCCCCCAGGACGCCACCGAGGCCGCCCTGTTCTCCGAATGCTGGGACGCGGTGCTCTCCTACGCCGACCTGTGCACGGCGGGATCCACCGCCGCCGCGGAACTGGCCCGCGAGGCATTCGCCCAGGGCATACGGGAGTTGCGGGCGGCCGAGTCGGGAAGCGTACGGGGCACCGGCCGCCGGTCCTCCCGGCTGCCCCGGATCCCCCTGCTGCTGACGGCGGTGCGCACCACGGCGGCCGCCTGGGAGCGGGAGGGGCAGGGCCACAAGCTGGACCCCGATCTGCGGCTGTGGCTGCACTCCGACGAGGCCGCCCGCTACACGGGCCCGCCCCTCGAACGACCCGTCGCCCTGCGCGGACTGCGCGACCTGCAGCAGGCGGACGCCGAACTGCTGTGGCTGGCCGAGGCGGAGGCGCTGCCGCTGCCCCTGGTGGCCCGCCGGCTGGGCCTCGACCCCGCCGCCACGGCCGACGAACTCGCCCAGGTCGGCCGCCTGTTCCGGGACCGCTGTCACCGCAACCACCTCGACTCGCCGATGGACGCCGAGTGCCGCAGCTACGCCCGGCTGCTCGACGCCGTCCCCCGCTCGCCCGCCGCGCAGACCCCCGAGGACCTCTCCCTGCACCTCGCCACCTGCCGGCAGTGCGCCGAGGCGGCCGCCTGTCTGCGCCTGCACGGCGGTACCCTGCCCGGCGCGCTGGCCTGCGGGGTCATCGGCTGGGGCGGCCTCGCCTACCTGGAACGCCGCCGCCGCGCCGCCGAGGCCCGGCTGGGGACCGGCCACCCGGACCGGGCCGACCTGGACGGCGACGACCCCGTGGACGGAAGGGGCCGCGCCCGGGTCGCCCGGCACGGGCCCATGGCCGCCGCCGTCCTGGTCTCGCTGCTCGCGCTCGCGGTCTCGCTGATGCCGTTCGGTGAGAGCGGTGAGCCCGCCACCGTTGTCCCCGAGACCGACCGCGGCGGTCCCGTGGCCGCGCCCGCGCCGTCGCTGCCCCGGTCGGTACGGCGCCTCCGGCGACGCCACCCGGGCTCGCCGGAACCCTCCGCCGTGCGCGGGACGCCGAGCAGCGCGCCGCCGTCCCGCACCGCCGACCCGACGCCGGAACCCGACCCGGAGCCCCAGGGCACCGCCTCGGCCGCCGCGGAGCCGGGCGCCGGGGGGAGTGGCGGGCGCACGCCGAGGTCCGCCTGCCTCGTCGGCTACGACGTGGTCAACCAGTGGCCCGACGGCTTCCAGGCGGGCGTCACCGTGACGACCCGGCACGCCCTGGACTCCTGGCGGGTGGGCTTCACGCTCCCCGACGGCCGGCGGGTCACCCAGATGTGGGACGCCACGGCGCACCAGGACGGCGCGCGGGTGACCGCTGCCGCGGCCGACTACAACGCGAGGGTCGCGGCGGGCGGCAGACTCGCCTTCGGCTTCATCGCCACCCGGCAGGGCACGGACGTCCGGGCATCCGACTTCACCCTCAACGGACGGCCGTGCGCGGTGGCGTGAACGCGCGACACGACGCCGATCCGCCCCGGCGCCGTAGCTGACGTGAGCGGCGCCCGGTCCGAACGCCCCGTTCACACCACCGCGAGCCGCTCGACCAGCAGGTCGATCCGCCGTTCCGCATCCCCCGGCAACAACCGCCCCGCCCGGGTCAGAGTGGCCAGCCCGTGCAGGGACGCCCAGAACACCTCCGTGAACAACCCCGGGTGCACACCTTCCCCCGCCACCTCCGCCAACGTCTCCAGCAACGCGGCAAACGCGTCCTTCAACGGCTCCGGTGTGTCCTCGACCGCGAACGCCAGCCCGGTGTCGAGCCGGAACAACGCGTCGTAGACAGCGGGATTCCGCTCGGCGAAGTCGAGGTAGGCACGGGCCAGTGCGGTGACCCGGCCCCGCGGTCCGTCCGCCGGGACGACCGCGGCCCGCAGCTCCGCGGCCATCTCGGCGGCACCCTCCAGGGCGACGGCCCCGATGATCTCCCGCTTGCCGCGGAAGTGGCTGTACAGCACGGGCTGGCTGTACTCGATGCGCTCGGCGAGCCGGCGGGTGGTGACCGCGTCCCACCCCTGCTGCTCGGCCAGTTCGCGTGCCGTCGCGACGATCAGGCGCTCCCGCTCCGCCCGCTCACGCTGCTTTCGTTCCTGTACCGACATGACTGGATCCTAGCATCGCTAGACAACCGAGCGGCAGAAGGTCTAGCGTTGACCCATCAGCTAGCAATGCTAGATCTCTGGGAGGGTCACATGCTCAGCACACTCGAGGTCGTCACCGTCGTGGTCGTCGGCCTGATGGTCGGCGTGGAGTTCTCCGTCGCCTTCGTCATGAACCGCATCTTCGACGCACTCCCCGAGGACAGCACCCAGCTCGCCCACTCCCACGGCGGGCGCATGCTCGGCGCCGTGATGCCGTTCTGGTACATCGGCTCGGTCGTCCTCGCCGCGCTCTGGGCCGTCGCGGGATGGAGCGACCACGGCACCGGTCTGGTCGTGACCGCCGGCGCGCTGCTGATCCTCAGCGTGCTCATGTCCGTCCTGCTGCTCGTCCCGATCAACGACCGCGTCAAGACGTGGACCCCCGAGAACCGGCCGGCCGACTGGAAGCAGCAGCAGAACCGCTGGGGCCGCTACCACTACGGCCGCCTGGCCGTCATCACCACCGCCTTCACCCTGCTGGCCGTAGCCCGCGGCTGAGGCGCGTGCAGCAGCGGGTACTGACACGGAATGGGGGCTTGGAGTGGGGCCGGGTCGTGATCCGGCCATGGGGGACGGATCATTCGGCGCCGCCGTCACACCAAACCGCCGCAGCGGGCGCGGTGGTGGGCCGGATAAAACGATGGCGGGGCGTCGTCCGGGCGCTTAGTGTGTGCCGTGTCGGCAAGGCGCCCCGTGGGCGCTGTTCGTGACGAGGTTCGTGGGAGGTGTGACCGATGGCTGTCTCCGTGATGGGCGCTGCCCGCATTCAGTCGTTCGATTCGTTCACCTCCGTGGCCTCCGGCTGACCTCACCTCTTCCCGCGCGTCCGTGAACGCGCGCTGCCGGGGCCGCCCTTCGAAGGGTTCCCCTTGAATCTCTCCTCTCTTTCCGCTGCGTCGCACCCGCTCGCTCCCTACGGCTGGGACGAGAAGTGGGAGGCCGCGTTCGCTCCGTACGCCGCGCAGGGGCTGGTGCCGGCCGGGTGCTCCGGGTCGACCGGGGCTGTGCGACATGGCCACCCGGACGGCGTGATCCGCGCCGACACCGAGTACGTCGTCCCCCGCGACCCGATGAAGGTCGTCTGCACGGGCGACTGGGCCGCCGTCGACCCCGAGGGCGCCCGCCCCCGCTACGTACGCACGCTGCTGCCGCGCCGCACGGCGTTCGTGCGGTCCACCTCGTCCAAGCGGTCCGAGGGACAGATCCTCGCCGCCAACGTCGACCACGCGGTCGTCGCCGTCTCCCTCGCCGTGGAACTCGACCTCGCCCGCATCGAGCGGTTCCTCGCGCTGGCGTGGGAGTCCGGGGCGCAGCCGGTCGTGGTGCTCACCAAGGCCGACTTCGTGCCGGACGCGGTGACCCGCTCCCACCTCGTGCGGGACGTGGAGACCAGCGCGCCGGGCGTGCCCGTCCTCACCGTCAGCGCCCAGGACGGGGAAGGGCTCGACGTGCTCGCCGCGGTCGTGGCCGGCGGGACCTCGGTCCTGCTCGGGCAGTCCGGCGCGGGCAAGTCCACCCTGGCCAACGCCCTTCTCGGCGAGGACGTCATGGACGTCCAGGCCACCCGGGACGTCGACGGCAAGGGCCGCCACACCACCACGACCCGCAACCTGCTGACACTGCCGGCGGGGAGTCCTCATCGACACCCCGGCCTGCGCGGCGTCGGCCTGTGGGACGCCGGCACCGGCGTCGGGCAGGTGTTCTCCGAGATCCAGGACCTCGCGAAGAACTGCCGGTTCCACGACTGCGCCCACGAGAGTGAGCCCGGCTGCGCCGTCCTCGACGCCGTCGAGACCGGCGAGCTGCCGCAGCGCCGCCTGGACAGCTACCGCAAGCTGCTCCGGGAGAACCAGTACATCGTCGCCAAGACCGACGCCCGGCTCCGCGCGGAGATCCGCAAGGACTGGAAGCGCAAGGGTGCCATCGGCAAGGCGGCGATGGAGGCCAAGCGGGGCCGGTTCCGGTGAGCGGCCGGTGGGGGAATGCCGCGGCCGTGAGCAGGGCGTGGCCGTAGGCAGGGCTGCGACTGCGTACTGGTCGTAGCCGTTCCGCCGGAAGCCCGGGAGGGCCCCGGCGGAACGGTCAGCCCGAGCTCCGCAGCTCCAGGATGTACGTCGCCGTCAGTGCCACCGTCCGGTCCGGGTCCCCGGTCAGGGACGTCAGCGTCTCCGAGGCCGCCCGGCCCGGGATCTCGGCGAGCGCCTGCGTCAGCCGGCGGCGCGCGGAGGAGTCCAGCGCGCCGTCGGCCAGGCGGCCGGCCAGGGCCGTGACGACACGGTCCGCCACGGCCGCGTCGCCCGCCAGGGTGCTCAGCGCGTCGGCCGCGTCGACGTCGTTCGCCTCCTCGACCACCATGCCGAGGAGTTCCGGCACCGCGTCGGCCACGCCGCGCGCCCCGAGTTCCAGAGCGGCGGTCCGGCGTACGGCCGTGTCCGCGTCCCCGAGGGCGTCCCGCAGCAGCGCCGTCGCCCGGTCGCCCGGGATCTCCGCCAGGCACCGTACAGCCCGCCCGCGCACCTCCGGCGCCGCCGACTCCAGACCGGCCGCCAGCAGCTCGGGCCCTCGCTCGCCCGTCTGCGCCAGCGCCCACCGCAGCGCCCCGGCGACATGCGGGTCCGCCTCGCTCAGCACCGCCTCCACCAGTGCCTCCACCGGCACCTGTGCCGCGTCCACCGACGACAGCGCCGCCCGTTGCCGCATGCCGGCGTCCCCCGACCGCAGGTTCCGCAGCAGGGCGACCACCTGGAGGACGTCCTGCCAGTCGGCGGGCTCCGCCGCGTCGATCCGCCGCAGCCGGGTCAGCAGCTCCGTCTCCCGCGCGATGCGCTCACGTGTCCGCCGGGCCAGGTCCGCGACGAGACCGGACGGGGTGAAGCCGGGGTCGTCCAGGGCGCGGCCCACGTCCCGCAGCGACAGGCCCAACGACCGCAGGCTCTCCACGTGGAAGATCCGGCGGATGTCCTCCTCCGTGTACGCGCGGTACCCGGCCGTCGTGCGGCCCGTCGGCCGCACCAGGCCCAGCGACTCGTAGTGCCGCAGCATCCGGGGACTGACCCCGGACCGCCGCGCCACCTCACCGATCAACACCCGTGCTCACTCCTCCCGCCGACCCGCGCCCGAGCCCTCCGGCCCACCCGCGCCCGGCGTCCCTTGCCCGTCCGCGCCCGGAGCCTCTGCCCCCGGGGTCCCCCGCCCGTCCGCGCCCACGGCCTCTCGCTCGCCCGCGCCCGGCGTCCCCCGCCCGTCCGTTCCCGGAGCCTCCTGAGCGTCCGCGTCCAGCGCCTCCTGCCGCTCCGGGCCCAGCGACACCATCCGTTTCGCCTCCTCCACCGCGTACGCGAACCCCGCGTCGGGATCGCGCCACAGCTGCTGGGTGGCGAGCGCGTGCCCGCGCACTCCGGGGTCCGGGTCGGACGCGGCCTCCCGCAGCAGCGGAGCGACCGGCTCACCGAGGGCGATCAGCGCCCGGCTGAGACTGAGGTGCGTCTCCCTCCCGCCCCGTCCGAGCTGCGACACCAGCACCTCCGCCAGCTCCCGCGCCTCACCCTCCGGTACCAGCAGCGCCGCGGTGCGCCAGGCGGTCCGAGCCACCTCGTCGTCGGCGTCGGTCAGCAGCGGCCGGGTGATCGCCGGCCACACGCCACGGTCCCCGATCTTGGACAGCGTGTGCAGCGCCTGACTCCGCGCCCGGGCGGACGGCGAGCGCAGCTCGGCGACCACCCGGGGCACCGTCAGTGCCGCCGGATGCCGGGTGAGCGCCCAGGTCAGCATGTCGCGCACATGGAACACCGGTTCCACCGCGCACCGTTCCACCAGCGTCTCCACGAACTCCGGGTCCGGGTCCGAGCCGGCCGCCAGCGCCGACCGCAGCCGCACCGAGGCGCTGTCGTGCCGCAGCCCCGCGCGCACGCGTGACGACGTCGTCTCCACCTTCGGCATGGTCATCAAGAGCACCTCCTGGGCCGCAAGTGAAGACCTTCTCACCGTGTCAGGGTCAAGCGCCGCACGAGGCCGCCCCTCCTCACCCGCCCCGGTCTCCATGTCCGATTCCCGCCAGCCGCGCCGCCCCCGCCGGAGGACACTGGATCCTATGAAGGTCGAGGACAGCAGGTACGAGGCGGTGCGCAGCCGGGACGCCCGGTTCGACGGCGCGTTCTTCTTCGCCGTCGAGACCACCGGCATCTACTGCCGCCCCAGCTGCCCCGCGGTCACCCCCAAACGGTCCCACGTACGGTTCTTCCCGACGGCGGCCGCCGCGCAGGGCGCGGGCTTCCGGGCCTGCCGGCGCTGCCGCCCCGACGCCGTTCCCGGCTCCGCCGAGTGGAACGTACGGGCCGACGCCGTGGGCCGGGCGATGCGGCTGATCGCCGACGGCGTCGTCGACCGTGAGGGCGTCGCCGGGCTCGCCGCGCGCCTCGGCTACAGCGCCCGCCAGGTGCAGCGGCAGCTCACCGCGGAACTGGGCGCCGGACCGGTCGCCCTGGCCCGGGCCCAGCGGGCCCACGCCGCCCGCGTCCTGCTGCAGACCACCGCCCTCCCGGTCACCGAGATCGCCTTCGCCGCCGGGTTCGCCAGCGTGCGGCAGTTCAACGACACCGTCCGGGCCGTGTACGCCACCACGCCCACCGGACTGCGCGCCGCCGCGCCCCGCAGGGGCCGGCCCCGGCCCGGCACCCCCACCGCCGGCGTCCCCCTGCGGCTCGCCCACCGGGGCCCCTACCAGGCGCGCCCCGTCTTCGACCTGCTGGAGCGGGAAGCCGTCCCCGGCGTCGAGGAGGTGACCGGCACGCCGGGCGCCCGCACCTACCGGCGCACCCTGCGCCTGCCCTACGGCACCGGCATCGCCGCCGTCGACGAGCGCACCCACACCGGCACCGGCGCCCGCCCCGGCGGCTGGCTCGACGCCCGCGTCCACCTCACCGACCTCCGCGATCTGACCACCGCCGTGCAGCGGCTGCGTCGGCTGTTCGACCTGGACGCCGACCCGTACGCCGTCGACGAACGCCTCGGCGCCGACCCCCGGCTCGCCCCGCTGGTCGCGGCCCGCCCCGGGCTGCGCTCGCCGGGCGCCGCCGATCCGGACGAGGTGGCGGTGCGGGCGCTGGCGGGACGGGACACGGCCGCCGAGCTGGTCCGCCGCTACGGCAAGCGGCTCGACGCGCCCTGCGGCGGCCTCACCCACCTGTTCCCGGAGGCCGCCGCCCTCGCCGGCGCCGAACCCGACGGCCCCCTGGGCGCGCTCACCGCCGCCCTGGCCGACGGCACCGTACGGCTCGGACCCGGCGCCGACCGGGAGGAGGCCCGGGACGCCCTCGCCGCCGTCCCCGGCCTCGACGCCCGTACGATCGCGGCGATCCGCACCCGTGCGCTCGGCGACCCCGACGTGGCGCCGCCCGGCACGGACGCCCCCGACAGCTGGCGCCCCTGGCGCTCGTACGCCCTGAACCACCTGCGCGTCGCAGGGGAGTTGGAGTAACCATGACCACGACCACGTACTGGACGCGGGTGGACAGCCCGGTCGGGCCGCTGCTGCTCACCGCCTCCCCGGCCGGCGAGCTGACCTCGCTCACCGTGCCCGGCCAGAAGAAGGCGCCCGTGCCGCGGGACGACTGGGCGCGGGACCCCGGGCCGTTCCGGGAGGCGGAGCGGCAGCTCGCCGCGTACTTCGCCGGGGACCTCAAGGAGTTCTCCCTGCCGCTGCGCGCGGCCGGCAGCCCGTTCCGGGAGAAGGTGTGGGCCGCCCTGGACGACGTGCCCTACGGCGGCACGGTGTCGTACGGCGAGATCGCCGCGCGGGTCGGCGCGCCCAGGGCCGCGGTACGGGCCGTCGGCGGGGCGATCGGCGCGAACCCGTTGCTGATCCTGCGCCCCTGCCACCGGGTGATCGGCGCCGACGGCTCCCTCACCGGGTACGCGGGAGGCCTGGAGCGCAAGGTACGGCTGCTCACCCACGAGGGCGTGCTGCCGCGCCCGTGACCCCGTCGTCGGCCCCGCTCAGCCCCAGAAGACCGCGCCGAGCCACGCGGCGGCGATCAGCTGGCAGGTGAACAGCTCCGTCAGCAGGCTCCAGCCGCCCGACCGCATCACCGTGCGCACCGCCGCCACCGCCTCGGCACGGCGGCCCAGCCGGCGCCGCTCGTGGACGTAGACACCGGCGAGGAAGCCCGGGACCGCGCCGATCACCGGCAGCAGGAAGAACCCGGCGAACGAGCCGCAGCCCGCGTAGGCCAGCACCCGGGCGTCGGCGCCGCCCGCCCGCAGCTTGCGCGGCGGCAGCGCCCAGCGCACCACCTGGGACAGGAACAGCACCACGGTCGCGCCCACCAGCACCCACCACGCGACGGGCTGCGGGTCCTTCAGCGCCCACCACAGGACCGCGGCCCACACCAGCCAGGACCCGGGCACCCCTGGCACCAGCACTCCGCACAGACCGAGCAGGAGCACCAAACCGGCCAGCAGGAGGTCCCACGCTCCCATCTGTCCAGGGTGCAGGAGGGCGCGGGACCGCGCAGAACGAGGACGGAGCCCGCATCCCGTCGTCCCCGGTCGCACACCTGTCCGATGAGCGAACGCGGGAGCTTGTGCCGGTTGGCCGTGCGGGGTGGGGATTTTCCCGATGCCCCGTTTTCAACCGGCCCGTGCGGTGGACAATTGAGGGCATGAGTCAGCAGGGGGGAAGACCCACCGGTCCTGGTCCCGAGGACGACTGGTGGGGGCAGCTCTACGACGACGCCTCCGACGACACGGGCCCGGCGCCGGCGCCCGATTCCCTGGACGACCGTTTCGCGTCGGCGTCCGGCACAGTGCACCCGGACGCGCCGCCCGACGGCACGCGTCCCCCGGCGGCTCCTCCGCCCCGGGACGTCCCCGGCACCCCTGCGGTCCCGGCCCCCGGCCGACCCCGGCGCGCATGCCGGAGGACACCCCGCCGAGCGCCCCCACGACCCCCTGCACCCGGCCGCACCACCCACGCCACCGTCACGCCGCCGCGCGCCCCCTGGGAGCCCCCGCCCTCCGCCCCCACACCCCGGGTCACGCCCCGACACTCCCGAACGAGCCGCCCTCCGCCCCCTCCGCCCCCACCGCCGCCCCCGCCTACGGCTCCTGGACCCCCGCCGCGCCCGCTCCCGCCGACCCGCCCGCCGACGAGTCGCCGGGCGGAACCGGAGCCGGGGAGTCCCGCCTCGAACCGCTCCCGCCCCCACCCGCCTCCCGCGCCTACGTCGGCTCCCGCCCGCCCACCTACGACCCGGAGCCCACCGCCCTCCCGGCCGCCGACCCCGACGCACTGGACGCCCTCGTCCCCGACACCGTGCTGGACGGCGCCCGCTACGGCGCCTGCACCCTGCGCGCCGCCTCCGTACGCGGGGACTCCGCCCGCTACCGGGGCGAACCGCGCCGCGACGCGCTGCTGACCGCGCGGTTCGGGACGGGGGAGCGGGCCCTGGTCCTGGTGGCGCTGGCCACCGGCGTGCGGACCGCCCCCGGGGCGCACCGGGCCGCCGCCGACGCGTGCCGCTGGATCGGCGCGGCGGTGGGGCGCAGCCACGAGCGTCTCGCCGACGACATCAGGGCCGCCCGGCGCGGCGACCTCAAGTCCGGCCTGCACCGTCTCACCGACCGCAGCCTCGGCAGGCTCCGCGCCGACGCGGCCGAACAGGGACTCGCCCCCGACGACTACGCGGCCACCCTGCGCTGCCTGCTGCTGTCCGCCGACCCCGAGTGCCGGACCCGGGTCTTCTTCGGGGTCGGCCCCGGCGGACTGTTCCGGCTGCGCGACGGCGAGTGGCAGGACATCGAACCCGAGGTCGCCGAGATCAAGGGCGAACCGGTGCTCGGTTTCGGCTCGCCGCCGCACGAGACACCGGACGGCGACCGCCTCACCATGGACCTCAACATCCCCACGCCCCCGAGCCCGTACGAGCCGGCCCCCGCACCGCCCCGCGAACCCTTCCGCTTCCGCACCTCCGTAGCCCGCCCGGGTGACGTGCTGCTGATGTGCGGCACCGGGTTCGCCGAACCGCTGCGCGGCGAACCGGGACTCCGCGACCACCTGGCCGACCGGTGGTCGGATCCCGAACCACCTGGCCTGACGGCGTATCTGGCCGACACCCAGGTCCGGGTGAAGGGGTACGCCGACGACCGTACGGTCGTCGCCGTCTGGGAGGCGTGAGCGCGTCCGGTGTGAATTCATGGATTCCGTCAGGCATCTCCGGTACCCGAGGGGCAGACGGAACCCATGGCCAAACAGAACATCGCGGAACAGTTCGTCGACATCCTCGTGCGCGCGGGAGTGAAACGCCTGTACGGCGTGGTCGGTGACAGCCTCAACCCCGTCGTGGACGCCGTGCGCCGCCACTCCGCCATCGACTGGATCCACGTCCGGCACGAGGAGACCGCCGCGTTCGCGGCCGGCGCCGAGGCCCAGGTCACCGGCCGGCTCGCCGCCTGCGCCGGCTCCTGCGGGCCCGGCAACCTCCACCTCATCAACGGGCTCTACGACGCCCACCGCTCCATGGCGCCCGTCCTCGCCCTCGCCTCCCACATCCCCTCCAGCGAGATCGGCCTCGGCTACTTCCAGGAGACCCACCCCGACCGGCTGTTCCAGGAGTGCAGCCACTACTGCGAGCTGATCTCCAGCCCCCGGCAGATGCCCCGGCTGCTGGACACCGCCATCCAGCACGCGGTCGGCCGTTCCGGCGTCAGCGTCGTCTCCCTCCCCGGCGACCTCGCCGACGAACCCGCCCCCGACCAGGCGCCGGAGACCGCCCTGGTCACCTCCCGGCCCACGGTCCGCCCCGGCGACGACGAGATCGACCGCCTCGTCGACATGATCGACCGGGCCGGGAAGGTCACCCTGTTCTGCGGCGCCGGCACCAAGGGCGCGCACGCCGAGGTGATGGAGTTCGCCGGGAAGATCAAGGCCCCGGTCGGACACGCCCTGCGCGGCAAGGAATGGATCCAGTACGACAATCCGTACGACGTCGGGATGAGCGGGCTGCTCGGCTACGGTGCCGCCTACGAGGCGACCCACGAGTGCGACCTGCTGATCCTGCTCGGCACCGACTTCCCGTACAACGCCTTCCTGCCCGGCGACGAGGTGAAGATCGTCCAGGTGGACGTGCGGCCCGAGATCATCGGCCGGCGGTCCAAGCTGGACCTCGCGGTGTGGGGCGACGTGAAGGAGACGCTGCGCTGTCTGCTGCCCCGGGTGCGCGCCAAGGACGACCGCAAGTTCCTCGACCGCATGCTGAAAAAGCACGCCGACGCGCTCGAGGGGGTGGTGAAGGCGTACACCCGCAAGGTGGAGAAGCACGTGCCGATCCACCCGGAGTACGTGGCGTCGGTGCTGGACGACATGGCGGACGACGACGCCGTCTTCACCGTCGACACGGGCATGTGCAACGTCTGGGCGGCCCGTTACATCTCGCCCAACGGCCGCCGCAGGATCATCGGTTCCTTCTCCCACGGCTCGATGGCCAACGCGCTGCCGATGGCGATCGGGGCGCAGTTCACCGACCGCGGCCGGCAGGTCGTGGCGATGGCCGGCGACGGCGGATTCAGCATGCTGATGGGCGACTTCCTCACCCTCGTCCAGTACGACCTGCCGGTGAAGGTCGTACTGTTCAACAACTCCTCGCTGAGCATGGTGGAGTTGGAGATGCTGGTCGCGGGACTGCCCTCGCACGGCACCGCGATGAAGAACCCCGACTTCGCCGCCGTCGCCCGCGCCTGCGGTGCCTACGGGGTGCGGGTGGAGAAGCCGAAGGAACTCGGGGGTGCGCTGAAGGCAGCGTTCAAGCACAAGGGCCCGGCGCTCGTCGACGTGGTCACCGACCCCAACGCGCTGTCCATCCCGCCGAAGATCAGCAAGGAGATGGTGACGGGGTTCGCGCTGTCGGCGTCCAAGATCGTGCTGGACGGCGGGGTCGGCCGGATGGTGCAGATGGCCCGCTCCAACCTGCGCAACGTGCCGCGCCCGTAGCAGCGTTCAGTTCGCGCGCGGGCGCCAGGAGCGGTTGAGCGTGTCGTACTCGTAGTGCGGCAGGCCGTCGATGGCGCTGGTGCGGAAGGGGCGGCCCCGGTCGTCGATCCGCACGGTGCCGGTGCGGCCCTGCGAGGACCAGTCCAGCTCCAGGTACCAGCGGCAGTCGCAGCCCCGGGTGCGGGCGGTCACCATCAGCACCTCCGGGTCGGACGCCGACACCCGGTACGGCATCCGCACCGCCGGGATCGGCGTCCCCGCGTCGTTCCCGGCGACCGCGCGGGCGATGGGCCGGTCCTGGTCCAGGTCCACGTCGAAGTAACGCGGGGTCAGCGCGCCGCCGCAGCCCTGGTCCATTGCGTACGCGTTCCCCGGCGCGGGCTCGGAACGGCCGGCCACGCGGACGCGCAGCCCGGTGAGCACGACGGCCGTGTCGGACTTCCCCTGCACCGACAGCTCCACCAGCGTCTCCTCGCCGTGCACGGCCCCCTGCGCGACCGCCCAGGTACGGGCGTCCTGCGGGGCCGGCGGCGGGGGCACCCGCGCGGGCGGCCTGGCCACGACGTAGTCGTGCCCGCAGCCGTACGACCAGGCGTGGGAGTCGACGGACCAGGTGAGGGGCGCCGCCCCGGCGGGCGCGGGCCGTGACGCCGTGGAGGCGCCGGAGTCCCCCGGCGTGCTGGACGCCTTGCCGCCTCCGCGGTGCCCGGGGGAGGAGGAACCGGACGGGGAGGGTGCGGCCGGGGCGGAGGCGGAACCGGTCACGGACGGCGCGACGGACCGTCCCGGCGCCGCGCTGTTCCCGGGGCGCGCCCCGGACCCGTCCTCCTCGGATGCCCCTGCAGTGTCGCTCCCGGCCGGCGTCCGCCGCTCGTCCGGCAGAAACGACAGACTCCCGACGGTGGCGAGTACGGCGCACACGGCGGCGGCCGCCGCGACGACCCGCTTCCGCCGCCACCCACGCCTCTTGCGTCCGCCGTTGTGCTCGACCGGCCCGCTGACGACATCGCCGTCGTGCCCGTCCCCGCACTCCGACGGGCCGAATACCTTCGCCCCGTCGCCGCCGGAGCGGCCGGCGCCCTCCGCACCCGCATCGGCGGACCCGGACGCTGCGTCACCGGCTCCGGGAGCGCCGGAGACCGGCACCGCACCACGGTCCTCGCCCGCGCCGTCCGCCAGTGAGCCGGCGGACGCGGCTTCGGCGTCACGGCCCGCTCGGGTGCGGTGTCCGCGCTCGTGCTCCGGGGACCCTTCCCCGCGCCGGGCGGGGGCGCCCGGGTCCCTGTGCGGCGGGGCGTCGGGCCGGTCGCCGTCGGGCGACGTGACCGGCCCGGCGTGCCCTTCCGTCTCGCCCGGCTCCGCGGGCCCCCTCGGCCCGCCGGGTTCCTCGGGCCCGCCGGGCTCACCGGATTCCCCGGGCCCGCCGGACGCCCCGGCCTCCCTCGCCGAGTCGGGCGCCGTCGCCGCCGGCCCCGTGCCACCCCGTGGCCGGCGTCGTGCCTCGACCGCCAGGAGCCAGCGGCGGTGGAGTTCCAGGCGTTCCGCGTCCGACGCGCCGCACAGCGCCGCGAAGCGTTCGACGGGGCGAAGTCGACGGGACCGCGTCCCCGGCGCAGTAGCGGTGCAGCGTCGAGGTGTTCATGTGCAGGCGGCGGGCCAGCGAGCCGTAACTGCGGTCCGTACGCCCCTTCAGCTCCCGCAGCAGCTCCGCGAACCGCGTGACGTCGTCGTCCTGTGCCGACACCGGCCCGGTCACCCCCACCTCGTCCGTCCCGCACGGCCGGGCCCTGGGACGGGCATCCCAGGCACCCCATATCACTGCACGTCAGACAGGCTGGGATGGTTCCATGCCGGGGAATCGGGCGGCGACGCTTGCGCCGGCCCCCGACGGCGGCCGAAGCTCTGGGTATCGCGAACCGCCCCGACGGCCCGGACGGACCATCCCGGCCGTCGCGGTGCACGCCTCGCCATTCCACCACGCACACCTCACGGGGGACACCCATGCCCATCCGCACTCGTGTCGCGGCGCTCGCCGCGCTCACCGCCGCCGCCCTCGCCGTGGGGGCGGCCGCCACCGCACCGGCCGGCGCCGCTCCGAAGAAGGCGCCGGCGCCCACGTTCCTGGCGGCCTCGGAGCTGCCCCCGCACCCGACCGGCTGGACCGCGGGCCCCGTCACCGACGGTTTCCCGGAGCAGCTCGCCTACTGCCTGGGCGAGGGCGTACCCGCGTACGACTACCGGCACCGGCTGTTCCACACCGACCTGGACACGGGCGCCGTGCAGGTCACCGTCGTCACCGGGTCCGCCGCGAAGGGCAAGGCGCTGGCCGCCCGCCTGAACAAGGAGATCCGCACCTGCGCGGACCGGATCGAGCGGACCTACCCGGACGTCACCGCCGAGGGCCGGTTCTACGGCACGCTGCCCGTCGAGGAGGGGGCGACGGTGCACGGGCTGCACACCGAGACGACCTGGGGGGCCACGGACGTCAACCTGCTGGCCGTGGGACGGGACGGCAGGACCGTGACCGTCGTCGGCTGGGGCCAGATGGGCGACTTCGACGGCGCCCCGGTGGCCGCGTTCAAGAAGACCGCGAAGAAGGCCGTCACCAAGCTCTACTGAGGTCCCTGAACTCTCCGCGACCACTGTGAGAAGCCGGGGTCGTCCTCTCGCCACGGGGGTCGGGAGGACGGCCCCGCGCGGTTGTGTGGCCGTTGCACTTCGGCCAACAACGACTCACGTCCGCTCCGTATGACTGCCGGGTGAACGACCGGGCAAGCATTCCCGTGTAGGTGCAGCAGGGGGAATCGGCATCGGCACGCGGGCGGGGGTCATGAGAAGTCAGGCTTCGGCGGATCGGCTGAGGCGCACACTGGGACGTGCGGACCTTCGGGCGGTGTCCGAGTCCCGCCGCGCCCTGCGCGAGCTGTTACGCCACCGGTGCGACCCGGAACGCTCCGCGGTCGCCGAACTGCTCACCAGCGAACTCTTGACGAACGCACTCGTCCACACCGACCGCGAGGCGGTCCTCACGGCGGCCGTGGGCTCCTGGGGACTGCGCGTGGAGGTACGGGACTTCACCGCCCGCGAGCCCCGGCCGCGCCCGCCGGCCGGCAACGACAGCACGCACGGACGGGGCCTGGTGCTGGTCGAGTCCCTGGCCGACGACTGGGGCGTCCGCAGGCACGGCGTGGGCAAGTCCGTCTGGTTCGCCCTCGGCCCGGACACGGAGGCGGACGCCGACGCGGCGTGAGGGACCCCGAGGGACGCGAACACGGACGCGGCGTGGGGGACGCGGTCCCGAACCGCGTCCCCCACGCCGCGTCCCGTCGTGAAGGGCATCAGCCGAACTGCTGCTCCAGGTCCTTGAGCTTGCGCTCCAGGGAGTCGAGGCGGGGCAGCGCCTGCGTGTCGTCCTCGGCCGTGAGGTCGACGGTCGTCGCGTCAGCGCCGGAACGGCGCACGGGCTGCAGGGAGGGACGCGGGGCGCGCGCGGGCAGGGCCTCCGGAGTCGCTATGGCAGGCTCCGCGGAGACCACGTCGGAGTCGCGCTCCACGGTGGGCGCCTCCAGTTCGCGCCCGCCGCCCCGGCCGCCGCCGACGCCGCGGTGGCCCCGGCTGATCGCCTTGAGCCGGGCCCGCTCCATCCGCTGCTGCTCCCGCCGGCGCCGCTTGGTCTCGTCCTTGCGCAGCTTGTCCTCGCGCACCTCCTCGACCGCCTCGTCGAGGCTGCGCACGCCCTCCAGCAGCATCAGCGACCAGGCGCGGTAGGTCTCGCGGGGGGCGCGCAGCCAGCGGACGATCCGGATCTGCGGCAACGGCCGCGGCACCAGGCCCTGTTCACGCAGGGCGGCCCGGCGGGTCTGCTTCAGCGCCCGGTCGAACAGCACAGCGGCGGAGAGGGACATACCGGCGAAGAAGTGCGGGGCGCCCGCGTGGCCGATGCCGCGGGGCGCGTGGACCCAGTTGAACCAGGCGGCCGCGAAGGCGAACGTCCACACGAGTATGCGCGAGCCGAGGGCCGCGTCACCGTGGCTGGCCTCGCGCACGGCGAGCACCGAGCAGAACATCGCCGCGCCGTCCAGACCGAAGGGGACGAGGTACTGCCAGCCGTCGGAGAGGCCGAGGTTCTGCTCGCCGAAGCCGACCAGTCCGTGGAAGGAGAGCGCGGCGGCGACGGCCGCACAGCAGAACAGCAGGACGTAGGAGACGGTGCCGTAGAGGGCCTCCTTGCGCCGCCGGCGCTCCTCGCTGCGCTCCCACGAGTCGTCCGCACCGGTGTCCTTGACCGAGGAACGCTTCCCGCGCGCCAGCACCGCCACCGCCGTCAGCATGCCAAGGAGCAGCACGAGGCCCGGAAGGAGCCAGTTCAGCGATATGTCGGTCAGTCTCATCTAGGGGTCCCTTGCATTGGGATAGGGCGTAACGCCCGCCATAGTGGCCCAATCCCGACGACCCCCAGGGGGTTTCGGGGCAAGAGGCCGCCATCGAAGTGCAAGGGGGGTGCCCAGGGCGGCATTCTGCTCGAACTGCCTTGTGAGGGGCGGGAGTTGAGTTCGAATAAGACTACCCGTACGGATGGTTCCGCGGAAATTTCCCGCGAGAGGTGGGGAAATTGTGAAGTGCTCGTGACCTCCGCGGCGCGATGCGCACCGGGGCGGCGCACCGACAGGGCACGCCGACGCGGCGACCGCCCTGACGTACCGGCCGGACGATCTTACGGCGCGCGGAGCCCCGCTGTTGTCGACAGCGTGTCAACTGGCCTGCGCGGCCAGGGCAGTGGCCCGCTCGCGGGTCCGCGCCGGGACCTGTTCCTTGGCGCAGGTGCGCGGGCAGGTGGCGCAGACGTCCGCCGGACGCACCGTGTAGAACATGCAGCAGCTCACCCGCTCCCGGGTGGCGGCGGCCGGCTCGGCGTCCGGTCCCGCGAGCCGGCGGAAGGCCGCCGCGCCGACGTACGGCTTGGTCGCGCCCGGCAGTAGCAGCTCCAGCTCGCGCATGCCCCGCTCCTCCTCGCCGAGCAGCTGGGCGACGTACCAGAGGCTCTCGACGATCTCGTCGGTCGCCATGCCCCACAGGGCGCGGCCACGCCGGCGCATCCGGGGGCCGAACCCGGCCAGTACGGGCTCCAGGTGCTCGGCGACCGCCGCACGCACCTCCGCCCGCAGGGCCTCCTCGTCGGGCACCACCCGGGCGCCGGGCAGGCGGCGGCGGGGTCGTCCGGCAGGCAGGCGAAGCCGTCGGGGCGGACCGCCATGCGGCCGACGGCGAGGCCGGGGGCGCCACGGTCGAACGAGACATGCGTCACGGGGTAGCGCGGCACCCGGCGGTGCAGGAACCACGGCACCGTGATCAGCAGGCAGGCCGGCCAGGCGTAGCGGTGCAGGCCGAAGCTGGCGATCACGTCCGGACGGGCCTGCCGGCCGTAGTCCCGCAGCACCTGTGTGTCGTCCCAGGCGAGGAAGGCCTCCAGCGCGTCCCCGCCTGCGGCGAGGTCGGCGGCGGCGATCCAGCCGCCGCCCCGGGGGTCGCCTCGTCGGCGCCGAGCTCGGTGACGGCGAAGGCGGGGAAGGCCTCCGCCAGGCGGCGTACGCGTCCGCGACAGCCGAACCGGGCACGGCCATGGGACCACCCCTTCACGTCTCGTGGAGCCAGGCAATAAAAGGTAAGCCTCACCTTACCGAAGATCGGTGAGATGTGAACTGGCGTCCGATGCGCATAAGGTGCTTGACGCACGGGGGCCAACCCCCCGTAATGACCCCAAGTACCGACACGTCCGCTGGAGGACCTTGTGAAGCAGGGCACGGGCTCCGCGGGACGGAGGAGGCGGTCGCCGCCCCGCCGCGCAGGGCCGCCACCGGGTGCCCGCCCAGCCCGCGGCCTCCGGCGCGGACCGGCGCCGCGACACCGGGCGCGACCGGCTCGCCGGCCCCGGGGACGGCGGCTCCGCGCGGGGGGAGCACACGCACGGCGAGTTCGCCCTCGCCCGGCCCCGGCACTCCGTCCAGCGGTCGTCCGTGCGCGGCCAGGTCCTGGCCGCCCTGCGCACCGCCCTCGTCTCCGGTGACCTGCGGCCCGGCGAGGTCTACTCGGCGCCCGTGCTGGCCGAGCGGTTCGGCGTCTCGGCGACGCCCGTCCGCGAGGCCATGCAGCAGCTCACCCAGGAGGGCGCGGTCGAGGTCGTCCCCAACCGCGGCTTCCGGGTCGTCGAGCGGGGCGCGCGGGAGATCGCCGAGCTGGCGGAGGTCGGGCACTGATCGAGGTGCCGGTGATGCTGCGGCTGGCCCGTACCGTGCCGGCCGAACGGTGGGCCGGGCTCCGGCCGCTCGCCGAGGCCACCGTCCGGGCCGCGTCCTCCGGCTGCCGCGCCACGTACGCCGACGCCGACCGCGCCTTCCACAGCGCGGTGCTGGCGCTCGCCGGCAACGAACAACTGGTCGGCATCGCCGAGGAGTTGCACCGTCGTGCCCAGTGGCCGCTGGTGGGCGGCGCCCCCGGCGGCGGCAGCCGCGCCGAACTGATCGCGGACGCCCACGAACACACCGCGCTCCTCGACGCGCTGATCGCGGGCGACCTGGACGTGGTGCGCGCACTGGTGGGGGAGCACTTCACCGGGGCGGGTAGGAGGGGCACCCCTCCGGCACCCCGGCCGTCTCAAGCACCGGCCCTCGAACGGATCTCTCGGGTGCCCCGGCCCCTCGGACGCGCCGCGAGCGCCCCGGATCCCCGCGCGCCGGGCGCCGCATCCTCGAACGGTCTCCCCGGTGCCCCGCGTCCTGGGTCACTGAACGCGCTCGGGTGCCTTGAGCCGGGCCGCGGACGCGTCACCGGGCGCGGGGAATCCCGGATCGCGGAGCGCGCCCACCCCCCGGTTCACCCGAACGAGGCACCCGCAAGGGCCCTCACGCCGTCGCCGCGTCCGTCTCCGGCGGGGCGAGGCGGTGGGCGAGCCAGGTGGGGACGCCGCCCAGGAGGCGGAACAGGCGGCGGGCCTCCTCGCGCAGCCGCGACGCCTCCGGTTCCGTCTCCGTGTCCGCGAGCGACACCAGCGCGGGCGCCGTACCGACGAGGTAGCCCAGTTCCTCGCGGATCCGCAGCGATTCCGCGAACCCGTGCCGGGCCTCCGTCAACTCGCCCTCACGCAGGGCGAGTCCGGCGAGATGGCGCCAGGTGGCGGAGAGCAGCAGCGGGTCGGGGTGGGCGGTGGCGCCCGCGTGGGCCCGCCGGTAGGCCGCCCGCGCCGCCTGCGGCGAGCGCGTGAGGTTCTCCGCGATGAGCCCTCGCCGGAAGTCCAGCAGAGCCCGGCCCGCCGCGCCCGGCGCGATCAGTGCCGCCGCCCGGCCCAGCGCGGCCCGCGCCTCGTCGGCCCGGTCCCTGACCTGGAACAGCGTGGCGGCGTAGGCCAAGTACCCGCGTTCACAAGCGGCGGCGCCCCGCTCGTCGTCGGTGTGCGCCATCGCCTCGGCCGTGCGCAGGGCGTCCTCCGCGTCCTCCCACCCGGCCTGCGTGTAGAGGCACCGCTCCACCAGCAGCGAGGCCCGCTGCAGGGACGTCCGGGGGGTGGCGGGGGTGAGCAGTGCGGCCGCGTCCACCCAGCAGGCGCGGGAGCGCAACCGCCACACCGCCGTCTGGAGGGGATCGTCATCGGCGGTCGTTCCGTCACCGGACATGGCGGTATGCGCCACGTTGCCCTCCCCGAGCACGCCATCGAGCTGTTGAGTGGTGGCCGCATCTCAGCACGAACCACCGGGCCCGGCCAAGAGGGCGGGTGAAGGATTTCACAAAGTCATGGGCCGCGGACCGGAACGGGGGAGTCCGAGTGAGGGCTCAGCTCATCCGCAGCGCCAGGAAGAAGTCCAGCTTGTCCTCCAGGCGCGACAGGTCACGACCCGTCAACTGCTCGATGCGGCCGACGCGGTAGCGCAGCGTGTTGACGTGCAGGTGGAGACGGGACGCGCACCGGGTCCACGAGCCGTCGCAGTCGAGGAACGCCTCCAAGGTCGGGATCAGCTCGGCGCGGTGCCGCCGGTCGTACTCGCGCAGCGGGTCCAGCAGCCGGGCGGTGAACGCGCGGCGCACGTCGTCGGGGACGAACGGCAGCAGCAGCACGTGCGAGGCCAGCTCCTGGTGCCCGGCCGCGCACACCCGGCCGGGACGCGCCGCCGCCACCCGCCGCGCGTGCCGCGCCTCCTCCAGCGCCCCGCGCAGCCCCTCCGCCGAGTGCACCGCGGCGGACACGCCCACGGTGAGCCGGCCGTCGCCGTCCAGCCCCGCGGTCAGCGGGCCGCGCACGGACTCGAGCAGGGCGTCGGCGAGCACTCCGGCGCCGCCGTCGTCGTGCTCGCCGGTCACCGAGGGCAGCGGGACCAGCGCGATCGCCTCGTCCCCGGTGTGCGCCACCGCGATCCGGTCGGACGGCTCGGTTCCGGTCGAGGCCGGGTCGACCAGAATCTCCTCCAGCAGCGCCTGCGTCACCGCGCCGCCGTCGTCCTCCCCGTCCTCCCACTCGACCCGGGCGACCACCACCTGCCAGTGCGGGGCGGTGCCGAGACCGGGCAGCAGCACCGGCGCCGCCACCCTCAGCCGCGCCGCGATCTCCGCGGGTGCGGCGCCCGTCTGCACCAGCTCCAGCACCTCCTGCGCCAGCCGGCGCCGCACCGTGCGCGCCGCGTCCCGGCGGTCCCGCTCCACGGCGATCAGCTGGGTGACGCCCTGCAGCAGGTCCCGCCGCTCCTCGGCCCAGTCCCCGGCGTCCGCCTCGACCGCCAGCAGCCAGTCCGACAGCGCCGTCTCCCGGCCCTCCCGCGCCGGGGACGGGGCATGCCCGCTGCCGCGCACCGGGAACAGGCTGTACGTCGTCTGGCCCAGCACCACCCGGTGCGGCCCGCGCCGCCCGGTGCGCACGGCGGCCAGGTGCTCAGCGGCGAGCCGCGCGCACGCCTCGGCGGACAGCGCGGTCGCGCCCCCGCGCGCCCCCGCGTCCTCCTTCGGTGCCGCGATCAGCCGGCCGGTCGGCGACAGCACCCAGGCTCGCAGGTCCAGGTCGGAGCCGAGCAGGTCCAGGACCACGTCGGGCCCCCCGCCTGCCGGGCCGGAGGTCATCATCCGCCGGTGCCGGTCCACCACGGCCGCCAGGTCCCCGGCGCGCTCGCCGGACACCTGCCGCACCACGTGCTCGGTGATGGTCGCGAACGCCACCGACTCGTGCACCGCGAACAGCGGCAGCCGGTGCCGCGCGCACGCCACGACCAGGTCGTCCGGGACATCCCCCAGCTCCGCCTCGCCGGCCGCCAGCGCGGCCACCCCGGCCTGCACCAGGATCCGTACGAACGGCTCGGAGTCGGCGGCGTCGCGGCGCCAGGCGAGACCGGTCAGCACCAGCTCGCCGCCCGAGAGGTAGCGGCTGGGGTCCCGCAGGTCGGTGGTCATCACGCCCCGCACGCCGCGGTCCAGCTCGTCCTCGCCGCCGAGCAGCTTCAGGCCCAGCGCGTCGGTGTCCAGCAGTGCGCGCAGCCGCATTCTCGTCGCCGCCGTTTCCTTGTCTCGGTAGCCGTGAGGCAGTGAAGGGATGGTTCCGGGAGGCCCGTGGGGTGGCCGATCAGCGAGGTCTACCGCTCCCCGGTCCACTTCTCTGTTTCTGGAGGAAGACAGGGAGGTTACTGAGGCTCTCCGTTCATACGAATCTACAAGATGCCCGCGATGGCCAGCCAACTCCTTCATGGTTTCCGTGACTGACCCGGGCGGAGTACGCGGCGGTGTACTGGGCGCACTCCGCGTGAACACCGCATGAACGAGCCGGGCCCGCCGCACACGGATTGGCTCAATCTGTACGCCCCACGAGACGAAGAAGAGAGCCGGTCATGGACTTCCTTCGCCCCGCCAGCTGGGAGGAGGCGCTCGCCGCGAAGGCCGAGCACCCCACCGCTGTGCCGATTGCGGGTGGCACCGACGTGATGGTCGAGATCAACTTCGACCACCGCCGTCCCGAGTACCTGATGGACCTCAACCGCATCGGTGATCTGTACGAATGGGAGGTGGGCCAGGACAGCGTACGGCTCGGTGCCTCCGTCCCCTACTCGGCGATCATGGAGCACCTGCGCACCGAGCTGCCGGGTCTCGCCCTCGCCTCCCACACCGTCGCCTCCCCGCAGATCCGCAACCGCGGCGGCGTCGGCGGCAACCTCGGCACCGCCTCCCCGGCCGGTGACGCCCACCCGGCCCTGCTCGCCGCCGGCGCCGAGGTCGAGGTCGAGTCCGTGCGCGGGTCGCGCCGCATCCCCGTCGACGACTTCTACACCGGCGTGAAGCGCAACGCGCTCGCGCCCGACGAGCTGATCCGCGCCGTCCACATCGACAAGGCCGACGGACCCCAGCAGTACTCCAAGGTCGGCACCCGCAACGCCATGGTGATCGCCGTGTGCGCCTTCGGACTCGCCCTGCACCCCCGCACACGTACGGTCCGCACCGGCATCGGCTCGGCCGCCCCGACCCCCGTACGGGCCCGGGCCGCCGAGGACTTCCTCAACGCGGCCCTGGAGGAGGGCGGCTTCTGGGACAACGGGAAGATCGTCACCCCGTCCGTCGCCAAGCGGTTCGCCGATCTGTGCGCCGCCGCCTGCAACCCCATCGACGACGTGCGCGGCACCGCGAACTACCGCCGTCACGCGGTCGGCGTCATGGCCCGCCGCACCCTGACCTGGACCTGGGAGTCGTACCGCGGCACCCACCGCACCACGGAGGGAGCCGCGTAATGCGCCTCAACTTCACCGTCAACGGACGGCCCCAGGAAGCCGACGACGTCTGGGAGGGCGAGTCCCTGCTCTACGTCCTGCGCGAGCGCCTCGGCCTGCCCGGCTCCAAGAACGCCTGCGAGCAGGGCGAGTGCGGGTCGTGCACGGTACGGCTCGACGGCGTGCCCGTGTGCTCCTGCCTCGTCGCCGCCGGCCAGGCCGAGGGCCGCGAGGTCGTCACCGTGGAAGGCCTGGCGGACTTCGCCCGGCAACGCGCCTGCGGCAGCGGCGGCACCGGCGGCACCTCCCTCGACGAGGCCAAGGGGTGGCGGGCGCAGGGCACCGACTCGCAGGCCGGCGGGGACACCGAACTGTCACCCGTGCAGCAGGCGTTCATCGACGCCGGCGCCGTCCAGTGCGGCTTCTGCACGCCCGGTCTGCTGGTCGCCGCCGACGAGATGCTGGAGCGCAACCCCAGCCCGTCCGACGCGGACATCCGCGAGGCGCTCTCCGGCAACCTGTGCCGCTGCACCGGCTACGAGAAGATCATGGACGCGGTCCGCCTCGCGGCCGCCCGCCGGTCCGAGGGGGTCTGAGCATGCCCACGAACGGCGTTCCCACGAAGATCACACAAGGCTCGGGCACCAAGGGCGGCATCGGCGAGTCCACCCTCCGCCCCGACGGCACCCTCAAGGTCACCGGCGAGTTCGCGTACTCGTCCGACATGTGGCACGAGGACATGCTCTGGGGGCAGATCCTGCGCTCCACCGTCGCCCACGCCGAGATCGTCTCCCTCGACACGGCCGAGGCGCTCGCCACCCCGGGCGTGTACGCCGTCATGACGTACGACGACCTGCCCACCGACGTGAAGCACTACGGCCTGGAGATCCAGGACACCCCCGTCCTCGCCCACGGCAAGGTCCGCCATCACGGCGAACCGGTCGCGATCGTCGCCGCCGACCACCCGGAGACGGCCCGCCGTGCCGCCGCGAAGATCAAGGTGGAGTACCGTGAACTGCCGGTGATCACCGACGAGGCGTCCGCGACCGCCCCCGACGCGATCCTGATCCACGAGGACCGCGACGACCATCACATCGGGCACGTCCCGCACCCCAACATCGTGCACCGCCAGCCCATCGTGCGCGGCGACGTCGCGGCGGCCCGGGAGCGGGCCGACGTCATCGTCGAGGGCGAGTACACCTTCGGCATGCAGGACCAGGCCTTCCTCGGCCCCGAGTCCGGCCTCGCCGTGCCCGAGGAGGACGGCGGCGTCCACCTCTACATCGCCACCCAGTGGCTCCACTCCGACCTGCGCCAGATCGCACCCGTGCTCGGCCTGCCCGAGGACAAGGTGCGGATGACCCTGGCCGGCGTCGGCGGCGCGTTCGGCGGGCGCGAGGACCTGTCCATGCAGATCCACGCCTGCCTGCTCGCCCTGCGCACCGGCAAGCCCGTCAAGATCGTTTACAACCGCTTCGAGTCCTTCTTCGGCCACGTCCACCGCCACCCCGCCAAGCTGCACTACGAGCACGGCGCCACCGCGGACGGCACGCTGACCCACGTCAAGGCCCGCATCGTCCTCGACGGCGGCGCGTACGCCTCCGCCTCCCCGGCCGTGGTCGGCAACGCCTCCTCGCTCGGCGTCGGGCCGTACGCCGTGGACGACGTCGACATCGAGGCCATCGCGCTCTACACCAACAACCCGCCCTGCGGCGCGATGCGCGGCTTCGGCGCGGTCCAGGCGTGCTTCGCCTACGAGGCGCAGATGGACAAGCTGGCGGCACGGCTCGGCCTGGACCCGGTGGACCTGCGGCAGCGCAACGCCATGGAACAGGGCACCCTGCTGCCCACCGGGCAGCCCGTCGACTCCCCGGCACCGGTCGCCGAACTCCTGCGCCGTGTCAAGGCGATGCCCCTGCCCCCGGAGCGCCAGTGGGAGTCCAGCGAGGGCGCCGACGTACGCCAGCTGCCCGGCGGCCTGTCCAACACCACGCACGGCGAGGGTGTCGTCCGGGGCGTCGGCTACGCGGTCGGCATCAAGAACGTCGGGTTCTCCGAGGGCTTCGACGACTACTCCACCGCCCGCGTCCGCATGGAGGTGGTCGGCGGCGAACCGGTCGCCACCGTGCACACCGCGATGGCGGAGGTCGGCCAGGGGGGCGTCACCGTCCACGCGCAGATCGCCCGCACCGAGCTGGGCGTCGCCCAGGTGACCATCCACCCCGCCGACACCCGCGTCGGCTCGGCGGGTTCGACGTCCGCGTCCCGTCAGACGTACGTCACCGGCGGCGCGGTCAAGAAAGCCTGCGAGCTGGTCCGGGAGCGGGTCCTCGACCTGGGCCGGCGCAAGCTGGGCTCCTACCACCCCGCCTGGGCCGACGCCGAACTCCTCCTGGAGGGCGGCAAGGTCGTCACCGACGGCGGCGAGGTCCTCGCCAACCTGGTCGACGTCCTCGGCGACGAGGCCGTCGAGGTCGAGGAGGAGTGGCGGCACCGGCCGACGGAGCCCTTCGACCTGCGCACCGGACAGGGCAACGGACACGTCCAGTACTCCTTCGCCGCGCACCGCGCCGTCGTCGAGGTCGACACCGAACTCGGCCTGGTGAAGGTGATCGAGCTGGCCTGCGCGCAGGACGTCGGCAAGGCGCTCAACCCGCTGTCGGTCGTCGGCCAGATCCAGGGCGGTACCACCCAGGGGCTGGGTGTGGCCGTCATGGAGGAGATCATCGTCGACCCGAAGACCGCGAAGGTACGGAACCCGTCCTTCACGGACTACCTCATCCCCACCATCCTCGACACGCCGACCATCCCGGTCGACGTGCTCGAACTCGCCGACGACCACGCGCCGTACGGCCTGCGCGGCATCGGCGAGGCCCCGACCTTGTCCTCGACACCGGCGGTACTGGCAGCAATCCGAGCAGCAACGGGCTTGGACCTGAACAGGACCCCGGTCCGCCCGGAACACCTCACGGTGACGAAGGAGGGCTGACGCCCTGAAGTCGCCCGCCGCTGCGGGCAGTCGTGCCGCAGGGCGGCACGGGTGGGCGCGGCGGCACCTACCGCCGGGCAGGCGCTTACCCCCCACCCCGCCCCGGCACCACCTCGTTCGTCTCGGGCCGTCCCCCGGGTCGTGCACCTCCCCAAATCCCGTCCCCACCACCCCGGTGGGCGCCGGGTGCCCCTATGAACCTTGGGAGCAGGCCCACATGACCCAACAGTCACTGCAACCGACGACCACAGCCGAGGACGCGGGAACAGGATCCCGCGTCCCGGCAGGACGGTCCTGGCTGGACCGCTACTTCCACATCACCCACAGAGGATCGACCGTCGCTCGCGAAGTGCGCGGCGGCACCACCACCTTCATGGCGATGGCGTACATCCTCCTGCTCAACCCCCTGATCCTGTCCGGCAAGGACGCCGCGGGGAACACCCTCGCCACCACCGCCCTCATCACGGCCACCGCCTTCGCCGCCGCCCTCAGCACGCTGCTCATGGGCTTCTTCGGCAAGGTGCCCCTCGCGCTCGCCGCCGGCCTCTCCGTCTCCGGTGTCCTCGCCTCGCAGGTCGCCCCGCAGATGACCTGGCCGCAGGCGATGGGCATGTGCGTGATGTACGGCGTGGTCATCATGCTCCTGGTCGTCACCGGCCTGCGTGAGATGATCATGAACGCCATCCCGCTCGCCCTGAAGCACGCGATCACCATGGGCATCGGCCTGTTCATCGCCCTGATCGGCTTCTACAAGGCCGGCTTCGTCCACCAGGGCGAGTCCACCCCGGTCACCCTCGGCCCGGCGGGCGAACTCGCCGGCTGGCCCGTCCTGTTGTTCGCCGTCACCCTCCTCGCTGTTTTCGTGCTCCAGGCCCGGGGCGTGCCCGGTGCCATCCTCATCGGCATCGCCGGCGGCACCGTACTGGCCGTCGCCCTCAACGCGTTCGGCGTGATCGACCCCGAGCAGTGGGCGAGCGGTCCGCCCGAACTGCACGGCGGCGCGGTGTCGATGCCGGACTTCACGCTCTTCGGGCACGTCGAGTTCGGCGGCTGGGGAGAGGTCGGCGCGATGACCGTCGGGATGATCGTCTTCACGCTGGTGCTGGCGGGCTTCTTCGACGCGATGGCGACCATCATCGGCGTGGGCACGGAGGCGAAACTCGCCGACGACGAGGGCCGGATGCCGGGCCTGTCCCGGGCGCTGTTCATCGACGGCGCGGGCGGCGCGATCGGCGGGGTCGCGGGCGCCTCCGGCCAGACCGTGTTCGTCGAGTCGGCGACCGGCGTGGGCGAGGGGGCCCGCACCGGCCTGTCCTCCGTCGTCACCGGCCTTTTCTTCGCCGCCTGCCTGTTCTTCACTCCGCTCACGGCGATCGTGCCGGGGGAGGTCGCCGCCGCGGCCCTGGTGGTGATCGGCGCGATGATGATGTCCAACGCCCGCCACGTCGACTGGGCCGACCGGGCCACCGCGATCCCGGTGTTCCTGACCGTGGTGGTCATGCCGTTCACCTACTCGATCACCGCGGGCGTGGCCGCCGGGGTCATCTCCTACGTCGCCGTCAAGACCGGCCAGGGCAGGGCGCGGGAGGTCGGCGCCTTCATGTGGGGCCTCGCGCTCATCTTCCTGGTGTTCTTCGCCCTCGCCCCGATCGAGAGCTGGCTGGGCGTGCGCTGAGGCCGCGATTTACTTCCGTACCACCGCAGTTGAGGAGAGCGAGACATGCTGGACATCGCCGAGGAGCTGGACCGGTGGGTCGCGCGGGGCCGTGACTTCGCCGTCGCCACCGTGGTGTCGGTCGGCGGCAGCGCGCCCCGCAGGGCCGGCGCCGCGCTCGCGGTCGACGCCGACGGCACGGCGGTCGGCTCGGTCTCCGGCGGGTGTGTGGAGGGCGCGGTGTACGAGCTGTGCGTGCGGGCGCTCGAGGACGGCGTGACCGTCCTCGAGCGCTTCGGCTACAGCGACGAGGACGCCTTCGCCGTCGGTCTGACCTGCGGCGGGATCATCGACGTCCTGGTCACCCCGGTACGGGCGGCCGACCCCGGCCGCCCCGTCCTGGCCTCCGCGCTCGCCTCGGCGGCCCACGGCCGGGCGGCCGCGCTGGCCCGGGTCGTGAACGGCCCGGACGACCTGCGGGGCCGCGCGCTCATGGTCCGCCCCGACGGGACGTACGAGGGCGGCTTCGGCGGTCACCCGGACCTGGACCGCACGGTCGCCGCCGAGGCGGGCGCCTTCCTGGACGCGGGACGCACCGGCACCCTGGAGATCGGGGAGCAGGGCTCGCGCTGCGGGGCGCCGCTCACCGTGCTGGTCGAGTCGTCCGTGCCGCCGCCCCGCATGATCGTGTTCGGCGCGATCGACTTCGCGGCCGCCCTGGTACGGGTCGGCACGTTCCTCGGCCACCACGTCACGGTGTGCGACGCGCGCCCCGTGTTCGCCACCCGGGCGCGTTTTCCCGAGGCCGACGAGATCGTAGTCGAGTGGCCGCACGAGTACCTGGCCCGCACCACGGTCGACGCGCGCACGGTGCTGTGCGTACTCACCCACGACGCCAAGTTCGACGTACCGCTGCTGAAGCTCGCCCTGCGCCTGCCGGTGGCCTACGTCGGCGCGATGGGCTCCCGGCGCACCCACCTCGACCGCGACGCCCGGCTGCGCGAGGCCGGCGTGACCGACCTGGAACTGGCCCGCCTCAGGTCCCCCATCGGCCTCGACCTGGGCGCCCGCACCCCGGAGGAGACGGCCCTGTCCATCGCGGCGGAGATCGTCGCCGACCGCCGTGGCGGCAGCGGCGCCGCCCTCACCGGCGCCCACACCCCGATCCACCACGACACCGGGACCCCGGCACGCCGCATCGGCTCGGTGGCCTGAGCGCTACCGGGCGTCCACCGGCAGCGTGTGGCGGACCCGCCACAGGTCACGGAGCAGCGCGATCTCGGCCATGTGGTGGATGAACTCCAGGTTGGCTCCCGCGATCACACCGACGAACGGGTCGTCGGCGTCGGAACCGTAGGGGTACTGCGAGAAGCCGATCGTGTCGAGCTGCTCCTCGGTGACGCCGGCGATCCCGTCCCGCCAGCGGTCGACCGCCGACCAGAACCGCCGGAGCGTCACGGCGGCGGAAGGGCTGAAGTCGACCATCAGCTTGGGGTCCTGCTTCCGTCCGCCGAAGGCCCACTCCCAGCCGCCCGCGAACTCGTAGTGCAGATGCCCCAGCCGCCATGCGATGGTCGTGAGCGGTGTCTCGTCGGGCTCCGGTTCCCCGGTGTGGGCGAGGACCTCCTCGACCCGCTCGATGCTCACGCTCCAGTCCTCGGCGATCTTGTCGACGCTCATCCCGCTCGCCGCCTGCCGGGCGACCTCCGCGTACTCGCTCGCGGGGATGTCCGGGTCGCCCAGGTCGAGCACCCACTCGCCGGGGCCGAACGCCCGGGGAGTCCTCGCCTCGGCCCGGGGCCGGATCGACCAGCACCCGGGACCGGCTCCCAGAGGTACTCCTCGTCGCCGAGTCCCGCCAGTCGCGCACGGGCCATGTCCGTCGCCTTGTCGAACTGCTCCAGCAGGATGCCCAAGCGGTCGGTCCGTGCGCCCTCGGTGCCCATGTCAGGCCCCCTGTCGTCGGGTTGCGTCCAGATGCCAGGGGGAAGGTAGTGGTCCCGCGCCCGGGGGCGCGACCGCTTTTCGGCACACCCTCGCATGCGGAGACCGCCGGGACCGGTGGTTCAGGCCCTCCGCAGCAGCCGGTTCACCGCCCGGCCGAAGACCTGGCGGCCGGCGCGGGCCAGCAGCGCGTCGCATGCGGACGGCAGGAAACGCACCCGGATGTTCTCCGCCACACCACGCCGGCCCGGCCGCCGGGACCGGGCCCCACCTCGATCTCCGCCCAGCCGGTGACAACCCGGCCGCGCTTCTCCAGCCGGCAGAACCCGGGGGTGCCGCCCGCCGGGGGCCGCCAGACCGTCACCTCCATCGGGTCGTCGAAGGCGAGCGGGCCGAGGCCCGTGCGGGCGACGAAGACGGTGCCCTCGCCGGTGGGCGGGGGAGTGGTCACGGTGACGCGGGTCAGCGGGACCACCTCGCCGTGCCGGGGCCATGTGGTGAGCCTGCGCCACGCCTCGTCGAGGGGAGGGGAGCCGTGCGGTGGAGCTGGAAGGTGGCCACGGGGGATCTTAGGATCGGCGGCCGGCCGGGGGTGCGTCCGTGCGGGCGGTGCACCCGTGCGGCCGGGGCTGTCAGCGGTGGACCGCGCCGGGCTCCGCCTTCCCCGGGGCGAGCAGCTGCGGCACGGTCACGAACACGTAGCCCGGGCCTTCAGCGGCGCTGACGGCCACCGGCCTGCCGGGTGCTGCTTCATGCCGGATGCGGGCCGTCGAGGGCTGGTCGCGCAGTTCCCCGCGTCCCTCAAGGGGCACTGCCCACCTCGTGCGGACAGCCGCCCCGCGGGGTCGGCGCCCGCCTGCGGCGCCTCGTAGCGCCGCGTCGCGTGGTGTCCCCCGACGGTCACCGGGGTGCCGGGCGCGGTCGTGCGCCGGGTGCGGGCCGTCGAGGGCTGGTCGCGCAGTTCCCCGCGCCCCTGAGAGGCGCTGCCTGAACCCACCCAGCCTGCGGGCAGTCGTGCCGCTGGGGCGGCACGGGTGGGCGCAGGCGGGGCCTCGTGGCGCCGGGTTGCGCAGTGTGCCTGCGGTGAGTGGGGTGCCGGGTGTTGTCGTACGCCGGGTGCGGGCCGTCGGGGGCCGGTCGCGCAGTTCCCGTGCCCCTGAGGGGGGCTGCCCTGGACCCACCCAGCCTGTGGGTAGTCGCGCCACCGGTGTGCCGGTGCGCAGGTCTCCGTGCTCCTGGAGGTCGCCGGCCGGTGTCGGCCGGATGGATGAACGTTGTTCTGGTTCAGGTCGCGGCGGAGGCGGCCTCCGACCTGCGCCGACCGCCACCCCGGGGCACGCTGGTGCAGAGCGGGGCAAGCTGGGTCAAAAGGTTTGAGGCAGCTCGGCCGCGGCACCCGCCACCCCGCAGCACTCCTCATACGCAGGGACGGAGCCCACTCCCATGCACGACGCCGGTGACCACGCCCCGTTCCACGAGCAGCAGCACCACCACAACCGCCCCACCGCGGCCGGGCCGTACGCCGTGCGCAGAGGGAGGGCCCCGCGATGACGCCGTACGCCGTCGTGGTCCCCACCCTGGTGGGGGACACCCTCGCCGACTGCCTCGCCGCACTGGCCGCCGCCCACGGCCCGCGCCCCGACCGCATCGTCCTGGTCGACGACCGGCCCGAGCAGCCCGAGCCCGACCCGGCGCCGCTGGAACACGCGCTGACCGTCCTCGGTGACCTGCGCGCCCGCACCACCGTGCTGACCGGGGAGAACCGCGGCCCCGCCGCCCGCAACACCGGGCTGCGCGCCGTCACCGAGCCCTGGGTGGTCTTCGTCGACGAGGGGGTCCAGGTGGGACCGCACTGGTGCGCGCAACTCCTGGAGGACCTCGACGAGGCGACCCCCGACACCGCGGGCGTGCAGGGCGTCATCACCGTGCCGCTGCCCGGCGGGCGCCGCCCCACCGACTGGGAGCGCGGCACCGCCGCACACGCCCGCGCCCGCTGGATCACCGCCGACATGGCCTACCGCACCGAGGCCCTGCGCCGCGTCGGCGGCTTCGACGAACGCTTCCCCGCGCCTTCCGCGAGGACGCCGACCTCGCGCTGCGGCTCCTGGACGCCGGCTGGCGCATCCGCAGGGGTCCCGCACCACCCTGCACCCGTGCGCGCCGCCTCCCGCTGGGCGTCGGTCCACCGGCAGCGCGTGCACGCCGACGACGCCCTGATGCGGCGGCTGCACGGCCCCGACTGGTGGGCCAAGGCGGTCGCGCCGCGCGGCCGGATCCGCCGGCACGCCGCGATCACCGCCGCCGGAGCCGCCGCCTGCGCCCTCGCCGCCACCGGACACCGCCGGGCCGCCGCCGCCTGCGCGGCCGGCTGGGCGGCCGGCACCGCCGAGTTCGCCCGCTCGCGCATCGTGCCCGGCCCGCGCACCCCGACGAGGTGGCGACCGTCCTCGCCACCAGCGTGGTCATCCCGCCCGCCGCGACCTGGCACCGGCTGGCCGGCACCTGGCGCCACCGCAACGCCCCGTCCTGGCGGGAGCCCGCCCGATGAGCCCGTGAAGGCGGTGCTGTTCGACCGCGACGGCACCCTGGTCCACGACGTCCCCTACAACGCCGACCCCGGCCGTGTGCGCCCCGTCGCCGGGGCCCGCGAGGCCCTCGACGCGCTGCGCGCCCGGGGGATCCGCACCGGCGTCGTCACCAACCAGTCCGGCATCGCCCGCGGGCTGCTCACCGAGGCCGACGCCGCCCGCGTCAACGGACGCGTCGAGGAACTCCTCGGTCCCTTCGACACATGGGCCGTGTGCCCGCACGGCCCGGACGACGGCTGTCCCTGCCGCAAGCCCCGGCCCGGCATGATCCTCCGGTCCGCCGGCCGCCTGGGCGCCGACCCCGCCGACTGCGTCGTCGTCGGCGACATCGGCTCCGACGTCGAGGCCGCCCGGCGGGCCGGCGCGCACGCCGTCCTCGTCCCCACGCCGGTGACCCGCCCCGAGGAGACCGCCGCCGCCCCGTACGTGGCGCCGGACCTGCTCACCGCCGTGACGCTGATCCTCGACGGCCCGCCCTGGGAGGAGAACCTCCCGCCCGGTCCGTACGCCGGGGCCGGCCTGGTGGGGCAGCCGCCCGGACGGCCCGCTGCCGGACCCGGGCCCGCCGGCCCGCGAGCACGGCCGCCCGGGACCGGGAGGTACCTGTGAAAGCCCTCGTCACCCGGCTCGACAGCTTCGGCGACGTGCTGCTCGCCGGGCCCGTCGTACGGGCCGTCGCCGCCCGCGCCGACCACGTCACGCTGCTGTGCGGGCCGCACGGGGTGCCCGCCGCGCGGCTGCTGCCCGGGGTGGACGACGTGCTCGTCTGGAAGTCGCCGTGGACCGGGTTCCAGCCGCCGCCGGTGGACCGGCGGGACATCGACGCGCTCGTCGCCTCCGTCGACGCCGACGCCGCGCTGGTCCTCACCTCGTACCACCAGTCCCCGCTGCCCACCGCGCTGCTGCTGCGGCTGGCCGGCGTCCCCTTCATCGCCGCCGACAGCGAGGACTACCCCGGCAGCCTCCTCGACGTACGCCACCACCGCGCCCCGCACGCCCACGAGGCCGAGGCCGCGCTGGACCTCGCGGAGGCCGCCGGCTTCCCCCGTGTCGACGACGGCCGGCTCCGGGTGCTCCCGCCGCCCGCCGCCGACGCGCTGACCGGCGGCGGGCCGTACGTCGTCGTCCACCCCGGCGCCAGCGTGCCCGCCCGCGCCTGGAGCCGCGGACGGTGCGCGCAGGCGGTACGGGAACTCGCCGCCGCCGGGCGGCGCGTCGTCGTCACCGGCGGCGCGGGCGAGCGCGACCTGACCGCGTACGTCGCCGGCGACCGCGCCGTCGACCTCGGCGGCCGCACCGACGCCGCGCAGCTCGCCGGGGTGCTCGCCGGGGCCGACTGCGTCGTCGTCGGCAACACCGGCCCTGCCCATCTGGCCGCCGCCGTCGGCACCCCCGTGGTGTCCCTGTTCGCGCCGGTCGTCCCGGCCGAGCGCTGGCGCCCCTACGGCGTGCCCTACCTGCTGCTCGGCGACCAGGACGCCCCCTGCGCCGGAAGCCGCGCCCGGCGCTGCCCCGTTCCGGGCCATCCCTGCCTGGACACCGTGACCGCGCTCGACGTCGTCGCCGCGGTCGACAAGCTCGTGGAGGTGGCATGAGAATCCTGCTGTGGCATGTGCACGGGTCGTGGACCACGGCCTTCGTGCAGGGACCGCACACCTACGTCGTCCCCGTCACCCCGGACCGCGGACCCGACGGACTGGGCCGCGCCCGCACCTTCGACTGGCCCGACTCGGTCGTCGAGGTGCCGCCGGAGCGCCTGGCCGAGCAGGACATCGACGTCGTCGTCCTGCAACGGCCGCACGAACTCGGCCTCGTCGACCGGTGGTTGCGCCGCCGCCCGCCCCTGGTCTACCTGGAGCACAACGCCCCGCACGGCGACGTCCCCGACACCCGGCACCCCGCCGCGGACCTCCCGGGCGTCACCCTCGTGCACGTCACCCACTTCAACCGGCTGATGTGGGACGCCGGTTCCACCCCCGCCACCGTCATCGAGCACGGCGTCGTCGACCCCGGCCCGCTGTGGACGGGGGAGCTGCCGCACGCCGCCGTCGTCGTCAACGAGCCGGTGCGGCGCGGCCGTACCACCGGCACCGACCTGCTGGCGGAGTTCGCCGCCGCCGCACCCCTGGACGTGTTCGGCATGGGCACCGAGGGACTCGCCGGGCACCTCGGTCTGCCCGCCGACCGGTGCCGCTCGCACGAACTGACCCAGGCCCGGCTGCACGCCGAGATGGCCCGCCGCCGCGTCTACGTCCACCCCGTGCGCTGGACCTCCCTCGGCCTGTCCCTGCTGGAGGCCATGCACCTCGGCATGCCCGTCGTCGCCCTCGCCACCACCGAGGTCACCGAGGCGGTGCCGCCCGGCGCGGGCGTCGTCTCCAACCGTGTCGACGTCCTCACCGACGCCGTGCGGGACTTCGTGGCCGACCCGCTGAGCGCCCGCCGCGTCGGCGAGGGCGCCCGCGCGGCGGCCCTCGCCCGCTACGGCCTCGCCCGCTTCCTCGACGACTGGGAACGCCTCCTGAAGGAGGTCACCCGATGATCCGCGCCGCGTCTGCGTCCCCGTCCGCGCGTGAAGGGACCTGACCCTGTGCCCGCGCCCCGCCGGCCTCCCCTCGGACGCGGACGGCACCCCGCGCCCCGCGTGCTGGTGCTGCGGGCCCTCGGGCTCGGGGACCTGCTCGCCGGGGTGCCCGCGCTGCGGGCGCTGCGGCGCGGGTTCCCCGGGTACGAGGTGGTGCTGGCCGCGCCCGCCGACCTGGGCCCCGTCGCCGAGGCGACCGGTGCGGTCGACCGGCTGCTGCCCGCCTCCGCGCCCGGCCGGGCCGTCCCCCGCACCCTCGACTGGACCGGGCCGCCCCCCGACGTCGCCGTCGACCTGCACGGCAACGGGCCGCCCAGCCACCGCCTGCTGCAAGCGCTCCGCCCGCCGCGGCTGTTCGCCTTCGCGCATCCGCAGACCCCGGACATCGAGGGCCCGCCCTGGTACCGGGACGAACACGAACGGGACCGCTGGTGCCGCCTGCTCCGCGCGTACGGCCTCGACGCCGACCCCGCCGACCTGCTGCTGCCCCGCCCGCACGCCCCTCGCCCGCGCCCGGCGCGGTCGTCCTGCACCCGGCGCCGGGGCGCCCGCGCGCTGCTGGCCGGTCGAGCGGTACGCGGCCGTCGCCACCGCCCTGAGCGAGCGCGGGCTGAGGGTCGTCGTCACCGGCGGCGCGCACGAGTCCGACCTCGTGGCCCGGCTGGCCAAGCAGGCCCGGCTGCCCGACACCGACGTCTTCTCCGGCGGGCCGCCTTTCGAGCGGCTGTCCGCCCTCGTCGCCGGCGCCCGCGCGGTCGTCAGCGGCGACACCGGCGTCGCCCACCTCGCGGTCGCCCACGCCACGCCCACCGTCACCCTGTTCGGCCCGGTGCCGCCGGCCCACTGGGGTCCGCCCGCACACCCGCGCCACCTCGCGCTGTGGCACGGCCCCGAGGGCGACCCGCACGCCGGCCGCCCCGACCCCGCCCTGCTGCGCATCACCCCCGACGAGGTCCTCGACGCCCTGCACCGCCTGCCCGCCCCCGGGGAGCCCGCGCCATGACCGGCCACCGCCGCACCGGCGTCGTCATCGCCACGCGGGACCGCCGCGAACGGCTCGCCGTCACGCTCCGGCACCTCAGCGACCTGCCCGAGCGGCCGGAGATCCTCGTCGCCGACAACGCCTCCACCGACGGCACCCCCGCCATGGTCACCCGCGACTTCCCCCACGTGCGCGTCCTCACCCTGCCCGTCAACCACGGCGCCCTCGCCCGCAACCACGGCGCCCGGGTCCTCGGCACCCCGTACATCGCGTTCAGCGACGACGACTCCTGGTGGGCGCCCGGCGCGCTCAGTCGCGCGGCCGACCTGTTCGACGCCCATCCCCGGCTCGGGCTGATCGCCGCCCGCACCCTCGTGGGCCCGGACGCCGTCCCCGACCCGCTCAACGGCCTCCTCGCCGCCTCCCCGCTCGGCCCCGCCGCCGACCTCCCCGGCACCCAGGTGCTCGGCTTCCTCGCCTGCGGCGCCGTGGTCCGCCGCAGCGCCTACCTCGACGCCGGCGGCTTCCACCGGCTGCTGTTCTTCGGCGGCGAGGAGACCTGCCTCGCCTACGACCTGGCCGCCCGCGGCTGGGGCGTCACCCACTGCCCGGACGTCGTCGCCCATCACCACCCGGCGACCTCCGCCCGCCCCGGCCGCCCGGCACAGCAGCGCCGCAACGAGGTGCTCACCGCCTGGCTGCGCCGCCCCGTCCCCTACGCCCTCGCCCGCACCAGGGTGCTCGCGGCCGAGGCGCGCGCCGACGAGACGGCCCGGCGCGCCCTCGGCCAGACCCTCACCCGGCTGCCGGCGGCCCTGCGCGACCGCCGGCCGCTGCCCCCACACGTGGAACGGGCCGCCCGCCTGCTGGAGCCGGAAGGGACCACCGCATGACCGACCCGCGCACGACCGTCGTCGTCATCACCCACAACCGGCGCCCGGAGCTGCTGCGCACCCTCGGCCGGCTCGCCGAACTCCCGGAGCGGCCCGAGGTGATCGTCACCGACAACGGCTCCACCGACGGCACCGCGGACGCCGTGGCCCGCCGCCACCCACAGGTCCGGCTGCTGCGCCCCGGGCGCAACCTCGGCGCGGTCGGCCGCAACCTGGCCGTGCGAGAGGTCCGTACGCCCTACGTCGCCTTCTGCGACGACGACTCCTGGTGGTCGCCCGGCTCCCTGTCCGGCGCGGCCGACCTGCTCGACCGGCACCGGGCCGTGGTCTCGGTCACCGCGCGGATCATCGTCGAACCGCACGGCACCGACGACCCGATCGTCACCGAACTGCGGGAGTCCCCGCTGCCCGCACCGCCGTGGCTGCCCGGTCCCGCGCTCGGTTCCTTCCTCGCCGCCGCGACCGTGCTGCGCACCGACGCCTTCCGCACGGCGGGCGGCTTCCACCCGAAGCTGTGGCTCGGGGGCGAGGAGGAACTGCTCGCCGCCGACCTCGCGGCCGACGGCTGGTGGCTCACGTACGCCGACCACCTCACGGTCCATCACCACGCGTCCGAGGCGCGGGACGCGACGCTGCGCCGCCGGCACGGCATCCGCAACACCCTGTGGTTCACCTGGCTGCGGCGGCCCGTCGGGCCCGCGCTGCGCCGCACGCTGAACCTGGCCCGCACGGTGCCGCGCGACACCACGTCGCTGCTCGCCTTCACCGAGGCGGCGGCCGCCCTGCCCTGGGTGCTGCGCGAACGGCGGGTCCTCCCGCACGAGGTGGAGTCCCGCCTGCGCCTGCTGGAACCCACCCAACGCACCAGCAGGGCCCGCCGCTACACGGGCTGACGGGGAGGCGGGGCGGCGCGCTCTTCCGGGAGGACCGCCCGCCCGGGCCCGCGAGGGTCAGCTGCCGGACCACCTGCACAGGAGGCGGAACGTCGCGAAGAGCGTCACGGGCCACACCGCGGCGAAGGTCCACAGCGCCCATGGTGCCGAGGTGACGATGCCGGTCACCACCAGGGCCACCGACACCGCGACCAGCAGGGCCACCGTCCGTCCGCGGGGCCGGCAGGTCGCGGGACGGCCCAGCAGCCGCTTGACGTCGGGGCGCCGACGGGCCGGTCGCCCGCGCAGCAGCCGGTCGAGCCGGCGGTCGCGCCGCAGCGACCGCTCGATCTCGTCGAGGATGTGCTGTTCGTGCACGGGGAGCCGACCGATGGACACCGTCTCTCCTCCAACGACCGCCAAAGGGACGGACCTCCGAGTGCCCGGCGGGCGTCCGCCCTAACCGGCGGCGGAACCGGCCGTCAGCGCCTCCACCAGACGGTCCGCGCCGTCCGGCACCCGGCCTTCCCGGAACGTCTCACGGGCCTGCCGCGCGGCCACCCGGCCCGAGGTCAGGCACCAGTCCCACCAGCGCTCCAGCCGGCGCCCGTCCGCCTGCTCGGCCGCCAGCAGCGCCGGCCAGCCGCAGGCCCGCGCCTGCGCCGTCAGCTTCGCACCGCCCGCCACCGGGTCGACCGCGAGCACCGGTGTGCCGACCCGCAGGGCCAGCACCAGTCCGTGCAGCCGGTCGGTGACCACGAGGTCCAGCCGCGACAGCACGGACTGCACCTGCGCGGGGGTCGCGCTGAGATGCCAGTCCCTGGTGTCGAGCCGGGTCTCCAGTTCGAGGCGGGCGCAGTCCTTGCCGGCCAGCCAGCGTGTCACCTGCTCGGCGACCTGCCCGTGCCGGCGCTGCGGACCGTACTCCTGCTGCCCGTGGGTCAGGATCACCCCCACCACGGGCCGCGGGGGCACGGACGGGGCGCGGGCCGCGAGGTCCTCGGTGGGCTCGCTGCCGGGCGCGTCCCGTGCCAGCACCCGGTCGAAGCCGGTCACCGCCGGGCCGTCGGGGTCGATCACCGACGTGCCCACGGCGATCCGCACACAGTGCGCGAACCTCCGGTGCAGCTCCTCGATCTGCGGCCCGTGCAGCGGACCGCACACGAACACGAGGTGCGAGTAGTCGTGGGGGCGTACGCCGTCGAAGTGGAGGGCGTCCGGCCGGAAGCCGGGGCTCCAGACGACGTCGTACGCCATGCCGGTCCCGCGCAGTACGTCCTCGACCCGGCGCAGGGCGAGGACGTCCCCGGCGGTCGCCTCCCCGTCGCGGAAGCTGAACCAGCCGGTCAGGAGGACCCGGTTCGGTTTCCTCAGCCGTTCGTCGTGCACAGCGCACCGAGTGCCCCTCCGGGCCGGAGGGCAATCGGCGCGGCGCGGGCGGGATCAGCCGGCGTCGGGCCGCGGCGCCTCCTGCCATCCGTCGCCGTCCTGCCCGCGGGGGCCCGTCGGCTGCGGGACGCCCTGCGGCCGTTGAGCTCCCTGCGGCCGCCGGCTGTCCGGGGCGTGCCCGGGTCCCTGCGCCCGCCCGGGTACCTGGCCCGGGCCGGGTCGCTGCGACAACCCTGGTCCCTGTGCCTGCCCGGGCCCCTGCCCCTGAGCCGGTCCCGGGCGCCGGGGCAGCCCATGACCCCGCTCCGGCCCGGGTCGCTGCGCCTGCCCGGTCCCTGTTCCTGCCCTGCCCTGGCCCTGAGCCGGTCCCGGGCGCCGCGGCTGCCCGGGACCCTGCCCCTGTCCGTGCGTCGGACCGGACTCCTGCTCCTGCCCAAGTCCCTGTTCCTGCCCTGCCCTGGCCCTGATCCGGTCCCGGGCGCCGCGGCTGCCCGGGCCCTGCCCCTGTCCGTGCGTCGGACCGGACTCCTGCTCCTGCCCCGGTCCAGGCCTCTGCCCCTGTCGCTCACCCTGCGCCGGCTCGTGCCCCTGCCCCTGCGCCTGGCCTCCGGGACTCTGCGGCAGCTGCTCACCCTGCCCCGGCTCGGGGCGCTGACCGTGCCCCGGCCCCTGAGCCTGTCCGGTATTGCGGCCCTGCCCCGAGTCCCGGCCCTGACCCTGTCCCAGGTCCCGGCGGTGCCCGGGCCCCTGCCCCTGCCGCTGAGGCAGCGCCGGCCCCTGGTCCTGACCCTGAGCCTGTGCCTGCCCCGGACCATGACCCTGCCCCGCCCCCTGCGGCAGCCCCGGGTGCTGGGGCCGGCGGGGGCCGCTCTGGGGCGGGCGGGTGCCGCCCTGGGGCTGACGGGGACGGACCGTGCCCGCCAGCGCCTGGCGGACCTCGAACTGGGTCCGCTCGGCCACCTCGCGGACCTCGGCCACGACGTCACCGCGCTCACGCACGAGTCGGTCGTAGACCGGCAGGCCGTCGGGGGAGGGGGCGGAGGATGTCATGGGGGGTTTCCTTCGTGGGGGGACGACTACGAGGGGCCGGCGTCCGGCCCCAGAGGATTCAGCGCCGTTCGGGCACCGTGGCGTTACAGTCCGCCGCGTTTTGTCCAGGGTTGCGAGAGCTGTCCCGGCGCGGCAAAGAGGACACAATCAGACCTACTGCCCCGCTAGCGTGAACCCATGACGAAGACGAAGCGGACCACCACGGCGTCGGCTCCCGTGCTCGGCAGCCGGGCGCTCAACCGGGCGACCCTGGAGCGGCAGCTGCTGCTGCGCCGCTCACCGATGTCCGCGACGGACGCGGTCGCGCACCTGGTCGGCCTCCAGGCGCAGAACGTCAAGCCGCCGTACTACGCGCTCGCCGCCCGGCTCGACGGCTTCGTCCCCGAGGCGCTGTCCGGGCCCATGGCCGACCGCACGGTGGTCCGCATCGTCACCCTCCGCTCGACCATCCACACCCACACCGCCGACGACTGCCTGACCCTGCGGCCCCTGGTGCAGGCCGCCCGCGACCGGGAGCTGCACCTGTTCCGGTCGGGGCTGGCCGGCGTCGACCTGGACCGCCTGGCCGACCGCGCCCGCGGGCTCGTCGAGGCCGAACCGCGCACCATGAAGGAACTGCGCGACATCCTGCTGACCGAGTGGCCGGACGCCGACCCGCTGGTCCTGTCGATCGCCGCCCGCTGCAAGCTGCCGCTGGTGCAGGTCACCCCGCGCGGGCTGTGGGGCCGCAGCGGACAGGTCCGGCTGACCACCGCCGAGCACTGGCTGGGCCGCCCCGCCGAGCCGGCCCCCGCACCGGACGACACCGTGCTGCGGTATCTCGCCGCCTTCGGACCGGCGTCCGTGAAGGACATGCAGACCTGGGCCGGACTCACCCGGCTCCGGGACGCCTTCGAGCGCCTGCGGCCCCGGCTGGTCACCTTCCGGGACGAGAACGGCACCGAACTCTTCGACCTCCCGGACGCGCCCCGCCCCGGCCCGGACACCCCGGCCCCGCCGCGTTTCCTGCCGGAGTTCGACAACCTGCTGCTCTCGCACGCGGACCGCTCGCGGGTCGTCCCGGCCGAGCTGAAGGGCCGGCACTGGAAGGGGAACATCGCCTACCGCACCCTCCTCGTGGACGGCTTCCTGGCAGGACTGTGGCGGCTGGACGAGGACGCCCTCGTCATCGAGCCCTTCGGACGGCTCCACAAGGCGGCGCGTGAGGAGGTCACCGCCGAGGCGGAGCGGATGCTGGGGGTCATGCACCCCGGCGCGGCGTACGACATCCGCTTCGGGACGGTGCGGGACTGACCCCGGACGGGGACCCGGCGGTGGACCCGGACGTGGACCCGCCCGTGGAGCCCGACAAGGACCCGGACATGGAGAGGGGGCGTTGCGGGCTGCTCGTGGAAGCCCGCAACGCCCCCTGGTCGTGACCTGAGGGTTGCTCAGGAAATCAAGGGGTCGCCCCCGGACAGCGGTGCGACGCGGCGGCGCGTCCCGTGTCGGCGGTCAGGACGAGGACGGCGGAGGAGGAGAGGGCGGGCGCGGGCGCGGCGGCAGTGGCGCGTCCGGTGGCGGACCGTCTGGTGCGGGTGAGCCCTGGCATGGGTCTCCTCCAGTTGCCGGTGGGGGTCGCACGGTGGGGGCCGGGTATCGGGGGCGGCCCCGACGTGCCCGGGCGATCGGCACGTGTCACACGCTAGGACCGGTCCAGGGGGCGCCCCAATGAGGGAACCCCCTAAGGGAGTTGGACAGGGAAAACCCTCGGTCGCCGGGCTCGCGCCGGTGCATTTCCGGCCACGGTGGCCGAAGCGGCGCCGGGCACGTTCCCATCGTGCCACGGGCCGTGGAAGCGCCGTGACCCGGGTCACCTACGGCGCGCGGCGCCCCGCCGCCAGCCGCACGATGTCCACCCGGGACCGTATGCCCAGCTTGCGGTAGACCCGGGTGAGCGTCGCCTCGACGGTCTTGACACTGATGAACAGCCGCCCGGCTATCTCCCGGTTGGTCGCTCCCTCCATGACCAGCGCCGCGACCTGACGCTCCATCGACGCGAGCCCGTCCAGCGCGGCCGGGGTCGCCGCGGGCACCGGTTCGGCCTCCGCCGGACCGGCCGCCACGGCCTCGTCGACCTGCCGCAGCCAGGGCAGCGCGCGGCAGCGCCGGAACAGCCGGGCCGCCTCGTCGTACCCGGCCGGACCGGGACCCCGCGAACGCAGCCGCGCCCGCGCGAACGCGGCCCGCGCCTCCTCCAGGCCGTAGCCCAGCTTGGCCAGCCGCTCCTGTGCCGACGTCAACTGGGCGACGGCCGCCTGGTGTTCGCCGCGCGCCGCTCGCACCAGCGCCTCCGCGCGGTCCAGCACCGCCAGTACGCTCGCCCGGTTCAGGCGCAGCGCGTGCACCCGCGTGACGTTGATCAGCTCCTGCGCCTCGCCGGGCTCGCCGATCCGCACCAGCGCCTCGGCGAGGTCGCCCTGCCAGCGGCCGCGCGCCGGGTCGGTGATGCCCATGCCCTGTTCCAGCTCCCGGACCCGGCGCAGCGAGCGCACCGCGGCCTGCGCGTCGCCGGAGACGAGCTGCCCGTAGCCGAGGGCCGCCAGGGCCAGGGACAGGTACAACTGGTCGCCGTCCACCTCGGCGTGGTCGGCGGACTCCCGGGCCAGAGCCAGCGCCCGGTCCACGTCACCGCCGGACGCCTCCGCCATGGAGGCGAGCATCGCGGACGCGCTCTCGCCGATCCCTGAGTCCCGGGCCAGCCGCAGGCTCTCCCCGGCCAGGTCGAGGGCCCGTCCGCAGTGCCCGAAGCGCAGTTCGGTGTCGGCGAGCAGCCGGGAGAAGTGCACCTCGCTCTCGACCATGCCGCGCCGTCGCGCCTCCCGCAGCAGCGCGGTGATCGCCGTACGGGCCTCGGGGAGCTGGTCGCTCATCAGCAGCCAGCGGAAGCGGGCCATCGCGGCGCCGTTGTGGTGGCTGGCCACGTCGGGGTCCTGGGGCTCCTGGAGCGCCCGCCGGATGGTGGCGGGGGCGTCGGGGTGGCCCATCAGGGTCTCGGTGGACGACTGGAAGGCCAGCGCCATCAGCTCGGTGCGCCGGTCCCCGCCCCGCGCGGCCAGCTCGGCGGCGTGCGCCGCCTCCTGCCGGGACTTGGCGAAGTCGCCGTTGACCACGACCTCGCGCCAGGCGAGCTGGTAGTGGACCAGGGCGAGCAGCCGGGGGTCGTCCCCGGCGTCCGCGAGCACCTGCGGGAACACCGCGTCGACCTCACCGAGCGCCTGCCCGGCCGCCTCGATGACCACCATCCACGCCCGCACCCGCTCGGCCGGCACCGTCGCCCGGGTCAGCACCTCGCGGGCTATGTCCCGGGCCAGGTCGACCTCGCCCGCGGTGATCGCGTCCTCGGCGGCCTGGAGGCGCCGCTCGTCGGGGGCAGGCGTGCCGTCCGCCGGGGTGTGCCGGGCGGCGAGCAGCCCGAGCGACGCGGCGACCGACGGTGCCCCGCGGTCCCGGGCCATCGCGGCCGCCTCGGCCAGCCGGGCCGCCACCTCCGGGTCGGGGCCGGTAGCCGCGAGCGCCAGGTGCCGGGCCCGTTCGATCGGGTCGGAGGCCGCCGTGGACAGCGCGGTGTGCGCGGCCCGCCGCTCCCGCGCCGGCGCCTCCGCGTAGAGGGCGGCGGAGATCAGCGGGTGCGTGAAGCGCAGCGCGGGGTCCTCGGGGTCGGTGATGAGCAGCCCCAGGGACGCGGCCTGGGCGGTCTCGGCCTCCGCGTTGTCCCGGCCGGCCGCGTGCAGCAGGGCCAGGGTGGGGCGGGCACCGGCGCTGGCCACCAGCAGGGTGCGGCGGGCCTCGTCGGACAGCATTTCCAGGCGGCTGAGGACCAGCGCCCGCAGCGAGGTCGGCACCGGCAGCGGCTCACCGGGGCGCGGCCGGGTGGGGCTCTCCGCGAGGGCGCGGCCCAGCTCCAGCGCGAACAGCGGGTTGCCGCCGCTGGTGCGGTGGATGTCACGCACCGTCGAGCGGGACAGGCTGGTGTAGCCGCGGTGGTCGAGCAGCGCCGACACCTGGGTGCGGGAGAACGGGCCGAGGCGCACGGTCAGCGTGTCCGGCGGGCAGGCGCGCAGATGGCGGTCGTACTCCTCGCCCTCGGTGCGCACCGCGCACAGCATGCGCACCGGGCTGTCGCCCAGCCGCCGGGCGGCGAAGCCGAGCAGCTCGGCGCTGGCCGGGTCCAGCCACTGCAGGTCGTCGGCGACCACGAGCACCGGGCCCTCGGCCGACAGCGCGCGCAGCGTGGACAGCACCGCGAGCCGCAGGGCCAGGCCGTCCCGCTGGAGGGTGGACTCGCCGCGCCCGGTGAGCGCCGACTCCAGCGCCGTGCGCTGGGCGGCGGGCAGCCGCGGGGCCACCTCGTCCAGCACCAGACCGAACAGATCCGCCAGCGCCAGGAACGGCAGATGGGATTCGGACTCCGTGGCCGAGCAGCGCAACACACGGGACGTGGCACCCGCGTTTTCCGCCGCAAGTGCCCGCAGCACGGTCGACTTTCCTATTCCGGCGGGGCCGTGGAGCAGCACGCTGCCGCCGCGCGCGAGCTGTTCCCTCGCGTCGGAGACCAGCTCCTCCCGGCCGATGACCAGGTCGGGGCGGCACCTGGCAGGCTCCTTGTCGTCCCGTCGCACGGTCACCGCTCCCCTCCGTGTGGCGTGTCCTGGCCAATATTAGGCAACAGGCTCCTCAATTCCGGGCGGACGGTGTAGTGAGGCAAATTACAGCGGGCCGATCTTCGGTAAATCCATTGGGCTACTCGTGGTAATACCGTCCGTGGGAGAACACCGCAAACCTACGGCAACCACCCGGCCCGGCGGGCGGCGACCACCGCCTCGCCCCGGGTCCGGGCCCCCATTTTCCGCATCGCGGACCGCAGATACGCCTTGACGGTTTCAGCCGTCAGCCCGAGCCGCTCGGCCGCGGCGCCGTTCGTCGCCCCCGCCGCCACACAGGCGAGCACGTCCACCTCCCGGGGCGCGAGCCGCACCGCACCGGACGGCGCCTCCCGCGCGGTGAGCAGGGCGCACGCGTCCAGCAGCTCCGCCCGCAGCGCCGGGTCGGTGATCCGCGGGGCCAGCGCCCGCAGCGCCGCGTGCGCCTCCCGTACCTGCTCCCGGTGCGCGCCCGCCGCCGGCTCCCGGGGCGGGCCCGCCCCCGGCACCGGGTGCGCCGCCGCCAGCAGTTCCTCCGCCTCCTCCCGCACCACCAGGGCCTGTTCCACGTCCCGCGCCGCCTGCACCGCCTCCCCGAGCGTGCGGTCGCCGAGCGGCCGGGCCGTACGCAGCGCCCCGTAGAGCACCGCACGCACCCGTCGCCGTACGACCACCGGCACCGCCACCACCGCGCGCAGGCCCTCGGCGGCGACCGGGGCGTCGTACTCGTGGCTGATCTGCCGGGAGACGGAGTAATCCGTCACCGCGCACGGCCGGGCGAGCGCCACCGCCTTGCCGCCCAGACCGTTGCCCGACGTCACCGCGAGCGCGCTGAGCGCCGGGGTGGCCGTGCCGCTCAGCTCGCTGATCCGCACCTGCCACCGCCCCGGCACCACCAGCCCTCCGAACGCGACCGGCAGTCCCGTCGCACGCCGCAGCCGGGCCAGCGCACTGCGGATCTCCGCCACCTCGCCCGTCCTCGCCGGGTCTGCTGTCACCTGATCGCCCCTTCACCGCGGCCCGTGTGCGGGCGCACACCCCCGTTCGGGGGTAGTGAGACCTGCATCACGGATTACACGATGGCGGTGAGCCGCCCGGCAAGGTCCGGCACCGAGGAGGACGCATGACGACGGGGACGGAGCAGTTCCGCAGGGCCCGGGACTTTCTGCTGGAACACCGCGAGGACTACGCCACCGCCTACCGGGACTTCACCTGGCCCCGGCCGGAGCGTTTCAACTGGGCCCTCGACTGGTTCGACGTGATCGCCGACGGCGACGACCGCACGGCCCTGCACCTCGTCGAGGAGGACGGCGGCGGGACCCGCCTGTCCTTCGCCGGGCTGGCCCGCCGCTCCGACCGGGTGGCCAACTGGCTGCGGGAGCGGGGCGTGGCCGCCGAGGACCGGGTGCTGGTGATGCTCGGCAACCAGGCCGAACTGTGGGAGACCGCCCTGGCCGCGATGAAACTGCGCGCCGTCGTCATCCCGGCCACCCCGCTGCTCGGCCCCGCCGACCTGCGGGACCGGGTCGAGCGGGGCCGCGTCAGCCATGTGATCGTCCGCTCCGCCGACGCCGCGAAGTTCGACGAGGTGCCCGGCGCCTACACCCGCATCGCGGTGGGGGAGGAGCCCGGCGGGAGCTGGCTGCCGTACGCCGACGCGTACGGCGCGCCCGACCGGTTCACCCCCGACGGGCCCACCCTGGCCGACGACCCGCTGATGCTGTACTTCACCTCGGGCACCACCGCCCGCCCCAAGCTGGTCGAGCACACCCACACCTCGTACCCGATCGGGCACCTGGCGACCATGTACTGGATCGGCCTGCGCCCCGGTGACGTGCACCTCAACATCTCCTCGCCCGGCTGGGCCAAGCACGCCTGGTCCAACCTCTTCGCCCCGTGGAACGCCGAGGCGACCGTCTTCCTGCACAACTACACCCGCTTCGACGCACCCCGCCTGCTGGCCGAGATGGACAAGGCGGGCGTCACCACCTTCTGCGCCCCGCCGACCGTGTGGCGCATGCTCATCCAGTCCGACCTGGGCCGCCTGCGCACCCCGCCCCGCGAGGTCGTCGCCGCCGGCGAACCCCTCAACCCCGAGGTCATCGAGCAGGTACGGCGCGCCTGGGGGGTCACCATCCGGGACGGCTTCGGGCAGACCGAGACAGCCGTGCAGGTCTCCAACAGCCCCGGCCAGGTCCTCAAGACGGGCTCCATGGGCCGCCCCAGCCCCGGCTACCGCGTCGAACTCCTCGACCCGGTCTCCGGCGCGCCCGGCGCGACGGAGGGCGAGATCGCGCTCGACCTCGCCGACCGCCCGGTCGGCCTGATGACCGGCTACCACGGCGATCCGGAGCGCACCGCGGAGGCGATGGCCGGCGGCTACTACCGCACCGGTGACATCGGCTCCCGCGACGCGGACGGTTACATCACCTACGTCGGGCGCGCGGACGACGTGTTCAAGGCCTCCGACTACAAGATCAGTCCGTTCGAGCTGGAGAGCGCCCTGCTGGAGCACGAGGCGGTCGCCGAGGCGGCCGTGGTGCCCGCGCCGGACGAACTGCGGCTGGCCGTCCCGAAGGCGTACGTCGTGCTCGCCGAGGGCTGGGAGCCGGGTCCCGACACCGCGAAGGTGCTCTTCGACCACTCCCGGCAGACGCTCGCGCCCTACAAGCGGATCCGCCGGCTGGAGTTCGGGGAGCTGCCCAAGACCGTCTCCGGCAAGATCCGCCGCATCGAGCTGCGCGAGGCGACGGCGGCCGGATCCACCGGCGAGTACCGCGAGGAGGACTTCCGGTGAGCGCACCCCTGTCGTACACCCACGGCACCAGCACCACCCCGCTGCTCGGCGACACCATCGGCGCGAACCTGGACCGCGCGGTCGCCGCCTGGCCCGACCGTGAGGCCCTCGTCGACGTGGTGTCCGGACGGCGCTGGACCTACACCGAGTTCGGCGCCGCCGTCGACGAGCTGGCGCGCGGACTGCTCGCCAAGGGCATCGGCACGGGGGACCGGGTCGGCATCTGGGCGGTCAATTGCCCCGAGTGGGTACTGACGCAGTACGCCACCGCCCGCATCGGCGCGATCATGGTGAACATCAACCCGGCCTACCGGTCGCACGAGTTGGCGTACGTGCTCCGGCAGTCCGGCGTCACCCTGCTGGTGTCCTCCCTCGCGCACAAGGGCACCGACCACCGCGCGCTGGTGGACGAAGTGCGCGGCGCGTGCCCGGGGTTGCGGGAGACCGTCTACATCGGCGACCCGTCGTGGGACGCGCTCACCGAGGCCGCCGCCGAGGTCCCGGCCGAGCGCGCGGACGCCGTCGCGGCGGGCCTGAGCTGCGACGACCCGGTCAACATTCAGTACACCTCGGGCACCACGGGCTTCCCGAAGGGCGCCACGCTCTCCCACCACAACATCCTCAACAACGGCTACTGGGTGGGCCGCACGATCGGCTACACCGAACAGGACCGGGTGTGCCTCCCGGTGCCCTTCTACCACTGCTTCGGCATGGTGATGGGCAATCTGGCGGCCACCTCGCACGGCGCCTGCGTCGTGATCCCCGCGCCCTCCTTCGACCCGGCGGCGACGCTGGCGGCCGTCCAGCAGGAGCGCTGCACCTCGCTGTACGGCGTGCCCACCATGTTCATCGCCGAGCTGAACCTGCCGGACTTCGCCTCGTACGACCTCTCCTCGCTGCGCACCGGCATCATGGCGGGCTCGCCGTGCCCGGTGGAGGTCATGAAGCGGGTGGTCGCCGAGATGCACATGGAGCAGGTCTCCATCTGCTACGGCATGACGGAGACCTCCCCGGTGTCGCTCCAGACGCGCAGGGACGACGACCTGGAGCACCGCACCGGCACCGTCGGCCGGGTGCTGCCGCACATCGAGGTGAAGATCGTCGACCCGGCCACCGGCGTCACCGTGCAGCGCGGCACGTCCGGCGAACTGTGCACCCGCGGCTACAGCGTGATGCTCGGCTACTGGGACGAGCCGGAGAGGACCGCCGAGGCCGTCGACCGGGGCCGCTGGATGCACACCGGTGACCTGGCGGTGATGCGGGACGACGGCTACGTGGAGATCGTCGGCCGCATCAAGGACATGATCATCCGGGGCGGCGAGAACATCTATCCGCGCGAGATCGAGGAGTTCCTCCACGCCCACCCCAAGATCGCGGACGTCCAGGTCGTCGGTGTCCCGCACGAGCGGTACGGCGAGGAGGTCCTCGCCTGTGTCGTCCCGCGCGATGCGGCCGACCCGCTCACCCTGGCCGAGCTGAAGGCGTACTGCGACGGCCGCCTGGCCCACTACAAGGTCCCCAGCCGCCTCGAACTCCTGGACTCCTTCCCGATGACGGTCTCGGGGAAGGTCCGCAAGATCGAGCTGCGCGAGAGGTACGGGACCGGCTGAGCCCCGCTCGCACCGTGCTCCCGCTCGTCGCGCCGGTGCCGCTCCTCGCGCCGTAGGATTTGTGCATGTCGGAGCTCAATCTGCGGCGTCTGCGCTACTTCGTGGCCGTCGCCGACACGCTCAGTTTCAGCCGGGCGGCGCAGGAGCTGCACATCGCCCAGCCCGTGCTCAGCCGGCAGATCGCGCTGCTCGAACGAGAACTCGGTGTGGTCCTGTTCGACCGCTCGACGCGGGGCACCGACCTGACCCACGCGGGCCGGGCCATCGCGGAGGACGGACGGCAACTGCTGCGGTCGGCCGGTGCCCTGGAACGACGTGCCCGTCAGGCCGCCCAGGGGATCGAGCGGCTGGCCATCGGTTTCATGCCGGGCTTGCTGGTCACGCCCATCGTGCAGGGCCTGCGGCAGTGGCACGCCGGCATCCGGATCGACCTCGTCCGCACGGGCTGGCACGACCAGGTGGAGACGATCCTCGACGGCCGTGTCGATCTCGGTCTGGTGCGCCTTCCCGTTCCGCACCGGGGTCTCCAGGTCGAGCCACTGTTCCGGGAGGAGCGGATCGTCGTCCTGTCGGCGTCGCATCCCCTCGCCGCTGCCGAGGAGCTGAGCCTGTACGCCCTGGCCGAGTACGACCTCCTCCAGTCCCCGGACGCGGCTCCCGAGTGGCGTGAGGCCCGGCTCGCGCGTGGCCTGCCGGTGCGGACCGGGGGCGATTATCCGCATGAGGTGGAGATCAAGTTGGAGCGGGTGGCCGCATCGTCCGGGGTGGCGTTCCTCCCGGTGTCGACGGCCCGGTTCTACACCCGTACCGACGTCGTCGCCCGTCCGGTGGCAGGGCTGGCGCCGAGCGCTGTCGGCGTGGCCCGGGCAGCCGGGCGCGACTCGGCCGCGCTGAACCACGCGATCGCGCTCGCTCATACCCTGCGGGCATCACTGACGACGGAAAGGGTCTTGGACGCGGCGGCGGTCCCGGACGGACCCTGAACACATGACCATCAACGCTTCCTCCCGCATCGTCGTCCTCGGTGGAACCAGCGGCATCGGCCTCGCCGTCGCCCGGCGCGCCGCCGACGCCGGAGCGACGGTGACCATCGCCTCGAGCCGGGCCGCATCGGTCGAGCGCGCTCTCGCACAGCTGCCGGCCGGCGTCGTGGGACGGGCCGTGGACGCGAGCTCCGGCGACGCGGTCGCGGCCCTCTTCGACGAGATCGGCACCTTCGACCACCTCGCCTACACCGCCGGTGAGAATCTCACCGGCCTTCCGCTCGCCGACTACACGGTCGACCGGGCGAGCGCGTTCTTCGCCCTGCGCCTGTTCCACGCCCTCGAGGCCGTCCGGCTGGCCGTACCGCATCTCGCACCGGGCGGGTCCGTCACCCTCACCAGCGGCACGGCGGCCTTCAAGGGCGGCCCCGGATGGACCCTGGGGGCCGCGGTCTGCGGCGCGGTGGTGTCCGCCGCCCGCAGTCTCGCCGTGGAACTGGCGCCGGTGCGGGTGAACGTCGTGGCGCCCGGGGTCGTGCGCTCGCCGCTGTGGTCGGGGATGAGCGAGGCGGAACGGGAGCAGATGTACACCGGTCTCGCCGCGTCCCTCCCACTGGGCCGTGTGGCGGAGCCGGACGACGCGGCCAAGGCGTTCCTCGCCCTCATGGACCAGGACTACGTGACCGGCACGGTGTCGGTCGTCGACGGCGGCACCCTCGCCGCCTGAGGCCGGGAGACGTCCGGGACGACTGCCCCCGGGTGCCCGGCACGCGGCGATCAGCAGCCCACCGTCCGGCGGAAGACCTGTCGGGAGCCGCCCTCCGGGCCCGGGGCGGCGGGTTCGGCGGGGGTGAAGCCGAGGCGCTCGTAGAAGACACGGGCGCCGCTGACGACGGCCCCGGGGTGGTCGGGGCCGAAGGTGACCACCTCGATCTCGCCGGGGCCGCGCACCCAGCGTCGTGTCGCCTCCTCCATCAGCGCGCGGCCGACGCCCGTGCCGCGGGCCCGGCGGGAGACGACGAGCCAGTGCACGTGGTACGTCGGCGCCTCTCCCCCGAAGAGCAGCCCGCCGAGGAGGTCCGGCCCCGAGGAGGGGGCGACCAGCGCCCTGGACGCGGCGATGTGCTCGCGCACCGCGTCGTGGAAACCGGGCTCCTCGACCATCGGCCCGAACCACTCCTCGACCTGGGCCGCCAGGTCGAGGAAGCCCGGGAAGTCGCGCTCACGTGCCGGTCTGACCGTCATCCGGACAGTCTGCCGGACGTCCCGCCGGAGTGCGGCAGTTCGAGGCGCATGCAGACGCGCGGCCACCGGTCGAGACCGTGGGCCGCCTCCTCGGCGCGGATCCGCCGCAGCCCCGGGGTGAGTCCGGCCTCGCTCAGCGTGCGGAAGCCCAGGCGCGCGTAGTAGGGGGCGTTCCACGGGACCTCGGTGAAGGTGGTCAGGGTCAGGGCGGTCAGGCCCTCCTCCCGGGCGCGGTCCGCGGCGCGGGCGAGCAGGGCGCGGCCCACGCCCCGGCGGGCGGCGTCGGGGTGGACGGACACCTGCTCCACGTGGAGCGCGCCGTCCACCGGTTCGGCGATCAGATAGGCGGCCGGTACGTCCGTGCGGGCGTCGGCCGCGACCCAGCAGCGGCCCGCCCGCCGGTAACGCTCCAGGGTCTCCAGGGCGGGCGGTGCGTCGTCGGCGACGTCCGCCATGCCGACGTCACGGAACGGGACACCGGCCGCCCGTTCGATCTCCTGGAGACGGGCCAGTTCGGCGCGGGCGGCGGGACGGATGCGCATGCGCCGAGTATGGGACGCCCCGGCGTGCCCGTCTCCGGGTTTTCAGTCCGCGTCGGCGTCCAGCGCGTCGGCGGCGGCGTTCACGGGCCGGGGGACACCGGTGAGGTCGAGCAGGAACAGCGGCACGTCCAGGGTGTCGGCGCGGGCGCGGGCCTCGTCGGTGTAACCGGGGAGGGAGAAGTACAGGCAGGACGCGGACTCCGTCATGGCGGTCAGCCACAGGCACTCGACGTCCCGCGGGGTCGCCGGCCGCGACGACGGGTCCAGCTGGGCCAGTACGCCCCGGCCGGCCAGTCCGATGCCGGAGGTGGGCCGCTGGTCCGCGCGCCGGATGTCCTCGTGACCGAGGCGCCGCAGATACAGCACGGCCGCCGTGACCGCGTCCCGCGCGGTGCGGATCGGCACCACGGGGACGGCGGGGCGCCGCGGCCTGCCGGCCGGCACCGACGCCTCCTCGCCCGCCACCGGGATGCGCAGCACCGTCCCGCAGGGGCAGCCCAGTTCGGGGTGCGGCCACTCGCCGCGCAGGCCGCAGCTCCCGCAGCGCACGCTCACCCATTCCTCCCGCCACGCGCGCTGCCCGACGGGGCCCGGGACCCGGTCCGGGTCCAGCGGCGCGGCGACGGGGGCGCCGCAGGCGCAGGGGTACGCCGGTGCCGTGTAGCGGTGCGAGCGCCGACAGTCGGGGCAGCGCACCGGCACGCTCTCGGACATGGTCCACTCCCGTGGTTCTCGAGGCGGGTCCATCGTCCTCCACCCGCACGCCGGTGTCCCGTACTTGCCGCGCACTCGCCGCTCTCTTGACGGGCTTCCCCCATCCCTCTTACATTCATTCCAGATAGCAGAAATAACTTTCCATCATGCGGAAGAAGCTCACGGCGGGGCGCGACGGGAGTGCGAATCCGAGAAGCCGAAGCAGGAGTACTCCATGGCTCGAATGACGGCTGCCCGCGCGGCGGTCGAGATCCTCAAGCGCGAGGGCGTCGACGTCGCGTTCGGTGTCCCCGGCGCGGCGATCAACCCCTTCTACGCGGCCCTCAAGGCGTCCGGCGGCATCGCCCACACCCTCGCCCGCCACGTCGAGGGCGCCTCGCACATGGCGGAGGGCTACACCCGTACGCACCCGGGCAACATCGGCGTGTGCATCGGCACGTCGGGCCCGGCCGGCACCGACATGATCACCGGGCTGTACTCGGCGTCCGGTGACTCCGTGCCGATCCTCTGCGTCACCGGCCAGGCGCCGACCGCGGTGATCCACAAGGAGGACTTCCAGGCCGTCGACATCGCGTCGATCGCGAAGCCGGTCACCAAGATGGCCGTGACCGTCCTGGAGGCGGCGCAGGTGCCCGGCGTCTTCCAGCAGGCCTTCCACCTCATGCGCTCGGGCCGCCCCGGACCGGTGCTGATCGACCTGCCGGTCGACGTGCAGACGACGGAGATCGAGTTCGACCCGGACACCTACGCGCCGCTGCCCGTCTACAAGCCCGCCGCGACCCGCGCGCAGATCGAGAAGGCCCTCGGCATGCTCAACGCCGCCGAGCGCCCGCTGATCGTCGCGGGCGGCGGCGTCGTGAACGCCGACGCGGCCGACCTGCTGGTGCGGTTCGCGGAGCTGACCGGCACGCCCGTCGTGCCGACCCTGATGGGCTGGGGCGTCATCCCGGACGACCACGAACTCAACGCCGGCATGGTCGGGTTGCAGACCTCGCACCGCTACGGCAACGCGACCTTCCTGGAGTCCGACTTCGTCCTCGGCATCGGCAACCGCTGGGCCAACCGCCACACCGGACGGCTCGACGTCTACACCGCCGGCCGCACCTTCGTGCACGTCGACGTCGAACCCACCCAGATCGGCCGCATCTTCGCCCCCGACTACGGCATCGCCTCCGACGCCCGCGCCGCACTGGAGCTCTTCGTCGAGGTCGCCGAGGAGATGCGGGCCGCGGGCCGGCTGCCCGACCGCTCCGCCTGGGCGGCCGCCGCGCAGGAGAAGCGCGCCACGCTGCAGCGCCGTACGCACTTCGACGATGTCCCGATCAAGCCGCAGCGGGTGTACGAGGAGATGAACAAGGCGTTCGGGCCCGAGACCCGGTACGTCACCACCATCGGCCTCTCCCAGATCGCCGGTGCCCAGATGCTGCACGTCTACCGGCCGCGTCACTGGATCAACTGCGGCCAGGCCGGCCCGCTCGGCTGGACCGTCCCCGCCGCGCTGGGCGTCGCCAAGGCCGACCCCGAGGCCCAGGTCGTCGCCCTCTCCGGCGACTACGACTTCCAGTTCATGATCGAGGAGCTGGCCGTCGGGGCGCAGCACAAGATCCCGTACGTCCATGTCCTGGTCAACAACGCCTACCTGGGCCTGATCCGTCAGGCCCAGCGGGCCTTCGACATCGACTTCCAGGTCAACCTGGAGTTCGAGAACATCAACACCCCCGAGCTGGGCGTCTACGGCGTCGACCACGTCAAGGTCGCCGAAGGCCTGGGCTGCCGTGCGATCCGCGTGACCGACCCGAACGAACTGGGCGCGGCCTTCGAACAGGCGAAGAAGCTGGCGGCGGAGTACCGGGTGCCGGTGGTCGTCGAGGCGATCCTGGAACGCGTCACCAACATCGCCATGTCGACCACCAACGACATAAGCAACGTGGTCGAGTTCGAGCCCGTCGCGACGGAAGCGGGCCATGCCCCGACGGCGGTCCGGCCCCTCAAGGTCTGACCCGCACACGGAAGGGGCGGGCCGCGGAGGCACACAGAGGTGACCCCGGGGCCCGCCCCTTCCGGTCCGTTGTCAGTTCCCACCGCCCCCGCCGCAGCCCCCTCCTCCTCCGCAGCCACCGCTACCCTCGCCGCCCGCGCAGCTGAACGCGCCGCCGCAGTAGTGGGGGCCCGCGTATCCGCCCCCGGAGGTGCCCGAGGAGCCGGAGGTGCCGGAGAAGCGGCGCAGGGCACGCCTGTGGCGTAGGCGGCCGCGTTCCGAGAGACCCGCGCGGAGGGCGAAGCGGGGGACGACGACGCGGAGGGCCGCCTGGCCGTGCAGGGCGACGGACAGCAGCTTCTCCTCGTCGGAGAGGCCCTCACCGTCCCGGCTCGCCGGGACGGGGTACGCGGTGCGCAGCAGGTGCAGGCGATGGCGTGCCGCCCGTGTCGTACCCAGCGCCGGCGGACTCACCATGCCCGCGTCCGCCAACCCGACCTTCAGCGTGGCCACCGCCCACCGGACGTCCGGGTCCCGCAGCAACTCCCGCACGTGGCACGGCTCGTGCAGCCTTCGGCACACCGCGCTCTCCAGGTACGGCACCCGCAGTTCCGCCGGGACGTCGTTCTCCGGCGCGAGGATCCCGTCCGGCGTCGGCAGCGGCGGCAGTGCGCGCCCCGCCTCGTTGTCGACCGCCACCACCGTGTTCCGTGCGCCGGGCTCGACGGCGCCGCGCAGGTGCAGGGCGACGACGGCCACCATGACGGTGGCGCGCGGACCTCCGGCCAGCAGGGCGAGCTCGTGCGGCGTCTCCCGGACGCGCGCGGTGTCGGCCATGACAGGCCACCCCCTCGGACAGGGGGCCCGCCGCCCCCGTGCCGACGGGCCCCGTGTGCGGGGATGGTTCCGCTCGCGGGGCCCGCCCAAGCCTCGGGAGGCCGTTTTCAGAGGTTCATTTGAGGCTGCCGTAGCCGCCCTACGGACGTTGCCGTAGAGGCCGCGCTCACGAGTCGTGGTGTTCGGACAGTCCCGGCCAGTCGTCCGGGCCGCCGCCCTGCCACTCGATGAAGTCCGCGTCCTCGACGTCGGTGACGTACAGGTCGGCCAGGCGCAGGATCCCGCCCACGTCGTCGGTGTGCGTGGCGACGCCCAGCGTCGCGTCGTCGGAGGTGACCCGCCGGGAGCCGTCCAGGGCGGGCGCGTGGACCACGATGTGCGGGTGCTCCGTCGGATGTGCCATGCCCCCAGGCTGCTGCGGTCCGGGCGGATCCGCACGCCGGGAGGACGGTGGGCTCGGGGCCGCGGCGGCGGCGACGGCCGCGGGGCGTCTCCCCTCAGGTCGTAGGAGACGGGCCGCGGCGTTGACCACCGCACTGGCTCGCGCGCCGCCGCGGCGCCCTCGCCCCGCCCGCACCGCGGACGCCGTACGGCCACCCCTCATCCGGGCCGTACGGCGTCGCGGTGCGGGCCGTGGGTTCCGGGCGGCGCCGCCGCCTTGGGCGCGACAGGACTGATGTCGGCGCCGGCGCCGCCCGGAGTTCTGGGGGGTGGGTCAGACCCGCGCGCCGGACAGCCGCTCGACCGCCCGCAGCAGCGCGGAGTGGTCGAGGCCGCCGTCGCCCTGCGCGCGCAGGCTCGCCACCAGCTGGGCGACCACGGCACCCACGGGCAGCGCGGCGCCGACGGTGCGGGCGGCGTCGGTGACGATGCCCATGTCCTTGTGATGCAGGTCGATCCGGAAGCCGGGCTTGAAGTCCCGGTTCAGGAAGTTGTCCTTCTTGCGGGCCAGCACGGTCGAGCCGGCCAGTCCGCCGCCCAGGACGTCCAGCGCCGCCGCCAGGTCGACGCCGGACTTCTCCAGGAAGACCACGGCCTCGGCGCACGCCTGGATGTTGACGGCGACGATCAGCTGGTTGGCGGCCTTCACCGTCTGCCCGGAGCCGTGCGGACCGCAGAGCACGATCGTCTTCCCCAGCGCCTCGAACAGCGGCTTCGCCTCGTCGAAGTCGGTCTGCTCGCCGCCCACCATGATGGACAGCACCGCCTCGATCGCGCCGGCCTCACCACCGGAGACCGGGGCGTCGAGCACCCGGATGCCCTTCTCCTTCGCGGCAGCGGCAAGGTCGACGGAGGTCTGCGGGGTGATCGAGGACATGTCGATCAGCAGGGCGCCGGGGCGGGCGTTCTCCAGGATGCCGTCGGGCCCGTACGCGACGGCCTCCACCTGCGGGGAGGCGGGGACCATCGTGACGATCACGTCGGCGTCGCGGACGGCCTCGGCGACGGAAGCCGCAGCGGTGCCGCCCGCGGCGGTCAGCCGGTCCAGCTTCTCCCGCTCCAGGGTGTGGCCGGTGACGTCGTAGCCCGCCTTGATCAGGTTCTCGGACATGGGGGAGCCCATGATGCCGAGGCCGATCCAGGCGACCTTGGGAAGAGTGCTCATGAGGGTGCCTCTCGGTACGTCTCGATAAGGGGGTGGGGGAGCGGGCCCCGCGCCGTGGTGGCCGGCCCGGCGCCGTGGGCCGGCGCACCCGGCCCTGCCCGGCGCGGGTCAGCGGGCCTCGCGCGGCAGCCAGTCGAAGGCCGCCGCGCTCGGGCGGTCCCCGGGCTTGTACTCCAGGCCGGTCCAGCCGTCGTATCCGGCCTTGCGCAGCCGGTCCAGCAGCTCCTCCAGAGGGAGCGAGCCGGTGCCGGGCGCGCCGCGTCCGGGGCTGTCGGCGATCTGCACATGCCCTGTCTTCTCCGCGTGGCGGTCGATCACCGCCGGCAGGTCCTCGCCGTTCATGGCCAGGTGGTACAGGTCCATCAGGAAGCGGGCGTTGCCCAGTCCGGTGGCCGCGTTGACCCGGTCGACGACCTCCACCGCGGCCGGTGCCGACACCAGCGGGTAATGCGGCGACTCGGCCCGGTTGAGCGCCTCGACCAGCAGGACGGCGCCGATCCGGTCGGCGGCCCGCGCGGCCAGGACGAGGTTCTCCAGGGCGAGCGCGTCCTGCTCGCCCGGGTCCACGCCGTCCACCCGGTTGCCGTACAGCGCGTTCAGCGCGCGGCAGCCGAGGGACTCGGCGAAACCGGCCGCCACCTCGACGTTGGCACGGAAGCGCGCGGACTCCTCGCCGGGCAGGGACAGCGCGCCCCGGTCCGGGCCGGGCAGCTCACCGGCGTAGAAGTTCAGGCCGGTGAGGCGGACGCCCGCGTCCTCGATCGCCGTGCGCAGCGCGGCCGGCTCGGACCGCTCGGGCACGGGGGAGTCCGTCCAGGGCCACCACAGCTCGACCGCGGTGAAGCCGGCCGCGGCCGCGGCCGCGGGACGCTCCAGGAGCGGGAGTTCCGTGAAGAGGATCGACAGGTTGACGGTGAAGCGCTGGTCGGCGAATCCCATCGGGCCGCGCTCCCTTCATTGTTTTCCGTATAGCGAAATAGTTTTTCTGCGTACTGGAAGACTGCCTGCGCGGGTGAAGGGCTGTCAAGAGGTCGGTAGGTTGGCCCCGTGCGATTGCGAGTGGAGTTCACGACCGAGCCCTTCGACCTCGACGAGGCGCCCGAGCACGCCGTGGTGGCGCGCGAGGTCATCGAGACGGCCGAGCTGGACGCGGTGGACGTCGGGCCGTTCGGCAACACCGCCGAGGGCCGCGCCGACGCCGTGCTCTCGGCCGTGGACGCCCTGCTGCGGCGCAGCCTGACCGCCGGCGCCACCCGCGTCTCGCTCCAGATCAACGTGGTCGGGGAGGACGACCGGTGACCGCGACCGGTGAGGGCGCCTTCATTGCGGCGGTGAAACCGCTGGTCGACGCCATGGGTGCGGAGCTGGTCCCGCCGGACGAGGCCGGCCCCGACGACGTGGTGCTCACCTGGGAGGGTGCCGCCGCCGTCGCCGTACGGCTGCCGCAGCTCGCGGACTCCCTGGACCACATCCTCGCCGCGCTGGAGCGCCGTCAGGGCAAGCCGCTGGCGGACCTCGACCGCAAGGCGAAGCAGGAGATCGTCCGCGGTCTGGAGGCGCGCGGCGCGTTCGCCGTGCGGCACGGCGTGGAGACCGTGGCGAGCGCGCTCGGCGTCAGCCGCTTCACCGTCTACAACTACCTCAACCGGGAAAAGGGCGCCTGAGCCGAGGCACGGTGCCCTCAAGGAGTCCGGTCGGGCCGCCTCACCCAAACGTCACCCGGAATTTTCAACAAACTGTTGACGCCTGCTGCGTGACGGCGTTCACTGTCGGCACGCCCGTTCGCCGCACACGGCCGTTCGCCGGCCAGGAGGCTCCCGTGACGTCGACATCCACGCCCCCGGGCCTGACCCGGTTCAACGCCCTGGAGGAGCACGCGGCGTCCGCCGCGCTCCACGAGGTCTGCGCCTCCACCGCCTGGACCCGGCGGCTGCTCGCCGCCCGGCCGTACGCGGCCCCCGACGGCCTCTACGCCGCCAGTGACGCCGCCATGGCCGAGCTGACCGAGGCCGACCTGGCGGAGGCGATGGCCGGACACCCGCCGATCGGCCGCCCCGAGCCGGGGGATCCGGCCTCCGCCCGGGAGCAGAGCGGCATGTCCGGGGCCGGCGACGGGCTCAGGGCCGAGATGCTCGAACTGAACCTGGCCTACCAGGAGCGGTTCGGCCACGTGTTCCTCATCTGCGCCACCGGCCGCAGCGCCGAGGAGATGCGGGACGCCGTGCGCGAGCGCCTCGGCAACCCGCCGGAGAAGGAACGCGAGATCGTCCGCACCGAACTGGGGAAGATCAACCGCATCCGGCTGACCCGACTCGTCGAAGAGGACTGACCTCGCATGAGCACCGACACCACCGCCTCCGTGTCCACGCACATCCTGGACACCAGCGTGGGCCGCCCCGCAGGGGGCGTCGCCGTCCGCCTCTCCGCCCGCCCCGGCCGGCAGGCCGCCTGGCAGGAGCTCGGCGGGTCCGCGACCGACGCGGACGGGCGGTGCAAGGACCTGCCGGCCCTGCCGGAGGGAACCACCCACGTACGGCTCGACTTCGAGGTGGAGCCGTACTTCCTGAAGAAGAAGGCCGAGGCTCAGCAGGACGCCCCCGCGCATCGGGACAGCGGTGCCGTGTTCTTCCCCGAGGTGGCGATCACCTTCGCCGTCACGGCCGGCGAGCACTACCACGTACCGCTGCTGCTCAACCCGTTCGGCTACTCCGTTTACCGAGGGAGCTAGCACCCATGCCCACGATCCTGGGACAGAACCAGTACGGCAAGGCAGAGAACCGAGTCGTCAAGATCACGCGGGACGGCGCCACCCACCACATCAAGGACCTCAACGTCTCCGTCGCCCTCTCCGGCGACATGGACGACGTCCACTACAACGGCTCCAACGCGAACGTCCTGCCGACGGACACCACCAAGAACACGGTGTTCGCCTTCGCCAAGGAGCACGGCATCGAGTCCGCCGAGCAGTTCGGCATCCATCTCGCCCGCCACTTCGTCACCTCGCAGGAGCCCATCCACCGGGCGCGCATCCGCATCGAGGAGTACGCCTGGGAGCGCATCGAGACCTCCGGCGAGGCCAGGCACTCCTTCGTCCGCGCGGGCCAGGAGACCCGCCTCACCCAGGTCACCTACGACGGTGAGCGCTGGGAGGTCGTCTCCGGTCTGAAGGACCTCACGGTGATGAACTCCACCGACTCCGAGTTCTGGGGCTACGTCAAGGACCGCTACACCACGCTCAAGGAGGCCTACGACCGCATCCTCGCCACCTCGGTCTCCGCCCGCTGGCGGTTCAACTGGACCGACGAAGCGCGGGAGATGCCTGACTGGGACGCCTCGTACGCCGAGGTCAAGCAGCACATGCTGCGGGCCTTCGCCGAGACGTACTCGCTCTCCCTCCAGCAGACGCTCTACCAGATGGGCACCCGCGTCATCGAGGAGCGCGACGAGGTCGACGAGATCCGCTTCTCCCTCCCGAACAGCCACCACTTCCTGGTCGACCTGGAGCCGTTCGGGCTCAAGAACGACACCCCCGACGGAGCGGTGTACTTCGCCTCCGACCGCCCCTACGGGCTGATCGAGGCCACGGTCCTCAGGGACGGCTGCGAGCCGCGGATACCGGTGGACCTCACCAACCTCTGACCGCACCCCCTTTCGGCACCCGTGGCCGGGTACCCGGGCCCCGCCCCTCCCGGCCACGGCACTCAAACCCCCAGGGTCCTGCCGTGCCCTCTCCCCGTACGCGAAAAGGACGCACCATGGCAGCAGACCGGCGCACCGTCATCGAGAACTGTGCGATCGCGACCGTCGACGCGGCGGACACCGAGTACGCCACCGGCCACCTCGTCCTCGCCGGCAACCGCATCGAGTCGCTCGGCGCGGGGCCGGCCCCCGAGGCCTTGGAGAACGTCGTCCGCCGGATCGACGCCACCGGCCATCTCGCGACCCCCGGACTGGTCAACACCCACCACCACTTCTACCAGTGGCTCACCCGGGGCCTGGCCACCGACCACAACCTCTTCGACTGGCTCGTCGCCCTCTACCCGACCTGGGCGCGCATCGACGAGGCGATGGTCCACGCGGCGGCCCAGGGATCCCTCGCGATGATGGCCCGCGGCGGCGTCACCACCGCCATGGACCACCACTACGTCTTCCCGCGCGGCTCCGGCGACCTGTCCGCCGCGATCGTCACCGCCGCCCGCGACATGGGCGTCCGCTTCACCCTCGCCCGCGGCTCCATGGACCGCGGCGAGTCCGACGGCGGACTGCCCCCGGACTTCGCGGTGGAGACCCTCGACGACGCGCTCGCCGCCACCGAGGAGACGGTACGCCGCCACCACGACACCTCGCCCGGCGCGATGACCCAGGTCGCCGTCGCCCCCTGCTCCCCGTTCTCCGTCTCCACCGCACTCATGCGCCAGGGCGCCGAGCTGGCCCGCCGCCTCGGCGTACGGCTGCACACCCACGGCTCGGAGACCGTGGAGGAGGAGAAGTTCTGCCACGAACGGTTCGGCATGGGCCCCACCGACTACTTCGAGTCCACCGGCTGGCTCGGCGAGGACGTGTGGATGGCGCACTGCGTCCACATGAACGACTCCGACATCGCCGCGTTCGCCCGCACCGGCACCGGCGTCGCCCACTGCCCGTCCTCCAACGCCCGCCTCGCCGCCGGCATCGCCCGCGTCCCCGACATGCTCGCGGCCGGCGTCCCCGTCGGCCTCGGCGTGGACGGCACCGCCTCCAACGAGTCCGGCGAACTCCACACCGAACTGCGCAACGCCCTGCTGGTCAACCGCCTCGGCGCCCACCGCGAGAAGGCCCTCACGGCACGCCAGGCCCTCCGTCTGGGCACCCACGGCGGGGCGCGCGTGCTGGGCCGGGCGGACGAGATCGGCTCCCTGGAGCCGGGCAAGCTCGCCGACCTGGTGCTCTGGCGCATGGACACCCTCGCCCACGCCTCCATCGCCGACCCGGTCACCGCGCTGGTCCTCGGCGCCGCAGCCCCGGTCACCGCGTCCTTCGTGAACGGCCGTCAGATCGTGGAGAACGACCGGCTGCTCACCGCCGACGAGGACGCCATCGCCCGCACCACCCGCGCCGAGGCGCGGAGGCTGGCCGGGATCGCCGCGCGGAACTGAATCCCCCGCACGTCTCCGGGCCGTGAGGGACGGCTCCCGGCCCGGAGACCGCGGACCCCGGTGCGCCGGGATCCGCGGAGGCCGTCTCCGGGGCGCGCTCCGGCGCGCCCCGGAGACGGCTCACCACCCCGTCCCACGCCCCCGTGGCAGCTCCACCGGACGTCTTCGTCCCTCCCACCCACGCTCGGCCGCACTCGAGCGGGAGGTACCCCACGCCCGCCCGCACCACCTCCCTGACAACCACGCCGGCACCGGCGTGCAACCGACCGGAGGAACACCGCAGTGGCCGACCATCCCGTAGACGAGAAACTGCCCGCGCCGAAGATGGCGACGACCGGCCTGCAGCACGTGGCCGCCATGTACGCGGGTGTCGTCGCCCCGCCCCTGATCGTCGGCGCGGCCGTCGGTCTCACCCCCGCCGAACTGACCTTCCTCACCGGCGCCTGCCTGTTCACCGCGGGGCTCGCCACGTTCCTGCAGACCGTCGGCGTCTGGAAGATCGGCGCCCGGCTGCCCTTCGTCAACGGCGTCACCTTCGCCGGTGTCGCCCCGATGACCGCGATCGTCGCCTCCACCGACGACAAGAAGGACGCGCTGCCCGTCATCTTCGGCGCGGTGATCGTGGCCGGACTGCTCGGCTTCCTCGCCGCGCCCTTCCTCAGCAAGGCGGTGCGGTTCTTCCCGCCCGTGGTCACCGGCACCGTGATCACCCTGATAGGCGTCTCCCTGCTGCCCGTCGCCTTCGGCTGGGCGCAGGGAGCGAGCCCCGACGCAGGCGACTACGGCTCCGCCACCAACCTGGGCCTCGCCGCCGTCACCCTCCTCGTCGTGCTGCTGCTGCGCCGCTTCACCCGCGGCTTCGTCAAGCAGATCGCCGTCCTGCTCGGCATGGTGGCCGGCACCCTCATCGCCGTGCCGTTCGGGGTCACCGACTTCTCCCCGGTCGCCGAGGCGGACCTCGTCGGCTTCCCCACCCCGTTCCACTTCGGCGCCCCGCAGTTCCAGCTCGCGGCGATCCTCTCGCTGTGCGTGGTCATGGTGGTCTCGATGACCGAGTCGACCGCCGACATGCTGGCCCTCGGTGAGATCGTCGAGCGCCCGGCGGACGAGAGGACCATCGCGGCCGGCCTGCGCGCCGACACCCTCGGCTCGGCGATCTCCCCGCTGTTCAACGGCTTCATGTGCAGCGCGTTCGCCCAGAACATCGGCCTCGTCGCCATGACGCGCATCCGCAGCCGGTTCGTCGTCGCCACCGGCGGCGGCTTCCTCGTCCTCATGGGCCTGTGTCCGGTCGCCGCCTCGCTCATCGCCGTCGTACCGCGCCCGGTGCTCGGCGGTGCCGGGGTGGTCCTCTTCGGCTCGGTCGCCGCCAGCGGCATCCAGACCCTCGCCAAGGCGGGCCTGGACAGGGACAACAACGTCCTGATCGTCGCCGTCTCGCTCGCCGTGGGCGTCATACCGATCAGCGCCCCGGAGTTCTACCACGCGTTCCCGGAGACCGCCCGCATCGTCCTGGACTCCGGTATCTCCACCGGCTGCGTGGTCGCCGTCCTGCTGAACCTCGTCTTCAACCACCTGGGCAACGGCCGCCGCGAGGCCGCCGACGTCACCCACCCGATGGAGACGGGTGAGGAACTCGCCTCCCAGGGCAAGGCGCCGGCGGTCCCCTGACGGTCCGGCGGCCCGGTCAGGCCCGGGCCGCCGCCACCTCCGCGCGCAGCTGCGGCAGCATGTCGTGGTAGACGCCCGGGCACTGCGTCGTGCCGTAGTCCTTGTGCCCGAAGATCTGCGTGGACGCGATGCCGTACTGGTCGCAGGCGTACGCGCACAGGGTCACCAGCACGTCCCACTGCGCCTGCGGCGGCTCGGCACCCGCGTGGTACGCGCCCTCGCAGGCGATGCCGATGGCCGCGGTGTTCTGTCCGGAGGTGTGGGCACCGAGCACGAAGGTCCGCCCGCCGGTGAGCGCCGTGAGGCTGCCGGTCCGGCCCTCGGTGATCCAGCCGCCGCGGCTGACCAGGAAGGTGTAGCCGGTGTCCACCCAGCCGTTGTCGTCCATGTGCAGGTCCTGCACCCAGTGGGCGTGCGCGTGCGCCTGGGCGCGGGAGTAGTCGGTGGAGTTGTCGGACACGGTGTGGTGGACCACGATCCGGCTGGGCCGGTACTGCAGGACGCTGACGGTCCCCTGCGGGGACCGGGCGCCCCAGGTCCTGGTGGCGTCGATGTCCGGCTGCACGGCGGCGCCGCGCGCGTGCGCGACGCCGGACACGGCGCCGGCGGCCAGCCCGGCCGCGCCGGCGATCAGGAGGCGGCGCCGGAGGACGTTCCTGGGATGCACGGGCACTCCTCGGGAGAGGGCGGTGGTGGGGGAAAAGCGGGAAGGGGCCGGCGTCCGAGGACGGCCGGCCCCACCGCGTGAGCGCGTGACCGCGGACCTGTCAGTCCGTCACGTGTTGTTGGCGAGCGCCAGGAGCCGGTCGCGGGACCCGTTGAACTTGTTGCGGTCCACGTTGCCGGAGACGCCGGAGACCGAGCCGGCGTCGGTGTACTGCCACACCGTCCAGGTGGGGAAGCCGCTCGGGATGGTCGGCGACGCGGCGGAGGTCCAGTGAGCCACCCACAGCGGGCTCTTGGCCGACATGCCGGTCCAGTTGCCGGTGCAGGTGTTCCACCAGCTCGCCGTCGTGTAGATCACCACGTCGCGGCTCGTGCGCGCCTTGTACGTGGTGTAGAAGTCGTTGATCCAGGTGCGCATCTGCGTGGTGGACAGGCCGTAGCACATCGCCCCGTAAGGGTTGTGCTCGATGTCCAGGACGCCGGGCAGCGTCAGGTTGTCGCGCGACCAGCCCCCGCCGTTGCTCGCGAAGTACGTCGCCTGGGTGGCCCCGTTGGAGGCGTTGGGGAGCGCGAAGTGGTACGCGCCTCGGATCACGCCCGCGGAGTGCGCCGCGGGGTAGTTCGTGTTGAAGCGGGAGTCCTTGTAATTGGTGCCCTCGGTCGCCTTCATCCAGGCGAACTGGATGCCGGCGTTGCGCACCGAGGTCCAGTTGATGCTGCCCTGCCAGTGCGAGACGTCGATGCCCTGGACGCCGTCGGTGGGCGCCAGCAGGCCCCGCCCCGGGTCCTCGGCGGGCACGCCCTCGTGGATGCGGGCGCCGACGCCCATGTAGGCCTGGCCGGGCTTGACGTTGAGGGGCCTCGGGTCGGGCTGCGGTACGGCGGTCGCGCCGCCGACGGTCGTGGCCGTGAGCGCCAGCGCGGCGCCGAGGACGCCGAGCGCGGTGGCCGTGCGTCTTCCGAGGCGGGAGACGTGGGGGAGTACCTGCATGGGGACTTGCCTCCTGGCACATGTGGGGATGAGAAGGAGGTGACGTCGGCCGCTGCCACCTGGGCAGTTCCGTGCTGTTTGACGTGCGCGCGTCATTAGTTACGCACGTAGATTCACAGCGTGTAAAGAGTCTCCTTGTCTCTCTGGTGGTCTGGTCCACTGTAGGAGTGGATGGCCAGGAAACTTGGGAGCCGAACGGAGGAAACTTTCATCGGATGAAAACAGGAAACCGGGCTCCGGTGTCCCGGAACCCGGTCTGCGGCACGCCTTCTGACGCCCCGGCGGCCCTGCGGCGCGGGGCTACAGCCCGAAAAGGGCGGCGTCCTTCGTCAGCTCCCGGAAGACGTCCTGCGGGTTCGCCACCAGCTTGCGCTTCTCCAGGTCCAACAGACCGCCCACGGCACTGATCTCGGCCGAGACCGTGCCGTCCGTCCGCGTGATGGTCTGCTCGATGGTGAAGGTCTTGCCTCCGCTCCAGTGGAAGACGCAGGACACGTCCACCTCGTCACCGGCCAGCAGCTCACGCCGGTAGCGGATGGTGGTCTCCAGGGCGACCGGCCCCACGCCGTGCGACTGCAGCCGGGCCTGGGTGATCCCCGCCTCCTGGAGCAGCGACCAGCGCGCGTGCTCCGCGTAGTTGAGGTACACGGCCTGGTTGAGGTGGCCCTGCACGTCGGTCTCGTATCCACGCACGGTCACGCGGACGGAATACGGCTTGCTCACTGCGTCCCCTTCACGCCTGCTCGGTTCGTTGCCCGATCCACCGATCTTGGCACGCCCCTCACACGCGGCGCGGGGAGGCCAGGACGTAACGGGCCCGCGTCCGGGGCTCCGTGTACTCACCGGCCTGCCAGCCGGCCGCCTCCAGGGTGTCCGCGCACGCCCGCAGTGCCGTGGCGTCCGGCGCGCGCACGGCGACGGCGTCCGGCTGCGGGGTCTCCCGCACCCGGTAGCCGCCCTCGCCGTCCGACCCGGCGGGCCGGTGCCCGGCCGCCTCCAGGGCGAGCGCGGCGGCCTGCACCAGGTGCGTGCGCTCCCATCCGCAGGGCCGGTCGGTCGACCCGTCGGGGTTGGTCATCCGACGCAACTCCAGCATGCCCTGCCATGCGCTGCGGACCTCGCGCGCGCGGGCGGGCCCCTCGGTGGGCGGTACGGCCTCACCGCCGGCCCGGGCGGCGAACACCCCGGTACCGGCGGACGCGTTCGCCTGCGGCGCGCTCTGCTCGGGCGGTGCGTCCGGTGCCGCCTCCCGTACGCGGTGCCCGGCGGGCGTCAGGAAGTGGTCGTGCGGGGGCCGCGGGTGCCGGAAGGCCAGCCCGCGCTTCACCAGCGCGGCGAGCTGGGCCTCGGTCCCCTTGAGACGCCCGGTCCCGGGATCGGCGGCCTCGATCAGCCGGCGCTGGGCGGCGGTGAGCGGTCGGGTCATCGGCGTCCCGACGCGTAGGGGAGGAAGGCGGCCCACTGGGTGGGGGAGAAGGTGAGGCGGGGGCCCGGTATGTGCTTCGAGTCGCGTACGTGGACCGTGTCGGGAGCGAAGGCGACCTCCACGCACTCAGGCCCGTCGTTCGTGCTGTAGCTGCTCTTGATCCAGGTCAGTTCGGTGCGCGACTGCGCCGTCATGTCTCTCCCAGCACTTTCTCGATGAAGGCCAGCGACTCACGAGGTGTGAGCGCTTGCGCCCGGATGATGCCATGGCGGATCTCCAGGACCTGGATCTCCTTCGGGTCGGAGATCAGCCGGTTGAGCAGCTGGACCTCGACGTGGCCCACGGTGTGACCGTCCTTGAGCCGCAGCAGTTGAAGCGCCCCCGCCAGGCCCGCGTGGTCCTCGCGCTGCGTGGGCAGCACCTGGATCTCCACGTTCCGCCGTCGACCCACCTCCAACAGATGTTCGAGCTGCTTGCGCATGACCATTCTGCCCCCGAGTGGCCTGCGCAGCGTGACCTCTTCCTGGACGAAACTGAAGACCGGGGCCGGCTGCTCGTCGAAGACGCGCTGACGCGCCAGGCGTGCCACGACGAGTTCGTCGACCTGCTCGTCGCTGTAGGGAGGCCGCCGCATCCCGTACAGCGCCCGTGCGTACTCGGGCGTTTGCAACAGACCATGCACGACATGGTTGGCGTAGGCGCACAGCTCGACCGCCTGAGCCTCCAACTGGGCGAGATCCCGGACCTTCTTCGGGAAGCGGGCCTTCTCCACGTCCCCCTTGAGGGCGCCGATGAGGCCGTTGGCCTCAAGCACACGGTCGGCCGCGTCGAGGAACTCCTCCATCGGCGCCCGCCGCCCGCGCTCGACGGAGGAGACCTGCTCCTCGCTGTATCCGATCTGCGTACCGAGGGCGGCCTGGGTCAGCCCCGCCCGCTCGCGGCACATCTTGATGACGCGGCCCACGGTCCGCAGGACGGCCGCCGACTCCTCGTCCGCCCCGTAAGGTTCCACGCTCATGTCCCCACACCTCCGTGCTCCGCCCGGTGTTCAACACGGCGAGGGCGCCGCATGTCACGCGTCGCGGCCCGGACAGGCCCGGACAGCTTCCGTACGGCACGTCCGGGTCCGGCCGCCGGTACTGTTCACGGCGGAGCCGGACGGCCACGCTGAGTGACATGAACGTCGAGATCGCCCCGGTGGACGAACACACCGGACCCGTCCGCCACTTCCGTATCCGCCTCTCGGCCACGGCCAGGGGCGCCCGGCTGGCCCGCCACCTGGCGGCGGGGCAACTGGCGGCGTGGGGATGGCCGTACGACGCGGAGGGCAACCGCACGGCGTCCCTGCTCGTGGCCGAGCTGGCCACGAACGCGGTACGGCACGGGCGGGTGCGGGGCCGCGACTTCGCCCTCCGCCTGACCCTGTACGCGCAGGACGCCACGCTCCGTATCGAGGTCACGGACGCCCGCCCCGACCGACGCCCGCCGTCCGTCGGCACGCTCACCCCCGCCGGTCAGGACACGGAGTCCGGCCGCGGCCTGCTCCTGGTCGAGGCGCTGTCCACCCACTGGGGCACGACCGCCGGCGACCCGTACACCAAGACGGTGTGGTGCGAAGTCCCGCTGGGGTGACGGCCGCCGGGGTGACGCGCCGCAGGTCGACGAGGACGGGGCCGGCCCCCGCCGGACCGAGCGGACCGCGCCGACCGGGTCACGTGGTGGACAGGGCGTCGACCTCCGGGGTCTCGTCCGGCAGCGTGAAGACACCTCCGACGAGCGCGACGGACCGGGGCAGCCGGCTCAGCAGGGTGATGCGGTCGAGGAGTTCGTAGCCCTCGGCGAGAGCCATCGTCTCCCCACCGTAGGACTCCAGGTTCAGCACCACGGCCCGCACGGTCTCGGCCTCCTCCACGAGCATCGGTATCCCGGCGTGGCCGAGGGCGCGGGCGGCACCGGCGCGCTCCGACAGCGTGAGCATCAGCCAGTGGCCGCTCGCCTCGTCGACGACCTCCAGATCCCTCTCCCTGGCGTGCCGAAGCAGTTGGGTACGCGCATGGCGGGTGACGCGCTCCAGCACCTGCACGTCCTCGACGGTGAGGGCGAAGGCCGCCCCCCGTGCCGGCACGGTCTCGGTGGTGATGGCGCGGGTACGGCGGCGGAACGTAGGCATGCGTTGGAAACCCCTCCCCAGTGGCGTATACCCACCTGCTCCGAAGCGGCGGCCGGAAACCTGTCAATGTGCTGTCATCGCCGGAGAGTTACTGTCGAGTCGGCTTGCGCTCGGGGAGTGCTCGAAAGACAGCACGCGACGCAGTCAGAAGCTCCAGCTGTAGAGGCCGCCGCCCGTATGCGCCGCAGACGCTGCGAGGCGGGCGACGCCCCGCAGCACCGCGAGGAGATCGTCGTCGGTCATGTCGTCACCGTCCTCGGCCCGAAGCCGCGTGACCCAGCGGCTCGCGAGCTCCTCGAGTTGGGCGGAACTCGCCTCGCCGAGGGCCCGGGTCAGCCGCTTCGGCAGAGCGAGCACCTCGACGCCGTCGTTCAAGGGGGCGGTGACCCACTCCGGCCATGGCCGCCACGCATACAGCTGCTCAAGCGGCGGGGCCTCCGGCGACGGCGCCTCGAAGTACATGTCCCACTCGGCGATGGCACTGTCCGGCTCGATGAAACGGCAGGTCACGGACTCGAATGCCGCACCAGGTCCCCGCAGGCGCGTCGAGGCGGCCGTCTCGTCGTCGGGGGCGAGGAAGAACACGACGTCGTGGGCCATTCGAGGATGATGGCATCCCGCGGCAGACGGGGCGCGGCGTGCTCGGTCCTTGTGAGGCACACCACCCGCGCGGCGTGGGCGCGGTGCGACTGCCCTGCTATGTACGGGAGAACGGCGCCCACCGGGCCAGCCCGAAGCCGCTGCCCTCTCGGCGGATCTCGAAGGCACCCTGGCCGGGCAGATGGGCGGGGAACACGAGGGCGTTGTGGTCGGCCGCGTAGGCGAACATCCGTGCCCGGCTGGCCCGGGCGCCCTCCTCGTCCTCCTCGAAGCAACTGTTGAGGTGCGGCTCGTGGATCTGGACGGCGCCGTGCAGCAGGTCACCGGCGAAGACCGCCCTGTCGCCCCCGGACTCCAGGTGGATGACCGAGGAACCGGGGGTGTGCCCGGGCGCCGGTGCGAGCCGCAGGCTGCCGTCGATGACGTAGGACTCCTCCCACGTCGTGACCAGCCCCGCGTCGATCACCGGCTGGATGCTGTCCTCGTACACGTTCTGGTTGCCCCGCCCGAACTGTGTGCGATGCAGGTTGTCGGGGTGCCAGTACGTGACGTCGGGCCGCGGCATCAGGTACGTGGCGTTCGGGAAGGTCGGCACCCAGTCGCGTCCGTCGAGGCGGGTGTTCCAGCCGACGTGGTCGTCGTGCAGATGCGTGTTGACGACGAGGTCGACGTCCTCGGGGCGTACGCCGGCCGCGGCGAGGCCGGCCAGGTAGTCCGTGTCCAGGTACGACCAGATCGGCTGCAGGGGACGGTACTTGCCGTTGCCCGCCCCGGTGTCGATCACGATGACCCTGCCCTCACTGCGCAGCACCCACGACTGGGTGGCGACCCGGGTCAGGTCGGTACTCGGCTCCCAGTGGTCCGGGTCCAGCAGGGCGGCGTGACGCTGCCACTCCTCCGGCTTGCTGCCGGGGAAGAACACGTCGGTCGTCATCGGCGAGAGCTCGGAGAACTCGATGACGCGGGTGATCTCGACGTTCCCCAGAGTCAGGGTGGTGGTGGGCATGGGTCTCCCTCGTTCGGAGCGGGGGCGGGCCGCGGACACGACATCCGCGGCGCATCGTGTGATCGACTCTGCGGGCCCCCGCCCGAAGCGACCAGTCCCGCTCCTGCCTACCCCTGACGGGTGCAGGCTGCGAAGGCCGCCGCCGCGCATACTGGCGTCATGGACAGCGGATCACCGCTCGGCGAGTTCCTGAGGGCGCGACGGGCGCAGCTGAGCCCCGACGACGCCGGCCTGCCCCGGTACGGGGACCGGCGCCGGGTGCCCGGGCTGCGCCGGGAGGAGGTCGCGATGCTCGCCGGGGTCAGCGCCGGCTACTACACGCGGCTCGAACAGGGCCAGCAGGGCAACGCCTCGGCCGAGGTCCTCGACGCGATCGCGCGCGCCCTGCGCCTGACCGCCTCCGAACGGGAGCACCTGCACGTCCTGTCCACGACGGGCCACCGCACCCGCCCGGCGTCCCCCCGCGCGGAGCACGCCTCCGCCGATCTGCGCATGCTGCTGGACACCATGGCCCATATGCCCGCCCTCGTCGTGGGCCGCCGCAACGACGTCCTGGCCTGGAACACGACCGCCCACGCCCTCCTCGCCGGACACCTGGACCCCGCAGGGCCCGACACCCCCGACGCCCGCCCCAACCTCTCCCGGCTGGTCTTCCTGGACGCCCCCACCCGCGCCCTCTACCGCGACTGGCCCGCCAAGGCCCGCGCGGTGGTCGGCAACCTGCGCACCCTGACCGCCCGCAACCCCGGTGACACCTGCCTCACCGCCCTCGTCGACGAGCTGTCCTGCCTCAGCGACGAGTTCGCCGGACTGTGGGCCCGGCACACCGTCGAGACCTGCGGCCGCGACGTCTACGCCCTGACCCATCCGCTGGTCGGGGACCTGACGGTCACCCAGCAGACCTTCCAGGTCCCGCAGGAACCCCATCAGTCCCTCATCACCCTCACCGCGGAACCCGGCTCCCCCTCGGCGGCGGCCCTGGAGGCTCTCCACCGGACGCGTGGCGGCACGTGGCCGCACGCAGGGCGTGGACGCGACGAGAACGCCTTCCCGGCGACGCACGCCGACGCCTGATCACCGACTTCGCCGACGACACGTCGGGAGGGCCCGACACCGAAGCCGATTCCGTTGCAGGGCTCGAACGGGCGGACTCGTGCGACACGGCGCGCCGGAGGGGAGCCGGCGGGCAGACTGCTGGGTGTCGGGCGGGTACACCGCGTACCGCCCGGAGGGCTCCGCACACCCGGCGACCGGAGAGGACGGCCCGTGCACGATCTCGCAGACTCCGTCGAATCGATGGAACAACTCGCCGCCGTCTGGCGGACCATGGTGCTCGACCGTGAGCCGGACGCAGACGTCCGTGACCTGCCGGGCATCGCCGTCCGCTGGGCCGACTGCCGGTTCGCCTTCTGGAACTGCGTCACCCTGACCGGTGTCGGCACGGGCGCCGATCTCATGGAGCGGCGCCTGAAGGAAGCGGCGGAGATCATGCGGGCGAAGAGCCGCCCGGGGTTCCTGTGGGTTTTCGAGGACCTCCTCGACGACGAGGCACGCGCGACGCTGGGGACGGCCGCCGAGCGGGCCGGCCTCGCGTACGCCTTCCCCGGTACGGGCATGGCCGGCGATATGCTGCCCCTCCCCGATCCGGACCACGCCGACCTGACGTTCGTGCGCGTGACCACCGAGGAGCATCTGCGGGCCTACGCCGACATCAACTCACGTGCCTACGGCTTCCCGGTCGAGGACGGCCGTGACGGCCTCGCCGACTCCACGCTGTGGAAGCACGGCGTGCACGCCTACCTGGCCGTACGCGACGAGACCCCCGTGGCCTGCGCCGCCACGGTGGAGGCACAAGGGCGCCTCTTCGTCCTGCTCGTCGCCACCGACCCGCGGTGGCAGCGCCGCGGCTACGGGGAGGCGGTGACACGCAAGGCCCTGTACGAGGGCGCCCTGGCCACGGGGGCGACGCGTGCGACCCTGCACGCGACCGCCGCCGGCGCACCCGTGTACCCCCGCATCGGCTTCCGCCCGAACTCCCCGATGCGCTTCTACGCCTTGGCGCAGTGACCGGCCGGCACCGCTACGGCTGTCAGTACACGATCTCCGGGGGCCGGTTGGGCGTCCACCAACTGAGCAGGCCCCAGATCCCGAGGACGAGCGCTCCCGTCGCGGCCGCGGCGGCGAGCCACGGGCGGCGCAGCGTGCGCAGGGTGAGCAGCCAGACGGCGAGCGGGACGAACGCCCCGCCGGCGGCGACGAGGGGCAGGTCGACGTAGAGGACGCTCAGGTCTCGCTGCCGGCCTTCGAACCCGCCGTGGACGCTGACGCGTGCCCTCGGCGCCCATGTGAGCACCGCCGCCACGGCGGCGCCCGCAGCCGCCAGGAGGACGCCGGCGCAGCCCAGTCTGTGTTCCCTCATGCCCTGGTCCGACGCGATCACGATGCGGGCGGTTCCCCCGGCACACCTGAGGAACGGTCCCGTTCCCCTTGCCAGTGCCGGATCGCGGAGACGCGGTGGTCGTCCTCGTGACCAGGAGGGGCGGTGCCCAGGCGGGCCACGGCCTTCTCCGTGCGCGGGTCGTCGCGGCGCAGGAGGCCGTACGTGGCGTTCAGCCGGGTCCTGAAGTCCTCCGTGCCGAGCAGGGCGTACAGGGCGTCGGCAACGGCGGGTGCACGGACGGGGCGGGCCGCGACCGCTTCAGCCACCGCCGCCCGCGTCTCCCGGGTGGGGTCTCGCAGCAGAGTGACGACGGCGTCCACCATGCCGGTGTCGGCGCCGTCGAGGACCGCGCCCAGGGCCCCACCGGTACGTGCGCGCACGTCCGGGTCTTCGTCGCCGGCGAGTTCGAGCAGCGCGCGCCGCGCGTCCCGGTTCGCCAGGACGGCGGGGCCGTCACCCCACAGGACCAGGAGATCCGGAGTCATCGCCCGGACGCGCGGGTGTGGATGCCGGGTGTACTGAAGCCCCACCGTGGGAATTCCGGCGTGCTCCGTCTCGCCCAGTACACGCAGCAACTCGGTGAGGACGGCGGTGTCGGGCTCCCCGCGGGCGGCCCACTCGACGAGGAGGTCAGCCGTCTCCTTCTCGTAGGTGTGGCGCCAGGACAGCCACGGGTTCATGAGGTGCAGCCAGAGGACGTCGAGCGTGAAGCGGCGTGCCGTCGCCGACGGAGCGGTGTGATGGGCTGCGACCGCAGACCACGTTTCCTTGCTGCGGCGTTGATACAGGACCCATTGGGCGGCCGACCAGTCGACATGGTCGGGGTCCCCCTGCGCGACGGCGCGGGCGACCAGCTCATCCACGGGGGTGAGGACGCGGAAGGCCCACTCCAGGTCGGTGAGGATCGCCCCCTGGCCGCCACGGACCGTCTGTCCACCGAGCCTCAGCTCCGCGACCCGGTGGTACGCGTCGTCCATGACGGTGGTGCTGTTCACCGGGCCCGGCGCGTCCGTGCGCTGCCGCAGTACGGCCTCCGCGCCCTCCTCGTACCACCGCCGGGCCCGGGCGAGCAGTGCCGCCCGCACGCTCTCCGGCAGCCGAAGCCGGGGTTCCCGGCCCAGCACGGCCGTCACCGTCGTCGGTGAGCCGCCGTCGACGGCACGAACCAACGGAGTTGTGCCATCAGGCAGTTCGCGGTCCTGGTCCGCGCCCGCTTCGACCAGTGCCTCCGCAACGTCGGCCTCGTAGGCGGCGATCGCGCGGCACAGCACCGGCAGCCCCTCCGCCGTACGCGTGTCCGGATCCGTTCCCGCCTCCAGAAGCCGCCGTACGGCCTGCTCGTCGCCCCGCCCGACCGCCGCCACCAGCTCAGCGCCGCTCATGTCCCCCCGCCCCGTCGAGTCGGGTGATGCTAACCCGCTCAACTCCGGACGCCCCACGAGTTTTCCGAGGCCAGGCCCGGTGGACGCCTACTGCCGGTACCCGCTCAGGAAGCGGCCGATGCGGCCGATCGCCGCCTCCAGGTCCTCCGCGTGGGGCAGGGTGAGGATGCGGAAGTGGTCGGGGGACGGCCAGTTGAAGCCCGTGCCCTGGACGACCTGGATCTTCTCCCGGAGCAGCAGGTCCAGGACGAACTTCTCGTCGTCATGGATCCTGTGCACCTTCGGGTCCAGGCGCGGGAACGCGTACAGCGCGCCCTTCGGCTTCACGCAGCTCACGCCGGGGATCTCGTTCAGCTTCTCCCAGGCCATGTCACGCTGTTCGCGCAGCCGGCCCCCCGGGGCGGTCAGTTCGCGGATCGACTGCCGGCCGCCGAGCGCGGCCTGAATCGCGTACTGCGCGGGCGCGTTGGCACACAGGCGCATCGAGGCCAGCATGGTCAGGCCCTCGAGGTAGTTCTTCGCGTGCTGCTTCGGACCGGTCACCACCAGCCAGCCCGAGCGGAAGCCGGCCACGCGGTACGTCTTCGACAGGCCGCAGAAGGTCAGGACGACCAGATCGGGGGCGAGCGCGGCGGCCGAGTGGTGCACGGCGTCGTCGTAGAGGATCTGGTCGTAGATCTCGTCGGCGAACACCATCAGGCCATGCCGGCGGGCCAGGTCGAGGATGCCCTCGACGACCGCCTTCGGATACACCGCTCCTGTCGGGTTGTTGGGGTTGATGATGACGACGGCCTTGGTGCGGTCGGTGATCTTCGCGGCCATGTCGTCGAGGTCCGGGTACCAGTCGGCCCGCTCGTCGCAGAGGTAGTGCACGGCCTTGCCGCCGGCCAGGGTGGTCACCGCCGTCCACAGCGGGAAGTCCGGCGCGGGGATGAGGATTTCGTCGCCGTCCTCCAGGAGGGCCTGCACGGCCATGGACACCAGCTCGGAGACGCCGTTGCCGAGGAAGACGTCGTCCACGTCGACCTCCAGGCCCAGGGTCTGGTAGCGCTGGGCCACCGCCCGGCGGGCGGAGAGGATGCCGCGCGAGTCGGTGTAGCCGTGCGCCTGGGGGAGCATCCGGATCATGTCCTGGAGGATCTCGTCGGGCGCCTCGAAACCGAACAGGGCCGGGTTGCCGGTGTTCAGGCGCAGCACGCTGTGCCCCGCCTCCTCCAGCGCGTTGGCGTGCTCGATGACCGGACCGCGGATCTCGTAACAGACCTCGCTGAGCTTGCTCGACTGCCGGAACTCCATGCGCCCCTCCGGTTTCTGGTGTTACTTGGTTTTACCAAGTGGACGCTTGGAAAGTCCAACAACTTGTCTAGACTGCGAGGCATGCCACCTCGCCGAAGCTACGACCAGTACTGTTCCGCCGCCCGCGCGCTCGACGTCGTCGGCGACCGCTGGACCCTGCTGATCGTCCGGGAACTGCTGGCCGGGCCGCGCCGCTACACCGACCTGCACGCGGACCTGCCCGGCGTCAGCACGGACGTGCTGGCCTCACGGCTGAAGGACATGGAGCGCGACGGCCTCACCACCCGCCGCCGCCTCCCGCCGCCGGGAGCGGCGTACGTCTACGAACTCACGTCGCGTGGACGCGAGTTGCTTCCGGTGCTCCAGGCCCTCGGCACGTGGGGCGAACCCGAACTGGGCGAACGCCGCCCGACGGACGCGGTGCGCGCCCACTGGTTCGCGCTGCCGCTGCTGCGGTCGCTGAAGGGTGAGGGACTTGTCGAAGTACGCCTGGAGGAGGGCCGCTTCCACCTCCACGTCGGCGCGCAGGAGGGCCCCGTCCACGGCGACGGCCCGGCCCCGCGCGACCCGGACGCGGTCCTCACCCTCGACACGGCCACCTGCACAGCCGTCAGCCGAGGCACCCTGCCCCTCGCCGAGGCGATCCGCACGGGCCACGTCGAAGTAGCGGGCGACACCCCGCTCGCCAAGCAGCTCCGGGACGCCTGACCGCTTCCCAGCGGTGCACCTCGACCGCCCGCACCGTCTCGCCCCGCGCGGCAACCAGTTCCGAAGCGGAGCCGCCCGCTTGAGACGGTGCCCCTCGCAGAGGCAGGGTCCGTGGTCATGGAGTTCTTCTGTTACCACCGTGACCGACCCGGCTCCCTTGCGCTGCGCGAGGAGTTGCTGGAGCGGCATTGGTCCTACATGGACCGGTACGCGAAGGAACTGATCGCTCGCGGCCCGACGTTCGCCGACAACGGTGAAACACCCACCGGCAGCGTGCACATCGTCGACCTCCCCGATCCCGCGGCCGCCCGCGCATTCGCCTTCGACGAACCCGGCTACCAGGCCGGCGCGTACCGGGACGTGCTGCTGCGCCGGTGGCGCAACGTGCTGGGGCGCACCATGTGGGATTTCCCCGGTGGCCCGAGTGGCGGCAACCGTTACCTGGTGCTCGGTCTCGGCGGAGGCCCGACCGCCGACCTCGCCCTGCCGCCCGACAGGGACGGACTGGTGGCGTACGGACCTCTGCTGTCCGACGACGGCGACACCTGGCTGGGTACGGCGGTACTGCTCCGGGCCACGGATCCGGGGACGGCACGAGCCGTCCTGAATCCGGACGGGTACGCGGCCATCGAGGTCCACAACTGGGAGTTCGGCGGGCGTCGATGAGCCAGGAAGGCACACGGGTTCATGCCGTTCCCGGACCACACGTCCCAGCGCCTCGACGCAGACGCGGGACTGCCCGGCCTGCTCCGCGCCTGGGAACCGGAGGAGCGGACGGCGGCCGGTCGGCATCCGATGCCCGCGCTCCCTGCCGGCCCGCGCACCCGGTGCAGACGCCGGACCGGTAGTTCAAGTGCCGTGCGCCGGAGGCCATTCCGGCGAGGAGAACGCAACTTCGACAGGGCCCGCGGAGGGGGCTACCTTCACCTGGTCCTCGGCGGATCCGCGCCCTGGCGCATCCCTCCTCACCCCCGACCAGGAAGAGACGCATGCCCCGTCTTGCGCTGTACACGTTCGGCGTCCTCCAGGCACCCCTCGCCGATCCCTCGCCCGCCACGCGCGAGTTCTACGCCATCGGTGCGGACGTCTACCGGAGGATCGGCGCGCACCCGGGCTACCTCGCGCGCGCCGAACCGGCCGGCGGTGAGCAGGGCGTGCTCTTCGGGGCGGACTGGGGTGCGTGGGGGGAGTTCGCCGTACCGGCCTGGTACGGCAAGGGCCGCACGGCGGACACCACCGCCCTGGCCACGACCCTCTCCCTCTGGACCGACCTGGGCTCCGCCTTCGACGCCGTCTACACCGGTCTCCACCGGGACGCTCTGAAGAGGCGCCACGACTGGTTCGAGAGGTCGCGCCACCCCAGTCACGTGCTCTGGTGGGTCCCCGAGGACGTGACCCCCACCTGGCAGGAGGGTGTGGACGGACTGGAGCGCCTCCACGCCCACGGCCCCGTGCCCCGACACTTCACGTTCCACCAGCCGTTCACCCCGGAGGGAACCCCGGCCCGGACCTGAAGATACCGGCGACGGACGGACGGAAGGCCCGCGCGGGGCGGGCCTTCCAACCAGCGAGACCCCTACGCCCCCGGCGGGACGTGTCGTGGGCGGCCCGGGCCGCGGGTGAGGCGGTAGCCGAAGACGCCTGCCAGGGCGGCCAGGATGCCGCCCGCCGCCGTCCAGACCCAGCGGTCGGACCACCAGCCCGACGTCCAGCCGTCCTCCGGTTCCAGACCGGCCAGCACGGCGGAGGAGGAGCCGTCCGCCTCCTCCTCCGGCCGGGACGCGATCCCCGGCACCAGCGGCTCGGACAGCACGCCGTCCACGGCCGCCGCGCCGCCCATGTCCTTGGACTCGACACGCAGTTCGGCGTCGACCGGCTGGCCCAGGTCGTCCGCCGTCAGCTTCAGCGCCGTCAGTCGCACGTAGTACGTGCCGGGCAGCGGGTCGTTGGCCCAGGGCTCCGACCAGGCGCGGACCGTGCGCAGCACGCACGCCAGCTCAACGGTCGTCGTGCCCTGTCCGGCCGCGCGGGTCTGGGCGCCGTACTGGCAGGCCTGGCGGCGCCGCAGCCCGTCGTACACGTCGACCTGCCAGGTCTGGGAGGCGTGGCTGTCCGGCAGCTTCACCGTCGCGCTCACCGTCGGCCGCTGCCCCGCGTCCGCGGGGAACGACCAGTACAGGTAGTCGCCCGTGGAGGCCCGCGCCGTGGCGGTCTGCCCCTGCTCGACCTCCGTCGCGGTGCGGAAGGACGTCCCCGCGCGGGTCCCGCCGCTGTCCCGGAGGCCTCCGGGACGGCGAGGAGTCGGCCGCGGCGGGCGCGGCGGCCAGGCCCAGCGTCAGCAGGGCGGCACTCAGTACACGTACGGCGCGCATCAGTTGGTCCTCCAGACAGCGACCCGCCAGCGGGACAGCCAGCCCCAGACGAGACCGGCGAGGAATCCGGTCAGGACCAGGGCGCCGAGCAGCCACCAGCCCCGGCCGAGGCCGAAGGAGGCGACGTCGCTCGCACCGTCCGGACCGTCCACGACGTCGACGGTGAGCTCCAGCGGCAGACCGGGCGTGGTCTTCACCCCGGCGTCCGCCGAGAAGGAGGTGGTCACCGCGAGGCAGACCGTCTCCGTGGCCGGCTTGTCGCCGTCGTCGTCCCGTTCCGGCTTGGGGTAGCGCAGGCCGGTGGACAGCACGTCGGTGCGGCCGGTGCCCGTGGCCTCGCCGCGCACGATCTCCCGGCCGTGCCGGGTGACGGCACGCATCAGCAGCCCGTGGTCGGGACGCACGGCGCGGTCCGCCGCGACGCTCACGGAGGCGCGCAGCTCCTGCCCGGCGAGCAGCTCCACGCGGTACCAGCGCTGCTGGCCGAACTCCTCACGGTCGGTGTACAGACCGGACTTCAGCTCGGGTGCCTTCTCGCACGCGTCGGCGCCCTCGGTGGCCACCGGGGTCACCACCGGCTCGGCCGCCCGGTCCACCAACTCGTTGACGCGATCCGTGAGTTCGTCCTGATGCTCGACGGAGGTGTAGGTGCCGCCGGTCGCCTCCGCGATGCAGCTGAGCTGCCGGCTGAGCTTGGCGGTCGGGACCAGGCCCAGGGTGTCGATGGTCAGGCCGATGCCCTTGGCCGCGATCTCGCGGGCCACCTCGCACGGGTCGAGCGGGGCACAGGTGTCCTCGCCGTCACTGATCAGCACGATCCGCTTGGAGCCGTCGCCGCCGTCCAGGTCGCCGGCCGCCTTCAGCAGCGCCGGGCCGATCGGCGTCCAGCCGGTCGGGACGAGGGTCGCCACCGCCGTCTTCGCCTCGGTGCGGTCCAGCGGGCCGACCGGGTAGAGCTGCGCGGTGTCCTTGCAGCCCTCCTTGCGGTCGTCGCCGGCGTAGTCGGCACCGAGGGTGCGGATGCCGAGCTGCACCTCCTCCGGCGTCGCGTCCAGCACCTCGTTGAACGCCTGCTTCGCCGCCGCCATCCGGGACTGGCCGTCGATGTCCTTGGCGCGCATCGAGCCGCTCACGTCGAGGACGAGGTCGACCTTGGGCGCGTCCTGGCCCGTGGGTTCACCGGCGGCCGCCCCGGCCGGGAAGGCGATCCCGGCCGTGAGGGCGGCGAGCAGGGCTATGGCGCCTGCCACCGGCCGTGTTCTTCTGATCATCGGCGGATCCTATTGATCAGGAGCGCCGCACTCCAAAACGGGCCGTCACCCGGGGCCGGCCTGAAGGGGATTAGGCAGTTCCGCCCACTGGTCGCCGGCCGTTCCCGGTGACAGCCGCATCAGCGTCAGCGCCTTCGCCGGCAGCGGCTCGTCGAGCAGCGCCCGCAGGTCACCGGTACGCGGCAGATCCCGTACGGCGTCCTCCAGGGCCGCCCGCAGCGCCGGACCGGACCCCGCCGTCCCGGCCAGCGCGCCCGCCACCAGCGAGCCGAACAGCTTGCGCCGCAGGGCGGAAGCGTCGTCCGTGATCATGCGGTCCGGCACGTCCGGTACGGCGATCCCGTGCCGGGCGAGGCGTGCCGGGGAGACCCGCAGATCGGCCAGGTCCCGGTAGACCAGCCGCACCGGGTCCCCGTCCGGCGACAGCACCACCAGCAGGTTCTGCCCGTGCGCCTCCAGCGCCACCCCCAGCTCCAGCAGCCGCAGCCCGGCGGTGAGCGCCAGCCGGGCCAGCCGGGCCAGCCGCGCGGGGGAGCGGGGCAGGTCCGTGACGGCGAGCGCCGCCACGGGCACCACCCGCTCCCCGGGACCCGCGTACTCCTCCGGCGACTCACGCAGCAGGGCCGCCAGATCGGACGACCCGGCCGCCACCGCGCCCAGCGTGCGGGTGATGTGCAGCAGCCCGTCCGTGCGCGCCGCCACCGCCTCGCCGAAGTCCGACAGCACCGCCGACGCGGCGACCGACCCGAGCGAGATGTCCCGCACCGAGGACGTCAGCCGCGCGCTCAGCGCCGTCTTCACCTGCGGCCCGTCCGGCAGCGCGAGCGTGCGCAGCGCCATCAGCGGATGCGCCGCGAGCACCCCCTCGCCCGACCGCTTGAGCACGTGCGCCGCCTGCCAGGGGTGCACCGGCACCAGCACCCGGCCCCCCTCCCGGAGCCGCTGCGGCCACACCCCGGTCACCAGGCACTCCCCGGCCGGCACCGGCAGCAGCCCCAGCTCCACCACCGGGCGGTGCTCCGGTCCGTAGGCGAGCTGTTCGGCCACCGAGAACCCAAGCCGGGCACGGCAGTTGGGATGGAACGGATGCCCGTCGACCACCCGTTGCTCCCACTCCCAGTCCCGCACCGGCAGACCGCGCCCGGCCCCCTCCTGCCCCGCCCGCGACAACGCCAACGACGCCGTGCTGTGCGCCAGTTCATCGGCGAACGCCGTGGAGTGCGGCACAGCGAGGTCCGTCACGAGCCGCGCCGGATCCTCGTACGCCACCCCGTCCAGCCGCACGACGGTCACGTAGGCGTCCGTCGCGTACGGGTCCGGGCGCGGGCCCTCCAGCCGCCGCCCGTCCGCCAGCCGCAGGACGAGACCCGCGCGGCCCTCCGCGCGGCCCGCCACCCACGGCAGCGGATCGTGCGTGAGACCGCGCCACAGCCGGGTCAGCACCGCCGCGCGGGCGGCGGGCAGCGCCGCCGTGTACGCGGTCAGCAGACCGGGCCGTACGACGGCCAGTTCCTCGGCGATCCCGTCCTCGGCGGTGGGGGGACGCTGCACGGGCGGACTCCTCGGATCGGCGGAAAGGTGGGACGTACGGGGGGACGCTGCCAGACATACTGATCGTCTCCGCCGGACAGAACCGTAGGGAATCAGAACGCGTGGATCTCATCCCCCCGCCCGCAGACGACGACGTGGCGAGCCGCGCCGGCCTGGCCGGGCGAGCCGACGCCCACGCGGCCGTACCGCTGCTCAACTGCCTGCTGCGCGAGGTGGCCGAGCCCCTGCCCGGGCCCGCCTCCGGGGCACCCGAGGACGGCCGGCGGACCTACCGCCTCCCCACGCGGACCGGCTGCTGCGGGTGCGCGGCACCCGGCGCCCCAGCGACCCCGAGGTGTACACGGTCGGCGCCTGGCGCCCGGTGGACCACACCGAACTGGTCAAACTCGTCGCCGAGGAACTGCGCCGGCACACCGGCCGGTCCAACCACGAGCTGCCCGTCGAGATGCTCGACAGCCGCGACGCGGTCGCCGCGCTGCTCGCCGCCCGCGCCCGGGCCACCCCGCCCGACGACCCCTACCTGCTCTCCGAACAGTCCCTGGTCACCGGCCACACCCACCACCCCGCCCCCAAGGCCCGCGGCGGCGGCCCCGCGGCCGCCTGGCTGCCGTACGCGCCCGAGGCGTACGCCCGCTTCCCCCTGGTCCTGCTCGGCGTGCGCGAGGACAGCGTGGTCGAGGAGGGCGACACCGCCGCCCTGGACGGCCTCGGCACCGCCCCGCCCGGCTACCGCCTGCTGCCCGCCCACCCCTGGCAGCTCGACCTCGCCGCCCGCGACCTCGCCCCCGCCTTCGCCGACGGCCGCCTGCTCCGGCTCGGCACCACCGCCGCCCCGGTCTGGCCCACGGCGGCCGTCCGCACCGTGTACGCGCCCGGCGACGACCTGTTCCTGAAGTTCAGCCTGGACGTGCGGATCACCAACGACATCCGCCGGCTGTGGCAGCACGACCTGCTGCGCCTGCGCGCGACCGACACCGCCGTACGCGACGCCTTCGCCGCGAGCGGCCGGCCGGCGGACGGGGCGTGGCTGAGCGACCGGGGCCACCGCACCGCGGACTTCGCGGTCGAGCAACTGGCCGTCGTGGTCCGCGACGGACTGCGCGGCCACCTGCCGCCGGACGCCACCCCCTACCTGGCCGCCGCCCTGGTGGAGGGCTTCGACGGCGACCCGCTGGCCGCCACCTCCCGGCCGGACGCCTGGTGGGACGCCTACCTGTCCCGGGTGGTGCCCCCCGCCCTCACGGCCTTCCACCGCCACGGCGTCGTCCTGGAGGCCCACCTGCAGAACACGCTGATCGCCGTGGACGGCGCCGGCCTGCCCGTGCGGGCGCTCTTCCGCGACGCCGAGGGCGTGAAACTGCTCGCCGGGACCGCCCGCCCGGACGGCCTGCCCACGGTGTCGCGGGAGGCCGGGTGGGAGCGCCTGGTGTACTGCCTGGTCGTCAACCACCTCATGGAGATCGCCGCCGCGCTCGCCGAACACCACCCCGGCCTGGACCCCTGGCCCGCGGCCCGCCGCGAACTGGCCCGGCACGACCTGCCCGAGATCCCCGCCCTGCTGTCCGCCCCCACCCTGCCCGCCAAGACCAACCTGCTGCTGCGCTGGACCGCCGCCGACGGCGCCGCGGCCCGCTACCGCCCCCTGCCCAACCCGCTGTCCGGCGGCTGAGCGCGGGCACCCGGCCGGCGGCGACGAGAGGCGCCGACCGGTCCCATGCCCCAGACTCGGGACGAGGGGGACTGCCAGGCGACCATGCCCCGAGGAGGCCGGCCCGTGCATGACGTGCCGTTCTGGCTGTGGATCGTGTTCGGCGTCACCGTGGCGGTGTCCCTCGCGATCGACCTGTTCGCGCACCGCACCGCGCACGTCATCGGCTTCCGCGAGGCGGCCGCCTGGAGTGCCGGGTGGATCAGCCTGGCCATCGTCTTCGGCGGCGTGGTCTTCCTCGTGGTCGGCACGGACGCGGGCGTGGAGTACACCACCGCCTGGCTGCTGGAGAAGAGCCTGTCCGTCGACAACCTCTTCGTCTTCGCGCTCATCTTCAGCTACTTCAGAGTGCCACGGGCCTATCAGCACCACGTGCTCTTCCTCGGCGTCCTGGGCGCCCTGGTCTTCCGCGGACTGTTCCTGGCCGCCGGTGTGGCGGTGGTCAGCCGCTTCACCGCCGTGCTGTTCGTTTTCGCCGCGATCCTCTTCTGGAGCACGTACAAGATCCTCAAGGGCGAGGACGAGAGCTTCGACCCGGGGAAGAGCGTCGCGGTCCGGCTGCTGCGCAAGGTGATCCCGGTGCGCGACGAGTACGCGGGGCCGCACTTCTTCGTCAAGGAGGCGGGCAAGCGGGTGGCGACCCCGCTGCTCGCGGTCGTCGCCGCCATCGAGGCCGCCGACCTCGTCTTCGCCGTCGACAGCGTGCCCGCCGTCCTCGCCGTCAGCAGCGACGTCTTCATCGTCTACACCAGCAACGCCTTCGCCATCCTCGGCCTGCGCGCCCTGTACTTCATGCTGGCCGGGCTGCTCGACCGCTTCCACTACCTCAGCGTCGGCCTGGCCCTGATCCTCGGCTTCATCGGCGTCAAGCTCGTCCTCCAGGCGACCCACGAGACCGTCAGCACCGCCGTCCCCGAGATTCCGTCCCTGGTGAGCCTCGCCGTCATCGTCGTCGTCCTGGCCGTGTCGATCGCGGTCAGCGTGCTGCGGCCCCCGGCCGAGAAGGCCGGGGCCGAGGGACCCGGGGCCGGAGAGTCCGGGGCCGAGGAGCCCAGGGCCGAGGAGCCCGGGCAACAACCGGGCAAACATGAGTAAAACGGGCGTAAAGTGGGAGCATGAGCAGCGACCGCAAGCGCGACGGGACCCGGCAGACCGAGCTGGTGTGCGGCTCGTGCCGGCAGCCGGTGGAGACCGTCGTCGAACGACACAAGACCATGGGCATCAACGTCCCCCACTGGAGGGCGGGCCCCTGCCACAACCCCGACTGCGAGGCCTACGTCCCCGAACTCGTGCCGGCGGACACCGTCCGCCCCGACACCGGGCGCCGGACGGAGAGGCCGGCCGAGCGGCGTGAGATGGAGGCCGGCCCGCCCGCCTGACCGCACCCGCCGGCCCTCCGGCCCGCCCGCCCCACGCGGTTAGGATGCCTGTCCGACGTCGTACGAGGATGGGGTGGCCGGAGCATGCTGAAGCAGGTCACCGCGACCCGTTACGTCGAGCCCCTGCACTCCGGGGGCTCGGTGCCCGGCGTCGTCGAGGCGGACGACCTCGGCACCTACGTCGTGAAGTTCACCGGCTCCGCGCAGGGCCGCAAGGCGCTGGTCGCCGAGGTGATCGTCGGGGAGCTGGCGCGGGCGCTCGGCCTGCGCTTCCCCGAGCTGGTGCTGGTGGACTTCGACCCGGCGATCGCGGACGCGGAACCCCACCAGGAGGTGCGCGAGCTGCACGCCGCCAGCGCCGGGACCAACCTCGGCATGGACTACCTGCCGGGCGCCCGCGACCTCACCCCGGAGGTCGCGGAGGTGTTCCCCGTCGATCCGCTGGAGGCCGGCCGGATCGTCTGGCTCGACGCCCTCACGGTCAACGTGGACCGGACCGTGCACAGCTCCAACCTGGTGGTCTGGCCGACGCTCGGCGTGGCGCCCCCGCGGCTGTGGCTCATCGACCACGGGGCCGCCCTGGTCTTCCACCACCGCTGGGAGGGTTCCGACCCGGCGAAGGCCTACGACTTCCGGCACCACGCGCTCGGCCGCTTCGGTCCCGACGTACGCGCGGCCGACGCCGAACTGGCGCCCAAGGTCACCGAGGAGCTGCTGCGGTCCATCGCCGCCGAGGTTCCCGACGGCTGGCTGGCGGACGACCCCCGTTTCGCCGGCCCGGACGCGGTCCGCGAGGCGTACGTGACCTACCTGCACTCCCGCGCGCGGGCCTCGCGGGCCTGGCTGCCCACCGACTTCCCGAGCGCCGGCGAGCTGGCCGAGGAGAACGCCCGGCGCGCCGCGCGGACCCGGTCGCAGCGCCCCGACTGGCTCAAACGCGTCCCCGACCTGCACGGCAAGCCCGCCGCGCAGCAGGACTGGTCGGCGCACCTCGGCTGACGGCGGCGCGGGGCCCCGGACGGCGTACCGCCCCGGACCCCGCCCTCCGTGTCAGCCCTTGAGCTGCTCGTACGCCGGCAGGGTGAGGAAGTCGGCGTAGTCCTCGTCGAGCGCGACCTTCAGCAGCAGGTCGTGCGCCTGCTGCCAGTTGCCCGCCGCGAACGCCTCCTCGCCGGCCTCCGCGCGGATCCCTGCCAGTTCCTCCGCGGCGACCTTGCGCGCCAGCTCGGCGGTGACCCGCTCACCGTTGTCGAGGACGACGCCCGCGTTGATCCACTGCCAGATCTGGGAGCGTGAGATCTCGGCGGTGGCCGCGTCCTCCATCAGGTTGAAGATGGCCACCGCGCCCAGGCCGCGCAGCCACGCCTCGATGTAGCGGATGCCCACCTGCACGGCGTTGACCAGGCCCGCGTACGTCGGCCTGGCGTCGAGGGAGTCGACGGCGATGAGGTCGGCGGCCTTGACGTCGACGTCCTCGCGGAGCCGGTCCTTCTGGTTCGGCCTGTCGCCGAGCACCCGGTCGAAGGACTCCATGGCGACCGGCACCAGGTCGGGGTGGGCCACCCAGGAGCCGTCGAAGCCGTCGTTCGCCTCGCGGTCCTTGTCGGCGCGCACCTTCTCGAAGGCGACCTTGTTGACCTCGGCGTCCCGGCGGGACGGGATGAACGCCGCCATACCGCCGATCGCGTGCGCGCCCCGCTTGTGGCAGGTGCGGACGAGCAGTTCGGTGTACGCGCGCATGAACGAGGCGGTCATGGTGACCGCGTTGCGGTCGGGCAGCACGAACTTCTCGCCGCCGTCACGGAAATTCTTGACGATGGAGAACAGGTAGTCCCAGCGACCGGCGTTCAGCCCGGAGGCGTGGTCGCGCAGCTCGTAGAGGATCTCCTCCATCTCGTAGGCGGCCGTGATCGTCTCGATGAGCACGGTGGCGCGGACGGTGCCCTGGGGGATGCCCAGATAATCCTGCGCGAACACGAACACGTCGTTCCACAACCCGGCCTCGAGGTGCGACTCCGTCTTCGGCAGGTAGAAGTACGGGCCTTTGCCGAGGTCGATCAGCCGCTTGGCGTTGTGGAAGAAGTACAGGCCGAAGTCGACGAGCGCGCCGGGCACGGGGGTGCCGTCCGGGTCGGTGAGGTGCCGCTCGTCCAGGTGCCAGCCGCGTGGCCGCGTGACGACCGTCGCCAGCTCCTCCTCGGGGCGCAGGGCGTAGGACTTGCCGGACCCCGGGTCGGTGAAGTCGATGGTGCGCGTGTAGGCGTCGATCAGGTTCAGCTGGCCGGTGACCACGTTCTCCCAGGTGGGAGCGGACGCGTCCTCGAAGTCCGCGAGCCACACCTTCGCGCCGGAGTTGAGCGCGTTGACGGTCATCTTGCGGTCGGTCGGGCCGGTGATCTCGACGCGCCGGTCCTCCAGGGCCGGCGGGGCCGGGGCCACCTTCCAGGAGTCGTCGGCGCGGATCGCGGCCGTCTCGGGGGGGAAGTCGAGGGCGGAGGTGCGGGCGATCTCGGCGCGGCGCTCCGCGCGTCGGGCGAGCAGCTCGTCACGCCGGGGCGTGAACCGCCGGTGCAGCTCGGCCACGAAGGCGAGCGCCGTGTCGGTGAGGACCTCCTCCTGCCGCGGCAGGGGTTCGGCGTCGACGATGGCCAGCGGGGACGGCGCTGGTGCGGACATCAGCTGTCACTTCCTTCGGCGTGCGGGGGGCACCGGGTGCCGGGCGGCCCGGGTACGGCGGGAGCGGCCCCTGCGGGGGCAAGGGGCTTTTGATCAGTGGATAGTAGTTTCCTCATGGTGGAAGTTCAATGTTTTGTTGATGTCGAGAATCTCCGGGGCGAGGGACGGTGGCGCGGGGTGCCTCGCCCGCCCCGGCGGGGCGCACCGGCTCATTCAAGGTGCGTCAGATCGGCCTCGGTGTCGATGTCGTACGCCTGCGCGATGTCGCCGCACTCGACGCGTTCGATCCGGTCCGCGTGCTCCTTCAGATAGGCGCGCGCACCTCGGTCGCCGGCGGCGGTCGCGGCGATCGACGCCCAGTGCGCGGCGCCGAACAGCACCGGATGGCCGCGTACGCCGTCGTAGGCCGCCGAGACCAGCGACTGGGGCGACCGGTACGCGGCCCGCACCCGGGCGACCGCCTCCGGGCCGATCCCCGGCTGGTCCACCAGCAGTACCAGCGCGGCCCCGGCTCCGGCGCCGGCCAGGGAGGCGAGCCCCGCCCGCAGGGAGGACCCCATGCCCTGCTCCCAGTCGGGGTTGTCCACGAGCACGCAGTCCGGGAGTACGGCGCGGGCGCGCACCTCGTCCGCGCGCGCCCCCAGCACCACGTGCACGCCCGCGCAGCCACCCGCGCGCAACACCCGCGCCGCGTGCTCCACGAGAGGGCGCCCCCGGTGTGTGAGCAGTGCCTTGGGGCGCCCGCCGAGCCTGCGCCCGCCGCCCGCGGCCAGCAGCAGGCCGACCACCCGGTTCTCGTCGTCCGTCATGAGTCCTGCATACCCCACCACCGCCCGTGGTCCGGGGTGTACGGGAAGGATGCCTTGGGCCACGGTGTCACGCTGCGGAACAACTCGATGACGCAGCGGACTGGCGCAAAGGCCCCGGGGTGGCGTTTACTGGCGCGCACCGGTTCCACGGGGGCGCGCTGGGCCGGTCAGGGGAGGCGCACGACGACCTGCCAGGGGGAGGACCGTGTTGCGGAGCGTGGACCAGAGGTGTGTGCCCGGCAGTCAGGTGGACCCGCGGGTGACGGGGCTGCGCTCCGCCGTGTCCCGCTTACGTCGCCAACTCGCCGCCCATCGCGTTGAGTTCCGGGACCGGAGCATCGCGGAGGAGGAACTCGCGACACTGGCCGGCCTGGCCGCCGCCGACCATCCCGACATCCCGCGCCTGCGCCGCTCCCTGCTGCTGGTCGCCGGCGCCATCGGCTCGGTGAGCGCACTCGGGCAGGGCGTGCGGGAGCTCCGTGAGGCGGTCGATCTCTTCGGCCCGCCCCCTCGCCCCTGACGCACGTTCCTACGAGCGGCTCACGGGCGGCGTGTCGGAGGGCTGCGTCCGGGGCGGAAGCCCGCCCCGGACGGCGGTGTACGGCCGGCGGGCCGTCCTCGGGGGTCAGGCGTTCGGGCCCGAGCCCGGGGTGGTCAGGGCCTCCGACAGCTCCGCGGCGATCTGCTGGAGCACCGGCACGATCCTCTCCGTCGCCGCCTCCGTGACCCGGCCCGCCGGGCCGGAGATGGAGATGGCCGCCGCCGTCGGGGCGTCCGGCACCGGCACGGCCAGGCAGCGGACGCCGATCTCCTGCTCGTTGTCGTCGATGGCGTACCCCTGCCGCCGGACGTCCTCCAGCGCCGCGAGGAAGCCGTCCGCCGTCGTGATGGTCTTCTCCGTCGCGGCCGGCATGCCGGTGCGGCCCAGCAGGGACCGCACCTCCTCCGGCGGGAAGCCGGCCAGCAGGGCCTTGCCCACGCCCGTGGAGTGCGGCAGCACGCGCCGCCCCACCTCCGTGAACATCCGCATCGAGTGCTTCGACGGCACCTGCGCCACGTACACGATCTCGTCCCCGTCCAGCAGGGCCATGTTCGCCGTCTCGCCGGTCTCCTCCACCAGGCGTGCCAGGTACGGCCGGGCCCAGGTGCCCAGCAGGCGGGACGCCGACTCGCCGAGGCGGATCAGGCGCGGGCCGAGCGCGTACCGCCGGTTGGGCTGCTGGCGTACGTAGCCGCAGGCGACGAGGGTGCGCATCAGCCGGTGGATCGTCGGCAGGGGCAGGCCGCTGCTCGCGGACAGCTCGCTCAGGCCGACCTCGCCCCCCGCGTCCGCCATCCGTTCCAGCAGGTCGAAGGCGCGCTCGAGGGACTGCACGCCGCCACTGGCGGCGGAACGGGCGGAGTCGGTGGTGCTGGCGCTGGACGTCGGCACGGTGCGTTCCTTCCGGGACTGGCGGGGAGGGCAGAAGCCTACCCGGCGGCCGCCCGGCAGCCCGCTTGTACGGAACTACGTTCTGCGTTCCGAAAGTGTAATTCCGCCTTGTGGAATCGTCCAGAGCTGCCGTCCGGGCGGCCGGGGCGGCAGGCGGACCCTTGACGCGGCGGGTGCCGAGGGGAACACTCCTTCAACAGAACGTTGAATTTTCCGCTGACGTGCAGGAGGCTCCGGGTGCCCGACGTCGAACTGGTGCTGCGCTCGACACGCGTCGTCACCCCCGAGGGAACGCGCGCCGCGTCCGTCGCCGTCGCCGACGGCACCATCACGGCCGTCCTGCCGCACGACGCCCCCGTCCCCGAGGGCGCCCGCCTGGAGGACCTCGGCGAAGACGTCCTGCTGCCCGGCCTGGTCGACACCCACGTGCACGTCAACGACCCCGGCCGCACCGAGTGGGAGGGCTTCTGGACCGCCACCCGCGCGGCCGCCGCCGGCGGTGTCACCACGCTGGTCGACATGCCGCTCAACTCCCTCCCGCCCACCACGACGGTGGACCACCTGCGCGTCAAACGGAAGACCGCGGCCGACAAGGCACACGTCGACGTCGGCTTCTGGGGTGGCGCCCTCCCCGACAACGTCGCGGACCTGCGCCCGCTGCACGAGGCGGGAGTCTTCGGCTTCAAGGCCTTCCTCTCACCGTCCGGCGTGGACGAGTTCCCGCACCTCGACCAGGAGCAACTGGCACGCTCCCTCGCGGAGATCGCCGCCTTCGACGGCCTGCTGATCGTGCACGCCGAGGATCCCGAGCACCTCGCCGACGCCCCGCAGCGGGGCGGCCCCCGGTACGCCGACTTCCTCGCCTCCCGCCCGCGCCGGGCCGAGGACACCGCGATCGCCCGACTCCTGGAGCAGGCGCGGCGGTTCGACGCCCGGGTGCACGTGCTCCACCTCTCCTCCGCCGACGCGCTGCCCCTCCTCGCCGAGGCCCGGGCGGACGGCGTCCGCGTCACCGTCGAGACCTGCCCTCACTACCTGACCCTCACCGCGGAGGAGGTCCCGGACGGGGCCAGCGAGTTCAAGTGCTGCCCGCCCATCCGTGAGTCCGCCAACCAGGACCTGCTCTGGCGGGCCCTGGCGGACGGCACCGTCGACTGCGTCGTCACCGACCACTCCCCGTCCACCGCCGACCTCAAGACGGACGACTTCGCGACCGCCTGGGGCGGCATCTCCGGCCTCCAGCTCAGCCTCCCGGCCGTCTGGACCGAGGCCCGCAGGCGCGGCCACACCCTGGACGACGTGGTCCGCTGGATGGCGACGCGCACGGCCCGGCTGGCCGGACTCGACGCCCGCAAGGGCGCCGTCGCGCCCGGCCACGACGCCGACTTCGCGGTCCTGGCCCCCGACGAGAGCTTCACCGTCGACCCGGCCGCCCTCCAGCACCGCAACCGGGTGACCGCGTACGCCGGCCGCACCCTGTACGGCGTCGTCAGGTCCACCTGGCTGCGCGGCCACCGGATCCTGGCCGACGGAGAGTTCACCGCACCGAAGGGCCTGCTCCTCACCCGACCCGACTGACCCGACCCCCGAAAGGCAGGATCACATCACCGTGACGGCGATCGAGACCTTCACCGGCGACGCCCACCCCTACGGCGGGGGCGACCCGTACGCGGACTACCGCTCCGCCGACTTCCCCTTCACCCACCTCGCCGACCTCGCCGACCGCCGGCTCGGCGCCGGTGTCATCGCCGCCAACGACGAGTTCTTCGCCCAGCGCGAGAACCTCCTGCTGCCCGGGCGCGCCGTCTTCGACCCGGAACGCTTCGGGCACAAGGGCAAGATCATGGACGGCTGGGAGACCCGTAGGCGGCGCGGCACCTCCGCCGGGCACCCCTGGCCGACGGACGACGACCACGACTGGGCGCTGATCCGTCTCGGCACGCCCGGCGTCGTCCGCGGCATCGTCGTCGACACCGCCCACTTCCGCGGCAACCACCCGCAGGCGGTGTCGGTCGAGGGCGCCGCGGTGGACGGCTCCCCGTCGCCCGCGGCCCTGCTCGCGGACGACGTGAAGTGGACGACGCTGGTGCCGCGCACCGCCATCGGCGGCCACGCGGCCAACGGCTTCGCCGTCACGGCCGAACAGCGCTTCACCCACCTGCGCCTCAACCAGCACCCCGACGGGGGCATCGCCCGGCTGCGGGTGTACGGCGAGGTCGTCCCCGACCTGGCCTGGCTCACCGCGCTCGGCACCTTCGACGTGGTGGCCCTGGAGAACGGCGGCCGGGTGCTGGACGCCTCGGACCTCTTCTACTCGCCGGCCGCCAACACCATCCGGCCCGGCCGCTCCCTGAAGATGGACGACGGCTGGGAGACCCGGCGCCGCCGCGACCGGGGGCACGACTGGATCAGCTACCGCCTGGTCGCGCAGGCACGGATCCGCGCCCTGGAGATCGACACCGCCTACCTCAAGGGCAACGCGGCGGGCTGGGCGTCGGTGTCGGTGCGGGACGGCGAGGACGCCGACTGGCGGGAGGTCCTGCCGCGCACCCGCCTGCAGCCCGACACCAACCACCGCTTCGTCCTCCCGGAACCGGCGGTGGGCACCCACGCGCGCGTGGACATCCATCCCGACGGCGGCATCTCCCGCCTGCGCCTGTTCGGCTCCCTGACCGACCAGGGCGAGGCGGCCCTGGAAGCGCGCCGACAGGAACTCGGCGGCTGAGCACGGGAAACGGCGGGCGGCCCGTCAACTCCGGTGCCGGGTGCCGGACTTCGGCGGCCGATCCCGCGCGGGCGCCTGATCCCTCGGGCCGGGCGCCCTCGCTCCTCAGGGCCCGGCCCAGGGTGACGGACTTCAGGCCGCGTGCCCTCCGTCCACCGCGAACTCCGCCCCGGTCACGTACGCCGCGCCCGCGAGGTGGGCGATCGTCTCCGCCACTTCCGCGGCCGTGCCGAAACGCCCCAGTGCGGTCGCCGCCGCCTGCCCGGCCGCGTACGGGCCGTCCGCCGGGTTCATGTCCGTGTCGATCGGCCCGGGGTGGACGATGTTCGCCGTGATCCCACGCTCGCCCAGCTCCCGTGCCAGCGCCTTGGTCAGCCCCACCAGCGCCGCCTTGCTCATGGCGTAGAGCGTCCCGCCGGGGCCGGGCACCCGCTGCGTCATGCAGGTGCCGACGGTGACGATCCGGCCCCCGCGCGGCAGCACGGCCGCCGCCGCGCGCGAGGCCAGGAAGACACCGCGCACGTTCACCGCGAGCACCCGGTCCACGTCGGCGGGGAGAGGGTCTCCAGCGGGCCGAGCACGCCGACGCCCGCGTTGTTCACCAGGACGTCCAGGCGGCCCAGTTCACGGACCGCGGCGCCCACCGCCGCCGGCGCCTCCTCCGGGTCGCCGGCGTCCGCCCGGAGCGCCACCGCGCGCCGCCCCAGGGCCTCGACGGCCCGTACGACGTCCTCCGCGGCCTCCTTGCCGTTCACATACGTCACCGCGACGTCGGCGCCCTCCCGCGCCAGCCGGAGCGCCGTCGCCGCGCCGATGCCGCGGCCGCCACCCGTCACCAGCGCCGCCTTGCCGAGCAGGGTCTTCTCCATCGTGTACGTGGTCATGGGCCCATCCCACCGCCACTCGTCCCGCCGTGCTGGCGGCGAACGGACGTCGACCTGCGCCCCGGAGGTCCGGGGCGGACGGCGGCCGCACGTCACGTCACGGGAAACTCACCGGACCGCACCGAAAACTCCATGTACTTGACATTGACATGCCAGCGTCTACGCGCGTCATCATGGGATATGCGATTCCCCCCACGTGCGGCCCGGTCCGGCGCCGCAGCAGCCCTTCTGTCCGTCCTTCTGCTGGGCGGCGGCGGAGCCCTCTCCGCGCCGGCGGCCCACGCCGCCCCCGCCGCCCCCGTCGCCGCGGCGTCCGTCCTCGCGGTCGGTGACATCTGCGCGAGCGACCTGCCCGCCGAGGCGCACGACACCCTCGGCCTGATCGACCAGGGCGGTCCCTTCCCGTTCGAGCAGGACGGCACCGTCTTCCAGAACCGGGAAGGCGTCCTGCCGGACCGGTCGAGCGGCTACTACCACGAGTACACGGTGATCACGCCCGGTTCCCCCACCCGTGGCGCCCGCCGGATCGTGACCGGTGAGGAGTACCAGGAGGACTACTACACCGCCGACCACTACGCGTCGTTCGACCTGGTCGACCACACCTGCTGACCAGGACGGCGGCGCGGCACCGGGGACGGGGCGGCGGCCGGCCGCCTGTCGGTCACCCGCCCGGCTTCCGGCTCTCCGCGACGGCGAACAGGGCGATCCCCAGCACCAGCAGGGCGACGCTCGCGTAGATCTCGTACCCGTCGAAGAACCCGGTCCGCCGCACCAGGCCCCAGTTCCAGTCGGTGAACTCCGTCACCAGACCGGCCACCCCCTGCAGCACGGCCACGAAGCCCAGTACCTCCAGCAGTTTCCTCATGCCCCCGACTCTCGCCCCGCGGACCCCCCACCCACATCGGCCGCGGGGCGAGCCCTTTCCGACCGAGGAGGACGACCGGCGCGGTCCGGGACGCCGAAAGTCGCCGCCTGCCCGACTTCGGTCGAGGATCCCGCCGGCGGGGCGTCCCGCGCGCTGTTCTCCGCATAGATTTGCCGACCGTGACTGATGACAAGGCGACGCGGACCGCCCCGGTGTTCACCGGGCCCAGGTGGTTCTTCCCGTCCGCCCTCATCCACGAACTCGACCCGGACGCCGCCCGCTCGGGGCGCCGGCCCCGGCGTACCGCCCGCGACTGGCTGGTCGACTTCGCCTGCTTCCTGCTGGCCGTCCTGATCGGACTGCTCGGCGCGGACACGCTCGACAACACCCCCGATCTCCCCCGGTTCGTGAGCGTGGCCGACCAGGTGCTGGGCGCGCTGTCGTGCGGCGCGGTCTGGCTGCGCCGGCGGTGGCCGTTCGCCCTGGCCGCGGTCATGATGCCGGTCAGCTTCGTCTCGGAGACCTCCGGCGGCGTGGCGGTCATCGCCCTGTTCACACTCGCCGTGCACCGGCCCTTCCGGTACGTGGCCTGGGTGGCAGGCGTCCAGCTGGCGCTCGTACCGCTGTACTTCTGGTGGCGTCCCGATCCGGACCTGCCGTATGCCGCCGCGGTCGTCCTGCTCGTCGTGCTGACGGTCGCCGTCGTCGGCTGGGGCATGTTCGTCCGCTCCAAGCGGCAGCTCATGCTGAGCCTCAGGGACCGCGCCCGGCGGGCCGAGACGGAGGCGCGGCTGCGGGCCGAGCAGGCGCAGCGGCTGGCCCGCGAGGCCATCGCGCGCGAGATGCACGATGTGCTCGCGCACCGGCTGACGCTGCTCAGCGTGCACGCGGGCGCTCTGGAGTTCCGGCCCGACGCCCCGCGCGAGGAGGTCGCGCGGGCGGCCGGCGTGATCCGGGAGAGCGCCCACGAGGCACTGCAGGACCTGCGGGAGATCATCGGGGTGCTGCGGGCCGGCGAGAGCGAGGACGGCGGCCGGCCGCAGCCGACGCTCGCGGCGCTCGACTCCCTCGTCGCCGAGTCCCGGCAGGCGGGCATGAAGGTCACCCTGGAGCAGCGGGTCACCGATCCGGCCGACGTCCCCGCGTCCGTCGGCCGCACCGCCTACCGGATCGCCCAGGAGGGCCTGACCAACGCCCGCAAGCACGCGCCCGGCACGGAGGTCACCGTGTCGGTCGCCGGCGGGCCGGGGGAGGACCTCGCGGTGACCGTGCGCAACCCCGCCCCCGAGGGGGACGTACCGGCCGTGCCCGGTGCCGGGCAGGGACTGATCGGCCTCACCGAACGGGCCACCCTGGCCGGCGGCACCCTGGAGCACGGCCCCGGCCCCGACGGCGGCTTCGAGGTACGGGCACGGCTGCCATGGCGATGACTCCCGCCCCACCCCTCGGAGTGTCCCCGTCCCGCCCGGCCGTGATTACGTACCGCCCATGACTGCGATCCGCGTGCTTCTCGTCGACGACGACCCGCTGGTGCGGGCCGGGTTGTCCTTCATGCTGGGCGGGGCCGGCGACATCGAGATCGTCGGCGAGGCCGCCGACGGCGGCGAGGTGGGGACTCTCGTCGACCGCACCCGCCCGGACGTCGTCCTCATGGACATCCGGATGCCGTCCGTCGACGGTCTCACCGCGACCGAGTCGCTGCGGACCCGCGAGGACGCTCCCCAGGTCGTGGTGCTGACCACCTTCCACGCCGACGACCAGGTGCTGCGCGCCCTGCGCGCGGGCGCCGCCGGGTTCGTGCTCAAGGACACCCCGCCCGCCGAGATCGTCGCCGCGGTACGGCGCGTCGCGGCCGGGGACCCGGTGCTGTCGCCCGCGGTCACCCGGCAGCTGATGGCCCACGCGGCCGGTGCCGCGGGCGACACGCGGCGGGCCCGGGCGCGGGAGCGCGTCACCGGGCTCAACGACCGCGAACGCGAGGTCGCCGTCGCGGTCGGCCGGGGCCTGGCCAACGCGGAGATCGCCGCCGAGCTGTACATGAGCGTGGCCACCGTCAAGACGCACGTCTCGCGCATCCTGGCCAAGCTCGGTCTGAACAACCGCGTGCAGATCGCCCTGCTCGCCCATGACGCGGGACTGCTGGAGGAGACCGGGAGTTCCTGACGTCCGTCGTCCGGCCCGCTCATCGTCCGCCCGTCCCGGGCCCTCAGCATGACCTCGCCCCCGAACTCGCCCTCGCCACCGCACGGCGGCTGCTGGACGCGCGGCCCTTCAGCAGGCTGCTGGGCGCCCGGCCCACGGACTTCGGCGACGGCGGGGCGACCCTGGAGATCGACGTCCGCGACGGCCGGCACCAGCAGAACGGCTTCCCGCACGGCGGGGTCCTCGCCGCCACGCGGCGGACAACGCGCTCACCTTCGCCCGGAGGGCGGCCCCGCGGCGTCCGGTGCGTGCTCCCGGCGTGCCGGGTGCCTGGCTTCGTACGGGATGCACCCGGCACTCCGAACGCGCTCTAGGCCAGCGCCTCCGTGGCGCTGCTCAGCAGTTCCGTGGGACGGACCGGTCTGCGCTCCCGGCGGGACCGCTCGCAGGCCTCCGCGATCAGCAGGGCCCGCAGGGCCTCACGGCCGTCGCAGGGGTTGGGCCGCTCGCCCCGGACCACCTCGACGAACGCGACCAGTTCGGCCTCGTAGGCGGGCCCGAACCGCTCCAGGAAGCCCGTCCACGGCTTGTCCGCGGCCGGCGGCCCGGTCGGTTCCGTGGAGGCGATCGGCGTACGGTCGTCCAGGCCGACCACGATCTGGTCGAGCTCCCCGGCGAGTTCCATGCGTACGTCGTAGCCGGCGCCGTTCAGCCGGGTCCCGGTGACCGTGGCGAGGGTGCCGTCGTCCAGGGTGAGCAGCGCCGCGCCGGTGTCGACGTCGCCCGACTCGCGGAACACCGGGGGACCGGCGTCCGACCCGCCGGCGTAGACGTCCACCACCTCCCGGCCGGTCACCCACCGCAGGATGTCGAAGTCGTGGATCAGGCTGTCCCGGTACAGCCCCCCGGACTGCGCCAGACGCGAGGGGGCCGGCGGCTCCGCGTCGCTCGTCATCGCCCGCACCGTGTGCAGCCGCCCCAGCCTGCCCGCCCGTACCGCCTCACGGGCGCCCGTGTAACCCCGGTCGAACCGCCGCTGGAAGCCCATCTGCAGCACCGTCCCGGCGGTCTCCACCTCCGTGATCGCCTGTAAGGTCCCGGCGAGATCGAGGGCGATCGGCTTCTCGCAGAAGACCGGCAGCCCCGCGCGGGCCGCCCTGCCGATCAGATCGGCGTGCGCGGACGTGGCCGCGGTGATCACCACGGCGTCCACTCCCCAGGTGTAGATCTCGTCCACCCCCGGCGCCGCCGTCTCGCCGAGCCGGTGGGCGAGGGCCTGGGCCCGCGCCGGATCGACGTCCGTGAGGATCAGGGACCCGACCTCGCGGTGCCTGCTGAGTGTGTGGGCGTGAATGGTGCCGATGCGGCCCGTACCGATGACCCCGATGCGCATGGAAACAAAGTGGGGCTCGCACCGCTCCCTGTCAATGCGTATGTCCGGACAACCGAACTACACGACTTCCCGTCAACAGTCCGCCGGACTACGCTCACCCCGTGCCGAAACCAGAAGTGGACCCGACCGTGCAGCTGGAGCTCAGCGTGGACCGCGGCTCCCCCGTGCCGTTGTACTTCCAGCTGTCCCAGCAGCTGGAGTCCGCCATCGAGCACGGCACCCTGACCCCCGGCACCCTGCTGGGCAACGAGATCGAGCTGGCCGCACGGCTCGGCCTGTCCCGGCCGACCGTCCGCCAGGCCATCCAGTCGCTCGTCGACAAGGGCCTCCTGGTACGCCGCCGCGGGGTCGGCACCCAGGTCGTGCACAGCCAGGTCAAACGCCCGCTGGAGCTCAGCAGCCTCTACGACGACCTGGAGTCCGCCGGACAGCGGCCCGGCACGGCCGTGCTGGTCAACACCATGGTCACCGCGTCCGCCGAGGTCGCCGCCGCGCTCGGGGTGACCGAGGGCACCGAGGTGCACCGCATCGAGCGGCTGCGGTCCGCGCACGGCGAGCCCATCGCGTACCTGTGCAACTACATCCCGCCCGCCCTGCTCGACCTGGACACCGGCCAGCTGGAGGCGACCGGCCTGTACCGGCTGATGCGGGCCGCCGGGATCACCCTGCACAGCGCCCGGCAGACCATCGGCGCGCGGGCCGCCACCGCCGTCGAGGCCGAGCGGCTGCGTGAGCAGCCCGGCGCCCCGCTGCTCACGATGCAGCGGGTGACCTTCGACGACACCGGCCGCGCGGTGGAGTACGGCACCCACACCTACCGGCCCGCGCGGTACTCCTTCGAGTTCCAGCTGCTGGTACGGAACTGAACGCCGATCCCGTAAGGGCCCGCGGCGCCGTGAGCGGCGTGGCCGTCGCCGTGGTCGTCGCATTGTCCGGACAATGTGACCGGATCCACAGGCACGCGGCGCGCGCACCGTGAACCGGTGCGGACGCGAACGGGGGAAGGCCCGCCGCCGTCGGTTTACGGTGCCGGATCCGGCGTACCCCGTCACCTGCCCGGTACCGCGATCGGCGTTCCCGTGCGGCACAATCGCACCCGATGAGCACCTACCGCGACTTCACCGCCCCCATCGGATCCCGGCGCGCCACCGTCCTGAGAACGGTCGGCACCCGGGAGCGCCGCTCCCACCTGTCGGCCCCCCGGGTCCCGACCGTGGGCATCGACATCGGCGGCACCAAAGTGATGGCGGGCGTCGTGGACGCCGACGGCAACATCCTGGAGAAGCTCCGCACGGAGACCCCGGACAAGTCCAAGAGCCCGAAGGTCGTCGAGGACACCATCGTGGAGCTGGTGCTGGACCTGTCCGACCGGCACGACGTACACGCCGTCGGCATCGGAGCGGCCGGCTGGGTCGACGCCGACCGCAACCGCGTGCTCTTCGCCCCCCACCTGTCCTGGCGCAACGAACCCCTCCGGGACCGCCTCGCCGACCGCCTCGCCGTCCCGGTCCTCGTCGACAACGACGCCAACTCCGCCGCCTGGGCCGAGTGGCGCTTCGGCGCGGGCAGGGACGAGGACAACCTCGTCATGATCACGCTCGGTACCGGCATCGGCGGCGCGATCCTGGAGGACGGCAAGGTCAAGCGCGGCAAGTACGGCGTCGCCGGCGAGTTCGGCCACATGCAGGTCGTCCCCGGCGGCCACCGCTGTCCGTGCGGCAACCGCGGCTGCTGGGAGCAGTACAGCTCCGGCAACGCCCTGGTCCGCGAGGCCAAGGAGCTGGCCGCCGCCGACTCCCCGGTCGCCTACGGGATCATCGAGCACGTCAAGGGCAACATCGCCGACATCAGCGGTCCGATGATCACCGAGCTGGCCCGCGAGGGCGACGCCATGTGCATCGAACTGCTCCAGGACATCGGACAGTGGCTCGGCGTGGGCATCGCCAACCTGGCCGCCGCCCTCGACCCCTCCTGCTTCGTCATCGGCGGCGGTGTCTCCGCGGCCGACGACCTGCTCATCGGCCCCGCGCGGGACGCCTTCAAGCGGCAGCTCACCGGCCGTGGCTACCGCCCGGAGGCCCGTATCGTCCGCGCCCAGCTCGGCCCCGAGGCCGGCATGGTCGGCGCCGCCGACCTGGCCCGCCTCGTCGCCCGCCGCTTCCGCCGCGCCAAGCGCCGCCGTGTCGAGCGGCACGAGCGCTACGAGCGCTTCGCGGAGGCCCGCCGTACGAGCCCGGAGTCGCTGTGACGGGCGAGCTTCCCCCGCTGACGGGCGACCCCGGCCACCCCGGCGGGCCGGGCGGCGCGGGCGGGTCGCAGCCGGGCGAGGACCGGCGGCACATGATCCGCCGCCGCGCCCTCACCCTCCTGATCATCGTGCTGCTCATCGGCGTCCCGGCCGGCTACCTGGTGATCTCCGCGAACCAGAGCCGGGCCAGCGGCAAGGACAAGGAGGCGAAGTACTCCGCGACCGGCCTGACCGAGGGCTGGCCGTCGAAGCTCCAGCGCCGCATCTACCAGGTGCCGATACCGCATCCGGCCTGGTGGGTGGCCTCGTACGAGACCAACAACTGGAAGACCAGCCGCCTGTACGTCGAGTTCGAGACCAGTGACGCGGGCCTGACCGCCTTCCTCACCAGCATGGGCATGGCGGAGAAGGACCTGAAGGAGGACCGTCTCACCATCAACGAGCGCGACCGCGACGTCACCGGCTGGACCTTCGACGGACCCGGCACCTGGTCCGGCCTGGTGCACAAGCAGGAGAACCCCGCGCCCACCCACGACGTGGTCGTCAACCACGACAAACCCGGCTACCCCCGGGTGTACGTCGTGGCCCGCACCGTGCCCTGACCCCGGGTGCCGGAGCCGATTGTCGGACCCCGCCCGTAAAGTCGAAGACGACTGGTCCGACGGCGGGCGGGGAGGTGACAAGGCGTATGAGCGAGGCGACCGTGACGGCGGTGTCCGGGACGGGCGACGGACCCGTCGCGCCGTCGCACCTCCCGGCCGTGTTCCTGCCCGCCCCCCTCCCGCGCGACGGGCGGATCGCCTTCTACGACCCCGAGGGCGCGGCCCTGCCCTCCGACGAGGGCGACGGTGACCGGCGGACGGACCTCACCGTCGTCCGGCCGCACGGCGCGGGAGTGCGCCGGCGCACCGTCCCCGCGCTCTCCCTGCCCGTGGACGAGGCCCTGCCCCTGCTGGTCGCCGCCCGGTACGACCCCGCGGCCCACCCGGCGACCGCCTGCTGGGGCGCCGCCGCCCTGCACGCGCTGCGGCTCACCGCCCGCGGCCGCCTGCTGCCCGGCCTCACCGCCGAGGGACACGACGCCTGGCGGGCCGGCCCGCTCGAACCGGACGACGTGGCACACCTGCGCGGGGTGGCCGCCGCCCTGCCCTACGAGGGCCACGCGGTGCCGCTGCCCGGACCCGGCCCCCTGCGCCTGCCCCGGCCCGAGGCGCTCGTCCGTGCCTTCCTGGACGCGGTCGCCGACACCCTGCCCCGCACCCCCGCCGCCCCCTACGCCTCCGGACTGCCGTTCGCCGCGCGGCGGCCCCAGCGGCTGCCCGGCGCCCGGGACTGGGCCGCCGAGGTCGCCGCCGGCATGGACGCGGGCGTGCGGGTCTCGCTCCGCCTCGACCTGTCCGCCCACGACCTCTTCGACACCGGGGAGACCGCCGGCGGCGCGCGGGGCGCGGGCGCGGCGGTCGTGCAGGTGCACAGCCTCTCCGACCCGACGCTGGTGGCCGACGCCGCGGCCCTGTGGTCGGGCGGGGCGGACCACGGCTTCGGGCCGCGTGCCCGGGTGGACGCCGCCCTCGCCGTGCGCCGGGCGGCCCGCGTCTGGCCCCCGCTCGACCGGCTCGCCGACCAGGACGTGCCGGACGTACTGGCCTTGTCCGAGGACGAGTTGAGCGATCTGCTCGGAGTGGCGGCCACCCGGCTCGCGGCGGCCGGCGTCGCCGTGCACTGGCCCCGCGACCTCGCGCAGGACCTGACCGCCACGGCCGTCGTCCGGCCCGCGCCCGGCTCGGCGACCGACGGCACCGGCTTCTTCGAGAGCGAGGACCTGCTGCGGTTCGGCTGGCAGATCGCCCTGGGCGGCGACCCGCTCAGCGAGGCCGAGATGGACGCCCTGGCCGAGGCGCACCGCCCGGTCGTCCGGCTGCGCGACCAGTGGGTACTGGTCGACCCGGCCCTCGTCCGCAAGGCCCGCAAGCGCGACCTGGGGCTGCTCGATCCCGTCGACGCCCTGTCCGTCGCCCTCACCGGGGAGGCGGAGGTCGACGGCGAGACGGTGGAGGCGGTGCCCGCGGGGACGCTGGCCGCCCTCCGCGACCGCCTGACCGCCGGCGTGCGGCCCGCGGCGCCTCCGCCCGGCCTGGACGCCACCTTGCGCGACTACCAGCTGCGCGGCCTGGCCTGGCTCGACCTCATGACCTCCCTCGGCCTCGGCGGCTGCCTCGCCGACGACATGGGCCTCGGCAAGACCGTCACCCTCATCGCCCTGCACCTGAAGCGGGCCCGCCCCGAACCCACCCTGGTGGTCTGCCCCGCGTCCCTGCTGGGCAACTGGCAGCGGGAGATCACCCGGTTCGCCCCCGGCGTCCCCGTACGCCGCTTCCACGGCCCCGACCGCGCCCTGGACGACCTGGACGGCGGCTTCGTCCTCACCACCTACGGCACCATGCGCTCCGCCGCGCCCACCCTCGCGGAACAGCGCTGGGGCATGGTCGTCGCCGACGAGGCGCAGCACGTCAAGAACCCGCACTCGGCGACCGCCAAGGCGCTGCGCACCATCAGGGCCCCCGCCAGGGTCGCCCTCACCGGCACCCCCGTGGAGAACAACCTCTCCGAGTTGTGGGCGCTCCTGGACTGGACGACCCCCGGGCTCCTCGGCCCGCTGAAGTCCTTCCGCGCCCGGCACGCGCGCGCGGTGGAGACCGGCGAGGACGAGCAGGCGGTCGAGCGGCTGGCCCGTCTCGTCCGCCCCTTCCTGCTCCGGCGCAAGAAGTCCGACCCGGGCATCGTCCCCGAGCTCCCGCCCAAGACGGAGACGGACCATCCGGTGCCGCTCACCCGCGAACAGGCAGCGCTGTACGAGGCGGTGGTGCGCGAGTCGATGCTCGCCATCGAGACCGCGCAGGGTATGGGGCGCCGCGGGCTGGTGCTCAAGCTACTGACCGCGCTCAAGCAGATCTGCGACCACCCCGCGCTGTACCTGAAGGAGGAACACGCCCCGGCCGGCGACCGCCTCGCCGCCCGCTCCGGCAAACTCGCCCTGCTGGACGAATTGTTGGACACCGTGCTCGCCGAGGACGGCTCGGCCCTCGTCTTCACCCAGTACGTCGGCATGGCCCGCCTGATCACCCGCCACCTCGCCGAGCGCGCCGTCCCGGTCGACCTGCTCCACGGCGGTACGCCGGTGCCCGAGCGGGAGCGGATGGTGGACCGCTTCCAGAGCGGTGCGGTGCCGGTCCTCGTGCTCTCGCTCAAGGCGGCGGGGACGGGACTGAACCTGACCCGGGCGGGTCACGTCGTCCACTTCGACCGCTGGTGGAACCCGGCGGTGGAGGAGCAGGCCACCGACCGCGCGTACCGCATCGGCCAGACGCAGCCCGTCCAGGTGCACCGGCTGGTCACCGAGGGCACGGTCGAGGACCGCATCGCGGAGATGCTTCAGTCCAAGCGGGCCCTCGCCGACGCGATCCTCGGCTCGGGCGAGTCCGCGCTCACCGAGCTGTCCGACCGTGATCTGTCCGACCTGGTGTCCCTGCGGAGGTCGGCATGACACCCCGGCCGTCGGAGGAGGCGCGGGAGGCGCTGCGCGCGGCGCGGGCGCGGGCGCCGGAGGGGGAGACCTCGCAGGACGAGTCGCGGGGCGGGGTGCGGGACGGGTCGTCGGCGGGGGAGGAGCCCTCGCCGGTCCGGGAGGCATCCCCGGCGCCTCACGCCCCGCGTCCGTCCGACGCGGCCCGGGAGGCCCTGCACCGCGCGCTGCGGGCACGGCGGGGTGCCTCTGCCGAGCCGCCACCGGAGCCGCGACCCGGGCCGGAGTCCGGCGCCGAGGCCGCCGCGGAGGTGGCCGACGAGCCCCGGCCGGCCTCGGACGCGGTGGCCGGAGGGCCGACGGGTGACGTGCCCCCGTACGCGGACACGACGGTCACGGAGGACACGGAGGATACGGAGGTCACGGCGACCGGAGGCCCGTCTCCCGCCGAGGACGGGACAACCGACGAAGCGCGCCCGAACCCGGTCGAGACCCCCGCCCCCGGCCCGGAGGACGGCGCCGGCTCCGCCCAGCAGACGGAGGCCGCCACCCCCGCCACCGGCGACGGCGCGGAGCCGTCGGCCCACCGCCCCGGTGACATCGCGCGGGAGGCGCTGCGTGCCGCACGCGAGGAAGCCGCGCGGGCCCGCGCCCGCGAACAGGTGGACGAGGCCATGCGCACCCGACGGGCGCCGGCACCCGCGCCCAGGGTGCCACGCACCACGCGGGGCGACCGTGCCGCCGACCGCCGCGCGCGGGAGATCCGGGAGACCCTCGCCGACGCCTTCCGCATGCCCGACACGGCGGACGACCCGGCCCCGGACGCACCGGGCGACGTTCCGGGTCGCAGGCCGGATACCGAGCCGCCCGCCCGCGAGCACCCCGCGTCCGGGACCGCGCGAGGCGCACGGTTCACCGGCGAACCGGCGGCGGCGTCCCCCGTCGCCCCGTCCTCCATGGCCGCCCCCGCGCGGGACGGCGACCTGCGCCGTACCTTCCCGCCGTTCCCGCCCCGCTCCTCGGACGGCGCCGGGCGGTTCGCCGAGACCTGGTGGGGCAGGGCGTGGGTGACCGCCCTGGAGGACGGCGCGCTGGACCCCGCCCGGCTCGCCCGCGGACGCGGCTACGCCGAACAGGGACACGTCGACGCTATCACCGTCACGCCCGGACTGGTCCTCGCGTACGTCCGGGGCAGCCGCGCCCGGCCCTACCGGGTGCAGGTGCGGCTGCGGACGTTCGACGACGCCGACTGGGAGCGGTTCCTGGACGCCGCCGCCGAACGCCCCGGCCACATCGCGGCGCTGCTGGACAAGGAGATGCCGCAGTCCCTCGCCGACTGCGGGGTCCCGCTGCTGCCCGGCCCCGGCGACCTCGCCCCGCGGTGCAGCTGTCCCGACTCCGGGCACCCGTGCAAGCACGCGGCGGCCCTCTGCTACCAGACCGCGCGGCTGCTCGACGCGGACCCGTTCGTGCTGCTCCTGCTGCGGGGGCGGAGCGAGCGCCAGGTGATCGACGCGCTGTCCCGGCTCAGCGCGGCCCGCGCCGCCCGTGCCGTCCAGGGGAAGGAACCGGAGCCGCTGCCCGGCATACGGGCCACCGACGCCCTGGCCCGGCGCGGCCCCGAACTCCCGCCGCCACCAGCGCCGTTGCCCCCGCCGCCGCACCCGGAGCAGCCGCCCGTCTACCCGGCATCGCCCGGCGGGCCCGACCCGTTCGCGCTGGACCAGCTCGCCACCGACGCCGCCGCCCGCGCGCACGCCCTGCTCACCACCGGCCGTGACCCGGTCGGCCCGCTCACCCTGTGGCACGACGCGGTGCGACTGGCCGCCGCCCGCCCCGGCTCCGGACTGACCGCGGGCACCCGCGCGCTGTACTCCTCCCTCGCCCGGGCCGCCGGCCGCGCCCCCGGCGACCTGGCGCGCGCGGTGGCCGCCTGGCGCCAGGGAGGCCCGACCGGGCTGGCCGTGCTGGAGGAGCCCTGGGACCCCCCGGCCGGCCGCTTCGACCGCGCCCGCCCCCTGCTGCTCGCCGCCGACCTTCCCGCCTTCCGGCCCTGGCGCAACCGCCTCACCCACCCGCGCGGCCATGTCCAGCTCCGCCTGGGCCGCGACCACCTCTGGTACGCGTACGAGTCGGAACCGGACCAGGACGACTGGTGGCCGCGGGGCACCCCCGACCCGGACCCGGTCGGCGCCCTGACCGGCCTCGACGCCCTCGGCGACCCGTGAGGAGGGGTCCCGGCCGTCCCCGCTCTCGAGTCCCCGTCCTCTGACGGGCTTCTAACCGTCCCCGCTCCCCGACGCGGTCGGCACCGGCACGTCGACCTGCCGCAGCTCCGCCAGCAGCTCGCTCTGCCCGGCCAGGAGTTCGGTGAGGATCCGGCGGGCGGCGCGGAGCAGTTCGGCGACATCGCCGCCCGCGAGGGCGTAGGTCACGGTGGAGCCCTCCCGTACCGAGACGACGATGCCGGACCTGCGCAGCACGGCCAACTGCTGGGACAGGCTGGACGGTTCGATGTCGATGTCGGCGAGCAGGTCCCGCACCGGCACGGGCCCGTGCTGCAACAGCTCCAGGACCCGGATGCGCACCGGGTGCCCCAGCATCCGGAAGAACTCTGCCTTGGCCTGGTAGAGGGGGACTTGCATGGGTGCGCGCTCCCTGCCGCGTCGGGAATGTTCTCCAGGGCGCGGCGGCGCCCGGCGTGGGCGCCGCCGCACGATGTGCCGTCCTTCGCCGCCGATCCTTCTGGCTCGGCGTGACGCGCGCCCATGGCTTGGGGCCATGTTCATGTGGCGACTTGAAGAATTCTTCACATCATGGGCGCGCGTCGGCCGGGGTCCGGGGCGGTTCACACTTCCAGTTGTTCCTCGATCCGCTTGAGCTGGTGGCGGGCCATCGCCAGGTTCGAACGGGACTTGTCCAGCACGAGGTACAGGAACAGGCCGTTGCCGCTGCGGCCGGTGACCAGCCGGATCAGGTGGTACTGGGACTCCAGCGTGATGAGGATGTCCTCGATCTGTCCGGTGAGGCCCAGCAGCTCCATCGTGCGCACCTTGGCGCGGATCACATCCGTGTTGCCGGCCGCCGCGACGGTGAGGTCCAGGTCCTTCCCCCCGCCCAGCGTTCCCAGCGCCATGCCGCTCGAGTAGTCGACGACGGCCGCTCCCAGGGCTCCTTCGACGACGGTCATGATGTCCTTCAGCGACACTTCCACAGTTGCCACGGGCGTCTCCCTCTCCAGTCGTTGTGTGCTCGCGGCGGCCTCCACGGGGCAGCCCACCCGCCCCTGGCCGCGCTGGAACCGTAGGCGCGCGACACCGGCCCGAGGGCACGGGTTTTCGGGGATGTCCCCGGATGATCGAATGCGTGCGCCAGGGAACTGCCGTGTGGGCGAAGTGAGGTCGAAGGACTCCGAACGCCTGCACGGGAACCGTCAGTTGACCACCGGCTCCGCGGTGACCACGAGATTGGACCGGTAGCCGCCCCGCTCGGGCTCGAACGGCGGGGCGCAGGTGATGAGCGTGAGCACCGGGGGCCCGCCGCGGCGGAAGGCGGACGGCGGCAGCTCGTCCTTCGGAACGGTGACGCGCGACACGACGCGGTACGTCACCGGCCCGTCCCCCGCCCGCCGTACCTCGACGGTGTCCCCGGGCCGTACGTCCCTCAGTACGGCGAACTCGCCCAGGTCACCCGTGTCACTGTCCAGGTGCCCCACCAGCACGGCCGATCCCTGGGAGCTGCCGGGCGCGGGACCGTAGCGGTACCAGCCGGCCACGGCGGGGTCGCCCGGCACGGTCATGTCGCCCTGCGCAGTCACGCCCACGAGGTCGACGCGGGCGTCGAGACCGGCACCGGGCACCAGGATCCGCTCGGGTGCGGCCTCCCGGGGCCGGTCGGCCACAGGCGGCGGGGGCGCGGCGGACGCACCAGCCGTGGCCGCCGGAGCCGACGGCGCGGCGCCGAAGTCGGCCACGGGGGCAGCCGGTTCCCGCGCCTGCGTCAGCAGCAGGAAGCCGAGCACGAACGCCGTGACGACCGCCAGGGCGGCGGCCGTCACGGCCGATCGGGTGCGCCGGCGCGAGGTGTCAGCCACGCCGGCCCCCGAAGCGGCGAGCCGCCAGCACACCGGCCACGGCGACGACTCCGCCGACGGCGGCCCAGGCCGGGGTCCACTCCGTGGAGTTGGCGGAGACGGCGGCGCCGTCGCCGCCCGCGTGCACGGCCTTCGGCATCGACTCCATGCCGGCGAACTTCTGCGTGGCGAGAGCCAGGTTGCCGTCCTCGGCGCTGCCCCAGGCGTAGACGACGGTGCTGCTGCCCTCCTCCAGGTTGAGGTCGGCCGGGCCGAGGGCCACGGTGTCCGTACCGGCGAGGACCACGTCGGCGTTGACCGTGCCCGCGTCGACCACCGCGGTGTCCTCGTCGGGGTTCGTCAGACCGGTGAAGACGGGCTGACCGCCGGCCCGGACGTCCACGGCGGGGGCGGCGGCGACATGGCGGACGGTCAGGCGCGCCTTGCCCGCGTCGACCTTGGACACGTCGTCGGCGAACGTGGTCAGCTGGGGCTTGCCGTCGGCCGTGAGGTGGGCGGCGATCGTGGCGGTGTCGCCCTCGGCCACCTTGACCTCCTTCTCCAGGGCCGGCGTGCCGTCGGGGCCCTGGCCCGCCTCGAAGATCTGGATGTCGTAGGTGCCGGCGTCGAGGGACTGCGGCTCGGTCACCGTGCCGGGCTTGAAATCACTGAGCAGCTCGTCGCCGTTCGCGTAGACGTCGACCGTCATCCCGGGGATGCCGTGCATGACGGACACGTTCGCGGTGTCCTGGGCGGCGGAGGACGCGGCCATGGCGGGTGCGCCGACACCGAGCGCGAGGGCGCAGGCGCCGGCCGAGGCGGTGAGGGCAACGGGGATACGGGAGCGCATGGGGATCATCCCTTTCGAAGGAGTCGCCGCCGGCTGCGGGACTGACCCCAGTGTCGGAACACAGAACCGACGCAGACAACATGCGTCGTTTGTGCGTCGTACAGTGGTCGTATGAGCGAGCGCACGGAGAACGCCGGGCCCGGGGCCGGCGAGGACGTACCGCAGGGCGGGCTGACCACGGGCGAGGTGGCGAGGCGCCTCGGGGTGGCACCCACCACGGTCCGCACCTGGGACAGCCGCTACGGCCTCGGCCCCGACCTGCACACCGGCGGCCGGCACCGGAGGTGGGCCCCGGCGGACGTGGCGCGGCTGGAGCGGATGTGCGCGCTGACCGCGACGGGCCTGGCGCCCGCCGAGGCCGCGCGCCTGGCCCGCACCGAGGAGCCGTCCGCCGCGGCCCGGCCCGCCCGGCGCGGCCGCCGCCCGCCCGCCGCGCGCCCGCCCGCGCCCGGGCCGGCAGCGGCCTGAGCCTCGGCGACGCGCGCCAGGAGTGCAAGGGGATCGCCCGCGCGGCCCTGCGCCTCGACGCGACCGCGCTGGAGCGGTTGCTGCTCGACGCGATGCGCGAGCACGGCCTGGTCGCCGCCTGGACCGAGGTGATCGTGCCGACCCTGCAGGCCGTCGGCCGCAAGTGGGAGAGCTCGGGGGAGAGGTACGTCGAGGTCGAGCACTTCCTGTCCTGGCACGTCTCCGGCGCGCTCCGCCGCAGCACACCGGACTCGGTCCCCGACCGCCCCGGCGCCACCACGGTGCTCGCCTGCGTGCCGGGGAGAACCACACCCTCGCCCTGGAGGTGCTGGCCGCCGCGCTGACCGAACGGGGCGTCCCGGTGCGGATGTTCGGCGGCGCCCTGCCGGTGGAGTCGCTCATCGCGGCCGTGCGCAGGACCGGCCCGGCCGCCGTCGCCCTGTGGGCCCAGTCCCGCGCCACGGCGAGCCGCCCGCTGGCCCAGCACGTCGCCGCCATGGAGTGGGGCGTGCGCGGCGCCCGCCGGAGCCCCTACGTCCTCACCCTCGGCCCCGGCTGGTCGGGCCGCCCGGTCCCCGGCACGGCCCGCGCCACGGGCCTGGCCGAGGCGGTGACGACCCTGGAGACCCTGGCACCCCGCTGACCCACACCAGCCCCCCGGCCTGCGGCCTGCCTTGCGCCGTCTCCAGGACAACGGCCTGATCGAGCGCCGAACCCACCGGGACGGCCCGACGCGCGTCGACCACCACCTCATCCCCTCGGCCGCAGCGTCCTCTCCCCGTCGACACGATCGGCGCCCGGGCCTTCGGACACGGCGACGAAGATCTGACCGCCCCGGAAGACGCCTGCACGTCCGCCGTGCGGTCCCGGCGCGCGTGAGCTCCTTGGCGTAGCCGCACCGGAGGGGCGCTCGCGGCGGGCGTGGATCGTGCGGAGTTCGTGAACGTGTCATGCGGATGCATGGCCGCTCCTGTGGCGCAACGAGCGGGACGGCGGTTCGAACGTGTGTTTTTCGGTCGTATCGGGAGGCCCGGGATGAAGCGTGCGCCGGAGAAGTCTCCGCTCCATCCATTAGGGTTCCGGCAGTACCGGACGTGGCGTGGCGTGGGGGGCGGTCGACCGTCGGTGATTCCCCCGGCCACGTGACATTGCGTGAGACGTGAGAGGGTCTGACGGGTGAGCGAGACAGCACCGAACACCCTGCAATACCGCTTCGACGGACCAGAAGACGCTCCGGTTCTGATCCTGGGGCCCTCGCTGGGCACCACCTGGCACATGTGGGACCGCCAGATTCCCGAGCTGACGAAGCAGTGGCGGGTGTTCCGGTTCGACCTCCCGGGGCACGGCGGCGCCCCCGCCCACCCCGCGGCCTCGGTCACCGACCTCGCGACCCGGCTGCTCGCCACCCTCGAAGGTCTCGGCGTGCAGCGCTTCGGGTACGCCGGCTGCGCCCTCGGCGGTGCCGTCGGTATCGAGCTGGCCCTGCGCCACCCCGAGCGGCTCGCGTCCCTCGCGCTGATCGCCGCCTCGCCCCGCTTCGGCACCGCGGACGAGTTCCGGCAGCGCGGGGTGATCGTGCGGACCAACGGCCTGGACCCCATCGCCCGTTCGGCGCCCGAACGCTGGTTCACCGGCGGGTTCGCCGCCGCCCAGCCCGCGATCACCGAGTGGGCCGTGCAGATGGTCCGCACCACCGACCCCGGCTGCTACATCGCCGCCTGCGAGGCGCTCGCCTCCTTCGACGTCCGGGCGGGCCTCGGCAGCGTCGGCGTTCCGACCCTGGTGCTGGTGGGCTCCGAGGACCAGGTCACCGGCCCCGCCGAGGCCCGCACCCTGGTCGCCGGCATCCCGGACGCCCGGCTCGCCGTCGTACCCGGCGCCTCCCACCTGGTGCCGGTGGAGCAGCCCGCCGCCGTCACCGACCTGCTGGTCCGGCACTTCTCCACCGCCTGGCAGCCCCTTCCCGACAACGCGACCGGCCACGTCGTCATGCCCGCCGCCGTGCCCCGCCCGCCCGTCCCGGCCGTCGCCCCCGCGCAGCCCGCCCCCGTCGCCGAGATCGCCCCGGCCGCCCCCCGCAGGCGCAGGGCGCACCCGTACGACACCGGCATCAAGGTGCGCCGCGAGGTGCTGGGCGACGCGCACGTCGACCGGATCCTGGAGCAGACCGACGCCTTCTCCGAGGACTTCCAGGAGCTGGTCACCCGGTACGCCTGGGGCGAGGTCTGGGACCGCCCGGGACTCGACCGCCGCACCCGCAGCTGCGTCACGCTGACCGCCCTGGTCGCGGGCGGGCACCTCGACGAACTCGCCGTGCACACCCGCGCCGCGCTGCGCAACGGGCTCACCCCGGCCGAGATCAAGGAGGTGCTGCTGCAGGCGGCCGTCTACTGCGGCGTCCCCGCGGCCAGCGGCGCCTTCCGGGTGGCCCAGCAGGTCGTGCGCGAGGAGACCACGCCGCCGGAGTGACGCGGCAGCGGGTCCGGTCCCCCGCGCGCCGCTCCGGGCACCGGATGCACGATGGAGCCATGAAGCTCATCAAGATGTCGCACTCCTGCGTCCGGCTGGAGAAGGACGGACGCGTCCTCGTCCTCGACCCGGGAGGGTTCAGCGAGGAGGACGCCGCCGTCGGCGCGGACGCGGTGCTGGTCACCCACGAGCACCCGGACCACTTCGACGAGGGCCGGCTGCGCACCGCGATGGAGGCCAACCCGGCGGCCGAGATCTGGACCCTCAAGTCGGTCGCCGACCAGATCTCCGCCGCGTTCCCGGGCCGTGTGCACACCGTCGGGCACGGTGACACCTTCACCGCCGCCGGCTTCGACGTGCAGGTCCACGGCGAACTGCACGCCGTGATCCACCCGGACATCCCGCGCGTCACCAACGTCGGCTACCTCGTCGACGGCGGGAAGCTGTTCCACCCCGGCGACGCGCTCACCGTCCCCGGCCACCCCGTCGAGACGCTGATGCTGCCCGTCATGGCACCCTGGAACAAGATCGCCGAGGTGATCGACTACGTCCGCGAGGTCCGTCCCGAACGGGCGTACGACATCCACGACGCGCTGCTCGCCGACCTCGCCCGGCCCGTCTACGACCGCCAGATCGGCGCCCTCGGTGGTTCCGAGCACCTGCGCCTGGCCCCCGGGGGAGCGGTCGAACTCTGACCGCGCGGGGCCCGTCGGCGCGGTCGTCCACAGCCGGCGGCCGCCGGTCGAGCGTTGTCGGACCCGGCGGGTAGGTTGTGAGGCATGCGCATCGCGACCTGGAACGTGAACTCGATCACCGCCCGCCTGCCGAGGCTCCTGGCCTGGCTGGAGAGCAGCGGCACGGACGTGCTGTGCCTCCAGGAGGCCAAGGTCGCCGAGGCCCAGTTCCCGGTGGACCAGCTGCGCGAGCTGGGGTACGAGTCCGCGGTGCACGCCACCGGCCGGTGGAACGGCGTGGCGGTGCTCTCCCGCGTCGGCCTGGAGGACGTCGTCAAGGGGCTCCCGGGCGACCCCGGGTACGACGGCTCCGTCGAACCCCGCGCCGTCTCCGCGACCTGCGGCCCGGTCCGCGTCTGGTCGGTCTACGTGCCCAACGGCCGCGAGGTGGAGCACCCGCACTACGCGTACAAGCTGCAGTGGCTGGAGGCGCTGAAGGCGGCCGTGGCCGGCGACGCGGCGGGCGACCGCCCCTTCGCGGTCCTCGGCGACTACAACATCGCCCCGACCGACGACGACGTCTACGACCGCGCCGCCTTCGAGGGCGCCACCCACGTCACGCCCGCCGAGCGGGCCGCCCTCGCCTCCCTGCGCGAGGCCGGCCTGTCGGACGTGGTCCCGCGCCCCCTCAAGTACGACCACCCGTACACCTACTGGGACTACCGCCAGCTCTGCTTCCCCAAGAACCGCGGCATGCGCATCGACCTGGTCTACGGCAACGAGCCGTTCGCCAAGGCGGTCACCGACTCCTACGTCGACCGTGAGGAGCGCAAGGGCAAGGGCGCCTCGGACCACGCGCCGGTCGTGGTCGACCTGGACGTGTAACAAGGCCCGGCCGGCCGTCGAAGGACCCCGCGCGCCTGTTTGCGCGCGGCGGTTCGAATGACAGGCTGGAGAAATGAAGATCCCGTTCCTGGGCAAGCGGCGCCGGAAGGACGAACTTCCCGATCCGGCGGGTCTCGCGGAACTCCTGGCGGAGTGCGCGCTGTTGCGCTCCCAGGCGTACGGGGCGGGAGTCCGACTCGACGACAGCCCGGCCTCGTTGGAGGCGCTGGACCAGCTGGTCCCCAGGTGGCGGGACGACGAGGACACCTCCGACTGGCTGGGCAACGACGCGGGTCTGTACCTCGGCACCGTCATCGTGCGCACCGTGCCGGGCGCGGCCTGGGAGCTCCGCGCCGACGGCCAGCCGGTCGTACACCTCACCGGCGGACGGGAGTTCGACGTCGTGGACGCGGGGCACCGGTGGGCGGCCGACGGCGTGCCGGAGCTGTCGCAGTGGTACGCCGAGGTCGCGGAGGACTGACACGCGCCCCGCTCGCGCGCCCCATCACCCGCCGTAAATACGGCTTATGACCGAAAAGTGCGTGTCGCGTCGTCCTGGCGATCTTGCCCGGATACGTTGCGGCGACCACATGACGTACGGAAACCGGTCCGTCCGGACCTCGACTACGATGTTCCCTCCGTCCCGGTGGGGGGAGAGACTTCGCGGTGCAAGCGGGGACACCGCCTCCGGGAGGGGACCGCCCGCCCAGCCGGGGCGGCGGATCACACAGGCCGGACCCGTCCGGCGGCAGCCGGTGATCACTGCTCGCGGCGGCAGCGACCGAAACCACGGTCGCCCGCCGACGAGGAGAAGGTCAGCTGCGCGCCGGGCGGGTGGTGCCCCACCCGCCCCCTACGGGGCCCAGGCCGCCTCCCAGGGGAGCCTGAGGCCGGCGGACCCCGGTCAGTCCGCGCGGTGGGACGTGCGCGGGGCCGGATCCGGAGCCGGCAGTGCCGTCTGCGCGGGTTTGCTGACGTCCGCCACCAGCTCCACCACATCGGGTCCGTACGCCTGCGAGTTGATCACCTTCAGGAGCAGCACGAAGGAACCGGACCCGTACTTGCGGGCCAGCCGCTCGTGGTTGCGGGCGAGGTACCGGGTCGCGGCCTGGTTGGTGATCGCCCGCTGGCCGCAGAAGAGGAACACCGGCCGGGTGTCCCGCCGTTCCCCCGCCGTCAGCCGCGCCAGCAGGACGTACTCGGAGACGCCCGGCTCCATGCGGTAGAGGTCGGAGCCTATCCGGAAGGCGCCGCGGTCCGGGCCCGGCTCCGGGTCCACGTTGACCCGTACACCCGGCAGCATCGCCGCCATGTGCGCGACCATCCGCCGGTTCGACCCCGGCCCGCCGACGCAGAACTCCGTCCGCTCGCCGAACCCCTGGTGCGCCGCGTCCTGGGTGACCACCTGCGCGTGCGCCCCGCAGTCCTTGATCAGTGCGGAGAGTTCGAGCAGCGCGAACACGTCGAAGCGGTGCACCGCGGGTTCCGCCGTCGCCGGGTCGCGGTTGACGACGAGCAACGACTCGGAGTTGTCAGGAAGTCCGAAGAATGCCTGCTTGCGCCGGAGCTTGCGCTTCCAGAGGTAGGTACGGGCGATCCAGCCCAGGCTGGCGCTGATGCCCGCGGCCACCAGACCGAGCACGATGTTGCGCACGTCGTCATTCATGGGCGCGCATGCTAGCGGTCCCGGGCAAACCCGTGTTCGACGCCCGGGTATGGACGCGGCCGGCCGGGCCCACCCGCGGCGGTTCGCCCCCGTACGTCCGTGGGCCGCTCGGCGCGGCACGCCCGGTACGGCCTCCCTGACGCGGGCATGGCGACGAACTAAGCTGCCCGCACGGCCCTTTACTGGAGGTGCGGATGCGTCGCCCTGTCGCACGGAATCTCGCGGTCCTCGCGGTCACCGCCGCCGTCGTGTCGGTGGGGGCGGCCGCGCCGCCCACCCCCCGCGGCGAGCCCGCCCCACACGCCCGGCCCATGCCCAAGGTGCCGGTGGCCGTCGGTCACGGCGGCGCCGTCTCCAGCGTCGACTCGGACGCCACCGCGGCCGGTATCGAGGTCCTGCGCAGGGGCGGCAACGCCGTCGACGCGGCCGTGGCCACCGCCGCCGCGCTCGGCGTCACCGAGCCCTACTCGGCCGGCATCGGCGGGGGCGGCTACTTCGTGTACTACGACGCCCGGTCCCGCACCGTGCACACCCTCGACGGGCGCGAGACCGCCCCGCTGACCGCCGACTCCGGCCTGTTCCTGGAGAACGGCACGCCCATCCCGTTCGCCGAGGCCGTCAGCAGCGGACTCGCCGTCGGCACCCCCGGCACCCCCGCCACCTGGCAGCGGGCGCTCGACAAGTGGGGCAAGAGGGAGCTCGGCACGGTCCTCGAGCCCGCCGAACGGCTCGCCCGCGACGGCTTCACCGTCGACGGGACCTTCCGCTCGCAGACCGCCGCCAACGAGAGCCGCTTCCGGTACTTCCCCGACACCGCGAAGCTGTTCCTGCCGGGCGGTGAACTCCCCGCCGTCGGTTCCACCTTCAAGAACCCCGACCTGGCCCGCACCTACCGCGAGCTGAGCCGCAAGGGTGTCGACGCCCTGTACCGGGGCGACCTCGCCCGCGACATCGTGAACACGGTCAACAAGCCGCCCGTGGACCCGGCGTCGGGCTGGAACGCGCGCCCGGGCGACCTGTCGCTGCGCGACCTCGCCGCCTACCGTGCCAAGTCCCAGCCCCCGACCAAGACCTCGTACCGGGGTCTCGACGTCTACTCCATCGCGCCCTCGTCCTCCGGCGGCACGACGGTCGGCGAGGCGCTCAACATCCTGGAGCGCACCGACCTGTCGAAGGCGAGCGACGTCCGCTACCTGCACCGGTTCATCGAGGCGAGCCGCATCGCGTTCGCCGACCGGGGCCGCTGGGTCGGCGACCCCGCCTTCGAGGACGTACCGACGAAGGAACTGCTCTCGCAGCGGTTCGCGGACTCACGCGCCTGCCTGATCAAGGACGACGCCGTCCTCACCAGCCCGGTCGCGCCCGCCGACCCCCGCCACCCGACGCCGTGCGCGACGGGCGGCACGGCCGCGCCGACGACGTACGAGGGCGAGAACACCACGCACCTGACCACCGCCGACCGGTGGGGCAACGTCGTCGCCTACACACTCACCATCGAGCAGACCGGCGGCAGCGGCATCACCGTCCCCGGACGCGGGTTCCTGCTCAACAACGAGCTGACGGACTTCTCCTTCGCCCCGGCGAACCCCGCCGTCCACGACCCGAACCTGCCCGGCCCCGGCAAGCGGCCCCGCTCGTCCATCGCGCCGACGATCGTGCTCGACCGGCACGACCGGCCGGTGGTGGCGCTCGGCTCACCCGGCGGCGCCACCATCATCACCACCGTGCTGCAGACCCTCACCGGCTTCCTCGACCGTGGCCTGCCGCTCGTCGACGCGATCGCCGCGCCGCGCGCCAGCCAGCGCAACGCCGCGCAGACCGAGCTCGAACCCGGGCTCTTCACCAGCGAGCTGAGGCAGCGTCTGGAGGCCATCGGGCACTCCTTCCGGGAGAACCCGGAGATCGGCGCCACGACCGGCGTGCAGCGGCTGCCCGGCGGAGCCTGGCTCGCCGCGGCGGAGAAGGTCCGCCGGGGCGGCGGCTCGGCGATGGTCGTCCACCCGAGGCGGTAGCGGCCCGTCATCCGCCGGCCCCTCACACCCGTCGGCCCGGCACCCCTGACCGGGGGTGCCGGGCCGTGCCGTACCGGCGGGTCAGAGCTCGGGAGCCGGCGTCTCCTGCGTACGGAACACCAGACGCCCGTCCTGCGCGTCCACCGTCACCCGGCCACCCTCCTGCACCCGGCCGTCCAGCAGCAGCCGGGACAACTGGTTGTCGACCTCCCGCTGGATGGTGCGGCGCAACGGCCGGGCACCGTACTCCGGTTCGTAACCGCGTTCGGCCAGCCAGTCCACGGCGGCGTCGGTGAAGTCGGCGCTGATGTCCTGGCCCTTCAGCCGGCGGCGGGTGCTCTCCAACAACAGGTCGGTGATCTGGCGCAGTTCCTCGGGCGTGAGCTGGCGGAACACCACGATCTCGTCGATCCGGTTGAGGAACTCGGGCCGGAAGTGGTCCCGCAGCGGCCGCAGGATCTGCTCCCGCCGCGCCTCCTCGTCGGCCTCCGCACCGCCGGTCGCGAAGCCCAGGGTGGCGCCGCGCCGGGTGATGACCTCGGAACCGAGGTTGCTGGTCATCACGATCACGCTGTTGGTGAAGTCCACCGTGCGGCCCTGCGAGTCGGTCAGCCGGCCGTCGTCCAGCACCTGCAACAGGATGTTGAAGACGTCCGGGTGAGCCTTCTCCACCTCGTCGAGCAGCAGCAGCGAATACGGGTGCCTGCGCACCACCTCGGTGAGCTGACCCGCCTCCTCGTGCCCCACGTACCCGGGCGGGGCGCCGACCAAGCGGCTCACCGTGTGCCGCTCCTGGTACTCGCTCATGTCGAGCCGGACCATCCGGTCCTCGCTGCCGAACAACGCCTCGGCGAGCGCCCGCGCCAGCTCCGTCTTGCCGACGCCGGTCGGGCCGAGGAACAGGAAGCTGCCGATCGGCCGGTCCGGGCTGGACAGGCCCGCGCGGGAGCGCAGCACGGCGTCCGAGACGACCCGTACGGCCTCCTCCTGGCCCACCACCCGCTGGTGCAGATGCTGCTCCAGTCCCAGCAGACGGTCCTTCTCCTCCTCGGTGAGCCTGCTGACCGGGATGCCCGTCTGCCGGGCCACCACCTCGGCGATCGCCTCGGCGTCCACCCACAGGCTCTGCCCCTCGTCGACCTCGTCGCCGCCGCCGGCCTGCGAGATGCGCTCCTTCAGCTCCGTGATGCGGTCCCGCAGATGCATGGCCTGCTCGTACTGCTCGTCCGCGACCGCCTGGTCCTTGTCGCAGGTCAGCTGCTCGACCTCCCGTTCCATCGCGCGGACGTCCGTGCCCTTGGTACGGGCCCGCAGCCGCACCCGGGCACCCGCCTGGTCGATGAGGTCGATCGCCTTGTCCGGCAGCCGCCGGTCGCTGAGGTAGCGGTCGGACAGCTCCACGGCCGCGACCAGCGCCTCGTCGGTGTAACGGACCTGGTGGTGCGCCTCGTAGCGGTCCCGCAGGCCGCGCAAAATCTCGATCGCGTCCGCGGGTGTCGGCTCGGGCACCATGATCGGCTGGAAGCGGCGGGCCAGGGCCGCGTCCTTCTCGATCCGCCGGTACTCCTCCAGGGTCGTCGCGCCGACGATGTGCAGCTCGCCGCGGGCCAGGGCCGGCTTGAGGATGTTGCCGGCGTCCATCGAACCGCCCTCGCCGCCGCCTCCCGCGCCGACCACGGTGTGCAGTTCGTCGATGAAGACGATCAGTTGGTCGGAGTGGGCGCGGATCTCGTCGACGAGGTTGTTCATCCGCTCCTCGAAGTCGCCCCGGTACCGGGTGCCGGCGACCACGCCGGTCAGGTCCAGGGCGACCACCCGCCGGCCGAGGAGGATGTCGGGCACGTCCCCCTCGGCGATCCGCTGGGCCAGCCCCTCCACCACGGCGGTCTTGCCGACGCCCGCGTCACCGATCAGCACGGGGTTGTTCTTGCCGCGCCGGGACAGCACCTCGACGGTCTGCTCGATCTCGACGTCCCGCCCGATCACCGGGTCGATACGGCCCTCGCGGGCCAGCGTGGTGAGGTCACGGCCGTACTTGTCCAGCGTCGGGGTGCCCGACGAGGGCCGGGGGCGCTCGGTGCGGGGCTGCTGGGCCTCCGGCGCCTCGGGCGGGCCTGAGGGGGTGTAGCGGGCCGCGTTCAGTATGTGGCCGGCCGCCGAGTCGGGGTTGGAGGCGAGGGCGCTGAGCACGTGCTCGGGGCCGATGTAGCCGACCCCGCTCGCCCGCGCCATCTCGTGCGCGTCCAGCAGCGCCCGTTTGACGGCGGGCGTCAGGGACAGCGAGGTCGGCGGTGGGGCCTCGCCGGGAGGGTGCTGCACGGGCCCGGACCGGTCGTCGATCTGGGACGCCAGCGAGTCCGGGTCCGCGCCCGCCCGGCTGAGCAGACTCCGGGTCGGCTCGGCGGAGAGGGCGGCACGCAGCAGGTGCTGGGTGTCCAGGTCACGGCTGCCGTGCTCGGCCGCGTACTGGGCGGCGCCGCGCACGAGTTCCCGGGCGGGCTGGCTGAGAAGCCTGCCGATGTCGATCTGGCGGGGGCGCTGTCCGCCGAAGAAGCGGGCGAGGAATTCTGCGAACGGGTCACCCTCCGGGCCGACGAAACCACTCGTCATCGTCATCCGTTCCTTCGCTGGGTCGACGTGCCGGAGCCGGGTAACCCGGCCGAGCCGCGCTCATCCCACGATGACACGATCCGTATGGGCGGGCATGTTCAGGTTCGTCCCCGGCGGGGGAATCCCGGGCGCCGCACGGCAGGGGAGGGGGCCGGCGCCCCGCGCGCGGCCCCGCGTGGGGTGGCGCCCCGCGCACGGGCCGGCACCGCTTGCGACCGGCATCGGCACCGGGCGGAACCGGCACGGCACCGGGAGGGAACCGTGCCGGTCAGCTCCGGCGCGACGCCGTGGCGAGGGGTGGCAGACAGGGCCCCCACCGCGCAGACACGGCACCGTGGCGCGGCGAGGCGGCTGCGGGCCGGGACCGTGCACGCAGGCCCGCCGCCGGGGTGCGACGAGGCGGCGCGCACCGGGCTGTCGCCGGGTGAGCCCGGTGTCGGGGTGGGGTGAGGCGGCTCGCACCGGGTATCGGGGCGGGTGAGGCGCCGCGGGCCGGGACCGTACGACGCGGGCCCACCGCCGGGCGCGGTGCGGCGCCGGTTGTTGGCATCGGCATCGGGCTCCGTCACCCACGGAAAGGGCCGGCCCGGCTGCCGGGCCGGCCCCCGCTTCAGTCCCGCGCCGTCAGGACGCGGGGTCCCGCGTTCGTGATCGCGACCGTGTGTTCCGTGTGGGCCGCGCGGGTGCCGTCGTTGGTGCGGAGGGTCCAGCCGTCCGGGGCGGCGTGGTACGCGTCCGTGCCGCCGGCGATCAGCATCGGCTCGATCGCCAGAACCATGCCGTGCCGCAGCGGCAGCCCGCGTCCCGGCCGGCCCTCGTTCGGCACCGGCGGGTCCTCGTGCATGTGCCGGCCGATGCCGTGGCCCCCGTAGTCCTCCATGATCCCGTAGCCCGCGCCGCGGCACACGGTGCCGATGGCGTGTGCGATGTCGCCGATGCGGTTGCCGACGACGGCGGCCTCGATGCCCGCCGCGAGCGCCCGCTCGGCCGTCTCGACCAGCCGGGTGTCCGCCGGGCGCGGGGTCCCCACCACGAAGCTGATCGCCGAGTCCCCGGCCCAGCCGCCCAGCTGGGCGCCGCAGTCGATGGACACGAGGTCCCCGTCACGCAGCCGGTAACCGTCCGGGATGCCGTGCACGATCGCGTCGTTGACGGACGCGCAGATCACGGCCGGGAACGGCGTGGGCGCGAACGAGGGCCGGTACCCCAGGAACGGCGAGGTCGCGCCCGCCACGTTCAGCACCTCCCGGGCCACCTCGTCCAGCTCCAGCAGGGACACGCCCACGCCGGCGGCCTTCCGTACGGCCGTCAGCGCGCTCGCGACGACCTGTCCGGCCTCGTACATGGCATCGATCGATGCGTCGGTCTTGAGCTCCACCATGCCAATTACTATACCGGTATTAGAATGGGGGCATGGTGCGCACCCCCTTGACCCCCGAAGAGCGCGAACGCGGCGAGCGGCTCGGCAGGCTGCTGCGCGAGGCGCGCGGATCCCGCAGCATGGCGGACGTCGCCGCGAGCGCCGGCATCTCCGCGGAGACCCTCCGCAAGATCGAGACGGGGCGGGCCCCGACCCCCGCGTTCTTCACCGTGGCCGCGCTGGCCGGCGCGCTCGGGCTGTCGATGGACGCGTTGATCGGTCGCTGCGCGCCGCAGGAGGTGCCGGACACCCCGGACGCGTCGATCGCCGCCTGAGCGGGGGTGGCGCCGCTCCCGGTGCCGTGTCCGCACCCCGCCGGTAAACTCGCCGTAGCGCCGCCGTAACACGCCGGGTGTTACCTACGGAGTCGAGTACTCCGGAATCCGGCGGGAGTTGACTATGGCTGCGGAGCAACTTCCGGACGCCGTCCGGGAGTTCACGGACCACCTGCGGGACCTGCTGGCACGGCTGGACCGGTACGCGGGCTGGTGCCTGGTGTTCTGGCAGCGCGACCCCGACGGCATGCGGGCGTGTCTCGAAGGACGCGAACCGCCGCCCTGGGACGTGGTGGAGTCCCTGCTCCAGGATCTCGCCGCCGCCCATGGACCCGCGGTCGCCGAGGCGGAGGCTCCGCGGGCGCGCTTGCTGTACGCCGAGGCGACCACCGCGTTCGACGGCCGGCCCGGTGCCCGGCAGGCCCTGAGTGACCGGCTCGACGTCATGCTGCGCGAGCAGCGGTACGCGGCGGACCGCCGCGCCGAGCTGACGCGCCGGCTCGCCTCGGCAGCCGGCCGCGAGGAAGCCGACGCCCTCGGCAACGACCTCGCCTGGGCCGAGGACGACCACCGCCGTGCGGCCGCCCGCTGCGCGGAACTCACCGCCCGTATGGCGGCCCTCGACCGGCGCACCCGCACGAACACGGCTCCCACGGACCGGTACGCGTCCTGTCCCACCGGCACGGCAGCACGGAGCGACGCCGCCCCGCATGCCGGCCCTGGGTCATCGGGCGGTCCCGCGCACCCCGCCGGTCCCGCGTCGCCAGGCGGTCCCGCGCACCCCGCCGGCCCTGGGTCACCGGGCGGTCCCGCGCACCTCGCCGGTCCTGGGTCACCGGGCGGTCCCGCGCACCTCGCCGGTCCTACGTCGCCGGGCGGCTCGTCACACCCCGCCGGTCCCGCGTCGCCGGGCGGTCCCGCGCACCCCGCCGGTCCTACGTCGCCGGGCGGCTCGTCACACCCCGCCGGTCCTACGTCGCCGGGCGGTCCCGCGCACCCCGCCGGCCCTGGGTCACCGGGCGGTCCCGCGCACCCCGCCGGTGCCGCGTCGCCGGGCGGTCCTGCCCCGCTCGGCCCCGCCACCCCGAGCCGCTCCGGTCCCGCCCCGCAGCAGCACGGAAACTGGGACTCGGACCGGACCCGGCAGGGTCGCCCGACCCCGGCCGGGCCCGGTCCGCGGCAGCACGCGAACCCGGCCCCCGGGCCGGGACGGCGCCCGACTCCAGCCCCCGGCCCGCAGCAGCACGTAGGCCCGGCCGCGGATGCGGCCCAGCCGGGGTATCGCCCGATCCCGGCTCCCGGTCCGCAGCGGCACACGGGCCCAGCCCCGGACGCCACCGGGCACGGAGACCGCTCGGCCCCGGGCCCCGCCCCGCGCGGGCGTCGCCCGGAGCCGAGCGTCGAGGCGGAGCACTCGCGGCCGGCTCCGCCCCGCTCACGGCAGGAGCAGTACCCGGCCCCCGAACCCGTACCTCCCGAACTGCGCGCCGCGCAGCAGCACGTCCCGCCGGCCCCGCCCGCCGACGGCAACCCGCCCGCGCCGCCCCGCAAGCGGCGGCGCGGCGGTGCTCGGTTCGCCGGGGTGGAGGACGGCGGGGAGGCGCCCGTCGTCGCGCCGGCCGCCGCCGTCCCGGAACTGCCCGTCGCCGCCTCCGTCTCCCGCGGCGCCCGCTTCGCCGGGGCCGCCGCGGACGAGGCCGAGCAGGCTGGGCCGCCTGCCGGGGAGCGGGCCGGCGTGGAAGACCTGAGGCAGGCCGGACACCTGGTGCGCACCCTCGTACGACTGCGCCGCGAGGGACGCGCCGGCGAGGCGCACGCCGTGCTGAACGACGCCGCCTACTGGCCCGCCGTACGGTTCCCGCTGCTGGCCGACGAGATGGAGCGGGCCGGACTGGGGGCCGACTGGGCGACCCTGCTGTGGGAGGCGGCCGCGTCGCTGCCCGCCGAACGCCTCGTCGCCGCCGCCGACGCGCTGACCGAGGCGGGCCGCGCGGAGGACGGCGAGCAGATCCTGCGGCAGGGCGTCGTACGGCCGGCCGACGAGATAGGCCAGGCCGCCCTCGCCCTGGCCGAAGGCAGCCGCCACCGCGAGCTGCGGGCCCTGCTGGACGCCTGTGTCCGGATGCGCACCCCGCAGGACGCCGCCCGCACCGCGGCCCCCGACCCCCGGCGCCTGGTGCCGCTGCTGCTGACGGCGGCCCGGGGCGTCTCGGAGGAGCGGCACTGGGACGTGCTGCACGCCCTGCGCGTGGCGGGACTGGCCGCCTGACCGGGGGCCGGCGGCCGGGCGGACTCACCCACAGGGGTGTCAATCCGGATCGACTCCACGGCCCGCACGACGATGGTCTTGGCAAGGCCGTCCGGGAGGCTTACGTTCGTCCCTCTACGGCCGTCTCTACGGGCGTAGAGGCGCTGACGTCGCGTCGAAGGAGCAGCAGCTCATGCCCAACGTCGTAACCGCCGCCCTGGTCCAGGCCACCTGGACCGGCGACACCGAGTCCATGCTGGCGAAACACGAGGAGCACGCCCGCGAGGCGGCCCGGCGGGGCGCGAAGGTCATCGGGTTCCAGGAGGTGTTCAACGCCCCCTACTTCTGCCAGGTCCAGGAGGCCGAGCACTACCGCTGGGCCGAGGAGGTCCCCGACGGCCCCACCGTGCGCCGGATGCGGGAGCTCGCCCGCGAGACCGGCATGGTGGTCGTCGCCCCCGTCTTCGAGATCGAGCAGTCCGGCCACTACTACAACACCGCCGCCGTGATCGACGCGGACGGCACCTACCTCGGCAAGTACCGCAAGCACCACATCCCGCAGGTGAAGGGCTTCTGGGAGAAGTTCTACTTCCGCCCGGGCAACCTCGGCTGGCCCGTCTTCGACACCGCCGTGGGCAAGGTCGGCGTCTACATCTGCTACGACCGCCACTTCCCCGAGGGATGGCGGCAACTCGGCATCAACGGCGCCCAGTTGGTCTACAACCCGTCGGCCACGCACCGCGGTCTGTCGGCCCACCTGTGGCAGCTGGAACAGCCCGCGGCCGCCGTGGCCAACGAGTACTTCGTCGCCGCCATCAACCGCGTGGGCGTCGAGGAGTACGGGGACAACGACTTCTACGGCACGAGCTACTTCGTCGACCCGCGCGGACAGTTCGTCGGCGACCTCGCCAGCGACAGCAAGGAGGAACTGGTGGTCCGGGAACTGGACTTCGACCTCGTCGACGAGGTGCGGCAGCAGTGGGCCTTCTACCGCGACCGCCGCCCCGACGCCTACGAAGGGCTGGTGCGGCCGTGAACGACGACCTGCTGAGCCGCCACCGCTCCGTGCTGCCCGACTGGCTCGCCCTCTACTACGACGAGCCCCTCGAGATCACCCATGGCGAGGGACGCCACGTCTGGGACTCCCGGGGCAACCGCTACCTCGACTTCTTCGGCGGCATCCTCACCACCATGACCGCCCACGCCCTGCCCGAGGTCACCAAGGCGGTGACCGAACAGGCCGGGCGGATCCTGCACTCCTCCACCCTCTACCTCAACCGGCCGATGGTGGACCTCGCCGAACGGATCGCCACGCTCAGCGGCATCCCCGACGCCCGGGTCTTCTTCACCACCTCCGGCACCGAGGCCAACGACACCGCCCTGCTGCTCGCCACCACCTACCGCCGCAGCAACACGGTCCTGGCGATGCGCAACAGCTACCACGGACGCTCCTTCAGCTCCGTCGGCATCACCGGCAACCGCGGCTGGTCCCCCACCTCGCTCTCCCCGCTGCAGACCCTCTACGTGCACGGCGGGGTCCGCACCCGGGGCCCGTTCGCCGGCCTCGACGACTACGACTTCGTCGCCGCCTGCGTCGACGACCTCAAGGACCTCCTCGGACACACCCGCCCGCCCGCCGCGCTGATCGCCGAGCCGATCCAGGGCGTCGGCGGCTTCACCTCCCCGCCCGACGGGCTCTACGCGGCCTTCCGTGAGGTGCTGCACGAGCGCGGTGTCCTGTGGATCGCCGACGAGGTGCAGACCGGATGGGGCCGCACCGGCGAGCACTTCTGGGGCTGGCAGGCGCACGGCCGCAGCGGCCCGCCCGACATGCTGACCTTCGCCAAGGGGATCGGCAACGGCATGTCCATCGGCGGGGTCGTCGCCCGCGCCGAGATCATGAACTGCCTGGACGCCAACAGCATCTCGACGTTCGGCGGCACCCAGATCACCATGGCGGCGGGCCTGGCCAACCTCAACTACCTCCTGGAACACGACCTCCAGGGCAACGCGCGCCGGGTCGGCGGGCTGCTCATCGAACGGCTGCGGGCCGCCGCCGCGCAGGTCCCGGCCGTCCGGGAGGTGCGCGGACGCGGCCTGATGATCGGCATCGAGCTCAGCACACCGGGCACCGACGAGGCCGACCCGGCCGCGGCGTCCGCCGTCCTGGAGGCGGCCCGCAGGGGCGGCCTGCTCATCGGCAAGGGCGGCGGCCATGACACCAGCGCCCTGCGCGTCGCCCCGCCGCTCTCCCTCAACGTCGCGGAGGCCGAGGAGGGCGCCGCGATCCTCGAGGACGCCCTGAGGAGCATCCAGTAGCCCCACACGCACGGGAGGACGCCGCCATGACGACCTGGGAGCCACCGGCACCGTCCCTCTCGGTCCGGCAGGTCCTCGCCCTGGAGCGGGTGCTCGCCGGACAGCCCGAGGTGGTGGCCGGCGCCGGCCGGCTGGACCGGCCGGTGCGCTGGGTGCACGTCGCCGAGGCGGCCGACGTCGGGGTGATGCTCAGCGGCGGCGAGATGGTGCTCACCACCGGGGTGCTGCTCGCCGGCGACGAGGACAAGCAGGCGGAGTACGTCCGCTCCCTGCACCGCGCCGAGGCCTCCGCCGTGGTCCTGGGCCTCGGCCGGGCCTTCCCGTCCCCGCCGGAGACCATGCGGCGGGTGGCCGAACGCTGCCAGCTTCCCCTCGTCGTGCTCCACCGCCCGTTCCCCTTCGCCCAGTTGACCGAGGAGGTCCAGTCCCGGCTGGTGCGGCGGAAGTTCGCCGCCGTCAGCCTGTCCGAGGCGGTCCGCACCGAACTCACCGCACTCATCACCGGCGGCGCCCCGCTCCAGCGGCTGCTCGACGAGATCGCCCGGCACAGCGGCTGCCCCGTCGTCGTCACCAACCTCGCCCACCGCGTCCTCGGCACGGCGGGGGAGCGGCCGGCCGTCGACGACGTGCTGCGCGACTGGGAGCGCATCGCCCGGCAGGCCGGCCGCAGCGAGGGCGACGGCTGGATCCGCGCCGAGCTCGGCGGGCGGGGCGGGCACTGGGGCCGGCTGGTGCTGTGCGGCTACCGCGGCGACACGGAGACCGGGCGGCTGCTCGCCGACCGGGGCGCCGAGGCCCTGGTGCTGCACCGCATGCTCGGCGGCGCGGACGGTTCCTGGGAGGAACAGTCCGCGCTGAGCCTGGTGACCGACCTGGTCGGCGGTGCCGTACCGGCCCGGCACCTGCTGCCCCGGGCGCGGGCGGCCGGGCTGCCGGTGAACCGGCGCACCTTCGTGCCGCTCGTCGTGCACGGCCGCCGGGCCGCCCCGCTGGACCGCGTGCTGCGGCTGCTCGGCCTGCCCGGCGTCGCCGGGGAGCTGTCGGCCACCGCGACCGCCGTGCTGCTCAGCCTCGCCCGTGACCAGGACGCCGAGGCGCTCACCGCGCACTTCGCGGCCCGGCTGCGCGCCGAACCGGCGGACGGGCCCGTCGTGGTGGCGGCCGCCGGCGCCCGTACCTCCTTCGAGGACGTGCCCGCCGGGCTGCGCGAGGCACGGCATGTCGCGGACGCGGTGGCGGACTCCGCCGCCGCCCTGGACCTGCCGCCCGTGGTGCGGCTGCGGGACGTCCATCTGCGGGGCCTGATCCGTCTGTTGCGGGACGAGCCGCAGGTGCAGTCGTTCGCCGAGAGGGAGCTGGCGGGGCTGCTGTGCGACCCCGGCGAGGACCTCCTGCCGGTGCTGCGCACGTACCTGGCGACCGGCCGCAACAAGTCCCGTACCGCGCAGCTGCACCACGTCTCCCGGCCCGCGCTGTACCGCCGCCTGGAGGCGATACAGATACGGCTGGGGGTGGACCTGGACGACTTCGAACAGGCCGCCTCCCTGCACATCGCACTCCTCGCGCACGACGCGCAACACCACTGAAACGAGCGACCACCTGCGGCAACGGCGGTGACACATGGGATCGTCCGCGGATGACACGGTGACACGCCGCACCCCGGCAGACGTGACACGCTGCCACTCAAAGCGCGCTCGTCCGCTTCCTAGGCTCACTGCACACCGAGCGACCGGAGGTCCCGATGAGCCGAGTGATCCGAGCCGCCGTCTTCCAGACCGCCTGGACGGGCGACAAGGAATCGATGATCCAGGTCCACGAGCAGGCCGCCCGCGACGCGGCCGCGCAGGGCGCTCATGTGCTGTGCTTCCAGGAGCTGTTCTACGGGCCGTACTTCTGCCAGGTGCAGGACCCCGCCTTCTACGAGTACGCCGAACGCATCCCGGACGGTCCGGTCGTCGAGCGCTTCCAGCGCCTCGCCCGGGAGCTGGGCCTTGTCCTGGTGCTCCCGATGTACGAGGAGGAGCAGCCCGGCGTCCTGTACAACACGGCCGCCGTGATCGACGCCGACGGCAGCTACCTCGGCAAGTACCGCAAGACGCACATCCCGCAGGTCAAGGGGTTCTGGGAGAAGTTCTACTTCCGCCCGGGGAACAGCGGCTGGCCCGTCTTCGACACACAGGCCGGCCGGATCGGCGTCTACATCTGCTACGACCGTCACTTCCCCGAGGGCTGGCGCGCGCTCGGACTCGCGGGCGCGGAGGTCGTCTTCAACCCGTCGGCCACCTCCCGGGGGCTGTCCGGCTACCTCTGGCAGCTGGAACAGCCGGCGGCGGCCGTCGCCAACGAGTACTTCGTCGGCGCCATCAACCGGGTGGGCGTCGAGGAGTACGGCGACAACGACTTCTACGGCACCAGCTACTTCGTCGACCCGGAGGCCCGTTTCGTGGGCGAGGTCGCCAGCGACAAGGAGACCGAGCTCGTCGTCCGCGACCTGGACCTGGCCCAACTCCGCGAGGTCCGCGACCGCTGGCAGTTCTACCGCGACCGCGCCCCGGGCGCCTACGGCCCCCTGACAGCGCCCTGAAGGGGCGCGGGGAACTGCGCGACCAACCACGAACAACCCGCACGCACCCACATCGAGGAGCGACCCGGACATGAGCACCAGCACCGTGATCCGCGGCGGCTTGGTCATCACCGCCTCCGACGAACTACACGCGGACGTCCTCATGGAAGACGGCCGCATCGCGGCCCTGGCCGCCTCCGGCACCCCCGCCGCCGAGGCGTTCACCGCCGAGCGGACCGTCGACGCCACCGGGAAGTACGTGATCCCGGGCGGGGTCGACGCGCACACCCACATGGAGCTGCCGTTCGGCGGCACCTTCGCCTCCGACACCTTCGAGACCGGCACCCGCGCCGCCGCCTGGGGCGGCACCACCACGATCGTCGACTTCGCGGTGCAGAGCGTCGGGCGCGGCCTGCGCGAGGGCCTGGACGCCTGGCACGCCAAGGCGGAGGGCAACTGCGCGATCGACTACGCCTTCCACATGATCGTGTCGGACGTGAACGACGAGACGCTCAAGGAAATGGACCTCCTCGTGGAGGAGGGCGTCACCTCGTTCAAACAGTTCATGGCCTACCCCGGCGTCTTCTACTCCGACGACGGCCAGATCCTCCGCGCCATGCAGCGCTCCGCCGACAACGGCGGCCTGATCATGATGCACGCCGAGAACGGCATCGCCATCGACGTCCTCGTCGAGCAGGCCCTCGCCCGCGGCGAGACCGACCCCCGCTTCCACGGCGAGGTCCGCAAGGCACTCCTGGAGGCCGAGGCCACCCACCGCGCCATCCGGCTCGCGCAGGTCGCCGGCGCCCCGCTGTACGTCGTGCACGTCTCCGCCACCGAGGCGGTCGCCGAACTCGCCAGGGCCCGCGACCAGGGACTGAACGTCTTCGGCGAGACCTGCCCGCAGTACCTGTTCCTGTCCACCGACAACCTCGCCGAGCCGGACTTCGAGGGCGCCAAGTACGTGTGCAGCACGCCCCTGCGCCCCAGGGAGCACCAGGCCGCGCTGTGGCGGGGCCTGTGCACCAACGACCTCCAGGTGGTCTCCACCGACCACTGCCCGTTCTGCTTCACCGGCCAGAAGGAACTCGGCCGCGGCGACTTCTCCAAGATCCCCAACGGGCTGCCGGGCGTGGAGAACCGCATGGACCTGCTCCACCAGGCCGTCCTCGACGGGCACATCACCCGCCGCCGCTGGATCGAGATCGCCTGCGCCACCCCGGCCCGGATGTTCGGCCTGTACCCGAAGAAGGGCACCGTCGCGCCGGGCGCCGACGCCGACGTGGTGATCTACGACCCGGCGGCCGAGCAGGTCATGTCCGCCGACACCCACCACATGAACGTCGACTACTCGGCCTATGAGGGCAAGCGGGTCACCGGCCGCGTCGAGACCGTGTTCTCGCGCGGGGTCCCCGTCGTCACCGACCGGGAGTACACCGGACACGCCGGACACGGCGTCTACACCCCGCGTTCCACCTGTCAGTACCTCACCTAGGAGCGGAGCGCATGGACTTCGGCCTCGTCCTGCAGACCGACCCGCCGGCCTCGCGGGTCATCAGCCTGATGAAGCGCGCCGAGCGCAACGGGTTCACCCACGGGTGGACCTTCGACTCGGCCGTGCTGTGGCAGGAACCCTTCGTCGTCTACAGCCAGATCCTCGCCCACACCACGACCCTCACCGTCGGCCCGATGGTCACCAACCCGGGCACCCGCACCTGGGAGGTCACCGCCTCCACCTTCGCCACCCTCAACGACATGTACGGCAACCGCACCGTCTGCGGCATCGGCCGCGGCGACTCGGCGATGCGCGTCGCCGGACGCAGGCCCAACACCCTGGCCCGGCTCGGCGAGGCGATCGACGTGATCCGCGACCTCGCCGAGGGGCGCGAGGCCGAGGTGGACGGACAACCGATGCGGCTGCCGTGGGTGCGCGACGGGAAACTGCCGGTCTGGATGGCCGCCTACGGCCCCAAGGCGCTCGCCCTCACCGGACGGAAGGCCGACGGCTTCATCCTGCAGCTCGCCGACCCCTTCCTCACCGAGTGGATGGTCAAGGCCGTACGGAACGCCGCCGCCGAGGCGGGCCGCGACCCGGACGCGGTCACCATCTGCGTCGCCGCACCCGCGTACGTCGGCGACGACCTCGCGCACGCCCGGGAGCAGTGCCGCTGGTTCGGCGGGATGGTCGGCAACCACGTCGCCGACCTGGTCTCCCGCTACGGCGACCACTCCGGCATGGTCCCCGAGGCGCTGACCGACTACATCAAGGGCCGCCAAGGCTACGACTACAGCCACCACGGACGGGCCGGCAACCCGTCCACGGACTTCGTGCCCGACGAGATCGTGGACCGCTTCTGCCTCCTCGGCCCGCCCGAGGCGCACATCGAGAAGCTGCGGGCACTGCGCGACCTGGGCGTGGACCAGTTCGCGGTGTACGACATGCACGACGCGCAGGAAACGACGATCGACGCGTACGGCGCGGAGATCATCCCGGCACTCAGCGACTGAACCGGTACCACTGCGAAAGGCACGCCCATGACCGCGACCGTTCCGCCGGCGCCGTCCGAGAATCCCATACCCGACCCGGCGGGGCGCGTCGAGCTCCCGCCGGGCACCGCCCTCACCGATGCCCGCTTCGTCAACGACGACCTGCTGCCCGTACCGCTGGCCCGCCGCCGCTGGACCACGTACAACTTCACCGCCCTGTGGGTGGGGATGGCGCACAACATCCCGTCCTGGCTGCTGGCGTCCGGGCTGGTCGCGCTCGGCATGGACTGGAAGCAGGCCGTCTTCACCATCGCGCTCGCCAACGTCATCGTGCTCGCGCCGATGCTGCTGACCGGGCACGCCGGCCCCAAGTACGGCATCCCGTTCCCGGTGCTGGCCCGTGCCTCCTTCGGGCTGCGCGGCGCCAATCTGCCCGCCCTGATCCGGGCGGGGGTCGCCTGCGCCTGGTTCGGCATCCAGACCTGGATCGGCGGCCAGGGCATCTTCGTCCTGCTCGGCAAGCTGTTCGGCGGCTGGGCCGAGGCGTCCGAGGTGGGCGGCCAGCCGTGGACGCTGTGGGTGTGCTTCGTGCTGTTCTGGGCGCTCGAACTGGCCATCATCTACCGGGGGATGGAGACGCTGCGGCGATTCGAGAACTGGGCCGCGCCGTTCGTCATCGTGGGCGCGCTGGTCCTGCTGGCGTGGGTCGCGAACAAGGCCGGCGGTCTCGGTCCGCTGCTCGACCAGCCCTCGAAGCTGGGCTGGGGCGCCGACTTCTGGCCGGTGTTCTTCCCGTCCCTGATGGGCATGATCGCCTTCTGGTCGACCCTCAGCCTCAACATCCCCGACTTCACCCGCTTCGGCGCGGGGCAGCGCGCCCAGGTCTGGGGGCAGACGCTCGGACTGCCCACCACCATGACGCTGTTCGCGCTGCTGTCGGTGTTCGTCACCTCCGGCTCGCAGGCCGTCTACGGCGCCGCCCTCTGGGACCCGGTGGAGCTGGCCGCCAAGACCGACAACGTCTTCGGGCTGCTCTTCGCGCTGATCACCGTGCTCGTCGCCACGATCTCCGTGAACATCGCCGCCAACGTGGTGTCACCGGCGTACGACCTGGCGAACCTGGCGCCGCGCCTCATCAGCTTCCGCGCCGGCGCGCTGATCACCGGTGTCGTGGGTGTGGTCATCATGCCGTGGAAGCTCACCGAGACACCGGAGCTGTACATCTTCACCTGGCTCGGCCTGGTCGGCGGGCTGCTCGGCACGGTCGCCGGCATCCTCATCGCCGACTACTGGATCGTGCGCCGCACGGTGCTGGACCTGCCCGACCTGTACACGCCGGGCGGACGCTACTGGTACACCTCCGGCTGGAACGTGCACGCCGTCGTGGCCTTCGCGGTCGGCGGGGTGCTCGCGGTGGGCGGCTCCCACTCGGCCCCGGGCAAGGGCCCCTTCCCGCAGGACGGGCTCATTCCCTTCCTGAAGCCCCTCGCGGACTACGGCTGGGCGGTGGGCCTGGCGGCCTCGCTCGTCGTGTACGTCGCGCTCATGGCGGGGCGGCGGCGGGTGTGAGGGCCCGCCGCCGCCCCGGGGGCGCCCGGGGAAGCCGGCCTCAGCGGGCCGTGCCGAAGTCCTGCGTCCAGTAGGTGCCGGACAGGCCGACGCCGATCTCCTTGAACGAGCAGTTGAGGATGTTCGCCTTGTGGCCGGGGCTGGTCATCCAGCCCTGCATCACCTGCTCCGGGGTGGAGTAGCCGTAGGCGACGTTCTCGCCGTAGGTGCTCCAGGTGTAACCGGCGCGGGTGATGCGGGCACCGGGGTCCGACCCGTCCGAGCCGGTGTGCGACATGGTTCCGGTCGACGCCATGTCCTCGCTGTGCCGCTGCGCGGCCGTGTTCAGGGTGGCGTTGGCCGTCACCGGGGAGCAGCCGGCCCCGGCACGCTCGGCGTTGACCAGCTCCACGACCCGGGCGACGGCGCCGGAGGCCGTGGCGGGCGGCTTCGGAGCCGCGGTCGTGGGCTTCGGGGCGGCCGTCGTCGGCTTCGGGGCGGACGCGGTCGGCGACGACGCCGAGGGCTTGGGGGCGGCCGTGGTGGGCTTCGGGGCCGCCGTGGTGGAGGAGGGGGCCGCGGTGGTGGACCCTGCCTTCTTCCTCGGCTTGTGGGACTGCTTGCCGCCGTGCTGCTTGCGGCTCTCCTTCGTCGGGCTCGCGGAGGCGCTCGGCGAGTCCGACGCCACCGGCGTGGGGTCGGCGTCGTGCTGGCTGCGCCAGCGGCCGTACCAGCCGGGTCCGTCCCAGCGGTCCTCGCCGACGGACGGCACCGCGGTCGTGCGGTCCTCCCGCTGCCCGCCGTCCGGCCAGTCGGTACAGGCCATGGCGACCGAGGGTATGCCTATGACGCCGACGGCGACCGCGGCGACGACCGTCCGCCGGTACTTCTGCTGATGGCGATGCTTTCCCATACGTGACCTCACCCCTCGGTGTGCGGAGGCTGGTCATTCTTGGGACGGCCCGGCGCGGGGCGCAAAGGGCCGGTCTACTACTCGCTTTCGTAGATCCACGAGGGCCTTGCGACGGGCGGGGGAGCGTGCCGGTCCGCCCGGACGAGGCCGGGCGGACCGTCTGGCGTCGCGTCAGAAAGCGCCCTGCGCCGACGGACCGGGGTCCTGCGGATCCCGGCCGGACCACCGCCCGCACGGGCCCGGTCCGCTGTCCGGCCAAGACGGACAAGTCCCCCATGTCGCCGCCGCGAGGTCTACTAACCGACCCGGTCAGATCGGGAACGGGCTGTGACAGATGTCACGGAACCATTGGTTCCGGATCAGCCTCGCGCCTTCGTCAGCGCGGCCACCGCTTCCTTGGCGGCCTTGATCGCGCCCTTGTTGATCTCCTCCGTACCCGGCGCCTTCTTCGACTCGAAGTCGCTGCCGTTGTACGTGACGATCACCAGCGCGTTGGCGGAGCGGGCCACCACGACGCCCTCACGCGTCTGCTGCTTGTCCTCGGTGGTGAGGTTCACGACCGAGTACGCGGCGTCACCGACCCCCGGCACCGCGCCCCCGCCGCTCTTCTCCTCCAGCCGCCCGCCGTACGACTGCTCCGCCGCCTCGTCGGAGTCCAGCACCTCGAACGACACGTCGAGCCAGCGGTACTCGTAGCCTTTGAGCGCGTTCCACGAGCAGGTACGGCGCAGGCCGGAGTCCGTGGACGGTATCTCCTTGCCGGCCGTCTTGGCGCCCGGCACAAGGGACTTGACGGTCGTGGCGCTCAGCGCGGTGCACGGCGCGGGCGCCGCGGCGTACGTCTTCACCGCCCGCGTCTCGGACGGGGCGGTCGGGGACTGGGCCGCCGTCTTCCCGGTCGGCTTCTTCTCGGGCGCCTCGGGCGGGGCCAGCGGGCCGGAGGACAGCGCCCATCCGGCCGCGGCGAGGACGACCACCGGGGACAGACGGGCGGTCAGGGCGATCGGCAGAGGCAAGGAACGCACGGCGCACTTCTCGTGGGGGACGGTGCGGAGGGGGTCCGCACAGCGGACGGGACGCCAGTGTCACACGCATCGTCACGGTGCGGAAGGGCTCAACTCGCTCCGTAGGCGCGCGGTGACGGGGTGGTCCCGCGGCGGCGGCCGGTTGCCGTTGTTCCTCTGCGAATAGGGGGATTTGAGCGTCAGGGCACCCGGGCGACCCACTCCGGCGAGGTGAACTTCGTCCGCACGAGTTCCCGCGCGCGCGACAGCTCCTCGTCCGTCACCTTGCCCTCCGTCAGGCCGTACCGGGCGCGGAAGGAATCGACCATCCGCCCGATGACCTCCTCGCGCGCCAGGCCGGTCTGCCGGCGCAGCGGGTCCACCCGCTTCTTCGCGCTCCTGGTGCCCTTGTCGGACAGCTTCTCCTTGCCGATGCGCAGCACCTCGAGCATCTTGTCCGCGTCGATGTCGTACGACATCGTCACGTGGTGCAGCACCGCGCCGGGTCCGCCGCCGGGGCCCACGATCCGCTTCTGCGCGGCGCCGGCGATCTTGCCCTGGTCGGTGGCGATGTCGTTCAGCGGCTGGTACCAGGCCTTGATGCCCATGTCGCCGAGCGCGCCGAGCACCCAGTCGTCGAGGTAGGCGTAGCTGTCCTGGAAGGACAGGCCCTGCACCAGGGCCTCCGGCACCGACAGCGAGTAGGTGATGGTGTTGCCGGGCTCCACGAACATCGCCCCGCCGCCGGAGATGCGGCGCACCACGTCGACGCCGTGCCGGCGGGCGCCGTCGGCGTCCACCTCGTTGCGCAGCGACTGGAAGCTGCCGATGATCACCGCGGGGGAGGCCCACTCCCACACCCGCAGCGTCGGAGGCCGCCGGCCCGCGGCGACCTCGGCGGTCAGTACCTCGTCCAGGGCCATGTGCAACGCGGGCGGCTGGGGACCTTCGTGGACGAGCTGCCAGTCGTAGTCGGTCCAGTCGGTGGCGTGCGCGAGCGCGCGGCGCACCGCGATGCCGACGCCCTCCGAGGTGAGCCCGTACATCACGGTGCCCTGGGGCAGGGCGGCGTCGATGCGCGCGGCGAGACCGGCGGCGTCGGTGTCGGCCGGGGCGCCCTCCAGGGCGCCGTTCACGGCGTCCAGTGCCTCGTCGGGTTCGAGGAAGAAGTCGCCCGCCACGCGCACGTGACGCAGCGCGCCGTCCTCCACGTCGATGTCCACGACGACGAGCTTGCCGCCGGGGACCTTGTACTCACCGTGCACGACTCCGCCTCTCCTGTACCCCTGGTCGCCAACACCGGCGGGAAGGGAGATGTTCCCCCGTTCCCCGCCGGCGCCGACACCGACGGGGTGGGGGACGGATCCCGGCCCCGCCGGTGTCGGCGGTCAGACCGCGTGGGCGGCCGGGACGGTGTCGGGCCCGGCGGCCGGCTGCGGGTGGACGCAGTGCCAGCGGTGGCCGTCCGGGCCGTCGGAGACGGCCGGGAACACGGTGGCGCAGGCGTCGTCCGCCTTCCAGCAGCGGGTGCGGAACGGACAGCCGGACGGCGGGTTCGTCGCCGAGGGCACCGGACCGTGCAGCACGATCCGCTCCGGACGCTCCAGCAGACTCGGCGTGGCCGACAGCAGCGCCTCGGTGTACGGGTGCCGGGAGCCGCCCGTGACCTGTGCGGACCGGCCCTCCTCCACCACACGGCCGAGGTACAGCACCGCGATGCGGTCGGCCAGGTACCGCACGGTCTGCACGTCGTGGGAGATGAAGACCATCGCCAGACCGAGCCGGGCGCGCAGGTCCACCAGGAGGTTGAGGATCTGCGCGCGCACCGACACGTCCAGGGCGCTGGTCGGCTCGTCGGCGACGATCAGCTCCGGCTCCAGGGCCAGCGCGCGGGCGATCGCCACCCGCTGACGCTGCCCGCCCGACAGCTGGCCGGGCAGCGCGCCCAGGGTGTGCCCGGGCAGGCCCACCAGGTCCAGCAGCTCCTCGACGCGCTGCTCACGCCCGGCGCGGGTGCCCCGGGCGTGCACGTCCAGCGGGTCCCGCAGGATCCGCCGTACCGGAAGGCGCGGATTCAGGGCGGTGGACGGGTCCTGGAAGACCACGCCGACGCTTGCCCCGAAGCGGCTGCGGCGTTCCGCCGCCGGCATCGTCCACAGGTCCTGGCCCTTGAAGTACACCTGACCCTCGGTCGGACGCTGGAGCCCGGTGACCACCCGGGCCAGGGTGGACTTGCCGCAGCCCGACTCCCCGACCAGGCCGAGAATCTCGCCGCGCCGGACCTCCAGCGAGGCGTCGGTCAGGGCGTGCACGGCGTCCCGGCGCAGGATGCCTCCGCTGCGCGCCTTGTGCCGGACATGGATGCCGTCGAGCCGGACCAGCGGGTCCGTCATGGTTTCCTCGGGGGCGGTCATCGGGCACCCTCCAGCGACTTGGCCGACGGGCGCACGGGCGCCGGATGATGGCAGGCGAACAGGTGGTCGGGGGAGTCGCCGCGGTCGGTGGCCCGCGGCGGGGTGGTGGCGCACAGCTCGGTGGCGGCGGTGCAGCGCGAGACGAACCGGCAGCCGGCGCCGAACGCCTTCGGCGCGGGCACCACACCGCGGATCTGGTGCAGCCGCTCGGCGCCCGCCTCCAGCGAGACGACGGAGCCCAGCAGGCCCCGGCTGTAGTGGTGCGCCGGGTCGGTCAGCAGCGCCCGGGTGTCACCGGCCTCCGCGACCTGCCCGGCGTACATGACCGCGACCCGGTGGGCGAGGTCGCCGACCAGGGCCAGGTCGTGCGAGACCAGCACCATGGCGAAGCCGAGTTCGTCGCGCAGCCTCACCAGCAGCTCGACGACCTGGGCCTGCACGGTCACGTCGAGCGCCGTGGTCGGCTCGTCGGCGATCAGCAGCCGCGGGCTGCGGGAGAGCGCCATCGCGATGAGCACGCGCTGGCGCTGGCCGCCGGAGAGCTCGTGCGGGTAGCTGCGCAGGGTGCGCTCGGGGGACAGGCCGACCAGTTCGAGCAGTTCGGCCGGGGTCCGGGTGCCGCCCCGGGAAGTGAGCCGCTTGAGCTGGGTGCCGATCAGCACCGACGGGTTCAGCGACGACATGGCGTCCTGGTAGACCATCGCGATCTCCGGGCCCATGAGGGCGCGCCGCTCCCGGGGCGACAGCTTCAGCAGGTCACGGCCCCGGTAGAGGATCTCGCCGGTCGCCACGGCGTTGCGCGCCAGCAGGCCCATGACGGCCAGGCTGGTGATCGACTTGCCGCAGCCCGACTCGCCGACCAGTCCCAGCGTCTCGCCCTCGCGGACGGTGAAGGAGATGCCGTCGACGACGGCGATGTCGCCGTAGCGGTCGGGGAAGCGGATCGACAGGTCGCGTACGACGAGCAGGTCGGCGGCGTCCTCGGCCAGCGGCGGCACGGCGCCTTCCGTGGCCTCGATCCGGGTGGCGAGCTCGGTGAGCGCGGCGTCGGCGGCGGTCCGGTCGGCGGCAGGCTCGGCGGCGGCGATCTTCTCGACGGTGTCGCCGCCGTCGGCGCGGGCCTTGTCCGGGGAGGCGGCGGCGTCCGTCATGCCCTCGGACAGGACGTTCAGCGCGAGCACCGTGATCAGCAGGCACAGGCCCGGGAAGAGGGTCGCCCACCAGCCGCCGGAGAGCAGGATCTGCCGGCCGTAGGCCAGCACGCTGCCCCAGCTGGGGTCGGGGTCCTGCACGCCCGCGCCGATGAAGGACAGGCTCGCCTCGAAGATGATCGAGTCGGCCACCATGACGGTCGCGAACACCAGTACCGGAGCCGCGCAGTTGACGGCGACGTGCCGGGCCACGATGTAGTGGCGGCGGGCGCCGACGACCTGCTCCGCGGCGACGTAGTCCTCGCCGTACTGCTCCAGCACGTTGGCCCGGACGACCCGGGCGAGCGACGGGGAGTAGACGAAGGCGATGGTGAAGATGATGACCGGGACGCTGGCCCCGAACACGGCCACCAGCACGGCGGCCAGCGCGATCGGCGGGAACGACATGACGACGTCCAGCGTGCGCATCACCGACTCGTCGGCGAACTTGCGCGAGGTGGCCGCCAGGGCGCCCAGGGACGAGCCGATGGCCAGCGCGAGGAGGGTCGCGCCGAACCCGATGACCAGGGAGTAGCGGGCGCCGTGCACGACGCGGGCGAACACGTCGCGGCCGGCCCGGTCGGTGCCGAACCAGTGGTCGGCGCCCGGCGGCAGGGCCGGGGTGCCGGTGGCGAGCGGGTCCTGGGTGAGCAGCGGTGCGAAGACGGCGCCCAGCACGACGACGAGGAGGACCGCGAGGGCGATCCGGGAGGGCACGGGCAGGCGACGCAGGCGGGTGCCGGGCCGGAGCCGCTCGGCGAGGGAGCGTGGAGCGAACATCACACCGTCCTGATGCGCGGGTTGACGAGCAGGTAGAGCAGGTCGACGACGACGTTGACCACGAGGAACGCGACGGCGATGGTCAGCACGGTGCCTTGGACCAGCCCCACGTCGCCCCCGTTGACGCCTTCGAGGATCAGCTTGCCCATGCCGGGCAGGTCGAAGATCGCCTCGATGACCACGGCGCCGCTGAGCATGTAGCCCACCTTGACGCCGAGCACGGTCAGCGGGGTGATCAGGGAGTTGCGCAGCACCGACCGGATGATCAGGGACGGCGGCAGGCCGCTGCCGCGGGCGGTGCGCACGTAGTCCCGGTCGAGTTCGGCGACCATCGAGGTGCGGATCAGCCGGGCCAGCGAGGAGGCGACCGGCAGGGCGAGGGCCACGGCGGGCAGGGTGAGGCTCTGCAGCCAGCCGGTGAAGGAGTCGGCCGGATTGACGTAGCCGCCGGTCGGGAGGACCGGCATGTTCAGCGCGAACTGCTGGATGAGCAGGACACCGATCCAGAACGAGGGCAGGGCGATGCCGATCATCGACAGCACCCGGAAGACCTGGTCGGGCCAGCGGTCGCGGTACACGGCGCTGGTGACGCCGAGGGCCAGGGCCAGCACGATGGCCAGCGTGAGGCCGAGCAGCGTCAGCTGGAGGGTGAGCGGGAACGCGTTGGCGATCCGGTCGGCGACCGGCTGGCTGGGCGCCACGGTGACCCCGAGGTCCCCCTGCACCAGATCGCCGAGGAAGGCGAAGTACCGGACGGGCAGCGGGTCGTTGAGACCGTTCTCCTCGGCGAACGCGGCACGTGCCTCGGGACTCGCGCTGTCTCCGAGGGCGTTGTAGGCGGGGTCGGCCGGCGAGAACTGCAGGACGACGAAGACCAGCAGGGCGATGCCGAGGATCATCACCGGCATCATCGCGACGCGGCGCAGCGCGAGCCGGAGAAAAGCAACCATCGTGAGGTTCCTAGCGATTGGGGCGGGGGCCGCCGCCCGTCACGGCGCGGCGGCCCGTCGGCCGGGGCGTGCGGGTCAGGCGCGGCCGACGTCGATGAAGGACAGCCCGGTGGTGGGCAGCGGCTTGAACCCGGGCAGCGTCCCGTCCCGCCAGGCGGTGGGCAGCTTGCGGTGCAGCACCGGGTACAGGGCGGCCTCGTCGGCGACCGTGTCGGTCACCTGGGCCCACAGTTCCGTGCGCTTCGCCTCGTCGGCCTCCGCGGCGGCCTTGTCCAGCAGCGACTTGACCTTCTTGTAGGCGGCGCTGCCCGCCCAGCCGTAGCGGTTCTCCGGCCAGAAGCCGTAGTAGAACCAGCGCAGCAGCAGGTCCGCGTCGTTGCCGAAGACGGACGGGTCGCCCGGCGCGGCCAGGGCCTCGAAGTCACCCTTGTCGATCTTGGCGTACTGCGCCGCGGACTGCTGGATGTCGAGCTTGGCCTCGACGCCGACCGCGGCCCAGCTCTCCTTGATCAGCGGAGCGATGTCCTTGACCCAGCCGTTGTCGGTGAGCAGCAGGGTGAAGGACAGCTTGCCCACGCCCGCGTCGGCGAGCAGCTTCCTGGCCTTGGCCGGGTCGTGGCCGTAGACGGTGGCGGCCTCGCGGTGGTCGGGGTGCGTGGCCGGCACGTAGCCGGTGGCGGCCTCGGCGTTGCCCAGCAGGGCGGTGGAGATGATCTTCTCGGTGTCGAGCGCGTAGTGCAGGGCCTGGCGCACCCGCTTGTCCGCGAAGCGCTTGTCCTTGCAGTTGAACATCAGGAAGAGCAGGCCGAAGGACTGGACGGACTCCACCTTGTCCTTGCCGGTGATGCCCTTCACGTCGATGTAGGGCACGTCCTCGATGGCCTGGACCCGGCCGGACTTGAGCGCGCTGACCCGGGCGGACGGGTCGGAGATCAGGTGCCAGACCATCTTCTTGGCCTTGGCGGGGTGCGGGCCGTTGTACTTGTCGTACGCCTCCATGACGATCTTGTCCTCGCGGACCGCCGACACGAAGCGGTAGGGACCGGAGCCGACCGGCTTGGCGTCGAAGGCCTTGGCGTCGGCGCCGGCGATCTTCTTCGGCACGATCCGCACCACGGATATCCGCGAGGGGAAGAGGGCGAAGGCGTACTTCAGCTTGAACTCGACCGTCGTCGTGTCGACCGCGGTCACCTGGTCGACGAAGGGCACGAACTGCGCCATGAGCGAGGCGTTCTTCGGGTCGAGGACCCGCTCGAAGCTGAACACCACGTCCTCGGCGGTGACCGGCGAGCCGTCGTGGAAAGTGGCACCCTTGCGGAGGGTCGCCCGGTAGGTGGTGGCGTTGATCTTCTTCGGCATCTCGGTGGCCAGCGTCGGCCGGGCGACCAGCGTGGCCGGGTCGAGGTCCACCAGACCCTCGAAGATGTGCATGTTGGCGGCGAACGGGGTCGCGCCGGAGGTGACCATGGGGTCGAAGCCCGTGGAGAGCGGGTACGACAGCCCCGCTTCGATGGTGTCGGTGCCGCCGCCGGAACCACCGGAGCCGTCACCGGTGCTGCCCGGACCGCCGCAGGCGGACAGGCCCGCGGTGATGGCGGTCGCCGCACCGAGGGCGCCGGTGTATCTCATGAAGGTGCGGCGGTCGACGCCGGTTGCGCTGCGCGGGGTCAAGGAACCCTCCTGGCGGGAGTCAAAGACGGGCGAGGAAGCGGAATGGCTGATTCTGTACGACGCTCGGGCGTGAACGTATCTCGCCGAGATGCATCAGACGTCTGATGTCTGATGCTTGATAGCGTGGGAACGTAGTCGGGCAAGGGAGAGGGGTCAAGAGGTGGCGGTGGGACAAAGGGCGATTCGGGGTGCCGAACCGGAACCCAAGGCGGTGCGACAGCCGTTGCGCCAGGAGGTCGTGGACGGGATCAAGTCGTACATTCTGCGCAACGAGCTACGCCCCGGCGACCCGCTGCCGACCGAGCCCGCCCTGTGCGAGGCGCTCGGTGCCAGCCGTTCCAGCGTGCGCGAGGCGATCAGGATCCTCACCGCCCTCGACATCGTCGAGGTGCGGCACGGGCACGGCACCTACGTGGGCAGGCTGAGCCTGTCCGCGCTGGTGGAGAGCCTGGCGTTCCGCGGACTGCTCAGCCCGGACGACGACTTCCAGGTGATGAGCGACCTCATTGAGGTCCGTGAGCTGTTCGAGCGGGGCATGGCCGAGCGGCTCGTCGAGGCGCTCAGCGACCAGCAGATCGACCGGCTGGCCGGGCTGGTCGACGAGATGCGCCGGGCCGGCGCCGGAGAGGGGCACGGCTTCGTCGAGGCCGACCGCGCCTTCCACACCCTGCTGCTCGCACCTCTGGGCAACGACCTCATCGGCCAGCTCTCCTCGGCGTTCTGGGACGTCTACGTCATCGTCGCGCCGCACCTCGACGTCTTCACGCACGAGCACGAGGCGGCCACCATCGCCAACCACCAGCGCATCGTGGACGCGGTGCGCGAACGGGACGCCGCCGAGTTCGCCGCGGCGCTGAGCGAGCACTACGAGCCCGTGCGGCAGCGCATCGCGGAGGCCCGGGCGCGCCGCTGACCGGCGCCGACACGGCGGATGCGGCCCCAGTCGCCGGGGGCCGCATCCGCCGTTCCCTTGCGGGGGCGGGGCGATCCCGACGCCATGGAGGCGCGGTCCCGTCCGTCACGTGGGGGCGGTCTCCGCTTCTCGGGGGCACTTGACGGCCGTGTGCCCGGTCTCTAGGGTCCCAGGACAGCAGACATCAGACGTCTGCTCTTGCCCGTCACCGCGCTGCGCCGCGCGCACGCCTCACCCCACCGGGGCCCTTCCATGCCGCTCACGGACCTCACCCTCGCCGAGTGCCTCGCACTCCGCCCCGACCTCGACGAACCCGCCGACCTCGACGCGTTCTGGGCCCGCACCCTGCGCACGGCGCGCGCGGCCGGCGCACCCCCGCGCTACACCCTTGAGGTCACGGGCCTGACCCAGGTGACGACCTACGACGTGACCGTGCCCGGCTTCGCGGGCGAACCGGTGCGGGGCTGGCTGCACCTGCCCGCCGGGGCCGTGGGGCCGCTCGGCTGCGTCGTGGAGTTCCTCGGCTACGGGCGCGGCCGCGGACTGCCGCACGAGCAGGTGCTCTGGGCCAACGCCGGCTACGCCCACTTCATCATGGACACCCGCGGCCAGGGCTGGTCCACCGCCGCCGGCGCCACCCCCGACACCGCTTCCCTGCACGGCGACGTGCCCGGCTTCCTGACCCGCGGTGTCGACAGCCCCGACGACCACTACTACCGGCGCGTCCACACCGACGCCGTGCGCTTCACCGAGGCCGCCCGCGCCCACCCGGCCGTCGACCCGGACCGCGTGGTCGTCACCGGACACAGCCAGGGCGGCGGCATCGCGCTCGCCGTCGCCGGACTCGTCCCGGGACTCGCCGGCGTCATGCCCGACACCCCGTTCCTGTGCGACATCCGCCGCGCGGCACTGATCGCCGGCGCACCGCCCTACACCGAGATCGCGGAGTACCTGAGCCTGCACCGCGACCGTGTCGAGACGGTGTTCACCACGCTGTCCTACGTCGACGCGGCCCTGCTGGCCGCCCGCGCCACCGCCCCGGCCCTGTTCTCCATCGCCATGATGGACGCCGTCTGCCCGCCCTCCACCTGCTTCGCCGCCTACCACCTCTACGGCGGCGCCAAGGACCTCAAGGTCTACGAGTTCAACGGCCACGAGGGCGGCGCCGGACACCACCGGCGCGCACAACTCGCCTGGGTACGGGCGCTGTTCTCCACTTCCCGGCCCGCCGACCCCGGCGTCTCCACCCTGCACGATCCCCAGCTCGCCTGACCCCTCACCGAGAAGAGGCACGTTCATGCAGCGCAGAGCCACTCTCGCCGTCACCACCGCGGGCGCCGCCCTGGCCCTCCTGGTCGCCGGCACCCCCGCCGCGCAGGCCGCCGTCCCCGCACCCGGCACGCTCGTCTCGCAGGACATCGCCACCGCCGGCAGCGGCTCCCCGTACTACCGCATCCCCGCCCTGACCCGCACCACCAAGGGCACGCTGCTCGCCGCCTACGACGCCCGCCCCACCCTTGGCGACCTGCCCGGCAACCTCGGCGTGGTGCTGCGCCGCAGCACCGACGGCGGCACCACCTGGCAGGCCCAGCAGGTGATCCGCAAGGAGGCCGCGCCCAAGGGCTTCGGCGACCCCAGCCTCCTCGTCGACCGTGAGACCGGCCGCGTGTTCGTCTTCTACGCGGCCTCCGTGAACCAGGGCTTCTTCGGCTCGGGCACCGGCAACGACGAGAGCGACCCGAACGTCCTCCAGGCCGACTACAGCTACTCCGACGACGACGGCCTGACCTGGACGCACGAGCGGATCACCGCCGAGATCAAGAACCCGGCCTGGGCGGGCATGTTCGCCGCCTCCGGCGAGGGCATCCAGGTGCGCAACGGCACCTACAAGGGCCGCCTGATCCAGCAGTACGCCATCCGCAACAACGGCGCCAACTACGCGGTCAGCGCCTACAGCGACGACCACGGCGCCACCTGGAAAATGGGCACGCCCGTCGGCCCCGGCGGCGACGAGAACAAGACCGTCGAGCTGTCCGACGGCCGCATCATGCTCAACAACCGCTCCGCCCCCTACCGCACGGTCGCGTACTCCTCCGACGGCGGCGTCACCTACACGCCGTTCCAGCAGGACAAGGAGCTGCCCGACCCCGCCAACAACGGGTCCGTCGCCCGCTTCGCACCCGACGTGCCGGCCACCCATCCCCGGGCCCAGTGGCTGATGTTCAGCAACACGGCGACCACCAACAGCCGCAGCAACCTCACCGTCCGCCTGTCCTGCGACAACGGGCAGAACTGGCCGGTCCGCAAGACGGTGGAGTCCGGCGCCGCCGCCTACTCCACCCTCACGCCGCTCGGCACCGGCACCGCGGGCAACGACCGGGTGGGCCTGCTCTGGGAGCGCGCCAACTACCAGCACATCACCTACTCCTCCTTCGACGTGCAGTGGCTCGGCGGCGTCTGCGCGCCCGTCACCGTCACCCCGCCCGCGTCCCTGCCCGCCGGGAGGACCACCGAGGTGACCGTCCGCGTCGTCAGTCAGAACGACAGGGACCTCCCCTCCGGCTCGGTCTCGCTGACCCTGCCGTCCGGCTGGAGCGCCCCCACGGTCACCGTGCCCGCGCTCAAGCCCGGCCAGGGCGCCAACATGAAGATCCCCGTCACCGTCCCGGCGAACGCCACCGCGGGCGCCGCGCCGACGACCGCGGCCTACCTCGTCCGCGGCAGCCAGCGGTCCTACGGTGACGGCACCCTCACCGTGACCACGTCCTGACCCCGGCGCCCCGGGCCGCCCGCACGCCACGCGGCGGCGGGCGGCCCGGGGCCCCCGTACCACCATCCGCACAGCCCAGGAGACACCCATGTCCTCGTCCCAGCCCCTCCGCGGCGTCGTCCCGCCCGTCTGCACCCCCCTGGATGCGTCGGGCGAGATCGACACCGCCTCCCTCACCCGGCACGTGGAGCACCTCGTGAGCGGGGGAGTGCACGGGCTGTTCGCCCTGGGCTCCAGCAGTGAGGTCGCCTTCCTCACCGACCGGCAGCGGGAGACCGTCCTGCGTAGGGTCGTCGAGGCCGTCGCCGGGCGGGTCCCCGTGCTCGCCGGTGTCATCGACATGACCACGCCCCGCGTCCTCGTCCACGCGGAGGCCGCCCGCGAGGCCGGCGCCGACGCCCTGGTCGCGACCGCGCCGTTCTACGCCCGCACCCACCCCGTCGAGATCGCGCACCACTTCCGCACCCTGCGCTCCCGCGTCGACCTGCCGCTGTACGCCTACGACCTCCCGGTCTCCGTGCACAGCAAGCTCTCCGTCGCCCTGGTCCGCGAGCTCGCCGAGGACGGCACCCTCGCCGGCCTCAAGGACAGCAGCGGCGACGAGGGCGGCCTGCGCCGGCTCCTCGTCGAGCTCGGCGGACGCCACGGCCGCGCCGACGGCCCCGCCCCCGGCTTCAGCGTCCTCACCGGGTCCGAACTCACCGTGGACGCCGCCCTGCTGGCCGGCGCCGACGGCGTCGTACCGGGCCTCGGCAACGTGGACCCGGCCGGTTACGTACGCCTCTACGACGCGGTGCGCGCCGGTGACCTCGACCGCGCAGGGAAGGAACAGGAGCGGCTCGTGGAGCTGTTCGGCATGGTCGACGCCGGACCGGAGAGCGAGATGGGCCGCAACGCGTCCGCCATCGGCGCCTTCAAGCACGCGCTGCGCCTGCTCGGGGTGTTCGCCGAGGGCACCACCGCCGCCCCGCAGATCCAGCTGGGCGACGCGTCGGTCTCCTTCGTCGAGGAGCGGCTGCGCGGCGCCGGCCTGCTGCCGGTCCGATGAGGGGACGCATACGGGGACGGCGTCCGGACGACGCTCCGGTGATCGGCCTCGACCTGGGCGGCACGAAGATCGCCGCTGCCCTGGTCGCCCCCGACGGGACCGTCCTGGACCGGCACTTCCTGCCCACCCCGGCGACCGAGGGCGCGGAGGTCGTGCTGGACGCCCTCGGCAGAGCCGCCCGCGCGGTACGGACGCGGGAAGCCGCGGCGATCGGTGTCGCCGCCGCCGGGGTCGTCGACCCCGCCACCGGAACCGTCACCAGCGCCACCGACACCATCCGCGGCTGGGCCGGCACCGGCCTGGCCGCCGGACTCGCCACCCGCACCGGCCTCCCCGTCGCCTGCGACAACGACGTGCGCGCGGCGGCGGCCACGGAACTGACCGGACGCCGCGGGCGGGAGGCGTCCGTGATGATCTACGCCGCCGTCGGCACCGGCGTGGGCGGCGCCGTCGCCGTGAACGGGCGGATGCTGCACGGAGCGGCCGGCGTCGCCGGGCACCTCGGCCATCTGCCGAGCCCCGAGGCCGAGGGACTGCCGTGCACCTGCGGTGCCACCGGCCACCTCGAGGCGATCGCGGCGGGCCCCGGCATCACCGCCCACTACACCCGCATGAGCGGAACCCCCGCCGAGCGCCTGGAGACGGTCGCCGCCCGCGCCGCCCGGGGCGAGCCGCACGCCGTCGCCGCCGTCGTCCTCGGCGCCGAGGCCACCGGCCGCGCCCTGGGCGGACTCGCCAACGCGCTCGGCGCCGACCGTGTGGTCGTCGGCGGCGGGGTGCCCCGCATCGGCGCCCTGTACCTGGACGCCCTGCACGCCGCCTTCACCGGTGAACTCATGCCGCCCCTCAAGGGGCTGCGTCCCGTACCGCCGCGGGGCGGACCCGACACCGGGGTCCTCGGCGCGGCCGCGCTGACCTCGACCCTGCCCCTGCACCACCCCGACCGCACCACCGGAGCACCGCGATGACCCTGCCCCTGGCCGACGCCCTGAAGGGCCGACTGATCGTGTCCTGCCAGGCCCCGCCCGGCGACCCGATGCGGCACACCGACACCCTGGTCCGCATGACCCTCGCCGCGCGGGCCGGCGGCGCGGCGGCCGTACGCGTCAACGACCCGGAGGTCGTCGCCGCCACCGTCGCGGCCGTGGATCTCCCGGTGATCGGCCTGTGGAAGGACGGCGACAGCGGCGTCCTCATCACGCCGACCGTGCGCCACGCGCTCGCGCTCGTGGAGGCCGGGGCCGCCGTCGTGGCCGCCGACGCGACCACCCGCCCGCGCCCCGACGGCAGCACCTTCGCCGACCTCGTGGAGGCCGTGCACGAGGCGGGCGCCCTGGTCATGGCCGACGTGTCCACCTTCGACGAGGGCCGTGACGCCGCCGAGGAGGGCGCCGACTTCGTCGGGACGACCCTCTCCGGCTACGTTCCCGGATCGCCGGTGCAGACCGCGCCGGACCTCGCCCTCGTCGCCGACCTGGCCGGTGCGCTCGCCGTGCCGGTGATCGCCGAGGGCCGCATCGCGACGCCGCAGCAGGCCGCCGCGGCGCTGGCGGCGGGTGCGCACGGCGTCGTCGTGGGCACCGCCATCACCGCCCCGACCGCGCTGACCGCGACGTTCGTCGCCGGGCTCACGTCCGGCTGAGCGCGGACGGGTGGAAGGGGCAGCCGCCCGGAGACACCTCCGGGCGGCTGCCCCTTGTCACGGGTTCAGGAGGCGGGCGTCCCGTAGACGCCCAGCTCGTAGATCGAGTAGCCCCACGTCGTCCTGCGTTCGACGCCCTGCACACGGACGTACCGCACGGCCTCGTCCGCGGGGAGCCGGACGACGTCGTTGCCGCAGGACTCCGGACGCTGCGTGGACCCGGTCCGCCAGGTCGTCCCGTCCACGGACGTCTGCACGGCGTACTCCGTCGCGCAGGCGCTCTCCCAGGCCACGGTCACCGCGGCGACCTTCGTCGGCGCGGCCAGTTCGATCTGCACCCACGCGTCGTCCGCGTAGCCGGACGCCCAACGCGTGTCCGGACGGCCGTCGTTGACGTACCGGGCGGCCAGCCGGTCGAGGTCCTGCTCCACGCTGGAGGCGGACGCCGTCCCCTCGGGTGCCAGGTTCCGCGCGCCGCCCGTGGAGTCCCACAGCCGCAGCCGCAGTTCGGCCTGGGTGAGGAAGGCGTCGAGCACCCCGTCACCGACCTTGGGCTGAACCGCGCCCCACGCGTTGCGCGGCGGGTCGGTCCGCACGGCGCGGGCCTGCCGCTGCAGTTCGCCCGACTCGGCGAGCAGCCGGTCGGAGGTCTCGCGGTCCCCGGCCTGCCGCGCCGCGAGCGCGTCGAGCATCCGCACCGTCGCCGTGCCCCACAGTTCGGTGGCGTCCAGCCAGGGCGCCGCGTCGACGGCGAAGCCCCGCTCCACGGCACCGGAACGGATGGTGGCCGGCGCGTCTTCCACGGCGGTGGCGTACGCGCGCAGGGCCCGCACCGCGCCGGTCCGGTCGCCCTCGTCCCACGCCGTCCAGAACCGCTGGACGCGCCGGGCGAGTTCGGGGGCCTGGGGCTGCCACGGGGTGTCACCGAAGGTCGGGGCCATGTGCTCCAGGTCGCCGAAGACCAGCAGGGCGCCGGTGGCCTTCGCGTCGCCGCCCGCCAGGTAGGACATGGCGGCGCGCCAGTTGCGGCCCGCGTCGTACGCGCGGTCGTTCCAGGCGAAGTCCGCGGTGCCGAACACGGCGACCCTGCTGGCGTACGGCTGGTTCATGGGGTTGGCCACGACGCCGGAGAGGTGGTCGGAGAGGCCCGCCTCCCGCTTGTCGTACGGCGCGAGCAGCAGCCGTCCGCCGGTGTTGCCGAAGTCGTTGACCGGATAGTTGTCCCAGACGAACACCTTGCGGCCGAAAACCTTGGCGGCCTGCTCCGCGTCCTCGTTCGTGATCCCTGTGGGCACGACGCCCACCCCGGTCCACATCACCTCGACCGCGGGGTCCAATTCCTCCCGGAGGGCCCGCTTGTAGGCCGACTCCGTGTGGTTGTAGTACTCGGTCGGCACCATCTGCAGGGGCCACACACCCTCGTGGGTGGCGACGAAGCCGCGTTGCACGTCGTTGAGCAGGTCCGCCTGCGCCAGCCCGGCCGCCCCGGTGCCGGGTTCGCCGTACGCGGCCCGGTCGGCCTCGCAGTTCCAGCGGCTGTGGTCGATGTCGTCGAGGGGGACGGAGAAGGCGCGGGTGCCCAGGTCGTACAGCGCCTGGAGCTTGTCCTTGAGCGCCTTGCGGTCGGCCGGGTCGGAGTAGCAGATCGACTCACCCGGCGAGACGGCGAAGGTGAAGCGCACGTGGTTCGCCGTGGCCCGCTCCACCAGCTCGCCCAGCTCCGCCAGCTTGTCCGCCGGGTAGGGCTCGCGCCACTTGCCCCGGTGGTACGGGTCGTCCTTGGGCGCGTAGACGTACGTGTTGGCCTTGACGTCGCCGTAGAAGTCCATCTGGTCGAGGCGCTCGGCGTGCGTCCAGGGCTGTCCGTAGAAGCCCTCGATGGTGCCGCGCAGCGGCATCGACGGGAAGTCGCCGGCCTGGGCGCCGGCCACCTTCCAGCCGCCGCCCGGGGAGCGGACGAACAACTGCCGCAGCGTCTGCACGGCGTAGAACTGGCCGGCGCCGTCCGTGCCGCCCAGGACGACCTGGGCGCCCCGACCGGCCCGACCGACCCGCAGGGCGTAGCCCTCCGCGTGGTCGGGTACGGCAGTGCCGGCGAGCCCTTCCGCCATGTCGGGGCGGGCCGCCGGGCCGAGCCGCACGGTCAGCACACCGGCCGCGGCGCGGGGGACGTTCCCGGGCGTGACGACGTCGACCCGGTCGGCGCCGTGCCCCTTCAGCTCCGCGACGAGACGGGTGCGCGCGGGGACGTCGGTGTCCGCGTCCGCCACGACGATCACGCGTCCCGTGACGGGGACGTCGTCACCGGCGCGGGACATCGACTGCGGGACGGGAGTCACCGGCGGCAGGGGGGCGGCCGCGCGCGGACCCGCCTGCGCGGCTCCGGCCGAGGGCGCCCCCGCCGTCAGGGTGCTTGCGAGCGCGAAGCACGCGCCGAGCACCGTCAGGGTTGTCATGCGTCTTCCCACGAGACCTCCAGCATGGGTACGGACCGGGAAATCGGCTTGTGCGCGAGGATGTTGCCGACCACCGACGGTAAGACGTAAGACGTATGGGGTCTAGACCTCTTCGCGGTCCGGCTTCACTCCGGCCAACGGGCAGCCCCGTACGGCCCCGGGGGTGGCGTACCCCGGCAGCACGCGCTTACCCTGCGTGCGGCAGTGGCCGAGGCCGGCCGGCCCGGACCGGGCGGTGACGGACGGGGCCGGACGACGCGAACACCGAGGGCAGGGAATGCAGTTCACCACCCGACCGACCCTTCAGGGCACCTTCGGCATGGTGTCCTCCACCCACTGGCTGGCCTCCCAGTCCGCCATGGCCGTCCTCGAGGACGGCGGCAACGCCTACGACGCGGCCGTGGCCGGGGCGTTCGTGCTGCACGTCGTCGAACCTCACCTCAACGGCCCGGCCGGCGAGGTGCCGATCCTCCTCGCACCGGCCGACGGCGAGGTGCGCGTGCTGTGCGGACAGGGCGTCGCCCCCGCCGGGGCCACCGTCGCCCACTACCGGTCGCTCGGCCTCGACCTGGTCCCCGGCACCGGACCGCTCGCCGCCGCCGTGCCCGGCGCCTTCGACGCCTGGATGCTCCTGCTGCGCGACCACGGCACCAAGCCCCTCGCCGACGTCCTGAAGTACGCCATCGGCTACGCCGAGGACGGCCACCCGCCCGTGGAACGCGTCGGCGAGACCGTGGAGACCGTGCGCGAGCTGTTCGAGACGGAGTGGACCACCTCCGCCGAGGTCTACCTCCCCGGCGGCCGGTCGCCGCGCCCCGGTGAACTCCTGCGCAACCCCGCCCTCGCCGCCACGTGGAAGCGGCTGCTCGCCGAGGTCGCCGGGGCGGGCGACCGGGAGGCGCAGATCGAGGCGGCCCGGGACGTGTGGCGCACCGGCTTCGTCGCCGAGGCGCTGCTGCGGCAGTCCGCCCGCCCCACCCTGGACACCAGCGGCGAGCACCACACCGGCACCCTGACCGCCGACGACCTCGCCGCCTGGTCCGCCGGCTACGAGGACCCGGTGACGTACGACTTCGGCGGATGGACCGTGTGCAAGGCCGGACCCTGGAGCCAGGGACCGGTGCTGCTCCAGCAACTCGCCCTGCTCCCGCCCGAGTTGCCGCCGTACGGCTCCGCCGCCTACCTGCACCTGCTGATCGAGAACTGCAAGCTCGCCATGGCCGACCGCGAGGCCTGGTACGGCGACGCGGCCGAGGTGCCGCTCGACGACCTGCTGTCCGCCGAGTACAACGCCGAACGCCGGACCAGGGTGGGCCCCCGCGCCTCCCACGCACTGCGCCCCGGCAGCCCCGGCGGCCGCACCCCCCGGCTGGCCGCCCTCGCCCGCCTCGCGGCCACCGGACGCGAGGCCGCGAGCGCGCCGGGCGCCGGAGAGCCCACCGTCGCCAAGAGCCCCACCTCCCCGGTGCCCGGCGAACCCGAGGTCTCCGCCGACGGCTCCACCCGCGGCGACACCTGTCACCTCGACATCGTCGACCGCTGGGGCAACATGATCTCGGCCACGCCCAGCGGCGGCTGGCTCCAGTCCAACCCCGTCGTGCCCGAACTGGGCTTCCCGCTCGGCACCCGGCTGCAGATGACGTGGCTGGAGGAGGGGCTGCCCAACAGCCTCGCCCCGGGCCGCCGCCCCCGCACCACGCTCACCCCGTCCCTCGCGCTGCGCGACGGGGTGCCCGTCATGGCGTTCGGCACCCCCGGCGGGGACCAGCAGGACCAGTGGCAGCTCCACTTCTTCCTCGCCGTCGCCCTGCGCGCCAAGGTGCGCGGCGGACTCGACCTCCAAGGCGCCATCGACGCCCCGAACTGGCACAACGACAGCTTCCCCGGCTCCTTCCACCCCCGCGGCATGCGGCCCGGCAGCGTCACCGTCGAGTCCCGTACCGACCCCGAGGTCGTCGAGGAGCTGCGCCGCCGCGGCCACGACGTCACGGTCGGCGACGCCTGGTCCGAGGGGCGGCTGTGCGCGGTGGCCCGCGACCCGCACACCGGCGTCCTCTCCGCGGCCGCCAACCCGCGCGGCGGGCAGGGGTACGCGGTGGGCCGCTGAGCCCATGGACCACGGGGCGGGCAGCCCATTTCCGGCCCGCGCGCACCCGAGATCGCCCCGGGCGGGGCGGGGGCTGTCGGTGACACGTGCTCTCATGGAGGAGTGATCGACACCGACGCAACCATCGACGAGTTCCTGGCCCGGCACGCCCACGACGTGGAGGAAGCGGTCCGTGAGGCCGCCGCGCGGGAGATCATGCCGCGCTGGCGCCGCCTCGCCGAGCACGAGGTGGACCGCAAGAGCGGACCGCACGACCTGGTCACCGACGCCGACCGCGGCGCCGAGCTGTACCTGACCCGGCAGCTGCCCCTCCTGCTGCCCGGCTCCGCGGTGGTCGGCGAGGAGGCGGTGCACGCCGACCCGGCCTCCTACGAGGCGATACGGGGCCGGGCGCCGGTCTGGATCGTCGATCCCGTCGACGGGACCCGCCAGTTCGTGCGGGGCGAGCCCGGCTTCTGCACCCTGGTCGCCCTCGCCCTCGACGGCGTGGTGCGGGCCTCCTGGACCTACGCGCCCGCCCGCGGCCTGCTGGCCGCCGCCGTCCGCGGACAGGGCGCCCGCCTCGACGGCGAGCCGCTGCGCTCCGGCTCCCCGGAGGCGGGCCGGGACCTGCGCGTCGCCACCTCCCATCCCGACTTCACCACCGACGAGCAGAAGCGCGCCCTGCTCGGCCTGCGCACCGACGGCGTCGCCCCACGCCCCTGCGGCTCGGCGGGCCTGGAGTACCTGGCCGTGGCCCGCGGCGAGCTGGACGCCACCGCGTTCAACTGGGAGCTGGCCTGGGACCACGCGGCCGGACTGCTGCTGGTGGAGGAGGCGGGCGGCGCCCACCTCACCCGCGCGGGGCGGCCCTACGACATTCGCGGCGGCAACACGCTGCCCTTCACCGCGGCCCGCGACGAGGCCACCGCGCGGCGGGTGGTGGAGCTGCTGTCGCGCGCCGTCTGACCGCCGTACGGCGGTCGCCGGATCCCGGATCCCTCACCGGACGCGGGGCCCGGTCCGGGCCGTGTGACCGAAGGCCCGCCGAGATCGTTCACGGCCGGGCATATCCTGATCCTCAAGTGGCCGTCGGCTGACGAAGGAGTCCGAAGGTGCCGTCGATGCTCGATGCGGTCGTGGTGGGGGCGGGGCCGAACGGGCTGACCGCCGCCGTGGAGCTGGCCCGGCGCGGCTTCTCGGTGGCCCTCTTCGAGGCCAAGGACACCGTCGGCGGCGGCGCCCGCACCGAGGAACTCACCCTTCCGGGCTTCCGGCACGACCCCTGCTCCGCCGCCCATCCCCTCGCCGTCAGCTCGCCCGCCTTCCGCGCCCTGCCCCTGGAGCGTCATGGCCTGGAGTGGCTGCACCCGGAGCTGCCCATGGCGCACCCCTTCCCGGACGGCACGGCGGCCGTACTGTCCCGGTCCGTCGCGGAGACGGCGGCCTCCTTCGGACCGCGCGACGCCGGCGCCTACCGCCGCCTCGTGACGCCGTTCCTGCCCCGGTGGGATACCCTGGTCCGCGACTTCATGTCGCTGCCGCTGACCGCGCTGCCGCGCGACCCGGTCACCCTCGCCCGGTTCGGCCTCGTCGGCCTGCCCCCGTCCACCTGGCTGACCCGGCGGTTCCGCGACGAGCGGGCCCGCACCCTCTTCGCCGGCCTCGTCGCCCATGTGATGGCCCCGCTCAGCGGCTTCGCCACCTCGGCCATAGGCCTCGTCTTCGCCCTCGCCGCGCACACCCGCGGCTGGCCCGTCGCCCGCGGCGGCTCCCAGGCCCTCTCCGACGCCCTCGCCGGGTACCTGCGCGAACTCGGCGGCACCGTCCAGACCGACTACGAGGTCAAGCGCCTCGACGACCTGCCGCCGGCCCGGGCGTACGTCTTCGACACCTCGCCCACCGCGCTGGCCCGCATCGCCGGCTTCGGCGACCACTACGCCCGCTACCGCTACGGCCCCGGCGTTTTCAAGATCGACTACGCGCTGGACGGGCCCGTGCCGTGGACCGCCCCCGAGGCGCGCACCGCCGGGACCGTGCAGATCGGCGCCGACAGCGCGGAGATCGGCGCCGCGCTGCGCGCCGCCTCCCGGGAGAACCGCGCCCCCGACGCGCCCTTCCTCATCACCGTCCAGCCCTCGGTCGTCGACCCCACCCGCGCCCCGGCGGGCAAGCACGTCTTCTGGGTCTACGGCCACGTCCCGCACGGCTGGACGGGCGACCTCACCGACGCCATCGAGCGCCAACTGGAGCGCTTCGCCCCGGGGTTCCGCGACCGCGTGCTGGCCCGCGCCACCGCGGGACCGCCCGAACTGGCCGCCCGCAACGCCAACTACGTCGGCGGCGACATCGCCACCGGCGCGGTCTCGGGGCTCCAGACCCTGCTGCGTCCCAAGCTGTCCCTCTCCCCGTACACGACGCCGCACCCGGCCGTCTTCATCTGCTCGCAGGCCACCCCGCCCGGTCCGGGCGTGCACGGGATGCCGGGGCACAACGCCGCCAAGGCGGTGTGGAGGAGGCTCCGCCAGACATGACCCCCACCCTCACCCTCGTCCAGGGCGACATCACCCGCCGGAGCGCAGACGCGATCGTCAACGCGGCCAACTCGTCCCTGCTCGGCGGGGGCGGCGTGGACGGCGCGATCCACCGGCGGGGCGGCCCGGAGATCCTCGCCGAGTGCCGCGCCCTGCGCGCCTCCCGGTACGGCAGGGGGCTGCCCACGGGGCAGGCGGTCGCCACGACCGCCGGCCGGCTGGACGCCCGCTGGGTGATCCACACGGTCGGGCCGGTGTACAGCGAGAGCGAGGACCGCTCCGCGCTGCTGGCCTCCTGCTACCGGGAGTCGCTGCGCGTCGCCGACGAACTGGGCGCCCGTACGGTCGCGTTCCCCGCGGTCTCCACCGGCGTCTACCGGTGGCCGCTGGACGACGCGGCCCGTATCGCCGTGGAAACGGTCCGCGCGACGGACACGGCGGTCGAGGAAGTGACCTTCGTCCTCTTCGACGACCGGGCCTACCGGGCCTTCACCGCCCGGACGACCTGACCGGCGCGCCTGAGCCCGTCCCGCGGTGCCGGCACCTGTCCGGGAACTGTTCTCCTTGCAGTGAGGGCCTGGGCGCTCCTCACGGACGGAAGGTGCGGCGGTAGGCGTCGGGCGGGACGCCGACGCTGCGGTGGAAGTGGCGGCGCAGGGTGGTGGCGGTGCCCATGCCGGTGACCGCGGCGATGGTGTCCACGGTGGCGTCGGTGGTCTCCAGCAGTTCCTGGGCGTGGCGAAGGCGCTGGGTGTGCAGCCATTGCAGTGGCGTGGTGCCGGTGAGGTGCTTGAAATGGCGGCCGAGGTGACGTGAGCTCATGCCGGCTCGACGGGCCAGGTCCTCCACGGTCAGCGGCTGGTCCAGCCGCTCCAGCACCCAGGGGAAGAGTTCCCCCAGGGGATGGTTGCCCGGGGCGGGGAGGGGCGTGGCGATGAACTGGGCCTGGCCGCCGTCCCGGTGGGGCGGGGTGACCAGGCGTCGGGCGATCTTGTTGGCGTTGGCCGAGCCGTGGTCGAGGCGGACCAGGTGCAGGCACAGGTCCATGGCGGCGGCTTTGCCCGCGGAGGTCAGGACGTCGCCGTTGTCGACGTAGAGGACGTCCGGGTCGACGGCGGCCGCCGGGTGGCGCCGGGCCAGTTCCCGTGTGTGGGCCCAGTGCGTGGTGGCGCGCCTGCCGTCGAGCAGTCCCGCCGCGCCCAGGATGAAAGCGCCCGTGCACAGTGAGGCCACGCGGGCACCTGCCGCGTGGGCCGCACGTACCGCCTCGACCAGCTCGGCGGGCGGGTCGCGGTCGGTGTCGGCCCAGCCGGGGACGATCACGGTGTCCACGTGTGCGAGGTGGTCGAGTCCTCGGTCGGGTTCCAGGCGGAAGCGGTCCACGGACACCGGACCGCTCCCGCAGAGGGAGAAGTCGTACCAGGGGTCCACGACGTGGGTCAGGTCGGCCCCGAAGACCTCCAGAGCCACGGACAGTTCGTAGTGGAGCATGCCGTCGGTGACGGCCAGCGCAACGGAGGGCATGTCCGGAACTGTACGTGACATGTCGTTTCCGACACTCCTGCGCGGCGCTGCCGGAGGGACAGGATGGGGATGTCAGGCCGCAGCGGATCGACCTCGCGGCGGGCGTTCGAGCACACGGGAGAGTTCCATGGGGTCAGGTCAGCTGGTGACGGTGTTCGGCGCCTACGGTCACACCGGGCGGTTCGTGGTCGCGGAGCTGGCCGCACGCGGTTTCGTCCCGGTGCTGTCCGGGCGCAACGTGCGGACCCTGGAGGAGATGGCCCGCGAACACGGGCAGGAGGCCCGGGTGGCGTCGGTCGAGGACCCGGCCTCGCTGGATCGGGCCCTGGCGGGCACGGCGGCGGTCATCAACTGCGCCGGCCCCTTCGCGTCGACCACCGGCCCTGTCGTCGAGGCCGCGCTCCGGGCGGGGATCCCCTACCTGGACGTCGCCGCCGAGCTCGAGGCCAACCTCGACACCTTCGCCCGCTACCGGGAGCGGGCCCGGGACGCGAAAGCGGTGATCGTCCCGGCCATGGCCTTCTTCGGCGGCCTCGGCGACCTGCTGACCACCACGGCGATGGGCGACTGGACCGAGGCCGACGAGGCACACATCGCCTACGCCCTCAGCGACTGGCACCCCACCGCCGGTACCCGGCTCTCGGGCGCGGTCTCCCGCGAGCGGCGCGGCGCCCACCGCCTGCGCTACAGCGGCGGACAGTGGGAGCGCCGCACCGACGCCGCGCCCACCCTGGAGTGGACCTTCCCGGAACCGATGGGATCCCGGCCGGTGATCGGGGAGTTCACGATGGCGGACGTCGTCACCGTCCCCCAGCACCTCTCCATCCCTGAGGTGACCACCTACATGAGCGCCGAGGCGGCCCGAGACGTCGCCGCCCCTCACACGCCGGCCCCCACCGCCGCCGACGAGCGCGGGCGCTCGAACCAGACCTTCCTCGTCGACGTCGTCGTCCGCTCCGGCGGAGCCGAACGCCGGGCCACGGCCAGTGGCCAGGACATCTACGCCGTCACCGCGCCCCTCGTCACCGAGGCTCTCGAACGCGTCCTGACCGGCCGCACCAGGACCGTCGGCGTCGCCTCAGCCGGCGAGATCTTCGACGCCCCCGACTTCCTGCACGCGCTCGACCCGCACATCACACTCGACCTGCACCCGCGGAAGCAGAACGCCTGACCAGGCCGACCACCACGCCGGACGCGTGCCCGCAGCGAGCCACACGCACCTGGGCGGCTGTCCTTACGGTCGCGCCGCGGTCGCGTACGCAGCCGCGGCGTATGTACGGCCAACGGCGCTCTGCCGTGGCCGGCCGGACACCCCGCGTGGCGGCCACGGGCCCCTGCGCGGTGGGCCGCACGGCCGCGTACGGCGGGCCCCGCTCGGGTCGGCCACCCTGCGCCCGCCGCGTGCGTTCAGGCCCGCGGCGGGCGGCCGTCCGCCTCCGCCGCGTCCGCCACCGCCTCGGCGGCGGCCTGTGCCGCCTCGGCCGTGTCGTCGGCCGCCTTGGCCGCGGCCGCGTCGTCGGCGGCGGGCTTCTCCCGGGTGGCCGGCGAGGGCGGCAGCACCTCGCTGAACGCCTTGGAGACACCCTGCAGCGCGCTGGTGATCTCGCTCGGGATCACCCAGAAGTTGTTGCCCTGGCCCTGCGCGAGCTGCGGCAGCGCCTGCAGGTACTGGTAGGCGAGGAGCTTGGGGTCGGGGTCGTTGCGGTGGACGGCCTGGAACACCTCGTCGATGGCCCGCGACTGGCCCTCGGCCTCCAGGATCGCGGCGGTCCGGTTGCCCTCGGCGCGCAGCACCGCCGCCTGCTTGTCACCCTCCGCCGTGAGGATCTGCGACTGGCGCTGCCCCTCGGCACCCAGGATCGCGGCCCGCTTGTCCCGCTCGGCGCGCATCTGCTTCTGCATGGCCTCCTTGATGGACTGCGGCGGGTCGATCGCCTTGATCTCCACCCGGTTGACCCGCAGCCCCCACTTGCCGGTGGCCTCGTCCAGCACGCCGCGCAGCTGGCTGTTGATGGTGTCCCGGGAGGTGAGCGTCTTCTCCAGGTCCATGGAGCCCACCACGTTGCGCAGCGTGGTGACGGTCAGCTGCTCCACCGCCTGGAGGAAGCTGGCGATCTCGTAGAAGGCCGCGCGCGGGTCGGTGACCTGGAAGTACAGGACGGTGTCGATCTCGACGACCAGGTTGTCCTCGGTGATGACCGGCTGCGGCTTGAAGGAGACGACCTGCTCCCGCAGGTCGATCTGCGGGTGAACCCGGTCGATGTACGGGATGACGAGGTTGAGGCCGGGGTTCAGGGTCTTGTGGTAGCGGCCCAGCCGTTCCACGTTGCGGGCGCGCGCCTGCGGCACGATACGGACCGCGCGCACGACGGTGAAGATCGCGAGGAGCGCGACCAGCAGGCCTGCGATGAGCGAGGCGGAGATGTCCATGGCTTCAGTCCCGTGGGTAGACGATCGCGGTGGCGCCACTGATCTCGATGACGTCGACGGTCGTTCCGGGTGAGATCACCAGCGTTTCGTCGTAACTGCGGGCCGTCCACTCCTCGCCGTCTATGCGGACCCTGCCGCCGGTGCCCGACACGGCCGTCAGCACCTGCGCCGGCTTGCCCACCAGCGCGTCCACACCGAAACGCGGACCCTGCGGCCGCACCACGTGGCGCAGGGCGAGGGGACGTACGAACAGCAGGGTCACGGCGGCGAGGACGGCGTACGCGACCAGCTGGACCCCCAGCGGCATCCCGACGGCGGCGACCCCCGCCGTGACCAGCGCGGCCACGCCCAGCATCCCGAGGGCGGCGGTGAGAGTGAGAATCTCCGCCACGGCCAGCACGGCCGCGACGATCAGCCAGATCAGCCAGGAGTCCATGTCGCGCCTCTTCTCACCCGGGGTGGAGGGCTTCGGCCGGAGTGCCGGCGGTACACAGCGGCGGGAACCGGCACCTTTGCGACCACTTTACCCAGATGCGGCCCGGGAACCGAGATCCGTGCACCGAGCATTCCCGTCGTACATGTCCGGCACGCCTCCAATTGGGTGGTGACCCTTATGGCGGCCACCCGCCCCGCCGGGTGAGGGTTCGAAGAGCCCTCTTGACCCCGTCGGCGCCGGCCTCCACCTGGCGTGTATGTGCGCCTGCGCCGCTCCGCCCGGTGTGATCGTGAGGCACGGCGCCGACGGCGGGGCCGGGGGCGGCGGACGGCAGAGGACGGCACGAGGAACCGATTGATGACCTTGCCCGAGCTGTACCTGACACTGCTCATCGCGGGCACGGTGCTGCTGGCCAGTATCGCCGCCGCCCGTACCGCGCACCGGGTGGGTCTGCCCAGTCTGCTGCTGTTCCTCGCGGTGGGGATCGTGGCCGGTGAGGACGGGCTCGGCCTGCGGTTCGACAACGTGCAGCTGGCCCAGGCGCTCGGCACCGCCGCCCTGGCCGTGATTCTCGTCGAAGGTGGTCTGACCACCCGGTGGAGCGACGTCCGGCGGCTGGTCGCGCCCGCCGGTGTGCTGGCCACCCTCGGCGTGGTGATCTCCGTCGTGGTCACCGCGTCCGGGGCGCACTGGCTGCTCGGCCTGGACTGGAACGTGGCGCTGCTGCTGGGGGCGATCGTCTCCTCGACCGATTCCGCCGCCGTCTTCTCCGTCCTGCGGGCACTGCCCCTGCCGCGGAGACTGACCGGACTGGTGGAGGCCGAGTCCGGCTTCAACGACGCGCCGACCATCATCCTGGTGCTGGTCTTCTCCACCACCACGAGCGACATCCCGGCGATCGGGCCCCTCTTCGGCAGCCTGCTGTTCCAGCTCGTGGTCGGCGGCCTGCTGGGCGTCGTGATCGGCCATCTGGGCGCCGTCGCCCTGCGCCACATCGCGTTGCCCGCCACGGGCCTGTACCCGCTGGCCACGGTCGGCTTCGGCATCATCGCCTTCGCCGCCGCCGGCGCGGCCGGCGCGAGCGGCATCATCGCCGCCTACCTGTCCGGCCTGGTCCTCGGCAACTCGCAGCTGCCGCACCGCGCCGCCACCCGGTCCTTCGCCGAGGGCACCGGCTGGCTGGCCCAGATCGGCCTGTTCGTCATGCTGGGCCTGCTCGTCGACCCCAGCGAACTGCCCGCCGCGATCCTGCCCGCCCTCGTCGTCGGCCTGGTGCTGCTGCTGATCGCCCGCCCCGTCTCCGTGCTGCTCTGCCTGCTGCCGTTTCGCGTCCCCTGGCGGCAGCAGGCGTTCATCTCCTGGGCGGGCCTGCGCGGCGCGGTCCCCATCGTGCTCACCACCTTCCCCGTGGTGGAGGACGTGCCGCACGCCCGCGACATCCTCAACATCGTGTTCGTGCTGGTCGCCCTGTTCACCCTGCTTCAGGGCCCCACCCTGCCCGCCGTCGCCCGGCGCCTGGGCCTGGTGCGCGGCGACGCGCTGCGCGAGATCCAGGTGGAGGCCGCGCCGCTCGACGTCCTGGACGCCGACCTGCTGACGGTGAGCATCCCGGAGAGCTCCCAGCTGCACGGTGTGGCCGTCTTCGAACTGCGGCTGCCGCCCCCGACCGTTCTCACCCTGATCGTCCGGGAGGGCACCACACTGGTGCCGGACCGCGACACCGTGCTGCGCGCCGGCGACGAACTCCTGCTCATCGCCAGTCCGGAGAACCGCGAGGACGCCGAACGCCGGCTGCGGGCCATCGGCCGGAGCGGCAAGCTCGCCCGCTGGCTGGGCGAGCACGGCACGCCGGAACCGGAAGGCACCACCACCGGCAGCTGACGGGACGCGGGCTTGCCGCGTCCGGACCCCGGCGCTCGCGGACCCCGGCGCTCGCGGACCGTGGCGCGTCCCGGCCGTGGCGGGTACGGACCGTGGCCCGTCCGGGTCTCGGCCCGTGCGGAACCACCACGACCGCACAGAGTCCGACGGCATCATTGCTTCGTTTGTGTGCGAGTCCTAGGGTGTGGCGGGCCCAGTAGTCGCACCGTCACCACCCGTCGTGGTTCTCCCCTGGGGTGACGTCGCCGCCGTGACGCCGCGCCGTCGGGGGATCCGACGCGCCCTCAGTCCGTGCAGTGCCCTGTCGAACCGAGGAAGGCCACGGTCATGCCGCACCCGCACGTGTCTCCCGCCGCAGGTCCCGCCCGCCCCGGACGGCCGGTCGTCAGCCGCCGCCGTCTCCTGGAGTCCGGCGCCGCCGCGCTCGGCGCCCTCGCCCTGTCCGCCCCGTCCGGCGCCGCGCACGCGGCCGGCCCACGCCCGCTGCCGGACGACGGCCCGCCGGAGTGGAACGACTTCGGCGTCTTCCGGGTCGGCACCGAAGCCCCGCACACCACGCTCATGCCGTACGCCGGCGTCCCCCAGGCCCTCGCCGCCGACCGCACCCGCTCCCCGTACCGGCTCGACCTCGACGGCACCTGGAAGTTCGCCTACGCGGACCGCCCGGAGGACCGGGATCCCGACTTCCACCGCACCGACACCGACGACCGCGACTGGGACACCATCCCCGTCCCGTCGGTGTGGCAGCTGCACGGCCACGACTTCCCGATCTACCTGAACATCACCTACCCCTACTGGGGCCCCAACGGCCAGGGCGAGGAGCCGCAGCCGCCCGCCGCGCCCACCCGCTACAACCCGGTGGGCCAGTACCGCCGCACCTTCACCGTCCCGCGCGACTGGCGGGGCCGCCGCGTCTTCCTGCACTTCGAGGGCGTCAAGTCCGCGCACTACGTGTGGATCAACGGCGAACTGGCCGGCTACGACGAGGACTCCTACACACCGTCCGAGTACGACGTCACCGACCACCTCCGCCCGGGCACCAACCAGATCGCGGTGGAGGTGTACCGCTACTCCGACGGCGACTGGCTGGAGGACCAGGACATGATCCGGCTGAGCGGCATCTTCCGCTCGGTCTTCCTGTACTCCACCCCGCCCGTCCACCTGCGCGACTTCAAGCTGGAGACGCCGCTGGACGACACGTACACCTCCGCCGAGCTGGACGTCACCGCGCACGTGCGGGCGTACGGCGACGGCGCGGGCGGCGGCCGGTACACCGTCGAGACGCAGCTGTACGACGCGCGCGGGCACGCCGTGTGGTCACGGCCGCTGCGGCGGACCGCCGACCTCGGCACGGTCGACGCCGGCCGGGACGTCACCGTACGGGCCTCCCGGGCCGTGCCCCGCCCCCGGCTGTGGTCGGCCGAGGACCCGTACCTCTACACGGCCGTCCTCCAGCTCCGCGACCCGGCCGGCACGGTCGTCGAGACCCTCTCCCACCGCGTGGGGATCCGGGAGTTCGCCCTCAAGGACGGGCTGATGCGGATCAACGGCCGTCCCGTGTCCTTCCGCGGCACCAACCGCCACGAGATGCACCCGGCCCGCGGCACCGCCCTCACCCGCGAGGACATGGTCCGGGACATCACCCTCGTCAAGCGCATGAACATGAACTCCGTCCGCACCTCGCACTACCCCGACAACCCGCTGTGGTACGAACTCGCCGACGCGTACGGCCTCTACCTCGTCGACGAGACCAACCTCGAGACCCACGGCATCCGCGACCGCTACCCGGGCGACCACCCCGACTGGACCGCCGCCTGCGTCGCCCGCGCGCAGAACATGGTCCACCGCGACAAGAACCACCCCTCGGTGGTCATCTGGTCGCTCGGCAACGAGGCGGGCGGCGGCTCCACCTTCACCGCCATGCACGACTGGATCCGCTCCTACGACACCACCCGCGTCATCCAGTACGAGGGCGACGACCGGCCCGGCGTCAGCGACATCCGCTCCCGCATGTACGAGAGCCCCGCCCGCGTGGAACAGCGCGCCCGGGACACCGCCGACACCCGCCCGTACGTGATGATCGAGTACTCCCATGCCATGGGGAACTCCAACGGCAACTTCAAGAAGTACTGGGACGTGGTGCGCCGCCACGACGTCCTCCAGGGCGGCTGGATCTGGGACTTCGCCGACCAGTCCCTGCACACCCCCGTGCCCGACCGCACCCTGCTCACCGAGTCGGGACCCGCGGCGCTGCGCGGCGAGATCCTCGCCACCCGCGGCCGCCTCGACCGCGACAAGGGCCTGTCCGGCATCACCGTCTTCGAACGGCACGACAGCCTGGACCTCACCGGCTCCCTCACCCTGGAGGCGTGGTTCACGCCGGGCGTGCCCGGCTACCACCAGCCCATCGTGGCCAAGGGCGACACCCAGTACGCCCTCAAACAGACCGACCGCACGGTGGAGTTCTTCATCCACTCCGGCGGCGAGTGGATCGCCGTCAACTGGCCCGTGCCGGACGACTGGAGCGGCCGGGAACACCATGTCGCGGGCGTCTTCGACGCCGACGCGGGCACCCTCACCCTGCACGTCGACGGTGCCGTCCGCGCGACCCGCACCACCGACCGCCGGCCCACGAGCAACACCGCCCCGCTGTCCCTCGCCTCCGACGCGGACAACCAGACCCGGGAGTTCGACGGCACGATCCGCCGCGCCCGGGTCCACGCCCGCGCCCTCACCGCGGCCGAACTCGCCTCCGAGGAGCGGGCACCCGGCGACGACGGCGTGCGCTTCTGGTTCGACGCCGCCACGGTGAGGGCCGAGCGCGAGCGCCCCGAGGCCAGGACCTTCCTCGCGTACGGCGGTGACTGGGGCGACAACCCCAACGACGGCGCCTTCGTCGCCGACGGCATCCTCACCGCCGACCGCGGGCTCACCGGCAAGGCCGCCGAGATCAAACGCGTCCACCAGGCGATCGGCGCCGCCCGCACCCCCGGCGGCGGCACCGGCGCCGTCACCCTCACCAACGAGTACCTGTTCACCACCCTCCGTCAGTTCGACGGTCGTTGGGAGCTGGTCGCCGACGGCGAGGTGGTCGGCGGCGGACGGCTCACCCGGGACCAGCTCGACGTGGCGCCGCTGTCCGAGAAGACCGTCGAACTGCCCGTGCGCCTGCCCCGGAACCCGGCCCCCGGCACGGAGTTCTTCCTCCAGCTGTCCTTCACCACCCGGGAGCGCACCCCCTGGGCCGAGGCCGGCTTCGAGGTGGCCCGGCACCAGCTCCCGCTCGACGCCGACAGTCCCGCCGTGGTGCCCGTGCCCCTCGCGGGAGTTCCCGCGCTGCGCCACGAGGTGGGCGAGGAGGACATCCGGATCACCGGCCAGGGCTTCTCCGTCACCGTCGACCGGCGCACCGGCCTCCTCACCGACTACCGGGCGGGCGGGACCCGCCTGCTCACCTCCGGGCCGGTGCCCAACTTCTGGCGGGCGCCCACCGACAACGACCGGGGCAACGGCCAGCACCTGCGCAACCGGACCTGGCGCGACGCGGGCGCCCGGCGCACGGTCACCGGCGTCACCGTACGGGCGCTCGACGACCGGGCCGTCGAGATCCGGGTCACCGGCACCCTCCCCACCACCGTCGCGTCCGCGTACTCCACCACGTACACGGTCTTCGGCCACGGCGAGATCAAGGTGGACAACACCCTCCACCCGGGCGCCGCGAACCTCCCCTACCTCCCCGAGGTCGGCACGCTGCTGTTCCTGCCCCGCCGCCTGGACCGCCTGCACTACTACGGGCGCGGTCCCGAGGAGAACCACTGGGACCGCAACAACGGCACCGACGTCGGCCGTTACACCTCGACGGTGGCCGACCAGTGGACGCCGTACATCCGCCCCCAGGAGAACGGCAACAAGACCGACGTCCGCTGGGCCGCCCTGACCGGCCGCGACGGACACGGGCTACTGGTGTCCGGCGAACCCCTCCTGGAGATCAACGCCTCGCACTTCACCCCGGAGGACCTGTCCGCCGGAGTCCGCCACGACTACCAGCTCACCCCGCGGGACGCGGTCGTGCTGCGGGTCGGCCACCGGCAGATGGGCGTGGGCGGCGACGACAGCTGGGGCGCGCACACCCACGACGAGTTCAAGCTCTTCGCGGACCGCGACTACGCCTACACCTACCGGCTGCGCCCGCTCACCGACGTGGACCGGGCGCTCGCCCTCTCCCGCAAGCCCACTGCCACCCGATGACCCGGCACACTCATGGGAGCCCGGGTAACCGGGCTCCCATGGGTGACATCCTGGTCGGCGCCTGCTCGTGGACGGACCGCCAACTCGTCGCGAGCGGCTGGTATCCACGCGGACGGCGCGACGCCGAAGGGCGGCTGCGGCACTACGCGGAACAGCTGCCGGTCGTCGAAGTGGACTCCGGCTACTACGCGTTGCCGCGCCGACGCAACAGCGAACTGTGGGTGGAGCGCACCCCGGACGGATTCCGCTTCGACGTGAAGGCGTTCTCCCTGCTCACCGGGCACCCCACCCGCCCCGAGGCGCTCCCGGCCGACCTGCGCGACCGCGCGCCCACCTCCGGACACGGCCACGCACGCGGACGCGGACCGGCCGACCCCGCCCTGCTGGACGAGGTGTGGGGCCGCTTCGCCGAGGCGGTCGATCCCCTGCGCACGGCCGGACGGCTGGGCGCCGTACTGTTCCAGTTCCCGCCCTGGTTCACCCCCGGCGCCCCGGCCGAACGCTTCCTGGAGGACTGCGCGGAACGCACCAAGGGCTGGCAGCTCGCCGTCGAGTTCCGCCACCCCGCCTGGTGGCACCCCGAACGAGCGGACGAGACGTGGGAGTTGCTGGCCTCCCTGGGCGCCACGACGGTCGGCGTCGACATGGCCCAGGGACTCACCGCCTCCCTGCCGCCCGTCCTCCCGGTCACCCGCCCCGCCCTGGCGGTCGTACGGTTCCACGGCCGCAGCGGGGCATGGGGGAGGGGCAGCAAGGAGGACCGCTTCCGTCACGACTACGACGTGACGGAACTCGCCGCCTGGGTGCCGCGCCTGCGCCGCGCGGCACAGCGGACGGATGAACTCCACGTGCTGTTCAACAACTGCTGCGGCGACGCGGCGGTACGGGCGGCGGAAACGATGCGGGAGCTCCTGGCGGCACCCGGCGGGTGAACCCGTACGCCCCGGGACCCGCATGTCGGATTTCCGCCAGACCGGCCACGCCCCCGTGGCCGACCCTGGAGACATGCACCAGGGGATGTACACCGACACCGAGCGCTGCGTGCGCGCCGTGCAGTCGAAGGACGCACGGTTCGACGGCTGGTTCTACACCGCCGTCCTGACCACCGGCATCTACTGCCGCCCCAGCTGCCCGGTCGTCCCGCCCAAGCCGGAGAACATGGTCTTCCACCCGAGCGCGGCCGCCTGCCAGCAGGCCGGGTTCCGGGCGTGCAAGCGCTGCCGCCCCGACACCAGCCCCGGCTCCCCGGAGTGGAACGTGCGGGCCGACCTCGTGGCCCGCGCCATGCGGCTGATCGCCGACGGCGTCGTCGACCGCGAGGGCGTCACCGGACTCGCCGCCCGCCTCGGCTACAGCACCCGGCAGATCGAACGCCAGCTGTACGCCGAGCTGGGCGCGGGACCCCTCGCCCTGGCCCGCGCCCAGCGCGCGCAGACCGCGCGGACGCTCGTCGAGACGACGGACCTGCCGATGGCGGACGTCGCCTTCGCGGCCGGCTTCTCCTCCGTGCGCACCTTCAACGACACCGTGCGCGAGGTGTACGCGCTCACCCCGAGCGACCTTCGCGCCCGGACCCCGCGGGACACCGCGCGCCGCGACACCCCGGGCACGCTCTCCCTGCGCCTGCCGTTCCGTGCCCCGCTCCACCCCGACAACCTCTTCGGCCACCTCGCCGCGACCGCCGTGCCCGGCGTGGAGGAATGGAGGGACGGCGCCTACCGGCGCACGCTGCGGCTCCCGTACGGCCACGGCATCGTGACGCTGGCCCCGCGCCCCGACCACATCGCCTGCCGGCTCGCCCTGAGCGACCCCCGCGACCTCACCGTCGCCATCAGCCGCTGCCGCCGCCTGCTCGACCTCGACGCCGACCCGGTCGCCGTCGACGAGCAGCTGCGGACCGACCCCGCGCTCGCGCCCCTCGTCGACAAGGCACCCGGCCGCCGGGTGCCGCGCACGGTCGACGAGGCGGAGTTCGCCGTCCGCGCGGTCCTCGGCCAGCAGGTGACGACGGCCGCCGCCCGCACCCACGCGGCCCGCCTGGTCACCGCGCACGGTACCCCCGTGGACGACCCCGAGGGCGGCCTCACCCACCTCTTCCCGGCCCCGGAGGAACTGGCCGCGCTCGACCCGGACGCCCTCGCCATGCCCCGCACCCGCCGCACCACCCTGACCACCCTGGTCCGCCGGCTCGCGGACGGCGACCTCCGCCTGGGCGCCGACAGCGACCGGTCCGCGACCCGTGCCGCGCTCCTCGCCCTCCCCGGCTTCGGCCCCTGGACGGCCGACGTCATCGCCATGCGCGCCCTCGGCGACCCCGACGCCTTCCTCCCCACCGACCTCGGCGTCCGCCGCGCCGCCCGCGACCTGGGCCTCCCGTCCACCCCGTCCGCCCTCACCGCCCGCGCGTCGGCCTGGCGCCCCTGGCGCGCCTACGCCGTCCAGTACCTCTGGGCGACCGACAGCCACCCGATCAACTTCCTGCCGGCCTGACGCAGCGGAGGACCCACAGCCGATGAGACAGCACACCGTGATCGACAGCCCCTACGGGCCCCTGACCCTCGTCGCCGACGACGGCGTCCTGTGCGGCCTCTACATGGCCGGCCAGCGGCACCGCCCGGCCGAGGAGACCTTCGGCGCCCCCGACGACATCCCTTTCGCCGAGACGAAGGAACAGCTCGCCGCCTACTTCGCGGGCGACCTGAAGGAGTTCACCGTCCCCCTGCGCCTGCACGGCACCCCCTTCCAGCGCCGGGTGTGGGAGCAGCTGACGCGCATCCCCTACGGCGAGACCCGCACCTACGGCCGGCTCGCCGACCTCCTCGGCAACCCCAAGGCCTCCCGCGCGGTCGGACTCGCGAACGGCCGCAACCCGGTCGGCATCATCGTGCCCTGCCATCGGGTCATCGGCTCCACCGGCGGTCTCACCGGCTACGGCGGTGGCCTGGACCGCAAGCGGCGCCTGCTCGACTTCGAACGCGGGACGCCCCTGTTCTAGGCGGCGATCCGGCGCAGCAACGCCGGCAGGGACGTGCCGATCGGCTCGTGCAGGACCTCGTCGGCGAGGGCGTCGTACGGCGTCGGTTCCGCGTTGACCACGATCAGGCGGGCGCCGTGCTCGACGGCGACCTGGGCGAGGCCCGCGGCCGGGTGGACCTGGAGGCTGGTGCCGGCCGCGACGAACACCGTGCACGCCTTGGTGATCGCCACTGCCTCCCCGAGCACCACCGGGTCGAGCGCCTCGCCGAACATCACCGTCGCCGGCTTCAGGATGCCCCCGCAGTCCGCGCACGGCGGGTCCTCCTCGCCGGCCGACAGGCGGGCCAGGGCGTCCTCCATCGGCGTCCGCGCACGGCACGTGGTGCAGACGACGGTGCGCGCCGTGCCGTGCAGTTCCAGCACCTTGCGGTCCGGCATGCCGCCGAGCTGGTGCAGCCCGTCCACGTTCTGCGTGATCACCCGCACCGCCACCCCGGACCGCGCCAGCTCGGCCACGGCGCGGTGGGCGACGTTCGGTTCGGGCAGCGCGGCGGCATTCTCCTGCCGCATCCGCCACGACCGGCGGCGGATCTCCGGGTCGGCCATGTAGTACTCGTACGTCACGAGCTTCTCCGCGTCCGGGTCGCGGCGCCACAGTCCGGCGGGCCCGCGGTAGTCGGGGATGCCGGAGTCGGTACTGACGCCGGCGCCGGTCAGGAGGGCGACGAGGGGCTTGCTCATGCGGCGAGGGTAGGGCGGCAGGGGCGCGCGCGGCGAGCGGATTCCGGGCGGGTCAGTGCACCCGGTGGCCGTCCTCCAGCTCCGCCGTGCCCGAGCCGTCGGCGAGCACGTCGAGGGCGGCCAGCACCCGGCGGCCGAGGGAGCCCGGCAGGTGCGCGGTGATCTCCTCGCGCTCCACCAGCCGCCACGACAGCAGCTCCTCCTCCTGGAGCCGGATCGCCCGCAGCTCGTCCGCACCGAGCACACCGCCGTCGTACAGGTACGCCACCAGCGGCGGGACGCCCGGCGTCCGTACCCAGTCCACCGCGAGGAGCCGGCCGAGCTCACGGTCCAGGCCGATCTCCTCGGCCGTCTCCCGCCGCGCCCCGTCGCGCGGGCTCTCCCCGTCGTCCGACTCGACGGTGCCGCCGGGCAGCGCCCCCCCCTCCCGGTAGTTCGGCTCGACGAGCAGCACCCGCCCCTCCGCGTCGCGGAAGAGCGCGGCGGCCCCGGCGAGGACACGGGGGAGGGAGGCGACGTAGCTGGCGAAGTCCTGGGTGTCCTGCGTGGTGGTCATGCGGGAAGGGTAACGGCGCCGACGGGCCTCACCGGGGCGGTCGCCACCTGCCCCGACGGCGCACGGCAGCACACGCCGTCCCATGATCGACACGACGGGCGCACACGCCGGAGCACGGCCGACGCCGACAGGGGCTCAGACCGCCGCCTGCGCCAGCCGCAGCGTCCGCTCCGCCAGCTCGCTGATCCGCACCCCGTCGAACCCGAAGACCGCGCTGCGCACGGTGTCCTGCAGCGGCTCCTTCCACTGCTGCGGCACGGCCGCCGCGCCGCACATCACGCCGGCCACCGAACCGGCCGTCGCGCCGTTGGAGTCGGTGTCCAGACCGCCCCGCACCGTCAGCGCCACGGTCCGGGAGAAGTCGCCGTCGCCGTACAGCAGGCCGGCGGTGAGCACGGCGGCGTTCGGAACCGTGTGGATCCAGCCGAGGCCCGCCGTCTCCTCCTCCAGCGTGGAGAGCGTGTCCTCCCAGGACAGGCCGCTCCCGTGCAGGGACGTCACCCGGCGCACGGTGCGCGCCAGCCGGCTGCTCGCCGGGATCACCGTCAGCGCCTCGTCCACCGCCTGCCGCACCGTCGGCGCCGTGAACGCCGCCGCGACCAGCGCCGCCGCCCACATCGCGCCGTACACGCCGTTGCCCGTGTGCGACAGCACCGCGTCCTTGCGGGCGAGGGCGGCGGCCCGGCGCGGGGCGCCCGGCGAGGTCCAGCCGTGCACGTCGGCCCGGATCAGCGCGCCGATCCACTCCTGGTACGGGTTGTCGTACGTCGCCGTCAGCGGCGGCTTCAGACCGCCGGCGAGGTTGCGGTACGCGGCCCGCTCGGCGGTGAAGGTCTGCAGGTACGGCAGCCGCAGCAGCCACAGGTCGCCGACCTGCTCGGTGCTGAACCCGAAGCCGTGGGTCTCCAGCAGGTGCAGGCCGAGGATCGCGTAGTCGACGTCGTCGTCCCGGCAGCTGCCGTGCACCCGGCCCCGCACGCAGTACCGCCACTCCGGGCGCAGCGCCCGCTCCTCGCTCTCGGACGGCGGCCCGGGCAGGTAGTCGGTGAGCGGCAGCGCGTAGTCGGTAGAGCGGCAGCGCGTCCGTCGCCCGCAGGTAGCGGTCGATGCGGTCGCGCGTCCACACCTCGCCCTGCTCCACCGGCTTGCCCAGCATGTTTCCGGCGATCCGGCCCAGCCAGCCGCCGAGGATCCGGTCGGCGAGTCCGGGCCCGTCGGTGACGTCGGGCCCGTCGGTCACGTCGGTCGTGGCGGTCATGGGACCGGTCTACCCGTTTCCGGGCGGTTGTGCGCGGAACAGGTCCACGGGCCGGTCGGACATGACGGGCACGGCGTGCGGCGGTTAGGGTCGCAGCGGCGCGACCGGCCCCGGCACGCAGGCGTGCGCGGGGCCCGATGAGCGAGGGGAAGGCAAGTGGCGGACGCTGCAGGAAGCGGTACGCGTACGAAGCCGTCGGCACAGCGGGTGCTGATCGCCGCGGACAAGTTCAAGGGGTCGCTGACGGCCGTGGAGGTCGCCGAGCGGGTGACGGCCGGGCTGCACAGGGTCCGGGCGGACATCGAGGTCGAGGCGCTGCCGGTGGCCGACGGCGGCGACGGCACCGTCGCGGCGGCCGTGGCGGCCGGGTTCGCACGGCACGAGGTGCGGGTCCGCGGCCCGCTCGGCGACGAGGTGACCGCGGCCTACGCGCTGCGGGACGGCACCGCCGTCGTGGAGATGGCGGAGGCCAGCGGGCTGCAGCGGCTGCCCGACGGGATCCTCGCGCCGCTCACCGCCTCGACGTACGGCTCCGGGGAGCTGGTGCGGGCCGCGCTGGACGCGGGCGCGCGGAGCATCGTGTTCGGGGTCGGCGGCAGCGCGACGACCGACGGCGGGGCGGGGATGCTGGCGGCGCTGGGCGCCCGGTTCCGCACGGCGTCGGGCGAGCCCGTGGGGCCCGGCGGCGGGGCGCTGGCCGAGCTGGCGTCGGCCGACCTGTCCGGTCTCGACCCGAGGCTCGGGTCCGTGGAGATCGTGCTGGCCAGCGACGTCGACAACCCGCTCACCGGGCCCAAGGGCGCGGCGGCGGTGTACGGGCCGCAGAAGGGCGCCTCGCCGGAGGACGTCGAGCGGCTGGACGCGGCACTGGCGCACTACGCGATGGTGCTGGACGCATCCGCGCTCGCGGGATCGCCGGGGGCGGGCGCCGCGGGCGGCATCGGCTTCGGGGCGCTGCTGCTCGGGGCGCGGTTCCGGCCGGGCATCGAGGTGATGCTGGACGTGCTGGGGTTCGCGTCCGCGCTGGAGCGGGCCGATCTGGTGATCACGGGCGAGGGTCGCTGGACGAGCAGACGCTGCACGGGAAGGCGCCGGCGGGGGTGGCCTCGGCGGCGCGGGCCGCGGGGAAGGACGTGATCGCGGTCTGCGGGCGGCTGGCGCTGGCGCCGGAGGTTCTCGGCAAGGCCGGGATCCGGCGGGCGTACGCCCTGACGGACCTGGAGCCGGACGTGGCGGTGTGCATCGCCGACGCGGGCCCGATCCTGGAACGCACGGGGGAGCGGATCGCCCAGGACTACCTGACCTGACCAACGGGTTCCTCGCCCCCGCCGCCCCTTCCCACCCGACTGCGGGGCTGCGCCCCCGGACCCCCCTTTCGGCCCTGACGGGCCTCGTCCTCGAACGCCGGACGGGCTGGACGGCACACCCGGGACGGGCGGTGGGTGGGCGAAGGCCCGGGGGTGCGGGCGGAGCCCCAGGAGGGTCCCGCCGCACGCCCGGTGCAGACAAAGGGCCCCGGACCCGAACCGGGTCCGGGGCCCAAGGCCCAGCGGCAGCGTTACGGCAGCTGCGCCGCCCGCGCCTCGCGACGGTTGTCGCGGAAGTTGTTCACCCGCCGTGCCGTGGCGAAGAGCGGAATCACCGCGCCCATCACCAGCTGCAGCGCACAGCCCGTCTGCAGCAGCAGCTGACCGCTCGGCGCGTCGAACGCCCAGGCCGCCAGCAGCCCCATCGACAGCACGATCCACGAGAGCATCGCCACCGCGAGGCGGCCCCGCGGCTTCGGGTACTCCACGCGGCTCACCATCAGCCACGCCGTGCCGATGATCGCCAGCAGCGTCGCCACGAACGGCAGCTCCAGCAGCACGATCGACACGACCGTCAGCGCGCCGAACGGCGACGGCATGCCCTGGAAGGTGCCGTCCTTCACCGTGACGCAGGAGAACCTCGCCAGCCTCAGCACCACCGCCAGCAGCACCACGATCGCGCCGACCGCGGCCACTCTCTGGTGCGCGTCGTCCGCGACCATGCCGTAGACGAGGACGAAGTACGCCGGCGCCAGACCGAAGCTGATCAGGTCCGAGAGGTTGTCCAGCTCGGCGCCCATCGGCGAGGAGCGCAGCTTGCGCGCCACCAGGCCGTCGAACAGGTCGAAGACCGCCGCGCACAGCATCAGGATGACGGCGGTGGCCGCGCTGTGGCGGGCCATGCCGGTCTCCTGGCTGCCCTGCAGATGGGGGATCAGGATGCCGGTGGTGGTGAAGTACACCGCCATGAAGCCACAGGTGGCGTTGCCCAGCGTGAGGGTGTCCGCTATCGACAGGCGCAGCGACAGGGGCATCTCCTCGTCGTCGTCCGCCTCGTCGGCCTCCGGCACCCAGCCGGCCTGGGTCTCGGGATCAACCACGGTCAATGCGAGTCACCCCAGCCACGGTCTTCTGACCCACTTCGACATCGACCTCCACACCCTCGGGCAGGTAGATGTCGACGCGCGAGCCGAAGCGGATCAGGCCGATGCGCTCGCCCTGCTCGACCTTGGTGCCCTGGGGCACGTAGGGGACGATGCGGCGGGCCACCGCGCCGGCGATCTGGATCATCTCGATGTCACCGAGCTCGGTGTCGAAGTGCCACACCACGCGCTCGTTGTTCTCGCTCTCCTTGTTGAAGGCGGGAACGAAGCCACCGGGGATGTGCTCCACCGACGTCACCGTGCCGGCCAGGGGGGCGCGGTTCACGTGGACGTTGAGCGGGCTCATGAAGATCGCGACGCGGGTGCGTCCGTCCTTCCAGGGCATGATGCTCTGCACCACACCGTCGGCGGGCGAGATGACCCTGCCCTGGGCGATCTCGCGCTCGGGGTCGCGGAAGAACCACAGCATCCCCGCCGCGAGTGCGGTGGCGGGGACGGCGACGGCCTTGGCGGCGCCCGAGCGGCGGGCGCGGAGCAGACTCACGGCTGCGGTGGCGACGGTCGGCAGAAGCCACGGCGATGCTCCGCGCGCGAGGCGTACGCCGGCGAGGCTGTCGCGGTGTGCAGAGGTTTGGCTGTGGGGCATGGATGACCTTCGTAGCGGATGATGCCGCGCAACTGCGGGGGACGGCGGCTTTCCGGCGATCGTAGCGGCTCCCGGCCGCAACTGGGTAAGCCAGACAACCAAGTCGGCGGCCGAAGAGTGCATACGGGGTGTGATCCTCTTCCTCAAGAAAACACCCCGTATCCGGACATCTATCCCTGGAATCGATACTCTTCGAGCAGTCGGCGGCCGATGATCATTTTCTGGATCTCGGCGGTGCCCTCACCGATCAGCAGCATCGGTGCCTCCCGGTAGAGGCGCTCGATCTCGTACTCCTTGGAGAAGCCGTAGCCGCCGTGGATCCGGAAGGCGTCCTCCACGACCTCCTTGCAGTACTCGGAGGCGAGGTACTTCGCCATCCCTGCCTCAAGGTCGTTTCGCTCCCCGGAGTCCTTTTTGCGTGCTGCGTTGACCATCATCGCATGCGCGGCCTCCACCTTGGTAGCCATCTCCGCCAGCTTGAACTGGATGGCCTGGTGTTCGGCGATCGCCTTGCCGAAAGTGTGACGCTGCTGGGCGTACTGGACACCCAGCTCGAAGGCACGCTGAGCGACGCCGCAGCCACGCGCCGCGACGTTCACGCGGCCGACCTCGACCCCGTCCATCATTTGGTAAAAACCTCGGCCGGTGACGCCGCCGAGCACCCGATCTGCGGGAACGCGCAGGCCGTCCATGATGAGCTCGGTCGTGTCGACACCCTTGTAGCCCATCTTGTCGATCTTGCCGGGGATGGTCAGGCCCGGGCGGACCTCGCCGAAGCCCGGCTCCTTCTCCACCAGGAAGGTGGTCATCGACTTGTGCGGCGCGGTGCCCTCGGGGTGTCCTTCGTCACTCCGCACCAGAACGGCCACGAGGGACGACGTTCCGCCGTTCGTCAGCCACATCTTCTGGCCGTTGAGGACGTACTCGTCGCCCTCCTTCACCGCCTTGGACGTGATGGCCGACACGTCGGAGCCCAGCCCCGGCTCCGACATCGAGAAGGCGCCGCGGATGTCGCCGGCCGCCATCCGGGGCAGGAAGTGGTCCTTCTGCTCCTGCGTGCCGTGCTGCTTGAGCATGTACGCCACGATGAAGTGCGTGTTGATGATGCCGGAGACCGACATCCAGCCGCGGGCGATCTCCTCCACGCACAGCGCGTACGTGAGAAGGGACTCGCCCAGGCCCCCGTACTCCTCGGGGATCATCAGACCGAACAGGCCCAATTCCCTGAGCCCGTCGACGATCTGCTGCGGGTACTCGTCGCGGTGCTCCAGCTCGGTGGCGACCGGGATGATCTCCTTGTCCACGAAGTCCCGGACGGTGGAGAGGATCTCCCGCTGGACGTCGGTCAGACCGGAGGTCTGGGCGAGACGGGCCATCGCTTACTTCCCCTGTTCCTTCAGCTCGGGGCGGCCGGGCTGCTCGCCGCCGCGCTCCTTGATGTACGTCTCGGTCGGCACCATCACCTTGCGGCGGAACACGCAGACCAGGGTTCCGTCCTGCTTGTAGCCCTTGGTCTCGACGTACACGATGCCGCGGTCGTTCCTCGACTTCGACGGCCACTTGTCCAGGACGGTCGTCTGCCCGTAGACCGTGTCGCCGTGGAAGGTCGGGGCCACGTGCTTGAGCGACTCGATCTCCAGGTTGGCGATGGCCTTGCCGGAGACGTCCGGCACGCTCATGCCGAGCAGCAGGGAGTAGATGTAGTTCCCGACCACCACGTTCTTGCCGAAGTCCGTCGTCTTCTCGGCGTAGTTGGTGTCCATGTGGAGCGGGTGGTGGTTCATGGTGAGGAGACAGAACAGGTGGTCGTCGTACTCGGTGACCGTCTTGCCCGGCCAGTGCTTGTACGTCGCCCCGACCTCGAACTCCTCGTAGGTGCGTCCGAACTGCATGGTCCTCAGGCCTCCGGGATCTCGAACGTCGACGTGCGCCGCATCCCGGCCGCGCGCCCCTTGCCCGCGATGACCAGGGCCATCTTGCGGCTGGCCTCGTCGATCATCTCGTCGCCGAGCATCGCGGAGCCCTTCTTGCCGCCCGCCTCGGACGTGTAGTAGTCGTACGCGTCCAGGATCAGCTCGGCGTGGTCGTAGTCCTCCTGCGACGGCGAGAAGATCTCGTTGGACGCCTCGACCTGGCCGGGGTGCAGCACCCACTTGCCGTCGAAGCCGAGCGCGGCGGCGCGCCGCGCGACCTCGCGGTAGCCGTCGACGTTGCGGATCTGGAGGTAGGGGCCGTCGATCGCCTGGAGGTCGTTGGCGCGGGCGGCCATCAGGATCTTCATCAGGATGTAGTGGTAGGCGTCCGCCGGGTAGCCGGGCGGCTGCTCGCCCACGACCAGCGACTTCATGTTGATGGACGCCATGAAGTCGGCCGGGCCGAAGATGATGGTCTCGATGCGCGGGGAGGCCTGGGCGATCTCGTTGACGTTGTTCAGGCCCTGCGCGTTCTCGATCTGCGCCTCGATGCCGATCCGGCCGACCTCGAAGCCCATCGTCTTCTCGATCTGCGTCAGCAGCAGGTCCAGGGCGACGATCTGCTGGGCGGTCTGCACCTTCGGCAGCATGATGCAGTCGAGGTTCTGGCCGGCCCCCTCGACGACCGTCACGACGTCCCGGTACGTCCACTCGGTCGTCCAGTCGTTGACGCGCACCACGCGGGTCTTGCCGGTCCAGTCGCCCTCGTTGAGGAACTTGACGATGGTGTGCCGCGCCCCGGGCTTGGCGAGCGGGGCGCAGGCGTCCTCGAGGTCCAGGAAGACCTGGTCCGCCGGGAGGCCCTGGGCCTTCTCCAGGAAGCGCGGGTTCGAGCCGGGTACCGCCAGGCAGGAACGCCGAGGGCGAAGGCGGTTGACCGTGGTCATGCGGGGACCTCCAGGGGGTCGAGCTTGTTCGCGGTGCGGATCTCGTCGACGATGCGGCCGATGATCCCGGTGATGTCGAAGTCCTTCGGGGTGAAGACCGCGGCGACTCCCGCGGCCCGCAGTTGTTCGGCGTCACCGCTGGGGATGATGCCACCGGCGATCACGGGAATGTCCGTGGCGCCGGCCACACGGAGCCGGTCGAGCACGTCCGGCACCAGCTGGGCGTGCGATCCGGAGAGGATGGACAGGCCGACCGCGTGCACGTCCTCCGCCAGCGCGGCGTCCACGATCTGCTCCGGGGTGAGCCTGATGCCCTGGTAGACCACCTCGAACCCGGCGTCGCGGGCCCGCACGGCGATCTGCTCGGCGCCGTTGGAGTGACCGTCCAGGCCCGGCTTGCCGACCAGGAACCGCAGCTTGCCCACGCCGAGGTCCTTGGCCGTCAGTTCCACCTTCCGGCGGACGTCCGACAGGGGGGATCCCTCTTCGGCGGCGACCGCCACGGGAGCGGACGACACCCCGGTCGGCGCGCGGAACTCGCCGAACACCTCGCGCAGCGCGCCGGCCCACTCGCCGGTGGTCACGCCGGCCCGGGCGCACTCCAGGGTGGCCTCCATGAGGTTGTCGGTGCCCCGCGCGGCCTCCTTCAGCTTCTCCAGCGCCTTGCAGGGGCGCGGGTGGTTGAAGGGCGGCTGGTAGCGGGTGTCGCGCCAGTGCTGCAGCGAGGCGATCACCCGGGCCTCGACCGCGGGGTCGACGGTCTGGATGGCGGTGTCCAGGTCGGCGGTGAGCGGGTTGGGCTCGGTGGACTCGAAGGCGTTGACCCCGATGATCTTCTCCTCGCCGGACTCGATCCGCGCCCGGCGCTCGGCGTGCGAGGAGACCAGCTGGGACTTGAGGTAGCCGGACTCGACGGCGGCCATCGCGCCGCCCATCTCCTGGATCCGCCCGATCTCCGCGGTCGCCTCCGCGACCAGCTCCTCGACCTTCGCCTCGATCACCTTCGAGCCCTCGAAGATGTCGTCGTACTCCAGCAGGTCGCTCTCGTAGGCGAGGACCTGCTGGATGCGCAGCGACCACTGCTGGTCCCAGGGGCGGGGGAGGCCGAGGGCCTCGTTCCAGGCGGGCAGCTGCACGGCACGCGCGCGGGCGTCCTTGGAGAGGGTGACGGCCAGCATCTCCAGCACGATGCGCTGGACGTTGTTCTCCGGCTGCGCCTCGGTCAGCCCGAGTGAGTTGACCTGGACGCCGTAGCGGAAGCGGCGGTGCTTGGGGTTCTCGATGCCGTACCGCTCGCGGGTGACGGTGTCCCAGATGCGGCCGAACGCGCGCATCTTGCACATCTCCTCGACGAAGCGGACGCCCGCGTTCACGAAGAAGGAGATGCGGCCGACCACGTCGCCCATGCGCTCCTGCGGCACCTGGCCGCTGTCACGCACCGCGTCGAGCACGGCGATCGCGGTGGACATCGCGTACGCGATCTCCTGCACCGGCGTGGCCCCGGCCTCCTGCAGGTGGTAGCTGCAGATGTTGATCGGGTTCCACTTGGGGATGTGGGAGACCGTGTACGCGATCATGTCGGTCGTCAGGCGGAGCGACGGCCCCGGCGGGAACACATGGGTGCCGCGGGACAGGTACTCCTTGACGATGTCGTTCTGGGTCGTGCCCTGGAGCTTGGTGACGTCCGCGCCCTGCTCCTCGGCGACGACCTGGTAGAGCGCCAGCAGCCACATGGCGGTGGCGTTGATCGTCATCGAGGTGTTCATCTGCTCCAGGGGGATGTCCTGGAACAGCCGGCGCATGTCACCGAGGTGCGCGACCGGCACTCCGACCCGGCCGACCTCGCCGCGGGCGAGGACGTGGTCGGAGTCGTAGCCGGTCTGGGTCGGCAGGTCGAAGGCGACCGACAGCCCCGTCTGCCCCTTGGCGAGGTTGCGCCGGTACAGCTCGTTGGACGCCTCGGCGGTCGAGTGGCCGGCGTACGTCCGCATGAGCCACGGACGGTCCTTCTGACGCTCTGTCATGGTCCTGCCCGCCCTCAGACGTTACGGAAGCGGTTGATGGCGTCGATGTGCTTGGCCCGCTTCTCGTGGTCGCGCACGCCGAGGCCCTCCTCGGGCGCCAGGCACAGCACGCCGACCTTGCCCTGGTGGAGGTTGCGGTGCACGTCGTACGCGGCCTGGCCGGTGTCCTCCAGGGCGTAGGTCTTCGAGAGCGTGGGGTGGATCTTGCCCTTGGCGATGAGGCGGTTGGCCTCCCAGGCCTCGCGGTAGTTGGCGAAGTGGGAGCCGATGATGCGCTTCAGGGACATCCACAGGTAGCGGTTGTCGTACTGGTGCATGTAGCCCGAGGTCGAGGCGCAGGTGGTGATGGTGCCGCCCTTGCGGGTGACGAAGACCGAGGCGCCGAAGGTCTCGCGGCCGGGGTGCTCGAAGACGATGTCGATGTCCTCGCCGCCGGTGAGCTCGCGGATGCGCTTGCCGAAGCGCTTCCACTCCCTGGGGTCCTGGGTGTTCTCGTCCTTCCAGAACTTGTAGCCCTCGGCGTTGCGGTCGATGATCGCCTCGGCGCCCATCCTCCGGCAGATCTCCGCCTTCTGGTCGCTGGAGACGACGCAGATCGGGTTGGCGCCGCCGGCCAGCGCGAACTGGGTGGCGTACGAGCCGAGGCCACCGCTCGCGCCCCAGATGAGGACGTTGTCGCCCTGCTTCATGCCGGCGCCGTTGCGGGAGACCAGCTGGCGGTAGGCGGTGGAGTTGACCAGGCCGGGGGCGGCGGCCTCCTCCCAGCTGAGGTGGTCCGGCTTCGGCATCAGCTGGTTGGACTTCACCAGCGCGATTTCGGCGAGGCCGCCGAAGTTGGTCTCGAAGCCCCAGATGCGCTGCTCGGGGTCGAGCATCGTGTCGTTGTGGCCGTCGGAGGACTCCAGCTCGACGGACAGACAGTGCGCGACGACCTCGTCGCCGGGCTTCCAGGAGTTCACGCCGGGACCGGTGCGCAGCACGACGCCCGCGAGGTCGGAGCCGATGATGTGGTACGGCAGGTCGTGGCGCCTGGCCAGCTCGCTGGTGCGGCCGTAGCGCTCGAGGAACCCGAAGGTGGACAGCGGCTCGAAGATCGACGTCCACACCGAGTTGTAGTTGACCGAGGAGGCCATCACGGCGACCAGGGCCTCGCCGGGGCCCAGCTCGGGCAGCGGCACGTCGTCCAGGTGGATCGACTTGCGGGGGTCCTTGTCGCGGGTGGCGAGGCCCGCGAACATCTCCGTCTCGTCCTTGTGCACGGTGATCGCGCGGTACGACTCGGGAAGCGGCAGGGCGGCGAAGTCCTCCGACGTGGAGTCGGGCGACTGGATCGCGGCCAGGATGTCCTTGACGGTCACGGTGTTGCCTCCGGCGATGGGCGCCCTGAGGGAGGGGCGCTGAGGGTTACGTCGGTGTGCTGCTGAGGGTTGAGGGGTGCCGTCGGTTCGGCGGTGGTGCTTCGGCAGCGCGTGGTGTGCGCGGGAGGTTGCCTGTGACGCAGGCGTCCGGACGTGCGGGCTGTGGACCCGCCGGGACGCGCCCGGACTCCTTCAACGTATGGCACGCCGTGTCAGTCGGCAAGGCACTGCGTGCCAGAACTTGGGCTCAGGTGAAATCTTTACGCATCAGATGAGCGATGATCGATCGAAACGGCCCGGAAGTGCGGGTGAAAAGCGCCCCTGACATGGCAAAACGGCCACCCTGAGGGGTGGCCGTCATCACAGCGGTGAAGAGTGGTTCAGCGCTCCTTGAGCGCCTGCTCGATGGCCCGCATGACCTCGTCCAGCGGGGCGTCGGTCCGGGCGACCGTCACCAGCACCTCGTCGTGGGCGGACGCCGTGACCGTGGCCGGCCGCGCCGGGGCGGCGGAGCGCCGGCCCGCCATGATCCCGGTGCCGAAGGTCTTCCGCACGATCGCGAAGGCGTGGTCCAGCTGCGCCTCCACATCGCCCTGGCCGCCCGCCCGCAGCCAGCGCCGCAGCACGTGGTTGTGCGCCGTGACCACCGCGGACGCGGCGACCTCCGCCAGCAGCGGGTCGTCATTGGCGTCGTCGTCATGCGCGTGCTCGTCGAAGTGGCCCAGCAGATAGCGGGTGAACAGCCGCTCGTAGCGGGCCACCGAGGCGATCTCCGCCTCGCGCAGCGTCGGGACCTCGCGGGTCAGCTTGTAGCGGGCGACCGAGATGTCCGGCCGCGCCGCGTACATCTTCATGACTTCCTTGATGCCCCGGCACACCGTGTCGAGCGGATGCTCGTGCGCGGGGGCGGCGTTGAGCACCGCCTCGGCGCGGACCAGGGTGTCGTCGTGGTCCGGGAAGATCGCCTCTTCCTTCGAGCGGAAGTGACGGAAGAACGTGCGGCGGGCCACCCCGGCAGCGGCCGCGATCTCGTCGACGGTGGTCGCCTCGTACCCCTTGGTCGCGAACAGCTCCATCGCGGCGGCCGCGAGCTCCCGGCGCATTTTCAGCCGCTGGGCGGCGGCACGCGAGCCGGCGGTGGACTCCGGCGGCTCGGTCGTGGCTGGCGTACGTACGGACTTGGCGGGCTGGGACATGCCCTGAACGTACTGCATGCGCGCAGCTCGGTGCGCGTGACCGGGGCTTCCCCGCCTCGGGGGGCGGGGGCGGGCGGTGCGGGCGGGCGGCGGGAACCGGTCGGGATCCAGCAGCCCGCCCCACTCGGCACCGCCCGGGAGCGGCTCGCCGGGGTACCGCTCAGCGCTTGGCATATTCGCGGAAGCCGCGGCCGGTCTTACGGCCGAGGCAGCCCGCGGCCACCAGGTGCTCCAGCAGGGGCGCCGGGGCCAGACCCGGGTCGCGGAACTCGCGGTGCAGCACCTTCTCGATGGCCAGCGAGACGTCCAGCCCGACGACGTCCAGCAGCTCGAACGGGCCCATCGGGTAGCCGCCGCCCAGCTTCATCGCGGCGTCGATGTCGTCGAGGGTGGCGTAGTGCTCCTGCACCATCTTGATCGCGTTGTTGAGGTACGGGAACAGCAGCGCGTTCACGATGAACCCGGCCCGGTCCCCGCAGTCCACGGCGTGCTTGCGGATCCTCGCGCAGACCTCCCGCACGGTGGCGTGCACGTCGTCACCGGTCAGGACCGTGCGCACCACCTCGACCAGCTTCATCGCCGGCGCCGGGTTGAAGAAGTGCATGCCGATCACGTCCTGCGGGCGCGAGGTGGCGCGGGCGCAGGCGACGACCGGGAGGGAGGAGGTGGTGGTGGCGAGCACCGCGCCCGGCTTGCAGACCTTGTCCAGCGTCGCGAACAGCTGCCGCTTGACCTCCAGGTCCTCGGCGACCGCCTCGACCGCGAGGTCGACGTCGGCGAAGTCGTCGTAGGTGCCCGTCGCACGGATCAGGTCCAGGGTGCTCGCGGCCGCCTCGGCGGTCATCCGGCCCTTGTCGACCGACCGGGACAGCGACGTGCCGATGCGTGCCCTGGCACGCTGTGCCTTCTCCTCGCTGCGGGCGGCCAGGACGACCTCGAAGCCCGCCTTGGCGAAGACCTCGGCGATCCCGGACGCCATCGTGCCCGAGCCGGCCACGCCCACCGAGCGCACCGCACGGCCCGCGGCCGAGGGGCCGTTCTCGCGCGGGGTGAGGGCGTCCTCGACGACCGTGCCGCTGCCCGGCGCCTCGTAGGTGTAGAAGCCCCGGCCCGCCTTGCGGCCGGTCAGGCCCGCCTCGCTGAGCTGCTTGAGGACCGGCGCGGGGGCGTGCAGCCGGTCGCGGGAGGCAGCGTACATGGCCTCCAGGACGGTGCGGGCGGTGTCGACGCCGATCAGGTCCAGCAGCGCCAGCGGCCCATCGGCAGGCCGCAGGCAGGCCAGCCGCCGCATCGCGGCGTCGATGTCCTCGCGGGAGGCGTAGTTGGCCTCGTACATCGCGGCGGCCTGGTTGAGGTAGCCGAACAGCAGGCCGTCGGCGACGAACCCGGGCCGGTCGCCGACCGCCACCGGCTCCTTGCCCAGGTCCAGGGCGAGGTTGGTGACGGCGGTGACGGCGGCGGGCGCGGTCAGCACGCTGGAGACGACCTCGACCAGCTTCATCGCGGGCGCCGGGTTGAAGAAGTGCATGCCCAGCACCCGCTCGGGGTGGGCGGAGTCGGCGGCCAGCCGGGTCACGGACAGCGCGTTGGTGCCGGTGGCCAGCACGGTGTCCGGCCGCACGACGCCGTCCAGCTCACGGAAGATCTGCTGCTTGATCTCGTACGACTCCGGCGCGACCTCGATCACCAGGTCGGCGTCGGCGGCGGCCGAGAGGGCGGTGGCGGTGGTGACCCGGGCGAGGAGTTCCTCGCGCTGCCGGCCGGTCAGCCGGCCGCGCTCGACGGCCCGGGCGGTGGAGGCCTCCAGGGCGGCGACGCACTTCGCGGCCTGGGCCTCGCTGATGTCGATGCCGACGACGTCGCGGCCGGCGGCGGCCAGGACCTCGGCGATGCCGGTGCCCATCGTGCCGAGGCCGACCACGGCGATCGTCCGGAGCGGGGACAGGGGGGTGTCGGACAGGGGAGTGGCCATCGCGGGACTCCAGGAATGAGGGTGACGACGGAAGCCGCGCCCCGGTGCGCCGACAGGCGCACCGGGTGCGTGCTGGATGCGGGTGTTGGCCGGGCTGCGAGCGCACACGCCCGGTCCGCCGGCGAAGCGGCGGAGGATCCGACCGGCCCTGTCCCGGGGCCGAGCCGTACTGCGGTACACGGGGTACCGAACCGACTGCGTCCCCCACTGCCCGAAGGGCGTGGGAGGTGCCCCCATCAGCGGCCGCGTCACCAGACCGCTGTGAGGAGGGTGCGAGTGGGTAACTCGCTCGTCTGAGATTAACCCGCGGGTAACGAGCGCGCCAGCCCCCGGATTTGTGAGGTAGCTCCCGCGCCCGGTGTGACCGCCCTAACCTCGTCGCATGGACGAAGAGTTGCGAACGCTCACGGAGCGCTTACGGGCGGAGGCCGGCGGATCGGCCGCCTTCGAGCGGCTGGCCGCCACGGACGACCACGACGTCCTGGCCGGCGTCCTCACCGCTCCAGGACAGCCGTTGTGGGCCCGTGAACTGGCCGCGTTCCGGCTGGGGACCGCCGGGGACCGGAGGGCGTTCGAGGCGCTGGTGCTGCTGCTCAACCACCGCGACCCGCCGCGCTGCGCCGCCGCCGCCCACGCCCTGGCCCGCCTCGGCGACCCGCGCACCGCCCGCGCCGCGGCCGCCCTCGCCACCAACGAACTGCGCGTCGCCTACGCCCTGCACCCGGTCCGCCTGCTCATCGAGCTGCGCGCCCCCGAGGCGGTCCCGGCCCTGATCACCACCCTGCGGCGGCGGCTGCGCCCCCAGGACCCCTACCGACGGGTCGCGCTCGCCTGCGTGGAAGGGCTGGGCGCACTCGGCGACCCCCGCGCGGAGTCCGTCCTCGGCGAGGCGCTCGCCCACCCGGCACTGGCCCAGGCGGCGGTCCGGGCCCTGGCCCGCATCCCCCGCCAGGGGAGCGCGCGCGGCCGGATCCCCGGGCAGCGCTAGAGGATGACGGGCCGTCACCCGCCGCCCGGCCCCGGCAGCGTGCCGCTCACACGAGTTCCCGCACGTACCGCACCTCGGGGACCCGGATTCCGGCCAGTTCGAAGTGCTCCTCGGTGCCGTCCGCCGTGTAGCCCGCGGCCGTGTAGAAGCGCCGGGCGCGCGCGTTGTCCCGGAGGACCCACAGGAACACCCGCCGGTGGCCGGCCGCCGCGCAACGGCCGGTCACCTCGGCCAGCAGGACGCGCCCCAGCCCCTGGCCGATGCGCTCCGGCGGCACGTACAGCGCGTACAGCTCCGCGTCCTCGGTGCGCACGTCGCCGTCCCGGTACGGGCCGTACGCGGCCCACCCGGCGAGGGTGCCGTCCGCCGCCTCCGCGACCAGGTCGACCACGCTGCCGTCGCCGGCCGCCAGCCGCGCCCGCTGCCGCTCGGCCTCCTCCCCGGCGTCCATCCCGTCCAGGTGGGCCTGCGGGACCAGCCCCCGGTACGCGTACCGCCACCCGGCGACCCGTATCCCGGCGACGCCCGCGCAGTCGTCGGGGGTCATCGGACGGATACGCGGGCCGGTCATGCCGGGACCACCGCGAGAGCCTCGACCTCCAGGAGGAACTCCGGGCGGACCAGGGCGGCGACCTGGACGGCGGAGGCGGCCGGGAGGCGGTCGTCGGGGACGTGGGCGGCGCGGGCCGCGCGGACGGCCGGCAGGTGCGTCATGTCCGTCACGAAGTAGGTGAGCTTCACGACGTCGTCGAACGTCGCGCCGGCCGCCGCGAGACAGCGCCGGAGGTTCTCGAAGACCTGGCGGGCCTGCGCCCCGGCGTCGCCCTCACCGACGAGTGCGCCGTCCTCGTCCAGGGCGAGCTGGCCGGAGACGGCGACCAGGCGGCCCGTGCCCGTCACCACGTGGGTGTACTGGGCCGCGGGCGCCACTCCGTCGGGGGCGGGTATGCGCGTGAGGTGGGTCATGCGGATCATCATGGCCCACCGCCGCGCGCCACCGCCCCTGGGTAACGTCAGATGCGGGAGCCGAGCAGGCCGTGCAGGACCGAGCCGCGGGCCGTGCCGGGCGCCGCCTTCGACGTCAGCGGCTTCGGGTCGGGCAGCGCCGCGCACACCGCGTCGGCGTCCCCGTGACTGCCGCGCGGCACCGTGCCGTCGGCCAGGTAGGCCGCCAGGTGCCGGTCCAGGCAGGCGTTGCCGCTCAGGGTGATGCCGTGGTTGCCGCCGCCCGACTCGACCACCAGGGCCGAGCGCTCCAGCCGGCGGTGCAGGGTGACGGCCCCGTGGTACGGCGTGGCCGCGTCGTCCGTGGCCTGGAACAGCAGCGCCGGCGGCACCTGGCCGGTCGTGTTGATCCGCTCCGGGCGCACCGACTCGGTCGGCCAGAACGCGCACGGTGCGTTGTACCACGCGTTGTTCCAGGACATGAACGGCGCCCGCTCGTACATCTCCCAGTTGTCCTTGCGCCACTGTGCCCAGTCCCGCGGCCAGCCGGCGTCCCGGCACTCGATCGCCGTGTAGACGCTGTAGCCGTTGTCCCCGGCGACGTCGTTCGCGCCGAAGTTCTCGTACGCCTCGACCAGCGGCTCGGCGTCGTCGTCGTTCACGTACGCGGCGAACGCCTCGGCGAGGTAGGGCCAGTAGCCGTTGTAGTAGCCGCCCGGGACGAAGGTGTCCTCGAGCTCGGCCGCGCCGACCTTCCCGCCCGCGGGGTTCTCCTTCAGCGCGGACCGCATCGCGTACCAGGCCGTCTCGATCTTCTCCGCGTCGGTGCCCAGGTGGTACGTCGCGTCGTACTTGGCGACCCAGTCCATGAAGGCGCGGTGGCGGGAGTTGAACGCCTGGTTCTGGTCGAGGTTGGAGTCGTACCAGACGCCGGTGGGGTCGACCACGGAGTCCAGCACCAGGCGCCGTACCCGCTGCGGGTACAGCTTGGCGTAGACGGTGCCGAGGTAGGTGCCGTAGGAGTAGCCGAAGTAGTTGATCCGCTCGGCGCCCAGCGCCTGCCGGACGACTTCCAGGTCGCGCGCGGCGGCCGTGGTGGTCATGTGCGGCAGCAGGTCCCCGTACTTCTCGCCGCACGCCTCGGCGAAGGACTTCGCGCGCCTCAGGTTGGCCTGCTCCACCTCGGGCGAGGTGGGCACCGAGTCGGGGCGTACGGCGTCGAAGTGGCCGGGCACGCAGTCCAGCGCCGGGCGGCTGTCGCCCACCCCGCGCGGGTCGAACCCGATGACGTCGTACTCGGCGGCCACCTTCTTCGGCAGCGACGCTGCCACGAACCCGGCGAGCGTCAGTCCGCTGCCGCCCGGGCCGCCCGGATTCACCAGCAGCGGGCCCTGGTACTTCTTCGCGGTGTGCGGGACGCGGGAGAGCGCCAGCGTGATCGTGCGCCCGGAGGGGGCGGCGTGGTCGAGCGGCACCTCGACGGACGCGCACTGCAGCGTCGGGTAGTCGTCGGTGCCGCACTTCTTCCAGGCGGGCGCGGCGGCGCGGAACGTCTCCGGGGCGTGCGGGGCGCCGGCCTCGGCGGGCACGGCCGTGAGGCCCGAGGCCACGACGACGGCGGCGGCGCCGCACAGCACGGCTGCGCGTTTTCTCATGGTTCTCCCAGGACGATGTGCTGCGGACCGCGACACTCACGGCTCACGCGGCATCGTCCCGATGTGGCGCCCCACCTGAACGTGTTCCGTCAGTTGTTGACCCAATTGGGCCGCCGGATGCGCTCGGATGCCCTCAGAGCAGCGTCAGCTGGGTCGGCAGCTCCGCCTCCGGTTCCTCGGGTGCCGGGGCCGGGACGCGGCGCCGCGCCTCCGCGCGGTCCGGGCCGATGCCGTACTCCCGGGCCAGGTCGTGCACCTGACGCGTGATCCGGCGCTGGTACCACCGGGGGGCGTAGGCGCCCTCGGCGTACAGCCGCTCGTAGCGGGCCACCAGATGCGGGTGGTGCTCCGCCAGCCAGGACATGAACCACTCGCGGGCGCCGGGCCGCAGATGGAGCACCAGCGGGGTGACCGAGGTGGCACCCGACGCGGCGATGGCCCGCACGGTCGCCCTCAGCTGCTCCGGACGGTCGCCCAGGAACGGGATCACCGGCGCCATCAGCACCCCGCAGCCGATGCCGGCGTCCGTGAAGGCGCGCACCACGTCCAGCCGCCGTTCGGGCGCCGGGGTGCCCGGCTCGACCGTGCGCCACAGCTCCTCGTCGGTGAAACCCACCGAGACCGAGACGCCGACGTCGGTCACCTCGGCGGCCTGCCGCAGCAGGGGCAGGTCGCGCAGGATCAGTGTGCCCTTGGTCAGGATCGAGAAGGGGTTCGCGTGGTCGCGCAGGGCCTCGATGATGCCCGGCATCAGCCGGTAGCGGCCCTCCGCGCGCTGGTAGCAGTCGACGTTGGTGCCCATCGCTATGTGCTCGCCGTGCCAGGAGCGGGAGGCCAGCCGGTGGCGCAGCAGCTCGGGGGCGTTCACCTTGACCACGATCTGGCTGTCGAAGCCGAGCCCGGTGTCCAGGTCCAGGTAGCTGTGGGTCTTGCGGGCGAAGCAGTAGACGCACGCGTGCGTGCAGCCCCGGTAGGGGTTCACCGTCCACTCGAACGGCATGCGGGAGGCACCCGGCACCCGGTTGACGATGGAGCGGGCCCGGATCTCGTGGAAGGTGATGCCACGGAACTCGGGCGTGTCGAAGGTGCGGGTCGTGACCGCCTCCGCGCCGAACAGCGCGGTGTCGGCACGGCTGTGTTCGGAGTCCGGTGAGAGGTTCTCCCAGCGCATGACGCCTCCTCGGTGTCGCTGGCCACAGAATAGAACACATGTTCCCTTGATCGTGCGAGCGACATCTTCGGTCACTTCCGGAACCCCGATTTGGGCGGCCGGGCACGGGGGTGGTTGGCTTGCCCCGACCCTGGAGAACCCAGCCCTGGAGGAAAGCGATGGCGCAGGTCGAGGCCACCACGGAGCGGATCGTCGCGGCGGACGCGGAGACAGTGTTCGACGCCCTCGCCGACTACAGCGGCACCCGCGCCAAGCTGCTGCCCGAGCAGTACAGCGAGTACGAGGTCCGTGAGGGCGGTGACGGAGAGGGTACCCTCGTGCACTGGAAGCTCCGGGCCACCAGCAAGCGGGTGCGCGACTGCCTCCTGGAGGTCACCGAGCCGACCGACGGCGAGCTGGTCGAGAAGGACCGCAACTCCTCGATGGTCACCACCTGGCGGGTCACGCCGGCCGGTGAGGGCCGCTCCCGGGTCGTCGTGACCACCGTGTGGGACGGGGCGGGCGGCATCGGCGGCTTCTTCGAGCGCACCTTCGCCCCCAAGGGCCTCGCCCGCATCCACGACGCCGTCCTGGCCCGCCTGGCCGCGGAGGTCGAGAAGCAGTGAGGGGCGGTCGCCGCCAACTCCGATGAGCTGACACGGAGTTGAATCCTCCGTCACCGGTTCGGGTGATCTCTCGGCGGACCGTCTCCGTGCCGTAACTCGTCGCGCTTGCTCGTAGTTGTCGCTTTTACGCGGGAATTGTCCGGCAGTGCGACGAGGAGAGCGGCACGTGGGCGGGATCACTCTGACGCAGGACGAGCCGGTCACGGCTCCATCGGCCGGGGGGCCGCCGCCCCCCGTGCCACCGGCCGGGGACCCGCCGTCCCCGGCCCCGGAGACCGGACCGGCCCTGAGCCCCGGCCGGGTCCGGCTGGTCTTCGTCGCCCTGATGCTGGCGCTGCTGCTCGCCGCCCTGGAGCAGATGATCGTCGCCACCGCGCTTCCCAGGATCGTCGGGGAGCTGCACGGCCTGGACAAGATGTCCTGGGCGATCACCGCCTACCTGCTCACCGCCACCGTCGGACTGCCGGTGTACGGCAAGCTCGGCGACCAGCTGGGCCGCAAGGGCGTCTTCCAGTTCGCCATCCTGGTGTTCGTCGTCGGCTCCGCGCTCGCGGGCCGGGCCACCACCATGGACCAGCTGATCGCCTACCGCGCGGTGCAGGGCGTCGGCGCGGGCGGCCTGATGATCGGCGTCCAGGCGATCATCGCGGACATCGTGCCCCCGCGGCAGCGCGGCCGCTTCATGGGCCTGATCGGCGCCGCCTTCGGCCTCGCGTCGGTCGCCGGACCCCTGCTCGGCGGCTACTTCACCGACCACCACTCCTGGCGCTGGTGCTTCTACATCAACGTGCCCTTCGGCCTCGTCACCATGGCCGTCGTCGCCGCCGTGCTGAAACTGCCCAAGCCCACCGGCCGCCGCCGCTTCGACGTGCTCGGCACCCTGCTGCTGACCGCCGCCTCCACCTGCCTGGTGCTGCTGACCAGCTGGGGCGGCACCGAGTACGCCTGGGGCTCCCGCACCGTGCTCGGCCTCGGCGCGGGCGCCGTCGCGGCCACCGCCGCCTTCCTGGCCGTCGAGCGCCACGCCGCCGAACCGCTCATCCCGCTGCGGCTGTTCCGCGACTCCGTCTTCAACGTCACCGGCCTGGTGGGCCTGGTCATCGGCGTCGCCCTGTTCGGCGCCGCCAGCTACCTGCCCACCTACCTGCAGATGGTCGACGGCGCCTCGGCCACCGAGTCCGGACTGCTGATGCTCCCCATGATGGGCGGCATCGTCGGGACGTCCATCGTCTCCGGCCAGATGATCAGCCGCTCCGGCCGCTACCGCGGCCACCCCATCGTCGGCGCCGCCCTGTCCGTCGTCGGCATGTGGCTGCTGTCCCGCCTGGAGACCGACACCCCGCGGCTGCACTACAGCGTCTGGATGTTCGTCCTCGGCGCCGGCATCGGCATGGTGATGCCCGTCCTGATCCTCGCCGTGCAGAACTCCGTGCGTCCCGCGGACCTCGGCACCGCCACCAGCGCCAACAACTACTTCCGGCAGATCGGCGGCAGCGTCGGCGCCGCCGTCTTCGGCACCCTGTTCGCCGGCCGGCTCACCGACGCGCTCGCCGAGCGCCTCCCGGCCGGCACGGCCGGCGCACCGGCCGACGCCGAGTCGATCACCCCCGAGCTCGTGCACGCCCTGCCGCCCGAGCTGCGCGACGCCTACATCCAGGCCTACGCGGACGCCATGCCGCGCATCTTCCTCTACCTCGTGCCGGTGCTCGTCCTCGGCCTGCTCATCGCCTTCTTCCTCAAGGAGAAACCACTGGTGTCCCACCACACCCCCACCGCCGACCCTGCCCAGGAAGCACCGCGGTTCGACCCCCGCGTGCCGCCGGCCCGCTCCGCGCCCAGCGGCGGCATCCCCGTCTGCGGCACCGTCCAGCACCCCGACGCCACCCCCGTGCCGCACGCGGCCCTCACCCTCATCGACGTCTCCGGGCAGCAGACCGGACGCGGCGCCAGCGGCCCCGACGGACGGTACGCGCTGGCCACGCCAGGACCGGGCTCGTACGTCCTGATCGCCGCCGCCGGCGGCCACCAGCCGCAGGCGGTCTCCGTGACCGTCGGCGAGCGGCCGGTCGAGCTCGACGTCGTCCTCGGCGGCGCCGGCCGGCTCGCGGGCAGCGTCCTCACCGCCGACGGCACCCCCGTGCGGGACGCCGCCGTCACCCTCACCAACGTGCACGGCGAGGTCGTCGCCAGCACCCGCAGCGGCCGGGAGGGCGGCTACGTCATCACCGAACTGGTCGCGGGGGAGTACACCCTCGCGGCCAGCGCCCCCGCCTTCCGTCCGGCGGCCCTGCCGGTCACGGTGCAGGCGGCCCGCGAGACCCGGCAGGACGTGGAACTGGCGGGCGGGGCGGTGCTGCGCGGCACCGTGCGGGCCGGAGGCGGACGGCCGGTGGAGGACGCGCGGGTGACGCTGCTCGACGCGGCGGGCAACGTCGTCGACACCCTCACCACCGGCCCCGACGGCACCTTCCGCTTCGTCGACCTGTCGTCCGGCGAGTACACGGTCATCGCCGCCGGCTACCCGCCGGTCGCCACCGTCCTCCAGGTGGCCGGCGGCGGCCGCACCGAACGTGACCTCCAGCTGGGGCACGAGGACTGACCCTCCCCGCACCCCGCCCCCGGTGGACCGGAGCCGCCCCCCTCCTCGGCTCCGGTCCACCGTCCTCTCACCCCCCGGCCGGCGCGTCCACCGCGTCCCGTACGGCGGCGGCGACCTCGTCGACGGCCGGCCGGAACAGGACCGAGTAGTGGTTCGTGCCGTCGATCCGGCGGGCCGGCATCCGTGCCGGGTCCAGGGCGGCCGCGGCGACGCGCCCGGCGTCGTACAGCCCTTGTGGTTCGTCGAGCAACCCCCGCTCGGCCCACAGCAGTTCACCGCGCACCTGCGGCCGGTGCACGGCGGCCAGGACCTCCGGGTCGTGGAGCACTGCGGCGCCGTCCGCGCGCACCGCGTCCAGCACACAACTGCTGCGCAGCCCGGGCGCCCGGCCCGTGAGGTCCCGCGTCACGTAGCCGGCCACCTGCGGCCCCCAGTGCGGGGCGAGCGCCGGGTGGGCGCGGAAGAACGCCAGATAGTCCCCGGCGCTCTCGAACGTCATCGACAGCCGGTCCATCGCCGGCCCGATCACCGCCTTCAGCAGCGCGTCGATGTCGGTGCCCGGGGGCGGCGGGAAGCCCAGCCCGCCGTCGACCAGCACCACGCGCGGGAAGCGGTCCGGATGACGGGCGGCGGCGAGCGCGGCGACGAACGCGCCCATCGAGTGGCCCACCAGCACCGCCCGCGCGAGCCCCAGGTGGTCGAGCAGCGCCACCACGTCGTCGACGTGCGCGCCCGGCCCGTAGGGCCCGGGCAGTTCCGCGCTCCCGGCCCGGCCCCGCAGGTCGGGGGCGTACAGGTCGATGCCGGGCAGGGCGTCGGCCAGCGCGGCGAAGGCCAGCGAGTTGGCGGTGATGCCGTGCAGGGCGACGACCGGCGGGCCGTCGCCCGGCCAGTGGGTGACGGCGAGCCGGCCGCCGTGGACCGGGACGGTCAGATCCCGCGCGAGGGCGGACCCGGACGTGGTCATGCGCTTCTCCTTCGGCCGAGGGCGGTGATCCCGCCGGGTGCCAGGTAGACGGCCAGGACGAAGAGACTGCCCAGGATCAGCATCGGTTCCACCCCCAGGTCCCAGCCGCCGAGCCGCTGGTCGAGATAGGTGAACAGCACCCCGCCGACGACCGGCCCCCAGCGGGTGCCGCTGCCGCCCAGCACGACCATCACCAGCAGGGTCAGGGTGAACTCGGGCGTGGAGGTGTGCGGGGTGGCGCCCGCGGTGACCAGCAGGTGGAGCACCCCGCCGAGCACGGCGAGGGACGAGGCGAGCACGAACGCGCCCAGCTTGTGCGCGAACGGGCTGCGGCCGAGGACCGCCACCCGCTGCTCGTTGTCCCGGATCGCCTGCCAGACCCGGCCGGCCGGGCGGGCGGTGACCGTCCACACCACGGCGGCGACCAGGACCAGGTAGGCGAGCGCCAGCCAGTACACGTTCGCGGTGTTCTGCACGCCGACCAGGGCGTCCGGCACCCCGTCCACGAACAGCGGCAGCCCCTCCTCACCCCCGGTGAGACCGCCCGGGTTGCGCTCCACGTAGATCGAGCCCGCCTGCGCGAAGGCCAGGGTGACCATCGCGAACCCCACGCTGCCGAGCGCGAGCGTGCGCAGCGACACCGCGCCCAGGACGAGCGCGGCCAGCACCCCGAGGACCAGCGTGAGCAGGGCCGCCGGCAGCAGGCTCAGGCCCAGCTCGGTCATGGCGAGCTGGGTGCCGTAGCTGCCCCCGGCGATGTAGAGGGCGTGGCCGAACGAGAGCAGCCCGGTGCGCCCGAACATCAGGTCGTAGCCGAGCGCGAGCGCGCCGAAGACCAGGCAGAGCGCGAACAGCTGAAGGGAACCAGGGGAGTTGACCGGCCCGTCGAGCAGGAGCGGGACGTCCAGCGCCGAGTACGGCAGCAGCGCGAGGACCAGCAGCACCGCCACCGGGACGGTCAGGGGGCGCAGCCGGCGCAGGCGTGCGGGGCCGGCCGGTGCGGCAGCCGCATCCACCGGCGCGGCGGCGGGGGTGGCCCGCGGGGTACGGGCGGCGGTCATGCCGTGCCTCCTGCGGATCGGGTGCGGGGTGCGGTGAGCGCGCGGCGCAGCCGCGTCAGCGGTGACCCGGTCCCGGCGGCCGGCCGCGCCAGCACCACGGCGGCCAGCAGGAACACGACGGCCAGGTCGCCGTAGCCGCCCGCGTAGTAGTTGGCGTACTGCTGCACCAGGCCCACGCTGAGCGCGGACAGGGCCACACTGGTGATCGGGACGAGACCGCCGATGATCACCACGACGAACGCGAACACCAGCAGCGACGTCCCCTGATGCGGGGAGAGCGAGCCGAAGTAGAGGCCGCCGAGCACACCGGCGAGGCCCGCGAGGGCGCCGCCGAGCGCGAAGACCAGGGTGAAGGCGCGGGTGACGTCGATGCCGAGCGCCGTGACCATCGCGCGGTCCTCGACCCCGGCGCGGACGATCAGCCCGTAGCGGGTGCGGGACAGGAACAGGTGGATGCCGGCGAGGACCAGCAGCGCCACCGCGATCAGCAGGAACCGGTTCACGGGCACGCGCGCGCCGAGGACGCCCACGGTGCCGGCGAGCGCGTCGGGCACCGGGAAGGGCCGGGCGTCGGCGCCCCAGAGGGTCTGCACCAGCGCGGGTACGGCCAGCGACAGGCCGACGGTCACCAGGATCTGCTCCTTGACCCGGCCGTACAGCCGCCGGATCAGGACCAGTTCGACCACGGCCGCCAGCAGCAGTCCGGTGAGTGTGCCCACGACGGCGGCGAGCAGCAGCCCCGGCAGCCCGCCGACCGTCTCGGCGGTGCGCCAGGCGGTGTAGACGGAGACGGTGAGGAACGCGCCGTGCGCGAAGTTCAGCACGTCCATCAGGCCGAAGATCAGCGCCAGTCCGGAGGCGATGAGGAAGTAGAGGGCTCCGAGGCCCAGTCCGGTCAGGGTGAGCAGGACGAGGGTGTCCATCAGGCGGCTCCGTGGTCCGGGCGGCTGCCGACACCCAGCAGCGCGGTCGTACGGGCGGTGTCCGCGAGCAGGTCGCGGGCGTCGCCGGTGTGCACCACCCGGCCGGCGTCCAGCACGACCGCGCTGCGGGCCAGCCGGCGCACCACGGCGAGGTTCTGCTCGACCAGGAGCAACGGCACGCGTTCGGCGGCCCGTTCCAGCACCTCGGCGGCCTCGGTGACCACGCGGGGGGCGAGCCCCTTGGTGGGTTCGTCGACGACGACCAGGGTGTTGTCGTTGAGCAGGGTCCGGGCGAGGGCGACCATCTGCTGCTGGCCGCCGGAGAGGGTGCCGGCGCGCTGGTCGCGGCGGGCGGCGAGTTCCGGGAACAGGTCGTGCACCAGGTCGTAGTGGTGGGGTACCCCCGGGCGTTCGGCGAGGGCGAGGTTCTCCGCGACGGTGAGTCCGGCGAACACCCCGCGGTCCTCGGGGGCGTAACCGATGCCGCGGCGCACCGTGCGGTGGGTCGGCTCGTGGGTGATGTCGTCACCGGTGAAGGTGACGCGGCCCGCGGTCACCCGGCCGCCGTCGGGCAGCAGCCCGAGCACCGCGCGGATGGTCGTCGTCTTCCCGACGCCGTTGCGGCCCAGCAGGGCGGTCACACCGGAGGCGGGGACGTCGAAGGTGACGCCGGTCAGGATGCGGGACCCGGCGATGTCCACGTCGAGGCCCTCGACGCGCAGGATCGGTGGCGCGGTCACAGCTCGTCTCCCAGGTAGGCCTGCTGGACGGTGGCGTCCGCCATCACCTCGGCGGGGCTCGCGGCGGCGAGCAGCCGGCCGTGGTGCATGACGGCGACCCGGTCGGCGAGGCCGAGCACCACGTCCATGTGGTGCTCGACCAGCATCACGGTGCGGCCCTCGTCATGGTGCAACGAGCGGATCAGGTCGGTGAGTTCTCCGGTCTCCTCGGAGGCCACCCCGGCCATCGGCTCGTCCAGCAGCATCAGCCGGGAGCCGGACGAGCCCGCGCCGAGGGTGGGCGCGAGCAGCATCGCCAGCTCCAGCTTGCGTTTGTCGCCGTGCGAGAGGCCGGCCGCGAGGTCCGCGCACCGGTGGGCCAGACGGACCCGGTCCAGGACGCCGGTCACGTCCGCCGCGCCGATCCGGCGCACCCCGGCCGAGCGGGCGGCCAGGTCGACGTGCTCGGCGACCGTCATGGTCGCGAACACCGACGACGACTGGAAGGTCCGTCCGACGCCCCGGCGCACCCGGCGGTGCGGGGGCAGGGCGGTGATGTCGTGGCCGTCGAGGCGGACGGCGCCGCCGGTCGGCCAGGTCAGTCCGGTGATCAGGTTGAACAGGGACGTCTTCCCCGCCCCGTTGGGGCCGATGACGGCGAGGAGCTCCCCCTCGCGCACGGCGAGCGACACGTCGTCGATGATGTGAGCTCCGCCCACCGACCAGCTCAGCCGCTCCAGTTGCAGTACGGGCGTCATGCGTCAGCCGATCCTCGACTCGGCGGGGGCGACCTGCTCGGCGGAGAAGGTCCGCGACACGCGCGGCGCTCCCTCGCCGGTGAACCGCGCCTGGAACGTGGGCTGCAGCAGCGCGTGGTCGGCGGCCCGCACGGTGTTCGGCCCCTTCACCCCGGAGAACGAGAAGCCTTCGAGGGCCTTCACCATGGCGTCGGTGTCGCCCTTCGCGCCGCCCGCCCGGACCGCCTCGACGACCATCTGCGCGGCGTTGAAGCCGTCCGGGGTGAACAGGTCCTCCTGCCACTTCTTCTTCCCGAAGTACGCCCGCATCGCCTCGGCCTCCGGGGTTCCGGCGGCGCCGGGCACGTAGTGCGCGAGCAGCGTCACCTTCTCGCGCGCCTTGCCGAAGACCGGGTAACTGGCCCTGCTGTCCAGGCCGGTGACGACGGTGGCGGCGTCCAGCACGCCCTGCTGGTCGAGGGTGGACCACATCGACTGGGCGGTGTCCCCGGCCCACGCGACGAACACCATGTCCGGCCGGGCCGCCTTCACCTTGCTCGCCACGGGGGTCAGGTCGGTGGCGGCGGGCGGGGCCAGCACCTCGCTCACCGTGGTGCCGCCGGTGCCGAGGACGGCGGTGACGGCGGCGGCGTTGGCCTGCCCGAAGGCGTTGTCCTGGGCCAGCACGACGACCTTCCTGCCCGGGGAGTCGCCCAGGATGTGCTTGGCGGTCAGCACGTCCTGGTAGGTCTGGCGGCCGGAGCGGAAGGTGTAGCGGTTCACACCGGTCAGCGCGTCGGTGGCGGCGGGCCCGCTGATGTAGAGGGTCTTGTTCTGCGCGGCGACGGGCGCGATCTGGGTGGCGACACCGGAGACCGCGGAGCCGGCGATGATCGGCACGCCCTGCCCGATGCGCTGCTTGGCGAGGGAGACACCCTTGGCGGGGTCGCCGCCGTCGTCGTCCTTCAGCACCGTCACCTTCACGCCGTCGACGGTGCCGGTGCCGTCGGTCGCGTGGTCGAGGCCGGCCTCGAAGCCCCGCAGGTACTGCTCTCCGTACGAGGCCAGCGGGCCGCTGGTGGAGGTGATGAGGGCGACCTTCACCTCCTCGGCACCGGAGGCGGTGCTGCTGCCGGGGCTGGAACAGCCGGCGGTGAAGGCGGTGGCGAGCAGGGCCACGGCGGCGGACAGGAAAAGGGGTCTACGCATGACCGTACGGCTCCTCGATGCGACGGCGGACGACTCCAGCGGCACGATCGGTCACGGATGATCACTGTGCGCTGAGCGGTATCCGGCAGTGTGTTCCGCGCCAGATCCAGCCACAATGTGGCCCGCACACATGAGAGGGCGACCAACCATGGTGCGGGCCAACGTCGTTGCGGCGTCCAGGGGGCCGTCACGAGAGAAGCGACGACTGCGCCCGTCCGGGGGCGCGTAGGTCAGGACGTGCTGCGGTGCCGCGAGGCCTCCTGGTCCGCGCGGCCCCCGGCGCCCAGCAGGCCCGTCGCCTCGAACGGCCGGGAGGCGGCCAGCCGTGGCAGCTCGCGCCGGGACAGCGCCGTCACCACCGGCGGCATCGCCGCGCGCACCAGCTGGGTCGCGCGCAGCCAGCCCGGCACGTAGACCGACGGGCGGCGCCGCTGCACCGCGTCCACCAGCCGCCCGGCCACATGCTCCACCGGGTACACCTTCCGGGCCGGGGCCGGCATGTGCCCGCGCAGTTCGCGCAGCACCGCATGGTCGTCCACACCCCGGATCATGTCGGTGTCGGTCCAGTTGATGTAGGCGATGCCCACCCCCACGTGCCGGTGGGCCATCTCCGCCCGCAGGGAGTGCGCGAACGACTCCACACCCGCCTTGGACGCGCAGTACGCGCTCATCAGCGGCGCCGAGCCGATCGACGCCAGTGACGCCACCTGGAGGAAGTAGCCGGCGGTGCCGGTCAGGTCCCCGATGAACGTGCGGGCGGTGGCCGCGCTGCCGACCAGGTTCACCTCGATCACCCGGCGCCACACCGCCGGGTCCGACTCGGGGAACGGCCCGCCCTCGGCGACCCCCGCGTTGGCGATGACGACGGACGGCGGTCCGAGACGTGCCCGGATGTCCGCGCCGGTCTCGGCCAGTCCCCGGTCGTCGGTGACGTCGACCTCCCAGCAGCCGCCCTCGCCCGGCAGTTCCTCCCGCACCTGCCGCAGCGTCCGCTCCTCCCGTCCGAGCAACGCCACCTTCATGCCGCGCGCGGACAGCTCCCGGGCCAGAGCCGCGCCCAGCCCGCGCGCCGCTCCGGTGACGACGGCGGTCCTTCCCTCCAAGGGGTTCCGGGTGACCGGCATACGACGCTCCTGGTGCTCCGTGGCGGGCGTTCGTCCCGTTCACGGTAGGTCCGGGCGGGCATCCGCGCAGGTCGGGGACGGCTGCCCCGCACCGGGGAGTGCGTCAGTGGTCTGGACCGGTGGGAGTTTTCCACAGGGTGGCCGGACGTCGGCGGGACGACGTAGCGTGTGCCGCATGAAGATCCTCATCAGCGCCGACATGGAGGGCGCCACCGGTGTCACCTGGCCGGCCGACGTCCTGCCGGGGACGCCCCAGTGGGAGCGGTGCCGGTCGATGTTCACGTCCGACGTGGACGCGGCCGTCCGTGGCTTCCTCGACGGCGGCGCCGACGAGGTGCTGATCAACGAGGCGCACTGGACCATGCGCAACCTGCTGCTGGAGCGGCTCGACGAGCGCGCCGAGATGCTGACCGGCCGGCACAAGTCCCTGTCCATGGTCGAAGGCGTGCAGCACGGCGACGTCGACGGCATCGCCTTCATCGGCTACCACGCGGGCGCCGGCATGGAGGGCGTCCTCGCGCACACCTTCCTCGCCAACTCCATCACCGGCGTGTGGCTCAACGACGTACGGGCCAGCGAGGGCCTGCTCAACGCGCACGTGGCCGCCGAGTACGGCGTGCCGGTGATCCTGGTCACCGGCGACGACGTGGCCTGCGAGGACGCCCTCGGCTACGCGCCCGAGGCGCTGAAGGTCGCCGTCAAGGACCACGTGTCGCGCTACGCCGCGGTGTGCCGCACCCCTGCGCGCACGGCCGCCGACATCCACGCGGCCGCCAGGGAGGCGGCCGCGCTGGCGGTGCGCCACGAACCGGTCCGCGGGGGGCCGTTCACCGTGGCGGTGGAGTTCGACGCCGAGCACCTGGCGACCTCCGTCACCGTCGTCCCGGGCGTGTCCCGGACCGGCGAGCGCAAGGTGCTGTACACCAGCGACACCATGTACGACTCAATCCGCACCTTCAAGGCGGTCACCACGATCGCCTCGGCCGCGGTGGAGGAGCAGTATGGCTGACCAGCGGGCCCTGGAGGAGGTCGTGACCTTCACGTCCGACCTCATCAGGATCGACACGACCAACCGGGGCGGCGGCGACTGCCGCGAGCGGCCGGCCGCCGAGTACGCGGCGGCGCGGCTCGCCGAGGCCGGTCTCGAACCGGTCCTGCTGGAGCGCACCCCCGGCCGGACCAACGTCGTGGCGCGCCTGGAGGGCACCGACCCGTCCGCCGACGCGCTGCTGCTCCACGGCCACCTGGACGTCGTGCCGGCCGAGCCCGCCGACTGGAGCGTGCACCCCTTCTCCGGGGAGATCCGCGACGGCGTCGTGTGGGGACGCGGCGCCGTCGACATGAAGAACATGGACGCGATGATCCTGTCCGTGGTGCGGTCCTGGGCGCGGGAGGGCGTGCGGCCCCGCCGTGACGTCGTCATCGCCTTCACCGCCGACGAGGAGGCGAGCGCGGCGGACGGCGCCGGCTTCCTCGCCGACCGGCACGCCGGCCTCTTCGAGGGCTGCACCGAGGGCGTCAGCGAGTCCGGCGCGTACACCTTCCACGACGGCCAGGGCCGGCAGTTCTACCCGATCGGGGCCGGCGAGCGCGGCACCGGCTGGATGCGGCTCACCGCCCGCGGCCGGGCCGGACACGGCTCCAAGGTGAACCAGGAGAACGCGGTCACCCGCCTCGCCGCCGCCGTCACCCGCATCGGCGAGCACGAGTGGCCGCTGCGGCTCACCCCGACCGTGCGGGCCGCGCTGACCGAGATCGCCGCCGTGTACGGCGTCGACGCCGACCTGTCCGACGTGGACGCCCTGCTGGACAAGCTCGGCGGTGCGGCCAAGCTCGTCGAGGCCACCGTCCGCAACAGCACCAACCCGACGATGCTCGACGCCGGGTACAAGGTCAACGTGATCCCGGGCGAGGCCGTGGCGCATGTCGACGGCCGCTTCCTGCCGGGCGCCGAGGACGAGTTCCGGGCGACCATGGACCGGCTCACCGGACCGGACGTCGACTGGGAGTTCGCCCACCGCGAGGTGGCGCTGCAGGCGCCGGTCGACTCGCCGACGTTCGCCCGGATGCGGGAGGCCGTCGAGGAGTTCGCCCCCGGGGCGCACACCGTGCCCTACTGCATGTCCGGCGGCACCGACGCCAAGCAGTTCTCCCGGCTCGGCATCACCGGCTACGGTTTCGCACCGCTGAAGCTGCCCGAGGGCTTCGACTACCAGGCCCTCTTCCACGGAGTGGACGAGCGCGTCCCGGTCGAGGCGCTCGAGTTCGGTGTCCGGGTGCTCGACCGGTTCCTGCGGTCGGCCTGAAACAAGTGGGGGAGACAGTGCAGACCCTGGCGTACGGCGAATGGCCCTCGCCCGTCGACGCGGCGACCGCCGCGGCGCACGACGGCAGTCCCGAGTTCGCGGGCTTCGTCGGCGACGAGGTGTGGTGGACCGAACCCCGGCCCGCCGAGGCGGGCCGGCGCACCCTGGTGCGGCGGCACGCCGACGGCACGGAGGAGTCCGTGCTGCCCGCCCCGTGGAACGTGCGCAGCCGGGTCGTCGAGTACGGCGGCCGCCCCTGGGCCGGCACCGTGCGCGACGACGGCCCGCTCGTGGTGTTCGCGCACTTCCCCGACCAGCGCCTGTACCGCTGGGAGCCGGGCGAGGAGCCCCGCCCCCTCACCCCGGTCTCCCCGGTCGGGCTGGGGCTGCGCTGGGCCGACCCCGTGGTGCTGCCGGAGCGCGACGAGGTGTGGTGCGTCCTGGAGGAGTTCACCGGCGACGGCCCGAGCGACGTACGCCGGGTCCTGGCCGCCGTGCCGCTCGACGGCTCCGCCGCCGGCGACCGGACCGCCGTGAGGGAACTGACCGACGGGCGGCACCGTTTCGTCACCGGACCGCGCCTCTCCCCGGACGGAACGCGCGCCGCCTGGATCGGCTGGGACCACCCCCGCATGCCGTGGGACGGCACCGAGCTGCTCGTCGCCGACGTCCGCCCGGACGGCACCCTGAGCGGCGCCCGCACCGTGGCCGGCGGACCCGAGGAGTCCGTCGCCCAGGCCGACTGGACCGGCGACGGCCGCCTGCTGTACGCGAGCGACCGCACCGGCTGGTGGAACCTCTACCGGGACGGGGAGCCGGTCTGTCCGCGCCCGGAGGAGTTCGGCGGGCCGCTGTGGAAGCTGGGCCTGAGCTGGTTCGCCCCGCTGGACGGCGGACTGATCGCCGTCCTGCACGGCAAGGGCGCCCTGCGGCTCGGCGTGCTCGATCCGGAGACCTGCGAGGTCGTCGACGCGGCCGGCCCGTGGAGCGAGTTCACCCCCGGCCTCGCGGCGCTCGGCGAACGGGTCGTGGCCGTCGGCGCCGGTCCGGCCAGCTCCCACGAGGTGGTGGAGCTGGACACCAGGACCGGCCGGGCCCGCGTCATCGGCTCCGCGCACCAGGACGCCGTGGACCCCGCCTACTATCCCGAGCCGCACGTCCGCACCTTCACCGGACCGGACGGCCGGGAGATCCACGCCCAGGTCTACCCGCCGCGCAACCCGGACTGCGCCGGCCCCGAGGGCGAGCTGCCCCCGTACGTGATCTGGGCGCACGGAGGCCCCACCAGCCGGGTGCCGCTGGTGCTCGACCTGGAGATCGCCTACTTCACCTCGCGCGGCATCGGCGTCGCCGAGGTCAACTACGGCGGCTCCACCGGCTACGGACGCGCCTACCGCAACCGGCTGCGCGAACAGTGGGGCGTGGTCGACGTCGAGGACTGCGCCGCCGTCGCGCTCGCCCTCGCCGAGGAGGGCACCGCCGACCGCGACCGGCTCGCCGTGCGCGGCGGCAGCGCCGGCGGCTGGACCACCGCCGCCTCCCTCACCACCACCGACGTCTACGCCTGCGGCACGATCATCTACCCGGTGCTGGACCTCACCGGCTGGGGCACGGGGGAGACCCACGACTTCGAGTCCCAGTACCTGGAGACCCTGATCGGCCCGCGTGCCGAGGTGCCCGAGCGGTACGAGCAGCGCTCGCCCGCCACCCACGCCGACCGGCTCACCGCGCCGTTCCTGCTGCTCCAAGGACTCGACGACGTGATCTGCCCGCCCGTGCAGTGCGAGCGGTTCCTGGCCCGGCTGGCCGGCCGGGGCGTCCCGCACGCCTACCTCACCTTCGAGGGGGAGGGGCACGGCTTCCGGCGCGCGGAGACCATGGTGCGCGCCCTGGAGGCCGAGCTGTCCCTGTACGCCCAGGTGTTCGAGCTGAAGGTGTCCGGCGTCCCCGTCCTGGAGCTGGAGCAGTGACCGCGCTCGCGCCGCTGCGGCGGCCGCCCCGCCTCGCCCCCGGCGCCCGGGTGGCCGTGGTCGCCCCCAGCGGTCCCCTTCCGGAGGAGCGGCTCGCGGCCGGGTTCGACGTGCTGCGCGGCTGGGGTCTCGACCCGGTGGCCGCCCCGCACGTCCTCGACCGGCACGGTGAGCTGCGCTATCTCGCCGGCACCGACGCCGACCGTGCCGTCGACCTGCAGGACGCCTGGTGCGACCCGTCCGTCGACGCGGTGATCTGCGCGCGCGGCGGGTTCGGCGCCCAGCGCATGGTCGATGCCCTCGACTGGGAGGCGATGCGGGCCGCCGGGCCGAAGGTGCTCGTTGGATTCAGCGACATCACCACGCTGCACGAGGCGTTCGCGGTGCGGCTCGGCCTGGTCACCCTGCACGGGCCGATGGCCGCCGGCGTCGACTTCGTCAAGAGCGCCCGCGCCCAGGAACACCTCAGAGCGACCCTCTTCGCCCCCGAGTCGGTCCGCACGATCCGCTCCGACGGCACCGCGATGGTGCCGGGGCGGGCCCGCGGGGTGACCCTCGGCGGCTGCCTCTCCCTGATCGTCGGCGGCATCGGCACCCCGCACACCCACGGCTCGGCGCGCGGCGGACTGCTGTGCCTGGAGGACGTGGGGGAGGAGACCTACCGTCTCGACCGCTACCTCACCCAGCTGCTGCGCGCCGGGTACCTCGACGGCGTCACCGGGGTGCTGCTCGGCTCCTGGGCCGAGTGCGATCCGTACGACCAGGTGCGCGCCCTGCTCGCCGACCGGCTCGGGGGTCTCGGTGTGCCGGTGGCCGAGCAGTTCGGCTTCGGCCACTGCGACGACGCCCTGACCCTCCCCTTCGGGGTCGCCGCCGAACTCGACGCCGACGCGGGCACCCTGACCCTGGAGGAACCCGCGCTGAGCTGAGCCCCGCCGCGCGCGGCCGGACGCCGTCGTAGGGTGACAGGGTGCCGCACACCGCTTCCCCCTACCTCACCGAAGGCCGCCGCGTGGGGCTCCGTCACTTCACCCAGGCCGACGGTGCCGAGTTCACCGCACGCGCCCGGGAGAGCAAGGACCTGCACCACCCCTGGCTGTTCCCGCCGGACACGGCGCCCGCCTACGCCGCGTACGCGAAGCGGTTGACCGACGACCCCACCAAGGCCGGGTTCCTGGTCTGCGAGAAGGACGCCGGCGGCGCCCTCGCCGGGTTCGTCAACATCAACAACATCGTCGAGGGCGGCTTCCTGTGCGGTGCGCTGGGTTACGGCGCCTTCGCCCACGCGGCGGGACGCGGGCTGATGCGCGAGGCACTGGACCTCCTCGCGCGGTACGCCTTCGGACCGATGCGGCTGCACCGGCTGGAGATCAACGTGCAGCCCGGCAACGCCGCCTCCATCGCCCTGGCCCGCGCCTGCGGCTTCCGCAAGGAGGGCTTCTCCCCGAAGATGCTCTACATCGACGGCGCCTGGCGCGACCACGAACGCTGGGCGCTCACCAGCGAGATGCTGACGCCCGGCGCCTGACCGGGGGCGCGGCTCCCGGTCGTGCCCTCCGTGCGGCGCCCGGTGCCGCCCCCGCGGAACGTACTCGTGACGGCCCTCTGTTCAGGCGGGCGTCCGGCGGCTTCCATGGAGATCGTGACGACGATCCGACGTGAGGTACTGACGCTGCCCGCGGCACAGCTGGGCCCCGACAACCCCCTGCCCGCCCTGCGGCCCCTCGACGAGATGCACCGCATCGAGGACCGTGACAAGAAGGACCTGCCGCGCGACATGGCCCGGCAGATCGGCTACGCCCCCCTGCGCAGCCTGCTGCCGGTTCCGGTCCGCGACGGCTACGGCCGTGACCGCGAGCCACGCCGGCTCGACACCCTCGTCATCGAGAACGACCGGCTGCGGGCCACCGTCCTGCCCGGCCTCGGCGGCCGGATCGCCTCCCTCGTCCACAAGCCCACGGGCCGCGAACTGCTGTACGTGAACCCGGTGTTCCAGCCCGCCAACTTCGCCCTCAACGGCGCCTGGTTCTCCGGCGGCATCGAATGGAACATCGGCGCCACCGGCCACACCACCCTCTCCTGCTCACCGGTGCACGCCGCCGTCGTCCCGGCCCCCGACGGCGGGGAGATGCTCCGCCTGTGGGAGTGGGAGCGGCTGCGCGACCTGCCCTTCCAGGTCGACCTGTGGCTGCCGGACGGCTCCGACTTCCTCTATGTCGGCGCGCGGATCCGCAACCCGCACGAGCGGCAGGTGCCGACCTACTGGTGGTCCAACATCGCCGTCCCCGAGGACTGCCGCGTGCTGGCCCCCGCCGAGGAGGCCTACCACTTCGGCTACGAGCAGCGCCTGCGCCGCGTCCCCGTCCCGGAGTACGACGGCGCCGACCGCACCTACCCGCCGAACAGCACCTACGCCGCCGACTACTTCTACGAGGTCCCCGAGGCCCGCAGGCGCTGGATCGCCGCACTGGACGCCGACGGCCACGGCCTCGTGCAGACCTCCACCGACACGCTGCGCGGGCGGAAACTGTTCGTGTGGGGCCGCGGACCCGGCGGGCGGAGCTGGCAGCAGTGGCTCACCGAACCCGGCACCGCCGGCTACTGCGAGATCCAGGCCGGTCTCGCCCGCACCCAGCTGGAACACGTCCGGCTGGAGCCGGAGAGCGAGGTGTCCTGGCTGGAGGCGTACGGGCCCTTCGAGGCGCCGCGCGAGGGGGAGTGGGGCGCGGTCCTGGACGAGGCCGAGACCCGCCTGGAGGGTGTCCTGCCGCGCGCCGACGTCGAGGCGGCCTACGCGGCCTGGCTGCCCTGCGCCGACACCGAACCCGGCGAGCGGCTGGCCGCCGGGTCCGGCTGGGGCGCCCTCGAAGTGCTCCGCACCGGGTGGAAGCTGCCCGGCACGCCCTTCGACGAGTCCACCCTGGGCGACGACCAGGAGCCGTGGCTGCGTCTGCTGCGCGCCGGTTCCCTGCCCGAGCCGTCCGCCGGCCGGCCGCCGGGCGGGACGCTGGTGGCCCGGCACTGGCGGGACATGCTGGAGACGGCGCCCGCGACCGGTCTCACCGAGTACCACCTGGGCGTCGCCCAGTGGCACGGCGGCGACCGGGCGCAGGCCGTGCGCAGCTGGGAGCGCGGGCTGGCGCAGCCGGGCCCGTCCTGGCCGGTGCTGCGCTGCCTCGCCGTCGCCGACCGGGAGGAACGCCACCCCGAGCGCGCCGCCGACCGCTATGTGCGGGCCTTCGACGACCTGTGCCGTGAGGCCGGGGAACCGGACGGGGAGTGGACCGCCGTCGTCGCCGCGCTCGGGCGGGAGGCGATCGAGGCGCTGCTCGCGGTGGGACGTACGGAGAACGCCCGGTCCGTGTGGCGGCGGCTGGCCCCCGCGACCCGGGCCCGCGGACGCTTCCGGCTGATCGAGGCGGGCCTGCTGCTCGCCGAGGGCCGGCGGGAGGAGGCCCGCGCCGTGTTCGACGCGGGCTTCCAGGTCGCCGACCTGCGGGAGGGCGACGAGGTCATCGGGCGGCTGTGGGCCCGGCTCACGGAGGAACCACTGCCCGAGCGGTACGACTTCAGGATGCGACCCACGCCGTGACGGGACGTCACGCCGTGTCGGTATGTCAGGAGCGGCGGTCCGCGTACTCGTAGACCGCCCCGTCCGGGTGCCGCGCGATCAGGTTGCGGCCGACGGGGGTGGGCAGCGGCCCCGCGAGGACGGCCGCGCCCATCTCCTCCAGCACCTGGCGGGTCTCGTCGACGTCCTGGACCGCGATGGTCGCGGCGACCTTGCGCAGCACGTCCAGTTCCGCCTCGGGACCGCTCATCAGCAGGAAGCAGCCCACGGCGGCGACCTGGACGCCGCCCCGTTCGAACCGCAGGGCCGCGCCGCCCGACAGACGCTCGTAGAAGGGGATGGCGGTCTCGATGTCGTCGACGCAGACGCGCAGTGTGGCACCCAGAATCTCCATGACCACGAGCCTAGTTGGGCGGCACGCGGGAGGGGCGGGGGTGCGGGTGATCTCCACACCCCTCTCTCCCGCCTTACGGCCGACGGGAGTTACTCGGCCCCGGGTGCGGGGTACCCGCACGCCATGCAGCGCTTGGAGCACTTGCAGCATCTGGACAAGCACCTGGCGGACGAACTGGCCCAGGTGGCCCGGGAGTCCGTGCGCGCCGAACTGCGCGAGCAGACGCGGGGGCAGCGGCGCAAGGCAGCCCTGTACGCCGGTTCCGGCGCCGCCGCGCTCTACGCGGGCGCGGCGGTCGCCCTGGCGGTGGGCCTCGCCCTGGACCTGGCCCTGCCGGGCTGGGCGGCGGCCCTGATCACGGCGGTCCTCCTGGCCGCCCTGTCCTACGCCCTCCGTACGGCAGCCCGCCCGACCCCGCCCGCCGCCGGCACGTCCCACGCGGCACCGTCCGCGCGGCCGGCACCCGGCACCGTGCCCCCCGTCCCGTCCACACCCCCGACGGCCGGAACGGCGGTCCCCCACCCGGACCCCGCCACCGACCACGACCCGCGCCCCGACCACTCCTGACCCACCGCCCGCCGGCACCCCGAGCCGCAGGCTCACGGGACCGTGGGTGGGTACGGCGCCGCACCGGCGCCGTACCCACCCACGGCCGTGCCCTACAGCTGCGGCAGCACCTTCGTGCGGTAGAAGTCGAAGAAGCCCTGCAGATCCGGACCGATCTGGTTGACGTAGATCCGGTCGAAGCCCGCGTCGGCGAACCGGCGCAGTTCGGCGACGTGCTCGTCCGCGTCGTCGCCGCACACCCGGTTCTCGCGCACCATGTCCTCGGTGACCAGCGTCTGCGCCTGCTCGAAGTGCTTGGGCGAGGGCAGCACCTGACCCAGCTCACCGGGCAGCAGCTCGTTCGCCCACAGCCGGTGCACCGTGCGCACGCACTCCTCGCGGTCGGCGCCGTAGCAGACCTTCGTGCCGCCGCTGATCAGCTTCCCGCCGCCCCCGCCCTTGCGGTACTGCTCCACCATCGAGGCGTCCGGCATCATCGTGATGTAGCCGTCGCCCACCCGCGCCGCGAGCGCGGTCGCCGCCGGGCCGAAGCCCGAGATGTCGACCGGCACCGGCTCGTCCGGGAGCGTGTACAGCCGGGCGTTCTCCACCGTGTAGTGCGTGCCGCGGTGGTTGACCTCCTCGCCGGAGAACAGCCGGCGCATGATCTGTACGGCCTCCTCCAGCATCTCCAGGCGGACGTGCGCGGGCGGCCAGGGCCCGCCGACGACGTGCTCGTTCAGCGCCTCGCCCGTACCCACGCCCAGCCGGAACCCGCCGGGTGACATCGCCGCGGCGGTCGCCGCCGCATGGGCCACCACCGCCGGGTGCGTCCGCACGGTCGGGCAGGTCACCGCCGTGCCCACCGGCAGGGACACCGCCTCGGACAGTGCGCCGAGCACCGACCAGACGAAGGGACTCTGCCCCTGCTCGTCGTTCCACGGGTGGTAGTGGTCCGAGATCCACAGCGCCTGGAAGCCGGCCTGCTCGGCCATGCGTGCCTGCTCGATCAGCTCGGCGGGACCGTACTGCTCGCACGAGAGGAAGTAGCCGTACTGGGGCATGGGGGGTGCCTCCGTGACATGGGCCGTCCGGGTCGCGGCCCGGGTACCCGGGCGGCCCGGCGGCAACCGGCCGGACGTTTGGCGGTCCCGCACAGGGGGACGCGGAAGTCTCCCGACGTACGCGACCGCGCCGGAGGCGAACCGTGAGTCGACCCCGCATTGTGATCGTCGGTGCCGGCTTCGCCGGATACCGCACGGCCCAGACCCTGTCGAAAACGGCCAAGGGCCGTGCCGACATCATCCTGCTCAACCCCACCGACTACTTCCTGTACCTGCCCCTGCTGCCCCAGGTCGCCGCCGGCATCCTGGAGCCGCGCCGCGTCACGGTGTCCCTGACCGGCACGCTGCCGCACGTCAAGCTGGTGCTGGGCGAGGCCGACCGGATCGACCTCGACGGACGCCAGGTGCACTACACCGGCCCCGAGGGCGAGGGCGGCACCCTCACCTACGACCGTCTGGTGCTCGCGGCGGGCAGCGTGAACAAGCTGCTGCCCATCCCGGGCGTCGCCGAGCACGCGCACGGCTTCCGCGGCCTGCCCGAGGCGCTGTACCTGCGTGACCACGTGACCCGGCAGGTGGAGCTCGCCGCCGCCACCGACGACCCGGAACGCTGCGCCTCCCGGTGCACGTTCGTCGTCGTGGGCGCCGGTTACACCGGCACGGAGGTCGCCGCGCACGGCCAGCTGTTCACCGACGCGCAGGTGGCCAAGCAGCCCCTGCGCACCGGGATGCGGCCCCGCTGGATGCTGCTGGACATCGCCGACCGGGTCCTGCCCGAGCTGGACGAACGGCTCTCCCGCACCGCCGACACGGTGCTGAGAAAACGGGGCGTGGACGTGCGGATGGGCACGTCCGTGAAGGAGGCCACGCCGGACGGCGTGCTGCTGACCGACGGCGAGTTCGTGGACACCCGCACCCTGGTGTGGTGCGTGGGTGTACGCCCCGACCCGCTCGCCGAGTCCCTCGGGCTGCCCCTGGAACGCGGCCGGCTGCTGGTGGACCCGCACCTGCAGGTGCCCGGCCGGCCGGAGGTGTTCGCGTGCGGTGACGCCGCCGCGGTGCCCGACCTGGAGAAGCCGGGCTCCTACACCCCGATGACCGCCCAGCACGCCTGGCGGCAGGGCAAGGTGTGCGCGCAGAACATCGCCGCGTCCTTCGGCGACGGGGAGCGGCGCGCGTACCGCCACAAGGACCTGGGGTTCGTCGTGGACCTCGGCGGTGTGAAGGCCGCCGCCAACCCGCTCGGTGTCAACCTCTCCGGGGCGGCGGCCGGTGCGGTGACCCGCGGCTACCACCTGGCCGCGATGCCGGGCAACCGGGTGCGGGTGGCCGCCGACTGGCTGCTCGACGCGGTACTGCCACGCCAGGCCGTGCAGCTGGGCCTCGTACGGTCCTGGTCGGTGCCCCTGGACACGGCGTCCCCCGAGGTGGCACGCGTCCCGGGCCGGCCCGGGACCGACCGCCCCTCGGGCAGCCCGTCCGGCAGTCCGCCCGACGGCGGCGGCCGGCCGGCCACGGCCCGCCCGGAAGATGCACCCGCGAAGAACCAGCCCGGCGGCGAACCGGCGAAGAACCGGCCCGGCGGCGAACCGGCGAAGAGCCGGCCCGGTGGTGAGCCCGCCAAGAACCAGCCGGGCGGTGAACCGGCGAAGAACCGGCCCGGCGGCGAACCGGCGAAGAACCGGCCCGGTGGTGAGCCCGCCAAGAACCAGCCGGGCGGTGAACCGGCGAAGAACCGGCCCGGTGGCGAACCCGCCAGGAACCAGCCCGTGCGGGGCACGTCCGACCTCGCCCCGCCGCCCGACCAGCCGGAGCCCGGCCCCGACGTGGCGCCCGGGCCCGTACGGCGCACCGACCGTTTTACCGAAGGAGACGCATGAACACCGGTGAACTCGCCGAGCTGGGACAGCAGTTGCGCGTGGACAGTGTCCGGGCGGCGGCCGCCGCCGGCTCCGGGCACCCCACGTCGTCGATGTCCGCGGCGGACCTGATGGCCGTCCTCTTCGCGAACCACCTGCGCTACGACTTCGAGCGCCCCGACCACCCGGCCAACGACCGCTTCGTCCTCTCCAAGGGCCACGCCTCCCCGCTGATGTACGCCACCTACAAGGCGGCGGGCGCCATCGACGACGAGGAACTGCTCACCTTCCGCAAGGACGGCAGCCGGCTCGAAGGGCACCCCACACCCCGCAAGCTCCCCTGGGTCGAGACGGCCACCGGCTCCCTGGGCCAGGGCCTGCCGGTCGGCGTCGGCATCGCGCTCGCCGGTAAGCGGCTGGACCACACCGACTACCGGGTGTGGGTGCTGTGCGGCGACAGCGAGCTGGCCGAGGGCTCGGTGTGGGAGGCGGCCGAGCAGGCCGCGTACGAGAACCTGGACAACCTGACCGCGATCGTGGACGTCAACCGGCTGGGCCAGCGCGGCCCCACCCGGCACGGCCACGACCTCGACGCCTACGCCCGCCGCTTCCAGGCGTTCGGCTGGCACACGGTGGAGGTGGACGGCCACGACGTGGACGCCGTCGACCGCGCCTACGGGGAGGCCCTGTCCACCCGGGGCCAGCCGACCGCGATCATCGCCCGCACCCTCAAGGGCAAGGGCGTGAAGTCCGTGCAGGACCGCGAGGGGCTGCACGGCAAGCCGCTTCCGGAGGCCGAGGACGCGATCGCCGAACTCGGCGGCCCGCGCGACCTGCGGATCACCGTCCACCCGCCGGCCACCGACGGGCACACCCCCGCCCGCCGGACCGCGACCCCCGAGCTGCCCCGCTGGGACAAGGGCGAGGAGGTGGCCACCCGCAACGCCTTCGGCGAGGCGATCGCCGCCCTCGGCACCGCCCGCGGCGACGTCGTGGCCCTGGACGGCGAGGTGGGCGACTCCACCCGCCTGGAGTTCTTCGCCAAGGAGCACCCCGAGCGGTACGTCGAGTGCTACATCGCCGAGCAGCAGATGGTCGCCGCCTCCGTCGGGGTCGCCACGCGGGGCTGGACGCCGTACGCCTCCACCTTCGCCGCCTTCCTCACCCGCGCCCACGACTTCGTCCGCATGGCGGCGGTCAGCGGCTCCGGCCTCAACCTCGTCGGGTCGCACGCGGGCGTCGCCATCGGCCAGGACGGGCCCAGCCAGATGGGCCTGGAGGACCTGGCGATGATGCGGGCGGTGCACGGCTCCACCGTGCTGTACCCGTGCGACGCCAACCAGACGGCCCGCCTGGTGGCCGCCATGGCCGACCTCGACGGCATCCGCTACCTGCGCACCTCGCGCGGCGAGAGCCCGGTGCTCTACGGCCCCGACGAGGAGTTCCCGGTCGGCGGCAGCAAGGTGCTGCGCTCCTCCGACGACGACCGGCTCACCCTGGTCGCCGCCGGTGTCACCGTGCCGGAGGCGCTGGCCGCCGCCGACGCCCTGGCGGACGAGGGCATCGCCGTACGGGTCGTCGACCTGTACTCGGTGAAGCCGGTCGACCGGGAGACGCTGCGCACCGCCGCCGAGGAGACCGGCTGTCTGGTGACGGTCGAGGACCACCACCCCGAGGGCGGCCTCGGCGACGCGGTCGCGGAGGCCTTCGGCGACGGGCGTCCCGTCCCGCGGCTGGTGCGGCTGGGTGTGCGGAACGTGCCGGGCTCGGCCTCCCCGGAGCAGCAGCTGCACATCGCCGGCATCGACGCCGAGTCGATCGCCGCGGCCGGCCGGCTGCTGGTGGGGGAGGCGATCGTGTCGTGAGCGACGGCGGGTCGCGCACGGTACGGGCCGGCCGCCGCCGGGTGGAGATCCACCGCCCGGACAAGGTGCTCCTCCCGGGCGACGACGACGCCCGCGCGTACACCAAGGGCGACCTCGTCGACTACCACCGGGCCGTCGCCCGGCACATGCTGCCGCACCTGCGGGGCCGGCCGCTGATGCTGGACCGGCGGCCCGACGGCCTCGGCGGACCGGCGTTCATGCAGAAGAACACCCCCGACAGCTATCCGGACTGGATCAGGCGGGCCGAGGTCGCCAAGGAGGGCGGCACCGTCACGCACACGGTGTGCGACGACACCGCCACCCTCCTCTACCTGGTCGACCAGGCGGGCGTCACGCTGCACCGCTGGCTCTCCCGCGCCGACGACGTGGACCGCCCCGACCGGCTGGTCTTCGACCTCGACCCGTCCGGCGACGACTTCGAGGCGGTGCGGGAGGCCGCCCGCCGGCTGGGGGAGCTGCTCGGCGAACTCGCCCTGCCCTCCGCCCTGATGACCACCGGGTCCCGGGGCCTGCACGTGATCGTGCCCCTGGACGGCAGCGAGGACTTCGACGCCGTACGGGAGTTCGCCCGCGAGGTCGCCGACACGCTGGCGGACGCCCACCCCGACCGGCTCACCACCGCGGCCCGCAAGAAGGACCGCGGCGACCGGCTGTACCTCGACGTGGGGCGCAACGCCTACGCGCAGACCGCCGTCGCCCCCTGGACCGTCCGTGCCCTGCCCGGCGCCCCCGTCGCCACCCCGATCACCTGGGACCAGCTCGACGATCCCGAGCTGCACGCCCGCCGCTGGACGGTGGAGAACGCCGTCGAGCAGGCCGGCGCCGGCCCCTGGTCCGGGCTGTCGCGCAGGGGACGCTCCCTCGCTCCCGCGCGCCGCCGGCTCGCCGCCCTGCGTGGTTGAACCGACGGCGCGCGGGAGCGCTTCCCCCTTCCGACCGGCGACGACACCCGGACGTGGCAACCGGGTGAGGGTACGGAGGTTTGGCGAACACGCTTGCGGCCACACGGAGGGGGAGGTGGCCATGTCGAACACGAAGAACACCGAAGAGTCACAGGATTCACAGGAATCTCAGGACCCCCGTGAGGGCCAGGGCTCCCAGCAGGCCCGGACCTCACGCACGCCCCGTAAACGAACCGCACCCCGCAAGCGGCCCGAGAACGACAGCGACACGACCGAGAGCACCACGGAACGGAAGAAGCCGAAGCCCATGCAGGTGCTGCGCCAGGCGCGCGAGCAGCTCGCGGAGCTGACCGGCATGGAGGCCGAGTCCGTGTCGTCCTTCGAGCAGACCTCGGAGGGCTGGGCGCTGGAGGTCGAGGTCCTCGAGCTGGAGCGGGTACCCGACACGATGAGCCTGATGGCGAGCTACCAGGTGGAGCTGGACCCCGACGGGACCTCACCGGGTACCGGAGGGTCCGCCGCTACGAGCGCGGACGCGCCGACGGGCGCAGGTCCGGCGGCTAGGCCGCCCTCGCGCGCCCACACGTACAGAGACCACACCCACCGACAAGAAGGAGGAAGGGCCGGCATGACAGTAGTACCGGCACAGCAGTCCGGCGGTGGAGGCGGCAGCAGCGGCCTCTACGACGTGCTTGAGCTTGTTCTGGACAGGGGGCTCGTCATCGACGCATTCGTGCGCGTGTCCCTGGTCGGCATCGAGATCCTCAAGATCGACGTCCGTGTCGTCGTGGCGAGCGTCGACACCTACCTCCGCTTCGCGGAGGCGTGCAACCGGCTCGACCTCGAGGCCGGACCCCGCAAGAGCCCGGGGCTGCCCGAGATCGTCGGCGAGGTCACCGAGTCCGGTGCCCGCGGCAAGTCCAAGGGCGCCCTCTCCGGCGCCGCCGAGACCATCTCCGACGCCTTCAAGCAGGGGCGTGAGGGAGAGACCGAGTCGCGTCCGCGGGCCCGTAAGAGCACGTCCCGCCGGAAGGAGGAGCAGGAGTGAGCACCTACGTCTACGGCATCACGGCGGCCTCGCACCCGACCCTGCCCGAGGGCATGGGCGGCGTCGGCGACCCGGCCCGTGAGGTGCGGGTGCTGACCCAGGGCGACCTCGCGGCCGTCGTCAGCGACGCGCCGGAGGGACTGCGCCCCAAGCGCAGGGAGCTGCTCGCCCACCAGAACGTGCTCAGTGAGATCGGCGCGGGCGGCTGCGTGCTGCCCATGCGGTTCGGCAGTGTCGCCCCGGACGACGAGTCCGTCACCGGCGTCCTCGCCGAGCGGGCCGACCACTACCTGGAGCGGCTGCGCGCCCTCGACGACCGCGTCGAGTACAACGTCAAGGCCAACCACGTGGAAGAGGCCGTCCTGCACCACGTCATGGCGCTGAACCCGGAGATCCGCGCTCTCGCGGAGGCCAACCGGCAGTCCGGGGGCGGCAGTTACGACGACAAGATCCGCCTCGGCGAGATGGTCGCCGAAGCGGTCAAGGCCCGGGAGGCCGAGGACGGCGCCGCGCTGGAGAACGCGCTGCGGGGCATCGCCGACGCGGAGAGCGTGGGCCCCGAGTCCACGGGCTGGCTCGCCAACGTCTCGTACCTGGTCAAGCGCGAGACGGCGGAGGAGTTCCTGGCCGCGGTGGAGCAGGCCCGCTCGGACATGCCCCACCTGGAAATACGTCTGAACGGCCCGCTGCCGCCGTACAGCTTCGTCGAGCCCGGCCCCGCCGAGCCCGCGGGCACGGCGGCCGGCGGGACGGACACCGAAACGAGGTGACGTCATGGGCCTGATCTCGGAAGTGCTGCTGCTGCCGCTCGCCCCGGCGCGCGGCGGCGCCTGGGCCATCCGGCAGGTCCTTCAGGAAGCGGAACGCATCTACTACGACCCCGCGACCATCCGTGCCGAGCTGGCCCGGCTGGAGGAACTGCTGGAGGCCGGGGAGATCACCGAGGAGGAATTCGACGAACAGGAGGACGCACTCCTGGACCGGCTGGAGATCGCGACGCGCACGGGCGCGGGTACTGGGGACGGGACGGCACAACGATGAATCGAACGGGACTGGGCCTCGCCATCGGGGCCGGATATCTCCTCGGACGGACCAAGAAGCTGAAAATGGCGCTGGCCGTCGGCGGGCTGGTGGCGGGCAAGAAGCTCAACCTCAGCCCGAAGGCGGTCGCCGACCTGGTGCAGCAGCAGCTGCGCGACAACCCGCAGTTCAAGGAGCTGGGCGACCAGGTCCGCGGTGATCTGCGCGGCGTCGGCAAGGCGGCCTCCGGTGCGCTGGTCGAGCGGCAGATCAGCTCGCTCGCCGACCGGCTGCACGGCCGCACCGCCGAGGTGCGCGGCCAGCTGGCCGGGGGCGGCGCCGAGGACCGGGACGAGGAGGACGACGAGGACGAGGACACCGGCACCTCCGAGGACCGTGACGCCGAAGACGCCGAAGACGCCGACGACACGGACGGCGCGGAGGACGCCGACGACACGGACGGCGCGGAGGACGCCGACGACACGGACGGCGCGGAGGACACCGACGACCGGGGTGACGAGCCGGACGCCGGGCGGAGGGCGCGGAAGGCGGCCGACAAGGCTCCGGCCCGCAAGTCCGCCCCGGCGAAGAAGGCCGCGTCCGGGCGGACCGCGCCCGCGAAGAAGACCGCCGCGAAGAAGACGGCCGCGAAGAAGAGCGCGTCCGCCTCCCGCGGCGGCGCCCGTTCCCGTAGCTCGAAGGGAGGCGGTGAGCGATGACCGAGACCGTGGGAAAGGCCACGTCCGCCGCGCGTGACGGTGCGGACGGCGCCACGAAGAACCCCCTGTCCGACATCGCCCACAGCGAGGCCGCGGACCGGCTCAAGAGCGAGGTCCAGGACTACCTCGCGGCCCAGGCGACCCGGCTGCTGAGCGGGGTCGGCCAGAAGCTGGGCGAGACCACCGGCAAGCTCAACGACATCGCGGAGGGCAACAGCCCCGGGTTCGCCAAGCTCGCCGCAGACGGCGGCAAGAAGCTCGCCGAGGGCAAGGGCCCCCTGCGCACCGCCGTCGAGCTCGGCGCCACGCGCGCCAAGGACAACGTCAAGGGCGCCCTGCAGAACCTGGGCGGCGGCGGCAAGGGCAAGCGCAAGAAGTCGTCCGGCAACAAGCCGACCGTCATCATGGAGTACATCGACGTCGGTGTGCCGCTGCGCACGGCGTACGACCAGTGGACGCAGTACCAGGACTTCAGCACCTTCGCCAAGGGCGTCAAGAGCGCCAACAAGTCCGACGACACCACCTCGGACTGGCAGGCGAAGATCTGGTGGTCCAGCCGCAGCTGGAAGGCGACGACCTCCGAGCAGGTCCCCGACGAGCGCATCGCGTGGTCCACGGAAGGCGCCAAGGGCACGATGAAGGGCGTCGTCTCCTTCCACCAGATCGCCGAGAACCTGACGCGGGTCCTGCTGGTCATCGAGTACTACCCCTCGGGCTTCTTCGAGAAGACCGGCAACATCTGGCGCTCCCAGGGCCGCCGCGCCCGGCTCGACCTGAAGAACTTCGCCCGCTTCATCACGATCAAGGGCGAGGCCGAGGACAGCTGGCGCGGCGAGATCCGCGACGGCGAGGTGGTGCGCAGCCACGAGGACGCCGTGGCCGAGGAGGAAGAGGAGCAGGGCGCCGAGGGCGAGCAGGAGGACTCCGAGTCCGAGGACCAGGAGGGCGAGCCCGACACCGAGGCGGACGCCGAGGCCGAGGACGAGGAGGCCGACGAGGACGGCACCGAGCCCGAGGACGCGTACGACGAGGAGGACGAGGAGGACGACGGCACCGAACCCGAGGACGGGTACGAGGACGAGGCCGGCGCCCCCGAGACCGACGACCCGTACGAGGACGAGGACGAGGAAGCCGCCGACGGCGAGGACGAGGACGAGGAGGGCGTGCCCCCGGAGGAGGACTACGAGGACGAGGACGACGACGAGTACGAGGACGACGAACCGGCCGAGGACGAGGCCGGGCACGAGGAAACCGAGGGCCGGAGCCGCCGATGACCACCCCCAGCCGACTCCCCGACCCCTATGGCCAGGGCAGCAGCGCCAACCTTGCCGACATCCTGGAAAGGGTGCTGGACAAGGGGGTGGTGATCGCGGGCGACATCCGTATCAACCTGCTGGACATAGAACTGCTCACCATCAAGCTGCGCCTCGTCGTCGCCTCCGTGGACAAGGCCAAGGAGATGGGGATCGACTGGTGGGAGTCCGACCCGGCGCTCTCCTCGGGCGCCCGGCGGGACGAACTGGCGCGTGAGAACGCCGAGTTGCGTGAGCGCCTGGCCCGGCTGGAGGAGCTGGCGCCGCGTCGCGCCGAGGAGCAGCTGGAGCAGCGCCGCGCCGAGGAGGAGACCCCGTGACCGGACTGCGCTACGTCTACGCGGTCTGCCGTCCCTTCGGCACGCCGCTGCAGGCCCAGCTCACCGGGGTGGCCGGCGACCCGCCCCGGCTGGTGCCGCACCACGACCTGGTGGCCGTGGTCAGCCATGTGCCCGAGGAGGACTTCGCCGAGGAGCCGCTGCGCGCGCACCTGGAGGACCTCGACTGGCTGACCGCGGTCGCGCGGGCGCACCAGGGGGTGATCGACGCGCTCACCACCGTCACCACGCCGCTGCCGCTGCGGCTCGGCACCGTGTTCCGCGACGACAGCGGCGTACGGTCGATGATCGAGGAGCGCGAGGAGAACTTCCTGCGGCGGCTGGACCGGCTCGAGGGCCGGGTCGAGTGGGGCGTCAAGGTCTTCCTGGAGCCGCAGAACGAGCCGGAGCAGGCCTCCGCGCCCGAGCCGGCGGCGATGTCCGGACGGGACTACCTGCGCCGGCGCCGTCAGCAGACGCGGTCGCGGGAGGACCAGTGGCAGCGGGCCGAGACCTTCGCCACCCGGCTGCACGGCACGCTCGCCGGGTTCGCCGAGGACTCCCGGCTGCACGCGCCGCAGAACCCCACCCTGTCCGGCGCCCGCGGGCGCAACGTGCTGAACGCGGCCTACCTGGTGCCGCGGGCGGAGTCGGAGCAGTTCGTGGAGCAGGTGGACCGGACGAAGGACGACGTCCCCGGACTCCGGGTGGAACTCACCGGGCCGTGGGCGGCCTACTCCTTCGCCGGCGAGGAGAACACCGGGGAGGAGGGCTCGTGACCGTCGTCGAACGGCGTGAGATCGCCCTGGTCGACCTGCTCGACCGGCTGCTGGCCGGGGGCGTGGTGATCACCGGCGACATCACGCTGCGGATCGCGGACGTGGACCTGGTCCGCATCGACCTCAACGCGCTCATCAGCTCGGTGAACCAGCAGGTCCCCTCGCCCTTCGAGGAGTCCCCTTGAGCGACGAACCGCGCCACCACGCGCCCGACGTGCCGCGTCACCACGCGCCCGACGCGCCGCAGCCCTTCACCGTGTCCGACGTCGGCGCGGACGCCGTCGACGGGCGGTCCGCACTGGCTCCGGAGGCGTCCTTCGACACGCGTCCGGAACCGCGCGATCCGCACGCCGGCCGCCGCCGACGGCTCGACCTGGAGCCGGACACCGTGGAGCGCGACCTGGTGAAGCTGGTGCTGACCGTCGTCGAACTCCTGCGCCAGCTCATGGAGCGCCAGGCGGTGCGCCGCTTCGACGAAGGGGACCTGACCGAGGAACAGGAGGAGCGGGTCGGACTGACCCTCATGCTCCTGGAGGACCGGATGGCCGAGCTGCGCAACCGCTACGGCCTGCGCCCCGAGGACCTCAACCTCGACCTCGGGCCGCTCGGTCCGCTGCTGCCCCGGGACTGACTCCCGGGGCGGCCCGCCTCTCCCCGGACCGCCGGTCAGGCGTCCTTGCGGCAGAGGATCTCGCCGTGCAGCACGGCGAACCAGCCGTCGTCCCGGGCACCCCACTCGCGCCACGCGCCGGCCACCTGGGCCAGCCGTCCGCGGGTGGCGTGCCCGGTGTCGACGGCCTGTCCCGCATAGGCGGACGCCACCGTGCGGTCCGCCCACAGGCCGCTCCACCAGTCACGTTGCTCCGGTGTGGAGAAGGTCCACGTGCTCGACGTCGCGCTGACGTCGGTGAGCCCCGCGGCCAGTGCCCACGCCTTGAGGCGCCGGCCCGCGTCCGGTTCGCCGCCGTTGGCCCGCGCCACCCGCCGGTACAGGTCCAGCCAGTCGTCCAGGCCGGGCGAGGCGGGATACCAGGTCATCGCCGCGTAGTCCGCGTCCCGTACGGCGACGAACCCGCCGGGCTTCGTCACCCGGACCATCTCCCGCAGCGCGCGCACCGGGTCGCCCACGTGCTGGAGCACCTGGTGGGCGTGCACCACGCAGAACGTGTCGTCGGGGAAGTCCAGCGCGTGCACGTCACCCACCGCGAAGCCGACGTTCGCAAGGCCCCGCTCGCCGGCCTCCGCCCGGGCCCGCTCCAGGATGCCCGGCTCCCGGTCGAGACCGGTGACGTGTCCGTCGGGCACCAGTGCGGCCAGGTCGGCCGTGATGGTGCCGGGCCCGCAGCCGATGTCCAGGATCCGCATGTGCGGCTTCAGCGCCCCGAGGAGGTACGCGGCCGAGTTCGCCGCGGTGCGCCAGGTGTGAGAGCGCAGCACCGACTCGTGGTGCCCGTGCGTGTAGACGGCGGTCTCCCGTGCGTGCGGCATGACAGGCCCACCCCTTCCACTGTCGTAGGAGGACGTCCACGTTACGCGCGACGGCCGCATGATGAGACCCGCGTTTCATCATGCGGGACGGATGCCGAGCCGGGACGGGCCGGGGGAAACCCGTTTGCCACCGGCCGCCGGCGCCCCGCAGAATCGCGCCATGGGTCACCTGGAAGCCGCGCACCTCGAGTACCACCTCCCCGACGGGAGGGCTCTCCTGGGCGACGTGTCGTTCCGGGTGGGGGAGGGCGCCGTCGTCGCGCTCGTGGGACCCAACGGCGCGGGCAAGACCACCCTTCTGCGCATCCTCTCCGGCGAGCTCACCCCGCACGGCGGGAACGTCGCCGTCAGTGGCGGCCTCGGCGTGATGCGCCAGTTCGTGGGCTCCGTACGGGACGAGACGACCGTGCGCGACCTGCTGGTGTCCGTGGCGCCGCCCCGCATCCGCGAGGCCGCCCGCGCCGTGGACGCAGCCGAGCACGCCATCATGACGGTCGACGACGAGGCCGCCCAGATGCGCTACGCGCAGGCGCTCGCCGACTGGGCCGAGGCCCAGGGGTACGAGGCCGAGACGCTGTGGGACATCTGCACCACCGCCGCCATGGGCGTCCCCTACGACAAGGCCCAGTGGCGCCAGGTCCGCACCCTCTCCGGCGGTGAGCAGAAGCGGCTGGTGCTGGAGGCGCTGCTGCGCGGCCCGGACGAGGTGCTGCTGCTGGACGAGCCGGACAACTACCTGGACGTGCCCGGCAAGCGCTGGCTGGAGGAGCGCCTCGCGGAGACCCGCAAGACGGTCCTGTTCGTCTCCCACGACCGCGAACTGCTCGCCCGGGCCGCCGAGAAGATCGTCTCCCTCGAACCGGGGCCCGCGGGCGCCGACGCCTGGGTGCACGGCGGCGGCTTCGCCACCTTCCACGAGGCCCGGCGCGAGCGCTTCGCCCGCTTCGAGGAACTGCGCCGCCGCTGGGACGAGAAGCACGCCCAGCTGAAGAAGCTGGTGCTGACCCTGCGCCAGGCCGCGGAGAACAGCCCGGACATGGCCTCCCGCTACCGCGCCGCCCAGACCCGGCTGCGCAAGTTCGAGGAGGCGGGCCCGCCGCCCGAGCCGCCGCGCGAGCAGGACATCCGGATGCGCCTCAAGGGCGGCCGTACCGGCGTCCGCGCCGTCACCTGCGAGCAGCTCGAACTGACCGGCCTGATGAAACCCTTCGACCTGGAGGTCTTCTACGGCGAGCGGGTCGCGGTGCTCGGTTCCAACGGCTCCGGCAAGTCACACTTCCTGCGCCTGCTCGCGGGCGAGGACGTCGCGCACACCGGGGCCTGGCGGACCGGGGCGCGCGTGGTGCCCGGACACTTCGCGCAGACCCACGCCCACCCCGAACTGCTGGGCCGCACGCTGCTCGACATCCTGTGGACCGAGCACTCCCAGGACCGGGGCGCCGCGATGTCCCGGCTGCGCCGCTACGAGCTGACCCAGCAGGCCGAGCGCACCTTCGACCGGCTCTCCGGCGGCCAGCAGGCCCGCTTCCAGATCCTGCTGCTGGAGCTGCAGGGCGTCACCGCCCTGCTCCTGGACGAGCCCACCGACAACCTGGACCTGGAATCGGCCGAAGCCCTCCAGGAAGGCCTGGAGGGCTTCGAGGGCACGGTCCTCGCCGTCACGCACGACCGCTGGTTCGCCCGCTCCTTCGACCGTTTCCTGGTCTTCGGCAGCGACGGCAGGGTCCGCGAGACATCCGAACCGGTCTGGGACGAACGCCGGGTGGAACGCGCGAGGTGATCCGCGGGCGGGTCACCTCCAGCGCAGCAGCGCGCCCAGCCCGCCGACCGGCGCGTCGCCGCCCGCGTCCGGCGCCGCGGCCACCGAGAGGGCGGGCGCGTCCGTCGTCACGGCCGACCGGATCAGCGCGTCGTCCGCGCGTGCCGCCCAGGAGTTCTGCTCGCCGAGGATCTTGAGGTCGGTGCGCCGGACCGCCAGCTGGTCCGGGTCCTCGCCGATCCACACCTCACGGTGCGCGTCCGGGCCGTCCGGCCGGATCAGCAACTCCTCGATCCGGTGCTCCCGGGCCGCCTCCACCAGTGCCGGCACGCCCTCCACGGCGCCCGCCCGGCCCTCGTCGTCGGGGCCGCGGGCGGCCAGGAACCGCTCCAGCTCGGCCGCCGTACGGTCGCGCACATGCTCGGCGCGGATCCGTTCCACGTCCTCGTCCAGCAGCCGGCTCCCGGCGCCGTGCGACGCCTCGGCGACCATGCCCCGCATCCGCTGCGGCAGCCGCTCGCGCACCGTCCGCCGCTCACGGTCGTCACCGACCAGGATCGCCAGGTCGGCGCCGGTCTCCTCCTGACAGACGGCGAGCGCGTCGGCGATCTCCGCCGCGTTGTGCTCCCAGGTGTTCTCCACCCGCAGCTGGAAGTGGCGCACGGACCAGTCGCCGGTGCCGGTCCGGTGGAGGGGGTGCCGCTGCCCGGTGACGCCGCCGGCGTCCTCCCGGCCGAGCGCGCTGCGCAGCTCGAACTCGGCGCCCGCGCGGTCGACGTACGCGACGACGCACACCGGGTCCTCACCGGCCAGCTCCAGCAGCGGCGCGACCCGGGGCAGCGGCGCCCAGTCGGCCCCGTCGCGCTGCGGGGGCCGGGCCAGCGACGGGTCCAGCACCACCTCACCGTCCCGGGCGAACAGGGCGCGGCCGTGCGGTTCGCCGGAGTGCCGCAGCTCCTCCAGCGCCTGCCGCACCGCCGTGCAGGTGGCCTCGCCGGCGCCCTGGCCGGCCAGTTCCCGCGCCATCGCCTCGGCGGTGAGCCGGCGTTCGTGCGGGGTGTTCTCCGTGTGCCGGGAGGTGTCGACGTAGACGGAGGCCCAGGGGCCGGGACGTTCGTAGAGCGGGTTCAGGAATGCGAGGTCCATGGTCCCTCCCGGTTGCCGTTCGGGGTGGTGCCCGTGCCGCCGGGCGGGTACCCGGGGCTCATGAACGCACACGACGAGCGGGGCAGCATGATGACCGGAGTCGACCCGAACCGCCTGGAGGACCAGCAGCTCATGAAGGAACTGGAGACCATCCACCGCACGCGTCACGACACGCTGCTGTACGGCTCCAACGACGCGCTGCGCGCCCACAACGAGCGGATGGCCCAGCTGGAGGGCGAGTACCTGCGGCGCAACCCGAACCGCCCGGTCGCCCCGGGCCGGACCCGCGAGGGCGCCCGCGAGCGCGGCGCCGCGGACTCCGCGACGCCGACCTCGTCGGGCAGCTGAACGCGAGACGGACACCTGAACGCGAAACGCTCGGGTACCTGAAGACGAAACGCTCGGGCACCTGAACGCGAAGCGGGAGCCCCGCGCGGGCGGGACTCCCGTCATCTCCTGCCGCAGGTCCTGTGCGGCCGCCGGACCGCCTAGGAGGCGCGCTCCGCCGTGAAGACCTCCAGGAAGGTCTCGCAGAAGGCCTTCAGGTCGTCCGGCTTGCGGCTGGTGACCAGCTTGTTCGACCCGTGGTCGCAGACCTTGACCTGCTCGTCGACCCAGGTCGCGCCCGCGTTGCGGAGGTCCGTCCGCAGGCTCGGCCAGCTGGTCAGCACGCGGCCCCGCACGACGTCGGCCTCGATGAGGGTCCACGGCGCGTGGCAGATCGCGGCCACCGGCCGGCCCTGCTCGAAGAAGTCACGGACGAACGCGACGGCCTTGTCGTCCATCCGCAGGAAGTCCGGGTTGGCGACCCCGCCGGGCAGCACCAGCCCGTCGAAGGAGTCCGCCGACGCGTCGCCGACGACCTCCTGCACGGGGAAGGTGTCCGCCTTGTCGAGGTGGTTGAACGCCTGGATCTCCCCGGACCGGGTCGACACGAGGACGGGCTCGTGCCCGGCGTCCTCGGCCGCCTTCCAGGGGTCGGTCAGCTCGACCTGCTCGACGCCCTCGGGTGCGGTCAGAAATGCGATGCGCATGATGGCGCTACGTCCCTTCGTTCGTTTCGTCAGTCGGTCGTTCGGTTGATCGGTCCGCCGGTCGGTTCGTCGTTCAGTCGCTGTCGTCGGGCTCCGCGCGGCTGATGTCGGCCAGCGCCGACCCGGGATCCCGGGCCTCGGCCAGGTCGCCGAGCGTCACCAGGCCGACGGGCAGGCCGCCCTCCACCACGGGGATCCGGCGCACCGCGTGCTCCCGCATCAGCGCGACGGCCGAGGACACCGGGTCGTCCGGGGCGAGGGTCAGCGGGTCCGGCGTGCACACCGACTCCACGCTCACCCCGAACGGGTCCCTGCCCTCGGCCACCGCCCGTACGGTGATGTCCCGGTCGGTGACCACGCCCACGACGCGCTGTCCGTCGGCCACCACCACGTCGCCGATGTTCTGGCCGCGCATCAGCCGCGCCGCCTCGACGACCGAGGCGTCCGGCCGTACGGCGACCACCCCGGGAGTCATCACGTCCTTCACGTACTGGGCCATGGTCAGCAGGCCTCCCTGTGCCGGGCGGTCACGCCGTCTCCGTCTCCCGCGACCGGGTCAGCGCCTCGGCCAGCTCCTGGACACCGGTGTAGCGGTCCTTGCGCGGCAGCCGCTCCAGCGCCTCGACGAGCGCGTCGGGGGCGTGCCGCCGGTCCAGGGCACGCATGAGTTCACGGGGACCCGCGGGGAACACCCCGCGGCCCAGGATCCGGGCCAGTTCCAGTCGTGTCGACTCCAGCGACGTCGGACCGCGGCCCGGTGTCACGGGGCCGCGCGCGACCTCGGGGTCGTCGTCGGCGACGGGCTCCGGGTCGTGCCACTCCTCGGTGCGGGTCGGATGCCCCGACCGCAGCAGGCCCTGCAGTTCGTGCTTCATCTCGTCGTCACGGTGGACGCTGAGCCGGTCACTGCCTCGCTGCATGTCTCCCTCCAGGTCCTTCGGGGGTGCCGACCGCGTACCCGAGGAGCGCGGGCCGACACCGGTACAAGGGCCGCGATCCGGGACGGATCCGAGCCGGGACGCAGTCGTCCTCCGGACGGCGATCCGGGCCCTTCCGGGGGGAAAGCGGGCGGGCGGTGCGGGACCGGCCGGCGGACGCGCATCGCCGGGGTTTGGCGCGGGACGCCGGGTGACCCGGAGCGCACGCCCCCACGCGGCTTCCGGAAGGACCGGCCATGGCGGTGCTCGCCCTGCTCGTCCCGTCCCTCATGCTCGGCGTGATCCTGATGCTGGGCCGCTACGAGGACTTCGTCCTGCCACCCCGGGAGGCGGATCCCGAACCACGCGAGTCCTCCGCGGGACGTTTGCGCGGCTGACGCGGGGGCAGGCGGACCTGGAGTGCTTCGGACAGGAGGCACGTCCGTGGTGGCGAAACCCCGCCGCGGCGCCCCTGTCCCGGCGGGTGCGTCGCCACGGTGACCGTCCGTCCCCGAGCACCTCCGAGGGAGCTGCGACGCACCATGCGCACCCGAGCCGGCGCCAAGGCGCATCCCCACGACGACGCACCCGACACGGCGGCGGCCTTCCGCAGGCTCGCCGCACTGCCCGAAGGGCCCGAGCGCGACGCGCTGCGGGACGAGATCGTGGAGGCCTGGCTGCCCATGGCGCACCGCCTCGCCGGACGGTTCCGCAGCCGCGGCGAGAGCTACGACGACCTGTGCCAGGTCGCCGCCCTGGGCCTGCTCAAGGCCGTCGACCGCTACGACCCCGAGCTGGGCAACGCCTTCGAGAGCTACGCCGTGCCCACCGTCACCGGCGAGATCAAGCGGCACTTCCGCGACCACATGTGGACCCTGCACGTCCCCCGCCGCGTCCAGGAGCTGCGCAATCGCGTCCGGCACGCCGCCCAGGACCTCTCCCGGACCGTCCAGGGCCGCGCCCCCACCGTGAGTGAGATCGCCGAGTGCGCCGGACTGACCGAGGACGAGGTGCGCACCGGGCAGGCGGCGTCGGAAAGCTTCAGCGCGCTGTCCCTGGACGCCGAGATGCCCGGCAGCGACGACGGCTACTCCCTGGGCGACGCCCTGGGCGGCCCCGACCCCGCGCTGGACACCGTGGTCGACCGCCAGGCGGTCAAGGACCGGCTGGCCGAGCTGCCGGAGCGCGAGCGGGCGATCCTGTACATGCGCTTCTTCGACGACATGACGCAGAACCGCATCGCCGAGGAGCTGGGCCTGTCCCAGATGCACGTCTCCCGGCTGATCACCCGCAGCTGCGGCCGGGTGCGGGAGCAGGTCATGGGCGACACCGACGAGGAGTGACCGCCCTTCACCCGCACGGGCGCGTCCGGTCCCGCCAATGGTCTCCGGCCGCGCGCGGGCCGGAGGCGGGCGGGCTGTGATGGCACCGGGACGACCGACGTGTCCCAGCCGCCGCTCGAAGGAGCCCGCACCATGCGCCGCACCGCCCGTGCCCTGTCCCTCGCCGCCGTCGCCGGCACCGTCCTCGGCGCGCTCGCACCGGCCGCGTCCGCCGGGACGGTCCCGGGCAGCGTCGGCGTCTGGGGGACCGCCCCGCCCTCGCCGTGCGCGTCACCGACCGGCGGCCACAGCCGGCCGGGGCACCCGTCGTGGAGCGCGGCGCCGAGCCCCGTGAAACCGGGCGCGCACGACGTCGAGGAGTACGAGGCGGAGACCCTCGTGGAGGAGTTCACCGAGGCGGACCTCTACGGCGCGACATCCCTCGACGCCTCCGAGGGCCTCGCGCCCGAGGAGGCCGGCGAGGCGGACCCGCTCGCGCCCGAGTCGGCGGCGGAGCCGCCCGCGGCGCCCGACACCGCGTGGGAGGAGATGATCCCCGACGCCGACGCCGACGCCGACGCCGACGCCGACGCCGACGCCGAGGAGCGCGCGGGGTCCCCGGGCGCGCAAGGCGCACCCGGAGCGGCGGGTACGGCGGCGGACCCCGCAGCGACGGACCCCGCAGCGGTGGACCCGTACGCCGCGGAACCCTACGCGGCCGACCCGTACGCGGCGGACCCCGGGACCATGGACCACAAAGCCCCTGCCCGCACGGCCGTGGACCCGAGGCCACCGATCCCGGGCGGCCCGCTCCGGACCACCCCGCCGAAGCCCACCCCGTCGCCCACGCACAAGCCCACCTCCTCGCCGAAGCCCACGGCCACGCACGGCACGCCCTGCCCGTCGCCGACCGCCCACCAGGGCGTCCAGGCCGGCCGGGGCGGTGCCTTCACGGACTCGGTGCCCGCCCAGGTCGCGGGCGGTCTGCTGATGGCGGGCGCGATCGGCGCCGCCGCGCACCGTGTGCTGCGCAGGCGCACCGGCGGAACGCATGCCTGACCCCAGGCCCCTCGGTCCCGCCGCCCTGGCCCGCGGCCCCGCCCGCCGTGCCGCGCGGCACGCGATCCGGCACCGTGCTCATGACGGGCCGGTCACGGGGTACTGAGTTCGCCGAGGGCGGCACGAGCGGACGCCGGGACACGGCACCGGGGCACCAGAAACTGCGCGGAGGTAGGGATGCGGCGGACGGAACCGGAAGGTCACGGCCCGGTCCGCTTCGGGCCGCCGTTCCCCGACGACGGGCTGCCGGTGCTGCCCGAACTGGCCGGCGTCCTGGCGGCCGCCGCCGCGCGCGGCGGCGCCGAGCCGGTCGGCGGCGGGGCCACCCTGCTCGACGCCGCGTGCGGCCACGGCGACCGGCGCGGACTGCCCGCCGTCCCCGACCGCACCGCCCTCGCCCCCGGCGCGCCCGCCCTGCTGACCGCGCTGACCGCCGCCATCGACGGCGACGTCCTCGTACCGAGGCCCTGCGCCTCCTGGTGGCCGCCGTACGCGCGTCTGCTCGGCAGACCCGTCTTCCCGTGCCGACCCCGCCGAGAGCGGCGGCGTCCCGACCCCTACGCCCTGCTGGAGACCGTGCGCCGGATGCGCGCGGAGGGCCGCGACCCGCGTCTGCTGGTGCTGTCCGTCGCCGACGACCCCACGGCGACCGTCGCCCCGCCCGAGCTGCTGCACGAGACCCTGGAGGCCGCGGCCGGCGAGGGGCTGCACCTGGTCAGCGACGAGACCTGGCGCGACACCCTGCACGACCCGCACGACACGGTGCTGCTCAGCCCCGCCGAGATGCTGCCCGACCGGGTCACCGTCGTCACCGACCTCGCCGGTTCCCTGCTCCCGCCGGGCTGGCCCGCCGCCGTGGCCCGCTTCCCCGCGGGCGAGGAGGGCGCCGCGCTGCACGCGCGCGTGCTCGACGTGCTCACCGCGCTCGACGCCCGGGTGGCCGCCCCCGTCGCCGCGGCCGCCGGGTACGCCCTGTCCGAACCCGAACCGGTCACCGCGCGCGTCGCCGCCTCCGTCCGCGTGCACGCGCGCGTGGCCGCCGCCGCGCATCACGCCGTGGTCTCCGCGGGCGCCCTGGCCCGCCCCCCGCGGTGCGGCCGGCACCTCTACGCCGACCTCACCCCCCTGGCGCCCGGGCTCTCCGAGCGGGGCATCGGCGACGCCCAGGAACTGGAGGACTTCCTCACCGCCCGGCTCGGCATGCCCGCGCCCGGCGGCCACCGCTTCGGCGACGACTTCGAGACGCACCGCGTACGGCTGTGCACCGCCCCCCTGCTGGGCGAGAGCCCCGAGGAGCGCGCGCGGTGCCTGGACGCGGACGACCCGGCGGAACTGCCACAGGTGCGACGCGCGTTGCACCATCTGGCATCGGTCTTCGACGATCTCCGTGACGGCGCTCGGCGATGGGAGTCCTCTCGATGACGCAGCGGCACCGGTCGACCGGAACGACGTCCGCAGCGGGGACGCGGGCCCCCGTCCGGCGGGTCCCACCCCCGCTCGCCGAGCCGCGTCCGCTCGCCGAGCGCCGGGCGTGGCCCCGCGCCTTCCACGACCGCCTGACCGCCCCGCTGCCCGGACTCAAGGCCTTCGCCCGCTTCGCCCGCGAGGGCGCGGTACGGCCCACCCCGGAGGGCCTCGCCGGCATCCCCGACCTGCCGTACGCCCCGGCCCGGTGCCGGACGTGGACGCCCGCACGCTCGCCGTGACCTGGGCGGGCCACGCCAGCTGGGTGGTGCGGATCGGCGGGCTCACCGTGCTCACCGACCCGGTGTGGTCACGGCGCATCCTCGGCACCCCCGCCCGCGTCACGCCCGTCGGCGTGGCCTGGGAGGCGCTGCCGCGCGTGGACGCGGTCGTCATCAGCCACAACCACTACGACCACCTGGACGCCCCCACCCTGCGCCGGCTGCCGCGCGACACCCCGATGTTCGTGCCGGCCGGCCTCGGCCGCTGGTTCCACCGCCGCCGGTTCACCCGGGTCACCGAGCTGGACTGGTGGGAGGCGGCCGAACTGGGCGGTGTGCGCTTCGACTTCGTACCGGCGCACCACTGGTCCAAGCGCACCCTCACCGACACCTGCCGTTCGCTGTGGGGCGGCTGGGTGCTCACCGCCCCCGACGGCGTGCGGGTGCACTTCGCCGGCGACAGCGGCTACGGCCACTGGTTCTCCCGCATCGGCCGCCGCTACCCGGGCATCGACCTGACCCTGATGCCGATCGGCGCGTACGACCCGCGCTGGTGGCTGGCCGACGTGCACTGCGACCCGGAGGAGGCGGTCCGCGCGGCCCAGGACCTGGGGGCCCGCCACATGGCGCCCATGCACTGGGGCACCTTCGTGCTCTCCGCGGAACCCGTCCTGGAGCCCCTCACCCGGGTCCGCGACGCCTGGGAGGCGGCCGGACTGCCCCGGGAGCGCCTGTGGGACCTGCCGGTGGGCGGATCGCGGGTGATGGAATGACCGGCGGCGTCAGCCCGCCGGAGTGCCGCGCACCCGCCGCCACAGCGCCGGGGCCACGCTGATCAGCACGGTCAGCACGATCGCCGCGAGCACCCCCTCCCAGGGCTTGTCGAACAGCGAGCCCCCGAGGACGCCGATCAGCTGATAGGTCGCGGCCCAGGCCAGACAGGCCGGCAGATTGCCGTGCACGAAACGCCGCAACGGCCACTTCGCGACCAGACAGGCCAGCATCACCGGCAGACGCCCGGCCGGCACCAGCCGGGACAGCACCAGCACCGCCACCCCGTGGTCGGTGAGCTTCTCCTGGGCCTGCGCCAGCCGCTCCTCGGGCGCCCGCTCCCGGATCGCCTCCAGCCACCGCGAGCCGTTCTTCGACGTCATCCCGCGCCGTCCCAGCCAGTACAGCGCCACGTCGCCCAGGAAGGCGGCCAGCGACGACGTCAGGAACACCATCGCCATCGCGTAGGGCGACGTCTGGTGGACGGCGACCACGGCCGCCGAACTGACCAGCGCGCCCGTCGGGACCACCGGGACCAGCGCCCCGATGAGCACCAGCAGGAACAGCGAGGGGTACCCGATGGCCTGCTGGGTGGACTCGGGCGCCACGGCCGCCGGCGGCACCAGGACACCGGCCGCCTGACCGAGGGCGGCGGCGGATATCACCGCGTGACCCCCAGGCGCACGCTCTCCCCGTGCCCGAGCCGGTGCACCACCGCGTCCGGCGCGTACCGGGCGGCCAGGCGCTCGAACTCGTGCCCCGGCGCGTGGAATTCGTGCGGGCGCACCGCGTCCATCCCTATCGGCCAGTACGTGCCGTAGTGCACCGGCACCGCGCTCGCCGCGCCCAGCAGTGCCAGCGCCTGGGCCGCCCGCCCGGCGTCCAGATGCCCCTCGCCCAGGTGCGGGCCCCAGCCGCCCACCGGCAGGAGCGCCACGTCGACCGGGCCGACCTCCTTGGCCATCTCGTTGAACAGCCCGGTGTCCCCGGCGAAGTAGGTGCGTGCCTCGCCCTCCACCACGAACCCGAGGGCGGGCGCGCGGTGGCGGCCCACCGGCAGCCGCCGCCCGTCGTGCCGCGCGGGCACGGCCCGCACCACCAGCGGGCCGACGGTCGTCACGTCACCGGGCGCCACCTCGCTCACGGCGAGCCCGGTGAGCCGGCGCAGCCCCGGCACCGCGCGGAGCGCGCCCCGGGGCACGAGCACCCGGGTGCCGGGCGCGAGCCGGGCCAGCGACGGCAGGTGCAGGTGGTCGGCGTGCAGATGGGACACCAGCGCCACGTCCGCGCGCAGCGCCGGGGGCGGCGGCACCGCGCCGCGCCTGCGCCGCAGATGCGCCAGCCGGCGTGCGAACAGGGGGTCGGTGAGGACGCGTGTGTGCGTGTCCTCCAGCGTGCAGGTGGCGTGTCCCCACCACGTGACCTCCACCGGCACCTCTACGCCTCCTTCGCGCGACTCCCCGAAGCCTACGCGCAGGAGTAGGGTCGTCGGCGAAAACCCGAGGTGAGGGGGACGCCATGGCGCCGGTGCGGGTCACGACCATCGCGAGCCTGACGCCGCTGGAGGAACTGGACGCCGATCCGTTCCTGGTGGACTCCCGCGGCCAGCACACCATGTGCGCGCGCTGGGCCGCAGAGCACGGCTACGTGGTGGCCCGCGAACTCCTCGTGCACGGCCTGCGCTCCGACCACTCCCTGCTGTGGGACGGGGTGCGTCCCGGCGCCGACCTGTTCGTGGCGCCCAGCCTGCGGGTGCTGGAGCGGGCGCTGTCGTCCGTGGCGGAGTTCACCGCCGAGTGCGCGCGGCGCGGGGTGCGGGTGGAGACGGTGGGCCGCGCGGAGCCGTCGTACGACGCGGCGATGAAGGCCCGGGTGCACCGCAGGCTGTCCATGCCGACCGCCGGTTACGACGGCCGCTGAGGCGCCCCGGACCACGCACCAGGGGGGACGAAACGCCTCATCAGGCCGTTGTGACAGGGTGGAGGCGGTCCAGAGACCGGAACGTGAGGTGTACGGGGCGTGGGTGGCGGGCGATGGCGACGGGTCGCCAGTCAGATCGGTCGGAGTGTCACGGTGTGGGTGGTCTCCACGCTCACCATGCTGGCCCTCGCGGGCATCCTGCCGGACTTCCGGCTGCGCTCGGCCGACGGCAGCAGCGCCACCGACATCGCGGTCACCGCCGCGCTCGGGGCGGGCGCCTTCGGTCTGCTGTCCGCCCTGGTCTGGCCCCTGCTGGTGCGGCTGCTGCTGCTGGTGCCCGCCCTCGTCCTCGGCCTGCTGGTGTTCTTCCTCAACGGCGCCCTGCTCTGGGTGGCGCTGCGCGTCAACCCCGTCGAACGGGCTCCGCGGCCCCGGAGACGGCCGTCGTGGTCGCCGCCGTGATGTCTGCCGTCGCCTCGGCCACCGGCGGTGCCCTCGCCGTCCGTGACGACGACGCCTACCGCCGCCGCCTGTACCGGCTCGCGGACCGAAGACGGCGCTCCACCCCGCCCTGCCCCGCGACTCCCGGCACGGTGTTCGTGCAGCTCGACGGCGTCGGCCACGACGTCCTGCTGTCCGCCGTCGACAAGGGGCTGATGCCTACCGTCGCCCGCTGGCTCGGCACCGGCGGCGACCGCCCCAGTCACCGCCTCACCCCCTGGCGCACCGACTGGTCCAGCCAGACCGGTGCCAGCCAGCTCGGCATCCTGCACGGCAGCAACTTCGACGTGCCCGCCTTCCGCTGGTACGAGAAGGCCCGCCGCGAGGTGATGGTGTGCAACCGGCCCACCAGCGCCGCCGAACTCCAGGCGCGCGCCATCGAGCACTCCGGCCACGCCGGCCTGCTCGCGGACGGCGGCGCCAGCCGGGGCAACCTGTTCAGCGGCGGGGCCGACGAGCAGGCGCTGGTGCTGTCCATAGCCACCCGCCGCAGGGGACCGGCGGCCCGCTCCCGAGCGGGCTACTTCGCCTACTTCTCCGACCCCGCCAACGCCGTGCGCACCGCGCTGTCCTTCGTCGCCGAGGTGGGCCGGGAGATCGGCCAGTCCGTCCGGGCCCGGATGCGCGGGCAGCGCCCGCGCGTCTCGCGCGGCGGGCTGTACCCCCTGGTGCGGGCCTTCGCCACCGTCGTCGAACGGGACGTGGTGGTGGCCGCCGTGATGGGGGACCTGCTGGCCGGCCGCGGCGCCGTCTACGCCGACCTGGTCGCCTACGACGAGGTGGCCCACCACTCCGGGCCGACGGGCCGGGACACCGACAAGGTCCTCCAGCGCCTCGACCGCGCCCTCGCGCTGATCGCGAACGTCGCCGAGCACGCGCCCCGCCCGTACCGCATCGTGGTGCTGTCCGACCACGGGCAGAGCCCCGGCGAGACCTTCCGCTCCCGCTACGGCCTGACCCTCGGCGACCTGGTGCGGGCCGGCTGCGGCCTGCCCGTGCCGCGCCGCGCCCGGCGCACCCACAGCGGCGCGGAGGCCCGCGCGGCGGTCCGCGCGGCGCTGCGCAGGCCCGTCGAGGAGGGCACCGAGCAGTACCGCCCCTCGCGCGGCTCGGAGCCGGTCGTGCTGGCCTCCGGGAACCTGGGCCTGGTGTCCTTCCCCGACGTGCCGCACCGGATGACCAAGGAGGAGATCGACGCCCGCCACCCCGCGCTGCTGCCGACCCTCGCCAACCACCCGGGCGTCGGCTTCCTGCTGGTGCGCAGCGAACGCCACGGCGGGGTGGTGCTCGGCGCGTACGGCGCGGAGATCCCGCTGGACGAGCTGGACGACAACCCCGGGCCCCTGGCGGCCTTCGGGCCCGGCGCGGCCGACGTCGTGCGCCGCACCCACACCTTCCCGCACACCGCCGACATCATGGTCAACTCCTTCCACGACCCCGCGGACGGCGAGGTGCTCGCGTTCGAGGAGCAGATCGGCTCCCACGGCGGCCTCGGCGGCGCCCAGTCCCGTCCCTTCCTGCTGTCGCCGCTGGTCCTGTCCGCCCCGGTGCCCGAGGGCACGGAGCTGGCCGGCGCCGAACAGGTCCACCACGTCCTGCGCCGCTGGCTGGCCGAGGCGCGGGAGGCGGACACCCGGCCGCTGCCGGACCACCGCGAACGCGCGGCCTGAACGACCGTTGTCCCGCCGCCGCCGGTCCCCGATGATGGCCGGGTGAACGGGGAGGCCGCGTACACGCTGGACACGCTGCGGGCGGTGGACCCGGCGGCGCGCGCGGACGTCCTGCGTGTCCTGGACCGTGTCGTGCGGGACCTCCCCGGCCGGTGGAGCCGCGGCCGGGGGGTGCCCCAGCTCATGGTGTCCCTCGACGGTCACGGGGGCGCCCGCACGGAGCGCACCGACCTGCGGGAGCTCTCCCGCCACGGGTACCTCGACGAGTTGCACCGCTGGGTCGACGCGGTCCCCCGGGACAGGGCGCGGGAACACGGCTGCGCCGCCCTGGTGTACGGCGACCGCATCCACGCGAGGATCAACCGGATCGGCCCCTATGGCGCCCCCCGTTTCGTTCCCGACACCCACGCCCACGTCCGTCTGGCGCACCGGGACCTGCGCGGGACGCTCGGCTTCGCCTTCCCCTTCCGGACCGAGGGCCGCCTCTTCCCCCGGCTGGTGTTCCACGACTGGGTGGCCGGGACCCTGGAACGCGCCCGGCCCCGCTGAAAAGGCGTTGCCCCGTCTCCGCGCGACGCAGTTCACTGGATCCGGCGCCCGTCCTGCCCCGAAGTGCCCGGGACCGGTTTCGTCGACGTGTGCGCCCCTTTCGGGCGTCCCTCTTTCCGTAACCAGGAGTTCGTGCGTGCAGGCAGCCGTCACCGTCACCCCCGCCCGTGTCCCGGAGCTGCTGCTCGGCCTCGCCACCGTGCGGCCGGTGTTCCTCTGGGGTGCGCCCGGCATCGGGAAGTCCTCCCTGGTGAGGGAGTTCGCCGAGAGCCTCGGGCTGGAGTGCGTGAGCCTGCTGGGCACCCAGTTGGCCCCCGAGGACCTGATCGGCGTGCCGCAGATCCGCGACGGCCGCTCGGTGTTCTGCCCGCCGGAGGCGATCGCCCGCGACGAGCCGTACTGCCTGTTCCTCGACGAGCTGAACGCGGCCACCCCGGACGTGCAGAAGGCGTTCTACTCGCTGATCCTCGACCGCCGCATCGGCGACTACGAACTGCCCAAGGGCTCCGTCGTGATCGGCGCCGGCAACCGTTCCACCGACAACGCCCTCGCCCGGCCCATCGCCTCCGCGCTGGTCAACCGCCTCACCCACGTGCACCTGGAGGCGTCCCCGAAGGACTGGCTGGTGTGGGCGGCGAACAACGGCATCCACCCGTGGATCATCGACCACCTCACCGACCGTCCCGACCACCTGTGGTCCAAGCCGCCCAAGACCGAGGAGCCGTTCTCCACGCCCCGCTCGTGGCACATGCTCTCCGACGCGCTGCACTCCTTCGGCCGCGACCTCGACGAGGACACCCTGAAGGTCCTCGCGCACGGCACGCTCACCCCCGCGCACGCCACCGCCTTCTGCGGCTACGTCAAGATCGTGCGCAGCCGCTTCGGCATCGACGCCGTGCTCAAGGGCGAGGCCCGCTGGCCGCACCGCCCGGAGGACCGCGACCTGCTCTACTACCTCGCCGAGTCCTTCCGCGGCCGTCTGCTGAAGGAACTCCCGGCGACCAAGGAGCACATGTCCGCGGCCGGCCGGCAGACCGCGTACCGTGCCAAGGCGCTGCTGGTGCAGCTCGCCGAGATCTCCGTCGAGGTCGCCCAGACCGTCATCGCGCCCGACGCCGACGGCAACCCGCTGCTGCCGTCGTGGTTCCTCGTCGAGGCGGCCCGTGACATGCCCCGGCTGGTGGAGGCGCGCCGGTGAGCCGCACCCGCGGCAAGGGCCCGCAGCCCAAGGGCGGCAAGGGGCAGCGCAAGCGCGACCTCGCGGCGGAGCGGTTCGCCGACGGGCTGCGGCTGATGCGGGCCAACCCCGCCCTGGCCGCCGTCGAGGTCGACGTCTGCCGCCGCGAGGACTGCGCCCTGGCCCCGCGGGACGGTCTGGTGCGCGTCGACTCGGACGCCGTGCTGCACGTCCACCCCGACCGGCAGGCCGACCCGGAGACCTGGGCGTGGGCCCTCGCGCACGCCGTCCTGCACCTCGGCTTCGGCCATGTCCCCGCCGCCGAAGGGCCCCGTACGCAGCCGGACCGCTGCGAGCTGGCCGCCCGTTGCGTCGTCGTCAACCGTTTCCTGCTCGGCTTCCCCGTCGGCAAGGCGCCCGAGGACCTGCCCGCCGCCTACCCCGACGGCGACGAGGAGCGGCTCGCCGCCGCCTGGCGGCGGAGCGGGATCCCCGCCGTCTACGAGCGCTGCGGCACCGCGGGCGACGACGCGGACCTGCACCTGGAGCGATGGCAGGGCTGGTACGGGCAGCCGCCGGACCACCAGCTGGCGTTCGCCACGGCGCTCACCCGCACGGTGTCCGCCGCGATGGACATGGCGGGCGGCCGCCGGGACAGCCTGGACGGCACGCCGGCCCCGCGCCGCCCCTGGCAGAAGGCGCTGAGCTGGTTCGTCTCCTCCTACCCGCTGCTCGGCGGCGTCGCCTCCGGCATGACCCTGGTCGCCGACGCGGAACTGGCCCGCGCCCACGGCATCTCCGTCGCCGCAGTCAACGCCGAGGCCGGCGAGATCTACGTCAACCCGCTGCGGCGCATGGAGGACGAGGAGTGGCGGTTCGTGCTGGCGCACGAGATGCTCCACGCCGCCCTGCGCCACGGTGACCGCTGCGGCCCGCGCGACCCGTTCCTCTTCAACGTCGCCTGCGACTTCGTCATCAACGGCTGGCTGGTGGAGATGGACATCGGCACGATCCCCGAGGGCCTGCTGTACGACAAGGACCTCGCCGGGCTGTCCGCCGAGGAGGTCTACGACCGCATCGAGGGCGACCGCCGCGCACGGCGCCTGGCCACCCCGCGCGGCAAGGGACTCGGCGACGTGCTCGGCGCCCCGCTCGGCCCGCCCCGTGACTGCGTCGGCCTCGACGGCTTCTACCGGCGCGGTCTCGCCCAGGGCCTGGACCTGCACGACCGCCAGGAGCGCGGGCTGCTGCCCGCCGGACTGGTCCAGGAGATCCGCACGCTCAGCCATCCGCCGCTGCCCTGGGACGCCCGGCTCGCCCGCTGGTTAGACGAGTTCGTGCCCCGTCCCGAACCGCTGCGGTCGTTCGCGCGGCCCTCCCGGCGTCAGGCGTCCACCCCGGACATCCCGCGCGCGGGCCGCCGGTTCCCGCCCGAGGAGGTCGCCCGCTGCACCTTCGGCGTCGTCCTCGACACCTCCGGCTCCATGAACAGCGTGTTGCTCGGCAAGGCGCTCGGCGCGATCGCCTCCTACGCCGGGTCCCGGGACGTGCCGGCCGCCCGCGTGGTGTTCTGCGACGCGGCACCGCACGACGCGGGCTACCTGCCGGTCGGCGAGATCGCCGGGAGGGTACGGGTGCGCGGCCGGGGCGGCACCGTCCTCCAGCCCGGCATCGACCTCCTCCAGCGCGCCGACGACTTCCCGCCCGGCGCGCCCGTCCTGGTCATCACCGACGGCTGGTGCGACGTACTGCGGGTCCGGCGTGAGCACGCCTACCTGATCCCGCAGGGCGCGCGGCTGCCCTTCACCCCGAGGGGGCCCGTCTTCCGGGTGAGTTGAGCCGTGATGTGATCGGATGGGACAGGACGCCCGGGTGACCCGGGCGTCCGGACCGAGCACCGCCGGACACACGGCCGGACTTTTCTCGAAAGGATTGCGTCATGGCAACCACGCGCGCCGCACACACCGTCTGGGAAGGCAGCCTCTTCAAGGGCAGCGGGGTCGTCGCCTTCGACTCCTCGGGTGCCATCCCCGAGCAGCCGGTCACCTGGGCCTCGCGTGCCGAGGACGCGAACGGGAAGACCAGCCCCGAGGAGCTGATCGCCGCCGCGCACTCCAGCTGCTTCTCGATGGCCCTGTCCAACGGCCTCGACAAGGCGGGCAACCCGCCCACCCGGCTGACCACCAACGCCGAGGTCACCTTCGTGCCCGGCCAGGGCATCACCGGCATCCACCTCACCGTCGAGGGCACCGTCCCCGGCCTGGACGAGGCCGGCTTCGTCGCCGCCGCCGAGGACGCCAAGGTGAACTGCCCGGTCAGCCAGGCGCTGAAGGGCACCGAGATCACCCTGACGGCGAAGCTCGCCTGACCCGTCCGTACCGCCGGGCCACCGCAGGCCGTCCCCGCCGGGGCGGCCTGCGCCGCGTCCCGTCCCCGAAAGCCGCCATCATGACGCCACGCCCCGCCGTCTCCGCCCACCGGGGAGGCACCGAGCGCGCCGCCCCGGCCAGCTGGGAGGCGTACCAGGACGCGCTCGCCACCGGCGCCGAGTACGTCGAGTTCGACGTCCGGCGCACCGCCGACGGGACCCTCGTCGTCCACCACGACCCCCGGGTGGGCGGCACCGGCCCCCTGCTGTCCACCCTCACCCGCGCCGAACTCGACGCCCGTGCCGGACACCCGGTGCCGCTCGTGGACGACGTGATGGCGCTGGTCGCCGGGAAGCTCGTCGCGCACCTGGACCTGAAGGAGACCGGGTACGAGCGGGAGCTGATCGACCGCGCGGCCGCCCTGCTGGGTGAGGACGGGTTCGTCGCCACCACCCTGGAGGACCGCTCCGTCGCCGCCGTCACCGCCGCCCGCCCGGGCGTGCGCACCCTGCTCTCCCTGGGCCGCGACGGCCGGGGTCTCGGCCGCCGCCGGCTGGTGCGGACCCGGATCAGCGAACTGCTGCCCCTGCGCCGCGTCCGGGCCTGCGGCGCCCACGGGGTCGCCGTGCACCAGCGGCTGGCCCGCGCCACCGTGCTGCGCGAGGCCGCCCGGGCCGGACTGTTCACCATGGTGTGGACGGTCAACGAGGACACGGCGATGCGGGCCTTCCTCCGTGACCCGCGGGTGGACGTCCTGGTCACCGACCGTCCCCGCCACGCCGTGCGGCTGCGCGACCACCCGGACGGGCCCACCGGGCGCTGACAGCTCCCCGCCCGCACTCTTGACAACAGCCCGCTCAAGTTTTGTGCTGGAAGTGTTCGGAAGTCCGGAGAGGTGCCCTGGCGGAAGGGGACAGCGATGGGACGTGCCGTCGGAATCGACCTGGGAACCACGAACTCGGTGGTCGCCGTGCTCGAGGGCGGTGAGCCCACCGTCATCGCCAACGCGGAGGGCGCCCGCACCACGCCCTCGGTCGTGGCCTTCGCCAAGAACGGCGACGTGCTGGTCGGCGAGGTCGCCAAGCGGCAGTCGGTGACCAACGTCGACCGCACCGCACGCTCCGTCAAGCGGCACATGGGCGACGTCGGGTGGCGGTTCCCCGAGCAGGGTGACGTCGACGGCACCCGCTACCGGGCGCAGGAACTGTCCTCCCGGGTGCTGCAGAAGCTCCGCAGGGACGCCGAGTCCTACCTCGGCGAGGAGGTCACCGACGCGGTCGTCACCGTACCGGCGTACTTCGACGACACCCAGCGCCAGGCCACCAAGGAGGCGGGCGAGATCGCCGGCCTCAACGTGCTGCGGATCGTCAACGAGCCCACGGCCGCCGCCCTGGCGTACGGACTGGACAAGGAGAACGATCAGACCGTCCTGGTGTTCGACCTGGGCGGCGGCACCTTCGACGTGTCGCTGCTCGACATGGGCGAGGGCGTCATCGAGGTCAAGGCCACCAACGGCGACACCCACCTGGGCGGCGACGACTGGGACCAGCGGGTCGTGGAGTGGCTCGCCAAACGCTTCAAGGGCCAGTACGGCGTCGACCTGGCCCAGGACAAGATGGCGGTGCAGCGACTCCGGGAGGCCGCCGAGAAGGCCAAGATCGAGCTGTCCTCGTCCACCGAGACCACGATCAACCTGCCCTACATCACCGCCTCCGCCGAAGGCCCGCTGCACCTCGACGAGAAGCTCACCCGGGCCCAGTTCCAGGAGCTCACCGCGGACCTGCTGGACCGCTGCAAGCAGCCCTTCCACCAGGCCGTCAAGGACGCCGGGGTGCGGCTGTCCGACGTCGACCACGTCATCCTCGTCGGCGGCTCCACCCGGATGCCCGCCGTCACCGAGCTGGTCCGCGAACTCACCGGCAAGGAACCCCACAAGGGCGTCAACCCCGACGAGGTGGTGGCCCTCGGCGCGGCCCTCCAGGCGGGTGTCATCCGCGGCGACGTCAAGGACGTCCTGCTGCTCGACGTCACCCCGCTGTCCCTGGGCATCGAGACCAAGGGCGGCATCATGACCAAACTGATCGAGCGCAACACCACGATCCCCACCCGCCGTTCGGAGATCTTCACCACCGCCGTCGACAACCAGCCCTCGGTCGGCATCCAGGTCTACCAGGGCGAACGCGAGATCGCCGCGTACAACAAGAAGCTCGGCGTCTTCGACCTGACCGGCCTGCCCCCGGCTCCGCGCGGCGTCCCGCAGATCGAGGTGGGGTTCGACATCGACGCCAACGGCATCATGCACGTCTCCGCCAAGGACCTGGCCACCGGCCGCGAGCAGAAGATGACCGTCACCGGCGGCTCGGCCCTGCCGAAGGACGACATCGACCGCATGATGCGGGAGGCCGAGCAGTACGCGGAGGAGGACCGCAGGCGCCGCGAGGCCGCCGAGACCCGCAACCAGGCCGAGCAACTCGTCTACCAGACCGAGAACTTCCTCCGGGAGAACGGCGACAAGGTCCCCGGGGACACCAGGTCCGAGGTGGAGGAGGCCGTCACCGCGCTCAAGGGCCTGCTGGGGCAGGAGAACACCGACACGGCCGAGCTGCGCACCGGCGTCGAGAAGCTCGCCTCGGTCAGCCAGCGGATGGGTCAGGCGATGTACGCGCAGACGGCGTCCGCCCCCGAGGGCGAGGCCGCCGGCCCGGGCACACCGCCGCAGGAGGACGACGGCGTGGTGGACGCGGAGATCGTCGACGACGACAGGCACACCGGTGAGGGGAGCCGCAAGGACGGCGCCGCCTGAGTCCGCACCCGCGCCCCGCCCGAGCCGGCGTCGGCCGGGCCGGCCGGGCGCACGCCGTGCGAAGGGGGCGGGGGCAGCGCTAGGCCCCGGAGGTCCGCGCGACGACCCGGTGCGGCGGGCGCGGAGGACGCACGCGCTCTCCGGCCCCCGAGGCCGGCCCCGCCGGGCTCAGCAGTGCTCCCGGCACTCCCGCAGCAGCTTCTCGGTGCGCTGGGTCGTGGCCGCCCGGGCCGTCATGTGGTCCAGCACCTCCAGGTGCACCGAGACCTCCTTGCGGGAGTCCAGGTACAGGGCGCCGGTCAGGTACTCGGTGAACACCATGTCCGGCAGCTCCGGCTCGGCGAACCGGAACAGCGAGAACGGCGCGTACGTGCCCGGGTGCGGGCCGTCCGCGAACTCCGCGATCTGCAGCGTGATCCGGTCCCGCTCGGAGTACTCCAGCAGCTTGTCCAGCTGCTCGCGCATCACCCGGCTGTCGGGGCTCACCGGGCGGCGCAGCACCGTCTCCTCCATCAGCACCCACAGGTGCGGCGGGTCCGGGCGCTCCAGCAGCCGCTGGCGCTCCATGCGCAGCGCCACGTGCCGCTCGACGGCCTCCGGTCCCGCCGTGCCGATGGTCCCGGCCTCCAGGACCGCCCGCGCGTAGTCCTCGGTCTGCAGCAGACCGGGCACGAAGTGCGGCTCGTAGGAGCGGATGATCCGGGCGGCGCCCTCCAGGCTGACGTACAGGCTGAACCACTCGGGCAGCACGTCGTGGTACCGCTGCCACCAGCCGGGACGGTTCGCGTCCTCGGCGAGCAGGACGAACGTGTCGGTCTCGCTGTCGGGCACCCCGTAGGCCGCCAGCAGCATCTGCACGTACGGGATCTTCAGCGCGACCTCGGCGGTCTCCATCCGGCGGACGGTCGCCGGCGCCACCCGCAGGATCCGGGCGGCCTCCTCCCGGGAGAGCCCGGCGGCCTCCCGCAACTCGTACAGCCGCCGTCCCAGAACCACCTGGCCCACGGTGGGTGCGGCCCGCCGCTCACTCAACGCCATGCCTCCCCAACGCGCCCGGGCATGCGCTCATCCTGTCATGTCCCTCAGAGACTCTCACGCGCCGCGGACGACCGCCCGGTTTCACCGCCTCGCGCCGCATTACCCCGCACGTAATCGACCCGGTCCGGCCCGCACGGGATCGTGGACGCACCACAACCGGTGACCACTCCTGACGGAGGATGATGCCCCGTGTCCACGACCCCGCTCGCCGCGCCCGCCCGCACCGTGGAACCGCTGCGGACGCTGCGCCGCCTCCTGGCCCTCGACGCCGTGGTGACCGGCGCCAACGCCGTCGCCTACCTCGCCCTGTCCGGACCGCTCGGCCGCTTCCTCGGTCTGGGGTCCGGCCTGCTGCTCGGAGCCGGCGCGTTCCTCGCCGCCTACGCGGCCGGCGTGGGCCTGCTGGCCGCCCGGCCGCACCCGCCGGTGCCCGGCGTGCGGATCGTCGTCGAGGCCAACCTCGCCTGGACGGTACTGAGTTTCGCCGCCCTCGCGCTGTGGCTGACGCCGACGGCCGCCGGCGCGCTGTGGATCGCGCTCCAGGCGCTCGCCGTGGCGGGCCTCACGCTGCTCCAGCACAGGGCGCTGGGGGCGCGTCAGCTCAGCCAGGTCTGAAGGTACTCGGCCGTCGCCGGGTCCGCCGGGAGCAGCGTCTCCACGGCCAGTTCGGCGACGGTCACGTCCATCGGGGTGTTGAAGGTGGAGATGGACGACACGAACGACAGCGTCCGCCCCCGGTGCTCGATCACCATCGGCAGCGCGAAGTACGCCACCGGCTCGGCCGGTTCCTCCGGGCACGCGGTGTCCGGTACGGGGTACGCCGCCACCTCGTCGTACAGCGCCCGCAGCCGCTCCGAGCGGCGCAGGGCGATGTTGCGCCGCATCTGCTCCAGCAGATGGCCGCGCCACTCCCGCAGGTTCCGGATACGCGGCGCAAGCCCTCGCGGGTGCAGGGTCAGCCGCACCGCGTTCAGCGGCGGCGTCAGCAGCGCCTCGGGGACGCCGTCGAACAGCGCCAGGACCCCGCGGTTGGCCGCCACGACGTCGTACATCGCGTCCACCACCAGCGCCGGATACGGTTCGAAGCCGCCGATCAGCCGCTCGATGCCGGCGCGCACCACCTCCAGCGCGGGGTCGTCCAGCGGGTCTCCGGGTAGCGGGCGCGTAACCGGCCGCAGCAGCAGCGCGTTGCGCTCCCGCACGGGCACCTCCAGGTGCTCGGCGAGCCGCAGCACCATCTCCTCACTGGGCCGGGACGGGCCGGTCTCGATGAAGCTGATGTGGCGGGCGGAGGAGTCGGCGCGCAGGGCCAGCTCCAGCTGGCTGACCCGCCGCTGCTGCCGCCAGGCGCGCAGCAGCGGCCCCACGCCCTCGGTACGGGAAGCGGTGCCGGACGTGACGGTGGTCATGCCAGGACGGTAGCCGAGGAGCGGCCGTGCGGGGGAGCCGCCCCTTCTCCGGCCAGGGCACGAGGGGGACTTCTGTGGCAGCCTGGACGCGGCACGAGAGCCGACCCGGCGAAGGAGCACCGACCATGCCCGTCGAACCGCTGTCCCGGACGGAGATCGAGGCCCGGCTCGCCGAGCTGCCGGGCTGGACGCTCGACGGCGACCGCCTCACCCGCACCTACCGGCTCGGTTCGCACATGGCGGCGGCGGCCATGGTGGTCCATGTGGCCCGGGTGCAGGACGAGCTGGACCACCACTCCGACCTCACCCTCGGCTACCACACCGTCTCCCTGTCCGTGCACACCCACAGCGCGGGCGGCGCCGTCACCGAGAAGGACCTCGAGCTCGCCCGCAGGGTGGACGACCTGGCGCCCGCCCACGGGGCACACTGAGGCGCGTGCTGGACTACGACGAGGAAGCGGAGCGCTACGACGTCCTGCGCGGCGGGGAACCCCGCGCGGCGGCGGCCGCAGAGGCCGTACTGAGCCTGGTTCCGCGGCAGGCGCGGTGCCTGTTGGACGTGGCCTGCGGCACGGGCATCGTCACCCGGCTGTTCCCGCGCGCCCGTCCCGGACTGCGGGTCACGGGCGCGGACCTCTCCGCGTCGATGACCCGGCTGGCCGCGGGCCGGCTGCCCGGGGCCGTGGTCCGCGCCGACAGCCGGCGGCTGCCCTTCCGCGACGCGTGCTTCGACGCGGTGGTCAGCGTGTGGCTGCTGCACCTGCTCACCGACCCCGGTGACGTGCGCGCCGTCATCCGTGAGTGCGCCCGGGTGCTGCGGCCCGGGGGCGTCTACGTCACGACCGTGCACAAAGGGCTCTCGCACAACGTCGGCAGCGACATCGACGCCGTGCTCGCCGACCGCCCGCCGAGCCCCGTGCCCGACGCCCCCGGGACCGTCGCGTCCCGCGCTGCCGGGCAGGGCCTGGTCCCCGCGGGAGAGGCCCGCTTCCGGGGCCACGGCCAGGGCCGCAGCCCCCGCCGCACCGCGGACGACCTGCGACGCGGCTGGTTCGTCACCCTCCCGCCCGGTCACCCCCTCGTGGACGACTTCGCCACCCGCCTGGCAGCCCTCCCCGACCAGTCCCGCCCCCGCCCGGACCCGGTCTTCACCCTTCAGGCGTTCCGCAGGACGCCGTAGCGTCACGGACCGCCGCCCTCGCGCGTGCGAGGGCCGGACGGTCCCCCGTGTGCGAGGGGACCGCCCGGCCCGGTGGGCCCCGGCGTCAGGTGCCGGGGCCGGTACACGGAGCGTCGGCGGGGACTATTCGAGAAGCTCCGCGTACGCGCCCATGGCCGTGGCGATGTCCGCCTGGGCCCAGAACCGGTGGTACGTGAAGACCGGCGCGGCGCCGCCCTTCAGATAGCTCTCGATCTTCGACCAGGCCGGGTCGTCCTGGTAGAAGGACCGGATGGACAGGAACGTCGACGACGAGTCGATCCGGTCGCCGTTCGGCATGGTGCCGGTCCAGCCGGAGGGGACGTGCACCGGGTCGTCGAAGCGCTCGTAGTCGGCGCGGGTCTCCGGGACGGCGATGCCGAGGTCGTCCTGGTTGTTCTCCCACATGCCGTCCAGCAGCGCCTTCGCCGTGTCCGCCGCCTCGGTGTCACCGGAGCGGGCGGCGTAGTAGGTCAGGATCTTGGCGTAGGCCCCCGCCACACCGACGTCGTTGGTGTAGTCGACGACCTCGACGTGCAGCCCGTTGTTGGCACCCGGCGAGGACGCGTTCCAGGTGTCGGGCTTGCCGGACCACTTCAGCGTGGACGGGAAGAGGAAGGAACCGTCCGGGTTGACCGTGGTCTCGGACAGCGCCCAGTCCACCCACTTGTCGAGGACCGACTTGGCGAGCGCGTTGCCGGTCTGCTGGTACACCTCCGCCACCCGCTCCATCGACCACGCCTGGAAGCCGAACCACTGGTTCGACGGCGGGTCGTGGTACACCGGCTTCTCGTCGTAGTACATGCCGTAGAAGGTCGGGGTGCCGGACGGCGGGGTGGTGTAGCGGCCCGCCCAGCTGTTGGTCGCGCCGCCCGCGATGCCGCCCTCGGCGGACTGCAGCCAGCGGTAGAACTCCAGCTGGCGCTGGAACGACTTGTTCCAGTCCTCCGCGCCTGTCGCCGACTTCGGCTTCAGCGGCGCGTAGTTGGCCAGCGCGTACGCGGCGAGCGGGTTCTGGTAGCCGCCGTGCGCGTGGCTGGAGCCGATGCGCCAGGACCAGCCCGCCGAGGTGTCGGTGGCGCCGCCCCAGGCGTAGTACCAGGAGAGCAGGTAGTGCGAGGCGTCCTTGCCGGTGCCGGCCGGGCAGGACGGGCTGGTGCAGTTGCCGATCTTCTTGAAGTACTTGTCGTACATCGCGTAGCGCAGGTAGTCGCCCATCTTGGCGGCCTTGGCGACCGTCCCGGCGATCTGACCGCCCTTGCCCTGCTCCTTCGCCCACAGGTCGGCCCAGTACGCCGCCTGCACCGCGCGCGCGTCGGCGTCGGGGGCGTTGGTGAACTTCCACTGCCTGGCGTAGGACGCGTCCTTGGTGAACAGGTCCAGGTAGCCGTTGGTGCCGCCGTACTTGAAGGCGTCGCAGGTGGGCTGGGTCACGGTCTCCCACACCGACTCCTGCGGGCCGCGCTGGAAGGTGTTGATGTAGGACGGGCCGGTGTCGGACGGTCCGGCCTCGCACTTGCCGGGCGAGTTGCCGTAGCCGTAGACGTTGTCCACGTCCTGGATCCAGTGCATGCCGTACACGTTGTCGGTGCCGTACGCCGACTTCAGCTCCGCCGCGATCGGGTCACGGCCGACGGAGACATTCGAGTCGAGCTGCGACGGGTACTCGGCCGGGGTGTCGTGCTCGGGCGCGTACGTCGCCGGCTTCGAGGGGTCGTAGAAGGAGGTGGTCGGCTGGTCCGCGGCGGTCGGGATGGCGTACCGCTCCATCGTCTCCCAGGCGCTGTTGAACCGCGTCCAGTCCCCGGTGATCCTGCCGTACATGGCTTGCAGCCACAGCAGGTAGCTGTACGCCTCCGAGGTGGTCTCGTGACCGTGGTCGGGCGCCTCGACGATCAGCGTCTCCACCGAGTGGTACGGGATGCCCTCCGGCGAGAAGTAGCCGTTCGCCGGGTCGGTGATCTTGTCGTACAGCTCCAGGAAGCGCGCCTCGTACGACTTGGTCGCGCCCAGCTGCGTCACGGTGACCGCGGCCTTGGCGTGACCGGGCGCCGAGGACTCGAAGACGGCCGAGCCGGTGCCGGAGTCGTCGGCGGCGACGGTCACCTTCTGCGCGGTGTTCCAGTTCGACGGCGTGAAGGTGAGGGCCGCGCCGGAGGACACCGACAGCCCCGTGTTGCCGCTCGCCCGGGCCGTCGTGACGGTCACGTCCGCGCTCGGCTGCTTGGAGAGCTTCACCTCGAAGGTGCTCGACTCACCCTGGCGCACGCCCAGTTGGGACGGGCTCGCGACCACGGCAGGACCCGACGCCACCGTGATGCCGACCGGGGTGGAGGAGGCGGAGGCGCCCAGGCTGTCGTACGCCTTCGCGACCAGCGAGTGGGCGCCGACGGCGAGTCCGCCGACCGCCAGCGTGTACGGGGCGGAGGTGTCCGTGCCGAGCAGTTCGGTGTCGTCGTAGAACTCCACCTTGGTGACCGTGGCCCGGTCGGCCGCGGCGGCGGTGGCCGCGAGCGGCACCGTCTCGCCCTGCGTGTGCACCGAGCCGGCCTCCGGGCTGGTCAGCACGGCGATGGGCGGCTGGTGGGCGCCGGCGCAGGTGGTGCCGTTGACCGCGAAGGAGGCGGGCGCCGCGTTGGAGCCGCTGTAGGAGAACTGGGCGCCGGTCGTCACGGCGCCGCCGGCGGCGATCCGGCCGTTGTGGCCGGCGTTCCGCACGGTCACGGTCGGACCGGACTGGGACCAGCTGCCGTTCCAGCCGTTCACCAGGCGCTGGTTGCCCGTGTAGGAGTACGTCAGGGTCCAGCCGTCGATGACGTCCGTACCGCGGTTGGTGACCGTCAGGTCGGCGGTGAAGCCCGACCCCCAGTCGTTCGTCTTGTAGTCCACGCTGCACTGGACGGCCGCCGCGCGGGCGGGGGTGGAGCCCGTCGAGAGCATCGTCAGCGGCAGGGCGAGCGCTGTCACGGCGACGGCTAAGAGGCGCCGCACGCCACCGCGTCTGCGGGGTGGGGGATGCATGTGCTGGTCCTTCCTGCGACTCGACATGTCAAGGCTTGAACCAGTGGGAGCGCTCCCATAGTGGGGACGGGGTGATGACCGGTCAAGCCTTGGGGCAAATCGAAAAGATTCGACAGACGCGGAACCGCCAAAGTCCGCACACCCTCTGTTCTTCATCGTCACTTGGCGCTAGCTTCATGTGCACCAGTGGGAGCGGTTCCATCAGTCGACGCGTCCGTCACGACGCGTCCGAGCTGCAAGGAGTCGCTCGATGCGCCACCCCCCGCGTTCAGTACTTTTAGCCACCCCCGTGCACGTGTGGAGCACCTGACGCGGGGCGCTCATCCCCGTGGGATCCCTGTGCCGTCGTGCTGCCCGGAGACGTCCGGCCGGCATCACGGACCCGCCCGTGCGGATCCGGGACGGCATCCCCCACCCCGTAAGGCACCAGGCCGCGCGATCGTCCGCGCGCGCCCTCGAAGGAAAGCCCCCTACGGATAGGAAACCCGCACAATGAGTCGCACCAGAACCGCGCTCCTCGCCGCCATGGCGCTGGTAGCCGGCGCCACCGGTTCGGCGATCGCCGCCGTCCCGGGCGACGCCGGCGCGGCCGCCGTCCCCTGCACCGTCGACTACACGGTGCAGAACCAGTGGGCCACCGGCTTCACCGCGTCCGTGACGGTCACCAACCACGGCGCCGCGAAGTCGTCGTGGGCCGTGAACTGGACGTACGCCGGGAACCAGAGGGTGACCAGCGGCTGGAACGCCAGGATCACCCAGTCCGGCGCGAACGTCACGGCGGCCAACGAGTCGTACAACGCCACGCTCGCCACCGGAGGCTCCGCCACCTTCGGCTTCCAGGGCAGCTACAGCGGCAGCAACGCCGTGCCCGCCACCTTCACCCTCGACGGCGTGACCTGCAACGTCGACTCCGGCGGTCCGACGGACCCGACCGACCCGCCGGACCCGACCGACCCGGGTGACCGCGTCGACAACCCGTACGACGGCGCCGAGGTCTACGTGAACCCCGAGTGGTCCGCGAACGCGGCCGCCGAGCCGGGCGGCAGCCGCATCGCCGACCAGCCCACCGGCGTCTGGCTGGACCGCATCGCCGCCATCAACGGGGCGGGCGGCAAGATGGGGCTGCGGGACCACCTCGACGAGGCCCTGGAACAGAAGGGCTCCGGCGAACTCGTCGTCCAGCTCGTCATCTACAACCTGCCGGGCCGCGACTGCGCCGCCCTCGCCTCCAACGGCGAGCTCGGTCCCACGGAGATCGACCGCTACAAGAGCGAGTACATCGACCCGATCGCGGAGATCCTCTCCGACTCCAAGTACGCCTCGCTGCGCATCGTCACCACGGTCGAGATCGACTCCCTGCCCAACCTGGTCACCAACGTGTCGCCGCGGGCGACCGCCACGCCGAACTGTGACGTGATGAAGTCCAACGGCAACTACGTGAAGGGCGTCGGCTACGCCCTGAACAAGCTGGGCGACGTGCCCAACGTCTACAACTACGTGGACGCCGGGCACCACGGCTGGCTGGGCTGGGACGACAACTTCGGTGCCTCCGCCCAGGTGTTCAAGCAGGCCGCGACCGCCGAGGGCGCGACCGTCGCCGACGTGCACGGCTTCATCGCCAACACGGCCAACTACAGCGCGCTGAAGGAGGACCACTTCTCCATCGGCGACACGGTGGCCGGCAAGTCGGTGCGTGAGTCCAAGTGGGTCAGCTGGAACCGCTACGTCGACGAGTTGTCGTACGCCCAGGCGCTGCGCGAGGAACTGGTCTCGCTCGGCTTCGACTCGAAGATCGGCATGCTGATCGACACCTCCCGTAACGGCTGGGGCGGGGCGAACCGGCCCACCGGTCCCGGCGCGACGACCAGTGTGGACACCTACGTCGACGGTGGCCGCTACGACCGCCGCTTCAATCCGGGCAACTGGTGCAACCAGGCGGGAGCCGGACTGGGTGAGCGTCCCCAGGCGTCCCCCGAGCCCGGTATCGACGCCTACGTGTGGATGAAGCCCCCGGGTGAGTCGGACGGCGCGAGCGAGGTCATCGACAACGACGAGGGCAAGGGATTCGACCGGATGTGCGACCCCACGTACACCGGCAACCCGCGCAACGACAACAACATGTCGGGAGCGCTCGGCGACGCCCCGATCTCCGGGCACTGGTTCTCCGCCCAGTTCCAGGAGCTGATGAAGAACGCCTACCCGCCGCTGTCGTGACGGCATGACCCCGGTCCGCCGGGCCCGGACCCTTCGCCGGGCCCGGGTCCGGCGGACCCTCGCCCGGTTTTGCGGGAGTGGCAACACCGTTTGCCCCTTCCCGGTGCGTCGTCGCACGCTGACCGCATCCGAGCGGAGAGGCTGACCACCATGGCGCACCACCACACACCCGGGCACGACGACGACCACCGGCAGCACGGACACGGGCAGCACGGGCACGACCACGAGCACCTCGACTGGGCCGAGCTGGCACCGCTGCTGGAGTCGCAGGCGGAACTGTTCACCCCGCTGTACGAGCGGGCCCTGACCTGGCTGGCGAAGGAGGTCACCGAACCGGGGCTGGTCGTGGACGCCGGCAGTGGTCCCGGAGTGATCTCCGGCCTCTTCGCCGAGACCTTCCCGGGCGCCCGGATCGTGGCCGTCGACGGCTCCGAGCCGCTCCTGGAGCGGGCCCGTGCCCGCGCCGAACGCCTGGGGGTCGCCGACCGCTTCGACACGCTGACCGGTGACATGCCCGGCGTGCTGGCCGAGCTGGACTACCCGGCCGACCTGCTGTGGGCCAGCCGCAGCGTGCACCACCTCGGCGACCAGGGCGCGGCGCTCGCGGCCTGCGCCGAACGCCTCGCGCCCGGCGGCACCCTGGCCGTGATGGAGGGCGGGCTGCCCGCCCGTTTCCTGCCCCGTGACATCGGCTTCGGCCGCCCCGGGCTGCAGGCGCGGATCGACGCCGTGGAGGAGGAGCGGTTCACCCGGATGCGCGAGGAACTGCCGGACACGGTGGCCCAGGTGGAGGACTGGCCCGCGCTGCTCACCGCGGCCGGCCTGCACCACACCCGCTCGCGCACCTTCCTCCTCGACCTGCCGGCCCCGGTGCCGGAGCGTGCCCGCGCCTACGTGGTCACGTCCCTCACCCGCACCCGCGACATGCTCGGCGAGTACCTGGACGCCGACGACCGCGCGACCTTGGACCGCCTGACCGACCCGGACGATCCGGCGAGTGTCCACCACCGCCCGGACGTGTTCGTCCTGGCCGCGCACACCGTCCACGCGGCGGTGCGCCCGGTGTGACCGGAACGCGTCGTGGACGCGCCCGCACACCGGTACGCCCTCGACGCGTTCCGCGCGGGTGCGGGGCTCGGACGGCGGTCCTGACGAGGACCGAACCGGCCTGCCGTGCCGGTACGAGGGAGAGGGCGCTTGACTTGGAGAGCGCTTCAAGTGGTGGACTTCCCGCACTCACACACAAGGGGGACTCATGACCGACGACACGCGCGTCACGCTCGTCACGGGTGGCGGGAGCGGGATCGGGGCCGCCGTGACACGGCGGCTGCTGGAGGCGGGGGAACGGGTCGCCGTCACCGGGCGCGGGGAGGAGCGGCTGCGGACGTTCGCCAAGGAACTGGGCGATCCGCAGCGGCTGTTGACCATCCCCGGGAACGCGGCGGTGTACGACGACGTGCGGGCGGCGGTCGACGCCGTGCTGGAGCGGTTCGGCCGGCTGGACACCGTCGTCGCCAACGCCGGGTTCGCCACCCACGACACGGTCGCCGAGGGCGATCCCGCCGGGTGGACCGAGATGGTGCTGACCAATGTGCTGGGCCCCGCCCTGCTGATCCGGGCGTCCGTCGACGCGCTCAGGGCGAGCGGCGGGCGGATCGTGCTGATCGGCAGCGTCGCCGGGTTCGTGCCCACTCCGGGCAACCTGTACGGAGCCACGAAGTACGCGGTGACCGGGCTCGCCGAGAACACCAGGCGGCAGGTCACCGAGTGGGGCATCGGGGTCACCCTGATCGCACCGGGCCGGGTGGAGACCCCGTTCTGGGACGGCGGGGACGGTCTGCCGCCGGGCAACCTGCTCACCGCCGGCCAGATCGCCGACTCGGTGGTGTGGGCCCTCGGGCAGCCGGAGGGGGTGGACGTCAACACCGTCGTCGTCCGGCCGGTGGGACAGCCGAACTGACCGGCCCGGACACGCCGGTGGCCGGCCGCCCGTCACCACGGGAACCGGCCACCGGCACCTGGGCCGTCAGCCCTGGTTGAACTCCGCGGGGTTCAGACCCACCCGCCGGTCCTCGTTGAGCGCGCTGATCGCGGCGAGGTCCTCGGCGTCCAGGGTGAACCCGAAGACGTCGATGTTCTCCTTGATCCGGGACGGCGTCACCGACTTCGGGATGACGACGTTGCCCAGCTGGAGGTGCCAGCGCAGCACCACCTGGGCGGGGGTGCGGCCGTGCTTCTGGGCGATCGCCACGATCGCCGGGATCTCCAGGATGCCCTTGCCGGAACCGAGCGGGGAGTACGCCTCCGTGGCGATGCCCTGCTCCGCGTGGTACTCACGCGTGGCGGCCTGCTGCAGGTGCGGGTGCAGCTCGACCTGGTTGACCGCCGGGACGACCGACGTCTGCGCGATCAGGCGCTCCAGGTGCTCCGGCAGGAAGTTGGACACGCCGATCGCGCGCGTCCGCCCGTCGGACAGCAACTTCTCGAACGCCTTGTACGTGTCGACGTACAGGTCGCGGGCCGGGGTCGGCCAGTGGATGAGGTACAGGTCGACGTAGTCGAGGCCCAGCTTGGCCAGCGAGGTGTCGAAGGCCTTCAGGGTGGAGTCGTACCCGTGGTCGCTGTTCCACAGCTTGGTGGTGACGAAGATGTCCTCACGGGGGACGCCCGACCGTGCGATGGCCTTTCCGGTGCCCTCCTCGTTGCCGTAGATCGCCGCCGTGTCGATGCTGCGGTAGCCGGCCTCCAGTGCCGCCGCCACGGCCGTCTCGGCCTCCGCGTCCGGTACCTGCCAGACGCCGAAACCCAGCTGGGGCATCTCGACGCCGTTGTTCAGGGTGATCGGGGGGACCTTGCTCACGAGCTCTCGATCCTTAGGTTGTGGTCAGGTGACACCCCTATCGTCAACGATCACGGCGTCCGGCGCATTCCTGACCGCGGAATTCATGCCCGGTACAGCGCCTCGACCTCTTCCGTGTACGCCTTCTCGATCGCCTTGCGCTTCAGCTTCAGCGACGGCGTGAGCAGTCCGTGCTCCTCGGTGAACGGCTGCGCCAGGATGCGGAAGGTGCGGATCGACTCGGCCTGCGAGACCAGGGTGTTGGCCGCGACCACCGCGCGCCGCACCTCCGTCTCCAGGTCCGCGTCGCGCACCAGCTGGGCCGGGGGGAGCCGCGGTTTCCCGCGCATCGACAGCCAGTGCTCGACGGCCTCCTGGTCGAGGGTGACCAGCGCGGCGACGTACGGCCGGTCGTTGCCGACCAAGAGGCACTGGTTGACCAGCGGATGGTCACGCACCCGCTCCTCCAGCGCCCCCGGCGAGACGCTCTTGCCGCCGGACGTCACCAGGATCTCCTTCTTCCGCCCGGTGATCGTGAGATAGCCGTCCTCGTCCAGCGAACCCAGGTCGCCCGTGGCCAGCCAGCCGTCGTGCAGCGTCTCGTCGGTGGCTTTGGGGTTGTTGAGGTAGCCCTGGAACACGTTCTCGCCGTGCAGCCAGATCTCGCCGTCGTCGGCGATGTGCACGCTCACCCCGGGGATCGGCTGTCCCACCGTGCCGTAGCGGGTGCGCTCGGGCGGGTTGGCGGTGGCCGCCGCGGTCGACTCGGTCAGCCCGTACCCCTCGTAGATCTGCACGCCGGCGCCCGCGAAGAACAGGCCCAGCCGTCGGTCCATGGCCGAACCGCCCGACATCGCGTGCCGGATCCTGCCGCCCATCGCGGCGCGGATCTTGGTGTAGACGAGCTTCTCGAAGAGCTGGTGCTGCATCCGCAGTGACGCCGACGGGCCGGGACCGGTGCCCCAGGCCTTCGCCTCCACCGCGTCGGCGTACCGCACCGCCACCTCGACGGCCTTCTCGAAGGGCCCGCCGCGCCCCTCCCGTTCGGCCTTGCGCCGCGCCGCGTTGAACACCTTCTCGAAGATGTACGGCACGGCCAGGATGAACGTCGGTCTGAACGCGGCCAGGTCCGGCATCAGCGCGGCCGCGTTGAGCTGCGGCTGGTGGCCGAACTTCACCTTGCCGCGAATCGCGGCGACCTCGACCATCCGTCCGAAGACGTGCGCGAGCGGCAGGAACAGCAGCGTCGACGCCTCGTCGCCCCGGCGGGAGTGGAACACCGGCTCCCAGCGCTCGATGACGGTGTCCGCCTCGTACATGAAGTTGCCGTGCGAGAGCGCGCAGCCCTTGGGGCGGCCCGTGGTGCCCGAGGTGTAGATGACCGTCGCCACCGAGTCGGGGGTGACCGCCCGGCGGTGCCGGTGCACCACGTCGTCGTCGAGGTGCGCTCCCGCGTCGTACAGCTCCTGTACGGCGCCGGCGTCGAGCTGCCACAGCCGGCGCATCCGCGGCAGCCGGTCGATGACCGTGGCGATGGTCATCGCGTGGTCCTCGTGCTCCACGATCGCGGCCGTCACCTCCGCGTCGTGCAGCATCCAGGAGCACTGCTCGGCGGAGGAGGTGGGGTAGACCGGGACGACCTGCGCGCCGATCGCCCACAGCGCGAAGTCGAACAGGGTCCACTCGTAGCGGGTGCGGGACATGATCGCGACCCGGTCGCCGAACCGGATGCCGCCCGCCAGCAGGCCCTTCGCCAGCGCCAGCACCTCGTCACGGAACTCGGCACAGGTCACGTCGCGCCAGTGGCCGTCCTCGTCCTTGCGGCCGAGCGCCACGCGCTGCGGCTCCTCCTCGGCGTACCGGAACACCACGTCGGCCAGACCGCCCACCGTGGGCGCCTGTGACAACGGAGGGTTGGTGAACTCGCGCAATCCCGCTCCCCGCTTCCTGGCGCTCGGACCGGTGCGGCAACACCGTCGTCCCGCACAGCGCGGTGAAAGCTACCCCACGGGTCCGAGGGGCGAAACCGGGTCGAAAGCCGCGTACCGGGCGGCCTGGTGTGAGCCGGTGAAGGAGATACCTCCCAGATGGGGAGAGGTCCGGCACATTCCTGACGGTGGAGTAAGTTTCGGTGCGGCAATCTCCACGGAATCTGTACGACCCCATGACCGCCCCATGGCCGTCGCGACGGCTCTCATCCAGCTCAGCGCACGGACGGCCCGGACCGTCACCCCTGCCCGCCGCGGTGCAGCCGGTCGCCGCCCGCGAGGAGCGCCGCCGCCAGCGCGTCCGCCGCGCCCTGCGCCGAGGGGCGGCGCCGGCCGTGCACCACCACGAAGTCCACCGGACCCGGCTCCGGCAGTCCGGCCCGCTCCGGCATCCGCACCAGCCCCGGCGGGACCAGCCCGCGCGCGTGCACCATCACCCCGAGCCCCGCCCGGGCCGCCGCGAGCAGGCCGTTGAGGCTGCCGCTGCTGCACACGATGCGCCACTGCCGTCCCTCCCGCTCCAGCGCCCGCAGCGCGAGGTCGCGGGTGATGCCCGGCGGCGGGTAGACGATCAGCGGCACCGGGCGGTGCGCGTCGAGGCGCAGGCCCGGCGTGCCGATCCACACCAGTTCGTCCTGCCACACCAGCCGGTGCGGGTCCGGGCGCGGGTCCTCCGGCCGCCGCTTGGCCAGCACCAGGTCGAGGCGGCCCGCGGCGAGCTGCTCGTGCAGGGTGCCCGACAGCTCGACCGTCAGCTCCAGGTCGACCTCCGGGTGTTCGTGCCGGAACCGTTCGAGGATCTCCGGCAGCCGGGTCAGCACGAAGTCCTCGGAGGCCCCGAAGCGCAGCCGCCCGCGCAGCCGGGTGCCGGTGAAGAACTGCGCCGCCTGCTCGTGCACGTCCAGGATGCGCCGCGCGAAGCCGAGCATCGCCTCGCCGTCCTCGGTCAGTTCCACGGAGTGGGTGTCCCGGGTGAACAGCAGCCGTCCGGTCGCCTCCTCCAGCCGCCGCACGTGCTGGCTCACGGTCGACTGGCGCAGTCCGAGCCGCCGCGCCGCCTGCGTGAAGCTCAGCGTCTGGGCCACGGACAGGAAGGTCCGCAGGTGGGTAGGCTCGTACATGCCCGGCAGCCTACCCCGGTCATCACATACCCCGATCACAGTCAGAGCGGTGTACGGGATTCCCGATCACGGAGCGGAGGAGCAGGATGGGGCGGGGACGCCTTGTCCCCGGCCGCCGGGGGCACCCGTCCTCCGGAACGCACCGCCGAGCACACACCCGAGCACGTGGAGCACCGTGAAACGCCCGCACTGGCCGCGATGGATGCCGATCGACCCGTACATCACGCTGCTGCTCGGCACGGTGGGTCTGGCCGCGCTGCTGCCCGCCCGCGGCACCGGCGCGGACATCGCCTCCGGCGCCTCCACGGCCGCGATCGCGTTCCTCTTCTTCCTCTACGGCGCCCGGCTCTCCACCCGCGAGGCGCTGGACGGGCTGAAGCACTGGCGGCTCCACGTCACCGTGCTGGCCTGCACCTTCGTCGTCTTCCCCCTGCTGGGCCTGGCCTCCCGCGGACTGGTCCCGGTGCTGCTCACCGACCCGCTGTACCAAGGGCTGCTGTTCTGCACGCTCGTTCCCTCCACCATCCAGTCGTCGATCGCCTTCACCTCGATCGCCCGCGGCAACGTGCCCGCCGCGATCTGCGCCGGCTCCTTCTCCTCGCTGGCCGGCATCGTCGTCACCCCGCTGCTCGCGGCGGCGCTGCTCGGCGGCAGCGCCGGCGGCTTCTCCGCCGACTCGGTGGTGAAGATCGTGCTCCAGCTGCTGTTGCCGTTCCTCGCCGGGCAGTTCACGCGCCGCTGGATCGGCGGCTTCGTCGCCCGCCACCGCAAGGTGCTGGGACTGGTGGACCGGGGCTCGATCCTGCTCGTCGTCTACACCGCGTTCAGCGAGGGCATGGTGCAGGGCGTCTGGAGCCAGGTCAGCCCCGCCCGGCTCGGTGGACTGCTCGTCGTCGAGGCCGTGCTGCTCGCCGTGATGCTGGCGCTCACCTGGTACGGCGCCAAGGGCCTCGGCTTCGGCCGGGAGGACCGGATCGCCATCCAGTTCGCCGGGTCGAAGAAGTCGCTGGCCGCCGGACTGCCCATGGCGAGCGTGCTGTTCGGGGCGCACGCCTCGCTGGCCGTGCTGCCGCTGATGCTGTTCCACCAGATGCAGCTGATGGTGTGCGCGGTGATCGCCAAGCGCCGTTCGAAGGACCCGGTCCCGGAGGTCACCGCGGAGGACCGGGCCGCACGGTCACGGACCGAGGTCGGTACAGGGACACGTTCCGGCTGAACGGCACCACCGCCGCGGACGTCTCCGGCCCGTTCACGTCGTGGCTGAGCACCGGCCGCCCGCCGCCGCTCGGCTCCGGGTGCGCCCGCGGGTCCGGGCGGCGGCGGGCGGGCCCGGGCGGCGCGGGGTGAACGAGCCCGCCGGCCCGGGCCAGGGCCCCGCAGGGCGCACGCCCCGCACGCGGTCACCGTCGTCGGCCGGGCCTTTCTCGCGGCGGGGCCCCGCGGCGCAGGGGGCGCTCCCCGCCGGCTGGGGCCCCGCCGCCGTGCAGCGGGGGGACCGGTCAGGCCCGGACGGCCGCGGCCCGCAGGGCGATCCGCTCCTCACCCGCGTACACGTTCATGGAAGTGCCCCGCAGGAAGCCCACCAGCGTCATGCCGGTCTCCGCCGCCAGGTCCACGGCCAGCGAGGACGGCGCCGAGACCGCCGCGAGCACCGGGATGCCGGCCATGACCGCCTTCTGCGCCAGCTCGAACGAGGCCCGCCCGGACACCATCAGCACCGTCCGGGACAGCGGCAGGTTCCCCTGTTGCAGCGCCCGGCCGACCAGCTTGTCGACCGCGTTGTGCCGCCCCACGTCCTCCCGCACGTCCAGCAGCTCGCCGTGCTCGTCGAACAGGGCCGCCGCGTGCAGTCCGCCGGTGCGGTCGAAGACCCGCTGGGCCGCCCGCAGCCGGTCCGGCAGCTCCGCCAGCAGCTCCGGCGTCATCCGCAGCGGCGGGCTGTCCGCGATCGGGTGCCGGGTCGTGGTGCGCACCGCGTCCAGGCTGGCCTTGCCGCACAGACCGCAGGAGGACGTCGTGTAGACGTTCCGCTCCAGCGTGATGTCCGGGATCTCCACCCCGGGGGCGGTCGTCACGTCGACCACGTTGTACGTGTTCGACCCGTCGGCCGTGGCCCCGGCGCAGTAGACGATGTTCCGCAGGTCCGCCGCGGCCGCCAGCACGCCCTCGCTGACCAGGAAGCCGGCCGCCAGCGCGAAGTCGTCCCCCGGGGTGCGCATGGTGATGGCCAGGGGCTTGCCGTTCAGCCGGATCTCCAGGGGCTCCTCGGCGACGAGCGTGTCCGGGCGGGTGGACACCGCCCCGTCCCGGATGCGGATCACCTTGCGTCGTTCCGTGACTCGTCCCATGTCCCTGTCCGTTCCGTTCAGTCCCGGTTCTGCACGTGCTGGTAGCCGAACCGGCCCTTGATGCACAGGTTGCCGTGGGTCACCGGGTTGTCGTGCGGCGACGTGACCTTCACGATCTCATTGTCCTGCACATGGAGCGTCAGGTTGCAGCCCACGCCGCAGTAGGCGCACACGGTCGTCGTGCGCGTCTGCCGCGACTCGTCCCACGTACCCGCCCCCCGCATGTCGAACTCGGATTTGAACGACAGCGCCCCCGTCGGGCAGACCTCGATGCAGTTGCCGCAGTACACGCACGCCGAGTCGGTCAGCGGAGCGTCGTGCTCCACCGCGATGCGGGCGTCGAAACCGCGCCCGGCGACGGAGATCGCGAAGGTGTTCTGCCACTGGTCGCCGCACGCGTCCACGCACTTGTAGCAGAGGATGCATTTGCCGTAGTCGCGCACGTACAGGTCGTTGTCGACCCGCGGCTCCTCGTTCAGCCGGGCCGCGTCCGGTCCGAAGCGGTCCGGTTTCGCCTCGTACTCCTTGAGCCATTCGGCGACCCGGGGTGTCGTCGACAGGTCGACCGAGGAGGCGAGGAGCTCCAGGACGACCTTGCGGCTGTGCCGGGCCCGCTCGGTCCCGGTGCGCACCTCCATGCCCGCCTCCGCCTTGCGCGAGCAGGCGGGGACCAGGGTGCGCGAGCCCTCGACCTCCACCACGCACACCCGGCAGGCGTTCTTCGGCGTGAGCGTGTCCCCCTCGCACAGCGTGGGGATGTCCTTCCCCGCGGCCCGGCAGGCGTCCAGGATCGTCGACCCCTCGGGCGCCCGGACCGGCTCACCGTCCAGGGTGAACTCCAGCAGGCGGCGGGGGATCCCCAGCGGTGTCACGGTCATTCGTACGCCCCCAGACGGTCGATGGCGGATTCCACGGCGTTCCACGCGGTCTGGCCCAGACCGCAGATCGAGGCGTCCCGCATCGCGCGCCCGACCTCGCGCAGCAGGGTGATGTCGGCGGCGGCGTCCACGCTGGTGCGCTCCGCGATCCGGTGCAGCGCCTCCTCCTGGCGGACCGTGCCGACCCGGCAGGGCACGCACTGCCCGCAGGACTCGTCGCGGAAGAACTCGGCGATGCGCAGCAGCAGACGGGGGAGCGGGACCGTGTCGTCGAAGGCCATGACGACTCCGGAGCCGAGGGTGGTGCCGGCCGCGCGGGTGCCTTCGAAGGTGAGGGGGATGTCCAGCTCGTCGGGACGGACGAATCCGCCGGCGGCCCCGCCGAGCAGCACCGCCCGCAGACCGTCCCGTACGCCGGCGAGCGTGAGGAGCTCGCCGAGCGTCGCGCCGAACGGCAGTTCGTAGATCCCGGGGCGGGCCACGCTGCCCGAGACGCAGAACAGCTTGGGGCCGGTGGACGCCCCCGTGCCGATCGCCGCGTACGCGGGGGCGCCCAGGGTGAGGATCGGCAGCACGTTGACCAGCGTCTCCACGTTGTTCTCTACGGTCGGCTTGCCGAACAGCCCCTTCTCCACCGGGAAGGGCGGCTTGGAGCGGGGCTCGCCCCGGTAGCCCTCGATGGAGTTGAACAGGGCCGTCTCCTCGCCGCAGATGTAGGCGCCCGCACCGCGCCGGATCTCGATGTCGAAGGAGAAACCCTGGCCGAGGACGTCGTCGCCGAGCAGGCCGCGCGCCCGCGCCTGGGCGATGGCGTGCTCCATGCGCTCCAGGGCGCGCGGGTACTCGCCGCGCAGGTAGAGGTAGCCGAGGCGGGCGCCCGTCGCGTACGCCGCGATCGTCATGGCCTCCACCAGCGCGTACGGGTCGCCCTCCATCAGCACCCGGTCCTTGAACGTGCCCGGCTCGGACTCGTCGGCGTTGCAGACCAGGTAGTGCGGGTGGTCCGGCTGGGACGCGGTGGCCTGCCACTTGCGGCCGGTGGGGAAGGCGGCGCCGCCGCGCCCGAGCAGACCGGAGTCGGTCACCTCCCGGATCACCCCGGCGGGCCCGAGGGCGAAGGCGCGACGCAGCGCCGTGTAGCCGCCGTGCGCCCGGTAGTCGTCCAGATCGGCCGGGTCCACGGTGCCGACCCGGCGCAGGAGCAGCAGCCCGGGATCGCCGGCCTGCGGGACCGCCGTGACGGCCGGCGGCTCCTGCGGGGCGTTCTCCGGGGCGAGCGCCACCCGGACCACGGCGTCGGGGGTGGCGGGCGCGCAGACGGCGGCGGCCCGGGGGACGCCGCCGGGCGCTCCGCCGTCGGGGACCGCGGAAGCGTCCGCCCCGGCCCGGACCACCAGCGCCGCCGGGGCCCGCTCGCACAGGCCCAGACAGGGGCTGCGTTCCACCGCCACCCCGGACCGCGGGCCCAGACGGGCCTCCACCGCCTCGCACAGCTTCGGCGCGCCCGCGGCCGCACAGGCCAGGTCCGTGCACACGTGCAGCACCGTGGCCGGGCGCGGACGTACGGAGAACATGGCGTAGAAGGTCGCGACCCCGTACGCCTCGGCCGGCGGCACCGTCAGCCGGCGGCACAGGTAGTCCAGCGCGCCCTCGCTGATCCAGCCGACCCGGTCGTTGAGCGCGTGCAGCCCCGGCAGCAGCAGGTCGCGGCGGTCGCGCGCCGCCCGCCCGCCGCGCGCCCACCGCAGGTCCGCCTCGGAACGGTCGGCGCCCTCCCAGGACGACTCGGGCGGGCCCAGCAGGGCGTCGACGGCGGCGCGTTCCTCGTCGGTCGGTTTGCTGTCACCGAAGTGCAGGTCCACGCTTGCTCACCTCACGTGTGTCGGAACCGGGAGCTTCTCGATCCGGATCGCCGACGCCTTGAACTCCGCCGTCCCCGCGATCGGGCAGTTCGCCTCGATCGTCAGCTGGTTGGTGTCCACCTCGTCGGGAAAGTGGAACGTCATGAAGGCGAGCCCCGGCCGCAGCGCGGGGTCCACCCACACCGGCGCCAGCACGGACCCGCGCCGCGAGGTCACCCGCACCTCCTCGCCCACCACGACCCCGTACCGCTCGGCGTCCTCCGGGCACAGCTCGACGGACTCGCCCCGCCGCAGCGGGGAAGCGAAGGAGCCGCTCTGCACCCCGGTGTTGTAGGAGTCGAGGCGGCGCCCGGTGGTGAGGCGGATCGGGTACCGCTCGTCGGTGAGGTCCACCGGCGGGTCGTGCCGCACCATGCCGAACGGCGCCGGCCGCCCCCGCCGCCCGGGGTCCTTCTCCCACAGCCGGCCGTGCAGGTACGGCGGTTCCAGCCCGTCCGTGCTCGGGCACGGCCACTGGATGCCCTGATGCTCCTCCAGGCGGGCGTACGTCATGCCGTGGTGGTCCGGGGAGACCGAGCGCAGCTCGTTCCACACCGCCTCGGAGTCGGCGTACTTCCAGTCGTGGCCGAGTCGCGTGGCGAGGTCGCAGAGGATGTCGATGTCCTCGCGCGCCTCACCGGGCGGGGTCACGGCCCGGCGGACGCGCTGCACCCGGCGTTCGCTGTTGGTGGTGGTGCCTTCGGTCTCGGCCCAGCCGGCGGTCGCGGGCAGTACCACGTCGGCCAGTTCGGCGGTCCTGGTGAGGAAGATGTCCTGGACGACGAGGAAGTCCAGCTCCTTCAGGCGGCGGACGGCCTGGTCGCTGTCCGCCTCGGACTGGGCCGGGTTCTCGCCGATGCAGTAGACGGCACGCAGCGACCGGTCCTCCATCGCCTCGAACATCTCCGTCAGGGTCATGCCGTAGTGCGGCTGGATGACGGTGTCCCAGGCTGCCTCGAACTTGGCGCGCACTCCCGCGTCGAGGGGATCCTGGAAGCCGGGGAGCCGGTTGGGGATCGCCCCCATGTCGCCGCCACCCTGCACGTTGTTCTGGCCGCGCAGGGGCTGCAGGCCCGAGCCGTAGCGGCCGACGTGCCCGGTCAGCAGGGCGAGGTTGATCAGAGCCCGCACGTTGTCGGTGCCGTTGTGGTGCTCGGTGATGCCGAGCGTCCAGCACAGCTGGGCGCGTTCGGCGCGGGCGTAGGCGTGCGCCAGCTCCCGTATCGCCGCGGCCGGGACGCCCGTCACCTTCTCGGCGAGGGAGAGCGTCCAGGGCTCGACCAGCGCCTTGTACTCCTCGTAGCCGGTGGTGGCCCGCCGGACGAACGCCTCGTTGACCAGACCGGCGTGGATGATCTCGCGGCCGATCGCGTGGGCCATCGCGATGTCCGTGCCGACGTTGAGCCCGAGCCAGCTCTCCGCCCACTCGGCGGTGGACGTCCGGCGCGGGTCGACGGCGTACATCCGGGCGCCGTTACGGATGCCCTTCAGGACGTGCTGGAAGAAGATCGGGTGCGCGAAGCGGGCGTTGGAGCCCCACATCACGACGACGTCGGTGTGCTCGACCTCCTCGTACGACGAGGTGCCGCCGCCCGAGCCGAACGCGGCGGACAGCCCGGCGACCGAGGGGGCGTGGCAGGTGCGGTTGCAGGAGTCGACGTTGTTGGTGCCCATGACGACCCGGGCGAACTTCTGCGCCACGTAGTTCATCTCGTTGGTGGCGCGGGAGCAGGAGAACATGCCGAACGCGCCGCGTGCCGCCGCCAGTTCGCGCGCGGTGCGGTCCAGGGCCTCCTCCCAGGTCGCCCTGCGGAACGGCTCGTCCCGTGAGTCGCGGACGAGGGGGTGGGTGAGGCGGGTGTAGGTCTTCGGGGTCCGGTCGCGTTTCCTCATGCGGCGCTCCTCAGCGCGAGCAGGTCGGACAGGGCGTGCACGGTGCGCAGGGTGGGCACGGGGACACCCGTGATCTCCGCCAGCTCGACCACGGCCGCGAGCAGCACGTCGAGCTCCAGCGGTTTGCCGCGCTCCAGGTCCTGGAGCGTGGAGGTGCGGTGGTCGCCGACCTTCTCGGCGCCGGCCAGCCGCCGTTCGATGGAGACGCCGACCTCGCAGCCGAGGGCGTGGGCGACCGCCAGGGTCTCGGTCATCATCGTCTCGATGACCCGCCGGGTGCCGCCGTGGTGGCACATCTGCCGCATGGTGGCCCGCACCAGCGCGCTGATCGGGTTGAAGGAGATGTTGCCCAGCAGCTTGAGCCAGATGTCGTTGCGCAGGTCCGTCTCGACCGGGCACTTCAGGCCGCCGGCCCGCATCGCCTCGCTCAACTCGCGGCAGCGCGCGGAGACGCCGCGGTCGGGCTCGCCGATCGAGAAGCGGGTGCCTTCGACATGGCGGACGACACCGGGCCGTTCGAGTTCGGTGGCGGCGTACACCACGCAGCCGACGGCCCGTTCGGGCGCCAGCACCGCACTGACCGCCCCGCCGGGGTCCACGCTCTCCAGGCGGCGGCCGTCGTACGGGCCGCCGTGCCGGTGGAAGTACCACCAGGGGATGCCGTTCTGGGCCGCCACCACGGCGGTCGTGCCGTGCAGCAGCGGCTCGACCAGCGGCCCGCACGCCGCGTACGAGTTGGCCTTCAGACCCAGGAACACGTAGTCGACCGGGCCGACCTCGGCCGGGTCGTCGGTGGCACGGGGACGCGCGGTGAAGTCACCGCGCGGGCTGAGCACCCGGACCCCGTCCTGCCGCATGGCCGCCAGATGCGGTCCGCGGGCGATGAGATGCACGTCGGCGCCCGCACGGTGGAGCGCGGCACCGACGTAGGCGCCGATCGCCCCGGCGCCGAGGACTGCGACTTTCATGGCGAAGGGAGCTCCGTTCGGTCGAGGGATACCGAAGAACCGGGAGAATCGCCGAATCTCTGTCGACGAAATATTGTCTACAGTATGGAAGCAAGGCCGACAAGGCTTTGTGCAGTACCGGTGGTTGTCTGCTCAACCGTCTTCTCAAGGGGCGGGTCACTCCCTACGGTTGGGGACTCATGAGTCCCCCCGTCGCACCGCCGGGCTGGAGCCGCTGGCTCGTACCGCCCGCCGCACTCGCCGTACACCTCTCCATCGGCCAGGCCTACGCCTGGAGCGTGTTCAAGCCGCCGCTGGAGTCCGCGCTCGACCTCAGCGGCACCCAGAGCGCCCTGCCCTTCCAGCTCGGCATCGTGATGCTCGGGCTGTCCGCCGCCTTCGGGGGCACCCTCGTCGAACGCCGGGGCCCGCGCTGGGCGATGACCGTCGCCCTGATCTGCTTCTCCTCCGGCTTCCTGCTCTCCGCGCTCGGCGCGGCCACCGAGCAGTACTGGCTGATCGTCTTCGGCTACGGCTTCGTCGGCGGCATCGGCCTGGGCATCGGCTACATCTCGCCCGTCTCGACGCTCATCAAGTGGTTCCCGGACCGGCCCGGCATGGCCACCGGCATCGCCATCATGGGCTTCGGCGGCGGCGCGCTGATCGCCTCCCCCTGGTCGGCGCAGATGCTCGAATCCTTCGGTACCGACAACGTTGGCATCGCGTACGCCTTCCTCGTGCACGGGCTGACGTACGCCGTCTTCATGTCGCTCGGCGTGCTGCTGGTGCGGGTGCCGCCCACCGCCCGGCCGACGGCCGACGCGCCCGCCGTCACCACCGGACCGCAGGTCTCCGCCCGGTCCGCCGTGCGCACCCCGCAGTTCTGGCTGCTGTGGCTCGTGCTCTGCATGAACGTGACCGCCGGCATCGGCATCCTGGAGAAGGCCGCGCCGATGATCACCGACTTCTTCGCGGACACCTCCGCGCCGGTGTCGGCCACGGCCGCCGCCGGGTTCGTCGCCCTGCTGTCCGCCGCCAACATGGCGGGCCGCATCGGCTGGTCCACCACCTCCGACCTCATCGGCCGGAAGAACATCTACCGCGTCTACCTCGGCGTCGGCGCGCTGATGTACGCCCTCATCTGGTCGCTGGGCGACTCCTCCAAGCCGCTGTTCGTGCTGGCCGCGCTCGTCATCCTGTCCTTCTACGGAGGTGGCTTCGCGACGGTCCCCGCCTACCTCAAGGACCTGTTCGGCACCTACCAGGTGGGCGCCATCCACGGCCGGCTGCTCACCGCCTGGTCCACGGCCGGCGTCCTTGGACCGCTCATCGTCAACTGGGTCGCCGACCGGCAGGAGGAGGCCGGCAAGCACGGTCCGTCCCTCTACGGGGTGTCCCTGGTCGTCATGATCGGGCTGCTGGTCGTCGGCTTCGTCGCCAACGAACTGGTCCGCCCCGTCCACCCCCGCCACCACGAACCCGCCGCCGGCACCCCGGCCGGGACCCGGAAGGAGGCCGCCGATGACCGGCGACAGCAGTCAGAGTCCGCCTGAGCCCGACCGCCGCGCGCTGATCGCCTTCTCCTGGTTCTGGGTGGGCCTCCCGCTCGCCTACGGCCTGTACGAGCTGGTGCGCAAGGCGACACAGCTGTTCACCGGGTGACCGGCCGGTAGCCGAGGGGACGGGCGCGGGGACGCCTGCCGGAGCCTTCCGGCGGCTGACGGAAGCCGACAAGCCTCGCGCCCGTTTCCTGTCGCTTCACCTGCGGTCGTACCCGTGAGTCACTGATCAGACTGGTGCATCCCGCAACCGGATCACCAAGGGGATCACCATGAGCGGCTCGCGCATCACCGCCGTCGGCCACTACCAGCCCGCCCGGGTCCTGACCAACGAGGACCTGGCGGGCATGGTCGACACCAGCGACGCGTGGATCACGAGCCGGGTGGGCATCCGTACCCGTCACATCGCCGGGCCCGACGAGCCCGTCGACGAACTGGCCGCGCACGCCGCCGCCAAGGCGCTCGCCGCGGCCGGCCGCACGCCCGCCGAGATCGACCTGGTCCTGGTCGCCACCTCCACCGCGATCGACCGCTCGCCCAACATGGCCGCCCGGGTCGCCGCCCGCCTCGGCATGCCCCACCCCGCCGTGATGGACGTCAACGTGGTGTGCGCCGGCTTCACCCACGCCCTCGCCACCGCCGACCACGCCGTGCGGGCCGGCGGGGCGCGGCGGGTGCTGGTGATCGGCGCGGACAAGATGTCCGAGGTGACCGACTGGACCGACCGCACCACCTGCGTCCTGGTCGGCGACGGGGCGGGCGCGGCCGTCGTGGAGGCGACCGAGGCGGGCGCGGAGGGTGCCGGGGCCGGCATCGGGCCGGTGCTGTGGGGTTCGGCGCCCGACATGGGGAACGCGGTGCGGATCGAGGGGACTCCGCCGCGGTTCGCGCAGGAGGGACAGAGCGTCTACCGCTGGGCGACCACCCGGCTGCCGGAGTTCGCCCGGCAGGCGTGCGAGAAGGCGGGGCTGACGCCCGAGGACCTCGCCGCGGTGGTGCTGCACCAGGCCAACCTGCGGATCGTCGAACCCCTCGCGCGCAGGATCGGCGCCGTCAACGCGGTGGTCGCGCGGGACGTCGTCGACTCCGGCAACACGTCGGCCGCGAGCATTCCGCTCGCCTTCTCCAAACTCGTCGAGCAGGGGGCCGTGTCGACCGGGGACCCGGTGCTGCTGTTCGGGTTCGGCGGGAACCTGTCGTACGCGGGGCAGGTCGTGCGGTGCCCTTGAGGGGGCGCCTTGTCGGAGTGGTGCCGTCGAGCGGGCGCCTTGTCGGAGTGGTGCCGTCGAGCGGGCGGGGCCTCGGGGTGTGCTCCTGGACGGGGCCGTCCTCGGGGTGTGCGCTTGCACGGGCTGTCCTCAGCGATGTGCCTTGGGCGGGCCGTCATTACCGGTGCCCTTGAGCGGGCCCGGGTCGGTGTGACGAGAGCAACCCGGCCGGAGGCCGGTGCCGCGCCGTAGACTGTAGACGAAAGACAATCACCACCCAGGACGTCTGCGGTGTCACCGGCCCGTTCGCCGGGTGCACGGGCGCCGCCGAGGAGGGGACCGATGTTGTCGACAGGACTGCCCCAGGGGGCGGTGCCCCGGCTCGAACGGCCGGGTCCGCTGCGCGACCGCGTCTACGAGGCACTGCTCGAACTCATCACCACCCGCGCCCTCCGGCCGGGCCAGCACCTCGTCGAGAGCGAACTCGCGGGCCACCTCGGCGTGTCCCGCCAGCCGGTGCGCGAGGCGTTGCAGCGCCTCAACACCGAGGGCTGGGTCGACCTGCGTCCCGCCCAGGGCGCGTTCGTGCACGAGCCGACGGAGGAGGAGGCCGACCAACTCCTCACCGTCCGCACCCTGTTGGAGGCGGAGGCGGCCCGGCTGGCCGCGAGCAACGCGGACAGCGAAGGGGTGCGGGCCCTGGAGGGGATCCTCGCCGAGGGCTCGGGGCCGTCGAGGCCGACGACGTGGACGCCGCCGTGGCGCTCAACGCCCGTTTCCACGCCAAGGTGATGGAGCTGGCCGGCAACGCCGTGCTCGCCGAACTGGCCGCCCAGGTCGACCGGCGGGTGCGCTGGTACTACACGCCGGTCGCCCGGCAGCGCGGCGCCCAGTCCTGGGTGGAGCACCGGGAGTTGATCGCGGCGATCGCCGCGCGCGACGAGCAGTCGGCGACCCGCCTGATGCGGGAGCACACCGAGCACACCCGCCGGTCGTACCACGCCCGGACGGACGGCTGAGGAGCCACGAAGCCTACGGGTTTCCGGCCAGACCGCGGGCGGTCCGGGCGAGTCGAGCCCGCCCCGCCCGTCGGCGCGCGGCACCGCACGATGCCTGGTCCCGACGCGTCCGAACCCGTACCGACCGGGTCCTCCCGGGGCCCCGCGCCCCCCTCTTTGTCCTGAGAGTGGAAAAAGTAGGGGGCAATTCCTGCGCGACTTCTTCCCACCTCCGGCAGGCGCTGCTACTTTCCCATCCGAAAGCACGCCACACACGTGGCCGGAATCCGGCGCGCACAGCCGACGAGGCGGGGAGGGGCTCGTGAGACGCATGACAGCGCGACCCGCGAACGCCCATCAGGCACGACTGCTCAGGCTGCTGCGCGACGGCGGACCCAACTCCCGTGCCCAGCTGGGCGACCAGGTCGACCTGTCCCGGTCGAAGCTGGCCGTGGAGGTGGACCGGCTGCTGGAGACGGAACTCGTCGTGGCCGACGGACTCGCCGCCTCGCGCGGCGGCCGCCGCTCCCACAACATCCGCCTCAACCCGCACCTGCGCTTCCTCGGCGTCGACATCGGCGCGACCTCGGTCGACGTCGCCGTCACCAACGCCGAACTGGAGATCCTCGGACACATCAACCAGCCGATGGACGTGCGCGAGGGACCGGTCGCGGTCTTCGAGCAGGTGCTGGCCATGGCCGCCAAGCTGAGGGCCACCGGGCTCGCGGAAGGGTTCGACGGCGCCGGCATCGGCGTCCCCGGACCGGTCCGCTTCCCCGAGGGCATCCCGGTGGCGCCGCCGATCATGCCCGGCTGGGACGGCTTCCCCGTGCGGGAGGCGCTCAGCCAGGAGCTCGGCTGCCCGGTCATGGTCGACAACGACGTGAACCTCATGGCGCTCGGGGAGCAGCACGCGGGCGTCGCCCGCACCGTCGCCGACTTCCTCTGCGTCAAGATCGGCACAGGCATCGGCTGCGGCATCGTCGTCGGCGGTGACGTCTACCGCGGCACGACGGGCAGCGCGGGCGACATCGGGCACATCCAGGCCGTGCCCGACGGCCGTCCGTGCGCCTGCGGCAACCGGGGCTGCCTGGAGGCGCACTTCTCCGGCGCGGCACTGGCCCGGGACGCGACGGAGGCCGCCGAACAGCGGCTCTCCGCCGAACTCGCCACCCGGCTGGAGGCGAACGGCACGCTCAGCGCCGTCGACGTCGCCGCCGCGGCCGCCGCCGGTGACGCCACCGCCCTCGACCTGATCCGTGAGGCGGCAACCGCACCGGTCAGGTCATCGCCGGCCTGGTCAGCTTCTTCAACCCCGGCCTGGTGGTGATCGGCGGCGGGGTGACCGGCCTCGGCCACACCCTGCTCGCCGCGATCCGCACCCAGGTCTACCGCGGCTCGCTGCCCCTGGCGACGGGCAACCTGCCCATCGTCCTGGGGGAGTTGGGCCCCACCGCCGGTGTCATCGGCGCGGCCCGTCTCATCAGCGACCACCTGTTCTCACCCGCGTAGGCCCACGCCGGGGCGGCACCCGCCGCGACCGGCCCTCAGCACCACCCGGCGCGGACCAACCCGCCCGGCACCAGCACCACCCGGGACGGGTCCGCCCGCCCGGCACCAGCACCGACCGGGGCGAGTGCACCGCCCGGCACCACTCGGCGCGGGCCCGCCCGCACCGACCCGGACTGCACCACCGCCGGCACGGGCGCCGTCCCGTACCGGCACGCAGGCACCACCCGCCGGCGCGGCACCACACCCTCGCCGGCGCGCAAGGCACCACCTCGCCGGTGCGACAGCCAGCCGCACCGGCACGGACCGCACGACCCGCCGGGGCGGAAGCCGCCCGTTCCGGCACGCGAGGCACGACCCGCCGGGGCGAGCGCTGTCCGGTACCGGCGGTGCACGGCACCAACCGTGCCGGTGCGGAAGCCACTCGCACCCGCACGGACCGCACGACCCGCCGGGCGGAAGCCGCCCGTTCCGGCGGTGGAACGCACCACCCGTCGACGCGGGGCGCCGCCCCGTACCCGTACGAGCCGCACCACCCGCCGGCGCGGGAGCCACCCCGCCCCGGTGCGAGCCGCATCACCCGTCCCGAAACCACACCACGCCGCCGCTCAGCTCCGCCCTGCCAGAAAACGCTTGCCCCGCGCGGGGCCGGTAGACAGCCGGCCCCCGTCAGGGGCCAGGCACCGCCTGCCCCGCGAGGGGCCACCGGCCCCGTACCGCCCGCCGAGGGGAATCCGCATGGCACCAGAACCACCGCTGCTCACCATGTCCGGCATCACCAAGTCCTTCCCGGGAGTCCGGGCCCTGGACGGCGTCGACCTCGACGTCCAGGCCGGCGAGGTGCACTGCCTGCTCGGCCAGAACGGCGCCGGCAAGTCCACCCTCATCAAGGTGCTGGCCGGCGCCCACCAGCCCGACACGGGCACGATCCGCTGGCGCGGCGACGACGTCACCCTGCGCTCGCCGATCGCCGCCATGCGCCTCGGCATCGCCACCATCTACCAGGAACTCGACCTGGTGGAGCACCTGTCGGTCGCGGAGAACGTCCACCTCGGCCACGAACCCACCGCCGCCGGCTTCGTCGTCCGCGGACGCGCCGCCAAGGCGTCCACCGCCGACCTGCTGAAGCGGCTCGGGCACCCCGAGATCGACCCGGGCCGGCTGGTCGGCGACCTCTCCGCGGCGCACCAGCAGATCGTGTCGATGGCCCGCGCCCTCTCGCACGACGTACGGCTGATCGTGATGGACGAGCCGTCCGCCGCGCTCGACCCGGACGAGGTCGACAACCTCTTCCGCATCGTCGGCGACCTGACCGCCGAGGGCGTCGCCGTCGTCTACATCTCCCACCGGCTGGAGGAGATCCGCCGCATCGGCGACCGCGTGACCGTGCTGAAGGACGGCCGGGCGGTGGCCCGCGGGCTGCCCGCCAGGTCGACGCCCACCAGCGAGGTGGTCTCGCTGATGACGGGACGCAACGTCGAGTACGTCTTCCCGCCCCGCCCCGCCGCCGCACCGACCGCGGGCGAACCGGTGCTGACCGTCGAAAACCTGTCCCGGCAGGGCGAGTTCGCGCCACTCGACCTCCAGATCCGCCCCGGCGAGATCGTCGGTCTCGCCGGACTCGTCGGGTCCGGGCGGTCCGAGATCCTGGAGACCGTCTACGGCGCCCGCAAGCCGGACACCGGCCGGGTCCTCGTCGACGGCAAACCCCTCCGCCCGGGCAGCGTCCGCGCGGCCGTCCGCGCCGGACTCGGCCTCGCGCCCGAGGAACGCAAGGCGCAGGCCCTGCTGATGCTGGAGTCGGTCACCCGCAACGTGTCCGTCTCCTCGATGTCCCGCTTCGCACGGGCCGGCTGGATCGACCGCGGCGCCGAACTGGGGGCGGCGCGCGCGGCGGTCCGCGAACTCTCCCTGCGGCCCGACAACCCCGACGTGCCCGTGCGCACCCTGTCCGGCGGCAATCAGCAGAAGGCCGTGCTCGCCCGCTGGCTGCTGCGCGGCTGCCGGGTGCTGCTGCTCGACGAACCCACCCGGGGCGTCGACGTCGGCGCCCGCGCCGAACTGTACGCCGTCGTGAGGCGGCTGGCCGACGAGGGCCTCGCCGTGCTGCTGGTCTCCAGCGAGGTGCCCGAGGTCCTCGGCCTCGCCGACCGCGTCCTGGTGCTGCGCGAGGGCACCGTCGTCCACACGGCGCCCGCCCGCGAACTCGACGAACACCGTGTACTCGACCTGGTCATGGAAGGAAGCCCGGCGTCATGACGCAGCCCGTCTCCCCGCCGCGGGACAGCACCGACAAGGTGCCGTCGGCCGCCGAGAAGCCCGCCTGGCGGGCCGTGTTTTTCCGCGCCGACGTGCGCACCCTGTCCCTGCTCGGCGTACTCGCCGTGCTGATCCTGATCGGCGGCCTCACCAAGCCGGACCAGTTCCTGGACACCCGCAACCTCCAGCTGGTCCTCACCCAGGCGTCCGTCATCGGTGTCGTCACCGTCGGCATGACCTTCGTGATCATCTCCGGCGGCATCGACCTGTCGGTCGGCGCGATCGTCGCCCTCGCCTCGGTGTGGGCCACCACCGTCGCCACCCAGGAGTACGGCTTCGCCGGCATCCTCTTCACCGCCGTCCTGGTCGGACTCGGCTGCGGCCTGGTCAACGGGGTGCTCATCGCGTACGGCGGGATGGTGCCGTTCATCGCCACCCTCGCCATGCTCGCCTCCGCCCGCGGCCTCGCCCTGCAGATCACCGACGGGCGGACGCAGATCGTCACCGTCGACAGCGTCCTCGATCTCGGCGAGCGCGACGCCTACGTGCTGGGCGTCCCCCCGCTGGTGCTGGTGTTCGCCGCGGTCACCGTCATCGGCTGGCTGGTCCTGAACCGCACCACGTTCGGCCGCCGCTCCGTCGCCGTCGGCGGCAACGCGGAGGCCGCCCGGCTGGCCGGCATCGACGTCCGCCGCCAGCGGCTCTACCTGTACCTGCTGTCCGGGCTGTGCTGCGGCATCGCCGCGTTCCTGCTGATCGTGCTGGCCGGCTCCGGCCAGAACACCAACGGCAACCTCTACGAACTCGACGCCATCGCCGCCGCGATCATCGGCGGCACCCTGCTCACCGGGGGCCGCGGCACCATCGTCGGCTCCGTCCTCGGCGTCCTGATCTTCACCACCATCACCAACATCTTCGCCCTGAACAACCTGCAGACCGACGTCCAGCAGATCGCCAAGGGCGCGATCATCGTCGCCGCCGTGCTGGTCCAGCGGCGTACCGCGAGCACGACCTGAGGGAAGGGTTCACCGCCATGCCAGAGCCGACGTTCACCAGCCGCAGAGGGCTTCTCTTCGGAGCCGCCGCCGTCTCCGCCGGCGCCCTCGTCACCGGCTGCACCAGCAACGAGCCCAGCGGCGGCGACGAGCCCGCCGCCGACAACCAGCCGGCCGCCGACGACAAGCCCGGCAAGCAGGTCACCATCGGCTTCGCCGGACCGCAGGCCGACCACGGCTGGCTCAACGCAATCAACGACAACGCCAAGAAGCGCGCCGAGAAATACTCCGACGTCACGCTGGAGAGCACCGAGGGCTCCAACGACACGGCCCAGCAGATCGGCCAGATCGAGACCCTCATCAACAAGAAGGTCGACGTCCTGGTCATCCTGCCGGCCGACGGCAAGGCGCTCACCCAGGTCGGCCTGAAGGCCATGCGCGCCGGCATCCCGGTCGTCAACCTCGACCGCATCTTCAACACTCCGCAGGCGTACCGCTGCTGGGTCGGCGGTGACAACTACGGCATGGGCCTGAACGCCGGGCACTACATCGGCGAGAAGCTCAAGGACAAGTCCGACGCCAAGGTCATCGAGCTGGCCGGCCTGGACAACCTGGAGCTGACCAAGCAGCGCACCCAGGGCTTCGACGACGCGCTGAAGAACTACCCGAACATCCGCAAGGTGGCCCGCCAGGCCGCCGAGTTCACCGTCGAGTCCGGCCAGGCCAAGATGGCGCAACTGCTCCAGGCCCAGTCGCAGTTCGACGCGCTGTGGAACCACGACGACGACCAGGGCGTGGGCGCCCTGCGCGCCATCGAACAGGCCGGCCGGGACGACTTCCTGATGGTGGGCGGCGCCGGGGCGCTCTCCGCGTTCGAGGCCATCAAGGCCGACAACGGAGTCCTCAAGGCCACCGTCCTGTACCCGCCGACCATGGCCGCCTCCGCCATCGACCTCGCTCGCGCCCTCGGCCAGGGCAAGGGCATCGGCGGCCTGGCCGAGTTCGAGATCCCCTCGTCGGTGACCTGCTACTCGGCCGTCGTCGACAAGGAGAACGTCGACCAGTACATGCCCACCGGCTTCCGGTGAGGAGCCCCGCTCCACGGGCCTGACCAGCCCACCGGGCGGGGACCGCCCCGCCCGTCACGACGACGAGGAGGACTTCCGAATGGCACAGCCGCAAGCGTCCGAAGGGGCGGAAACGGGGAAGCCACCGCTGCGCATCGGCATGGTCGGTTACGCCTTCATGGGCGCCGCCCACTCCCAGGGCTGGCGCACCGTGGGACGCGTCTTCGACCTGCCGCTCCGCCCCGACATGGCCGTGATCTGCGGCCGGGACGCCGACGCCGTGCGGGCGGCGGCCGACCGGCACGGCTGGGCGGAGGCCGGGACCGACTGGCGCGCGCTGGTGGAGCGCGACGACATCGACCTCGTCGACATCTGCACCCCCGGCGACAGCCACGCCGAGATCGCGCTGGCCGCGCTGGCCGCGGGCAAGCACGTGCTGTGCGAGAAGCCCCTCGCCAACACCGTCACCGAGGCGGAGGCGATGGCCCGCGCCGCACAGGACGCGCAGGCCCGCGGCCAGGTCGCCATGGTCGGCTTCAACTACCGCCGGGTGCCCGCCACCGCACTGGCCCGGCGGATGGTGGAGGAGGGCCGCATCGGCACCCTGCGGCACGTGCGGGTGGTCTACCTCCAGGACTGGCTGGTGGACCCGCAGTTCCCGCTCACCTGGCGGCTGCGCCGGGAACAGGCGGGATCCGGCTCGCTCGGCGACCTCGGCGCGCACATCGTCGACCTCGCCCAGTACCTGGCCGGCGAGCAGCTCGCGGGCGTCTCCGCGCTCACCGAGACGTTCGTCAAGGAGCGGCCGCTGCCCACCGCGCCCAGCAGTGGCCTGGCCGCCGTCTCCTCGGCGGGCACCGGGCCGGTCACCGTGGACGACGCCGCCCTGTTCACCGGCCGGTTCACCTCCGGCGCCCTGGCGTCCTTCGAGGCCACCCGGTACGCCACCGGACGCAAGAACGCCCTGCGGATCGAACTCAACGGCGAGCGCGGCTCGCTCGCCTTCGACCTGGAGCGGCTCAACGAGCTGGAGTACCACGACGGCACCGGGTCCGCGACGCACGGCGGCTTCCGCCGGATCCTCGTCACCGAGCCCGACCACCCCTACCTCGACGCCTGGTGGCCGCCGGGCCACGGCCTCGGCTACGAGCACACCTTCGCGCACCAGGCCCGCGACCTGGTCCACGCCGTCGCCGAGGGCCGCAGCCCCGAGCCGTCCTTCGCCGACGGACTCCAGGTGCAGCGGGTCCTCGCGGCGGTGGAGGAGAGCGCCGAGAAGAACGCCGTCTACACCCCGATCGCCGCCTGAGGAGGACGGATACGGATGCCGCGCAACTTCACCCTGTTCACCGGCCAGTGGGCCGACCTGCCACTCGAGGAGGTCTGCCGGCTCGCCCGTGACTTCGGCTACGACGGCCTCGAACTCGCCTGCTGGGGCGACCATTTCGAGGTGGACAAGGCCCTCACCGATCCGTCCTACGTGGCGGGGCGCCACCAGCTCCTCGACAAGTACGGGCTGAAGTGCTGGGCGATCTCCAACCACCTGGTGGGCCAGGCGGTCTGCGACGCCATCATCGACGAACGCCACCAGGGCATCCTGCCGCCCCGCATCTGGGGCGACGGCGAACCCGAGGGCGTACGACAGCGGGCGGCCGCCGAGATCAAGGACACCGCGCGCGCCGCGGCCCTCCTCGGCGTCGACACCGTCATCGGATTCACCGGCTCCGCCATCTGGCACCTGGTCGCCATGTTCCCGCCCGCCCCCGAGTCGATGATCGAGCGCGGCTACGAGGACTTCGCCGAGCGGTGGAACCCGATCCTGGACGTCTTCGACGCCGAGGGCGTGCGCTTCGCCCACGAGGTGCACCCCAGCGAGATCGCCTACGACTACTGGACCACCGTGCGCGCCCTGGACGCGGTGGACCGGCGCCCGGCGTTCGGACTGAACTTCGACCCGTCCCACTTCGTGTGGCAGGACCTCGACGCGGTCGGCTTCCTGTGGGACTTCCGCGACCGGATCTACCACGTCGACTGCAAGGAGGCCCGCAAGCGTCTGGACGGCCGCAACGGGCGGCTCGGCTCCCACCTGCCGTGGGGCGACCCGCGGCGGGGCTGGGACTTCGTCTCCGCGGGCCACGGTGACGTGCCCTGGGAGGACGTGTTCCGCATGCTGCGCTCCATCGACTACCAGGGCCCCGTCTCCGTCGAGTGGGAGGACGCCGGCATGGACCGCCTCCAGGGCGCCCCGGAGGCGCTGAAGCGCCTCAAGGCGTTCGACTTCGATCCGCCCACCGCGTCCTTCGACGCGGCCTTCAACAACTGACCGACGCGGGCCCGGCGACAGGCCGGGGACGGGGGCCGGCGAAGCCGTCGGCCCCCGCTCCGGCCTGCCCGGAACCCGCTTTGTCCTCTCGTGGGAAAAAGTTGAACCAGTCGCGGTCCAAGGGGTGTTGCCCCAGGAAGAACGCGGTTACCGTCCCTGAAGTGTTCAGGACACCCACGCCTCCGGGGTGACGGCGCACCCCGGCGCCCGCACGATCAGCACCTGTTCCGTACGGCCCCATCCCGTTCCCGGAGGGACTTCGTGCACAGAAGAAGACTCAAATCCACCCGCACCACGACACGCCCCGCCTTCCGCACCACCCTCGCCCTCGTCACGGGCCTGCTGCTGGCCGTGGGCACCCCGGCCACCGTCGCCGGCGCCCACCCCGGCCACCCGGAGCACGACCAGCCGGCCGCGGCCGAGGGCCAGTTCCAGCAGGTTCCGCTCGCCAAGGGCGAGCCCGAGACGGGCGAGCCGATGTCGCTCGCCGTGCTGCCGGACCGCAGCGTGCTGCACACCTCCCGGGACGGCACCCTGCGCCTCACCGACGCGGGCGGCACCACCAAGGTCGCCGGCCGCCTCGACGTGTACAACCACGACGAGGAGGGTCTGCAGGGAGTCGGGGTCGACCCCGACTTCGAGACCAACCGGGCTATCTACCTCTACTACGCCCCGCCGCTCGACACCCCCGCCGGGGACGCCCCGGAGAACGGCACCGCCGCGGACTTCGCCAAGTTCGACGGCGTCAACCGCCTCTCCCGGTTCGTGCTGAACCCCAACGGGACCCTGGACCTCTCCAGCGAGAAGAAGGTCCTCGACGTCGCGGCCTCCCGCGGCACCTGCTGCCACGTCGGCGGCGACATCGACTTCGACGCCGAGGGCAACCTCTACCTGTCCACCGGCGACGACACCAACCCCTTCGCCTCCGACGGCTACACGCCGATCGACGAGCGGCCGGACCGCAACCCCGCGTTCGACGCGCGCCGCAGCTCCGGCAACACCAACGACCTGCGCGGCAAGATCCTGCGCATCAAGGTCGCCGAGGACGGCTCCTACACCATCCCGGAGGGCAACCTCTTCCCGCCGGGCACCGACAAGACCCGTCCCGAGATCTACGCGATGGGCTTCCGCAACCCGTTCCGCATCAGCGTGGACGAGAAGACCGGCATCGTCTACGTCGGTGACTACGGTCCCGACGCCGGCGCCGCCAGCCCCACCCGCGGCCCCGCCGGACAGGTCGAGTTCGCCAAGGTGACGAAGGCCGCCAACTTCGGCTGGCCGTTCTGCACCGGCGACAACGACGCCTACGTCGACTACGACTTCGCCACCGGCGCCTCGGGTGACAAGTTCGACTGCTCCGCGCCGAAGAACACCTCCCGGCACAACACCGGCCTGGTCGACCTGCCGCCCGCCCAGCCCGCCTGGATCCCCTACGACGACGGCTCCGTCCCCGAGTTCGGCACCGGCTCCGAGTCCCCGATGGGCGGCCCGGTCTACCGCTACGACCCCGACCTGGAGTCCTCGGTGAAGTTTCCCGAGGAGTTCGACGGCGACTTCTTCGCGGGTGAGTTCGGACGCCGCTGGATCAAGCGCATCGAGCAGAACGAGGACGGCTCGGTCGCGAAGATCAACGACTTCCCGTGGACCGGCACCCAGATCATGGACATGGAGTTCGGCCCCGACGGCGCGCTCTACGTCCTCGACTACGGCCTCTCCTGGTTCCAGGGCGACCAGTACTCCGGGCTGTACCGCATCGAGAACGCCGAGGACGGCTTCTCCCCGATCGTCGGGGTGACCGCCGACCGGACGTCCGGCGCGGCCGGACTGAAGGTCACGTTCACCGCCACCGCCGAGGACGCCGACTCCCCGGAGCTCACCTACGCCTGGGACTTCGGCGACGGCACCAAGGGCGAGGGACTCACCCCCACCCACAAGTACAAGAAGGTCGGCACCTACACCGCGACCTTCACCGCAACCGACCCCGAGGGCAACACCGGCAACGCCAGCGCCCGGATCGTCGTCGGCAACACCGAGCCGACGGTGAAGATCGAGGTCCCCGGCAACGGCAGCCTGGCCGCCTTCGGTGAGCCCGTGCCGTTCAAGGTCACCGTCACCGACCCCGAGGAGACGATCGACTGCTCCAAGGTCAAGGTCGCCTACAGCCTCGGCCACGACTCCCACGCCCACGAGCTCACCAGCGAGACGGGCTGCGAGGGCACCCTCAAGCCGCCCGCCGGTGACGGCGGCCACGACCCCAACGCCAACATCTACGGTGTCGTCGGCGCCAGTTACACCGACGGCGGAGCCAACGGCCAGGAGGCGCTGACCGGCACCGCGCGCACCGTCGTCCAGCCGCTGCACCGCCAGGCCGAGCACTTCACCGCCCAGTCCGGCGTGAACGTCTTCGACAAGACGCAGGCCAACGGCGGCAAGACCGTCGGTGACATCCACGACGGCGACTGGATCTCCTTCAGCCCCTACCGCTTCGACGGGCAGAAGAAGATGACCGTACGGGCCTCCTCCGGCGGCTCCGGCGGCTTCGTCGAGCTGCGCACCGGCTCGCCCGAGGGCCCGCTGCACGGCTCGGCGTACATCCCGCCGACCGGCAGCTGGGAGACGTTCCAGGACGTCGACGTCCCGCTGCGGGCACTGCCGAAGAAGACCACCGAGATCTACCTGGTCTTCAGGGGCGGTGACGGCGCGCTGTACGACGTGGACGACTTCGAGTTCTCCGACGAGCCGTTCAAGCAGGGCAAGAAGGTCCTGGTCTTCTCGAAGACCGCCGGCTTCCGGCACGACTCCATCGAGACCGGCGTCGCCGCCCTGAAGGAACTCGGCGCCCCGGCCGGCATCTCGGTCACGGCGACCGAGGAGGCCCGGCAGTTCACCACCGCCAACCTCGCCAAGTACGACGCGGTGGCCTTCCTGTCCACCACCGGTGACGTGCTGAACGCCGAGCAGCAGCAGGCGTTCGAGAACTACGTCAAGAACGGCGGCGGCTACATGGGCATCCACGCCGCCGCCGACACCGAGTACGACTGGGAGTTCTACGGCGGACTCGTAGGCGCGTACTTCCACTCGCACCCGGCCATCCAGAAGGCCACCGTGCGCGTCGAGGACCACGACCACCCCGCGACCGCCCACCTGGACGACGCGTGGGAACGGACCGACGAGTGGTACAACTACCGCACCAACCCGCGTGAGCAGGCCAAGGTCCTCGCCACCCTGGACGAGACCACCTACCAGGGCGGCAACATGAAGGGCGACCACCCGATCGCCTGGTGCCAGACCTATGGCGGCGGCCGCTCCTTCTACACGGGCGGCGGCCACACCAAGGAGTCGTACGCCGACGAGGCCTTCCGCACCCATCTGCTCGGCGGTCTGCAGTACGCCACCGGCCAGGTGAAGGCGGACTGCAAGCCGGACAAGGGCTACCGGAAGATCTTCAACGGCCAGACCCTGGACGGCTGGAAGCAGGCCGGCCCCGGCAAGTTCAACGTCGTGGACGGTACCCTGCAGTCCGAGGGCGGCATGGGTCTGCTCTGGTACCAGGCCAAGGAGCTGGGGTCGTACTCGCTCAAGCTCGACTGGAAGATGAGCGGCGACGACAACTCCGGTGTCTTCGTGGGCTTCCCGGCCTCCGACGACCCGTGGTCGGCGGTCGACAGGGGTTACGAGGTCCAGATCGACGCGACGGACGCGGTGGACCGCACCACGGGTGCGATCTACACGTTCAAGGCGGCGAACATCAAGGCCCGTGACCAGGTGCTGCGCCCGCCGGGGCAGTGGAACTCCTACGAGATCAAGGTCCAGGGCGAGCGGCTGCAGGTGTTCCTCAACGGAGTCAAGATCAACGACTTCACCAACAAGGACCCGCAGCGGAGCCTGACCGACGGGTACATCGGTCTGCAGAACCACGGGGCCGCGGACCATGTGTCCTTCCGCAACATCCAGCTGAAGGAACTGCCCTCCTAGGGCACCGAGAACGGCGGCGGGCGAAGGACGCCGGACCTCCGCCCCCGGGCCTCGCGGCCCGACACCCCGTCGAGCAGGGCCTGCATCCAGCAGGTCGTGACCGGCACCCGCCGAGCAGGGCCGGCACCCCGCCGATCCTGGCCTGCACCCCGCCGAGCAGGGGCCTGCATCCAGCAGGTCCGTGACCCGGCACCCGCCGAGCAGGGCCGGCACCCCGCCGATCCTTGGCTGGCACCCGTCGAGCAGGGGCCTGCATCCAGCAGGTCCGTGACCCGGCACCCGCCGAGCAGGGCCGGCACCCCGCCGATCCTTGGCCTGGCACCCCGTCGAGCAGGGGCCTGCATCCAGCCTGCAGCAGGTCCGTGACCCGGCACCCGCCGAGCAGGGCCGGCACCCGCCGATCCTTGGCCTGGCACCCCGTCGAGCAGGGCCTGCATCCAGCAGGTCCGTGACCCGGCACCGCCGATCCTTGGCCTGGCACCCCGCCGACCAAGGGCCGGCACCCCGCCGGCCCTTGGCCCGGCACTCTGGTCGGCCTTCGGGTCCGGCATCCGCCGGCCCCGGATCGGCACCCCGCCGGTCTTCGGCCCGGCACCCTGTCCGTCCCTCGGACCGAGCGCATGCCCGGTCCTGATTCCGGCACCGCACCTGGGCCTGGCCGGGTCCAGCGCCCCACTCACGGCTCAAGCACTACGTCCGGCTCATGGCCCAGGTACAACGCCTGGTCCCGGGCCGGGCACCGGGCCTGGCCTTCGGGCAGGGCACCGGGCCTGGTTCTCGGGTCAGGCATCGGCTTGGTTCTCAGGCCCACAGTGCCCGGTTCCCGGGCCGGGCACCGCGTCCGGCTTTTGGGCCATGGCACACCGTCCGGCCCATGGGCCGGTGAACCGCCGGGCCCCGGGCCCGGTGCACCGCACCGCTCGCCGGGCCCGGCCGCCGGCCGGGTCCGCCTGCCGGGCCCCACGGCCCGGCAACCCGGCCGGCCCCCGGGCCGGGCACACCGCACGGCTCGGGAACCGGCGCACCGCCGGTTCCCGAGAACCGGCAACCCGCCCGGCCCCGGGCCGGCGTACCGCCACCCGGTTCGCGTTCGACAAGGAGGCTGCCCATGTCCGCCGAACCGTCGTCCACCCCACTCCCACCACCCCACCGCCGCTTCCCCCTCCGCTCCCGCCACGGCGTCTGGTTCGTCGGCGCCCGTGGGTCCGTGGCCACGACCGCCGTCGCGGGCTGTGCCGCCGTCGCCGCCGGTCTCCACCCGGCGACCGGCATGGTCACCGAGACGGCCGACTTCGCCGCGTGCGGTCTGCCATCGTTGTCGTCCCTCGTCTTCGGCGGGCACGACACCGTCGACTGCCCGCTGCCCAAGCGCGCCGAGCACCTCGCCGACGGCGGTGTCCTGCCGCACGGCCTGCCCGCCGCCGTGCACGCGGAACTGGCCGCCGCCGACCGGGAGATCAGGCCCGGCGGCCCCGTACCCGGCGACACGGACACCGTCCCGGCCCGCACCGACGACGAGTGGATCGAGGTGTTCGCCGCCGACATCCGTGACTTCGTGCGCCGCAACGACCTCGCGGGCGCCGTCGTGGTGAACGTCGCCTCCACCGAGCCCGCCCCCGCGGACGGTACCCTGCCGCCCAGCTCCCTCTACGCGGCCGCCGCCCTGCGCGCCGGCTGCGCCTACGCCAACTTCACGCCCTCCACCGGCCTGCACCACCCGGCGCTGGCCGGCCTCGCCGCGTCCTCCGGCGTGCCGTACGCGGGCCGCGACGGCAAGACCGGGCAGACCCTGCTCCGCTCCGTGCTCGGCCCGATGTTCCAGCAGCGCGCCCTCGCCGTGCGTGCCTGGTCCGGCACCAACCTGCTGGGCGGCGGTGACGGTGCCGCCCTCGCCGACCCCGCGGCGGCCGCCGCGAAGAACGCGGGCAAGGAACGCGTCCTCGCCGACACCCTCGGCGCGGCGCCGCAGGGCGAGGTGCACATCGACGACGTGCCCGCGCTGGGGGACTGGAAGACCGCCTGGGACCACGTCGCCTTCGACGGATTCCTCGGCTCCCGCATGATCCTGCAGACCATCTGGCAGGGCTGCGACTCCGCCCTCGCCGCGCCGCTGGTGCTCGACCTGGCCCGGTTGCTGGTGCGCGCCCAGGAGAAGGGCCTGGCCGGACCGCTGGGCGAACTCGGCTTCTACTTCAAGGACCCCGTCGGCGACGGCCCGTCGTCCCTCGGCGAGCAGTACACGGAGCTGCGACGCTTCGCCGCACGCCTGCGCGACGACGCGGGGACAGCGAGGCCCGGCGATGACCCGCCTCGCGTCCCCGCACCGGACCGCCCCGCCCGCCCCTGTGGCCCCGGACACCACCTCCGGGGTCGGCACCCCGGCACCCGGGACCACCCCGTCGGCCGCCCCACGCCCTGGCCGAGCCGCCGCCTGGGCCGAACTGGTGCGCCTGCCCGCGCTGTTCACCGTCCCCGGCGACACCCTGGCGGGCGTGGCGGCGGCCGGCCGGACCCCGGGAGTCCGCGCGCTGCTCCCCGTCGGCTCCTCCCTGTGCCTGTACGCGGCCGGCATGGTGCTGAACGACTGGGCCGACCGCGCCGAGGACGCCGTGGAACGCCCGCACCGCCCCCTCCCGTCCGGACGGGTCCGCCCGCCGCCGCGTTCGCCGCCGCCTGCGGACTCACCGGCGCCGGACTGCTGTTCGCCGCCCGTGCCGGCCGGCCCGCCCTCGCGGTGGCCGCGCCGCTGGCGGCGACCGTGTGGGCGTACGACCTGGCGCTGAAGCACACGCCCGCGGGCCCCGCCGCCATGGCCGCCGCCCGTGCGCTGGACCTGCTGATGGGCGCGGCGGCCGCCGGTGACACCAAGGCCGCCGTGCCCTCCGCGGCCCTGCTCGGCTGCCACACCCTCGCGGTCACCGCCGTCTCCCGGCGCGAGACCACCGGGGGCTCGGCGACGGCCCCGCTCGCGGCCCTCGCGGCGACGGCCGTCCTGACCGGCGTGGTCACCCGTGGCCGTACCCGACTCCCGGCAGGCCGGCGGGCAGCAGCCGCCCCCGGCCTGCCGGGTTCCACCCCGGGCGGCGCCCGGCCCGCACCCGCCGGCGCCCTCACCGCCGCGCTGGCCGCCGCGTACGCCGCCACGGCCGCGCGGCGGTACTTCCACGCCGCGCTCAACCCCTCACCCCCGCTCACCCAGCGCGCCGTCGGAGGCGGCATTCGCGCCACCGTCCCGCTGCAGGCCGCGCTCGCCGCCCGGTCCGGCGCGCCCGTCACGTCCCTGCTGATCGCCGCCCTGGCCCCTGCGGGCCGGGCGTTCGCCCGCAGGCGCGCCATGAGGAAGGTGAGCATCACATGACCCCGCACGAGCCCTCGGCGCTGCCGCTGCGTTTCGGCTACGGCACCAACGGCCTCGCCGACCTCCGCCTCGACGACGCCCTCGCCCTGCTGGCGGACCTCGGCTACGACGGCGTGGGCCTGACCCTCGACCACATGCACCTCGACCCGCTCGCCCCCGACCTCGCCGCCCGCACCGGGCGGGTCGCCCGCCGGCTGGACGAACTGGGGCTCGGCGTCACCGTGGAGACCGGCGCCCGCTACGTCCTCGACCCCCGGCGCAAACACGGCCCGTCCCTGCTCGACCCCGACCCCGACGACCGGGCGCGCCGCGTCGACCTGCTGCTGCGGGCCGTGCGGGTGGCGGCCGACCTCGGGGCGCACGCTGTGCACTGCTTCAGCGGCACCGTGCCCGACGGCACCGACGAGGACACCGCCTGGAAACGCCTCGCCGAGTCCTTCGCCCCGGTACTGGACGCCGCGTCCGCCGCGGGCGTCCCGCTCGCCGTCGAACCGGAACCCGGCCACCTCCTCGCCACCCTCGCCGACTTCCACCAGCTGCGCCGCGCCCTCGGCGACCCCGAGCCGCTCGGCCTCACCCTGGACGTCGGCCACTGCCAGTGCCTCGAACCCCTCGCACCCGCCGACTGCGTCCGCGAGGCAGCCCCCTGGCTGCGCCACGTGCAGATCGAGGACATGCGGCGCGGCATCCACGAACACCTGCCGTTCGGGGACGGCGAGATCGACTTCCCACCCGTCCTCGCGGCCCTCGCCGCCACTGGGTACCAGGGGCTGACGGTCGTCGAACTGCCCCGCCACTCCCACGCCGGCCCCCGCTTCGCCGCCCACTCCCTGCCGTACCTCCGCCGCGCCGCCCGGCTCGCGGCACGGACCACCAGCGGTCCCTCCACCGTCCCCTCCCACGGCGATCCCTCCGCCACCCCCGAAGGGAGCACCACCCCATGACCCGCCCGCACGCGATCCCGGCCGGCCCGGAGGCCGACACCACCGGCAGACCGGCCACCCCCGGTGACGGCACCACCCCCGCCCTCACCCCGCCCGCGGACCTGCGCCGCCACCTCGCGGCACGGCTCGACGGCGCCGCCCGTGCCTGGTTCGACCAGGCCCTGGACGAGGCCACCGCCCACCCCGGTACCCACGGACCGATCTCGGTGTGGGAACTGCGCCTCGCCGAGGCGGGCCGCCGCTGCGGCCCCGAGCACGCCGAGGCCGCCCGCGTCCTCATCCTGCACGCGGCCCGCGCCGACGCCGGCGCCCTGACCCGGGTCTACTTCCAGGGCACCGCCGACGAACGCCGCGCCGTCCTGCATGCCCTGCCCCACCTGGTGCCCGGACCGGAGGCGCTCCCGCTCGTCGAGGACGCCCTGCGCACCAACGACACCCGGCTGGTCGCCGCCGCGCTCGGCCCCTACGGAGCCCGCCACCTCGACGCCCACGCCTGGCGGCACGCCGTACTGAAGTGCCTGTTCACCGGCGTCCGCGTGGACCTGGTCGCCGACCTCGCCCGGCGTGCCCGGGGCGACGGCGAACTCGCCCGCATGCTCGGCGACTACGCCGCCGAGCGCACCGCCGCCGGCCGCACCGTCCCGGAGGACCTGCACCACGTCCTGGCCCTGACCGAGTCCACCGGCCCGGCACCCGGCACGGACCACCCGCACGGCCCGGACGTCCCCCACGGCAAGGAGTCCTGATGCGCATCTTCGACCCCCACATCCACATGACGTCGCGCACCACCGACGACTACGAGGCCATGTACGCCGCGGGCGTCCGCGCCGTCGTCGAGCCCTCCTTCTGGCTCGGCCAGCCCCGCACCTCCCCGGCCTCCTTCTTCGACTACTTCGACTCCCTCCTCGGCTGGGAACCCTTCCGCGCCGCCCAGTACGGCATCGCCCACCACTGCACCCTCGCCCTCAATCCCAAGGAGGCGGGCGACCCGCGCTGCGCACCCGTCCTGGACGCGCTGCCCCGCTATCTGGTCAAGGACAACGTCGTGGCCGTCGGCGAGATCGGCTACGACTCCATGACCCCCGCCGAGGACACCGCCCTCGCCGCCCAGCTGCAGATGGCCGCCGACCACGGCCTGCCCGCGCTGGTGCACACCCCGCACCGCGACAAGCTCGCCGGACTGCGCCGCACCCTCGACGTGGTCCGCGAGTCCGCGCTGCCGGTGGAGCGGGTGCTGATCGACCACCTCAACGAGACCACCGTCAAGGAGGCCAAGGACAGCGGCGCCTGGCTCGGCTTCTCCGTCTATCCCGACACCAAGATGGACGAGGAACGGATGGTCGCCATCCTGCGCGCCCACGGCCCCGAGCAGGTGCTGGTGAACTCCGCCGCCGACTGGGGGAGGAGCGACCCGCTGAAGACCCGCAAGGTCGCCGACCTGATGCTCGCCGAGGGCTTCACCGAGGACGACGTCGACCGCGTGCTGTGGCGCAACCCGGTCGCCTTCTACGGCCTCAGCGGCCGCCTGAACCTCGACGTCACCGCCCCCGGCGCCACCCACGAGGGCAACTCCATCCTGCGCGGCGCCCCCAGAGACGAGCCACGGCCGGACGCCGCCTCCGCCACGGGGGCGTGAGCCATGCGCTTCCGCCACCCCGACGGCTCCACCGTCCACCTCGCCTACTGCACCAACGTCCACCCGGCCGAGACCCTCGACGGCGTCCTCGCCCAGCTCCGCGACCACTGCGAGCCCGTCCGCCGGCGCCTCGGCCGGGACCGGCTCGGCATCGGCCTGTGGCTGGCCAAGGACGCCGCCCGCGCCCTGGTGACCGACCCCGCCGCCCTGCGCGGACTGCGCTGCGAACTGGAACGGCGCGGCCTGGAGGTCGTCACCCTCAACGGCTTCCCCTACGAGGGCTTCGGCGCCGAGGAGGTCAAGTACCGCGTCTACACACCGGACTGGGCCGACCCCGAACGCCTGGAGCACACCACCGCCCTCGCCCGCGTGCTGGCCGGACTGCTCCCCGACGACGTCACCGAGGGCAGCATCTCCACCCTGCCGCTGGCCTGGCGCACCGCCTACGACGACGAGCGCGCCGAAACCGCCCGCACCGCCCTGCGCACCCTCGCCGAGCGGCTCGACGCGCTCCAGGAGCTGACCGGACGCTCCGTCCGCGTCGCCCTGGAACCCGAACCGGGCTGCGTCGTCGAGACCACTCGTGACGCCATCGCTCCCCTCACCGCGGTCGGCCACGACCGCGTCGGCATCTGCGTCGACACCTGTCACCTCGCCACCTCCTTCGAAGACCCGCACACCGCCCTGGACGACCTCGGCCGCGCGGGCGTCCGCGTGGTCAAGTCCCAGCTGTCCGCCGCCCTGCACGCCGAACAGCCGCACCTCCCCGAGGTCCGTGAGGCCCTGGCCGCCTTCGCCGAACCCCGCTTCCTGCACCAGACCCGCACGGCCACGGCCGCGGGCCTGCGCGGCACCGACGACCTCGACGAGGCCCTGGCCGGCGACGCCCTGCCCGACGGGGGCCCCTGGCGCTCCCACTTCCACGTCCCGCTGCACGCGGCCCCCGCCGCGCCCCTCACCTCCACGCTCCCCGTCCTGACCTCCGTGCTGACCCGGCTGGTCGGCGGCCCGCACCCGCTCACCCACCACCTGGAGGTGGAGACCTACACCTGGCAGGCCCTCCCGCCCGAGCTGCGCCCCCGCGGCCGCACCCAGCTCGCCGACGGCATCGCCGCCGAACTCACCCTGGCCCGCGACCTGCTGACGGACCTCGGCCTGAAGGAACTCCCATGAGCGACCCCACCCCCCTGCTCGTCCTCGACGTCGTCGGCCTCACCCCGCGCCTGCTCGACCACATGCCGCACCTGAAGTCCCTCGGGCAGTCCGGCTCCCGGGCCCCGCTCGGCACCGTCCTGCCCGCCGTCACCTGCGCCGCCCAGTCCACCTTCCTCACCGGCACCATGCCCTCGGAACACGGCATCGTCGGCAACGGCTGGTACTTCCGCGAACTCGGCGACGTCCTGCTGTGGCGGCAGCACAACGGCCTCGTCTCCGGCGACAAGCTCTGGGACGCCGCCCGCCGCGCCCACCCCGGCTACACCGTCGCCAACATCTGCTGGTGGTACGCCATGGGCGCGGACACCGACATCACCGTCACCCCCCGCCCCGTCTACTACGCCGACGGCCGCAAGGAACCCGACTGCTACACCCGGCCGCCCGCCCTGCACGACGAACTCACCGAGAAGTTCGGCACCTTCCCGCTGTTCCACTTCTGGGGACCCGGCGCCGACCTGGTGTCCAGCCGGTGGATCATCGACGCCACCCGCCACATCATGCACACCCGCCACCCCGACCTGACGCTCTGCTACCTCCCTCACCTCGACTACGACCTGCAGCGCTTCGGTCCCGACGACCCGCGCTCCCTGAAGGCCGCCACCGACCTCGACGCGGCCCTCGCCCCGCTCCTCGACGACGCCCGCGCCGAGGGCCGCACCGTCGTCGCCCTGTCCGAGTACGGCATCACCCGCGTGAACCGGCCGGTGGACATCAACCGCGCCCTGCGCCGCGCCGGCCTGCTCGAGGTCCACACCCAGGACGGCATGGAGTACCTCGACCCGATGGCCTCCCGCGCCTTCGCGGTCGCCGACCACCAGATCGCCCACGTGTACGTACGCCGCCCCGAGGACCTGGACGCGGCCAGGGAAGCCCTGGACGGACTGCCCGGCATCGAGCAGCTCCTCGACGACGAGGGCAAGAAGGCCCACCACCTCGACCACCCGCGGGCCGGTGAGCTCGTCGCCGTCGCCGAACCCGACGCCTGGTTCACGTACTACTACTGGCTCGACGACGACCGCGCGCCCGACTTCGCGCAGCTCGTCGAGATCCACCGCAAACCCGGCTACGACCCGGTCGAGCTCTTCATGGACCCGCACGACCCCTACGTCAAGGTCAAGGCGGCCGGCGCGCTGGCGCGCAAGAAGCTCGGCATGCGCTACCGCATGGCGGTCGTGCCTCTCGACGCCTCACCTGTCCGCGGCAGCCACGGCCGCCTCCCCGCGAGCGACGACGACGGTCCGCTCCTCATCTGCTCCACCCCCCGCGCTGTCGGAGACCGCGTCGCGGCCACCGACGTGAAACAACTCCTGCTCCGGCTCGCCGGGCTCGGCTGACACCGCACCACGCACGGCCGCCGAGATCCGACTACCGAGAGTGAAACACACGGCACTGACAACGGCCGTCCCGCAGCCGCCGGGACCGGCCACGACCGAGAAGGCAGGCACCCGTGACCCCGTACTCCGATCCCTCGCGCAGCGACGCCGCCCCTCTGACCGACACCCCTGACGAGGCGCTGCGCCGCAGCCTCGGCGTCGGCCGGCGCCGCTTCCTGAGCACCTGCACCGCCGTGGCGGCCGGCGCCGTCGCCGCCCCGGTCTTCGCCGCCGCCCCCGCCCTGGCCCACGGCAGAGACCACGGCCACGGCCATGGCCACGACCACGGTCGCGGTCAGGTGCTGGTCCCGCCGCACAAGCGCGGCATCATCCTCTACACCGTGCGCGACGCCACCGCCCGCGACCCGCTCGCCGGCGACCTGCCCTCCGGCTTCCGCGAGGTCTTCAAGCAGCTCGCCCGGCACGGTTACCGGCAGGTCGAGTTCGCCGGCTACAACCAGCACGCGAACGCCCCGGGCGGCGCGAGCCTGGAGTCGGTCGAGGGCGCCCGGCTGCTGCGCTCCTGGCTCGACGAGTACGGCCTGCGGGCCCAGGGCAACCACGGATTCATCCCGTCGTCCTGGCCCCTGACCGCCGCCGACAAGGACACCTTCAAGAAGCACCTGGAGATCGCCAACATCCTCGGCATGGACCACATGGGCACCGGTGGCGACCCCACCGGCAGCTCCTACCGCGCCGACTGGGACGTGGCCGCCGACAAGTGGAACGCCCTCGGTGAGATCGCCCGCCGTGCGGGCATCAAGCTCTACACCCACAACCACGACAGCGCGTACGGCTTCCTGCTCGACCGGGGCCCGCTGGACGACCAGGGCCGGCCGACCCGCAGTTCGGGCATCCGGAAGCTGGAGTACTTCCTGAAGGTCACCGACCCGAAGACGGTCTGGCTGGAGATGGACATCTTCTGGGCGCACGTCGCCCAGTACAAGTTCCACACCTACACCGCCCCCGACGGCTCCACCCGCCGGAACGTCTTCGACCCGGCGGGCCTGGTCACCCGGTACAACAAGCGCTACCCGCTGTTCCACGCCAAGGACGGGGTGGTCGACACCACCAACGGCATGGGCTGGGACATGGTGCCGTTCGGCACCGGGGACATCGACTACACGACGTTCTTCTCCCGGGTGGGCCTGACCCACTACCGCAACCCGATGGTGGAGGACGACAACTCCCCGAGCGCCACCGACCCCGCGCAGTCGCTGCGCGAGGCCAAGATCAGCTATGACAACATGGCGGCCCTGCGCAAGCGCCGCCGCTGACCGGGCGACGACGGACCGGGCGGCCCCTCCCGTACCTGGGAGGGGCCGCCCGGTCCGTCGCCCGGCCGCGGGTACCGCCCGTCAACCCTCCCCGAGCGGACGGGGGTTGGGCGTCACCTGCTTCTTCCTGGTCCGTCCCGGCGGGGTCAGGAACAGCGCGACGAACCCGGCGAACAGCGAGATGCCGCCCGCGAGCCCGAAGGCGCCGTTGTAGCCCCAGGCGGCGACGACCACGGACCCCATGCCCGCGCCGAGACCCGAGACCAGCTTGGAGCTGTAGACCATCCCGTAGTTGGTGGCGTTGTTGTTCTCCCCGAAGTAGTCCGCGGTCAGCGCCGCGAACATCGGGAAGATGGCACCGCCGCCGAAGCCGGAGATCGCGGAGAAGACCAGGAACAGCGGCAGGTTCTTGATCTCCGCCGACCAGATGATGCCGAACTGGGCCAGGCCCAGGATCACGCACACGTACAGCAGACACTGCTTGCGGCCGTAGAGGTCGGAGAGCCAGCCGATCACGCCGCGCCCGGTGCCGTTGACGATCGCCTTGAGCGACATCGCGGTGGCCACGATGCCGGCCGCGAAGCCCGCGTGCTCACCGATGTCCACCTGGAAGGCGATGCCGAAGATGTTCACGCCGGAGGTGCAGGCGAGACAGAACCACATCAGCGCCACCCGGCCGGTCCGCCACGCCTCCAGGGGCGAGTACTGCTTCACGGCCGGGGGGTTCTTCTCGAGCGAACGCCGGGCCCGCGGGTCGTCCGGCGGGTTCAGCGGGTCGATGGAGTCCGGCCACCAGTTCTTCGGCGGGTCGCGGAAGTAGAAGCCGGCGACGGCCACCACCGCGGCGAGGAAGACACCGGAGGAGACCAGCACCCAGCGGAAGTTGGAGCCGTCCATGTAGCCGTGGAAGATGAAGACGAAGGGCACCGACCCGTAGGCGAAACCGCCGTTGACGAAGCCGGTCTTGCCGCCCTTGCGCTCCGGGTACCACTTGCCGACCATGTTGACGCAGGTCGCGTACACCATGCCGGCGCCCATGCCGCTGAACACGCCGAACCCGATGAAGGCCAGCGCGACATGCGGCGCGAACGCCAGCGAGAGATAGCCGAGCAGCGTGCCGACCGAGCCGAGCATCATCGCCCACCGCGCGGGCAGCTTGCCGTTCTCCCGCAGCCGGCCCGCCGGGAAGGCCACCGCGGCCTGGCAGAACACCCAGGCGGTCATCATCCAGTAGATGCTGCCGCTGGACCAGCTGTGGGCCTCGTGGAGCGTGTCCTCCGCCGACGCGAACGCGTACTCGGCAGAGGAGATGCCCATCATGCCGACCCAGGGCAGGATCACCATCCACTTGCGCTTGCGGCCCATGATGTCGACGTCGGTCTCGCCGACGCGGTAGACCCGCCCGTTCCTGTCGGTCACCTCCCGATAGGGGACGACCCGTGTGACATCCGTGGTTGTCATGTAGTTTGCACCCCTTGCGTCGAAAGAACTGGCCAGCGCCCCCTGTCCCGTGCCTTTCGTGCGCGCCCGGGTCCGGGACCGGCCGGCGCGCACCCGCCGGCCGGCCGCCCGGTTCCGTTCAGCTCATGAGCCGCCTCCCAGGAGTCCGGCCGCCCGCGCCCAGCGGTACTTGGCGCCGAGGACGGCCACCGGCTTCTCGGTCGTGTACGGGTAAGCCACGACGCCGCGCTCGAAGAGGTACTGGCAGGCCTCCTCGACCTCCACGTCTCCGGCGAGCGAGGCCACCACGGGCTTGGAGATGCCCTTCTCGCGGAACTCGGCCACCACGCGCGCGGTGAGTTCGGCGAACACCATGGGGGGTGTGACGATCGTGTGCCAGTAGCCGAGCACCAGCGCGTGGATGCGCGGGTCCTCGAGTCCCAGCCGGATCGTCGCCTCGTACGTCGACGGCGGCTCGCCCCCGGTGATGTCCACCGGGTTGCCGGCGGCCCCGAACGGCGGGATGAACTCCCGGAAGGCCGCGTCCAGATCGGGCGGGATCTCCATCAGCGTCAGCCCGTTGTCCGTCACCGCGTCCGACAGGAGCACCCCGCTGCCGCCCGCCCCGGTGATGATCACGACGTTGTCGCCCTGCGGAGCGGGCAGCACGGGCAGCGCCCGCGCGTACTCCAGCATGTCGTTGAGACCCGGCGCCCGGATCACGCCGGCCTGCCGCAGGATGTCGTCGTACACGGCGTCGTCGCCCGCGAGCGCCCCGGTGTGCGAGCCCGCGGCCCTGGCGCCCGCCGCCGTACGGCCCGCCTTCAGCACCACCACCGGCTTCTTCGGCACGGTCGCCCGCGCGGCCTCGACGAACGCGCGCCCGTCCTTGAGGTCCTCCAGGTGCATCGCGATGCACTCGGTGTGCGGGTCCTCCCCGAACCAGGTCAGCAGGTCGTCCTCGTCGAGGTCCGACTTGTTGCCGAGGCCGACGATCGCCGAGACGCCCGTCTTCGTGGTCCGCGCGAAGCCCAGGATCGCCATGCCGATGCCGCCCGACTGGCTGGTCAGCGCCACCCCGCCCTTGACGTCGTAGGGCGTGCAGAACGTGGCGCACAGGTCCTGCCAGGTCGAGTAGTAGCCGTAGATGTTGGGCCCGAGGATCCGGATGCCCAGCCGCTCGGCGATCTCCACGATCTCGTCCTGCAGCGCCTGCTCACCGGTCTCGGCGAAGCCGGAGGGGATGAGGACGGCGTTCGGGATCCGCTTGCGCCCCACCTCCTCCAGCGCCGAGGCCACGAACCGGGCGGGAATCGCGAAGACCGCCACATCCACCTCGCCGGGAACGTCGGTGACACTCTTGTACGCCTTGCGGCCCAAGATGTCATCGGCCTTGGGGTTCACCGGATGGATCTCCCCGGCGAAGCCGCCGTCGACGAGGTTGCGCATCACCGAGTTGCCGATCTTGCCGGGCTCGCTGGACGCGCCGATCACCGCCACCGACCGCGGCTGCATCAGCCGCCGCATGGAGGTGAGGATCTCCTCCCGGGAGTACCGGCGCCGCTCCTTGGGCACCCCCTCCGCGAGGATCACCCGGATGTCGGCCGCGACCGCTCCGGCCGGCGTGGCGATCACCGGGTTGAGGTCCACCTCGGCGATCTCCGGGAAGTCCGTGACCAGTTCGGACACCCGCCGGATCTGCTCGGCGACCGCCCACCGGTCCACGCCCTCCTGGCCCCGCACCCCGGTGAGGATCTCCGCCGACCGGATCGAGTCCAGCATCGACAGCGCCTCGGCGGCGTCCACCGGCGCCAGCCGGAACGTGACGTCCTTCAGCACCTCGACGAGCACCCCGCCGAGCCCGAACGCCACCACTTTCCCGAACGTCGGGTCGGTGACCGCGCCGACGATGACCTCCTGGCCCCGCGGCAGCAACTCCTGCACCTGCACGCCCTCGATGCGCGCCCCGGGGTCGTACGCCCGGGCGTTCTCCACGATCCGGCAGAACGCCGCCCGCACGTCCGCCGCGCCCTCGACGCCCACGACCACACCGCCGGCGTCGGTCTTGTGCAGGATGTCCGGGGACACGATCTTCATCACGACGGGCCCGCCCAGCCGCGCCGCGCACGCCACCGCCTCGTCGACGTCCCGCGCCAGCTCCTCCCCGGGCACGGCGATGCCGTACGCGTCGGCGATCACCTTGCCCTCGGGCGCGGTGAGCGCGGTCCGCCCCTCGGCACGCACCGCGTCCAGCAGCGCGCGCACCTTCGACGCCCGGTCCTCGGCCATCACGTCAGATCACCCCGTTCGACTTGAGCAGGCGCACTTCCTCGTCGCCGAGGCCGAGTTCGCCGACGTAGACCTCTTCGTTGTGCTCGCCGAGCAGCGGGGAGGCGACCACGTCCACGGGGGAGTCGGACAGCTTCAGCGGGCTGCCCACGGTGACGAACTCGCCGCGCTCGGGATGCGGGACCGTCACCACCATCTCGTTGGCGACCAGCGAGCGGTCCTCGATGATCTCCTTGGTGGACAGGATCGGCCCGCACGGGATGTTGTGCGCGTTGAGCCGCTCCAGCACCTCCCACTTGGGGAGCGTCGAGGACCACTCCTCGATCAGCTGGAACATCTTGTTCAGCTTCGGCAGCCGGGCCTCCGGCGTCGCCCACTCGGGGTCGTCCGCCAGCTCGGGCCGGCCGATGAGCTCGCTGACCGGCTTCCAGCCGACGGGCTGCACGATGACGTACACGTAGTCGTTCGGGCCGCCCGGCGCGCACTTCACGGCCCAGCCGGGCTGACCGCCTCCGGACGCGTTGCCGGAGCGGGGCACCTCGTCGCCGAAGTCCTCGTTCGGGTACTCGGCGAGCGGCCCGTGCGCCAGGCGCTGCTGGTCGCGCAGCTTCACCCGGCAGAGGTTGAGCACCGCGTGCTGCATGGCCACGTTCACCCGCTGCCCGCGCCCGGTGCGCTCCCGCTGGAACAGCGCGGCGAGGATGCCGGCCACCGCGTGCACGCCGGTGCCCGAGTCGCCGATCTGGGCGCCCGTGGCGAGCGGCGGCCCGTCCTCGAAACCGGTGGTCGACATCGAACCGCCCATCGCCTGCGCGACGACCTCGTACGCCTTGAAGGCGGTGTAGGGCCCGTCCCCGAAGCCCTTGATGGAGGCGTAGACGATGCGCGGGTTGATCTCCCTGATGCGGTCCCAGGTGAACCCCATCCGGTCGACCGCGCCCGGCCCGAAGTTCTCGACCATGACGTCCGAGCGCCGGATCAGCTCGGTGAGGATCTCCTTGCCGCGCTCGGTCTTGGTGTTGAGGGTGATGCTCCGCTTGTTGCAGTTGAGCATCGTGAAGTAGAGGGAGTCGACGTCCGGCAGGTCACGCAGCTGCTTGCGCGTGATGTCGCCGGTCGGTGCCTCCAGTTTGACGACGTCCGCGCCGAGCCAGGCCAGCAGCTGGGTCGCGGAGGGCCCGGACTGGACGTGGGTCATGTCGAGGACGCGGATGCCCTCAAGTGCCTTGGGGGTCACGGGCGTTCACCTCACTTGTACATGGTCTGGTTCATGGTTCCGGGGGCGTACGCGTCGGGATCCACCCAGACGTTGATCAGCGACGGCTTGCCCGACTCCCGGGCGCGGCGCAGCGCGGGCCCGATGTCGGCGGGGTCGCGGACCTCCTCGCCGTGGCCGCCGAGCATCCGCGCGAACTCGTCGTAGCGGACGTCCCCGAGGGTGTTGCCGACCCGCTCGCGGTCCTTGCCGTACTTGGCGGCCTGGCCGTAACGGATCTGGTTCATCGAGGAGTTGTTGCCGACGATGCCGACGAACGGCAGGTCGTAGCGGACCAGCGTCTCGAAGTCCCAGCCGGTGAGGGAGAACGCGCCGTCGCCGAACAGCGCGACGACCTCCTTGTCCGGCCGGGCCTGCTTGGCGGCCAGCACGAACGGCACGCCGACACCGAGCGTCCCGAGTGGCCCCGGGTCCATCCAGTGACCGGGCGACTTGGGCTGCACGACCTGCCCGGAGAAGGTGACGATGTCGCCGCCGTCGCCGATGTAGATCGAGTCCTCGGTGAGGAAGTCGTTGATCTCGCTCACCAGCCGGTACGGGTGGATGGGGGAGGCGTCCGAGCGCAGCTGCGGCAGCCGCTTGTCGAGCGCGGTCTGCTCGGCGGCCCGCAGCTCGTCCAGCCACTCCTTGCGCCTGGACGCACCGCCGTTGACCCGCCCCGAGGCCGCCTCGGTCACCGCCTTCAGCACCAGCCCCGCGTCCCCGACGATGCCGAGGTCGATGTCGCGGTTCTTGCCCACCGTGCGGTAGTCGAGGTCGATCTGCACGACCGTCGCGGCGGGGGAGAGCCGCTTGCCGTAGCCCATGCGGAAGTCGAAGGGCGTGCCGACGATGACGATGACGTCGGCGTTGGAGAACGCGTACCGGCGCGACAGCTGGAAGTGGTGCGGGTCCCCGGGCGGCAGGGTGCCGCGCCCCGCCCCGTTCATGTACGCGGGGACGTTGAGGGTGCGGACCAGCTCGACGGCGGCCTCGGTGCCCCGGGTCGTCCACACCTGGCTGCCCAGCAGGATCGCCGGCTTCTCGGCGTGCACCAGCAGGTCGGCCAGCTTCTCGACCGCCTCCGGGTCGCCGGGCGAGCGGGTGGAGGCCCGGTAGGCGCCCTCCCGGGGCACCCGCGCCTTGTCGGCGGGCACCTTCGCGTCCAGCACGTCGCGCGGGATCTCCAGGAAGGAGGGCCCGGGCGCGCCGTGGTAGCACTCGCGGAAGGCCATCGACACCATGTCCGCGGCGCGCGCCGTGTCCGGCACGGTCGCCGCGAACTTGGTGACGGGGTTCATCATGTCGACGTGCGGCAGGTCCTGCAGCGACCCCATCTTGTGCTGGGTCAGAGCCCCTTGGCCGCCGATCAGCAGCATCGGCGACTCCGCGCGGAAGGCGTTGGCGACCCCGGTGACCGCGTCGGTGGTGCCCGGTCCCGCCGTGACCACCGCGCAGCCGGGTTTCCCTGTGATGCGCGCGTAGCCGTCGGCGGCGTGCGCGGCGACCTGCTCGTGCCGTACGTCGACGACCTCGATGCCCTCGTCGACGCAGCCGTCGTAGATGTCGATGATGTGGCCGCCGCACAGTGTGTAGATGCGGTCGACGCCCTCGGCCTTGAGGGCCTTGGCAACGAGATGACCGCCGGAGATGACGTCCTGGGTGTCGTCGGGCATGGCGAGGTCCTGTCCCTTTCCTAGGGGGCGGGGAACGCTGTCGCGGTACATTGCATACAGTCGACGAATACTGTATGAAGCTTGTTATCCCGCATCCGATGGGTGGTGTCCAGGGGGTGCGCGGCACTTTTCGGTCGCCGGTCCCCGGCCCCCACCGGACCCTCCGGCGACTTCGCAGACAGGAGCCGAGATGGACCTGTACGAACACCAGGCAAGGGAACTCTTCGCAGACCACGGCATCGTGGTGCCGCGGGCCGAGGTCACCGGCTCGCCCAAGCGGGCCCGCGAGATCGCCCGCAGGCTCGGCGGCCGCGTGGTCGTCAAGGCCCAGGTGAAGACCGGCGGACGCGGCAAGGCGGGCGGCGTCAAACTCGCCGCCGACCCCGCCGCCGCCGAACTCACCGCACGCCAGATCCTCGGCATGGACATCAAGGGCCACACGGTCGGCACCGTGATGCTGGCCCAACCCGTCGACATCGAGAGCGAGTTCTACGTCTCCTACGTCCTGGACCGCGCCGCCGGCCGCTTCCTCGCCATCGCCTCCGCCGAAGGGGGCATGGACATCGAGGAGGTCGCCGCCACCCGCCCCGACGCCGTGGCGCGCGTACCCGTCGACCCGGCCGAGGGCGTCACTCCGGCGGTCGCGGCCCGCATCGCCGACGCCGCGGGGCTGCCCGCGCGCACCGTCGACGTCCTGGTGCGCCTGTGGGACGTCCTGGTCGGTGAGGACGCCCTCCTCGTGGAGGTCAACCCGCTGGTCCGCACCCGCGACGGACAGATCATGGCGCTCGACGGCAAGGTCACCCTCGACGACAACGCCCGTTTCCGGCAAGCGCGTTGGGGTGACGAGGCGGACACGGGCCACGACCCGCTGGAAGCGGCGGCGGCCGCCAAGGGCCTCAACTACGTCAAGCTCGACGGCGAGGTCGGCGTCATCGGCAACGGCGCCGGACTCGTCATGTCCACCCTCGACGTGGTCGCCGGCTGCGGCGCCCGCCCCGCCAACTTCCTCGACATCGGCGGCGGTGCCTCCGCCCAGGTCATGGCCGACGGACTGTCCGTCGTCCTCTCCGACCCGTCGGTGAAGTCCGTCTTCGTCAACGTCTTCGGCGGCATCACCGCCTGCGACGCGGTCGCCGACGGCATCGTCCGCGCGCTGGACACCGTACGGCTCACCAAGCCGCTCGTCGTGCGTCTGGACGGCAACAACGCGGAACGCGGACGGGCCCTTCTCGGGGAGCGCGCGCATCCGCTCGTCGAACAGGTCACCACCATGGACGGCGCCGCGAGCCGGGCCGCCCACCTCGCCACCACACCCTGAGGAGACCGGACGACATGGCGATCCACCTCACCAAGGAGAGCAAGATCCTCGTCCAGGGCATGACCGGCGGCGAGGGCATGAAGCACACCCGGCGGATGCTCGCCGCCGGCACGAACGTCGTCGGCGGCGTCAACCCGCGCAAGGCCGGCCGCACCGTCGACTTCGAGGTCCCCCCGGGCCCGGACGGCCTGGGAGGTGCCCCCAGTTCCGTCCCCGTCTTCGGCTCCGTCGCCGAGGGCATGGACGCGACGGGAGCCGATGTCACCGTGGTCTTCGTGCCGCCCGCCTTCACCAGGGCGGCGGTGACCGAGGCCGCCGACGCCGGCATCGGGCTCGCGGTGGTCATCACCGAGGGTGTCCCCGTCCACGACTCAGTCGCCTTCCTCGCCCACGCCCGCCGGCGGGGTACCCGCGTCATCGGCCCCAACTGCCCCGGCCTGATCAGCCCCGGCCAGTCCAACGCGGGCATCATCCCCGCCGACATCACCAAGCCCGGCCGCATCGGCCTGGTCTCCAAGTCCGGCACCCTCACCTACCAGCTCATGTACGAACTGCGGGACATCGGCTTCTCCACCTGCGTCGGCATCGGCGGCGACCCCGTCGTCGGAACCACCCACATCGACTGCCTGGCCGCCTTCCAGGACGACCCCGACACCGACCTGATCGTGCTCATCGGCGAGATCGGCGGCGACGCGGAGGAACGCGCGGCGGCCTACATCCGCGACCACGTCACCAAGCCCGTCGTCGGCTACATCGCCGGCTTCACCGCCCCCGAGGGCCGCACCATGGGCCACGCAGGCGCGATCGTCTCCGGATCCTCCGGTACGGCGCGGGCGAAGCAGCAGGCACTGGAGGCGGCCGGCGTGCGGGTCGGCCGCACGCCCACGGAGACGGCCCGGCAGGTCCTGGCCGTCCTGGACGCCGGCAGCTGAACCCTCGCGGGGCCGGGCAGCCGTACCTGTTCCTCGCCCGGACCCCCGGGGCCACCCCTGATCTCTCGACCGTGCACCGAGAGCGGAGCGAACCGTATGACACCCACCCTCACCCTCAAGTCCGGCACCGCCTGGGCCGACGCCTGGCAGCGCTGCCTGACCGTCGCCCCGGAAGCCTTCCGGGACGACCGCGTCCTGAACCTCTGGAACGCCACGTGGCAGGCGGACGGACGGTCCCTGCCCGCCGTCAGCCCCGTGGACGGCGGCCCCGTCGCGGGCCCGCCCCGCCTGGACCGGGCCACCGCCCGGCAGGCCGTGCGGGCGGCCCTGGACCAGCACCGCGCCTGGCGGCACGTCCCGCTGCCGGAACGCCGGGCCCGCGTCGCCGCCACCCTGGACGCGCTCGCCGAGCACCGCGACCTGCTCGCCCTGCTGCTCGTCTGGGAGATCGGCAAGCCCTGGCGACTGGCCCGCGCCGACGTAGACCGGGCCATCGACGGCGTCCGCTGGTACGTCGACGGCATCGACGCCATGCTCGACGGCCGCACCCCGCTCGACGGCCCCGTCTCCAACATCGCGAGCTGGAACTACCCGATGAGCGTGCTGGTCCACGCCCTGCTGGTGCAGGCGCTGGCCGGCAACGCGGTCGTCGCCAAGACCCCGACCGACGGCGGCGTCGCCTGCCTCACCCTGGCCACGGCGCTCGCCGCCCGCGAGGGCATCCCGGTCACCCTCGTCAGCGGCAGCGGGGGCGAGCTGTCCGAGGCACTGGTGCGGGCGCCGGAGATCGGCTGCGTCTCCTTCGTCGGCGGACGCGACACCGGTGCGGCGGTCGCCACGGCAGTCGCCGACCTGGGCAAACGCCACATCCTCGAACAGGAGGGACTGAACACCTGGGGCATCTGGAACTACTCCGACTGGGACACCCTGGGCGCGGTGATCCCCAAGCTGTTCGACTACGGCAAGCAGCGCTGCACGGCCTACCCGCGCTTCGTCGTCCAGCGCAGCCTCTTCGACGAGTTCCTCGCCGCCTACCTCCCGGCCGTGCGCACCCTGCGGATCGGCCACCCCCTCGCCGTCGAGCACCCCGGCGACCCGTACCCGGCGCTCGACCTCGGTCCGGTGATCAACGCGGCGAAGGCGAAGGAGCTCCACGACCAGGTCGCCGAGGCCATCGACCGGGGCGCCGTCCCGCTGCACCGGGGCACGCCGGCCGGCGCCCGCTTCCTGCCCGGGCAGGACACGTCGGCGTACGTCCGGCCCGTCACGCTGCTCAACCCGCCGCGCTCCTCCCCGCTGCACCACGCGGAGCCGTTCGGCCCGGTCGACACGATCGTCCTGGTCGACACGGAGGCAGAACTGCTGGCCGCCATGAACGCGTCCAACGGCGCCCTGGTGGCCACCCTCTCCACGGACGAGCGGTCCACCTTCGACCGGCTGGCCCCGCACATCCGCGCCTTCAAGATCGGCCACGGGGTGCCCCGCTCCCGCGGTGACCGGGACGAGCTGTTCGGCGGCTTCGGGGCGTCCTGGCGCGGCGCCTTCGTCGGCGGCGAGCTCCTCGTCCGGGCGGTGACCCGGGGCCCGGCGGGGGAGAGGCTGCCGGGCAACTTCCCGGACCACCGGCTGACGCCCTGAGCCCGTCGCGGCCCGGCCGCGCACGCTGCTGTCCGCACCGCCTCCCGGGCGAAGGAAACGCAGGTGAAAGGCACTGCGAAACCTTGGTATGGTTGTCCTTGTCGCCGCGGGGGGCCACCCCGCATGCGACAGACACCTTGTCCGGGTGGCGGAATGGCAGACGCGCTAGCTTGAGGTGCTAGTGCCCTTTATCGGGCGTGGGGGTTCAAGTCCCCCCTCGGACACGTGCTCCCTCGAGGGCTCCGACCACACGGTCGGGGCCCTCGAGCCGTTCCCGGGGGTGCCGGTGGATCCGGACACGCCACGGAACAAGGGCGGAGCCCCGAGAACCCTTTCGGTTCTCGGGGCTCCGCCCTTGTTCCGGCCGATGGGTGTCGCGTGCGACGCCTACCGTGCCTGCGCGCCGAATCGCGTGCCGACGTTGGGCAGACCGCCCGTGCCGGGCTTGTAGGCGGTCACCGGGGCGACGGCGCCGCCGACGACGGTGTTCGACATGGGCAGGGCGTACAGAGCGCCGAGGCCGGGGCCGTACGGCATGCCCACGTACAGGTGGGTGCCGGTGTAGTGGATGTTGCGGCCCAGGTACTGGTTGGCGCCGGGGGGACCGGGGATACCGTCGCCGTCACCGGCTTCGATCCACCTGTCGTTGGCGCCGGCTGCGGCGACCAGGGAGAAGGTGTGAACGGCACCCGCGTTGGCGGTGGTGCCGAGGGCCTCACCGGGGACACCGACGGCGAGGCGCATGGTGGCCGTCGTGGAGACGGCGCGCGGGTCGGTGTTCACCGCGGTCAGGCTCTCGCCCATACGGTCGCCGGCCTCGGCGGTGCCGGAGACGTCGTCGTCGGCGGTGCCCTGCCACAACTCGCGGGACTCCTGCCAGGTGCCGGCGGCGGTGACACGGCCGACGACCACACGGCCGGCAGCCGCCTTGGAGGCGGTGCCGACGGTCATGGCCTCACCGGGTGAACCGATCGCGAGCATCGACTCGTTGGCCGTCGCGGCCCCGGAAGGCCGGTAATCGGTAAGGGTCAGCGCGTAGCCGAATTCGTCGCCGGCTTCGGCACCCCCGGAGACGTTGTCGAGGTCCTGGTCGAGGCCGAACAGCGGCTTGGGGTGACCTTCGGCGTGGAGGGTGTGGGAGAAGACGGCCAGGTTGCCGGCCGCGTCGTCACCGCCGATGTTCTCGTTGGGCGCGCCGACGGCGATGTGGTTGGCGTCGCCGGCCACGGCCGCGCCGAACCCGTCATCGGCCTCGACGGCACCGGGCACGTCGGTCGTGTCCTGGTGGATGGCCACATTGGTGCCGCCGCGCAGGTAGAAGGCCATACCTGCCTTGGCCTTCCCGTTCACGGTCTCACCAGGCACACCGATCAGGAGGTAGGGCTCGCCCTCGGCGGTGGTGCCCGCGGCGACGGAGTCGCCCATCCGTTCACCGGCCCCGGGGGCCGACGCCTTGATCGCGCCGGTGCCCGCGCCCTGTTCGAGGTGGGTGTTCTTCAGCGGCCCGGCGCCGAGGCCGCCGGAGGCACCGTAGAGCACGTCGACGAAACCCGCGTCGGCGGCACTGCCGACGTCCTCCAGGGTGCTGCCGACGACGAGGTCGGTGTAGCCGTCCTCGTTGTAGTCGACGGTGTCGATCGCGTCACCGAACCAGTCGCCCTGCTCGGCCGCGCCGGCCACCCAGTCGAGGTCCTGGTTGATCTCGGCGGTCCCCTTGCCGCCGCCGTACACGATCCGCACGAGACCCGCGTTGGTGTCACCGCCGACCGTGGCCGCCGGGTCGGCGATGGCGATGTCCTCGATCCCGTCACCGTTGAAGTCGGTGATGCGGGGGGCGCGGACCTTGGAGCTCACCCAGGAGGCCAGGTCGTCCACCCGGGAGATCACACCGCCGGTCCCGGTCTGCGCGGCGTCCGTGCCGTAGCAACCGCCCTGGTGCGACTGGCTGCTGAGGCCGACGAGCGTGCCCGCGACGACGACCGGGCCTCCGGCGTCGCCCATGCAGGCGGCCGCGCCGTTCACGCCGGTCACGTTCGCGGAGGTGGCGGCGACCGAGTCGACGGTGTACGCCCCGGTGTGCAGACGGAGCGGGGCCCACTCGTCGGCGGTACGGCCGTACCCGGCGAACTTCACTTGCTGGCCGGCCGCGGGCGCGGTGGTCGCGAGGGCGGCGGGCGCCACGTCGGTGACCGGCCGGTTCAGCCTGGCCAGGACCACGTCACGGTCCGTGCGCGGCACGAGCTCGACGACACGGCGCTCGGCGCCCTGGGAGTTGGAGAGGTCGCTGCGTCCGATGACGGCGGTGACCGCCTTCGACGGGGCGCCGGGAGTGACCGCGAGCGAGACGGCCGGGTCTGCGGCGAAGCAGCTGGCGGCCGTGAGCAGCCATTCGGTGTCCACGAGGACCGCGGAACAGCCGCGGTCGTGCCCGCCGACGATGATCTGGGCGGTGTAGGCGTAGGTGGTGTCCGCGTCGGCGACCGGGGTTCCGCCGGTGACGGCGGCCGCGGGCACCGCGGACAGCGCCAGCGACCCGGCGGCCAGGACGGCACCGAGCGCGGCGACGCGGGAGAGTCTGCTGGGATGCATGGGAGTGGTTACCTCAATCACAAGGCTGAGCAGGGTGGTCGGGGGAGCGGGTCCGGACCGGGACGGCGTCCTGGACTCGGCTACTTGACCGTCCGGATCTCAACGAGCATGTGGTCGCGCCCCTGCGGGTCCGCGGACTCGCCCACCGGGGTCCAGGCGTTCTTGCGGACCTCGACGGTCTTCTCCTCGGTGCCGACGGTCATGTCGACGGTGGTGGAGTAGTCGTTGCCCTTGATGGAGTAGACGGCGGGGATCTCCAAGGTCAGCCAGCCCTCGTCGCCGACGGTGTCGAAGCAGAGGTTGTCTTCGCTGATCCGGGTCGAGATCTCGATCTGACCGGTGCCGACCGCGCAGTCGGCCAGGGTGATGTGGCCGTCGCCGCGCTTCAGGACAATGTTCTTTTCAGCCAGAATCTCGTCTGCAAACGGGTAGTTGAAATCCTCAACGGCATAGCCGGGGGCTTCGTCCACGACAAGTTCCGGGGACGCCCCCTGGGTGGACGATTCAGGGAGACCGGTGGTTACCGCGAGGATCGCGAGGGTGCCGGCCGCCGCAGCGCCGAGAATCCTCGCCGCAAGCCGATTTCTGCGCTTCCGCAGGGTCATTGTGCTGTTTCTCCTCATCGCTTCCTCAGTCCGAAACGGCATCACGGGCATGCGAAACAGGCCCCGCATCCGAGGGGGTGTTCCGGTGGCTTGAAATGGCTCATCTACCGCCGTGAGCCATGGGTGTGACGGGTGATCAACCCCGTGGACCTCGTCAAGTCAACACGAACCGGGGGGATGATCCAGCACCTCATTTGTGAAGATTCCGTGAGCGACGCACGGTGACTGGGGTGAATTGTCCGGACACTGATGAATAAAGGTTTGCATTGCAGTCGGGTCCAACGGGCGGTTAATAACTCGGCCGACGATTCAGTGAGTTGCTAAGGTCGGCGCAATCCAGTGACGACTATCCGCCGCATTCCGTGGTCAGCCCGGCCCGCAGGATCGCTGTGGGCCTCATCCAGCTTTCGCGAGGAATTCCCCATGCAGACAATGTTCTGGAGCAGACGCCGCGTACTCGGCGCGCTCGCGGCCGCGACCGCCGTCGCCGCCACCCCTTCGGTCCTGCGGCCGGCCACCGCCGCGGCCGCCGAGGGCACCGCGCCCGAGCCGGTGCCGCTGCCGGACACCGACCGGGCCAAGGTCGTCCGCGCGTGGCTGACCGGTGGCAGGGGGGTCAAGGCCGCCGCCGCCACGGCCCTCTACGGCTCGGACACCGAGATCTCGACCTTCCTCGCCGAGACGCTGCCGAAGCAGACCGTGCAGGACAACCGGGTCGCGATCATCAGCAGCTTGGACCGCGCGGGCAAGGGCCTGCGCCGTGAGGCCGTCGCCGCCCTGGAGTCCGGCGACGAAGCGATCGCCGCGTTCCTGACCAACGGTTTCCGGCCCGCCATGCGGGAGGACTTCAAGGTCGCCACCAACATCGTCGCGTCCACCGGCGGCAGGGGCGTGAACCGGGAGGCCAGTGCCGCCCTGGACGCCGGCACCGAAGCGGCGCTCGTCACCTTCCTCACCGACAAGCAGTACGACGCGCGGCTGGAGGACACCCGGGTACAGGTCAGCACCATGCTGATGACCGGTGGTCCGGAGGTGCAGAAGTACGCGGACCGCGCGCTGAGCGGTACCGCGGCCGACATCGAGTGGTTCATCGAAACCGGTCAGCACATCGCCCGAGCCCGTGACCAGGAAGCGGCGACCATCGAGGAACTGGTGGCCGTCGTCGAGCGTGAGGGCAAGCGCGCCGAGAAGGAGACCAACCTGGCGGTGGAGGCCGGGGCCCGCGCCGAGACCGCCGCCGCCAAGGCCAAGGAGGCCGCGGAGAAGGCCGCCGCCGAGGCCTCCGCCGCCCAGAACGACGTGCAGAAGGCAGGGGCCGCCGCCCGCAAGGCGGCGAGCGCGGCGAAGGGCGCGGCGGACGCCGCCCGCAACGCCATCAACGCCTCCAACGCGGCGGTGCAGGCGTCCCGTCGTGCCTCCTGGGCGGCCGCCGGTGCCGCGCAGGCCGCCTCCAAGGCGGGCAGCGCCGCGACCGCCGCCTACAACGCCGCGATAGCCGCGTCCAAGGACGCGACGAAGGCGGAGGCCGCCAAGAACGCGGCGGTCGCCGCCAAGAACGCCGCCGCCAAGGCCCGCAGCGCCGCCGCCGCGGCCGACAAGGCCGCCATCGCCGGCGAGGCGGCCAGCTCGGCGGGTGCTTCCGCCGCTTCCGCCGCCCGCAACTCGGCCGCGGCCGCCGCGGCCGCGGCCCAGGCCGCGGTGTCGGCCGGTGTCGCCAAGGCCGAGGCCGACGAGGCCAAGCGTCAGGCCGCCATCGCCAACAGCGCCGCCAACCGTGCCACCAATGCCGCCTCCTCCGCCCAGGCGCTGGCGAGCGCCGCGGCCAAGGCGGCACGCACCGCGCGGGACGCCGCGAACTCCGCCGCGGAGCACGCGGACAAGGCCGCCGCCGCGGCCGAGGAAGCCGTCCTCAACGCGGGCAAGGCCATCGACTACGCCAACAAGTCGACCGCCCACGCCGACGCGGCCGTGAAGGCCGCCAACATCGCCTCCCAGGCCGTCGCCGACGCCCTCGAGGTGGAGAAGAACGCGCGCGCCGCCGAGGCGCAGACTCTGGAGCAGGACAAGCAGCAGGCCATCGAGGAGGCCCAGCAGCTCGCCGTCATCGAGGCGAACGAGCTGTCCGACGTCCGCGACAAGCGGCTCATGTCGGAGCGCACCGCCCAGGACACCCTGGACACGATCGCGAAGGCCGAACAAGCCCTGTACTCCGGGGACATGGCATTGGCGGCCACCCTGGGCCGCAAGGCCGCGGTCGTCCTGATCGACTCCCGCGGGGCCCACACCCGGCAGGCCGCCCAGCACGCCCTCGCCGGTTCCGACGACGACGTCTACGCCTGGATCGACCTCGACCGGGCCCTCGCCCAGGAACAGGACGACCGCGAGACCACCCTCCACGTGGCGGCGATCGCCGGCCCGAAGGTCGCCGCCGCCGCCGCTGCCGCGCTGGAGAGCAACGAGTCCAAGGCCGTCGGCGACTTCCTCACCATCGGCATGAAGCGGGCATCCAACGAGGATCTGCGCGTCGCCATCAACAAGATCCTCGCCGAGGGCGCGGGCAGGGCCGTCACCGAGGCCGCCAACATCGCGCTCGACGAGAACACCACCGAGTCGCTCAACTACTTCTTCGACGAGGCCTACCCGCGCGCGCAGAAGCAGGACGACAAGGTCCGGGCCAACCAGCTCATCACCACCGCGGGCCCCTACACCAAGGCGTACGCGGAGGTCGCGCTCGAGGGACCGGCGTGGATGCTGCGCAACTTCATCACCGTCATCCAGTACCGCACGGCCCAGCTCGACCACGACACCGCCACCCACGTGGCGGCGATCCGCGGAGCCATTTCCGCCGCCGCGAAGATCGCGGAGAAGGCGCAGGAGAACGCGGCCCTCGCCTCGAAGGCCGCCGCCGACGCACGGAAGGCCGCCGCCGAGGCCCAGCAGTGGGCGCAGAAGGCACTCGACTCCGCGGCCAAGGCCGAGGACTACGCCCAGCAGGCCCGGGACCACGCCGCGGCGGCCGACCAGTCGGCCGCCGCCGCCCAGGCCTCCGCCAACACCGCCAAGAACGCCGCCGCCAAGGCCCGCACCGCTGCCCGTTCGGCCAACTACTCCGCCAACAAGGCCGTCGACTCCGCGCGCGCGGCCGTCGCGTCCTCCGCCGCCGCCCAGCGCTCCGCCGCTGCGGCCCGCGCCGCCGAACTCGCCGCCTCCGCCGACGCGAAGGCCGCCGCCCAGGCGTACGCCCAGGCCAAGAGGATCGCCGCCGACAAGAAGCGCGCCGAGGAGATCGCCGAAGCCAAGGAGCGCGCCCGCATAGCCGAGGAACAGCGCGCGAACAAGCAGAACCCGGCCGACAACGGCAAGAACGACCAGGTCAATCCGCACGGCACCGGGGACGGCGACGCCGACGAGTGGTGGAACGACGCGCAGTTCTACGCGGACGCCGCCGACGTGATCAGCATCGGCGCCGGTCTGCTCGCGGCAGGCTGCGGCCTCGCCGCCTTCGTCTTCCCGCCGGCCCTCGCCGCGGCCGGCTTCTTCGCCGCGGTCTCCGCGGGCGCGGGCGCCCTCGGCACCCTCTTCACCGGCATCGAGCACGGCTTCACCAGCGGCGCCTTCTGGGAGTCCGCCGTCGGCACCGGCCTGAGCCTGGTCACGTTCGGCGCCTACAAGTGGGTGGGCGCGGCCGACAAGGCGCTCGGTGGCGCTCTCGTCAAGCCCGTCGTGGGCAAGATCACGGAGGTCGGCGAGGACCTGGTCTCGCCCATCACCAAGGGCCTCAGCAAGCTCTACGACCTGGCGGCCTGATCCCCTTCCGCTTCCCCGGGGGCGCCGCGATCAGGCGGCGCCCCCCTTCCCCCCTTTCACGGAGAGTTCCTGCCCTATGCACGGAATACGCCGAGGGCGCGTCCCCCGAAGACGCGCCCGCTCGACGGCCCTGACCTTCCTCACCGCCCTGGCCCTCGTCCTTCCCACGGCCGCGACGAGCCGGGCGGCCGAGCCGCCGGCGACGGTGAAGGCCCCGACCACCACCAAGTCCCCCGCGCCCGGCGCGAAGACCACCCAAACCAGTGGGTTCGCGGCCGGCTCCGGTGAGGAGTGCGCCGCCACCGCGCCCGGCTCCAAGGAACGCCGCGCGGGTGCCGTCGAGTCCTGCGTGACGGTCACCCCCGCCCCCGTCACCGCCCCCGCGACGGCGAGGACCCGCACCGGTCCCGCCTCCTCCCTCGCGGCCGCCCCGGTGGGCAGCTGCGACATCACCAGCCCCGGCACCTACAGCTACGGGCGCTTCTCGTACTGCGTGACCGGCATCCACGTCACCTACATCCTCCGCGACACCAACGGCGCGGAACTGGGCCGCGGCGTCCTGCAGGTCTCCACCAGCGCCACGCTGTCCGCCCAGGCCACGACCTGGAGCGAGCAGGTCGACGTCACCATGATCAGTGGCAGCCCCGCGGTGCCGGCCCTCGACGCCAAGTTCCGTGCCTCATGCACAGCCGGCTGCAGGGCCACCACGACAGCCCCGTGGTACAAGAGCGACATCGTCGTCGGCGGGAACCTGAGCGGAGCCGTCAAGTACAGCTCGTCCCCGGCGGCGGGTACCGCCGTGTCGTTCACCACGGGATACAAGATGTACGTGACGTCCCCCGGCGCCACCGCCGTGGACCCGAACGCCTCGTGGGACAACCCGCGCACCATCCGCTGCGACGACGCGGTCGGGGGCAGCTCGTTGGCGGGCTGCGCGGTTCCGTCGGTCCTGCCCGAGCTGTCGATGAAGGCGACGGCCTCGGACGCGGGTGGCGCCGTCGCCTCCTACGCGTGGGCCCAGAAGAACCTCAGCGGAGCCTGGGGGAAGAAGGGCAGCCCGCTGACCCGGTCGACGAGCGGCGTGGCCAACCGGACCGCCGCCACCTGCGGCGGCTTCACGGCCGAGCCGGAACTCGTCGACGCCGACTCCTGCGCCGACTTCCCCTTCGGGGAGGCGAAGGAGGGCGGTGCCCCGGGCGACAAGTGCGTCCAGGTGATCCCCAACCTCGGCAACGGCGAATGGGACACCTACGTCCTGAACGACGCCCACGTCCTGGACCCGGCCTCACCGTGCGTGCAGGCCCATGTCACGCCCGCTGAGAAGCAGTTCGCCGACGCCCAGCTCGCGGACGGTTTCAGGGACCAGCGGGTGATCGACGCCGACCAGTTCGAGCTGACGTTCTCGTTGCCGGACACCGGCCCGCATGCCGACTGCCTGAACGACCCGACGCCGGGCGACTCGCTGCCCAACGGCGACGGCTGGTTCTCCATGGCCAAAGAGCCGGTTCCCCTTGTCAACAAGAGTGACCCGGCGGGCGGCAGCGGATTCAGGACGACCCGGGCGCTGGCATGCATCGGGCTCAACATCAAGGAGGGTACCGACACCAGCAACCCCGTCACCGGCATGAAGGACGCGGTGGAGTATGCGAAGGCGAACAATCTCCCCTACGACCAGGCCCGGTGTCATCTCGTCCCGAAGGTCCTCGGCGGGAAGGGCACGAGCAAGCGCACCCGGTTCAACCTCGTCCCTTGCTGGCAGGTCGGGATGAACACGGGCTCGCCCAGCATGCGAACCTACGAAAAGATGGCGGAGGACCTGGTCAAGGGCAACGATCCCCGTCGGGTTCTCGGAACGAGCGACGCGATCTTCTACCAGGTGACTCCCGTCTACAAGGACGCGAACAGCACCATCCCGGTGGGCGTCACGATGAGCGCTACCATCCAGCGGGCGAACGGGTCGAGCGAGGAACTGTTCCCCAGCGTCTACGTCACCAACACCTACGCGAACACCGGGTTGTACAACCTCGGTAACTGACCCCCACTCAGTTCTCGCCAACGGGAGCCGGCATGAGCTTCACCACCCCACCGCGGCCGTTCGACATCACCGCGCTCTTCCCCCAGCTGGCCCCGTTGGCGCGCATGGCGACCCGGCTGCACCCGCGGCCGGGGTCGCCGACCGTGCACGACAGTTCCGTCGGCGGGCCGCTGCTGTGGCCCGCCGACGAGCCGTGGCCGTACTGCGACGAACCGCACGACAGCCGCGCGGAGCCGGTGGTCCACACACCGGACGACGTCCGGCTCCTCCGTCGCGACCGCGCCGCGGCTGCCGAGCGGCGGCGCCTCGACCCCGAGGCACCCCAGTGGACTCCCGAGGAACGGGCCACCTGGGAGCGGCTCGCGAACCGCCCGTGGTTCGACGGCCCGATCCCTCTCCTCCCCGTCGCCCAGCTCTACGCCCGCGACGTCCCCTTCCCGCGCCCGCCTGAGGCGGACCTCCTTCAGGTGCTCTGGTGCCCCTTCGACCACGAGACGGCCCACCCCCGGACGGCCCTCTTCTGGCGCTCCTCCGCCACCGTCACCCACGTTCTCGACGCACCGCCCGAGCCGCCCGTCGTCCAACGGGACTGCTACCTCCCGGAGCCGTGCCTGTTCTCACCGGAGCAGGTCACCGAGTACCCCAACCCCTCGGAGCTGGACGAGGAACTGCAGGACCAACTGGAGGACGAGAGCCGTTGGGAGTCGATCGACCCCGAGCTGTACACCACGTACGCGGACGACCCGGGCGAGCTGTACCTGAACAACCTCTCCACCGCCCCCGGCTGGAAGACCGGCGGCTGGACCCGCTGGAGCCTCACCGATCCCAAGCCCCGCCCCTGCCCCGCATGCGGAACCGAGCAGGTCCCGCTTCTCACCCTCGCCTCCTCGGAGTGGGACGGCGGCAGCGGTACCTGGATCGCCGAGGAGGACCCGGCGGACACGTCCCCGCCTCCCCTGGGAGCCCGGGACGGTCGCTACACCCTGATCGACATCGTCGGCGGCTACAACCTGCAGCTCCATGTCTGCCCGGCCGACCCGTCCCACCCCCACATCGAAATGGTCCCGTAAGCGTCTTCGGCGTGCCCGCTTCGAGCAGGCCCGCATCGGCTGCCGACGCCATGCGGTCGGGGCCGCACCGGGACCTGCGGTAGTCGTCCGCCAGGAACTCCCTTAGCGCGAACCCGCGTTCGCCCCGGCGGCGGAGCGGCGAACGGTACGGGTCCCTCCACGAGCCGGCGGTGGCCGTTGCCCCTGCCCGGAATCCACCGACACCAGAGAGAAGACATGTCCTCACGACGTACCAGACGTGTACTGCCCGTCCTCGCGCTCTCCCTCACGCTGAGCCTCACGGCCGTCGGCACGGCGAACGCCAGCGAAGCCCCGGACCGCGACGCGTCCGGCTCCGCGAGTCCCGCCGTCGTCCCTGCTCCGGTCGATCCGGCGGCCCCCGCGGCGACCTTGCAGACCGCACCCTTCACCGCGGGGGAGTCCTGCGCCTCGGTTCTGGGCGGTACGCACCCGGCGGCGCCCGAGGCCGCCACGGCATGCGTGAGCGTGAAGAGCGGCACCACCGAAGCGGGCACCGTGCCCCGCACCCGGGCGACGTCCGCCCCGGCCGGGCGGGACGCCGTCGCCCCCGCGGGTTCCCCGACCACGCACGCCGACGAGGGCACCGCGGGCGCCCGGAGCCTGGCCGCCGCGGCGGACGACGCCGACGACCCGGCCGGCGACGGCCTCGGCACCGAGTTCGAACCCGACGCCGACGACCCCGAACCTCCGGCCGCCACCTGCCAGGTCACCAACCCCGGCACCTGGACGTGGAGCCGCACCGGCGGCATGTGCCTGAACGGCGCCGAGGTCACGTACAAGCTCCTCGACTCGAGGGGCGCGGAGATCGGGAGCGGCCTGATAGCCGTCAACTCGACCCTCAGCACGTCCTACAAATCCCTGGACGTCACCGAGACGATCACCGCCAAGGTGATCCGCGTCACCGGCGACGTGCAGAGTCTCACCCTGCGCATGCAGGTCGGCTGCGGCACCGGCTGCACGCCGGTGACCAAGCAGCCCTGGTACGCCACCACGCTGGGGTACGACCAGGAGGTCACCGGAAAGACCAAGTACCGCGGCGACCCCTTCGCCACGGGCAAGACCCGCGTCTCCTTCCGGACCAACTACGCGATGTACGTGACGATGCCGGGCGCCACTCCGGTCGACTCCAGTGCCACCTGGTCCAGCCCCGCGGGCGGGGAGATCCGCTGTGACGCCGAGCAGCCCCGGCTGCGCGGGTGCGTCATCCCCACGAACGACCTGCCCGTCCTCAGCTATTCGCGCGCGCACGAGAAGTACGGGATCGTCGTCCCGATCTACGAGGAGATCATGCGGCGCCGCGGTACCGACATCCTGCACGCCGTCGACCTGGCCCAGGCGACAGTCAACCGCAACGCCACCTGCACCCCGTTCACCAACCTGTACCCCAGCACCCGAGGAGCGGACAGCTGCGACGAGTTCCCGCCGGCCAGCACCAAGGAGGGCGGTCAGGACGGCACCCTCTGTGCCGAACTGACCCCGCAGGTCGTCAACAACGTGTGGTCCGCACCCGCGACCTGGGCCAACCGACCGGCCACCGGCACGGAGACCTGTCTGCGGCTGCACATAACCCAGCGCGCCAACAGCTCCGCCGGCGGTGTCCTCGGCTCCCTGCGCAAGTACCAGCGCCTGGTGACGGACGACCCGTTCCGCATCGAGTTCACCGCCTGAACAGGGCACGATGAACCGGGCCCCCGCGTTGTGCCGCGCGGGGGCCCGGCAGTCACGATCCGGCATACGGCGCCGGTACACAGAACGGAGGCAGAACATGACGACGGACGCGTTCGACTGGGCGGGTGACCAGATGTGCGTCACCTTCACCCGGGACCTGGACCCCGCCGAGGTGTTCACCCGCTACGGCGCCGACCCGGCCCGTTCCCGCATGCTCGACGCGGACGCCGCGTCAGACCTCCCCACCGGCCAGTTCGCTGCCGGGGCGGTGTCGCTCCTGCGGTCCGGGAGGCTCGGCGACTGGACGTTCTGCGTCGAGGAGGACGGTGTCATCGGCTCTTGGCCCGAACTCCTCGCCGCGCTGTCCCGGGCACCGAGACCTACAGCGTTCTGTCCGTCGAGGGCCTGGCCGTCTTCCAGCACTGGCGCGACGGCCGGTGCCTGGAGAACTTCGAACCCGGCCTGGACCAGCCCCCGTCCGCACCTCCCGGCCCTTGGTGGGACAGGGTTCGGGAAGCCCTGGCCGAGCGTGAGGGCTCCGGAATGGCCCCCGTGGTGTCCCTCGTCCTCGACCACCTCGGCCTCACCCTGGACGACGCGACCCTGGCCGGGCCCTGGCCCACCCTGACCGTCGCGGAGGACGACGCCCCGACCGCACCACGAGGTGACACCTACGCGGGTGAGGGCCCGGTCCCGCCGGGCGCCGTCGAGATCCTGTAGGCCCCAGGCCGTCCCCCACCGGTCGGGCCCTCAAGAGGCCGCGACCTCCAGCACCGTGACCCGGTGAGCGGGGGCCGGCCGTGGAGGGCGAGGATCTCGTCGGCGAGGGCGATGATCCGCAGCGGGTTGTCCTGCCGACGGGCCTCGATGCCCGCGGCGAGGAGCCCGGCGGGCACCGCTCCCGCATCGAGGAGGACGCGCCACTCCGCGGGCGGGAGGCGCAGATACTCGAGGTGGGTGAGACGGGATATCTCGCACGGATCGGCGAGAGTCCCCTCGTACGCACAGAGGGTCCGCAGACGCGGCAGGCCCAACACGGGGGCGAGGCTGAGGGGCTCCTTCTTCCACACCCCGATGCTGAGGACCTCCAGACCGGGGTGGGCGGCGGCCTCGACGCCGGGAACGGAGACATGATTGACGTGGGCGACGAGCGGGGGCCGTTCGACCCTCGGCACCGGCCTGCCGCCGAAGTGACGGTGGACGACCATGTCGGTGAGGGAGTCCGCGACCAGCCCGGCACCGACGTTGCCCTCGTGGCCGATGATGATCACCTGTCCCACATGCCCGTCCGGCCCCGGTGTGAGGTCGACGGCGATACGGTCCCCGCCCCCGTTGTCACCGAAGACGATCCAGCCCGGCGAACCGACGAGCTGCTGCACGGAATCCTCAGGGCCCGTCTCGACCGCCTCCATGGCGCCGAACTGCCACATCACCTCCCGGGACGCCGCGTCGGCGACGTACAGCTCGCCGAGGGGGAACAGCTCGCAGCCGATGATGTCGTACGGGTCCCGGAGGTCGTCCCAGTCCTCGTGCCGGCCCCGGACGACCTGGTAGAGAGCCCTCAGTTCGGGCGGCAGCGGCACGCCCAGACGCAGCTCGGCCGCCGCGATCTCCTCCTCGGTGGCGCCCACCGCGTGCGGGAGCCGTTCACGGAGAGTGCGCTGCAGCAGTTCCACGTCCGCGGACGCGGCCGGCACCGCGTCCGGTACCGGATCGGGCAGGCGGCGCACCGGCTCGGGCAGTGCCCCGTCCACGAGCAGGAGCGTGCCCGGGTGGGCGGTCGCGATGCCCGGCTCGGCGGAGGTGCTCGGTTCGATCAGGTGCAGCCGGAGACCTCCGGGTGTGGAGGAGGCCTCCACGACGAAGGAGACCCCGTCGCTCCCGTCCTTCATGAGCGCCTCGGTGATCAGGCCCACGGCGTCGAACTCGTCCTGGTTGTCCGAGACCAGTGAGGCATGCCCCGGCTGCGGGGGCCGGTATGGGAGGGGAACACTCCAGGCACCGGGGCTGATCTGCCCCGACACGTGCCCGCCGGGCGCGGCGAGCGTGTCCGCGTGCGCGGCGTGCAGTAGGCGCAGCAGGGGCTGCCAGGTGGTGAGGTCATGGAGCGAGGACAAGGGAGGTCTCCGAAGTATGAGGGATGGTGACGGCTACAGCAGGACGAGCAGCTTGGTCCCCGAGACCAGCTTGCGGTTGACCGAGGTCGACTGGACGAACACCGTGTAGGCCTCGTTGCTCCCCGGTGTCACCGTGACCTCCGTCGACGGCAGGCCGAGGAGCTGACGGGCGGCGGGACCGGTGAACACCTTCCCGGTCGTGCGGCCGGTGGCCGGGTCCTTCTCCGCCACCGCTATCTGCTTGCGGGCCTGGATCTTCTCCCGCTTGGACAGCTCGTAGAAGGCGCAGCCGGTCCTGTACGGATGCCCGGCGCTGGTGACGAAGTCGCGGATCGACGTCGGCCGGTCCACCGGGATCAGCACGTACTTGCCGGCGCCCAGGGCCTGGAGGCTGGACTTCACGTCCGCCGCGCTGAGGTCCTGGCCCATCGCGAACAGGTTCCTGGTGCCGCGCACGCCCTGCTCGCGGTCCCGCAGGAACCTCGTGGCGGCCGACTTGACGGCACCGATGGCCTCCTCGACACCCTGGTCGGAGTCGGCGTCCCAGATCGAGATGTTGCCCGTCGGGAAGCCGTACTGCTGGGCGGTGCGCTTGGCCAGCGAGTTCGGCACCATGATGGCCGAGGTCCAGTGGTCCGGCAGGGTGTTCATCTTGTCCGCGATGCGGCCGCGCCACTCGTCCAGGACGGCGCGGCCGTCGGGCAGGAGGTCGTGGCGCGCGCCGGTCGTGTCGGCGCCGGAGGCGTTCTCCTCGCCGTCGGTGACGACGACCTGGAGGAAGCTGTGCTCGCCGTACTCCTCCCAGATGTGACCGAGGTCGTCGAGCGCCTTCACCGACGCCTGGATCAGTGCCGTCGCGCCGTTCTCGACGGTGTACAGGCCCCGCATGGACGGCAGGTGCTTGACATCCATGTCCCACACCAGGTTCTCCACCAGGTGGTCGAAGGCGTAGAGGCTGATCCGGGTCTCGTGGCCGAGCCGGTCGGACTCCTCCGCCAGCCCCTTCACGAACTCGTCGACCACACGCACGAGTTGTTCGGAGTGGCCTCGCATCGAACCGGACTTGTCGATGACGAGAGCGACGTGGTTCACGAAGTGCTTCTTGAGCCGGTCCTTCACCGTGGCGCTCATCGCGTCCATCCCTTTCCCCCTCAGCCGCCGGGGAGCTCCCCAACGCCCTTTTCCGCAGGCGGACGTGCCCGTCCGAGGCGTGAGCCCCCGGATGGATCCTGGTCCGTCCAGATGATGGCTTCACCTTAGGGAGGGGCACTGACAACCGGGCCGAGCTGCGGTTTCCGCGGCTCGGGGGGTGTGCCTGGCACGTCTCGATTGCTTCACGGTGCTGTCCCGGTCGGGATCTTGCGGTGGGGGCGTCGCTGGAGCCGGGCTAACGTTCCAGGTCACCGGGGCGCACGTCCATGTGTTCGGTACGGCGTGCCCGGCCCGTTCATGTTCCTGACGCTTCACGGGGGTACGGCGAATGGCCGAGCGAAACAGCACAACGGGCGACGACACGTCGGGGGAGCCGGGGTTCTCCTCACGCCGGCGTCTGCTGCGGTTGGCCGCCGGAGGTCTCACACTGGCCGCCCTGACCGCCGGTACGGTCGGTTGCGACGACGGCGCGGTGGAGGCCGAGGACCCCGGAAGCGCCGGCGGCGAGCAGCCGAAGGGCGACGAGAAGAAGCCCCGCGACGGGGCCACGAGCGGGGACGGCACGGCACCGAAGCCGCTGTGGACGAGGACGACGTCCGCGGAGACGTACGGCGACAACGACGAACTCGTGGTCGCCGGCGGGGTGGTGCTCGCCAGCGGCAGCCCGCTGGTGGCCCTCGACACCGCGACCGGCAGGCAGAAGTGGTCCCTGCCGGGCGGCGTGGTCCCCGGCGCACCCCTGCTGCTCGGCAACGACACGCTGTACCTGGCCGGCAGTCGGTACGACGGCACCGTCACCGGATACGACCCCGCCTCGGGCAAGGAGACCTGGCGCAGCCGTCTGGGGCAGGGCTACCGGCAGCCGCGGCCCATCGCGGTGGACGGGACGCAGGTGTACGTCATCGCCGAGATCCTCGAGGACGACGGCTCGTCGAAGACGAACGTCATCGCGGCCCTCGACAGCACCACCGGCAGGATCGCCTGGAAGGAACAGCGCGACCTGGGCACCGTGCAGAACGGCATCCACGCCGCCGTCCGCGGCCGCCACCTCGTCTACACCGACTTCAGGAAGAACCTCACCGTCCGCGACACCGCCACCGGCGGCCAGGTGTGGACACGGAAGACGGCGAAGACGAACTACGGCTTCTTCGCCGTGCACGAGGACCTGGTCGTCGTCCCGCAAGGGAACGTCCTTCAGGCCTTCGGCCTCTCCGACGGCACGGAGAAGTGGAGCCTGAAATCCTCGGAGTTCGACCCCTTCAAGGAGCCGGCCGTGCTGGAGGACGTTCTCTACGTCGCCGACGGCGCACGGACGTTGCGGGCCGTCGACCCGCGAACGGGCAAGATCCTCTGGCGGTCGACGTCCCTCGCCGACGCGGGACTCCAGGTGCCGCGCCAGTACGTCAAGGTGGGGGACACCCTCTTCGGTGCCACGGACCTGGACACGAAGGGCGGCATCATCGCCATGGACGCGAAGACCGGTGACGTGCGCTGGACGTTCAACGACGGCAGCGGTGACCACCACGCATGGCTGGCGGCCACCGACGGCGAGCGCGTCTTCGCCCTCCACGGCACCGCACTGCACGCCATACCGGTGTGAGGAACGGGCCGGCCGGGTGGGCGGGTGAGGTGCGCTCAGAGGTGGCCGATCATCACGGTGTCGGAGTGGCGGCCAGGGGACTCCGGCCTGTCGGGTCACTGCTGACGTTCCTGATGCCGACGCGCCGCAGGTGAACGGTACGCAGAAGCCCTCCGCGTCCGGTCGTCGGACGCGGAGGGCCTCAGCGCTGCGGTTCAGGCAACCTCAGGGAGCCGCGGTAACAGCGGCCTCCTCACGGGCCGTTGTCTCGGCCGCCTCGCCCTCGTCCAGACCCACGTCCTTCGTCTCCCGTCCGAGCACCAGCGCCACCAGCGTCAGCAGCGCCATCGAGGACAGGTAGACGCCGACCAGCCAGGGCGAGCCGTCGCCGGTCTCCCACAGGGCCACCGCTATGAAGGGGGCGACGGCCGCGCCGAGGATCGAGCTGACGTTGTAGGAGATGCCGGAGCCCGTGTAGCGCACGCTCGTCGGGAACAGTTCCGGCAGCAGCGCGCCCATCGGGCCGAAGGTCATGCCCATCAGCGTGAAGCCGAACACCAGCCACAGCACCACGCCCACCGTGCCCAGGCCGATCAGCGGCACCCAGACCAGCCCGAACACCAGGATCCCGGCGGTGACCGCGATCAGCGTGGCGCGCCGGCCGTACCGGTCGGCGAGCGGGCCGGAGATCAGGGTGAACACGGCGAAGAACAGCACACCGAAGATCATCATCAGCACGAACGTCGTGTAGTCGTAGCCCAGCCCCGGCACGTCGGCGTCCTCCGCCGTACGGCCGTAGCTCAGCGAGAACGTCGTCATCAGGTAGAAGAGCACGTACGTCGCCAGCATGAAGAACGTGCCGAGGACCAGCTGCTTCCAGTGGTTGCGGAAGACCGTCGCCAGCGGCAGCTTGCGCACCAGCCCCGCCTCGCGCGTCTTGGCGAACACCGGCGCTTCGACCAGGCGCATCCGCACCCACAGGCCGATCGCGACCATCACCGCGGAGAACAGGAACGGGATGCGCCAGCCCCAGTTCAGGAAGGCCTCGGACGGCTTGGAGGGGTCGGCGCCGGCCGCGGACGGCAGCAGTGCGCCGATGGCGAGGAACAGGCCGTTGCCGATGATGAACCCCAGCGGGGCGCCCAGTTGCGGGAACGTGCCGTACAGGGCGCGCTTGCCCTTCGGGGCGTTCTCGGTGGCGACCAGGGCCGCGCCGCTCCACTCGCCGCCGAGCGCGAAGCCCTGCGCCAGCCGCATCAGCACCAGCAGCGCGGTCGCGACCCAGCCGGCCTGCGCGTAGGTGGGCAGGACACCGATGAGGAACGTGGCGATGCCCATGGTGAGGAGGGACGCCACGAGCGTTCCCTTGCGCCCGAGCCGGTCACCGAGGTGTCCGAAGACCACCGCGCCGATCGGGCGGGCGACCATCGCGGCACCGAACACGGCGAACGACGACAGCAGCGCGGTGGTGGGGTCGCTGCTGGGGAAGAAGAGCGTGGGGAAGACCAGAACGGCGGCGGTCGCGTAGATGTAGAAGTCGTAGAACTCGATCGTCGTGCCGATGAGGCTGGCGATGAGTACGCGCGAACGCGAGTTGACGGGAGCCGGGGCCGGACTGGTGGTTGGTGCGGGCATTTCACGGTCTTTCCACGGGGAACGATCACTCCACCCTGACAGAAGTCTCATGCCTCAGGAACGACGTACCAGGATGTGAGACGAATACGGTCTGACCTGGGCGCGGAAAATACGTGGCGCCGCGGGATCCCGTCTCCCTACACTCGGCGGGCAGGCGCCGCCCGCTTCCGGGCCGCGCGCACCGACCAGGGAGGGGAGTCAGGGCCATGCGTGACCACACCGCTGCCGCCGCTCCCCGTTCCCGGTCCCGCCGGACCGTGGTGATCCTGGTGTCTCCGGCCGCCCGGTGCCCGCTGCGCGGCCGGTACCGGATGCCCTGACGCACGTCCGCCCCGACCCCTCCGACGAGGGGTGCCCCGCGCCGTGCGCCGGGGGAGATCGCGCTGCCCTTCTCCGGTTCCCTCCGAAAGGCCACGGGCCATGCGCACCACCGACCCACTCGCCGTCGTCCGCAACCTCGGCATCCTCGCCCACGTCGACGCCGGCAAGACCACCGTCACCGAGCGGATCCTCTACGCCACCGGCACCACCCACAAGCGCGGCGAGGTGCACGACGGCACCACCGTCACCGACTTCGACCCGCAGGAGCGCGACCGCGGCATCACCATCTTCTCCGCCGCCGTGAGCTGCTCCTGGAACGGTCACCGGATCAACCTCATCGACACCCCGGGCCACGTCGACTTCGCCGACGAGGTGGAGCGCTCCCTGCGCGTCCTCGACGGCGCCGTCGCCGTGTTCGACGCGGTCGCCGGCGTGGAGCCGCAGAGCGAGTCGGTGTGGCGGCAGGCGGACCGGCACGGCGTCCCGCGCATCGCGTTCGTCAACAAGATGGACCGGGCCGGCGCCGATCTCGACGCAGCCGTCGCCTCCATCCGGGACCGGCTGCACCCGGTGCCGCTGGCCGTACAGCTGCCGGTCGGGGCCGAGGACGCCTTCACCGGGGTCGTCGACCTGCTCGGCATGCGCACCCTGACCTGGACCGACGACGGCGAGGCCCGCGACCCGGAGCCGGTGCCGGACGCACTGCGCGAGGAGGCGCAGCGCAGGCGCCGACTGCTGGAGGAGGCCGTGGCGGAGCTGCACCCGGCCGCGCTGGAGGAGTTCTGCGACACGGGCGCGCTCGGCACCGGGACGCTCACGGCGGCCCTGCGGGACCTGACGGCCCGCGGTGAGGCCGTGGTCGTGCTGTGCGGCTCGGCCTACCGCAACCGCGGGGTCGAACCGCTGCTGGACGCCGTCCTCGCCTATCTGCCGTCACCGCTGGACGTGCCGGCGGTACGCGGCACGCACGACGGCACCGAGCAGGAGCGGGCCGCCGACCCGGAGGCGCCGCTGGCCGCGCTCGCGTTCAAGGTGAACGCGACCGCCACCGGACGGCTCACCTACCTGCGCGTCTATTCCGGCACCGTCGAAAAGGGGGACACCGTGCGGGACGCCACCACCGGCCGCACCGAGCGCGTCGGCCGCATCCTGCGCGTCCGGGCCGACCGGCACGCGCGGCTGGACCGTGCCGTCGCCGGTGACATCGTCGCCGTGGTCGGACTGAAGTGCGCCCGCGCCGGTGCCACGCTGTGCTCGCCGGACGCCCCGCTGGTGCTGGAGCCGCCCGGTGTCGCCGAACCCGTCGTCTCGGTCGCGGTCGAGGCGCTGCGGAGCACCGACACCGGCCGTCTGACGCAGGCGCTGGCCCGGCTCGCCGAGGAGGACCCCTCGCTGGTCGTGCGTACCGACGCCGAGACGGGACAGACGGTGCTGTCCGGCATGGGCGAACTGCACCTGGAGGTCGCGGTCGAGCGCCTGCGGAGCGACCACGGACTGGGTGTCGCCGTCGGCCGGCCCCGCGTCAGCCACCGGGAGACCGTGGGCCGCGGTGTGTCGGGGTTCGTGTACCGGCACGTCAAACAGGACGGCGGCGCGGGCCAGTTCGCGCACGTCGTGCTCGACGTCGAGCCGCTGGACGACGCGGAGCGTGGCTTCGAGTTCCGTTCGACGGTCATCGGCGGCCGGGTGCCGCAGGAGTACGTCCGCGCCGTCGAGGCCGGCTGCCGGGACGCGCTGACCGAGGGGCCGTTGGGCGGTCACCCGGTGACGGGTCTGCGGGTCACGCTCACCGACGGGTCGACGCACGTCAAGGACTCCTCGGACACCGCCTTCCGCACCGCGGGCCGGCTCGGACTGCGGGACGCCCTGCGGGCGTGCGCGATGGTGCTGCTGGAGCCGGTCGCCGAGGTCACGGTCACCGTTCCGCAGGACGCGGTGGGCTCCGTGCTCGGTGACCTGGCCGCGCGCCGCGGCCGGGTCGGCGGCTCGGTCACCCGCGCGGGCGCGGCGGTCGTCACCGCGACCGTGCCGCTGGCCGAACTCTTCGGCTACGCGACGCGGTTGCGCAGCCGCACCCAGGGCCGCGGCACCTTCACCAGCCGGCCCACCGGCTACGCGCCGGCGCCGGCGCCCGCCACCGCGCGGTAGCTCTCGGTAGCGCGCGTGCGCGGCGGCCCCTCCCCGTCGTCCCGGCGGGGAGGGGCCGCCGGCGGCGGACGACGGAAGCGAGGGCGCCTGCCCGTACCGCGCGCTGTCCAAACCCTTGACGCGGCGCCCGCGGAAGGTTTAACTCACGTCCTAAATTAAGCCGTGAGGCGGTGCCGTGCGCGTAGAGAAACGCGCCGCCTCACGCCCCCGGAAAGGGACAACTGGAGCCATGCGCAGTATCCGAGCCGCGGCCACAGGCGCCGTCATGCTGTCTCTCGCACTCGCCGCCTCGGCCTGCGGAGGCGGTTCGAGCACGGGCGGCGGGTCCAACGACTCGCCGAAGGAACTCACCTACTGGGCCTCCAACCAGGGCGCCAGCATCGAGGTCGACAAGAAGGTCCTTCAGCCCGAACTCGACAAGTTCGAGAAGCAGACCGGCATCAAGGTCAAGCTGGAGGTCGTGCCCTGGTCCGACCTGCTGAACCGCATCCTCACCGCCACCACCTCCGGCCAGGGCCCGGACGTGCTGAACATCGGCAACACCTGGTCCGCCTCGCTCCAGGCGACCGGCGCCCTCCTGCCCTGGGACAAGGCGCAGTTCGACAAGATCGGCGGCAAGGACCGTTTCGTCGACTCCGCGCTCGGCTCCACCGGCGCCGAGGGGCAGGATCCGGCCGCCGTCCCGCTCTACTCCATGGCCTACGCCCTCTACTACAACAAGCAGATGTTCGCCGACGCGGGCATCGACGCCCCGCCCGCCACCTGGGACGAACTGGTCGCCGCCGGCAAGAAGCTGTCCAAGGACGGCAAGTGGGGCATAGGCATGGAGGGCTCCAACCCCTCCGAGAACATCCACCACGCCTTCGTCTTCGCCAAGCAGCACGGCGCCGGCTTCTTCACCGCCGACGGCAAGCCCGACTTCACGAGCGACGGCGCGGTCGCAGCGGTCAAGCAGTACGTCGACCTCATGGCGAAGGACAAGATCATCGCCCCGGGCAACGCCGAGTACGCGCAGAACCAGTCGGTCAGTGACTTCGCCAAGGGCAAGACGGGCATGCTGCTGTGGCAGTCCGCCTCCGCCAACCTGAAGTCCCAGGGCATGAGCGAGGACGCCTACGGCATCGCCCCGGTGCCCGTGCAGTCCGGCACCCCCGGCGCCGGCAAGCAGGTCAACTCCATGGTCGCCGGCATCAACCTCGCCGTCTTCAAGAACACCGACAACCTCGACGGCGCCAGTGAGTTCGTGAAGTTCATGACCAGCGACGCCGAGCAGAAGATCCTCAACACCGCCTACAGCTCCATCCCGCCGGTCAAGGCCGCCCAGGAGGACCCCGCCTTCAACTCCCCGTCCAACTCCGTCCTCAAGGACACCCTCGCCAAGAGCGCCGTCGCCCTGCCGCAGGTGCCCGACGAGTCCCAGTTCGAAACCGCCGTCGGCACCGCCGTCAAGGAACTGTTCGCCGACGCCGCCGCCGGCCGGCCCGTGACCACCGACTCGGTGAAGGCCGCGCTCACCAAGGCGCAGCAGCAGATGCCCACGAAGTGAGCCCCGACACCGCCATGACTGCCACTGCCCCCGCAGCTCAGGCCGCCGTGCGCAAGAGTCCCCCCGGTGCGGCGCGCGGCCCCCGCCGCCGCACCGGGCGGCTCCGCCGCATCGGACTGCCCTACCTGCTGCTCCTGCCCGCCCTGCTCCTCGAACTCCTCGTTCACCTGGTGCCGATGGTCATCGGCATCGTGATGAGCTTCAAGGAACTCACCCAGTTCTACATCCGCGACTGGAGCACCGCCCCCTGGGCGGGCCTCGACAACTACGCGGTGTCGGTCGACTTCGACGCCCCCGTCGGCAAGGCCCTGCTCCACTCGTTCCTCGTCACGATCGCCTTCACCCTGCTGTCCGTCGGCCTGTGCTGGCTGATCGGCACGGCCGCCGCCGTCTACATGCAGGACACCTTCCGCGGCCGCGGCCTGCTGCGCGCCCTGTTCCTGGTGCCGTACGCCCTGCCGGTCTACGCGGCCGTCATCACCTGGGTGTTCATGTTCCAGCACGACAACGGCCTGGTGAACCACGTCCTGCACGACCAGCTCGGCATCACCGACAAGCCCTCCTTCTGGCTGATCGGCGACAACAGCTTCGTCGCGCTGCTGACCGTGTCGGTGTGGAAGGGCTGGCCGTTCGCCTTCCTCATCGTGATGGCCGGACTGCAGAACATCCCGCGCGAGCTGTACGAGGCAGCCGCCCTCGACGGCGCCGGCATGATCCAGCAGATCCGCCGCATCACCCTGCCGTCGCTCCGCCCGGTCAACCAGGTCCTGGTGCTCGTCCTGTTCCTGTGGACGTTCAACGACTTCAACACCCCGTACGTCCTCTTCGGCAGGAGCGCGCCCGAGGCCGCCGACCTCATCTCCGTGCACATCTACCAGGCGTCCTTCGTCACCTGGAACTTCGGCGCCGGATCCGCGATGTCCGTGCTGCTCCTGCTGTTCCTGCTCGTCGTCACGGGCGTCTACCTCGCCCTCACCTCACGCGGACGGAGGACCGCCTCATGAGCCTGCCCCGGTCCCCGATGGCCCCGCCCCGCTCGTTCCTCTGGTCACGGCGGATCTTCCTCACCCTGCTCACCGGCTTCGTGCTGGTCCCGGTGTACGTCATGGTGTCCAGCTCGCTGAAGCCGCTCGCCGACGTCACCGGCGCATTCCGCTGGCTGCCGACCGAGCTGACCGTCCGCCCGTACATCGACATCTGGTCCACCGTCCCGCTCGGCCGCTACTTCGTGAACTCGCTGATCGTGGCGGGCGCGGCGACCGTGTGCTCGGTGGTGATCGCGGTGTTCTCCGCGTACGCCGTCAGCCGCTACTCCTTCCGCGGCAAGCGGGTCTTCACGGTGACCGTGCTGTCGACGCAGATGTTCCCCGGGATCCTGTTCCTGCTCCCGCTGTTCCTCATCTACGTCAACATCGGCAACGCCACCGGCATCGCCCTGTTCGGCTCCCGCGGCGGCCTGATCCTGACGTACCTGACCTTCTCCCTGCCGTTCTCCATCTGGATGCTGATCGGCTACTTCGACTCGGTGCCGCGCGACCTGGACGAGGCGGCGCTCGTGGACGGCTGCGGCCCGCTCGGCGCGCTGTTCCGCGTCGTCGTCCCGGCGGCCGTGCCCGGCATCGTCGCGGTCGCCGTCTACGCCTTCATGACCGCCTGGGGCGAGGTCCTCTTCGCGTCCGTGATGACCAACGACACCACCCGCACCCTGGCGGTCGGCCTCCAGGGCTACTCCACCCTCAACGACGTGTACTGGAACCAGATCATGGCCGCCTCCCTCGTGGTGAGCGTCCCCGTGGTCGCCGGATTCCTCCTCCTGCAGCGCTACCTCGTCGCCGGCCTCACGGCGGGAGCCGTCAAGTGACCCACCCCGAAAGGACTGTCGTGACCATCGACTACGCCGCCCTCCCCGACGACTTCCTGTGGGGCACGGCCACCTCGGCCTACCAGATCGAGGGCGCCGTGGCGGAGGACGGCCGTTCTCCGTCGATCTGGGACACCTTCTCGCACACCCCCGGCCGCATCGACAACGACGACCACGGCGACACCGCCTGCGACCACTACCACCGCTGGCGCGAGGACATCGGCCTGATGCGCCGCCTCGGCACCAACGCCTACCGGCTGTCCGTCGCCTGGCCGCGCGTGGTGCCCGGCGGCGACGGCCCGGTCAACGCCAAGGGCCTCGCCTTCTACGACCGGCTGGTCGACGGCCTGCTCGACGCCGGCATCACCCCGTCGGTCACCCTCTACCACTGGGACCTGCCCCAGGTCCTCCAGGACCGCGGCGGCTGGCCCGAACGCGACACCGCCGAGCACTTCGCCGCGTACGCCTCCGCCGTCGCCGAACGCCTCGGCGACCGCGTCCACCACTGGGCCACCCTCAACGAACCCCTGTGCTCCGCCTGGATCGGCCACCTCGAGGGCAAGATGGCCCCCGGCTGGACCGACCTGACGGCCGCCGTCCGCGCCTCCTACCACCTGCTGCTCGGCCACGGCCTGGCCGCCCGCGCCATCCGCGCCGCGGCCCCCGGCGCCCAGGTCGGCATCGTCAACAACCTCTCCACCATCCACGCGGCGAGCGACAGCCCCGAGGACCGCGCCGCCGCCGTCCGCATGGACGGCCACACCAACCGCTGGTGGCTCGACCCGGTCCACGGCCGCGGCTTCCCCGAGGACATGCGCGAGGTCTACGGCGTCGACCTCCCCGAACGCCCCGGCGACCTGGAGACCATCGCGGCCCCGCTCGACTGGCTCGGCCTCAACTACTACTTCCCACAGGTGGTCGCCGACGACCCTGACGGCCCGGCCCCCCGCGCCGCCTTCGTGCGCCGCGACGGCGTGCCCCGCACCGGCATGGACTGGGAGATCGACGCGAACGGCATCGAGGCCCTGCTCCTGCGGCTCACCGAGGAGTACGGCGCCCGCAAGCTCTACGTCACCGAGAACGGCTCCGCCTTCCCGGACGTCGTCCGCCCCGACGGCACCGTCGACGACCCCGAGCGCCAGGACTACCTCACCCGGCATGTGGCCGCCTGTGCCTCCGCCGCCCGCAAGGGCGCCCCGCTGGCCGGCTACTTCGCCTGGTCCCTGCTGGACAACTTCGAGTGGGCGTACGGCTACGACAAGCGCTTCGGCCTGGTCCACGTCGACTACGCCACCCAGGCCCGCACGATCAAGGGCTCCGGACACCGGTACGCGGACATCGTCCGGGGGCACGGGGAGCGGGTGCGGAAGGCGGCGTGAGGCTGTGGCGCCGGTGGGCGCGGGCAGGGTCCGTGCCCGCCGGCGGCCGCGGGTCAGGCGTCGCCGTTGAGCAGGGCGGCCGTGAGGACGTGACCGCCTACGCCCCAGCCTCCGTCGGCGACCTCGTCGACGAGCACTACGGTGGTGGCGCGGGCGCGTTCACCGTAGATCTCGGCGTACAGGTCGGTGGTGCGCTCGACGATCTTCCTCTTGTCGTCGGGGCCGAGGGTGTCGGCGGGGACCTTGAAGTGGGCGAAAGGCATGAGTGGTACTCCTTGGTAGCTCTGGGGGAGGCTGCGAACGCGGTACGGGCGCCGCACGGACGCTCTCAGGGGGCGCCGGAGGGTCCTGGATGGCCGACGGGGCTGGGGTGGCCGGTCGGTCCCCGGCGGCCTGCGGGTCTTGGATGGCCGGCCCGGCGGCCGGCCGGGTGCTCACACCATTCCGCCGTTGGCCCGCACGACCTGCCCGTTCACCCAGTGCCCTGCCGGGCCGGTGAGGAAGGCGGCGACCCGGGCGATGTCCTCGGGCGTGCCCAGCCGCTCCAGCGGCGGGGTCTTCGCGAGCCGGTCGATCTCCTCCGGCGTCTTGCCGTCGAGGAACAGGTCGGTGGCCGTGGGGCCGGGGGCTACGGTGTTCACCGTGATGTCCCGGCCGCGCAGCTCGCGGGCGAGGATCAGGGTGATCGACTCGACGGCGGCCTTGCTCGCCACGTACGCGCCGTAAGCGGGGAACTGTGCTCCGACCACGGAGGTCGACACGCCCAGGAAGGAGCCGCCGGGCCGCAGCCGCCGCGCGGCCTGCTGGGCCACCACGAAGGCGCCGCGGATGTTGGTGCGGTGCATCGCGTCGAGGGCGGCCAGATCGAGGTCGGCGACGGGCGACAGGACGAGGCGGCCGGCGGCGTTCACCACGACGTCCACGCCGCCGAACTCCTGCTCCGCCCGGTCGAACAGCGCGGCGACCGCGTGCTCGTCCGCCACGTCCGCCCGCACGGCGATCGCCCTCCCGCCGTCGGCGGTGATCGCCATCACGGTCTCCTCGGCCGAGGCCGCGTCCCTGGCGTAGTTCACCACCACCGCCAGACCGTCGCGGGCCAGTTGGAGCGACACCGCGTGGCCGATGCCGCGCGAACCGCCGGTGACGACGGCGACCCGCCCGGGGTCCGGTGTGCGAAGGCTGTCATTCGTAGTCATGCCTCCACGGTGCGCGGTCCCGGCCCGCGCAACCAGGGGATGCCATCCCCTGGGTCGGCGCCCCGGCCGGGCACAGAATGGTGCACATGGGTTCTGCGAAGTACACCGAGCTCGGGGCGTTCCTGCGGTCGCGCCGGGACCGCATCCGCCCGGCCGACGTGGGTCTCCCCGCCGGCCCGCGGCGCCGGGTGCCCGGTCTGCGCCGGGAGGAGATCGCCCAGCTCGCCGGGGCATCGGTGGACTACTACAACGAACTCGAGCGCGGAGCCGGCTCCCAGCCGTCGGAACAGATGATCGCCGCCCTGGCCCGGGCGCTGCGGCTGACCGCCGACGAGCGTGACTACCTCTACCGGCTGGCGGACCGTCCCGTGCCCGCCTCGGGCGGCGTGACCGCGCACGTCCACCCCGGCATGCTCGACCTGCTCCAGCGGATGCCGTCCACTCCCGCGCAGGTCATCACCGACCTCCACGTCACCCTCGTGCAGAACCGGCTCGCGGTGGCACTGCTCGGCGACCAGTCGGGCTTCCGCGGACCGCGCGCGAGCTTCGTCCACCGTTGGTTCACCGAGCCCGACGCACGCCTGCTCTACCCGGAGGCCGACCACGCGACCCAGTCGCGGGCGTTCGTCGCCGACCTCCGCGCGGCCGCCGCCCGCAGGGACGCCAAGGACACCGAGGCCGCCTCGATGATCCGCACCCTGCTGCACGCCTCGCCGGAGTTCGCCGTCCTCTGGGCCGACCACGACGTGGCGTTCCGCCGCGACGACCGCAAGCGGATCCGGCACCCCGCCCTCGGGGTCGTGGAGGTCAACTGCCTGAACCTGTTCAGCGAGGACGGCCGACAGCGCCTGCTGTGGTTCACCCCCGCCCTGGGCACCGACAGCGCGGACCTCCTCGATCTGCTCGCGGTCCTCGGCACACAGGACGTGGTCGAGTCCGGGGCGTGAGGGGGCCGGTCGACCGGGGGTGCTCCGGCACGTCCGGGCGTCGTGACCTGTGCCGGCCCACCTCACCCTTCTCCCTGTTGCCGGGTAACCTCGTCCACATCGTCAACGCGGCCCGACGGGCTTCCGCTCCAGTCGGTGGAGTCACAAAGGACATGCCCCCACCCGCACGAGTCACTTCGTGCTGCCTGGGGGGAAGTTCCAGCGTCCCTGGCGTGCCGTCTCCCTGGCCGAACCGCGCGGCGCATGCGCAATCCTCGGACGGATACCGAGCAGCGATCCGGCGTTCCCGCGGGAGGAACCTGGGGACCTTTGTGCACCCGAGGCTGGACACCGTTGTGCAGGTGCCCAGCCTCCGATGTCAGCCACTGGCCAGTAGTGCCTCGATGGCCTCGGCCGTGACGGGATACGTGACCGTCAACACCGCGCCCGGTGCACCGGCGTCGCCGGTCGGCGCCCAGCCCTCCTCGCACCCCAGCAGCCCCGCCACCGCGTCGCACGCCGACGGATGCGCGGCGAGCAGCGTGGCTCCCCGGGGTGCCGTGGCCGCGTGCCGGGCCCGGGAGGCCGCGAACGGGTCCTCCTGCGGCGTCCGCCACGGCGGCACCCACGCGTCCAGTGCCGGCAGCCGGCCCGGGAAGATCCGGCCCGCCTCGCGGATCAGCAGCGGGGCGAGGTCCGCCGCGCCCTTGCGCAGGGTGGTGATCAGCAGCGGCAGCCACGGGAGCAGCACCGTGTCCGGCAGGCGCCCGAAGGCGTTCGACACCGCCTCCACCACCACGTCCGCCAGCCCCGGCACCGGCTCCAGCGCGTGCACGAAGCCGTTGAGGTAGCGCGGGTAGGCGGGCACCACCAGCGGATTGTCCAGCAACGCGTCGCACCGGGACCGCAGTTCGGTACGCGACAGGGTGCCGAGCTGCACCTGTGCCGCCCATAGCAGTGCCGTCTTCGACGGGTCGTCCGGGTGGGACTGGGCGACCGCCAGCTCCAGTTGCGTACGGTCGCAGCCCAGCGACAGCGCGAGGCTCTCCATGCTGAACAGGAAGCCCAGCATCGCCGCGACCTGCCCCACCGTCGCGTCCTCGTCCCGGAACGCGGTCGGCAGCAGCGTGCAGTAGTGGGCGTACCCCGTCTTGACGAACGACTCGATCCACGCGGGCAGCGTCGGCCGGCTCGTCCGGTAGTACGCCAGCAGCGCCCGGGCCCGGCGCAGCACCTCCGGCGCCCCGTCGACACTGCGCTCCGCCGCCAGCACCTTCAACGCGTGCGTGCCCAGCTCGTCCGCCAGTCGCCCGCTGCGCAGGTACAGCAGGGTGTCCTCGACGGCCGCCAGCACCCCCGCCGTCGTCGCCCGCGGCCCGTACGCCTCGCGCCGCAGCCGCTGCTCCAGCACCTGTTCCAGGCTGACGCCCTCGTAGCCGAGTTCGATGAGCGCCCGCTGATGGGTACCGAGGGCCAGGTCCCAGGACTCCTGGATCGACCGCTCACCCAGTCGCCGCTCACCCATGATCGGCCGGGCCGCGCCCTGCGGCATCAGCCGCCGCAGCATCCACAGCACGTCGGAACACGCCTCGAGCTCCGGACGGCCCGCGATGTCCAGCAACGCCCGCTGCACACCGCGCTGTTGCAGCTTCAGCCCGAGCGGCTTCAGCCGGTCGTACACGTCCCGGGCGAGCGGCGGCAGCGCCTCGTAGCCCACCTGCCCGATCCGGTCGCCGCCCATCATGATCTCGACGAGCCGGCGCACGTCCCGCCGCCCGGGCACCCTGTCCTTCTCGATGCAGGTGACCGCCGCGTCCTGGAAGTCGTACGGCGTCGGCCTCGCCCGGTCCCGCATGCCCGCGAGGAGGATCGACGTCTCGAAGACGGCGATGGCGTCGGCGGTGGAGGCGAGGTACCCGTTGCGCCGGGCCGCCCGCACGATGTCCACGGACCAGCCGAGCAACTCCGCCTCGTCCAGACCGTCCAGGACGGGGGGCTGGTGGAGGAACCCGGACAGCCGGTCCGTGGCCGGCGCTTCGGCAGTGGACGTGGCGGCGGGCAGCGCCTTCTTCGCGCGGGACGCCCGCGCCCCCGCCTGGCCCTCCAGCCGGTACGGCCGCACCTTCGTCCGCTTGAGACTCTTCTGCCACTGGGCCGCCGCTATCGACACCGAGCCGGCCGCCAGGCCGAACTGCGCCTCGATCGCCGCGTGACTCGACGGGATCAGGCCGTACTGCCAGGTGGTCGCCGTGCGCGGGGAGATCGTGAACGCGCCCGAGCGGCCGTGCACGCCGAACTCCTCCACCCTGCTGGCCGCGTGGAACGCCCCGCACACGTACAGGCAGTCCTCCGGGTCCGCGCCCGTCGTCGTCAGGTGCTCGCGCATCCGCGTCCACATGTACCGCTCGCGGTCCTCGTCCACCCGGACGCGGTCGCCGTCGCCCGGCGCCAGCCGCCGGAACAGGCTGCCGATGAGGAACATCACCTGGCGGTAGGTGTCGTGGTCGCTGTCCCCGAGCGGCACCTCGACGTACTGGTGCCACCACTCCGACCAGTGCCGCACCTTGCCGTGGCGGAGCAGATGCTCCTCCAGCTCCGCGAACCGGGGGCGCAGGTCGCCGATCTCGACGCCGACCGCCTCGCCGTGCAGCGCGGCCTCCTCGGCCTGGGGAGTGTCCTCCTCCTCTGAAGTGCCCCCGGTGTCCGCGGTGTCGGCGCGGTCCCACTGGAAGACGTGGTCGGAGGAGCGGTCGACCAGGACCAGTTCCACGCCCGGGGTGTCCAGGGCGTAGGCGATGGCCTGGTACTCGGCGGACGCCTCGGTGATCGGTGCGACGACCGACAGCGGGGCCCACTCCTGGGGGAAGCCGTCGATCTCGCCCGCGAACGCCTGGACCGCCACCGGCAGCCGGCAGTTGCGCAGCTCGGACAGCAGCGGCGCCATGTCCTCGCACAGCTCCAGGTACACGACCTTGGGCTGCTTCTCCCGCAGCCGGCGGGCCATGGCCAGGGCGGAGGCGGGGGAGTGGTGGCAGACGGGGAAGATCTCCAGCGGCTCACGCACCGCCCGGTCGACGTCGTCCACCAGGCCCAGGAGGATGCCCTCCAGGGCGTCGGGTCCGCCGGCGAACTCGGCCGCCGCCTCCTGCAGTTGTGTACGCAGCGCGGTGAACACACCGCTTCCCTGGGGCCCGCTCACGACAGGGTGGCGATCGCGTCGCGGCCGCCCTCGAGGAACTCCGGCCAGGCCCCGCCCTCGTCCTTGCTGCGGGGCTCGACGACCCCATGCAGGTACTTGTTGAGTATGGCCAGGTCCTCCGGCTCGCGCCGGGTCAGCGACCCGACCAGCGAGGATGCCAGGGTGCGGGCGGTGAGGGCGCGCTCGCCGAAGAAGTTGCTGTGCAGGACCGCGTCCTCCAGCACACCGATCTGCTCGGCCGTCGACAGCGCGGACTCCAGCTTCTCGTCGTCGCTGCCGGCCGACGCGGCGGAGGCCCGCAGATCGGCGAAGCTCTGCAGCAGCACGTCCAGCAGCGTCGGCGGCACGTCCAGGTCGATCGAGTGGCGGCGCAGCAGTTCCTCGGTGCGGAAGCGGACGATCTCCGCCTCGCTCTTCTTGTTCGTCACCACCGGGATGCGGACGAAGTTGAAACGGCGCTTCAGCGCGGACGACAGGTCGTTGACACCCCGGTCGCGGCTGTTGGCGGTGGCGATGATCGAGAAACCGGGCTTGGCGAACACGATGTTGTCATCGCCGCCACCGCTCTCCAGTTCGGGAACGGAGATGTACTTCTCGGAGAGGATCGAGATCAGCGCGTCCTGCACGTCACTGGTGGAACGCGTCAGCTCCTCGAAGCGGCCGATGGCGCCGGCCTCCATCGCGGTCATGATCGGCGACGGGATCATCGACTCACGCGACTGGCCCTTGGCGATCACCATCGACACGTTCCACGAGTACTTGATGTGGTCCTCGGTGGTGCCGGCCGTGCCCTGGACGACCAGGGTCGAGTTGCGGCAGATCGCCGCCGACAGCAGCTCGGCCAGCCAGCTCTTGCCGGTGCCCGGGTCGCCGATGAGCAGCAGCCCGCGGTCGGAGGCGAGGGTGACGATCGACCGCTCCACGAAGCTGCGGTCACCGAACCACTTCTGCGAGATCTCACGGTCCAGTCCGTCGGCCCGCTCGGAGCCGAGGATGAACAGCCGCACCATCTTGGGCGACAGACGCCACGAGAACGGCTTGGGGCTGTCGTCGACCGACTCCAGCCAGTCGAGCTCCTCGGCGTACTTGATCTCGGCGGGAGCGCGCAGCAGTTCGGACATGAGGAATGAGCCTTTCGAGGTATGGGAAAGTCGAGAAGTCGACAGGGTGAGAAATCGAAGCGCCGGGACGTCGAGAAGCCGACGGTCAGGTGAGGAACGTCTTCAGCTCGTGCACGAGCTTCTTGATGTGCCCGGATATCACCGGCGTACCGAGGTCCTTGAATTTCTCCCGGAACCAGGGGTTGACGCTGCCGCGGCCGGAGCTGGTCACGGACCCCACCGGGATGAACTTCGCCCCGGAGCGGTGGATGGCGGCCATGCTCTCGAACAGCTCGTCCGTGCGCCATTCGTAGAAGTCGGAGATCCACACCACGACGGTGTTGCGCGGCTCGGCGATCTTCGGCTGGGCGAGCGTCATGGCGACGGTGCCGTCGGTGCCGCCGCCGAGCTGGGTGCGCAGCAGCGTCTCGAACGGGTCGTGCGCCCAGGGCGTCAGGTCCAGCGCCTGTGTGTCGTACGCGATCAGGTGGACGTCCACCTTCGGCAGGCCGGCGAAGATCGAGGCCAGGATGGTGCAGTTGACCATCGAGTCCACCATGGACCCCGACTGGTCCACCACGACGATGAGCCGCTGTGGGGTCGTCTTGCGGCTGGTGTGCCGGTAGTAGAGGCGGTCGACGTAGAGCCGCTGCTCCTCCGGGTCCCAGTTGGTGAGGTTCTTCCAGATCGTGCGGTCCATGTCGAGGTTGCGGAAGACCCGCTTGGGCGGCACGGACCGGTCGAGCTCACCGACCGTGGCCTTCTCCACCTGTGTGCGCAGCACCTCGGTGACCTCGTCGACGTAGCGCCTGATCAGCGCCTTGGCGTTGGCGAGGGCGACCCCGGCGAGGTTGTTCTTGTCCCGCAGCAGCTGCTCGATGAGCGACATGCTCGGCGTCAGCCGTGAGGCGAGCGCGGGGTCGGCCAGCACCTCCCGCAGATGCATGCGCCGCACGAGTCCGGCCTCGATCGAGCCCAGCTCCGGACCGATCTCCGGGATCAGCCTGCTCAGGTCGGGCGCGGGCATGCCGGCACCGGTGCCCGTCGGGCTGACGCCCCCGCCGGCGCCCGCACGGTTGCGCCCGCCCCGGCCGCCACCGCGCAGGTCACCGGGCCGGCAGCCCAGCGCCCGCTCCAGCCAGCCGGCGTCGGACTGCCAACGGGCCAGCTGTTCGGCGGTGACCGTGCCGTTGCCGGTCGCGAAGACGTTGAGCAGCACCTTCGACGCCAGCGCCGCCCGCCGCACCTCGGCGGCCCGGTCACGGGCACCGTCCGCGTCCGGCTCGGGCGTCATCAGTCCGTCGAACTCGGCCGCCAGATCCGGGTGCCGCTGCACCATCGAGTCGACGGAAGCCTCCGGGTCGAGCAGCGCCGCCGGGAGACCGATGTCCTCGACCACGGCGACACTCGCCGACTCCAGGGACGCCTGCTCCTCCGGGTCGAAGAGGCGGGCCAGCAGCCGCCAGTACAGGATTTGCCGTCGGTTCTCGTCCGGGTCGGGGGCGGGAGCTGGGGCGGAGCCGGCGCCGGGGGTGTGAATGGGGGCGGAGCCGGGGCCGGGGGCGTCAGTGGGGACGGAGCCGGGGCCACCCGGGGCTCCCTCAGTCCCTTCGCCGCCGAGGGTCACCTCGCTCATTTCCGCAGCAGCCTTCCCGCGCGCTCGCGCAGCACGTTGACGGCGTCGGTGGCCGCCTTCTCGGCCCGTACGCCCGCCTTGTCGGCGGTGCCTCCGGCCCACGCCCCCGCGTGCACGGCGACGGGCTTCTTCCGCACCGTCCGTTCCACGGCCAGCGGCTGGAGCAGGAACTCCCCGGCGTCCCAGCGCAGCAGCCCGAGGCACGCGCCGGACGTGGCCACGGCCTCCGCGGTCAGCGGCCCGGCGGCGGGCACCCGAGCGGTGTCGACGGTGAGACGTCCCCCGGCGAACCGGAAGGTGACCCCGTCGTCCTCCTCCTCGACGGCGTACCCCTCCATCAGCACGGGTACGGCGATCCGCGCCGGGTGCCGGTCCACCGGCGCCACGGGGGCGGCGGTCGCGGTGGGCAGCGCCACCCGGGCGGTGGCGAAGACGTCGGCGGGCTCGCCCTGGGTGGCGCGGGCGTCGTCCCAGATCAGGTCGCCCTCCGCGGTGACGGGCATGGCGTCGAGTTCCATGGCACGTCCCTCGCTCACGGCGGCCAGCAGGGACATGTGCGGCCGCAGCAGCTGCCACAGTCCGGCTCCGACGACGGTGTCCGGCTTGGGTGCGGACACGCCGGCCCGCACCAGCCGCGGCGTCGTGCCGTCCGCCGGCTCGAACACCGCGTGCACCTGCGCCTGCACGGCGGTGGCGTGTTCGTGCAGGTCGACACCGAGTGGCAGCAGACGGCCGGTGACCTCCGTGACGGCTGTCGCCTGGTCCGCACCCGGCAGCGTCAGCAGCATCGCCCGCGACCACAGGTCGGCCCACCGGCGCACCGGCACCCGCTCCAGAGTGGCGCCGGGGCACGAGGCGGCGAGTTCCGCGGCGAAGCCGTCGAGCAGCGTGGCCGGCCGCCGCAGCGACGGCTCGGGCAGCATCGCGCTCACGACGGGAGCGGCACCGCCGACCAGTTCGTGGTCGATGCCCTGCCAGCCTGCCCGCGCCAGGTCGCACAGCCAGCCGCGCGCCGCCGTCAGCAGGTTCACCGGGCGCTCCGCGCCCGCGGCCGGGGCGGACGCCGCTTCGTCGCGCGCACGCCCGACCGCCTCCTCGACCCGCTCGACGAGCGCGTCGTGCACGGAGCCCAGCAGCGCGGTGCGCGCGGCGGCGAGTGCCATGAAGTGGTCCTCGTCCGCGGCGCCCGCCGCGGACTTCTCGGCCGCCTCGGCGACCCGCCCGGCCAGGGGGGACCCGGCGACGGCGTCCGCGAGCCCGGCCAGACCGGCGGCCCGGGCCGGCTGCGGACGGAGCAGCCCGCCGACGAGCACCTGGTCGAATCCGTCCACGGCGGCCAGGGACTCGTCCAGCCCGTCGACCACGTCGGTCAGCAGGTCCACACGCATCACGCCACCGCCCCGGTCGCCGGGAACCAGTGCATCTCGGGCACGGGAGCGGTCGTCGGCGTGAACTCCAGATAGGCCAGATGGCGCAGGAAGCGGCTGAACACCTGAGCCGCGGCCGACTTGTCGCCCTGGGCGGGGCGCGTGGACGTCATGGCGACGGTGAGGGCGTGCGCGTCGGCCTCCTCACCGGGGACCTCCACCTTCAGGTACCGGGCGACGCGCTCCGGGCCGTACTGCAGCACGGCCTCGCCGATCAGCGCCCGTATGTGGTTGCAGAACGCTCCGCGCGCCCCGCCACAGGGCCGGTTGTTGTTGGTGCTGCACGAGAAGGCGTACGTCCCCGCCTCCACCGACGACACGTACACCCGTCCGATGTCGGAGCCGCTGGACACCACCCCCTGCAACCGCCCGTCCGCCAGCTCGACGAACGGCACCTTGGCCAGCTTCCGCGGCCGTGCGGACGGCACCACCCGCACTGTGCTCGACCTCTCCCAGACCGACAACGCACCATCTCCCATGCATGCGAAAGGGGATGTCCTCGCCGGATCGGCGGGACGTGAGGAAATCTATCGACGGCCACTGACAACGGCCCGGGGCTGTGGACAAGCGGGGGAGACCGCCCGGGGCCGCCCCTCCCGGCGTAGGCCGATCGGCCGAGCGTCCGACCAACTGTTCGTCCGACTCGCCTTCTTGACGTGCGTTCCCACAGGTCGATACTTGTCCAGCGTGCGTTAAGTGACTGTTCGTGACGCCGTCAGCACAGGGCGAGAAAGTGACGCATGTTCCCACCGGGTCGTCGCTCGACGAGCGACGCGGGCAGGCTCGACGCGCGAGAGGTCGGTCAAGGATGAAGAGAAGACTGTGCGGGGCGGCCGCCGCCCTCGGCGTCGCCCTGGCCGCGACCGGACTGCCCGGCCAGGCGTCCGCCGACACCCGCCCCGGCGGCACCCGCGCCACCCTTCCCCTGGGCTCGTCCGACCTCGCGGAGACCCGTACCACGCGGACCTTGCAGCCAGGCCTGACCCTGACCCGCATCGTGCGCGGCGCCGTGGACCCAGCGCACCACTGGACCGTCGAGGCGACCATCCCCGGCGGTGACACCTCGCCCGACCCGGACGCCCCGCCGACCACCCTCAAGGACCGTGCCAGCGCCGACGAGCTCGCCGCCGACCTGCGCGGTGACGGCTTCGACGCGCGGTCCGAGCAGGTCACGACGCCGAGCACGGCCGACTACGCGGGTGGCACGCTCGGCTGGCGCGTGCGCGTCGGCGGCTTCCCCTCCCAGTCCGCAGCGGCAGCGGAACGCACCCGGATGACCAGGGCCGGTTACACCGGCTCGGTCACCTACACGGGCTGGGACGGCGCGACGACGGACCGCGGGCCGTGGCGCCTCGACGTCCTCACCATCGACCCGCGTACCTTCCGGGGCACCCTCGACGCCACCCACGGCCCCGACATCGAGGACCGCGAGACCGTCAGCGCCCTCGCGGACGACGCCGACGCCGTGGCGGCGGTCAACGCGGGCTTCTTCGTCCTCGACCCTCGTTCAGGCGCACCGGGCGACCTGGCGGGCGTCGGCCTGTACGACGGGCGCCTGCTGAGCGAACCGGTCAGCGGACGGCCCGGGTTCGTCGTCCAGGACAACGGCCGGCGTACGCAGATCACCCGGCTCACCTGGGAGGGGAAGGTCTCGGCGCGCGGCACCTCCCTGACCCTCGACGGCGTCAACCGGGTCCCCGGCCTGATCAGGAACTGCGGCGGCAGCGAGGGCGACAGCCCCACCGCGCTGCCCCTGCACGACGTGACATGCACCAACCCCGACCAACTGGTCGCGTTCACACCGGAGTACGGCGCGAGCACACCGCAGGGTGAGGGCGTGGAAGCCGTGCTGGACAGCGGGGGCCGTGTGCGGGAGCTGCGCTCCGTCCGCGGCGGCTCGCTCCCGCCCGGCGGCAGCTCGATCCAGGCGACCGGCCGACACGTGGCCGCGCTGACAGCCCTGGCCCGCCCCGGTGAGCGCCTGCGCATCGACACGGGCCTCCGCGACGACCGAGGCCGGCGCGTGACGCCGGGACCCGGCACGGACATCGTCAACGCGGGGCCCGAACTGGTCCGCGGCGGACGCCTCCACGTCACCCCGGCCACCGACGGCATGGTGCACCCGGGCGACCCCAGCTGGTACTACGGCTGGGTCCACAAGCGCAATCCGCGCACCCTCGCCGGCACCGACGCGTCCGGCCGCACGGTCCTGGTCACCGCAGACGGCCGCAGCACGGACTCCCTCGGCCTGAGCATCACCGAGAGCGCGACGGTGGCCCGCTCCCTGGGCCTGCGGGACGCTGTTAACCTCGACGGCGGCGGTTCCACGACGATGGTGGCCAAGGGCCAGGTCGTCAACGTTCCGTCCGACGCGGCGGGTGAACGCCCGGTGGGGGACGCCCTGCTGATCCTGCCGCGAAGGCGGTGACATGCGGGCAGGACGGTGCCCGTCGGACGCCCCGGGGATCCGGGTGAGGCGTGGCTGCCCGGTCGTCGGACCGCAGCAGCCGTGGCCCGAGAGCGAGTGGAATACGTACCGCCGACCGTTGATGCAGCGACGAACAGCACCGCAGGGAGCCGCCGTGACCGCCGACGTCACCTTTCGAGCACGTGTCCGTCTCGTCCTGGCCGTCCTGATCCTCGCCCTGGTGCCGGCCACACCGACGCTCGTCGCCCCGACTCCCGCGGACGCTTCCGAGGAGCGCGCCCCGGTGCGGGGTGAGGCGGGACGGCGTGGTGCCGAAGTCGTGGCGGTGACGCAGGTCGCGGACCGGCAGGTCGACCTGTCGGTCCGCTCGACGGCACTGGGCGGCCGCACCGTCAAGGTCCGCCTGCTGACCCCGGACGGCTGGGATCCGTCCGACCGGCGGCAACACTGGCCCACCTTCTGGCTGCTGCACGGCTGCTGCGGCGACTACACGTCCTGGACCTCGCTGACGGACGTCGCGCAGACCGCCAGCCTCCGTAATGTGCTCGTGGTCATGCCGGAGGCCGGCTGGAACGGCTGGTACAGCGACTGGTGGAACTACGGCGAGGGCGGCGACCCCGCCTGGGAGACCTTCCACACGGTGGAGCTGCGCCACCTCCTCGAACGCGACTGGGGCGCGGGCCGCGACCGTGTCGTCGCCGGCCTGTCGATGGGCGGCCAGGGCGCTCTCCTGTACGCGGCACGCCACCCCGGTATGTTCAAGGCGACGGCCGCGTACTCGGGTTCCGCGCACCCGCTGCTCAACGACGAGTCGGTCGACCGCATCCTGGGTCTCTTCGCCGGTCAGGGCAACGACCCCCTCCGCGTGTGGGGCGACCCCGTGGCCCAGCGCCGCATCTGGCAGGCTCACGACCCCGTCCACCTGGCGAAGCGCCTCAAGTCCCTGCCCGTGTACCTCTCCTGCGGAGACGGCACGGCGGGCCCCCTGGACGCACCGGGTGCCTCCAGCGCCCTCGAGGCGGACTTCAACCGCCAGAACCATGCCCTGGCCGCCGAGTTGCAGCGCGTCGGCGCCAAGCATCTGACTACGAACTTCTACGGTCCCGGCACCCACACCTGGCGGTACTGGGAGCGTGAACTTCACGCCTCGCTGCCGATGTTGCTGGGCGCGCTGGGTGTGAAGGGCTGACTGGACACCCCGCGGCCCTACTCGCGCTCACGCAGACAGGCGTCCAGCGCGGCAGCCCGCGTGGCATCGTCCGCCCGCTGCAGGGGAGTTGACCATGCGGGTCAGCCGCCCTTGCCCTGACCGCTGCACCGCTGGCGACCGGCGTGCGCCACCGGACGGAGCCGTGCGCCCGGATGCCGGCGGTGCCCTGAGACCTCCGGCATCAGGGTGATGCGTACCACGGCTAGAAGCCCCACGGGTCGGGGTGCGGGACCGCCGTCGGATCGCCGGACCAGCACAGGCGCGCTTCGATCTGGTCGCCTGTGAGTTCGACCAGCCGTTCGGCTGCCCAGCCGTTCCACTGCACAGCCCCGGGGAACTGCGGCAGGCGGAATGCCGGGAGGTGCGAGGGGAGGGCGTCCGCGCGGTACACCGCCTTGGTGACCTCCCCGTTCAGCTTTTTCGGTTTCGAGGACCTCCGTAGATCCAGGCAGTCGATCACCTGGTCGACCAGGAGCAGGCAGTACTCGTCCTTCGTCGCGTCGCCGATCTCGACCGGCATCAGGCTGCCCGCCGTCCGCAGCGCATCAGGTCCGAACCGGTTGACGAGGCGCCGGCTCAGGATCGGAGCACCGGGACAACCCGAAGGAGAATCTCCCCTGGACCACTTCCGCTCTCCGGCCCATTCGGTCCGGAACCGGACGGGCCGGTCCTCCTCCGCGCCCAGCCGCTGCCAGCGTTTGAGCGCCGGCGAAGGTCCCCTCCGTCCGGGGTCAGCTGCTGGTACTCGGTCAGCTTCGGCAGCAGCCGGTACACCGCCGGGCTCGTCTCCGGCGTTTCGGTCATCGTGCCACCTTTCATCTCCCGGTCGACGGGACGGAAGAAGTCTGTCGTCCTACGCCGTCCAGACCGCTCCCGAACCTGGCCGTTCTCCCGCTCGTTCCTTCTCGACCTGTTGTCCGATGGAGCGTGGTCCCGGCGCAGCGCGCCGCGAATGGCGCGCGCTCGGTGCCCGGCTCCGGTGGCGGCGGCCGGGCCGTAGTACCGCAAGAAGTTGCAGAGCAGCCCCTGCCCCGCATCGACAGGGTCGTGTACGTGAGGGACGTCCCGCAGGACTAGAGTCGGGGTGACGGCGCGTACGACGGTCTCGCCCCGTTCGGAGGGGAGGCGAAGAAACCGTTGCTCGCACTACTGGCGTTCGCTCTGTCTCTGGTCTGTGCGGTCGCGGTACTCATCTCCGCCGCACGGGCCGCCGCGATGGCGCTTCCGGGGCGGCCCCAGCCCTGGTGCGAACACCTGGTGCGTCGGGCGGCGGCAACGCTCGGCTGGGCCGCAGGCGCTGTGTACGCCCTGGGCCTGGCCGGTGTCGCGTGGTCGGAGGCGGAGGTCGGTGACGGCGCCGACTCGACCCCCGCCCCTGCCTGCCGCATGGGCTTCGCCCCGGAGATCATCAAAGGCCTGACCCACCACCGCGCCTCCTACCTTCCCCTCCGCTTCGACTGCGTACGGGAGGACGGAAGCGTCTACGTCGGCGATCCCGACCTGCTGTGGATGAACTGGACGTGGGCCGTACTGGCCCTGACCGCGGCACTGCTCTTCCTCGGCATGCACTACCGGACGGAGCTCCGGGCCCGGAGGGCGGCGGTGCGCTGAAGGAGCGCCTTCCCGCCACCGCCCCGTCGAGTTCCCTCCGCGGCTCAGGCCCGTAGGGTCTCGTCGCTGAACTCCAGGACCTCGTCGAGGTTCATGCCCCGCCGCTCGCCTTCCGCTCCGGACAGCACCCATTCGCCGTCCCACGCGACCCGCCACACGTCACCGGTCCGGTTCTCCCACTCGACGAAGCCGCCGGGAGCTCCCTCCAACTGCGGGATCTCCTGGCGCAGCATCCGGGGGTAGGTCAGCGCTCGTCCGGGGTTGGTGCTGCCGCCGCTCGTGCGCGGGTTGTCGAAGCTCATCTTCAGGAAGGGCACCGCTTCCCGGCCGATCTCGGCAGGGCTCAGCATCTTCTGGTACCGGGCCTGCGCTTCCTCCAGGGACTCCCGCCCGGACACCTCCGTCGCGAAGGCGGGGAACACGATGTACGTGACAGCGGTGAGGTCAGGGTTCTGCGCCCTGTGGTGGCCGTGTACCTCGGGAGCCGTTGCGGCCACCGCGTCGAAGGCGTAACTCTCCGCTGAGAAGCCTGGGACGGCTGCGATGGGCCGGTCGGTCCCGATGAGAGCCTGCTCGTGCTCCCGGGCGAAGGCCAGCACGCCCCGTGCCAGTTCCTCGTCGTGCCTGCCGCGCTGGTTGGTCTGCATCAGACGCGTGCCGTCCTTGCTCGGAACGCCCGCGAAGTGGAGCACCGGGCCGAGGCTCCACTTCCAGGCTTGGTCGAGACCGTCGAGCGGGGCGGCGTTGGGGAAGCCGGCGAGGGTGGTCTGGAGGTCCATGGTTCCTTCCGAGGTGACGTGATCGACGAGTCCGGGCGCGACCCGGGCGTAGCTCAGGAGCAGGAGTAGTTCGGCCCGGTCTCCTGGCTGTACCGCGCCTCCATCATCGCGCCCCCGCTCGAGTTCTTGGCCTTGTCCATGGCTTCCATGTTGGCCGGGTCGTTGTAGAAATCGTTGCGGGCGGCCCGGTCGGTGTTTCGCCCCTCACGGTTCCAGTGGTCCACGACCGCCTCCTTGTGCTCGTACGTCACCGTCTCGTGGAACGGCTTGGAGCCGGGATTGGTCGGGTCCCAGATGATGTCACCGTTGGAGTCGAACCACGTCAGTTGGTCCCTCGGGATCTTGTTGCCGTGCTTGTCGAGAGGCCGCTGGCCCTGGTGTGCTCCCTCCAGGGTCCAGTTCTTCGTCATCTCGTCGTGAGTCGACTCCCTGTAGCTCGATGGGTACTCGCTCTTCCGGTTGTGCTTCGTCTCAGGAGCGTCGGGATCCCTTGCGTACCTGCCGTTGCCCGTATCGCGGTAAAGCCCCAGTGGGTCGATCCAGCGGTACGGGTTCGGCACATAGGCGGTGTCGTTGGGTGCGGGGAAGAGGCCGAACGGGTCAGGGGTCGCGTAGTGGCCGGTCTCGGGGTCGTAGTAGCGGTGGTGGTTGTAGTGCCAGCCGGTCTCCGCGTCGGCGTACTGCCCGGGGAAGCGCAGAGGACACTCGGTTCTCGATTCCGCGGTCGGTGTCGTCCCGGCGGGCAGCATCGAGCCCCACAGGGTGGTGCGTCGCTGCCACGCCAGTTCGCCGTCCTCGGCTATGAGCTCGGCCGGTGCGCCTGACAGGTCCGTGACCACCGCGTGGAAGCGGGTTCCTGCTCCCGGGTCACCTGCCCGCCCGTCGACCTGTGTCAACGGCAGATGGGAACCGGGTGCGTAGTCCCACGTGGTGCTCTTCCCGTCCGACGTGATCTGCTCGGCGATGCGTGCGCCGTCCCAGACGAAGAGGACCTCCTCCGCGACCGCTCCGTCGTCCGTGTGACGTCGCTTGGCCAGCCGGCGGCCGGACGGATCGTAGGAGTAGCGCCACCGGCTGCCGTTCGGGGTGACGGTCTCCACCAGTCTGTTCTGGCTGTCCCAGTGGAAGGTGCGCACACGCTTCTGGCCGCTGAGCAGGCGGCGTACGGTGCGGACGATCCGTCCCTCCCCGTCGCGCTGGTAGCGGGTCCTGCCGCACCGGTGCAGCAGGGTCCCTGTGAACTCCCGTCGTGCGTCCTCCGGAGGGGTCGTCGGCGTGGTGGCCGCACTCACGTTGCCGAGCCCGTCGTAGGCGTACGTCTCGGTCCAGTCCCGTGCGTGGACGGTGGTGACCCGGCCTGCCGGGTCCAGATCGAAACGTCGTGTGCCGGTGGTCAGTTCTGCCAGTTCGAGGAGGTGGCCGTCAGGCCGGTAGGAGTAGGTGCGGTGCTGGAGCAGTGCCGCCTCGGCGTCCTGCGGGTCTCTGGACAGTGTTTGTGCCGTGAGCCGGTCGGCGTCGTCCCAGGCCTGTCCGAGGGTGACGCCGTGCGGCAGAGTACGAGCCGTCTCCCGTCCGCCGGCGTCGAACCGGAAGTCCATCCGGTGGCCTGTGGCCTCCAGTCGTTCGGGCCGCCCGGCCGCGTCGTAGGACCATGTGGAGACCACGCCGCTGGGAGTCCGCCTCTCGACGCGTCGGCCGAGCGCGTCGTAGCGGTAGGTCGTGACGTGCCCGTTGACGGCTTCGGCCAGCAGCCGCCCCATGGCGTCGTAGCTGCTGTCCACCCGCACGTCCGGGCTCACCTGCTCGACCAGGTTGCCCATCGTGTCGTACCGGAGTTCGGTCGTGTATCCGTCGTGGACCACCGACGTGGTCCGTCCCAGGGCGTCCCGTCCGAACCCGATGACCTGGCCGGCTCCGTTGGTCAGCGCCCGCAGACCACCGGCCGCGTCGACGTCATAGGTGACGGTGCGGCCGTTGAAGTCGGTCTCGGCGACCACCCGGTTGGCCTCGTCGTACGTGTAGGTCCAGCAGGCGCCCTCGGGATGCGTCACGCTGACGAGGTTGAGCTCGGTGTCGTAGTCGAAGGTGTACCGCGCGCCGTCGGCCCGGACCCTGGCGGCTGCCAGGTGGAAGTGCGTGGGAGTGTACTCGCTGACATGGCCCGCCTGGTCGGTGTACCGCACCAGGTTGCCCGCGGCGTCCCACTCGAACCGCTCGGCGGGCCCGTCCCCGGCCCGGCGCCACGACACCCGGCCCTCCGGGGTCCATCCGATCTTTGTGGTACGGCCGAGCGGGTCGGTCACCGAGACGGTACGGCCGAAGGCATCGTGTTCGACGGTGGTGACACCGCCGAGCGCGTCGGTCAGTTCGACCGGCAGCCCGACGGCGCTCCCCACGGCGGTCCGGCGATGGCCCAGGGCGTCCGTCACACCGGTGAGGAACCCGACGCTGTCGTAGGTGTAGCTGGTCACCGAGCCCAGAGGGTCGCGGGTGGCGATCCGATTGCCGCGCTCGTCGTAGGAGTGGTGCCACGCGACACCGTCCGACTCCGTGACGGTGACCGGCAGGTGCAGATCGTTGTAGGCGGCGGACAGGACCGAACCGTCCGGGCGTACGACCCGCGTCAGATTGCCGGCCTCGTCGTAGCTGTAGCGGTAGGTGTTTCCCAGCGCGTCCGTACGCTCCACGAGCCGATCCTGGTCGTCCCACCGATTGCGGGTCGTCTGGCCCAGCGCGTCGGTCGTGGAGACGAGTTGCATCCGGGTGTTGTGCCGGTACGTCGTGGTGCGGCCGAGGGAGTCGGTGTAGCGCGTGCAGTGGTTCTCTTCGTCGTAGTCGATGGCACAGGAGAGGATTCCGTCCACCCCGTCGCCCCGGACGACCCGGTCACGGTCGTCGTAGGTGAAGCGAAACCAGGAGCCGATGCGATCGGTCCATGACTCGATCCGGCCGGCCAGGTCGTACCGGAACCTGTAGGGCGATCCGGTCGAGTCGTGCAGTTCGGTGAGGTCTCCGGCCTCGTCGTAGACGTAACGCAGGATGACCGCGCCCTCGGGGCCCGCCTGCGGGTCGCGCAGCCGCAGACCGACGACGCGGTTCCCCGCGGTGTCGACGTCGACGTGGTACCCCCCGGAGTGACGTACCGCGAGGGGGGTCCCGTCGGGAGCTCGGTCGAAGTCGACGCGGTTGCCGTTGCGATCGGATATCGCCGCCAGCGGCATGGTGAAGGCGGCCGTTCGGCGGCTGCCCTTCAGCACCGGGGCGAAATGCCGTGACACACCCGTGCGAGGATCGGTGACCCGCAGCGCCCCCTCCCGGGTGTCGTCCCAGACGAGAGGCCAACGAGGTCCGGCCACCGGGAAGACGGGACGGTCCGCCCCGGGCACCGGGTAGCAGAGGATCATGCCGTCCTCGGTGGCGAAGAGGACGCCGTCGTCGTCGAGCTCCAGGCGCTCGTCGAAGGTGGAGGCCCACGTTTCGCCGAACCAGTTGCCCCAGTGGTACGTGGAGAGATGTGTCCGGCGAAGGATCGCGGGCAGGACGCCTGGCAGGCCCACGTCGGTCTGCTCGATGAGCATCTCGCCGGAGACCATGTCGATCGGGTCGCCGTTCTTGCACCGTCCCTTGGCCGGCTTGCTGTTGGCGATCGCGTCGTCGCCGCCCTTGCGCAGACCCCGCCCCAACGCCCTCGTCATGCCTTTGAGGCCGGTTTTGCCGAGGGTCTTCAGCCCTTTGGCGAGTCCGCCGAGGGTGGTGAGGCCCTTCATGCCGGGTATGCAGTCCAGCGCGGCCAGTCCGACGTCCCAGAGGGACGCTTGCCCTTTGAGTATTTGTAGAGCGTGTCGGCGAGGACGACGAGGGCGGCGATCAGGACGATCGCGCCGAGGATCGGCCGCCGATGATCATCGCGACGATGCCGACGACCGCCACCACGATCTTGCAGGCGGCGACGATGTTGTCCCAGTTGTCGGTGAACCAGTCGCCGATCTCCTCCCACCACGACCGGTTCTGGATCCCGCGTCGGAGGCCTCGTCGATCTTCGACTTCGCGTCCGCGCCGCCTCCTCACGCATCTTCCGCGCGTCCGCGGCCATCTTCTTCGCCGCGTCCAAAGCGTTCTGCGCGGACGTGACGTCCGACTGCGCCTTCGTGTGCGCGCTCTTGGCGCTCTGCACGTCCCGGGTCGCGGCCCGCACCTTCGCCTCGTCGGGCTTGTCCGTGTCCGACTTCGACCCCGTCGGGTCGTCCTTGTACTTGTCGGCCTCCTTCGTCGCCCGCCCCACCCACGAATCCGCCGACGCCAGCTTCGACTTCGCCGACGTCAGATCCGCCTGCGCCTCACGCGCCTTCGCCAGCGCCTTGTCCGCCAGCGCCTGCGCCCGCTCCAGCTTCGGCCAGTAGTCCGCCAGCGCGTCCCCGCACAGCGCGTACGACTTCTCCAGCTTCTTCAAGTTCTTCGGAACGCCGGAGAACTCCTCCTTGAACACCTCCGCCGACTTCCCCGCCCACTCCGCCAGCGTCCCCTCACCGGCCATCCCCTTCACCAGACGCAACGCCTCGGAGACGTCGTCGGCGAAGTCGTGCAGGAACCTCGCGAGCTTGCGCACCCGCTCCGGGTCACCGGGCGTCGGATCCCTGTCCAGATCAAGGACATGCCAATCACTCGGCCGGTGACCCACCATCCCGCAACCCCCGTCACGCGCACATCGTCAACACCCGTATACGCACGTGAACTTACACAGCACAGCAGTGCGAGGAAAGCTCCCCGGGTGCTCCGCGGCCGGAGCCCTCACGGCACTACCTCGGGGCCTTGGCAACCACAGCGTCGAAGGCACAACCGGCCGCCGCACAACCGCGCACGGCCGCACCGGGATGGTCCGGTGGGTGGGGACCGGTCCCGCGGGGCCGGCCCCCACCCACCGCTCTCAGCGGCTCAGCTGTACGGAATGACCAGTACCGACTTGTCCGTGCCCGTCTGCAGCTTCGAGGTGCCGTTGCCGATGGCGCTCCACACCTCGAGGCGCACCGTGCCGCCCCTGAGGTTGCTCAGGGTGCCTGTGGCGGACTTGAGGCCGCGAGCCTGGGTGTACTCCTCCCAGCCCGTCACCGGGTCGGTCGCGAAGTAGTGGTACGTCTCCGTCCGGTCGAAGCTGCCGTCACCGGTGAAGTCGTAGCTCACCCGGGCCTGTTGACCGAGACCGACCGTCGTGCCCGCGTCGATCTGGAGGCGGAAGGCGGTCTGCCCGCCGGAGGAGAGCGTGCCGTTGACGCCCCGCACCTCGTAGACCAGAGGCTGGTACGGCGTGCCGTCGTGGTTGGCGCCGTTGGCGGAGGCGATCGTGTCGCTGCCCGCCGTCCCGCCGGTCGCCGTGGTCAGGACACCGCCGGCGCGCAGCTGGAAGGTGTTGCCGGTCGGCGGCTCCGGGTCCGGATCCGGGTCGGGGTCCGTGGAGCCGGTCCCCGTGCCGGTCGCCGTCGAACGGGCCGGCACGGACAGCGTCTTGCCGTCGGAGAAGGTCACCGTGCGGGCGGTCGAACCGTGGTTGTGGGCCGCGTAGGTCCGGGTCGTGCCCTTGGTGAACACGGCGGAGGTCGGGATGTCACCCGTCACCGTCGCGTCCGGGGCACCGAGAGCGGCGAGGCTGTTGATCCAGTGGTAGGTGTGTGCCTTCGACTCACCCTCTTCCGGTGTGTAGCCGCCGTTGCCCGCGTCCCACTTGGCCTTCGCCGAGGCAGGGTCGGCGAACGACTCGAACTCCCAGAGCAGGTCGCGCCATTCGACGGCGGGGCCGCCGTTCTCCCGTTCCATCTCGGCGAGGTTGCGCCGGATCGCGGCCTTCTCACCGCCGAGGTGCAGCGAACCGCCGGTCACGGGCAGGACGTTGATGCCGTGGATCTCCTCGGGGTTGGCGGTCCACCAGGTGGAGTAGGCGGCGCCGCTGCCCCACACCATGCCGGCCGTGTCGTGCCCGAACGAGGACGGGAAGACCTGCTCGTCGGCGTCGAACCAGTACTGGGCGATCGACTCCGACTCCGTGGTCAGCAGGAACGTGCCTAGGTCGCGCAGCGACGTGTCACCGGTCGCGGAGCCCCAGAGGACGAGGGCCGCGCTCAGGTTGGTGGACTCCGACGAGGACTCCTGGTTGTTGCCCGCCGCGAAACCCTGGTGGCCGGAGGCCCAGCCGTGACCCGCGTACACGTCGAAGCCGCGCAGGAAGGGGAACGCGGAGTCCGTGCGGTTGGGGTTGGCGGTGTCCCGGACGAGGGTCTTGACCATACCGCCCCAGGCGGAGTCTGCGGCCCAGGACGGGTCGTACTGGGCCACGATAGCCGCCGCGTAGACGTAGTAACCGTAGTGGAAGTGGTGGTCGTTCAGCTCGGCGTCACTGCCGTAGGAGGCCGGGTAACCGGTGAGCGTCTTCCAGTCCTTGTCGTAGCTGAACTCGTTCGCGCCGCCGGCCGTGAACCAGTCCTGGAGCCGGCCCTTCATCAGGTTCAGCATCCGGTCGCGGATGCCGGTCTCACCGATCTGCTCGGCCACGGGTACCAGTTGGGCGAGACGGCCCAGCGCCTTGCCGGTCCAGTAGGTGTCGACGGCCCCGGAGAAGGGGTCGGAGGCGTTCACCACGTCGTTCAGGTAGCCGCGCAGCCGGGCGGCGTCCACGCCGTTCGACTTCGGCAGCGCGGGCAGCACCGCCGCCGCCTTCTGGGTGGTGGTGAAGGAAGCCGCCTCGCGCACCTTCATGGTGCCGCGCGGCGAGACGTACGTGTACGAGGTGAGGGGGTCCGTGGTGTGCAGCCACTGGTGGCGGTAGAGGGCCTGGAGCGTGCCGCGCTCGGTGCCCTCCTGCGCCTCGGTGGTGAGCGTGTACGTCGCCCTGACGGTGCCCCCGGAGTAGTTCCAGGTCACCTTGGAGTCGGTGACGAAGCTGTACGCGTACTTCTTGAACGTCGCCAGCGCGCCGGTGGACGGCAGCACGGCGACGGAGAAGTAGTCCTTGCCGCCCAGACCGGCGCTGACGGTGGAGCCGGACACGTTCCAGTCGCTGCCGGTGGGTGCGAAGAGGGCGTAGTGGTGGCCGGCGACGGTGATGCCGAGGACGTTGCCCTGGTCGGCGAAGACGCTGGGCGCGCCGGCGGTGGTGATCTGCGCGTTGCCGCCGGTTCCCTTGGCGTACACGAACGGGGAGCCGTGTCCGATGGTGGTGCGCAGGGTGCGGGCGCCGTCGGACCAGTAGGGGGTGACCGTCCAGTCGGACCAGGCGTCGGCCTTGGTGTCGGGGGAGTTGAGGCCGGTCAGCCCGATGGTGAGGTCGCGCTTGTGGGCGTACTCGTACTGGCGGCCGTCGCCGGTGATCGTGGGCGACGTCGGGTAACCGACGTCCAGTCCGCCGGCGGTGGCCTGGTAGGTGAGGGGGTGCCCGTACATGGGGGTCGAGTACGGGTTGTCGCCGTAGCGCTGGAAGGCGAGGGAGGACCACCAGTCGTTGGTCGGCACGGGCCGGTTCCTGGCGGTGGCGGTCACCTTGGGCGTGACCGGCGTTCCCGTGTTGGTGGTGGGGCCGGACGTGCCGGCCGGCCGGGTGTCGGAGTAACTGCCGGAGCCTACGGGGATGGTGGCGGCGGCTGCGGGGGCGGCGGCCGGGCCGGCCAGGCCGACGGCGGCGAGGGCCGAGGCCAGCAGCAGAACGGTGGCCGGTCTGGTGCGTGGGGATGGCATGCGTCACCTCAAGTCGTGACAGGGGGAGGCTCTGAGAGCGCTCTCAGATGGCCGGAACGTAAAGCCCATGTAATTCACGTGTCAATAGTTTGAACACAACCAGGTGCAAGGGGACTTGAGTGTTGTCAGGTCTTCGAAGTGCTGCACGGCTCCGTCCGTCGTGCTGCGCTGCGGATCCGCATCTGCTTTGCGGCCGTTGGCCGATTTGCGTGTGTGGCTGCTGACGATGGATATCGTGAGTGGTGCAGATCACCACTAGCGTGTTGGGGGTGGCACGGGACTGGCGAACGAAAAGATCATCTCCAAGGTCGAGAACCTGTTGCACGGTCACATCGTCATCCCGTCCGTCCACCGAGACTTCGTGTGGATGCGACCTGACGTGCGTGATCTGTTCGACTCCCTCTACCGCGGCTATCCGGTCGGCGCGCTGCTGCTGTGGAAGACGGGGCCGACCATGCCTTTCGAGACAGCTGCCGCGGTCCAGACCCAGAAGTCCTGCCAGGTGCACGCCGGTCCTTAGAGGGGGGTTGTCCGCCCGGTCATTGACCAGGTTCACCGTGCTACTGACGAGCGGGGGCCCCGTAGGGCCGGGAGCCTGAAGCCCGCTGTGAGCATGGGGCGGGCGTGTCACCAGCGACGACGCTTGCACGGCCGCGCTTGCGCGCTGCCGGGGCACGGCGGAGGAGTGGCGCGGTGCCCCCGCCGGGCGAAGAGGTCAGCTTCGGCGACACCGCTCCCGGAGCTCCGCCAGAATCGCCTCCTCGCGGGAGTCGAGGTCACCGTCCACGCCGGCCACGCGCTCGGCGGCGTCGAGCACGTCGCCGAGGTCTCCCGTCTCGTCGGCCACCCGCTTCCACACGTCCGCCGGGTCGATGTCGACGACCTGGGCGAGTCGTTCGTCGGCCACGCCGTGCCGCTCACGGACGGCCCTCACGAGATGCCGCATCAGCAGTGCCTCGTCGTCGGCGATCTTGGCCTTGGCGTTCGCCCGGAGGACGAGCCAGGCGACCCAGAGCATCAGCTCCGGGTGCAGGCTGCGCTCGCTCAGCCCCTCGGCCAGTTCGATGATCCGCGCCTCGTTCCTGAACACGGCCCGTGCGTGCCGGCCGGCCACGAGCGTGGTGTAGCGGTTGAGCAGGACGGCAAGGGGGACGCCGACCAGGGGGATGCCGATCTTGATGACGTTGCGTTGGAGGAGGTGCTTCCCGACGACGGGGAGCGCCCTCCCGGCGGTGAGCACCGATCCTGAGTAGAAGCGCTTGACCAACGGTCGCACCATGACCGGGATCGCTTTGGTCACGGTTTTGTTGGCCGCTTCCCCGCTCTTGATGGTGAAGGCCACGCGGATGAGCTTCCATAGGTCCTCGGGGTCATGCACATTGATCGGCACCCGGTAGAGGACGGAGATGTCGTAGGTTAGGCGGAGCTGAAGCTGGGAGATGAACGCGACGTCGGCCATCACAGTCGTCAAGGCCGCGGGGACGGTTGCGGGGGAGGCACCCCCGGCAGTGCCGATGGTCGCGGCGACAGTTGCAGTGTACGCGCCGGCGGAGAGCCCGCCTTCGAGCGCGGCGTAGCGGGCCGCCATCTTGATCCGCTGGTCCACGACGACGTCCGCGGGCACGCCCGCGTACCGGTCCTGGAAGTACTGCCAGTCGACCTTCTCGGTGTACGCGTTCATCGCGTGGGCGGCGAGCTTGGTGAACCAGTTGCCCGACTTGATGTCGTCCCCGCTCAGGCCCTTGACGAAGTCCTTGATCTGGGCCTGTTCCTCTTCCACGACCTTCCGGTCGGCGGTCTCGTCGACACCGTCCACGTCAATGTCGGCGTCGATGTCGGCAGCGTGCGTCGGCGCATCTTTCATGGCGCGTTCCCCCCAGACATTTCCGCGGTCGGCCGGGCCGACGGGACGCGTGCCCCGGCTGCCGTCTCCGCGTGAAGCTTCGTCGAGCGCGGCTCATCAGCCGCGCGACGTCCTCCCCATAAGGCGCAACTTTAGCGTCTCGGGGGGCGATCGGAGCCGCGTCGGGCTGCTGTTCCACCGTTGGCGCCCTGCCGCTGTGGGAGGCGCGGGTCCGGCTCGGCGGAACCGGGCACGTCGACGGACGCCCACACGGTCTTGCCGGGACCGCCCAGGCGGTCGGTGACGCCCCAGTCGTCGGCCAGGGAGGCGACGAGGAGGAGACCGCGGCCGGACTCGGACTCGGTGTCCATGGTGGAGAGGGCGGGGACGGACAGCCACCGTTCGGCGCGGGTGTCGGAGACTTCCACGCGTAGCCGTCCGCCCCCGGCCTCGGCGGCCAGCCTCACATGGAAGACCCACCCGGGACGCGTCCGTGCAGCACGGCATTGGCGCACAGTTCCGCGGTGATCAGGGTGAGCGTCTCGTTGACGGGGCTGTCGTAGGGGTGGCCCCAGGAGTGAAGGCACTGAGCCACGAAGAGCCGGGCCAAGCAGGCGCCGCGCGGGGTGGAGGTCAACGCCATGGCGAGCTCGGCGGAAGAGTCAGCGCCGGAAGCCACCGGCACGCCTGTCTCAGCGGAGGAAGTGCTGTGCATGCCGTCAGAGTGGGGCCGGTGATCGGCGTGTTACCAGCAGGTGCGCCTGTACGGGAGGGGGCTGTACATGTCTGGGTGCCGTCGTGTGGCGTCAAGGAAGCCGACGCAACCGTCCGTCGAGGGCCATCCGGCACATCAGCCGTATCCCTCCGGGCGAGGTCACCTGAGCACCGTCCAGATTGCACTTCCGGTTGGGTTCGTCGCAGCTGCCCTCGACCGCCATGCGCACCCACCCTTGACGCCCCGACCGGCATCCCCCATCCGGCCTGGGCTCTTCCCTGTCCGGACGCACCGCCCCCGTCCGCTTGACTTCGAGAGCACTCCAATTCGTAGCGTTTTGGACATGAGTACAGGACAGCACAAGATCGGCTCCGGTTTCGGAGCGACCAGCACCGCGGACGAGGTCCTGGCGGGCATCGATCTCACCGGGAAGCTCGCGATCGTCACGGGCGGCTACTCCGGGATCGGCCTGGAGACCACCCGGGCCCTCACACGGGCCGGCGCCCACGTCGTCGTCCCCGCCCGCCGCCGGTCCACCGCCGACGAGGCGCTGGCCGGTCTGAGCGGCGTCGAGGTGGACGAGCTCGACCTGGCGGACCAGGACAGCGTCCGCGGCTTCGCCGAACGGTTCCTGGCCGGCGGCCGGACCATCGACATCGTGATCGACAGCGCCGGCATCATGGCCTGCCCGGAGACCCGGGTCGGACCCGGCTGGGAGGCCCAGTTCGCCACCAACCACCTGGGGCACTTCGCCATGGTCAACAGGCTCTGGCCGGCGATCGAGCCCGGTGGCGCCCGGGTGGTGTCGGTGTCCTCGCGCGCCCACCACTACTCCGGCATCCGCTGGGACGACGTCCAGTGGCGCCAGGGCTACGACAAGTGGCATGCCTACGGGCAGGCCAAGACCGCGAACGCCCTGTTCGCCGTTCAGCTCGACCGGCTCGCGGCCGACCGCGGTGTCCGGGCCTTCTCGCTGCACCCTGGTGGCATCCTCACGCCTCTTCAACGCCATCTGCCCCGCGAGGAGATGATCGCCAACGGCTGGATCGACGAGGAGGGCAACGAGATCCCCCAGCCTGGCTTCAAGACGCCCGAGCAGGGCGCCGCGACGCAGGTGTGGGCGGCGACCTCCCCCCAGCTGTCGGGCCTGGGCGGCCTGTACCTGGAGGACTGCGACGTCGCCGAGCCGGCCCCGGCCGACGGCCAGCGCGTCGGGGTGAAGGACTGGGCGACCGACCCTGAGCAGGCGGCCCGGCTGTGGGCCCTGTCGGCGGAGCTGACCGGCGTGGACGCCTTCGCAGGGTGACGGCGTTGCGCGCACCCGACTCGCCTTCAGGCGTGTAGGTGATCAACCGCATGTACCCGAGCGCCTTCGTGGCGCATGGCCTTCGCAGCTGGGGCCGCCAGTCGGCGGTCAGCGGGCGGTGTTACGTTCCGTCGCATGTCCGATCGCGCGCTACGGCTGCTGCAGCAGGACCACCGCCTGGCCGAACTGGTCGCCCACCCCTTCGACTTCGACCTCGACCGCGCCGCCCACTGCCGTGTCGAGGAGGTCCGCCTCGCCTCGGGCGGGCCGCTGGATGCGGTGGCCGGCGACGACACCGGCGGCACGTACTTCGTGTGCGCGGACGGTTCGGTGCTCTACGCCGAGTCGGAGGGCACGACGGGGATCATCGGCTCCAGCGCCGACGAGGCCCTGGAACTGGTGATCGGCCTGCCCGGCTGGCGCGACTACATCCACCTGTCGCCGGACGACGGCGAGGAGAAGATCCTGGCGCGAGTCACGGAGACCGAGGACGAGATCCGCGAGTACTACGGGATCGACGAGGAGCGGGCCGAGCTCCGTGCGGCGCTGGGATTCCCGGAACGCTCCCCGGTCGAGCTGGTGGGCAGACTGCGTGCCGCGCTGCTGCGTACGGAGCCGGACTTCGTCCTGCTCAACGCGGACGAGGGGTGCGCCTACGACCGGCTGGGTCCGGCCGGTCCCCCGCTGTGGGAGCCAGTGCTCGCGGCGGGCCGCGCCGATCTTACCCGCCTGCGGGAGGGTGACCACACGGCGTGGCGTGGAGTCGCCGAGGATCCGGTCCGGCGCCGGCTCACCCTGCGGGCCGCGCAGTTCGACCGGGCCGAGGGGGACCTGGAGCTGCTGCGGCACCTGCTACGGCATGAGACACGGTCCTCGATGACGGAGGAACTGCGGCTCGCGGTCGTGCTGGTGGGGCTCCACGGGGACACCGGGGATCTGCCGCTGCTGAGCGAGGTCCGGGACACGGACTTCGGCACGGCGTGCGGCCTAGGCGGTATGCCGGAACCGGGGGCGAGCGCGGTCGAGTTGCGACGGTGGGTGCGGGAGCTCGACGAGTCGATGTTCGGGACGGACCCGTCGGACGAGCCGGTCTCCACATGGACCGACCTGGCGCGGGACCAGGGGATGACGGAGCTCGCGCGGGTGACGCTGATCCGTGAACTCGACGGCATCATCATGGACCAGAGCAGACTCCGCCGCCCCGTGGCGCCCCGCGCCCTGGCCACGGTTCCGCTGAGAAGGCTCGCCCAGGACTTCGAGGAACTTGGCGACCTCCCCCAGGCGCTGCGCGCCCAGCGCCTGTACGCCGCTCCCCAGGAAAGGGCATAGGACCGGGCCTCGGCCTGGCGCACCCTCGCCCGCCTGGAGCGGGAGGCGGGCCGACTGCCGCAGGCGGTGGACAGCGTGGCCGCCGTGTGCGAGGCACTGACCACCCCGGGCGACGACTCACTGCGCCACTGGCACCGGGTCAACCTCGGCCGCTTCATCGCCGAGGAGCACTACCGGCTCACCCTCGCCCTGGCCGACGCGGGCCGCCTTGAGGAGGCCCGTGCCCTCCTCACCGCCGTCGATGCCGTACTGGGCGAGCTCTCGGACAACGCGGCCAAGCGCGTGCGCGAGCTGGCCGAGCGGGCCGCGGCACGAGTGCGGGAGGCCGACTGAGGACGCGTGCGGCCTTCCGCTGTGGCTGAGATGTGTACCGCCTGTACTGCCGCCGGAGAGCCAGGCGCCCGGTGTCGGATGAGCTGTGCGGGCTCGTCCCGCCCGTGACCGGCAGAGGAGCTCGGCATCACCGACGTCACTGCTTCCAGTCTTCAGCCGTGAACGGGCCGGTCGCGGGGGCCACGCATTTGTCGACGCCAGTCTCGTCGCCGGCCGCCGAGCCCTCCAGGCGGAGCCGTCCCCCTGGCACGGCCTGACGGAAGCAGCCCAGCGCGCGTCGCCCCCGGCGGGTGCCGATCACTGCACGGTGGTCCTGCGGCGGCCGGGTCTGGTGCTCGGTGGCGGACCGGCAGACATCGAGAACAGCGTCGTATGTGGTTCCGGCGGACAGGTGAAGACCCTTGACCGGATCTTTCCGTCGCAAGGTCGTTCCTGCCAAGGCCTTATGGCTACATGGGCTTGGCGGCGACAGGGACACAGCACAGCCCGGCGATCACAATCGGCTGCGACCGGTTATCGAGGGAGGCTCTTTGCGTTCCGCTCCGGGAATTCCAGTGGGGGTGCGCCATGAGCTGCGGAAAAAGGACGAAGGGCAGAGATATCCGCGGGCGTCTGTGCGCCTCCGGCTTGCGGTGATTCAGGCCTGACCGTACGTCACGAATGCACCAGCTTTTATGATTATCTACCCGACACCGTTACGCCATTTCGGGCATTACTCCCCGTGTGCTCTCATAGATATCACTATGGCACGGCCCTTCGGCGTTCCCCCCATCTCGAGTACCCGGGTCCTGAGATGAGGGACGAGGCCCCTGGCCCTCTGCCAGGAACGTCGAGAGGAGAAGCCGCATATGAGCGAGAAGAAGGGGTGGCGTACGTTCCGCGCGGGCTGCGTCATCGTGGCGGGTGTCATGACGGCCGCGTATTGGACGCTGCGCACCGTGCAGGCCGGAATCGACCTGTACGGGGCCGTCGGCCCCGGGGTGTGACGACCCAGGGAACCGGCGGTCCGCCGAAGCGGTGGGGTCCCGGACAGAAGGGATGCCGGAAGGGGCCCCGTCCGCGCAACGGTTGAACCGCCCGGCACTCTGCCCCCTTCGGTCAGGTCGTGTCCGGCGGATCGCGGGACCATCGGATCTGGCCGTGATCAACCTTCAGGTCCGAGGCGAGAACGGCACGATCGAGGCCCGCGCAAAGCACGGTGTTGTCCGGGGTCCTGAGCCGGCCGGCCTTGATCAGTCGACATCCAGGCAGCAGAGAACGCCGACGATAGGGACGGGACCCGCAGCCGCCGGTATGCCTCGTGGTCGGTTGCGCGTAGCGGTCCTTCCGGGTGGGGCGACGGAGCCGGCCGGCCCTGTGGCCGTCGATCACGGCACGGTGTGCCTGTATCTGGGGAAGGCGGCGTTTCATCCCGAGGGGTTCCGGCCTTCCGATCGTCGGATCCCAGGTCTCGTTGATGCCCGGGAGCCGTGGGCAGAGCCCGTTCGGCCATTCCCAACGCCCCTCCAGGTCGCCGTCGTAGCAGTGACCGGATGCGGCGGTTTCGAGTGCCAGGAGGACGTCTGTGGCGCCGACGAGTACCCGGCCCTTTCCGTGCGCGGGACCGGTTCCATCTGTGTCTCGAGCAAGGAGGGCCCCCGGCGGGGTTCGTGAAGTACCCGCAGGGCAAGGTGCCGCGGCAGTTCGACGACGAGTGGGACCTGTACGGGGACGCCCACACCCTCGACGAGGACGGCAAGGTTGTCGACGTCCCTGGCACGAACTGACCCGAACGACCCGCGTTCACGTACTTCTCCGCCCGGTCTCAGGCGCGTGGCGGTACGGGGCACATGCCTTCTGGCAGGGTGGTGAGGTAGCGGTGGCCGGTGTCGATCCGTTCGCCGTGGACGTGCGCGGCGGGGCCGATGCCGCACATGAGCGGGACCAGGTCGGCAGCAGCCAGGTCGGGACGGACGGCTCCGGCGTCACGATCCCGGTCCAGGAGCGTGGTGCCGGCGGTCCCGAGTGGCTTCTTGAGCGGCGTGGTGCGCGGTAGGGCGTCCTCGACCGCGGACGCGGCGGCGACCGGGCAGGTGAGTTGAGCTTCGACCATGCGAGACGGGAAGCCCGTCAGCGCCCGCCAGGGGCCGGTGTCCGCCAGTGCCTGCTCGCCGTGTGCGGCCAGGCCTTCCAGGCAGGGGAGTGGCGACGGTCTCCAGCAAGGCCTCGGGGGTGGCGAAGTGCCGATACGCCGTGGCACCCCGAGGCCGGGCCCGGCGTGCGCCGTCTTTGAGCTGCAGTGCGGTGCCCTGGTCGAACAGATCGCGGGCGACGGCGACGATCCGCTCCCAGTTGCGGGCGGCGTCCTTGCGCAGCTGTGGCGTCGTCATGAGGGGGCACGGAGTTGGGGACAGGGAGGGAGGAACGGGGCATCGGCCCGCAGCTAAGGTGACGAGAGTCACACGTGCCCGTGGTCCTCGCGTGAGGGACAGGGGCCTGCCCGAAGCCGCAGGGCGGCAAGTCAGCAGTTCGGGATGACCGCCCCGCCGTTGTCGCGCGCCTCGTCGTTCCCCCAGCGGGACAAGTAGTACGCCGAGACGTACGCCCCGCGGCCGTTCTTGCCCGCGTAGGTGACGTCGAGGTCCGTGCGCAGCCACCAGTGGTTGTAGGTGCCGTTCGCGCCGCGGATCTCCTGGCCCCACACCTTGCAGTACACGTAGTTGGTGCCCGCGTTCAGCACGCCCTGCGCGTCGGCGGTGTTCGGCTGGGCGTAGCCCGTGGCGTTGGCGAACGTGTCGACCCAGTACCGGCCGGTACCGCAGCCGTTGTCGCTCGTCAGGTGGTAACTGCCGTACGAGCCGGGGTAGGTGAGGGCCGACCCGTTGATGGTGATCCTCTGGCCGACGCCGTTGAGGAGCTGTTCGTAGTGGATGTGGGCGCCGGAGCTGTTGCCGGTGCTGCCGGTGGTGCCGATCTGCTGTCCCTGGCCGACGTAGGCGCCGCCGGCGACGGAGAAGGCGTTCAGGTGGAAGTAATACGTCTTCCAGCCGCCGCCGTGGTCGATCACGATGTAGTTGCCGGCGCCGTTCGCCTCGTAGTGCCGGGTGGCCGTGCCCGCCGCGGACGCGAGCACCGGGGCGCCGCTGGTCGCCCCGCCGTCACTGCGCACGAAGTCGAGCGCCTGCCGGACCTCGGCCGAGTGGTGGCTGTACGTCCATCTCTGGCCGCACGCGAAGGGCGCCTTGAACACCGGCGCCGCCTGCGCGGGTGTCGTCACGAGCAGACTGCCCATGAGCGCGACGAGGCCGACCAGGGCCATGCGTATCGATCGCAATGCTGTCTCCGAACTGCGACGTGCGTCGCGCGGCGATGTCAGCGGACACGGACGGCGACCAGGATGCCTCAGTTGATGCGTCCACGACAGGGGGCCCGTTCGCAGGGAGAGAGGCTGACGTGCCCTCACGGCCCGTCGCCGGCGATCTTCTCCGCGATGCGGCCGAGCGCCGTCAGTTCCTCGGGGGTGAGTCGGTCGACGAAGTGTCGTCGTACAGAGGCGAGGTGGGTCGGTGCCGCCTCGCGGAGGGTGTCCCAGCCCGTCTCGGTGAGGACCAGGATGCAGCCCCTGCCGTCGGTGGGGTCCGGTGCGCGGCGGATGAGGTCGCGCGCCTCCATGCGGGTGGCGTGCCGGGACAGCCGGCTGCGTGACCAGCACATCTTCGCGGCCTGCTCGCGCAACGTGCTGGTGCCGTCGGTGCGTTCGGACAACGTGCTGAGCACCTCGTAGTCCGGGTCGGACAGGCCGTGCGTGGCGAGGTCCTGCACGGTGCGCGACTGCACGGCGATCACCATGCGGCGGTACGCCCGCCAGGCGCGTTCCTCCTCGGCCGTGAGCCAGTGGACCTCGGCGTCCTTCTTGTTCGTTGACATGTAATTAATCTAGCGGCTAATTTCGTTTCCATGACAACGAAGCGTCTTCGTATCCTCGTCCTGACGTGCAGCACCCGGCCCGGCGCGCTCGGCCCCGCCGTCGGCGGATGGCTGACCGAAACCCTCACCCCGGTCGCCAAGGGGCTCGACGTGGACCTCGTGCCCGTGGCCATCGGCGACCTGGACCTGCCCTTCCTGGACGAGGAGGAGCACCCGTCGACCGGCGTCCACCACCACGAGCACACCCGCCGGTGGAGCCGGATCGTCGACGACGCGGACGGCTTCGTCTTCGTGACGCCGGAGTACAACTACGGCATGCCGGCCACCCTGAAGAACGCGCTCGACTACCTCGGCCCGGAGTGGGCCTGGAAGCCGGCCGGCTTCGTCAGCTACGGGCACACGTCGGCCGGCACCCGCGCCGTCCAGCACGCCAAGCAGGTCGTGACCACCTTGCGCCTGGTCCCGCTCGGCTCGACCGTCGCGATACGGATCGCGGACGCGATGCGGGAGGACCGCTTCCTCCCTGAGGCGCGCCACGCCGACGCAGCCGAAGGGCTGCTGGCAGAACTGGTGCGGGTCGCGCAGGCCCTGACCCCCCTGCGTGAGCGCGAACGCGCCGACGCCGTGGAGGGCCCGCTCCCCGGTTCGTACGCCCGGCCTCTCGATCCGGACGACGCCGGCGAGGTGACGGTGCTGCAGCGCTGCTGCTGGACGGAGGAGGCGCTGGCCAACGACACCCTCGCCATCCCCGCGCTGCACGAGACCCCCGAGGACGTGCGTACCTGGCTGGCCGACTGGGACACGACGGGACTGTGGCGGGACGGACGGCTGCTGGGGATGGTCCGTACCCGTCGTGCCGGCGGCGACCTGCACATCGGGCGACTCGCCGTCGCACCCGACCTGCGGGGGCTCGGCGTGGGCCGGTGGCTGCTGCGCCGGGCCGAGTCGGCGGCGGAGGGGTGCCGGCGCGTCGTCCTCTTCACCGGCGCCGCCAGCCACCGCAACCTCGCCCTCTACCGGCAGCAGGGCTACGTCGCACTCCCCGACGCACAGGAGGAGGGCGTGGTCAGCCTGGCCAAGGCCGTCGTCCCCGCCTGAGCACGGGCACAGCGAGTGCACGGGCGGGAGGCCGGGGCGGGGCGCCTGGGATGCCGTTCGGGCTCAGCCGTCCAGGCCCGCGCAGAGGCTGCTCACCTTCTCGTGGGCGGCCTTCGCTTCGGTGCCCTTGATGTCGAAGGTCTTCAGGCGCATCTCGATCTCCTGGAGCACCTCGCTCAGATCCTGGTAACCGTCGTCCAGCTCGGCAGCCGTACGGGCCAGATACGCGGCGCTCAGGGCGCGGTTGAAGTGGATCCAGGCGGTGTCCTCCTTGCCGCCGCTGTGCAGTGCGCCGAACTCCGGTACGCGCTGCCACGCCTGGCAGGCGCCCGCCGCATCGGCCGCCGCGTCGTCGACGCCGGTGCCTGAGGCCGCGCTGTCCGGGCCGGACCACAGGAGCCAGCCGATGCCCGCGCCGGCGACGACGCCGACGACGGCCGCCACCACCGGCACCATCCACCCGGAGGAGCCCCGGCGACCGGGAACCGGGACAGACGGAACGGAGGGCGGAGACGACGGGGGAGTGGGGGAGGCAGTCATCGCAACGGCTTCCTTCGCAGTGTGGCGGGCATGGGCGGACTTCCGGAGCAGGGAAGGCGGGCGGACAGTGCGGTCTTCTCGGTGGGTTCGGAACGGCGGTCGGACGTTCGGGACTTCGGTGGGGTCGGGCCGGCGGGCGGACAGGAGGCCGGGCAACCGGGCCCGTCTCACGCCCACGCAAGACGTGCCTCCCCCGCCCTCACCCGATCGAGCACTGCTTCACATCGAGCGGCGGTTCCACCGCCCCTGCCGGCCTGCTGCACAGGACCTCCGCCTTCGAGACCCCCTCCGGCGTTCTGCGGACCCGGGTGAGGGCGATGCTGTGGCCGTGGCGTTCGCCGTACAGCGGGGCGTCGGTGAAGTCGATCGTGCCCGTGGCCATCCCGTCGAGCTTGACTCCCCTGAGGTTGACCCAGGTCGCCGCGCGGCTCTGGCGTACGTCTCCGAGGCTGGCCGCCCAGTACAGCGCGCGGGTGGCGTCGTGAGCGAGGGCCGTCTGGCCGCTGGCGAAGTCCGGGGCGTCGTACGTCGCCTCGCCCTCCTGCAGCCAGGGGAGATGCTCGACCGCGTCCTGGTAGAAGGCGGTGCCCGCCGCCGCCTCCCGCAGCTCGGCCAGGGCCGCGTGGTAGAGCGTGATGCGCGGGGCCACGCCGTCCCGGCCGCCCGCACCGGAGAACTTGGCCTTGCTCAGATCGTCGCCGGTGAGGATGGACATGTCCCGGTTCGCGCAGCCGGGTTCGACGCCCAGCTGGGTCATCAGCGGGCCGATGTCCTCGACCCGTCCGGCGAAGTAGATCACCGACGGGACGTCCGCCCCGCGGCAGACGCTCTCCGCGTGCAGCCGGAGTTCGGGCTTGCCGTTCGTCACCCGGTAGGTCCGCGAAGGCAGCAGCCGGAAGCCCTCACGCCGCAGCATCTCCCCGCCGTACAGGGCCTGTTCGCTGGTGTAGCGGTCCTGCGACTCCTTCGTGTCGCGGGCCAGCACCAGAGCGTGCGGGGCCGCGCTCCGGCCACGCAGCTGCCGCGCCACGAGGCCCAGCGCCTTCGCCTGGTGCTCGTCGGGAGCCGCGAGGCTGAACCAGTTGGAGAACTCCTTCGGCAGATACGTCGCCGAGTTGGTGCCGGAGACGACGGGAAGCCCCGCCGCATGGAGCCGCCGCGCCACGTCCGGGCTGCTCTGCAGGTCACGGCCGAAGCCGACGACGCCGACGACGGTCGGGTCGTGCTCGGCGTACCGGGCGATCGCGTCGGCGGTGACACTCTGGTGCCCCATGTCCGCGCCTCCGTTGGCGAGCAGCACCCGTATCTTCACCCGGTAGTTCTCGTTGACGACACGCTGGGCGAGATGGACACCGGCCAGCTCCTCGGCGCCCTTGACCAGGGACGGATCCACCGCCGCCGAGCTCAGAGGGCCCGCGTACACCACCGTGACGTACGCGTCGGGATGGTCGCGGAGCACCTCGGCGTTCTCCGCGCGCACCAGCCTCTCCAGGTCGCGCAGCCGCCCGCCCTCCGAGTCGGACCCGCCCACGAGATGGGCGGCGAACCGTACGTCCCCGGTCGCTATGCCGACGCACTCCGTGCCGCCACCCGGCGCGGGACGCAGCTCGGTGTTCCGGTCGGCGGTCAGCAGGCCCGCGGAACAGTACGTCCGGTGCAGGTCGCGGGCGTGCACGACGCCGACGGTGGCGGCGAGGACCAGGACCAGGGCCAGGCTGTACGCCGACCACACGACCCGGGCCACGGGCGGCCGGTGCCGAGCCTTCACGCACCGCCAGTCCGTCTGACGGAGCTGGACGAGCTCGTCACGGGGGAGCGGGATCCTCAGGACCCATGGCAGCGCGTTGGTCCTGCTCGGCGACTGGTCGGCCCGGAGGTTCCCGGCCCACTCGTCGTACCAGTGCCGCAGCCGTTGCTGCAGCCGCGCGGGCCGGGACAGGGGCTCCGGCCGGTTGGCCGGCGGTCCGGTGTCCGTGCCCCGGTCGAGCAGCGCCGCGTCCTCCGCCGCCACTCCCGCCACGATCAGCAGCGGGTCCAGTTCACTGCGCCGGCTGCGCACGTCGCTGACCGCCCTGATCAGCTCGATGCCCCCGTTCTCCTGGCCCACGCGGCGCAGGAACAGCACCGGCGGCCGGGTCCGCTTCAGGCCGCGCAAGTCCCAGCTCGCACGCCGGTGGTTGTCCCGCAGGTCCTCGAACAGCGCCAGCACGTACAGCTGGAGGGGGAACGGGCCGCCCTCCCGCATGGCCTCGGCCACGTCGTGGGCGCGGGCCGCGATGGCCCGCCAGGAACGGACGGGCCGCAGCAGCCGCACGCTGGTCGACTGGCGGCGCGCGGCGGACTGGAGGAACGTCGTGGTCAGGAACCACCGGCTCTCCCTGCGCAGCCACAGGAACAGGGGCGCCCGCCCGGGCACGTGGTTCAGAGCGGCGAGCAGGATCATCAGCCCGATGCCGGCCAGCACGGCGACGTACCACTCGGGACGGGTGAGCAGGGAGGTGAGCGCGCCCAGCACACCCATGGGCAGGAACTGCTGCACGTCGGTGAGCAGCACCTGCCGGTTCGGGCGCGCGGGCCGGCGGGGACGCCAGCGCTGCCGGGCCAGGATGCGCAGCAGTTGCGCCTGTGCCTGCTCCCGCTGGGCGTTGCCGTCCGGGGTGCCCGCCGGCGCGGTCGGCCAGTGCTCACACATGTCCGGATCGTCGGTGGCGTCCTGAAGGGCGCGCACGAGTCCCAGACGGGGGAACGAGTAGGGCCGGTAGGCGGCGGAACGGTCGCCCCATTTCCGGCTGTCGCCGAGGTCGCGCAGCAGCCGCACCGCCTGGGCGGTGGGATCCAGCTCGTCCGGCTGCGGTTCGGTAGGAGCGACGGCCAAACGCGTACCGTGCTGCTGCTGGCCCTCGCGCAGTTCGTCGAAGAGTTCCGTCACGCGGTCGTCGTCGGCGGCGTCCTCCGCGTGCAGCACGATCACCGGCATCGGAGGGTCGCCGGCCCTGAAGTCCTGGATCAGCGACTCCAGTTGCCGCTGGACGTCGATCCCCGCCCCGGTGGACATGCCCGAGTGACCTCCCGGGCAGTCCTGAGGGAACATCTGATCCCGGCCGTGCATGGACACCCCCCGTTGTCGTACGACACACGTGTCACAAGCGCCTAGCGAGAATAACGCTTGCCTCTGACAACGGGCGTGGCTCAGCGGGCTGTTCTTCGCCGCCGTCCGCGTCGCCGATCAGCCCCCGCTCCTCCTGCGCTGCCGGGACTTGCGATGCTTGCGCACGTTGTTCTGCCGCTTCTGGCTCTCCTCGCGGCGCTGCGCCCGCTCGCGGGCCGCCCCGACGGCCGGCCGTACTGCGTAGCCCGAGCTCAGGAGCGCCACGGCGGGAAGCGCGGCCAGGGCCGGATTCACCCAGGCCGGCACCAGGTCGTGGCCCGCGTGGTACTTGTCGTGCAGCGGGAACCACCGCTGTAGACAGCCACGCCCCTCCGTAACCCACCCGGCCCACCCCGCCACCCGTCCGCGACGATCACCGCGCGTGCCGCCGCGCCGCGCCGCACCATGGGCCGTGCTGCCGGCCGGCAGCCCGAACCGGTACCGGTCGGATGCGAAGGAGGCGCCCGCCATGGGTGAGCTGTACATCGACGGGCAGTGGACGAACGCCGCCGGCGGAGGGCGGCGGGATGTGATCAATCCGTACGACGCCTCCGTCGTCACCACCGTCGACGAGGCGGACGCCTCCGACGTGGACCGGGCGGTGCGGGCCGCCCGGCGCGCCTTCGACGAGGAAGAGTGGGCGAACGCCCCCACCCGCCGCCGTGTCGACCTGCTGATGCGGGTGCACGACCTGCTGCTGCGCGACATCGACGAGATCGCCCGCACCGAGACCCTCGACACCGGCAAGACGCTGACCGAGGGCCGATTCGACGTGGAGGACGTGGCCAACGCCTTCCGCTACTTCGCGGAGCTGGCCGGCAAGGACGGCGGGAGGGTCGTGGACGTCGGCCCCGACGTCCTCAGCCGCGTCGTCTACCAGCCCGTCGGCGTGTGCGCGCTCATCGCTCCCTGGAACTACCCGCTGCTCCAGGCGTCCTGGAAGGTCGCGCCCGCGCTGGCGGCCGGCAACACCATCGTCCTCAAGCCCAGCGAGACCACCCCGCTCACCACCATCGCCCTGTTCCGGCTGATCGAGGAGGCCGGCGCCCCGCGCGGTGTCGCCAACCTGGTGCTCGGCTCCGGCGCGACCGTCGGCGCGGCCATGACCTCCCACCCCGAGGTCGACCTGGTGTCCTTCACCGGCGGACTGTCGACCGGGCGCGCCATCATGGCGGCCGCCGCCGAGGGACCGAAGAACATCGCCCTGGAACTCGGCGGCAAGAACCCCAACATCGTCTTCGCGGACGCCGACTTCGACGCCGCCGTCGACTACGCCCTCGACGCCTCCTTCCTGCACGCCGGGCAAGTCTGCTCCGCCGGGTCCCGCCTGCTGGTGGAGAACTCGCTGCATGACCGCTTCGTCGAGGCCTTCGCCGCACGCGCCCGCCAGATCCGGCTCGGCAACGGCCTGGAAGAGGGCACCGAGAGCGGGCCGCTCAGCTCCGCCGAACACCGCGAGAAGGTCGAGGGCTACATCGCCCTCGGCAAGGAGGAGGGCGCCCGGCTCGTCACCGGCGGCACCCGCCCCGACGACCCCGCCCTGAGCCGCGGCTACTTCCTGCTGCCGACGGTCTTCGCCGACTGCGACCGCTCCATGCGCATCGTGCAGGAGGAGGTGTTCGGACCCGTGGTCACCGTCGAGCGGTTCCGCACCGAGGACGAGGCCGTGGAACTCGCCAACGACACCCGCTACGGCCTGGCCGGCGGTGTCTGGACCTCCGAGGCCAGCCGCGCGCAGCGCGTCGCGCAGCGGCTGCGGCACGGCACCGTGTGGATCAACGACTTCCACCCTTACGTCCCGCAGGCCGAGTGGGGCGGCTTCGGCCGCTCCGGTGTCGGGCGCGAGCTCGGGCCCACGGGCCTGCGCGAGTACCAGGAGGCCAAGCACATCTACCAGAACCTGAACCCGGGGCCCTCCGGCTGGTTCAAGGGCGGGAGCGGCGGCAACTGAGCCCGGCCACCGGCTCCCTGACCCCCCGGTCGGCAGCGCGCCACCCCGTCCCCCTCACCCGACGGTCCCGAAGAAAGGCAGCCCATGGCCTCCACCACCCCTCACGGCGCGGAGTCGGACTACGACTACGTCATCGTCGGCGGCGGCACCGCCGGATGTGTGCTCGCCGCCCGACTCAGCGAGGACCCCGACTGCCGGGTCTGCGTCATCGAGGGCGGACCCAGCGACGTGGGCGACGACCGCATCCTGCGGCTGCGCAACTGGATCAACCTGCTCGGCTCGGAGTTCGACTACGGCTACACCACCGTCGAGCAGCCGCGCGGCAACTCCCACATCCTGCACTCACGGGCCCGCGTCCTCGGCGGCTGCTCCTCCCACAACACCCTGATCAGCTTCCTGCCGCTGCCGCAGGACCTCGACGACTGGGTGGCCGCCGGCTGCACCGGCTGGGACCCGGGGACGATCCTGCCGTACCGCGGCCGGCTCCAGACCCACATCGTCCCGGTGGCGGAGGCGGACCGGAACCCCATCGCCAAGGACTTCGTCACCGCCGCCGCCCGCGCCACCGGCGTTCCCGTCGTCGACGACTTCAACGCCGAGCCGTTCGCCGACGGCACCGGCTTCTTCTCCCTCGCCTACGAACCGGAGGGCAACCTGCGCTCCTCCGCCTCCGTCGCCTACCTGCACCCGGTTCTGGACCGTCCCAACCTCACGCTGCTGCTGGAGACCTGGGCGCACCGGCTGCTCACCGACGAGGCGGGACGGCTCACCCGGGTCGCCGTGCGCGGCGCCGACGGAGAGCCCGCCGCCGTACGAGCCAACCGTGAACTGCTGCTGTGCGCCGGGGCGATCGACACCCCGCGCCTGCTGATGCTGTCCGGCATCGGCCCCGCAGACGACCTGCGCCGGCTCGGCATCGACGCCACCGTCGACCTGCCGGGTGTGGGCGAGAACCTGCTGGACCACCCCGAGTCGGTGATCGTCTGGGAGACCCGCGGCCCGCTGCCGCCCAACTCCGCGATGGACTCCGACGCCGGTCTGTTCCTGCGTATGGACAAGGGACAGCCGCGCCCCGACCTGATGTTCCACTTCTACCAGGTGCCGTTCACCGTCAACACCGAACGGCTCGGCTACCCGGTGCCCGAGCACGGGGTGTGCATGACGCCGAACGTGCCCCGGGCCCGGTCCACCGGCCGCATGTACCTGCGCAGTTCGAACCCGACCGAGCATCCCGCCCTGGACTTCCGCTACTTCACCGACCCGAGGGCCACGACGAGCGCACCATCGTCGAGGGCTCAAGCTGGCGCGGGAGGTCGCGGCGACCGATCCGCTGAAGGACTGGCTCGTCCGTGAGGTCGCGCCCGGACCGTCCGTCACCTCCGACGCCGACCTGTCGGAGTACGGGCGACGCGTGGCACACACCGTCTACCACCCGGCGGGCACCTGCCGGATGGGCGCGGCGGACGATCCCCTGGCGGTCTGCGATCCGGAGATGCGGCTGCGCGGCGCCGAGGGCGTGCGCATCGTCGACGCGTCGGTGTTCCCGACGATGCCCACCATCAACCCCATGGTGACGGTGCTGCTCGCCGCCGAACGCGCCGCCGACCTCATCACCGGCCGCCGGGACCGGGCGACGGGGCGGCGACACGGTGACCGCGACGACTCCGGGCCTGCCGGGCATATGCGCCCCGGCGACCGGACGCGTTCCGGGCGCCCACGCCGTGGACCGGACAGCCGGAGCGGCGGACGGCAGCCGAGGCCGAGGAGGAAAGTGACGTGTCGACGGTTGGTGAGAAGGGCCCCGCAACGCCGGACGAGGTGCCGACGGAGGACGAGCCCGCGGGCCCGGTGCGGATCAAGCCCGTGGTCTTCTTCGGGTCGGCCCTCTTCGTCCTCGCGATCTCCCTGTGGGCGATCATCACCCCGACGGGCGCGGAGGACGCCATCGGTGTGGTGGTCGGCAAGATCTCGCAGTGGTTCGGCTGGTACTACTTCCTCGCCGCGACCCTCTACCTGCTGTTCGTCATCTTCATCGCCGCGTCCAAGTACGGCACCATCAAGCTCGGCCCCAAGCACTCCAAGCCCGACTACGGCCTCTTCACCTGGGGTTCGATGCTGTTCGCCGCGGGCATCGGCATCGACCTGATGTTCTTCTCGGTCTCCGGTCCCGTCAGCCACTACCTCGCGCCGCCGGAGGGCGACCCGGAGACGCTGGCGGCCGCCCGGCAGGCGGTCGTGTGGACGCTGTTCCACTACGGCATCACCGGCTGGGGCATGTACGCGCTGATGGGCATGGCCCTCGGCTACTTCTCGTTCCGCTACCGGCTGCCCCTCGCCATTCGCTCCGCCCTCTACCCGATCATCGGCCGCCGCATCCACGGGCGGATCGGTGACACCGTCGACCTCGCCGCCATCATCGGCACCGTGTTCGGCATCGGCGTGACGCTCGGCATCGGCGTGGTGCAGCTCAACTACGGCCTGAAGGCGCTCTTCGGCATTCCCGAAGGGCTCACCGCGCAGATCGCCCTCATCGTCGTCGCGGTCGGCATGGCCACCGTGTCCGCGGTGTCCGGCGTCGACAAGGGCATCCGCCGGCTGTCGCAGCTCAACATCCTGCTCGCCGCGCTGCTGATGTTCTACATCCTCGTCGTGGGCCACCCGTTCCGGCTGCTCAACGCCATCGTCCAGAACGTCGGTGACTACGTCAGCGGCTTCCCGTCGATGACCCTGAACACCTTCGCCTACGACCAGCCCACCGAGTGGCTCGACGCGTGGACGCTGTTCTTCTGGGCCTGGTGGGTCGCCTGGGCGCCGTTCGTCGGCCTGTTCCTGGCACGCATCTCCCGCGGCCGCACCCTGCGCGAGTTCGTCGCGGCGACGCTGGTCATCCCCTTCCTCTTCACCGGGCTCTTTCTGGCGATCTTCGGGAACAGCGCCCTGTTCCTGGTGCGCGACGGCAACAAGGAGTTCGGCGAAACCGCGATGAACATCCCCGAGCAGGGCTTCTACACCTTGCTCGAACAGTTCCCCGGCTTCATGTTCAGCGCCGGACTCGCCACGTTCGTCGGCCTGCTGCTGTACGTCACCTCCGCCGACTCCGGTGCCCTGGTGATGGGCAACCTCAGCGCGGACCTGCCCACCCCGATGACCGACGCGCCCACCTACCTGCGCATCTTCTGGGCGGTGGCGACCGGTCTGCTCACACTGGCGATGCTCATCGTGGGCGGTGTGCAGGCCCTCACCAACGCCACCATCATCATGGGACTGCCGTTCTCCTTCGTCATGTTCTTGATCATGGCGGGGCTCTTCCTGGCCCTGAGAACCGAACGGATGAAGGTCGAGGCCCGTGTCACCACGCTGCCCGGGTCGCTCTCCGGGCGCACGGTGCAGCACGGTCTGCCGGGCGCGCCGAACTGGCGGCACCGGCTGGCGCGGGCGATGTCGTTCCCCGGCCGGCGGGCGGCCGCGCGGTTCGTCGACCATGTGTGCCGCCCCGCGTTCCAGGAAGTGGCGGACGAACTGCGGCAGCAGGGAGCGGAGGCGGAGGTGCCGGAAGGGACCGTCGAGGAGAACGGCCTCACCCACGTCGGCCTGCGCGTCCCGGTCGGCGAGGGCGACGAGTTCGTCTACGAGGTCTGGCCCGTCGAGATGCCCACCCCCGCGTTCGCGATGCGTTCGGTCGGCGGTGCCGACACCTATGTACGGTTCGAGGTCCGGCTCGCCGAGGGCAACCAGGACTACGACGTGATGGGTTACACCAAGGAGCAGCTCATCGCCGACAGCCTCGACCAGTACGAGCGCCACCTGGAGTTCCTGCGGGTACGGCACGAGGCGTCCACCCGCTCCAACCTCCCCGACCACCGGCCGGACGCGCCCGACGCCCACCTGCCGGAGGAGTGAGCGGCGGGGGGCCTGAACTCGCGCTCTCAGTCACCGTCGGACGGTTCGGACCTCTGTGCTTCGGTCGCCGTCGGGCGGTTCGCGCCTTCGTGCTTCAGTCACCGTCGGACGGCTCGCGCCTTCGTGCTTCAGTCACCGTCGGACGGCTCGCGCCTTCGTGCTTCAGTCACCGTCGGTGGTTCGCACGTTCGCGCCTCAGCCACCGGCGGGCGGGTTCGAAGCCCGCGCCTCAGTCACCTGCGAGCGGGTCCGGACCTCGCGCCTCAGTCACGCGGGCGGTACCTCCGCGCAGGGCGTCAGGCAGGCGAGGTCCGGATCGCCGAACTCCGCGCGCAGGGCCTGGAACGCGGTCACCTTGTCCTCGCCGAAGCGGCGGACGTGGGCGGCATAGGCGTCGGCGGAGAGGAACTGCGACGGCCGCGACTTGGAGTGGAACTTGTCGGCGTACATCACCAGGCGCTCCTCCGCCGTCTCGGCCAGGTAGTCGGCGGGCGGGACGGGGAGGTTCTGGCTCTCGACGTCGTGCCGGGTGAGTCCGACCCCGGTGTGGTGCGAGCAGAAGCGGCACAGCGTCTCCGGGAAGTCCTCGCCCTCCAGGATCTCCTGGCCGAGCAGGCCGTGCCGGATGTAGTTCTTGTGGTCCAGCCGGCCGTCGTCGCCGTAGAGACGGTAGACGCCGATGTCGTGGAGGAGACAGCCCGCCCGGACCAGTTCGGCGTCGACATGGGCGAGGCGCGGCGAGGCCAGCAGCTGCTCGGCGATGCTCCAGACGACCTCGCAGTGGCGGTGGACGGAGGCGAACGCCTCGGCCGTCGGCGCGTGCCTCTCGTGCAGCGCGCGGATCTCTTCTGGTCCCGGAATCCTCACCCGCGGAGCCTAACAACCGCAGGTGGGAGCCCGCGGAAGAGTTCCCACGACCGCCTGTTTCACGCGATCAGGTGATAACGGGCGAACAGGGCACGCGGCGGTCGTGCGGGCCGTTCGAGCTGGTGACGGGGACGGCGGTCGTCTCCCGCCACGAGGGAGGACGAGGGCCACGGCCCGCGCCTCTCACCAGCGACGCCAGGAGCACCTCATGGGACTGCACTTCCACCGCAATGACGACGGCACGACCACCGGACGCAACGACGCCAACGGCTTCACCGTGACACATGCCGAAGAGGAGGAGGTGAAGCGGCAGCTGTACGAGGACGCCGGCTGGGAGTACACGCCCCCGCCGGCCCCGGTCACGCCGGGACACCATCGCTTCTGTCTGGTGCACGAGGAGGACCTGGGCTGCGGTGTGGAGGAGGAGCCCTACGCGGGGCTGAGGGCGAGGCCGCCCGAGGGGTGTGTGCCCGCCGACCACGGGCACTTCGCGCTGGAGTGCGAGCGGCCGGGGAAGACGCTGCTGGACGCCGTCGCCGGCACCGTCGCGGAGGTCCGCCGCGACCACGGAGTGGTGATGAACAGCCTGGGGGTCGAGAAACCCGGCGAGTGGTGCGACGCCGGCACCAGGAACGGCTACGCGGCCGAGGTGGTGGCGCATCTGGTGCTGATGGCGGCGCACCGGTCCAGACTGCTCGGGTACGGACGCAAGGACCTGGTGCGGCTGCTCGACGCCACGGGGATCGAGTAGGGGACCGGGGGCGCCGTGGCACGAACGGCACCACGCCCTTTACGGACGCCGGCTGGGTGACCCCGGCGAGGTGACGCCCCCTCGAAGACGTCAGCTCGTCACGAGTTCCGGTCGCGGCGCCCGCCCGGCCGACGGGACCGTCCGCGCGCGGGAGGCCCGGTACAGCCACAGCACGTCACGGCCGAACGACCACACCAGCAGGCCGAGGGCCAGCATCACGATCCCCACGTTGACCGCGCGCGGGAGCAGGGTGGAGGCCGCGACCAGCAGCAGCACACCCTGCAGCGCGGCCACCGTCTTGCGGGCCGTGCTCGGCGGCAGCGGGGCGGTCAGCCAGGGCCACACCCGGGCGGCGGCGACGAACACGTAGCGCATCGCGCCGATCAGCAGCACCCACGGACCCATCGCCATCGACACGTACACACTCAGCACCAGGATCAGGAAGGCGTCCACCTCCATGTCGAAGCGGGCGCCCAGCGCGGTCGAGGTACCGGTCCTGCGGGCGACCTTGCCGTCGACACCGTCGAGGATCAGCGCCACGGCGGTCAGGCCGACGAACAGGGAGACAGGAGGCGAGTCCTGGAACGAGTCGGCGACCAGTGCGGTCACCCCGCCGACGAGGGTGGCCCGGCCGAGGGTGACCCGGTTCGCCGGCCCGAAGGAGCGCGACCCGGCCCGGTACAGGGCCCGGGACAGCACCGCCCAGGTGGCGATCGCGAACGCGAGGCCCGTCAGCCAGCCCGCGGGGCCCATGCCGATCGCGGTACCGATCAGGGCCAGCAACAGGATCTGCACGCCCGCCCCCAGGGCGGTCTCCTGCTGTACGAGCCTCGCGTCGTAAGTGTTGTTCAGGGCCACCGAACACCCTCCGGCCGTGTGACAGAGTCGATCAACGCCGCTACCTTGTGCGCGGCCTGTGCACCACTCGGTACGCGCGCAGGATCCCGATCGTTCAGGAGGACTTCGATGAACCGCACCGCACGTGCGTTCTGGCTCGGCTCGCCTGGCCGGGGGGAGATCCGCGAGGTGGAGCTGCCGGAGCCCGGCGCGGACGAGGTGGTGGTACGCGCCCTCTACTCGGGAGTGAGCCGGGGCACCGAGACACTCGTGTTCCGCGGAGGCGTGCCGGAGAGCCAGCACACAGCGATGCGGGCACCGTTCCAGGAGGGCGACTTCCCGGGGCCCGTGAAGTACGGCTACCTCAGCGTCGGTGTGGTGGAGGAAGGGCCCGGGACGCTCACCGGCCGGACGGTGTTCTGCCTCTACCCGCACCAGACCCGGTACGTCGTGCCTGCGGCGGCCGTGACCCCCGTGCCCGAGGGGGTGCCCGCCGGGCGGGCGGTGCTCGCCGGCACCGTGGAGACCGCCGTCAACGCCCTCTGGGACGCGGCACCCCTGCTCGGTGACCGGATCGCCGTCGTCGGCGGCGGGATGGTCGGCAGCTCGGTGGCGGCCCTGCTCGCCCGTTTCCCCGGCGTACGCGTCCAGCTGGTCGACGCCGACCCCGCGCGGGCGAAGACCGCCGAGGCCCTCGGCGTCGGCTTCGCCCTGCCCGCCGACGCGGAGGGCGAGTGCGACCTGGTGGTGCACGCCAGCGCCACCGAACAGGGACTCGGCCGGGCCCTGGAACTGCTCCGCCCCGAAGGAACCGTCGTCGAACTCAGCTGGTACGGCGACCGGAAGGTGAGCGTCCCGCTCGGTGAGGCGTTCCACTCCCGGCGGCTGACCGTCCGGGGCAGCCAGGTCGGCACCGTCTCCCCGGCCCGCGCCCACCGCGGTTACGGGGACCGGCTCGCCCTCGCCCTCGACCTGCTCACCGACCCCGCCCTCGACGCGCTCGTCACCGGCGAGTCGCCCTTCGAGGAACTGCCCGACGTCATGCCCCGCCTCGCCTCCGGCGACATCCCCGCGCTGTGCCACCGGGTGCGCTACGACGACCCGGACCACGGCGCACACGCCTGACCTGAGAAAAGACGTGACCGACGGTGAACACGGGAAGGAAGCCAGCCGTACTACTCGACATCCCCGCCTCTCAGACCGGCGGGGAACAGACGCGCCGCACCTGGAGGGTCGTCCGTTGTTCAGCATCACCGTCCGCGATCACATCATGATCGCCCACAGCTTCCACGGCGAGGTCTTCGGACCGGCCCAGCGCCTGCACGGGGCCACGTTCCTCGTGGACGCCACCTTCCGGCGCGAACAGCTGGACGAGGACAACATCGTCGTGGACATCGGCCTGGCCACACAGGAACTCGGGGCCGTCGTCGGCGAGCTGAACTACCGCAACCTCGACAACGAACCCGACTTCGCCGGGGTCAACACGTCCACGGAGTACCTGGCGAAGGTCATCGCCGACCGGCTCGCCGAGCGCATCCACAAGGGAGCGCTGGGCGAGGGCGCCAAGGGCATCGCGGGGATCGCCGTCACGCTGCACGAGTCGCACATCGCCTGGGCGAGTTACGAGCGTGCGCTGTGACCGACACGAGCATCGACACGACCGAGACGACGACCGACAGGACGCGCGACACGACCACCAGGACGGCAGGCCGCAGCGGCACGGGCCGCCTGGACTACGTGCCCGTGCAGGCGTCCTTCCGGAGGAACGGCGGGATCATCCCCATGTCCCTGCGCTCCGTGCACTTCGTGATGCCGGGCGGGGTCGACGACCCCTCCGCCCCGAGCGGCGGCAACGCCTACGACCGGCGCGTGTGCCTGGACCTGCCCGGCTTCGGCTGGCAGGCGCACCGGCACCCCGTGGCCGGCGACTGGCCCCGCCCCGACGCCGCCGCCCGTGCGGAACTCGCCCGCACCCTGCGGGAACTGCCCGACGGCGCGGTCGTCCTGCTCGACGGGCTGGTCGCCTGCGGGGTGCCCGAGATCATCGTCCCCGAGGCGGAGGAGGGACGGCTGCACATGGCCGTGCTCGTCCACCTGCCGCTCGGGGACGAGACGGGCCTGGACCCGGCCGTCGCCGCCGAACTCGACGCCCGGGAACGCGCGGTGCTGCGGGCCGTGCCCGCCGTGGTCGCCACCAGCGACTGGGCGGTGCGCCGGCTCGTGGCCCACCACGGACTCGCCCCCGAACGGGTCCATGTCGCCGCCCCCGGCGCCGACATCGCGCCCCTCGCGCCCGGCACCGACGGCATGTCGCACCTGGTGTGCGTCGCCGCGGTGACCCCGCGCAAGGGCCAGCACCGGCTGGTGGAGGCGCTGGCGACGGTGACCGACCTGCCGTGGACCTGTTCCCTGGTCGGCGGCCTCGGGCACGACCCCGAGTACGTCGCCCACCTGCGCGTCCTCATCCGCGCACACGGCCTCGAGGACCGGCTGGAGTTGACCGGGCCGCAGTCCGGCACCGCACTCGACGCCAGCTACGCCGCCGCCGACCTGATGGTCCTCACCTCCTACGCCGAGACCTACGGCATGGCCGTCACCGAGGCCCTGGCCCGGGGTATCCCGGTGCTGGCGACCGACGTCGGCGGACTGCCCGAGGCCGTCGGCCGCGCCCCCGACGGCGGGGTGCCCGGCATCCTCGTCCCGCCGGAGAACCCCGCCGCGATCGCCGCCGAACTGCGCGGCTGGTTCGAGGAGGCCGACGTACGCCGCCGGCTGAGGGCGGCCGCCCGCGGCCGGCGGGCCGCGCTCGGCGGCTGGGCGAGCACCGCGCAGAGCCTGGCCGGAGTCCTGCGCCGGCTCCCCACCACGTCCGGGAGGGCGGCATGACGAAGCCGGCGACCACCACCCAGCCCGCCGCGGCGATCCCGGCCCAGCCCGGTCCCCGGGACGTCACCGACGCGGCGCCCGGACCAGTGAGGGACGACATGGCACCCGAGAGCGGCACGGACGGCTCCACGGTCATCCCCGGCGCCGGGCCCGCCGCTCCCCGCCCCGGTGAGCGGGACACCGTACGGCTGCGGGACACCGGCGAGGACGAACCGCCCCGGTACGCACCCGAGTGGCTTCAACTGCGTGAACCGGCCGACGCCGACGCCCGCTCCTACGAGCTGCTCGACCCGCTGCGCATCCGGCTCGCCAACCTCCCCGGGCGGGCCGGCGGCGGCCTCGTCGTCCATGACATCGGCTGCGGCACCGGATCCATGGGCCGCTGGCTCGCGCCCCGCCTCGACGGCACCCAGCACTGGGTGCTGCACGACCGGGACCCCTACCTGCTGCACTTCGCCGCCGTCGCCTCACCGCGCTCCGCCGCCGACGGCAGCCATGTCACCGTCGAGACCCGGCGCGGTGACGTCGCCCGGCTCACCTCGGACGCGCTCGCCGGCGCCTCCCTGGTGACGGCGTCCGCGCTGCTCGACGTCCTCACCCGGGAGGAGGTCGTCGCCCTGGCCGCCGCCTGCGCGGGAGCCGGCTGCCCGGCGCTGCTCACCCTGTCGGTGGCGGGACGCGTGGAACTGACCGCGCCGCACCCGATGGACGAGGAGATCACGGAGGCGTTCAACGCCCATCAGCGCCGCGGCGGACTGCTCGGGCCGGACGCCGTGACCGTCGCCGCGGAGGCCTTCTCCGAGCACGGCGCGACCGTACGGCTGAACCCCAGCCCGTGGCGGCTGGGCCCGGAGCAGGCCGCGCTGACCGAGCAGTGGCTGCGGGGCTGGGTCGGGGCGGCGGTGGAGGAGCGGCCGGACCTGGCCCGGCGCGCCGACGCCTACCTGGCCGAGCGGCTCGCCGCCTGCGCGGCGGGGGAGTTGCGGGTAGTCGTCCACCACACCGATCTGCTCGCCCTGAGCCGCCCGGTGGACGGCTCCGCATGAACACCGACACGGCGGAGGCGGCCGCGACGGACACGACGGAGGTGTCCTCCCCGGCGGACGGGGGCGGCGCCCGCCGCCTGCTCCGACGGCTCGGCGGCCCCGCCGTGCGCACCCGGCTGTGCACCCTCGCCGGGGTGATCATCCTCGGCGTACTGTTCTGGCGGCTCGGCACCGGCGCGTTCCTGGACGGGCTGCGGCGCATCGACGGGCCGACGCTGGCCGCCGCCCTCGGCATCGGGCTGGTCACCACCGCGTTCAGTGCCTGGCGCTGGGCGCTGGTGGCGCGCGGGATCGGCATCCGGCTGCCGCTCGTCCCCGCCGTCGCGGACTACTACCGGGCGCTGTTCCTCAACGCGGCGCTGCCCGGAGGGATTCTGGGCGACGTGCACCGGGCGGTACGGCACGGCAAGGACGCCGGCGACCTCGGACGGGGCGTACGGGCGGTGGTGCTGGAACGCACCGCCGGACAGCTCGCGCTGTTCGCCGCCGGGGGAGCGGTCCTGCTGACCATGCCCTCCCCGGTCCGCGACCAGGTGCGGCACGCGGCCCCGCCGGCCGCCCTCGGCCTGCTGGGGGCCTGCGCGGTGGTGCTGGCCCTGCGGATGAACGGGGCGCCGTCCGGGCGGAAACCGACGGCCGTGCGGGCGATGCTCGCCGAGGCGCGGCAGGGGCTGTTGTCCCGGGCCGCCGGGCCGGGTGTCCTGCTCTCGTCGGTGGTCGTCCTCGCCGGGTACGTCGCCATGTTCGTCCTCGCCGCCGACGTCGCCGGGGTGGGAGCGTCGGTGGCGGAGCTGCTGCCGCTCGCCCTGCTGGCGCTGCTGGCGATGAGTCTGCCGCTGAACGTGGGCGGTTGGGGCCCGCGGGAGGGCGTGGCCGCGTGGGCGTTCGGCGCGGCCGGGCTGGGCGCGGGGCGGGGGCTGACGGTCGCCGTGGTGTACGGCGTGCTCAGTCTGGTGGCGAGCCTGCCGGGGGCGGTGGTGCCGGTGGCCCGGTGGTACGCGGGGAGCCGGGACCGTGCGCGAAGCTCCGCTCCCGCCGCACCGGAAGCCCCGCGGCCCCGCCCACGCACGTCGGAACTCCCGGCCGGTCCGCCCGCGTCGGACGGGCCGGGGCCGGTCGTCCGGATTCCCCGTCAGCTGCCGGAGGTCAGGAGCGAGAAATACGCGTCGAAGGAATCCGCGAGAGCCGCCAGGAGTTCCTTGCCCTTTTCCGCCGTTCCGAGCGAAGGCCGGCCGATGACGCCGGAATCCGTATAGGCGGACATTCCGGTGGTGAGCAGATGACGTCGGTCGTCCGAAACATGGTCCGACGTCTCGTATCCGGGCCGGAGAACCTCGGGAGAAGTGTGGAGAAGAATGGACGTCTCGATTTCGCCCGCGTGCATGTCGGTCAGCAGCGACGTGGCGACACCGGCACGCTGCCGCGCCGTTTCCCAGTCCTCCGGCGCCGGGAACAGCGCCATCCGCTCACCGCGCGCGGAGGACTCCTGGACGACGTTGCCCAGCACGTAGTTGCCGCCGTGCCCGTTGACCAGGACCAGGGTGTCGACGCCGGAGCGGCGCAGCGAGTCGGCGACGTCCCGGACCACCGCGTGCAGCGTCACGGAGGAGATGGACACGGTGCCCGGCCAGGCCGCGTGCTCGTGCGAGCAGGAGATCGTCACCGGGGGAAGGAGGTGCACGGGGTAGGCGTCCGCGACGGCGCGTGCGATCGCGCAGGCGACCAGCGTGTCCGTCGCCAACGGCAGGAAGGGACCGTGCTGTTCGAAACTGCCGACCGGAAGTACCGCGATCCGGCGTGAGACGCCGGCTCCCCGCGTCCGTACATCCTCAGTAGTATCCGCCGGCAACAGACCGTGCACCGGGCCGTATGCCGCCGACCGCTCGTGTGAACCACCCATATCCGTCACGGCCTTTCGTCTCTGCTTAGGAACTCGAGAATCATGACAGAAAAAATAGGCGTACTCGGCAAGCAGCCTCAGCGGCGGACCGGTGTGGAACGCGTCGTGAATGCGCCGCTGCCCACCGTGTACGGAAAGTTCCAGGCGATCGGATACCTGGACCACGACCGCGGTGACGAACAAGTCGCCCTGGTGTACGGCGACCTCGGCTCGGACCGGGTGCTCACCCGGCTGCACTCGGAATGCCTCACGGGCGACGCCTTCGGGTCCCAGCACTGCGAGTGCGGCGACCAGCTGGCGGCGGCGCTGCGCGCGGTCGTGGCCGAAGGGGCGGGTGTGGTCGTCTACTTGAAGGGACACGAGGGACGCGGCATCGGTCTGCTCGCCAAGCTGCGCGCGATGGCGCTGCAGGCGGAGGGACTGGACACGGTCGAGGCGAACCTGGCGCTCGGGCTGCCCGTCGACGCCCGCGACTACGGCGTCGCCGCCGGGATGCTGAAGGACCTGGGCGTGCGGTCGGTGCGGCTGATGTCCAACAACCCGCGCAAGCGTGAGGCGCTCGTCCGGCACGGCGTGGAGGTCGACGAGCAGGTGCCGCTGCTGATCCAGCCGTGCGAGAGCAACATCACCTATCTGCGCACCAAGCGGGAGCGGCTCGACCACCACCTGCCGCACCTGGACGCGGTCGCGCACCTGTCCTGACGTCCGGCCGGGGGGCGGGACGTCGCCGCGGGAGGTCAGTCGGTGAGTGCCTCGTGCACCAGCCGTTTGAGGTCGCGGTAGACGGTGTGGGAGGACCTGGGCCGCACCTGCGTGTAGAACTGCACGGTCAGGTCGCGGCCGGGGTCGACCCAGAAGGTGGTGGTGGCCACCCCGCTCCAGCCGTAACTGCCCAGGCCGGACGGCTCCCGGGTGCGGGAGGGGTCGACGACGACGGAGACGCCGAGGCCGAACCCGACGCCCTCGTTGCCGGGGTCGTCGTGCGGGGGGACACCGGCGGAGCGCAGATCGGCGCCGCCCGGGAGGTGGTTTTGGGTCATCAGACGCACCGTCCCGGGACGGAGCAGCCGCGTGCCGTCGAGTTCGCCGTGCCGGCGCAGCACTTCCATGAAGCGGTGCATGTCGTGCGCGGAGGCCACCATGCCGCCGCTGCCGGACAGGAAGCGGGGGCGGCCCCGCAGCGGCGTTCCGGGGATCGGCTCGATGCCCCCGTCGTCCGTCTCGCCGTACAGCTCCGCGAGCCGTTCCGCCTGAGCGTCGGTCACCTCGAACCCGGCGTCCGTCATCCCGAGCGGCCGGAACACGCGCTCGGCGAGGAAGACGTCGAGGGGGCGGCCGGAGACGACCTCGACGATGCGGCCGAGGACGTTCGTGGCGACCGAGTAGTTCCACCGCGTGCCCGGGTCGAACCGCAGCGGCAGGCTCGCGTACACGTCCGTCGTCCCGGCGAGGTCCGTGCCCGGCGCCACCGACGACTCGAGGCCGGCCGCGCGGTAGAGGGCGTCGACCGGATGGGCGTGGTAGAAGGCGAACGTCAGCCCGGCGGTGTGCGTCATCAGGTGCCGCACCAGCAGCGGGCCGGACGCCGGCCGCGTCCGTACCCGGTCCCCCGAGCCGTCCACGTACACGCGCGGCTCCGCGAACGCGGGGAGGTGGCGGCCCACCTCGTCGTCCAGGGACAGCAGCCCGTCCTCCACCAGCATCAGCGCGCCGACGGTGGTCACCGGCTTGGTCATGGAGTAGATCCGCCACAGGGTGTCGGGTCCCACCGGCAGGCCGGCCGCCAGGTCCCGCGCCCCGTACGTCGTCAGGTGCGCGACACGCCCCGCGCGGGCGACGGCCACCAGGAACCCGGGGAGCTCGCCCGCGTCGACCCGGCGGGTGAGCTCCCCGTCCAGGCGCTCCAGCGCCTTCGCGTCCAGCCCTGCCTCGCCGGGGTCGGCCTCCTGCCGCAACACGGTCATCGCACACCTCCGGGGAACGCCGGCCCGGTGCGGGCCGTTGATCGAAGCATGACCCAGGACGCAGAACAGAACGCACTGCTCGCCCTGCTCTCCGAGGCCCACGGCGGAGTGCTCGTCACGCTGAAACGCGACGGACGGCCCCAGCTGTCCAACGTCATGCACGCCTACTACCCCGACGAGCGGGTCATCCGCGTCTCCCTCACCGAGGACCGGGCCAAGACCCGCAACCTGCGGCGCGACCCGCGGGCCTCGTACCACGTGACCACCGCCGACCGGTGGGCGTACACCGTGGCGGAGGGGACCGCCGACCTGACGCCGGTCGCCGGGCAGCCGTACGACGAGACGGTGGAGGAGCTGATCCGGCTCTACCGGGACATCAACGGCGAGCACGAGGACTGGGAGGAGTACCGGGCGGCCATGGTCCGCGACCGCCGGCTGGTGCTGCGGCTGCGCGTCGAACGTGCGTACGGTATCCCGCGTCGCGCCGCCGAGGCCTAGCCAGCCCCCGGCGCCCGGCCCGACGGGGCGACTTCCGGCGCCGGGTCCGACGGGGCGACCCCCGCCCGCGCGGGGCCCGACGGGGCGACCCCGCGCCGGGCCTGACGGAGCGACCCCGGTGCCGGGCATGACGGGGCGACCCGGCGCCGGGCCGTGGCGAACACCCCGGCGCCGGTCCCGGCCGCCGCCGGGCCGGCCGTCCTATTGGCGTCAGGCGCCGACGTACTGCGCCAGATGCTCGCCCGTGAGCGTGGAGCGTGCGGCGACCAGGTCGGCCGGGGTGCCCTCGAAGACGATCCGTCCGCCGTCGTGGCCGGCACCGGGGCCCAGGTCGATGATCCAGTCGGCGTGCGCCATGACGGCCTGGTGGTGCTCGATGACGATCACGGACTTGCCGGAGTCGACGAGGCGGTCCAGCAGCCCGAGCAGCTGCTCGACGTCGGCGAGGTGCAGACCGGTGGTCGGCTCGTCCAGCACGTAGACGCCGCCCTTGTCGCCCATGTGGGTGGCCAGCTTCAGGCGCTGCCGTTCACCGCCGGACAGGGTGGTGAGCGGCTGGCCCAGGGTGAGGTAGCCGAGACCGACGTCCGCCATCCGCTGCACGATCTTGTGCGCGGCCGGCAGCCGCGCCTCGCCCTCCCGGAAGAACTCCTCCGCCTCGGTCACCGACATCCCGAGCACCTCGCTGATGTCGCGGCCGCCGAAGCGGTACTCGAGCACCGAGCCGTCGAACCGCTTGCCGCCGCAGTCCTCGCAGGTGGTGGAGACTCCGGCCATCATGCCCAGGTCGGTGAAGACGACCCCGGCGCCGTTGCACGTGGGGCAGGCGCCCTCCGAGTTGGCGCTGAACAGCGCCGGCTTCACGCCGTTGGCCTTGGCGAACGCCTTCCGGATCGGTTCGAGCAGCCCCGTGTAGGTCGCGGGGTTGCTGCGCCGGGAGCCGCGGATAGGCGTCTGGTCGACCGCGACCACCCCCTGGTCGGAGGGGACCGACCCGTGCACCAGGGAGCTCTTGCCGGAGCCGGCCACGCCGGTGACGACGGTGAGGACGCCGAGAGGGATGTCGACGTCGACGTTCTGGAGGTTGTTCGCCGTGGCGCCGCGGATCGGGAGGATGCCGGTGGGGGTGCGGACCGTGTCCTTGACCGTGGCGCGGTCGTCGAGGTGGCGGCCGGTGATGGTGCCGCTGGCCCGGAGCCCTTCGACGGTGCCCTCGAAGCAGACGGTGCCGCCCTCGGTGCCGGCGCCGGGACCCAGGTCGACGACATGGTCGGCGATGGCGATCGCCTCCGGCTTGTGCTCCACGACCAGCACCGTGTTGCCCTTGTCGCGCAGCCGCAGCAGCAGGTCGTTCATCCGCTGGATGTCGTGCGGGTGCAGGCCGATCGTGGGCTCGTCGAAGACGTAGGTGACGTCGGTCAGTGAGGAACCCAGGTGGCGGATCATCTTGACGCGCTGCGCCTCACCGCCCGACAGGGTGCCCGACGCCCGGTCGAGGGAGAGATAGCCGAGGCCGATCTCCACGAACGAGTCGAGGGTGTGCTGCAGGGCGGTCAGCAGCGGCGCCACGGACGGCTCGTCGACCCCACGGACCCACTCGGCGAGGTCCCTGATCTCGATGGAGCAGGCGTCGGCGATGCTGATGCCCTTGATCTTCGAGGACCGGGCGCCCGCGGTGAGCCGGGTGCCGTCGCACTCTGGGCAGGTGGTGAAGGTGACCGCCCGGTCCACGAAGGCCCGGATGTGCGGCTGCATCGCCTCGCGGTCCTTGCTCAGCATCGACTTCTGCAGCTTGGGGATCAGCCCCTCGTACGTGAGGTTGGCCCCGCCGATCTTCACCTTGGTGGGCTCGCGGTACAGGAAGTCCTGGCGCTCCTTCTTGGTGTACTCGCGGATCGGCTTGTCCGGGTCGAAGAATCCGGACTCGGTGATGACCCGCACCACCCAGCCGCCGCCGGTGTAGGTGGGGATGGTGAAGGGGTCCTGCGAGAGCGACTTGGAGTCGTCGTAGAGCTGGGTGAGGTCGATGTCGGAGACCGTGCCGCGGCCCTCGCAGCGGGTGCACATGCCCCCGGTGCGGGAGAACGTCACCTTCTCGGTCTTGGTCTTCTCGGCGCCGCGGTCGACGGTGAAGCCGCCGCTCGCCTGCACCGAGGCGACGTTGAAGGAGAAGGCGCCGGGCGGGCCGAAGTACGGCTTGCCGAGGCGGCTGAAGAGGATGCGCAGCATCGCGTTGGCGTCGGTGGCGGTGCCGACCGTGGACCGCGGGTCGGACCCCATCCGCTGCTGGTCGACGGTGATCGCGGTGGTCAGGCCCTCCAGCACGTCGACCTCGGGACGCGCGAGCGTGGGCATGAACCCCTGCAGGAAGGCGCTGTACGTCTCGTTGATCATCCGCTGCGACTCGGCGGCGATGGTGTCGAAGACCAGCGAGCTCTTGCCCGAGCCGGACACACCGGTGAACACGGTCAGGCGGCGCTTGGGCAGCTCTACGCTGACGTCCTTGAGGTTGTTCTCGCGCGCTCCGTGCACGCGGATCAGGTCGTGGCTGTCGGCGACGTGCTGTCCGTCAGGCTGCGGGCCCGTGCTCGTGACCATGGTCGTCGTTCTCCATCCGTCGGGCGGGGCCGCCGTCGCGGGTCCCGCCGGCGTTCCCCGGCTCCGTCCGACCGGTCCTGCGGGTGCGTCCGGCCGGCCTGTGGCGGCGCGCTCACCGCTGCGGTCCACAGCCCGCCCGGCCGGCATGCCCGCCCCGGGCGTCACGCGCCACCGACAGACTAGGCGGGCGACCCCCGCCCGTGCTTCTCGATTCCTGATCGTCCTCCGACGCGCCGTCGCGACGAGGCCCGGGGAACAGGCGTCCGGACACGCGAGGGGCGCGTCACACCGGCCGTCTCCGGCCACCGTGACGCGCCCGGGCGAGGGGGCAGCGCCCCGGTCACCCCTGCGGAACTCCCGCGATCACCCCTGTGCCGGCTCCGGCGGCCGGGTGTTCCACTCCGCGACCACCGGGGAGCCGTGCTCCAGGGACAGCCGGCTCAGGGTGCCCGTCTCCAGGCGGAAGAGGCGGCCGTCGGCGGGGGGCAGGCCCAGGCGGCGGGCCGTGAGGACCCGCAGCAGATGGCCGTGGGCGACCAGCATCACGTCCCCCTCCTCCAGGGCGCCGGCCACCCGGGCCAGCACCCGGTCGGCGCGGGCACCGACCTGTTCCGGCGACTCGCCGGGGAACTCCCGGCCGGGCGGCACCCCGTCGGTCCACAGGTCCCAGCCGGGCCGGGTGGTGTGGATGTCCGCGGTGGTCACGCCCTCGTACCCGCCGTAGTCCCATTCGCGCAGGTCCGGCTCCGGCAGGGCGCCGGTGAGGCCCGCCAGCTCGGCGGTGCGGCGGGCGCGGGCCAGCGGGCTGGTGAGGACCAGGGCGAAGGACCGGTCCGCCAGCAGCGGCGCCAGCGACCTGGCCTGTGCCTCACCGGCCGGAGTCAGCGGCAGGTCGGTGCCGCCGGTGTGGCGGCCCGACCTGCTCCACTCCGTCTCACCGTGCCGGGCAAGCAGCAGATCCCCCATGGGGCCTACGCCTTCTTCGCCGACTCGACGGCGTGGCCGCCGAACTGGTTGCGCAGCGCCGCGACCATCTTCATCTGCGGCGAGTCCTCCTGGCGGGAGGCGAACCGCGCGAACAGCGACGCGGTGATCGCGGGCAGCGGCACGGCGTTGTCGATGGCCGCCTCCACCGTCCAGCGGCCCTCGCCGGAGTCCTGCGCGTAGCCGCGCAGCCGCTGGAGGTGCTCGTCGTCGTCGAGGGCGTTGACCGCCAGGTCGAGCAGCCAGGAACGGATGACGGTGCCGTCCTGCCAGGAGCGGAAGACCTCCCGGACGTTGTCCACCGACTGGACCTTCTCCAGCAGCTCCCAGCCCTCGGCGTAGGCCTGCATCATGGCGTACTCGATGCCGTTGTGGACCATCTTCGCGAAGTGCCCGGCGCCGACCTTGCCCGCGTGCACGTAGCCGTACGGGCCGTCCGGCTTGAGGGCCTCGAAGATCGGCTCGAGCCGCTCCACGTGCTCCTTCTCGCCGCCGACCATGAGGGCGTAGCCGTGTTCCAGGCCCCACACGCCGCCGGAGACGCCGGCGTCGACGAAGCCGATGCCCCGGGCGGCCAGCTCCTTGGCGTGCTTCTCGTCGTCGGTCCAGCGGGAGTTGCCGCCGTCCACCACGATGTCGTCGTGCTTGAGGAGGCTCGCCAGCCGGTCGACGACATCCTGGGTGGGGCCACCCGCGGGGACCATCACCCAGACCGCGCGCGGCCCTTCGAGCTGGTCGACCAGGTCGGACAGGTGCGGTACGTCGGACACGTCGGGGTTGGCGTCGAACCCGACGACGGTGTGGCCCGCGCGGCGCAGCCGCTCGCGCATGTTGCCGCCCATCTTGCCCAGACCAACAAGACCGATCTGCATGTCAGTTCACTTCCTGCGTTCGCGGTAGGCGGCCACCAGCGCGGCCGTGGACGGGTCGAGGCCGGGGACGTCGGCGCCCTCGCTGAGGGCGGGCTCGACGCGCTTGGCGAGCACCTTGCCGAGTTCGACGCCCCACTGGTCGAAGGAGTCGATGTTCCACACGGCGCCCTGCACGAACACCTTGTGCTCGTACAGCGCGATCAGCTGGCCCAGCACCGAGGGGGTCAGCTCGGTCGCCAGGATCGTGGTGGTGGGGTGGTTGCCCCGGAAGGTACGGTGCGGCACCTGCTCCTCCGGAACGCCCTCCGCCCTCACCTCCTCGGCGGTCTTGCCGAACGCGAGCGCCTGTCCCTGGGCGAACAGGTTGGCCATCAGCAGGTCGTGCTGCGCCTTGAGCCCGTCGCTGAGCTCGGCGACCGGGCGGACGAAGCCGATCAGGTCGGCGGGGATCAGCTTGGTGCCCTGGTGGATCAACTGGTAGTAGGCGTGCTGCCCGTTGGTGCCGGGCGTGCCCCACACCACCGGACCCGTCTGCCAGCCCACCGGGCGGCCCTGGCGGTCCACCGACTTGCCGTTGGACTCCATGTCGAGCTGCTGGAGGTAGGCGGTGAACTTCGACAGGTAGTGCGAGTACGGCAGCACCGCGTGCGACTGCGCGTCGTGGAAGTTGTTGTACCAGATCCCCAACAGGCCGAGGATCAAAGGTGCGTTGGCCTCCGCGGGGGCGGTGCGGAAGTGTTCGTCGACGATCCGGAACCCGTCCAGCATCTCCCGGAACCGGTCAGGACCGATCGCGATCATCAACGACAGGCCGATCGCCGAGTCGAAGGAGTACCGCCCGCCGACCCAGTCCCAGAACTCGAACATGTTCGCCGTGTCGATCCCGAACCCGGCGACCTTCTCCGCGTTCGTCGACAGGGCGACGAAGTGCCGCGCCACCGCCTTCTCGTCCCCGCCCAGACCGTCCAGCAGCCAGCCACGGGCGGAGGTGGCGTTGGTGACCGTCTCGATCGTGGTGAACGTCTTCGACGCCACGACGAACAGCGTCTCCGCCGGGTCCAGGTCGCGGACCGCCTCGTGCAGGTCCGCGCCGTCCACGTTGGAGACGAACCGGAACGTCAGCTCCCGCGCGGTGAACGCGCGCAGCGCCTCGTACGCCATCGCGGGACCGAGGTCCGAGCCGCCGATGCCGATGTTGACGACGTTGCGGATACGCCGGCCGGTGTGGCCGGTCCACTCGCCCGAACGGACCCGGTCCGCGAAGCCGGCCATCCGGTCCAGCACCGCGTGCACGGCCGGGACCACGTTCTCCCCGTCGACCTCGATCACCGCGTCCCGCGGCGCCCGCAGCGCCGTGTGCAGCACCGCCCGGTCCTCGGTGGTGTTGATCCGCTCCCGCGGAACATCGCGTCCCGCAGCCCGGACACATCGGTGGCCACCGCCAGTTCACGCAGCAGCCGCAGCGTCTCGTCGGTCACCAGATGCTTGGAGTAGTCGATGCGCAGGTCACCCACGCGCACGACGTACCGCTCCGCGCGGGACGGGTCGTCGGCGAACAGTTCACGCAGGCCCGGGAGCGCGTCCGCGCGGTGCTGCTCCAGGGCGGCCCACTCGGGGCGACGGGTCGGTTCGGGAACGTCAGACATGGGCGGGGGTCTCCTCGGTGGCCTCGCCGCGCAGGGCGACGGCGTACATCTCGTCCGCGTCGAGGCGCCTGAGCTCCTCGGCGATGAGTTCGGAGGTGGGACGGACCTTCAGCGCCAGCCGGCGCGCGGGCTGCCCGGGCAGGGTGAGCGTGGCCAGGGGGCCCTCGGGGCGGTCGATGACGATCTCGCCGCCCTCGGTGCCCAGACGGACCGCCGTGACCACCGGGCCAGCGGTCACCACCCGGTCGACGGAGACCCGCAGCCGGGCCTCCAGCCAGCGCGCCAGCAGCTCGGCGGCCGGGTTGTCGGCCTCGGCCTCGACGGTCGCCGACGTGACGGCGGTCCGGGCCTGGTCGAGGGCGGCGGCCAGCATGGAGCGCCACAGGGTCAGCCGGGTCCAGGCGAGGTCGGTGTCGCCGGGCGCGTAGGCGCGCTGCCGGGCGCGCAGCGCCTCCATCGGGTTCTCCACCGCGTACAGGTCGGTGATCCGGCGCTGGCCGAGTGCGCCCAGCGGGTCCTGGGAGGGGTTGTCCGGCGCTTCCGCCGGCCACCACACCACCACCGGGGCGTCGGGCAGCAGCAGCGGCAGCACGACCGAGTCGGCGTGCTCGGACACCTCGCCGTAGGTCCGCAGCACCACGGTCTCACCGGTGCCGGCCTCCGAGCCCACCCGGACCTCGGCGTCCAGCCGCGACCGGGTCCGCTCGCGCGGGTTGCGGGCGTGCCGCTTGATCACGACCAGGGTGCGCGAGGGGTGCTCGTGCGAGGCCTCCTCGGCCGCCTTGATCGAGTCGTAGGCGTTCTCCTCGTCCGTGACGATCACCATCGTCAGGACCATGCCCACGGCCGGTGTGCCGATGGCGCGGCGGCCCTGCACCAACGCCTTGTTGATCTTGCTTGCCGTGGTGTCGGTCAGGTCGATCTTCATGGCCTGCGCCAGCTCCGTCCGTCTCGTGCGAGCATCTCGTCGGCTTCCGCGGGTCCCCAGCTGCCCGAGGTGTACTGCGCCGGCCGACCGTGCGACGCCCAGTACTCCTCGATCGGATCGAGGATCTTCCAGGACTCTTCCACTTCCTGGTGACGGGGGAACAGGTTGGCGTCCCCCAGGAGGACGTCCAGGATGAGCCGTTCGTAGGCCTCCGGGCTGGACTCGGTGAACGACTCGCCGTAGGCGAAGTCCATGGTCACGTCCCGCAGCTCCATCGACGTGCCGGGCACCTTGGAGCCGAACCGCACTGTGACGCCCTCGTCCGGCTGGACGCGGATCACGATGGCGTTCTGGCCGAGCTCCTCGGTGGCCGAGGTGTCGAAGGGGGAGTGCGGCGCCCGCTGGAAGACCACGGCGATCTCGGTGACCCGGCGGCCCAGGCGCTTGCCGGTGCGCAGATAGAAGGGCACGCCCGCCCAGCGGCGGTTGTCCACCCCGAGCTTGATCGCCGCGTACGTGTCGGTCTTGGAGGAGCGGTCGATGCCTTCCTCCTCCAGGTAGCCGCGGACCTTGGCGCCGCCCTGCCAGGCGGCCGCGTACTGCCCGCGCACGGTGTGCCGGCCCAGGTCGTCGGGGAGACGCACGGCCCGGAACACCTTCAGCTTCTCGGTCAGCAGCGACGCCGCGTCGAAGGAGGCGGGTTCCTCCATCGCGGTGAGGGCCAGCAGCTGGAGCAGGTGGTTCTGGATGACGTCGCGGGCGGCGCCGATGCCGTCGTAGTAGCCGGCCCGGCCGCCGATGCCGATGTCCTCGGCCATGGTGATCTGCACGTGGTCCACGAAGGACCGGTTCCAGATCGGCTCGAACATCTGGTTGGCGAAGCGCAGCGCCAGGATGTTCTGGACGGTCTCCTTGCCCAGGTAGTGGTCGATGCGGAAGACCTGCTCCGGGTCGAACACCTCGTGGACGATGGCGTTCAGGTCCTGGGCGGACTGCAGGTCGTGTCCGAACGGTTTCTCGATGACCGCGCGCCGCCAGGACCCCTCGGGGGCGTCGGCGAGTCCGTGCTTCTTGAGCTGCTGGACCACCTTGGGGAAGAACTTCGGCGGCACGGAGAGGTAGAAGGCGTAGTTGCCGCTGGTGCCCCGGGAGGTGTCCAGCTCGTCGACCGCCTTGCGCAGCTGGTCGAAGGCGTGGTCGTCGTCGAAGTCGCCGGGGACGAAGCGCATGCCCTCGGACAGCTGCTGCCAGACCTCTTCGCGGAACGGGGTGCGGGCGTGCTCCTTGACCGCGTCGTGCACCACCTCGGCGAAGTCCTGGTCCTCCCAGTCACGGCGGGCGAAACCCACCAGGGAGAAGCCGGGCGGCAGCAGCCCCCGGTTGGCGAGGTCGTACACGGCCGGCATCAGCTTCCTGCGGGACAGGTCGCCGGTCACCCCGAAGATGACCAGACCGGAAGGGCCCGCGATCCGGGGCAGCCGGCGGTCCCGGGTGTCGCGCAGCGGGTTGGCCCAGCCGGGCGGGGGCGCGGTGAGGGCGGCCACGGTGTCCGCCCGCTCCCCGTGCTCCGCCTCCGGGGCGTCCACCGCCGGTTCGGTGGTCTCGTCGGTCATTCCGCGTCAACTCCCTTGCTGTCGGACGCCGCCGTCACCGCGTCGAGCGGCTGGGGCCCGGCGCCCACGAACCTCGCGATGCCCTCGTTCTCCAGTTGCCGCACCACCTCGTCGTACGCCCTGCCGGGCCGCCCCGAACGGGACGGGGCGACCCGCGCCCGGGCGCGACCGCCGGGCCCGACGTGGTCCTTCCCATACAGGGTGTCCTCGTCCGCGGGGTCCTTCACCCCGGTGGGCGCCCACGGGGGCCGCGGCCCACCGGCCGCGGACCCGCCGCCCGCATCGAACACCTCTTCGCGTGCCGCACAGCTCACAGTGATCATCTTCTTTCTCGCGGTCGCGTCAACCGCGTACGGCGGCCGGTGATTCCCCGCGGTCCGGCCGGGCCGGCCGGTCGTGCGCGTGCTCGTCTCCACGTGGTCCTCGTCCCGGGCGTAAGGAACTCTGCAGCGCGTTCAAAAGTAAAAGTCTGACTTATTCACAAGAAGGTTCCGGTGTGCCAGCCTGTGGTGAAAGTGGGACACCGGGCACGTCCGCGAGGGGTGCCCGACGGACGCGTGACGGACATGGGAGACATGGCGGGCAGATTCCCCCAGGGGAGTGACGGCGGCGCCCGGAAGGCGGACGTCGGCGACGGCGGCGGAATCAGGACCTTCCCCTTCCCGGTCGAGCGGAGCGTGTGCGGTGTCGGCATGCAGATCGCCCCGATGGGCCCCGACCGCACCTGGCGTGCCGACGCGCCGCTGGACCGGGTGCACCGCATCGAGTTCCACATCGTGATGCTGCTCGACGGCGGACCGCTCCGGCACATGATCGACTTCACCGAGTACGAGGCCACGGCGGGCGATGTGCTGTGGATCCGCCCGGGGCAGGTCCACCGCTTCTCCCGGGAGAGCGAGTACCGCGGAACCGTCCTGACCATGCAGCCCGGCTTCCTGCCCCGCGCCACCGTCGAGGCCACCGGCCTCTACCGCTACGACCGCCCGCCGTTGACGCGCCCCGGCCCGGCGCAGTTCACCGCGCTCAGGGCCGCGTCGGACCAACTGCGCCGCGAGTACGAGGACACGGCCACCCTGCCGCTGAGTCTGCACACGGCCGTGCTCCGCCACTCCCTCACCGCGTTCCTGCTGCGGCTGGCCCATCTCACCGCCGGTACGGGCGACTCAGCCCGGCCGGCCGACGACAGCACCTTCACCCTGTTCCGGGAGGCGGTGGAGCGGGACTTCGCCACCAACCACAGCGTCAGCGCGTACGCCGACGCCCTCGGCTACTCCCGGCGCACCCTGGCACGCGCGGTGGGCGCCGCCACGGGGGAGACGCCCAAGGCGTTCATCGACAAGCGGGTGGTGCTGGAGGCCAAGCGGCTCCTCGCCCACACCGATCTGCCCATAGGGCGGGTGGGGGCCGCCGTCGGGTTCCCGGACCCGGCGAACTTCTCCAAGTTCTTCCAGCAGCACACGGACACCGCCCCGGCCGCGTTCCGCGCGGAACACCGCTGAGCGGGGGGGAGCCGCGGACGGGGGAGCCGCGGAGCGTCGGGATGCGCGGGGCCGTCCCCGCGTACCCGCGGGGCCGAGCGTCTTCCACGGGACCGCGGGCCGTGACCCGACGTGCTCGAACGGGCCGAGGCTCCTACCGTGAGCGCATGCGGGACGCATCAGGAATGATCACGGTGCCGGGCAGCCGGTCCTTCCACGACACGGTGGAGCGCGTATGCGCCGGGGTGACCTCGGCGGGGTACCACGTGTTCGCTCGGGTCGATCATGCCGGGAACGCCGTCGAAGCGGGCATGGACCTGCCCCCGACCGTCCTGGTGCTCTTCGGGAAGCCCGACGTCGGCACCGAGCTGATGCAGGACCGGCGAACGGCGGGCGTCGATCTGCCGTCCAAGATCCTGGTGTGGGAGGACGAACGGGGCGCCGTGCGGATGACGTACACCTCGGCGCAGTGGCTGGCGGATCGTCACGGGCTGGGAGAGGCGGGCACCGCGGCGGCCCGGACACTGGGCCTGGTCGCCGAACGGATCTGCGAACAGGCGGCCTGACGCGCGGTGCGCGACCGTCCGGGACGCCTCCTGACGCGCACCACCGGCGGCCCGCGGCCGCTCGTACGTCCCGCTCAACGCCCACGGTCCTCGCAACTCCCAGGGATCGCGGGTGTCGCGAGGACCGTCAGAACCCGAGGTTGCGTGGGTCCCTCGTGGCCGGCCGCGAGAGCCGGGGTGTGGGGGTGGAGCCTGCGGGTCAGGAGGAGGTCAGCACCCGCACGTAGTCCACGAGCATCGAGTGGCCGGGTTCGGTGTTCGCGTCGGGGCCGCCGCCGAACGCGTCCGGGAAGCCGCCGCCCATGGCCACGTTGAGGATGACGAAGAAGCCGTGGTCCGTGGCGTTCGACCAGGTCGTGGCGTCGACCTGGTCCTCCCGGACGGTGTGGAAGGTGTCGTCGTCGAGGGAGAAGCGGATCTCCTCCACGTCCGAGGAGCGGTCCCACTCCATCCGGTAGGTGTGGAAGCCGGCCTGACAGGTCGTGCCCTGGCAGGTGGTCTCGCCGCCGATGCCGCTGGTCTCGTTGCAGGGGCCGCCCGGGGAGGTGCCGCAGTGCATCGTGGCGAACACCGTGTTCATGCCCTGGGTGTTCTCCATGATGTCCAGCTCTCCGACGGCGGGCCAGTTCCAGTAGTCGCCCCGGTAGGGGGCGCCGAGCATCCAGAACGCGGGCCAGTAGCCCTTGGCGGCGTCACCGGTGACGTTCGGCACCTGGATGCGGGCCTCGACCCGCAGCGTGCCGCCGGCCGGGGGCTGGAAGTCGTCGCGGTTGGTCTCGACGCGCCCCGACGTCCAGGTGCCGGCGCCGTCGCGGCGCGGGGTGATGCGGAGGTTGCCGCTGCCGTCGAGCGAGACGTTGTCCGGGCTGGACGTCATCGTCTCGATCTCGCCGGTGCCCCAGTTGGCGGGGCCGCCCGGGTAGCCGGTGCCGGTCGCGTACCGCCAGTTGCCCGTGTCGACGCCACTGCCCTCGGGGCCCTCGAAGTCGTCGGCGAAGACCTGGGTCCAGCCCGACGGCGGGGGCGGCACGGAGGCGCCGGCGGAGGGACCGGTGAGGGTGACGGCGCCCGCCCCGAGCACCAGCGCGCCGGCGACGGCGACCAGCGTGCGGCGCAGACGCCGGCGTTTGTGGGGGGCCGGGCGGTGCCGGAGGTGACGGTCATGGGGGGAACCTCTCGGTGCGGAGTGCTGTGGGGGGTCCGTGCTCCGAGCGCCCCGAACCGCTTGTGAGAGCGCTCTCACGGTCACGCCAATGTGCTCCGGGGCCTCTCCGGCGTCAAGAGGTGTATCCCGAAAAGAGCGTGCCCTGTGCGGGAGTTCACCTCTCGAATGCGCGCGAATGGGGGAACTGGGCCGGGCGGCGCGCCCCCCTGGTGGCAGGGAGCCGAACTCGCGGGTGCGTACAACGCGTGGTGTCCGGGAGCCGAACTCCCGGGCGGCCTCTCGGGGCGGGGCGTCCCGGCAGCACGAGGGGGTGGGCCCCTCGCCCTCACCGGTGAGAGGGAGGTCGGGAGTTCCGGGCGGGGAGCGGTGGGGCGGCGGGCGTCTTCCCGCGGGTGTGGGGTGGTGGGGGCCGGGTGCGCGGCTCCCCGCGTCCCTTTTGGGCGACGAGTGCTGCGTTTCCTCCGCGGTGAGGGCCGCGCTTGTCGTGACGCGAGGGGTCGGTGGGACCCGCGTAGGGTCGGGAGGGACCGGGGCTGCGGAAAGGTGTGGATGTGAGGCTGACGATTCTCGGTGGCGGTGGCTTCCGTGTACCGCTGGTGTACGGGGCGCTGCTCGCGGACCACGCCGAGGGCCGGGTCACCCGGGTCGTCCTGCACGACGTGGACGCCGGCCGGCTGCGCGCGATCGCCCGCGTGCTGGCCGAGCAGGCGGCCGACGTGCCCGACGCCCCCGAGGTGACCACGACCACCGACCTCGACGAGGCCCTGCGCGGCGCGGACTTCGTCTTCTCCGCGATCCGCGTGGGCGGCCTGGAGGGCAGGGCGCACGACGAACGGGTCGCCCTCGCCGAAGGGGTGCTGGGACAGGAGACGGTCGGCGCGGGCGGCATCGCCTACGGTCTGCGCACGGTCCCCGTCGCCGTCGACATCGCCCGCCGGGTGGCCCGCCTCGCCCCCGACGCCTGGGTCATCAACTTCACCAACCCGGCGGGTCTGGTCACCGAGGCCATGTCCCGTCACCTCGGCGACCGCGTCATCGGCATCTGCGACTCACCCGTCGGCCTCGGCCGCCGCATCGCCCGGGTGCTCGGCGCGCGTCCGCAGGAGGCGTGGATCGACTACGTCGGCCTCAACCACCTCGGCTGGGTGCGCGGTCTGCGAGTGGCGGGCCGGGACCAACTGCCGCGCCTGCTCGGCGACTCCGCCCTGCTCGGCTCGTTCGAGGAAGGCCGGCTCTTCGGCGCCGACTGGCTGCGCTCCCTGGGCGCCGTCCCCAACGAGTACCTGCACTACTACTACTTCAACCGCGAGGCCGTGCGGGCGTACCGGCAGGCGCGTCGGACCCGCGGCGCCTTCCTGCGTGACCAGCAGGAGAGCTTCTACGCCGGGACCGGCGATCCGGACGTCTCCGCCCTGGACCTGTGGGACCGCACCCGCGCCGAGCGCGAGGCCACCTACATGAGCGAGAACCGGGAGGCCGCGGGCGCGGGCGAACGTGAGGCGGACGACCTGTCCGGCGGCTACGAGAAGGTGGCGCTCGCGCTGATGCGGGCGATCGCCCGGGACGAGCGCACCACCCTGATCCTCAACGTCCGCAACGGAAGCACGCTGTCGCCGCTGGACGCGGAGGCCGTGATCGAGGTGCCCTGCCTGGTGGACGCGGGCGGCGCGCACCCCGTCTCCGTCGATCCGCTGCCCGACCACGCCACCGGACTGGTGTGCGCCGTCAAGGCCGTGGAACGGGAGGTGCTGGAGGCCGCCCGGTCCGGGTCCCGCGCCACGGCGGTCAAGGCGTTCGCCCTGCATCCGCTGGTGGATTCCGTGAGCGTGGCGCGCCGGCTCGTCGACGGCTACACCGCCGTCCATCCGGGACTCGCCTACCTCGGCTGACGTGGGGGAGACGGGCTTCGGGCCGGCCGGTCGCCCCCCGTGACAGCGGCCGACCGACCCGAGCTCCCCCCGGTCCCCCGTGCTCCCCCCGGCGGCTTCCCCAGTCGCCGTTCACCATCAAGAGCACGCAGACCGGGGCCTGATACACCCTGGCGGAGATATTTTTCGGGGAACTTCCCGGAGCGCCCGCGCCCGCGCTCGCTGCCCGGCTACGGCAGCGCGCCGGACGCCGTCCTCGGCTCTGCCGGTGCCGCGGGGGCCGGCAGGGCGTCCAGTGTGCCCGGGACCGCGGACGATCCGGTCCGCTGCCGGGGCACCGTCACGGACAGCAGCGGACGCGGACCCGACACCACCGTGTAGTCGTGGCCCAGGAACGGCGGGGCGATCTCGCCCGGGTCGTCACCGAGCGCCAGCCGCACCGCCGCCCAGGGCACGTTCACGCCGCACAGGGACAGCTGGTGCACGCCGCCCGCCGGACGGGTGTTGACGTCCATCAGCACCGGACGGTCACCCAGCATCCGGAACTGGATGTTGGACAGGTGGTGCAGCCCGAAGCCCTCCGCGATCCGCCGGGCCGGCTCCAGCCACCGCTCGTGCAGCGTGAAGCCCCGGCGCCGCCCGTTCTTGGTGCGGCCGACGGCCAGCCGGACGCGGTTGTCCGGGCCGGTCAGACAGTCCACCGACACCTCGGGCTGCTCCAGGCGCGGCATCACCAGCCAGTCGACCGGCTCCTCGGCCCGCCGCAGGGCCTCCAGCGCCAGGTCGAGCGGCACCTGGGGGCTGGGGAAGCCGTTCAGCTGGGCGAGCGAGAAGGGCTCGCGGGTGATCACCCGGAAACCGACCCCGCCCGCGCCTGCCGCGGGCTTGAAGCAGGCCCGGTAACCGAGACGCTCCAACTCCTCCACCGCAACGACGAGTTCGTCGGCGTCACGGACCCGGCACCACGGTGGCACCGGCACGCCGATCGCCTCGACCGCCTGGTAGGCGACCACCTTGTCCTCGAACACGGCGACCGCCTGGGGCGGCGGTGCCAGCAGCGCCGTGCCGGCCGCCTCGAACTCGGCGCGGTGCGCGACGACGGCCGCCTGATGCAGCCGGGGCACGAACACGTCGATGCCGCGCCGCTCGCACTGGGTGAGCGCGTACTCGACGTACGCCGCCGGGGACAGGCCCTCCGGCTCCAGCTCGGCGGTGTCGGCCGCGGCGAGCACGGGGGAGTCGGGGTCACCGTGGGTGGCATGGATCTCGACGGCCCGGTCGTCGGGATTTCTCCGCAGCTGATCCATGAAGAACACGTTCTCCGCGTACGTGCGGTTGAGCCAGACGCGTACGCGAGAGACCATGCGGGCCGCCTTTCGGGGTGTGCGGGCAGGGGGGAGCGGCCCGTGCCCGGGCATGACGTAGGGAGGGTCACCGAACCGCCGTTCGCGAGGGACGTGTCCATGGCGGTGGTGTCGGGCAGATCATACGACCTGGACGGTGCGTCCTGATACCACGTACGGCGGCCGGTGCGCGGTTGTTCCGGCGGGGCGGATGTGATCTCGTGGTCGAGGTCCGGCGGCTGCTGAAAGGGCGACGTGATGGCGACGGGTGGTGGCGGCGCACAGGTGTGGGCCATCAGCGATCTGCACATCGGCTATGCCGAGAACCGCGACCTGGTCGAGGGGATGCGGCCCGGGTCCGACGAGGACTGGCTGCTGGTGGCCGGTGACGTGGCGGAGACCGTCGAGGACGTCCGCTGGGCGCTCAAGACCCTCGCCGGGCGCTTCGCCCGCGTGATCTGGACACCCGGCAACCACGAGTTGTGGACCCACCCGAGTGACGCGGTCACGCTGCGCGGCGCCGCCCGCTACGACCATCTGGTCCAGCAGTGCCGTGAGCTCGGGGTCGTCACGCCCGAGGACCCGTACCCGGTGTGGGAGGGGCCCGGCGGGCCGGTGGCCGTCGCCCCCCTCTTCCTGCTGTACGACTACACGTTCCTGCCGCCCGGGTGCACCACCAAGGAGGAGGGGCTGGAGTACGCGCACGGCACCGGGGTGGTCTGCACCGACGAGCACCTGCTGCACCCCGACCCGTACCCGAGCCGCGAGGAGTGGTGCCGGGCCCGGGTCGCCGAGACCGAACGGCGGCTCGCGGAACTCCCGGACGGTCTGCCCCTGATCCCCGTCACCCACTGGCCGCTGCACCGCCATCCGACCGAGGTGCTGTGGTACCCGGAGTTCGCCATGTGGTGCGGCACCGTGCTGACCGACGACTGGCACCGCAGGTACCCCGTGCACACGGCCGTCTACGGCCATCTGCACATCCCCCGGACGACCTCGCAGGACGGCGTCCGCTTCGAGGAGGTCTCGGTGGGCTACCCGCGTGAGTGGCGCAAACGGCAGGAGCCGCCGGGCGGCTGCGCCGGATCCTGCCACGGGGGCGCGCCCGGTGATCGACGAACTGCTCCCGCCGACGGCGGCCGTCGTCGAGGCCTACGGGGACGAGGGCATCGACGCCCCGCTGTTCCCCGAGGAGGAGGCGCTGATCACCCGGGCGGTCCCCAAGCGCCGCAGCGAGTTCACCGCCGTACGGTCCTGCGCCCGCCGCGCGATGGAGAAGCTCGGCGTGCCGGCGCTGGCCGTGGTCTCCGGTGACCGGGGCGCACCCGTCTGGCCCGACGGGCTGATCGGCAGCATGACCCACTGCGAGGGCTACTGCGCCGCCGCGCTGGTACGCGCCGGCGACCTGGCGTCCGTCGGCATCGACGCGGAGGCCCACGGCCCGCTGCCCGAGGGCGTGCTGGCGACGGTGTCCCTGCCCAGGAGGCGCAGCGAATCGCACGCCTGACCGCGCAGCGACCGGACGTGCACTGGGACAGGCTGCTGTTCAGCGCCAAGGAGTCCGTCTACAAGGCGTGGTTCCCGCTCACCGGCAAGTGGCTGGACTTCTCGGAGGCGGACATCACGATCCACCTCGACGGCACCTTCCACGCGGCGCTCCTGGTCCCCGGCCCCGTGGTCTCAGGCCGCCGCCTGACCCACTTCACCGGCCACTGGACCACCCAGCCCTCCCTCCTGGCCACGGCGGTACCCGTCCCCCACACATGACCACCGGCCCCACAGCGCCCCGAAAGGGGCGCGGGGAACTGCGCGCCCAGCCCCACGGCCCCGCAGCCGCGGACAACCTCCGCCCGTCGAGGGCCGCCCCACACCGGTCACATGCCACACGCCGTGTGGACGAACACCCCAAGGGGCGCGGGGAACTGCGCGCCCAGCCCCCACGGCCCCGCAGCCGCGGACAACCCCTGCCCTTCGAGGGCCGCCCCGCACCGGTCACGTCTCACACGCCGTGTGGACGAACCCCCCAAGGTGCGCGGGGAACTGCGCACCCAACCCCCACCACCCGCACCCGCCCGGCCCCCAGGGCCACCCCGGGCGCACCGCCCCACGAAAAAGCGTGCCGCCAGGGCGGCGCCTACCCCTCGGGACACCACTCCCGCACCATCCGGAAGAACGACTCCTCGTTCCCCGCCCACCCCGCCCGTTCCAGCGCCACCTCCGCCTCCGCGAGGACGGAAGGCGGCACGACCGGCAGCACCGCAGGCCCCGGCGGCGCGGGCCGGCCCTCGTCGAAGGCGGCCCGCACCGTGTGCAGCAGTCTGAGATAGGCCTGGACGGCGGTGCGCTCGCGGTCGGTCAGTACGGCGGTGGGCATCGCTCGGCTCTCCCCGTGTCGTGGTCGTCGGTCCCCACGCCCCGGCACAAACAGGGGCGCACCACCAGCTTGCCGCCCACCACTGACAATCACCCCGAGCCGTAGCTCCGTTGCCCCGCACGCAGGCACCGCAGGCACCGCCGCCCGCCCGCCCGCGACCCGTCCGGAGAACCTCAGTTCTGCGGCCCAGGTACCGAGCGAAGCCCCGATCCGCCCGCGAGGTGATCCCGCTGCACCGGCCCCCGCAGCGAGGAACCGTCCAGCCACGTACGGCACTTGCTGGCGAGCAGCAGACCGAACGCCTCGGCCTCCTTCTCGTCGGCCTGATCGAACCGGGTGCGGGCGGCGACCCTCAGCACGGTCGCCCGCAGGGCCTCGTCGTCCATGGCCTCACCCCATAAACGGGTGGCGACCTCGGCACCCGCGACATGGTGGCCGCAGTGGCCCGCCTTCATGTGCCACAGCTCATGACCCAGGATCACCAACTGGTGGCCCGGAGCCGTGCGTTCCTCGACCACCACGAGGTCCTGGTCCGCCATGTCGAGCCACAGCCCGCTCGCGGTCCCCGGCGGGAAGACGGCGGTGCGGAACAGGACGGGCCGCCCGCGCCGCCGGCTCATCGCCTCGCACAGGGCTGCGTACAGATCGGCGGGCCGCGCCGGGACGGGAAGCGTCAGCTCCGTGACCAACTCGCCGCACAGGCGGCGCATTTTCCTACCGATGCCCACAGTTCTCCCCGGGTCACGACTTGGGCCGCTGGACGCTCTCCAGGAGCATGTCCAGCCATTCCGCGACCTTGTCGCGGTGCTGGTCGGTGGGCAGCTGCGCGGCCCGCCAGGCAATGCCCCGCACCCCGTGGTCCTGCAGCAGCCGCTCCAGCGGGTCGTCGGCCGTCGCGGCGGACTCCCGCTCGGCGAGCTTCTGCAGCAGCTCCTGCTCGGTGTGCTGGAGGGCGTTCGCCAACGCCTCCGGGTCCTCGGCGGTGAGAAAACCGGCGTGCACCCGGAAGAACCGCTGGAGGGCGTCGCAGTGCTCCATGGTGGGCCGCCGGTCGCCGTTGATCAGCGCGCCGGCCTGTTGCCGGGACATGCCCGCACCGTCGGCGATCTCCTGTTGCGTGTACTTGCGTCCGTTCGGCTTCAGCCGGGTGCGGCGCAGCAGGTCCAGCCGCTGCAGGAACCGCGCCTGCACATCGGGCTCACCCGCGGGCCTGCCGCTCAGCAGCGCCTTGACCACGGGCTCCGGCACACCGGACGCGACGGACAGCCGGTCCACGTCGAAGACCTCGGTGTGCGCCACGCCGAGCCGGTCGGCGAGTGCGGTGACGCGGGCGACGACGGCCGGCAGCGCGTTCGTCGGCGCGGTGCCCGGTCCCTCGAAGCCACCCGTCACCGAAAGATCTCCTACGTCTCTCACAGGCTTCTCACAAGCGATTGCCGTGAACTTCACGGAGACTAGCCGGTGTTTCGAACTCCCATCCAGGTGTCGCCACAACTGTGGCCAATTTCGGCCGTCAACCGTCGTGGAATGCCACGATAGTTGACACGCCGTGTCCCGGCGCAGCAGGATCGGGGCGCCGCGTCAGGGCCGCACAGGCAAGAGGGGTGACCTCCCGATGGCATATCAGGCAGGAGGGCAGCGGCCGGCACCGCGGCCCGGCCCCGGAACGTCCGAGGCCCAGGCCTATCTGCAGGACTACGCCGTTCTGCTGGACGCCGTTCCCTTCCCCTCGCTGGTGGTGGACCACCGCTGGGACGTGCTGCTCACCAACGGTGCTTTCCGGACACTTTTCCAAGGCGTGGAGCCGCATCCGACGGCCCACCCCGGCGTCAACTTCCAGCGGTTCGTCCTCTTCCACCCGGACGCCGCGGCCATCCTGGGTGACCACGAGGCGAGCTGGTGCCTGCCCATGCTGGCAGACCACGCGGCGACGGCCGAGCGCCACCCCCATGACCCCGTGCTGCACGCCGTACGGCGCGACATCGCCCAGGACCCGATCATGGACGCCGCCTACCGGCAGGGCGTGCCGCACTGGCTGCGCGCCGTCGGCGAGAAGGCCGCCCGGCACGACGGCTCCGTACGGCCGTTGCTGCACCCCGACCCGCGCTGGGGTGCCACGGACTGCCGCCTCGTCGTGGAGACCGCCTCCGTCCTCGAGGAGATGGAGTGCCGCCGACTGACGTTCGTCCTGCGTGAGGCGCCGCGCGCCACCGGCCGGGACCGCAGGGCCCGCCGGGCCGCCGGCCACCTGCGCGTGGTCCCCGCCGCCGACTGATCCCCCCACAACCGCCGCCCGCTTCCGCCCTGTTCCCGAGCAGTGTGATGTGTGACATAGTACTGGCGTGAGCGAGTCGCTGACCTGCGATGTCGTGGTGGTGGGCGCCGGGATGACGGGCGCCGCCTGCGCCCTGTACGCGGCTCGCGCCGGACTGGACGTCACCGTCCTCGACCGGGGCCCGGTGGCCGGGGGGACGACCGGCGCGGGGGAGGGCAACCTCCTCGTCTCCGACAAGGCACCCGGACCCGAACTGGACCTGGCCCTGCTGTCCACCCGCCTCTGGGCCGAGCTGGCCAGGGAGTCAGGCCCGGCGACGGAGTACGAGGCCAAGGGCGGCCTGGTCGTCGCCGGGACCGCGAAGTCACTCGACGCGCTGCTGGCGTTCGCGGACGCACAGCGAGCGGCCGGGGTGACCGCCGAGGCCGTCCCCGCCGACCGCCTCCACGACCTGGAACCCCGCCTCGCGCCAGGGCTCCCGGGCGGGGTGCGTTACCCGCAGGACGCCCAGGTGATGCCCGCCCTCGCGGCGGCCCACCTGCTGCGCGCCTCCGGTGCCCGCCTGCTCACCGGCCACGAGGTGACCCGGGTGCTGCGCGCCCGCGACGGCACGGTGCGCGGCGTGCGCACCCCGCGCGGCGACCTGCACGCACCCGCCGTCGTCAACGCGGCCGGCACCTGGGGCGGTGAACTCGCCGACCGGGCCGGCGTGTTCCTGCCCGTCATGCCCCGACGAGGCTTCGTCCTCGTCACCGAACCGCTGCCGCCCCGCATCCGGCACAAGGTGTACGCCGCCGACTACGTCGCCGACGTCGCGGGCGACACGGCGGACCTGCTGACCTCCCCGGTCGTGGAGGGGACGGCCGCCGGACCGGTCCTCATCGGCGCCAGCCGGGAACGCGTCGGGTTCGACCGCTCGCTGTCGCTGCGGGCGGTGCGGGCCCTGGCGGCGGGGGCGACCCGGCTGTTCCCCTTCCTGGCCGGCGTACAGGCCCTGCGGACGTACGCGGGATTCCGCCCGTACCTGCCCGACCACCTTCCGGCGATCGGCCCCGACCCGAGGGTGCCCGGGCTGTTCCACGCCTGCGGACACGAGGGCGCGGGCATCGGGCTGGCGCCCGGCACCGGACTGCTGATCGCCCAGGCACTGACCGGGGCGACGCCGGACCTCGACCTCGCCCCCTTCCGCCCCGACCGCTTCCCCCGCCCCACGAAGGAGGCCGTCCGGTGAACCCCCAGAAGAGCGCCGGGGCACGGCGCGCGTTCGACGTGACCTTCGACGGGCGGACGGTCGAGGCCCTGCCCGGCCGGACGATCGCCGCCGTGCTGTGGGCCGCCGGCGTCACCTCCTGGCGCACCACCCGCAACGAAGGGCGCCCGCGCGGGGTGTTCTGCGGGATCGGCGTCTGCTTCGACTGCCTGGTGACCGTGAACGGCCGCCCCAACCAGCGCGCCTGCCTGCTCCCCGCCCGCCCGGGCGACGACATCCGCACCCAGGAGGGGACGGGCCATGAGGACTGACCTCGCAGTGATCGGCGCGGGCCCGGCGGGCCTCGCCGCGGCCCTCGCGGCGGCGCGGCGCGGCATCCGGGTCACCCTGATCGACGCGGCGCCGCGGCCGGGCGGGCAGTACTTCCGTCAGCCCGCACCCGGGCTCCGCACGGAACACGCCCAGGTGCCGCGCAACGGCCGGCGCACCTGGACCCGGCTGCGGGACGCCCTCGCCGCGAGCCCCGTGGACGTACGGACGGACCACCAGGTCTGGTGCGTGGAGCGGGAGTCCGACGGGCTGACGGTGCACGCGCTGACCGGCCCGGAAGGGCGGGAGCCGGCCGAGGTGCGCGCCACCGCCGTGCTCCTGGCCACCGGCGGGTACGAGACGGTCCTTCCCTTCCCCGGCTGGACGCTGCCGGGTGTCGTCACGGCGGGCGGCGCCCAGGCCATGCTCAAGGGCGGCATCGTCACCCCCGGCCCCACCGCCGTGGTCGCCGGGACCGGCCCGCTGCTGCTGCCCGTGGCGACCGGGCTCGCCGCCGCGGGCGTCCGGGTGGCCGCCCTGGTGGAGTCCACGGACCCCGTACGCCTGCCCCGGCACGCCGGAGCCCTCGCGGGAAAGCTGCCCGAGGCCGCCGGGTACGCGGCGCGGCTGCTGCGCCACCGCGTACCGGTGCTGGCCCGGCACACTGTGGTCCGCGCCCACGGGGAGGACCGGCTGACCGGTGTCACCGTCGCCGCCCTCGACGCACACGGCCGCGTGCGGCCCGGCACCGAACGCCTGCTGCCCTGCGACGCCCTCGCGGTGGGGCACGGCATGCTGCCCCACACCGATCTCGCCGGGAGCCTCGGCTGCCGGCTCGACGGGACCGCCGTGGCCGTCGACGCCGAGCAGCGCACCGACGTGCCGGGCGTCTGGGCGGCCGGAGAGGCCACGGGCATCGGCGGGGCGGCCCTCGCGCTGGCGGAGGGACACATCGCCGGCCGTTCGATCGCGGCCCGGCTGCGGGGCAGGACGCCCGACCCGCGCGCCTGGGCGCCCGCCGCCCGGGCCCGCGCCCAGGGGCGCGCCGCGGCCGGGGCCCTGGACGCCCTGCACACCCCACCCGCCCACTGGGCCGACGGCGTCACCGACGACACGGTGGTCTGCCGCTGCGAGGAGGTACCGGCGGGCGCCGTCCGCGAGGCCCTCCCCCTCGGCGCCGGCGACCTGCGAACGGTCAGACTGCTCACCCGGGCCGGCATGGGCTGGTGCCAGGGGCGTCTGTGCGCGCCTGCCGTCGCGGCCCTCACGGGGTGCGCCCCGACCCCGTACCGCCGCCCCTTCGCCCGCCCGGTCCCCCTGGGCGTCCTGGCGGCTCAGCACGACCGGCCTCGTCCCCGCTCCGAGGAAGGATCCTCATGACCGATCACCGCCGCCCCTGGCGGGGAGTCCTCGTCGCCACCGCGCTGCCGTTGCGCGACGACCTGTCCGTCGACCTCGACCGGTACGCCGAACACTGCGCCTGGCTCGTGGCCAACGGCTGCGACGGGGTCGTGCCGAACGGCTCCCTCGGCGAATACCAGGTGCTCACCCCGAGGAGCGCGCCCGCGTCGTCGAGACCGCCGTCGCCGCCGTCGGAGGGGAGCGGGTCATGCCCGGAGTCGCCGCCTACGGGTCCGCCGAGGCGCGCCGCTGGGCCGAGCAGGCCGGCGACGCCGGGTGCCCGGCGGTGATGCTGCTGCCGCCCAACGCCTACCGCGCCGACGAGCGTTCCGTGCTCGCCCACTACGCCGAGGTCGGCCGCGCCGGACTGCCCGTCGTCGCCTACAACAACCCGATCGACACCAAGGTCGACCTGGTGCCGGAGCTGCTCGCCCGGCTGCACGGCGAAGGACACATCAGGGCCGTCAAGGAGTTCTCCGGGACGTCCGCCGCGCCTACCGGATCGCCGAACTCGCGCCCGGCCTGGACCTGCTGGCCGGGGCGGACGACGTGCTGCTGGAGCTCGCGGTCGCCGGGGCGAAGGGCTGGGTGGCCGGCTACCCGAACGCCCTGCCCCGGTCCTGCGCGGAGCTGTACCGCGCCGCCACCAGCGGCGACCTCGCCACCGCCCTGCCGCTGTACCGGCAGCTGCACCCCCTGCTGCGCTGGGACTCCCGGGTGGAGTTCGTGCAGGCCATCAAGCTGTCCATGGACCTGGCCGGCCGCCACGGCGGCCCCTGCAGGCCCCCGCGCGTCCGCCTGGACCCGGAACAGGAGGCGGCCGTCCGCGCCGCCACCGAGAAGGCCGTCGCGGCCGGTCTGGCGTAGGGGAGGGGCCGGGCATGCGCAGCACACTCGTCCTGCACGCCGTCGACTCGCACACCGAGGGCATGCCGACCCGGGTGATCACCGGAGGCATCGGCACCGTTCCGGGCGCGACGATGAACGAACGGCGCCTGTGGTTCCGTCAACATCGCGACAACATCGCGAAGTTGCTGATGAACGAGCCGCGCGGGCACGCGGCGATGAGCGGCGCGATCCTCCAGCCGCCGACCCGCCCCGACTGCGACTGGGGCGTCCTCTACATCGAGGTGTCCGGCTACCTCCCGATGTGCGGCCACGGCACCATCGGCGTGGCGACCGTCCTGGTCGAGACCGGCATGGTCGAGGTCGTCGAGCCGGTCACCACCATCCGCCTGGACACCCCCGCCGGGCTCGTCGTCGCCGAGGTGCGGGTCGAGGACGGCTCCGCCACCGCCGTGACCCTGCGCAACGTGCCGTCGTTCGCCGTCTCCCTGGACCGTGAGGCCACCCTGCCCGACGGGCGGACGGTGACGTACGACCTGGCGTACGGCGGGAACTTCTACGCCATCCTGCCCCTGGAGCGGTTCGGGCTGCCCTTCGAGCGGTCCCGCAAGGACGAGATCCTGGCGGCCGGGCTGTCCCTCATGGAGGCGATCAACGCCGAGGGGGAGCCCGTCCACCCGGAGGACGCGTCGATCCACGGCTGCCACCACGTCCAGGTGACCGCGCCCGGCTCCACCGCCCGGCACTCCCGGCACGCCATGGTGATCCACCCCGGCTGGTTCGACCGCTCGCCGTGCGGCACCGGGACCAGCGCCCGCATGGCCCAGCTGCACGCCCGCGGGGAACTCCCGCCGCACACCGAGTTCGTCAACGAGTCCTTCATCGGCACCCGCTTCACCGGCCGCCTGCTCGGCACCACCGAGGTGGCCGGACACCCCGCCGTGCTGCCGAGCTTCACCGGACGCGCCTGGATCACCGGCACCGCCCAGTACCTGCTGGACCCGCGGGACCCGTTCCCGGCGGGGTTCGTCCTGTGACCGCCGGCGGCCCCGCCCTGCCCGCCCTGGGCGGACGCGGGCCCAGCTACCGCGAGCGGGTCGCGGACGCCCTGCGCGCCGCGCTGATCACGGGTGAACTGCGGCCCGGCGAGGTGTACTCGACACCGGGGCTCGCGGCCCGCTTCGGCGTCTCCGCCACCCCCGTGCGCGAGGCGCTGCTCGACCTCGCCAAGGAAGGGCTGGTCGACGTGGTGCCCAACAAGGGATACCGGGTCACCGCCGTCTCCGAACGGCAACTGGACGAGTACACCCACGTGCGCGCCCTCGTCGAGATCCCCACGACGGCCGCGCTGGCCGCAACGGCCGACCCGGTCGCGCTCGGCGCACTCCGGCCGGTCGCCGAGGAGATCGTCGCCGCCGCCACGGCCGGTGACCTGATCGCGTACGTCGACGCCGACCGGCGCTTCCACTTCGGCCTGCTGGCTCTCGCCGGCAACGGCCACCTCGTCGAGGTGGTCCGGGACCTGCGCCACCGCTCCCGGCTCTACGGACTGACCGCGCTGGCGGAACAGGGACGGCTGCGGGCGTCGGCGGAGGAGCACCTCGACCTGCTCGGCGCGCTGCTCACCCGGGACACCGAGGCCGTGCGGGAGGTGATGACCCGCCACCTCGGGCATGTCCGAGGACTGTGGGCAGCGCCCTGACATCACTTCTTGCACCACCATGCAAACGGCTTGCGCTGCTTGCGCTACGCTTGCGGCCATGACGCGACGACTTGCTGTGGTGGCGAAGAAGGTCGGGGTCAGCGAGGCCACGGTCAGCCGGGTGCTCAACGGCAAGCCGGGAGTCTCCGAGGCCACCCGGCAGGCGGTGCTCTCCGCCCTCGACGTGCTCGGCTACGAGCGCCCGACCCAGCTGCGCGGCGAGCGCGCCCGGCTGGTCGGCCTGGTGCTGCCCGAGCTGCAGAACCCGATCTTCCCCGCCTTCGCCGAGGTCATCGGCGGCGCGCTGGCCCAGCTCGGCCTCACCCCGGTGCTGTGCACCCAGACCCGGGGCGGGGTCTCCGAGGCGGACTACGTGACCCTGTTGCTGCAACAGCAGGTGTCCGGCGTGGTGTTCGCCGGCGGTCTCTACGCCCAGGCCGACGCGCCGCACGACCACTACCGGCAGCTCGCCGAGCGCAACATCCCCGTCGTCCTCGTCAACGCGGCCATCGAGCACCTCGGCTTCCCCGCCGTGTCCTGCGACGACGCCGTCGCGGTGGAACAGGCCTGGCGCCACCTCGCCTCGCTCGGGCACGAGCGCATCGGCCTGGTGCTCGGCCCCGGCGACCACGTGCCCTCGGCGCGCAAGCTGGCGGCCGCGCGGGCGGTGGCCGGCGAGGTGCCCGAGGAGCACGTGGCCCGCGCCATGTTCTCCATCGAGGGCGGCCACGCCGCCGCCACCCGGCTCATCGACCGGGGCGTCACCGGCTTCATCTGCGCCAGCGACCCCCTCGCCCTCGGTGTCGTACGCGCCGCGCGGCGCAAGGGGCTCGACGTGCCCGGGCAGATCTCCGTCGTCGGCTACGACGACTCCGCGCTGATGAACTGCACCGAACCCCCGCTGACCACGGTCCGGCAGCCCATCGAGGCGATGGGCAGGGCGGTGGTGGAACTGCTGAACGCACAGATCAGCGGCAGCACGGTGGCCCCCGAAGAGCTCCTGTTCGAACCGGAGTTGGTGGTGCGCGGCTCGACCGCCCAGGCGCCCCGCGGCTGAACCCCGTACAGCTGTCGAATAATTTCAAATTGTGCGCGACATATTGCGGTCCGATGTCGTCGGTGCTTGAGTGTGCCCCGCCCACCGCTCCTGTTCCGAGGGGTTCACTCGCTCCTGTCCCTTAAGGGGTCCACCGATGAGAAGCACCGGGATCCGCCGTACCCTCGTCGCGCTGAGCGTCGGCGCGCTCGCGCTGACGGCCTGCGGCTCGGGCGGCGACGAAGCCGCCGACGGCAAGACGCGCATCACCGTCAACTGCATGCCGCCCAAGAGCGCCAAGGTCGACCGCCAGTTCTTCGAGGAGGACGTCGCCGCCTTCGAGAAGAAGAACCCGGACATCGACGTCGTCCCGCACGACGCGTTCCCCTGCCAGGACCCCAAGACCTTCGACGCCAAGCTCGCCGGCGGACAGATGGAGGACGTCTTCTACACGTACTTCACCGACGCCCGGCACGTCGTCGACATCAACCAGGCCGCCGATCTGACGCCGTACGTCAAGGAGTTGAAGAGCTACAGCACCATCCAGCAGCAGCTGCGCGACATCTACACCGTCGACGGCAAGATCTACGGCATCCCGCGCACCGGCTACTCGATGGGCCTGATCTACAACCGCGCCCTGTTCGAGAAGGCCGGCCTCGACCCCGACGACCCGCCCGCCACCTGGGAGGAGGTCCGCGCCGCCGCGAAGAGGATCGCCGCGCTCGGCGACGGCACCGTCGGCTACGCCGACTACAGCGCCCAGAACCAGGGCGGCTGGCACTTCACCGCCGAGCTCTACTCCCAGGGCGGTGACGTGGTGAACGAGGACGGGACCCAGGCCACCGTCGACACCCCCGAGGGCCGCGCCGTCCTGCGGACCCTCCACGACATGCGGTGGACGGACGAGTCGATGGGCAGCAAGCAACTGCTCGTCATCAACGACGCCCAGCAGATGATGGGTTCCGGCAAGCTCGGCATGTACCTCGCCGCCCCTGACAACATCCCGATCCTCGTCAAGGAGAAGGGCGCCGAGTACAAGGACATCGCCATCGCCCCCATGCCCGGCGGCAAGGCCACCCTCGTCGGCGGCGACGGCTACATGTTCAGCAAGAAGGCCACCCCGGAGCAGATCAGGGCCGGCCTCAAGTGGCTCGACCACATGTTCCTCACCCCCGGTGACGGCTTCCTCGGCGACTACGCCCGCGCCAAGCAGAACGACGCCCCCGTCGGCCTGCCCGAACCCCGTCTGTTCACCGGCGCGGCCGACGCCAGGGACCAGCAGGCCAAGAAGGCCAACGCCAACGTCCCGGTGGAGAACTACCAGGCCTTCCTGGACGGCAACCAGAAGCTCGAAATGAAGATCGAGCCGCCGCACGCCCAGCAGCTGTACTCCGTCCTCGACGGCGTGGTCTCCGCCGTCCTCACCAAGGAGGACGCGGACATCGACCGGCTCCTGAAGGACGCCTCCGGCAAGATCGACGGCATCCTGGCACGGAGCTGACCGGTGACGAAGACGGTCGAACGGCCGCCCGCCGTGCGGGTCCGGCCGGTGAAGGCGCCGTCCCCGGCAGGGGACCGGAGACGGCGCCGCCTCACCGACCACCTGCGCGCCTACGGCTTCCTCCTCGGCGGACTGATCTGCTTCGCGCTGTTCTCCTGGTACCCCGCGATCCGCGCCGTCGTGATCGCCTTCCAGAAGTACACGCCCGGCTCCGACCCCGAATGGGTCGGCACCGCCAACTTCACCCGGGTCTGGCAGGACCCCGAGTTCGCCGCCGCCTGGCGCAACACGCTCACCTTCACCGCGCTCGCCCTGCTGATCGGCTTCGCGATCCCCTTCGTGCTCGCCCTCGTGCTCAACGAACTCCGCCACGCCAAGGCGTTCTTCCGGGTCGTCGTCTACCTGCCGGTGATGATCCCGCCCGTGGTGAGCGCCCTGCTGTGGAAGTGGTTCTACGACCCGGGCGCCGGCCTGGCCAACGAGGCGCTGCGCTTCCTGCACCTGCCCACCTCGAACTGGTCCAACGGTGCCGACACGGCCCTGGTGTCCCTGGTGATCGTCGCCACCTGGGCCAACATGGGCGGCACCGTGCTGATCTACCTCGCCGCACTCCAGTCCATCCCCGGCGAGCTGTACGAGGCCGCCGAACTCGACGGGGCGAACCTGCTCCAGCGTGTCCGGCACGTCACGGTGCCGCAGACCCGGTTCGTGATCCTCATGCTGATGCTGCTGCAGATCATCGCCACCATGCAGGTGTTCACCGAACCGTTCGTGATCACCGGAGGCGGCCCGGAGAACGCCACCGTGACCGTCCTCTACCTCATCTACAAGTACGCCTTCCTCTACAACGACTTCGGCGGCGCCTGCGCGCTCAGCGTGATGCTGCTCGTCCTGCTCGGCGCGTTCTCCGCCGTCTACCTCCGCCTCACCCGATCCGGAGAGGAGGCCGCATGAGCGGCGCCACCCGCACCCTGGTCTCCCCGGCCGTCCTGACCCGCCCGCGCGGCAGGGCCGTCTACTGGACCGTCTTCACCGGAGTCGTCCTGCTGTTCGCGCTGGCGTTCCTGTTCCCCGTGTACTGGATGGCGACCGGCGCGACGAAGTCGCCGGACGAGGTGGCCCGCACCCCTCCCACCCTCGTCCCCGAGAGCTGGAGCACCGCCGGGTACTCCGACGCCTGGGAGCTGATGCAGCTGCCCACCCACCTGTGGAACACGGTGGTGCAGGCGGCCGGCGCCTGGGTGTTCCAGCTGGTGTTCTGCACGGCCGCCGCCTACGCGCTGTCCAAGCTCCGTCCGGCCTTCGGCACCCTGATCCTCGGTGGCATCCTCGCCACGCTGATGGTCCCCGCCCAGGCCCTGGTGGTGCCGAAGTACCTGACCGTCGCGGACCTCGGCCTGCTCAACGACCCGCTCGCCATCTGGCTGCCGGCCGTCGCCAACGCCTTCAACCTGTATCTGCTCAAGCGGTTCTTCGACCAACTGCCCAGGGACGTCCTGGAGGCCGCCGAGATCGACGGCGCGGGCAAGCTGCGCACCCTGTGGTCGATCGTGCTGCCCATGTCCCGTCCCGTGCTCGGCGTGGTGTCGATCTTCGCGCTGGTCGCCGTCTGGCAGGACTTCCTGTGGCCGCTGATGGTGTTCTCCGACACCGACAAGCAGCCCATCAGCGTGGCCCTGGTGCAGCTGTCGCAGAACATCCAGCTGACCGTGCTGATCGCCGCGATGGTGATCGCCAGCATCCCCATGGTCGCGCTGTTCCTCGTCTTCCAGCGGCACATCATCGCCGGGATCAGCGCGGGCAGCACCAAGGGCTGACGCCGCACCCCCGTCCACAGAAGAGAAAGGCACCCACGTGGGACAGCCCACCCCTGCCACCGCCGACGCCTGGTGGCGCTCCGCCGTCATCTACCAGGTGTACGTCCGCAGCTTCGCCGACGGTGACGGCGACGGCACCGGCGACCTGGCCGGCGTCCGCGCCCGGCTGCCGTACCTCGCCGAACTGGGCGTCGACGCGCTGTGGTTCAACCCCTGGTACCAGTCCCCGATGAAGGACGGCGGCTACGACGTCGCCGACTACCGTGCGATCGACCCCGCCTTCGGCACCCTGGCCGAGGCGGAGAAGCTCATCGCCGAGGCACGGGAACTGGGCATCCGCACCATCATCGACATCGTCCCCAACCACGTCTCCGACCAGCACCCCTGGTTCCGCGCGGCACTGGCGGGCGGCCCCGAACGGGAACTGTTCCACTTCCGCCCCGGCCGTGGCGCCCACGGCGAACTCCCGCCCAACGACTGGCAGTCCGAGTTCGGCGGCCCGGCCTGGACCAGGCTGCCCGACGGCGACTGGTACCTGCACCTGTTCGCACCCGAGCAGCCCGACCTCAACTGGGCGCACCCCGCCGTCCGCCAGGAGCACGAGGACATCCTGCGCTTCTGGTTCGAGCGGGGCGTGGCAGGCGTCCGCATCGACTCGGCGGCCCTGCTGGTCAAGGACCCCGAGCTGCCGGACTTCACCGCCGGCCGCGACCCGCACCCATATGTCGACCGCGACGAACTCCACGACGTCTACCGCGCCTGGCGGGCCGTGGCCGACGAGTACGGCGCCGTCTTCGTCGGCGAGGTCTGGCTCCCCGACACCGAACGCTTCGCCCGCTACCTGCGCCCCGACGAACTGCACACCGCGTTCAACTTCTCCTTCCTGACCTGCCCGTGGGACGCCGCCCGGCTGCGCGCCTCCATCGACGAGACGCTGGCCGAGCACGCCCCGATCGGCGCCCCCGCCACCTGGGTGCTGTGCAACCACGACGTCACCCGCACCGTCACCCGCTACGGCCGCGCCGACACCGGCTTCGACTTCGCCACCAAGGCCTTCGGCACCCCCACCGACCTGACGCTGGGCACCCGTCGGGCCCGGGCGGCGGCACTGCTCTCCCTGGCCCTGCCCGGCGCGGTCTACGTCTACCAGGGCGAGGAGCTGGGGCTGCCCGAGGCCGACATTCCGCTCGACCGCATCGAGGACCCCATGCACGCCCGCTCCGGCGGCACCGACCCCGGACGCGACGGATGCAGGGTGCCGCTGCCCTGGACCGCCGACGCCCCGCACGCCGGGTTCGGCGGCGACCCCTGGCTGCCGCAGCCCGCCGCCTGGCCCGCGTACGCGGCCGACCGGCAGGCCCGCGACCCCGGCTCCATGCTCAGCCTCTACCGCGAGGCGATCCGCCTGCGGCCCGGGTTCGGCGACGAGCCGCTGACCTGGCTGCCCGCTCCGGACAGCGTGCTCGCCTTCGCCCGCTCCGACGCCCTGTGCGTCGTCAACCTCTCCGGCCGGTCCGTCGGCCTCCCCGCCCACACCGCGCTGCTCCTGGCCAGCGGCCCGCTCGACACCGCAGGGAGGCTGCCCCGCGACACCGCGGTCTGGCTGCGCGCCTGAACCGCGCCCCGTCTGTTCCCCCGCCCCCACCACGAAGGGACCAGCACCATGACCACCCCCACCGTCAGAAGCGTGTCGGCCGCGGGCACGGCCGTCGTCCTAGCCGCCGGCCTGCTCGTCGCCCTCGCCCCGGCGCCCGCCCACGCCGCGGCCGGCGCCACCCTCCCGTTTACCTCCGTCGAGGCCGAGTCCGCCACCGGAACCGGGACCCGCATCGGCCCCGACCACACCCAGGGCACGCTCGCCTCCGAGGCCTCGGGCCGCCAGGCGGTGCGGCTGAACCCGGGCCAACGCGTGGAGTTCCCCGTGCCGCGCGCCGCCAACGCCGTGACCGTGGCCTACAGCGTGCCCGACGGCCAGTCCGGATCCCTGGCCGTGTACGTCGACGGGCAACGGCTCGACCGCACCCTCCCGGTGACCTCCAAGTACTCCTACGTCGACACCCCGTGGATCCCGGGCGCCCGGACCCACCACCTCTACGCCAACGCGCGGATGCTGCTCGGCCGGGACGTCCGGGCCGGTGCCACCGTCGCCTTCCAGGCCACGAACGTCCCTGTCACCGTGGACGTGGCCGACTTCGAGCAGGCGCCCGGCGCCGCTTCCCGCCCCGCAGGCTCCGTCTCCGTGACCGACAAGGGCGCCGACCCGACCGGGCGGGGCGACTCCACCCAGGCGTTCCGCGAGGCCGTCGCCGCCGCGCAGGGCGGGACGGTGTGGATCCCGCCGGGCGAGTACCGGCTGACCTCCTCCCTGAGCGGCATCCAGAACGTCACCCTCCAGGGCGCCGGCCACTGGCACTCGATCGTGCGCACCTCCCGCTTCGTCGACCAGGGCTCCTCGGCCGGGAACGTCCACATCAAGGACTTCGCGGTCATCGGCGAGGTCACCGAACGCGTCGACTCCAGCCCCGACAACTTCGTCAACGGCTCGCTCGGCCCGAACTCCACCGTCTCCGGCATGTGGCTCCAGCACCTCAAGGTGGGCCTCTGGCTGACCGGGAACAACGACAACCTGGTCGTCGAGAACAACCGCTTCCTCGACATGACCGCCGACGGCCTCAACCTCAACGGCAACGCCCGCGGGGTGCGGGTCCGCAACAACTTCCTGCGCAACCAGGGCGACGACGCCCTCGCCATGTGGTCGCTCAACGCGCCGGACGTCGACAGCAGCTTCGAGAACAACACGATCACCCAGCCGAACCTCGCCAACGGCATCGCGATCTACGGCGGCACCGACATCACCGTCCGCGGCAACCTGATCTCCGACACCAACGCCCTCGGCAGCGGCATCGCGATCTCCAACCAGAAGTTCCTCGACCCGTTCCACCCGCTGTCCGGCACCATCACCGTCGACGGCAACACCCTGGTGCGCACCGGCGCCATGAACCCCAACTGGAACCATCCGATGGGCGCCCTGCGTGTCGACTCCTACGACAGCGCCGTCGACGCCCAGGTACGGATCACGAACACCACGATCACCGACAGCCCGTACAGCGCCTTCGAGTTCGTCTCCGGCGGGGGACGCGGCCTCGCCGCCCGGAACATCACCGTCGACGGCGCCACCGTGAACCGGGTGGGGACCGTCGTCGTGCAGGCGGAGACGCAGGGCGCGGCCACCTTCCGGAACGTCACCGCGACCGGCGTCGGCTCGGCCGGGATCTACAACTGCCCCTACCCGGCCGGTTCCGGCACCTTCACCGTCACCGACGGCGGCGGCAACTCCGGCTGGAGCAGCACCTGGTCGGACTGCGCGAGCTGGCCGCAGCCCGGCGAGCAGAACCCTCAGCCCGACCCGGACCGCAACCTTGCCCTGGGCCGCCCGGCGACCGCCACCGGCTCCCAGGACGTGTACACCCCCGGCAAGGCGGTCGACGGCGATCCGAACACGTACTGGGAGTCCGCCAACCACGCCTTCCCGCAGTCCCTGACGATCGATCTCGGCGCCGCCCGGACCGTGCGCCGGGTGGTGCTGAAGCTGCCGCCGCAGGCCGCGTGGCAGGCCCGCACCCAGACCCTGTCCGTGCAGGGCAGCACCGACGGCTCCGCGTACACGACGCTGGCCGCCGCGCGGGAGCACCGCTTCGATCCGGCGACCGGCAACACGGTGACCATCCCGGTCGAGGGCACACCGCGCCATCTGCGGCTGCACGTCACCGGCAACACCGGCTGGCCGGCCGCCCAGTTCAGTGAGGTGGAGGTGTACGGGTCTTAAGGGACCGGACCGGACCGGACCGGACCGGACCGGACCGGACCGGCGCGGCGCGGGCGGGGTCAGCGGCTGACCAGCAGCCCCCGCCCGCGCAGCACCCGCCGCTCCAGCGGGCTGAAGATCAGCAGGTCGACGGCGATGCCGACGAGCAGGATCAGCAGGATGGCAAGGAACACCTGCGGCATGCTGCTGTTGTTGCGCCCGTTCTCCAGCAACTGCCCGAGACCGACGCCGAGATCGGGGGAGGAGGCGATGATCTCGGCGGCCATCAGCGAGCGCCAGGAGAACGCCCAGCCCTGCTTGAGTCCGGCCAGGTAGCCGGGGAGCGCGGCGGGCATCACGATGTACCGGGCCCCGCGCAGGCCGGTCGCGCCCAGGGTGCGACCGGCGCGCAGGAACAGCGGCGGGATCTGGTCGATGCCCGCCACCAGGCCGTTGGCGATGGACGGGACGGCGCCGAGCAGGATGACGGCGAACATCATCGAGTCGTTCAGGCCCAGCCAGATCACCGCCGGCGGCACCCAGGCGACCGAGGGCAGCGACTGCAGTCCCGACAGGATCGGGCCGATGGCCGCCCGGACGAAGCTCACCCGGGCCACCAGCAGCCCGAGCGGGGTGCCGATGGCGAGCGCCAGCAGGAAGCCGAGCAGGCCGCGTGAGACGGACGTCCAGATGTAGTCGAGCAGCTTCCCCTGCAGCCAGGCGGTGCGCAGCTCGGCCCACACGTCGGACGGGGAGGCGAGCTTGTACGCGGGCGCGACCTCCGCCCACACGAGGATCTGCCACACCACCAGCACCAGGAGGACGGCGGTGACCGGCGGCAGCACCTTGCGGAGCAGGGTCTGGCTCAGCGGTGTGCGGACGGTCCGCGCGGAGTCCAGCGCGTCGAGACCGGCCTCCAGACCCGCGAGGTCGTCCGGGTCCTGGGGCGCGGCGGCGTCCTGGGTGAGGCCGGTCTTCTCAGTGCTGGCCATGGCGGCGGATCTCCCCACGCAGTTCTTCGGTGATCTCGGCGGACAGCTCGGCGACGGCGCCGTCCTCGAGGCGGCGCGGCTGCGGCAGGTCCACCGTCCACTGCCGGGCGACGCGGCCCGGCCGCGACGACAGCAGCACGACGCGCTGGGCGAGCCGGACCGCCTCGCGCACGTTGTGGGTGACGAACAGCACCGACAGGCCCGTCTCGCGCCAGATGCGGGTGAGTTCTGCGTGCAGGACGTCCCGGGTGATGGCGTCGAGCGCGGCGAACGGCTCGTCCATCAGCAGCAGCCGGCTGTCCTGGGCGAGCGCGCGGGCCAGTGCCACGCGCTGCCGCATGCCGCCGGACAACTCGTGCACCCGCTTGCCGTGCGCGTCCTTCAGGCGCACCAGTTCCAGCAGCCGCTCCGCCTCCTGACGACGCTCCGGCTTGCCCACCCCGCGCAGTTTCAGGGCGAGTTCGATGTTCTTGCCCGCGGTCAGCCACGGGAACAGGGCGTGTTCCTGGAACATCAGGGCCGGCCTGCCGTCGGTGCCGATGGTGCCGGCGGACGGCAGGTCCAGTCCCGCGACCAGGTTGAGCAGGGTGGACTTGCCGCAGCCGGAGGCACCCAGGAGGGTGACGAACTCGCCGGGTGCGACATCGAGGGTGATGTCGTCCAGGACGAGCTGCCGTCCGCCCGGCGCGCCCGGTGCGGGAAAGGACTTCGAGACGTGCTCGACCCGTGCGGCATACCGCGCCGTCCCGGTGTCCGCGGCCGTCCCGGCCATCGTGGTGGCCATGGTCGTCACCTCCTGGGGTCTCGTCGGGTGCGGAGTCGTCAGCGGACGCCGAGCCCGGCGTCGTCGACCGCGGGCTTGCCCTCGGCCTTGAGGACCCTGTTCAGCGGCGCGAGGTCGTAGATGCCCTTCAGGTCGGGCTTCTCCAGCAGACCGGCCGACACCGCGTGCTCCGCCTGGGCGTCGAGGGTCGAGGCCAGCGGGTCGTCGAGGAAGGCGATGGACTTCCACGCCGGGTCGATCACCTCGGCCGGCAGGGCCTTGCCGGACAGCTTCTCGAGCGCCTTGTTCGCGGAGGCCTTGGCCCGGTCCGGGTCGGCGTTGATCCACTCGTTGGTCTTCACCGAGCCGCGCAGCACGGCCTCGACGACGTCCGGGTGCTCCTTCAGGAAGCTCTGCGACACGATGATGTTGGTGATCACGAACTTCTTGTCCGGCCAGATGTCGGACTCGTCGAGCAGCACCTTCGCGCCGTCCGCGACGAGCTTGGACGCGGTGGGCTCGGGGACCCAGGCCCCGTCGACGGAGCCGGACCTGTAGGCGTCCGGGGTGATCTTGTTGTCGCTGCGGACGACGGAGACGTCACCCTTGCCGCTCTGCGCGTCGACCTTCCAGCCCTTCTCGGCGATCCAGTGCAGGAACGCCACGTCCTGGGTGTTGCCGAGCTGCGGGGTGGCGATCTTCTTGCCCTTGAGGTCGTCCAGGGTCTTGATCTTGTCCGGGTTCACCACGAGCTTCACGCCGCCGGACGCGGAACCGCTGATGATGCGCAGGTTCTTGCCCTGGGACTTGGTGTACCCGTTGATGGACGGCGAGGGGCCGATCCAGCCGATGTCGATGGACCCGGCGTTCAGCGCCTCGATCTCGGACGGCCCGGCGTTGAACGTCGACGCCTTGATCTTGGTGCCGCCCAGTTCCTTCTGCAGCAGGCCCTCCTGGACGCCGACCAGGGCGGTGGCGTGTGTGAGGTTGGGGAAGTAGCCGATCTTCACCTCGGAGGCGGACAGCTTCTCGGCGCCGGCCGCGACCTCCGCCTTCGGTGCGTCGTCCTCGGCGTCGGATCCGTAGCCGCAGGCGGTGAGCAGGAGCGGGAGGGCCGTCATGGCGGCGACGGTGCGCAGGATGGTGAGCGGTCGTGCGGCAGACACGGAGGTGTCCTCTCGGAGAAAGAAGGATCGGGACGATGCCGGCGTACGGGCTGAGCCCAGGGGCGTGCGCCCGCGCGACCGTCGGGCCGGCCTCCGGACGGAGGGAGGCGGCCGCGGCGTCGGTGCGCAGGTGCGGGAACGGGGGCGGGCGGAGGCGGAGCCGGTCGCGGCTGCGGTACCGGCGCGGCCTCAGGCCCGCTGACAGAGGGCGCTGGACGTGCGGCCGAAGTCGATGTGGCGGCGGGAGGTCAGCAGGAGCAGCGCGACGACGGCGTACGGACGCGTGGTCATGGCCTCCCCCTGTGAACCCTAGTTTTCCTACCTGGCTGATAGGGATCGTGGCAGAAAGCAGCCCTCACCCCAAGAGGCAGCTCATATGATGGACGCCGCCTTCTCGCATGGTGAGAAACGCCTGGTCGGGCGGCTGGATCAGGATGGCTGGATCAGGGATTCACCCAGGCCGTGGGAGCGTCCGCCAACTCGGCGACCCCGGCGGGAAGCTGCGCGGACGCCACATCGGCGAGGGACACGCCTTCCAGGATCTGGCGCACATTGGACCGCAGCGCGATCCACAGCGGGAGCAGCGACTCGGCGGGACCCGAGTAGGACAGCTCCGGCGGACGGACACCACGCACCGAGACCAGTGGCCCCTCCACGACACGGATGACGTCGGCGATGCTGATCGACTCCGCGGGCTTCGCCAGCCGGTACCCGCCGTTGCCGCCGCGCTGGCTGACCACGAGCCCGCCCCGGCGCATGTCGTTCAGGATGCTTTCGAGGAACTTGTGCGGGATCTCCTGCGCGTCGGCGATCGCCTCGGCCTTGAGCGGCCCGTCGTCCCGGGACGACGCGAGTTGCAGCGCGGCACGTACCGCGTAGTCCGCCCTGGCTGAGATCCGCATGCCGTCATTATCCCGTACGCCCCGCGCCGCACTCCACCCGCGGTCCGGGGCGTGCGGCCGGGACGGTCAGCCGAGCGCCTGCACGGCGTAGAGGGTGCCCACGGCGGTGGCCAGCCCGCCCAGCAGCAGGCGCAGCCCGGTCTCGGGCAGCCGCGGCTGCAGAACGGCCCCCAGGTACCCGCCGGCCAGCCCTCCGAGCCCGCAGGCCAGGCCGAGGTACCAGTCCGGGGCCACGTCGCCCGTGCCCGCCAGGGACAGCAGCGCGAAGACGGCGGCGCCGGCCACGGAGGTGACGAACGTCGAGGCCAGCGCGGCCGGCGCCACCCGCGCCACGGCCATGCCCCGCCCCACCAGCAGGGGCCCCAGCAGCGAGCCGCCGCCGATGCCGTAGATCCCGCCGACCACCCCGACCGCCAGGGCCAGTCCGGTCACCGTCCCCGCGGAGGGCTCCGCCTCCGCGGCCGGACGGGAGGGGCGGAGGGTGCGCCGCACGAGCCAGAGTCCCAGCGGCACCAGCAGCACGGCGATCAGCAGCCGGAGCACGGTGGCCCCCGGGACCGCGAACACCCGTACGGCGGCGCCGACCGCCACACCGGGCAGGGTGCCGCTCACCAGACGGCGGGTCAGCGGGTCGCGCAGCAGCCCCGCGCGGTGGTGCCGCAGCAGCGCCCCCGGCCCGGCCACCACGTTGAACAGCAGATTGGTGGGGGTGACCGCCGGGCTCGGCACGCCGAGGACGCTCAGCTGCACCGGCAGCAGGAACACCGCGCCCGACACTCCCGCCGGCGTGGTCACCACAGAGATGAGCAGGCCCGCGGCCAGCCCGGCGAGTCCGGTGGACCAGTTCACGAGACGTCCTGGAGTAGAGTCCCCCGGCTCACCCGGAGGTCAGGCGGGCAGGACGAACGGAGGGTGGGCGCCGTTGAGGAAGTAGTCCCCGACGTCGCGCAGCCGGTGGGTGACGGGCTCGTACAGGGTATGCGTACGGGTGTTGCGCCAGAAGCGGTCGAATCCCAGCCGCGCGGACGCGGAGCGCGGACCGATGATGTCCAGCGCGCGGGTGGTCGATTCCTGCGCCGCCCGGGAGGCCGCGGTCTCGGCCATGGACACCAGCGCGGACACGTCCGCGTACTCGTCGTAGGTCAGCTCCTCGCCGCGCTCCAGCCCGTGCCGTACGGAGTCCAGCGCCTGGTCGCACAGGGCGGAGGCGGAGCGGGTGAGGACGGTGAGCTCGCCGTACGCGGTCAGCACCTGCGGGTCGTCGGGCGATCCGGCCGACGGGACGGGCTGCCAGGGCCGGTGGCCGGTCCTGCTGTACTCACGCACCTCCGCCAGCACCCCTTCGGCCATGCCGAGCAGCAACTGCACGGAGAAGAGCCGGCCGACGGGCGCGGCCAGGGCGGCCCGGGGGACCAGGTGGTCCTCGTCCGCGGACAGCGAGCCGAGGATGTCGTCGCCGCCCACCGGCACGTCGTCGAACTCCACGCTGCCGCCGGCCGCGAGCCGCTGCCCGAAGGTGTCGCCGGCCGCGTCGACCACGACCCCCGGGCGGGCCGGGTCCACCACGACGGCCAGCGGTTCGCCCGTGTCCCCGCGCACCGCGCGCACGGCGACGCGGTCGGCCACCAGCACCCCGGTCGGGTAGCTCTGACGGCCGCCGAGCACGAGGCCCCGGGACGTCCGGGACAGCGTCAGCGGCGGCTCCTGCGGGGCGAACCCGCCGCCCCAGCACCACTGTTCCGCCGCGGAGCGCTCCGCCGTCCGACGGGCCACCCCGGGGTCCGCGAAGAACCGGGCGCTCCACGACAGGAAGTAGTGCGAGCCGAGGAGCTGGCCTATCGCGCCGTCGGCGGTGGAGATCTCCCGGACGACCGCGTACGCCGTGGCCCAGTCCGCGCTGCCCCCGCCCGACCCGGCCGGCGCCGGCAGGGTCAGCAGCCCCGCCTCGCGCAGCCGGGACACCTCGTCCAGGGGCGCCTTGCCCGCCTGTTCCCTGACCACGGTGTCCGTGGCCAGGTCGTCCGCCGCCTCGCGCGCCACACGCAGCCAGTGCGCCCGTCCGGTCGGGGCGGGTTCGGCCGGGGGTGCGGGGCGGGACGGCGCGGCGGCAGGGCACATGGCGGTGCTCTCCTCAGGATCGGCCGCGGGATGCGGCGTGGGGGCTGTCCTGCTGATCGGGGACGTACTTGTAGCCGATGCTGCGGACGGTGACGATGCGGCGCCGGTGGGCCGCGCCCAGCTTGCGGCGAAGCCGCGCGACGTGGACGTCCACCGTGCGGCCGTCGCCGACGTGGTCGTAGCCCCAGACGGCCGCGACCAGCCGCTCGCGCGACTGCACCAGGTGAGGGCGTCGCACGAGGTGCGACAGCAGCTCGAACTCCAGGTACGTCAGGTCGAGTTCGCGCCCGTCGACCTCGGCGACGCGGCGCGCGGTGTCGACGCGGACGGCGTCGTCGGCCGGCTGCCGCACGGGCGCCGCGTCGTCGGCGGCCACCAGCCGGAACTCCGGCCGCGGCCGGTCCTTGACGAAGAGTTCGGTGGGGTCGGTGCCCCGGGGGACCAGCAGGAGGTAACCGACGAGCGGGGCGGACGCGGGGTCCTCGCCGTTCCGCCGCACGGCGTCGGCCACCAGGTGGAGGTGGCGCGCGTCGTGCAGCGAGGCGCGGAGCGGGGCGGGCGGGTGCGGAAGAGCCGTGGTCATGGCGGTGGTCCCTCGGAGAAGGTGGCGGGGCCCCGGTGGACGCGGGGATGGTGCGTCGGACCGGGGAGGGGCGAGCCGGGGTGCACGGGCGGTGGCGCGGGCCGTGCCTCAAGCGCGACAGCAGGCGGCGCTGACGACGTGACCGAAGTCGACATGCCGACGACGTACGAGTCGTAGCTGCGTGAGGGACATGGTCCTCATGCTGCGCACCCTCCGAGGACACCGTCAAGCTTTCCCTAGTAAGTCTGTAGGAAAAGGGGGGAATGTCTCACATGCTGAGCGTGCGGGGCCGCTCCCTGGGACCTCGAGGTCGGCTCGAGCGACGGCCGAGCGGTGACCGAGCGGATCTGACGGTCCGTTGACACCCCCGAACGGTGCGTGCTTGCATCCCGCCATGCCACCGCTGGAGCCCCTGACGCGCCGCCGCACCGTGGACCTGGTCCGCGTGGCCTCGGCGCTGTGTCGGCTCCCCGGCTGAACCGGCGCGCCTCCCGCTTCCACCGCTCCCGCCGCTCCGCCGGACTCGGCGGGCGCCTCCCGCCCCCGCCCGGCCCGCCGGGCGTCTCCCGCTCCCGCCCGGCCCGCCGGGCGTCTCCCGCTGCTCCGGCCCGCCACGCCCCGTCACTTCCCGGCCCTACGACGACGAGGACCCACCATGCCCTCATCTGCCGCGTCTTCCTCCCATCCCGACGAGACCGCCTACGACCGGCACCGGCTGCGCCAGTGGCTCGCAGGGCAGGCCAGGGCGGACGGGGTGAGCCGCCGCCGTCTGCTCACCCTGCTCGCCGCCACCGGTGCCGCCGGCGCGCTGCCCCTGTCCGCACCGGCCCACGCCGCCGACGGCGACACCATCGTCAAACCGCTGCCGCCCGAGAAGTTCGTCCGCCGCGGCACCAACGCCGAGACCCGCTGGGAGGCCCTGCGCGGAACCGGCCACCACACCCCCAACGACCTGTTCTTCGTACGCAACCACACGGCCACGCCCGCCCTTCGGGCGCACGACTGGCGGCTGAGACTGTGGGGGAGCGGGCTGCGCGGCGGGCCCGCCGAGGACAGGGCGATCGAGTTCGGGTACGACGACCTGCGCAAGCTGCCGTCCGTCACCCGCACCGCGTTCGTCGAGTGCGCCGGCAACGGGCGCAGCGGCTACACCACCCAGCAGGGTGAGACGGTCGGCGGCACGGCCTGGACGCTGGGCGCGATCGGCGTCGCCCGCTGGCGTGGCGTTCCCCTGTCGACCGTCCTGCGCCGGGCGGGCCTGTCGCCCTACGCCGTCGACGTGCAGCCGCGGGGACTGGACGCCGAGTACGTCAGCGGCGGGGAGAGCCTCGGCCGGGTGCGCAGGCCGCTGCCGCTGTCCAAGGCGCTGCACGACGTCCTGCTCGCCTACGAGATGAACGGCGAGCCGCTGCCGCCCGACCACGGCCACCCGGTGCGGGTGCTGGTGCCCTCCTGGGTGGGGATCGCGTCGATCAAGTGGGTCGGCGACATCGAGGTGTCCCGGCAGCCGCTCTTCTCGCCCTGGAACACCACGTTCTACCGGCTGTTCGGGCCCGCCCACCCCGAGGGCGGCAGCGTGCCGCTGTCCCGGCAGACCCTGAAGAGCGCCTTCGAGCTGGCGAGCGGCGCCACGTTCCCGGCGGGCCGGAGCCAGGTGCTGCGCGGCCGTTCGTGGTCGGGGGCCGGTCCCGTCGCGCGGGTCGACGTCAGTACCGACGGCGGGGCGAGCTGGCGGCCGGCCCGGCTGGACGAACGGCCGCGTCCCGACACCTGGACGCGGTGGTCCGTCGACTGGAAGCCCCGCACCCGGGGGACGACCCAGCTGCTGGCCCGCGCCACCGACACCGCCGGCCGCACCCAGCCGGACGTCTCCGTGTTCAACACCGAGGGCTACCTGTTCGACGCGGTGGTACGGCACGAGGTGACCGTGGTCTGACCCGGCCGCGGCACGTGCCTTCCCGTGTACGGCCCCCGCGCCCCTCTCACGTGTTGAGACGTCCGGTGCGGGGGCCTCCTGCCCTCTTGACGCGGACGGTGTCCGGCCCGAGACTCCTGTACGGGAATCCTAGTGAACTGGTAGGGAACGGAACGCGATGGGCCATGCTGCTCCGGACCTCGGCGGGGACACCGTGCGTGTCGCCCTCGGGCAGCGGCCTCTGCTGACATCCCGTCGCCACATCGACCTCGCGCGGGTGTGCGGCGCGACGGGCGCCCCGGACGACGCTGTCCCCGCGCGCCGCTGAGCCCTCCCTCCCTCCCTCCCCTCACCCCGTTCCCGCCCCGCGCCCCGACACCGCATCCCGGCCGGGCCCGACGGCCCCCGCGTGCGCCACGCCACGCCCGTACGCCCCGTCACCGAGCACCCTGGGAGACGCATGTCCGCCACATCCCCGACCGCCGTGCCGCCGTTCCGGGGCCGGATCGGCGACGACCCGCACAGCGGGTACTACGCAGCCCCGCACCGCTACCGGCTTCACCTCTCACCCGCCTGTCCGCACTGCCTGCAGATCGCGGTCACCCACAGCCTGCTCGGCCTCGGCGACGTCCTCCCGGTGGCGCCGCTGCCCGCCGTGCCCGACGCACCCGACGGCGGACACCGGGCGCTGCGCCCGCTGTACGAGGCCGGTGCGCACCTGTACCCGGGCCCGGCCCTGGCACCGGTCCTGCACGACAACTGGACCGGCAGGATCGTCAGCACCCACGCCCCCGACATCCTGCGCGACCTGGCCCGGCGGTTCGGCGGTCATGGACCCTCGCTGTACCCGAGGGGCACCGACGAGGCCCTGGCGGCCGTCGAACGGCTCTGCGAGCAGGGCGTCGACGCGACCGCCCAGCGGGCCGGCCTGCACGGCGGCGACCGGACGGAGCGCGACACCGCGCTCGCCACGCTGCTGCGGGCGCTGGACGTGCTGGAGCTGCGGCTCGCCTCCCGGCGGTACCTGCTCGGTGACGACCTCACGCTCGCCGACGTCCGGCTGTGGGTGACGCTGGTGCAGCTGGACACCGTGCACCGTCACCACCTCGACGCGGCGGCGGTGCACCGGATCACCGGACACCCGCGTCTGTGGGCCCACGCCCGGCGGCTGACCGCGCACCCCGCCTTCGGCCTCCACCTCGACCTGGACGGCATCGCGCGCAGGCACCACGCCCACTGCCGGGGCACGGAGGCGGCCGGCGCGGCGGTGCCGATCTTGGACTGGCCGGCGTACGTCTGTCAGGAGGCGGCGGAGCCGGCGCACAGGTCCGGCTGACGCCGGGCGAGCGGGGCCGGCCGGGCGCCGCGCGCGCAGGGCACCCGCCCCTCAGGCGGCTCGGCGCCGCCCGGCGTCCCGCCCCCGGCACGGGTGGCGCATCCGCCGCCCGCCCCGCAGCCGACGGCGGTCCCGCTCACGGGCCCTGCCCTGGGCGGGCTCGGGGGAGGACGGTGCCGGGCCGCCCGGGGCCGGCAGCTCGCCGGCCGGACCGACCACAGGGACGGTGCCCGCGCGCCCCGAGGGCCGCGCGACCCGCCGGCGCGGAAACCGCGCCACCGTCGCGCCGCCGGCATCGGATGCCGGTGTGCCCGCCGACTTCCGCGCCCGCCGCACGGTGCCTGTCGCTCCCGTCCCCGCGGAACCCGACGCCTGCACCCTCACGGCCTCGGGCGCCCGCGCACCCACCACGACCTGAGCCGGCTCCCGCACCCGCGCCGCCGCGGCACCCGACCCCCGCGCCCCACCGCTTCAGCCGCCCGCGCCTCTGCCGGCTCGCCTTCCCGCACGGACACCGAGCCGGGCGCTCCCGGCCTCCCGGGCACCGCCGCCCGCGAGTGGGCCGGGGCTGCCTGCCACGCACCTGCCGTAACCGCCGTCCACGGACCCGCCGGGCCGGCGGCAGCCGCCTCGGCCGCCCCCGCCGGCTCCTGAGTCACGCGTGACAGCAGCAGCACCCCCCACGAAGCGAACCCCGCCCCGGTCAGGCCCAGGAGGATGCCCGTCGCGCCGCCGCGCAGGTCTTCGCCGAGGAGGCCGAGGCCGATGACCGCCGCTGCCAGGGGATTGGCCAGGGTGACCACCGCGAGCGGCGCTCCGAGGCCGCCCCGGTAGGCGGCCTGGGCGAGCAGCAGGCCGCCCGCCGCGAACACGGCCACCAGCAAAGCCACACCGACCACGCGGACGTCGAGGAGCGGTCCGGTCCGGTCGGTCGCCGCGACCGTCACCGTCTGGGTCAGCGCGGACGCGACCCCCGAGGCGATACCGGACGCGGTCGCGTGCCGCAGGCCGGGCCGGGAGCCGGGCCAGGACAGCAGGCCGATCAGCGACGCCGTACCGCCCGCGACGGCCAGCGCCTCCGGCACGCTCAGCACGTCGTCGGGCGCGGGACCGGACGCCGTGGCCAGGATCGCCGCCAGACCGGCCAGGGTGAGGGCCGTGCCCCGCCACTCCGCGACACTCACCCGCCGCCCCGCCATCCGGGCCCCCAGCGGCACGGCGGCGACCAGGGTGAACGCGCCGAGCGGTTGCACCACGGTCAGCGGGCCGTACTTGAGGGCGACGACGTGCAGCAGCGCGGCCAGCGCGTTCAGTGTGACCGCGCCCCACCAGGCACCGCTGCCCAGCAGCCGCAACGCACCGGCGCCGGAGCTGCGGGCGGCCAGCCGGGCCTGGGCCACGGCGGCGACGGCGTAGGCGACGGCCGAGACGAGGGACAGCAGGACCGCCACCAGCAGGGCGCTCATCGGCCCGCCCCCACGAGGGAGTGGCGGCGCACCGGCCGCCGGGGCCGGACCCGTGTCGCGGCGGGGGCGGGCCGCGGCCGGCGCAGCACCGCGAGGGCGAGTCCGAGCAACGCCGCCGCCGCGAACGCGTCCAGCCAGAAGTGGTTGGCGGTGCCCACGATCACCAGCAGGGTCAGCAGCGGGTGCAGCAGCCACAGCCACCGCCACACCGACCGGGTGGCGACGATCAGTCCGACGGCCACCATCAGTGCCCAGCCGAAGTGCAGCGAAGGCATCGCCGCGAACTGGTTCGACAACTGGTCCGCGCCCGGCGGGCCGTAGACCGACGGCCCGTACAGCCGCGCGGTGTCCACGAGACCGGTGGCCGGGAGCATCCGCGGCGGAGCCAGCGGATACGTCAGGTGCAGCACCAGCGCCGCCGTGGTGAGTGCCGCCAGCACCCGCCGGGCCCAGACGTAGTGGCCGGGCCGGCGCAGATAGAGCCACACCAGGAAGGCCACCGTGGCGGGGAAGTGCACGGCCGCGTAGTAGGTGTTCGCGATCTGCGCGAGGGTGTCGCCGTGCAGCAGCGGGGACTGGACCGCCCCCTCGCCGGGCAGGCCGAGGGCGCGCTCCAGGTCCCAGACCTCACGGCCGTTGCGGAAGGCCTCGGCGGTGTGGCCGGTGGCCAGCTGCCTGCCGAGCTTGTAGACGAGGAACAGCCCCGCCACCAGCAGCAGTTCACGGACGAGTGGCGGGCGTCCGCGGGTACCGGGTACCGGCGGTTCGGACTCCTCGCGCGTGTGCATTCCCCCGGCCCCTTCGCTGACGGTGGTGCTCTCTGGTGCAGTCGGAGCTGCTGACTCGGGGACCGGGTCCAGCTCATCGGTACCGACCGGATCGAGACGCGAACGTACCGATACGGCTCAGTACCGATACGCCAGTGTACCGATACGTTCGAGTACCGGTACACTCGTGTTTCGATTAGCTACGACACACTCCGACGTACGACACACTCCGTCGAGGGAGAGGGAGCCGATGACGTCGCAGGACGCGGACCGGCCCGGACCGGTCGGAACCTCGCGCCGCTCCAAGATCACGCCCGAGCGTGAGCGGGAGTTCTTCGACGCCGTGCTGAACCAGATCCGCGAGTGCGGCTACGACGCGGTCACCATGGAGGGCGTCGCCGCCAGCACACGCTGCAGCAAGTCGACGCTCTACCGGCAGTGGCGGACCAAGCCGCAGTTCGTCGCCGCCGCCCTGCGCTCCAACCGGCAGGCGCGGTTCGCCCGGATCGACACCGGCACCCTCGCCGGGGACCTGCGCGAGGCGGCCCGCTGCGCGGGGGAGTGGTCACCGAAGGACGCCACGCTGCTCCAGGCCCTCGGCCACGCGGTCGTCCAGGACCGGGAGCTGGCGCAGGCGCTGCGGGAGGCGCTGGTCGACCCGGAGATCGCCGCGCTGCGGAAGATCCTCGGGCGTGGGGTCGAGCGCGGCGAGGTCGCCTCGGACAACGCGGCGCTGGAGTACATCCCGGCGCAGATCTTCGGGGTGCTGCGGGTCCGGCCCATGCTGGAGGGCCGCAACGCCGACCCGGAGTACGTGGTGCGCTTCGTCGAGGCCGCCGTGCTGCCGGCCCTCGGGCTGGAATGAGACCCGGGCCCCGCCGGTCAAGGGGACGACCGGACGGAGGCCCGAGACGCGCCGCACCGTGGGGACGGGGGCGGCGCCACCCGGCCGGGTGGGACACCTCTTGAGCGGAGGGGTGCCCCACCCGGCCGTCGTCGTGCGGGACGGTCAGACGTCCTGCCCGTTGCCGCCGCCCTTCGACACCGCGATGCCCTCGGTGATCTCGTCGAGGACCGTCTGCCCCTGATCGGTGTCGACGCCGAAACGCACCACCACGATCTGCTGCGGGCGGGCCGGGGACGGAAAGGCGAGGGACTGCACGTAGCCGTCCGAGCCCGTGCTGGTGACCGCCTTCCAGCGGACCAGGTACCCCTTCTGCCCGGCCACCGTCACCGCCTTGGAGGCGAGGACGTCGTGCGAGGCGATCCGCCCGTACGAGTCGCCGCCGTAACTCTCCTCGGCGTTCGCCGCGATGTCCGCCTTGGCGACCTCCTCGGCGCTGGAGCCGCGGGTGCCCAGCGCCACCGCCGGCGCCGAGTACGCCCCGCCCTTCGTGCAGGTGCTCGAGGTGTCGCCGGGGCAGTCGTAGGTGTCCTTCGACGTCACCGCCGCGCCCACCTCGAGCTCCTCGCCGTACCAGCCCTTGGGGACGGGCAGGCTGATCCCGCTCAGCGCGTCGGTCACCGACCCGCTCTCGACCCGCGGCGGCCCGTCGCCGTCAGCCCCGGGCTCGTCGCCCTCGGGGCCGTCCGGGGCGCCCTCGGGCGGCGCGCCCCGGTCACCGTCCTGCCCGCCCTGCTGCGAGGTGGCGGTGGTCCGGTCCCCGCCGTCGTCGGTCAGCGCGTACACGCCGACACCGATGCTCGCCAGGACGGCGGCGGCCACCACGACGGCTATCCCGGTGCGCACCCCGCGCCCCCGCCCGGACGGCGGCGCGGCCGGGTACGCCGGGTAGGCGGGATGTCCCGCTGCGGCCTCGGCACCCGGCCCCGGCGGAGCCCAGGCGGCGGCCTGGTCCGCGGCGGCGTCACGGGCCGCCGGCCGGATCCGGTCCGTCCAGGCCGCGCCGTCCCACCAGCGCTCGGTGGCCGGTCCGTCTTGCGTCTGCCCGGGGTCGGGATACCACCCGGGAGGAGTCACCTGCGTCATGCCCCCACCGTATGAGGCGACGGTGAAAGCCGGATGAGAGAGTCCCCGTGCGCCCGGCGCCGCCCCCTTACCCGTTCGGCGCGACCCGCGTCAACGGCCCGTTCGGGAACAGCTGTTGACCGACAGGTCCCTGGTGAGAGGCTGCCCGCGTCGACTCCCCGTACCCGGTGTCACTCGTCACGGCAACACGTGCGCCGAGCGGGCTCCGCTCGGCCGGACGGAGGACTACGCTCGGGTCCGGTACGTCATTCGGGCGACTCGGGGAGGTAGCGGGATGACGGAGGTACGGCCCCCGGCGGCACCCTCGGCCGCCCTGTGGGAGCGGGACGAGGAACTCGCCGCCATCGCGGAGGCCGTCGACGTCCTGTGCGCCGACCGCTCCTCGCCGGGCACGCTGATGGTGCTGCGCGGCGAGGCGGGACTCGGCAAGACCGCCCTGCTCGCCGAGACCCGACGCATCGCCGAACGGCGTGGCTGCACCGTCTGGTCCGCCCGCGGCGGCGAGACGCTGCGCACGGTGCCGTTCAACGTGGTGCGCCAACTCCTGCAGCCCGCACTGGTGTCGCTGCTGCCCGAGGAGGCCCGCGAGTATCTCGGCGACTGGTACGGCATAGCCGGCCCGGCCCTCGGCATCACGGACCCGGGTGACGGGCACGCCGACCCGCAGGGCGTGTGCGAGGGTCTGGTCGCCGCCGTGCGCCGGCTCGCGCGCCGGGACTGGCCGCTGGTCCTCCTCGTCGACGACGCCCACTGGGCCGACCAGGAGACCCTGTACTGGCTCGCCGCCTTCGCCGAGCGCCTCGCCGACCTGTCCGTGCTCGTGGTGGTGGCCCGCAGGCCCGGCGATATCTCCGGCGTCAGCGCCCGCCACCTGGACGCGGTCGCCGCCGCGGCCGACCGCCCCGTCACCAACCTCAGCGCCCTCACCCCCGAGGCGGCGGCCGGCCTCACCCGCGCCACCCTGGGGGAGAACGCCGACGCCGCGTTCTGCCGCGAGGTGTGGGCCGTCACCGGCGGCAACCCCTACGAGACCGTCGAACTCCTCGCCAAGGTCCAGGACAGCGAGCTGGAGCCGGTCGAGGCGCACGCGGGCGAGCTGCGTGAACTCAACCGCTCCGCCCGCGGCGGCGGCCTCGTCGCCCGCCTGGAGGAACTCGGCATAGACGCCACCCGGTTCGCCTGGGCCGCCGCGATCCTCGGCGACGGCATCACCGTCGACCTGGTGGCCCGGCTCGCCACCCTCGGCCCCGACGACGCCGCCCGCTGCGCCGAACGCCTGCGCAGCGCCCGCATCCTCACCGTCCCCGACCCGGCCGCCGCCCGCCGCACCGGGCAGGCCGAGCTGGAGTTCGTGCACCCGCTGATCGCCACCGCCGTCTACAACTCCATCCCCGACGCGCTGCGCCGGGCCATGCACGGCATCGCCGCCCGGATCGTCACCGACTCCGGGCGCGGCGCCGCCGCGGCCGCCCGCCACCTCCTCGAAGTGCACCCGGACGACGACGAGGAACTCGTCTGGCAACTGCGCGAGGCCGCCCGCGAACACCTCGCCGTCGGTGCCCCGGACGCCGCCCGCCGCTGCCTGGAACGCGCCCTGGAGGAACCGCCCCGGCCCGAGGTCCACGCGCACGTCCTGTACGAACTGGGCAGCGCCACGTTCCTGACCGCACCCGCCCGCACCATCGGCCATCTGCGCACCGCCCTCGGCATGCCCGGCCTGGACGGCGACCGCCGGCTGGACGCCGTCATCCGCCTCTCCCAGGCCCTGCTGCACAACGACCAGATGGAGGAGGCCGTCCGCACCGTCGAGGCGGAGGCCGCCCGGCTCCCCGCCGGACCCGCCCGGATGCGGCTCCAGGCCGTGCAGTTCATGTGGGAGGGCGTGCACGCGGGCGAGACCATCACACCGGGCCGTTCCGAACGCCTGGCCGAGCTCGCCGCCACCTGCACCGGCCGCGACAACTCCGAGCGCGCGCTGCTGATCCTGCGCGGCTTCGACGGCATGATGCGCGGGGAGAACGCCGAGGAGATCGTCGAGATCTGCGACCGCGCCCTGGTCAACGGCCGGCTCGCACCGGGCCTCGGCTGGACCGACTCCGAGTGGGGCGTCGAACTGCTGCTGATGCTGGCCGGCAGCTACGCCTACACCGACCGCCTCGACCGCGCCGAGAGCTTCTACAGCGAGGCCCTCCAGGCCTACGACACGGCGGGCTGGAGCGGCGGCCACCTGGTCCTCGCCCACGCCTACGTGGGTCTCGCGCACCGCAGGCGAGGCCGGCTGGAGGCCGCGGAGACCTCCCTGCGCGAGTCGCTGCGCCACGCCGAACGCGTCGGCCGCGGACTGCCGTTGTACTGGACGGCCACCTGCAACCTGGTCGACACCCTGCTCGCCCGCGGCCACGTCGACGAGGCATGGGCCGTGGCGGAACGGCACGGCTTCGCACCGCCCTACCCGTCCACCGTCGTACTGCCCGACCCGCGCTCGGTGCGCGGCCGGCTGCTGCTGGCCGTCGGCCGCACCAAGGACGGCATCAACGAACTGGAGGCGGCGGAGAAGGCCGCCGCCGCGCGCGGCCACCACAACCCGGTGCACGTCTTCGGCGCCGCCGACCTCGCCCGCGCGCTCGCCACCGAGGACCCCGCCCGGGCGGCCCGGCTCGCCGTCGACGTACGCCGCCGCGCCGAACGCCTGGGCACCGACACCGCGATAGGGGAGGCCCTGCGGGTCGCCGCCGCCCTGGAGACCGGCCAGCGCGCGGTGCGCCTCGCCGCCCAGGCGGTCACCTACCTGGAGTCCTCGCCCTGCCAGTACGAACACGCCGCGGCCCGTATCGAGTACGGCACCCTTGCCCGCTCCGCGCCCGATCTGGAGCGGGGCCTGGCACTGGCCCGCTCCTGCGGCGCGGACGGCCTGGTGGCACAGGCCCGCAGCGAACTGGCCACGTACGCCGGCCACCGGTGACCGTCCGGCCCTCGTCCCCCCGGCCGGCGCCCGCCCGGCCGTGGCGAAGGCCGCGTCGGCCGCCGGGACGCCGCAGCAGACGGCCGTCCGCAGCGGTACCGTCTCCCCGGCCGACAGCCCGTTGTGCGGGCCGCCCGCATCTGCGGAGCCGGCTCGTCGTGATGGCCGTACGCCACCGGCGCGGTCCTCGCCCCGCTCGACCCCGCCGAGCGGGAGCCGTTCACGGCCTGATCCGCCGGGTGGCCGACGCCGCCGGGACGCCGCGCGACCCGGAGCGGGCGTCCGCCGCCCGGTGACGCGCGCTCAGTCCCCCGAAGCCAGCACCACCCACACCGGACCGGACGCGAAGTTCAGCGGCTCGCCGTCCCGGGTGGTGAACGACGTGCCGTCCTCGGCGGTCGCCCGGTCCCAGGCGGCCGGGTAGGTACGCCCGTCACGCAGCACGGTGGCCTTCCCCGAGCCGACCGTCTCGGTGTACGGGGTGTTGTTGCCGAGGAAGTCCCTGAAGCCCGAGCGGCGCACGGTCACGTCCTGCACGACCACCGTGGACGCCGTCAGCCGGTCGCCGTCCCCGTCGGTCGCGGGGGCGCCGTCCATCGACACCTTCCACGCCCGGTCGGCGTCCGACCAGGTGAAGGTGAAGCGGGCCGCCGGGAAGCGCACGGAGACCTCGTCCTCGGGCGTGCCGCCCGCGGGCGCGGGGCCGTGCCGGAAGCCGGTGGTCAGCGCGGCCTCACCGGGCGGGTCGTCCAGCAGGCGGTGCGGGCGGACGTACAGGTTGTGCGGTGCCGCCCGTGCGGAGTCCCGGGTGAAGGCGTCGTCCTTCGACCCGGGCTCCACGGGGGTGAGCGGTGCCCGGTCGATCAGCGGCAGCAGCTTGCTCTGGGCCCCGGAGAAGGCGAGCAGGGGCTGGTCGAACTGGCGCAGCAGCTCCAGGTCGGACTCGCGGGCGCTGCGCACCGGGCCGACCGACTCGGGGAGCTGTGTCGCGTACACGGCCATCAGCCGGCTCAGCCCGCCCTCGACCTGCTCGACGTACACCACGTCGGCCTCGTCGAGACCCGTCTGGGGCCGGGCCTCGGGCGCGTTGTCGATCTTCACGGCGAGGACGGGGGGCAGCGGCCGCCCGTCCGGGCCCGTCGCGGTCGGCGACTCCTGGGGTGAGCCGCGTCCGTCGTCACCGGACCCGCCCGACGTGCAGCCCGCCGCCAGACCTGCCGCCAGCAGGGCGGCCACGAGCACTCCGGCCCTCCTGCCGCCGCGCCGCCGGCGCGCCCCTCGTTCTGTGCCCACCGTCGCCACCGGCCATCCTCGTATCATCCGCTGTTTCGATTGTGCGCTTTTCCGATCGTCTCCGCCTCTGTCGGATCGGACGGCGTCCCGCGCAGTGGGTTCCGCCGATCGGCCCAGTGATCGGCGGTTCGGCGTCCGGCCACTCGGGTACCCGGAGCCGACCGCACGAGCGACGCACGGGCGCGTACGGGCGTCACACACCGGTCGGCACGGAGGGAGCAGGCGGCGATGAAGGCTTTGACCTGGCAGGGGAAGCGGGACGTACGGATCGAGAAGGTTCCGGATCCCAGGATCGAGGAGCCGACGGACGCGATCATCCGCGTCACCTCCACCGGACTGTGCGGATCCGACCTGCACCTGTACGAGGTGCTCACCCCCTTCATGACCCCGGGCGACATCCTCGGCCACGAGCCGATGGGCATCGTCGAGGAGGTCGGCGCCGCCGTCCCCGACCTCCAGGCCGGGGACCGGGTCGTGGTGCCCTTCCAGATCGCCTGCGGGAACTGCTGGATGTGCCTGACCGGACTGCCCACCCAGTGCGAGACCACCCAGGTCAGCTCCGAGGGCATGGGCGCCGCCCTGTTCGGCTACACCCGGCTGTACGGCGCGGTCCCCGGCGCGCAGGCCGAGTACCTGCGGGTGCCGCAGGCCCAGTACGGCCCGATCAAGGTGCCCGAGGGCCCGGCGGACGACCGCTTCGTCTACCTCTCCGACGTCCTGCCGACCGCCTGGCAGGCCGTCGCCTACGCGGACGTCCCCAAGGGCGGCAGCGTCGCCGTGCTCGGCCTCGGCCCGATCGGCGACATGGCCTGCCGGGTCGCCCAGGCCAAGGGTGCCGGACGGGTGTTCGGCGTGGACCTCGTCCCCGAACGGCTGCGCCGGGCGAAGGAACGCGGCGTGGAGACCTTCGACCTGCGCTCCTTCGACGACGAGAAGGAACTCGTCGCGGCGATCCGCGACCAGACCGACGGCCGCGGCCCCGACGCGGTGATCGACGCCGTCGGCACCGAGGCACACGGCAGCGCGGCGGCCCGCATGGTGCAGAACGCCTCGGCGCTGCTGCCCCGCAAGATCAGCGGACCGATGGCCGAACGCTTCAGCGTCGACCGGCTCGCCGCCCTCTACACCGCCATCGACCTGGTCCGCCGCGGCGGCACCATCTCGATCAGCGGCGTCTACGGCGGTATGGCCGACCCGATGCCCATGCTCACCCTGTTCGACAAGCAGATCCAGATGCGCATGGGGCAGGCGAACGTGCGCCGCTGGAGCGACGAGATCATCCCGTTCCTCACCGACGAGGACCCGCTCGGCGTCGACGACTTCGCCACCCACCGCGTGCCGCTCGACGAGGCACCGCAGGCGTACGACATGTTCCAGAACAAGCGGGACGGCTCGGTCAAGGTGCTGATCAAGCCCTGACCCGGGCCGCCGGGGATCACGGCCCGCCGAGGATCTCCGTGAGGTCGTAGCGCACGGGCTCCTCCAGCTGCGCGTACGTACAGCTCTCCGGGGTGCGGTCGGGGCGCCAGCGGCGGAAACGGGCGGTGTGCCGGAAGCGCTGCCCGTTCTCCATGTGGTCGTAGGCGACCTCGGCCACCCGCTCCGGTCTGAGCGGCACCCACGACAGGTCCTTCTTCCCCGACCAGCGGCTGGGCGCCCCGGGCAGCCGCGCCGAGGCGTGCGCCGCCTCGTCCGCCCAGGCCGCCCACGGGTGGTCCGACGCGTCGTCCATCCGCAGCGGCTCCAGCTCCTCGATCAGCTCCGCGCGCCGCTTCATGGTGAATGCGGCCGACACCCCCACGTGCTGGAGGGCGCCGCCCCGGTCGTACAGGCCGAGCAGCAGCGACCCGACCACCGGCCCGCTCTTGTGCAGCCGGTACCCGGCGACCACGACGTCCGCCGTGCGCTCGTGCTTGATCTTGAACATGGCCCGCTCGTCCTGGTGGTAGAGCAGGGTCAGCGGCTTGGCGACCACACCGTCGAGACCGGCGCCCTCGTACTGCTCGAACCAGCCCCGGGCCACCTCGATGTCGGTGGTCGCCGGCGCCACGTGCACGGGCGGGGTGACGTCGCGCAGCGCCCGTACGAGCAGCTCCCGACGGTCTGTCAGCGGCACGTCCAGCAGCGACTCGTCCGCCAGCGCCAGCAGGTCGAACGCGACGAAGGAGGCCGGTGTCCGCTCGGCGAGCGTCCGCACCCGGGAGTCCGCCGGATGGATGCGCTCGGTCAGCGCGTCGAAGTCCAGGTGCCCGTCCCGGGCGATGACGATCTCCCCGTCCACCACGCACCGCCCGGGCAGCCGCTCCCGCAGCGCCTCGACCAGCTCGGGGAAGTACCGGGTGAGCGGTTTGCCGGTGCGGCTGCCCAGCTCCACCTCGTCGCCGTCACGGAACACGATCGCCCGGAAGCCGTCCCACTTCGCCTCGTACTGCATGTCCGGCGGGATCCTCGCCACCGACTTGGCGAGCATCGGCCTGACGGGCGGCATGACGGGCAGATCCATGCTCCGACTCTAGGAGCGCCGCCCGGGCCGCGCCCGTCGGGCGGCCGCCCCCGGGCGGGTGTCCGGACGTGCGGGGGAGGGAGCGCGCGCCTAGCGTGGCCCGCATGGCGCAAGCGGTGGAACTGGAGGTCGGCGGCCGGAGCGTGCGGCTGTCCAGCCCGGACAAGGTCTTCTTCCCGGAACGGGGCTACACCAAGCTGGACGTCGCCCGCTACTACCAGGCCGTCGCCCCCGGCATCCTGCGCGCCCTGCGCGACCGGCCCACCACCCTGCAGCGCTACCCCGACGGCATCACGGGTGAGTGGTTCTACCAGAAGCGCGCGCCCAAGAGCATGCCGGACTGGATCCCCACCGCGCACATCACCTTCCCCAGCGGCCGCAGCGCCGACGAGATGTGCCCCACCGAGGAGGCCGCCGTGGTGTGGGCGGCCCAGTACGGCACGCTCGTCTTCCACCCCTGGCCGGTGCGCCGCACGGACGTCGACCACCCCGACGAACTGCGCATCGACCTCGACCCGCAGCCCGGCACCGACTACGACGACGCCGCCCGCGCGGCCCTCGAACTGCGCGCCGTCCTCGGCGAGTACGGACTGCGCGGCTGGCCCAAGACCTCCGGCGGCCGGGGCCTGCACGTCTTCGTGCCGGTCGAACCCCGGTGGACCTTCACCCAGGTCCGCCGCGCCGCCATCGCCGTGGGCCGGGAGATGGAACGCCGGATGCCCGAGCAGGTCACCATCAAGTGGTGGAAGGAGGAGCGCGGCGAGCGCATCTTCATCGACTACAACCAGACCGCCCGCGACCGCACCATCGCCTCCGCCTACTCGGTGCGGCCCCGGCCGCACGCCCCCGTCTCCGCGCCGCTGCGCTGGGAGGAGGTGGGCGTCGCCCGTCCGCAGGACTTCGACATCACGACCATGCCCGCGCGCTTCGCCGAACTCGGCGACGTGCACGCGGACATGGACGACCACGCCTTCTCCCTGGAACCTCTGCTGGAACTCGCCCGGCGCGACGAGCAGGACCACGGCCTCGGCGACCTGCCCTACCCGCCCGAGTACCCGAAGATGCCGGGGGAGCCCAGCCGGGTACAGCCGAGCCGGGCCAGGAAGCCAAAACCCACGACCTCCTGACCCGGCTCCCCGCCGCGTTCGCGCGGGCTACAGCTCCTTGATCCGGACGTCGCGGTAGGAGATGACGTCCGTCGTGCTGTGCACCTGCAGTCCGAGGTAACCGGAGGCGAACCGCCGCCCGTCCGTGCCCGGGTCGTCCGAGCGCGGCGGGGTGAAGTCCTGGCCGCCGATGTTGTCGAACTCGTTGATCAGCACGCCGTTGCGGTAGACCGAGTAGTGCTGGTCCACGACACGGATCTCGTAGTCGTTCCAGGTGCCCTTCTGCGTCACACCGGCACCGGCCAGGCCCACACGGTCGAAGCCGTAGACCGAGCCCGTCTTGTACATGTCGCCGGTGGGTGAGTCGAACACCTGGATCTCGTGCCCGAACTTGATCGCGGCCCACTCCGGCCGGGACTCCTCCGGGTGGTCGTGGATCTGCGGGAACCGCACGAACACACCGCCGTTGGCGTTGGCGGTGCCCGGCGCGTCGTCACGCCACTGGAGCTTCAGCGAGAAGTCGCCGTACGTGCGCTCGGGGAACCACAGCATGCCGAGCCCGTCCCGGGCGGTGCCCGAGGTGATCGATCCGTCCGGGTTCAGCGTGAACGAACCGCCGCCCACCTGCTCCCACTTGGCGAACGACTCCGGGGTGCCGTCGAGGATCGTGCGGTAGCCCTCGGTCTGGCCGGGCGTGCCGATGCCGGACTGCCGGGCCGCCTTGTTGATCGCCCGGTACTCCCGCTTGTCGACGACGCCTTCCTTCCGCAGCGCGTCCAGCACGGTGGTGACGTGCTTGAGGAACAGCGCCTGCGAGGTCCACTCCTTCTCGTCCTCGATCAGCTCGCCGATCCGGCACCGGTTGTTGGTGACGCGGTTCGGCACGCCCGAGTCGACCGTCCCCACGATGACCGTCAACCGCTCGTCGTACTCGGGGCACGGGGGCGCGGGCACCCCGCCGGACACCACCGTGAGGCTCACCGTGAGCGGCTCGGAGGTGTTTCCGGCCTTGTCGGTGGCCCGGTAGGCCACCGTGTGCCGGCCCGCCCGGTCGACGATCACGGGCGCGGTGTAGGCCAGGTACGGCCCGCCGTCGAGGGAGTACTCGACGCGTGCCACACCGGACCCGTCGTGCCCGTCGTCCGCGGTGACCGTCACCGTGGCGCGGCCGACGTAGGCGCCGTCGGAGTTCTTCGTGCCGTGGACGGTGACACCGGTGGCGGGCGGGGTCGTGTCCTGCGGGGGAGCGGCGACGACGGTGAACTCGACGCTCTTCTCCGCCGCCGCGTTGCCGGCCTTGTCGGTGGCCCGGTAGCGCACGGTGTGCGTGCCCGCCTCGTGCACCATCACCGGGCCGCCGTAGGTCTGCCAGGCGCCGTCCGCGCCGATGGCGTACTCGATGGTGTTGACGCCGGAGCCGGTGTCGGACGCGGTGACGGTGACCGTCGCCATGTCGATGTAGTGACCGTCGGCGTTCTTCTCGCCGTCCACGGTCGCCGAGGTCTCCGGCGCCGTGGTGTCGTCGGTGGGCGGCGCGACCACCGTGAACGCGACGCTCCGCTCCTCCGACACGTTGCCCGCCTTGTCCAGCGCGCGGTAGCGGACGGTGTGCGTGCCGACCTGGTCGACCACCACCGGGGCGGTGTACGGCTGCCAGGCGTCGTCGTCACCGAGCGCGTACTCGATCCGGTCGACACCCGAACCCTCGTCGGTCGCCGCGAGGGTGACGCTCGCGGAGCCGACGTACGCGCCCTGGTCGTTCCGCGTGCCGGTCACGTCGGCCGTGGCCTCGGGGGCGGTGGTGTCCTCGCCGCCGCCCTCGGTGACCGTCAGGACGCCCTTCATCTCCCCGTGGCCGGGGATGGTGCAGTGGTAGAAGTAGCGGCCCGGGGTGAGCGTCACCTCCGCGGTGTGCCGCCCGCCCTGCGCGTCGGCCGGGTTGGCCAGGATGTTCAGCTGGACGTCGTTGTTGTACTCCGGGTCGGAGGTGACGAACGTCAGGGTGTGCGGCATGCCGGTGGTGTTGCCGGTGGCCGCGCTGTTCTCGAAGACGATCGTCGCCGGACCGGCCACCGCGGTGGCCGGCGCGGACGCGTACGCGGTGATGCTGTCGCCCGCGGTCCAGGTCAGGACCTGTGCCGCCGTGCGGCCGGCGTCGGCCTTCGGCTGTCCCGCCGCGGGGAGCGCCTGCAGGCCGAGCACCGTCATCAGGCAGGCCAGCAGTACGGCCCACACTCCTGGTCGTCGTATCACTGCGTCCCCCTCGCCAGCTGACCGGCGGCCGGGGTCGGCCCGCCGCCCGTGTAGGTGACCCGCCACAGTGCGGACTTGGCGTCGGAGGTAAAGAAACCGCGCCCGTAGTCCAGCACGTACAGCGCGCCGTCCGGACCGAACGTCCAGCCCATCAGGTTCTTGATGCCGTCGTTACCGATGGGCACGATCTTCTTCAGGGACTCCGAGTGGACCGGCAGTCCGCCGTCGCCCTGGGTCCTCGGATCCATCAGCACCGCGTTGCGCGGCTGGTCGGCGTCGTAGAAGTCGCCGACGAACCACTTGCCGTCCCAGTACGCGGGCCACTTGACGTCGCTGCTGTTCGCGTCGTCGTAGCGGTAGACCGGGCCGTTCATCGCGGCCTGCCCGCCGCCCTTCAGCCAGGGCAGCCGGTACGTCGCCTCGTCCTGCTTGTAGGACGGGACGCCGTTCTCGTCGCGCGGGAAGTCCGGACCGCCGCCCTGCGGCGAGTACCAGATGTTGTTGCCGGTCACCGGCGGCAGGTTGACCAGGCCGTCGTTGTTCGGCGACTCGTTCTTCGGGTGGTCGCAGTCGTACCAGCCCAGCGGCTTGGACGGGTCGGGCAGATTGCGGTCCCGGTAGGGCTGCTTGTTGCCCATGCAGTACGGCCAGCCGCGGTTGGACGCCTTGGTGATGACGGCGAACGTGTCGTACTTCGCCGGTCCCCAGGTCGTCGACGGGGCGCCGGCGTCCGGGCCGACCCAGCCCGCGTAGAGGACGTCGGTCTCCTTGTCGACGGAGATCCGTGCCGGGTTGCGCACGCCCATCACGTAGATCTCGCCGCGGGTCTTGCCGCCGCCCTCGTCGGTCTCCCTGCCGGTGAACAGGTTGCCCTCGGGGAGGGTGTACGTGCCGTCCGGCTCCGGGTGGATGCGCAGGATCTTGCCGTTGAGGTTGTTGGTGTTGCCGGCGGTGCGGCGCGCGTCGGCGAAGGACACGCCCTTGTAGTTGGGCTGGGGGTTGTTGCCGGAGTAACCGTCGCTGAAGCCGCTGGAGTTGTTGTCACCGGTGGCGATGTACAGGTTCCCCTTGGAGTCCCAGGCCATCCCGCCGCCCGCGTGGCAGCAGCTGTGGATCTGCACCGGCCACTTCAGCAGCACCTTCTCACTGCCGAGGTCCAGCTTGTTCGTGGCCTGGTCGAGGGTGAAGCGGGAGACCCGCCGCTCGGCCATGCGCCTGTCCCGGTCGATGCCGGAGTGGGGCGTGTAGTGCAGGTACACCCATCCGTTCCGCTCGAACTGGGGGTCCAGTTCGATGCCGAGCAGGCCCTCCTCGACCTTGACCAGTTCGTCGCCGCCGCCCTTGTTGCCGAAGACGGTGAGCGCGCCGGCGAGGGTGACCTTCTTGGTCTCCGGGTCGTAGACGTGGATCTCGCCCGTGCCCTTGCCGACATCCGGATTGTTCCAGTCGGTGACCACGGGCTGCGAGGCGTCGGCGCCGCCCCGGCCGATGTAGAACACCCGGCCGTCGGGCGCGGTGACCAGCCCGTGCGGCTCGCCGATCTGGTCGTTCCGTCCCGGCTGGTTGGGCTGCGTGAGCCGTTCCGCCTTGTAGTTGCCGGTGATGGTCGCCTTGCAGTCGGCCCGCACCAGACGGGTGGTCCACAGCAGGGCGCCGCGCAGGTGCTCGCGGAAGTCGGTCTCGTCGTACGACGACACCGTGCCGCCCATGCCGGTGTAGAAGGACCGGCCGCCGTCGTAGTCACGGCACCAGCTGATCGGGTGGTCCCAGCCGTTGGCACCGGCGCCCGGCCGGTACGTCGACTCGCGCACCCGGGCGACCGTGTGGACGCCACCGGACGGGTTCTTGGCCCAGTTCAGCCACTTGTCGGGCCGCTTCCACTCCGGCGGCAGGCCCTTGGTCGCCGGGTGCACCCGGTCGCCGACCTCGACGGTTGCGCGCTGCACCGTGGGCGCTCCCGCGGCGGGCCGGGCGCCGATCAGACCGGTGAACCAGTCCGAGTAGGGCTCCGCGCGGGCCGCGTCGTGCAGGCCGACGAAACCGCCGCCGGCCTCCATGTACGCCTCCAGACCCGCCTCCTGCTCCGGGTCGAGGACGTCACCGCCGCCGGTCAGGAACACGATCGTGTTGAACCGGCTCAGCTTCCTGTCGTTGGTGAAGACCGAGGCGTCGCCGGTGGCGGTGACCGTGAAGCGCTGGTCCTCCGGTCCGGTCTGCCCGATCCGCTCGATCGCCGCGATCCCGGCGTTCACCAGCGGTGACTCCTCACCGCCGGCCGCCGAGCCGTAGAACAGCAGCACACGTACGTTCGCGCCGCCCGGGGGCGACGTGATGGACATCGTTGTCAGGGACGGATCCGGGGCCGGGCGCGCGCTGGCGGCGGGTCCCGACAGCAGGCCGGCGGCGACGACGCCGGCGGCCACGGTGGCCGCCCAGGCGCGTCGCCCGGTTCTCGTCCTTCGCGCGTTCGAGGTGCTGGACGTGTCCAACCCTCCTAATCCCATGGGTTCGTGATGCGATGTGGACCGCACGTGGCCACCCACCCCTCCTCGGTCGCGGCAACAGCGTCAAGGAAGCTAGACCTCTTTGCGTCAGACGCCAAGACCTATCGCAGCAAAGAAACGAACTTTGTCCTGAGTGTGGATAAACCCTCGGGTCACCGCTACGGTTTCACAGGTTCATGACAGCCACATGGGGAGTTCGGCATGGACAGACGCGGTTTCAACCGACGGGTACTTCTGGGCGGCGTGGCCGCGGCGACATCGTTGTCGGTGGCACCCGAGGCCGTGAGCGCGACGACCGCGACGGCGAGAACCGCGCCCGCCGGGGGCGAGGTACGCCGGATCAAGATGTACGCCGAGCGCCTGGCCGGCGGACAGATGGGCTACGGCTTCGAGAAGGGCAAGGCGACGATCCCCGGCCCGCTGATCGAGCTCAACGAGGGCGACACGCTGCACATCGAGTTCGAGAACACCATGGACGTGCCGGTCAGCCTGCACGTCCACGGCGTCGACTACGAGATCTCCAGCGACGGCACCCAGCAGAACAAGAGCGCCGTCGAGCCCGGCGGAACCCGCACCTACACCTGGCGCACCCACGCCCCCGGGCGGCGCGCGGACGGCACCTGGCGGGCGGGCAGCGCGGGGTACTGGCACTACCACGACCACGTCGTCGGCACCGTGCACGGCACCGGAGGCATCCGGGGCGGCCTGTACGGCCCCGTGATCGTGCGCCGCAAGGGCGACGTCCTTCCCGACGCCACGCACACCATCGTCTTCAACGACATGACGATCAACAACAAGCCGGCGCACACGGGCCCCGACTTCGAGGCCACCGTGGGCGACCGGGTCGAGATCGTCATGATCACGCACGGCGAGTACTACCACACCTTCCACATGCACGGGCACCGCTGGGCCGACAACCGCACGGGCATGCTCACCGGCCCCGATGACCCCACCCGGGTCGTCGACACCAAGATCTGCGGCCCCGCCGACTCCTTCGGCTTCCAGGTGATCGCGGGGGAGGGGGTGGGAGCGGGCGCCTGGATGTACCACTGTCACGTCCAGAGCCACTCCGACATGGGCATGGTCGGCCTGTTCCTGGTGAAGAAACCGGACGGCACCATCCCCGGCTACGACCCCCACGAACACGCCCACACCGCCACCGGGACGAAGGAGCCGGCGCACGAGCACTGACGGGCGGCCCGGGTGATCCGAGAGCGCTCTCGGCGGCCGGGCCGGCCAGGGCTATCCTTTCGGCCAACCGCAGGGAGGAGCCCCGAAGTGAGTGAGACAGTGCCACGACCGACGCTGGAGGCCGTGGCCGCACGGGCAGGGGTCTCCCGGGCCACGGTGTCCCGCGTGGTCAACGGCTTCGACGGGGTTCGCGAACCCCTGGCCGAGCGGGTCCGGCGCGCGGTGGACGAACTCGGCTACGTCCCCAACCAGGCCGCCCGCAGCCTGGTCACCCGGCGCCACGACGCCGTGGCCGTCATCGTGGCCGAACCCGAGACCCGGGTCTTCGCCGACCCCTTCTTCGCCCGGCAGCTGCGCGGCATCAGCAAGGAGCTGACCGCCCACGACAACCAGCTGGTGCTGCTGCTCACCGAGGACCGCGACGACCACGCGCGCGTCGGCCGCTACCTGGCCGGCGGCCACGTCGACGGCGCCCTGGTGTTCTCCCTGCACATCGACGACCCGCTGCCCGGACTGATCCAGCGGGCCGGACTGCCGGCCGTGTTCGGCGGCCGGCCGCACTGGAACGGCGGCGGCGACGCCGTCCGCTACGTCGACACCGACAACCGGGGCGGCGCCCGCGACGCCGTACGCCATCTGCTCGGACTCGGCCGCCGAAGGGTCGCCCACATCACCGGCGCCCTCGACCAGACCTCGGCGGTGGACCGGCTCGACGGCTTCCGGGACGTCATGGCCGACCCCGACCCCCGGCTCGTCGTGGAGGGCGACTTCACCGCCGCGAGCGGCGAGCGGGCGATGCGGGAACTGCTGCGCCACCGCCCCGACCTGGACGCCGTGTTCGCGGGCAACGACCTCATGGCGGCGGGCGCCCTGCGGGCGCTGCGCGAACACGGACGGCGGGTGCCCGAGGACATCGCGGTGGTCGGCTTCGACGACATGCTGCCGATCGCCGAGCAGACCGAGCCGCCGCTCACCACGGTCCGTCAGGACATCGAGGAGATGGGCCGCCTGATGGCCCGCCTGCTGCTGCGCGAGCTGGACCGCACCACCGCGCCGGACGAGGCTACGGGCGCCGGACCGTCCGGGGTGGTGCTGCCGACCACACTGGTCCGCAGGGCGTCAGCCTGACCGCCCCGCCCCGATCGGCCGCGACCCGTCCGGGTGCCGTACCGGCGATTGTCGGTGGGGAGTGGAAGACTCGGCGGAGCAGGCGTCGGGACTCCTCGAAGGAGGCACCATGCTCACCACCCGCTTCGTCGACGGCGCACCTTGCTGGATCGACGTCGGCACGCCCGACGCGGAAGGCGCCGCGTCCTTCTACCGCGCCCTGTTCGGCTGGACGTACCGCTCCGCGGGACCCGACGGCGGCGGCTACGGCTTCTTCGAGCATGCCGGCCGGATCGCCGCGGGCTGCGCCCCGCTCGGCGGTGACCAGGGCGGGGCGGCCTGGACCGTGTACTTCCGCAGTCCGGACGCCGACGCCACCGCCGAGGCCGTCCGCGCGGCGCGGGGCAGTGTCCCCGTGCCGCCGGCCCCGGTGGGGGAGCAGGGCAGGTCGGCGCTGCTCGCCGACCAGATGGGCGCCCCCTTCGGCGTCTGGCAGCCCGGCCGGCGCGAGGGCCTGGAGGCGGCCGGGGAGGCCGGCTGCCTGTGCTGGGCCGAGCTGTACACCCCGGACATCGCCCGGGCCGCCGCCTTCTACCATGCGGTCCTCGGCTGGGAGACCGCCGCCGTGACCTTCCCGGGCGGCGTCTACACCGCCGTCAGCTCTCGGGAGACGGGGGAGGAGGGCACGTTCGGCGGGATGGTGCCGCTGGCCGACGACCCCGTCGAGGCCCGGGAGGGCCGGCCGCACTGGCTGCCGTACATCGGCGCCGAGGACCCGGACGCGGTGGCCGCCCGGGCGGCCGAGCTGGGCGGCCGGGTGCGGATGCCCCCACCTCCGTCCCCGGCGTGGGCCGGATGGCCCGCCTGGAGGATCCGTACGGCGCCCGCCTCGCGGTGCTCCGGGGCGATCCCCGCGAGACCTGACGGCCCGGCGCGCCGCCGTGCGCGCCGGGCCGCCGGACGCCGTCATCGAGCCCGCCCCGCCGGACCGGGCGGGCCCGGTGGCCGGGCGTTGATGCCGCGTTGATCGAACGTTTTTCACCCTCGGGCACGCTTTCGGCCATGCACACCGACACGTTGACGCCATCCGACCTGACCTGGCAGGAGGAGGCGCTGTGCGCGCAGACGGGGGGAGACTTCTTCTTCCCCGAACCCGGCAGCTCGGTCCGCGAGGCCAAGCGCATCTGCGGCCTGTGCCCGATCCGCGCCGCCTGCCTGGAGTACGCCCTGACCCACGACATGCGTTTCGGTGTCTGGGGCGGGCTCTCGGAGAAGGAACGCCTCGAACTGCGGCGTGCCGGCCGGCGGTGACCGGCGCCCGGTGAGAGGTCAGCCGGCGGCGCGGGCCGCCATGCGCGCCTTGCGCGCGGCCAGCTTCTCGTCGAACTTGCTCGCCTCGGAGTCGAGACCGCCGAGGAACAGACCCAGTTCCTCCTGCGCCTTGGCGCCCTCCGGGCCCAGCCCGTCGATCTGCATGACCTTCAGGTGGCGCAGCACCGGCTGCAGCACGTCGTCGTGGTGGATACGCAGGTTGTAGACCTCGCCGATGGCCATCTGCGCGGCCGCCCGCTCGAAGCCGGGGATGCCGTGACCGGGCATGCGGAAGTCCACCACCACGTCGCGGACCGCCTGCATGGTCAGGTCCGGGGCGAGCTCGAAGGCCGCCTTCAGCAGGTTGCGGTAGAACACCATGTGCAGGTTCTCGTCGGTCGCGATGCGCGCCAGCATGCGGTCGCAGACGGGGTCGCCGGACTGGTGGCCGGTGTTGCGGTGGGAGATGCGGGTGGCCAGCTCCTGGAACGCGACGTAGGCGACCGAGTGCAGCATCGAGTGCCGGTTGTCCGACTCGAAGCCCTCGCTCATGTGCGACATGCGGAACTCTTCGAGCTTGTCCGGGTCGACGGCCCGCGAGGCGAGCAGGTAGTCCCGCATCACGATGCCGTGGCGGCCCTCCTCGGCGGTCCAGCGGTGCACCCAGGTGCCCCAGGCGCCGTCGCGGCCGAACAGCGAGGCGATCTCGTGGTGGTAGCTGGGGAGGTTGTCCTCCGTCAGCAGGTTGACCACGAGGGCGATCCGGCCGACCTCGGTGACCTTCGACTGCCCCTTCTCCCAGGCCTCGCCGTCCTCGAAGAAACCGGGGAAGTTGCGCCCGTCGCTCCACGGCACGTACTCGTGCGGCATCCAGTCCTTCGCGACCTGCAGATGCCGGTTCAGCTCCTTCTCGACCACTTCCTCCAGGGCGTACAGCAGCCGGGCGTCGGTCCAGACGGAAGGGCTGCCGAGGTGGGCAGGAGTGGTCGTCACGGGTAACTCCAGGGGGACGGGGACATACGGACGTGCCGGCGAGCGGTGCCGGGGGACCTACGGAATCGTAGGCTACGTAGCCGTAGGTTACGTAGCCGTAGGTTAAGAGCCCCGTAAAGGCCGCTGATCAGCGGGGTTCACGTGGGACATTCGTCCGTGTGCCTGCGCCGGATGGCCGAGGTCGTTGCGCCGTCCGGGTGAGGCGGACGCCGGTCAGGCATACAGGTCCCGCAGACGCACCGACAGACACGTCACGCAGCCCTCGAGCTTCTCGAACTCACCGATCTCCACCGGGACCGGCTCGTACCCGAGGTCCGCGAACAGCGCCGCGGTCTTCGGCGCGCTCGCCGCCATCAGCAGCTTGTCGCCGCCGAGACACACCACGTGGGCACCGGACGGCTCCGGCACCGGCAGGAAACGGGGGAACAGCGACGGCGCGTCCATGTGCGGGATGTGCCCGACGAGCGTCCCGTCGGGCAGGGCGGTGACCGCCGACTTCAGATGCAGCACCTTGGCCACCGGCACGGCGACCACCCGTGCCCCGAGCGGCTCGAACGCGGCCCGCACCTGCTGCACACCGGCCGCGTTGGTGCGTCCGCCCCGGCCCACGTACACCGTGTCGCCGACCTTCAGGACGTCGCCGCCGTCCAGCGTGCCCGGTTCCCACACCCAGTTCACCGAGCAGCCCAGGGACGCCACGGCCTCCTCGACCCCGAAGGTCTCCGCCCGGCGGGACTCCGCACCGGAACGGGCGATCAGCGCCACGTTGCGGAACATCACCACCGTGTCCTCCACGAACACGGAGTCCGGGCAGTCGTCGGCCGGAGCCACCTCGACGGTCTCCCAGCCGTGCGTCCGCAACGCCTCCGTGTACCCCTCCCACTGCCGCACGGCGAGGTCTACGTCGACCTCGTCCCGTTCGACGTGGGTCACCAGCCCCTCGGCGAGGCAGGGGGCGGGACGGCGGACGAGGGCCTTCCTGCTGGGCACGGGTACGCCTTTCGGATCGGACGGTGCGTGTGGGCGGGGCTCGGGAGCCCGTACGGGCCGGGCGCCCGCGGGGCCCGGCGCAGCCATCATGCAGTCCCCCGCCGTACGGGACCACCCCGGCCGCGATGAGATGGGCCACGGGTGACCCGGCCTCAGCCGACGGCCCGCCGCAGATGCTCCCCTGTGAAGGACCCCGGCGCCCGGAGCAGCCCGGCCGGTGTCCCTTCGAACACCACCCGGCCGCCGTCCCGTCCGCCGCCCGGCCCCAGGTCGACCACCCAGTCGGCGTGCGCCACCACCTCCAGGTGATGCTCCACCACGATCACCGTGTTGCCCGCGTCCACCAGCCGGTCCAGCAGGCCGAGGAGGCCGTCCACGTCCGCCATGTGCAGCCCCGTCGTCGGCTCGTCGAGGACGTACACCGCCCCGTCCCGGTGCAGCCGGGTCGCCAGCTTCAGCCGCTGCCGCTCCCCGCCGGACAGGGTGGACAGCGGCTGGCCCAGCGTGAGGTAGGTGAGGCCGACGTCCCGCAGGGCGCGCAGCCGCCGCCGTACGCCCGTGTCGTGGAAGAAGTCCAGCGCCTCGCCGGCGGTCATCTCCAGCACGTCGGCGACCGAGCGTCCGCCGACCGTCAGGCGGAGCACCTCCTCGTCGAACCGCCGTCCCTCGCAGTCGGGGCAGGTCGTGGTCACCGGGTCCATGAACGCGAGGTCCGTGTGCAGCAGCCCGCGCCCGCCGCACGTCCCGCAGGCGCCGTCGGAGTTGAAGCTGAACAGCCCCGGCTCCGCGCCCGTCTCCCGGGCGAAGATCTTCCGCACGGTGTCCATGACCCCGAGGTACGTCGCCGGGGTGGACCGCCCGGAGATGCCGATGGAGGACTGGTCGACCACCACCGCCTCCGGGTGGGCCGCGGTGAACTCGGCGACCAGGGTGCTCTTGCCCGACCCGGCCACCCCGGTCACGGCGGTCAGCACCCCGGCCGGGAACCGCACGGTGACGTCCCGCAGGTTGTGCCGCCCGGCGCCCTTCACCCACAGCTCGCCCGCCGGCGCACGCACCGACTCCTTGACCGTCGTGCGCCGCCCGAGGCACCGCCCGGTCAGCGTGTCCGAGGCGGCCAGCTCCCGCGGTGTCCCCTCGAACACCACCCTGCCGCCGTCGGCGCCGCCACCCGGCCCCATGTCGACGACGTGGTCGGCCAGCGCGATGACGTCCGGGTCGTGCTCGACCACCAGCACGGTGTTGCCCTTGTCGCGCAGCCGCAGCAGCAGTTCGCCCAGCCGGTGCACGTCGCGTGGGTGCAGTCCGACGCTCGGCTCGTCGAAGACGTACGTCATCCCGGTCAGGCTGGAGCCCAGGTGCCGTACGGTCTTCAGCCGCTGGCCCTCGCCCCCGGAGAGCGTGGACGTCTCGCGGTCCAGGCTCAGATAGCCGAGGCCGATCCGGTCGATCCGCTCCAGCGCGGCGACGGCGGCCGCGGCGACCGGACCGGCCACCGGGTCGTCGATCGTGCGCAGCACCGGGACGAGGTCGCACACCTGCATCGCCGAGAGGTCGGCGATGTGGCGTCCGTCGATCCGGGACGCCAGCGCCGCCGTGTTCAGCCGGGCCCCGCCGCAGTCGGGGCAGAGGCCCTCGGCGAGGAACTCCCGCACCGTGTCCCGGGTCCTCTGGCTCATCCCCGCCAGGTCCCGTTTCAGGTACAGCCGTTCGAAGCGGTCGGCCAGCCCCTCGTAGTCGGTGGTCCAGGTGCCGCCGGTGCCCCGCACGGTGACCTTGCTGCCGGGCCGTCCCCGCATCAGGAACTCCCGCTCGGCGGCCGTGAAGTCCCGCACCGGCCGGTGCGGGTCCAGCTCGTCGCTGTGGGTGTACGCCTGCCCCTGCCAGGTGCCCGGGGCGAACGGCGGGAACCGGATCGCCCCCTCGGCGAGGGAACGGTCCGGGTCGAGGATGCGGTCCCAGTCCGGCCGTACGGTCCGGCCCAGACCGTCGCAGCCGGGACACATGCCCGACGGATCGTTGAACGAGTACGCCGTCGCCGGGCCGGCGCTCGGCGTGCCGTGCCGGGAGAACAGCACCCGCAGCACCGAGTGCACGTCCGTCATCGTGCCCACCGTCGACCGGGAGTGGCCGCCGACCGGCCGCTGGTCGACGACGATCACCGGGGTCAGGTTCTCCAGCGCCCGCGCGTGCGGCCGCTCGTACTTGGGCAGCCGGTTGCGGACGAACCAGGTGTACGTCTCGTTGAGCTGGCGCTGCGACTCGACCGCGATCGTGTCGAAGACGACGGACGACTTTCCCGATCCCGAAACGCCGGTGAACACGGTCAGCCGGCCCTTCGGGATGCGGAGCGAGACGTCCTTGAGGTTGTTCTCCGTGGCCCCGGTGAGGGTGAGATACGCGTCCTGCTGGGTCATGCCGCCGACGTTAGGCGGGATACCCGACAGCTTCCGGCGTGATTTCCCTCAGCTCCCCTCCCTCCATCAGCAGCCAGCGGGTGATGCCGAGAGACTCCAGGAACGGCAGGTCGTGACTGGCCACGACCAGCGCCCCCTCGTACGACTCCAGGGCGGTGGTGAGCTGCCGGACGCTCGCCATGTCGAGGTTGTTCGTCGGCTCGTCCAGCATCAGCAGCTGCGGCGCCGGCTCCGCCAGCATCAGCGCGGCGAGGGTCGCGCGGAAGCGTTCGCCGCCGGAGAGGGTGTCCGCCCGCTGGTCGGCGCGGCCGCCGCGGAACAGGAAGCGGGCGAGCCGCGCCCTGATCCGGTTGTTGGTGGCGCCCGGGGCGAACCGCGCCACGTTCTCCGCGACGCTCAGCGCCGGGTCGAGGACGTCGAGTCGCTGCGGCAGGAAGCGCAGTGGCACGTGCGCCCGGGTCTCGCCGGAGACCGGCTCCAGCTCCCCGGCGATCGTCCGCAGCAGCGTCGTCTTGCCCGCGCCGTTGCGCCCGATCAGCGCCACCCGCTCGGGGCCCCGCAGGTCGAACCCGCCGGTCACCCGCGCGCCGTACGCCAGCTCCAGGTCCATGAGCGTGAGGACCTCCCGGCCCGGCGGCACGGCGGTGAACGGCAGGTCGACCCGGATCACGTCGTCGTCCCGCACCGCCTCCACCGCGTCGTCGAGCCGCTCCTTGGCCTCGGCGAGCTTCTCCTCGTGCATGATGCGGTGTTTGCCGGCGGACTCCTGCGCCGCCCGCTTGCGGGCACCCATGACGATCTTCGGCTCACGCTTCTGGTCCCACATCTTCTGGCCGTACCGCTTGCGGCGTGCCAGCTTGACCTGCGCGTCGGCCAGTTCGCGCTTCTGCTTGCGCAGATCGGCCTCGGCGACCCGCACCATGCGCTCGGCCGCCTCCTGCTCGACGGCCAGGGCCTCCTCGTACGCGGTGAAGTTGCCGCCGTACCAGGTGATCCCGCCCGCGCGCAGGTCCGCGATCTGGTCGACCAGGTCGAGCAGTTCCCGGTCGTGACTGACCACGACCATGACGCCCGGCCAGCTCTCGACGGCGGCGTAGAGGCGCCGACGGGCGTACAGGTCGAGGTTGTTGGTGGGCTCGTCGAGCAGCAGCACGTCGGGGCGGCGCAGCAGCAGCGCCGCCAGCCGCAGCAGCACCGACTCGCCGCCCGACACCTCGCCGACGGTGCGGTCCAGGCCGATGTGACCGAGGCCGAGCTCGCCCAGCGTGGCCAGGGCGCGTTCCTCCACGTCCCAGTCGTCGCCGACGGTCTCGAAGTGCTCCTCGGCGACGTCGCCCGCCTCGATGGCGTGCAGCGCGGCGCGCTTGCCGGCGATGCCGAGGGCCTCGTCGACCGTCAGCGCGGTGTCCAGCGTGACGTTCTGCGGCAGCCAGCCGACCTCGCCGGCCACCCGGACGGAGCCGTCCGTCGGGGTGAGCTCGCCGGCGATCAGCTTCAGCAGGGTGGACTTGCCCGACCCGTTGACGCCGACGAGACCGGTGCGGCCGGGGCCGAACGCCACGTCGAGGTCCTCGAAGACGACGGTGCCGTCGGGCCAGGTGAAGGACAGGGAGGTACAGGTGAGAGAAGCGGACATGCGGGCCTCCGCGGTTGCTGAGGGCGATCAGGGGCACACGCGTATCGAGACACCGCGGGACGACGACCGGCAGCCGGGAAGGAATCCGTGGCATGAGAAAAGCCCTGTCGCGGAGGGTCCGCGAGGACGGCTCGAACGCCGAGGTCGCACGCTGCGCACACACCTGAGAACGGTGTGACGCGGTGTCTCAGAACCTCAGACGAGCAACGTCCTTCTCCCATCGACGGCAACAGAACCGAGGGAAACGTTAGGGGCGGCCGCACCGGCCGTCAACGCGTTTTTCGCACCCATCGACGCACCTCGCGTCCCCGCACCGAGGAGGCCCCGTGCCCAACGGCCCGCTCTCCCTGCCGGCCCGCCTGTGCCTGCTGGCCTGGGACACCGACCCCACCCGGGCGGCCCCCGTGGTGCGGGCCGGCGCGCTCGCCGACCTCGCCCGGCGCGGGCTGCTCGTCGACGACGACGGCATCGCGACCCCGCGCGACCTCGACTCGCGCACCGGCGACCCGGCGCTGGACGGGCTCCTGGAGCTGGTCAGCGAATCCTTCCCGCACCGCTGGCGCACCTGGGTGACGCTGCACGCGCGGTACACCCTGGACGCGGTCCGCGAGCACCTGGTGGCCGAAGGCGTCCTGCGGGCCGAGAAGCACCGGATCCTCGGCGTGTTCCCGTCCGTGGATCACGTCCTGGCCGACACCGCCCGCGCGGACGCCCTGCGCGAGGAGGCCCGGCGGATCCTGTCCGGGTCCGCGGCGGCGGAGGAGGTCTCCGCGACGACCGCGACCGTGCTGACCCTGGCGACCGCGGCCGGTCTTCCGCTCGGGGCCGACGACACGCCGCCCACCGGGTTCCTGTCCGCCCGCGCCTCGGAGACGTCCCCGGCCTTCGCGGCCGTCCTCGACGAACTCCGCACGGCCCTGCGGGACACGGCTCCGACACCGTCACTGCCCAGGGGGCGTTGAAACCCTCGGTCAATTCCCTCAGGGGGCCGTCTCCCGGCCCCCTTTGCTTCCGCGCGTACTCCCGTTCCGCGGGGCGTCCCCGTCCCGCGGAACCGCTCACGCGTCCCGTATCAGTTCCGCCAGGTCGTGGTCCAGGTCGAGGCGGAGGTGTTCGAGGCCGGTCGGGACCAGTTCGCTCGTCGCCTCCAGGAAGCGGCGCAGTTCGCCCGAGCGGACGTGCACCACGGCCGTCCCCTCCGGGGCGTGGAACTCCAGCACCGTGCGGTCGTAGCCGTACGGGCGCACCCGTACGTCGCCGTGGCCCTCCGGGGCCTCCATGCCCGCGGCGAGCAGGTCACGGGCGAACGTCCAGCACACGTCGACGCCTTCGAGCGTCGCGGGAGCGGGGAAGGTCATGCGGACGGCGAACGGGTCGTCGCCGTCGTAGTGCAGCGTGGCGGGGATGTCGGCCATCCGCGGCGCTGCGGCGACCAGGCGGGCCTCTACGGGCTGCTCGATGACGGTGGACAACGCCTTGCTCCCTCGTGACGGCTGGGCGGGCTTCCGGGCGGATCGTGTCGGTCGGCTACGGGAAGAGACGCTGGAATCGGCCATTCCGTGCGCATGGAGAGCGAGTGACCTCTGTCACCGCCTTCATGCACCCGAGTGACCCGTCTCTCCTCCCGTGCTTTACGGGCCACTTGGGCGTGGGCACCGCGGGGCGGGCCCCCGGGACGAGGCGCTCTGGACGGCACCCGGCCGGTGGACTAGCTTCCCCCGCCATGAGGCGCTCGGGAAGTACGCGACGGACGGGACCGACGGGACCGACGAGCCGGACGGCACGGACAGGGCCGGTGGGACGGCACCTCCGGCGGGTGACCGCGGCTGCCGTGTGCGCGGCGGCCCTGGCCGCCCTCACGGCCGTGCCGGCCCAGGCGCAGGGCCCGAGGGGCGGCACCCCGCACTGGTCGCTGAAGGACACCGGCGCACCGGACGTCCGGTTCCGCGGTCTGGCCGCCGTCAGCCGGAACACCGCCTGGGCGGCCGGCACCCTCGGCACCGTGCTGCGCACCACGGACGGCGGCCGGACCTGGCGGGACGTCTCACCGCGCGGCGCGGACGCGCTTCAGTTCCGGGACGTCGAGGCGTTCGACGCGCGGCGGGCCGTCGTGCTGGCCATCGGGGAGGGCGAGGACTCCCGGGTCTACCGCACGGACGACGGCGGGGCGACCTGGACGGAGACCTTCCGCAACCCCGACACCCGCGCCTTCTACGACTGCCTCACCTTCTTCGACCACCGCCACGGACTCGCCATGAGTGACCCCGTGGACGGGAAGTTCCGTATCCTGTCGACCCGCGACGGCGGCCGCTCCTGGGCGGTGCTCCCCGACACCGGCATGCCCCCGGCGCTCGACGGCGAGGCCGGCTTCGCGGCGAGCGGCCAGTGCCTGGTGTCGTCCGGGCCGAAGGACGTCTGGCTGGCCACCGGGGGAGCGGCACGCGCGCGTGTGCTGCACTCCGCCGACCGCGGCCGCACCTGGACGGTCACCGACACCACGATCCCGGCCGGCGACCCGGCGCGCGGCGTCTTCGCCCTCGCCTTCCGCGACCGCCACCACGGTCTGGCCGTGGGCGGCGACTTCAACCCCGGGCAGACCTCGCCCGACGCCGCCGCGCGCACCTCGGACGGCGGCCGCACCTGGCGGACGGCCGCCGGCTCCCCGCCCGCCTACCGCTCCGGTGTCGCCTGGCTCCCGCACAGCCGCACCGACGCCCTCGCCGTCGGCCCCACCGGCACCGACCTGACCACCGACGGCGGGCGCACCTGGCGGACCGTCGACACCGGCTCGTACGACACCGTCGACTGCACGCCCGACCGGTCCTGCTGGGCGGCGGGGGAGCGGGGGCGGGTCGCCCGACTGGAGCAGTGACGTCTCCGCCCTGCCCTACATCCCGCCGGCCGGGGTACCCGACCGCTGTACGCGACCGAGCGCTCGCGAAGCGCGAGAGAAAGTGAGCGGACATGCCACGCGGTTCCAGCCCCAAGCGGGAGCGTCAGTACGAGCACATCAAGGAGAGCGCGAAGGACCGGGGCGAGAGCACCGGGCGCGCCGAGGAGATCGCCGCCCGGACGGTGAACAAGGAACGTGCCCGGTCCGGCGAGTCCAAGACCGCCAGCAGGACGTCGACGCAGGACATGTCGTCCGGCAAGCGCGGTGGCCAGCGGTCCGGCAAGGGCTCCCAGGGCCCCACCCGCGACCAGCTGTACGAAGAGGCCAAGAAGCGGAACGTCGAGGGCCGTTCGAGCATGAACAAGAGCCAGCTGCAGCGGGCGCTCGGCAAGTGAGCCCGCCTCCGCGCGGAGCGCCCCGCCCCGTAGGCTCGGGGCACCATGACGACCGTACGCACACCGGCCGGTTGGCCCGTCACCGAGGAAGAGGCCCGCGCGGTCCAGGACACGCTGCGTGAGCGGGTGGTGCTCGACGAACCGGGGCCGCCCCCCGGCACCGGCCGGGTCACTGGGGTCGACGTGGCCTACGACGACGAGCGGGACGTCGTCGCCGCGGCCGCCGTCGTGCTGGACGCGGCCACCCTGGACGTCGTCGCCGAGTCCACGGCCGTCGGCCGGATCTCCTTCCCCTACGTCCCCGGGCTGCTGGCCTTCCGCGAGCTCCCCACCGTGCTGGCCGCCCTGGAGGCCCTGCCGTGTGAGCCCGGCCTGGTGGTCTGCGACGGCTACGGCCTCGCCCACCCCCGCCGATTCGGCCTCGCCGGCCACCTGGGAGTCCTCACCGGGCTGCCGACGATCGGCGTGGCCAAGAACCCCTTCACCTTCACCTACGACGAACCCGCCGCCCCGCGCGGCAGCACGTCCCCGCTGCTGTCCGGCCCCGAGGAGGTCGGCCGCGCCCTGCGCACCAGGGACGGCGTCAAGCCGGTGTTCGTCTCGGTCGGCCACCGGGTGAGCCTGGACAACGCCTGCGCCCACACGCTCGCCCTGACCCCCGCCTACCGCCTCCCCGAGACGACCCGCAGGGCGGACGCCCTCTGCCGCCGCGCCCTGCGCGAGGCCGCACCGGCACTCACCCGGGAGTGAGTACGCGTACGGATGTCCGAACTGCCGTCCGACGGCAGGGTGATCGGCATGCCGACACACCGCACCGCAGGACACCGCCGCACTCCCGCACGTCCCACCGGCCGAGCGGTCACGCTGGGTCTGACCCTCGCGGTCCTGGCGGGTCTGGGCTGGGTGACGGGCATGATCTACACCCTGATCACCTGGCAGCTCTGACCCGGGCACCCGCGAGGACCCCGGCGGCCGTCGGCGGACCCCCGCCGCCCGGAATCAGCGGACTGCCGCCACCCGGAAGCGGATGCCCGCCGCCTGGAGGCGGGTGATCAGTGTGTCGCCCATCGCCACCGCCGTCGTGACCTGGCCCGACGTCGGGGGGAGGTCGTCGAGGGCGAGGCACAGGGCGCTCTCGGCCAGCATCTTCGCCGTCTCGTCGTAGCCCGGGTCGCCGCCCGAGACCTCCGTGCAGACCCGCCGTCCGCCGCCCTCGCCGACGAAGCGGACCGTGAACCAGCTGCGCGCCCGCTTCTCGGCGCTCGGCCCCTCGCCGGGCTTCAGCCGGTCGGACAGCGCGCGGCGCAGCGGCGGGATCTGGGCCGCCGTGACCAGCGCCCCGACCGCCGCCACCCCGCCCAGGGCGACCGGCAGACTGCGCACGGCGGCGTAGTGCCGGTAGCGGAAGTCGGGACCGTACCGGGCCAGCGCCTTGGCCGAGCGGCGCACGACCTGGCCGTCGAGCGTCGGCAGGGGCAGCGCCCAGGCGTCGACCTCGGGCGCGTAGCGCGGGGTGCCCGTCGGGGCGGAGGCACGGCGGCCCACCAGCCGGGGTTCGTGACGCCGGCGGTCCCGGGCGGCGGCCCGCAGCCGGCCCGGCCGGGCGAACTGGTTCATGGCCGAGGCGAACGTGCCGCCCGAGAAGGCCGCGTCGGCGGTGACGTAGCCGTCGACGGTCAGCGGCACGCCCTCCGGCAGCTGCCGCACCGTGAAATACGCGCCCAGGTCGTGCGGGACCGAGTCGAAACCGCAGGCGTGCACCAGCCGCGCCCCGGTCTCCCGCGCGCGGGCGTCGTGCCGGACGTACATCAGGTCCACGAACTCCGGTTCACCCGTCAGGTCGACGTAGTCCGCGCCGGTGTCCGCGCAGGCGGCGACGAGCCCCTCGCCGTACTCGACGTACGGCCCGACGGTGGTGGCCACCACGCGCGCCCGCTCGGCGAGGGCGCGCAGCGAGGCCGGGTCGGACACGTCCGCCCGGAGCACGCCCACCTTCTCGCCGCCCGGCAGCCGCTCCCGCAGCTCCTCCAGCTTCCGCCCGCTGCGGCCGGCGACCGCCCAGCGCAGCCCTTCCGGCGCGTGCGCGGCCAGGTACTCCGCGGTCAGCGTCCCCGCGAAACCGGTCGCCCCGAAGAGCACGATGTCGTACGGACGGTCCGTCCTGCTCAGCCTGCTCATGACACCCCTTGGTCGTGCAGCCGCGCCGCTGTCGGTGGCCGAGGCTAGCGTGAAGGGTGCGGAGCCCGACGACGAGCCCGGAGGAAAGCGATGGCCGTGCCACGCAACGCCCTGAGGAAGTGGGAGAAAGTGCGCGACTGGGCACTTCGTCTGCCCGGGGCCACCGAGGAGCATCCCTGGGGCGACACCGTCGCCAAGGTCGACAAGAAGGTGTTCGTCTTCCTTGGTGGCGGCGGCGACGGCGGCCATCCGGTCGCGGTGACCGTGAAGCTCACCGACGAGACGGCGCACGCCCACGCGCTCGCCTGCCCCGGCGCCGAGCCCGCCGGGTACGGCCTGGGCCGGGCCGGCTGGGTGCGCGTCCCGCTGGAGCCCGCGGGCGCCCCGGCGGCCGAGCTGCTGTGCGACTGGGTGGAGGAGAGCTACCGCACGGTCGCCACGAAGCGCCGGGTGGGGGAGCTCGACGCGCGGACGGCGCAGGTCGAGACCCGGTGAGACGCCCCGGCCCGGGGCCGGGGCGGAGGCCGCCCCCGTAGAGTGGCCAAGCGCTTGCTCGCCCGCCCTTGTGCCGGGTGGGCGAGGTTCTTAACATCGCAGGTGTTACACCAGGAGTGTCACAGCCGATGGGGGCTCGATGACGGAGGCGACGGCGCCGGACCACGGCCCGCTCACCGGCGTGCGCGTGGTCGAGCTGGCCGGCATCGGCCCCGGCCCGTTCGCGGCCATGCTCCTCGCCGACCTGGGCGCCGACGTCGTACGCGTCGACCGGCCCGACGGCCCCGGACTCGGCATCGACCCCGCGCGTGACGTCACCAACCGCAACAAACGTTCCGTGGTCGTCGACCTGAAGGCCCCGGACGGCCCCTGCCGCGTCCTCGGCCTCGCCGAGCGCGCCGACATCCTCGTCGAGGGCTACCGCCCCGGCGTCGCCGAACGTCTCGGTGTCGGCCCCGAGGACTGCCGGGCCCGCAACCCGCGCCTGGTCTACGGCCGGATGACCGGCTGGGGCCAGGACGGCCCCCTCGCCGACCGCGCCGGACACGACATCGGCTACATCGCCGTCACCGGCGCCCTCGGCATGACCGGCGAGCCCGGCAGGCCCCCGGTCGCCCCCGCCAACCTGCTCGGCGACTACGCGGGCGGCTCCCTCTACCTGGCCGTGGGCGTCCTCGCCGCCCTGCACCACGCCCGCGCCACCGGCACCGGACAGGTCGTCGACGCCGCCATCGTCGACGGCACCGCCCACCTCACCTCGATGATCCACGGGATGCTCGCCGCCGGCGCCTGGCAGGACCGGCGCGGCGCCAACCTCCTCGACGGCGGCTGCCCCTACTACGGCACCTACGAGACCTCCGACGGCGGGCACATGGCCGTCGGCGCCCTGGAGCCGCGCTTCTACGCCGAGTTCCTGCGCCTGCTGGACCTCGACGACCTCGCCGGGGCGCACGGCGACGTCACCCGCTGGCCCGAACTGCGCACCCGGGTGGCCGAGCGGTTCGCCTCCCGCACCCGCGACGCCTGGACAACCCTGTTCGAGGGCACCGACGCGTGCGTGGCGCCGGTGCTGTCGCTGCGCGAGGCCCCGCACCACCCGCACCTCGCCGCCCGCGCCACCTTCACCGACCACGCGGGCATCACCCAGCCCGCCCCGGCACCGCGGTTCTCCGCGACGCCCACCACCGTCCGCACCGGGCCCGCCCGGCCGGGCGCCGACACCGAGGACGTGGCCCGCGACTGGGGCGTACCCGGCCTGGTGTCCCCGCCCTCGAACCCTCAGCGAAAGGCCTCCTCGTGAGCACCGAAGCGTATGTGTACGACGCGATCCGCACCCCGCGCGGGCGCGGCAAGGCGAACGGCGCCCTGCACGGCACCAAGCCCATCGACCTGGTCGTCGGGCTGATCCACGAGATCCGCGCCCGCTTCCCCGGACTCGACCCGGCCGCCGTCGACGACATCGTGCTCGGCGTCGTCGGCCCGGTCGGCGACCAGGGCTCCGACATCGCCCGGATCGCCGCCATCGCCGCCGGTCTGCCCGACACGGTGGCCGGCGTCCAGGAGAACCGCTTCTGCGCCTCGGGACTCGAAGCGGTCAACATGGCCGCGATGAAGGTTCGTTCGGGCTGGGAGGACCTCGTCCTCGCGGGCGGCGTGGAGTCCATGTCGCGGGTGCCGATGGCCTCCGACGGCGGCGCCTGGTTCAACGACCCGATGACCAACCTCGACGTCAACTTCGTGCCGCAGGGCATCGGCGCCGACCTCATCGCCACCATCGAGGGCTTCTCCCGCCGGGACGTCGACGAGTACGCCGCCCTCTCGCAGGAGCGCGCCGCCAACGCCTGGAAGGAGAACCGCTTCGAACGGTCCGTCGTCCCGGTGAAGGACCGCAGCGGCCTCGTCGTCCTCGACCACGACGAGCACCTGCGCCCCGGCACCACCGCCGACTCCCTCGGGAAGCTCAGGCCGTCCTTCGCGGACATCGGCGAGCTGGGCGGCTTCGACGCCGTCGCGCTCCAGAAGTACCACTGGGTCGAGAAGATCGACCACGTCCACCACGCCGGCAACTCCTCCGGCATCGTCGACGGCGCCGCCCTCGTCGCGATCGGCTCCAGGGAGGTCGGCGAGCGCTACGGCCTCACCCCGCGCGCCCGCATCGTCTCCGCCGCCGTGTCCGGCTCCGAGCCGACCATCATGCTCACCGGCCCGGCGCCCGCCACCCGCAAGGCGCTCGCCAAGGCCGGACTGACCATCGACGACATCGACCTCGTCGAGATCAACGAGGCGTTCGCCGCCGTCGTGCTGCGGTTCGTGAAGGACATGGGCCTGTCGCTTGACAAGGTCAACGTCAACGGCGGCGCCATCGCCCTGGGCCACCCGCTCGGCGCCACCGGCGCGATGATCCTCGGCACCCTCGTCGACGAACTGGAACGCCAGGACAAGCGCTACGGGCTCGCCACACTCTGCGTGGGCGGCGGCATGGGCATCGCCACCATCGTCGAGCGCATCTGACCCCCTCCCGACGGATCACCTGGAGCACACCCTCATGAGCAGCGAGTCCACCACCATCCGCTGGGAGCAGGACGACACCGGCGTCGTCACCCTCGTCCTCGACGACCCCAACCAGTCCGCGAACACCGTCAACAAGGCGTTCCGCGAGTCGTTCGCCGCGATCACCGACCGCCTGGAGGCGGAGAAGGACTCCATCCGCGGCGTCGTCCTCACCTCCGCCAAGAAGACCTTCTTCGCCGGCGGCGACCTGCGCGACCTGATCCGCGTCACCCCCGACACCGCGCAGGAGCTGTTCGACGGCGGCCTGGCCTTCAAGCGCCAGCTGCGCCGCATGGAGACCCTCGGCAAGCCGGTCGTCGCCGCCATCAACGGCGCGGCCCTCGGCGGCGGCTACGAGCTCGCCCTGGCCTGCCACCACCGCATCGCGCTGGACGCCCCCGGCTCCAAGATCGGCTGCCCCGAGGTCACCCTCGGCCTGCTGCCCGGCGGCGGCGGAGTGGTCCGCACCGTCCGCCTGCTCGGCATCACCGACGCGCTGCTGAAGGTGCTCCTCCAGGGCACCCAGTACAACCCGCGCCGCGCCCTGGAGAACGGCCTGGTCGACGAGGTGGCCGAGACCCGCGAGGAGATGCTCGCCAAGGCCCGCGCCTTCATCGACGCCCACCCCGAGTCCGCGCAGCCCTGGGACCGGCCCGGCTACCGCATCCCCGGCGGCACCCCGTCGCACCCCAAGTTCGCCGCCAACCTGCCCGCCTTCCCGGCCAACCTGCGCAAGCAGACCGGCGGCGCCCCCTACCCGGCCCCGCGCAACATCATGGCCGCCGCCGTCGAGGGCGCCCAGGTCGACTTCGAGACCGCCCAGGTGATCGAGGCCCGCTACTTCGTGGAGCTGGCCGCCGGACAGACGTCGAAGAACATGATCCAGGCGTTCTTCTTCGACCTCCAGGCCGTCAACTCCGGCGCCGGACGCCCGAAGGACGTCCCCGCCCGCAAGGTCACCAAGGTCGCGGTCCTCGGCGCCGGGATGATGGGCGCCGGGATCGCCTACTCCTGCGCCCGCGCCGGCATCGACGTCGTCCTCAAGGACGTCACGCTCGAGGCCGCGCTCAAGGGCAAGGCCTACTCCGAGAAGCTGTGCGCCAAGGCCGTCTCCCGGGGCCGCACCACGCGGGAGAAGGCCGACGCGCTGCTCGCGCGGATCACGCCCACCGCCGAGGCCGCCGACCTCGCCGGCTGCGACGCGGTGATCGAGGCCGTCTTCGAGGACACCTCCCTCAAGCACAAGGTGTTCCAGGAGGTGCAGAACGTCGTCGCGCCGGACGCACTGCTCTGCTCCAACACCTCCACCCTGCCCATCACCGCGCTTGCCGAGGGCGTCGAGCGGCAGGAGGACTTCATCGGGCTGCACTTCTTCTCGCCCGTCGACAAGATGCCGCTCGTCGAGATCATCAAGGGCGGGCGCACCGGCGACGAGGCCCTCGCCCGCGCCTTCGACCTGGTCCGGCAGATCAACAAGACCCCGATCGTGGTCAACGACTCGCGCGGCTTCTTCACCTCCCGGGTCATCGGCCACTTCATCAACGAGGGCGTGGCGATGGTCGGTGAGGGCATCGAGCCCGCGTCGGTCGAGCAGGCGGCGGCCCAGGCGGGCTACCCGGCCAAGGTGCTCTCCCTCATGGACGAGCTCACCCTCACCCTCCCGCGCAAGATCCGCCGCGAGACGCAGCGGGCCGTCGAGGAGGCGGGCGGCACCTGGACCCCGCACCCGGCCGAGGCGGTCGTGGACCGCATGGTCGACGAGTTCGGCCGCACCGGCCGCTCCGGCGGCGCCGGCTTCTACGACTACGACGAGAGCGGCAGGCGGGGCCCGCTGTGGCCCGGCCTGCGCGAGCACTTCACCAGGCCCGGACACACCGTCCCGTTCCGTGACATGCAGGAGCGGATGCTGTTCTCCGAGGCGCTGGACACCGTCCGGCTGCTGGAGGAGGGCGTGCTGACCTCCGTCGCCGACGCCAACATCGGCTCCATCCTCGGCATCGGCTTCCCCGGCTGGACCGGCGGCGTCCTGCAGTACATCAACGGCTACGAGGGGGGCCTGTCCGGCTTCGTCGCCCGCGCCCGGGAACTCGCCGAGCGCTACGGCGAGCGCTTCACCCCGCCCGCCCTGCTGGTGGAGAAGGCGGAGAAGGGCGAGGTCTTCAGGGACGCCCGCTGATCACGGCGGGCCTTCCGCGACGGAAGGCCCGCCGGGTCACCCCTCCTCGTCGAGCCACTCCCGCAGCTCCTCCTTCAGCGACCGCTGGAAGGTGGTGAGCAGCGCCTGCACCACGAGCGGATGCATGCGGGCGGACAGGGACCGCACGTCCCGCGTGCCCTGGTCCGCCACCGCGTCGCGCAGCAGCCGCGACAGCTCGCGGGCGGCCGCGCGGGAGTGCTCGGTGAGGACCGCGCGGGCGGCCAGGACCGACTCGTGCGACAGCGGCACGTCCAGCAGCTCGACACCGAGCCGCAGCAGACCGGCGTCGACCCGGAAGACCTCGTCGTCATGGCCGGCGCCGGACCCGTCGGCCCGCTCGACGACGTCCATCGCCGCCAGCCGCTTCAGCTCCTCCTCACCCAGCGCACGCCCCGCCCGGCGCTCCAGCTCCGTACGGGAGACCGTCTCCACGGTGCCCGGCGCCCAGGACGCCACCACCGCCCGCTGCACGGCCAGGTCGCGCACGCTCAGGTCCGGCGGAAGCTGGGCCAGGTAGCGTTCTATCGCGGCCAGGGTCATGCCCCGGCTCTGCAGTTCCTCGATCAGTTCCAGCCGCGCCAGGTGCTCCCGGCCGTAGCGGCCGACCCGCCGGGGACCGAGCACCGGAGGCGGCAGCAGGCCCTTCGTGCCGTAGAAGCGGACCGTGCGCACGGTGACCCCCGCCCGGGCCGCCAGCTCGTCGATCGTCAGGGCCTCGGTCTCGGTCGTCATGTGCAGCAGTATCGCTGTCCCACCGGTGCTGTGACACCTCCGCTGTCGATCCCGCCGCGGCGCGCGCCGGAGGGCCGCCGCGGCGCGCGCCGGAGGGCCGCCGCGGCGCGCGACGGCCCTCCGGTGTTCCCGTCCGCGCCGCGAGCGGACCAGCCGTGTGACGCAGGCCACCGCATGCGCGGGCGCACATCCGGAAAGGCGCCACCTCGGTCCGTGCCGTGATCGAGCGCGCCGGCCCAGGTCAACCGGACAGCCGGGCGCGATCAGCCCCGGCGCACCAGAAAGTGGAACCACCCGTGAGCAAGGACGCCGCCAGCACGGCACCGGCCGCATCGTCCACGGCGGCCCCGACGCCCGCGGACGCGGGCGACGCCGGCTACAGCAAGGACCTCAAGGCCCGTCACGTCAACATGATCGCCATCGGCGGGGCGATCGGCACCGGCCTCTTCCTGGGAGCCGGAGGACGCCTGCGCGACGCGGGCCCCGCCCTGGCGCTGGCCTACCTGGTCGCCGGCGTCTTCGCCTTCTTCGTCGTCCGCGCCCTGGGCGAACTGGTCCTGTACCGGCCGTCGTCCGGATCCTTCGTGTCGTACGCGCGCGAGTTCCTCGGCGAGAAGGGCGCGTACGTCGCCGGCTGGATGTACTTCCTGAACTGGTCGACCACCGGCATCGCCGACATCACCGCGATCGCGCTCTACACGCACTACTGGAGCGCGTTCACCGACATCCCGCAGTGGGTGCTCGCACTGGTCGCGCTCGCGGTGGTGCTGGCCGTGAACCTGATCTCCGTGAAGATCTTCGGCGAGATGGAGTTCTGGTTCGCGATCGTCAAGGTCGCCACCCTCGTCGCCTTCATGCTGGTCGGCATCTTCCTGCTCGCCACGCGGCACGAGGTGGGCGGCGGCACCCCCGGCATCGGCATGATCACCGACCACGGCGGAGTCCTGCCGCACGGCGTGATGCCGGTCGTCCTCGTCATGCAGGGCGTGATCTTCGCCTACGCGGCCCTGGAACTCGTCGGCGTCGCCGCGGGCGAGACCGCCGAGCCGGAGAAGGTCGTCCCCCGCGCGGTGAACTCCATCATGTGGCGCGTCGCCCTCTTCTACGTCGGCTCCGTCGTCCTGCTCGCCCTGCTGCTGCCCGGCTCGATGTACTCGGCGGGCGAGAGCCCCTTCGTCACCGTGCTGTCGAAGATCGGTGTCCCGGCGGCCGGTGACGTGATGAACCTCGTCGTCCTCACCGCCGCCATGTCGTCCCTCAACTCCGGCCTGTACTCCACCGGCCGCATCCTGCGCTCGATGGCCGCGGCGGGCTCCGCGCCCGAGTTCACCGCCCGCATGAACCGCAGCCAGGTCCCCTACGGCGGCATCCTGCTGACCTGCGCGGTGTGCGTGCTCGGCGTGGGCCTCAACTTCCTCGTGCCGGCCCAGGCCTTCGAGATCGTGCTGAACGTCGCCTCCCTCGGCATCATCAGCACCTGGGTGATCATCATGATCTGCCACCTGGTGTTCGTCCGCCGCGCCCGCGCGGGCCTGCTCACCCGGCCCTCGTTCCGGCTGCCCGGCAGCCCGGTCACCGAGATCGTCACCATCGCCTTCCTGGCGTCCGTGATCGTGCTGATGTGGAACGACCCGGAGGTGGGCCGCAGGACGCTGCTGCTGGTGCCGCTGATCGCCGTGGCGCTGGTCGCCGGCTGGTACGGCGGCGTCCGCCGCAAGGTCGCGGCCGGGCGGTGAATGGCCGGCGGCGCGGTGCCGGCCGGTACGGTGCCGCCATGGCCGAGATCAGGTACGTGCGGGGTGACGCCACCGTTCCGTCGGTGAAGGGCGTCAAGGTGATCGCCCATGTGTGCAACGACATCGGCGGGTGGGGCAAGGGCTTCGTCCTCGCCCTGTCCCGCCGCCGGCCCGAGCCGGAGGCGGCGTACCGCGCCTGGCACCGCGACCGCGCCGCGAACGACTTCGGCCTGGGCGCGGTGCAGCTCGTCCAGGTCGAGCGGTACGTGTGGGTGGCCGACATGATCGGCCAGCGAGGCGTCCGCACCGGCAGCAAGGGCGTCCCCGTCCGCCACGAGGCCATCGACACGGCCCTGGACCGCCTCGCCGTTCACGCGCGGGAACTCGGCGCGTCGGTCCCCATACCCCGCATCGGCTGCGGCCTCGCCGGCGGCACGTGGTCCCGCGTCGAGCCGCTCGTCGAGGAACGCCTGGTCAGGCGGGGCATACCGGTCACGGTCCACGACCATGACTGACGCCCCCACCGGCCTCACGCACCGTCAGACGCCCTCTTCTGCACCGGCGTTCACCGGGGTACCGTCCGGCGCATGCCGATACGCATGCGCCCCACGACCTGGAGAACGCTCGCGACGGCGGCCACCGCCGCCCTGACGGCCACTCTGCTCACCCCCGCCGCGGCCGACGCCGCTCCGCGGGAGAGCCGCCCCGTCCACTCCTACGCCGACGCGATCCGCGAGGCCGTCTGGGTGGACACCGGCCTCGACGAGGACCGCGACGGACGCACCGACCGGGTCGCCGTCGACATCGTCCGGCCCCGCGAGGCCGACCGGAAGGGCCGCAAGGTCCCCGTCATCATGGACGCCAGCCCGTACTACTCCTGCTGCGGGCGGGGCAACGAGAGCCAGACCAAGACCTACGACGGACACGGCGACATCGTGCGGATGCCGCTGTTCTACGACAACTGGTTCGTGCCGCGCGGCTACGCCGTCGTCGGCGTCGACCTCGCCGGCACCAGCCGCTCCGACGGCTGCGTGGACGTCGGCGGCCGCTCCGACATCCAGTCCGCCAAAGCCGTCGTCGACTGGCTGAACGGCCGCGCGAAGGCGTACAGCAGCCGGACCGGGAGCGAACGGGTCCGGGCCGACTGGACCGACGGCAGCACCGGCATGATCGGCAAGAGCTGGGACGGCACCATCGCCAACGGCGTCGCCGCCACCGGCGTCAAGGGACTGAAGACCATCGTCCCGATCGCCGCCATCTCCACCTGGTACGACTACTACTTCTCCCAGGGCGCCCCGCTCTACGACTCAGGCCCGGACTGGCTCGCCCGTTACGTCCAGACCCCCGAGGCCCGCGAGAACTGCGCCGAGGTGGCCCGGAAACTCGTCGACGGCGCCCCGCGCACCGGCGACCGCACCCCGCTGTGGACCGAACGCGACTACGTGCGTGCCGCGAAGAAGGTCCGGGCCAGCGTCTTCCTGGTGCACGGCATGCAGGACCTCAACGTGCGCATGGGGCACGTCGGCCCCTGGTGGGACGCCCTCGCGAAGAACGGCGTACGGCGCAAGATATGGCTCTCCCAGACCGGACACGTCGACCCCTTCGACTTCCGCCGCGCGGAGTGGGTGCGCACCCTGCACCGCTGGTTCGACCACGAACTCAAGGGCATCGACAACGGCATCGACCGCGAACCCGTCGCCGACATCGAACGCGGCCCCGACCAGTGGGTCACCTCCACCGCCTGGCCCCCGCGCGGCACGCACCCCGTGACCCTGCGCCCCGCCCGCGGCACCCAGGACGGCGTCGGCACCCTCGGCCTGCGCCGGGACGGCGGCACCGCCTCCTTCACCGACGACCCGAGGCTGAGCGAGACCGACTGGGCCGCCCGGATCGACACCCCGACGCCCGACAAGGCGGGCTTCGTCACCCGCCCGCTCACCCGTGACCTGCGCCTGGCAGGCTCCTCCGAGGTCACCGTCACCGTCACGCCCAGCGCGCCGACGGCCCATCTCTCCGCCGTCCTGGTCGACCTCGGCCCCGACACCGTCCGCGACTACGCCGGATCCGGCGAAGGCATCACCACCCTGCCCGAGCGCACCTGCTGGGGACCGAGCACCGAGGGCGACAGCTCCTGCTACCGGGAGACCCGCGCCGCGACCGTCGACGTCGGCCACACCGTCGTCAGCCGCGGCTGGGCCGACCTGGGTGAACACGCCGGCACCGGCCGGGGCGAACCCCTGGTCCCGGGCAGGCGCTACACCCTCACCCTCGACCTGGCCGCCACCGACCACGTCGTCCCGCGCGGCCACCGGCTCGCACTGATCGTCGCCGGCACCGACCGGGGCCTGATCGACCCGCCGGCCGACACCCCGACACTCACCCTCGACCTTGCCCGCACCACCGCCCGGGTCCCGTTCACCGGCGGCCCGGCCGCCTTCACCCGCGCCACGTCCGGACCGCCCGTCACGACACCGCACGCCGACCCGGACGGCGTCCGCCCGCCCGCCGCCACCGCCCACCGCGTCCCGGGGGAGACCCGATGAAACGCGCCGCGATCCTCACCGCCACCGCCCTCACGACCCTCGCCGCCTCCCTCGTCACCGCGCCCGCGGCCGGGGCCCACGACACCGCGGCCCCGCCGCGCACCGGCTTCGAACAGAGCAACGGGGCCCGCTGGACCACCCAGCCCGAGGAGCGGCGCTTCCTCGAAACCGTCGACCGCGCGAGCGCCCGCGTCCACGTCACCCGCATCGGCACGACCGCCCAGGACCGCCCGCTGCGGCTCGTCCGCATCGGCGCGGACCGGACCCCGAACAAGGTCCTCCTGGTGTGCAGCCAGCACGGTGACGAACCCTCGGGCCGGGAGGCCTGCCTCACCACGATCCGCGACCTGGCGTACGCGAAGGACCGGGCGACCCGGCGCTTCCTGGAGCGCACCACGGTGCTCGTCGTCCCCACCGCCAACCCCGACGGCCGGGCCGCCGACACCCGGGGCAACAGCGACGGCGTCGACATCAACCGCGACCACGTCGCCCTCGCCACCGCCGAGGGCCGCGCCCTGGCCGCCGTCGTCCGGGACCGGCGGCCCGACGTGATCTACGACCTGCACGAGTACGGCGCCACCCCGCCGTACTACGACAAGGACCTGTTCGACCTCTGGCCGCGCAACCTCAACACCGACCCGGCCGTCCACGACACCGCCCGGTCCCTGTCCGAGGACCACGTCCGTCCCGCCGCCGGGGCCGCCGGGTACTCCACCGGCACCTACGGCATCTGGACCGACCCCGCCACCGGCGACCCGATCCGCCAGACCGCGGGCGACGGCCAGGAACGCATCCTGCGCAACATGTCCGGCGTCAAGCACGGTGTGGGCCTGCTCATCGAGAGTCGCGTCGACCCCCTCACCGAGGCGGAGAAGGCCGACGAGGCGCTCAACAACCGGCGCAGGGTGGAGTCCCACCTCGCCGCGCTGGACGGCCTGGTCCGGTTCGCCGGGGGCCACCGCGCCACGGTCGAGAGGGTCACCACCCGGGCCCGCGTGGCCGGATACGCCGACCGGGGCCCGGTCCACCTGGGCGGCGCCGACAACGACCCGGCGGAGCCGGACGAGGTGATCGCCGACCCGCCCTGCGCCTACCGTCTCACGGCCGCTCAGTACGCCGACGTGGGCGACGAGCTGGCACTGCACGGCGTACACGTCCGCAAGGACGGGGACGGGGTGCTCGTGCCGCTGCGGCAGTCGCTGCGGGCGCTCGTCCCGCTGCTCCTGGACGGCCGTGCCACCTACCACCTGGCCGTAGGACAGGCGGTCACATCCTGCCGATGAGGTGAGTTTTGCGCCATCGGTGGTAAGGGGCTATCGGGAGGAGGGATCTCCGCCCGACGGCTCGGACGAAAGGGTGCCGCCTGTGACGCAGGACCACCACAGCGACAAGGACTCCACGGCAGGCCCGCTGCCCGGCTCCGAGGCGGGCCTGCCCGGGCGGAATCGTCCCAGCACCGACCGGGTGGTGTTCGGCGTCACCGCCGTGCTCACCCTGGCCTTCGTCCTCTGGGGAGCCATCGGGACGGACTCCCTGGAGAGCGCGTCCGCCAGCATGCTGGGCGGACTGATGCACAACGGTGGCTGGGGCTTCATGCTGGCCGCATCCGGCTTCGTGGTCTTCGCGCTGTGGCTCGCGGCCAGCCGGTACGGGCGGATCCACCTCGGCGCCGAGGGCGAGGAGCCGGAGTTCCGCACGGTGTCCTGGATCGCCATGATGTTCAGCGCCGGCATGGGCATCGGCCTGATGTTCTGGGGAGTGAGCGAACCCCTCGCGCACTTCGTCACACCCCCGCCCGGCACCAGCCCGGCCGACGACGGGGACCGCATGGCGACCGCCATGGCCACCACCCTGTTCCACTGGACGCTCCACCCCTGGGCCGTCTACGCCGTGGTGGGCCTCGCCATCGCCTACAGCACCTTCCGCCGGCGCCGCCGGCAGACCGTCAGCGCCGTGTTCACCCCGCTCATCGGCGAGAAGCACGCCAACGGGGCCGGCGGCCGGGTCATCGACGTGCTCGCCATCATCGCGACGATCTTCGGCTCCGCGGCCTCCCTCGGCCTGGGCGCGCTGCAGATCGGCTCCGGCGTGGAGAAGCTCGGCTGGCTGGAAAAGGTCGGCACGGGACTACTGGTCAGCATCATCGCGGTGCTGACCGTGGCGTTCGTGGCCTCCGCGGTGTCCGGTGTGGAGAAGGGCATCCAGTGGCTGTCCAACATCAACATGGTGCTGGCGGTGATCCTCGCGGCGTTCGTGTTCGTCGCGGGCCCCACCGTCCTCATCCTGGACCTGGTGCCGACGTCGATCTTCGCCTATCTGGGGGACCTGCCCGAACTGGCCGGCCGCACCGAGATCAGCGGCGGCGAGGGCGTCGCCGACTGGCTGGGCAGCTGGACCGTCTTCTACTGGGCGTGGTGGATCTCCTGGACGCCCTTCGTCGGCATGTTCATCGCCCGCATCAGCCGGGGCCGGACCATCCGTCAGTTCATCGGCGGCGTCATCCTCGTGCCCAGCGCGGTGAGCCTCGTCTGGTTCGCGATCTTCGGCGGCTCGGCCATGCGCCTGCAGGAGCAGAACCGGCTCGGTGACGAGACGACCCCCGAGGGCCGCCTGTTCGCGGTGCTGCAGCAGTACCCCGTCGCCACCGCCACCAGCCTGCTGGTGATGGTCCTCGTGGGCATCTTCTTCGTCTCCGGCGCGGACGCGGCCTCCGTGGTGATGGGCACCCTGTCGCAGAAGGGCTCCCTCGAACCGAACCGTTGGGTGGTGGTGTTCTGGGGCATCGTGACCGGAGCGGTGGCCGCCATCATGCTGCTGGTCGGCAGCGGCCAGGGCGACGCGCTGACCGGTCTGCAGAACCTCACCATCCTCGCGGCGGCGCCGTTCGTCGTCGTGATGCTCTTCATGTGCGTGGCCCTCATGCGCGACCTGCGGCGTGACCCGCTCATCGTGCGCGACAGGATGGGCAGCGAGGCGGTCGAACTCGCGGTCATCCAGGGCCACAAGAAGTACGACGGCGAGTTCGAGCTGCGCGTCGGCCCGGGCCGCGGCCCGGACGTCGAGGGCGACCCCATCGGGAAGCACTGACCCGCCCGCAGCGGGGCGGACCGGGACGCGGGGCGGGCGCGGGACGCCCGCCCCGCGCCGCTCACCCCGTCGCCAGCTCCGCCGCCCGGCGCGCACAGCCCCACGCCACGGTGACGCCCGCGCCGCCGTGGCCGTAGTTGTGCACCAGCACCCGCCCGTCGGGCAGCCGGGTGCGCTCGAGACGGACCGCGTCCCGCGCGGGGCGCAGCCCCACCCGGTGCTCCAGCACCCGGGCGTCCGCGATCTCCGGACGCAGCGCCGCGCACCGCCGCACGATCGCCTCCGCCGTCCCCGGGTCCGGCCGCGCGGACCACGCGTCCTCCTCGGCCGTGCCGCCCAGCACCAGCCTCCCCGGCTGCGGGAAGAAGTACGCCATCGAGCCGTCGGCGCCCGTGGTGACCATCCAGGTGCGGATGCCCGGGTTCTCCACGACCACCAACTGCCCCCGCACCGGCCGCACCGACGGGTCCGGCACCAGCTCCCGCGCCGCCAGCCCCGTGCAGTTGACCACCACCGGCGCGTCGGCCTCCGCCAGATCCGCCACCGCGCGCGTCTCCACCGCGCCGCCCGCCGCCGTCAACCGCTCGCGCAGATACGGCAGATGGGCCGCCATGTCGAGCAGCGGCAGCCGGGCCCACAGTCCCCACCCGCCCGGGTACTCGGCCTCCGTCACCGGACGCAGCCCCGGCAGCCGCGCGGCGGCCCACGAGTCCGCCTCGTCCATCGGCGTCTCGCCGAGTACTCCCTCGACCATCCGTACGCCCGTGGCCTCCGGACGCAGCGCCAGTTCCTCGTACACCTCCAGCGACCGCAGCGCCCACGCCCGCGCCGACTCCCGGGGATCGATGCGGTACGGCCACCACAGGGCGCCCGCGACCGCCGAGGTGGTCCTCCCGACCGGGTCCCGCGTCCACAGCCGTACCCGTACGCCCCGCTCGGCGAGGACCACCGCCGTGGTCAGCCCGACGACCCCGCCGCCGACCACTACGACACCGCTGTTCGCTTCGCTTCCCATCCGGCGGACGGTAGCGGATGTGCCCGGCCGTGCTCGCGTCCGCTCCCGGGTGGGAATACTCACGGCATGTCTGCCGAGTACGCGACCTTCGGCCTGGCGCCGGCGACCCGGGCCGGGGGTCTCCTCGCCGGCGTGACCATCAGGTGCACCGCGACTTCGTCGACTTCGTCGTCGACGGACGCCCGCTGCTGTACCGCCTGTCCGACCTCGACGCCGTCTCCCCGCTCGCCTCCGACGTCCCGCCGTCCCTCTTCACCGCTCAGGTCCGCGCGCTGCTGCTGGAGACCGGGGCACCCCTGCCCGGCGGCCGGTACGTCGTCTACGGCTGCCCCGAGTGCGAGGACCTCGCCTGCGGCGCCGTGACCGCGGTGATCGAGCGCGACGGAGAGGACGTCATCTGGCGCGACTTCGCCTGGCAGACCGCCGAGGACCCCGACCTGGAACGCGACGGCTACCACGGCATGGGCCCGTTCCGCTTCCGCGGACCCGAGTACCGCGCGGCCTTGTCCGCCCTCCTGGACGGCGCCCTCCCGGGCAGCCGCCGCCGCGTCCTGCTCATCGGCGCCCGCGCCGCGCCGCTCGCCCGGCCGCAGCGCTGCGCACCATCGGCATCGGCGCCGACGTCACCCAGAGCGCCGACCGTGTTCCCGCCGACGAACTGCGCACGTACGACGCGGTGCTGTTCGGCCGGGCGGTTCCCGCGCGCGAACGCGACACCGTGCGCCGTGCCCTGGCCGACGCCGGGGCCGAGGTGCCCTGCGTCGACGCGCTCGCCCCGTCGTACCGCTGCTGGTCGCCCAGACCGAACAGGCCCTGGAGGCCGGCCGGGGCGACCGCCGGCGCCTCACCGGCCTCACCGTGACCGGCTCCACTGCGGAGTTCGAGGTCGTATCGGCCTGCTGGGTGCGGCTCACCGCCCACCGGATCGACCGTCTCTCCCGCGCCCGCAGCCGGGACCTCTTCGACGGGGTCCTCGCACCGGGCCGGCACCGCGTCCCGCTGGACGCCCCGGCGGTCAGGGGGGAGGCGTACGTCGTGGCGCGCACCGCGGGAACCGTGCTGGTCGCGGTGGCCCGCCCCTGACCGCACCCTCGGGGTCCGGTGTCCGGGGCAGGCCCTAATATCGGCGGTCTGATGACTGCCACCCTCGTCGCCAAGAACCTCGCCGCCGGACACGGCGACCGCGCCCTGTTCACCGGGCTCGACCTCGTCGTCGCGCCGGGCGACGTGATCGGCCTGGTCGGCGCCAACGGCGCCGGCAAGTCCACCCTGCTGCGCCTGCTCGCCGGCCTGACCGCCCCCGAGGAGGGCGAGCTGCGCCTCTCCCCGCCCACCGCCACCGTCGGCCACCTCCCGCAGGAGCCGGAGCGGCGCCCCGGCGAGACCGTGCGGGCGTTCCTGTCCCGCCGCACCGGCGTCACCGAGGCCCAGCGCGCCATGGACGAGGCGACCCAGGCGCTGGTCGACGACGCCCCCGGCGCGGACGACGCGTACGCGACCGCCCTCGAACGCTGGCTGGCGCTGGGCGGCGCCGACCTGGACGACCGCGCCGAGGAGGTCGCCGCGGGCCTCGGCCTGGACGTCGGCCTCGACCAGCCGATGACCGCGCTCTCCGGCGGCCAGGCGGCCCGCGCCGGACTCGCCTCCCTCCTGCTGTCCCGTTACGACGTCTTCCTGCTCGACGAGCCGACCAACGACCTCGACCTCGACGGGCTGGAGCGCCTCGAACGGTTCGTGAGCGGGCTGCGCGCCGGGACCGTCGTCGTCAGCCACGACCGCGAGTTCCTCACCCGCACGGTCACCAAGGTCCTCGAACTCGACCTCGCCCAGGGCGAGATCAACCTCTACGGCGGCGGCTACGAGGCCTACCTGGAGGAGCGTGACGTGGCCCGTCGGCATGCGCGCGACGAGTACGAGGAGTACGCCGACAAGCGGGCCGCCCTGCAGGACCGGGCGCAGACGCAGCGCGCCTGGATGGACAAGGGCGTGAAGAACGCGCGCCGCAAGGCGGGCAACGACAACGACAAGATCGGCCGCAAGTTCCGCAGCGAGGCCAGTGAGAAGCAGGCCGCCAAGGCCCGCCAGACGCAGCGCATGATCGAGCGCCTGGAGATCGTCGACGAGCCGCGCAAGGAGTGGGAGCTGCGCATGGAGATCGCGGCCGCCCCGCGCTCCGGCGCGGTGGTCGCCACCCTGCGCGACGCCGAGGTGCGCCGCGGCGACTTCACCCTTGGGCCGGTGTCCCTGCAGATCGACTGGGCGGACCGGGTCGCGGTGACCGGCGCGAACGGCGCGGGCAAGTCGACGCTGCTCGGCGCCCTGCTGGGCCGCGTACCGCTCGACACCGGACACGCCGCCCTGGGATCGGGCGTGCTGCTCGGCGAGGTCGACCAGGCCCGCGCGCTGTTCCACGGCCCGGAAGCGCTGCTGGATGCCTTCCGCCCGGCGGTCCCGGACCTCGAACCGGCCGACATCCGCACACTGCTCGCCAAGTTCGGCCTCAAGGCCGGCCACGTCCTGCGCCCCGCGGCCACCTTGTCACCGGGCGAGCGCACCCGCGCGGCCCTCGCGCTGCTCCAGGGCCGGGGCGTCAACCTCCTCGTCCTCGACGAGCCGACCAACCACCTGGACCTGCCGGCCATCGAACAGCTGGAGGGCGCCCTCGACACCTACGAGGGCACCCTACTGCTGGTCACCCACGACCGCCGGATGCTGGACGCCGTCCACGTCACCCGCCGCCTGCACGTCGCCGACGGCAAGGTGACCGAACACTAGACCCCGTCGGCGGCCTCCGTGCCCCGCGGGGACGGGACCCGCGGGGCGCCCCGCCGTGCCGCATGCGGGTGGTCGACGGCACAGCCGTCCTCGTCGAAGGTCGGATCGCCGCGGAAGCCCCCGGGGGCGGTGCAGACCGTGCCGCAGCACCGGCACCCCCGTGATGCCGGCATGCCGACGCCCTACGAGCGGCACGGGCCGGCCGCGAGGAACACACCGGGCCCGTGTCCTCCCACGGAACGGGGGGACACGGGCCCGGCGCACGGGTCAGCGGCGGCCGCTCTTCGGATCGACCAGACCGGCCCGGCGCAGCGCGTCGGCCATCGCGCTGTTGGCCGGAGCGGGTGCCTGGCGCGAACCGCCGCCCCCACCGCCGTTCCCACCCCGCGGCCCTGGCGCTGCAGCGGCGGACGGCCGCCGCGCTGCCTGCCGCGCTCACGGTCGCCGGCGGGCGCCTGGCCCTGCGGCGCGGCCTCGTCGTCCAGCCGCAGCGTCAGCGAGATCCGCTTGCGCGGGATGTCGACGTCCAGCACCTTCACCTTGACGATGTCGCCCGGCTTCACCACGTCCCGCGGGTCCTTGACGTACGTCTTCGACATCGCGGAGACATGCACCAGGCCGTCCTGGTGGACGCCGACGTCGACGAACGCGCCGAACGCGGCGACGTTGGTGACCACGCCCTCCAGCACCATCCCGGAGGACAGGTCGGAGATCTTCTCCACGCCGTCCTTGAAGGCAGCGGTCCTGAACGCCGGACGCGGGTCCCGGCCCGGCTTCTCCAGCTCCTTGAGGATGTCCGACACGGTCGGCAGACCGAACGTGTCGTCCACGAACTCCTGCGGCCTGAGCGAACGCAGCACCGCCGTGTTGCCGACCAGCGAGGCGACCTCCTGGCCGGTGCTCTTCACCATCCGCCGCACCACCGGGTACGCCTCGGGGTGCACGCTGGACGCGTCCAGCGGGTCGTCACCGCCGCGGATCCGCAGGAAGCCCGCGCACTGCTCGTACGCCTTGGGGCCGAGCCGGGCCACCTTCTTCAGCTCGGAGCGGCTCTTGAACGGCCCGTTGGAGTCGCGGTGCGCCACGATGTTCTCGGCCAGCCCGGAGGAGATGCCGGAGACCCGGGAGAGCAGCGGCGCCGACGCGGTGTTGACGTCCACGCCCACGCCGTTCACACAGTCCTCCACCACCGCGTCCAGCGAACGCGACAGCTTCACCTCGGACAGGTCGTGCTGGTACTGGCCGACGCCGATCGACTTGGGGTCGATCTTCACCAGCTCGGCCAGCGGGTCCTGCAGCCGGCGGGCGATGGACACCGCGCCGCGCAGCGACACGTCCATGTCGGGAAGCTCCTGCGAGGCGAACGCGGACGCCGAGTACACGGAGGCGCCCGCCTCGGACACCATCACCTTCGTCAGCTTCAGCTCGGGATGCTTGGCGATGAGTTCGCCGGCGAGCTTGTCGGTCTCGCGGGACGCCGTGCCGTTGCCGATGGCGATCAGCTCGACCGCGTGCTCCTCCGCCAGCCGGGCCAGCTTGGCGATCGCCTCGTCCCACCGGTTCGCCGGGACGTGCGGGTGGATCACGTCCGTGGCGACGACCTTGCCGGTCGCGTCCACCACGGCCACCTTCACACCCGTACGGAAACCGGGGTCCAGGCCGAGCGTCGCACGGGTGCCCGCCGGGGCGGCCAGCAGCAGGTCGCGCAGGTTCGCCGCGAACACCCGCACCGCCTCGTCCTCGGCCGCGGTGCGCAGCCGGAGCCTGATGTCGATGCCCAGGTGCACCAGGATGCGGGTCCGCCAGGCCCAGCGGACGGTGTCCTGCAGCCACTTGTCGCCCGGGCGTCCACGGTCGGCGATCCCGAACCGGTGCGCGACGACGCCCTCGTACGACGAGGGGCCGTCGGTGGGCTCCTCGGGCTCCAGGACGAGGTCGAGGACCTCCTCCTTCTCACCGCGCAGCATGGCCAGGATCCGGTGCGAGGGCAGCGCGGTGAACGGCTCGGCGAAGTCGAAGTAGTCGGCGAACTTGGCGCCCGCCTCCTCCTTGCCCTCGCGCACCTTGGCCGCCAGCCGCCCGCGCACCCACATGCGCTCACGCAGCTCGCCGATCAGGTCGGCGTCCTCGGAGAACCGCTCGGTCAGGATGGCCCGCGCGCCGTCCAGCGCGGCCTGCGGATCGGCCACGCCCTTCTCCGCGTCCACGAAGGCGGCGGCCGCGGTGAGGGGCTCGACGCCGGGATCGGCGAGCAGCCCCTCCGCCAGCGGCTCCAGCCCGGCCTCGCGGGCGATCTGCGCCTTGGTGCGCCGCTTGGGCTTGAAGGGCAGGTAGATGTCCTCCAGGCGCGCCTTGGTCTCCGCGCCCCGGATCCGGGCCTCGAGCTCCTCGGTGAGCTTGCCCTGCTCGCGCACCGAGTCGAGGATCGCCGTACGACGCTCCTCCAGCTCCCGCAGGTAGCGCAGCCGCTCCTCGAGCGTGCGCAGCTGCGCGTCGTCGAGCATCTCGGTCGCTTCCTTGCGGTAGCGGGCGATGAAGGGCACCGTCGAACCGCCGTCGAGCAGTTCCACGGCGGCCTTGACCTGCCGCTCCCGTACGCCGAGTTCCTCGGCGATCCTGCCTTCGATGGACCCTGCGAAGGGTGTCGTCACGTTCCCGTACCGCCTTCTCCACTGAGGTTGCGCGGCAATTGTGGCAGGTGACGACGACAATCGGGGATCAGGGCGGCGACGCGCCCGGACACCCCACGGGCGGACTCAGGTGCGACGGCCGTGCGCGGAGGACGAGGCACCGCCGAACAGCCGGGCGAGCGCCCGGAACGGCAGGGTCACGACGGTGGCGACGGCGCCGCCGATCTGGCGCAGGACGTCTGCGATGGCACGGAACACGTGTCTCCCCTTTCGTACTCCGACCCGTCCGGCCGGTTCACCTACGGGTACCTCGTCCACGCTTCAACATGCACCCGGCGCAAGGACGCCCGTCACGGGGGAGTTCCGCTCCGGCAGCCGGTTCAGCCTGACGCGGAGGGGCTCCACGTGAACCGCGGTGCCCGGCGCTCCAGGAACGCCCTGACTCCCTCCGCTGTGTCGTCGCTCGCGGACGCCACCTCGTGCCAGTGGTCGTCCCGGTCGGTGCGGCCGTCGGCGAACTCCTTCGCCGCGGCCTGGGTCAGCTGCGAGCGGGACGCCAGCACCGCGGTGAACTCCGCGACCCGCGCGTCCAGGGCGCCCGGGGGAAGCACCTCGTCCACCAGGCCGGTGCGCAGCGCCCGCTCCGTGCCGATCAGCTCGCCCGAGAAGAGGAGGTACTTGGCGGCGGCCGGACCCACCAGCGACACCAGCCGGCGGGTGGCGGAGGACGGGTAGACGATGCCGAGCTTCGCCGGGGTCACCCCGAACCGTGTCCCTTCCTCGGCGAACCGCAGGTCGCAGGCCGCCGCGAGCTGGGCGCCGCCGCCCACGCAGTGACCGCGCACGGCGGCCAGGGTCGGCTTGGGGAAGGCGGCGAGCGCCTCCTCCGCCTCCACGGCCAGCCGCTGCGCCTCCAGCGGGGAGCCCTGGAGCGTGGAGATGTCCGCCCCGGCGCAGAAGGTGTCGCCGTCACCGGTCAGCACCAGCGCCCGCACCCGCGGGTCGGCGGCCAGCGAGCCGAGCAGCGGCGGCAGGGCCGCCCACATCGCGGCCGTCATCGCGTTGCGTTTCGCGGAGTGGCTGATGACGACCGTGGCGACCGAGTCGGTGACGCTGTGCAGCAGCTGCGGCTCCATGCGCCGGATGCTATCCGCCCCGGTCACGGCCATGGACGCCGGGCGCCCCGCCACCGGTTACGACCGTCTCGGGAAGGGGACACGGGGACGGGAAGAGGGGCCGAGCTCCGGGAGGCAGTCATGGCCAGGTCCGGCGGGACCGCAGGGCGGCAGGGTGACGCGGCGAAGCTGAACCGTGGCTTCGGCTGGATCGCCGTGCTGGGAGTGATCCTGGTCGTCGCCGGACTGACCGGCCTGGTGTACACGGCCGTCGCCACGCTGACCACGATGCTGCTGTTCGGCTGGCTGCTGCTGGTCGGCGGCCTCGTCGGACTGCTGCACGCGGTGCAGGCGCGGCAGACGAACTTCTTCTGGCTGGGCGTCGTCGTCGCCGCCCTGAACATCGCGGCCGGGGTGGTGGTCATCAAGACCCCGGAGGCCGCGGCCGAGGCGCTGACCATGTTCGCGGCGCTGCTGTTCCTCACCGGCGGGGTGTTCCGGCTGGTCGGCAGCATGGTGGTGCGCGGTCCGCAGTTCGGCTGGACGCTGGTGCAGGGCGCCTTCGGGCTGCTCCTCGGCATCCTGGTGCTGGCCACCTGGCCGAGCAGCAGCCAGTACGTCATCGGTACGTTCTTCTCGCTGTCCCTGCTGTTCGACGGGCTGGGCCTGATCGCCACCGGCTACGGCGGCCGCCGCGTCGTCGGCATGGTCGCCGGCCGCTGACCGTACGGGGTCGCCGGCGCCTTGGACCCGTACAAACGGAAGAGTGCCCCAAACCCGGCACGCACCGGGCTGGAACGATCCTGCACCCGACCGGGTCGGGCACGAACGGTCGGGAACGTTCGATATCCGCTGACTTGTGTTCAGTGGGGAAGGGGGGAGGCGCTCGGTCCCAACACTCGACGTGTGGTGACAATCGAGCGTGAGGGTGGCGACCCGCTGCCGTACGAAGGTGTCTGGCGGTTCACCGCCCCTGCCGTGGACGCCTCGGTGCCACAGGCCCGGCACGCCGTGCGGGACCTGCTGCTGCGGCAGGGGGTGCCGGTCGCGGACGACGTGGTGCAGGGACTGCTGCTGATCGTCTCCGAGCTGGTCACCAACGCCGTGAAACACGCGGCGCTGCTGTCCCCGATGCTCGCCGTCGAGCTCGCGGTGGGCGCCGAGTGGGTGCGGGTGTCCGTGGAGGACAACCACCCCTACCGCCCCACCGCCCTGGAGAACGACTACGGCCGCCTCGGCGGCCGCGGACTGCTCCTGGTGCGGGAGATCACCCGGGAGGCCGGCGGGGCCTGCGAGGTGGAGCACACGGCGACCGGCGGCAAGGTCATCTGGGCCGCCCTCCCGCTCAAGCCCGCGCAGACCTACTAGCGCCCGCCGGGCGCGCGGCGCCCCGCCCGGGGAGGGCGGGGACGCGGAACGGCGCCGCCGTCACCAGCCGGCCGACGGCCCCGTCAGCTCCCGTACCGCCGGGCGGGCCGCGTCCAGCACGGTCATGAACCAGGCCGAGAAGGTGTCCTGCGCGTGCCGCTCCGCCAGTTCCTGGGGCGTCACGAACGCGGTGGCGGCCACTTCCTGCTCGTCGGGCCGCACCGGCGCCTGCACCATGCCGACGAAGAGGTGGTTGAACTCCTGCTCCACCAGACCCGAGGCCGGGTCCGGGTGGTTGTAACGGACCGTGCCGGCCTCCGCCATCAGCGAGGGCGACACCCCCAGCTCCTCGTACGTCCGCCGGGCCGCCGCCGCGAACGGCGCCTCGCCGGGGTAGGGGTGGCCGCAGCAGGTGTTGGACCACACGCCGGGGGAGTGGTACTTGCCGAGCGCCCGCTGCTGCAGCAGCAGCCGTCCGCGCTCGTCGAACAGGAACACCGAGAACGCCCGGTGCAGCCGCCCCGGCGGCTGATGGGCGGCGAGCTTCTCCGCGGTGCCGATCGTCGCGCCGTCCTCGTCGACCAGTTCCAGCAAAATCGGCTCGGCGGTGCCGCTCGACGGGCTGTTCGTCGCGGTGGCAGGTGTGATCGGCATACCCATCCTTCACTCGGTGTTCGTGCCCAAGTCTGCCGCACGAATCCGGCACTCCCGGCACTCCGGTCCTCTCCCGCATGTCCCGCCCCCGGTGCCACGGACGGTCGTGCCGGCCGCCCGGCTCCACCGGACCCGGGCTGATCGTGCCCGTGCCGGGCGGCGGAGATGCGTGTCCCGCGCGCCGGCCGAAGCGAACGGACGCCGGCACGGGGGCGGAGGGCCGCGTTCCCTGGCGCATTGGCGCGCGCGGGAGCTTTCACGCCCCTTCAACGGCCCGGACGCGCCTCCAAGGGCCCGTACGCGCCTTCAGTGGCCCGGGCGCACCCTCAGTGACACAGACGCGCCTCGTGCTCGGCGTGCCCGCTGGGCTCCAGCTGGAAGGTGCAGTGCTGCACGTCGAAGTGGTCGCCCAGACAGCCTTGCAGCTCGTGCAGCATCTTCTCGTGCCCTATGGCGTTCAGGGTGTCGGCGCTGACCACCACGTGCGCGGAGAGGACGGGCATGCCCGAGGTGATCGTCCAGGCGTGCAGGTCGTGCACGTCCTCCACCCCCGGCGTGTCCAGGATGTGCGCCCGCACCCGCGCCATGTCCACGCCCTTGGGCGCCGCCTCCAGCAGCACGTCGAGGGTCTCGCGCAGCAGCTTCAGGGTGCGGGGCACGATCATCAGTGCGATGACCAGGGAGGCGATCGGGTCGGCGGCCGTCCAGCCGGTGGTGACGATCACCAGGGACGACAGGATCACCGTGACCGAGCCGAGCGCGTCCGCCGCCACCTCCAGGAAGGCGCCGCGCACGTTCAGGCTCTCCTTCTGGCCCCGCATCAGCAGGGACAGCGACACCAGGTTGGCGACCAGGCCGACCGCGCCGAACACCGCCGCCAGGCCGCCCTCGGTGGCCGCCGGGGTGACGAACCGCTGGACCGCCTCGTAGAGGACGTAGCCGCCCACACCGAGCAGCAGCACGCAGTTGGCCAGCGCCGCGAGGATCTCCGCGCGGGCCAGCCCGAACGTGCGCCGCTCGCTGGGCGGGCGGCTCGCGAAGTGGATGGCGAGCAGGGCCATCCCCAGGCCGAGCGCGTCGGTCGCCATGTGGGCCGAGTCCGCGACCAGGGCGAGCGAGTCGGCGAGCAGACCGCCGACGATCTGGACCACCATGACGCCGATCGTGATCGCCAGCGCGACCCGCAGCCTGCCGCGGTAGGCCGCGGATGCCGTAGCACCGGCCGGGACGCCGTGCGCGTGCCCGTGATCGTGGCCTGCCCCCATGCCCTCCGCCGCCCTTCGTCGCTGCCGTCCGGACCACAGTGAACTACGCGGCAGGGGGGTGGGGCAACGCGGCACTGAACACCGTTGTCATGTGCCCTGACCTGCGGAAACCGATCCGCAGGTCAGGTGCCTCAGGCGTGCTGCAGGAGCTGCCAGCCCTGCCAGGCGGACTCGACCATCTCCCGCACCGAGCGGCGCGCGGACCAGCCGAGGCGCTCGGCCGCGAGGGCCGCCGAGGCCACCGCGCGGGGCGGGTCGCCGGGTCGCCGGGGCTCGACGACGGGCGTCCGGGTGTCGCCGGTGACCTCCCCGATGACCGTGATCAGCTCGCGCACGGAGACGCCCTCGCCGCGGCCGATGTTCAGTGTCAGGTCGCCCCGCACCCCGCCCTCGGACAGCCGGCGGACCGCCGCGAGGTGCGCCTCGGCCAGGTCGGCCACGTGGATGTAGTCCCGGATGCAGGTGCCGTCCGGGGTCGGGTAGTCGTCCCCGAAGATGCGCGGGGCCTCGTCACGGGTGAGCCGGTCGAAGACCATCGGCACGATGTTGTACACGCCGGTGTCGGCCAGCTCCGGCACCGCCGCCCCCGCGACGTTGAAGTAGCGCAGGCACACCGTGTCGATGCCGTGCGCCCGGCCCGCCGCCCGGACCAGCCACTCCCCGGCGAGCTTGGTCTCCCCGTAGGGGTTCACGGGGGCGCAGGGCGTGTCCTCGGTGATGAGGTCCACGTGGGGGTCGCCGTAGACGGCCGCGGACGAGGAGAAGACGAAGCGCGCGACGCCCGCCTCGGCGACGGCGTCCAGCAGGGTCGCGAGGCCGCCCAGGTTCTCCCGGTAGTACCGGGTCGGCTGCGCCACGGACTCGCCGGGCTGCTTGCGCGCGGCGAGGTGCAGCACGCCGGTCACCTCGTGCTCGGCGAGCGCCTTGGCCAGCAGGTCACCGTCCAGCGCGGAGCCCCTGACCAGCGGGACGCCGTCGGGCAGCCGCGCCGGAGCCCCGGCCGAGAGGTCGTCCAGCACGACGACACGCTCCCCGGCGTCCGTCATGGCCCGCACCACATGGGCCCCGATGTATCCGGCTCCGCCGGTGATCAGCCACGTCATGGTGGACCACCCTAAGGCGAGGGACCGGCGCGGTTTGTGAGCCGGGGCCCGTATCCCCGATGATGAGCCCGGCACCGGCGTCGGCGAACCGCGTCGATCCGACCGGCGAACGGTCGGTGAACGCGGGCTTCCGTCTATCCGATAGCCTCTGCCGACATGCCGCCCGGATGCCTCCGAACGGGTGCATAACCATGTACATGACCGGCGTGGACGCGTCGCCCCCCAGGGAGTGAGATTCGGTTGCCGACCGCCATCCTCACCGGCCCCCCGGTCCCCGGTTCGCCCCTCGAGGCGGACCTGCGCTCCCTCGGTTTCGACGTACGGACCGCGTCCGGTGCCGCCGAGGCCGAGACGCTGCTCGCCGGGGTGCCGGGGGAGCAGCGGGTCGCCCTGGTGGACACCCGGTTCGTGGGCCATGTGCACGCGCTGCGCCTCGGCCTGACCGACCCCCGCTTCCCGCTCTCCGCGGTCCCCGGCGCCGTCACCGCCCAGGGCCCCGGCCGGCAGGCCCTGACCCGCGCCGTCGCCCGGGAGAACTCCGCCGGCCAGGGGGCGGGCGCCGGCAGCACCCTCGTGGAGGGCCTCCCGGACCGGGTCGTCGCCGCCCTCGACACCGACGTGCACCGCCCCGAGCTGGGCAGCCTCGTCGCCCTCGTGCCCGCCGACCCCCAGACCCGCAACGCGGCCCGGCAGGCCGTCGCCGGCGTGGACGAGGAGGCAGTCCGCCTCCGCTCCGCCGTCAAGGCCCGCGACGGCTTCTTCACCACCCACTGCGTCAGCCCTTACTCGCGGTACGTCGCCCGCTGGTGCGCCCGCCGGGGCCTGACCCCCAACCAGGTCACCACCGCCTCGCTGCTCACCGCGCTGGTCGCGGCCGGCTGCGCCGCCACCGGCACGCGCGCCGGCTTCGTCGCCGCGGGGGTGCTGCTGCTCGCCTCGTTCGTCCTGGACTGCGCCGACGGCCAGCTCGCCCGGTACTCGCTGCGGTACTCCACGCTGGGCGCCTGGCTCGACGCGACCTTCGACCGGGCCAAGGAGTACGCCTACTACGCGGGTCTCGCCCTGGGCGCCGCCCGCGGCGGCGACGACGTGTGGGCCCTGGCGCTCGGCGCCATAATCCTCCAGTCCTGCCGGCACGTCGTCGACTTCTCCTTCGCCGAGTCCCGGTCCGGCGCGCCCGCGGCGGCCGGCCCCGCCGCCGCCCTGTCCGGCCGGCTCGACCGGGTCGGGTGGACCGTCTGGGCCCGCCGCATGGTCGTCCTGCCGATCGGCGAGCGCTGGGCGCTGATCGCCGTCCTGACGGCCCTCACGACCCCCCGCATCACCTTCTACGCGCTGCTCGTGGGCTGCGCCTTCGCCGCCGTGTACACCACCGCGGGACGCGTGCTGCGCTCGCTGCGGCTCCGCCCGGCCGCCGACCCGACCGACGCCGGGCCGGAGCGGGAGACGGCCCGGTCGGCGTGTGCGCTGGCCGACCTCGCGGACAGCGGACCGCTGGCCACCCTGCTCAAGGTCTCCTGGTCCGGCGGCGGCGTGGTCGCCGCCGTCCTCGGCGCGGCCCTGGTGACGGGCACCGCCGCCGTGTGGGGTGCGGGCTGGCAGACCGTGCTCGGCGCCGCGGCCTACGTGGTCTGCTCGGCCGCCGCCGTCCGCCGCCCCCTCACCGGCCCCCTCGACTGGCTGGTCCCGCCGCTCTTCCGCGCCGCCGAGTACGGCACGGTCCTGCTGCTGGCGGCCCGGGCGGACGTGAACGGAGCCCTTCCTGCGGCTTACGGGCTGGTGTCCGCGGTCGCCTACCATCACTACGACACGGTCTACCGCATCCGCGGCGACGCGGGCGCGCCCCCGCGCCTTCTGGTGCGGGCGATCGGGGGGCACGAAGGTCGCACGCTGGCGGTCGCCGTGCTGGCGGCCGTGCTCACCGCGTCCGGATTCACCGTCGCGCTCACGGCCCTCGCCGTGGCCGTGGCTCTCGTGGTGCTCGCCGAGAGCATCCGCTTCTGGGTGGCCGCCCATCAGGGTGGCGCGCCCGCCGTACACGACGAAGGAGAACCCGCATGATCGGCCTCGTGCTTGCGGCCGGCGCCGGAAGGCGTCTGCGCCCCTACACCGACACCCTGCCCAAGGCATTGGTGCCGGTGGGGCCCGCGGGCATAGAAGGGGAGCCGACGGTCCTCGACCTCACGCTGGCGAACTTCGCGGAGATCGGGCTGACCGAGGTGGGTGTCGTCGTGGGCTACCGCAAGGAGGCCGTGTACGAGCGGCAGGCGGCGCTGGAGGCGAAGTACGGGCTGAAGCTGACGCTGATCGACAACGACAAGGCGGAGGAGTGGAACAACGCCTACTCGCTGTGGTGCGCGCGGGACGCTTTGAAGGACGGCGTGATCCTGGCCAACGGTGACACGGTGCACCCGGTGTCGGTGGAGCGGACGCTGCTGGACGCGCGGGGTGACGGCAGGAGGATCATCCTGGCGCTGGACACGGTGAAGAAGCTCGCCGACGAGGAGATGAAGGTCGTCGTCGACTCGGATAAGGGGATGACGCGGATCACGAAGCTGATGGACCCGGCGGAGGCGACGGGTGAGTACATCGGCGTGACGCTGATCGAGGGGGAGGCGGCGGCCGAGCTGGCGGACGCGTTGAAGACGACGTTCGAGCGGGATCCGCAGCTGTACTACGAGGACGGCTACCAGGAGCTGGTGAACCGGGGCTTCCGGATCGACGTGGCGCCGATCGGTGACGTCCGGTGGGTCGAGATCGACAACCACGACGACCTCGCCCGTGGACGGGAGATCGCGTGCCAGTACTGACCCGGCTCATCCCGTCGCCGGTCGTCGTCGACATCCGCCCCGGCGCCCTCGACGACCTGGCCTGCGTCCTCGCCGACGAGCGCATCTCGCAGTCCGGCCGGCTCGCCATCGCGGTCAGCGGCGGCTCCGGCGCCCGGCTGCGCGACCGCGTCGCGCCGTCGCTGCCCGGCGCCGACTGGTTCGAGGTCGGCGGCGGCACCATCGACGACGCGGTCCGGCTGGCGGGCGCCATCCAGGGCGGCCGCTACGACGCGGTGGTCGGCCTCGGCGGCGGGAAGATCATCGACTGCGCCAAGTTCGCCTCGGCGCGCGTCGGCCTGCCCCTGGTCGCGGTCGCCACCAACCTGGCGCACGACGGCCTGTGCTCGCCGGTCGCGACCCTCGACAACGACGCCGGCCGCGGCTCGTACGGCGTGCCGAACCCGATCGCGGTCGTGATCGACCTCAACGTCATCCGCGAGGCCCCGGTCCGGTTCGTGCGCTCCGGCATCGGCGACGTCGTCTCCAACATCTCCGCCGTCGCGGACTGGGAACTGTCCCACCGCGTCACCGGCGAGAAGGTCGACGGGCTCGCCGCGGCCATGGCCCGGCAGGCCGGCGAGGCCGTGCTCCGCCACCCCGGCGGGGTCGGCGACGACGGCTTCCTCCAGGTGCTGGCCGAGGCGCTGGTCCTCACCGGCATCTCCATGTCCGTCTCGGGCGACTCCCGGCCCTCCTCCGGCGCCTGCCACGAGATCAACCACGCCTTCGACCTGCTCTACCCGCAGCGCGCCGCCGCCCACGGCGAGCAGTGCGGACTGGGCGCCGCCTTCGCGATGTACCTGCGCGGCGCGCACGAGGAGTCGGCGGCCATGGCCGAGGTGCTGCGCCGGCACGGGCTGCCGGTCCTGCCCGAGGAGATCGGGTTCTCCGTCGACGAGTTCGTCCGCGTCGTCGAGTACGCCCCCGAGACCCGCCCCGGCCGCTTCACCATCCTCGAACATCTCGCCCTGACCACCGAACAGATCAAGGACGTCTACGCCGACTATGTCAAGGCCATCGGTAGCTGAACTCCGTCCGGTCGTGCACCCCGCGGGGGTCAAGGACCGGCGCAGCGGTGAGCACTGGATGGGACGCCTCTACATGCGTGAGGTGTCCCTGCGGGTGGACCGCTACCTGGTGAACACCCGGGTCACCCCCAACCAGCTCACGTATCTGATGACCGTCTGCGGTGTCCTCGCGGCCCCCGCCCTGCTGGTGCCGGGCATCACGGGCGCGGTCCTCGGGGTGGTCGCGGTCCAGCTGTACCTGCTGCTGGACTGCGTCGACGGCGAGATCGCCCGCTGGCGCAAGCAGTACTCGCTCGGCGGGGTCTACCTGGACCGGGTGGGGGCCTACCTGACCGACGCCGCCGTGCTGGTCGGCCTCGGTCTGCGCGCCGCCGACCTGTGGGGCACCGGCCGCATCGACTGGCTGTGGGCCTTCCTCGGCACCCTCGCCGCGCTCGGCGCGATACTCGTGAAGGCGGAGACCGACCTGGTCGGGGTCGCCCGCCACCAGAACGGTCTGCCGCCGGTGAAGGAGTCCGCCGCCGAGCCGCGCTCCTCCGGCATGGCGCTCGCCCGCCGGGCCGCCGCCGCCCTGAAGTTCCACCGCCTGATCCTCGGCATAGAGGCGTCCCTGCTGATCCTGCTCCTCGCGATCGTGGACTCCGCCCGGGGCGACCTGTTCTTCACCCGGCTCGGCACCGCCGTCCTGGCCGGGATCGCCCTGCTGCAGACCGTGCTGCACCTCGTGTCCATCCTCGTCTCCAGCAGGCTGAAGTGAGCGCCGGGATGAAGGTCGGCGCGGTGATCATCACCATGGGCAACCGCCCCGACGAACTGCGTGCCCTGCTCGACTCGGTCGCCAAGCAGGACGGCGACCCCGTCCAGGTCGTCGTCGTCGGAAACGGCGCACCCGTGCCCGACGTCCCCGAGGGCGTACGGACCGTCGAGCTGCCCGAGAACCTGGGCATCCCCGGCGGGCGCAACGTCGGCATCGAGGCCTTCGGGCCCAGCGGCCGGGACGTCGACGTCCTGCTCTTCCTCGACGACGACGGTCTGCTCGCGCACACCGACACCGCCGAGCTGTGCCGGAAGGCGTTCACGGAGGATCCGTCGCTCGGCATCATCAGCTTCCGCATCGCCGACCCGGACACCGGCGTCACCCAGCGCCGGCACGTGCCGCGGCTGCGTGCCTCCGACCCGATGCGCTCCTCGCGGGTGACCACCTTCCTCGGCGGCGCCAACGCGGTGCGCACCCAGGTCATCGCCGAGGTCGGCGGCCTGCCCGGCGAGTTCTTCTACGCCCACGAGGAGACCGACCTGGCCTGGCGCGCCCTGGACGCCGGGTGGATGATCGACTACCGGTCCGACATGGTCCTGTACCACCCGACGACCGCCCCCTCGCGGCACGCGGTCTACCACCGCATGGTGGCCCGCAACCGCGTCTGGCTCGCCCGGCGCAACCTGCCCGCCCCGCTCGTCCCGGTGTACCTGGGCGTCTGGCTGCTGCTCACCCTGCTGCGCCGTCCCTCGGGCCCCGCGCTCAAGGCGTGGTTCGGCGGCTTCCGCGAGGGGTGGAGCACCCCCTGCGGCCCCCGCCGGCCCATGAAGTGGCGTACGGTGTGGCGGCTGACCCGACTGGGCCGGCCCCCGGTGATCTGACAAGCTTCGAGTCCGGGGACCGGGCCCCACCCCGGCCCCGGCTCCTGGCGGGCCCGCGTGGGCCACGCACATCGAGGACGAAAGTTATCCACCAGTGAGTGAGACAACGCACGACGGCACGGTCGCGGTGACCGCGCCCGTGTCGCCCGACGAGGGCCTCCCGGCGGCCGAGCTGGCCGCCAAGTACGGGCTGTCCGTCAGCGGTGCCCGTCCGCCTCTCGGCGCGTACGTCCGTCAGCTGTGGGGCAGGCGGCACTTCATCCTGGCCTTCTCGCAGGCCAAGCTCACCGCCCAGTACAGCAGGGCCAAGCTCGGCCAGCTGTGGCAGGTGGCGACGCCGCTGCTGAACGCGGCGGTGTACTTCTTCATCTTCGGCCTGCTCCTCGGCGCCAAGCGGGGCATCCCGAGCGACGTGTACGTGCCGTTCCTGGTGACGGGCGTGTTCGTGTTCACCTTCACGCAGAGCTCGGTGCTGGCGGGCGTGCGGGCCATCTCGGGCAACCTGGGGCTGGTGCGGGCGCTGCACTTCCCGCGGGCGTCGCTGCCCGTCTCGTTCGCGCTGCAGCAGCTCCAGCAGCTGCTGTTCTCGCTGATCGTGCTGGCCGTGATCATGGTGGGCTTCGGCAGCTATCCGAGCCTGTCGTGGCTGCTGGTGGTGCCGGCGCTGGCGCTGCAGTTCCTGTTCAACACGGGACTGGCGCTGATCTTCGCGCGGATGGGCAGCAACACCCCCGACCTGGCGCAGCTGATGCCGTTCGTGCTGCGGACCTGGATGTACGCCTCGGGCGTGATGTTCTCCATCCCCGCGATGCTGGAGGACAAGAACGTCCCGGCCTGGCTGGCGGACGTGCTGCAGTGGAACCCGGCCGCGGTCTACATGGACCTGGTGCGCTTCGCGATGATCGACGAGTACGGCTCGTCGTACCTGCCGCCGCACATCTGGGCGTTCGCGCTGGGCTGGGCGGTGCTGGCCGCCGTGGTCGGCTTCGTCTACTTCTGGAAGGCAGAGGAGAGGTACGGCCGTGGCTGACGACAAGACGGGTACGCGGGTGCCCACCGTCATCGCGGACGACCTGCACATCGTCTACCGGGTCAACGGCGCCCGGGGCGGGAAGGGCAGCGCCACGGCGGCGCTCAGCCGGATCCTCAAGCGCGGCGAGGAGCGGGGCGTGCGCAAGGTGCACGCCGTGCGCGGGGTGTCGTTCGTGGCCTACCGCGGCGAGGCCATCGGCCTGATCGGTTCCAACGGCTCCGGCAAGTCCACCCTGCTGCGCGCCGTCGCCGGGCTGCTGCCCGCCGAGAGCGGCAAGGTGTACACCGACGGCCAGCCGTCCCTGCTCGGCGTCAACGCGGCCCTGATGAACGACCTCACCGGTGAGCGGAACATCATCCTCGGCGGGCTCGCGATGGGCATGTCCCGTGAGGAGATCAAGGCCCGGTACCAGGAGATCGTCGACTTCTCCGGCATCAACGAGAAGGGTGACTTCATCACCCTGCCGATGCGCACCTACTCCTCCGGCATGGCGGCCCGCCTGCGCTTCTCCATCGCCGCCGCCAAGGACCACGACGTCCTGATGATCGACGAGGCGCTGGCGACGGGTGACCGCAAGTTCCAGAAGCGGTCCGAGGCGCGGATCCGCGAGCTGCGCAAGGAGGCCGGCACGGTGTTCCTGGTCAGCCACAACAACAAGTCGATCCGGGACACCTGCGACCGGGTGCTGTGGCTGGAGCGCGGCGAGCTGCGCATGGACGGCCCGACCGACGAGGTGCTGCGGGAGTACGAGAAGTTCACGGGCAAGTAGCCCGGTTGTCCAGGGCCCCGCCGGAACGGTCCGGCGGGGCCCTGCGTCTGCAAAAGATGCGTCAACTCCTCGTACGGGGAGGAATCTTGACGCCGATCGGTGTGTTGTCGTGGTGCTGTGGAGACCCCCGGCGAGGCAAGGCGCGTTGTACAACGTAAGCTGTACCGGTCCCGAAAGGCGGCAATCAGGGCCATAATGCCCGACACCATTCATCGGTGCCGTCGGGTGGACGCCTGGGCGGCGTGTCCGAAATAGTGTGAATTGGGTCAGCAGTGTAGAACGGGAGATGTGACGGCAATGGCTTCGGAGACTCCCCGGCTGAACTCAGCATGCGCCGTCCTCTTCCCGGGCAGTCCGCGATGACGGCGGCCCACGCGCGTCCCGACGCCATGGAGCGGGCGACACTCGACAAGGCCGCCGCCGAGAACTTCCCGGTGGCCCCCTTCTTCCTGCCCAAGGCCTGGCGCGCCGACCTCATGGCCGTCTACGGCTTCGCCCGTCTGGTCGACGACATCGGCGACGGCGACCTGGCCCCCGGCGGCGCCGACGCCCGCGCCCTCGGCGTCCCCGTCGAGCGGGCCGACGACCGCCTCGCCCTGCTGGACGCGCTGGAAGCCGATCTTCATCGGCTGTTCGACCCGGCCGGCCCGCGTCCCCGCCACCCCCTGATGCTCCGGCTGGAGCCGACGGTCCGGCTCCGCGCGCTGACCCCCGAGCCGTTCCTCGGCCTGATCGCCGCGAACCGCCAGGACCAGCTCGTCAAGCGCTACGAGACCTACGACGACCTGCTCGCCTACTGCGAGCTGTCGGCCAACCCGGTCGGCCGTCTGGTGCTCGCCGTCACCGGGACCGCCACCCCCGAGCGCATCCGCCGCTCCGACGCCGTCTGCACGGCCCTGCAGATCGTCGAGCACCTCCAGGACGTCGCCGAGGACCTCGGCCGCGACCGCATCTACCTGCCCGCCGCGGACATGAAGCTCTTTCATGTCACCGAGGCGGATCTCGCCGCACCCACCGCCGGCGCATCGGTGCGCGCCCTCGTCGCGTACCAGGCCGAGCGCGCCCGGGACCTGCTGGACGAGGGCGCACCCCTGGTGAGCAGCGTCCGGGGCAGGCTCCGCCTGCTGCTCGCGGGGTTCGTGGCAGGAGGCAGGGCGGCCGTCCGTGCGATCGCCGCCGCCGAATACGACGTACTTCCCGGCCCGCCCAAGCCCGGCAAGACGCAGCTGTTGCGCGAGGCGGGCGTGACTCTGCGAGGAAAGGGGTGATCCGGACCGTGGAGTCGCAACCATCCGCGTCCGCACCGGTACTCGCCGCCTACAGTTACTGCGAGACCGTCACCGGCCAGCAGGCACGCAACTTCGCCTACGGCATCCGGCTGCTGCCGACGCCCAAGCGGCGCGCGATGTCGGCGCTGTACGCGTTCTCCCGGCGGGTCGACGACATCGGCGACGGTCCGCTCCCCGACGACGTCAAGGTCGCCCGGCTGGAGGACACCCGCGCGCTGCTCGCCCGCGTCCGGGACGGCGCGGTCGACGAGGACGACACCGACCCGGTCGCGGTCGCCCTCGCGCACGCCGCGACGCACTTCCCGATCCCGCTCGGCGGCCTGGACGAACTCATCGACGGCGTCCAGATGGACGTACGCGGCGAGACGTACGAGACCTGGGACGACCTGAAGGTCTACTGCCGCTGCGTCGCCGGCGCCATCGGACGGCTCTCCCTCGGCGTGTTCGGCACCGAGCCGGGCGCGCGCGGCGTGGAACGCGCCGCCGAGTACGCCGATACGCTCGGCCTGGCGCTGCAGCTCACCAACATCCTGCGGGACGTCCGCGAGGACGCCGAGGGCGGGCGCACCTACCTGCCCGCCGACGACCTCGCCAAGTTCGGCTGTTCCGCCGGGTTCGACGGGCCGACACCACCCGCGGGCTCCGATTTCGCGGGCCTGGTGCACTTCGAAGTGCGCAGGGCCCGCGCCCTTTTCGCCGAGGGCTACCGCCTGCTGCCCATGCTCGACCGGCGCAGCGGCGCCTGCGTCGCCGCCATGGCCGGCATCTACCGCCGGCTCCTGGACCGCATCGAGCGCGACCCGGAGGCCGTGCTGCGTGGCCGGGTCTCCCTGCCCGGCCGGGAGAAGGCGTACGTGGCGGTGCGCGGTCTCTCCGGTCTGGACACCCGCCACGTCACCCGGCGTACCGTCGGGAGGCGTGCCTGATGGACACCGCGTACCCGGACGGAAAGCGGCGGGCAACCCTCCGCGGCGCCGCCGCGTCCCTCACCGAGACGGCCGGCCTCGCACCGTTCGCGCGGCCCCGTCGGGCAGGGGAGGGCGCATGAGCCACGGCACACGCTCCGAGGGGCCCCGCACGGACGGCCCGGTCCCGCCGGGACGCCATGCCGCCGTGGTCGGCGGCGGACTGGCCGGCACCACCGCGGCCCTCGCCCTCGCCGACGCCGGGGTGCGCGTCACCCTTCTGGAGGGCCGGCCCCGGCTGGGCGGACTCGCCTTCTCCTTCCGGCGCGGCGAGCTGACCGTCGACAACGGCCAGCACGTGTACCTGCGCTGCTGCACCGCCTACCGCTGGTTCCTCGACCGGATCGGGGGCGCGGACCTGGCCCCCCTGCAGGACCGCCTCGACGTGCCCGTGGTCGACGCCGACCGCCCCGAGGGGCGCCGGCTGGGCCGGCTGCGGCGCGACCCGCTGCCGGTGCCCCTGCACCTGGGGCGCAGCCTCGCCGCGTACCCGCACCTGTCGCTCGCCGACCGGGCCCGGGTGGGCCGGGCCGCGCTCGCGCTGAAGGGCCTCGACCTCACCGACCCCGCCCTGGACGACGAGGACTTCGGCAGCTGGCTGGCCGCCCACGGCCAGTCTCCGCGCGCCGTCGAGGCCCTGTGGGACCTGGTCGGGGTCGCCACCCTCAACGCGGTCGCGGGCGACTCGTCGCTGGCGCTCGCCGCGATGGTGTTCAAGACCGGACTGCTCTCCGACCCCGGCGCGGCCGACATCGGTTGGGCCCGGGTGCCGCTGGGCGACCTGCACGACCGGCTCGCCCGAGAGGCGCTGGACGCCGCGGGCGTGCGCACCGAGGTCCGCACCCGCGTCACCTCCGTCCGTACCGGCGCCGACGGGAGCTGGACGGTCGAGATCCCCGGCGAGACGATCCACGCCGACGCCGTGGTCCTGGCCGTGCCGCAGCGCGAGGCGCACGACCTGCTCCCCGCCGGCGCGCTCGACCACCCCGAACGGCTGCTCGACATCGGCACCGCCCCCATCCTCAACGTCCACGTCGTCTACGACCGCAAGGTGCTCGCCCAACCCTTCTTCGCGGCGCTCGGCACCCCCGTGCAGTGGGTCTTCGACCGCACCGACGCCTCCGGCCTGCGGCGCGGCCAGTACCTGGCGCTGTCCCAGTCGGTCGCCCAGGACGACATCGACGCGCCGGTCGCCGCCCTGCGCGAGCGGTACCTGCCCGAACTGGAGCGGCTGTTGCCGCACACCCGCGACGCCCGGGTCGAGGACTTCTTCGTCACCCGGGAGCGCACCGCCACCTTCGCTCCCGCCCCCGGCGTCGGACGTCTCAGGCCCGGCGCCCGCACCAAGGCACCCGGCCTGTACCTGGCCGGAGCGTGGACCGCCACCGGGTGGCCCGCGACCATGGAGAGTGCGGTCCGCAGCGGCGTCGGCGCGGCGGACGCCGCGCTGGGCGCCCTCGGCCGGCCCCGCCCGCGTCACCTCTTCGCCTTCGAGGAGGCGGCCTGATGCTGCAGCGAAGCGGCGCGGCAGGTCCCCGCACCCCCGGTACCGCAACAAGAGGAGAGACTGTGCCCACTGTGCCCCCGGCCCCGCAGGCCGCTCGAAGGACCGCGGTGGACGTGTCCGCGCTCCTGGAGCGCGGGCGGACCCTGGCCACGCCGGTACTGCGGGCGGCCGTCGACCGCCTGGCACCTCCCATGGACACGGTCGCCGCCTACCACTTCGGCTGGATCGACGCCCAGGGCCGCCCCGCGGACGGCGACGGCGGCAAGGCCGTGCGTCCCGCCCTCGCCGTGCTGTCCGCCGAGGTCACCGGTGCCGCGCCGGAGACCGGCGTGCCCGGCGCGGTCGCCGTCGAACTGGTCCACAACTTCTCGCTGCTGCACGACGACCTGATGGACGGCGACGAGCAGCGCCGCCACCGCGACACCGTCTGGAAGGTGCACGGCCCCGCCCAGGCCATCCTGGTCGGCGACGCCCTGTTCGCCCTGGCCAACGAGGTGCTGCTGGAACTCGGCACCGTCGAGGCCGGCCGCGCCACGCGGCGGCTCACCCGCGCCAGCCGGGCGCTCATCGACGGACAGGCCCAGGACATCTCCTACGAGCACCGCGACCGGGTCAGCGTCGAGGAGTGCCTGGAGATGGAGGGCAACAAGACCGGCGCCCTGCTGGCCTGCGCCAGCTCCATCGGCGCGGTGCTCGGCGGCGCCGACGACCGCACCGCGGACGCGCTGGAGAGGTACGGCCACCACCTGGGCCTCGCCTTCCAGGCCGTCGACGACCTCCTCGGCATCTGGGGCGACCCGGAGTCCACCGGCAAGCAGACCTGGAGCGACCTGCGCCAGCGCAAGAAGTCCCTCCCGGTCGTGGCCGCCCTCGCCGCGGACGGCCCGGCCGCCGCACGGCTCGGCGAGATCCTCGCCGCGGACGCCAAGAGCAGTGACTTCGCGAACTTCTCCGAGGAGGAGTTCGCGGCCCGTGCCGCCCTCATCGAGGAGGCCGGCGGTCGCGAGTGGACCGCCGAGGAGGCACGACGTCAGCACACCATCGCCATCGGAGCCCTGGACACCGTGGACATGCCCGACCGGGTGCGGGAACAGTTCACGGCACTCGCGGACTTCGTCGTCGTACGAAAGAGATGATCACTATCGGTCGAATAGCCCTCGCGTAGTCGCCGGCCGGTGGTACGGGAGTACCTCACCGGCCGACGGCGGACCCACAGCAGACGCACCATTTGCAGGACTGCACGAAGGGGAAGCCATGACAGCGACGACCGACGGAAGCACCGGGGCGGCCTCGCCGTCCCGTGTGGCCGCGGCCAGCGAAAACGACACCGACATCCCCGAGGCGGCCGGGGTTCCCGACAGAGCCGCCAGCGCCATGCGGCGCGCCACCGACTTCCTGCTGTCCCGTCAGCACGACGAGGGCTGGTGGAAGGGCGACCTCGAGACGAACGTCACGATGGATGCCGAGGACCTGCTGCTGCGTCAGTTCCTCGGCATCCGCGACGAGGACACCACCCGCGCCGCCGCCCTGTTCATCCGCGGGGAACAGCGCGAGGACGGCACCTGGGCCACCTTCTTCGGCGGCCCGGGCGACCTCTCCGCCACCGTCGAGGCGTACGTCGCGCTCCGCCTGGCCGGCGACGCCCCGGACGCCCCGCACATGGCGAAGGCCTCGGCCTGGGTGCGCGAGCAGGGCGGCATCGCCGCCTGCCGGGTCTTCACCCGCATCTGGCTGGCCCTGTTCGGCTGGTGGAAGTGGGAGGACCTGCCCGAACTGCCGCCCGAGCTGATCTGGTTCCCGACCTGGGTGCCGCTCAACATCTACGACTTCGGCTGCTGGGCGCGGCAGACCATCGTGCCGCTCACCATCGTCTCCGCCGAGCGGCCGGTGCGCCCGGCCCCGTTCCCGCTGGACGAGCTGCACACCGACCCCGCCCTGCCCAACCCTCCCCGGCCGTTCGCCCCGGCGAACACCTGGGACGGCGCCTTCCAGCGGCTGGACAAGGGCCTGCACGCCGTGCGCCGGGCGATCCCGCGCAGGCTGCGCCGGGCGGCCATGAACACCGCCGCCCGCTGGATCATCGAGCGGCAGGAGAACGACGGCTGCTGGGGCGGCATCCAGCCCCCGGCCGTCTACTCGGTCATCGCCCTGCACCTGCTCGGCTACGACCTCAACCATCCGGTGATGCGGGCCGGACTGGAGTCCCTGGACCGGTTCGCCGTGTGGCGTGAGGACGGCGCGCGGATGATCGAGGCCTGTCAGTCCCCGGTGTGGGACACCTGCCTGGCCACCATCGCGCTGGCCGACGCGGGTCTGCCCGCCGACCATCCGCGACTGGTCAAGGCCGCCGACTGGATGCTCGGCGAACAGGTCGTACGGCCCGGCGACTGGTCCGTGCGCCGGCCCCATCTGCCGCCGGGCGGCTGGGCGTTCGAGTTCCACAACGACAACTACCCCGACATCGACGACACCGCCGAGGTGGTCCTCGCGCTGCGCCGGGTCAAGCACCACGACCCGGACCGGGTGGACAGCGCCGTCGGCCGCGGGGTGCGCTGGAACCTCGGCATGCAGTCCCGCGACGGCGCGTGGGGCGCCTTCGACGCCGACAACACCAGCCCCTTCCCCAACCGGCTGCCGTTCTGTGACTTCGGCGAGGTCATCGACCCGCCGTCGGCCGACGTCACCGCGCACGTCGTGGAGATGCTCGCCGTCGAGGGACTGGCCCACGACCCGCGCACCCGGCGCGGCGTCGCATGGCTGCTCGCCGATCAGGAGCCGGACGGCTCGTGGTTCGGGCGCTGGGGCGTCAACTACGTCTACGGCACCGGGTCCGTGGTCCCCGCCCTGACCGCGGCCGGCATCCCGACGTCCCACCCGGCGATCCGGCGGGCCGTGGCCTGGCTGGAGAAGGTGCAGAACGAGGACGGCGGCTGGGGCGAAGACCTGCGCTCCTACCGCTGCACCAAGGAGTGGAGCGGCCGGGGCGCCTCCACCGCCTCACAGACCGCCTGGGCGCTGATGGCGCTGCTGGCGGCGGGGGAGCGGGACTCCACCGCCGTCGAACGCGGCATCGCCTGGCTCGCGGACACCCAGCGGGAGGACGGCTCCTGGGACGAGCCCTACTTCACCGGCACCGGCTTCCCCTGGGACTTCTCCATCAACTACCACCTCTACCGGCAGGTCTTCCCGCTCACCGCACTCGGCCGGTACGTCCACGGGGAGCCCTTCACCAAGAAGCCGGCCGAGGCGACGGCCGCCTCGGGCCAGGCGCTCGCCGAGGCGAAGGGCAGCTGATGAGCAACCGGCCCGCCCCCGTCCCGCTGCTGATCGCCTGCGCGCTCGGCATCGAACACATCGCGCTGCGCAGGCGGGAGCGCACCACCCCGGGCGGGCCGGTCACCGTACTGCGCACGGGCATGGGGCCGGCGGCGGCCGAGCGGTCCGTCACCCGGGTCCTAGGCGACCCGGCCCTGAGCGGGGCGGCCGTCCTCGCCACCGGCTTCTGCGCGGGCCTCGCCCCCGGCATGCACCCCGGCGACCTGGTGGTCGCCGAGGAGACCCGTGACCCGCGCTCCAGCGTGAGCTGCGTGGGCACCGAGCTGCTGGTGAAGGAACTGGTGCGCGCGGTGCCCGGGCGCACCGTGCACACCGGCCCGCTCACCGGCTCCGACCACGTCGTCCGCGGCCACGAACGGTCCGACCTGCTCGCGACCGGCGCGATCGCGGTCGACATGGAATCGGCGGCCACGCTCCTGAGCGCCGTCCGGGTGGCCGAGCGCCCGGTTGCGGCCGTCCGGGTGGTCGTGGACGCTCCTGAACACGAACTCGTCCGCATCGGCACGGTCCGCGGTGGAATATCGGCTTTCCGTGTCCTTCGTTCCGTACTACCGGCTTTCTATGAATGGCACCGTTCCTTGCTGCTCCCCAGGAGGTGAGCCAGATGGCCATGCCGCTGCGTCAGTCCATCAAGGTCGCTACATACTTGGCCGAACAGAAGCTCCGCAGGCGGGACAAGTTCCCGCTCATCGTGGAGCTGGAACCGCTCTTCGCCTGCAACCTCAAGTGCGAGGGCTGCGGCAAGATCCAGCACCCGGCCGGCGTGCTCAAGCAGCGCATGCCCGTCGCGCAGGCCGTCGGCGCGGTCCTGGAGTCCGGGGCGCCGATGGTGTCGATCGCCGGCGGTGAGCCCCTCATGCACCCTCAGATCGACGAGATCGTGCGCCAGCTGGTGGCCCGCCGCAAGTACGTCTTCCTGTGCACCAACGCGCTGCTGATGCGCAAGAAGATGGACAAGTTCACCCCGTCGCCGTACTTCGCGTTCGCGGTGCACATCGACGGGCTGCGGGAGCGGCACGACGAGTCCGTCGCCAAGGAGGGCGTGTTCGACGAGGCCGTGGAGGCCATCAAGGAGGCCAAGCGGCGCGGCTTCCGCGTCACCACCAACTCGACCTTCTTCAACACCGACACCCCGCAGACCATCGTCGAGGTGCTCAACTTCCTCAACGACGACCTCAAGGTCGACGAGATGATGATCTCGCCCGCCTACGCCTACGAGAAGGCTCCCGACCAGGAGCACTTCCTGGGCGTGGAGCAGACGCGGGAGCTGTTCAAGAAGGCCTTCGCGGGCGGCAACCGGCGCCGCTGGCGGCTGAACCACTCACCTCTGTTCCTCGACTTCCTCGAGGGCAAGGTCGACTTCCCGTGCACCGCGTGGGCGATCCCCAACTACTCGCTCTTCGGCTGGCAGCGCCCCTGCTACCTGATGAGCGACGGCTACGTGCCGACGTACCGGGAGCTGATCGAGGACACCGACTGGGACCAGTACGGCCGCGGCAAGGACCCGCGCTGCGCCAACTGCATGGCGCACTGCGGTTACGAGCCCACCGCCGTCCTCGCCACCATGGGGTCCCTCAAGGAGTCCCTGCGCGCGATGCGCGAGACCGTCTCGTCGAACAGGGAGTGAAGCAGATGACCGCAGTCTCCCTGGGCCTCCCCGAGGTGCCGCTGCGCCCCCTCGCCGTGCGCCGGAAGAGCCGGCGGATCCAGGTCGGATCCGTGGCGGTGGGCGGGGATGCGCCGGTGTCGGTGCAGTCGATGACGACGACGCGGACGTCGGACATCGGTGCGACGCTGCAGCAGATCGCGGAGCTGACCGCGTCGGGCTGCCAGATCGTGCGGGTGGCGTGCCCGACGCAGGACGACGCGGACGCGCTGGCGGTGATCGCGAGGAAGTCGCAGATCCGGTGATCGCGGACATCCACTTCCAGCCGAAGTACGTGTTCGCCGCGATCGAGGCGGGCTGTGCGGCGGTGCGGGTGAACCCGGGCAACATCAAGAAGTTCGACGACCAGGTCAAGGAGATCGCGAAGGCGGCGAAGGACCACGGCACCCCGATCCGTATCGGGGTGAACGCGGGCTCGCTGGACCGGCGGCTGCTGCAGAAGTACGGCAAGGCCACTCCCGAGGCGCTGGCGGAGTCGGCGCTGTGGGAGGCGTCGCTGTTCGAGGAGCACGACTTCCGTGACATCAAGATCTCGGTGAAGCACAACGACCCGGTCGTCATGGTCGAGGCCTACCGGCAGCTCGCCGCGCAGTGCGACTACCCCCTCCACCTCGGCGTCACCGAGGCCGGTCCGGCGTTCCAGGGCACGATCAAGTCCGCCGTCGCCTTCGGCGCGCTGCTGTCGCAGGGCATCGGGGACACGATCCGTGTCTCGCTGTCGGCGCCGCCGGTGGAGGAGGTCAAGGTCGGTATCCAGATCCTGGAGTCGCTCAACCTGCGTCAGCGCGGCCTGGAGATCGTCTCCTGCCCGTCGTGCGGGCGGGCGCAGGTGGACGTGTACAAGCTGGCCGAGGAGGTCACGGCGGCCTGACGGGTATGGAGGTGCCGTTGCGGGTCGCGGTGATGGGCTGTGTGGTGAACGGTCCGGGTGAGGCGCGTGAGGCGGACCTGGGTGTGGCGTCGGGGAACGGCAAGGGGCAGATCTTCGTGAAGGGCGAGGTCATCAAGACCGTGCCGGAGTCGAAGATCGTGGAGACGCTGATCGAGGAGGCGATGAAGATCGCCGAGCAGATGGAGAAGGACGGTATCGCGTCGGGGGAGCCGGCCGTCACCGTGAGCTGAACAGCACGGAACCGAAGGGGGCCCGAGCGTGACCATTCTGGAGAGCATTCGGCAACCACGTGACCTGAAGGCGCTGTCCGAGGCGGAACTCGGTGAACTGTCCGACGAGATCAGGGAGTTCCTGGTGCACGCGGTCGCCAGGACCGGAGGCCACCTGGGACCCAACCTCGGGGTGGTGGAACTCACCATCGCCCTGCACCGCGTCTTCGAGTCGCCGGTCGACCGCATCCTGTGGGACACCGGCCACCAGAGCTACGTGCACAAGCTGCTGACCGGACGTCAGGATTTCTCCAAACTGCGCGGCAAGGGGGGCCTGTCCGGCTACCCCTCCCGGGAGGAGTCCGAGCACGACGTCGTCGAGAACAGCCACGCCTCCACCTCCCTCGGCTGGGCCGACGGGCTCGCCAAGGCCCGCGAGGTGCGCGGGGAGCAGGGACACGTCGTCGCGGTGATCGGCGACGGCGCGCTCACCGGCGGCATGGCGTGGGAGGCGCTCAACAACATCGCCGCCGCCAAGGACCGGCCCCTGATCGTCGTCGTCAACGACAACGAACGCTCCTACGCCCCCACCATCGGCGGACTCGCCAACCACCTCGCCGCCCTGCGCACCACCGACGGCTACGAGCGCTTCCTGGCCTGGGGCAAGGACGTCCTCCAGCGCACCCCCGTGGTCGGCCCGCCCGTCTACGAGGCGCTGCACGGCGCGAAGAAGGGCTTCAAGGACGCCTTCGCCCCCCAGGGACTCTTCGAGGACCTGGGCCTGAAGTACGTCGGCCCGATCGACGGTCACGACATCAAGGCGGTGGAGTCCGCGCTGCGCCGGGCCAGACGCTTCCACGGCCCGGTCCTGGTGCACTGCCTCACCGAGAAGGGCCGCGGCTACGAACCGGCCCTCGCCCACGAGGAGGACCACTTCCACACCGTCGGCGTGATGGACCCCCTGACCTGTGCGCCCCTCGCCCCCTCCGGCGGGCCGTCCTGGACGTCCGTCTTCGGCGAGGAGATCGTCAGGATCGGCGAGGAACGCGAGGACGTGGTGGCCATCACGGCCGCCATGCTGCACCCGGTCGGCCTCGGCGCCTTCGCCGAGCGCTTCCCGGACCGGGTGTGGGACGTCGGCATCGCCGAGCAGCACGCGGCCGTGTCCGCGGCCGGCCTCGCCACCGGCGGACTCCATCCGGTCGTCGCCGTCTACGCCACCTTCCTCAACCGCGCCTTCGACCAGCTCCTGATGGACGTGGCCCTGCACCGCTGCGGGGTCACCTTCGTCCTGGACCGGGCCGGTGTCACCGGGGTCGACGGGCCCTCGCACAACGGCATGTGGGACCTGTCCGTCCTCCAGGTGGTGCCCGGTCTGCGCATCGCCGCGCCCCGCGACGCCGACCAGCTGCGCGCCCAGCTGCGCGAGGCGGTCGCCGTGGACGACGCGCCCACCCTGCTGCGCTTCCCCAAGGAGTCCGCAGGCCCGGCGATCCCGGCGGTGGACCGCGTCGGCGGGCTGGACGTCCTGCACCGGTCGGACGACCCCGAGGTGCTGCTGGTGGCGGTCGGGGTGATGGCGCCGGTCTGCCTCCAGGCCGCGGACCTGCTCCAGGCGCGCGGGATCGGATGCACCGTGGTCGACCCCCGCTGGGTCAAGCCCGTCGACCCGGCCCTCCCGCACCTGGCCGCCGACCACCGGCTGGTGGCCGTCGTGGAGGACAACAGCCGTGCCGCCGGGGTCGGTTCGGCGGTCGCGCTGGCGCTGGGCGACGCCGAGATCGACGTGCCGGTACGTCGGTTCGGCGTCCCGGAGCAGTTCCTCGCGCACGCCAAGCGCGGTGAGGTGCTCGCCGACATCGGTCTCACCCCCGTCGACATCGCCGGGCGCATCAGCGCGAGCCTCGCCGTCGGGGAAGAACTCGCGAAACAGCCACAGGACGCACAGGAGCACCAGGCATGACCACCGCGGAGTCCGCGTCGGAGTCGTCACAGGCCGTGAAGTTCGACCTCGGCGCGCTGCTCGCCGAACGCGGGGCCGAGCGCTACGACCTGCACAACCGCTACCTCAACCCGCAGCTCCCGCGCATGCTGCACACCATCGGCTTCGACAAGGTCTACGAGCGGGCCGAGGGCGCCCACTTCTGGGACGCCGACGGCAACGACCACCTGGACATGCTCGCCGGGTTCGGAGTGATGGGCCTCGGCCGCCATCACCCGGTGGTCCGCAAGGCACTGCACGACGTGCTGGACCTGTCCCTGGCCGACCTCACCCGCTTCGACTGCCAGCCGCTGCCCGGCCTGCTCGCCGAGCGGCTCCTCGCCCACAGCCCGCACCTGGACCGGGTGTTCTTCGGCAACAGCGGCACGGAGGCCGTGGAGGGCGCCCTGAAGTTCGCCCGGTACGCCACCGGGCGGCCGCGCGTGCTCTACTGCGAGCACGCCTTCCACGGCCTGACCACCGGCTCCCTCTCGGTCAACGGCGAGGCGGGCTTCCGGGACGGGTTCGCCCCGCTGCTACCCGACACGGCGGTACCGCTCGGGGACCTCGACGCCCTGGAGCGGGAGCTGCGCAAGGGCGACGTGGCCGCCCTGATCGTGGAGCCCATCCAGGGCAAGGGCGTGCTCGAGGCGCCGCCCGGTTATCTGCGGTCCGCGCAGGAACTGCTGCACCGGCACAAGGCACTGCTGATCGCCGACGAGGTGCAGACCGGGCTCGGCCGCACCGGCGACTTCTACGGCTACCAGCACGAGGAGGGGGTGGAACCGGACCTGGTGTGCGTCGCCAAGGCGCTGTCCGGCGGGTACGTGCCGGTGGGGGCGACGCTCGGCAGGGACTGGATCTTCAAGAAGGTCTTCTCGTCGATGGACCGGGTGCTGGTGCACTCGGCCAGCTTCGGGTCCAACGCGCAGGCCATGGCCGCGGGCCTCGCGGTCCTGTCGGTCATTGAGGACGAGCAGATCGTCGCGCACGTGCGCACCACCGGCGACCTGCTGCGGACCCGGCTGGCCGCCCTGACCGACCGCTACGAACTGCTCGCCGAGGTCCGCGGCCGGGGCCTGATGATCGGCATCGAGTTCGGCCGGCCCCGCTCGCTGAAGCTGCGCTCGCGCTGGACCATGCTCCAGGCGGCCCGCAAGGGGCTGTTCGCGCAGATGGTGGTGGTGCCCCTGCTGCAGCGGCACCGTATCCTCACTCAGGTCTCCGGCGACCATCTGGAGGTGATCAAACTGATCCCTCCGCTGATCATCGACGAGGACGACGTGAACCGGTTCGTGGACGCCTTCACCGCGGTGATGGACGACGCCCACGAGGGCGGACTCATCTGGGAGTTCGGCAAGACCCTGGTCAAGCAGGCGGTCGCCAACCGCTGACTGGCGGTCGCGTCGCGTCGCGCCGGCCGCGGCGAGCGGACGGAGCCCTGGCTTTGCCTCAGAGGCAAGAAAATTGCCTCAGGGGCAAGGCTGGGTGCTCAATGGAGGCATGAGCTCCTCCGAGACCGAGCCGCGGGACGAGCCTGCCGAAGCGCTCCCCGCGGTCGCTCCGCAGCTGCGCGCCCTGCGCCGGCGGTCCTCCCTGACGCTGGAGGCCGCCGCCCGGCAGGCGGGTCTGTCGCCCGCCCACCTCTCCCGGCTGGAGACCGGGCAGCGCCAGCCCTCGCTGCCCATGCTGCTCTCCCTGGCCCGGATCTACGGCACGACCGTCTCCGAGCTGCTCGGGGAGTCGGCCGCCGACCGGGACGCCGTGGTGCGCGCCACGGACATGGAACCCACGGCGGCCGGCGGCTGGACGTACTGGCAGGCCGGTGCCGCCGGGCGCGGCATGCAGGCCCTGCGGGTCCATGTGCCGCACGGCTCCCAGGGCGACATCGTGCGCGTCCACCCCGGTGAGGAGTGGTTGTACGTCCTCAAGGGGCGGCTGCGGCTGCGCCTCGGTGACACCCTGCACCGGCTGGGCCCGGGCGACAGCGCGCACTTCGACTCGCTGACCCCGCACCGCATCGCCGCCCAGGACCCCGACGGGGTCGAGCTGCTGTTCGTCCACACCCTGCTGCAGAGTCCCACGGCCGCCCTGTGCCTGGGCCCGACCCATGGAGAGACACCGTGACCGGCAAAGACATGGAGGAGAAGCTCCCGCGGGCCCTGTGGGTGAGGCTGTTCGTCTACGTCGTGGTCGGGCATCTCTTCGCGGCCTTCATCTACTTCCTCTTCGAGATGGCCCCGAAGAAGTGAGCGCGCCGCGGTAGAGGCAGACGGACGTCAGTCGAGCAGGCGCTCGCGCAGCCGCTCCCTGTGGGCGGACGTGAGGCCGAGCCCCTGCTCCAGGTACGTGTCCACCCCGCCCCAGGTCTCCTCGATCGTCTCGAAGGCGGCCGCCAGGTACTCCTCGCGCGCGTCGAAGAGCGGGCTGAGCAGCTCCATGACCTCGGGGGAGTAGGTGTCGGGGGAGCTGCCGCTGCGGCGCACCCTGTACCGGCGGTGCTTGGCGTTGGACTTCAGGTAGTCCTCGACGATCGCGTCCCGCTCCACGCCCACGGCGAGGAGCGTCACCGCCACCGAGAGTCCCGCGCGGTCCTTGCCGGCCGCGCAGTGCATCAGCGCGGGCACGCTGTCCTCGGCGAGCGCGCTCAGCACCTGGGAGTGTTCGCCGGTGCGTGCCTTGATGGTGGTGCGGTAGGAGTTGATCATCCGGTCGGCGCCCTGGCCGTCGGAGAGGATCGCGCGCAGCTGGTCGATGTCGCCGTCGCGCACCATCTTCCAGAACTCCGCGCCGTCGGCCGGGTCGCTGAGCGGCAGGTTCACGTTGCGCACGCCCGGCAGCTCGACGTCCGGCCCCTCCAGCTTCTGGTCGGCCGCGTTACGGAAGTCGAACACCGTGTGCAGGCCGAGCGAGGCGAGGAAGGCGGCGTCCTCCGCGGTGGCGTGGGCGAGGTGGCCGCTGCGGAACAGCACGCCGTGCCGCACGCGCCGGCCGTCCACGGTCGGCAGTCCTCCCACGTCGCGGAAGTTGCGCACCCCGGTCAGCTGGGGCTCGGTCGACGGGATCTCCTGCGTCACGGACGGCTCCTCCCACTCGGCGCCGTCGCCGCGGCTCGTCGACGGGCACCACTCGACGATACGACATGCCTGCCAGGGGCAATGAGTTGTCCACAGGGCAGACGCGGGGCGAGCGGGGCGTGTGTGCGCTGTCCGTTCATGAGTGATTCTGTTTGATTGCGTGAACCTCTTGGGCGGTCGCTGACGGGAAGATCCAGATGTCGTGAATGCTCCAGGTGTGACGTCGTACTTGGGGTGATAAAGGCGTTGTGTCCGTTTGGTTCGCTTGAGGTCAAAGTGCCCCCATAGGACGGGAATTGAGGATGGGGTGCGTGAGCATCGTCATATCGGTGACCGTGCGCTGTCGCCATGCTCACGTAATCCCCCTTCATGGCAGGGGAATTCGTTCCCGCGCCACTTCAACGGTCCACGCAGGGTGACGCCGTTTCCCCCTTTCGATCACGGAAAAAGCCGGTTCGCGGGAACACGCGCTTGTTTCGCCGCGTCGAGGTCGCTTACGTTCCCAACCGATCCGGACGGACGCCTAATCCTGCCGCCGCCCGGAGCCCGCACACACTGACCCGACGCACGGCAGGAGCGGGGGACCCACAGGTACAACCGCCTGTTCCGGACCCCGGAAACAGGCTTGGGGTAAAGCCGCGCAGCGACGCGGCCGGACATCTCCAGTCCGCACCCGACAGCTCACCTCGTAGGCGCCGGAGAGGAATTCGACATGCCCGCGAAGGGTAAGCACCGCCGTACCAAGGCTCAGCGTTTCACCCGCTCCATCGCCGTCGCCGGAACCGGTGGCGCCGCGCTCGCCCTGCCGCTTCTGGGCGCCACCGGCGCGCACGCCGCGACCCCGCAGTCGGCCCCCCAGAAGGCCGTTCAGTCCCTTTCCGTCTCCAGCCACCAGGCCACGGGCGACAAGGGCGACGAGGCCCGCACGTACACCGTGAAGGCCGGCGACTACCTCGCCAAGATCGCCGAGGCGGAGCACGTCGACGGTGGCTGGAAGAAGCTCTACGCGGACAACCGCGAGGCCGTCGGCGAGGACCCGTCGCTCATCCATCCGGGTCTGAAGCTGTCCCTCCAGGGCGAGGCCGCCAAGAGCGCCCCCAAGCAGTCGACTTCGCCGCAGGAGTCGAAGCCCGCCGCGCCCAAGGCCGAGAAGCCCGCCGCGCCCAAGGCCGAGAAGCCCGCCGCGCCCAAGGCGGAGAAGCCCGCCGAGAAGCCGGCCCAGAAGTCGTCCGAGGAGTCCTCCTCCGGGGCCTCCACCCAGACCACCTCCGGCTTCACCTCCCCGGTGTCCGGTGGCGGCATCGGCACCGCCTACAAGGTGGCCGGCGGCATGTGGTCCAGCGGTTACCACACCGGTGTGGACTTCACCGTCCCGACCGGCACCCCCCTGAAGGCCGTCGGCGCCGGCACCGTCGTCTCCGCCGGCTGGGGCGGCGCGTACGGCAACCAGGTCGTCATCCAGCTGAGCGACGGCCACTACGCCCAGTACGCCCACCTCTCCTCCCTGTCCGTCTCGGCGGGCCAGACCGTGAGCGCCGGCCAGCAGGTCGGTCTCTCCGGTGCGACCGGCAACGTGACCGGCCCGCACCTGCACTTCGAGATCCGTACCACCCCGAACTACGGTTCGGACGTGGACCCGATCTCCTACCTCCGCTCCAAGGGCGTCGCTCTCTGACCCCTCGCGGCACCCTTCCTGACACGCGCGCCGAAGGCCGACCCCGATCCACGGGGCCGGCCTTCGGCGTATTCCGGGCTTGGCCAACATTTGAGAGTGGCTTATCTCACCGCACGTCAACCCTCCCCTACGGTCGCGTAGGTCACATCGGAAGGTGAATCATGTCCGGCTGTGGCAGACGATTCGAAGAGTGACAAGGCAAGAGTGATCGGGTCGTACGTGGCGGTGGGGGACAGCTTCACCGAGGGCGTCGGCGACCCCGGCCCCGACGGGTCGTACGTCGGCTGGGCCGACCGGCTGGCCGTCCTGCTCGCCGACCGCAGGCCCGAAGGCGACTTCCGTTACGCCAACCTCGCCGTGCGCGGCAGGCTGCTGGACCAGATCGTGGCCGACCAGCTTCCCCGGGCGGTCGAACTCGCCCCCGACCTGGTCTCGTTCTGTGCGGGCGGCAACGACATCCTGCGCCCGGGCACCGACCCGGACGAGGTGGCCGAGCGCTTCGAGCGGGCCGTCGCCCGGCTCGCCGCGACGGCCGGCACGGTCCTGGTGACCACCGGGTTCGACACCCGTGGCGTCCCCCTGCTCAAGCATCTGCGCGGCAAGATCGCCACGTACAACGGGCATGTGCGGGCCGTCGCCGACCGCTACGGCTGCCCGGTGCTCGACCTGTGGTCCCTGCGCAGCGTGCAGGACCGCAGGGCCTGGGACGCCGACCGGCTGCACCTGTCACCCGAGGGGCACACACGGGTCGCGCTCCGCGCGGGCCTGGCCCTCGGCCTGACGGTCCCCGCCGACCCGGAGCAGGCCTGGCCGGCGCTGCCGCCGCGCGGCACCCTGGAGATCCGCAGGGACGACGTCCACTGGGCCCGCGAGTACCTGGTGCCGTGGATCGGCCGCCGGCTGCGCGGCGAGTCCTCGGGCGACCACGTGATTCCCAAGGGCACGCTCTCCCCGGACGACATCAGGGAACGGATCGCGGCGGTCGCCTGAGCGCCGGACGCCCATGACGAGGCCCGGTCCGGGCCCCTGCGGAACCTCCTGGACCCGGCCCGGCCCCGTGGGCTCTTCCACAACCCGGCCCGGGTGTCGCGGGCGCCGCCCATAATGGAATCTCCGATCGATTTCACGTGGAGGTACCGTGGCCGCTTCTTCGAACCTCGGGCCGGGTTCAAGGGCCCTGCGGCCGTTGGCCTTCGGCGCGGACCCGAGTGGCGAGCGCATGGCGCGCATCCGCAGGTCCCCGCACTTCGAGAACGGCGTCTTCCGGAACCCGGGCGGTCCGGCCCGGATCCGCCCCACGGGGTCGAACCGGGACCTGGCGAAGCTCTACCTGGACAAGGACGCCCGCTCCCGGCGCGCCCCGCAGGGCGCGATCCCGGTGCATCCCACGACCCTCGCGGACATCTCCCGCCCGCCCGCCACGGGGCTGCGCCTGACGTGGGCGGGCCACTCCGGTGTGCTCGCGGAGATCGACGGGCAGCGGGTGCTGTTCGACCCGGTGTGGGGTGAGCGCTGTTCCCCCTTCCCCTTCGCCGGACCGAAGCGGCTGCATCCCGTGCCGCTGCCCCTGGCCGCGCTCGGACCGGTCGACGTCGTGGTGATCTCCCACGACCACTACGACCACCTGGACCTGCCCACGATCAAGGAGCTGGCCGGCACGGACACCGTCTTCGCGGTGCCGCTCGGCGTGGGCGCGCACCTGGAGCGCTGGGGCGTGTCCGCGGACCGGCTGCGCGAGCTGGACTGGCAGGAGTCGACGCGGATCGGGGGGCTCACACTGACCGCCACCCCGGCCCGTCACTTCTGCGGCCGGGGCCTGCGCAACACCCAGCACACCCTGTGGGCCTCCTGGGTCGTCGCCGGCGAGCGGCACCGGATCCACCACAGCGGTGACACCGGCTACTTCGACGGCTTCCGGGACATCGGCGCCGCCCACGGCCCGTTCGACGCGACGATGATCCAGGTCGGCGCCTACTCGGACTTCTGGCCGGACATCCACATGACGCCCGAGGAGGGCGTGCGCGCGCACCTCGACCTCCAGGGAGGCGAGCCGGGCGGTGTCCTGCTCCCGATCCACTGGGGCACCTTCAACCTGGCCCCGCACCCGTGGGCGGAGCCCGCGGAGTGGATGCGGGCAGCGGCCGGCGCGGTCGGGCAGGCCGTCGCCTTCCCCGTCCCGGGTCAGCCTTTCGAGCCTGCCGGTGACCTTCCCGTACGTCCCTGGTGGCAGGACGTGTCCCGGCCGCTGGACCGCGAGTGGCCCGTTCCCGGGATCACCCCGCAGGCGTCCCGTGACGGCCTCGACCTCGTGGGCGAGGACTGATGTGCGGCGGCGCGGGCGTGTGGATCTCCCGATGAGTTCCCGCACTGCCCCGACCGGCCGGACGATCACGATCCGGAGGGCCGTCGCGAGGGACGCCAAGCGGCTGACGCGGATCGTGCGCGGCTCCGGTGCCTACGAGGGCAGATACGCCACCGCGGTCGCGGGCTACCGGGTCGGTCCCGACTACATCGAGGCCCACCGTGTCTTCGTCGCCGTCGACGCCGACGGCGACGAAGGCCGGGTCCTCGGGTTCTACTCGCTCGTTCTCGCCCCGCCGGAGCTCGACCTGCTGTTCGTCGCCGACGACGCGCAAGGACGGGGGATCGGGAGACAGCTCGTCGCGCACATGCGGTCCGAGGCCCGGGCCGCCGGGCTCGACCGCGTCGTGGTCGTGTCGCACATCCCCGCAGAGGGTTTCTACCAGCGCGTCGGCGCGGTGCGGACCGGGACCGTGCCCGCGAACCCGCCCGCCGTACCGTGGGACCGTCCCGAACTCGAGTTCCGCACCTCTTCACAATGAACAAAAAGTCTGTGCCGGCGAAGTGAGAATTGCACGGACTGTGACATGAGAGATTGTGACGCAATGGGCGGAGCGAAATCTCGTCATTAGGGCAGGTCAATTTCCGCGTGCTACTGTCTGTCTCAGTTGCAGTTGTGGTTCCCGAAAACTTCGGGTGCCCCCACCCGGTTCCGCCGGCGGGGAGCGCCTGCTTTTCCGGTCATTTCCGGGCGGGGTAATCATCGCGGCGACACGGCGTCCGCACGGTGCGGATGCCGACGCACTGCCCCGAAGGAGATATGAACATGGCTGCTGGAACCGTGAAGTGGTTCAACGCGGAAAAGGGCTTCGGCTTCATCGAGCAGGACGGTGGCGGCGCCGACGTCTTCGCCCACTACTCGAACATCGCCGCGCAGGGCTTCCGTGAGCTGCTCGAAGGCCAGAAGGTGACCTTCGACATCGCGCAGGGCCAGAAGGGCCCGACGGCCGAGAACATCGTCCCGGCCTGACGCCCGCACACAGACCGCAGCTGGGGCCCGCATCCTTCGGGGTGCGGGCCCCAGCTGCATCTCCGATTTCTTGGTCGGCCCGCATCTGTTTTTCCCATCGGTCCATACTCGTAATTCTCCGTGCTGCTCGCTGCCCCGGAAAATTCCTTGATATGCGCCATGTCGAGGAAGGTTCCGCATGAACCCCACACGTAGCAGTGACCGCACACGTAACAGCGACCGCGCACGTGGCAACGGCCGTGGCCGTCGGCCTGCCGCCGTGCGAGGCGAGTTCGCACCGCCCCGGACGATCACCCCCGCCCTGCCCCCCGTGAAGACGTTCGCCGATCTCGCCATGCCCGAGCGGCTGCTGGTCGAACTCGGCCACCAGGGGTTGACCGTGCCGTTCCCGATCCAGGGCGCGACACTGCCCAACGCCTTGGCGGGCCGTGACGTACTGGGCCGCGGGCGCACCGGCTCCGGCAAGACCCTCGCCTTCGGTCTCGCCCTGCTCGCCCGCACCGCCGGCCGGCGTGCCGAACCCCGCCGGCCGCTCGGGCTGATCCTCGTGCCGACGCGTGAGCTGGCGCAGCAGGTGACCGACGCGCTCACGCCGTACGCCCGCTCCGTCAGGCTGCGGCTGGCCACGGTGGTGGGCGGGATGTCGATCGGACGGCAGGCCGGCGCGCTGCGCGGCGGCGCCGAGATCGTCGTCGCGACGCCCGGACGGCTCAAGGACCTCATCGACCGCGGCGACTGCACGCTGGACGACGTGGACACCACCGTGCTGGACGAGGCCGACCAGATGGCCGACATGGGCTTCATGCCGCAGGTCACCGCGCTGATCGACCAGGTGCGCCCGGACGGGCAGCGGATGCTGTTCTCCGCCACCCTGGACCGCAACGTCGACCTGCTGGTCCGCCGCTATCTGACCGACCCCGTCGTGCACTCGGTGGACCCGTCGGCCGGCGCGGTCACGACGATGGAGCACCACGTCCTGCACGTCCACGGCGCCGACAAGCACGCCGCCACGACCGAGATCGCGGCCCGTGACGGCCGCGTGATCATGTTCCTGGACACTAAGCACGCCGTGGACCGGCTGACCCAGGACCTGCTCGACAGCGGAGTACGGGCCGCCGCCCTGCACGGCGGCAAGTCGCAGCCGCAGCGCACCCGCACGCTCGCGCAGTTCAAGACGGGGCACGTCACCGTGCTGGTGGCGACCAACGTCGCGGCGCGCGGCATCCACGTCGACAACCTCGACCTCGTCGTGAACGTCGACCCGCCGACCGACCACAAGGACTACCTGCACCGCGGCGGCCGCACCGCCCGAGCCGGGGAGTCCGGCAGCGTCGTCACGCTCGTCACGCCGAGCCAGCGCCGCGGCATGGTCCGCCTCATGGCGGACGCCGGCATCCAGCCGCAGACCACTCGGGTCCGCCCGGGCGACGAGGCCCTGAGCCGGATCACCGGGGCGCAGGCCCCGTCCGGTGTCCCGGTCGTCATCACGGCACCGGCGGCCGAACGCCCCAGGCGCGGGGCCTCGCCCCGCGGCCGACGCCGCCCCTCCTCGGCGGCCCCGCGCACGTCAGTGCGCAGGCCCGTCCTCGACGCGGCGGCCTAGGTCCTTCGCCATCAGTCCACCCGGCCCATCTCCGCAGGAGGCACCTTTGACCGTGATCCGGATGAAGCACCGCTCGGCGGACGCCGACACCGCGCCCGGGAAGGCCGTCGACGTCATGGACGCGGCCGGACCGCGGGTCTGTGACGACATGAGCGTCGAGGTGGCGCTGGCCGTCATGGCCGCCGCGCGCACCGGCCGGCTGGCCGTCTGCGACGAGGACGACCAGCGCGTCGGCCTGGTGACCCGGACCGACCTCACCGCCGTCCGCGACAGCGGCGCCCGCCCGGACCGCGTCCGCCTGCGCGACATCCTCGGCGACCGCGGACGCGTCCCGCTCGCCGCCTGCTGAGACACCACGCCGTCTTCGGCGCTGTGGGCCCCACCGGTACGCCGGCGGGGCCCACAGCGCGTGAAGCGGGCCGGCATCGGCAGGGCCGGTGCGGCATCGGAGCCGGCGGATGGTGTAGTAGTTCCTGCGGGGCCCTGGTGCCGGACGGCACCAGGGCCCCGCCACGAGTTACGCAGAGAGGTGCAATGACAGCAGACGACACGTTCGGCCGTCTTGACGACGAGGACTACCCCGCCTACACCATGGGCCGGGCCGCCGAGATGCTCGGTACCACCCAGGGCTTCCTCCGCGCCCTCGGCGAGGCCCGTCTCATCACACCGCTCCGCTCCCCGGGCGGCCACCGCCGCTACTCCCGCTACCAGCTGCGCATCGCCGCCCGCGCCAGGGAACTCGTCGACCGGGGCACCCCCATCGAGGCCGCCTGCCGGATCGTCATCCTCGAGGACCAGCTGGAGGAGGCCCAGCGCCTCAACGCCGAGTACCGGCGCGCCGCCGAAGCGGGACACCCGACGGCCGAATGAGACGAGCGTGCCCGCCGGTGTCGGCGGGCACGGAACGTCGTACGGGTGAGCCGGTGACCGGCGACGTGCGGCCGGGCCGTCGCTCAGGCGTCGATGATGACCGGGATGACGAGCGGCCGACGGCGGTGGGTGCGGAACGCCCAGTTCGCCACGGCGCGGGCGACCAGCTGTTCCAGCTGGTGCGCGTCCCCGACGCCCTCCTCGGCCGCGGTGGCCAGGGTCTTCTCGATGAGAGGGACGACCGGCTCGAACGTGGCGTCGTCGTGGACGAAGCCACGGGCCAGGAAGTCGGGCGGCTCGGTGAGGGCGCCGGTGTCCGCGTCGACGATCGCCACCACCGTGACGACACCCTCGGCGGCGAGGGTGAGGCGGTCCTTCAGGGACGCCTCGGTGGCGCCGCCGACCTCCATGCCGTCCACGTAGACGTTGCCGGCGGGGACCTTCCCGGTGATGGACGCCTTTCCGTCGACGAGGTCGACGACGACACCGTCCTCGGCGATGACGACCCGCTCGGGGTCGACGCCCGTCCGGATGGCGAGGTCGGCGTTGGCCCGCAGGTGGCGCCACTCGCCGTGCACGGGCATGACGTTGCGCGGTTTGACGATGTTGTAGCAGTAGACGAGTTCGCCGGCGCTGGCGTGCCCCGAGACGTGCACCTTGGCGTTGCCCTTGTGGACCACGTGGGCGCCCCACCGGGTGAGTCCGTTGATCACCCGGTAGATGGCGTTCTCGTTGCCGGGGATCAGGGAGCTGGCGAGCAGGACGGTGTCGCCCTTGCCGATGCGGATCATGTGGTCGCGGTTGGCCATCCGGGACAGCGCGGCCATCGGTTCGCCCTGCGAGCCGGTGCACACCAGGGTGACCTTGTGGTCCGGGAGCTTCTCCAGCTCCTTCGTGCTGACGACCAGACCGGAGGGGACCTTCAGATAGCCGAGGTCACGGGCGATCCCCATGTTGCGGACCATCGACCGGCCGACGAAGGCGACCTTGCGGCCGTACTGGTGGGCGGCGTCCAGCACCTGCTGGATGCGGTGCACGTGGCTGGCGAAGCTGGAGACGATGACCCGGCGCGGAGCGGTGCGCATCACCTGCTCGATCGCCGGGTTCAGCTCACGCTCGGAGGTGGTGAAGCCGGGGACCTCGGCGTTGGTGGAATCGGTGAGGAACAGGTCCACGCCCTCCTCGCCGAGGCGGGCGAAGGCGCGCAGGTCGGTGATGCGGTCGTCGAGAGGGAACTGGTCCATCTTGAAGTCACCGGTGTGCAGCACCATCCCGGCCCGGGTCCGCAGGGCGACCGCGAGACTGTCGGGGATGGAGTGGTTGACCGCCACGAATTCGCAGTCGAAGGGCCCGAAGCCGCGCCGGTCGCCCTCCCGCACCCGCACCGTGCGGGGGCGGATGCCGTGTTCCTTGAGCTTGGCCTCCAGGAAGGCCAGCGTCAGCTTGGAGCCCACGACGGGAATGTCGGACCGCTCGCGCAGCAGGTACGGCACACCGCCGATGTGATCCTCGTGTCCGTGGGTGAGTACCACCGCCACGACGTCGTCCAGCCGGTCCCGGATGGAGGTGAAGTCCGGCAGGATCACGTCCACGCCGGGCTGGGTCTCCTCGGGGAACAGCACGCCGCAGTCGACGATGAGCAGCTTGCCCCGGTGCTCGAAGACGGTCATGTTGCGGCCGATCTCACCCAGGCCGCCCAGGGGTGTGACCCGCAGCCCTCCTTCGGGAAGGGGTGGGGCGGCTTTCAGTTCGGGGTGTGGATGACTCATACCTCGACGTTACCCGGAGATGGGGAGGCGCTGATCCACTGCCCACCTGTTCCGGTGAGCGCTCCGTACGCCACCGCGCGGGCGAAACGCCACCGCGCGGGCGAACGCCGGGGTCCGGGGACGCCGTACGACGACGGGCGGGCCGGAAACGTCATCCGGCCCACCGTCGTACACGGGTGCTCAGGAGGTGGTGACGGACCGCGGCCGGGCCTGTGCGGCCGCCTCCGCCGCCAGCCGGCGCCGCCGGGTCGCCGGTCCGAACACCGCCAGGACCAGCGCGCCGAGCGTCCAGGTGCCCGCGATGACCATGAAGACGGCCTGGTAGCCGACGCCGTTGTACACACCGGCGATCATCAGCGGCCCCACCGCGTTCGACAGACGCCCCAGGCCGTAGGCGATGCTGGTGCCCAGCGAGCGGCCCTCGGTGCTGTAGAGCTCGGGGGCGTAGGCGTACGCCAGGGCGGTGTAGCCGCGCTCGAACAGGTTGACCAGGAAGCCGAAGACGACGATCAGCACCGGGGTGAACGTCAGCCCGTAGAGCAGGCCGGACGCGGCGATGACCAGGCCGAACACCACCAGGCACCACTTGCGCTCGAAGCGGTCGGTCACCATCGCCGCGAGGAAGGAGCCGAGCGGCGCTCCCACCGTCGTCAGCGCGACGTAGAAGATCGAGTCCTCCACGCTGACGCCCTCGGCGGCCAGCAGGGTCGGCGCCCAGCTGGAGTACCCGAAGAAGCCGATGGTCTGGGTGATCCACAGGACCGACAGCAGGATCGTCGGGTACAGGAACTTCTTGTCCTTGAGCAGGCCCAGGCCGGGCTTGACCACCGGACCCCTGGGCTTCGGCTGCTGCGGCTCGGGCAGCGGGCCGTGCTCGGCCACCGAGTGGGCCTCGACGCGGGCCAGCGTCGCCTCCGCCTCCTCGTGCCGGCCGCGCGACTCCAGCCACAGCGGGGACTCCTCGAGCCGGCGCACGAGGAACAGGAAGAGCGCGCCCAGCGAGCCCCACAGGTAGACCAGCCGCCACGACCAGTCGGACATCGGCACGACGGCGGAGGCGATGAGGTTGGTGACGGGCGTGCCGCAGATGCCGACGACAATGGCGTACGCCTGGAACTTGCCGCGCTTGGCGCTGGGGAACAGCTCGCTGATGTAGACGACGGCGACCACGGTCATCGCGGACAGGCCCGCCGAGGTCAGCACGCGGAACAGCCCGAGGGACCAGATGTCCCAGGCGAAGACGCAGGCGAACGACCACACCGTGAACCACAGCGTGGTCAGCGTCAGGGTCCGCCTGCGGCCCAGCCGGTCGGCCAGCCCGCCGGCCACGACCGCGCCGACGAACATGCCCACGAACGACAGTGAGGTGACGTACGCGACGTGCTCGACGTCGGCGCCCCACTGCTCGCGCACCACCGGTGCCGTGATGGCGAAGGTGTTGATGTCCGCGAACTCGAAGAAGTAGGCGAACGCCACCGCGAGGATCGTCCTCTTGTGGAACTTCGTGATCGGCAGCCGGTCGAGCCGGTTCGCCGCGTTGGTGGTGCGGATGTGCTGCACTGCACGCTCCTGGGAAGGTGGGGCCGGTCTCACGGGCCGGGGGTGACGTCAGCGGGCCTCTTCGGGCCAGTACAGACGCGAGGGGTTGTCGACCAGCAGCGCCCGCCGGCGCTCGGCGGTGCTCGCGATGTGCGGAATGTGGTCGACCAGCAGACCGTCGTCGGGCATGTGGTCCTTCAGGTTCGGGTGCGGCCAGTCGGTGCCCCACAGCGCCCGGTCGGTGAACTCCTCGACGACCTTGCGGGCGAACGGCACCACGTCCCGGTAGGCGTGCCGCTCCCCGTCGAGCGCGGGCGGTCCCGTGACGGTCAGCCGCTCGGGGCAGGACACCTTCACCCACACGTCGTTCGCCTCCACGAACCGCAGGAAGCGCGCGAACCCGGGCCCGTCCGGGCCGGCGGTGACGTCCGGGCGTCCCATGTGGTCGATCACCAGCGGCACCGGCAGGGAGGCGAAGAACGACTCCAGGTCCGGCAGGTCCGCCGCCTCGAAGTACAGGACGACGTGCCAGCCCAGCGGCGCCACCCTGCGGGCCACCGTCTCCAGCGCCTCGCGGGGCGCCGCGTCCACCAGGCGGCGGACGAAGTTGAAGCGCACCCCGCGCACCCCGGCGTCGTGCAACCGCCGCAGCTCCGCGTCGGTCACGTCCGGGCGGACCGTCGCCACACCGCGGGCGCGCCCCCCGGCGTCGCGCAGGGCGTCCACCAGGGCGCTGTTGTCCGCGCCGTGGCAGGTGGCCTGCACGATCACGTTGCGGTCGACGCCGAGGTGGTCGCGCAGCGCGAACAGGTCGTGCTTGGAGGCGTCGACCGGCGTGTACTTCCGCTCGGGGGCGAAGGGGAACTCGGCGGCCGGTCCGAAGACGTGGCAGTGCGCGTCGACCGCGCCCGGCGGCAGGACGAAGGCCGGTGTGCTCGGCCCCCGGTACCAGTCGAGCCAGCCGGGGGTGACCGTGACGTTCCGGTCGGTCATGGTGGGTGCTCCTCGGATCTCAGTCGACGTAGGTGAGGCCCAGCTCGGCCAGCGGGCCGCGCATGCCGTACATGTCGAGCCCCAGCTCACCGGCCCGGAACCGCTGCCGCTTGCCCTCCTCCGCCGCCTCGCGCCGCGCGGACGCCTCGGCGACCTCGGCGGCGCGGGCGGCGGGGACGACCACCACGCCGTCGGCGTCGGCGACGATCACGTCGCCGGGGTTGACCAGGGCGTTGGCGACGACGACGGGCACGTTCACCGAACCCAGGGTGGCCTTGACCGTGCCCTTGGCGTTCACCGCCCGGGAGAAGACGGGGAAGTCCATCCCGCGCAGCTCGTCCACGTCACGGCAGCCGCCGTCGATCACCAGGCCCCGGGCGCCCCGGGCGCGCAGCGAGGTGGCGAGCAGCTCGCCGAAGAAGCCGTCCTCGCTCTCCGTGGTGCAGCCGGCGACCACCACGTCGCCCTCGCGCACCTGCTCGGCGGCGACGTGCAGCATCCAGTTGTCGCCGGGCTGGAGCAGCACGGTGACCGCGGTCCCGCACAGCCTCGCGCCCTCGTACACCGGCCGTATGTAGGGGCGCAGCAGACCGAGGCGGCCCATCGCCTCGTGCACGGTCGCGACCCCGAACCGCGACAGGGCCTCGACCGCGGCCGGGTCGGCGCGGTCGACGGTCCGGTGGACGACTCCGAGGTGGTGCATGGTGCGGCTCCTTGCTTCTCGGGGGCTCGTGGCCCCGCGGGGGACGGGCGGGGTCAGCGGCCCTGGGCGGTCAGACGGGCGTCGAGGCGGGGGTAGACCCGCCGGGCGTTGCGTTCCTCGACCGCGGCCAGGTCCTCGGGCGCGAGGCCCGCCTTCTCGACGTAGCGGCGGGTGTCGTCGAAGTGGTGGCCGGTGCGCGGGTCGATGCCGCGCACGGCGCCGACCGTCTCGGAGGCGAACAGGACGTTCTCTACGGGGAGCACCTCCAGCAGCAGGTCGATGCCGGGCTGGTGGTACACGCAGGTGTCGAAGAAGACGTTGCGCAGCAGCGACTCCTCCGGCTCGGGGCGGCCGAGCGCCTGCGCCAGACCCCGGAACCGGCCCCAGTGGTACGGCACCGCGCCGCCGCCGTGCGGGATCACCAGCCGCAGGCCGGGGAAGTCGGCGAACAGGTCGCCCGCCAGCAGCTGCATGAACGCGGTGGTGTCGGCGTTGAGGTAGTGCGCCCCGGTGGTGTGGAAGGCCGGGTTGCAGCTGGTGGAGACGTGCACCATGGCCGGCACGTCCAGCTCGACGAGCTTCTCCCACACCGGGTACCAGGACCGGTCGGTCAGCGGGGGAGCGGTCCAGTGGCCGCCGCTCGGGTCCGGGTTGAGGTTGACGGTGACCGCGCCCAGCTCCAGCACCGCCCGCTCGATCTCCGGGACCACGGTGGCCGGGTCCACGCCGGGGGACTGCGGCAGCATCGCGCCGGGGACGAAGCGGTCCGGGTACAGCTCGGACACGCGGTGGCACAGGTCGTTGCAGATCCGTGCCCAGGCGGCGGACGTGGCGAAGTCGCCGATGTGGTGCGCCATGAACGAGGCGCGGGGGGAGAAGACGGTGACGTCGATGCCGCGCTCGTCCATCAGCCGCAGCTGGTTGCCCTCGATGGACTCGCGGATCTCGTCGTCGCCGATCACCGGTCCCGCCGGATCGGGCGCCCGCAGCGGGTCCGTGAGCGCGGCCACCTGCGCGTCACGCCACTGCCCGAGGGGTGCGGGGGCCGTGGTGTAGTGGCCGTGGATGTCGATGATCACGCGTGCTTCTCCTGAAGGGTGGGAGTGGGGTCCCAGACGGATCGGGGGACGAGCAGGTCGCCGGCCATGAGGAGCCGGGCGGTGCGCAGCAGCGCCGAGCGTGTCACCCGCCGCGGGTCGGCGGGGTCGAGCCCGAGCGTGACGCTGAACTCACCGGCGGGGTGCTCGACGGAGACGGTGGGCTCCGCGCCGGACACCCCGGCCGCCACGTCCCGGGCGACGGTGCCCTCGACGACGCAGGCGGTGGCCGCGGTGACGGCGGCCAGCACGCCGATGGACTGGTGGCAGACCCGGGGGATGAGGCTGCGGGTGCTGAGCGTGCCGCCGTGCCGGGGCGGCGCGACCAGGGTCATCTTCGGGTAGTTGCGCCCGCCGACGTCGCCCAGGCCCATGGCCTCGCCGCACACCAGGCGCAGCGCCTCCACGCGGGCCCTGAGCGCCTCGTCGGCGTCGATGTCCGCCGGGCTCTCGTAGCCGGTGGCGCCCAGGCGGGCGGCCTCGACGACCACCAGCGGCTGGCCGTTGTCGATCAGGGTGACGTCCACGGCGCCCAGCCCCGGCACCTCCACGGTGTCCCGGGGACGCCCGGTGGGCAGCAGCGTCCCCGCGACGGAACCGGCGGTGTCCAGGAAGCCGATCTCGACCGGGGCGGCGGTGCCGGGGACGCCGTCGACGCGCGCGGCGCCGTCGTAGGCGACGTGCCGTGTCCCGGAGGGCTCGGCCGGGGTGGCGACGGTGATCTCGGCGACCATGCCGGTGTTGCGGGTCAGCACCCGGGCCGTCGTACGGTCCCCGGTGGGCACGACCATGCCGGTCTCCACGGCGAAGGGCAGCACGGCGGCGAGCATGTTCCCGCAGTTGGCCGAGGTGTCGACGGTGTCCCCGTCGGGCTGCACCTGGGCGAAGGTCCACTCCACGTCGATGCCGGCCTCCGTGCCCGGGCGCACCAGACCGGTCTTGCTGGTCAGGGGGTGCGCCCCGCCGACGCCGTCGATCTGCCGCGGGTCCGGCGAGCCCAGCGCCGCCAGCAGGACGGCGTCCCGGTGGCCGGGGTCGGCGGGCAGCAGCCGTGCGTCGAAGAAGGGCCCGCGCGACGTGCCGCCCCGCATGAACAGGCACGGGATCGCGGTCTGGGAGCCGCGGCGGGTGACCTCGGGGACCCGGGCGGCTGCGACGGCGGACATGGTCGCTCCTTCGGTGGATCGGTCTGGGGGAGCAGGTGGGGCGAACGTGCAAGGAAGCTAAATCATCAACGATATTGTTGACAAGATGTTCCGACGAAAATGCTCACCTGATGGGATCCCGGGTGCCGTCGCCTCCGGACCGCGCACTAGGGTTCTTCCAGCGAGGGCCGCCGGGAACGGACGACGGAAGACGAGGAAGAGGTCGACGGAGTGACGGACAAGCTTACGGGCGCTGCCGGCCGCGAGTATGTGGCGAACGCCATCAGGCAGGCCCTGCGCTCCGGGGACCTGGTGCCCGGGCAGCGGCTCGTCGAACTCGAGCTCGCCGAGTCCTACGGCACCACGCGCGGCGCCGTCCGTGAGGCGTTGCAGGACCTCGCGGCCGAGGACATCGTGGAGATCGTCCCCCGCCGCGGCGCCCGGATCCGCGCGGTGTCCGTCGAGGAGGCCGTGCAGATCACCGAGTGCCGGTCGGCGCTGGAGCAGCTGTGCGCGCGCAAGGCGGCCGGCCGGGCGGACGAGGGGCAGCGCGCCGAACTGGAGCGGATCGGCACGGACATGCGGCAGGCCGTCGCGGACGGCGCCTGGGACGCGTACTCCGCCCTCAACCAGCGGCTGCACGAACTGGTGATCGAGGCCAGCGGGCAGGAGGTCGCCCGGCGTCAGCTCGAGCGGCTGAACGGACCGATGGTCCGCTTCCAGTTCCGGCTCGCCCTGCGGCCGGGGCGCCCCGCCCAGTCGCTGCCGCAGCACCTGGCCATCATCGACGCGGTGGTCGGCGGTGACCCCGAGGCGGCGGCGCGGGCGGCCGCGGCGCACCTGGACGACGTGATCGAACAGCTCCGGTCGTCGGCCGCGCAGACCCCGGTGCCGCGCCGCTGACGGGCCGTCGAAACCTGCCCGGGCGCGACCACTCGTCACTACGTAGGGTGATGTTCTGGCCGGGGGCCTCAAGGTCCTCCACGGCCCCCCGGCGCCCGTGGTCGCACCGGGGGCGTGCGTCCAACTCCCCGCGCCCCTACTCGTACTCCCGCGCCCCCCCGTGATCCGTCGACCGCTTCTGACCAGCCCTGATCGACGGCTGATCACTCCCGATGCATTCAGCCGGACGGTTATCGGTCTGTCGTACGAGGCCTCATACCAGAGCGCGATGCTGTCCGCACGAGTTTGTCAACTGCCCACCGCACATGATGCGGTGGCGACTACGGTGAGTGTCGGTCGCCCGGCGTGACGGCTCGCGACGGCTCATGTCGCAGCACGCCTCGCGTCGAGGGCCGCGTCGTTGGGATCGGGACAGGGAGCGGGGACCGGCACGTGCAGCCACAAGGCGGACGAGGGAGCCGACGGGGCGAGGGGCTCCGACACCCGGGACCGGCCGGCACGCCCGGTCCGCCCGGGACCCGGACCGGCGGCGGAGCCGCGCCCGGCACCACGATCGTGGCCCGCACACCCGACCGCGGCGCCCCCCGGTCCACCGGCCCCGGCGCCCGCCGGGGCGGCCCGGCCGGACGGCCGGAGCGCCGCGAGGGCGGACGCCACGGACGGCCCTCCGCACGGACCACCGCGGGCCTGCCCGAGACGCACATACGGTCCCAGCTCCTCCGGCTCGCCGTACTGCCGCCCGTCGCGGTGGCCCTGAGCGCCTGCGCCGCCGTGCTGTTCACCGTCCGCTCCACCGGCGCACGGCCCGGCGCCTCCCTGTGGGCCGTGCTCTCCGGTGCCACCGCGGTGGCCCTCGCCGGCATCGTCATCGCCGCCGTGGCCGCCGAGCGCGCGGCCCGCTCCGTGCACGACCGCGTCGGCGCCCTGCGCCGGAGCACCGCACGGCGCGAGGCCGACCTGCACGCCCTCGTCGAGGCCCTGCGCAACGGCGAGCCGCCGCCCCCGCGCGGCCGGCGCGACGAACGGCCGGCCGACGGCGACGAGTTCGACCTGCTCGCGGCCGACCTCGCCCGCGCCCACGACGGCGCGGTGGCCGCCGTCGTGCAGGCCGTGCAGCTCTCCAGCCAGGCGGGCAGCGAACAGAAACTCGAGGTGTTCGTCAACCTCGCCCGGCGTCTGCAGTCACTGGTGCACCGCGAGATCTCCATCCTCGACGAGCTGGAGAACGAGATGGAGGACCCCGACCTGCTCAAGGGGCTCTTCCACGTCGACCATCTCGCCACCCGCATCCGCCGCCACGCCGAGAACCTCGCCGTGCTCGGCGGGGCCGTCTCCCGCCGGCAGTGGAGCAACCCGGTCCCCATGACCGAGGTGCTGCGCTCGGCGATCGCCGAGGTCGAGCAGTACTCGCGGGTCAAACTGGTCCCGCCGGTCGACGGCACCCTGCGCGGGCACGCGGTCGCCGACGTCATCCACCTGCTGGCCGAACTCGTGGAGAACGCCACGGTGTTCTCGGCCCCGCACACCCAGGTGCTGCTGCGGGCGAACCTCGTCACCTCCGGACTGGCCGTCGAGGTCGAGGACCGGGGCCTCGGGATGCCCGTCGGCGAGCAGGACCGGATGAACGCGCTGCTCACCGACCCGGACCAGGTGCACGTCGCCAGCCTGCTGGCCGACGGCCGGATCGGCCTGTTCGTCGTGTCCCAGCTCGCCCGGCGGCACGGCATCCACGTCCGGCTGCAGACCAACATCTACGGCGGGGTGCAGGCCGTGCTGGTCGTGCCGCAGGCCCTGCTCGGCGGGGAACCGGCCGCCGTCGCCGGCGCACCGGGAACCACCGCGCCCCTGTCCTCGGCGGACACCGGCGCGGTGCCCACGGTCCGTCACACACCGGCCCTGTCCGGCCCGTCGGCCACCCCGGCGGACAGGTCGCCGGGCGGCCCGGCGGATGTCCTGCCGGACACACCCGCACCCGGCGCCGCGCACGCCGTCCCGGCCCACCCACCCGCGCCCTTGTCGGCCCCGCTCGCCCGGCCCGCCCCGGCCGTGTCCCCCGACAACGGTGCCGTACCGCCACCGCTGCCCCTGCGCGGCTCCCGGGCCGCACGGCCCACACCCGCCGAGGCCGTACCCGGCGTCCACCACACCGGCCACGGCGAGCAGGACTCCGCGGGCGACCGGCGGCCCACGCCCCTCGTCCCGCGCGCCACCCCGGTCCGCGGCACCATGGGCAGGCCCCAACTGCCCCGCCGCCGCGCCCAGGAGCACATCGCGCCCCAGCTGCGCGACGGGCCCGCGCCCCGGCAGGACAGCGCGCACGTCCCCGGCCACGATCCCCAGCTGATGGCCGCCTTCCAACGGGGCATCAGCCTCGCGGAGTCCCAGGCGGAGTCCCCCGCGCCCGCGCGGCCCGCCGTGCCCGCACCCCGCACCGACCACACCGCCCGGCACGACGGGAGCGCGTCCGCCGGATGACCACCCCCACCCCCACCGCTCCCGCAGACCTTCGTACCCCAAGGAGTCGATCCACCATGGCGAGCGATGCGCCGACCGCCCAGGTATCCGACCTCGACTGGCTGATGAGCGGCCTCGTGCAACGCGTGCCGCACACCCGCAGCGCCGTCCTGCTGTCCTGCGACGGACTGGTGAAGTCCGTCCACGGCCTCGACCCGGACGCCGCCGACCACATGGCCGCCCTCGCCTCCGGCCTGTACTCCCTCGGCCGCAGCGCCGGCATCCGCTTCGGCGACGGCGGCGACGTCCGGCAGGTCGTCGTCGAGCTCGACTCGACGCTGCTGTTCGTCACCACGGCCGGATCCGGCACCTGCCTCGCCGTGATGGCCGGCCGCGAGGCCGACGCGGCGGTGCTCGGCTACGAGATGGCGATGCTGGTGAAGTCCGTCCGGCCGTACCTGATGACAGCTCCCCGGCAGCAGGGCGTCGAGCCCCCGGCGATGAGGCCTTGAGCGTGCAGGCGGCCGGTGACGGGCCGTGGCTCGACGACGCGGCCGGCCGGCTGGTGCGCCCCTTCACGGTCAGCAACGGGCGTACCCGTCCGACCGTCGCCCTCGACCTCATGTCGCAGGTGCGGGCCACCGGCGCCACCCCCCTCGGCTATCTCGGCCCCGAGCACGCGCAGGCCCTCGACCTGTGCCGCGCACCCGTCCCGGTCGCCGAGGTCTCCGCCCACCTGGGGCTGCCGGTGGCCGTCACCAAGGTGCTGCTGGCGGACCTCGTCGACTGCGGCGCGCTGACCGACAAACCCCCCGTGTTCCACCACAACCCGACGGACCGGGCCCTTCTGGAGGCAGTGCTCGATGGACTACGACGACAGCTCTGACCGGGTCGACGGCGCCGGGCACGGCGACGACCTGTTCCCGACCGCCCTCAAGATCCTGGTGGCGGGCGGGTTCGGGGTGGGCAAGACCACCTTCGTGGGCGCGGTCAGCGAGATCGCGCCGCTCAGCACGGAGGAGCTGCTCACCACCGTCAGCGCCGCCACCGACAACCTCGACGGCATCGAGAACAAGGTCGAGACGACCGTGGCCATGGACTTCGGCCGCATCACCCTCGACGCCCAACACGTGTTGTACCTGTTCGGCACGCCCGGCCAGGAACGCTTCTGGTTCATGTGGGACGAACTGTGCGAGGGCGCCCTCGGCGCGGTGATCCTCGCCGACACCCGGCGCCTGGAGGAGTGCTTCGCGGCGGTCGACTTCTTCGAGCAGCGCGGTCTCCGGTTCGTCGTCGCCGTCAACGAGTTCGACGGCGCCTTCCGCTACGACCCCGGGGAGGTACGGGCCGCCCTCGACCTCCCGGACGAGGTGCCCGTCGTCTGCTGCGACGCCCGCATCTCCAGCTCCGGCGTGCAGACCCTGCTGACACTCGTCCGCCACCTCATCGCGCACACGCCCGCCACATACACGGGGTACGGCGCCCCCCTGTGATCCCCGCTCACCGTCTCGGAGCCCGTCCATGAACCACGCCCACCTCCCGGGAGTCCGCCCATGAGCTACGACCCGCCCCGCCCGGCCGGTCGACTGCTGCTCACCCCGGAGGACCGACAGGCCCCGGAACGCGCCCGCAGACTGCGTCGGCTGGGCCTCGGGGAGCACCCCGATCCCGGGCTCGACGCTTTCGCCCGTGGTCTCGCCGAGCTCACCGGGGCGCCGTACGCCGTGGTCAACTTCCTCGGCGAACACGGGCAGTTCTTCGCCGGCCTGTACACCCCGGGCGTCTCCCCGGTCCTGCGCAGTGACGGCACCGGCGCCGTGCTGGGCCGGGCGCTGCCCCGCGACCACGGCTTCTGCACCCATGTGGTGGCCCGGCGCAAGGCGCTGGTCCTGGAGGACGTGAGCGACTACCCGCGGTTCGCGGGCAACGCGGTCGTGGACGAATTCGGCGTCCGCTCCTACATGGGGGCGCCGCTCATCGACGGCACCGGCATGGTGCTGGGCACCGTCGCGGTCAGCGACATCCGGCCGCGTGGCTGGGGGCAGCCCGGACTCGCCGCCATCAAGGCGCAGGCCGCCGAACTCGTCGTACGGCTGGAGCGCCGGGAGGGCGACGGGCTGCCGCTGTGAGGCGAGGCGCCCGCCCGCGGCCGGACGGGTGACGCGTGAAGCAAAGCTGTGGCCGCGCTTAAGAAATCCTCGATGGACCGGTGAGGGTGTTGTACGGCAGATTGCAGTGCATTCCACTCCTCTTCCCGGACCGGGCCGCTGCGGCGTGCCCGGGCGCGGGACTCACCCTCAGGAGCCGTAGCGTTGAAGGCGCTGGTCAAGGAGAAGGCGGAGCCCGGGCTGTGGCTCATGGACGTCCCGGAGCCCGCCGTCGGACCCGGCGACGTGCTGATCAAGGTGCTGCGCACCGGTATCTGCGGCACCGACCTGCACATTCGTAACTGGGACGGCTGGGCGCAGCAGACCGTCGACACCCCGCTGGTCCTCGGGCACGAGTTCGTCGGCGAGGTCGTGGAGACCGGCCGGGACGTCCCCGACGACATCAAGCCCGGTGACCGGGTCAGCGGCGAGGGCCACCTGGTGTGCGGCAAGTGCCGCAACTGCCTGGCCGGCCGCCGCCACCTCTGCCGGGCCACCGTCGGTCTGGGAGTCGGGCGCGACGGCGCGTTCGCCGAGTACGTCGTGCTGCCCGCCACGAACGTCTGGGTGCACCGCGTCCCCGTCGACCTCGACGTCGCCGCGATCTTCGACCCGTTCGGCAACGCCGTGCACACCGCGCTGTCCTTCCCGCTGGTCGGTGAGGACGTCCTGATCACCGGCGCCGGTCCGATCGGGCTGATGGCCGCCGCCGTGGCCCGCCACGCGGGCGCGCGCAACGTCGTGATCACCGACGTCAGCGAGGAGCGCCTGGAACTCGCCCGCAAGATCGGCGCGACCCTGGCGCTGAACGTGTCCGAGTCGACGATCGCCGACGGGCAGCACACCCTCGGCCTGCGCGAGGGCTTCGACATCGGCCTGGAGATGTCCGGCCGCCCCGAGGCGATGCGCGACATGATCGCCAACATGACCCACGGCGGCCGCATCGCCATGCTCGGCCTGCCCGCCGAGGAGTTCCCGGTCGACTGGGCCCGCGTCGTCACCTCGATGATCACCGTCAAGGGCATCTACGGCCGCGAGATGTTCGAGACCTGGTACGCCATGTCGGTGCTGCTGGAGGGCGGACTCGACCTCGCCCCCGTCATCACCGGCCGCTACTCCCACCGCGACTTCGAGGCCGCCTTCGAGGACGCCGCCGGCGGCAAGGGCGGCAAGGTCATCCTCGACTGGACCGCGTAAGTCATCTGCCTTCCAAGGAGCTTCTGAGATGTTCGACTCCGTGCGCGACGACCTGCGCGCCACCCTCGACGAGATCCGCGCCGCCGGCCTGCACAAGCCCGAGCGCGTCATCGGCACCCCGCAGTCCGCGACCGTGAACGTCACCGCCGGCGGCCGCCCCGGCGAGGTCCTCAACTTCTGCGCCAACAACTACCTCGGCCTCGCCGACCACCCCGAGGTGATCGCCGCCGCCCACGAGGCCCTGGACCGCTGGGGCTACGGCATGGCGTCCGTCCGCTTCATCTGCGGCACCCAGGAGGTGCACAAGGAGCTGGAGGCGCGTCTGTCGGCGTTCCTCGGCCAGGAGGACACGATCCTCTACTCCTCCTGCTTCGATGCCAACGGCGGTGTCTTCGAGACGCTGCTCGGCCCCGAGGACGCGGTGATCTCCGACGCGCTGAACCACGCGTCGATCATCGACGGCATCCGGCTCTCCAAGGCCCGCCGCTTCCGCTACGCCAACCGGGACATGGCCGACCTGGAGCGCCAGCTGAAGGAGGCCGCCGAGGGCGGTGCCCGCCGCACGCTGATCGTCACCGACGGCGTCTTCTCCATGGACGGCTACGTCGCCCCGCTGGACGAGATCTGCGACCTCGCCGACCGGCACGGCGCCATGGTCATGGTCGACGACTCGCACGCCGTCGGGTTCGTCGGCCCCGGCGGCCGTGGCACGCCGGAACTGCACGGCGTCATGGACCGCGTCGACATCATCACCGGCACGCTCGGCAAGGCCCTCGGCGGGGCCTCCGGCGGCTATGTCGCCGCCCGCGCCGAGATCGTCGCGCTGCTGCGCCAGCGCTCCCGCCCGTACCTGTTCTCCAACACCCTGGCCCCGGTGATCGCCGCCGCCTCCCTGAAGGTCCTGGACCTGCTGGAGTCGGCCGACGACCTGCGCGTCCGCCTGGCCGAGAACACCGCCCTGTTCCGCCGCCGGATGACCGAGGAGGGCTTCGACATCCTCCCCGGCGACCACGCCATCGCCCCGGTGATGATCGGCGACGCCTCCCGCGCCGGACGCATGGCGGAGCTGCTGCTCGAGCGCGGCGTGTACGTGATCGGCTTCTCCTACCCGGTGGTGCCCCAGGGTCAGGCCCGCATCCGCGTGCAGCTGTCGGCGGCGCACTCCACGGACGACGTGCACCGCGCCGTCGACGCGTTCGTCGCGGCGCGTGCGGAGCTCGACGCCTGACCGTCGCGCACCGCTGCGTTTGAGACAATCGATCCCATGATCGAGGCGCGGCGGCTCCACATCCTCCGTGCGGTGGCGGACCACCGCACGGTCACCGCGGCGGCCGCCGCGCTGTACCTCACCCCCTCGGCCGTCTCCCAGCAGCTCACCGCGCTGGAACAGGAGACCGGCCACCGCCTGGTCGAGCGCGGCGCCAAGGGAGTACGGCTCACCCCGGCCGGGGAGATCCTGCTCAGCCACACCCACGCGGTCCTCGCCCAGCTGGAGCGGGCCGAGGCCGAGCTGGCCGCCTACGGGGCGGGGGAGGCCGGCACCGTCACGGTCGCCGCCTTCGCCACCGGCATCGCGCAGGTCGTCGCGCCTTCGGTGGCCCGGCTCGCGCGGTCGGCGCCCGGCATCCGCATCAGGGTGCAGGACGCGGAGGGCGACGCCAGCCTGCCGATGGTCCTGGACCGGCAGGTCGACGTCGCCGTGGCGGTCGAGTACCGGGGGGCGCCCGCCGCCGACGACCCGCGGCTGACGCACGTCCCCCTGTACGCCGAGCCGTTCGACGCGGTCGTCCCCGTCACCCACCGCCTCGCCGACGGTCCCGAGGTGCCGCTCGCGGAGCTGGCCAAGGACCCCTGGATCGGCCCGTACCCCGGCAACCCGTGCCACGACGTGGTCGTGCTGGCCTGTGAGAACGCCGGGTTCCAGCCGCGCCTCGAACACTCCTCGGACGACTTCCGCGCGGTCGTCGCCCTCGCCTCGGCGGACGTGGGCGTGGCCCTCGTGCCCCGCTCGGCGCTGCGCGGCATGGACCTCGCGGGCGTGGTCGTCCGCCCGGTCGACGGGGTGGCGCCCACGCGCCGGGTGTTCGCCGCCGTGCGCCGGGGCGCCGAGGAGCACCCGCTGATCCGCCCGGTCCTCGACGCGCTCCACGCCGCCGCCGAGGACGCCTGAGAGGCTCTCGCCGGACGAAGGCGACACGCGTGCCGAGCGTGGAGCGCCGCTGTCAGCCTTGCGGCGTCGGGTCGGGCCGGCGGGCCGGGGCGTATCGGGCGAGCATGGTCCGGACGGCCTCTTCGACGGCGTCGTGGATGTCGGAGGCCGCGGGGTTCCAGTCGGTCAGCAGCATGCGCGGCCACAGGACGTAGTTGGCGATCATGCCGAGGAACTGGTTCGCGGCGCTCTCGGCGTCCGGGACCTCGGCGTTGCCCGCCTCGTGCTCGGCTTCCAGGTAGTGCCGGACGGACGTGAAGTAGGGCAGTTTGCCGAGCTGGAACTGCATCCGTCCCAGTTCGGGGAAACGAGGCAGTTCGGCGATGACGATCCGGAACAGGGCTGCCATGCCGGGCCGGCCGACCAGGTCGGCATAGCGGTGGCCGATGGCGGTCAGTCCGGAGCGCAGGTCCCCTGTTCGCGGCCGAGCGGCGGCGTCGTCGGCGTCGCGCTGCCAGGACTCGGCGACGATGGCCTCGAAGAGTGCCGCCTTGGTCGGGAACTGCTTGAACAGAGTGGACTTCGAGACCCCGGCCGCTTCGGCGATCCGGGCCAGCGAGGTGCCGTCGTAGCCGCGGTCCAGGAACAGTTCCGTGGCCGCGGTGATGATCGCCTCGCGCTTGCGCTGAGCGAGTCTGCGGTGGTGTGCGGAGAGCTCTGCTGCCATGCGGACAGTATGCCGTAGATCCGAGGCGAGTCACTTGACTCGCCTCATTGGTGCTGCCTACGGTACGAGAGGAAGGCGAGTCGAGTGACTCGCATCGCATCTGCGACGCCCGGGTGAGCCGATGGTCGCGCGGCGGAGGGACAGTTCATGACCAACGACAGGATCGCTTTGGTGACCGGCGCGAATCGCGGTCTCGGACGTGCCGCGGCCGTCGCCCTGGCCGCACGCGGGGTGCGGGTCCTGGTCACCCACCGCGGCGACGCGGACGGGGCCGGAAGGACGGCGGAACAGGCGCGGGCGGCGGGTGGGACCGCCGCTGTGCTCCGGCTCGACATCGGTGACGTCTCCTCCTTCCCGTCCTTCACCTCCGCACTGGGTGAGCAGTTGGAGCGCTGGGGTGCTTCGCGGTTCGACATCCTGGTCAACAACGCCGGGGTGGGGATCTTCGGACCGCTGGAGGGCGTCACGACCGACGACTTCGACACGGTGATGGGCACCAACGTCCGGGGCACGTTCTTCCTCACCCAGGCACTCGTGCCACTGCTGGCCCGGGGCGGCCGCGTCATCAACGTCTCGACGTCACTGACCCGGCACACCAGCCCCGCCACGTCGGTCTACTCCGCCTCGAAGGCCGCCGTCGAAGCCTTGAGCCGCACCCTCGCCGCAGAGCTCGGCCCGCGCGGCATCCGGGTCAACTCCGTCGCCCCGGGGCCGACCGCCACGGACTTCAACGGTGGGGCGATGCGGGACGACGCCGGGATGCGCCAGGTTCTGGCCGGGCAGACCGCGCTCGGCCGCGTCGGCGAACCCGAGGAGATCGGCGACGCCATCGCCACCCTGGCCTCCGACGGCCTGCGCTGGGTCACCGCCCAGCGGATCGAGGTCTCCGGCGGCGCCCTCCTCTGAGCGGCCCGGGCGACGGCCTGGGGGACGCGGGCGGCCGACGTCGCGGGGCGGCTTTCGGGTCGCCGGCTTCCAGGCCGGTCGTATTCGGGATATCGTCCCGGATGTGAAACAGGAGCAAGGGCTCGTCCTCGATCCCGTCGACGTCCGGCTCGGTGCGCGTCTGTCCGAACTGCGGGCCGAACACGGCTGGTCTCTCGGGGAGTTGGCGGAGCGCAGCGGCGTCAGCCGGTCCACGCTGTCCCGGGCAGAGCGGGCCGAGACCAGCCCCACCGCCTCGCTGCTGAACCGGCTGTGCGCGGTCTACGGCCGCACCATGTCCCAGCTGCTCAGCGAGATCGAGGCGGAACCCGCGCCGGTGGTGCGCGCCGCCGACCAGCCGGTGTGGCAGGACCGCGCCTCCGGCTTCGTGCGCCGGTCGGTGTCCCCGCCGCACGGCGGACTGCGCGGCGAACTCGTCGAGGGACGCCTGACCGCAGGCGCCGACATCGCCTACGACCGGCCGCCGGTGCCCGGCCTGGAACAGCACATCTGGGTGCTCGAAGGCTCCCTCGCCGTCACCGTCGGGGACACCGGGCACCGCCTCGGCCGCGGCGACTGCCTGCGCCTGCGGGTCTGGGGGCCCACCCGGTTCCGCTGCCCCGGCCCCGAGGACGTGCTCTACGTGCTGGCGGTGGTGCGGCCGTGAACATCGAACGCCCCGACGCCGCCCGGCTGCTGGGCATGACCGGCACGCTGGCAGAGCTGCTGACCGACACCGTGGACGGCGGCGCGTCCGTCGGCTTCCTCGCGTCGCTCGACCGTGCCGCCGCCACCGCCTGGTGGACGCAGCGGTGCGAGGCCGTCGCCGCCGGCCGGCTCGCGGTCTGGACGGCGCGGGAGGAACCGGGCCGGGTGCTGGGCACCGTGAGCCTCGCCCTGCCCGACAAGCCCAACAGCGCGCACCGCGCGGAACTGGTGAAACTGATGGTGCACCGCTCCGCCCGCGGCAGGGGCCTCGCCCGGCGGCTGCTGACCGTGGCGGAGGAGGCGGCGGCCGGGCAGGGCATCACCTTGCTGTACCTGGACACCGAGACCGGCAGCCCCGCCGAGCACCTGTACCGCACGTCCGGCTGGACCGAGGTCGGCGCGATCCCGGACTACGCGGCGGACCCGGGCGGGGTGCTGCGGCCGACGACGATCTACTACAAACGGCTGTCCCCGCCTCCCGTCGGGTGAGTGTCGGTGGCGGCCGCTACCGTGCCTGCCATGCCGGATTCCGAAGACGTACGACGGATCGCCCTGTCCCTGCCGGACACCACGGAGAAGGTCGCCTGGAACATGCCCACGTTCCGGGTCGCCGGGAAGATGTTCGCCACGCTGCCCGAGGACGAGACGTCCGTCGCCGTGCGCTGCCCCAAGGAGGAGCGCGACGAACTGGCCCTCGCCGAGCCGGAGAAGTTCTGGATCGCGGACCACGAGGCCATGTTCGCGTGGGTCAGGGTCCGCCTCGCCCCCCTGGAGGACGAGGACGAACTGCAGGACATCCTCGCCGACTCCTGGCGCCAGGCGGCCCCGTCCCGGCTGCTGGAGGCGCACCCCCGGCTGGGACTGCCCCCGGCGGACTGACGTCCCGGGCCGTCCGGCCGCGGACCGGCCTCCCGGGGCCGTCCGGCCCCGTCCCGTTGTCAGTGCCCCGTGGCAAGATCCCGATCGCAGGTGGCCGCCGGGGCCGGAGGGGGGTTCCGGCGGCCACACCGCGCCTTGTCCCGCCGGGCGCGGGTCACACCCGGCCGGTACGGCCCGGCGGTGAAGGCGGTGATCCGGGCGCGCAGGGACCGCGCGTCGAGGCCGTGCGCCGCGACATGCTCCTCGAACTGCCCGTAGCGCCGCAGCTCGGCCCGGCCCACACCCAGCCCCAGCACCCGGTGCGGCACATCGGCGAGCGCGTCGTTCGCCGCGGCCGTCGAGGTCCCCGCCAGGTACGGCTCCACCAGCACCACGTCGGTCCCGGCCGTCGCGGTGGCACGACGCAGCGCGGGCGCGTCGAAGGGACGGACCGTGGTGGCGTACAGCACCGTGACGTCCAGGCCCTCCGTCGCCGCGAGTACCGCGTCCAGCATCGGCCCCACCGCGACCACCACCCCGGCGCGGCCCTCGCGGACGGCGCGGAACCGTTCCCCGTCCACGGGCAGTCCGTGCGGGTTGGACTGCAGGGACAGCCGTACGTACACCTTGTCGTCGCCGGCGGCCACCGCGCGCCGCAGCAGGGTGTCCGCCTCGTCCGGATGGCCCGGCACATGCACGGTCCAGCCGTCCAGGGTGTCGAGCAGCGCCACGTCACCCGGCGCCATGTGCGTGTAGCCCCCGGCCGGCCAGTCGAACGAGGCGGCGGCGCTCACCAGCACCGCCCCCACGCCCTGGTGCCCGAGATCCAGCTTGACCTGCTCGAACGGCCGCTCGACCAGGAAGGAGGCGAAGGTGTGCACCACGGGCCGCAGCCCCGTCAGCGCCATCCCGGCCGCCGCCCCGACCAGCAGTTGCTCCCGGATGCCCACGTTGACCACCCGGTCCGGGTGCCGGCGCAGCGCCTCGGTGAAGCGGTCGGCACCGACCTCCGCGAGGACCACGGCGACCCGCGGGTCCTCGTCGAGGAGCTGGGTGACGACGGGGGCGAAACGATCACGCATGCTGTCCACGGGGGATCGTCCTTTCGTTGAGTGAGGTGTGGGGAGGAAGGGACGGCTCACGCGGACTTGGGCTCGACCCGGGCCACGACCACGTGCGGCCTGCCCGGGTGCGGCGCGGTGAACGCGGCGTACAGCGCCTCGTGGTCGCGTCCGTCGACCGTGCGGGCGGACCAGCCGGCCACCTCGAAGCGTGCGGCGATCCCGCCCGGACGGGCGTACGACGCCGAGGAGTTGTCGACGACGACCGTGTGCAGCCGGTCCAGACTGGCGGGGCCGGCGAAGGCGATCGCCTCGTGGTTGCTGCCCTCGTCCAGTTCCGCGTCCCCGACCAGCGTCCACACCGCCGGTTCGCCGAGCCCCTGGGCGCGCAACCCCAGCGCCGTGCCCACCGCGATCGGCAGCCCGTGCCCCAGCGACCCGCTGCCGATCTCCGCCCCCGGCACCAGCATCCGGTCCGGATGGTGGCCCAGCGGGGAGTCGTACGAGCCGAAGCCGGGCAGCCGGTCCACCGGCAGGAACCCCTTGGCGGCGAGGACGGCGTAGTACGCCATCGGCCCGTGCCCCTTGGACAGCAGGAACCGGTCGCGTGCGGGGTCGCCCATGCTCTCCGGACCGACGCGGAGCACCCGGTCGTAGAGCACCCACAGCACGTCCAGCGTCGACGTGGCCGCCGGCCCGTGCTTCTCGTCCCCGGTCATCAGCCCCATCAGGTGCGGAAGACCGGCGTATCCGTACGTCTGTGTGCGCTGCTCGGTGATCGTCATGCCACCGATCCTGCGACCTCAAGCTTGCTTGAGGTCAAGCGTCACTCGCGGGCAGGGGCGCCGGGAAACGGATGCGCGATCACCGCCCCGAGTGCGGTATGGTTTCCGTGCGCGTTCGGCCGGGGGAATCCCCAGGTCAGACGGGCAACGGGACGTGGCGCAGCTTGGTAGCGCACTTGACTGGGGGTCAAGGGGTCGCAGGTTCAAATCCTGTCGTCCCGACTCGTCGGAGTCGTAGGTGAGGGCCGGTTCGGAGGCATCCGAACCGGCCCTTACTTCTGCGTACACAGCCTCCGGTGCGCCGGAGGCCGTGGCGGCGTCAGGCGGGGGCGCCGAGCGGCGGGTGCTCCAGCACCCGCGGCTTGTACTCGACCAGCTGGATGCGGCCGTCGAAGGTGCGGTGCTCGGTCATCTCCAGGGCGACGTCCGGATAGCCGTCGTAGATGCGCTCCTCGCCCGTGGCCCCGGTGATCACCGGGAACATCACGACCCGGAAGCGGTCGACGAGCCCGGCCCGCAGCAGGGACCGGCTCAGGCTGAGGCTGCCGATCGTGCTGAGGAGCCCCGAGCCGCTCGCCTTCAGCGCGCGGACGGCCTCGACGGCGTCGTCGCGCACGAGCGTGCAGTTCGCCCACTCCAGCGGCTCCTCCAGCTTGGAGGAGAACACCACCTTGGGGGCTTGCGTGAGCTCGTCGACGGACTCCTCCTCCTCGGGCCTGAACTCGTCCTGGCCGGCCGGCACCTTGCCGGCGGCGAAGCCCGACATCAGACGGTAGGTGTTCGCTCCCATCAGGTAGGTGACCTCGGGCTGCTCGCCGAGCCAGGCGAGGTACTCCGGACCCTCCAGGCCCCAGAACCCGGGCCACCCCTCTCCCGACGCGTAACCGTCGAGGGAGGTGATGAAATCGACGAGAAGCTCCGACATGGCGCTGTCCCTTCCTGAGGACTCTTTCTTCGGGTGTCACGAGCTAGGACCGGCCGGGAGCCGCGAACTCATCGGCCCCGGTGTCTGAATAATCGTCCGCGTATGTCCTTGATGTCGCATTCATGACTGCCTAACGTTCCGGCGGGGAGACATCGCCGCGGGTCACGACGCCCGCGCCGCCGGCCCGGGAGCGAGGTGTGGAGCGCGTGCACGCGAGGTGCGGACGTCACAGAAGGCCGCGACGCACGCGGGCGCTGCTCGCACTCACCCTGCTGGCGTCCACGCTCGCCGCCTGCGGCGGGGGCGACGACGGCTCCCGCCCCACCCTCAACTGGTACAACTTCCCCGACGACTCCGGCGCCCTCCAGCAGGCTGCCGACCGGTGCAGCCGGGAGTCCGGCGGCCGCTACCGCATCGTCTACAACAAGCTGCCCCGCGCCGCCGACGGCCAGCGCCAGCAGCTGGTGCGCCGGCTCGCCGCCGAGGACGACTCCCTCGACATCCTCGGCCTGGACGTGACCTGGGCCGCCGAGTTCGCCGAGGCGCGCTGGATCCGCGAGTGGACCGGTGACGCCGAGCGCCGGGCCACCGAGGGCACGCTGGAGGTGCCGCTGCAGACGGCGACCTGGAAGGGCAAGCTGTACGCCGTCCCGTACAACACCAACATCCAGCTGCTCTGGTACCGCAAGGACCTGGTGCCCACCCCGCCCACGACCTGGGCCGAGATGCTGGACATGTCCCGCGACCTGGCCCGGCAGGGCAAACCGCACTACGTCGAGATCCAGGGCGCCCAGTACGAGGGCCTCACCGTCTGGTTCAACTCCCTGGTCAACAGCGCGGGCGGCTCCATCCTGAATCCGAGCGCCACCGAGCCGTCCCTCGGCCCGCCCGCCGTCCGGGCCGCCTCGATCATGCGGGACCTCGCCCGCTCCCCGGCCGCAGACCCCTCCCTGCCGAACCAGATGGAGGACCAGAACCGGCTCGCGATGGAGTCGGGCGTGGCGGCCTTCGAGATCAACTACCCGTTCGTCTATCCGTCGATGAGGAGCAACAACCCCAAGCTCTTCAAGGACTTCCGCTGGGCGGTCTACCCCCGCGTGGACGCCGACCGCCCCTCCCGGCCGACCATCGGCGGCATCGACCTCGCCGTCAGCGCCTTCTCCCGCCACCCCGACCTGGCCTTCGACGCGGCCCTGTGCCTGCGGGACCGGGAGAACCAGCTCACCGCGGCGCTCGAGGGCGGACTGCCCCCCACCCTGCGCTCCCTGTACGACGAGCCGGACTTCATGAAGCAGTACCCCTTCTCCAAGGAGGTCCTGACCTCCCTGGAGTCGGCGAGCGTACGGCCGCTCACCCCCGCCTACCAGAATGTGTCGATCGCCGTCTCGCACACCCTGTCCCCGCCCTCCGGCATCCAGCCGGAGAGCGACGTCTCCACCATCAGGGAACAGATCGACGAGGCCCTGCGATCCGAGGGTGTGATCCCGTGAGCACCATGGCAGAGCCGGCGAAGGACGAGGCGAAGGCGAAGAAGGCGCTGTCGGCGGGCGCCCGGCAGGAACGCCGGCTGGGCTGGCTGCTGTGCGCGCCGGCCGTCCTCGTCATGGTCGCCGTGACCGCCTACCCGATCGGCTACGCGGTCTATCTGTCCCTCCAGCGCTACGACCTGCGATTCCCGGGCCGCGCCGAGTTCACCGGCCTCAGCAACTACGGGGCCGTGCTGACCTCCCCGTTCTGGTGGGACGCCTTCTGGGTCACGCTGTTCCTCACCGTCGTGTCCGTGGCCATCGAACTGGTCCTCGGCATGGGCCTCGCCCTGGTGATGCACCGCACGCTCTTCGCACGCGGCACGGTCCGCACCGCCGTCCTCATCCCGTACGGCATCGTCACCGTCGTCGCCGCCTTCTCCTGGCAGTACGCCTGGACCCCCGAACTCGGCTACCTTGCCGGGCTGTTGCCCAGCGGGGAGGCCCCGCTCACCGAACAGTGGCCCGCGCTGTGGCTGATCATCCTGGCCGAGGTGTGGAAGACCACCCCGTTCATGGCGCTGCTGCTGCTCGCCGGCCTCGCCCTGGTTCCCGAAGAGACTTTGAGAGCCGCGATGGTCGACGGCGCCACCCCCTGGCAGCGGTTCGTCAAGGTCATGCTGCCGCTGATGAAACCGGCGATCCTGGTCGCCCTGCTGTTCCGCACCCTGGACGCCTTCCGGATCTTCGACAACATCTACATCCTCACCGCGGGCGCCCACGGCACCGGATCCCTGTCCATCCTCGGCTACGACAACCTGTTCACCGCGCTGAACCTGGGCATCGGGTCGGCGATCTCGGTCCTGATCTTCATTTGCGTCGGGATCATCGCCTTCACGTTCGTCAAGCTGTTCGGCGCCGCCGCTCCGGGCGCGGAGGTGAAGCGCTGATGGCCGCCGGCAGGTCGCACGCGACGCGATGGGGCGTCGTCAACGTCCTGGTGGTGCTGTACGCCCTGTTCCCGGTGTGGTGGATCGTCGCACTGTCGTTCAAGGCGCCCAGCACCCTCACCGACGGCAGCTACATCCCCACCGACTGGACCTGGGAGAACTACCGGGGGATCTTCCAGACCTCCGAGTTCACCCGGGCCTTGATCAACTCCATCGGCATCGCGCTCATCGCCACCGCGATCGCGGTGGTCCTGGGCACCATGGCCGCCTACGCGGTGGCCCGGCTGCGGTTCCCCGGCAAGCAGGTGCTCATCGGGATGTCGCTGCTGATCGCGATGTTCCCGCCGATCTCCCTGGTGTCGCCGCTGTTCAACATCGAACGCAGCATCGGCATCTTCGACACCTGGCCCGGGCTGATCATCCCGTACATGACCTTCTCGCTGCCGCTGGCGATCTACACCCTGTCGGCGTTCTTCCGGGAGATCCCCTGGGACCTGGAGAAGGCCGCCAAGGTGGACGGGGCCTCGCCCGCGCAGGCCTTCCGGCTGGTCATCGTGCCGCTGGCCGCGCCGGGCGTGTTCACCACGGCCATCCTCGTGTTCATCTTCTGCTGGAACGACTTCCTCTTCGCGATCTCGCTGACCTCCACCGAGTCCGCGCGCACGGTGCCCGCGGCGATCGCGTTCTTCACCGGCAGCTCGCAGTTCCAGCAGCCCACCGGATCGATCGCCGCGGCCGCCGTGGTGATCACCGTCCCGATCATCATCTTCGTCCTGCTCTTCCAGCGGCGGATCGTCGCCGGCCTCACCTCCGGCGCGGTCAAGGGATGAGCCCGAAGGCAAGGAGGCAGCACCCATGGCCGAGATCGTCCTCGAGGGAGTCACCAAGCGCTATCCCGACGGATCCCTCGCCGTGCGGGACGTGGACCTCGACATCGCCGACGGCGAGTTCGTGATCCTGGTCGGCCCCTCCGGCTGCGGCAAGTCGACCACCCTGAACATGATCGCGGGCCTGGAGGACATCACCGAGGGCACCCTGCGCATCGGCGGACGGGTCGTCAACGACCTCGCGCCGAAGGAACGGGACGTGGCCATGGTCTTCCAGAGCTACGCCCTGTACCCGCACATGAGCGTGCGGGAGAACATGGGCTTCCCGCTGCGGCTGGCCAAGGTGGACAAGGCGACCGTCGACAGCAAGGTCGAGGAGGCCGCCCGGGTGCTCGACCTCGTCGAGTTCCTGGACCGCAAGCCGGCCAACCTCTCCGGCGGGCAGCGCCAGCGGGTCGCCATGGGACGGGCCATCGTCCGTGACCCCAAGGCGTTCCTCATGGACGAACCCCTGTCCAACCTGGACGCCAAGCTCCGCGTGCAGATGCGCACCCAGATCTCCCGGCTGCAGCGCCGGCTGGGCACCACCACCGTGTACGTCACCCACGACCAGACCGAGGCCATGACCCTCGGCGACCGGGTCGTCGTGATGCGCCAGGGCGTGGTCCAGCAGGTCGGCACCCCCGCCGAGCTGTACGACATGCCGCGCAACCTGTTCGTCGCGGGCTTCATCGGCTCCCCGTCGATGAACTTCGTCCAGGCCTCCCTGACCACGGACACCCTGCACACCCCGCTCGGCGACCTGCCGCTGGACGACCGCATGCGCCGGGAACTGGAACGCCGGGACGCGCCCCGCGAGGTGATCGTCGGGCTGCGGCCCGAGGCGTTCGAGGACGCGAGCCTGGCCCGTGACACCGGCGGCCCCGTCGTCACCGTCACCGTGGACGTGCTGGAGTCGCTGGGCTCCGACGCGTACGTCTACTTCAGTGCCGAGGGCGGCCCGGTGAGCACGGCCGAACTGGAGGAGCTGGCCTCGGACTCGGGCCTGAAGGACACCGGCGCCGGGGCGGCCCAGCAGATCGTGGCCCGGCTGGACGCGGCCACCCGCGCCCGCGAGGGCGCGCCCGTCGACCTGCGGGTCGACCTGGGCAAGGCGCACGTCTTCGACCCGTCGAACGGCGCCAACCTGACCCACCCGGAGAGCTGACAGCGCGTGCGTCGTCCGGGCCGCCGCCCCCCGCGGGGAGCGGCCCGGACGGGCGGGTCAGATCACGCAGCCCGCGTGCGCCAGCGCCTGCTTGAGCAGCACCCCGTGCCCGCCGGGCATCTCGCTCTGCACGGCCCGCGACACGGCTTCCTGCGGGGTGAACCACACCAGGTCCAGGGCGTCCTGCCGGGGCCGGCAGTCACCGGTCACCGGCACGATGTACGCCAGCGACACCGCGTGCTGCCGCGGGTCGTGGAACGGGGTGATGCCGTGGGTGGGGAAGTACTCCGCGACCGTGAACGGCTGCAGCGACGCCGGGACGCGGGGCAGGGCGACCGGGCCGAGGTCCTTCTCCAGATGACGCAGCAGGGCGTCCCGGACGCGCTCGTGGTGCAGCACCCGGCCGGAGACCAGGGACCGGCTGACCGTCCCGTCGGGTCCGATGCGCAGCAGCAGACCGATGCTGGTGACTTCACCGCTGTCGTCCACGCGCACGGGGACGGCCTCGACGTACAGGATCGGCATCTGGGCGCGTGCCATCTCCAGGTCGTCGGAGGACAGCCAGCCCGGCGTGGTCTCGGTCATGTCAGACATTGCTTGATCATACTTTCGAGGGTCAGGGCTTCACGGCCACCGCGCCGTACTGGGGTACCACGAGGGTGGTATCGGGCTCCGCGCGCCACTGCGAGCAGGAGACCAGACCGGGTTCGACGAGGTCCAGACCCTCGAAGAACGCGGAGATGTCGGCCGCGCCGCGGGCGGTGATCGGGGGAGTGGCGTTGGCGTTCCAGAACTCCATCGCGGGGACCTGGAGTTCACCGCCCACCTGGGCGTCGTAGGTGGGGTGGGTGAGTACGAGGAAGCTGCCGGAGGGCATCGCCGCCATGATCCGGCGCACGATCTCCCGGGCCTTGTCGGTGTCCAGCACGAAGTTGAGGATGCCCAGCAGCATCACGGCGACCGGCTGGGAGAAGTCGAGCGTCGCGGACGCCCGCGCCACGATGGCGTCCGGGTCGTGCACATCGGCGTCGATGTAGTCGGTGGCGCCCTCGGCGGTGCCGGTGAGCAGGGTGCGGGCGTGGACCAGGACGATCGGGTCGTTGTCGACGTAGACGATCCGCGCGTCCGGAGCGATCCGCTGCGCGATCTCATGGGTGTTGTCCGCCGTCGGCAGTCCGGTGCCGATGTCGAGGAACTGACGCACACCGCGCTCCCGCGTCAGATACGTCACCGCGCGGCCCAGGAAGTCCCGGTCCGCGCGGGCGATGTCCCGGATCACCGGGTTGATCGACGCGACGTGGTCACCGACCCGCTGGTCGACCTCGTAGTTGTCCTTGCCGCCGATCCAGTGGTTCCACACGCGGGCGTTGTGCGCCACACCGGTGTTCAGCCTCGCCGAGACGCTCGTCGGGGTGTGGCTCTCACTCACGGTCTCTCCCTCTCCCTCGCCCGCGTACGGCCGTACCGGCCCCCCGGCCATTGTGCATCGCGGTGATCACGTTGTCCCGGGAACGGAACGGGTCGCCCCGTGAACCGGGGCGACCCGAAAGGGAACTGGGCGGACATCAGCGTGACCCGGCTCTGCGCAGCGTGTCCTCGGCGACGCTCTGGTCGAGCGCCGCGCGCACCAGCGCCGAGGACAGCACGGCCGGTTCGGTCCGTCCGGCGAGGCCGAGCAGCCGGTCCGGGTCCTGCGGCAGACCCAGCCGCCGCGCGCCCTGCAGCGCCTTGGCGTCGACCTGCGGGGAGGCCTCGGGCCACACGTCCTGGACCTCCCGCAGGAAGATGTCCGCGCCGGCCGGACCGACGCCGGGGAACTCCTGCAGCAGACGCCGCAGTTCGCGGACGTCGCCGTCCGCCTCCGCGCGCAGCCGGCGCAGGTCACCGCCCCAGCGGTCCAGCAACAGCCCGGCCGCCTCGCCGAGTTGGCTGGCGGTGCGCTCGTCGTAGCGCCGGTAGCCGCCGCGGCCGAGCGCGTCCACGCGCTTCTGCCAGGTCGCGTCCGCCATCCGCCGGGGATCGCGCAGCCCCGCCTCGTGCAGGGCACGGGCGGTGGCCACGGCGATCGACCCCTTGATGCGGGCGCTGAGCAGATGGGCGAGCACCAGCAGCCGGTAGAGCGGCTGGGGCGTGTTCCGCAGGGTGATGCCCGCCTCGTGCGCGTACGTCTCGCCGTGCGCGTCGACGAGGACGCGCAGCACGGCCCGTTCGTCGTCGCGGCCGGCCACGGCTACCCCTTGAGCGGGTCGTGGCCCAGGGTCATCAGACGGTGGCGGCGGGCCGTGTCCTCGGCCACCGGCTCGCTCTCCGGGTCCGTCTCCTCGGACACGGTGTCCACGACCTCCTCCATCACGCGCAGGTCGTCCTCGGTGAGGTCGGTGCGGCGCTTCTGCAGGATGGACAGCACGTGCTGTCCCGTGTCGCTGCCCGCCCGGTCCGGCAGCGGCTCCGTCGTCTCGTCGGCGTCGCTGACCCGCAGCCAGGCGGACAGCTCGGCCGACGTCATGTTCACCGCGCGGTGGAAGTCCTCCCACAGCGCGTCCATCTCGAGGGCGTCGCTCATCATGTGCCCCTTCGCTCACGTACGTCGTCCGCCGGGAAAGACGCTCAGGACTCCCCGGGGAAGTTCTCCGCCTCGAACATCCAGCGCTGCTTCTCCAGATCGGCGGTGATCGAGATCAGCAGGTCCTGGGTGACCAGGTCGGCCTTCTCGGTGGCGTCGATGCGCTCGCGCAGCCGGGTGACCGCCGCGCCCAGGGCGTCCGTCATCACCGCGACGGCCTCCGAGTCGCGCAGCCAGCCCTCGGCGGGGGCGGGCAGGGAGAAGACCTTGGCGATCGTCTCCGGGCGGCCGTCCGGCGGCACGCCGAGCGCCGCGGCGCGCTCCGCCACGGTGTCCGCGTGCGTGCGCGCGGCCGAGACCACCTCGTCCAGCTGGAGATGGACCGAGCGGAACCGCGGTCCCACGACGTTCCAGTGCGCCTGCTTGCCGATCAGCGACAGCCCGAGCAGGTCCACCAGGGTCTCCTGGAGGGCCTCGCTGGAAACGCGGCGGGCCTCGTCCGGAAGTGTGCTCCTCACGACGGTCATGGAGTGGTGTTCCTCCTTCTTTGATGCGCTCGTGGACAGGGAGCGGGGGCCTCGCGCCGGGTGTCGCCCGCGCGGGCCGCGCTCCGTGACCACTCCGTGAACGCGCGGGTGCCCCCAGCCCCTGAGGACAAACCCGGCCGGCGGGACGGGAGGACCCCCTGTGACCTGTGGGAGGACCCGCCGTGACCTCCCAGGATCTTCCCCGTGCCGGGTCCGGCGGTCTATAGTCCGAAACTAGCGGTGCTAATTAAGAGAGCCGCCGATCGCAGCCCAGCCGTCGGCATCCGGATCAGGAGTCCTCGTGCGTCCCGTCCACTTCGCGGCCGCCCGCCGCACCCCCATCGGCAAACTGCGCGGAGCCCTCTCCGGCGTACGGCCCGACGACCTCGCCGCCGCCGTGATCCGCGGCCTGGTCGCCGACGTGCCCGCGCTGGACCCGGCCCGCGTCGACGACGTCTACTGGGGCGCCGCCAACCAGGCCGGCGAGGACAACCGCAACGTCGCCCGCATGGCCGCCCTGCTCGCCGGCCTCCCCGAGTCCGTCCCCGGCGCCACCGTCAACCGCCTGTGCGCCTCGGGCCTGGAGGCCGTCACCACCGCCGCCCGCACCGTCGCGGCCGGTGAGGCCGACATCGTGATCGCCGGCGGCTCCGAGTCCATGAGCCGCGCCCCCTTCGTGCTGCCCCGCCCCGACGAGGCGCTCCCGCACCGCATGGAGACCGTCGACACCCGCCTCGGCTGGCGCCTGGTCAACCCGGCGATGAAGGAGCTGCACGGACTGCTGGCGATGGGCGAGACCGCCGAGGAGGTGGCGGACCGGTACGGCATCTCCCGCGAGCGCCAGGACGAGTTCGCCCTGCGCAGCCACCGGCGCGCCGCCGACGCCCGCGGCAACGGCCACTTCGACGACGAACTGCTGCCCGTGACCCGTCCGGACGGGGTGGTCGTCGACGCCGACGAGTGCGTCCGCGAGGACACCTCGCTGGAGAAGCTGGGCCGGCTGAAGCCCGTCTTCCGGGCGGGCGGCTCGGTCACCGCCGGCAACGCCTCCCCGATGAACGACGGCGCCGCCGGCCTGATCCTGGTCAGCGAGGAGGCCCTGAACGACCTGGGCCTGGAGTCGCTCGGCCGCTACGTCGCGGGCGGCTCCGCGGGGGTCCACCCGGACGTCATGGGCATCGGCCCCGTCCCCGCCACCCGCAAGGTGCTCGCCCGCGCCGGCTGGGACATCGGCGACATCCAGGAGGCCGAGTTCAACGAGGCGTTCGCCGCGCAGGCCCTGGCCTGCGTGGACCAGCTCGGCATCGACCCGGAGCTCGTCAACGTCAGCGGCGGCGCGATCGCGCTGGGTCATCCGCTGGGCTGCTCCGGCGCCCGCATCCTCACCACCCTCCTGCACCGGATGCGCCGCACCGGCTCCGAACGGGGCCTCGCCACCATGTGCGTGGGCGTGGGACAGGGCAGCGCGGTGCTGGTCGAACGGCACTGACGGACGGTCGCCGCGACAGCGGCCCGGGCGGTCACCAGGGGGAGGCGCCGTACGGGCGACCGATGCCCGCACGTAGCATCGGTCGCCGCATGGACACCACCACCCTCTGGGACCTCACCGGCTGGCAGTTCGCCGCACTGGCCCTCGCCGCCCTGCTCGTCGGGTTCTCCAAGACCGCCGTCAGCGGGGCGAACACGGTGAGTCTCGCCGTGTTCGCCGCCGTCCTGCCCGCCCGCGCCTCCACCGGCGTGCTGCTGCCCATCCTGATCGCCGGCGACGTCCTCGCCGTGCTGACCTACCGGCGGCACGCGCACTGGCCGACCCTGTGGCGGCTGTTCCCCGCCGTGGCGGCGGGCGTGGTCGTCGGCACCGTGTTCCTGATGTGGGCCGACGACGGGATCGTACGGACCTCGATCGGGGCAATCCTGCTGCTGATGTCCGGGGTGACGGTGTGGCGGCGGCGCCGCGCCGACGCGGAGGAGGAACCGGACGCGGTGACCACGAAGGCAGGCCGCGTCAAGGCCCGCGCCTACGGAGTCCTCGGCGGCTTCACCACCATGGTCGCCAATGCCGGCGGCCCTGTGATGTCGATGTACCTGCTCTCCGCCGGCTTCCGGAAGCTGGGCTTCCTGGGCACGTCGGCGTTCTTCTTCCTCATCGTCAACACGTCCAAGCTGCCCTTCAGCGCCGGGCTCGGTCTCATCGACGCCGACTCGCTGCTGCTCGACGCGGCCCTGGTGCTGTTCGTGGTGCCCGGGGCGTTGCTCGGCAAGTGGGCGGTGACCCGGATCAACCAGCGGCTCTTCGAGCGACTGGTGATCGCGGCGACCGTCCTGGGCGGGCTGCAGCTGCTGCTGCGCTGAACATCAGCCGCCCTGCCGGACGCCGATCGCGACTCCCGCCGTCCGGCGCCGGTCAGGAGCCGCGTTGCCCGGCGTGCGGGCGGTGCAGCCGGCTCGGTGCCGCCGTGCGGCCGACCGTCGCGGCGAGCTTCCTCAGCCGGCGCCAGTCCAGTTTCGGCGGGGCCGGAGCGACACCGGGCCGTTTGCGCGGCACGCGGACCCGCAACGCGCCCGGCGCCGTACGGCAGCGCACCGGCGCGGGCAGCATCATGGCCTCCCCGTCGACACCCGCCTCGATCTCCTCCCGGTCCGCCTCGATGACCACCTCCGGCGCGGTCAGCACCGTCAGCCCGGCCGGATCCGGGTTCAGCAGCAGCGCGGCGGCACTGATCGCGCCCTCGACCCGCACCCCGAGAACGCCCAGCGTCCCGGAGTCCAGCCGCTCGCGCCGGCCCAGTCCGAACGGGTCGCCGGTGCGGTACGGGTTGTTGCTGACCAGCACCGCCTGCGGCGCGGTGAGCGTGGTGCCCCCGGCGCGGGCGACCAGCCGGGGGCCCTGCTGCCCGGTGAGCAGATCGGGCAGCATCTCCAGACTCGTGCCGAGCTTGTCCTCGCGGTAGGCGGGGCTCTGCACGATCGCCGCGTACGCGCCGAACGACGCGTTGTTCACGAACGGCTGGTCACCCGCGAACCCGAGATCGACCCGGATCTCCACCCCGTCCGTCAGCGCGTCCAGACACGCGGCCGGGTCGCTCCGGTCCAGGCCGAGGTCCAGCGCGAAGTGGTTACGGGTTCCCGCGCTGATCACCAGGAACGGGACGCCGTGCTCGGCGGCCACCGCCGCGACCAGTGCCTGGGTGCCGTCGCCGCCCGCCGCGCCAGCAGGTCGGCGCCGTCCGCGACGGCCGCCCGGGCCAGCTCGGTGACGTCGTGCTGCTTGCCGGGCTCCAGCAGCACCACCCGCGCGCCCAGCCGCTCGGCCTTCTCCCGCAGCCGGAACCGGCCCACCTTGCCGCCGCCCGACCGCGGGTTCATGATCAGCACCGGCTTGCGGGGCGGCGGAAGCCGCCGCTCCCGCACCGGCGTGTGGCCCCCGGTCCCGCGCAGCGCGTACCTGCCGCTCCACACCGCCAGACCCCACAGGGCCAACGACACCAGCAGAGCCCAGAACAAGGTCACCGCGAACAGCGCCAGCAGGCCGGCCGGGACGCACACGGCGACCAGCGCGGCCCCCCACCGCAGCGGCCCACGCAGGGTCAGCGTCCACCACAGGGCCGCCGCGCTGAGCGCCAGCCCGGCCACCCCGCACACCAGCAGCAGCAGACCGCGCAGCCCGCCGTAGACCAGGGGCGCCGCCACCGCGAGCGCGGCCGCGAGCAGCGCCCCCCGAGCGGCCCACCGCTGGGCGTGATAGCCCCGCCTGCTCCAGTCCACGGCCATGACTCCTTCGATCGTCCGGCGTCATCGTAGGCCGTGCGGGCACACACCGTGCGGGCCGAAGGCGATCACCGGCGGACGGGGCGCTGTCCGTCGCCGTACCCGGTCCTCGTACGCTCGGCGCATGTCCCCGCACGTGCTGATCCTCGGCGGCACCACCGAGGCGCGCCGGCTCGCCGCCGAGCTGACCGCCCGCCCCGGTACCAGGGTGACCACCTCGCTCGCCGGACGCGTGACCCGGCCGGGCGCACTCGCCGGCGCGGTGCGCGTGGGGGGCTTCGGCGGCCCGGAGGGACTGGCCGCCTGGCTGCGCGAGCGGCACGTGGACGCCGTCGTCGACGCGACCCACCCGTTCGCCGCGGAGATCACCGCGAACGCGGCCCGGGCCACCGCCTCGGCCGGAGTGCCCCTGGTGGTGCTGCGCCGCCCCGGCTGGCGGCCCGGCCCCGGCGACCACTGGCACCCGGTTCCTTCGCTGGAGGCGGCCGCCGCCCTGCTGCCCGGGCTCGGACGCCGGGTCCTCCTGACCACCGGCCGCCTCGGCCTCGCCGCGTTCGCCGATCTCAAGGAGCCGCACTTCGTCGTACGGTCGGTCGAGCCCCCCGAACCGCCGATGCCCCCGCACACCCGAGTGCTGCTGGCCCGCGGCCCGTTCACCGTGGCCGACGAGACGGCACTGCTGCGCGAGCACCGCGTCGACGTGCTGGTGACGAAGGACAGCGGCGGCGCGGCGACCTCCGCGAAACTCACGGCCGCCCGCGACCTCGGGCTCCCGGTCGTCGTCGTCCGGCGCCCGCCGCTGCCGGACGGGATCACCGCGGCCCCCGACGTGCCGTCGGCACTGCGTCAGCTGGACGACGTCCTCACGGGGCCCGGTGGACGGCCTAACGGTCGCCGGGGGAGCGGCGCAGCAGGTACGTGTCCATGATCCAGCCCTTGCGCTCCCGGGCCTCCGCGCGCAGCCGCTCGATGCGCGGGGCGGCCTCGGCGAGCGGGCCGGAGACGAGGATCTCGTCCGGGGTGCCGATGTAGGCGCCCCAGTAGATGTCCACGTCCTGGCCGGCGAAGGCGCGGAAGCGCTGGTGGGCGTCCAGCATCACCACGACGTCGTCCACGCCGTCCGGGAGGCCCTCCTCCGCGAGCCGCCGGCCCGTGGTGATCTGCACCGGGCGCCCCACCCGGTTGAGACCGGTGCGGTGCCGGGCGACGAGCGCCGAGACACTGCTGATGCCCGGCACGACGTCGTGGTCGAAGGCGACCGTGCCCCGCTCCCGCACCTCCTCGAGGACGGCGAGGGTGCTGTCGTACAGCGCCGGGTCGCCCCACACCAGGAACGCGCCGGTCCCGTCCTCGCCCAGCTCGTCGGCGATCAGCCGCTCGTAGATGTCCGCGCGGGCGCTGCGCCAGTCCCCGACGGCGGGGAGTAGGCCGCGCCGCCCGCGGAGCGGTCCCGCTCCGGGTCACGCGCCTCGACGACCCGGTACGCCCGGTCGCCAGGTGCCTGTCCAGCATGTCCCGGCGCAGCCCGGTCAGGTCCGCCTTCGCCTCGCCCTTGTCGGGGATGAAGAACACGTCCGTGCCCCGCATGGCCTTGACCGCCTGGAGGGTGAGCTGGTCGGGGTCGCCCGCGCCGATACCGATCACATGAATAGTCCGCACGCACCGAGTCTGCCGCACGCCCCCGGGCGCGATCACATCGCACCCGGAGGCCGGCCCCACGCACGGTCAGGTGCCGTCGCCCGGCAGGTCAGGCGGAGCCCCGCAGCCGTGGCGCACGGGCGGCCGGGTCGACCGGGGCACCCTCACCCCGCTCGACCTCCGCGGCCACCTCCCGCGCCCACGCGATCACAGCGGGCAGGTCGATGCCGTGCGGCCGGGACCCCGCCCCCGCTTCCGCCCACGCCTCGGCGGCGCCCGCCCCGCGCCGCAGCAGCCGCGCCCCACCGGTCACGTTCCCGCGGGCGGCATGGGTGAGCCCCACGGCCATCTGCGCCAGCCCCCGCCACAGCTCCCGCTCCTCCCCGGGCCCCGACTTCCAGGCGTCCTCGAACACCTCGTGCGCGTGGAACGGTTTGCCCTCGTCCAGCAGCCGCTGCGCCTCGGCGACACTCTCCTCCGGCCGCCGTACCACTCCCTCCGGCTGCCGGGGCACGCCCTCCTCGCCGTACGGCAGGGGCCGCCCCAGTCCGTCGCGCGGCCGGGCGTTGCGCGCCCGCCCCTCACTGTCGCGGTCGCGCCCCGCGGCGCCCGCCCGGTCCGTGGATGTGCTGTCCGTGGTGCCCATACGGCCGATTGTGCCCGGCGGCCCGCACTGCTCACCGCCCCGCTCACCGCCCGGCTTCGGTCCGGCGCGGAGTGTGCTGTAAAGTGCTTCTCGCGCGATCACGCGGTTCACCCGCGCGACGCGCACCGGGACGTGGCGCAGCTTGGTAGCGCACTTGACTGGGGGTCAAGGGGTCGCAGGTTCAAATCCTGTCGTCCCGACTTGCGACACAGCAGGTCGTCGGGCCGTATCGGAGCCTTCCGATACGGCCTTCTCGTTTGCGTGGCCTCAGTGGAGGGCGACCCGGGCGGCCACCGGGAGGTGGTCGCTCCCGGTGGCGGGCAGGGCGCGGACATGGGCGACGGTCGCCGAGCGGGCCATCACCTGGTCGATCCGGACCACCGGCAACCCGGCGGGAAACTCGGCGCGAACCCGCGCCGCGCCACCCCAGCCGTGACGTCAGCGGATCGAGCCCCCGGTCGTCGGCGGTGCCGTTGAGATCGCCCAGCAGGACCACCCGGTCCAACGGCTCGGCCGCCACCGCCCGCCCCAGCAGCCCGGCGCTCTCGTCACGCCGGGCGGACGCCAGACCCCGCGGCCCGATCCGCACCGAGGGCAGATGCGCCACGTACACCGCGACCTCGCCGTGCGGTGTGGCGGCCACGGCGCGCAGTCCCCGGCTCCACGGCCCGGTGAGGTCCGCCGGCTTGATGTCCACCGTCCGCGCCCCGCTCAAGGGGCGCCTCGACCACAGCCCGACGGTGCCCCGCACCACGTGGTGCGGGTAGCGCGCGGCGAGCGCCCGCTCGTACACCGGCAGGGCGTCGGGCACCAGCTCCTCCAGCGCGATCAGGTCGGCCCCGGTTCCGGCGAGGGCGCGGGCCGTGCCCGCCGGGTCGGGGTTGTCGTCGGCGACGTTGTGCTGCACGACGACCAGCTCGCGCGGGCCCGCCGTGTCCGGGGGCAGGAGCAGATCGCCGAAGAGGTGCGTCCACACCGCCACGGGCAGCAGCAGCGCCACCAGCGTGGCGGGCGCACGGCGCAGCAGTCCGTACAGGAACAGGGGGACGACCGCCACACCGAGCCACGGCAGGAACGACTCCAGCACGCTCCCCACCCGGCCCGGCGTGTTCGGCACCGCCCCGTGGAACGCCAACAGCCCCGCCGTCAGCACGGCCAGGGCCGCCGGCACCCGTCCTCGCGCCGGGAGGGGCCTCACCATGTCCACGCGGCAGCTCCTTCGTGCGTCCGGACGACCTGTTCCGGTGATCAGGACGATCGGAGGCCGCCCGACGGTTCACCGGTTCACGGTCTGACCAGCAGCTGGAAGTCGAAGGAGTAGCGCGAGGCGCGGTAGATGTGGCTGCCGTACTCCACCGCCCGGCCCGTGTCGTCGTACGCCGTGCGCTGCATGGTGAGCAGGGCGGCCCCCTCCTTCTCGTCCAGGCGGGAGGCCTCCTCCGCCGACGCCGAGCGGGCCCCGACCGTCTGGCGGGCGCTGTGCAGGGTGATGCCGGCCGCCCGCATCATCCGGTACAGGCCGCCCGCCTCCAGACGAGCGCTGTCCAGGTCGAGCAGGCCCGCCGGCAGGTAGTTGCTCAGCAGGGCGACCGGCAGGCCGTGCGTGCGGCGCAGCCGCTCCAGCAGCACCACCTCGCCGCCCTCCGCCAGCCCCAGCGCGGCGGCCACCCCGGGCGGCGCCGGGACGGTCTCGTTGCGGACCACCTCCGTGGTCGGGGCCTGCCCGGCCGCCTCCAGGTCGTCGTAGAGGCTGGTCAGCTCCAGCGGGCGGCGCACCTGGCTGTGCACCACCTGGGTGCCCACCCCGCGCCGCCGGACCAGCAGCCCCTTGTCGACCAGGGACTGGATGGCCTGGCGGACGGTCGGCCGGGACAGGCCGAGGCGCACCGAGAGGTCCACCTCGTTGCCCAGCAGATCGCCCGGGGCGAGCACCCCTTGCGAGATCGCCGTCTCCAGCTGCTGGGCGAGCTGGTAGTACAGCGGCACCGGACTGCCCCGGTCCAGGGCGAAGTCCAGGGAGCGCAGCGCGGTTCCGGCCGCCGCGCGCGCGGGGTCACCGGTCTTCGCCATGGACGTGCCTTCCTGTCGGGGTTCCCGGCCGGGGCGCGGGGGACGGGTTCACAGGTGGCGGCGGCGCCCGGCGACCTGGGCGTCGTAGCGTTCGCGGGCCTTCCGCGCGGGCTCGCGGGTGGCGACCTCGGCCACCGGAACGTCCCACCAGGCCTCGGCCGGGGGAGCGGTCGGCGCGGGGTCGGTCTCGACGTAGACGCACGTCGGACGGTTCGAGGCGCGGGCCTCCGCCAGGGCGGTGCGCAGCTCCCGCACCGTCTTCGCGCGCAGGACGTCCATGCCGAGGCTGGCCGCGTTCGCCGCGAGGTCCACCGGCAGCGGGGCGCCGGTGAAGGAACCGTCGGGGGCGCGGTAGCGGTAGGCGGTGCCGTAGCGCTCGCCGCCGGTCTCCTCCGACAGACCGCCGATGGAGGCGTAGCCGTGGTTCTGCACCAGCACGACGTTGACGGGCAGGCCCTCCTGGACGGCCGTGACGATCTCCGTGGGCATCATCAGATAGGTGCCGTCGCCGACCAGCGCCCAGACGGGCGTGCCGGGCGCGGCCTGCTGGACGCCCAGCGCGGCCGGGATCTCGTAGCCCATGCAGGAGTAGCCGTACTCCAGGTGGTACTGGCGCGGGCTGCGGGCGCGCCACAGCTTGTGCAGGTCGCCGGGGAGCGAGCCGGCCGCGTTGATCACCACGTCGTCGTCGCCGACCACCGCGTCCAGCGCGCCCACCACCTGCGTCTGGGTCGGCACGGCGGTGTCGTCGTCGGCGCGCAGGGCCGCCTCGACGACCTGGTCCCAGCGCGCCTTGCCGGCCCGGTACCCGGCTTCGTACGCCTCGTCCACGCGGTACCCGGCGAGCGCCTCCGTGAGCCGCTCCAGACCTGTGCGCGCGTCGCACACGAGGGTGCGGGCGGCGAGCTTGTGGGCGTCGAAGCCGGTGATGTTGAGGTTCACGAAGGTGACGTCCGGGTTCCGGAACAGGGTGCCGGAGGCGGTGGTGAAGTCGGTGTAGCGGGTGCCGACGCCGATCACCACGTCGGCGTCGCGGGCCAGCGCGTCGCTCACCGCGGTGCCGGTGTGGCCGATGCCGCCCAGGTCGGCGGGGTGGTCGTGGCGCAGCGCGCCCTTACCCGCCTGGGTGGAGGCGACCGGGATGCCGGTGGCGTCGACCAGCGCCCGCAGCGCGTCCTCGGCCTCGCTGTGGTGGACGCCGCCGCCCGCGACGATCAGCGGCCGGCGCGCCGCCCGCACCGCCGCCACGGCCGCGTCCAGCTCCACCGGGTCGGGGGCGGTCCTGCGTACCGTCCAGACCCGTTCGGCGAAGAACTCCTCCGGCCAGTCGTACGCCTCCGCCTGCACGTCCTGCGGGAGCGCGAGGGTGACCGCGCCGGTCTCGGCCGGGTCGGCGAGCACCCGCATCGCGTTCAGCGCGGACGCGATCAGCGCCTCGGGGCGGGTGATCCGGTCGAAGTACCGGGAGACCGGGCGGAGCGTGTCGTTGACGGACACGTCGGCCTCGACGGGGTGCTCCAGCTGCTGGAGCAGCGGGTCGGCGGCGCGGGAGGCGAAGTAGTCGCCGGGCAGCAGCAGCACCGGCAGCCGGTTGATGGTGGCGAGCGCGGCGCCGGTGACCATGTTGGTCGCACCGGGGCCGATGGACGTCGTCACCGCCTGCGCGGAGAGCCGGTTGAGCTGGCGGGCGTACCCGACGGCCGCGTGCACCATCGACTGCTCGTTGCGGCCCTGGTGGTACGGCATGGCGTCGCGGTACTCGACCAGCGCCTGCCCGAGCCCGGCGACGTTGCCGTGGCCGAAGATGCCCCAGGTGCCCGCGATCAGCCGGCGGCGCACGCCGTCCCGCTCGGTGTACTGCGCGGACAGGAACCGCACCAGGGCCTGGGCGGTGGTCAGTCGGCGGGTGGTGGCGCTCATGCGGACCTCTCCGGGGCGGTGTAGAGGGGGAGTCGGGGATCGACGGGCTGCTGCGGCCAGGTCTCGCGGATCCACGCGTGGCCGGGGTGGTCGCAGATCAGCCAGGCGCGTTCGGCCTCGGGCCCCGCCATGACGTTCAGGTAGTACATGTGGTGGCCGGGCACCGCCATCGACGGGCCGTGCCAGCCGTCCGGGATGAGGACGACGTCGCCGTCGCGCACCTCGGCCAGCACGTCCGTGTCCCGGCCGGGTCCGGACGGGGAGACCCGCTGGTAGCCGAGGCCCGGTGTGCCGTCGTGGGCGGCGAACTCGAAGTAGTAGATCTCCTCCAGCACCGACTCCTCGCCCGGCCGGTGCTCGTCGTGCTTGTGCGGCGGGAAGGACGACCAGTTGCCGCCCGGGGTGAGCACCTCGACCGCGATCAGCTTGTCGCACTCGAAGACGCCGGCCGCGGCGAAGTTGTTGACCTGGCGCGAACAGTTCCCGGTGCCGCGCAGTTCCACCGGCACGTCCGACGCCGGGCCGTAGCGGGCGGGCAGCCGGCGGGTGCAGCGCGCGCCGGTCAGCGCGAACCGTCCGCCGGCCGCCGAGGAAACGGTGGCCCGGGCGTCGCGCGGCACATACGCGAAGTCGGTGACGCCGTCGAACACGCTTGCCCGGCCGGCCAGTTCGAAGGTGTCGTGCCCGAGGTCGTCGTCCGCGGTGACCGTGCACGCGCCGCTCAGCGGCAGCACGATCCACTCGCTGTCCCCGGTGCCGAAGGTGTGCGAGCCGCCCGGCGGCAGCTGGAGCACCCGGAGACCGGAGTACCCCCAGCCGGCGCCCTCCGGGCTCACGTCGACGGCGTAGGGGCCGGCGACGGCCTTGCCCGCGGGAAGGTGATGGGTCATGCGGTGCCTCCGTCTGCGTACGTCGTCGTACGGGCTTCTCACAACAGGCCGACGGCCGTGTCCACCGCCGTCTCCACACTGCCCTCGGCCGGATAGAGCAGGGAGCGGCCGACGACCATGCCCTGCACGGTGGGCAGCCGCAGTGCCTTGCCCCACCGCTCGTAGGCCGCCTCCTGGTCGCCGACCTCGCCGCCGAGCAGCACCACCGGCAGCGTCGAACTGCGCAGCACCTCCGCCATGTCGTCGACGTCCTCGGTGACCGGCAGCTTCAGCCAGGTGTAGGCGGAGGTGCCGCCGAGCCCCGAGGCGATCGCGATGGACCGGGTGACGGCCTCGGCGGACAGGTCGTTGCGGACCCGGCCGTCCACCCGGCGGGAGATGAACGGCTCCACGAACACCGGCAGCCGGCGCGCGGCCATCGCGTCCACGGCGCGGGCCGAGGACTCCAGCGTGGTCAGCGAGCCGGGGTCGTCGTAGTCGATGCGGACCAGCAGTTTGCCCGCGTCGAAGCCGAGCCGCTCGATGTCCTCGGCGCGGTGGCCGGTGAAACGGTCGTCCATCTCGAAGGACGCCCCGGCCAGGCCCCCGCGGTTCATCGACCCCATGACGACCTTGTTCTCCAGTGCGCCGAGCAGCAGCAGGTCCTCCAGGATGTCGGCGGTGGCCAGCACCCCGTCCACCCCCGGCCGGGACAGTGCGACGCACAGGCGTTCCAGCAGGTCGGCCCGGTCCGCCATGGCCAGGCGCCGGTCGCCTATGCCGAGCGCGCCCCGGGCGGGGTGGTCGGCGGCCACGATCAGCAGCCGTCCGCTGTCGCCGATCAGCGGACGGCGGGCCCGGCGGGCGGCCGCCTCGGCGACGGCCTCGGGATGCCGGGCGCGGACCGTGGTGAGGTCGGGGATGCTGAGATTCAAGGGAAGGGCTCCGTTCAGGACTGGCTCGGCCGGCCCGCCGCGTCCGGCGGCACGGCCCGCGCGAGGAGGTCCGCGACCTCCGACTCGGTCGGCATGGCGGACGAACAGGCGAGGCGCGAGGCGACGAGGGCACCGGCCGCGTTGGCGTGGCGCATGGTCCGCTCCAGGTCCCACCCGGCGAGCAGACCGTGGCAGAGCGAGCCGCCGAAGGCGTCCCCGGCGCCGAGACCGTTGACCACCTCGACCGGCACCGGCTCCACCTCGGCGCGGGTGCCGTCCCGGTGCACGGCCAGCACACCCCGGGGACCCTGCTTGACCACGGCCAGCTCCACCCCGGCGGCCAGCAGCGCCTCCGCGCACGCCTCGGGCTCGCGCACGCCGGTGGCGATCTCGCACTCGTCGAGGTTGCCGACCGCGACCGTGGCGTGGCGCAGCGCCTCGCGGTAGTACGGGCGGGCCTGGTCCGGGTCCCGCCAGAACATGGGGCGCCAGTCCAGGTCGAAGACGGTGGTGCCGGCCTTGTCGCGCGCCTCCAGGGCGGTGAGGGTGGCGGTGCGGCTCGGCTCCTCGCTCAGCCCGGTACCGGTGATCCAGAAGATGCCGGCCGAGCGGACCGCGGGCAGGTCCAGCTCGTGCGGGTGGATCTCCAGGTCGGGGGCCTTGGGGCGGCGGTAGAAGTAGAGGGGGAAGTCGTCCGGCGGGAAGATCTCGCAGAAGGTCACGGGGGTCGAGAGGGCGGCCACCGGCGTCACCCAGCGGTCGTCCACGCCGAAGTCCTTCAGCGCCTCGTGCAGGTAGGTGCCGAAGGGGTCGTCGCCGGTGCGGGTGATCACCGCGGTGGAGCGGCCGAGCCGCGCCGCGGCCACCGCGACATTGGCGGCCGAACCGCCCAGGAACTTCCCGAACGTCTCCACCTGCGACAACGGCACCCCGGTCTGCAGAGGATAAAGGTCGACCCCGATGCGTCCCATGGTGACGAGGTCGAAATACTGTGGTGTGGCCATTGAGCGACGCTCCTCGAGGTGCTGGGGATGCGGGTCCCAGGACGCCCTGCCACGGTGGGACGTGCTTCCGGGGACCTGCCGCCTCCCAGGTGTAGGTCTCGAGGGGCGGCGGTGTCAATAGTTTGTACTTACATTCGGACGAGCGCGTGAAATGATGTCTTAACAAAGTATTGACAGCAGGCGGTTCTGGGGATTGGATCGCGTCCCAGCACAACCGCCATGTGTGATGGCACACACCCCCGGACTCCCGAGGTTCCGGGCATCGGACTCTCGGACTCCTCGCCCTTTCCCCCGTGAAGCACAGTGAGGTGCACGACTGATGGACCGCTCTTCCCACCCCCGCTCCCGCAGAGTCGTACCGTTCGTCGCGGTCGCGGCGGCAGCCGCCCTGACCCTCGCCGGTTGCTCCAGCGGCTCCGGAGGCAAGAAGTCCGAGGAAGGCGGAGCGGACGCCTCGGCCGGCAAGGCCTCGACGCCGCAGATGACGGTGGCCCTGGTCACCCACCAGGCGCCCGGCGACACCTTCTGGGACATCGTGCGCAAGGGTGCGCAGACCGCCGCCGACAAGGACAACGTCAAGCTGATCTACTCGGCGGACCCGAACGCGGGCAACCAGGCCAACCTGGTGCAGAACGCGATCGACCAGAAGGTCGACGGCATCGCCGTCACCCTCGCCAAGCCGGACGCGCTCAAGGGCGTCATAGCCAAGGCCGAGGCGGCGGGAATCCCGGTCGTCGGCATCAACTCCGGACTCAGCGACTGGAAGGACCTCGGGCTGCTGGAGTTCTTCGGGCAGGACGAGACCGTCGCGGGCGAGGCGTTCGGCAAGAAGCTCAACGAGGTCGGCGCCAAGAACGCCGTCTGCGTGGTCCAGGAGCAGGGCAACATCGGTCTGACCCAGCGCTGCGCCGGTCTGGAGAAGACCTTCGAGGGCAAGACGCAGGTCCTCAACGTCAACGGCACCGACATGCCGTCGGTGAAGTCGACCATCAGCGCCAAGCTGAAGCAGGACTCCTCCATCGACTACGTCGTCACCCTCGGCGCGCCCTTCGCGCCGACCGCGGTGCAGTCCGTCCAGGAGGCCGGCAGCAAGGCCAAGGTCGCCACGTTCGACCTGAACAAGGAGCTGACCGGCGCCATCAAGGACGGTGACATCCAGTTCGCGGTGGACCAGCAGCCCTACCTCCAGGGCTACCTCGCCGTCGACGGCCTGTGGCTCTACAAGAACAACGGCAACTACAGCGGTGGCGGCGAGCAGCCCGTGCTGACCGGTCCGGCGTTCGTCGACAAGTCCAACGTCGACGCGGTCTCCCAGTACGCCGCGAAGGGCACCCGGTGATGAGCATGGCCCAACAGGCTGAGCCGGCGGCGACCACGCCGCCGGCCCCCGGCCCCGAGCAGCAGAAGGACGGCCGCACCACGCGGCGCCCGCTGGCGCTGCGGCTGCTCGCCCGGCCCGAGGTCGGCGTGTTCCTCGGCGCCGTCGCCGTCCTGGTGTTCTTCCTGTTCGCCGCCCCGCCGGTGCGCGACGGCAGCTCGATGGCCAACATCCTGTACCAGTCGTCGACCATCGGGATCATGGCGCTGCCCGTGCTGATGATCGGCGGCGAGTTCGACCTCTCGGCCGGCGTCGCCGTCGTCACCTCGGCGCTCACCGCGAGCATGCTCAGCTACCAGCTCACCCTGAACGTGTGGGTGGGCGTGATCGTCGCCCTCCTGGTGTCCCTCGCCGTCGGCTTCTTCAACGGCTGGCTGCTGGTGAAGACCGGGCTGCCCAGCTTCCTGGTCACCCTCGGCACCTTCCTGATCCTCCAGGGCGTCAACCTCGCGGTGACCAAGCTCGTCACCGGCAACGTCGCCACCGACAACATCAGCGACATGGACGGCTTCGACCAGGCCAAGGCCCTGTTCGCGTCCAGCTTCGAGGTCGGCGGCGTCCAGGTGAAGATCACCGTGATCTGGTGGCTGGTCTTCGCCGCCCTCGCCACCTGGGTCCTGCTGCGCACCAAGTACGGCAACTGGATCTTCGCGGTCGGCGGCAACAAGGAGAGCGCCCGCGCGGTGGGTGTCCCCGTCACCTTCACCAAGATCTCCCTGTTCATGCTGGTCGGCTTCGGCGCCTGGTTCGTCGGCATGCACAACCTGTTCTCCTTCAACACCGTGCAGTCCGGCGAGGGCGTGGGCCAGGAGCTCATCTACATCGCCGCGGCCGTCATCGGCGGTTGTCTGCTCACCGGCGGCTACGGCTCGGCGATCGGACCGGTCTTCGGTGCCTTCATGTTCGGCATGGTGCAGCAGGGCATCGTCTACGCCGGCTGGAACCCCGACTGGTTCAAGGCCTTCCTCGGCGTGATGCTGCTCGGCGCCGTCCTCATCAATCTGTGGGTCCAGCGCACGGCGACCCGGAGGTGACCGCAATGACCGACAAGACGACCGGCACCGACGGTGCCGTCCTCACCGACACCCCGGCCGAGGGCGACCGTCCCCTGGTCGAACTCCGCGCCGCCGGCAAGTCCTACGGCAACATCCGCGCCCTGCACGGCGTCGACCTGACCGTCCACCCCGGCCGGGTGACCTGCGTCCTCGGCGACAACGGCGCCGGCAAGTCCACCCTCATCAAGATCATCTCGGGGCTGCACCGGCACACCGAGGGCGAGTTCCTCGTCGACGGCGAACCGGTGCACTTCTCCACCCCGCGCGAGGCCCTCGACAAGGGCATCGCCACCGTCTACCAGGACCTCGCCGTCGTCCCGCTGATGCCGGTGTGGCGGAACTTCTTCCTCGGCTCCGAGATGACCAAGGGCCCCTGGCCGCTGCGCCGCCTCGACATCGACCGCATGAAGCGGACCGCCGACGAGGAACTGCGCAACATGGGCATCGTCCTGGACGACCTGGAGCAGCCCATCGGCACGCTCTCCGGCGGCCAGCGCCAGTGCGTGGCGATCGCCCGGGCCGTCTACTTCGGCGCCCGCGTCCTCATCCTCGACGAGCCGACCGCCGCCCTCGGCGTCAAGCAGTCCGGCGTCGTCCTGAAGTACATCGCCATGGCCCGCGACCGCGGCCTCGGCGTCATCTTCATCACCCACAACCCACACCACGCCTACATGGTCGGCGACCAGTTCAACGTGCTGCGCCTGGGCACCCTGGAGCTCAGCGCCGACCGCAGCCAGGTCAGCCTCGAGGAGCTGACCAACCACATGGCCGGCGGCGCGGAACTGGCCGCCCTCAAGCACGAGCTGGCGCAGGTCCGCGGCGTCGACACGGAGGGACTCCCGGAAGCGGGCGTCCTCCGGGCACCCACGGCCGCAGCCCCGGAAGGGAAGTCCTGACATGGCAGTCGCGCTCGACCGCATCCGGGTCGGTTCCGCCCCCGACTCCTGGGGCGTCTGGTTCCCCGACGACCCGCAGCAGGTGCCCTGGCAGCGCTTCCTCGACGAGGTCGCCGAGGCCGGCTACTCCTGGATCGAACTCGGCCCCTACGGCTACCTGCCGACCGACCCGGCCCGCCTCACCGACGAGGTGCGCAGCCGCAACCTGAGCGTCTCCGCCGGCACCATCTTCTGCGGGCTGCACCGCGGCCCGTCCGAGTGGGACGCCACCTGGGAGCAGGTCAGCCGCGTCGCCGCGCTCACCCAGGCGATGGGCGCCGAGCACCTGGTCGTCATCCCGTCGTTCTGGCGCGACGACAAGACCGCCGAGATCCTCGAACCCCCGGAGCTGACCACCGAGCAGTGGGGCCACCTCACCCGGGGCATGGAACGCCTCGGCCGCGAGGTGAAGGAGACGTACGGACTCGACATCGTCGTCCACCCGCACGCCGACACCCACATCGACACCGAGCAGCACGTCGAGCGGTTCCTCGACTCCACCGACTCGCGCCTGGTCAACCTCTGCCTGGACACCGGGCACTACGCCTACTGCGGCGGTGACAGCGTCAAGCTGATCGAGACCTACGGCGAACGCATCGGCTACCTGCACCTCAAGCAGGTCGACCCGGAGATCCTCGCCGACGTCGTCAAGAACGAGATCCCCTTCGGACCCGCCGTCCAGCGCGGCGTGATGTGCGAGCCGCCCGCCGGCGTGCCGGAGCTGGGCCCGGTCCTCACGGCCGCGCAGAAGCTGGGCGTGGACCTGTTCGCGATCGTCGAGCAGGACATGTACCCCTGCGAGCCCGACAAGCCGCTGCCCATCGCGGTGCGCACCCGGAAGTTCCTCCGCTCCTGCGGCGCCTGACCACCACCCACCGGACCGGGAGGCGACACACATGAACCGGCGCGAGCCCCTCGGCATCGCCGTGATCGGCACCGGCCGCATGGGCGCCGACCACGTGCGGCGGATCGACCGGGTGATCAGCGGGGCGCGGGTCGCGGCGGTCGTCGACATCGACGGCGAACGCGCCAAGGCCGTCGCGGCCGGCGTCGACGGCTGCACCGCCCACACCGACGCGGCCGAGGCGATGGCGTCGGACGCCGTCGACGCCGTACTGATCGCCTCCTCGGGGCCCGCCCACGAGGAGGCCCTGCTCGCCGCGTTCGCGCGGGACCTTCCCGTGCTGTGCGAGAAGCCGCTCACCCCCGACGCGGCCTCCGCGCTGCGCGTCGTGGAAGCCGAACAGGCTCTCGGCCACCGCCGGGTGCAGGTCGGCTTCATGCGCCGCTACGACACCGAGTACGTCCGCCTGAAGGCCCTGCTGGGCAGCGGACAGCTGGGCCGGCCACTGATGCTGCACAACCGTCACCGCAACGTGGCCAGCCCGCCGTTCTTCACCAGCTCCATGCTGATCAGCGACTCCGTCGCCCACGAGGTCGACGCCACCCGCTGGCTGCTGGGCCACGAGATCACCGCCGTGACGGTGCTGCGGCCGGCCCCGTCCGCCGGCGCCCCCGACGGACTGCGCGACCCGCAGTTCGTCGTCCTGGAGACCGACGGCGGCGCGCTCTCCGACGTCGAGATCTTCGTCAACTGCGGCTTCGGCTACCAGGTGCAGGCCGAGGCGGTCTGCGAACGCGGCACCGCCCGCATCGGCGACGGCCACCAGCTGGTCACCAACATGGCGGGACGCTGGGGTGGCACCATCGCCCAGGACTGGACCGAGCGCTTCGCCCAGGCCTACGACGACGAGGTGCGGGCCTGGGTCGACGCCACCCGCCGCGGCGAGGTCACCGGCCCCAGCACCTGGGACGGCTACGCCGCTGCGGCCGTCTGCGAGGCCGGCGTCCGCGCCATGGAGGAGGGCGGCCGGGTGCGGGTCGACCTCGCGCAGAGGCCGCCGCTGTACGCCTGAACCCGCCCGTCGCGTACGGGCCGGCCCTACGCCACGTCGTCCAGCCACAGCACAATGCCCGTCAGGCCGTTCAGCACCGCCGCCACCCCCGCCCGCACGGCGGCGGCGCAGCGGGCCTCGGTGAAGGACGCCGGGTCGTACGTGGACGACATGCCGAGCCCCTCGCCGCGGAACGAGGCCCCGCTCCAGTCGGCGGCCGTCACGTTCTCCGTCGGCTCGGCCAGCTCCGCCCCCACCACCAGGAACCGCTGGCCCAGATGGCTCGGGGTGACCGCCGCGAGCGGGTCCACCAGGTCGTTCCCCGCGCTGACCACGAGGTCCGGCCCCATGTCCATGGCCTCCTGCACGGCGGCGACGTAACCGGTGGGGTCGTCGGCGGTCACCGTGCGCAGGTCGACGTCCTCCTCCTCGGCCCACTCCTGCACCGCGCTCACCAGCGACCTCGTCGGCCGGTCGTCCCCGGCGGTCAGCAGCACGACCCGGTACCCCTTCGGCGGGTGCACGTCGTCCCAGGAGCCCGGCCGCGGGGTCACGGTCGCCTCCGGCGTGGGCGTGGCGGTGGGGTCGACGAACCCCGGGCCGAGCGCGCCCACGGACGTGGGGGCGGCGTGCGGTCGCGACCAGTCGTCGGCCGAGGCGCATCCGGTGGCCAGTGCGGCGACCGCTGCCAGCACGGCGGCGGCCCGAAGCGGTGAACGCAAGACGATCGTCCCTCTGAGCGGTGGCGGGTGCGGTGTGCGCGGATGGGCGCGCCCCCATCCTGCGCCGCCGCACACCCTCACCGACCCCGTCGAGGGCCCGGGAACGGGTTGTTGTCCGACGTTTCGCCACCGCGTCGGAAGCCGTTCATCCGCCCCGCGCACGGTGCTCCGGAAACCTGAAGGAGCACCATGTCACAGCGGATTCGCCGCACTCTTCTCACCCTGTGCCTGACCGTCGCCGCCCTGGCCGGGTTCGGCGGGCCGGCGCAGGCTCACGGCTTCACCTCCACCGTGTACGCCGACGTCGTCGAGACCGACGGCCGGCCCCGCACCACCCTGGAGCTCGAGTACGACCTGCTCGTCGTCTCCGCCGCCGACGCGGAGGACGACGACGCCCTCTTCCGGGAGGGCACGGCCGCCTTCGAGAACGGCGACGACCGCAGCCGGGCCCGGGTGCTCGACGACCACGCGAAGGCCGCGGTCGGCTACGTCACCCGGCGCTTCTCCCTCACCTCCGGCGGCCGGCCCTGCACCGCCCACCGGGCGGGCGACGTCACCATGACCCGGCGCGAGGGCGTCCCGTACGCCGTCCTCGTCCTCGACTGGACCTGCGCGGACGGCGACGGACCGACGCTGCGCAGCACGCTGTTCCCCGACCGGGAGCAGTACGTCAAGGACACGAAGACGATCGTCACCTATGCCGTCGACGGACTCTCGGGCAGCGCCGCGCTCGACGCCGCCCACCCGTCCTTCTCCCTCGACCAGGCCTGGTACGAGCGGTTCGCGGAGTTCTTCCGCCTGGGCGCCGAGCACCTGCTGACCGGCGTCGACCACATCCTGTTCCTGCTGGCCCTGATCGTGGGCTCGCGCACCCCGCGTGAGGTCGTGCTCGCCGCGACCAGCTTCACATTGGCCCACTCGGTCACCTTCCTGCTCGCCGCGCTCGGCCTGGTGGACGTCCCCGCCGACGTCGTGGAACCCGTCATCGCCGCGTCGATCGCCGTCGTCGCGGGCTGGCACCTGTGGCGGCTCGCCCGCCGCGACGACCGCCGGCCCACGTTCGGGCGAGGCCACTTCCGGCTCGACCGGGCCGGCTGGACCCGGCTGGCCGTCGTGTTCTGCTTCGGGCTGGTGCACGGGCTCGGGTTCGCGGGGGCGCTGGGCATCGACGCGGCGTGGTCCTGGACCCTGCTGTGGTCGCTGGCGGTGTTCAACCTCGGGATCGAGGCGGTGCAGCTGGCGCTCATCGGGCTCAGCTTCCCCGCGCTGGCGATGCTGCGGCACCGGGCACCCCGGGCGGGCCGCCTCGTCACCGGACTCGCCGCCGCCGGGGTCGCCGTCATGGGCCTGATCTGGTGCGTGCAGCGCATTACCGAAACCTGAACCGCCCTTGGCGAAACGTTCAGGCAAGGCGATCGGAGCGTTCCCCACCGGTTCATGGCGGGCCGACACCGTTCACATCGCCAATCCGTGCACTCATGTACGCACAAGGAACGAAAGAACTCATGAGACCCAGCAGCAAGACCCAGACCGACGGCTCCGTCCGGCGCCGTGTGGCCGGCGGTGCCGCCACGGCGGTCCTGGGACTGACCATGGCGCTCGGCGGCGGCGGGGCGGCCCCGGCCGTCGCGGCCGACTCCGCCGAACTGTCCGGCGTCGTCCTCGGCGTCGGCGCCGACGAGACCCAGCGGACCGTCACCTGGTACTCCACCGCGGACACCGCGCAGCAGCTCCAGGTCGCCCCCACCGCCACCGTCACCGACGGAGGGTTCCCGGCCGACGCGGCCACCTTCGCCGCCACCGGCGGCGCCAACATCGCCTCCAGTGGCGGCTTCAACCGCCACGCCACCGTCACCGGCCTCAAGGAGAACGTCGAGTACTCCTACCGGGTCGGCTCCGAGGGCAACTGGTCGAAGACGTACACCTTCAGGACGCGTGACTTCGAGGGCGACTACGACTTCCTCTTCCTCGGCGACCCGCAGATCGGCTCCAGCGGCGACGCGCAGAAGGACGGCGCGGGCTGGGCCGACACCCTGAAGGTGGCCACCGAGGCCAACCCCGACGCCGAACTGCTCGTGTCCGGCGGCGACCACGTCGAGAGCGCCAACGACGAGAAGCAGTGGACGTCGTTCCTCGGCCCCGACCAGCTCCGCCAGGTCCCGCTCGCCGCCACCATCGGCAACCACGACGTCGGCGGCAAGGCCTACGAGCAGCACCACTTCACGCCCAACACCGACCGGTCCGACGCGTACTACGACAAGGACGCGGCGACCCGGTCCGGCGGCGACTACTGGTTCATCCACAAGGACGTGCTGTTCATCGACATCAACAGCAACGCCCAGAGCGACACCAAGGACGCCCAGCACGTCGACTACATCACCGACGTCATCAAGAAGCACGGCTCGGAAGCCAAGTGGAAGGTGCTGGTCTACCACCACTCCATCTACTCGCCCGCCAGCCACTCCTACGACCAGGGCAACAAGGACCGCCGCAAGGACTTCACCACGGCGTTCTCCGACCTGGGCATCGACATGGTGCTGCAGGGCCACGACCACAGCTACTCGCGCAGCTACGCCATCAAGAACGGCCAGAAGGCCGATCCGACGGAGCAGCCGGGCCAGGCCGAGGTCTACCCGGGCCCGGGCGGCGTCATCTACGTGACCGCCAACTCCGCCTCGGGCTCGAAGTACTACGACATCAAGAAGCCCGACAACTCCGGCACGGGCGTCCAGGGCAACGGCCCCGACCCGCTCAACCCGGACAACTTCTGGTTCAACTCGGTCGAGAACCAGGAGCACGTCCGCTCCTACGTCCGCGTCAAGGTCCGGTCCGACAAGCTGGTCCTGGAGAACGTGCGCTCCGGCACCTGCGCCACGCCGAACCCGGCCGTCGACAACGGCAACGTCCCCTGCTCCAACCCGGACAGGCCGGTCGGCTCGGTGGTCGACAAGGTCACCGTGCACCCGTACAACGGTGACGGACAGTCCCTCCAGGTGAACGTCCCGGACGCGGCGCCCGGCGAGTTCGGCTGGACCATCGACGGCTACAACGGCCTGGTCGACCTCGGTACGGCCACGGAGCGCGACGGCGACCACTTCGAGGCCGCCGGCAAGATCAACCCGCTCCGGGTGACCGACAGCCGCCGCTCGCTCGCGCCCTGGTCGGTCTCGGCCAACGTGAGCGACTTCCAGGACGCCGGCAAGAAGTTCTCCGGCTCCTACCTCGGCTGGAAGCCGTACGTCCTCAACGGCGGCGCGGGCGCCAAGGCGGCCTCCGCCGTGGCCTCCGGCTACGACGACAAGGGTGCCGGTCTGTCCGTCTCGCGGGGGCTCGCCTCCGCCGAGCAGGGCCACCCAAGGGGCGAGGCCCGGCTGGGCGCCGACCTGGACCTGAAGATCCCGGACAGCGTCGCGAAGGGCTCCTACCGGGCGACCCTCACGATCACCGCGCTGAGCAGCTGATCCGTCCGACGGCGTGGCGGGGCACGCACCTTGTGTGCCCCGCCACGCCTCCCGCTCCTGGAGAACCCCCCGTATGCACGTGCTCGCCGTCTCCCGACGGACACCCCGCCTTCCCGTTCGCCTCACCGTACTTCTCCGCGCCGCCGTCCTCGGCCTGCTGACGGCCCTCGCACTCGTCTGCGCGCACCCGACACCCGCGGCGGCCGCCGACGGCGACGTCAGCTGGCGGGTCCGCACCGGCGCCAACGCCTACGGCGACGACCGCTCCAGCTTCAGCTACGCGGTGAACCCGGGCGGCACGGTCGAGGACACCATGGTCGTCACCAACCGCGGCAGGACACCGCTGCGGCTCGCCGTCTACGCCTCCGACGGCTACACCACCGACGCCGGACAGCTCGACCTGCTCACCCGCGACAAGAAGTCGACCGGCGTGGGCGTGTGGACCCGCCCGGAGGTCACCGCCGTCACCGTCGCGCCCGGGAAGTCGGCCGACGTCCCCTTCACCGTCACCGTCCCGGAGAACGCCACCCCCGGCGACCACGTCGGCGGCCTCCTCACCTCCCTCAAGCAGGCCGACACCGCCGCCGGTATCAACGTCGACCGGCGCCTCGGCCTCCGTGTCGCCGTCCGGGTCGGCGGCGAGCTGAAGCCGCGCCTCGCGGTGGAGGACGCGCACCTCGACTACCACGGCAGCGCGGGTCCCTTCTCGAAGGGCTCGGCCACCGTCACCTACACGGTCCACAACACGGGCAACGCCCTGCTCTCGGGACGTCAGGAGGTGGCCGTGGAGGGACCGTTCGGATGGCTGCGCACGGCCGCGGGCGACCTGCCCGACACGCCCGCGCTGCTGCCGGGGGAGCGGTGGAAGGTGACGGTGCCTGTGGCGGACGTCGCCCCCGGGGTCCGGCTCACGGCCACCGCGAAGGTGCTGCCCCTGCTGACGGACGCCTCCGGGTCCACGACTCCGCTGAAGCCGGTCGAGGGGACTGCGGGCGCGTGGGCCGTCCCGTGGACGCTCACGCTGCTCGTGCTGCTGCTGATCGCGGTGGTCACCGCGATCGTGCTCCTCGCCCGCCGCAACCGCGCCCGCCGCAAGGCCCGCGAGGCGGCACTGGTCCGCGACGCGGTGAAGGCGGCACTGGGCTGAGCTCGCGTCGCTGCGGCGCCGGTTCTGTCCGGTGGGGGTTGGGGCTGTGTGTCTGCGGCGCCGGTTCTGACCGGTGGGGGTTGGGGCTGTGTGTCTGCGGCGACGGTTCTGACCGGTGGGGGTGAGGTCGTGTGCCTGCGGCGCAGGGTTGCGCTTCGGTGGGGGCGGGCGTAGCGCCTACGGGCGGTGGGTGGTGCGGGGCCGCGGTGGGGGCGGTCGTCCTCGGTCTGGCGCGAGGAAGCCCGCCTACTGGGCGCGGACGCGCCAGCCGCTGCGGGCGCCCACCCCCACCCCGTCCCCTCCCCGCCGCGCGCGGCACGACCAACAGCGGTGGCGGACGCCGCTCCTGCCAACCGTAGACGCGCGGCCGGGCGGCGGGGCACGCCCCCGCCAGCTGCGGGCAGTCGTGCCGCTGGGGCGGCACGGGTGGGCGCGGCGGCACCCCGTAGCGCCGGGTTGCGCAGACTCCCCCCGGCCCACACCCGCGCCGGCGTCGCGGTGCGGAGCCCCGGCCCACACCCGCGTCGGCGGGCCGTTGCGTACGGGTGGGCGCGGCGGCACCCCGTAGCGCCGGGTTGCGCAGACTCCCCCCGGCCCACACCCGCGTCGGCGGGCCGTTGCGTACCGCGAGTCGGCTCAGGGTGCGGTGCGAGGCCGTGGGGACAGTCCCGCGGCCGTGTAGCACGCGTCGATCAGCCGCATCGTCGCCACCGCGTCGTCCGCGTCGAGGGGCAGGGACGCCTCCCGACGTACCCGGGCGGCGAACGCCTCCAACTGGTAGGCGTACGACGAGCGGGTGCCCAGGTGCTCCGTGCGCTCGCCCTCGGCGGTGCGGATCACGACCCGGTCGTCCAGCTGCGGCAGCACGAAGTTCGGGGCGGTCGCCTCGCCCCGGCTGCCGACGATCCGCAGGCTCATCTCCAGGCGGTCGTACGCCATGTGGCAGCGGGCCGTGCCGGTGGCGCCCCCCGGGAACAACAGGTCGGCGTCCAGCCACTCGTCCACGCCCGGCGCGCCCGTCCGCTCCCCGGCCCGTGCCGCGACCGGGCGCGGCGCGCCACCCGCGTACGGGGCGAGCACGCGCAGCGCGTGCAGGCCGTAGCAGCCGAGGTCCATCAGGGCACCCCCGGCCAGCGGCAGCGACCAGCGCGGGTCGTCCGCCTCCGGGGCGGGGATGGCCACCAACGCCTCGGCGTGCCGCAGTTCGCCCAGTTCACCGGAGGCCAGCAGCTCGTGCAGCCGCCGGGTCACCGGGTGGAACAGGTAGTGGAAGGCCTCCATGAACACGGTGCCGGACGCCCTCGCCGCCTCCCGCACCTCCTCGGCCTCCGCGGCGTTGCTCGCCGACGGCTTCTCCGTCAGCACATGCTTGCCGGCCGCCAGCGCCGCCAGGTTCCACGGTCCGTGCAGCCCGTTGGCGAGCGGGTTGTAGACCACCTCGACCTCGGGGTCGGCGAGCAGTTCGGCGTACGAGCCGAGGGTCCGCTCCACACCGTGCGCGGCGGCGAAGACCTCGGCACGGGAGCGGTCGCGGGCGGCCACCGCGACCAGACGGTGGCCGCCGGCCCGGGCCGGGGCGACGAGGGCGCGCTCGGTGATCCGTGCGGCCCCCAGGATGCCGATGCGCAGTGGAGCGCACTCGCTCATGCCTGCCGTACCTCCTCGAGGGTGACGGGACGGTGCTCGTGCAGCGACAGTGTGCACGCCTCGGCGATCCAGCCCGCCTCCAGCGCGTCCGCGATGGTGCACGGCGACGTGCGCGACCCGGCCACCACCTCGGTGAACGCGGTGAGTTCGGCGCGGTAGGCGTCGGTGAAGCGGTCCATGAAGAAGTCGTGCGGCACACCCGCCGGGAACGTCACGCCCGGCTCGACGGAGCGCAGCGGCAGCTTGTCCTCGAGGCCCACCGCGATGGAGTCGGCGAAGCCGTGGATCTCCATGCGGACGTCGTAACCCCGGCCGTTGTGGCGGCTGTTGGAGACCACGGCGATGGTGCCGTCGTCCAGGGTGAGCACGGCGCCGGTGGTGTCTGCGTCACCCGCCTCCTTGATGAAGTCGGCGCCCCGGTTGCCGCCGACCGCGTACACCTCGGTCACCTCGCGGCCGGTCACCCAGCGGATGATGTCGAAGTCGTGCACCGAGCAGTCCCGGAAGATGCCCCCGGACGCGGCGATGTACGCGGCGGGCGGCGGGGCCGGGTCCAGGGTCGTCGAGCGTACGGTGTGCAGCGTGCCCAGCTCGCCCGCCCGGACGGCGGCGTGGGCGGCGACGAAGCCGGCGTCGAAACGGCGGTTGTAGCCGATCTGCACGGGCACGTCCCGGCCCGCGACGGCCTTCAGCACCTCGACGCCCTCGGTCATGGTGCGGGCGACGGGCTTCTCGCAGAAGACGGGGACACCCGCCTCGACGCAGGCCGTGATCAGATGCGGGTGGGCGTCGGTCGCGGCGGCCACGACCACGCCGTCCACCCCGGCCGCCAGCAGGGCCTCGGGGGAGTCCGCGACCTGCGCGCCGAAGCGCTCCGCGGCGGCCTTCGCGGCGTCCGCGAACGGGTCGGAGACGACGAGGGACTCGACGGCGTCGAGCCCGGACAGGGTCTCGGCGTGGAAGGCGCCGATGCGGCCGAGGCCGAGGATTCCGATGCGCATGGGGCGGTGCTCCTTCGGTGCGGGTGGTGCTGGGGGTACTGCCGGTGCGGTCGGGCGCGGGGGGACGGTCAGTCGAGGCCGCCGAGGACGTTCTGGTCCCAGTCGATCACGGACCCGGTGACCACCCCGGACCGCTCGGAGAGCAGCAGGACCACGAAGTCGGCGATCTCGTCCGGCCGGCCGAGCTTCCCCATCGGCAGCCGCGCCGCGGCCCGCTCCCGCCAGTCGTCGCCGGCGCCGTGGAAGGTGCGCTGGGTGGCGTCCTCGCCCTCCGTCGCGGTCCAGCCGATGTTCAGGCCGTTGATCCGGATCCGGTCCCACCGGTGCGCGTGCGCCGCGTTGCGGGTCAGGCCCATCAGCCCCGCCTTCGCGGCGACGTACGGCGCGAGGAACGGCTGCCCGCCGTGCGCCGAGGAGGTGATGACGTTGACGATCGTGCCGGGCTCGGCGCGCCGCACCATGTCGGCGACCGCCGCCTGCATGGCGAAGAACGGCGCCTTGAGGTTGATCGCGATGTGCTGGTCGAACAGCTCGGGCGTGGTGTCCAGGAGCGTCCCGCGTGAGGTCAGTCCGGCGGAGTTGACCAGACAGTCGATTCGGCCGTACGCCTGGACGACCTGGGCGACCGATTCCCTGGCCTGCTCCGCGTCGGCCAGGTCGGCCCGTACGAACATGGCCTTGCCGCCCTGCCCGGCCAGTTCGGCGACCAGCGCCTCACCCGGCTCCGGGCGGCGGCCGCTGACCGCCACGACCGCGCCCTCGCGCACCGCGGCCCGTGCGACGGCGGCACCCACACCCTGGCTGCCGCCGTTGACGAGGACGACCTTGTCGTCGAGAAGTCCCATGATGTCCTTCCGGGTTCTTCGGTGTCGGGGTTCAGCTCGCGCGGCGTGCGGCGGCGGCCCGCAGCTCGTCGCGCAGGGCCCGGGGGGTCCGGCCCTCGCGCAGCGCCCGGCGCACCACGTCGGCCTGCGAGGGCGGCGCGAGACCGTCGACCGGCGGGTCGTTGTCCAGGTTGGTGGGGAACGGGTAGCCCTCGGCGCTCGCCGCGATCACGTTCTCCAGCCACTGCTCGGAGGCACCCTCGGCCTTGCGGGCCAGCAGCACCGGGTAGACGGCGCCCACCACGGCCTCCCGGTCCACGGTCTCCATGGCCCGCCCGAACGCGGAGGACACCTGGAGCAGGTTGGCCGCGCGCCGGATGTCCGCCGAGTGGTTGGCGCCGGCGGCGTGGAACAGGGCCGGGTTGAAGAACACCGCGTCGCCCTTGGCCAGCGGCAGCTGGACGTGGTGCTCCTCGAAGTACGCCCGGAACTCGGGCCGCCGCCAGGCCAGGTAGCCGGGCTCGTACTTCTGCGAGTGCGGCAGGTACAGCGTCGGCCCGGACTCGACGGGCATGTCGCAGTGGGCGACGGCTCCCTGGAGGGTGAGCACGGGGGAGAGGCGGTGCACGTGCGCCGGGTAGGCGGCGGCGGTCTCGTCGGAGAGGAAGCCGAGGTGGTAGTCGCGGTGCACGGTCTGCGCCGCGCCGCCCGGGTTGACGACGTTGACCTGCGAGGTGACCTGGTAGCCGGGGCCCAGCCAGGCCGTGGACACCAGGGCGATCATGTCGTTGGCGTAGTAGTCGGCGAACGCCTCCGGGTCGTGCAGGGCCGCCTTCTCCAGGGCGTTCCACACCCGGTCGTTGGCGCCCGGCTTGGCGAAGTGGTCGCCGGCGGTGGCGCCGGAGGCACGCTGCTGCGCGATCAGGGCGTCGAACACGGCGGTGGTCCGGTCCACCACCGAGGTGTCGGAGAAGGCGCCGCGGATCACCACGATGCCGGGGCCGTCGGTGAGGGCGCGCACCAGTTCCGCCTGCGCGGAGCGGCGGTCGGCGAGCGCGAGCCGCTCGGCGTCGTAGAGCAGCACGTTCCGGTCGACGGCGGAGGCCAGCCCGTAGCCGGCGGCGTCGGTCGCCTGCTCGACCAGGGCGCGGAAGGCGTCCAGATCGCAGTCCCGCCGCGACAGCCAGGCGGCCGGCGCGGGGTTCTGCACGGAAGACGATGCGGACATGGAGTCGTCCCTTCGGGTCACGGAGCGACGCGGGTGATGTCATTCTTGTCAGAGCAAACCCCTCGCACCACCATCAGGAAGCCATCAAAAACCCCTCAGGAGCAACCGCATGGGCCACCCGTTCCCCATCCGGGAAATCGCACGTCAGGCCGGACTGAGCGAGGCCACGGTGGACCGGGTCCTCAACGGCCGCGGCGGGGTGCGGGAGAGCACCGCGCGCGAGGTGCACCGGGCCGTCGCCGACCTGGACCGGCAGCGCACCCAGGTCCGCCTGGTCGGCCGGACGTTCATGGTGGACATCGTCATGCAGTCGCCGGAGCGCTTCTCCACGGCCGTACGGGCCGCCCTGGAGGCCGAACTGCCCTCCCTGCACCCGGCGGTGGTGCGTTCCCGCTTCCACTTCCGGGAGACCGGACCGGCGGAGGAACTGGTCGCCGTCCTCGACCGGATCGCCCGCCGCGGCTCACAGGGCGTGCTCCTCAAGGCACCCGACGTCCCCGAGGTCACCGCCGCCGTCGGCCGGCTCGCGGCCGCCGGCGTCCCGGTCGTCACCCTGGTGACGGACCTGCCGGTCAGCGCCCGCGTCGGCCACGTCGGCAGCGACAACCGCGCGGCGGGCGCCACCGCCGCCTACCTCATGGGGCAGTGGCTCGGCGACCGGCCCGGCAACGTCCTCACCAGCCTCTCCAGCGGCTTCTTCCGCAACGAGGAGGAGCGCGAGATGGGATTCCGCAGCACCATGCGCGCCCGGCATCCGGAGCGCACCCTCGTCGAGATCGCCGAGGGCCAGGGCCTGGACGCCACCCAGTACGACCTGGTCCGCGCCGCCCTGGAACGCGACCCGGAGATCCGCGCCGTGTACTCGATCGGCGGCGGCAACATCGCCACCCTGCGCGCCTTCCAGGACGCCGGCCGCGAGTGCGCCGTCTTCATCGCCCACGACCTCGACCACGACAACACCCGGCTGCTGCGCGAGCACCGGCTGTCCGCCGTCCTCCACCACGACCTGCGCCACGACCTGCGCGAGGCATGCCACCTGGTGATGCGCGCCCACGGCGCGCTGCCTCCCGCCGGACCGATCCTGCCGTCCGCGATCCAGGTGGTGACCCCCTACAACATGCCGGCCCCCGCCGTGGGCGGGTGACCCGCCTGGCGTGTATCCCTGACCCCCGGTCGCACCGTGCCTACCGTCGTGCGCATGAGGAAACCGACCACGGAAGGAGGGCCCGACCGGCTGGTGGCGCTCTCCGACGGCGTCTTCGCCATCGCCATCACCCTGCTGGTCCTCGACATCTCCGTGCCGCAGGACCTGGACCCGGCACAGTTCCACCAGGCGCTCGCCGACACCCTGCCCAACCTGGGCGCCTACGCCGTCAGCCTGGCGGTGCTGGGCGGCTTCTGGCGCGACCACCGGGCGATCTTCCGCCCGGTGCGGCAGGTCGACCCCGACGTGATCGGACTGACCGTCCTCGGCCTGGGCCTCGCCGCACTGCTGCCCTTCCCCACCGCGCTGGTCTCCGAGTACGGCCACGAACGCGTCTCCGTGGTCGTCTACTCGGCGGCCGTGGCCTCCCTCGGCGCCGTCCACCTCGCGCTCGCCGCCGTCATCGCCCGCCGGCCCTGGCTGCGCGGCGGCGCCGAACCCGTCCGGGACCAGTTCCTCTACGCCATCGATCTGGGGGCCACGGTGGTGGTGTTCGTGGTGACCATTCCGCTGACCCTGCTGGTGGGGCCCGCCGCCATGTGGTGGTGGCTGGTGCTGCTGCCGGTCAAGGTGTGGCTGGGACGGAGGGAGAACGCGGCGGCGGGGTGAGTACCGTCGCCCCGGCGGGGGAGTCACGCCGGCGCGTCCACCGTCACCCAGGACCCGCTCTCCGCCGACCGCACCATCGCGTCCAGCACGACGGCGCCGCGCACGGCGTCGGCGAGCGTGGCGCCGTACGGGACGCCCTCGGCGACCGACCGCAGGAAGCGGTACGCCTCGATCACCTTCAGGTCGTCGTACCCCATGGCGTTCGCGGCGCCCGGCTGGAACGCCCCGAACTCCCCGTCTCTCGGCCCGACGTACACGGTGCTGACCGGCTGGTCCTGGTAGCCGGTGCCGCGGCTGACCCCCAGTTCGTTCATCCGGCGGAAGTCCCAGAACACCGCGCCCTCGGTGCCGTGCACCTCGAAGCCGTAGTTGTTCTGCTCGCCCACCGAGACCCGGCAGGCCTCCAGCACGCCACGCGCACCGGAGGCGAACCGCAGCAGACAGCTGACGTAGTCCTCGTTCTCCACAGGGCCGAGCTCACCCCCCGCCGCGCGGGAGTGGCCGGCCGTGGCGCCGGCCGGGCGGGCCCGCTCGGGGCAGAAGATCGCCGTGTCGGCGGTCAGCGAGGTGATGTCGCCGAGCAGGAAGCGGGCCAGGTCGGCGCCGTGCGAGGCCAGGTCGCCGAGCACCCCGCTGCCGCCGCGCTCCCGCTCGTAGCGCCAGGTCAGCGCCGAGTCGGGGTGCGCCGCGTAGTCGCTGAACAGCCGCACGCGGGCGTGGGTGACGGTGCCGATCGCACCGGAGGCGATCAGTTCGCGGGCAGCCTCCACGGCGGGCGCGTTGCGGTAGTTGAAGCCGACGGCACCCTGGACGCCGGCCTTGGCGGCCGCGTCCGCGACGGCCCGGGCGTCGTCCGCGGTGAGACCGACCGGCTTCTCGATCCAGATGTGCTTGCCGGCCTCCGCCAGGGCGACGCCGATCTCGCGGTGCAGGAAGTTCGGCGCGGTGATGCTGACGGCCCGCACGCGCGGGTCGGCGGCCACGTCGCGCCAGTCCCGGGTCGTCGAGGCGAACCCGAACTGCGCGGCGGCCTCCTCGGCCCGGCCCGGCACCTCCTCGGCGACGGTGATCAGCTCCGGACGCAGCGGCAGCCCCGGGAAGTGGTGCGCGACCCGTGCGTAGGCCTGGGTGTGCACCCGCCCCATCCAGCCGAATCCGACGACGGCGACGCCCAGCGCATCCACCATGACTGCCTCTCTCCGGCCGGGTCCTGTTCCGCCCGCCACCTTCGGGTCCGGCTCGGTGTCCTGTCAACCATTTGACAGGACAATCCGAGGGGCGGGCGTGCGGCGCCCCCGCCCCGGCCTGTCCCCTCCCGTGCATACGGTAGGGTTGACCTGCGAGATCACGCGGTTCACCGCGGGAGCCGCATCGGGACGTGGCGCAGCTTGGTAGCGCACTTGACTGGGGGTCAAGGGGGCGCAGGTTCAAATCCTGTCGTCCCGACGATGCGAGGACAGGGGCCCGCCGTTCGACGGCGGACCCCTGTTCGCGTGACGAGGAATCCAACCCGGGGCAACGGGTGTTGTGCGGGACGTGACGACACGACCGGGACCCCGTTCCCTCACCGACGACGCTCTCTCCGACCTGCTCGGCGCACAGCGGTTCGGCACGCTGGCCACGGTCAGACGCAGCGGCCACCCGCACCTCAGCACGATGGTGTACGACTGGGACCCCGACACCCGCACGGTGCGGTTCTCCACCACGGCCGACCGCGTCAAGGTCGCGCACCTGCGCCGCGACCCGCACGCGGCGCTGCACGTACAGGGCGACGACGTCTGGTCGTTCGCGGTCGCCGAGGGCGAGGCCGAGCTGTCGGACGTCACGACGGTGCCGGGTGACGCGGCCGGCCGGGAACTGCTCGACATCGTCTCGCGGTTCGCCCGCCCGGACGACGAGGACGCCGTCCTGCAACAGCTGGTCGACGAACGGCGGTTGGTCATCCGCCTGAAGGTGAACCGGCTGTACGGAACGGCGCTGGACGTCGAGGGTTAGAGCGGGCCCTGCGGGCAGGCGCGGGCCGGTGGCGTCTCCGGAGGGGAACACCAACTGGCCTGCGCCCGGCGGGATCACCCCTCAGGGCCTGCCGTACGACGACCGAGACGGAGGCGCCCGGCCTCCACTTCTCATCCCCGCGGACCGACACCCTGGGCGCCCGCGGCGATCAAAACGGCGACGGTCTCCGGGTACGGACCCTCCTCCGCCCACCGGAGCGGCGTACGGCCCGTCCCGTGGTCCTCCCGGAGGCAGGGGTCGGCCCCGTGGGCGAGGAGCACCCGCACCGTCTCCGTGTGCCCCCAGCACGCGGCCCCGCACAGGGGCGTGCCCTCGCTCCCATGTCCGCTCTCGGTGTCGGGGAGTGCGCCGCTTTTCAACAGACTCCGTACGTTGTCGGCGGCTCCGTGGACCGCCGCGGCGTAGAGAGGCGTGGTGCCCTCGGGATCGCGGGCCTCCGGGTCGGCCCCGGCCCGCAGCAGGGCGTCGATCTCACGGCTGTCACCGAACGGCGCCGCCCCGACCAGCCGACGGGTCAGCTTCTTCTGCCGCCGCCTGTTCACGACTGCTCCTCGTCCAGGTAGAGACAGAAGGGGTGACCGGCGGGGTCGAGCATCACCCGGACGTTGTCCTGCGGCTGATCGCCGGCCTCCCGCGCGCCGAGTTGCAGCGCGTGCGCGACGGAGGCCGGCAGATCGACGACCTCGAAGTCCAGGTGCATGGTGATGCGCTGGGCGCCTTCTCGTGCGGGCCAGACGGGAGGGACGTAGGGGTCCGAGAGCTGGAAGGCCACGTACCCCACGCCCTCCGGAGGAGCGACGACCGCGCCGTCGGGCTCCTCCTTGCCGATCTCCCAGCCCAACAGCTCCGAGTAGAAGCGGGCGAGCGCCGACGGATCAGGCGCCTCCAGCACGACGCCCCACCAGTCGCGCCGCGACGCACGAGGAGTACCGGGTTCATGACTGGCTCGTCCACGCATGCGTCAACTTCTCCCATGTCGCACCACGCCTCTCACGCCGCGCCGAACGCAGTGAACGCCCAGCCCGTGGCCCGGTGCAGGGCGTCCTGGGGGAGAGCTGCCCGGGCGTCGCGCAGCGCTTCCGCGAGGGGCAGGCCCGCCTCCAGGCCCTCGTGGAGCGCCAGCATCAGCGGGACGACCGCCGCGTCGTTGACCGGGGCGCTGCACGCCACCACCCCCGCCGTGCCCAGCGGCAGCAACGCCGTGACCAGGCCGAGGAGTTCGTCCGCGCCGACGGTGGCGAAGCGGGCGGTGTCGCAGCAGGACAGGATGATCCGGTACGGGCTGCGGCCGAGCCGCTCGAAGTCGTGCACGATCAGCGGACCGTCCGCCATCCGCAGCGCCGAGAACATCGGGCCGTCCGTACGGAACGTGCCGTGCGCGGCGATGTGCGCCAGCCCGGCACCGTCCAGTTCCGCCAGCACACGCGGCACGGACGCGTCCCGGTGCTCCAGCACCGTGGCCCCGCCGTAGCGGTCGGCCAGCCGGGTCACCTCCGCGCCGCCCGTGGCGAGTCCGGGCCCACGCACCAGTACCTGGCGTCCGCCGCGAGGCGGCACCGTCTCCCGCGCACGCAGCCAACTGCTGGCGGACGGCGACACGCTGACCACCCGCTCCCGCAGCGACGGCAGCAGCGCCCACGGCACTCGGTGCAGCCGCCCCGGCGGCACGATCACCAGGGGACCGTCACCGAGGTGCGTCACAGCGGGACCGAGCAGCAGTTCCTCCAGGCGGCGGCCCGCCGCCTCCACCACCGGCAGCCGCGCCTGCGCCCCCGGATGCGCCAGCCGCCGCAGTCCCGCCTGGACGTGTTCGGCCTCCGTCTCCGCCGCCGCCAGCAGTCCCGCCTCGAACCGGCGCACCCTGCCCCGCCCGCACAGCAGCACCTGCACCCGCCCGTCGACCACGGCCAGCTCCACCAGCCGTACGCCGTCCCCCAGACGCTCCAGCAGACGGCCGGCGTCGAAACGGTCGCCGCCGTGGGGCGCCTCGGCCCGCATGTGGAGGGTGCGGGAGCGGATTTCCCGCTCCAGGCGCCGTTGGTCCCGCTCCAGGGCCGGCATCGGCCGGCCCTCCATCCGGGTCGCCTCCGCGCGGGCGGCGATCTCCCGGTAGGCGGTCATGTGCCGGAGCAGCTCAGGGTCGGCCGGCGGCCGGGTCGGCGGCGCGGACAGCGCGGTGGCCCGCCAGCGTTCGCTCCACACCAGCAACCGCCGCGGCCCTCCCGACCGCAGGGCGGCCTGCTGCGCGAGCGCCGCAAGCTCCGCGCCCTGCGCGGTGGCCCGGGCCCGCAGCTCCGACGCGCCCAGCGTCATCCGGTGGTCGTCCAGCACGTCGAGGCCGCGCCGGCACGCCTCCAGCATCCCCCGCGTGGAGCCGGCCGCCCGGGCCCGCAGCGCCTGCGCCGCCCAGCCGGTCATCCGCGCCAGCGGCGGCCCGCTCCGTCTGCTGCGCGCGGCCACCGCCAGATACCGTTCCGCGTCCGCCGTGCGGCCGAGGCCGAGCGCCATCCGTCCGGCCAGCAAAAGCGCCTCCGGCGCGGCCGGCGCGCCGAGTTCCACCAGCCGCTCCGCGACCGCCGCCGCGTCCGCGACCAGCCGGCCCGAACGGCGACCGGCCGCGTGCCGGGCCCCGATCAGCACCAGTCGGGCATGCGCCTCCCACCAGGAGCGCCGCTGTCCCGCGAACAGCCGCACCGCGAGCGCCGCGCGCGCGATGGCCGTCGCCGGGTCGTCGGCCAGCCGGGCGGCCCGCGCGGCGGCCAGCAGCAGTTCCGCCTTGCGGGTGGACTGCCCGCCGATGGAGTCCAGCTCGGCGATCGCCGCGTCCGCCTCGGCCAGCGCCTCCGCCGCCAGACCGGCCGCCATCAGCACCTCGCAGCGCCGGATGCTCAGCATGAACGTCGGCGTGCCCAGCTTGGCGTACCGCTCCTCCGCCTCGTCCAGCAGCCGCAGCGCGGCCGGGACGTCACCGGACCGGAAGGCGGCCAGCCCCCGGCTCTCCACCGCGTCCGCCTTGTCGTGCTCCTGGTCCGTGACCGCCCACAGGTCCTCCGCCGACGCGAAGTCGGCGTCCGCCCGCTCCACCGCGCCCAGCGCCAGGTGCACCGTCGCCCGCAGCGTCAGCGCCCGCGCCGTCCAGATCACGTCCCCCGCCTGCCGCAGCACGGGGACGGCCCGCCGTACGTCCTCCAGGGCCTCCTTGTGGTGGCCCAGCACCCACCAGGAGTACGCCCGCCGGAACAGCACCCGGGCGCGTGTGTGGCCCGTGCCGCGCCGCACCCCCCGGCCCAGCGCGTCCAGGCCCTGCCGGGTGCGGCCCGAGTGCACCAGCGCGACCCCGAGCGTGGCGAGGACGTCCGCCTCCCGGTCGGCCGAGCCCGCGCGGGCCGCCCAGTCCCGCGCCCGGCGCAGATGGCGCAGGGCGAGCCGCATGTCCCCGAAGTCCCGCTGCCAGATGCCGATCACCTGGTGGGCGACCGAGGCGTGCAAGGGCTCGGGGCGGTGGCGCAGGACGGCCTCGGCCTTCGTCCGGGCCTCGCCGGGGGCGGCGAACACCATCGGCAGGAGGTCCTGCACCGCGTCGCTTCCGGCTGTCACCTCCACGATGGTAGTGGTCCGCAACCATGCCTCACAGATGTGGCGTTGTATCAGACGACCGTCCGGAGGCTCCAGTTCACGACAACTGCGCGGCCCCGGCCCCCGTCGACCGAGTGGAGGACACGCCATGGCGCCCCGGCGATTCCATGAGCAGTTCCGGCAGATCCAGCGCTCCATGCCCGACGTGCCGCTGGCCGTCGGACCCGACGACGCCGGGGAGTTCCTCTACGAGAAGGGCGTCGTCCTCGCCCGCGAGGGGGAGGAGGCCCAAGTCGTGGAGGACACCGTGCGCGGGCACTTCACCACCTTCGCCGCCGGTGTCCCGGACCGCGTGCGCCGGCTCGGCCCCGCGGCCAACCGCTCCGGCGTCGTCCGCATCCAGGTCTCCGACCCCGGCGAGGGCGATGCCGCCGGGGACCCGGCCGTCACGGGCGCGCTGCGCGCGCTGTCCGCGGTGCAGGGCCGCGTAGGACGGCGCATGGTCAGCCGCAACCACGTGGTGCACATCGCCGTCAACGCCTGCCCCGGCGACGAGCCGGTACCCGTGGCGCGCGACGCCGGCCCGAACCCGGCCGTCGCCGAGACCGACGGCGACCCGCCCGGGGACGCGGCCCGCGTCCTGGTCGTCGACACCGGCCTGATGCACGACTACCGCTCCTACCCGCCGCTCGCCCGCACCGTGGGGGACGCCCAGGTCGCCGAGTGCGACGACGACGGGATCCTCCAGCAGTACTGCGGACACGGCACGTTCATCGCCGGACTGGTCGCCGCCGTCGCCCCGCACACCGACATCACCGTCAGCGGCGCGCTCAACGACGCGGGGGCGGTGCTGGAGCACGAGTTCGGCGAGAAGCTCTTCGACGCCGTCGACGCGGGCGGCTGGCCGGACGTCCTCAGCCTTTCGGCGGGCACCTCCAACGGCCGCACCGACGGACTCCTCGGCATCGACGCCTTCATGCGCGAACTGCGGGACCGAGGCACCCTGTTGGTCGCCGCCGCGGGCAACAACGGCAGCGCCACGCCCTTCTGGCCCGCCGCCTACGCGGACCTCCCCGGCTACGAGGACACCGTGCTGTCCGTCGGAGCGCTGCGCGCCGACGGGGAGGCCGGCGCGTGCTTCAGCAACCACGGCGGCTGGGTGAAGGCCTACGCCCCCGGCGAGCGGCTGACCAGTGCCCTCACCGGCTTCGAGACGCCCGTCCCGTACGTCTACCAGCACTCCACCTACGACGCCTGCCGCTACGGCTTCACCTACGCCTGCACCTGCAACCACCCCCGTCACACGGGTGTGTTGAGCGAGGACGGCACGACCGCCAAGCCGGACCAGGTGATGTTCGAGGGGCTCGCCCAGTGGAGCGGCACCTCCTTCGCGACCCCGGTCGCGGTCGGCATGATCGCCTCGTACATGACGGCGCACGGGGTACGCGATCCGCGCGCGGCGCTCCGGCAACTGCTCGACGACGTAACCGAGTTCGCCGAAGTGCGCGGGGCGCACGTGCCCGCGCTGCTCCCGCCCACCTGGCGCCCCGTGCGCGCCACCGCGCCCACCGCGCGCCCATGATGATCGCCACCATCCCCTCCGCGGCGTACCATGACGTGCCGTACACGAGGGGTGGCACCGTGGAGCGTTCGGAAGTCGGCGCGTTGGTCCGGTCCGCTGTCGACGGCGACGCGGCGGCCTGGAAGGCGATCGTGGAAGGGCTCGGCCCGCTCGTGTGGTCCGTGGTGCGCGCGCACCGGCTCTCCGACGCCGACGCCCACGAGGTCTACCAGACCGTGTGGTTCCGCTTCACCCAGCACCTGGGCCGCATCCGGGAGCCGGAGAAGGCCGGCTCGTGGCTGGCCAGCACCGCGCGCCACGAGTGCCTGAAGGTGCACCGCGGCGCGCGCCGGCTGGTGCTGACGGACGACCCGCAGTTGCTGGACCGGGTCAGCGAGGACGGCGAACCGGAACAGTCGCTGCTGGAGTCGGAGGAGGCGGCCGCGCAGGGCGAGCGGGTACGGCGGCTGTGGCAGGAGTTCGAGGAACTCGGCGACCGCTGCCGCCAGTTGCTGCGCGTGCTGATCGCCTCGCCGCCGCCCAGTTATCAGGAGGTGTCCGCCGCGCTCGACATCGCGGTGGGCAGCATCGGGCCGATGCGCCAGCGCTGTCTGCGCCGGCTGCGGGCCCGGCTCGAGTCACGGGGGACGACGTGAGCGGCATGGACGACATGAGGGACGGGACAGGGCTCCAGGGTCCCGACGTGGACGACGAACTGCTGGAGGAGGAGCTGCGGCAGGCCGCGGCCGTCCTGGACCCGGTGCCCGCGGCGCTGCTCCAGAGCGCGGTCGACGCCTTCACGCTGGTCGACCTGGACGCCCGGGTCGCCGAGCTGACGTTCGACTCGCTGGCCGACGCGATCCCCGTGCGGGGGGCGGCGGACACGGCGCGCATGCTGACGTTCACGGCGGGCGAGGTCACCCTGGACGTGGAGGTGACCGGGAACGGACTGATCGGCCAGGTGCTGCCGCCGGGGCCCGCCCGCATCGAGGTGCTGGACGGCCCCCGGCCCGCCGCGTCGTTCACGGCCGACGACATGGGCCGCTTCACCGCGGACACCACCCCGTCCGGCCCGTTCGCCCTGCGCCTGCGCACCGACGACGACGTGGTCGTCACGGAGTGGCTCCGCGTCTGACCGACCCGAACACGGGGGTCCGGGCGCTGCCCGCCTGTTGACCGGGCGCTGTCGGATGCGGAACCGGGGCCGTCCGCCGCGGACCCGGTGCCGTGGACCTGGGGCTGTCCGCCGTGGACCGGCCCCGCTCGGCGCGGGCCCCGGTGTCGGGCGGCGGGTCCGGGGGAGCGCCTCGGCTGCCGCGGCGGCCCCCGCGGCGTCAGACCGCGTCGATCAGCGTGCCGAGTGCCGCCGCGAGGCGGGGCAGGCCCTCGTCTGCCGGGCCGCCCGGTTCGGTCATGTAGGTGTCACGGCGGATCTCCACCATCAGCGCGGACACCTCCGCCCGCCTGCCATAGAACGCGAGCGGCACGTACGTCCCCGCGAACGGGCTGTCCAGCCCCGTCTCCCCGCACGGCGCGAACGCCTCACGGGCGGCGGCGAGCAGTGCGGGCGGGGTGTGGAACGGGTCGGTGCCCAGGCACACCCCGGGCCGCGGCCCCTCCGCGTGCAGCTCGTACGGCAGCGGCGCGCTCGGGTAGGAGTGCACGTCGACGATCACGCACCGCCCGGTCGCCGCGAGCCGGCCGGCCACGGCCTCCGTCATGGCACGCGCGTACGGGTGGAAGTACCGCTCGACCAGCGGGGCGGCGTCGAAGCCGTCCGGCCGCAGCTCGTCCTTGTGGGTGGTCCGCGTGTACACCGCGCCCATGCCCACGGCGAGCATCTCCTCCCGTTCGTCCGGGAACCGCTCGGGGTCCACGACCAGACGCGAGAGCCGGTTCACGAACCGCCACGGGGTGACGCCGGCCGCGCGGGCCGCCGCATCCGCGATCGACGCGGTGTGCGCGTCGGTGATGTGGTCCAGCTCGTGCTCCAGCGCGGCGTCGTCCAGGACGATGCCGGACCGGACGTCGGCCGGTATCTCCCGGGCGGAGTGCGGCACGTGCAGGATCACCGGGGAGGCGGGGTCCCCGGGAAGGAGGTCGAACGAGGGCGGCACGACGGTCATGCGCTGCTCCGAAGGTGCTGTCGGTGGTTACGGACGATCAAGGTGCCACACGCCACTGACAACTGCCCTCGAGCGACCGCCCGGGGGAGCCGGACCCCGAGGAGCCGGACCGAGGGGAGCCGGACCCCGGACAGGGCTCCGCCCCGGCCGGGCGGGTCGCCGGCCGGGGCGGAGCGCAGGGGTGTCCGGGTCAGCTGAGGGACGCCAGCGCCTCGTTCCACGTGGCGGACGGACGCATCACCGCGGCGGCCTTGGCCGGGTCGGGCTGGAAGTAGCCGCCGATCTCGGCGGGCTTGCCCTGGACGGAGTTCAGCTCCTCGACGATCTTCGCCTCGTTGGCGGCGAGGGTCTCGGCGAGCGGGGCGAAGGCCTTCGCGAGGTCCGCGTCCTCGGTCTGCGCGGCCAGCTCCTGCGCCCAGTACAGGGACAGGTAGAAGTGGCTGCCGCGGTTGTCGATGCCGCCGACGCGACGGGTCGGGGACTTGTCCTCGTTGAGGAAGGTCGCCGTGGCGCGGTCGAGGGCGTCGGCGAGGACCTTGGCGCGGGTGTTGCCGGTGGCCTCGGCGTACTGCTCCAGCGACGGCACCAGCGCGAAGAACTCACCGAGGGAGTCCCAGCGCAGGTAGTTCTCCTTGACCAGCTGCTGCACGTGCTTCGGCGCCGAGCCGCCGGCGCCCGTCTCGAACAGGCCGCCGCCCGCCATCAGCGGGACCACCGACAGCATCTTGGCGCTGGTGCCCAGCTCCAGGATCGGGAACAGGTCGGTCAGGTAGTCGCGCAGCACGTTGCCGGTGACCGAGATGGTGTTCTCGCCGCGGCGGATGCGCTCCACCGACAGCTTGGTCGCCTCGACCGGGTTGAGGATCCGGATGTCCAGGCCCTCGGTGTCGTGCTCCGGCAGGTACTCCTTGACCTTGGCGATCAGGTTGGCGTCGTGCGCGCGGGTCTCGTCCAGCCAGAAGACGGCCGGGTCACCGGTGGCGCGGGCGCGCGTGACGGCCAGCTTCACCCAGTCGCGGATCGGGGCGTCCTTGGTCTGGCAGGCGCGGAAGATGTCACCGGCGGAGACGGCCTGCTCGATGAGCACGTCGCCGTTGCCGTCGACCAGACGGACGGTGCCCGTGGTGGGGATCTCGAAGGTCTTGTCGTGGCTGCCGTACTCCTCGGCCTTCTGCGCCATCAGACCGACGTTCGGGACCGAGCCCATGGTGGACGGGTCGTAGGCGCCGTTGGCGCGGCAGTCGTCGATCACGGCCTGGTAGACGCCGGCGTAGCTGGAGTCCGGGAGCACCGCGAGGGTGTCGGCCTCCTGGCCGTCGGGGCCCCACATGTGACCGGAGGTGCGGATCATGGCCGGCATGGAGGCGTCCACGATGACGTCCGAGGGGACGTGCAGGTTGGTGATGCCCTTGTCGGAGTCGACCATCGCCAGCTTCGGGCCCTCGGCGAGCTCCGCGTCGAAGGACGCCTTGATCTCGGCACCCTCGGGCAGGCTCTCCAGGCCCTTGTAGATGCCGCCGAGGCCGTCGTTCGGGGTGAGACCGGCCGCGGCCAGCTTGTCGCCGTACTGCGCGAACGTCTTCGGGAAGAAGGCGCGCACCACGTGGCCGAAGACGATGGGGTCGGAGACCTTCATCATCGTGGCCTTCAGGTGCACGGAGAACAGCACGCCCTCTTGCTTGGCGCGGGCGACCTGCGCGGTCAGGAACTCGCGCAGCGCGGCGACACGCATCACGGAGGCGTCGACGACCTCGCCCTTGAGGACGGGCACCGACTCGCGCAGCACGGTGGTGGAGCCGTCGTCGCCCTTGAGCTCGATGCGCAGCGCACCGTCCTCGGCGATGACGGCCGACTTCTCGGTGGAGCGGAAGTCGTCCTGGCCCATTGTGGCGACGTTGGTCCTGGACTCGGCGGTCCAGGCGCCCATGCGGTGCGGGTGGGACTTCGCGTAGTTCTTGACCGAGGCGGGGGCGCGGCGGTCGGAGTTGCCCTCACGCAGGACCGGGTTCACAGCGGAACCCTTGATCTTGTCGTAGCGGGCGCGGATCTCGCGCTCCTCGTCGGTCTTCGGGTCGTCCGGGTAGTCCGGCAGCGCGTAGCCCTGCCCCTGCAGCTCGGCGATCGCGGCCTTGAGCTGCGGGATCGAGGCCGAGATGTTGGGCAGCTTGATGATGTTGGCCGCGGGGGTCTTCGCCAGCTCACCGAGCTCGGCGAGGGCGTCCGGGATGCGCTGGTCCTCGGTGAGGTACTCCGGGAACACGGCGATGATGCGTCCGGCCAGGGAGATGTCCCGCGTCTCCACGGAGACGCCCGCCTGCGAGGCGTACGCCTGGACCACCGGCAGGAAGGAATACGTCGCCAGGGCCGGGGCCTCGTCAGTGTGCGTATAGATGATGGTCGAGTCAGTCACCGGGTGCTCCGCTCCACGTCTGCAACATTGCTCGACATCAAGATATCTTGTGACGGCCCGCGGCTCGACAGGGGTCCACGCGGAGTTTCCGCGGGAGCGCCCCGTGGGGGCGCGGGGAACCGCGCGAACGGGGCCCGGGGCGGAGCCCCGAAACCCGCCGCCGGCGGGTGCGCCGGGCCGCAGCGTCCAGCGGTTGCTGCGGCCCGCCGACGTCCGTCAGACCGGCCGCCCCGTGGTCATGTCGTCCACCGCCGTCGACCCGTCCCGCTGGGACGGAATCAGCACCGTCCCCTGCTGAAGGGCGACCGTCCGGGCGGGGGACGGAATCCGGATGCCCTCCTCGCGGTAGCGCCGGTGCAGGCGCTTGATGAACTCGTGCTTGATCCGGTACTGGTCGCTGAACTCGGCGACGCCGAGGATCACGGTGAACCCGATGCGCGAGTCACCGAAGGTGTGGAAGCGCACCGCCGGCTCGTGCTCCGGCACGGCACCGGTGATCTCGGTCATCACGTCCGCGACGACCTCCATGGTCACCCGCTCCACATGCTCCAGATCACTGTCGTACGACACCCCGGCCTGCACCAGGATCGTCAGCTGCTGCTGGGGCCGCATGAAGTTGGTCATGTTGGACTTGGCGAGCTGGCCGTTGGGCACGACCACCAGGTTGTTGGACAGCTCACGCACGGTCGTCTGACGCCAGTTGATGTCCTCGACGTAGCCCTCCTCGCCGCTGCTCAGCCGAATGTAGTCCCCGGGCTGCACGGTCTTGGAAGCGAGGATGTGGATGCCGGCGAAGAGGTTCGCGAGCGTGTCCTGCAGCGCCAGCGCGACCGCCAGACCGCCGACGCCCAGGGCGGTGAGCAGTGGGGCGATGGAGATGCCCAGCGTCTGCAGCCCGATCAGGAAGCCGATGGCGAGGACCAGGATCCGGGTGATGTTCACGAAGATCGTCGCCGACCCGGCCACGCCGGACCGCGACTGGGTGACCGACCGGACCAGGTCCGCCACCACCCGGGCGGCCGCCACGGTCGCGACGAGGATCACCGTCAGGGTCAGCACCTGGTTGACCGTGTGCTGCACGGCCCGGGTCAGCGGCAGCGCCGCCGCCGCGGAGGCCGCACCGCCCGCGACGGCGGCCCACGGCGCGACCATGCGCAGCGCGTCCACCAGGACGTCGTCGCCGCGCCAGGCGGTGCGCTCGGCGTGCCGCGCCAGCCAGCGCAGCAGCATCCGGAGCAGGAACGCCGCCAGGACACCGGCGGCGAGGGCGATTCCGGCGTGCGCCAGATCGTCCACGGTGAGGGAGCGGGTCACCGCTCACCCCCCGCGCACCCCTGGGCCGACGGCCGTGTCTCCTGGGCCGGGGGCCGTATGTGAAGTCGTGTCACGTGATGTCACCTGCTCGAGGTATACGGGATTCACCGGTGCCGCACCCGCTGCGACCTGCGACCGGCACCGAACGCTCATCCTGCCGTATCCCGAGAGGCAGTTCGTACCACGGCCGGTCTCACAGGCCGTCGAACGAGCCGTGCCGGCCGGCTCCCGACGCGAACCGGGCCGCGCCGTCCGCGCTCTGCGCCAACACCCCGGCACCGCGCCGCAGTTCGCCGGCGAGCGCGGCTCCCTCGTCGAGCCCCTCCTGCTCCAGCACCGAGGCGCGGTCGGACCGCAGGCACGCCTGCGGGAACCGGGCCAGGCCGGCGGCCAGTTCCTCCGCCTCGGCGCGGGCGCGCCCCGTGGGCACCACCCGGTTGGCCAGCCCCGTCGCGTACGCCTCGGCCGCGGCCACCGGGCGTCCGGTGAGAATCATGTCCATGGCCCTGCTCGTGCCGATCAGACGGGGCAGCCGTACGGTGCCGCCGTCGATCAGCGGCACGCCCCAACGGCGGCAGTACACGCCGAAGACGGCGTCCTCCTCGGCCACCCGCAGATCGCACCAGAGCGCCAGCTCCAGCCCGCCCGCCACCGCGTGCCCGGACACCGCGGCGATCACCGGCTTGGACAGCCGCATACGGGTCGGCCCCATCGGCCCGTCACCGTCCTCGGCGACCCGGTTGGCGCGCTCCGTGCCCAGCGCCTTCAGGTCGGCGCCCGCGCAGAACGTGCCGCCCTCGCCCCACAGCACGGCCACCCGCGCTCCGTCGTCCGCCTCGAACGCCCGGAAGGCGTCGGCGAGTTCGGTGGCCGTCGGCCCGTCCACCGCGTTGCGCACCTCGGGGCGGGACAGCACGACCGTGGTGACGGCTCCCCGGCGTTCGATCCGTACGGGCATGACAGGGTCCCTTCCATGGCTGGGACCGGGACGTTACCCGCCCCGGGCGCAGGATGATCCACCCGCGCGCCGGATCAACCTCGAGGGCGGTGACCCGGTCGCCGGGTCACCGCCCGCGCGCGTCGGTATCACCGGCAGTCCCCGCCCGGGCGCCGGATCACCTTCCGCACCCGCCCTCGGTCGCCGGACTGCCCCCAGCAGCCGCGCCCCGCGCCGCATGTGCCGTTCTCGACGGCCCGCGTCAGGCAACAGACAGGAGCCGCCTGGTGCGCCGACCCCACCTCGGCGGCTGCCCGCCCGGTGGGCGACCGTCGGCAGCCGCCCGCATCGGGGACGCCGCCACCCTCTGTCCCCGCCGGGGAAACCGTCAGCCCCGGCCCCACGGCGGACCCTAGTTGGCCTCCGTCGGTCCGGGGGTCGGCCCCGGCCCCCACGGCGAACCCCCGTTGGACTCCGCCCGCCCCGGGAGCCTCGTCCGCACCCGACCCACCCTCGGTCCGGGGGTCGGCCCCGGCCCCCACGGCGAACCCCCGTTGGACTCCGCCCGCCCCGGGAGCCTCCTCAGCACCCGACCCCACCGGCACCGCCCGCACGCGCCCCACCGGGGAGACTGTCCGCACCCACCCACCGGGGACCGTGGGCACCAACTCCCGTCAGATCACCTTCAGCCGCACCAGTGCCGCCAGCGTCACCGCGCCCGGCAGCAAGGGCAGCCATACCGTGATGAGGCGGAAGACCAGGACCACCGCCGTGGCCACCGCCGCGGCCCCGCCGACCGCCACCAGCGCCACGACCAGCGCCGCCTCCACCGAGCCGATCCCGCCCGGGGTGGGTACCAGGGCCACCGCCACCGTCGCCGCCAGATACGCCACCGCCAGGTGCGCGGCCGGTACCGACAGTCCGAACGCCTGCGCCACCAGCACCAGTACGCCGGCCTGCAGCGCCGGGAAGGCCAGCGCCCCGCCCCACAGCGCCAGCGCCCGCGCCGGACGGACGTGCACCGACCGCGCCTCGCCCAACGCCGTCCGCAGGAACCCGCCCACCACCGTCCGCACCCGCCGTACGGAGGCCAGCGCGCCCACCACGCCGGCCAGCACCGCGCCCCCGACGAGGAACGCCCCGACCGGAACCTCGTCCGGCAGCAGCGAGCCGAACGGCAGCGCGTCCGGGAACACCACGAGCAAGGCGCCCAGCAGGCCCACCCGCCCGACGCACTCCGCCAGCAGATACAGCGCCAGCGCGGCCGAGGACCGGGCCGGGCTGAGCCCGCACACGGCCATGAAGCGCAGGTTGACCGCGCTCGCGCCCAGCCCCGTGGGCAACAGGTGGTTCGCCGCGCCCGCCGCGAACTGGGTCGCCAACAGCCGCCGCCCGGGCAGCCGTTCGAGGACCGCGCCCTGCCGGGTGCACGCGGCGGCCACCCACGTCAGACACGTCAGGCCGGCCGCGGCCAGCAGCCAGGGCCAGCGCGCGGTCGCCAGCAGTCCGAACCCCTCGGACAACACCGCCCGCTGCCGCACCGCGACCACGGTCACGAGGAGCAGCGGCAGTACGCACAGCACACGGCGGATCGTCACCGTCATGGCCCCCGAGGATGACCGGTCCGCGCGAACGGCGGGTTGCGACAGGCCGGACGCACGGCGAAGACCCCCGTTCGCGCGCCGGGCCGGCGGGACGGCCGTCTCCTTGACCTCAATCATGCTTGAGGTCATAGCGTCACGTCCATGAGCATGGAGACCACCGCGTGGGCACAACTGCGCAGCGTCATGACCGCCGAGGAGGGGCACCGCCCCGTCACCCGGGACACCCTGCGCCGGATCGGCGCCTTCGCCCGCCCGCACCGCCGCCGGCTGGTCCTGTTCGTGCTCCTCGGCACGGCGACCGCGGCACTCGCCGTCGCCACCCCCGTCCTCGCCGGGCGGGTCGTGAACACCGTCGTGTCGGACGGGGATCCGGCCATGGTGGTGCGTCTGGCGCTGCTCATCGCCCTGATCGCGGTGGTGGAGGCGGTCCTCGGCGTACTGGGGCGGAGGTTGTCGGCGGCCCTCGGGGAGGACCTCATCCTGGGGCTGCGGACGGCGGTCTTCGACCATGTGCAGCGGATGCCGGTGGCGTTCTTCACACGCACCCGTACGGGAGCGCTCGTCTCCCGTCTCAACAACGACGTGATCGGCGCCCAGCGGGCGTTCAGCACCACCCTGTCGACGGTCGTCGGCAACATGGTCACCCTGGTGCTCACCCTCGGGGTGATGCTGACCCTGTCCTGGCAGATCACCCTGCTGTCGCTGGTGCTGCTGCCGGTGTTCGTGATCCCGGCCCGCCGCATGGGCCGCCGTATGGCCGGACTCCAGCGGGAGGCCGCCGCCCTCAACGCGGCCATGGGGACGCGGATGACGGAGCGGTTCTCCGCGCCCGGCGCCACCCTGGTGAAACTGTTCGGGCGGCCCGAGGAGGAGTCCGAGGAGTTCATGGAACGCGCCCGCCGGGTGCGGGACATCGGGGTGCGTACGGCCACCGCCCAGACGGTGTTCATCACCGCGCTCACCCTCGTCTCCGCCCTCGCCCTCGCCCTGGTGTACGGCCTCGGCGGCCGGCTCGCCCTGTCCGGCGCCCTCGACGCGGGCGCGGTGGTGGCGCTCGCGCTGCTGCTGACCCGCCTGTACGCGCCGCTGACCTCGCTGGCCGGGGCGCGGGTGGAGGTGATGAGCGCGCTGGTCAGCTTCGAGCGGGTCTTCGAGGTGCTGGACCTCGAACCCCTCATCCGGGAGCGGCCCGACGCGCGTGAGGTCCCCGAGGGCCCGGTCGCGGTGGAGTTCGACGACGTCCGCTTCGGCTACCCGTCCGCCGACAAGGTGTCCCTGGCCTCCCTGGAGGAGGTCGCCACCCTCGACACGCGCGGCGGCGAGGAGGTGCTGCACGGCATCTCCTTCCGCGCCGAACCCGGGCAGACCGTCGCCCTCGTCGGCTCCTCCGGCGCCGGCAAGTCGACCGTCGCGGCCCTGCTGCCCCGGCTGTACGACGTCGACTCGGGCGCGGTGCGGGTGGGCGGCGCCGATGTCCGCGACCTGAGCGCGGCGTCGCTGCGGGCCACCGTCGGGATGGTGACCCAGGACGGTCACCTCTTCCACGACACCGTCCGCGCCAACCTGCTGCTGGCCCGGCCGGACGCGGACGAGGCCGAACTGTGGGACGCGCTGCGGCGGGCGCGCCTCGACACGCTGGTGCGGGCGCTGCCCGACGGGCTGGACACGGTGGTCGGGGAACGCGGCTACCGGCTCTCCGGCGGTGAGCGGCAGCGCATGACGATCGCGCGGCTGCTGCTGGCGCGGCAGCGGGTGGTCGTCCTCGACGAGGCGACGGCCCACCTCGACAACACCTCGGAGGCGGCCGTGCAGGAGGCACTGGGGGAGGCGCTGGAGGGGCGGACGGCGGTGGTGATCGCCCACCGCCTGTCCACGGTCCGTGCGGCCGACCAGATCCTGGTCGTCGAGGCCGGCCACATCACCGAACGCGGAACGCACGAACAACTCCTGGCAGCGGACGGCCGCTACGCCGAGCTCCACCGGACCCAGTTCACCGAGGAGGAGGGGGCGGCGGAGGTGCCCGTGTGAGGGTGCCTGGCGTCGCGGGGAGCGCCGCGGGTGCGCGGGGGTCGCTCGCGCCGTTCCCCGCGCCCCCGAGGGGGCGCTATGCCGCCGTCGGCTTCCATGGCCGGCGGCGGCATAGCGCGTGGGTTACGGCCGGTGGCTCGTCGCCGCCGGCCGTCGCGGTCGCTCCCCGGCGCCGGAGGCCGGCTTCCGGGAGCCGCCGCTCCGCTTGCGGCCCCCCTTGCGTCCGCCCGCGCGGGCGTCCAGTTCGATGGCCAGAGGGGAGGCGGTCAGGACCGACGAGTACGTGCCGACGAGCATGCCGATCAGCAGGGCCAGCGCGAAGTCGGTGAGCGAGTCACCGCCCAGCAGCGCGAGCGCCGCCAGGATGAAGATCACGCCGATGCCCGTGTTCACCGTACGCGGCACCGTCTGCAGGATCGCCTGGTTGGTCACCTGCGCGAGCGGTGCCTTGGCGTCCTTGCGCCACAGCTCCCGGATGCGGTCGAACACCACCACGGAGTCGTTCACCGAGTAGCCGATCACGGTGAGCAGCGCCGCCAGGAACACGCCGTCGATCGGCTTGCCCAGCCAGGCGAAGATGCCGGTGACGATCACCACGTCGTGCGCCAGCGCGGCCACCGCCCCGGTGCCGAACATCCACCGGAACCGCACCGCCAGGTAGAGCAGCTGGGCGGCGAGCGCCAGGCCGAGCGCGATCAGCGCGTTGCGCCGCAGCTCGTCGCCGAGGCTCGGGCCGATCAGCTCGTCGCGGACCTTCTCCGCCCCGCCGCCGACCTCGGCGACGGTCTCGGCCACCTTGACCGCCTCCTCGTTGGTCAGCTCCTCCGTCCGCACCGTCAGACCGCTGTCACCGGAGGACTGCACGACGGCCTGCGGGAATCCGGCGTCGGCGAGGGCGGCGCGCGCCCGGTCCGGGTCGACGGTCTGCTCGGTGGAGTACTCGATCAGCCGGCCGCCGGTGAACTCCACACCGAAGTTCAGCCCGCGTACGAAGATGCCCGCGGCGGCGACGGCCAGCACCACGGCCGACACCGCCAGCCAGCGGCGCGGGCGGCGCATCAGCTGCGGGTCGCGTCGGGTGAGGAAGGCGCGGACCCGGCCGACGGAGGCCAGCCCCGTGACACCGGGACGCCGGTGCACCCAGCGGCGCGCCACCGCGAACTCCGCGAGCACCCGGGTGATCACCAGGGCGCTGATCATGGACGCCAGCACACCGATGCCCAGCGTGACGCCGAACCCCTTCACCGGCCCGGAGGCGAGCACGAACAGCAGCGCCGCCGCGATCAGCGTCGTCACGTTGGAGTCCGCGATCGCGCTGAACGCGCCCTTGAAACCGGCGGTCAGGGCCGAGCGCCCGCTGGGCCGGTTGCGTTTCGCGTACTCCTCCCGGGCCCGTTCGAAGACCAGCACGTTGGCGTCCACCGCCATGCCGATGGCCAGCACGAAACCGGCGAGACCGGGCAGGGTCAGGGTCGCGCCGAGCGCCGCCAGACCGGCGTACGAGATCAGGCCGTAGCAGAGCAGGGCCACGACGGCGAGCAGGCCCATGAGGCGGTAGACGACGACGACGAACAGCGCCGTCAGGGCGGTACCGGCTACGGCCGCCCAGGCGCTGGCCCGGATGGCCTCGGCGCCCAGCGTCGGGCCGACCGTCCGCTGCTCCACCGTCTCCACCGGCACCGGCAGGGCACCACCGTGCACGAGGAGCGCGAGTTCCTTCGCCTCGTCGCTGGTGAAGGAACCGGTGATCTGCGTCGACCCTCCGGTGATGCCCGCCCCGCAGGCCACCGACGGATCCACCTGCGGCGAGGAGATGATCTTGTTGTCGAGGACGATGGCCACCCGCCGCTGCGGGTCGCCCGCCGGATGGCAGGCGGCCTCACCGGTCAGCCGGGCCCATCCCTTGCCGTCCGCGAAGTCGACGGTGACGTGCCAGCCGGCACCGCTCTGCGGATCGAAGCGGGCCTCGGCGCTCTTCACGTCCTGGCCGCTGAGCGCGGCCCCGCCCAGGTGCAGCCGCTCGCCCGCCTCGTCGGGCAGCACGCGCTCGCCCTTCGGCAGCGCCCGGCCGTCCGCGGCGCCGGGGCCGAGGACGGGGTGGACGGAGAGCTGCGCGGTACGGCCCAGCACGTCGGCGGCCTGCCGCGGGTCCTGCACCCCCGGCAGCTCGACGATGATCCGGTTGTCACCGGAGCGGACGATGCCCGGCTCGGCGACGCCCAGCGCGTCGACCCGGCCGCGCAGGACCTCCAGGGTGCGGTCGGTGGCCTCGGAGTCGGCCTCGAGCGTCTCGGTCGAACGGGTCTCCAGCACGATCTGGGTGCCGCCGCGCAGATCCAGTCCCAGACGGACCGGAACGGTGACGGCGACGAACACGGACACGGCGATCACGGCAAGCGCGAACAACGCCCTGACGCGGGCGGGACGTTTCACAGATGCCTCCAGCAAGGCACACGTGCCCGTCGGCGGGCACGCGGAAGGTCGGAAGGGGACGGCTCAGGTGCTGGAGGCAGGGGGCGGGGCCCGCCCCAGATCCGCCGGTACATGCGCGGCGGCGGGCGGCGCGTGCCCGGCCGAGGGCGCGGGCCGCGCCGGCCGGGGAGGGACCCGCGGCGTGTACGCGGGCGTGAACAGGAGCGGCCCGGCGAACAGGTTCCGCTCGCCGTCGTCCCGTTCCGGCCGGGTCAGTACGGTCCGGGCGGCGACGTACGCCTCGTCGCTGTGCGGCTGGGTGCCCGAGGAGTACGTCGGGGTGCCGGGGGACGCCGGGAAGTAGGCGGGGCCGCCGGGGAGCGGTGACGGCCGAGGCGGGGTCGTGCCGGGGGTGAAACCGAGGGTCAGCAGGACGGCCGCGAAGGCGGCCAGGACGGCCGCGGCGGCTCGGAGCGGAAGACGGGCGGCACGGCCCGGGGCGTGGGCGGTCAAGGTTCCACGAGCCCCGCGCGGATGGCGTACCGCGTCAGCTCCAGACGGTCCCGGAGACCGAGCTTGTGGAGCAGGTTCTCCCGGTGCCGCTGCACCGTCTTGACGCTGATGAACAGCAGCTCCGCGATCTCCTTCGACGAGTGGCCCTCGGCGACGAGCTTCAGCACCTCCTCCTCGCGCGGGGTGAGCAGCTGCTCGGGTGCCTCCTCGCCGTGCCGGACCCGGTCCAGGTAGTTGCGGATCAGCGCGGTCACCGCACCCGGGTACAGGAACGGCTCGTCCCGCATCGCCGCCCGGCAGGCGGCGACCAGGTCACGGTCGGCGACGGACTTCAGCACGTAGCCGCCCGCCCCCGCCTTCAACGCCTGGAACAGGTACTGCTCGTTGTCGTGCATCGTCAGCATCAGGATGCGCAGCCCCGGCTTCAGCGCGGTCAGCTCCCGCGCCGCCTGCAGACCGGTCAGCCGCGGCATGGCGATGTCCAGCACCGCGAGGTCCACGTCGTGGGTGCGGGCCATGGCGATCGCCTCCGCCCCGTCACCGGCCTCGGCGACCACCTCCAGGTCGGGCTCCCGGTCGAGGATCAGCCGGACCCCGCGCCGTACCAGGGCGTGGTCGTCGGCGAGGAGGATGCGGATCGTGTCCGCGGGGCGGTCGGCACGGATGTCCTGGTCGTTCATGACTGCTTCCTGACGGCGGGCACGGTCAGCCGGATTCGGGTACCGGTTCCTTTTCGGGAGACCTCGTCCGGGCTCCAGAGGTCCAGCGTGGCCCCGATCAGCAGGGCGCGTTCACGCATTCCGCGAAGTCCCGCACCTTCCCGCGCGGCCCCGATGCCGCGCCCGTCGTCGGCCACCTCCAGCACGACACCCCGGTCGGTGCCGCGCAGCGCCACCTCCACCCGCCGCGCCTCGGCGTGCCGGGCGGCGTTGGTCAGGCTCTCCTGCGCCACCCGGTAGATCACCAGTTCCGTCTCGTGGTCGAGGGGGGGCAGGTCCGGGTCGAAGCGGCGCACCACGCGCAGTCCGGTGTGGGTGGAGAACTCCGTGGTCAGCGACGTCACCGCGCTCACCAGGCCGAGGTCGTCCAGCACGCCGGGGCGCAGCCGGCGCACCAGCCGCCGTACCTCGTCCAGACTGCCGCGGGTGATCTCCTGCGCCTGCTGCAGCTCGCCGCGCAGCGGTTCCTCCGCCTCGTCGGCGGCCCGCTTCAGGGCCAGCAGCACGGCCGTCATGCTCTGCCCGACCTCGTCGTGCAGTTCCTGGGCGATACGGCGCCGCTCACCCTCCTGGGCGAGGATGGCGCGCGCGCTGCTCGCGACCCGTTCCCCCTCCAGACGCTCCAGCATCGCGTTGAAGGTGCTCACCAGTTCCGCCACCTCACCGCCCCCGCGCACGGGAAGACGCTGACCGGGGCGCAGCAGGTCGACGGTGGTCATCAGCCGGGTCACCCGGTCCAGCGGGGCCAGCCCGATGCGCAGCAGCGCCGCGTTGGCCACCAGCATCACGACCAGACCGCCGACGAGGATCACCGCCTCCGTCAGCAGCACCGGCACGGACACGGTCACCGGAGCCCACAGCAACAGAGCCGTGGCGCTGCCGAGCACCACGGCGTTGAGCCCGAAGATCCGCCAGTACAGGGACACGGAGGTCACGCCTTCCTCTTCCTCGTCTGCCTCTACTGTCGGTCACCGCGGCCCCTGATGCGGCAGCGACCCCCTGGTCCCGGCGGACACCGGCCAGCCTGCCCCGGACACCCCGCCCCGGTCGATGGGCCCCGCGCCCCATTTCCCGTCGTCCGCCGGACCCATGCCGGCCGGGGTGGGTCGTCGGACCCGGCACAGATGGGTCCCACGCCCAATGGGCGCGGGCGGCGCGAGCGGCCATGGTGGAAGCGTCATCCCCTACGTCTCCCCAGGAGGAAAGCCGTGTCGCTCGACCTGCCCCGCACCGAACCCCGTACCGCGAACCCCGCCGCGGACGAGGTCCGCCGGCGTCTGGAGCACGCCCGGACGACCAGGCTCGCTCAGCTCAAGGCGCTGGACGAAAGCGGGGACAGTCCGGGCGACCACCTGATGTCCAACCAGAAGGACGCCATCAAGCGGGTCCTCACGGAGATCGACGAGGCCTTCGCCCGCGTCGACGCCGGCACCTACGGCGACTGCCTGGGCTGCTCCAAGCCCGTGCCGCCGGAGCGGCTGGAGATCCTCCCGCACACCCGGTACTGCGTCGCCTGCCAGCGCCGGGCGTCCTGAACCCGCTGTCCGTCCGTCCTTCCCGCTCTGCCCGAGGGGTGCAGTGGTGACCCACCAGACCATCGGCGAGCACGACGGGGTCCTCGACGCCGAGGACCTCACCGCGCTCCGTGAGAACCTGCACGAGCAGCTGCTGTTCCGACGGGAACAGCTGCGCCAGTTCGCCTTCGCGAGCCGTTCCGAGGACCGCCGCCGGCGGGAGGACGCCGCGCAGATCGAGGTCGGCGTCAAGCTCGCGGCGTCGGCCCGCATGGTGCTCGCCGACGTCGAGGAGGCGCTGGCCCGGATGGACTCCGGGACCTACGGCGTCTGTCACCTCTGCCGCCGCCCGGTCGAACGCCACCGCCTGCTGATCGTCCCCCAGGCCCGCTACTGCGGGCGCTGCCAGCAGGTGCGGGAGGCCGGCCGGTGACCGTGATCCGGCGCCCCCGGCCGGGTCCCGTACGGCACCGGCACTGGCCGCTGTGCAGGCGCTGCTCGGGTATCGCTCTCGACCTGGGCAGCGCCCGCACTCGCGCGTGGATCGCCGGACGGGGCATGGTCCTGGACGTACCGACCGTGACGTTCCCCGGTTCGGGGGCCGTCCACCCCATCCAGCGCGGCACCATCGTCGACGTCCCCGGCACCGCTCGCATGCTGGACCGGCTGCTCGGACACCGGATGCCGAGGATCGGCCGCCCGCTGGTCGTCGTCACCGCCCCGGTCCTCGACGGGCTCGCCTTCCGGGCCGCCGCCCGCACGGCCGTGGAAGCACTCCGCCCGCGCGCCGTACTGACGGTCCCCGGCGCGCGGGCGGTCGCGCTCGCCGCGAGCGTCGACCACATCCGGCCGCTGCTGGTCGTGGACATCGGCGCGCACCTCACCGAGGTGGTGCTGCTCACCGACGGCGCGGTGACCGACGCCCGCCGCACCGCCCTCGGCACCGCCGACCTGGGCGACGGCACCCCGCCGGAACTCGTCACCGAGGCGGTGATCGGCATGGTGACCGCGATGCTGCGGCAGGACCGCACCTCGCTCACCCGCACCGCGCTGAGCCGGGGTGTGCTGCTGGCCGGAGGGGGCGCGCTGCGCCCCGAGATCACCGGCGGGCTGCCCGGCGGCCTCGGCTGCGCGGTCCAGCCGGTGCCGTCGCCGCACACCGCCGCCGTCCGGGGCGCCGCCGGCCTGCTGGCCGCCGCGCACCACCACCCGTCGGCCGGCGGGACCCGCTGACCCACCCCTCCGCCTGCGGCCCCCTCACCGGAAGGAGACGTGACGTGGCGGCCGAGACACCACCGGCACAGCCTCCCCCCGCCCCGCCCCCGCGCCCGCTGTGCCGGCGGTGGCGGCGCAACCCGCTGCGCCGCCGCACCGACGTGGCGCGGGCCTGGCTGGGGCTCGGGGTGCTGACCGCCGTACTGGCCGTGGCGCCCGTGGCCGCCGTCGTGGTGGGCGACGCCGCCCACCGGCACTACCGGGACGCGGCGCGCCACCAGCAGCAGACGCGTCATCTGACGGACGCGACCCTGATCGCGGACGCGCCCCGGCATCCCGAGCCGGGCTCGGACGAAGAGAAGAAGACCCGTTACCCGGTCGAGGTGCGGGTCGTCACCCGCGAGGGGCGCACCCGTACCACCCGGGCGGAGGTGTGGCCGGGACTGACCGCCGGGAGCACCGTCAGCGTCTGGATCACCGCCGACGGGAAGGCCACCGAGGCGCCCCTGGGCGGCAAGGAGGTGCGCAGCCGCGCGATGGGCTGGGCGCTGCTGGCCGCCATCGGCGTCGCCCTCGCCGGCGCCGCCGCGCACGCCGTCGTCGGGGCTGTCCTGCGCCGGCGCGATCTGGCCGGATGGGAGACGGCGTGGGCGGAGACGGCCCCCCGCTGGACGACGCCGACCTGACGTCTGCTCACTCCACGCCGTCGGTACGGCCGTTGCCTTCTCCAGTGAGGCGACGACCGTACCGGTGGCTTGCCGCTGGGCCCCTGAAAAAGTCCTACGAAAGTTTCGCAGGGAACTGATCGAGCTTCGGCTCGCATGACGGCGCATATCCGGTGCTTCACAACTCAAGCGCTTCCATAGACCTGTTGAGCTGGTGTTATTTCTTTCCGTGACGGGCGCCGGTCACTCGAACTTTTCGAAACTCGCACCGAAACCGTTGACGGTTGACGCGCTCAGACCAACACTGTCACGGCATCGACCTCCCCATCGAGCCGTAACAGGAGGCGCCACCCATGCACGTGTCCTCACCACCCGGCAGCCGCAGACGCGGCCGGCTGATCATGAGCGTCAAGAGCGTCTGGACGATCGCTCTCGCCGCCCTCACCGCGCTGCTCCTCACCGGCACGGCGACCGCCGCCCCGGTCATCACGAGCAACCAGACCGGCACCAACAACGGCTGGTGGTACTCCTTCTGGACCGACGCCCAGGGCACGGTCTCCATGGACCTGGGCTCCGGGGGCGGTTACAGCACCCAGTGGAGCAACACCGGCAACTTCGTGGCCGGCAAGGGCTGGAGCACCGGCGGGCGCAAGACCGTCAACTACTCCGGCAGCTTCAACCCGTCCGGCAACGCGTACCTGACGCTCTACGGCTGGACCACCGGCCCCCTGGTCGAGTACTACATCGTCGACAACTGGGGCACCTACCGGCCCACCGGCGAGTACAAGGGCACCGTCACCAGCGACGGCGGCACGTACGACATCTACAAGACGACCCGGTACAACGCCCCCTCGATCGAGGGCACCAGGACCTTCGACCAGTACTGGAGTGTCCGCCAGCAGAAGCGCACCGGCGGCACCATCACCAGCGGCAACCACTTCGACGCCTGGGCGAGCAAGGGCATGAACCTGGGCAGCCACAACTACATGATCATGGCCACCGAGGGCTACCAGAGCAGCGGCAACTCCAACATCACCGTGAGCGAGGGCTCCGGCGGTGGCGGCGGTGGCGGTGGCGGCGGTGGTGGCGGTGGTGGCTGCACCGCGACCCTGTCGGCCGGCCAGCAGTGGGGCGACCGCTACAACCTCAACGTCTCGGTGAGCGGCTCCAGCAACTGGACCGTCACCATGCGCGTCCCGTCCCCGGCGAAGGTCCTCAGCACCTGGAACGTCAGCGCCTCCTACCCCGACAGCCAGACCCTCGTCGCCCGGTCCAACGGCAGCGGCAACAACTGGGGCGCGACCATCCAGACCAACGGCAACTGGAACTGGCCCTCGGTCTCCTGCAGCGCAGGCTGATCCCCGTACGAGGAGGACCCCCACACATGAGCACCGGAAAGCGACAGCCGGTCACCCGGTACCTGGTCCCGGGTGTCGCCGTCGCCGCACTGACGGTGGCAGGCACCGTGACCTCGGGCGTCGGCGCCGCCCCCGCGCAGGCGGCCGCCTGCAACGGCTACGTCGGACTCACCTTCGACGACGGCCCGTCCACCGGATCCACCATGAACCTGCTCAACGCGCTGAAGCAGAACGGCCTGCGGGCCACGATGTTCAACCAGGGCCAGAACGCCGCCGCCAACCCGTCCCTGGTCAAGGCGCAGGTGGACGCGGGGATGTGGGTCGCCAACCACAGCTACACCCACCCCCACATGACCCAGCTCAGCCAGGCGCAGATGGACTCGGAGATCTCCCGCACCCAGCAGGCGATCGCGAGCGCCGGGGGCGGCACACCCAAGCTGTTCCGCCCGCCCTACGGCGAGACCAACTCCACCCTGCGCTCGGTGGAGGCCAAGTACGGTCTGACCGAGGTCATCTGGGACGTCGACTCGCAGGACTGGAACAACGCGAGCACCGACGCCATCGTGCAGGCCGCCTCCCGGCTGAACGACGGGCAGGTCATCCTGATGCACGACTGGCCGGCCAACACCATCGCCGCCATTCCGCGCATCGCGCAGAACCTGGCCTCCCGGGGGCTGTGCGCCGGCATGATCTCCCCGCAGACCGGCCGCGCGGTCGCCCCCGACGGCTCCGGCGGCGGGGGAGGGGGCGGCGGCGGTGGTGGTGCCTGCACCGCGACCCTGTCGGCCGGCCAGCAGTGGGGCGACCGCTACAACCTCAACGTCTCGGTCGGCGGCTCCGGCAACTGGACCGTGACGATGAACGTGCCGTCCCCGGCGAAGGTCCTCAGCACCTGGAACGTCAGCGCCTCCTACCCCAACGGCCAGACCCTCGTGGCCAGGCCGAACGGCAGCGGGAACAACTGGGGGGTGACGATCCAGACCAACGGCAACTGGAACTGGCCGACGGTCTCCTGCAGCACCGGCTGACCGGCGGCGAGCCGCAGCGCGCACCACGCTGCGGCTCGCCGCGCCCCGCGGGTACCGGCCCGGGCTCGCTCACGACAGATGCTCGCCGAACCACCCGGCGGCCAGCTGGGCCACCCGCTCCAGCGCGCCGGGCTCGGCGAAGAGATGGGTGGCGCCGGGCACCACGTCGACACGGTGCGGGGCGGACAGCCGTGCGGCGGCACGGCGGTTGAGGTCCAGCACCTCGTGGTCGGCGCCGCCCACCACGAGCAGCACCGGGCACGCCACCAGGCCCAGCGCGTCTCCGGCCAGGTCCGGGCGCCCGCCCCGCGAGACGGCCGCCGCCACCCGCCGAGGCCGCTCCGTGGCCGCGACCAGCGCGGCCGCCGCCCCCGTACTGGCCCCGAACAGCCCCACCGGCAGGTCCACGGCGTCCGGCCGCCCCTCCAGCCAGTCCACGGCGTGCGCCAGCCGCCCGGCCAGCAGACCGATGTCGAAGCGGTGCCGGCCCGTCGCCGCGTCCTCGTCCTCCTCCGCCCCGGTCAGCAGGTCGAGCAGCAGCGTGCCGAACCCCGCGTCGCGCAGCACCCCGGCCACGGCCCGGTTGCGCGGGCTGAGCCGCGAGCTGCCGCTTCCGTGCGCGAACAGCACCATGCCGCGCGCCCCCGCGGGGATCTCCAGATCACCGCGTAGGCCCCGCGCTCCCGACGGCACCGTCACGGATGCGCTCACCATGCCTGGCCACCTCCTCCGGCCATGGTCAGGGGGTCCGGGTACCCGCGCCGCACGGGTCCAGGCGACCGCCGGTTTGCCGCCCGCCACGAGGGCTACCCGACCCGCACACGAGGTGGGAAGGAGGTGGGCCGCCGTGCGCGACAGCCGAACCGGTTCCGGCCAGGAGCCCCGCACCGGCTCCGGCCGCGAGCCGGTCTCCCGGGCCCGCTCCGGCACGATCGGCCGCAGGAACCCGCGCACCGGCACCGAGCCGGTCACCGCGCGCAGCCCGCTGAGACTGCGGTTGCTGCTGTCCTGCGTCTTCCTGCCGCTGTTCGTCGCGGGGACGGTGCTGTTCGGCGTCTGGGCGGCCCGGTCCGACTCCGGGGACAGCCCCGGACCCGGCCCGCTGGTGCTGCTCGCCGTCGTCTGCGGGGTGCTCGCCCTGACGGCCGCACTGGACCTGGCCGTCGTCCTGCGCCGCCTGCGCCAGGAGCGCGGCGCGGCGGACTGATCCGGACCGGGCCCTCGGTGCTGTTCCGCTTCAAGCCCTTGGGGATGAGCAGCGTCGAGCCTGCCGGGCAGAGTCGTAGCGCCCCGCGCAGGGCTGGCTGCACCGGGCCTTCGGTGCTGTTCGCTTCGAGTCCTCGGGCAGAGCTGCACCGACGCGCAGGGCTGGCCGCACGGGGCCGCAGGGGTTGATCCGCGCCGAGCCATCGGGCTGAGCAGCGCCGAGCCCGCCGGGCAGAGCCGCATGCCCCGCGCAGGGTTGGCTGCACCGGGGCCCTCGGTGCTGTTCCGCTTCGAGCCCGCCGGGCTGAGCGGCGCCCGAGCCCGCCGGGCATGGCCGCACCGACGCGCAGGGCTGGCCGCACCGGGCCGTAGGGGTTGAGCAGCGCCCAGCTCGCCGGGCTCAGGCGTGCCGGGTCTGTGGGGGCGGGGGCGCCGAGCCCAGGGGGCCGCGCCGTATCGCCCCGCAGGGCCGAGCCGGGCAGCGGCAGCCCGCGGGGCTGCGTCAGCCGACGAGCGGCGCCGTGCTCTGCCGTACCACCAGGCGGGTCGCCAGCTCGATGCGCTGGGCCGCGCCGCCCGTGACGTCCGGGCGCAGCAGCATCCGGGACGCCTCCTCGGCCATGTGCCGCAGCGGCTGGTGGACCGTGGTGAGCGGCGGGCTGGACCACTGGGCGAGCGGTACGTCGTCGTAGCCGACCACCGACAGGTCCTCGGGCACCCGCAGCCCTTTCACCCGGGCCGCCTCCAGCACACCGAGCGCCTGCAGGTCACTGCCCGCGAAGATCGCCGTCGGCCGGTCGGGGCCCTCCAGCAGCTCCATGGCGCGCTCGAAGCCGCCCTGCACGTGGAAGTCCCCGAAGCGGGTCAGCCGCGGATCGACCTCCAGGCCCGCCATGGCCAGGGCCGAGCGGTAGCCGTCCAGCCGCGCCAGGGAGCACAGCATGTCCTCGGGACCGGTGATGATGGCGATCCGCCGGTGGCCCCGCTCGGTGAGGTGACGGGTGGCGGCAAGGCCTCCGGCCCAGTTGGCGGAGCCGACCGAGGGCACGTCCGGGTCCGGGTCGCCCGCCGGGTCGATAACGACGAACGGGATGGCGGCGGCCCGCAGTTGGCGTTTGATGTCCTGCGGGAGGCTGGAGAAGACCAGCACCACACCCAGCGGCCGGCGCTGCAGCACACCCGGCAGCCAGTCCGGGTCGGGGGTGTGCCGGGTGCCGCTCTCCGTGAGGACGACGGTGGCGCGATTCTCTTTCGCGACGTTCTCCACGCCCCGGATCAGCTCCATCGCCCACACGCTCTCCAGCTCGTGGAACACGATCTCGATGAGCGGGTAACGGGTCGCGGGCTGGACGCGCCGGCGGTAGCCGTGCAGGTCCAGAAGCTTCTCCACCTTGGCGCGTGTCGCGCGTGAGACATCCGAACGGCCGTTGAGCACCTTCGAAACTGTCGGCATCGAAACCCCGGCCTCTTTCGCTACCGCAGCCAGGGTGACACGCCCGCTCGCCTCGTCGTCTTCACGCATACCCGCAGGATAGAGCACCGCGTCTGGATAACGGTTTGGGCGAGTCGTGAACCGACCGTTGACCCCAACTCCCGTCTGACCTACTGTCCCTCGGCATGGACTTTCGGCGATGAAGCCGAAACTTTCGAAAGGCGAACGATGAAGACACGTGCGCGCTTGCCCAGACTGATCGCCACCGGTGCGACGCTCGCCCTCGCCCTGAGCCTGTCGGCCTGCGGTGACGGCAACGGCGGGGCGTCGGCGGACGACGGCAAGATCCATATCCTTGTCTACGGGGACGCCACCAACAAGATCGAGAAGCAGGTCGTCGACAAGTTCAACGAGACGTCCGACGTCAAGGCGGTCCTCGACACCATCCCCGGTGCGGACTACCAGCAGAAGCTTCAGACGATCATCAGCACCCCGCAGGCACCCGACGTCTTCTTCAACTGGGGCGGCGGCAGCATCAAGCCCTTCGTCAAGGCCGGCCTGCTCCTCCCGCTCGACGACGCCATCAAGAAGAACCCGGAGCTGGAGAGCAAGTTCCTCCCGTCCGTCTTCAACAACGCGGTCGTCGACGGCAAGCCGTACGGCATTCCCATGCGCGGCACCCAGCCGGTCCTGCTCTTCCACAACAAGAACGTCCTCAAGAAGGCGGGCGTCCAGCCGCCGAAGACCTGGGACGAGCTGCTCGACGCCGTCGAGAAGCTGAAGGACGAGGGTGTCACGCCGATCGCGCTCGGCGGCGGTGACGTCTGGCCCACCCAGATGTGGTTCCAGTACCTGTTCGACCGCATAGCCGGCCCGGAGCTCTTCCAGAAGGCCCTCGAGGGCGACAAGAGCGCCTGGGAGTCCGCGGAGAGCAAGAAGGCCCTGAAGATGATCAGGGAGCTCGTCGACGCGGGCGCCTTCGGCAAGAACTACGACTCGGTCAAGTACACCAACGGCGGCTCGGTCGCGCTGGTCGCCCAGGGCAAGGCCGGCTTCGAGCTGATGGGCTCCTGGTACTACTCCCAGCAGCTCACCGACCACCCGGAGTTCGCCGAGAAGGGCCTCGGCTACTCCGCCTTCCCGGCCGTCGCGGGCGGCAAGGGCGACCCGAAGAACGTCGCCGGCAACACCAACAACTACTACTCGGTGCTGAAGAAGACCAAGCACCCCGAGGCCGTCGCCGAGTTCCTCAAGCTCATGTACTCCGACGAGTTCGTCAAGGCGCAGCTCGACGTCGGCAACCTGACCACCACCACCAACACCGACCAGTTCATCGAGACGTCCGCGACGCCCGAGTACTCGCGCTTCCAGTACGACCTGGTCGCCGACGCGCCGTCGTTCCAGCTGTCGTGGGACCAGGCGTACCCGCAGTCGGCGGCCTCGAACATGCACAAGGCCATCCAGCAGTTCTTCAACGGACAGCTCGACACGGACGGCTTCATCAAGGCCATGCAGGCCCTCCCGACCGAGTGACGAACGGCTCATGACCACAAAGATCACGAGCGCCCCGCCCGCCGCCGGGCTCCGCAAGGAGTCCCGGCGGCGGCCGGCCGCCTCCCCGTCCGTATCCAAGGTGGGCCGTCCGGGCTTCGCCTGGGCGCTGCCCGCCGCAGTGTTCTTCGCCCTCTTCGCCATCGTCCCGCTGATCATGGTCGCGGTGCTGTCCTTCATGAGCTGGGACGGGATCGGCTCGCCCCAGTGGGTCGGCACGGACAACTGGTCGCGCCTGATGGACGACCCGGTGATGCTCCAGAGCATCTGGCTGACCCTGCTGCTGACCGCGCTCGGCGTGGTCGTCCAGACCCCGCTGAGCATCCTGCTCGGCGTCTGGGCCGCGGGCCACCAGCGCAACCGCGCGGTGCTGTCGGTCATCTACTTCATCCCGCTGCTGCTGTCCGCCACCGCCGTCTCCGTGCTGTGGCGCGCGCTGCTCGACCCGAACTTCGGCATCCCGGCGGACGCCACCTGGCTGTTCGGCGACGGCAACCTGTTCGGCGAGCAGGCCACCGCCATCGGCGTGCTCGCGTTCGTGAGCACCTGGCAGTTCACGCCGTTCCACACGCTGATCTACCAGGGCGCCGCCCGCGCGATCCCGCAGGTGCTGTACCAGGCGGCGGAGATCGACGGCGCGGGCCGCTACCGGCAGTTCTTCCACATCACCCTGCCGCAGCTGCGCAACTCGATGATCACGTCGATGATCCTGATGATCGTCGGTGGCCTCACCACCTTCGAGACCGTCCTCATCCTGACCCAGGGCGGCCCCGGCACCGACACCACCATCAGCGCCTACTACATGTACGACAAGGCCTTCAAGGGCTTCGACTTCGGGGCCGGTTCCGCCATCGCCCTCGCCCTGGTCGTCGCCGCCACCATCATCTCCCTGGTCGTGGTGAAGGTCTCCGGCTACGACAAGATGCGCAGCACCATGGAGGGTGTGTCATGAGGCGCCGCCCCAACTACCTGGCCGGCGCCGGCTCGATCGTCTGGCTGCTCCTCGTCGGCCTGCCGCTGTACGTGATGCTCGCCGCGACCCTGCGCACCCGCCAGGACTACGCCGCGAACGGTCCGGTCTCCCTTCCGGACACCTTCACCCTGGACAACTTCACCGGCGCCTTCGACTCGGGCTTCGGCCAGTACTTCTTCAACACGCTCGTCGTCACCGCCTGCGTGATCGGCATCGTGGTGCTGCTGGTCCCGCCGCTCGCCTACGCCATCGTGCGCAGCCGGGGCAAGGCCACGTCGGCGATCTTCCGGCTGTTCCTGCTCGGTCTGGCGATCCCCGCCCAGGCCGTCATCGTGCCGATGTTCTACCTGATCAGCGAAGCCGGGCTGTACGACAACCTGCTCGGCGTCATCCTGCCCACGGCCGCCTTCTGCCTGCCGATGTCCGCGCTGATCCTCAGTGGCGCCATGCGTGACATCTCCCCGGAGCTGTACGAGGCCATGGCCATGGACGGCGCCTCCCCGCGGCGCATGTTCTTCCAGCTCGTGATGCCGCTGTCCCGGGGCGGACTGTCCACCATCGTGGTCTTCTCCGCGCTCCAGGCATGGAACGGCTTCCTGTTCCCGCTGGTGCTGACCCAGTCCGACTCCACCAAGGTCGTGACCCTGGGTCTGTACAACTTCCAGACCGAGCACGGCATCGACATCCCCGGTCTGCTGGGAGCCGTGGTGCTGTCCATGGTGCCCATCCTTCTCGTCTACCTGTTCGCCCGTCGTGCCCTGGTCCAGGGTCTGATGGGTGTCGGAGGAAAGTGACCGCGAACGTGGCCGTAGAGACCACCCCCGAAACCCCTGTCTGGAACGACCCCTCCCACCCCGTCTCCGCCCGGGTCGACGCGCTGATCGGCGTCATGACCCTCGAGGAGAAGATCGCCCAGCTGTACGGCGTCTGGGTCGGCGCGTCCGCCAACGGCGGCGAAGTCGCCCCGCACCAGCACGACATGGAGGAGGCCGTCGACCTCGACGCGCTCCTCCCCGCCGGCCTGGGCCAGCTCACCCGCCCCTTCGGCACCGCGCCCGTCGACCCGGCGCTCGGCGCGCTGTCCCTGCTGCGCACCCAGTCCCGGATCACCTCCGCGAACCGCTTCGGCATCCCCGCCGTGGCGCACGAGGAGTGCCTGGCCGGCTTCGCCGCCTGGGGCGCCACCGCCTACCCCGTGCCGCTGTCCTGGGGCGCCACCTTCGACCCGGACGTCGTCCGCAGGATGGCCGCCGCCATCGGCCGCGACATGCGCGCCGTCGGCGTCCACCAGGGACTCGCCCCCGTGCTGGACGTCGTCCGCGACGCCCGCTGGGGACGTGTGGAGGAGACCATCGGCGAGGACCCGTACCTCGTCGGCACCATCGGCACCGCCTATGTGCGGGGCCTGGAGTCCGCCGGGATCGTCGCCACCCTCAAGCACTTCGTCGGCTACTCGGCCTCCCGCGCCGGCCGCAACCTCGCCCCCTCGTCCGTGGGGCCGCGTGAACGCGCCGACGTGCTGCTGCCGCCGTTCGAGATGGCGATCCGCGAGGGCGGCGCGCGCTCCGTCATGCACGCCTACACCGACATCGACGGTATGCCCGCCGCGGCCGACGAGAGCCTGCTCACCGGACTGCTGCGGGACACCTGGGGCTTCGACGGCACCGTGGTGGCCGACTACTTCGGCATCGCGTTCCTCAAGACGCTGCACGGCATCGCCGGCGACTTCGCCGACGCGGCCGGCGCCGCGCTCCAGGCGGGCGTCGACGTCGAACTGCCCACCGTCAAGACGTTCGGCGCCCCGCTCGTCGACGCCGTCACCGACGGCCGGGTGCCGGAGTCCGTCATTGACCGGGCCCTGCGCCGCGTCCTCACCCAGAAGGCGGAACTCGGCCTGCTGGACCGGGACTGGAACCCGCTGCCGCCCGCGTTCGACGGCGCCGACCTGGACGACCCGGAGTCGCTGCGCGGCACGATCGACCTCGACGGCCCCGAGAACCGCGAACTGGCCCGGGAGATCGCCGAGAAGGCGGTCGTGCTGCTCACCAACGACGGCACCCTGCCGCTGGACCGTCCTCGCCGCATCGCGCTGATCGGCCCCAACGCCGACGAGGCCGCCGCCGTCCTGGGCTGCTACTCCTTCCCGCAGCACGTGGGCGTGAAGTACCCGGACATGCCCGTGGGCATCGAGCTGCCCAGCCTGCGCGACAGCCTGTCCGCCGAGTTCCCCGACGCCGACATCACCGTGGTGCGCGGCACGGGCATCGACGACGGCGACCTCACCGGCATCGCCGAGGCGGTGGCCACGGCGCGTGACGCCGACATCGTCGTCGTGGCGCTCGGTGACCGCGCGGGCCTGTTCGGCCGGGGCACCAGCGGTGAGGGCTGCGACGCGGAGTCCCTCGCCCTGCCCGGCGCCCAGCAGCAGCTCCTCGACGCAACTCTCGACTCCGGTACGCCGGTGGTGACCGTGCTGCTCGCGGGCCGCCCGTACGCGCTCGGCCGCGCGGTCGCCGACTCGGCGGCGATCGTGCAGTCGTTCTTCCCCGGAGTCGCGGGCACCCGGGCCATCGCCGGTGTGCTCAGCGGCCGGACCGCCCCCTCCGGGCGTCTGCCGGTGAGCGTCCCGAACAGCGCCGGCTCGCAGCCGACCACGTACCTCGGCGCCCCGCTCGCCCAGGCCAGCGAGGTCTCCAACATCGACCCGACCCCGGCGTTCGGCTTCGGACACGGTCTGACGTACACCACGTTCGCCTGGAGCGACCTCGTCGTGGACGCCGGACAGGCGCCCACGGACGGCGAGTTCACCGCGTCCCTCACCGTCCGCAACACGGGCGACCGGACCGGCACCGAGGTCGTCCAGCTCTACCTGCACGACCCGGTCGCCTCCGTGGTCCAGCCGGTGCAACGGCTGGTCGGCTACACCCGGGTCGAGCTGGAGCCGGGCGAGGAGCGGAGGGTGCGCGTCACGGTCCCGGCGGACGTGGCGTCGTTCACCGGCCGCGAGGGCCACCGGATCGTCGAACCGGGCGCCCTGGAACTGCGCCTGGCCGCGTCCAGCACGGACGCCCGCCTCACCGCGACGGTCACGCTGACCGGCCCGGTAAGGCGGGTGGACCACACGCGGCGCTTCCACGCGGAGTTCTCGCAGGGGGCCTGACCCCCCACCCACCACAGCCCCCGGCCGACGCCAGTCGGCCGGGGGCTGGTCCTTGACGGACGGGTTCAGGGCAAACCGGCGTGCTTACCTGGCGGCGAGGGCCACGAAGGCGGCCCACTGGTCACGGCCGACCCGCAGCACGGGGCCGTTGCCGACGGCCTTGGAGTCCCGTACGTACACGGTGTTCCGGTGGGCGGCCACCTCGACGCAGTCGCCGCCGCTCGTCCCGCTGTAGCTGCTCTTGACCCACTCAAGGTCGATGCTCATAGCTCCCCTGCCATGTGCTGGATGAGGCGCGAGGACTCCTCGGTGTTGAGGGCCTGCGTCCGCAGCGTTCCATACCGAAGCCAGAACTCGCTCACCTCGTGTCGGTCGGACCTCACGCTCACGATGTCCTGGGCTTCAACATAGACGTGCTGTTTGCGGTCGGTCGACTCCAACAACACCATGGGGCCGTTGAGTCCGCTGTGGGCGCCTCGGGCCGTGGGCATGATCTGCAACTCGACGTTGCGCATGGCCGAGCACTCCAGCAGGTGTGCCCACTGCACCCGCATCAGGGTGGTGTCACCGATCACGCGTCGGATCGCGGACTCCTCCACGATGAACACGAAGACGATCGGCGGGTTCTTGCGGGTCAGCAGTGACTGCCGGGCCATTCGGGCCGCCACCCTCTGCTCGACCGTCTCCCCGTCCAGGGGAGGGAAGTGCGCATCAAGAAGCGCCTGGGCATACGCCTCCGTCTGCAACAACCCCGGCACCAGCATCGGGTCGTACGAGAAGCGGCTCACCGCCTCCGCTTCCAGGAGGGCGAAGTCCTGGAGGAACAGTGGCAGTTTGGCCCGGTCCACGTCCTGCTGGAGCACCCGCAGGGCCCCGCCCGCGTCCAGCACGCGTTCCGCGGCCTCCGTGAAGGCCGCCTTCGCCGGGCGGCGGCCCTGCTCGACGGACGCGACCTGCTCCATGGAGTAGCCGATGGCGTCCGCGAGGGCCTGCTGGGTGAGGCCGGCGCGCTCGCGGAAGAGGCGGACGAGCTTGCCGTAGGCGCTCCACGCCGCCGGACGCTCCTTGTCGGGCCCGCGCCGGCCGGCCGTACCGCACTCCCGCTGGGTGGTCCTGCCCATCGCGCCCCCTGCTCCACCGCACAGTGATCCGTCAGGGAGCACAACGACCGAACTGGCGGTCGGGCCACGCGTGCGGACCCGTACGGCTGCCGTACGGATCCGTACCGCGGCCGTACCGTGCCGGACCGGGCCCCGCACGGGCGGTCCGGTCCGGCACGGCGACGTGCGGGGGCGCCCTACCAGCGGTTGCGGTGGACGACCTCCTCGACCGGGCGGCGGCGGACCGGGCCGAAGTTGCCCTGGGGCCGCCCCACCGGGATCGCGGCGAAGGTGTTCATGTCCTCGGGGATGCCGAGGGCCGCCTTCCACTCGTTCTCCAGGAAGAGGTGCCAGATGGTGATGTTGGCGGCCAGGCCCAGGCCGCGCGCCGCGAGCAGCAGGTTCTGCACGCCCGGGTAGACGCACGAGCCCTCCGCGAGGGCGGAGAACCGCTCCTGGATCCGCCCCATACGCTCCGTAGCCTCCGCGCCCAGCGCCTCGGCGTAGATCCGCAGGCCCTCCTCCTCGATCCTCGGCGCGGGGAACTGGTAGCAGGGGATGATCAGCGCGGGCGTGTCGGCGAAGTGGTCGCGCTGGTACTCGATCGCGGCGACCATGCGCCCGTACGCGGCCTCGTCCATGCCCTCGGGGGCGTACTTGCCGGTCGTGGCCAGGTATGCGTCCACGCACCGCTTCCACAGCGGCGCCAGCTCGGCCATGACCGCCCGGTCGGTGACGACGACGTACTGGTAGCGCTGCATGTTGCCGCCGCTGGGGCCCCACACGGCCGCCTGTATGAGCCGGTCCACCAGCTCGTCGGGGAGCGGGTCGGGGCGCAGGCGCCGCATGGCCCTCATGGTGGACATCGTCGCGAAAAGGGAGGGCTCGGCGGTGCCGTCGGCCACCGCGCCGGCGAGAGGCGTCTCAGTTGTCATGATCGTGAGTGTAGGGACTGTGAACTTCCCCTGGAACGGCTCCACTTGAGATCGGCCCAGTGGTCCCGATCTTCGTCGGCCGGGTGCCGGCACCGTCACCGGTGTCGCAGCCGTCCCGCCTGCCGCACGGTTCGCCCGCATGACGTGGGGTCCGGCGCGGTACTCGGCCGGTACTGCGGAAGGGAGCGGATCATGGCGGTCTGTGAAGTGTGCGGAAACGACTACACCCTGTCCTTCGAGGTGCGCACGGTCGATGGCTCCGTCCACACGTTCGACAGCATCGAGTGCGCCGCCCACAAGCTGGCGCCCATCTGCGACAACTGTCAGTGCAAGGTCCTCGGACACGGGCATCAGGTGGGCGGCCAGTTCTTCTGCTGCGCCCACTGCGCCCGCGCACAGGGGCACGCCGAGCTGGCCGACAGCGCGTAGCCGTGAGCGAAGAGCGACGACGACCGCGCGCGGTCCTGCGCCACCGGCCCACTCACACCGGAGGGTGACGAATGATCGACGAGAGCCATGTCAGGGACCTCTGTGACGCCGCGAACGACGACGCCGCGCTCGTCCTGCTGGAAGGCAGGGCCCGCGTGGTCGAGCAGCCGTCGGGAGAGGAGTCCCGGGGAGCGCTGCTCGTGATCACCAAGCGTGACCTGGTCGAGCGACTGGGTCCCGACCCGAGCGACCAGGACCTGCACGACGTGGCGGGGACCCTGTCCGACACGGTCGGCAAGCTGGGCGCCTGACGTGGTTCACCCGCGGTGACCGCCCGCGCCCATGGGGACGTGAGCGGTCACCGGCGGGCCCGCGCGGTCACTTTGTCCGTCCGTAGCGCGGTGCCATGCGGGCGCCCGAGCCGCGGCGCAGGTCCAGTTCCGCTGCCGCAAGGCGAGCCACGGCGTCCGCCTTTGTGAGACCGGGTACGCACACCACCTCCCCGGCCTCCAGACCCGCGAGGGACGCCGTCACCACGTCCGCCGCCGGCATGCCGCCCTCGTCGTGGACCCGGCGCTCACCGCCCACCGGGGTGTCCCCGGCGCCGAGGTGGAACTCGGTCGCCGTGAGCCCGGGGCAGACGACCTGCACCCGCACCGGGGCGTCGGTCAGCTCGGCGGCCAGGGTCCGGGTGAAGGTCACCGCGTACCCCTTGGACCCGGCGTACACGGCCCGCTGGGGGAGGGGATCCGGCGGCAGGTCGCCGGCGAACGCCAGGAGCGACGCCACGTTGATCACGGCGCCCCGGCCGCGCGCCAGCATGCCCGGCACCGCGGCCCTGGTCAGTGCCGTCAGGGCCACGACGTTCACATTCAGCACTCGGGGCCGCCTTCGCGGCGCCGCCCCGCCGGGACACCGAGGGGTGGAGGGTGCTGTCGCTGCTCCTGCACGCGGGCGTCCGCTTCCCCATGGGCTGCTGCTGCGGGCCGGGGTACCGCCCCCGCACGCTCAGGGAGGTGCGGGAGCGGATGGCGTACGCCCGGCGCACGGGGGAGCCTTTCGCCAGGGCGCTGGTGCGTCCGGACCTGCCCTGACGCCCGGCCGATCTGCGGCCGCAGGGGGGTGGGAGGCTGGAGGTATGGACAGCGGCCGTGCGGACCACGCCCCCGAGACGACACCGGAACCGGTGCCGGGCCCGGAGCCCGCACCGGCGCGCGGTGACCGCGCGTCCCGGGCCGAAACCGTTCCGTTCACCCCCGACACGCTCCTGTGGGACATGGTCGGCGACATCCGTGTCCTGCTGTACCTGCCCGCCGCCCTGGTGCTCCAGGTCGCGCACCCGGCCGTGGGCGCGGGGGTCGACGAACACTCCGTGTTCCGTACCGACCCCTGGGGGCGCGCCCGCCGCTCGCTCGACTCGCTGCAGCTGTGGGTCTACGGCGGTGACCGGGCCGTCGAGGAGGGGCGCAGGCTGCGCCGGCTGCACAAGGACTTCCGTGGCACCGACACCCGCGACCGTCCCTACCACGCGCTGAACCCCGCCCCCTACGCCTGGGTGCACGCCACCGGATTCCCCGTCTTCCTGCGGGCCGCGCGGTACCTGTTCCGGCCGTTCGACGAGCAGGGGGAACGGCGTCTGCACGAGGAGGCGCGCCGGCTCGGCCGCATCCTCGGCATCCGGGAGCGGGACATGCCGGGCTCCCCGGAGGAGTTCTGGGTCTACTTCGGCGCGATGGTCCGTGACGAGCTGGAACGGACGGTCGTCGTCGAGGAGTTGCTCGACGCACGGCGGTCCGTGCCTCCGCCGGACGGTGCGGGGGCGGTGCTGCGCCGGCTCTGGCCGGTGCTGTGTCCGCCGCTGCTGCGGCTGCAAGTCTTCGTCACGAGAGGGCTGTTGCCGCCCGTCGCGCGGGAGCGGCTGGACATCGTCTGGACGGCGCGCGACGAGCGCCGGCTGCGGCTGTTCGGCCGTGTCGTGCGTATGGTGGTTCCGCGCCTGCCCGAGCGGCTCCGCTACCTGCCCGCGGCCTACGCGGCCCGCCGCGCCGCCCGCGCCCGAGCCGGGTCGGCGGCCCGCCCGGCACGCCGGCGCCGTCTGCCGCTCGGCTGACCCGCGCCTGCCTCCCGGCTCGGCTGGCCCGCGCCGGGCCACCGCGGCTCATACGGCCCGCCGAGCCGCGCGGCCCGCCGCTCCGCCCGTACGCCGCGCCGGGGCCGTCGGCGTAAGTGACGGCTTGTGCGGGGGAGTTGTGCCCGCGGCCCGCCGTCCCCCCCGGTTCTCGAACGCGGCGGCCCACCCCTGCCTGGGCCGCCGCGCACGGCATCGAGGCGGACGGAGGACGGGCGGCGCTCGCATGCCCGCCCGTGGTGGGGGCCACGGGGTGAACCGGTGAGCCGCACCGGGAGGGGGCCGCCGCACGGTGGCCGGTGATCGACGCGGTGGGCCCGTGTCATGCCCTGTGTTAGTGTGACGCGTTTGCGTGGTCGTCGCGGTGGGCGCTTCTCCCAGGCCGGTTCCGCCCCCTGCGCGGACCGTCCCCTCCTGCCGGGCCTTCCTCGGCACGTTCCCCTGCGGAAGGCTCTTCATGAAGCACCCCGACGACTCCGGCACCGCCCACGGAGGCACCGCCCAGGAAGGCGCCGCCCACGAAGGCACCGGCGTGCGCGAGACCACGACGCCGGTGGACGCCCGGGCCGGCTCCTTCGCCGCCCTCGGACTCCCGGAGGCGGTACTGCGCACCCTGGACGAGCAGGGGATGCGCGACCCCTTCCCGATCCAGGCCGCCACCCTTCCTGACGCCCTGCGCGGACGCGACGTCCTGGGACGCGGGCGCACCGGCTCCGGCAAGACGCTCGCCTTCGGCCTCCCCCTGCTGACCCGCACGGCGGGACGGCGCGCCGAACCCAAGCAGCCCCTCGCCCTGGTCCTCGTGCCCACCCGGGAGCTGGCCCAGCAGGTCACCCAGGCGCTCGCGCCGTACGCCGAGGCACTGCGACTGCGGATGGCCACGGTCGTCGGCGGCATGTCGATCGGCCGGCAGATCGCCGCGCTGCGCCAGGGGGCCGAGGTGGTCGTCGCCACGCCCGGACGCCTGCACGACCTCGTCGAGCGCAACGCCTGCCGGCTCGGGCGGGTGCGGATCACCGTCCTGGACGAGGCCGACCAGATGTGCGACCTGGGCTTCCTGCCGCAGGTGACCGAGGTGCTCGCCCAGGTGCGCCCCGAGGGACAGCGCATGCTGTTCTCCGCCACCCTGGACGGCGACGTCGACCAGCTGGTCCGCGACCACCTCCACGACCCCGTCGTCCACTCCGTCGACCCGGCCGAGGGCTCCGTCGCGACCATGGAGCACCACGTCCTGGTCGTCCACGGCCCCGACCGCTACGCCGTCACCACGGAGATCGCCGCCCGCGACGGCCGCGTCCTGCTGTTCCTGGAGACCAAGCACGCCGTCGACCAGCTCACCCGGCACCTGCGGGCACACGGGGTGCAGGCCGGGGCCCTGCACAGCGGCAAGTCCCAGCCGCAGCGCACCCGGACGCTCGCGCAGTTCAAGGAGGGACGGATCACCGCCCTGGTGGCGACCGACGTCGCGGCCCGCGGCCTGCACATCGACGACCTCGACCTCGTCGTCAACGTGGATCCGCCCGCCGACCCCAAGGACTACGTGCACCGCGCGGGCCGCACCGCCCGCGCCGGTGAGTCCGGCCGTGTGGTCACGCTGGTCGCGTCGGGCGGGCGCCGCGAGACGGTCCGCATGCTGACCGGCGCCGGCATCCGCGCCACCGTCACCACGGTGCGCTCCGGCGAGGCGGAACTGACCCGGATCACCGGCGCCCAGGCTCCCTCCGGCGTCCCCCTCGACGGCGGACCCGCCGCGCCCCGGCCGAAGAACACCAACGCCCCCTTCCGCGGCCTCGGAACCACCAAGGGCACCCCCCGCGCCACCGGCGGCAGGCCGTCCCGCAAGGCCGGCGAGGCCCGCAAGCTCGCCGAGGCGCGCCGGGCCGCCCAGGTGCGCCGCTCCGGCTGAAGCGGCACCGCCCCCAGATATTCGCTCCCCGCACGGGGCCGGACGTGACAAGCTGAGCTCGCCCGTCCCCGCACCGAACCCAGGAGGTCACCATGACCGCAGAGCAGCCCGCCACGGAAGGTTCGGAGCCGGCGGACGCCGGAACGTCCCCTCTCACCCCGGACGACGACGGCACCTACGACCTGAAGCGCAAGTTCCGTGAGGCGCTGGCGCGCAAGCGCGGTGCGCAGGCGGACGCGGCCGAGGCGGCCGCCCACCCGAACGCGTCCAAGGTGCGCGCCGCGCACGGCCCGGCGGCCAACCAGCGGTCGTTCCGGCGCAAGAGCGGCTGAGCCGCTCCGTCCCGCCCCGCCCGTGACGCGCGCGTCACGGGCGGTTCCCTTCTCACCACCGGTTGCGGGCCTCCTCCGCCCAGCCGGTGAGACCGTCGAGGTCCACCCAGGTGCCGTCGTCGGCCTGGGCGCGCCCGGTGAAGTCACCGAAGCACTGACGGGTGTCGCCGGACACGACGAGCAGGTTCGTCCTGGCGGTCCGCACGTGGGCGGGGTGGAACCCGGCCTCCACCCGGGGGCCGGTGATCCGCCACGGCCGCAGCCAGTCGGTCCGGTCGTACTCCCAGACCAGGTCGTCCCCGATCTTGTGCATCCGGCCGTCGACGAACAGTGCGTTCTCCGTCGAGCCGGTCCCGTCGGTCCACCGGCCGCCGAGCTGGACCGCCCGCCCCGGGGCGCAGCCCGCCGCCCAGTTCCAGGAGACGGAGTAGCGCCACTTGCCGCGCCCGTGGTCCAGGACGGCGAAGGAGTCGGACGCGTCGAAGGTGACCTCCCGCGAGCCGAGCGTCAGACGTCCGCGCACGGGACGGCCGAGGTCCTTCACCGTGTACTGGAAGCGGCGCCGGCCCCACGGCACGACCACGCCCAGGGAGTCGTGGCCCGGCACGAGCGGCGCCTCGGCCTCCAGCCGGAAACCCGGAGCGGTCGCGCTGATGCCGGTGCCGTCCTGGTGCTGGACGAACTCCAGCGCCACCCCGCCGCCCCGCGCGGACGCGGTCCCCGTGCCGCTGCGGTCGGGCATGCGCACGCCCCGCGCCAGCGGTGTCACCGCGTCCTCGGCCAGTTCGCGGCCGGTGGCCCGGTCCAGCACGTACACGCCGTGCGTGCCGGCGTAGTCGAGGGACGAGACGACCAGGCCGACGATGTGGGTGGGGGTCACGATGCCCCAGTACTCCCAGCGCTTGGCCCGCCCCCACCCGCGCAGGTTCGCACGGTGCAGCGGCCGCCTGGTCCAGCCGACCGCCGCCGGATCGAGCCGCCCGTCGGGAAGGCACAGGTCGACGGGGGAGGTGATCTCGCGTTCGGCGGTCATGGCGTGTGGCCCTTTCGTCCGGGTGGCGCGCCACGGCCGGGTCCCGTGGACGGTCCGGGCACGGCCACCGATGTCCCTGCCCAGTCATACCGCGAGGCATGACACCGGCGTGTGCCGCCCCCGGAGGCCGCCCGGAGTCGCCGCGACTCCGGGCGGCTCGCCCGGCCTCCGTGCGTCACCCCTCGGCGAACGCGGCCGTGAACGCCCCCGGCTCGTACGAGCCGCCCTTCTGGTGGACGATGACCGCCAGCCGGTTGGCCGCGTTGATCAGGGCGACCAGGGCGACCAGCGCGGCGGTCTGGTCGTCGTCGTAGTGCTTGCGCACCAGGGCCCAGGTCTCGTCCGACACGCCCTGGTGGGCGTCGGCGAGGCGGGTGCCCTCCTCGGCCAGCGCGAGGGCCGCCTGCTCGGCCTCGGTGAACACGGTCGCCTCGCGCCAGGTGGCGACCAGGTGGAGCCGTACCGCGCTCTCGCCGGCCGCGGTGGCCTCCTTGACGTGCATGTCGACGCAGTGACCGCAGCCGTTGATCTGGCTGGCGCGCAGCGACACCAGTTCCTGGACCGGCCTGGGCAGCGGGGAGTCGTGGATGATCAGTCCCGCGCCGGCGAACCGCTTGGCGAAGCGGGCGGAGATCTCGTTCTCCCACAGGTTGAAGCGTGCGTCCATGGTGTCGTCCTCACTCGTCGTCGTTCGGCGGACACCCACCAGATGCCGGCGGCCCGTACCGTGTGACGAGCGGCTGATGTGAGGTGGACCACAGGCCGCCGGTGTCACGGATCCGGCCCGGCCGGCGTCTCGTGCGCATGACTGTGTTCGGGGAACGGGACGAGGGAACGACCGTGACACGCGGGGACGACGGGCGCCGTGGGGACACGGCCGGCCGGGGCGACGGGGGAGTCGGGCCCGCCACCGAGGACTTCCTGGCCCACCGGAACCTGCTGTTCACCGTCGCCTACGAGATGCTCGGCTCGGCCGCCGACGCCGAGGAAGTGCTGCAGGAGACGTGGCTGCGCTGGGCCGGCGTGGACCTGGCCGGCGTGCGGGACCGGCGCGCGTACCTGGTCCGCATCACCACGCGGCAGGCGCTGACCCGGCTGCGCACGCTCGGCCGCCGCAAGGAGTCCTACGTCGGCTCCTGGCTGCCCGAGCCGCTGCTCACCTCGCCCGACGTCGCCGAGGACGTCGAACTGGCCGACAGCGTCTCGATGGCGATGATGCTGGTGATGGAGACCCTCGCGCCGACGGAGCGGGCGGTGTTCGTGCTGCGCGAGGTGTTCGACGTCGGGTACGACGAGATCGCGGAGGCCGTCGGCAAGTCCCCGGCCGCGGTGCGGCAGATCGCGCACCGGGCCCGCGCGCACGTGGCGGCCCGCCGCCCGCGCGGGGACGCGTCGCGGGACCGGACGCGCCACGCCCTGGACGCGTTCCGCCGGGCGGTGGAGACGGGTGACCTGCAGGGCCTGCTCGACGTGCTGGCGCCGGACGTCGTCCTGCTCGGCGACGGCGGCGGGATCAAGCAGGCGGTGCTGCGGCCGGTGGTGGGCGCGGACAGGGTGGCCCGGCTGCTCCAGGGCGGGCTGCGCAAAGCCCCCGGCGCGCTGACCCTGCGGCCGGCGGAGGTGAACGGCCGTCCGGGGCTCGTGCTTCACCTCGACGGCGAACTGGACACCGTGCTCGCGGTCCGCTTCGACGACGGCCTGGTCACCGGGCTGTACGCGGTGCGTAACCCGCAGAAGCTGTCACACATGGAGCAGGAGACCGTCCTGCGCCGGTGAAGCCCGTACCGGATCAGGGGCGGCCGGTGAGGCAGCCGGCCGTACTCCCCCGTGACAGTGGGTCACCACCAGGATCACGTCGTGCTCGGAGTCCAGGAGCGCTCACGACCGCACTCTCCCTCGCTGTGGGGACGGTCGGGAACGACTGACGGACGCCCCGAAGCCGTCGGGCCACGAGGCGTCCACGTACCCGCGTGCTCAGGCCTCTTCGCGCTGTGCGCGGCGGGCGGCGCGGCGGCGCAGGCGCAGCGGCAGCACGTACCAGCACAGCCCGAACCACAGCATGACCCCGCCCACCAGTACCTCGGCGAGCACGCCCGGCACGACGAACCGCAGTATCAGCAGCAGCGTGCAGCCGATGGTCAGCGCGAGCAGCACCATCCCGCACACCATCAGCCGGCCGGCCGCCTCCACCATCTCGTCCTTCATGCGCTGCCCGGACAGGAAGCGGTGGATGGAGACGGGCGCGATCAGCGACCCCGTCGCGGCCGCGCCGAAGACCACCGTCATCACGTAGATGACCCGGTCCAGCGTCTCCAGCTCACGGAACAGGGGGGTGAAGGCCACGCTGAGCAGGAACCCGAAGAGGATCTGCACACCTGTCTGAGTGACACGTGTCTCCTGCAGGATCTCGTTCCAGCGGCGGTTCACCCGCTCCCGCGCGGACTCCGGCTCCTCGGTGCCGGACCGCGCGGCATGGTCGTCGTGGCGCGCGCAGCAGGTGTGCCCCTTCTCCGTCGGCTCGGCCGGCTGCTCCGTCATCGTCATGGCGTCCTCCCCAGTTCCAGACGGACCGTTTGCCCCGATCGGACGCCGTCATGCAGCATCCGGGACGACCGAAGCCACCGTCCGCGCAGGTACCGGCCCCTGGTGACCCGTCACACGGCGAGCGATGCGTGGCCCGCGCGCTGCTGCGCGCCCGTCCCCGGACAGGGCGCGCAGCAGCGCGCGGGCCACCGCATGTGCACTCCTTCGGACGGTCTGTACCGGGGGTGTTCAGGGGCCGGCGGGCAGCGGGGTGCCCCAGGTGGGGCCGAAGAACGTCTCGGCGACGGGGCGCCGCTCACGGGCGGCCGTCTCCCGCTCGCGCAGTCTCGGCGGCAGCAGGTCCGCCGGGGCCAGCGCGCCGACGGCGACGACGGACAGCGCGCGGTAACCGCCCGGTACGCCCAGCGAGCCGTGCAGCACCTCGGCGTCGAAGCCCGACATCTGGTGCCCGTGCAGCCCCAAGGCGTGTGCTTGCAGGACCAGTTGGGACACAGCGAGCCCGGTGTCGTACGCGGCGCCGTGCAGTGGCACGCCGTTGTCGGCGCGCTCCTCCGCCAGCGCGGCCACCAGCAGCGAACTGGTGCGCGCCCATTCCTGGTTGAAGGGAATCAGGCTGTCGAGGACGCGCCGATAGGTCGGGTCGCCGCGCCGGCCGACCAGGAACCGCCACGGCTGCGCGTTGAAGGCGGAGGGCGCCCAGCGGGCCGCTTCGAGCAGGGAGACCAGTTCCTCGTCGCCCAGCGTGTGCGCGGCGTCGAACGAACGGGGGCTCCAGCGCTCGGCGAGCAGCGGATGGACGGCCACGGCCGTGGTCGCGGTCCGGGGTGACATGTGTGGTGACCCTTCTGCGTCAGGGATGGGGGAGGTGATGTTCCGGCGCACCCGCCGGGGCCGGGGGAGGTGCGGGCAGGAGTTCAGCCACCAGCGCGGCGACCTGCTCCACCTCGATCAGGAAGCCGTCGTGGCCGTACGGCGACCCGACGACCCGCGGTGCGTCCGCCGTGGGGATGCCGGCCGCCAGCTCCGCCTGCTGGGACAGGGGGTAGAGCCGGTCGGAGTCGACGCCGGCCACCAGCGTCGGGGCGGTCACCCGGCCCAGGGCGGCCCGCACCCCGCCGCGCCCGCGCCCGACGTCATGACTGTTCATCGCCTCGGACAGCACGACGTAACTGCCCGCGTCGAAGCGGCGCACCAGCTTGTCCGCGTGATGGTCCAGGTAGGACGCCACCTGGTAGCGGCCACCGCGCCAGGGGTCCTCCCCGTCCTGCGCGGCTCGTCCGAAACGGCTCCGCAGTTCCGGCTCGCTGCGGTAGGTGATGTGGGCGATGCGCCGGGCCAGGCCGAGTCCGGCATGCGGGCCGCGCCCGGTGTCGTGGTAGTGGCCGCCGTGCCAGTGCGGGTCGGCGCGGATGGCGTGCGTCTGCGTCCCGGCCCACGCGATCTGCTCCGCGCTCGCGGCGGCCGTCGTGGCCGCCAGCAGGAGCGCGCCGGTCCGTTCCGGGTACGACACGGCCCACTCCACAGCTCGCATCCCGCCCATCGAACCGCCCACGACCAGAGCCCACCGGTCGATGCCGAGCGCGTCGGCCAGGGCGGCCTCGGCCGCGACCTGGTCGCGCTGCGTCAGGAACGGGAAGTCGCCGCCCCAGCGCCGCCCGGACGGGCCGCGGGAGGACGGCCCCGTGCTGCCCTGGCAGCCGCCGAGCACGTTCGGCGCCACCACGAACCAGCGGTCCGTGTCGAGCGCCCGCCCGGGTCCGACGAGCCCGTCCCACCAGCCGGGCGTGGGATGCCCCGGCTCGGCGGGACCCGCCACATGGCTGTCACCGGTGAGGGCGTGCAGCACCAGCACCGCGTTGGACCGGTCCGGGGCGAGCCGGCCCCACGTCTCGAACGCGAGCCGCACGTCCGGCAGTTCACCACCCGCCTCCAGCGGAAGCGGCTCCGGGTGCGCGTACCACTGCCGCCGTCCGGGCGGGTCCCCCTCCCGCCAGGCCCCGGAGGCCGGCGGGAGGGGGGTCGGGGGCGGCGTCAGGACGGTGTTCAGGACGCTCCCTTCGCCGCGCGGAACCCCGCCTCCAGGTCGGCCTTGAGGTCGTCGAGGGCCTCGATGCCGACGGACAGCCGCACCAGGCCGGGCGAGGTGCCGGTGGCCGCGAGCTGTCGCTCGTCGAGCTGGCTGTGGGTGGTGGACGCCGGGTGGATGATGAGGCTGCGCACGTCACCGATGTTGGCGAGGTGACTGAACAGCTGGACGGCGTCCACGAACCGCTTGCCTGCCTCGACGCCGTCCCGCAGCTCGAACGAGACGATCGCGCCCGCTCCGCGCGGCAGGTACTTCTGCCCTGCCTCGTACCAGGGGCTGGACGGCAGGCCCGCGTAGTGCACGGCGGCCACCTCGTCGCGCCGCTCCAGCCACTCGGCGAGCGCCCGAGCGTTCGAGGAGTGCCGTTCGATACGCAGGCTGAGCGTCTCCACGCCCTGCAGCAGCAGGAACGCCGAGTGCGGGGAGAGGGCCGGACCCAGGTCGCGCAGCAACTGCACCCGCAGCTTCACCGCGAACGCGCCCGGACCGAGCGCCGGCCAGTACCGCAGGCCGTGGTAGCTCGGGTCGGGCTCGGTGAAGTCGGGGAACCGGTCGGCGTGCGCCCCGAAGTCGAAGGTGCCGCCGTCGACGACCACACCCGCGATCGCCGTGCCGTGACCGCCCAGGAACTTGGTCGCCGAGTGCACCACGACGTCCGCGCCGTGCTCGACGGGCCGCAGCAGATAGGGAGTCGGCACCGTGTTGTCCACGATCAGCGGCACGCCCGCCGTGTGGGCGACGTCCGCGACCGCCCGCACGTCGAGGACGTTGCCGCGCGGGTTGCCCAGCGTTTCCGCGAACAGTGCCTTGGTGTGGGGGCGGATCGCCGCCCGCCAGGCCTCCGGGTCGTCAGGGTCGTCCACGAAGGACACCTCGATGCCGAACTTCGGCAGTGTGTGCCGGAACAGGTTGTACGTGCCGCCGTAGAGTGAGGTGCTGGAGACGATGTGGTCGCCGGCGCTCGCCACCGTGAGGATCGCCAACGTCTCGGCCGCCTGCCCGGAGGACAGCGCCACGGCCGCGACACCGCCCTCCAGCGCGGCGATCCGCTGCTCGAAGACGTCCTGGGTGGGGTTGTGGATGCGGGTGTAGATGTTGCCGGGCTCGGCCAGGGCGAACAGGTCGGCGGCGTGCTGCGTGTCGCGGAAGACGAACGACGTCGTCTGGTAGATCGGCGTCGCGCGGGCACCGGTCGTCGGGTCGGGCTCCGCGCCCGCGTGGACCTGCTTGGTCTCGAAGGACCAGGCCGGCGTGTCAGCCGTCGTGGAACCTTCCTCGGGGGTGTGGCCTGCGGTGACGGAGTCAAGGGGCTGGCTGCTCATGAGGGTGCTCCCTGGCAGAGAAACGGGACGAAAGGGTCATGCCTGAGGACGCCGCGGCGCCACGCGTCACGGCCCGGACACAGGGGGGCGGTGGTCAGCGCGGTGCGGTACGGCGAGGAGGGGGGAACGGCCGGTCCACGGCCGGGCGCGCGGCGTCAGCTCGCGGCGGGACAGCCCGTGGTGGTGACACGCACGTAGTCAACGTGGCGGCGGGTCACGAGCACGGTCATGCGCTCAGGTAACCACACGGGGGCGGCGGTGCGCCAGATCGACGGCCGTCGTCCCGCTCGCCGGGACGACGCCCCGGGCGCGGACCAGCGTGAAGGGTGATTTTCCAACAGGCCCTCGAAGAACGGCTCTCAGCATGTGGAACGTCGTCCGGGCGTCCTTGACCCGTGTCACCGACCGCTGCTTTGATCGGCGGCATGAAGCGACAGGAGCTCACGCGGCGACGCCACGTCGACCTTGCGCGTGTCTCCAGCTCCTGCTGTCGCACCCGGGTCTGAGCGCAGCCGGGGGAAACCCTCGCGTTCGCGCCTTCTCCTTGCTCACGGCTCCCGGATCGCTCACGGCTCCCGGACCTTTTGCTGACGCCCGCCCTCCCCGTGCCGCCGTCCTCTGACGTCCGCTCACCGTGTTCCTCCCCGTCGCGCACACGGGTGCCGCCCGGGCGGCACGTCCGCCTCGTACGGCCCATGACGCCTGTGCCGCCCGTGCCCACGTGCCGCCCGGCATACGCGAACCGGGACCCGGGGGACGGAACCCCCGTCGCCGCCCGCGCCTGAACCCGCCCGCCCCACACCACTCCCGGAAGGTCCTCGCATGGCCACCGTCCTGTCCGTCTCCGGAAGCCCCTCCGCCACCTCCCGCACCGGCCGGCTGCTGCGCCACCTGGACCAGCGGCTCGTCGCCCAGGGGCACGAGGTCATACCGCTCGACGTACGCACCCTCCCGCCCGAGGCGCTGCTGCACGCCGACTTCCGCCATCCGGCGATCGTCGAGGCCACCGCCCTCTTCCGGCGCGCCGACGGTGTCGTCATCGGCACCCCCGTCTACAAGGCCGCCTACTCCGGGCTGCTGAAGGCACTGCTGGACCTGCTCCCGCAGTACGCGCTGACCGGGAAGACCGTCCTGCCGCTGGCCACCGGCGGCACCACCGCCCACGTCCTCGTCATCGACTACGCCCTGCGGCCCGTCCTCAACTCCATGGGCCCCGCCCACATCACGCCCGGCTGGTTCACCCTCGACAAGGAGATCACCGTCGGCGACGACGGCACGCTGACCGTCGCCCCCGCCGCCGCCGAAGCGCTGGCGCAGGTCACCGACCAGTTCTCCCGCGCGCTCGGCGGCCGTACCACGCTGCTGGCGGCCACCGGATGAACGCCGCCGTACGGCACACGCCGCGCCGGCTCCCGCACCAGGAGCCGTAACGGGCTCCCACGACCACCCGCCACGGCCTCCTCCGACGAACGACGAAAGACGCCCTCCCCGAACGGAGCCTTCCCCGTGTCCCTCACCTTCCACTGGTTCCTGCCCACCAACGGCGACAGCCGGCACGTCGTCGGCGGCGGCCACGGCACCCCGGCCACGGCGTCCGGCCGCGACCGGCCGCCCACGGTCGCCTACCTCAGCCAGATCGCCCGCGCCGCCGAGGACCTGGGCTTCACCGGCGCGCTCACCCCGACCGGCGCGTGGTGCGAGGACGCCTGGCTGACCACCGCCATGGTCAGCCGGAACACCGAACGGCTGAAGTTCCTGGTCGCCTTCCGCCCCGGCTTCGTCTCGCCCACCCTCGCCGCGCAGATGGCGTCCACCTTCCAGCGCCAGAGCGGCGGACGGCTGCTGCTCAACGTGGTCACCGGCGGCGAGAGCCACGAACAGCGCGCCTACGGCGACTTCCTCGACAAGGACGACCGCTACCGCCGTACCGACGAATTCCTGAGCGTCGTACGGCAGTTGTGGCAGGGCAAGACCGTCCACCTGGAGGGTGAGCACCTCCGGGTGGAGGACGCCAGGCTGACCCGCGTACCCGACCCGGTCCCGGAGGTGTACTTCGGCGGATCCTCGCCGATCGCCGGCCGGGTCGCGGCGAAGCACGTCGACGTCTACCTCACCTGGGGTGAACCGCCCGCCGCCGTCGCGGAGAAGATCGCCCGGATCCGGCGCCTGGCCGCCGAGGAGGGCCGCACCCTGCGCTTCGGCATCCGGCTGCACGTCATCACCCGCGACACCTCCGAGCAGGCCTGGGCGGAGGCGAACCGTCTCCTGGCCGGCTTCGACCAGGAGACGATCCGCTCGGTCCAGGCCGGGCTCGCCCGCAGCGAGTCGGAGGGGCAGCGGCGGATGCTCGCCCTGCACGGCGGCGGCAAACGGGACGGCCTGGAGATCCACCCCAACCTGTGGGCCGGCATCGGCCTGGTGCGCGGCGGCGCGGGCACGGCGCTGGTCGGCAGCCACGACGAGGTCGCCGAACGCGTCAAGGAGTACCACGCCCTCGGCATCGACGAGTTCGTCCTCTCCGGCTATCCGCACCTGGAGGAGGCGTACTGGTTCGGCGAGGGTGTCCTCCCGAGGCTCCGGGCCGAGGGCCTGTGGACCCACCCGTACCAGGCACCGGCAGCCGAACAGCCGCAGTCACGGGTGCCGTTCGCGGCGACCGGTTTTCGCTGACCGGCCCGATGAACGGCCGCACCACGCCCGGCACCGCCGTCCCGGGAGCCTGCCGCGCCCGTCGGGCGGCGGCGCCGACGGGCGCGGTGGCGGAGTGGTCACCGTGCCAGGGCCAGTGTCCGGCGCCTGAGCCGGCACGCGCTCGACGCGGCGCGGCGTCGGATGCGCCTGCCCCGCGCATGACCTCGGGATGCGCCCCTGGTCGCCGGGACTCGGCGGGCTCAGGCCGCTGCCGGCCTCGGCGGGTACCGGGACCGGGCGCCGGTTGCTCCCGCACGACGGACGGAACGACGAGGTGCCTCGCCGGGCGGGTGCCGGGCGTGCCCCTCGGCCCTGGGAAACCGCTGGTCAGTCACGTCGTTCCGGTCCGGCGGGGGAGTACGGTGGAAGAGCCGGGAGTTCCTCGTGCACCGGCTCCGCCGCCGGTGCCGTTCCCGGGGATCGGCGACGCCGGACCGCGACCGTGGGCCCGGAGGCAAGGTCCGCGCCATGAATGTGACGATCGACCGCACGATGGCGAGCAGGCGGCTGTCCGCGCCACCGGCCCGGCTGTCCCTGACGCCCGCGCCGGGAGGGCTGGACGGCGTGTGGTGGCCTCGCTCCCGTGCCCTCAGCCGCGAGCTGCCGCTCCTGACCGCCGCGCTCGACGGTCCCTGGGGCCGTCTCACCGGCGTCACCGTGAACCCGGCCCACTGGCCCGTCATCCCGAGTTGGGTCTCCCTGGCCGGGCGTGCCGTGTGGGTGGACTGGTCGGCCGAGGAGCAGGACCCGCACCGGCTGACCCTCTTCTTCGCCGACGGCCGCCGGGACGTGTTGGTGGTTCCCCCCGAGGCCGGTGCCGCTGCCGCGGAGCTGATGCGCGGGGCCGGCAGGGGCGCCGGGGGCCGTGCGGGAGTGGCAGCGGACAGAATGGACGGACGGAGCGCGGTGGAGGCGTGGGAGACGGACGGCGGGGCGGGCGCGCCGTCGCCCTGACCGCATCCCTCGGCTCGACAGGCGTTCGCCCTGTCTCCGATTGACGCCCATCGGGGCCGTCCCCAGGCTGGTGGCAGGCGCTGACGAAGGGACCGTGGCCGTGAGCGGTGGGCAGAGCGTACTTCCCCGGCTGCTGACGGCGGCGGAGACGGCCGCACCGGTGGACGCCGTCGATGTGGTCGCCGAGCACCTGAGGTGGCGTCTGTCCGCCGAGGAGGTGTCCTTCCTCATCGTGGACCTGACAGGGAGGGCGGTGGCGCGGCTGTCCACCGCCGGTCCCGTGCCGGGCGGGAGGGAGGCGCAGCGGATCGCCCTCCCCGGCAGCGTCTACGAGTACGTGGTCCGCACCCAGCGCCCGTTCCAGGAGATGGGTGACCGGGGACTGCGGGTGATCGTGCCGGTCACCAACCGGGGGGACGCCATCGGACTGCTGGAACTGATCCTTCCGGACAGGCTCGGCGCGGACGTCCTCGAGGAGGTGGGGGAAGCTGCCCACGTCCTGGCCTACATCGTGATCGCCAACGGGCGTTTCACCGACCTCTACATCTGGGGCAAACGCTCAAGGCCCCCCACCCTGGCGGCGGAGATCCAGTACCAGCTGCTGCCCCCGTCGCTGTCGTGCGAGGCCGCACAGTTCACGCTGTGCGGCAGCCTGGAACCCTCCGAGAACCTCAGCGGCGACACCTTCGACTACACCCTGGACCGCGACACCCTGCACGTGTCGGTGACCGACCCCATGGGCCACGACGTCGCCGCGGCGCTCGCCGCAACGATCCTGGTGGGCGCCCTGCGCGGCGCCCGGCGGGCGGGAGCGGGCCTGGCCGACCAGGCCCACCGGGCCGACGTGGCCCTGGCCGACCACGGCCACGGCCACGCCACCGGACAACTGCTGCGCGTCGACCTCAACACCGGCCGGGCCCGGCTCGTCAACGCAGGCCACCCCTGGCCCCTGCGTCTGCGCGAGGGAGCGGCGGAGTCGGTCGTCTGCGAGGTGGACCCTCCCTTCGGACTCGTGGCCCACCCCTACCGGGTCCAGGACGTCGACCTGCGCCCCGGTGATCGTCTGCTGATGCTGACCGACGGCATGCTCGAACGGCACGGGGAGAAGGTCGACCTCCTCGGCATGCTGGAGCGCACCCGGGACCTGCACCCGCGTGAGGTCGCTCTGACGCTGACGTCCGCGGTGCGGGACGCCGCCGGCGGCCGGCTTCAGGACGACGCCACCGTGATGTGCCTGGACTGGCACGGCCCTCAGGAGACCCAGCGGCACGTCAGCTCCGGCGCGGACACCCGACTGGCCTCACCCGGCCACGCGAGGGGGTAGACGCGTCCTCGCATGCGAGGGCGTACGCGGCCACGGCGCGGCGGTCGCCTCCAGCCGCAGACACTCCCGAGCGCGGCCGGTGCGCCGACCGCCCGGCGGAAATCCGCACTCAGCCGGTCCTGCGCACCATGAGTACGGCGATGTCGTCCCGGTGTTCCCCGGCCGTGTAGCGGCCGACGTCCTCGGTCAGCCGGTCGGCGACCTCCCACGAGGAGACGGCCGTCCACTCTTCCAGGCGTCCTTCGAGGGGGTAGGGGGCGCCGGTGACGCCGCGGGCCTCGGTGACACCGTCGCTGCAGCTGAGGAGCGTGGCGCCCGCGGGGAAGGGGAACCACGAGACCGTTCTGGGCCGGGGAGAGAGATCCGCGAGCCCGAGTGGTACGCCCGGGTCACCGAGCTCCACCGGGGCGACGGGGCCGGATCCCAGCAGGTGAGGCGGGGGATAGCCGCAGTTGACGGCCTGCGTCTCGGTCGCGGTGTCGATGCCCAGGACGAGAGCGGTGACGAACTGCTCGGGCTCACCCGTCTGCTGGACGAACGCGTTGTGCCGGACCATGGCCCGCTCCAGGTCGTCCACCAGCGCGGTGAGGGTCGGCTCGCGCTGCGCGGCTTCGCGGAAGGCGCTGAGCACGGCGAAGGCGGCTCCGATCGCGCGCAGTCCCTTGCCCTGGACGTCCCCGAAGAGTAACCGGGTTCCGTACGGTGAGGCCGCCACCTCATAGACGTCGCCTCCCACCAGCCGGTCCGTCTCCACCGGCTGGTACGCACCGTCGACGACCACCCGGTCGGTGAGGACCGGCAGCGGCCGCAGCATCTGGCGCTGAAGCGCGACCGCCGCGGACCGGGTTCTCAGCAGTTCCCGCTCGCGCCGGACCCGCCAGCGGCAGGTCAGCACGCACAGCACGCCGAGCACGACGGCGAGCAGCAGCACGACGCCGTAGTCCGACGCCGACGGGAGCGGCCGGGCGATCAGCACCGCGGTGAGGACGACGAGCATCCAGCCCACCGCGCACGCGGTCTGCCGCACGGTCCCCACCGCCGCCGGGAACGCGGGCAGCAGGATCAGCAAGGGGGCGACGCGCACCGTGCGGTCGTCGATCAACAGCTCCAGCAGCACGATCGGCAGGGTCGCCAGGACCACGTAGACCATCGGGGCCTTGACGGGACCTCCGGGAGACGGCTCGGTACCGCCCTCAGCGCGCTGCATCCCCGGCGCGCCGGGCGCACGGGCCGTCACACGCCGACGAATCATCTCTTCAGGCTCCCGCGAACCGCCCGACGCCGCAAAGGCGCCGGAGCTCGGTGGGGCACGCGGTCGCGTCACGGGTGCACGTCCATGCGGACCGGGGAAGCCCGTGTGGCAGGGCGGCGACCGTCGCCCGGGAGCGGGAGACCGGCAGGTCTGCAGCCTCCCGGTTCTTCGTTCATCACAGTTGAGCACCGGGCCGGAATTGTGGCTTCCGTCACAGCCGTGATGATCCTGTGCTGGTGAGATCACCGAATGCTCGGATTTCTCGTACGCCTCCTGCCCTTCTGGGTCCGTGAGCCGCTGCTCATCCTGGTCGGGTCGGTCTTCGGCGTACGCATCATGTACATGGCCGTCTTCGACGGCGAGGGATGGGTGCCGGCCGCCATCGGCGCGGCGTTCCTGCTGGCCACGGCGCTGCGTGTGCGCATCGTGGTCAAGGCTCTGCGGGCCCGGCGACATCGGAGCCCGGCGTCCGGCGCGGACGACGGGGCGACACCGGCCGCCACCGCGTCCCGGACGCAGACGCAGACGCAGACGCAGCCCCCGTCCCGCCCGCAGCCGCAGGCTCCGGCCGCGCCGCGTCCCGCCGTTCCGGCCGTCAAGGAACCCAACGCCTGGGGGCAGGCCGCCGCTGCCGTGGGTCTGTTCGTGGCGCTCGGGGCCGCACTCTGGCTGGGCCCGAAGTTCCTGCCCTCCGACGAAGTCGGGGCCGGGGCCGAGGAGGCCGTCTCGTGTCCCGGCGCGGAGGAGACCGGGGAGGGCGAGGAACTGCCGCGTGCCTACCGGACCACGCCCGGGGCCGTGACCGGCGAGGAGCTGTGCGAGGCACTCAACCGGCCTGACCTGCCCGGACTCCTCGGCACACCCACCGAGATCGCGACGTCGGCGTCCGGCTCCAGCGGCACCGCCCCGCTGACGGGCGAGAAGATCGCCCAGCCGGAGGCCAGGGTCGGCTTCGACACGTACACCGTGGACGTCCTGGCCACGTACAACAAGCTGACGATCGACCAGTACGCGAACCTGATGAAGTACGGGGACGAGACGGACGTCAAGAGGCTCACGATCCTCGGCCGGCCCGCGATCCTGTCCTCGGACCACATGATGAGCATTCAGATCGACCTGGGCGGCAGCGCGTCCGGCGGCCCCGTCGGGCAGGGCCCCCTGGCCAGAACGCTGACCGTGGCCCTCGACGCGAAGGACGGGGGCGGTTACTACGACTTCACCGTGTGGAGCGAGTCGGCCGGTCTCCCGGACGACAGCGTCCTCGTCGACGTCGTGGAGACGGTGCTCCCAGCGATCCCGCACGGGAACGCGTGACGTGACGCCCTGTCCCGGGGCCCGCGCACGGCGGGCCCCGGGACGGCGATCCCCATGACGCGCCTCACTTCTTGAGCGCGACCCCCGCGACGGACACGTCCGGCGCGTCCGCCGTGCCGCCGTCGGACTCCGGGCGCCAGGAGACCGTGGGGACGACACCCGGCTCGACCAGGTCCAGCCCCTCGAAGTAGGAGGCGACCTCCTCCGGCGACCGGAGGTGGTAGGTGTTGGCCGACTGCTGGTTGTACGCCAGGACCGCCTGGTTGAGCGCCTCGTTGGAGTTCGTGCCGTCGCTCAGTGCGAGGTAGCTGCCCGAGGGGAGCCCCGCGAGCAGGGCGCTCACCAGCTCCGCCGGCCGGTCGGCGTCGGAGATCTGCCCCATGATCCCCAGCATGGTCAGGGCGACCGGGCGGCTGAAGTCCAGCGTCTTGGCCGCCTCGGCCAGGATCCGCTCCGGGTCCCGGACGTCCGCGTCCACGTAGGCGCAGGCCCCCTCGGGGCTGCTGGTGAGCAGCGCCTCGGCGTGCACCAGCACCAGCGGATCGTTGTCCACGTACACGATGCGGCTCTCGGGCGCGATGCGCTGGGCCAGCTCGTGCGTGTTCTCCGCGGTGGGCAGCCCCGTCCCGATGTCCAGGAACTGCCGGATGCCTGCCTCGCCCACCAGGAAACGCACGGCGCGCGCGAGGAACCGCCGCTGCAGCCTGGCGACGGCGGCGAACTCCGGGAACGTCGTCAGGATGGCCTCGCCGACCTCGCTGTCGACGGGGTAGTTGTCCTTGCCGCCCAGGAGGTAGTTCCACACCCGGGCGGAGTGCGGACGGTCGGTCTGCAGCCTGTCCCGGATGTCACCGCGCGGGGTTTCGGGAGATTCCATGGATTCCATGGGCATAGCTTCACACACGGTGGTGCAGAAAGTGATCAAGTGCCCGCATGTCCACCGGACTTCGCGGCAGAACCGCCTGCCGCGCCGCCGCCCTCGCCGTGCCGCCGCCGAGTGCCGTTGACGCGCACCGTGGGGCCGACTACCTTTCACTAGAATCGCGATTCTAGAGGAATTGTTCGGATCAAGCCCGTGACCCAGGAGCAGCGCACCGTGACCGAAGCACACCCCACCGCCCTCGTGATCGCCGGCAGCAGCGGTATCGGCGCCGCCTCGGCGCGTGAACTGGCAGCACGTGGGCACCGGGTGGCGGTGCTGGCACGCGGCGAAGGGGCGGACGCGCTGGCCGGGGAACTGGGCGGTCTCGCCCTCCGCGGCGACTACACCGAACCCGGGGTCGTCGAGGGCGCCGTCGAGCAGGTGCTCTCCGCCTGGGGGCGGCTGGACGTGCTGGTCAACAGCGCGGGTCACGGCCCCAAGGGGAAGCTGGAGGAGCTGACCGACGAGGACTGGGCCACCGGGTTCGACCTGTACTTCTACCACGTGGTGCGGGCCTGCCGTGCCGCCCTGGCCCCGATGCGCGCCCAGGGTGGAGGCAGCATCGTCAACATCTCCTCGGCCAGCCCCGGCGAGCCCTCGCCCCGCTTCCCCACCTCCATGGTGGCCCGGGCCGCGATGACGACCTGGACGAAACTGTGGGCGGACGAGGTCGCCGCCGACGGCATCCGCGTCAACAACGTGCTCCCCGGCTATACCGTCGCCGACCCGGAGACCGTGCCGGCCGCCTGGACCGCCAGCATCCCGCTGGGCAGGGCCGCCGCCTACCAGGAGGTGGCGCGGGCAGTGGCCTACGTCGCCTGCGACGCCACGTACACCACCGGACAGAACCTCCGGGTCGACGGCGGACTCACCCGCGGCGTCTGACTCACCCGTCCCGCCGGGCGGGACGCGAGGGGCTACCGCTCCCCGGCCGCCCGGCGGGCGTGGTCGTCCACCAGACTCTCCAGCGCCCGCGCGGCCAGGTCCGCGTACTCGGCGAAGTCCAGCTCCAGGTGCACCTCGGAGTTCGCGTGGACGTAGAGGCCGTCGGTCAGCGCCAGACTCAGCACCGTGAGCTTGGTGGGCAGATCGGGGAAGCGCTCGGTGACGTCGGCGGGGACGGACTCGGTGATCCGCGCGACGTCCACCCTGAACATCTCCACCCGCATCCGCAGGTATGCCGCACGGACCTCGCTGTCCTCGCCCAGGCCGCCGAGCTGCCGGCTCAACGCCCAGACCGCCGCGGCCTTGAGCAGCGCCTCCTCCTTCGTGTACTGCTCGGGGTCGGCCCCGGACAGGCCGGTGATGCCGCGCGACAGTTTCTGACGCAGCCCCTCGGGCCCGGAGTGGATCTCCATCCACACCTCGTAGCAGTGCTCGAGCAGGGCGACGAAGAGCTGCTCCTTGCTCTTGAAGTGCCAGTAGACCGAGCCGATGGGCAGACCGGACTCGGTGCTGACGGCCGCCATCGTCGTGCCCTGGTAGCCGTGCTCCAGCGCCAGGTCCAGCGCCGCACGCAGGATCTGCTCCCGGCTCCGGCCCGTACGCGCCTGCCGCGTGCCCTTGCCCCTGGTGCCGCCGCTCTGCCGTGTGCCCTGCTCCATGCCGCCCCTGTCGCCGTGTCGTGCGTGCCCCACGTTCAGTGAAGTGCCCATTCTAGAACCCGGCTACTAACGGGTCCGGGACCGAAAGGGCACATCTGTACGCCCATTCGGTCCCGGACCCGGTGCGCACCGTCCCACGCGGGGCCGGGGCCGCGCCGCCGTCACACGGCGCAGGCGGCCGCCAGGACCCGGGCCGCCACGTCGTCGAGCTCCTGGGTCAGGCACTCGGCGGCGATCACATGGTCGGGGCGGAGGATCACCGCGCCCACCGGCCGCGCGTCGAACCACGCCTGGAGGCCCGCCTCGCCGCCGAGGTCGCCGACGACGGTGACGCCGGCCGTGGCCTGCTCGCGCGCCCACGGCAGCTGGGCCTTCGGCACCACCTGCACGAGACGGGCGCCGAGCCGGTCCAGCGCCACACGCCGCTCGGCCGACAGGAACGCCGTCGGGTCGTTGTTCCAGGTGAGGATCCGCCAGCCCTGACCGGTCGCGTCGTCGAGCAGCATCTCGACGCCGTCGGCGTCGGTGGCCCTCGGCTGCGGGAAGATCGTGCCCGCCAGCCGGGGCACGTCGCGGACCGGCAGCGACTTGGACACCGGCAACGGGGTGTGCACCACCACGCCCCGGTCGAACTTCGGCTGCGGCTTGAACGCCTGCCGCTTCTGCGCCTCCCGCTCCTCGGGCGTACGGGAGGCGGCGATCCGGTCGCGCTCGGCGGCCTTCTCGGGGTCGTGGTCCGTCATCTCCTTCGCCATCCGGAGGGAGACGGCCACCATCTGCGTGACATGACCGAGCCGTTCGGTCTCGTACGTGTCCAGCAGACCGTCGGCCGCCAGCCCCTTGACGACGGCGGCGAGCTTCCAGCCCAGGTTGAAGGCGTCGCGGATCCCCGAGTTCCAGCCCTGTCCGCCGACCACCGGCATGACATGGGCGGCGTCACCGGCGAGGAAGATCCGCCCGTGCCGGAACCGGCCCGCGATGCGGGCGTGGTGACGGTAGACGCGGCGGCGGATGATGTCGAGCTTCGACGGGTCCGGCACGTGGGGCGCGAGCAGGGCGAACACGAACGCGTCGTCCTCGACCTCGGCCTCGCCCTCGTGCTCGAAGAGGGTGAACTCCCAGCGCCGGATGCCGTGCGGCAGCGCGATGGAGGCGTAACTGCGGGCGGGATCACCGCCGAAGACGGCGTGGGGCGTGCCGATCGGGTCGTTGGCGACGTCGATGACGATGCCGTCGGTCGGCCGGGTCTCGCCCTCGAACGAGATGCCGAGACGCTTGCGGGTGGGGGAGGACCCGCCCTCGGCGGCGACGGCGTATCGCGCGCGCACCGTCCCGCCGTCCGCGAGCGTGGCGACCACACCGTCGGCGTCCTCGGTCAGGTCCACGACCTCGGCGCCGAAGCGCACGGCTGTGCCGGGGAAACGGTCGAGGCCGGCGAGCAGCACCCGGTCGACCAGCGGCTGCACGAAGCCGTTGCGGCGCGGCCAGCCGAACTCACGTGTCGTCGGGTTCACTTCGGACAGGATCGCCCCGGCACCGTTGATCATGTAGATCTTCTGGTCCGGGATGGTGTGCGGAAGCACCTCGTCGACCAGGCCGGCGGTCTGCATCGCGCGCAGTGCCTCGTCGTCGATGCCCACGGCCCGCGGGTAGTCGACGAGTTCGTGCTCCCGCTCGACGACCAGTACGTCGATGCCCTGCTGCCCCAGCAGGTTGGCCAGGGTCAGGCCGACCGGACCCGCCCCGACGACGAGGACGTCGCAGGCCTTGTTCATGTGGTGCTCCGTGCGGATCGTGCCGGGCCGAGCCCGGCGATGGTGTCGCCGAACGCGCGGTTCAGCAGGACGAGATCGATGCCGAGGCCGACGTAGTCGACGAGGCCGTCGGCGAACAGGCGGGCGGCGTACTCCGGACGGCCGGAGTAGATGCCGAGGGTGACGCCGTGCGCGCGCGTCACCTCGCGGAGGTGAACGATCGCCTCGCGCACCGGGCCCTCCTCCCAGTCGCCGCGCCCGGGCAGGCCGTAGGAGACGGCGAGGTCGGCCGGGCCGATGTAGACCGAGTCCAGGCCGGGGGCCGAGACGATCTCCTCGGCCCGGTGGACTCCGGTGCTCGTCTCGATCTGCGCGACGGCCGACACCGCCCGGTTGCCCGCGTCGGTGTAGGAGTCTCCCGGGTACAACGCGGGCCGGGAGGGGCCGAGACTGCGGTTGCCGGCCGGCGGGTACTTGGTGGCGGCGACCAGGGCCTCGGCCTGGGACCGGGACTCGACGGTCGGCGCGACGATGCCGCGGGCCCCGCTGTCCAGGAGCCGCAGGACCGGCGCGGGGTCCAGCGAGCCCACCCGGGCGTACGCGTAGGCGTTGTCCCGGGGGATCGAGCGCAGGATCCCGCAGGCCGCCTCCAGCCCCAGCTCCCCGTGCTGGAGGTCGAGGATCACGCCGTCGTAACCGGCGGCCACCGCCCACTCCGGCACCGAGAACGCCGGGACCGTCTGGTGGTACAGGATCGGATGCCGTCCGCCGCCGAGAGCGTCCCGCTTCACCGGGCCGGCCCTTCCTGTCCGGCCACGCGCGCCGCGTGGGCCGCCGCCGCCCGGCCGCCGAAGACCGGCACGATCTCCCGGCGGGCGAACAGCCACCGGCCGTCCACCTTGCGGTAGCGCTCGCGGAACTCACCGACCGACGCGGGCAGCGTCTGCGGCTCGCCCGTGTCGCGGAAGGTCAGGTACTGCACGGTGCCCTCGACCTCGTCCCCGTCCTCGGCCCACACCAGGCGGATCCCGCCGATGAAGTGACGGCCGACGACGTCCGTCTGCCGGGCCCGCCTGGCACCCCACACCTTCATGGCCTCGCGGTCCATGTCGCCCATCGGGCCGATGGAGACGCCGTCCTCGGTGTACAGCTCCCAGGTGGTGTCCGCGCGATGGTGGTCGAGGCGGTGAAGCATCTCGGTGACGAGTTGCTCGATCTCGACGCGGGTGATCGCGTCGACGGGACGGTAGTCAGTCATGTTCAGCCTTTCGAATCGGCGGTCGCGACCACGCGACCCAGCCCGGTGACGGTGGCGACGCACTCGACGTCGGCGGGCCACGGCTCGATGTAGCCGATGGAGCCCGACAGCAGCACCTCGCCGGCGCGCAGCGGCTCGCCGGTGCGCAGCGCGGTCCCGGCCAGCCAGACGACCGCGTTGACCGGGTCCCCCAGCACGTTGGCACCGACACCCCGGGTGATCTCCTGACCGCCACCGGTGATGACCATCTCGACCTGGGTCAGGTCGACCTCGCCGTACGGATGCCGTTCCTCGCCGAGGACGACTCCGCTGCAGCCGGCGTTGTCCGCGATGGTGTCGACGATCTGCCCGACGGAACCGGCGTAGCGGAAGTCGACGACCTCGAAAGCGGGCGTCACGTAGTCGATGGCGGCCTCCACGCACGCACGGGAGGGCTCGAGGACGTCGCTCTTCAGCACGAACGCGACCTCCGCCTCGATGAGCAGGCGGTTGTACGCGGACAGCGGCAGGCGCGTGCCCGAGGGGTGCACCATGTCGTCGTGGATGATCCCGTAGTCCGGCTCGTCGATGCCCACGCGCTGCTGCACGAGGGCGTTGGTCAGGCCGACCTTGCGGCCCACCCGCCTCACCCCGAGTTCGCGTTCGCGCAGGGCGGCGAACTCGGCGGAGATCGCGTAGGCGGAGTCGAGGTCGCGCTCGGGCAGCCGGGGGCTCACGTACGGCACCGTGTACACGCCGCGCTTGGCCTCGAACAGCTCGCGCGCGATCTCGCTGATGGTCTCCCGGGTGACGCTCACTCCGGTCCTTTCGTCAGGCATGCTTCTGGAGGAAGGCGACCGCCGCGGCGTTGAACTCGGCGGCACCCTCCCACTGCGGCCAGTGCGCGGCGCCGCGGACCAGCAGGTACTCGCCGTCCGTGATCAGCCCGCACAGGCGCTCGCCCTCGGCCTCGTCGCCGGTCGGCTCGTTGTCGGTCCACACCATCAGGGCGGGGACCGGGACGGCCGCGAAGTCGTCGTCGGTCACGCGGTTGCGCCAACGCCGCTCCGGCTCCCGCAGCGCGGACACGTTCGCCATGCTGAACCCGTCGCGGGCGTAGATCGCCTGGCGGACGCGGACCAGCTCGTCGGTGATGTTCCGCGGGTCGTGGATCACGACCTGGAGACGCTTCCTCACGTTCTCGAAGGTCGGCTCGCTCACCGCCTTCGCGCTCACCGACTGGGTCCGGTCCAGCTGCGGTTCGCCGATCACCCGGCCGCCCGGCGCGGACAGGATGACCGTGCGCAGACGTTCGGGGTGCTTCGGCGCGAACTTCAGCGCCAGCCAGCCGCCGAGCGACTCACCGGCGAGGTGCACCCGGTCCAGCTCCAGCGCGTCGAGCAGCGCCAGCAGGTGCTCCTCGTAGTCGCGGATCTCGAGCGGGTGGTCGGCGAGCGCGGTGTAGCCGTGGCCCGGGTAGTCGTAGCCGACCACCCGGAAACCGGCCTCGGCGAACGCGCGGACGTTCTGCGTCCACGCCTCGATGTGGCCGCTGGTGCCGCTGGCCAGGACGACCGTCTGCGCGTCCGGGGACGCCCCGGCGATGTCGAGGACCCGGGTGCGGCAGCCGCCCGCGTCCACGTACCGCAGCGCGTGCTCCAGGTCCGCGATCTCTTCCCACAGGGTCGCCAGGTGCGCCCTCTCCGCCCCGCTCACGCCGTCACCGCCGCCTGCACGGCGAAGCCCGCGCCCCACTTCTCGACCGCCCAGTAGCGGTCGACGGCGAAGCGGTAGGGTCCGGCGGTCGACAGGGCCGCGTAGGCCGCGATCCAGCTGCGCATCTCGTGCGCGGCCGAGCCGCCCTCCGCCACGAACCAGCCGTTCTCCCAGCCGTCGGCCGGGGTGAGGTCGCCGGAGCGGAACGTGTCGAGGACGAGCTTGTCCCACTCCTCGTTCAGCGGGTCGCTCGGCGCCTTGCCGTCGGCGATCGCCCGGATGCCCTTGACGATCATCTGCTCGCGCTCGTGCCGCTCCTCGGGGGAGGGCGCGTAGGCGACCAGACGTTCCCGCACGGTGCCCGGGGCGCCGTCCCAGCGGGGGATCGGGGGGTTGTGGGAGATGCCGCCCGAGGCGAGGAACAGCACCTTCTTGTCCAGGGCCCGGGCGGCCCGGCCGAACGCCTCGCCCATCAGGCGCACCCGCCGCATGGGGGAGAGGGGCAGGCCGATCGCGTTCACGAACACCGGCACGATCGGTTGCGTGAAGTCCTTGCCGAACACGAAGTCCAGGGGCTGGACGATGCCGTGGTCGACCGTCATCCGCTCGCTGCGGCCGATGTCGATGCCCTCGGCCAGGACGGCGGCGTGCAGGGCCCGGGCGGCGTCGGCGTCGACGGGGAGCGGCCCCGCGGTGGTGCCGTAGTCGCCGATGCCCTCGGCGACCGCTCCGATCACCCACGGGGTGATCAGCGAGTAGAGCTGGCCGTTGAAGTGGTCGGGCCCGAACACCACGACGAGATCGGGGTCGTACGCGGAGACGAACTCCCTGACCTCGTCGATGGCGGCATTGATCTCGGCGAACGTCTCCCCGCCCGGGTCGACGTTGCCGAAGGACGGCGCGTGGGAGAGCGCTGCGACGGCCAGCGGCATGGTGCTGGTTCCTTTCTGGGAGGGTGCGGACGGCCGCTAGGCGGACGTGCCGGAGAGCGCGGGTTCGGGGCGCTGGGCCTCGCCCGCGTCGGGGCGGCGCTGGGCCAGGTGGAGGACGATGATGCTGACGCCGGCGAGCAGCATCGGCAGGGAGAAGACGGTGAAGGCCACGCCCGTGCCCCAGCCGGCGTCGAAGGCCGCGCCGCCGATGACCGGGGCGGCGATGCCGCCGAACCGGCCGACGCCGATGACCACACCGAAGCCGGTCGAGCGGGCCAGCGTCGGGTAGAGCGTCGGGACGATCGTGTAGAAGGCCGCGGTGCCCGAGCAGACGAAGAAGGAGGCGGCGAACAGGGTCCACCAGGCGGTGGGCATCTGGGAGCCGATGATGCCGAACAGCGACAGGGTGAAGGTGGCCAGGAGCAGGAAGACGGGGGCGAGGACGCGGATGCTGATCCTGCCGCCCAGGTAGCCGAAGAGGACGTTGCCGAGGATGCCGCCGATGCTGAAGGCGGTGACGAGCTGCGGGGCCAGCGCGGGGTTGTCGTTGGCGGAGGCCACGCTGCTGGGGGCCCAGTTGGTCATGAAGTAGAAGCTGAGCATGTAGGCGATGTAGCCGACGATCATCAGCAGGGTGTAGACGCCGGTCCGGCCGGTGAAGACGGTGCGCAGCGAGCCCTTCGCCTTGACTCCCGTGGACTCCGGCACGGGAAGCGCCGTGAGCGCGGGCCGGTGCATCTTCGCGAGCAGCGCGTTGAGCCGCTGCAGGGAGTCGGGGCGGCGGCCCTCGGAGAGCCAGGCCAACGACTCGGGCAGCAGCGCGTACGTGGCGACCGCGGCGATCGCGCTGAGGACGAACCCGATCCACCAGCCGAACTGCCAGCCGCGGGCGTCGAGCATCGGGCCGACGATCATCGAGCCGAGCAGTCCGCCGATGTTGATGGCGGCGGCGTAGACCGCCATGACCAGGGCGTACACCCGCTTGCCCGTGTACTCGGTGAGGATGACGCCGACCACGGCCACCAGACAGCCGACTCCCACGCCGGTGACGATGCGGCTCAGGACCAGGGGCCAGGTTCCGGTCTCCGGAGTGGCGAACGGGCCGATGAACATGCCCACCGCGATCGTCGTGGTGGCGATGACGCCCATCTTGCGCCGGCCGATGCGGTCGGCGAGCGGCGCGACGATGATCGAACCCACGAGCATGCCGATCAGGGCGCCGGACATGACCAGTCCGAGTTCCGCCTTCGAGACGCCGAAGCCCCTCTCGATGTAGGGCGCGGAGAACGACGTGAGGGAGACGTCGTACCCGTCGAGCACGACCAGGGTGATCGCGATGACGACGGCGCGTTTCTGCAGCCCGCTCATTCTCTCCTGCGGGATGTGGTCGGTGATCCTCATGCGGGTTCCCCTGTTCCGGGACAGAGCGGACCGACGCCGGGGCGGCGGCCCGCAAAGGAGGAGGCGGAACGCTGACCAGCCGCGTTCCATCGACGAAACCTAGAAGTTACGTTCTAGAATCGCCATTACAGTGACGAGCGGCCGGGGGTGGTGTCAAGGGGTGGCGGGTGATCGGTTGAAAGTGCGGACGCGCGGAGCGGAAAGGTCCCGACGCATGTGTCGGTAACATCCGATAGGATGCCGACGCTCGTGTCGTCAAGTGCGAGTAAAGGGCGTGCGTGCCGCGCCCCCCTCTCCCCGCAGCCCGGAGTTCCCGTGTTTCTTGCCCTACGCGATCTGCGCTTCGCCCGCGGCCGCTTCGCCCTGATGGGCGCCGTGGTCGCCCTCATCGCCGTCCTCGGCGTCCTCCTCTCGGGGCTCGCCTCCGGACTGGCGGACGCCGGTATCTCCGGGCTGCGCGCGCTGCCCGTGACCCACATGGCCTTCGACGGGAAGGCGACCAGCGAACAGTTCTCCCGTTCCACCGTGGAGCAGGAGGACTGGGAGGCCTGGTCCGAGGCCCCCGGTGTGAAGCGGGCCGAACCGTTCGGCAACGCCCTGGTCAACGCCCAGGTGACCCAGGGCGGGCAGAAGGGCGAGCAGGTCAACCTCGCCGTCTTCGGCATGGCGCCCGACTCGCCCCTGGCCCCGAGCCCCGGGGAGGGGAAGGGGTTGAAGGACGGCGGTGGCGGCATCGTCATCACCCAGGAGATCGCCGACCTGGGCGTGCGCGTCGGGGACGTTCTGACCGCCGACAAGAGCGAGGTCAGGCTGACGGTGGTCGGCCTCGTCGACGACACCGTCTCCTACGGCCACATCGGTGTCGCCTACGCCGACCTCGACACCTGGCGCCACCTCCACTACGGCCTGCCCGGCGCGCTGCCCGAGGCCGCGCTCCGCCAGGCCACGGCCGTCGCCCTGACCCTGGAGGACGGCGCCGACGTCACCGCCGTCGAGAAGGCCACCGGCACCCGCGCCGACAGCAAGGAGACCACCTACGGCGCGTCTCCCGGCTACACGGCGGAGTCCAGCACCATGGCCCTGATCAAGGGCTTCCTCTACGCCATCTCCGCCCTGGTCGTCGGCGCCTTCTTCACCGTCTGGACCGTCCAGCGCAAGCCCGAGATCGCCCTGCTGAAGGCGCTCGGCGCCCCCACCGGCTACATCCTGCGCGACGCCCTCGCCCAGGTCGTCGCCGTCCTCGTCGCCGCCACGGCCGTGGGCACCGCCGCCGGTCTCGCCCTGGGCAGCGCGATGATCGGCAAGGCGCCGTTCTCCCTGTCCGCCCCCGCCATCGCCACGTCCGCCGGCCTGCTCATCGGCCTGGGGACCGTGGGCGCCGTCGTCGCCGTCCGCCGCATCACCGCCGTCGACCCCCTGACCGCCCTGGGAGCCACCCGATGACCACGACCAGCACCGACCACCGGGCCGCCCCGGACGCCACCGGCTCCGGCGGGCTGCGCCTGCACGACGTCAGCCTGACCCTCGGTGACGGCGACACCGCCGTCACCGCCCTCGACCACGTCGGACTGACCGTCGCCCCGGGCGAGTTCGTCGCCGTCGTCGGCCCCTCGGGATCCGGCAAGTCCAGCCTGCTCGCCGTCGCGGGGGGACTCCAGCGGCCCACCTCGGGCGCGGTGCACATCGCCGGCACGGAGCTGACCGCCCTGTCCGACAAGGAGCGCACGGCGGCCCGCCGGCGCCACATCGGTTTCGTCTTCCAGCAGTCGAACCTGCTTCCGTCCCTGACCGTACGGGAACAGCTCCTGCTGCCCCTGCACATCGACGGACGCCTGGACGCCGCGGCCCGGACCCGGGCCGACGAACTCATCGAGGCGGTCGACCTGGCGCACCGCGCCGGCTCCCGCCCGCACCAGCTGTCCGGAGGCGAACGCCAGCGCGCCGGTCTGGCCCGCGCCCTGATGACCTCACCCGCCGTCCTGCTGGTGGACGAGCCCACCTCCGCGCTGGACCGGGAGCGATCCGCCGAAGCGGTACGGCTGATCGCCGAGCAGACCCACCGGCACGGCACCGCGACCGTCATGGTCACCCACGACACGGCGATAATGGACGCCGCCGACCGGGTGCACGAGATGGTCGACGGCCGGCTGTCCTGAACCGGGCGGCCGGCGCCGTGCCGCCCGGCCCCGTCCGTCAGCCAGGAGTCCCGCCCGCATGCCGAAGATCAACGCCGCCACCGTCGCCGAGCACCGTGCGCACCAGCGCGAGACGCTGATCGGCGTGGCGATCGACATCCTGGTGAACGAGGGCGCCGCCGCCGTCACCCCGGCGGCGGTCGGCGCCCGCGCGGGCCTGGCACGCTCCAGCGTGTACCAGTACTTCGACTCCTCGGCGGCCCTGCTGGCCACCGTCACCGAGGAGGCCTTCCGGCGGTCCAACGAGGCACTCGCCCGCGCGATGGCCACGGCGGAGGGCCCGGTGGAGCGGGTCGAGGCGTTCTTCCGGGAAAGTCTGCGCCTCGGTGCCGAGGGCGCCCACCGGCCGGCCGCCGCCCTCATGAACGCCGGCCTCCCGCCCGCCTGCCAGGAGCGCCTGGTCGAGCTCCACCTGGAGCAGGTCGAGCCGTTCCGCGCGGCCGTCCGGGAGCTCGGCGCCCCGGAGCCCGCGCTCACCGCGGACCTGATCGCCGGGATGCTCCACACGGCCCTGGCCGCCGTGGACGGCGGTGCCCCGCTCGACACGGTCACCGGACGCACGCTGGACCTGGTGCGACGCTGCCTCCGTCCGCACGACGGTGCGGCGGGTCCGGCATGACACCGGAACCCGCCGCACCGGCTCCCCCTCGGAACAGGGCTTCTCAGCGTTGCAGGGTCAGCAGGCCCGGGCGGTAGGGCAGCAGGCCGTAGTCACCTCCGGAGTTGGGGCTGCGGCCCTGGTACAGCAGTTGCAGGTTGCAGGGGTCGACGGTCATGGTCTGGTCGGCGCTGGTCCGCAGCAGCTCGCCGTGACTGATGTCGTTGGTCCAGGTGGCACCGCTGTTGGCCTTGCCGGCGAAGGGGTTGCTCTCCGTCGCGGCCTGGGGCGTCCAGCTGCCGCCCAGGCTGGTCGCGGTGAACGAGCGGAAGTACCGGCCCTGCGAACCGATCGCCTCGACGATCATGAGGTAGCGGTTCTGGCCCTGCAGCTTGTACACCTGCGGGGCTTCGAACAGGTTGTTCGTCGTGTCGCTCATGACCACGGTCGAGGTCGAGCCGAAGCTGCCGGGGAAGTTCCCGATCGGCATGCTCGTCCGGTAGATCTTGCCGTTGTCGCCGGCGAAGAACAGGTACATGTTCGTGCCGTCACCGATGAGTGCCTGGTCGATGGGGCCCGTTCCGGAGCCGGAGATGCTCCCGGAGAACAGCACCTGCTCGGACGACCAGCCGTTGGGGTTGGTGGGGTCGGTCGACGTCCGGTAGGAGAAGGCGGTGCCGCCCCACTGGTAGGCCAGCACCCAGATGTTCTTCGGCGCGAAGTAGAAGAGGCTGGGCGCGACCGTGGAGCTGTTCATCGTGTTCTGGCTCGCCGAGCCCATCTCCGACCAGGCTCCGAACAGGCCGAAGTTCATCGAACCCCAACGCGTCCCGGTGTCGTGCGTGGTCGCGTAGACGAGCTGCTTGCCGTTGTAGGGGGCGACGGTGAAGTCCTTGAGCGACACCCATCCCTGCCGCGGCTGCGCCAGGGCGCCGGTGGAGCTCCAGCGGTAGCTCGACGGCAGGTCGCAGACGCCCGGGTCGCCGGGGTTCCCGGTGTCCGAGCCGACCTTGACGAGCTGCCACTGCTGGTTGGTCCCGCCCCAGTCGTCGTACTGGACGACGTTCGCGTTGTCGGCGGTGGAGGCGCCCTGCACCTCGAGGGCCTTGCCGCTGTGGCGGGAGATGAGGCGTACGTGGCCGTCCGGGCTGTCGGCCAGCCGCCACTGCTGGTTGGCGGCGTTCAGGTCGGACCACTGGACGATCGAACCGCCGTTCGCGGTGGACCAGTTGTGGACGTCCAGCACCTTGCCGGAGTGACGGGACTTCAGGCGGTACCAGCCGTTCCCGGAGTCGACGAACTGCCACTGCTGCTGGCTCTGGTCGTTCCTCGACCACTGGGTGATCCGGGCGCCGTCGTTCGTCGCCAGGTTGTAGACGTCCAGCGCCTTGCCGCTGTTGCGGTTCACCAGCACGTACGAGGCATTGGTGTCCACCGTCGCCGCCTCGGCGGGCTGGGCGCCGAGGAAGGTGGCGAGCAGCAGCAGGGGAGCGAGGACACCGAGTAAACGTCTGGAACGGACGGGAAGGGTGTGGCGAAGCCACATGGGACGGCCTCCTCGAAGTGGGGGGACATGACGCCGGCGAACGGCGGAGCGGCCACCGCGCAGGGCGGAAAGGGGTCCGAATGTTTCGATGTGATTCCGGCTCTGTGACGCCACAAGGTAGAAAGCGGAGGGCATCCGGTCAAGGCCCGTCGCCGATCTGGCCGCAAACAACCGCTAGTTCTGGGCATGGTGGACGACCATGCGTGGATGCGAAAGTTTCGAAAGAGGAACAGAAACTTTTTCTGCCGGGAGGGTTGACGCGTACTCGGCAACCCCTAATCATCCTGTCTGGCAACCCGGCCGCAGTTCGAAATGTCGAACAAACTGTCCTGTGCGGACATGCCGCACCACAGAGCCGCGCACAGCTGCACGACGGATCCACGCACCGCATGCAGTCCTTCCGGGTTCCCCCGGACCCGCGCTGTCGGTCGGGTGATCCGTCATACCTACCTTGGAGGCACCGCAATGGGCTCCTATGCCCTCCCCAGAGCCGCCCTCCGGCGGAAATTCCGCGTCCTGGTCCCCACGCTGCTCGTCGGCGCGCTCGGCGCGGTCGGCGCACTGGCCGCGCCGCCGCCGGCCGCCCATGCCGCCGAGTCGACCCTCGGCGCCGCGGCGGCGCAGAGCGGCCGCTACTTCGGCGTCGCCATCGCCGCGAACCGCCTGAGCGACTCGACGTACGCGTCGATCGCGAACCGCGAGTTCAACTCGGTGACGGCCGAGAACGAGATGAAGATCGACGCCACCGAGCCGCAGCGCGGGCAGTTCAACTTCACCAACGCCGACCGCATCTACAACTGGGCGGTGCAGAACGGCAAGGAGGTGCGCGGCCACACGCTGGCCTGGCACTCCCAGCAGCCCGGCTGGATGCAGAGCCTCGGTGGCAGCGCGCTGCGCCAGGCGATGATCGACCACATCAACGGTGTGATGGCCCACTACAAGGGCAAGATCGCGCAGTGGGACGTGGTGAACGAGGCTTTCGCCGACGGCAATTCGGGAGCCCGGCGCGACTCCAACCTGGAGCGCAGCGGCAGCGACTGGATCGAGGTGGCCTTCCGCACCGCGCGCGCCGCCGACCCGTCCGCCAAGCTCTGCTACAACGACTACAACGTCGAGAACTGGACCTGGGCCAAGACCCAGGCCATGTACCGCATGGTGAAGGACTTCAAGCAGCGCGGCGTCCCGATCGACTGCGTCGGCTTCCAGTCGCACTTCAACAGCGGCAGCCCCTACAACAGCAACTTCCGCACCACCCTGCAGGAGTTCGCCGCGCTCGGCGTCGACGTGGCCATCACCGAGCTCGACATCCAGGGCGCCTCGCCGACCACCTACGCGGCCGTGGTCAACGACTGCCTGGCCGTTTCCCGCTGCCTCGGCGTGACCGTCTGGGGCGTGCGTGACATGGACTCGTGGCGTTCGGGGGACACCCCGCTGCTGTTCAACAACGACGGCAGCAAGAAGCAGGCGTACAGCGCGGTGCTGAACGCCCTCAACGCGGGCACTGGCGGCGACCCGGACCCCGACCCGGAGCCGGGTGACGGCACCGCCATCAAGGGCGTCGGTTCGAACCGCTGCCTGGACGTGCCGAACGCCGGCACGTCCGACGGCACGCAGGTGCAGCTGTACGACTGCAACGGCCTTACCAACCAGCAGTGGGAGCTCACCTCCTCCGGTGAGCTGAGGGTCTACGGCAACAAGTGCCTGGACGCCGCCGGCACCGGTAACGGCTCCAAGGTCCAGATCTACAGCTGCTGGGGCGGCGACAACCAGAAGTGGCGCCTGAACTCCGACGGTTCCATCGTCGGCGTCCAGTCCGGCCGCTGCCTCGACGCCGTCGGCGCCGGCACCGCCAACGGCACCCAGGTCCAGATCTACACCTGCTCGGGCGGCAGCAACCAGCGCTGGACCCGCGCCTGACGCGGCCCGTCCCTTCATGATCGCGGGGGTCACCGCCGTACCCGGGCGGTGACCCCCGCGATCGGCTTGCCCGTCGGCGTACGGGACGCGGCCGGCGACGGAGGACGGGAGCGTCAGCGGCCGTACGACAGCCCGTACCCGGACGGGAACAGGACCTCGGCCGGGTCGTCGGCGCGCTGGACGGGGACCGGCAGCGTGCCGCGCGGTGCGACCCGGCCGGCGATCACCCGGGCCGCGGCGCGCAGTTCGACCTCGGTCCAGCAGTAGGAGGCCAACGAGGCGGGGACACCGTCGAGGTGGGCGATGTCGTACGGGTTGCGCACGGCGAGATGCACGACGGGCACGCCGGTGGCGAGCAGCCGGGACACCAGGGTGCGCTGGGCGCTGGTGGTGCCGACGTTGTCCGTGGTGACGACCACGCGTCCGCCCCGCGTGGCGGCCACGGCGGCGTCGATCGCGGCGGCGTCGGGCGAGCGGCCGGTGACGAGGTGGGCGGTGTCGTAGCCCAAGGCGTCGAAGGCCTTCGCCAGTTCGGGCACCGTGCTCCGGGTGTCGTCGGTCGGGAAGGCCGGGCCGGCGCCGACCACGAGCAGCTTGCGTTGCCCGCGGCGCAGCGGGAGCGTGCGGCCCTCGTTGACCAGCAGGGTGGTGGTGCGCTCGGCGATGCGGTCGGCGGCGATCCGGTGCTGCCGGGAGCCGACGACCCGGTCGACCTCCCTGGGGGAGGTGAGCGGGCTGCCGCCGAGGAGTCCGGCCTTGTCCTTGAGGCGGAGGATGCGCAGGACCGACTCGTCGAGCCGTTCCTCGGTGATCTCTCCGTCGCGGACGGCGGCCAGGACGCCGTGGTAGGCGACGTCGATGTCCGGCGGGAACAGCAGTTGGTCGGCCCCGGCCTTGAGCGCGAGGACGGGCACGCGGTCGTCGCCGTACTTGGTGCGTACGCCGGCCATGTTCAGGGCGTCGGTGACGATCACCCCGTCGAACCCCAGCTCGCCGCGCAGCACGCCCTGGAGGATCTTGGGCGACAGGGTGGCCGGATCGTTGCTGGGGTCGAGCGCGGGGACCTGGAGGTGAGCGGTCATGATCGAGTCGACGCCGGCGGCGATGGCGGCCTGGAAGGGCGGGGCGTCGATGCGCTCCCACTCCTCGCGGGTGTGGGTGATCACGGGCAGCTCGGTGTGGCTGTCCTGCCCGGTGTCGCCGTGGCCGGGGAAGTGCTTGGCGCAGGCGACGACGGAGGCTCGCCGGTAGCCGGTCACCTGTGCCGCCACCATGCGGCCCACCTCGCGGGCGTCCGCGCCGAAGGAGCGGATGTTGATGATGGGATTGGCCGGATTGACGTTGACGTCGGCGACCGGGGCGAAGTTCTGGTGGATGCCCAGGGCGGCCAGCTCAGTGCCCGAGATGCGGGCGGCCGTGCGGGCGTCGGACAGCGAGTGGCCCGCGCCCAGCGCCATCGCGCCCGGCAACTGGGTGGCCCCGCTGCCGACCCGGACGTTGGCCCCGTGCTCCTGGTCGATGGAGATCAGGGAGGGGATGGGGGTGGGCAGGGACAGCGAGGCCCGCTGCACGCCGTTCGACAGCTCGGCGACCTGGCGGGGGTCGTGGATGTTGTTCGTCCAGCCCGAGAAGTAGATGACACCGCCGAGGTGGTACTTGGCGATGAGCTCGGCGACGGTACGGACGCCGAGTTCACGGAGGTTGCGCTCCTGGTCGGCCTGGCTGGGCGAGGTCGCCGACGCGCCGTAGAAGTACGGCACGAACAGCTGGCCGACCTTGGCCTCGACACTCATCCTCGCGATGATCTTCTTGAGGCGCTTGTCGCGCCCGTGCGCGGCGGCGGGGGTGGCCGCCACGCCCGCGAGGCCCGTCGCGCCGGCGGCGACCACGGTCGCGGAGGCGAGGACGGACCGCCTGGACAGACTCCGGTCCTGCATGCGGGCATGCTCCTTCCGGCCTGTGGGGCACGGGAGTTGAAGGAAACGCGAAGGGCTCCGAACAGCGGGCAACGTAGCCCGCGGGGGAGGAGCTGGACAAGAGGTCTAGACAAAATGGGCCGGACGAACCGCGGACTTCCGGTGGGCGTTCGACGAAAGGGACGCCGGCCTCCTGACCGGCCCCCTGGCCGCCCTCGTGCGTGGCAGGCCGTTGACACACCGCGATGACCCGCCAGGTGGTCGAACGGCCCCCGGATGTCCAGGCGTGCTCGACGAGGAGAGGGCGCCTACGATGGACTGGTCGGCGGCCGCCCTGGTCAGAGGCAACGAGGACGGCCTCGAGCACCGCGCGACGGGCATGCTCGGTCCCGGACACGACTGAGCCCCGCGAAGCGATTCCAAGGACGTGAGAAGCGATGGCCACGACCAGCTGGCCGAGCCTCCGGGTCTCGGACTGGACCGCCACCCGCGACACTCTGCACATGTGGACCCAGATCGTGGGCAAGATCCGCATGGCCCACGCACCGATGGTCAACCACTGGTGGCAGGTCACGCTGTACGTCGATCCCCGCGGGCTGACGACCTCGGCCGTCCCGTACCGCACCGGGGCCTTCGAGATCGCATTCGACTTCGTCGGACACCGGCTCGAGGTGCGCAGCAGCGACGGCGGCGAGCGAGGTTTCCCGCTCCGGCCCATGCCGGTCGCCGAGTTCTACGCCCAGGTCCTGCACGCGCTCGACGCGCTCGGGATCGAGGCCCCGATCCGTCCGTACCCGAACGAGGTGGAGCCGGCGATCCCCTTCGCCGAGGATCACGACCACGCCTCCTACGACGGTGACGCGGCCGCCCTGTTCTGGCGACAGCTGCTGCAGGCGCACCGGGTCATGGGCGAGTTCCGGTCGCACTTCGTCGGCAAGGTCAGCCCGGTGCACTTCTTCTGGGGAGCGATGGACCTCGCCTGCACGCGCTTTTCCGGGCGGAAGGCTCCTCCGCATCCCGTGGTGCCCCAACTGCGGGACTGGGTCATGGTCGAGGGATACTCCCGAGAGCTGTCGAGCTGCGGGTTCTGGCCTGGTGGGGGAGAGGAAGGCGCCTTCTACGCCTATGCCTATCCCGCGCCGGACGGTTTCGCCGACCACCCGGTCGGACCCGAAGGTGCCCACTTCAGTTCCGAGTTCCAGCAGTTCCTCATTCCCTACGAGGCCGTCCGTTCCGCCCCCGACCCCGACGACGCGGTCGCCGAGTTCTTCCGCACCACCTACGAAGCCGCCGCCGTGCTGGGGAAGTGGGATCGCTCCGTGCTCGAGGACGACCCCCGCCGGTGGGACGGAACCGCAACACCGCGCTGGACTCCCCGGTGATCCGCACCGTCGCGGCGTCCACCGGGTAGCGGCAGGACCGGACGGACCCGTCAGCCGCCTGGCTCCTCGGGGAGGAACGTCACCTGCGGGGCGCCCGTACGCGGATGGGTGGCGACTTCCGCCGCCACTCCGTACACCTCGGCCAGCAACCCAGGGGTGAGGATCTCGGCGGGCGGGCCGCAGGCGGTGACCTCACCGTCGTGCAGCACGTAGAGGCGGTCGCAGTAATAGGCGGCCAGGTTGAGGTCGTGCAGGGCGAGCAGCACGGTGGCGGGCAGGCGGCGCAGCGTGCCGAGCACGGACAACTGGTGGCGGACGTCCAGGTGGTTGGTGGGTTCGTCGAGGACGAGGAGCGTGGGCTGCTGGGCGAGGGCGCGAGCGATGAGGACACGCCGGCGTTCGCCCCCGGAGAGCCGGTCGAAGGGGCGGTCGGCCAGGTGGAGCGCGTCGACGGCGAGGAGTGCGGAGTCGATGAGTTCGGCGTCCTCGGGGGTGTCCCCGGCGAGGAGCCGTTTGTGCGGGGTGCGGCCCATGGCGACGACCTCACGGACGGCGAGGTCGAAGTCGGCTGCCGACTCCTGCACCACCGCCGCCACGGTGCGGGCCAGTTGCCGCACCGGCAGTGCCCAGGCGTCGTTGCCGTCGACCCGGACCTGGCCGGCGTCGGGTCGCAGGACGCGGTACACGGTGCGCAGGAGACTGGACTTCCCGCTGCCGTTGGGACCGACGAGCCCGATGGTCTCGCCCGGGCGGGCGGTCAAGGACACGTCGCGTACCAGGTGGCGGGCTCCGGCGGTGAGCGTGACACCGTCGACGCTCAGTTCGGTCGCGGTCATGCCCCTCCCCGGTCGGTGCCGCGCCGTGCGTCCCGGCGCATCAGCCACAGGAAGAACGGCCCGCCGCACAGAGCCGTGAGGACGCCGACGGGTATCTCCATGGGTGCGGCGACCGTCCGGGCGGCGATGTCGGCCCAGACCAGGAAGACCGCCCCGCCGAGTGCCGCCGTCGGCAGGACCCGGCGGTGGTCGCCGCCGACGAACAGACGCACGATGTGCGGCATCATCAGGCCGACGAAGCCGATCGGTCCGGCCGCCGCGACCAGCACGCCCGTGACGAGGGAGAGCAGGACGAACAGCCGGGCGCGGAACCGGGCCACGTCCAGCCCCATCGTGGTCGCCGCCTCCTCCCCGGCCAGCAGCACGTTCAGGTTGCGGGCCTGCGCCATGAGGACGCCGACACCGAGCAGCAGGGCCGTGCTCGGCAGCCACAGCGTGCCCCAGTTGACACCGCCGAGACCGCCGAGGGTCCAGGCGAGGACCGCGCGTGCCTCGTTGCCGCGGCCGGTGGTGAGCAGCAGCAGATCGAGGACCGCGGTGAGCACCGCCGCGACCGCCACCCCGGAGAGCACCAGCCGTGACGAGGTGATGCGTCCGCCGGTGCGGGCGGTGGCGTACACGAGCACAAGGGCGCCCAGGGAGCCCAGGAAGGCGGCCACCGACAGGGAGACCGGTCCGAAGAGGCTGACACCGAGCACGATCACGGAGACCGCGCCGAGGGACGCGCCGGAGGAGACGCCCAGCAGGTAGGGCTCGGCGAGCGGGTTGCGCACCAGGGCCTGGAGGGCGGTGCCGACGACCGCGAGGCCGGCGCCGGTGACCGCGCCGAGCAGTACCCGAGGCGCCCGCACGTCCACCACGATGGTCTCCCGTGCCCGCGGCCAGTCCGGCTCCCGCCAGTCGGCGCCCAGGGCGTGCGTCACGATGCCCCACACCTGGCCCGGCGGCACGTGCACGGAGCCGATGGCGAGGCCGGCCGTGGCGGAGACGACGAGCAGGGCGGTGAGGACGATCACGGTGACGGCCGACCTCGTACGGCCCGCCCCCGGCTTGGTGGTCCTGCGCGGCGGAACGGTCCGCTCGGTGGTGGTGGCCCGGCTCACCGGAAGCGCTCGGGGTGCAGACCGCGGGCCAGGTCCTCGACCGCGTAGGCCGAGCGGACGCCGACCAGGGTGGCGGTCAGCGGCAGGACGACGAACCGCTTGTTCCTGACAGCGGGTACGTCGGCGAGCGCGGGCTGGGAGAGCAGGAACTCCTTCTTCTCCTCGACGCTTCCGGCGCCGGCGTAGTCGTAGACGGCGATGGCTTCCGGCTTGCGCTCGACGACCTGCTCCCAGGAGACGTCTCCGAAGACGTCGTCGAGGTCGGCGAAGACGTTCTCGCCGCCCGCCAGCCGGATCAGTTCGGTGCCCAGGCTCCTGCCGCCGGCGGTGAAGGCGCTCTTGTCGCCGCTGTCGTAGACGAAGACGGGCACCTCGGGCTCGTCCTCGACCGTGCCGGCGGCCTGGCCGACGCGGGCCTCGAGGTCCTCGACCAGCTGGTCGGCCCGGTCCGGAACACCGAAGACCTTGCCGATGGTGCGGATCTCGTCGTAGGTGTCCTTCATCGTCACCTGCTTCCCGCCGCAGTACTCACGGTTGAGGTAGGTGTCGATGCCGGCGTCGGCGAACGCCTTGCGGGAGCGGCCCTCGTTCTCGGCGAAGGCGCTGCCGTAGCCGCCGTAGACGAAGTCGGGTTCGGCGTCCAGGATCTTCTCGAACGACGGTTCCTTCTCCGCCAGTTCGGGGATCGTCTCGTAGTCCTTCCTCAGCTCGGGCAGGACGGCGGAGTCGGGGAAGGCCGTGCCGACCATGCGGTCCCTCAGCCCGAGGGCGAGCATGAGTTCCGCCGGGTGCTGGTGGATGGTGACCACCCGCGACGGAGGCTCGTCGTACGTCGTCGTGACGCCGCAGTTGTCGATGGTGACCGGGAAGCCCGCGTGCACGGCCGCGGTGGTCTTCGCGTCCCCGCCGCCCTCGTCGGACGAACCGCAGCCGGCGGCCGACACCATCGACGAAAGGGCCACGGCAGCGGCCGTGGCACGGAGGAACCCGCGCGTGCGGGCAGGGGTGAGCAACTGGGACACGTGAAGCCTCCTGGAGTCCGCGCTCCTTGGGACGGGCCCGCGACGGACCAGTGTCCTGACTCCCGGATCGACGTTTCCCTCCGCCTTCCCGCGCGGTGCGCAGTGGCATGTCGGAGGGGCGCTCCCCGGTCACAGTGGCGGGACCGTGCCGGATTCGCACCGGCTTCCTGTCTCCCGTCGCGGCGATGACCAGGCGATCCTACGTTCCCCCGAACCGACGGCGAAAGGGCGTGCCGAGCCGAGCACCTCGCCTGGCTGCTCTGGCCTGATTGTGGCTCCAAGGATCACGCCCTCGTCAGCCAGACTTGTTGCCTCACGCCACATGAGCCACCGCTGCCGCGATGGCCCGTGCCCGGGAGGCCCTGATGACGTCGGACGTGAGGCCGGACGAGGACGGGGCGGTGTCCCGTCAGGAAGCAGCGGCCTCCGGTGACCGTGTCGCGCTGCGCGGCGATCTGCGGCCGCCCTGCCCGACGCCACCGCCGCGGTGGTGGTCACCGTGCTCGTGTTCGCCCTTCTGTGGGCGCGCATGGATTCGGGAGCCTCGGACACCGTCGCGGTGATGCCGTTCATGGACGATCCCGGCACCTACTGGATGTATCTGCTCAGCCAGGCGTTCGGCTGGTCCGCCCTGCTGTGGGCCTGGGGCACGGTCATGCTCGGGCTGCTGCTGTCGGGACCACGCCCCGCCCGGCTGCCGGTGTCGCGGCAGGTACTGGAGCGCTGGCACCGCACCACCAGCCTGACGACCATGGCGCTGATGTTCGCGCACGCGCTGATGTTCGCGGCCGAACTCGTGCGCTACGAGACGAAGGTGGACTGGGCGGAGCGGCTGTGGGTGGCCTTCGCGGACACCCTCGTGCCGGGCTGGTACGACTCCGGGACCGGCCGCATCGCCATCCCGATCGGCCAGGGTGCCCTGTACCTGGCCATCCCGCTCGGGCTGCTGTTCTACGTCCGGCACCGCATCGGGGCGAACACCTGGCGCCGGCTGCACCGCTTCGTGATCGTCGTGTACGTGCTGAGCGTCTGGCACACGCTGCTGTACGGGACCAACGTCTGGTACGGGGAGTGGCCGCGCACCGTGCTGTGGCTCCTGCAACTCCCGGTCGCACTGCTGCTGTTGCTCCGTCTGCTGCGGCCGGCCCGGCGAGCCGAGCGGCTGGGCCCGCCGGGCGGGGGCGCGGCCCGGCCGGGCTGGTGGGTGCGGGCGGCGGGACGGGCCGCCGCCGCGGCCGTCCTCGTGGGGCTGGTCGTTGTCGCGGTGTCCGGCCGTGACGGCGGGCGGGACCGCCCGGCCCATCCGCCCGCGACGGCTCCCCACGCCCAGGAGACGGACTGACGGCCGGTGCGGCGTCCCGAATGATGTGTACGTCGAGCGGATTCCCCTCTCCCACGCCGAGGGCGCCCAGCAGTCGGTCATCAGCACGAGTCGCGGGGACCCTGGGGACAGCTGCCCGGGAACGCGACTCGTTGTAAGGTGTCGAAACAGCCCTTGACCAGCACACGCAGGCAGGGAGCCGACGCCCAGGAGTCCAACGTGCTGCGCACCATGTTCAAGTCCAAGATCCATCGGGCCACCGTCACCCAGGCCGACCTGCACTACGTGGGGTCCGTGACGATCGACGCCGATCTCCTCGATGCCGCCGACCTCCTGCCCGGTGAGCTCGTGCACATCGTCGACATCACCAACGGGGCCCGGCTGGAAACCTACGTCATCGAGGGTGAGCGCGGGTCCGGGGTGATCGGGATCAACGGGGCCGCCGCCCATCTCGTGCACCCGGGCGACCTGGTGATCATCATCAGTTACGCTCAGGTGACCGACGCCGAGGCACGGGCGTTGAAGCCCCGCGTCGTGCACGTGGACGCGGACAACCGCATCGTCTCCCTCGGCGCCGACCCGTCCGAGCCGGTACCCGGGTCGGACCAGGAGCGCAGCCCCCAGGCCGTCGCCACGGTCTGACGGGCGCCGACCCGACTGAAGACAGGAGCGTGACGGGTATGGACGGCATGGAGATCCGGGACGACCGGGCCGCGGGCCGGCTCGAGGCGGTGGTGGACGGCGAGGTCGTCGGCCGCATCGAGTACTTCGTCCTCGACGACCCCGCTCCCGCCCTCGTCCCGGTGCACACCGTCGTCGAGGCCGCGCACGAGGGGAAGGGCATCGCCGGCTCCCTCGCCCGCGAGCTCTACGCCCTGGCCGCCCGCGCCGGCACCGTGGTCGCGCCGCTGTGCCCGTACGTCGTCCGGTGGGCCGCGCGTCACCCCGACGAGGCCCCGGCGGCCGACCCGGAGCTGCTGCGCGCGGCGAAGCAGTGGCTGGCGGAGCATCCGGAGCGGTTCTGACGCGTCCCCGCCCGGTACGTCCGGCGCGTCGGGGATTCCCTCCCGTGCGCCGGCCGGGCGTGCTGTCGTCACGCGCGCGGGTGAGTGCGGGCAGGGCCGCCGGGTAGGCGGGGGGAGTAGTCCAGAGCCGACGTCGAGCGACAGGCCGGAGGGCATGTGTCATGACGAACCCGTACCCGGATCCCGTCCCGCCGGGACCGACTCCGGGGCCCGTCCCGGGGCCGGACCCCGCGCATCCCGGTCCCGGGCCTGACCCGGTGCCGGCCCCCGAGCCGCCGCCGCCCGGGCCCGATCCGGCCCGGCGCCCAGCCTCCGGGGCCTGGCCCGCAGCCCCCGGGGCCGAACCCTCAGCCGCCCCGCCGCATCCGGGGCCGCCCGAGCCGTCGCCCTCGCCGATTCCGCCGGGGCCGGAGCCGGTGCCGAGCCCGGAGCCCGGGCCGCCGTTGACCTGAACCCACCGTCCGCGCGTGCGGGTGGGTGGGGGCGGGTCGCGCAGTTCCCCGCGCCCCTGGGGGTGCGTAGCTCCCGGGTGAGTGAGGGCCCGGCCGCGCAGTTCCCCGCGTTCCTGTGAGGTGGCGCGATCAGCCCCTCCCGCGCGTGCGGGTGGGTGGGGCGGGTCGCGCAGTTCCCCGCGCCCCTTCGGGGCGCCGGGGTTCCGCGTCCGCGGGTGGGTGCTGCCTGCGTCGCGCAATCCCCGCGCCCCTTCGGGGCGCTCCCTACGCCGGGACCTCCGAGCGGTCGTCGCCCCACAGGGTGTGGAACGAGCCGTCGCGGTCGGTGCGGCGGTACGTGTGCGCGCCGAAGAAGTCGCGCTGGCCCTGGGTCAGGGCCGCCGGCAGCCGCTCCGCCCGCAGGGCGTCGTAATAGGCGAGCGCCGCCGCGAAACCGGGGGTCGGCACGCCCTGCCGGGTCGCCGCGATCAGCACCTCGCGCCAGTCGTCCTGCGCGTCGGCGATCTCCTGCGCGAACGTCTCGTCCGACAGCAGGCTCGGCAGGTCCGCCCGCGCGTCGTAGGCGGCCCGGATGCGGTCCAGGAAGGCCGCGCGGATGATGCACCCGCCGCGCCAGATCGCGGAGACCGCGCCGAGGTCGATGTCCCAGCCGTACTCCTCACTGCCCGCGGCGATCTCGTGGAAGCCCTGCGTGTACGACACGATCTTCGACGCGTACAGCGCCTGCTCCACCCGGTCGGCGAACGCGGACGCCTCCGACTCGCTCATCGGCGTCGGCTTCGGGCCGGCCAGCCCGCGCGAGGCCCCCCGCAGTGCCGCGTGACCCGACAGGGAGCGGGCGAACACCGCCTCCGCGATGCCCGACACCGGCACACCCAGGTCGAGGGCGATCTGCACGGTCCAGCGGCCGGTGCCCTTCTGCTCCGCCTGGTCCACCACCACGTCGACGAACGGCTTGCCCGTCGCCGCGTCCACGTGCGACAGCACCTCGGCGGTGATCTCGATCAGGTACGAGTCCAGCCGGCCGGTGTTCCAGGTGCGGAAGATCTCCGCGATCTGCGCGGGGGAGTACCCGGCGACGTCGCGCAGCAGCTGGTACGCCTCACCGATCAGCTGCATGTCGGCGTACTCGATGCCGTTGTGCACCATCTTCACGAAGTGGCCGGCGCCGTCCGGACCCACGTGCGTGACGCACGGCGAACCGTCCTTCGCCTTCGCGGAGATCTTCTCCAGCATCGGGCCCAGCGAGTCGTACGACTCCTTCGGGCCACCCGGCATGACGCTCGGCCCGTTCAGCGCGCCCTCCTCGCCGCCGGAGACGCCCATGCCGACGAAGTGGATGCCCTGCTCACGCAGCGCCTTCTCGCGGCGGCGGGTGTCGGCGAAGTGCGCGTTGCCACCGTCGATGATCATGTCGCCGGGCTCCAGCAGCGGCGCGAACTCCTCGATCACGGCGTCCGTCGGGTTCCCGGCCTTGACCATGACGACCAGCCGCCGCGGCCGCTCCAGCGCCGCCACGAAGTCCTTGGCCGTCTCGGCCGCCACGAAGCTCCCCTCGTGCCCGAACTCCTCCACCAGCGCGTGCGTGCGTGCCGCGGTGCGGTTGTGCACCGCGACCGTGTAGCCGTTGCGGGCGAAATTGCGCGCGAGGTTGCGGCCCATGACCGCGAGCCCGGTGACGCCGATCTGCGCTGAACTGCTCATAAGGGTGACTCCTGGTGACCTCGGTATCGGTGCCGCCGGGTGCCGGTGCTGCTGGTGGACGCCCGCCGGTCCTGACATCGACCATCCTTGCGTGCCGCACTCGCGTGCGCATGCGCGGGTCTTCGGGACCCGCGCAGGCACATACGCGCGAAGGCGCCCTCCGTACTCAGCGCGGGCCCCCCTGACCGCCCGGTGCGGCCGACATCCCACCCGGCTCCCCCCTACTGGGCTCACCCCTACCGGGCTCACCCCCGCCCGGCGCACCCCCACCGGCACACACCCCCGCGTGCTCCCGCGCCCGGAGGCAGGACCCCGCGCACGCCCCCCGGTGGTGGTGAACAGGGGCGCAACGGGCGTAACGTCCCGGCCACTTGGCGCATCCGTGCGGCTGATAGCCGCCTTGTCACGGCCTGTTCGCAGCGCTTACTTTTGCCCCTCCTGACGCATTGTCGAGGGGGATTCCATGGCCGTGCGCGGCCGGCACCGCCGGTATCAGCCGAACAGGATCAACCGGGCCTCGCTCACCGTCACCGCCGGTGGTGCGGGTATGGCCCTCCCGCTCATGGGCACCGGCGCGGCGCAGGCCGCCGACGTGGACACCTGGGAGAAGGTCGCCGCCTGCGAGTCCACCAGCAACTGGGACATCAACACCGGCAACGGCTACTACGGAGGGCTGCAGTTCAGCCAGTCCACGTGGGAGGCGTTCGGCGGCACCCGGTACGCGGCCCGAGCGGATCTGGCCACGAAGGACCAGCAGATCGCCGTCGCCGAGAAGGTCCTCGACGGGCAGGGCCCCGGCGCCTGGCCCACCTGCTCGGTACGTGCCGGACTCACCCGTGACGGCGCCACCCCGGACATCCGGCCGGCCGCCGATCGCTCCGGCCGGGACGGCGGGCGCACCGCCGGCACCGTCAGCGCGAGCGGCGGCAAGGGCGACGGCCGGACCTCCGTCGAGGACGTCCGGCCGCACACCACACCCCAGTCCCGCGCGGGCCGCGCCGAGATGTACACCGTGGTGCACGGCGACACCCTCTCCGGCATCGCCGAGCAGGAGCGCGTGCGCGGCGGCTGGCAGGGGCTCTACGAGGCCAACCGGGCGACCGTCGGCGCCGACCCCGACCTGATCCTGCCCGGCCAGCGCCTCACCCTGGCGGGCGGCACGGCCAAGGCCCCCGCCAAGCCGTCCGCCGAGTCGTCCGGCCCGGCGGGCAAGAAGGCGGCCGCGCCCAAGACCGAGAAGAAGGCCGAGAAGAAGGCCGCTCCCAAGGCCGAGAGGAAGACGGAGAAAAAGACCGAGAAGCGCACGGAAGAACGCGCCGACCGCTCCGCTTCCTCCTCGGGCTCGAAGCTCGTCGCACCCGTCAGCGCCGGCCTCGGCACGCCGTACCACAAGGCCGGGTCCTCCTGGTCGAAGGGCTACCACACCGGCGTGGACTTCCCCGTCCCCACCGGCACGTCCGTGAAGTCCGTCGGGTCCGGCACCGTGGTCGCCGCGGGCTGGGAGGGGTCGTTCGGCTACCAGGTCGTGGTGCGGCACGCCGACGGCCGCTACAGCCAGTACGCCCACCTGTCCGCGATCTCGGTGAAGAGCGGCCAGTCGGTCGGCGCCGGCCAGCGCATCGGGCGCTCGGGTTCCACCGGCAACAGTTCGGGCCCGCATCTGCACTTCGAGGTGCGGACGGGGCCCGGATTCGGGTCGGACGTCGACCCGCTCGCCTATCTGCGCGCCGGCGGCGTCACGATCTGACGCGGGCGAGGTGCCGGTCGGGCGCCGGCACCGGCACGTAGGGGCCGCCGTAGAAGGGCGCGTAGGGCATCAGCGGCACCGCCGCCGGGTCCGCCGCGTCCGGCCCGGCGGCCGCCGCGGGCACGGTGACCGGCAGCGTGACGTCCTCCGGCACCGTCAGCTCCGCCAGCAACAGCTCGGCGGGGTCGTCCGCCTGCCGCCCGACGGCCTTCGCCACGGCGGGCTCGTCGGCCGCGACCGGCACAGCCCCCGTGTCCGCCGTCACCGCCCCGGCGGCGGCCTCGTGCTCGCGCGCCAGCCGCTCCGTCGTGAGCAGGATCAGTCCGCCGGCCGCCACCACACCGCAGCTGAGCGCCAGCGCCGTGCCGGTTGTGCCGTAGCGGAAGGTCTCGCCGAACATCGTGATGCCTACCGCGGCCGCGACCACCGGGTTGACCACCGTGAGCGTCGCCAGCGGGGCCGCGAGGCCCGCGCCCCGGTAGGAGGCCTGCGACAGCAGCATGCCCGCCGTCGCCAGCACACCGATCACCGCGAGGGACGGCAGGTCCGCCGCCGAGACGCCGCCCGTCCAGTCCACCGCGACCGTCTTGGTGAAGACGGAGGACATGCCGAACGCGACACCGGACGCGGTCGCGAGCAGGATGCTGCGCACCGCCGGGTGCCGGTGCACGGCCCGCGCCGCGACCATCAGCGTCACGACCGCCGCGACCGTGCCCACGGCCGCCGCCACCCGCTGCGAACCGTCCAGCGACTGCGCGCCCGACGCGCCGACCAGCGCCAGCAGACCCGCGAGGCCGAGCGTCGCCATCAGGGCACCGCGCCACGCCGTCGCTCCGGCCCTGCGGCCGACGAACAGCGCGGCCATGGGCAGGGCGAACACGATCGTGAGGGCGCCCAGCGGCTGGACGAGGCTCAGCGGGCCGTAGGCCAGCGCGACCACGTGCAGCACGGCACCCAGACCGTTCAGCCCGACGGCCGCCCACCAGCCGGGCCGGCGCAGCGGCGCGTACTGCTGCGCGCCGGACGAGGACAGCGCGACCTGCTCCTGCACGATCGCCCCGCCGGCGTACGCCACGGCGGACACGAACGACAGGACCACGGACAACGCGAGGGCGCTCATCGGCTGCTCCTCTGCGTGAGGCCGGGGCGGTCTGCCCGGCGCGGCGAACGGTCGGCTTCCATGACCAACACGATGCCGTGCCAGGGTGTTCCCCGTCGTCGTCCCTGAGCACCCAATGCGTCCTACTGCCGATGGAGTACGGGGGCGCCCCCGTCATCCCCTGGGTGGGGGCCAGGGGACCGAGGCCCCTGACACCCACTCGCCTCGGCGGACTTGGTAGTACTGCACCTCGTGGACCTCGACCCGCGCCTCACCGCCCTCCGTGACCTCGGTGGCTTCTTCGTCCTGCGTGCGGCGGAGGAAGCCGGCCGCCGCCTGCCCACGCTCGACCAGGCATACGGCCCCCGCCGCCCGGATGTTCAGGGTGACCCCCTGATCGATCTCCTGACCGACCCCCTGGCCGTGCGGGTGCGCCGGGTCGGGGCCGCCCTGCGCGCCCCCGAGCCGCGGGTCGCCGCCTCCGTGGCGCATCAGGGTCTGGCCGCCCGCCTGTGGTCCGCGGCCCTCGGCTGCGCCGCGCTGTACGGCGCCGTCCCCGACCTCGCCCCGGGGGCGATGCGCTGGGACCCCGAGGGGAGCGCCCCCGACGACCTGTGGCTGACCGAGGTCCGGCCGCTGCCCGGCGACGCGGCGACCCTCGCGGACGTGGTGCTGCACGGCCATCTGGAACCGCTCGCCGCCGCCCTGCGCGCCCGTCACCGCCTCGCGCCCGGCCTCCTGCGCGGCAACGCCGCCTCCGCCCTGGCCGCCGCGGCCCGCGAACTGGGCCGCCACGCCCGGCCGGACGTGGCCTCCCGGGCCGCCCGGCTGTGCCGCGAGCTCCTCGCCCACCCCCTGCTCACCGGCTCCGGCACGCTCACCGGCACCACCTTCCGGCGCCGCAGCTGCTGCCTGTACTACCGGGTGCCCGGCGGGGGCGTCTGCGGCGACTGTTGCTTCGTTCGGCCGCCCCGCTCTTCCCCACGCGCCCCGTCTGGGTGACCATGAGAGCGACGTCCGCGCAGACAGGGGGTTCAGGGTGCGAGTGGGACTGCTGACCCGGGAGTACCCCCCGGACGTGTACGGGGGCGCCGGGGTCCACGTGGAGTTCCTGGCCCGGGAGCTGCGGTCCCTGGTGGACCTGGAGGTGCACTGCTGGGGCGAGGGCCGCACCGACGGCGTGCTGCGCCACCGCTCCTGGCCGTCGCTCGACGGCGCCAACGACGCGCTGCGCACCTTCTCCGTGGACCTCGCCATGGCCGCCGCCCTCCAGGGCCGCGAGCTGGTCCACTCCCACACCTGGTACGCCAACCTCGGCGGCCACCTCGCCAAACTGCTGTACGGCATCCCGCACGTGGTCACCGCCCACTCCCTGGAGCCGCTGCGCCCCTGGAAGGCCGAGCAGCTGGGCGGCGGCTACGCCTTGTCGAGCTGGGCGGAGCGCACCGCCTACGAGGCCGCCGACGCGGTGATCGCCGTGTCCGGTGCCATGCGCGACGACATCCTGGAGTGCTACCCCGCGCTGGACCCGGCCCGGGTGCACGTGGTGCACAACGGCATCGACACCGCCCTCTACCGGCCCGACCCGGGCACGGACGCGCTGGACCGGATCGGCCTGGACCGCTCCCGCCCGTACGTGCTGTTCGTCGGCCGGATCACCCGGCAGAAGGGCGTGCCCCACCTGCTGCGGGCGGTGCGGGACATCGACCCCGCCGCGCAGGTGGTGCTGTGCGCGGGCGCCCCGGACACCCCGGAGATCGACCGCGAGTTCCGCGAGCTGTACGACGAGCTGAGCCGGGTCCGCGACGGCGTGCACTGGATCCCGCAGATGCTGCCCCGCCCGGAGGTGATCCAGCTGCTCACGCACGCCGCCGTGTTCGCCTGCCCCTCGGTGTACGAGCCGCTCGGCATCGTGAACCTGGAGGCGATGGCGTGCGGCACCGCGGTGGTCGCCTCCCGCGTGGGAGGCATCCCGGAGGTCGTGGACGACGGCAGGACCGGGCTGCTGGTGGACCTGGACGACGACTTCGAGGCGGCGCTCACCCGGGCGCTGGACGCGGTGCTCGGCGACCCGGACACCGCCCGGGCGATGGGCGAGGCGGGACGGGAGCGCGCGGTGACCGAGTTCGGCTGGGACGCGGTGGCGCGCCGCACGGCCGGACTGTACGAGGAGATCGGCGAACAGGCTTAGCCCGGCCCGTCCGGGGCAGTCATGGGAAAACTCGGCGTGAGGGGAGCGGCCATGCGTCGTGGTGGTCCTTCGGTCCTGGGAATCGTGCTGGCGGGCGGCGAGGGCAAGCGCCTGATGCCCCTCACGGCGGACCGCGCCAAACCGGCGGTCACCTTCGGCGGCACCTACCGCCTGGTCGACTTCGTGCTGTCCAACCTGGTGAACGCCGACATCCTGCGGATCTGCGTGCTCACGCAGTACAAGTCGCACTCGCTGGACCGGCACGTCACCACCACCTGGCGGATGTCCAGCCTGCTCGGCAACTACGTCACCCCGGTCCCCGCACAGCAGCGCCTCGGTCCGCACTGGTACCTGGGCAGCGCCGACGCCATCCTGCAGTCGCTGAACCTGATCTACGACGAGCGCCCGGAGTACGTGGCGGTGTTCGGCGCCGACCACGTGTACCGCATGGATCCGCGCCAGATGCTCAACCAGCACATCGAGAGCGGCGCCGGCGTCACCGTGGCCGGGATCCGGGTGCCGCGCGCGGAGTCGTCCGCGTTCGGGGTGATCACGCCGGGCTCCGACGGGCAGGCCGTGGAGCGCTTCCTGGAGAAGCCCGCCGATCCGCCCGGCCTCGCCGACGACCCCGAGTGCGTGTTCGCCTCCATGGGCAACTACCTCTTCACCACCAAGGCGCTCGTCGAGGCACTCCAGCGGGACGCCGAGGACGACAACTCGGTGCACGACATGGGCGGTTCCATCCTGCCCCAGCTCACCGAGCGGGGCGAGGCCCATCTGTACGACTTCAGCACCAACCACGTGCCGGGGGAGACCAGCCGCGACCAGGGCTACTGGCGGGACGTCGGCACGCTCGACGCGTACTACGACGCGCACATGGACCTGATCGCCGAGCGCCCCGCGTTCAACCTGTACAACCGCCAGTGGCCCATCTACACGCACTCCGGGCAGCTCTCGCCGGCCCGGTTCAACGCGGGCGGCATCGCCAGCGAGTCGATCATCAGCGCCGGGTGCCTGATCCGGGGGCAGGTGACGCGGTCGGTGCTGTCGCCGGGCGTGGTCGTCGACCCGGGAGCGGTGGTGCAGGGCTCGGTGCTGCACGACAACGTGCACATCGGGCGGGGCGCGGTGGTGCGCGGGGCGGTGCTGGACAAGAACGTGGAGGTGCCGCCGGGCGCGACGATCGGGGTCAACCCGGAGCGCGACGCGGAGCTGTACACCGTGTCCAAGGGCGGCGTGATCGCGCTCGGCAAGGGGCAGTTGGTGCCGTAGCGGCCCGTCATGAAGGCCCCGGTCGTACGAGACGGCCGGGGTCTTTGTCATGTCCCTGGACTGCTGACGGAATCCGTGCTGTTATGCCAAGTGCTGTTCTTTGACAACGTTGTACGGGACTGACAACGCACAGAACAGAACATGCACAGCGAGCCGTCACTTCCTCACCGACGGAGGATCCGTGCGCATCAGACGCCTCAGGAACCGCTTCGCCCTCCTCCTGGCCACCGCGCTGGGCGTCACCGGACTCGGCGCGACCGGGCCCGCCGCGAGCGCGGCGGAGGACGACCCCGTGGAGATCCACGGACTGAGGGGCGAGTACTGGACCCACTCCGCCCCCGGCGCCTTCGACTTCCACGAGCTGAAGGCCGTCGCCTTCGACTCCCACCTCGACTTCGACAACCTGGAGCCGCGCCTGAGCCTCACCACGGGCCGGGCCGACGACGTCAGCGTCCGCTGGACCGGCAGGATCGTGCCGGAGACCACCGGCGCCCACACCTTCTCGGTCAGCGCCGACAACGGGTTCCGCCTGTGGGTCGACGGCCGCCTCGCCATCGACCACTGGGTCGACGACTGGGACGTGGAACAGACCGCCGAACCGATCGACCTGACCGCGGGCCGCGCCTACGACATCAAGGTCGAGTACTTCGAGCACTACGGGGGCTCCAACTTCCACCTGCGCTGGACCCCGCCCGGCGGCACCAAGGCACCGGTGCCCCGGTCGGCGTTCCGCCTCCCGGACGGCTTCGACTACGACGGCGCGCTCGCCGCCACCGTCCTCGCCTCCGGACGCACTCTGAAACTCGACTTCCCCCGGCCGCTCGCCACGCCCCCGGCCGGCTTCACCGACCACGTCAACGCGGTGATCGGCGGCGCCACCTGGCCCCTGACCTCGGCGGAACCCGACCCGGCCGACCCGAAGGCGCTGCTGGTCACGCTCGGCGAGCCCGTCGTCGGCAACAGGACGGGCACCGCCCGCGGCAGCGCCGACGTGCGCTACGACGGCCAGGGCGGCCTGACGACCACCGACGGCGACCCCGTGGACGCCTTCCTCAGCAGCGGACCCAACCGCTCCACCCATGAGCTGCGCACCCGGTGGGCCGACCAGGTGGGTCCCGGCAACGCCCACCCCGAGTACCCGCGCCCGCAGCTCACCCGGGACGCGTGGCGCAACCTCAACGGCAGCTGGCAGTTCGCCGCCGCCGAGGAGGGCGAGGGCCCGCCCGTGGGCCGCACCCTGAAGGAGCGCGTCCTGGTGCCGTACCCGGTGGAGTCCCAGCTCTCCGGAATCCAGCGGCACGAGGACCGCATGTGGTACCGCCGCACCTTCACCGTGCCGCGCGACTGGCACATCGGCTCCGGCAAGCGGCTGCGCCTGAACTTCCAGGCGGTCGACTGGCGCGCCGAGGTGTACGTCAACGGCACGAAGGTCACCGCGCACGAGGGCGGCTACGACAAGTTCGCCGTGGACGTCACGGACGCGCTCAGGCGGAGCGGCCCCCAGGAGCTGATCGTCGGCGTGTACGACCCGACGGACGCCGCCGACGGCGAGAACCCGCCGATGGGCAAGCAGCGCCTCGACCCGAGCGGCATCTGGTACACGCCCAGCTCCGGCATCTGGCAGACGGTGTGGATGGAGCCGGTCGCCCGCGACCACGTGGACTCCCTGAAGCTCGTCCCCGACGTGGCGGGCGAGAGGCTCTCCGTGGAGGCGAAGGGCGTCCGCGCGGGTCTGCCCGTCACGGCCACCGCCTACGACGGACGGCGCAAGGTCGCCACCGTGTCAGGCCGTACCGGACAGCCGCTCAGCCTGAAGATCAGGAAGCCGCACCTGTGGTCACCCGACGACCCGTTCCTGTACGACCTGAAGGTCACCGTCGGCGCCGACCGCGTGAGCAGCTACTTCGGCATGCGCTCCATCGCCGTGGAGAAGATCGACGGCGTGCCGCGCACGGTCCTCAACGGCAAGCCCGTCTTCCTGATGGCCACCCTCGACCAGGGCTTCTGGCCCGACGGCCTGCACACGGCGCCCACCGACGAGGCCCTCGCGTACGACCTCAAGGCGCACAAGCAGCTCGGCTTCAACTCCGTGCGCAAGCACATCAAGGTCGAACCCGACCGCTGGTTCTACTGGGCCGACCGGCTCGGGCTGATGGTGTGGCAGGACATGCCCTCCATGCGGGACGCCCGCAACCCGGACGCCGAGGCCCGCGCCCGCTACGAGCGCGAGATGAAGGAGATGATCGACGAGCACATCAGCAGTCCGTCGATCGTCATGTGGGTCACCTTCAACGAGGGCTGGGGTCAGTACGACGTCGGCCGGGTCGCCGCGCAGGCCAAGTCCTGGGACCCCAGCCGGCTGGTCAACAACCAGTCCGGCCTCAACCTCGGCGCCGACGGCGGCACCGGCGACATCATGGACGAGCACGGCTACCCGAGCCCGGCCCTGCCGCCCCGCCCGGACGGTGAACGCGCCCTGGTCAGCGGCGAGTACGGCGGTCTCGGCCTCGCGGTGCCCGGCCACGCCTGGCCCGTGCAGCAGTCGTACGTCGACGTCGACCCGGCCACGTACACCGACGACTACCTCACCAAGCTCGACGAGGTACGGGCCCTGGTGTGCAAGGGCGGCAACGGCGCCGTCTACACCCAGATCTCCGACGTCGAGGGCGAGCTCAACGGTCTGCTCACCTACGACCGGCGGGTGATGAAGCCCGACGTGCCGAGGGTGCGGGCCGCTCAACGGGACCTGATCCGGGACGCCTCCCGGGCCCGCCCCGCGGGCTGCCCGGCCGCGGAATGACCGGCTCCGGCGGCGGGCCGCGCCCGTCCGGGTGGCGTGCGTCCGGGTGGCGTCCGTCGACCCGCCGGGCGGGCGCGACGCCGCCGTAGCCCCCGCTGTCACCCCGTCTCCGCCCCTTCTGCCGTAGTGGCAGAAGGGGCGGAGACGTCACATGCTGTTAACTATGTGTAGCCAGATCGTACTTGACCGTAATCGGCCGGGAGCGATTGACTGCTGATCCGTTCCCGTCGTCGACGCGAGGCCGCCCATGACCGCAGACCCGCTCGCCCCCCTGGACCTGGCGTTCTGGAACATCGAGTCCGCCGGGCATCCGATGCACCTCGCGGCGCTCGGAGTCTTCACGGCCGGCTCACCCTCCGCGGCCGCCCACGCGGCGGACCTGCTGGCCGCCCGGGCGGCCGCCGTCCCCGGACTGCGCATGCGCATCCGGGACACCTGGGAGCCGCTCGGCCTGCGGCGCTCGCTGTCCGCACTGAGCCGCCCCTGGCCGGCCACCGGCGAACCGCTGACGGCCGCGCTGCGCAGGCCGCTGGCCTCCGCCGTGCGCCGCTCCCTCGCCTTCGGCGGCGCCACCCGCGAACCCGACCCCGGCTTCGACCCGCTGAACCACGTCCGGCTGCATCCGGCGACGGCCGACTTCCACGCCGCCGCCGGCGCGCTGATGGGGCACCCGCTGGAGCGCACCCGGCCGCCCTGGGAGGCTCATGTGCTGCCGGGGGAGGACGGCGCCCGCTTCGCCGTCCTGTTCAAGTTCCACCACGCCCTCGCCGACGGCCTGCGCGCGCTCACCCTGGCCGCCGCGCTGATGGACCCGATGGACCTGCCCACGCCCCGCCCCCGCCCCGCCGAACCGCCCCGCGGACTCGTCCCCGACGTGCGCGAGGTGCCCGGCCTGGTGCGCGAGGCGCTCGCGGACGCCGGCCGCGCCCTGGACATCGGCGCCGCCGTCGCCAGGTCCACCCTCGACATGCGCTCCTCGCCCGCGCTGACCTGCGCGCCCAGCGGCACCCGCCGCACCGCCGGTGTCGTCGTCGACCTCGACGACGTGCACCGCATCCGCAAGAGCGCCGGCGGCACTGTCAACGACGTCCTCATCGCGGTCGTCGCCGGCGCGCTGCGCCGCTGGCTCGACGAACGCGGCGACGGCAGCGACGGCGTCGCCCCGCGCGCCCTCGTCCCCGTCTCCCGCCGCCGTCCGCGTACCGCCCACCCACAGGGCAACCGGCTGTCCGGGTACTTGATACAGCTCCCGGTCGACGAGCGGGACCCGCTCGCCCGGCTGACCCGGGTGCGCACCGCCATGGACCGTAACAAGGAGGCGGGCCCGCACCGCGGCGCGGGCGCCGTCGCCCTGCTCGCCGAGCACGTGCCGCCGCTCGGCCACCGGCTCGGCGGACCGCTGCTCGGCCAGGCGGCCCGGCTCTGGTTCGACGTCCTGGTCACCAGCGTGCCGCTGCCCGGCTTCGGCCTGCGGCTCGGCGGCGACCCGCTCGGCGCCGTGTTCCCGCTCGCCCCGCTGGCCCCCGGCCACTCCCTGGCGGTCGCCGTCTCCACCTACCGGGGACGCGTCCACTACGGCCTGGTCGCCGACGGCGCGGCCGTCGAGGACCTCGACCGGCTCGCCCGCGCGGTGACCGAGGAGGTGTCGGCACTCACCGTGGCCTGCGATCACTGAGCGCAGCGGTTTTGGTGCTGCGGCCCGGCGCTCCGTAAAATCCCCCGTTCGACAGCGGACGCGGACGGAGCGCCGCGCGAACCGAAGCGGGAACGGCAGCGGCGATGACGGTGACACAGGACGGCCCCGGGACCACGGACGAGGTGGCGTACGGGCCGGGCATCGACCCGGAGCGGCTGGCCGTCTGCCTGAGCGTGCTCGAGGAACTCGACGGCATCGACGTCGACCACCCGGACGCGATCGCGGTCCGGCGGGCCACCTCGCACATCTACCGCACGGTCAAGCAGCGCCGCCGCCAGGAGCGCCGGGCCGCCAAGACCGCGCACGACAAGGCGGTCACCGAGGCCACCGCCACCGGCTCCGCCGAGCGCATCGACGACGAGACCGAGGGCATCCTGCCCTCCTCCCGCGTCGAGGCGGGACGGATCGCCGGGATACTCCAGCGCCCCCGCTCCTGCTACGTCTGCAAGACCCGCTACGTCGAGGTCGACTACTTCTACCACCAGCTCTGCCCGACGTGCGCCGACGAGAACCGGACGCGGCGCGAGGCCCGCGCCGACCTCACCGGCAAGCGGGCGCTGCTCACCGGCGGACGCGCCAAGATCGGGATGTACATCGCGCTGCGGCTGCTGCGCGACGGCGCCCACACCACGATCACCACGCGCTTCCCCAAGGACGCCATCCGCCGGTTCAGGGCCATGGACGACTCCGGGGACTGGATGCACCGCCTCGAGGTCGTCGGCATCGACCTGCGCGACCCGGGCCAGGCCGTCGCGCTCGCCGACCAGGTCGCCGAGCAGGGGCCGCTCGACATCCTGATCAACAACGCCACCCAGACCGTACGCCGGCTGCCCTCCGCGTACGCCGCGCTCGTCGAGGGCGAGAGCGCCCCGCTGCCGGCCGGTGAGCTGCCCGCCCACCATGTCATCGGCGCCTTCAACTCCGGCGCGGTCGACGGGCTGACCGCGCTGCCCGCCGGGGTCAGCGGCCTCGACGCGCAGGCGGTGGCCGACCTGGCCCTCGTCGCGGGCAACGCCAGCGTGGAGCGGCACCGGGACGGCACCGCCATCGACGCGGGCGGTCTGGTGCCGGACGTCGTCGACTCCAACACCTGGGTGCAGACCATCGAGCAGATCTCCCCGGTGGAGCTGCTGGAGACCCAGCTGTGCAACTACACGGCGCCGTTCATCCTGATCAGCAAGCTGCGCCCGGCGATGGCCGAGGCGGCCCGCCGCTCGTCCTCGAAGCGCGCCTACGTCGTCAACGTCTCCGCGATGGAGGGCGTGTTCGCCCGCGGCTACAAGGGTGCCGGCCACCCCAACACCAACGCGGCCAAGGCAGCAATGAACATGGTGACGCGGACCAGCGCGCAGGAGATGTTCGACGCCGACCGCATCCTGATGACGTCGGTCGACACGGGCTGGATCACCGACGAGCGCCCGCACTTCGACAAGCTGCGCCTCGCCGAGGAGGGCTTCCACGCCCCGCTCGACCTGGTCGACGGCGCGGCCCGGGTGTACGACCCGATCGTGCGCGGCGAGGCGGGCGAGGACCTGTACGGGGTGTTCCTGAAGGACTACGCGCCCGGCCGCTGGTGAGCCGCGCGGACGGCCGGGGACCGCCGAACGGCGTCCCGGCCGTCCGGACTTGTCCGGTACATCGGCACTCGTGTACTCCGATCGAGTGAGCTTCGTTGTGCATTCTGTCACGACATGGCAGGAAATAGCCCCTGATGATGGGCGATCCGTCATGTGATTGTTACAGCCAGTTTCCAGCCCCATCGAGCAGGGGGCCGCTCATTTGGTTAATCTGAGTCGGACGGACAGCAGCAAGGGTCATACCCGCACCCACGATCCGTCATGGGACTGCCGGTTCACCACGGCCTGCTCCCCCTCGAACGACCGGCGCCACCGCGTCCGACGGCATTGGACACAGACCCGATCGGACGGCGTGCGCAGGCACAGGGCCGACGCAGTACGTCCCGAGGGTGACCGACACATAAGGAGTGCGCGGTGACACCGGAGCAGACGAAACTCGAACAGCGCCCTGACGAACGCACGCAGCGTTCCGGCCGCCGGCCGGGGGAACTGGGAAGCCTCGACGTGTGGGCCCGCTCGGCCCCGATCCGCCTCGCCGGCTACGAGGAGGACCTCGCCGAGCCGCACATCCTCCCCAGCGTCGACTGACACCCCTTCTCCCCCCGCACCCGCACCCCCGTCCGCGGGCGTGCCAGACTCGCGTCCATGCTGATCAGGGAAGCGAGCCCCGACGACTGGCCGCGCATTTGGCCGTTCTGGCACCGCATCGTCGCCGCGGGCGAGACCTACACCTGGGACCCGGGCACCTCCGAGGAGGCCGCCCGGGCCCTGTGGATGAGCCCCGCGAAGCAGGTGTACGTCGTCGAGGACGACGCCCAGGCCGTCGTCGCCTCCGCCTACCTCACCCCCAACTACGGCGGCCCCGCCCGGGACGTCGCCAACGCCGGCTTCATGGTCGACCCCGACCACGCCGGCCGGGGCGTCGGACGTCTCCTCGCCGAGCACGTGCTGGCCGCGGCGCGCGACGCCGGCTACCGGGGCATGGTGTTCAACGCCGTCGTCGAGACCAACCCCGCCGTGACACTGTGGACCTCGCTCGGGTTCACGGTCCTCGGCACGGTCCCCGAGGCGTTCGACCACCCCCGGCACGGCCGCGTGGGGCTGCACGTCATGTACCGCCCGCTCCGACCGGACCCCGTCAGGGACGGACGTACGGCCGGGTCATGATCTCCATGTTGTGGCCGTCCGGGTCGTCGAAGTAGGCGCCCCGGCCGCCGAAGAGCGTGTTCACCCGGCCCGGTTCGGTGTGCGGCGGGTCGGCGTAGTACGTCACCCCGGCCGCCTCCAGGCGCGCGATCATCGCGTCGAACCGCTCCTCGGGCACCAGGAACGCGTAGTGCTGGGACTGCACGGGCTCGTCCCGCTTCTCGTAGTAGTCGAGGGTCACGCCGTTGCCCAGGTCGACCGGGAGGAACGGGCCGAACGGCGCCCCCACCTCCAGCCCCAGGACCCCCGCGAGGAACTCGGCGGAGCGCCTGCGGTCACGGGCGTAGACGGCGGTGTGGTTCAACTGGACGTGCGGTGCTGCGGACATGGCTGTCTCTCGTCTCCGGGGTCGGTTCGTCGATCCCCGCCGGCGTGGAGCGCGGCGGGCGGAAGGAACGACCGACGGCGGAGGCGCACGCGCCCGCCCCGGACTCACTCCGGAGCCGGGAGCACCGTTCTCGTAAGGCCTGAGGCCGACCCGGCAGTCACGGGGCCGACCCTAGTTCCGAGGTGCCGGTGCCGGCAACGCGTTTCGGGGGAGGCGCGCTGACGTGTCAGGGGGTGTCAGGACGCGGGCCAGGGTGTGATCCGGTTCGTTACGGTGCGAGCGCGGGCCTGGCCGGCGTGCGCGGGAACCGTTCGCCGAGGACGTGACGTGCGGGAGTGGCTCATGGATGAGGGGCCGGCGAACCGGCGGACGACTCCGGAGGTGCCTCGCGCGTGCCGGCCGGCCCGTGCCCACGGACGCGAGGAACCGGTCGTCATGCCGAAAGGGAACACCATGGGTACTGTCCCCACCGCCCCGCCCACCGCACTGGTCACCGGTGCCTCCTCCGGTCTGGGAAGGGAGTTCGCCGCCCGGCTCGCCGCCCGGGGGCACGACCTCGTCCTGGTGGCACGCTCCCGCGACCGGCTGGAGGCCGTGGCCGAGGAGCTCACCAAGGCCCACGGGGTGACCGTCCACGTGCTGGTCCACGACCTCGCCCGGCCCGGCGCGGGACGCGCGGTGGCACGGGAACTCGCCGAGCGCTCGCTGACGGTCGGCCTGCTGGTCAACAACGCCGGCTTCGGCACCGCCGGGCGCTTCGAGGAGATCCCCGCCGAACGCGACCACGACCTGCTGATGGTGAACGTCGTCGCCCTGGTCGACCTCACCCACGCGCTGCTGCCCGGCATGCTGGAACGCGGCTCCGGCGCCGTCCTCAACGTCGGCTCCACCGCGGGCTACCAGCCCAGTCCCTACCTCTCGGTGTACAGCGCCTCCAAGACGTTCGTCCTGAACTTCTCGCTCGCGCTGCGCCAGGAGTACCGCGGCCGTGGCATCCGCGTCACCGCGCTGTGCCCCGGTCCCGTCGAGACGCGCTTCTTCGAGGTGGTCGGCACCCGCAACGCCGCCGTCGCCGGGCGCTTCACCACCCCCGAACCGGTCGTCAGGGCCGGCCTGAAGGCCCTGGACCGCGACCGGGCCTACGTCACGCCCGGGCTGGGCAACGCGGTCATGGCCCACCTCAACGCCCGGCGTCCGCGCGCCCTGATCGCCTGGGTCGGCGAACGCGTCTGCCGCAAGGTGCTCAGGACCGAGGCCGCCCCGGGGGCCGCCGTGGAGAGCGGGGCCCGCTGACGGCCACGCCGGCACCGGGCCCGGCGGCCCACGGGACCGGCGCCGAGGGCCGCCGGTCAGCGGAAGCGGTCGGGGGAGAGGAAGTCCAGGCCGGTGGCCGGGGTGTCGCCGCGCACCACATCGGCCAGCGCCTCCCCGACGGCCGGCGCGAGCGCGAAGCCGTAGCCGTTCTCGCCGCCCGCCACGACCAGACGCGCGTCCCCGCCCGGGCGGCCGAGCAGGAACCGCCCGTCCGGGGTGCGGGTCCGGGTGCTCAGCGCCACCCTGGTCGGCCGCGGCCGCAGCCCCGGCAGCCTGACGGGCAGGATCCTCGCCGGCTCCGACCAGTCCTCCGACGTCACGGAACGGTCGGTGTCCTCCGGGTCGACCGGTTTCGCCGCCACCCCGGCGTCGTCCAGGCCGAGTTCGACGCCGTCCCCGCCCTCCGCGCCGTTGCCCCACAGCACACGGCCGTCCTCGAGCTCGCGTGCGAAGGCGGGGAACTCCTCCGGCCCGAATCCACTGTCCGGCTCGTAGGGGCGGAACCAGGCCAACGGCCTGCGGACGGTCTCCAGAGGCAGCTCCGGCAGGAACCCGGTCAGCCAGGCGCCCGCCGTCAGCACCACCTGGCGCACCCGCACCGACCGTTGCGCGGTGTGCAGCCGCACGCCGCCCGGCACCGGCTCCACCCGGGTCACCCGGCAGTCCGCGAGGACCCGGGCGCCCGCCTCCTCGGCCAGGGCGACGGCCGTGCGCACCGCTCGCTCGGGCCGGATCAGCGCCGCCGACGGCTCGTACACACCGATGTGGCGGTCCGGTACACCGGTGTGGCGCGGGTACTGGAAGCGCAGCGCGCTCGCCGAGAACGTCCGCACCCGCACCCCGTGAGCGCGGGCGGCCCGCAGCGCGCCCCCGGCCAGCGGCCCGTTCTCCGTGCCGACGGTCAGTGCGCCGCACACCACCAGCAGGCGCTCCTGTCCGGTGTCCTCCATCTCGGACCACAGCTCCCGCGAGCGCCGCGCCAGCGGCACGAGCCCGGGGTGCTGCGGACAGGCCAGCCGCAGCACCCGGGCGTGGCCGTGCGAGGAACCCGAGGGCGTGACCGGGCGCGAACCGCTCGAACCCGATGACGTCGACGTCCCGGGACGCCAGCCGCCAGAGCGCCGACGCCCCCCACGCCCCCAGTCCCACCACCGCGGTCTCGGCGTCCCAACGCGTCATGTCACCACTCCCTGCCCTCCGGCTCCCGTACCGCGCCCAGCGGACCACGGGCGGGCGCGCGCGGGCCTGAGTAACCGTTACTCACCTTGACGCCCCGGCCGGCCGCGACCGGCGTGGGCGACGCGCCGCCAGGGCGCCGATGTGACGCAGCGTCACCGCGTTTTGGAGTACCTGAGTACTCATGTGTCCGGGCCCGCCCGCGTGATCACCTGCTGGAGCGCGGAGCGGAACGGGCCGCGAAGACCGGTGGAGGTGGCGATGCAGTTCCGGGTGCTGGGGTCTCCTGGGATCCACGACGACGTCAGGGGGCGGAGCGTACGGCTGACCAGTCCCAAGCAGCGGGTGCTGCTCGGGGCGTTGACGGTGCGCCTGGGAACGCCGGTGCCGACCGAGGAGCTGATCCGGGAGCTGTGGGGGGACGACGCGCCGGACAAGGCAGGCAACGCCCTCCAGGCGCACGTCTCCCGGCTGCGTCAGCAGCTCGTCGAGGCGGAGCCCTCGCGGGTGAACACCCCGCGCCTGGTGGTCCGCGGGCCCGGCTATGTGCTGCAGGCCCGTCCCGAGGAGCTGGACAGCGTGCAGTTCCGGTTGCAGGTGACCCGGGCCAGGCGGCTGCTGGACGCCGACCCGCACACGGCGGCCCTGCTGCTGCGCAAGGCCCTCGGTCTGTGGCGCGGCCCGGCCCTGGACGGCGCCGGCGGACCGCTGTGCGCCGCCGCCGCGGCCCGGCTCGAGGACGAACGGCTGCTGGCCCTCGAGGACCTGTGCGAGGCGTCGCTGCGGCTCGGCCGGCACCACGAGGTGGTGCGCCGGCTGGAGGAACTGGTCGCCGCACATCCCTCGCGTCCCCGCTTCCGGGAACAGCTCACCCTCGCGCTGCGGCGCTGCGGCAGACACAGCGAGGCGCGCGCGGTGGACGAGGCACCCCGTGACCCGCTCCCCGCTGAGCCCGTGGCACCGGCGCACACCGGCAACGTCCGGGTTCTCCGCGACGCCGCCGGCGTCCGCCCGGGCGTCCCCGAACCGGCGCCGGGGGAGCGGCCGGCCGACCGGACCGGCACCACGGAGTCCCCGGACCGCCCCGGCACCCGTCTCGAACTCGTGCGGCTGCGCGGACGGCTCGAGGAGCTGACCCTGCAACAGCACGCCCTGCGCGCGGAGATGGAGCGCCTGATGGCGCTGATGGAGGAGTCCACCGCCCTCCCGCGCCGGGACTCCGCGTGAGCGCACGCACCGCCGGCCGGCTCGGCGGACCCCGCACCACCCGCACCGCGAAAGGACACGTACATGGCCGTCATGCATCGGACCCTCACCGGTTCCGCCACCCCCGACCAGGTGTGGAAGGCGCTGCTGGACGTCGAGGCGTTCCCCGACTACATGGAAGGCGTCAGCGAGGTGACCGTCACCGGCGGGGACGGTGACCGGCGGGAGAGCAGCTGGATCGTCGAGCTCAAGGGCTCGGAGATGGAGTGGGAGCAGGAGGACGTCCTCGACCACGTCGCACGCCGCTGGGAGTTCCGCCAGACCGACGGCGACCTCGCCGAGTACCGGGGCCACTGGCAGGTCGGCGAGGACCCGTCGGGCGTCTCCCTCGAACTGAAGGTGGAGTTCGACATCGGACTGCCGATGGTCGCCGACATGATCCACCCCGCCGTCGTCCGCGCCCTCGAGGGGTATCAGCGGGGCGTGCTGGACCGGAGTGCGTGAGGGGACCGTGACGATGACAGAGCCGACCGGCACTTCCCCGCGCACACCCGTCGTCGACGCGAAGGAGACCTTCCGCAGGGTCAAGCGTCACTTCTCCCCGGCGCTCGCCGTCGCGGGCAGGTTCACCGGCCAGGGGGCGGTGGAGTCCGCCGCCGAGGGCAGCCGGGTCACCCTCTCCGACGGACGCGAGGTGCTGGACTTCGGCTCCTACGCCGTCGCCCTGCTCGGACACCGCAACCCGGCGATCGTCGAGGCGGTACGCGCCCAGCTGGACGTGATGCCCACCTCGACCCGCTCGGTGCAGAGCCCGGTCGCCCCGCTGGCCGCAGAACGCCTCACCGCGTACCTCGGCGGCTCGCTCGGCCGGGTCTACTTCGGCTGCGGCGGCGCCGACGTGGTCGAGGCGTCCGTCAAGCTCGCCCGGACGGCCACCGGCCGCACCACGGTCGTCGCCGTCCGGGGCGCCTTCCACGGCAAGACACTCGGCGCCCTCGCGCTGACCGACAACCCGCGGTTCAAGGCGGGACTCGAACCGCTGCTCCAGGGCGTCGTGCACATCGACCCCGAGGACCCCGAGGCCGTCGCGAAGGTGGTGCGCGAGCACGACGTGGCCGCCCTCGTGTTCGAGCCGGTGCAGGCGGAGAACGGCGTGCGTCTGCTCGACCCGGCGGTCCTCGCACGGTGGTGCCGGGACGCCCATGGGCACGGCGCCCTCGTCGTCGCCGACGAGATCCAGGCCGGGCTGCGGCGCTGCGGTGCCCCGTCCCTGGCCCTGGAGTACGGGCTGGACGTGGACGGCGTCCTGCTCGGCAAGCCGCTCGGCGGCGGGGTCCTGCCGGTCTCCGCCGTGGTGGGCAACGACACGCTGTTCGCGCCGCTGCTGGCCGATCCGATGCTGCACACCGCCACGTTCAGCGGTCACCCGCTGAGCACCGCGGTGATCCCCCGGGCCCTGGACCTCGTCGAGGAGTGGGCCGAGAACGGCGACATGCTCGCCCGTGCCATGGAACAGGGCCTGGCCGACCTGCGCGAGGCCCACCCGGAGGCGGTGGCCGCCACCCGCGGACGAGGTCTGCTGTGGGGCGTCGACCTGCGCACACCCGAACTGGCCGGCGGCGTCCTGACCGGACTCGCTCAGCGCTCCGTCGTCGTCTCCCCGTGCCTGAGCCGGCCCGCCACCATCCGCCTGCTCCCGCCGATCGTCGCCACCGAGACCGAGGTCAAGGAGGCGATGGCCCTGCTCTCCGACGCGGTGGCCGAGGCGGCCCTCGCCGCGGCCTGACGCACACCCCGCGCCCCGCGCACGTCCCCGGAAGGACCGTAGACAACAGATGACTTCGACGATGACCACGGAAGGCGCCGAGGAGTTCGCCGGCGACGTCGTCCTGGCGGACGACATCGCCGGGTTCCCGGCACCGGACCCGCAGACGGTGTCGGAGGTGTTCCTCACCGGCGCGACCGGGTTCCTCGGGGCCTTCCTCCTCCGTGACCTGCTGCGTCAGGGCCTGGTCGTGCACTGCCTCGTGCGGGGCGCGGACACCGCGGCCGCCCGGGACCGGCTGACCGCCAACCTGCGCGCCCTCGAACTGCTCGACGACGTCGACCTCGACCGGGTGCGGGTGTACACCGGCGACGTGACCAAGCCGCGGCTCGGGCTGGCCGAGGACACGTACGCAGGCCTCGCCCGCCGGGTCGGCGCGGTCTACCACTCCGCGGCCAAGGTCAACTTCCTCACCCTCTACAAGTGGCTGCGCAAGTCCACCGTGGAGGCCACGCACGGCATCCTGCGCTTCGCGTGCGCGGCCCGGGCCACGCTGCACCACGTGTCCACCACCGGTGTGTTCGAGCCCGGGGCGGACCGTCCGCCCCGGGCCGAGCTCGATCCCACCGGGCCGCCGGAGGCGCTGTCGCTGGGCTACACCAAGAGCAAGTGGGTCGCCGAGCAGCTGGTGCTGGAGGCGTCCCGCCGCGGGGTGCCGGTGACGATCCACCGGCCCGGCCAGGTGTGGGGCGACTCGGTCACCGGTGCCTGTCAGCCCAACGACTTCGTGTGGCGCTTCATCAAGGGCGCCGTACAGGTGGGCCTCTACCCGCGCCGGTTCCGGCTGGAGATGAACATGGTGCCGGTGGACTACGTCAGCGCGGCGATCGTCGCCGCCTCCCGGCTTCCGGAGGGGACCGGCGGGATCTACCACCAGGTGAGTCCGCGCACCCTGACGTCGGACGAGATCCTCAGGCTGCTGCGCGGCGTCGGCTACGAGCTGCCGGAGGTCTCCATCCTGAGGTGGATGAAGGCCGTCGCGGCCGACCTCACCAACTCCATGGCACCGCTGCTGAGCATCCTTGTGGAGTCGGAGAAGGTCGAGGTCGCGCGGTTCGCCGACGAGGCCACTCGCGACCTGCTCGACGGGACGGGCATCGTCTGCCCCGACATCGACGACAAGGTCTTCGGCACCTACGTGGCCTATTTCGTCCGGCAGGGTGTCCTGCCCGCTCCGGGCGCGTAACACCCGGCGTTCGCCCACAGCGGTGTCCCGCGAGGAGTGCCTCGCGGGACACCGCTTCGCTGTGCGCGCACGGCGGACGGCGGGCACCGGGCGGCGGGCGGCGGGCGGCCGGGGCACCGGGCACCGGGAGGGGCCGGGGTCGCCGGGCCGCCGCGTGCGAAAGCCCCCCACGCCGTTCGGCGCGGGGGGCCGTGGGTCCGGGCCGCCGCAGCCGGGGAGCGTGCGGGCCCGGGGGACGGACGTCAGGCGACCTGGCCCGAATCGGCCGGGGCGACCAGGTGCAGCGCCCTGCGGGCCTCGTCGCGGTCGTGCCCGAGCCGGTCGAGGCCCCGCTTGAGGTCGTTGCGGGCCGTGATGCCGAGCTTGTGGTAGATGCGGTGCAGGTGGTTCTCGACCGTACGGACGGAGACCACGAGGCGGGTGGCGATGTCCCGGTTGGACATGCCGGTCGCCGCCAGCGCGGCCACCTCCCGCTCCCGGGGCGTCAGCGAGGCGGAGTCACTGTCCGCACGGCCGTCCTGCTCCACCCACGACGGCAGCGTGACGCCGTGGTCGCGCTGCAGGTCCCGGCAGGCCGCGGAGGCCTCCCGGCTCTTGCGGTGCTGGCCGGCCGTCCGGAAGGCGCGGGCCGCCTGGGCCGCGGCCTCGGCGGCCAACGGCAGGGCGCCCATGAGGGCCAGCGTGCGTGACACCTCCATGAGGGTGCCGCCGTCCGCGTCGGCGAGCCCTTCGACGTAGTCGGCGTAGACCCGGGTCAGGCCGCCGGCCGCACGGGCGGAACGGACCAGTTCGCGGTGCGGGAACCGCACCGCCCCGCCGTCCGTGACCCGCGCCGCCAGCAGCAGGGCCGTGGTCGCGCGGACCGTACGGCCCGCCGCGTGGGCACGCCCGGCCAGCTCGGTCGCCTGGACGGCCGCACTGTAGTGGTCGCCGGTGTGGGCGAGGACGAGCGCGCTCTCGTAGGCGGTCTCGTCCTCGGTGACGGAGGAGACGGGGCCGTCGTACCGCAGCGAACGCACCTCCACCATGGTGCGCAGCGCCTCCGTGTGGTGGCCGGACTCGGCGAGGGCGCCGGCCAGCTGGGCCAGTGGCCAGGCACCGGAGACCGGGTACTCCTCGGAGCCCTCGCCGGCGATCACCCGCCTGAGCAGGGCGACGGCCTCCTCGGGCCGGCCGAGCAGCCGCAGCAGACGGCTCCGGTCGAGGTGTGCCTGGAGCAGTACGGGCCGGCCGCGGCCGGAGTCGTGGTGCTGCACCCGCTCCAGCGCCTCGGCCGCGCCACGGATGTCCCCGAGCAGCGAGGCGCACCGCGCGGACACGGAGTCGGCCAGCGTCACGCTGGCGGCGTCCCATCCGGTGAAGGCGTCACGGTAGCCGTCCAGCAGCCTGGACGCGCCGATCACATCGCCCAGTTCGGCACGGGCGAACGCGACCGTCGGCACCAGCATCTGGGCGACCGCGGCGTCCTCGCCCCGCTCGGCCAGCACGGTCTCCCCCTGGGACACCGCATCGCTGAGCCGGTCCGCCAGCACGGAGATGAGCACACGTGTGGCGTGCAGCACCCCGGCGTGCTCGGGGCGCACCTCCGCGATCATGCGGTCCAGCAGCCGGCTCGCGTCCTGGACCCGGCCGAGGCTCCACGCCATGTTGAGGACGCGGGTGTGCAGGGCCGAGACGTACTCGGCCGGCGGCACCGGCACCCGGCAGGCCGACGCGGCGGACAGCACCTCCTCCGCCTCGGCCGGACTGCCCCGGCCCACCAGCACCTTGCCCAGCAGCAGAAGGGCCCTCACCCGGTAGGGCGCCCGCGCGGGCGACTCCTCTACGCGCGTCATCAGACGGCGTACGTCCACGGTGCCGTTCGTCCGGTCCGGCAGGGGACCGTACATCGGCGGGGCGTCCAGGTCGTCGGGCGCGTCGTGCAGGGCGAGCAGGCACATGCGCTCCGCGAGGGGGAAGTCCCGGCGGCGGGCGGCGATGCCGGCGGCCGTGAGCAACTGGTCCGGCTCGGGAACGATCCCCGCCTCCATCCGCAGCGACACGATCCGCAGGACGTCCTCGTCCCGGCGGGCCCCGGTGCGCTCCAGCGCGTCGGCGACCTCGCGGCGCAGCCGGTTCGCGGTGAGGTCGGACATGCGCGAGGCCACCACCACGCGGCTGAGCGGCACGGCCAGCCGGATCTGGACGCGGGCCCGCTTGCGCTCGACGCTCACGATGCCCCGCAGATCGAGGGATTCCGCCGCCTTGGCCAGGCCCGCCGCGGCGACGATGTCGGCCTCCAGCGGCTCGGCCACGGCGAGCATGTGGACCAGTTCGTGTTCGTCCAGGGAGAGATCGCGCAGGCTCACCCGGATCACGTCCGACAGCCGCCGTCCGGGACGTTCGGTCAGGCCCGACCACCGCCACACACCGTCGGTGCGGCGCAGCGAGCCCTCCTGGAGGGCGTGCTCCACCAGTTCGCGCAGCATGAGCGCGTTGCCGTGGGTGGCCGCCCACAGGCGCTCCAGCGTGGCGGTGTCGGTGTGGCCGCCGAGCCGGGCCCGCAGCACCCGGCCCATCGCCGCGCTGTCGAACGGCGCCACCTCGACGTGCTCGACGAGCCGCTCCACCCAGAGCTTGTCGATGCCGGTGGGCGCGGCGACGTCCTGCCGGGTGGCGGCCAGCACGCTGAGCCGCCCCGCCGCGACCAGCCGGTGCAGCCGCAGGCTGGAGGCGGCGTCCAGGGTGTGGGCGTCGTCGATGCCGACGAGTGGCCGGCCGGCGGCGGTGCCGTCCGAGGTGGAAGGCCGTACGGCCTCCAGGCATTCGGCGAGGGTGCCGAACCCCCGGGTCCCGGTGAGGGCCACCCCGCCGACGTGGAGGACGGTGCGGCCCTCCTCGGCCGCCCTGCGCAGAGCCGTGGACAGCAGACGGCTCTTTCCCACACCCGGGGCGCCGAACAGGAGGGCGCCCCCGTGCTGTCCGATGGCGGTCCTGATGGTCCGCAGCTCGGCATCTCGTGCCGTTATGGGCCAGTCGGACGTCTCATTCTTTTCCATCAACTCATGCCCCCGCATTCGAATGATTCAAGTCATCGTGCGATGCGTGCCCTGAATCCACCGGGCCGTCTGTCCGAATTTTCCTTGAACAGTCGACGAGCCGGGGACGAGTAGGTGAATGGTCAATGATTCCGGTTCCCCTCCGGTACTGATTGACACCTCGTCCACAGGGTCGTTCGGAAGACGGATGTTCGGTGGACGCTGGCCAGTATAGACCGGAAGCTCGGAAGCGGATCTGACATGCTTTCACATGCAATGTGTATGGGAAAGTGCCAGGTCAGACAGCATGTGGGAGATTTTCACGCCAGGTGGGCGGCAACTTCGACCGGCAATTCTGTCAGGATCGACGTGTTTTGTTCATCACGCAGACAATGGCGAGATTAATTCCGTGTGACGCAACGCCGAGTGGCCCCCGGGAGAAGTCCCGGGGGCCACAATCAATTTCAGGGTGAACAGCCGCTCGGAGGTCTGTCCCCGAGTTGACCGGACGTCAAGAACGGTGCCCGGCCAGACTCCAGTCCTGCGCCTTGTTCCTTTCCGTCCAGAAGGACGCGTAGGCGCCGCCCGACGCGACGAGTTCGGCGTGCGTACCGCGCTCGGTCACGCGGCCCCGGTCCAGGAAGAGGATCTGGTCGGCCGCCGCGACCGTCCCGAGCCGGTGGGCGATGACGAGCAGGGTGCGGCCGGCGCTCAGGGCGCTCAGGGCGTCCTGCACCGCCCGCTCGTTCTCGGGGTCGAGCGAGGCGGTCGCCTCGTCGAGCAGCACGATCGGCGCGTCCTTCAGGATGGCCCGGGCGATCGACACCCGCTGGCGTTCGCCCCCGGACAGGAGCGCACCGCCCTCGCCGACCTGCGCGTCCCATCCGTCCGGCAGCCGGTGCACGATCTCGTCCACGCCCGCCAGCCGGGCTGCCCGGCGGACCTCGGCGTCGTCGGCGCCGGGACGGCCCACCCGGATGTTGTCCAGGATCGAGCCCTGGAAGAGGTAGACGTCCTGGAACACGATGGAGACACGGGACATCAGCACCTCGGGATCGATGTCCCGTACGTCCACCCCGCCGACCCGCACCACGCCGGAGTCCACGTCCCAGAAGCGCGGGACGAGCTTGCTCACCGTGGTCTTGCCGGCGCCCGACGGGCCGACGAGCGCGGTCATGGTGCCCTCGGCCAGCGTCATGGACACGCCCGACAGCACCTGCTTGCCGTCGTAGCCGAAGTGGACGTCCTCGAACTCCACCGTGTTGCCCACCGGGACGGCGGGACGGTCCGGGCGGGGCAGCGTGGGCTCGGCGAGCAGTCCGGCCACCCGGTCGAGCGCCGCGCCGGCCGTGCGCAGGGTCGACCCGAGCACCGCGGTCTCGGCGATGGGCTCGGTGAACCGCACCGCCAGGACCAGCAGGGCCAGCAGCTCGGCCACGCCCAGGTCGCCGTCCAGCACCAGGTACACGCCGGCGACCAGGACGACCGTGAAGGCCGCCTGGATCGCCAGGGCGAACCCGATCAGCCCGGGCACCCCCGTCACCAGTACCCGGCGGGACGCCTCCGTCTGGGTCCGCAGCGCCTCGTCCAGCGGGGTGCCGGAGTTCCCGGCGCCGCGGCCGAACACCCGCAGGACCGGCTGGTTCTGGGCGAACTCCACCACCCGGCCGCCCGTCGCCGCGGCGGCGGCGGTGCGGGCCTCGTCCGCGCGCCGGGTCAGAGAGGTGCTCCACCGGTGCACGAGGACGATCAGCGGGACGGTCAGGGTGGCCGCCAGGGCCAGTCGCCAGTCGAAGAGGTACATCAGGACGACCACGGTCGCCGGTGTCACGAAGCTGGTGACGAGCGGGCGCAGCAGGTGCGCCGGCACGCCCATCACGTCCATCACGCTCTTCGTGGCGAGGTGCCCGAGCCGTCCCACCCGCTCGGGGCCGAACCAGCCGAGCGGCAGCGCGGCCACCCGGTCACCGATGTGACGGTGCAGGGTCCTGGAGAGCGCGGCGCCCGCCTCGAAGCCGGCCAGCAGGCTCCAGAAGTACGCCCCCGCGTACAGGAGCGACACCCCGAGCAGCGCCCACAGCCAGGGCCAGACCTCGTCGGGATCCTGGCCGAACAGGGCGCGCAGCACCGGCACCAGCAGGGTGAAGGCGATGCCCTGCAGCACCGCACCCACCACCAACAGGGCGATCATGCGGCGCAGCGGACGCGCCTGCCGCGGGCCCACCACGTCGATCAGCCGGCGGATCATCGGGCGGCACCTTCCTGGGCGACGGCGGCCGCGGCGGACGCCGTCGGCGCGAGGTCACGGGGCCGCCAACGGGCCGAACGTTCATGGGCGTGCCACATGGCGGCGTACCGGCCGCCCGCGGCGACCAGCTCCGTGTGCCGGCCGCGCTCGACGACGCGGCCGTTGTCCAGGACGACGATCTGGTCGGCGTCCACCACGCTGGACAGCCGGTGCGCGATCATGAGCACCGTCTTGCCCCGGGCCAGCCGGGCCATCGCCCGCTGCACCGCGGCCTCGGCGTGCGGGTCCGCGTGCGCGGCCGCCTCGTCGAGCACCACGACCGGGGTGTCCGCCAGCAGGGCCCGCGCCACGGTGACCCGCTGGGCCTGACCGCCGGAGAGCCGGGCGTCCTCGCCGATCACCGAGTCGTAGCCGCGCGGCAGGGACTCGATCACGTCGTCCACGCAGGCCGCCCGGGCCGCGGCCCGCACCTCCTCGTCGGTGGCGTCCGGCCGGGCCATGCGGATGTTGGCCGCGACTGTGTCCCCGATCAGCCGGACGTCCTGGAAGACGAAGGCCACCCGGCCGTAGAGGTCCTCGAGCGACATCTCGCGGATGTCCACACCGCCGACGAGGATCGCGCCGCCCGTGACGTCCCGGAACCGGGGGAGCAGGGCGGCCAGGGTGCTCTTGCCGGACCCCGAGGGTCCGACCAGGGCGGTGACCGTACCGGGTGCCAGCTCCAGGTCCACATCCGTCAGGACGTCCTGCTCGCCGTCGTAGGAGAACGACACCCGGCGGTAGCTGACGTGGTTGCCGGCCGGGGAACGGGGGCTGTCGGGCACGGGCAGTTCCGCGGCGTCCAGGATGCCGGTGACACGCTCGGCGGCGCCCCGCGCGATGCGCAGTTCGTAGCTCGCGTAGAACAGCGACAGGACCGGCGCGGTCAGGCCGATGCCGAGCAGTGTGAACGGCAGCAGGTCCACCGCGGCCAGCCACCCCTGCGTGACGAACAGCGCGCCGCCGAACAGGGTGGTGAGCAGCACGGCCACCGGTGACAGGACGATCTCCGCGGCGGCCTTGGAGTAGCGCGTGGCGCGCACCCAGCCCAGGAAGAAGTCGGCGAAGGAGTCGGCCGCCTCGGTGAACTCGCGGTGCGCCCGGCCGGCCTGGCCGAAGGTCTTGACGACCGCGATGCCCTGCACGAACTCGACCGTGCTGCCGTTGACACGGCCCATCGCGCGGTCGTACCGGGGCAGGTTCTTGGACATGCCGGCCATCGTGGCGCTGTACAGCGTGAGTCCGACGAGCAGCGGGGCGATCACCACGAGGGTCATCCGCCAGTCCACCCAGAAAAGGTAGGCGAGGGAGGCGGCCGGCACGACGGCCGCGGCGGTGATGTCCAGCAGCGAGTGGGCGATCAGATGGTGCATCGCCTCGACGTCGTCCTGCACCGCCTGCTTGACCTGGCCGGAGTTGCGGGACGAGAACCAGCCCAGCGGCACCCGGCCGAGGCGGTCGACGAGAGCGCGCCGGATGTGGAACTGCAGGGCGTTGTCGGCGAGGTGGGAGATCCCGCCGGCGACCAGCATGACGATCAGCCGGACCAGCAGGGCGCCGGCCGCGATCGCGGTGACGGTCCACGCGTCGTGGGACCGGTCGGGGCCGTCGTCGAGCAGGATGCGGCCCAGTTCGGCGAGGGCGACGAACGGCACCACTCCGGCCGTCGCCGCGACGGCCTGGGCGGCGATCGCCCAGCGCAGCCGTCCCTTGACGGGACTCAGGATCGCGCCGAGCGCGGTCTTTCCCGCGGCCATGGGGCCTCCAAAGCGCTTGGTTGGACAGCTCTTAGACGGTGTCCAACGGGTGACTGTACCTGGCTTCCGCCGAATTCCGTCAAGTACCGGCAGAAAAGGCGAAGAAATTGAGCAGACGCCCGGGGCCGCCCGAAGTCCCGTGCCGCGCAGGGGACTTCGGGCAACCGGGAACGGCTCAGCCGCCCACGGTGACCGGCTGCCGGGGCTCCGGCGCCGCGTCGGACTCCTTGATGCCGAAGCGGCTGTAGAACCGTGCCAGCGGGCCCGGAGCCCACCAGGCCGACCTGCCCATCAGCTTCAGCACCGCGGGCACCAGCAGGAGCCGTACGACGGCCACGTCCGCCAGGATCGCGAACACCATGCCGACGCCGAACAGCTTCATGGTGAGCACACCGCTGGTCGCCATCGCGGCGAGCGGGACGCACATCAGCAGCGCCGCGTTCACGATCAGCCGGCCGATCTTCTGCAGACCGGACGCCACCGCGGCCGTGCTGTCGCCCAGCGTGTCGTACTGCTCCCGGATCCGGGACACGAGGAACACCTCGTAGTCCATGGACAGTCCGAAGATCAGCGCGAACAGCATGATGGGCATGTTCGGCTCGATGTTGCCGGTGGAGTCGAAGCCGATCAGCCCCTCCAGATGGCCGTCCTGGAAGATCCACACCAGCACGCCGAACGTCGCCGAGAGGGACAGGAGGTTCATGAGGATCGCCTTGAGCGGCAGCAGCACGGATCCGAACGCCAGGAACAGCAGCAGGTACGTGGCGACCGCGATGTACAGCAGCATCCACGGCAGCACGTCGCCCAGCGCGTCCAGGGTGTCGTCGAACACCGCGGTCTCACCGCCGAAGTACGCCTGCGCGCCGGCCGGCGGCGGGACGTCCTTGAGCCGGTTCACGAGGTCCCGGGCGTCCGCGGACACCGCGGCGCCGTCGAAGGTGACCGACACCCGCGCGGTGGTGCCGGTGGCACCGGTGACCTGCGCGCCCGTGGCCCCCTCGGTGTCCCCGAGCTTCTCGGCGTACGCCTGGAGGGCGGCACCCTGCTCCGGGGACGTGGCGCTCGACCGCAGCACGAGCAGCGAGTCGATGGACTTCACCGCGTCGCTGTCGAAGTCGCGCTCCAGCGCGTTGTGCACCTGCCGTCCCTGGGCCGAATCCGGCAGCTGGCGGGCGTCGTTGGCGCCGAAGTCGATCCGCAGGAAGGGTGTGGCGAGGGCCAGCAGCACCACCAGCGCGCCCAGCGCGACCAGGGCGGGCCGCCGCATCAGGCCGTGCGCGAACCGGTACCAGGCCCCCTGGCCGTCCGGGCGGGCCGCTTTCCGGCGACCGCGGCGCAGGGCCAGGGCGTTGACCTTGTCGCCCATGATGCCGAGGGTCGCGGGCAGGGCGATCAGCGAGAAGAACACCGACAGCACGACCGCGGCCACACCGCCGTACGCCATCGACTTCAGGAAGCCGAAGGGGAAGAAGGTCATGCCGGCCAGGGCCACGGCCACGGTGATGCCGGAGACGACGACCGTGCGCCCTGCGGTGGCCACGGTGCGCGCCAGCGCCTCCTCCCCGGCGTACCCGCGCTCCAGCTCCTCGCGGTAACGGCTGACGATCAGCAGGCCGTAGTCGATCGCGACGGCGAGACCGAGGATGGTCACCAGGCTCATCGAGAACACCGACACGTCGGTGACCTGCGCGATCAGCCGCAGCACGGCCATCGAGCCGAGGATGGACAGACCGCCGACGAGCAGCGGCAGACTGGCCGCGGCCAGGCCGCCGAAGACGACGACCAGCAGGAGGAAGAGCACCGGGAAGGACAGGCCCTCCGCCGTGCCGAGGTCCTTGCCGATCTCGTCACCGGCCTGGTGGCCGGTGGCCACCGGGCCGCCGCGCAGGGACTCCAGGCCCCGCGCGTCCAGCTGGTCGCTGATCTCCTTGTACGCCTCCTCCTTGGCGTTGTCGTCGCCGCCGCGGAGGTTGATGCCGACGTAGGTGGCGTGCCGGTCGTGGCTCACCTGGGCCGGCATCTTGGTCATCCAGAAGGTGGAATACCCGGTCACGGCCGACTCGGGCAGCCCCTCGACCGTCGCGGTGACGGCCTGGCGGAACGAGGTGTCGTCCACCGTGCGGTCCTTGTCACGGTACACGACCACGACGTCGGGCGACCGCTGCGGGAACGCCTTCTCCGCCAGCTGGGCGGCCTTGCGGCTGTCGGACCCCGGGTCCTCGAACCCGCCGGGCTTCATGTCACCGAAGACGCCGACGCCGTAGGCACCGGACAGGACGGCGAACAACAACGTCAGGGCCAGCAGGGGTTTGCGCCTGCGGAACAGGAAACGCCCCAGCGCCTCGAACATGGTTCTCCCTAGGTAGGTCGGCGGGCGCCACTTCCTGCCAGGGTCCGGCGCCCCGGAAACCGTAACAGCGTTTTCAATGCCTTCTCCACTGCTCTTGTCCACTGTCTAACGCGAAGCCCCGCGAGAAGGTGGGCTGACCTGCACATTCGACCGAAAAAACTTCCCTGCCAGGGAAGATGTCGACCTTCAGGCAAACCTGACGCCACCTGACGTCCCCCGGTAGCCCTTTCATAACGCCGTTGTCATACTCTTGGGAGATGGCCAGACTCAAGACTCATGACGAAGCGCTCCGGCAGCGACTGATCAACCGCGCGGCCGCCACCGTGTTCGACCGGGGCACATCGGCGCTGAGCCTGAGACAGCTCGCGGCGGACGCGAAGACCTCCACCACGGCGGTCTACTCGCTCTTCGGCAACAAGGCCGGGCTCCTGGCCAGCCTCTACCAGGAGGCCGCGCGGCTCTTCGTGGCGCGACTGGCCGCCGTCCCCACGACCGGCGATCCGGCGAACGACGTGATCCGCCTCGGTCTGGCCTACCGCGAATACGCGCTCGCGAACCCGCACCTGTACGCCGTCCTCTTCCTGGAGAGCCCCGCCCAGTTCGGCGACCCGGCCGAGGGATCCAGCGAGGTGATGGAGATGTACCAGCCGCTGGTGGACGCGGTGCGCCGGGGACAGCGGGCCGGGCAGTTCACCACCGAACTGGACGCCGAGGTGGTCGCGCTGTCCTGCTGGGCCACCGCGCACGGACTGGTCTCCCTGGAACTCTCGGGCAACGAGCCGCCGGGCCTGTCGATCGGCGCCTCCTACGAACGGACCCTGCACGCGCTGGTGACGGGGTGGCGGGTCGGATGAACCGGCCCGTGCCGGGGGCCCGCGGGGCCTTCGCGGGTGCGACGGGCCCGGAGCGTGCCGCTCCGGGCCCGTCGTCATGACCCGGCCGCTCCGACGCCCTCCGCCCGCAGGACGACGGCACCCCGCGGCTGCCCGTCCACCGTCGTGCCCCGTCCTCCGGAGTGAGCACCTCCACCCGCTGGGCCCCGGGCGCCAGGACCAGTCGCCGCACGCCGAACGTGCCCGTTCCGGCGTCCCGGGGGCGGCGGCACGCGGTGCGCACGAGCTCCTCCACGGCCGCCGGATCGACCGTCGGCACGGGCGGGAACGGCACGGTCCACAGATCCGCCGGCCGCACCTCGGGCAGCAGGAGAGACGCGTCCGCACCACCGTCCGCCGCGCCACCGGCAGACACGTCCGCCTCGGGGAGGACGAGCCCCGCCCAGTCCGGACCGGTCCCGCGGCCGGCACCCGGGCCGCCCCGGCGCAGCCGCCGGCACGGTCGCCGGGCCGTACGGTCCTGCCCTCCGGCGCCGCGGGGGAGTCGCCGTACACCAGCGTCACCGAGGCCACCCGCACCCCCGCGACGGTCTCCACCACGACGTCCACGCACCAGGCCTCGCCGCGGTACCCGCCGCGCGCCGTGCGGCACAGCACGAGAGTCCCCGCGTCGAACCGCAGCGCCGGCAACTCCACGCGCAGATCCCGCAGTTCCCGCAGATGGAGCAGCGGCCAGCCCTCCGGCACGACCCAGTCGCCCGCCGCCACCGCGTACTCCAGGACCACGCTCACCGGCACCGCGAGGTCCGGGCCGACCCGGAACTCGGACAGACAGGGGTGGCTCCCCGCGGTGAGCGTGAGCGTGCCGCTCAGCGAGCGGAAGACCTCGTACTCCTCCACCTCGCCCAGATAGTGGTTCAGGGCGTGCAGCCGGGGCAGGTCGGGATGGCCGGTGAGCATCCCGAAACCGCGCAGCTGGCCGGGGGACAGCACGGCACCGACCCGGCCCAGGAACACCACCTCTCCGGTGTGCCCCGAGGCCAGCTCCGCGCACCAGCGGCGGGCGCCGTCGGCGGGGTCGAGCGTCGACACGTAGCGCACCGCGGCCGCGTAGTTGGCGATGACGCCGAGCCGCTCCCAGGTCGGCCAGCACAGCGTCTGCACCGGCAGACCGAGCGTGTCGCGCGCCCAGAAGCCCAGCCGGGCCAGTGCCTCGTTGCCCGCCGCGTAGTCGGCCTGCCCGACCATCCCGCCCATCCGGCCCGCCAGCGAGCCGACGTTGCTCAACAGGCGCAGCCGCGCGCGGCGTTCGGGCCGCGCGAGGACCGACCGGACGAGGTGGGCGAAGCCGGTGACCTTGACGTCCACGGTGCGCACCACCTCCTCGGCCGTCTTGCGGTCGAAGCGAGCGGGCTCGTCGACGCCCGCGTTGTGCACGATGTGGGTCGGGCCGTCACCCAGCGCCGCGAAGACCGCCTCGACCTGCGGCAGTTCCGTGCAGTCGCACCGCAGGTAGTCCACGCGCAGCCCGTCCGCCTCGGCGCCGGCGAGATTGCGGTGCACGGTGCGCTCCTCCTCCGCACGGCGCACCTCGCGCCGCACCCGGGAGAGATCCGCCGGTGTCCGGGCCGTGGCCAGCCGGCCGCGCCGCCAGCGGGCGAACGCCGCGTCGTCCAGCGTCACCGGCCCCTCGGGCGAGGGCCGTTCGTGACGGCCGGTCACCACGACCCGGCACCCGAACGTCTCCGCGAACGCGCGGGCGGCCGCGAAACCGACGCCCCGGGCGCCACCGGTGACCAGGACGGTGTCGCCGGGCCCCGGCGAGGCCGCGCCGGCGGGGGCGTCCCGGCCGGGCGGCCCGCGAGCACGTGGCGCCGCCCGTCCCGGTAGCACACCTCGAAGTCCCCGGGCTGCGGCAACTCCCGGGCCACCGCCTCCGCGATCACCTCCGGCTCGGCCCGGTCGACGTCCACCACCACGATCCCGGCGGCCGGCAGCTCACGGGGCAGGCACTTGGCGAGCCCCGCCCAGACCCCGCCGAGCGGCTGCGGGACCGGACCCGCGCCGTGCCCGCCCAGACCGCCCAGGTGGGTGACGGCCAGGTACACGTGGCGTCCGAAGCGCCGCTCGGCCGCCCAGCGCGGGTACGCGGCCTGCACGGCGCGGGTGGTGCGGGCGAGCGCCGGCCGCCACCCCGTGTCCCCGCCGCGTACGTCGTGCCCGTCACGTTGAGGTCGACGATCCCGTCCCAGCCGTCCCGGCGCAGCTCCCGTCCGGGCGTGTACGGCACCGCGTGCGCCCCACGCCGTTCCAGCGCCGCGCCGACGGCGTCGGCCAGCTCCGCCGACTCGCCGACCAGCAGCAGCCGCCGCCCGGCGAGCGGCCGCGCGGTGCCCGGAAGGGGGCGCGGCGCCTCCACGGGTTCCCAGACGAACCGGCCGACACCCCGCACGAACGCGTCGGGGTCGAAGGACGACAGATGCGGCCGGAGCGCGGGCCACCGTGTCCCGGCAGGCGCCGCCTCGGGTGCGGAGGTCACCGGTGCCGCTCCTCGGCCGTCACCCTGATGCCGTCCTTGGGGAACAGTGTGATGTAGGCGCCGTTCCTGGGCGGCCGCGCGTCGGCCACGGTCAGCCGGAAACGTCCGTGCACCGCGGCGACGGTCTGCCGCAGCAGCGACAGTCCCACGCGCTTGCCGATGCACTGGCGCCGGCCACCGCCGAACGGCACGTACGCGGACCGGTCCCGGTCCTGCCCGGCGCCCGGCCGGAACCGCTCCGGGTCGAAGCGGTCGGGGTCCTTCCACTGCTCGGGTTGCGGTGCGCGCCGTAGACCGACACGAGTACCGGGGTGCCCGCGGAGACACGGCGGCCCGCGAGCACGTCGTCCTCCAGGGTCTGGCGCGGGAACTGCCAGACCGGGGGATGCAGGCGCAGCGCCTCGTCGACCGCCATCGCGGTGTACGTCAGGGAGTCCAGGTCCGCCGCCCCGGGCGGCCGCCCCTCCAGCACGCGGTCCGTCTCCTCCTCGAGCCGGTCCCGCACCCCGGGATGACGGGCGGTCTCGTACAGCGTCCAGGTCAGGGCCAGCGCCGTGGTCTCCACGCCCGCCAGCATCAGCGTCACCAGGTCCGACCGGAAGGCGTCCGGCGGCAGCTCCGAGGCCCGCAGCAGGGCGGCCACCTCACCTCCCGCACCCTCGTCGGCGTCGCGCGCGACCCGGTCGACGATCCGCTCCAGGGTGCGCCGGGCACGGCTCACCCGTCGCCGGTAGGGGGTGGGGAGGAACGACGGCAGCATCTTCTCCAGCGAACCGACCTCCTTGAAGATCGCCTCCAGCGCGACGGCCAGTGCCCGGGAGAACTCCTCGCCCTCGGCCGACAGATCACGCCCCACCAGGGCGTGCCCGATCACCCGGGCGGAGAGCCGCATCGACTCGGCGTGCAGGTCGAACGGCTCCCCCGTGTCCGCGTGACCGGCCCACCGGCCGATCAGATCGGCCACGGCGGCGTCGGTGACCGCGGCGCGGGCGGCGACGGCCCCGGGGGTGAAGGCGGGATTGACGACCTTGCGGTGGCCGCGCCACTCGGCGTCGTCGAGGGTCAGCAGACCCTCGCCCATGAACAGCCGGAACGCCTCGTAGTAGGCACCGCGGCAGTAGTTGTCGGCGTTGCCCTGAAGGATGCGCCGGATCGCCTCCGGGGCGGTGACCTGCACGGTCGGGTTGTGCGGCAGCATCGGCAGACTCACCACGGTGCCGTGGGCGCGCTGGGCGCGCACCACGAAGGAGGGGGGATCCGCGGCGTACAGGACGGTCGAGCCGACCACCGGCCAGGCCAGCGGCAGTCCGGTGGGGCCGTCGGGCTCCGGGGCGCCGGCGGCCGACGTCACCGGGCAGCGGGGGGTGTTCTCTCGGGTCACCGGGTCGCCTCCGAGGCGTTCGTGGCGGCGCGCGGGCGTTCGCGGAACGCGCCGGTGGTCTGCTGGACGTGGCCGAGGACCACACCCGTCATGTCCTTGATCTGGAGCACCACGTCACCGTCGGCCGTGACCGCGACCGCCCGGTTGTCCTGCCCGCTCTCCAGATCGAGGCGGGCGGGCAGCGAGTACAGCTCCACCGGGGTGCCGGCGGCGGCGAGCGAGGCGTCGGTGTGGCCGCCGTACAGGTCGATGCGGCGGATCGTGCGCGGCACGGCCAGCGGCGTCCAGCCGCTCCCCGCGCCCGGCAGGTCCACCTGGTCGAGCACACTCACCCGGGCCAGCCCGTCCAGCAGCACCGAGGGAACGGCGAGATCCGGGAACCAGCGCTCGATCCCGGCCCGGTCGGGCGCGTACCGGGCGCGCCGGCCGCTCGGATGGACGCGGGTGTCCGCCGTGGACACGAACACCCCGCTCAGCAGCACGGCCGGATTCGGCAGGTGGTAGGGGTCGGCCAGCGGTGTGGCGCCGTGGTCCGCCCAGTGTTCCCAGCGGGGTGGGGCGACCGGTTCGTCACGCAGCCGCACCCGGGCGGTGAAGTGCCTGCGGTCCCGCACCAGCAGCCGTCCGCCGGGGCCGACCACGTCACCGGTGACCTCGACGTCGACGACGGACTCCCGGGGGCCCTCCCGCACCAGCCGGGCCGTGATCCGCTTGGTCTCGGGCCGGTCCGGCCGGTAGACGCGCAGAAAGGACTCCAGCCGGACGTCCTCGACGACGGCCGGCACCCTCCCGGGGACCAGCCGCAGCGCCGCCTCGACGGCCAGTTCGGGCACGAACGTGCCCGGCAGGGTCGGGTGACCGCGCACCACGTGGTCGAGGAGGTAGGCGTCCCGTTCCAGGCTGAAGGTGCGTACGACGGTGATCCGCCCAGGTGCCCGGTCGACCACGTCGTCCACGTAGGCGCCGGGCGGCTCGGGGCGACCGGACCGGGCGCCGTCGGCGGACCGCCGGCCGCCGGCGCCCGGCAGAAGTCGAGATAGCCGGGCACCGCCGCCTCGATGGCGGCGCGTTCCGCGTCGCCGAAGAACACGGTGGCCGGCGGCTGCTCCGGCTGGTCGAGCTCGTGCAGGAAGTGGTGCACGCCCTCGGCGGTGGGCATGGCGGTGAACTGCGCGCTCTTGGCCAGGAACGTCCGCATCAGCGGCGTCGCGCCCAGGCCGACGTCCCGCCACAGGGTCCAGCCGAGGGTGAACTCCCGGCTGCCGTGTGCGTGGTGGTGGAGCGCGGCCGTGTTGAAGTAGTCGTTGGCCGCGCCGTAGTCGGTCTCGCCCGTCTGCCCGGTGAAGCCGACGAACGAGCCGAAGTTGCACCAGCGCCGGGGTGGCCGCCCGGCGAACGCCGCCTTCAGATGCGCGTACGCGCGCACCTTCAGGTCGCGGACCGCGTGGAAATCCCGCAGCCGTTTCTTCTCCACCGACGCGGCCCGGTTCGTCCCGGCGATGTTGAGCAGCAGGTCGACGGTGCCCTCGGCCTCGGTGACGCGGTCCACCACGGCCCGCACCGCCTCCGGGTCGCGTAGGTCGCACACGTGGTACGTCACCCGGTCCTCGCCGCACAGGTCGCGCAGCGCGGCGAGGTTCTCGCGCACCTCGCGTGCCGCCCCCAGCCGGTCGTACGCCATGGTCGCCTCACGCACGGTGAGACGCCGCGGTCCGGTGGTGCACGCCCTGATGAACTCCTTGCGCTCCAGGTGCGCGTCGGGCTCCTCGGCGTCGGGCCGGGTGGATCCGACGAGGTGCAGCCGGGGCCGGTCACGGCGGGCCAGGGCCAGCAGCAGCGCCGCGCCGATGCCCCGCGCCCCGCCCGCCGCCACCACCGTACGCACGGCGGGGGCGGGGGCGCCGGCGGCCGTGCCCGGATCGGCCACCGCCTGCCACAGCAACCGGGTTCCCCCGCGTACCACACGGCCGGCAGCGACTGGTCGGTCACCGTCTCGCGTGCGGCGTCCGGTCCGGCCGAGGCGAGGTCCCGGGACTCGTGCACCACCGCCAGGACCGAGGTGCCGGGCCACTCCAGGGCGAGGCTCTTGACGAAGCCCGTGAACAGCCCGGAGCAGGCGTGCGGCACCCGGCCGGCGCTGATGCCGCCCAGCACCACGACGACGAACGACTCCGGCGGCGTCGGCAGCGCCGCGCACGCCTTCGCCGTACGGAACAGCGCGTCGTGCAGGGCGAGCAGGGATTCCGAGGGAACCGCGTCCTCGCCGTGCAGTTCGACCACCGCCCGGATGTGACGCGGGCGGAGCCGGTGCACGGTCTCCTCGAGGGTGTCGTCGAGCGGGAGCGTCCGGCCGCCGGCCGTGCCCGACGGGGTGCCGGCCAGCACGGCGGTGCCGGGCGGGAAGAGGTCCGGCACCGTCCCGGGACGCGGCACGGCGGGCGCGGGAGCCAGCCGCAGGACATGACGGTCCAGCAGCCATGACGGTTCGGCGGCCGCCGCGGGCGGGGCGGTGTCCGGCGGCGGGGCGTCGGGACGCCGGAAGACCACGCGCAGGGGCGGGGCACCCGGGTGAGGGATCCGCTCCACCACCGCGGTCCCGCTGCCGGAACCGGTCAGCAGGGCGGTCAGCTCACGGGCCCCCTCGGCGCCCAGCAGGGTGGTGCCCTGGTGCGGGGCGGTCATAGGGTCACGCTCCTTCCATGACGGCCAGGACGGGCAGGCCGGCCTTCTCGGCCAGGGACCGGCGGGTCACCGCGAACAGGAACGCGCCCTCGGCCGCCGAGGTGTCCTCGCCGTCGTTCCAGCCGGGCAGCGCGGTCCCGTTGACGCCGGCGACCAGCGCCACGTCGATCTCCCGGAAGCCGAGGTACAGGCCCGCCACGGAGCAGGCCTCCAGGAACGACGCCTCGCCCGCGTCGACGGTGAGGCTGAGGCCGCGCAGGTCGAAGTAGTTGGACAGGCGGGCGGCGATGACGTTCGGCATCTCGCCGGGGAACGAGTCCTCCGTCGGCGCCGCGATCAGACCGGTGGCCCGCTCCCGCAGCCTCCGCAGGAACTTCTCCGTCTCGTCCCGGCCCCCCGCTTCCTCCACCACGTGCTCGATCTCGTCGAGGTAGGCGCGGGTCTTGTACAGCAGGGCGTTGCGGGTGGCGCCGGTGTGCCCGACGACCACACCGGCGGTGCGGTGGTGGTCGAGGACGAACCGGCGTACCGGTTCGTCGAGTTGCTGCATGCAACGGAGCAGCATGAGCTGGGTGCGGTCGGTGGTCCGGGCCGTGGGCGGTGGCATCCGCAGCTCCTGGAACGGCGGCACGGGGTACACGGGTCCGAACGACGGCTCGGGATCCGGTGCCCGGCCCGCCGCCCAGGCGGCGACCGCCGCGGCATCCGGTTGCCCCGGCAGCCGGGCGGACCAGCCGACCACGACCAGTGCGTCGTCGACCGGGGCCGGCACCGCGAGCGGCGTGCCCGACCGTTCGGTGTCGGGACGGTGTTCGGACAGGACGAGGTGGGCGTTGGTGCCGCCGAAACCGAAACCCGACACCGCCACCCGCCGTGGCCGGTCCGGCCGGGCGGGCCACGGCACCGGCTCGCGCGGCACCCGCAGCCCGCCGGACAGCCCGGCCAGTGCGTCCGGCAGCCGGTCGAAGCGGTACTGGGCCGGGATGGTGTCGTGCCGGAGCGCGAGCAGGGCGTGGATCACCGACACCACTCCCGCGGCCCAGCCGCTGTGCCCCACCAGGGACTTGTTGGACGTGACGTGGACGGGCCGCGGACCGGCGTACCGGGTGTGCAGGCTGGTGAACTCGGCCTCGTCCCCGGCCGGGGTGCCCGTCGCGTGAGCGACGATCCAGTCCACGTCCTGCGGCGCCAGGCCCCCGCGTTCCAGGGCGCGTTCGACGGCGAGTTCCTGACCCGCCGGGGCCGGCGCGTACACCGCCTTGCCGCGCCCGTCGGCCGACAGACCGATCGCCGACACCAGGCCCAGCACCCGGTCGCCGTCGGCGCGGGCCCGGGACAGCCGCTTCAGCACGACCAGACCGGCGCCGTCGGAGAACAGCGCCCCGTCCGCCCCCGCGTCCAGCGCCCGGACGGCCCCGCCGGCCGAGAGCCCGTTGAGCTTGGCGAACAGCACCGAGCCGCTCGGCGCCAAGGCGAAGGAGCCGCCGCACACCGCGATGTCGCTGCGCCCGGACAGCAGGTCGCGCACGCCCAGGTCCATCGCGTACAGCGAGGAGGAGCACGCCGTGTCCACCATGCGCAGCCGGGTGCCGTCCGGGAGGACGCCGGCCATGGCGTCCCGGCCGACGCGGTGCGGGAGGTAACCGGCCGACGGGTCGTCACCCCGGCGGAACCGGCGGCGCAGCGCCTGCCCGACCGGGCCCTCCACCGCGTCGTCGCCGTCCTCCGCCAGCACGTCGAGCGCGGACCGCAGGACGAACGCCTCTTCCAGATGCTGACTGCCGTCGGGCGTGTAGCCGACGCAGAAGGAGTAGCGGTCGCCGGGATCCCGGCGGACACCCTCCAGGGCCTGGTACAGGCTGTGCCGCAGCCAGAGCGCGGTGTGGTCGAGCCCCGCGTCCGCCGAGCCGTCCTCCACCAGCCGGTCGTGCGGCCGGAAACCGGTGATGAAGCCGGACCGGCGCTGGTACGTCTTGTCCGGCGCGCCACGGTCCTCGTCGTGGAAACGGGCGATGTCCCACCGGTCGGGCGGGGCGTCCACGAACAGTTCCGCGCCGGTCGTCAGCAGCCGCCAGAACTCCTCCGGGGAGGAGGCACCCGGCACCGCGAGCCCCATGCCGACGACGGCCACGGGGTCTTCGGCGTCGTCACCGGCCACGCCGGGCGGGGTTGCGCAGGGCACGCCCGCGTCCGCCGTGTCCTGGTGCGGCTCGGTGTCCGGGTGTGTCCCTGTGTCCTGGCGTGCGCCCGCATGCGTTCCCGATGCCGACGCCGGGCCGGAGGCGAGTGCCGCGCCGCCGTCCGTCGCCGCGTCCGTGCCCGGTGACATCGCGGCGCGCAGCAGGGTGAGCCCGCCGTCCGCCACCACGGTCTGACCGGTGACCCAGCCGGAGCGGTCGGAGGCGAGGAAGAGGACCACCTCGGCGAGGTCCTCCGGACGTCCGAGCCGCGCCAGCGGGGTGGCCGCGACCGTGCGGGCGCTGACCTCGTCGAAGGCGGGGAACATCTGCCCCACCGGGTTGTCGATCAACCCGCAGGACGCCGCGTTCACCCGGATCCGGTCCCCGGCCAGTTCCGCCGCGAGATAGCGCGTCAGGGACTCCAGGGCGGCCTTGGACACGCCGACCGGCAGGTAGTTGGCCGGGGCGGTCACCGACCCGAGGGAGGAGACGTTGACCACCGTGCCGCCCTGCCCGCCGGCCCCGGCGAGCAGGGGCCGGGCGTACCGGGCGCACCACAGCGGGCCCTTGACGTTGGTGGCGTAGGTCCGGTCGAGCAGTTCCTCGGTGATCTCCTCGAACGGCACGAAGGAGCCGGCCGCCGCGTTGTTGACCAGGATGTCCAGGCGTCCGTACGTCTCGCCGATCTCCGCGAACATCCGCTCGACCTGGGCCGGGCGGGCCACCGACGCCCGGACGACATGGACGTCCAGGCCACGGCCGGTCAGCTCGCGCGCCTGTTCCTTGGCGGCGTCGTAGGAGTGGAAGCAGTTGAGCAGGACGGTGGCGCCGCGCCGGGCCAGCCGCTCGACGACGACGCGCCCCACACTGCCCGCCCCGCCGGTGACGAGGGCGATCCGCCCGGCGAACTCCGGTGCCGTGTCGTGCGCGGTCACCGGGTGCCCGCCCGGCGGAGTCCGTGACGCCGGCCGCCACGAAGTCGACGACCTTGCCGAAGGTGTCGTAGTCGGCCACGCGGAGTCCCTCCGGCGGCCGGCCCAGCCCGAAGCGCTCGCCGAGCCGGCTCAGCAGTTCGGTCTGCTTCACCGAGTCGACCCCCAGGTCGGCCTCCAGCAGCACGTCGTCGGTGAAGATCTCCTCCGGGTACTCCATTGCCTCCGCGTACACCGTGCGGACCAGGGCGGTGAGTTCGTCGCGTCCGGGCCCGTCCGTCGCGCCCTCCGGCCCGGACCGGGCCGTGTCGACCGCCCGGAGCGGGGCCGTCGTGGGGGCCGCGTGCGCCGTCGCGGGCCCGGCGGAACGGTCGGGCCCCGTCACCGCCGTGCCGGCGCCGGGAGCCGGAGCGGGGGCGGTGTACCGGGGCGCCGCCGCGTGCAGCGCGGCCACGGCCGCCGTCACTCCGGCCGCCTCGTCACGGCCGGCCAGCGGGGCCACCGTGTGCACCCCGGGGTGCGCCTCGGCGACCAGCGAGGTCAGCACCTGCCCGGCCCCGGCCTCGACGAAGGTCCGCGCACCGGCCGCGTGCAGCGCGGCGACGGCGCCGCGGAACGCGACCGGGGTCACCAGGTGCAGGGACAGCAGCTCGGCCAGATCGTCGCCGTCGCGGTAGAACCGGCCGAGGATCGGCGAGTACACCGGCACGGACAGCGGACGGCTCCGGAACCCGCCGATCCGGGCGGCGAACTCGCGCCGGGCGTCGGCGAGGAGCGGGTTGTGGAACGGGTGCGGTGACCGCAGCGGCGTCGCGGTGACGCCGAGGCGACGGGCGATCGCCTCGGCGGTGGCGACGTCGTCCGCCGGGCCGGAGAGCACCGTCTGCGCGTCGGCGTTGTCGACGGCCACCACGAGCTCGGGGCGGCCGATCAGCTCCACCAGGCGCCGCGCCCGCTCCTCGCCGCAGCGCAGCGCGAGCATCGAACCGGCCTCGCGGGCGTGCTCGCGCACCACGGTGATCCGCTCGCACAGCACCGCCGTCGCGTCGGCCAGGTCGTAGGCGCCCGCGCAGGTCAGCGCCGCGATCTCACCGAGACTGTGGCCGAGGTGGAGGGAGGGCCGCGCGCCCTGCGCGGTGATCAGGCGGTACGTGGCCACGGAGGTCGCGAGGACGGCCAGTTGCAGAATGTCCGGGGCCTGTTCCAGGAGGGCGGCCGGGGACGGCGGCGACGGCTGGAACAGTGTCGACGACACGTTTCTGCCGATCCGTTCCCCGGCGACCGCGTCGACCACCTCGAACGTGTCCCGCACGGCCTCGTCGCCGCGCTCCCGGTGGCCGGCGAGGACACCGGCACGGTAGGCCCCCTGTCCGGGGAACAACGCGACGGTCAGGTCCAGGTCTGGGTTCATGGCAGGAACTTCCCCTTCGTCGATCAGACGTGCGATGGAACGGCCGGCTCGCCGAGAGCGGCCGGGTCGGTCAGGTCCGTCCGCCGCACCCGGCCGGGCCGGCCGCCGTGGACGGCGAGGGCGAGCGCGTGCCGGGGGGTGGGACGCAGCAGCCGGAACCACCAGCCAGCGGGGTGCGCCTGCCGCGGGTCGGTCACCGTGATGCCCGGGGCGGTCCGGGGCGAGAAGGAGAAGCCGTCCAGGCTGCGGTGCGTGCCGACGCCCAGGGCCTTCAGGTACGCCTCCTTGAGCACCCACAGCTCCCGGGTCCTGGCCGGCCGCTCGGACTCGGGCAGCCCGGCCAGTTCGGCGCGCTCGGCGGGCGCCAGGAAGCGCGCCACATGGCCGGCCGACTCCACCGACGCCGGCCCGCACTCCACGTCCACCCCGCACGTCCGGCCCCGCGTGACGGCGCACACCGCGAGCCCGTCGGTGTGCGCGACGCTGAACCGGACGCCGTGGTGGTCCGGAAACGGCTCCGGCCTTCCGTACGGGCCGGTGGTGAACCGCCAGGCGTGCACCGGCCACCCGGTACGGGCACTGAGCGCGTACCGGCACAGCAGCCGGCCGGCCAGGAACTGGCGGCGCCGACGGGGCACCGCCATACGCGCGTACCGGGCGCGCTCCTCCTCCGTGAGCAGCCGCTCGCCGCCGAGCCGCTCGGCGAGGGCGTCCCAGGCGGACTCGGGCAGCAGCCAGAGATCCGTCACCGCAGGGCCTCCGGTACGCCCGGGGCGCGGACGGCCTCCCGCAGCTCCAGCAGCCGGTAGGCAAGATCCAGCGACTGGTGGCCGTTCAGCCGCGGATCGCACGCCGAGCGGTAGCGCAGCGGCAGATCGGGCGGGGTGATGCCCGCGCCGCCGCCCAGGCACTCCGTGACGTCGTCGCCGGTCAGCTCCAGATGCACCCCGCCGGGATGCGCCCCGAGCCCCGTCAGCACCTCGAAGAAGCCGCTCAGCTCGTCCAGGATGTCGTCGAACCGGCGGGTCTTGTGCCCGGAGGGCGCCGTCACCGTGTTGCCGTGCATCGGGTCGCAGACCCAGCCGACCGTCCGCCCCTCCGCGGCGACCCGCTCCACCAGGCGCGGCAGCACCTCACGCACCCGCCGCGCGCCCATCCGGGCCACCAGGGTGAGCCGGCCGGGCTCGTCGTCGGGGGACAGCCGGTCGATCAGCCGCAGCAGTTCGTCGCCGGTCACGGACGGTCCGGTCTTCACCGCGACGGGGTTGCCGATCCGGGAGAAGAACTCCACGTGCGCGCCGTCCGCGCGGCGGGTGCGTTCCCCGATCCACAGCAGATGTCCCGACGTGGCGTACGGCGTCCCGGTCACCGCGTCGACCCGCGTCAGCGCCGACTCGTAGTCCAGCAGCAGACCTTCGTGGGACATGAACAGCTCGCCCGGTGTGTGCCAGCCGTCGCCGGTCCCGGTGAAGCCGCCGGCCCGTGCGATGTCCTCGGTCAGCGGCGCGTAACGGGCCCGTTCCGGGGCGGCGTCCGCGAACCGGCGCAGCCCCTCGACGGCATGGGCCGGGCTCGCCTGCGCGCTGCCGCAGTAGGCCCGGATCAGGTTCAGGGTGGCGGCGGAGTGCTGGTGGACGCGGACCATGCGGTGCGGGTCCGGGGTGCGGGCCGCCGCCGTGAACGCCTGCCCGTTGACCGCGTCGCCCCGGTACGCGGGCAGCTCCACGCCGTCACGAAGCTCGGTCGCCGCCGAGCGCGGCTTGGCGTACTGGCCGGCCATCCGCGCCACCGTGACCACCGGCAACGACATCATGTACCCGAACACGGTGGCCAGTTGCTGCAGTGTGCCCGCGGTACGCAGCAGCGAGCCGGCGTCCGTGGCGTCCAGGGACTCGGCGCAGTCGCCGCCCTGCACGAGGAACGCCTCGCCCCGCGCCACCGCGGCCAGCCGGGCCTTGAGCAGATCGCACTCGCGGGGCACCACCAGCGGCAGGCTCGCGGTGAGTGTGGCGACCGCCGCTTCGAGGCCCGCGGGATCGGGCCACTCGGGCTGCTGGGCGGCCGGCAGGCCGCGCCAGCTCAGGGACGCCGCGTGGGTGGAGGGGAGGTCCAGCAGGGGAGTCACGCCGTCAGCTCCGCGGGGTGAGGCACCGGCGCCAGCGCACCGGTGACCAGGCTGTCGAGGATCGCCGCACCGTTCCGGGTCATGACGGACTCGGGGTGGAACTGCACGGACGTGAAACCCGGTCCTCGCAGCCCGTGCACCTCCCCGGTCACCCGGTCGCGGGCGACGTCGACCGGGCCGGGGCACAGCGGGCTGTGCAGCCGTCCGCTGCCGGAGTACGCGGCGAAGGTGTTGTAGAAGTAGACCGGCTCCTCCGTGCCGAACAGGTCGACCGTGCGGCGTACCCCCTGGTGGGGGACGTCCAGACGCCGCAGACCGAGGCCCAGCAGGGAGCAGAGGACCTGATGGCTCAGGCAGACGGAGACGAACGGGATCCGCAGGTTCAGCAGGCTGCCGGTGACCGCCCGCAGATGGGCGATCTTGGCGTCGTCCAGCCGGCGGGGGTCGCCGGGGCCCGGACCGAGCACAACGACGTCGTACCCCGAGACGCGGTACGGCTCGTCGAACCGGCGGACCGTCACGTCGTACCCGGCGCTGCGCAGTTGCAGGGCGCCCATGGCGGTGAAGGTGTCTTCCGCGTCGACGACGAGCACCTTGTCCCGGGAGACGGCCGGAGGCGGGGCAGGGGAGAGCCAGAAACGGGACAGCGGGGCGTTCCGCTCGGAGAGGGCCGCCCGCACCCGGGGGTCGCCGTCCAGGCCGCGGGTCACGGGACGCTCGCCCGCCCGGTGCAGGGCGTCCAGCAGACCGGCCGCCTTGGCCCGGGTCTCCGCCGCCTCCTTCACCGGGTCCGAGTCGCGCACCAGCGTCGCCCCGACCCCGATCCGCACCCGGCCGGCCGCGTCGACGTCCGCCGTCCTGATCATGATCGCCGAGTCCATGCGGCGCCGGCCCGCGTCGTCCCGGCCGATCAGCGCGGCCACCCCCGAGTAGTAGCCCCGGCCACCCGGCTCGAACGCGGCGATCACCCGGCACGCGCTCTGCACCGGGCTGCCGGTCACCGTCGGGGCCAGCAGGGTCTCCCGCAGGACCTCGCGCACGTCCCGCGCGGTGCGGCCGACGATCCGGTACTCGGTGTGGGCGAGGTGGGCCATCTCCTTGAGGTGCGGACCGACCACGTGCGCGTCGTCGCACACGCGGCTCATCATCTTCAGCTCCTCGTCCAGCACCATGTACAGCTCGTGCGTCTCCTTGCCGTCGGCGAGGAAGTCCAGGACCGAGGAGACCGTCGGGCCGTCCCGCGGATAGCGGAAGGTGCCGCTGATCGGATTCATCACGGCGACGCCGTCGTCGAGGCTCACGTGCCGTTCCGGACTCGCCCCGACGAAGGTGCGCTCGCCGGTGTGGATCAGGAACGTCCAGTAGGCGCCCGGCTCCGCGCGCAGCAGCCGTCCGAAGAACCCCAGCGCGGTGCGCGGCGACCAGTCGCGGACCTCGGTGACGAAGGTGCGCTTGAGGACGAAGTTGGCGCCGGCGCCGTGCCCGATCTCCTCCGCGAGCACGCGGCGCACCAGGTCGCCGTACTCCTCGTCGTCCAGGTCGAAGCCGCCCTCGCCGGTGACCACCGGCCAGTCGAGCACCGTGTCGAGTACCTGGCCGACGGGCAGCAGCGCCTGCTCGCGCACGGGCATGGCGAGCAGCGGCTCACCGTCGTCGTGATGGTCGTAGCCGCGCTCGCCGACCACCCGGTACGGCAGGACGGCGAGTACCTCGTGGGTGCCGGGGACACCGAGGTCCGGTACCGGCAGCGCGTCGAGGGAGGCGACGGTGACGACGTCCCCGAGCAGCAGCTCCACGTGGTCCGCGACCCCGCTCTCGGGGCGGTGCAGCAGCGCGAACGCCGAGCCCCCGGCGGCGAGTTCCTCCAGGGGGATCACGCGACGCCTCCCGCGGCCACGGCCGCCCGCACGGGCAGCGCCTCCAGCACGGAGGCGGTCGGCAGGACCATGGCGCAGCGGGTCGCCGCGTACCGCAGGGCCATCCGGTGGAACTCGGGGGTGAAGTCGGCGACCGCGTCCGCCACCACGAACGGCCGGACGCCGTGGGCGAAGGCGTCGCACGCGGTGAGCAGGACACCCACGTGGGCGTAGACACCGCAGATGATCAGCTGGTCCCGGCCCCGCTCGCGCAGCAGACCGAGCAGCGGGGTGTCGTGGAAGGCGCTGGCCCGCCACTTGGTGAGGACCGTGTCGTGCTCCGTGGGCGTGAGCGGTGCGGGGATGCCGCTGTCCTCGGGCGCCGCCGACATGCCAGGGCCCCAGAAGTCGGCCAGCAGACCCCGCTGTTCGGGGTTCATGTCGCCGGGCTGCGCCGAGTACACCACCGGCACTCCCAGCGCGGCGCACCGTTCCCGCAGGGCCGTGACATGCGTGAGGAGATCAGTGCGGGGCTGGGTCCCGGCGGTGAACGGCGCGAGGAAGTAGTGCTGCATGTCGTGCACCAGCAGTACCGCGCGGCCCGGATCGATCTGCCAGGAAGCGGTGTTGGACGGCAGATCGGCGGGCCGTGGCATCGGATACGGGTCGATCGGGGCGATCGCCACGTCGGGTTCCTTTCCTGGTCGGACGACTTCAGGGGCGGGGCTTCCCGCGGGGCCCCGGTACGCGGGGGCGTGCCGGGGCCCGCGGGGGACGGCGCCGGTCCGGGCTCGGGGGAGGGCCGGACCGGCACCGCACCGGGGGGACCGGCCGCCGTGTGCCGGGGGGCGGGGGGCGGGCCGGCCGTGCGGGCCGTGGAGCACGGTGGAACGTGGGGACGGGACCCGCGTATCCGCCTGGCGCGTCGGCGTCGGGCGGAGCCGGGCGGGACGGTCAGGCGCCCAGGGAGGCGCCGCCGTCCACGGTCAGGTCGTGCAGGGTGATGTGCGCCGACCGGTCGGAGAGCAGGAACAGCACGGCGTCGGCGATGTGTGCCGGCTCGGCGATCCGGCCGAGGGGGATCCCCACCCGGTACGTCTCCGGTGTCCCCTCGACCGAGGCCCGCTCGGCCGCGTCGCCCTGAAGCGCCGTCAGCATCGGCGTCCGGGTCGAACCGGGCGCCACCACGTTGCAGCGGATGCCGTGCCGTGCCAGTTCCAGGCCGAGGCACTTCGTGAACATCGACGACGCCGCCTTGGACGCCGCGTACGCCGCCATCGACGCCCGGGGCGTGGCCGCCGCGTTGGACGCGATCGTGACGATCGAGCCCCGCCCGCGCGGCACCATCACCCGCGACACCGCCCGGCTGACGTGGAACACCCCGGTGGTGTTGACCGCGAAGGTGGCCTGCCACTCCTCGTCCGTCAGCTCAGCGGCGGGTCCGGCGTGCAGCACCCCGGCACCGTTGACCAGGTGGTGCACCGGGCCGAGATCGGCCTCCACCTTGGCGACGGCCATGTCCACGTCCGCGCTGTCCGTGACGTCGACCGCCACGGCCAGCACTTCCGCGCCGGCCCCCTCCAGCTCGCCGGCCAGGTCCCACAGCGCCCTCACGTCCCGGTCCAGCAGCGCCACCGGGACACCGGCCGCGGCCAGCGCCCGGGCCACCGCGGCACCGATCCCGCCGGCCGCGCCGGTCACCACCGCCACCCCGGACAGGCCGGCAACGCTCGCGCCGTCCGTCGTCGCCATCGTGGCCTTCATCGGGACACCTGCCCCAGGACGTGGCCGACCGCCTCCGCCGGCACCCGCAGCACCCGCTGCGTGAAGCCGGCCAGCGCCGTGAGGTACCGGTCCCGCAGCGCCGTCTCGTCGACCTCGACGCCCCGGCCGTTCTCGACCAGGACACGGCCGCCCACGAGCACCGTGTGCACGTCAGCGGAACCGCCCAGCCACAGGAAGCTCTCCAGCGGCCGCGGGTTGAGCAGATAGCGCCAGTCGTCGGCGGGGACCAGCAGCAGGTCGGCCTGCATGCCGGGCTCCAGGCTGCCGACACAGTCGTCCCAGTGCAGGCCCTTGGCGGCGATGCGGGTGGCCATGGCGAGGGCGTCCGTGGGCAGCACGTCGGTCTGGTCGGCGGCCAGCTCGTTGTACATCTGCCAGGCGGCCCGCATCGTCTCCGCGATGCCCGCGCCCGGCAGTGCCGCCGCGTCGGTGGACAGCGACACGTCCAGGCCCGCCCGGCGCAGCGCCGGGACGACCCCCGTGCCGGTCAGCGCGTTCTCGCCGGACGGACCGTACTTGCCGGGGGAGTGGCTGATGTGGGCGTGCGCGGCGAGCATGAGCTTCTGCTCGTGCTCGTCCAGGTGGGCGGCGTGGCCGGCCATCAGCCCGTCGTCGACCAGACCCAGTTCGGACAGGCGGCGCAGCCCTGTCTCGCCGTAGTAGGTGCGCATCACCTCGGGCTCGTTGCGCAGCGCGCCGACGTGCGTGGCGAACGGCAGGTCGTGCCGGGCGACCAGCTCGGCCATGCCCCGGGCCAGTTCGTCGGTCATGTTGGTGACGTACGAGACGTTGGGACGGCACCGGATGCGGCCGGTGTCGTCCACGGCGGCCACCCGCAGCAGGGACTCGAAGCCGGCCAGGACCGCGTCCGCGTCCCGGGTGCGCCGGAACCGGGACCGGTCGGGCGCGCACACCGCGTCACTGGCCCAGGTGCTCGCCGAGAACCGCATGCCGAGGCGGCGGGCGGCACTCACCATGGAGTGCGGCCGGTTGAGAGAGCCCATGTCGCCGAGCGTGGTCACCCCGCCGCGCAGCTGCGTCCACATCGAGTACTCGGCGATCGCCTGTGCCTCGTCCGGCGTCATCGCCTCGATGAGCTCGTCGAAGCGGTCGAAGGTGGCGGAGATCTGGTGCATGTCGCCGCCTCCGCCCATGAACGCCACTTCGTCCCCCCGGTCGGAGACCGGCCGGAGCGCGCCGCGCATGGTGAAGCCCATCGCGAACATCTCGTGCCAGTGGGCGTTCACGAACCCGGGCAGCACCATCATCCGGCTCGCGTCCGTCGTGCGCAGCCCGGCCCGGACCTCGGGTGCCAGGCCGGCGGCCACCCGCTCGACGTCGGCGGCCGGACCGACCGCGGCGATGGTGTCGTCCACGATCAGGACGGCGCCGCGCGCGTGCACGGACTCCTGGGCGTCGGCGGTGTAGACGGTGCCGCCGGTGATCAGCCGGGCCGCCATCACGCCGCCCCGGGATCGCTCGGGACCGCCGGGGCCAGGGAGGCGAAGTGGGCCAGCCAGCCCTTCAGGGTGGGTTCCGCGACCAGGGCGTCGAACTGCACCGGGACGCGGGCCTTGCGCCAGCGGCTGACCAGCCGCATGATCTCCAGCGAACTGAGGCCGAGCATCACCAGGTTGGCGTCCGGCTCGATGCGTCCGGGTTCGATGCCCAGGACGGGAGCGACGATCGCGCGGAGCTCGCGTTCGGTCGGGGGCGTAGAGAGGTCCACGTCAGCCTTCCTGCTCGGACGCGGCGTGTGCGGCCAGCGCCTTCTTGTCGACTTTGCCGAGAGGGGTCAGGGGAAGTTCGGGCACGTAGCGCACGACGTCGGGCAGCTTGTAGTCCGCGACCCCCCGCGCGTGCACGGACCGCTTCAGGTCGGCGAGCGGGATCTCGGGTCCCTCGGCGACGAGGAAGGCGCAGATCCGCTCACCCAGGAACGTGTCGGGCACCCCGACGACGGCGGCCGCGGAGATGCCGGGGTGGGCCAGCAGCAGGTCCTCCACCTCACCCGCCGCGATCTTGTCGCCGCCGCGGATGATCATCTCCTTGATGCGGCCCTCGATCACCAGGTCGCCGTCCTCGGTGAGCCGTGCCAGGTCACCGGTGCGGTAGAAGCCGTCGGCGGTGAAAGCGCGCCGGTTGTGCTCGGGCGCGTTGTAGTAGCCGCGCAGCGTGTAGGGGCCACGGGTGATCAGCTCGCCCACCCGGCCCGCCTCCAGCGGGCGCCCCTCCTCGTCCACGATCAGCAGCTCGTCCGCGTCGGAGACCGGTCTGCCCTGCGTGGTGAGCACCGACTCCAGCGGGTCGTCCGGCCGGCTGAAGGTGAGCAGCCCCTCCGCCATGCCGAAGACCTGCTGCAGCCGGGCCCCCAGCGTGGGCTCGATCCGGGCGGTGAACTCGCGCGGCATCCGCGCGCCGCCGACCTGCACCAGCCGCAGACTGGACAGGTCCTCCTCGGTCCACTCCGCCGCCTCCAGCCAGAGCGTCATGATGGACGGCACCATCGCCGTGACGGTGGCCCGGTAGCGCTCCACGAGCGGGAAGCAGTCCATCGGGTTGGGGGTGTCGGCCAGGACCACGGTGCCGCCGGTGAGCAGGGTGCCGATCACTCCGGGGCAGCCGAAGGCGAAGTTGAACTCGATGGGCAGTACCGCCAGGTACACGTCGTCCGCGGTCAGCTCGCACACCCGTGCCGCCCGGTCGGACATGTACACGTAGTCGTCGTGGGTGCGGGGGATCAGCTTGGGCAGCGCCGTGGTGCCGCCCGACAGCAGGAAGAACGCCACGTCCGACGGGTCGGGCTCGGGCAGCGGGCGTGGATCGGGCACGGCCGACTCCAGCTCGGCCACCGACACGAACCCCTCGGTCTTCGCTCCCAGCACGAACAGCGACCGCAGCGTGCCGGTCCTCGCCCGCACCTCACGGGCCAGCTCCCGATGGTCGTCGCCCCGGTGCGTCTCGGGCACCAGGAGGGCGACCGCCCCGCTCAGCTCCACCAGGTGGCCGAGCTCGGTGGCGCGGTGCGCGGGCAGCGAGAACACCAGCTTCACGCCGAGCCGCATCAACGCGAACGCGATCGCCACGAACTCCGGCACGTTCGGCAGTTGGACCACGATCCGGTCGCCCGCACGCAGTCCGTGCGCGGCGAAGCCGGCCGCCAGCCGGTCGGCCCACCGGTCGAGTTCGGCATAGCCGACGCGGCGGTCACCGTGGACGAGCGCGGTGCGGTCGCCGTGGGCGAGTGCGGCCTCACGCAGCACCGTGCCCAGCGTCTCCCCGCGCCAGATGCCCTGCTCGCGGTACGCCCGGGCCACGTCCTCGGGCCAGGGGGTGCATCCCTCCAGCATCGTCACCGCTCCTGTCCCGGCGCGGGGGCCGCCTCGGTGACGCGGACGACGGCGGCACCGGCCTCCATGCCGGTGCTCGCGCCGATCAGCAGCACATGGTCGCCGGGACCCACCTGGCCGGTACGCCACACGTGTTCGAGCCCGAGGAAGAGGTCCGCGGCACCGGTGTGCCCGATCGTGCTGACGTGGTCCCAGACCGTCTTCTCCTCGGGCACGTCCAGCGGGAGCAGGAACATCGCCTCCAGGGCGGGCCGGGAGAACCCGACGTGGCACACCCGCGTGATCTGCTCCCAGGTGACGTCCGCCTGCTTGAGCACCCGCTCGGCGACCTCGGCGACCCGGTCGCCGAAGTTCTTGATGGGCGGGGCCTGCCCGGCCGCCCACTGCTCGCGCACCTTCTCGGCCCGCTCGGCGAAGTTCAGCCCGCGGCCCCGGGTGACGCCCGGCGGGAACAGCTCCTCCCCGGCGCGGTGCAGGATCTCCATCGAGGAGTCGGAGAGCGAGTCCACCGCCAGCAGCCGCGCGAACCCGGAGCGGCGGGAGAGCACCACCGCGCTGCCGGCGTCCGCGAGCACGAACAGCGAGGAGGCCCGCCAGCGTTCGACGCCGGGGGTGGAGTAGTTGTCGCCCGTGGTGATCAGCGCGGCGTCGTGCGTGGGGTTGGCGATCAGCCGGTTGGCGGCGACGTCCAGTGACGCCAGCATGCCCAGGCAGCCCTGCTTCACCTCGACCGCCGGCACCGGCCGGTCGATCGTGTTGTTCAGCACGTAGTGCACCGCGGACCAGCCGTCGGGGCCCTGGTGATGGGTGTAGCTGTGCAGCAGGATGCCGATGTCGTCGGGGTCGTGCCCGGAGCCGGCCAGCGCGGCGCGCGCCGCGTCGATCGCCATGCGCGGGGCGGGCGTCGACTCGCTGACGGCCGCCGACCGCATGCCGGACGCCTGCCGGGCCGCCTCGTCGTACAGCCCTTCGGCGACCGCCCGCTCCGCCGGGTACAGGGGCGGCAGGTGGCTGCCGATCCCGGCCAGATACAGGTTCGCAGTCCTCATCGAGCCGACTCCTTCGTGTCCGGGTGCGTGTCCGTGGGTGGTGCGTCGTGCCCGGCGGCCGTACGTCGCGCGGGGTGGATGCGGGGAGTGCGGTTGCGGCGCGTGCCGGGCCGGACGCCGGTGTCGCGGTCGTGCGCGGCACCCGGCAGGCGCCGGGGGCGCCGGCGGTGCGTCGGGGCCGGGCCGCCGCTCGCCGGCGAGGCAGCAGGATCGGCCCGGTCGCAAGCACAGCACCGGCGCCGCCGGGCCTCATGAGTAGGCGGTACTCAACCGGCGCGGCCCACGCACCCCGTGCGCCCCGCCTCCCTGCGGCACGGCGCACGGCACATGCCGTGCCCCCGCCCGCGGCCGGATTGAGTGGCGACTACTCGCGTCGCCGCCGGTCCGGCGGTGGTGTGCTGCTGCCCGCGCCGTCAGTCAGCGCGTGGCCGTCCGCCACGCGGTCAGGGTCCACCCGAGGGAGATCCCACATGTCGAGGTCGCGTCCGGAACCGGGCGACTGGTCCAGCGCCGCCGAACTGGCCGAACTGCAGCGCACCCGGCTGCCCGGCGTGATCGCGCAGGCTCTCAACTCGCCTTTCTACGCCGCGCGTTACCGGGACCGCACGCCGCCGCGGAGCGCGGAGGACTTCGCCGGCATCGAGATCACCACCAAGCAGGACCTGCGCGGCCAGTACCCGTTCGGGATGCTGGCCGTGGAGCGCGAACGGCTCGCCACCTACCACGAGTCCAGCGGCACGGCCGGGGAGCCCACCGCCTCCTACTACACCGACGAGGACTGGGCGGATCTCGCCGAGCGCTTCGCCCGCAAGTGGGTCGGTATCGAGCCCTCGGACACCTTCCTCGTCCGCACCCCCTACGGCCTGGTCATCACCGGGCACCTGGCGCAGGCGGCGGGACGGCTGCGCGGAGCGACCGTCGTCCCGGGTGACGCACGTTCGCTGGCCACCCCGCTGTCCCGCATGGTGCGCGTGCTGAAGTCCCTCGACGTCACCCTCACCTGGTGCAACCCCACCGAGATCACCATGCTCGCGGCCGCGGCCAAGGCCGCCGGGCTGCGTCCCGACCGTGATTTCCCCGCGCTGCGCGCCATGTTCACCGCGGCCGAACCGCTGAGCGAGGTGCGGCGGCGCCGGCTCAGCGAGATCTGGGGCGGCATCCCGGTCGTCGAGGAGTACGGCTCCACGGAGACCGGCACCATCGCAGGACAGTGCCCCGAGGGCCGGCTGCACCTGTGGGCGGACCGGGCGGTGTTCGAGGTGTACGACCCGGCCACGGGCGAGCTGTCGCCGACGGGCCGCGGCCAGATGGTCGTCACCCCCCTCCACCGGGAGGCGATGCCGCTGCTGCGTTACAACCTCGCCGACGAGGTCGAGGTCTCGGACGAGGCCTGTCCGTGCGGCTGGGTGCTGCCCACGGTGACGGTGCTCGGCCGGGCCGGCACCGAGCACCGGGTCGGCGGCGCCACGGTGACCCAGCAGCGTTTGGAGGAGCTGGTGTTCTCGCTGCCCCTGTCCTACGAGGTGATGTTCTGGCGGGCGATGGCGCACCGCGACGTGCTGCGGCTCGAACTGGAGGCCCCCGACGCCGTCCGGGAGCAGGCCGTCAAGGAACTGGGCGCCGCACTCGACCGTGAACTCGGCGTCCCGCACCGCGTCACGGGGCTGCCGCCCGGCACTCTCGTGCCGGAACGGGCGCTCACCGCCCAGCGCGACATCCTCAAGGCCCGCTACCTCTTCGCCGAGGGCGAGGACTGGGACAAGGCGGTCATGTACTTCTGACCCGGCGCCCGCTCCCCGGCCCCGGAGCACCGGGCCCGGCGCCGCACCTCGCCGTCCACGCCCGAAGCCCGGCCGCCCGGCCCGGCGAGGGCCGGGCCGCTCGCCCGCCCTGGGCCGGCCGGCACCCGGAGCACCGCCCGGCCCCGGGCCTCCGCCCGCCACCAGCCCTCCGCCTGGCCCGCAGACTTCCGCCGTCCATCAGTCCCTCGCCCGGCCACCGGACTTCCGCCCGGTCACCAGACCTCGCGCAGCCACCGGCCCCTGCCTGACCACCAGACCCTCACCTGACCCCCGCGCCCTCGCCCAGCTCTCGGGCCTCCGCCCGTACCCCGCGCCCTTGCCCGGCCCCCGGGGAGACCTGCCCGACCACCAGAGCCCACCCAACCTGCCCGGCCACCGGACTTCCGCCCGACCCCCCTGACCCTTGCCATCCCCGGCCCCCGGCCCCCGGCCCTTGCCGGCCCCCGGCCTCCGCCCGCCTCCGGGCCCCTGCCCGGTGGTCGGGACGCGCCCGGCCGGCACAGGCCCTCGCTTCTGCCCCGTCCGTCCTCTTCCGTCCCCGCCGTCTCCGCCGCTCGTGCGGGAGCGGCACCGAAACGTGAGCGGTGACTCCATGCGTGCGCTGTCCCCCCTGCCCCCGAGCCCTGCGGAGCCGGTCGCGGTCGTCGGCATCGGCTGCCGCTTCGCCGGCGGCGCCGACTCCCCGCAGGCCCTGTGGGAACTGCTGACGGACGCCGTCAGCACGTCCGGACCCATACCCGACGACCGCTGGGCCGCGCACCGTGCCCGGTCACGGGAGGACGCGGCCGTGCTGACGCGCGTGACGGCCAACGGCTCCTTCCTCGACGACATCTCCGGCTTCGACGCCGCCTTCTTCGGCATCTCCGCGACCGAGGCCCGCCAGCTCGACCCCCAGCAGCGCATCGCGCTCGAGGTCGCCTGGGAGGCCCTGGAACACGCCGGTATCCCGGCGCCCTCCCTCGCGGGCACCGACACCGGGGTCTTCATCGGCGTCGGCACCGACGACTACGGCCGCCGTCTGCTGGAGGACCTGCCCGGCGTGGAGGCCTGGACCGGCATCGGCTCCTCGCTGTGCGGCGTGCCCAACCGCATCTCCTACACCCTCGACCTGCGCGGACCGTCCCTCGCCGTCGACACGGCCTGCTCGTCGTCCCTGGTCGCCGTGCACCAGGCGTGCGCCGCGCTGCGCGCCGGGGAGGTGCCCGTGGCCCTCGCGGGCGGCGTCATGCTGATGGCGGGCCCCGGCCTGACCACCGTCCTGGACCTGGCCGGAGCCATCTCGCCCGACGGGCGCTCCAAGGCCTTCGACGACGCCGCGGACGGCTACGGGCGGGGCGAGGGCTGCGGCATCGTCGTCCTGAAGCTGCTCTCCCACGCGGAGCGCGACGGCGACCGGGTCCTCGCCCTCATCCGTGGCAGCGCCGTTCACCAGGACGGCCGTACCGACGGCATCATGGCGCCCAGCCCCACCGCGCAGGCGCACCTGCTGCGCCGGGCGTACGAGGCGGCGGGCGTGGTCCCCGGCGAGGTCGACTACGTGGAGGCGCACGGCACCGGCACCCGGCTCGGCGACCCCATCGAGGCGGCCGCGCTCGCCGAGGTCGTCGGGGACCGGGCCGACGAAGGACGGCCCTGCCTGGTCGGATCGGTGAAGACCAACATCGGGCACTGCGAGGCCGCAGCCGGCATCGCCGGACTCATCAAGACCACGCTCGCCCTGGAGCACGGCGTCATCCCGCCGACCCTGTCCGTCGCCGGCCCCCGCGAGCAGATCCCGTGGGACACCTCCGGGCTCCGCCTCGTCACCGATTCCACCCCGTGGCCCGACACCGGCCGCCCGCGTCTGGCCGGAGTCGCCAGCTACGGCTACGGCGGCACGATCGCGCACGTCGTCCTGGAACAGGCGCCCCGGCCCGCAGGCCCGGTCTCCGGTACCGCGGGCGGTCCCACGGCGGGAACGGCGCCCGCCACGGGCCCCGCGGTCCACCCCCTTTCCTCGGCGACCGTGCCGGGCCTCGCCGCGCAGGCCGGGCGGCTCCTCGGGGCGCTCGACGCGCACGACGTCGCCGACATCGGGCACACGCTCGCGCACCGCCGCGCCCACCTCGGCGTCCGCGCGGCCGTCCTCGCCTCGACCCGCGACGAACTCGCCCGGGGCCTGGCCGCGCTGGCGGAGGGCCGGCCCGACCCCGCCGTCGTCACCGGGGAGAGCGCGGGCCCCGCCCGGAACCCCGTCTGGGTGTTCTCCGGGCACGGCGCGCAGTGGGCCGGCATGGGACGCGAACTGCTCGCCGACGAGCCGGTGTTCGCGGCGGCGATCGACCGCCTCGGACCCGTCTACGCCAAGGAGCTGGGCGTCACCCCGCGGGAGGTGCTCGGCGCCGGCACCCTCGGTTCCGTGGACATCGTCCAGTCGATGCTGTTCGCCGTACAGATCGGTCTCGCGGAGGTCTGGCGTCACCACGGTGTCCGGCCGGGCGCGGTCATCGGGCACTCGGTCGGCGAGATCGCCGCGGCGGTCACCGCCGGGGTGCTCACGGAGGAGGACGGCGCACGGCTCGTCTGCCGCCGCTCGGCACTGCTGCGCGGCGCGGCCGGCAAGGGCGCCATGATCATGGTGGACCGCCCGTTCGACGAGGTGCGGACCCGCATCGGGACCGACACCACGCTGTGCGCCGCCATCGCCGCGGCCCCGTCCTCCACCGTCGTGGCCGGCGACGTACCGGCCGTCGAACGAGCCGCGGAGACCTGGGCCGGCCAGGGCTGGACCGTCCGCCGGATCGACTCCGACGTGGCCTTCCACAGCCCGCACATGGACGGACCCGCCGCGGAACTCGCCGCGGCCGTCGCCGGCCTGGACGCGCGTGAACCGCGGCTGCCGCTGTACCTCACCGCGACCGACGACCCGCGCGCGCGGCGCCGTCAGGACGCCTCCTACTGGGCGGACAACCTGCGCAATCCCGTTCGCTTCCACCAGGCCGTGCAGGCCGCCGTCGAGGACGGTCACCGCCTCTTCCTGGAGATCTCCGCGCACCCGGTGGTCAGCCACTCCGTCACCGAGGCCGTCGCCGCGCTGCCCGGCGCCCTCGTCACGCCCAGCCTGCGCCGTGACAAGCCCGAGAAGGCCACCCTGCTGGCCTCGCTCGCCGCCCTCCACTGCCACGGCGTACCCGTCGACTGGTCGGTGCTCCAGCCCGCGGGCAACCGGACCGACCTGCCGGCCACGGCCTGGCAGCACGAGCGGCACTGGGTCGACCCCCGCGAGCAGGGCGCCGAACCACCGGTCGACACCCTGCTCGGCACACCCACCGCCGTGCACGGCTCCCGTACCCGCGTCTGGCAGACCACCCTCGACCTGCGCACCCGTCCCTACCCGCGCAGGCACCCCGTGCTGGGCACGGAGATCGTGCCGGCCGCCGTGCTGCTCAACACCTTCCTCACCGCCGCCCGCACCGACGAGCTGACCGACGTGCGGTTGCGCCAGCCGGTCGTCGTACCGCAGCAGGAGACCCGGGAGCTGCAGGTGGTGCACGACGAGAACGGCCTGCGGCTGGCCTCGCGCCGGCTCGGCGCCCCGGACACCGCGTGGGTCACCCACACCCTCGCCGCGCTCGACCCGGCGGGACCCGTCCTGCCGGTGGAGGCCACGGACGCGGCCGAGGAACTGCCGCCCGGGTACGTCGTCGACCGCCTCGCCGAACTCGGCGTCGCCGACATGGGCTACCCCTGGACCGTGCACGGGCTGCGGCGCGGCGAGGGCGTGCTGACCGCCGCCGCGGACGCGCCCTTGGACCGCAGCTGGGCCGCGGTGCTCGACGCCGCGCTCTCCATGGCCTCGGTCGTCTTCCCCGGTCCCGGGGTGCTGCGGATGCCCGCCCGCATCGACCGGGTGGTCCGCGCCGGTGCGCCGCCGCGCCGGGCCGGCATCACCGTACGCGTCGACGCCGAACGCCCCACGACCGTGCACGTCGACATCCGGGGCGTGGCGGCCGACGGCTCCGAGTCGCTGCTCTCGCTGCGGGACTGCACTACGGAGAGCTCGACGGGACCTGTCCGGTTCGGCCGAGGAGCAGGGCACCGGCGGGCGGCTCGAGGTGACCTGGCGGCCGTTCCCCGTGGACACCTCCGCGCGGACCACTCTGCTCGGCCGGACCGTCCTGGTGCTCGGCCCCACCGAGCTGGCGCGCTCCCTGGTGCCGGAGGCCGCCGCGCACGGTGCGACGGTGAGCGTGGACCGCGCGGCGCTCGCCGACGCCGACCACGTCCTCTTCGCGCCCGCCGGCTTCGGCTCCGCCACCCCGCCCGAACCGGCCGACGTGGCAGCCGGGTTCACCCGGCTGGTCGCCGACATCGCCGCCCTGCCCGGGGACCGGCCGCTGCTGTGGTGCCTCACCGCCGGCGTGCGCGAGGCGGCCGGGGCGGGCGCCCTCGCCCAGGCGCCGCTGTGGGGCATGGGCCGGGTCGCGGCCAGTGAACACCCCGAGTTCTGGGGCGGCGTCGTCGACTGCCCGGCGGGCGGCCTCGCCGGAGTCCCCGCCCGGCTGCTGCTCAACCTGCTGCACCTCGGGGCCGCCGAACCGGTCCTGTCGGTCACCGACGACGGGGTCGACGTGCCGCGGCTGACACCGGCCGCCCCGGCACCCGACGCCGCGCCGTTCGTCTGCCGCCCCGACGGGACGTACCTGATCACCGGTGGGCTCGGCGTGCTCGGGCTCGAGCTCGCCGGCCACCTCGCCGAACGCGGCGCGCGCCGGATCGTCCTGCTGGGCCGCACCCCGATGCCGCCGCGGGCCCGCTGGACCGACGACGACCCGCGGGTACGGGCGGTGCGCCGCCTGGAGACGGCGGGAGTCACCGTGCGCACCGTCGCCGCCGACATCACCGACGCGGCCGCCACCCGGCGGGCGCTGGACTCCCTGGACCTGCCTCCGGTACGCGGTGTGGTCCACGCGGCCGGCACCGTGCACAGCGCCCTGCTGCACCGGCTCACGGGGGACGACCTGCGCGCGGTGATGCGGCCCAAGGCCGACGGGGCCCGGGTCCTGCACGAGCTCTTCCCGCCCGGGTCGACGGACTTCTTCGTCCTGTTCTCCTCCGCCGGGCCGTTGCTCGGCCTGCCCGGCCAGGGCGCGTACGCCGCCGCCAACACCTTCCTCGACGTCCTGGCCGCGCACCGGCGGGCCACCGGACACGCGGAGTCGGTCTCCCTGGCGTGGACCAGTTGGCGGGGGCTGGGCATGGCGACCGCGGCGGCGGCGACGGAGGTGGAACTCCACGCCCGCGGCACCACCGACATCGCCCCCGACCTCGCACTGCGCGCCTTCGACCACACGGTGGCCCGTCCGGACAGCGCGCTGGTGGCGGTGCTCGGCCTGCTGCGCGGCCACGGCGGACCGCGTCCCGCGCTGCTCGCCGAACTCGCGTCCGACGAGGTGGGGCAGCCCTCGGAGGTGCCGGACTGGGTCGGTCTCACGGGCGACGGGCTGGCCGCGTACCTCCTCGACGAGGTACGGGCCCGGGTCGCCGCCGTCCTCGGCGTCCAGCCGGCGGCCGTCGGGGTGCACCGCCCGCTCACCGAGGCGGGTGTCGACTCGCTGCTGGCCGCAGCGGTCCGGGTGGCGCTGGAGCGGGACCTGGGGATCGCCCTGCCGGCGACGCTGCTGTGGAACTACCCCACCGTCGGCGAGATCGCGGGCTATCTGACCGTCGCCCTCACCGACGCCCACGCCGTCCAGGAGCAGCCCACGGCGTGACCTCCTCGCCGGACGGCGCGAGACCGCCGCCGTCCCCGCCTGCGTCGACCGGGTGCGGCCGGTCCCGGGCGGGGACGGCGGCCGCCGCCTGCCGGACCGGCGTCGCGCCCCGGCGCCGAGGCCCGGCGGAACGCGTGCCCACGCCGCGGGGACACCGCCGACAGGCCGAACACGTCTCGACGCCGCGCACAGGGCAGGCCGGCGCACACCGACGGGACGTGCGAGGTCCGCCGTGGGGCATGGTGCGCGAGGGCGGTCGGTGGGCGGTGACCGTGAGCCGGCGTCCGCAGGCGGTGGCAGGCGGGCGGCTCGCGTGGCGAGGGGCGCGCTCGTACGGACGTACCCCCGCTGTCGGGCGGGCGGGCCGGATCGTGGCGAGGCCCGGTGGGAACCTGAGGGACGTCTCCGGCTGTGCCCGTGCCGGCGCCGGGGCCCGCGCGTGCTGGTGAGGCCGCCCGGGAACAGGCGGGGCATCAGGGTGTCAACGGGACGTCAGCATGGCCTCCGCGCCGTCCAGCGAGCGCTCCACGGTGAAGAGGAAGAACTCCGTCTCCTGCGCGGCGATGTCTTCGGGATCCGTACCGCGCGTACGGGCGGTGCTGCCGGCCACCGCGAGGCCGGGAAGCGAGTCGTCCTCCGCGAACGCGGCCATCGCCCGCCCCATGTCGGCACGGGCCGTGGGGAAGTGCCTGCGGTCGTCCTCGACGGCCACCAGCGTGAACGCCGTGTTGAACAGGTACCGGTACACCACGGGGGCCTCGGCGCCGAACCCGGCCGCCAGCAGCACCCGGATGCCGGTGTCGATCGTGGGCAGCGCCGACGGCACGTTCGGGCCCACGACGCACAGTCGCCGTGCCACCCCGGGGTAGTCGCGGAGCACCTCCCGTCCGTCCACCATCATCGAGCGGAACCAGTCGCGCCAGGGCCGGTCCTCGCCCGGCACCGGGATACGGGAGATCACCCGGTCGGTGACCCCCATGACGACGGCCTCGCGGTCGCCGACGTGGTGCGCGACCACACCGGGCCACACGTCGAGCCGGGTGGCGATCTGACGGATCGACCAGCCGTCGAGACCTCGCTCACGGGTCAGTTCGACCGCGGCGTCGATGATCTTCTCGGCCGTGATGGGCGGAAGACCCGCCGAGGCCCGGGACCGGCGGCGGGGTGCTGTGTCAGCCATGACGGGATACCTCACGCTCCGAGGTGTCGGGGGACGCCGCGTTAGGGGGCTCGGGCGGCTTCGGGGCCTGCCACCCTAGCCTATTAGCCACTGTCTAAGAGCTGGTGTACTCTCTTGCCCACTGTCTAAGAGGGGGTCCCGCGACCCCCGGTGACGGCGTGCGCACCCCGCGCGCCGGTCCGTGCCTCGTGAACCACCCCGGCGTCCGGCCGTCCCGGCCCCGGCGTGCCGGTTCCCCGTACCTGTCCGCCCGGCGCGCACCAGGCGCCCCGGGCCCACCCGAGAGGCTTCTCGCCATGCGGAAATGGCTGCCGCTGCTGGCTGTGTGCCTGGGCACCTTCATGCTGCTCGTCGACGTGACCATCGTCAGTGTCGCGCTGCCGCGGATGACCGACTCGCTCGACGCGTCCTTCTCCGCCCTCCAATGGGTGGTGGACGTCTACGTGCTGGTGCTCGCCGCACTCCTGATGGCGCTCGGATCGCTGTCCGACCTGGCGGGCGCGCGCCGCGTCTACCTGATCGGGCTCACCGTGTTCGCGTGCGCCTCGCTCGCCTGCGGCCTGGCCGGCAGCAGCGAGGTGCTGATCGCCGCGCGCGGGGTCCAGGGCCTCGGCGCCGCCGCCATGTTCGCCACCAACACCGCGCTTCTGGCCAGCAATTACCAGGGCCGGGACCGCGGCGTCGCCTTCGGCATGTGGGGCGCGGTGAACGGGGCGGCCGCGGCGGCGGGACCGATCCTCGGCGGTCTGCTCACCGAGCACCTGAACTGGCGCTGGATCTTCCTGGTCAACCTGCCCGTCGCCGTCGTCGCCCTGTACGTGGGCGCCAGGTACCTGGCCAAGTCGCCCACCCGCCGTGACCGCCGCCTGGACCTGCCCGGCACCGTCGGCTTCACCCTCGCCGCCACGCTCGTCGTCTTCGCCCTCATCCACGCCGGCGAGGAGGGCTGGGGCGCGGACAGCACCCTCGCCCTGCTCGGCGGATCCGCCCTCGCCCTGCTGGCGTTCGTCCTCGTCGAGCGCCGCCGGCGGGACCCGATGCTGGACCTCGGTCTGATGCGGACCCCGTCGTTCGCCGCGTTGATGGGCGGCGCCGTCGTCTTCAGCGCCGCGGCCTTCGCCAACCTCGTGTTCGTCTCGGTGTGGGCCCAGTCGGTGCTCGGCTTCGGACCCGTCAAGGCCGGCCTGATCCTCATGCCGTTCAGCGCGATGTCCTTCGTCGCCGCCGGGCTGGCCGGCCGCTTCCTCGCGGCCGTGCCGCCGCAGTACCCGATCGGCGGGGGCCTGCTGCTGATCGGCGTGGGTTCCTTCCTGGAGATGTCCCTCACCGGCAGTTCCGGCTGGACCGCGCTGCTCGCCGGCTTCCTGGTGGCGGGCGTGGGTGTCGGCATCGCCTCGCCGATCCTCGCCTCGGCCGCGCTGGCCGCGGCACCGGCCGACCGCGCGGGCATGGCGGGCGGCGCGGCCAACACCTTCCGCCAGCTCGGATTCGCGCTGGGCATCCCGGCCGTGGGCACCCTGCTGTCGGGGGTCGTCGCGAGTGAACTCCGCGACAGCGGGCTGTTCACCGACTCCGGGGAGGCCGCCGAACTCGTCACCGGGGGCCGGTCCGAAGCCGTCCTGGCGGCGGTGCCCGAGGGGGCGCGCCAGGCCGCCGGGCGGACCGTGGAGAACGCCTACGCCGCCGGTCTCGACCAGGTGTTCCTGGCCGGAGGCGTGGTGGCCGTGGTCGCCGGTGCCATGGTGCTGCTGCTGGTGCGGCCCTCCGCCCCGCAGCCTGAGGGCGCGTCGCCGCGGCCGGCCGAGGACGCCCTGCCGAAGGGACACGTCGCGGCCGGCTGACGGCCGATGACGCGTGGCCGCTCCGTCACGCCGCCGGAAACCCGCCGGAAACGCTCCGGGAATCGCACGGAAAGGCGGCCGGTCACGCCTCAGGAGTTTGAACAGGAAATCAAACCGCCCGGTATTGTCCGCGCTGCCGCATCCTCGCCGCACGGCGAAAGACGACGCCGTTCTTCCGGCATGAGTGCGCCCGGGTCGGGATAGGTTTCCGTCATTCGTTCGGCGTATTCGTATGCACGTAAAGGATGGGGGATGTCCGAGGGGCGTGAAGGAGAAGAACTGCGGGCGGCGCGGATCAGAGCGGGCCTGACCCAGGAGGAGGCGGCGCGGCGCGCGGGAATCAGCGTGCGCACCGTCCGCCACATCGAACGGGGCCAGGTCCGCAACCCCCGCCACGCCTCACTCGACGCCTGGCCGGCGTGGTCGGCTACCGGCGCCCGCCGTCCCCGGAGCGGGACGGGACGGCGGCCGCACGACACCGCCCCCCGCCGCCTGCGAGATACGCCTGCTGGGGCCGCTGACCGTGCTGCGTGCCGGGAAGCGGGTCGCCATGCCGCTGAAACTGCGTGCCCTCCTCGGACTGCTGGCGGTCCAGCCCGACCAGGTCGTCCGGCACGACGAGATGGCCGACGTGCTCTGGCCCGACCAGCCGCCGCTCAGCCACGCCAATCTGTTGCACACCTACGCCGCCCGCTGCGCCGCGTCCTCGACGAGGACACCGGGAGCGCAGCCGGCCGGCGGATCCGCACGGTGCGCGGCGGCTACGTGCTGGACAGCGACGGAGTACGCCTGGACCTGCGGAGTTCGACGAACGCGTCGCCCACGCCCGGCAGACCGCCGCCACCGCCCGGCCGAAGCCCTGGAGCTGTACGGCGGGGCCCTGCGCAGCAGACAGGGCCGGCTGCTCGAGGACGTGTCGCATCTGTGGCAGCATCCGCGGTGGTGCGGGTCGCCCAGCGCCATGTGGACGTGGCCATCGACTGCGCCGACCTCGCGCTACGGCTGAACAGGCCCGCCTCCGCCGTGGAGCACCTCGCCGCGCCGCGCACGAGGAACCGCTGCACGAGTCGTTACAGGCCAGGATGATGCTTGCGCTGGCGGGCTCCGGCCGCCGCGCCGCCGCCCTCCAGCTCTTCGCCGAACTGCGGGTACGGCTGAGACGGGAGCTCGGCGTCGAGCCGAGCCAGGAGGTGTGGCGAGCCGCCACACCATCCTCACCATGGACGCCGGCGCGTCCTCCGGTGAACCCCCGTGTCCGGGGCGTTCCTGTCGCCGTCAGGGGCGCCGGACACCCCTGTGAACCTCGACGGCCCGCCGCGGCCGAGCCGTTGCGCGTGATCGCCACCCCCGCCCAACTCCCGCCTCCGCCGCAGCCGTTCGTCGGCCGCGGAGAACAACTCGACGCCCTCGACGCCCTGCTGCGGCCCCGCGGCACGGACACCGCCCGGTGGGCATCGGCATCGTGCACGGACCTCCCGAGACGGGCAAGAGCGCCCTCGCCGTCCGCTGGGCCCACGGCCACCGCGCCGACTTCCGGACGGACAGCTCTACGCCGACCTGCGGGGGAGCGGCACCGCACCGGTGCCGCCCGGCACCGTGCTGGCCCGCTTCCTGCACTCGTTGGGCGTCCGGGACGCGTGGCTGCCCGACACCACCGAGGAAGCCCAGGTGCTGTTCCGCAGCATGGTCGCCGGGCGCCGGTTCCTGCTGCTGCTCGACGACGCTGCCGACCCCGCTCAGGTCCGCGCCCTGCTCCCCGGCACGCCCGGCAACGTCGTCCTGGTCACCAGCAGGGCGCCACTGACCGGGCTGGTCACCCGTGAGGGCGCCACCCGCGTCCGCGTCGGCCCTCTGTTGCCGGGGGAGTCGTGCGCGCTGCTCGAGGCATGCCTCGGCGCCCATCGGGTCGCCGCCGAGCCCGCCGAGGCGGGGGAGTTCGCCGCGCTGTGCGGCCACCTCCCGCTGGCCATCCGCAAGGCCGCCGCACGGGTCGCGGCGAGCCAGCAGGTGTCCCTGCGGGTCGCCGTCGACCAGCTCGCCCGGGCTCGCGGCGAGACCGCACGCCGTCTCTTCCGGGACGACCCCGAACCCACGCCGGCCGACGGCGGGAAAGCCCGCCGCGCGCCCGCAACTCCGGCCGCGGCATTGGCTGACACGGACGCTGACAGCGTTTTTCCCGGCTGACAGTGGAGTTCCTCTCCGCGACCCGGTCGTGAAACACCCAGCTCAAAGCCGCGAATTCCCGCTGACGGCCCGTCCGCGCGCGTCCTGGGGGCCATTCGCGGCGTCGGGCCCGGTTGCCCGGCCCCACCCCCGCGCATAGGTTCACGCTCGCGGATCGGCACCGCCTCCCGGCCCGGTGTGGCCCTCATTGCCTCCGCATTCGCACGCCTCCGTGTCGAGGCGTTTTCCCCGGGGATCCCACAGAACTCCCCGGTCCATCTGCTTCAAGCCATTCGGAGAGGACCGGAAATGGTGAAAATCACGGCCGAGGAAGCCCAGAAGTGGCTGATCGACGAGATCGCGCAGCGACTGGGCGTCGACCCCTCGCAGGTCCCGCCGGACCAGTACTTCGACGAGCTCGACCTCGACAGCACCGCCGCGCTGATCATCGCCGGCGAGATGGAGAACTGGCTCGGCTTCGAACTCGGGACCACCGCGCTCTGGTACCACCCCACCATCGAGGCCCTCGCCGCGCACATCGCCGAGGAGTCCGAGCGGCGCACGGCCGCGGCGTGACCGGGGCGGGCACCGGGACGGCCGTAGCGTCCGTCCGCCCGGAGCCCGCCGCGGTCCACGCCGCGCAGCCGCCGTACCGCGCCCCGCCGCCGCGCCGGCCCCGGCCCTCACCGGCCGCCGTACCGCCGCCGCCCGTCCGGGCCGCCCGCCGCTCCCGGCGTCCCTGTTCGCCCCAGATCCAGAGAGACTCGCCGTGAACTCTTCGCAGGATTCCGACCTCGACCACCGGCTCGCCCGGGACCCCATCGCCATCGTCGGCCTCTCCGCCCTGTTCCCCAAGTCCAGGAATCTGCGGGAGTTCTGGTCGAACGTCGTCTCCGCCGCCGACTGCATCGACGACGTGCCCGCCGGCCACTGGGACGTGGACGAGCACTACGACCCGGACCCCACGGTGCCGGACAAGACGTACGCCAGGCGCGGCGGTTTCATCCCCGACACGCCCTTCAACCCGCTGGAGTTCGGGCTCCCGCCCAACACGCTGGAGGTCACCGACGTCCTCCAGCTGCTGAGCCTGGTCGTGGCCCGGGACCTGCTGAAGGACGCCGGCGCCGAACAGCCCTGGTACGACAAGTCCCGTACCGGCGTGGTCCTCGGCATCACCGGCGCCAACCAGCTGACCCAGCCGCTCACCGCCCGGCTGCAGAGCGGCGTGCTCAAGGAGGTCGTGCGCAGCTGCGGCCTGTCCCAGCGGGACGCCGAGGAGATCGTCGCCAAGTTCCGCCTGGCGTACGCGCCCTGGGAGGAGAACTCCTTCCCCGGCATGCTCGGCAACGTCGTCGCCGGACGCATCGCCAACCGGTTCGACCTCGGCGGCATCAACATGACCGTCGACGCCGCCTGCGCCAGCTCCCTCGGCGCGGTCCGCACCGCCGTCAGCGAACTCGTCGAGCACCGCGCCGACACCATGATCGTCGGCGGCTGCGACGCCGAGAACACGATCTTCATGTACCTCTGCTTCAGCAAGACGCCGGCCCTGTCCAAGTCCGGGCACATCCGCCCGTTCGACGAGAACGCCGACGGCACGCTGATCGGCGAGGGCATCGGCATGCTGGCCCTGCGCCGCCTGTCCGACGCCGAGCGTGACGGGAACCGCGTCTACGCGGTCCTGCGCGGCATCGGCACCTCCAGCGACGGCCGCTTCAAGTCCATCTACGCCCCCCGCAAGGAGGGCCAGATGGTGGCCCTGCGCCGCGCGTACGAGGACGCCGACTGCTCACCCGCCAGCGTGGAGCTGTTCGAGGCGCACGGCACCGGCACGGCCGTCGGCGACGCCACCGAACTCAGCGCCCTGTCCGCGGTGGTGTCCGAGGCCACCGACAGCACCCGCTTCGCCGCGCTGGGCAGCGTCAAGTCACAGATCGGGCACACCAAGGCGGCCGCCGGCGCGGCCGGGATGATCAAACTCGCCCTGGCCCTGCACCACAAGGTGCTGCCGCCCACCATCAACGTCGACCGGCCCAACCCCGCTGTCGACTTCACCTCCGGCCCGGTGTACGTCAACACCGAGGCGCGGCCCTGGATCCGCACCCCGGAGCGGCCCAAGCGCCGGGCCGCGCTGTCGTCGTTCGGCTTCGGCGGCACCAACTTCCACGTCGTCATGGAGGAGCACGGCGACGGGGACGACCTGCGCGTGAGGTTCCCGGTCGCACAGGTCCACCTGTGGCACGCCCCCGACACCGCGCGGCTCACCGAGGCGCTCGCCTCCGGGGCTCCCGCGGCCACGGAACCCGCGCCCGCCGGCCACGCCCGGGTCGCCTTCGTCGCCCGGACCGAGAAGGAACTCGCCGACCTGCGCGCGCTCGCCCTCGGCGAACTGCGTGCCCGTCCCGGCAGCGAGGACTGGACCCACCCCCGGGGCGTGTACTTCCGGCGCACCGCCCGGCCCGGCGGCAAGGTCGCCGCGCTGTTCGCGGGACAGGGCAGCCAGTACGTCGACCCCGGCCGCGGCGCCGTGCTCGCCCTGCCGCCGCTGCGGGCCGCCTTCGACGCCGCCAACCGGCACTTCGAGGGCGAGGTCCCGCTGTCCCGGGTCGCCTTCCCCCCGCCCGCGTTCACCGACGCCGAGCGCGCCGAGCAGGAGAGCGCGCTGCGCGCCACCGCCTACGCCCAGCCCGCCATCGGCGCCCTGTCGGCCGGGCAGTACCGCTATCTCACCGAACTCGGCTTCGAGGCCGAGGGCTTCCTCGGCCACAGCTTCGGCGAACTGACGGCCCTGTGGGCGGCCGGGGCGCTCACCGACGAGGCCTTCCACGCCCTGGCGCGGGCCCGCGGCAAGGCGATGTCCCCGCCCGAGGGGACGGACGTCGACGCGGGCGCCATGGCCGCCGTCTCGGCCGCCGAGGACCGGGTCGCCGAACTCCTCGCCGGACGTCCGGGCCTCCAGGTCTGCAACCGCAACGCTCCGGACCAGATCGTCGTCGGCGGTCCCACCGCGGAGATCGAGCGTCTGGTCGCCGACGCGGGCACGGCCGGACTGCGGGCCGCCCGGCTCCCCGTCTCCGCCGCCTTCCACACCCCGTTCGTCGGCCACGCCCTGGACGCGTTCCGCGCCGAGGTCGAACGGTACGAGGTGACCGCCCCCAGGGGCAGCGTCTACGCCGACACCGCCGGAGCCGTGTACGGCGAGGACGTCGCCGCCAACCGCGCCGTCCTCGTCGAACAGCTCATCAACCCCGTCGACTTCGCCGGCCGCGTGGAGGAGATGTACGCCGCCGGACACCGGGTCTTCGTCGAGTTCGGCCCCAAGGGCGTACTCACCCAGCTGGTCAAGCGCATCCTCGGCGACCGGGAGCACACCGCGCTCTCCCTGGACGCGGGCCCCGGCAAGGACGCCGACCTCACCCTGAAGCAGGCCGTCGCCCGGCTGGCCGTCCTCGGCCTGCCCCTGGCCACCGCCGACCGCTACGTCGCGCCCCCGGAGGAACAGCCCGCGGCCAAGGGCATGTCCATCCTCCTCAACGGCATCAACTACGTCTCGCCCGAGCGCAGGGCCGCCTACCGGGAGGCCATCGACAACGGCTACCGGATCGCGGTCCCCGCCGTGCCCGGCACGGGGGAGGACCCCGCCCGCCCCGCCGGTGGCGCCGCACCGGCCGCACCGGCCGCACCCGCCGCGCCGACAGGCGTCCCCGCCGTACCGGAGCCGGCCGTCGCACCCGCCTACGCCACCACCGCACCGGCCGGCGCGTCCGCCGCGGTCCCGGCCGCCCGGAGCACCCCGCGGGCCGTGGCGCCCGCCCCCGCTCCCGCGGCGCCCGCCCTCGCTCCAGCTCCCACCGTCATGGAGACAGCACACGTGGACAGTGACCGCCTGGCCGACCTCGTGGCCGACCATCTCGCCCTGCACGACGACTACCTGACGAGCCAGCTGCACAGCGCCGAGCGCCTCACCGGCCTCCTGGAGCGCGCCGCGGAGCAGGGACAGCTCGGGCACGTCCTGCCCGGCATCAACGCAGTGAAGGAACACGGCCTCGACATCGGGCGCAGCCACCTGCGGGCCAACGAGATCCTGCGGGACCTCGCGGGCCTCGAGCTCGGCACGGCCGCCCCCGCAACCCGTCCCGCACCCGTCCGGCCGGCCGTCCCGGCGGCCCGCGAGACCGCGCGCCCGGTGCCGCCGGCGCTGGCCGCCCCCGACCGCGCCCCGGCCCACGCGCTCACCCCGGCCGTCCCGCAGGCGCTGGTCGCCACCCCGGCGCCCGCCCCCACGGCCCCGCCGGCGCCCGAACCGGCCGCCCCGGCGCCCGCCGCTCCGTCGGTCGTCTCCCCCGGCGTGGACGCGGCGGGTGTGGAGTCGGTGTTGTTGGAGGTGGTGGGGCAGAAGACGGGTTATCCGGCGGACATGCTGGATCTGGACATGGATGTCGAGGCGGATCTGGGGATCGACTCGATCAAGCGTGTCGAGATCATGGGTGTGATGCAGGAGCGGTTCGGTGGTGGTGTGGCTGCCGGTCCCGAGCAGTTGGCGGAGCTCCGCACGCTGCGGGACATCGTGGGTTTCCTGTCCGGCGGTTCGGGTGGTGCTGTGGCGCCCGCCGCTCCGTCGGTCGTCTCCCCGGCGTGGACGCGGCGGGTGTGGAGTCGGTGTTGTTGGAGGTGGTGGGGCAGAAGACGGGTTATCCGGCGGACATGCTGGATCTGGACATGGATGTCGAGGCGGATCTGGGATCGACTCGATCAAGCGTGTCGAGATCATGGGTGTGATGCAGGAGCGGTTCGGTGGTGGTGTGGCTGCCGGTCCCGAGCAGTTGGCGGAGCTCCGCACGCTGCGGGACATCGTCGGTTTCCTGTCCGGCGGCACCGCTGACACCCCGGAGCCCGCCGCCCCCGCCGCGCAGACCACGTCCGCCCGCGCCGGGCAGCCGCCCGCCGGCATCGGCAGGGCCCAGGCCGCGCTCGTCGAACTGCCCGCCCCGGACCAGCTGGCCGACGCCTACCCGCAGGGGTCCGGCGCCCTCGTCATCGACGACGGCTCCGAGCTGGCACCCGCCCTCGCCGCACTCCTCGCCGGGACGGGACGCCACGTGCACGTGCTGCGCCTGCCCGGCGTGACCCAGCGCGTCAGCGGGGTCAAGGACCACGTCCTGACCGGCTGGGGCGTGACCGAACTGGCCGAACGCATGGAACTCGCCCTCGCCGACCGGGTCTCCCTGGTCGTCGCCCTCGGCGCCGCCCACGGCGGTGACTGGAGCGAGGGCACCCGGCGCCTCGCGCACACCCTGCTGGCCGCCAAGTACGCCGTGGAGCCGCTGACCGCCGCGGCCGACGCCGGCCGTGCCGCCTTCGTCACCGTCACCCGCCTCGACGGCACCTTCGGCCTGAGCGGTGTCGACGAGGAACTCGCCCCCGCCGCCGGTGTGTCGGGGCTGGTCAAGACCCTGGCCGTGGAGGCGCCCCGGCTGTTCGTCCGGGCCGTCGACCTCGACCCCGCCCTCTCCGCCGAGGCCGGCGCCGCCCTCGTCCTGACCGAGGCGCACGACGCCGTCGGCGACACCCCGCAGGTCGGCCACGACGGCACCCGCCGCGTGGGCCTGACGCTCGGCGCGGAACCGGCCGGGCCCGCCTCCGACGACGTCCCCGCGCTCACCGCCGACGACCTGCTCGTCGTCACCGGCGGCGGCCGCGGCATCACCGCCGCGTGCGTCACCGAACTGGCCCGCACCGGCCGGCCCGGCCTGCTCCTGCTCGGCCGCACCCCGCTGGAGGACGAGCCCGACTGGGCGCGGGACGTGGCGGAACCGGCCCTGAAGGCGGCAGCGGCCGCACACCTGAAGGCGTCCGGCGAGAAGCCCACCCCGAAGCGGGTCGAGCAGCTGTCCCGCGCCGTCACCGGCGCCCGTGAGATCCGGCAGACCCTCGCGGACGTACGGGCCGCCGGAAGCACCGCCGAGTACCTGGCCGTCGACATCACCGACCCCGCCGCCACCGCCGCCGCACTCGCCCCTTACCGGGAGCGCGTCACCGGCCTGGTGCACGGCGCCGGAGTCCTGGCCGACCAGCTCGTCGCCCACAAGAAGGCCTCCGAGATCGAGCGGGTCTTCGCCCCGAAGCTGACCGGCCTGCGCGTGGTGTCCGGCGCGCTCGACGCCGCCCGGCTGCGCCACGTCGTGCTGTTCTCCTCGGTCGCCGGATTCTTCGGCAACCGCGGACAGTCCGACTACGCCATGGCCAACGAGGTCCTCAACGCCTGGGCCGCCTCCTTCAAGCGGCGTCACCCCGCCGCCCGCGTCACCTCCCTCAACTGGGGTGCCTGGGACAGCGGCATGGTCTCCCCGGAGATCAAGGCCGTCTTCCGGGAGCGCGGCATCACCCTGATCCCGCAGGACACCGGCGCCCGGCTGTTCACCGAGCAGTTCACCGCCGCACGCGCCGCCGACGTGGTGACCGTCCTCGGCCCGACGACCCCCCTGTCCGCACCCGAGCGTCCCGCCGTCACCACCCCCGTGACGGTCGAGCGCCCGCTCGCCGGCCTGACCGGCCACCCGGTCCTCACCGACCACGTCATCGGCGACGCCCCCGTGCTCCCCGCCGTGGCCGCGCTCGGCTGGATCGTCGGCGCCGTCGAACGCGGCACCGGCACCGAGGTCCGGCAGCTCAGGGACTTCGAGGTCCACAAGGGCATCGTCCTCGACGGCACCGAGCCCGGCCGGCTCGCCCTCACCATGACCCCGGAGGGCGACACCGTCCGGGCGGCCGTCCGCTCCACACAGGCGGACGGCACCGTACGCCCCCACTACGCGGCCGTCGCCGTCCCGGGCACCGAACCGGCGGAGGCCACCGTCAGCGGCCTGCCCGCCCTCGACGGCGGGCGGGACGCCGCGGGCCTCTACACGGACGGGACCCTCTTCCACGGCCCCGCCCTGCGCGGCGTGCGCCGGATCCTCGCCGAGGACGAGTCCCGCCTGGTCCTCCAGGCCCGGCTGCCCGAACTGCGGCCCGAGGGCGGCGCGTTCGGCGGCACCCGGTTCGCCCCCGGCACCGCGGACCTGCTGCTGCAGGCCGGCCTGGTCTGGGTGCGGCTGTTCCGCGGCAGCGCTTCCCTGCCCCTCGGGGCGGCCCGCGTCGACCTGCACCACCCGCTGCCCGACGACGAGCCCTTCCTGATCGTCGTCGAGCCCGCCCAGGGCGGCAGCAGCACCACCGCGTCGCTCACCATCACCGCCTGCGCCCCCGACGGAACGGTGCTGGCCCGGTTCGACGGCGTCCGCGTGGTCTCGGCCCCGCAGCTGGCGGCCAAGTTCATCAGCGGCTGACTCCGCCTCGTACCCGCGCAAGCGACCGGGTCGGCCCGGACGGCTCCTCACACCCTGCCGCCGTCCGGGCCGGCCGCCCGTCAGAAGGGACCCGAGAGCTCTCATGAGCACGTACGCCATCATCGGCCTCTCCTGCCTGTTCCCGGGAGCGGAGACGCCCGCCGAGTTCTGGCACAACCTCCGCACCGGCACGGACAGCCGCCGGGAGGGAGGCGAGGAGGTCTTCGGCCGGACACCCGAACCCCGCGACCGCGACCCCCGGCACGACATCTACTGCCGCCGGGGCGGCTTCGTCACCGACTTCGTCTTCGACCCCGAGGGTTACCTCCTCGACCCCGGGCACCTCTCCGGACTCGACCGGATCTTCCACTGGTCGCTGCACGTGGCCCGCGAGGCCCTGCGCGACAGCGGACACGCCGACCGCCCCGACGTCCTGGCCCGCACCGGCCTCGTCCTCGGCAACTACTCCTTCCCGACGCCCACGTCGGCGCGGGTCAGCGTGCCGCTGGTGCAGGAGGCGGTCCTGGAAGGGCTCCGCCGCGCAGGCCACCCGCCGCTCGGCGCGCTCACCCGCGCCGAGGACCGCGTCGACCCGGCCCGGCTCCACCCCGAGGACCTGCGAGTCAGCGGCTCACCGGCCACCGTCGCCGCCGCCGCGCTCGGACTCGGCGGCCCCCGCTACGCCCTCGACGCGGCCTGCTCCTCCGCGCTGTACGCGCTCAAGCTGGCCTGCGAACACCTCGCCTCCGGGCAGGCCGACCTGGTCCTGGCCGGCGGCGTCTGCGCCCCCGACCCGACCCTCATCCACCTGTCGTTCGGCGACCTCCAGGCCTACCCGCGCGACGGATTCAGCCAGCCCTTCGACGGCCGCTCCGGAGGCATCCTCACCGGCCAGGGCGCCGGCATGGTCGCCGTCAAGCGCCTCGAGGACGCCCTGCGCGACGGCGACCGCATCCACGCCGTCGTCGACGGCATCGGCCTGACCAACGACGGCAGCGGCCGTCACCTCCTCGTCCCGCAGGGCGCGGGCCAGCTCGCCTCCTACGAACTCGCCTACCGGCAGGCCGGCGTCGACCCCGCCACCGTCGACTACCTCGAATGCCACGCCACCGGCACCCCCATCGGCGACGCCACCGAGGCCGGCTCCGTCGCCGAGTTCTTCGGCGCGGCCGGACACGTCCCGCTGCTCGGCTCGGTGAAGGGCAACATCGGCCACCTGCTCACCGTGGCCGGACTGAGCAGCCTGCTGAAGGTCGTGCTCGCCATGGGCCACGGCCACATCCCGCCGACGACCGGCGTGGAACGGCCGATCCGCTCCAAGGACGGCCGCGTCGGCGAGGACGTGCTGGTCCGCGCCGGCCGCCCCTGGCCGGAGGGCGACGGACCGCGCAGGGCCGCGGTCTCCGCCTTCGGCTTCGGCGGCACCAACGCCCACGTCGTCCTGAGCGAACCGGACCCCACGGCCAAGGTGACCCCCGCCGAACGGACCCCGGTACCGTCCCTCGACATCGTCGGACTCGGCGCCCACTTCGGCTCGTTCGACTCCCTCGACGCGTTCGAGCGCGCCGCCCACGACGGCCGGGACGCGCTGGTCCCGCTGCCCGAACGGCGCTGGCGCGGCCTCGACCAGACCCGGGGCGGCTCCCTGGAACACGGCACCGGCGTCGGCCCGGACACACTGCCCCACGGAGCGTTCGTCGACGGGCTCGGCATCGACCCCATGGACCTCAAGATCCCGCCCGCCGACCTGCGCACCTACAACCTCCAGCACGCCCTGGCCGTCAAGGTCGCCGACGAGGCCCTGCACGACGCCGGGTACAGCCGCGCCGTGCCCAAGGGGGAGAGCGCCCCGCCGGAACGCCGCGTCGCCGTCGTCATCGGCATGGAGATCGAGCCCACCACCCATCTGCGGATCACCCGCTACGGCCTCGGCGCCTTCGTGCGCGAGGAGTTCGCCCGGGCCGGCGTACCCGTCGACGAGGAGGAGCTGGCCCGGCTGACGAGCGCCGGCCGGGACGCGGTCGTCGACCCCATCGTCGCCAACGAGGTGCTCAGCTACATCGGGAACGTGATGGCCAGCCGCATCTCGTCCCTGTGGAACCTCACCGGCCCGTCCTTCACCGTCTCGTCCGACGGATCCGGCACCGCGGAGGCCCTCCAGGTCGCCCGGCTGCTGCTGCTCGACCCGGGCATCGAGGCGGTGCTCGTCGGCGCCGTCGACCTGGCCGGCTCCGCCGAGAACCTGCTGCTGCGGCCCGACGCGGTCGCCGAGGCCGGACTGACCTTCGCCGAAGGGGCCAGGGGGCGCCGGATCGGCGAGGGCGCCGGAGCCGTCGTCGTCACCCGGCCCGGCGAGTCGTCCGCGCCGGTGTACGCCCGGCTGGAGTCGGTCGCCGTCCGGTACGCGCCCCCCGTCGACGGGCGGGTGCCCGAGGCCGACGTCGACACCTACGCGGCGGCGGCCGAGGCCGCGCTGACCGAGGCCGGCATCCGCGCCGAGGACGTCGGCTACGTCGAGGCACACGCCGGCGGCACCGACGCCCAGGACCGGGCGGAGATCACCGCCCTCGCCCGCGTGTTCCCCGCACAGGACCACGCGACCGGCCCCGCCGGCCGCACCGGACGGGTCGCGCTCGGCAGCGCCAAGGCACAGATCGGCGACGCCGGCTGCGCGGCCACCATGGCCGGAGTGATCCGCGCCGTGCTGTCCCTGCACCACGGCTACCTGCCCGGCACCGCCGGCTGGAGCCGGCCGGCCGACGACCTCGCTGACGCCTTCGCCGCCTCGGCCCTGCACGTGCCGCAGACCTCGCGCCCGTGGCTGCGCCGTACGGCCGCCTCCCGCCGCCACGCCACCGTCGGCTTCATCGGCGCGGCCGGTGCGCACGGACACCTCGTGCTGTCCGCCGGCACCGCCCGCGGCACCGTCGTCCCGAGCGACTGGGAACGCGCCGGAGGCCCCGTCGTCCTGCCGCTGTCCGGCGGCACCGACACGGAACTGCTCGCCGAGATCGACCGGCACCGCTCGCTGCTCGCCGGGGACGCCGACGTCCTGGCCCTCGCCCGCGACGCCGCCCGCAGGCTGCCCGGACGGACCCGGCGGGCCGTGCTCGTCGGCCGGGACCGGGCCGAACTGCGCGCCCAGCTCGACCTCGCCGCGCGGGACCTGCCCGCCGTGCAAGCGAACGGCGGCGAATGGGCCACCCCCGCAGGGAGTTTCGCCACCGCGCGGCCCATCGGCCCGGACGGCAGGGTCGCCCTCGTCTACCCCGGCGCGTTCAACTCCTACCCGGGCCTCGGCCAGGACCTCTTCCGCGCCCTGCCGGGACTGCTCAGCCGGTTCGAGGACCACGCCGACGCCCCGGAACGCCACCTGCGGGCCGCCGAACTCTACCCGCGCACCCAGACCGCCCTCGGGCGGCGCGAACTGATGGCCCTCGAGGCGTCCCTCGGCGACGACATCCCGTTCATGCTCGCCACCGGCACCAGCTTCGCGATCCTCTACACCGACCTGGTGCGCGACGTCCTTGGCATCACCGCGCACGGCGGATTCGGCTACAGCCTCGGCGAGTCCAGCATGCTGTTCGCCACCGGCGGCTGGCGCCCCGAGGGCCGCGACGACGCCCTGATCAGCTCCACCCCGATCTTCAAGGACCGGCTGTGCGGGCCGCGCCGCACGGTGCGCGAGGCCTGGCGGCTGCCGGACGCGACACCGGACTCCGAGGTCTGGGCGAGCCATGTGCTGCTCACCGACGCCGAATCGGTGCGGGCCGCGCTGCCCCGCCACGAGCGCGTCCACCTCACCCACGTCAACACGCCCGGCGAACTGGTCGTCGCCGGTGACCCCGCGCAGTGCAAGGCACTGATCCGGGAACTGGGCTGCCCCGCGGCCCGCTCACCCGTCAACGCCGTCATGCACTGCCCGGTCGTCGACGGCGAGTTCGACGGCCTGGCCGGCCTGAACGACTACCCGACGGGGTCGTTCGGCGACCTCGAACTGTTCAGCGCCTACGACTACCAGGCACTGCCCGCCCTGGACCGGAAGGAGATCGCCCGGCGCATCGCGCACACACTGCGCTCGCCGATCGACTTCCCGCGTCTGGTGCGGGGCGCGTACGAACGCGGCTTCCGCTACTTCCTCGAGGTGGGTCCGAGCGCCACCTGCTCCCGCTGGATCCGCGAGACCCTCGGCGACCGGGCACACGTCGCCGTGCCGGTCGACCGGCGGGGCGTGCCGGCGACCAGGTCCGTCGCCCAGCTCGTCGCGCGTCTGACGGCCCACGGCCTGGACGTCGACCTGGGCGCCCTGCTCGGCCCGCCCGCCACCCGGGTCCCGGCCCGCACCGTCCGCCCGACCCGCTTCCGGGTGGGCGGCGCGGATCCGGCCCCGGAGAGGATTGCCCGCGAGCTGGCGACAGGGGCGCCCACGCGGACGACGGCCGGCGCCGTCACCGCGTCACCGGGTGCGCCGACCGCGGCGGGCACGTCCGTGCCGGCCGGCGTCGCCGCCGTGCCGACTCCGTCCCGGGCGGCCGCCACCGCCGGCCTGACGCGCACGGCGCCCGGCACCCCGTCCACCGTCACGCTGTCGGACGCCGCCGCCCGAGCCGCCGCACCGACCGCGAACGCCGCGCCACCGGCCCCGGCATCGACGGCTCACCGGGCCGCCGCACCGACCGCGAACGCCGCACCGACCGGGAACGCCGCACCGTCCGCCCCGGTGCCGACGGCCGCCCGAGCCGTCGCACCGGCCGCGAACACCCCCGGCGCCTCCGCGCCGCCCCCGGGTGCCGCCCCGGCCACCTCGCAGGGTCCGGACGTCTCCGCGGCCCCGGCGTCCCTGCGGGAACCCGGACCGGTCACGCCGACGGGTCCGGTGCCGCGGTCCGCCGCGCCCGGTGCGGACGCCCCGACGGCCTTCGTGCCCGGCCCCGACGCCCACCCGGCCGGCCCCGCCGCCGGGAACGCCGCGCCCGGCCTTCCCGGGCGCCGGCCGGCCGGCGCCGTGCCGGCCGCCCACTCCGCCCCGCCCGTACCGCCGGAGGACTCAGCACTCATGCCCGCAGACCCGACCCTCGCCGACGCCGAGGTCATCACCTTCGACGGCACCCGATCGCCCATCTGTCCTGGGCCCCGCCCGTCGGCGGCGAGCCCCCGCAGACCGGGCCGGCCGCACCGCCCGCCACCGGGCGCGAGGAGAGCTCGGCCGCCGTCGCCGCCGACCTGGTGCGCGACATGCGCAAGCAGATGGTCGCCACGCACTCCGTGGTGATGGAGACCCAGCACATCCTGCAGTCCGCCGCGCTGCACCGGATGGAGACGCTCCTGGACGGCGCCGGACAGACACCGCCGGAGCGCACGCCGGAGCGGGCCCAGCCGGCCCCCGCACCCGTCGCCCCCGCACCTGCCGCCGCGCCGCGGGCCCTTCCCGCCCCGGCTCCCGCCCGCCCGGCTCCCGCCCGGCTCCCGCCCCGGCTCCGCCCCGGCTCCCGCCCGAGGCCGCCCGGACCGCCCACGCCGCGGAGGCGGACGCGGACGGCGGTGCCCGCGAGGTCAAGGAGGGCGTCATCTGGGACGAGGCCGACCTGCTGGAGTTCGCCGTCGGCTCGGTCGCCAAGGTCTTCGGCCCCGAGTTCGGGGTGATCGACGGCTACGCGAAGCGGGTCCGGCTGCCCGCGCCGCCGTACCACTTCGTCACCCGTGTCACCGCCCTGGAGGGCACCACCGGCGAGTTCAAGCCCGCGACCATCACCACCGAGTACGACGTCCCCGAGGACGCCTGGTACGCCGTCGACGGCGGCGTCCCCCCGGCCGTCACCGTCGAGGCAGGCCAGTGCGACCTGCTGCTGGTCAGCTACCTGGGCATCGACTTCCGCAACAAGGGCGAGCGGGTGTACCGCCTGCTCGACAGCACCCTGGTCTTCCGCGGCGACCTGCCCCGCACCGGCCAGACGCTGCGCTACGACATCTCCATCGACCGCTTCGTGCACCAGGGCGACACCACCCTCTTCTTCTTCAGCTACAAGTGCTACGCCGACGGTGAGCTGATCCTCGAACTGCACGACGCCTGCGCGGGCTTCTTCAGCCGGCAGGAGCTCGACACCCCGCTCGGCGTCGTCATGACCGAGAAGGAGAAGGCCGCCCGCGCCGCCCTCCCCAAGGGCTACTTCAAGCCCCTCGCGTACACGGCGAAGAACCACCTGACCCGTGCGGACCTCGACCTCCTCGCCCAGGGCCGGCCCGGGGACGTCTTCGGCCCCGACCACGCGCAGGACCCGGGCATCAACCCGGCGCTGCGGCTGCCCGACGACAGGCTGCGCATGGTCGACGACGTCGTCATCGACCGCAAGGGCGGCCCGCGCGGCCTCGGCAAGCTCGTCGCCACCAAACGGCTCAGCCCCGACGCCTGGTACTTCACCTGCCACTTCCCCGACGACCACGTCCTGGCCGGCTCCCTCGTCGCCGAGGGTGCCGTCCAGCTGCTGCAGATCTACCTGCTGCACCAGGGCATGCACCTGACGCTCCCGGACGCCCGCTTCCAATGCGTCACGGACACCCCCATCGAGGTCCAGGTCCGCGGCCAGATCACCCAGGCCCACGAGGAGATCCGCTACGAGGTCGAGGTCATGGAGCTGACGCTCCTGCCCCGCGCCACGGTCATCGCCGACATCCTGATCTACCTCGGCGACAAGCCCGTCATCCGGATGAAGAACCTGGGCCTGCAGGTGCGGGAGAAGAACGGCACGCCGTACCGCCCGGAGGCCGGCGGCGTCCCGCGGTTCCTCGGCCGCCGCAACCGCTCCGGCGAACCCGCGATGATCAACGAGCTGCACCTCGCGCACGCCGCCAAGGGCCTGCTCGACATGGCGATGGGCCCGGAGTTCGAGGTCTACCGCGACAGCCGTGCCCCCTACATCCCGAACGGGGACTTCCAGTTCGTCGACCGGGTCATGTCCCTCAAGGGCACCCGCGGCGACCTGTCGCCCGGCGCGGAGATGGTCACCGAGTACGACTCCCCGCCGGACGCCTGGTACTACGAACAGAACTCCCACCCGCACATGCCGAACGCGGTCTACATGGAGAGCTCGCTCCAGGCGGCGATCTTCCTCGGCTACTACCTGGGCGCCACCCTGAAGAACCCCGAGGAGCAGTACTCCATCCGCAACCTCGACGGCCGCGCCACCCTGGTGAAGGACATCGACCTGCGCGGCAAGACCGTCCGCCACCACTCCAAGCTGCTGATGACGAGCGCCGTACAGGGCGCGGTGCTGCAGAACTTCAGCTACGAACTCTCCGCCGACGGAGAGGTCTTCTACACCGGCGAGTCGCTGTTCGGCTACTTCAGCGCCGCCGCCCTCGCCAACCAGGTCGGCCTCGACAACGGCCGCTACGTCCCCACCTGGATCGAGACCGAACAGCCCGACCCCGCCCGGGTGCGCCGCGTCGAACTGCCCGCGGACGCCCCCGCCTTCACCGACCCCACGGGCGGCCACCTGCACCTGCCCGGTGACAAGTTCGCACTCGTGGACCACGTCGACCTGGTCGCCGACGGGGGCCGGCACGGCCACGGCTACCTGCACGGCCGGCGCGCCGTCCGGCCCGACGAGTGGTACTTCGACTGCCACTTCCACCGCGACCCGGTGATGCCCGGCTCCCTCGGGGTGGAGGCCGTCCTCCAGGCGCTGCGCCTGTTCGTCCTGGAGCAGGACCTCGCCGACGGGATCGAGCAGCCCCGCTTCGCCATGGCGACCGACGTCGAGATGGCCTGGAAGTACCGCGGCCAGATCCTCCGCGACGACAAGGAGCTCTTCTTCGACGTGCACGTCAAGGAGATCCGCCGGGAGGGCGACCGCCTGCTGGTGATCGCGGACGCCGACCTGTGGAAGCCGGGTCTGCGCATCTACGAACTGACCGACGTGGCCGTCGAGGTCCGTTCCGCCCAGGCGTGACGGCCCGCCCGCACCCGCCGTTCAGTCAAGGAGCTTCGTTTCCCATGGACATTCGCGACACCCCGCTGCGCTGGTACGGGGACAGGTACCCCAGCACCGACCCCGGCGGCATCTACGACGCGCTGGCCGACCTGGAGCGGCCCTGCTTCATCGCCGTCACCCCCCAGGGCATCGGTGCCACCTCCGGCGGCTTCGCCGCCCCCGAGGGCGACGGCCTGCCCCTGCTGGCCGCCGCCCAGCCCCTGCCTCCCGAGCGGCTCGGCTCGGCCGCGTTCTGCGCCGCGCACGGCGTCCGCCGGCCCTACATGGCCGGCGCGATGGCCGGCGGCATCGCCTCCGCCGACCTGGTCGTGGCCCTGGCCCGGGAGGGCTTCCTCGCCTCCTTCGGCGCCGCCGGGCTGCTGCCCGAGACCATCGAGCGGGCCCTGGCCCGGTTCGCCGCCGAGATCCCCGGACTGCCGTACGCCGTCAACCTCATTCACAGCCCCAGCGAGGACCGCCTGGAGCGGGAGGCCGTGGAGCTGTTCCTGCGGCACGGCGTGCGCTGCGTGGAGGCCTCCGCCTACATGGACCTCACCGCCCACGTGGTGCGCTACCGGCTCGCCGGACTGCGCCGGGACGCCCACGGCCGGGTGGTCGCCGACAACCGCCTGATCGCCAAGGTCTCCCGCACCGAGACCGCCGAACGCTTCATGCGCCCGGCCCCCGCCTCACTCGTCGGCGCGCTGGTCGAACAGGGGCTGGTGACGGCCGAACAGGCCGCGCTCGCCCACCATGTGCCGCTCGCCGACGACATCACCGTCGAGGCGGACTCCGGCGGCCACACCGACCGGCGCCCGCTGCCCGCGCTGCTGCCCTCCATCCTGCGGCTGCGCGACGGCGTGCAGCGCGAGTTCCGTTACCCGGTACCGGTGCGGGTCGGCGCCGGCGGCGGCCTCGGCACCCCCGTCGCGGTCGCGGCGGCGTTCGCGATGGGGGCCGCGTACGTGGTCACCGGGTCCGTCAACCAGTCCTGCGTGGAGTCAGGCGCCTCCGCCCGCTCCAAGGAGATGCTCGCCGAGGCGGGCATCGCCGACTGCGAGATGGCGCCCGCCGCCGACATGTTCGAGATGGGCGTGGAGCTGCAGGTGCTGAAGAAGGGCACCCTGTTCCCGATGCGCGCCAAGCGCCTCTACGAGCTGTACCAGGCCCACGACGGCCTCGAGTCCCTGCCCGCCGCCGACCGCGCCCGACTGGAGCAGCAGGTCTTCCGCCGCTCGCTGGAGGACGTCTGGCAGGAGTGTGTCACCTACTTCAGCCGCCGCGACCCCGAGCAGCTGGCCGCGCGGCCGGCAGCCCCAAGCGCCGCATGGCCCTGGTCTTCCGCTGGTACCTGGGCATGTCCTCGCGCTGGGCGGTCACCGGCGACGAGGACCGTGCCGCGGACTACCAGGTGTGGTGCGGCCCGGCCATGGGCAGCTTCAACGACTGGGTGACCGGCAGCTACCTGAAGACCCCCGGCAACCGCAGGGTCGCCGACGTGGCGCACCACCTGATGCGGGGCGCCGCCTTCCACACCCGCCTCGCCCAGCTGCGCACCGCGGGCGTGCACATCCCGCCGACCGCCGCCGACTACCGGCCGGTCCCGCTGGAGAGCCCGGTCGCCGACTCCCCGGTGGGGCCGCGATGAGCGCCCAGACCCCGAGGAGCTGGAGGAACGCCTCGGCGACCCCGCCGACGACGCCAATCCGCACGGCTTCGCGGCCGCCGTCGCGCGCGACGAGCGCGACGCGTTCCCCGACGCCCTGTGCGCGGAACTGGTGCGGTCCGGATTCCACCTCAACTACCTGCCCGTGACCTGGGGCGGCACCCTGGAGTCCTTCGACCGCAGTCTCACCCTGGTGCGCACGGCGGCCCGCCGGGACGTCGCCATCATGCCGGGCACGATGTTCAGCATCATCGCGGCCACCTGTCTCCAGCTGCACGGCAGCCCCGGGCAGCAGCGGCGGGCCGCGGAGATCCTGCGCGCGGGCGGCGCGGTCGCCTTCGCCCTCACCGAGGCGGCGCACGGCAGCGACCTGCTCACCAACGAGGTGCGGCTCGCCGACGGCGTACTCAGCGGCGAGAAGTGGATGGTGGGTCTCGGGCTGCGGTGCGACGCCGTCTACGTGGTCGCCCGCACCGGCGAGCGCGGCCCGGGCGCCTTCACCGCCGTCCTGCTGGAGACCGCGGGCCTGCCGGCGGACCGGCTGGAACGGGTGCCCGCACCCCGCACCGGCGGCATGCGCGGCATCGACCTGGCCACCCTGCGCTTCCACGACACGCCCGTACCGCCCGACGCGCTGGTCGGCAAGGAGGGCGAGGGCCTGGAGGCCGCCGTCAAGGCGCAGCAGACCGTGCGGCTGATGAGCATGGCCGGCAGCCTCGGCATCGCGGACACCGCCGTACGCCTCGCCCTGGACTTCGCGACCGGCCGGCGGGTGGGCCGTGCCGTGCTCACCGAGGCGCCGTACAGCCGCCGCGAACTCGGCGTGGCCACGGCCGCGCTGATCGCCGCGGACGCGGTCGCGCTCAGTGCGGCCCGCGGCGTGCACGTGGTGCCTGAGGCGTTCAGCGTGTGGGCGCCCGCCGCCAAGCACGTGGTCGCCGAGGCCTGCGACGACCTGATCCGGCGGGGGGCCGCGGTGCTCGCGACCCGGTCGGTGCTGCGCGAGGGGACGCCGGGTGGAGCCGGCCTGTTCCAGAAACTGCGGCGCGACTCCGACGTGGTACGGGTGATCGACGCCAGCACCCTGGCCAACCTCGCCTCCTACGCGGGACAGCTGCCCACCCTCACCGAGGGCACGCGCCGGCCCGACCCGGACGCGCTGCGCACCGTCTTCACCCTGGACGCGCCGCTGCCGCCCTACGAACCCACCCGCCTGGACCTGTTCGCCCGTGGGACCGACCCGGTCCTCACCGGGGTGCGGGACACCGTCGACGCCGTCGCCGGGCACCTGGGGGACGCCCGCCCGGCGGCCCTCCGGCTGTCGGCCGCGGTCGGCGGACTCGGCGAGCTGACCCGGGCGGCCCGCGAGCCCGGCGCCGACCCCAACGCCCTGACCGACGCGGCGGAGCGGTACGCCTGGCTGCACGCCGCCGCCTGCTGCCTGCACCTGTGGTCCGCCAACCGCGGACGGTCCCTGTACGGCACGGAACCCGGCTCCACCGGATGGCTCGGCGCCGCCCTCGGCTATCTGCTCGCCCGCGCCGACGGCACCGACCCCCGCCACCACGGGGGACCGGCGGACTCCGCGCTCGACGCCGCTCTCGCGCTGCGGGACGGCAACCGGCTGTTCACCGCCCTGCCCGTACGGCTGGCCACCCCCCGATAGGAGCCTTCCGATGTCCAAGTCCGACGTGACCGAGACGGCCGCCCGGCTGGAGGAGTACCTCGGCGACCCGCACGACCCCGGCAGCCGCATGCCGTTCGCCCAGATCCTCGCCCACGACGTGAGCGGCGAGTACCCGTACCAGTTCGTCGCGCTGCTGCGCCGCTGGGGCGTCCTCGACCACTGCCTGCCGGCGGAGGCGGGCGGACGGGCGGGGAACGTGGAGACCGGCATCGCCCTGATGCGGCTGGTCGCCCGCCGTGACCCGTCCACCGGGGTCGGGCTCGCCCTCAACAGCCTCGGCTTCATGCCGGCCTGGATCCTCGGCACCGACGAGCAGAAGCGCGAACTGGTCTCCGCCGTGCAACGCGGCAGTTCCGTCTCCTGGGGCCTGTCCGAGCGGGTGCACGGCAGCGACCTGGTGGCCAACGAGGTGACGGCCGAGCGGACCGAGGGCGGCTGGCTGCTCACCGGCGAGAAGTGGCCGATCGGCAACGCCACCGTGGCCGACCGCATGGTCGTCTTCGCCCGCACGGGCAAGCGCCCCGGCCCGGCCGCCTACTCCCTGTTCCTGCTCGACAAGTGGCGGGCAGAGGCGGACACGGTGGAGGACCTGCCGTTCGAGGACCTCTACGGCACCCGTGCCCTCGACCTCAGCGGCGTGCGGATGAACCGCGCGTTCGTCCCGGACTCCGCGATGATCGGACGCGAGGGCCAGGGCCTGGAGATCGCCCTGAAGACCAGCCAGACCGCGCGGGTGGTGCTGCTGCACCTGGCGCTGTCCGCCGTGGACACCGGTCTGCGGCTCGCCATGGACTTCGCGGAGCGCCGGGTGCTGTTCGGCGAGGCGATCGGGGACGTGCCGTACACCCGGCGCCAGCTGACGGAGGCGTTCGCCGACCTGATGCTCGCCGACGCCGTGGTCCTCGGCGCGGCCCGTGCGCTCCAGGCGGCCCCGGAGCAGATCAGCGTCTGGTCGTCGGTGGCGAAGTACCTGGTCCCCACCCTGCTCCAGAAGACCATGTCCCAGCTGACGGTGGTGCTCGGCGCCCGGACCTTCCTGCGCGGTCATCCGCACTACGGGATGCACCAGAAGATGGTCCGCGACATCCTCATCACGGACATCGCCGACGGCAACACGGTGGTCAACCTGCGCAACCTCGGCCACCAGCTCGCCGGGCTGCTGGACAAGGCCGTCCTGGCCGGCGACCCGGAGCGGGAGGCCGCCGGGGCGCGCGCCGCCACGCTGTTCGGCATGGACCGGGAGCTGCCCGTCTACGAGCCGGTGCGCCAGGAGCTGTTCAGCCGCGGCCTGGACGACGCCGTCCTCGCCGCACCCGACGGCGTGCGCCGGCTGCGTGCCCTCGCCGAGCGGTCCTCGGGCACCGAGGCGGAGCGGCTGCGCTGCGCGGCGGACGTCGCCGGTGAACTGCTCGACCGGGCCGCCCCGATGCGCGAGCGTGCCGCCGCCCTGAAGAAGGTGCTCGGCAAGGACTACCCGCAGTCGTCCGAACTGTTCGAGCTGGCCAAGGAGTACTGCCTGCTGCACGCGGCCGCCGCCTGCGTCCTGACGTACGTGCACTCGCACGAGGTGATGGACGCGCCGCTGCCCAGCGCGTCGCTGCTGCTGCTCCAGCTGGAGCGGCTGCGCAGGCAGCTGTACCCGCACGAGGCGGTCACCTCGCGGGCCGTCGTCGACGAGGTGATGGACGTGCTGCGCCACGTCCACCAGGAGAACCGGCTGTTCTCCCACTGGCAGTTCCCGCTCGCCAAGCGGGTCACCGACGAGTCCGCCGCCCGCCGCTGACCCACCGATCGGGCGACGGCACACCGACGGAACCACCACGAAGGAGGACGGACCCATGGGAGCCGGTGAGCCGACGTTCCTGTGGCTGCTGCCCGAGCGGGCCGTGAACGGTTTCGCCACGGCCCTCGGCGGCACCCGCCTGCTCACGGACGACGAACGGGCGGGCCTGGAGCGGAGGTCCGGCGAGGGCGCCCGCCGCCGTTACCTGGGCGCCCGGCTGCTGAGCCGGTACGCCCTCTCCGCGTGCACCGGGCGCCCGCTGGACCGCTGGCGCTTCACCCGCGGTCCGCACGGCCGGCCCGAGCCGCAGTCGTCCGCGGACGGTGTGCGTTTCAACCTGTCGCACTGCGACGGGCTGATCGCCTGCGTCGTCACCCGGGGGCGGGCCTGCGGCGTCGACGTCGGCCCCACGGCCGCCCCGGACGGGCTGGCCGCCCATCTGGCGCGGCGCCTGGGCCCGGCCGAGCGCGCCCGGCTGGAGGGCACCGCACCCGGCGCCCGCCCCGCCCTGGCCGGTGAGCTGTGGGTGCTGAAGGAGGCCTACCTCAAGGCGCTCGGCACAGGACTGACCCGGGGCCCGGGGAGTTTCGCCTTCGTCCGCCGCCCCGACGGCCGTATCGCCGTGGAGGACCCGCTGGGCGCCGGCGACGACGCCCGCTGGTGGTTCGACGTCGTGCACCCCGGGCCCCGCCACGTGCTGGCCGTCGCCACCGAGCACGGCCGGCCCGGACTGCTGCGCCGTACCGACCTGTCCGACCTCTCCCTCACCGCCTGACCCCGAACCCCGACCGCCGGCCCGGCCGACACCGCCACGTCGTCCGTAGGACACCGATTCTGTAAGGACCTGATCATGACGTCATCCGCCGTCCCCCGTGTCGCCGTCATCGGTGCCGGTGTCTCCGGCATCTCCGCCGCCTACCACCTGCGCGACCGCGCCCGCATCACGCTCTACGAGCGGGAGGACCGCCTCGGCGGTCACGCCAACACGGTGGAGGTCGAGGACGACGGGCGCACGCTCGGCATCGACACGGCCTTCGTCGTCTTCAACCGGCCCGCCTACACCAACCTGTGCGAGTTCTTCGACGAGCTGGGCGTGGAGGCCGTCGAACACCGGGGCGCGTTCAACTTCTTCGACCTGGACTCGGGCCTGGAGTACGGCACGGCGGAGCTGGGGCTGAGCGAGGAGGAGGTGTCCGCCCGCTACTCGGAGGAGTTCCTGACCATCTGGCGCGAGGCCCACCGCTTCCACACCGAGGGTCGCAGGGACTTCGTGCGGAAGAAGGCGGACGTCCCGCTCGGCGAGTACCTCGACCGGGGCGGCTACAGCCAGGCCTTCCGCAACAGCTACGTCATCCTGCTCTGCTCCGCGGTGTGGTCCATCCCGGCCGAGCTGATCTGGGAGATGCCGGCCAGCACGGCCATCGCCTTCTTCATGGGCCACGACGAGGGCGGTCTGGGCGGTCAGCACGTGGACTGGCGCACGGTGGGCGGCGGTTCGGTCAGCTATGTGCGCAAGGCGCTCGCCGCCATCGGCCCCGAGATACGGTCCGGTGAACCCGTCGGGTCCGTCCGACAGGACGCCGACGGAGTCACCGTCACCACCGCCCGCGGCACCGAGCGCTACGACTACGCGGTGATCGGAGCCCACGCCGACGAGGCGCTGGCGCTCCTGGAGAACCCGGACGAGCGGCAGCGGGAGGTGCTGTCCAAGGTCCGCTACAACGCCTCGTCGGTCGTGCTGCACACCGACCGCTCGGTGATGCCCGCCGACCGCGAGCGCTGGCAGGCGTGGAACTACGGCAAGGTCGCCGTCGACGGCGCGGACCGCACCTACGTCGCCTACTACATGAACAAGCTGCACGGGTTCACGTCGGAGAAGGACTACTTCGTCACCCTGGACTACCCCGGCGACATCGACCCCTCCGCGGTCATCGCCTCCTTCCCCTACACCCACCCGGTCATCGACGTCCCCGTGCGCGAGATGCAGAAGGACATCTACGACGTCAACGCCGGCACCCGGGTGAAGCTCTGCGGCTCGTACTTCCACGCCAAGCGGCACGGGGTGGATCAGATCGGCTCCCACGAGGCCGGCTACTCCTCCGGCATGGAGGCGGCGCGGCAGCTCCTCGGCGAGCTCTGACCGTCCAGGCCGGCCCCCGACGGCCGCAGCGCGCCTCCGCCCGACGCGGGGGCGCGCTGTCGTGTGCCCGGGGAGACGGCCGCCTCAGCGGGAGGTGAGCACCTGGCCGCTGAGCACCTCGGTCAGATACCCGAGGACGGTGCGCGGCGCGAACGCGGCGGGGGCGTCCGGCCGGCCCGGCGCGGTCCGGGCGGGGCCCGCGGCGCGCGGGTCCTCGGCGCGCGGGTCCTCGGCGGCCGGGTCGGTGAGCACCGGGGAGCAGACGCTGATCTGTTCCAGACGGGCCGTCAGCAGCGGCGTGCGGCCGTGCACGGCGGTCAGCCGGCGCCGGGCGCGCTGGTAGACGCCGATCGCCTCGGGGCCCCGTCCGCAGCGGCACAGCGCCAGCATCAGCAGGTCGTGCAGGCGCTCGTCCAGCGGGTGGGCGGCGACGGCCTCCCGCAGCTCGGGGACGGCCCGCTCGTGCCGGCCGGTGCGCAGGGCGCAGTCGAAGTACAGGGCCAGCGTGTCCTGCCGCACGCGCTCCAGGCGGGCCGTCAGGCCGGCGCAGGCGGGACCGTGCGGCCCGCCGCCCAGCACCGGGCCGCGCCACAGGGCGAGGGACCGGCACAGTGTCCGGTAGGTGCCCTCCGGGTCCCCCGCGGCGGTACGGCGGGCCCGGCCGAGCAGGTGGTGGAAACGGCCCGCGTCGCTTTCCTCGGGGCGTACCGCCAGTGCGTAGCCACCCGCCCGGGCGGTCAGCCGCGGAGCGCCGTGCCGGTCCGGCTCGGCCCGCAGCAGCCGGGCGCGCAGCGCGGACACATGGGCGTTGAGGGTGTGCGGCACCTGGCGCGGGGAGCGGTGCCCAGAGTTCCGCACCAGCGTCTCGCGGGCGACCGGGGCGTTGGGCCGGGCCAGGAGCGTGCCGAGAAGCAGCCGGGTCTTGGGGGCGTTGAGCGGGACGCTCCGGCCGGTGGCCTCGTCGTACAGGTCGGGCGGGCCCAGAATCCGGAACTGCATGCCTGTCTCCCGGGTGCGGTGGACGCACGGCGGGCGCCGTGCAGCGTGCCGCACACGAGAAGACCACGTGGGGCGGGGGAGGGGCGTGAGTCGGGGCCACTCACCTTCGCCGCGCCGGACCGGGTGCCGCGCGCCGGCCCGGGGACCGGTCCGCGCGCCGGCATGAGTACCGCTCACTCATGCCCGGGCGGGCGGGCCTCGCCGGACGGGGGCGCGTCGGGGCCGTCCCCGTAGCGGACGATGGACTCGTCCTCCTGGGCGAGCCGGCGCAGGGCCATCAGGGCCGGTTCCAGCAGGAAGGTGAGCAGGACCGCCTGCTCCGCCTTCTCGAGCGGATCGGTGATGGTGTCCAGCCGGTCGAGGTCGTGCCGGGCGGTGCGGGCCGCGAGTTCGGCGTAGGGCAGGAGCGTCTGCCAGTCGTAGTCGATGCCCAGCGAGCGCAGCGTGCGCAGGGTCTGGTCGATGACCTGCCGCGCGGGGTTGTAGTCCGAGACGGACCAGCCCATCGCCTCGATCAGGGCCGCGGCCTCGGGACTCGGTTCGGGCGGCCCGTCGGCCTGTGTCTCCGGCCGGCCCGCCTCGGACGGCCAGATGCCGAAGACGATGCCCAGCAGCCGGTGCGTGTCGGTCTGGTGGGCGGAGCTGGCGTCCAGCACCTGCTTGGCCGACGCCACGGACAGCCCGCGCACGCCGGTGAGCGCGCGGATCAGGCGCAGCCTCCGCAGGTGGGACTCGTCGTACTCGGCCTGGGTCGCCGCCGTCGCCCGTCCGGGCGGCAGCAGACCCTCCCGCAGGTAGTACTTGATGGTCGCGTTGGACACCCCGCTGCGGCGGCTGAGTTCCGAGATTCTCACGTGCGTCCCACTCTTCCTCTGGCAATTGGGTAGCTCCACTGTCTAATATAGATAGTGCCACTCACCAACTGCGGAGGCGAGACTATCGTGCCTACTCTTCCCTGGGTCACGCCGAACCCGGCCCGGCCCGACACCCGTGCCTTCGTCATGGCCTCCCGTTTCGAGGTGCGCTCGCTGAAGGACGTCCCCCGGTTCTTCTGGAAGTCCCTCGCCGCCTGGGGCCAGGTCCGCAAGGCGCCCGGCGCGCTCGGCGCCTCCCTGGTGGCCCAGCCGCTCGGGCGGACCTTCTACACGCTGTCCGCCTGGGAGAGCCGCGAGGCGCTCTACACCTACGCCAGGACCGAGCCGCACAAGAGCATCATGGGCGGCCTGCGGGAGACCATGCGCGTCTCGACGTTCACCTTCTGGGAGGTGCCCGTCAGCGGTCTGCCGATCGACTGGAAGGACGCCAAGCGCCGCATCGAGGACCAGGCCCGGGTGAACGCCGAAGGTCACGGCGCCGGCCACTGAGCTCCCGGTCCGAGGCCACCCCCGCCCTCGGACCGGGTCCGCACCTGCCAGGGGAAGCGCGGTGGGAGTCACCGCCCGGAAGCGGTGACTCCCACGCGTTTGTGCCCGCGCCCGGCAGGCGGCCTCACGATCCCGTGCCGGACCGCCGCGCCCCGTGACCGCCGCGCGCCGCCCTCTCACCGCGCCGGACGCGTCGTACGGCCCGCACGGCACACGCACGCCGCCGCCCACCCCCCGGCTCCCTGACGGGGCGGGCTTCCGGATCCAGGGAGGCCGCCCTTCCCACCCGCGCGGGGGGCGGGCCCCGACGCCCCGGGTGCGGCGGTTCGCGGGTGGCGGGAGAGGGGAGTTACACCGGAGGTCCCCGTCCTGTCGGCGGAACCGCCGTCCGGCAGCCGACCGGCCACACCCATGGAGCGCCGCATGCATGACGACCGCACCCTGGTCGAGGCCCGCCTCAGGCGTGTGCTCGACGAGCGCATCCGTCCCGCCGTGTACCCCGAGTCCGTGCCCCTTGACGCGGCGGTGTGGCACGCGCCGGGGGAGCCGGTGCCGGTCGCCGAGGGGCTGGCCGCCGACGTCGAGCCGGTGACCGTCGGCACCCGCTGGGGAGCCCCCTGGGGCACCAGCTGGTTCCGGGTGACCGGGACCGTGCCCGAGGCGTGGGCCGGCCGGACCGTCGAGGCGCTCCTCGACCTCGGCTTCGACGAGAACATGCCCGGCTTCCAGTGCGAGGGCCTGGTCTACCGCCCCGACGGCACCCCCGTGAAGGGCCTCAACCCCCGCAACCAGTGGGTGCGGATCGGGGCGCCCGTCCAGGGCGGGGAGGAGGTGCGCCTGCACATCGAGGCCGCCTCCAACCCCGTGATCATGGGCCACCGCCCCTTCGCACCGACACCGCTCGGCGACCGGGAGACCGCGGGCGGCGCACCGCAGTACACCCTGGCCCGCATGGACCTCGCCGTCCTCGACGAGACCGTGTGGCACCTGGTGACGGACCTCGAGGTGCTCGGCGAACTGATGGCCGAGCTGCCGGTCGACTCGCCCCGCCGCTGGGACATCCTCCGCGCCGTCGAACGCGCCCTGGACGCGGTCGACCTCCAGGACGTCAACGGCACGGCCCGGCAAGCCCGTTCGCAGCTCACCGACGTGCTGGCCGCACCCGCCGTCCCGTCCGCGCACCACATCGGCGCGGTCGGGCACGCCCACATCGACTCCGCCTGGCTGTGGCCGCTGCGCGAGACCGTGCGCAAGGTCGCCCGCACCGCCGCCAGCATGACCGCCCTCCTCGACGACGAGCCGGACTTCGTCTTCGCCATGTCGCAGGCCCAGCAGTGGGCCTGGGTGAAGGACCACCGGCCCGAGGTGTGGGCGCGGGTGAAGAAGGCGGTGGCGGACGGGCGGTTCGTCCCCGCCGGCGGCATGTGGGTGGAGTCCGACACCAACATGCCCGGATCGGAGGCGATGGCCCGGCAGTTCGTGCACGGGAAGCGGTTCTTCCTCGACGAGTTCGGCGTCGAGAACGACGAGGCGTGGCTGCCGGACACCTTCGGCTTCGCCGCCGGACTGCCGCAGATCATCAAGGCGGCCGGCTCCTCGTACCTGCTCACGCAGAAGATCTCCTGGTCCCGCACCAACAGCTTCCCGCACCACACCTTCCGCTGGGAGGGCATCGACGGCACCCGCGTCTTCACCCACTTCCCGCCCGTCGACACATACAACTGCTCCATGCACGGCGCCGAGATCGCCCACGCCGTACGCAACTTCAAGGACAAGGGGGCCGCCCGGCACTCCCTCGCGCCGACCGGCTGGGGCGACGGGGGCGGCGGCACCACCCGCGAGATGGTCGCCAAGGCCGCCCGGCTGCGCGACCTGGAGGGGTCGGCCACCGTGACCTGGGAGACCCCCTCCGCGTTCTTCGCGAAGGCCGAGGCGGAGAACCCCGAACCGCCCGTGTGGGTCGGCGAGCTGTACCTGGAACTGCACCGTGCCACCCTCACCAGCCAGGCCGGCACCAAGCAGGGCAACCGGCGCAGCGAGCACCTGCTCCGGGAGGCCGAGCTGTGGGCGGCCACCGCCGCCGTGCGCACCGGCTTCCCCTACCCGTACGAGCACCTGGACCGGATCTGGAAGACGGTGCTGCTGCACCAGTTCCACGACATCCTGCCCGGCTCCTCCATCGCCTGGGTGCACCGCGAGGCCCGCGCCACCTACGCCCGGATCGCGGACGAGCTGAACGGCATCGTCGACGCCGCCCAGCGCGCCCTGGCCGGCGAGGGCACGCTCCCGCTGGTGTTCAACGCGGCCCCGCACCCCCGCGCCGGTGTCCCGGCGGGCGGCGCGCGCCCGGCCGAGGCCACGGGCCGGACGACCCGCGAGGACCGTCCCGGCGGCGGACACGTCCTGGACAACGGTCTGCTCCGGGTCGCCGTCGACGCCCGCGGCCTGGTGGACTCCGTCCACGACCTGGAGGCCGACCGCGAAACCGTCGCCCCCGGACGGCCCGGCAACCTGCTCCAGCTCCACCACGACCTGCCGAACATGTGGGACGCGTGGGACGTGGACGCGTTCTACCGCAACACCGTCACCGACCTGACCGACGCGGACGAGGTCACCGCCGGTACGGACGGCGCCTCGGTGCGCGTCCGGCGCTCCTTCGGCGACTCCCGGGTGACGCAGGTGCTCTCGCTGCCGCCGGGGGAGAAGCGCCTGGTGGTGGACACCGAGGCCGACTGGCACGAGACGGAGAAGTTCCTCAAGCTCGCCTTCCCCCTCGACCTGCACGCCGACCGCTACGCCTCCGAGACGCAGTTCGGGCACTTCCACCGCCCGACCCACACCAACACCTCCTGGGAGGCCGCCAGGTTCGAGGCGTGCAACCACCGCTTCGTCCACCTCCAGGAGCCGGACTGGGGAGTCGCGGTCGTCAACGACGGCACGTACGGCCACGACGTGACGCGCACGGTCCGCAGCGACGGCGGCACCACCACCACGGTCCGGGTCTCCCTGCTGCGCGCCCCGCGCTTCCCCGACCCGGAGACCGACCAGGGCCTGCACCGCTTCCGGCACGCGCTGGTCCCCGGGGCGTCCGTCGGGGACGCGGTGCGCGAGGGCTGGCGCATCAACCTGCCCGAGCGGCGGCTCACCGGCGCCGGCGAGGTGGCGCCCCTGGTGACCGTCGACCGGGACTCCGTCGTGGTCACGGCGGTGAAGCTGGCCGACGACGGCAGCGGTGACGTCGTGGTCCGCTTCCACGAGGCGCACGGCGCCCGCGCCCGGGTCACGCTCACCGCCGGCTTCGCGGTCGCCCGCGCGGGCGCCACCGACCTGCTGGAACGCCCCCTCGCGGACACGCCCCCGCCCGCCGTGGAGGAGGGGCGGATCACCGTGCGGCTGCGGCCGTTCCAGCTGACGACCCTGCGGCTGAAGCGCGCCTGACCCGGCGCCGTATGCTCGGCGGCACCCCGTCCCGGCGAACCACCCGTACGACAAGGAGCAGCTCGGCATGAGCGACCTCGGAGCCCCCAGGGAACTCGGCCGCAGCGGCGTCGAGATCACCCCGCTGGCCCTCGGCACGGCCGGCATCGGCAACCTGTACACCGAGGTCGCCGAGGAGGACGCGTACGCGACGGTGCGCGCCGCGCTGGAGCGTGGCATCCGCTCCTTCGACACCGCCCCGCACTACGGACTCGGTCTCGCCGAGCGCCGGCTGGGCGCCGCCCTGCGGGACCTGCCCCGCGACGCGTACACCGTGTCCACCAAGGTGGGCCGCCGCCTCGAACCGTCCGACGCGGGCGGCGACGACCTGGCCAACGCGTTCGCCGTGCCCGCCACCCACCGCAGGGTCTGGGACTTCGGCGCCGACGGCGTGCGCCGCTCCCTGGAGGCGAGCCTGGAACGCCTCGGCCTGGACCGCGTGGACGTCGTCTACCTGCACGACCCCGACGACCACGAGGAACAGGCGTTCCGCGAGGGCTACCCCGCGCTGGAGAAGCTCCGCTCCGAGGGCGTCGTCCGGGCCATCGGCGCCGGCATGAACCAGACCGCGATGCTCACCCGCTTCGTCCGCGACACCGACGTCGACGTGGTGCTGTGCGCCGGCCGCCATACCCTGCTCGACGCCTCCGCCTCCGCCGACCTGCTGCCCGCCGCCCTGGAACGCGGTGTCTCCGTCGTGGTCGGCGGCGCCTTCAACTCCGGCCTGCTCGCCGACCCGCGGCCCGGAGCCACCTACGACTACGCGGCCGCCCCCGCCGCCCTGCTCGAACGAGCCCTGCGGATCAAGGAGACCGCCGAGCGGCACGGCACCTCGTTGCGCGCCGCCGCCCTGGCCCACTGCGCCGCGCACCCGGCGGTCGCCGGTGTCCTGGTCGGCGCCCGTTCGGCCGCCGAGGTCCACGACAGCGCCGACCGGTTCACGGAGACCGTCCCCGCCGCCCTCTGGGACGAGCTGCGCGAGAGCGGCCTGCTGCCGTCGGCCCCGGCCTAGGTCTTCCGCGCGGGCCCGGCCAGCCGGGTCGGCGGCAGGAACTCGCGGACGTACGTCCGCTCCCAGCAGGCGCCCGTCTCGCGCAGCTCGCGCCAGGTGGTGAAGCGGTAGCGGAACAGGCGGGCGCGGATGTGGCGCGGCGGCTCGTCCGGGGGGAACGGGGAGCGGCGCAGCAGCCGCAGGGTGTCCCGGTCGTTCTCCAGCAGGCGCTCCACCAGCGCGCCGAACCACGGACCGGCGTACGCGGGGGACAGGGCGGCGAACCACATCAGCCAGTCGAGCCGCAGGTGGTACGGGGCGAACTGGCGTGGCCAGCGGCGGGGGTCGCCCGGCTTGCCCTTGAACTCGTACTCGCGCCAGTCGGAGTCCCGCCGCGGCACCTCGTCGGACGTGCCCTCGACGACGACCTCGTGGCGGACCCGGCCGACGGTGCCGAACGCCCCGTAGGTGTTGACCAGGTGCAGCGGGTCGAACGAGCGGTTCATCACCTGGCGGCGGGACAGCATGTTGCGCACCGGCCGGCCGCTGAGGCCCAGCAGGAGCGCGGACACCGCGAGCACGACCACCACGTACCAGAGCGGGGCGTCGTCCACCGCCGGCGGATCGGACGGCAGGGACAGCACCGGCAGGGCCAGTACGACGGTGACCCAGTTCAGCCAGGCGAAGTTGCCGGACAGCACCAGCCACAGCTGGGTGACGATCATCAGCGCGGCGGCCACCGAGGCGACCGGCTGCGGCGCGAACAGCAGGAACGGCACCACCAGCTGGGTGACGTGGTTGGCCGCCACCTCGACGCGGTGCAGCGGCTTCGGCAGACGGTGGAAGAACCAGCTCAGCGGCCCCGGCATCGGCTGCGTCTCGTGGTGGTGGTCCAGACAGGTCAGCCGGCGCCAGCACTCGTCACCGCGCATCTTGATCAGCCCGGCCCCGAACTCCACCCGGAACAGCACCCACCGCAGCAGGAACAGCACGACCACCGGCGGCGCCACCTCGTCGTTCCCCAGCAGGACGGCGAGGAACCCCACCTCCAGCAGCAGCGACTCCCAGCCGAAGGCGTACCAGGTCTGCCCCACGTTGACGATCGACAGATACAGCGCCCACGGCACCAGCCACAGCAGCATCGCCGCCCACAGCGGGACCAGCGCGTCCGCCCCCGCCAGCAGGGCAGCCGACACCGCGCACCCCGCCCAGGCGCAGCCGGCGAAAAAGCGGTCGGAGTAGTGCCAGTGGAAGAGGCTGGGCGAGCGGCGCAGCGGCACCCGCTCCACGAAACGCGGCACCGGCAGCATGCCCCGCTCCCCGATCAGCGCGCGGAACTGCAGCGCCGCCGTCACGAACGCGACCAGGTACAGGGCGGCCAGCCCCTTCTGGAACACCAGCCGGCTCAGCCAGTAGTCGGACGCGCCGAACCACTCCACGTCCGCACGCTCCTTCCTCCGCCGCCCGCCGGACCCTTTCAGACACCGGGCCGGCGTCCGGTCCCGGCCGCTTGTCGCTCCGTACTCCGTGTGACTTCCCGGGTACCACCGGGCGGCGCGGGATACCCGTGACGCGAGGTGCCCCAGCGGTCGAAGAATCGTCCGAACCCTGGCAAGGTGGGCCCATGGCTGATCGGGGAGCGAGCCCCCTGTCACTCCCGGACGACTGGCCGGAACACCCGGATCCGATCCTGGCGCTCAACCGCATGGGCAGTTTCGACTGGGACCTGGACGCCGGGGTGATGCAGATGGACGCCCAGGCGCACGAGATCTTCGACGTGCGCCCCGACGAGTACGACGACCGCCCGGAGACCCTGGGCATGCGGGTCCCGCCCGACGAGGCGCGTCGCCTGGACACCGTCGTCACACAGGCACTCAAGACCGGCCAGGAGAACTACGGCGCCTACTTCCGCCTCCGCCGCCGGGACGGCTCCCTGCGCTGGACCCACACCCAGGGCTACATCCGGCGGGACGCGTCCGGCCGGCCCCACCGCATCATCGGCATCGTCCGCGACGCCACCCAGGAGCTGCGGGACAGCGAGGGCCGGCGTGAGCAGGCCCTCCAGGAGAGTCTGCGCCGCCAGCAGACCAACGTGGTCCAGCTGACCACCGCCGCCCTCGCCCACGCGCGGACCGTGCAGGACGTCATCGACGTCCTCAAGGACACCCACGGCCTCACCCATCTGGGCGCCACCAGTCTGGTGATGGGACTGGTCGAGGCCGGCCGGATCCGGCTCATCGCGGAAGGGCCCGCGGGCAGCTTCGTCCCCGGCACCGAACTCACCCGGATCGACGAGCGGTACCCGATGAGTGAGGCGGTGCGCACCCTCAGCCCCCGCTTCATCGAGTCGCCGGAGGAGTTCGCCGAGCGCTACCCGGAGCTGTGGCAGGGCATCACCGGGCTGAAGATCACCTCGGCCGCCTATCTGCCGCTCATCGTGCAGGCCCGCCCCATCGGCGCGATGGGCCTGCTCTACAGCGACCGGCGCGGCTTCTCCGCCGAGGAGCGCAACATCCTCGTCGCCCTCGGCAGCAGCATCTCCCAGAGCCTGCAGCGCGCGATGTTCTACGAGCAGGAGATGGACCTCGCCCAGGGGCTGCAGCAGGCCATGCTGCCCCGCACCATCCCCAGCGTGCACGGCGCCGACCTCGCGGTGCGCTACCGCGCCGCCTCCTTCGGCGGCAGCTTCGGCCGGGACATCGGCGGCGACTGGTACGACCTGATCCCGCTGCCCGGCGGCAACCCGACCGGCGGCGGCCGGGTCGGCGCCGTCATCGGGGACGTCCAGGGCCACGACACGCACGCCGCCGCCGTCATGGGACAGCTGCGCATCGTGCTGCGCGCCTACGCCGCCGAGGGGCACCCGCCGGCCACCGTGATGGCCCGCGCCTCCGTCTTCCTGCACGAACTCGACACCGACCGCTCGGCGACCTGCCTGTACGCCGAGGTGGACCTGTCCACCGGGGTGCTCCAGGTGGTGCGGGCCGGCCACCTCGACCCCATGGTGCGGCGCGCCGACGGCACCTGCCGGCGGGTGTCGGTCCCCGGCGGGCTGCCCCTTGGCCTGTCCGCCGAGTTCGGCGGCCTGGACTACCCCGTCGGGACGATAGAGCTGGAACCGGGCGACACCCTGGTGCTGTGCACCGACGGGCTGGTCGAACAGCCCGGCGCCGACCTCGACGACGGCGTGGAGACCCTCGCCGCGCTGATCGCCGTCGGTCCCGACGACGTGCGCGACCTCGCCGACCGGCTCATCGACGTCGCCGAGGAACGCCGCGGTGACGACGACGTGGCGCTGCTCCTGCTGCGCCGCCGCGAACCGGACGGGCCGCGCTCCGCCGGGCGGCTCAAGCAGGTGGTGCCGCCGGGCGACCCGCAGGCGCTGTCCGACACCCGCAGCATGATCCGTACCGCGGCCGGTGCGTGGGGGGCCCGGGACCGGGCGGACGAGATCGAGCTGGTCGCCGACGAGATGATCACCAACGTGCTGATGCACACGGAGGGGTCCGCGACCGTGATCCTCAGCGTGCTCGACGGCACCGAGCGGCGCCTGCGGGTCGAGGTCGAGGACTCCTCCAGCGCCCTGCCGCGCCGCCGTGAGGCGGGGGAGTCGGGTGTCTCGGGACGGGGACTGCTGCTGGTCGAGACGCTGACCGACGTGTGGGGCGTGGAGGCGCGTGGTGGCGGCAAGTGCGTGTGGAGCGAGTTCGTGGTGCCGAAGGAACCCGGCACGGGCTGAGGACGCGGACCGCCGGTGGCACTCTTGACGCATGCCGGAACTCCCCGAGGTCGAGGCGCTCAAGGACTTCCTCACCGAGCACCTGACCGGCCACGAGATCGTCCGGGCGCTGCCCGTGGCGATCAGCGTCCTGAAGACCTACGATCCGCCGCTCACCGCCCTCGAGGGCCGCGAGGTCACCGCCGTGCGGCGCTACGGCAAGTTCCTCGCCATGGCGACGGACGGCGGCCCGCACCTCGTCACCCATCTGGCGCGCGCGGGCTGGCTGCACTGGCGCGACCCGCTGCCCAGCGGACCGCCCCGCCCCGGCAAGGGGCCGCTGGCGCTGCGGGTCGCCCTGGAGACCGGCGCCGGCTTCGACCTGACGGAGGCCGGCACGCAGAAGCGGCTCGCCGTGTACGTCGTGGCGGACCCCGCCGAGGTCCCGGGCGTCGCGCGGCTCGGGCCGGACCCGCTGGCCGACGACTTCGACGAACGGCGGCTGGCGGAGCTGCTGTCCGGGGAGCGCCGCCGGCTCAAGGGCGCCCTGCGGGACCAGAGCCTGATCGCGGGCGTCGGCAACGCCTACAGCGACGAGATCCTGCACGCGGCCCGTATGTCCCCGTTCAAGCTGGCCTCCTCGCTCACCCCGGAGGAGACCACCCGGCTGTACGAGGCCCTGCGCTCCACCCTCACCGACGCGGTCGAACGCTCGCGCGGGCTGGCGGCGGGCCGGCTGAAGGCGGAGAAGAAGACCGGTCTGCGGGTGCACGGCCGTACCGGCGAGCCGTGTCCGGTGTGCGGGGACACGATCCGCGAGGTGTCGTTCAGCGACTCCTCGCTGCAGTACTGCCCCACCTGCCAGACGGGCGGCAGGCCGCTGGCGGACCGGAGGCTGTCCCGGCTGCTGAAGTGAGCCCGGACGGTCGGGATCACTCGGGACGCAGCGTCACCAGGGTCTCGCCCTCCGTGGTGCGCACCTCGTAGCGGACGGTGTCGTCGGAGTGCAGGGCGGAGCCGCCCGGGATCGTGTTCGGGCGGGCGTCGTGGCGGGGCACGGCCCAGCTGGTCATGACGTCCTCGGAGCCGTCGCGGGCGACGCCCACGAGAACGCATGCGCGCGGTCCCGCCGCGTCCTTGACCCGCAGCTCCACGGCGCTGCCCCAGTCGCGGTCCTCGACGGTCACCTCGGCCCACACCCCGGAGCGTTCGTCGGTCGCCTCCACGGTCAGCGGGCGGGGCCCGTCGCCGCCGCGCGCCAGCACGAGGGCGGCGGGGGCGGACACCGCGATCACCACCGAGGCGGCCAGCGCCAGCAGCAGCCGGCGGCGCCCGGCGCGACGCCGTCCGGCCACCTGCGTGAGCAGCCGGTCCAGCATCCGTGGCGAGGGCTGGGCCATCGGGTGGACCGGGCGCGGGGTGGCGCTGCGGTAGAGCATCAACTGGCGTGTGGCGGGGCCGAACTCGGTCACCTGGACAGCGCAGCTGGGGCACTCCATGAGGTGGTCCTCGAAGCGGAACGCCTCCGCCTCGTCCAGCACGCCGAGCGCGTAGGCGCCGACGTCGCGATGCCTCTCCAGGGACCTCATGCCGAATCCTCGTGCCGTTGGGTGCGGGTGGGGTTACTCCTTGCTCCCACCGGTACGCACCAGGCAGCCGAATCACTCAAGCCACGCACCGAATCGTGACCTAAGGATTCGGAGCCCTCGGGGCCGCGGATTGGTGGCGATTTCCGAGGCGGCCCGAAGGGGTGGACGCGGGCCCTAGAAGAGGTGGATGGCGAGGTGTCCCAGGGGCAGTCCGAGCTGCCAGGCGGGCGTCCACACCTTCGGTCCCTCGTCCTCGCCGGCCGCCCCGCCCCCGGGTACCGCGTTGAGGTCGGGCGCCAGCAGTTCCGTCTCCCGCAGCCAGCGCCAGGCGTCCGCCGCCAGCTGGAGGTTCGGGTCCGTGGCGCCGGTGCCGGACGCGGCGGCGTCCGCGGCCAGGTCGTCCAGACGGCGGTGCACCCACTCCTGCCAGGGCTGGTCGTAGGCGGTCAGCGACAGCCAGGTCTCCAGCTGGGTGATGACCCGGATGCCGGACAGCTCGCCGTCGGTGTCGGACAGGAAGACGGTCAGCGCCAGCGCGTCCCGCCCGGCCCGGAACTCCACGGACGTCGGCGGCATCAGATCGCCGGTGCGCAGCAGCTCGTCGGCGATGTACTCGGCGTAGAACCAGGCCATGGGGACGGCCGGCCGGCCGTCCCCGGTGCCCTCCGTGCTCTCTCGACCTCTGTGCAGCATCCCTTCCTGCCTCCTCCGGTGCGTGCGCGTCGCCCGAACCCGGGCCCCCGGTCCGGAACACGGATGAGGACAGCCGATCCCCAACCGGCTTCGTCGGCAAGGCGCTTTACGGAGGTTTGACCCGACGGTTGGTTTCACCGCATGTCGGAGGCGTATCCGGGAAGCACCCGGCGCAGGGCGCGCAGCGCGTAGTACGCGCGGGACTTCACCGTACCGGGCGGGATCCCGAGGGCCGCCGCGGCTTCCGCCACACTCGCCCCCTGGAAGTACACGAGCACCAGGACTTCGCGGTGCTCGGGAGTGAGTGTCTTCACAGCTTCCCGGACGTCGAGCGTCGCGGCGGCCCGTTCCGCGTGGTCGGAGATCACCCGGGCGTTCTCCAGCACGGCGTCGCCGACCTCGGCCGGACGGGCCTGCCGGGCCCGCCGGGCGTCGATGGCGAGCCGGCGCGCGACGGTCAGCAGCCAGGGGCGTACGGAGTCGAAGTTCTCGGCGCGCAGGGCCTCGGGGTGCTGCCAGGCCCGCACCAGCGTCTCCTGGACCAGGTCCTCCGCCCGCTGCCGGTCCCCGTCGCAGAGCCGGAGCAGCAGCGCGAAGAGGGGCCGGCCGTGCTCCCGCTGCAGTGCGGCGAGCTCGTGCTCGGCGGTGGTCCCGTTCGTGAGTGTCATTCCGGCCGTCATGGCCGTATGGCAGCGCACGGGGGCGTCCGGGGACAGGGCGCGCACAGGGGCGTGCGGCGGACGGTCGATCGCGTCGACGAACGGTTCGACGAACGGTCGAGACGACCGTATCCGCACGCCGGACGGCCTAAAGGGCGTGTCGGAGCACCGCTCGACGAGATGAGGCTTCTTACCTGTTTATCCATAAATACGACCACAGCGGGGTGACGTGATGATCGCACGCAGCAGACAGCTGGCCCTCGTCCTGACCGCCGTCCTTGCCGCGGGCGCCGCCTGCCAGGCCCGCGACCACCGGCCGCAGCAGGGGCGCCCCGCGCCTTCCGCGACGGCCCACCGCGGCTTCACCCTGGTCGCCTCCGGCGACGTCCTGGCCCACACCTCCGTCATCGACCGCGCCCAGTTCGACGCGGGGGGCACCGGTTACGACTTCCGCCCGATGCTCTCCGGCATCCGCTCCGTCGTCGCCCCGGCGGACCTGGCGCTGTGTCACATGGAGACCGTCTACGGCGCGGACGGCGACTACAGCGGCTACCCCCTGTTCAAGTCACCGCCCGAGATCGCCGCCGGCCTCGCCGCCACCGGGTACGACGGCTGCTCGACCGCCTCCAACCACACCCTGGACGACGGCGCGGACGGCATCCGCCGCACCCTCGACGCCCTCGACGCGGCGGGACTGCGCCACGCCGGATCCGCCCGCACCGAACAGGAGGCCGCCACCCCGACGATGCTGCGCGCCGGCGGGGCACGCGTGGCACACCTCGCCTACACCTTCGACACCAACGGGCTCCCGCTGCCGCAGGACCGGCCCTGGGCCGTCAACCTGATCGACGAGCAGCGGATCGTCTCCGACGCCCGTGCCGCCCGCGAGGCGGGGCCGACGTCGTGGTCGTCTCCCTGCACTGGGGCACCGAGTGGCAGGACGAGCCCGACGACCTCCAGCTCACCCTCGCCCGCTCCCTCACCGCCTCCGCCACCGGGGGCCGCCCGGACATCGACCTGATCCTCGGCACCCACGCCCACGTCCCGCAGGCGTACGAGAAGGTCAACGGCACCTGGGTGGTCTACGGCATGGGCGACCAGATCGCCGGCGAGATGACCGGCCCCGAGGGCGTGACCGACCCGCGCGGCAACCAGTCCACCCTGGGCCGCTTCACCTTCGCCCCGCCGGCCCGCCCCGGCGGACGCTGGGAGGTGACCCGCGCGGAGTTCGTCCCCAGCTGTACGACGTGGACGCCGGCCGGGTCGTCGACCTCAACGAAGCGCTGGCCGACGGGGCCGAGCTGAACGCCGTCCGCGACCGCATCCGTGACGTGGTGCTCGGCCGGGGCGCCGCGAAGGACGGGCTCGTGATGGCGGGCGGGACGCGGAAGGGCGACGGCTGAGACGCCGGGGCCGGGGGCGTCCGGGACGGGAGTGCGGTCGTCCGGACGCCCACGACCACGGGTAACGTCTCCGCATGCACGCCGCGACCGACCAGCCGCCCGCCGCGGACCCCCGCCCGCCCGCGCGCCCGTCCGCCACGGCGACGGCCCCGGCGGCGGACGGGACGGGCGACCCGTTCGGGTACGCGGTGCTGGGACCGGTCCGCGTCTCCGCGCGCCCCGGGCCTTCGGCCTGAGGTGACCCGGCGGGCGGGCGGCCCCGGCCGCCCGCCCGTGCCCGCCGGCTCGCCCCGCGCCGCACCCGGAGCGGGCCCGGGCCCGGCCGTCAGGCCGCGGCCCCGGTCCCTCCGGGGGCCGCGGGCGCCATGGTGCCGTCGGCCGCCTTGGGCCGTCGGCGGAACGTGGCGGCGAGGGCGCTGACCAGGACGCCGCCCACGGCCCAGGCGGAGAGGACCCACCAGGCCGTGGCGGTGTGATGACCGCCGAAATAGGTGTAGTTGCGGATCAGGGCGACCGAGGCGCCGTTCGGCAGCGCCGGTCCGAGGTCCCGCCAGAACGGTGGCAGGAGCGCCGCCGGGTACACACCGCCCGCGCTGGGGTTGCCGAACACGACGAAGATCAGCACCGACAGCGCGATGCCGATGGGCCCGAGCAGGACCTGGAAGGCCATACCGGCGGCCGCCGCGGCGAACGTGGTGAGGGCGCCGATCCACCAGATCGCGACGAAGTGGCCCGGCAGCGCGTCGAAGACCAGGTCGACGATGATGGCGCCGCCGAGGCCCGAAAGCACCGACAGCACGGCCAGCGCGCCGAGCCGGATGAGCATGCGGTGCGGATTGGCCGGCCGGGCCCCGTACGAGGCGGACGCCGCCGCGGAGGCCAGATAGCCGCCCACGACCAGGCCGACCGCCAGGTAGAAGCTGGCCAGTCCACGTCCGTCGGCCTCGTTCGGTGGTCGCAGATCGGTGACCTGCACCGGCCGCGAGGGGTCCGCCTTCTGGAAGACCAGCTCCAGCGCCTGGACGCCCGACGGACCGCCGGCCGAGGCCACCAGCAGCCGGTCGCCCCCCTCCTGCGGTGCCACCAGCAGAGCGGCGTCCACCTCACGCTCCAGCACCATGGCGCGCGCCTGCGCCGCGGTGTCGGCGGGCTGTCCCTTCAGCGGCTCGCCGGGGATGGAGTTCAGTTTCTCGATCACCGCCCGCTGCTCCGCCGCGGGAGCCACGACGGCCACCGGGATCTTGTCGGGGGTGGGGGAGTGGAAGGCTCCGATGTAGGAGACGACGAAGGCCAGTTCGAGGATGAGGACGCCCAGCATGATGAGGCCGGCGCGTGGTGTGATCGCTCCCCGCACCTCACCGCGGAACCGCGCGGCGGGTGGTGAGGCGGGAGGGCTCCCGGGTGGCTGTCCACCCGGTGTGGGGGGCTCGACCATGTCCACTCCTTGGTCGGTCCGTCAGCAGCAGCTGCAGGGCGAAGGCCGCGCCGGTCCCCTCGGCGGCGTCCGTGGCGGTCGACACCACTTCGCCAGGCCGTCACGACGCCGGTCCACGTGTCCTCGGAAAGGCCAGGATCGCCACCGTGGTGCCGACCGCCGCCACGGCGGGGCCGAGACGGGCGTCGATCGCCATGGCCCAGGACGCCGTCAGGGCGCCCAGGAACAGCATCACGACCACGCCCACACGGACGACCGCGTGCCGGGTGCTGCCGTCGGCGGCGTCCTGGGCCAAGCTGGTCAGGGTGCCGGTGACGAAGGTCGTGGTCACGCCCGAACCGCCCGCGGCCCGTTTGGCGGCAGCGGTCTGACTGCCCATCGCCGCCGCGGACACCGCGAGCATCATCAGCCGCAGAGCCGTGCCGGGGGTGGAACTCACGGACTTCAGGATCAGCACCACGAGGTCCAGCGCGACCACGGCCACCAGCACGACCCGGATCCTGCTCCACTGCGCCTGCGGCCGTTTCGGTGCCGCCCTGGAGGCCACGTACACGGCGATCAGGAACGCCGCGAGGGCCACGGCCGCCCCCGAGACCAGGGAGCCGTACCCCGGTTGGTTCGTCAGACCCGACAGGACGAGACTGCCGGTCATGTTGGCGGTGAACACGCCCCCGAGCTCCGCGAACGCGAACGCGTCACCAGCCCCTGCGGCGAAGGACAGGAGCGCGGCCACGACGGCCAGGCGCACCGACGTGGGCGCCGTCGACGAGGTCGCCGTCATGATTCAGGCGGTCTTCGACGGAGGGACCGGATTCCTGCGCCCCACGACGAGACCCGGTGCGGAGACGTCGGGGACATCTCGATCACCCTTTCGGAGGACTTCCCACCATGGTTGCCATACGTCGTTGCATGGTGCATCTCGAACGCCGCGGCCTCGCCCACGGCCCTGGGGAGATTGCGCGACACAGATGTCCGGAGGCGTGGTGCGTGCCGTCAGTCGTCCGAGACGTGGTCCAGTGCCGTGAGCAGTTCGCCCAGGACCCGCAGACAGGCCGTCACCTCGGCGTCCGTCAGCCCCCCGCCGGTCTCGCGCAGCAACCGGTGCTCCCTGCCCAGCACTTCGGTGATGGCCGCGGTGCCCCGCTCCGTCGGCCGGATGAGCGACGACCGCCGGTGGGCGGGGTTGGGCACACTCTCCACCAGCCCCGCCGCCGCCGCGTCGTTCACCATGCGCTGCACGAACTGCCGGCTGATCGCCTGCGCCCTGCCCATCTGCGGCACCGTCATCGGGCCGTTGCGGTGGAGCAGGGTCAGCACGGCGCGCACGCCCAGGGACAGTTCACCGCCCGTCAGCTCCTGCTCCACGCTGCGCTGTGCGCGCCGGTAGAGGGTGCCGACCAGGTCGTACACCGCGGTGAGGCGGTGGCCGAGTTCGTCCGGGGGGAGGGGGGTGTCGTGGTCCGTCATCCGGCCATCATGACATCCAGGTTGTCAAAGCGACCTGAAGGTGACACCTTGGTTGTCATGACTGGTGCTTCGGAACTGCGCTTCTTCCCGTCCGCCGACGGCGACCTCGCCTATCGCGACACCGGATCCGGTGATCTCGTCGTCCTGCTCCACTCCGGGTTCGTCGACCACCGCGTCTGGGACGCCCACGTCCCCGTCCTCGCCGAGCGGTACCGCGTGATCGCCCCCGACACCCGCGGCCACGGCTGGTCCGCCAACGCCACCGCTCCGTTCCGCTGGGCCGACGACCTGGCCGCACTGCTGCGCCACCTCGACGCCGGGCCCGCGGTCCTCGTCGGCCTCTCCATGGGCGGCGTGATCGCCACCGACACCGTGCTCGAACACCCCGAGACCGTCCGTGCGGTGGTCACCTCCGGGGCCGCGACCGGGGACTTCCGGTACACCGACCCCTGGCACCGGGCCCTCCAGGAGGAGACCGGACGCGCGCTGGCCGCCGGGGACGTGGCCGCCTGGCTCGACGCCTTCCTCCGGCTGGTGCCCGGCCCGGAGCGCACGGCCGACGACATCGACCCGGAGCTGATGCGCCGGCTGCGCGAGATGGCCCTGCACACCATCTCCAAGCACACCCCGGACGAGAAGGACCATCTCGTCCCGGTGACCGGCTCCCTCGACCGGATCGGCGACATCCGCGTCCCGCTGCTCGCCGTCAACGGCTCCCTGGAGCCGGCCGGGCTGCACGCCGCCGCCGAGCGGCTGGCCGCCGCCGTCCCCGACGGCCGGACCGCGACCGTCGAGGGCACCGGCCACTACTCCGCCATGGAACGCCCCGACGCGTACACCGGCGTCCTGCTCGACTTCCTGGCGTCCCTCTAGCCCCGCTCCGCGGACTTCGGGCCCGACCGCGCCAGCTCCGAACGCCGGTAGGAGTAGCCGAAGTACACGAGCAGGCCGATCGCGAACCACACGGCGAACCGCGCCCAGGTCTGCCACTGCAGGAACGTGATGAGCCAGATCGAGAACATCACCCCCACCGCCGGCACCACCGGCATCCACGGGGTGCGGAAGGCGCGCGGCAGACCGGGCTGCCGGTAGCGCAGCACGATCACCGCCGTGCACACCACCACGAACGCCAGCAGGATGCCGATGTTGGTGAGTTCGGCCGCCTCGCCGATCGGCAGGAACCCGGCGATGGCGGCCGACGCCGCCCCGACGATCCAGGTGACCCGGGTGGGGACATGCCGGGTCGGATGGGTCTTGGCGAACCACCGGGGCAGCAGCCCGTCCCGGGACATCGCGAACCACACCCGGGTGACACCCAGCATGAACGTGAACATCACGGTGAGGATGCCGATGATGGCCCCCACCGCGATCACGTCCGCGAGCCCGCTCAGCCCCACCGACTTGAACGCCGTGGAGAAGCCGCTCTCCGGGTCGATGTCCTTGAAGTCCTGCATGCCCGTCAGCACCAGGCAGGCCGCCACGTAGAGCACCATCGAGATGATCAGCGAGTAGATGATCGCCTTCGGCATGTGCCGCTGCGCGTCCTTCGACTCCTCCGCCGCCGTCGACATCGCGTCGTAACCGAACACCGCGAAGAACACGGTCGCCGCCCCGGTGAAGGCCCCGCCCACACCGAACGGGAAGAACGGGTGGTAGTTCGAGGTCTCGATGTGGAACACCCCCACCCCGATCACCAGCAGCACGACGAGCACCTTCAGCACCACCACGACCGTCTCGAAGCGCGCCGCGTTCCTGATGCCGAGGTTCAGCAGGGCCGCGATGAGCAGGCACAGCAGCGCCGCGAACAGATCGACCCGGTGGCCGTCCCCGGTGCCGGGCGCGCCCAGCATCCAGGCCGGCAGATCCGCGCCCATCTCGTTCACCAGGAAGCCGAAGTAGCCGGAGATGCCGATGGCGACCACCGCCACGATCGCCGTGTACTCCAGCAGCAGGTCCCAGCCGATGAACCAGCCCACCAGCTCGCCCAGCACCGCGTAGCCGTACGTGTAGGCCGAGCCGGCCTTCGGGATCATGCCCGCGAACTCCGCGTACGACAGCGCCGCCGCGGCGCTCGCGACACCCGCGATCAGGAAGGAGATCAGTACCGCGGGCCCCGCCGTGCCGTTGGCCACGGCCCCCGCGAGCGTGAAGATGCCCGCGCCGATGATGCCGCCCACACCGATCGCGGTGAGCTGCCACAGGCCCAGGGTGCGCTCCAGCCCCGGTCCCCGGCCGGTCTCCGTCTCCTCGATGTGCTCGATGGGTTTGCGGCGGAGAACGCCTTCGCCCGCCCGGAGCCCGGCCATGCGCGACACCTCTTCGCGATCGGCGAACGGCTGACGGCGGGTCATGATGCCCCTGTCGCACCGCCGAAGGAAGACACCACGCGAGCCGTGGGAGAGCCTTTACGGAACTACGGCACCACCGTCACCGGCCAGCGCCCCGCCTTCACCAGCCGCACCGCCACCGAACCGACGAACCGGTGGCCCGCCTGCTCGGACGCCCCCACCACCACCGCGTCCGCCTTGAGGTCGTCCGCCGCCTTCACCAGGCCGCTGTAGGGGTCGCCGCGGAAGGTGTGGAACTCCCAGCGGATGTCGAAGATCCCCTTGATCCGCTCCATCGACTCCCGGATCTGCGCCACCAGGTCCTGCGCTATCTCCTCCGTGGCGTCCGCCACCGGCGCGCCCAGTGCCGCCCCGGCCGCCAGCACCGGCTGCACGTACACGATGGCGAGCAGCGCGCCCTGGCGCCGGGCCAGGCCCGAGGCGTACGCCGCCGCGCGCAGCGAGGAGTCCGAGCCGTCCACCCCGGTCACGATCACCTTCGGACCGTCCGTGCCCCGCTCGAACCGATGGGCCTGCTGTTCCGTCACGGCAGCGAGGTTATCGGAGCCCCCATCCCCGGCACACCACGCGGTCCCCTGCGGATCTTCGCCGTATGCTGCGCCGATCAGGTGAAATCGTGCCGCCGCACCGGTGTCGCAGAGCTGCGCCGGACCTCCGCGGGGCGACTGATGAGTCATGCAGAAGGATCAATTGCTCACCCGGCGCCGGGCGTTGCTCGCCGGTGCCGCCACGCTGGGCGCGGCAGGGCTGGCCGCGGCGCTCGCCCCGGGCTCCGCGAACCGCAGCGCGTCGGCGCCGCCCGCCGCCGGGGCGCCCCCGGCCCGCCGTCCGCTGAGGCCCTCGGAGTACCGCCTCCAGCCCCTGACCGGCTACGGCCCGCCGCGCACCGTCCCCGGCCGTACCCCGGTGCGTAAGGAGCCGCTGCTGCGGGTGCCGGACCACGGCCGCACCATGGTGCTCACCTTCGACGACGGGCCCGACCCCCGCTACACCCCCGACATCCTGGACACCCTGGCCCGCTACGAGGTGCGCGCGATGTTCTTCGTGTGCGGGGAGATGGCCGACTACAACCAGGACCTGGTGGCCCGGATGGCCGACGAGGGGCACGTGGTCGGCAACCACACCTGGACCCACCCCCTGCTCACAAGCCTGCGCCGCGGCCGCATCCGCTCCGAGATGGAACGCACCAGCGACGTCGTCGAGAAGGCCTGCGGCATCCGCCCGGAGTGGTTCCGCGCCCCCTACGGCGCCTGGAACCGGGCCGCCTTCCAGCTCGGTGCCGAACTGGGCATGGAACCCCTGGCCTGGACCGTCGACACCCTCGACTGGACCGAGCCCGGCACCCGCACCATCGTCACGCGGGTCGAGGACGGCGCCGCCCCCGGCGTCGTGGTGCTGTCGCACGACGCCGGGGGCGAGCGCTCGCAGACCGTCCGGGCCCTGCGCTCCTACCTGCCGTACCTGCTGGACTCCGGGTACCACGTCACCGTGCCCCGCCGGGAGTACGTCTGAGACGGTCCCCGCCCGCCCGGACGGGGACCGCTCAGCGGACCTCGGCCAGGCGGGCGAAGGCGACCACGTTGCCGTCGTAGCCGTCCTGCTGGGTGAAGCCGCCGCCGCAGGTGATGACCCGCAGCTCCGCGGTGCCCTTGGAGGCGTAGACCCGGTCGCCCGGGAAGTCGTTCTTCGAGAACACCTCGACGCCGTAGACCTCGAACACGGCGGTCTTGCCGTCCTTGCGCGCGACCTCGACCCGGTTGCCCTTCTTCAGCGCGCCCAGCCCGTAGAACACGGCCGGGCCCTGCGCGTTGTCGACGTGCCCGACGACGACCGACGTGCCCTTCTCGCCCGGCGAGACCGCGCCGGTGAACCAGCCGGCCAGGTTGGGGTCCTCGGGCGGCGGCGCGTCCACCCAGCCCTCCGCGTCCAGGCCCACCGGGACGATCGGCGCGTCCACCTGGATCGCCGGGATCCGCACCCGGTCCGGCACCGCGTAGGGCAGCGGCTGGATCGTGCCGGCGAACACGCCGGGGGTCGCGCTGTCCGCGGCGGCCGCGCCGGCCGGCTGCGGCGGGCCCACGTCGAACTCCCCGGAGCCGTTGCGGAGCAGTGCGAGGCCGGTGAGCAGGACCAGCGCTATCACGCCCCACGGGGCGCGCCTCCTCGGGCGTGCCTCCTCTTCGGCTTCGGCCGGCTCGAAAGCAGACATTCGCCTTCCCCTCTCGACACGGCCGTCGCCGTGTCACTCGCGCATGACGTGAACGCTAAGCGGAGGGTGCGCCACCGGCGACGGGACGGCGGCGAACGGGTGGCCCCCGGACGGGCGGGGTGCGCCATCCGAGGTGAACCCCGACGAAGATCTTCTGACGGTCCGTGACCTGCGGCGATGACCCCGGGTGCACAGGCCCCCGGGGGCCGCCCCTCACCAGTACGGACCATTCCCGAAATGCGCGGCGGCGCCGGGCAACTGAGGGTCTTTCCGGGAGGCGCTTTCTCGCCGATCGGACCGGGGACGGGACCCGGGGCGTCTCCCGCGGAGGATCACATGCGCAACACACGTGCCCTTGCGGCCGCCGGCGCCGCGGTCGCCGTCCTGGGGGTCGCCGCCCCGGCGGCCGTCGCGGACGGCGGACGGGTGCCCCACCCGTCCAACATCGTCGCCCTGCCCAGCGTCATCGCCCGCGGCGGCCAGCTGACCATCACGGTCGACGGCTGCCCCAACGGCGGTACGGCCACCTCGAACGCGTTCCCGCGGACGAACCTGACGCCGGTCAACGGCGCCAACGACACCTCCAAGGGCACCGCCACCATTGACCACGACGCCCGCCCGGGTCCCTACGACATCACCGTCCACTGCTCCGGGCGGAGCCTGACCCGCCCGGCCGCCTTCACCGTCATCGGCGGTGTCCGGGGCGGCATCGGCGGCAGCAGCACCAGCGGGGCGACGCCGACCGACATGGCGATCGGCGGGTCGCTGGTGGCCGCCGCGGTCCTCGGCAGCGGCATCTTCTGGATGCGCCGCCGCGCGGAGAAGCGGGTCTGAGCCCGCCGTCCCCCTCGGTCCCCCGTTTCGCACGTGTTCGAAGGCCGCGCCCCGGATGCCCAAGGGTGTCCGGGGCGCGGTCGTGCGCACACCGCGTCGGTGAGGGTCCCCTTCAGATCCACCCCCGGCGGGTGGCCTCCATGGCCAGCTGGAAGCGCGTCTGCGCGCCGAAGCGCCGCAGCAGCTTGGTGATGTGCCGCTGCACGGTGCGTTCGCTCCAGCCGAGCGCCCGGCCCGCCGCCTTGTCGGTGGCCCCCGACGCCAGCAGCGTCAGCAGCTTCTCCTCCTCCGGCGACAGCCGCTCGGGCGGGTCCACGTCCGCGGGCGGCGTCGAGGGCCGTATCTGCACGCTGCGTTCCCACACCGTCTCGAACAGGGCGACCAGGGCGTCCAGCAGCGGCGAGGGGTGGATGACGTACGAGGCGGTCACCGTGTCGTCGCCGGGGCGCAGCAGGGGCAGCATGGCGACCCGGTCGTCGCAGATCGCGAGCTTGCCCGGCAGCCCGGTGGCGATGCGGGCCTGTTCACCCAGCCGTATCCCGATGGCCACGTCCTCCAGCCACCCCGGCAGCTCCAGCACCGAACTGTCGTACAGCACGCGGTACTTGACGCCCCGAGCGAGCAGTTCGAGTTCCACGGGGTTGGGCTCGGAGTGGCCGGCCGCCGCCGCGTACGGAGGGCAGTCGAAGCCGCGCACCTGCGTGCGGGAGGCGCGCTGCATCTGCACCCAGTTGCGGTTGACCTCCTCGCGTCCCGAGACCACCTCGACCAGGTCGCCCGGGTGCGCGAAACGGCTGCCGGCCCGGTAGAGGGACATCAGCGCCGAGACGTGCGCACGCACGCCGTTCAACGCCTGCTCCCGTTCCCGCAGTACGGCTTCCAGAGCGCTGTCGGGAGGTACCGCCGTGTAACTGACGGGCCGTCCCTGACCGGCGGAGGCGAGCCCGAGACCGACCAGTGACCGCAGCACCCGGCCGGCCGCGCCCGGGGTGAGCCCGCAGTCGGCCGCGAGCTCCGCGGCCGTGGCCCGGGTCCGGCGGATCAGGGCGTCGTACACGGCTTCGTCGCGTTCGTCCAGGCCGATCGGTTCCAGCACGGTCCGCCCTCTCGTCTCCTGTCGTCTTCCCGTCGGCTGTCGGGAAGTCGCCGCCGGTTGATCTTGTCAGGCGCCGACGGCGGATGTCAGCGTTCGACGAGCTTCGTGATCGGCCCCCACCTCGGCCCACCCATGGCGCGGACACGCGTCGCAGAAGGAGTGCCCCCATGCCGCTCCCGGCCCGTCCGCCTCGCGGACAACACCGCCGGTACAGATCCCTGTTGTCCGTGCTCGGCATATGTGCCACCGCGCTGACCGCCGCTCCCGCGACGGCGCAGGCCACCCCTCCCGGCCCGTCCTTCCCGGCGGCCGCCGAGTCGAAGATCGACCCCGCCGTGCTGAAGCGGATGGACGCCGCCGGGGCACGCGGCGACGGACGCGTCGAGGCCGCCGTCGTCCTCCGGCACGGCGCGCCGGCCGTCACCCCCGACGACACCGCGGCGGAGGTCCGCCGCTCCCTCGCCCGCGGCACCGCCGCCGACCAGGCCCCGGTGGTGGACCTCGTCGAGGCCCGGGGCGACCGGGTGCTCAACACCTTCTGGCTCAAGAACATGGTCCTGGTGCGGGCCACGTCCGACACATTGCGCGACCTGGCCGCGCTGGCCCCCGTCGAGCGCGTCATCCCCAACTTCACCCTCGAGACCCCGTCCGGCGAGACGGTGGACAGCAGTGACAGGACCGTCGCCCGCGCCACCGCCGGATCCTCCACCTGGGGACTGGCCAGGATAGGCGCCGACAAGGTGCACAGCGAGCGGAAGATCACCGGGGCCGGCGTCCGCGTCGCCGTCCTCGACACCGGCATCGACGCCGCACACCCCGACCTCGCCGGCAAGCTGACCAGTGCCGACCCCGCCGATCCCGCCCACCCCGGCGGCTGGATCGAGTTCGACGCCGACGGCCGGCCGGTCCCCGGTTCCGTGCCGCACGACAGCGCCTACCACGGCACCCATGTGGCCGGCACGGTCGCCGGAGGCGACGCCTCCGGGACACAGATCGGCGTGGCCCCCGGCGCCGAGCTGATGGGCGGCCTGGTCATCCCCGGCGGCCGCGGCAGCCTCGCCCAGGTCATCGCCGGCATGCAGTGGGCGATCGCCCCGTACGCCGCCGACGGCACCCCCGCCGGAAAGCCCGCCGACGTGGTCAGCATGTCGCTCGGCTCCGACGGCTACGCCGACGAACTCGTCGAACCGGCCCGCAACATCGCGCGCGCCGGCATCTTCCCGGCCTTCGCCATCGGCAACGAGTGCTTCCAGGGATCGGCCAGTCCCGGCAACGTCTACGAGTCCGTCTCGGTCGGCGCGACCGACGCCGACGACAACGTTGCCGACTTCTCCTGCGGCGAGGTCGTCCACAAGAGCAACTGGAGCGCCCCGCCCGCCGAGTGGCCCGACACGTACGTCGTGCCCGACGTCTCCGCCCCCGGCGTCGACGTCCTCTCGGCGCTTCCCGACGGCGGCTACGGCACGCTCGACGGCACCTCCATGGCCACCCCGCACGTGTCCGGGACCGTCGCCCTCATGTTCCAGGCCCAGCCGGACCTGACGGCCGACGAAGCCCTCGCCGTCCTCTCCGGCACCTCCCGCGCCGACGACCGGTACGGGGAACTCCCCAACGCCCGCTACGGCCACGGACGCATCGACGCCTACGCGGCGGTCGCCGAGGCGGCCCTGCGCAGCGGAGTGCGCGGCACGGTGACCGACCGGCGGAGCGGCGAGCCGCTCGCGGGTGTCACGGTCGCGCGCAGCGACACCGGCCGCGCGGTCACCACGGACGCCTCGGGCCACTTCTCCCTCAGGCTCGCGCCCGGCACCCACGACCTGGCGCTGTCCCGTTTCGGATACGCCGACACCACGAGCCGGCAGCGGGTCCGCGCCGACCGCTACACCGACGTCCCGCTGGAGCTCACCCGCACCCGCTGGACGACGGTCAGCGGGACGCTGACGTACGGGCCGACCGGGACGACCGTGCCGGGCGCGACGGTCAGCGTCCTCGGCGTCCCGGACGACCTCACCGCGGTGACCGACCGCAACGGCCGCTACACCGTCCACGACGTGCCCGTCGGCGCCTACCGGATCAGGGCGGCCGCGCCCGGCATCTCCCGCTCCCGGCCGCTGGCCGTCACGGTGGACGGCCCCTCCGGAACCCGCGGGGCCGACCTCGAACTGCCCCCGCCGTCCGCCACCGAGCGGGCGTCCCTCACCAGTCAGGGCAGCCAGCCCGACAGCGACGCGTGGTGGGCCGACCTGAGCGACGACGGCCGGATCGTGGCCTTCGCCAGCCCCGCCTCCAACCTCGTGCCCGGAGACACCAACGGCACGCTCGACATCTTCGTCACCGACCGGGACCGGCAGACGACCGAGCGCGTGTCGGCCGCCTCCGACGGCACCGAGGGCGACGACTTCTCCCTCACCCCGACCCTCACCGCCGACGGCCGGTACGTCGGCTTCAGCAGCGGTGCCGCCAACCTCGTGCCCGGGGACACCAACGGCCAGACCGACGCCTTCGCGCACGACCGGACGACCGGTGTCACGGAGCGGGTCTCGGTCGCGTCGGACGGGACGGCGGCCGACGGCCTCTCCTCGGCGCCCTCGCTCAGCGCCGACGGCCGCTACGCCGTGTTCAACAGCGACGCCGACAACCTGGTGCCGGGCGACACCAACGGCACCACGGACGTCTTCCTGCGCGACCGGAAGCTCGGCACCACCGTCCGCGTCTCCCAGGCGCCCGACGCCAACCCGGGCAACGGCGCGTCCCGCGAGCAGACCATCAGCGCCGACGCCCGGTACATCGCCTTCCAGAGCACGGCGGACAACCTGGTACCGGGCGACACCGACGGCACCGCCGACGTCTTCGTGCACGACCGCCTCACCGGCACGACGCGCCTGGTGGACGGTCCCGACGGGGCGAACACCGCGCCCCGGATCAGCGGCGACGGCACCGCGGTCGCCTTCGACAACGACTGGCGGCTCTACGTCCACGACCTGCGCACCGGGAAGAACGAGCGGGTCGACGTCACCGGCGACGGCACACCGGCCGACCAGTGGGGGTACGCGCCTTCCCTCAGCGCGGACGGCACGAAGGTGGCGTTCTACAGCTACGCCGCCAACCTCGCCCCCGGTGACACCAACGGCCGGGCCGACGTGTTCGTGCGCGACCGGCGGGCGGGCACCACGGTCCGGGTGTCGGACGGCCTGGAGGACGCCGAGGGCGACGGCACCTCCGCGCTCCCCGCGCTCAGCGGCGACGGCCGGTACGTCGCCTTCGAGAGCACCTCGGCCAACCTGGTCGACGACGACACCAACCGTCACTCGGACGTGTTCGTCCACGACCTGGTCGCGGGCCCCGAGGCCCGGTTCGCGCCGCACGGTCTGACGGTGACGCCGCCCCGGGCGCGCCCCGGCGCCCCGGTGCACGTGAGCGCACGGGTGAAGAACGTCGGCGAGGTGAGGGGCACGTACACCGCCGTGCTGACGGTGGCGGGCGAGCCCGAGCAGCACCAGGACGTCACGGTCCGCCCCGGTCAGGAGGTGACGGTGCGCTTCACCGTCCGCCGGGCGGCCACGGGGAGCTACCCGGTGGGAATCGGCCCGCTGACTGGGGAGTTCGGCGTACGCCGGTGAACACCGGTAAGGCCCCCGCGTGACGGCCGCCCCCGACCGCAGAGGTCGGGGGCGGCAGCCGTGCCGGCTAGCTCCTGACCTCCGGGAACAGCCGCAGGAACGGGTCCGCGGTCGCGGCGAGGCCCCGGCTGTAGGGCGCGTCGAAGTCCCAGATCAGGAAGAGCAGGAACGCGATCAGCGCCGAGAACAGCCCGGCCAGGATCAGTTCGCGGCGGGTGCGCCGGATCTGCAGCGCGAAGATCATGCCGATGGTGATGACGGCGCCCGCCACCAGGCCGAACCACACCACGCCCGGCATGGTCGCCCCGGTCGACTCCGCACGCGCGCTGCGCGCCTGGTCGGCGGCGGCCACCTGGTCCACCAGCGGCTGGTACGCCTGCGCCTCGAAGTCGTTGCGCGGCTCGTAGTCGGTGACGTCGCGGCGGAGCCGGTCGAGGAGTTCGGTGCCCTCGTCGGTGACCCGGTCGTGGTCGGCCATGGTGCGCCACTCGGTGGTGACGACGTGTCCGACATAGGCGTTGACATCGTCCCGGATCAGGTCACGGATCTCGGCGGGGTAGACCCGTACCCGCTCGGAGACCTCGTGCAGGGCGACCGCCTCGGCCCGGACGTTGTCCTGGGCGGCGCTGCGGCCCTCCCAGACGCCGGCGATGGCGAGTCCCAGGACGATGGCGTACACCACGCCGATCCACATCGTCATGTACTCGATGACGTCCGGGGTCTCGCTGGGGTCCTCGTCCTCGGCCGCCCTCCGGTGCCGTACGAGCGTGATGATCACCACGACGGCACAGGCGGCGAGCATGGCGAGGGTGAGAACAAGCCATTCCGGCAAGAGGTGCCTCCAGGGAGAGAGGGTCGGTCGGTGGCGGGGCGGTCGTCAGCGCGGACGCAGAGCGGCGACGGCGACGACCGCGGGGGTGGTGATGAGCAGGACGAAGACGAGCGGCGAGGTCGTGCTCCGGGTTGGCCGCTTCACCTCGACCGCGCGGTGGCGCGGGTAGGTCACGGGCCGCACCGACGGGCGCGGCGCCGGGGTGGCCGACGGCTTGGGAGCCTTCGGCGGGGGCGGCGCCGGGCGCACCGGGCGCGGCGTCGGTGTGACGGCCGGCGCGGGCCGGGGCGGTGCCGGTCGGGCCGCGGGCGGCGGTGTCGGAGTCGGCGTCGGGCTGGGGCTGGGCTTGGGCGGCGGTGGTGGCGGGTCGGTTCCGGAGGGGGCGGCGGTGGCGGGGGAGGAGGCGGCGGGGTCGGCGTGGGGGTGGGCGTCGGCGTGGGGGTCGGGGACGGCGGAGGCGGGGAGCAGGGCGGGAAGTCCGTCCAGGCGACATCGCCCGCGATCGCCACCGCCTCCGTGCCGCCCGGCCCCGTCGAGGCGTACGCGCAGGCGTCGGCCGCCGCCGGAGCGGGCGCGCCGGCGACGGCCCACAGCAGCGCGACCACGGCCAACGCGCGCGCCGCCGTGCGGGTTTGGGTCGGTACGAGTGCTTGCACGACGAAGATCATGAGTCGTCACGGGCCCGGCCACGCGCGGGAGCCCGGGGATTGCCCCGAAGGAGTTAAGAAAAGAAATACGGGTCGCCGTTGAACACAACCTGTGCCCCCGTGCGTACCCATCGTCGAGCGGCGGCGCAGCAGGGCGCTGCAACACCTCTGCGATCATCTGGAGTTGACGATGAATACCTCCTGGCGGACCGCCTCACTGGTGGTGAGCGCCGCGGCGGTGCTGACCCTGACGACGGCGTGCGGTCAGGACAGCCAGCCGCCCTCCAGCCAGAACGTGGGGATCACGGCGCCGGGCGACCTGGGCGGCGTCGGCAGCGGCGCGCAGGCGGGCCAGACCTCCCCGGCCCCGAGCCAGCCGGCCAACACGGCCGGCCAGCTCAACGTGGCGACCGACGCCAAGCTCGGCAAGGTCGTGACCGACGAACTGGGTCTCACGCTCTACCGCTTCGACCAGGACTCGGCGAACCCCCCGAAGTCCAACTGCGACGGGGACTGCGCGAAGACCTGGCCGCCGGTGCCCGCGGACGACGCCTCCGCGGGCGAGGGCATCGACAAGGCGCTGCTGGGCCGGATCACCCGGGCCGACGGCACCAAGCAGCTGACCGTCGACGGCTGGCCGGCCTACCGGTACGTCAAGGACGTCAACGCCGGAGACGTCAAGGGTCAGGGGGTCGGCGGCAAGTGGTTCGCGTTCACCCCCGAGGGGAAGAAGGCGCGGTCGGCGGACCAGCCCGGGCTCTCCACCCGGGAGGACTCCGAGCTCGGCGAGATCGTCGTCGACAAGAACGGCATGACCGTCTACCGGTTCATGAAGGACGAGGCGTGGCCGAAGCCCGTGTCGGCGTGCACCGGCGACTGCCTGAAGAAGTGGCCGGTGGTGTCGCCGGTCGCGTTCGGCGACACCAAGGGCATCCAGAAGAAGGGGTACATGACCTTCACCCGCCCCGACGGCGCCGACCAGCAGACGATCAACTGCTGGCCCATCTACACCTTCGCCGGTGACAAGGCCCCCGGCGACACCAACGGTCAGGGCGTCGGCGGTACCTGGTACGCCGTACGGCCCGACGGAAAGCCGGTCGGCGCGTCGGAGAAGTAGCAACCTCCCCAGGGTGTCGTCCACTCCGACACCGCCGGCCCCGTGCCCGCCCCTCCGCCGCCCGCGGAGGGGCGGGCCGTTTTCCCCTGTTTTCGCCACGCCCTCCGGAACGCTCCGGAGTGGTGCGGGCACGTCACGTAACGATCTTGTGCTTTCGCAAAGCGGCACGTGCCAGAGGCAGTGACCGGGAACGGATGGTCAATTTCCGTTTGGGGTCGCCCCGTTGGCGGGCGATCAGTAGCCTCTGCTCGAACACCGGATCGCCTACGTCTTGGAGAGCTAGATGGAGCGTCCCGCCTGGGCCCCTCGGAGCATCGACATCACGGTGCCCAGTGTCTCCCGGATGTACGACTACTACCTGGGCGGTTCGCACAATTTCGAGGTCGACCGGGAAGCGGCCCGCAGGGCCATGGAGTTCATGCCGGGGCTGCCCAAGGTCATGCAGGCGAACCGGGCGTTCATGCGACGGGCGGTGCGGTTCGCCGTCGCCGAGGGCGTGACCCAGTTCCTCGACATCGGCTCCGGCATCCCCACCTTCGGCAACGTGCACGAGGTGGCCCAGGAGGCCGACCCCCGGGCCCGGGTGATGTACGTCGACCACGACCCCGTCGCGGTCGCGCACAGCACGGTGGTGCTGGAGGGCAACGACGGCGCCGGCGTCCTCGCCGCCGACCTCCGCAAGCCGCAGGAGATCCTCGGCAGTGACGAAGTCGCGCGGCTGATCGACCTGAATCGGCCGGTGGCGCTGCTTCTCGTTGCCATACTTCACTTCGTGGAAGACGCGGACGACCCGTACGGGGCGGTGGCCGAACTGCGCGAGGCCCTGGCACCCGGCAGCATGCTGGTGCTCACCCATGCCGCGTACGAGGGAATCCCGTTGCCGCCGGAGCGGGCCGAGGGGGCGGTGGACGTGTACCGAGACATGCGCAACCCGCTGATCATGCGCACGCGCGACGAGATCGCGCGGTTCTTCGAGGGGTACGACATGGTGGAACCCGGACTGGTGCCGATGCCACGCTGGCGCCCGGACACCGCACCGGAGGACGAGGATCCCTACGCCTTCTCCGGTCTCGCGGGAGTGGGGCGTACGGCGTGAGCGGCGAGCCGGACGGGCCGGAGGACAGACTGCGCCGGTTCGCGACGATCTGGAGCCGGGCCGTCTACCCGGTGACCTCGACCGCCTCGACCCGGCCGGAGTTCGAGGAGCGGCTGCTGCCGGTGGCCCGGCTGCTGAGCGAGGCGCTGCGGGCACGCTCCTTCGACCCGGACGCGGGCCGCGCGGCCGGCGCCGCGCTGGTGGCGGCCCACTGCACCGACCCGGAGGCGCTCAGCCGCACCCTGGACTGCGTGGACGCCTACCTGGTCCTGTACTGCGGCGAGGACGGCGACCGGGAGACCCTCAGGGCGCGCAGCTCCCGCCTCCAGCACGCCATGGCCGCGGGCTTCGCGCAGGCCCTGCGCGAGCGGACGCTGGCCGAGCAGGAGGCCATCGCCCAGGCCGCGTTGGAGGCACAGGGCGTGGTGGCGCAGGCGCTGCACGCCACCGAGACCCGGTTCCGGGCGGTCTTCGAGGGTGCGGCCATAGGCATCGGCATCGCCGACCTCGACGGCAACATCCTCCAGGTCAACAACGCGCTGCGGCGCATGTTCGGACTGTCGGAGCAGGCGTTGCTCGGCCGCAACGTCAAGGACTGGACGCACCCCGACGACGCCCCCCAGACCTGGCGTCTCTACGCGGAACTGGTCGGTGGCGAGCGCGAGCACTACCACCTCGAGAAGGCCTTCTACCGGCCCGACGGAACGGTCCTGTGGACCAACCTGACGGTCTCCCTGCTGCGCGACGCCGACGGCGCACCGCAGTACCAGCTCGCGCTGATGGAGGACACCACCGAGCGGCGGCTGCTCAACCTCCGGCTGCGCTACGAGGCCACGCACGACGCGCTCACCGGACTGCCCAACCGCACCTTCTTCTTCGAACGCCTGGAGAAGGCCCTCTCGGCCGGCCGGGACCAGCGGTTCGGGCTGTGCTACCTCGACCTGGACGGCTTCAAGACCGTCAACGACAGCCTCGGCCACGCGGCCGGCGACCGGCTGCTCGTCGAGGTCGCCGACCGGCTGCAGTCCTGCGCCACCGCGCCCGGCGAGATGGTGGCCCGTCTCGGCGGCGACGAGTTCGTGGCCCTCACCACCGGCCCCGACACCCGGCGCACGGTCGACGAGCTGGCCGGCCGGATCATGAACGCGCTGCTGGCCCCGATCAGCGTCGACGGCCGGGAGCTGACCGTGCGCGGCAGCATCGGCGTCGTCGAGGGCCCGGCCGGGGAACGCAGCGCGGCGGAGGTGCTGCGCAGCGCCGACATCACGATGTACCGGGCCAAGGCGGCCGGCGGCAACCGCTTCGAGCTGGCGGACCCGGAGGCCGACGCCCGCGCCATCACCCGGCACGGACTCACCACGGCGCTGCCCACGGCCCTGGACCGGGGGGAGTTCTTCATCGAGTACCAGCCCCTGGTGCACCTCGGCGACGGCAGCGTCCGGGGCGCCGAGGCGCTGGTGCGCTGGCTGCACCCGCAGCACGGGGTGCTGTCCCCGGACCGCTTCATCCCGCTCGCCGAGCACACCGGCCTCATCGTGCCGCTGGGCCGCTGGGTGCTGGAGCAGTCGGTGCGGCAGGCCCGCGCGTGGCGCGACGCCAACGGGGGCGAGGAGCTCGGCCCGCTGCGCATCAACGTGAACCTCTCGCCCTGCCAGCTCACCCACCCGGGCCTGGTCCAGGACACCGTGGAGATCCTGGAACGCACGGGCGTCACGCCCGACGCGCTGTGCCTGGAGGTCACCGAGTCGGCGCTCATCGGCGCCGACGACGACCTCCTCAAGCCGCTGCGCAGGCTCGCCGAGATGGGCGTCGACATCGCCCTGGACGACTTCGGCACCGGCTACTCCAACCTCGCCAACCTGCGCCGGCTCCCGGTGAGCGTCCTCAAGCTGGACCGCTCCTTCACGCAGAGCATGCAGCAGTTCCCCGCCGACCCGGTCGACCTCAAGATCGTCGAGGGCATCGTCTCGCTGGCCCACTCCCTCGACCTCGCGGTCACCGTGGAGGGAGTGGAGACCGGCGCCCAGGCCGAACAGCTCCGCATCCTCGGCTGCGACACGGCCCAGGGCTGGTACTACGCCCGCCCGGGCCCCCCGGAGCGGCTGCACGACCTGGCGCTGGTGGACGCGACGGGGTGAGGAGCGGGCGGTGACCGGGCGATGAGCACGCACCGCGGGGCACGCCGGCGGCACCGGACGTGACGTGACACGACGCGTGCGGGCCCTTCCGGGCGCCGTCGCCGAGGACGGGTCCGGGGGCGTCCACGCGCTCGGTCCTCCGCCGGACGGATCCGCGGTCTCCCCGAAGACCGCCGACGGTTTCCGGCGTTCGCCCCGTGGTGATGGTCGCCGCACCGCACCGGCGTGGACGGCGACGCCACGCTCGGCGGACTCGCCACGGCCCCGGTTCCCGGCCACGGCAGGAGGGCCGGCTCGGTCAGCGCCACCTTCTGGGACCGGAGGTCCGCGGGCCTGGGGCGACGCGTGCCGTCCGGACGTCCCTCACCGCTCCAGCAGCATCCGCTGCAGCTCCCTGGCCGCCCGCGGCGGTGCCACGTCGCTGCGGTGGGCCAGGGCGATCGTGCGGTGGAGTCCCGGGCGGGCCAGCGGGGTGACGCGCAGGCCGTGGCCGGAGCGGGCGGCCACCATACGGGGCACCACCGCGACGCCCAGCCCCGCCCGGACGAAGCCCAGCACCGCGTCCATCTCCCCGCCCTCCACCGCGAACCCCGGCTCGAAGCCCTCCGCCCGGCACGCGGCCACCGTCAGCTCCCGCAGGTCGTAGCCGTGCCGGAACATCACCAGGCGCTCGCCCTCCAGGTCGGCGATGCGCACGGTACGCCGCCCCCCGCCGGGGCGCGGGGCGTCCGGTGAGGAGACGACCACCAGGTCCTCGCGCAGCAGCTCCACCGTGGTCAGCGCGGGGGAGGGGGTGGGCAGCGGCAGCACGACCAGCGCCAGGTCCAGGGCGCCGCGGGCCAGCTCGCGCACCAGGTCGTGCGAGCCGCCCTCCTCGACCAGCAGCCGGACGCCCGGATAGCGGTCGTGGAAGGCGCGCAGCACGTCCGGCAGCAGGCCCGTGCACAGACTGGGGGTCGCGCCCAGCCGCACCCGGCCGCTGCGCAGCTGCGCCACCTCCTGCACCTCGTGCCGGGCGGTGTCCGCGTCGGCCAGGATGCGCCGGGCCAGCGGCAGCAGCGCCTCGCCCGCGTCGGTCAGCGTGATGTTGCCGCGCGCCCGCCGGAACAGATCCGCGCCCAGCTCCCGCTCCAGGGCCTTGATCTGCTGCGAGAGCGACGGCTGGGCGACGTGGACCAGCTCCGCGGCGCGGGTGAAGTGCCGGGTCTCGGCGACGGCCACGAAGTACTGGAGCTGCGGGAACTGCATACAGCCATGATAGGCGGTCCCTATCGAAACGAGCCGTACCATGTCTTGGACCGATGAGGCCCTTCGGCCCTAGCGTCTGGTGACATGGCTCTGGCAACGCGGACGGACCGACGGCCGTCCATGGCACGCACCGTGTGGGACTCGACCGTCGGCAAGAAGACAGTGATGGCGGTCAGCGGCCTGATCATGCTGCTGTACCTGGTCGTCCACATGATCGGAAACCTGAAGATCTTCTTCGGGGCGGGTGAGTTCAACCACTACGCCCACTGGCTGCGGACGGTGGGCGAGCCGTTCATGCACTACGAGTGGACGCTGTGGGTCGTCCGCGTGGTGCTCGTCCTCGCCGTGGTCGCCCACGCCGTCTCCGCCTACCAGCTCAGCCGGCGCGACATCAAGGCGCGCCCCACCAAGTACGTCCACAAGAAGGCGCGCGCCAGTTACGCCACCCGCACCATGCGCTGGGGCGGGATCATCCTCGCCCTGTTCATCGTCTGGCACGTCCTCGACCTGACCACCGGCACCGTCCACTCCGGCGGCTTCGAGTCCGGCAAGCCCTACCAGAACGTCGTGGACACCTTCTCCACCTGGTACGGCAACACCCTCTACATCGTCGCGATGCTGGCCGTCGGCCTGCACGTCCGGCACGGCTTCTGGAGCGCCGCCCAGACCCTCGGCGCCGGCAGCCGCACCCGCGACCGCGCCCTCAAGACCACCGCCAACGCCCTTGCGCTGCTGCTCACGGCCGGCTTCGTCGCCGTCCCCGTGGGCGTCATGACCGGAGTGGTGAGCTGACCATGACCTCGTACACCGACTACACGACCGGCGAGCCGGTCACCGACACCAAGGCCCCCGCCGGACCGGTCCACGAGCGCTGGGACACGCGCCGCTTCGAGGCGAGGCTGGTCAACCCGGCCAACCGCCGCAAGCACACCGTGATCGTCGTCGGCACCGGCCTCGCGGGCGGCTCCGCCGGGGCCACGCTGGCCGAACAGGGCTACCACGTCGTCCAGTTCTGCTACCAGGACTCCCCGCGGCGGGCGCACTCCATCGCCGCGCAGGGCGGCATCAACGCGGCGAAGAACTACCGCAACGACGGCGACTCCGTCCACCGTCTCTTCTACGACACCGTCAAGGGCGGCGACTTCCGCGCCCGCGAGTCCAACGTGCACCGCCTCGCACAGATCTCCGTCGAGATCATCGACCAGTGCGTCGCGCAGGGCGTGCCCTTCGCCCGCGAGTACGGCGGCCTGCTCGACACCCGTTCCTTCGGCGGCGTCCAGGTCTCCCGCACCTTCTACGCCCGCGGTCAGACGGGCCAGCAGCTCCTCCTCGGCGCCTACCAGGCGCTCAGCCGGCAGATCGCGGCCGGCAACGTGGAGATGCACCCGCGTACCGAGATGCTGGACCTGATCGTCGTCGACGGCCGGGCCCGGGGCATCGTGGCCCGCGACCTGATCACCGGGAAGATCTCCACCTACTTCGCGGACGCCGTCGTCCTGGCGACCGGCGGTTACGGCAACGTCTTCTACCTGTCGACGAACGCCATGAACTCCAACGCCACCGCCGTCTGGCGCGCGCACCGGCGCGGGGCGTACTTCGCCAACCCGTGCTTCACCCAGATCCACCCCACCTGCATCCCGCGCACCGGCGACCACCAGTCCAAGCTCACCCTGATGAGCGAGTCGCTGCGCAACGACGGCCGTATCTGGGTGCCCAAGGCCAAGGGCGACACCCGCCCGCCCACGCAGATCCCCGAGGACGAGCGCGACTACTACCTGGAGCGCCTCTACCCCTCCTTCGGCAACCTGGTGCCTCGCGACATCGCCTCCCGCGCCGCGAAGAACGTCTGCGACGAGGGCAGGGGAGTGGGCCCCGGCGGCCAGGGCGTCTACCTGGACTTCGCCGACGCCATCCGGCGGATGGGCCGCAAGGCCGTCGAGGCCAGGTACGGCAACCTCTTCGACATGTACCAGCGGATCACCGACGAGGATCCGTACGAGGTGCCCATGCGGATCTACCCCGCCGTGCACTACACGATGGGCGGCCTGTGGGTCGACTACGACCTCCAGACCACCGTCCCCGGCCTGTTCGCGATCGGTGAGGCCAACTTCTCCGACCACGGCGCCAACCGGCTCGGCGCCTCCGCGCTGATGCAGGGCCTGGCCGACGGCTACTTCGTGCTGCCGGCGACCCTCAACGACTACCTGGCCCGCAACCCGCGCCAGGGCGAGGTGACCGACGAACACCCCGCGGTGCAGGAGGTGCTGGCCGAGACCGAGGACCGGCTCAACCTGCTGCTGTCCGTCGACGGCGACCGCACCCCCGACTCCTTCCACCGCGAACTGGGCGAGCTGATGTGGGAGTTCTGCGGCATGGCGCGCAGTGACTCCGGGCTGCGCAAGGCGCTGGAGCGCATCCCGCAGATCCGCGAGGAGTTCTGGCGCCGGATCAAGGTTCCCGGCACCGGCGAGGAGTTCAACCAGTCGCTGGAGAAGGCCAACCGCATCGTCGACTACCTGGAGCTCGCCGAGCTGATGTGCCTCGACGCGCTGCACCGCGCCGAGTCCTGCGGCGGCCACTTCCGTGAGGAGTCCCAGACCCCGGACGGCGAAGCGGCCCGCAGGGACGACGAGTTCGCCTACGCGGCCGCCTGGGAGTTCACCGGCACCGGCGAGGCTCCCACCCTGCACAAGGAAGACCTGGTCTTCGAGTACGTCCACCCCACCCAGCGGAGCTACGCATGAAGCTCACCCTGCGCGTCTGGCGGCAGAAGAACGCCGACGCCGACGGCACCATGTCCACGTACGAGGTGGACGGCATCTCACCCGACATGTCCTTCCTGGAGATGCTCGACACCCTCAACGAGGAGCTCATCCTCAAGGGCGAGGACCCGGTCGCCTTCGACCACGACTGCCGCGAGGGCATCTGCGGCGCCTGCTCGCTGGTCATCAACGGCGACGCCCACGGGCCCGAGCGCACCACCACCTGCCAGCTCCACATGCGCTCCTTCGAGGACGGCGACACCATCGACGTCGAGCCGTGGCGGGCCGCCGCCTTCCCGGTGGTCAAGGACCTGGTGGTCGACCGCTCCGCCTTCGACCGCATCATCCAGGCCGGCGGCTACGTCACCGCGCCGACCGGCTCCGCGCCCGAGGCCCACGCCACGCCGGTGCCCAAGCCGGACGCGGACTTCGCCTTCGAGCACGCCGAGTGCATCGGCTGCGGCGCCTGCGTCGCGGCCTGCCCCAACGGCGCGGCGATGCTGTTCACCTCCGCCAAGGTCAACCACCTCAACGTGCTGCCGCAGGGCGCCCCCGAGCGTGAGACGCGGGTGCTGGACATGGTGGCGCAGATGGACGAGGAGGGCTTCGGCGGCTGCACCCTCGCCGGGGAGTGCGCCACCGCCTGCCCCAAGGGCATCCCGCTGACGTCCATCACGGGGATGAACAAGGAGTGGCTGCGGGCGACCCGCAAGGCGGGCAGGCGCTAGCCGCCCGGGTGGCCGCCCCTCACCGACGTTCGCCGGCAGGTGCGGACGGGCGGGGCCGGAAGAAGGTGCTCCTTCCGGCCCCGTCTCGCGTCCCGCGGCGGTCACTCGCGGTCAGCGCTGTCGAAAATAAAGTGTGATTAGTTACCTTTGTACCGTTTTCGGCCCTCTGAACAGGAGAACCGGAGAGGAGTGACCCGAGAGGAGGGTGATGTCAGATGATCACCCGCGATGAGATCTCGATCCTGCTGGATCACCCCGTCTACGACGGGGACGGCAACAAGATCGGCGACGCGAAGCACGTCTTCCTCGACGACGCGAGTGGACGCCCCGAGTGGGTGACCGTCAAGACCGGGATGTTCGGCTCCAGCGAGTCGTTCGTGCCCATCCGCGACGCCTCCATGGTGCAGGACCACCTCGAGGTGCCGTATCCCAAGGACAAGGTGAAGGGCGCACCCAACGTCGACATCGACGCGGGCGGTCACCTGTCGGTGGACGAGGAGCACCGGCTGTACGAGTACTACGGCATCAACTGGGACAGCGTCCTGAGCGACCCCAAGGACAGCGGCGGGACCACGGGCAAGGCCGGGACCTCGGGCGCCGCCGGAGCGGCGGGAGCCGCGGGCGCGGCCGGTGCCGCGGGAGCCGCGGGGACGTCGGCCGGACGCGGGGGCGACATCTCCGGCAGGACGGGCGCGCCTCCCACGCCCCAGCGGGCCGGCACGGCCGGGGCGGCGGGCGCCATGTCCGGCCGCGGCGAGTCCATGACGCGCGGCGGCGAGGCCAAGGGGCGCGGCAGCGGTGACGCGATGACCCGCTCCGAGGAGCGGATGCACGTCGGCGTAGAGCGGCACGAGTCCGGCCGGGCCCGGCTGCGCAAGTACGTGGTGACCGAGGAGGTCCAGCAGACCGTCCCGGTCCGCCACGAGGAAGTACGCGTGGAGCGCGAACCGATCACCGACGCCAACCGCGACGACGCCATGTCCGGACCCGCCTTCAAGGAGGACCAGCACGAGGTCACGCTGCACGAGGAGCGGCCCGTGGTCACCACCGAGGCGGTACCGGTCGAGCGGGTGCGGATGACCACCGAGGAGACGACCACCAACGAGACCGTGCACGGCCAGGTGCGCAAGGAGCGCATCGAGGCCGAGACGGAGATGACCGAGGAATCGGGCCGCCGGGGCCGCGACGTCCCGGGGTCCGATGTCCGGGCCGGGGTCGCGATGTCCCGGGCCGGGGTCGCGACGTCCCGGGCAAGGGCCGCTAAAGCCCCCGACTCCCGCTCTCCCCGACGCGCCGGTGCCCGTCACCGGCGCGTCGCGCTGCCCGGGAGGCCTGCCACCACGGCGAGCCGCCGGTAGGACTCCAGCAGCGCCTCGCGGTCGTAGGCGCTGGTGGTGACGAGCACCTCCTGCGCCCCGGTGTCCTTCAGCAGCGACTCCAGCCCCTGCGCCACCTGCTCCTCCGTGCCCGCGAGGTGTCCGGTCAGGCCCGCCTCGTAGAAGTCACGCTCCTTGCCGGTCAGGGTCAGTGCCTCGACGCGCTCGGCCGGCGGCAGCGGCGGGAAGCTGCCGTGGGTGCGGGAGTACGCCATCGACCAGGCCTCCGGGACCAGCAGCCGCCGGGCCCGCTCGGCCGTGTCCGCCACCGCCACGGTGCCGGAGACGATCACGTACGGCTCGCTCGCCCACGCGGAGGGGCGGAACAGCTCCCGGTAGCGGTCGATGCCCCGGCGCATCCGGTCCCGGTCGCGCAGGTCGCCGATGACCATCGGCAGCCCGGCACGGGCGGCGATCGTGGCGCCCTCACCCATCGCCAGCACGAACGGCGGCACGCTCAGGCCCTCGGACGGCCGGGCGTGCACGCCCGTGGGCGAGGTGCCGCGGAACCAGCCGAGCAGTTCGTCGAGCTGGGCGGCGAAGTCCTCCGCGTCCTCCTTGTCCCGCCCCAGCGCCTTGCGCACCCCGCCGGTGAACCCGACCGAGCGGCCCAGACCCATGTCGATCCGCCCGGGGAACAGCGAGGCGAGCACGCCGAACTGCTCGGCCACGACCAGCGGCCGGTGGTTGGGCAGCATCACCCCGCCGGTGCCCACGCGCAGCGTGCGGGTCGCCGCGGCGACGGCCGCCGCCAGTACGGTCGGCGCCGAACCGGCCACACCGGGCACGCCGTGGTGCTCGGCGACCCAGAACCGGTGGTACCCGAGCCGCTCCGCCTCCTTGGCGAGGGCCACGGTGTCCCGCAGGGCCTCGGGAGCGGTGTGCCCCTCGCGGACGCGTGAGCGGTCGAGGACGGAGAAGCGGGTCGTGGCGATCACGGAACTCATACCGGTTCCAACGCCCCGCGGCCGCCAGGATTCCTGCGCCCGCTGTCTAGGGTGGCAGCGTGACCGACCGCACCGACCGCACCGACCGCACCGACCGCACCGACCGCACCGGCCCGACGCGCCGCACCGACCGTCCGCTGGCCGTGTTCGACCTCGACAACACCCTCGCCGGCACCGCGCACCGGCAGCACTTCCTGGAGCGCAGGCCGCGTGACTGGGACAACTTCTTCGCCGCCGCGCCCCAGGACCCGCCGCTCGCCGAAGGCATCGCCCTGGTGCGGGAGAGCGCCCGGGAGTGCGAGATCGTCTACCTCACCGGCCGGCCCGAGCGCTGCCGCCGCGACACGCTGGACTGGCTGGCCGCGCAGGGGCTGCCCGAAGGGGACGTGCACATGCGCGGCAACGCAGACCGCCGCCCCGCCCGGTACACCAAGCTCGCCGTGCTGCGCCGTCTGGCCCGGACCCGGGAGGTGCGTGTGCTCGTCGACGACGACGAACTGGTCTGCGCGGACGCGCGGCGTGCCGGATTCACCGTCGTCCACGCCCGCTGGACGTCCCCCTCGGGCGAGCTGAAGGACGCTCAGGAGCGCGAGGGACGGACCTGACCAGGAGGTGGTTCAGTCCGACCCCTCCAGCCGGAAGCCCACCTTCAGTCCCACCTGCCAGTGCGCGATCCGCCCCTCCTCGATCTGCCCGCGCACCTGCGTCACCTCGAACCAGTCCAGGTTGCGCAGGGTCTGCGACGCCCGCTCGATGCCGTTGCGCACGGCCGCGTCGACGCCGTCGGGAGACGTGCCGACGATCTCGGTGACCCGGTAGGTGTGGTTCGACATGCTTCGCTCCTCTCGCGGCGGCTCCCACCGCCTGTGGCACACGTCACTCCACCGTGCCCCACCTGCGGGCCGGGCGCGAGACGTCGGCCCCGTTCGCCTGACGGCCTTGACCCGAGCATTGGTCCATACCAAGATGCAGGGCACCCGTCCGAGTTCCGGCTCGCCCCCCACGCCGGGCCCCGCCCTGTCCGCCAGACAGAAAACAGGACCCCACGTGAGACGCCGTCTGCTCGCCCTCGTCTGTGTGTCCGCCTCCCTCCTCAGCGGCTGCGGTCTGATCTCCGACAGCGCGGCGGAGCGGCGCACCGTCACCGTGTGGCTGATGCAGCACAGTGCCTCGCAGGACTTCCTGGACCGCTTCACCGAGGAGTTCGAGAGCGAACACGACGGGATCGACCTGGACATCCGCATCCAGGAGTGGACCGGCATCGGCGAGAAGGTCCAGCAGGCGCTGCGCGGCCGGGACGCGGACGGGCCCGACGTCATCGAGGTCGGCAACACCCAGGTGTCCGCCTACGCCGAGGGCGACGGGCTGCTCGACCTCACGCTGGAGTCGATGCGCGACTGGGGCCGCGACGACTGGCTGCCCGGCCTCGCCGAACCCGGCCGCTGGGGCTCCCAGCAGTACGGCATCCCCTGGTACGCCGCCAACCGCGTCGTCGTCTACCGCAAGGATCTGTTCCGCGGGGCCGGCGTCACCGCCCCGCCGGAGACCCGCGACGAGTGGCTGGAGATCACCGAACAGCTCGACACCGACCGGACGCAGGGCATCTACCTCGCCGGACAGGACTGGTACACGCTGGCCGGCTTCATCTGGGAGGAGGGCGGCGAACTCGCCACCGAGCGCGACGGCGTCTGGCGGGGCGCGCTGGACAGTCCCGCCGCGCTGCGCGGCATGGACTTCTACCGCCGGCTCCAGGAGCTCGGCGACGGACCGGCCGACGCCGACGAGGAACACCCGCCGCAGGCGGGCGTGTTCGCCGAGGGCCGGGTCGCCCAGATCGTCGCCGTCCCCGGCCTGGTTCCCGCGATCGTCAAGCAGAACCCCGAACTCGCGGACCTGATCGGCTACTTCCCCGTCCCCGGCAAGAAGGCGGGCCGGCCCGGAGCCGTCTTCACCGGAGGCTCCGACCTCGTCGTCCCCGCGAACACCGACGCCGAGGACGCCGCCGTCGAGGTGGTCGCCGCCCTCACCGGCGCCCGGTGGAACACCGAACTCGCCCGCACCATGAACTACGTCCCCAACAAGGCCGGCCTCGCCGAGTCGGTCGCGGGGGAGGAGGGGCTGGAGGCCATGGCGGCCGGCGCCGCACGGGGCCGGGCGACCCCGGCCACGCCCCGGTGGAGCGTGGTCGAGGCCGACAACCCGATCAAGGAGTACATGACGAAGGTGCTCACCGGCGCCGACCCCGCCGAGGAGGCCGGACGCGCCGCACGGCGCGTCACGGACACCCTCGCCTTCGACTAGAACCTCCCCTTCGGATCGTGCTGGGCAGGCCCCGGGGGGGGACTGCCGTGGGCCCGCGCGGCGGCGCGGTCAGCGGGCGACGCTCAGCGACAGCGCGAACCGGGCCTCCGCGTCCGTCCACCACCGGGCCAGCTCCAGCCCGGCGGCGGCCAGTTCGGCGCGTACGCCCTCCTGCCGGAACTTCGCCGACACCTCGGTGCGCAGCTCCTCGCCCTCCGCGAAGTCCACCACCAGCTCGAGCGCCGGGATCTTCACGGACTGCGCGGTGCGCGCCCGCAGCCGCATCTCGATCCACTCGTGCCCGGAGTTCCACAGGGCCACGTGGTCGAAGGCGTCCGGGTCGAAGTCGGCGCCGAGCTCCCGGTTGACCACGCTCAGCACGTTCTTGTTGAACGCGGCCGTCACCCCCGCCGCGTCGTCGTACGCCCGGACCAGCACCCGCTCGTCCTTCACCAAGTCCGTGCCCAGCAGCAACGCGTCGCCCGGGGCGAGCAGGGCGCGCACGGAGGCGAGGAACGCGGCCCGCTCGGCGGGCAGCAGATTGCCGACGGTGCCGCCGAGGAACGCCACCAGACGCGGCCCCGGGGTGTCCGGCAGCGTCAGCCGCGCGGTGAAGTCCGCGACCAGCGCGTGCACGTCCAGACCGGGCCGCTCGGCGGCCAGCGCTCTCCCGGCGCCGGTCAGCGCGGACTCGCTGACGTCGACCGGCACGTAGGTGTGCAGGCCGGTGAGGGCGGCGATCAGGTGCCGCGTCTTCGCCGAGGAGCCCGAGCCCAGCTCCACCAGGGTGCGGGCACCGGACGCGGCGGCGATCTCGTCCGCGCGGGCGAGCAGGATCTCCCGCTCGGCACGCGTCGGGTAGTACTCGGGCAGCGCGGTGATCTCCTCGAACAGCTCGCTGCCCCGTGCGTCGTAGAACCACTTGGGCGGCAGCGTCTTGGGGCTGCCGGTCAGTCCCGCGTGGACGTCGGCGCGCAGGGCGGCGCCGGCGGCGTCCTCGGGGAGGGTGCGGGTGAGATGGAACGGACTCACGTGAGGGGCTCCTTGAGCGGGGTGAGCAGCACGTCCGTGCGGCTCGCGGCCAGCAGGGTGCGGTCGGGCACCTCCTGCCAGTGCGGATCGTCGTCGTAGGGCTCGGAGGCGACGACGGTGCCGCCGCCCGGCCGGGCGAGATACCACAAGGTGTCCCCCCAGGCGGTCGCGGTGACGGTGTCGCCGTCGGTGAGCAGCAGGTTCAGCCGGGCGGTGGGGGCCGCCTCCGCGACCTCGGCGACCGTGTCGGCCAGCGCCTGGCCCATGGTGTCGCCGGCCCGCAGCCGGGCCAGCACCAGCGCCCACACGAACGCCGAGTCGTTGCGGGCCTCCAGCGACAGCAGGTCCTCGGCGGGCAGCGTCGCGGCCAGCGGCGCCAGCGAACCCGGCCAGCCCGGCACCGCGCCGTTGTGGCTGAACAGCCAGGTGCCGGAGGCGAACGGCGCCGCGGCCGCCTCCGCGTCGGCACCCGACAGCGTCGCGTCCCGTACGGCGGCGAGCAGGGCCCGGGTGCGCACCACCCGGGCGAGATCCGTGAACGACAGGTCCGCCCACACCGGCCCGGCCCGCCGGTAGCGGGCCGGGACCGGGTCGCTACCGGCGTACCAGCCGACGCCGAAGCCGTCGGCGTTGACCGTGCCGTGGCGCTGCCGGCGTGGCGCCCACGACTGCCGGTACAGACCGTGCGCCGGTCGCACCAGCAGCGCGCCCAACGGCTCCTCGGGCCCGACGTAGGCGAGGTGGCGGCACATCAGGCGTCCTCCACCGAGCGGGCGGTGCGGAACCCCGAGAAGATCTGCCGCCGGATCGGTAGGTCCCAGTTGCGGAAGGTGCCCCGGCAGGCGACCGGGTCCACGGCGAAGGAACCGCCGCGAAGCACCTTGTGCTCCGGCCCGAAGAAGACCTCCGAGTACTCCCTGTACGGGAACGCCCGGAATCCCGGGTACGGCAGGAAGTCGCTCGCCGTCCACTCCCACACGTCCCCGATCAGCTGCCGCACGCCCAGCGGCGACGCCCCGGCCGGGTAGCTGCCGGCCGGTGCGGGACGCAGATGGCGCTGGCCGAGGTTGGCGTGCCCGGGCGTGGGGTCGGCGTCGCCCCAGGGGTAGCGCGTCGACCGGCCGGTGGCGGGGTCGTGCCGGGCGGCCTTCTCCCACTCGGTCTCGGTGGGCAGCCGCCGCCCGGCCCAGCGGGCGTAGGCGTCGGCCTCGTACCAGCACACGTGCACCACGGGCTCGTCCGGCGGCACCAGCTCGGTGACGCCGAAGCGGCGCCGCAGCCACTGCCGGCCGTCCCGGCGCCAGTACAGCGGCGCGGTGAGGGAATTGCGGCGCACATGGGCCCAGCCCTCGGGGGTCCACCAGCGTCGCTGGTCGTACCCGCCGGCCTCGATGAACGCCTGGTAGGCGCCGTTCGTCACCGGCGTCGTGTCGATGAAGAAGGGCGCCACCTCGCGGCGGTGGGCCGGGCGTTCGTTGTCCAGTGCCCACGGCTCGGACGAGGTGCCCATGGTGAACGGGCCGCCCGGCACCAGGACCTCCGCCGGCCCGGTGAACGGCGTCACCGGCTCCGGGTCGGGCGCCGTGAGGGCCGCCGGGCCCCGGCGGAGCTGGTGCGTGATCAGCATGGTCTCGTCGTGCTGCTGCTCGTGCTGGGCGATCATTCCGAAGGCGAAGCCGGCCTCCGTCAGCCGGGTGCCGTCGAACGCCGTGCGCTCCAGCACGTCCAGCGCCCGCCCGCGCACGTCGGACGCGTACCGGCGGGCCTCCTCCGGCGACAGCAGGGGCAGGCTGGGCCGCGCGGCGCGCGGATGCTCGAAGGCGTCGTAAAGGCTGTCGATCTCCGGACGTATCGCCTCGTGGCCGGCGACCGCCCGCAGCAGCCACTGCTCCTCCATGTTGCCGATGTGCGCCAGGTCCCACACCAGCGGTGACATCAGCGGAGAATGCTGCGCGGTCAGGTCGGGGTCCTCCACACAGCTGGTCAGCAGCGTGGTGCGGTCCCGGGCGACGACCAGTGAGGTGACCGCGCGCTCACGCAGGGTTCCGGCGTCGAGGGCGGGGTCGGTCATGAGGGGGTGTCCTTCCCGTGCGGGTGGATGGAGGGGGAGGGCGGGCCGGAAGCGGCCGTACGCCCGTCGTGAGCCGCGCGCCAGGTGTCGAGCAGGTCGTCGGCGGGGCAGCGGCCCCGGGCGACGTACCGGTCCCGGAACGCGGCGACCCTGTCGACCAGCGCGGGCGCGGCCCCCAGCCGGGGCAGGGCGGCCAGCGCCGCCGCGAAGCAGAGGGCGGCGGCCTCGCGCAGCTCCGGGTCGGTCAGCCCGTCCCGGGCCGCGTCCCGCCACAACGGGTTGTGCGGCGCGGGCAGGCCCGCCGTCCGCTCGGCCAGGGGCTTCACCGTCCGGTAAGCGGTCTCGGCGGCCTCCGGGTCGTCGAACAGCGCCGCCGTCACGGCCAGCGGCACCGTCCAGCCGTCCTCGCCGGGCTGCGCGTCGATCATCCGCAGTTCCAGATGCCCCCGGGGCCTGACCGGCGGGAACAGGGTCGTGACGTGGTAGTCGAGGTCGTCGTGGGTCGGGGCGCGCGGTGTGCGCCGCCGTGTCCAGTGCCGGAAGGACAGGTCGTCCGGCACGTCCCACGGCCGGTCGTCGTCCCGGCGCACACACATCACGGGCGCGTCCAGCACGTGCCGGGCCCAGGTGGCGCGCGGGTCGGCGTCCAGCGCCGGGCCGCCCGCCCGTCCGGCGCCGATCTGCGCCCAGCGCAGCTGCCGCGTGGACCGCCAGCCGGTCGGCCGGCCCGCGGAGAGCGGCGAGTTCGCGAAGGCCGCCACCAGGACGGCGCCCAGCAGGTGGGCCAGCCACCAGCGCCGTACGTGACCGAGCGGCCCGGGCTCCTCGTGTCCGGCGTCCACGCACACCTGCACCGAGGCGGAGGCACACATCATGAACCGGCCGCCCGCGCCGGTGCGGTCGAGGGCGGCCTCCATCGCGTCGTAGCGCGGCCGGTGCAGGAATCTGCGGGGGTTCCGCCAGGGGTCGTGGCCCATGCCGGACAGCCCCAGGCCGTCCTCGCGCAGGACGGCGCGGACGGCGTCCAGATCGGCGGAGACGGTGCCGACGCACTCGGTCAGGGTCGCGGCGGGCGGCGAGCTCAGCTCCAGCTGGCCACCGGGCTCGACGGTGAGCGCCGAGCGGAGGGTCACGCCCCGCAGTGCGGCGTAGGCCGCCTCGAGGCGTTCGTGAGGGACGGGGAGCCGCGGGTCGCGCAGCTCGTTGACCAGCCATTCGACTTCCACGCCGAGAAGGCGGGGCGGTCCGGTCTTGAAGCAGATGCCGCGTATCAGGGCCTCCGCCTCGGCTTCGGTGACGGCCGTGCGGGAAGGCGCACAACCGCTCGACGGATCGGACATGCAGGGATCCTCCTGAGACACCACCATGTCGCCGGCCGAGAGCCAGGTCGGTCCCGGCCGGCACCAACTCGTCCACCCAAAACCCTCGGATCGCCCGGCACAAGGGCGCCTGGGGAGGCGTAAGGGGTCGGTCATCCTTTCGTTCCGCCCGTCACCGGGGGTTTTCGCCCTCCGGCCCCGGACCGTCCGGGCCGGCGAAAACCGCGTTGCGCCGCGTCACCAGCATCGCTCAGGATGCCTGCATGAGCACGACGAGGGGGGACGCGCGGGGTGCGTTCACGGCGGCTACGGGGGTGGCGCCGTGAGCGCGCGCCTGCGGGGCATCGCCCGTGAGACGGAACGGATCGTGGCGGAGGGCGCCTACCGGGCACCGGGCGGGCACACGGTGTCCGTCGCGGCGGCGGTCGAGGAGGCCGGACAGGGCACGCGACTGCACGGACCGGAGCCGGTCCCGGTCCCGGAGTCCGAGCCGGTGGCGACGCGGTTCGAGGTGACCGGCGAGAGCAGCCTTCAGGCCGCCCTGCGCCTCACCGGCGCGGACACCTCGCGCCCCGTGGCCGTGCTGAACTTCGCCTCGGCGCGCAACCCGGGCGGGGGCTACCTCAACGGCGCGCAGGCGCAGGAGGAGGCGCTGTGCCGTGCCTCGGCGCTGTACGCCTGCCTGCTGCGGGCCCCCGAGTTCTACGCGCACCACCGCGCCCACCGCGATCCGTTCTACACCGACCGGGTGATCCACTCACCCGCCGTGCCGGTGTTCCGGGACGACCGCGGCGGCCTGCTGGACGAGCCGTTCACGGCCGGTTTCCTCACCTCGCCGGCGCCCAACGCGGGTGTGATCCGCGCCAGGGCACCGGAGCGCGCGGGGGAGCTGCCCGCCGTGCTGGCAGGCCGCGCCGGGCGGGTCCTGGAGACCGCGGCCGCACACGGCTACCGGCGGCTGGTGCTCGGCGCCTGGGGCTGCGGGGTGTTCCGCAACGACCCGGCGCAGGTGGCGGAGGCGTTCCGCGCGCACCTGGGCCCCGGCGGGCGTTTCCACGGGGTCTTCGGGCACGTGGTGTTCGGTGTCCTGGACCGGGCCCGCGACAGCGCGACGCGCGCGGCGTTCGCCCGGACGTTCGCGGACCTGACGGACGAGCCCGCGGTCACTCCCAGCCGTAGCGCTCCCTGAGGCGCTGCCGCACCAGGTTGAACCGCATGCGGTCCAGGGCGCACGCCTCGCGGCGCATGCCCTCCTCGTGCAGTCGCAGGACGCGGTCGACGTCGACCCAGGAGTCACGGCCCGAGCGGTCCCACGGGCCGCTGCCGATCGGCACCCACTCCCGGTCACCGGCGTGCCGCTTGCTCGACAGCTGCACGGCGAGGAACGACCCCGCAGCCTCGCGGGCGACGACCAGCACCGGCCGGTCCTTGCCACGGCCGTCGTTCTCCTCGAACGGGACCCAGGTCCAGACGATCTCCCCGGGGTCGGGTCGCCGTCGTGCGCGGGCGAGTACTCGGTGCGCACCCGGCCCACGGCGCGGGGCTCGGTCTCGACGGTGGCGTGGGGGCCGTGGCGGCCAGGGGCGTGCTCAGGCGTGCGGTCGGTCACAGGCGGTACCGTACGTCACCCGTCCGGCGGTGCGGCGCAAGGGGGTTGACACGGCGGCCACCCACAGGGCGGACGCGGTCAGTCCGCGCCCCCCGGTGAGTTCCCGGCCGGTCACCATCTCGCTCCCGATCCGTACGAACACACCGTCCCGCATCGGCATCCACGAGCGGGGACCGGTGCGCAGCAGCCGCTCGTGCTCGGCCGGGTCGCTCACCACGGCCGCCCGGCCGGTCACCACCACGCTCCATCCCGACCGGCGCCCGCCCTGGAAGTCGTCGGCCTCGAACGCGACCACCACACCGTCGACCGCCCGCACCAGATCGGACTGCGCGGAGGTGCACAGCACCACGGCCCCGTCCGTGTCCAGGGAGAAGTGCACGGGCAGCACCGCGGGCAGCGCCTGCCGGGTGTACACGACGCGGCCGACCGGCACCTTGCCCAGCAGGCGCAGGCACTCCTGCCGGTCGAGCGCCCGGAAGCCATCGCTGTGGATCATCCCCCCATGGTCGGTGCTCACGGACCCCGGGACCAGGGCCGGACGGCCCCGTCCACGTCGGCGGACCGTCCGCCGACGGGCACCGCGCGGGCGCGCGCCACGCCCACGTCCGACTTCCGGGCCGCAGTCGGCGGAAAGATGTCTGACCTGCCCCCGCGAGTGGCACCCGGTACGCATGGGCAAGACCGCACTGATCGTCATCGACATGATCAACACCTACGACCACCCGGACGCCGACCAGCTGCTCCCGTCCGCCGAGGCGGTGGTCCCGGTGATCTCCCGCCTGCTGGACCGGGCGCGCAGGCGGGACGCGCCGGTGATCTACGTCAACGACAACTTCGGCGAGTGGCGCTCGCACCACGGCGAGCTGCTCGACAAGGCGCTGGCGGGACCGTACGCGAACCTGGTGGAGCCGCTGGTGCCGGACGAGTCCTCCCTCTTCGTGGTCAAGGCCCGGCACTCGATCTTCTTCGAGACCCCGCTCGGCTATCTGCTGTCCCAGCAGGGGATCGACCAGCTCGTGATGTGCGGCCAGGTCACCGAGCAGTGCGTCCTGTACTCCTCGCTCGACGCGCACATCCGGCACCTCGACGTGACCGTCCCCCGGGACGCCGTCGCGCACATCCACGCCGACCTCGCGGACGCCGCCCTGCGCATGATGGAACGCAACATGGGCGCACGCGTGTGCGACAGCGACGAACTCTGGGCGTGACCTTCCCCGGCGTCCCCGCCGGGGCCGACACTAAGGGGATGAGCCGACCGCCGCTGCCGCCGCCCGAACTGCGGACCTACCTGGGGGAGCTGGTCCGCCGGACCGGCGACGTCTGCGGACCGCACCTGGTGAGCGTCCTCGCGGTCGGGTCCCTCGCCCTGGGCGACTACCGGCACGGACGCAGCGACGTCGACGTGACGGTCGTGGTGGACCCCGCCCTCCCGCGCCCGGCCCTGTCGGCACTGGCCGGGACGCTCGCCCACCCCGCCCTGCCGTGCCCCGCGGCCGGGCTGGAACTGGTCGTCTACGGCTCCGGCTTCACCGCCCGGCCGTCGAGCGCGGCCGGCTATCTGCTCGACCTCAACACCGGACCCCTCCTGCCCGGACGAGCCAGTCAGGACCCCGAGGACGGGCCGGCCTTCTGGTACGTCATCGACCGGTCCGTCGCCCACCAGGCCGGCCTCCGCTGTACGGCGCCCCGGCACGGGACGTGATCGCCGCGCCGGACCGCACCGCCGTACTCGCCGCGCTCCGCGACTCCGTGCGGGAGCACGCCGACGGCGAGGGGCACCTGGCGGACAACAGGGTGCTGAACGGCTGCCGTGCGGCTGTCTACTGCCGCACCGGCCACTGGTTCGCCAAGCGCAGGGCCGGCGAGGTCGTCGCCGCCTCCGAGCCGGTCTTCCGTTCCCTGGTGACCGAGGCCCTGAGCAGTTTCGAGCGCCCCCGCGCGGAGGCGCTCACCCTTCCCCCGGCGGACGTCCGGGCCTTTCTCGCCTGGGTGGCCGGACGCGTCGACGAGGCGGCGGTGGCCACCGGGGCGTGAACCGACCGGCCTCCCCCGGGGGAGGCCGGTGGTGTCGTCACGCGCGGGCCTTCAGGCCGTCCAGCATGAGGTCGAGCAGGCGCTCCGCCTGCTGCCGGTGCTCCGCGCCCGCCGACGTCAGGGCGATGCCCTCCAGCGCGGCGCTGATGTCACCCGGGGGGATGTCGGCCCGGATCGTCCCGGCCGCCACGCACGCGTCCATGAGCGTGGTGACGGAGGCGAGGATCATCTCCCTGCTGTGCCCGTAGGGGTTGCCACCCGTCGCGGCGATGGCGCGCAGGGCGTCGATCATCCCGTGTTTGGTGGTGACGTAGTCCAGGAAGAGACGCGTCCACGCGCGCAGGGCCTCGTCGGGCGCCTTCTCCGCCAGCAGCGGGGAGACGGAGCCGCACAGCTGGGCCACCTCGTTGCGGTAGACCGCCTCGACCAGGGCCTCCCGGGTGGGGAAGTTGCGGTACAGGGTCGCGTTGCCGACGCCCGCCTCCTTGGCGATCCGGTCCATCTGCGCGTTCAGGCCCTCCGCGGTGAACAGGCGCGCGGCGGTGGTGAGGATCTTGTCCCTGTTCCGGCGTGCGTCGGCGCGCAACGGACGGTGGGCTTCGTCGGCCATCTCTGACGTCCTTTCCTTCCCGGGGATGCCCCCACGGTTGCCGAAGGTTGCCAAGTGGGGAGTTCCCCACTTACCTTGGGTTCAAGTGGGGATGTCCCCGGTTCCACAGTAGGTCACACGTGGGCCCGCACCCGCCGCGGATCCGCTCACCTCGTGCGCCTGCACCCTCTCGGAAGGACCCCGGTCATGCCGACCATCCAGGACAAGGTCGTCGCGCTCACCGGTGCCAGCAGCGGCATCGGTGAGGCGACGGCGCACTTCCTCGCCGAAAAGGGGGCCCGGCTCGTGCTCGGGGCCCGGCGCGCGGACCGGCTCGCCGCCGTGGTGGACGGCATTACGGCGAAGGGCGGAACCGCCACCGGTGTGATCGTCGACGTCACGCGCCGTGAGGACCTCCGCCGCCTCACCGACACCGCGGTCGAAAGGTACGGACGCCTCGACGTGCTCGTCTCCAACGCGGGCATCATGGCCGTCTCACCGTTCGACGAACTGCGCCAGGACGACTGGGACGCGATGGTCGCCACGCACATCACCGGCCTGCTCAACGGTATCGGAGCGGCCCTGCCCGTCTTCCGGCGGCAGGGATCGGGCCACTTCGTCACCGTCAGCTCCACCTCGGCCTACGTCGTCAAGTCCCCGCAGGCCGTCTACGCCGCCACCAAGGCGGCGGTGAACGTGATCTCCGAGGGGCTGCGCCAGGAATCGGGGCCCGGCCTGAGCGTGACCGTCGTGTCGCCCGGCTTCACCCACACCGAGGGGGTCGGCAAGACGGCCTCCCCCGAGGTGTCCGCCGCCTTGACCCGGATGCGGGACGAGATCGCGATGCCGCCGTCCGCGATCGCCTCCGCCATCGGTTACGCGATCGAGCAGCCCGCCGGCGTCGACGTCAACGAGATCGTCGTCCGGCCCACGGCGCAGTCCTGACACCTCCAGGACCGGCGCCCGCACCCGCTGCCGTCCCGGCGGTCGTCGAGCCAGGCCGCGGGGCCGTCGGAGGGCGGCGAACCCCCCGCTACACATCGGGACTTGGGAGCGGCGCCGGAAAACCGCTCGACGCCCGCCGACGCCGTCGCCTAACGTGTCGCCCGCGGCATCGCGTGCCGGTCACCGGCAGGGTGAGGCATGGAGGCGCCGCGGATGCCCCGGAGGCATTGACCTTGCCCGTCGAGTTCAACCACACCATCGTCCTCACCCCCGACCGTGAGAAGTCCGCCCGCTTCGTCGCCGAGATCCTCGGCCTGCGGCCCGGACCGCCCGCCGGGATGTTCCTCCCGGTGACCACCGCCAACGGCGTCACCCTCGACTTCGCCACCGTCGACATCGACATCCCGGTCCAGCATTACGCGTTCCTCGTCGGCGAGGAGGAGTTCGACGCGATCCTGGGCCGGCTCGTGGCCGCGCGGGTCCCCGTCCAGGCCGACCCGCACGGCAGGTACCCACGCCGCCTCAACCGCAACGACGGCGGCCGGGGCGTGTACTTCCGCGACCCCGCGGGCCACGGCCTGGAGATCCTCACCCGCCCCTACGGCACCGACCCGGACTCTCCCCTGAACGGTGTCACGGAGGAGATCCCGGGCGCGGTCTGACCACACCGCCCGGAGAAGCCGCGCAGACGGAGAGAACCGCCCCGCGGGCGCCCGTACCCGCCTCGTCGCCGGACGTTCCGTAGTACACAGGGGAGATCCACCCGTCGGATCCGTCCACGCAGGGAGTCGTCGATGACCGTTCGCCGAGTCGTGCCCAACCTCCGCTCCGAGGCCGTGGAGGAGAACCGGCGGTTCTACGGGCTGCTGGGTCTGGAGGAGGTCATGAACCTCGGCTGGATCGTCACGCTGGCCCCACCGGCCGGAGGGACGGCGCAGGTCAGCGTCATGACCGAGGACAGGACCGCGCCCGTCGTCCCCGACCTGAGCGTCGAGGTGGACGACGTGGACGCGGCCTACGCGCTCGTACGGGACAGCGGCGCGGAGATCGTCCACCCCCTGCAGGACGAGGAGTGGGGCGTCCGCCGCTTCTTCGTCCGCGACCCCGACGGCCGCGTGGTCAACGTCCTGAGCCACCGCTGAGGCCGCCGGCGTCACCGCCGGCGCCGGCCGCCGCGGCGGACGGTGACGGTTTACGGTCCGTGTGGCGGGCTACGCGGCGGACACGGGGGGAAGCAGCCCGAGACCCCCACCCGGGAGGTGCCCCCATGACCACGCGCATACGGGACGTGATGTCCACGCACACCACCGCCGTGGAGCCCATGACCACGGTGGCCCGGGCGGCGCTGCTGATGCGCGAGCACGACGTCGGCGACGTCCTGGTCGCCTACGACTGCGACCTGTTCGGCGTGCTCACCGACCGCGACATCGTGCTGCGGGGCGTCGCCGAGGGCCACGACCCCGAAGCCACGACCGTCGGCTCGCTGTGCACCCGCCCGCCCCTGGTCACGCTCGCCCCCGACGACACCACCGACCACGCGGTCGAGCTGATGCGGCAGCACGCCGTCCGCCGGCTGCCGGTGGTGGAGCACGGCGGCTGCCCGGTGGGCGTGGTCAGCCTCGGCGACCTCGCCGCCGAGGAGGACCCGCACTCCGCGCTGGCGGACATCAGCAGGGCCACGCCCACCCGCTGACCGGGCGCGGGCAGCCGTCTCCGTGCCTGCTCAGCCGTCCACGGTCATCTCGCACGACCAGCCGTACGGCCCCGGGCGCAGCCGCAGGTCCTCCCAGCCCACGTCCGTCGGCACCTCCCCGGTGACCCGTACGTCCGCCAGGCCCGCGACCGCCAGCCGCACGTCCAGTCCACCCTCCGCCTCGTCGGCCTCCACGTCCACCGGCACCTGCCCGTACGCCTCCAGCCGGTACAGGATCTCGTCGAGCAGCGCGGCCAGCAGGTCCTCGTCGCACGCCTCGGCCAGCCGGATGCGGCCCACCCCGGTCGGTCTCACCCCGGACACGTCCGCGAAGCACTCCACCATCGCCACCACGGCCTCCGCCAGACAGTGCTCCCGGCTCGCCGCCCAGGCCTCGATGCGTACCTCGTCCTCCTGCACCACCGAGCGGTGCCCGCTGAGGTCCGGTCGTGGCGCCTGCCCCGGGTCACTCGTGTCACCGACCATGCACCACGACTGCCCGACGCCACGGCGCCCATGCCCCGCGGCGGTGCTTCGCGTGCCGGGGGAGCGGGTACGCGGGTGCCGACCGGGGTCCGCGTCGCGGCGGACCCGGCACCGGCCCGGTGCGGAGGGAGGGCATCCGTCATGCGGTTCCGTGATCGCCGGCACGCCGGACACGAACTGGCCGCGCTGCTGCGGGAGAGGCAGGACGCGGGCGCCCTGCCCGACCCGGTCGTACTGGCCCTGCCCCGGGGCGGCGTCGCCGTCGGCACCGAGGTCGCCGGCGCGCTCGGGGTGCCTCTCGACGTCCTCGTCGTCCGCAAGGTCGGCGCCCCCGCGCACGAGGAGTTCGCCGTCGGCGCCATGGCCGGCGACGGCGTCCCCGTGTACGACGACGAGTCACTGCGCAGCCTGGGCCTGAGCGAGGCCGACCTCGCCCCCGTCGTCGAGCGGGAACGGGCGGAACTGCTCCGCCGCGAACGGCTCTACCGGCAGGGCCGCCCCGCGCCGGACCTGCGCGGCCGGACCGTGGTCGTCGTGGACGACGGCCTGGCCACCGGAGCCACCGCCCGCGCCGCCCTCCGTGCCCTGCGGGTGCGGGACCCCGGCCGGCTGGTGCTTGCCGCCCCGGTCGGCTCACCGCAGGGCGTGGCGGCGCTGCGCACCGAGGCCGACGAGGTGATCTGCCTGCACGAACCGGCCGCCTTCATGGCCGTCGGCCAGTGGTACGACACCTTCGACCAGCTGACGGACGAGGAGGTCCTGCGGGCGCTGCGCGAACACGGACATCCGTAGCGCCCGGCCGACGGCGGCCAGCCCGGCAGCGGGCCGGTCCGGTGGCGGCACGGGTCGGTCAGATCACCGCGTCGGTCCGGAGGGCCGTGATGTCCTCGGGGGTGCGGCCCAGTTCGCGCAGGATCGGTTCCGTGTGTTCGCCCACGGCCGGGACCGGGTCCATACGGGCCGGCAGGCCGGCGAGGTCCGCCGGTGGCAGCAGCGCCTCGACCGTGCCGCCGGGTACGTCCACCTCACGCCACCGGCCGCGCGCCGCGAGCACCGGGTGGTCGAGGAACGCCGCGACGTCGTTCACCCCGGCGCAGGCGATGCCCGTCGCCTCCAGGGTTTCGAGCAGGTCCTCCGCGTCGTCGAGGGCGCAGCGCTCGGCGACGATCGCGTTCACCTCCGCCCGGTGGGCCACACGGGCGGAACCCGTCGCGAACCGGGGGTCGTCGGTCAGCTCCGGGCGCCCCAGGAACTCCCGGCACAGCGCCGCCCACTCACGCTCGTTCTGCACGGAGAACAGCACCTCGTGGCCGTCGGCCGCCCGGAACGTGCCGTACGGGGCGATCGTGGCGTGCTGGGTGCCCAGCCGCGAGGGCTGGCCGCCGCCGTGACGGGTGTAGTAGGCGGGCTGTCCCATCCACTCGGCGAGCGCCTCGAACAGGGAGACCTCCACCGGGTGCACCTCGCCGGTGGTGGCGCGGGTGTACAGCGCGGTGAGCACACCGCTGTAGGCGTACATCCCGGCGGCGATGTCGGCGACGGAGATGCCGGTGCGGGCGGTCTCCTCCGGGGTCCCGGTCAGTGACACCAGCCCCGTCTGGCACTGCACCAGCAGGTCGTACGCCTTGCGGTCGGCCCACGGGCCGCTGGTGCCCCAGCCGGAGATCGTGCAGGGGATCAGCCTCGGGTGGCGGCGGGCCAGCTCCTCGGTCCCCAGACCCAGCCGGCCGGCCGCGCCCGGCGCGAGGTTCTGCACGAACACGTCGGCGTCCCCCAGCAGTTCGTGCAGGATGTCCCGGCCCCGCGGATCCTTCAGGTCCAGGGTGAGGGACTCCTTCGAGCGGTTGATCCACACGAAGTAGCTGGAGTTGCCGTGCACGGTGGTGTCGTACCGCCGGGCGAAGTCGCCCTCCCCGGGCCGCTCCACCTTGATCACCCGGGCGCCGAGATCGGCCAGCTGCCGGGTGGCGTAGGGAGCGGCCACGGCCTGCTCCACGCTCACCACCGTCACCCCGGACAAGGGGAGTCTCCGCACGTCCACGCCTCCTGCCTGTACCCGGGGCGCCGGTTTCCCGCCGGCTTCGACCGGTCCGCGATCACTACGCGATTACTACGGCCGGGGCGAGCCGCCTGTCAACGCTCACCGGCCGTCGGTACGGGCGGCCGGGGCGTCGGCGGGCCGGCTGCGGGACACGACGCGGACGCCGCCCGCGTCCACGGCGCGGACCTGGAGCGAACCGCAGCCGCAGCGCGTCCACACGGTGCTGCCGGCGGCGGTCGCGTGCCGGGAGACCACCTGGAACGGCTCGGCGTCGTCCGGCCACCCGCAGTACGGGCAGACGGTGCCGGTGGTGCCCGTGGTGCCGGTCGTGCTGGTCATGGCGGCTCCTTGGTTCTCACGTGCCTCACGTGACGTGTGTGCCCTGTCGATGTCGCGACACAGCAAGGGTGCGTGGTGCCGTCCTTTCACGTCCAGGTTGACTTTGTGCACGCCACCGTGAAGCCTCGACTGCATGATTGACCTGCGCCGGCTCCACGTCCTCCGGGCGGTCGCCCACTACGGCACGGTCACCGCGGCCGCCCGCGCCCTGCACTTCACGCCTTCGGCCGCCTCCCAGCAGATCCGCCAGCTCGCCCGGGACCTCGGCGTCGACCTGCTGGAACCGCAGGGCCGCGGCATCCGGCTCACCCCGGCAGCCGAGAGCCTGCTGGCGCACGCCGACGCCATCCAGGCGCGCTGGGACCAGGCCGAGCTGGATCTGCGGGCCGACCACGGCGACCCCGCGGGGGTGCTGCGGGTCACCGGGTTCCCGGTCGCCGTCTCGGTCTTGCTGGCGCCGATGGCGGCGCGGCTCGGCGAACGGCACCCGCGGCTGTCCGTACGGATCACGGAGGCGGTGGTTCCGGCCATCTTCGACCTGCTCTTCGAGGGCGCCGCCGATCTGGCCGTGGTGGAGTCCACCCCGCACAACCCGCCGATGAGCGACACACGCTTCGATCAGGAGCCGCTGCTGGACGACCCGTTCGACCTGGTCGTGCCGGCCGGGCACGCGCTGGCGGGGGAGGAGCGGGTCGACCTGGCCGAGGCGGCACGCGAGCCGTGGATCGCGCCGGTGCCGGAGAGCCCGTGCCGGCTCCAGGTGATGGCCGCCTGCGGGGCCGCCGGCTTCGCCCCGGAGGTCGTGCACCACGCCGGCGACTGGAACGCGACCGCCCACCTGGTCGCGCACGGCCTCGGCGTGGCCCTCGTCCCGCGGCTGGCCCACGTGACCCCGGACCTGCCGATCCGCCGCGTGCGGTGCGCGGGCGACCCGCACCGCAGGCTGCTGACCTGCACCCGCAGCGGCGGCCACGCCCGCCCGGCGGTCGCGGCGGCCCTCCGCGAACTACGCGACCTGGCCCCGACGACGATCGCCTGACCCACACCCGCCGTCCCGGCGCATGCCCGCCGTCCCGGCGGCCCGCGCACGCCCGGCGCATGCCCGCCGTCCCGGCGGCCGCGCGCGCATGCCCGCCGCCCGGCGGCCCGCGCACGCCCGGCGCATGCCCGCCGTCCCGGCGGCATGCCCGCCGGCGCCCGCGCACGCCGCCGCATGCCCGCCGTCCCGCATGCGCCGTCTCGGCGCTCCGGGCATGCTCGCCGTCCCGGCGTCCACGCGACGCTCGCCACGCCGTCCGGGCGTCCACGCGACGCTCGCCACGCCGTCCGGGCGTCCACGCGACGCTCGCCACGCCGTCCACGCGACGCTCGCCACGCCGTCCGGGCGTCCACGGGCGCACGCCACGCCGTCCGGGCGTCCACGCGGCGCACGCCACGCCGTCCCGGCGTCCCGGCGCACGCCACGCCGTCCTGCGTCCCCGCGCACGCCCGCTCCCCTGGCGTCCCGGCGGCCACGCGACATCCCGTCAGGCCCGCGTCCCCGCGCACTCGTTCCGGTGTGCGGGGGGCCTGCGTCAGGACGCGGGCCCCCCGCCCTCCTCGCGCCCCGGTGCCCCCACCCGCAGGCCGTCCATCACCAGGTCCAGGAGGCGGGTGGCGCGGGGCTGCCAGTCACCGGCCGGGTCCAGTTGCCACAGGCCGCCGATCGCCAGGATCAGGTCGTCCGCGGTGACCCCCGGACGGATGACCCCCGCCCCGTCGCACGCGCGCAGCAGGCGGTCCGCCGCCTCGATGAGCGAGCCGTGCCCCGGTTTCCCCGGGCTGTCCGGTCCGCTGGTGGCCTGCCGGATGGCGTCCGCGAGGCCGGCCTTGGTCATGCTGAACCGCGTGAGCCGGTCCATCCACTCGCGCAGCGCCCGGTCGGGCTCCCGGCTGCCGAGCAACTGGTCCGCGCTGTCGGCGACCTGCTGCATCTCGTACCGGTAGAGCTCCAGGACCAGCGCCTCCCGGCTGGGGAAGTTCCGGTAGAACGTGCCCTGCCCGACGCACGCCTTCTTGGCGATCACGCTCAGCGGGGTGTCCGCGTCACGCGTCAGCTCGGTCACCGCCACGGCGAGGATGCGCTCGCGGTTGCGCTGGGCGTCCGCCCGCTGGGGTGTCTCCGTGCTCCGGGACGCGTCCTTGTGCTCGCCCACCGGTCCTCCTCCCGGGTCGTGACCGAAACCCGTCCTTGATAAGCGGACAGCTGTCCACTACGTTTCTGCGGTACCGGACAGCTGTCCGGTACCGGTCCATCGTATCGGCGTACCCGGACGGCACGGGAGCCCTCCCGCATGCCCCGTACGACCGGTGCGCCCCCGCACACGTCACACGATCCCGCGGACCGCACGCCTCGCACAGCGCCACGACCACCGTTCTCCGTGAGTTCCGTGAAGGAAGGCCGTTCCATGACGCTCTCGACGTCCAGCACCGTCACCTTGAACATCAACGGCGAGAAACACACGCTGTCCGTCGACCACCGAACCACCCTGCTCGACGCCCTGCGCGAGCGCCTCGACCTCACCGGCACCAAGAAGGGCTGCGACCACGGACAGTGCGGGGCCTGCACGGTCCTCGTCGACGGCCGCCGCACCGTCGCCTGCCTCCAGCTGGCCGTCGCCTCCGAGGATCGCGAAATCACCACCGTCGAGGGGGTCGCCGACGGGGACACCCTGCACCCGGTGCAGCAGGCCTTCCTCGACCTGGACGGCTTCCAGTGCGGCTACTGCACCCCCGGACAGATCTGTTCCGCCGTCGCCGTCATCGAGGAGCACGCCGCCGGCTGGCCCAGCGCCGTCACCGAGGACGTCGGCTCCGAGGCCGCCCCGCCGCCCCTCACCGCGGAGGAGATCAAGGAGCGCATGAGCGGCAACCTCTGCCGCTGCGGCGCCTACGGACAGATCGCCCAGGCGGTCGCCCGCGCCGCCGCCGGGGCGTCCGCACAGCACACCACCGAGGAGACCGCCGCATGAAGGAGTTCGACTACCGGCGCGCCGACGACGTCACCGGCGCGGTCGCCCTGCTCGACGCCGACCCGGACGCCCGCTACCTCGGCGGCGGGACCAACCTCGTCGACCTGATGAAGAACGGCGTCGAGTCCCCGGTCCGGCTCGTCGACGTACGCTCCCTCCCGCTCGACCGGATCGAGGCCGGCGACGACGGCGCGGTGCGCATCGGCGCCACCGTCACCAACGCCGACCTCGCCGCGCACCCCCTGATCCGCGACCGCTACCCGGCGCTCACCCAGGCCGTGCTGGCCGGCGCCTCCGGCCAGCTGCGCAACATGGCCACCGTCGGCGGCAACCTGCTCCAGCGCACCCGCTGCGGCTACTTCACCGACATCACCCGGCCGTGCAACAAGCGTTCCCCCGGCAGCGGCTGCCCCGCCGTCGAGGGCGAGCACCACAACCACGCCGTCCTCGGTGCGTCCGAGCACTGCGTGGCCGTCCACCCCTCCGACATGGGCGTCGCGCTCACCGCCTTCGACGCGGTCGTCTCCTGGCAGACCGCCGAGGGCCCCGGTGAGGCCCCGCTGACCGACTTCTACCTGCCGGTCGGCGACACCCCGCACCGCGAGACCGTCCTGCCGCCCGGCGCGCTCATCACCCACGTCACCCTGCCACCCGCCCGGGTCGCCGCCCGCTCCCGCTACCGCAAGGTCCGCGAACGCGCCTCGTACGCCTTCGCCATCGGCTCGGTCGCCGGCGCACTCGACGTGGCGGACGGCGTGATCTGCGACGCCCGGCTCGCCCTCGGCGCGGTCGCCTCCCGGCCCTGGCGGGCCCGGCTCGCCGAACGGATCCTCGTCGGCGCCCCGGCCACCGCCGAGTACTTCGCCGCCGCCGCCGACGCCGAACTCGCCGCGGCCCGGCCCCTGCCCCACAACGGCTACAAGGTGACCCTCCTGCGCAACCTCGTCGTGGCCGTGCTGACCGAACTCGCCGAGGAGGCCGACCGATGACCGTCGCACCCCAGCGCCCCGCCGCCCCGGGCGCGGTCGGCACCGCGCACACCCGTGTCGAAGGCCGCGACAAGGTCACCGGCGCCGCCCGCTACGGCGGGGACATCCCCTTCGACGGGCTCGCCCACGGCGTGCTGGTGCTGTCCACCGCGGCCCGCGGCCGGATCCTTTCCCTCGGCACCGGGCCGGTGCTCGGCATGCCGGGCGTCCTGACCGTCCTCCACCACGGCAACGCCTCCCGCCTGACCACCGACTACGTCGGCATGCTGGGCGTGCCGCCGGACCCGACCGCCGCGGTCTTCCAGCACGACCGCGTCCCGCACGCCGGCTGGCCCGTCGCCCTCGTCGTCGCCGAGACGCCCGAGCAGGCGCGCGCGGCCGCCGACGCCCTCACCGTCACCTACGACGTGGAGCCGCACGACGTCGCGCTCTCGGCGGACCGGCCCGACGCCTACCCCGCCGAGGGTCACATGCCCGGCACGACGGAGAAGGGCGACCTGGAGGCCGAACTCGCCGCCTCCGCCCACGTGCTGGACGAGGAGTACACCACTCCCGAGGAGCACCACGCCATGATGGAGCCGCACGTGGCGACGGCGCGGTGGGACGGCGGCCGGCTCGACCTCGTCGACTCCAACCAGGGCATCACCTGGGTCGCCGACGAACTCGCCCGGATGTTCTCCCTCGACCCGTCCGCGGTGCGGGTCCGCTCCGAGCACGTCGGCGGCGGCTTCGGCAGCAAGGGCGTACGGGCGCCCCAGGTGGCCGCCGCGATGGCCGCCGCAGCGCTGGGCCGCCCGGTGCGGGTGGCGCTGACCCGCCGCCAGATGTTCTCCGTCACCGGCTACCGCAGCCCCACCGTGCAGCGGGTCAGGCTCGGCGCCGGCCCCGACGGACGGCTGCGCGCCCTGGAGCACGTCTCGCTCAACCAGACCTCCACGGTCTACGAATTCGTCGAACCGGGCGCCGGTGTGGCCCGCACGATGTACGACGCCACCGCCCACCGCACGGAGAACCGCGTCGTACGGCTGGACGTGCCGTCGCCGACGTGGATGCGGGCGCCGGGGGAGGCGCCGGGGTCGTTCGCGCTGGAGTGCGCGCTCGACGAGCTGGCCGAGAAGTGCGGCGTCGACCCGATCGAGCTGCGGCTGCGCAACGAGCCGGAGAGCGGCCCGGTCAGCGGACTGCCGTTCGCCGGCCGCAACCTCGCCGCCTGCTTCCGCGAGGGCGCCCGCCGCTTCGGCTGGGACGCCCGCGACCCGCGCCCCGGCGTGCGCCGCGACGGGAGGTGGCTGCTCGGCACCGGCACGGCCGCCGCGTCCTTCCCGGCGGGCACCCTGCCGTCCACGGCGGCGGTGACGGCGGAGGCCGACGGCACGTTCACCGTCCGCATCTCCGCGTCGGACATCGGGACCGGGGCGCGTACGGCGCTCACCCTGATCGCCGCGGACGCGCTGCGGGTGCCGGCGGAGCGGGTCCGCGTGCACCTCGGCGACAGCGACTTCGGCCCGTCGGGCATCGCCGCGGGCTCCATGGGCACGCGCTCCTGGGGCTGGGCGGTCGCCGCGGCCGCCGAAGACCTGTGCGAACGCCTGGTGCCGGGCGGCACGGTGCCGCCGGAGGGCATCACCGTGCGGTCCGACACCACTCAGGCGATCGCCGCCCTCGCGGCGAAGGAACGGCACAGCTGGGGCGCCCAGTTCGCCGAGGTCGCCGTGGACGTCACCACCGGCGAGGTGCGGGTACGGCGGATGCTCGGCGTGTTCGCCGCGGGCCGGATCGTCAACCCGCTCACCGCGCGCAACCAGCTCGTCGGCGGGCTGACCTGGGGCATCTCCATGGCCCTGCACGAGGAGGCGGTGCGCGACCCCGCCTCGGGCGGCCTCTACGGCGCCGACCTGGCCGGCTACCACGTCGCCACGCACGCCGACGTGCCCGCGATCGAGGTCGACTGGGTCGACGACCACGACCCCGAGGACCCCGTCGGCATCAAGGGCATCGGCGAGGTCGGCATCGTCGGAGCGGCGGCCGCCGTCGCCAACGCGGTGTGGCACGCCACCGGCGTACGTCACCGCAGCCTCCCGATCCGTCCGGACCGGGTGCTGCGGGCGGGAGGTCCGGATGCTTGACCTCGCCGGTGACCTGCGGCGATGGCTGGCCGAGGGCCGGGAGTTCGCCGTGGCCACGGTCGTCTCCGTGGGCGGCAGCGCGCCGCGCGGCCCCGGCGCGGCCCTCGCCGTCGACCGGGACGGCACGGTGATCGGCTCGGTGTCCGGCGGCTGCGTCGAGGGCGCGGTCTACGACCTGTGCGTCGAAGCCCTCGACGACGGGAGGAGCAGGACCGAGCGGTTCGGCTACAGCGACGAGGACGCCTTCGCGGTCGGTCTGACCTGCGGCGGCACCATCGAGGTGCTGGTGACACCGGTCGGCGCGGACAGCCCCGTCCGGCCGGTGCTGGAGTCGGCCCTGCGGGACCTGGCCCAGGGCGGGGCGGGGGCGCTGGCGTGGGTGGCCGGGGGCCCGGAGGACCGGCTCGGGCTTGCGCTCCACGTCCGTCCGGACGGCACGTACGAGGGCGGCCTCGGCGACTCCGCCGAGCTGGACCGGTCGGCGGCGGCCACGGCCCGTGACCTGCTGGACGCCGGCCGGACCGGCACGGCCGCCGTCGGGACCGGCGGGGATCCGTACTGTGCCGACCGCCTGACACTGTTCGTGCAGTGCTCCGTCCCGCCACCCCGGATGATCGTCTTCGGCGCCGTCGACTTCGCGGCGGCGCTGGTACGGGTGGGGTCGCTCCTCGGCTACCACGTCACCGTGTGCGACGCCCGTCCGGTGTTCGCGACCCGGGCCCGCTTCCCGGAGGCCGACGAGATCGTCGTCGACTGGCCGCACCGCTATCTGCGGGACACGCGCACCGACGCGCGCACGGTGCTGTGCGTGCTCACGCACGACGCGAAGTTCGACGTGCCGCTGCTGAAGGTGGCGCTGGGGCTGCCGGTGGCGTTCGTCGGAGCGATGGGCTCGCGCCGCACCCACACCGACCGCCTGCGCCGCCTGCGGGAGGCGGGCGTGGGGGAGCGGGAACTGTCCCGTCTGCGCTCCCCGATCGGCCTCGACCTGGGCGCCCGCACCCCGGAGGAGACGGCGGTCTCCATAGCGGCGGAGATCATCGCGACCCGCCACGGCGGCACAGGCACCCCCTTGACGGCCACCACGACCCCGATCCACCACGACCCCTCGCGGGAGCGGCCGGCGGCGTAGGACGGACGGGTGGCCGCCGGTGCGGCGACAGGCCGACGCGGTCGCGCGGGGTGGCCCCGCGCGGCCGGTCGCGGTAGCGAACGGTGGTGGGATGGGTTCCGCTTCGTCGGGGGCCGTCGGGATGCCGGGCCCGCCGAACGCCGGGTACGGCGAAGGGGCCGGGAGCGCTGGTGGCTTCCGGCCCCTTCGAAGGGGGTCAGGCGGCCGTCTGCTCGGCGTCGACCAGCGCGTGCAGGCGGTTGACGACCTCGGTCAGCTGCTCGGTGACCTCGCTGTCGTCCGCCGGGTGGGTCTCGGCGAAGCGGGTCACGGAGCCGGGGATGGACAGCTTGATGTCCTCGACCACCTTGCCGCCGGCGATGCCCACGGCCTTGCGGGCCTCGTCCTGGGCCCACACGCCGCCGTACTGGCCGAAGGCGGTGCCGACCACGACGACCGGCTTGCCGCCGATGGCGCCGGCGCCGAACGGGCGGGACAGCCAGTCGATGGCGTTCTTCAGCACGGCCGGGATGGTGCCGTTGTACTCGGGCGTGAAGAGCAGCAGCGCGTCCGCGCCGGCCGCGGCCTCGCGCAGCTTCGCCGCGGCGGCCGGGACGCCACCCTCGACGTCGATGTCCTCGTTGTAGAACGGGATCTCGGCGAGCCCCTCGTAGAGCGCGACATCGGCACCCGCGGGGGCGAGCTTGACCGCGGTCTCGGCGAGCTGACGGTTGTGCGAACCGGCGCGGAGGCTGCCGACGAGGGCGAGGATGCGAACAGACATGAGGGAACTCCAGGGGGTGGACTATGAGACCTGGGACACAATGCGGACCGGGGTCCGCTTTGCATTTGTAGCACTCCAAGCGGACCAGGGTCCAGTTTCATTCCCGATGCTTTACGCTGGCTTCATGTCCGCCGCCCCACCGTCCGCCCCGATGCCTCAGGAGCCGGTCGAGCCCCAGCAGCTGCTACGCCTCGGCCTCGACGACGACGAGCCCTGCCTGCGCGCCGACGCCGCCCGCAACCGGGCCCGTCTGCTGGAGGCCGCGGCCTCGCTCGTGGCCGCCCGCGGGGCCGACGGCGTCACCATGGAGGAGGTCGCCGCGGCGGCCGGCGTGGGCAAGGGCACGGTCTTCCGCCGCTTCGGCGACCGCACCGGCCTGCTCATGGCCCTCCTCGACCACTCCGAGAAGAAGCTCCAGGCCGCGTTCCTCACCGGCCCTCCGCCCCTCGGCCCGGGCGCGCCCCCGGTCGAGCGGCTGCGCGCCTTCGGCCGCGCCGCCCTGCGCCGCACCGTGGAGGACCTGGAGCTCCAGCTCGCGGCCGAACCGGACGCGGGCCGCCGCTTCACCGTCCCGCCCTACCGGGTGCGGCTGCACCACGTCACGCTGCTGCTGCGCCAGGCGGTCCCGGACGCCGACTGCGAGCTGCTCGCCCACACGCTGCTGGCCCGGCTCGACCCCGCCCTGGTCCACCACCTGGTCCACGGGTGCGGCATGGCCCCGCAGCGGCTGGAGGACGCCTGGGTGGAGCTGGTCGACCGGGTCACCGGCACCCCCGCCTGACCACGCCTTCCGCGCCGGTCCGCGCTCTCAACTCCCCCGAGGGGAAGCCGCGTTACGGCTTCTGCGAAGATGCCGTACGTCATGGTGCAGATACCGAACCCGCCCGCCCCCGCGCCACCCGCACCGACGCGCTCCGTGCCCACGAGCGCCGATGTGGCCCGCCTGGCCGGCGTCTCGCGCGCGACCGTCTCCTACGTGCTGAACAACGCCGGTGCCGTCCGGATCAGCGAACCCACCCGCCGCCGGGTCCGCGAGGCCGCGCGGGAACTCGGATACGTGCCGCACGCGGCGGCCCGCAGCCTGCGCGCCGGGCACAGCCGTATGGTTCTGATGCCCGCGCCCGCGTTCCCCGTCGGCCCGCTGTACAGCCAGTTCATCAACGACCTGCAGGCCGCGCTGAGCCTGCTCGACTACACGGTCGTGCAGCACAACACCGTCGGCGCGCACGACGACGAGGCCGCCCGCGCCTGGGCGGAACTGCGCCCCGTGGCGGTACTGGTTCCGGGCTCCGGACTCGGGCCGCGCGGCGTGGAGGTGCTCAAGCGCTCCGGCGCGCGGGCCGTCGTCACCCTCGGCCCCGAGACCGTCGAGGGCGCGCACGCCCTGCTGATGGACCACGACGTCGTCGGGTACAGCGCCGGCGCCCACCTGTTCGACCGGGGCCGCCGCCGGATCGGCGTGGTCGTACCGGGGGAGCCGGGCCTCGACACGTTCTCCGCGCCGCGCCTCGCCGGGGTGCGCGCCGCCGTGCGCGGCACCGACGCGACCGTGACCGAGCTGCCGCTCGACCATGACGAGGAGTCCGCCGCCCGGCTCGCCGCCCGCTGGCGGGACCTCGGCCTGGACGCCGTGTTCACGTACAACGACGAGTACGCCATGCTGCTGATGCGCGCCCTCCAGGACGAGGGGATCCGCATCCCCGAGGAGACGGCCGTGGTCGGCGCGGACAACCTGATGCTGGGCCGGCTGCTTCGGCCCCGGCTGAGCACCGTCCACCTCGAACTGCCGTCCGGTCAGGAGCTGGCCGACCTGGTCGACCGCGCGGTCCGTGACCCGGCCGCCGCACCGGAGGCCCACAAGGTGCTCGGCGCTTCCGTCGTGCACCGAGGGTCCAGCTGACGCCCGCGTCGCCGGTCGTGGGTGGGCGCGGGCGGGACCTCGCGGCGCCGAGTCGCGCAGCGCCCCCCACTGCCACTGGGGTGCCGGGGGCGGGTGTTCGCCGGGGGTGCGGGCTGCCGGGGGCTGGTCGCGCGATTCCCCGGGCGCCGCTCAGGGGCGCCGTCCCGCCTCTCCGCGCAGTCGTGCCGCTGGGGCGGCACGGGCGGGCGCGACGGGCGGCCCGCCGGTGTTGTCCACCTCGCCTGCGGGGTACGCGGCTGAGGACCGACCCGGTCCGGGCGCCGCCCCCCCGCGCCGGGCCGGGACACGACGGAGGAGGCGTCATGACGTGGCCCGACCTCACCACCGGATCGTCCCGCCCGCTCAAGGGTCCCGAGCACACCGTCACCGAGCCCGCCACCGGCGAGACGCTCGGCACCGTCACCCTCGCCGCCGCCGAGGACGTCGAGCCCGCCGCGGAGGCCGCGCACGCCGCCCAGGCGGACTGGGCGAGGTCCCCGCACTTCCGGCGGGCCGCGGTGCTCCGCAGGGCCGGTGACCTGTTCGACGGCCACGCCGCCCTGCGCGAGTGGCTGGTCCGGGAGGCCGGCAGCATCCCCGGCAAGGCCGACTTCGAGCTGCACGTCGCCGCCCAGGAGTGCTACGAGGCCGCAGCCCTCGCCTCCCGCCCCGCCGGACAGGTGCTGCCCACCGAGGAACCCCGCCTGTCCTACACCCGCCGGTTGCCGGTCGGCGTGGTGGGCGTGATCGCCCCGTTCAACGCGCCGCTCATCCTGTCGATCCGTTCCGTCGCCCCGGCCCTCGCCCTCGGCAACGCGGTCGTCCTCAAGCCGGACCCGCGTACCGCGGTGTGCGGCGGGCTGGCCCTGGCCGCGGTGTTCGCCGAGGCCGGCCTGCCCGACGGGCTGCTGCAGGTCCTGCCTGGCGGAGCCGAGACGGGTCAGGCCCTGGTCACCGACCCGCACATCCCCGTGATCTCCTTCACCGGCTCCACGGCCGCGGGCCGCGCGGTGGGGGAGGCCGCGGGCCGGCACCTGAAGCGGGCGCACCTGGAACTGGGCGGGAACTCCGCCCTCGTCGTGCTGGAGGACGCCGACCTGGACGCGGTGACCTCCACGGCGGCCTGGGGGTCGTTCTTCCACCAGGGGCAGATCTGCATGACGACGGGACGCCACCTGGTCCACGCGTCGCTGTACGAGGAGTACGTCGACCGGCTGGCCGCCCACGCGGACGCGCTGAGCGTCGGCGACCCGCACCGGGAGCAGGTCCAGCTGGGGCCGCTCATCGACGGGGGCCAGCTCGGCAAGGTCCGCGGACTGGTCGACGCCAGCACCGCGGGCGGCGCCCGGCTCGCGGCCGGGGGCACCCATGAGCGGCTGTTCTACCGGCCCACCGTGCTCGCCGAGGCGGACGACCTCACGCCCGCCTACACGGAGGAGGTCTTCGGCCCGGTGGCGCCGGTGCGGTCCTTCACGAGCGCCGAGGAGGCGGTCGCCCTGGCCACCGCGAGCCCCTACGGGCTGGCCGTCGGCATCGTCGCGCCGGACCCGGCGCGCGCCCTGGAGCTGGCGGACCGCATCCCCACGGGCATCGTGCACATCAACGACCAGACGGTGAACGACGAGGCCGTCGCGCCCTTCGGCGGGGTCGCCGCGTCCGGCACCGGCGCCCGCTTCGGCGGCGAGGCCAACCTGGAGGCGTTCACCGACCTGCGGTGGACCACGGTGCGCGGGGACGTGGCGCGCTACCCCTTCTGACGTCGCACGACGTGCCGTCCGACGTCGCGAGACGTGCCGTTCGACGTCTCAGGACGCGCCGGGCTCCCGAGTGCGTCAGGCGCCCCGGTGCTCGGCCTGCGGTCAGGCGCCCGGGTTCTCGCCCTGCTGTGCCTGCTGCTCGGCGATCTGCTGGCGGACCTGGTCCATGTCCAGCTTCCGGGCCTGTCCGATGACGTCCGTCAGCGCGGCCTCGGGAAGGGCACCCGGCTGGGCGAAAACGGCGACCTGGTCGCGGACGATCATCAGCGTCGGGATCGACTGGATGCCGAAGGCGGCGGCCAGCTCGGGCTGCGCCTCGGTGTCCACCTTGCCGAACACGAGGTCGGGGTTGGCCTCGGCCGCCTTCTCGTACACGGGTGCGAACTGCTTGCAGGGCCCGCACCAGTCCGCCCAGAAGTCGATCAGCACGAACTCGTTGTCGGTGACCGTCTGGTCGAAGTTCTCCTTGGTGAGTTCGACGGTGGTGCTCATGGTCTGGTCCCTCTTCCTGCTGTCGGCTCGGGCGTCGGCACAACACGGCCGACCGGTCACGTATTCCGCGCCCCTACCCATGTGGCCACCCGGCACACCACCCACCAGACTGACGCCATGACGGAAACGCAATCGACGCACACGGAAGCGACCGCCTACGACGTGGTGGTGATCGGCGCCGGACCGGTGGGCGAGAACGTCGCCGACCGCACTCGCGCCGCCGGGCTCAGCACCGCGGTGGTGGAGAGTGAACTCGTCGGCGGGGAGTGCTCCTACTGGGCGTGCATGCCCAGCAAGGCCCTGCTGCGCCCGGTCCTCGCCCAGGCCGACGCCCGCCGGCTGCCCGGTCTGAGCGCGGCCGTCCAGGGCCCCCTGGACACCGCCGCGGTGCTCGCCCGGCGCGACTCCTTCACCTCCGGCTGGAAGGACGACGGCCAGGTTCGGTGGCTGGAGGGCACCGGCGCCGACCTGTACCGCGGCCAGGGACGGCTCAGCGGACCGCGCACCGTCACGGTCACCGGCCCCGACGGCGACCGGCGAGTCCTGACCGCCCGGCACGCCGTCGCCGTCTGCACCGGCAGCCGGGCCCGGCTTCCCGGCCTGCCCGGTCTGGACGAGGTCCGCCCGTGGACCAGCCGCGAGGCCACCAGCGCGCACTCCGCGCCCGGCCGGCTGGTCGTGGTGGGCGGCGGGGTCGTCGCCACCGAGATGGCCTGCGCCTGGCAGGCGCTCGGCTCCCGCGTGACCGTCCTGGTGCGCGGCGAACGCCTGCTGGGCCGCATGGAGCCCTTCGCGGGCGACCTGGTCGCCGAGGCCCTCACCGAGGCCGGCGCGCAGGTCCGCACCGGCACCTCCGTGAAGTCGGTGACGCGGGAGAACGGGACGGTCGTCGTCCTCACCGACACCGGTGACCGCATCGAGGCCGACGAGATCCTGTTCGCGACCGGCCGCGCCCCCCGCACCGACGACCTCGGCCTGGAGACGGTCGGCCTGGAGCCCGGCTCCTGGCTCGACGTGGACGACAGCCTGCGGGTGACCGGCCACGACTGGCTGTACGCCGTCGGCGACGTCAACCACCGCGCCCTGCTCACCCACCAGGGCAAGTACCAGGCCCGGATCGCGGGCGCCGCCATCGTCACCCGGGCCGCGGGGGAGCCGGTGCGCGCCGAGGACTGGGGCGCGCACGCCGCCACCGCCGACCACGCGGCCGTCCCGCAGGTCGTCTTCACCGACCCGGAGGTGGCCTCCGTCGGCCTCACCCTCGCGGAGGCCGAGCAGGCCGGCCACCGGGTCCGGGCCGTGGACGTCGACCTGTCCTCGGTGGCGGGCGCCAGCCTGTACGGCGACGACTACCGGGGCCGGGCCCGCATGGTCGTCGACCTCGAGGACGAGATCCTGCGCGGCCTCACCCTGGTCGGCCCCGGCGTCGGCGAGCTGATCCACGCGGCGACGGTCGCGGTGGCCGCCCGGGTCCCGGTCGACCGGCTCTGGCACGCCGTCCCGTCGTACCCGACCATCAGCGAGGTGTGGCTGCGCCTGCTGGAGGCCTACCGGGACGCCTGACCGGGCGGGCGCGCGACGGAGGCGGACGCCCGCCCGGATCCCACCGGGCGGGCGCGCGGCCCGAGGCGGGCGCCCCGGCGATCCGGCCGCGCGCGGTCACGGCAGGTCGAAGCCCAGCGCCCGCGCCGCCTCCTCCGCCGTCGGCTGCGCCCAGTTCCGTGCCGCCGCCTCGTTGGAGGACAGCGAGCGCGGCTCCGCCCGGTCCAGGTACAGCGTGCCGTCCAGGTGGTCGGTCTCGTGCTGTACGATCCGGGCGGGCCAGCCGGTGAACACCTCGTCCAGCGCCCGCCCCTGCTCGTCCTGCCCGGTCAACCGCACCGCGGCGGGCCGGGCCACCACCGCCTGGTAGCCCGGCACGCTCAGACACCCCTCGAAGAAGGCGGCCCGCTCGGCTCCGACCGGCTCGTACGCGGGGTTCACCAGCACCCGGAACGGCTGCGGCACCCCCGCGCGCGATCCGCACCTCCTCGGGCACCGGCGCCGGGTCCTCGATCACCGCGATCCGCAGCGCCACCCCACCTGCGGCGCGGCCAGCCCGACACCCGGGGCCGTCCGCATGGTGATCCGCAGGGCCCGCACGAACCGCGCCAACAGCGCGGGGTCCAACTGGCCGTCGTACGGCTCGGTGCCGCCCCGCAGCACCGGGTCGCCCGCCGCGACGATGCGCAACGGACCTTCTCCGTCGAGCAGTTGCTCGACCCGCTCGGCCAACGGCACGCGATCGCTCGGAGTTCCCATCCCGCCAGGATCGCATGCGCCGCCGGCGCGCGCCGCAGCTCACACGTCCCTCCCGGGGCACACCACCGCTCCCGGACCGCGCGGATCGCCCACCGCCGCGGCCGCACGGCGGTGGCTCCGCGGCGCCCTCGACGCGCGGTGCCCGGCTCCCGAGGGGAACCGGGCACCGGTGTCGCGGGCCTTCGGCCTACACGTCGTCGAACTCCCCGCCAGCGCGGCCGCGAGCCGCAGATGGGGCTGCGCCTCGTCGTCCCGCCCCTGCCGCTGCAGGGTGCGGCCCAGCATCAGCCGCGCGTAGTGCTCCACCGGGTCGCGGTCCACGATGACCCGCAACTCGGCCTCCGCGCGGCGCAGCTGGGCCGAGTGGTAGTAGGCGCGGGCGAGCAGCAGACGCGGTCCGGTCTGCTCCGGCACCTCCTCGACCAGGCCGCCCAGGACCCGTGCGGCGGCGGTGTAGTCCTTGGCGTCGAAGAACATCCCGGCGCGCTCCCAGCGCTCGGCGGGCGTTCCGTGGTCGTAGTACGTCGTGTCCACTCGGCACCTCCTTCGCGCCTGACAACCGGACCGGGCACCCGGTATTCCCCGGCACGGACCGCCGTGACCGGGCACGTCGCCGGACCCCGATGCGTAGGCTGGACCCACCGACTTCCTGCGGAGGGACCGCGTGACGCCCACCACCCCGCCGATCACCCTGGACGACATCCGTTCCGCAGCCGCCCGTCTCCGCGGCGTCGCCCACCGCACGCCGGTGCTGCGCTCCCGCACCCTGGACGCACACGTCGGCGCCGAGGTGCACCTCAAGTGCGAGAACTTCCAGCGGGTCGGCGCCTTCAAGTTCCGCGGCGCCTACAACGCCGTGTCCCGGCTCACCCCCGGGCAACTGTCCCGGGGGGTGGTCGCCTACTCCTCCGGCAACCACGCCCAGGCCGTCGCCCTCGCCCCGGGAACTGGGCACCACCGCCGTCGTCGTCATGCCGGAGGACGCCCCGCCGTCCAAGCGCGCGGCCACCGAGGGATACGGCGCGACGATCGTCACCTACGACCGGTACACCGGGGACCGCGCGGCCGTCGCCGAGGCCCTCGCCGCCGAACGGGGCCTGACCCTCGTACCGCCCTACGACCATCCGCACGTCATCGCCGGACAGGGCACCGCCGCACTCGAACTCGTCGAGGAGACGGGTGAGCTGGGCGCACTGGTCGTGCCGGTCGGCGGCGGGGGACTGATCGCCGGAAGCGCCACCGCGGTCAAGGGCCCGCACCCGGCGACCCGGGTGATCGGCGTCGAACCGGAGGCGGGGGACGACACCAAGCGGTCCCTGGAGGCCGGGCGGCGGATCACCGTGCCCGTGCCCGCACCATCGCCGACGGCCAGGCCGTCCCCGTCCCGGGCGAACTGACCTTCGCGGTCAACCGCCGCCTGCTGGACGGCGTCGTGCTGGTCGACGACGAGGCGATCAAGGACGCGATGCGGTTCGCCTTCACCCGGCTGAAGATCGTCCTCGAACCGAGCGGGGCCACTCCGCTCGCCGCGCTGCTCACCGGGCGCGCGGGCCCGCTCCCGCCCCGCGTCGGACTGATCCTCTCCGGCGGCAACGTGGACGCCGGACGCTTCGCCCGGCTCTGCGGCCCCGCCGACTGAGCGGGCCCGTGCAGGACCGTCACCCGGATGGCGTCCCCGAGTGGACGGGCGGACGATGAAGGGGTAGGAGCCGGCCCTGGTCCCGCCGGGCCGGTGACGGGAAGGGAGCAGGGTCATGCTCGAGGTGAAGACGCTGGACAAGGCCGACGAGCGGCGCGACTTCCCGAGGGGCCACCTCGAAGCCGTCCACCTCACGGGGCTGGACTTCGCGGTCGCCACGTTCGAGCCGGGATGGCGTTGGTCCGAGTCGGTCGGCCCGATCGCCGGCACGGAGACCTGCGGGATCCACCACAACGGCTACGTGCTCCAGGGCCGCCTGCACATCCGCATGGACGACGGCGCCGAGGGCGAGGTCGGCCCGGGCGACGTCTTCGTCTGCCCGCCGGGCCACGACGCGTGGGTCGTCGGCGACGAACAGGTCGTCGTCCACGACTTCGCGGGCGGCATGGCCCAGGACTACGCGAAGGCGGACTAGGGGCTGTCTGACCATTTCCGTCGTCGCCCGGAGGGCGAGGGCGCGGCGTCAGTGCGTGCATGGCGTCGCGCAGCAGACGGACATGGTCAGACAGGCCCTAGGGGAGCGTCGTCCGGTGCACATGCCGGGCACGTCCCTCCCGACGTCGGTCGAGGTAGTGCGCGCGGCCCTCGTCGTCGAGTTCGAAGGGTCCCGCCGGGATGACGCAGAACTCGTTGCCCTCGGGGTCCGCCATCACCAGGAATCCGCCGTCGTCGTACTCCGTCAGCCGTCGCCCACCGAGCCGCTCGATCCGGCGCTGCTCCGCGACCGGATCGGGTGCGGCGATGTCGAAGTGCATCCGGTTCTTGCCGGCCTTGGGCGCGTCGGTGCGCTGGAAGCCCAGGCCCAGGTCGTTCATCCGGCGCAGCCAGACGTAGGGGCCGGTGCGTCCCACGACCGGGCGGCCGAGCACCTCGGCCCAGAACGCGGCGAGCCGCTCGGGGTCCGTCGCGTCGACGATGAGGGCGTTGATCCGGGCTGAGGAGGAGTCGGCCATGCCCCGATCCTCTCGCACCAGGGCGGGCAGACGGTCTTGGCGTGGCCCGAGGACGCGGCTAGGGTCCGTTTACAACGTTGTGTGACGGTCACGGACTTTCGTGGAGGATGCCGATGCCGGGTTCGCACGCGACCAACCGCTTACGGGCCCGGACCTGGGCGCGAGCCGTGTGCGCGCTGGCGGTGGTGTGGGCCGCGGCCGTCGCCGCCCCGGCCGCGTCCGCCTCCGCGGGGCCGCACGCCGCTGCCGCCGAGGCCGCAGCCGAGGCGGGCACGGACTATGTGGCACTGGGCAGTTCCTTCGCCGCCGGACCCGGTGTCCCGCCCTTCAGACGAGCGACGGCGCGTCCGACTGCTCCCGGTCCGCCAACAACTACCCCGGCGTCGTCGCCCGGGAGATCGGGGCGAACCTGACGGACGTCTCGTGCAGCGGCGCGACCACCGCGCACGTGCTGAGGGAACGGCAGGGCACCCGGCCGCCGCAGATCGAGGCCGTGACCTCGGCGACCCGCCTGGTCACCCTCACGATCGGCGGCAACGACGTCAACTACCTCGGCAGCATCAACGCCTACTCCTGCCAGGCGAGCGGCGGCACCACCTGCCCGACGGTGAACCGCGACGCCATCGAGCGGACCTTCCCCGAACTGCCCGGCCGCATCGCGGACATCGTGCACGCGGTCCGCGCCGCGCGCCCGAGGCCCGCGTCCACCTGGTCACCTACTTCACCCTGCTGCCGGACTCCGGGGATGCGCCGACGCGCCGCTGACCGGCGAACAGGCGGCGTACGAACGGGACATCGCCGCGCGCCTGGCGGCCGCCACCGCCGACGCGGCCGCCGCGACGGGGGCGGCCCTGGTCGACCTGGCCGGGGCGAGCCGCGGCCATGACGCGTGCTCCGCGACCCCCTGGGTGGAGTCCTACCGCCCGGCCGCGGGCCGCTCCACCTACCACCCCAACGAGGCGGGGATGAGGGCGGCGGCCGCGCTGGTGCGGTCCGCCCTGGCGTCCGACGGCCTGACCCGTACGGCCGCCTTCCGCTCCGCCGTCCCCGGCAAGTGCGTCGACGTCCGCGCCTCCGGCACCGCCGACGGCACCCCCGTACAGCTCTGGACCTGCAACGGCACGGCGGCCCAGCGGTGGACGTTCCTCCCCGGCCCGGGCGGCACGCTGCGAGCCCTGGGCCGTTGCCTCGACGTCAGCGACGGCGGAACGGCGAACGGCACCAAGGTCCAGCTCTGGCAGTGCAACGGCACCGGAGCCCAGCGCTGGGTCACCGGCCCCGACTCGTCCCTGATCAACCCCCGGTCGGGCCGCTGCCTGGACGACCCGGCCGCAAGCACCGCGGACGGCACCCCGCTCCAGATCCACGACTGCAACGCCACCGACGCCCAACGCTGGACCCCGACACCGACCTGACCGACGTCGGGTGCGACCTCACACCGGCAGCAACCGCCCCACCAGCGCGTCCAGTTGCCGTACGTTTCTGCACTCGTGCATGTCGACGACGTCCGCGTACGCCGGGGCGGCGGAGTCGCCGGTGCCCCACAGGGCGCGTTGCTCGGGGTTGAGCCAGTGGACGCGGCGGGCGCGGTGGGCCAGGTCGCGAACGGCCGGCAGGTTCGGGTCGGACATGTTGGTGCGGGCGTCACCGAGCACGAACACCGTGGTGCGCGGGCCCACGGTGTCGCCGTACCGCTCGGTGAACTCGCCCAGGGCGGCGCCGTAGTCGCTGCTGCCGTGCCAGGCGGTGAGCTCGGCCTCCGCGCGGATGCGGGCACCCAGGCCCTCCGGGTCGGCCGCGCCGTGCTCCAGCAGGCGGGTCACGTCGTCGACCCGGTTGACGAAGGCGAACACCCGCACCCGGGAGAACTGGTCGTGCAGCGCCTGCACCAGCAGCATCGTGAAGTCGGAGAAGCCGGCCACCGAGCCCGACACGTCGCACAGCAGCACCAGTTCGGGCCGGGCGGGCCGGCGCCGGCGCAGCACCGGACGTACGGGCACCCCGCCCGTCGACAGCGAGCCGCGCAGCGTCCGGCGCAGGTCGATGGTGCCGCGGGCGGCCCTGCGGCGCCGTGCGGCCATCCGCGTCGCCAGCTTGCGGGCCAGCGGCTGCACCGTGCGGCGCAGTTCGGCCAGCCGGTCCTTGCCCGCGAACAGGAAGTCGACCCGGTCGGCGGTCGGGGCCACCGCGCGGCGGGCGACCTGGTCGCGGCCCCGGCGTTCCGCGACCCGGCGCCGCGCCTCCGCGGTGACCAGCCGCCGGAACTCCTCGATACGGCGCCGGATCTCGTCCTCCAGGAGCCGGTCGCCGAAGTGCCCGGACCCCTCGCGTCCGCGCACCTCGTCGCGCACCCGGGCCAACAGCGTCTGCGGGCGCAGCCGGTCCAGCGCCTGGTACGACGACCAGCCGTCCGAACCGGGTGAACTGCCGTATCCGCCAAAGCCGTCGACCGCCTCCACCGCGAGCCGGGCCATCGCCGCGGTGTCGTTCGCGGCGAGCGCCTCGGCCAGCCGGTCGCGCAGCGCGTCGCGGTCGGTGTCGCCGCCGGTCTCCGGCAGGCCCACCCCGCGCGGGAAGTACAGGTCGAAGACCGCGTCGAACACCGGGCGCGCGTCGGCGCCGTGCAGCAGGGTCGCCGCCAGGCCCTCGCGCAGCAGCTCCCGGTCGTCGAGGCCGAGCGCCTCCACCGCGCGCGCCGCGTCCACGGTCTCCCCGGTGCCGATCCGCAGGCCGTGCCCGCGCAGCGCGTCGACAAGGCCGGTCAGCCTGGTCACCAGATCCGTGTCCGCGGTGGTGCTCACAGCGCGTCCAGGTCCAGCTTGGCCGCCGCCTTCCGGATGTCGTCCCGGTGCTTGAGGACCACGCCCAGACTGTCCCGTACGACCGTCTCGTCGAGGGTGCTCGCGCCGAGCGCCAGCAGGGTGCGGGCCCAGTCGACGGTCTCGGCGACCGACGGCGCCTTGCGCAGGTCCATCGCGCGCAGCGCGCCCACCACCCGCACGAGGGACTCGGCCAGCGCAGCGTCGATGTCCGGCACCTTCAGCCGGACGATCCGCCGCTCCAGCTCGGCGTCGGGGAAACCGATGTGCAGGAACAGGCAGCGGCGGCGCAGCGCCTCGGACAGCTCGCGGGTGGCGTTGGACGTGAGGACGGTGAACGGCTTCCGGGCCGCGGTGACCGTGCCCAGCTCGGGGACCGTCACCTGGAAGTCACCGAGCACTTCCAGGAGCAGCCCCTCGATCTCGACGTCCGCCTTGTCGGTCTCGTCGATCAGCAGCACCTTGGGGTCGTCGCCGCGGATCGCGGTGAGCAGCGGACGCGGCAGCAGGAACTCCTCACCGAAGATGTCCGTGCGGGCCTCGTCCCACGTCTCGCCCCGGCCGGCACTGATCCGCAGCAGCTGCTTGGCGTGGTTCCACTCGTACAGCGCGCGTGACTCGTCCACGCCCTCGTAGCACTGGAGCCGGACCAGCCGGGCGTCGCAGGCGCGGGAGACGGCCTTGGCCAGCTCGGTCTTGCCGACCCCGGCGGGGCCCTCCACCAGCAGCGGCTTGCCGAGCCGGGCGGCGAGGAAGACGGTGGTGGCGACGGCGGGGGAGGCCAGGTAGCCGGTCTCGGCGAGGCGTGCGGAGACGTCTTCGACGGAAGTGAACAACTGCGGCCTCCGGCTGGGCGCGGGAACGACGGTGTCCGGGCACCCCGTGAGTGCCCGGACACCTATCTAAGCGCTTGCTCACCGCTGTGTCACGCGGTCGCGCCCACCGCTCGCACCGCCGGGGTGCGCAGCACGCGCCGCGCCGTGAACAGGAGCGTGCCGACGGTCGCCGCCGCGCCGACCGCGGCCACGGCCGGCCACACGCCCGCCAGCTGTCCCGGCAGCACCGCGTCGCTGCGGACCACGGTGAACGGGACGATCCCGGCCAGCGCAGCCAGCGTGCCGAACAGCAGCCCCACGACCGTCAGGACCAGCCCTTCGGCTCCCACCACGCCCAGCACCTGCCCGGGCGTCGCCCCGGCGAGACGCTGCTGCCCGAACTCCCGGCCCCGGTACGTGGTCGCCGCGTACAGCGAGTTGACCAGCATCACGCAGACGAACACCACGACGATGCCGACCACGGTGTAGTTGAGGGTCTCGAGGTTCTTGGCATCGACGGACTTCACCAGGCCGGAGGCGGCCACCTCGTCGCTCTCCAGCGCCTGCATGGTGAGGGTCGCCGTGGACACCGCCGTGAACAGGATCAGCGACATCAGGGTCCCGGCGAGCTCGTCGGCCCGCTGCCGCAGGTTCCGCACCGCCAGCCAGCCGCTCGCGCCGCCCGGCGCCAGCCGGCCCAGCACGCCGGTCAGCAGCCGCGGCGCCAGCAGCGCGCACCCCACCGACAGCAGGATCGCGCCCTGCGCCGGGAACGCCATCAGCATGTCGTCCGTCGCGGAGAACGCGAACGTGGAGCACGCCGCGGCCCCGCCGGCCACCAGCGCCGCGTACGCGAGGAACGGCCGCCGCCGTCCCGCGCCCCGCGGGCGCCGCCCCCGCGAGACCTGGCGCAGTGCCAGCAGCGCCGCACCCGCCGAGGCGACCAGGGTGATGCCGACGCCGGACGACAGCGCGACGGCACCGAAGGAATGGTCCACCGACCCGGCGACCTGCCCGGTGTCCTGGAACACCTCCAGCAGCAGCCGCCCGCCCAGCACCGCCGGCAGCGTCGCCGCCGCCGTGCCCACCAGGGCCACCACCACCGCCTCGCCCACCACCATCCGCCTGATCTGCCCGGGCGTCGCCCCCGAGCAGCGCAGCAGCTCCAGCTCGGCCGCCCGCTGCCGCACGTTCACCGTCAGCGCCGAGGCGACGGCGAAGAACACCAGCAGCGTCCCGTAACCGCCGACCACACCGGCCGCCGTGCGGAGGGTCTCCGAGCTGACCGCGTCCACGCCCGGCTGCCCGGCGGTGTCGTGCATCGAGTTGAACGTCATGACGATCGCCGCGCCCAGGAACGCGGACAGCAGCGTCGCGAGGAACCGTCCGGGCCGCTCCCGGACCGACCGCAGAGCCAGTACGAGCATCGCTCACACCCCCACGGACGTCTCGTCGCCGAGGTGCGCCAGCCGCTCCGCCACCGCGTCCGCCGTCGGCGCGTCCATCCGCCCGGCCAGCCTGCCGTCCGCGAGGAACAGCACACTGTCCGCCCAGGAGGCCGCGACCGGGTCGTGCGTCACCATCACCACGGTCCGCCCGTGCACCCGCACCGCCTGCCGCAGCAGCTCCAGCACCTCCCGCGCGCTGCGCGTGTCCAGCGCGCCGGTCGGCTCGTCCGCGAAGATCACCCGCGGCTCGGTGACCAGGGCCCGCGCGATCGCCACCCGCTGCCGCTGACCGCCCGACAGCTGGTCGGGGCGGTGCCCGAGCCGGTCGCCCAGGCCCACGGCGGTGAGGATCTCGGTGGCCCGCCGCCGGTCCACCCGCCGGCCGGCCAGCTTCAGCGGCAGCACGGTGTTCTGCGCGACGGTCAGCGTCTCCAGCAGGTTGTACTGCTGGAACACGAACCCCACCCGCCCGCGCCGGAACGTCGTCAGCTCCGTCTCGCCGGCACCCGTCAGCTCGGTCCCGTCGACCCGTACGATCCCGCTGTCCGGCCGCTCCAGACCCGCCGCGCACTGCAGCAGCGTCGACTTGCCCGAACCGGACGGCCCCATCACCGCCGTGAACGTGCCCCGCGCGAGGCCCAGCGTCACCCCGTCGAGGGCGGTCACGGCGCTGCCGTCCGCGCCGTACGACTTGGTGACCTTCACCAGGCGCAGCGCCTCGGCGGCGGGTTCGGTACCGGGCATGTGCCGTGCCCTGTTGCGCACCATCGTCATCTCCTCCGTCCGGCACGCCCTGTGCCCTGGTCACGACGCTACGGAGGAGGAGAGCCGCCCACACGGGGCGCAGTGCCCGTCCTGGGGGTGTACGCACCGACACCCCCGGCAGGGGGGTCACCGGACCAGGACGACCTCCAGGGTGCGCGGCCCGTGCACGCCCTCGACCCGGTCGAGTTCGATGTCGCTGGTCGCCGACGGGCCGGAGATCCAGGTCAACGGGCGGGTGGGGTCGAGGCGTTCCAAGGCCTGCGGGACGGACGCGACCACCTGGTCCGGGACGCGGACCACGCAGATGTGGTGGTCGGGGACCAGGCTGATCCGGCGCCGGCCCTGGTCGGGGGAGCCGTCGAGGACGATCGTGCCCGTCTCGGCGATCGCCACGGCGCACCCCGTCACCACGCTCTCCACCTTGTCCAGCTCCCGCGCGGTGCTGACCTCGCGGTCGTGCACGCGCGTGGGATCCGCGGCCGACATCCACTCCGGCGGCAGCCCCGGCGGCACCAGCACGTACTGCGGTCCGCGCTCGGCGAGCAACCGCATGATCACGTACGGCAGTTCCTCCGAGTCCGTGCGGTGCACGACCGCCCGGTAGTCCGCCAGGTTGTCCGCCAGCAGGTCCACCGTCTCCTCGGCGGTCCGCTCCCCGTGCTCGCGCAGGTAGTCCCGCTCGACCGGCGTGTCCTCACCCGGCGGTACGTCCGCCAGCGCGCGCCGCACCCGGCCCAGGATCCGCTCCCTGCTGTTCACGCCCCACCGCCCTTTCCGCCGCGCGTCCGCTGCCACCAGTCACGGAACGGTTCCGCAGGCACCGCGGGCAGGTCCCGGGTGCCGCTCCACGCCCGGCCCGGCCCGGGCAGGGTGCGGGGATGCAGCCGGCGGCTGCGCGAGGCGACCCGCTGCCCGGTGCGCAGCACTCCGGGGCGGGTGAACGCCCAGCGGGCCGCGCGCATCGCCGCCCGCTCCGCGGCGTGCCCCTTCGCGGGCCGCAGCCGCACCTTGTTGCCCTCGCGGACGGCCTCGCCGCCCTCCACCACCCGCTCCCGCAGGTGCACCAGCACCTCGGGGATGTCGATGGCGACCGGGCACACCTCGTAGCAGGCCCCGCACAGCGACGACGCGTACGGCAGCGACGCGTCGATCTCGCTTCCCGTGCCCCGGAGCTGGGGACTGAGGATGGCGCCGATGGGTCCGGGGTAGACCGAGCCGTAGGCGTGGCCGCCGGCCCGCTCGTACACCGGGCAGACGTTCAGGCAGGCGGAGCAGCGGATGCAGCGCAGCGCCTGCCGGCCCACCTGGTCGGCGAGGGTGTCGGTGCGGCCGTTGTCCAGCAGGACGAGGTGGAAGGTGCGTGGACCGTCCCCGTCCGTCGTCCCGGTCCACATCGAGGTGTACGGGTTCATCCGCTCGGCGGTGGAGGAGCGGGGGAGGGTCTGCAGGAACACCTCCAGGTCCTGCCAGGTCGGCACGATCTTCTCGATGCCCACCACCGAGATCAGCGTCTCCGGCAGGGTCAGGCACATCCGCCCGTTGCCCTCGGACTCCACCACCACCAGCGTGCCGGTCTCGGCGACCATGAAGTTGGCGCCGGAGATGCCGACCTTGGCGCGCAGGAACTTCTCCCGCAGGTGCAGCCGCGCCGCCTCGGCGAGGTCGGCGGGCGTGTCGGTGAGCCCTTCGGGCGCGGGACGGCCCCACTCGCCCATCTCCCGGGTGAAGATCTCCCGGATCTCCCCGCGGTTGCGGTGGATCGCGGGGACCAGGATGTGCGACGGCCGGTCCTTGCCCAACTGGACGATCAGCTCGGCCAGATCGGTCTCGTACGCGTGGATTCCCCGGGCCTCCAGCGCCTCGTTCAGGGCGATCTCCTGGGTGGCCATCGACTTCACCTTGACGACCTCCGTCTCACCGGTCGCCTTCACCAGCTCCGCGACGATCCGGTTGGCCTCGTCGGCGTCGGCGGCCCAGTGGACGGTGCCGCCCGCCGCCGTCACCGACTCCTCCAACTGCTCCAGGTAACGGTCGAGATGACGCAGCGTGCGGTCCTTGATCCGCTTCCCCGCCTGCCGCAGCCGCTCCCAGTCGTCCAGCTCCGCCACCGCCCGGGCCCGCTTGGCGCGGATGGTGTGCGTGGCGTGCCGCAGATTGCCGCGCAGGGTGGTGTCGCGTACGGCCTCCCGGGCCGCCGCCGGGAACGCGGGCATACCGACAAAGGTTCCGCTCACAGGGCCGGCTCCTCCTCCGTGCTCGCCAGGATCTCCGCGATGTGCACCGGCCGCATGCCGGTGCGCAGCCGCGTCATCGTGCCGCCGATGTGCATGAGGCAGGAGTTGTCCGCCGCGCACAGCACCTCGGCGCCGGTCGACTCGGCGTTGCGCACCTTGTCGGCGCCCATCGCAGCCGACACGTCGGCGTTCTTCAGCGCGAAGGTGCCGCCGAACCCGCAGCATTCGTCCGCGCCCGGCAGCTCCACCAGCTCCAGCCCCTTCACCGCCCGCAGCAGCCGCAGCGGCCGTTCGCCCAGCCCCAGCGAGCGCAGCCCGTGACAGGTCGGGTGGTACGTCACCCGGTGCGGGTAGTACGCCCCGACGTCCGTCACCCCCAGCACGTCCACCAGGAACTCGGTGAGTTCGTACGTCTTGGGCACCACCGGCGCGAGCACCGTCGCGAGGGTGTCGCCGCGCCCCTCGGACCGGGCCCGCTCACCCATCCGCGGGTACAGCTCCCGCACCATCGCCCCGCAGGACCCGGACGGCGTCACGACGGCCTCGTAGTGCCGGAAGACGTCGGCGAAGTGGCGGGCCATCGGCTCCGTCTCGTGCCGGTACCCGGTGTTGTAGTGGGCCTGGCCGCAACAGGTCTGCGCCATGGGGAAGTCGACGTCGACACCGAGCCGGGTCAGGAGCTTCACCACGGCCCGCCCGGTGTCCGGATAGAGCGTGTCGTTGACGCAGGTCAGGAACAGAGCGACGCGCATCGCGGCTCCTCGTCCAGTCGATCATCGGGTGAGATGCAGGGTAGTGCGGAGCCGGCGGCCCGGGGGAGACCCGGTCAGTCCCGGGCGAGCCGGGCGCGGGCGGCGGCCCACGGCCGGGTGCCGCCACGCGGCTCGTACCGGATCAGCGGCTGGGTGGCGGCCAACAGCCGCCGCATGCCGGGGAGGTCGCCGACCCGTCCGGCGGCGCGGGCCTGGACGAGGACGTTGCCGAGTGCCGCCGCCTCTGTCGGTCCGGCCACCACCGGCAGCCCGCACGCGTCGGCGGTCAGCTGGCACAGCAGGGCGTTGCGGGTGCCGCCGCCCACCACGTGCACCACGTCCACCGTCCGTCCGGTGAGCCGCTGGGCGTCCTCCACGGCGGTGCGGTGGGCCAGGGCGAGCGAGTCGAGGACGCAGCGCACCGTCGCGGCCGGGGAGTCCGGCACCGGCTGGCCCGTGGCGCGGCACGCCTCGGCGATCCGCTCCGGCATCCGCCCCGGCGCGAGGAACGCGGTGTCCCCGGCGTCCACCACCGACCGCAGCGCCGGCACCTCCGCCGCCCGGCGCAGCAGCGGGCCGAGGTCCGGATCACCCCAGGACCGCAGGCACTCCTGGAGCAGCCACAGCCCCATGATGTTGCGCAGGTGGCGGACGGTCCCGTCCAGCCCCAGTTCGTTGGTGAAGTTGGCGGCCCGGCTCTCCTCGGTGAGCACCGGCGCGTCCAGTTCGAGCCCGGCCAGCGACCAGGTGCCGGTGCAGATGTACGCGAACCGCTCGCCGTCCGCCGGCACCGCGGCCACCGCCGACGCCGTGTCGTGGGAGGCGACCGCCGTCACCGGCACCGGGCCGGTCAGCCCGGTCTCCTCCAGCACCCCGGGCCGCAGCAGCCCGGCCGGGTCACCGGGCAGGCGCAGCGGCGGGAACAGCCCGAGGTCGATGCCCAGCCGCCGCGCCACCCCGTGCGCCCAGGTGCGGGTGCGCGGGTCGATCAGCTGGGTGGTGGAGGCGTTGGTCAGCTCGGTGCCCTGCTCCCCGGTCAGCCAGTACGCCAGTAGGTCGGGCATCAGCAGCACCCGCTCGGCCTGCGCGAACTGCCGTGTGCCGCGCGCCGCGACGAGCTGGTACAACGTGTTGAACGGCGCGTACTGCAGCCCGGTCGCCGCGTACAGCTCCCCGGCCGGCACGGTCGCCCACACCTTCTCGGCGACCGCGTCGGTCCGGCCGTCGCGGTAGTGCACCGGGTTGCCGAGCAGCGCCCCGTCCGCGTCGAGCAGCCCGTGGTCGACGGCCCAGCTGTCGATGCCGACCGAATCGACGGCGCCGGCCGCCCGCAGCCCGTCCAGCACCCCGGCGTACAGCCCCAGTACGTCCCAGCGCAGCCCTTCCGGTACCCGCACCGGACGGTTCGGGAAGCGGTGCGCCTCGGTCAGCTCCAGGCTGCCGGGGCGCACCCGGCCGACCATGACGCGCCCGCTGGACGCACCGAGGTCGACCGCCGCGTACGCCCCCGCCCCGCCGCTCATCGCAGGAACGCGGCGGCGACGCCGGCGTCGACCGGGACGTGCAGCCCGGTGGTGTGGGTGAGGTCACCGCCCGTCAGCGCGAACACGGCGTTCGCCACGTGCTCCGGCAGCACCTCGCGCTTCAGCAGCGTCCGCTGCGCGTAGAACTCGCCCAGCTTCTCCTCCGGCACCCCGTACACGGCCGCCCGCCGAGCACCCCACCCGCCCGCGAAGATGCCCGAACCGCGCACCACACCGTCGGGGTTGACGCCGTTGACCCGGATGCCGTGCTCACCCAGCTCCGCCGCCAGCAGCCGCACCTGGTGCGCCTGATCGGCCTTGGCCGCCGCGTACGCGATGTTGTCGGGGCCGGCGAACACCGCGTTCTTGCTGGCGATGTACACGATGTCGCCGCCGAGGCGCTGGGCGGTCATCACCCGCGCCGCCTCCCGCGACACCAGGAAGGAACCGCGCGCCATGACGGCGTGCTGGAGGTCCCAGTCCTCGGCCGTCGTCTCGAGCAGCGGCTTGGAGAGGGAGATCCCGGCGTTGTTCACCACCAGGTCCACGCCGCCGAAGGCGAGCACCGCCTCCTCGAACGCGGTGGCGACCTGCTCCTCGTCGGTCACGTCCACGGTCACCGCGACGGCCTTGTCCGGCCCGCCCAGCTCCTCCGCGACCAGGGCCGCGTTCTCCGCGTTCACATCGGCCACGACGACACACGCGCCCTCGGCGGTCAGGCGCCGCGCGATGGCCTTCCCGATCCCGCTGCCCGCCCCGGTCACCAGCGCCACCCGGGTCGCCAGCGGCTTCGGCGGCGGCATCCGGCGCAGCTTGGCCTCCTCAAGCGCCCAGTACTCGATGCGGAACTTCTCCGACTCCTCGATCGGCGCGTACCTGGAGACCGCCTCGGCCCCGCGCATCACGTTGATCGCGTTGAGGTAGAACTCCCCGGCCACCCGCGCCGTCTGCTTGTCCTTGCCGAAGCTGAACATGCCGACGCCCGGCACCAGCACGATCGCCGGGTCGGCGCCGCGCATCGCGGGGGAGTCCGGCTCCGCGTGCCGCTCGTAGTAGGCGGCGTACTCGCGGCGGTAGTCCGCGTGCAGCTCCTCCAGCCGGGTCACCGCCTCGTCGAGCGGCGCGGACGGCGGCAGATCCAGCACCAGCGGACGCACCTTGGTGCGCAGGAAGTGGTCCGGGCACGACGTCCCCAGCGCGGCCAGCCGCGGATGCCCGGCCCGCGCCAGGAAGTCCAGGACGGTGCCGGAGTCGTCGAAGTGCCCCACCTGCGGCCGGTCCTGCGAGGCGATCGCCCGCACGAACGGCGCCAGAGCTGCCGCCCGCACCCGCCGCTCCTCCTCGGGGAGCGCCTCGTACCCGTCGACCACCGGACCGAACGGCTCCGGTCGGCCGCGCTCGGTGAGGAACCGCTCGGCGGTGCGGATGATGTGCAGCGAGTTCCGCTCGCACTCCTCGGAGGTGTCGCCCCACGCGGTGATCCCGTGTCCGCCCAGCACACAGCCGACGGCCTGCGGGTTGGCCTCCTTCACGGCGGCGATGTCCAGCCCCAGCCGGAACCCGGGCCGCCGCCACGGCACCCAGACCACGGTGTCCCCGAAACACTCGGCGGTCAGCTTCTCCCCGTCGGCGGCACACGCCAGCGCGATGCCGGAGTCGGGGTGCAGGTGATCGACGTGGGCGGCGTCCACCAGTGCGTGCATCGCGGTGTCGATGGAGGGCGCGGCACCTCCCTTGCCGTGCAGGCAGTAGTCGAACGCGGCCACCATCTCGTCCTCGCGCTCCACGCCGGGATACACGTCGACGAGCGCCCGCAGCCGGTCCAGCCGCAACACGGCCAGCCCGTCCTCGGTGAGCGTCCCGAGATCCCCACCGGACCCCTTGACCCACATCAGCTCCACATCACCCCCGGTGACGGGATCGGCCTCGGCACCTTTCGCGGAGGCGTTCCCCCCGGCGTAGTTGGTGTTCCGGGGATCGCTCCCCAGCCGATGCGACCGAGCGAGCAGAGCAGCGACTTCGCCGTTGACCATGACAACCAGTCCTTGTGAAGAGGGGGGTGAGCGCACGTACTTCAGGGGCGCGGGGAGCTGCGCGCTCGACCACGACGGACCCGCACCCCGTGAGGGAGCGGAACCTCACGCCCCCCAGCCGGCCTGCTCCCCGCCCACCCGCTCAGCGACGATCTTCTCGGCCCATCCCGACCGCGCGTACGCCGCCATGGGATCGGCATCCAGCCCCATCTCCTCCCGGACCTCCCTCAGAAGCGGCCGCACGTCCGTGTCGAACGCGTCCATCAGCACGGCGTTGGCCCCCAGCACATCCCCCGCCCGCTGAGCGTCGGCCAGCGCCGACCGGTCGACGAGCAACGCCTTGGCGGTGGCCTCCTGCACGTTCATGACGGACCGGATGATCGCGGGAATTTTCGATTCCACGTTGTGGCACTGATCCAGCATGAACGCCACGTCCGCCGTGAACCCGCCCCCGCGTACCACCTCGTACATGATCCGGAACAGCTGGAACGGGTCGGCCGCGCCGGCCATCAGGTCGTCGTCGGCGTAGAACCGCGAGTTGAAGTCGAACCCCCCGAGCTTCCCCTCCCGCAGCAGCGTCGCCACGATGAACTCGATGTTGGTGCCGGGCGCGTGATGCCCGGTGTCGACCACGACCCGCGCCTTCGGCCCCAGCTTGAGGCAGTGCGCGTAGGCCGTCCCCCAGTCCGGCACGTCCGTCGCGTAGAACGCCGGCTCGAACAGCTTGTACTCCAGCAGCATGCGCTGGTCCGCGCCGAGCCGCCCGTACACCTCGGCGAGCGCCTCGGCCAGCCGGTCCTGCCGCGCCCGGACGTCGTCCTGCCCCGGGTAGTTGGTGCCGTCCGCGAACCACAGCTTGAGAGCCTTGGAGCCGGTCGCGTCCATGATGTCGACGCACTCCAGCAGATGGTCCACGGCCTTCCTGCGCACGGCCGCGTCCGGGTGGCAGACGGAGCCCAGCCGGTAGTCGTCGTCCTGGAACGTGTTGGAGTTGATCGTGCCCAGCCGCAGCCCGCGGTCCTCCGCGTGCCGGGCCAGCGCCGCGTAGTCGTCGACCGTGTCCCAGGGGATGTGCAGCGCCACGGTCGGCGCCACGCCCGTGAACTCGTGGACCTTGGCCGCGTCGTCCAGTTTCTCCCGCGGATCACGCGGGACACCCTGCTGCGCGAACACCTTGAACCGGGTGCCCGAGTTCCCGTACGCCCACGACGGCGTCTCGACTGCCTGGGTCTTGAGGGCGGCTTTCACCGCGGCGAGCTCGGTCACGTCAGGGGCTCCTGTGACATCGGGTCGTGACGACCACTGGATGAAACGATTCAGAACGCGAAGCTAGGTGCCCTCCGAAGGGGTGTCAACCCCCGTGGCGACGTCGGTCCGCCGTGACCTGGTTATCGCCCACGGCAGTCGAAAGTTTTTCGACCGGGACCCATTGACGTGACATGGGTGACGCGCCTACCGTCCCGGCAACCCAGTTGAAACCTTTCACGACGCCGTGAGGGCCGACCCGCCGGCGTAGTCGAGGAGCCCTCATGACCCACCCGTCCGACACGGGTCCGGCCCCGGTTCTCGCACTCAAGGGGATCTCCAAGTCCTTCGGCGCGGTCCGCGCGCTGCGGGACGTCTCCCTGGAGCTGTTCGCCGGGGAGGTGCACGCCCTGGCCGGTGAGAACGGAGCCGGCAAGTCGACCCTCATCAAGACGCTCGCCGGAGTGCACCGGCCGGACGCGGGCCAGGTGCTGCTCGACGGCAGGCCAGCCGTCTTCCACGGGCCGGGCGACGCCCGCGACGCCGGCATCGCCGTCATCTACCAGGAGCCGACGCTCTTCCCGGACCTGTCGATCGCCGAGAACATCTTCATGGGGCGCCAGCCCCGCCGCGCGCTGCGCCGGATCGACCACAAGGGCACCCGCGACGCCACGGCCGCGCTGATGAAGCGGCTCGGCGTCGCACTCGACCCGGACCGTCCGGCCCGCGGACTGTCCATCGCCGACCAGCAGATCGTCGAGATAGCCAAGGCGCTCTCCTTCGACGCCCGCGTCCTGATCATGGACGAGCCCACCGCCGCCCTCACCCACAGCGAGGTCGCCCGTCTCTTCGGCGTCGTCCGCACCCTGCGGGACCAGGGCGCCGCGGTGCTGTTCATCTCGCACCGGCTCGAGGAGATCTTCGCGATCTGCCGACGCGTCACCACCTTGCGCGACGGCGCCCGGATCGCGAGCGAACCCCTCGACGGCATGACCGAGGACGACCTGGTGCGCCGCATGGTCGGACGTGACCTGGCCGAGCTCTACCCCAAGCAGGACGTGACGCCCGGAGAGGTCGCCCTCCGCGTGCGCCGCCTGACCCGCGAGGGTGTCTTCACCGACGTCTCCTTCGACGTACGGCGCGGCGAGATCGTGGGGCTCGCCGGACTCGTCGGCGCAGGACGTACCGAGGTGGCCCGCACGGTGTTCGGCATCGACCGCCGGGACGCCGGCGAGGTGGAGGTCGACGGGCAGAAGCTGACCAACGGCGCCCCCTCCACCGCCATGGCCGCCGGACTCGCCCTGGTCCCCGAGGACCGGCGCGCCCAGGGCCTGGTGACGGACCTGTCCATCGAGCGCAACATCGGCCTCACCGGCCTCGGCACCACCGTACGGGCCGGCCTGATGGACCGCGGCGCCGAACGCAGCCGCTCCCTCGACTGGGCCGTCAAACTGCGGGTCAAGTACGCCCGGATCGCCGACTCGGTGAACACCCTGTCCGGCGGCAACCAGCAGAAGGTCGTCCTCGCCAAGTGGCTCGCCACGAACCCGAAGGTGCTGATCGTCGACGAGCCCACGCGCGGCATCGACGTCGGCACCAAGGCCGAGGTGCACCGGCTGCTGTCGCAGCTCGCCGCCGACGGCGTGGCCGTCCTGATGATCTCCTCCGACCTGCCCGAGATCCTCGGCATGGCCGACCGCGTGCTGGTGATGCACGAGGGCCGGCTCACCGCCGAGATCCCCCGCACCGACGCCACCGAGGAAACCGTGATGGCCGCAGCCACCGGGAGGGCCGCGTGAGACGGGGGTACCGCCCACGCCCTTCAGGCAGTGGGGGAGCACGTGCGGCCACCGGCCCGCAGACGGACACGACGCCCGCACCTCTGCGCCGCCCGGGCGGAGAAGCGAACGAAAGGGGCACCGCATGACGGTCACCGCTCCCGACGAAGCCCCCGTCGCCGAGGTGCCGAAGGTCGGCGCCGCCCGGCTGGCCGACCGCGTCTTCAAGATGCGCGAACTCGCCATCCTCGCCGTCTTCGTGGTGATGATCGCCGTCACCCAGGCCGGCAACAGCGAGTTCCTGTCCGAACAGGGCATCAAGGACCTGTTGCTGAACGCGACCATCCTGGTGCTGGTCGCCACCGGCCAGTCCCTGGTCGTCATCACCCGCAACGTCGACCTGTCCGTCGGCTCCACCCTCGGCATCAGCGCCTTCGCCGCCGGCCTCCACCTCCAGGGCGGCGGGAACCCGGTCGTCGCCGTCGCCCTCGCCGTCCTGCTCGGCATGGGCTTCGGCCTGCTCAACGGCGCGCTCGTCTCCCTCGGCCAGGTACCCGCCCTCGTCGTCACCCTGGGCACGCTGTACATCATCCGCGGCATCGACTCGATCTGGGTCGGCTCCCGCCAGATCACCGCCGCCGATCTCCCGGGCACTTTCGTCGACTTCGGCTCCGGCGGCGTCTCCGCCGTGCCGTACCTGGCGCTCATCGCGCTCGTGGTGCTGGTGGCGACGGCGTACTACCTCCGGCACTTCGGCGGCGGGCGCGAGCTGTACGCGCTCGGCTCCAACCCGGAGGCGGCCCGGCTCGCCGGCATCCCCGTCCGGGTGCGGATCCTCGCCGCGTACACCTTCTGCGGCGCCCTCGCCGGTCTGGCCGGCGCGCTGTACCTCGCGCGCTTCGGCAACGTCGACTCGGGCACCGGCACCGGCTACGAACTCACCGTCGTCAGCGCCGTCGTGGTCGGCGGTGTCGTCTTCACCGGCGGCTCAGGAAGCGTCTACGGAGCCGCCCTCGGCGCGCTGCTGCTGACCTCGGTCAACAGTGTGCTGCCCGCCCTCGGCGTCAGCTCCGTGTGGGTGCTCGCCATCAACGGCGTCCTGCTCGTCCTCGCCATCGCGGTCGACCGGATCGTCGCGCTGCGCGTGGCCTCCGCCCTGAAGAAGAGGAACGCCCGTCATGCCTGACTCCCTCACGCGCGCCGTTCGCTGGGACACGGTCGTCGGCGCCCTGCTCGTCGTCGTCCTGCTGCTGTCCTTCACCACCGTCGACGGCTTCGGCAACGCCCTCAACCTGTCGTTCCTCATCGGCAACACCCTGCCGATCGCGCTGATCACCCTGCCCATGACGCTGCTCGTGGTGTCCGGCGAGATCGACCTGTCCGTGGCGTCCACGGCGGGCCTGTCCGGCGCGGTGATGGGCGCCCTGTGGAACCAGGGCATGGCCATCGAGGCGATCATCCCGGTCTGCCTGCTCATCGGCGTCGTGTGCGGCCTGGTCAACGGCCTGCTGGTGACCCGGCTCGGGCTGCCCTCCCTCGCCGTCACCATCGGCACCCTCGCCGCCTACCGGGGCATCGCGCAGATCGTGCTCGGCTCCGACGCGGTCACCGACTTCCCCGCCGCCTACCTGGACTTCGCCGCCGGACGCGTCGGCGACACCTTCGTCCCGTACGCCTTCCTGCCGTTCCTGGCGCTGCTCACGATCGCCGTCGTCGCCCTGCACGCCACCCCCTTCGGCCGGTCGCTGTTCGCGATCGGGGCCGGCGAGGAGGCCGCCCGGTTCACCGGCATCCGCGTCAGGCGCCAGAAGCTGATCCTGTTCACGGTCACCGGCCTGATGTCGGCCCTCACCGGCGTCTTCTGGGCCCTGCACTACGCCAGCGCCCGCTACGACAACGCCACCGGCCTCGAACTGTCCGTCGTCGCGGCCGTGCTGCTCGGCGGCATCGACTTCGACGGCGGCAAGGGCACCCTCGGCGGCGCGATCGCCGGGGTGTTCCTGCTGGGCGCGCTGCAGAACGTGATGAGCCTGAGGGACGTCTCCGCCCAGTCCCAGACCGTCGTCACCGGCGTGCTGCTGGTGCTGTCCGTCCTCGGCCCGCGCGTCGCCCGGCAGACCGCCGTCGCCCGCGCCGCACGCCGGGCCGCCGCCGCACCACCCCCGGGCCCCACGGCGCCCGCACCCAGGACGACCGCACCGACCTCCTGAACCGTCCTCGTCCCTAAGGAACCCACCATGCGCAAGGCATCCCTGAGCCGTCCCTGCGCGGCGCTCGCCGCCGTCACCTCCCTCGCCCTGGCCGTCACCGCCTGCGGCGGCACCACCAAGGAGGACGTCAAGAACGAGGGCAAAGCGGCCCGCTCCGCGGGCAAGGCCGACCCGGACGCGGCCACCAGGAAGGGCCTGACCGTCGGCTTCCTGCCCAAGCAGGTCAACAACCCGTATTTCACCAGTGCCGACAAGGGCGGGGAGAAGGCCGTGAAGGAACTCGGCTCCACCTTCAAGGAGGTCGGCCCCACCAGCGCCACCGACACCGCCGGCCAGGTCTCCTACGTCAACACCCTCACCCAGCAGCAGGTCGACGCGATGGCCGTGTCCGCGCAGGACCCCGGCGCCCTGTGCACCGCGCTGAAGCAGGCCATGAAGAACGGCATCAAGGTCGTCACCTACGACTCCGACACCACCCCCGGCTGCCGCAACGCCTTCGTGTCCCAGGCGTCCGCCGAGGACCTGGGCCGCACCGAGGTGCAGCTCCTCGCCGAACAGATCGGCCACAAGGGCGAGATCGCCATCCTGTCCGCCGCGCAGACCGCGACCAACCAGAACACCTGGATCGAGTTCATGAAGGACGAGCTCAAGGATCCCAAGTACAAGGACATGAAGCTGGTCAAGGTCGCCTACGGCAACGACGACGCCCAGCAGTCCTTCCAGCAGACCCAGGGCCTGCTCCAGGAGTACCCGAACCTGAAGGGGATCATCTCCCCGACCACCGTCGGCATCAAGGCCGCCGCCCAGTACCTGTCCGGCTCCAAGTACCGGGGCAAGGTCAAGCTGACCGGCCTCGGCACTCCCAACGACATGCGCAAGTACGTCAAGAACGGCACCGTCGAGGCGTTCGAGCTGTGGGACCCGGCCAAGCTCGGCGAACTGGCCGCCCGCACCGCGGTCGCGCTCGCGTCCGGCCAGATCACCGGCCAGGAGGGCGAGACGTTCACGGCCGGCGCGATGGGCGAGTACACCATCGGCAAGGACGGAGTGATCAACCTGGGTAAGCCCACCGTCTTCAACGCCGGGAACATCGACCGGTTCGACTTCTGACCCGTCACCCGGCCCGGCGGAAAGGCGCGGCCCGTGCGACGCGTGTGTTTCCTCGGACCGACGACTTCGAAGGCGGCGAAGGCCGGCACGGAGGCCACCGGGGCCAACGCCCGCCGGCGGGCCGAGAGGGCACCCTTCTTCGGGCCCCTCGACGGATCCCGGCCCGACGAGGCGACGACCCAGCTCACCGAGACATTCCACCTCGGCCGACGGGCACGTCCCCACCTCGCCCGTGACCGGAAAGGGGCGGCCGTGCGGGTAGTGTGATGGCCCGCCGCGCCGCCCCCCGCCCCCTCGTACCACTGGAGGTCCCTGTCCGATGGCCCAGTCGGTGGGTATCAAGGACGTCGCCCGCGTCGCCGGAGTCTCGGTAGGCACCGTCTCCAACGTGATCAACCGCCCGGACACGGTCGCCGCCGAGACCCGGGCCCGGGTGCTGTCCGCCATCGACCGGCTCGGCTACGTACGCAGCGAGTCCGCCCGCCAGCTGCGCGCCGGCCGCAGCCGCATCATGGGCCTGCTCGTCCTCGACATGGGCAACCCCTTCTTCGTCGACGTCGCCCGCGGCGCCGAGCGCGCCGCCCGCCAGGCGGGTCTGGGCGTCATGGTCTGCAACAGCGCCCAGAGCCCCGGCGAGGAGGCCGAGTACCTGTCCCTCTTCGCGGAGCAGCGGGTGCGGGGCGTGCTGCTCACCCCCGCCGACGCCACCGGCCGCAACATCGGGGCGTTCCGCCGGCACGGCATCCCGTTCGTGCTGGTCGACCGGGTCGCCGAGGGCACCACCGAGTGCTCGGTCTCCGTGGACGACGTGGCGGGCGGCGCCCTGGCCGTACGGCACCTCGTCGACGCCGGGCACCGCTCCGTCGCGTACGTCAGCGGCCCGCCCGGACTGAACCAGGTCAGGGACCGCCGCACCGGCGCCCTGAACGCCCTCGCCGAGGCCGGACTCGGCCCCGACAGCCTGCACGAACTGCCCACCGAGCGACTCGACGTCGCCGCCGGACGAGACGCGGGCGCCCGGCTCCTCGGACTGTCCCGCCGCCCCACGGCCGTGTTCTGCGCCAACGACCTGCTCGCCCTCGGCGTGCTCCAGGCGATGTACGCGGCCGGCGTCGGCGTCCCCGACGACCTGGCGATCGTCGGCTACGACGACATCGAGTTCGCCGCCGCGGCGGCCGTACCGCTCACCTCGGTGCGCCAGCCCGCCGTCACCATGGGCGCGCTGGCGGCCGGACTCCTGCTGGAGGAGACCGAGGAGACGGACACGCCGCACGAGCACCGCCGGGTCGTGCTCGCCCCGGAACTGGTGGTCCGGCGCTCCAGCCTCTCCGCCCGCTGACCGTCGCCCGGGAACATTTTCATGATCCCGGGGTCGTTGGCCGCAGGAACATGTGCTGAACTGGGTCGCGGCCCGACAATCCGTTCGTCCCGGGAGTCCCGTTGACCGACACCTACCGCCAGCCCGGCGTGGTCCTCACCGACCGCCGGTTCGCCGTGCCCCTCGATCACGCCAACCCCTCGGGGGAGACGATCGAGCTGTACGCGCGCGAGGTCGTCGCCAGTGACAAGGCCGGCCAGGACCTGCCCTGGCTGCTCTACCTCCAGGGCGGCCCCGGCTTCGGGGCGAACCGTTTCGTCGGAAAGCCGGCCTGGCTCGGCCGCGCCCTGGAGGAGTACCGGGTGCTCCTGCTCGACCAGCGCGGCACCGGCAGCTCCACCCCCGCCAACCGGCAGACGCTCCCGCTCCGCGGCGGCCCCGCCGAGCAGGCCGGCTACCTCACGCACTTCCGCTCCGACTCGATCGTGCGGGACTGCGAGGTCATCCGCCCCCAGGTGACCGGCGGCGCCCCGTGGACCGTGCTCGGCCAGAGCTTCGGCGGCTTCTGCACCGTCACCTACCTCTCCCTGGCCCCGGAGGGCCTGGACACCGCCCTGATCACCGGCGGCCTGCCCTCCCTCGACGCGCACGCCGACGACGTCTACCGGGCCGCCTACCCGCGCATCGAGCGGAAGGTCGCCGCCCACTACGCCCGCTACCCGCAGGACGTCGAGCGCGCCCGCCGTATCGCCGACCACCTCCTCACCCACGACGTGGTCCTGCCGAACGGCTACCGGTTCACCGTCGAGGCGTTCCAGTCCTTCGGCATGATGCTCGGCGGCGGCGACGGCAGCCACCGCCTGCACCACCTCCTGGAGGACGCGTTCGTCCCCACCCCGGGCGGCCCCGCGCTCTCCGACGCCTTCCAGGAGCAGGCACAGGCGCTGCTGTCGTTCGCCGGACACCCGCTGTACGCCCTGGTGCACGAGGCGATCTACGCCCAGGACGCCCGGCCCACCGCCTGGTCCGCCGAACGCGTTCGGTCCGAGTTCCCGCGGTTCGACGCGGCCAAGGCGCTCGCCGGCGACGAGCCGCTGCTGTTCACCGGTGAGACCATCCACCCCTGGGTCTTCGACTGCGACCCGGCGCTGCGCCCGCTGCGCGAGACCGCCGAACTGTTCGCCGCGCGCACCGACTGGACCCCGCTGTACGACCCGGCGCGCCTGGCCGCCAACGAGGTCCCGGTCGCGGCGGCCGTCTACCACGACGACATGTACGTCGACACCGCACACGCGCTGGCCACCGCCCGCGCGATCCGCGGACTGCGCACCTGGGTCACCGACGAGTTCGAGCACGACGGCGTCCGCGTCGGCGGCCCCCGGGTCCTGGACCGGCTGCTCGCCCTCGCCCGCGACGAGGCCTGACCGCGCGCCCCCGTGCGCTGTCGGTGCACGGGGTTAGTCTGCCGGTCATGACCGAGCCGACGATCAGTCAACTCCCGCCCCTGCCCGACGACTGGCGGCGCGCCCTGGCCGTGGTCGCGCACCCGGACGACCTGGAGTACGGGTGCGCGGCGGCGATCGCCGCCTGGACCGACGCCGGCCGTGAGGTCTCCTACGTCCTCGCGACCCGCGGCGAGGCGGGCATCGACACCCTGGAAACGAGTGCGTGCGGACCGCTCCGGGAGCGCGAGCAGCGGGCGAGCGCCGCCGTGGTGGGCGTCTCGGAGGTCGCCTTCCTCGACCACCCGGACGGCGTGATCGAGTACGGTCCGGCCCTGCGCCGGGACATCGCGGCGGCGATCCGCCGGTACCGGCCCGAGCTGGTGATCACCCTGAACCACCGGGACACCTGGGGCGGCACCGCCTGGAACACCCCGGACCACGTGGCCGTCGGCCGGGCCACGCTCGACGCGGCCGGGGACGCCGGCAACCGCTGGATCTTCCCCGAGCTGACCGAGCAGGGGCTCGAACCCTGGGACGGCGTGCGCTGGGTGGCGGTCGCCGGATCCGGCGCGCCCACCCACGCCGTGGACGCGACCGCGGGGCTGGAGCGGGCGGTGCGTTCCCTGCTGGAGCACCGCACCTACATCGAGGCGCTCACCGACGAGGACCCCGAGACGTACGCGCGCACGCTGCTGACCGGCTTCGCGGAGGAGACCGGGAAGCGGTTCGGGAACCGCCCCGCGGTCGCCTTCGAGCTGTTTCCGCGGTGACCGCCGTGGGGGGAGACGAGGAGCGGCTCGCGCGGGCCTTCGAGGACCACCGGGCCCACCTCATGGCGGTCGCCTACCGGATGCTCGGCTCGGTCTCCGAGGCGGAGGACGCCGTGCAGGAGGCGTGGCTGCGACTGGGCCGGGTGGAGCCCGGCGGTATCGACAACCTGGGCGGCTGGCTGACCACCGTGACCGGCAGGATCTGCCTGGACCTGCTGCGTTCGCGCAGCGCCCGCCGTGAGCAGCCGATGGACGACACCTTCGTGCCCGACCCGGTGATCCGGCCGCTGTCCCGGGTGGACCCGGAGAAGGAGGCGCTGGAGGCCGACTCGGTGGGCGTGGCGCTGCTGGTCGTGCTGGAGGCGCTGGACCCCGACGAGCGGCTGGCGTTCGTGCTGCACGACATGTTCGCCGTGCCCTTCGACGACATCGCCCCGGTGGTGGAGCGCGGCGCGGCCGCGACCCGGCAGCTCGCCAGCCGGGCCCGCCGCCGGGTCCGCGACTCCACCCCGCCGGCCGATCCCGACGCCGGACGGCAGCGGCAGGCCCTCGACGCCTTCCGCGCCGCGTCACGCACCGGCGACTTCGAGGCGCTGGTCGCGGTGCTGCACCCGGACGTGGTGCTGCGCGCGGACGCGGGCGCGCTGGTCCGGGGCGTGGCCGGCTCGAAGACGCTGCGGGGCGCGCGGCAGGTGGCCGAGTCGGCGATGATGTTCGCCCGCTTCAACGCGCGGGCCCGCACGGTCCTCGTCAACGGCGCACCCGGCCTGGTCGGCGTGGTCGACGGCCGCGTCGGCTCGGTCATGTCCGTCACGGTCCAGGACGGCCGCATCACGGCCCTCTACATCCTGGCCGACCCTGCCCGCCTGAAGGGGCTGGCCCTGCCACCCGAGGCCGACTGACCGGCTCGCGGCCGGCCCACCTCACGGCACCGGCCGGGGGCGTCAGCCGGACAGTTCGCGCATGAGGGCCGCCGTGTCGCGGTCCGCGGGGAAGAACGTCTCGATGGCGATCTCGTCCAGCGTCACGTCACGCGGTGAGCCGAAGACCGTCGTGGTGTACAGCAGCGCGAGTTCCCCGTGCTCGGACGCCAGGTGCAGCGGGACGACCAGGTCGTTCGCCTCACCGGCCGGGGCGGGCGGGTCCGTCCGCGGCGGGGCCGGGTAGCTCTCCAGCTCGGCGAGCAGCTCGGCCAGACCGACGTCGGCCGTCCGCTCCAGCTGGCGGCGGACCCGGCGCAGGACGTGCGCGCGCCACTCCGCGAGGTTGCGGATGCGCCCGGCCATCCCGTCGGGACGCAGGGTCGCCTTCAGCACGTTGAACGGCGGCTCCGACGGCTCCCGCCCCACGTCGCCGAGGAACTGTTCCATCGCGCGGTTCGCGGCCAGCAGCTCCCAGCGCACATTGACCGCGAGCGCCGGGTTCGGCTCGTGCCCCGTGAGCACCGCCTCCACGGCGGCACGTGCCGCGCCCAGATCGGCGAACGCCCGCTCGCCGTGCACCGGGGCGAACCCGGCGGCGAGGTAGAGCGGGTTGCGCTCCCGCAGCGGCACGTCCAGTTCGTCGCACAGCCGGCGGATCATGTCCCGGCTCGGGTTCGCGCGCCCGGTCTCGACGCAGCTCAGGTGCCTGGTGGACAGCTCGGCTGCGAGCGACACGTCCAGCTGGGAACGGCGGCGGCGCTCGCGCCACTGCCGCAGCTGCGCCCCGACCGGTGCGGTGGTCGTCGTCATGGCCCCAGGCTGACGCGTGGGGCGCACGACGGCAATGACCTGGCAGGTCATCGACAGCCGGCCCGCGGGCTCGCACAGTCGGAGACCGGAGCGCGGTGCGCCGCACGGCACCGCGCCGGACGAAGGGACACCCGTCATGAGCGGAACGACAGCACCGGCGGCGGAGCGGAACGAGGGCGCCGCCGACGCGTTCGAGCAGCTGGAGCGGTACACGCGCTTCTGGAACACCGGCCCGGAGGGCGGACGGCACCGCCTGGCCTCGGAGGTCTTCACCGACACGGTCGAGTACCGCGCCGCCGTCGGCTTCCTGCGGGGGGCCGCGGCGCTCGCGGACTTCCGGGACCAGTTCGTGTCGCACCGGGGACCCGCCACGGTCCGCCGGCGCGAGCGGCCCGAGGTGCACCACGGCCGGGCCCGGCTGCGGTGGGAGATCCTCACCGGCGACGGCACGTCCTTCGCCACGGGGACCGACGTGATCGAGTTCGACGAGGACGGCCGCATCAGCGCGATCACCGCCTTCCTCGACCGGGCCCCCGAGGGCTTCGATCCCACGGCCCACCACTGACACGGGGCGCCGTGCCGTCGGGCTCAGCCTCCGGTCCGGCGCTCCTCGCCCACCGGCTCCGCCCCGTCGCCCACCGGCCTGCCCGGCGCGTCCGGGCGGGGCGCGCGGCGGCGGTCCGGGCGCAGCCGCAGTCCTCGCGGCATGAAGGTGAGCCGTTCCGTCACGCGCAGGCGGTACCCGGGATCGGCGTGCAGGTCGTAGCGGCGCAGCAGCAGGCCCAGGACCAACGTCGCCTCGTGCAGGGCGAACTGGCGGCCGATGCAGGCCCGCGCGCCCGTCCCGAAGGGCTTGTAGGTGTGCGGCGGCCGGGACCGTACCGCCCGCGGGTCGAAGCGGTCGGGGTCGAAGCGTTCGGTGTCCGCGCCCCACACCTCGGGGTCGCGGTGCAGCATCGGCGTCAGCACCAGCGTCCACGCGCCGCGCCGCATCGGATGCTCGTCGGCCAGCACGGTGTCCTCGGTCGCCTCGCGTGAGTAGGCCGGTGCCGTCGGCCACAGCCGCAGCGACTCGTCGAGGACGCGCCGCACGTAACGGAGCCGGGCGACCTGCTCGTAGGCCGGTTCCGGCGACTCTCCCCAGACCCGGTCCACCTCGTCGCGGGCGCGGTCCGCCACCCCGGGGTGGAGGGAGAGGTAATGGAGGGCGAAGGAGAGCGCGCCCGAGGTGGTCTCGTGTCCGGCGACCAGGAAGGTGATGACCTGCCGGCGGACGTTCTCCGGCGACAGCCGCTCGCCGGTCCGCGGGTGCGAGGTCTCCAGCATGCGGTCCAGCAGGTCGCCCTCGGCGTGGCCGTCCGCGCGCCGGCGGCGGACCACCTCGTCGACGATGTGCTCCAGCCGCGCGATGTCCGCCGTGTTGCGGCGGTTGGCCCGGCGCAGCAGCAGCGGGGCCAGCGGCGGCGGGACGTTGTTCAGCCGCTGGGCGTGACTGAGGGTGCCGACCATCGCCGTGACGAACGGGTGCGGACGGGCCCGTTCGAAGGAGCCGAAGTCGTGCCCGAAGCCGGTGCGCGCGATCGTCTCCAGCGTCAGCTTGGTCATGTCGCCGGGCACGTCCACCCAGCGGCCGTCGGCCGCCGCGCGGTCCCAGTGCTCGGTCAGGCGCGCGGCCACGCTCAGCATCATGGGGTGGTAGGCGGCCATGGCCTCCCGGCTGAACCCGGGCGCCAGCACGTCGTGCGCCAACTGCCAGTTGGGCTCGTGGTTGTAGGCGGTGAACAGCCCGTCGCCCGCGACCGGCCGCAGGTTGGCCACGCCGAGCCCCACGTGTTTGGCGAACCGTGACTCGTCGGCCAGGTCGGCGACCAGCCGGGCGCCCCATGTGAACACGAACTCCCTGCCGAACGCGTTGCGCCGGAAGATCGGGCCGAGCCGGCGGGCGAGACGCACCGAGTCCTGCACGGGGGTGCTTCTGCTCGACCCGATGACGTCGCCCAGCACGGGGAGCCGGTGCGGCGGGTGCGGTATGCGGTGCAGCGCGGGCCAGCCCTGCTCCGCGCTGCGGAATCCCTTCGGCAGTACGGCCCGTTCCGTCGTCTCCGCCATGGCGCGATCTCCTTCGATCCGGCGAGCGAGTGCGACGTGTTGCACATGAGTTCAATAACGCGGGCCCAGTCTGGTCCGGCCGCCGGAGCGGCGTCAACTACAGTGCGGGAATGGCCGCGACAGAGGGCGGGCGCACACGCCGTCGGCTCAGCACCGAGGAGCGTCGGGAGCAACTGCTCGCGGTGGGCGCGCGGTTGTTCTCGGAGAGCCCCTACGACGAGGTGTGGATCGAGCAGGTCGCCGAGATCGCCGGGGTGTCGCGCGGACTGCTCTACCACTACTTCCCCGCCAAACGGGACTTCTTCGCGGCCGTGGTGGAGCGCGAGAGCGAGCGGATGCTGCGCATGACGGCGGCGGTGCCCGGCGTGCCGGTGCGCGAGCAGCTGACGGCGGGCCTCGACGCCTATCTGGAGTACGTGGAGGCCCACGCGCACGGCTACCGGGCGTTCCACCGCGCCGACGCGGCGGGGGACCAGGCGGTGCGGCGGGTCTACCGGCGGGCGCTGGCCGCGCAGGAGCGGCAGATCCTCGCCGCGCTCGCCGCCGACCCCGAGTTCGGTCCGGTGCTGGGCACCCGGCCGGACACCCGGCTCGCGGTGCGCGGCTGGCTGGCCTTCACCACGGCGGTGTGTCTGGAGTGGCTGCGCGGCTCGGAGTTGGGGCGCGACCAGGTGCGTGACCTGTGCGCACGCGCCCTGCTGGGCGTTCTCACGCCCTGAAAGGTCTCGAAAAGATCACCGGGGCGGTTGGCGCGCACCCGGACTTCCGATAGGTTAGGCAAGGCTTACCTAAGAGGAGGTTGGGATGGGTGACCACACGCACGGCTGGGCCGCCGCGCCCGGTGCGGCGGAGCGGGCCCGCTCGGTGCTCGCCGCCGCCTGGTCCTGCACGGTGACCGCGGAGGGCACCCGGGAGGAACTCGTCGGCGCGCACACCGTCACGGACGACGGGCGGGTGCTGCTGGACGTGGCCGAGGACAGCACGCTGCTCACCGCCGCGATCTGCGCACCCCGCGGAGAGCCGTCAGCCGTGCTGGAGTTCGCCGACGTCGCGCCCGTCCCCGTACGCGACCGCATCCGCGCCCGGGTCTGGCTGGCCGGATGGTTCGCCGTCCAGGGCGGCGGACTCGCCTTCGAACCCACCCGTGTGGTGCTCCGCCGGCCGTCCGGCGCGCTGATCGTCGGCCGCGACGAGTTCGCCACCGCCGCGCCCGACCCGCTGGCAGGCGCGGAGGCACGGCTGCTGACCCACCTCGCGGACTGCCACGGCGACGCCGTAGAACGGCTGACCCGCCTGGTGGACCCGGCCGGCCTGCAGGGCGCGGTCCGGGTGCGGCCGCTCGCCGTGGACCGGCACGGACTGACCCTGCGCATCGAACGCCTGCGCACCGACGGCGACGTACGGCTGCCGTTCCACGCGCCCGCCGACGACGTCTCCCAGCTCACCGAACGCATGCACGTGCTGCTCACCCAGGCGAGCGCCGTCTCCCGCCCCCGTGCGCTACAGCGGCAGCGCACAGACGGCGACGGGTGACGCGAACGGCTCACCGGCAGGGCGCAGTTCGCCGCTGTCGCCGTCCACGTGGAACACGGTGACGTCGCCCGACCTCTGGTTCGCCGCGAACAGCAGCCCGCCGCCGGGGGAGAGGGCGATGTGCCGAGGGAAGTCACCGCCCACGGGCACGGTGTCCAGCAGCCGCAGCCGGGCCCCGTCCGCCTCGACGGCGTACCGCGTGAGGCTGTTGTGCCCCCGGTTGGCGAGGTACGCGTACCGCCCGTCGCCGGTGACGACGAACTGCGCCGGGTAGCTGGTGCCGGACCCCGTGCCCGTCGGCTGTGCCTCGCCGATCCGCAGCCGGCCCGAACCGGGCTCGTACGCGCACACCGTCACCGTGTTGTCGAGCTCGTTGGCGAGGTAGGCGAACCGCCCACCGGGATGGAAGGTCAGATGGCGCGGTCCGGCGCCGGGCCGGGCGCTCGCCCGCGCCACCTCGGTCAGGGTGCCCGCACGCTCGTCGAGGCGGTACGTGTACACCGTGTCGGTGCCCAGGTCCACGGCGAGCACGTGGCCCCCGTCCGGCGCGGTGACGAACTGGTGTGCGTGCGGGCCCTGTTGTCCCGGGCCCGGGGCCGGCTCGGAGTGCGTGACCAGTGCCGTGCGCTCGCCCACCGCCCCCGACTCCTCGATACGGTGCACCGCGACGGTGCCCGAGCCGTAGTCGGCGCTCAGCAGGTACCGGCCGCCCGGATGCACCGACAGATGGCAGGGGGACGAGCCGCCGGTGCCTGCGCCGCCCAGGACCTTCCGGTCGGACAGCCGGACCGCGGTCACCGCGCCGTCCTCCCGCTCGTTCACCGCGTACAGCGTCCGGCCGTCCGGGTGCACCGCCAGGTACGACGGGTCGGCGACGTCACCGATCGTGCCCGACCCGGTGATCCGTCCCGACGCCGGGTCGTAGACCGCCAGCCCGATGCCCTCGCCGCCGCCGTCGACCGAGGTGTACGTGCCCAGGTACAGCGGGCGCGGTCCCGTGGGCGTCCCGCTCGGCGACGGGGGGCCGGTCACCGTCGCCGGGGCGAAGGGGGTCGGCGCCCCGGACGGCGGGGAGCCGTCGTCACAGGCGGGCAGCGTCATCCCGGCGGCCGTCCCCGCGAACGCGCCCACGAAGCGGCGCCTGCTCAAGTCGGCCCTGTTCATCACTCGCACCTTCGGTCGTCTCCCGTCCCGCTCGCCACGGCCACCTTGACGTCGATCACCCACCGGACGCAAGGGACACCCGCAGGCGCGGGCGGTTCGTGGCGTCCCACGCCGAGGCCGACCGCTCAGGCCCCTGGGGGCACGGTGCCCCCTGGCCCGGCACGGTGCCGCACCCGGCCGGCGGGCCAGGTGCCGCACCGGGTGTACGGCGTCACCGGCCGGGTGTGCCTCCCACCGGCCAGGCACGGTGACACCGGCCGGGTGTGCATCTCACCGGCCGAGTGCAAGGGGCACCCGGTCATGGGGCGGGTCGCGTCGCCCGAGACCGGAGCCGGTCGTTGCCCTGGCCGGGCACGGTGCCGCCCCGGCCGGGTGTCCGTCTCACCGGCTGAGCACGGTGACACCGGGCGGGTGTGCTTCCCACCGGTCGAGTGCAAGGGGCACCCGGTCATGGGGCGGGTCGCGTCGCCCGAGACCGGAGCCGGTCGTGGCCCTGGCCGGGCACGGGGGGCACGGTGTCGCCCCGGTTGGGCGCGGCGCCACGGTCGGGTGTCCCTCTCACCGGCCGGGCGTCCCTCTCACCGGCCGTCTGCAAGGGACACCCGGTCGTGCGGGCCGGGCGCGGCGCCCGAAGCAGGAGCCGGGCCTCCCCGCCGGTTACGGTGCCGCACCGGCGGGGTGCCCGGCTCACCGCTGACGTCCCGATGTCGCGCGGCGGTCACGCCGGAGCCGGTCCGGGACGCTCATCCGGTCCCGCATCCGGGTCAGCCGGGGCAGCCGCTCGCGCTGCTCCCGCGAGTGCCGGTCCAGCTCCTCGAACAGCCGCCGGGTGCGGTGCTCGGTGTTCATCTCGTCGAGGATGCGGTTGACCTCCGTCAGCAGGGCGCCGAGCAGCTGCCAGCGCTGCGGGTCGCGCCCCGCCTCCGCGTACAGCAGCTCCGCCAGCTTGTCCCGGGTCCCCTCCGCCTGGCGCAGCTGCGAGGCGAGCCGTTCCTCCGCCGACTCGGCGTTGGCGCTCACGCTCGTGGTGACCAGCACGGCGAAGCTCACGACGGCGTCGGCGATCTCCGCCAGCAACTGCTCGAAGACCGCCCCCGTCTCTTCCTCGAAGAGACGTTCCGGCTCCCGCTCCTTGGCCAGGTCGGTCAGGGTGCGCGCCAGGACCCGCAGCACCACCGTGCAGATCTCCAGCGTGTCCAGACCGGTGCGCAGCACCACCCGGTGCAGCAGACCCTCGCGCACCCGCGGGTTGAGCCGCAGACTCTCCTCCGCCTGCCGCAGGTCCGCGTCCACCTCGCTGATGTCGTGGTCCAGGCGACGCGCCTCGTGCAGCCGGGCCGCCGCGCGCGAGGCGGGCGGGCGGCCCGCCGCCTCCTCACCGATCCGCAGCATCAGCTGCCGCACCCGGCGCGCCAGCTCCTCGATCGACCGGCCGGCCTCCTCCACCCACACGGGAGGCGCGAACAGCAGGTTGAACGCCATCCCGACGATGGCGCCGATCAGCGTCTCGACGATCCGGGCCCAGGCGGTGTCCCCGTGGGTGGTCACCCCGAGCACGAGCATCGCGCTGATCGCCACCTCCTGGACGAACTCGCCCGCCCGCACCAGCTTGCCGACGAACAGCGCGGCGAGGATCAGCAGCCCGAGGCTCCACCAGGTCAGACCCACCAGCAGGCTGAAGAGGATCGCCAGCACCACGCCGGTCACCACCGAGTTCACCCGGCGCAGGCCGGTGGTGAGGGTGGAGTACAGGGTGACCTGCACGACGAGCAGTGCCGTCAGCGGGGCGGTGAGCGGCGCGGCCTCCGGGCTCAGCCGGACCGCGATGATGTAGGCCAGGGTGGCCGCGGCCGCCGACCGTACCAACTGCACGGTCAGCGGGTCCCGGTGCTGCTTGACGAGCCGGACGGCAGGCGTGATCATCTGGCGAACGTGCATCCTCGGACGGTTCCCCCTCCGGCCGTGTGACGAACGTGTTGCCGTGTGACGGCAGTCGCCCGGGGGACGGGCAACGGACTACAGCTTGGCGATGAAGGCGAGGAGATTGCCCCTCGTGCGGTCGATCTGCTGGTCCAGCGTGAGGCTCTCCTCGAACCGCGCCCCGGTCTCCGGCACCTTCAGCCCGCGCAGGTACAGGGAGCAGGCGAGGTCGGTGCACATGTAGGCGCCGACCGAGTTGCCCTCACGGCCCGCCGGGCCCGCCTTGCGGGCGGTCATCAGCGACACCCCGCCCCGCGGATGGGTCGTCAGGCACAGGGAGCACATGCTGCGGTGCAGGAAACCCCGCTGCGCGGGCTGGAAGCGCATGGCCACCCCGACGAGCCCGTCCTGCCGCTCGACGACCACATAGCTGCGGTCGGGCGCCCCCGGGTCGCGCCAGCCGAGGAAGTCCAGGTCGTCCCACGGACGCTCGGCCAGGTCCCGGGGTACGTTCAGCCGCTTCGCCTCACCCTTCGAGCAGTTGATGAAGGAACCGCGGATGTCCTGCTCGGTGAGTGCTCTCATGAGGTCGTCTCCTGTGCGATGGGGTCAAGCCCGAGGGAAACCTAGGGGGTCTAGGTTTCGTCGGTCAGCGTAGGGACCCACCCCCTGTACGGGCCACCGAATTTCCCCCGGACACCGGGCCCGGGGGAGTTCCGTACGCTGTACCGCAGTCACCCAGGGGAGGGGAGCGCACGATGGGGGATTCGCAGGACCGTGCCCGGCGGGTGCTCGCCCGCGCGGGTCTGCCGTCCGACGCGCCGGCCGGGGTGCGCCCGCTGGCCGGAGGCACCTACAACACCGTCGAGGAGATCACCCTCCGCGACGGTACCCGCTACGTACTGAAGGTCCCGCCCCCGCCCACCGCCCCCGGCCTGCGCCACGAGCGGCGCCTGCTGGTCGCGGAGGCCGCGTTCTACGAGGGGGCGGCCCAGGCGCGGGTGCCCGCGCCGCGCGTCGTGTCCCTCGCCGCGGACGACGCCGTACCGCACCTGCTGATGACCGCCTGCCCGGGCGTGCCCTGGCCCGAGGCGGAACCCACCCCGGCGGAGCGGACCGTGCTGCGCACCGAACTGGGCCGTCGGACGGCGCGGCTGCACCGGGTCACCGGCACCGCCTACGGCTACCCCTCGGGCGCGCTCGGCCCGCTCGCCCCCGACTGGCGTACCGCCTTCACCGCCATGACCGACGCCGTGCTCGCCGACGCGCGCGACCACCGCCCCTGGCTGCCCCGCCCCGTCGACGAGGTGGCCGCCGTGCTGCGGGCCGCCGCTCCGGCGCTGGACGAGGTGACCGTGCCCGTGCTGGTCCACTTCGACCTGTGGCCCGGGAACATCCTGGTGGACCGCCCGGCGGACGGCCCGGCCCGGATCGGTGGCCTGATCGACGGGGAGCGGATGTTCTGGGGCGACCCGCTCGCCGACCTCGCCTCCCTGGCGCTGCTCGACGACATCCGGCGGGACGAGGCGTTCCTCGCCGGCTACGCGCGGGAGGGCGGCCGCCTGGTCCTCGACGACGGAGCCCGGCTCCGGCTCGCCCAGTACCGCGCCTACCTCGACCTGATCATGCTCACCGAGACGGTGCCGCGGGCCGTCGGCGCGGAGGCCGCGGGGCGGGTCCGGGAGCGGGTCGGCCCGCACCTGGAGGCCGTGCTGGACGAGATCGCCGCACTCACCACGGCCAAGTTCACAGCATGAACTAAGGGTGCGGAAAAGTCGCGCCGGGCAACCGTCCGGCGGTATGTTGCAGGTCGGGCAGGGTTTCGGGAGGAGCCACATGGCGGGGCGGAACGGGCGCACGGTGCGCGACCTCAGACGGGCCAACCGCGCGGCCGTGCTGCAGCGGCTCTACTTCGACGGCCCCCTCAGCCGGTTCGAACTCGGCCCCGCGACCGGCCTCAGCTCCGGCTCCGTGAGCAACGTGGTCGCCGACCTGGTCGCCGACGGGCTGGTCGAGGAGGCCGGCAGCGTCGACTCCGACGGCGGCCGCCCCCGCACCCTGCTGCGGGTCGCCCCGCTCAGCGGCCACATGATCGGCGTCGACGTCGGCGAGACCCGGGTCCGCATCGAGCTGTTCGACCTGACCCTCACCGAGCTGGCCCGCGCCGAGCGCCCGCTGGAGCACCAGCGGTACGAGGTCGAGGTCATCGTGGACCACATCCGCTCCGGCATCGACGAGGTGCTCGCCGCCGCGGACCTCGCTCCCGAGCGGCTCCTCGGCGTCGGCATCGGCGTCCCCGGCATCGTCGAGCACACCCCCGACCGGGGCGCCGTCGTGCACGGCCAGACCATCGGCTGGGACGCCGTACCGCTGGAGTCCCTGCTCCGCGACGGCTCCCCGCTGCCCGGGAGCGTCCCCTGTTTCATCGACAACGGTGCCAAGACGCTCGGACAGGCCGAGATGTGGTTCGGCGCGGGACGCGGCGCGAGCAACGCCCTGGTCGTCCTGTTCGGCTCCGGCGTCGGCGCCTGCCTGGTCACCCCGCAGGTGGAGCACGGCCGGGCGGTGGAATGGGGGCACCTGACCGTACGGGTCCGGGGCCGCCGCTGCCGCTGCGGCGCCCTGGGCTGTCTGGAGGCGTACGCGGGCGCCGAGTCGCTGCTCGCCCGCTGGCGTGAGGAGGGCGGCCGGGTGCCGGAGGGCACGGACGAGGAGACGGCGCTCACCGGGATGCTCGCCGCCGCCTACCCGGCCGACGGGGCCGCCGCCGACCCCGTCGCCCTGTCGGTCCTCGAGGAGACCGCCGAGTACTTGGGCGCGGGCCTGTCCGACCTGATCAACCTCTTCCAGCCGGAACGCATCCTCATGGGCGGCTGGGCCGGCCTGCAGCTCGGCTCCCGCTTCCTGCCGGCCGTGCGCCGGCACGCCCTGTCGTACGCGCTGCGCCACCCGGCGCAGAAGGTGACGATCGAACTGGGCCGGCTCGGCCCGGACGCCGTCACCGTGGGCGCCGCGATCCTGCCCCTCGCCGACTTCTTCACCCGAGGCGGCCGCCGCCCCACCCCCGACCCGACGGTCCCGGCCCCCGCCTGGCACGCGGCCCTCCAGGAACGCCTCCCCCGCTGAGCCGCGGGGCTTCGCGGTAACGCACCCCCCGCCGGGGGGGGGAGGAGCTTGGGCCCGCGTGCTGCGCGGGATGGAACCTGGGAGGTATGTTCCGCGCCGGGGTGCCCGACTCGCGCCCACGCTGAGCCGGGGCCCGTCCGGAGACGCGTCCCGAGCCGGGCGGGACACGGGATGCCGCTCGGCATCGGGGCGGAAGCTGCGGTGTCGCGCCGCGCGCTGCCGCGGGCCCCTGGGGGACCGCCCGGAGCGAGGCCGGAGCGCGTTCGGCGCCGGGCGAGTGGCCCGGTGACACGTCCCGCGCCCGGTCGACCCGTCTACGGCGACGCGTCCCTTGCGGCTGGAGTGTCCCGGGCCGGCGTGGTGGGCCCCACAGCGCACGGCGCACATCCACGCGGAGGTGAGCCGCACCGCGTCGCCTGCCGGGGCGGATGGGCCCCGCCACCTGTCCGCCCCAGGGCCACGCCCTCGCGCTGAGGCGCACGGCACCGAGGTCGGGTCAGCCCGTGGACTCGTCCGGGACCGGATGTTCCGGGTAGGACGCCGCCGAGTGGGGGGCACCCTGGCGGCCGGTGCCCGCCTCGTCCGTGTCGGGGACGTCCTCACCGTCCTCGCCGTCCTCGTCGGGGTCGCGCCCCTTCGCCTCCTCGGCCTTGCGCTCGCTCTCCCGCTCCGCGGCGGCCGGCGCGACCTCCCAGGGGTCCTCGTCGGGTCCGGCCTGCTGGTCGGGCAGATCCCGGGGGATACCGACGCCGTTCTCACCGGGTCCCTCGAGGCGGTGGTCGGTCACGACCCTCTCCCTTCATCCGTACGGCCCTCGCGGGTACCTCCGTGGGGGCGCGCGAAACCGCGCCGCTCAGCCCACCGCGCGGCCTCGCATGGGTTCCGTCCGCTCTCCGGCGCCCTGCCGCATGCCCAGCAGGAACTCCTCCACCACCTCCGTCGCGGCGCGCGTCGGCCGCCAGCCGAGCTCCACCCGTGCCCGGGTGCAGTCCATCAGCGGCAGCCGCAGCACCGCGTCGAACAGGTGCGGAGAGGCGGGCAGCAGCCGCAGCCCCCAGGCCGCGGCGACCGCCGACCGGGCCGCGGTGCGCGGCAGCCGTACCCGGCGGGTGCCGAACATCTCACCCAGCAGCTCCACGTCGACCGTCGGCTCCGCCGCGAGGTTGAACGGCCCGCGCGCGTCCGCGGACAGCACGGCCAGCCGGTACGCCCGCGCCGCGTCGTCGGTGTGCATCACCTGCATCCGCAGCCCCGGGATGTCCGGGAGGAACGGCAGCAGGTCCGGCCGGGCAAGCTGCCCCGGCAGCCAGCGGCCGCCGAAGATGCGCCGCTGTTCGCTCGCCGACTCGCGCTTGAAGAGGAACGCGGGCCGCATCCGCACCACCCGCAGCGCGGGACGGTCGCGCTCCACGATGTCCAGGCCCCGCTCCAGGTACGCCTTCTCCCGGCAGTACGCGGCGTCCGGCCAGCCGTGCGTAGGCCAGGACTCGTCGACCGTGTGGTCCTTCGGGCCGGGGGAGTACGCCCCCACCGAGGACGCGTGCACCAGCGCCGGCACCTCCGCCCGCGCCACCGCGTCGAACACCCGCATGCTGCCGAGCACGTTGCTGCGCCAGGTGGTCGCGGGATCGTGCGTGGGCTGGAACGCCCAGGCCAGATGGACGACCGCGTCGGCTCCCGCGAACTCCTGGACCAGGTCGAACCGGTCCGACGCCAGGTCCACCGCCGACCACTCGGTCTTCGGCGGCGACCAGTCGGGGATCCGCCGGGCCAGGCCCCGGACGGAGCCGACCTCCGGTTCCTCCGCGAGGGCCCGCACCACGCTGGTCCCGACATTGCCGGTGGCGCCGGTGACGACGACCCTGATGCCTGCTGCGCTGCTCACCTTCCGCTCCCTCCGGCCGGAACGCTCCGCGGAGGCTCCCGGGTACCCGGGAGGGGGAAGTGGAAAGCCCCGGCCGTGACGGGGGAATCACGGCCGGGGCGGCCAGAGGTGGGTGCGCATGGCGGTCGCCTCTCGGCGAAGGGCTCCACAGGGCTTCAGCCGAACGATCGTCCCTGTGGGCGAATGGTGAGGCCCGGGGACACTGTCCCATCCGCACCCACGGACTGTTCAACGGGCAACGGCCCCGATGTGTTCCGCCGACGGCGCCCCGGGGCGGTGACTTGGGTCACCACGTTCCGCGGGAGGTCAGCGGCCCCGCGCCCCCGGGTCCAGGTCGGACCACAGGTTCTCCGCCTGGAGCACCAGCGTGCCCAGCACCGCCGTCCGCGCCGCGCCCTTGCCCGCCTGCTCCGTCAGCCCCTCCTGGAGCCGGGTGTGCAGGTCCCGCATCGCCGCCTCGGTCCGCTCGTCCAGCAGCGGGTCCGCCGCCCCCTCCTCGCCCAGCAACCGGTGCGCCTCCGCGTGGCAGCTGTCGCCGAGCAGCTCCAGCAGCTTCCCGTAGGAGCGCAGCACCTCGGCGTCCGGCGCGACGGGCGAGCGCTCCTCGTCCGCGGCCACCGCCAGGGTGCGGGTCAGCGCCGTGACATGGCCGGTGATGCGGCTGAAGCGTTCGTCCTCGTCCTCCGCCGGCAGCGCCTCCGTCGGCGCCCGGTGCAGGGAGCGCAGGATGCCCGAGGTCAGCCGCAGGCTCTCCCGGCTCCAGCCACGCGCCGAGTGCAGCGCGTCCAGCCGGTCCTGCAGCCGCTTCGCCGTGTCGAGCCGCCCGACGGCCGACTGCGCGTCCCACTCGTCCTCCTTCAGGTCCCCGGCGACGGCGTGCAGCACCTCGCCCGCCTCCCGGGCGAGCGCCGCCAGGTTCTCCCGTACGTCCCGCAGATGGACCGGCGGCAGGATCAGCGCGTTCACCGCGACCCCGATGGCCGCACCCAGTGCCGCCTGCCCCAGCCGGTGCCCCACGGCGGTCGCGCTCACCGTCCCGGACGCGATGGTGAACACGGCCGTCGTGGCGGCGTAGATGCCCTGGTCACCGAAGCGCGGCCAGTTCGACAGCAGCACCAGCACCGGCACCGACAGGGCGATGGCACCCGTGTTGTCGTCGGTGACCGCCTGCGCGCCCGACGCCACCAGCGCGCCGACGCAGATCGCGGCGAACTGCCGCGCCCCCTGCACCAGCGAGCTGTAGACGGTGGCCTGCACCAGCACCAGCGCCACCCAGGGCGCCATCAGCGCCATCGGGTCGTCGAGCCAGACCTGCGCCACCAGCCAGGCCAGCAGCGCCGCCAGCGCGGCCTTCAGCGACTGGACCAGCAGGTCCCGCTCCCGCCCCGGACCGCGGACGACGGCCCGCGCCGCCCGGCCCACCGAGCGCGCCTCCCACCGCACGGCGTCCGCCGCGCGGGCCACCCGCCCGGCGGAGCCCCTGTCCCGTGTCTCGTCGATCACCCGCGTCATGAGCTGCGGGTTTCCCCGCGCCACCGCCGGTCACGCATGGGGAATCTCACGCCAGCGGGGAGTCCGTCAGCGACGCCAGCAGCTGCGCCGGACCGTCGTACACCACGTCCGCGCCGGCCTCCGTCAGGTCGGCGCGCGGAATGCCCCCGCACAGCAGACCCACGCAGCGCACCCCGGCCCGGGAGCCGGCCCGCATGTCCCACACCGTGTCGCCGACGAACACCGCCCGCTCGGCGGGCACCCCGGCCAGCTCCAGGGCATGCTCGACGGGCTCCGGTGCGGGCTTGCCCTCGTCGACGTCGTCGGCGCTCGCGGTCGCGGTGATCGCCCGGTCCGCGTCGATCGCCCGGCGCAGCGCGCCGAGTTCCGCCCCGCCGGCCGAGGTGGCGAGCACCACCGTCCAGCCGTCGTCGTGCAGCCGCTCCAGCAGCCGTCCGGCGTCCGGCAGGGCCGGCAGCCGGTCGAAGTACTGCCCGTACAGCGTCTTGTGCGCGGCGCTCAGCTCGTCGTCCCGGGAGGTGTCCCGGTCCTCGCCCAGCAGATGCGCGATCAGGTCGGTGGAGGGCAGCCCCACGGCCCGGTGGATCGCGTGCGTCGGCACCTGGTGCCCGGCCTGCCGGAACGCCTCCCACCAGGCCGTGACGTGCAGATGGTTGGTGTCGGCCAGAGTGCCGTCGACGTCGAAGACCGCCGCCCGTGTCATGAAGGTCCTTCCTCTCCTCGTGGACCGGTACGGGTACCACCTCCGCCGCTCGCCACGCCGGCCGGCGTGGCCCGGTCCCGGGTCCAGGCCAGCAGCTCGTCCGCCGACCAGGTGGTGACCACCTGTCCGGGCGGCACCCCGCACTCCTCGGCGCGGGCGCACCCGAGGATCTGCCAGTCCAGCTGGCCCGGGGCGTGCGCGTCGGTGTCCACCGAGAACAGCACGCCCGCGTCCACCGCCTGCCGCAGCAGCCGCCGGGGCGGGTCGAGCCGCTCGGGCCGGCTGTTGATCTCCACGGCGGTGCCGGTCTCCGCGCACGCCGCGAACACCTCGTCCGCGTCGAACTGCGACTCCGGCCGGCCGCGCCCGGTGATCAGCCGCCCGGTGCAGTGCCCGAGGACGTCGGAGTGGGGGTTGCGTACGGCGGCCACCATCCGGCGGGTCATCGACCGGGCGTCCATCCGCAGCTTGGAGTGCACGGACACCACCACGACGTCCAGCCGCGCGAGGAGTTCCGGCTCCTGGTCGAGGGAGCCGTCGTCGAGGATGTCGCACTCGATTCCGGTCAGCAGCCGGAACGGGGCCCAGGTCTCGTTGAGCTCCGCCACCACGTCCAGCTGTTCGGTCAGCCGGCCGGCCGACAGCCCGCGCGCGACGGTCAGCCGGGGGGAGTGGTCCGTGAGGACCGCCCACTCGTGCCCCAGCGCGGCGGCGGTCCGGCCCATCTCCTCGATCGGGCTGCCGCCGTCCGACCAGTCGGAGTGCAGATGGCAGTCGCCGCGCAGCAGCGCCCGCAGCTCGCCGCCCGCCCGGTCCGCGGGCTCCCGGTCCGCCTCCTCACGCAGTGTGCGCAGATACTCCGGCACGTCCCCGGCCAGCGCCTCCCGCGCCACCTGGGCGGTCTTCGGCCCCACCCCCTTGAGCCGCTCCAGCGTCCCGGCGGCGGCCCGCTCGCGCACCTCGTCCGGGCCCAGCTCCTTCAGCGCGCGCGCCGCCGTGCGGAAGGCACGCACGCGGTAGGTCGGAGCCAGGGACCGCTCCAGCAGGAACGCGATGTCGTCCAGGGCCTCGACGGGGTCCATGGTCACCTCCTCGCTCCAGGGTTCCCCAGGGCGGACGGGGCCGCACGCCGCGGCCGGGACGGTTGGCCCGCGTCCGCGGGGGTACTGCGACCCGGCATCCCGCACAGCGACGACGAGGAGGCCCGCATGTCACTCTCCACTCCTGTCAACGGCAAGGTCGCCGTGGTCACCGGCGCGGACTCGGGTATCGGCCGGGCCACCGCCGTACGCCTCGCCGCGGCGGGGATGGACGTGGGCATCACCTGGAACAGCGACCGCGAGGGCGCGGAGCGGACCGCCGAGGAGGTCCGCTCCCACGGATGCCGTGCCGAGGTCGCCCATCTGGACCTGACCCGGCTGCCCGGCGCCGCCGGCGCCGTCGACGAGCTGTGCGCCCGGCTCGGGCGCGTCGACGTCCTGGTCAACAACGCCGGCACCGGCACGATGACACCCTTCCTCGACCTGGAGCCGGAGAAGGTGCGGGAGGTCCTTGACGTCGACCTGCTCGGCCCGTTCCTGTGCGGGCAGAAGGCGGCGCGGCACATGATCCGGCAGGGTGACGGCGGCCGCATCGTCAACGTGACGTCCGTGCACGAACACCAGCCGCGGGTGGGGGCCGCCCCGTACTGCGCGGCCAAGGGCGGTCTCGGGCTGCTCACCCAGGTGATGGCGCTGGAGCTCGCCGAGCACGGGATCACCGTGAACGCGGTCGCCCCCGGCGAGATCGCCACCCCCATGACCGGCCAGGAGGACGCCGATCCGCACACCGAGAGGCGCCCCGGCATCCCCCTCGGGCGGCCCGGTGACGCCCGCGAGGTCGCCGCGGTGATCGCCTTCCTCGCCGGGCCCGACGCCTCGTACGTCACGGGTGCCTCGTGGAGCGTGGACGGCGGGATGCTCCGGATGGGACCGCAGGCCGGGTCGCACCTGACCAGCGACGACTGGCGGCGTCCCTGAGGGGTGCGTACGGGGTGCCGTGTCCCGGATGCCGCGTTCGCGCCCTTCGCGCTCTACTCTCGACTCATGACCGAAAGCGCGAGCCCGTACATGTCGCAGCCGCGGATCATGGTGCTCGGGGTGCAGCCCGGGCCGCCGCCGTTCCGGATCGTGCAGATCGACGGACAGGTCGTCGGTGAGGCCAGGTCGGTCACCGACGTGCTGCAGGCCGCCGTCGCGTACGGCATCACCGTGCACGACCTCGACGACCCGGACACGGTCCGCTGGGTGGGCGGGGACAAGTTCACCTGGTCCTCGCGTCAGGCCCCCCGGGTCCCCGAGGAGCAGAAGAAGGAGCCGTAGCGCGCCGCTCGTCCCCGCCCGTCGGGAGGCGGAGACGAGCGGCGGCCCGGTTCACTCCCTGGTGCGGCGCGCGTGCACGGCCCGGCTCATCCGCCGGCCGAGGAGCAGGTAGCCGATGAGCGCCCCAGCGGTGTTGAGGATGACGTCGTCGACGTCGAAGGCGCGCCCGGTCACCAGCGCGCCCTGCGCGACCTCGACCAGGAGCATCACCACGGCCGTGAGCACCAGGATCCGCAGGAAGCCCCGGGTGCGCGGCGCGATCACCGGTGCGAGCACCCCGAAGGGGACGCCCAGCAGGATGTTGCCGCCGATCTGCTTGACCGCGTCCCTCAGCGCCGGCTGGTCCAGATAGGCCCGCAGGGAGCGGCCCGGGTGCAGGTTGGTGTGCGTCAGGGCCTCCGAGGCGGGGGACGGCTGCAACGTGAGCCGGGCCAGAACCACCGCGAAGACCACCATGAAGACGAAGGCGCACAGCAGCACCAGAAGCCGCAGGGGCAACGGGAGCTGGTGGGGGGCGGCGCGGGCCATCGAATGTCCTCCAGTCGTCAACGTTCGTAAGTGATACGGCGGTTACCCCCGGCCGGGGCGGTCAGTCCGGTCAGCCGGCGAAGCTGATCCGCACCCGTTCGAAGCCCAGGGAACGCAGCAGGCCCTGCAGCATCTCCCGGGTGTTGGCCTCCGCCCGGGCGGTGAGTTCGCTTTCCTCGGCCGCCTCCCGGATGTGCCGCACCGCCAGCTTCTGCACGGCCTGCTCGCTGTTGGGATTGTCCGAGAACAGGTCCCCGAGCCGGTCGAGCAGCCCGCGCTGCTTGGACACCGCGTAGGAGCGGTCCACGTCCAGTGCCGGAGTGCCGAGGCGCGCGCGGGGCAGCCGCAGGGTGGCCGAGGTGCGGTCCTCGTCGACCCGTACGTCGCCCTCCCTCAGCCCGCCGAGGTCCACATAGGCGTCGACGGTGCCCGCGCCCACGTACAGGGTGCGGCTGCCGCGGACGGCGTCGGGCAGGAACTTGGTGTCCTTCTCCAGGTCCACCACCACCTGGAAGTTGCCCGAGGCGGCGTCGTAGCGGCTGATGTCCTGGATGGACTCGAGGAGCGCGGGCCCGGAGCGGTCGCGGGTCTCCGTGCCGAACACGTCCTTCAGCCCCGGCAGCACGCTCAGCCGGATCCCGGCGAACAGCACGGCCAGCAGCACCACCACGGAGCCCAGCACCTTCACCCAGCCGGGCACCCGCGCGGCCCGTCCCTTCACCGGAGTCGTCATGGCGACGGCCCTCCTTCCTCCCGTCCGCATGCCCGCCATCCCACGGAACAGACAAGGCAGTTGGAGGACAGGCCCCGGCAACGGGAGCACGCGGGGGCGCACGGCCGGACAGCGGGCGGCCGACCCGGGAGCAGGCTAGTCGGGGCCGGAGCGGGACCCGGGCCGCGCCAGCGCCGTGTCCAGGTCGGGCGACGGCGGCAGCAGCCGCGACAGGCCGGTGATCCGCAGCATGCGCAGGGTCAGCGGGTGGGCGCAGACCAGCAGCAGCCGCCCGTGCGCCAGCCGGTGCCGGGCGCGCTGGAGCAGACGCAGGCCGGACGCGTCGAAGAACTCGATGTGGGTCAGGTCGATGACCACCCGGGTGTCCGCCTCGGCGGTGGCCAGATCCAGGTGCGGGACGATCTCCGAGGCGGCCGCGATGTCGATCTCGCCGCGGAACTCCAGCACCGTGTGGCCCCGTTCGCGGCGCACGCGCAGGTACCGGGTCAACGGCGGGGGTTCGTACCGCACGACGCCATCGCCTCCAAGCCTGCTCCGTGTCACGAGGACGGGCCACCTGGCCTCAACACCGGTCCTCCTCCCGCAAGTTACCCGCCAACGACTGCATTCGAGCATGTTCGAATGACATATGTCGTCGCCGGGTGACCGAGTCGTTCGCCACTCTGCGCGGTGACTGAAAGCGGCGAGCGCGGACAGGTGTCCCTGGAGGCGGGGACGGAGCGCCCCGCACGGACGCTTCGGAGGAGACATGGCACTGGTGACCGCGGGTGTGGTGGTGCTCGACTGCGCCGAACCCGAAAAACTCGCCGAGTTCTACCGGGAGTTGCTGGAGGCTGACGACGTCGACGCGAGTGCCAACCGGGTGGAGATCCGGACCGCCGACGGCTTCCGCCTGGCCCTGCGCCGGGACGTCAACGCCACCGCGCCGAGCTGGCCCCGCCCGGAAAACTCCCTCCAGGCGCACCTGGAGTTCGTGACGGACGACCTGGACGGGGTGGAGCGGCGGATCGTGAGCCTGGGCGGCCGCCCGATGGAGAGCGGTGACTCCTCCGGACCCACCGAGGAGCGCGGGTACGCCGACCCGGCGGGACACTCCTTCACGGTGCGGCGGGGCGTGCCTACGGCCCCGAAGCAGGGATGAGAACGCCGGAGGGGCTGACAGGAGTCAGCCCCTCCGGCGCTCGACTTGCGGCCGGAGACCCGTAACGGGCGGGGTCAGTCGCGGCCACCCTGGTCGGGGACCGGCCAGGTCCCCGTGGACCGTTCGATCGCCTTCGCCCCCGCGCGATCCACCGCGCTGCGCACCACCGCGAAGATCGCTCCCTGGATCGCCGCGGCCAGCAGAATCTCGCTCCAGCGGCGGTCCCGGTCCAGCGCGTCCGGCGCGTTGTCCTCCTTCTTGATCACCTTCCAGGTCTTCTGGAAGGCCATGCCCGCCACGGTGCCGCTGGTCCAGCCCAGCGCGAACCCGATCGGCTTGTACGCCAGGGGCAGCTTCTTCTTCGCCTTCTTGCTCTTCTTCGCCACGTCGCTCTCCTCGGTCGGCTGCGTCGTCTCGTGGATGAATGGTCGGTCGGCCCAGGGGCCACAGGCCGGGGGCCGGAACTCAAAGCCCGGAAGTCAGGGGCGCCCGCGCGCCGCGACCTCCTCACCGGCCGGCACCGGCCCCGGAGGGGTGCCGTCACCGAACGGCCGGCCGCCCAGCTCCTCCCGGTGGTGGGGAGTCGTCCAGCCGGCCAGGTCGGGCCCGAGCGGGACGATGCCGGACGGGTTGATGCCGGTGTGCACCTGGTAGTAGTGGCGCTTGATGTGGTCGAAGTCCACGGTGTCGCCGAACCCCGGCGTCTGGTACAGGTCACGGACGTAACCCCACAGCACCCGGCTCTCCGTCAGCTTCCAGCGGTTGCACTTGAAGTGGCCGTGGTACACCGCGTCGAACCGCACCAGCGTGGTGAACAGCCGGATGTCCGCCTCGGTGATGGTGTCGCCCACCAGGTACCGCTGCCGTTCCAGCCGGCGCCCGAGCGACTCCAGACGCCGGAACAGCGCCGTGCAGGCGGTCTCGTACTTCTCCTGCCCGTTCGCGAAACCCGCCTTGTACACACCGTTGTTGACGTCGTGGAAGACGTCGTCCATCAGCGCGTCCATCTCGTCGCGCCGCTCCGCGGGATACAGGTCGGGCGCGCCCTCGCGGTGCAGGGCCGTCCACTCGGTCGCGAAGTCCAGGGTGCTCTGCTGGTAGTCGTTGGTGACCAGCTGTCCGCTGGGCACGTCCACCACGGCCGGCACGCTCACCCCGCCCGGGTAGTCCGTCTCCCGCCGGTCGTAGGCCTCGCTCAGGTACCGGATGCCGAGCACCGGGTCACGGCCGCCGGGGTCCAGCGTGAAGCGCCAGCTGCGGTCGTCCTGGATCGGGTCCGTGACGGCCAGGGACACCGCGTCCTCCAGCCCCAGCAGCCGCCGTGAGACCAGCGCGCGGCTCGCCCACGGGCAGGCCCGGCTCACCACCAGGCGGTAGCGCCCGGCCTCCACCGGCCATCCGTCGCGGCCGTCCGCCGTGATCCGGTCCGCGAAGTGGGCCCTGGACCGCTTGAACGCCTTCTTCCCGTAGGAGCTGTTGCCGCCGCCTCCGTCGTCGCGGCCGCTCATGGTCGTCTCCCTCTGTCGTCGGTACGTCCCTGTGACCGCGTTCCCCGTTTTCCCTCGACGGCACGGTATGAGCTGGGCCGACCGGGGCAATCGCCTCGCGTGACTACACGATCGGATCGCAAGACGCGGGTCACCGTGCTGGTGGCGCTCGCGGCCAACCTGGTGATCGCGGCCGCCAAGGCGGTCGGCGGTCTGGCCGCCGCCTCCCCGGCGCTGCTGTCGGAGGCGGCGCACTCGGTGGCCGACAGCGTCAACGAAATCTTCCTGCTGGCCGCCCTGCGCCGCAGCCGGCGCCCCGCCGACCGCCGTCACCCCTTCGGCTACGGCAAGGAACGGTTCTTCTGGTCGCTGCTCGCGGCCGTCGGGATCTTCGTGATGGGCGGCTGCTTCTCCTTCTACCAGGGGATCGACGCCCTGCGGAACGGAGGAGAGGAAGAGCTGAGCGGTTACGTCGCCGGACTCGTCGTGCTCGGCGTGGCCCTGCTCGCCGAGGGCGGTTCGTTGCTGCGCGCCCTCTACCAGGTGCGCCGGCAGGGCGGCGGACTCGGGGACCCGGCGCTGCGCACGGTCATCGCCGAGGACGGCACCGCGGTGATCGGCGTCACCCTGGCCATCGTCGGCATGGCCCTGCACATGCGCACCGGACAGGTGGTGTGGGAGGCGTCCGCCTCGCTCGCCATCGGCGTCCTGCTGGTGTACGTCGCCTACCGGCTCGGCCGCGAGGCCCGCGACCAGCTGATCGGCGAGGCCGCCGACCCGCGGGCGACCGAGCGAATTCGTGAACTCCTGTGCGCCCAGCCCGAGATAGACAGCGTCGAGGCGCTGTTCACGATGAAGACCGGGCTCGACACCGCCTTGGTGGCCGCGCGGATCGATCTGGTTCCGGGCCTCGACAGCGAGCGGGTCGAACAGGTCGCCGTACGCATCAAGCGCTCCATCGTCCGGACGGTCCCCGAGGCGGAGCAGGTGTTCCTGGACGTCACCGACCGGGGCGCCGTGGAGGCATGGGAGGGCCCCGCCGCGACGGGGGAACGCGGCGGGGCCTGACGCTCGTGTGCCCGGGGGCCGGGGCTTCATGCGCACCGGGCCGGAAGATTCTCCCGGCCCGTCGCACCGCATCCGTCAGCCCTGCCCGGACCGCTCCAGAACGAAGACCGGAATCTCACGGCTGGTCTTCTTCTGGTAGTCCTCGTACGGCGGGTACGCCTCCACCGCGCGCTTCCACCACTCGGCTTTCTCCTCCCCGGTGACCTCACGGGCCGTCATGTCCCACTTGGAGGGGCCGTCCTGGAGTTCGACATGCGGATCTGCCTGCACGTTGAAGTACCAGACCGGATGCTTGGGCGCTCCGCCCAGCGAGGCCACCACCGCGTAGCGGCCCCCGTGCTCCACCCGCATGACCGGGGTCTTGCGCAGCTTGCCGCTCTTCGCGCCCCGGCTGGTCAGGACGACGACGGGCCTGCCCTGCAGCGTCGTCCCCTCCGTACCGCCGGACCGCTCGTACAGGTCCACCTGATCCCGCACCCAGGCCGTCGGGCTGGGCTCGTACTCGCCTTCGAGAGGCATGGCATCCGTCCCATCGTTCTCGCGTTGTGCGGCCGAGTCGATCATTTCTCCCACACCGCCGCACGCGGAAGTCGTCCGAACCGGCGTGTCCCGGCCACGGGCGGCCGGAGTCGCCCCGGCACCCTGCCGCGTCCCGGGCGGCGGCCGGGCGAGTTGCCCCGTCGGCGGAGCGCCGATTTGATGGACGAAGGCCCGCGAAGCCCAGGACGTGATCGAATCCGGGAGGCTGGACATCGTGGCAGCAGCGGATCCCGCAGCCGAACCGCCGGGCGTCGCGGACGCGATCCGGACGGCGGGCGAACGGGCCGGCCCGGCCCTTCGGGCCCTGCTGACCTGCTCCGATCTCGGACTCGCCGTGTGGGACACCGGTCTGCGCTGTGTCTGGGCCAACGACGTCGTCGGCCGATACGACGGCATCCCCCGTGAGCGGCGGCTCGGACGGCCACCGCATCAGGCGCTCGCCGGCGACGCCGCCGGGCTGGAGGCGGTCATGCGGGAGGTGCTCGCCACCGGCCACTGCGCCGTCGGCCGCGAGTACCGCGTCCCGCCCGGCCCCGGGGAACGGGCGCCCCGGGTCCTCACCGCGTCCTTCCTCCGGCTGGGCGACACGGACGGCCGCCCACTCGGCGTGTGCCTGCTGGTGCTGGACGTCAGGAACGGCCGGGGCGTGGGGGACCGGCTGGCCGTGATCAGCGAGGCCGGCGCCCGGATCGGTACCACCCTGGACGTCATGCGCACGGCACAGGAACTCGCCGACTTCTCCGTTCCCCTGCTCGCCGACTACGTGACCGTCGACCTGACCGAGGCGGTACGGCTCGGCGGCGAGCCGCTGGAGCTGCTCGGTTCGGCCGACGGACGCGTGCCGACCTTCCGGCGGGCCGGCGTCGCCTCCGTCCTCGACGGCACCCCCGAGTCCCTGTGGGCCACCGGCGAGGGCGTCTACGTCCCCGAGGCGTCCCCGTTCATGCAGGTCCTCCGGTCCGGCCGCCCGCTGCTCCAGCCGCGCCTCGACACCTCCCCGGGCAGCTGGCTGGACAGCGACCCGGCACGGGCCGAGAAGATCGAGCAGTACGGCATGCACTCCCTGCTCGTCGTCCCGGTCCGGGCCCGCGGCCTCCTCATGGGCGTGGCGGTCTTCGTGCGGGCGGGCAATCCGGCCCCCTTCGACGACGGCGACCGGCTGCTCGCCGAGGAACTGGTCTCCCGCGCCGCTCTCAGCCTGGACAACGCCCGCCGCTACACCCGCGAACGCACGGCGGCGCTCACCCTGCAGCGCAGTCTCCTGCCGCGCCGCGTGGACGGCGGCGACGCCCTGGAGGTGGCCGCCCGCTACCTCCCCGCGGACGCCGAGTACAGCGCGGGAGGCGACTGGTTCGACGTCTTCGGGCTGCCCGGCGGACGGACGGCGCTCGTCGTCGGCGACGTGGTCGGACACGGCATCGCCGCGGCGGCAGCCATGGGACGGCTGCGCACGGCGATACGGACGCTGGCCGACCTCGACTTCTCCCCGGCGGACCTGCTCGCCAGCCTGGACCGGACGTCCGTCCACCTGTCCGCGGACAACGACGCGAGCGAGACGGAGCGGTGCACCATCGGGGCCACCTGTGTCTACGCGGTGTACGACCCGGCCGCCCGGACGTGCGCGGTGGCCCTGGCCGGGCACCCGCCACCCGTCGTGGCCCACCCCGACGGCCACGTCGCCTTCCCCGAGCTGCCCCCGGGCACACCGCTCGGCTACGGCGTGCTGCCGTACGAGTCGACGGTCCTCGACCTGCCGGCGGGCGGGCTGATCGCCCTGTACTCCGACGGGCTCGTCGAGGACCGCCGGCAGGACATCGACGTGGGGATGGAACGCGTGCGGGAGGCACTCGCCCGGGGGCGGACCACACCGTCCCTGGACGACCTGTGCACGGAGGTCGTCGAAACGCTGCCCACCCGTACCCCCCGGGACGACGTCACCCTCCTCCTGGCCCGCACCCACTGACCGTCGTTCCAGGGGGACGGTGCCCTGCGGTCGGCCCGGGCGGCTGGGTCGGGTCGCCCCCGCCGCCCCTTCCCGCCCCGTCCCAGGGCTGCGCCCCGGACCCCTCGGCCCTGCGGCCCGCCCCGTCCGCCGGACGAGCCCAGGCCGTGAGACCGGCCGCCCGCGTGCCGTCCATCCGGCGGAACGCAATGCCGTGCGACCGGTCGCTTGCCGTGCGTGGGGCGGGTTCCGGCGCGGTGCGGCCGGTGCCCGCCGTGCGTGGGGCGGGATCCGGTGCGATGCGGCCGCCCGCGTGCCGTGCGTGGGGCGGTTCCGGTGCCGTGCGGCCGGGCGCGTGACGTCCGTCGGGCCGTGGGGGCGGGCGCGGTCCGTCAGGACGGGGACAGGGCCATGCGCAGCGCGAGTGCCGTCATGACGGCACTCGCGACCAGCGCCGTCGCCAATCGTCCGCGGTGGCCCGTCAGCGCCCGGCCCAGCAGGGCACCGCCGCCGGCGAGGAGCACCTGCCAGCTCGCCGAGGCGGCGAACGCGGCCGTCACGAACACGGCGCGCTCCGCGGCCCCGGCAGCCGCCCCGCCCTGCGAGCCGAGCACGAGCGCCGCGAAGTAGATCACCGTCGTCGGGTTGAGCAGGGTGATCCCCAGCAGCGCCAGATACGCCCGCACGGAGCTCGGGGGCGTGGCACCGGCCTGGGTGGCGAGCCGCCGGCCGCGGTACTGCCGTACGGCGGTGGCAGCGCCCCAGGCCGCCAGCGCGGCCAGCACCAGCACGCACACCCGGCGCAGCTGTCCCAGCGCCGGACGCAGGGCGCCGGCGAGGGCCGATCCGCCGAGGACGGCGGTGAGCGCGTACAGACCGTCGGCCGTGGCGACGCCGAGGGCCGCGCACACCCCGGTGCGCAGGGACGTACGGGCGGTGAGGGAGACGAGGTAGGTGCCGACGGCGCCCACGGGGACGGCGATGCCGTAGCCGGCCAGCAGCCCCGCGAGCAGCGCGGCCGTCACGAGCGCGCGGGAGTCGGACCTTCCCCGGCGCCGGACTGCTGCTGTCGGCCCGCGACGACGGCGAGGGCGGACGACGGCAGCGGAAGCGTGTACGTGGACATGGGCAGGATCCTGGAGCCTGCCCCCCGGCACCGGCAATCGGTTTTCCGTCCGGGTCCCGGGCCGGGGGTGGTTAGGGTGCCCGGGTGACCGACAAGCCCTTCCTCTACGTCGTCGTCTGCGCCGCCGGTGTCGCCGCGGACGTCCACCAGCTGATCACCGCCGCGCAGGAGCGCGGCTGGGAGGTCGGTGTCATCGCCACGCCGACGGCGACGAACGGCTTCTTCGACGCCGCCGCCGTCGAGACGCGGACCGGCCGCGCCATCCGCTCCGCCTGGCGAAGGCCCGAGGACCCGCGCCCCTTCCCGGCGCCGGACGCCGTGGTGGTCGCGCCGGCCACCTTCAACACCGTCAACAAGTGGGCGGCCGGCATCGCCGACACCCTCGCCGTCGGCACCCTGTGCGAGGCCGCCGGGCTCGGGGTGCCGATCGCCGTCCTGCCCTGCGTCGCCGATGCCCTGGCCGCCCACCCGGCCTACCGGGACAGCGTCGCCCGGCTGCGCGGCATGGGCGTCCGCTTCGGCGACCCCTACGCCGGCGGGCCCGAAGCGGACGGCGTACGGCGGGAGTTCCGCTGGGAGAGTGCCCTGGACCTGCTGCGGCGAGCCTGAGCCGCACCCGGCTTCGAGTGCGCACGAACACGTACGCTCCTGCGACAGGAACCGTTCCCGACGGCAGGAGCAGCAACGATGCAGTACGTGAAGCTCGGTTCGACGGGCCTGGAGGTCTCGCGCGTCTGCCTGGGATGCATGACCTACGGCGATCCCGGCCGCGGCAACCACGAGTGGACCCTCGACGAGGAGGCGTCCCGGCCGCTGATCCGGCAGGCGCTGGATGCGGGGATCACCTTCTTCGACACCGCGAACGTGTATTCCGACGGCACCAGCGAGGAGATCGTCGGCCGGGCCCTGCGCGACTTCGCCCGCCGTGACGACGTCGTGCTCGCCACCAAGGTGAACGGCCGGATGCGGCCCGGACCCAACGGCGCCGGCCTCTCCCGCAAGGCGATCATGACGGAGCTGGACCACAGCCTGCGCCGCCTCGGCACCGACTACGTCGACCTCTACCAGATCCACCGCTTCGACCCGCACACGCCCGTCGAGGAGACGATGGAGGCGCTGCACGACGTCGTCAAGGCGGGCAAGGTCCGCTACATCGGGGCCAGTTCGATGTACGCCTGGCAGTTCTCCAAGGCGCAGTACACCGCCGAACTGCGCGGCTGGACGACGTTCGTGTCCATGCAGAACCACTACAACCTCCTCTACCGCGAGGAGGAGCGGGAGATGCTGCCGCTCTGCGCCGACCAGGGCGTGGGCGTGGTGCCGTGGAGCCCGCTCGCCCGCGGCCGGCTCACCCGGGAGTGGAACGCCACCACCGAACGCAGCGCCACCGACCAGTTCGGCAGCACCCTGTACCAGGAGGGTGACCGCGCGATCGTGGAGGCGGTGGCCCGCGTCGCCGAGGCCCGCGGTGTGCCGCGCGCCCAGGTCGCCCTCGCCTGGCTGCTCCACCAGGACACGGTCACCGCGCCCATCGTCGGAGCGGCGAAGCCCGGGCACATCGAGGACGCCGTGGCCGCCGTCGACCTCGAACTCACCGACAAGGAGATCGAGGAACTCGAACAGCCCTACACGCCCCACCCCATCGCCGGCCACTGAACGCCCGGCCCCGGCGCGGCCTCCCACGCCGGGGCGCCTTGGCGGGGGCGCCCCGCCGAGCGGTCACGGCGTGTCGGTCAGGGTCAGCTCCGCCCAGATCGTCTTGCCCTCGGCCGTGTGCCGGGTGCCCCAGCGCTGGGTGAGCTGCGCGACCAGCAGCAGGCCCCGGCCGCCCTCGTCCCAGGTCTTGGCGCGCCGCAGGTGCGGGGCCGTGTGGCTGGTGTCGGACACCTCGCAGATCAGCGTCGAGGCGTCATGGATCAGCCGCAGCCGGATCGGCGGGGCGCCGTACCGGATGGCGTTGGTGACCAGCTCGCTCACCACCAGCTCCGCGGTGAACGACGCGTCGGTGAGCGACCAGTCGGCCAGCTGGTCGAGGACCTGCTTGCGGATGGGGGCCACCAGCGCCGGGTCGGCCGGGATGTCCCAGGTGGCGACCTGCGAGGACGGCAGCCCCCGCATACGGGCCAGCAGCAGCGCCACGTCGTCCGTCGCGCCGCCCGGTGACAACACGCTGTTCAGCACCCGGTCGCAGGTCTCGTCGAGCGGGCCGGCCGCGCCGGACAGCGCCTCGCGGAGCAGCGCCTCGCCCTGTCCGAGGTCGCGCTCCCGGGAGGAGACCAGTCCGTCGGTGTAGAACGCCAGCACGCTGTCGTCGGGCAGTTCGAACTCGGCCGACTCGAACGGCAGCCCGCCCAGCCCCAGCGGAGGCCCGGAGGGCAGTTCCAGGTGGCGGGGCGGTCCGCCCGGCGGGATCAGCACGGGCGCCGGGTGCCCCGCCCGGGACAGCGTGCAGCGCCGCGACACCGGGTCGTACACCGCGTACAGGCAGGTCGCGCCGACCTCCCCGGGGCCGGAATCGCCGCCCGCCTCCTCCGACAGGTGCAGCACCAGGTCGTCGAGGTGGGTGAGCAGCTCGTCGGGGGCCAGGTCGATGTCGGCGAGGGTGCGCACCGCCGTGCGCAGCCGGCCCATCGTCGCCGACGCCTGGATGCCGTACCCGACGACGTCACCCACCACCATCGCGACCCGCATCCCGGACAGCGGGATCACGTCGAACCAGTCGCCGCCCACCCCCGTGCGCGCGGCCGGCAGATAGCGGGTGGCCGCCTCCAGCGCCGCCGTCCGGGGCAGCGTGCGGGGGAGCAGGCTGCGCTGCAGGGCGAGGGTGGTCTCCCGCTCGCGTGAGTAGCGGCGGGCGTTGTCGATGCAGACGGCGGCCCGGGCGGTGACCTCCTCGGCCAGCAGCACGTCGTCGTGGGTGAACGCCTCGGGCTGGCTGAACCGGGTGAACGCGGCCACGCCGAGGGTGGTACCGCGCGCCTGGAGCGGGACGGACAGCATGGAGTGCACGCCGTACTCCTCGATCCGCCGGGCGCGGATCGTGTCCACCGACAGCCAGGGGTCGAGGTCGCCGGAGGGCACCGAGGCGACGATGCTGTGCCCCGTGAGCAGCGAGTCCGCCTGCGGCGAGGCCTCCGGGTAGACGACCACCTCGCCCACGTCGGCGACGGCCTCCGGGCTGCCGGCGGTGAGGGACTGCTGGGCGACGCGGCGCAGCGACACCGGCGGTGACAGCGGACCGGCGGGCTCGCCCCCGGCCTCGTCCGGCTCCAGCAGCTCCACGCTCACGAAGTCGGCGAGCGCGGGCACGCAGACCTCCGCCAGCTCCTGCGCCGTCCGGGTGACGTCCAGGGTGGAGCCGATGCGCATGCTGGCCTCGTTGACCAGTTGCAGCCGCTCCCGGGCCCGGAACTGCTCGGTGAAGTCGTGGGCGGTGACGCACACGCCCCGCACCCGGCCGGACCGGTCGGTCAGCGGGGCCATCCGGGCGAGCCAGGCGTGCGCGTGGTTCTCGCTGGTGGCCTTCATGTACGTCTGCATGTCGTGCGGCCGTCCGGTGCGCAGCACCTGGCGCAGCTGCCGCTCCAGCTCGCTGTGCTGCGGGCGTCCCCCGATGTCGGTGGGCCGCAGTCCGCGCAGGTGGTCGGCGGGCAGTCCGAGGAGGTGGGCCATGGCGTCGTTGACCCCGCGCAGCCGCAGCGCCTGGTCGAACACCATCGTGGCGCACGGCGACTGGAAGACGGCCTTCCTGACCAGCGGATCGTCGGGCAGCTCGTGGTCGGTGGCCTCCAGCGGGGTCACCGCCAGCCACTCGCCGGGGCCGTCGCCGGCAGGCTTCCGGTGGTGGGCGAGTACCCACACGCTCACCGTGCCGCCGTCGCGGTGCCGCAGCACCAGCGTGCCGCTCCAGCGGTCGGCGGGCAGCGGGAGCGGTCCCGAACCGTCGGCCAGCAGCTCGGCGGCGGGGCGGCCGACGATCTCCTCGGCCCGGTGTCCCAGCAGCAGGCGCGCGCCCTCGCTCCACCGCGCGAGCGTGCCGTCGGCGGCGATGACGGCCCTGGCCGTCACGGCATCGTCGAACGGGTCGTCCGGCCTCATCGTCGCCACTCCATTGCGCACACTCACCGTGAACCGGTGCATCGCCAGAGACCCAGCCTAGTGCGTCGGGGCGCGACATGAACGGGAACCGGGGCCCCTCGCCTCCGCGCCAAGTGAGCACGGTTGTTCGTGTCACGACCGTTGACGGCGCGTCACATCTGCCACAACCATGGTCGGCGCACGGAGTTGGGAGCGCTCCCATTGCGCTCTCGTCCCCCGCACCTCCGCAGAGGAGCCCAGACGTGAACAGACGCAGAACCGCTCTGCTGACCCTCACCGGTCTGCTGGCGACCGCGCTCACCGCGCTGCCCGCCGCCCCGGCCGGGGCCGACGAGGTCGAGCAGGTCCGCAACGGTACGTTCGACAACGGCACCGACCCCTGGTGGGCCTCCGAGGGCGTCACCGCGGGCGCCTCCGACGGCCGCCTGTGCGCCGACGTGCCCGGCGGCACGGCCAACCGCTGGGACGCGATCGTGGGCCACAACGACATCACCCTGGTGGAGGGGGAGACGTACCGGTTCTCCTTCACCGCGACCGGCTCGCCCGCGGGCCATGTGGTCCGGGCGATCGTCGGCCTCCAGGTGGACCCGTACGACACCTACCACGAGGTGTCGCCGCAGCTCAGCGTCTCCGGCGACAGCTACTCGTACACCTTCACCTCGCCGGTCGACACCGCGCAGGCCCAGGTCGGCTTCCAGCTCGGCGGCAGTCCCGACCCCTGGCGGTTCTGCGTGGACGACGTGTCGCTGCTCGGCGGCGTCGCCCCCGAGCCGTACGAGCCGGACACCGGGCCGCGTGTCCGGGTCAACCAGGTCGGCTACCTGCCCGCGGGGCCGAAGAACGCCACGCTCGTCACCGACGCCACCAAGAAGCTGCCCTGGCAGCTCAAGGACGGCCGCGGCCGGGTGGTCCGCACCGGCTGGACCGTGCCGCGCGGCGTCGACGGCTCCTCCGGACAGAACGTGCACTCCGTCGACTTCGGCTCCTACCGGGGCCACGGCACCGGCTTCACCCTGACCGCCGACGGAGAGACCAGCCACCCCTTCGACATCGACGCGAAGGCCTACGAGCGGTTGCGGCTGGACTCGGCGAAGTACTACTACACCCAGCGCAGCGGCGTCGCGATCCGCGAGGACCTGCGCCCCGGCTACGGCCGCCCGGCCGGCCACGTGGACGTCGCCCCGAACCAGGGCGACGGCGCGGTGCCCTGCCGGCCCGGGGAGTGCGACTACACCCTCGACGTCACCGGCGGCTGGTACGACGCCGGCGACCACGGCAAGTACGTCGTCAACGGCGGCATCAGCACCTGGGAGGTGCTCAGCACCTACGAGCGCGCCCGGCACGCCCGCACCGGCAACGCGCACAAGCTGGGCGACCGGACGCTGGACATCCCGGAGAGCGGCAACAAGGTCCCCGACATCCTCGACGAGGCCCGCTGGGAACTGGAGTTCCTGCTGAAGATGCAGGTGCCCGCCGGTGAGCCGCTGGCCGGCATGGCCCACCACAAGATCCACGACGAGCAGTGGACCGGGCTGCCCCTGCTGCCCAGCGACGACCCGCAGAAGCGGGAACTGCACCCGCCGACCACCGCCGCCACCCTCAACCTCGCCGCCACGGCCGCCCAGGCGGCGCGGCTCTACCGCCCCTACGACAAGAAGTTCGCGGACCGCGCGCTGGCCGCCGCGCGCACGGCCTGGGCGGCCGCACTGGCCCACCCGGACCTGCTCGCCGACCCCGACGACGGCATCGGCGGCGGCGCCTACCCCGACGACACCGTGTCCGACGAGTTCTACTGGGCGGCCGCGGAGCTCTACCTCACCACGGGCGAGCGCGCGTTCAAGGAGTACCTGCTGACGTCCCCGGTGCACACCGCGGACATCTTCGGCCCGATCGGCTTCGACTGGGCGCGCACCGCCGCGGCCGGCCGGCTCGACCTCGCCACGGTGCCGAACAAGCTGCCCGGGCTCGACCAGGTCCGCCGTTCCGTGATCGAGGGCGCCGACGCCTACCTGGCCACCCTGACGGCGCACCCGTACGGGATGCCGTACGCGCCGCAGGGCAACCTCTACGACTGGGGCTCCAGCCACCAGATCCTCAACAACGCCGTCGTCCTCGCCACCGCCTACGACCTCACCGGCGCGGCCAAGTACCGGGACGGCGCGCTGCAGAGCATGGACTACATCCTCGGCCGCAACGCCCTGAACATGTCCTACGTCACCGGCTACGGAGAGGTCCACGCCAAGAACCAGCACAGCCGGTGGTACGCCCGCCAGCTCGACCCGAACCTGCCCGGCCCGCCCCCCGGCACGCTGTCCGGCGGACCCAACTCCAGCATCCAGGATCCGTTCGCCCAGTCGAAACTGCAGGGCTGTCTCGGACAGTTCTGCTTCATCGACGACATCCAGTCCTGGTCCACCAACGAGCACACCATCAACTGGAACGCCGCCCTGACCCGCATGGCCTCCTTCGTGGCCGACCAGGGCTGACCCACCGCTCCTCGTGCGGGCCGGTGACCGATGCGGTCACCGGCCCGCACGCGTGTCCGGCGGTACCCCACCACGTACGCTCTGACCTGCGGGTATTTACTGATCAGTACCCGAGCGGTACCGTAAGTCCATGCCAGCTCTCAACGTGGAGTTCAGCGACCGCGAGCTCGAGGACCTGCGGCAGATCGCCAAGGAACGCGGTACGTCCATGAAGGCGCTCGTGCGGGAGGCGGCAGCGGCGGACATCGCCCGCCACCGCGCCCTCCAGGAGGGTGCCGAGGCCTTCCGCCGGTTCTTCGCCACGCACGCCGACGAGTTCGCCGCCGCCTTCCCCGACGACGAGCCGCCCGCCACGGGCGCCGGGCGGGCCGCCTGACCGATGGCACCCGTGCTGCACATCGACGTGCCGTGGCTGCTCCAGCGGCACGAGGAGGTCCTCCCGGACCAGCCCACGGTCAACGACTTCTCCGCGCTCGTGGCGGCCGTCGCCCGGCATCGCGTCGACCCGCCCCGCCTGGGTGTGAACTCCGACGCCGCGTGGCGGGCCGCCGCCCTGCTGCACACCCTGGCCGTGCTGCGCCCGCTGCCTTCCGCCAACGCCCGGTTCGCCTGTGCCACGGCGGTGGCCTACATGTACGCCAGCGGGGCCGGCATCGACGCGCCCTACGGCGCCCTGGTGGACCTCGCCCGCGACCTGATCTCCGGCGCGACCGACGTCTACGGCGCCGCCGACCGGCTGCGCTCCTGGCAGATCTGACGCCCCCGCCTCCGGGCTCGGCGCGGGCCGTTCACACGGCGTGCGCGGTGCGGAAACGATGGCGCGCGCATGCCGGGGGAGTGGTGTTCCCCGGCTTCCGGTCACGCCCTTTTCGCAGCACCCGGTGCGAACCCCGGGAAAAGGCGACGCGAATGCCGGACCGATCGCCGCGGACGGCCTTGTCCTTTTGACTTTCTGTCAACGTGGGCAGGTTGTCCGACCGCCTTGTTGGCCGCGTGCGGGTTGTGCGAGAGTGAGCCACCCGTGTGGGGGTAAAGGCCGGGGACGCACGCGAGTTGATGAACCGGGTCGGATGAGCCGTCGGTGAATTCCCGCCCCCCGCGCCACACCAAAGAGGTATGAACCAATCGGGCGTCCCTTTTCGGTGCCGGAAACGCTCGAATGTCACATGCGCTGCGGGAAGGAACCAATCTCCGTGCACACCCCCCACCCCCCTCGACCTCCCTATCCCCCGCCGGGCGGTGATCCGGGGGAATCCGACGAGGCACTCGCCGCGCGGCTGCGGGGCCGCCCGGAGAGCGAGGCCGCCCATTCCGTCGCCCTGCTGACGGCGCGGCACTGGCACGCGATGCACGACTACGCGACCGTGTGCCTCGCCTCGGGCGGGCAGACCGCCGCCATGGTGACCGGGGCCGCCCTGCACCGGGTGCTCGACCGGGTCGCCGTCGGTGAGTCCGCCGTCGCGCTCCGTCCGGTCCTGCTGGTGGGGGTGCGGGACACGGTCCGCGAGTGGGCCGCCGACGACCGAATAGCCGACGTTCTGCCGGGGCTGCTGAAACCGGCGGGCGGACGCGGCATGCGCGCGGCGACGACCATGACGCCGGAAAACCGCACACTCGCCCAGCGGGCATTCCGTTCCCTGCCCGCACTCGCGCGCTGTTTGCTCTGGCACGTCGAGGTCGAGGCCGAGCCCATTTCCGTACCCGCGGGTCTGCTGGGCACGGATCCCGACATCGCGTCGGGCGCGCTCGATCAGGCACGAGACAAATTCCGTCAGGGTTTGGTCCGTGCCCATCAGGAACTGGCACCCACCCAGGAGTGCCGCTTCTACAACCGGCTGCTCGACGTCCCCATCCGCCGGGGCGGGGCGCTGCTGCCCGAGGTCCGCCAGCACCTGGGCGAGTGCCGCTACTGCCGCAACGCGGCCGAGCAACTGAGCCACTTCGAGAGCGCGTTGGGCACGCTGATCGCGGAGGCGGTGCTCGGGTGGGGGGCTCGGCGCTACCTCGACTCGCGTCCCGGCCGCGCCACGGCGGGACCGCGCACCGGACGTGCCACCCGCCGCCGGCGCAAGGGCGGGGGCGGCGACGCCGGGCACAGCCGGCACCGGCTGCTGTCCCGGTTCCCGGTGCCCGAGCGGCTCGGCCACATCACGCTGCCCGACCCGGTGCGTTCCACCCGCACGCTGCTCACCGGACTCGGCGCGGTGTCCGCCGGGGTGCTGGTCAGCGTGCTCATCGCCGGGTCGTCCACCCCGGACGGCGGCACCGCCGATCCGACGGGCGCCACCGGCGCGGGCGGGCGCGCCGCCGTTCCGTCCGCCTCACCGCCCGGCGCGGCCGGCCTGCCCTCGGCGCCCGGCCGCACCCGGCTGCGCAACATCGCCTCGGGCCTGTGCCTGGACGCCCGGGACGAGCCGCAGGACGGAACGGGTACCCGGCTGGCGAAGTGCTCCTCGGCGTGGAGCCAGCAGTGGACGTACGAGGAGGACGGCCTGCTGCGCAGCGTCGCCGATCCGGGACTGTGCCTCGACTCCCACAAGGACGCCGGTGTCGTGGTCCTCGGGACGTGCGCGGACACCGGCGACCGGACCGCCGACGACGTGCGTTACGACCTCACGGTGCAGGGCGAACTCGTGCCCCGCTGGGACGTCCAGCTGGCGCTCGCCCCGGCGACGCCTGACGCGAACGCCGACATCGTCGTCAAGGTGCGCGACCGGACCGTGGAGCAGCGCTGGGCCGCCGAGCCGGTACGCTCGGCCACGGATTCCCTCTCCGTCACCGGTCCGACGACCTCGTCCGCCCGGTACGCGGACCTGGCCGAGCCCGTGAGCTGACGGCGCGCCCCGGGGCGGCCCGAGGGCCGCCCGGACGGCGTCAGACCACGGTCCCGGTCAGGTCGTCGGGCCCGACGGTGCTCGGACCGGAGTGGCCCGACAGGGCGAGGGTGAGGTCGAGTTCGGCGAGCAGGCAGCGGATCACGTGCTCCACGCCCGCCTGCCCGTCGAGGCCCAGCCCGTACACGTACGGGCGGCCCACCAGCACGGCCCGCGCGCCCAGCGCGAGCGCCTTGAACATGTCGTCGCCGGTGCGCACCCCGCTGTCGAACAGCACGGTCAGCCGGTCCCCGACGGCCCGCACCACACCGGGCAGCGCGTCCGCCGCCCCGATCGCGCCCGCCACCTGACGGCCGCCGTGGTTGGACACCACGACCCCGTCCATCCCCGCGTCGGCGGCGAGCCGGGCGTCGTCCGGGTGCAGCACGCCCTTCAGGACGATCGGACCGTCCCAGTTCTCCCGCAGGAACGCCAGGTCCGGCCAGGTCTTCGCGGGGTCGGAGAACATGCCCACGAAGTGCATCACCGCCGCGTTCGGGTCCTCGTGCACCGGCTTGGCGAGCCCCGCCCGGAACGCGGGGTCGGAGAAGTAGTTCGCGGTGCCCACGCCCCGCAGGAACGGCAGGTACGCCTGGTCCAGGTCCCGCGGGCGCCAGGACAGCAGCGGAGTGTCCAGGGTGACGACCAGCGCCGTGTATCCGGCCGCCTTGGCCCGGCCGAGGAAGCTGCGCGCCACCTCCACGTCCTTCGGCCAGTACAGCTGGAACCAGCGCTCGGCGTCCCCCATCGCCTCGGCGACCTGCTCCATCGGCGTGCTGGACGCCGAGGACAGCACGAACGGCACCCCCTGAGCGGCGGCCGCCCGGGCGGCCGCCGACTCGGCCTCCGGATGCATGATCGACAGCACCCCGACCGGGGCCAGGGCGAGCGGGGCGGGCAGGGGGCGGCCCAGCACCTCCACCGACAGGTCCCGCTCGTGGACGTCGCGCAGCATGCGCGGCACGATCCGACGGCGGTCCAGGGCGGCACGGTTGGCGCGGGCGGTACCGCCGTCGCCCGCGCTGCCGGCGACGTAGCCGACCGGACCGGGGCCGAGGCGCCGCTCGGTCAATTCCTCCAGTCGGGTCAGGTCGGTCGGCAACCGCGGTACGGCGCCCGTCATGCCGTTCAGGTAGATCTCGTACTGGAAGTCGGCCCAGTGCTTCGCCATCCGTCCCGCCCTGTCTCCTCGTGCCACATGGTCCGACGCATACTGGCCGGTATGTGCCGGTGGCGTCCAGCGCCCGGAGGCGGATGTCCGCTGTGCCCGCGTGCCTCGCGGAAAGCCGTCGGATGACCGGCGAGTGACCCTTTCATGACCGCAAGGGGTTTCTGTTCGGCCTGCGTACGACGGAATCGGAATGTTTCAGGCCGATTAACGAGCGACGGGAATTCGGCCACCGCGCTGTGCGGCACCCGTGACAACCGCCCGGTTACCGGGTCCACGCGCGTCCACTTGGTCACTTCGCGCCACTGATTCAATACGCAATGTTACTGAAATGCATGGGGTCGACGTGAGTTTCCGCCGGGGACTCGGCAGACTCCGGCACGCTGGTTCGGCACCAACCGAGCACGGGCCGGCAACCGGAAGAAAACGAAGCGGAAGGATGCACACAATGCGGAACACCGCGCGCTGGGCCATCACCCTCGGTCTCACGGCCACCGCCGTCGGCGCCCCCCTCTCCGGGGCCGCGCTCGCCGCCCCGGGTCATGCCCCGTCCGCGCTCTACGCCCCCTCGGCCCTGGTGCTCACGGTCGGCAAGGGAGTCAGCGCGACGGCCGTCACGCCGGAACGCGCCGTCACCCTGACCTGTGCCCCGGGACCCTCGGGCACCCACCCGGCCGCCGCCTCCGCCTGCGCGGACCTGACCGTCGTCGGCGGCGACCTCAACGCGCTGACGAGAAGCGACGACGTCATGTGCCCGATGGTGTACGACCCGGTGCTGGTCACCGTGGACGGCGTCTGGCAGGGCAAGCGCGTCTCCTACGAGCGCTCGTTCTCCAACGCGTGCGAGTTGAACGCGCACGGGTCGAGCGTCTTCGCCTTCTGAGACCGGGATCGCGCGTTCCCGTGACCGTGTGGCGGCCCGCGGACTGGGGAGTACGGGGCACCGCGCGGACAGTGCGATCCCACAAGGAGGCCGGCGGGCGGAGTGGGGCCGCCCGCCGGCCTCCGGGCCGTGTCGGGAAGGATTCAGGCGCGGTCGCGGTGGCTGGTGTCGCACCACGGGTAGCGCCGGCTGCGCCGGCAGGTGCACAGGGCCACGCGGAAGCGGTCGGAGGACACGACCGAGCCGTCCTCCAGCTCCACCTCCACCGGTCCCTCCACCAGCATCGGCCCCTTGCGCCGCATGGTGACGCGGCGCGGGTCACCCGGGGGCCCGGACGGGGAGGGCGCCGACCCGGCGGGGGAGGGCGCGGGGTCAGACGGGGAGTTCGGCACGGACCACCACCAGCTCTTCCTCGTTGTCGGCGGGGGACAGCAGCCCCCGCTCCCGCAGCCACTTCTCCCGGGTCCGCAGCACCGGACCGAAGGCGATCCGCCGCCGCTGCGTGACCGCGGACTTCAGTCCGGCGGTCCGCAGGCAGTCCACGGTCAGCTCCGGATCGCTGAGCGCCGACTGCACGAGGAGCAGCACACCGCCCCGCCGCAGCAGCCCGGGGGCCTCGTGGCAGACGCGGTCCAGCACCAGCCTGCCGTCACCGCCCGCGTCCCAGGCGCGGGCCGCGCCGCGTGGCGGCCGGTGCCCGGCGGCGCGGGAACGTAGGGGGATTGGTGAGGACCAGGTCGAACGTCCGGCCCCGCACCGGATCGAACAGGTTTCCGCGCACGACCTGGACGGAGAGACCGGCCCGCCGCGCGTTCAGCCGGGCCGTGCACACGGCCCGCCGTGACACGTCGACGGCGGTCACACGGGCGCCGCGCCGGGCGGCCGCCAGGGCCAGGGCGCCGGAGCCGGTACCGACGTCCAGGACGTCGGCGCCCGGCGGGACGGGCTCGTCGGCCAGGGCGGCGGCGAGCAGCTCGGTGTCCTCCTGAGGGGCGTACACGCCCGGGAGTGCCAGACTTTTCACAGGCGGCCGAGTACCCCGTTGGTCAAGAGACATGGGTCACCTCCTGTGACAGCGGAACACGCAGGGCCGAGCGGCCCTCCCGCCAGTGGGCGAGCAGCCGGTCACCGAGCAGGTCCTCGGTGAACACCGTGGCCGCCACACCGAACGCGATGTCCGGGGCGAGCAGCGGCTCGTCCTCCAGCAGACCGCCGATGACGTCCTTGCGGACGACCTGCTCGTGCACGGCGTCCGCTTCCACGTGCTCGTCGTAGAAGTGCTCGGCGGCGGGACCGGCGCCCGCGCGGCGCATGGCCTCCGCGAGCCGCCGGGACCCCGGCGAGGACGTGATCTCGACCGTCGCGAAATGACCCACCAGGGCGCCCCGGAGCGTGCGGTGCAGGCCGAACAGCGACATCAGGTTCACCGTGACCAGCAGCTCCGCGCAGGCGGCGTCCAGATACCGGCCGTACGTGGTGTCCAGTCCGAGGTCGGTCATCAGGTCGGCGAACAGCCGGGCGTGCACCCGGTCGCCCCGCCCGCCGCCGTACTCGTCGAACTCCACGGCCGCCATCGCCGCCTTGGCCCGGCCGCGCAGCCTCGGCAGCACCCAGGCGTGCGGGTCGGCCTCCTTGAGGTGGTACAGCGAGCGCAGTGCCGCGTACTCGCGCAGCTGCCACAGTTCGCCCTTGTCGCGCAGGAAGTGACTGACGCCCGTGCCGTCCACCGGCTCCACGAGGATCCCGGCGAGCGCGTCGTCGACGCTCTCGTGGTGCGGGGCGTCCGCGCGCAGGGCGGCGAGGAAGCGGCGCTCCATGGCGGCCCGGGTGCGAAGTAGGTCCGGGTCCCACTCCAGGGCCGGCGCCACGTCCGCGAAACCGCGGTAGTGCATCTCGTAGCAGAGGTAGAGGGCGAGCTGGAGGTCCTCGCCGTACACGGCGGCCGCCGCCACGTCCTCCTCGGAGGGCAGCGGGCCGGCGCCCCGCAGATACGTCGTCACGCCGCGGCTGAGCGGCCCGCGCGGTCCGGGCAGCAGAGGTTCGTCTCGGGGGTCGTCCATGGGCCCCGAGTACCCGGACGGCGGACGGAAACGCCCGGCGGCATGGCGGGGGCGCGCCCGCGGGGTACCCCATGACGTCATGAAGGCATTGGTGATCAACTGCACGCTCAAGAAGTCACCGGAGACCTCCCACACCGAGGCGCTGTTCCGGACCGTCACCGAGCGGCTGGAGCAGGAGGGCGTCGAGGTCGACGTCGTCCGCGCCGTGGACCTGGAGATCGCCCCCGGCGTGGTCAGCGAGGCCGTGCACGAGGGCGACGACTGGCCCCGGGTGCACGAGAAGCTTCTCGCGGCCGAGATCCTCGTCATCGCCTCGCCGACCTGGCCGGGCCAGCCGTCGTCGGTGGCCAAGCGGGTCCTGGAACGGATGGACGCGATGCTGTCCGAGACCGACCAAGAGGGCCGCCCGGTCGCCTGCAACCGGGTCGCCGGCGTCGTCGTCACCGGCAACGAGGACGGCGCCCACCATGTGATCAGCGAGATCACCGGCGGGCTCCAGGACATCGGGTACACCATCCCGGGCAGGCGTGGACGTACTGGAACCATGGTCCGGGCCGGGGGCCCGTCCTTCCTGGAGGGTGGCGGCGGCCAGGACTGGTCACGCAGCACGGGCCGCGCCATGGCGGTGAACCTGCTGGGTGTCGCCCGCGCTCTCGCGGCCCGGCCGCTCGGCGCCCCTCCGCAGTAGGGCCGGGCGTCAGGGCTGCCGCCGGGCCCCGGCGGCAGCCCCGACGTGCTACTCGCCCTCGGCCTGCTCCTGCGCCTCGGTGTTGGGCGTGACGGCCTCGCCCGCCTCACCGCGGTGCCGGCGGTCCTCCTCGGTGTCCCGGGTCCGGCGCTCGGCCTCCTCCACCTCGCGCAGCACCTCGTCGACGGCCGACTCGTCCTTGGGGGTGTCGTCGTGCTCGGACACGGGCTCTCCTCACGTCGTGCTGGTCGTACCGGTCGGTGCCGCCCCGTGGGCGGGCTCAGTGGCGTGCGGCGGGGATGCGCAGGGGCACGGGACCGGCGCCCGCCGCCTCCTTCTCGTTGCTCCGGGTGACCTCCGCCCACCAGGACGGACCGTCCTCGACATGGCGCAGCAGCACCCCTTCGCGCAGCGCCCAGGGACAGATCGTCACCGTCGCCAGGCCGGTCAGCTTCATGGCGGTGTGCGCGACGACCGCGCCCGCCAGGCTCTGCAGTGAGCGGGGCGCGGAGATGCCGGGCAGCCGGGCGCGCTCGGCCGCGGACAGCGCGGCCAGCCGGTCGATCGCCACGCGCAGGTCGGATGCCGACAGCTCCCGCTCCACGAACGGGCCGTGCCGGCCGGGCGCGGCCCCGCACAGCCGCCCGAGCTGCTGGAAGGTGCGGGAGGTGGCGACCGCCGTACGCGGGCCCTCCCAGCGGATCCGGGCCGCCGCGTCGCGCAGCTGGTGCCGGACCCTGCGGCGCAGGGTCCGTACCCGGTCGGGCGAGGGCGGGTCCTCGTCCTCGAAGTACTCGTGAGTCAGCCGGGCCGCCCCCAACGGCAGCGAGGTGGCGAAGTCGGGCAGCCGGCCGCGTCCGAAGGCGACCTCCAGTGAGCCGCCGCCGATGTCCAGCAGGGCGAGCGGCCCGCAGCGCCAGCCCATCCAGCGGCGCGCCGCGAGGAAGGTGAGTTCCGCCTCGACCTCGCCGGGCAGGGTGCACAGCTCGACGCCGGTCCGTTCCCGCACCGTGCGCAGCACCTCCTGCCGGTTGGGGGCACCGCGCACCACGGCCGTGGCGAAGGCCAGGGGACCGGCGGCGCCCCACCGCTCCGCGGCCCGGTCCGCCGCCGCCACGGCGTCCACCAGGTCCTCCACGGCCCGCTCGGGCACCTCCCCGCCGGGCGTGACCTGCTCGGACAGCCGCAGACGCCACTTGGCGGTGTGCACGGGCAGCGGCGCCCCGCCCTCCGTGTCCGACACGACGAGCCTGACGGTCTTCGACCCGACATCCACCACGCTGGTCCGCATGGCCCGTGGGTACCCATTTCCCGCCCCGCCCAACGGCCGGACCGCGACGGACGGCGAAGACACGCCACGGCCGTATATTCCTTGACGGGAATATAACCACGGAGGCATAGTGGCTGTATGCCCGCCGCCGACCTGTGGACCGCCCTCGCCGACCCGCGTCGACGGGCCGTCGTCGCCCTGCTGCTGGCACGCCCGAGGCCGGTGGGGGAGATCGCGCGGGAGTGCGGCCTGAGCCAGCCGGGCGCCTCCAAGCACCTCAAGGTGCTCCGCGAGGCCGGCCTGGTCCACGTACGGCAGGAGGCGCAGCGCCGGGTGTACGCCCTGGACCCCGCTCCCATGGCCGCCCTGGACGCCTGGCTGGCTCCGTACCGGAAGCTGTGGGGCGAGAGCCTTGACGCGCTGGGCCGCCGCCTGGACGAGCGGCCGGCCGCCACCGAACCGACACCGGAGGACTGATCCCCATGCCCGCCGAACCCACCGGCACCTTCCTCACCCTGGACGACGGACGCCCGGCCGTCCGCTTCAGCCGCGAGTACGGCCACCCCGTCGACCGGGTGTGGCGGTTCGTCACCGACCCCGACGAGCTGGCCCACTGGTTCCCCTCCCGCGCGGAGATCGACCTGCGCCCCGGAGGCGCCGTCACCTTCACCGGGGACCCCGCACTGGAGGACTCCGGCGGCCGGGTGATCGCCGTCGACCCGCCCCGCCACCTCTCCTTCACCTGGGAGGACGACGAGATCCACTTCGACCTGGAGGAACTGGCCGGCAAGCGCACCCGGCTCACCCTCACGAACGTCCTCGGGACCGAGAACACCGCCGCCCGCAACAGCGCCGGCTGGGACGTGTGCCTCTCCGCGCTGGACGCCCGTGCGCGCGGCGAACGCTTCGAGGGACCGCACGCCGGCCCCGAGGCACCCGCCCGGGAGCTGTACGAGGCCTACGTCGCGGCCGGGATGCCCTCGGGAGCGCCGTACCCCGGCGCGGACGTCTGACGGATCAGGCCAGCTGTCTGCGCACCAGCTCGTGCAGGCGGCCCCGGGTGTCGGCGAGCAGTTCGGCGGGGGTGCCCTGCTGGACCACCTTGCCGGCCTCCATCACCACCACCCGGTCCGCGTCCAGGACCGTCGACAGGCGGTGCGCGATGACGACACGGGTCGCCCGCAGGGCCTTGGTGCTCTCGATCACCGTGCGCTGCGTCTCGTTGTCCAGGGCGCTGGTCGCCTCGTCGAAGAAGAGGATCCGCGGCCTGCGGATCAGCGCCTGGGCGATCATCAGCCGCTGCCGCTGACCACCGGAGACCGCGCCGCTGCCCGAGACGATGGTGTGCAGCCCCATCGGCATCCGGCGGATGTCCTCGGCCAGCCCCGCCATCTCCGCGGCCGCCATCGCCTCCTCGGGCGTGTACGGCTCGCTCCCGCAGATCACGTCCATGATCGACCCGGTGAACGGCTGGGCGTGCTGGAGCACCACACCGCACTGCCGGCGCACCGCCGACCGGTCCAGCGCCGCCAGGTCCTGCCCGTCGTACAGGACGGAGCCGGACTGCGGCCGGTCGAAGCCGATGAGCAGCCGCAGCAGCGTCGACTTGCCGCAGCCGCTCGGGCCCACCACCGCCACGAACTCGCCCGGACGCGCCTCGAACGACACGTCGTCCAGCACCAGCGGACCGTCGTCGGAGTAGCGGAAGGACACCCGCCGGGCCTCGAGCGCCCCGGTCAGCGGCCCGGGCCGGGTGCTCGCCGTACGCACCTCGGGCGTCGCGTCCAGCACCGGCCGGATCTGTTCGAACAGCGGCAGCGCGGCGACCGCCGAGACGAACGACCCGGTCAGCTGGGTCACCGACGTCAGCACCATCGTCACCGACGTGTTGAAGGTGAGGAACTCCGCCGCCGTCATCGACCCGCGCGCCGGACCGGCCAGCAGCATGAACATCCCCAGCGTGCACAGCGGCAGATAGACCGCGCCCAGCACGGCCGTCAGGTTCTTGATCCGCCCGGCCTTCTGCTGCAGCTCACGGCTGCGCGCGAACTGCGACGCCCACGCCGCGTACGCGTAGTTCTCCGCCGCCGCCACCCGCAGCTTCGGCAGCCCGCGCAGCGTCTGGAAGGCCTGGTTGTTCAGCTTGTTGGTGAGCACCACCAGCCGCCGCTGCCAGCGCACCTGCCACAGCCCGAGCCCCAGGAACACACTCGCGACCACCACCAGCATGCCCAGCGCGGCCAGCGCCATCGGCACGCTGAACCACAGCAGCAGCCCCAGGTTCACCGCGCCCACGGTGACCGACTGGGTCACCGTGGGGCCCACCCCGGCCAGCATCCGGCGGATCGCGCTGATCCCCATCGCCGCGCTCGCCAGCTCACCCGTGGACCGCTCGGTGAAGAACCGGGTCGGCAGCCGCAGCAGCCTGTCCCACACCGCCGGCTGGAGCGTGGCCTCCACCCGGCCCTCCAGCCGCAGCAGGGTGAGGTTCTGCAGCAGCATGAAGGCGGCGGCGACCACACTGCTGAGCATCACCGCGAGACACACCTGCACGATGAGGTCCGTCCGAGCCGTCGGCACGTACTCGCCGAGCACCCTGCCGGTCGCGAGTGGCACCAGCGTCCCGAGCGCCACCGTCACCAGGCCGCTCAGCAGCAGCCCGGTCAGGTCACCCCGGGTGCCGGACACGCAGAAGCGCATCAGCCGCAGCGGGCTCAGCCGCCGCTCGGGCAGCGGCCGGTAGAACATCACCGCCCGGGGCTCGAACTCCCCGGCGTTCGCCTTCTCGACCGGGGTCTCCCGGCCGGTCGCCGGATGCACGGCCACATAGCCGCCGCGCCGCCACAGCAGCGCCACCGGCGCCCCCGACAGCGCGCGACGGCCCACCAGCGGCCCCACGTCGTCCCGCCACCACCGGTCGTCCAGCCGCACCACCCGGGTGCGCAGCCGTGAGGCCAGCGCGATCTGCTCGACCGGGTCCAGCCGGTCCCCGCCGGTGCCGGCCTGCGCGGGCGCGGCCAGCGTGATGCCGGCGGCCCGCGCCACCAGCTCGCAGGCCGCGTACGTGGCGTCCGCGTCGGCGGCCGTCGTGCTCCGCCCCGACCGCTTGCCGATCGCCGCGAGCAGCGTCCGGTCGGCCTGCGCCCGTACCGCCTCGCCGGCCGCGATGCCCTGCGCGGTGCGCGACTCGTGGGTCTCCTCCAGCTGCTCGATCCACCGGTCCAGCGTGGTCATCAGCCGGTACTGCTGGTCGACCATGGTCTGCCACAGCGCCGGGTCCATCAACAGGTCCGCCGCGGCCTCCGCCCCGTACAGCGAGCCGTACTGCACGCTGCCCGGCGGCACCTGCATCCAGAACACGTCGTCGTCGGTGGGGGCCGCCGCCCGCTCCGTCGCCATCGGGGCCTGGAACAGCACGGCCAGGCTCCGGCCCACGCCCAGGGCGAGGGCGTACTCGAGCGGGCTCGTCGTGGGCGGCACGTACTGCGGGTTGCCGTACTCGTCGTACGACCAGGTCTGGGTTCCCGCCGACTGGTACAGCTCGCGCAGCGCGACGCGGTGCACCACGCAGTCCCGCAGCGGCCGCGCAACCAGTGTGTGCGCCGGACCCGCCACCGGGCCCAGCACCAGCGAGCCCGCCTCCAGGCGGCCCAGGTGGTGCCAGTGACCCTGCTGCTCGGCGTCCACCGCGAACAGGTCCACGGCGCCGGACACGATCAGCCACAGCACCTGAGGCCCCTCCAGGTCCAGACGTCCGAACCCGGAGCAGTCGATCGGGGTGCCCAGCGCGCCGAGCGCGCCCAGGACGACGTCGCCGCCCTGCCCCTCCTGCACGGCAGTCATCTCATCGCTCCCTGACCAGCGCCGCGTACGCGCCGCCGCGCGCCACCAGCTCCTCGTGCCGCCCGCGCTCCACGACCGTGCCCTGGTCCAGGACGACGATCTCGTCGCTGTCGCGGACCGTGGACAGCCGGTGCGCGATCACCACGCACGCACAGCCGCGCCGGCGCAGATTGTCCATCACCACCAGCTCCGTCTCGGCGTCCAGCGCGCTGGTCACCTCGTCGAGCACCAGGATGCTCGGCCGCCGCACCAGCGCCCGCGCGATCTCCAGACGCTGGCGCTGACCGCCGGAGAAGTTCCGGCCGTCCTGCTCGACCGGGCTGTGGATGCCGCCCGGCCGGCGCACGATCACGTCGTACAGCGCCGCGTCCTTCAGCGCCTCCACCACCGCCTCGTCCGGGATCGACGGGTCCCACAGCGCCACGTTGTCCCGCACCGTGCCCTCGAACAGGAACACGTCCTGGTCGACGAACGACACGGACGCGGCCAGCGCCCCGCGCGGGATGTCCTCGATGCGCTGCCCGTCGATCCGGATCACGCCGTCCCACGGGGTGTACAGCCCCGAGATCAGCCGCGACACCGTCGACTTGCCGCTGCCCGAACCGCCCACCAGCGCCACCTGCTGTCCCGGCCCCACGGTCAGGTCGAACCCGGTCAGCAGCGGCTTGTCCAGCGGGTTGTAGCCGAAGGTGAGGTTCTGCAGCTCGACATGGCCGTGCAGCCGCCGCGTCGACTCACCGGCTTCGGGACGGCCGTACAACGGGTCCGCCCGGAAGTTCTCCACGTCCTTCAGCCGGGCCACGTCGGCGGCGAAGTCCTGGATGCGGCCCGCCACCCCGTTCAGCCGGGTCAGCGGCGCGGTGAACCGGGTGACCAGCGCCTGGAAGGCGACCAGCAGCCCGACCGAGATGTGCCCCTCGACCGCCCGCATGCCGCCGATCCACAGGATCAGCGCGCTGTTCAGCGTGGCGAGCGTCGGCGCGACGACCCCGAGCCACGCGCTCGGCACCCCGAGCCGCTGCTGCTCCTCCAGCGTGGTCGCGTGCTGCCCGGCCCACTTGCGGAAGTAGCCGTCCTCGCCGCCGGTCGCCTTCAGCGTCTCGATCAGCTGGAGCCCGGTGTACGCGGTGTTGGTGAGCCGCGCCGTGTCCGCCCGCAGCTTCGCCGTACGGGTGGCGCGCAGCCGGATGACGATCCGCATCGCCAGGATGTTCAGCAGTGCCACCCCGATGCCCACGAAGGTGAGCTGCGGGTCGTACGTGTACAGCAGCACCGCGTACAGCACGACCACCACCGCGTCGACGCCCGCCGCCGACAGGTCGCGGGCCAGGGTCTCGGCCACCGCGTCGTTGGACTGGAGGCGCTGCACCAGATCGGCGGGGCTGCGCTGGGAGAAGAACGTCACCGGCAGCCGCAGCAGATGGCGCAGGAACCGCGCGCTGGACAGGGTGGACGAGATCAGCCGGCCGCTCAGCAGGTTGGCCTGCTGCAGCCAGGTCAGCAGCAGCGTGAGCAGCACGCAGGCGCCCATCGACAGGAACAGTACGTCCAGCGTCGAGGTCTGCTGTCCGATCAGGAAGTCGTCGATGAAGGTGCGGCTGAGTCCCGGCACGGCCGCGCCCACCGCCACCAGCAGCAGGCTGGTCAGCACCACGGCGGGCATGGTGCCCGCGGTGCCGCGGAGCCGGGCCGGCAGGGCGCCGAGCACGCCCGGTCTGCGTCCGCCCCGGCTGAAGTCCTCGCCGGGCTCCATCACCAGCACGACACCGGTGAAGCTGCCGTCGAACTCCTCCAGCGGCACGAACCGGCGCCCCTTGGCGGGGTCGTTGACGAACACCCCGCGACGGCCGAACCGGCGGCCCATGCCGTCGTAGACGACGTAGTGGTTGAACTCCCAGAACAGGATGGCCGGCGCCGCCACCTCGGCGAGGGCGGCCAGGTCCATCTGCATGCCCTTGGCGGTCAGCCCGTAACCGCGGGCCGCCTTCAGCAGGTTGCTGGCGCGCGAGCCGTCCCGCGAGACACCGCAGGCGATGCGCAGCTCCTCGAGCGGCACATGGCGGCCGTAGTGTCCGAGCACCATCGCGAGGGAGGCGGCACCGCACTCCACGGCCTCCATCTGGAGCACGGTGGGCGTACGGACCGTCCTGACCCTGGACGTGGGACCTTGCGGCGGGGCGGCGGCACGGCGTCTGCCGCGCGTCTCCTGTGCGGTGCTCACGGCAGCAGCCAATCCACGGGACGCCGGTCGGCCAGCCGGATGGAACCGGTGGCCAGGGTCATCGACGTCAGCTCGAACGGCGGGCCCTCGGCCGAGGACCACGCGTATCCGCTCTCCGTCGCCGTCGACCGCTTCAGCTTCACGGTCACGGCCACCGGCCTGCCGTCCCGGGTGAACTCTTCGCCGAGCTGGGTGTCGCCGAGGAACCCGGTGATCTGCCGTGGGGACTGGGCGGAGCGGTCCACCTCCGTCACCTCGCCGCGCAGGACGCCGTACTCCTGGCTCGGCACCGACTGCACCGTCAGGTCGACGGAGGCGTGCGCGGGGATGCCGGCGGCCTTCTGGGCGGGGACGTACACCGTGGCGTACAGGGGGGACTGGGCGCCGCGGACCTTCTCCACCGCGGCGACGTCCGCGCCGGTCGCGATGATCTGCCCTTCGCTCGCAGCGAGCGCGGTGATCCGCCCCGCCTGGAGGGTCCGCACGACCTGGTCACCGTCCGGCGTACGGACCTTGAGTACGGGGGAGCCGGCCGGCAGCCGCTCGCCCTCGCGCGCGAGTACGGCGGTGACCTGCCCGGCGACGGGGCTCTGCAGGATGTAACTGCCGTGCCCGTAGGTGAGGATGGCGGGCGCCTGGACGGTGGAGGTGACCGAACCTGTCAGTGCCCACACGGACGCGGCGGCCATCGCGATCACGGTGACGGACAGCACCAGCCAGCCCTGCGGGCGGGCGAAGCGCACCGGGAGGTCGAGTTCCTCCGGTGACTGGAGCTTGGCGAGGGCCTGTTGGCGGAATTGCACGGGTCTTCCCTCACCTGGGTGAACTGTGCGACGTGACGGGGAGACTGCGGACGCACCACTGAGTCCCGGAGCCGGGGTACGGCTCCGGGACTCGGTGACACGAGGACGCGATCAGAGACCGGCGACCAGGTTGGTGACCGGGGCCGTGTTCAGGCCGGTGACACCCTCGACGGTGCCGACGGCCGTGTCGACCAGGCCGGAGACCGGGGCGATGCCGTCCAGGGCGCCGGTGAGGGTGTTCACGGCGTTGACCGACAGGCCACCGGAGACGGCGTCGAGGTCGGCGTCGGAGATCTCGGCGGTCTCGACCTGCGGGGTGGAGTTCATGGGGGAACTTCCCTTCGTATGGATGTTCACAAGGGGGAGCGGCCCCCTCTGGGACAGATGAAGCCGCGACCGCGGGCGTCGGACGCCCGTCGCCGGGAGCCCGGAACGGCCTTGCGGTGCGATGGATCAAAGCACGCCGCCGCTGCGGGCTTCCAATCGTCCGGGCGTCTCACCAGGCAACTTGCGTCCACGGGGCACCCAAGCGTGCAGACGGGGGCACGGCTCGGCGGCGACTTCTTCACATGGCCCCACGGCATCGCCCCATCCGGCCCCTTGCGCCCCCGTGGCCGGAAAGCGACACACCGGCCGCAAGGGTGCTTCCCGGATGCATGTCTCGCGCATGCACCTCGCTCCGGTGACCGGGTTGGGCATTCGGTGTGCAGATTCACCGAAGCCGGGATTCAAGTCGGCACCGGCCACCGAGCGTTCGCGGCCGGTGGCGGAAAGTGAGGTCGTGAGGGCGTTGAACGCTCCTCAACTCCCTTGCGTACCAACGGCCATCCAGGCGCCCCGACAGCCGCCCCCACGGCGGCACGACTCCGGTCCCCCCAGGAGGTCGAGAAGTTTGAGTCACAAGCGAATTCCGAAGCGCAAGGCCGCGATGGCGGTGGGCGGTGTGGTGGCCCTCGGCGCCGCCGCGATCCTGCTCCCCAGCGCCAACGCGTCACAGGACGGCGCGCCGGACGACGCCGCGGCCGCGCCGAGGACACTGAAGGCGGGCGACGCCTCGGATCTCGCCACTCGCCTCGCCGGAATGCTCGGCGACGCGTACGCCGGTGCCTACTACGACGGCGACAGCAAGCGGCTGGTCGTCAACGTGGTGCGCGGCGAGGGCGACATGGCCCTGCGGGCGAGGAGCGCGGGCGCGGCCGTCCGCGAGGTCGACAACAGCATGGCCGAACTCGACTCCGGGGCACAGACGTTGAAGTCGCAGGCGACCATCCCGGGTACGTCCTGGGCGGTCGACCCGCGCACCAACAAGATCCTCGTCACGGCGGACAGCACGGTGACCGGGAACAAGTGGGACCGGCTGGAGTCCACCGTGGAGAGCCTCGGTTCCGGCATGGCCACCATCAAGAAGTCCGCGGGCACCTTCCGGACCTTCGCCTCCGGCGGCGACGCCATCTTCGCGGGCGGCGCCCGCTGTTCGCTCGGCTTCAACGTCACCGCGGCCGACGGCACGCCCGCCTTCCTCACCGCCGGGCACTGTGCCGCCGCCGGTGACGAGTGGTCGGACCAGCAGGGCGGACAGCCGATCGCCACCGTCGACCAGGCGTTGTTCCCCGGCGCGGGCGACTTCGCGCTCGTCACCTACAACGACCCCGCCGTCGAGGCCCCGAGCGAGGTGAACGTCGGCGGGCAGATCGTCCCGATCGTCCAGGCCGCCGAGGCCGCGGTCGGCCAGCAGGTGTTCCGCATGGGCAGCACCACCGGTCTCGCCGACGGTCAGGTCCTCGGCCTGAACGCCACGGTGAACTACCCCGAGGGCACGGTCACCGGCCTCATACAGACCGACGTCTGCGCCGAACCCGGCGACAGCGGCGGCTCGATGTTCACCCAGGACGGTCTCGCCATCGGCCTCACCTCCGGCGGCAGCGGCGACTGCACGTCCGGCGGGGAGACGTTCTTCCAGCCGGTGACCACCGCCCTGGAGGCGGTCGGCGCGACCCTCGGCGCGGGGGGCGACGCGGGCGCGGGCGCCCAGGCGGGCGGCCAGGACGCGGGCGCCGGCCAGGACGCGGGCGCCGGTGACCCGGCGGGCGGTGAGCAGGACGCGGACGCGGGCGCCGGTGAGGACGCGGACGCGGGTCAGGATGCCGGTGACGGGCAGGCCGGCGAGGACGCCGACCACGATCGCGGCTCCGGCCGTCACGGACACGGCTCCGGGCCGACCTCGACGCACTGAGGCCGACGACCGGCCGGTGGCGGGGGGTCCCCGGTACCGGCCGGTCGCGCGGTCCGCACCCCCGCCCGGCGCGGCGCCGTCAGAGCACCGGTACCGACCTGAGCAGCAGTACCGCCGTGTCGTCCAGGCGGTCCGTCGTGCGAGGGCCGTGCCGGACCAGGGCGTCGGCGAGGTCGTCCGGAGGCAGGTCGCCGAGGTCGGTCAGCCGCCGGCACAGGTCGCCGAGGGCGTCCTCGAGGTCCGTGCCCGGGGATTCCACCAGGCCGTCGGTGTACAGCACCAGCAGCGAACCGGGCTCCAGCACGACCTCGGTCGACGGATAGACCGCCGCCCCGTCGATGCCGAGCAGCGGGCCGCCGGCCAGGTCCAGCACCCGGACCCGCCCGTCCGGCCTGCGCAGCAGGGGCGGCGGGTGCCCCGCACGGGACATCACGGCCCGCCTGCGCACCGGATCGAGGCGCAGGTACAGACAGCTCGCGAACAGCTCCGAACCCAGGTCCAGCAGCAGCCTGTTGGTACTCCGCATCACCTCGTCCGGCGCCTGCCCCACCGCCGTGTACGCCCGCACCGCCGTACGGACCTGGCCCATCAGCCCGGCCGCCGTCACGTTGTGCCCCTGCACGTCCCCGATCACCGCCGCCGCCGTGCCCTGCGTCGGCACCAGGTCGTAGAAGTCCCCCCCGATCTCCATGCCCCGGGTGGCCGGCAGATAGCGGGCGGCGGCCTCGATCCCCGGCAGCGACGGCAGGGTGTGCGGCAGCAGCGCCTCCTGCAGCCCGTGCGCCAGGCGGTGTTTGACGTCGTACAGCATGGCCCGTTCCAGGGCCTGCGCGATCAGCCCCGCCAGGCTGGTCAGCACCGCCCGCTCCTCCGTCGTGAAGTGGTGCGGCGCCGCGTAGGACAGCACGCATGTCCCGACCGGCCGGCCGGAGGCGATCAGCGGCAGGTACGCCCACGCCGAGAACTCGGACGGGTGGGTCTGCAGCGCCGGGTACAGCCGCTCCAGCTCCCCCCGGGTCTCGAAGAAGGCGGGCACGCCGGAGCGAAGCACCTGCCCGCCCGGGGTGGCCCGGGACAGCGGCATCCCGTCGAACCGCTCCACGACCAGCGGGTCCGCGTACCCGCGGTGCCCCAGCACCCGCAGCCGGCCGGCCCGGGAGCCGAGCACGACCAGCGCCTGGCTGCCCACCGCCGGGGCGATCTCGTCCGCGACCAGTTGCACCACGTCCTGCACGCCGACCGCCTCGGTCAGCGCACCGGCCAGGCTGAGCACCTGGGTGATGGTCACCAGCCGCTCCGGGGCCGTCCCCCGCCGGGGCGTGGCGCGGTTCATCTCCCTGACCGCGCGCGCCCTGCTGATCCGGACGCTGAGGCCGGTGGTGCTCGGGTACAGCCGGAAGGACAGCCACTCGTCGGGCGGGCGCAGCGCGACGAACGAGGTGACGTGCTGGCTGAACAGCGCCGCCCGGTACCGGTCCTCGTACACCGGGTCGTTCAGCCACGGCACCGCCGCCCACATCTGCGCCCCCACCAGGCGCTGCGACGGGACACCCAGCAGCTCGGAGGCGGCGGCGTTGGCGAAGGCGATGCGTCCGTGCAGGTCGAGCGAGCACAGGCCGTACGGCAGCCGGGACACCATCCGGGCCGCCTCCACGGTGCCGAGCGTGCCGGCCGCCCCGCCGACCACCGGCGCGGCCAGCAGGTCCGGCTCCGGCGCGAGCGGCAGGCTGTGCTCGGCGGCCCGCTCCAGCCGCACCGCCAGCCGGTCGCACGCCGCGGTGAGGTGCTCGCGTTCCCGGTCCGACAGCTCCGGCGGGTGCGAGCCCGGCCAGGTCACGAAGACCGCGCCGTACACCTTCGCCGCCGTCGCCACCGGGAGAGCGGCCAGGGAGAAGGGATAGGGGAGCACCATCGCGATCCGGGGGTAGTGGCGGGCCATCTCCTCCTCGCCGCCCACCCACACCAGCCGCCGTTCACGCACCGCGTCGGACACGGGGATCGGCGCGCTCAGCCCCACCCGCTCCCACGGCGCCGCGAAGGCACGGGGCAGTCCCGCCATCACCGCCATCTCCAGCACGGGCTGGTCGGGCGAGAGCAGGTACACCGCCCCGGAGTGGGCGTGCACCTCGTCCATCAGCGCGGCCAGCGTCAGCGACAGCAACGGACGGCCCACGGGGGCGCGCGACTGCGCGGACGCCTGTCCCTCGGACACGCCGACCACCTCCTCGCACGACCCGCACCCAATCTCCCCCGCGGGAGTGCGTCCCGCACGGCGAGCGGGACGCTCTGAGCGCGCATCTGTGCGAATACCCCGTTCCGCGGTCGTGAGCCCCCTTGTCGGCCCTGGCAGGTCTCGTCCTGAAGCGCCGGACGGGCTGACATCAGCCGGTCCCGCGCTTCAGGGTCGGGGTCCGGGGCGGAGCCCCGCGGACGTCCGGAGTGGCGTCGGCGGGGCTCCGCCCCGGGCATGCGTATCGCGAGCCGGGCGCATACCCCGCGTGAAAACCGGCGCGGCCGGCCGCGCCCCGTTCGTGCACAGGGGCTGCGCACCTGTCCCATAAGCGCTGTAATGGCCAACGTGGTGGGTGAGGGCGCTGCGGGACGCAGCACGAGAACGCTGCGCGCCGAAGGTGCCCTGACGGCGATCGCGGCGGACCCGGACTCACCCGAACGGCTGCGCAGGATCCTGGAGCAGGCACTGGTCTTCGCCGGTGCCGCGTTCGCCGGCGTCTACACCCCCGGCGAGGACGGTGAACTGCTCTGCCTGACGGAGACCGCCGGGGTGCCGAGGACCCTGTGCGGGGTGCGTGACTGTTATTCCGCCACCGGCCGCAGCCCGGTCGCCGAGGCCGCGCGCGGGCGGACCGTGTGGCTCGGCCCGAGGGACCTGGCCGCCCAGGCCCAGTCCCGGCGCACCCCCCGCCGCGACTTCCACCTGGCCGCCCTGCCGGTGCGGCACGACGACGGCTGTCTGCTCGCGGTGAGCGAGCGGCCCGGCGGTTTCGACGCCGACGAGCGGGCGTGCCTCGGCCTGGTCGCCGCCGCGGTCGCCGCCCCCGCGCCGCCCGTGCCCGCCGACGGCGCGGACCTGCCGCCGGGCGGCTTCAGCCTCGCCATGGACACCGGGCGGCTGCGGGTGCACGACGACGTCCTGGACCTGTTCGGGGTGGACCCGGACGACTTCGACGGGCGTGTGGAGACCCTGCTCGGCCTGACCGTCCCCGAGGACCTGCCCTCGCTGATGTCCGTGGTCGAGGCCGACCACATGACCATCGGCGACCGCGAACTGGAGTTCCGGGTGCTCCAGCCCGCCGGCCCGCCCAGATGGCTCCGGCTGCGCGGCCGGCTGGCCCCCGGCGGGGAGGGGCGCCCGGCCCGGCTCGTCGGCTCCGTCACCGACGCCTCCTCGCTGCGCGCCGACGTCACGGACGTGGCCCGGGTGCAGCGGCTGGCCGCCGCGCTGTCCACCGCCGTGACCGTGCGGGACGTCGGCAAGGCCGTGGTCGCCGCGCTGCGCCGCCCGCTGCGCGCCGACCGGATGGCCCTCGCCGAGCTGGAGAGCGACCGGCTCGTCGTCACCGTCCTCGACCCGCCCGAGCCTGAGGCCTGGCCCGAGGTGTGGCGGTCGGAGTGGCGCACCGAGTGGCCCGACGCGCCCGTGCGCACCATGCCCACCCTGGCCGCCGCGCTGCGCGAGGGCCGCCCCGGGATCTGGCCCGCGGGCTCCCCGCTGGAGCCCGCCCTGGCCGGGGTCGGCCCCGGCGGACTGGCGGTGCTGCCGCTGGCCGCGGGCAACCGCATGGCCGGAGCGTGCCTGGTCGGCTGGGACGCCCCGCACGACTTCGGCGCGGACGAGCGCACCCTGCTCACCGCCGCCGCCAATCTCGCCGGTCAGGCGTTGATGCGGGCCCGCGCCTTCGACGCCGAGCACGAACTGGTCGGCATGCTCCAGCGGCAGCTGCTGCCGCGCCGGCTGCCCCGGCTGCCCGGCGCGGTCGCCGTCGCCCGCTACCTGCCCAGCACCGCGGGGCTGGAACTCGGCGGCGACTGGTACGACGTCATCCCGCTGCCCGACAACCACGTCGCCCTCGTCATCGGGGACGTCCAGGGGCACAGCGCCGGCGCCGCCACCCTCATGGGGCAGATGCGCACCGCCCTGCGCGCCTACGCCGTCGAGGGCCACCCCCCGGACGTGGTGGTCTCGCGCGCCAACCGGCTCCTCGTCGACATGGAGACGGACCTGTTCGCCACCTGCTGCTACGTCGACGTCGACATGGAGGCGGGCGCCGCCTGGTGCGTCCGCGCCGGCCATCTGCCGCCGGTGCTGCGCCACCCGGACGGGCGCACCGAGATCGCCGAGGCGGAGGGCGGCCCGCCGCTAGGGGTGGTGCGGCAGTGCGACTTCCCCATGAGCCCGCTGCGGCTCCAGCCCGGCACGCTGGTCGCCCTCACCACGGACGGCCTGGTCGAGTCGCCCGACTCCGACATCGACGAGGGGCTCGAACGGTTCGCCCGTCAGGTGTCCGCCGCAGACCCGGCCCGTCTCGGGCCGGTCGCGGACGCGCTGCTCGGCAGGGCGCCGCGCAGCGACGACGTGGCGCTGCTGCTGATGCGCTACGACGGCATGGAGACCCGCCCGCTGCGGGAGAGCTGGACCGTGTGGCGGGTGCCGCAGGCGGTGGGGCACGCCCGCCGCTTCACCCGGCGCACCCTGCGCTCCTGGGGCGTGACCGACGAGATCGACGCCCCGCTGCTCGCCGTGTCCGAACTGGTCACCAACGCCCTGGTGCACACCGAGGGACAGGTCCGCCTCGATCTCTCCCTGGTCGGCGACCGGTTGCGGCTCGCCGTCGCGGACGCCTCACCCCGCTCCCCGGTGAAGCCCACCAGCATCGGCTGGGAGGCGACCGGGGGCCGCGGCATCCTGCTCGTCGAGGCCGTGTCGGCGACCTGGGGCACGCTGCCGGTCAGCGGCGGCAAGCAGGTGTGGGCGGAGTTCACCGTACGGACGTGACGGGCTGCGGGGGTCGCCGTCCGGCGGGTACCCGGTCCGCCTCACCGAGACGGGCAAGGGAAGGACACGCCATGACCCAGTACGTCCGCGACATCATGACCGCCGCGCCGGTGACCGTCGGGCCGCACACCTCCGTGGCCCAGGTCGCCCGCATCATGCGGGACCGCGACCTCGGCGCCGTCCTGGTCACCGACGACGGGCGGCTGCGGGGACTGGTCACCGACCGGGACCTCGTGGTGCGTTCGATCGCCGAGGGCGTCGACCCGGAGGAGACCACCGTGGCCGGCGCCTGCAGCGACGACCTGGTGACCGTGGGGCCCGACGACGAGCTGGACCTCGCGGTGCGGCTGATGCGGGAACACGCCGTGCGCCGCGTCCCGGTGGTCGAGGGCCGGCACCCGGTCGGCGTCGTGTCGCTGGGGGACGTCGCCATGGAGCGCGACCCCCGGTCGGCCCTCGGCGACATCAGTGTGGCCAGGCCGCACACGTAAGGAGCCGTTGTCGTAGAGGAGGTGAACGGATGTGTGAATGTGGGGTTTGGGCGCCGCGGGGTCGGGGACCCGGCCGGCCGGTGACCGCAGAAGGAAGATGATGTGACGTGATCACGGAGAGCATGGACAAGCCCCGGACCCGTCGTCCGGAGACCGGCTGGGCGCGAGCACGGCGCCTGCGCGGCCAGGAGCCGCTGCGGACCTGCCTGCCCGCCGTCGACCGGAACACCACGACGGCCGCCCCGGTCACCTGGGCCGAGGAGAACATCGTCCGCGGCGAGGACTGACCGGGCGGGTCCGGGGTCCGGACCCGCCCGGCCGACGGCCGTCGTGCCGCCCGGTTCCAGGGACCCCGCCGCCACCACCGGGCCCGCATCCACCGGGGTGCGCGGCCCGGCGGCCTGTGCGCGGACTCCGCGCCTCCGCCGCCACCGACCCCTAGGCTGCCCACCGTGCGTCTGCTCCTGATGTCCGACACCCACCTGCCGAAACGCGCCAGGCAACTGCCCGAGCCGCTGCTGGAGGAGATTCCCCGCGCCGACGTCGTCGTGCACGCGGGGGACTGGGTCGACACCGACACCCTCGACCTGCTGGAGAGCCGCAGCCGCCGGCTCCTCGCCGTGTACGGGAACAACGACGGGCCCGCGCTGCGGGCCCGGCTGCCCGAGGTCGCCCGCGCGGAACTCGGCGGGCTGCGCCTCGGGGTGGTCCACGAGACCGGCGCCGCGCAGGGGCGGGAGCAGCGGTGCGCCGCACGCTTCCCCGATCTCGACGTCCTGGTGTTCGGACACAGCCACATCCCGTGGGACACCACGGCGCCCACGGGACTTCGACTGCTGAATCCGGGGTCTCCGACGGATCGCCGCCGGCAGCCCCACTGCACCTACATGACCGCCGCGATCACCGGGGGCCGGCTGTCCGAGGTGGACCTCCACCGGCTGCCGCCGCGCTGACGGTCCGGGCCGTCCCGCCTGGGTGGAAACGGCCCGGGCGCTACGAGTAGATGCGACTCTTCCACGGACCTCCTTCCAACCATCGGAGGTGATACGGGGCGACTACCCCTGCCCGCGGACCTCACACACCCCCGACGGCATTCCTCCGGGCGTGCCTGCGCCGGCGTATCCGCAGTACGGAGACGGCCACCGCCACGGCCGCCGTCACCACCGCGGCGGCGCGGGCGGCGACCGGCAGCCCGGCCGTGCGCAGCGGTCCAGCGGCTCCTGCGACCCGCGCGCCGGCCGCTCCGGTGCCGTGGCGGCGGCGGACTTCGCCTCGTCGGCCGCCTGCCCGCGAGCTGCGTCCCCGGGCGTGTCCTCCCGGCCGGCCGCCGGCTCGGTCAGCCGCTCCGCGAGACACGCGGCGAACCGGCCGATGATCCGCTCGCCCACCTCCGCCAGCACACCCCGCCCGAACTGGGCCGGCCGTCCGGTCACCGTCGATCGGTGTGCACGGTCACCACCGTGAGCCCGTCCCGTTCGCTCAGGGTGCCGGTCACCGTGGCGCGGGCCGTGCTCTGCCCCCGGGCGTCCCGGCCGCCGGCGACCAGCACCAGACGGCGCGCCTCCTCGTCCCGTTCCTCGAAGACGGCGGTGCCTTGGACGTCACGGTGACCGGGCCCACCTTGACCCGCACCGAACCGGTCACGGTGTTGTCGTCGTACGCCTCCACGCTCGCCCCGGGCAGGCACGGCGCGACCCGTTCGACGTCGAGGAAGGCCCTCCAGGCGTCGTCGACCGGGACGGGCACGGTGAACTCGTGACGCAGTTCCATGGCTTCCTCCTGTCAGCGGGCTGAACCGGCGGACGGCCGGGGCGGATGGACCGCGCCCCGGGTCGTGGTGAGCGGGGCGCCCGAACCGCCCCAGCGCAGGGCGACGATCTCGGCGGCCACCGACACGGCGACCTCCTCCGGCGTACGGGCGCCGAGATCGAGGCCCACCGGGGAACGCAGCCGGGCCAGCTCCCGCTCGGTGAACCCGGCCTCCTTCAGGCGGCCGGCGCGGTCCTCGTGCGTACGGCGGCTGCCCATCGCGCCGATGTAGGCGGCCGGCCGGCGCAGCGCCTCGGTGAGCAGCGGCACGTCGAACTTGGGGTCGTGGGTGAGCACGCAGATCACCGTGCGCTCGTCGGTGTCCGTGCCGGCGAGGTACCGGTGCGGCCACGCGACGACCACCTCCACGTCCGCGGGGAAGCGCCGGGGCGTGGCGAACACCGGGCGGGCGTCGCACACGGTGACCCGGTAGCCGAGGAAGGCACCGATGCGGGCCACGGCCGCCGCGTAGTCGATCGCGCCGAACACCAGCATGCGCGGCGGCGGCGCGAAGCTCTGCAGGAACACCTCCACCGTGTCCTCGCGGCGCTGCCCTTGCGGCCCGTAGTGCCGCAACCCGGTGGCACCGAGGGCGAGTTCACCGCGCGCGTCCGCGGTGACCGCCACGTCAAGACCGGGCGTGCCGAGACCGCCGGCGACCCGGTCCGGCCACACGGCGAGGGTGGCCCCGCGCCGCGCGGGACCCCCGGTGACCGTGGCCACCGTCACCGGTTCCGCCGCGGCCACCGACGCGGCGACGTCACCGAACGCCGGGTCCAGTTCCGGCGTGACCGGACGCACCAGCAGGGTGAGCTCGCCACCGCAGGTCAGCCCGACCGCGAAGGCGTCCTCGTCGCTGTAGCCGAAGGTCTCGAGCCGCGCCTCGCCCTCGGCGACCACCTCCCGCGCCAGCTCGAAGACGGCGCCCTCCACACAGCCGCCGGAAACGCTGCCCACCACCTCGTCGTCGGGGCCGACGGCCATCGCCGCACCCGGGTCGCGCGGCGCGCTGCGGCTCACCTCGACCACCGTGGCCAGACCGAACGGCGCTCCGGCCGCGTACCAGCGGCCGAGCACCGGGAGTACGTCACGCACCATCCGCTCCTTCCACGGGCACCCCCTCCACCGGGAGGCCTCCGCGCACCACCCGCGCCAGCCGCTCCAGCGCGGCGAGGCTGTGCCCCTCGACGAACCCGTCCACGCTCGGCAGCGCCGCCGCCATCCCGGCCGCCAGGGGCGCGTACCCGGGCCGCGCCTTGAGCGGATTGGCCCAGATCACGCGGTGCGCGAGCCGGTGCAAGCGTCGCATCTCCTCGGCGAGCAGCTCCGGATCGCCACGCTCCCACCCGTCCGACAGCAGCACCACGACCGCGCCCCGGGCGGTGCCGCGCCGCCCCAGCGGTCCAGGAACCCCTTCAGCAGCTCCCCGAGCCGGGTCCCGCCGCGCCAGTCGGGCACCGCCGACGCCACGGCCGCCATCGCCGTGTCCGGATCCCGGTGCGCCCTCGCGCGGGTGACCCGGGTGAGGCGGGTGCCCACGGTGAACACCTCGGTGTGCCGGTCGCGTGCCGCCGCGTGCGCGAACCGCAGCAGCGCGTCCGCGTACGGCGCCATCGACCCGCTGACGTCCACGAGGAGCACCACCCGGCGGGGCCGCTCCGCCCGCACGCGGTGCAGCGGCCGCACCGGCTCGCCGCCGCGCGGCATGGCCCGCACCGTGCGGCGGGGATCGGCCTCCCCGCGCCGGGCCGGCCGCCGCCGGGCGGTGCGCCGCACCGGGCCGCGCAGCGTGAACGCGGCCAGCAACCACCGCACCTGCTCCCGATCGGCCGGACTCAGGTACGCCACGTCACGGTGGCGCAGCACGTCGGTGGAGGCGGCCCACGACGGCAGCCGCGGCGCCCGCTCCACGGGGGTGCCGGGCCCGCCGGTCGGGGTCGCCGCGTTCCGCAGGACCGGGCGCGGACGCGGCGGCGCCGGGACCGGGCCGGGCGCGGACGGACCTCCGGTGCCGAACCACGCCGCGAAGTCCCGGTCGTGGCGGGCCAGGTCGTCCGGGCCGCGGCGCAGGGTCAGCCGCCCCGCCCAGCCGCGCCCACGGCCGCAGCGTCTCCACAGCCCGCAGGTACGCTCGCACCCGCTCCCCGCTGACGTCCGCGCCGGCCGCGCGCAGCCGCCGGGCGAACCCGAGGAGCAGGGCGGCCGGGTCCGGCACGTCACCGGCCGCCACGCCGCTCGGGGACGGGGCACCGTGCACACCGGTCACCCCCGCCGCCCCGCCAGCACGGCCGCCAATAATCCGTTGTGCCGCCCGTCCCCGTCTGGTCCACTGATCCGGAACCGCAGTCGGGAACCGAGGAGCAGCAGTGCGAGGAACGTTCATGTCCCCCCAGGAAGGAACACCCCTCTCTCCGAAGGACATGACGCTTCGTGCACGTGCTCAATCTGGGAATCCTCGCCCATGTCGACGCCGGTAAGACCAGCCTGACCGAACGGCTGCTGCACACCGCCGGCGTGATCGACGAGGTGGGCAGCGTCGACGACGGCAGCACCACCACCGACACCCTCGCGCTGGAGCGCCGGCGCGGCATCACCATCAAGTCGGCCGTCGTCTCGTTCCCGCTCGACGACGTCACCGTCAACCTGCTGGACACCCCCGGCCACCCGGACTTCGTCGCCGAGGTGGAGCGGGTGCTCGGCGTGCTGGACGGCGCCGTGCTGGTGCTCTCCGCCGTCGAGGGCGTCCAGGCACGGACCAGGGTGCTGATGCGCATCCTACGCAGGCTGTCCCTGCCCACCCTGATCTTCGTCAACAAGATCGACCGGCGCGGGGCGCGCGAGGCGGAGCTGCTCCGCGAGATGGCGGCGCGCCTGACCCCCTCGCTCGCGCCCATGGGCACCACCGAAGGGCTCGGCACCCCGCAGGCCCGCTTCGTCCCCGGCGTCCAGCCGGCCGCCCTCGACGCGCTCACCGAGCACGACGACGGCCTGCTCGCCGCCTACCTGGACGGCACGCTCACCGGGGACCTGCTGCGGGACGCCCTCGTCACGCAGACCCGGCAGGCCCTCGTCCACCCGGTCCACTTCGGCTCCGCCGCCACCGGCGCGGGTGTCGACGCGCTGCTTACCGGCGTCCGGGAACTGCTGCCCCCGGCGAGCGGCGACCCCGAAGGGCCGGTCTCCGGGACGGTGTTCAAGGTCGAGCGGGGACCCGCGGGGGAGAAGATCGCCTACGCGCGCCTGTTCTCCGGGACGCTCCGCGCCCGTGACCGCGTCCCGTTCGGCGCCGGGGACACCACGGAGGGCCGGGTCACCGGGGTCAGCGTCTTCGACCGCGGCACCGACACCCGCGCGGACGCCGTGGAGGCGGGCAGGATCGCCCGGCTGTGGGGCCTGACGGACGTCCGCGTCGGCGACGCGATCGGCGAACCCGCCAGGGAGTACGGGCACTTCTTCGCACCGCCCACCCTGGAGACCGTCGTGGTGCCCGGGGACGGCGTCGACCCGGGCCGGCTGCACCTCGCGCTCGCCCAGCTCGCCGAACAGGACCCGCTGATCGGGCTGCGCCACGACGAACGGCGGCGCGAGACCTCCGTGTCGCTCTACGGCGAGGTGCAGAAGGAGATCGTCCAGGCCACCCTCGCCGAGGAGTACGGGCTCGACGTCACCTTCCGCGGCACCACCCCGCTGTGTGTGGAGCGGCTCGCCGGGTCGGGGGCGGCCGCCGAGTTCATCAAGCAGGACGGCAACCCCTTCATCGCCACGGTCGGGCTGCGGGTCGACCCCGCGTCGCCCGGCTCCGGCACGGACTTCCGGCTGGAGGTCGAGCTGGGCGCCATGCCGTACGCCTTCTTCAAGGCGGTGGAGGACACCGTGCGGGCCACGCTCGGGCAGGGGCCGCACGGCTGGCAGGTCACCGACTGCGCGGTCACCATGACGCACTGCGGGTACTGGCCCCGCCAGAGTCACGCCCACCAGCGCTTCGACAAGAGCATGTCGAGCACCGGCGCGGACTTCCGCGGGCTCACCCCGCTGGTGCTGATGGACGCGCTGCGGCGGGCCGGCACCGTGGTGCACGAGCCCGTGCACCGCTTTCGGATCGAGGCCCCGGCGGACACCCTGGGCGCCCTGCTGCCGGTGCTCGGCGGACTGGGCGCCGTGCCGCGGAGCACCGGCACCCGGGGCGCACTCGGCGTCCTGGACGGCACGGTGCCGGCGGCCCGGGTGCGGGAGCTGGAGCAGCGGCTGCCGGGGCTGACGCGGGGCGAGGGCGAGCTGGAGACCCGGTTCGGGCATTACGCGCCCGTCAGGCACGGCCCGGTGCCGCACCGCCCGCGCACCGACCACAACCCGCTGAACCGCAGGGAGTACTTGCTCAACGTGGTGCGGCGGGTGGGTGGTTGAGGTGCGCCGCCCACCCGCCGCCCCGGCCGGTTCAGCCGCCCGAGGGGGCGGTCCAGCCCTCGCGCACATGGCCGAGCCGGACCCGCTGCGGGTGGTCGCCGACGGGGACCGACACGGTCTTCTCGCCGGTCGCGAAGTCGATCGCGGTGACCCGGTCGGCCCCGCTCTCGGAGACCACGCAGGACTCGCCGTCACCGCTCACGGTCGCCCAGTACGGCTTGGAGACCGGGACGAGCGGCCCGTGCTCGAAGGTGTCGCGGTCGACCACCGTCGCGTAGTCGTCCATCGTGCCCGCCACGCACAGCTTCGCGCCGTCGGGCTTCATGGTGATGCCGTGGTGGCGCGAGTCGTTGACCCAGGTGGTGCGGTCCTCGCTGGTCGCCGGGTTCTTCGGCAGGGTCTTGACGCGGGTGATCCGGTCGGCCGCCACGTCGTACTCGAAGAAGCCGTTGAAGAACGACACCTGGAAGTACAGCTTCGACTCGTCGGGGGAGAAGGCCGCCGGGCGGACGGCGTCGGAGTGGTCCTTGAACCCGGCCGCGTTCAGCCGGTCCCGCATGTCGATGACCTTGACCTGCTGGAACGTCCGCGCGTCGGCGACCGTGATCTTGCGGTCGCCCTTCGTCCAGTCCAGCCAGGGGGCGTCCAGGTCGGTGTTCACCTCGCCGATGGACATGTTCCAGATGTAGCGGCCGTCGCTGCTGAAGACGTTCTCGTGCGGCTTGTCGCCCGTCTTGAACGAGCCGACCTGCTCGCCGGTCGTGATGTCGAGGACGTGCACCGTGTTGGACGTCGAGGCCGAGACGGCGACCCGGGTGCCGTCGGGCGACACGGCCATGTGGTCGGCCCGGTAACCGGACACGGCGAAACGCCAGTTGACCTTTCCGGTGGCCAGGTCGAGCGAGACGACGTCGGCGAAGCTGGGCCGGGAGACCACCACAGCGGTGCCGTCCGGGGTGGAGTACATGTCGTCGACGAACTGGTCGTGCCCCTCACCGACGCTGTTACGGATGGCCATGAAGTAGATCCAGCGGATCGGGTTGGCGTTGATCTCCGCCATCCGCTGCGCCTTGTCGGGGACCACGTCGATCCGGCCGATCCGGCCGAAGTCACCGCCCGACTCGATGACGTCGGCGGTGCCGTCCCAGTTGTTGCCCACGAACAGCACCTCCCGCAGGTCGGCGGAGGGCGCCTGGCCGGCGGCGCTCGCGACGCCGGCGGGGGCGGTGACGGTCAGGGCGAGAGCGGCGGCGAGGGTGCACAGGTGTCTGCTGCGGATCGGCATGGCGGGGTCTCCTCTTCGGGTGGGGGCACCATGAGTGGGACATGCCAATTGCGGGAGGGGAATCTGAACAGACGTGCTTTCAGAGTTAACTTACTGAAAAGTAGGTACGGGCGGGGCTTCTCCACAAGACCGCGGACACGACAAAATCGCCGGGAGCGAGGAGGGGGGGCCGATGGCGGGCAGACTGGGCCCACCGAGCGGCCGGTACGCCGGGAAGTCCGCCGAGGAGCGGAAGGCCGAGCGGCGCCGGCGCTTCCTCGACGCGGCCCTCGAACTCTTCGGCGGCGGACCCGGGTACCGGTCCACCACCGTCGCCGCCCTCAGCGAGGCGGCGGGACTGTCGACCCGTCAGTTCTACGAGGAGTTCCGCACCCTGGAGGACGTCCTCGCCGCGCTGCACCTCCAGGTCAACGACTGGGCCGAGGCGGCGGTCCTGACCGCGGCCGCCGAGGCGGCCGGCGCGCCGATCGCGCAACGCGCCGCGGCGATCTTCCGCGCCTACGCCGCCGACGTCACCCGCGACCCGCGCCGCATCCGCATCGCCTTCGTGGAGATCATCGGGGTGAGCACGCGCCTGGAGGAACAGCGGCTGGCCCGCCGCGCCCGCTGGGTCGACCTCATCTGTGCCGAGGCGGAGGCCGCCGTCGCCCGCGGCGAGGCGCCGCCCCGCGACCACCGCCTCGCCGCGACCGGGTTCATCGGCAGTGTCAACGGGCTGCTGCACGACTGGAACGCGGGGTGGGTCGAGGCCAACCTCGACGAGGTGGTGGACGAACTGGTCCGCCAGCTCCTGGCGATCCTCCGTCCGCCGGAGACGCCGAGGCCGGCCGGCTGACGGAGCGTCAACCGGCCGGGGCGATGTCGCCCGCGAAGATGATCATCTGGTCGATCAGTCCCCGCCTGAGGTGGACGACGTCCGTCCCGGCCAGCCGGGGCCCGTCGTCGGGGGTCGTGAACACCCACCGGTACCGGGCCCACTCGTCGGGCATGTCCACCCCCGAGCAGCGGACCATCGTGCCGGACCCGGCCGGGTGCCGCCGGATGTCCAGCACGAACCGCTCCACCGCCTCGATGCCCTCGCTGCGGCCCAGCGGACCCCAGAAGACCACGTCCGAGGTGAGCGCCTGGGACAGCAGCGAGGTCACGTAGGCGTCGTCGGAGGCGTTGAACGCCGAGATGAACGTGTCGATGGCCGACCGGGCGGTGTCTGCATGCATGCACCCAGTCATACCAGCCCGGGGTCAGCCGTCGGCCGGTGTCCCGGTGGTGAGGAGGTCGGTGAGACCGATGCGGTCGTAGAACTCGGAGCGGATCCGGTCGGCCACCTCGCTGACCCTCTCCGAACCGTCGTCGGCGGGGTCGACGGTCACCCGGAAAGGTCGCTCGCCCTTGGGCGCGTCGACCACCGCCACGATCGTGCGGGCGACCTCGCCCGCGTCCGCGTCCGGCGGCGACAGCGCGGCCAGCCGCTTGCCGACGTCGTCCATCAGCCCTTCGTACAGCTCGTCGTACGCCTCGGCCGTCGCCGTGTCCTCGGGATGCATCGCGTGCGCGAAGTGGTTGGTGCCGGAGGTGAACGAACCGGGCACGACGATCGAGGTGTCGATGCCGAACCGGGACAGCTCCACGGCGTAGCTCTTCGCCAGGTGGTCCATCGCCGCCTTGGCGCCGAAGTACGGGGCGAGGTACGGCGGCGTGCCGCCGTAGGTGCTGGTGGAGCCCACCCACACGAGCAGGCCGTCCCGGCGCTTGCGCATGAGAGGCAGCACCGCCCGGTTGACCCGCTGCGTGGACAGCACATTGGTGTCGTAGATCTCGGCGAGCTGCTCGGGGGTGAAGGACTCGGCGGGGCCGAGCACCATGTGGCCGGCGTTGTGGACGACCACGTCGACGCGTCCCGCCTCTGCGGTGACCGAGGCGACGGCCGCGTCCACCGACTCCTGGCGGGAGACGTCGAGTTCGACGGTGCGCAGGTCGACCTGGTGCTCCTCCGCGTACGCGCGGGCCTCGGCGACCGCAGACGCGTTGCGCCCGGTGGTGTGCCGCATCCCGGCGTAGACGGTGTGCCCGGCGTCCGCGAGGGCACGGGCGGTCAGCGCCCCGAAGCCGCTGGAGGCGCCGGTGATCAGGATGACGTGAGCGGACATGATGTGCTCCTGGGGAAGGCGAGGGGGCGGGGAGCGGGATCAGAAGACGATGACGCTGCGGCCGTGCGAGGTGCCCGCGTTCATCGCGTCCAGCACGGCCGGGGCCTCGTCCAGGCCGATCGGCGTGACGTCGGGAAGGATGTCGTGCGCGGCCGAGAAGGCCAGGGTGTCGCGCAGGTCGTGCGGCGAGCCGGACGGGGACGCCCCCACCCGCAGCCGGTTGAGGATCATCGGCTGGGTCGGCAGCACCAGCGGCTCCGGGCCGTAGCCGCACAGCATCAGGGTGCCGTCCGGGGCGAGCCCGCCGAGCGTGGCGGTGGCCGCCTCGGTGGACGGGGACGCGTTCAGCACCAGGTCCGCGCCGCCCTCCCATGCCTTGAGCGCCGGCGCCGGGTCCGACTCCTGGGCCGCGACGAACAGTTCCGCGCCGAGCGCCTTCGCCGCGTCCTCGCCGCGCCGGGACCGGCCGACGACGGCGACCCGCGCCCCCATGGCGACGGCGTACCGCACCGCCAGGGCGCCCACGCCCCCGGCGCCCACCACGGCGACCCGGGAACCGGCCCGTATCCCGCCCTGGCGCAGCCCGTTGAAGGCGGTCAGTCCGGCGCACATCAGCGGCGCGGCGGCCACCGGGTCCAGCCCGTGCGGCAGCGGCGTGACGAAGCCCGCCTTGAGCAGCACGTACGGGGCGTAACCGCCGTCCGCGACGATGCCGGTGATCACCTTGCGCGGGCAGAGGATCTGGTCGCCGCGCACGCAGTAGTCGCAGTGACCGCAGGAGTCGTACAGGAACTGGCCGCCCACGGCGGTGCCGACCTCGGGGAAGGTGACACCGGGTCCCACGGCCGTGACCACGCCGGTGATCTCGTGGCCCGGCACGACCGGGAAACGGGCGAACGGATAGTGGCCGCGCAGCAGGTTGAGGTCGGTGAAGCAGACCCCGCATGCGGTGACCTTGACGAGCACTTCGCCCGGACCCGGTTCGGGAACCTCCAGGTCCTGCAGGGCGAGGGGGGCGTCGGCCCCGACGGCGACGGCGGCACGCATCATGACGAACACTCCAGGAGAGGGGGAGGGGGCGGGCGGAGGACCGGTGTCGCCCGCGGTACACAGACCAGCGTGACCTGGGGTTTCCCGGAGGTCCAATGCTTCCTTCGGTGCCTACGATGACGTCAGTGCATCGGCGCAGGCAGCAGGGGAGAAGGCGGCATGGACGGCGGACAAACGGATCTGGACCTGCGCCGGCTGCGGTCCTTCGTCGCCGTCGCCGAACGGCTGCACTTCGGTCAGGCCGCGGCGGCCCTGCACGTCACCCAGCCCGCGCTCTCCCGGCAGATCCAGCAGCTGGAGCACGACCTCGGCGTGGTCCTCTTCCACCGCAGCAGCCGGGAGGTCGCCCTCACGCCCGCCGGCGAGCAGTTCCTCCACGACTCCCGGGAGCTCCTGGCCGCCGCCCGCGCCGCGCGGAACCGCGCCCGGCGGATCGCCGCGGGGGAGGGCGTGCTGAAGATCGGCTTCATGCTGAGTTCCGACATCACCGCGCCGCTGCACGCATTCTCCGCGCGCCGGCCGGAGGCGCGCATCGAACTGGTCCGGCTGCGCTGGTGGAGCCAGGCGACCGACCTGTCCGACGGCACCGCCGACGTCGGCTTCGTCCGCCTGCCCGTCGACTCCGACCGGCTGAGCGTGCTGCCGCTGTACCGGGAGCGGCTGTGCGCGGTGCTGCCCGTCCGCCATCCGATGGCCGGCGAGGCCGCGGTCGGGCTGCGCGACCTCGCCGACGAGCCGCTGCTGCGGTACGCGGGCGCCGCCCCCGCGTGGTCGGCCGTCTGGAACGCCGACCCCCGGCCCGACGGCACCCGGTGGCGGCGCGGGCCGGACGTGCACGACATGGAGGAGATCCTGGCGTACGTCCGCGCCGGGAGCGGTGTGGTGTTCGTGCCGGAGTCGGTCGCGGCGGTCTTCCCGCGCCCCGACATCGCCTACCTGCCCGTCACCGACGCACCGCCCGGGGAGGTGGCGCTCGCGTGGGACGGCGACCGCCCCTCGCCGCTCGTCGAGACCTTCGTGGACGCGACGAGGACGACGCTCACCGAGCCGGACGCGACGCGGGCCTGACGCTTCCGGCGGGACCCCGCGCCCGCGGTGTCACTCGTCCCACGCCTGGATCATCACCTGCCCCGTGATCTGCCCGTCGCGCAGCGTCAGCATGGACTCCGAGAGCACCCGCACCCCGTCGGGGTAGCGGCAGCTCTCGCAGTAGGCGGCGTGGTCGCCCTGCACGACGCACGCCTCCAGCGCGTGCGCCATGTCGCGGCTGTAGACGTCGTCCAGCATGGCGGCGATCTCGTCCTTGCCGTGGAGCACCTTCGGGTGGCTCGGCCCGCTCACGTGGTCCACGACGCGCAGCTCCGCGTCGTCCGCGTAGAGCGACGTCAGCATCGCCGGCGTGTCCGCCTCGATGCCCCGGCGCAGGGTGTCGGTGCCGAAGGCAGGGTGTGCGGCGGTCGTCATGTTGACCCACCTCCTCCGAGGCCGCGGCCCGGAACTCCGGCGGGCCCCTACGGCCTCTCCTACGAGCCTCCTCCGCCCCAGGGGCTTGGGCAAGCCCCACCGCCGGACGGGGCCGTGCCCCCAGGCGTCAGCCCGCCGTCGCCAGGAACTGCGTCGCGGCCAGCTCCGCGTACAGGGGGTCCGAGGCGACCAGTTCCCGGTGGGTGCCCGTGGCCCGGACCCGGCCCGCGTCCATCACCACGATGCGGTCGGCCGCCGTCACCGTGGACAGGCGGTGCGCGACCACCAGCACCGTGGTCGTGCGGGCCACGTCGGCGACGGTGTCCCGCAGCGCCGCCTCGTTCACCGCGTCCAGCTGCGAGGTCGCCTCGTCGAGCAGCAGCAGACGGGGCCGGCGCAGCAGGGCGCGGGCGATGGCGACCCGCTGCCGCTCACCGCCCGACAGCTTGGTGCCGCGATGTCCGACGAGGGTGTCGAGGCCGTCCGGCAGCCGGGAGACCAGGCCGTCGAGCCGGGTGGTCTTCAGCACCCGAGTCAGCGCGGCGTCGTCCGCCCCGGGGTTGCCCAGCAGCAGGTTGTCCCGCAGGGAACCCGACAGCACCGGCGCGTCCTGCTCCACGTACCCGATCGCGGCCCGCAGCTCCGGCAGGTCCCAGTCGGCCAGGTTCCGCCCGTCGACGGAGATCACGCCGGACTCGGGGTCGTAGAACCGCTCGATGAGGGAGAACACCGTGGTCTTGCCCGCGCCGGACGGGCCGACGAACGCGGTGAGCCCCTGCGCGGGCACGGTGAACGTCACCCCGTGGTGGACGTACGGCAGGTCGTCGGCGTAGCGGAACCGCACGTCCTCGAAGGCGACGGCCGCCGGGGCGGCACCGGGCGTCGGCAACTCGGCCGGGCGGGCGTCCGGTTCGGCGGGCAGCCGGAGCGCCTCCTGGATCCGGGCGAGCGCTGCGCTGCCCGCCTGGTACTGCGTGACCGCGCCGACGACCTGCGAGATCGGCGCCATCAGATAGAACACGAACAGCAGGAACGCCACCAGCGTCCCGATGTCGATGGCTCCCGTCGCCACCCGCGCGCCGCCCACCGCCAGCACCGTGATGAACGCCAGCTGCATCGCGAGCCCCGCCGTGTTGCCCGCCGCCGCCGACCACTTGGCGGCCCGCACGCTCATCCGCCACGACTCCCGCGCGGCCTCGTGCAGCGTGTGCTCCTCCCGCGGCTCGGCACCCGACGCCTTCACGGTGCGCAGCGCGCCCAGCACCCGCTCCAGCGAGGCCCCCATCACGCCCACCGCGTCCTGCGCCTGCCGGGACGCCCGCCGGATCCGGGGCACGATCACCCCGAGCATCGTCCCCGCCAGCGCGATCACGCCGAGGGTGACCGCCAGCAGCACCGGGTCCACGAAGCCCATCAGCACCACGGTGGCGACCAGCGTGAGGCCCCCGGTGCCCAGACCGATCAGCGAATCGGTGGTCACCTCGCGCAGCAGCGTGGTGTCGGAGGTGACGCGGGCCATCAGGTCGCCCGGCTCGGCGCGGTCCACGGCGGCGATGCGCAGCCGCAGCAGATACGAGGACAGCGTGCGCCGCGCCCCGAGCACCACCGACTCCGCCGTGCGCCGCAGCACGTAGGAACCCACCGCGCCCAGCACCGCGTTGGCGATCACCAGGGCCGACATCAGCAGCAGCGCACCGGTCACGGTCCGGTCGTTGGCGAGGTCGTCGATCAGCTCCCGGGCCACCAGCGGCAGCACCAGCCCCGTCGCACCGGTCACCAGGGACAGCGCCGCACCGCCCAGCAACGCCCACCGGTGCGGCCGTACGTACCCGAGAAGCAGTCGCCAGGCCGGCCGGCCGGTCTGTTCCCCTGCGATGCTCACGTGGCCCCCTCGGCGTCGGACGGATGTTCAGGCTACGTCGGCCGGGCGGCCGCCCCGCACGGTGGGCGGCGGAGCCGATCATTCCCACGTAGGGTCGGGAGACGACGGGGGAGACGGACCCGGCCGACTAAGGAGTCAGCACCATGGCCCAGGAAGTACGCGGCGTGATCGCACCCGGCAAGGACGAGCCGGTACGGATCGAGACGATCGTCGTACCCGACCCGGGACCCGGCGAGGCGGTCGTGCGCGTCCAGGCCTGCGGGGTGTGCCACACGGACCTGCATTACAAACAGGGCGGCATCAACGACGACTTCCCCTTCCTCCTCGGCCACGAGGCCGCAGGCGTCGTCGAGTCGGTCGGTGACGACGTCACCGACGTGGCGCCCGGGGACTTCGTGATCCTCAACTGGCGCGCGGTGTGCGGCACCTGCCGCGCCTGTCTGCGCGGACGCCCCTGGTACTGCTTCGACACGCACAACGCCAAACAGAAGATGACCCTGACCGACGGCACCGAGCTGTCGCCGGCGCTGGGCATCGGCGCCTTCGCCGAGAAGACGCTGGTCGCCGCCGGACAGTGCACCAAGGTCGACCCCGCCGTCGCGCCGGAGGTGGCCGGGCTGCTCGGCTGCGGCGTGATGGCCGGCATCGGCGCCGCGATCAACACCGGCAACGTGGGCCGCGGCGACTCGGTCGCCGTCATCGGCTGCGGCGGCGTCGGGGACGCGGCGATCGCCGGCTCCCGGCTGGCCGGCGCGGCGAAGATCATCGCCGTCGACATCGACGACCGCAAGCTGGACACCGCGCGCTCCATGGGCGCCACCCACACCGTCAACTCCCGTCAGACGGACCCGGTGGAGGCGATCCGGGAACTCACCGGCGGGTTCGGCGCCGACGTCGTCATCGAGGCCGTCGGCCGCCCCGAGACCTACCAGCAGGCCTTCTACGCCCGCGACCTGGCCGGCACGGTCGTCCTGGTCGGCGTGCCCACCCCCGAGATGAAGATCGAACTGCCGCTGCTCGACGTCTTCGGCCGCGGCGGCTCCCTCAAGTCCTCCTGGTACGGCGACTGTCTGCCCTCCCGGGACTTCCCGATGCTGATCGACCTCCACCTCCAGGGCCGCCTGGACCTCGGCGCGTTCGTCACCGAGACCATCGCCCTGGACGAGGTGGAGAAGGCGTTCGAGCGGATGCACCGCGGCGACGTGCTGCGTTCGGTGGTGGTGCTGTGATGACCGCCCGCATCGAACGACTCGTCACCTCCGGCCAGTTCAGCCTCGACGGCGGCACCTGGGACGTCGACAACAACGTCTGGATCGTCGGCGACGACCACGAGGCCGTCGTCATCGACGCGGCCCACGACGCCGACGCCATCGTCGAGGCCCTGGGCGACCGGCGCCTGACCGCCATCGTGTGCACCCACGCCCACAACGACCACATCGACGCCGCCCCCGCCCTCGCCGACCGCACCGGCGCCACGATCTGGCTGCACCCCGACGACCTGCACCTGTGGAAGCAGACCCACCCGGACCGCGACCCCGACGCCTGGCTCGCCGACGAGCAGGTGATCGAGGCCGGCGGCGCCGACCTCACCGTGCTGCACACCCCGGGACACGCACCCGGCGCGGTCTGCCTGTACGACCCGGGGCTCGCCGCCGTGTTCACGGGCGACACCCTCTTCCAGGGCGGCCCGGGCGCCACCGGCCGCTCCTTCTCGCACTTCCCGACGATCATCGACTCGATCCGGGACCGGCTGCTGACCCTGCCGCCCGAGACGAAGGTCCTCACCGGCCACGGCGATCCGACCACCATCGGCGCCGAGGCCCCGCACCTGGAGGAGTGGATCGCCCGCGGCCACTGACCGGGAGGCCACGCGCCCGGACGCACCGGCGTCCGGGCGCGTGACGCGTCGGCGCGCGCCCCCCGCACGGCCGCGCGGGCGCGTCCGGGTGAACCCGTCGGCGCCCCGGGTGATCCTCGGCGAAAAGGAGACAGAGGATGTCCGGCTTACCCGTCAGGCTCGTCGTCGACGGACGAGACACAGGGAACGGAAGGCCGGGAACACATGACACAGCCGTTGCGGGACAAGGTGGCGCTGGTGGCCGGGGCGACCCGGGGAGCCGGACGGGGCATCGCCGTGGAACTCGGCGCGGCGGGTGCCACGGTGTACGTCACGGGCCGCAGCACCCGCGCCCGCCGCTCCGAGTACGACCGTCCCGAGACGATCGAGGACACCGCCGATCTGGTCACCGAGGCCGGCGGCCGGGGTATCGCCGTACCCACCGACCACCTGGAACCGGCGCAGGTGAAGGCGCTCGTCGACCGGATCGCCGCCGAACAGGGCCGGCTCGACGTCCTCGTCAACGACATCTGGGGCGGCGAGACGCTCTTCGCGTGGGAGGCCCCCGTCTGGGAGCACGACCTCGACAAGGGCCTGCGGCTGCTGCGCCTCGCGGTGGAGACCCACGCGATCACCAGCCATCACGCGCTGCCGCTGCTGCTGCGCCGCCCCGGCGGACTGGTCGTCGAGGTCACCGACGGCACCGCCGAGTACAACCGCGACCACTACCGGGTGTCGTTCTTCTACGACCTGGCCAAGTCCTCGGTGCTCCGCATGGCGTTCGCCCTCGGCCACGAACTCGGCCCGCGTGGCGCGACCGCCGTCGCCCTCACCCCGGGCTGGCTGCGCTCGGAGATCATGCTCGAGCACTTCGGCGTGCGGGAGGACAACTGGCGCGACGCGCTGGAGAAGGTGCCGCACTTCGCCATCTCCGAGACACCGCGCTACGTGGGCCGCGCCGTCGCCGCGCTCGCCGCCGACCCGGAGGTGGCCCGCTTCAACGGCACCTCCCTCTCCAGCGGCGGCGTCGCCCAGGAGTACGGCTTCACCGACCTCGACGGCAGCCGCCCCGACGCCTGGCGGTACCTGGTGGAGGTGCAGGACCCGGGCCGCCCGGCGGACGTCACCGGCTACCGCTGAAATCCGGGGCGGGCGGTGCGAAAAGGGCTTGCCGTGGTGATCGTAGGAGCGGCTACCTTCACCCCATGACGACGGACACAGGACGCTTCGCGGGGTACGGGGTTCTCATCACCGGGGCGGCACGCGGCATCGGCGCCGCCACCGCCACGCGGTTCGCCGAGGAGGGAGCGGGCGTCCTGATCGCCGACGCCGACCCGGAAGCGGGCCAGCACACGGCGGCGGAGCTGCGCGGACGCGGACTGACGGTGCAGGCCGTCGCCTGCGACGTGTCCGACCGGGCGTCCGTCGAGGCGGCCGTGGCCCACGCCGTCCGCCGCTTCGGTTCGCTCGACGTGCTGGTGAACAACGCCGCGCACTGCACCCCGGACGCGCCCCGCTTCGAGGACGAGCCGGAGGAGGAGTGGGCCGTGGACCTGGACGTCACCCTCACCGGCGCCTACCGGTGCTGCCGCGCCGCCCTGGCACACCTGGAGGCGTCCGGCCGGGGCGCGATCGTCACCGTCGGCTCGGTCAACGGGCTGCAGGACTTCGGCAACCACGCCTACAGCGCCGCCAAGGCGGGTCTGCTCTCCCTCACCCGCACCCTCGCCGGTCACGCGGGACCCCGGGGCGTCCGGGTCAACCTGGTGGCGCCCGGGACGGTCCGTACCCGCGCCTGGCGGGCCGGGACGACGACATGGCGGCGATCTCGAAGCTCTACCCCTGGGCCGGGTCGGCGAGCCGGAGGACATCGCCGCCGCCGTCACGTTCCTCGCCTCCCGTGACGCGTCCTGGATCACCGGCACCACCCTGGTCGTGGACGGCGGCATCACGGCCGTCAACCACGGCTTCCACCGGGCGGTGGACCACCCCGGGAGGTGACGGGCCGTGCAAGCGGGTCGTTAGGCGTGAGGCGGCTCACGGCGAAGTGCCCGGAGCGCCGGACATAACGGTCCGGTTGCGCGTACAACCGAATTTCCTCCAAGCCGTCTACCTGGCAGCGCGTTCTACATACTGGCAGACTGTGCGCGGGCCAGCGCACACCTTCGCGGGAAAGGCGAAACGGACCATGGGGGACATACGTAGACGGGGTGTCGTCGCCCTGGGGGTCACCGCACTGGTGGCCCCGCTCACGCTCGTGCTCGGCGCGTCGCCGGCTCAGGCCGCGAGTTGCACCACCTCGGCGGGGCCGTACCAGAAGAAGGTCGAGAAGTTCCTCGGCCGCCCGGTCGACGGCAAGCAGTCCGCTACCGACTGCAAGGCGATCCGTGCCTTCCAGAACAAGCACGGCATCCGGCCGAACATCGGATACGCGGGCCCCGTGACCTGGGGCGTCATGGATCTGATGAACAAGCAGAAGGCCGTCGGCAAGAACCCGAACAAGGCCGGCAAGTGCCCCACCAACAAGGGGCGTATCGCCTGCGTCAACCTGTCCCTCCAGCTCAGCTGGATCCAGGACGGCAAGAAGCTGGTCTACGGCCCCGTGCCGGTCCGCACCGGACGCAACGGGTACGAGACCCGCACCGGCCTGAAGAAGGTCTACTGGCGGAACAAGAACCACGTCTCGACCATCTACGACGTGCCGATGCCGTACAGCCAGTTCTTCGACGGCGGGCAGGCCTTCCACTCCGTGGGTGTCAGCATGTGGAACCCGCCCGGCTCGCACGGCTGCGTCAACATGACCAAGACCGCGGCCGTGAGGTACTGGTCGCTGCTGAAGAAGGGCGACGACGTCTACGTGTACGGCCGCAAGCCGGGCACCTGAGGTCCCCCGGCGCCCGGCCCGCGGCCGGGCGCCACGCGGCGCGTCGGGTGTGAACTCGCCCACGTTGCTTGCCAGATGGACGTGATCAGCAACACTGTCCGAAATGCCCGATGGGCGTGCGATTACTCACAGCGCCTTCACCTCCGGGGCCGTATGCTTCACGGTATGTCCACCAGTGTTGAACCTTCCTCCGAGCGATCGGCTGCCGAGGTCAACGAGGAGATCCGGGCCCTGTGGCTCCGGTCGGGCGGGACACTCAGCGTCGAACAGCGCGAGGAGTACCAGCGCCTGGTCGAGGAGTGGGCCTCGGCCCTCCCGCAGGCGGCCACGGCAGCCTGACCGTCCTCGGTATCACGATCGGGCACCCGTGAGCGCACGGGTGCCCTTCCCACCTCTCAGCCCCACATCGCCGAGTACTGCCGCCGGTACGCCTTGCGGTCCTGCTCGGCCCTGATCCAGCGGGACGCCACCAGCGCGACCAGGCTCCCGCCCATCACCAGCAGCCCCGGCCCCACGTTCCGCGGGTCGGCCAGCCGCGACAGCAGCGTCGACGGATCCGGCAGGATGTCCCGTACCGGGGCCGACGACCCCGGCGAGGCGGAGTCCGGCGCCGCCACCCCCTGCGCCTGCGACGGCGCGGGAGAGGGGTCCGCCGCGCCCCCGCCCTCCTGGGGCGCCACGATCAGCCGCACGTCCAGGTCGGTCAGCGCCTTCGTCAGCGGCTGGAAGTACGTCGTACCGCCCGCGCGGCAGTCGCCGCTGCCACCGGACGTGACGCCGAGCGCGACACCCTCCGAGAACATCGGCCCGCCACTGTCACCCGGCTCCGCGCACACGTCCGACTCGATCAGCCCGCCGACCGTGCCCTCCGGGTAGTTCACCGTCACGTCGAGCGCGGTCACCTCCCCGTCGCGCAGCCCGCTGGTGCTGCCGCTGCGGAAGATCCGCTGCCCCACGGTCGGGTCGGCCACCCCGGTGATCCGCACCCCCTTGCCGCCGCCCACCGCGACCACACCGGGGTCGGCGCCCGCCGTGCCGCCGGCGTACGCGATCAGCGAGTAGTCGTCCCCCGGGAAACTGCGCCCGACGGTCGTGCCGACCGCCTGCCGGCCCCCGTTGTCGGCGAACCACACCGACCCCTGCGGGCCGCAGTGACCGGCCGTGAGGATGAAGTCCTTCTCCCCGTCGGTCACGTTGAACCCGGCCGAACAGCGCCCGGCCGTCGACAGGATCGGCAGGGCCCCGTTGAGGCGGGTGGTGAAGGCGCCCCGGACCCGCTCCATCCGCACGAAGTCCCCGATGCCGTCCGCGACGTCGGTCAGCGCCGACCAGTCGTCCGCGGTCACCGTGGTGTCGCCGCGCACCACCACCTGGTTGGTCCGGTAGTCCTTGAGCCAGGCGGTGCCGGGCACGCGCCGCGCCGAACTCAGCGTCCTCGTCGCGGAGTCGAAGTCGTCCATGCTGTGGCGCACCATCTTCGGCTCGGCGCCCGCAGCCCGCACCTCGGCCGCCGCGTCCTCGTCGGTGACCGCGACCACCGTCCTGCCGTCCGACCCGATCCAGCTGCCCGCCGTACGGGACGTGCCGAGCCGCTGGACCAGGGCCGCGCCCGGTCCGGCGGCGGCCTTGTCGGCGGGCGACGCGGTGGAGAACGGGACGGCGTCGGGCGTGCCCGGCTCACTGGCCACGGCCCGCGTGACCATCGTGGCGCCCAGCAGGAGTCCGCCGACGGCCGCCAGCCGTGTCACTCGCCGGACCACCCGTCGTCGTGCGTGCCTCATGCATGGCTCCAGAACCTCGACAGCGCGGTGCGGCGCACCGCGGGGCCTCCTCCGAGCCGAGTGCCCCTCGTCCATACGGCCCCGGGGCCCCCCGCGTTCAGTCCGGACGCATGTCGATGTGCGCGGCCTCGCGCTCAACCGGCCGTACGCGCCGAGGAGTCGGGGCGCGCGAGGCCCAGCACGGCCGCGCTGCGGGCGTCCCCCACACCGACGCCGGGTCCACGTAGGGACGCAGCAGCGGGACGAGCCGCGGGTCGCCGAGGCCTCGAGCGGCTTCACCGGCCGCCTTCCGGGCGATCCCGGCGAGGAAGTCCGCCAGCTGCACCCGCGGATCGTCCCGCGCGACGACCAGCCGCACCTCCCGCAGTGCGACACCGGAGCGCCGGGCGGTGTCCTCGATCCAGGCGATGCGCTCGGGCGTCAGCAGGTTCTGCCGGTCGTGCACCAGCCGCACCGGACGGTGCCCGGGCCCGCTCCAGTACGCGGCCGTGGCGACGATCGCCGGGAGCAGCGGGTTGAGGACGGGGATGCGCGCCGCCGGGCCGCCGAGCAGCTCCGCCCGGTAGGCCTCGGCCCGCTCGCGCCCCGCCGTCAGCCGAGCCAGCACCGGCGCGGCCGCCGTACCGGCGTAGGCCCGGCACAGGTCGTCGAGCGTCTCGAAGAACAGCGGCACGGAGGACCCCGGCTCCGCGCCGTTACGGCTGCGCAGCAGCCGGTTGGCCACGGACAGGAACCGCTGCCACCCCTGCGCCTCGAGCGCCTCACGCCCCGTACGGAACAGCTCCGCCGCGGCGCCCGGGTCCTCCAGCAGCACGGCGGCCAGCCGGTCCACCACGAAGAACGACTTCTCGGTGAGGTGCACCCGCGCCGCCCCGTGCAGCGGACCGCCGGGCGCGAGCAGCCACTCCAGCACCGCCCGGTGCTTCTCCCGCAGCAGATGGGTCGCCTTGTACTCGGACGCCGGTGAGCGGATCCGCTCGCGGATCTCCCGCAGCGCGCCGGCCGCGACGGGGACGGGGACGTGCACACCGGCGTGCGCGAACACGTCGGTGTTCCCGCCGGTCAGGTTCTCGCCGTCCGACCCCGACTCGTCGCAGGCGATCTCCAGGACTGTCCCGTCACCGTCTCCGGGCGGCGCCCGGAAATGCTGATGTGGGTCCACACCACGCCCCCTATCGTGTGTTTCATGACCAGGATCCCGCACGACACGTCCGGTGAACCGAATCCCCTCACGGCGCTTTCCCTGGATCAGCTGCGCCGCCGCACCAGCATGAAGTGGCGGACCCATCCCGAGGACGTCCTGCCCGTGTGGGTGGCCGAGATGGACGTGCCCGTGGCCGAACCGGTCGTACGAGCGGTCACGGAGGCGATGCGGACCGGCGACACCGGGTATCCCGCGGGCACCGCCTACGCCGAGGCGCTGGCCGCCTTCGCGGGCAAGCGCTGGGACTGGCCCGAGCTCGCCGTGGAGCGCACCGCGATCGTGCCCGACGTGATGCTGGGCGTGGTCGAGATGCTGCGGCTGGTCACCGGACAGGGCGACGCGGTCGTGGTGAACCCGCCCGTCTACCCGCCCTTCTTCGACTTCGTGCGGCACGCGGAGCGCCGGGTGGCCGAGGCCCCGCTCGGCGCGGACGCACGGCTCGACCTCGACGTCCTGGAGGACACCTTCCGGGAGGTGACGGCCGGCGGTGGTCGGGCCGCCTACCTGCTGTGCAGCCCGCACAACCCGACCGGCACCGTGCACACCGCCGACGAGCTCACGGCGGTGGCGGCGTTCGCCGAGCGGTACGGGGTGCGCGTCGTCGCCGACGAGATCCATGCGCCCCTGGTGCTCGGTGACGCCCGCTTCGTGCCGTACCTGAGCGTGCCCGGCGGCGAGCGGGGGCTGTCGCTGATGTCGGCGTCCAAGGCGTGGAACCTGGCCGGACTGAAGGCGGCCCTCGCCGTCGCCGGACCCGGGGCGGGCGACGAACTGGCGCGGATGCCCGAGATCGTCGGCCACGGACCGAGCCATGTCGGCATCCTCGCCCACACCGCCGCCCTGCGGGACGGCACCGCCTGGCTGGACGCCCTGCTCGCCGGTCTCGACGCCAACCGCAGGCTGCTCACCGGCCTCCTGGCCGAACACGTGCCGGCCGTCCGGTACCGGCCGGGCGACGGCACCTACCTCGCCTGGCTCGACTGCCGCGACCTCGGCCTGGGCGACGATCCCGCCGCGGCGTTCCTCGCACACGGCCGGGTGGCGCTCACCGGCGGGCTGCCCTTCGGTACCGGCGGCGCGGGCCACGCCCGGCTGAACCTCGCCACTTCGCCCGAGGTGCTCACGGAGGCGGTACGGCGGATGGCCGAAGCCGCGCGGGCGGCGGGCGGCGCCCGTGGCTGACGACTGCTTCGCCCACCCCCGGCTCGCGGCCCTCTACGACCCGCTCGACGCCGACCGCGGCGACCTCGCGCCCTATCTGCGCATCGCCCGGGAGTTCGGAGCGCGCCAGGTGCTGGACATCGGCTGCGGCACGGGGGTGTTCGCCCTGCTCCTCGCGGACCACGGCCTGGGCGTCGTGGGCGTCGACCCCGCCGCCGCGTCCCTCGACGTCGCCCGCGCCAAGCCGGGCGCCGCGCGGGTCCGCTGGATCGAGGGCGATGCGACGGACCTGCCGCCGCTCCGGGCCGACCTCGCCACCATGACGGCGAACGTCGCCCAGGCGATCGCGGACCCGGGCACCTGGCACGCCACCCTGCGCGGCGCCCGGGCGGCACTGCGGCCCGGCGGTCACCTCGTCTTCGAGACCCGCGACCCGGCCCGGCGCGCGTGGGAACGCTGGACCCGCGAGCATTCCTACGCCCACGCCGACGTGCCGGGTGTCGGCGGGGTCGAGAGCTGGCACGAAGTGACCGACGTGGACGGCCCCTTGGTGTCGTTCCGCACGACGTTCGTGTTCGCGTCGGACGGAGCGGTCCTGACCTCGGACTCGATCCTGCGGTTCCGTGAACGCGAGGAGGTCGAGGCGGACCTCGCCGACCACGGCTACGTCCTGGAGGACGTACGGGACGCCCCTGACCGTCCGGGCCGCGAGTTCGTGTTCGTCGCGCGCCGGCCGGAGGGCTAGGGTCCCGGCCTCCTGCGAAGGAGCGGCCGGTCCCGCGCGGCCGGCGGACTCACCGGGTGGGCCGGCCTGGGCATCGTGAAACTCCTCGAAGGGCGCCGCGGGCAGACCTACGCCGACATGGAATGGGAACCCAAGGCCGCCTTCACGGCGGTGGCGCAGCGGTACCGGAGGTGACAGGTCATGTGTACGGCGGTCACGGCTCAGCCGGAGTGCCGGGGTCGCCAGACGTAACGGACGTCCGGCTCGCGCTCCTCGTTGCCCGAGCCGTCCGTGTGCTCGACCGCGAGGAAGCCGTGCCGTTCGTAGAAGCGCCGGGCCGGTTCGTTGACCTGGAAGGTCCACAGCGACAGCCCGTCCGGCCGCCGCCGCTTGGCCAGGGCCATGAAACGGTCGCCCAACCCCCGCCCGCGCCACGACGGTTCGAGGTAGAGCTGCTCCAGTTCTCCTCCCTCCAGCACGAGGACCCCCACCACACCGTTGTCCACGAGCGCCACCCAGGTCTCGTGACGGGGCACGACCACGTGCGGGAACCAGGCCCGTACCTCGGCGTCGTCATGCGCGCGGCGCACCGACGGCAGGGCGGCGGCGAAGGAACGCAGCCAGACGTCGGCCGCGCCGAGTGCGTCCGTACGGCCGGCACGGCGAAGAACGACATCATCACTGTTCACAGCGCGAGACTGTCGCAGACCACCCCTCGCACCGCATCCCGATTTCCCGCCGCCCGCCTCCGCCCGCGGAGTCCTGCGATCGCTTCCGGTCACGGTGCGGGGCGACTCCCGGCGGTACGGGCGCGAACGGGCCTACACTCGGGGCATGGACGACGCGTTGCGGGACCGGCTCGGGGCGGGGAAGTACCTCCTGCTCACCAGCTTCCGGAAGAACGGCACGCCCGTCGCCACACCGGTGTGGGTGGTGCGCGACGGCGACGCGCTCGGGGTGTGGACCGCCGCCGACTCCTGGAAGGTGAAGCGCGTCCGTGCCCGCGGTGACGTCCTCGTGGGGCCGTGCGACGTACGCGGCAACCCGACCGGTGACCAGGTACCGGCCACCGCTGAGGTCTGCGACGCGGACACCACGGCGCGCTACCGGGAGCTGATCGCCCGCAAGTACGGCGTGATGGGGCGGCTGACGCTGCTGGGCAGCCGTCTGCGCCGCGGTGCGAGCGGTACGGTGGGCATCCGCGTCACCCTCTGACTCGCGCCCGGCGCACGGCAGTTGAGTCAGGAGGGCCGTGTCAGGTCCAGGCCCGCAGCGGCTCGTCCACGAGCTGGAACACCGGCTCGCCGCGCACCGGGTCCTCCGCCGTCGACAGCCGCACCCGGTCGCCGCTGTGGATGCCGATGGGCGGGCCCATGACCCGCCCGCGCACCACGAACCCCTCGGCCATCTCGATCAGTGACACATTGCGTGCCGCCGGGGTGTTGCGGTGCAGCACCGTCGAGTGGCGCACGGTGCCGAGGCCCTCGCTACGCTCCGTCCGCAGGTCGCTGCCCTGACAGACCGGGCACAGCAACCGGTGGTACATCGCCGTGCCGCACCAGGTGCAACGCTGGAAGAGCATGGCGTCCTGGTCCGTGCCCCGCGGTTCGAGCAGGCGCGTAGCGGAACCGGCTGCCTGCTGAGCGACGTTCCCTGAGAAGTGGTACACGCTGGTCAACTCCCTGCACTCGGCCGGACTTCCACGCGCTCGGTCGCCCGGGCACGCGCCTGCCCGGTGGCCGTGCCACCGCGCACAGCCACAGATTATGGCACTGAGTGCCACGAGTAAAGGCACTCAGTACCCTCTTGTGCGGAGCGAGGGCGGCTTTCGAAGCCTCGCGGCATGTGACGGGTCTGGGTCCGCGATGGCCGGGCATACGGGCAACATCCCGACGAGAGGAGCTCGTTCATGCTCGGCATAGTGGCGGCGGTGCTGTTCTTCATCGCCTTTTTGATCAACGCGGCAGAGATCGGAACCAACGAGGTGTTCTCCTCGGTCAACGTCATGCTGCTGGGGCTGACCGCCCTGGCCCTGCATGTCGCGGGCATCGGGGCCGGCCGGCCCCGCAGACGCTGACGTGACCCCGACCGGGGGCCCGGCGCACGCACGGCGCCGGGCCCCCGGTGTCGTCAGTCGCAGGCCCGGGTCGCGGTGTTCTCCGTCAGGCCGCAGGAGTCGACGGGAGCAGCCGAGCAGGAACTGGACGGAAGGATGGCCGCACGCGGGCCCCGCACTTCGGCCACCCTCCGGGACGCCGAGGTGTCGGTGACGGCTCGGGTGTGCGGCAGCTGTGCGGCGACTGTGTGTCGGGCGACCGCACGGCTGTGTATCGGCTGTGCATCCGCCCCGCGTCCTCCCAGCTCGGCCGGGCGTTCGTGAGGCTTACCCCACCTCCGACGGCATCAGGATCACCGGCGCGGCGAGGCATCATGGAGTACCGGTCCCCGGCCCCGAACCCGGCCCCGGCCTGCCTGCCGCCCTTACCCACCCCGCGACGCCCCGTTGGAAGCACATGCCTGAGACCCCAGCCGTCACCGTCCTGCTTGTCGAGGACGACGAGGTGATCCGCCGGTCCGTCGCCCTGGCCCTGGAGCGCTACGGCTACCACGTGGTCACGGCCGCCGACGGGCTCGGCGGGCTGGAACTGTTCCGGGAGGGCCACCACGACCTGCTGCTCCTCGACGTGATGCTGCCCGGTCTGGACGGCATCGGCCTGTGCCGCCGGATCAGGGAGACCAGCACCGCACCCATCCTGATGATGTCGGCGCGCGGCGACTCCCTCGACGTGGTGTCCGGCCTTGAGGCGGGCGCCGACGACTACGTCGTCAAGCCCGTCGACACCGCGGTCCTCGTGGCCCGTATCCGCTCCCTGCTGCGCCGCGCCACCTTCACGCCCGCGCCGGCGGGCGGCCCGCCCGGCACACCGGACCGGCTCGTCTTCGGCGACCTGGCCATCGACCCCGCCGCACTGGAGGTGTACCGGGACGGCGCGCAGGTCGAGCTCGCCCCGACCGAGCTGCGGCTGCTCCTGGAGTTCGCCGAGCACCCCGGCATCGTGCTGGACCGGCAGACCCTGCTGCGCAACGTGTGGGACTACGGCTGGGACGGCGACTCCCGGGTCGTCGACCTGTGCGTGCAACGGCTGCGCAAGAAGATCGGCGCCGACCGCATCGAGACCGTCCGCGGTTTCGGCTACAAACTGCGCCGCTGACCCGGAGAGCCGGACATGCCGATCGTACGGGCGCTGCTCAACCTGCGCTCCCTGCACTGGAAGATCATCCTGTTGGTGAGCGTCGCCTGCGCCACCATGGCCCTCACCGTCGGGGTGCTGGTGCACGAGTCGACGCTGGCCCGGTCGATGCACGAGGGAGCCCTCAGGGCCGCCGACCAGCTCCACCGAGCGGAACAGGACGCCCGCCGCACCGGCCAGGCACCGCCCCTGGCGACCCCTGGCGAGCTCCCGGAGTCCCTGCTGCGCCAGGTCGAGCGGCACGGCAGCGGCACCCTCTACGAGGACGGGCCGCCCGCGCCCGCCTACTGGGCCGCCGAACGCAAGGACGGGCAGCTCTACGCCCTCAAGACCGACATGACCGCGGACCTGCTCACCCGGCAGGCCCTGGACCGGCACCTGTGGAAGTACTCGCTGGTCACCCTCGCCGTCGTCATCCCGGCGACGGCACTCGCCACGGAGCTGCCGGCCAGGCGGCTGCGCCGGGTGGCCCGCACGGCACGCCGCATCACGGCGGGCGACCTGGAGGCGCGCACCGGGATGGGCCGGCGGGGCGGCGACGAGATCACCGGGATCGCGGCGACGGTCGACTCCATGGCCGACAGCCTGCGCGAGCGCATCGTCAGCGAGCAGCGGTTCACCGCCGACGTCGCCCACGAACTGCGCACCCCGCTGATGGGCCTGGTCACCTCGGCCGGCCTCCTCCCCGAGGGAGAGGCGACGGAGCTGGTGCGGGACCGGGTGCGGGTGCTGCGCGACCTCGTCGAGGACCTGCTGGAGATCTCCCGCCTCGACGCGGGCGTCGAACACGTCCAGCCCCGGCGGGTGGCCCTCGCCGACCTGGTCGAGGAGTCGGTGGCCCGGACCGGCCTCCCGGCGACGGTCACCGCGACCGGCGCGCCGGCCGCCGAGACGGACCCGCGCCGGCTGGACCGCATCGTCACCAACCTGGTGGTCAACGCCCACCGGCACGGCGCCGGACCCGTGGAGATCACGGTCTCCGGCCTGACGGTCACGGTGCGCGACCACGGCCCCGGCTTCCCGGCGGACCTCCTGGCCCACGGCCCGCAGCGGTTCCGCACGGGAGCGGAGCAGCGCGGCCGGGGACACGGGCTGGGCCTGACGATCGCCCGGGGCCAGGCGAAGGTCATCGGCGCCCGGCTCGACCTCCGCAACCACCCGGTGGACGGGGGAGCGGTGGCGGAACTGCACCTGCCGGACGGGGCCACGCCACCCGGCCGGTGACCAACCCGCAGCGCGTGGCCCGCCGCCTGCGGGTCGCACCCCCGGACGCCCGCCTGCCGGTCGCTTCCCCCCGGGGATGGCCGTCGCGTGTCGGTCGCCTCCCCTCCCGGGGATGGCCGTCGCGTGTCGGTCGCTTTCCCCCCACGTATGGCCTCGCTTGCCGCGCCCACCCGGCGACCGGCAGGCGAGGCCATACGCCCCCCGATGAGTGCCGCCCGCCGTTGATACACGACTGACGTGTCACCGAGCGCCTCCGGTGCTCCGCCGCCCGTCCTCCGGACGCACCACCCCCGCAGCCTTGCTGCCGTACCCGCCGTACGTCAGCCCGGAGGTGGCACCCCGCATGTCCCTGTTCCCCGTCCCTCGCCACCGCACGAGGGGCACGCTGCTCGTCATGACCGGCCTGACGGCACTGGTCGTCCTGTTCGCCGTGTTCCCGGCCGGACTCAGCGGGGCGGGCGGCTCCGCCGGGCGGGACACCGCCCCGCGTGGCCGAAGGGCGGCCTCGGGGAGATCGCCGACGACGACGGTGTCCGGTGGCCGGAGGAGGGCCAGACCGCCGTGGCCCTGGAGGGCACCGGCCCGGTGGTGACGCGCGGCGCGCAGCGGCCCGTACCGATCGCCAGCCTCACCAAGGTGATGACCGCCTACGTCGTCCTCACCGGCCACCCGCTGCGGCCCGGTGAGGAGGGACCCCGGATCGAGGTGGACCGGGAGGCCGCGTACGAGGCCGGCGTGGGCGACGAGTCCACCGCCGTCGTCACGGCCGGCGACCGCCACACCCAGCGTGACCTGCTGGAACTGCTGCTGCTCCCCTCGGCGAACAACATCGCCCGCCTGCTGGCGCGCTGGGACGCCGGGAGCCAGGAGGCGTTCGTGCGGAAGATGCAGCGCGCCGCGGACGAGCTGGGCATGCACGACACCACCTACACGGGCGCCAGCGGCATCGAGGTGACGACCATCAGCACCGCCGCCGACCAGCTGAAGCTGGCCCGCCGGGCGATGCGGAACCCCGTCCTGCGCGACATCGTCGCGTCCCGCGAGGCCACCGTCCCCGGGGTCGGCCGGGTGAGCAACAGCAACACGCTGCTCGGTACGTCGGGCGTCGTCGGCCTCAAAACCGGCTCCAGCACTCCGGCGGGCGGCAACCTCCTGTGGGCGTCGGAGATCCACACCGGCGACCGCACCCGCCTCCTCCTCGGCGCGGTGCTGCACCAGCGGGCGGACACCACCCCGAGCGAGGGACTGGCAGCCGCCCTGGAGGCCGCCCACGCCCTGATCGACGGCCTCCGCGGCCGGCTGCTGCCGGTACGGACGGAGGGCTGAACGGCGATGACCATCACCCCGGCCCCGGACCGGCCCATGACGACGGCCGAGCCCCGGCCGCCCCGGAGACGGCGTCGCCGAGGCGCGCTGACGACCGCCTGCGCCGTCCTCCTCGCCGCGCTCCTCGCCTGCCCCGGTCTGCTGCCCGACAGCCCCGGACACCTGGGCAGCCTGGCCGACACCCTGCTCCCCTGGACGGCCCTCACGCTCCCCCTGCTGCTCGTCTCTGCCCTGGTCCGCCGCTCCCGTACGGCCCTAGCCGCCGTGGCCCTGCCGCTCGTCCTGTGGCTGACGGCCTTCGGCAGCACGCTCACCGACAAGTCCGCCGGCGGCGGCGACCTCACGGTCGTCAGCCACAACGTCAACCAGGACAACCCCGACCCGGAGGGCACCGCTCGCCAACTGGCCGCGGCACACGCGGACATCCTGGCCCTCGAGGAGCTGAGCCCAGGGACGGCACCCGTCTACGAACGCACCCTGGCGCCCGCCTACCGCTACCACTTCTTCCAGGGAACGGTCGGCATCTGGAGCGTCTTCCCCCTGCACGACGCGCGCAGCCTGCCGATCATGCCCTGGTCCCGCGCCCTGCGCGCCACGGCCGAGACACCCCGGGGGCCGCTGGCCGTGTACGTGGCGCACCTGCCGTCGGTGCGGGTGAGCCCCGCGGCCGGATTCACCACGGGCGCCCGTGACGCGGCGCTCGCCCGGCTGACCGGCTTCATCCGGGCGGAGGACGCCCCCCGGGCGGTGGTGCTGGGCGACTTCAACGGCTCCGCCGACGACCGGGCGCTGCGTCCTCTGACCTCCCGTTTCGCCTCCGCGCAGGCCACGTCGGGCGCGGGGTTCGGCTTCACCTGGCCGTCCGGTTTCCCGGTGGTCCGGATCGACCAGATCCTCGTCGGGGGACGTCGCGGCGCCACCTTCGGCTCACCTGGATCGACCAGATCCTCGTCCCGCGACCCGCAGCGACCACCTCCCGGTGGCGGCGCGGATCGCCCTCTGACGTGCGCGGGCGGAACACCTGAGGAACGGTGGCGGACGAGGCGATGAGCTTCGCACGCGGGCGGAGTCCTCCCTGTGTGACCGGCACCCCGCCCGTCCGCCGTCGCCCTCACGCCGACGCACACCCCCGAGGAGCCCGCCATGACCGCCACCTACACCTTCGACGTCTTCTCCAGCCTCGACGGATACGGGGGCGCCGGGGGCGACTGGACCGGATACTGGGGCAAACAGGGCCCCGAACTGCTCGACCACCGCCTCGCCCAGTACGCGGGGGAGCAGCGGATGGTCATGGGCGCCCACACCTACCGGGCCTTCGCCCAGATGCTGGCCACGAGCACCGAGGAGTCGGACGTACGCGACCCCTGGGTCACCCGGATGCGCGCCCTGCCGGCGACGGTGGTGTCGAACACCCTCCAGGAGCCGCTCGACTGGCCGGACGCCACGGTGGTCAAGGCGACGCCGTCGACGTCGTGGCCCGCCTCAAGGAGGAGTCCGACGTGCCGCTGCGCTCGCACGGAAGCCTGTCGATGAACCGGGCCCTGATGGAGGCCGGCCTGGTCGACCGCCTCCAGGTGACGATCTTCCCGGTGATCACCGGCCGCACCGGCCTGAACCGGATCTTCGAGGGCGCGGCCGACTTCGACCTGGAACTGATCGAGTGCCGCACCCTGGACAACCGCATCCAGGAATGCGTCTACCGCCCCACCGTGCACTGAACACCGCCCGCCGCAGGGCCTCCGGTGATCGAGGGCGGCCGACGGCCGTCATGATGAGTCGCACGTCCGTGCCATTCTCATGCGCGAGCCACGTCGCCCCGAGGAGCCCCCATGCCGTCCGTCCGCCCGCGGATCCTGTACGTCACCGACCTGGCCTACCGGCCCGTGGGCGGCGTTACTGCGACGAGGACATCTTCCTCACCTCCCGGCTGCGCGCGGACCTGGACCTCGCCCTGTGTCATCCCGGGACGCCGTCGCCCTGATGGGCGGGTTCGACGGCGTCGTGGTGCGCAACAGCGGGCCGGTGCTGGGGTACCTGGACGCCTACGAGGCGTTCCGCGCGCACGCCGTCGCGACGGGCACCCCGGTCTACAACCCGCTCACCGGACGCGGGGACATGGCGGGCAAGCAGTACCTGCTGGACCTCACCGAGGCCGGCTTCCCGGTGATCCCCACCGTCCGCCGGCCGGAGACCTGCACCGGCTGCCCCGCGCCGAGCGGTACGTCGTCAAGCCCCGGCTCGGTGCCGACTCCCACGGACTGCGCGTCGTCCCGGCCGGCGAGGTGGCCGCCCCGGCCGACGGCGACGTCCTGGTGCAGCCGTACATCGACTTCGTGTACGAGGTCTCCTTCTACTTCGTCGACCACTCCTTCCAGTACGCCCTCCACGCCCCCGACCCCGCGCGGCGCTGGCGCCTCGAACCGTACCGGCCGACCGCGGACGACCTGGACTTCGCCCGCCGCTTCATCGAGTGGAACACCCTCGACCACGGCATCCAGCGGGTCGACGCCTGTCGCGCGCCCGGCGGGGAACTGCTGCTGGTCGAGCTGGAGGACCTCAACCCGTACCTCTCCCTCGACGCCCTCGACGACGCGCGGCGCGACGCGTTCGTCGCCGCGATGTCGGCCTCCCTGCGTGACTTCCTGCGCGAGGCCGCCGGCTCACGGGGCTGAACCGGCGGGGCCCCTGGCACGTACCTCATGCCGTAGACGGATCGACTCCCCCGTCCGGTACGGAAGGAGAGCGACGTGACGACAGCGCAGGGGCCCGAGCCCTCTGACGGACCACCCCTCGAACCCGTCCGCGTGCTGCGACCGCGCCGCACCGACGCCCTCGCGGAGCTGTTCCGGGACATCGAGCGGGGCGACGACGAGGAGGTGGCGTCCCCTCCGCCGCCGGAGGGGTCCGAGGAGATCACCCGCGAACTCCCGCCGGTGCCCCCCGGCCCTGCGCCGGCCCCTCCCCGCCCGTCCCGGTTGCGCCGTGCCGCACCGGCCCTCGTGGTGGCCGTCGCCGCGCTGGCCGGCTTCGGCGGCGCGCTCCTGTTCACCGAGCCCCCGCGCGACGACAAAGCGGCACCGGCCGCCCCGGCGACGGCCCCCACGACCGGCGCCCCGGCGACGACCGCCCCGCCTGCCCCGGCCGAGGCGGGCTTCCTCCGCGAGGGCGACACGGGACCCGAGGTGGTCACCCTCCAGGAGCGGCTGCTGCGTGTCCCGGACGTCTACCGCGACGGCACCACGGACGGGCGCTACGACACCACCCTCACCGAGGCGGTCGCCCGCTTCCAGCTCTGGTACGGCGTCCGCGGCGACGAGACCGGCGTCTACGGCGACGACACCCGCCGGGCCCTGGAGACCCACACGGGCGGCCCATGACCTCCCGGGCGGTGTCCCCGAAGCGGGCTAGGAGTCCTGCGGTACGCGGATGTCCAGGACGCACACGTCGTCCCGGCGTTCCCCCTCCAGCATCGCGGCCAGCAGCGTCCCGAGGGCGCCGGCGCCGTCGGCGGGGTGGGTGATCGCGGCGTCCGCGAGGCGGGCCAGGCCCACGTCGATGTTCTCCGGCGGACGCTCGACCAGACCGTCCGTGTACAGCAGCAGCCGGTCGCCCGGTTCGAGGAGGTACTCGCTCTCCTCGAAGTACGGGGCGTTGGCGGCGCCGAGCAGCATGCCCGGGGGGCGCGGCAGATACGTCGCCTCGCCCCCGCGCAGCAGCAGCGGCGGCGTGTGGCCCGCCTGCGCCCAGACCAGGCGCCGGTCCGCCGCGTGGTAGCGGGCGAGGGCCATCGTCGCGGTGCCGTGGGCGTCCCGGGAGTGCAGCAGCAGTGTGTTGAGCCGGGCCAGCGCGCCGGTCAGTGACGAGCCGGTGCTGACCATGCCCTTCGCCGTGAACCGCAGTTGCGCCATGGTGGCGACGGCGTCCACGCCGTGGCCCGCGACGTCCCCGACGACGAAGAGGGCGTCCCCGTCGGGCAGTTCGACGGCGCTGAACCAGTCGCCGCCGACATGGATGCCGGCCTGCGCGGGCAGGTAGGCGACCTCGACGCGCAGCCCCGCCAGGTTCACCACCTTGTCGGGCAGCGGCAGCAGGGCGTTCTGCAGCCGCGCCACCAGGACCCGCTCGGACTGCAGCACGTCGTGCTGGGTGAGGATCGCCCGCTCGCTCTCCACCAGGGCGAGCTCGGCCCGCCGTCGCGCGGTCAGGTCCTGCACCACCCCGTGCACCTCGACGGGCGTGCCGTGGGAGTCCGCCACCACCTCGGTGACGAGCCGCAGATGCCGTACGTCGCGTCCGCCGCGGACCCGGAACGAGGCGTCGAACGGCTGCCCCTCGCGCAGCAGTGCCTTGACGGCCGCATCCAGCGAGGGCCGGTCGTCGGACAGCGCGAGCGCGGGGACGTCGACGAGCCGTACCGGCCCGTCCGCCGGGTCCCGGTCCAGGATCGTGAAGACCTGCGCCGACCAGGACGCCTCGTCCGTGGAGAGGTTCCAGTTGGCCCAGCCGAGGTTGCCCAGCCGCTGCAGCTCGGCCAGCCGCTGCTCCTGCCGGTCCGAGGAGGCGTGGCGGACCCAGGTGACGACCAGCGCGTCCTCCAGGCGCGACACCCGCACCGAATAGGTGGCCAGTTCCAGGACGCCGTCCACGGTCTCCTGGTGCGCGAACGGCTCGCTCTCGTACGGCCCGCCGCCGGCCAGGGTGTCCAGGCAGCCCTGCCACATCGGCAGGTCGGTCAGGTCGGGCCGCACCTCCCGCAGCCGCCGTCCGGTCGGTTCGCCCGAGGGGCTGCCCAGGAGATCGGCGGCCTGGGCCGTCGCGGCGTCGACGCGGAAGTCCTCGACGTCGCCGGACGCTCCGCTCAGCGGGGTGAGCAGCATCGCCGGGACGGGCAGGGCCGCGAACAGGGCCTGGACCGCGTCCGTGTGCGTGTCGGCGGCCGCCTCCGACGGGGCGGTGAAGGTGCGCAGGCGGCCGGCGCAGAGCCGGATCATCGCGTGCAGGTGCGTGCGGTCGCGCGGGGAGAAGACGCCGGGGCGTCCGCGCAGCACCCCGATGCACAGGTCGGAGTCGTCGCCGTCGGACAGCGGCAGCCAGACCCGGGACTGCCAGCGCTCGGGCGGCTCGCCGATCAGCAGGTACCGCGTGCTGTCCTCGGCGAAGTTCTCCAGCCAGCACGGTTCACCGGAGCGCAGGGCGTCCAGCACGGCGACCCCGCTGAACGGCGGGACCTGACGCCATCGGGCGGCCAGCCCTTCGTCGACGCCGGCGTGCCCGACCAGTTCCAGGCCGCCTCCGGGCCGCCGGGCGTAGATCAGCACCGAGTCCGCGTCCAGCTCCGGGGCGAGGTGGTCCAGCAGGCACCGGGCGAGGGTCTGGTGCGTGTCCACGTGGACCAGGCGCGGCCGAGGCGGGCCAGGGCGTCGGCGACGTCGTCGGGCGCGGGAGGGGTGCCGGGGCGTCCACGGGCGCTGCGGCCGCCGCGTCCTCGTTGCCGGAGTCGGGGCCGGCGGTGGTCGCGCCGGTGCTGGACCGGGCGGGCGTCCGCCCGCCGAGGTGATCCAGCACTCCTCCAGCAGGGTGCGGCGGGCGGCCTTGGCACGCCCGTGCAGGGTCTCCTCCGCGGCGTCGGCGGTACAGCCCGTGAGAGCCATCACAACGCCCTTGGCGCGCTCCACGACGACCGTCGTGGCGGCCCGCTCGCGCAGCCGGTCCATCTCCGCGCGCTGCTGGGCGACGACCCTGGCCAGTTCGACCAGGTCCGGGACCGTTCCGGGCTCGACCGGGGCAAGGCGATCGCTCTTCACGTCCCGAGCATTGCACACCTGCACCGGTTCGTTGACCGGCTTGTTCCTACGGATTCCCGGCACCGTCCGATCACGGCGCCCCGTCCGGACGCGGGGCCACGTGCGTGAGCCTCCGGCCCCATGAACCCCAGCAGCCCCACCTCGGGCGGCGCGCACGGTGCTCGCACCGGCCCTCGCGGCGCACACGCGGCGCACGCAGGACCGACCGCGCGAAGAAGACGGCCCTGCATGGGGGGCCACGCCGGCCGGGGCACCACCCACGGGGGCCCGCACCGGCGCGGGCCCGGTGGGGGACGGATCCCTGTGCGGGTCAGCGGCCGCTTTCGTCCAGGGCCTGCGTCACCGCCCGCACGCTGCGGGCGATGTGCTGGAGCTGCATCAGCTCGGCGGCATACAGCTTGATCGTGTGCTCGATCACGCCCTCGTGCAGTCCCAGCCGGGGCAGGTCGGCCCGTGCGGTCTGCAGGGCGGTGCGCGCCACCCGGATCTCGTGCTCGACCTGGATCTGCGCGTGCCGGGCCAGCAGGACGGGGTGCCGGATGAACGCCGGGTAGCTCGCGTACCGCGCTGGTACCAGCTCGCGCAGCCACTTGGCCGCCGAGCGTTCCCAGTCGTAGCTCCCGGGGGTCTTGACCTGGCAGGGCCAGTCTGGACTGAGGCGCGTGGACGTCAGGGGCATGATCATCGCTTCCGGGTGTACGGCGTCGCGGGCGACGGGGTGGGGCGGCCCCGGTCCAGGGGATGACCGGGGCCGCCACGGGTGGCCGGGCCGGGGAAGCCCGGCCGAACACCCTGGCCGCCGATGCGGGTAGGAGCCGGCGGCTTCGGGTGTTCGCGCGGGTGCCCGGTGGAAACCGGTGCCGGGCCGCGGTGTCGGTGCGTGCAGCGCATGGCGGCCGTAGGCCTCCAGGGGGCGAGCGGGTGCGGTGGGCGGAGCGCGGTCCGGAGCGGCCGGTCCGTGATCCGTGAGCAGTATTTATATATGCCATCCGCTTTTCAAGACGCATGAAAACATTCATGCCTGCTTCGAAGCGGGCGGTGACGGTGACGACCGGCGGGTACGGGTTCAGTCCCGGAGGAAGAACTGATGCTCGTCGGCCACCTGCTCGTAGTCCTCGAGCCGGGCCTGGGTCCGCTCCGGATCGGCGTCCGTCATGGCCTGCAGCAGCGCCGCGCACATCACACCGGGGGCGGCGTAGGAGTCGAACACCAGACGGGAGCCGGTACCGGTGGCGAACGTGACGTCCGCCTCGTCCGCGAGCGGCCCCAGCGCCAGATCGGTGATCAGCGCGACCTTCAGCCCGGCGCTGCGCGCCACCCGGATCGCCGTCAGGGTTTCCTGCGCGTGCCGCGGCATGGAGAAGGCGAGCACCCAGGTGCCGCCCGCTTCCCGCGACTGCAGCAGCGCGTCGTAGGCCACGCTGCCGCCCAGCGTCACCAGCCGCACGTCCGGGTGGATACGACGGGCGGCGTAGGCGAAGTACTCGGCCAGGGAGACGGAGATGCGCAGACCCAGCACCGTGAGGGGAGCCGAGGCGGACAGCTTGCGGCCGACCTCGATGACCCGGTCGGTGTCGGCGAGGTCCCGCCGCAGGTTCTCCAGGTTCTCGATCTCCGCGTCGACCGCGGCCTGCAGCTCGTTGGCCCGGTTCTCCTCGGCGTGCCCGCCGGAGCGGGTGCCGAGGGTGATCGCCTGGAGCCTCTCCCGCAGCGCGGGGTAGCCGCTGAAGCCGACCGCGGAGGCGAAGCGGGTCACCGACGGCTGGCTCACCCCGACCCGGTCCGCGAGGTCGGTGATCGACAGGAACGCCGCCTCGGTGATGTGCTCGATCAGGTACTGGGCGATGCGCCGCTGGCCGGGGGAGAGCCGGGGCCGGTCGAAGAGGGTGCGGAGCTGGGCCGTCGGGGACAACTCCGTGTCCGGGCCCGCCTTCCCCGAGGTGATCGCGGATGCCTGTGCGCGTGCCTGCTGCGGCGATGGCACCGGTGCGCCTCCTTCGTCTCCCACGAGGGTTCAACATAGCCCACACACCCGGGTGACCAGCCTCGTCACCATCCCGCTCCGGCCCCGCCACGCCGGTTGCCCCCGGCGCCCGCACCGCCCCCGCTTCCCGCGCGGTACCGGCCTCCGTACCGCCCCGGATCCCCGACCGGCACCACGCCCGCACCGCACCCTCACCCTCTGGGGCGAGCCCGCTTCCGATGCCGGGGGATATCCCCGCCGGCTCAGGGAACCCGCCGACACAGCGCTGCACAGCGACCACGCTCAACAGCCCCGGAACACGAGCACGACCCCTGAGATCACGAGGAGCACAGCGGACATGACCGTCCCCGAGGAGAACCGGCCGAAGACCCACGACACCGACGAGACCCTCGAGCAGCGGCCCGAGGGCGACGCGCAGGCGCAGGGCGGCACCGGCCGGACCATGCGCGAGGCGCTGGAGGAGGCCGAGATCCGGCCCGACGACTACGAGGAGCGGTAGGGCATGCCGCTCGGATCACGCCGCGGGCGCGGGGGCCCGGCGGTCCCCGGCCGTGCGGCCTGGTCCGAACGCCATGCCCGCCGCACCGCCCGCCCCCACGTCCCGACGCGACCGAGTTTCGGCAGGTGACAGCATGAGCGCCCTCAGCACGCTGGAAGAGGCACTGGAGAACCGATGGGAGGCGCTGTGGGCGCGGATGTTCGGGCGTGATCCGCTCGAACTCGTCGACGCCCTGCGGCGCGAGTGCGACAGTAACGCCGTCGTGTGCCACGCGGGACGGGTGATGGTCCCCAACGCCTACGACGTCGAACTGGCCGCCCCGGTCCACGAGGAGCTGACCCGGCGGGGCGACAGCGTCGGGCAGGTGCTCACCGACCGGCTGGCCCGGCACGCCGCTCGCCACGGCTACGAGTGGGCGGGCCCCCTCACCGTGCACGTCCGCCGCTCCTCCGAGGTGCCCAACGGCCGTTACCGCGTGGCCAGCACGGTGATGCGGCATGTGAGCGCGGTCGGTTTCCGGCGCGCCGCCCAGCCGGCCGACGGCTGAGTCAGCCGCGGCTCCGCGCCCCCCGCGGGTGGGCGGGCCCTCACCGCCGGTAGAGCGTGATCGAGTGCCCCACCTGGTCGATCCGCCTGCTGCCGCCGATCAGTTCGGCCAGCCGCCCGGTCGCCTTGGCCGCCGCGGAGTCCGACACCACCAGCACCCCGTGCACCGCGTGCGGCGGTACCCGGCGCGGATCGTCGGCGTCGATCCCGTAGTACGCGGGCACGCCCGCCCCCTTGTACACCAGCCAGATCCGCTCGCCCCGGTACCGCTCGTCCAGCCGGTCGGCGAGCCGGCCGAGGTCCTGCCCCCAGTCGACGTTGGAGTCGTGCAGCCGGTACCGGGTCTGCGCGGGCCCGCCGAACGCCTCGTTGGAGTACGGCAGATAGAAGGGGAACGTCCGCAGTGAGCTGACCGCCACGAACGCCACCAGCGTGCCCGCCACCACCGGCGTCCACCGCCACCGCACCAGCACCACGCACCCGGCGGCCACCGCGAGGAACATCGGCAGGAAGACGGCGTACCGGGTGCCGAAGTCCCGCGACCCGTACATGGCCGCCGCCAGCAACACCGCGGGCGCGGGCAGCAGATACGGTACGGCGGGCCGCAGCGGGCGCAGCGCCGTCACGACGACCGCCCCCGCCGCCCACAGCGCCAGCGCGCCCAGCGGTGTCTTCACCAGCAGCGCCGCCGGCAGGTAGTACCAGAGCGATCCCGTGTACAGCTCCCCGAAGAGGAAGCCCTGCCAGGGCCGGTTCTCCAACCCGAACTGCATCCGCATGCCGTCCCGGAACGGTTCGGGGAGCGGCAGCAGTTGCACGGCGAGCCCGCGCATCCCGCCGACCACGGGGACGTCGTGCGGCGGCCCCCAGCGCAGCCGGGGATCGACGATGAGATACGCGGCCCAGACCGCGGCGCACGCGACGAGCCCGAACACCACGGCACCCCCGGCCGCCCGGCCGAGCCGGCGTCTCCGCCCACCGGGAGCGGCCCGCCACACCGACACGGCGGCCAGCCCCGCCAGCACCGGCAGCGCGGGTAGCACACTCATCTTCGTGGCCAGGGCGGCCCCGAACGCCCCACCGGCGAGAGGTACATACAGGTACGGCCGACGGCGTGCCCGCCACAGCAGCCACACCGAGGTGAGCACGAACCCGGCGGCCGGGACGTCCAGCGTGGCCAGTGAGCCGTGGGCGATCACGTCGGGGGAGAGGCAGTACAGCCCGAGCGCAATCAACGCGCCTGCCGTGCCCGCCAGTTCGCGGGCGAACACGTACACCACCAGTCCGAACAGCAGCGTCAGGACGATGACCGGCAGCCGCGACCAGAACATCACCCGCCAGGGGTCGTTGCCCGACTCGTACAGCAGCCGGCGCCCCAGGTCGGTCTGGTCGCCGTCGAATCCTGGCTCGAGACGGGGATCGGCCACCGCCACCCCGGCGGCGATCACCAGCTTGCCGAGCGGCGGATGTTCGGCGTTGAACCGCAGGCTGTGCTCGTCCAGATAGACCGCTGCCGTCCCCACGTACACGGGTTCGTCGATCGTCGGCGTCTGCCGCACGGCGGCGGTCACCATCGCCACCGCCATCTGCCCCAGCAGCAGTACCACCGCCACGACGACGCCCCACCGCCGCACCGCACCGCGCAGCGGTGACCCGCCGCCCCCGCCCGCACCGTCGACGGCGACCGCGTCCGGCGCCCCCGCCGCCACAAGACCCCTCATGGGCCCCCACTCTCGCACCGTCCCGCCCTGCGCGGCGCCCGTCCGGGCGATCCGGCCGCCCGCGCTCCTCGCACCCGACCCCGCGTCAGCCGGCCGCGGACCCTCCCGAGCCCCGCACCGTCGGCACCGTCGGCACCGTCGGCACCGACGGCACCGACCGCACCGCCGACCCCGGCACCACGAGGTCGGCGCGGTCCCGGGTCGCCGCGACCAGTGCGGCGTTGCGCTCGTCGGACCGCCGCACCCAGGCGACGGCCTCCTCATGGCTCTTGCCGAAGCGTTCGTGCCGGGCGATCAGCCGCCGCAGCCGCTCCTCCTCGTCCGGCGCGCAGAACCACACCTCGTCGAGCAGTGGCCGCACCCGCGCCCAGGCGCCGGTGCCGAGCAGCAGGTAGTTGCCCTCCGTGATCACCAGGCGCGCGGCCGGCGGCACCGGGATCGCGCCGGCCAGCGGCTGCTCCAGGTCCCGTTCGAAGCCGGGCGCGTACACCACCTCGTCGTCGCCCTCCTCACGCAGCCGCCGCAGCAGGGCCGCGTACCCGGCTGCGTCGAAGGTGTCGGGGGCGCCCTTGCGGTCCCGGCGGCCGAGCCGGTCCAGCTCGGCGTCCGCGAGGTGGAACCCGTCCATCGGCACCCACGCCACCCACGGCTCCCCGGAGCCGTTCAGTTCACGCACCAGGCACTCGGCGAGCGTGGACTTGCCCGCGCCCGGACTGCCGGCGATGCCGAGGACCGCGCGCCGCCCGCCCCGGGGCAGGGCACGGGCACGGTGGAGGAGGTCGTCGAAGGTCAGCACCACACGGCAGAGTGTGTCACCCGGCGGACCACACCACCCGTGTGGCCCGCGCCACTCACTGTCCGGCGCCGTACGGGGAACGGTGTCGGGTATGACGGATCTGGGTCTGCCCGAAGACATCGAGGCGTGCCTCTTCGACCTCGACGGCGTCGTCACGAAGACGGCCGTGGTGCACGCCGCCGCCTGGAAGGAGATGTTCGACGCCTTCCTGCGCGAGCGGGACGGCGACGCCTTCACGCCTTTCAGCGGCGCCGACTACGACGCGTACGTGGACGGCCGGCCGCGTGCCGACGGCGTGCGCACCTTCCTCGGCTCGCGCGGCATCCGGCTGCCGGAGGGCGGTCCTGACGACCCGCCGGACGCCGCCACCGTGCACGGCCTGGGCAACCGCAAGAACGAACTGCTGCTGGAGAAGATCCGCACCGACGGCGTGGAGCCCTACGACAGCACCCTGCGCTACCTGCACGCGGTCCGCGCGGGCGGACTGCGCACCGCGGTCGTCTCGTCCAGCGCCAACTGCCGTGACGTGCTGCGCTCCATCGACGCCGAGGCCCTCTTCGACGTACGGATCGACGGCGTCGTCGCCGCCGAGCGCGGCCTGCCCGGGAAGCCGGCGCCCGACACCTTCCTGGCCGCCGCCCGCGACCTCGGCGTCGAGCCGGCGCACGCGGCCGTGTTCGAGGACGCGCTGGCGGGCATGGACGCCGGACGCGCGGGCCGCTTCGGTCACGTCGTCGGCGTGGACCGCGTGGGCCAGACCGACGCGCTGTACGCGCACGGCGCCGACCGGGTCGTCACCGACCTGGCCGAACTCGGGGGTGAACGGTGAGCACGCACCGCTGGTACGACATCGATCCCTGGACGGTGCGCGAACGCGGCCTGGACCTGGAGCGGCTGCCGCAGAGCGAGTCGGTGTTCGCGCTGTCCAACGGCCACGTCGGCTGGCGCGGCAACCTCGACGAAGGCGAACCCCACGGCCTGCCCGGCTCCTACCTCAACGGCGTCCACGAACTGCACCCCCTGCCCTACGCCGAGGCCGGCTACGGCTACCCCGAGTCCGGACAGACCGTCATCGACATCACCAACGGCAAGGTGATCCGGCTGCTGGTCGACGACGAACCGTTCGACCTGCGCTACGGACGCCTCGTCCACCACGAACGCACCCTCGACCTGCGCCGCGGTGTCCTGACCCGGGTGTGCGAGTGGACCTCCCCGGCCGGGTCCACCGTCCGGGTGCGCTCCACCCGGCTGGTCTCGCTCGCCCAGCGGGCCGTCGCCGCCGTCGCCTACGAGGTCGAGCCCGTCGACAGCCGCACCCGCGTGGTGCTGCAGTCCGAACTCGTCGCCAACGAGTCCCTGCCGGGCCCGGACGGCGACCCGCGCGCCGCCCGCGCCCTGCGGTCCCCGCTGGAACCGGAGGAGGACTTCGCCCAGGGCCGCCGGCTGCGTCTGGTGCACCGCACCCGGCGCAGCGGACTGCGGGTCGCCGTGGCGGCCGACCACGTCGTCGACGGACCCGACCGCACCACCACCGACTGCGAGAGCAACGTCGACCTGGCCCGGCTGACGGTCACCTCCGTCCTGGAGCCGGGACAGCGGCTGCGGGTGGAGAAGCTCGTCGCGCACGGCTGGTCCGGCGCCCGCTCCCGGCCGGCGATGAGCGACCAGGTGGAGGCGGCGCTGGCCGCCGCCGCGCACAGCGGCTGGCAGGGACTCCTCGACGAACAGCGGGACTACCTCGACGCGTTCTGGTCCCGCGCCGACGTGGAGGTCGACGGCGACGAGGAGATCCAGCAGGCCGTGCGTTTCGCCCTGTTCCACGTGCTGCAGGCGGGCGCCCGCGCCGAACGGCGCGCGATACCGGCCAAGGGCCTGACCGGCTCCGGGTACGACGGGCACGCCTTCTGGGACACCGAGGTGTTCGTGCTGCCCCTGCTGATCTGCACGGTTCCGGAGGCCGCCGCCGAGGCGCTGCGCTGGCGGCAGAGCACCCTGCCCGTCGCCCGCGAGCGCGCCGCGCAGCTCGGCCTGCGCGGGGCCGCGTTCCCCTGGCGCACCATCGAGGGCTCGGAGGGCTCCGCGTACTGGCCGGCCGGCACCGCCGCCTTCCACGTCAACGCGGGCATCGCCGACGCGGTGGTGCGGTACGTCCAGGCCACCGGCGACGAGCGCTTCGAACGCGACACCGGTGTGGAGCTGCTGGTGGAGACCGCCCGGCTGTGGCGCTCCCTGGGCCACCACGACGACCGGGGCGTCTTCCACATCGACGGGGTCACCGGGCCGGACGAGTACAGCGCCGTCGCCGACGACAACACGTACACCAACCTCATGGCCCGGGCGAACCTGCTGGCCGCCGCCGACGCCTGCAAACGCCACCCCGACCGGGCGGCCGGCCTCGGCGTCGACGAGGAGGAGAGCGCGAGCTGGCGCGACGCCGCCGAGGCGGTGCACCTGCCCTACAACGACGAGCTCGGTGTGCACGAACAGCACGCGGGCTTCACCCGCTACCAGCGGTGGGACTTCTCCGGCACCCGCGCCGACCACTACCCGCTGATGCTGAACTTCCCGTACTTCGACCTCTACCGCAAACAGGTGATCAAACAGGCCGATCTGGTGCTGGCGATGCACACCCGGGCCGACTGGTTCGAGGAGCGCCACGACGAGGAGCAGATCGCCCGCAACTTCGCCTACTACGAGCCGCTGACCGTCCGCGACTCCTCCCTGTCCGCCTGCGTCCAGGCCGTCCTCGCCGCGCGCACCGGACACCTGGAACTGGCCCACGCCTACACCGGCGAGGCCGCGCTGATGGACCTCGCCGACCTGGAGCGCAACACGCGCGACGGGCTGCACATCGCCTCCCTGGCCGGGGCCTGGACCGCCCTGGTCGCCGGGTTCGGCGGCATGCGCTGGGACGGCGACGGCCTCCGGTTCGCCCCGCGGCTGCCGCCCGGGCTGCGCCGGCTGGCCTTCACCCTGGGCCACCTCGGGCGGTGCCTGCACGTGGAGGTGACCGCCGACCGGACCACGTACCGCCTGCGCTCGGGACCGCCGCTGACGCTGCGTCACCACGGCCGTGAGCTCACCGTGCGCGTGGACGCCCCCGTCGAGGGCCCGGTCCCGGTGCCCGCCCCGAGGACGTCGCCCGAACAGCCGCCGCACCGGCGCCCGCACGCACGCTGACCGGGCAGCCCCGGCACGGGAGGGGAACATTTGGCCGTGTACCGTCTGCACGGTCGCACCGTCCGGGTTAGCTTGGCCCTTGATCCCTGCACATCCGGCTTCCCCGGGGCTCGTGGCCCCTACGAACCCTGGGAGCCGGCGGCCCTGCCGCGTGGCAACGAAGGACGGACGATGACCCAAGGCGCCGGCGCCCCGCCGACCGTGACACGGCGGCCCGAGCAGCGGTCACGCCCGGGCAGCCCGCGGCGCCTGCACGGCGCGTGGCCGCTCGCGGCCCTCGCCGCCGTCTTCACGGTCGCCCAACTCGTGCTGGTGCGGCCTGTGCTGGGCCTCGGCTGGGACGAGATCGTCTACACCAGCCAGGTCACCACCCACCACCCCGCCGCGTTCTTCAGCGCTCCCCGCTCCCGGGGCGTCTCCTTCCTGGTCGCGCCCGTGGCGTCCTGGTCCGACTCCACCGCCCTGCTGCGCGTCTACCTCGCCGTGCTCTCCGGCCTCGGGCTGTTCCTCGCCCTGCGCGTCTGGCGCGGCCTGTTCCCGACCCGCGTCCTGGTCGTCGCCGGCGCCTTCTTCGCCTCCCTCTGGGTGACCCTCTTCTACGGCCCGCAGGCCATGCCCAACTACTGGGTGGCGATCGGCGCGCTGGTCGCCGTCGGCGCGTACCTGCGCCACCGTGACGACCCGGCGGCCCGCGGCCCGCTGTGGGCCGTCGTGGCGGGCGCCGCGCTCATGGCGTGGATGCGCCCCACCGACGCGGTCTGGGTCTCGCTGCCGCTGCTCGTGCTCGCCGCGGTCGGCCGCCGTCCGCGCTTCCTCGCGGCCACCGTGGGCGGGCTGCTGGCCGGCGGCGTGCCCTGGGTGATCGAGGCGTACGTGGCGTTCGGCGGGCTCTCGGAGCGGCTGGCGGAGGCCTCCCGCATCCAGGGCGGCCTCGGCCTCCACATGGCCGTCGACGACCAGCTGCGCAGCCTGGGCGGACGTGCCCTGTGCCGCCCGTGCACCGGGTCGATGCCCCATCCGGTGATCACCCTGTGGTGGTTCGTGCTGCCGCTGCTCGCCGTGCTCGGCCTGGTCGTCGCCGTACGGGCCGGCCGCGCCCTGCGCACCGCGGTACCGCTGGCCTGCGCCGCGACCGCGGCGGTGCCGTACCTGTTCACCATCGAGTACGCGGCGCCCCGGTTCCTCCAGCCCGCCTACGCGCTGCTCGCGATCCCCGTCGCGGACGCCCTGTGGTATCTGGTCACGGCGCCGCGCGGGAAGTGGCGGCCGGCCGTCCGTACCGTGGTCGCGCTGGGACTGGCGGGCCATCTCGTGGTCCAGCTGACCGTCCTGGTGCACACCGTGGACCGCTCCACGGCCGGCCGCGAGGACTGGGCCCGCACGGCCGACGGACTGCACCGGCTCGGCGTCGACCCGCCCTGCCTGATCACCGGGCACGAGTCCATCCCCATCGGCTACTACACGGGCTGCTCCTCCGGTGCGACCACCGGAAACAACGAGAACATCACGGTCGCCGGCATCCTGAGCACCGCCAAGGAAAGGCCGGTCGCCGAGATCACCCGCACCGGCAGCCTGCCGCCCCGGTACGCCCGTTCCTGGCCCGTCCACCGGGTCGAGGACTACGACATCCGCATCGCCCCCGGTTCGGTGGACGCACCGCGCGGCTGAGGCGGCGCGCACCCCGGGTGTCCCCGCTTCTTCTGCAGGTAGGACGGCTGACGGGGTTAGAGATCGCCTGACGGGAAACGCGGATCCCACATACGAGACCGCATACGCCGAAGCAGCGCGACAGGGAGGACGCCATGGGCTCCGAACCGATGGGGGACGACGTCTACCAGCCCACCGGGGACAACGAGCAGCAGGAGGACGGCGCGCCGCTCGACATGCAGGACGCCCTCGACGAGCGGGACTACGACGACATGCTCGACGAGGGCTACTCACCGCCGGAGAAGGCGGTGGGGGTCACCAAGCACGGCGTTACGGCGGCCGAGCAGCACGAAGGGGAGACCCTGGACGAGCGGCTGGCCCAGGAGGTGCCGGACCCGACGACGCCCGACGGCGACGGGGTCGGGGACCTGCCCGGCGGCGAGGGCGAACCCGTCGACGCGGAGGCGGGCACGGACCGCGCGGGACGCCTGGTCGCCCCGGACGAGGGCGCCCACGGCGACGTCACCAAGGAGTCCGTCGCCGACGACGTGGGCATCGACGGCGGTGCGGCGGGCGCGGAGGAGGCCGCCATGCACGTGGTGGAGGACGAGACGGAACTCCCCGAGTAGTCCTGGGAAGCCCGGCCGGCCCCTGGCAGCCGGGACGTGCGGGAACCGTCGCCGAACGCCGTCGGCCCGGTGCACCGGTGCACCGGGCCGACGGCGTTCCGCTGCCCGGACGCGGCCGGGGGAGCGGGGAGGTGAGGGGATCAGGGAAGGATCTTCTCCATCGCGGAGGGCCCCTCCTCGGCCAGCTTCCGCTTGGCCCACTCGAGGTTCTGCGGGGTGAGGTCCTTGCCGCTGGCGAGAACCAGGTCCTCCGGCGACACGTCGCCGCCGGTGCGGGTGTGGAGCAGGCTGTCCGGGGTGGCGCGGTCCTCGGTCTGCCGGGACGCGTCGGGCTGGGACGTCGACATCTTCTGGCTCCTCGGGGTCCGGAACGCTGGTACGGCCCCGGTGCCGGACACCGGGTCCGTTACTCAGCCTTCATCGCGGAGGCCCGCCGCGCATCCGGAGCACCCACGGCGCCCTGGGCGGAGCGCCCGAGACCCCTCGGTGCGGAGCCTCCCCTGCCTGCCGGGGTACCTCCCCGGGCCCCGGGGAAACCTGCTCCCCCGCCGGGGGCCCGCCTCCCGGCGGGGGAGCCCGCTCACTCGAAGGGCGTCAGGGTCAGCCGCACGGCGGTCGGCGCCGTGTCCTGGATGTAGGAGGCGAAGTCCGCCACGTCGTCGAAGGCGAACCCGTACGCCCGGCCGTCCTCGGTGGCCGCGTGCATGGCCTTGGAGTAGTGGTTGGTCAGCTCGGGCAGGTAGAACCGCGCGGGGTCGGTGGCCGGCTGCTCGGGGTGGCTGATCAGGGTCGAGCGGTTGAAGCCCGCGCCGAGCACCGCGGCGACCGGGCCGGTGGTGCCGTCGTTGGGCGCGGCCAGGGCGCCGTCGCAGAACAGCACGTCACGGGTGGACGGCTTGTCGAACGCGACCTGTGCGGGCCCGTCGAAGGTGAACCGGTCCCCGCGCACCCGGCCCGTGAAGGTGCCCGCGTTGGTGGTGATCGTGAGGTCCCGTCCGGTGTACGTGCTCCACACCTCGTCGATGTACGGGGCGAGGTAGTCCGCGGCGAACAGACCGGCGTCCAGGCCGTGGCCGGGCGCGATGATCCGGGTGTCGTCCACCACCAGCCGGGAGTACCCCGCCGTCTCCTTGACGGCGGCGAAGGCGGCCGCGCGGCCGCCGGGGCGCACCGTGCCCGTGGTCTGCTCGTCGGCACCGGTGAGCCGGATGCTCAGCGGCACGCTGAACATGTCGACCATGGTGGTGTTGCAGAACAGACCGGCGGAGTTGTGGGTGAACTCCGCGCAGTCGTGCAGCACGCCGAAGTTGGGGTCGGAGGAGACCCAGCCCGCCGGGTACTGCAGCGCCGCGGCGCCGGTGCCGTCCGCGACGGCCTTGAACTTCAGCTTCTCGCCGAGCGCGACGTAGATCCGGCCGGACATGTACGGCAGTGACAGCGTTGTCTCACCGCCCGACAGACTGATCGCGTAATCGGTGAAGCCGTCCGGACGTTGTCGGCGAGGTCGATCGGAGCGAGGGTGCCGTCGGGGTGAGCCGGACCTGGCGGCCGTCGGCGTTGCCCACGACGTACAGGTGCACCGAGGCGTTGTCGAAGGCGCCGCTGTTGTTGACGATCGTCAGCGGCAGCGATCCGGCCGCCTGGGTGCCGGTCCGCCCGTCGGGCTGGCCGGCGAGGGCGTGGGGGGCGATCGCCGCCGCCGCGGGCAGGGCCACGGCAGCCCCGCCGAGGGCGAGAAGGAGCTTGCGGCGGCCGAGGGTGCGCTGGTGCCGAGGAGTCATGTGGGGGGTCTCCCGAGTGGTCGTGCGGATTGCGGTTGCGGGCAGCGCGCGGCCGACAGGCCCGGGGCGCTGGTGAGAGCGCTCTCAGACCGTGCGTCGGGACCCGCGCGGCACTGATGGTAGGGACCACGGACCCGCCCGCCAACGGTCCGACTTGTCCCCGACGCCCGCTGACCTGCGTCTACTTGAATGCGCGACAAAGCGAGCACGATCGCTTAACCGGTCCTTAAGCTTCGTTTAAGCCGGCCCCGGCCCGACGGCCACGGAGCGCACCGGCCGCACTCCGCTGCGCACCCGTCGCGGGGCACGGCCGGCCGTGGTGCCGTCCCGGCGTGGAGCGCCTCAGTGCGTCCCGCTGTGCAGCAGCGTCTCCGCCGCGGCGAGGATCCGGGTGACCTGGAAGGCGAACGACGCGTCGCACGGGTGCGGTGTGCCGGTGCCGGCCGCGGTGAGCAGCGCGTCGACGGCCCGGCCGAGCGCGGGCACCGCGTCCTCCGTGGCCTCGGGGAGGACGGTGACGCCGGCCTCGCCCCGCAGCTCGACCGTGGCGCCGGCCGCGGCCGGGGGAGCGGTCAGGCTCAGGGTGCTGCTGCTGGACGCCCCGCTCGCGTGGTCGAGGACGAGGTGGACGGTGTCCCCGGGCCCGTACGCCGCCGCCGTCACCCGCCGCGGCTCGCCGAGCACCGGGAGCAGCACGGACAGGGCGTGCGGGCCGACGTCCCAGAGGGCGCCCTTGTCCTGCCGCCAGGGCGAGGCGGCGAAGGGGTTGCCGTCGGAGGTGAACACCGCGCCGAGCCACTGCGCCCGTCCGGTGAACCAGCCGCCCACCCGGGCCTGTTCCTCGATCCAGGCCTGCGGCTCGGGCTGGAAGCGGGTGGTGAAGAAGACCACGGAGGCCACGCCCGCCGCCTCGACGGCCTCGACCACCGCACGCCCCTGCGCCACCGTCGGCGCGAGCGGCTTGTCCAGCAGCAGATGCCGGCCCGCCCGCGCGGCCCGCACCGCGAGGTCCGCCTGGACGGCCGGCGGCAGTGCCACGGCGACCGCGTCCACGTCGGCGAGCAGCGCGTCGACGTCGTCGTACGCGCGGACGCCGTGCATCGTGGCCAGCTCCTGGGCGGCCTCCGGCCTGCGTCCCCACACGCCGGCGAAGTCCACGTCCGGATGCCCGCTCAGCGCGGGGGCGTGCGCCGCCCGCGCCCACGGGCCGGTGCCGAGCAGTCCGATCCGCATGCCGCCGCCTCTCCCCGGGCCGGTCTCCGACGCCGGGCCTCCCTGTGCGCGCCCCGTCGGCGCGTGTCCGGCCTGCACGATGATCCCTGCCGGAACGCCGTGTCAACCGCCCGCCGGACCGCCGCTGCGGGCCGGGACTCAGCCCTGCCGGGTGCTGATGTTGACCATCCACGGAATGCCGAACCGGTCCGTGCACATGCCGAAGATGTCGCCCCACATCTGCCGCTCCAGCGGCACCGACACCTGGCCGCCGTCGGACAGCTTGTCCCAGTAGCCGCGCAGCGTGCCCTCCTCCTCGCCGCTGAGGCTCACGGCGAAGTTGTTGCCGGAGGTGTGCTCCATGCCGGGCGGCATGTCCGAACCCATGATCGTGAACCCGTCGGCGGTGGCGGTGAGCATGCCGTGCATGATCTTGTCGGCGTGCTCCTCCCCGGCTCCGCCGGCCTCGCCGAACGTGTGCAGGCTCAGCTCCCCGCCGAAGACCTCCTCGTAGTACTCCATCGCCTGCCGGGCGTTCCCGTCGAAGTTGAGGTACGGGTTGAGGAGCGGGGCCATGGGAACCTCCGTGAGCGGGACAAAAGGGTCAACTCCGCGCAGCGTAACGCCCGGACCGGACACCCGCGCGGCGGAGCCGCCCGACCGGATTCAGCGCCCCGCCTGCTGAATCCGTTCGCTTTCCTCTATTGGATTTCCCGGCCTCCGGCGACCAGGCTGGTACGCGCTTTCCCCAAGCGCAGCACGACAGCCGGAAGGGGCTGACGCACCATGCACACCCGTCGTATCGGTGAGGCCGAGGTCGGCGCCGTCGGACTGGGCGGGATGCCCATGTCGATCGAGGGGCGTCCCGACGAGGCCCGTTCCCTGGCCACCCTGTACGCCGCCCTGGACGCGGGCGTCACCCTGATCGACACCGCGGACTCCTACCACCGGGACGCCGGCGAGGTCGGGCACAACGAGAGCCTGATCGCCAAGGCGCTCGCCTCCCACGAGCGGGGCGGGGACGTCCTGGTCGCCACCAAGGGCGGACATCTGCGCCCCGGTGACGGCAGCTGGACCCTCGACGGCAGCCCCGAGCACCTCAAGCGTGCCTGCGAGGCGTCCCTGCGCAGGCTCGGGGTGGACGCCATCGGCCTCTACCAGTTCCACCGTCCCGACCCCCGCGTCCCCTATGCCGAGTCCGTCGGCGCGCTCCGCGACCTGCTCGACGAGGGCAAGATCCGCATGGCCGGCATCTCCAACGCCGACCCCGCGCAGATCAGGGAGGCCCAGGAGATCCTCGGCGGCCGTCTCGTCTCCGTGCAGAACCAGTTCTCGCCCGCCTTCCGCTCCAGCGAGCCGGAGCTGGAGCTGTGCGACGACATGGGGATCGCCTTCCTGCCCTTCAGCCCCTTCGGCGGCATCTCCCGGGCCCGTGAACTGGGTTCCACCTTCGCTCCGTTCGCGCGGGTCGCCGAGGCGCACGGGGTGAGCGCGCACCAGGTGTGCCTGGCCTGGATGCTCGCCAAGTCGCCGGTCGTCGTGCCGATCCCGGGGGCGAGCCGCCCGGAGTCGGTCCAGGACTCCGTGCGCGCCGCCGACCTGGTGCTGAGCGCCGGGGAGATCGCGGAGCTCGACGCGGCCTGAGCGGCCGTTCCCGCGCCCGGCGCCCCCGACGGGCGCCGGGCGCGCCGTTTCGCGCGCGTCCGGGTGGGGTCCCGCGCGCCGGACCGATGCGGTCCCGTGCCGGACCGGTGCGGTCCTGCGTGGGGACCGGTGCGGCTCCCGTGCCGGACCGCGCCGGTTCACCGGGGGAGGACCCAACGACCATGGCATCACGCAGGAAAGACCGCTCGACCACCGCTACCGGGGCGAGCACCCGGTGCGCACGCTCGCCTATCTGTTCCGGGCGGACCGCCGCCGGCTCGCCGCGGCCGTCGTCGTCTTCACGGTCAAGCACAGCCCGGTGTGGCTGCTGCCGTTGATCACCGCGTCCATCATCGACACCGTCGTCCAGCACCAGCCCGTCTCCCGGCTGTGGACCAGCACCGGCGTCATCCTGGCCGTCCTGCTGCTCAACTACCCGCTGCACGTGCTGTACGTCCGCCTGCTCTACGGCAGTGTCCGCCGCATGGGCACCGCCCTGCGCTCCGCGCTGTGCACCCGTATGCAGCAGCTGTCCATCGGCTACCACTCCCGGGTGAGCGCCGGCGTGCTCCAGGCCAAGGTGGTGCGGGATGTGGAGACCGTCGAACAGATGGTCCAGCAGACCGCCGAGACCGGGCTCGGCGCGCTCACCGTGCTCGTCGGCGGCCTGGTCATCATCGGCGTGCGCACCCCCGAGTTCCTCCCCGTCTTCCTCGTCGTGGTGCCCGCCGCCGCCCTGCTCGTGGCGCGGCTGAGGGCACGGCTGCGCTCCCACAACGAGCACTTCCGGCACGAGGTGGAGGCCCTGTCGTCCCGGGTGACCGAGATGACCCGGCTGATCCCGGTCACCCGCGCCCACGGTCTCGAGGTCAAGGCGCTGCGCCGGATGAACGGCACCCTGGACCGGCTGCTCTCCTCCGGACTGCGCCTGGACCTGGTCAACGGCCGTTTCGGCTCGCTCGCCTGGGTCGTCCTCAACGTGGTCGGCGTGATGGTGCTGGCCGGCGCCGCCCTCGTCTCGTACTACGAGGTCTGGGGCGTCACCGCCGGCGACGTGGTGATGCTCAGCGCCTTCCTCACCACGCTCACCAACTCCACCACCACGCTGGCCGGTCTGGCCCCGGTCATCACCAAGGGGCTGGAGTCGGTCCGCTCGGTCGGCGAGGTGCTGCAGGCGCCGGAGCTGGAGGACAACGAGGGCAAGGCCGAACTCACCGCGCTGCGCGGCGCGGTCACCTTCGAGAACGTCGGGCACGCCTACGACACCGACGGGCGCCCGGCCGTACGGGGCTTCACCCTCGACGTGGCCCCGGGCGAGACGGTCGCCCTCGTCGGCGCGTCCGGCGCGGGCAAGTCCACGGTGCTCAACCTCGTCATCGGCTTCATCCGCCCCACCTCGGGCCGGCTGCTGCTCGACGGCACCGACATGAACACCCTCGACCTGCGCACCTACCGGCGCTTCCTGTCCGTGGTGCCCCAGGAGTCGATCCTCTTCGACGGCACCGTGCGGGAGAACGTCGCCTACGGCATGGACGACGCGGACGAGGAGACGGTCCGGGCCGCGCTGCGCGACGCCAACGCGCTGGAGTTCGTCGACCGGCTGCCGCAGGGTCTCGACACCCTGGTCGGGGAGCGCGGGGCCCGGCTGTCCGGCGGGCAGCGCCAGCGCCTGGCCATCGCCCGCGCGCTGATACGCGACCCCAAGGTGCTGGTGCTGGACGAGGCGACCTCGGCGCTGGACACCCGCTCGGAGGCGCTGGTGCAGGAGGCACTCGCCCGGCTGCTGCGCGGACGCACCACGTTCGTCGTGGCGCACCGGCTGTCCACCGTGCGCGGTGCCGACCGCATCGTGGTGATGGCCGACGGCGCGGTCCAGGAGGTGGGCACGCACGAGGAGCTGCTGCGACGCGGCGGTGCCTACACCGCGCTGCACAGCGGACAGGTGGCCTGACGGTCCGGTCATGGTGCGAATGTTTTCGGTCACATTCGGTCAGTAGCGAACAGGAAGGGTGTGCTTCCGCCTCTCTCGGGCATACGCAGCGAAAACACGAGAGGGGCACTACGTGCACGTACCGGATCCGAAGGTCGTCAGACACCTGCTGACGCGATACGCCACGCTACGGATTGCGCAGGCGGAGCGGCACTCACCGGCGCTGGCGCGCGAACTGGACGACGTCACCGACGCGCTCCGGGCGATGACGGGCGCGTCGTCCGTCCACGAGGCCGTCGAGCGGGCCGACGACCTGCTCGCCGGCGGAGGCCGGTCACCCGAGGGCGACGGGGAGAGCGGCCTGTCCCTGGCCGTCTGAGCCGGACGGCCGCCGGCCCGCCCGGCCGGTGCCTGCGCGCCCGCCCTTGAACGACATGCGATAGGCGTACGGGGTCGTGCCCACCACCTTGCGGAACCGCTCACGGAACGCCGTGGGGGAGCCGAACCCCGCCTGCTGGGCGATCCGGTCGACCGTGTGGTCGCTGTTCTCCAGCAGGTACTGGGCCCGCCGCACCCGGGCCCGCAGCAGCCACTGCAGCGGAGTGGTGCCGGTCTGCTCACGGAAGCGGCGGCTGAAGGTGCGCTCGCTCATGCCGGCGCGCGCGGCCATCCCGGCCAGCGTCACCTCGTGCGCGAGGTTGTCCTCGATCCACTCCAGCAGCGGCTCCAGGTCCGAGCCGCGCGGCACGGGCGGGTGCTCGTGCACGATGAACTGGGCCTGCCCGCCCTCCCGTTCCAACGGCATCACCGACATCCGGGCCGCGTTCGCGGCCACCGCCGAGCCGAGGTCCCGGCGGATCATGTGCAGGCACATGTCCAGCGCGGCTGCGGCCCCGGCCGAGGTGAGGATCCGGCCGTTGTCCACGTAGAGCACGTCCGGCTCCACCTCGATCAGCGGGAACGTCCGGGCGAACTCCTCGGCGGCCACCCAGTGCGTGGTGGCGCGCAGCCCGTCCAGCAGTCCCGCCTCGGCCAGCACGAAGGCCCCCACGCACACCGAGGCGATCCGGGTCCCCGCCCGGGCCGCCTCCCGCAGCGCGGCGAGGACCGCCGGGGAGGGCGGCGGGGCGCCCGGCGCGCGACCCGGCACGACGACGGTGTCGGCGTCGGCCACCGCCTCGAGGCCGCGGTCGACGCGCAGCACGAAGCCGCCGTCCGCCGCCACCTCCGGCCGCTCGGCGCACAGCCGCACGCGATAGGGGCGCCTGCCGTCGGGCAGCCGTGTGAAGTCGAAGACCTGCATCGGGGCCGCCATGTCGAACGGCACCACGCCATCGAGGACCAGGATCGCCACGGAGTGCATGAACGCCACGATAAACGGATTCCCGCCACCCGCGTGAACACGAGGTCCGGCCGGCCGGCGCGGGAACACACTGGCAGCCGTGGTTGGCGGGAATCCGTGGGGAACTGTCGATCCAGCCGCTGTGCCGTCACCCCGAAGATCTCTAACGTGAACCGGGCACCGCCGATCACACCAAGGAAAGAGTCCCGGTGACCAAGCTGCTCCTGTCCCTCCACGTCCTGGCCGCCATCGTCGCCGTCGGCCCCGTGACCGTCGCCGCCAGCATGTTCCCGCCGGCCGTGCGCCGCGCCCTGCCGGTGGACGGCACCGGCCCCGCCCCGCGGGCGGCGGGCACCGTGGAACTCCTCCACCGCATCTGCCGGGTCTACGCGGGCCTGGGTGTTCTCGTACCGGCGTTCGGTCTCGCCACCGCCCTCGCGATGGGTGTCCTGGGTGACGCCTGGCTCGTCGCCTCGATCACCCTGACCGCCGTCGCGGCCGGCGTACTCCTCGCCTTCGTGCTCCCCCGTCAGGAGGAACTCGTCGGGCAGGTCGCCGAGCGGACGCCGGTCGACCGGCAGGCCACCGTGCAACTCGCCATGTTCACAGGTGTGTTCAATCTTCTGTGGGCGACCGTCACGGTGCTCATGATTGTCCGCCCCGGTTCCAGTACGGGTGCTTGACGCCCGGAACGCCCACTTCACCCCCGATGGACGCCTAGACTCGGCAGTCGCGACCCCGCGCCGGGGCCGCCGAGCAGAAAGGCACGTTGAGGGTGTTCCAGGATTCCCCCATCTACGACCGACTCATCGCGGAGTGCGGCGACGTGCCCGCACAGGTGCGCCGCGAGGCCGAACGCGTCAGCAGGGAACTGGAGCTGGTCATGCGGCCTCTGCAGTCGTCCGGCTACGGCACCGGGTTCGACCGGCCGCAGGCTCCGGGCAACGGCTGGCAGCGCGCCGCCCTGCTCCCCGGGCCCCGGCCGCACTGACCGGCGCCCCGCGGTGAGCCGCCCTCACCGCGCCGTGGTGCTCATCCCGTCCAGCTCGGCCGGCTCGTCGGGGACGGGACGGGACAGCCACTCGGCGATGGTCCGCGCGATCGGCTGTTCCGTCTCCACCTCCACGAACCCGAACTGCCCCGACTGGTTGCACTCCAGGAACCACCAGGTCCCGTCCGCGTCCTCAGCGAAGTCGAAGGCCCCGTAGGCCAGTTGCGCCCGCCCCATGTAGTCCAGCACGGCGGTCGCGGTGCGCGCCGGAACCTCCACCGGCTCCCACGGCGGCCCGGGCGCGGCGAACCGCACGTCCACCACCTCCGGATCGGCCTCCGGCGGCGTCGTCTTGCGGGCCGCGAGCAGCCGGTCGCCCACCACGGTGAGCCGGATGTCGGCCCGCTTGGCGATCCGCCGCTGGAGCAGCGTCGGCCCGTAGGCGACCGCCGAGAAGTCCGCGTCCGGCGCCACCCTGCTGGTCGGCACCGCCCGCGGCGGATCCTGCGGATGAGCCCCCGACACCGGCTTGACCACCAGGTCCGGGAAGCGCTCCGCGAACTCCCGCGCGGCACGCGGGAACGTGGTGATCACCGTCGCGGGCACGGGCAGCCCGCACCGCTGGGCCAGGCGCAGCTGCCACGGCTTGTGGCGGGCCTGCCGCGCCGCGTCCGGGTGGTTCATCCACCGCGCGTCGCACCCGCGCAGCATGCCGTAGAGCGCCTGCGAGGCCTCCTCGGTCAGCCAGCCGGACGGCTGCGGCGCGCGCCCGGCCGGCGTGCCGGGCCGGCGCACCCAGACCGACCGCAGCCCGCCGATGCTCACCAGCCGTCCGCCCGCGGACAGATGGCCGCGGAAACGGCCGTGGACGTATTCGCCGGACAGCGAGACGCCCCCGGTCAGATCGGCGGGGTCGAGGCGGACCACCGGCACGCCTGCGCCGTTCAGATGGACCACCACCATGTCGGCGGTCACGTCCTCCTCACAGGTGAGGATCAGCACGGTCATGGTCTACGGTCCGCGTTCAGTCGTCGAAGTGGGTCTTGGAGCCCGCGGTGGACGTCGTCGTCCCCACCTCGCGCAACAGGGCATGGTCGCAGGCCGCGATCCGTCCGTCACCGAGGACGTTCAACTGCAGTCCGGAGTCATACGCATACGGTGTGGCAACTGCCAACTCCACCGCCGGACGGGCGTAGTTGAGCGCGAACGGTTGCATCGTCTCTCCCTCGTCGGTGCTGCGCCGATCAGGCAACGGCCTTCAGGGCGCCGTCGCTTGGTCCGCCGACTTGCGTTGGCTTCCAGAGACTTATACGAATCGAACGGGTGGTTGGTTTCCTTACGGAGCGTAATCATCGGCGGGTTCCCGTACCGGCCGCCGTCCGGGCACTCCGGGCACCCCCGCGCCGAGGGAGCCACGCATGGTGCGCAGAGCGAGCAGAAGGACACCGATGTCGTCCAGATACACGGGATCGGGCAACAGATCGGCCGGCAGCACCAGATAGAGCACCGCGCCCCAGAACACCCAGCGGGGCCCGGTGGGCAGCCCCGCCCGCCGCAACTCCCGCCGCGTACGGACCAGACGGACCAGCAGAGTCACGGCACCGGCCAGCACCACGGCCGCGAGAAGCGCGGCGCCGGCCCACATCGCAGTGGTCGTGTCCAACGAACTGCCCTCCCTTCCGACGGCCGCGTGCCGCGGCCCAGCGCCGCGACACAGTCCTCGAAGAAACGGATTCCCGCTCAGCGCCCCGGTATGGCGGCGGGGACCGGCCATGCGCGCAGGCGACCGTTGCCCCGTGAACAACACCCGAAACACGGAATCGTCGCAGGTCATCCCGGTGGCTCAGTCAAGTGGCAGCACGGGATGGGGGGGCCTAGTAATGGTCATCAGTCTTCCCCTGGAGTCGATCATGACCACTTTCTCCTCGTCCCCCTCGAACGAACCGGGCATACCCCTCGACGCGGCCGCCGCCCCGCCCGCCGGCACGACGGGCAGCGCGACCGGCGCGCACCGGCCGGAACCGGCATGGGCGCGCCCGCCGGCGGCGGACCGCACGGCACCCGCCGACAGGGACCACCCGCCCGGCCCGGCGGACGTCGGCCGGCCACGCGACACGGCCGACGAGAGCCGTCCCCGCCGCCCGTTCGACACGAGGTACTCGCGCGATCCCGCGCACGGCAACCATCCGCGCGATCCCGTCAACCGGCGTGATCCCGTCGACCCACGCGCTCCCGTCCACGCCGACGGGCACCGCGACCCGGTGGCCACGGTCGATCTCGTGGACCCGGTGGAGCCGCCCCGGGACGCACGAGGACCCCAGGACCCGCAAGGGCCACACGACATGCGTGACCCGCGCGACCCCGCCGGTCCGCCGGGGCCCGCGCACCCCGCCGGCCCGGCGACGGCGACCGGACGGGCGTACGCCGATCCGGTGAGCGACCTGGTGCACGCCGCCGTGTCCGACCGCCCCCTCGAAGAGGTCGTCGACCTCATCACCGCGCTCGAACGGTCGCCCGAGCACACCCGCGCCGTCGTCGACGCGCTGCGCGCCGCCGGTGTCGACCGGTCCGTGGAGGACGTCACCCGGCTGGTCGCCCTGCTGACCCGCCCGCCCCGCGACGCCGCCAGCGCCGACGAGACCATCCGCGCGGCCGCCGCCCACCGCTCGGTGGAGGACGTGACCCTCCTGGTGGCGCTCCTGCACAACGAGCCCCTCGCGCCGCACTGCCGCGAGGAGGCGCTGCGCGCCGCCGCCACCGGCCGCTCCGTCGACGAACTGGTCGAACTGATCGACCGTCTGGCCGCCCAACGGCCCCCCGAGCACCTCCGCGTCGCGGCGGAGGCCGAGACCCGGACCGCGCACGAGCCGGGCCCCGGGGAGCAGCGGGAGGACGTCCGGCCCGACGCCGTGCGCGCGGCGGCCCCCCGTGGCGGCCTGCGCGTCGCACGCCGGAAGCCCGCCGCGCGGAAGAGCAGCCGCCGCACCCCCCGGCCCGCCCGGCGCCCCGGCACCGTCGCCAGGTCCGCGATCTGGACGAGCTGGCTGGCCGCCGCCGCCCTCGCGGTCTGCGCGGTCACCCACTTCCCGCTGCAACGTGACGGCGTGTCGCTCAACGTGCACGCCCTCGCCGTCGGCCTGTCGGTGCTCTGCACGGTGCTGGCACTGATCCTGGTGGTGCGGCCCGCGGTGGTCGCACTGATGGGAGCGGTCGTGGTGCCGTCGGCGCTGGCCGTCGCCCACGCCTACGGCGGGTCGTTCTCCGACGCCGCCCTGCCCAGGGCGGCCGACCTGGCCCTCGCACCCTCCTGGCTGGCCACCTCGGCCGCCGTCGCGGCGGCGCTGCTGGCCCTGGCGGCCCTGGTGGTCCGCGTGGCAGCCCCGGCCCGGGCACCCGCTGGACCCCTGGCCCCGGCCGAACCCCACCACGCGACGGACTGACCGCCGGCCCTCGCGGGCGGTGGACGGGGTGGAGGCAACCCCACCCCCCGGTCCACCGCCCAGCACCATGTCGCCCCAAGGCGCCCGGCGTTGTTCATCGTCGGACACCCCGCCCCGCGGGCGACCGCGGTCGGGGTGAGGCCATGGAGGAGCAGACGGGCCGGACCGTGTGACGCGCCGCGGCGCTGACCGGAGCACGCGTCGCACCGCCGGCGCGGGCCGCCGCGAGGGCCGAGGCACGGGCGCCCGCGTGGCCGGGCCCGCTCGGCCGCACCCCGCAGCTCGGCCCCGCCCGTGTCGGCCCCGACGACACCCGGTACGGCGACCTGGTGGTCCGGGGCACCGCCCGCCACTAGCGGCGCCCGCAGCGGGTCAAGGAACGCCGGGACCCGAGGAACGTGTTCCGGCACGCCCTCCCGGTCGCGGCGGACCGACGGGTCACCGGTTGTCCGAAGGTTCCGGTTCCGGCTCGCGCGCCGGGTCCGTGTCCTCCTGCGAGCGCGCGCGGCGGGACCCGCCCGCCTTCAGACGCTCCAGCGTGCGCGTGAAGTGCTGGAGCGGGGCCGGGGTGCGGGGACGGGGCGGCTGGACCGGGGACGGGGTGGCGGTGCCTGCCTCGCGGTAGGCCTCCAGGGCCTCGTGGGCGCGTTCGGCGGCCTCGCGGTACAGGTCACGGGACTTCGTCATGGCGTCCAGGGCCTCGGCGTACATCGCCACCAGCGCCCGCTCCCGCTCGAGCTCCTCGGCGAGGGTGAGCAGGTGCCAGTCCTCCCGCAGCGCGGTCAGCGCCTCGGCGGCCTCCTCCGGCAGCTCCCTCGGCAGCGCGTCGTACCGGCTCACCGCGTCGACCAGGTCGACGGGTTCCGTGCCGTCGAGGAACACCGCGCGCACGGCGAACGCGTCCGGCTCGTACCCCTCGGGCGCCGGACGGCCGGGCAGCACCGCTGCGCCGCCCCTGGGGACCTCCACGTCGAAGTCCCGCAGCGCCCAGTTCGTCACCCGGTACTGCTGCGGCGTCGCCCGGTGCTCGACCACCCGGTCCCGCAGCCCCGGCGGCAGCCAGTGCGCGAGCGGCACCCGGCCGCGTTCGTCGGTGGTCATCGCCTCGTGGACGACGACGTGGATGTACCAGGGGTCGCGCGCGCAGTCCCGCAGCAGCCGCCGTACGGCCTTGTCGTCCTCCGGGAGCGGGCTGATCTCCCCAGGGCGCAGGCCGCTCGCCGGGTCGTGGCTCCCGCCGGCGTCCGGCTCCGGGGGCCAGAACATGGCGACGGGGGACGGCCAGGAGCGGTCCCGGGGGCGCTCCGCCTCCGCGACCAGCAGCCAGTCGCGGCCCTTGCCCGTGGCGGGTGTGAGACTCAGCCGGGCGCGGACCGTGACTCCGTCCCCGACCCGCGTCCGGGACTCGAAGACCAGGTCGGGCTTGGTGTCGTCCGCCGGGAGCTCCAGGAAGTCGTCGATGTCCCCGGAGTCCTTGAGTGCGGAGAGACTGCTGCGGAGTGTCTCCTCGGCCCGCTCTCCGACGTATCGGCCGCGGGTCGCCCAGACGGTGGGAGGGATGGTGGGGCGGGCTGTGGCAGAGATCGGCATGGGTCCAGTCATCAGCGGGGGCACGTGCGACTGCCAGTATCGTCGCCCGCGCCCGATGACGGGACGCGGGGTTGCGCCGTACGGCGGCCGGACCCGTCGTGCGCCGCCCGGACGGCCCACCACGGGGGCGCGCACGGCCTGCCGCGCGCGGGGTGTGCGCGCCGCGCACACGGTGACGTCCGTTCACCCGTGGTCCCCGGGCGGCGTCGGCACCAGAATGACGTTCGCGGGCGGGGCCGGCCCACCATCCGCATCGGGGCGGGTCCCGCCCGTACGGCCGTTCCCGCGTCCGTAGTGTTCCCGGCCCCGTGGGCCTCGCGTCCCGCCCCGTGCCGGGGCGAAAAGCGGCGACCCTACCAGCGCCCTGGTGGCCCTGTCGCATATTCCACGGGAAAACGCCAAAGCTCTCACCACGGTCGAGCACACACCGTAGCGTCGACGTCACGTTCGCGGTACAGCCGTGCGAGGGAGGGGGATCCGGCGTGCCCGGAATCGACGAGAGTCTGTTGGAAGCCATGCGGCTGCCCGGCGCGCGTGGCGCCCTGGTGGTCGACTGGATCAGCGGGCTCGCCCTGGGCGCGGTCGGGGAGGCGCCGGGCGGTGACGTGGAGGCGACGGCCGCCGAGACCGCCGAACTGGCCCGGCTGGCGATGGAGAGCGGCGCCCTCGCCCCGTCGGGCACCGCCGCGGGAAAGGAACCACCCGTCGAGGACCTGATCCTCACCACCGCGGACGCCTTCCACCTGCTGCGGTTCGTCGTCACCACCTTCGACAGCACGGTGTTCGTGTTCTTGTCGTTGGACCGCGCCGACGGCAATCTGGCGCTGGCCCGTATCCGGCTGGCCGAGATGGCGGACCGGATGGTGCTCGGATGACCGCTGCCGCCGCCCGCACGGACGGATCCGCCCCCGAGCTGCTGGACACGCTCGCCGCCGACGGGGCCACCGGAGCGCTCACCACCCGGTCCGGCGTCTTCTATCTCGCGGCCGGGCACGTGGTCCACGTCGAGTCCGCCCACAGTCCCGACTTCGGCGACCTGCTCACCCGCAGTGGCGCCCTGGCCCCGGCCGGCTGGTGGGAGGCGGTCGAGCGGGCGGGGGCCCGGCAGCGGGTCGGCCGCCAGCTGGTGGACAGCGGACGCCTCACCACCGGCGCGCTCGAGCTGGCGCACCTGGGGGCCCTCTTCGACGCCGCGTACTTCGCGCTGGCCCACGACGGCACCGCCCTGCGCTTCCGCCCCGGGGTCGCGCACTGGCTCGGCGCGGTCCGGCCGGTGCCGGTGGCGACCGTGCTGCGCGAGTCGGACCGCCGCCGCGACCTGCTGGAGCGGATATGGCCCGACCCGGCCGTCGACACCGCGCCGCTCACCCGGGTGCCCGACGCCGACCCGGCCGCCCTGCCGCCGCGCAGGGGGCGCGCCCTCGCCCTGGTCGACGGAGGCCGCACCGCCGCCCAGATCGCGTCGGTCCTCGCCCACCGCACCTTCCACATCCTCGTCGAGCTGCGCCGGCTCGCCGCCGACGGACTGGTCGCCCCCGCACCCCCCGCGCCCGCCCCGCCCGTCCACACCGTCCCCGGCGCGGGCCGCGCCGACTGGGACGAGCCCGACACAGCGCTGCTGAGACGGCTCCTGGACGCCTTGGAGGCACTGTGATCCGCACGCGCCGGCAGCGTGCCGAAAGGAGACTGCTCATGGCCGTCGAGACCGACGTGCTGGACGAACTGCGTCGGCTCCGCACCCGCGTCCCGCGGCTGGCGGGCTCCCTCGCGGCCACGGTCGACGGGCTCGTCCTCGCCCACGACGCACCGGACACCGAACCCGAGGGGCTCGCCGCGCTGACCGCCGCCGCGCTCGGCGTCGCCCACCGGATGACGGACGCGGCCGCCCGCGGGGAGTTCCGTGAACTCCTGGTCCGCGGCAGCCTCGGCTACATCGCCACCTACGCGGCCGGCACCACCGCCGTGCTCACCCTCCTCGCCGACGACCGGGTCAACGTGGGCCGCCTGCACCTGGAGGGCCGGCGCAGCGGCGCCCGCATCGCGGAACTGGTGGACACCGCCATCGGTCCCGGCGGCGGCCGGCACGCCGACCGGCCCGCGACCCGGGAGGGCGCCGGCGCCCCGGACGCCACGGACCGGGCCCGGCCCATCGGCACCCTCCCCGTACGGACCCCGCAACGTCCCACCCACCGGCCCCGGCCCCAGACCGGCGGCTGACCCCGTACCTCACTTCCGGCCGGACGCCCGTCCGAGCGGCGCCGGCCCGCACCACCCTTCATGATCCGGAAAGGACACCACTCATGGCCAACACCGAGACCGCGCTCAAGGAATGCCTCAGCTCCATCGACGGCGCGACGGCCGCCGCGCTCGTCGACTACACCAGCGGCATGGCCCTCGGCACCCTGGGCGGCGGCAAGGACCTCAACCTGGAGGTCGCCGCCGCCGGCAACACCGACGTGGTGCGGTCCAAGCTGCGCACCATGGAACTGCTGGGGCTGAAGGAGGAGATCGAGGACATCCTGATCACCCTCAACAGCCAGTACCACCTGATCCGCCTGCTCAAGGGGCGCGGCGGCAACGGCCTGTTCCTGTACCTCGTGCTGGACGCCGCCCGCGCCAACCTGGCGATGGCGCGCCACCAGCTGCGCCGGATCGAGAACGAACTGGAGGTCTGAGCCCTCACCCGTCCGTGGCCCCGCGCACCGCACACCGGTGCGCGGGGCCACGGACGTCGCGGGGCCGCCCGGGTCCGGTTCCGGGAACCCCGCACCGCGTCCGGCGGAACGGCGGCGCGGAAGGGCTCCGTCCGGTGGTCCCCGCCGGTCGTGCGGCCCGCCTGATGCCGTACCGTCACGTTTATCGGACCGTTACCGACGGCCGCCCGGGAGGACGCCGGCCGGGCGGTACCGGAGTGCGGGGACAGGAGGCACACGGGTGACAGACGCCGGGCGGGACACGGCCCCGGATCGGGACGAGGACGCGCGCCCACGGCTGCCGCAGCTCAGGCTGGACGAACTGCTGGAGGAACTGCAGGCCCGCATCGACGCGGCCCGCGGCACCCGCGACCGGGTGCACAGTCTCCTCGAAGCGGTCCTCTCCGTCGGACGGGAACTCGACCTCGAACAGGCCCTGCACAGCATCGTGGAGGCCGCCGCGGCGCTCGTGGACGCCCGTTACGCCGCCCTCGGGGTGATCGGCCCGGACGGCACGCGGCTGTCCGCCTTCCACACCGTCGGCGTCAGCGACGAGGAGATCGCCCGCATCGGCCACTACCCGGAGGGCCACGGCATCCTCGGCGAGCTGATCCGCCATCCCGAGCCGCTGCGGATACCCAAACTCTCCGATCACCCCGCCTCCTACGGCTTCCCGCCGCACCACCCGCCGATGAACACCTTCCTCGGCGTCCCGATCCGCGTGCGTGACCAGGTCTTCGGCAACCTGTACCTGACCGAGAAGCGCGGCGGTCAGCAGTTCGACGAGGAGGACGAGTCCGTCCTGTCGACCCTCGCGGTCGCCGCCGGGGTCGCCATCGACAACGCCCGACTCTACGAGGAATCCCGGCTGCGGGAGCGCTGGCTGCAGGCCAACGCCGAGATCACCCACGGCCTGATGTCCGGCAGTGAACGCGGCACGGCCCTGCTGCTGGTCGCCGAGCGGGCCCGCGAGATCACCGGCGCATCCCTCGCCGTGGTGGCGGTGCCCATGGCCGGCACCGACTCGCTCACCGTGGAGCTGGCCGTCGGACAGGACGCGGCGACCCACCGCGGCCTGGTCGTGCCGGTCGAGGGCAGTCTGCTCGGCCGGGCCTTCGCCGGCGCCGCGCCCGTCACCTCGCGGGACATCGGCCACGACGAACGTGTCTTCCAGGGCCCGCAGAGCTTCACCGGCCTCGGCCCCGCCGTCGCGGTGCCGATCGGTTCCGGTGACGGCGTGCGCGGCATCCTGCTGCTGGTCCGCGCCGGCGGCGGCCACGTCTTCACGGACAAGGAGATCGAGCCGCTGCGCGGCTTCGCCGCCCAGGCCGCGGTGGCGATGGAGCTGGCCGAGCGCCGCCAGGACGCGGAACAGATCGCCGTGCTCGAGGACCGCGACCGCATCGCGCGCGACCTGCACGACCTGGCCATCCAGCGGCTGTTCGCCACCGGCATGACGCTGCAGAGCGCCGGCCGGTTCATCGACCACAAGGAGGCCTCCGAGCGGGTGTTGCGGGCCGTCGACGACCTCGACGAGACCATCAAGATCATCCGCTCGACCATCTTCGGGCTGCGATCCCGCGCGTCCACCGGCGGCGCCGGGACCGGGCTGCGTGCCCGCGTCGTCCGGCTGGTGGGCGAGGCCGCGCCGCTGCTGGGTTTCGCGCCGAGCGTGCGCATGGAGGGCCTGATCGACACCCACGTCTCCAAGGAGGCCGCCGACCACCTGGTGGCCGTGCTCTCCGAGGCGCTGACCAACGTCGCCCGGCACGCCGGCGCGAGCCGCGTCCAGGTGGCCCTGGAGACCGACGGACGCGAGGTACGGCTGACCGTGACGGACGACGGCGTGGGCCTGCCGCCCGGGGGCCGCCGCAGCGGACTGCGCAACATGGCCGAGCGCGCCGGGCAGCTGGGCGGCGCCTTCGATGTCACGGGCACCCCCGGCGCAGGCACCACCCTGGTGTGGCGGGTCCCCGTGGGCGAGCAGTAGCCGCTCGGTCGGCGGTGTGTGTCCGGGAGCGGCGGGGGGTACTCGGTGTGCCGTCCCGGCCACGGCGGGGTCACCCGGGCCGCGGCCGGCAGGACGCGCCGCCGGTGACGGCGCCGGACCGGACCGCTGCGGCACCGCACCCGGCGTCCCCGTACGGGACATCCGGCACCGTGCGCGGCGGACGTCGGCGGGAGGAGCGGCGCAGTGACCGGCTGGACCTGGGAGTACGAGGGCTACGCCCCGGCCGACGAGCGGCTGCGGGAGTCGCTGTGCACCCTGGGCAACGGCTACATCGCCACCCGCGGCGCCCTCGCCGAGTGCTCCGCCGACGAGACGCACTACCCGGGCACCTACGCGGCCGGCATCTACAACCGGCTCGCCTCCGCCGTCGGTGGCCGCCAGGTCGAGAACGAGGACGTCGTCAACCTGCCCAACTGGCTCCCCCTGCGCTTCCGGCTGCCCGGCGCCGACTGGCTGACCCCCGACACCGCGGCCGTCGCCGACCACGCCGTGACCCTGCACCTGTCCTCCGGACTGATGGAACGCCGCACCCGGTACGGACTCGGGTCCGGACGCGCCCTCCTGGTACGGCAGCTGCGGTTCGTGCACATGGCCGACCCCCATCTCGCGGGCCTGCGCACCGAGTTCACCGCCGAGGGGTTCACCGGTCCGCTCGAGGTGGAGGCGGCGCTCGACGGAGGCGTCACCAACGCCGGAGTACGGCGCTACGCCGACCTCGACGGACGCCACCTCACCCATGTACTCACCGGGACCTCGCCGGGGGACACCGTGTGGCTGCGCTGCCGCACCCGCACCTCCGACATCCGCGTCGCCCTCGCCGCCCGGCTGACCTCGCCGGCGGCCGTCTCGGTCCGGCACGACCGGCCCCGGGCGGTGCAGACGACACGGCTGGACCTGGCGCCCGGGCGGACCCTCACCGTGGACAAGGTCGTCGCCCTGCACACCTCCCACGACCCCGCGATCAGCGACCCGCTGCACGCCGCCGTCGACCGGGTGAGCCGGGCCGCCGGCTTCGACGACCTGCTGGCACCCCATCTGACGGCCTGGCGGCAGCTGTGGCGCCGCTCGGAACCGGACGTGCCCGACGAGGCGGGCCGCATCCTGCGGCTGCACCTCTTCCACGTGCTGCAGACCCTCTCCCCGCACACCGCCGACCTGGACGTGGGGGTGCCCGCCAGGGGCCTGCACGGGGAGGCGTACCGCGGGCACGTCTTCTGGGACGAGCTGTTCGTCCTGCCCTACCTCAACCTGCACTTCCCGGAGGTCTCCCGGGCACTGCTGCACTACCGCCACCGGCGCCTGGAACGCGCCCGCACCGCCGCGCACGACGCCGGAGGGCGCGGCGCGATGTACCCGTGGCAGAGCGGCAGCGACGGCCGTGAGGAGACCCAGCAGCTGCACCTCAACCCCCGTTCGGGGCGCTGGCTGCCGGACCACTCGCACCTTCAGCACCACGTGGGCTCGGCGATCGCGTACAACGTGTGGCAGTACTGCGAGGCCGCGGGAGACGAGGAGTTCCTGCACACCAAGGGCGCCGAGATGCTGCTGCAGATCTCCCGCTTCTGGGCCGGCTGGGCGGCCTTCGACGACCACCTGGGCCGGTACCGGATCAAAGGCGTGGTGGGGCCCGACGAGTACCACGAGGCATACCCGGACGCCCCCGAACCGGGCCTGGACGACAACGCCTACACCAACGTCACGGCCGCCTGGGTGCTCACCCGCACCCTGGAGGTGCTGCGCGCCCTGCCCGAGCCGCGGCGCCGCGAGCTGGCCGAGCGCACCGGGCTGGACACGGCGGAGCTGGAGGAGTGGGAAGAGGTCTCGCACACCCTCCACGTCCCCTTCCACGACGGGGTCATCAGCCAGTTCGAGGGGTACGGCGAACTCGCCGAGCTGGACTGGCGGGGCTACCGGCACCGGTACGGCGACATCCGGCGGCTGGACCGGATCCTGGAGGCCGAGGGCGACAGCGTCAACCGCTACCAGGCGTCCAAGCAGGCCGACGTCCTCATGCTGGGCTACCTGTTCTCACCCGCCGAGCTGCAGGGCGTCTTCCGCCGGCTGGGACTGGACCTGGACGCACGGACCTGGCGGCGCACGGTGGACCACTACCTGCACCGCACCAGCCACGGCTCCACCCTCAGCGGCCTGGTACACGGCTGGGTCCTCGCCCGGGCCCGCCGCGCGGACGCCTGGAAGTTCTGCCAGGAGGCCCTGCAGTCCGACATCGCCGACATCCAGGGCGGCACCACGGGCGAGGGCATCCACCTCGGCGCCATGGCCGGCACCCTCGACCTGGTCCAGCGCGGACTGGCCGGCCTGGAGACCCGCGGCGGAGCCCTGTGGCTCGACCCCGTGCCCCTGCCGGAGCTGTCCTCCTACGGCTTCACCGTGCGCTACCACGGTCACTGGGGCGTGCGCCTGCGGCTGCGGAGGGAACTGCTGGAGATCACCGTGCCCTCGTCGGGCCGCTCCCCGATCGAGGTGCATCTGCCGGAGCACCGCGTGGTGCGCGTCGAGCCGGGCGAGACGGCCCGGCTGACCCTGCCGGACTGAGCCGCCCCGGCGCCGGAACGGGAAGACGCCGGGTGTCCGGCCGGCATGACACCGGCCGGACACCCGGCGTACGGGTCCTCGCGGGCTCCCGGGTCAGGCGCCGCTCTCGCGCAGCATGTCCTCGCGCTCGACGATCTTCACGCGCTCACGGCCCTGCGGCTCGCCCAGTGCCTTCTCCGCCGCGTCCAGGCGGTACCAGCCGTCCCAGGTGGTGTGGCGGATGCCGCGCTCGGCGAGGAACGCGTCCACCGCCTCGGGGGCCGGGGAGGCGGGCGTGCCGAGACGTCCGCCCGCGTAGTCGGCCAGCAGGTTCGCCACGGTCTCGTTGGCGTCGCCCTTGGTGTGCCCGATCAGGCCCACCGGACCGCGCCGGATCCAGCCGGTGACGTACGTGGACGGCAGGTGCTCGCCGGTCTCCTGGACGACCCGGCCGCCCTCGTCGGGGACGGTGCCGGAGTCGATGTCCCAGGGCAGCTTGGGCAGCTTGTCGGAGAGGTAGCCGACCGCACGGTAGACCGCGGTGACGTCCCAGTCCTTGAACTCGCCGGTGCCCTTGACGTTGCCGGTGCCGTCGAGGGCGGTGCGCTCGGTGCGCAGGCCGACGACCTTGCCGTCCTCACCGAGGATCTCGGTGGGCGACTCGAAGAAGTGCAGGAACAGCTTGTGCGGGCGGTCGCCGACGTCGCGGATCGCCCAGTTCTCCAGGGTCTTGGCGACCATGTCGGCCTGCTTGTTGCCGCGCCGGGTGGCGATCGAGCCGTCGTCGTAGTCGATGTCCTCGGGGTCGACGATCACCTCGATGCTGGGGGAGTGGTCCAGCTCCCGCAGCTCCATCGGGCTGAACTTCGCCTGCGCCGGGCCGCGGCGGCCGAAGACGTGGATCTCCATCGCCTTGTTGGCCTTCAGGCCCTCGTACACGTTCGGCGGGATCTCGGTGGGCAGCAGCTCGTCGGCCGTCTTGGCGAGGATGCGCGCCACGTCCAGGGCGACGTTGCCGACGCCGAGCACCGCGACCTTCTCGGCCTCCAGCGGCCAGGTGCGGGGCACGTCCGGGTGACCGTCGTACCAGGACACGAAGTCCGCGGCGCCGTAGGAGCCGTCCAGGTCGATGCCGGGGATCGGCAGCGCGCGGTCGGCCGTGGCGCCGGTGGCGAAGATCACGCCGTCGTAGAAGGCGCGCAGGTCGTCGAGGTGGACGTCGGTGCCGTAGTCCACGTTGCCGAACAGGCGGATCTGCGGCTTGTCGAGGACCTGGTGCAGGGCCGTGATGATGCCCTTGATCCGCGGGTGGTCGGGAGCGACGCCGTAACGGATCAGTCCGAACGGCGCCGGCATCCGCTCGAAGATGTCGATGGACACGCCCGGGTCGGCGGCCACGTCGGACTTGAGCAGGGCGTCGGCGGCGTAGATCCCGGCGGGGCCGGATCCGACGATGGCTACCCGCAGGGGGCGGGGCATGGTCAGGTTCCCTTCGAGCGATGACAAGCGTCTCGTGGGGAAGCCTAAACTCAGGCTTGCCTTACCTGGTACGCGGGTCCGGTCTATGGGCTCATAAGCCGACCTTATGCCGTGTCCCCAGGTGGCCTTATGGGTCGGCGTGTGCCCGTCGGGAGGGAGCCCCTCAGGGAAGGTTCTGCTCCGCCCAGATCACCTTGCCGGCCGCCAGATAGCGGGTGCCCCAGCGCTCGGCCATCTGCGCGACCAGGAACAGTCCACGCCCGCCCTCGTCCGTCATCGTCGCGTACCGCAGGTGCGGGGAGGTGCTGCTGCTGTCGTAGACCTCGCAGATCAGATGGCGCTCGTACAGCATCCGCACCCGGATGGGGGCGGCGCCGTGCCGCATCGCGTTGGTGACCAGCTCGCTGAGGATCAGCTCGGTGCTGAACGTCAGCTCCTCCAGCCCCCACTCGGTCAGCTTCCGGGTGACCTCCGCCCGCACCTCGCCCACGGCCGCCGGGTCGGAGGGCACCGGCCACTCGGCGACCCGGTCCGGGGCCAGCGCCCGGGTGCGCGCCACGATCAGCGCGATGTCGTCCGCGGCCCGGGACGGACGCCGGGACTCCACCACGACCCGGCAGGTCTCCTCGGGCGAGTCCCCGGCCCGCGCCAGCGCCTCGCGCAGCTGCTCAAGACCGACGTCGATGTCGTGCTCGCGGTCCTCGACCAGCCCGTCGGTGTACAGGACCAGCCTGCTGCCCTCCGGCAGCTCCAGCTCCGCCGACTCGAACGGCAGCCCGCCGAGGCCCAGCGGGGGACCGGCGGGGACGTCCGGGAACTCCACCCGGCCGTCCGGCCGGACCAGCGCCGGCGGCGGATGCCCCGCGCGCGCCACGCCGCAGCGCCGCGACACCGGGTCGTAGACGGCGTACAGACAGGTCGCGCCGATGACCGGCGCCACGTGCTCGTCCTGCGCCTCGTCCTGGTCGATCCGGCCGACCAGCTCGTCGAGCAGCGCGAGCAGCTCCCCGGGCGGCAGGTCCAGCGCGGAGAAGTTGTGCACCGCCGTGCGCAGCCGCCCCATGGTGGCCGCCGCGTGCAGTCCGTGCCCCACGACGTCGCCGACCACCAACGCCACCCGCGCACCGGACAGCGGCAGCACGTCGAACCAGTCACCGCCCACCCCGGCCTGCGCCGGCAGATAGCGGTAGGCGATGTCCAGGGCGTTCTGCTCGGGCAGGGTGCGCGGCAGCAGACTGCGCTGGAGCGTCACCGCCATGCTGTGCTCGCGCGTGTAACGGCGGGCGTTGTCGATGGACACCGCGGCCCGGGCGACCAGCTCCTCCGCCAGCGCCAGCTCCTCCTCGTCGAACGGGTCGGGCTTGCGGAACCGCCAGAAGCTGACCACGCCCAGGACCGTCGCCCCGGCCCGCAGCGGCACCGTGATCAGCGAGTGGACGCCGTACTCCACGACCTGCGCGGAGCGTTCGACGTCCTGCGCCTGCCAGCCCGGCGCCTCGTCGAGCCGCGGCTCCAGGACCGCCCGGCCGGTGGCCAGGCTCCGGCCCTGCGGCGAGGACGCGACGAAGCGGATCTGCTGCTCCGTCGCGTAGAGCGGTGCGTCGTCGGTGACACCGGTGCGGGCCGTGCGGCGCAGCGCGGCGGCCGCGTCGGGGTGACCGCCGGCCAGCACCGACTCGAACAGGTCCACCGTGGCGAAGTCGGCGAACCGGGGGACGGCCAGGTCCGACAGCTCCTGCGCGGTGCGGGTCACGTCCAGGCTGGTGCCGATGCCCACGCCGGCGTCGTAGAGCATGTTCAGACGCTCACGCGACTCCTCCGCCCGGCCGGACAGGGCCCGCAGCTCGGTGGAGTCCCGGACGGTGATGACGCTGCCGCCGTGGCCGCCCGAGGGGTCGGTGGCCCGCTGGTTGACCGCCAGCAGCCGGTCGCCCACCGGCAGCACCTCGTCGGTGACGACCCGGCCCGAGGACAGCAGCTCGGTCGTGGCCGGATCCAGCCCCAGGTCCCGCACGTGCCGGCCCTCGGCGTCGTCCGGCAGGCTGAACAGCCGGTGCGCCTCGTCGTTGGCGAGCAGGAGGGTGCCGTCGCCCTCGACGATCAACACGCCCTCGCGCACCGCGTGCAGCACCGCGTCGTGGTGTTCGTACATCCGGGTCATCTCGTGCGGGCCCAGACCGTGGGTCTGCCGCATCAGACGTCTCCTGATCAGGGCCGCGCCGCAGGTCGCCAGCGCCAGTGCGGCGAGCGCCGCGCCCAGCACCAGCGGCAGCTGGTCCTCGGCCGCTCCGCCCACGTGCTCCGTGGTGATGCCCGCCGACACCAGGCCCACCACGGTGCCGTCGGCGTCCTCCACCGGGACCACCGCCTGAACCAGCTGACCGATGGTGCCCTCGATCTCCTCCACCACCGGCTCGCCGGCCAGCGCGGGTTCGATGGTGCCGACGAACTTCTGGCCGATGCGGTCCGGCTTGGGGTGCGTGAAGCGGATGCCGTCGGTGTTCATCACCACGACGAAGTCGACGTGCGACCGCTTGCGGGCGGCCTCGGCGCGCGGCTGGAGCACGGCCGTGGGGTCGGGGGACTCCAGCGCCTCGGCGGTCCCCGGGGCGTTCGCGAACGCCTCGGCGACGGCCAGGGAACGACTGCGGGCCTCCCGCGTGCTGTCCCGCTGCACCTGGAGCACCAGGGCCACGACGGCGGCCACCACCAGCAGCAGCACCATCACCAGGAGCAGGACGAACACCTGTCCGGCGACGCTGCGCCCGCTCAGCACCGACCGCAGCCCCGCCATCGGATGCCACCCGGAGCGGCCGCTCTCCTGCCGCCGGCGCCGCACGGAGGCGGCTGCGCCGGACCGCTGGGGCGACCGGGTCCGGGATCGACCCATGAGTCGGACCATGTGCCATGTCTACACTGCCACGCCATCCGAGGCGAGGGTAGGCCGGGGCGGCACCTTTCGAAGCTACGGTTCGCCCCTGCAAGGGCGCGGGAAACCGCGCGACCGGCCCAGACGGAGCCGCAGCCGCCCCATCACCGCGGGGGCAGCCTCCTGGGCGCACGCGTCAGGAAGCGTGCGGCGCCGTGGGGGTCGTTCGCGCGGTTCCCCGCGCCCCTGGGGCGTATTCGCACCGGCGTGAACAACAGGGCCCGCGTGCTTCGCATGCGTGTGCGGGTCGCGCGCGGCCTTTCCCCCTTGGCCGCGCGCGACCCTCCCCCGACGCGCGACTCGTCCCCGAGCAGTCGCGCGTCTTCCTGACCGGGCCCGTCCCGTCGGGACGGGCCCGGCGTGTGCGGCCCTGACGGGCCCGTGACGCACCGCCCGGTGCGGCGCGGCGCGTGCACCGCGGCCGGAGACAAGGGGCACGCGGCGGTGCACGGCCGTGGTGCGGGACCGTGGGCGTAGGGCGGCGCCACGGCCACGGCGCCGGGCGGGCCTCAGTCGGCCAGGGCGCGCGCAAGCTCCGTGCTGGCCCGGGCGATCTCCGTGTCCGGCTCCGCGAGCAGCCGGTTCAGCTCGCCGCGCCGGGCCCGCACCGCCTGCCGGGCGGCCCGCTCCCACACCACCGGGTTCTCACGGCGGTTGAGCAGCTTGGGTACGCGGCGGCCGTGCTCTCCCACTGCCGGGCGTCGGCGATGGCCTTGAGGAGCTGGATGATGCCGGCCCGGCAGGTGACATGCGGCAGCTGGGCCAGCTCCCAGAGGAAGGGACCGTGGCGGCGGTCGCCTGCTCCGTGACGAAGCCGTACTGGCAGATGCGTTTCCGCAGATCCTCCAGGGCGGCCCTGGCCGTGCCGGCGTCGCCCCAGGCGATGCCGTTGAGCAGGAGCGGAATGGCGGCCGCCGATCCGGTGGAGTCCTGCATGTCCGCCCAGGGCACCTGGGACAGGGCCGTGAGGGGCGTGGATCGTGCCACTCCGGTGGGGGAGGTGTGGCGCACTGGGCGCTCGCTGCTCGGCTGTTCCGTAGAAGCGCTGCGCATGGCGTGGGTGCCTTTCCGCGGCAGTCGTGTCAGATGGGCGGGCGGGTGGACAACCGGGCCCACACCGTCTTGCCGATCGGGGCGGTGGGGGTCCAGCCCCACGCCTCGGACAGCGCGTCGACGATGCGGAGCCCCCGGCCGTGCTCCTCCAGGCCGGAACCGGCGCCGGGGGAGACCACGGGCGGGTGGTCGTCGGGGTCGGAGACGGTGAGCAACAGGTGCGCCGGCTCCAGACGGAACCCCAGCCGTACGTCCGGCGCACCCGGGCACCGCGACGCCGCATGGGTGACGGCGTTGGCGGCGAGCTCGGTCATGACCAGGGTGGCGTCGTCACCGCAGTGGGTGAGCGACCAGTCCCCGAGGGTGTCGCGGGTGAAGGACCGCGCCCGTGCGAGGCCCTCCCGGCTGCAGGTGATGCTCACCGCCGCGTGGGGGGCGGCGGCGGGCACCGTCGGCAGAGGGGTCCCGTCCTCGATCCGTGGCACCGCCGGAAGCGGGCCGTACGACCGGGCGCCGGGGTCACCCGCCGGTAACACGGCCGAGGCCGGCGGCCGGAGCGTCAAGTGCACAGGTGATGACACGGCATCTCCTTGATGCGACGTCAGGACGGGGCGTTCCCACAGGGGTTGACGCCACGGCTATTATCCACGCTGTCAGCGCTCGCGTGCAATTGCACGGGAAATTGCGCGAGAATTTTCGCCATGTGCGGCGGCGGCCGTGTGCGGCGAACGGCAACAGCAAGGAGACAGCGGTGCCTGGAGTGCGGAACGGAGTGCGGGCCAGCCAGTTGGACGCCCGCTGGATCAAGAGCCGGCACAGCAACGCCGAGGGCAACTGTGTCGAGGTCGCGCCGCTGTCGGGCGGTGACGTCGCGATGCGCAACTCCCGTGACCCCGACGGGCCCGCCCTCGTCTACACCGCCGCCGAGGTGGCCGCCTTCCTGGCGGGGGCCAAGGACGGCGAGTTCGACCACCTCGTCCGATAACCGCCCCCCGTCCGGTGCCGACGCCCTGGCCCGGGTGTCGGCCGGCCGGTCAGGGAAACGCCGTGGAGCCGGCACCGGGCCCTCGGCCGTCGCCGGTGAACCGGAGTCCAACTGCCCCACTTCGGTCGGCATTTCGCTTCCGCGTGCGGTGAGGCGGTGTCAGATGCGATAGTGTGAATCGCCCTTGTGCCGGTCTGCTGGGAGTCAGGATGTCCGCCGCGTCGCATCGCATCTCCCGTCTGGAACCCTACCTGGACAGGCCCGAGCCCGCGCCGACCTTGCTCAAGATGCTGGTGGGCGTGCAGCTGGCCGGTTTCCGTGAGGACGCCGGTCTGTCCCAGGACCAGGCGGCCCGTTCCGTCGGCTTCAGCGGGGCCAAGCTGTCCCGGATCGAGTCCGGCAAGGGCCGCCGCCCGCCGACCGAGACCGATGTACGGGCACTGCTCGACCTCTACGGCACCGACGGCTACGAGGCCTCCGTCCTGCTGAAGCTGCTCCAGCGGGCCGGCGAGCCGGGCTGGTGGCAGCGGTACGACAAGCGGCTGATGCCCGAGTGGTTCGACCGCCTGGTCGGGCTCCAGGAGGCCGCCGCCACCATCCGTACCTTCGAGATCCAGTATGTCCCCGGTCTGCTGCAGACCGCCGCCTACACCCGCGCGGTGGTCGAGCGCGGTCTGCCCCACGCGCCGGCGAGCGAGGTGCAGCGGCGGGTCGAGCTGCGGATGCGCCGCGCCGAGCTGCTGATGCGCCAGGACGCCCCCCAGCTGTGGGCCGTCATCGACGAGTCGGTGCTGCTGCGCGTCCTCGGCGACCGCGCGGTGATGCGCGAACAGCTCGAACACCTGGCCGTGATGGCCGACCGGTCCAACGTCACGGTCCAGATCGTCCCGCTGAACGTCACCAACGCCTCGGCCCCCGCCATCCCGGTCACCTATCTGCGCTTCGGCGGCCTCGACCTGCCCGACGTGGTCTACCTGGAGCACATCAGAAGCGCGAACTTCCTCGAGGACCGCGACGAGACCGAGGAGTACCGGATCGTGCTCGACCGTCTCGCCGACGAGGCCCTCAAGCCCCGTGAGTCGGTGGAGCTGCTGCGCCGGACGATAAGGGAACGCTACTCCGCGCAGTAGGCGGAACCCCGCGCGTCCGAGGAGCACCGACGGTTCCTGCCTCCGCGACGCGTGCCGGACGTACCGACGCCCCTCCCGGTCCCACGAGGTCCGGGCAGGGGCGTCGCGGTGTCGGGAGCGTTACCCGGGTATCCGGCCCACGCCGCCGAACTCGATCCACTCCTGGGTGAGCTGACGGGGCGCCACCTCGGTGTCCGGGCGCCAGGTGGACACCTCCACGAGACCCGGTTCCAGGATCTCGAGGCCGTCGAAGAGCGCCTCGACGTCCTTCTGCTGACGCACCCGGCCCCAGTGCCCCTGGGTCACCTGGTCCATGAAGCCGGTGACGAAGTCGCGGACCTTCTCGTCCTCGCTGACCAGCTGGCACATCACCATGAAGCTGCCCGGCGCCAGCCGCTCCCGCACCCGGTTGGCGACGGCCATCGGACCGTCGGTGTCACTGTCCGGAATGCAGTGGAAGACCGAGTTGAACAGCACGCACACCGGCTCGTCGAAGTTGATCAGCCGCTGGGTCTCGGCGTGGCCGAAGATCCCGTCGGTCTCGCGCATGTCCGCCTGTATGACCACGGTGCGCTTGTCCTGCTCCAGCAGCGCCCGGCCGTGCACCAGCACCATCGGGTCGTTGTCGACGTACACCACGTGGGTGGTGGGGTCGATGCGCTGCGCGACCTGGTGCACGTTGTCCTGGGTGGGCAGGCCGGACCCGTGGTCCAGGTACTGCCGGATCCCGTACTCCTGCGTCAGTGTGCGGACCACGCGCTGCAGGAAACGCCGGTTGTTCAGAGCCAGCCGGCGGGTGCTCGGCACCACCTTGTCGAGTTCCTCGACCGCGGACCGGTCCGCGGCGTAGTTGTCCTTGCCGCCCAGGTAATAGTCGTACATACGCGCGGCCGTCGGCACGGTTGCGTCGATCTCGGTGGACAGCTGCTTACCGGTGTGCATCGTTCCCCCTGCGGAGTGCCGCGCCAACTGGACTGGCTGGACAGGAAATACATCTTAGGGAGGGCCGTTCGGCCCTTGCCAGCCCGTCGGCGAACAAGACCCCGAAGGAATGGTGAAGGTGTGTCAGGTCGTCACTCCGGGTGTCGTGGTGAGTGTGTGGAGTGATGGTCTGACCGCTGGGGCCGGGATACCCGCCCCGCGACAGCACCGCCGTCGTGGAGGTCGGACCATCGTGGACGGTTCACCGGACCGGATCACCGACCCGTGGGGCGTGCGCACCCCCTACGCGCCCACCTCCTGGCCGGCCCGCACCGACCTGCACCTGGCGGACGGGGTGACGGAGGACGACGTGGAGCGGTGGGTGCCCTCCGCCTCGATCCTGCACTCCAACGGCGACGCCATGGACATCGCGGTGCGCGGCGGACGCATCGTGGGCGTGCGGGGCCGCACCGCCGACCGGGGCAACCGCGGCCGGCTCGGCCCCAAGGACCTCTACGGCTGGCAGGCCAACCACACCCCGGACCGCCTCACCCGCCCCCTCGTCCGGGAGAGCGGCCGGCACGTCGAGACCGTTCCACTACGACTACTGGGACACCCCGGAGGGCCACCGGCCGCCCGACGGCCGGCCCGGGCGCGCCGCGAACGAGACCACCGTCACCGACTGGGACCCGCTGTCCAAACAGCCCCTGTTCAAGACGGCCGCCGCCCGCGTCACCCTGGTCACCCGGCGCGGGGCGTCCCCGCAGCCGGCCACGGACGACGTGAGGACGGGGAGCACCGCATGAACGGCATCGGCATCACCCTGCGCGCCCTGCACGACGGCGAGCGCGACCTGGAGACGCACCTGCTCACCGTAGCCGAGCGCCACCGCACCGAGCACGAGGTGCACCACGTCGCGACCGACGTGGCCCGCTGGTCCCGGGAGCACGCGGCACGGCTGGCCGCCCTCGGCCCCGATCACGGCGTCGACCTGCCCGGCCCGCGCGATCACACCGCACCCGGCGCGCTCACCGCCCTGCGCGAGAAGACCGCGCAGGCTCTCGGGCGCCGCCCCGGGACGGGACTGCTCCTCCTGGAGGACCTGCGCGACCTGCACCTGGCCGCCGTCCGCAACTCCCTGAACTGGGAGATGCTGGCCCAGGCGGCACAGGCCACCCGGGACCGGGAACTGCTGGAGCTGGTCTCCGACTGCCATCCGCAGACCCTGCGGCAGATGCGCTGGACCAACACGATGATCAAGGTGCTGTCGCCGCAGCTCCTCGTCAGCGTCTGACCCGTCCGGGGCCGCACCCGCGGACCCGGAGGAAGGGGATGCCCGGCCACGCCTGCGCGGGCGACCGTGCCCCGCTATCGTCGGTTTCGTCCCCACGGGACGTCGGCCGCCGGACGAGCGGCGGCCGGTCCGGCCGGTTCCCCCGGGAGGCAGGCACCATGGACGGCTACTACGACCTCGGCGCCTACGGACGGCCCGTGACGACGACTTCCCCGGCGGCCCAACTCTGGTTCGACCGTGGGCTGATGTGGACCTACGGCTTCAACCACGAGGAGGCGGTCGCGTGTTTCCGGCGGGCCGCCGACGCCGACCCCGACTGCGCCATGGCCCACTGGGGGGTTGCCTACGCCCTCGGCCCCAACTACAACAAGCCGTGGGAAGCCTTCGACGGCGAGGAACTCACCACCACCGTCGAGCAGACCCACGCCGCGGTGGAACGGGCGCACCGGGCGGCGGCCCGCGCCACCCCCGTCGAACGCGCCCTCGTGGAGGCCCTGCGCGCCCGCTACCCGCAGGCCCACGCCGCCGAGGACTGCTCGGTGTGGAACGAACCGTACGCGGACCGCATGCTCGCCGTGTACGAGAGCGCCCCGGGCGACCCCGACGTGGCCGCGCTCTGCGCCGACGCCCTGATGAACCTCACCCCCTGGCAGCTGTGGGACCTCAGGACCGGACTGCCCGCCGACGGTGCCCGCACCGAGGAGGCCAAGGCCGTGCTCGACGGCGCCCTCGCCACCGAGGCCGGCGCCCACCACCCCGGCGTGGTGCACCTCTACATCCACCTGATGGAGATGTCACCCACCCCCGAGGCGGCCCTCACGGTCGCCGACCGGCTGCGCGGCCTCGCCCCCGACGCCGGGCACCTGCTCCACATGCCCTCGCACCTGGAGGTGCTGTGCGGCGACTACCGCCGGGTCGTCTCGGACAACACCGCCGCCGTCGCCGCCGACGAGAAGTACCTGCGGCGGGCGGGAGCGATGAACTTCTACACGCTCTACCGCGGCCACAACCACCACTTCCGACTCTACGGCGCCATGTTCGCCGGGCAGTCGGCGGTGGCCCTGGACGCCGCCGCACGGCTGGAGGCCGCCGTCCCCGAGAAGCTGCTCCGGGTGGAGAGCCCGCCCATGGCCGACTGGCTGGAGGGCTTCCTGGCGATGCGCTTCCACGTCCTGATCCGCTTCGGCCGCTGGGACGACATCCTCTCCCTGCCGTTCCCCGAGGATCCGCGGCTGTACTGCGTCACCACCGCGATGCTGCGCTACGCCCGGGGCATCGCCCTGGCCGTGACCGGTGACACCGGGCGGGCCGACGCCGAGCGGGAGGAGTTCCGCGCGGCGGTGGACCGGGTCCCCGAGACCCGGATGCTGTTCAACAACACCTGCCACGACCTCCTCGCCATCGCGTCGGCGATGCTGGACGGCGAACTCGCCTACCGCAAGGGTGACCACGACACCGCCTTCGCCGCACTGGAGCGGGCCGTCGAACTCGACGACAGCCTGCCCTACGACGAGCCGTGGGGCTGGATGCAGCCCACCCGGCACGCCTACGGGGCGCTGCTCCTGGAGCAGGGCCGGGTCGCGGAGGCGGAGGCCGTCTACCGGGCCGATCTGGGGCTGGACGACACCCTGCCCCGGCCCCTGCAGCACCCGAACAACGTCTGGGCGCTGCACGGCTTCCACGAGTGCCTGCTGCGTGGCGGCAAGACCGGGGAGGCCGCGATCGTCGCCCGGCAGCTGCGGCAGGCGGCCGCGCTGGCGGACGTACCCGTCGAGGCGTCCTGCTTCTGCCGGCTTGAGACGCACGGCGCCTGCCATTGACAGGACGCCGGCGGCCCCGGGTGGTTCCCGGGGCCGCCGGCGTCGTGGGGGCGGCCGGAGTCCTCAGCGGGACGCCACGACGGCCTGGAACGACCGCATGCAGGAGAAGCAGTGCCGGTCCGTCGTGTCGCGTCGGGGTGATTCCTCCTCCTTCTCCACCCCGCACAGCGTCGAGGTCTTGTCAGGGGTGAGGACATGCCAGACCGGCTCCCCCGAAGTGTCTGCACCGCACCACATCTCGTGCATTCCCAGCTCCCTCCGGGTAGGCATGGAGGCCGCCTCCATGTCAGCACGGCGGGGAGCCGGACGGCTCGTCCGGCGGGCCAGTCGGGTGACACGGGGGCCCGGCATGCATACGGGACGGCACGGGCGGATCCTGGAGTGATGACGAAGGCTCCGATCGTGGTGCACCCGCCGCTCGGCTCGGGCGGCCGGCGCGTGACCGTGCGCGGCGAGATCGTCGGCCTCGCCTACGCCGACCGGGACGTCGTGGAGTTCCTGCGACGCGTCGGGCTGCCGGAGGGTGAGCGGCTGCTGGACGATCCGGCCTGGGTGAAGTGGGTCGGCGGCCGGGCCCACGTCTACGACGCGGCATGAAGCGACGGCGCCTCCGAGGGGGCGCCGTCGCCGCCACCGTCAGCGCCGACTCCGACGGTGACCGTGCCTGTCCGGGTACCCCCGGCACCCCCGCCCATGCATCCCGTGTCCGCCTCGGCTCGAGAGGGGCGCGGGGCTTGCGGCAGACGGCGCCACCACCCCCCTCAGGGGCGCGGGGAACTGCGCGCTCAGCCCCCACGACCCCGCACCGCTCTCCCCGAGCCGGGCCCGCAGCGCCTGCGCCAGCCTCGCTCGAAGCACACAGCGCGGGACGCCACCACCCCCTCGGGGGCGCGGGGAACTGCGCGCTCAGCCCTCACGACCCCGCACCGCTCTCCCGAGCCGGGCCCGCAGCGCCTGCGCCAGCCTCGCTCGAAGCACACAGCGCGGGACGCCACCACCCCCTCGGGGGGCGCGGGGAACTGCGCGCTCAGCCCTCACGACCCGCACCGCTCTCCCCGAGCCGGGCCCGCAGCGCCTGCGCCAGCCTCGTTCGAAGCACACAGCGCGGGACGCCACCACCCCCCTCAGGGGCGCGGGGAACTGCGCGAGAACCCGCCACCCGCACCCCGGTGCGACCCCGCCCCCACTGAAGACCGGTGATTTCGCCGGTCCCCGCACGACACCTCCCCCTCGACAGTGGCACCGCCAGTCAGAAGGCGGCGCCCCCGGCCACCGCACGGCTCCCCACCCACGCCGTGACCCCGTGCACCGGCCGACCGGGCCGCTCGCCGCGACAGAGAGGACCACTCGTCGTGCAGCAGCACCCCCACACCAGCAGGCGCAGGACCGGCCGCCTGGCCGGACTGACCGCGGCGCTCGCCGCCGTCGTCGGCCTCAGCACGCTCACCGGCCCGGGCGCCCACGCGGCGGCGGACAACCCCTACGAGCGCGGGCCGGCGCCCACCGAATCGAGCATCGAGGCGCTGCGCGGCCCGTACGCGGTGTCGCAGACCTCCGTCTCCCGGCTCGCCGTCACCGGCTTCGGCGGCGGCACCATCTACTACCCCACGACCACCGCCGACGGCACCTTCGGCGCCATCGCCATCTCGCCCGGCTTCACGGCGCTCGAGTCCTCCATCTCCTGGCTCGGCCCGCGTCTCGCCTCGCAGGGCTTCGTGGTGTTCACCATCGACACCAACACCACCGTCGACCAGCCCGACTCCCGCGGCGACCAGCTGCTGGCGGCGCTGGACTACCTCACCCAGCGCAGCTCCGTCCGCAACCGCGTCGACAGCGGCAGACTGGGCGTCATGGGCCACTCCATGGGCGGCGGCGGCTCGCTCGAGGCCGCCAAGGACCGGCCCTCGCTGCAGGCGGCCATCCCGCTGACGCCCTGGAACCTCGACAAGACCTGGCCCGAACTCCGGACCCCCACGCTCATCTTCGGCGCCGACGGCGACTCCATCGCCCCCGTCGCCAGCCACGCCGAGCCCTTCTACAGCAACCTGCCCTCGTCCCTGGACCGGGCCTACCTGGAGCTCAACAACGCCACCCACTTCACCCCGAACTCGTCGAACACGACGATCGCGAAGTACAGCATTTCCTGGCTGAAGCGCTTCATCGACAACGACACCCGCTACGAGCAGTTCCTCTGCCCGCTGCCCCGGCCGAGCCTGACGATCGAGGAGTCGCGGGGCAACTGCCCGCACACCTCCTGATCCGAGGCGCCAGGCACCCGGCGCCCGTCCCACCGGTGGCGGTCCGCGTACGACGCGGGCCGCCACCGGCGTTGTGCGCGCGCACCGAGGGGCGCCGCCCGCCTTGGGCGCCGTCACACCCCGCACCGTACGCGGCACGGGGAAAGCCCCTGATGGCACGGCCGTTGCGCGTTCACGCACCTTCGGACGAACTCCTTCCGCGCGACCTTACGCGTGAGTAAGGTCGCGGGAATGACCGGACACACGACCGCGCGACAGCAGCAGGTCGCCGAGCTGCTGGACGCGCTGCACACCGACGGCGGCGTCCGTGTCGTGACCGGTGAACCCGGTTGCGGCCGCACCACGTTCCTCAAGACCGCCGCCCGCCTCTTCCGCGACGGGCCGGTGCGGCACCTCGGCGCGGACCGTGTACGCGAGCTGGACGACGCCCTGCGGACGGCCGCCACCGACGGGCCGCTGCTCGTGTGCGTGGACGACGCCCACCTGTGGGACGCCCCGTCGCGCGCCGCGCTGGGACACGCGGCGGCGCGCGTACGGGAGTCGGGCCTGCCGGCGGTGCTGCTGCTGACCGTCGCCGGACACCGGCCTGTCGACCGGGAGTTCACAGGGCTGCCCGTGCTGCGGCTCGGCCCGCTCACGCCCGGCGACGCGGCGCTGCTGGTCGAGGAGGCCACGGACGGCGCCGTCGACCCCGCCGTGCGTGAGGAACTGGTGACCGCCGCCGAGGGCAACCCCGCGCTGCTGCGGGCGTCGGTCCAGCGGCTGTCGCCCGCCCAGCTCGCCGGGGCGCGGTCGCTGCCCCGGCCGCTCGTCGATGCCGAGGTGCTGGCCGGGGTGGCCGGCGGACGCCTGCCCGGCCCGCCGGGGGAGTGCGGGGACCTGTTGCTGACCACGGCGGCGGCCGTACGGGCGACGGGGGAGGAGGACGCCGACGCCGGGCTCGTCCAGCGGGCGTGCGGCGCCGTGGCGGAGGGGCCGCTGCCCGAGGTGCTGGCCCGCACCGAGGGCCGGCTGCGCTTCCGCAGCGCCCTGGTGGGCCGGGCGGTGTACGCCTGCGCGCTCCCCGAACACCGCCGTGCGGCGCACCGCGCCCTGGCCGGCGCGGCGGCGGAGGCGGACGGAGTCCTCGCCCTGCTGCACCGCTCCTGGGCCGTGACCGGCCCGGCGTCCGGCCTGGCGGACGCGCTGGCGGCGGCAGCGGCCGATCCGGCGTGCCCGGCGACACCCGCCCTCCGGCACCATGCCCTGGTCCGGGCGGCGGACCTCGCCCGGGACGACGCGGACCGGGCCCGGCGGAACCTCGCCGCCGCCGAACATGCCCTCCTCGCCGGCCGCGCCTCCGACGCCCGGCGCCTGCTCGACCTGGCCCGCGGCCCCGCCGAGCCCGCGTCGGTGCGGGGCGGCGCGGAACTGCTGCGCGGCGCCGTACTGCTGGCCGACGGCCCGGTCGACGACGCCCGCGAGTCGTTCCTGCTCGCCGCGGAGCTGCTGGCCCCCACGGCCCCGCACGCCGCCGCCCGGGCCACCCTGGGCGCGGCGGACGCTGCCTGGTCCGCCGGTGACCCCGCCGCCTGCCTGTCCGCCCTGGCCCCCACCTACGCACCGCCCGTCACCCCGCTGGCCACCGCCTGCGTCCGGGTCCCGAGAACCGACACGCCGGAACCCTCCGTCGTCCCCGCCGGGTCCCTGGCCGGGGGCGTGGGAGGATCCGCCGCCAAGACCCCTCGCCGTTGCGGGCAGCCGTCCCGCAGGGCGGCACGGGTGGGCGCGACGGCACCGCGCGCGGCGGGCATCCCGTCGACCGCTCCCGTGCCCGACGGCGGCCCGCCCTCGGGCCCTCCGCAGGGCGCCGACGTCACCCGGGACCACCGGGACGGGATGCGCGCCGTCCTGCTCGGACGGTTCGATCTCGCCGCGCACCCGCTGCGACGCGTGCTCGAACGCGGACTGCACGGCACCGATCCCGCCACCCTCCTCCGTTCCGCCGCCGCCGCCCTCATGCTCGGCGAGGTGACCGCCGCCCGCCGCGCCGGCGCCCGGGCCCTCGCCGCCGCACGGACGTCGGGGTCCGCCGCCCTCGAACCCCGCGCCCTCGAATACCTGGCGTACGCCGAGCTGCGCGCCGGACGTCACCAGCTCGCCCGCACCCACGCCGAGGAAGGCCTGCGCACCGCGGAGCGCGCCGGGCAGCGGAACACCGCCGCGCACCACCACGCCGTCCTCGCCCTCGCCGCGTCCATCGAGGGCGAGGTGGACCTCGTCTGCGAGCACGCCGAGGCGGCCCTGCACACCGCCCGCCGTCACGGGCTCGCGCAGGCCGCCACCCTCGCCCACTGGGCCGCCGCCCGCGCCGACCTGGGAGCCGGCCGCCCCCGCGAGGCGGCCGCGCGGCTCGGGCCGCTGGTCCGCCCAGGCGCCCGCCGCGGCCACTTCGCGGTGTGGATGCTGGCCGTCCCCTGCTTCGTCGAGGCCGCCGCGTCCGCCGGACGCCCGCAGTACGCTGCCGCGGTGGTGGAGGACTTCGCGCTGTGGGCGGCCTGCGGTGCCGACCCGCAGGCCGCCGCCCAACTCCTGCGTTGCCGCGCCCTGCTGGCCGCGCCCGACGCGGCCGACGAACTGTATCTGCGGGCCCTGGGCCGGCACGACGACGCGGGCGACTTCGAACGGGCGCGCACCGAACTGCTCTACGGCAAGTGGCTGCGCCGCCGGCGCCGGCTGCGTGAGGCCCGTACCCGGCTGGAGGAGGCGCGGATCGGGTTCGAACGCTGCGGCGCGGGACTGTGGGCGCAGCAGGCGGCCGCCGAACTGCGCGCGGGCGGCGCGGCCCCCGCGGCGGCCACGGAGGCGGGGGAGCTGGCCCGGCTGACCCCGCAGCAACTGCGGATCGCACGGTGCGTCGCCGAGGGCGCCACCAACCGGGAGGTGGCCTTCCGGCTGTCCGTGAGCACCCGTACCGTCGACTACCACCTGCGGAACGTGTTCGCCACACTCGGTCTCCGTTCCCGGGTCGAGCTGGTGCGTCTGGTCGAGCAGGAGGAAAAGACCGGTGCACGACTCTAGGGACCGACCGGACGGTATGCCATCCTTCGGGGCAGGACGAGTCCGACGGCGGCCGGCCCGCGGGCTCCCCGTACCTGCCGGGCGCCGGTACGGGGTCGCCGCACGGGCGCCGCCGGGAAGCCCGACCCTGGGGGGAATGCGCCATGCCTCACGCCGTACGGCCACGTACCCTGCTGCGCCCCGGACCCGTGCCCGCACCCCGGTCGCGGACACCGCGTGTGCGGTCGCTGATCGACGCCGACGCGCTGCGGGTGCTGCACCGGGCCGCCCGCGTCCTGCTGGACGACCTGCCCCAGCTGACGGACCGACTGGTCGCCGTGCTCCAGGAGCAGGAGCCCGCCTACCGCACCGCCGTCGAGGGCGACGCCGTCGCCACCTGGCAGGAGGTGCACCGCTCGCTGCGGCACAGCATCTCCTCGCTGCTGGACCCGCGCGGCGCCCGGGAGGGGGCGCGCCGCTGCTCCTGGAAGATCGGCGCCACCCGCGCCGAGCAGGGCCTGCCGCTGGACGCGGTGCTGCACGCCTTCCGGCTGGGCGGTTCGCTGGTGTGGCAGGGCCTGGTGGACGAGACGTCCCGGGCGGCGCCGGAGGACGTACGGCTGCTGGTGCACGTGGCGTCCGACGTGTGGGACTTCGTCGACGAGCACTCCACCATCGTCGCCGACGCCTACCGGCAGACCGAACGGCAACTGGCGTGGCGGAGGGAGAACAGGGTGCGTCTGCTGGCCGCGGCCCTGCTGGACGGCACGAGCCGCATCGCCGACCTGCCCGAGGCGGCCCAGGCGCTGGACCTGCCGGAGCAGGGCCGGTACGTCGTGGTCGCGGTCGAGGGGGCCCGGTCCGCGGGCTGTACGGCTGCCCAGGCGGCTCTCGCGCCGGGTGTGCGCGTGCACTGGCACACCGGGATGGACACCGACCACGGCATCGTGCTGGTCGTCGAGGGCGACGCGGCGGCGATCGTCCCGGACGAGCAACCGCCCGGCGTGCGCGTGGGCGTCAGCAGCGTGGTCGAGGGGCTGGCCGCCGTGGGGGAGGCGCGGCAACTGGCGGACACGGCGCTGCGGCTGTGCCCCGGGCAGGGGGGCACGGTCCGGCTGACCGAGCACCTGCCGGCGGCGCTGGTGGCGTCGAGCCCTGACCTCGCCGCCGCCCTGGCCGACCGGCTGCTGGGCCCGCTGGCCGGTCTGGAACCGGCCGACGCCGAGGTCCTGCTGGACACCCTCGCCACCTGGCTGGCCTGCGACGGCTCCGCCCAGCGGGCGAGCCGCCGCCTCTACTGCCACCGCAACACGGTCCTCAACCGCCTGCGCCGTTACGAACAACTCACCGGCCGCTCCCTCTCCCGCCCGACCGACCTCATCGAAGCCGGCCTCGCCCTCACGGCCCACCGCCTCCTCAACCCCTGACCCACACCCCGCGCCCCAAGGGGCGCGGGGAACCGCGCGCCCAGCCCCACACCCCGCAGCCACCGCCGGCGCAGTCGAGCGGACCGCCACTCGCCCCCAGGGGCGCGGGGAACCGCACGCCCAGCCCCCACACCCCGCAGCCACCGCCGAACCGCGGCCCCCCGCCCCTGGGCGCAGTCGAGCGGGACGCCACTCCACCCGTGGCGTCCCGCGACTCAGGGGCGCGGGGAACCGCGCGCCCAGCCCTCAACACCCCGCACCCGCCGCCGAACCAGAACCACCCCACCCGTGGTCGCGGGAACGACCTCCCGCCCGCATGGGCACCCGCACAACCCACCCCCACCCCCGTTGGTACACCGCAGCATGCGGAGCCGAACCGCTGTACCGCCCGGTCACCCCCGTGCTGTCGTGAGCACCCCTTCCCCCGAAGCCGTCGCCGACCCGCGCGACGGCCCCGAGGAGTCGTGATGCCCGAAGCACCACCGGACGGCCTGCCCGCGCTGCACGTCGAGAACGTCGACGTGACGTACGGGCGCGCGCTGTCCGCTCTCCGCTCCGTGTCCCTGACCGTGCCACCCGGCGCGGTCGTCGCCCTGCTCGGTGCGAACGGCGCCGGCAAGACGACGCTGCTGCGCGCCGTCTCCGGCACCCTGCGCCTGCACCGCGGTGCCGTCACGGCCGGGCACATCCGCTACGGCGACACGGTGCTGGACGGCAAGGACCCCGTCGCCGCGGTCCGCGCCGGTGTCGTCCAAGTCCCGGAGGGCCGCCGGGTGTTCGCCGGGCTGTCCGTCGACGAGAACCTCCGCTCCGGCGGCCTCGGCCTCGGACGCCGCGGTCGCGCCCAGGTCCAGGAGGCCCGCGACCGCGTCTTCACGCTGTTCCCCCGGCTCGCCGAACGCACCCACCAGGCCGCGGGGCTGCTCTCCGGCGGTGAGCAGCAGATGCTCGCCATCGGCCGCGCCCTGATGGCCGCCCCCCGGCTGCTGCTCCTGGACGAGCCGTCCCTCGGCCTCGCCCCGCAGATGGTGTACCGGATCGCCGAGGTGATCCGCGAGATCAACGCCCAGGGCACCGCCGTGCTCCTCGTCGAGCAGAACGCCGGCATGGCGCTCTCCCTCGCGAGCCACGCGCACGTCCTCGAGGTCGGCGAAACCCGCCTGTCCGGCCCGGCCGACGAACTCGCCCGCACCGACGCCGTACGCCGCCTCTACCTGGGCGAGTCGGCGCAGGACCAGGGGGCCGCGTGAACGACCGCACCACCACCGCACCGCCCGTGCTCGCCGTACGGGACGTCACCGTGCGCTTCGCCGGGCTCACCGCGCTCGACGGCGTGTCCTTCACCGTCGCCCCCGGCTCGGTGCACGCCCTCATCGGACCCAACGGCGCGGGCAAGTCCACCTGTTTCAACGTGCTGTCGGGGCTGTGCCGCCCCGCCGCCGGCAGCGTGACGCTCGGCGACACCGAGCTGACCCGGCTCGCCCCGCACCGCATCGCCGCGCTCGGCGTGGCCCGTACCTTCCAGAACATCGTCACCACCCAGGGCACCGTCGCCGACAACCTGATGCTCGGCCGGCACGCCCTCACCCGCGCCGGTTTCACCGCCAGTGCCCTGCGGCTGCCGAGCGCCCGCCGGGAACAGCGGGACCACCTCGCACGAGCCCGCGAGATCGCCGAACTGACCGGCCTGGGCGCCCACTTCGACACACCCGTCGGCCTGCTGCCGTACGGCGACCGCAAGCGCGTGGAACTCGCCCGCGCCCTGTGCCTGGAGCCCCGTGTGCTGCTGCTCGACGAACCGGTGGCCGGCATGAACGCCGCCGAACGCGCCCGCACCGCCGAGGTGGTGGGTGAACTCCGCGCCGAACTCGGCCTGTCCGTGGTCCTGGTCGAGCACGACATGGGGCTCGTGATGCGCCTCGCCGACGACGTCACCGTGCTGGACTTCGGCCGGCCCATCGCGCACGGCACGCCCGACGAGGTCCGCCAGGACCCCGAGGTGCTGCGCGCCTATCTCGGCACCGACGCGACCGGGGAGGACGCGGCATGACGGACCTCCTGGACAGCCTGCTGGGCGGACTGGCCCTCGGCGCGGTGTACGCGCTGGTCGCCCTCGGCTTCGTCGTCATCTTCAAGGCCTCGGGCGTGCTCAACTTCGCCCACGGCTCCCTGCTCCTGTTCGGCGGCTACCTGGTCGCCGTCCTCCACGACGACCTGGGCTTCGCCGGGGCGCTCGCCCTCGCGGTCCTCGTCACGGCCGCCCTCGCCGGGGCGCTGGACCGGTTCCTGCTGCAACGCGGCGGCACCGACGCCCACTCCGCGCACGTGCAGACCATCGTCACCATCGGCATCGACATCGTGCTGCTCACGGAGCTGGCCCGGCGCATCGGCGGTGACCTGCTGACGCTCGGCGACCCGTGGGGCGACGCGGTGACCGAACTCGGGCCGCTGACCGTCGCGGACAGCAGGCTCGCCGCGATCGTCGTGTCGGCCGTGGTCATCGGCGGCGTGTTCGCGCTGTTCCGCTTCACCGACTGGGGCCTGTCCCTGCGGGCGGCGGCGGAGGACATGGAGGCCGCCGCGCTCATGGGCGTACGGCTGGGCCGGGTACGGGCGGGCGCCTGGTGCCTGGCGGGCGCGCTCGCCGCGCTGGCGGCGGTGTTCCTCGCCGCGTTCCCCGCCCCGGGCCTGGAACGCACCACCGGCCAGATCGCGCTCAACGCCTTCCCCGCCGCCATCCTCGGCGGCCTCGCCTCCCCGACGGGTGCCCTCGCGGGAAGTCTCATCATCGGGCTGACCGAGTCCCTCGTCATCGGCTACCAGTCCGAACTGCACGTCCTCGGCGAGGGGTTCGGCGACGTCGCCCCGTACGCCGTGATGCTGCTGGTGCTCCTCGTACGGCCCAACGGGCTGTTCGGCGCGAAGGGAGCGGCCCGTGTCTGACCGGCTCACCTCGCTCCTCACCCGCCGCCGGGCGACGCTGCTGACGGTCGCCGTGCTCCTGTGCCTGCCGCCGTTCTACCTGGACGCCTTCTGGCTGCGCATCGGCCTGTTCTCCATGGCGGCGGCCATCGGTGCCGTCGGCCTCGCCCTGCTCAGCGGCACCGCGGGCCAGCTCTCCCTGGGCCACGCCTTCTTCCTCGCCGTCGGGGCGTACGGCTACGCCTGGCTGGCCGGCGACCCCGGACCCGGACTGCCGTCCGCCCTGGCCGCCCCCCTGGCGGTGCTGATGGCCGGTGTCGCCGGCGGGCTGTTCAGCCCCGTCGCCGGCCGGGTCAAGGGCATCTACCTGGGCATCGCCACCCTCGCGCTGGTCTTCCTCGGCCATCACGTCCTGCTCACCGCCGACTCGGTCACCGGCGGCTTCAACGGCCGTTCCGTCCAGCCGCTCGCCCTCGGCGGCCTCACCTTCGACGGGAGCGACGAACTGACCGTCCTGGGCGTGCCGTTCGGCGCGGAGGAACGGCTGTGGTTCCTGGGCCTGGCCCTGTTCGCGGTCACCTGGTTCACCGCCCGGGGCCTGCTGCGCTCCCGCCCCGGACGGGCGCTGGCCGCGCTACGCGACAGCGAGACCGCCGCCGCCGTGATGGGCGTCGACGTGGCCCGGCACCGCTCCGCCGCCTTCGTGGTGTCGTCGATGTACGCGGGCCTCGCGGGAGTGCTGCTCGCGCTGGTCTTCCGCCGCGTGGTGCCCGACTACTTCTCGCTGGTGCTGTCCGTCGACTACCTCGCCATGATCGTCATCGGCGGCCTGGGCTCGGTCGCCGGTGCCACCGCGGGCGCCGTGTTCGTCACCGCGCTCCCGCTGCTGATGACCCGCTACGCCGACCAGCTTCCGCTGGTGGCCGCGCCGGGCACCGCCGACGGCGCCGTCGGCCCCACCGAGGCCGCCCGCTACCTGTACGGCGCCGCCATCGTCCTCGTCCTGCTGTACGCCCCCGACGGGCTGCACGGTCTGGCCCGCCGGGCCCGCGACCGCCTGCGGCGCCGCCGCACCCCGACCTCCTCACCGGACCCCGCCCTTCCCACGCCCCCGCCGCCGGCCGCGGCCGCACGACCCAAGGAGCACACCCCGTGAACACCACGTACACCCGCCGTCCCCGCCGCCGCGCCGCCGGGGCCGTCCTCGCCGGCACCCTCGCCGTGCTGCTCGCGGCCACCGGATGCAGCTCGAAGGCGGACGACGGCGACAAGGGCGGCGACGCCGCGGACGGCGTCCGCACCGGACCCGGCGTCGACGCCGACACCATCAGACTGGGCGCCCTCACCGACCTGACCGGCCCCTACGCCACCCTCGGCAAGAGCATCGTGCAGGCCCAGCAGATGTGGGCCGACGAGACCAACGCCAAGGGCGGCATCTGCGACCGCAAGGTGGAAATCGTCGTCAAGGACCACGGCTACGACGTGCAGAAGGCCGTCACCGCCTACGCGGACATCGCCCCGGACGTGGTGGCGCTGCCCCAGGTGATCGGCTCCCCGGTGGTCGCCGCCCTGCTCGACGACATCGAGCGGGACAAGATGCTCACCTTCCCGCAGGCGTGGGCCGCCTCCCTGCTCGGCAAGGACGCCGTCCAGGTGCTGGGCACCACCTACGACGTCGACATGATCGCCGCGGTGGAGTTCCTCACCCGCACCAAGGGCCTGAAGAAGGGCGACACCATAGGCCACGTCTACTTCGAGGGCGACTACGGGGCCAACGCCCTGGAAGGCTCCACCTGGGCGGCCGAGCGGGCCGGGATGAAGGTGGCCGGCCAGAAGATCCAGGCCACGGACACCGATCTGTCGGCGCAGGTCTCGGCGCTGCGCAAGCAGGGCGTCAAGGCCGTCCTGATCAGCGCGGGACCGGCGCAGACCGCCTCCCTGGTCGGTGTCGCCGCCTCGCGCGGCCTGAAGGTCCCCGTCGTCAGCAGCGCCCCCGGATTCGCTCCCCAGCTGATGGAGACGCCCGCCGCGCCCGCTCTCGCGGCGATGCTGAGCGTGGTCAGCGCCGCGCCCGCGGTCAGCTCCGACCTGCCCGGCGTCGAGCGCATGGTGGCGTCGTACAAGAAGAAGTACCCGGACTCGCCGGTCGACTCCGGTGTGCTGTCCGGCTACAACGCCGCCCAGCTCATCGGCTCCGACCTGGCCAAGGCCTGTGAGGCGGGCGGCCTGAGCCGGGAGGACGTCGTCAAGGCGCACCGCTCGCAGACCAACGCCGACACCGGGCTCGGCACGCCGCAGAACTTCTCCGACGTGAACCGTCCCGCCAGCGTGGAGACGTACGTGCTCAAGCCCGACGCCAAGGCGGTCGGCGGCGTGGTGAACGCCGAGGACGCGCACACCGCTCCGGGGGTCGAGGAGTACCTGTCCGCCCGCTGACGTGACCACCGACGCCCCGGCGCACCTCCCGTGAGATGCGCCGGGGCGTCGGTCCTCAGCCGGCCGCCGCCTCCGGGTCGCGGTCGGAGGACGGCCAGACGTACGGCAGGTCGTCCGGCTCGTCGGGGAACAGCTCCCGGTACACGTCCGGGTCCTTGCGCACCAGCGCGGAGCGGTGACTGCGGTGCACCGCGTCGTCGCCCAGCCACGGCGGCAGCTCACCGGCCTGCGCCAGCTCCCGCTGCTCGCGCACCGGGGCGCCGGGCCGGACGGTGGCGAGGTCGGCGACCAGGGTCGCGGCGCAGCTGTCCTGATGGCCGCGGTCGCGCCAGACCCGGCACACGTCGAGGCCGTAGCGCACCAGCGCCTCCTCGTACCCGGTCCACATGCGCACCGCGGGATGGCGGCGCCAGCCGTAGCCCGGCACGATCAGCCCGCGCAGCACCTGGAGCGCCTCCACCCGCTGCTTGCCGAGCCGCTTCCGGTCGAGCACCAGCGCGGATCCGCAGAAGTCGGGGTAGGGAAGGAAGGTCTGCATAGGGCGGCCGTCCGAGCGGTGGGGGCCAAGCGGTCCTCCGCACCTCAGTTCCCCGAACCGGGCGGAGCACACCTCGCCGGCCCCGCCCCCGGCGTCAGCCCAGCGCGCCCTGACGGGCGTCCCGCCACAGGTCGACGCCGCCCTCCGTGGCGTACGTGTCGATCTCGGCCAGCTCCTCGGCGGTGAAGTCGAGGTTCTCCAGCGCCGCCACGTTCTGCTCCAGCTGCTCGGTGCGCGAGGCGCCGATGACCAGCGAGGTGACGCGGGGGTCACGCAGCGCCCAGGCCAGGGCCATCTGCGCCAGCGTCTGGCCGCGGCGGGCCGCGATGTCGTTCACCGCCCGCAGCCGGCGCAGCATGTCGTCGGTCAGCCAGCCGGCGTCGAAGGAGGTCGCGGCGGCGGCCCGCGAGTCCTGCGGCACGCCGTCCAGATAGCGGCCGGTGAGCAGCCCCTGGGCCAGGGCGGTGAACCCGATGACGCCGAAGCCCTCCTCCTGGGCCACGTCCAGCAGGCCGTCCGTCTCGATCCAGCGGTTGAGCATGTTGTACGACGGCTGGTGGATCAGCAGCGGGGTGCCCAGGTCGTGCAGGATCTCCGCGGCCTGGCGGCTGCGCTCGGCGTCGTAGGAGGAGATGCCGACGTAGAGCGCCTTGCCCTGCCGCACCGCGGTGTCCAGGGCGCCCATGGTCTCCTCGAGGGGAGTGGTGGCGTCGAGGCGGTGCGAGTAGAAGATGTCCACGTACTCCAGCCCCATGCGCTCCAGGGACTGGTCGAGCGAGGCCAGCAGGTACTTCCGGGAGCCGCCGCCCTGGCCGTAGGGGCCGGGCCACATGTCCCAGCCGGCCTTGGTGGAGATCACCATCTCGTCGCGGTACGGCGCCAGGTCCCGCTTCATCAGCCGGCCGAAGTTGATCTCTGCGGAGCCGTAGGGCGGGCCGTAGTTGTTGGCCAGGTCGTGGTGGGTGATGCCCAGGTCGAAGGCGCGCAGGGCGATGGCGCGCTGGCTCTCGAAGGACCGGTCGTCACCGAAGTTGTGCCAGTAGCCCAAGGACAGTAGCGGGAGGTCGAGGCCCGAGCGGCCGGTGCGCCGGTAGCGCATGGTGCCGTCGTAGCGGTCGGGACTGGCGAGGTGGTTCATCGGCGCGCTCTCCGGTGATGCGGGCGGGGGTGTCCCGTGGGACGGTGTCGATCCTGGCCCCACAGTGCCCCCGAGTGATCCGGAAGTCCAACCGGTACGGCGCATGGGATTGAGCACCAGCACGTCTGAATCGCGGGGTCCGGTGATTGACCGGCCGGGCGGCGGGAAGCCGCTCCGCAGCGGCACCTCGACCCGCCGCCTTCCCCCCACAGGAGGTCGACCATGCGGATCCGTACGCTCACCGGTGCCGTGGCCGCCGTATTCCTCCTGTACGGACCCGTGGTGGGCGGGCAGGCCGTGGCGGTCAGGACCGCCGACCCGGCGGCGCCCGAGGGGGAGACCCGGGTGCTCACCTACGACACGAGCGGGGCCGGGGAGTTCGCGTCCGCGGTCGACCGGGGAGCGACGATCTGGAACGACAGCGTCGACGGTGTGGAACTGCGCCCGGTGACGTCCGGCGAGCGCGCCGACATACGGATCGTCGTGGACGACGGCTGGCCGCGCACCATGCCTTCGTCCATGGGGGGCGGGACCGTCCACCTCGGCCGCCAGGCGGTGGACGCGGGCCACTCCACCGTCCGCATCGCCGCCCACGAACTGGGCCACGTCCTGGGTCTGCCCGACCGCAAACCCGGCCCCTGCTCCAGCCTGATGTCCGGCGCCAGCGCCGGACCCTCCTGCACCGTCGCCCGGCCGAACGCGGCCGAGCAGGCACAGGTCGAGAAGAACTTCGACGGCGCCCTCGCCGGGCTGGTCATGTGACCGATGTGACTGTCGGGCCGATCACCGCTATGATTGTCTCAGGTCACGGCGAGAGCGAAACCCCGCCGCCCGGCCGTGCGTTGGTGGTCCAAGGAAAGACGCCCCGCTTCCTGCGGGGAGATGCAGGTGCAAGGCCTGCCCGGCGCTCCGCTCACGAGCCCCGTCCCGCGGTCGCGGGACGGGGCTCGTGTCATCTCCCGCCGCTCACGGCTGGAGTGGCATCGTCCAGCAGTTCGAGCTGGTGGCCTTGCCTTTGAGCCGGTCGGTCAGCCATTCGATCGCGTCCCCCTGGTCGGTCAACAGCGGCGCCAGATGGTTGGTCAGCAGCTTGTCGCCGAGGTTCGGCAGCCGGACCGCCTTGTAGGTGACGTCGCCGCCCTTCTTGCACCAGTCCACGGCCATCTGCCGCGCCTGGCCGTGCGGCACGATGTCGTCCTGCACGCCGGTGACCACGCGGACCGGGCCGGTGGGCCGAAGGCGCCCGATGCGCTGGTCGTCCAGCACCGCCTGGGCGGCGGGCTCGCCGGCGATGATGTCGCCGACGGACCGGCCGTTCTTCGTCCACTTGGTGCTCCTGGTGAAGCCGTAGCCCAGGATCGCGTCACCGACGCAGGTGGTGGAGATGTCCTCGAGCGCCTTGCGTCCGGCGTCGTTCATGTTCGCCTCGACCACCGCCCGCAGGGCCGGCGAGGTCTGGGCGAAGCCGTTGATGGACCAGCCCAGCGCGCCGGCCAGGGCGCTGCCGTCGATGCCCTTGGTCACGTCGGTCAGGTTGGCCGGCGGCGCGCCGCTGTAGGTGCCGGCCAGGGGGACGTCGGGCGCGTAGCCGCTCTGGAGCTCGGCGGCGGAGGCGCTGGCGCCGCCGCCCTGGCTGTAGCCGTACATCCCCACCCGGGAGGCGGCGGTGACGGACGCGCCGGGTACGGAACGCGCCACCCGGGCGGCGTCCAGCATCGCGTGCCCCTCGTCGACGCGGTCGACGTAGGTGTGCAGCCGGTCGGTGGCGCCGAGGCCCACGTAGTCGGTGACGACGACCGCCGCGCCGGTGGCGAGCAGGCGGTAGACCGCCAGGTTCTCGTAACCGAACGACAGGGTCTCCCCGGTGAGGGTCAGCGGGTTCTCCAGGGCGAGGGAGGGGGCGCACTGGTCGCCCTGGCCCATGGTGCCCGAGCCGACGACGACCAGGGGGCGGGGCCCGGTGCCTTTCCAGTCGGCGGACGGCTCGATGTAGGCGCCGGTGACGGCGACCGGCTGCCCGTTCGCGTCGGTCGAGGTGTACATCAGGCGGGTGGCCGTGCCTGGCAGCCGGCGGCCGTCCAGGCCGGGCAGGCTCAGCCCGAGACGCAGCGGCTCATGGCGGATCAGCTTGCCGTTGCCCGACGGCAGTTCGGCAGGCGGGGAGTAGAAGGCGGGGATGGTGACGCCCCGCGACACGACCGGGTCGGTCGCGGCGGCGGGTGACGCGGACGCGCACACGCAGGCCGTCGTGGCGACGACGGTGGTCAGCACGCTGTTGATACGGCTCACGGCTCTCTCCTCGCTGCGACTGCAGAAGATGAAACCGAAAACTAACAGCGCTCACTTACCGTCGGTAACCCGCGAGTAAGTTACGGACCGGTAACTTTTGGGGACGGTGAGCCGAAGGGGCCTCGGGCAGCACAAGAGGCGGGCCCCGCCGAGGCGTTCGGCGGGGACCGCCCTTTCGCTGCCGGAAGGTCAGGCGGTGTGCAGCGTCAGCCCGTAGCGGTTGAGGATCTCGTTGACCGGCTGGAACCAGGTCTCGCCCCCGCTGGAGCAGTTGCCCCAGCCTCCGGAGGTGACGCCCTGGGCCTGGTCACCGCTGAGGAACGAACCGCCCGAGTCACCGCCCTCGGCGCACACACTGGTCTTCGTCATCTGGTGCACCGCCCCCTGGCTGTAGTTCACGGTCTCGTTCTTGGCCAGCACGCGGCCGCAGTGCCAGTGCGTCGTGGAGCCCGAGCGGCAGATCGAGGCACCCACCGGCGCCTCCGCCGAACCGCGCACCAACTGGTCCGGCACGGTGCCCCAGCCGAGCACCACCGGCACGGTCCACCAGCCGCTGCCCACGTTCACCCAGGCGTAGTCGTCGCCCGGGAACGAGGAGCCCTGGAAGTTGCCGATGTACGAGCCGTCCCAGCCCCTCACCTGCTGCCCGGCGCCGCCGCAGTGGCCGGCGGTGACGAAGCCGCCGTGCACCGAGAAGCCTATGGAACAGCGGACGTTGCCGGTGTAGTACGGGTCGCCGCCGACCGTGCCCGCGGCGAAGGTGCTGGGGGAGGTGCGCACGGTCCGCACGGTGACCGGGCCCGCCTCGCGGGCCTTGCCCACGAAGGCGCGGACATCGTTGTCGGCCCGCCGGCCGTCGACCACGTTCACCACCACCGAGTTGGCGGCCGGGTCCACGGACCAACTGGCCACGCCCGCCGGGGCGTCGAGCTGGTCGAGGCGGGACTTGGCCGCGTCCAGCTGCCGTTCGGTGTGCGCCACGGTGCGGACGGCGGCACCGGAGTCGCGCAGGGTGCGCACGGTCGTGGCGTCGGCGTCCGGGGTGACGGCGACGGTGAGCTTCCCGTTGCCGGCGTCGAACCAGGAGCCGCCGTAGGCGGATCCGGCGGCCTTGCGTGCCTTGGGGGCCAGGGCGGTGGCCTCGCGTTCGGCGGCCAGGCGCTCCTCCGCCTCGGCGCGGGTCAGGCCGAGGTCGCGCTGCATCGCCCGCAGCAGCCCGGGGGAGGCGGGTGCCGCTTCGGTGCCGCCGGCGGTGGCGGTGGCGGGGGCGTCGTGCGCCGAGGCCGGGAGTGTGCCCGCGGCGGTGAAGCTGCCGATCAGCAGCGCGGCGGCGACCACGGCATGCGTGAGTCCGGTGCGTCTTCTCATGGAAGGTGGCCCTTCGTCGTTCCAGCGAGGTGGGGGTGGAACAACCGCGTGTGAGAGCGCTCTCAACCCGAGTCGAGGGGGAGTCTAGCTACTGAGGCACAACTGGTCCATACCAACTTCGGGACATCTGGAGTCAGTTGGCCGCCGTCAGTGCCGTGAGGCCGCCCCGTCGACGGGGACGCGGACGGTCAGCAGGGCGACGTCGTCGTCGTTGTCGGCCGGCCGGGCCCGCTCCAGCACCAGGTCGGTGAACCGGTCCGGCGACTGCTGGGCCAGGGCGGCCGCGTGGACGCGCAGCCGCTCCATCCCTTCCTCCAGATCGCGGCCGGGCTCCTCGATGAGACCGTCGGTGTAGAACAACAGCGTCGCCCCCGGCAGGAGTTCGGCCTCCCCGTCGGGGCGGGGGCGGTCCGTACCGGAACCGAGCAGGATGCCGTGCCCGTCGGTGAGATGGCGGGCCTCGCCGTCCCGGGTGACCAGCAGCGGCGGGGGGTGACCGGCGTTGGTCCACGACAGCGTCCACCGGCCGTCCCCGACGGGGGACATCCGGGCGAACAGCAGCGTGGCCATGGTGACTTCGGTGATGTGCACGGCCGCCCGGTCGAGCCGGGAGACGATCCTGCTCGGCGGATCCTGCTGGGACCACGCGTACGCCCGCAGCACGTTGCGCATCTGCGCCATGCCCGCCGCCGCGTCGAGGTCGTGCCCGACGACGTCCCCGACGGCCAGCGCCGTGGTCCCGTCGGGCAGCACGAACGCGTCGTACCAGTCGCCGCCGACCTGCGAGGCGTCGGGCGCGGCCAGGTACCGGGCGCTCATCTCCAGCCCGGGCACGTGCGGGAGCTGCGGCAGCAGGTGACGCTGCATGGTCTCGGCGACCTTGCGCTGCCGCTGGTACAGCCGGGCGTTGTCCAGCGCCAGGCCGGCCCGCCGGCAGACGTCCTCCACCAGCGGCAGATCGGCCGCGGTGAACGGGTCCGGACGGTCCGCCCGGCCCAGGGTCAGCGCCCCGAGCACCTCGCGCAGCCCCCGGATCGGCGCGACGGCCGCGGAGTGGATGCCGGACTCCGCGAACAGCCGGCGCTGCTCCACCGCGAAGGGGGAGTCCGGCGTCCGGTGCAGCGAGGGATCGGCCAGGGCGGGGGAGACCCCGCGCAGCGCCCGGGCGAGCGGCATCAGGGAGTTTTGCGGCACGGGGGCCAGGGGGCCCTGCAAATCCTCGCGGCGCACCAGGTCGCCGTTGTCGGCGTGGACCACGGTGGTGCGCCGCACCTCGCCGCGTTCGGTGACCAGGTCGACGACCGCCCAGTCGGCGAGCTGCGGCACCACCAGCCGCACCAGCCTGCGCAGCGCCGTCTCGACGTCGAGGGTGGCGGTGAGCTGGGTGGTGGTCTCGGCCAGCAGGGCGAGCCGCTCCAGCTCGGGCAGGGGACTGATGAACCGGCTGCCCGGTGCGCGCACCTCCTCCGGGTCGTGCGGCGTGTGGAAGAGCACCAGGGTGCGATCGGCCCCGTCGTCGGTGCGGCACGGAGTGACCAGCCAGGACACCCGGACGAGGGAACCGTCGCCGCGCTCGAACCACTCCTCCTCCGACTGCACCGTGCGCCCGGCCATGTAGGCGTGCCGCATCCCGCACTGGGTGCGGGGCAGCGGAGCGCCGTACCGGCTGCGGTGCAGCAGGTCGTGCGCGTCGCGGCCGAGGAACTCCTCCTCGGGCCGGCCCAGCAGCCGCTCGGCGTGGGCGTTGACCGCAACGACGGTGCCCTTGGAGTCCACCACGTAGGCGCCGGTGCCGAGGGACACCAGCAGCGAGGCCAGCGACGCCGGTCCGGGCACCGTCCGTCCGCCCGCCCTGTTCCCGCTGTCCGCGGTTGTGGTGTCCGCGTCCCTGAAGTCTTCGCGTGTCATGCCGTACCCCCCGTCCGGCGGGCGGCCCGTTCCCGCTCGGTCACGTGGTGCCCCTCCTCCTGTGTACCGCCGTCCCGTCCGGGTGCCCCTGCCCCGGCGCGTCCGCACGCGGGTACCGCCCCCGGGTAGCCGGGGCGCCGGGACCCTCGCATCCGTTCGCGCGGTCGTCCGCCGTCGCTCACGCGCTGTCCCTCTCCGCCCGTTCGGCACGGCGCGCGGCGGCCGCCGCCTCCCGTTCGGCCCCGGCGAGGGCGTCCGCGGCGGCGTCGTCCCGCTCCTGGGCCTCCGCGCGTTCGGTCCTCGTCCGCTCCCGTTCGGTGCGGGCCCGCCCGAGCTGTTCCTCCAGCTCGGCCACCCGCTCCCCGGCCTCCCGCTCCCGCTCACCCGCCCGTTCCAGCGCCACCCCGGCTTCTTCGCGGGCGTCGCGCCGTTCAGCCAGCCGCGCCTCGGCGGCCCGCGCCTCCTCCCGCGCCCGGGCCGCACGCTCCTCCCGTTCGGCACGCCGCCGCTCGGCCGCCTCGTCCTTGCGCCTGCGCGCCGTCGGCGGCTCCGCACGCGACGTCCGGGTGGGCGCCGGATCGCGGCGGACGGGCGCGGCGGCGACCGCCTCCGCACCGAACTCCGAGGGAGGGGTGAGCACGTTCTCCACCCGGCCCGCGTCCCACACGGCCGCCGCCTCCGGGTCGGCGAGCACCGCGCGCAGCGTCGTCTCCACGTCCCGCTGGACCGTGTCCGACAGCGGGTGCCCGGCCGTCCGCGCCAGCTGCGCCGCCTGCCGCGACAGCTCGGAGACGATGCGCCTCCGCTGCGCCGACAGCTCCTTCAGACCGCTCGGGTCCAGGGTGGCGTAGGCCTCGCGCAGCGCCTGCCCCAGCTCCAGGAACTGCCGCGCCTCGTCGGGCCGTGAGCGCCGCAGCAGGTTCGCCGCCCACGCGGCGAGGGTGGGACGGCGGGCGGCGTGGATACGGCGGGCGTCCTCGGCCCGCCTCCCCGTCCGGGCCGCCGCCGCGCGTTCCTCACGCCGGGCGACGAAGTCCGACGGCGGCAGCGCGTACAGCTCGTCGAGGACCGCCTCGACGTCGTCCACCGGGCCGGCCCGCCCGTCCTCACGCCGCATGATCCCCACACAACACCGAACCCGGCGGCCCCGCACATCGGGACGGGCCGCGGGTCGTGCGGTCACGGGCAGGACGTTCACAGCCGTTCCCCGGCCACTTCGTGGTCCTTCGGGTCGTGCCCCGCGCCCTTCGCCTTGGCGCGGTGCAGCCGCAGCCGGTCCAGGCGCGAGATGACCGGCGTGGCGCTCACCCCGTGCAGCGCCACCGAGGCGACCACCGTGAAGGTCACCACCGCCCACAGCACCTCGGGAGGCACCCCGAAGTCGTGGGAGTCCAGCGCGTACGCCAGGTAGAACAGGGAGCCGATGCCGCGGATGCCGAAGAACGCGGTGACCACCCGCTCCCGGGGGCCCGCCGCAGCGCCGAGCTGGGCGGCCCACCCGGTCACCGGGCGGACGACGAGCAGCAGCAGCACGCCCACCACCGCGCCTGCCAGCTGAGCGGCGCCAGCCCGCCCTGGGCGACGAACGCGCCAGGAGGAACAGCAGCACCGCCGTCAGCAGCCGCTCGATCTGCTCCACGAAGTCGTGCAGCACCCCGTGGAAGCCGTGCGTGCGCTCCGCCGAGCGGATCCGGCAGGCGGTGACGAACACGGCGAGGAAGCCGTAACCGTGCACCAGCTCCGTCACCCCGTACGCGAGGAACGTCGCGCCGAGAGCCACGAACCCCTCGCTGTGCTCGGACAGCCGCATCGCCTGCCACCGGGCCCGGAAGAAAAGCCGGCCCAGCAGCGCCCCGACGAGCAGCCCCACGGCCACGCCCGCCGCGCACTTGTACAGCACCTCCACCAGCAGCCAGTGGCCGACACCGCCGCCGGTCAGCTGCCCGCCCGCGGCCGCCAGGGCCATCGCCCCCGCGACGAAGGGGAAGGCCAGCCCGTCGTTCAGCCCGGCCTCACCGGTCAGGGTGAAGCGAACCTCGTCCTCGTCGTGCTCCGCGTCCGTCGGCTCCCGACGCGCACCTCGGAGGCGAGCACCGGGTCGGTGGGGAGAGCACGGCCGCCAGCAGCAGCGCCGCGGCGACGGGCCAGTCCAGCAGGCCCCAGGTGAGGGCGGCGACGGCGGCTATGGTCAGCGGCATCGTGATGCCGAGCTGCCGCCACACCCCCTGCCAGTTGGCGAGGCCGAAGGGCCGGTTCAGGGCGAGACCCGCGCCCATGAGGGACAGCACCACGCAGATCTCCGCGAGGTGCTCCACCCACGGCCCGTCCGCCACCGGGTCGATCTCCGGCAGCGGGACGGGCAGCAACTGGACGACGGCGCCGAGGCCGAGGAACACCAGGGGAAGGGACAGCGGCCTGCGGGCCAGCAGCCGCGGCAGCACGGCGGCGCCGAGGGCGACCGTGCCGAGGAGGGCGAAGAGGAAGTCTGCTGTGGTCACCGCTCACGTGTGCCCCGGCCTTCTCGGGCGCAAGCAGCCCGTCCGGCCGGAAATGCCTGGCCATGACGCGTGACGTGCGACACGGGCGGGGACGGCCCGCCGGTCCGCCGCCGTGTACGCCTGTGTCGGTACGCGGGGTTACTCCCGCCGTGGGATGTCCCCGGCGGCGCGGCCCGGCACCGTGGACGGCGTGACACTCGACCGCCCCGCACGCCGGGCCCTCCTCGTCGTCCATGTCGTCGCCTCCGCCGGCTGGCTGGGGCTGTCCGCCGGGCTGCTCGCGCTCGGCCTCGCCGCGAACACGACCGGGTCGGCGGCCACGCTGGAGGCGGCCGTCCGCGCCATGAAGCTGTTCGCCGACTGGCTCCTGCTGCCGGTCGCCCTGCTGACCCTGGCGAGCGGTCTGGTCCTGTCCCTGGGCACCCCCTGGGGGCTGGCCCGGCACCGCTGGGTGTGGACCAAGTTCTGGCTGACCCTCGCCACGACCACCGCCACCGCCTTCGTCCTGCGGCCGGGCGTGAAGGACGCGGTGGCGGCCGTCTCCTCCGGTCACGCGCTGCCCGACGGCGGCGACGTCCTGATGGGGCCGATCGTGTCCCTGTCCGCCTACGTCTTCATGACCGTGATCTCGGTGCTCAAGCCGTGGGGTCTCACCCGCCGCGGCCGTCGTCTGCGGGAGGCCGCGCGCAGGCCGAGGCCCGCCGCACCCGCCCGCGTCTGACCGCGGGCGGGGACGACGGGCCGTGGACCGTCATCACCCGGCGTCACCTCACAGGGTGCGCTCCAGGCGGTCCGCCATCAGCCGCACGAAACGCGCCGGGTCCTTGGGCCGGCCGCCCTCGGCCACCACGGCCAGGGTGTACAGCAGTTCCGCGGTGTCGGTGAGTTCCGAGCGGTCCTCCCGCTCCCCGTACGCCTCGTTGAGGCCCTTCACCAGGGCGTGGTCCGGGTTCAGTTCGAGGACGCGCCTGCTGCGCGGCACCTCCTGCCCCATCGCCCGGTACATGTTCTCCAGCGCCGGTGTGAGGTCGTTCGCGTCGGCGACGAGGCAGGCCGGGGACACGGTGAGACGCGTCGACAGCCGCACCTCCTTGACGTCGTCCTCCAGCCGCTCCCGCATCCAGCCGAGCAGACCGGCGTACGCCTCGGCCTGCTGCTTCTGCTCGTCCTCGCTCCGGTCGTCCTCGCGCGCGGCCAGGTCGATCTCGCCCTTGGCGACCGACCGCAGCCGCTTGCCCTCGAACTCGTCGACGGCGTCCACCCACACCTCGTCGACCGGGTCGGTGAGCAGCAGCACCTCGATGCCGCGCTCCCGGAAGGCCTCCATGTGCGGGGAGTTGTCGATCGCCTCGCGCGACTCGCCGGTGATGAACCAGATGTCGTCCTGCCCGTCCGGCATCCGCTCCACGTACTGCTTGAGCGTGACCGCCTCGCCGTCCTCGTGCGTGGACGCGAAGGAGGCCACCGCGAGCAGCGCGTCCCGGTTGTCGGGGTCGGTGACCAGGCCCTCCTTGAGCACCGCACCGAACTCGCGCCAGAAGGTGGCGTACTTCTCCGAGTCCCCGGTCATCATGCTCTTCACCGAGGACAGCACCTTCTTGGTGAGGCGGCGCTGCATCATCCGGATGTGCCGGTCCTGCTGGAGGATCTCGCGGGACACGTTGAGCGAGAGGTCCTGCGCGTCGACGACGCCCTTGACGAACCGCAGGTACGCCGGGAGCAGCGCCTCGCAGTCGTCCATGATGAAGACGCGCTTCACGTACAGCTGCAGGCCGTGCCGCATGTTCTGCTGGAACAGGTCGTGCGGGGCGTGCGACGGGACGAACAGCAGGGCCTGGTACTCGAAGGTGCCCTCGGCGTGCAGCTGGACGGTCTCCAGCGGCTCCCGCCAGTCGTGGCCGATGTGCTTGTACAGCTCGTGGTACTCGTCCTCGGACACCTCGTCGCGCGAGCGCGCCCACAGCGCCTTCATCGAGTTCAGCGTCTCGGGCCCGGCCGCCCCGCCGTCGTCACCCCGCTCATCCTTCTCCCCGACCAGCCGGATCGGCCAGGTGATGAAGTCCGAGTAGCGCTTGACGATCTCCCTGACCTTGAACACCGAGGTGTAGTCGTGGAGCTGGTTGTCCGGGTCGGCCGGCTTGAGGTGCAGGACGACCGAGGTGCCCTGGGGAGCGTCGTCGACCCGCTCCAGCGTGTACGTGCCCTCGCCGCGCGAGGTCCAGCGGGTGCCCTGATGCTCGCCGGCCCGCCGGGTCAGCAGGGTGACCTCGTCGGCGACCATGAACCCGGAGTAGAAGCCGACGCCGAACTGGCCGATCAGCCCCTCCGCCCCGGCCGCGTCCTGCGCCTCCTTCAGCTCCTTCATGAACTGCGCCGTGCCCGAGTTGGCGATGGTGCCGATCAGCTCGCCGACCTCGTCGTACGACATGCCGATGCCGTTGTCCCGCACGGTGAGCGTGCGGGCGTCCGGGTCGATCTCCAGCTCGATGTGCAGGTCGGAGACGTCGGCGTCGAGCGTGTCGTCACGCAGCGCGGCCAGCCGCAGCTTGTCGAGCGCGTCCGAGGCGTTGGAGACGAGCTCGCGGAGGAAGACGTCCTTGTTCGAGTAGACCGAGTGGATCATCAGCTGGAGCAGCTGACGAGCCTCTACCTGGAACTCAAACGTTTCGGTCGACATGGTTCGCGATTACCTCACAGGTCCGTGGAAGCCGGATGGTGGCGCGATCACTGTAGTCAACGGAGCGTCAGTCACCGGCCGGTTCGCGCGTCCGTCCGTCCGGTCCGGGGACGGTCACCGCCGCGTCGAGCAGGGGACCGAGTTCGCGGGCCGCCGTCGTCAGGGCGCGGACGCTGCGCTCCGCCCGGGCGATCAGGATCGCCCCTTCGAGAGAGCTGATCATCAACGTGGCGAGCGGCCCGCTGCGCTGCTGGGGGACACCCATGTCCGTCAGGGCCCCGGCCACCGCCCCCGTCCACCGGGCGAAGGCCGCTTCCGCCGCCTCCCGGGTGGAGTCGGCCGTCCGGGCGCAGTCCACCGTGGCCGCGGCGACCGGGCAGCCGCCGTCGAAGCCCCCGGCCTCGTACTCGTCGGTCCACTGGCGGACCATCTGCGCGAACAGGCCGGACGGGGTCGGCTCGGGCAGCACGGCCAGGAAGCGGGCCACGCGGTCGCCGGCGTACCGGCCGGCCCAGCCCACCGCCTCGTTGACGAGCTGCTCCTTGCCGTCGGGGAAGTAGTGCTGGAGCGAGCCGCGCGGCGCCCGGGCGTGGGCGGCCACCTCGCGCATGCCGGTCGCCGCGACCCCCTCGCGCCGGATCAGCTGGGCGGCGCTGAAGACCATCCGCTCCCGCGGCCCTCGCTCGGCCTCTGCCATCCCGGCCTCCCGCACGTCCTCGTTTTCTCGTCCCCCACGGCCCATACAGCCTATGACCGGTGTCATAGAGGCCGCTACTATGACAGGTGTCATAGTCGACGGTTTCACGAGGGCTCGGGGCGGCCTCGCGCGGCGCCCGGAACGGTGGTGCGACATGCGGGTGGGTTTCATCGGACTCGGAGTCATGGGCCGGCCCATGGCGCTCAACCTCCTGCGCGCCGGCACCCCGCTCGTCGTGTGGAACCGCACCCACGCCCGGTGCGCACCCCTGCGGGACGCCGGTGCCGAGGTCGCCGGAAGCCCCGCCGGGGTCTTCGAGCGGGCGGACACCGTCCTGCTGATGCTGGCCGACGAGTCGGCGGTCGACGCGGTGCTGGCCCGGGGCACCCCCGCCTTCGCCGCCCGCGTGGCCGGTCGCACCGTCGTCCACATGGGCACCACCTCGCCGGAGTACTCGGCCGGCCTCGAGCAGGCCGTGCGCGCCGCGGGCGGCGCCTACGCCGAGGTCCCGGTGTCCGGCTCCCGCGTTCCCGCGGAACAGGGACAACTGGTGGCGATGCTGGCCGGCGACGACTCGGCCCTCGCGTCCGTACGGCCCCTGCTCGGCCCCCTGTGCCGTGAGTCGTTCGGCTGCGGGCCGGTGCCGAACGCGCTGCTGATGAAGCTCGCGGTCAACCTCTTCCTGATCACCCAGGTCACCGGGTTCACCGAGGCGTTCCACTTCGCGGAACGCCACGGACTGGACCGCGCCCGCTTCCTCGACGTGCTGGACGCGGGTCCCATGGCCAGTGCCGTCTCCCGGATGAAGGCGCCCAAGCTGCTCGCCCGGGACTTCACCGTCCAGGCCGCCGCCGAGGACGTACTGAAGAACAACCGTCTGATCGCGGAGGCCGCCCGGGGGAGAGGAGTGGCCTCCCCGCTGCTCGATGTCTGCCACACCCTGTTCCAGGAGACCGTGGCCGGCGGGTACGGCGGCGAGGACATGGTGGCGGTGCTGCGCGCCCTGGAGGCCCGCACCGCCGACGCGCGCGGGGAGCCGGCCGCCGGCGTGGGCGCGCACCCTGACGACGACGCGGCGGGGTGCCCCTAGGGCGACCGGCTCGCGGGCGGCCGGCGCCCGGCCGGCCCGCCTGAGGCCGCCGACAGGGCCGCCGCCCGGCGTGCGAGCATGGGCGGATGAGCATTCTCCGCAGGAACAACGTCCGTGTGACGGGCGCCGCCACCGGGCGTCCCGTCGTCCTCGTGCACGGCTTCGGCTGTGACCAGAACATGTGGCGTCTGGTCGAGCCCCTCCTGGCCGAGGAGCACCCCCTGGTGCTCTTCGACTACGTCGGCGCCGGCCGTTCCGACCTGTCCGCCTGGCGGGCGGACCGCTACTCCTCCCTCGACGGCTACGCCCGTGACCTGGTGGAGGTCTGCGAGGAGCTGGACCTGCGCGACGCCGTGGTGGTCGGCCACTCGGTGAGCGCGATGACCGGCGTGCTGGCCGCGGCCGCCGCCCCGGACCGCATCGGTTCCCTGGTCATGGTGTGCCCCTCGCCCCGTTACATCGACGAGGACGACTACCGCGGCGGCTTCACGGCCGAGGACATCGACGAACTCCTGGAGTCGCTGGAGTCCAACTACCTCGGCTGGTCCGCGACCATGGCTCCGGTCATCATGGGAAACCCGGACCGTCCCGAGCTCGGTCAGGAGCTGACCAACAGCTTCTGCGCCACCGACCCGGACATCGCCCGGGTGTTCGCCCGCACCACCTTCCTCTCGGACAGCCGCAAGGACCTCGAGACCGTGACCGTCCCCACCCTGATCCTGGAGTGCGAGCAGGACGTCATCGCGCCCCGCGAGGTCGGCGCGTACGTCCACGCCGCGATACCCGGCAGTGACCTGGTCACCCTGGCGGCCACCGGTCACTGCCCGCAGCTCAGCGCCCCTGAGGCCACCGCCGGGGCGATCCGCGCGTTCCTGTCCGCCGGAGCTCGGTGAACCGCGCCGGCGGTGGGCCGGACGAGCCCGGCGCGGGAGCGCCGGGCACGAGCGCTGCGTTCAGCGCGCTGCTGGAGGACTCGGCGGAGGACCTGTACGAGTCGGCGCCGTGCGGCTACCTGTCCACCCTCATGGACGGCACCGTCGCCAAGATCAACGCCACCCTGCTGGAATGGCTCGGTCTGCGCCGCGAGGACGTGGTCGGCCACAAGCGCTTCAGCGACCTGCTCACCGTCGGCGGCAGGCTCTACCACGAGACGCACTTCGCCCCGTTGCTCCGCATGCAGGGACACCTCGGCGGCATCGCGCTGGAGATGCGGGCGGCCTCCGGCAAGCGGCTGCCGGTCCTGGTCACCTCCACCCTCAAGCGGAGCGGCGACGGCGAACCGCTGCTGATCCGCACGACCGTCTTCGACGCCACCGACCGGCGCGCCTACGAGAAGGAACTGCTGCGGGCCCGCCAGGCGGCCGACGAGGCCCGCGCGCAGGCCGAGGCCGACCGCGCGCAGCTGCGTGAGGCGCTGGCGGTGCTCCAGCGCAGCCTGCTGCCCGCGACCCTGCCGGACCTCCCCGGGGTGGAGGTCGCCGGTTACTACCACACGGCCTCCCCGATGGAGCTGGGTGGCGACTTCTACGACCTGTTCGCGCTGGACGACATCCGGACCGCCTTCTTCCTCGGCGACGTCTGCGGCAAGGGTCCGCAGGCCGCGGCGCTGACCTCGCTCACCCGCTACACCCTGCGCGCCTCCATGATCCAGGACGCCGACCCGGTCGCCGACCTGCGCGTCCTGAACCGGGCCCTCATGGAGCGCTACACCGGAGATGATCCGCGCTACTGCACCGCCGTGGCCGGAGTGTTCGAACGCGCGGGGACATGCTGCGGGTGCGGTTGGCCTCCGGCGGCCATCCGCCCGCGCTGGTCCTGCGCGCGGACGGCGGCGCCGAGTACCTGAGCACCAAGGGCGGCATGCTGGTCGGCGTCCTGCCGACGGCGCAGTTCGTCGAGGTGAGCACCGTCCTGCACCCCGGCGACACGCTGCTGCTGTACACCGACGGCCTCACCGAGGCACGGGTCGGCCCCGGCCGGGAGCTCTACGGCTACGAGGCGCTGCTGTCGTTCGCCGCCGCCCGCGCCCCCGCGGACAGCCCCCGTCTGATCGAGGCCCTCACCGGTCTGCTGCGCGACTTCGGCGAAGGGCTCGACGACGACACCGCCCTGCTCGCCATCGGCGTGCCCGCCACCTCCTGACCCCTGACGCAGTTTCACGGAACGAGCAGAGTGACCCCGCCATGAAGCCCCTGACGATCGTCTCGTCGCGCACGCCCACCGGCTCCCTCCTGGAGGTCGCGGGCGACCTCGACCACAGCAACGCGCAGCAACTGCGCGGGGCCGCCGTGGGCGCCTTCCTCTCCGCGGGGCTGCTGCTCGTGGTGGACCTGGGCGCATTGGGCTTCTGCGACTCCAGCGGCATCACCGCGCTGATCGCCGTCCGCAACCACGCGGTCGCGGCGGGCGCCGCGGTCATCCTGGTGGCCGTGCCGGAGACCCTGCGGCGCCTGCTGCACATGACCGGCCTGGACCAGGTCTTCGACATCCGCGACACCCTCACCCCCCACCCGAGCTGACCCCCGGGGCCGGGGGCCGGTCCGTTCCGGCCGCCCGCTTTCCGGAGCCCGGCTGTCGTGACCGTCCGCCCTTCGTGCTCCCGCCCTTCGTGCTCCCGCCCGTCAGGGCCGTGCGCCGCGTCGGTGATCCGCTGACGAGGGCTGTTCGATTGCGGCTGGGCCATCCGGGGCACCCGGGGTGTGCCGAATGCGCCGCCGGTGGCCCGAGGGCCGTCGCGGGGCCGGCACAGGACTACGGGCAAGGGGAACCGGCGGTGACGGTGCGTATCGGAGCAGAGGAAGAATTCCACGTCCTGGACGCGGAGAGCGGGCGACTCGTGCCACGGGCCGGTGCGCTGTTGGAAAGACTCGGCGACACCGGTTTCAGCAGCGAGCTGCAGCAGTCCGCGGTGGAGAGCAACAGCCAGGTCCATGACACCCTCGACGGGCTCTACGCGGACCTGACCGGCACCCGGCGCCGCCTGGCCGCCGCGGCCTCCGCGCAGGGACTGGCCGTCGTGGCCGCGGGCACCGTGCCGCTCGCCCGGGTGACCCCGCGCGACGTCACCGCGGTGCCCCGCTTCCGGCGCATGGCGGACGAGTACCGGCGGGTCGCCGACGAACAACTCATCTGCAGCGCCCAGATACACGCCGACGTACCCGACCGCGACACCGCGGTCCGCGCCATGTGTCTGGTGTCCCCCTGGCTGTCGCCGCTGCTCGCGCTGTCCGCCAGCTCGCCGTACTGGCTGGGCTCCGACACCGGCTACGCCTCCTGGCGCACCATGCTCTGGCAGCGCTGGCCCACCGCGGGCCCGGCCGGCTGTTACCGGGACGCCGCCGAGTACGACGCGGCCGTCGCCGAACTGATCGGCTCGGGCGTCATCAGCGACGCCGGCATGCTGTACCAGGATGTACGCCCCTCGGCCCACCAGGGCACCCTGGAACTGCGCATCTGCGACGCCTGCCCGCGCGCCGAGACCGTCGTACTGATCGCCGGCCTCTTCCGGGCGCTGGTGCGCGACGCCTGCCACCGCCTGGAACGCGGCGCCGACCCCCGCTGCGACGGACACCACGAGTGGCTGCGCGCCGCCGGCTGGCGCGCCGCGCGCTCCGGTCTCGAAGGCCCGCTCGTCGATCCCTGGACCCGCCGCGCCGCCCCGGCCCAGCTGGTGCTGCGGCGCATGCTGCACCGGCTGCGTCCGGCGCTGGAGGCGTCCGGCGACTTCGACACCGTGCGCGACCTTCTCGACGAGGCGCTCGCCGCGGGCAGTGCCGCCGACCGGTTCCGCCGCGCCGTCCGCGACGAGGACCTGCTCGCCGGCATCACCATGCTGGCCGCCGAGACCCGGGGCGGACGCGCGCCGTCCCGCAGCGGCACCCGCCGCCCGCGCCCCGTGGCCACCACCCGGCGCGCGAACGGCCGGCCCCACGCCCCCCTGCACCCGGTCGCCACCCCGGGCACGCCGGGCTGATCCGACCGGACCGGCCCGTGCCGCGAACCACCGGCCACGGGCCTCACCCCGTTCCCCATCCGAGGAGAGTGTGCACATCCCCATGTCCAGTACGACGCACGCCGTCACAGGTCAGGACACCGTCACAGGTCAGGACAGCGGCACGTCCCAGGGCACCGCCCGAGGGACCGGGAGCCGAGGAAGGGAGGGACCACTGATGTGCGGCCTCAGCGGGGAGATCCGGCTCGATGGCGGACGGCCGACATCGCGGCGGTGGAACGCATGACCGACCGCCTCGCCCCACGCGGCCCCGACGGGCGCGGCCTGTGGTCCCAGGGCCCGGTGGCCCTCGGACACCGCCGGCTGAAGATCATCGACCTGTCGGACCACGGCGCCCAGCCCATGACGGACCCTCGGGCCCGTCTGACCGGCGTCTTCAACGGCTGCGTCTACAACTACCGTGAGCTGCGCGACGAGCTGCACGCCCTCGGCCACCGCTTCTTCTCGGAGTCCGACACCGAGGTGGTGCTCAAGGCCTACCAGGAGTGGGGCACCGACTGCGTCGACCGCTTCCACGGCATGTTCGCCTTCGTCATCGTCGAACAGGACACGGGGCGCCTGGTGCTGGCCCGTGACCGGCTCGGCATCAAGCCGCTCTACCTGTCCGCGACCACGGAGCGCCTCCGGTTCGCCTCGTCGCTGCCCGCGCTGCTCGCAGGCGGCGACGTCGACACCTCGCTGGACCCCGTGGCCCTGCACCAGTACCTCAGCTGGCACGCCACCGTCGCCGCGCCGCGCACCGTCCTGAACGGCGTGCGCAAACTGCCCCCGGCGACCGTGCGCGTCGTCGAGCCCGACGGCACCCAGCGCGACCGCCGCTACTGGCACCCCGTGCACACCCGCCGTCCCGAGTACGCGGACCTCACCGCCGACGACTGGACCGACGCGGTCCTGGACTCCCTGCGGACCGCCGTGCGCCGCCGCATGGTGGCCGACGTACCGGTGGGCGTGCTGCTCTCCGGCGGCCTGGACTCCAGCCTGATCGTGGCCCTGCTGGCCGGCGAGGGGCAGCAGGACCTGGCGACCTTCAGCGTCGGCTTCGAGTCCGAGGGGGACGAGGAGGGCGACGAGTTCCACTACTCCGACCTCGTGGCCCGGCACTTCGACACCCGCCACCACCAGCTGATGGTCCCCTCCGACCGGGTGGCCGGCGCGCTCGACGGGGCCGTCCGCGCCATGAGCGAACCGATGATGAGCCACGACGTGGTCGCCTTCCACCTGCTGTCCGAGCAGGTCTCCAAGGAGGTCAAGGTCGTGCAGAGCGGGCAGGGCGCCGACGAGGTGTTCGCCGGCTACGACTGGTACCCGAAGATGGCGGGCGTGCCGCGCGAGCGGGCCGCCGAGGCGTACATCGACGCCTACACCGACCGCTCGCACGCCGACATGGCGGCCGTGCTGCGTCCCGAGCTGCTGCCGGACCGCGACACCTCGGCGGAGTTCATCCGCGAACACATGGCGCGGCACGGCGCCGACACCGCCCTCGACGCCCAGCTCCGGCTCGACACGCTGGTGATGATGGTCGACGACCCGGTCAAGCGGGTCGACAACATGACCATGGACTGGGGCCTGGAGGCCCGGGTGCCGTTCCTCGACCACGAGCTGGTGGAGCTGGCCGCGGCCTGCCCGCCCGAGCTGAAGCTCGCGGACGGCGGCAAGGGCGTGCTGAAGGCCGCCGGCCGCCGGGTACTGCCGCGCGAGGTTGTCGACCGGCCCAAGGGCTACTTCCCCGTCCCGGCGATCCGCCACATGGCAGGCCCTGTCCTGCAGCGGGTCCGCGACACCCTGAACGCCCCCGAGGCCCGCGCCCGCGGGGTGTTCCGCGAGGAGTACGTCGCCGAGCTGCTGGCCGCGCCCGACGCGCACCGCACCCGGCGGGCGCCAACACCCTGTGGCAGGTCGCGCTGCTGGAGACATGGCTGCAGGCGCACGGGATCCGATGACGGCCACCGACCTTCCCAGGGGCCCGCTGTACGCCCCCGAGCCCGCCGCGCTGGCGGACACCTCGGCCCCGTACGACGTGCCGCCCCCGGCCGTGCACGGCTGCTGGTACCCCTCGCCCGATCCGAGTGGCCGCAACGTCGCCTTCGTCTGCGACCGGGCCGGGGTGCCGCAGCTGTGGACCGGCCCGGTGGACGGCGCGCAGGTACGGCTGCTCGACGGCGACCCGCACCCGGTCACGGAGGTGTCCTGGTCCCCGGACGGACGGTGGATCGCCTACACCTCGGCGCCGGGCGGCGGCGAACTCACCCGGGTGCTGTGCGTACGCCCCGACGGCAGCGGACGGCACCTGCTGGCCGGCGGCGAGTCGGGCACCTCCGCACGGCTCGGCTGCTGGCAGCACGACGGCTCCGCGATCGCGGTCACCGTGACCGAGTCCGCCCCGCCCGGACAGGCGCACGCCGACCGCCACCACGCGGACGCGCCCGGGCCGCCGGGCACCGAGCACGCCCCGCACTGGGCGGGCCGGGACGGCCGGGCGGTCCTGCTGAACCCGGCGGGCGGCCGCCGGTGGCCCGGCACCGGGAACGCGCGACAGGACTCCGGCACCGAGCAGCGGACGCTGTCCGCCTACCTGGTCGACCCGGAGGGCACGGCCGCGCCCGTCCTGCTGTTCAGCGAACGCGGCGCGGCCAACCAGCGGGTGTGCGACCTCAGCCACGACGGCCGCCTCGCCCTGGTCTACCGGGGCCCCCGCGGGCGCCGTGAGGCGCTGGTCGTACGCACCACGGACTCCTCGGTCACCTGCGCCTTCCCGGTCGCCGACGGCGACCCCTGGGTCGGCGGCTTCTCCCCTGACGCCGGCACGCTCTGGCTGCGCAGCGACGCCGGACGCGAGTACGCCGCCCTGCTCGCCGCGCGCCTCGACGCGCGCGGACAACTGCGTACGACCACGGTCGTCGCCGAACGGCCCGACTGCGGCCTGGAACTCCTCGCCCTGGGACGGGACGGCCGGCGCGCGGTGCTCGCCTGGAACCGGCACGGGGTGAGCGAGCTGGAACTGGTGCGACTGAACGCCGCCCGCCGCACCGGCCCGGGCGACGGGACGCCCCCGACGGCCGGGGCGGCGCGCCGCGTCGACCTGCCCCACGAGGTGGTCACCCGGATCGCCCCCACCGCCGACGCCGACGCGCCCGTGGTCGCGCTGTCCGGATCCCGCCGCCACGCCGGTGTGTGGTGGCTGCCGCACGGCGCGCCCCTGCGCACCCCCTGGTCCTCCCGCGACGAGGACGCCTTCCCGCCGGGACTGACGCCCGTACGGCCCACGCCGGTGCGGCCCGTGGCCCGCGACGGCCTCGCCCTCGGCGGCTGGTACTACCGCGCCCCCGGCCGCTCGCCCGGCGAGGCGGCGCCCTGCGTGCTGCACCTGCACGGCGGGCCCGAGGAGCAGGAACGCCCGGTGCTCGACCCGCTCTACCTGGAGCTGCTGGGCCGGGGCCTCGACGTGTTCGCGCCCGACGTCCGCGGCTCGTCCGGGCACGGCCGCGGTTTCGTCGACGCCGACCTCGGGACCGGACGCTTCGACGCCATCAACGACGTCGCCGACTGCGCGGCGCACGTCATGGTGCGGGGCCTCGCCGACCCCCGGCGGATGGCCGTGATGGGCCGCTCCTACGGCGGCTATCTGACGATGGCCGCCCTGGTGTGGCACCCCGGCCTGTTCCGCACCGGGGTGGCGGTCTGCGGCATGTCCGACCTGAACACGTTCTTCGAGGGCACCGAGCCCTGGATCGCGCAGTCCGCCGCGCACAAGTACGGGCATCCGGAACACGACCGGGAGCTGCTGCGCTCCCTGTCGCCGATGAGCCGCGTCGACGCCCTGCGGGCCCCGGTCCTCGCCGTGCACGGCGAGTACGACACCAACGTGCCGCCCGGCGAGTCAGAGCAGTTCGTACGGGCCGCGCGGGAGCGCGGGCTGGAGGCGGAACTGCTGCTGCTGCGTGACGAGGGCCACGACTTCCGCCGCGCCGACAACCGCCGGCTGTTCCGCCGGACCGCGGGTGACTGGCTGGAACGGCACCTGGCGGGATGACCTGTCGGCGGCACCTGTCACACTTCATGGGCGTGCGGGGGAGCGATGCGGGTAGTCGCGCGGTGTGATCGGTGAGTAAAGGCGGACCGGATGGAACCAGTTCCTGTCGACGAGGGGGAGATAGTGTCAGGCACACCCCGGCTGAGGGCCTCCTACGCCCTGGACGCCGGGGGCGCCTGGATAGCTCAGGCACGCCACCTCGCGGCCGAGTTCCTCACCCGGGCGCGGGTGGAGGACGGACTGCCGGTGTCGGAGCGTGTGGTGGAGATCACCCAGCTCGTCGTCAGTGAGCTGGTCACCAACGCCCGCAAGTACGCCCCGGGCCCCGTCGGCCTGGACCTGCGCGTCTTCAGCGACACCGTCGAGGTGGTCGTCCGCGACGCCAACCCGAACGCGCCGCGCCCCCGGGACGCCGACCCCGGGCGGGTGGGGCAGCACGGCCTGGAGATCGTCATGGCCGTCACCCAGGCCCTCGACATCCGCCAGGAAGCCGAGGGCAAGAGCATCACCGCCCGTATCTCCCTCTCCGCCTGAACCGCACCCGCGCGGGTGCGGTCCCGTGACGGCACCGCCCGGCCGTCAGCCCTGCGGCCGCTCCCCTTCCGGCACCCGCCGCAGATGGATCAGGGCGCTCGACCAGTCGCCGCCCGGCAACTCCGGGTCCAGGCCGTACTCCGTGAGGACCGTGGAGTGGTGCACGGCGCCCGTCTCCGTGTCCCGGTAGCGCAGGCCCGGCGGCAGTCCGCGCAGCCGGAGCGGCACCCGCGGGGTGCCGTGTCTGGGGCTGCCGCGGAAGGCGAGCACCACCGCCTCGTCGCCGTCCGCCGCCACGTACTGGACGGCCGACGGGCCGTCGCCGTACGGGACGCCGATCCGGTACTGGTCCCCGTGCTGCACCAGGTGCCGGATCTCCTTGTACCGGGCCACCAGCGCGGCGCCCTCGGTGAGCTCCGCCCCGCTCCAGCGGGTGAGGTCGCCGCCGACGCCGAGGAGCCCGGCCATCGCCACATGGAAGCGGAAACGCAGCGGCACGCTCAGCCCGGTGAGCTGGTTGGGCACGTCGGTCACCCAGGCGGACATCACCCGCGCCGGATAGACCTGGCTGAACCCCCGCTGGATCGCCAGCCGGTCCACGGCGTCGGTGTTGTCGGACGTCCACGCCTGGTCGGTACGGGCGAGGATGCCCAGGTCGACCCGGCCGCCGCCCCCGCTGCACGTCTCGATCCGCAGGTCCGGGTGCGCCTGTCGCAGCCGGTCCAGCACGCCGTAGAGGTTCCGCACGTACCGGGTCCACAGGCGGTCGTTGCCGTCGTCGGGGCCGGACCAGCCGGACTCGCCGAACGCGCGGTTCATGTCCCACTTGAGGAAGTCGACGCGGTGCTCGGCGACCAGCCGGGTGAGCCAGTCGAAGGCCCAGTCGGCCACGTCCCGCCGGGCGAAGTTCAGCACCAGCTGGTTGCGCATCTCGGTGCGCGGGCGGCCCGGCAGGTGCAGCACCCAGTCGGGGTGCGCCCGGTACAGGTCGCTGTCCGGGTTGACCATCTCCGGCTCCACCCAGACACCGAACCGCATGCCCAGCCGGTGCACGGCGTCGGACAGCGGCCCGAGGCCCTCGGGGAACCGGTCCGGCGCCGGGGTCCAGTCGCCCAGGCCCGCCCGGTCGCTGCGGCGGGCGCCGAACCAGCCGTCGTCCACCACGTACAGCTCGACGCCCAGCCGGGCGGCCCGCTCGGCCAGTGCCAGCTGGCTCGCCTCGTCGACGTCGAAGCCGGTGGCCTCCCAGGAGTTGTAGAGCACCGGTGCCGTCTCCCCGGCGTGCCGCAGCACATGGCCGCGGACGTAACGGTGCCAGGTCCGGCTCGCCGCGCCGAAACCGCCGTCGGTGAACAGACCCGCCAGCACCGGCGTGCGGAACTCCTCGCCCGGGCCGAGCGGCACGCACGTCCCCTCGTGGCCCACGCCCCCGGTCAGACCCGCCCGGCCGTCCGGCGTCCGCTGCACGGTCATCCGCCAACTGCCGCTCCACGCCAGGGCGGTGCTCCAGACCCGGCCGCTCTCCTCGGTGGCGGTGCCGTCGTCGAGCATGGTCCAGGGGTTGGCGTGGTGGCCGGTGACACCGCGCCGGCTGGTCAGCACCGTCTCCCCGTGGGGCAGGGGCTCGCGGCGCAGCTGGGTCTCCGCCGACCACTGCCCGGTGACATGGCTCAGCCGGTAGTCGGGCAGGGGCGGCAGCGTCCACGCCGCGGAGTCGGCGCGCAGTAGTTCCACGCTCCGGTCCCCGTCGTTGCGCAGCACGGTCCAGCGCTCGATCACGTCGGTGTCGGCGCGGACCCGGTAGTGCAGGGCGACCGACAGGGGGAACACCCGGTCGCGGAACTCCAGGACCAGCTCGGCGCAGCCGGGGGCGGGCTCCTCCACCCGGTGCCCGGTGGCCTGCCACTCGAAGGCACGTGAGCCGTCGGCGTGCCGCACCTGGAGCGAGGGCGGTCCGTAGCGGGTGCCGCCGTCCACCGGCAGCTCCTCGCCCACGGCCGGCCGGCCCTCGAAGCTGCTCGCCGGTTCCCTGGCGGGCACCGCGAGTGCGTCCGCCTCCTCGGGGCGAGTCGTGGTCCCACGCCACGTGCCAGGGCGCACCGGTCTCGTCGATCCGCAGGGCGTACGACGTGTGCGGGGTGGTCAGCAGCCAGACCCCGATGTCGGGGGAGCGGGTGATGAGCGGCATGGGGCCTCACGATCGGCGTCGGGGGTTGCATCGCAAACCCAAGCGCGGCCTTCGATCATGTGTCAAGGGCGGACCCTCCCTTGTGTTTTCAAGGCGACAGCGCGCGCTCTTTTGCCTTCGAAAGAAAGAAGGCTGATTTCATTGACAGCAGAAATTAAGGCCCGTAGGTTCCCGGCCATGCAGCCGACCTTCCCCGCCGAGACGTTCCCGGCGCACACCCCGGCGGCCTCCCAGGTCTTCACCACCGTCCTGGCGCACGGCCCCCTGACCCGGCTCGACGTGGCCCGGCGGGCCGGCCTGTCCCCGGCCGCGGTCACCAAGGCGGTACGGCCCCTGATCGAGGCGGGCTATCTGGTGGAGGACGCGGACGCGGAGGCCCGCCCGGCCCTCGGCCGCCCGGCCAACCGGGTCCGGGTCGACGGCGGACGGGCCCTGTTCACCGGGCTGAAAGTGACCGGCGACGAGATCATCGGTGTGCTCACCGACCTGTGCTGCCGCATCCTCGTCGCCCGGCGCGTCCCTCTGACCGGCCGCGCCCCTCGGGACGTCCTGGCGGTCGCGGTGGACCTGGCCAACGAGCTGCGCACCGAGGCCGACGGGTTCGGCGTACCGGTCCTCGGCCTCGGCATCGCCCTCGCCGGGGACGTGGACCGCGCCGAGGGCACGGTGCGCTACTCGCCCTTCCTGGACTGGCACTGCGTACCGCTCGCCGGGCCGGCCGGGGCGGCGAGCGGGCTCCCGGTCACCGTCGACAACGACGTGCGCGCCCTGACGGTGGCCGAGCAGTGGTTCGGCGACGGCGTGGGCCTCTCCGACTTCGCCGTCGTCACCGTGGGCGCCGGCATCGGCTGCGGCCTCGTCGTGCACGGCCGGGTCGTCTCCGGTGCGCACGGCGTCGCCGGAGAGATCGGCCATGTCCCCGTCGACCCCGACGGCCCGCCCTGCCACTGCGGCAACCGCGGATGCCTGGAGGCCGTCGCGGCCGACGCGGCGATCCTCGCCCGGGTCCGCGAGGTCACCGGGTCCGACGTCGCCGGCACCGCGGAGGCCGTCGCCCTGGCACACCGGGGCGACGAGGGCGCCCGCGCCGTCTACGCGCGGGCCGGGGAGGCCATCGGCCGCGGGATCGCCACCGTGGCCAACCTGCTCGGCCCCCAGCGCGTCATCATCTCCGGCGAGGGACTGGCCGCGTACGACCTGTACGCCCGGCAGATCCGCGACGGCTTCGCCGCCGCCGCCTTCGGTTCCGCCGCCCGCTGCGAGGTCCGCACCCGCCCGCTGCCGTTCGAGGAGTGGGCCCGCGGGGCCGCCGCCACGGCCATCCAGTCCTTCGTCGGCCGCTGACCTCCCGGCCCGCCAAGTACCGGGAGGTGAACGGCGGATGAAGGCATCCGGCAGGCCGTGCCGGGCCGGGCGCCCGGCGCTACCCTCGTCACGGGTAACGAGGACACCGGATCGCGCACGCCGACTCGCGAGGATCTCCCCGTCGACGAGAAGGGTGCCGTCGAGTTCTGGGAGGCGAAACTGCTCACCACGACGCTCACCCCCCGAAGACTCCGCCCGGCGGGGATCCGCCTGCGCGGACTGTCCGTCCTGGTCCTGCTCGCCGCGCTCCTGGGCCCCGTCCCCGTCCCCTCGGAGGCCCGCGCGGCGGAACCCCGGCACGACGTGGTCACCTGGACCGCGAGCGCCTTCCGGCTGGGCACGGGCGTGCCCGACCGCGCCTACCGGCTCGTGGTGCACACCAGCGTGGGCGGGGACCGGGCACGGTTACGGCTGACCAACGCCTTCGGTGACCGGCCGCTGACCTTCGACAGCGTGTACGCCGGCGTCCGGCGGCAGGGCGCCGAGCTGGTCCCCGGCAGCAACCGCCGGCTCACCTTCGACGGCCGGCCCACCGTGACCGTCCCGCCCGGTGAGGTGGTCCTGAGCGACCCGCTGCCCGGCCGGGTCCGGGCCCGCACCGACCTGGTCGTCAGCCTGCACAGCCCCGACGCGGCGGGCTCCGCCACCGGACACCGCCTCGCCATGCAGACCTCGTACGTCACCCAGGGCGATCACACCGCCGACGAGAGCGCCGACGCGTGGACGACGACGACCACCTCGTGGTTCTACCTGGACGCGGTCACCGTCCGCACCTTCGCCCGCACCGGCGCGGTGGTCGCGCTGGGCGACTCCATCACGGACGGCTGGGAGTCCACCACGGACCTCAACCGCCGCTGGCCCGACCAGCTCGCCGATCGCCTCCAGCGGTCGCCGCGCACCACGGTCCGGGGCGTGGCCAACGCCGGCATCTCCGCCAACAAGGTGCTCGCCGACGGCGGCGCGCCGAGCGCCCTGAACCGCCTCGACCGCGACGTCCTCTCCCACCGCGGCGTGCGCACGGTGCTGGTGTTCGAGGGGGTGAACGACATCAAGGCCCCCACGGGCGTCACGGCCGCGGACCTGATCGACGGCTACCGGGAGATCGTCGACCGCGTCCACGCGGCCGGCCACTGCGTCGTGGGCGCCACGATCGCCCCCTACAAGGGCTGGCCGGAGTGGAACGCGAAGGCCGAGGCGGTGCGCCAGGACGTCAACGCGTTCATCCGCACCGGCGGAGCGTTCGACGCCGTGGCCGACTTCGACCACGCGGTGCGCGACCCCGACGACCCCGAGCGCATCCGGCCCGCCTACGACAACGGCGACCACCTGCACTTCACCGACCAGGGCATGCGGGCGATGGCCGACGCCGTCGATCCCGAGGACCTGGAATGCGCCCGGCACGGACGCCCGTGACGCCGCGCGATCCCCGGCGGGCGGACGGTGCGCCCCGGTGTCCGGCGCGGGAGGCGCGGCCGGAACAATGCAGGTCCCGGCGCGGTTCTCACTGAGGACCGTCGCAGCACACCTGGGAGAAGGGCGACACACGATGACAAGGACCGAGGAGAGGGCGCTGCTCGCGGGCGGCTGCTTCTGGGGCATGCAGGAGCTGATCCGCACGCTGCCGGGCGTGCTGAGCACCCGGGTGGGGTACAGCGGCGGCGACGTGCCCAACGCGACCTACCGCGACCACGGCACCCACGCGGAGTCGATCGAGATCACCTACGACCCCGCCGAGACCGACTACCGGGCGATCCTGGAGTACTTCTTCCAGATCCACGACCCGACCACGAAGAACCGGCAGGGCAACGACATCGGCATGAGCTACCGCTCAGCGATCTTCTACTTCGACGACGAGCAGAAGCGCGTCGCCGAGGACACGATCGCCGACGTCGAGGCGTCCGGACTGTGGCCGGGCAAGGTGGTGACGGAGGTCGTCCCGGCCGGTCCCTTCTGGGAGGCCGAGCCGGAGCACCAGGACTACCTCCAGCGCTACCCGGAGGGCTACACCTGCCACTTCCCGCGCCCCAACTGGCGCCTGCCGAAGCGCGCGGCGTCCTGACCTGACAGGCGTCCGCGGCAGCGGAACAGAACACGGGGGCGCGCCCGCCCGACGGGTGCGCCCCCGTCGTCATGCCCGGACGGCCCCCGTCACGGGCCCGACACCACGCGCTCCCACGGGCCCGTCACGCGCTCGGTCAGCTCCTGGAGGTGCAGCCACCGGGCAGGTGCAGCGGGCCGCCCCGGCGGGGTCAGCCGAACTGGCCGGGCTGGTAGTCGCCTGCGGGCTGCTGGTTGATGACGTTGATGCGGTTGTAGGCGTTGATGATCGCGATCAGGGAGATCAGCGCGGCGAGCTGTTCCTCGTCGTAGTGCTTGGCGGCGTCGGCCCAGACCTCGTCGCTCACTCCGCCGGCGGCGTCGGCGATGCGGGTGCCCTCCTCGGCGAGTGCGAGGGCGGCGCGCTCGGCGTCGGTGAAGACCGTGGCCTCGCGCCAGGCGGCGACCAGGTTGAGGCGCTGCTGGGTCTCGCCCGCGGCGGTGGCGTCCTTGGTGTGCATGTCGGTGCAGAAGCCGCAGCCGTTGATCTGGCTGGCGCGGATCTTCACCAGCTCCTGGGTCGCGTGCGGCAGACCGGAGTCCGTCACCGCCTTCCCCGCCGAGTTGATGTGCCGCAGCACCTTGCCGGCGAGGGGGTTGGCGAAGAAGTCGATGCGCGCGTTCATGTGCTCTCCTCGGGTCCGTCGTTGCTTCCGCCGTCGCGGTGTCGTAGCACTGACGGACGGGCCGCGCGGAGTGTGACAGCCCAGCTGATGTGACCTACGTCTCATCCTGTCGTGCCCGCGTGCGGCACCCCGCCCAGCGGGCACGAAGCGGCCGATAACCTTGCCGCGTGGACGGGGAGCGGAGCGCCGGGTGAGTGAGCGTCGGGAACGCGACTGGACGGACATGACGCCGGGGGACTTCGACCGTGAGGCCCCGCTGTGCCTCCACGTGCGCACCGGCCCGGCCGTCGTCCCCGCCGAGCCGGACGAGTACGGGACCGAGCCGCTGTTCGGCGACGAGATCCCCGAGCGCCGCCCGGCCCCGCGCCGCACCCCGCGCCGGACCGCCCCCGACGGGCAGCAGGGGCAGTTGTTCTGAGTCCGGCGCGGAGCGGGCCCCCTGTCAGGGGAACTGGACGACCTTGGACGGGATGGTGTCCGTCCCCGAGGTGGGGCCGCCGGTGTCGTTGACGACGTGGCGGTACTGTCCCTTGCCGCCGAGCGAGATCACCTGCAGGTGCCGCATCCTGATGCCGGGCTTCACCGGCACCTGGAAGCCGTGGTGCTGCACGATGGTGTCGTCGGCCGTGTAGTTGCAGTAGCTGCCGAGCGCCCACGCCTCGTGCCGCTCCACCGAGTCCGCGACCTTGTAGGCCGCGTAGCCGACGATGCCGTCATGGGTGATGGCGGCCTCGTTCGGGGCGTCGTACGCCTTCTCGTTCTGGAAGAAGATCGTGCGGCCACGCTCGCCGCTCCAGACGACGTCGTACTTGTTGAAGTGCTCGACGAACAGGCCCGTGGCGAGCACGTCGTCGCCGTTCACCCGCAGCCCGTAGTCGGCGCGGTTGGTCTCCCAGCCGACGCCTTCGCCGTGGTCGGCGCGCCAGATCCAGGTGTGGTCGATCAGGACGTCGTCGCTGTTGACCACCACGGAGTCGGTGGCCAGACCGGGGCCCGCGCCGCCGATGCGGATGAACACGTCCTGCATGGTGGTCGGGTCGGCGGAGTGGTCGGCGGACGAGCCGGGCGGTCCGATCCGCAGCAGGGTGTCCGACCTGACCGGACCGGCGTCGATCAGGAAACCGGCGAGCCGCACCCCGTCGACGTCCGCCACGTGCACGGCGTCGACGCCGTTCTGCGGGACGAGCGTCGCGAGGCCCAGTCCGAGCACCACCGTGCCGGGGCGGTCGACCCGGATCGTCTCGTCGATCGGGTAGACCCCGGGCGTGAACAGCAGGTTGAGGCCCTGGTCGAGCGCCGCGTTGATCGTCGCGGCCGTCGCGCCCGGCTTGACCACGTAGAACCGGTCGAGCGGCAGCGAGGTGCCGCCGGTGTTGGCCGGCCAGGAGACCCCCCGCGCGTTCGTGCGCTTGGCGGGCACGAACACCTTGTACGCGTCGCCGTCCAGGTACAGGAACGGCTTCTCGCGCGAGACCGGTGTGGTGTCCAGCGTCGTGTAAGGGCCGCTCGGGAAGTCGGTGGCCGGTGCGCCCTCGACCCCCGTGAACGTCATGTTCCACACGCCGTTGGTCCAGCCCCCGACGGAGCTGTCCCGGGTGTACCACTGCTGTTGGGAGTACGGTCCCACGGTGCCGTCGATCCGCGAGTCGGCGATGTAGCCGCCGGAGGCCCAGCCGTAGCCGTTGGGGGCCAGGTTGAGGCCGCCCTTGACGTGGATCCGGCGGAACGGCGCGGCCTGCGCCACCGCCCAGCGGTCGGTGCCGTTGACCGGGGAGAGGGCGAGGTTCTCCGCCGAACGCCAGAAGTTCTGCGTGGCATTGCCGTTGAACCAGCCGGCGTCGACGGTGATGTCCCCGTTGATCTGCACGTCGTCGGGGTTGAGGCCGAGGCCCGACACCGAGGTGTAGAAGCCGAGTTGCGCGTTCAGGCCGTTGTACGTGCCGGGCTTCAGCAGGAACTGGTAGCGCCCGGTGCCGAACTGGCTCTCCTCCTGCCGTGCGAAGACCTCGTCGAACTTCTGCTGGAGGCCGGGCGTGGAGGGGTCGGCCACGATGACGTTCGGCCCCAGGTCGCCGCCGCCCTGGACGGGACCCGTGACGTCCGTGGTGGTGTGCACCGCGACCTCCCACAGGGAGTAGCCGTAGCCGGTGCCGCGGGCCGTGCCGAGGACGCGGACGTACCGGCCCTCGCCGCTCACCTCGTACGACGCCCGGCCGCCGGTCGCGCCGGTCACCGACCTGAGCGTGGTCCAGTTCCGTCCGTCGGGGGACGCCTCGATCCGGAAGTCCTTGCCGTAGGCGGCCTCCCAGTGGAGGTCCACCCCGCACAGCTCGCGCACCGAGCCGAGGTCGACCTGGAGCCACTGCGGGTCGGACCACTGGCTCGACCAGCGGGTGCCGGGGTCGCCGTCGAAGGCGGCGGAGGCCGGGGTGCCCGCGTGCTCGGTGGAGGACGCCGTCGCGGGGCCGCCCCGGGCGGCGTCGGCCGTGCCGCAGCCGGCGGCCGCACGGGTCTGGGGGAGTGGCGCGCCGGCCGCGGCGGCCGGGGACTGCGCGGAGGGCAGGGTGACGAGCGCGGCCAGGGCGAGAAGCGCCGCGCCCAGGCTTCCGCGTCTGAGGAGGCCGGGGTGCTCCGTGTGTCTCATGCGTCAGCTTTCTGGCGTGGGGATGGGTGGGGGTGCGGGGCTCGTTCCGGAAAAGGGCGTGCGGGGAGGGAACTGGATGGCCCCACGGCTTAGTTCAGATGTTGATTTAAGTGGTGAGGGTTGTCGCGGGCAAGCCCTCGGACACGAATTGGCGCACGGGAGGAACGGGGGGCGGGACCGGATGTGACGGCGGGGCGGCACATGGATGTGCCTTGGATCCGATGTGAGGGGTACGCGGCGGTAGCGGTCGGATCATCGGGAGGCACAGTGCGCGGAGTCCCGTACGGGTTGGCCCGGGGTGCGGGGGCCCGGGGTCACTCCGTCGGAGGGCGTCTCCTGCGCGGGGCGGCCGGTCATGAGACGTTGGCGGGGCCGGACGCCCCTTGTGCGTCGTATGTCCCCGGGATCACCCGCAGTCGGCAATCGAAGTGCGGCCACGCCGTCGTGGCCGGTCCGAAGCGGAGGAGAGTTCACACATGAGCGAGGCCAACCCCGTGCGGCGGGTAGCCAAGAAGGTCACCGAAACCCTGCAGGGCGGCGGTTCGGCCCCGGCCGACGGCATCCCCGGCCGGCCCGCGCCCGAGCCGCCGGCCGTGGAGGAGCCGACGGAGCCGCGTGAGCCGCTGCCGCCCAAGCCGGACCAGAGCGCCCCGGCCACCGTCTCGCCCACCGGCCAGCCCACCGGGGCCGACCAGGCGCGCATGGCCCAGTCCGGCAGCCACCTGACGAACGCCCAGGGCACCCGGCTGTACGACACCGACCACTCGCTCAAGGCGGGCCCGCGCGGCCCGGTCCTGCTCCAGGACCACCACCTGCGCGAGAAGATCATGCACTTCGACCACGAGCGCATCCCGGAGCGCGTGGTCCACGCCCGCGGCGCCGGCGCGCACGGCGTCTTCCAGAGCTACGGCACGGCGTCCGCCGTGACCAAGGCCGGGTTCCTCGCCCCGGACGTCGAGACGCCGGTCTTCGTGCGCTTCTCCACGGTGGTCGGCTCCCGCGGCTCCGCGGACACCGTGCGCGACACCCGCGGCTTCGCGACGAAGTTCTACACCAGCGAGGGCGTCTTCGACCTGGTCGGCAACAACATCCCGGTCTTCTTCATCCAGGACGCCATCAAGTTCCCCGACGTCGTGCACGCCGCCAAGCCGCACCCCGACCGGGAGATCCCACAGGCCCAGAGCGCCCACGACACCTTCTGGGACTTCGTCTCGCTGCACACCGAGGCCACCCACCACACCCTCTTCTTCATGGGCGACCGGGGCATCCCGCGCTCGTACCGGATGATGGAGGGCTTCGGCGTCCACACCTTCCGCCTGGTCAACGCCGAGGGCGGGACCACGCTGGTGAAGTTCCACTGGAAGCCCAAGCTGGGCGTGCACTCCCTGGTGTGGGACGAGGCGCAGCTCATCAACGGCAACGACCCCGACTTCCACCGCCGGGACCTCGCCGACGCCATCGAGGCGGGCGCCTACCCGCAGTGGGAACTGGGCATCCAGACCTTCCCCGACACCCCCGACCAGACCTTCGAGGGCATCGACCTGCTGGACCCGACGAACATCGTGCCGGAGGAGCTCGCCCCGGTGCAGCCGATCGGGCTGATGACGCTCAACCGCAACCCGTCCAACTTCTTCGCCGAGACGGAGCAGGTGGCCTTCCACGTCGGTCACCTCGTGCCCGGCATCGACGTCACCGACGACCCGCTGCTCGCGGGCCGGCTGTTCTCCTACCTCGACACCCAGATCACTCGCCTCGGCGGCCCCAACTTCCCGCAGCTGCCCATCAACCGGCCGCACGCGCCCGTCAACGACATGCTCCGTGACGGCATGCACCAGACGGCCGTGCACCGGGGCGTCGCGCCCTACAAGCCCAACTCCCTCGACGGCGGCTGCCCGTTCACCGCGGGCGCGGACATGAGCGCCTACATCGAGACGCCGGTGACCGTCCCCGAGGGGCGGAAGGTGCGCGAGGCGCCGGAGTCGTTCGCCGACCACTTCAGCCAGCCCCGCCGGTTCTGGCTCAGCATGAGCCCGGTCGAGCGCGAGCACATCATCGGCGCGTACACCTTCGAGCTGGGCAAGTGCTACGAGGAGGCGATCCGCGAGCGGACCCTCCAGGTCCTCGCCAACATCGACCCCGAGCTGTGCTCCCGGGTCGCCGAGGGACTCGGCATGACCGCGCCGGAGCCGACGGTGCCGCTCGCCGACGTCGAGCCGAGCCCGGCGCTGTCGCAGATCGGCGGGACCTGGCCGGTGGACGGCCGCGTCGTCGGCATCCTCGCCGGTCCGGACGGCGACCTGGACGGGGTGCACGCGGTGCGTGACGCCGTCCTCGAGGCGGGCATGGTCCCGCTGGTCGTCGCGCCCACGGGGGGCACGCTCGGAACGGGCGCGCAGGCGCTGACGGCGCAGCGCAGCCACGTCACCGCGCGGTCGATCGAGTTCGACGCCGTGCTGCTCGCCGGGCCGCCGGCCGCGGGGCCGGACGCGCCCGGCGCGACGGACGGCAAGGGGGCTCCCGGCGCTCCGCCGGTGGCGCCCGACCCGCGGGTCACCCAGCTCCTCCAGGAGGCGTTCCGGCACGGCAAGGCGATCGGGGCGTGGGCGGGCGGCGAGGCCGCGCTCGCGTCGGCGGGGGTGCCGGTCGACGCGCCGGGTGTCGTTGTCGCCGACTCCGGTCCTGCGGTGCTGGACCGCGTGCGCGAGCTGCTGGCCTCCCACCGGGTGTGGGAACGCTTCACCGCCGGCGCGTAGTACGCGTGCTTACGGCCCCGCGGCCGGCGGCCGCGTCGGCGGCCGCGGGGCCGCACGGGCCGTTCGCGCAGTTCCCCGCGCCCCTGAAGCTGGGACGGTCGCCGACACGGCGCAGACGGCGCCCCCGAAGGGCGCGGGGAACTGAGCGCTCAGCCCTCACCGGGCCCGCACTAAGGCGGCGGGGACGGGTGGCACTTGAGGGGCGCGGGAACTGCGCGCTCAGCCCTGACCGGGACCGCACCCGCCGACGTGCCGTCGGTCCCCGGACGCGGAGGCGGGTGGGGCCGGGCGGCACGCACCGTGACTGCCACCCCTCAGGGCGCGGGGAACTGCGCGCTCAGCCCTGACCGGGCCCGCACCCGCCGAGGCGACACGGGCTCCGGCGGACACAGCCGTACAGTGGAACTCACGGCTGTGTCCGCCAGCCCCCACCCGGAAGCCGACCGCCCATGCGCCACCACCCCCCCCCACCCCCACGGCTCGCAAGAGCCCCTCTTCGGCATCGACGAGATGCCCCAGGCGCCCACGACGCACCCGGCCCCTCGCCGACGGCATCCCCTTCCGGGACTCCCCGCAGGCCCGCCGCCTGCTGGCGGTCAAGGAGATCCACGCCGAACCGGCCGCGGCCGCCTCCCCCGAGGCCGCCAGATCCTCGCCCGCTTCCCCGAGGCGCGCCTCGTCGAGGTGGCCTCCCACTGGCGCATCCCCGAGCTGCACGGCAACGAGGGCAGCGCCGACCGCTGGATGCGCATCAAGCGCGAAACCCTCGTCCTGGGGGTGAGGAAAAAGCTCACCACCCGCCCCAACGGCCGCTCCGCCGACTGGATCGCCCCCGGCCCCTCCAACGGCTGCGCCCTGTCCTGCGTGTACTGCTACGTGCCCCGCCGCAAGGGCTTCGCCAACCCGATCACCCTGTTCACCAACATCGACGCGATCGTCGCCCACCTCGGCCGTCACGTCGCCGCGCGGGGCCCGAAGACGGAGCCGAACCAGTGCGACCCGAGGCGTGGGTGTACGACATCGGGGAGAACGGCGACTGCTCGGTCGACGCACTGATCTGCGACAACACCGCCGACCTGATCCGTGCCTTCCGTGACTGGCCCACCGCCAAGGCGTCCTTCGCCACCAAGTTCGTCAACCCCGACCTGCTGGAGCTCGACCCGCGCGGCCGTACCCGCGTCCGGTTCTCGGTGATGCCCGCCGACGACTCCCGCCTGCTGGACCTGCGCACCAGCCCGGTGGACCGGCGGATCGCCGCCGCCGCGGACTTCCTCGACGCGGGCTACGAGGTGCACTTCAACCTCTCGCCCGTCGTCGTCCGCCCCGGCTGGCAGGACGCCTGGGACGAACTGCTGCGGCACATGGACGACGTCCTGCCGGAGCGGGTCAAACGGCAGGCGCTGGCCGAGGTCATCATGCTCACCCACAACGCGGACCTGCACGAGGTGAACCTCCGCTGGCACCCGCGCGGCGAGGACGTGCTGTGGCAGCCGGCCGCGCAGGAGACCAAGCGGTCGCAGAACGGCGCCCTCAACCTCCGCTACCACACGGGGGTCAAACGCCAGGCGCTCGCGGAGCTGCGCGACATCATCGCCCGCCGTACGCCGTGGCTGGGTGTCCGGTACGCCTTCTGAGGCGGTGACAGCCTCCCCGGGCTTTCCCAGGTCACCCCGTGACAACCGGCACTAAGGTTAGGCTAACCTGGCCTCGTGATTCCTGGTGAAGAGGTGCTTCCCGGCCGGCACGGGCATGAACTGTCGGCCACCGGCGTGACCGTGGCGTACGACGGCACGGACGTCGTGCACGACGCGGAGCTGACCCTGCGGCCCGGCGAGGTGACCGTCCTCGTCGGCCCCAACGGCAGCGGCAAGTCGACCCTGCTGCGCACCGTCGCCCGCCTGCAGCGGCCCCGGCGGGCCACCCTCACGATCGACACCGGCACCGACGCGCTGGCCCTCGGCCCCCGGGAGTTCGCCCGGCGCGTCGCCCTGCTGCTGCAGGGCCGGCCCACCCCGACCGGCCTGAGCGTGCGCGACGTCGTGGAGTTCGGCCGCTACCCGCACCGGGGCCGCTGGGGCGGCACCGACCCGGGCGGCCGGGCCGCCGTCGACCGCGCCCTCGCCCTCACCGGCGTCACCGAACTCGCCGACCGCGGCGCCGAACATCTCTCCGGCGGACAGCTCCAGCGCGTCTGGCTGGCCGGCTGCCTCGCGCAGGAGACCGGCGTGCTGCTCCTCGACGAGCCCACCACCTACCTCGACCTGCGCTACCAGGTCGAACTCCTCGACCTGGTGCGCGAGCTGGCGGACGACCAGGGCATCGCCGTCGGCGTCGTGCTGCACGACCTCGACCAGGCGGCAGCCGTCGCCGACCGCGTCGTGCTCCTGGCGGCCGGACGCGTCGTCGCCGAGGGCGCACCCGAGGACGTCCTCACCCCCGAGCGGCTGACCGAGGTCTACGGCATCCGCATCGAGGTGGACACCGACCCCCTCACCGGCCGGCTGCGCACCCGCGCCATCGGCCGTCACCACACCCGAAGCGAAAGGCTCAGCACCACCTCATGAGACGCCTCCTGCGCACCGCGCCCCTGGCCGCCGCCGCGGCCCTGCTGCTCGCCGCCTGCGGCACCACCGAGCCGGCGGCCGACGAGAAGCCCAAGGCGTCGGCCGAGCCCATCACCCTCACCGACGCGTCCGGCGCGAAGGTGGAACTCGACGGCCCCGCCAAGAAGGTCGTCGGCACCGAGTGGAACGTCGTCGAGCACCTCATATCGCTCGGCGTCGAGCCGGTCGGCGTGGCCGACGTCAAGGGCTACAAGACGTGGGACAGCGCTGTGCCGCTGACCAACGACGCCAAGGACATCGGCACCCGCGGCGAGCCCAGCGTGGACACCATCGCCGCGCTCGACCCCGACCTGATCGTCGCCACCACGGACCTCCAGCCGAACGCGGTCAAGCAGCTGCGGAAGATCGCCCCGGTCCTCCAGGTGAAGTCCGCGGACGCCTCCGACCCGGTCGGGCGCATGCTGGAGAACGTCGACCTCATCGCGAAGGCCACCGGCACCACCGAGCAGGCGGCCACCCTGGAGAAGAACTTCGACGCGAAGCTCGCCGAGGGCGCCAAGGCCCTTGACGCGGCCGGCCTGAAGGGCGCCCGGATCGCCTTCGCCGACGGCTACGTCGCCTCCAACCAGGTCTCCGTGCGCCCCTACACCTCCGGCTCCCTCATCGGCGGCGTCAACGAGCGGCTCGGCCTGAAGAACGCCTGGAAGGTCGAGGGCGACCCGGCCTACGGCCTGGGCTCGACCGACGTCGAGGGCCTGAGCGGCCTGGGCGAGGCGAAGTTCGTCTACATCGGCAACAAGCAGGACGCGAGCAGTGACCCGTTCGGCAAGGAGCTCGCGAAGAACTCCGTGTGGACGTCGCTGCCGTTCGTGAAGTCCGGTGACGTGCACCGCCTGGACGACGGCATCTGGATGTTCGGCGGCACCGGCTCCATGGAGCGTTACGTCGACTCCCTCGTCGCGGCCCTGACGAAGTAGCGCGATGGCCGTCACCGCCACCCCTCCCACCGTCCGCCCGGAGACGGTCCCGTCCCGGGCGGGCGCGGCCGCGGTGACGACCGCGCTCGTGCTCCTGGTCGCCGCCCTCGCCGTCGTCGACATCACCCAGGGCACGGCCGCGGTCGGCCCGGCCGAGGTGCTCAAGGCCCTCACGGGGCGGGCCGACCCGGCCGACGCGTCCGTCGTCATCGCCTCGCGACTGCCCCGGGCCGCCGCCGGGCTGCTCGTGGGCGCGGCCCTCGGCATCGCGGGCCTCGCCCTCCAGGCCGTCAGCCGCAACGTCCTGGCCTCCCCGGACACCCTCGCGGTCAACGCCGGTTCCTACTTCGCGCTCGGCATCGCCGCCGTCACCGGCCTGTCGCTGCCGCTGCTTGCCTCGTCCGGCATCGCCTTCGCGGGCGGTCTCGCCGCGGCGGCCGTCGTCCTCGGCCTGTCGGGGCTCGGCGCCGGCACCGTACGGCTGGTGCTGGCCGGTACCGCGCTCGCGCTCGGACTCACCGCCGTCACCGAGGGGCTGCTCCTGCTGTTCCCGCGGCAGACCGAGGGCCTCTACCAGTGGAACCAGGGCAACATCGGCCAGAACGGCTTCGACGGCGTGCTGCAGATGCTGCCCGTCGTCGTGGCCGGACTCGCCGGACTGCTCCTCGTCGCCCGCCGGGTCGACGCCCTCGCGCTCGGCGACGACACCGCGCGCGGACTGGGCGTACCCGTACGGGCCACCCGCGTCACGGCCGTCGTGCTGGCCACGCTGCTGTCCGCCGCGGCCGTCACCCTCGCCGGCCCGATCGGCTTCGTCGGCCTGTGCGCCCCGGCGCTCGCCCGCCCCCTCGCCTGCCGGTCCAGGGGTCTGCGGCGGCTGCGCGCGGGCGCGCCCGTCGCCGGTCTCGTCGGCGCCGCGCTGGTGCTCGGGGCGGACGTGCTGCTGCGCGCGCTGGTCGACGCGGACACGGCCGTGGCGGTGCCCACCGGCGTGGTCACCAGCTTCGTGGGCGCCACGTTCCTGGTGGTGATGGCGGCCCGGCTGCGCGACACCGGGGGCGCCACCGCCCCCGACAAGCTGCGCATCCGCAGCCGTAGGGTCTTCCTGACCACGCTGGCGGTGCTGGTGCTCGCCCTGGCCGGCGTCACCGTGGCGGGCCTGCTGCTCGGCGACAGCAAGCTGCTGCTGGGCGACGTGGTCAACTGGGCGCAGGGCAGGGCGGGCAGGACCGTCTCGTTCGTGCTCGACACCCGCACGCCCCGGGTGTTCGCCGCGCTCCTCGCGGGCGCCGCGCTCGCGCTGGCCGGCACCCTGGTCCAGGCCGTCACCCGCAACCCGCTGGCGGAACCGTCCGTCCTCGGCGTCTCCGGCGGCGGTGCGCTCGGCGCCGTGATCCTCGTGACCACCGTCCCGACGGCCGGGGGGTGGGGCGTCGCCGGGGCGGCCTTCGCCGGGTCCGCGCTCACCGCGGTCCTGGTGTTCGGGCTCGCGGCGCGCGGCGGGTTCCAGCAGAACCGGCTGGTCCTCGTCGGCATCGGCGTGGCGTCGGGGACGACCGCGGTGATCAGCCTGCTGATCGTGCTCACCGACCCGTTCAACGCCACCAAGGCGCTCACCTGGCTGTCGGGCTCCACGTACGGCCGGACCCTGCCGGACGTGGTGCCGCTCGCCCTGGTCCTCGTCGCCGGTGTCGCGGTGGCCGCCGTCCGGCACCGCGAACTCGACCTGGTCTCGCTGGACGAGGACACCCCCCGGCTGCTCGGTCTCGACCTGTCCCGGGGCCGGCTCGGCTTCCTCGTGCTGAGCGTGCTGCTCACCGCGACCGCCGTGGCCGCCGCGGGCACCATCGGCTTCGTCGGCCTGGTGGCACCGCACGCCGCCCGGACCCTGGTCGGCCGGCGGCACACCCGGGTGCTCCCGGTCGCCGTGCTGCTGGGCGCCGTACTGGTGTGCACGGCGGACCTGCTGGGCCGTACGGTCATCGCCCCGGCGCAGTTGGGTGCCGGTCTGATGACGGCCGTGATCGGCACGCCGTACTTCCTCCATGTGCTGGTGCGCAGCCGCCGGTAGGCGGTGCGGGACGTCACCGCGGGCCCCGTGGCCGGGAGTTGCCTCTCCCGGCCACGGGGCCCGCGGTGTTCTTGGCCGGTGACGGTCAGCCGAAGGCCTTGACGGCCTGGTAGTAGGTCCACGCGGTGCGGTCGCAGGCGGTCCTGCCGGCGCGGCCGTAGCCGTTGCAGACGCGTTTGAGGTCCTCGTAGAAGGCGCTGTCGAGCCGGGTCTTGTTGGCGGAGAAGGCACCGGCGGCCTTGTAGTTGCGGTAACCGAAGTCGTGGCGGGCGCAGGCGGTGGAGAACGGGAAGCCGAAGGGGTTGTCGGGGGAGGAGGAGCAGTAGTCGGTGGACCAGTCGAACTGGTAGGCCGACCAGGCGGACCGGTTGGCGCGGGCGGCGGCCCACTGGTTGTGGCTGGACGCGCCGGTCTGGGTCCAGCTGGACAGCACCTGGGGCTTGTCCGCGGGTGCCGCGTCGGCGGCGGTGGCGGTGCCGAGGACACCGACGAGGGCGAGGGCCGGGGTGGCGAGCGCGGTGGCGATTCTTCGGTGCATCCCACACCTCCATGAGACCGCGGTCCGACCACCGGACGGCAGGTTCATGACAAGGCATGCCCGTGGGGGAGGTCGGTTTACACCGCAACTACCGCACGTTCCCCGTGGAGAGGCCGCCCCGCCCGGGGAAAAGTCACCTGACAGGGTGACGGGCGGCGCACTATCCTGACCGCGATGATCACTTCAACCGTCCGCAGAAGGGGGGTTCCGTCCACGCAAGGTGAGTGCTGATGCACCCACTCCCCGTGGACGAGGATCCTCGTCGTTCCCTCTGGCGGCGCGTGCGCGAGTACGCCGTGCCGCCGCCCATGATCGAGACCGCGACCGCCCGCCGGAGCGTCGGCGACTGGGCGGGGGCGTGCGCCGCCGCGAACATCGACGTCGACCTGCGGCCGCGCGACCTGACCCGCACCCACGGCCGTGACCTCACGGGCCGACTGCGTGCCGACCTACGGCATCTGGCACCCGACCTGCTGCGCTGGCACATGCCGAGGACCGCCCCCGACGGGCTGCTGCGGCCGGGCGCCACCGTCACTCTCGCCCGTTACGCGGCGGACGGCCCCCACGGGCCGCGCCCTGTGTGGCTGGTGGTCCGCACCCCGCCCGCGTGGGCGGCGGGCGGCCAGCGCATGAGCCTCGCGCTGTGGGACGGCGAACGGCTCCACGACGGCTCCCGCGGACACCCGCGCCCCCGCCCCGGCCGGCGGTTCCGGTTCGACCTCCACCGCCATCTGTGGGACGCCCGACGCGCGCACGAACTACGGCACCGTTCCGGTGCGGACCACCCGGCCGGTGACGGCGCGCAGGCGCCGGTCACGGTGGAGCCCGGGCTGCTGCCGCCGGGTCACCACTGCGCTGTGGACCGGTGGGCCGAGGAGGCCCGCATCCTGCTCCGCGACACGGGCCGCACGGCAGGTGCCGTGACCGTGCGGATCGACGCCCGCCACCGGATCGTCCTGCACCTGTCCGGCGCCGGACCCGTACCGCAGGCGGTACGCGCCGAACCGCCGGACGCGGACACGGCGTTCACGGTGCTGCCCCTGCTGCCGGACGCGGCGACGTACGTCCTCCCCGACCTCGACCTGCTCCGGGCCGGCGCGATCGAGGCCGGACGGCTGCACCCGCTGGTCGCCGCCGCCCTCGCACCCGGTCACACGGTCACCGGACCGCCGCCGGGACCGGATCCCGGGCAACCCCACCTCGTGGAGTGCCGGGGGGACCGGCACCGGGTCGCCCTCGTGGACGGCGTCCTGGTCCCGCTGGACCACACGCCGGACGAGATGCGGCGGGAGGAACTGCTGGTCGAACTGACCGGCACCCCGCTGCCCTGCCTGCGGTTCCTCGACCGTGCCCACCGGCGGCCGGACTGCCTCACCGGAGTTCGCGAACGCCTGGACCACGGAGACACCGACGGCGCGCTGGCCGTCGTCGGGAATCTGCTGGGGCCACAGGCGCGCCTGCGCGACGGGCCGCTGAAGGACGCCCTCGAAGAGGCCGCGCTGCGGCGGCTCGCCCACGGGCTGTACCGGGCGGGCCTGAGCGGCCCCGCCGACCACCGGGTCCTGCCCGCCCCCGCCCGGCGACGCGACCACCGCTCCCACCCTCGCCACGCCACCCGCCGCTGACCACCCGGGGACGTGGTCCCCGGCCTCGCGTTCACCCGACTCCCGCCACACCCACAGGTGATGACCCATGCCCATGCCCGTGTCCGCCCCTTCCCGGCTCGACGTCGCCGGTGACCTGCTCACCCTGCTGCGCGACACCACCACCGAACCGCGCCCCGACATCCAGCTGGAGGCGCTCACCCTCGCCGTCGCCGCCGACCTGCCCGTACTCCTCTGGGGCGAGCCGGGCATCGGCAAGACCGCCGCGCTCACCCAGCTGGCCACCGCCCTCGACCTGCCCCTGACCACCGTGATCGCCAGCGTGCACGAGCCGTCCGACTTCTCCGGACTGCCCGTCGTCGGCGACGACCCCGCCGAACAGGGCGTTCCCATGGCCCCGCCGGACTGGGCGGTCCGCCTGGTCCGCGCCGGGCGCGGTCTGCTGTTCCTCGACGAACTCTCCACCGCGCCGCCCGCCGTACAGGCCGCCCTGCTCCGGCTGGTCCTGGAACGCCGCATCGGCGCGCTGCGGCTGCCGCCCGGCGTGCGGATCGTCGCCGCCGCCAACCCGCGTGCCTCGGCCGCCGACGGCTGGGAACTCAGCCCCCCGCTGGCGAACCGCTTCGTCCACCTGAACTGGACGCACGACCCCGAAGTCGTCGTCCGGGGTCTCGGCGGCACCTGGCCCCGGGCCACCCTGCCCGCACTCGACCCGCACCGCATGCCGGAGGCGGTGGCCTTCGCCCGCCGCGCGGTGTGCGCCTTCCTCACCGCACGGCCCCCGCTGGTGCACCGGCTGCCCAACGGCGAGACCCGCCGCGGCGGACCCTGGCCCTCACCGCGCAGCTGGGAGATGACCCTGCACCTGATCGCCTTCGCGACCGCCGCCGGATCCGGCCGCGACGTCCTCTCCCTGCTGGTCCGGGGCACCGTCGGGACGGACCGGGCCTGGAGCTGCTGGCGAGCCTCGACCGGCTGGACCTCCCCGACCCGGAGACGCTGCTCGCCGACCCGGCCGGCGCCGAGCTGCCCGACCGGGGCGATCTGCGCCAGGCCACGCTGGACGCCGTGGTCGCGGCCGTGCGCGCCCGTCCCGAACGGGCCCGCTGGGACGCCGCCTGGGCGTTGCTGGCCCGCGCCCTCGACACCGGCGCGCCCGACCTGGTCGTCGTCCCCGCGACCACCCTCGCCGCCCTGCGCCGCGAGGACTGGGACGTCCCCCCGACGGTCGAACGGCTCACCCGCGCCCTGTCGCTGTCCCGGCGCGCCGCCCAGGCCCTTGCCCGGGTGACGAAGGGCCGACCCGATGACCACGCACCCGCCGCGGACCGCGGCCCCCGCGCTCGACCTCGACAAACTGCTCGCCGCCCGGTTGCTGGCCGTCCGCGCCCGCCCCTACCTCGCCACCGCCCTGTTCGCCCTGAACCCCGTCGCGTCCCGCGACGTGCCCACGATGGCCGTCGACCGGTACTGGCGGTGCTACGTCTCGCCGGTGTACGTCGCCGCGACGCCCCTGGAGGAACTGGCCGGCGTCTGGGTGCACGAGGTGTCCCACCTGCTGCGCGACCATCACGGACGCGGCGACCGCGTGGCCCGCGAGCAGGGACTCGACGGGCCGGGGAGCGGCTGCGGACGAACATCGCCGCCGACTGCGAGATCAACGACGACGTGTACGGCGACGGACTGCCACGGCCCGACGACATCGTCCTGCCGGAGATGCTGGGGCTGGAGTCCGGGCTGCTGATGGAGGAGTACCTGCGGCGGTTCCGGCTGGGCGCGCACACCCGCACCCTCGTCTGGCTGGACTGCGGCAGCGGCGCCGACGGCCTCGAACGGGAGTGGGACCTGGGCCCGGACGGCGCGCACGGCCTGACCGACCAGGAACGCGACGCCGTCCGCTTCCGGGTGGCACAGGGCATCGCGGGCCGGCCGGGCAGGACGCCGAAGCGGTGGCGGCGCTGGGCCGAGGAGGTCTTCCACCCGCCGCAGCCCTGGCGGGACCTGCTCGGCGCGGCGATGCGCTCCGCGGTCGCCGCCTCCGGTTCGGGCGACGACTACAGCTACGGCCGCCCGGCCCGGAGGTCGGCCTCCGTGCCGGGCGCCGTGCTGCCGAGCCTGCGGCGCACGCCGCCCCGGGTGTCCGTCGTCGTCGACACCTCGGGCTCGGTCAGCGACACCGAACTGGGCAGCGCGCTGCTGGAGGTGACGGCGATCTCGCGTGCCGTGGGCGGGCGCCGCGACCTGGTGTCGGTGGTGCCCTGCGACGCCGCGTCCCACGAGGTGCACCGGCTGTGCCGCGCGGAGGGGGTCCCCCTGGTCGGGGGCGGAGGCACCGATCTGCGGGCCGGCTTCGCCAGGGCACTTGCCGCCCGGCCCCGCCCCGACGTGCTGGTCGTCCTCACCGACGGCCGGACGCGCTGGCCCGCCTCACGTCCCCCCTGCCGGACGGTGGTCGGCCTGTTCCCCCGCCCCGGCCGGGCCGCCGACGAGGACGGTCCGGAGTACGTGCCGGACACCCCGCCCGAGTGGGCGCGCGTGGTCACCGTCGGGGACCCGCACGGATGAGCGGCCCGGCGAGTCACTCACCGGACCGCTCGACCCGTGGGCGGCTGATCGGCCCGGCGCGTTCCCGACGCTCGGCCGACCGTCAGGAAGCGGGCTGCCGCAGTACGGCGACGGCGCGCGGGCCGAGGGTGAGGGTGCCGTCGGCGTCGGCGGAGCCGAGCAGCACCTCGCCGCCGAGGCCCGGCACCGGGACGGTGCCGTCGGTGCGGTTCACCAGGAACACGAACCGGCCCCCGGGACCCCGGCGGACCACCGGCTCCACCGATCCCCGTGCCACGGCGGGCAGTTCGCTCTCCACACCGGAAGGCTCCAGCAGCCGCGGCAGCAGCGCGGTGAGCCCGTCCACGCCGAGCCGGGTGGAGACGTAGGCCGCGGAGCCGCTGCCCGTCGGGCGGCGGGTGACGGCGGGCCGGCCGGCCTGCTCACCCGTGCGGTAGCGGACCAGGACCTCCGTCTCGTCGGCGGTCACCGTGATGCGGTCGGTCCACAGCGTGCCGGTCGTGGCGTCGTCCAGCTCCACGCCGTCCCCGGCGAGCAACGGCGCGAACTCGTCGACCCGGATGCCCAGCAGGTCCCGCAGGGCGCCCGGGTAGCCGCCGAGCCACACGTGGTCGTGCTCGTCGACGACGCCCGAGAAGTAGGTGGTGATCAGATGGCCGCCCTGCTCGGCGTACCGGGTGAGGGTCTTGGCCAGGTCGGCGGGCACCAGGTGCAGCACCGGCGCGATCAGCACCTGGTGACGGTGCAGGTCGGACCGGGTGGTGACCAGGTCGGCGCGGATGCCGAGGCGCAGCAGCGCCGCGTACCAGTCGAGGGCCTCCTGCCGGTAGTCGAGCAGCGAGGTGGGATGGGAGTCCTGCTCGCTGGCCCACCACGAGTCCCAGTCGTACACGATGCCGACCGTCGCGGGCTCCCGCTCGCTGCCGGACACCGGGGCCAGCGCCTTGAGCGTGGCGCCGAGTTCGGCCACCGAGCGGAACAGGTCGCTGTCCGCGCCGGCGTGCGGCACCATCGCCGAGTGGTACTTCTCGGCGCCCGCCGCCGACTGCCGCCACTGGAAGAAGCAGACCGCGTCCGCCCCGTGCGCCACGTGCAGCAGGGAGTCGCGCGCCAGCTCGCCGGGGCGCTTGGCCACGTTCACCGGCTGCCAGTTGACGGCGCTGGTCGAGTGCTCCATCAGGAACCACGGCCGGCCGCCGGCGATGCCGCTGGTGAGGTTGGCGGAGAAGGACAGCTCGTCGCGGTCCTGAGGGCCGGGGTGCACGTAGTGGTCGTTGGAGACGAAGTCGATCTCCTCCGCCCAGTCCGCGTAGTCCATGCCCTTGGTGTTGCCCATCACCATGAAGTTGGTGGTGACCGGCACGTCCGGGGTGATCTCGCGCAGGACGTCCCGCTCGGCGCGCAGGTGGTCCTTCAGCGCGTCCGACGAGAACCGCTTGAAGTCCAGCTGCTGCGTCGGGTTGGGGTGCGAGGCGGCCAGTCGCGGCGGCAGGATCTGCTCCCAGGCGGAGTACCGCTGCGACCAGAACGCGGTGCCCCACGCGTCGTTGAGCGCGTCCAGGGTGCGGTACCGCTCGCGCAGCCACTCCCGGAAGGCACGGGCCGCGTCGTCGGAGTAGTCGTAGACGTTGTGACAGCCCAGCTCGTTGCTGACGTGCCAGGCGACGAGCGCCGGGTGGTCCCGGTAGCGCTCGGCGATCTTCCGCACCAGGTCCAGGGCGTACCGGCGGAAGACGGGCGAGGTGGGACGCCAGTGCTGGCGGGCGCCCGGCCACAGGGTCTCGCCGGTGGCGGTGACCGGGAGGACCTCCGGGTGGGCCGTGGTCAGCCACGGCGGCGGGGAGGCGGTGGCGGTGGCCAGGTCGACGCCGACCCCGCCCTCGTGCAGCAGGTCGAGCACCTCGTCCAGCCAGCCGAAGTCCCAGGTGTCCGCCGTCGGCTGGATGCGGGCCCAGGAGAAGATGCCGACGGACACGAGGTTCACGCCGGCCTCCCGCATCAGCCGGACGTCCTCCTCCCACACGGACCGGGGCCACTGCTCGGGGTTGTAGTCGGCACCGAAGAGGAGACGGGGGGCGGTGTCACCGTCCGTCCCGCCGGTACGGGACAGGAGGGTGGAGATCATGGCGGTCCTTCCGGGTGGGCGCATCGGGCGGCGCGCGGGTGCGCGCGCCGCCCGCGGGGTGGTGCGTGTCGCTACTTCTCGACGGTGAAGCCCTGCTCCTCGCCGTACTTCACGGAGGCGTCCTGCCAGGCCTTCAGACCGTCCGGCAGCGTGGTGCCGGAGATGTAGGCCTTGCCGACCGTGTCGTTGAAGATCGAGTTGGCGTACGCCTGGAAGGGCAGGTACGACCAGTCGTCGGCGACGTTGGCGGCGGAGGCGGCGAAGATTTCGTTGGCCTTCTGGCCGCCGAAGTACGAGAACTCCTTGTCGAGGAACTCGGTGGACTTCAGCTCCGCCTGGGTGGCGGGGAAGGCGCCCTCGGAGACGCGGGAGGCGACACCGTCACCGGAGTTGGCGTACTCCACGAAGGCGTAGGCCAGTTCCTTGTTCTCGGCGAGGGCGGGCACGGTCAGCGCGCTGCCGCCGTTCTCCGCGCTGGCCTTGTCGCCCTTGGCCCACGCGGGCAGGGCGGCCACGCGCCACCGGCCGGAGGCGTTCGGCACGCCCGACTCGAAGTTGGCGGGCATCCAGGCGCCGGTCGACAGGGTGGCTATGGAGCCGTCGCCGAGACCCTTGTACCAGTCGTCGGTCCAGCTGGTGACCGGCGCGAGCAGCTTCTCGTCGATCAGCTTCTGCCAGACGGCCGTGAACTTCTGGGCGCCCGCGTCACTGAAGTCGATCTTCACCTTGGTGCCGTCGACCTTGTAGGGCCGCGAACCGGCCTGCCAGAGCAGGCTGGTGGTGAAACCGGCGTCACCGGTGTCGTTGGCGATATAGGCCTTGGGGTCGGCCTTGTGCAGCTTGCGGGCCGCTTCCAGGTACTCGTCCCAGGTGGTGGGGACGGTGATCTTGTACTTGTCGAAGACCTGCTTGTTGTAGAACAGCGCCATCGGGCCGGAGTCCATGGGCAGGCCGTAGACCTTGTCGCCCTCGGTGACGGCGTTCCACGGGCCCGGCGTGTACTTCGAGGCCAGCTTGTCCGCGCCGAAGCCGGACAGGTCGGTCAGGCCCTTGGTGAGGGAGTACTGGCCGACCGAGAAGTACTCGAGCTGGGCGACGTCCGGTACGCCCTTGCCGGCGGAAATGGCGTTCGACAGCGCGGTGTAGTGCTTGTCGCCGGAACGCTCGCTGACCAGGTTGATCTTGACCTTGGGGTACTTCTTCTGGAAGTCGGCGGCGACCGTCTTCAGCGTGGGTTCCCACGACCAGACGGTGACCGTGCCGCCCTTGTCCAGGGCCGCCTGGATGTCCTCGGCGGAGACCGCCTCGGTGCCGGAGCCGTCGTCCGAGCCGCCGCAGGCGGTGGCGCCCAGGGCGAGGGAGGTCACGAGGGCGATACCGCCCAGCAGGCGGCTGGTCCTTCTGCGCATGAGTGTGCTTCCACTTCTTCGTGGGTGGGACAGATGGGGTGGGGGGCGCGCGAACGTGGGTGCGGGGTCGGGGCGGTCGGCGGGCCGCGGGTCACTCCTTGACGCTTCCGGCGGCGAGTCCCGACTGCCAGTACTTCTGCAGGAACAGGAACGCGGCGACGAGCGGCAGGATCGTGATGAGGGAACCGGTGATCACCAGGTTGAAGACGACCTCGCCGCCGACGGTCTCCGCCTGGGAGTTCCACGCGCTCAGGCCCAGGGTCAGGGGGTACCAGTCCGGGTCCTTGAGCATGATCAACGGCAGGAAGTAGTTGTTCCAGGTGGCGACCGTGGTGAACAGCAGCACGGTCACGATGCCGGGGGCGAGCAGCGGGAGCGCCACCTGGAAGAAGGTGCGCGCCTCTCCGGCGCCGTCCATCCGGGCGGCCTCCAGCAGTTCGGTGGGGATCGCCTCGGTGGCGAACACCCACATCAGGTACAGGCCGAACGGCGACACCAGCGACGGGAGGATGACCGCCCAGGGGGTGTCGGTCAGACCCATCTTGCTGAACATCAGGAAGGTGGGGACGGCGAGCGCCGTACCGGGCACCGCCACCGCGCCGATGACCGTGGCGAAGACGCCCCGCTTGCCGGGGAAGTCGAACTTCGCCAGCGCGTACCCGCCGAGCACCGCCAGCAGGGTGGCGCCGCCGGCGCCCAGCACCACGTACAGCAGGGTGTTGAGGAGCCAGCGCGTGAACACACCGTCGTGGTAGGTGAAGGTGTCCCGGATGTTGTCCCACAGCGCGAAGTCGTCCGCGAACCACAGGCCGCTCGAGTTGGCCAGACCCGACTGGGTCTTGGTGGCGTTGACGACCAGCCAGATCAGCGGGACCACGGTGTAGAGGACCACCAGCGAGGTCAGCGCGGTCAGCAGCTTGCTGCGCCGGGGCCGGCCCGGGCGGTGCCGCTTGGCGCGCCGCAGACGCGGGGCGCTCCGCACACCGCCGGGGGCCGTGGCGGCGGGTGCGGGGGTGGTGACAGGGGTGGTCATCGGGTCACGCTCCCTTGCGCATGCCGCGAAGCTGCACGACGTAGGCGACCACCATCGTGATCAGGCCCATGATGATGGCCACGGTCGCGGAGTAGTTGTGCTGCTGGCCGCTGAAGGACAGCGAGTACGTGTAGAAGTTGGGGGTGTAGTCCGTGGTGATGGCGTTGCGGGCGAGCGGACGCAGGATGCTCGGCTCGTTGAAGAGCTGGAAGCTGCCGATGACGGAGAAGATCGTCGCGATCACCAGCGCGCCGCGGATGGCGGGCAGTTTGATCGCGGTGACGACCCGCCACTGGCCGGCGCCGTCGATCTCCGCCGCCTCGTACAGGGAGTGCGGGACGACCCGCAGCGCCGAGTAGAAGATCAGCATGTTGTAGCCGACGAACTCCCAGGTCACGATGTTGCCGATGGAGGCCAGCACCAGGTCGGCGGAGAGCGGGTCGGGCAGCGACCAGCCGAAGGCCGAGTTGAAGTCGCCGACCAGGCCGTACTTGGTGCCGTACATGAAGCCCCACATCAGGGTGGCGACCACGGCGGGCACCGCGTACGGCAGGAAGATCGTGATGCGGAAGAAGCTTCTGCCGTAGAGCCGGCCGCTGTCCAGGGCCAGCGCCACCAGCAGACCGATGCCCAGCATGATCGGCACCTGCACCACGAGGAACAGCGCCACCCGGCCCAGCGAGGCCCAGAACAGCTCGTCCTTGAGCGCCTGCCGGTAGTTGTCGAACCCGACGAAGGTGTTGCCGCCGATGAGCTGGTCGCGGAACAGGCTCAGGTAGACCGAGTAGGCGATCGGTGCGAGGAAGACCAGGGCGAAGACGGCCACGAACGGACCGATGAACCCCCAGCCCTTCCAGGAGCGCCGGTCCCGTCTCGCCGGAGGCGGGGCCGGCCGCGGCTCTGCGGCCGCCGGCGGATGCAGCGTCGTCATGGTCGTTCCTCGCTCGTCGGCGTTCCGGTCACCAGCGGCTCGGCACCCGGCACGGAGCCGGGCGGCACGTCGCCCGGCCGGATGTTTACGCAAACATCTCTCGTCGCGGAAACGCACTGAGCTGTTATGTTTACGTAAACATCCGGTGGCGGAATGTCTACACTGCCCCGAGGACGACGGTCAAGGGTCCTCTTGTGGACCGTGACGCGCGAGACAGGAAGGCGGCGGACACCGAGTGGAGACGGTCGACGAAGCGGCGGCGGACCGGAACGGCCCGCCCGTCGCGACGGCGGGAGCGGGAGCCGGGGCGGAGGCGGGTACTGCCGGCGCACCCGCCACCCGGCGCCGCGCCCGGGTCCGTGCCACCGCCTCCATGGCGGACGTGGCCCGGCTCGCGGGGGTCTCGGCGCAGACCGTCTCCCGGGTGTCCAACGGCTACCCCGGGGTCACCGAGGAGACCCGCCGTCAGGTCCTCGCCGCGATGAAGGAGCTCGGCTACCGGCCCAACAGCGCCGCACGCGCGCTGAAGCGGGGCGAGTTCCGCACGATAGGCGTCATCACCTTCACCCTCGCCACCACGGGCAACGTGCGCACGCTGGAGGCGATCGCCACCTCCGCCGCGCGCGAGGGGTACGCGGTGACGCTGCTGCCGGTCGCCGTGCCCACCCAGGACGAGGTGCGCGGCGCGTTCTCCCGGCTGGAGGAGCTCGCCGTCGACGCCGTGATCGTCATCATGGAGGTCCACCTCCTCGACGCGGCGACGGTCCAACTGCCGCCGCACGTCCAGGTGGTGGTGGTCGACTCCGACGCCGGCGACCGTTACACGGTCGTCGACACCGACCAGCACGGCGGCACCCGCGAGGCCGTACGGCATCTGCTCGGCCTCGGCCACCGCACGGTGTGGCACCTGGCCGGCCCCGAGGACTCGTTCGCCGCCCAGCGCCGCACCGACGCCTGGCGCGCCGCGCTCGCCGAGGCGGGGCGGGAGGCACCGCCCCTGGTCCGGGGCGACTGGTCGGCGGAGTCCGGCTACCGGGCCGGCCTGGACCTCGCCGCCCGCGAGGAGTGCACGGCCGTCTTCGCCGCCAACGACCAGATGGCGCTGGGGCTGTTGCGGGCCCTGCACGAGCACGGTCGGCGGGTCCCGCAGGACGTGAGCGTCGTCGGCTTCGACGACATCCCCGAGGCATCCTCCTTCCTGCCCCCGCTCACCACCCTCCACCAGGACTTCGCCGAGGTGGGACGGCTCTGCGTGCAGGCGGTCCTGCGCAAGATGCGCCAGGAGGGCCCGGAACGGGGCACCAGCCTGGTCCCGGCCCGCCTGGTGCACCGCGCGAGCACGGCACCGCCGCCGGCCCGCACCTGACCGGGGCGGTGGCCGCCGACCGTCGCGTCGGCGACCACGAACCGACTCTATGGGCGGGCCTGTCGGTGTGTCAGACTCGGTGATCGTCAGGGTTCCGGTCACCCCCACCCACAAGGACGGACGCGCATGCCGACGGGCACATCCCCCACACCGCCGCGGACCGACACCAGCAGGGCGCAGCCGGCGCGGGTCTACGACTGGCTCCTGGGCGGCAAGGACAACTACCCGGTCGACGAGGCCGTCGGGCGGAAGCTGCCGGCCGAGGCGAAGGACGCGGCCCGGCAGAACCGCGCGTTCATGCACCGCGCCGCCGCCTGGCTCGCGGACCAGGGCGTCGACCAGTTCCTCGACATCGGCACCGGCATCCCCACCGAGCCGAACCTGCACCAGATCGTCCAGCGCGCGGTCCCCGCGGCGCGGATCGTATACGTCGACAACGACCCCATCGTGCTGCGTCACGCCGAGGCGCTGCTCGTCAGCAGCCCCGAGGGCACCACGGACTACCTCCAGGCCGACGTGCGCGAACCGGGCGAGATACTCCGCCACGCGCGCCAGATCCTCGACTTCTCACGCCCCGTGGCCCTGTCCCTGATCGCCCTCCTGCACTTCCTCCCCGACGACCTGGACCCGCGGGGCATCGTCCGGGAACTGGTGGACGCGTTGCCGCCGGGCAGCCACCTCGTGCTGTCGCACGCCGCGTCCGACCTGCACTCCGACCTGGCGCGGCAGGTCACCGAGGAGTACGCCCGGGCCGGCATCCGCCTCGGCTTCCGTACCCGCGACGAGGTGGCCCGCTTCTTCGACGGCCTGGACCTGGTCGAACCCGGCCTGGTGACGGCTCCCGAGTGGTTCCGCTCGGAGCCGGTACCGCCGGCCGAGGACAGCGGCATCTACGCGGCCGTGGCGCGCGTCCGCTGATGCGCCGTCCGTACTCGCCGGAGGAACGATGACCAGCAGGTTCACCGAGCTGGTCGTCGACTGTCACGACCCGCGGCGGCTCGCGGCCTTCTGGTGCGCCGTCCTCGGCTTCGAGGTGATCGACCGCGACGAGGGCAAGGTCGAGATCGGCTCCTGGGTGCCGACCGTCGAAGAGGTCCGGGCCCGCCAGATGCCGCCCACCCTGGTCTTCGTCCGGGTGCCCGAGGGCAAGACGGTGAAGAACCGGCTCCATCTGGACGTCAGCCCGGTCGACGGCACCACCGAGGACGAGGTGGCCCGGCTGCTCGCCCTGGGCGCCGCCAGGGTGGACGTGGGCCAGGGCGCCGGCCGGAGCTGGGTGGTCATGGCCGACCCCGAGGGCAACGAGTTCGACGTCCTGCGCACCCTGGCCCCCGGCCGGTAACAGGGCCGCGAGCGACGAGGAACGGGCACGGGCCGGGTGGTCACCGCTCCCGGGGCCGGTAGCGGTCGAGCGTGTCGCGGAGGTGACATCCCGGGCCGCGCAGGAAGAGGGCGTCCAGTTCGTGGAGGGGGACGGTCAGCGGGCGGCCGTCCTCGTCGGGATCGTCGTCGGCCGGGGGAAACTCGCCGGCGCGGTCGGACGGGACGGTGACGTAGGGCTCGTGGTTCCCGGGGCCGCGTGGGTCCGGATCGGGCCCGCACTGCCACTGCGCGCCGTGGAGGCGGACGTGGACCTCCCCGAGGTACCAGGCGGCGACGCCGACGAACTCGGTGTCGTGGGCCGTGAGGATGTCCTCGTAGGAGGCGAAGCGGCGGCGCAGCAGGTCCTCCAGCCGGTCGAGGGACCGGACACCGAAGTCCCACCCGCCGCCGTCGAACGGCGAGCGCGTCTCGAACACGGCGGCCTGTGCGGCGGTCCACGCGTTCAGCCGCGGATTGTCCGCCCACTCCTGCTCGTCCCTGCGCCGCTGTTCCTCCATGGGGTGACCATAACGCGACACAGGGACCGTCTTGTAAGGGTCGTGTGGACATGCCCGGGGGACGCCGGACACGCGCCCAAATCCCTTGTGTGAAAGGAAAGTTGCGCACCTATGGTGGTGCACCTTGTGTGCCGCCCATGACTACGGGGGCCCTGGTGGCGCACGGGATACGACCCCCAGCGGGCCCTTGGGGAAGACCTGCTCATCGTGAAGTACCGGAACAGAACGGACCGCCTGCGCGCCCTGACCAGGAGCGCCGTCGCCTTCGTGTGCACCGCCGTCCTCGCCACCGGGGCGCTGCCCGCGCTGAACGGCACCGCAGAGGCCGCGGAGAAGCCGCTGTCACCGGGCAAGCGCTGCGACGACCTGTACGGGCTGCGGGGCGTGCGCCCCGGCAGTCTCCCGGCCAAGGACTCCAGCCGGCCCAAGGCGCAGTGGGACGAGTTCGACTACGTCAACCCGGGCAAACAGTACGACGGCATGGAACTGCCCGCCGACCCGGCCGAACGCGACGCGTTCCTCAAGAAGATCGGCACCGACCCGGACGCCTACGGCAAGGGCGACCCGCGGCGCGTGTACGCGTACTACGCCAAGGAGATCGCCAAGCCCGGCAGCAAGTGGGCGGCGGACTGGGAGGGCTGGCGGGACGGCAAGTACATCCCGCAGTCCGGCCACGACCCTCGGGGCAAGGCGTTCGAGGCGAAGGTCGTCAAGGACTACGGCCTGGTCGGACCCGACTGGATATGCCAGAAGGAGATCAAGGTCCGCGACCCGAAGACCGGCAAGGTCCACCGCCGGATCCTGGACGCGATCAACACGAGGACCCGGGAGATCGTGGAGATCAAGTCCAACAACAAGCCGGAGGACAGCCAGAAACCGAAGGACCTGGCACTGACGCGGAACAAGGCATGGCAGAAGTCCGGCTACCGGATACGGTTCGTCTTCGCCGAGGAACGCGGCGGCAACGGGCAGAAGTTCTTCGACGAGATGCGCAAGAACCTGGGCAAGGACAGCCTCGGCCGCGAACGCGTCACGGTCCACGAGCACCGCTCCGTCGCCGTCGAGAAGGCGCCCGCGAAGGCCAACAACAGCCCGCACCGGTACAACGCCCCCTACATGAACGCCGATCCGTCCAGGAGCAGCGGGTCCCGTGGCGGCGCGGTGGACCAGATCAAACAGTCCAGGCCGACGCCGAAGGACATGGCCGACTTCCTCCAGCGGCGAGAACAGGCCTCCGGAGGGCGCTTCCCCAAGGGACCCGGCGGCATCGACTTCACCACCCTGGACCTGAGGTACGTCGGTAAGCCTGTCAAGGGCGAAGGTGTGGACTACGCGTTCTCCGCCAAGAAGGCCCCGGACGAGTCCGGCGGCTGGGGCGGCAAGGAGAAGGCACAGATGATCTCCGACGCCTTCTTCACGTGGCTCGCCCTCACCCCGGACAAGTTCTGGGTGAACCTCAACCCGGACACCCCCGGCACGATCATGGACGACGCGTTCGCCTCGACCGACGCCGGCCGGGTCCTGCTCGAAGCCGACCTTCAGCTCAAGCACGACTTCTTCAGGGCGATGGACCCCAAGACCGAGGTGGGCAGGGCCGCCTGGGACGGCCTCGCGAAGGTCGACGGCTGGCCGTGCCTGAACTCCGGGCGCAACTGGATCGAGCCGAAGACCGCCAAGGTCCGTGAACAGGACGGCGGGATCTACATCCTCGACGCCCCCCTCAAACTCCAGTCCGAGTACATGGACATCGACACCCCCGGACCGGGCGGCGGCGAGTCCTGCCAGGACCGGCTCAGCAAGGCCGAGATCGAGCACAACGAGAGCGTCCTCAGGCGCACCGTCGTCCCCGAGGTCGAGAACTGGATCAACACCCGGCCCGAGTACGCCGATCTGCGCCGCGTGTACACCGCCCGCGTCGCCGCCGAATGGATCCGCCAGCAGGACGCCGAGCAGCCGACCGACTACCGGCGGATCATCAACAGCAACGACGCCGGCCGGTGGCCGCTGCGCGCACCCCACCAGGACTGGAAGAAGACCGACGTCTTCGACAGGTACGCCAAGATCTTCAAGGAGGGTGAGTTCACGTACGAACTGGCCAAGGGCCAGAGGTCTGGGTCGTCACCGTCGGCGGAGTCGACTTCTCCAAGCAGCCCAAGCGCAACGTCACGCGCCAGGAGTTCCGCGCGGAGAACCCCTACACACCGCGCACCAAGGACACGGCGGTGAAGGCCGCGACCGACGACGCCGACCGCGACGGCATGCTCATGCTCGGCGGCAACAGCGCGGGCAGGAGCGACGACGGGGAGGCACGCCGACCCCCCCCGACCCCCCCCGACGCCGACCGGCGGTGACGAGCCGGCACCGAGCGACACCCCGTCGGCGCCGGCGCCGAGCGCGACGCAGACCGGGGGAGGCCACAAGCCCCCGGCCGACCCCGACGGCGGCCTCGCCGACACCGGCAACAGCATCCCGGTCGGTCTGGTCACGGGCATCGCGGCAGCGGCGCTCGCCGCGGGCGCCGCCCTGGTGTGGTGGATGCGCCGCCGACGCACCACCCGCGGCTAGGACCTTTCGTCCGGATCAGGCCGGCCGTGAGGCGCGGTGCGTCCTCGGCCGGCCCGCGACGCCGGGATGATCCAGACGAGAGGTCCCGGCCCGGCCGGCACCGGCGGCCCGCATCCCGCCACCGGGGTGCGGGGCCGCCGCACGCAAGGGGCCTCCGGCATTCCCCCACCCGGGGTGACCTATCTCCCGCACAGGCCGGGCACCCGCCGTGCTAGTGTCGATCTCTGTTGTAGTCGCGCGGTCATCGAACCCGCAGGGCCGGTCGGACCGTCCCTGTGCCACACCGGCGCCTGCTGCGCAGCTGGATCTCACACGGATCACACGGAGAGGTGCACACTCCGCTCGCTGCTTCTCATGGGTCGCGCCCCCCACAGGCGAAACCGCCCTGCGGCCCTTCACCCCGGCTCGTTCTTGCAATTCCCCGCGTTCCACAGCGGCGGACATTCCTTGACACGCGCCACATCAAGGAAGGTTCTCCGTGACACAGGCACGCGCGAACGATCGAACGTCCCGGACCCGCACCGCAGGCAAGGGCGGCCGCCGAGGCGGCTTCGCCGGCGGCCGCGGCGGTGCGCCGCGACAGTCCAAGGGCTCCGGCAACCGCAGGAGCGCGCCGACCGGCGAGTTCGCCCTCCCCGTGACGACCACCCCCGCCCTCCCCGCCGTGGAGGCCTTCGAGGAACTGGCGCTCCCCGCCGAGATGCTGGCCGCCCTCGGCAGCGAAGGCGTGACGGCACCGTTCCCCATCCAGGCGGCCACGCTGCCGAACTCGCTGGCCGGCCGTGACGTCCTCGGCCGTGGCCGCACCGGCTCCGGCAAGACCCTCGCCTTCGGCCTGCCGCTGCTGGCCCGCACCGCCGGCCGCCGCGCCGAGCCCCGCAGGCCGCTCGCCCTGGTCCTCGTCCCCACCCGGGAGCTCGCCGGGCAGGTCACCGACGCGCTGACGCCGTACGCCCGCTCCGTGCGGCTGCGGCTGGCCACCGTGGTCGGCGGGCTGTCGATCGGCAAGCAGGCGTCCGCGCTGCGGGCCGGCGCCGAGGTCGTCGTCGCGACGCCCGGACGGCTCAAGGACCTCGTCGACCGGGGTGACTGCATACTCGAAGAGGTCGCCATCACGGTGCTCGACGAGGCCGACCAGATGACCGACATGGGCTTCATGCCCCAGGTCACCAGGCTCCTCGACCAGGTGCGTCCCGACGGGCAGCGCCTGTTGTTCTCGGCCACCCTCGACCGCAACGTCGACCAGCTGGTCCGGCGCTACCTCAGCGACCCGGTGGTCCACTCCGTCGACCCGTCCGCGGGCGCGGTGACCACCATGGAGCACCACCTGCTCCACGTCGACGACGCCGACAAGCGCCGGACGACCACCGAGATCGCGGCGCGCGACGGCCGGGTCATCATGTTCCTGGACACCAAGCACGCGGTGGACCGGCTGACCAAGCACCTGCTGAGCAACGGCGTGCGCGCCGCGGGTCTGCACGGCGGCAAGTCCCAGCCGCAGCGCACCCGGACGCTCACCCAGTTCAAGGACGGGCACGTCACCGTGCTGGTGGCGACCAACGTCGCGGCGCGCGGCATCCACGTCGACAACCTCGGCCTGGTCGTCAACGTCGACCCGCCCGGCGACCCCAAGGACTACCTGCACCGCGGCGGACGCACGGCCCGCGCCGGCGAGTCCGGCAGCGTGATCACCCTGGTCACGCGGGACCAGCGGCGCGACGTCAGCCGGCTCATGGCCCAGGCGGGCATCACCCCGCGCATCACCGAGGTCCGGCCGGGCGACGAGGAGCTGAACCGCATCACCGGCGCCCGCACGCCGTCCGGCGTGCCCGTCGTGATCACGGTGCCGGTCGTGGAGCGGCCCCGCCGCGCCGCCTCCCCGTCCTCCCGCCGCCGCGGCCGGGGCGCCCAGGGACGCCGTACCCAGGGCGGCACCGCCCAGGGCGGTACGGCCCAGGGCGGCCGTCAGGTCACCGGCGGCAAGGCCCAGGGCACCACGGGACAGAGCGCGTCGGCGCAGGACCGCTCCGGCCGGCCCCGCCGCGCCGACGGCGCCCAGCACCGCAGGGCCCGTACCGCAACGGCCGCGGACCGCGCGGCCTAGGCCGCCGGGCCCACCGGGCGCCGGCGCGCAGCCGGGCGTCCGGTGACCGACGGCGTGTCCTCCGGTCGACGACGTCTTGCGACGCGTCCCGTGACGACATGACGAGAAGGCGACATGGTGATCTGCCGGCACCGCTGTGAAGCGGTCCCGGGCCGCCCTGACGCCCCTCCCCGTATCCCCGTTACCGACCGCAGTTCTCCGTGGGCCGCCCGCCCCGCTCACCCGCCGGGTGGACGGCCCGTCCTTCTTCCCCTGTGAGGCACCATGCGCTGTGTCATCGCCCGCTACCCCTTCGACCTGACCAAGGCCGGAGTACTGGAGTCGATGAAGGGCATCACCCCCGAAGCGATCACCGGTGAGTCCGTGACCATCGGCCGCCGCCGCTACCCGGTGAAGCAGGTGGGCCAGGTCATCACCCGTCAGGACCGCCGCGACTTCACCGCCGGCGAGGTCGTGCGGGCCATGGCCCGGCTCGGCTTCACGTGCCACCCCCACCCCGACGCGGTGCCCCCGGCCCCGCGCTCCCTCTCCCGCTCGAGGCGGCCTCGGAGATGCTCGGCAGCCCCGCCGACCCCCAGAGCCCCGGCGCCTGACCGACCGGGCCCCCTGGGCACCGACCCTTCGGCAGGTGCCGAAGCGTTCGCGGGCTAGCGTGCCCGTATGAACATCTCCCCGGCACCCGCCCGCCTCCTCTCGCCCCCGGACGCCCCCGCCGCGACCGGGGGCGCGGTGTGACACCGCTCGAGATGCTCGGCGTGTTCGCGGCCGGCATCGGCGCGGGCGCCCTGAACGCCGTCGTCGGCTCGGGCACGCTCGTGACGTTCCCCGTGCTGCTCGCCGCCGGCCTGTCGCCCCTCACCGCCACCGTCTCCAACGCCCTCGGGCTCGTGCCCGGCGCCGTCAGCGGGGCCATCGGCTACCGCCGCGAACTCGCGGGACAGGGGCGGCGCGTACGCAGGCTGGGCGTGGGCGCGGCGCTCGGCGGGATCACGGGCGCCTGCCTGCTGCTCACCCTGCCGGCCGAGGCGTTCGAGACGATCGTGCCGTGCCTGGTCGGTCTGGCCCTCGTCCTCGTCGCCCTCCAGCCCCTGATCAGCCGCACGGTACGGAACCGGCGTCCCGCGGACCGCCCCGTCCGGCGGGACGGGGGATGGCCACTGTCCACCGGCCTGACGCTGGCCAGCGTCTACGGCGGGTACTTCGCCGCCGCCCAGGGCATCATCTACATCTCCCTGATGGGCCTGCTCCTCGACGAGCCGCTGCAGCGCCTCAACGCCGTCAAGAACGTCCTCGTCGCCGTCGTCAACACGGTCGCCGCGACCCTCTTCCTCTTCGTCGCCGACTTCGACTGGACGGCCGTCGCCCTCATCGCGGCCGGCTCCGCGCTGGGCGGTCAGCTCGGGGCGATGACGGGCCGCCGCTTCCGCCCCGCCGTGCTGCGGGCCCTCGTCGTGGCGGTCGGCACCGTCGCTCTCGTCCAGCTCCTGCTGCGCTGACCTGGGGGCGCGTTCCGCCGTCCGCGACAGCTTCGTCACCACCCTTGTCAACGCAGGGGAGTTGCAGTTCCATCCCGTTAGGAAACTTTCCTAACCATCGCCCGGACGGAGTCCCCCCACATGACACCGGCACGTCCTCGAACACACCCCGCCGCCCTCGCGGTGGCACTCGCCAGTGCCCTCCTCCTCGTCCTGACCGCGGCGGTCCCCGCCGCCGCCGTACCGGCCCCCACCCGGTACGGTGCACAGGTGCCGATCACCAGCCGCGCAGCCACCCCCGTCGACACCCACGGACAGCTCAGGGTCTGCGGTACGAAACTCTGCGACCGGCACGGCACCCCGGTCCAGCTGCGCGGCATGAGCACGCACGGCACCCAGTGGTACGCCCAGTGCCTGACCGACGCCTCCCTCGACGCCCTCGCCCACGACTGGCGCGCCGACGTCCTGCGGGTGTCCACCTACGTGCAGGAGGGCGGCTACGAGACCGACCCCGCGCACTTCACCGCCCTCGCCGACCGTCTGATCCGGCAGGCGAGCGACCGCGGCCTGTACGTGATCGTCGACTGGCACATGCTGGAGCCGGGCGACCCCATGGCCAACCTGGACCGGGCCCGGACGTTCTTCACCGACATCGCGAGCCGCCACAAGGACCGCGTCAACGTCCTCTACGAGATCGCCAACGAGCCCAGCGGGGTGAGCTGGTCACGCATCAAGGACTACGCGGAGCGGATCATCCCGGTCGTCCGCGCCGCCGACCCCGACGCGCCCGTCCTCGTCGGCACCCGGGCCTGGTCCTCGTTCGGGGTCTCCGAGGGCGCCGACGAGTCGGAGGTCGTCAACAACCCGGTCGACGCCTCGAACATCATGTACACCTTCCACTTCTACGCCGCCTCGCACCGGGACGAGTACCTCGCGGCCCTGTCCCGCGCCGCCGACCGGATCCCCGTGTTCGTCACCGAGTTCGGCACCCAGAACTACGCCGGTGAGGACGCCGACGACTTCCCGATGGCCCGGCGCTACCTGGATCTGATGGCGCGGAAGCAGATCAGCTGGGTCAACTGGAACTTCTCCGACGACCACCGCTCCGGCGCCGTGTTCCAGCCGGGCACCTGCGCCGGCGACGGCCCCTGGTCCGGCACGGCGTCGCTGAAGCCCGCCGGCGTCTGGATCCGCGACCGCATCAGGACCCCGGACGGCGCCCGCGGCGCGTGACCGGCAGGCCGGCACCCGTCCCGCGGGTGCCGGCCCGCCCTTCACGGCAGGATCGAGTCGACGTACCCGCCGTCGACCCGAACCGCCCCTCCGGTCGTGGCCGACGCCTGGTCGGAGGCGAGGTAGACGACCATGTTGGCGATCTCCTCGGGCTCGATCAGCCGGTGCAGCAGCGATTGCGGGCGGTGTTCCCGCATGAAGACGCGCTGTGCCTCCTCCCACGGCAGGTCGCGGTCCACCAGTTCGTACACGAAGTCCTCCACGCCGCCCGTGTGGGTGGGACCCGCGATGACCGAGTTCACCGTGACCCCGGTGCCCGCGGCCTGCTTGGCGAAGCCACGGCCCAGGGCAAGCAGCGCGGTCTTGGACATGCCGTAGTGGATCATCTCGGCCGGGATGACGATCGCCGAGTCGCTGGCGATGTTCTGCACCCGCCCCCAGCCGCGCTCGGTCATCCCGGGCAGGAAGAGGCGGATCAGCCGCACCGCCGCCAGCACGTTCACCTCGAAGAAGCGGCGCCACTCGTCGTCACTGATCTCCAGTGGGTCGGCGACACCGAACACCCCGAGGTTGTTGACCAGAATGTCGACCTGGGGCAGCGCCTCGGCGACCCGCGCGGCGCCCTCCTCCGTGGTCACGTCCGCCGCGACCGGCACCACCTCCGCACCCGGCACCTCCCGCTCCAGCGCGGCCGCACCCTCGCGCACCCGCTCCTCCGAGCGTCCGTTGACCGCGACCCGGGCCCCCGCCCGCGCCAGCCCGGTGGCGATCGCCGCTCCGATGCCCTGGGTGGAACCCGTGACCAGCGCTGTACGGCCCTTGAGATCGATCTGCACGTCCTCACCTTTCCCTGCGCGGATACGACGGCCGGCCCGCGGACCACCGTCCGCGCGGGCCGCGCCTCCGACCCGCCCCGACTTCCCCTTCGGCCCGCCGCCGAATCACCGCCGCGTCACCGTGCTTCGGTCGGCCCTCGGCGGGCACCCGCTTGCGCATCACCGCGCTCGCCCGTCGGGCATACGCTGCTGAGGAGGGCCCCGGTGAGACGGAAACCGGAAAGGCGGGAGACGACGTGACGGCCGACCACCCGGACGCGCACGAGGGCCGTACGGACGCGGGGACGGACGAGTCCCGCACGACCGGCGACGATCTGCTCCACGGGCTGGAGGTGGACGTCCGGCGTCCGGAGCGGCCCGTGCTTCTGGACGCCGACGGCGCCCCGATCGAGACCTGGCGCGAGAACCATCCCTACGACCGGAAGATCCGCAGGTCGGAGTACGAGCGCACGAAACGCGTGCTGCAGATCGAACTGCTGAAGATGCAGCGCTGGGTGAAGGACACCGGCCAGCGGATGGTCGTGGTGTGCGAGGGGCGGGACGCGGCCGGCAAGGGCGGCACGATCCAGCGGTTCATGGAACGTCTCAATCCGCGCGGCGCCCGCGTGGTCGCCCTGGAGAAGCCGACCGAGCGAGAAGCGGGGCAGTGGTACTTCCAGCGCTACGTGGCTCATCTGCCGGCCCGCGGCGAGATCGTCTTCTTCGACCGCTCCTGGTACAACCGGGCCGGTGTCGAGCGGGTCATGGGTTTCTGTTCGGAGGACGAGTACCGGCTGTTCCTGGAACAGACCCCGCTGTTCGAACGGCTGCTCACCGACGACGGCATCATGCTGGTGAAGTTCTGGTTCTCCGTCTCCCGGGCCGAGCAGCGCACCCGCTTCGCCATCCGCCAGGTCGACCCGGTGCGGCGGTGGAAACTGTCGCCGATGGACCTGGAGTCGCTGGACCGCTGGGACGACTACACCAAGGCCAAGGTGGAGATGTTCCGCGCCACCGACACCCCGCACGCGCCGTGGACGGTCGTGAAGAACAACGACAAGCGCCGCGGCCGGCTGGAGGCCATGCGCAGCCTCCTCGACCGCTGCGACTACCCGGCCAAGGACCACGGGGCGCTCGGCAAGCCGGACCCGCTGATCGTGGGCGCGGCCGACACCCTCCTGGAGGCCGGCGAGGAACCCGCGGTCCTCTCGCCGACCCCCCTCGCGGGTCCCGGCCACGGCCCGGGCAGCCACCCGGAGAACGGACAGCGGCGCGCGGAGTCCTGACCCGGGCGCCGCGCCGCCCTCACCGCCCCACCGCAGCGTTCAAGCCCCGGAGGCGTCACCGCTGGGCAGCGACACGGCCTCGGGCGCTTAGGCCCCGGAGGCGTCCCGGCCCCGGCGGTGCGGCCCGGGTGCTCATGGCACCGAGGTTTCACTGCCCCGCCCGCTCATGGCAGGGAGCCGCCCGGAGCGGTGCCCGCGCCGCCCGCTCACCGCCCCGGAGGCGTCGCCGCCTCGGCACGGGTGCGGGCGGCGCGGCACGGCACTGAGGCGCCACCGGTGGCGTCACGCCCTGGAGGGTGTCACCGCTCCCGGCACCGTCATCCAGCGGCAGCGGCACCGTCACCCAGCGGCAGCGTCACCTCGTCGCTGCCCGTGGCCTCCGCGCCGCCCGGGACGCGTACCGTGAACGGGCGGTCCGTGCCGGAGGCCGTCACCCGCAGATGGTCCCCGTCCCGCCGTACCCGGAACGCCGCGGCGGGCAGCCCCGCCGTGTCCGGCACGGTGACCTCCGCCGCGTAGTCGGATGCGGCCGGCGGGTGGACCAGCAGCACCGGCGCGTCGAGCCAGTCGCCGTCCGGCCGTGAGTCGTCGTCGGCCAGCGGCAGCACGGCGCCCTCACGGACGTACAGCGGCAGGCTGTCGTAGCCGTGGCGCTCGGTGCGCCAGCAGGGGCCCGCCACCCGCTCGCCGCTGAGCAGATGCGTCCAGGTGCCCGCGGGCAGGTACACCTCCACCTCGCCGTCCGCGCTGAACACGGGCGCGACCAGCAGGTCGGGGCCCAGCATGTACTGGCGGTCCAGCGGGCGGCACGCCGGATCGCGCGGGAACTCCAGCATCATGGGCCGCATCATCGGCACGCCCGTCCGGTGCGCCTCGGCCGCCGCGCCGTACAGGTACGGCATCAGCCGGTGCTTGAGCAGCGTGAACCGCCGGGCGACGTCCACCGCCTCGTCGCCGAACTCCCACGGCACCCGGTACGACGTGGAGCCGTGCAGCCGGCTGTGCGAGGACAGCAGGCCGAAGGCCAACCAGCGCTTGAACACCTCCGGGTCGGGGGTGCCCTCGAACCCGCCGATGTCGTGGCTCCAGAAGCCGAAGCCGCTCAGCGACAGGGACAGCCCGCCGCGCAGCGACTCCGCCATCGCCTCGAAGGACGACCAGCAGTCCCCGCCCCAGTGCACCGGGTACTGCTGCCCGCCGGCGGTCGCCGACCGGGCGAACACGACCGCCTCACCCTGCCCGCGCTCCTTCTCCAGCAGCTCGAACACCGTGCGGTTGTACAGGTGCGTGTAGTAGTTGTGCATCCGCTCGGGGTCCGAGCCGTCGTGCCAGACGACGTCCGTCGGGATGCGCTCGCCGAAGTCCGTCTTGAAGCAGTCCACGCCCTGGTCGAGCAGCGCCTTGAGCTTGGACTGGAACCAGGCGCGGGCGTCCGGGCTGGTGAAGTCGACCAGCCCCATGCCGGCCTGCCACAGGTCCCATTGCCACACGGCGCCGTCCGGCCGCCGCACCAGGTGTCCGAGCGCGGCGGCCTCGTCGAACAGCGGGGACTTCTGCGCGATGTACGGGTTGATCCACACGCTGACGCGCAGGCCCTTGTCCTTCAGCCGGGCCAGCATGCCCTCCGGGTCCGGGAAGACCTCCGGGTCCCACTCGAAGTCGCACCACTGGTACTCGCGCATCCAGAAGCAGTCGAAGTGGAACACCGACAGCGGGATGCCGCGGTCGGCCATGCCGTCGACGAACGAGGTCACGGTGGCCTCGTCGTAGGAGGTGGTGAACGAGGTGCTCAGCCACAGGCCGAACGACCAGGCCGGCGGGAGCGCCGGGCGGCCGGTGAGGGCCGTGTAGCGGCCGAGGACCTCCTTGGGCGTGGGGCCCGCGATCACGTAGTACTCGAGCGACTGGTCCTCGACGCTGAACTGCACCTGTCCGACGGACTCGGAGCCGACCTCGAAGGAAACGGCCCCCGGGTGGTTGACGAAGACGCCGTAGCCGCGCGAGGACAGGTAGAACGGGACGTTCTTGTAGGCCTGTTCGCTGCTGGTGCCGCCGTCGGCCTGCCACACGTCGACGGTCTGGCCGTTCTTGACGAACGGGGTGAAGCGTTCCCCCAGGCCGTAGACGTGCTCCCCGACGCCCAGGGACAGCCGGCTCAGCACGTGGTGCGCCCCGTCGCCGGTGGTGGCGTACGCGGTGCTCTTGGCGCCGGCCCGGGTCAACTCCCGTCCGTCCGGGTCGAGGAAGGTCAGCCCGAAGGTGCCGTCCCCGTCCAGACGCAGGGTCAGGGGACCGCTGGTCAGTTCCGTGACGGGGCCGTCCCGGCGCACCTCGCCCGCGCCCTCGGCCACGCCCGCCAGGGCGAAATCGGGGCCGGGGCGGCGCCTGCCCGCGTGGTGGGTGACCCGGACGCCGACCACGCCCTCGGCGGGGGAGAAGCACTCGACCGTGACCAGCGGGGCGTTGAGGGTGTCGCCCCGGCGCGTCACCGTCTTCGTCGACGCATAGCTGGTGAAGCGCTTCGATTCCGCGCGGACATCTCGCACCTCGGTGGCGTACGAGATCTGGACGCCGTCGCGGATGCGCCAGAAGCCGTCGGTGAATTTCATGGTCTTCCTCGGAATCGGGAGGGCGGGGGAGATGCGAGAGGAACCTCTGACCAGGAACTATGACAGGACCCGTAGGACCTGTCACGCCCCGGCCCTGGAGAGATGTCGCTGGGGGCTAGCGCGACCGACTCTCGCTGGCGTATTAGTAACCAGGCAAAACAAATTACACCCCGGTGCAGCGTCAGACGAGACCCCGCCTGTGGCGGCCCGTTGTCGAAGCGCTTCACCAGTCATCCCACAGAGCCGCCGGCCCGGCCCACGCCGAGCCGGTCCCACACAGGGGCACCCACCGTGACAGCACATCCAACGGTTGCCGCACGTCCTGCGCGCGGACGCGCACGCAGAGCCGTCACCTCGCTGGCCACCGCCGCGGTCCTCGTCGCCTCGGCCGCGCTGACGGCCGGCTGCGCGGAGCAGCGCGACGACGACGTGTACACCGTCCTCAACTCCTCGACCGACGAGACCTACCACCGCTGGGACGCCGAGGCGATGGCCGCTGCGGCAAGCAGCTGGGGGTCACCGTCGAGCAGCAGAGCGTCCCCGCGTCCCAGGTCATGACGAAGGCGCTGCGCATGGCCTCGTCCAAGTCGCTGCCGGACGTCGTGCAGTTCGACGCCTCCGAGATGCCGACCTTCGCCGAGGCCGGCGGGCTGGTCGACCTGCGCTCCCTCGGCCTGTCCACCGAGCACGTCCCCGACGGCATCGTCGACTTCGGCTCCTACCGGGGCACGTACTACGGCGCGGCCCGCTCCGTGAACACGCTCGCGCTCTTCTACAACAAGGACGTCCTGGACGAGGCGGGCATCCGGGTCCCCGCCACCTGGGACGAACTGCGGGACGCGGCACGGCAGCTCACCCGCGGCAAGCGCTACGGCGTGGCGCTCAGCGCGGGCGGCGCCGAGGACGCGTCTTCCAGTTCACGCCGTTCATGTGGTCCAACGGCGGCGACGAACGGCACCTCGACAGCCCGGAGGTGGCCGAGGCGCTCGATTTCTGGAAGGCGCTGCTCAAGGACGGCTCGCTCTCCCGGTCCACGGTCAACTGGACCCAGGCCGACGTGAACGACCAGTTCATGGCCGGCAACGCCGCCATGATGATCAACGGCCCCTGGCAGGTCGAAACCCTGAACGGCGATCCGTCGTTGCACTGGGGCATCGCCGAGATCCCCGTGCCCGACGCGGGCGCGGACTCGGTGGGGCCGCTCGGCGGCGCCGTGCTCACCGTGCCCCGCACCGGGGACACGGAGCGCCAGCGCATGGCCGGCAGGATCGTCGCCTGCCTGGCGAGCGAGAAGGAACAGCTCACGTACGCCCTGAACAGCTGGATGGTCCCCGCCGACGAACGCGCCGCCGCCGCGTGGCGGACGCGGGTGCCCGAACTGGACGCGCTGGCCGACCAGGTCGCCGCCGCCCGCTCCCGCACCGCGCAGCTCGGCGCCGGCTGGCCGGCCGTCTCCCTGGCCCTGCAGAGCGCCTTCCAGTCCGCCCTGACCGGCCAGTCCAGCGAGGCCGCCCTGAAGCGCGCCCAGCAGCGGGCCACGAGCGGGAACTGAGGTACGCCCCCATGACCATGTCCACCGTCACCGCCCCGCCGTCCGCCGCGCCCGCGAAGACCGCCGCGCCGGACCCGGCCCGCGCCCGCCGGCGCCGCAGGCTCGCCCAGTGGGGCTTCGTCGCGCCCGCCGTCGTCTTCATGCTGCTGTTCTTCGGCTACCCGCTCGTCCGCAACGTCGTGATGAGCTTCCAGCACTACACGCCGAAGACCTTCTTCACCGGCGAGGCCCCCTTCAACGGCGCCGACAACTGGTCGTCCGTCTTCCGCGACGCCCTCTTCGGCAAGGCCCTGTGGCACACCCTCGTCTTCACGGCGGGCTCCCTGCTCGGCCAACCGCCGCTTCCCCCTCGGCGGCGTCCTGCGGTCACTGATCCTGCTGCCCTGGCTGGTGCCGATGGTGGTGTCCGGCATCGTCTGGCGCCGCATCCTCGACCAGGACACCGGCGTGCTGAACAGCTTCCTCGACACCCTCGGCCTCGCCGGGCACACCCCGTGGCTCACCAGCCCGGACATGGCGCTGCTCTCGGTCGTCCTGGTCAACGTCTGGATCGGCATCCCGTTCAACATGGTCATCCTCTACGGCGGCCTCCAGGAGATCCCCAGGGAGCTGTACGAGGCGGCCTCCCTGGACGGCGCCTCGGCCTGGCGGGCCTTCCGCTCCGTCACCCTGCCGATGCTCAAGCCGGTGATCACGGTCGTGCTGGTGCTGGGCTTCATGTCGACGGTGAAGATCCTCGACCTGATCCTCGCCCTCACCGACGGCGGCCCCGCCGACGCCACCCAGACCCTGGGCACGCTCACCTACCAGAACTCCTTCGTGGAGCTGGACTTCGGCGCCGGCGCGGTCGTCGGCAACGTCCTGATCCTGATCTCCGCCGTGTTCGCGGTGTTCTACCTGCGGGCCAACCGCACCGAGGGGAAGTGACCGACATGGCCGCACAGGCACCCACCGCGCCCCGCCGCCGCTGGGGCTCCACCGTCGCGGGTCTGCTCGTCCTCGCGGTGATGCTGTTCCCGCTGTACTGGATGCTCAACACCGCGCTCCAGCCCGAGTCGGGCCTGCTCCAGGTCGACCCGGTGCCCTCCGGCCTGGACCTGTCCGGCTTCTCCAAGGCCGTCTCCGACCAGGGCACCAACCTGCTGACCTCACTGCTGGTGTCCGTCGGCGCGGTCGCGATCTGCCTCGCGATCGCCGCGCCCGCCGCCTACGGACTGGCCCGCTTCGGCCTGCGCGGCTCACGCACCATGGTCTTCGGCACCCTGATCACCCAGATGGTGCCGGGCATCGTCATCGCCAACGCCCTCTACAACTCCTACGTCGACCTCGGCCTGGTGAACTCCTACGCCGGCCTGATGCTCGCGGACGCCTCGCTCGGCATACCGTTCTCGATCGTGCTGATGCGTTCCTTCATGGTGTCCATCCCCGGCGAGGTGATCGAGGCCGCCGAGATCGACGGGGCCGGACCGGTACGGGTGTTCCTGCGCGTGGTGCTGCCGATGAGCCGCAACGCGCTGATCACCTCCGGGCTGTTCGCCTTCCTGTTCGCGTGGAGCGACTTCATGTTCGCCCTCACCCTGAACACCACGGACGACGTCAAGCCGATCACCCTGGGCATCTACCAGTACATCGGCGCCCACGTCGGGGACTGGGGCTCGGTGATGGCCGCGGCCGTGCTCTCCGCCGTGCCCGCCGCGATCCTCCTCGTCCTCGCCCAGAAGTACATCGCCGCCGGGATCTCCGGGGGCTCCGTCAAGTGACCACCGCACACACCGAGATGGACCAGACCCGCATGAGCGACTTCCCCCGGTTCCCGCCCGGCTTCGTCTTCGGCGCCGCCACCGCCTCCTACCAGATCGAGGGAGCGGCCCGGGAGGACGGACGCGGACCGTCGATCTGGGACACCTACAGCCGCACCCCCGGCCGGGTCGCGAACGGCGACACCGGTGACGTCGCCTGCGACCACTACCACCGCTACCCGGAGGACGTGGCGCTCCTGCGCGACCTGGGCGTCGGCTCGTACCGCTTCTCCGTCGCCTGGCCGCGGATCGTGCCCGACGGCTCAGGGCCGGTGAACCCCAAGGGTCTCGACTTCTACTCCCGGCTGGTCGACGAACTCCTCACCGCCGGCATCGAGCCGGCCGTCACCCTCTACCACTGGGACCTCCCGCAGGCCCTGGAGGACCGGGGCGGCTGGCGGGTGCGGGACACCGCGGAGCGGTTCGCCGAGTACACGGCCGTCGTCGCGGACCACCTGGGCGACCGGGTGCCCCGCTGGATCACCCTGAACGAGCCGTGGTGCAGCGCCTTCCTCGGCTACTCCGTCGGCCGTCACGCCCCCGGCGCCCAGGAGGGCCGGGGCGCGCTCGCCGCCGCCCACCACCTGCTGGTCGGCCACGGCCTCGCCGTACGGGCCCTGCGCGCGGCGGGGGTGCGTGAGGCCGGCATCACCCTCAACCTCGACCACCACCTGCCCGCGACGGACTCCGACGCCGACCGGGCGGCGGTGGTACGCGCCGACACCCTGCACAACCTGGTGTGGACGGAGCCGATCCTCGCCGGGCGCTACCCGGACACCGAGGAGGAGACCTGGGGCGAGCTGATCACCGGGCAGGACTTCCGCCGCGACGGCGACCTGGAGCTGATCGCGCAGCCGCTGGACTTCCTGGGCGTCAACTACTATCGCCCGATCGTCGTGGCCGACGCCCCCCACCGGGAGAGCGACATCGCCCTGCGGGTGGCGACCGACAACCGGTACACGGAGGAGCCGATGCCCGGCGTCCGGCGCACCGCCATGGGCTGGCCGGTGGCGCCGGCCACCTTCACCGACCTCCTGATGGACCTCGGGAAGCAGTACGGGGACGCGCTGCCGCCCGTCCACATCACGGAGAACGGCTCCGCCGAGGACGACGAGGTGGCCGCCGACGGCGCCGTGCATGACACGGCCCGCGTGCAGTACCTCCGCGACCACCTGACCGCGCTGCGGGCCGCGATCGACGCCGGCGTCGACGTGCGCGGCTACTACGTGTGGTCCCTGCTGGACAACTTCGAGTGGGCCTTCGGCTACGACAAGCGCTTCGGCATCGTCCGCGTCGACTACGACACCCAGCGGCGCACCCCGAAGGACAGTTATCACTGGTACCGGCGCATGATCGCCGCCCAGCGGTCCTGACGCCACGCGCCTCAGGCGGCCGTGGCGTCGTCCACGTCCGCCGTGGGGCGCACCGCGACGGACTTCCCGGCCTCTGTGACGGACTCCCCGGCTCCTGTGACGGCCGGCTGGCGCAGCAGGAGCAGCGCCGCGTCGTCGTGGAGCCGCCCGCCCACATGGTCCAGCAGGTCCTCGTGGAGCGCGGCCAGGGTGCGCTCCGGCTCGTCGCACAGGTGCCGGGCCAGCCCTTCGGGCAGGGGGTAGAACGCGCGGTCGGCGTCGCGCGCCTCCGTGACGCCGTCGGTGTAGAGGAGCAGCTGGTCCCCGTCGCCGAAGGGCATCACCTGCAGGCGGGGGGAGTCGTCCGACAGGGCGCGCAGTCCGAGCGGCGGCGCGGGGTGGTCGGTCTCGACGGCGGCCACCTCGGCGTCCCGGATCAGCAGCGGGGGAGCGTGACCGCAGTTGACCATCTCAAGCCGGCCGGTCCCCGGGCAGCCCACGACCACGGCGGTCACGAAGTCGTCGCCCCCCAGGTTGCGGGCCAGGCTCCGCTCGATCCGGCACACCACGTCCAGCAGGTCCGGCTCGTCGTACGCCGCCTCGCGGAACACGCCGAGCACCAGCGCGGCCGTCCCCACGGCCGGCAGCCCTTTGCCCCGTACGTCGCCGACGATCATCCGCACGCCGTACGGGGTGGGGACGAGCGCGTACAGATCGCCGCCGATCCGGGCCTCGGCGGCCGCCGCGCTGTAGCGCACCGCGACCTGGAAGGGGCCGACCGTCTCGGGCACCGGTTGCAGCAGGGCGTGCTGAGCGGTCTCCGCGACGGAGCGCACCGCGGCGAGCACCCGCTCACGGCGGGCCCGCAGGGTGCTGGCGAGGGCGCCCGCCAAGGTGACGGTCACCAGGGCGGCGAGCACGACGGCCAGGTGCGCGAAGGCCATGTCGTGCCGGTAGGCGATCCCCGCGCCGAGCAGCGAGGCGAGGAGTCCCACGCCCAGCACACCCCGGGGCCTGCTGGTGGCGGCCGCCAGCGCGGGACCGGTGGCGAGCAGGGGAAGCCAGATGCGCCCGGTGCCGGCGAGCAGGTCGATGCACACGATGACAGAGACGATCAGCACGGGGAGGGCCGACGTCTCGGCGGCCCAGTGTGCGACCGCTCGCGCCCGGGGCGACCAGGAACGCCTGCTTCCGCGTGAGTAGGGCCGTATCGGCGAACGGTCGCGTCCATGCTGACGGGCGTGACTCATGTGCTGTCCGGTGTCCTCACCTTTGCGCTGCGCGCGTGTCCGAAATGCGTGCTCTTTCAAGAAAAGGTGATGGTGCCCGGTATCACAAGCGAATGATTTTCACATAGTGAGAGAAAGGGTGCGGGTGATCCGGCCGGCGGTGGGCACGAGCCGGTCGCGGATCTCGTCGAGCCGGTCGAGCCGGCTGCGGGGCATGGACACGCCGATGGAGCCCAGCATGCTGCCGCTGTGGACCGGCACCGCCACGCACACCGTGCCGAGCGCGTACTCCTCGAGGTCCGTCATGGCCGGGGCGAGGGAGGCGGTCTCCAGTCGGCGCACCAGCTCCACGGCCGTGGTGACCGTGTGCGGGGTGAGGTCGTTCAGGGTGTGCCGGGACAGGTAGTCCTTGCGCTCCTCGTCGTCCAGCTCCCGCAGCACGGCCTTGCCGAGGGCGGTGGCGTGCCCCGCGTCCTCGAAACCCACCCACAGGTCGACCCGTGGGGCGCGCGGACCGTCCACGATCTCGGAGACCCGGATCTCGCCGTCCTCGTACAAGGTGAGGTAGGCGGCACTCGACAGCTCGTCCCGCAGCGCGGAGAGGGCCGGCCGTACCCGGCCGATCATCGTCTGGCCCAGGCCGCCCGAGTGCAGGGACTGCAGCCGGTCTCCCAGCACGAACCCGCCATCGTCGAGTTTCCGCAGGTAGCCGTCGTGCACCAGGGTGCGCAGCAGATGGTAGGCGGTGCCCAGGGGCAGCCCGGTCTCCCGCGCCAGCTGCTTGGCCGGCGCGCCGTTCTCGTGGGCGCTCGCCGCCTCCAGCAGCCGGAAGGCCCGCTGCACCGAGGAGATGAGCGTCGGGCTCGCACCCATGCGTCCAGCCTGCGGCAGCGGCCCGCCGACGGCAAGGGAAGTCCCCGCTCCGTCCGGAACGAGGACGTCCCCTCACACGCCGGTCAGCCGGTCCGGCCGTCCCGCCCGGCACCCGGCAGCGGCCGGTCGGTGAGCGCCACGTCGAAGACGTGCATCACCCCCCGGTCGGTACCCGTCGGCAGCACCACGGCGGCCACCCGCTTCGCCGGATCCAGCGCCACGGGACGCGTGCCGAACACCTTGGTCTGCGCGGTGTCCGAACCGCCCGCGGCCCGGTTGCGGCCGGTCGTCGTCACCAGCGGCTCGTTCCCGAACTGGTAGGTCGTCCCGGGTGTCCAGTCGGTGAACCCGACCGGCACCGTCTGCGTGGACCCGTCGGTGTACTCGACCACCGCGCTGCCCTGCGCCGGACCGTTGGTGGCCAGGCCCAGGAAGGAGATCCCCGTGGCCGGCCGGCCGCCGAGCGGGACGCGCTGGCCGTGCGGGATCCAGTTGTCGGGCTCGCCCGGCCCGGCGTCGGGCCAGACGAACTCGATCCCGGTGTCGCCCAGCGGCAGCCTCGCACCTGGTGCCGCGCCCGCCTGGGCCAGCCGCTCCCTCGACAGCGAGTTGTCACTGAGGTCCAGCGACCCCAGCCCGCCGTGTCCGTCCGGGGTGGTGCCCACGTTGTTCCGGGCGTCGGTGCCGTCCGTGTACGACGGCGGCACGTCCCGCGCACCGGTGCCCCAAGCGCCGGGCCGCGCGGCCATCCGGAAGGTGAGCCTGCCGCCCTCGCGGGCGAACTCCGAGGGGAGCCAGGAGCGGGTGGTGGCCCGCCCGTCGACCCTCAGCGCCGCCACGTGGTGCGCCCGCGCGGCCCCGGGGGCGTCCAGGGTGATCCGGCGCCGGCTGTCGGCGCTGTCCAGCACGACCCGCTCGAACACGGGGCTGCTCACCGCGAGGTCCGCGGTGCCCGGCACGGCGGGGAACAGACCGATGTTCGCCCACACGTACCAACTGCTCAGCGAGCCGAGGTCGTCGTTGCCGGGCAGCCCCGAGGGCGAGGTGCCGTACATCTCGTCCACCGCCCGGCGCAGCACCTCGCCCGTGCGGTCCGGCCGGCCCAGCCAGTGGTACACGAAAGGCATGGTGAAACTGGGCTGGTTGCTCAGGTACGCGCCCTTCGTGCCGTACACGCCCGCGTCCAGCTCACGGGTGTGCTCGTCCAGGTCCCGCAGGGCGGCTTCCACGCCACCCCGCTTCTCGACCAGCGCGCCCACGTTGTGCGGCACCATCCAGCCGTACTGGTAGCCGGTCGCCTGCTCGAACTGGTTGCCCCGCTCACCGAGGTCGAAGCCCCGGTCGAAGCCCGCCCGGTCACGCGGACGGATGTGCCCGCTGACGTCGTCGAACAGGTTCTGCCAGCTCTGTGCCCGCACCATGAACCGGTCGTACGTCTCCGTGTCGCCCAGCCGCTTGGCCAGTTGCGCGATACCGAAGTCGTCCACCGCGTACTCGAGCGTCTTGGAGGTCGCCGAGTCGCCCTTGCGGTTCTCGACGAAGCCGACCGTCGCGTACTGGTAGGCGTGCCGGCGCAGGGAGGTGTCGGCGGGCAGGGTCTGCGTCGACCGCATCGACTCCAGCGCGGCGTGCCGGTCGTAGTCCGTCCCGCCGAACGCGTCGATCGAGGCGACCACCGACTGCAGCGAGTCGCCGCTCATCTTCTGCTGGGACTGGTTGAGGGGCGGCCAGTTGGGCCAGGTGCCGGTCTGCCGCGCCATGTCCGTGAGCGACTGGTTGATGTCGCTGCCGACCTGGGGGAACAGCAGCGCGACCAGCTGGGCCTGGCTGCGGTAGATGTCCCAGCCCGCGTAGGTGACGTAGTGGTGGCGTCCCGGGCGGACCCGGTGGACCGTGCCGTCGTAGCCGCGGTACTCCCCGCTGACGTCGTCGAAGACGTTCGGGTGCAGCAGGGCGTGGTACAGCGCGGTGTAGAAGGTCACCCGCTGGTCCCGGGTCCCGCCGTCCACCCGCACGGTGCCCAGGGCGTCCCGCCACACTCGGGCGGCCTGCGCACGGACCGCGTCGAAGGACCTGCCGCGCGTCTCGGCGGCCGCGTTGCGCGCGGCGCCCTCGACGCCCACGTAGCTCAGGCCGGTCCGCGCGGTGACCCGGGCGCCCCGGTCGAACACCAGGTAGGCGCCGGTCCCGTGCTTGACGGTGGTGCCGGAGGCGCTGTCCGTCCCGGGGCGCACCTCGGAGCCCTGCCAGGTGCCGTGGGACCTCACCGGACGGTCGAACGTGGTCGAGAAGTAGGCCCGGTAGCGCCCGCCCTCGTCGCACACCGAGGCGGCCTCCACCCAGCCGCTCACGGTGTTGCCGTCGACCTTCACCTCGCTGCCGAACACGCGGTTGTTGGACCCCGCGACGTCGAACAGCAGCGTCGAGCCGCCGTTCGCGGGGAAGGCGAACCGGCTCACCGCGGTGCGCGTGGTCGCGGTGAGTTCCGTACGGACGCCGCCCGCGAGGTCCACGGAGTAGTAGCCCGGGTCGGCCTTCTCATCGGCGTGGTCGAAGCCCAGGTAGTAGTCGGTGATCCGGTCGGCGGGACTGGTGGGCAGGGCGCCGGAGGGCAGCGCCCCGGTGTAGGGCAGCACGGGGAAGTCGAAGCCGCTGAACCGGCCTTCGCAGCCGGTGCCGGAGAGCCGCGTCATCCCGAAGCCGCGGATCCTGTCCGCCGTGTACTCGTATCCGCCCTTCTGGTCCCCGTCCGAGGTGCGGTAGGTGGTGGGGGAGGACTGGACCATGCCGAACGGGACCGTGGCGCCCGGATACGTGTTGCCGTAGGCGCTGTTGCCCTTGTTCTGGGAGGTGTCCAGGCGGGTGCCGATGAACGGGTCGACGGCGTCGAACGCCGCGATGTCGCGGTGGCCCGGGGAGGCGGCGGCCCCGGTGGCCGGGGCCGGTCCGGCGGCCGTCGCGCCGAGGATCAGGGCGGCGGTGAGCAGTGTGCGACGCAGCGCCGTCGGTCTGCGACGGGGCGTCGGCGGCGTCGGCGGCTCGGTGGCTCTCCACATGAAGGTGGTGTTCCCTGCTTCCGTGAGGTGCTGCTGACAACGTTGTCCGGCGGCGGCCCTGTGCTGGGGCCGCGGCCCACAGTTCAGCGCCTCGGACGCGTCGGCGGAAGCCCCGGGTGACGATCGAATGAAGCCGGAGGGAAGTCACGTGCCGCTCGGCACGGCCCGTCGGCCGGACCCGCGACGGGCGGGACCGGCCGACGGAACGGGCCGTCAGGACGCGGGAACCTCGTCCACGAAGGAGGTGCCCGCGGCACGGAACGCGTCGATCTTCGCCGTGACCTGGTCCGGCGTCAGCACCTGGTCCTTGACGTGCAGGACGTAGTCCACTTGCTGGTGGTAGGCGCGGGGTGTGGCCGACTGCTGTCCGTCCAGGTCGATCAGCCACTGGTTGAAGTTGATCGACATCGGCCGCTCGGGCAGGTACGCGGCGTCGTGGGTGCCGAAGTGCCGGCCGTCGACGTAGTAGGTGATGCCGCTGCCGTCGATGGTGACGACCAGGTCGTGCCAGCCGGCGAAGCTCCGCCGGCTCTCGCTGTGCTGGTTGACGGCCTGCCAGGGGTCGGGGTCGTAGGTCTCCCAGGACGTCGTGTAGAGGATCGAGGACGGCTCGCCCCAGCCGCCGTTGGGCAGGTACTCGAAGTCGTACTCGGCGTAGTCGTCGGCCATCGGCGCCTTGAGGTCGTTGATCGTGAAGAACGTCTGCACGACGCGGTCGCCGTCCGGACCGGACACGGGGGCGTCGGAGAAGCGCACCCGGGCCGCGTAGGTGCCGTACGCGAACTTCATGCTCCGGGTGAGGATCTCGGTGTGCGTGGTGGAGGCGCCCGTGCCGGCGGTGGACGTCTCCAGGTCCATCACCGAGTTCCCGCCCGAGGAGCTGAAGGTCACCTTTGACGGGTCCCAGGTCGCGCCCGGTACGCCGGGACCGCCCGCGTTGGCGCGCACGCTCCAGCCGTGCGCCGGGAGGGCCGGGTCGGTGTGCGAGGAGTAGTCGAAGTCGTCGAAGAGCGTCTGACCGCCCTCACCGGGCGGGTCGGTGGGGTCCGTGGGGTCGGTCGGGCCGTCGCCCTCGGGTCCCGCGCCCCACACGGTGGCGCCCGCAAGCCGCGCGGTCACCTTGTCCCAGTCGGCGTACGACGTGCGCGTGGAGCCGAAGGAGTAGTCGTCGCTCTGCCGCAGCGACCGCCAGTCGGCGCGGTGGAAACGCAGTTGCAGGTCCCCGGTGTCGGCGCCGGGCGCCAGCGACCCCGCGGCCGGGGTGAACCCGATCTCCAGGTAGCGGTCGGCCGTCGCGGTGGGCCGGGGGAGTGTGCCGAAGGTGCCGGTGACGGCCGAGCAGCCGACGACCGCCCAGGAGCAGGCGAAGCGGTACGCGGTGTCCTGGGCGTCGGCCTTGAAGTAGTAGCGGATCCTGACCTGGCTCAACGGCACCGGCGCGGTGCCGGTGTTGCGGACCTTGAACCAGGGTTCGCTCTGGTCGGCGGTGGCCCCGGCGGCGCTGGTGCGGTACTGCACGGCGAGCGGGCCGGCGGTGGCGGAGGCGGTCGGGGCGGGAAGTCCGGTCAGGGCGGCGCCGCCCAGCAGGGCGGTGAGGGCGAGTGCCGCGCGGGCGCGGCGGCCGGTGGGACGAGTACGCATCCGTGGTCCTTTCACGGTGGGGGTGGCGCACGGTGGGTCGTCCGCGCGGCAGGCGTGGGGTGCCGCACGGCGGGGGCTCGCGGAGACGGACCGGTCCTCAGGGCTGACCAGTTGTCCGCCGGGCCTTACCAGTCGATGTCGAGAGAAGGTGGCATAGACCAATGTGTGCGTCAACCCCACGCGGGACAACGGGAATTGACGATCCGCAGCCGGTGTCCGCGGTGACCGGACCAGCTAAGGTCAGGGGCATACCAGTGACCCAAGACCCGCTCCCTGCGGGGCGGTCGACGAGGAGGGGAGGCCGTGTGGCCGTCGATCCCGCCGTCCCGGGCGCGATGCTCAAGCGGGAGCTGGTGCGTGACGCGCTCCTCGAACTCGTCGAGGCCCGCCGCCCCGGGGACGCCATCCCCTCCGAGCGCACCCTCTGCGCCCGGCTCGGCGTCTCGCGGCCCACCGTGCGGGCCGCGGTCGACGAACTCGTGGTCGCGGGGCTGCTGGTGCGCGAACACGGCCGGGGCATGTTCGTGGCCGCCGAGAAGATCACCCAGGAACTGGTCCCGGAGCACAGCGCCTTCACCGTGCCGCGCGCCTCCGGCGAGTGGACCAGCAGGATCATCGAGTTCCGTACCGTGCCCGCCGGTGCCCGGACGGGCCGCAGGCTGCGCCTCTCACCGGCGGCCCGGATCCGGTACGTGGCCCGGCTGCGGCTGGTGGACGGGGTGCCGATGGCCGTCGAGCACCTGCACGTCCCGGCTGACCTGGTTCCTGGCCTGACCGGCGCGGAACTCGAACAGGGTGATCTGTACATACATTTGAGGGAGCGGCACGCTGTGCGGGTCAGCGAGGCCGTGCAGTCCATCGAGCCGACGGTCGTGACCCGGGCGGAGGCGGCCCTGCTCGACGTGCCCGAGCTGTCACCGGCGCTGCTGTTCGAGCGCCTCACCACGGACACCGCGGGGCGCCCGGTGGAGTACGTGCACTCCCTCTACCGGGGCGACCGCTACCGCATCGTCTCCCGGCTGGCGCTGGGGCCGGCGGAGGAGCGGACGGGCGCGGGGGAGCGGGCGGAACCGCTTCCCGGGCCTCACCCCGGCTTCCCGCCCGGCGACCTTCCCTCCCGCGGCCCGGTCAGTTTCTCGGCGCACGGCGTGGTGCAGCGCGACTGAGGCAGCCGCGCCGCGCGGTGGATGAACGCGGAACCACCACCTCCCGAACCGTTGACAGGTCCATACCAAGGCGAGACGCTGCTGAGAGCGCTCTCACTACGTTTCCCGGCCACAGTCGAACGGAGCAGGAGCATGCTGCAGACCTTCGGACGCCGCCTCACAGCCGTGGCATTGGGCCTCGCCACCGCGCTCGGCGGTACCTGGCTCGCCACCGGGGTCCCGGCCCCCGCGCACGCCGCGGTCCCGGACACCATCCCCCTGACCGTCACCAACAACTCGGGCCGCGCGGAGCCCGTCCACCTGTACAACCTCGGCACCCAGCTCTCCACCGGCCGCCAGGGCTGGGCCGACGCGAACGGCACCTTCCACCCCTGGCCCGCGGGCGGCAATCCGCCCACCCCCGCACCCGACGCCTCCATACCGGGCCCGGCACCCGGACAGTCCACGACCATCCGCGTCCCCAAGTTCTCCGGCCGGATCTACTTCTCCTACGGCCGGAAGATGGACTTCCGGCTGACCACCGGCGGCCTGGTGCAGCCCGCCGTGCAAAACCCCACCGACCCCAACCGCGACATCCTGTTCAACTGGTCGGAGTACACCCTCAACGACGACGGACTGTGGATCAACAGCACCCAGGTCGACATGTTCTCCGCGCCCTACACGGTCGGGGTGCACCGCGGCGACGGCACCACCGTGAGCGCCGGCCGGCTCCGTCCCGGCGGCTACAACGGGGTGTTCAACGCCCTCAGAGGACAGTCCGGCGGCTGGGCGAACCTGATCCAGACCCGGTCCGACGGCACCGTGCTGCGCGCCCTGTCCCCGCTGTACGGGGTGGAGACCGGCGCCCTCCCGGCGTCCGTCATGGACGACTACGTCAACCGGGTCTGGCAGAAGTACACCGGTACCGACCTGGTCGTCACGCCCTTCGCAGACCGTCCTGACGTCCGGTACGTCGGCCGGGTCTCCGGAGGCGTCCTGCGGTTCACCGACACCTCGGGCAACCTCGCCACCACCTTCCAGAAACCGGACGCATCGTCCGTCTTCGGCTGCCACCGGCTCCTGGACGCACCGAACGACCAGGTGCGCGGCCCGATCTCACGCACCCTGTGCGCGGGCTTCAACCGCACCACGCTGCTCGCCAACCCCCACCAACCCGACCGGAGCGCCGCCGGCTTCTACCAGGAACCGGTCACCAACCACTACGCGCGGATCGTCCACGCGCACATGGCCGACGGGAAGGCCTACGGCTTCGCCTTCGACGACGTGGGCCACCACGAGTCGCTCGTCCACGACGGCAACCCGCGCCAGGCGTCCCTGACGCTCGACCCGTTCGACTGACCGGCCCCGCCCGGGCATCCGCCCCTTGAGCCGGCCCGGTGGCGGCGCGCGACGGACGCGCCGCCACCTCCGGTCGTCCGCCCGCCCGTGCCCGTCACCGGGGACCGCGATCACTCACGACGGCCAGGGCACCATAGGGTGCCCTCATGTCTGCCACGTTGAACGCTGGGAAAACCCGCGCCGCGCTGCGTACCTCGGCACGCATCTCGGGCGAACTGCTGCTGGTCCTGGTGGCGACCGGAGTGGCGCTCTGGCTGCTGGGGCGCATGTGGTCGGTGATCTGGCCCCTGATAGTCGGCCTGCTGCTCACCACGCTCACCTGGCCCGCGACCCGTTGGCTGCGCCGCCGCGGTCTGCGGCCCGCGGTCGCCGCGTCGCTGGTGACCGTGCTGTTCCTGCTGGTCGGCGCGGGCACCGTGGCACTCATCGCCGTGCCCGTCGCGTCGGAGGCCGGTGAACTCGGGGACGGCGTCGTCCAGGGCGTGCAGAAGCTGCGCGAGTGGGCCGAGGGCCCGCCGCTGAACATCGACGACGCTCAGATCGCGGGCGCCTTCGACGCCGCGACCGCCCGCCTCCAGGACAGCGCCGGGTCCATCGCCACCACCGCCGTCACCGGGGTGAGCACCGTCTTCAGCGGCCTCGTCACCGCCGTCCTTGCGCTCTTCCTGATGTTCTTCTTCCTGAAGGACGGCCCGCGCTTCCTGCCGTGGCTGCGCCGCCAGCTCCCCGGCCGGCTCGCCGACGACGTACCGGCCGTGGCCGCCCGCTGCTGGGACACCCTCGGCGCGTTCGTCCGGTCGCAAGCGCTCGTCGGCCTCATCGACGCCGTGCTGATCGGCCTCGGCCTGTGGATCCTCGACGTACCGCTCGTCCTGCCGCTCGCGGTGCTGACCTTCGTCTCCGCGTTCGTGCCCATCATCGGCGCCCTGTTCGCCGGACTGGTCGCCGTGCTGATCGCGCTGGTGTCCAACGGACTGATGGACGCGGTGCTGGTGCTCGTCCTCATCGTCGTCGTGCAGCAGCTCGAGGGCAACGTGTTCCAGCCGATGATCCAGAGCCGCGGACTCGGCCTGCACGCGGCCGTCGTCCTGCTGGCGGTGACGCTGGGCGGCAGCCTGGCCGGCATCGTCGGCAGCCTGCTCGCCGTGCCCGTCGCCGCCCTCGTCGCGGTCGTCTGGAACTATCTGCGCGAACAGCTCTCCGACCCGCCCCGGCCGCCGGCGCCCGACACCCCCGCCGCCTGACCACCGGGAACCCCGGTCCGACCCGCACCCACAGGAAGCCCCCCGTGACGTACGACCTCACCGCACTGCGCGAAGCGATCCCCGCGCTGGCCGCCGGCACCGCCCACTTCGACGGCCCCGGCGGCACCCAGACGCCGCGGCCCGTCATCGAGGCCGTCGCCGCCGCCCTGTCCCGGCCCCTGTCCAACCGGGGCGGCGAACTGCCCGGTGAACGCCACGCCGACACCCTCGTCGTCGAGGCGCGCCGCGCCATGGCCGACCTGCTCGGCGCCGACCCGGCGGGCATCGTCTTCGGCCGCAGCGCCACCCAGCTGACCTACGACTTCGCCCGCACCCTCGCCGCCGGCTGGCAGCCCGGTGACGAGGTGGTCGTCACCCGGCTCGACCACGACGCCAACATCCGCCCGTGGGTGCAGGCCGCCGAACGCGCCGGAGTCACCGTCCGCCGCGCCGACTTCGACCCGGCCACCGGTGAACTCACCGCCGACCACATCCGCGCCCAGCTCTCCGGGCGCACCCGCCTGGTCGCGGTGACCGCCGCCTCCAACCTCATCGGCACCGAACCCCCGGTCGCCGAGATCGCGCGCCTCGTCCACGACGCGGGCGCCCTGCTGTACGTCGACGGTGTGCACTACACGGCGCACGCGCCGGTCGACGTCCGGGCGCTCGGCGCGGACTTCTACGTGTGCTCGCCGTACAAGTTCCTCGGCCCGCACCACGGCGTGCTGGCCGCCGACCCGGCGCTCCTGGAGACCCTGCGCCCGGACAAGCTGCTGCCCTCCGCCGACACGGTGCCCGAACGGTTCGAGCTGGGCACACTGCCCTACGAGTTCCTCGCCGGCACCCGCGCGGCCGTCGACTTCCTGGCCGGCCTCGGCGGGCTGCCGGACGGTGACCGCAGGACCCGGCTCGCCGCCGCCTACGAGGCGATCGAGGAGCACGAGGGACGCCTGCGGGCCCGCCTGGAGAAGGGCCTCGCCGCCCTCGACGGGGTGACCGTCCACTCCCGGGCGGCCCGGCGCACCCCCACCCTGCTGATCACGTTCGACGGCCGCCGCACCGAGGACGCCTACCGCTTCCTCGCCGGGCGGAACGTCCACGCGCCCTCCAGCCACTTCTACGCCCTGGAGGCGTCCCGCCACCTCGGTCTCGGGGACACCGGCGGCCTCCGCGTCGGTCTCGCCCCCTACACCTCCGACGAGGACGTCGACCGCCTCCTCGACGGCCTGGCGGACTTTCTGAAGGAGACCCCGGCCGCGCACTGACGCCAGGGCCCGCCGGCGCCGTTCGTACGGAGGCGCCGGCGGACCGGGCATGACATCGTGGGCCCATGAGCGTCGACGTCCGCCCGGCCACGGAGTTCGAGGACGTCCGTGCCGTACTCGGTCCCAAGTCGCCGCAGGCGAACGTCTGCTGGTGCCTGAGCTACCGCATCCCCTCCCGGCTCAACCGGGAACTGAGAGGTCCCGCACGAGGGGAGCACGTCGCCGGACTGCTCCGCTCGGACACCCCGCTCGGCGTGCTGGCCCACGACGACGGCGTGCCCGTCGGCTGGGCCGCCGTCGCCCCGCGCGCCGACACCTCCTTCGCCCGCAATCGCAAGATCCCGCACGTCGACGACCTGCCGGTCTGGTCGCTGTGGTGCGTCCGGGTCCGCCCCGGCCACCGCGGCAAGGGCCTCTCGCACGCCCTGATCGCCGGCGCCGTCGCGTACGCCCGCGCGCAGGGCGCCCCCGCCGTCGAGGCCTATCCCCTCGACAACGGCGACGCCCGCGTCGACCTGACCATGGCGTACGCCGGGCTCCGCAAGAACTTCGAGCGGGCCGGCTTCACCCACGCCGCCGACACCACGTCCGTCCTGGCCGGTCACCCGCGGGTGCTGATGCGGCTCGACCTGCGCTGACGGCCCCGGCCGCCCGGCTCACGCGTACAGCGCCGCGATCTCCTTCGCGTACGCCTCCTGCGCGGCCTTCCGCTTGACCTTCAGCGACGGGGTCAGCAGGCCGTTCTCCTCGGTGAACTCGCCCTCCACCAGGGCGAAGGTACGGATGGACTCGGCGCGTGAGACGGCCTCGTTGGCGTAGTCCACGGCCTTCTGCACGTCGGCGCGCATCCGGGGGTCGCGGACCACCTCGGACAGCGGCGTGTCGGCGGGCATCCCGCGCACCGACAGCCAGTGCGCGACCGTCTCCGGGTCCAACGTGACCAGCGCGGCCACGAAGGGCCGGTTGTCGCCGACGACGAGACACTGGGCGACGGGAGGCCGGCTGCGCAGCCGGTCCTCCAGCAGGGCGGGGGAGACGTTCTTGCCGCCGGAGGTGACGATGAGGTCCTTCTTGCGGCCCGTGATGGTCAGATAGCCGTCCTCGTCCAGCGAACCGAGGTCCCCGGTCGCGAACCAGCCGTCGTCCAGGACCTCTTCGGTGGCGTCGGGGTTGTTCCAGTACGCGCCGAAGACGATGCCGCCCTTGATGTGCACCTCGCCGTCGTCGGCGATGCGCACCGACGTGCCCGGGACCGGGATGCCGACCGTGCCGGGGCGGGGACCCAGCGGCGGGACGATGGTGGCGGCGGCCGACGTCTCGGTCAGGCCGTACCCCTCGTACACCATGACGCCGGCCGCGTAGAAGAACAGGTTGAGGTCGCGTTCCAGCGGGGAGCCGCCGCTGATCGCGTACCGCAGGCGCCCGCCGAGCTCCTTGCGGACCCTGCGGTAGACCAGCAGGTCGTACAGCGCCCACCCGGCGTACAGACCGGGGCCGGGGCCCTTGCCGCGGCCCAGGAAGCGGTCGAGGTGGGCCTGGCCGAACCGCACGGCGAGACGGTGGGCACGCTCGAAGGAGGCACCGCGCCCGATCTTCTCGGCGGTGGCCCGGCCCGTGTCGTGGATCTTCTCGAAGAGGTAGGGCACGCCCACCACGAACGTCGGCCGGAACGCCTTGAGCGCGGGCCGCAGTTCGTCCGGCTTGATGCTCGGGCAGTGGCCGGTCTCGATGCGGGCCATCAGGCAGGAGATCTGCAGGGTGCGGCCCAGGATGTGGGCGAGCGGCAGGAACAGCAGCGTCGAGGCGACCTGGTCGGTGACCGCCTTGAACACGGGGTGCAGCAGTTCGACCGTGTTCGCGGCCTCGGCGTACAGGTTGGCGTGCGTCAGTACACAGCCCTTGGGGCGTCCCGTGGTGCCGGAGGTGTAGCAGACGGTCGCCACGGTGTCCGGGGTGAGGGCGGTACGACGCTTGGTGACCTCCTCGTCCGGCACGTCCCGGCCCCGTGCGACCAGGGCCGCCACGGCGCCCCCGTCCAGTTCCCACACCTGCGGCGGCGAGGGCAGGGCGGCGGTGCCCGTCCGGACGGCGGCGGTGTTGTCGGCGGTCTCCGTGACGACGTACCGGGCGCCGGAGTCCCGGACGATCCACTCCACCTGGTCCGGCGAGGAGGTCGGGTACACCGGCACGGTCCGCCCGCCGGCCGCCCAGACGGCGAAGTCCAGGAGCGTCCACTCGTAACGGGTGCGGGACATCACGGCGACCCGGTCGCCCGCCTCCAGACCGGCGGAGACCAGCCCTTTGGCCACGGCGGTGACCTCCCCGGCGAAGGCCGCCGCCGTGACCGGACGCCAGACGCCCCGCTCCTGCCTCCGCAGCACGACCGCGTCCGGGGCCTCGGCCGCGTTGGTGAACGGGATGTCGGCGGTGGTCCCCGTGGCTGGGCGCGCGGCCAGTGCCTCGGTACGGGCCTCCCGGACGACTCCGCGCTCGTCCCTGACCGTCTCCACCCTGGTACGGCCCGCCAGATCGGCCCGTCGCTTCGCCCGTTTCAGATCCTTGCGTACGCCCATGACGGCTCCCGGTCGCGGCTGATGCTGTGCTGGTGCTGTCCCTAGCTACTTACTCGGCAGTAAACTTACCCGCGCGTAAGGACGAGTCAACGGGCCGGGGCGGATCGGTCCAGCCGGCCGGCCGTACGGATCGCCTCCGCCAGCTCGCGGACGTCCGCGTCCTCGGTCCGGCCGGCCAGCGACTCGGCCCGTTCGGACAGCTCACCGAGGTCCGGGGCGCCGGGCAGGGCGCTGCCGCGCCGGCCGGGGGAGCGCAGCGCGTCGGCGAAGTAGGCGGCGGTGGCCGTGACCGTCAGCCCGCGCCGCGCCTCCCACACCGAGTCGACGAGTCGGCCGGTCTCCAGGTCGCCGGTCTCCTCGTGCGGGGTGCGGCTGTCGGGGTCCAGGTAGCGCACGGTCGCCGTGGCGAGATGCCCCTCGGCGCCGGGGCGGGTGCGCACCGCGTACAGGGCGGTCACGGTGTGACCGGGGCCCACCTCGCCGCCGTCGACCCGGTCGTCGCGGAAGTCCTCGTCGGCGACCCGGCGGTTGTCGTAGCCGACCAGGCGGAACTCGGCGACCGTCTCCGGGTCGAAGGCCACCTGCGCCTTCGCGTCGCGGGCCGTGAGGTCGATGTTGCGGGGCAGCTCCTCGCAGAACACCTCGCGGGCGTCCGCCTCGTCGGACACGTACACGGTGTGGCCGTCGCCCTCGTCGGCGAGCTGCTCCATCAGCGCGTCGCCGTAGTCGCTGCCGACGCCGACGCCGAACAGCGTGATGCCGTGCTCGCGGCGGGAACCGGAGATGCGCTCCAGGATCGTCTCCGCCTCCGTCTCCCCGGTGTTGGCGAGGGCGTCGGAGACCAGCACGACCCGGTTCGTGGCGCCCTCGCGCAGTCCTTCCACGGCGGTCCGGTACCCGGTCTCCACCCCCGCCCCGAGGTTGGTCGAGTCGGTGGGCTCCAGACTGTCGACGGCTTCGTGGACCGTGTCGCGACGGCCGCCGAGCAGGGTCATCGGCAGGACGGTCTCCGCCTCGTCGCTGAAGGTGACGAGGGCGACCGAGTCGTCGTCGCGCAGCCGGTCGGTCATGGTGCCGAGGGCCTCGCGGGCCAGGTCGAGCCGGCCCGGTTCCGCCATCGAGCCGGAGATGTCGACGACGAACGTGAGGGCGGCGGGCGGCCGGTCGTCGTCCGGCTCGGCCGCCCGGGTGGCGAGGCCCACCCGGACCAGTGACCAGTCCTCCTCGTCGGTGCGGGCGCCGTCGACGGTGACGGTGAAGCCGTCGCCGTCGGGGCGCGGGTAGTCCTGGCGGAAGCTGTTGACGAACTCCTCGGGACGCACGGTCGAGGGGTCGGGCAGCCGTCCCTCGGCGAGGGTGTGGCGGGTGTAGCCGTAGGAGGCGGTGTCGACGTCCAGCGCGAAGGTCGACAGGTGGTCGGGTTCGGGCGCCACCTCGCGGGACCCCCGCTCGCCCTCGCGCTCACCGCCCTCGTACCGGCCCGGGCCGTCCGGGGCGGGCCGGGGCACGTCCTGGGTGCGGCCGTGGTCGGACGAGGTGGCGCCCGTCCCGCCGTCCTCCCCGCTGCACCCGCTGAGCAGCAGACCGCTCGCCGCGGTGAGTGCCAGCAGCACCCCGGCCGGTCGTCGTGTCCCGTGCCACTTCATCCTGTGTACCCCCGGTGACGGTTGACGTCGTTTCACCGACTGTGACGTCGCGGTGGGCCGGAACGTGCGGTACGGGGTGTTGCAGGTGCGTCTCGAAGAGGGAACGGCGGTGTCCCGCCGAGACCGGTCGGTGATCCTCCGTTGACCCGCGCGAGTCCGCCGGACGGAGCGGCCGGTGTGGTCCGGGGCGCGGGCCCCGGACCACACCGGCCATGGACAGCACCGTCCTACGGGTAGTTCACCAGGTTCGCCACGTTGGTGGCCGCGTTGGACGGGCCTCCCCGGTCGTTGATCACGTGCCGGATGGTGCCGGTGCCGCCGAGGGAGACGGTCACCATGTTGCGGAAGCGCACACCCGGGCGGTTCGGTGCCGCGAAGGCGCGCTCCGCCGTCACGCTCGGGTTGACGTTGAAGAAGCAGTAGCTGCCGAGACCGTACGCCTCGTGGCTGGTCACGTGGTCGGCGACCTTGTACGCGGCGTAGCCCTGCGTCGGACCGTCCATCCAGGCCGCCTGGTTCGGCGGGTCGTAGGGCATCTCGTTCTGGTAGAAGTACGTCCGGCCGCCGTTGCCGTTCCAGACCGTCTGGTCCTTCTGGTAGTGCTCGACGAACAGGCCGTACATGGTGACGTCGTCGCCGTTGACGACGAGTCCTGTGTCGGCCGGGTTGGTGGTCCAGCCGATGCCGTTGCCGTGGTCACCGCGCCAGATCCACATGTGGTCGCCGATGACGTGGTCGCTGTTGACGACCAGGCTGGTGGTCGCCTTCCCCGCGTGCGCGCCGCCGACGCGGAAGTACACGTCGTGCAGCGAGGTCGGGTTCGCCGAGTGGCTCGCCGACGCCCCGTCGGGCCCGATCTCCACCAGCGTGCGGGAGTTGATGGTGCCCGCGTCGAAGAGGACACCCGCGATCTTCACGCCGTCGACGTCGGCGACCGTCATGGCCGTGACCCCGTTGTCCGGGACGAACGTGGCGAGGCCCAGGCCGAGCACCACGGTGTCGGGGCGGGTCACCCTCAGGGTCCGGTCCAGGTGGTAGACACCCGGGGTGACCAGCAGGTTCTTGCCCTCCGCCAGGGCCGCGTTGATCTGTGCCGCGCTCGCCGTGCCCGGCTTGACGACGTAGAAGCTGTCCATGCCGAGCGAGGTGCCGGCCGCGTTGCCCTCCGCCCAGGTCGTCCCCGTGGAGTCGCTGCGCAGCGCGGGCACGAACACCCGGTAGGCGCCCGCCGCGTCGACGTACAGGAAGGGCTTCTCCCGCACCTTCGGCGTCCGGTCGACGGTGGTGTACGGCGGCTGCGGGAAGGTGTTGGCCGGCACACCGCGGCTGCCGACGAAGACCATGTTCCAGTTGGACCCGTTCCAGCTGCCCAGCTGGGAGTTGCGGGTCAGCCACTGCTGCTGGGAACCGGAGCGCACCTGGCCGTCGATCTTCGTGTCGGCCATGAAACCGCCGCTGGACCAGCCGCCGTCACTGAGCTCCAGGTCGCCGCGCACATGCATGCGCCGGTAGCCGGAAGCCTGCGACACCGCCCAGCGGTCCGTCCCGCCGGTCGGGTTGACCGACAGGTTCTCGGCACCGCGCCAGAAATTCTGCGTCGCGTTCTGCGGCGGGAACCAGTCCGCCTCGACGTGCACGGCGCCGTTGATCGTCACCGCGTCCGGCGACTGCCCGAGCCCCAACACCTGGGTGTAGAAACCGACGTTGACGTCGTTGCGGTACGTGCCCGGCTTGAAGAGGACGGCGTGGCGCTCGGTGCCGAACTGGTTGGTCTCCTGTTGCCGGAAGATCGAGTCCAGCCGGCTCTGCACGGTCGACGAGGGCATCGACGGGTCGAAGACCGCCACGTTGGGGCCGAGGTCCACGTCGCCGGGCGCGGTGCTCACCGGTGTGACCTGGAAGCGCTGCGCCGCCGTGCCGTTGCAGGCGTACTGGACCAGTTGGACGCCGTCGGCCGTCGAGGCGGACGGCACGTCGAGGCACTTGCCGCTGTGCCGGTTGACGAAGCGGTACGCGCCGCCGCCCTCGTCGACCGGCAGCCACTGCTGGTTGGCGCCGCCCCCGTACGTCCACAGGTGCACGGCCGCGTTGTCGGCGGCCGACACCTCGCTGACGTCCACCACCTGCCGCTCGTCGTTGCGGGTGGCGATGCGGACGTAACCGTCGGAGGTGGGCGTGAAGCTCCATTGCTGGGCCGTGGTGCCGTTGCAGGTGTACTGCTGGACGGCCGTGCCGTTGGCCGTTCCGGCGCCGCGGGCGTCCAGACACTTGCCGCTGCCGCCGTTGACCACCGTCGACCAGCCGGACGGAACCGCGGCGGCCGCCGCACCGGCGGTGGTGTCGGCGCGGGCCGACTGGGCGGCGACCAGCAGGGAGGCGGCGGTGGCGGCGGTCGCGACGACCGCGGTCCACCGGCGGCGGTCAGGGGGCGTCGGGGGAGTGCCGGAGCGGCCACCGGGACGTGGTCGCGTGGATGCGGGCATCGTGTCTCCTGTTGTGTCATGCATATGACAGCTCAGCGCGCCGTCGCCGTTGTGCGACGGCGCGTCGGGTGGGGGAACAGGCAGGCGGAGGGGTACGCGGGCCGGGCGGCTGTGCCACTGCTTACTTCAGTTCGTGATTTAAGGAGTGACGGAAAAGGCTGTCAAGGGTTTGGTCCAGTCCAATCCGGAAAACGCGACGATCGCCGGGCCGCTCACACCGTGTCGGTGTCCGAGGCGGCGTCCGGGCGGCGGTGTGCCGTCAGGTGCTCGGGCCGCACCCGCTCCCCGGCGGCGGTCACGAACGCCAGCCGCGCCGCCGTGCCGGAGTCCGCCAGCGCGAACTGCGGAGACGTCCCCTCGGGGTGCGGCCGGTGGGTGCGCCCCCAGGAGGCCAGGGCCGCGATGACCGTGGTCAGACCGTGTCCCGCCTCCGTCAGCACGTACTCCGTGCGGGCCCGCTCCCCGGGCTCACGGTAGCCGCGCCGCTCCATCAGGCCCTCGTCCACCAGGAACGTCAGGCGCTTGGTGAGGATGTTCGGCGCGATCCCCAGGGCGTCCCGGAACTCCTGGAAGCGGGTCGAGCCCGCCAGCATCGCCTCGCGCACGATCAGCAGCGTCCAGGCGTCGCCGAGCACCTCGAGGCTCCGCGCGATGGAGCAGGTCGAGTCCTTGCCGAGCGTCTTGGCCATACGGCCAGTGTACTGGTGAGTTGCAAAACGATATCCAGGCGCTCTAGGTTTCCATGAGCAAGTCAGCCGGAGCGGGCGGTCGGTTTTCCTTCGTCGCGCCCCGTCGCTCTCCCCTCCCTCATCCCTCGACCCTGGAGGCCCGTGCCATCCCTCGGCACCCGCGGCAGTTTCCGCACGGCCGGCGCCGTCGTGGCCGTCGCGCTGTGGACCAGCGCCTGCCCGACCATGACCTACCCGCTCTACCAGGCCGCATGGGGCATCTCGACGACCACCGTCACCTGGATCTTCGCGGCCTACCCGCTCACCCTGATCCCGGTACTGCTCCTGCTCGGCCATCTCGCCGACCACCTCGGCACCCGCGTGACCATGCTCCTCGGTCTCCTGGCGCAGCTCCTCGGCGTCCTGCTGTTCGCGGTGGCGGGCGGGGTGGCGTGGCTGCTGGCAGGCCGGGTCCTGATGGGTCTCGGTGTCGGGCTGTCCATCGGTCCGGCCAGCCTCGCCATGGTCGAGCACAGCGCACCCGGCCGGGAGAAGCGGGCCGGTGCCGTCAGCACCGCCGTGTCGGCCCTCGGCATCGGCCTCGCCATGACGGTCGGCGGCGCCCTCACCGAGTACGCGCCCTTCCCTCTCCACCTCGGCTTCTTCGTCCTGGCCGGTGCCATAGCGGCCGTCGCCTGCCTGGTGGCCCGCATGCCGCGGCACACCCCGCACCCGGCAGCCGGCTCCCGGCGGCGCACACGCACCATCACCGTCCCGCAAGGCAGCCGGACCGTGTTCGTCGCGGGCGCGATCGCCTTCGCCTCGTCCTTCCTGATCGGCGCGATCGTCCTGCCGCTCGGCGCGAAGATCGCCCAGCAGCTCGCGGGCTCCACCAACGCACTGGTCACCGGCGCCCTGCTGGCCGTCTTCGCCGGCTGCATCACGCTCTTCGCGCTCCTCGGGCGCAACCTGCACGTCCGGCCGCTCGTGCTGCTCGGCGCCGTGGGGTCCGTCGCGGCGGTGTGGCTCTACGTCCTCACCGGCGTCAGCCACTCGCTGCCGCTGTTCTTCGTGGCATCGGCCGTCGCCGGAGCCGCCTACGCCTTCGACTTCGCCGGCGGGCTCACGGTGCTCAGCCGGTTCGCCCCCGCTCCGCACCGGGCGGGCATGGTGTCCGGCGGCTACCTCGTCGGCTACGCCGCCCAGGGCGTCGGGGCGCCGGCCCTCGGTGCCGTGGTGACCGCGCACGGACTGATGACCGGTCTGGTGACCGGCGCGGTCGTGTTCGGTGCCTTCTTCGTCCTCGTCGCGGTCGTCGGCCTCGTGGTGCTGACGCCGGTGCACCGGGCCGACCGTGAGGCCGCCCGCCATGTCACCGCACCGGCCCCAGGGACGGCCCGGACGGACGCGGCCCGGGCCGCGGAATGACGCCGCGCCGCCCCTCCCGCGGTGGGGGCGGGACGGGCGGCGCGGCTGGAGGGCGCTACGGATTCACGCAACCGATCGTGCCCACGGGGAAGTTGTTGCCCGTCGACGTGGCGGTGAAGCCGAACGTGGTACTTCCGTCGGGATTGATCACGCGGTTGTGGGCCGCGTTCCGCACCGTCACCGTGCCGTCGGACCCGGTGCTGAGGGTGCCGTTCCAGGCGCTGCCGATCGTGGTGCCCTGACCGGGCTTCCACCGCACGGCCCAGCCGTTGAGCGCCGAGGTGCCGTGGTTCATCACCTCGACGGACCCCTGGAAGCCGCCGTTCCAGGAGTTCACGACCTCGTACGTCGCCATGCACTCACCCGTGTGCGACGGGTCGTCGCTCGGGTCGGGGGTCGGGTCCGTGCCGGGGTCCGGGTTCGTGCCCGAGCCGCGGATGCCGGTCACCTCGCCGTTGCCGCCGTCGAAGACGACGTCGGAGCAGGAGAAGAAGTTCTCCTGGCTGTCCGAACGCACCCACTGCATGAAGATCAGCGCGTCACCGGAGCGGCCGGAGGGCAGCTGCAGGTTCCAGTAGTAGTGGCCCCCGTTGGCGCCCGGGGAGCCCTGCTGGGGCGGGTCGGTCACGGTCTGGATCAGCTGCAGGTCGTTCCAGCCCAGCGCGGACGTGGGCGACCAGCCGGGCTTGGTGATGTAGACCCGGAAGGCACCCGGGTGAGCCGCCCAGTTGCTGTACTGGACCTTGACCGTCGCCCCGGACGTCAGGTGCGTGCGGGGCCAGTCGGAACGGGCCGCGTTGTACGCGGAGAAGTCGTACGGCGACCGGTCACCGGCACTGCACAGCTTGCCGTCCGGCACGTAACCCTGGCCGCGGCCGCCCGCGTTGGAGTCCAGCACGGCGAACCAGTTGTACAGGGCGGACGCGCCGCTCTGGCTCAGGGCGGCCTTGCAGGCGGGGTTGGTCGGGTCGAGCGCGCCGGTGCCGGTGACGGCGTCCAGCTGACAGAGGTAGGTGCGTGAGCCGGGCATCATCGCCACGCCGTGCGCCTGGGCGTCGTTCTGCCAGAGGAAACTGAGTCCGAGCCCTCCGAGGAGGGTCGCCAGTACCGCTGCCAGAGAGACCAGTCTGCTTCTCAGAGCCATGGAGTCTCCTGTCCCGATGCTGAGTTCTTCATGGGCGGTGCAAGGGGTGATGGGCGGTGCGAGGGGTGGAAAAGAGAGGTGGACATGAGGGTGGAACCCCGCCCGGCCGGGAGGGCGCCGACCGGCCGGGCGGGGGCTGGGGGCGTCCCGCGGCGGAACGGGTCCGGCCGGGAGGCCGGTGCGTGAACACCGGCCGCCGGCGCGGACGTTCTCGTGGTGCGGGACGATCAGGGCGGCGGTGTGCGGCTCTCACCGGCCCGCCTCGTGCGGAGTCGCCGGGGCCCACCCTGTCGGTGCAGGGAGGGAAGAGCGGGCCCCGGCGCGAGAGGTCACGGCGGGGTACGGCCCGCCGTGCGCCTCACGCGGTCCGGCAGGCAGTGCCGTTCAGCCGGAACGCGTTCGGCTGCGCGAAGGTGCCGCTGTAGCTGCCCTGGAAACCGAAGCTCTGGCTGCCCCCGGCGGCGATCCGGCTGTTGCCGGCCGGTGCGGTCGCCGTGACGGCGCCCGAGGAGGGGGAGACGGACGCGTTCCAGGCGTTCACGACGCTCTGTCCCGAGGGCAGCGTGAAGGCGAGCTGCCAGCCGTCCACGGGAGCCGAACCGTTGTTGGTCACCGTGACGTTCGCGGTGAAGCCGCCCGGCCAGACGTTCGTCGCGTACGACACCGTGCAGGCGGCCGGGGTGCCCGGGTCGCCCGAGCCGCCGGTGTTGACGCTGGAGGAGAAGGAGTTCACCGCCAGGCCGGCGCCGTTCTGCCAGGGTTCGAAGCCTGCCTGGATGCTCGTCAGGTACCAGTCGTTGCCCGCCAGTCCGCGGGCGACGGTTGCCCGGACGAAGTCCATCACGTCGAAGCTCCAGCTGCTGATCGCGGACGGCGCGACGAACGACAGCACGTCGTTGGTGCCGTTGCCGCCGGACCAGACCTGCCAGGTGCGCCCGGCCACGGTGGCCGTGCCGACCTGCGAGCCGATCGGCTGGATCGGGCCCACCTTGTTGAGCCAGATCATGATCTCGGTCCGGTTCACCCCGTCGGTCCGGGGCGTCGGGTCCAGCCAGATGTCGTACGAGGCGTTGTACACGGCGTTGTCGACGTAGCCGTACGAGATGCTGGAGGGGGCGCTGGAGATGCCGCTGATGCGCGCGGGGAGGGCGGTTCCCGGCGAACAATTGGTGTAGTGGCAGCCGTTGAACACCGACGGGTACGACTTCGGCGCGCCGTTCGTCGGCACCGAGCCGTCGGCCTGGGTGAGGCGGAAGCCGTTGTCCGTGGCGGTGACGCACTGCGGGCGCTGGTGCCCCAGCGGTTGTTCTGGACGACGTAGCGGCCCTGGATGACCGTCGACCCGAACTCCTCGCAGACCGTGGTGTCCGCCTGGGCCGGCGCGGTCGCGGTCAGCAGTGCCGCGAGCGCGGCAAGAGCGGTGAGCAGCGCGGCCGACACGGCGCGCAGCGTGCGGGGTGGTGCCGTAACCGTGGCATGTGGGGACCTCTCCGGGAAAGGTGTGCGGGTTACCGGCGGAGCGCTCCCGCCTCCCCATTGATGGGAGCGCTCCCAGTGGTGTTCCGGGACGGGACTGTAGAAGGCGTCCATGTCCCTGACAACCCTGCGCGCAACAACCCGTCGAACGTCTTTCGAAGACGCAGGTCAGGGCGTTGATCAACGAGGGCCCAGGAGTGCCGGGAGCGCTCCCGAAACATTCGACGGACACCGGGTGCGCCCGGCGGACCGGGCGACGGGTCGTCAGGCTGAGCCGCGCACCACCAGTTCCGTGCGGAGGATGACGTGGCGCCAGGCCACCGCCGGCTCCTCCATCTCCTCCAGGAGCAGCCGCACCATCGTGCGCCCGATCTCCTCCAGCGGCTGGCGCACCGTCGTCAGCTGCGGATCGGTGTGCTGCGCGAGCGGGAAGTCGTCGAAGCCGATCACCGCGACGTCGTCCGGCACCCGCCGTCCCGCCGCGCGCAGCGCGCCCAGGGCGCCCGCCGCCATGGTGTCCGACGCGGCGAACACCCCGTCGATCTCCGGCGCCCGCTCGATGAGTTCGGCCATCGCGCGGTACCCGCTGTCACCGGAGAAGTCACCCTCCGCGATCCAGGACGCCCTGCCCTCGACGCCCGCCCGCTCCAGCGCCTCCCGGTAGCCGCGCAGCCGGCACTGGGCCACGTACATGTCGGACGGCCCGGTGACGGTCGCGACCGCGCGGCGGCCGGTGTCCAGGAGGCGTGCCACGGCACTGCGGGCCCCGCCGACGTTGTCCGCGTCGACGTAGGTCACGCTCTCGTCGCTGGAGCGCCGGCCCAGCAGGACGGTGGGCAGGCCGACCTCGGCCAGCATGTCGGGCAGCGCGTCCTCGGCGTGCACGGACATCAGCATGACGCCGTCGACCCGGCCGCCGCGCGCGTACTCCACGAGGCGCTGCCGCTCGGCGTCCGTGCGCACCAGGGTGAGCAGCAGCTGCACCTCGGTCTCGGTGAGCGCGTCCCCGACGGACCGCACGATCTCCGAGAAGAAGGGCTCACCGAACTGCCGCCAGTCCGGCTCCGTCATGACCAGGGCGACCGCGTCGGCACGCCGGCCGGCCAGCGTACGGGCCGCCAGGTTGGGGACGTAGCCCAGTTCCGCGATGGCGCGCTGCACGGCGCGGCGTGTCGTGTCCTTCACGCCCGCCGCGTTGTTGATGACGCGGGAGACGGTGCCCCGCCCCACACCGGCGAGCGCGGCCACCTCCTCGAGCGTCGGTGTGCCCGGACGCCGCCTGAGCATGCCCACCCCCACGAGATCACCTGATCCTACGGCCCCAGTCATGCCCGTAGCGACCCTTCCCGCAACCCGCTCGCGGTACCGGACTGTTCGCATTGCGCACCGGCGGTCCCGGCGGACGTGTCGGAACCCTGGACAGACGCCCCGCTCCGTGCTGTCATCCCGACTGGGCCTTACAACGTTATACACACGCTCCGCAGACCGAACGGCGAGCCACCGCCCGTCCGTCCCGTCCTCCGAACCCCCCACCGATCCAGGACGTCGAACAGGAGCCCGCGCATGCCCGTCACCAGACGCACACTCCTCGGGGCCGGAGCCCTGGGGCTCGGTACCGCCGCACTCGGCGGCCCCCTCACCCGCACCGCCGCAGCGGCCTCCCCGCGACCGGGCGCCTCCCCGCCCCCCGCCGCGACGCCACTCCCGGACGCCTTCCGCAGACTGCCCGCCGGCAGTGTCACCCCACGCGGCTGGCTGGCCGGACAACTGCGGCTCCAGCTCGACGGCCTGTGCGGCCGGTACGAGGAGATCTCCCACTTCCTCGACTTCGACACCACCGGCTGGGTGCACCCCGAGCGCCCCGGCTGGGAGGAACTCCCGTACTGGCTGCGCGGATACGTGCCGCTCGCCGTGGCCACCGGTGACCCGAGCGCACTGGCCCGCGCACGCCGGTGGATCGACGCGGTCCTCGCCACGCAGCAGCCCGACGGTTTCTTCGGGCCGCGCGCCCTGCGCACCTCGCTGGGCGGCGGTCCGGACTTCTGGCCCTTTCTGCCCCTGCTCCAAGCCCTGCGTACACATGAGGAGTTCACGGGCGACGAACGCGTCCTGCCCTTCCTGCTGCGCTTCCTGCGGTACATGAACGCCCAGGGGCCCGGCGCCTTCGACACCAGCTGGATCTCCTACCGCTGGGGCGACGGACTGGACGTCGCCGTCTGGCTGCACCGCCGCACCGGGGAACCCTTCCTGCTGGACCTGGCCGCGAAGATGCACACCCTGGGCGCGGACTGGACGGGCGCGACACCCTCGCGGCACAACGTCAACATCGCCCAGGGCTTCCGCGAACCGGCCCAGTACGCCCAGGTGACGGGCTCGGCCGAACTCACCCGTGCCACCTACCGCGCCTACGACACCGTCATGGGGGAGTACGGGAGGTTCCCGGGCGGCGGCATGGCGGGCGACGAGAACTACCGGCCCGGCTTCACGGACCCACGTCAGGGCTTCGAGACCTGCGGGATCGTCGAGTTCATGGCCTCCCACGAACTGCTCACCCGCATCACCGGGGACCCGGTGTGGGCGGACCGCTGCGAGGACCTGGCGTTCAACATGCTCCCCGCGTCCCTCGACCCGCAGGGCAGGGCGATCCACTACATCACCAGCGCCAACAGCGTGGACCTGGACGACAGGACGAAGACGCAGGGCCAGTTCCAGAACGGCTTCGCCATGCAGGCCTTCCACGCCGGCGTCGACCAGTACCGCTGCTGTCCCCACAACTACGGCATGGGCTGGCCGTACTTCACCGAGGAACTGTGGCTGACCGGCGACGACGGCGGCCTGACCGCCGCGATGTACGCGCCGTGCACGGTCCGCGCGCGGGTCGCGGGCGGTACCACCGTCACCGTCACCGAGGACACCGGCTACCCCTTCACCGACACCGTCCGGCTCACCGTCTCCACCCCGCGCCCGGTGCGCTTCCCGCTGCGCCTGCGTGTGCCCGGCTGGTGCTCCGCACCCGAACTGCGGGTCGCCGGACGACCGGTGACGGCACCCGGCGGACCGGGCTGGGCGCACGTGACGCGCACCTGGCACGACGGCGACGTGGTCACGCTCCGCCTGCCGCAACGCACCGAAGTGGGCCACCTGCCGGACCAGCACGGCGCCGTGAGCGTCCAGCACGGACCCCTCACCTACTCCCTCGAGATCGGTGAGCGTTACGACCGTTACGCGGGCGACGACACCTTCCCCGCCTACGAGGTGCACGCCACCTCACCTTGGAACTACGGCCTGACTGCCACCCCCCGGCCGGAGGTGTCCCGAACCGTCGGCCCCGTCCCCGACAACCCGTTCACGCATGCCACCACCCCCGTCCGCATCACCGCCGACGCACGGCGCATCGCGGAGTGGACCGCCGACGACGAGCACGTCGTCGCCCCCCTCCAGGACGGTCCCGCCCGCAGCGAGGCACCGGTGGAGCGGGTCACGCTGATCCCGATGGGCGCGGCACGGCTGCGGATCACCGCCTTCCCCACGGCGTCCCCGGACGGGCGGCCCTGGACGCCCGAGCCGCCGTTCCGCCGCATCGAGAACCGGCACAGCGGCAAGGTCCTCGCCGTGGACGGCATGTCGACCGAGAACAGCGCCCGCGTGGTGCAGTTCGCCGACACCCGCACCGGCGACCACGCCTGGCAGCTGATCGACCGGGGCGAGGGCTGGTACCTGATCCGCAACGGCCACAGCGGCAAGGTGCTGGGTGTCGACGGGATGTCCACCGCGGACAGCGCGCGGGTCGTGCAGTACGAGGACAACGGGACCGCCGACCACCTGTGGACGCTGCTGGACGACGGGGACGGCTGGTACCGCATCCGCAACCGGCACAGCGGCAAGGTGCTGGGTGTCGACGGGATGTCCACCGCGGACAGCGCGCAGGTCGTCCAGTTCGCCGACAACGGCACGGCCGATCACCTGTGGCGTTTCCGGTGAGCAGCTGAGGTCCGGCCGAGGCGGCCGGCGCCACGGCCGGACCGGCGGGCGCGGATCGTGGTGCGGGGGTGCGGGGGTGTCGGGCTGTCCGGGGTCGCCGGAGAGGAATCAGGAGCGGCCCGGCGCAACGCCGCCCCGCGCTCGCGCGGCACGCGCGCGCAACCCGCCCCCGCGCGCCGTCCGCGCCCGGAGCACCAGGTCCGCCGCCGCTTCCTCCCACCCGGGCGGGGTGAACGCGAAGCCGGCCTCCCGCAGCCGTCCGGGGACCACCCTGCGGCTTTTGAGCAGCAGTTCGGTGTCCGAGCGCAGCGCGAACGCCCCCAGCCCGGCCATCCAGCGGGTGGCGGGCAGGCCCACCGGCACGCCCCACGCGGCCCGCAGCACCCGCATGAACGCGCGCTGGGGGAGCGGGCCGGGAGCCGCGAGGTTCACCGGGCCCTCCAGATCCTCCGCGCGACGAGGAACTCCACCGCTCGCACGAAGTCCTCGTCGTGGATCCACGACACGTACTGCGCGCCGCCCGCGACGGGACCGCCCAGCCCCAGCCGGGCCAGCCGCAGCAGCATGTCGAACACCCCGCCCCGGTCCGGGCTCATCACCATCGCCGCACGCAGCGCGACCTTCCGCGTCGCGGGCGTCCGCGCCTCGGCCTGCGTCCGTTCCCAGTTCCTGGCGATCTCGACGCTGTACGCCCAGTAGTCGGGAACGCCGCTCTCCGAGCCGCCGACGACTCCGGTGGCCTCGTCGTTCGCGGCGTCGAAGCGGTGCGCGTAGACGGTCGCGGTGCTCATCTGCAGCCACACCCGCGGCGGCCGGCGGGCCGCCGCGATCGCCTCGCCCACCACGCGCGTCGAGGTGACGCGGGAGTCCATCATGGCGCGCAGGTTCTCCGGGGTGTACCGGCAGGAAACACTGCGGCCCGCGAGGTTGACGACGACGTCCGAGCCGTCGATCTCCTCGGCCCACGGGCCGAGGGTCGCGCCGTCCCAGCCGACGTCCCGCCGGCGCTCCGGACGCCTGGTCAGGACGACCACCTCGTGCCCGGCCGCGCTCAACGCGCGGTCCAGGACCGTGCCCACCTGTCCGGTGCCCCCGGGCAGAACGATCTTCATCGGACCCTCCGGCCTCTTCGCCTGCCTCACCCTATCGCGAAGTTTTGAACGCGTTCAACAGTGGAGTGTCGAGTGGTTCGGAGGGGCCTTCGCTGCCGGTGTGCGGGGTGCGTGAGGTCTAGGAGGTCAGCCCGCCTGTGTGGCGATCTGGATGAGGTTGCCGCAGGTGTCGTCGAAGACGGCGGTGGTGACGGGGCCCATGCTCAGCGGCTCCTGGGTGAAACGGACCCCGTGCTCGCGCAGGCGCTCGTACTCCGCCCGTACGTCGTCGACGGCGAACTGGGCCAGCGGGATGCCGTCCCCGGCCAGCGCGTCTCGGTAGGCTTTGACCGCGGGGTGTCCGGCCGGTTCGAGGAGGAGTTCGGTGCCGTCCGGGTCCTGGGGGGAGACGACGGTGAGCCACCGGTCCTTCTCACCCAGCGGGACGTCGTGCTTCTTCATGAAGCCGAGAACGTCGGTGTAGAAGCGCTCGGCCTTCGCCTGGTCGTCGACGAAGACGCTGGTCAGGTGGATCTTCATGAGGGGTCCTCCGGTGCCGGGGTGGTGGGGTCGAGCCAGCGCTCGGTGATCTGCCGCAGTGGCGTGACGTCGAGGTCGTGGAACTTGTAGCGGCCCTCGCGCCGGGTCCTGACGAGCCGGGCGGCCTCCAGGACGGCGAGGTGCTGGGACACGGCCTGGCGTGAGATGCCGAGCCCGTGCTTCATGCTCAGGCGCCCGCAGATCTCGAACAAGGTCTGCCCGGACTTCTCCGCGAGCTCGTCGAGGATGGTGCGGCGGGTGCCGTCCGCCAGGGCTTTGTAGAGGTCGTCGTCGGCCACGCCCCTACTATAGGCAAGCACTCGCTTGCCTATCAACGTGGACGTCACCGCCGGCGCCGACGGGAAAGGGCCCCGCACCACGGTGAGTGTGATGCGGAGCCCTCGGCCCGGCGGGGAAACGGCGGTGATGCCGGGCCCGCGCGACGACACGTGCGGCTACTGCCGTCCCGTGGACGCGGGACCCCGGCGGACGAGTGCCGACAGGGACAGCGCACCCGGCCCGAAGAAGACCAGCAGCAGAAACCCCCAGCAGAACAGCGCAGGCGACAGGCCGCCGTTCTGCAGGGGGAACAGGCCGTCCGGCTGGTGCTCGGTGAAGTAGGCGAAGGCCATGGCACCCGAGCTGAGGAAGGCGGCCCCACGGGTGAGGATCCCGAGCAGGACCAGAACGCCGCAGACCAGCTCGATCACCCCCGCGTACCAGAACGGCCAGTCGCCGGCGGGCGTGGCCTTCCGGTCCAGTACGCCGAAGAGGGTGGCCGCGCCCTCACTGGTGAACAGCAGTCCGATGACGATGCGGAACAGACCCAGGACCAGGGGCTGGTGGCGGTCGAGCCGGTCGGTGATGCCCACGGTGGCGAAACTCCTTGCAGTGGCCGGTGCGAGAGGGAAGGGATGGGCCGGCGCGGAGGCCGTCCGCCCTCCACTAACGTGCGCGCCGGGCACGCCGTTCAGCCGTTTCCGCCCACGTAGGACACGGGTTGGCAACGGTCGCGTGGGCGACGGGTGCCAGACTCGACCACCATGAGCGACAGGACTCTCGGAGAGGAACGGCCCGCAGGCCGGAGCGCGGCACCCGTCACCACGGCGACGGGGCGCACCCGGCTCGTGGCGGCCGCGGCGGCGCTGGTGACCGTCGGCGCGGGACTGGGTCTGAGGGCGGTGGCGACGGGGGACGTGGCCAAGTACGGCGGCGACGCGCTGTACACGCTGCTGGTCCTCACCCTCGTCGTCCTGCTGGCCCCACGTACGCCCCCGGCGCGGGCCGCGGGAGTCGCGCTGGCGGTGAGCTGGGCGGTGGAACTGCTCCAGCTCACCGGCCTGCCCGCGGAGCTGTCCGCCCGCAGCACCGCGGCCCGCCTGGTCCTCGGCTCCACGTTCAACGCACCGGACCTGTTCTGGTACGTGATCGGCGCGGCCGCCGGCTGGCTCGTCCTGCGCGCGCCGGCCCGCCGTCGGCCGGCTCGGTGACCGGCGCACCCACCACGTCGAAGGAGGGCGCGGGCCACGCCGCCGTCGCACCGGCCGGGCCCGCGCCGCCGGGGTGGATCCCAGGCCGCGCTTGACCTCTGGGACCCCGCGACGCCTAGCAGACGATCGTCGACACCGCGGAGAGTCTCTTCCGCCTCGGGCTGACGCGTCCGGGGACCGGTGCGGCCGGAGCCTGACGGCCCTGCGACCGCCTCCTCACCGGCGCCGGCGTCCCTCGGTGGCGGACGCCGGCGCCTACAGGCCGAGGAGGGGTGACCGCCCCGGCCGAAGGAGGTGGGGTGCGAACAGCCCGGCGTGACCAGGCAGTGGAACACGCGGTTCAGGCCCGTCTGCCGCCCCGCAGCCGGAGGTGTCCGCCCGGGAAGCGGGTGCGGAAGCCGCGGTCGTGGGACACGGCCACCACCGCGCCCGGGTATGCCGCGAGCGCCGCCTCCAGGTCCTCGACGAGGTCGAGCGCCACATGGTTGGTCGGCTCGTCGAGCACCAGCAGGTCGGCCGGCCGGGTCACCAGCCGGGCGATCTGCAGCCGCCGTTGCTGTCCCGCCGACAGCGCCGCGACCGGCACGGACAGATCCTCCTCGCGGAACAGTCCCAGGGACAGCAGCGTCTCGCGGTGTTCCTCGAGCGCGCCCGGCCGCCGCGCGGCGAAGGCGGCGAGCAGCGGGAGCCGGCCGGAGCGGACGGGCAGCTCCTGGGGCAGGTAGCCGATGCCGGCCGGGCGGCGCACCACTCCCGCGTCCGGCTCCAGATCACCCGCCAGGACCCGCAGCAGCGTCGACTTCCCGGCCCCGTTCTCCCCCGTGACCAGCAGCCGTTGCCCGGGCTGGACGGTCAACCGCCCGTCCAGCCGCAACCGTTCACCGACGCCCACCTCCTTCAGCTCGGCGAGCACGGTATCGGCGGGAGGCAGATCGTCCGCCGTGGCCGGAGCGGCCGTGAACCGCAGGGGTTCGGGCGGCGCGGGCACCGGGGTGCGCCGCAGCCGGGCCAGCCGCTCGCGCACCGCCCGCACCTGCCCGCCCAGCTTGGCCTCGTGCGAACGGCGGTGCTTGCCGAAACCCTGCCGCGGGTCCCCGCCCGTGCCGGCCAGCCGGCGTCCCGCCCCCTCCAGCAACTCCTCGGCCCGGGCGACCTCTTCGAGCCACTCCGCGTGCTCCTGCTCGGCGCGGCGCCGCGCGGCCGCCTTCGCCGCCCGGTAGCCGGCCCAGCCGTCGCCGTACCGGCGCACCGTGCGGGTGTCCCGGTCGACCTCCAGGATCGTCGTGGCGACCCGCTCGATGAACGGCCGGTCGTGGGTGACGGCCACGACGGTGCCGCGGTGCGCGCGCAGGCGCTCCTCCAGCCAGTGCACCGCGGCCACGTCGAGGTGGTTCGTCGGCTCGTCCAACAGCAGCAGTTCGGGATCGGCGGCCAGCACACAGGCGAGCGCCAGCCGGGACTGCTCGCCGCCGGAGAGCGAGCCGAGCAGCCGGTCACGGGTGACGCCGCCCAGCCCCAGCCCGTGCATCGCGGCGTCCACCCGGGCGTCCGCCCGGTATCCGTCGCGCTGCTCGTACGCGGTCAACAGGTCGCCGTACTCGGCCAGTTCGGCCTCCGACGCCTCACCGAGACGCTCCTCCGCCGCGCGCAGACGACGCTCCATGGCGCGCAGCGGAGCGAGCGCCCGGTCGACCGCTTCCCGCACGGTACGGCCCGGGTCGAGCTCGGGGGTCTGGGTGAGGTGGCCGGTGCCGCCGGGGAAGTGGACGGTGATCTCCCCGTCGTCCGGTTCCTCGGCCCCGGCGAGAAGCCGCAGCAGGGTGGACTTCCCGGCGCCGTTCTCCCCGATGACGGCCGCCCGCTCGCCGGTGCGGACGGTGAACGAGACCTGTTCGAGGACGGTGCGGGGGCCGTAGGACTTGGTGACGTCCTTGACGGACAGCTGCGCCGAGCGGGCGGACGCAACGGTGTGGGCGCGTTCGCGCATGGGACTTTCCCTGAGGTGAGACGTGTCGTGGGCGGGAAGGGCGGCGTCGGCCGCGCCCGGACTCAGAGAAAGAAGAAGTGGCGCATGCCCCCACTCTAACAAGACGAGTCGTCTCGTCTCCAGCTGTTTCCGTCGGCCCTGCGCCGACGGTGCGCCGCCGCCTTGGCGTTGTTGCCGCAGCGCCGCATCGAGCACCACTGGCGGGACCGGCCCGCGGCCGGGTTGAGGTAGAGCATCCGGCACGACTCCGACGCGCACATGCCCAGCCGCTCCCTGCGGGACGCGTCGGACACCAGCCCGGCCAGGTCCCGGGCGACCACCGACAGCAGGGCGTCCTCGGTGAGCGGCAGGCTGCCCGGCGCCGGACGCACCCCCTCCGGCGTCCATTCCAGCCGGGCGACCGGTGCCTCGAAGGCGGCCAGCTCGTTGACCAGGGCGATCGACGCCGGAGAGGGGCGGTGCCCGTCCAGCACCGACGAGGCGATGTCGAACGCCGCGTCCCGCAGGGCGTGCAGTGAACGCAGCAGCGCTTCCCCCGCACACCCGGGTGCCGGGGTCAGCCCCACCCCGCGGCACCACGCGCCGAGCCGCTCGACGTCCCCCATCCGCTCCACCGGAGCGACGGGCCTGCGCCCCACGGTCGCCACGAGATTCAGCGACAGCGATCCCGCGTCGAACCGGAGGTCCCGCACCCGGGCGGTGACTCTCGTACGCGGTGCTTGCGGCACGGCTCCCATGAGGCGATAGTAACCTCCCATACGGTTATCAAGGGAGACGGGTGGCCATGCGTATCGCGGTTGTCGGAGCGGGTGGGGTCGGCGGTTACTTCGGGGCGCGACTGGCCGCCGCGGGGCACGAGGTGACCTTCGTGGCGAGGGGACGTCACCTGGAGGCCGTGCGCGGCTCCGGGCTGCTGGTGCGCAGCCCTCTGGGGGACGTCCGTACCCCGCCGGGCTCCGTGGCCGGGGCGGTCACGGAGCTGGACTCCGCGGACCTGGTCGTCGTCGCCGTGAAGCTCTGGGACACCGAGGACGTCGCCCGTCAGCTGGCCGCGTCGAAGCTGGCCGGCACTCCGGTGCTGTCGCTGCAGAACGGCGTGCACAAGGACACCGTCCTCGGCCGCCACCTGCCGCCGGAGTCCCTGCTCGGCGGCGCCTGCTTCATCTCCGCCTTCATCGAGGAACCGGGGGTCGTCCGGCACAACGGCTCCCTGCAGCGCATGGTCTTCGGCGCCCGCCGTCCCGAGCAGGAGTCCGTCGCACGCCAGTTGCTCCAGGCCTGCGTCGACGCGGGCATCGACGCCGAGCTGAGCGCCGACGTCGACCGCGTGATCTGGGAGAAGTTCGTCTTCCTCGTCGGCCTGTCCGCCACCACCACGGCCGTCCGGCAGCCCCTCGGTGTCGTCCGCTCCGACGAGCGGTCGCGCGTGCTGCTGCGGGAGGTCATGGAGGAGGTCGTGGCCGTCGCACGGGCGTCGGGGGTGGCGCTCGCCGACGACTTCGCCGAGCGTCAGCTCGCCTTCTGCGACACCCTCCCCGCGGACATGACGTCCTCCATGCACAACGACCTGGAGCACGGCCACCGTCTCGAACTGCCGTGGCTCAGCGGGGGAGTGGCCGGCCTCGCCGCCGAACTCGGCGTCCCGGCACCCCGCAACCGCACGGTCACCGACGTCCTGTCCCCGTACGTCCTCGGCAAGCCGTCCGGCGCGTGACCGCCGGGCGGTGAGCCGTCCGATGCGTGACGGCCGGGCGGGCCGTGGTGGGACCGTGGGCCGGTCGTCCGCCGCTCATCCGGCCGACGCGCGGTTGCGGCGGACGGACGACCAGAAGGCCGCGCCGATGAGGGTGACACCGATCAGCCCGGTGACGATGTCGTTGATCTCGTACCGGATGCTGACCAGCAGGACGAGGGCCAGGGCGCCGATCGCGTAGTGCGCGCCGTGCTCCAGATACACGTAGTCGTCCAGCGTGCCCTGCCGCACCAGGTACACGGTGAGCGACCGGACGTACAGGGCACCGATGCCCAGGCCGAGCGCCATCAGCACGATGTCGTTGGTGACGGCGAAGGCGCCGATGACACCGTCGAAGGAGAACGACGCGTCCAGCACCTCCAGGTAGAGGAACGTGAAGAAGGCCGCCCGGCCCGCCAGGGCGCCCACCGGACGGCCCCCGCCTCCGTCGCCCGGCTGCGCGGCGTCCTCGCCGCCCTCCTCCTTGGCCAGCCGGCCCTCGAAGAAGCCCGACAGCCCGTGCACGACCAAGTAGGTGATCAGTCCCGCGACACCCGAGACCAGCACCGTCTGCGCCTTGTCGGCATGGCTGCCGCCGTGCTGGTGGGCCTGGGTCGCGAACGTCATGGACGTGACCAGCAGCACGACCAGGGCCACGCAGACCGACAGCAGGTCGACCCTGCCCAGCTTCGCCAGGGGCCGCTCCACCGGGCCGAGCCACTTGATCTCCCGGTCCTCGAGGATGAAGTCGAGGAAGATCATGAGCAGGAACATGCCGCCGAACGCGGCGATCGACGGGTGCGCGTCGGTGACCAGCTCCTGGTAGCGGTCCTTGTCGGTGAGCGCCAGATGGACCGCCCGGTGCGGCGCCAGCCGCGCGCTCACCGACACGATGAGCACGGGGAACAGCAGCCGCATGCCGAAGACGGCGATCAGGATGCCGATGGTCAGGAAGATCCGCTGCCAGAAGGCGTTGAGCTTCCGGAGGATGCCCGCGTTGATCACCGCGTTGTCGAAGGACAACGAGATCTCCAGCACGGCGAGGATGGCGACGATCCCGAGCGCCGTCCAGCCGTCGTACAGCACCCCGCCCGCCAGGCCGACAGCCGTCACGGCGAAGGCCCAGCGGAATGTCCTCAGCAGCACGCGGCACGCTCCCTTCTCCCTCGCCGCACCACGGACGACGGATTCGGCTCCAGTGCCCCCTTCGGAGACGTCCGTAACGCGGACACCCCGGACTTCCGCCGATCACCGGTACACCGTCACCCCCCACGGTCCCGCACGCTCGGCCGGTGTCGGCGGCCTGGGCGCACGACGTCATGACGGCACGCCAGGTTCACCTCGGCCGGGCGGGGGACCGGCGCACGCCACGATCCACCCGGGACACCTCAGGGAGGCCCGGGGGATACACCCGGGCCTCCCTCGGAGGACGCCGCGCGGGTCAGCGCCCCTTGCGGCGCGCCAGTCGGCGGAATGCCCGGACGCTGCCGCTGGGCGTGGGCAGACGGCCCGCCACCGCGTCGTCCAGCAGGGAACCGACCGTCTCGGTGGCGCACACCCGGTTGGCACCGATCCCGCCCGAGGCGCCCCGCTTGACCCAGCCGACGACGTACGTGCCCGGTCTGCCGGTCACCCTGCCGCGCTCGTTCGGCACGGTTCCGGCGGCCTCGTCGAACGGCAGCCCCGCCAGCGGCACCCCGCGGTGACCGACCGCCCGCAGGACCAGTCCGGCCGGTATCCGGGCCTCACCGCTGTCGCCGGAGACACGCACGGCACGGACCGCCTCGTCCCCGCACACCTCCGCGGGCGCGGAGAGGAAACGGAACACGATGCGCCGCCGGCCGTCCGTGCCCGGGGGCAGGGTCCAGTCGACGGTCTCCCGTGGCAGGCCCTCCAGCGCCGCGGCCTTGTCGTGCGGTGCCGCCACGTCGATCGCCGCGCCGATACGCGGATCGTGGTCGTCGACCAGCAGATCCACGCCGGGCAGGTGCTTCAGGGCACGCAACTCGCTGCGGGTGTACGCCGCGTGCTCCGGACCGCGCCGCCCGAGCACCACCACCTCGCGCACCTTGCTGCGGCGCAGTTCCGCCAGTGCGTGGGGAGCGATCGCGGTCCCGGCGAGGGACCGCGGGTCCGACACCAGCAGCCGTGCGGCGTCGAGCGCCACGTTGCCGTTGCCGACCACGACGACCCGTGCCGCCGACAGCGCGAACGCGTCCGGGGCGAGGTCGGGGTGCCCGTTGCACCAGGCGACGAACTCGGTCGCGGAGACGCTGCCCGGCAGATCCTCGCCGGGGACTCCGAGCCGCCTGGCCTCCGTGGCGCCGACGGCGTAGATCACCGCGTCGTGGTGGGCGGCGAGTTCGTCCGCCGAGACGTCGGTGCCCACCTCCAGGCCCAGGCACAGGCGGACCCGGGGATGCGTGTGGAAGCGGGCGAAGCTCTCGCCGACCTTCTTGGTGGCCGGGTGGTCCGGTGCCACCCCGTACCGCACCAGTCCGCCCGCCACCGGCAGCCGGTCGACCAGGGTGACCTCGGCGCGGGTGTGCAGCAGCAGGTCCCTCGCCGCGTACATCCCGGCCGGGCCGGTGCCGACGACCGCGACCCGCAGCGGCCCGAAGTCCGGCGGCAGTACCCGGTCGAACGACGGCGCCCCCCAGTCGTGGAAGACCGGTCCCCGGTCGGTCCGCTCCTCCTCGGCGACGGGGCGGGCGCCCTCGCCTTCGAAGTACGCCGCGTTGATATGCGCGTACTCGCGCTGCCCGCCGGTCAGCCGCTCGACGGGGTGGATGGCGTCCACCGGGCATGCGTCCGCGCAGGCGCCGCAGTCGATGCAGGTCTTGGGGTCGATGTGCAGCATCTCCGTGCTGCCGAAGGCGCGTTCCTCCGGTGTGGGACGGATGCAGTTGACCGGGCAGACCGACACACAGGTGGCGTCGTTGCAGCAGGTCTGGGTGATCGCGAAGGCCATGGTCGTCCGCTCCGCTGAGGGCCCGGTGGGGGCAGGCTGTACGTGGTCAGATGAGGTGGGCGCGCCGGTAGAAGAACAGCGCGGGCCGGGTGAGCAGTCCGACGGAGGAGAGGAACTCCATCAGGCCCGAACAGCTCGCCCGGACCATGGACTTGTGGTGTTCGTTGGCCTGGGCCTCGCGCAGCGCGCGCTGCTCGTCCAGGCCGGCGTTCGCGTACACCTTGCGGTTCACCATGCTGGTGACGATGACGTACGCGGCGATCGCGATCATCACCGCGTGGATCCGGCGCCGCACGCGCCCGGCCCGGGCGAGGTGCTTACGGGTCTCCTCGCGGGCGAACATCATGTGCCGCGATTCCTCGACGACATGGATGTTGTTGATGGTGCGCACGAACGGCACGACCCGTTCGTCACGCATCCAGTCGCGCTGCATCACGTCGAGGACCTCCTCGGCGACCAGGATCGCCGCGTAGGCGGCCTCGCCGAAGGCGGTGGTCTTGAAGAGCCGGCCGAGTTCCACGGCGACCCGGCGCGGGCGGTAGGCCGGCGCGCCGAGCTTCTTCGCGCCGCGGGCGAACATGATCGAGTGCCGGCACTCGTCGGCTATCTCGGTGAGCGCCCACTGGAAGGTGTCGTCCGTGGGGTCCTTGGAGTAGATGTCCCGCAGGATCATCTGCTGCAGGATCATCTCGAACCAGATGCCGGTGCAGGCGACGGACGCCGCCTCCTGCCGGGTCAGCTCCTTGCGCTGCGCGTCGGACATCTCGTCCCAGTACGCGGTGCCGTAGAGCGTGCTCCACTCCGGGCTGGCCCCGTGGAAGTCCTTGTCCAGCGGGGTGTCCCAGTCGACCTCGGTGAGCGGGTCGTAGGAGAGCTGCGCGGACGAGTCGAGCAGCCGACGGGCCACGTCGTCGTCCGCGGGCTGATCCGGGTGCTGTGCCCGGGAGGTGGTGAGGGCCATGCCGGGGCCTCCTCGAGTCGAGTCCGTACGCCATTACCACGGGTAACCCGCTTGCTGACGAACTGTATAGCAACACGCCCCGGGTTCCCAGCCCCCTGGCACCGTCATGCGACAGACGGCACACGACACCGGCACGGCGCCCGCCGGTACGGGTGGGGAACGGGCGTGCGAAATACCGCCGTTACGGCCAAGGGGTGTGCGGGGCTCAGGGGCACGGATCGGCGCCCGGTCGTCCGCACAGGGAGTGCCGGAGCATGCCGGACACGGGCCGGTGGACACGGACGCGTCCCACGTGTCGGACGTGCGGCCCGCGGTCGAGCGGCACGGCAACTACCGCCCCCGGTACGCGGTGCGCGTGCTCACGCGCGCACCTCACCCTGCTGTGGTGCCGGGCACCGGCTCTCAGAGACCCGAGACCTTGCTGCTCGCCGAGATCTCGTAGACCAGGGTGACCGTACGGCGGCCGCCCGGTGGGAGCGGGACGTCCCAGCGGGCGATGCCGTCCGGGTCCACCGCGGCCGGTGCGGGGGAGCAGGCGTCCTCGCGCAGCCGTACCTCCACCGCCGAGACCTCCGACACCGGGATACGTTCCCGGACGGCGACGACCCTGTCGTCCCGCTCGTCCGGGGCGGAGAAGCGGGACAGGTGCAGACGGACGGTCCGGGTGAGCACGGTGCGCTGGGTGAGGCCCGTGGTGTCGCGGGTCTCCTCCGTCTCCCGTACGACACGGTGGTCGTCGCGGCTGCCGAAGGCCAGCTCCACGGGCGCACCGGGGGCGGTGAAGTCCAGCGTGCCGCGCCCCACGAAGCCGCTGCCCCGGACGAGGTCCACCGGTCCGGCCAGCAGCGCGTGCCCGGACCGGTTGTCGCACCGCACCACCTGGGTGACCAGCGGGGACAGCTCCGGCGCGCAGGCGTACTCACTGCGCGCGGTGGTGGTGAAGGAGGACACCGGTATGCGGTGCGCGCGGCCGTCGGCGGGCACCGAGACCGGCGCCGGCGCGTGCAGGACGCGTACCTCCCCGCCGTCGTCCACGCCCGGCAGCCCCTGCACGGGGACCGGCCCGAGCTCCGCGATCTCCTCCTCCCGCAGGTCCACCCGGACCGTACGGCGCTCCTCGGCCGTGCGGTCCTGCAGCGTCAGCCGGTCCTCACCGAGGCGTGGCGGTTCCGTGGCCGCCGAGGAGCGTGCCGTGGACAGGGTCAGCCGTACGCCGGACCAGTCCTCGCCCGTGCGCTGCCAGACGATCGCCTCCGTGGCCAGGGTGAGGTCGTCCCCGTCGAGCACGGCCCGGTACGCAGGCCGCCACAGCGCGCACGGCGTGAGATGGCTCAACCGCAGCCCGGCCCGCCCCGCGACGGACGCCTCGACGGTCAGCTCGACATGGCCGACCAGCTCGGCGGGCTCCGTCTCGGCCAGGGCGAGGGCCTGCTCCGCCTCCGCCGTCTCACCGGACACGGCCGTCAGCCGCGCCTCCGCCTCGCGCAGTTCCTCGGCCCGCGTCTCCCGCTCCCGGTCGACCCGGTCCAGTTCCCGCGACCAGCGGTCGCGTTCGGTCTCGCCGAAGCCGGCGCCCTCACCGATCTCCCGCAGCAGATCGGCGGCGAGCCGGCCGAGCGCGTCCCCGCGCGCCCGCAGCCGGTCGCGCCGCTGCTCCAGCTCCAGCCGCTCCTCCTGCAGGGCGGCGGCACGCCGGCGCAGCGGGGAGTCGTCGGCGGCGGGCCCCGGTCCGCGTGGTGTCCAGGCGCGCACGATCCGCGTGTCGAGGACGGTCACCGGGAAGTCGGCCGTCAGCTCGGCGTGCAACGTCCGGTCGACGGCGAGGGCGCTGACGGGTCCGAGCCGCAACCGCTGCGTACCGGCGCGCAGTTCGAGCGTGGCGGTGCGCTCCACGTGCGCGCGGTCCTCCGTGCAGGTGACGGCGGTGACGGGAAGGGGGATCGGGGCGAGCGGCTCCGAAGACGTGGACATCTGTGTCAGCTCCTGCGGTTGCCGCCGGTCAGGGCCTTGCCGGCCGGGATCCTGATCTCGTGGCCGCCGTCGAGGGCGGCCGTACCGCCGGCCGGCAGGTCGACCCGCCAGATCCGGGTACCCGGAGCGTGCCGCTCCGGGTCGGCGGTGTCCTCGGGCGCCGTCCAGTCGGCCCGTTCCTCGATCCGTACGTCCGCCTCCGAGGTGACCGGCACGCGCTCGCGCACCTCCACGCGGACGGGCACTGGGAGCCGGTTGGCCAGTTCCACATGGACGCGGTGGTCCAGCACGGTGACGTTGTTGCGCAGGCCCGCGGTCGACTCGGTGAGGTGCGTCCGGCGGGTGACACCGATGGCTTCGGCCGGCCCCAGCCCCAGCCGGCGCACACCGCCCGGCGCGAGGGTCGGCAGCGCGGCGGTCAGCTGGTACTCCCCGTCGACGCTCACCTCGACCGGGCCGGCCAGCAGCGCCTGGTCCGTCGCGTTGGACAGCACCAGCGTCGCGTACACGGTCTGCTCCACCGCCGGCACACAGACGTACTCGGTGCGCAGGCCGACCGGGATCTCGCCGACGGTGACGGTGTGCCAGGTGCCGTCCGAGGGGATGTCGGCGGGTGCCGCCGCGTCGTAGCGGTGATCGAACGAACCCGCCGACTCACGGGGCCGCACGGCGTGGCCGGGCAGCGGCAGCGCGGCCGGCTTCTCGGCGCGGCGGCGGTACTCGGCGGTCACCGGGTCGAAGCCCGAGCCGGGGAAGAGCCGGCCCCGGCGGTCCACCGGTTCGTCCGGACCGCTCAACACGAGGGCCACGTAGTCGAGTTCGGCGTCGTCCGGCTGGGGCGGGCCCGGTACGGGCGGGGGCGGGGGAGCGGCCGGGGCCGCACCGGCGGCCGGCGGCGCGGGCGCCTTGGGGGCCGCTGCCGCGCGGGCGACGGAGGGCCCCGCACCGGGACGCGCCCGCCCACGCGGCCGGTTCGGGGCGGCGGACCGGGCGTGGTCCGCGAAGCCCTGGGGAGCGGCGCCGTACGCGGCGCCGGGGGCGGGCAGCGCGGAGGGCGCCGGAGGCGGCGGGAGCGGCGCGTCGTACGCGGGACCTCCCGCCACAGGACCCCCCGCCACGGCACCTGCGACCATCATGGCGCCCGCCGTAGGTTCGGTCCGGGGTGCGGGACCGGCCGTGTCGTACCCGGAGAACAAGTCGGTGAGCCCCGCCGGTGGTTCACGCCAGCGGGACGGTGCGGGGGCGGGCTGGCTGCGTCCGATGCGGACCGACCGCAGCCGGGGCAGGTCGGTACGGCGGCGCAGGTCGGCCGTGGCGAAGGCGATGCGCACGCCGGTCCAGTCCTCGCCGCTGCGCTGGGCGACCGAGGCGCGCAGCACCAGCCGCCCGCTGTCCTCGCCCTGACGGTGGGCCAGACGGTAGGCCGGCACCCACACGGCGCCGGGCACGCCGTACTCGATCTCCACCTCCACCTCGGACCCGCCCTGCGCCTCGCCCGCGCCGGCCAGCGTCAGTACGGCGCAGTACGAGGAGGCGACCCCTGACCGCGGTGTGTCGGTGCCGGCCCGCTCCAGCCGGTCGTGGGCGACGTCGAGCTCGTGGTCGGCGCGCCGCAGTTCCTCCTCCAGCTCGCGGAGCGTCGCGTGCAGACCGGCCAGGCGCTCGTCGACGAAGTCGGCGAGCTCCAGCCAGGCGTCCACCGGGGTGCGGCGGTGCGGGTCGTCCCGCTTGCGGCCGGGCGGGACCGGGCGCAGCCCGGCGACCTCCTCGATCCGCTTCAACTGCCGCTCGCGACGGGCCTCCACGGCCTTGTACGCGTCCACCAGCCGGTCGACCTCACGCCGGGCCTCGTCGGCCGCGTCCGCGTCGACGACCTCCGCCTCGGCCTCCGCCCGTGCCTCGGTGACCCGGACACCCGGCGCGGAGAGGACGCGGGCCCGCACCGAGTGGGGATCCAGCGAGCGCGGCAGTCCCCTCACCCGTACCCGGCCGTCCGCCGGGACGGTGCCCCGGGCCACGCGGCGGCAGAGCGCGCCCTGCGCGTAGACCACCACAGATTCCAGTGCCGACGCCCATGTCGGTGCCGTGCCAGCCGTCATGTCTTCCCCCGAGCAGCCGTGTCCGTGCCGAGGGCAGCCTACGCCGTGACGGTCCGCACCGGATCACCAGACAAGACACCAGTAGGCGCCGTGGTGGCCGATGCCGATCCGGCTCTCCCACGGCACCAGCGCGGGGTCGGGCCGGCCCACGGCGGACATCGTGCAGGCCGGGTCGCCGACCGTCCCGGCGGCGGCCATGCGCTGCGCGGCGGCCGTCGCGGCGCGGGAGGTGTACCACGTGGTGGTCACCCGCGGGTGCGCACCGGACGGCTCGGGTGTCGGCGTCGCGGGCGGCTTCGGCACTGCTGTGGCGGCGGGTGTCCTGGAGGGCTTCGGCGCAGTGGGCGTGGACGTGGGTGCCGTGGTCGGCTCGGCGGTGGGCGTGGCTGGCGTGGTGGTGCGGGTCGGCGCGGTCGTCGGGGTCGGTTTCGGTTGCGGCGTCCGGGTGGGGGCGGGGGGTGGCAGGTGCGGACCGGGAGAGGCGGCCGGCGGAAGCGCCGGAGCGGGCGGCGTGGGCACGCGCGTCTGCGACCCGGGTGGCGGCGGGACACGCGGTCCCGGCTGCGTCGCCCCCGGGGGCACCGCCGGTGCGGTGCGGGGAACCTGCGGGGTGCCCGCGTCGGCCCCGCCGGTCGCGGCGGGCGGTTGCGGCGCCGGAATCCGGCCGGACGGCGCGGCCTCGGACGGGGGCCGCCCCTCCTGAGGTGCCGGTGGCCGGCTGCCCGCCCCGCCGTCCGGAACGGCCGGCCCGGTCCCCGTGCCCTGGTCCGGGGCGCCCGGGGACGCGGTCCGTCCCTGGCCCGGCGGCACCGGACCCGGCGTCGGACCGCGGCTCGGTTCGGCCGGCCGGCCCGGACGGGACGCCGTCGGCACGGGCGCCCCGGTGCCCGTGGGAGTCGGTTCCGCCGTGGCCGACGGAGAGGTCTCGGACGTCGGCGTCGGCAGCGGGCCCAGGGTCGGCAGGGTGAGATCGTGCGAGGCGGACGGCGTGGGACTGGGCGTCCCGTCGTCCTGCGCCACCCACGCCCACACGCCGACGCCGCCCAGGAGCAGCACAGCGGCACCGCCGGCGATCCACGGGGCGCGCCGGGGCGGGCGTCGGTGACGGTTCATGGACCCACTGTGCTACGCGCCCCGACAGGCCGCCTGTCGCATCGTCCGCCTGCTGTGCCACCCGTCCGGTCAGTGCGCTCGTCCGGGTGACGGACCCCGTCCCCCGGTCGCCGCCGACGGTCCCTCCCGGCAGGGTGCGCTGCCCGCTTCCTTACCTCCCAGGTCATCGACCCGGCCCTAGTCCGAGTGCCACGATCACCGCGTACCCGACCGACGCACCATGCGCGTCAACCGGACCGACGCACCGTGGAGGACACCATGCCCGCCTACGCCATCGCCCGCCTGCGGCCGGCCGCCCCGCACCCGGACATCGCGGAGTACATCGAGCGCATCCCCGCCACGTTCGAGCCGTTCGGTGGCCGCTTCCTGGTGCACGCCACCCAGCACGAGGTGAAGGAGGGCACTTGGTCAGAAGACCTGGTGGTGATCGGCTTCCCGGGCATCGACCAGGCACGGCAGTGGTGGGACTCGCCCGCCTACCGGGAGATAGCGCCCCTGCGGTCCCGGCACATCGAGGGCGACATCGTCCTCGTCGAGGGCGTCCCCGACGGCTACGACCCCACCGCCACCGCTGACACCCTGCGGAAGGCACTCGCCGCCACCGACTGATCCCCGCCCTCGCCGGTTGCCGGCCGAGCCGTGCACCGGCGGCCGCGCGACCCCGCCGTCTGGGCAGGTCCCGCACGTCCGGTTACCGTGGGAATGACCCCTTTGTCCGGGGCCCTTCCCCGGAGCGCCTGGGAGTGGGAGAGAAACCATGAGTAATCAGTTCGAGGTCGTCGTGGACATCGACCGGCCCATAGAGGACGTCTTCGACTATCTCGCCGACGGCCGGCACGACCCCGAGTTCAGCCCCCGCGTCCTGAGGATGGAGAAGAGCCCCGACGGCGACACCCATGTGGGCACCGTGTTCCACAGCACTGTCAAGGACGCCGGAATGCGTTCCCAACGGGACTTCGAAATCAGCGAGTTGACGGCGCCCACCCGGTTGCGCTGGCACGAGGTGTCGCACAACTCCATCACCGCCAAGGAGGGCGGGTACGACCTCGAGCCCACGGCGGACGGCGGGACCCGGCTGCGCCTGTTCAACGTGCTCGAAGGGCACGGCGTGGGAAAGCTGTTGCTCCCGCTGGCGGCCGGCGCGTCCCGCAAGGACGCCCCCGCCTTCGGCCGCCGCATCAAGGAAGCCGTGGAGGCCTCCACCTGACCGCCTGGCCCACCGTGACCCGCCGGAGAGTCATGTGTCCGGCGGGATCACGGACCGGGATCAGGAGCCGTCAGGGACCAGCACCCAGACGGCCGTCATCAGCAGGAACGTGAACACGACCAGGGCCGGGAGCCCGAGGATCGCGGTGACCACACCCCAGCGGGTACGGCCCCGCGGCGTCCGCGCTCCGTCCGGCCCTGCCGTGTCGCCCTGTGTCGCAGCCACGAACTCACCTCTCGGTCAAGGGAATGAGAGGCAGGCTAGACCATGCGGGGCCCGTCCGGGGCGCGGACGCCGCCTACTCCGACCGGCGTAAGGAGCGGTCGGCCGGCATGCCGTCACACCCTTCGGTGACATAACAGTGGGTGTATGACATCGAGACGAAACGCCTCTCAGGTCACCGGGCGCCGTGCGCGCGGATTCCGCGCGGGGGCCGCCGTGATGGTTCTGGCCGCCGCGACCGCCCTCGGCGCCGCCGGGGAGGCGACCGCCTCCCAGGCGGGCCGCTCCGGACCGGACTGGGACGCCATCGCCCGGTGCGAGTCGGGCGGCAACTGGAAGGCCAACACGGGCAACGGCCACTACGGCGGGCTGCAGTTCTCGCAGTCCAGCTGGGTCGCGGCCGGCGGGCTCAAGTACGCTCGGCGCGCGGACCTGGCCACCCGCAAGGAACAGATCGCCGTCGCCGAACGTCTCGCCGCGCTGCAGGGGATGTCGGCCTGGACGTGCGCGTACGCGGGACGCTAGGCGTCCCTCTCCGGAGCGCCCTCGCCCCGTCGCCCGACACCCGACGCCGAACCGGCCGCCACACGCCCTTCGCCCGACACCCGACGCCGGACCGGCCGCGGCACGCCCTTCGCCCGACACCCGACGCCGGACCGGCCGCCACACGCCCTCGCCGGGCGCCCGGCGTCCCGGTGCGGGTGCCGGCCGCCCGGCGAGGGGGCGTTCGCGGCGGAGGTGGCGTTCCGCGGTCGAGGTGGCATTCCGCGGGTGAGGCGGTTCAGCCGACCGGCAGACCCGGCCCCGCCAGCGCCTTGGCGTTCTGAGCGGCCGTCAGCCTGCGGACGAACAGCACGGCCAGCACCGCCGCGACGATGTCGAGGAGCGACCCGGTGATCAGCCACCCCGTGGCGTCGTGGACCGCCTGAGGGCTCTCGGCGTCGTCGTACCGCCGGGTCGCCAAACGGTCGAACACGTTCGACGCGATCCACACCCCCCACCAGGCGTTGAGCAGGCCCTGATGCCGCACCGTGCCCCCGTAGGGGTCGGGCTCGCCGGCCCGCAGCACGTCGAGGGCGATGCCGCGTGGGATCCACAGGTTGGCGAACGGGATGAACCAGGCGCCGATCGCCCAGCCGGCGGACCGGCGCTGCGTGTCCGGAGCGAACACCTCCGCGTTCTGGCGCACCCGGTGGAACCAGATGATGAACACCGTGGCCGTCGCCAGCAGCGCCAGCAGGTAGAACACGCCGGTGCCGGCGAGCGCGGAATCGGCCCGGTCGAGGTCCGTCAGGTCGACGTCCCCGACGCCGGAGGTGATCCGGTCCATCTGCGACCGCATGAAGAACGCGGCCGCCATGTTCAGCACGTCGGCGAGCATCACCAGGCCGAGCAGCACGGTCACGGCGTGCGAGAGACCCACGGGCGAGCGCAGGACCGGACCGGGCGCTGGCATCGGTGTCATGGGCATGGGTGGATGAGCCATGGAGGACCCCCCTGAAAGGCGATGGAAGTGTGGCGCACCCTCCCCAGGACGCCACGCGAAGATCACAAACGAGTGATCAGCTTCCGGACCTTATCCCATCACCCGTGCAGCGTGTCCATGACTATTGCCGCAGGTCCGTCCCCGGTGCCGTCGACGGCGGACGCTTGAGTCTCCCCCCGGGAGAGGGTCCAGGGTGGCGGACATGAACGACACCGATCTCGAAGGACGCGTCGCCGTGGTGGCCGGCGGCAGCAAGGGCACCGGACTGGCGACCGCGCAGCGGCTCCGGCAGGCGGGGGCGAAGGTCGTCACCATCGCCCGTACGCCACCCCGGGCGGGCGACGCGATCTTCGTCCAGGGCGACCTGGGGACCGCCGAGGGCGTGGCCGCGTCGGCCGCGGCCGTCACCGAACGCGTCGGCGTCCCGGACGTCCTCGTGCACGTCGTCGGCGGTTCCGGCTCACCGGCCGGAGGCTACGCGGCCCTCGACGACACGTTGTGGGCCCGGGAGCTGGAACTCAACCTGCTGTCCGCCGTCCGGCTCGACCGCGCCCTGCTCCCCGGCATGGTGGCCCGCGGCACCGGCGCCGTCGTGCACGTGACCTCCATCCAGCGCCGCATGCCGCTGCACGACTCGACCCTGGCGTACGCGGCGGCCAAGGCCGCCCTCACCACGTACAGCAAGGGACTCGCCAACGAGGTGGCGCCGGCGGGGGTGCGGGTGAACTCGGTCGCCCCGGGCTTCATCCGCACCGAGGGCGCCGAGGGCATGCTCACCCGTCGGATGAAGGAGGGCGGCATCAGCCGCGAGGCCGCCCTCGACGAGCTGATGCGCGTCCTCGGCGGCATCCCGCTCGGGCAGCCCGCCGAACCGGAGGAGGTCGCCGAGGTGATCGCCTTCCTGGTCTCGGACCGGGCGGCCGCGGTGGCCGGCGCCGAGTACACCGTGGACGGCGGCACCGTACGGGCCGTCTGAACCCCGCACACCGCACCGGCCGTGCGGTTCCGTACGGCCGGCCGACATCGGAGAGAACCATGCAGACCGACCCCACCCACCGCACGGGCGCGCAGGCGCCGAGCCGCCCCACCCGGGAGGCCCGCGCCTTCGTCGAGGAGTACGTCGCCGCGGCCACGGCCGGCGACCGCGAGCGCCATCTCGCGCTCTTCGACGACAATGTCGTCGTACGCGACGAAGGCCGTACCCATCGCGGGCTCGTCGAGGTCGCGCGCTGGCGCGACCAGGTGCCGCCCGTGGAGTACGACGTCCGTGAGGTCACCGGCACGGCCGCCGCCTGCCGCGCCGTCGCGGAGGTGTCGGGGGACTTCCCCGGCAGCCCCGTGACACTCCGCTTCACCTTCGAGCGCGACGCACGGGGAAGGATCACCCGGCTGGAGATCACACCCTGACGACACACGGTGCACCCTGGAACCGGCCGGCACGGAGGCCGGTCCCAGGGCAGGCCGGCACACGACGACACCGGCCACCGGGACGGACAGGAGGAGGACTCCATGACGGAGCGGCTGACGATCGGGGAGTTCTCCCGCATCACCCACCTGAGCATCCGCACACTGCGCCGGTACCACGAGCAGGACCTGCTGGTCCCCGCCGAGGTCGACCCCGTGACCGGCTACCGCTACTACGCGCCCGCACAGGTACGGCCCGCCCAGACCATCCGGCGGTTCCGCGACCTCGACCTCCCGCTGGCGGACCTGCGGCGCTTCCTGGCGGCGGAGGAGGACGACGGCCGGCGCGGCGAGGCGGACCGTGACACGGCCCGGCAGGTCGTGGCCGCCCATCTGCGCCGTCTGGAGGACCGGCTCGGCCGCACCCAGCGAGCCGTCGAGGCCCTCCGGGAACTCCTCGACCCCGGCGCCGAGCGGACGGTGACCCTGGAGGTCCTCCCGCCCCGGCGCGTGTACGCGGTGTCCCTCGACGTCCCCGAGGGCGCCGGCCTGGACTGGTACGACGCGGCGATGCGCGACCTCGACGCCGCCGCCGGACACCGCCCGGTACTCCCACCCGGCGGCCGCTACGCACACGAACTGTTCACCGAGGGCCACGGCCACGCCACCGTCTACCTCCCCGCCGAGGCACCGCTGCCCACGGACGCACCGGACACCGTGCGCGAACTCCTTCTGCCCGGCCGGACCGCCGCCGTCGCCACCCACCAGGGCCCGCACGACGACCTCGACCTCACCTATGCCGCCGTGGGCTCCTACGCCGCCCGCCACGGCCTGCGCTCACAGGACCTCGTCGAGGAGGTGTACCTGGTCGGCCCCCGCGACACCGACCAGCCCGAACGCTGGCGCACCCTCGTCGCCTGGCTCACCGCCCCGGACGGCGACTGACCGCCCCGACATCCTCCGCAAGCAGAGCGCCCGCGGTGCCGACCGGATCTGGGAGGCACGCCCCCGCTGGACCCGGCCCGAACTCCCGCCCGGCCGGCACGAGGTGACGGCGCTCGACATCAACGGCGCCTACCTGTCCGCCCTCAAGACCCACCTGCCGCTCGGCCAGCTGGAGCACTCCACCGGCAACCGGCACGACCGGCGGCGGGCGGGGGTCCATCTGATCACCCCTCCCGCCTGGGAGCACGACGCGGTCCTGCCGAACCCGATCGGCAGCCGCGACGAGCCGGGTCCGCTGTGGGTGACCGAGCCGACCCTGCGCCTGCTGCTGCGCCACTCGGGTCCCCGGTACGCCCTCTGCGACCCGCCGGAGATCCACGAGTCGTGGACGTCCGGCGCCACCGAGAGCCTGCTGGAGAAGTTCCGCGTCGCGCTCCGGGACGTCCGGGACCGCGCGATCGCCGAGGACGACGAGGTGACCCTGGAGTACGTGAAGGCGATGTACTCCAAGTTCGTCTCCACGATGGGGGAGTCGAACTACAACCGGGAGCTGTACCGCACGGACTGGATGCACCTCATCCGCTCCCAGGCGTTCGTGAACCTGTGGTGGAAGGCGCACCGCGCCCACGACGAGGGCTTGACGGTCGTCCGCGCGATGGGCACCGACGAGCTGCACGTGACCGGCGACTGGCGCGCCGTGTTCCCGGAGGGGCGCGGTGTCACCGAGGTGAAGGTCAAGGACGTCTACACCGTCGGCGACCCCGCCCCGGCCGGAACGGGACACGAGCCGGACTGACACACCTGGGCGGCGGTGCGGGCGGGTGTGTCAGAGGCGCTCGCGTACCCACTCCGGGTCGGGATTGACGTACCCCCGCCCGTCCGTCAGGACCACGGTCGGCACCGTCTCGTTCCCTTCCGCGAAGGACCGCACCACCGCCGCGCCGGCCGGGTCGCGCCAGATGTCGACCCAGTGCGCCCGGCGGGCGTCCCGGCCCAGGCGGAACCGCAGTCGCCTGTAGTAGTGGCAGCCCGGCCGCCAGTAGACGACCGGCCGGCCGTCCTCCTCGCTGCGGCGTTGCGCCTCCAGCGCGCCGGCCGGTTTCGGGAAGATCAGGGGCGAGTTCACCGCCGCGAACGCCACGAACGCCAGCAGGACCACCACCGCCCCGCCGTCGTTCCGGTCCGCGTGCAGCCCGGCCGCGGCGGCGACGCCGGCCACCACGATCAGCAACGGCAGGACCCAGCCCCGCACCATGACGTCCTCCCCAAGCCCTACGACGACTCGCGCACGACCAGCTCCGTGGGGAGCGTGATCTGCCGGCGAGGGGCGTCGTTCAACGTGATGTCGGTGAGGATACGTGCCATCGTGCGGCCGAGCTCCTCCACGGGCTGACGCACCGTGGTCAGCGGGGGGTTGGTGTGCCGGGCCAGCACCGAGTCCTCGAAGCCGACCACGGCGACGTCGTCCGGCACGCGGCGCTTCTGGCGGCGCAATTCGGCCAGGGCGCCCACCGCCATGAGGTCGGAGGCGGCGAAGACGGCGTCCAGATCCGGCGCGCGTTCAAGAAGCAAACGCATGGCACGGCCGCCGCTGTCCTCCGAGAAGTCCCCTGTCTCCAGCAGCAGTTCGTCCGCCGGGACGCCGGCCTCCTGGTGCGCGGTGCGCCACCCCGCGAGACGGGCACGGCCCACGTCCATGTCCTGGGGGCCGCTGATCGTCGCGATCCTCCGCCTGCCGCGGCCGAGCAGATGCCGTACGGCCTCGGCGGCACCCCCGGCGTTGTCGGAGTTGACGTAGCTGAGCTGCTCGCCCGCGTCGCGGCGGCCCGCGAGCACGGTGGGCAGGCCCATCTCCTCCAGGATGCCGGGCAGCCGGTCCTCGGAGTGGACGGAGACCAGCAGCACGCCGTCCACCCGGCGGGTGGCCACCGACTCGGTGAGCTGGTCGCGTTCGGCCTGGTCACGCACCAGCATCAGCTGCAACTGGGTGCCGCTCTCGGCGAGCGCGCCGCTCACACCCCGGATGAGCGCGGCGAAGAACGGCTCCGAACCGAGCCGGCTCTCCGATTCCGGGATGACCAGGGCCACGGCGTTGGTGCGGTTGGTGACCAGGCCGCGGGCGACCGAGTTGGGGACGTAGTTCAGTTCTTTGATCGCCGCCAGGACCCTGGCCCGCGCGTCGGCGCTGACGAGATCCGAACCGTTGACGACACGGGAGACGGTGGTGCGACCCACGCCCGCGCGGGCGGCGACGGTTTTGATCGTGGGACGGCGGTTGCCGGTCATGCACTCCCCCCTCGGCGGCCGCGGCGGCGTTCTCTGCCGCGGAGGTGACCTGCGGCAATTCTTGCAGACGTCCGCGTCGGCACAGCACCCCCAGGGTCCGGAAGGCGAACACGCGGCCCGCCTCGCACGCGGAAGTTGCTTTCAAGTTATTGACAGATTGCGCCGCTGCTACGAGTCTTCGTTGCGCGGTGGGAACGTGCCCACCCAGAGTTGGGCACGTTCCCACTCGATTCAGAGCCGCTGTAGTCATCGCAGAACTCGTCACTCCGATGTGTCAGCGCCGTCGCTAGGAGGAGATCCATGGGCACTCTCGGTTCGTTGCGCAGGAAGGCGGTGGCGTCAGCCGCGGCCGTCGGCGCGCTCGCGCTCGTCGTCGGCTGCAGCGGCGACGGCGACTCGGTCACCGGTGGCAGCAAGGACGGCGACAAGGTCACCATCACCATGGGCCTGTTCGGCGTCATGGGGATCAAGGAGACCGGCCTCCTCGAGGAGTACGAGAAGCAGAACCCCGGCGTCACGATCAAGGCCGAGATAGCCGGTGACGAGCAGACCTACTACACCGCGCTGCAGACCAAGCTCGCCGCCGGCAAGGGCCTGAAGGACATCCAGGGCATCGAGATCGGCCGGGCCAAGGAGATCACCGAGACCCGGGCGAAGATGTTCGCCGACTTCAAGGGCGTGGCGGGCACCGACCACTTCCTGCCCTGGAAGCAGTCGCAGATCACCACCCAGGACGGCAAGGTGCTGGGCCTCGGCACCGACATCGGCCCGATGGCCGTCTGTTACCGCAAGGACTACTTCGAGAAGGCCGGCCTGCCGACCGACCGCGAGCAGGTCGCCAAGCTGTGGGAAGGCGACTGGAAGAAGTACGTCGAGGTCGGCCGCACCTTCAAGAAGAACTACAAGGGCGGCGACGTCGCCTACACGGACTCCGCCAGCGGCCTGTTCAACGCCATGGTCTACGGCTACCCCGAGCAGTACTACAACGAGCAGGGCGACCTGATCTACGAGACGAACCCGGCCGTCAAGGAGGCCTGGGAGCTGTCGTCGGACGCGGCCGAGGAGGACCTGACCGCCAAGCTGCGCCAGTTCCAGCCCGGCTGGGACCCCGGTCTGTCCAACGGCACCTTCGCGACCGCCGTGTGCCCCGCCTGGATGCTGAGCCACATCAGCGAGAAGGCCGGTGACGCCAACAAGGGCAAGTGGGACGTGGCCCGCGCGCCCAAGGGCGCCAACTGGGGCGGTTCCTTCCTCGGCGTGATCGAGAAGAGCCCGGTGAAGGAGGAGGCCCAGAAGCTCGTCGCCTGGCTGACCGCGCCCGAGCAGCAGGCCCGCATCTTCAAGGACCTCGGCAACATCCCGTCCTCGCAGAAGGCCCTCGAGGACCCCACCGTGAAGAACGCGACGTCCGACTACTTCAGCGGTGCGCCCCTCGGCCAGATCTTCGGTGCCGCGGCGCAGGACATCCCCGACAAGCAGGTCCTCGGCCGCAAGGACGGCACCATCAAGGACACCTTCTCCCAGGGCCTGGCCCTGGTCGAGCAGGGGACGCCGCGTGACGAGGCATGGAAGACCACCGCGAACCGCATTGAGAAGGCGGTCCGCTGACCGTCGCACAGCGGCCGTCCCGGGCCCGCCCCGCCCTTCGGGGCAGCGGGCCCGGGACGGCTCCCCATCCGTTCTGAGGAAGGAAGTCCGGTGGCCACCTCCACCACCAAGGCCCTGGCCGGCGAGGAGCCGCCGGGCCCGTCCCGCACGGGAGACGGGAAGGAGAACTCGCGGTGGCGCGGCGCCTGGTTGCACCGCCTCGACGTCAAGGGCGCGCCGTACGCGTTCATCGCTCCGTTCTTCGTCGTCTTCGCCGCGTTCAGCTTCTACCCGCTCATCTACACCTCGTGGATCTCCCTGCACGACGTGGAACTGGCCACGCTCGACATCATGGAGTGGGTGGCGTTCGACAACTACGTCGAGCTGTGGGGCGACTCGCGGTTCTGGAACGCCCTGCAGAACACCATCACCATCGGCATCATCTCCACGGTGCCGCAGCTGCTGATGGCCCTGGGCATGGCGCACCTGCTCAACTACCGCATGCGCGCCTCGCTGTTCTTCCGCGTCGCGTCGCTGGTCCCGTACGCCACGTCCGTCGGCGCCGCCGCGCTCGTCTTCACCATGATCTACGAGCGTGACTTCGGCATGATCAACTGGGCGCTCGGCACGGTCGGGATCGACCCGGTGAACTGGGAGGCCGACAAGTGGCCCGCCCAGGCCGCGATCTCCACCATCGTCATCTGGCGCTGGACCGGGTACAACGCCCTGCTGTACCTCGCGGCCATGCAGGCCATCCCCGCCGACCGGTACGAGGCCGCCTCCCTGGACGGCGCCTCCCGCTGGCAGCAGTTCACGCACGTCACCGTGCCCGGTATCCGGTCCACCATCGTCTTCACCATCGTGCTCTCCACGATCGGCGCCACCCAGCTGTTCGGTGAGCCGCTGATCTTCGGCCAGGGCCCCAACGGCGTCACCGGCGGCGCGGACAACCAGTACCAGACGCTCGGCCTGCTGCTGTACGAAGAGGGCTGGAAGAACTACCAGATGGGCCGCTCGGCGACCGTCGCCTGGGCGATGTTCATGCTGCTCGTCCTCGCGTTCGTGACGCAGCACCTGATCAAGCGCCTGCGCTCCCGTAAGTCCTGACCTGGAGACGCCATGACCACCGACAGCCTCCCGGTCCGGACGGACACCCCGGTCCGGACCGCACCCGACAAGCCCGCCCGCCGCGGCGGACGCCGTCTGCTGCGCGAACGCGCCGGGCGCACCCACCACGCGGGACCGCTCGCCTACGTCCTGCTCGCCATCATGGCGATCCTGTCCATCTTCCCGCTGTACTGGACGATGGTGGCGGCCTCCACCGACAACACCCGGGTCAGCCAGACGCCGCCGCCCTTCCTGCCCGGCCCCAACCTGTTCAGCAACCTCGCCCGCGCCTGGGACGAGGCGGCGATGGGCAAGGCCATGATCAACAGCACGATCGTGGCCGGGGTGATCGCCCTGTCCACCGTGTTCTTCGCGACGCTCGCCGGCTTCGCCTTCGCCAAGCTGCGGTTCAAGGGCCGCAACATCCTGCTCATGCTGGTGATCGGCACCATGATGGTGCCGCCGCAGCTCGGCGTCGTCCCGCTGTTCATGATGATGTCGGAGCTCGGCTGGTCGCAGCAGCTGCCCGCCGTCATCTTCCCCACGCTGGTCAGCGCCGTCGGCGTGTTCTTCATGCGGCAGTACCTCTCCGAGGCGCTGCCCGACGAACTCGTCGAGGCGGCCCGGGTGGACGGGGCGCACTCGCTGCGCATCTTCTGGAGCATCGTGCTGCCGGTGGCGCGGCCCGCCATGGCCGTCCTGTTCATGATCACGTTCGTGCACGCGTGGAACGACTTCTTCTGGCCGTTCGTGGTGCTCGACATGACCAACCCGACCGTCCCCGTCGCCCTCACCCAGCTCAGCGCGGGTTACGTCCGCGACCAGTCGCTCATCATGGCCGGCGCGCTGCTCGGCACCCTGCCGCTGCTGGCGATGTTCATCGTCTTCGGACGCCAGATCGTCAGCGGCATCATGGCCGGCGCCGTCAAGGGCTGACCGCCCCTCCGCAGCCCCGAACCGACACCCCCACCGGGCCGGTTCGCGCACCCCCGTGAACCGGGCCCGCCACCTCGAAAGGACTTACGTGGTCACCGCAGCACAGCAGACCGCGTCCGCCCCGGACGCCGCCCGCACCTTCCCCAAGGGCTTCCTCTGGGGTTCCGCCACCGCCTCCTACCAGATCGAGGGGGCCGCCTCCGAGGACGGACGCACACCGTCCATCTGGGACACCTACTCCCGCACCCCCGGCCGGGTCCGCAACGGCGACACCGGTGACGTGGCCACCGACCACTACCACCGCTGGCGCGAGGACGTCGCCCTCATGGCCGAACTCGGCCTGGGCGCCTACCGGTTCTCCCTCGCCTGGCCCCGCATCCAGCCCACCGGCCGCGGCCCCGCCGTGCAGAAGGGCCTGGACTTCTACCGGCGCCTGGCCGACGAGCTGCTGGAGAAGGGCATCCAGCCCGTCGCCACCCTCTACCACTGGGACCTGCCCCAGGAGCTGGAGGACGCCGGCGGCTGGCCCGAGCGCGCCACCGCCGAGCGCTTCGCCGAGTACGCCGCCATCGCCGCCGACGCCCTCGGCGACCGGGTGAAGACATGGACCACCCTCAACGAACCCTGGTGCAGCTCCTTCCTCGGCTACGGCTCCGGCGTGCACGCCCCCGGCCGCACCGACCCGGTCGCCGCCCTGCGCGCCGCCCACCACCTCAACCTCGGCCACGGACTCGCGGTCCAGGCCCTGCGCGACCGTCTCCCGGCCGCCGCCCAGTGCTCGGTCACCCTCAACATCCACCACGTCCGCCCGCTCACCGGCAGCGAGGGCGACGCGGACGCCGTGCGCCGCATCGACGCCCTGGCCAACCGGGTCTTCACCGGCCCGATGCTGCAGGGCGCCTACCCGGAGGACCTCCTCAAGGACACGGCCGGCCTGACCGACTGGTCCTTCGTGAAGGACGGCGACCTGGAACAGATCAACCAGCCGCTGGACTTCCTCGGCGTCAACTACTACACGCCCACCGTCGTCTCCGAGACGGACGGCAGCGGCACCCACACCTCCGACGGACACGGCAACAGCCCGCACAGCCCGTGGCCGGCCGCCGACCGGGTCGCCTTCCACCAGCCGCCCGGCGAGCGCACCGCCATGGGCTGGGCCGTCGACGCCACCGGCCTGTACGACCTGCTGCGCCGGCTGTCCGGCGACTTCCCGAAGCTGCCGCTGGTCATCACCGAGAACGGTGCCGCGTTCGACGACTACGCCGACCCGTCCGGCAACGTCAACGACCCGGCCCGCATCTCCTACGTCCGCGAGCACCTGGCCGCCGTCCACCGGGCCATCCTGGACGGCTCCGACGTCCGGGGCTACTTCCTGTGGTCCCTGCTGGACAACTTCGAGTGGGCGCACGGATACAGCAAGCGCTTCGGCGCGGTGTACGTCGACTACCCGACGGGCACCCGCATCCCCAAGGCCAGCGCACGCTGGTACGCGGAGGTCGCCCGCACGGGCGTCCTGCCGGCGGCCTGACCCCTGAACCGTGAGCCCGACTCCCCGCCCGTGGGGGGACGGGGAGTCGGGCTCACGCCCTCACCCGGGCGTCCCGGGTGTTCCGCACCGCCTCCGCAACAACTCCACGCCTTCGCCGTGGAGTTCGTCGCAGCAGGCGGCACGCCCCGTCATCGCCATGACCAGATCCACGGTGCGCCCGGACACGAGCGGCCCGGCCCCGGCGGCGAAGGGGCCGTCGTCGGCGACGAGTTGCAGCCCACCGATACGCCCCTTGGCGACGACGACGAGGTCCGTGCCGCTGTAGTACTCGGCCAGGGCCGTGGCGGTCCCGGTGGGATACGCGCGCCGTGTGCCGAGCGGACGCCGGATGTCCTCCCCGTGCACCACGGTCTCGCCCAGCATCGCGATGACGGGCAGCGGGGGCTTGGTCGTGCTCGGCACGGCCTGCCGGAAACGGTCGAGGGTTTCACCGGGGCCGGCCCCGAGCTGCTGGGCGAGCCGCAGGGCCACCTGCTTGTCGAAGTCGAACCGGCAGCGGAGGACGCCCGCGAGCCACCTGACGGTGTCGAGACTCGCCCCCGCGGTCAGATGCGCCAGCACCTCGCGTACGGTCAGCCCGTCGCAGAGCGAGGGCGTCGCCCACTGATCGTCCGTGAGCTCACGGAGATCGTCGGCCAGGGCGGCCCGCTCGGCGTGAACCAGGCCCCACACCTCGGTGTCACGTGGTCGTCGTGCTGCCGTTACCGAACGACTCATAAGCCCCTGCACTCCTGTCACCAGCGGTGCTGTCCAGGGTCAGACCCTCACCTCGCAGCAAAGTCATCGCTGACGGGGCGGCAGGATCGACGCGTGCATCCTGACCAGCGTGGGGCGTCGTCCGGGACTTCGCGCGGACGGGGAGCCTGGGGTCACCAGGGGAGTGGCACGCCGTGCAGGAGTGGGCGTGTACGTGGTGGTTGGGCTGGCCGGGCTCAGGCCGGCCTGCGCCACACCGAGATGTGCTTGGGGGAGTCCTGGGCGAACGGTGACCCGTCCCAGTCCGCGACGCGGCGCTCCAGTCCGAGCCCGGCGATCCGCGCCATGAGGTCGAGTTCCGCCGGCCAGGCGTAGCGGTGCCGGGAGGCGTCGCGGCGGTAGCGACCGTCGTCCCTGTCGCGGGTGAAGTGATGCGAGACGAGCATCTGCTCGACGAGGTCGAACGTGTCGAAGCCCAGATGCCGCTCGCTGACGTCGAACGGCACGGCGACCTGCCCGAGCGGCAGCGAACGCAACGGAGGCACGCCCAACTCGACGACGAATCGGCCACCGGGTGCCAGGTGACGTGCGGCGTTGCGGAAGCACTCGACCTGCTCGTCCTGCGTGAGCAGGTTGGAGATGGTGTTGTAGACGAGATAGACGAGGGTGAAGGTGCCGGGCACGACGGTGGTGGCCATGTCCCCGATGACGACGGGGAGTGTGTCCTCGTCGACCTTGCGCCGCAGTACGGCCGCCATGGGTTCGGACAGTTCGATGCCCGTCACCGGCACACCACGTTCCCGCAGAGGTACCCCCACGCGCCCGGTCCCGATGGCGAACTCCAGGGCCCGGCCGTCCCCGGCCAGCTCCGCGAGGAAGTCCACGGTCGGCCCGAGGACGGCGGCCGAGAACATCTCGGTGTCCTCGGCGTCATAGCGTTCGGCGGCCGCACGGCTCCACAGCTCACTGGTCGTCACGGACGGCCACTCTGCCGCGCACGGAGAGACACTGTCGACTCATTTACCGGGACGGCCCGGCGGGCGGCCGCAGCAGGTCATGCCGGCCGTCAGGGCGGTGCGGGCTTGAGACGTGGTCACGCGCCCCGCACAGCCACTTTCGCGATTCCTGGACCTCCACGGCCAGGGACGGCGTGGACGGCATCAGCAGCATGGTGCCCCAGTCGTCCGGTAGTTCGTAGGCGTTCCCGTCGCGCGTCAGCGAGCCGACCGAACCGAAGCCGGGCGAGCCGCTCGCAGCGACCGCGGGCTCGACGACGCCCCGGCCCGTCCGGTGCAGCTCAAGCACGGAGGAGAAGGCGATCGTGGTCCTCCGCCGGGGCGAAGCGGCCCCGTACTCCCGGTGGCCCGGCACCAGCAGCAGATCGAGCCGGATGCTCAGGACGCCCGGGCGGACCGTGATGTCAGTGATCATCGCGCTCACGGCATCCCCGCCCCCTGCCGCCCCCACCCAGGGTGCCCGGCACCTGGGATGACGGCGGTCTGGTTGTCGTGGCCGGGGCGATCGAGGCTGAGGGCCGAGCGGTGACCACGCCGCAGCCCACCGATCAAGGATCCGCCATGCACGTCAACGACACCACCAGCGCCGCCGTCCTCGAACAGCTCAGGCGTCGCCCCGCCGCGGAACGCCGCGTGCTGTTCCGGGGCGCGACCCTCGTCACCATGGACCCTGACCTCGGCGTCATCGACCACGGAGACCTCCTCGTCGAGGGCGACACCATCACCGCCGTCGGGACGGACCTCAGCGCCGGGGACGCCGTCGTCGTCGACGTCACCGGCAGCATCCTCAGCCCCGGGTTCGTCGACACCCACCGGCACGCCTGGGAGGCCCAGCTGCGGCGGATCATGCCGGACGTCGACGACCTCGGCGGCTACGTGATGTCCACGCTGGCCGGCTACGCCACCGTCTACCGGCCCGAGGACATGTACACCGGCACCAAGCTCGCCGCCCTCACCGCGATCGACAGCGGCATCACCACCATGCTCGACTTCTCCCACAACTCCCGTTCCCGCGCGCACTCCGACGCCGCCGTCGAGGCGCTCCGTGACACCGGCATCCGGGGCGTGCACGCCTCCATGGGCCCGCACTTCGGGGACTGGGACGGGCAGTGGCCCGGCGACCTCGCCCGCCTCAGAAACCAGTACTTCAGCAGCGACGACCAGCTGCTGACCCTCCGCCTGGCGGCCCTGGCCACCGACGAGGTCGCCGGACCGGCCCTCGCCTACGGTCCCCGACTCGCGCGCGTCGCGGACGACCTGGGCCTCGGAGTCAGCGTGGACGCCGTCTTCGGCGCCACCTCCTCCGAGGCGATCGCGCGCTGGGCCGAGGACGGCCTCCTCGGCCCCGACGTGACCTTGATCCACGCGACCGGGCTGACCCCGAAGGCGTGGAAGGCGATGGGGGAGACCGGCACCACCGTGGCACTCGCCCCCACCTCCGACGCCCAGATCGGCCTGGAGACCGCGGTTCCCGCCGTCGACGAGGCACTGGCCGCCGGCATCCGCCCCGGACTGAGCATCGACGTCGAGGTCGCCCTGGCCGGCGACATGTTCACGCAGATGCGGGCCCTGCACACCATCCAGCGGATGCGCGCCGTCAACGCCACGTACGGCACCGACGAGGCACCCCGCCGCATCACCACCCGTGACGTCCTGGACTTCGCCACCCTCCAGGGCGCCCGCACCAACGGCCTCGTCGGCGTCACCGGCTCACTCACCCCGGGCAAGAAGGCCGACCTGCTGGTGATCGGGGCCGAGGACATCAACAACATGCCGCTCAACGATCCGATCGGCACCGTCGTCCTGGGCTCCGACGCACGCAACATCACCGCCGTCCTCGTCGACGGCGAGCCCCGCAAGTGGGACGGCCGTGTCCTCGGCGTCGACCTCGCCGCCCTGCGCGACGAGGTCCACGCCTCCCGCGCGCACGTGCTGTACACGCCGGCCGCCTGAGCACCCCGCCCCCCCTCCCGGGGTGCGCGGACCCTGGGTGAAGCGCACCCCCCTTCAGCCCTCCAACCCGGCACTTCGAAGCTCTAGCCTCGACACATGGACACAGACAGGGACCCCACCGCCGAGAACGCGATGGGAGACTTCCTCCGCGCACGGCGCGCACGGCTGCGCCCCGAGGACGTGGGCGCCGCCTCGACCGGCCGCCGCAGGGTGCCCGGTCTGCGCCGCGAGGAGGTCGCCATGCTCGCCGGAGTGAGCACCGACTACTACACGCGCCTGGAACAGGGCCGTGAACGCCACCCCTCGCGGCAGATACTCGAGGCCGTCGCGCGGGTCCTGCGGCTGGACGACGAGGCGGTGGCCCACCTCCACCGCGTCGCCGGCCCGGCCCCCCGCCGCGTGCGCCGGGCGCAGCGCACCGAACGCGTCGCGCCGCCCCTGCGACGGCTCCTGGACACGTGGAACGACACACCCGCCTTCGTCCTGGGCCCCGCCCTGGACATCCTGGCCCGCAACCGGCTCGCGCACGCCCTGTTCGCCGACTTCACCCACGCCGACAACCTGCTGCGTATGGCGTTCCTGGACCGGGCGGCAGCGCACTTCTACCGCGACTGGGAGCGGGCCGCCGAGGCGACCGTCGCGACCCTGCGGCAGGCGGCCGGCATCGACCCGGACAACGAGCGGCTGTGCCTGCTCGTGGGTGAACTGTCCATGAAAAGCCCGGACTTCCGCGTGCTGTGGGCCCGCCACGACGTACGCGGCAAGACCCACGACGCCAAGCTGCTCCATCACACCGAGGTCGGTGACCTGGAACTGCACTACGAGACGTTCACCGTGAACAGCGCCCCCGCCCAGCAGCTCGTGGTCTACCAGGCCGAACCAGGAACCCCCTCCGCCGACGCCCTCGTCCTGCTCGGCTCCCTCAGCGCCGTACCCGGCGACCCTTCCGTGCCCGCACCGGACACCGCGACGGACGCCACCCGCGACTGAACACATACCGGGCGTGCACAGGGGTGATCACCCCGAGTTCACGGCAACGCCGACTCCGGGGCACCGAACGGTGCCCCGGAGTCGGCGCTTGCACGCGACCGGTCAGCCGCGCGACCCGCGCCTTCCCTCCCGGGCGCGCCGGTCGTCCTCGCGGTGGAGGACCAGATGTTCGTGGTACAGGATGCCGTCGCGGACGTCGCCGGTGGCGGTGAAACCGGTGTCGTCCACGTAGTCGATGTGGTCACCGGTGACGGTGTAGCGGCCCGTGTAGGCGCTCCGGCGGTTGCCGCGGGCCTCGTCGTAGCGGCCGTTCGGCAGCAGCTCCTGGCGGATGTGTCCGTCCGCGGTCACCCACATTCCGACGTGCGGGTGCGGGGCGTGGGGTGTGTCGTTGCTGGTCATGACGCCATGGTCGGCCCGGCGGGCGGGGGCCACCAGGTCGCCGTTCCCCTGGGTGCCGCACACCCGGGCACACGGCGGCCTGGTTCCGGTCCCGCACCGCGACGACCCTGGGAGTCACGCGGCCATCCGCGACCGTCGAGCCGCTGCACCTCCGCAGCCGCCCTCCGACCTCCCGGCCAACCCGAGCTGCCCGCCGCCCCCGAGTACCACCCCTTGACCTCGCGTCAGCGCCTCCGCCGGTCCTCCGGGGCCGCGTCCGACACCACCGGCCCTGGTGTGGGCACGACGAGATCACGGGCCTGTGGCTCCGAGGCGCGTGACTGTGGCTCCGAGGCGCGTGACTGCGGGCCGTTCGTGCCGGCGTGGTCGTCGACGGGGGACTCGGCGGGCCGGGGCGACACCGTGGGCCCTGTCGTGGGGGAGGGCGTGGTGGTCACCGGCGGCGGGGCCAGCGGGACGGTCGGGGTGACGGGCCGGTCGGAGGTCGCCGCGTTCTGCAACGGCAGGGCGACGAGCAGGGCGACGGCGCACGTGACACCGGCGCCGACCGCCGTGCGGACCAGCCGCCGCCGGGCCGCCCGGCGCCGGATCGTCTCGAACCGGCCCGGCGGCGGCCCGAGATGCTCCGACGTGGGCCGCAACAGCACGGCCAGCGGGTCGTCCGGCTCGAACTCCGGGTCCTCGTCAGCGTGTGTGATCAAGGTTTCTCCTCAGGTGGGCACGGAGCAGCTCCCTGGCCGCGTGAAGATCGGCCTTGATGGTTCCTTCCTTGCGTCCGGTCACCGCGGACACCTCCCGGACCGGCAGGTCAGCGTAGTAGTGCAGGAGGATCGGCACCCGCAGGCGTTCCGGCAGCGACTGCACCAGCAACCGCACCGAGGGGTCGGAGGGTTCGCTGTGCGGCCGTACCGCCGCCTCGGTGCCCACCCGGCGTACGGTCTTCCGCTCGCGTTCGAGGCGGCGCCAGTGGTCGCGGACCAGGTTGGCCGCGGTGACGTACAGGAAGCCCCGGGGTTCCGTCACGGAGGTCCAGCGCGACCACAGCCGGGTGAACGCCTCCGAGGCGATCTCGTGGGCCGTCTCGTCGTCGTCGACCAGCCGACGGCACCAGCCGGCGAGGCGCGGGTAGAGGGCAGCGAAAAGTTCGGACGCTGCCTGCTCGCGGGACCGTTTCAATGCTCTCCATGGTCGGGGCGGCCCCGGTGACGGGGTACCGCTCGGGACGGATGCCGGGCCGCCGGTACGACGGCCCGGCACAGGGGGCGGGTCAGGGGTGGTGGCGCTCAGCGCCGCGAAGACGATCACGTTGTCGCGGTACTCGTCGCCCTCCAGCGGCCCGCCGCACGTGATGAGCCGCAGCTCGGGCCGGTCGACGTCGCCGTAGACCGCCTCCGTGGGAAGTCGGCCTTGGCGACCGTCCGCACGGAGGTGACGGCGAACCGGGCCGCCGTGCCGTTCTCCAGACGCACCGTGATCCCGTCGCCCCGGCGCAGCCGCGCCAGGTGACGGAACACCCCGTCCCCGTAGGCACCCACGGTGACGTGGCCGAGGAGTACCGAAGGTCCGCGCTGCCCCGGCGTGGGGGAGTGCCGGTACCAGCCGGCCTGGTCGTCGGCCGTGATCGGGGGGACCTCGACCGTGCGGTCGGGGGCCAGCCCCAGCCGCATGACCGGGGTGTCGACCCCGATGGCCGGGATCTCCAGACCGACCGGCACCGAACGCCCCAAGGGGCGCGGCGCGTCGGCGGAGGACCCCACGGCCGGGTTCCGGGTCCCCGGCGGCCCGGTCGCCCCGGACCGCGGCGGGTCCGGGGCGTCTCCGCCCCGCAGCCGGCGACCACGCAGGCCGCCACCGCGGTGACGAAGGCACGCCTGGAGAACGGCGTCATGCCCCGGACGCCCGCCGGCGCACGACGAGGAACACCGCACCGCCCGCGGCGGCCACCGCGGCGGCGCCGCCGCCGCCGAGGAGCAGACCGTCGCCGCCGGCCTGCGCGGAGGCCGGCGCGTCACCGGTGTCCGGCGCCCCGCGGGGCACGACGCTGACGCTGCCGGTGTCCTCGGCCGGGGCCCCCGTACCGGGCTCGGCGGGGACCGGGCTGGGAGCGGTCTCGGCCGCCTGGTCGCGGGGCTGCTCGGTGGACACCGCGGTGTCGGGGACGGGGGAGGGGTCGTCGGCGAAGGCCGGCACGGCAGTCGCCAGCACGGCGGTGCAGGCAAGGGCCGCCGCGCTCAACACGTTTCGGCGCATGTAACGCTCTCTTCCTGGTCCGCCCGCACGGTCGCCCGGCGGGCTGGGTGATGGATCGTGCGGAGAGACGAGGGAGCGGCGGCCCACGTTGCAAAGAGAAGGCAAAGACGTCGGCGGCGGTGCAGCCGGGTCAGTCCAGGACGGCTGTCGCCTCCACCTCGACCAGGACGTCGGGCTCGAAGAGGTGGTCGACCCCGATGAGGGAGGAGGGCGGAAGCGGCACCCTCAGCCCGATCTCCTCAGCGACCTCCTCGACGCCTGCCATGAACGGCCCGATCTTCTCGGGCGCCCAGTCGGTGACGTAGAACGTCAGGCGCAGTACGTCGTCGAAGGAGGCGCCCGCGCCCCGCAGGCCGCGCGCCGTGGCCCGGAGGGAGTGGGCGACCTGCCCGGCGAGGTCCCCCGGCGCGAGCGGCACCCCGTCCGCGGTCCGGGCGATCTGGCCGCTGACGTGCACGTGCCGCGTGCCCGTCCCCACGGCGACGTGCTCGTACGGGGTGGGCTGCAGCATGCCTTCGGGCGTGAAACGGCGGACGGCCACGGGGGTCTCCTCGTGTCGAAGAAGTAGGTATACCTTTGATACTTGGTGTACGAAGGACACTTCAAGGAGACCAGGTATCGTGCCGGAAACCGACGGCGGCCGAGAGGGCCGCGAGCTGCGGATCGAGATGGCGCACCGCGAGCTGCTCGACCAGGTGCTGGACAAGTGGTCGCTGAGCGTCCTCAACGAACTCTGCGAACGGCCCTGCCGGTTCAACGACCTGCGCCGCGCCGTCCCGGCGGTGACCCAGAAGTCGCTCACCGCGACGCTGCGACGGCTCGAGCGCAACGGCATCGTGGAGCGGAAGGTCGTCAGTTCCCGCCCGGTCGCCGTCGAGTACCGGATCACCCCGCTGGGCAAGACCATGCGGCGCCCCGTCGACGTCCTGCTGGAGTGGACCACGACCCACATGCCCGAGATCGAACGGGCCCGCCGCGCCTTCGACCTGGAGTGACCCTCCGGACTCCCTCCCGCCGCCCCCTTCCGCGCCCTGGCACACGCCGGGTGTCGAGAACGCGGCGCCGGCTCCGTCCCAGGGGTACGACTGTCCGGTACGCGGCGAGCGAAGCGACGAAGAGGGAGCACCCGTGGCGATTCAGCGCATGGACAACGTAGGCATCGTCGTCGACGACCTGAAGGCCGCCGTCGCCTTCTTCGCCGAACTCGGCATGGAGCTGGAGGGCGAGGCGGAACTCGAAGGAAGCACCCCGGACCGGATGCTCGGCCTGGACGGGGTCCGCAGCGCCATCGCGATGATGCGCACCCCGGACGGCCACGGCAAGCTCGAACTGACGACGTTCCACGCCCCGGAGGCGGTCGCCGCGCAGCCTGCCGTGCCGCCGCCCCACACACTGGGTCTGCACCGGGTCATGTTCGCCGTCGACGACATCGACGACACGATCACCCGCCTGCGCCCCCACGGCGCCGAACTCCTCGGCGAGGTGGCCCGGTACGGGAACGCCTACCGGCTCTGCAACCTCCGGGGCCCCGCGGGGATCATCGTCGCCCTGGCCGAAGAGATCGGCTGACTCGCGCAACGGCCGGACACCTGCGGGAACTTGACCTCAACCGGACTTGAGTTTCTACGTTCGTCCCCGAGAGCCGCGGTACCGGACCGTGGCGCCCCGAGGAGGTCCGTCATGGACGAGCGCATGGCACCGGCCGAGATCCCCGACCGCTACCACTACGCGGTGGTCCGCACATCATGGTCGACGACGCCGCCGCGGCGATCGACTTCTACCGACGGGCGTTCGGCGCGCGCGAGGACTTCCGCGTCGACGCGCCGGGCGGGGAGTGCTGCACGCGGAGATCACGGTGGGCCGCTCGGTCCTGATGCTGGGCGACGTGAGCGTCGAGGAGGCGGAGAACGCGTCCTTCGCGGCGCCCGCCTCGCTCGGCGGTGGCACCTCCGTCACGCTGCACGTCTTCGTCCCGGACGTCGACAGCCTCGCCGCACGCGCGGAGGCGGAGGGCGCGGAGATCCTCCAGCCGCCGACCGACATGTTCCACGGGACCGCACGGTGATCCTCCGGGACCCTCGGGGCACCTGTGGGTGTTCCTCACCCACATCGAGGACGTCTCCGAGGACGAACTCAGGCGCCGCCTGGCCGCGGCCGTCTGACGCCGGGCGCCGCCCGGCGGCCTCCCGCGCGACGTCGCGGGCGCCCGGGCCGCCCGCCCGTGACCTCACGTGACACCGGGCGCCCGTCCGGTGACATGAGGCACCGCCTGCCGCCGCACCGCGCCCCGCTCAGGCCGCCGCGTCCCCGACCGTGACGCCCAGCCGGCCGGCCACCGTGGTGAGGGCGGGGCCGAGTGGCAGCTCGACCCGGGTCAGGGCGTGCCGGTCGCCCCGGGTGGGGTCCCGGTTGACGATCAGCACCGGCGTGCCGGCCCCCGCCGCCAGCCGGACGAACCGCAGACCGGACATCACCGTCAACGACGACCCCAGGACCAGCAACGAGGACGCCTGCCGCACCAGCCCCCGGCACAGCTCGACCCGCTGCGGCGGCACGGTCTCCCCGAAGAAGACCACGTCCGGCTTGAGGATCCCGCCGCAGACCGCGCAGGGCACCACGCGGAAGTCCCCGACCTGCCCGTCGGTGAGGTCGGCGTCGCCGTCGGGGTTGATGCCCGCGGCGACCGGCGAGAACCCCGGGTTGACCTCCTCCAGCCGCTCCGCGAGCTCACGGCGCGGGCTGACCGTCCCGCAGGACAGGCAGATCACCCGCTCCAGGCTGCCGTGCAGCTCCACGACCCCCTCGCTGCCGGCGGCCTGGTGCAGCCCGTCGACGTTCTGGGTGATCACGCCGGAGACCAGGCCGTGACGGGCGAACGCGGCCACGGCCCGGTGCCCCGCGTTGGGCAGGGCGCGCCCGAAGGTGCGCCAGCCGAGGTGACTGCGAGCCCAGTAGCGGCGCCGGGCGGCGGCCTCGGCGACGAACTCCTGGTACGTCATCGGGGTGTGCCGGCTCAGGCTCCCACCCTCGCCGCGGTAGTCGGGGATCCCGGACTCCGTGGAGATGCCGGCGCCACTGAGCACGAGCACACCGCCGGCGCGCAGCGCCTCGACGACGGGTTCCAGGTCCGTGGTGCCCGGCGGCAGGTCGTCGGCCGGGGTCCAGCTCAAAGTGGGGCGCACACGCATGTCCACCAGGGTACGGAACGGCCGCAAGCCCCCGACGATCTTGTGATCCGGTGGCCTACGGGCGCGTACGGAAGGCCCGGTCGACGGACGAGAGCCGAGGAGCTGGGGGTGCCGGAGCGGAACATCGAGTTCGGCGCGTTCGGGGCCCGTGGTCTGAAGGGCCACGAGGCCGCCGCCCGCCGCCTCGACGCGCTCGCCGGTTTCGTCGCCACCCCCGTCACCGCGCGGCGCGGACTGCTCGCCCGCCTGCACTACCTCACCCGTACCGAGCGTGCCCGAGAGGCGGCCCGGGAGGCCGGCCTGACCGTCACCGACCGCACCCTCAAGGCGTGGCTGGAGGGCAGCCGGACCCCCACCCGCCTCAACCTGGAACGTGTCGAGACGGCCTACCGTGCCGTGCGCCGCCAGAACGTGGCCCGCTACCTGCTCGCCCGCCTCAACCGGGAGGGCGCGGCACCCGCGTCGAGTTCCACCCGCTGAACCAGTCCCAGGTCGACCGGCCCCGCCAGCGCGTCATCTCGTACCGCACGCTCAACGTCCGCCACTGGGACCGCGTCGTCGACGCCTGGGCCGCGCAGGACGACGCGGCGCTCGACGAGGCGTGGATCAGCGACGTCGTCGTCGACCTCGGTTCGGAGTGGGGCCAGTACGAGTACGTCAGCAACGTGGGCTTCGCCGCCTGACCCGCCCCGCCCGCCCCTCGCCCGGCCTCCTCATTCCGCCTGACGCCCGGTGCCCGGGCCGCCCCCTCCGCGGTCGGCGGGCCTGGGCCGCCCCCCCGCCGTTGGACGCCCGTGCCGCCCGCCTTCGCAGCGGTTTCCTCGCCGTCCCCGCTCCGCAGCGCCTGGCGGACCGACCACACCGTCGCCACCAGCGGCACGGCCACCACCGCGCCCACGACGCCCGCCGCGACCGCGCCCGCCACCACCGACAGGGCCACGACGACGGGATGCAGACGCACGGCCCAGCTCAGCACGAGCGGGTGCAGCACGTGCCCCTCCATCTGGCCGATGACCACGATCAGCGCCAGCACGATCAGGGCGGTCACCGGCCCCTTGGACGCGAGCGCGACGACGGAGGCGACCGCCAGCGCCACGGGGGAGCCGATCAGCGGGACGAAGGCGGCGACGAACTCCAGCACTGCCAGCGGCACGGCGAGCGGCACCCCCAGGGCGAACAGCGCCAGACCCACCAGGACCGCGTTGGTCACGGCCACCAGCAGGATGCCGTGGGTGTACCCGGTGAACGTCCGCCAGGCCGCGGCGCCCGCGACCGACCAGGGCCGCCGCGCCGACGGGGGCAGCTGATCGCAGAACCACCGCCAGTGCCGGTCCCCGGAGTGGATGAAGAACACCGCACAGAACAGGGCCAGGGCGAGCACCGTGAGGACCTCCACCACCCGCCCCACACCGCTGAGCGCGGTGCTCACCACGGTCGCGCGATGGCTGGACAGCAGATCGCCGACACGGGACTGGAGGTCGTCGAACACGGTCGGGGACAGGCGGAACGGCGGCTGCTCCAGCCGCCGCTCGACCCGGTCCACGCCGGACACGAACTCCTTCTCCAGCGTGGTGCGTTGCCCGGCGATGGTCTCGGCCACCAGGGCGAGGCCGCCGAGCACCAGTGCCAACCCGCCGACGACCGCGGCCGCCACGGCGAGCGCGCGCGGCATGCCCCGGGCGAACAGGCCGGCCACGGGACGGAGCACCGCGGTGAACACCAGGCCGAGGAAGACGGCGACCGCGATGCGGTGGAACTGCCCCAGCACCGAGAACGCGGCCCGTACGACGAACCCGACGGCGATCAGCCGCCACGCGTACGCGGCGGCGGTCCGCAGTGCATCCGGCACCCGCGCGACGGTGCCGTGTGCGCGGGGGCCGGGCGGGGCGGCCGGATCGGGGGGCGTGGACATCTCCTGCCACGTACCACGGGGAGTCCCCGGGGCAACGCGGGCGGCGCGGGATTCGCCCGCATGGTCACCGCGCGAGGGTCGCGGACGCACACCGCCCCCGGTCGTACGGTCACACTCGCTCCAGCATCTCCTCCGTCATCGAGCGGGCGTCCCGCAGGCACCGGCTGTCGCCTTCCAGGCCCGCCCGGACCATCGCTCCTTCCAGCAGGAACGCCACATGCCGCGCGGTCGTCCGGGCGGTGTCGGGCCGGCCGGGCAGCAGCGCCCTGAGGTGCTCCCCGATCAGCCGCTCCACCTCCTCCTTGTGCCGGCGCACCTGGGTCCGGCCCTCGTGTCGGCGGGCATCTCCCCGGCGGCGTTGAGCAGCCCGCACCCGCGGAAGTCCTCCCCGTCCCCGCTGTCGGCGCCGTCGATGTAGGTGTCGAACACGGCGAGCACGCCGTCGCGGGGATCCGGCGACGGCCCCACCCGCGCGCGGTACCGCTCCAGCCAGGCCTCGTGCCGTCCGTCCAGATACGCCCGTACGAGGTCGGACTTGGACGAGAAGTTGTTGTAGAGGCTCATCTTCGCCACCCCGGCTTCGGCGGTGATGGTGTCGATGCCGGTGGCCGTCACGCCGTCGCGGTAGAAGCGCCGCCCCGCGGCCACGAGGATCCGCTCTCGCGCCGGCCGCCGCCTTCCCGTGCCCGGTGTTCCCGGCGCCTGCTGCCGTTCGGTCATGGCCTCCCCTCACTGGGTAGACTGGTCTACCTAGTCTACGGGGCGCGGCGCGTCCGAACGGCCGCCACCGTCCCTCCGCCCCCGGCCCTCGAGGAAGGCATGATGACGACCTTGACCGACCACCTCATCGTCGACGGAGCCCGTGTGGCCTACCGGGAGGGCGGCAGCGGCGAGCCGGTGGTCTTCATCCACGGCACGCCCTCCCACTCCTACGAGTGGCGCGAGGTCGTCCCTCACGTGGAAGCGGCCGGTCACCGCACCCTCACCTACGACCTGCTGGGGTACGGCCTCTCCGAACGCCCGGCGCACCGGGACACCTCGGTCGCCGCCCAGAGCGATCTCCTGGGCCAGCTCCTCGACGCCCTGGGCCTCGACCGGGTCAGTCTCGTCGCGCACGACATCGGCGGCGCCGTCGCCCTGCGCTTCGCCCTCGCGTACCCCGGCCGGGTGCGGCGCCTGATGGTGATGGACTCGGTCAGCTACGACTCGTGGCCCTCCGCCACCTGGCGCCGGATCATCGACGAGGACCTGGACGACCACGCGGCCATGCCGCAGGAGGCGTTCGACGACCTGCTGACCCGGCAACTGACGATGACGGTCGCCGACAAGTCGCTGATGACCGGCGACGTCCTGCGGGCCTACCTGGCGCCCCACGCGTCCCGGCTGGGCCGCGCCTCCTTCTTCGAGCACCAGGTACGCCACTACGACTCCCGGTACACCGAGGAGATCACCGACCGGCTCGGCGGGCTCACCCTGCCCGTCCGCATCCTGTGGGGCGCGGAGGACGAGTGGCAGCCCGTGCGCTACGCCGAACGTCTGCGCGACGACATCCCCGGCGCCGAGCTCGTCGTGATCCCCGGCGCCGGCCACTTCCTCATGGAGGACGCCCCCGGGCGTGTCGTCCGCGAGGTCATCGACTTCCTCGCCTCCGGCGGTGAGGAGGACACCGAGGGATCGCCCGGACCGGCGCGGTGAGTGTCAGCGGCCGGTCGTGCCGTCGAGGAGTTCGCGCAGGATGTCCGCGTGTCCCGCGTGCCGGCCGGTCTCCTCGATCATGTGGGTGAGGGCCCAGCGGACGCTGGGGGCCGGGCGGCCCGGACGACGCCGGGGGAGAGGGGCGCCGAGGTCGGTGCAGCGGTCGAGGACACCGTCGGCCCGCTCGACCGCCTCCCGGTACCGCGCCACGACGTCGGCGACGCCGTCCTCGGGCGCGGCGCGGAACGTCGACGGCCAGTCCGTCACCGTCTCCCCGAGGAACAGCGAGCGTTCCACCCACGTCAGATGGTTGAGCAGGCCGAGCAGGTTCGTCCCCGACGGCACCAGGGCGGTGCGCACCCGTGGCTCGGGCGCGTCCTCGACCTTCGCGGCGACGGACGCCCGCAGGTAGTCGAGGAAGGCGCGCAGGACCTCGGCCTCGCCGCCGCCCGTCCGGGGCGGCGGGGTGTCGCGACGCCGGCGACGGCGTTCGGTGCCGGGCACGGTGGTCTCCTCCCTCATGCGCGGTCAGGCGGTGCGGCGGACGAGCAGCACATGGTCGGTCACCTCGGCGGTGCGGCCGTCCGGACCCGCCGCGACGCGGCGGGACGCGTCCGCCCGCTCCACCGTCCAGACCGACGGGTCGAGGTCCATCTCCGCCGCGACCTCCCGCGCACTCGGGTGACGGATGGCGGGGTCCTGGTCCCACGACCACGGGGCGGTCGAGCCGTGGTCCACCACCAGCAGGCGGCCGCCCGTCCGCAACGCCCGGGCGGCCGAGCTCAGGACGGCCGACCGCTCCAGGTCGTAGGGCGTGTGCAGGTAGTGCGCGGTGACCAGGTCGAACGTGCCGGGCGGGAACGACGCGCGCAGGTCCAGCCGTACGGCCGTGACCCGGTCGTGCAGGCCGTGCGAGCGGGCCAGGGCGGTGAGCCGCCCGACCGCGACGGCCGAGATGTCCGCCGCGGTGACCCGCCAGCCCCGGCGGGCCAGCCACAGCGCGTCGCCGCCGGAGCCGCAGCCCAGGTCCAGGGCGTCGCCGGGCCGCAGCCCCGTCACCGTCTCCGTCAGGCGGACATTGGGGGAGGGGCGGTCCGCGGCCGGCCGGGCCGCGTGGACGCCGTCCCAGAAGGTGACCGCATCGGTTGTGCTCATCAGGACTCCTCAGGTCGTCGGGAGCCCCAGTGTCGGCAGCCGTACACCGATCCGGCACGGAATCTTGCCGTTGTGGCAAGCTGGCCCGATGGACCGCCGGACGGACGACGACGTGCTCGACGCCGTGGGAACACGGCTCCGCGCCCTGCGCCGGGCCCGCGGACTCACCCTCGCGGACGTGGCGGCGACGACCGGCGTGTCCGAGAGCACCCTGTCCCGGCTGGAGAGCGGACAGCGCCGGGCGACCCTGGAGCTGCTGCTGCCGCTGTCCCGGACCTACGACGTCCCGCTGGACGACCTCGTGGGCGCACCCCGCACCGGTGACCCGCGGATCCATCTGAAGCCGGTCACCCGGTTCGGGATGACCTTCGTCCCGCTGTCCCGCCGCCCGGGCGGGGTCCACGCCTTCAAGATGATCATCCCCGCCCGGCCGGACCCCGCCGAACCGACGCCCCAGACCCACGAGGGCTTCGAGTGGCTCTACGTCCTCAGCGGCCGGCTGCGGCTCCTCGTCGGTGAGCGTGACCTGACGCTGTCACCCGGTGAGGCGGCCGAGTTCGACACCTCCCTGCCGCACTGGCTGGGCAGCGCGGACGGCGACACGGTCGAACTGCTCGTCCTGTTCGGCCTCCAGGGCGTACGCGCCCACCTCCGCACCGGTCCACGCGCCGGACGCGACCGGCCGTGAGCACGCGGAAGGCCCCCGTCCTCCGGACGGGGGCCTTCCGCGTGGCAGGCGGCTGCCTGCGGTGGTGTCACCTCACACCGGTGCATGCGCGGTCAGGCGTGCGCGTGACCGCCCCGGTGGCTGCGACCCGCGAACACCCGGTACAGGGCAAGGAGAATGACGGAGCCGATGATGGCCGCGATCCACGTGGACAGATCGAAGAAGCCGTCGATGGAGTCCACCCCGAAGATCACCTTGCCGAGGAAGCCACCCAGCAGACCTCCCGCGATACCGATGAGCATGGTGATGATGATGCCGCCCGGGTCCTTGCCCGGCATGAGCGCCTTGGCGATGGCGCCGGCAATCAGACCGATGAAAATCCAAGCGATGATGCCCATCAAAAGACTCCCTTGTAGTCGGTTCGTCGAACGTGTTTCCACGATTCGCGCCTTCTAACAGGAGTCAGCTCGCCGTGACATCGGTGTGCAGCAGATGGTGGTCGGAGTACTCGCTGTCCAGCACCTCGTGCCCCAGCGCCGAAACGCCCCTCAGGAACACGTAGTCGAACTTGCTCTGCCAGTCGGTCGTCGGCTTGCAGTCGCCGGCGGAGGACGGCCGGCAGCCGGCGTCCGTGTCCTCGGCGAGCGCCCACATCGGGGCGAGTTCGGGGGACTCCGGTACGGCGTTGAAGTCGCCGAGCACGATCGCGCGGTCGTACCGCGCGACCTGCGGCGCGAGCACCCGGGTCTGCTCCTCGCGCACCGACTCCTGACGCCGCTGTGCCAGGTGCGTGTTGAAGACCCGCACCGGCTGTCCGGCCACCTCGGTGGTCACGGCGAGGTAACCGCGGTCCTCCGACCCGCCGTGCGGGTACTCCTCGAGGACGACGTCGGTCATCGGGGCCGCAGACAGCAGTGCCTGCCCGTAGCCCCCCGGCTTCCACGGAGCTCCCCCGCAGCGGCTCCAGTTGCGCAGCACCGGACCGTACTCGACGTGGTAGTCCAGCCCGTGCAGGTTGGCCAGGTGGTCCCTGATCCGCTCGACGTCCCGCACACACGCCTCCTGCAGGCCGACGATCTGCGGCGCGTACCTGGCGATCTCCGCCGCACGGTCGACGTTGTCCTGGTCGCAGGGGTTGCAGAGGTTCCACGTCATGACCCGGTTCGGCACCACGTCCTTGGCGGCGTCGGCCGGCACCGTCCTGGCGAAGGGGAGACCGACGGGTGTGCTGGGACCCAGCACCAGCATGCCGGTCACCGCCACGGCGCCCGCGAGCAACCACGCACCCCTACCGAACACCCCCGCCTCCTCGACATGGACCCGCACCGCTCCCGGTGTCTCCTGCGACGAGGGTAGGCGACGAGGGTGTCAGCAGCGTGTGAGGGCCGCCCGTCCGCACGGGCAAGGGGAGTTGACGCCGCTTGGGACGACGGGCGCGGGGGAGCGGTCCGTGACCGGACCGCCGTCAGCCGTACATCGCCAGGCGGTGGAAGGCATCCAGCGCCGCGTCGACGGCGTGGGGTCGCGGACAGCCGCAGGCGTCAAGGGCGTTCCACCGCTGGAGGTTGACAGCGACGCACCACTGCCGGCCGCCGTGCCCCCAGTACGTCTCCTGTCCCGGGCCCGGGGTCTCCAGCGGGTGCAGACCGACGCCGTAGTCGATCGTCCTCCCCTCCTGTGAGACGACGGGAACGGTGCGCCGCATCTCCGCCGGCGAGGACGGGCCGACGATCTCACCGGCCGGCAGCAGGGCATGGAAGCGGTTGAGGTCCGAGACGGTCGAGACCAGGGACGCCGAGGGGCCCGCCCACGACATGTCGTGAATGCTGTGATCGCGGCGGGCAGACCGGTCACCTTCTCCAACAGCTGCCCCAACAGCAGGCAGTTGGTGTTGGACTACACCCCCGGTGTGCCGCCCGGGAACATCGAGGCCGCCGTCGAGCGGCTGACGGCTCGCCCTCGCCGGGGAGGACGAACGCCTCCCCGGCGGTGTGCTCAGCGGCGTCCGCGGGTGTTGAGCCGGGCCGCCTGACGCGTCAGATGGTCGCGCTCGGCGAGGTTCGGGGCCTTCAGCGCGGCCTCGGCGTACAGCGCCGCCGCCGTCTCCGGGTCCCCGTCTCGCTCGTGGAGGTACGCCGCGACCGCCGCGTACCGGGGCAGCGAGTCGTCCAGGACCGCGAGCTCCGCCAGCCCGGCGCGCGGCCCGTCGGCCTCGCCGACGGCCACCGCGCGGTTGAGCCGCACCACCGGGCTGCCGGTCAGCCGGACGAGTTCGTCGTACCACTCGACGATCTGCACCCAGTCCGTCTCCTCGGCGCTGCGCGCGTCGGCGTGCAGCGCCGCGACGGCGGCCTGCGCCTGGAACTCGCCCAGCCGGTCACGGGCCAGGGCCGCCTGGAGGATGCCGATGCCCTCGGCGATCAGGGTCGTGTCCCACCGGCCGCGGTCCTGCTCGGCGAGCGGCACCAGGCTTCCGTCGGGCGCGGTACGGGCCGCCCGCCGCGCGTGGTGGAGCAGCATGAGCGAGAGCAGCCCCGCCACCTCCGGGTGGTCGATCACGGCCGCGAGCTGCCGGGTGAGCCGGATCGCCTCGGCCGCCAGGTCGACATCGCCCGAATAGCCCTCGTTGAACACCAGGTACAGGACCCGCAGCACCGTGGACACGTCGCCGGGCCTGTCGAACCGCACACCGGAGACGGTGCGCTTGGCACGGCTGATGCGCTGCGCCATGGTCGCCTCCGGTACCACGTACGCCTGCGCGATCTGCCGCGTGGTCAGTCCGCCGACGGCCCGCAGGGTGAGCGCGACCGCGGACGCCGGCGTCAGCGACGGGTGGGCGCACAGGAAGTACAGCCGGAGCGTGTCGTCCACCGAGGGCGCGGGCCCGGGCGGCGGCTCCTCCTCGACCCGGTCCTCACGCCTGCGGCGCGCGGTGTCGGCCCGCGTCGCGTCGAGGAACCGGCGCCAGGCCACGGTGACCAGCCAGCCCTGCGGATCGCGCGGCGGGTCCTCCGGCCAGACGCGGACCGCCTCCACCAGCGCCTCCTGCACGGCGTCCTCGGCCGCCGCGAAGTCCGCTCCGCGGCGGCCGAGGATCCCGAGCACACGCGGGGTGAGCGCCCTCAGCAGCGCCTCGTCCATCGGCTCGATCACTCGGTGACGGTGGGGTGCGCGGTGAGGAAGGGACGCACCTCGAGCCACTCGTGGATCGGCCTGCCGCCCGCACCGGGCGCGGCCGACAGCTCCCCGGCCAGTGCGACGGCGCGCTCATGGCTGTCGACGTCGATCACCATCCACCCGGCGATGAGGTCCTTGGTCTCGGCGAACGGCCCGTCGGTCACCGGCGGACGCCCCTCGCCGTCGTACCGGACCCACGACCCCCCGGGCGCCAGCGCCTGGCCGTCGACGAACTCGCCGGTCTTCTCCAGCCGGGCGGCGAAGTCGTTCATGTACCGCACGTGGGCCGAGATCTCCTCCGGGGTCCACTGGTCCATCGGAACGTTGTTCACCGGGTCCGGAGCGCCGCGGTAGTGCTTCAGCAGCAGGTACTTGGCCATCGTGGTTCTCTCCTCGGTGCTGGTGCGACCCATTGTCGTCGCGTCCACAGCGGGGACGGAGCCGGACGGCGGTTCTCGACATCACCGGCGAAGATTTTTTCCAGGCGTCCGGACGGGATGCGTGGCGTCGCGTCGCGTGTGCATGGTGGGAGGGTCCGAGGCCACGGGAGCCACCATGTCGTACGACAACCTGGTCATCGTGCTCGCGGTGGCCGCGGCCGTTCCGTTCCTCCTCGCCCTGGTGCCCCGCCTGCCACTGCCCGGCCCGGTCCTGGAGATCGTGGCCGGCGTCGTCCTCGGACCGGCGGTCCTGAACTGGGTGCAGCCCGACGGGACGGTCGAGGCGCTGTCGGTCATCGGGCTGGGCTTCCTGCTGTTCCTCGCCGGACTGGAGATCGACTTCGAACGATGGCGCGGACCGGCCGCACGGCTCGTCGGCCTGGGCCTGGCCGGCTCGATCGCCCTCGCCGCCGCCGTCGGCTGGTCGCTGGACCTCGCCGGTCTGGCCGAGAGCCCGCTGCTGGTCGGCATCGCCCTGGTGGCCACGTCCCTCGGACTGCTCATCCCGGTCCTCAAGGACGCCGGCGCGGCCGACCGCCCGGTCGGACAGTTGGTCATCGGGGGCGCGTCCGCCGGGGAGTTCTGCGCGGTGATCCTGCTGTCGCTGTTCTTCTCCGAGCACGCCTCCGGCCTCGCCTCACGGCTGCTCCTGCTGCTCGGCCTGGCCTGCCTGACGGTGCTCGTCGTCGTCACGTCGATCCGCGCCACCCGCTCCCGGTGGCTGTCCAGGACCGTGACCGGCCTGGCGGACACCAGCGCCCAGATCCGGGTCCGGCTGACGATGCTGCTCATCGTCGGCCTGTCCGCGCTGGCCATGCACCTCGGCTTCGAGGCCGTCCTGGGCGCCTTCGTCGCCGGGGCCGTGCTCCGCCTGATCGACCCGGACGCCGGGAGCCGGCACCCCCAGTTCCACACCAAGCTCGACGGCATCGGCTACGGCTTCCTCGTCCCGGTCTTCTTCGTCACCAGCGGCATCCAGTTCGACCTCGTGGCGCTGTTCGCCGACGCCGGCACCGTCCTGCGGGTGCCGCTGTTCCTCGCGGCCCTGCTGCTCGTGCGCGGACTGCCCGCACTGCTCTACCGCGGGGCGGGCCTCTCCCGCGCGGAACTCGTCGCCGCCGGACTCCTGCAGGCCACGTCCCTGCCGCTGATCGTGGCGGCCACGACGATCGGGGTGCGGCTCGACGCCATCCGGCCGGAGAACGCGGCGGCGCTGGTGGCGGCGGGACTGCTGTCCTGCATCGTCTTTCCGCTGGTGGCCCTGCCCCTGCTCGGCCGCACGGGCACCGCCCCCGCGCAGGGCGACGGTCCCGCCGAGATGCCGGGCCGCCCCGACTCCTGAAAAATGGGGACTGCCCGCTCGGAGAATGGGGATGCGACATGGCCGTCATTTCACGCGGGTTCCACGGTCGGGCACGGGACAAGGGGCACGAACTGCCACCCGGGCAGTACGAGACCACCGGATTCCCCGTGCTGTCCGCGGGCCCCACGCCGGAAGTGAGCTTCGACGACTGGGAGTTCACCATCCGCACCGAGACGGGTGTGCGACACCTGTGGAACTGGGAAGAGCTGCTGGCGCTGCCCTCCCAGACCCCGACCGTCGACCTGCACTGCGTGACCAAGTGGTCGAAGTTCGGCACGCGATGGCAGGGCGTCTCCCTGGACGTCCTGCTGGAGGACGTCGAGTCCGGCGCCGAGTACGCCCTCGTCCACTCCTACGGCGACTACACCACCAACATCCCGGTGGAGGACCTCCTCGACGGGCGGGCATGGATCGCCTACCGCTACGACGACGACGAGATCCCCCCGGAACACGGAGGTCCGGCGCGCCTGCTCGTGCCGCACCTGTACTTCTGGAAGTCCGCGAAGTGGGTGCGCGGCATCCAGCTGCTCGACGAGGAGGAACGCGGCTTCTGGGAGACCGTCGGCTACCACGATTACGGTGACCCATGGCGCGAGCAGCGGTATCAGGGCGACTAGGCGGGCGGCTGCTCTGGCTGCCGGCCCGCCTGACCGAGCGACGGGACGAGTCGGACAACGCCCGCACCCTCGTCTTCGACGTACCCGGCTGGCCGGGCCATCTGGCGGGGCAGCACGTCGACGTGCGGCTCACGGCGGAGGACGGCTACAGCACGCAGCGCAGCTACTCCATCGGCTCGGCGTCCGGCGACGGCGAACGCGTCGAGCTGACCGTCGAGCGGGTCGACGACGGCGAGGTGTCCCCGTACCTGGTGGACGACCTCGCGGTGGGGGACCTGGTGGAGCTGCGCGGGCCGGTCGGCGGCTGGTTCGTGTGGCGGCCCGACGTACAGCGGGAGCCCGTTCTCCTCGTCGGCGGCGGTTCGGGCCTGGTGCCGCTGATGGCCATGATCCGCACCCGGCGCGCCGCCGGCAGCCGCGTCCCCTTCCGGCTGGTGTACAGCCTGCGCGGCCCCGCGTCGCAGCTGTTCGTGAGCGACCTGCGGACGGACGACCCGGGGCTCGACAAGACCTTTCTCTACAGCCGCTCCGCTCCGGAGCGCTGGCCGCGGCCTCCCGGGCGTATCACCGCGAACGATCTCACCGCCGCGGGATGGCCGCCGGACTTCGAGCCGACCTGTTACGTCTGCGGATCCACCGGATTCGTCGAAACGGCGGCCGGTCTGCTCGTGGCACTCGGGCACGACCCCGGCCGCATCCGGACCGAACGTTTCGGACCCACCGGATGAACGAAGGAACGGGATTCCCATGACCGTCACGCAAGGTTTCCTCGACGGCAACGCCGCCGCCGGGGACCTGGAGTCGCTGTTCGGCACCGACATGACCATGGCCTCGGGACAGTGCCAGGGCTGCGGCCGGCGCATGATGCTGGCCGAGGCACACGCCTACCTCGGAGGCCCCGGTACGGTGCTGCGCTGTCCCGGCTGCGAGGACGTGTTGCTGCGCATGGTCCGCTCCCCGCAGCACATGTGGTTCGACGCGAGCGGCCTGAACTACCTGCGGGTCCCCGCGTCCGCCTGACGACGGACACACACCCGCACCGGCCGGTGACGGAACCAGCGGTGGTTGTCGACGGGGCACGGCCGCCGCCCGCGCGAAACGGGCGGCGGCCGTGGGGAGTCGCGCGGCGGGCCGGCGGCTCGTCAGCGGCCGGGGAGCCGCTGCTGCACCTCCTGCAGCACCCAGCCGTTGCCGTCCGGGTCGCTGAAGGTGGCGAAGGAGCCGTAGGACATCCGGTCCGGGTGGAGACCCGGCAGCCGGCCCTGGCCCTGGCCGGGGTCGTGGGTGAAGTCCCCGCCGCCGTGGCCGTGGTAGAAGACGGCGTTCGCGTCGTGGAAGACCTCGCTCACCTCGACACCGCGGTCGACGAGTTCCGCGCGGCTCTTCTCGATGTCGTCGACGACGAGGTACATGCCCTGTGCGGAGCCCGGCGGCACGGACGTCAGGCCCTTGCCGAAGATGACCGAGCACTCCGAACCGGGCGGCGTGAAGTGCACGGCACGCCAATCCTCACTGGCCGCCTTGTCGAGGTCCAGGCGGAATCCCAGGCCCTCGTAGAAGGCCTTGGCCCGGTCGACGTCCGAGACGGGCAGCACGATGAGTTCGAGCTTCAGATCCATGAGAGTGTCTGCTTTCCGTGTACGGAACTCCCGTTCCGCCGGCCGGAGTCCGGCACGACGCCGTCGCTCGGGGGGCCGCACGTCCGCGCGTGAGCGGCGTGCGACGCCCCGGTCCCGGCGGTCGCACGGGACTCAGGCGACGGCGACGACCGTCTTGCCGGCCGTACCGGACTTGGTGCGGAACGCGTCCGGCACCTCGGGAAGCGTGCGGACACTCCCCACCAAAGGCCGCCACCGGCCCTTCCGGTACCGGTCGACGACCTGCGCGAGGTGGTCACGGCCGGGCTCGACGATGAAGTACAGGGCCCGGCCGTCCTCGGGCCGTACGGTCGGAGGGCGGGAGATGCTGATCAGGGTGCCGCCCGGTCTGAGGACGGCGGCCGAGCGGTCGAGCACCGTCCCACCGACGGCGTCGAAGACGAGGTCGACGAGGCCCACGGCTTCCTCCCACGCCGGCTGCTCCAGGTCGACGAACTCCTCGGCGCCCAGTTCCAGCACCCGCTCCCTGCTCTTCGCGCGGCCCGATCCGAGCACACGCGCACCGGCGTCACGGGCGAGCTGTGTGGCTGCCATTCCCACCCCCCCTCCCGCTCCGTGCACCAGCACGCTCTGCCCGGTCTCGATCCGGCCGTGCACGAACAGCCCTTGCCAGGCCGTGAGACCCGGCATCGGCAGGGCCGCCCCGTGCACGTGATCCATGCCCGCGGGCAGCGGCGCGAGATTGCGCGCCTCCACCGCCACGTACTCGGCGAGGGTGCCGTCCCGGTTCCAGTCGGTCAGGCCCACCACCCGCTGTCCCACGGACAGTCCGGTGGTGCCGACCGACACCTCCGCGACCTCCCCGGACACCTCGTGCCCCGGTACGACGGGGGCCCGCTCCCTGCCGCCCCGGTCGACCCACGAGGCGGGCCAGGTGAGTTCACCGGGGGTGAAGCAGGCCGCGCGCACCTTCACGACGACGTCGCCCTGGCCCGCATACGGATACGGGGCCTCCTCCGCGACCAGACTGTCCACGGGTGCGTCGCGATCATGAGCTCGTATCGCTCTCATCGAGGCCCCCTGACGAGTGTGGAAGACCTCCTCCTCCCAGCATGACGGCGGAACGCCCTCAGGTCGAACGGAGCGGCGACGTTGCGCACGCGCCCTTGTCCGCCGCCGCCCGACCGGAGGCCGCCCGGCCCTCCGCGCCCCCGTCGGCGCGGGTGGTCCGGCGGGCGGCTCCTCACTCCATCGGCGCAACCGCACCCGCCCCGGCAGAGGCCGCGGCACGGCTGTACGCCCCCCGTCACGGGCTGTGTCCGTCCCTCCACAACAAACAGTGACATGCCGGTAATTGGAGCCGATGCTACGTTCGGTCCGCGAAAGGAGAAGCACATGAACAACGCTTCAGAAGACCCTTCATCCGCCGAGGACCCGGAACCCTCGCCACCGGCCGGACGCAGACGTCGGCGACGCTCCGTGATCGGCGGCCTGATAGCCACCGTCGCGGCCATGTCACTGGTCGGCGGGTGGGCCCTGACGACGGCCGACGCCTCTCTGCGCCGGGGTGGCCCCTCCGCGGGTGACGCCTCCACCGCCCCGCCCACCACCGTCACGGTGCCCCCGAAGACGCTCGGTACCGTCGCGAATTCACCCGGGCTGTCCGCGGAGTTCAGGCGGACGTTCAGCGACCGCTTCGTCGAGACCGACGGCCTGCGCCAGCACGTGGTCGTCGGCGGTGAGGGTCCGCCTCTGCTGCTGGTGCACGGCTGGCCCGAAAATTGGTACGCGTGGCGGCTGGTGATGCCGGAACTGGCCCGCCACTTCACGGTAATCGCCCCCGACCAGCGCGGTATCGGCCTGACCGGGAAGCCGCGCACCGGATACGACACCGGCACCCTCGCCAAGGACCTGACCGCTCTCATGGACGCGCTCGGTCATGAGCGGTTCTCCCTGGTCGGCCACGACACGGGCATGATCATCGCCTACGCACTGGCCGCCGACTTCCCCGAGCGGGTCGAGCGGGTGGCCTTCGCCGAGGTTCCCGGACCTCCGGGCGTCACCCCCTCGCCCCCGTTGTTCGTCCCCGAGCCACTCAACAACAGGCTGTGGCACATCCCCTTCAACCGGGTCGACGACCCGCTCGTGGAGCGGCTCGTCACGGGCAGGGAGGACATCTTCTACGGCTACGAGTTCGCCGTACAGGGCGGTGGCGTGTCCAAGGAGGCCATGGACTACTACGTCCGCCTCCTGTCCGATCCGGAGAGTCTGACGGGGAGCTTCGGCTTCTACCGGGCCTGGGACGACACACTCGCGCAGAACGAGAAGCGCGCGACGACGAAGCTGACCATGCCGGTGCTCGGCATCGGCGGCGCGGAGAGCTGGGGGCCGGCGGTGGCCGACTCGTTCAAGGGCGTCGCCACGGATGTCCGTGGGACGGTGATCCCCGACGCCGGCCACTGGCTCGCCGAGCAGGCCCCCGACGCGCTGCTCGCGACCCTGACCGAGTTCCTGCGCACCGGCGGCGCCGACGCCTCTCCGCTGCCGGCCGAGAAGTAGGTACCGGGACACACTGCGGTCGCGCGGACCGGCGTCGTGACGGCACCGGTTCGCGCGGCACGCCGTTGCCGCAAGCAACGACGTTCGGTCCCGCGGCGCGCGCCGCGAGTGGTGTGCCACGGGTCCCTGCGGCAACAAGCTCAAGGCCGCCGCCTACCGCGCCCGCAAGCGGGCGAACGGGCTGCTCAAGGCGCGGCGGTCCGGCCGGCGCATTCGCGCCCCGCGCCCGCACGGTGACGATCCGCCGTCCACGCGCGGCGGGCGCGGTGGCCTGCCGTCCGCCGTTCGCCGCGAAGGGCAGGGCCGCCTGTGCGAAGCTGGTCACATCCTTGAGACCGGGCCCGCCGGAACCGCGCCGTGCGCCTGGCGGCGGCCTGCACCGGACGGATGCCGACGGGCGCGTGGCGGGCCTGGCCGGGCCGGAGGGAGGCCGACCATGCCTTCTCGTCAGTCCGTCCTCGTCACCGGCGCCGGCGGTGTGGGCCGCGCGGTGATCGAACACCTTCGCGCTGACGGCGTACCGGTACGCGTTCTGGTCCGTCGCGACGACGAGCGGGCGGCGGGACTCCGCCGGCTCGGCGCGGAGGTGGTCCTCGGTGACCTCACCCGACCCGATACCGTCGCCGCCGGCCTGTGGGACATCGACCGCATGTACTTCGCCATGCCGGTCTCCCGTGACCACCTGCTGGCCGCGACCGTCGTGGCGAGCGTGGCGCGGGAGTACGGCGAGCTGGACGTCCTGGTCGGCATGTCCCAGATGACGGTGTCGCAGATGACCGCCACCAGCACCGACGAGTCCCACCAGCAGCGCCTGCACTGGCTGGCCGAGCGGGTGCTCGACTGGTCCGGTCTGCCCGTGGTGCACGTCCGGCCCACGTCGTTCCTGGACAATCCGCTGTTCACGACGCTCGCCGCCCGGTCGATCATGGCGGACGGCACGCTCGCCCTGCCCTTCGGGAGCGGACGCACGTCGCCCGTCGCGGTCGCCGACGTCGCCCGGGTCGTGGCCGGCCTGCTGGCCGACCGGCGGGGCCACCTGGACCACGTCTACGAGCTGACCGGCCCGCGCGCGATGGACATGACGGAGATGGCCGGAGAGTACTCCCGGGCGCTCGGCCGGTCCGTCGTCTACACGGACGTGCCCCTGGAGCGGTGGCGGGAGGAGGTTCTCTCCCGGGCGGGACTGCCCCCGCACATCGAGGACCACATCGTCACCATGTGCCGGCTGCACCGCGAGAACCGTTACGACCGGGTCACCGACGACGTCGAGCGGGTGACGGGCGTACCGGCCCAGGCCGTCGAGGAGTTCGTGGCCGCCCGCCGGGACCAGTACCTCGCTCCTGAGCCCGCCGACCGCCTCGGCTGAGCGATCCGTCCCGTCAGCCACCTCGGTGGACGTCACCCAATTCGTCACTTGTTTGAAAGGTGGCGAGCCTGCCGCAACCTCGTCACCAGTTCAATCGGTGACGCACTCGGCGTCCCGGTCACCTCTCTCGAAGTGGATGCAGCACCGCATGAAGCTGAAGCCGGAACTTGTCGTCCTGCCCTGCGACGGTGCGAACCGCGCGGCGAGGTGGACGTATCGGGCGGTGACTCATTTCCCTCGTCGATGAAGGCGACCCGGAGGGGGCGTCCGGTCGCGCTCCTCACCCACCAGGGCAAGTGCCAGGCCCGCATCGCCGGCGCCGTCATAGCGGCCCGGGCGGCGGCACGGCCCGTTGACGACGCGCCCTGGGGCACCCACGTCGGTACGGCCGACACGGCGGCCGTGCCCCAGGTGGTCTTCGGCGTGCCCGAGGTCGCCGCGGTCGGCCTCACCACCATGGAGGCCGAACGCACCGGCCGCCGGGTCGACGTCTCGACCACGACATGACGGGCTTTGCCGGAGCGCACCAGTACGGCGAGGGCTACCGCGGCCGGGCCCGGATGCTGGTGGACCCGGACCGCGGCACCGTCGTGGGCGTCACGTTCGCCGGACCCGGCGTGGCCGAACTCGTCCACTCGGCGACCTTCGCGGTCGCCGGGGAGATCCCGGTCGAACGGCTCTGGCACGCCGTACCCGCCTTCCCCACCCTCGGGGAGGTGTGGCTGCGTCTGCTGGAGACCTACCGGGGACCGTGACGCGGCGGGGTGCCGGGGGAGGGGCTCCCGCCCCCGATGCCCTGGCGGTCGCCGGTGCGGGCCAGCGAGCGGCGGAAGGCGTCGGGGAACTCCCGCTCCACGGCGGCGTCGAGCAGCGTGAGCTGGCGGCGCACCGCCGGACGCCGCTCCGCCGGGACACCCGGCAGCAGGCCCTCCAGCAGGGCCCGCAGACGCCGGCACACCTGCAGCGAGCCGACGCCGTACTCGCGCACCTCCGTCACGCCGAGCTCGAGGTACTCCTCCCAGCTCCGGCCGGGTACGACGGCCCGCGGGGCGCCGTCGGCGTCGCCGAGCACGTGCCTGCCCCTCAGCTCGGACCGGCCCACCTCGTGCAGGAACGCGTCGATGTGATTGAGGACCTGGACGGCGGTGGTCGGGTCGTTCACCGCCGAGGACAGGGCCCGGACGGCGATGTCGACCAGCACGCGCAGCGCGAAGGCGGGGTCCTGCTCGACGGTCCGCTCGGCGCCCAGCGCCACCAGCCCGGCCAGCCGGCGCGGCTCGGGCGGGGTGCGGGGCGCCCCGTGGACCTCGATCAGCACGGCCCCCGGAGGCACGAAGTCACCCACGCGGTGCGCCACCACCAGCACGCAGTCGTGGCGCGCGGCGGCCCTCATCAACCCACCCACGTCCATCCCCTGGAGGGCCCCGCCGTCTGCGGAGCGGACGACCTCGGCCGGTGTGCCGTGTCCCGGGTGGGCCGCCTCGTCGAGCAGGGTGCACCGCCCCTGGGCCTGCAGCGAGGTGCCCAGCACCCGCAGGCCGGTGCGGCGCACCCGGTCGGCGATGGCCACGGGACGCAGGTCGTGCACGAACCGGTTGAGGTAGACCAGCAGCATCACCAGACTGACCGCGACGGCCAGGCCGGCCAGGGTGACGCCGAGATCGGGCACCGTGCCGGGGCCGATCCGGCGCAGCAGCGTGAACGCGAAGGCGAAGGTGCCCGCGAACAGGGACAGCACGGCCTTCTGCAGCCGGTTCCGGTACCACAGGCGCATGTAGCGCGGGGACAGCGTGCCGGTGGCCTGCTGGACGACCAGCACACCGATCGTGACGACGAATCCGAGCAGGGCGACCATGGCACCGACGATGGCGGTCAGCACGCCCGTCGCCGTGGTGGCCGTGTACCGCCAGCCGGTCGGGATCCCCACCATGTCGTCCAGGGCCAGCGCGCCCTCGCCGAGAAGGGCCCCCAGGGCCAGTCCCAGCACCGGCAGGATCCACAGGCTCGTCCTGACGTACTGCCCCAGCTGGAACCGGAACGACCAGGTAGGCATGGGCAGCCTCCGCAGTGCCCGGGAACGGGCCGTCGCCCCTCACGCTACCGCCGGGGAACGGCCGACGCAGAGCGTCATCGTCACCTGTTTGACAGGTGACGCTGGCGGAACGCATACTCGTCATGATCTGACCGGTCACACGGCAGCCCTCGGACAAGGAGCAGGCGCATGGACCAGGTACGCGAACCCGGGGACGAGGCGGATGCGCAGCGCCGCACGCGCTTCTCGCACCTGCCCGACAGAATCCGGATCGAGGACACCGTCGAGGAGCGGCCCGTCGCGCCCCACGGCTCGGCGGACGCCGCGGTCACCCCGGACTGGTGGCTCATACGCATGGGCGGCGTCTGAGTCATGCCCCACCACGGGAGGTGCGACGCGCCGCGGGACGATTGCGCGTCCCGGAGCCTTCACGGTGCACCTTTTCCGGAGCCGGACGGGATTCCGCCGGACGATTACGTCCGATTTGGCGGGATCCACGGGGATGTCCGACCATTGCTCCGGCCCGGCGATCCCGGGCGCCAGTTCGAAGAGAGGCGCACCACCCCATGCACGTCACCGGAACCGTCCCCCCACCGGCTCCGGCCCCGCAGGCCACCACCGACGGCCCCGCCCACTCCGGCGACACCCCTGACGGCACGGGACGGCGCACCCGCCGGTTCGGCCTGCCCGTCGCCACCGCCCTGGTCATGGGCAACATCATCGGCGGCGGCATCTTCCTGCTCCCGGCCTCCATCGCCCCCTACGGCACCATCAGCCTCGTCGCCTTCGGCGTGCTGACCGTCGGCGCCATCGCCCTGGCCCTGGTCTTCGGCCGGCTCGCCGAACGGGACCCCAGGACCGGCGGCCCGTACGTCTACGCCCGCGAGGCGTTCGGCGACTTCGCCGGCTTCCTCGCCGCCTGGGCGTACTGGATCACCACCTGGGTGTCCAACGCGGCCCTCGCCGTCGCCGCCGTCGGCTACCTCGACGTGCTGATCCCGGTGAACGAGCACCGCTGGACCGCCTGTCTCGCCGCCCTCGTCCTTCAGTGGCTGCCCGCCCTCGCCAACATCGCCGGCACCCGCTACGTCGGCGCCGTGCAGGTGGTCTCCACCGTGCTCAAGCTGGTGCCCCTGCTGCTCGTCGCCGTCGGCGGCCTGTTCGCCTTCGACGCGGACAACCTCGGCCCCTTCCGCGCCGGCGGGGAGAGCGCGACGGGCGCGATCTCCGCCGCGGCCGCCATCCTCCTTTTCTCCTACCTCGGCGTGGAGTCCGCCGCCGTCAGCGCCGGCGAGGTGCGCGACCCCCGGCGGACCGTGGGACGCGCCACCGTGATCGGCACCGCCGGAGCGGCGGTCGTCTACCTGCTGGGCACGCTCGCCGTCTTCGGCACGGTCGCCCACAACCGGCTGGTCGACTCCACCGCGCCGTTCTCGGACGCCGTCAACGCCATGTTCGGCGGGGCCTGGGGCGGCTGGGCGGTGGCGCTCGCCGCGCTCGTGTCGATGACCGGCTGCCTCAACGGCTGGACCCTGATGAGCGCGCAGACCTCGTACGCCGCGGCCAAGGACGGACTCTTCCCCGCCGCCCTCGCCCGCAAGCGGCGCGGGGTGCCGACGGTCGGCGTCGGTGTCACCGTGCTCCTCGCCTCCCTGCTCACCGTGTGGAACTACGCCTCCGGCACGGCCCGGATCTTCGAGACGCTGGTCCTGGTCACCACCTTCACCGCGACCGTGCCCTACCTGCTCGCCACCGCCGCGCAGCTGTTCCACCTCGTCTCCGGGCACCGGGAGCGGGTCGACCGGGGCCGCCTGGTCCGCGACGCGGTGGTCGCGTCCGTCGCCGCAGCGTTCTCGCTGTGGCTGGTCGCAGGCGCCGGCTACCAGGCCGTCTACCAGGGGGTGCTCTTCCTGTTCGCCGGCGTGCTGATCTACGCGGTCATGGCGGCGCGCAAGCAGCGGGCGGAGGCCCGTACGGCCGAGGGGTGACCGGTCGGCCGGGCGGTGAACTGCGGGCTGTGGACACCGGGCCGCCGCCCGCGGATCACCGCCCGCCGCCCGCCGCCCGTCGCCGGGTCGGGCAAATGGGGCAGCTTCCGGGACAGGGCGTTGCCTCCGGGTGATCCGGCAGTTGATCCAGAACACGGCACACGTGAGGCGGCCGGGGTTTCCGGCCGCCTCACGTGTGCCGTGTCCCCCTGTCCCGCCCCTCCCACCGGAGGCCGCAGCGATGCGCGAACCCGCCCAGCCGTCCCCCCGCCCGGCCGACCCACCGACAACGGGACGGCAACCCCCCGAACCGCGCCTGCTCAGCGGCGTCTACGGGCTGGTCCTGGCCAGCGCCCTGGCGGCCGCTCTGGACTCCCCGGACGAGCAGACCACCGCCGGTTCGGACGCCCTGTGGGTCCTGCTCACCGCCCTTGCCGCCGCGGCCGCGCACGGCTACGCACACGTCCTTTCCCACCGCATGACCGCGGAGCCCGGGGGACTGACGGCGGGACTGCGCGCCATGATCGCGGAGTGGCCGGTCGTCGCCGCGGCGCTCCCCACGGTGATCCTGCTGCTGTTCGCGGTGCCGGACTGGTGGTCGGAGGCCGACGCGGTGGATGTCGCGCTGGTGCTCAACACCCTGATCCTCGCCGGGTGGGGCGTCTGGACCGCCCGCCACGCGGGCCGACGGTGGCCGGCGTCGCTGCGGGCCGGACTCGGCGACATGGTCATCGGCCTGGTGATCATCGGCGCCAACGCCGTGATCAAGTAGCGACGGCCCTGGGGCGGGCGGCCGTCGCGACCGGCCGCGGCGTCAGCGGCGCGGGGCGGGCGGGGTGTCAGCGGCGCGGGGCGGGCGGGGTGGGCTCCGACAGTACGGCGAACCGCGTGGGCCCGACGGCCAGGACTCCGTCGTCGAGCGGGGTGCACCGGACCCCGCCCTTGTCCCTGAGCGCGCGCTGCGCGCCCGGGCCGACGGTGACGTTCATCCAGGCACACGGCCGCGCGGGCCGGTTCACGGAGAACCGCACCGGCCCCGGCCCGCAGTCCAGACTGATCGTCGCGCCCACGTACGCGTCGATGTCGACGCCGCGGAGCAGGACGTTCCGCCGGGTCTGCCGTAGGTCGACGGCGGGGTCGATGTCCGTGGGCAGGTTCTCCGCGGACATGATCGTCACGGAGGCGTCGCGGTGGGCGGGCTGCGCGTAGTAGCGGTCGCCCACCAGCCCCAGCCTCGCCCGCACCTCGGCGCGCGGACACGCTCGTCGTCGGGCCGGGCGCGGGCCCGTCCGAGGGCCGCCCGTCGAGCCGGTGGGAGGGCGACACCAGAAGCTGGACCACCTCGACTTCGATCATGCGCTTCCTCGTCGGCTCCGGCGGACACACCGGCTCCGACCCTACCCGTCTCCCTTCACCTGCGCGGAAGCGGAACCGGAGCCCGCCGGTCCGGCATCCGCCCGCCCCGGGCTCCCCCGACGCGGGCGCCTCCGCGCCGGAGCCGCCGACAGCGTGGGCGACGCCGACCGAGCTGGGTCCCTCCGCCGACTGGTACCGCCCGCCGGGGCGTGGCTGCCCGCCGTTCCCGGAGATCTACGGGGCCGTGCGGGTCGGGGCCGGTGGCAGCGGGGGCGTTAGCGGAGTGGGGGCTGCTCGCCGGGCCGGGACTGCTCGCCGGGGCGAGGGTGCCCGCTGTCCCGGGCATCTACGGAGCCGTCCGGAATGGGGCCGTCGGCAGCGCTGGGTAGGTTCCCCATGCTGGGGCCGCCCGCCGGGCCGGCATCGCCTGCCGGGCCGGGCACCGGCGATCCGGGGTCCGCCGAGCCAGGCCCCCCTGAGCCCGGCGTCGCCATCCCCCTCCCGGACGTCCTCAGCGTCAGCGCCGCCGCGACGCCCGCCAGCGTGCCCCACAGCACCGCGGCGCTCGTCCCGTCGCCGAGCCCGGACGCCGCCTGGAGCAGACCCCGGTAGTTCCACGACCCGTCGACCACCGCCACACGCACCAGATGCCGGGCCAGCAGCCCGAGGACGACCGCACAGACCGCGCCCGCCGCCATCGCCGGGACCGAGACATGGGTGAGCACCCCGGGCAGCCACCGCAGCGCGCACCAGACCACGGCCAGCAGCAGCACGTCTCCGAGCCGGACCAGCAGCCAGTCGCCGAAGGGACCCCGGCCGGACCGGACCACGCGCTCAGCACCAGCCACTGGCGCAGCAGATCGCCCGGTTCGCTGAGGAACCCTGCACCCGTGAACGCCGTCTGGATCCGCGCCGCGTTCTCCTGGTACGACAGCACGACCACCGACACCGCGACCACCGCCGTTCCCACGGTGGCGGCCACGAGCGCGGCCCGTGCCGGTACGTTCCCGCGGGGCTGCGGCTCCGCGTGCTTCAGTGCCAGCCGGGTCACGAACACCGTCCACACCGCCGCGGCCAGCGCCAGCGGCACCAGAACCGTCCGCCCGGAAGAGGAGAGCCCGGCCAGGTGTGGCAGGAAGCGGTAACTGCCGTGTCCCCCAGCGGCGATCAGCCAGGGGACGACACCGTCACCGCCAGGGTGCCCGCCACCAGGCCCCAGGCCCACAACGCCAGCAGGGCCGGCCGGACCCGCCCGCGCTCCGCGGGGATCCGCCGGACGAGCAGCAGGGCCCCGGCCGCGTAGAACACGAACACGGCGACGAAGCGGATCTGCATCGCCGTGTGGTGGAGGCCGAGGTAGTGGGAACCGTCGGACGTCGACACGGCGGACCCGTCCGCGAGAGCGCCGGCGTAGGGGTCGTACGCCCACGGGTACAGCCAGCTCCGCAGGGCGGCGTCCGTCTCGATGCCGAGCACCCCCGCGGCCCCGTCCAACTGCAGGGCGTCGGCGCCGGCCCCGCCCACCACAGCAGCAGCGTCAGCATCAACCCGCCGCCACGGCCGGTATCGCCGCGTACCGGTACTCCATGTGCCGCCCCCCTCCCCGGTTTCACCGTCGACGCCACGAAGTCGTCGTGGCCCGGGGGACGTTACGCGCCTGCGATCACGTGGGGATCACGGTGCCGCTGTGCACGGCTGAGGCGCGGGCGTGGCACCCGACCGGAAACGGAAGCGTGTTCGCGCCGGAAGCGGGAACGAGTGGTCGCACGGACCGCCCGGTCCGCACGTCACAGCTCCACCGCAACATCTCAGGAGGCCTTCATGATGGTCGTCGGTATCGTCGCCGTCTGCGTGGTCATCGCCGTGCTCGCGTTCTTCGTCCCCCGTCTGTCGCGGCACCCTCAGAACGGCACGCAACGCACGCTCGGCTTCGGCTCCCGGGCAGGTTCCAAGGCTCCGGGCCCGCTCGGGCGGCTGCTCAGCAAGCCCTTCAGCTCCAGCTCCCGTGCGGTCGGCCGCAGTGGCTCCGCCGGCCGTCGGGCGCGCGGCAAGATGCCGTTCTGACACGCGCCCGCGTGCCCGTCACGACGTGGCGGCCGGTGTGTCCGTCGCGTACCGGGGACGGCCGGCGGGCCGGTAGACCTGGATCGTCACCCCGCCCGGTGTGGACCGACAGTCGACCAGGTCGAGGGCGCTGTCCGGGCCGTCCTGAGGGAACAGCCGCGTCCCCTGGCCCACGATCACCGGATAGGTGAGCAGGACGAACTCGTCGACCAGACCGTGGGCCGCGAGCCACCGCACCAGCTGCCCGCTGCCGTGCACCTGCAGCTCGCCCTGCCCCCGCTCCTTGAGCTCGCGGACGGCGGTGGTGAGGTCACCGGAGAGGACGGTCGTGCGCGCCCATTGCGGGCGGGTGAGCGTCGAGGAGACGACGTACTTCGGCCGGGCGTGCAGGGGTGCCGCGACCGGGTTGCTCTCCGGGTCGGGCATGACGCCCCAGGAGCCCGCGAAGATCTCGTACGTCCGGCGCCCGAACAGGAACGCGTCGGCGCGCCCGTACACCTCGCCGAGGTGGGCCATCGCCTCCTCGTCGACCAGCGGCAGGGCCCACCCGCCGCGCTCGAAGCCGCCGCTGCGGTCCTCCTCCGAGCCGCCGAGGCCCTGCATGACCCCGTCGACGGAGACGTTGGTGATGGTCGTCAGCTTCATGGTGTCCGCTCCTGGCCGCCGGGGCGGCGTCGTGTGCCGCTTCCGATGAAGGTGTCCGATGAGGGTGACTCGTCCGGCCACGCGAACTCATCGCGGCCGGGCGTGGTCCGTGAACTCCCCGTGCGCTGCCCGCGCGCGCCCGGGCAGCCGGGCGAGCCGAGGGCCGTCGCTGTCCTCCACGGCGCATACTGTCCGTGACGCGCCGGCGCGGACGGGAGACCGCACATGAGCACACCGAGGGTCGACTACCAGGCCTTGTTCTCGGTCATGCCCAGCCCTTACCTGGTGCTGGACCCCGACCTCGTGGTGGTCGAGGTCAACGAGATGTACCTCAGTGTGACCGGCCGTGCCCGCCACGACCTGATCGGTCACCATCTGTTCGACGTCTACCCGGAGAACCCCGACGATCCGGCGGCGGACGGCATCCGCAACCTGAGCGCTTCCTTCCAGCGGGTCCTCGAGACGGGGGAACCGGACTCCCTGGCCGTGCAGCGGTACGACCTCGCGGTGCCCGGCCGCCCCGGCGAGTTCCAGGAACGGTGGTGGTCGCCGGTCAACACACCTGTCCTCGGACCCGACGGCGAGATCGCGTGGATCGTGCACCGCGTCGAGGACATGACCGAGTTCCTGCTGTCCCGCACGGCGCGCGACGCGCCGACGGGCGGGGGCAGGACCCGGGCCGCGGCGGAGGCAGAGCTGTACGCGCGGGCGCGGGAACTCCAGGAGACCAACGAGAAGCTCCGCGCCGCGCACGACTGGGAACGCCGGACCGCCCTGGCCCTGCAGGAGGTCATGCTGCACGCCCCGGACCTGGCCTCCCACCGCGGCATCGCCGTGCGCTACATGCCGGCCACCCGGTCCCTCAACGTGTGCGGCGACTGGTACGACGTGGTGGACCTGGCGGACGACAGCTTCACCGTCGCGGTGGGCGACGTCGTCGGCCACGGCCTGGAGGCGGCCGCCGTCATGGGCATGCTCCGCAGCGCCCTGTCCGCCGCCGTACGCGCCATCCAGGAGCCCGGCGGGGCGATGGATCTCCTCAGCCGCTACGCCCGCACCTTCGAGGGCGCGCTCGCGACGACGGCGGCCAAGGCCGTCGTCGACACCCGCGGGCGGCGCATCACCTACACCTGCGCCGGCCACCCCCCACCGCTCCTGGGAAGCCCGGACGGCACGGTGCTCCTGCTGGACCAGGCCACCGACCCACCGCTCGGCATCCTCACCGAGCGGACCCCGCGCCCCCAGGCCACGGTCGACTACCTGCCGGGCGACACCCTCGTGCTGTACACCGACGGGCTCATCGAACGCCGGGGCGAGGACATCGACGCGGGCCTGCTCCGCCTCACCGACGCGCTCGCCGGCCACGCGCAGCTGGACCCTGAGCCCCTGGCCGACACCCTGCTCACCCGCCTGGGCGTGGCCGACGGAGGCCGCGACGACATCGCCCTGATCGTGGTACGCCTCTGAGCGTCCCTCTCCGTCCTGCCCTTGGAGTTCCCCGTGCCGCGCCCCTCGAGCATCGACGCCCTCGTCTTCGACGTGCCGACCCGGCCGTCCACCGGCCGGCCGTCGACGCCTCGGGGACGCCGCCGCAACGGCTGTTCATGGTCGCCGCCCACGCCTGGGAGACCCGCGCCGAGCGCAGAGGCCAGGTATGCGGTGCGCGTACGTCGCCCGGCCCCTGGGTGGACCCCTTTCTCCAGCCGACGGCTTCGACCTGCACGCCGGCTCACTGGACGCCCTGGCCGACCAACTCGCTGACGGCACGGCCTGCCCCGCGGACGGCAGCGTGGGGCGCCCACGGTGAACCTGGCTCGGGCGCGGCGCCGACCGCCGGCCGCGGGCGGCAGTCGTACCTCGCCCGCGACCGGCGGTGCGTCACTTCACTCGGCCGCCGCCGCCACGCGGTCCTTCGTCGGCTTCCGGCGTGCCACGGGGGTGTCCAGGTGGACGACGACCGTGGTGTAGAAGCGGTGCACGGCGTCGTCGACACTGCGGATGAAGCCGGTCTCGGCGTTGCCGCGTCCGCTTCCCATCCCCTTGAACAGGGAGAGCCGGAAACCGGTGATCTTGGTCGCGCCGTCCTTGGGGAGCAGATCCGCCGGTTCGGGACGCAGCCGCTCCAGGGTGCCGCGCGGACCCGGGCCGGTGCCGTCGACGAGGGTCTCGACATGGAGGTCCGCCGGCGCGTCCGCCAGACGCCGGACGAGCTGCTTGGCCCAGCTCAGCGGGTAGCCCTGTTCGGGGGAGGGGACGTCGATGGCGGTGCGCAACTTGCCGGTGCGCAGGTCCGCGCCGACGGTCAGAACACCGGGGGTGCCGTCGATCCGCAGCTCGGCCTGGAGGCGCCCGTCGAGGCACAGCTGGTCGGCGAGGCGGTCACGGCGTTCCTTCGGGTCCGTTCCGCGCTTGGCCCGCTGGACGGGCAGGACCTTCTGCCCGAGTTCGCCACCCAGCCTGAGGCAGACCTGGCGGATGAGCCGTTCCCAGTTCTCGACGACCTCCAGCGCCCGGCCGTCCCCCTGACAGAGGGTCTCGTCGTCGATGCCGTTGCGCACGGGGACCCAGGAGGGCCCCATGTTCTGGAAGCCGTGGCAGCCGGAGTTCTCGTGCTGGAGGTAGTGCAGCAGTTCCTGCAGCAGCCAGGCGTGCGCGGCGTTGCCCACCCCCTCGTGCCTGATCAACATCTGCGCCTGGTGGGCTACTTCCGCCCAGGACAAGTGCCACAGGGCGACCTTGTGCTTGCGCCGCCTGTCGATCTTGACGTCGACGAGCGGGCTGCCTTCCAGGGCGACGTCGTTCGTCAGCGTGATCACGGCTTCGTAACCGCGGCGCGCGGCGATGTCCATGTACGCCTGCACCTGCTCGGCCTTGAGCGCGTTGCCGTTGGTCTTCGTTTCCACCAGGGCGGTCCACAGCTTCCCGGCCCGCTCCACGCGGATGACGCCGTCCGGGCGGCGCGGACTGTCGCCGTGGGGAAGGGAGACCTCCGTGAACGTCTCCATGCGGCCCGCCGGGGCACCGAAGGCCGCGGTGAGTCGTCGGCTGAACTCCGGCACTTGCGCCATCACCGACAGCAGCACGGAGGTGGCCCGCATCTCACGGTCCCGGTCGCTCTTGAGTACGGACACCGGGAACAGCCTCGCGGCCCTCCAGGAGTCGTTCTCCGCCAGGGTCTTCTTCACCGTCGCGGGAAGGGTGACCTTCTTCTTCGCGGTACGTGGCCGGGCGGCCGGCTTCTTGGCCAGGTCCGCCCAGGCCTCGTCCGCCTGGCGCTTGTCCGCGTGGTCGTCGGGTCGGCGAGGGGCGGGTACGGCATCCATCAGTGCCTGCCCGGCCGGCTCCGCGACAGGCACGGACGTCGTCACGTCGCCCGGCCCGCCCGCGCCGACGCTGTCGCCAACGGCATCGAGCACCGCTTCCGGCTCTTCCCCGGCCTCCGGATCCGCTGCCGCCTCCGCGTGCGCCTGTGCTTCCGTGGCCGCGTCGTCCTCGATGTCCACGCCGAAGTCGGTGGCCAGCCCGGCGAGCCCGGTCGCGTACCCTTGTCCGACGGCGCGGAACTTCCACCCCTCGCCCCGCCGGTACAGTTCGCCGAAGATGACCGCTGTCATCGAGTCGGCGTCATCGACGGCGAACCGCAGCAGACCCTCCCCGGCCGCGTCGGCCAGCGTGATCCTCACGTCCTCCAGCTCACCGAAGCTGGCACCCTCGTACCTGCTCGCTGCGACGACGATCCGCTCGACCTCGCCCGGCACCGCGGTCAGGTCGAAACTGATCCGGTCCTCGCTGCCGTCCGCCGTCGGCGTCTTTCCCAGCAGTTGAACGCTTCCGTCGTCGGCCACCGGATGGTTGTAGAAGTAGAAGTAGAAGTCGCTGTCGCTGCGCACCTTGCCGTTCGCGTCCAGCAGCAGTACCGACACGTCCGCGTCGCCCTCGCCGGTCGGGCTGGCCCAGCCCAGACTGACGATGACCGATCCGACGTCCTCGCTGAGGTCCGCCAGGGCCACATTCGCGCCCTTGACCATTTCCTGCATGAAGCCCCCCACTGCGCACCTCGGGCACATGGAATCAATCCGGCCCATTCATCTCTTGCGCGACACAAGAGCCAGTCGCACAGGGAAGACTGTAATACGCACGCAACACCGGCCGTGGAGATTCCGTGAAGCCCGTTCACTGGCGATTCAGGGGCCGGGGCCCGTCGTCGGAGGGCGGTGGGCGGCTCGTATGCTGCGTCAGTCCTGGGAAACGTGTGATCGGAAAGGGAAAGCGCCCCCATCGTGTTTCAGCCCACCCCTGTCTATGACCGCCTCGTCGCCGAACGCGGCGACATCCCCGTCCAGGTCCGTGGAGAAGCCGACCGGATCCACCGTGACCTGGCCGAGGTTCTGCCCCAGTTGCCCTCCACCCCGCCCGGGTACGACACCGCCGAGGCGTCCACGAGGCCTGCCGCCCCGCAGCGGCACCCGTGATCCGACCCGCAGGTGGACGGCGTGCGGGGCGGCACCGCAGGGCGGCACCACGTCAGTGATGCCTGCCCGGCCTCGCCGGACGCCAACGGAACGTGCGGCGGGGCAGGCCGACCGTCCGCCGACCAAGACCGGCGGCCGGCGGACGGCATGATCGCTCGTGGCCGCGATGCGGTGGCATCATGCGCCCTGCACATGCGGAACGAGGAGGGGACCACGACATGCCCAGCGACCGTCTCATGCGCATCCACAGCGCCGAGTTCCAGGCCATGGCCGAGCGGGTCGTGCGAGTCACCGAGCTGACGTCCCGTCTGAACGTCATGCCGTTCGACGACGAGGAGGGCAAGGCGAGGCTGTTCGAGCAGATTTTGGGCAAGCCGCTGCCGTCTCGGGTCACGATCTATCCGCCCTTCTACACGGACCACGGTCTGAATCTCGACCTCGCCGAACGCGTCTTCATCAACCAGAACTGCACGTTCCTGGACTACGCCGGGATCCGGATCGGGGAGCGCGTGATGATCGGCCCGAAGGTCACGTTCATCACCAGCGGCCACCCGGTCGACCCGGAGGAGCGGCGGCTGTACCTCACCGGCGCGCCCATCGACGTGGCGGAGAACGTGTGGATCGGCGCCGGCGCCACGATCCTCCCCGGCGTCAGCATCGGCCGTGACGCGGTCGTCGCCGCCGGCGCGGTCGTGGCCGAGGACGTCCCGCCGGCCAGCTTGGTGACCGGCGGCAAGGCGACCGTGCACCGCCAGTGGTGACGCCGTCCGGGACTTCGTCCCGCACGGCGCGTGGTCAGGCGGCGGTGTCCGGGCCGGCCTCCCAGGGAGCGTCCAACGGGCGCGGCAGCTCGACCCGTTCCACCGATCGACGCGACGGCATGGTCTCGTCCAGCTCCCAGTGGTGCAGGCACTCCTCACACCGAACGCCGTCCACGAGGATGTCGGTCTCGCCGTTCGGGCAGGCCGTGCCATCTCCCCGGCCCGCGCACATGCGGTCTGCTGTGATGTCCCCCATACGTCCGAGCCTGCGCAACCGCTCCCGGCCCGCGGGAGGAGCCGTGAGGGGCGCACGGACGCGCAGGGGATCGCATACCGCCCCAACCGTCAAACAGCGCCACACAGCACCCGCACGCCGCCGGCAGGGGAGTACGCAGGAACGGCCAATGCCGTGGAACCAGGTCCAACGGCTCATGCCCTGGGACCAGGTCGGTGCACAGGGCCTGGCGCGGACGGGCCGGACGCGTCGCCCGCCAGGTCAGACGGACGCCAGCCAGGCTGCCGTGGCGTCGGGGTGGCTGAAGCGGTGGGTGTCGAGTGGGGCGAAGCGGGGGTCGTGGACACGGCGTTCGATCTCGCGGCGGCGGGGCCCGTGCTGCGACCAGGCCCACCAGGCCGGGTGCTCCCGGCTCAGCCAGCCCGCCACGGTCTCCCGGTTGCCGCCGAACAGGACCTCGCGTGTGACGGTGCGCCGGAACGACCGGCGCAGGACGCGGGGCATGACGACGCGCTTGGGATAGTCCAGCCAGACCACGGTGTCGGCCCGGTCCCACAGCAGGTCACGGACCTCCGGGTAACCGAGGGAGTCGACGATCCAGCGCGGTTCCGCGGTGAGTCGCGACACGTCTTCGCCGAAGCGCTCGTTGACGGCCCACCGGGGCCCGTTGAAGTACAACGCGTCCATCTCGTGGTACGGCAGGCCCAGACGACCGCTCAGGGCCAGGGCGAGCGTGGACTTGCCCGCACCCGTGACACCCACGACCACTATCCGTTCCACGGAGGCACCCTAACCCGGGCCCCGGCCACGACCGCATCGGTGATCAGCGCATCCGACGATCCATGAGGGCCTTGCGGCCCGTCTTCGTACGGACGGCTCGGTAGTGGAGCGATGCCACGTGCGCATACCGCCACGGGAGCGCCTCCGTGAAGCCGTCGACATGGCGGAACTGCTCCCTGGCCGCCCTGTACCGGCCCTGCCGGAACAGGAAGTAGCCCAGCAGGTGCCGCGCTTCCGGAAGCCTCGGGTGATCCGGGTCGGCCAGCGCCACGTCGGCGACTGCCGCGTCGACCAATGCACGCACCTCACGGTCGAGGAAGTCGGCGGCACTCAGCTTGTCGAAGTGGTTCTCGTACCAGGCCATCATCGGCAGCACCGCCAGCAGGCTCCCCGGCGGCGCACCGGCGGCCGCCTTCTCGGCGAACTCGCTTACGAGCTGACGCGAGCCGTGCCATTTCGCGGTCCAGTACCGAAGCGCGCCGCTGTGCGCCTCGAAGTGGTGGGGAGCCAGGTCCGTGACGCGGGACCACAACGCATGCATCTCCTCATGGGAGTAGCCCAGTCCGCGTGCCCTCCAGATCTCCGCGACGAGCGGCGACGGGTCGTCGGGACGGAGCGCCGAAGCCCGCTCGATGTCGTCCCGCGAGGCACGCAACTCCCGGTGGAAGTCCTCGAACTGGCTCCGTGACGTTCTGTGCGCGGGCGCGCCGCCTCGCAGCTTCCACGCGTACGCCACTCCGGCACACCCCGCCACCAGCGCGGCGTCAGGGTTCCCTGGCCTGGCCTCCTCCCACGCCTTCAGCCAGCGGTCGTGCCCTCCGGCGGCGACGTCTCCCAGTCGCTGGGCGTACAGGGTACGGCGCTCCCAGTCCTGACCGGCTTCCTCGAAGAGCCGGGCCGCGGGCTCCCAGCGGCCCCGGGAAGCAGCCTCGCACGCCCGCTGCAGAGAGGCATCGGGGCCGGCGAGGTGCGAGTTCTGCCACCGCAGCGGCAGCAGGCCGTACGCGAGCCAGCACCAGAGCAGCAGCAGACAGGGCAGGACAAGGGGTGTCATGGTTGGGCGAATCCCTCCGGAAGGTGTGCGGTGACGCACACAGTGGGGGGTGCCGGAAGTATGCCTGCCGTACGAGTGGGGGCGACGTGCGGGGTGCCGTTCTCGCTCGGAGCGCCGCCGGTCGGTGTCCGGCAACGATCACGGGATCACATGAGGGGGATCACCGCGAGTACCGCATCGGCCGAGCGGATCCTGCCCAGTCCCGCCCCCGTTCCGCCAGCCCGGCGGGCGCCCCCGTCCGCGCAGGGCTGCCGACACGCTCCGGCCGCACCGCCTCCCGCGCCCGCCGTCGTCCCGTCGTCACGTACCACTGGACGGCGAGGGTGAGCGCGAGGAGGACCTCGACGGCGTCGCCGCCGTAGTACATCAGCTGTGAGCCTGCCCGCAGGTCGGGCGGCGCGAAGGTGGTGCCCGGCGGGCCGGCCGCGTACAGGCTCTTGGCCAGTACCGCGTGAGCCGCCCCGGCCGCCAGCAGTGTCACGGCCCGCAGGGGAAGTCCCCACCGCCGGCGCACGGGGTCGACGGCGCAGACGGCCATGGCGAACAGCAGACCCGCGAGCAGCATGTGCAGCTCCAGCAGGCCCCCGAGCACGGGGTGCCGGTGGGCGGCGGACCACAGATCCGTGCGGTACAGCGCCCACAGCCGCCGATGTCGACGGCGGCGGCGACCGGCGGGAACAGCAGCCACCCGGCGACGGGGGAGTGCGCCACGCGCAGCAGCCCCCGGCGGAGAGTCCCCGGGGGCAGGAGCCGCAGGACGAGGGTGAGCGGACGGGCGACCGGGAGCAGCGCGGGACCCGCCATGGCCACGAGCAGATGCCGGCCGGTGTGGGCGGTGAACGGCCCGCCCGGCACCGGTCCCGCGAGACCCCAGACGACCGCCGCGCAGCCGCCGGCGAAGACGCAGTCCGCCACCGCGGCCAGGCGTCACCCGTCGTCTCAGCCGGACGGCACCCGCCACGTACGCCGCGCCCGCGAGGACGCACCCGAGGGCGGCCGGCGCTCCGAACGCCGTGGACACGGCAGGCGTCACGACGGCCGTCGCCCTCCCCGCCCGGACGGGGCATGCCCGGTCCGCACGGCACGCCTCGCCCGGACGAGAAGGCGCCCCGATCAGCCGGACGGCACCCGCCACGTACGCCGCGCCGCGAGGACGCACCCGAGGGCGGCCGGCGCTCCGAACGCCGTGGACACGGCAGGCGTCACGACGGCCGTCGCCCTCCCCGCCCGGACGGGGCATGCCCGGTCCGCACGGCACGCCTCGCCCGGACGAGAAGGGCGCCCCCGATCAGCCGGACGGCACCCGCCACGTACGCCGCGCCCGCGAGGACGCACCCGAGGGCGGCCGGCGCTCCGAACGCCGTGGACACGGCAGGCGTCACGACGGCCGTCGCCCTCCCCGCCCGGACGGGGCATGCCCGGTCCGCACGGCACGCCTCGCCCGGACGAGAAGGGCGCCCCCGACCAGCAACAGCACGAACCCCGCCGCGTTCCACGCCCAGTCGTACGGGGTGGTGTCGACCCCGTAGCGGATCTGGTGCACGCGCAGCACCTTGTGGTCGACGACGCCGTCGAAGACCTGGAACGCGCCCGCTCCCAGCAGGGCCCCGCTCCAGGCGTGCGCGGGTGAGAGCGCCCGGCGCCGCCGCAGGTCCGCGAAGAGGAAGAACCCGGCGACCAGCGCCAGCAGTTCCGCGGTGTGCAGCAGACCGTCCGACACCAGACCCACGCCCGACGTGGAGCGGTCGTAGAAGTGGTGCCAGTGCAGCACCTGGTGGAAGACGATCTCGTCCACGGCCGCCATGACGGCCGCGCCGATGAGCGCGCACACCAGCAACGAGCGGCGCGTCTCCGGGCGTCGCGCGGTGTCCGCGTCGGTCCACGGGTCAGAGGTGCTCACGGTGCGGTCCGTCCTCCCGAACGATCGGCTGCCGCTCGCCGTCTACCCCGCACGGCGCCGGCCAGCCCCGCCGGCCGGCGCCTGTCGTGGGGGGTTCAGCTCCCTCCCATGGCCTTGCGCACGGTGTCCTTGGTGCGGTCCATGAGGGCGGCCACCGGACCGAGGGCCATGTTCTTCGCAGCGGACTCGACGCCCGGATGGGGCCGGGTGGGCGCCATCGCCTCGGCCGCCTTGATGGCCCTGGCCATCGCGGCGAGGTCGGTGACGTCGGTGCTGCGGCGGATGTGGATGAACTCGTAGCGCTCCTCCGCCCGCGCGTGCGTCTGCACGTCGTGCCGCAGCTGGATCAACTGCGGGAGGAACCGCGGGTCGTCGGGGTCCATCTCGTCCAGGGACGCGAGCATCTCCTTGGCCTCGCGCTCCTCGGTGAGCCGGTCCTCGACGATCTGCTCGCCGCCCGCCACCGCCCGGCGGACGAAGGGATGGACGACCTCCTCCTCCGCGGTCTCGTGCACCGCCAGCAGCCGCACCAGCCGCCGGAAGGCGTCCCGGCGTTCGTCTCCGGCGGTTGCCTCCACCTCGTCGAAGAGGTTGCGGATGTCGCCGTGCTGGCGCATCAGCAGCGAGACGACGTCGTTGTCCGCGGCGTGGTCGTCCCCGGCCTGCGGAGTCTGCAACTCGGACATCTGGGGCCCTTCCTACTTCTCGCGCTGGGCGGGGTCGGGGTGCTCACCCTCGGTCTGCACGCGGTACTCGCGGCCGAACATGGCGTCGTGCTCGTGCATCACCCGGTCGCTCGGCGGGGCCTCACCGCCGTGGATCTGCTCCTGCATCTGCTCGAACCGCTCGTGCGCCTCACGCACGTAACCGGCCCCGAGCGTGGTCAGGTCCATCTGCGTGTCGAGCAGCTCGCGCAGGTAGGCCTTGTTCGGCTCGAAGGTGAGCACATTGGGCAGCTCGGGGGCGAGCACCTCGGCGGGCTCACGCCCGTCGTGCCGGCGCATCAGGTCGCAGGCCGTGTGCAGGTGCTCCAGCTCCATGTTCAGGTGCAGCTCCCAGATGGCCTTGACCTTCGGGTCGCTCTCCTGCTCCATGAAGGAGTAGTACAGGTAGCACTCGTTGTACTCGTGGTTGACCAGCTGCTCCCACCACGTCTCGCCCGGGTCCACGAGGGACTCGTAGTGGGTGACGTGCTCCTCCTCGATCAGCCCGATCTCCTGGTACAGCTGGCGGGCGATCGGCTCCATGTAGGTGGGGCCGGTGTTCATGTAGAAGTTCATGGTCTGCTGCTCCGCCGACATGATCGTCAACGCGTGCAGCTTGGACAGCGGGCTGGCCTGGTCCTTCGCGTAGGGGTCGCGGACGTTGTCGACCGGGTTGCGGTGGTGGTACCGCGTGGGCCGGCCCGGCATGACCTCGGTGAGGTTGTCGACGATGGACTCCGCCTTGCGGTGCTCGATCATCTCGTACAGGTTGGCGTACCGGTACAGGTGGTCGAAGTCCTCCAGCACACCGAACTGGTAGGCCTGCTTCAGATACGGGTCCGGCTCCATACGGGCCACCCAGGCGGTCAGGTCGACGGCCACCTGCTCGTACGCGATGGTCGTCTCCAGCACCGAGGACAGGCCGGGCAGCAGCCAGTTCACCACCTTCTGCTGCTGTGCCTCGATGTACCGGGTCCGGGCCAGCTGCCGCTTGATCTCCGGGTCGACGGTGTGGCGGGCGAGCTGGTGGCTGAACAGGATCGCCTCCACCTCGATCCCGTTCATGGTGATGATCCGGCACCGCGTGTACGGGTCACACCGGTCCGGGTCGATCGGTTCCACGTTCAGCTCGCGCCAGTTGCGCAGCTGGCGGTCCAGCGGGATACCACGCTGTTCCAGGGGATTGAAGGACATGGGCACTTCCTCGTCGAGGGGCCGAGCGGACGGAGTACCCCACGACAGCGGAGGGAGGCCGATGTCCGGCAGGGCACCCCCCATGCTCGGCCCGACCGGACGGGCTCGCCACGCCACACGCCCGCCGGGGACGGACGCGCCCCGGATGCCGCATTCGGATGGCCCAGGGGGCCGGGCCATGGACAATGCGGGGCCTGCCCTCGCCTGGTGGGCGACGGCGCGGACCCGCCCGCCGGCTCTCGGCGGCGGACGAACGCGGGCGGGGGAGGGATTGATCGAGGAGCGCATGCACGGCAAGGCGGTCCTGGGCATCGTGTGACCCGCGCGGCCGGGTCACGATGTAAGATGTCAGCTGACATCTACTGGGAGGTAGTGAACGATGGGCCGTGTGTCGAAGGCGCAGGCGCAGGAGAACCGGCAGCGGGTCGTGGAAACCGCCTCCCGCCTCTTCCGTGAGCAGGGCACGAACGTCAGCGTCGCGGACCTGATGAAGGCCGTCGGCCTGACCCACGGCGGCTTCTACAAGCAGTTCGCCTCCAAGGAAGCCCTGGTCGACGAGGCCACCGCGTACGCCTTCGAGGAGACGGCCGACGCGTACCCGCCGGAGTACGGCGTCCGCGAGGTGGTCGAGAGCTACCTCTCCGTCGAACACCGGGACGACGCGGCGGAGGCTGCCCGATCACCGGCTTCGCCACCGACCGGGCGCGGGCGGGCAGCGAGTCCGAGGCCCACCGCGTGTACACCGAGGGCGTGCAGAGGTTCGCCGACACCCTCACCGACGACGACCAGGATGGCCTCGTCCGCCTCTGCACCATGGTGGGGGCCCTGACGCTGTCCCGTGCGACGAAGGGCGACCCCGTCTCGGAGCAGATCCTCACCGCCGCCCGCGAGGCGCTGACGGCACAGGCGCAGGCGGGCGCCGCAGACCCCCAGGGCCCGGGCGCGTCCGACTGACCAGGGTGCGCACACGCCCGCCCGACGACGGGGCGGGCGCTCCCGGGCACCCGGGCCGTCATCGCGCCGCCCCCCGTCCGCCGTCCGGCCCCTGCCGCTCGCGCCCCCAGGCGGCCAGCGGCTCCAGGGCGTCGTTGAGGCGCTCGCCGTCCCCGGTCAGCGAGTACTCCACGCGGGGCGGCACCTCGTCGTAGGAGACCCGGCGCACCACGCCGTCCGCCTCCAACTCCCGCAGATGGGAGGCCAGCACCTTCTCGGTGACGCCGGGAAGCAGCCGGCGCAGCTCACCGAAGCGGCGACAAGGGTGCTCGTGCAGCGCCCACAGGATGAGCACCTTCCACTTGCCGCCGATCACCTCCATCGCCGTGTCGATCCCGCAGACGTGTCCGTCCGACGCGCCCGGCCGGTTCGACGTCGCCATGTCCCCACCCCTTCTACCTGCTCGCTCACCCCAAGGTAACCACCCACTTGCGAGTGCGTACTTGATCACCACCGCAGGTGCGGCCAGCCTGATCGGTATGTCGCACACCACCGGGACGAAGACTCCCGTCACCCTGCTCGGCCTCGGCGCGATGGGCACCGCGCTGGCCCGCGCCTGGCTGGCCGCCGGCCACCCCCTCACCGTGTGGAACCGCACCCCCTCCCGCGCCGCGGCGCTGACCGCCGCGGGCGCGCGGGCCGCGGACAGCGCCGCCACGGCGGTCGCGGCGAACACCCTGACCGTCGTGTGCCTCCTGGACGACGCCTCGGTCGAGGAGACACTGAACAGGACCGATCTGACCGGCAAGGACCTGGTCAACCTGACCACCGGCACCCCCGCCCAGGCACGCGCCCGCGCCGCCTGGGCCCGCGAGCGCGGCGCCCGCTACCTGGACGGCGGGATCATGGCCGTCCCGCCGATGATCGGCGTCCCGGACGCCGGCGCCCACATCCTCCTCAGCGGCTCACGCGAGCTGTTCGATCAGCACCGCCAGACCCTGGCCGTCCCGGCCGCGGCCACCTTCGTCGGCGAGGACGCGGGCTTCGCGGCCCTGTACGACGTGGCCCTGCTCAGCGCCATGTACGGCATGTTCGCCGGGGCGGCGCACGCCTTCGCCCTGATCCGCGGGGAGGACATCGACCCCACGAAGTTCGCCCCGCTGCTCGCCGACTGGCTCGTCGCCATGGCCCCCGCCGTCCATCAGACCGCCGACCAGCTGCGCAGCGGCGACTACACCAAGGACGTCGTCTCCACGCTCGCCATGCAGGTGGCTGGCACACCGACCTTCCTGACCACCGCCGAGGAGCAGGGTGTGAGCCCGGAACTGCTCACTGCCTACTTCACGTTGATGCGCCGTCGCCTGGCCGAGGGCAGCGGCGAGGAGGACCTGACGGGCGTGATCGACCTCCTCGCGCGCTGACCGGCCCCCGGCGCGAACGCCTCCCCTTAGGGCCTGTCTGACCATTTCCGTCTGCTGCGCGACGCCCTGCACGCACTCTCGCCGCACCGGCCCCAGGCCCAAGTACAGCCGGTACGAGGGCCTGGGGCAGGCACGCCGAGAGCACGCACCTGACGCCGCGCCCCCGCCCTCCGGGCGACGACGGAAGTTGTCAGACAGGCCCTAGGCTGCGCCGATGGGACACGCGACCGAGAACCCCGAGAGCCCGGCCCTCCCCGCCGACGCGGACGCGCACACGGACGGAGTGAACGACTACGACCGCTTCGCCGAGGCGTACGTGCGGGAGAACGAGGACAACCCCGTGAACGCGTACTACGCCCGGCCCGCGATGCTCGCCCTCGCGGGAGACGTGACCGGCCACCGGGTCCTGGACGTCGGCTGCGGGGCCGGCCCGCTGTCCGCCGCACTGCGCGACCGGGGTGCCACCGTCACCGGGGTCGACGCCAGTGCGCGGATGCTGGCGCTGGCCAGGAAACGGCTCGGCGACGACGTGGCCCTGCACCGGGCCGACCTGCGTGAGCCCCTGCCGTTCGAGGACGGTACCTTCGACGACGTCGTGGCCTCGCTGGTGCTGCACTACCTGGAGGACTGGGGGCCGGTGCTCACCGAGATACGGCGGGTGCTCGCGCCCGGCGGACGGCTGTTCGCGTCGGTGGACCACCCGTTCGTCGCGTACACCTTTCAGGAGCCCCGGCCCGACTACTTCGCCACCACCAGCTACACCTTCGACTGGAACTTCGAGGGGGAGTCGCACCCCATGCGGTTCTGGCGGAAACCGCTGCACGCCATGACCGACGCCTTCACCACCGCCGGGTTCCACCGCGTCCTGATCAGCGAGCCGCAGCCCGACCCGGCCGCCCGCGACCTGTTCCCCGACGCCTTCCGGGACCTGTCCACCCGCCCCACGTTCCTGTTCTTCGGCGCCGAGACACCGTCATGACCGAGAGGGCCCGCCCGGCGAGATCCACCGGGCGGGCCCCCTCGCCTCGCAGCGCGGTCAGCGCTTGAGCGTGAAGGTGAAGTCACCGCAAGGACGGCTGCCCAGACGGACCGCCGAGACCAACTTCCCCTCCGCCGCCAGCCGTTCCGCCTCACCCCGCGTGAGACCGAACCCGTCGGCGACCAGACGCACCGGCCGGACCGGGACCCGCGCCGCGAACCGGACCGAGACGTCGGCCACCTCCTCGTCGAGGTGGCCCGAACCGCCGGTGTCGAGCCGCCAGGCGCCGGCCCAGTCGAGGGCGACACGGCTGCGGCGCAGCACGCCCGGGTCCTGGAGCAACTCGGCCGTCAGACCGAGGTCGTTGTCGTGCAGCCGGTCCAGCACCTCGGGCCGCACGGAGCGCACACGCACGCGCTCCAGCACCGAGAGCTTCGCCGTCTCCCCGCACCCCGTGCAGAGCAGGAGGAGCCAGACGTCGATGAGCTTGTGGTGGGCGTTGACGCGGAACTTGCCGCTCGCCCGGAAACGCCCGGACGCACAGGTGTGGCAGCGGCGCCGGACCAACGGCAGGCAGGTGGGTATGACAACCCAGGTGTTGAGCACAGAAGTACACCGTTCTCAGTGAGAGATCCGCGAGAGATCCGCAGCAGGAATCAGCACGCCGCTGCAGAGGCGACGCGCGACAGATCAGCGCTTGGGAGGTCTCACAGGGTGTACAACGGGCTGTCCTCGGCTCGGCGGTTGGGACGCGGAGCACTGTAGCCACGGACGGAGACACCGCTCCACCGGATATTCCGCGCGGGCCCGAGGGCTTCCGGCGTTCCGCCCAGGTAACCGCCGGCTGCTCAGGCCCGCCGCGGCGGTTACCTGGGCGGTACGCCGGGGGTGCCGGTCGGGCGGGGCAGGAGGACGCCGTCCACGTACAGGTCGACGTACTCGTTGTAGAACGCCGCCAGTCCCGCGATGTTGGAGCACTGGACGGTGGGGAAGTCGTACGCCCAGAGGATGTTCTCGTGGGTGCCGGCCTCGCTGTCGAAGGACCAGTATCCGCTCGTCGTCCCCTTGTAGGGGCACTGGGTGACGTTGTCGGTGTGGCGCAGCAGCGGCCAGTTGATGTGGGCGGGGTCGAGGTAGTACCGGGTCGGCAGACCGGTCTCGAACAGCTTCACGCAGTGCGGGGCGTCCGCGAGGACCACGCCGTCCAGCTCCACACGCACCGCACTGGACGAACGCAGCGCGTCCACCCGGGTGTAGGGGCTTCGGGGGTGGACGAAGACCGGCTCGTCCTCCTCCAGCCACCGGTCCAGCGCGTCCCACCGGAAGCGGACGGTGCCGACGACGGCCTCCGGTGCGCCGTCCTGCCAGATCCAGGCGGCGCCCTCGCGGACCGCGTCCCCCACCCGCAGCGAGTGGCGTCGGGCGGGCCCCGCGCCGAGCTTCCCGGTCCGGCCGTCGTCGATCAGAATGCCCTCGACCAGGTCCTCCGGCGGGATGCAGTACTGCGGGTATCCCGGCCACTCCCACACGTACCGGGCGCGGCGGGTGTCGAAGACGACGTGCCCGTCCACGAGGCCGCGGACGCGGCGCGGTACGGGTTCGACATGCCCGACCGGGACGATCAGGCTGGGGTGCAGGACACTTTCGTCACCCATCGGCGGCCACCTCGATCCACTGGGGTCCACGGGTCCCCTGGGATCCACGCGGCTCCGGTCTCGTCTGCACCGGGCACGCTACCGGGCGTGACCGGAGGAACGCGTCAGCGTGGGCCCCCGTGTCATGAGTGCCGTCGGGGGCGGCGTGACCGTCACGGTCACGCCGCCCCCGACCGCCTGGCCGGCGCTCTAGCCGAGCGTGACGGCGTAGATCTGCACCCGCGGATCGTTCCGCAGACCGAGCGAGCGGACCGTCTTCGTCGCGTCGAGGGCCACCGAGTCGGCGAACAGACGCACCGGCGGGCCGTCCACGCCCTGCCCCCGCTTGATGCGGTGCGGCATCTCCAATGCGACGGAGGTGCCCGCCGGCGCGGACCCCGCCCAGTCGCCCACGGTGACCGGCAGCTCCGCGGTGGTGCCGTCGGTGTAGCGGACGGTGAGGCCGGTGGTCACCGGACCGTGGTGAGCCGCGCCGACCAGACGCAGGGTGCCGTACGACCCGGCCGGCAGGAGCATGGCCTGACCGCGGGCCTCGACGAAGTTCGCGGCCGTACCGGACGGATCGGGAGCGTCGTAGGTCACGCCGTCCCACACGACGGGTCCCGCCGCGGGCAGCAGGTCACCGTCGTAGCTCCACCCGGACCCGTCGAAGTCGCCCTCGCCGGAGGCCGCGGTGGTCGCGGTCCCGTCGTGGTTGCGCGCCCCGCCGAGGTCGACGGCACACTGCTCACCGCCGTCCCCGGCACACCGCGCGGCCTCACGCACCTCGACGGTGGCGACCCGCCGCACGCTCTGCACACCGTTCGCGGCCGCCGTGATCCGCACGGTGTACGTGCCCGGCGCGGTCCCGGCGGGGACGCGCACGTCCACCGTCGCGGTCCGTTGCACCGGGAGCCGCTGGGACGCCAGGGTGAGCGGGCCGGAGGTCTTCACCGTCCATCCGCCGGGTGCCTCGGCGCCGACCGACGCACGGAGCGTACCGGGGGCCTGACCCAGTACGTCCAGGTGCAGCCGCACGTTCTGGGCGCTGTCGGACGTCGGCACCACGTCGGCCGCGGTACGGAGCGAGGCGTCGAGGTGGCGCCGGGAGTCGGCGGCCGCCCGGTTCACGGACGGGGGCTCTGCGTCCTTGCCCGTGCCCCACGCCGACGGCCTGTCGCCCATCAGGAAGGAGAGGTGCCCGCCCTTGGCGACGGCGTCCCAGTCCAGCCAGGTGGCGCGCAGGTCCTTGCCTCCGAACTCCGCCCGCTGCACGTACCGTCGGGTGTCGCTGGTGCCCGGCGCCTTCACGGTCAGGGTGCCGCCCTGCCGGTTCCCGTAGGCACCGATGCGGATCACCGCCGAGGGGAACTGCGGGCTGGACACGGCGAGGAAGTCGCCGCCGTTCGTCGTCGGGTACAGGCCCAGGGACGAGAAGACGTACCAGGCGGACATCGTGCCCAGGTCGTCGTTGCCGGTCATGCCGTCGGGACCGTCGGTGAAGAGGTCGTCGCGGCGCGGACCACGGTGGCGGTCTTGGCGGGAGCGCCGGCCCACAGATACATGTAGGGCGCGTGCAGGTCGGGCTCGTTGTTCGGGTTGTAGGTCGGCTTGCCGTAGTAGTCGTACGGCGCCGAGATCCACTCGTCGCGGGCGGTCCCGGCGGGGTCCTTCAGCAGCTTGTCGTAGGCGAAGAAGGCGTCGAGCCGCTGCTCCGTCTTCCGCTTGCCGCCCATCAGGGCCACCAGGCCGGCCGGGTCCTGCGGGACCAGCCACTGGTACTGGTAGGCGCCGCCCTCGTGGAACTGGTGCCCGCCTCGACCGGGTCGTACGGCGTCATCCAGGTGCCCTCGGTGGTGCGGGGCCGGAACTGCTGGATCGAGGAGTCCCACAGGTTGCGGTACCACTGGCCGCGCGCCGCGAACAGGCGGGCGTCGGCGCTGTGTCCGAGGCCCTTCGCCATCAGGGCGAGCGACGCGTCCGCCGCCGCGTACTCCAGGGTCGCCGACGCGGGATGGACGCAGTCGTTGTCACCCCCCTTGTCGGGGCAGTCCTTCCCCAGCTCCAGCCCGCTGGGCACATAGCCGCGCTCCAGGTACGCGGCGATCCCGCACGGCCGTTGTAGGGGATTCGTCCGGCGGTGTCTCCAGGGCGTTCTTCCGGAGCAGCGCGTACGCCTCCTTCTCGTGGCCCTTGAGGAGGCCCTTCGACCAGGCCTCGACGAGGAAGGGGTCACGGGGTCGCCGGTCATGATGTTGGTCTCGCTGTTGGCGAGCGACCAGCGCGGCAGCCAGCCGCCGTCCCGGCCGATCGCGACGACCGACAGCGCGACGTCGCGGGCGACCTCCGGCTCCAGCAACTGCAGCAGCTGGTTCTGCGGACGGTGCGTGTCCCACAACGACAGGTTCTGGTACGGCGTGAACCCGGACGCGGTGTGCGCCTTGCCGTCGAAGCCCGCGTACCGGCCGTCGACGTCCCCGGCCAGGTTCGGGTGCAACTGGGCGTGGTACAGGGCCGTGTAGAACGCGCGGCGCCGCTCGGCCGACCCTCCGCCGACCGTCACTGCGGCGAGCCGGCGCTCCCACGTGTCCCGCAGCGCGGCCCGCGTGGCGTCGAAGTCGTAGGAGTCGTCCGTCTCCGCCTTCAGGTTCTTCCGGGCTCCCTCGACGCCCGTGTAGGAGAGGCCCACCTTGACGACGACGTCACGGTCGTCCTGGGCGTCGAAGGTCACCCAGGCGCCGTTGCCGCCCTCACCGGCCGCGTCCCGCGCCCCGGGGCTGCGGGTGCTGCCCCGCCAGGTGCCGTGCGAGCCGAACGGCCGGTCGAAGGTGGCCGTGAAGTAGACGGTGTGCCGGTCCTTGCCGGCGCAGAAGTTGCCCGCCTCGACCCGGCCCTCGACCGTCCGGTCACCGACGACGTGCACCTCCGAGGTGTACACCCGCTGGTTGGCCTTGCCCGTGTTGAACAGGACGTTGGCGCGGTCGGTGGCGGGGAAGGTGTAGCGCTGCCAGCCGGTGCGCGGGGTGGCCGTGAGCTCGGCGTCGATGCCGTACGTCGTCAGCCCGACGCGGTAGTAGCCGGGTTCGGCCTTCTCGTCGTCGTGGGAGTAGGCCGAGCGGTAGGCGTCGGGATCGACGGTGTCGACGGCACCGGTGGTCGGCATGAGGGGCAGCTCGCCCATCACGGAGCAGCCGACGCCGGACAGGTGGGTCTGGCTGAACCCGTGGATCTTGTCCTGCTGGTAGTCGTAACCGCCCTGGCCGCCGGTGTCCGGGCTCACCTGGACCATCCCGAACGGGGCGCTCGCGCCGGGGAAGGTGTTGCCGAAGTTCTGGGTGCCGATGAACGGGTTGACGAGCGAGGTGAGGTGCTCACCGGCCGTGGAGGACTCGGCGGCCGAGGAGGGCCGCGCTGCCGAGGGGGACTGGGCGAGGGCCGGTACGGGCGCGAGGCCCGCGCCGGTGACGACGAGTGCGGCGAGGACGGTCGAGGCGCGACGGCGCCATCGACGGAGGGGTCTGTGCATGGAAGCGGTCTCCTGTTCCTCGCCTGCCCCGTGGTGCGGCACGGGAGGCGATCGTCAAGGGACGGGCCGGGTGGGCTCGTTGCTGCGGACGTGGTCACAGGGCGTGCCTGCGGGACGCGGGGGCCGGGCATCCTCCGTTCGCACCGGGACCGTGGGTACCTGGCGGGACGGAAGCGGACTAGATCACGCTGCTGACATCGTTGTCAATAGGTCTGACGGCAACCTGTCCGGCGGGGCCGACGGTGACCTGGCCGGCAGTGACCGTCAGGTCCGACGGCGGCCCGTCGAGCCAACACCCGGAGTCACGCCGGGTGTCCGGGCACGGGGTACCGGCGCAGCACCATGAGCGAGTCCTCCACCGTCGCGGCCATGGCGAACGGGAACCGGTCGACCTCCAGGCAGAGCGGCACGTCCTCCGGGCTGGACCCCCGGCGCACCCCCTGCGTCAGTTCGACGGCGGCACGCGACGCACCGGCACGGCGCAGGAACTCCGCGGCGTCCGTTCCGGCCCCGCCGGCGCGCGCGGCGATGTACTCGGCGCACGCCAGGTCCTCCTCGGCGCGCCCGTCCTCGCCCGTGACGACGAACGTGACGCTCCTGGGGGCACGTTCGCGCAGGACCCGGGCGGTGGCCTCGGCGACCACGAAGCCGGCGCAGAGCACGAGCGAGGCGTCCTTGACCGCGAGCGCGCCGACGGTACCCGCCGTGGTCTTCTGCACGACGGTGCGTCCGCCGAGGTCGGCGGTCCGCAGCAGGGCGGGGGAGTTGACCAGGTCGAAGCCGGGCGCGGGCGGGCCGTCCTTCAACGCGGCCCACGCGGGATGACGCGCCTTGAGGTCCAGCGCGTCCTTCAAGGACTCGGCCAGGACGATCCGTTCGGCGCCCCGGGCGAAGGCCCAGGCGGCCACCGTGCAGGCACGCATGACGTCCACCACGACCGCCACGTCCGGGACATCCGTCAACTCGGCGATACCGAGGAAGCGAGCCTTCATGTGGTCATGATGCGGCATGCGACGGCCGGAGCGCCCGGCCTTTCGAGCCGGCGAAGGGCGGGCGAGCCTGGCCGGTTCACGTCTCACGCTTTCGTTGAAACCGAAATCACAGTGTGGTCGAACACTGACGACCGACCATGACGCACAGATACCGGGAGGCACTTGATGACACGACTCAGGAAGGCGGCGGCTCTGGTGACGGGGGCCGCGGCCGTGCTGCTGACCGTCGCGGCGGCGCCGCAGGCGGGAGCCACGGACTGGCGGCCAGGGGTGACGTTCTACACCGGCGCCCAGCAGGGCGGCGCCGCGATGTCCGCCGACCTCGACGCGGTCGGGTGCCGGGAACTTCCCGCACCGGCCGCGTCGTACCTGGCCGTGTCGGACCGGAACGTGGACGTCTTCTTCAACCCGGGCTGCCGCACCGGCGCACCGGGCGGGACCGGCGACCTCGCCTACCGCACCGGAACGCTCAACGCCGGTGACTTCCCTTACCCGGCAGTGAGTTACCGGGTCCGCGCGGACGCGGACTGACCGGGTCCCGACTCCCGGGGCGGGGGAGCGCGCAGCGGCATGTCGTCCACGCCCGCGTGGAAGGATGCCGCCTGTGACCGGATTGTCTTCCTCACCCGTCGCCGAGCAGGGGCCCAGCCGCCCCGGCCTGGGCCCCAGGGCCGCCGCCGTCCTCGTCTTCGGGGCCTCGGCCGCGGTGCTGGTCGTCGAGATCGTCGCCCTGCGCCTGCTGGCCCCGTACCTCGGCCTCACGCTCGAGACCAGCACCATGGTGATCGGCATCGCCCTCACGGCGATCGCGCTCGGCTCCTGGCTGGGCGGGCGCATCGCCGACCAGGTCGATCCGCTGCGGCTCCTCGGACCCGCACTCGGCATCTCCGGCGTGGTCGTGGCTCTCACTCCGGCCGTGCTCCGCAGCACGGCGGAAGGGGCGCCGGCGCTGCTGATCCTCGTCGCGGCGCTGACCGTCCTGGTGCCGGGCGCGCTGCTGTCCGCGGTGACACCCTGGTGACCAAGGTGCGCCTGACCAGCCTCGCCGAGACCGGCACCGTGGTCGGCCGGCTGTCCGGCATCGGGACGGTGGGATCGATCGTCGGCACCGTCCTGACCGGCTTCGTCCTGCTGTCGAGACTGCCGGTCAGCGGCATCCTGATCGGCCTCGGCGCGCTGCTGGTGATCGCCTCGGTGCCGGTCAGCCGGCGGATGCGCGGCCGGAACGGCGCCCCGGCCGCCCTGGCGCTCGCCCTGGCCGCGGGAGGCCTGGCGGCTTCCGTCGCGCCGGGCGACTGTGACGTCGAGACCAGGTACCACTGCGCCCAGGTCGTCGCCGACCCCGCCCGGGACGGCGGCCACACGCTCGTCCTGGACGGCGTGCGGCACTCCTACGTCGACGTCGACGACCCGACCCACCTGGAGTTCACCTACGTCAAGGCCGTCGCGTCGGTGGCCGACGCCGCGTACCCCGGGGATCAGCCGCTCGCCGCCCACCACCTGGGCGGTGGCGGGCTGACCGTGCCCCGCTATCTCGCGGCCGCCCGCCCCGGCACGCGTAGCGTGGTCTCCGAGATCGACGGCGGGGTCGTCCGCATCGACCGCGAACGATTCGGGCTCGCGCCGGGGACCGGCATCGATGTGCGCACCGAGGACGGCAGGCTGGGGCTGAAGCGGCTGGACACCGGCAGTCTCGACCTCGTCGTCGGCGACGCGTTCGGAGGTGTCAGTGTCCCGTGGCACCTGACCACCGTGGAGGCGCTGACGGAGGTACGGCGCGTCCTCGCCGCGGACGGCCTGTACGTCGCCAACCTCATCGACCACGGCGACATGTCCTTCACGAAGGCCGAACTGGTCACGGTCGGCGAGGTGTTCGAGCATGTCGCACTCCTCGGCGAACCCACCGACATCGGCCTCGCCCGCTCCGAGGAGCCCGTCGGCGGCAACGTCGTGGTCGTCGCCTCCGACCGCACCGTCGACCTGCGCGCGATCCAGAGGGCGCTCGACGCCCGCCGCACGGGCTGGACGATCGCCACGGGCGACGCACTCACCTCATGGATTGGCGACGCCCCCGTCCTCACCGACGACCACGCTCCCGTCGACCAACTGCTCCAGCCCCACGCCTCACCCGGCCGCCGCTGACCCGCGTGACGAGGCCGCCGACCGCCGTCGCTGTCGTTTTCGTCCAAGACGGCCGTCCCCGCCTCCCTCTAACGTGAACACGCAAGCACAGGGGGACCGAGGAGGCGCATCGTGCGGAAACTGGTGTACACGGGATTCATGTCGCTGGACGGCGTGGTGGACTCGCCCGGCGGAGGGCCGGGGGAGGAGCACCGCAGCGGCGGCTGGGTGGTGAAGGACCTCGACTTCGTCGAGGAGGCCTGGTCGCTGAAGGGCGAGGAACTGGCCGACACGACAGCACTGATGTTCGGCCGCCGCAGCTACGAGGCGTTCGCCGCCGTCTGGCCCGGATCGGAGGACCACGCCGCCTACCGCGACCTGCCGAAGTACGTGATGTCGACGACGTTGTCCGAGGACGCCCTGGTGGATGGCTGGGGGCCGACCACGGTCCTGCGCTCGGCCGAGGACGTCGCCGCGCTCAAGGAGGGCGACGGCGGCGCGATCTTCATCCACGGCAGTGCGGAACTGGCCCGGCGGCTGTCGGACGCGGGCCTGATCGACCAGTACAACCTGCTGGTCTTCCCCGTGCTGCTCGGCGCCGGCAAGAGCCTGTTCGGCCGCGCCGACCGGGACAAGCAGATGCTCGCACTGCGGGAGTCGCAGACGTACTCCAACGGCATCGTCAAAATGGTCTACGACGTCAGGCGCTGATCGACGTCGAGGCCGATCGCACCGCCCGCGCCCTCACGCAACTGCCGGGCGGTGCGCCCGACATACGTCCGCAGGGCCCGGGCCAGATGCGGCTCGTCGAAGTAGTCGAGCTTGACCGCGACGTCGGTCGCCGGATGGCCGGCCGCCAGCAGGTGCGCCGCCGTGCGCGCCCGCTCGATCTGCCGTACGGCGCCCTGGGTGAGCCCCGTCGCGGCGCGGAAGCGTCGCTCGACGGTCCGCTGCGAGACGGCGGGCCGATGGCCGCGGAGCACGTCCGTGACGAACGGATCGCGGGCCAGCACCCCGGCCCGCACCATCCGCTCGACCAGCGCCTCGGCGTCGTCGGGACCGGGCGTCTCCCAGCGGGCGCCGTCCAGCCGGAACGTCCGGTGCGACGTGTCGGGGAGCGCGACACCACCGTCGATCAGCTCCGCGGTCGGCACCATACGCAGCGTGCTGCCCACGGCGAACTCGATCCCGGTGAACGTGGCCCCCTCGGGCACGGGTGCCGTACCCGTACGGGTCTCGGGGCCCGTGACCGCCGCGTACGACCGGCCGTCCTGCTGCCAGAACACCAGCCCCAGCCGCACCCCGGCGACGGACGTCATGGTGGCGACCTGCTCACTGGTGCACGTCCAGACGCTGTCGACCCACGGCGAGTCGGAGTGGCGTGTCTCGAACCGCAGCTCCACGCCCGCAGAATACGCCGCCGGAAGGCCCGGAGCTCGGGGAACAGCAGCGGCCGCACCGCGTGCCCGGCCGGTCTCCCACGGTGCCGGCCGGTGGCCTTGGGTGCCGGCCGGTGGCCTTGGGTGTCGGCCGGTGGCCTACGGTGCAGGCACCAGGCCGTCGGCCACGAGGCCTTCGAGCACGGCCTGACCGAGCGCCTCCACGGCGGACCGGGGCCTCACCATCACGGTGAACTCCTTGATCCGGCCGTCCTCGGCGAAGTGCAGCAGGTCGATGCCATGGATCTCCCTGCCGCCCGCCGTGGCGCGGAAGAGCAGCACCGCGGACGGCAGCGTCGCCCCGTCCGCGCTGGTCTGCGCGGTGCCGGTGTGATCACCGACGTAGCGGAAGTCCTCGAAGGTGCGCAGCAGCACCCCGAAGAGCCCCGTCACCATCGGCTTGCCCTCGAACGGCGTGAACTTCACCGGGCTGTAGAGGCGGATGTCGTCGGTGAACAGGTCCTCCAGGGCAGCCAGGTCCCGGTTGTCGACGGCTGCACGGAAACGGTCCGCGGTGTTCACGGGCCACACCACCTTGATAGTCATGGATGTGAGTAGTCAGATTCATGACTATCATGGGGAGCCTGCGACGCGACAGAGGCGGAGCAGGAGGGGATCGCATGGCACTCAAACACGCGGTGCTGGCGGCGCTGCTCGACGGCGAGCTCAGCGGCTACCAGCTGGCCAAGGCGTTCGACGTGGGCGTGGCCAACTTCTGGTACGCACAGCCTCAGCAGCTCTACGCCGAGCTGACCCGGCTGGAGCAGCAGGGCCTCGTCGAGGGCCGGGAGGTGGTCCAGGAGAGCCGGCCCAACAAGCGGCTGTTCCAGGTGACCGACGCCGGCCTGGCGGAGCTGGAGGCATTCACGGCCGCCTCCGCCAAGCCCGCCTTCGTCCGGGACGACCTCATGGTCAAGGTGCAGGCGGCGGACCGGGTCGACACCGCCGTCCTCGTCGAGCAGCTCACGGAACGCGCCGAGATCGCCCGCGCCCGGATCGAGCTGTTCGAAGCGCTGTTGCGGCGCCTGCGCGGGGAACGCGACGAGGAGGACTTCCTCCGACACGGCGACCGGATCGGCCCCTACCTGACCTGCCTCCGCGGCGTGGCGTTCGAGCAGGAGAACCGCGACTGGTGCCTGCGGACCGTCGCCGTACTCGAAGGAAGGCGGCACAGCCGTGCCCGGCACTGACACCTCCTACCTCCGCTACGTCGCCCTCGGGGACAGCCAGACCGAGGGCCTCGGCGACGGCGACGACATCGGCGGCCTGCGCGGTTTCGCCGACCGCCTCGCCGAGCACCTCGCCCGCCACGAGCCCGCCCTCCAGTACGCCAACCTGGCCGTACGGGGCCGCCTCGCCGCGCAGATCCACGCCGAGCAGCTCGCCCCCGCCCTCGCGCTGCGGCCCGACCTCGCCACCGTCGTCGCCGGAGTGAACGACCTGCTGCGACCCCGCTTCGACGCCGACGAGGTCTGCACCCACCTGGACGCCATGTTCGGCGCCCTCACCGCACAGGGCGCCCTGGTCGCCACGATCACCGTGCCCGACCTCTCCCGCGTCTGCCCGATCGCGCGCCCCCTCATCCCCCGGGTCACGGAGCTCAACGAGGGCATACGCGACACCGCCCGGCGGCACGGGGTGATCGTCGCCGAGACGGCGCTCCATCCGGTGGCGGGCGACCCCCGGCTGTGGAGCCACGACCGGCTTCATGCGAGCCCCCTGGGTCACCGGCGCATCGCCGCCGCCCTCGCCCAGGCCCTGTCCCTGCCGGGCAGCGACGACACCTGGACCCACCCCCTCCCGCCCCAGACCCTGCCCACCGGCGTGCGCGCCGTCGGCACGGAACTCCGGTGGGCCGCGGGCTTCCTGGGACCATGGCTGCTCCGCCGGCTGAGGGGCCGGTCCTCCGGCGACGGCCGCAGCGCCAAACGCCCGCTGCTCCACCCGGTGCTGGACGCGTCGCTCACCGCACCGGACGACCGGCGTCCGGCACTGGACGACCGGCGTCCCGTCACGGACGGCTGATCCGGACGTCCGCGTCCCGGGGTCCGGTGCGTGCGGCCGGCCGTGCCAGTGATCGGACCGGTGACCTGGGGCACGGATGCGGGGGAGCCGTCAGGACCGCCTGCGCGGGGCCCTGTTCGACGGCCTCTCCCGCGTCCCGGGCGGTGAGGGGGTGGGCGCGGGCCGCTGTCTCCAGGGCGCGACAACGCTCATCCTTTTCGATGCCGGTCATCGGGAGGATGCGGTTGCTCCGACGGTGTGTCGGGTCACCGGGCGGTCGCGTGCAAGGTCGCCGACCGGTGGCGTGCGGAGATGGAACGGCGGACGGCCGGGCCGGGCGTGTGCCCCGGTCCGGCCGTCCGCCGCCCCTTGTGTCAGTCCCCGTGCCGGCGCAGCAGCGTCAGTTCCTGGTTCAGTTCGCCGAGGAACCGGATGACCACGCGCAGCTCATCACTGGTGAAGCGCTCACGGGCGGCGTCGGTGCTCCGCGCGAGCGGCCGGAAGTACTCCCGGGCCAGCCCCTTGGCGCGCTCCGCGTACTCCAGGTGCACCACGCGACGGTCGTCGACCGCCCGGACACGCCGGATGTGACCCGCCCGCTCCAGCCGGTCCAGGCATGCTGTCATCGCACCGGAGGTGAGGTTGAGCTGCTTGCGCAGGCGACCCGGCGTCATGGGCTCATCCGGCCCGCCGGCGTCGAGGATCGCGATCAGTGCCTGCATGTCCGTGTGGTGCAGGCCGTGCTCCTGCGCGAACTCCTGGACGATGCGGTTGAACTCGGCAGTCATCCGGCGCAGTTGCACCGCGAATGACTGGAGCCCTGTCGGGCACTCCTCCGGCGGAGGAGATGCGGGGGTTTCGGAGCCGCTCATGAGGGCCAGTATAGGATCACTCGATCATTGACATAATTGATCAGTGACATAACCCTCGCGTCAGTAGGAACTCACATGACAACCGCACCACGCCGGGCCCGCTGGCTCGTCCCGCTCGCTCTGTTGATCGTCTGGCTCGGCGTGGGCGGGATGCTCGGCCCGTACGCGGGCAAGCTCGGCGAGGTGGCCACCAACGACCAGGCCTCCTTCCTGCCGCAGAGCGCCGAGTCCACGCAGGTGCTCGACGAGCGTGAGGCGTTCGACCAGCAGGCGACGCTCCCGGCGATCGTCGTATGGACGGCGGACGGAGACCGCGTCACCGACGCCCAGCGCACCGATGCCACCCGCGCGGTCGCCGCACTCGCCGGCAGGCCCGGTGTCGTCGGCACACCCTCACCGGCCTTCCCCTCCAGAGACGGAGAGGCGCTGCAGGCGGTCGTGCAGCTCAAGACCGACCTCGGCGACGGCCTGGCGGACGTGGTCGACGAGGTGCGCGAGGCCGCGGAAAGTGTTCCCGGCACGAAGGCCCAGGTGGCGGGCCCCGCGGCCAGTCAGGTCGACCTGTCGGACGCGTTCGCCGGCATCGACGGACTGCTGCTCGGCGTGGCACTCGCCGCCGTACTGGTCATCCTCCTGCTGGTCTACCGAAGCGTCCTGCTGCCCTTCGTCATCATCCTCGGCTCCGTCTTCGCCCTCGGCCTCGCCTGCGCGGTCGTCTACGTCCTGGCCGACCACGACGTGGTGCGGGTCGACGGCCAGGTACAGGGCATCCTGTCGATCCTCGTCATCGGCGCGGCCACCGACTACGCCCTGCTGCTCGCGGCCCGCTTCCGCGAGGAACTCGCCGTGAGCGGCGACCGGTTCGCGGCCGCCCTGGCCGCCGCCCGCAGGTCGTTCGGCGCCATCACCGCCAGCGCGGCCACCGTGGCCCTCGGTCTGCTGACACTGCTCGCCAGCGACCTCACGAACAACCGCGCCCTCGGCCCGGTCGGCGCCATCGGCATCGTGTGCGCCGTGGTCTCGGCGCTCACCTTCCTGCCGGCCGCACTGGCCCTGCTGGGCCGCGGCGCGTACTGGCCCGCCAGGCCCAAGGAGTCGGACGCCTCCGTCGAGGGGCACAGGGTGTGGCGCCGTGTCGCCGCGACCGTCGACCGCAGGCCGCGCCGCGTGTGGCTGCTGACCGCGCTGGTCCTCGCCGTTTTCGCGGCCTTCTCCCCGTCGCTGTCCGCCAAGGGCACCCCGCTCGACGAGATCTTCGTGAACGACGCGCCGTCGGTCGCCGCCCAGCAGACGCTCGGCGAGCACTTCCCCGGCGGATCGGGCAACCCGGCCGTCATCCTCACCGACGCCGACCGCCTCGACGAGGTGACGGCCGCCGCCCGCAGGACCGAGGGCGTCGCCTCCGCCGACCCGGTCTCCGCCTCCGGAAGGCCCGGCGGCGGGGAGCCCCTGGTCGTCGACGGACGGGCGCGCATCGACGCCACGCTGGAGGCCGCCGCCGACAGCGACGCCGCGAAGAAGACCGTCCAGCGGCTGCGCGACAACCTGCACGCGATCTCCGGGGCCGACGCGCTCGTCGGCGGCTACACCGCCCAGCAGGTCGACACCCAGCAGACCGCCTCCGACGACCGGACCCTGATCGTCCCGATCATCCTCGTCGTGATCCTGCTGATCCTCGTGCTGCTGCTGCGGTCCGTGCTCGTGCCCGTGCTGCTGGTGGCGACCGTGGGTCTCAACTTCCTGGCCACCCTCGGCATCTCCGCGCTGGTCTTCGAGCACCTCTTCGGCTTCAGCGGCACCGACGCGTCTGTCCCGCTGTACGGATTCGTGTTCCTGGTGGCCCTGGGCGTCGACTACAACATCTTCCTGATGTCCCGGGTCCGTGAGGAGGCACTGACGCACGGCACCCGGCAGGGCGTGCTGCGCGGACTGACCACGACCGGCGGCGTCATCACCTCGGCCGGCGTGGTCCTCGCGGCGACCTTCGCCGCGCTGATGGTCATTCCGCTGGCCTTCCTGGTGCAGATCGCCTTCATCGTGGCCTTCGGCGTGCTGCTGGACACCCTCGTGGTCCGCTCGCTCCTGGTGCCCGCGCTGGTGATCGACATCGGCCCCAAGGCGTGGTGGCCCGGCGCGCTGTCCCGCAACGACGGCAAGGACCGCACGGACAGCAAGGAGACGTCGGCGGCCGACCGCGGCTGACGGACTCGGCGGACCGGGCAGGGGCGGGCAGCGTACGGCTGCCCGCCCACGCCCGGTCATGACGCGCTCGCGGTGACGGTGCGCCGGGCGCCTCGGGCTCGGGTCAGCAGGAACTGCCGCAGGACGAGGACGAACTGCTGCCGCAGGACGAGGAGGAACTCCCGCAGGAGGAGGTGCTGCCGCACGAGGACGCCGTGTCCCCCGAGCATCCGCTCGAGGAGCTCCCGCCCGAGCCCCCGTCCCACCAGCTCGGCTGAGGATCGCTGCTGCCCGCACCGTGTGCCGACGCCGAGCCGTGCGAGCTGTGTGCGCCCGTCCAGGCTCCGCCGGCACCCCGCGAACGGCGCGCGGCCGGCTGCGGACCGGGACGGGTCCCGGTGCCGGACAACGTCCGGAGCACGGACCACATGATCAAGGAGGCGATCACCACGATGAACCCTCCGGCCAACAGAAGCACCACCAACATGACCGTCCCCTCCGCGGATGCCGTTCATCGGCTGCTCGCACGATGCCCCGCGAGCACGCCGTCCGAAGCGCCTTTTGAGCAAGTCCAGAGCTTCGGGGCAGACGCGGAAGCCGGTTGTCGGTGGGGTGTGCCAGAGTCTGCGCATGCTCGGACCGTGGTGATGACGGAGAACGCGGAGCGGCACGTGCGCGTGTCCGCGGAGGAACTGGCACGCCACGGCCTGGGACCAGGACCCCGGCCGCGCCATCACCGTCACCCCTTTGGACTGGTGGCGCCGCCTGGTCGGCCAGGCAACGGCCGTCCTCCTTCGCGGTTCCGCGGAGGGCCGGTGGAGAAACAACGCCCCGGGCGGCCAGGGCCGGCCCGGGGGTGACGAGGCTGCCGGTCGGCGGGTCAGACCGACGGGTCCTGGGGGCAGGCCGTCGTGGGCGTCTTCTCGGGTGTGCGGTGGGTGTCGGCGCCCGGCGACGCGAGGACGACCTTCGAGGCGCGGGACCCCCGGTCGAGGTAGCCGCCGGTCGCGGCGAGGGCAAGTCCCACCAGGGCCAGGGCGGCGCCGACCAGGGTGGGGGAGGACCAGCCCCAGCCGGCCGCGATGACCAGGCCGCCCAGCCAGGCACCGCCCGCGTTCGCCAGGTTGAAGGCGGAGTGGTTGGACGCGGCCGCCATCGTCGGCGCCTCGTGCGCCTTCGTCATCAGCAGCATCTGCACCGGCGTGGTGATCAGCGCACTCAGGCCACCGGTCACCGTGATGACGATCAGCGCGGGCACCAGGTGACCGATGACGAAGTGCAGCGTCACCAGCGCCGCCGCCAGCAGCGCGAAACCGCCGTAGAGGGTCGGGCGCAGCGCCCGGTCGGTGAGCGGGCCGGCGACGAGGGTGCCGAGCGTCATGCCGACGCCGAAAAGCGCGAGCACCAGGGTGGTCGAGGAGTCCGAGATGCCGGTCAGGTGGGTCAGCATCGGCACGAGATAGCTGTACATGGCGAAGTAGCCGCCGAATCCGACGACCGCCGTGACGATGCCGAGCAGCACCTGCTTGTTCTTCATCGCGCGCAGCTCGTGCAGGACACCGGCCTGCTCGCCGCGCGGCTGGTGGGGCACGAGCCGTACCAGAGCGGCCAGCGCCAGCACGCCGATGACGGCCACCGCCGCGTACGCCCAGCGCCAGCCGAGCTGCTGCCCGAGCGCGGTCCCGGCGGGGACGCCGACGATGTTGGCGACCGTCAGGCCGAGGAACATCATCGACACCGCGCGGGCGGCCCGGTCGGGTGCGACCAGCTTGGAGGCGACGACGGCGCCGACGCCGAACAGCGCGCCGTGGGGGAGGCCCGCGAGGATGCGCGCGGCGAACAGCAGCCCGTAGTTCGGGGCGAGCGCGGAGGCGACGTTCCCGACGACGAACAGGCCCGTGAGCATCAGCAGCAGCCGCTTGTGCGGCACCCGCGCACCCATCGCGGTCAGCAGCGGCGCCCCGACGACCACGCCCAGGGCGTAGGCGGAGACAACGTTGCCCGCGTCCGGCACGGACACCGCCACGCCGTCGGCGATCTGCGGGAGGAGACCCATTGTGACGAACTCGGTCGTGCCGATGCCGAACGCGACGACGGCCAGGGCGAACAAAGCCAAGGGCATGGCAGGGAAGAGCCTTCCGAAGTGGGAGCCGGGTGTGGGCACACACCGCTCGGCACCGCGTCACCGGTGTACGTCCGGTGGCAGCGGTGCCTGGTCGGTGGGGGCGGTCCGGCGCCGGTCCTCGTCGTCCGTGCGTGGTTGCCGCAGGACCAGCCTGCCAGATGCCCCGACGGGCGCTCCAACCGGGCGAGCCTCACAACGTCGTGATCAAACACACTCCGGGCGACATATGCCACTGATCGCCCCTCAGGGCACCAGACACCCCCGCCGCCGAGGCCGCCCGCCGTACCTCACTCGTGCCCGCTGTGCAGCACCTTCAGCAGGTGGGTCACCGCACCCGCCACCGCGTCCCGGGCCGGGCCGAGGTACCTGCGGGGGTCGACGGCCGACGGGTGGGCGTGCAGGTAGGTGCGGGCGGCCCGGGTGAACTCCTTGTTCAGGTGGGTCGAGACGTTGACCTTCGTCATCCCCGCCTCCACGGCCCGGGCGAGCTCCGCGTCGGCCACCCCGGACGAGCCGTGCAGCACCAGCGGCACACCCACGGTGTCGCGCAGGGCGGCGATGAGCGCGAAGTCCAGCACGGCGTCCCTGGTGGTCATGGCGTGGGAACTGCCCACCGCCACCGCCAGGGCGTCGACCCCGGTGGCGGCGACGAAGTCCCGCGCCTCCACCGGATCGGTGCGCGCCCCGGGAGCGTGCGCGCCGTCCTTGCCCCCGACCTCCCCGAGCTCCGCCTCCACCCACACGCCCCGCGCGTGGCAGTACTCGGTGATCTCCCGGGTCGCCCTCAGGTTCTCCCCGTAGGGAAGCCGGGAGGCGTCGAACATGACGGAGGAGAAGCCGAGCCGTACCGCCTCGTGCACCAGGTCGACGGACTCCGCGTGGTCGAGGTGCACGGCGACGGGTATGAGCGCCGCCCGTGCGACGGCGAGGGTCGCGAGGCCCACCGGCGCGAGCGCACCGTGGTAGCGGGCGGTGTTCTCGCTGATCTGGAGGATCACGGGCCGCCCGGCGGCCTCGGCGCCGCTCACGATGGCCTCGGCGTGCTCGAGCTGCACCACGTTGAACGCCCCGACGCCGACGCCGGCTCGGAAGGCGGGGCCGACGATGTCGTCAGTGGGACTGAGGGGCATGGAGTTCCTCCACGATCACGGCGGTACGGAAACGTCGGTGGACGCCGGCGTCGACGTCACCGGCGACGGGGCGGGCGACGGCGGCGGCCGACAGGGCCACGGCCTCGCGCAGGACGACCGGCCAGTCCGCGCCGCCGGCGAGCCCCGCCGCGAGGGCGGCGACACAGGCGTCGCCCGCCCCGGTGGGGTTGCCGGCCAGCCGTTCGGGGGGTGCGGCGCGCAGACGGCCGCCGGGGGTGTCGGCGAGAAGGCCGTCGGGTCCGGACGACACCACGACGGAGCGGGCGCCGAGGGCACGCAGCCGCGCCGCCCCCTCTGCGGCGTCGGCGCAACCGGTGGCGGCCGCGAGTTCGGCGGCATTGGGTTTGACGACGTCGGGGCCGGCACCCAGCGCGTCGAGGAGCGGGGGACCGCTCGTGTCCAGCACGGTGAGCGCCCCCGCCCCGGCGGCGGTGCGCACCAGGCGGGCGTACGCGTCGGACGGCAGCCCTGGCGGCAGACTGCCGCAGAGCGTGACCACTGACGCCTCACGCACCAGCACCGCGAAACGGTCGGCGAAGGCCCGCCACTCCCGCGAACTCACCTTTGGGCCCTGCTCGTTGAACACGGTGGCGTCGCCGTCGTCGCCGGACACGACGGTGACTGTCTGCCGCGACTCGCCCGCCACGGGGACCAGTTCGTCACGCAGCCCCGCCACGGCACGCAGGTCCTCGCGGAGCAGGGCGCCGGTGGGGCCGCCGGCCAGCCCGGTGACGGTGACGTCGTGCCCCAGGGCGGCGAGGACCCTGGCCACGTTGACGCCCTTGCCCCCGGCCCGCCGGTGGGCGGTGCCCACGCGGTGCGAGGTGCGCGGACGCAGGCTGTCGACCCCGTAGGTGACGTCGAGGGCGGCGTTCAGGGTGACGGTGAGGATCACGGGTGACGGCCCCCCTTCCGCGCACCGGAGGTCAGAGGACCGGCCGCCCGGTTCCCCGTCGGCGCACCGGCGGCCGGCAGCATGGCCGCCCGGCCCTGCACCCGGGTGCCGGCGGGCAGGAGTCCGCCCGCCCGCTTACCGGCACCGCCCGCCACGCGCCGGGCCGCGGACTCAGGCATGACCGTCCTGGAGGACGACGGACCGCGTGAGGTTGCGGGGCCGGTCGGGGTCGTAGCCGCGCGCCTCGGCGCAGGCCACGGCGAGTCGCTGGGCCCGGATCAGGTCGGCGAGCGGGTCCAGGCTCCCGGCCGTACCGGTGGAGTCGGCCACCAGGGTGCCGCCCACCCGGGCCACGTCGTCGTCCAGCCCTTCAGGAAGCCGGCCGAACGCCCAGGTGACCCGTCCCGGCCCGGTGATGCTGATCGGCCCGTGGCGGTACTCCATCGCCGGGTAGGCCTCCGTCCACGCGCCCGCCGCCTCCCGCATCTTCAACGCGGCCTCCTGCGCCAGCCCGCACGTCCAGCCGGTGCCGAGGAACGTGAACTGCTCGGCGCCGACGACGGCCGCGTCGAGGCCCTCGTACACGGCCCGTTCGGCGTCCCGGACGACCGCGTCCAGCGGCAGGACACCGGCGGGCAGCGCACCCTCCGACTCCAGGTGGGCGCGCAGCAGCGCCAGGTTGGCCGTGGCGAACCGGGTCTGGACGACCGACTCCTCGTCGGCGAAGTCCAGCACGGCGACGGCGTCGGCCGCCTGCATCACCGGGGTCTCCGGGTCGGCGGTGATCGCGCCGGTCGCCACGGTGCCCTTGACCCGGCGCAGCAGGTCGAGCACCTCGGTGGTGGTGCCCGACCGGGTGATGGCGAGGACCCGGTCGTACTGCCGGCCGGACGGGAACTCCGAGGCGGCGAAGGCGTCCGTCTCGCCGTGGCCGCCCGTCTCACGCAGGATCGCGTACGACTGGGCCATGAACCAGGAGGTGCCGCAGCCGACGACGGCGACGCGCTCGCCCCGCCTCGGCAGGGCCCATGCCTGGCGCGGCAGGGACGCGGCGGCCTGACGCCACACGGTGGGCTGGGAGGCGATCTCGGCCGAGGTGCGGGAGGAAGTGGACAAGGCGATGTGCTCCTTCAGGAACGGGGAGTGGGGGACGCGGCGCGAAGGGCCGTCTACTTCACCGAGCCGGCGGTGAGCCCGGACACCACGTGGCGTTCGATGAAGGCGAAGAGCACCACGACGGGCACGATCGCGATCACGGACGCGGCGAACAAGTAGTTCCACTGGACGGTGTAGTTGCCGATGAAGCTGTTGATGCCGACGGTCAGCGGCTGGCTCTCCGGGACGGTGGACAGGGTCAGGCCCATGACGAACTCGTTCCACGCGGCGATGAAGGTGAAGATGACCGCGGTGACGACGCCGGGCATGGCCAGCGGCAGCGTCACCCGCAGCAGCGCACCGCCCCGGCCGAGACCGTCGATCATCGCTGCCTCCTCCAACTGCACGGGTATGGCGGAGAAATAGGCGGTGAGGATCCAGATCGCGAACGCCAGGTTGAACGCGGCGTTGCACAGCACCAGGGTCCACACCGAGTTGAGCATGCCCAGTTGGTAGAACTCGCGGTAGAGGCCCACCAGCAGCGAGGTCGGCTGGAACATCTGCGTGACCAGCACGAGCAGCAGGAACACCTTGCGCCCGCGGTACTTGACCCGGGCCGTGTAGTAGGCGGCCGGGACGGCGACCAGCAGGACCAGAAGGGTGGAGCCGCCGGCCACGAGGAGGGTGACGCGGAGGTTGCTGCCGAGGTTCGACTCCCGCCAGACGTCGACGAAGTTGGACCAGGCGAATTGGTCGGGCAGGTAGGTGGCGTCGCGCAGTTCACCGGCCGGGCGCAGCGCGGTGATCACCATCTGCAGGTACGGCAGCAGGAACACGGCGGCGATCAGCCAGGCGACGGCGGCGACGAGCACCGTACGGGGCCGCAGCGCACGCCGGGGGCGGGCCGGCCTGCGTTCCTTCGCCTCCGCCGGCGCGGTCTTCGTGAGGGGGGCCGGGATCGTCTGCTGGGCCATCACGCCTCCTCCTGGTTCCAGCGGCTGACCTTCAGGAAGGCCGCCACCATCACGACGACCAGGGCGAAGTTGACGACGGACATGGCCGCGGACTCCCCGATGTCGGAGTTCTTGAGCTGGTACATGAACACGGTGGTGGTCGCCGTGTCGCTGTCCGGGCCACCCCGGGTCATGCCCCAGATGACGGGGAACGAGTTGAAGACGTTGATCAGGTTGATGACGACGCCGACCAGGAACGCCGGGCGCAGCAGGGGCAGGGTGATGCGGACGTAGGTCTGCCACACGCCGGCGCCGTCGACGCGGGCGGCCTCGTACACCTCGTCGGGCACGGTCTGCAGTCCCGCGAGGAGGGTGTACGTGGTGAAGGGCAGGGAGACGAAGACCGCCACGAACATCATCCAGGGCCAGGCGGTCGACGGGTCGCCCAGCCAGTCCTTGGGGGAGTCGATGACGCCGAGGTCGGTCATCACGGTGTTGAGCACACCGGCGGTCCGGTCCAGCATCCACTTGAAGCCGATGGCGGTCATCAGCACGGACGCGGCCCACGGGGCGATGAGCGCCCACCGGGTCAGACGGCGGCCGGGGAACCGCTGGTTGAACAGCTGGGCCAGGGCCAGGGAGATCACCATGGTCAGTGCGACCACCCCGACGGTCCACACCACGGTGGCGGTGACGACGGAGCCGAGGCCCGGCTCGTCGAACAGCTGCCGGTACTTGTCCAGGCCGGCCCAGCCCCGGACGAAGCCGCTGACGCTGATCTTGAGGAACGAGGTGCGGACCATCTCGTAGACGGGCCACAGCACGACGACCACGATGAGCAGGACGGCGGGCCCGATCCAGGGCAGCGGTCCGAGCCGGCCGAGGCCGGAGCGGCGGGCGCCGCTCCGGCCCGTGCGGGGCGGCCTGGGGCCGCCGGAGGTGACATTGCTGGACACGGGGGTGCCTTCCGTGTGTCGGTGCCTGCGGATCTACTGGTTCGCGAGGGCCTGTTCGGCCTTCTTCTGCAGGTCGCCGAGCACCTTGGCCGGGTCCTCCCCGACCGCCGTGCCGCCGCTCTTCTTGATCTCGGCGGAGACGGCGTCCCAGGTGGTGTCGCCGAGGGGGTAGAAGGACGCCTTCGGCAGCAGCTCGAAGAACGGCTCGAGGTCCTTGTGCTTGCCGCTGGAGGTCATCTCCTGCAGCGTGTCCTCGGTGACGGGCATCAGGTTGTACATCTCGTCGAACTTCAGCGTGTTCTCCTTGGAGTACGCGAAGTCGAGGAACTTCTTGATCTCCTCCTGGTGACCGCGGTCCTTGAAGGCCATCACCCAGTCGGCCACGCCCAGGGTGGAGTCGAGGGCGCCGTCCTTGCCGGGAATGGGCGCGACGCCGTAGTCGACGTTGCCGTCCTTGGACATCTGGATCAGCGACGGGTGGCCGTTGAGCATGCCCGCCTTGCCCGCGGCGAAGTCGGCGAAGGCCGTCTTGCGGTCGGTGGCGGCGGGGTTGCTGTAGGTGAGTCCGGGCTTCACGAGGTTGTCGCGCAGCCACTCGAAGGTCTCGACGTTGGCCTCGCTGTCGAGGGTGTACTTGCCGTCGGCGCCGGTGTAGCCGCCGCCGTTGCCGAGCTCCCAGATGAGGCTCTCGCCCTGCGCCTCCTCCGGACCGAGCGGCAGCGCGTACGGGACGACGTCCGGGTTCTTCTTCTTGATGCGCTCGGCGGCCGACTTGACGTCGGCCCAGCTCTTCGGCGCCTCGGTGATGCCGGCGTCGGCGAACAGCTTCTTGTTGTAGAAGAGGGCACGGGCCGAGGAGACGAAGGGAATGCCGTACTGCACGCCGTCCACCTCGCCCGCCTCGGCGAACGAGTCGATCAGGTTGTCACGGGTGGCCGGGGACAGCACGTCCTCGGCCTTGTGGAGAAGGTCGTCGGCGACCTTGTCGGCGTAGCCGCCGGTCTGCAGGATGTCCGGCAGGTTGCCGCTCTGGATCATCGTCTTGGCCTGCGTGTCGATGTCGTTCCAGTTGACGACCTGCACATCGATCTTGATCTTCGGGTTGGCTGCCTCGAAACGCTTGGCCACGTCCTCCCAGTAGACCGTCGAGCTGTTGGACGCCTTGTCGCCGTAGTCGGCGGCGACGAGCTTCAGGGTCACCGTTCCGTCCGCGGACTCCCCGCTGCCGCCGCACGCGGTCAGGACCAGAGCACCGGCCGCACAGGCCGCCGAGAGGACGAGCATTCTCTTCTTCACTGCCGTCTACCGCCTTGTCTCCACATGCGATGCGTGAACATGCTCAATCGATGAGCTTTTCGAGCAGTAATGAGCACCTGTCGTGTCGGGCAGTATTCAGGCACGCCGCAGGTCAGGTCCATACGTCGTTACCCGACCGTTGCGAAAACGGGCGAACTGGCTGCGTGCACATGCGGGGAGTGACGATGTTCCGAGCAACATCACGCACAGTGGTTCTCCGGGGCCCCGTCGACGACGGTGTCCCTTACCGTGTCCGGAGCGCAGTACCGAGGCCGAGGGAGTCCGACACATGTCCAAGCACGATCGGTGGAGCAAACTGCTGGAACTGCTGGCCGGCGAGGGCAGGATCGAAGTCGACGACGCGGCCGCCGCACTCGACGTCTCGCCCGCCACCATCCGCCGTGACCTCGACGAGCTCGCGGAACAGCAGATGCTCGTCCGCACCCGTGGCGGAGCCATCGCCCACGGCGTCTCCTACGAGCTGCCCCTGCGCTACAAGTCCTCCCGGCACGCTCCCGAGAAGCAGCGCATCGCGACCGCCGTCGCCGGGATGATCGCCGACGGGGACGTGGTGGGCCTGAACGGCGGCACCACCACCACCGAGGTGGCCCGGGCCCTCGCCCTGCGCGCGGGCGGCAGCCGCGAGGGCCGGGGGCGGCGCGAGCCGGCCGAGACGTCGGCGCCCGCGTTCACGGTCGTCACCAACGCGCTCAACATCGCCGGGGAACTCGCGGTCCGCCCCCAGGTGAAGATCGTGGTCACCGGCGGAGTGGCCCGCCCGCAGACGTACGAGCTCGTCGGACCGCTCACCGTGGGAGTGCTGAACGAGGTCGTCCTCGACGTCGCCGTCCTCGGAGTCGACGGCGTGGACCCGCAGTTGGGGCTCATGACCCACCAGGAGGACGAGGCCAGCGTCAGCCGGCTCTTCGCCGAGCGGGCCCGCCGCGTCATCGTGGTCACCGACTCCTCGAAGATGGGCCGGCGCGCCTTCGCGCGGATCTGCGGACTGGACCGCGTGGACGTGCTGGTGACCGACGCCGGGCTGCCCGCCGAGACGGCGGCCCGTCTCACCGAGGCGGGCATCAAGGTCCACGCCGTCTGAACCGCCACACCGACGGCCGCCACAGGGCGCGGCGAACCGTCGGCGAGCGGTGACCGCTCGGTGCTCAGGGGGCGACGGCCATCGCGAAGACGTGGACGTTGCCGTTGGACGGCAGCACCACGAACCGCACCTGCTTCGTCGCGTCCACGGGCACGGAGTGGGCGAAGATCCGGTAGTCGATCCCCGCGTTGCCGTACCCGTCCGGCCGGTTGCGGCCGTCGCTGGACGCCACCAGCGTGGCACCGTGCGCGTCGGCCGGGTCGAACGACCAGTTGGGGAAGCCGAACGAGCCCCGGCTGCTGGTGCCGTCGGTGTAGTACACGGTCGCCGTACCGGTGGCCCCGCTGGTGACACCGGAACCGAGGAGGACGAGTCTGCCGCCCTGCCCGCTCAGGGTGATCGCCTGGCCCTGGGACGACACGTTGTCCTTGGTGCCCGGTTCGACGTCCGGCCAGGTCAGTTCGGCGCCGAGGGCCCGTACCGTGCTGCCCGGCGTCAGTCCGACCGCCGCGAGCTTCTGCGCGGAGAAGCTGTTGCCGTCCCCGTCGTAGTTGCCCGGCGCGGTGTCGCTCTCGTCGGTGACCCCCACGTTGTTGTAGGCGGCGGCGAGATCGGGCAGCGGGCTGCCGACGGTCTCCGTGCGGGTGCCGGTCGCCGAACCCGCCCCGTCACCGCCGGTGTAGGTGGCCGTGGCGGTGAAGGTGCGCAGCGTGAACCCGCTCCGCCTCTCCGGCACCTGGATGCGGAACTCGGCCGAGGCGGTCGCGCCAGCGGCGAACGAACCGGAGACGGCGGTGACGGACGGCTGGACCGCCCAGCCGACCGGGCCCGTGAACGCCACCTTCAGCGACCGCATCCGCTGCGGGCCGGCGTTCTTCACCGTCACCTGGACGGTTTCGATGGCCGGACCGTCCAGGTCCACCGGCGAGATCGACACCTCGGTCCGTGCCGCGGGCGACTGCGCCGGGGACTCCGCGGCGGTGGCGGCGGGCACGGCGGCCAGCGTCAGCGCCGCCGCCACCGCCACCGCTCTCAGGGAACTGACCCATCGGGTCGCCTTCATACGTCCTGCTCCTCAGCTCGGTCGTCCGGTACGGCGGTCACACGACGGGAGGCATGGCCGACTCACGGGAGTCCAGGCCCATGCGGAGGTTCACCCAGGAGCCACGCGTGAAGTCCGGGATCTCCACCGGACGGCCGCCCGCGGCAAGGGACTTGACGCTCAAGGGCACGGGGGCGCACCAGGAGGCCGAGTCGTACACGTCGATGTCCGGCACCAGCCCGGCACGCATCAACTGGACGGTCCGCCACTGCAGTACGTAGTCCATGCCGCCGTGGCCACCGTTGTTCGCCGCGTCGTCTCCTATCTTCTTCCACAGCCAGTGGTCGAACTCCTTGCGGTAGGAGTCGAAGTCGCGCCAGGAGTGCCCGCTGTGGTCCGGCTCGACGTAGATCCGTCCCCCGGTCGCCGAGGTGCCCGCGTAGTCCTCGAAGATCCCGCGGCTGCCGGCCAGGCTGTTGATCCTGCTGTACGGCCGGGGTGAACTGACGTCGTGCTCCGCCCTGATGACCCGCCCCTTGGCGGTGTCGATCAGACAGGTGACGAGGTCACCGTTGATGTAGGTCTCCTTCCACGAGGGATGGGACCTGTCGATGAAGCGTTCCCGGTAGTCGGCGAGGCCCTTGGGTTCGGTGGCGGTCGCCCGCAGCACCGTCATGCGGTCGCCGCGGTTGATGTCCATCGCGGCGGCGATCGGCGCCAGCCCGTGCATCGGGTAGAACGACGCGGTGCTGCGGGTGTGCCACAGCCGCCGCCAGGCGTCGGTGTAGTACGTGTCGGAGAACAGCAGGTCCCGCAGGTCGTGCAGGTAGCCGCCGTGGCCGTTGGTGACGTCGCCGAACAGCCCGTCGTGCGCCATCTTCAGCATGGCCAGCTCGTTGCGGCCGTAGGAGCAGTTCTCCGACAGCATCAGGTGACGGCGGGTGCGCTCGGAGGTGTCGACGAGATCCCACAACTCGTCGAGCTCGGTGGCGACGGCAGTTCGACGATCGCGTGCTTGCCCGCCTCCAGTGCGGCCTTGCCCTGGCGGTGGTGGAACTCCCAGGGCGTGGCGATGTACACGAGGTCGATGTCGTCGCGCTTCAGCATCTGTGCGTAGGCGTCCGCGGAGCCGCCGTACTCGGCGGGGCGTGGTTTGCCCAGGGCGACGAGGCGGTTCGCCACGGAGTGGCGCGGTTGGCGCGGATGTCACAGACGGCGGTCACCCGGCACCCGGGGACGGCGGCCCAGCCTTCGGCCATGCCGGACCCCCGGTTGCCGAGACCGATCAGCCCGACGCGGACGGTCTCGTGGGCGTCGAAGGGCACGTCGATCATGGATCTCTGACCGGGGCGGCGGCGGGGTCCGCACCGGCACGGCCGCGCCGGCACCGGCGGCCGGTGCCGCGTGCGCCGCACCCGCGCCGGCGGCGGCCGCCACGCCGGTGGCCAGCGCGCCTCCCAGGAGCAATCGGCGGGAAACAGGGGAAGTTCGGGCATGAGTGAACGCTCCTTCGATCCACGACCGGGCATCACTGGCGGCAACGACTCTGACGGGACCGACGGAGACATGTCAATAGGTGCTCGAAAAGGCGTCCTTTCGAGCAGAAACGCGCAAACGGCGTTGCACGGAATAGGAGGAAAGTGGCGAATCCATCTATAAGTGGGCAAGGTGGTGGTGGCGTTGACGCAAGCGCTCCCTGCGTCCTCAGCGGCCTTCCGTCCAGGTGAATAGGAATTCACTGCTAAAGTGAATCGCTATCACCACACTTTCCGTCGCTGGAGTGTTCATGGCGTCGCCCGTCCGATACCCGACCCGACCGGCGGCGCCGGACTGCGGGCCCGGCTCACGATCCCGGTCCTCGCCTACGGCGGCATCCTCATGGCGGTCATGCAGACCGTCGTCGTCCCCCTGCTGCCCGACCTGCCCCGCCTGACCGGGGCGTCGGCGTCCGCCGTCTCCTGGATGGTGACCGCGTCCCTGCTGTCCGGCGCCGTCCTCACCCCCGTGCTCGGCCGGGCCGGTGACATGTACGGCAAGCGCCTGGTGCTGTTGCTGTCGCTCGCCCTCATGACCGCGGGGTCGGTGGTCTGCGCGCTCACCACCGACATCGCGCTCCTGATCACCGCCCGGGCGCTCCAGGGGGCCGCGGTCTCCGTGGTACCGCTGTCGATCAGCATCCTGCGCGACGAACTGCCCCCGGAGCGACGCGGTTCCGCCATCGCGCTGATGAGCTCCACCGTCGGCATCGGCGCCGCGCTCGGCCTGCCCGCCGCGGCCCTGATCATCCAGTACGCGAACTGGCACGCCATGTTCTGGGTCACCGCCGGCCTCGGCGCCGCCGGTGTCGCGCTGATCCGCTGGGCGGTGCCCGAGTCACCGGTGCGTGAGTCCGGCCGGTTCGACGTCACCGGCGCCCTCGGGCTGGCCGCCGGCCTCGTCTGCCTGCTGCTCGCGGTGTCGCAGGGCGGCCAGTGGGGCTGGGGGAGCGCCCCGGTCGTGAGCCTGTCCGCCGCGGCCGTCCTCGTCCTCGCCGTGTGGTGGCTGCACCAACTGCGCGCCGAACGCCCGCTGGTGGACCTGCGCCTGGTGTCCAGCCCGCGCGTCGGCCTCTCCCACGTGGCCGCCCTCCTGACGGGCTTCGCCTTCTACGCCAACACGCTCGTCACCGCGCAGCTCGTCCAGGCCCCCGAGGCCAGCGACTACGGCCTGGGGCTGTCCATCGTCCAGACGGGACTGGTGCTGCTGCCCAGCGGCGTCGTCATGCTGCTGCTGTCCCCGCTCTCCGCCCGCATATCGGCGGCACGCGGACCGAGGATCACCCTCGCCCTGGGCGCCGCGGTCATCGCCGCCGGCTACGGCGTGCGCATCGCCGACAGCCGCTCCCTGGTGATGATCATGGTGGGTGCGACGGTCGTCTCCATTGGCACCACCCTCGCCTACTCGGCGCTCCCCGCCCTGATCCTGCGCGCCGTCCCCGCCACGCAGACCGCCTCCGCCAACGGCGTCAACGTCCTGATGCGCACCGTGGGACAGGCTGTCTCCAGCGCCGCTGTCGCCGCCGTCCTGGTGCACCACACCAGCCCGGTCGGCGGCCACCCGCTGCCCACGCTCCACGGCTACCTCATGGCCTTCGGCATCGCCGGCACGATCGCCCTCGTCGCCTGCGCGGTGGCGCTGCTCATCCCCGGCGGCCCGGCCCCCGAGACGGGGCCCGCCCGTGCGAAGGATGTCCGGCCCGTCGCCGACGGCACCAAGATGGAGGAAGCGTGAGCACCGACACCCCACCGCCCGGCGCGGCACCCCGCGCCGGTCGGCGGGACGCCGAGGCGACCAAGGCGGCCATCCTGCGCGCCGCCCGCCACCTCCTCGCCCGCCACGCCCACGCCGACATCACCCTCAAGGCCGTCGCGGAGCGCGCCGGGGTCAGCCCGCCGCTGATCCTCAAGTACTTCGGCAACAAGGACGCCGTCTTCGCCCACGTGATGTCCTTCGACGAGGACGCCGCCGCGCTCCTCGACGCGCCGCTGGACGACCTGGGCCGGCACATGGTCCGGCACGTCCTGGTCAGCCAGCGCGAACGCGGGTCCGACCCCCTGGTGCGGATCGCGTTCGCGCCGCTGCAGGGCGACCACGGCGACATCCTGCGCGCCAACTTCCGCGCTCAGGTCACCGGTCGGCTCGCCGCCCGCCTGCCCGGACCCGACGCGGGGCTGCGCGCCGAACTGGCCCTCGCCGCGCTGGTCGGCCTCGGCGTGATGTTCGGCATCGCCCGGGGAACGGACCTCAGGGCCACGCCGGTCGAGGAGGCCGTCGAACGCTACGGCCCCGCCGTCCAGGCCCAGCTGACGCCCGCGCAGCCCGCCGACGGGCAGGGCCGGTCGGCCCCGTCCGCGCCGCCCGGCGAGGCGTAGGCCGGCCCGCCCTGTCCGCGCCGCCTCACGACGCGTAAGGCCGGTCCGCCGCGCCTGCCGACGCCTGAGGCCGGTCCGTGGCGTCGGCGCTGCCCGCCGACGCGGAGCGCCGGCCCGTCCGTCTCGGATGGCGGCGCGACGTCGGACCGAGGGCGCGCGCGGGTCGGACGCCGGACCGAGGCCGCAGGGGGGGTCACCTGCCCGCGACCGCCGGTTCGAGCAGGGAAAGCGTCCGGTTGTCGGCGTCCACGCGTGCGCGGACGCCGAGGGGCAGCGGCAGGTTCGGCGAGGTGTGGCCGAAGTCGACCTGAGCGAGCACCGGGATGTCACGCTCGCCCAGGACGTCGAGCACGACGTCGCGGAGGTCCGCGCGGCCCCCGCCGCCCTCATGCGGAGTGACCTCGGTCGGGACGCCGACCACCATCCCCGCGATCCGGTCCAGCACCCCGGACAGCCGCAGCGTGTGCAGGTCGTTCCAGATACGGGAGACCGGCCGCTGCAGTTCCTCCCAGAACAGCACGGCGCCCTCGAACCGTTCGGCGTCGGGCGCGAACGGCGTCGCCTGCAGCAGGATCAGGCGGTTCAGCAGCCCGCCGAACAGCGGTCCCTCCGCGCGTCCCGGCCGCCAGCTTTCCCAGGCTCCCTGCGGCGGCAACGCGCCCGGCGCTTCGGGCTCGGTGAGCACACGGGTGTAGAGGTCGACCAGTTCGGTGCGACGGGCCTCGTCGCCCAGCGTGTACCAGTCACTGCCGAACCCGTGGGTGGCGATGTCCGCGTGGAAGCCCACGAGGCCGGTCCTCGCGTGCAGTGCCATGTGCAGCAGCGAGATGTCGCTGTAGCCCACGATCGGCTTGGGGTCGGCCCGGATCGCCTCCAGATCGATCAGATCCAGGTACCCGACGGTGGCCTGTCCGCCGGTGTGCGCGACGACGGCCCGCACCTCCGGGTCACGGAGCAGGGAGTTGAGTTCGGCCGCCTGCTCGGCCGGAGTGCCCGCGGCCCACCAGCGGCTCCGCGCCGGGTCGACCGCCGCACTGACCCGCACACGGAAACCCATCCGTTCGAGGATCGCCACACCACGCGCGAGCAGCGGCTCCTCTCCCGGCTCGAGCTGGCCCGACAGCGCGGTGACCACCACCAGATCGCCGGGACGCAGCGCACGGGGCCGAAGAATCGCAGGCATGACCTCTCCTCGTCGTTGATCAACAATCGCGGCCAACACGGCCGGGGCCGCCGGTATTCCGCCTCGGCCGGCGCAGGCGACCTCGTCGGCGCGGCACGGGTGAAGCCGGCTGACCGTGCCGTCCGGGCAGGTACCCGCGCCGTCACCCGGCCTGCTGCCGGCGCACCATCTCGTCGATCCACACGGGCGCGAACGGAGACGTGCACCCCGGGGACGTCGGGTAGTCCTTCAGCACCTCAAGGCGCTCACCGATGGCGATCGCGCGGGCGCGGTGTCCGGGGTGCTCGATGCCGATCTGCGCCAGACAGTGGTTCATCGCCCACTGCAGCCGGTCCGGGGCGTCCTTCATCTCCGCCTCGACGACATCGAGCAGCCCGGCCAGATCCAGACCCTCCGGCTTCTTCGCCACCCGCTCCGTGGTGAGCGCCCAGCCGGCGCTCGCGACCACCGGGTCGGGGTCGGCGAACCAGGTAACGCGCAGCTCCTCCGCGTACGGGCTCTTCTTCACGACGTAGCCGACGAGCCAGTCCTGCACCTTGGGGGTGCGCGCCTCGCGCAGCATGGCGTCCAGCTCGTCCCGGTCGAAGGCCTTGGGGCGGCAGACCAACAGCGCCAGCAGCCGCGCCGCGGTGTCCCCGGTGGCCCACAGCTCCCGCGCGAGGTCCTGCTGCGTCCTGAGCCGTTTGGCGAGCGCGCGCAGTGTGCCGAGATTCACCCCGTGGTCGTCGCCGTGCTTCTCGTTCACCGCGCGGATCCTGGGGTCGTCGAGCGCGGCCAGCTCGGCCATGACCCCGGTCAGCTCCGTCGCCTCGGCCATCCCGCTCTCCCGTCCCTCGCGTGCGCGGCCCAGCTTATGACGGCGTTCCCCGCAGCGGTGACGACGGCCCCGCCTGCTGTCTTCGGTAGTCGCCGGGAGACGTCCCCATGACTCTCTTGAAGGCGACGCTGAGGGCGCTCTCGGATCCGTAGCCGACCGAGCGGGCGATCATCGCGAGGGTGGCGCTGCCCTGCCGCAGCTGCCGGGCCGCGAGCTCGATGCGCCACCGGGTGAGGTACTCCAGCGGCCCCTGGCCGACCGACGTCTTGAAGCGTACGGCCAGCGTGGACCGCGACACCGCGGCGGCCCGCGCCAGTTCCGCGACGGTCCAGGCACGCGCCGGTTCCCGGTGCAGCGAGGTCAGCGCGGCGGCGACCGCCGGATCGGAGAGTCCGGCCAGCCATCCCGAGGCCGTGTCCGGATCGCGCGCGAGATGCAGGCGCAGCACATGGACGAGCATGACGACGGCGAGGTGCTCGGCCACCAGCCCCGCGGCCGGCTGCCCGCGTGTCAGCTCCTCGTCGATGGCGGTGAGCGCCCAGCGCACCGTCTCCGCGTGCGGGGTGGCGGCGGGGACGTGCACCACCGGGGGCAGCCGGTCAAGGAGCAGCTCCTGCGCACGGGCACCGAAGGAGAACCGCCCGCCCACCAGGAACACGTCGTCGCCCAGGCCCGCCCTGGCCACACCGTCCTCCGCCCGGGCGAACAAGGGCCCGGCGGGCACCGGCGAGGTCTCCAGGTCACTGCGCAGGGTGAAGGAACGGGGACCGGTGAGAAGGTAGCAGTCGCCCTCCGCCAGCGCGATCGGCCCACCCACACCGTCGACCTCCAGCAGGCAGGAGCCGCGTCGGACGGCGTTGAACTTCACCCCCTGCGGCGGTTCGAACCGCACGGCCCAGCGTCCGCCCGCCGCCAGACTCGTCGACAGATGGCCGCGCGTCTCCACCAGGGTGAGCACGTCTTCCAGCGGATCCACGACGGCCTCCCGGGTCGTACGACGGCTAAAGAAAGCAGGACGATCGACCATAGCTCGTCCAGCCCGCCCGCCGTAACGTCGAAGCATGACAACGAACCCTCAGGCCCTCCGGTCGCCCCGGCACGATCCCGCCGCCGCCCTCCTGACCACGCCCTTCACCGCCCACACCGACGCACGGGAGGTGATCGACGGCGTGGACCTCACCGGCCGCCGCGCCGTGGTCACCGGCGGCGCCTCGGGGCTCGGTGCCGAGACCGTACGGGCGCTGGCCGCCGCCGGGGCCGAGGTCACGGTCGCGACCCGGCGTCCGCGGAGCGCCGAACCGCTCGTGCGGGAGCTGGCCGGCGTCGACGGCGCCGGTCCCGTGCACGCCGCGGCCCTCGACCTCTCCGACCTCACCTCGGTCGACGCCTTCGTGCGGGCCTGGCACGGTCCGCTCGACATCCTGGTCGCCAACGCGGGCATCATGGCCCTGCCCACCCGCACCCTCACCGCCGACGGCTGGGAGATGCAGCTCGCCACCAACCACCTGGGTCACTTCGCCCTGGCCACCGGCCTGCACCCCCGCATGCGCGAGGCCGGCGCCGCCCGCATCGTGGTGGTGAGCTCGGGCGCCCACCTGAACGCGCCCTTCGACTTCGACGACCCCCACTTCGAACGCCGCCCCTACGACCCCTGGGCCGCCTACGGGCAGTCGAAGTCAGCCGGCGTGCTCCTCGCGGTGGGCGCCCGGCGCTGGGCCGCCGACGGCATCACCGCGAACGCGCTGAACCCCGGCTACATCCTCACCAACCTGCAACGACACCTGGACGACGACACCATGCGCGCGTTCGGTGTGATGGACGACGAGGGCAACCTGACGCCGCTCCCGTACTACAAGACACCCGCCCAGGGAGCCGCCACGTCGGTCCTGCTCGCCGCCTCGCCCCTCCTCAAGGGGGTGACGGGCCGCTACTTCGAGGACAACCAGGAGGCACGGACCGTCACGGACGAGGAGAATCCGGCCGACGGCGTCGCCGCGCACGCCCTCGACCCGCAGGCCGCGGACCGTCTCTGGGAGTACGCGACCGACGCCCTCCGCGGACGCTGACCGCTCAGCGCCGGTCCTCGACGGGGCCGAGGAAGTCGATCGCCCGCTGCGTCAGGAGCCTGGCGGCGTCCGGGTCGTAGGACGGCAGCGAGCGATCGGCGAACAGATGCCGGTCGCCGGGGTAGAGGAACAGCTCCGCGTCGGGGTGCTCGGCGACCAGCGCGTGAGCGGCGTCGATGTCCTCGGTGAAGAAGGGGTCGTCCTCCATGGCGTGCACCTGCACCGGCACCTTCCCGGGCCAGGCCGGACCGAACTCCGACACGGGGATGCAGGCGTGCACCAGCAGCGCGCCACGCGCCCCCGCCCGCGTCTGCGCCAGCTTCTGGGCGGGCAGCACCCCGAGCGAGAAGCCGGCGTAGACGACGTCGTCGGGGAGGGGGCCGGCCGCGCGGACCCCGCGCCCGGTGATCTCGCCGAAGCCGACCTGTTCGACGTACCGGGAGCCCTCCTCCTGTGAGGCGAAGGTGCGCCCGTCGAACAGGTCGGGTGTGTGGACGGTGTGTCCCACGGCGCGGAGGTCGTCGGCGAAGGCGACGACTCCGGAGGTCAGCCCCTGCACGTGATGGAACAGTACGACCTCTGCCATGGTGAACTCCTCGCCCGCCGTCGGTGGATACTCCGGGCGCCGACACTAATCGAAAAGCGTCGAACAGGGTCGGCCTTCCGGCAATCTCCACCGACGCGGCGGCGCGATGTCCGGACGGCGGCGGCTCAGCGCAGGGCCGGGGCGGCGACGCCTTCCGGCTCGGGCCCGGCCGGCGGTTGCGGGAGCGGCCCGGCGCCGTGGCCGATGAACGTCCGGGGGACGCTGTCCGGCATGCGGTCCTTGCCGTCGTCGGCGGCCCGGACCTGGGCGAAGGCGGTTCTCAGGCTTCGCTTGAGCCGCTGGGAGACCGGCCGCTCCACCCACCGGTGCACCAGGTGGGCCAGTACGAGCACGCCCGCCACCGTGCCGCCGAGCAGTGTCCAGCGGTCCACCCGGTACTGCAGGTGGTGGAAGATCTCCCAGCCGATGGACTCGTGGAACAGGTAGAGCGGATAGGTGAGTGCCCCGGCCGCGGGCAGCCAGCGCCAGTCGACGCGGCGGAACCAGCCGAGGGAGACTCCCGCCATGACGGCGAAGAAGAGGGTGACCAGCACCGCGACACCCCAGCTGGGGACGTTGTGGCCGACGTACTGCAGCGTGTTCCGCCATCCTCGCGCGGCGGTGAGCTGGCCCATGGCGAAGCACAGGGCCACGATGCCCCAGAGCAGCATGTTCTGGCCGAAGCGGTAGATCAGGTAGAAGGCCAGGCCGGCGATGAAGAACCAGCAGTACTGCGCCATGAGCAGGTCGCTGAGCGGGCCGGAGCCGTACCCCTTCGCCAGCAGCGCGGCCGTGGCCCACACACAGCAGAACGCGACGACACGCCGGTAGGTCAGACCACGCCACACGACGAGGGCGAACAGCAGGTAGAAGCGCAGCTCCGCCCAGAGCGTCCAGTACACGCCGTCGACGTGCTCGATGTCGACCGGCCACTGGAGCATGGTCAGGTTGACCAGCACCTCACGCCACGCGTGCGGCTCGAGACCGCCCGGGACCAGCGCGACCACGGCGGTGGTCGCCAGCACACCCAGCCAGTACGCGGGGAACAGCCGGATCACCCGGGAGGTGAAGAAGTCCGGCACGGTGCGTCCCCAGCAGCTCATGCAGATGACGAAGCCGCTGATCATGAAGAACAGGTGGACGCCGAGCCAGCCGTACGCCGAGGGCCGGAAGATGACGGGGAACAGCTGTGCCTGCGGGCCGTCCCACCCTTCACCGAAGGCGACATAGTGGTAGAAGACCACCATCAGGGCCGCGATGAGCCGTAGCGCATCGAGGATCGCGATCCGGTTGCCCCGCTCCTGCCGCCCACGTGGCCCGCGACGCGACTCCGTCGCGGGTCTCGCGGATCTCCTACTTCTGCGCACGCACTTCTCCAACGCTGCGATCCATAACAAAACAGGACGAATCCCTTTGGTGGGCAGCGTCGAGTACCGCTCCACATGCGTGGGGGAAAGGGAGCCGGAGCGGTGTCATGTCCGCGAGAACGGCGTGATCATTCTAAGCGCAGGCGGCTGCTGCCCAAGCCGCGGAGGAGCGCCCGGACCGGCGCTGACCACCGGTTCGAGCGCTCAAGATACTCCATGCGCGGTCCACGACCACCGCGGCGTCAGGCCCGCCGCGGTGTCACGGCCGCTCGACGGGAAGCCACAGCTCGCAGGTCGCGGTGGAGAAGTCGGCCGCGCGGTCGAGGACCGCGACGATCGAGGGCCCCGGCCGCAGCCGCCACGGGTTGGACGGGAACCACTCGGTCGCGGTCGCCGCCCACGCCGACTGCAGGGCCTCGGGGTGCGGCCCGCTGGTACGGAACACCGCCCACATGCCGGCCGGCACCTCGATGGCGTCGAGCCCGTCCGGGACCGGAGTGTCCCGGCCGACGGCGACGCCGTGCAGATAGGTCAGCTCGGTGCCCTCCCGCGCGTCGGGGTCGACGTCGTCGCTGACCTGGAGCAGGCCCGCGGGCTCGGTGACGCCGAGCGCCTTGAGACGCTGGTGCTCCTCCTGCGGGATCGCGGCGATGTGCTGCTGGATGTGCGGGTTGACGCCATGGTGGATGAGCGGGACCCGGGTGGAGTGTCCGACGAGGCGGAACGCGGGGCGGTCGGTGAGGCGGGTGTCCATGGGGGTAGTCCCTTCGACGGTCAGGCGGAACCTGAGCTGCGGCTGTGTACGCAGGGGGCCTCCGTCGCGGCGCACCTCCGCGGGACCGGCACCGTGAACCGCCCGGAACGCACGTCCGAACGCCTCACGTGAGCCGTACCCGTGGCGGACGGCGATCTCCAGCAGGTCCTCCTCGCCGCGGACGACGTCACCGGCGGCGACGGTCATGCGCCGCCGCCGCACGTACTCCGAGAGCGGCATGCCGGCCAGCGACGAGAACATCCGGCGCAGGTGGTACTCGGTCGTCCCGAGCCCCGCCGCCAGCTTCCTGACGTCGAGTTCCCCGGTGAGCTGCTCCTCGACGCGATCGACGAGCTGGTTGAGTGCCGAGATCATGAGGCCTCCCTTCGCCGTCAACCCTGGCAGCGGCCGACCCGCCCCCGCCCGACCGCTGCGAACCGATCCGATCATGCGCCGAGGGGGACCGCCGGTTCAGTGTTCGCAGAGGGAGAAGGCGCGCTCGTAGAGCTGCTCGTTGTGTTCGTCGACGAAGAACTTGCGCTCCCGCATGAGCTCCTCGCGGTACGCCTTGGCCTCCTCCAGCGTCATGGTCGAGGTGTCGGCCCAGGGCTGCTGCGGCGGAACGTCGGAGGTGGAGACGATCCTCTCCGAGGGGTCCACCAGGAAGAACGCGAGGATCTTGCGGTGCCCCGGCCGGGCCGGGTCGACGAGCCGGAACGGGCCGACGCGGTGCTGCAGGACGTTCGGGAAGGCGAGGCAGCGGCCCTCCGGCGTGGACGCCGATCCCCGCACCTGGTTCAGGGCGTCCTCGTCCTCCAGGCCGTAGACCTCGCGCAGACCGTTGTCGTCGTTCTGCTCGTAGTCCGGGTCGCCGAGTGCCGCCCGGAAGCTCAGCCGGCTCTCGGTGATGTTGTCGCTGTCCCAGTAGTAGATGCCGGTCGACACGATCCGTTCGTTCAGCATCCCCTCCACGTGCCAGGAACCACCCGCGTACTCGGGCCGGTCCGGCGTGAGACGGATGGTGGCGAGCTTGACGACGACCTGGAGCCGACGGCCCCGCAGGCTCACCCTGTCCGACGCGGCGGGCCTCTCGGGCGCGGTGAACACGGGGGCGTCGGGTATGACAGGCCGGCGGTTGTCCCACCAGTCGTCCGTGGCCTCCTCGTACGCGCGGACGGCTTCCTGGAAGCTCGCGTCGTCGGCGTAGGAGGACCTGTCCGGGAACTCCGGCTCGGAGTCGTACCACCCGTAGGGGTCGGCTGTGATGCGCAGGGGCCGCGGATGGCGCAAGTCGGTGAGCACGTTCTCCCACAGCGGCAGCATGCGCGCGAACAACTCCGGCAGCACGGAAGCGAGTTCGCGATGCCTCTCGGGGTGGACGTTGTTGACGTACGAGAGGAAGGCGACCTGCCCGTCGTCACCCACCTCGACGTCCGTGGGCAGCCACTGGAACCGCTCCGAGAACTCGTACTTCGCGTAGTGGCCGGTCGGAGCGCGCCAGGCCCGCTCCGGTCCGCCGCTGACTTCACGCACGAGACAGAACAGGGACGGGTGGACGAGATCGAGCACCTGACCGTCCGATCCGGGATGCCGGTCCAGCTCCTCTTCGGGGACCTCTTCCAGCACACGGACCGCCTCACGCAGCCGGGACCGCAGCGCGTCGTCGATCAGCGTGTCCGACTGCCACACCCCGTCGACCGCGGACACCTCGATGCCGGTGTGCCCGTCCCGCAGCGCGGCGTAGTGCGCGAGTTCGTCGAGCACGTAGCGGACCTGGGCCTCGGTGAGTCCCTGGGCGGTCGCTTCGCGCGTCCACCGGGCGACGATGCCCGCGTCGTGCATCTTCTCGAACCACGCCGGCTTCGCCCGCAGAAGCGAGCTGCACCGCGTCATCTCGATCTCCCGGAGCGTCCGGGGCGCGGCGAACGCTGCCGAAGGGGTCACGTGGAACGGCAGCGGAAATGCGGACAGGCCAGTCAATTGTCTTGATCCTCCCGGTAGATGCGAGCGCCGGGAACACTACGGCAGGGGACCGACATCGCAGCCGTGGAGGAGGAGGGAGGGGGAGAGGGGAGCGGGCGCGGTCAGCCGAGGGTGTCGAGGGCCGTCTCGGCGACGGTCATGAGTGAGGCGCGGTCGGGGTTGATCGCCCCCATCACCTTGAGGCCCTGCATCGTCACGATGAGGTAGCGGGCCAGGTCGCGGGCGTTGCGGGTGTCGGGCAGCTGCCCGTCGGCCTGCGCCGAACTGATGACGTCACGCAAGGCGTCCTCGATCGACGAGGTCGTCGCCCGCACATGCGCCGCGACCTTCGGGTCCTGCGTGACACGCTCGGTCGTGGCGCCGACGATGAGGCACGATTTGCGGGCGCCGTCCTGGACGATGTCGTCCACCGTCGCCACCAGCACCTCACGCAGGAGCTCACGCGCCGGAGTCCCCGCGCGCAGCATGTCGATCAGCGGCACGGCGTACAGCTGGCGATAGCGGTCCATGGCCGCCAGGTACAGGCCGTCCTTGTTGCCGAAGGCCGCGTACAAGGATCCCCGGCCGACACCGGTGGCCTCCACGAGGTCCTGGATCGACGTGCCCTCGTAGCCCTTGCAGCGGAAAGCGTCCATGGCGGCGTGCACCGCCGCCTCGGTGTCGAACTCTCTGACCCTTGCCATGGCGCAAGGGTAACCATTTGGGAATGAACAGTCAAAATTCTCATCCGTGGCTGCTCCGGGCCACCCTCACGGCGTCGCCGGTGCGGGTCGGTGGACGCGATGACGTGTGCCGCACGGACACGGCCCGTTCGTACGACGGGCGGCGTCCGGCCGGACACGGCAGCCGGTCCGGCCGGACACCGCAGCCGTCGGCTGCCGGGCATCTGCTCACGCCGACGGCTGCCCGACGCCGGTGAGGAATCCGCGCATGTACCCGGCCACGGTGTCGAGGTGACTTTCGAGGAGGAAGTGACCTCCGCCCGGAATCACGTGGATCTCCGCGTCGGGCAGGTCGTTGGCGAACGCACGTGCTCCCTCGGGGCCGAAGATCTCGTCCCCGGCGCCCCATACGGCGAGCAACGGCACCTGACTCTCACGGAAGTAGGCGTGCACCTCCGGGTAGAGGGGCGGATTCGTGGCGTAGTCACGGAAGAGGGCGAGCTGCGCGAGGTCGTTGCCGGGGCGGCTCACGTCCCGGTGGTCGGCGGTCCAGGTCTCGGGATCGACCAGCTCGGGCCGGGCCACCCCGTGCAGGTACTGCCATCGGATCGCGTCCAGCGACAGGGCGGCGCGGACCCCGGCCTCGGTGTCCGGACCGGGGTTGTCCCAGTACGCCCGCACCGGCAGCCAGAATTCCTTGACGAAGCCCTCCTCGTAGGCGTTGCCGTTCTGGGTGACGACCGCGGTGATCGCGTCCGGGTTGCGCAGGGCGAGCCGCCAGCCGATCGGGGCGCCGTAGTCCTGGACGTAGATCGCGTACCGCGTGATGCCGAGATGACGCAGCAGGCCCTCGGTGACGTCGGTCAGGGCGTCGAAGGTGTAGGGAAACGCGTCGTGCGCCGGGGTGTCGGAGTGCCCGAAGCCGATGTGGTCCGGGGCGATGATCCGGAACCGGTCGGCCAGCGCCGGTACGAGGCTGCGGAACATGCGCGAGCTGGTCGGAAACCCGTGAAGCAGGACGAGCACGGGCGCCTCCCGGGGACCCGCCTCACGGTAGTGAACCCGGTGTCCGGACACCGTCGCGTACTGGTGGCGTACCTCAGTCATTGCCTAACCCCTCAATGTCTCGACGACGGGTTGCCTCGCGTCAAGTAGACCCCCCGTTGCCTAACCTGTCAAACGCCATACAGAGGTTAGTTACGTCGATCGGATGCGACCAGGCGTGTCGTCCTCGTTCGAGCTCGGGCCGATCACGCCGACCAGTCCGGCGGCGTGCGCGCGCGGGCGTCGATACCGTTGTCCATTACGTGAACGAACGGTCAAAGGGAACGGGGCTGGGTGTGGATCATCCGCAGGCAGTGCGTTAATGGCGAGCCGCAGCCGTTGCGGCGCAATTCTTGACCGTACGGTCTATGTGTCGCTACTTTCGGAGTCAGATCTCGTTCGTCCGTCGGCGGCCCTCCGGGGGACGCCCGTGCCGGACGGGAAGAAGGGGGACCACATGGCAGGGACGGTGCCGCCTCCGACTCGCCGCGCTGCTTCCCGACTCCGAGGTGGCCCGCCCTGAAACTCGCGAAGGTCACCACGGCCGGCGGTCCGGCGGTGGGACCCCGCCCCGTCGTCACCTCGATAGAAAGCCTTGGAGAAAGCAAAGTCATGCGCGTCGACATCTGGTCCGACATCTCCTGCCCTTGGTGCTTCATCGGCAAGGCCCGCTTCGAGAAGGCCCTCGCCGCGTTCCCGCACCGGGACGACGTCGAGGTGGCCCACCGCTCCTTCGAACTCGACCCCCGGCTGCGGCATACCCGCTCCACGACCGACACGGCCCACGCGGCGAAGTACGGCATGACCCCGGCACAGGCCCGGGCGGCCGAGGAGAACCTCGCACGCGTCGCCGAGGACGAAGGGCTCACCTACCTCGTCGACCACCGGGACCACGGCAACACCTTCGACCTGCACCGTCTGCTGCACCTGGCGGCGGCCCGAGGCCGGCAGCACGCCCTGCTGAACCTCTTCTACGAGGGGAACTTCGCCTCCGGACGTTCGATCTACGACGTCGGTCACCAGGTGGAACTCGCGGTCCGCGCCGGACTCGACGAGGCCGAGGTGCGCGCCGTACTCGCCGACCGCCAGGCGTACGCCGACGAGGTGCGGGATGACGAGGCGGCGGCCGCACGGCTGGGCGTCACCGGCGTGCCGTTCTTCGTCGTCGACGGGAAGTACGGTGTTTCCGGTGCCCAGCCGGTGGAGGTCTTCGCTCAGGTCCTCGAGCGCGCTCGGCGGGATCACGCACCCAGGCCCACGCTCGTCGCCACGGCGGACCAGGCCGGGTGTGACGCCGACGGATCCTGTGCGGTCCCTTCCGACACCGGCTCCGTCGGCTAGAACGGCACCGACACCTCACGGCACGCGACATCACACGGCACGCCCTCGTGGGCGGCTGCCGCACGGGAAGGGTTTGTCATGGACGTCACCTTCGCCGGGGCGATCGGGGGCCTGGCGCACGCGTACGTACGCGCCATCCTGCATCCCGCGATCCTCAACCACAGCGTCCGCGTATGGCTGCTGGCGGATCACCTGGGACGGCAGCAGGGCCTCGAAGGCGAGGAACGCGAAGCACTGGCCGTGGCCTGCCTGTTCCATGACGCGGGAACGGCGGCGGCCCACGACGGTCCGCAGCGCTTCGAGGTGGAGGGCGCGGACGCCGCCAGCACGCTCCTGAGGGACCACGGGTGGCCCGAACCGCTGGTGCGGCAGGTCTGGGAGGCCGTGGCCCTGCACACTTCTCCCGGTATCGCGGAGCGGATGGGAACGCTGCCGAGGCTCGTCAGGCTGGCGGTCCTGGCGGACTTCGGCAGGACCGACCTCATCGAGGCCGGCGACCGGGAGACACTGGCCCGTGCCCTCGCTCGCATCCCGCGCCTGGACATCGAGACCGCGCTGGGCGACGCGGTGGTGGCGCAGGCCCTGCGGTTCCCGGACAAGGCCCCGCCCTCCAGCTGGCCCGGTGGCCTCCTCGCCGCCCACCGGGCGCACCCGGACGGCACGGGCGTGAACCCCGCCTTCTGACACCGGCTACGCCACGATCTTCTGAACAGGGTCCTCGCGAGATGGGTCAGGTGCTGTGCGGCTGCCGAACTCACCGCGAAGCATCGGTGATTCGTGCGGCAATCACGGTGAGCCGCCCTGCGCTCAGCGCGCGCGTAGCCGCACCCGTCACTACGGTGTTGTCAACGAGCTTCCCGTCAGCTCCCGTCGCAGCCCGCCGTCGCTCCTTCGTCCGCTTCCGTCGGACCCGGCCGGGCATCGAACTTCGTGGCGCCGCGACCGCCGCCCTGGGAGACCTTGCCACGGACGAGGGCGCCGCCGAGGTGGCCCGCGCGGCCCAGGCCGACGGACCCGTCGACATCCTGGTCAACAACGCGGGCTTCTACCGCCACCGTTCGTGGGCGGACGCGAGCCCCGCCGAATGGAACGACACCTACAACATCAACGTCGTCTCAGGCGTGCGCATGATCCAGCACCTGGTCCCGGCGATGCGGGAGCGGGCTGGGGCCGGCCTCCCGCGTCGCGGCGTCGGACAGGCTGCGCGGCACTCATGCTCAGCAGAATACGGGCCGTGGGCCGGCCATCGGGCACAGGCCCACGCCCGCGTCGCCTGCCCGGCGAGCGACCCCGTGACGTCGGAGACACTGACGAGCTGGAACGCCCACCACCGGACTCCTGGGGGACGGGCCCGGCACGCACCACTCACCTTCCCCCGGAGCCGGTGTCCCCGGCACGTTGCGTCGAAGTGCCGTGATACTCGGCCCACATGGAGGCACCGGCGCCCAGGACGACAGCCGACCACACGGCCACTGTGATCCACACAAGGGCCTGGCCGGGCCCCTCCAACCATGCGACGTCGAGGGCGGCGGCGACCGACAGGGTGGCCGCCGCCGTCATACCGAGAGGGAAGACGGTCGACCAACGGCGCACGTCGTACCGAAGCCGCGGCCACACTACTTCACAGCCCGCGAGGACCGCCCACGCCGCGAGGGCCACCGCCAGAAGTGCGACGGTCGCGTGCCGCATCACGGCGCTGTCGTCGTCGTTCCAGAGGCGCATGCCGGAGTCAGCCGCGTCGATCAGTTTCGCCCCCGCGAGGGCGGAAATGGCCAACGCGCCGCCCGCGACCCAGTGATCTCCGGCCCCACGTGCCACCTCCCGCACGTCGAACCGCATCAGTGCGGCGGCGCAGAGGAGGAGACCCAACCAGAAGATCACCAGCGCGGTGTGAGCGAGCCAAGCCGTCGAGGTGGCCGCGGCCAACGTCGCCCCCAGCACGGCGAGTCCTTCCGTGGCCACGCACCCGAGGAAGACCGACCCCGGCATGCGCCGCCCCCAGTGGCGCACGACCAGCATCAGAAGGGCCGGCCACAGCAGTGTTGCGAGAGCCAGGAGGGCGGCCGCCACGGAGGTCCACCCGAGCAGGGAGAATCGGGTGCCCAACACAGCCGTGGCGGCGACGGCGGTCAGCGCGCCCGGCGTGTCCGTCCGCGTCGCCCACCCCACCCGGTCGGACAGCAGCAGGTGGGCGAAGCTCGCCGCGAGCAGGATCCAGGCGGCGCACGCCGGTACGAGTGCCACCCGGGACAGCGCCTCGTGACCGACCAGGTGGAGGCCGACCGACAGGATGCCGGTCGCCATCACCGCGGCCCCGGCGGCCGGGGCACGCGGTGCCCACCAGATGCGCGGCGAACGACGGTGGGGAGACGCCATGACGGTGATGTTAGGCAGGCCCGGGTCCCTGGGCGGGCGCCCACGCCGCAAGCGCCCACCCGTGGCGGAAGCCGTCCCCCTGCGCAGCGGACGACACGCCGTACGGCGGCCGATCCCGAGCGGCGCGCGTGCGGCCGATCAAGGTGGACCACGTGACGCGTGACGGAGCCGGCGGGGCCGGATCACCCCGTGCCCGTCGGGTGACGGCGGCAGGGCGGTCCCTCGCGGTCGTGACGGCTGTAGCGACGGGTCAGCTGAGGACCCGTGCCAGTACCTCGGCCTCGCTGATCTCCGGATGCCTGGTGGCCGTGATGAGGGTCAGGGTCCGGGTGCTCGCGATCTCGCGCAGATGCTCCAGGGCTTCCGTCCGTTCCGGGGCGGCGAGCTCTTCGCGGTAGCGGCGTTCGAACTCACCGAAGCGGTCCGGATCATGCCGGTACCACGTGCGCAGGTCGCTGGAAGGCGCGATCTGCTTGCACCACTCGTCCAACGCGGCCTTCTCCTTGGCCAACCCGCGGGGCCACAGCCGGTCGACCAGCACCCGCACGCCGTCCGTGTCCTCGGGTTCCTCGTACGCTCGTCGTACCCGCACTTCGTGATGCGTGGACACACCGACCTCCGTGCATCTCGCGCCTCGCGCGTCCCGGTGTGGGACCGGGCCGGCAGAGGCGAGCTGTCCGGACGGACAACGCTACCTGCGGTCGCCCGTGCGGGACACTCGCCGAGGGTCGGGGGCGCACACCGCCGGCCACGGCTGCGATGCTCAGGAACGCCAGTAGGCGTTGGCAGTGGAGGTGATGAGCGACCCGCCTGGCACGAGAATCATGCCGTCGTCCGGAACTTGATGCATGCCGCGATCCTGCCGCCGGTTTTCCGCCACGCCCCAGCGACACGCGGTCCGCCCGCCCCTCCAGGTGAGCAGCCACCGCGACGCGGTTCTACGGTTGGATGAGAGCGATCGGCGTCGAAGCAGCGCCCGGGACCGCAGTGACCGGCACGTCACCACAACGCTGGAGCAGCCATGGCAGACCATCCGCCGGTACCACCGTTCACCTACGAGTCGGCAGTGCAGAAGGTGCGGATGGCGGAGAACGGCTGGAACAGCCGTGATCCGCACAAGGTGTCACTCGTCTACGCGGAGGATTCCCGGTGGCGTAACCGCGATGAGTTCGTCACCGGCAGAGAGGGCATAGTCGAGTTCCTCACGCGCAAATGGAGCCGGGAGCTGGACTATCGACTGATCAAGGAACTGTGGGCATTCGGCGGCAACCGCATCGCGGTGCGATTCGCCTACGAATGCCATGACGAAGCAGGGCAGTGGTACCGCTCGTACGGCAACGAGAACTGGGAATTCAACGACGACGGTCTCATGGCGGTGCGGCACGCCTCGATCAACGACCTCGCCATCAGCGAGTCCGAGCGCCGGTACCACTGGCCGCTCGGTCCCCGCCCCGAGGGGCATCCGGGACTGAGCGAACTCGGATTCTGATCCTGCCGTCGCCTCCTCGGCGCTAAGGGCTTTCGACGCGCTGGAATTGCGCCGGTCGGGTTAGGCTGGCGGAAAGACGCGCCTTCGGCCGTCTCAGGCTCTTGGCCCTGCCGTCGCTGACCGCGCGTCAGGTGCGGTGCACGTGGATGAGGGCCGGCGGCCGCGACAGGTGCTGAACCCCACCGCGGTGCGGAGTTCCCGGAACAGCGTGAAGGGACGACTCATGTCCTTCGTAACTGCCGAAGACGGTACGGACATCTTCTACAAGGACTGGGGGAGCGGCCAACCCGTCGTCTTCTCCCACGGCTGGCCCCTCATCGCCGATGCCTGGGATCCCCAGCTGAAGCTGATGGCCGACAACGGGTACCGGGCCATCGCCCACGACCGGCGCGGCGGTGGTCGTTCCGGCCAGAGCTGGGAGGGCAACAACCTCGACACCTACGCCGACGACCTCGCCGCCGTGATCGAGAAACTCGACCTCCGCGACGTGATCCTGGTCGGGCACTCCACCGGCGGCGGTGAGGTGACCCGCTACATCGGCCGGCACGGCACGGACCGCGTCGCCAAGGCGGTGCTCGTGGGCGCCATCCCGCCCCTCATGCTCAAGACCGACGAAAATCCCGAGGGAACCCCGATCGACGTCTTCGACGACATCCGTAAAGGTGTGGAGACCGACCGCTCGCAGTTCTACAAGGACCTGAGCGCGGCGTTCTACGGTGCCAACCGTGAAGGCTCCACGGTCACCCAGGGCACGCGCGACGAGTTCTGGCTCTGGAGCATGACCGTCGGCATCAAGGGTGCCTACGACTGCGTCAAGGCCTTCTCCGAGACGGACCTCACCGAGGACCTCAAGAAGATCGACGTACCCACTCTGATCGTCCACGGCGACGACGACCAGATCGTCCCGATCGTCGCCGCCGGCGACAAGAGCTCGAAACTGGTCGAGCAGGCGGTCTACAAGGTGTACCCCGGGGCGCCGCACGGCCTGGCCATGGTGCCCAAGTTCGCCGAGACGTTCAACGCCGACCTGCTGGAATTCGCGTCGAGTTGAGTCCCGTCCGACGCGGCCGGAGCCGGGACGACGGTGAGCGGGCTCCGGCCTCCCGGCACGACGCCGTCTTCGAAAGGGCGAGTGGGTGCGGCCACGGGCACACCCAGCATTGAGGTGTACCTCCAACCCGCCGCGCCCACAAGGGCGTTCCCGCCCGTCGCCGCGGGCACCCGCTCGCTCCAGTCCCGCGCCGCGTACGAGGGGCGCGAAGGTGTCCGTGGTGGCGACGGCCACGTCGTGTCCCGCCCGGCGCAGTTCGGCGCCCAGGCCCGTGTAGGGCGCGATGTCGCCCAGCGATCCGGCTGCGGCGATCAGGATCCTCATCGGTTCTCCTTCGGGTCGAGGTGACCACCCGCCTGGCGGTCCGCGTTGGCGTGAACTGCCCTGCGTGTGTAGGCGGCCAGGCCCGGACGCTGCTGTGCGGGCGGTACGACCAGAGCGAAAGCGCGCGGGTCGGCGACGAAGTCGTCGGCGATGCGCCGGTGCATGTCGGGAGGGCAGGAGGTGAACCAGCGTGAGATGTGCAGCCGGTGCTCCTCGGCGAGGTCCATGACCCGCTCGCCGTCGCCCGGCGTCCCCTCGTCGAAGGCCGCGAGCAGTTCCGCGCGCCAGGCCGCGGCCTCTGTCATGAGCCGGCGCCAGTCCTCCTTGGTGTGGGCGGCCGCGCGGGCCATCGCCTCGCGCTGCCCCTCCGAACGCGCCCACTTCAGCTCCGCCTCGGTGGCATAGCTCAGGTCGAAGGTGATCTCACCGAAGACCTCGAAGCGTTCCTCGGGAGTCATGGGCACCCCGGTTCTCCGGACCTCGATCGCCCGCTCCGCCACCTCGGCCAGCCGCTGCAGACGGGCGATCTCCTCACGCAACTGCCGTTGCCGGTCACGGAGGCGGTCCACGGGACTCGCCTGCGGGTCCTCGAGGATCTCGGCGATCTCGTCCAGGGAGAAGCCGAGCTCACGGTAGAAGAGGATCTGCTGGAGACGGACCAGGTCGGCCTCACCGTACAGCCGGTATCCGGCGTGGCTGCGGTCGCCGGGGGAGAGCAGTCCCGCCTTGTCGTAGTGATGCAGCGTACGCACCGTCACACCGGCGAAGGCCGAGACCTGCCCCACGGAGTAACCCATTCACCCTCCCTTTCGTCGGCACCCAGCTTTGAGCCTGACGTAAGGGGAGGGTCAACCGGCACGCGCCGGGCTCAGCCGCCGCCCGTGAGCCAGGCGCTCGGTTCCATGTACTGGCCGTCGAGGAGGACCTCGAAGTGCAGGTGCGGACCGGTGGACAGCCCTGTCGAACCGGCAAGTCCCAGGGGCTGCCCGGTGGCCACGCTCTGACCGGTGGTCACCTGGAGCGCGGACAGGTGACTGTACGTGGTCTCCAGCCGCTTGCCCTCGATCGTGCCGTGATTGACGACCACGCGGTAGCCGTAGGCCGGTGTCATGCCGGCGAACTCCACCCGCCCTTCGCGGGCCGCGGACACCTGGGCCCCCTGCGGCGCGTCGAAGTCGATGCCCGTGTGCAGCTTGGTGACCCCGGTCAGCGGGTGCCGGCGCGTACCGAACGGCGAGGTGACGGTGAGCATGGTGACGGGCGGTTGCAGCAGGGGGCCGGTCGCCTGGCCGCTCTCCTGCTCGGGGTTCCGCTGGACCAGGGCGTCGTACTGAGGCCGCCGCTTTTGTACCTCGGTGACGAAGTCGCGAACCGACGGGGGGACTGTGCCGGCCTTCGTGACCTCGTCCGCTCCGGCCGCGTACGCGGCGAGGGTGAGGTCGGCGACCTCCCCGTTGACGGTTCCCTTGGTGCGCAGTGCGGTCATCTTCTCCGCCAGCGAGCAGTCCCGCCGCCCCAGCGCCATGATCGCGTCGATCGCGTCGCGTGGCGAGGACGTGCCGTTGCCGTCGTCGTCCCGGCCCCAGGTCTTCCAGTCGGCTGCCGTGAAACGGGCGAGGCCCTGCTCGGAGAGACTCGCGCTGTCGCTCTGCCACCCGGACAGCTGGTCGATGTGCGCGGCCAGGAGCGCGGGGGTGATGCCGGGGCAGTCCGCGATGGCCCGACGGAGCCAGGGGACGTAGGAACCGTCCACCTTGCTGACGGACGACTCCGCCCCCTGCGGCGCCTGATCCTGCGGCACTGCCGTGTCGAAGACGCCGGCCAAGGAGAGGAAGACGAAGACCCCGGAGAGCGTCACCACTCCCGGCAGCACGATCAGCGTGAAGGGGCCGGGGCCGCGACGACGACGGCTGTTCGTCCCCGTGCTGGACGTCTGCGTGGCAGGCGTAGGTGGGTCGGGCTGTGCCGTGCCGTCGTCCGTGGGCTCGTTGTGCATGGTCCGTTCCCGGCTGTCCCCCGACACGCGGGAGTACGCCGCCTCTTCCCGATCCTTGGTCACCGGCCGACGGAGTTCCTCGACGGCACCACGGCGGGGCGTGATGCCGGCGGGACGTATCGGCTCGGGCTCAGACACTAACCGGGCCCGTCCTGGCCGGTCACCGGGCGTGAGGCCAGTGCGGGCTGCCCGATGGGGCACTACGGGTGCCCAGAGCGACAGTGGTGGAGGGTGGTGCGGGGTGTGGACGGGCGGAAAAGGTGATGCGCCCGAGCCGGCCGGTCCGGGAGACTCGCGCGTATGACGGCCAAGATCACGCGCATCAATCCCGACCAACTGCACACGACTCCGGGGTACCACCACATCACCGTCGTGGAGGCGGGCCGGACGGCCTATCTGGCGGGACAGTGCCCCCTCGACCGCTCAGGGGAGCTGGTGGGGCCGGGTGATCTGGGCGCCCAGATCGACCAGGTGGTGGCCAACGCCGTCGCGGCCCTGAGCGCGGTGGACGCCGGGCCGGACCGCGTCGTCCGCTCGGTGATCTACGTGGTCAGCGACGACGGCGCGGTGCTCGGTGGCGCGTGGCGGCGTCTGACCGGTTCGGCCCTGGGGCCGGCGTTCACCACGGCAAGCACACTGCTGGGAGTCGCCCGGCTCGGCTTCGCCGGACAACTGGTCGAGGTCGACCTGACAGCGGCCCTGCCCGAGCGGCCGGCATCGCGCTAGAAGGGGAACTTCGACTCCACGCAGTGCCCACGGTGCACAGCGTCCGGCGGTCGTCCTGTGGTGGTGCCATCACAGGACGACCGGTGTCAGAGGTCCGCCCCACACCGGTGAACGTCGGCCGGGTGGGACGAGGCGGGTCAGTGGGCGGTGGCGAGGGCGCGGGCGTCCTCGGCGATGAGTGCCGCCCGCTCCTTGCTCAGGGACTTGCCCGACTGCACCTTCGCCCAGGTGGCCAGCACCGAATACTGCTTGAGTCCGAGCATGGCCGTCATCGAGCCGACGGCGGAGTCCTTGGCGCCCGAGGTGAAGATGAGGTGGGCCAAGCCTGTCGGTGTGGCCTTGAGGGTGAAGGTCATCGTGTCCTCGGCGGTGCCGCCCTCGCCCGATGCCACGGCGCGCAGGGTGTGCGGTCCGGTGGCGAGGGTGGCCAGCTCCAGGGGCTTGCCGGCCGGGACGGAGCGGCCGTCGAGAGTGAGCGTCACCGACGAGCTGTTGTCGCTCTGCACCGTCGGAACCGGCGACTGCGCACGGTCCAGCACGGCGTCGGCGGCGGGGGAGGTGATGCGGACCGCGGGCTTGGCCGGGGGCACCGACCGACTCTGCCGGAACGCGCTGTTCCATCCGTTCAGTTCGGTCGGCCGGTTGGTGATGACGCCGTCAACACCCGCACTCTCCAGTGCCTTCCAACGGTCGGCGGAGTCCACGGTCCACACCATCACGGCCACACCGGCCTTGTGCAGGTCGGAGATGACGGACGGCTTCTTGCTGAGCGCACCGTCCTCCGGGTTGTACGCGGCGAGGTGCAGTTCCTTCGCAAGGGCGACCGGGTCGGCGTCCAGGGTGCTGCGCAGCAGGCCGAGCGGCAGGTCGGGAGCGAGTTCGTGGGTGTAGCGCAGGGCGTCCACCTCGAAGCTCTGCACGAACACGCGTCCGGTCATACCGTGGTCGCGGATGGTGTCCACGATGGTGGCCACCTCGTCCTTCGTGTGCGCGCCCTTGATCTCCAGCAGAAGGTCGCCGCCACGCGTGCGCAGGTCGTCCAGCTGGGCCGCCAGCGTCGGGACCCGCGCCCCCTTGTAATGCGGAGCGAACCAGGAGCCGGCGTCGAGCGCGTCGATCTGCGCGGACGTCAGCGACCGGACGGCACCGCTGCCGTCGGTGGTGCGGTCCACGGTGCCGTCGTGGAGGACGTACGGCACGCCGTCCTTGCTGGGCTGGACGTCGTTCTCGACGAAGTCGGCACCGCCCCGGCGGGCGATCTCCTGCGACGCCAGGGTGTTCTCGGGGGCGGCCGAGGAGGCGCCACGATGGGCGATGACGGTCAGCGGCGCCCCGGCCGCACGGATGTAGCTCTGCGGCGGAAGCTCCGTCACCTTGAGGTCGTCGTAGGAGGCCGAGGCCCCGTTGACCAGCAGGCCCTGGACGCCGTCGGCGGATCGGGCGACCTTGGAGGTCCGCGTGACCTCCTTGCCGTCGAAGTACCAGACGGCCTTGGTGCCGTGCACCTCGGCAGCTATCTTGACGTCCCTGCCGGTGCCCGCGGCGTACGGCGCCGCGTGGGTGTCGGTGACATTCCAGGCGTTCGCCGGGGTGCGCTGGGCGAACTCCAGGCCGTTGGCCGCGGTGGTGCCGGTCCGCATGGTCGCGATGGACCACGGGACGGCTCCGTTCGCCGGCAGGTCGAGCCCCATGGCGGTCCAGCGCGCGGCGTCGACGGCCGACTCGAAACGAGCGGTGACCTCGATACGGAAGTCGTTGAGGTGTTCGCCGAAGGTGATCCGGCTCAGCTGCGAGGCGTTCGCGGAACTGCCGTACAAACGACCGTCCTTGACCTGCCAGGCGCCCTCCACGGCCTTGAAACCCTGAGGCAGTGAGGTCCCGGAGAAGTCGGTGGAGAGGACCACTCGGCCTGCCGGTGTGTCGGCGTCGGCGGACGGGGGCGAGTCCTCGGCACTGGCGACCGTGGGGAGGGACACGGCGAGCAGTACGGAGGCGAGGAGCGCGACGCGGGACCGCGGAGCACGCCGCGGGCGCGCGGTGCGGGCCGGCGGGGACATGAGTGAAGTGCGTGGCATGGCGGGGACGTTAGGGACCGCCGGCGATCATGCCGGGCCGGGCGGATGAACACGAGGAGACGGCTCGTGGTCCGAACGGTCGTGTTGTGGAGCGCGCTCCAGCGGCCACGCCACACCGTGACCGTGGCGTCCGTGTCGAAAGATCTCGTCCTGACCCTGATGGGCTCAGCGTTCGGGGGTAGACGGGGGCGCATGGCACAGAAGACCGAACGTATTCAGTTCCTCCGGGCAGTACGGCAGCTGCGTCGTATCCGTTCCTTCTACGCCGCGGCGATGCTGTTGTGGGCCGGTTCCGCCGCCTGGAGCGGCTGGCAGGCGTCCGGCGGGCGGCAGATGTGGGTCTCCGTCCTTCTCCTGGCCGTCTTCACCGCTCTGTTCGTCACGGCGAGTGTCTCCCTGCGGCGCATCGCGGTCCCGGCCACCGGCCGTCCGGTGCACCACGCTGCCCCGCACGCCGTGTCGAGCACCCGCCGCCACGCCCCTGCCTGAGTGCCCGCGGACGTGATCAAGCGGTTCGCACCGGGCGACACCCGAGAATCACCTGTCGACCCCGCCGGCGCACCCCGGCGTTGGCAACCCGGTGACGCCGGCGGTCGGGCACGGCCTCACCCGTACGCGGCCAAGGCCATGCCCGTAGGCGGCGGGTGAGGGAAAGGTGGCCGGTTCGGTTCGTCGAAAGCCCGCAAGAGGCAGCGAGCCGCGGTGTCCACGCCCTCTCGCGCGGGTGGCCTCGGGAGAGGCGTTCTGCTTTCGTCGGCGAGGGCGTGGGTCCTCAGCAGGTCACTGTGGTGGCCGCTGTTGGTCGAGTGGCCAATTCGTCAGCTTCATAGGGTTCAGCATCAGCCACACGCTCGTGACGCCGTCATCACCGACGTCGAAGGTAGCCATTCCGTATCGATGTCCCTCAGCTCGCAGAATGTAACCGAGACCGTCAGCTGTATCGCGTCGCTCAAGACGAAGGGCGGGCTGCTTGCGCCACACTCCCAAGAACCACCGGGCCACATGATCCGACCCACGGATGACCTGAGGCGCGGCATTGACGAAGCCGCCGCCGTCCACTCGCAGTTCGACGTCCGGAGCCAACACGCGGAGCAGCTCCTCGATGTCCCCGCCCACCGTTGCGTCACGGAATGCCCGAACAACCTCGTCATGCTGATGTGGAGAAACCTGTGCGCGTCTTCCTCGCCGCACATGGCGGCGCGCGGACGTTGCCAATTGCCTTGTTGCCGCCGCTGAACGCCCTACCACAGCCGCGATCTCGTCAAACGGGACGCCGAACACATCATGCAGTACGAATGTCACTCGCTCCGCTGGGGTCATGGCCTCAAGGACCGTCAGCAATGCCATGCTGACGGCATCATCGAGGGTGACACGTTCAAGCGGATCAGCAGCGAGATGACCGGAGTTCAGTGGCGCCTTCGCCGTGTCCGCAAAGAGATCAGCCGGAACTGGCTCCGGTAGCCATTGCCCGACGTACGTCTCCCGCCGTGCCCGTGCGGAACCCAGCAGGTCGAGTGAGATGCGGCTCGCAACTCGCATCAGCCATGCCGCAGGCACGGCGATCTCGTCGCGTTGCTCGGGCTCGAGGCGATACCACCTCGCATATGTCTCCTGCACGACGTCCTCGGCGTCGGCCAGGGTGCCCGTCATGCGAAAGGCCAGCGACAGCAGGCGATGTCGCTCCGCCATAACCGAATCGAGAGCCCGTGATTCGTCACGCTCGGCTCCTCCGAACTCCGCTGATCCGGCAGGGAAATCTTCCGACACGGGGCACCCCTTCCCAGTGGAGTGCGGCACGCCTCACCTATCGCTGACGGTCAGACGTTCCACATTCCTTCATTGTCGCATTCAGGCGGTGGGAATCCCCGCGATCGGGTACCGCACGCTGCCTGTCCGGTACGCGCCCCGCGGAACCATGGCCTCGATGGGCTCCTGGCCGTCCACGGTCACCACCTCCCGATGGTCTCCGCGATGGGCCAGAGTGGCACGGAACAGGTCGTCGTGGTAAAACCTGTCGGGTCCAGCGATCTCGACCACACTCCCCGGCTCCAGCGTCGTGACGGCCTCGGCGAGCAGATCGACGACTTCGTCAAGCTCGACGGGCTGGATGAAGGACCTCGGAGCGAGAACCTTCCCGTCCACGGTGTGCTGGTCGATAAGGACAGGAATGTAGCTCTGGAACTGAGTGGCCCGGATAATGGTGGCGGGGATCGAAGCGGATCGCACGGCCTTTTCCTGCGCCACCTTGCCGAGGTAGTACCCGATCTCCGACGCGTCCCCTTCCCCGACGCCGACAATGGAGAGCACGATGTGATGGCGGACACCTGCCCGCTCGCCTTCCACAGTCAGGTTGTCGATCGCGCCCTCGAAGAACGAGATCGCCCCCTCCGCGTCAAAACGGGGGGTGTTGAGGACGTTCACGATGGTGTCGACTCCGACGAGAGCCTCGGAGAGCCCCTTACCCGAGATCACGTCGATTCCGTCCTCCAGTCCTCCTGAGACCACCTCGATGCCCTTGGCCTCCAGGTTGTCCGCGAGGCGGGACCCCACACGGCCGCGCCCACCAGCGATGAAAACCTTCATTTCCTCACTCCGTTCCGGGGCACCAGTCGCTGCCCTCACCGACATGACGACGCAGGCCGGAAGAATGTGAGGCGGCGAAGCAGGCTGGTTGTCGCACCGTGTCCTGTGCGGTGGGGCGGGGCCACCGCCGCTCAGCGGGCGGTGAGATATCGGGAGGCCAGGGCGGTCTCCAGGACATCGGTGCCGGCGTCGTCCGCCGCCCAGGCGACGTATCCGTCGGGGCGGACGAGCACGGCCGTACGACGGTTGCCGGCCCAGTGCTCGACGGCCGGCAGGAAGTCGGCTCCGTCGTCCGGGGCGGCGCCGGGCGGAAGGTGCGCGGGGCGCGGGGTGACGAGGACGAAACGGCCACCGCGCAGCGCCTCGTACAGGCGGTGACCGCCGTCGAGGACGATGTCCGGGACTCTGGTTCCGACGAGGCGGTGGGCGCCTCGCGGGGCGGGATACCGGTAGCCGATGCCGGTGAGCTGGGCCAGCGCCTTGGCCCGGGCGGGCGCGGCGGCGTTGGCGAGAGCCGAGACGACGGCGCGTACCGCGCGCAGAACCGGATTCTGTGCCCGGGCCAGCCGGACGAGGCCCCCGCTGCTGCGCAGAACCGCCTTGCCGACCGGGTGGCGTTCGGCGTGGTAGGTGTCGAGGAGGCTGTCGGACGCCTGCCCCTTGACGACGGCCGCGAGTTTCCAGCCGAGGTTCGCCGCGTCCTGCAGGCCGGTGTTCATGCCCTGCCCGCCGGCCGGTGAGTGGATGTGCGCCGCGTCACCGGCGAGGAAGACCCGTCCGACCCGGTACTCGGGCGCCTGGCGTTCGTCGCTGTGGAAGCGGGAGAGCCAGCGGGCGTCGTGCATGCCGTAGTCGGTGCCCAGGGCACGACGGGTGACGTCCTTGACCTCCTCGAGGTCGAGCGGTGCGTCGTCGGGAACCTCGTGGCGGCGGTTCCAGCCCATCACCCGGTACCAGCCGTCGCCGAACGAGGCGATCATCGCGAACACGTCGCCCGCGCCGTCGACGGTCAGCACGGTCTCGGGCTTCTCGGCGAGCCGGACATCCGCGAGGAACAGGGACGTGATGACGGAGACACCGGGGAAGGGCTGGCCGATCGCCCGGCGCACGGCGCTGTGGTGGCCGTCGGTCCCGACGACGTAGACGGCTCGGCGGGTGACCGTCGATCCGTCCCCGGTGCGGACGTCGATGTCGACGCCGTCCGCGTCCTGCCGCAGCGCGAGGAGTTCACTCTCGTACTGGAACCGAACGCCGAGCCGCTGCGCACGACGCTCCAGCAGGCGCTCGACCTCGTACTGCGGAGTGATCAGGAGGAAGGGGAAGCGGGAGGGCAGCGTGCTCAGATCGAGGGAGAGGCGGCGGAAGAGCCGGAGCCCGGTGAGGGTGCTGCCGGTGGCGATCAGATCGTCGGCGAGGCCGCGGGCGTCCAGTTGCTCGAGGGTGCGGGCGTGTACGCCGAAGGCGCGGGAGAGGTTGCTGATCCTGTGCGGGCGCTTCTCCAGCAGGGTGACGGGGACTCCGGCCTCGGCGAGGTCGCCCGCCAGGAGGAGGCCGGTGGGGCCGGCGCCGACGACGATCACGGGATGCGGGTAACCCGCGGCGCGGCCGGTGCTCTCGCCGGTGTCGGTGCCGTTCATGGAGACCTCCCAGTCGCCAACGGTTGTGGGCCAACGATTGTTGGTCAACGTGTGTTGGCAACCGTAGGCTTGTGCCCGCCCGGGTGTCAACGCTTGTTGGCCTACGGGTGTTGGCATACGATCGTTGGCATGAGTCACAGCATGCCCGCCACCCCCGCCCGCCGCTCCGACGTCACCCGCCGGGCCATCCTCGACGCGGCCCGCGAGCGGTTCGCCGCCGACGGCTACGAGCGCGCCACCATCCGCGCCATCGCCCAGCACGCGAAGATCGACCCGTCCATGGTCATGCGCTACTACGGCAACAAGGAGGGCCTGTTCGCGGCGGCCGTCGCCATCGACCTCCGGCTGCCCGACCCGGCCTCGTTTCCCCGGGAGGAGGCCGGCCGGGTGCTGGTGACGCACTTCCTGGACACGTGGGAGCAGAACGAGGTGCTCACCGCGCTGCTGCGGGTCGGCGTGACCAACGAGGCCGGCGCCGGGCGCATGCGGGGCATCTTCAGCGACCAACTCCTCCCGCTGGCCCTGCGGGTGTGCCCCGACCCCGAACAGGCGCCCGCGCGTGCCGCGCTGGTGTCCTCACAGCTGCTGGGCCTGGCGCTCACCCGCTACGTGCTGCGCTTCCCGCCCGCCGCCGAACTGCATCCCGAGGAGATCACGGCTTGGCTCGCACCCACCGTGCAGCACTACCTCACCGCGCCACACCCGGGGACGTGACAGGCCTCGCGGGTGACAGTCGACGGGCGCCGTCGCTGTGACGGAGAAGCTGCCGGACACCCCCTGAGAGTGGGTGCGCCGCTGCATGGCCTCAACGATCCCGGGCGTGTGGCCGGGCACCCGACGATCCGTTGAAGACCGCTGAAGCGGACCGTTGGGGCTGTTGTTTACTGCGGTAGGCCGCAGACATGACTGACATCACCGGGTGATCACCTGAGGACGCATGGACCACGGGACCGGCCCACCCGCGAGTGAGTGCGCGGCGGCAAAGGCGCCGGTGGCGCCCTTTGTGTCAGTTGCCGGGGGAGAATGGGGTCATGGTGTTGTGTAGGAACTGCGGTGCGCAGAAGCGTCGTTGGCCTCGTGCTTGTGCCCGTTGCCGTCCCCGGTCGGACCGGGGGGATGCGGCTGCGGACGCTGCGGAGCTGGCCGTGGAGACGGGTCTGCTCGGGTGGATCGGACGAGGGGTCATGACCGTCGTGCGGCTCGTACTGCGTGCGGTCGACTGACTGCCCCGCACGAACGTGACGCTGCCGGCTCGCCTGCCGGGCTGACGCCCTCGTCAGCCGCCCCAGGGGAAGGAAGCCGTCTTCGTCGGCGTGCTGTGCGCTACCCCTGCCGCCCGCCGAAGAAGACCCCGCCCGCCGCGGCCAGCGCCGCGCCCCGTGCCGCCTGTCGCGCGAGGAGGGGATCGTCGCCGCCCCGCATGAGCAGGACCTGTTGATAGACCGGTGCCGTGGAGGCGACGAGCACCCTTCTCGCACACGTCCCTGCGGGGCACTCGCCCCGCGCCACGCCCCGCTCCACCACGACCGCGCACCGCGCGTACCGGTCCTCCCAGAACCGCCGGAGAGCCGAAGCCGCCTCGGGGGAGCGGAAGGAAGCGGCGATCAGCGCGGCGGTGACAGGTTCACCGGTGAGGCCGGCCTCGACCTCGGAGTTGAGGGCGGCCAGGTCGCCTTCGAGGGTGCCGGTGTCGGGCGGCTGCCAGCCGTCGCTGCCGGCGGCGTCGAGGACGTCGGCGAGCAGTCCGCCCACGTCACGCCAGCGCCGGTAGACGGTCGTGCGGTGCACGGCGGCCCGCTCGGCGACCGCGTCCACACTCAACGCGTCGTACCCCCGCTCCACGAGCAACTCCCGCACAGCCCGCAGTACGTGCCCCCGGATGCGCGCGCTGCGCCCGCCCGGCCGCCGCACCACGGCCCCGCCGCCCCGGCCTCCCTCGCCCGCCCCGTCGGCTCCCTCGGCCGTTCCGGGTTTCGCGCTTGCCGCGCCCCCTGCCGTCATGACAGCATCCTAACGCAACTGTTGTCGCAGTAAGGATGTGGAGATGCTCTTCCCGGACGCTCACCCGACCCACCGGCCCGCCACGGCGGCCGTCCGTCACCCGAACGTCCAGGAGACCTCCCGTGCCCACGCAGATCACCGCCCGCTCCGTCTCGAAGTCGTACAACGGCCGCCTCGTCCTCGACGCGGTCACCTGCACCCTCACCACGGGTGAACGCACCGGCATCATCGGGGAGAACGGCTCGGGCAAGACCACCCTTCTCCGCCTGCTGGCCGGCGTCGAACAGCCCGACAGCGGCACCGTCACCGTCCAGGCGGACGGTGGCATCGGCCACCTCCCGCAGGACGCCCGCCTGCCCGCCCACCACACCGTCCAGCAGGCCGTCGACGACGCCTTGAGCGACCTGCGCGCCATGCAGGCCCGTATGCGCCGCCTGGAAGCCGCCATGGCCACCGACCAGACCCCGAGCAGCAACTCCCGCGTGCTGGCCGAGTACGGCGACCTGCTCACCGCGTTCGAACTGCGCGGCGGCTACGAGGCCGACGCCCGTGTCGAGCGCGCTCTGCACGGCCTGGGCCTGACCCACCTGCCCCGCGACCGCCCCATCGGTGACCTCTCCGGAGGCGAACAGGTCCGCCTCCGCCTGGCCGCACTCCTGGCCGCATCCCCTGAGGTGCTGCTGCTCGACGAGCCGACCAACCACCTCGACGACCACGCCCTGACCTGGCTGGAGGATCACCTGCGCACCCGGCCCGGCACCACGGTCGCGGTGTCCCACGACCGCACCTTCCTCGACCGCGTCACGACCACCCTCCTCGAGGTCGACGCCGACCGCCGCACCGTCACCCGCTACGGCAACGGCTACGCCGGCCACATCGCGGAGAAGGCCGCCGCCCGCCGCCGCTGGGAACAGGAACACGCCGACTGGGAGGCGGACGTGGCCGCGCAACGGGAGGCCGCCGCGGTCACCGCCCGCCGGGTCGCCCCCGGCCGTGCGATGAAGGACGGCAACAAGATGGCCTACGACCGTGCCGCCGGCCGTGTCCAGCAGTCCGTCGCCGGCAGGATCCGCAACGCCGAGGAACGCCTGCGCCGCCTGCTCGCCGACCCGGTTCCGAAGCCGCCCGAGCCACTGAGCTTCACCCCCACCCCACCCTCGGCCGGCCGCCTCTCCGGCACCGTCCTGGAGGCATCCGGCGTCGCCGTCACCGGTCGCCTCGCCCGCACCGACCTCACCGTCAAGGCCGGGGACCGCCTCCTGATCACCGGAGCCAACGGAACCGGCAAGAGCACCCTGCTACGCGTGCTGGTCGGCCGGCTCACCCCGGACACCGGCCGGATCACCCGCCGAGGCCGGATCGGTCACCTCCCGCAGGAGCCGGCGCCCGGCAGGCCGGGGGAGACGGTACTGGAGGCCTACGCCCGCGGCCTCCCCGGCCACCCCGAAGACCACGCCGAACGCCTCCTCGCCCTGGGCCTGTTCACCTCCGAACGCCTCGCGGCCCGCGTCACCGAACTGTCCACCGGCCAGCGCCGGCGCCTGGCGCTCGCCCGCCTGCTCAGTCGCCCCAGCGACGTGCTCCTGCTGGACGAACCCACCAACCACCTCTCCCCGGCCCTCGTCGAGGACCTGGAACAAGCCCTGGCCGACTACCCCGGCACGGTCCTGCTCGTCTCCCACGACCGCCGCCTCCGCAGCCGTTGGACAGGCACCCAGCTGACCCTGCCCGCACGCGACACCACCGCACCACCGACCGATTGACCTCAACGACCCCGGTCCGGGCAGGACTTGTGCTGCCTGCCTGCCTGCCTGCCTGCTGGCCCACCTGCCAGCCGGCCTGCGGTCGGCCCAGCTCGTGCCCTCGGCAAGGGGCAGCTTCAGGTGAGACTCATGAGGAAGTCCGAGATGACGGTGTGCAGGATCTCGGGCTGTTCCAGATGCAGGTCGTGGCCGGCGCCCGGGATGGTCACGGCCGTGGTGGCCGGCCGCCGCCGGAGCATCTCGTCGGCTACCCGGGAGGTGATGAAGCCGGACCGGGCCAGGACAACCAGAGTGGGGCAGACGACCTGCGCCCACTCGTGCACGAAGGAACACTGTGCGTTCTCCGACAACGAGCGGACCATGACGTCCAGGTCGAAGCGCGGCCACCACCCGTCCGCGCGTTCCTCCAGCCCGGCCGCCCACGCGCCGACGGATCCGCCTCCGAGGAACGCGGCGGCCGCTTCGCGTGAGGGGAACGGTGTCGGCCATGAGTCGAGCCAACTCCCCACGCCCGCGCGCTCATTCGGGTTCCGGCCGCCGGGACCGGCCTCGACGGGCACGAGTGCGCGGACGAGTTCGGGGTGTGCGGCGGCGGTGAGCAGGGCGGCGTGCCCGCCCAGGGACTGGCCGACCAGGACGGCCCATCGGGACAGGACCTGCTCACCACGGAGGTGAGCCTCACGTTCGGCATGGCCCGGGCGCGCCTCACCCCGTGAGGGCCGACCGGCGGGCGGTGGTGCGGCGCAGTGCCCGGTGCGTCCACCACCCTCCGGCGTACGCCAGGACCGCGCAGGCCAGAGCGGCGCCGCCGCCCGTCACCCAGTCCGACAGGACCGCCTCCGTCGCGTCCCGCGTGCCGTTCCGGTCGGCCGGACCGGGGCCTCCCCGGTAGTCGGAGAAGGAGGCCGTGTTGGCCGCGGCACCGGCCAGGACGGTGGCGGACAGGGCGGCGGCCAAAGCGCGGCGGGTGGTCCTGGACAGGGTGTCCCGCCCGACGCTGCCTCCCGAAGAGGTGCCGCGCGCCTTGCGCCACAGGTGGTGCGTGACGGCCAGGAGGCCCACGGCGGTGCTCAGGTGCTGGAGGGCGCGAGCCACCGTGAGGTCGCCGGCCAGCGAGGACCGCAGGACGCCGAGGTGGGTCACCAGGTACCCGTCGGCGTGCGTGAAGGAGTCCCACACGAGGTGGGTGACGATGCCGATCACGAGCGACAACAGGACCCAGCCCACCCGCCGCGCACCCCCGACGCGTCCTTGCCCGTGTCCGTCGGCAAGGGGGAGCCCGGCCGGCAGCAGGGCTGCCACCGGCCGCCGCACCAGCGCGTACGCCGCCAGCAGCATCGTCCCGAACACCGCCGGCACGGCCATGCCGGACACCTGGTGGGACGTGGTTGCGTTGAGGAGCGGCTCGTACCAGGACTGCGCGCTCACCGGAATGCCGGCCGTGCCGAGGAAGTACGGCATGTCCGGAGCCAGGGACCCGCAGACCAGGGCGGCCGGCGAGAACGGGTGCCGCAGCAACGGCAGTACGGCGGCCGGGTGGGAGAGCGTGAACGGCATCGAGTGATCAACCTCGGAGTCGGCGCGTCCGGGTGGCGGGCACGCGAGCTGGACGTCCTGGATCCTGATAGGACGTACGAGAGTATATGTCGTTCAACTGACTATGGCGGAGGTGTGGGACGTGGGGTCCGGGCGCGTGCCGCGGTGGCCATCCGGACCGGTGGGGGAGGGGGGCTCAGGGGCCGATCGTGTGGGCGTAGGCGAGGAACAGTGGGCAGGCGACGGCTGTCGCGGCCGTGGCGGTGAGCCTGAGTGACCGGTGCCGCAGGGCGCGCGCGACGCCGGAGGCCGCGAGGACCAGCAGCGGCCACAGGCCGTGGTCCGTGCTCACCGGCAGGACGCCTGCGTACAGCGCGGTGACGGGCAGCCACACCGCGGCGGCCACGACGCCCGCTGTGGCCCGGGCCCGCGCGCCGGGCGGCAGATCGGGAGGGGCGGCCGCCAGGGCCAGCGCCGCGAGCAGCGCCATGACAGGCGTGACGACGGGATCGCCGAACGCGGGCCCGCTGGCGACGGTCGCGACCGCCAGAGCCACGAGTCCGACGGCCGTCGCGCACACCCCCGCGCGCCACCTGCTCGTCAGTGCGGTGACGGCGCCGATGGTCACCAGCGCGGACGCGAACAGCCGTACGGTCCAGGTGTCGGCCTCGAAGGGTGGGAAAGCGGGTGACAGGGACCCCGCCACGTACCAGCGGCTCACGTGCAGCCCGCAGTAGGCCGCCGCCACACCGGCGACCTGCGGGGCCGCCTCCGCCAGCAAGCGTCCGGCGCCGGTCGCGGAGCTCACTCCGAGCCGCATCCGCAGGGCGTGCCCGGCGATGTCGGCCGCCTCCCTGACGCGCTCCACGGCGTGGGCATCGGCCACCGACTCCCGGTACACGGCGAGGATCTCCTCCCCGGCCTCGAGCCGGTACCGCCGCGGATACAGGCGGAGGACCGGACCGATCACGCCTGTGGCACCGTACGGCCGGAGACCCCGAGCCGGCGGGTGGCCTCGCGGGCCGTCGCCGCCATCCGCTCGGCCGCCGCCGACAGCGTCTCCCGCCCGGGCGCGGCGAGGGCGTAGACCTTTCGGGCCCGCCCGTCGACGATCTCCTCGCGGTGCACCTCGATCAGGCCGTCCTTCAGGAGGCGGTCGAGGGCGCCGTAGAGCGTGCCGGTGCGCAGGACGACACGGCCCTCGGACAGCGCCTTGACCTCCTGTGTGACGGCGTAGCCGTGGCGCGGCCGGTCGGCCAGTGCCGTGAGGATCAGCAGGGTCGGCTCCTGCAGCGGACGCTCGCTCATCCGGCCAACATATGCCGCCCGGCGGCCCATGGGCAACGCCGGCTGCCGCGCTGTGGAATCGCGTACAGGGTGGAATCGCGTGCAGGGTGGACGCCGCGATGGACGGCATCGCGCCGGACGGCGACGGGACCCGACCGGCTGAGCTCCTGCCCGTCGGCCGGTGCCCGGGCGCGCGGGTCAATACCGCGGCCGCTGGGCTATTTGCCGGCCAGGTGTGAGGCAAGTCGTGTCAGCAGAGGCAACGCCGCCTCCAGCGTCTTGCGTTCCTCGGGACTGAGGGCACCGTCGATCGCGGTGCTGAGCCAGTCGGCACGCCGTTGACGCTCTTCGGCAAGACGCTCTCTTCCCGTTGACGTCAGGTGGAGCAGCAACTTACGCCCGTCGCTGGGGTGAGCCTCGGCACGCACAAGACCCTGAGCCAGGAGCTCTTTGACCGCCTTGGCAGCCGACTGATGACTGACTCCACGCTGTTGTGCGACGTCGGCGGTGGTCAGTGGGCCGCTGCGGTCCAGGTAGCCCAGGATGGCAGCCTCGCCGGGCGGCATCGTGTCGGCGCTGCGCACGGTGCGTACGAGCTGTCCGATGGTCAGGCGAAGTTCTTCAGCCAGCTGCTTGTCGTCCACCGGATCAGCATAGACGGATACGTCAACCAAACTGTACAGCTTGGATGCATGCTCCGTAGGTGGGACCCAAGAATGTCTTCTACAGCTGTACTGTACAGTTTGATTGTAGATTTTGGTCGGCACTCGGAAAGAACCCACCATGCAGCTCACCAAGCACGCTCACGCCTGCGTCACGCTGGAGAAGGACGGCACCCGCCTGGTCATCGACCCCGGCACCTTCGCGTCCGACGCGGCGGAGACCGTCACCCGGGCCCACGCCGTCCTGATCACCCACGAACACTTCGACCACTTCGACGAGAAGCTCGTCGCCGCCGCCCTCGAAGCCCAGCCCGGCCTGCAGGTCTACGGCACGGCCACTGTCGCGGCCGCCCTCGGCAGCCACGACGGCCGCGTCCACGCCGTCACCGCGGGCGACACCTTCAGCATCGGTTCCCTCACCGTCACCGTCCACGGCCACCGCCACGCGCTGATCCATGCCGACATCCCGTGCCCCGACAACGTCGGCTACCTCATCGACGACGGAGCCGTCTACCACCCCGGCGACGCCTATTTCGCGCCCGACGCCTCCGTACGCACACTCCTGCTGCCGACCAGCGGCCCCTGGACGAAGCTGGGTGAAGCCGCCGACTTCGTCCGCACGGTCAAGCCCGAGCGCGTCATCCAGATCCACGAACTCATGCTCAGCGACCTCGGCCTGCACTCCACCGCCACCCTTCTCGGTGAGAAGGGCCTGACCGGCATCCCGGTCGAGCGCCTCGAGCCCGGTACCACCGTCCAGTTGGACGACGTCTGATCGGTACACCGTGGGCGCCATGGCGTGCGGCGTCAGGTGCCCCGCGGAGTCACCAGCCCGCATTGATAGGCGAGGACCACGAGTTGGGCGCGGTCGCGGGCGTGGAGCTTGGCCATGGCTCGGTTGATATGGGTCTTGGCGGTTGCCGGGCTGATGACCAGGCGGCCGGCGATCTCGTCGTTGGACAGCCCGTGCGCGGCCAGGGCGACCGCCTCGCGTTCGCGGGCGGTCAGACTCTCCAGCCCGCTGCCGGTGCGGGCGGGCGACAGCTGGGTGACGTATCGGTCGATGAGCCTGCGGGTGAGGGTCGGCGCGAGGAGTGCGTCACCTCGGGCGGCGACGCGCACGGAGTGCAGGAAGTCGTCCGGCAGGACGTCCTTGACCAGGAATCCGGCGGCACCGGCGCGCAGCGCCTCGAAGACGTACTCGTCCATGCCGTAGTTGGTCAGCATGACCACGTGGACGCCGGCCAGGGCCGGGTCCGCGGCAATGCGCCGGGTCGCCTCGATGCCGTCCATGACGGGCATCCGAATGTCGACGAGAGCGACGTCAGGCTGGTGCTCCTTGACGAGTACCAGGCACTCCTGGCCGTCGGCGGCCTCCGCCACCACCTCGATGTCGTCCTCGAGGTCGAGCAGCGCGCGGAAGCCGCTGCGGATGAGCGGCTGGTCGTCGACAAGCAGGACCCGGATCACTGAACTCCGTCCGTGGGCAGTTCGGCCTGGACGGTGAAACCGCCCGTACCGCGTGGCTCGGCGCGCAGACGGCCTCCCAGGGCTGTGACACGTTCCCGCATGCCGAGCAGCCCGAGACCGGGCGTCGGTACGGGACGAGCGGTGGCGTTCCCGTTGTCGTCGACGCGGATGGCGAGTGCGCCCGGCGGCCGATAGTCGACGAGGACCGAGGCAGTGGTCGCCGCGGCGTGCCTGGTGACGTTGGTGAGCGACTCCTGAACGATCCGGTAAGCGGCTCGGCTCACCGCGGCCGGCACCTCGTGCGGATGTCCTTCGACCGTCAGGGTCGTCTCCAAGTCGGGTCCTTGGAACGCTTTGACCAGGTCGTTCATGTGGTCGAGTCCGCGCGGCGGGGCGGTGTCGTCGTCACGCAGCACTTCAAGGGTCGCCCGTAGCTCCCGGCTCGCTTCCCGGCCGGCTTCCTGGATGGCGAGCAGCGTCTCCGGCACCTGCTCGCCGCGGCGCCGGGCCACATGGACGGCGACCTCGGACTGCACCTTGATGACGGAGATCTGGTGAGTGAGGGAGTCGTGCAGCTCCCGGGCGATACGCAGCCGCTCGTCGTCGGCCCGGCGGCGCGCGGTCTCCTCACGTGTGCGTTCGGCTTCGTCGGCCCGTCGTTCGGCTTGCCGCACCGCTTCCCCGGCGGCGAAGGCGGCGATCAGCCAGGCGAGCTCAAGGGTGTTCCGGGCCTGTCCGACGATCTCGCGCGGGTTCCCGTCGTGGAAGGCCAGGGCCGTGAGATGGAGTGCGACGAGAAGGCCCACGGAGACAGCCAGTGTGACGGTGCGGTGCCCGGCACGCACCGCGCCGTAGACCGCCACCAGGTAGGAGACGGCGAGCGCGTCGAACCCCGCCCCCAGGTGGCCCACCGCGCACAGTCCGGTGACGGCCAGGACCACGAGCGGCGCCCGTCGGCGCGCGGCCAGCACCAACCCGCCTGCCGCCAGCAGCGCGGAGCCGAGCAGTGCGCGTCCTCCGGACGGGTGGGGCCCGGACAGCCCCGTGCCCAGCAGCAGCGCCGTCACGCCCAACGCGGTCGCCCATTGGGTGACTTCGGCCGGGACAGTGAACCGTCCTTTGTCCATGGGTGCACCGTAGCGGGACGCGGCTGCGGGGGAGTCCGGCTCATGGACGAGCGGCAGGCTACCGCGTGTGCGGTAGGGGCCCGCCCGCGTGCCGCCGCTGCGGTATCCGGATGCCGCAGCGGCGGGAGGGGGAAGTGCCTCCGTCTGCTGGACGACGGGCAGGAAGGCCCACGTGCATCCTCGAACGGACTTCGCGCCTCGGAAGCGGCGACGAAGGAACCGACGAAGGAACAGGGAGGTATGCGACATGAGTGCTTCAGCGGCACTGGTGGCGGCCGCCGAGGGCGGGATCATCGGTGACGGAAGGACAGGGGCCAACTTGGCGCTCGCAGTAGGGGCGTTCGGGCTGGTCATCGGCTGGCTGGCCCTCGCCCGGGCCGGCCGCCGCATCAGTACCGGCAACACGCGCGCAGGCGGGATGGGGGCCATCGCGACGGGAGCGCTCGGCACGGTCCTGGCGGTGCTGCACCTGGCCACCGCGAGCGGCGGTCCCGGTACCGGTAACGGACTCGTCGGCGCCGTCGTGGCCGTCCCGCTGGGGCTGGGCGCCGTGTTCCTCGGACGCCGGGCCCTGACCCGCTGCCGCCCTGGGGTGACGACATAGGGTGCGGTCCCATGTCACGGACGCGCGTGCAAGGAGGTGAAATGCTCGCTCGCTCGTCGGCGTTGGCGGCCGGAAGGCGTCATTCGGTCGGCCGGCGCGGTGACGGAACCGTTCTCGCGGTGGGCAACACCGCAGCCGCCGAATGCCGCGTCGAGCGCTGGCGAGACGTCGTCGCGGTGGCGGCCGGCAACGTCCATACGGCGTCGAACACCGGCAAGTCGCATACGGTGGGCCTCCGGTCGGACGGCACCGTGCTGGCGACGGGGTGGAACGGCGACGGGCAATGCGATGTCCCCCGATGGCGAGCGGTCGTGGCCGTGGCCGCGGGCTGGCGCCGCACGCTGGGGCTTTTGGCGAACGGCCATGTGCTGGCAGCCGGCCGGAATGCGGAAGGCCAGTGCGACGTGCGGTCATGGACCGAGGTGGTCGCCGTGTCGTGCGGTGACTGGCACTCGGCCGGTGTGACGGCGGACGGTTCCGCACTGGCCGCGGGGAACAACCGACGAGGGCAGTGTGCCGTCGAGGGGTGGCGTGACCTGACCGCCATCTCGGCCGGATGTCTGCATACCGTCGGGCTCCTGGCCGACGGGCGGGCAGTGGCGACCGGAGAGCGGGCAAGCGGGGCGTGTGCGGTCGACGACTGGGAGGACGTGGTGGCGCTCGACGCCGGAAGTCACCACACCGTCGGGGTCACGGCGTCCGGGAGAGTGCTCGCTGTGGGAGACAACCACTCCGGGCAGTGCGAGGTCGGCGGTTGGTCCGACATCGTTGTTGTGGCTGCCGGTTCCACGCACACCCTCGGCCTGCGCGCCGACGGCACGGTTGTGAGCGCGGGAAACAATGCCGACGGACAGTGCGACGTCGACGCCTGGAGCGCGATCCAGCTCCCGTGAAGGACGTGGCCACGCGGGGCAGCGCTGTTGTCGGACCCGTCCCCTAGAGTCCGCCCGTGAACACTGAACTGCGAGACCGCTTACGTCCCTTCCGTGACGAGGCGCTAGCGCGCGGCATACCGGCCGACGACGTGGAGCGGTGGCTGTCCACCGCTCGCCCCTGCGTGACTCTGACACGCGAAGACGGGCCGGAACCCGTCGTGGGCCGGTTCGGCGGCCCGCTCGAGCTTCCTGCCGACATGCCCACCCCCGGGGACCCTTTTGTCGCCTCCATCGACCTCGCGGCCCTTCCGGCCGACGGGACGGACCTGCCCCTGCCACCCGACGGCCACCTGCTCTTCTTCGCCTGGCCCGAAGGCGATTTCCCCGAATCCGCAGGCCAGGTGGTGTACGTTCCCGAGGGCGCGACCGTCACGGAGCGGGACAAGCACGAGTCCTGGAACCCCGGAGACGTGGACGAGTACCGGGCCATGTTCGACAGTTACCCTCAGGGATCGCTGCGCGCGCGGATCGACGTGTCGCTCCCGTACCACGCGCACTTCACTCCTCCCGGGGAGCGGCGCTCTGTGCTCCTTCCCGGCCACCCCCGTGCTGAAGAACTCGTCAGGGTCTGGGAGAAGACGCGGGACGACATCGCCCCCGCGGGGCCGATGCAGCTCGGCGGTTACGCGGACGAGGAAGCCGTGTACGCCGACCCGGTGGAGGCCGCCGTGTCAGCCGTCAAGCACGCGGCGGCGTCGGGCAGTTGGGAGGCAGCGGCCTCGGCCGACCCCGCGGACTGGGTACTGCTCGCCGACTGGTTCGCCGGCGAGGACGTGGCGGGCTATGAGGGCTCAACCGTCCACTGGGTGATCCAGCGCGAGGACCTGGCAGCACGACGCTTCGACCGGGCCTTCGTAGACGTCTACTGGAACCCCTGATCGTGAGCGACGGTTCCTGCCGACTCCGTCCTCGTCCGTCGGCAGGAACCGTCGCCCCTAAGAACTCGTAACACGATCTTGGTGGGGTACGCCGGTCGGATGCTGCTGGGATGATTGTGGGCATGACACTGGACTGGTCGCGTCTGAAGCACGCCTATGGATTCGCATCCGACCTACCACGGCTCTTCGATGAGATCGGTGATCCCGAGCTGGCTGACGAGGCGTGGGATGAGTTTTGGGCCTCGCTCTACCACCAGAGGTCGGTGTACTCGGCTAGCTTTGCCGCCGTGCCCGTTTTGGCGGACATCGCTACCGGTCGCAAGCCGGGCGGCAGTTGGCAGGCGCTTGGGCTGGCTGGCCGCATCGTCGTCGAGGAACAGCAGCTTCACGAGCCTGGCTACGTCCAGGCGCGCTACCCGGCTGCGATCAACGAGCTGCACCAGCTGACGCAGAACCACGTGACTGCAAGGCCCTTCGAGGGCGATGAAGACGACTTTCTGTACTGGTTGGAGCACCTTCTGGCTTTTGAGGGGGTGCCTATCTGGAGGCGTAACCTGCGCCGCGATGAGTACCCCGTGGTGTGCCCGTCCTGTGCACTGAGCTTGGAGATCGACCTCTCCCGCAGACTCCGAGGCACTCGCCATCGGGACCCGAACGCGCACTTTCGGGTTGTCGGCCACGAGGGCCCCATACTCACCGAGGTTCGCAGGGCAGCCCCCCGCGGACCTGCCACCGCTGGCGTCAAGGATGCACGGACTGGCCGTCAGGGCCGAGCAGCCAGCGGTCGCAGACCATCTGACCCATCTGTTCGGCCACACGACCTGTCCGGCCTGTGCGTCAGAGTTCTCGGTAGCGGACCAGATCGCGGCCTTCCAGGCAAAGCAATTAATGGGCGACCTGGACCAGCCGTCTTGAGGCGTCTCCAGCAGATGAGGCCATAGGCGAGTGAGACGAGGGCGTCATGCAGGTCGAGTCGTCGCTCCCAGCGGACAGCCCCGCCGGCGGTCCACCACTGCCCGAAGTGGCGGGCCGTCCAGTCAGTGACGACTCTGTCGACGGACAGCACCACCATGGCTGCTGCGGCCACGTCGAGACGTACAGCGTGAAGGGTCACGTGTTCCTCCCTTGGGATCCTGCGTGCAACCATGCTGGCCGTAGCGGCCTTGGGCTGGGGGCGACTCCAGGCGTGCGTGGTCAGACGGTGGTGACGATGGTGCCCGCGTTCTCGAGCGCCGTCACCTCGTCGGCGGGTGCGGTGGTGTCCGTGACGAGGGTGTGCAGGAGGGTCGAGGGACCGACGTAGGCGAAGGCGGTGCGGCCCAACTTGCTGCCGTCCGAGGCGAGGAGGGTGCGGCGGGCGGAGGCGATGCCCGCCTTCTTCACCGCGGCGTCGTCGAGGTCGTACGCGGTCAGACCGTCGGTCGCGCTCAGACCGCAGCAGCCGATGACGGCGGTGTCGAAACGCAGGGCCGCCAAGGAGGCAAGGGTGAGAGGGCCGGTGAGGGCCCCCTCGGCGGCGCGAGGCTGACCGCCGGGCACCACCAGGGTGGCCGGACCGGGTGTCGCCCCGAACAGCTGGATGGCCTGGAGGGACAGAGGCATCACGGTGACGGGCCGCTCGCGCAGAAGGCGGGCGACCTCCAGGCAGGTCGTGCCGCTGTCCAGCAGAACGCTCTCGCCGTCGGCGATGAGAGCGGAGACCTTGGCGGCGATCCGCCGCTTGGTGTCGACCGCCTCGTGGGCGCGCAGCGCGAACGGGGGTTCCTCGCCCCTGAGCAGCAGGCTCCGTGCCCCGCCCCGGACGCGTTCGAGGACGCCCTGGGCGGCCAGGGTGTCGAGGTCGCGCCGGATGGTCATCTCCGAGGCTCCGGTCAGCTCCGCGAGCTGCTGGACCGTGGCACCACCGGAGTCCCTGACGACTTTCGTGATCAACCCGTGCCGGTCTGCGTTGCTCATGCCGGAATTGAACACCACCCGGGACCGAACACTCAAGATGTTCGTTACGCGGGCTACCGAACATCCGATCTGTTCGTTACGGTGGGCGGCATGGAACGCTCGCTTCTCGGCGCCCGTGTGGCGACGTATGTCTATTTCGTGTTGTGCGGCACCCTGATGGGCGCCTGGGTGGTGCACATCCCGGCCGTCGAGGAACGGGTGGGCATCAGTCACGCGACGCTGGGCGGCCTGCTCGTACTGCTCGGGCTCGGCGCCTTCGCCGGGATGCAGGTGGCCGGTCCACTGACCGACCGGCTCGGCGCGCGTGTCGTGGTTCCCGCCACCGCCGTGCTGTGCGGCGCCTCCCTGGTGCTGCCGGGCCTCGCACACGATCCGTGGACGCTGGCGGGCTCCTTGCTGGTCTTCGGCGCCTGCAACGGCGGCCTGGACGTGAGCATGAACGCCCACGCCGTGCACGTGGAGAAGGCGTACGGCCGGCCCGTCATGTCGGGCTTCCACGCCACCTTCTCCGTCGGCGGAGTCGTCGCCGCACTTGTCGCGGCGGGGGCGACGAGCGCCGGGGTGAGCCCGGTCGCCACCATGGCCGCGATCGGAACCGTGAGCATTGTGATCGCCCTGGTCTCGGTACGCGCCCTGATGCCCGCCGCCCCCGCGACCGGCGAGGACGGCTCCGTGGTGGAGACGCAGGCGTCACCGGCCGTTGCGGGCCGCAGCGCCGGAGGACGCGTCTGGCTCCTCGCCGTCCTGGCGCTGATGGTCATGCTGTGCGAGGGCGCGGCCAACGACTGGAGCGCGCTGCACCTGCGGGACGTCCTCGGCGCGTCCACCAGCACCGCCGCCTTCGCCTACGGCACCTTCGCGGCGGCCATGACCATCGGCCGTCTGCTGGCCGACCGTGTCGTCGCCCGGTTCGGCTCCATGGCGGTGCTGCGCCACGGCGCGATCACGGCCGCCGTAGGCATCACGCTCGTGGCCCTCGGGCCGTGGATGTGGACCGCGTTCGCCGGCTGGGCGCTGTTCGGTCTGGGCCTGTCCGGTACCGTCCCGCAGTTGTTCAGTGCGGCCGGGCACGCCGACCCGGCGGCAGCGGGCGCGAACGTCTCCCGCGTCGCCGGGCTCGGCTACGTCGGCATGCTCGCCGGCCCCGCCGTCATCGGCTGGCTGACCCACGTCGTGGCCCTCAACCACACCTTCATCCTGCTGACCCTGCTGTGCATGACCACCGCCGTGGGCGCCGGGGTCCTGCGCACGAAATCCGACGCCGTGCCGCGGAACGAGACGGCAGGCGTCGGCCACTGACCGCTTGTGCGGCACGGCCTGACCCCGTGCCGCACAAGCCCCTGTCGCGGCCAGGCGCGCGTTGAGCGTGTCGCCGCCCAACTGCCCAACCGCCCAAGCCTCCGACCGTCCAACCGCCCAGCGGGGCCGCCGCCCAACCACGCCGCCACCCCATCCGGCCGGCTTACGTCGCAGCGGACCGGCGAGGTCAACAGTGAGCCGTCTCCTGCTCCGCGTCGGACATGTCCTGACCTCAGCCCGCCACGGCCCACGACCGAAGCTTCTCCGGGTTGCGGACCACCCAGATGCGGGTGACGCTCCCGTCCACCACGTCGAACGAGGCCACGGTGACGACGACCCCGTCACGTCGGGCCACCAGCCCCGGCACTCCGTTGACCGACCGCTGCAGCAGTTCGAGCCCCGGCGCCTTGTCCGCGATCGCGACCATGTACCGGGCGATGCGGGCGTCGCCCTCGACCGGGCGCAGCACGGTGCCCACCATGCCGCCGCCGTCGGCCGTCATCACCGCTGCCGGATCGAGCAGACCCACGAGGGCCGCGACGTCCTTGTTCTCCCACGCCTCCTTGACGCGTCTCACCACGTCGGCCTGAGCTGTCCTGACCGGGGTGCGCGCCACGCTCACCCGCCGCCGTGCGGACGCCGCCAGCTGCTTGCATGCGGCGGGGGTCCGCCCGAGCACATCGGCTATGTCCGCGAACGGGTAACGGAAGACGTCGTGCAGGACGAACGCCACCCGCTCGGCGGGCGTCATCGACTCCAGGACGACGAGGAAGGCCGTGGTCACCGACTCGTCGAGGACGATCTGGTCGGCGGGGTCCTGGGGCCCCGCCGGGTCGACGCCGTCCGCGCGTTCCCACTCGGTGCGGTCGGGCAGCGGCTCCGGCAGCCACGCGCCGACGTAGCGTTCGCGGCGGGCCCGCGCGGAGCCGAGCAGGTCCAGGCAGATACGACTGGTCACCGTCGTCAGCCAGGCGGCGGGGGAACGGATCTCCTCCCGTCGGCTTCGCGGCAGCCCGTACCAGCGTGCGTAGGCGTCCTGTACGGCATCCTCGGCCTCGGTCACCGACCCCAGCAACCGGTAGGCCACACTCATCAGTTGCCGTCGGTCGGTGGCCGCATCGGCTGCGCTTGTCTCCACGGTTCCCATGCTCCCTGCTGTCCCTCGCCTTACCTTTCGGCTGCCTGCGTCGTCATGTCGGTGAACGCTGTCGATCCATACCCCTCGGCGCGGCCCGAGGGGAGAGCAGGGGGATTAGGACATGGCCACTCAGATGACGGTTCAGGCGCAACGCGGCACCTCGTTCCTGCGGTTCGCGGTCGCTTTGCAGACCTTGACCATCTTTCTTCAGGCGGTCTCCGCCGGACTGCTCCTGACCGCGTCCTACGGGGAGACGCTGCACAGCGTCGGAGCACGCGTGATGTACGGGGCGTCGATGCTGTACGTGCTCGCCGCGGTGCTGGCGTGGAAGCCGGGGGGCGGCTCGCCCCGGCCGATCTGGTACGCGTCGGGATTTCTCGCACTGGCCTCCCTCCAGGTCGTGTTGGGGATCGCGCACGTTCCGTCGGTCCATCTTCCCTTGGGGGTGCTGATGTTCGGCTTGAGCATGCTGGCGCTGGCGCGTCGTTGACGACGGCCCCGGGACCCCCTCCTCACCGGAGCAGCGGAACCCGGCGATGTGTCGTCGGCCCCGACACGCCGGCCGGAGGACCTCGTCCACGGACTTCTCCCGCCACCGCGCGAGAAGTTGACGGAAGGCGAACGCGCTTGGCGATACCAGGGCGTGAGCAGCTCCGCCGTAGCCCTCACGTGGGTGCCGACCGGACGGTGACGGAAGACCTGGCCGGCGCGCCGGCCACGCCCGCCCCGCCGCCCACGCCCGGCCCGCCGCCCGCGTCAGGCCAGCATCAGGGGCATGTCCCAGTCGGCCGGCGTGCCGTCCACCGCGTACGCGTCCAAGGCGAGTGCCGCGCCCGCGGCCCCGTCCAGGTAACCGGAGACGTCGGAACCGAACGGCACCTTCGTCATCGTGAACCTCAGTCCGAAGGGCAGCGCCGGATCGAAGGCGGAGACGAGTTCGGCGGCGATGTCGTCCCGCAGGACGGCGAGCCGCGGGTCCTGCCACTCCTCGTTGAGCCGGCCGAGCTGGTGCAGGGCCCCGGCCCAACCGTGGCACAGAGCATGGTCGTTGACGCCCCAGTCCGACCGGGGGAGGACGAGCAGCCGTTCCACCGAGGCTCGGGCGAGGTCCGAGAGGTCCGTCCGGCCGAGGGCACGCCCGGCCAGTTGCAGGGCACGGGACACACCGGGCGCTCCGTAGCACCATCCCGGCCACTTGGCCGTTCCGTCATAGGCGGCAGGTCCGCGACACCACTCGGCGAAGGAGAGATAACCGGGCCAGAAGAGACCGTGCCGGTCCGTCACCGCCCACGTCCGCAGCAAGCCGGCCGTCGCCTCCATCGCCTCCCGCTGCCCCGCCACCCGCACACCCTGCTCCCACGCCAAGGCCATCAACGCGAGCGGTCCCGCCACGCCATGCGACAGACCCAGGTTGAGGTGACCGCCGGGGAACGCCGTCTCCGAGCCGATCCGAGGGGCGTCCAGAGCCCACCAGCGCGGCACTCGCGCGCCCTGGTGCTCCACGGTGCCGAGGGACAGGCGCACAAGGTGGCCGAGGACCGCCCGCAGCGGCTCCTCACAGGTCTCCGCCCGCGCCAGCAGATACCGGCCCACTCCGGTCAGACCACGGACCACCTCGTAGTGCCCGATGGTCGGCAGCGGCCGGTCCTCGACGGGCGGCAGGACGGTCCGTACGAGATCACGCTGGTAGGCGTCGAACCGCTCGAGCGCGGAGACGTACCCGCCGGTGGTGCGGTGAGCGACCAGCACGGCGAACGCCAGGGCACCCGGCCCCTTGAAGATGCCGCTCGCGGCGACGGACCCACCGGACACCGCGCGGGTGCCCGCCGTGAGATAGGCGTGGGCGCGCGGCACCTGCCGCGCCGCGTCGCGGGCGGCCCCCGCGAAGGCGAGCGCCAGCCCGGGAGTGCCGCTGCCCAGGGTCAGCTCCGCCCAGACCGGCTCGGCGCGCCCGTCGTCAGCGGCCTCGGCGGGGATGCGCGTGGCCGCGATCGTGGCTGCGGGGTCGGCGAGCCGGTCCAGGATGTCGCCGGACACGGCGCCGGCACACTCCCGGAGTCTCGCCGTCGGCACACCGTCCACGCGTACCCGAGTTCCGCCGCCGGAGGTCACGTCTGCCCCACTCATCGTGCGCTCCCGCCCGCGCTGCCGTGCCGCCGTCGCCCGAGATGACTCCGCACCGCGCCCCGCAGTACCGCGTACCCGCGCGCTTCCGCCGACCGGTCGATACCGAACTGACGGTTGTGCCGCATGTGCAGCAGCGACAGCAGGGCCTCGTCGCGGTCGGCCGCCGGGGCCGACAGGATCAACCGCCCGTACGCACGCGGCTCGGGCCCCTCGGACCACAGCGCGCCCAGCGCGGGTGCCCTCAGCGCTTCCGCGGCTGACACCACCACGCTCCCCGGCCGGATCAGGCGGTCGGCGAGGGCCCGGTGCCGCTGGTAGACCTCGTGCTCCTCGGTCTTGGTGAACATCCGGTCGACCCAGCCGCACCAGTCCCAGTCCCCGAGGGACTCCAGAAGCACCGCGTGCCCGACTCCGGCGAGCACGTCGGCGGAGAGCACCCGCGCGGCGCCCCGTGCGGCACGCACCTGCACGATCGCCGACAGGCTGTCCGTGCGGAAGAGGCGCTCGGCGGCCTCCTGAAGGGCCTCGCCTCCGTACCGGTCGCTCTCGGGCCGGTAGGTGTCGAGAGACATCGACCGCAGCGCCCCGTTCTCCACGAGTACACGCGACGCGCGGCTGAGCGTGGGCAGCACCCGGCCGTTCAGTGCCCCGGGTTCACCGTGGAAGCGCAGGCGAAGATGCGGTTCGGGATCCTGGTACCGGACGAAGAACCAGCGGTCGACGTCGTCCTCGGCCTCGGCGAGCACCGCGGGAAGATGATCGGCGAGCAAGGCGGCGTGGGCCGACGGCTCCGCGTACCACTTGACGAACAGCCAGTCCTCGCCCGGCAGATGAAACCGCGAGGGAGCGCGCCGGACGGGCGGTGCGGTACGCGCCCGCTCGTCACCGGCCGTCGCCGGACGCCCGCCGGACGGCCGCGCTGCCGCGAGCGGCACCACGATCTCCGTGCTGTGGCCGCCGTTCCAGCCGAGCCCCGCGCCGTCGGCCGTCAGATCCTCGTGGAGCACGAACCGCGGGTGGGTAGTGGTCAGTTCGGCGCGCAGCAGGTCCCGGTCCCACCGGTCGCGCAGGTCGACGGGGTACATCTGGTCGTTGCGCGCGATCTGCAGCCGGTCCGGTACGGCGAGTCGCCGGCGCCAGGCATCGAGGCCCTCGTCCCACACATCGGCGCCCTTGGCCCGCGCCGCGTCGCGCAGCCGGCGCCCCGGCAGCCACCGCTTGGGCATCACCACCACCCGGCCGTACCGGACGCGGGGCAGATACGGCAGGGTTTCGTGCCCCGCCCAGTCCCAGCCCGACCACACCCGCGGCCGCGCCGTCGCGAGATCCATCAGGAACCGCGCGACGGGCGGAGCCTGCGTGTCCAGGGCCAGCATGTGCGGCAGCACCGGACGGACCGGGCGGCCGCTGTCGGGGTGCAACAGCCGCAGCCCGTCGGAACCGGCGGCGACGAGCAGCGAGCGCCAGTCCAGGCAACGGGGATCGTCCCGGTCGTCGGGCACGCCGACGGGGATGCGGTACGGCAGCAGCCGGGGCACCTGGACGATGTTGAGGCCGCGTGGTTCACGGGGCAGCAACTCGACCTGCGCGGCGATCACTTCACCGTCCGAGGCGCCGGACGTCTCGGAGGCCAGCCGGGACAGTTCACCGGTGAGACCCGTGACCTCCGCGAACCGCCCCGCGGTGGCGCCGGCCGCCCAGGCACCGATGTGCGGGCTCCCGAGCAGCTGGAATTCGCCGCGGTCCAGGGCGGCGGTGCTGTCGGAGAGCACCTGGAAGCAGAGTTCGAGACCGCGCGGCGGCGCGGCCTCGGGATCGTGACGGGCGACGTCGGCGAGACGCCGTACGACGTCGTCGGTCAGCACCAGGTCACCGCCGGACAGGACGGCCTCCTGGATCAGCTCCCCGACGAGCGCCCGCCGGGGACCGTCCGCCTCGTCGCCGGGGCCGGTGCGTGCGTAGGCGGGCTCCGAGCCGTACTCCGGAGGCAGACCCAGCCCCCGGTGCGGGTCCGCCAGTTCGCCCAACGGAACGGCGCAGGCGGTGCCGTACCGCTCGATGAAACGGTCACGGTAGTCCCGCATGTACGACAGCGTCGTCCACTCCGGAGTGATCGCCCAGATCGCGCCCGCGTACCGGCACACCTCCTGGCCGACCGTCTCCGGAACGACGAACTCGCCGGGGATGCGCAGGTCCACGTGTACGGGCGGCCGGCCGCGCGTGTCCCCGGCCGCGCCGGGAACGTCGAGGCACCGCACCTTGTCCAGCAGCCGGTGCCAGGAGTCACCGCCCAGCCCAGGGGGGTCCTCCTGATGCCGCGCACAAGCGGCCCTGAGCTCCCGCAGCGCACGGGCGTCGTCGGGCAGCGCTCCGTCGAGGGCCGCCTCGATGCCGTCGAGCAGGGCTGTGTCGATACGGTGCGGGGTGATCGAGGTGAGCAGGAAGCCGTGCCGGACGAGCTCCGCCAGCTGACGGTCGAGCTGCTCGGCGTCCAGCGACGGGAAGCGCTCGGCCAGCGAGGCGAGCAGACGGGCGTACGGCACCTGGGTCCTGGCCTGCTCACGCACGGCGCCGACCAGCGCGTTGTCCCGCACCGACTGCTCCTGCCCGCCGGTGCGCAGATGCAGCCGACCGTCCCGCAGGAACGACAGGTCGTTGAGGACGACGTCCACGCGCCGCCGTACCGAGGGCTCGGCGAGCCACGCCAGCACCCGGCGCCGCAGCCACGCCCCGTCGAGCCGCACCGCGACCTCACCGGTACCCGGCTCCGCCTTCGCCGCCGAACCGAACCGTGCCCTGCCGACACCCGCGAACAGACCGAACGGCGTCGGACGCGCCGCGGCGCGGCGGGCGTACCGCGTCAGGGTCCGCGCGGCGCTCACGGTCCGCTTGCGACCCAGTGCGGCCACGCCCTCGTCGGTCGTCAGACGGTCCAGACTGTGGGCCGGCGAACCGCTCGCCACCCGGACCGCCTGGCCGAGCAGGGGATCGGAGGCGAGCCGCCGTGCTCCGGGCACCGGATCGGCGGCGTCGACGCCCGCCAGAACGGTGCCGCGCGGCCGGCTCGCCATACGGACGAGCACGGGCTCCCGTACCTCGAATGCTGAAAACGCCCGGTGGGCTTCGGACTCCGCCGCCACGTGTGTGCTCCTCGCCGCCGTCGTACGGAAGAGCGGGGCGGTGTACCGGCACCGCCCCGCTCGGAAGAGCCCCCAAGGGGCCTCAGCCCGTCAGCAACAAACGGGGCAGCGCGTGCCGATGGCGTAGCTGCTCGGCGAGGTGTAGGTGCCCTGCCCGAACGACTCGGCCTGCTCCGGCAGATCGGAGACCCGCAGATCCAGGTCGAGGTCGAGCTCGGGGGCGTCCTGGGACAGAACGATCTCGGTACGCATGCTTCTCCCTTGGGTGGTGGGACTGCACGGACTCGAACGGACCGGGCCTCGATCGAGGCCCGGACATGCGTATCCTTCGTGGCCGCCGCTGATAGGTGGTAGATGAAATCAAGCCATTGATCACGGCGCCGGTCGGCGGCTGTCGCCGGCCACGCGACCACAGTCGGCCGAGCTCACGGCCGACGGCATCCTGCCGCCCGCCTCGGCGGAGCAGGGGCTGCCGAGAAGATGTGCCGCCTTTCGCGCCGCTCAACAGGGTGTCGTGCGCCGCCGGACGGTGGTCAGGTCGCGGTTGTCTTTGCCTGTCAGAGAGGGCTGGCGTAGTAGTGGTTGTCGAACCGCTCGGAACTGTTCCTGATGTCCTCGACCGTGGCCTCACCCCGGTACACGCGTTCCAGCAGGCGGTAGTAGTCGAAGCGGTCCACTGGTCAGGAAGGGCCTGCCGCTCTGCATGATCGAGTGGTCGAAACCGTGGTCTGAGGTGGTGCTACTCGGCCCGCCACCAGCCCTGTCCGACGTGCCAGTCCCTCACCCAGTGGAGGAAATCGCCCCCAGGCTGATCGGACGGGGAGCTGACATACGGTGCAGCGCATCCGCCTCTGAGCCACCACACCCGACCGCGTTGTGGCCCGGTCACCACCAGCGTCCAGTACTCGCCGGGCCTGTCGCTGCCCAGCAGCACGGAGCCGTGTTGGTAGCTCTGGTGCAACAGAGTTGAGTGCCGGTTGTGGTCGTGGTAGTCGTACTCCCACTGCCATTCCTCCTCGAGGGGGAACGGCTGACCGGGTGTGCGTACGGTGGTGCCGTCGAACGGCTCCGGGCTCATCCAGCAGTCCGCTTCCCAGACGGGCCAGCTGTCTGGTTTCTCCCCCACGGACAGCAGACCACCCTCCTCAGGCGGCCCGTCGTCCGTACCGTTCGCGATCTCGGCCACGAGGGTGCGGTACGGCTCAGGCAACACCACACCGTTCCTGCGCTCCCATGCCCGAACCGCCTCCCAGCCCAAAGGGCTGTGGCGGACCTCCGCCGGAAAGGTTTCTCGCAGGAGGGCTGTCGCACCCGGAGACGCATCTTCCATGCCCTACAGGTATCACCGGTCACCGACACTCTGACCTCCGGCCACAGGAGGCAGCGGGTTGAAGGACAAGCTGAGCGTCTCCACCTCACGCCGAGGCGCGGTGAAGGACCAGGACGGCTTTCACGTCGTTGATGATGCGGTTGGTGCTGCAGTGGAGTTACCGCATGAAGCGCCGGCCCTTCAGGCCGGCCATCGCCAGCTCACCGACACAGCAAATCTTGGCGTGAGGGGTGTTACGCGGGGGCGAGGCTCACAGCAACCAGCGGGAGCGGGACCCACGGCCTGGCGAGGCCCTGGACAGCTTGGTCGACGCGTACACACACGCGTGCGGCGTCCAGCACAGCCGCAGTTTCGACGCCGGCCGGCCAGGCAGCTCGCGGGCGACCCGCGGATCGACCGGTACTTGGACCTGGTGGCCGAGGTCGCCACCGAGTCGGGCCGGCGGCCGCAACGACGCCCTGCACCGCCCACGACTGGCTGCTCGCTGCCCTGGCCACGGAGACGGGAACTCCGCTGCCCGCGTCGGTGTGATGGCCGGGTACGTCGCCCGTCGGCCGGGACGGCGGGGTTCGTCCGGGCCGGTTCACGCGCAGAACGTACAGGACCCGCACCGACTGCCCAGCAGAGCGAGGGTGCGGAATATTAGTCGGTTATTAGTCGTCCCTGGTCCCTTGACCGGCCTGCCGGGCAGGAGCACTGTTGCTCACTAATCCGCATTAGTGCCCCCGGAGTCCCGTCCGGCCCCCCGCTAATGCGCATTAGTCGCGAGCCGTCCGGAGGGTTGAGCATGGCTGAAAAGGTGCCGTCGCGGCCGCGTCGTGGTCGGCCCCGTCAGGCGGAGGTGGCCCGGCTCGCCGGCGTGTCCCAGACGACGGTGTCGCTGGTGCTCGGCGGGAACAAGCAGGGCATCGCCCTGCACGAGGACACCCGCGCCCGGGTGTTGGCCGCCGCGCGGGAACTGGGCTACGTGCCCGACCCCGCGGCCCGCAGGCTTGCCGCGGCCCGCAACAACCTGCTGGGCGTGTTCAGCTTCACCGCGACCTTCCCGACCGCGGTGGAGCACTCCTACTACCCGTTCCTGGTCGGCGTGGAGCAGGAGGCCGCCGCCCAGGGGTACGACCTGGTGCTGTTCACCGGCTCCAGCTCCGGGGGCGCCCAGGCGCACGAGCCGGGAGCGCTGGACCGGGTGCGGCTCGCGGACGGATGCCTGTTCCTCGGCCGTCACGTCCCTGACGACCAGCTGGGCAAGCTCGTCGCCGACGGCTACCCGGCGGTCCACATCGGCCGCCGCGACGAGCCGCAGGGACTCGCCTGGGTCGGCGCCGACTACGTCGCCGCGTCCGCCCACGTCGTCCGGCATCTCACCGAACTCGGGCACACCCGCCTCCTGTTCGTGCGCGAGGACGACGACGCCCTGGCGTCCACCGACCGTGAGCGAGGCTTCCGCGCCGGGCTCGCCCGGTACGGCCACCAGGACCGTGCCGACGACCGGGCCGTCGTGGTGCGCACCTCGCGCCCCGAGGCCGACATCACCCCGGAGTGGGTGCGTACGCGACTGGACGAGGGCGTCACCGCCTTCGTCACCGAGGAGACCGACAGCGGAGCGGTCTGGCGGGCGCTGCAGGCCGCCGTCACCGAGGCCGGTCTCGACGTGCCCGGTGACCTGTCCCTGGCCCTGCTCGGGTCCCCGCCCGCCGATCTGGCCACCGCCCAGTCACCGACAGGCTTCGACGTGCCCCGTGCCGACCTGGGCGCAGCCGCGGTCCGTCTGCTCATCGCCCAGATGTCCGGACAGGAGCACGAAGAGCCCCTGGTGGCCTGTGCCTTCCGCCCCGGACCCACCACCGGCCCGCCACCCGGCCGCGCACCCCGACAGGACCCGGAGGCCGGCGGGTGACGGCCCGCCCGGACCACCGAACCGGACCTCCGCCCGACCCGCCCGCCCACATCACCCCGCACACCGCACCCCTCACCCTTTGACGTCACCCCGCACGCCGTCGACGGCCTTCCCCACCCCGACGGAACCGTCGCGACGCGTCGACGGACCACCGCGGCTCACTTCACCCCCCGGCCCGTCCCACCGCCTCCACCACGCCCGCACCACGGCGTTCCACCGCACGCCGTTCACCCCGCGAGGAGCCAGCACCGTATGCCCATCCCCACCGGAACCCCCACCGACACCGACGTCCTCGTCACGGGCGGCGGCACGGGCGGCGTCGCCGCCGCGCTGGCCGCCTGCCGCGCCGGACGCACGGTCGTCCTCACCGAGGAGACCGACTGGATCGGCGGACAGCTCACCGCCCAGGCCGTACCGCCGGACGAGCACCCGTGGGTCGAGCAGTTCGGTGTCACGGCCGGCTACCGGGCGCTGCGCGAGGGGATCCGCGCGTACTACCGGCAGTGGTATCCGCTCCGCGCCGAGGCCCGGGACCTGCCCCACCTGAACCCCGGCGCCGGCCGGGTCAGCAAGCTCTGCCACGAACCGCGGGTGGCCCTCACCGTCCTGGAGTCGATGCTCGCCCCGCACATCGCGGCCGGCCGGCTCACCGTGCTGACCCACACCCGGCCGGTCGCCGCCCACACCGACGGCGACGTCCTGCGCGCCGTCACCGTGGAGGACGTCCGCGACGGCGCCCGGCACACCGTCGCCGCCCCCTACGTCCTGGACGCCACCGAGACCGGTGAACTGCTCGAACTCGCGAATGTGGAGCACGCCGTGGGCGCCGAGGCCCGCTCCGAGTACGACGAGCCGCACGCCCCGGACACCGCCGACCCCCTCAACCAGCAGGGCATCACCGTCTGTTTCGCGCTCTCCCACCACGAGGGCGAGAACCACACCATCGACCGCCCCGCCGACTACGGCTTCTGGCGTTCCTACCGGCCCGACTTCTGGCCGGGCCCGCTCCTCGGCTTCCTCGCCCCCGACCCCCGCTCCCTCGCCCCGGTGCCGCGCACCTTCGTACCCAACCCGGACGTGGACCCCCTGCGCGTCGACGCCGACCAGAGCGCCGACGCCGGCGACAAGGAACTGTGGGGGTTCCGCCGCATCCTGGCCCGCGCCCTGCACCGCCCCGGCGCCTTCGACTCCGACATCACGCTCGTCAACTGGCCGCTGAACGACTACTGGCTCAAGCCGCTCGTCGGCGGCGGTGAGGAGACGTCCCGCGCCGCCGTCGAGGAGGCCCGACAGCTCTCCCTGTCCGTCCTGTACTGGCTCCAGACCGAGGCGCCCAGGACCGACGGAGGCACCGGCTTCCCCGGCCTGCGGCTGCGCCCCGACGTCACCGGCACCACTGACGGTCTCGCCAAGGCGCCCTACGTCCGTGAGTCCCGCCGTATCAAGGCCGTCACCACCGTCACCGAGCACGACGTCGCCATCGACCTCGTCGGCCCCTACGGGGGCACCCGCCACCGTGACTCCGTGGGTGTCGGCGGCTACCGCATCGACCTGCACCCCTCCACCGGCGGCGACACCTACATCGACATCGGTTCGGTGCCGTTCGAGATCCCCCTCGGCGCCCTGCTGCCCCGCCGGATGCGCAACCTGCTGCCCGCCGGCAAGAACATCGGCACCACCCACATCACCAACGGCTGTTACCGCCTCCACCCGGTCGAATGGAACATCGGCGAGGTCGCCGGCGCACTCGCCGCGCACTGCCTGGAGGAGGGCGTCCGCCCGCACCAGGTCCAGGAGGAGGACAAGCGGCTGGAGGAGTTCACCCGCGTGCTGGACCGGGCCGGCGTGCAGCGTCACTGGCCCGACGTACGCGGCTACTGAGCCCCGCACCGGCCCACCGCGCCGAACCGCACCGTCGTTGCCGTGCGCACGAACACAAGGAGGTGTTTCCCCATGGCCCCGACCCCGCACCCGCACCGTATCCGCGTCGGCATCGACGTCGGAGGAACCTTCACCGACGCCGTGGCCGTCGACTCCGTCACCCTGGACCTCGTGGCCCAGGCGAAGGTTCCCACCACCCACCACCACGAGGACGGTGTCGCCCACGGCATCGTCGAGGCACTCGACCGGCTGCTGAAGGACGTCGGCCGCACCCCCGCCGACGTCGCGTTCCTCGCCCACGGCACGACCCAGGCGACCAACGCGCTCCTGGAGGGCGACGTCGCACCCGTCGGCCTGATCGGGATCGGCTCCGGTCCCGGTGCTCTGCCCACCCGGCGGCTCGCCGGGCTCGCCTCCCTCGAACTCACCCCGGGCAAATCGCTTCCGCTGCACTACGCCCACGTCGCCGACCCCGACGACACCGCGGCCGTCCGCGCGGCCGTCGACACGGTCGTCGCCGCAGGGGCCCATGTACTGGTCGCCACCGAGCCGTTCGGCGTCGACGACCCGGACGGCGAACGCGCCGTGCGGGACGTGGCGCGCGAGCGGGGACTGCCGGTGACCGCCGCGCACGAGATCACCTCCCTGTACGGACTGCGCAAACGCACACGCACCGCCGTGGTGAACGCGGCCATCCTGCCCAGGATGCTCGCCACCGCCGACCTGGTGGACCGCGGCATCACCGCCGCCGGGGTGACGGCACCGCTGATGGTGATGCGCTGCGACGGGGGCGTGATGTCGCTGGACGAGATGCGCCGGCGCCCCCTCCTCACCGTGCTGTCGGGTCCCGCGGCCGGGGTCGCCGGCGCGCTGATGCGGGAACGGGTCAGCGACGGCGTCTTCCTGGAGACCGGAGGCACCTCGACGGACATCAGCGTCGTCCGCCGCGGCAAGGTCGCCGTACGGCACGCCACGATTCTCGGCAGACCGTCGTACCTGTCCGCGCTCGACGTGCGCACCGTCGGCGTCGGAGGCGGCTCCATGGCCCGCGTCGCGGACGGCCGGCTGCACGCCGTCGGCCCGCGCAGCGCCCACATCGCCGGCCTGCCGTACGCCTGCTTCGCATCCCTGGACGACCTGGCCGGCGCCAGCCTGGCCACCGTGTCCCCCCTCGACGGCGACCCGGACGACTACGTGGTCGTCGAGGCGGCCGGCGGACGCTTCGCCCTCACCCTGACCTGCGCGGCCAACGCTCTGGGCCGGGTCCCCGCCGGCGACTTCGCCGCCTGCGACCCCGAGGTCGCCCGCGCCGCACTCCTCCCGCTCGCCGACGCCCTCGGCACCGACGTCGACGGGGCCGCGACCCGGTTCCTCGACGCGGGCGTACGGCAGGTCCGGCAGGTCACCGAGGCGATGATGGGCGACTACGGACTCGACAGGGACACCGCCGTGCTGGTCGGCGGGGGAGGCGGCGCCGCCTCGGTCACCCCGCACCTGGCCGCCGACACCGGCCTGCCCGGCCGCATCGCCCGGCACAACGAGGTCATCAGCCCCATAGGGGTGGCCCTCGCCCTCGTCCGCGAGCAGATCGAGCGGATCGTCCCCGGCGCGACCCAGGAGCAGATCCTCGGCGTGCGCGCCGAGGCCGAGGCCGCCGTCGTCGCCCAGGGTGCCGATCCGGCCGCCGTGGAGGTGGAAGTGACCGTCGACCCGCAGACCAACACCGTACGTGCCGTCGCCACCGGAGCCACCGAACTGCGCACCCAGGACCGGGCCCACCGCGCCGACGACACCGAACGGCTCGAACTGGCCGCCGCCAGCCTGCGGGCCGACCCGGCCGCCGTCGAGGTGCTCGCCGCCACGCCCGCGCACACCGTGTACGGCACCGTCCGGCGCCGCCGTCTCCGCAAGGCCCGGCACCCGGTGCGGGTGCTGGACGCCGACGGCGTGGTGCGGCTGCACGCGGCCGATGCCACCGTCGCCTCGACCACCGTCGGCGAGGCGCCGGAACTCCTCGCGGGCCTGGTACGCGACTCCACCTCCTACGGCGACGGGGGAGTGCGGGCCCCCGCGCTGCGGCTGCTGTTCGGCTCCCGCATCGCCGACCTCTCCGGCGTCCTGGAGGCGGAACCGCTGCTGGCCCTCGCCCGCAGCGAACTGCGGTCCCGCGCGGCCGACGAGCCGGTCGTCGCGGTCCTGGAGGTACGCACATGAACGCCCGCGTACACCGGGCGACGGCCCTGTCCGGCCGCGCACACCAGGCCCCGGACCCGCGAGCCCGCCGCAGCAAGTCACCGACACCGCTAGGCCGCGCACACCGGGCCCCGGTCCCGGCCGGCTCCCCACTCCGCACGCTTTCCCCGGCCCGCCGGGAGGAGTTGCGCGCCGCCTGCGCGCGCCTCGCGGCACTGGACGACACGGAGTTCGGCGTACGGCTGCTCGCCAGCACCCCGGGGCACGAGACGCGCGACGAGACACTGCTGGCCGAATGGGCCCGGGCGGCGGCGGAGTTCGGCACGGAGCTGGCCGCCGACGCACCGGCCGGCAACGGCCCCGCAGCCCCGCGGACGCGCGTCGTGGAGACCACCGGCGGCGCGGACCGGCTGCTCCTGGCCCGGTACCGTTCCCGGCCCGTGCCCACCGTTGAGCTGTTCACCGACACCCTCGCCCTCGGCGAGCACCTGGTGGACCTCCTCGGCTGGCGGCCCCTGTACCCCGCCGGCTCCCTGAGGGCCGCGGCCCTCGCCCACGAGCGGGCCCACTGCCTGCTGCACGAGGACGCCGGCGCGCGTCGGGCGCTGCGCGACCGGCTCGGACACACGGCCCTGCGGATCGGCCCGCTGCGCGTCCCCGGGCACGTCGCCGGAGCCGGCGAACTCGTCGCGCACGCCTACGCGGGCGCCGTCTGCGGCCTGCGCCGCACCCCGCTCCTGCTCACCGCCGCGCTGATGGGCGCGGTCCAGGCCCTCCGAGAGGACTGAGGCCCGCCATGGGAATAGTCATCCTGCTGCTCATGCTCGCCGGGGTCGGGCTCATGCTGGCCCGCGTGCTCCCCACCGCCTTCGCCCTGGTCCTCCTCGGCGTCGCCATCGCGGTCGCCGCCGGAGCGCCGCTCACCGGGGAGAACAGCATCCTCGACACGGTTCTCCAGGAAGGTGCCCCGGCCCTCGCCGCGACCATGCTGGCCGTGCTGATCGGCTCGTGGCTCGGGAAACTGATGGAGGAGACCGGCATCGCGGGCACCCTGGTCCGCAAGATCGTCGAGTTCGGCGGCGACCGCCCCACCGTCGTCGCCCTGGGTGTCCTCACCGTCTCCGCCCTCGTCGGCACCGTCACCGGCTCCGCGCCCGCGGCGATGATGGCGGGCATCATCGGCATCCCCGCGATGATCGCGGTGGGCGTCCCGAAGACCACCGCCGCCGGCACGATTCTGATGGGTATCGCCGCCGGCATGCCCTTCGAGCTGCCCGTCTGGCAGTTCTTCTCCACCGCGCTGGAACTGCCCGTCGACACGGTGAAGGGTTTCATGCTCAAGCTGTTCCCGTTCGCGGCCTTCTTCGCGGTGCTGTTCGTGCTCGTGGAGTCCCGCCGCAAGGGCGTCGAACACGCCTGGTCGCTCGCGTCGGCAGCCGAGCGCGACGGCGGCGGAAGCCCGCGGGAGCGGCGGCGCGCCCGCGCCCGCCGGATGGGCGACGCCCCCTGGTACGCGCTGGTCGCCCCCCTCGTGCCGCTGGTCCTCGCGCTCGGCTTCGACGTGGCCATCATCCCGTCGATGCTCGCCGGTGTGCTGTGGGCCCTGCTGACCACGACCCGGCCCGGGCACCTCAACAAGAGGCTCCTGCGCACCCTTTACGGAGGCTTCGAGATCGCCGCCCCTCCCATCGCGCTCTTCGTCGCGATCGGCGTCCTGCTCGCCGCGGTGAAACTTCCCGGTGCGGTGAAGGCCCTGAACCCGCTCGTCGAAGCCGTCGCGCCGGGCAACCCCATCGTCTTCGTGCTGGTCTTCACGCTGCTGGTGCCGCTGTGTCTGTACCGCGGGCCGCTCAACGTCTACGGCCTCGGCGCGGGCATCGCCGGCGTCCTCATCGCCGCGGGCATCTACCCGGCCGTGGCCGTGCTCGGCCTGACCGCCTCCTACAACCAGGTGTTCGGCGTCAGCGACCCGACGAGCACCCAGACCGTGTGGGCGGCGCAGTACTCCGGCGTCGGCCCCCAGCAGGTGATGCTGCGCACCCTGCCCTACGTGTGGTGCGTCGCCCTCGGCGGTCTGGTCGTCACCGCCGCCACCCAACTGTGAGCCGCACACGATCCGTACCCCCGCCCCCCCCGTCCGAAGGAGCCGTGACCCCATGACGTTCGACCGCCGCACCTTCCTGCGCACCGCCACTGCCGGCGGCGCCGTGTTCGCCTTCGGCGCGCAGGGCGCCGGCCAGGCCGCCGCCGCCCCCGGCGGCTTCCCCGACTACCGCCACGTCCGCACCCTGCTCACGGCCGGACAGCTCTCCTACAACCCCACCGGGGAGATCATCTTCCCGTGCGTGCGCGGGGTCTACGACAAGCTGAGCGCCCCGCTCGGCCGGTACTACCTGTACTACGCGCCGCACGACGCGCCGGGCGGCATCTGCCTCGCCCATGGCGACTCCCTGGAGGGCCCGTTCACGGAGTACCCGGGCAACCCGATCGTGAGCAACACCTGGTCCCCGCACTACAAGGTCAGCCACGTCTCCTCACCGCACGTGCTGTGGAACGCCGACGTCCGTGAGCTGTGGCTGTACTTCCACGGCGAGAACACCACCACCCGCCTCGCCCGTTCCAAGGACGGCGTGCACTTCACCTACGACAAGACGGTCCTCAGCACGTCGATGATGCCGGCGGGCACCACCGAGACCTCCTACGCCCGGGTCTTCCGGCACGACCTGCCCGCGCGCGGCGCCCGCTACGTGATGCTCTTCATGTGGAACACCACCGCCGACCACCGGGACATCGGCTGGGGCTGGTCACCCGACGGCCGCACCTGGGAGTTCTCCGACCGGCCCCTGATCGACCACGCCGCGGTCGGCGCGGTGAACGTCGGCGGACCGCACCTGCTCACCCGCGGCGGCAGCGCGTACGTCGTCTACAACACCGACAAGGGCAGCGGCGGCGACATCCTGATCACCGAGGTGGGCAGCGACTTCTCCCGCCGCGACCACCTCGGCGTGTTCTACGCCTCGGGCGGCGCGGCGCCGGAGAACGGACGCGCGGCGTCGCCGTCGTTCGGCACCGACGGGGGCGTGCCGTACATGGTGTACGAGGCGGGGGAGCGGCTGTCGGGCGCCATCGCCCTGGCCCGCGCGACGACGTCCTGACCGGCCTGACCGGCCTGACCGGCGGGCCGGGACGGCGTCGGTATGCCGTTGCGAAGGACCGTTCCCGTGCGCGTCGGAGATCACGGCGACGGCGGGACGGGCCCCTCTCTGCGGTGCCGTGCGCGTCGCATGTCCACTCGTGTGCCGCGCATCGGAATCCCCTCGTCGGCCAGCAGCCGAGGCGCCTGACCCTGGTGGCACGTCGCGGGCGTCCCGTCGGCGTGGACCACGCGCCACCAGGGCACGCCTTCGTCGAGCAGACTCATCGCGCGTCCCACCTGCCGGGGGCTCGTTCCGATCCATTCCGCGATGTCGCCGTAGGAAGCGACGCTGCCTGCCGGGATGGCTGCGACCTCCGCGCGGACCTCCGCGACGATGTCCGTACTCATCTCACGCACCTCGGGGCGCAGGGTAGGTGATGCGGCCATGGTGAACGTCCGCGTTCTCGTTCAAGAGAGCCGGCTTGGTCACTGTGGCGGACATGATGTGTACGACCTCGACACCCGCGACGAGCAGCGCGTCGGTGATGAGTCTGCGGTGGCAGCGCCACGGCACGGCCTCACTGCACATGATCACCGGCCGCCCGTGCGCGGCGAGGTCGAGCAACTCATCCAGCCCTTTCGCGAACTCGCTGCTCATCATGTGGTCGGCATAGTCCCGGAACGCCTTCACCCGCCACGCGGTGTTGACGCTTTCGACGCCCTTCGGGGTGTGACGTCTGCCGCCCAGCTCCCGGATCCACCGATAGTGGATGTCCGGTGGGAGATTCTCGATGACGGCCTCCTGGTTCCACTGCGGGAACGTGCGCGAGGCCGGATAGGAACGGACGTCCACCAGGTCGGTGACGTCATGTTTCCGCAGCATCGACAGCACCTCGTCGAAGGTGCGGGTCGAATGCCCGATGGTGTGCACGCGGTTCGTCATCACATCTCCGTGTCACGCCGTCACGGCTTGTCCCGCTCTTCGGGCAGCGTGGAGCTGCCCACGTGGGCGGGCGCGAAAGCCGACGGCATCAGCTCTCCTCCAGTGTGCTTCCCCCGTCCACGGCAACGTGGTCGGTCTCTTCGCTCTTGATCTCGCGCTGCGGGGTCGCTTTCTGTGGCCGGGCGTCGGTGAGCCCTCGTCCGGCTGGACCGGGTGCGGCAGGGCCGCGCGGCACCGGCCGGGAGAGGGACTGCGGCACCGCGTGCCTGGGCGGGCAGACGCTGAGCCGGGGAGGGGTCAGGTGGCGCTGAGCGCGCTGAGCGCGGCGTCGAGTCGGGCCGTGGCTTCGTCGGCGACGGGCTTGAGGGCATCCAGGCCGGTGAGGGTGACCATGGTGCCCGGGTCGAGGGCCTGGACGAGCGTGTGGTCGCCGTCGCGGCGGACGACGACGTTGCACGGCAGGAGCAGACCGATGGAGCGGTCGGCCTCCAGGGCCTGGTGGGCGAGCGGCGGGTTGCAGGCGCCCAGGATGAGGTAGTCCTCCATGTCGTGGCCGAGCTTGGCCTTCAGTGTGGCCTGGACGTCGATCTCGGTGAGGATGCCGAACCCCTGGTCGGCCAGGGCTTGGCGGACGGCGGCGGTGGCGGTGCCGAAGTCGGTCTCGGCCAGGCGGACGGTGCGGTCGTAGGACACGGTGCGCTGCTCCTTCGGTGAAACGTTGAACCCGGCTCCTTGATACCCCAGCGGGTACCCGGCGCAGTGGGCGCAATGCCGCAGCCGGACAGTGGCGAACACTCACACAGGAATACCCCCGGGGGTATTCCTGTTAAGGTGGACGTTGAATACCCCCCGGGGTACATAGTCTCTTGTGGAGGAGCCGTAGCCGTGTTCTTCGTGGACACCCTCGAGTTCGAGGGCCTGGGCAACCGCAGCTACCTGGCCGGCGGAGCCGCTGCCGCGGTGGTCATCGATCCGCCGCGCGACATCGACCAGGTGATCGCCGACGCCGCCAGACGCGGGGTACGCATCGCGTACGTGGCGGAGACCCACGTGCACAACGACTACGTCACCGGTGGTCTGGAGCTGGCCCGTGTCACCGGCGCCGCCTATCTGGTACCGGCTGCGGCGCACGTCTCCTTCGCCCGCACCCCGGTCGCCGACGGCGACACCGAGGACGTGGACGCGGGCCTGGTCCTGCGTGCGATCGCCACGCCCGGGCACACCCCGCACCACACCTCCTACGTCCTGGAGGAGGTCGGACGCGGTGTGGCGGCGTTCACCGGCGGATCGCTGCTGATCGGCACGGTGGGCCGCCCCGACCTGGTGGAGCCCCGGCTCACCGAGCAGCTGGCCCGGGCCCAGCACGCCTCCGCCCACCGCCTGGCCGCCGAACTGGACGACGACGTGCCGGTGCTGCCCACCCACGGGTTCGGCAGCTTCTGCTCCTCCGCCCAGGCCGGCGGGGACGCGAGCACCATCGGCAAGGAACGCACCAGCAACGACGCGTTCACCCTGGACGTGGACACCTTCGTTCAGCGGATGCTCGCCGGGCTGGAGGACGTGCCCGCCTACTACGCGCACATGGGACCGGCCAACGCCGCGGGCCCCGCCCCCGTCGACCTGACCCCGCCCGAGCGTGCCGACGCAGGCGAGATCTCCTCCCGGCTGGCCGCCGGCGAGTGGGTCGTGGACCTGCGCAGCCGGATGGCCTTCGCCGAGGGGCATGTGGCCGGGTCGTTCAATTTCGAGGGCGAGGGCAAGCTCGCCACCTACCTGGCCTGGCTGATCCCGTGGGGGAAGCCCGTCACCCTGCTGGCCGAGACCCCCGAGCAGGTCGCCGACGCGCAGCGGAAGCTGGCGCGGGTGGGCATCGACCGCCCGGCCGCCGCCGCCACCGGCGACCCGGCCGGCTGGGTCCGTGAAGGCGAGCACCTCGTCTCCTTCCCGCGGGCCCGCTTCGCCGACCTCGCCGATGCCCGCCGACGCGGCGACGACGTGGTCGTGCTGGACGTGCGCCGGGACTCGGAGCGCGCGGGCGGCCACATCGACGGCTCGGTCCACATCCCGGTCCACGCACTGCACGGGCGCATCGGCGAGGTGCCGGACGGCACGGTGTGGGTGCACTGCGCGGGCGGAATGCGCGCGGCGATCGCCGCCTCCCTGCTGCATGCCGCCGGCCGGGATGTGGTCGCCGTCGACGACGGCTTCGACGCCGCGACGGAAGCCGGACTGTCCCTGGCCTCCGGCTGATCCCGGCCGTTACCCCCGCGAGGAAGCACAAGGAAGGAAGCACGTGATGCCCCTCATTGTCCGGAACGGGCACCGGGTCACGGTCGACGAGGCACGCAGCCGTCCCCACGGCGACCAGGCCGACGCGGTCCTGCTGGACGTCCGCGAAGAGCCCGAGTGGACCGCGGGCCACGCCCTGGGCGCCGTCCACATACCGCTGGCGGAACTCTTCCTCGGCGCCACGCTGCCGGCCGAGGCGCAGGGCCGTCCGCCGGTGGTGATCTGCCGCAGCGGTCACCGCTCCTCACACGCCGCGCGTCTTCTCGCCGAACGCGGAGCGCGGGCGGTGGACGTCGAGGGCGGCATGAACGCGTGGGCCGCCGCCGGGCACCCGGTCGTCGACGAACGCGGGAACAGCGGCCGAACAGCGTGACCGTACTCGTACTCGCCCTCGTCGCCGGGGCCGTCATCGGTCTCGCCCTCGGAGCGCTCGGCGGCGGTGGCAGCGTCCTTGCCGTGCCGGCACTGATCTACCTGCTCGGCTTCACTCCGGCCGCCGCCACCACCGCCAGCCTGCTCATCGTCGCTGCCACCTCCGCCACCGCCCTGTACGCCCACACCCGCGACGGAAACGTGGCATGGAAGACGGGCGCGCTGTTCGCCGCGGCGGGCATCGTCCCCGCCTTCCTCGCCGGCGCTGCCGCCGGGCGCCTGCCCGAAGCGCTACTGACGGCGGCCTTCGCGGTCGTCGCCGCGCTGGCGGCCCTGCGCATGCTGCGGCCCTCCCCGTCCCTGCCGCCGGACCGGATCCGTCCCGGCAAGGCGGCCGGCGCCGGTGCCGGACTCGGCGCCGTGACGGGCTTCCTGGGGGTCGGCGGGGGATTCCTCGCCGTGCCCGCACTGGTGAGTGTCCTGGGACTGGCCATGCGCCGGGCGGTGGGCACCAGCCTGCTCGTCATCACCGTGAACTCACTCGCCGCGCTTGCCGCTCGCACCGGCACCACCGGCGGGCTCCACTGGGAGATCATCGGCCCCTTCACCGGCGCGGCGATCCTCGGCGCCTGGGACGGCAAACGACTCGCGACGAAGATCTCCGGCACCACCCTTCAGAGAACCTTCGCCGGCGTCCTGCTGGCGGTGGCGGCCTTCATGCTCGTCGACGTGATCGTCTGAACGCCAGTGCCGCCAACGGCTGGACCAGGGACCAGGACACCTTCTCCAGCCCACCACGCATCTCAAGGCCGCCTTGGGGCCGGCTCCCCTGAGATCAAGCCCACCACTCCGACACGCAAGGATGACATCTGCCATGACCACACCCACGGCCCTCGCCACCGACGAGGCACGCACGCGCCTGCACGAACTGACCGTCATCGACGTGCGCACCCCGGGCGAATACGCCGGCGGCCATCTCCCCGGCGCGCTCAACATCCCCCTCGACCAGATCCGGCGCGCGCTGCCCGACATCCGTCACGCCACCGGACACGGCGACGTCCTGGTCGTCTGCGCCTCGGGCGCCCGCTCCGAGAACGCCTGCAAGATCCTCGCGGAGAACGGTGTCACCGCCGCCACCCTGTCGGGAGGAACCGGCGCCTGGGCGGCCGACGGCCACGAACTCCACCGCCCCCAGGGCGCCTCCCGTACCTCCTGGGGAATGGAGCGGCAGGTGCGGCTCACCGCAGGAGTGATCGTGCTGCTCGGCCTGCTGCTCGGGCTCGTCGTCCACCCCGCCTTCCAGCTCCTCTCCGCGGGCATCGCGGCCGGCCTGGTCTTCTCCGCCCTGACCAACACCTGCGGCATGGCCGCCATGCTCGCCAGGCTCCCCCACAACCGTCCCCGCGCGGCCGACCTCGACAAGTCGTTGGCCGCGCTGCGCAACCGCTGAACCACACGATGAAGGGGAGGGACCCGGCTTTGGGTTCCTCCCCTTTCGCATGCCGCAGCATGGGATCACCCGCCGTGAACGGGCGGGTGATCCGGTACCGCGGGCACCGGCTCAGGCCAGGGAGAGGAACAGCTTCTCCAGCCGCGTACGCATCTGCTCCCGGTCACCGGAAGCGGCCATGTCCGCATCGGTCAGACAGTGCTGCAGTCCCGTGGCGATGATCGCGAAACCGGCCTTGTCCAAGGCCCTGGACGCCGCGGCGAGCTGGGTGACGACGTCCTCGCAGTCCCGTCCGTCCTCGATCATCTTGATGACACCCGCGATCTGACCCTGCGCCCGGCGCAGCCGGTTGAGCGCAGTCTTGAGTTCCTCAGCCGCCATCGCCAGCTCCACAACAACCCACACTCCTTCGATATACCCCGTTGGGTATCGTATCGAAGGTGTGAACCCCAGCCGGGCGAAGGAAAATCCCCTTCGCTGAAGTGTTACTGCCCTCAGTGCCGATCAGCAGGGTCACCCCTGGCCGCGGACGACGGTGACGGGGCAGTGGGCGTGGTGCAGCAGCGCCTGGCTGACCGATCCCACGAGCAGGCCGGTGAAGCCGCCGTTGCCCCGGGCTCCGGCCACCACCACTTGGGCCTCCCGGCTGGCGTCGATCAGCGCGGTGCGGATCCGCGACCGCACCAGGCGCCGTTCGACGGTGACCTGCGGGTAGCTCGCCTGCCCGCCGGCGACGGCCCGGTCGAGAAGCCGCTGTTCGGCCTCCCGCAGCCGGTCGGCGTCCGCCACCACCGCGGCCGGCGGATCGCCGGGTCCCTCGCAGGCGCGTGCGCTCCAGGAGTTCCACACGTGCAGCGCCACCAGCGGGGCACCGCGCAGCGCGGCCTCGGCGAACGCGAAGTCCACCGCCCGCTCCCCGGCAGGGGACCCGTCCACGGCGCACAGCACGGGGCCGGCCGGGTCCGGACGGCCGCGTACCACCATGAGCGGGCCGTGGCCGTGCGCGGCCAGATGCACGGCCGTCGAGCCGAGCAGCAGCCCGGAGAAGCCCGTCAGGCCGCGACTGCCGACCACGGTCAGCGCCGCTGATCGGGACTCGATCTCCAGGACCTCGATCGCGTCACCGGTCACCACCGAGCGAGTGATCTCGAGGCCCGGCGCGACCGCGTGCGCCCGCTCTTCGGCCCGGGCCGGTAGCCCGTGCACCATCGCCTCCAGGCCGTGATCGGCCGGGCTCCATGGCGCCGCGCCGGGCGGCAGGTGTGCGGACGGGCTGCCGATGGCGTGGACGATGCGCAGCGATGTGCCCCGTAGGTGTGCCTCGCGGGCCGCGACATCGACAGCGGTGAGGCTGGACGCCGAACCGTCCGCCCCTACGATGACCGGATCACTCACTGGACTCTCCCTCTGGGACAGGCCGCGGAAGTGCGGCGCGTCGGTTCCACCCTCCCGGCACGCGATCACCCCGGCCAGGGCCGACCGGCCCGGAACCGGGCCACTGGGCCCTGTCCCGGCCCGCTCAGCGGGCCGGGACAGGGCCTCGCGCGGTCGGGTCTCCCGCGTCGGCGCCTCCACCGCTGTCAGACTCGACGCCGACCGTCCACACCGACGACCACCATCTGGCCGTTCGGCTGCGCACGATGTCGCGTCCCTGGCCTCAGGACCGTCCGGCCGCCCCGCCGGGCCGAACCTCACTGGTCGCCTGAGCGGCGCGGTGTTGTCATGGGTGGGGGAGACGGCGGGTACGGGTCGACGCATCGCACGTGGTCCGCGCGGGCGGTCCGGCCACAGCCGCTCGTCGTGATGCGGACGAGGAGACTGACGTCATGCTGCACCGCCACACGGTCGGAGACGTGATGACCGAGGAGGTCGTCACCCTTCGCCCCACCACACCGCTCCACGAGGCAGCCGCCCTGCTGGACGCGAACGACATCGTCGCGGCACCGGTCGTCGACGACGCCGGCGATCTCGTCGGCGTCGTGTCCGCGTCCGACGTGCTGCGGCACGAGACCGGCACGCCTGATCCGCAGGGGCGGGGCGGGACCGGCGAGCACGTCTGGAGCAAGGCCCGGGCACAGACCGCGGGCGAACTCATGAGCAGCCCCGTCTTCACCGCCCGCGCCGACTGGACGATCCCCCGGGCCGCACGGGAACTGCGCAGGCGGCACGTGAAGCAGCTGCCGGTGGTCGACGCCGACGGGCTCCTCACCGGCATCGTCACCCGCAGCGACCTGCTCGACGTCTTCATCCGCCCGGACGCCGAGATCCGCGGTCAGGTGGAGCAGGACATCCTGGGGCGCATGCTCGGCCTGGACGAGGGCAGCGTCACCGTCGAAGCCCGAGACGGTGTCGTCACCCTTCGGGGACAGGTGCCGCAGGCGCGTCTCGTCCCGGTGATCGTGGGCCTGTGTCAGGGCGTCGACGGGGTCGTCGCCGTGGACGCCCGCCTTTCCCGGGGCCGGGCCGACTAGGCACGCCGAATCAAGGCCGGGTCACCGCTGTCCCAGATCTTCTCCGGTGCCGCTCACTCGGGCGGCCGACGGGAGTGGGCCGGGTATGTGCGAGGGCGGCCGTGGCGGCGACGAACCACGGAGCTCGCCACCGCGGCCAGGCCCAGGCAGAAGAGGAGGCCGAGGGTCAGCCCTGCGCAGAAGACGGCCAGCGTGTTCATGGTCGCGATGTCCTGGCCGAGTACGGACACGGTGTACTGGGGGCCACCGGAGAGGTTGCCGGCGATCACCAGGCCGGTGAAGGCCCCTACGGCTCCGACGAGGAGCAGTCCGAGTATGAGCATCCGGGTCATCTCCTCGGTGGGAGTGTTCCGTCGGTACGAAACTCGGGTGGACCGGGTACCCGCGGTGCCGTCCGGTCATACACCGGGGCGAGGCCGAAGGGACCAGGTGTCACACCTTCCGTCCCCGGCTGCCCGTCCCCGGCTCGTCCGACCGTCTCCGCCGAGGGGGATACACCCGTACCGGCAGTGTGAAGGGGGATCTCCCCGAGCCGGAGGGCACCCGCCGCCTCCCCGCCCTCGACAGCCCGCCGCGCCGTCCCGCACGCACCGGCGTGCGGGGCGCCCCGACGTGCTCTTTCCATGACACCGCAGCGCCGGGGACGGTGCCAGGGATGTCCGGTGCCGTGCCGAGGGCCTGCGGGGGATCGCGCACGCGTCCGGTCGTCCGCGGTTCGGTGAGCGGGGCAGGCGGCGACGGCCCTACGGATGGGCGCGCGGACGGCCGGGCACCGTCCGGTCCGGTCATGCCGTGCGGCGGGGTGCCGACCGTGGCACGTTGGATACAGCGGCATTCCGAGGAGAGGGCGGCGGTCATGCGAGCTCACCTTGGCGACCGGCTCGTCGTGGAGAGCCCGGCGACCGGCGTCGTCAGGCGCGACGGCGAGATCGTCGGACTGCGCCATGACGACGGAACGCCTCCCTACGACGTGCGCTGGTCGGACACGGACGACATCACGCTCGTGTTCCCAGGCCCCGACGCGCACATCCAGCACCTCGACACCGAGCACGGACATGCCGACGCCGCCGACGTGCCCTTCCCTCCTGCCGCGACCGGCCCGGTGCCGGAGGAACTGAATCCAGGCGACATCGGCCGGCGCCTGGCCCTCGAACGCCGCAGGCAGGGGCTGAGCCGGGAGGAGACGGCGCGCCGAGCTCGCATCTCGCCGCAGTACCTGGCGTACCTGGAGGAACAGTCGGCCGACCCGAGCATGGCGACCCTCCTGACGCTGGCCGCCGCACTGGGCACCACCGTCACGGCACTGCGCGGAGCGGGTGTCGATCTGCCACCCGGTCAGGGACATGCGCTGCTGCGTCCGCAGTTGCGTGACCTCGGCCCGGAGGAATGCCGGCGGCTGCTGTCCACGCACGGCGTCGGGCGTATCGCCGTGACGGCGTCCGGCGGACATCCCGCGGTCGTCCCGGTCAACTACGAGGTCGTGGACGACGAGATCGTCTTCCGCACCAAGCCCGGCTCCGTGCCGGCGGCCGCGGCCGGCACCGAGGTCGCCTTCGAGGTCGACCACGTCGACGAAGCGATGAGCCGTGGATGGAGCGTCCTCGCCGTCGGTCCCGCGAGCGTCGTCACCGAACCCGACACCGTGCGTGAGCTCACCCGGCGCGCCCACACGGATCCGTGGGCGGGCGGTAAGCGGGATGTCTGGGTGGCGATCCGGCCCACGCGCGTCACAGGCAAGCGCATCACTCCCGCCGACCGGTAGGCACCCACGGGAACCGGTCCGGGAGCGGTGGCCTCGGTGTCCAGGTCGCCCCGGCAACCGGGCGGCGGAGTGGGACCCCGGACACCTGGTGCCCGGCCGAAGACGAACCCCGAGTCGGTCGGTCAGAGCGGGCGGTGACGGTCGTGATCCCTCTCGGCGCCCGGTAACGAGGCAGGCCGCCAGTTCCGCACCCACCCGAGTACCTCCGGACGGTCCAGGGCCGGCACCCAGGCATCTGCATGCCCGGTGTTCCCGTCGTCAGGCAGCGGTCCCACGCCGAGGATCCGCAGACCGGCACGCCACGCCGACTCGATGCCCGTGAGGGAGTCCTCGACGGCCAGGGCGGTTTCCGGCCGGGCTCCGCACAGACGTGCCGCCGTGGTGTACACGTCCGGCCATGGCTTGGGCCGTACCGCCTGCGGTCGCTCGGCGTCCTTCCCGGAATCGCCCTCGACGCGATCCCCCGGCGGCACCCCGGGCACGACGATGTGGTGGAAGTGGCGGCGCAGCCCGGCGCGGCCGAGGCTCTCCTCCACCACTTCGAGCGGGCAGTTGCTGGCCACGGCCAGCGGCAGCCGCCCGGACAGGAGGCGCACCATCTCACTTGCACCCGGCATGGTGAGGGGGTCCTCCGCCACGAGAGACATGAAGTGTGCGAGGAGCGCCGTGGTCAGGTCCGCCGCCAGCTCGGGTTTGTTGGTCTCCTCGGCCATCAGGCGGCCGCAATCGACGTAGTGCACGCCTTTGGCGCGTTCGGCGAAGCCCGGCGGAGGCAGGAGACCGAACTCACGGAAAGCGCGGTTCCGCGCGTCCTGCCAATGCCGTTCCGTGTCCATCAGCGTGCCGTCGCAGTCGAAGACAACGGCCTCAGGTGACCAGTTCGACAGGGTTCGAAGGGGTGGCGTCATGGTGGCCTCCTGGGCGAGAGGGCGGGAGTGGGCACACGAGTCGCGGGAGCGCGCGACTACGCGGGTGAGGCGGCGGAGGCCACGCGACGACGGGCGCGACGAGGGCCGATGCGCTTCGGGAACTCACCGGCCAGGACGACTCGTATTTCGGGGCATCAGCCGCAAAGAGAAAACATTGCAACGGCTACGATATTTAACTCGCGAAAAACGGCGCAATCACCGTTTCGAGTACTCGCCCCGCAGGCGATCAGGGTGTAAGTGCGTGCCTCGGCCCGCCACTCACACGCTGTTGGTGCAGCGTCATCCCCGCTGCGGGCAAAGCGAGTTGCGGCATATGCGGGCGGCGAGAGACCACGCCCCGGTATGCGACGGAAAAGAGAATGAGCGAACCAGGAGCGGCACCCCGGAAGGCAATATCCACTCTTTGGTGTTCAGATTCGAAAGAAATACCGCAATCGCTGCGTGAGACTGCCAGTTCATTGCTCCAGGCGTACGCGGGCGCACTACATTGTGGGCCGTTCACTACGGAGCCGAACGAGGTGCGCGAGATCTTGCAGGAACGGGCCAGAGCAACCCGCAGATCACTCCTGGAGGCAGCCGCCTGCCTCTTCGCCCAGCAGGGCTACGCCGGCACGAGCGTCAACGACATAAGCGCCCGGTCGGGACGGACCAGCGGATCCGTGTACTTCCATTACGCCAGCAAGGAAGGCATCGCCCAGGCGGTCGTCCGGGACGGCTTCGCGACCTGGCCGAGCCTCGTACCCCGGTACGACGACCCGAGCGTGCCACCCCTGGAGCGCCTCGTCGCACTGAGCTACGAGATCGCCCGCGCCCTCGCCGAGGACTCCCTGACCCGCGCGGGTGCCCGCCTCTGGGCCGAGCGCCACACCATCAACGTGGATCTTCCCGACCCCTTCGTTCTCTGGACGGCCGCGGCCACACGCCTGCTCGCCCAGGCCCGGGCCGAGGGGTCCCTGCCGGCCGGTGTCCGCCCGGCCGCCACCGCCCGCACCCTGGTCCGGGCCTTCTACGGGTTCTGCACCCTCACGGAGGCGCTGGAAGGCTCCCACGCGCTCACCGGCCGTCTCTCCGACTGGTGGCAGCTGACGCTGCCCGCCCTCCAACGGGACGTCCGATCCGGTCAGGTCCCGACGCGCCCGGCGGCCGCCACGCCGTCCGTCGACAACCGCCCGCCCCTGAAAGCGCCTGCCACCAGCGACCGAAGGCTGTCCGTCCGAACCGCGGAACACCAGACGAACCGTCCGGTGGCCGGCCCCGCCGGCCCCGCCGGCTCGGTCGGCGACCGGGGTCCGGCAGGGTGCGGCCGAACGTGACGCCGCCGCGCGGCGGCAGGTGACGCGGCCCGGTCATGAGCGTCGAAACGCCGGGTTCGGCAACCCATGGGTCCTCTGTCCGGTACCGGGAGTCTTCTGGCCGCCCGGCGTCACGGCATGCCCGCTCCGTGACGCCCTGGCTGCACGCCGCGGACGGGTCACGTCATCAACTCGATGTGCGGATGCTCGGGCTCCGCCGGGCAGACGAACAGGTGCTGCCGGTAGCCGCTGCCAATCTGGACCCCGGTCGCGTTGTAGCCGCGGTGGCCGGGGTACGGTCCGGCACCTGGGTGGGGGTGCGGAGACCAGCTGTTCCCGGCGTCGTCCCCTTCCTCGAACGTGGCGACGGTCATCAGGACCTCCATGCCGGTGCCGCACTCGGAGCAGGACCGCTGGCTGGGGTCGGTGGAGTTCCAGGCGGGCCAGCCGCCGACCTTCCAGCCGGGTGCGTTGGACAGCACGCAGTCGTAGTACGTGTCCGGGTCCATGTCTTCCTCCGCCGCCTGCGGCACCTTCCAGCGCTTGAGCTGCTCCCGCAGTTCCTCGCTCAGCTCCAGGTGGTCGGGGTACTCGGTGATCTGCTCCGGTTCGAGCACGCACGGCTCCGGCAGATACCCGTCGAACTGCACTACGGACGGTTCGGGGGGCGTGTCGAGGATGTCGGTGACGGCGGCTGCCGAACGCCAGAAGAGCAGGGTCCTTGGCATGATCGGATGATCGAAGGGGCACCACAGAACCTGCAGAAGGTCCTTGCCCTCCGGCGGGCTCAGATCGGGCACGTCCCGTGCGTACAGCTGCGCCACGGGAAGCATCGCCAGGGGGCCGTCGTACGACTGGACCGCCGGCCTCAGAGGACAGGTCCGAGGGGGCCGGATCCGCTCGAGAGTCTCCCGTTCCTCCGGAGTCAGGTCCCGGCCGTGCGATGCGGCGAAGATCCGCCGCTCCACTCGCAGATCCGCCGGGGACAGGGCTGGGTTGATGCCGTCCACCACATGCGGTTCCTCGCAGTGCGGCCATGACTCCTCGGCAGGCCACAGCATCGGCCCGCCGATCGAGCTGTCGTGCCACGTCGGCGTCCCGGGGCGGGGGTGCAGACGGGTCGCCGTGCGGGCCAACGGGGCCGGTTGGGGAAAGACCGCGACAACATCGACCGGCCGTGGCGGAGTGACAGGAGTGGCGTTCATGGCGGCGATTTTGCCCATCGCCTCTGACAACGGTCCTTGTGGCCCACGAGGAGTGCGGTGATCGCACCTCCACCCACCCCTGCACCCCGTTTTCGCCAGACGCCAACCGGTCCGCTGGCCGTGGAGCGTCCGGGAGCCGGACGCACCGGTCTGCCGGTTTCGGCTGCTGTGAGGCGTCTCACCTGCACATCGGTCCGTTACTCACGGGTAGGGGCGGGTGGCGTATGCGTTCCGTCAAGATGCCCCGCGATGCCGTCAGGGAGCCGTCAACGCCTGCCGCGATCCGACCGCGGAGGCGTTTTCCTCTTGTTGTCCGTTCCGTTCGACCGACTTCAGGAGTGCGCGATGGCCGATCTGGCCTTCGTCGTCACCGCGCTCGCGGGATTCGCGCTGGTGGCCTTCATCGCCAAGGGGGTGACGAAGCTGTGACCGCCGAGAACGTCGTCGGCCTGGTCGTGGCCGTCACCCTGCTGGGCTATCTCGTATTCGCTCTGCTCTTCCCGGAGAGGTTCTGAGCCACAGCATGGGTCCCGTAACCGCCGGCGTGCTTCAACTGCTCGCCTTGACGGGCGCTCTGGCGCTCGTCTACATCCCCCTCGGCACCTATATGGCCAGGGTCTACTCCTCCCAGCGGCACCTGCGCGTCGAGAGGTGGATCTACAAGGGCATCGGTGCCGACCCGGACACAGAGATGCGCTGGCCCGCGTATCTGCGCGGTGTCCTCGTCTTCTCCCTGGCCGGCGTCCTCCTCCTCTACGCCCTCCAGCGGCTCCAGGGTGTTCTGCCCGGCTCGCTCGGTTTCGCCTCGATCGATCCCGACCAGGCGTTCAACACGGCCGTGTCGTTCGTGACGAACACGAACTGGCAGTCGTACTACGGCGAGCAGGCCATGGGCCACGTCGTGCAGACCGCCGGTCTGGCCGTGCAGAACTTCGTCTCCGCGGCCGTCGGCATGGCCGTCGCGGTGGCACTGGTGCGCGGCTTCGCACGGTCGCGCTCCGGTGAGCTGGGCAACTTCTGGGCCGACCTGGTGCGTGGTGTCGTGCGCATCCTGGTGCCGCTGGCGTTCGTCGCCGCGATCGTGCTGGTCGCCTGCGGCGTCATCCAGAACTTCTCCGGCATCCACGAGGTCGGCCAGTTCACGGGCGGCTCGCAGGAGTGGAACGGAGGCGCGGTCGCCTCGCAGGAAGCCATCAAGGAACTCGGCACCAACGGCGGTGGCTACTTCAACGCCAACTCCGCCCACCCCTTCGAGAACCCCACCCCGTTCTCCAACCTGTTCGAGATCTTCCTGATCCTGGTCATCCCGTTCGCCCTGACCCGCACCTTCGGCGTCATGGTGGGCTCGGTGAAGCAGGGATACGCGATCCTCGCCGCGATGGGCACGATCTGGCTGGGCTTCGTCTCGCTGATGATGTGGGCCGAGTTCTCCCACCACGGCCCCGCGTTCGAGCTGGCGAACGGGGCGATGGAGGGCAAGGAGGTCCGGTTCGGGATCGGTGGATCGTCCCTCTTCGCGGTGTCGACCACGCTCACGTCCACCGGCGCGGTGGACTCCTTCCACTCCTCCTTCACCGGCCTGGGGGGCGGCATCACCCTGCTCGGCATGATGCTGGGCGAGATCGCGCCCGGCGGTGTGGGCTCCGGCCTCTACGGCATGCTGGTCATGGCGGTCATCGCGGTGTTCATCGCCGGCCTGATGGTCGGCCGCACCCCCGAATACCTGGGCAAGAAGATCGGCACCCGCGAGATCAAGCAGGCGGCCCTGTACATCCTGGTCACCCCGGCACTCGTGCTGGTCCTCACCGCCGCGGCCATGGCCCTGCCCACCCCCGGCCACTCGATGACCAACAGCGGCGCGCACGGATTCTCCGAGATCCTGTACGCCTACACGTCGGCCTCCAACAACAACGGTTCGGCCTTCGCCGGCCTGAACGCGGACACCCAGTGGTTCAACACCACCCTCGGCATCGCGATGCTGCTCGGCCGATTCGTGCCGATGATCTTCGTCCTCGCGCTGGCCGGCTCGCTGGCCCGGCAGACGCCGGTGCCGGTCACCGCGGGCACGCTGCGTACCGGGAAGCCGCTGTTCACCGGGCTGCTGGTGGGCGCCGTCCTGATCATCACCGGCCTCACGTACTTCCCCGCTCTCGCGCTGGGTCCGCTCGCCGAAGGGCTGGCGTGATGACCGTCCGCACTCAGAAATCAGAGGACTCCATGTCCACTTCCACCGTGGCGCCCCACCGTGGCGCGCCGACGGGTCACCACCCTGAAGGCCGCACCGGCGCGGGCCTGTTCGACCCGGGGCAGCTGGTGAAGTCGCTGCCGGACGCGTTCCGCAAGCTCGATCCGCGGGTGATGGTCAAGTCCCCCGTGATGTTCGTGGTCCTCGTGGGCTCCGTCCTGACGACGGTCTTCTCCTTCACCGACCCGGGCGACTGGTTCGGCTGGACGATCAGCGCCTGGCTGTGGCTGACCGTCATCTTCGCGAATCTGGCGGAGGCGGTCGCCGAGGGCCGCGGCAAGGCGCAGGCCGACACCCTGCGCAAGGCCAGGACCGACACCGTGGCGCGGCGACTCGGCGGGGACGGCAGGCCGGAGGAGCGCGTGCCGGGTACCCGTCTGAGGATCGGCGACCTGGTCGTCTGCGAGACGGGAGACGTGATCCCCGGCGACGGCGACGTCGTCGAGGGGGTCGCGAGCGTCGACGAGTCGGCGATCACCGGTGAGTCGGCGCCCGTCATCCGTGAGTCCGGCGGTGACCGCAGCGCCGTCACCGGAGGCACGAAGGTGCTGTCCGACCGGATCGTCGTCAGGATCACGACGAAGCCGGGGGAGACCTTCATCGACCGGATGATCGGCCTGGTGGAGGGGGCGGCCCGGCAGAAGACGCCCAACGAGATCGCGCTGAACATCCTGCTCGCGTCGCTGACGGTCGCCTTCCTGCTCGCGGTGGCGACCCTGCCGCCGTTCGCCGACTACGCGGGCTCCGCACTGAGCATGGTCGTGCTGGTGGCCCTGCTGGTCTGTCTGATCCCGACCACGATCGGAGCGCTGCTCTCCGCGATCGGCATCGCGGGCATGGATCGTCTGGTGCAGCGCAACGTACTGGCGATGTCGGGACGTGCGGTCGAGGCGGCCGGTGACGTCTCCACGCTGCTGCTCGACAAGACCGGCACCATCACCCTCGGCAACCGGCAGGCGTCCGAGTTCGTGCCGGTGCGCGGGACGACCGAGGCCGAGGTCGCCGACGCCGCGCAGCTGTCGTCGCTGGCCGACGGGACGCCCGAGGGCCGCTCGGTCGTCGTGCTCGCCAAGGAGAGGTACGGGCTGCGCGAGCGGCACCAGGGCGAGCTGGCGGGCGCCCGGTGGACCGAGTTCAGCGCGCAGACCCGCATGTCGGGTGTGGACCTCGACGGCCGCAGCATCCGCAAGGGCGCGGCCGGTGCGGTCATCGCCTGGGTCGAGGAACGCGGCGGCCAGGTCACCGAGGACGCCGCCACCGTCGCCGGCCGCATCTCGGAAGCCGGCGGCACCCCGCTGCTGGTCGCCGTCGAGGACACCGACGGCGTCCGGGTCCTGGGTGTCGTCCACCTCAAGGACGTCGTCAAGCACGGCATGCGGGAGCGGTTCCAGGAGCTGCGCCGCATGGGCATAAGGACCGTCATGATCACCGGCGACAACCCGCTGACGGCCAGGGCGATCGCCGAGGAGGCGGGCGTCGACGACTTCCTCGCGGAGGCGACCCCCGAGGACAAGATGGCACTGATCAAGCGGGAGCAGGCGGGCGGCAAGCTGGTCGCGATGACCGGTGACGGTACGAACGACGCGCCGGCCCTCGCCCAGGCGGACGTCGGCGTCGCGATGAACACCGGTACGTCGGCCGCCAAGGAGGCCGGCAACATGGTCGACCTCGACTCCGACCCGACCAAACTCATCGACATCGTGGAGATCGGCAAGCAGCTGCTGATCACGCGCGGTGCGCTGACGACGTTCTCCGTCGCCAACGACGTCGCGAAGTACTTCGCGATCATTCCGGCACTGTTCGCGGCCGTCCACCCGGGCCTGGACAAGCTCAACATCATGGGCCTGTCCTCGCCGGACTCGGCGATCCTGTCCGCGGTGATCTTCAACGCCCTCGTCATTATCGCGCTGGTCCCGCTGGCCCTCAGGGGCGTGCGGTACCGGCCGGGCAGCGCCGACACACTGCTGCGCCGCAACCTCGCCGTCTACGGCCTCGGCGGCCTGATCGCGCCGTTCGTCGGCATCAAGATCATTGACCTGCTCGTCTCCCTCATCCCCGGAATCGGCTGATCGCCATGACCAACTCCCTGACGAACACCGCACGGTTGCTCGGGGCGGGCCTGCGGGCCCTGCTCGTGCTGACCCTGGTGACCGGTGTCCTCTACCCGCTGGTGATCACCGGCATCGCACAAGGGCTGTTCAACGGCAAGGCGAACGGCTCCGACATCACGGCGGACGGCAAGGTCGTCGGCTCGTCCCTCATAGGGCAGCCCTACAACCTGCCGCTGGGCAAGGGTGAGGAGACCCCGGCGCCCGACCTCACATGGTTCCAGGGCCGCCCGCAGAACGGCCTGGGCACCAACAGCGTCAACACCCAGTACAAGCTCGTCCTGTCCGGCGCCACGAACCGGTCCGGCGACAACGAAGAGCTCATCCAATGGGTGAAGGACGCCAAGGCCGCCGTCGTGAAGGTCAACTCCACCGCCGGCCACACGGTCGAGCCGTCCGAGGTGCCCGCCGACGCGGTCACCTCCTCAGGCTCCGGACTGGACCCGGACATCTCCCCGCAGTACGCGCACCTCCAGGTCCACAGGATCGCCGAGAGGAACGGCCTGCCCGTCGCCGAGGTCCAGTCGCTCGTCGACGAGCACACCGAGGGCCGCACCCTCGGCTTCATGGGCGAGCCCCGCGTGAACGTCCTGGAGCTCAACACCGCCCTCAAGGCACTCCTTGCCAAGAGCTGAGGGCTCGGCGGAGCCGGCGGCGCGGAACACCCCGCCTCCGCCGGCTCCGACAGCGCCGTGCGTGCCGGCCTTCCCGCCGGCACGCACGGCCCGACGTACGACAGGAGAGCGCACATCCATGACCCGGATGCTCGTGGTGGAGGACGACCCGCAGCTCGCGCGGGCCCTGGTGATCAACCTGCAGGCGCGTCACTACGACGTGGACACCGCACCCGACGGGGCCACGGCCCTGCGGCTCGCCTCCGCGCGTCCGCCCGACGTCGTCCTGCTCGACCTGGGCCTGCCCGACATGGACGGCGTCGACGTCATCAGAGGACTGCGGGGCTGGACCCGGGCACCGATTCTGGTCCTGTCCGCCCGGCAGTCGTCCGGTGAGAAGGTGTCGGCCCTGGATGCCGGCGCGGACGACTACGTCACCAAGCCGTTCGGCATGGACGAGCTGCTGGCCCGGCTGCGGGCCGCCGTCCGGCGCGCGGAGGACCTCCCACTCGCCCAGGAGACCTCGCTGGTCGAGACGGCCGACTTCGTCATCGACCTGCTCGCCAAGAAGGTCGTGAGGGGCGAGCGGGACGTGCGGCTCACCCCGACCGAGTGGCATCTGCTGGAGATCCTGGTCACCCATCCGCGCCGGCTCGTCACCCAGCAGCACCTCCTCCACGAGGTCTGGGGCATCTCACGGCACGACAGGACCAACTACCTGCGTGTCTACATGGCCCAGTTGCGTCGCAAACTGGAGAAGGACCCTTCCCACCCCCGCTATCTGATCACCGAGCCCGGCATGGGCTATCGCTTCGAAGCATGACCGAGGGACGACATGGCACGCGGCAAGCTCCGGATCTACCTCGGCGCGGCACCCGGCGTCGGCAAGACCTACGCGATGCTGTCGGAGGCGCACCGCCGCATCGAACGCGGTACCGACTGCGTGGTCGCTTTCGTGGAGCACCACCATCGGCCGCGCACCGAGGTGATGCTCCACGGCCTCGAACAGGTGCCCCGCAGGGAGCTCGGGTACCGGGGCGCCACGTTCACCGAGATGGACGTGGACGCCGTCCTGCGCCGCGCGCCGAGGGTGGCCCTGGTCGACGAGCTGGCCCACACCAACGTGCCGGGCTCCCGCAACGCCAAGCGCTGGCAGGACGTCGAGGAACTGCTCGCCGCCGGCATCGACGTGGTGTCGACCGTCAACATCCAGCACCTCGAGTCGCTGGGCGACGTGGTCGAGTCGATCACCGGGGTGCGGCAGCGCGAGACCGTCCCCGACGAGGTCGTCCGGCGTGCCGACCAGATAGAGCTGGTCGACATGTCGCCGCAGGCGCTGCGCCGCCGCATGGCGCACGGCAACATCTACACGCCGGGCAAGGTCGACGCGGCCCTGTCCAACTACTTCCGTCCCGGCAACCTCACCGCGTTGCGTGAACTCGCCCTCCTGTGGGTGGCCGACCGGGTCGACGCCTACCTGACCGAATACCGCAGCGAGCACCATGTCTCGGCCATCTGGGGCTCCCGCGAACGGATCGTGGTCGGTCTGACCGGCGGTCCGGAGGGACGCACCCTGATCCGGCGCGCCGTCCGGCTGGCCGAGAAGGGAGCGGGCGGCCAGGTCATGGCCGTCTACATATCCCGCAGCGACGGACTCACCGCCGCCTCCCCGAGCGAGCTGGCCCTCCAGCGCACCCTGGTCGAGGACCTCGGCGGCACCTTCCACCACGTCGTCGGAGACGACATACCGGCCGCCCTCCTCGACTTCGCCCGCGGAGTGAACGCCACCCAGATCGTCCTCGGTGCCTCCCGGCGCAGGAGCTGGCAGTACGTCCTCGGGCCGGGCGTCGGCGCCACCGTCGCCCGTGAATCCGGTCCCGACCTCGACGTCCACCTCGTCACGCACGACGAGATGGGCAAGGGCCGCGGACTGCCGGTGGCGCGCCGGGCACACCTCGGGCGACCCCGGGTGCTCAGTGCGTGGCTGGTCGGCGTACTCGGCCCCGTCCTGCTCACCCTTCTCCTCACCGGCGCCGTACCCGACGCCGGCCTGGCCAACGACATGCTGCTGCTCCTGACGCTGACGGTGGCGGCAGCCCTGCTGGGCGGGCTCTGGCCGGCGCTCGCCTCCGCGATGGCCGGTTCACTGCTGCTCAACTGGTACTTCACCCCGCCCGTGCGCACCCTGACCGTCGCCGACCCGAAGAACATCCTCGCCATTCTGGTCTTCGTCGGGGTGGCCGTGTCCGTGGCGTCCGTGGTGGACCTCGCGGCACGCCGCACCCACCAGGCCGCCCGGCTGCGCGCCGAGTCGGAGATCCTCTCCTTCCTCGCGGGCAGCGTCCTGCGCGGCGAGACGAGTCTCGACGAACTGCTGCAACGGGTCCGCGAGACCTTCGGCATGGAATCGGTGGCGCTGCTGGAGCGGGAGAGCGACGTGGCGCCCTGGACCTGTGCCGGCTACGCGGGCCTACGCCCCTGCGCCACACCCGACGAGGCGGACGTCGACGTGCCGGTCGGCGACCACATGGCCCTCGCCCTGTCCGGCCGCGTCCTGCCGGCCGAGGACCGTCGGGTGCTGGCCGCCTTCGCCGCCCAGGCGGCGGTGACCGTGGACCGCCGGCGCCTGCGGCAGGAGGCCGACCGGGCCAAGCAACTCGCCGAGGGCAACCGGATCCGCACCGCCCTCCTCGCCGCCGTCAGCCATGACCTGCGCACCCCCCTGGCCGGCATCAAGGCCGCCGTCACCTCACTGCGCTCCGACGACGTCGCATGGTCCGAGGCGGACGAGGCGGAGCTGCTGGAGGCCATCGAGGAAGGCGCCGACCGCCTCGACCACCTGGTCGGCAACCTGCTCGACATGTCCCGCCTCCAGACCGGCACCGTCACCCCGATCATCCGGGAGACCGACCTGGACGAGGTCATCCCGATGGCGCTCGGCGGCGTTCCCGAGGACAGCGTGGACCTGGACATCCCCGAATCCCTGCCCATGGTGGACGTCGACCGCGGCCTGCTGGAACGCTCGGTCGCCAATGTCGTCGAGAACGCCGTGAAGTACGCCCCGCCGGGGGAGCGCGTGCTGGTCGCCGCCAGCGCCATGGCCGACCGGGTGGAGGTCCGGGTCGTCGACCGCGGCCCTGGTGTCCCGGACGAAGCGAAACCCCGCATCTTCGAGCCCTTCCAACGCTACGGCGACACGCCTCGCGGCAACGGCGTCGGCCTCGGCCTCGCGGTCGCACGTGGCTTCGCCGAGGCCATCGGCGGCAGCCTGCACGCCGAGGACACACCCGGTGGTGGCCTGACCATGGTCCTCGCCCTGCCGACGGCATCGCGGCGGGGTGCGCGGCAGCCGGGTCGTTCGGAGGCGCCGGCCTGACGTGCTCAGGCTTCCGATCGCCCGGTCTCGACGTGTCTCCCGCCACGACAGGTGTCCAGCCGGAGCCGGCGGCGTCGCGGTGACGTAGGTCCCCGGCCATTCCGGCGGACACGGCAGTACCGCGACGCCGGGCGCACGATCCCGGCCGGCGCTCCCGTACACATCGCGGCAGCCGCCCGGGCGGACACGAAGGAGTCGAGCACGGTCCGACCCCGCCTGACCACCGATCAGGCCCGACCGCCGACGCCCGCCTCCGAGGCGAGCCGGTCAGCGGAAGGACGCTTCCCGGAGCGATGCCTCGACGTGGCGAGTGTCCAGCGGATGCGGCCGACGGGTGGGCGGCCGAGGCTGGGGAGGTACGGAGTTCGTGGTGGAGGAGCGACATGGCACAGGAAGACACCGGCGTGGAAGACGTGGACCTCCTCGTCGTCGGAGGCGGCAAGGGCGGCAAGACGCTCGCCATGGACATGGCCCGCAGCGGCGGGCGGGTGGCCATGGTGGAGCGCGGCATGATCGGCGGTACGTGCATCAACGTGGCATGCATCCCCACCAAGACCCTGGTGACCAGCGCCAGGCTCCTCGACAGTCTGAGCCGGGCGGAACAGGTCGGTGTCCGCGCCGGCAAACCCGTGGCCGACCTGACACTCCTGCGTGAGCACAAGGACGGCGTGGTGGCAGGCATGGTGGACCTCAACCACCGGCAGTTCCTCGACAGCGGTATGGACTTCGTCCTGGGAACCGCCCGCTTCACCGGCGAACGCACCGTGCGGGTCGAACTGAACGACGGAGGCACCCGAGTCCTGCGGGGCAAGGACGTGGTGATCAACACCGGCACGACACCCGCGATGCCGGACATCCCCGGGATCGCCGAGGCCGGGCCCCTCACCAGTGAGACGCTCCTGCACCTGGACCGCATCCCCGAACACCTTGTCGTGATCGGCGGCGGTTACGTGGGACTGGAGTTCGCCCACATGTTCGCCGCTTTCGGCAGCCGGGTCACGATACTGCACCGCGGCGAGCGGGTGCTGCCCCGGGAGGACCCGGACGTCTCCGAGGCGGTGGCAGGGTTCCTCGCGGACGCCGGCGTACGACTGCACACGCGCGTCACCCTCACCGAGGTGTCGCGCGGCCCGTCCGGCATGACCGTACGGCTGAGCGACGGGACGGAGGTGACCGGCACGGACGTGCTGGTGGCCGTCGGCCGGGAGCCGGTGACCAGGGAACTCGACCTCGACGCGGCAGGTGTACGCACGGACGCTCGCGGCTTCGTGAAGGTCGACGACCGGCTGGCGACATCGGCGCCGCGCACGTGGGCGGTGGGCGACGTCGCGGGCAGCCCTCAGTTCACGCACGTCTCGCTCGACGACTACCGCATCGTCAAGGCGAACATCGCCGGCGCCGACCGGCGGACCACAGGACGGCTGGTGCCCTGGAACGTCTTCACCACCCCCGAACTGGCCCGGGTCGGCATGACCGAGACCGAGGCCCGGGCAGCCGGCCACGACGTGCGCGTCGCGCGCATGCCGGTGGCCGCCGTTCCACGCGCTCGCACGCTGCGGGACACCCGGGGCGTCTGGAAGGCCGTCGTCGACCGGGACAGCGACCGGATCCTGGGCGTGGCCCTGCTCGGCCCGGACGCGTCGGAGGTGATGACCGTCGTGCAGACCGCCATGCTCACGGGCGCCCCGTACACGCTGCTCAGGGACTCGATCATCGCCCATCCCACCATGGCGGAGGGGCTGAACATGCTGTTCAACGCCCTGAGCGACTGATCCTGCGGGGCAGGGGTGCGAGTGCGACCACGGGTGCCCGGTGGCCGTGGACCTACTCGCCTGGAGGCGCACCGGACGGCGCGAGGCGCGCATCGAGGTCCTGGGCCCACGCCGACGGCCAACAGGCGCGGCCCTCGGCGTCGCTCCGGTGCCGCACCGTGCGTGCCGGAGGCCGATCCCGCCACGATCCATCCTTCCCGTATCGCGGCTCAGACTCCATGCCGACGGGTGACCTCCTTGTACTCGTCCACTGTCGGCTTGGGAACCTGTGTGCCCGGTCCGTAGAAGCCGCGGCTGAGTTTGACGCGCAGGCGCTGGGCGAGGCCGGTCGCGCGACCGTCGGCGTTCTGTACGGGCGCGGCAGGCAAGGGGTGGTACTGCTCGTGCGCCGTCAGGGCATGGAGACGCGCCTGGCTGAGCGGCTCGTGAACCTCGACGTACTCGCCGTTCCCGAGGCGCTTGATGACGCCGCTCTCGCGACCGTGCAGGACCTTGTCCCGGTCGCGGCGCTGCAGCCCCAGCGCCCACCGTTTGGTGACCACGAAGACCGCCGGCGGTGCGACGAACAGCGCGACGCGCACGGTCCAGGTGACGGCGTTCACGGAGACGTGCAAGTGGGTGGCGATCACGTCGTTGGCCGCCCCGAACAGGGCCACCGTGTAGACGCTGAGCCAGGCCGCTCCCAGGGCGGTGCGCACCGGGCGGTTACGTGGGCGGTCCAGGAGATGCTGGTCGCGGTCGTCGCCCGTGACCCAGGCCTCCAGGAAGGGATAGGCGCCCATGGCGAGGAAGAGCAGCACTCCGACCAGCAGGGGGAGGAAGTTGTCCAAGGCCAGGGTGTGACCCCAGAAGTCGATCTCCCAGCCGGGCATCACGCGCAGGAAGCCGTCGGCGACACCCATGTACCAGTCGGGCTGCGACCCGGCGGACACGTGGTCGGGCCGGAAGGGGCCGTAGCTCCAGATCGGGTTGATCTGCGCGACGGCGGCCAGGAAGAAGATCACACCGGAGACGAGGAAGAAGTATGCGCTCGCCTTGACCGCGTACACCCGCAGCGGCATACCGACGAGGTTCGAGTTGGTACGGCCCGGCCCCGGATACTGGGTGTGCCGGTGGCGTACGGCCAGGATGAGATGCGCGACGATCAGGGCGACCATCAGCCCGGGGATGACCAGGATGTGAACGGTGTTGAAGCGCGCGATCAGGTCGTCGCCGGGGAACTCACCGCCGAAGAGGAAGAACGAAAGGTACGTGCCGACCAAGGGAATCGAGAGGAGCGTGCCGTTCACGACCTGTAGCCCGGTCCCCGACAACAGGTCGTCGGGCAGGTCGTAGCCGGTCAGACCGGCGAACATGGCCAGCACGAGCAGCAGGAATCCCGCGACCCAGTTCAGCTCACGCGGCTTGCGGAACGCGCCGGTGAAGAAGACCCGCAGCATGTGCACGAACACTGCGGCGACGAGGATCAACGCGGCCCAGTGGTGTGCCTGGCGTATGAGCAGGCCGCCGCGCACGTCGAAGGAGAGGTGCAGGGTCGAGTCGAACGCCTCCGACACGAGCCGGCCCCGCAGGGGGACGTAGCTGCCCTGATAGACCACCAGGTCGGAGGACGGGTGAAAGTACAAGCTCAGATAGACGCCGGTGAGCAGAAGGACGACGAAGCTGTAGAGAGCGATTTCCCCGAGCATGAACGACCAGTGGTCGGGGAAGGCGAGACGTCGGGCGGAGCCGATGATGCGGCGGTGACCCAGTCGGCCGTCAACCCAGTGGGCGAGCCTCTCGCCGGAACCCCTGTGCATCGGCCCGGCTGCCGGCCGGGAGTGATCGCCCATCTCTTCACCGTTCATCCATGCACCACCCGAAGCGCGGCGCGTCATTCCGACGCCCGCCGTCCGGCCGGGGCTGCGGGGCCGCGGCATCGACGTGAGGCGAGGAGATCAGTCAGTTCGCAGGTGACGCCGTGGTAGGAGAGCCCGGACGCTCCCCGTCACAGCACCCTGGGTCCGCGCCCATTCTGTGTCGTTGAGGGGCACGGCGCGCGTTTCGGTGCGCCGCACGAGTCGCGAGCGTGGACAGTTCAGAAGTTCTCCGCTTCCGCGCGTGTCCACGGGGGCAGCGAGCGTATATCTGACCCGGAGGCCCACACGGACCGGCACACGGTCGAGTGCGGCGTCGATCACCTTGCGAGGCATCGAGCCGCGGCCGCCAGGTTCGGCAGACGCGCGGTCCGCCACGAGGCGGCCGTACTCATTGTCGCCATCAACGAGTGGCCGCGACGTATTGGTCCGACGACATCTCGAACACTCGTACGCGCCGGCCGCCGGTGGGTGCCACGGTTTCACGGAACAGACGCATCCCCAGCTTGGTCATGATCCGTTCGGAGGCGTCATTGCCCACCTGAGCGATGCTGACGATCCGTTCCAGCCCTCGTTCTTCGAAGCCGAACCGTACAGCGGCCGCAGCGGCCTCGGTGGCCAAGCCCTGCCCCCAGTGGGAACGCCCCAGTCGCCAGCCGACCTCAACCGCCGGCAGTATCTCCGGCAGGAAGCCGGGCACCGAAAGGCCGGTGAACCCGGCCAGCTCGCCAGTGGACCGGAGCTCCACGGCGAACAGTCCGAAGCCCTGGGCCTCCCACTCGCTCTCCCATTCCTCCACCCTGGCGCGAGTCCGCTGTTCGTCAAGGACCCTGCCGTCACGGATCCACCGCATGACCTCGGGATCGGCGTTGACGGCAGCCATGGGCGCAACGTCTTCCTCGCGCCAGCGACGCAGCATCAGACGGGGAGTCTCCAGCATGACCATCCAATCCTCACCAGGCGTCTCATCCGTGTGGATCATTGCCGAAGTCCCACTCTTCCGGAATACGGGACCGGTCCCGGACCCGTCGTCAGGTGTCCGACGCCTCAACTGCTCCTGTCCGTCGGCCGGTCGGAATCCTCGTCGACCGGTACTACGCCGGCCTGTGTCCTGAGGAGGCGGTCCCCGTGGCGCTGATGGACTGCCGCCCGTCCGTCGCAGAGCGAGCCCGGCCCGCGGTGGCCGGTGTGTCGCGCAGGCCGAGCCGCAGGTGCTCGACGTGGTGGAGGGCCTGCTCCAGAAGTTCGGCGACGTGGTTGTCGTGGAGCGCGTAGATCACCGAGCGGCCCCGACGCTCGCCGGTGACCAGGCCGAGGTTGCGCAGCAGACGCAACTGATGCGAGCAGGCGGACTGTTCCATGTCGACGGCCTCGGCGAGGTCGGTCGCCGCGCACGGGCCTTCATGAAGGCGGGCCAGAATCCGCAGCCGGGAGGGAGTGGCCAGGGCCTGGAGCGTGGCAGCCACGTCGGCGGCGCCCACGGTCTCCAGGCGCTCGCGCGCGGTGGCGGTGGTTCTGGCGTCAGCTCCGTGGCCCATGGCTGCCATTCTACGGACAGAGACCCATGAACACATGAATCACTCTTCATGTAGTCCTGTACGGTGGAGGGCGCGGTGCCGGTGCTCCGGCTGGCCGCCGTTCCGTCATGCCGTCGTGAAGGAGTTGCGCTCCGATGACCTCCGTCACTCCAGCCCCGGTTGCCCGGGCAACGTCTGCGGGTGAAGGCGGCGCGCCCCGGCACCGTACCCGCGTCCTGGCCCTGCCTGAGGCGCGCTGGGCCGCCGCAGCCACCGTCTTCTTCCTGCTCGCACTGCCGCTGCAGCTGGCCGGTGTCACGGCGTGGGCGTGGGGGCCGCTGTACGCCGTGACATATGTGGCGGGCGGTTGGGAGCCGGGGTGGGAGGGCCTGCGGGCTCTGCGGGACAAGACACTCGATGTCGACCTGCTGATGGTCGTCGCCGCTCTTGGGGCGGCGTCGATCGGGCAGGTGATGGACGGCGCGCTGCTCATCGTCATCTTCGCCACGTCCGGAGCGCTAGAGGCGGTGGCCACGGCGCGCACCGCCGACGCGGTGCGTGGCCTGCTCGATCTCGCACCGGCCACGGCCACCCGCGTCGACGCCGATGGCAGCGAGGCGACCGTCGCCGTTGAGACGCTGTCCGTCGGCGACATCATCCTCGTCCGGCCCGGCGAGCGCGTCGGTGCCGACGGCCGGGTGCTCGACGGGGCGAGCGACGTCGACCAGGCGACCATCACGGGTGAGCCGTTGCCCCTTGCCAAGGGGCAGGGCGACGAGGTCTTCGCGGGAACCCTCAACGGCACCGGCGCCTTGCGTGTGCGTGTGGACCGTGAGGCCTCCGACACGGTGGTCGCCCGGATCGTGCGGATGGTGCAGGAGGCGTCCGGGACGAAGGCGCCGACCCAGTTGTTCATCGAGAAGGTCGAACAGCGCTATTCACTGGGCATGGTGGCGGCCACCCTGGCCGTGTTCCTCGTCCCGCTGACCTTCGGTGCGGACCTCACCGATGCGTTGCTCCGGGCGATGACGTTCATGATCGTGGCCTCACCGTGCGCGGTCGTCCTGGCGACGATGCCGCCCCTGCTGTCCGCCATCGCGAATGCCGGACGGCATGGGGTACTGGTCAAGTCGGCGGTGGTGATGGAGAGGCTGGGGCAGGTCGACGCGGTGGCGCTCGACAAGACCGGCACGCTGACCGAGGGCACACCGCGGGTCACCGACGTCCGACCGCTCGCCGCATCCCGGCTGGGCGAGGGTGAGTTGCTGGTCCTTGCGGCCGCCGCGGAGCACCCGAGCGAGCATCCGCTGGCCCGTTCCGTCGTGGACGCGGCACACGAACGCGGACTCGCCCTTCCGGTGGCGGAGGACTTCGACTCCACGCCCGGCGTCGGGGTGACCGCCTCCGTGGACGGGCGCGTGGTCGCGGTCGGCGCCCCGGCGCGGCTCCTCGGTGGGGCGACGGACGCGGACTCCGCCCTCGCGGCGGTGCTTGTCGGTGAGCTGGAGGACGGAGGACGGACCGCGGTCCTGGTCACGGTGGACGGTACGCCGGTGGGCGTGCTCGGTGTCGGAGACCGGCTGCGGCCCGACGCCACCGCCACCGTCACCTCGCTGACGTCTCTCACCGGAACCGCCCCCGTACTGCTGACCGGCGACAATCCGCGCGCCGCCGCTCGCCTGGCCGCGGAGGTCGGCATCGAGGACTTCCGGGCCGGACTGCTGCCCCAGCACAAGGTGGGTGCGGTGCGAGAGCTGGAGGACTCCGGCCGCAAGGTGATGGTCGTGGGCGACGGCGTCAACGACGCCCCGGCGCTGGCGGCTGCCCACACCGGTGTCGCGATGGGCCGGGCGGGTTCCGACCTCGCCTTGGAGACCGCCGACGCCGTCATCGTCCGCGACGAACTCGCCCCGGTCCCCGCGGTGATCGCCCTGTCTCGGCGCGCCCGCAGGCTCGTCGTGCAGAATCTGGTCATCGCCGGAGTTTTCATCACCGGCCTGGTGATCTGGGACCTGGCCGGCCATCTGCCGCTGCCGCTCGGCGTCGCGGGTCACGAAGGCTCCACCGTCATCGTCGGCCTCAACGGACTGCGGCTGCTGCGGGAAGCGGCCTGGAGGAGGGCCGCCGAGTGAGCCGCCGCAAGGCTCCCGCACAGGCGGCGCCCCGGTGCACGGTGACCGTGTGCGGGGGGTGCTGCTGCGGCACGGTCAAGGTATCCGGCACCGACCACGTCGCCCGACTCGCCGTGCTCGATGCCGAACTGGGGGCGATCGCCCAGGTCCGGGCGGTGAACGGTCTCGGCGCGTGCGAGCAGGCCGACGTCATCGTCGTACAGCCGTCTTGGCGCGGGCGGGCCGGGCCGCGGGCGGGCGGCCGGTCCGGCTGGGCCAGGTAACGACCCCGGCGCGACGGGCGACCTCGTGGTGTGGGTGCGTGCCGGCGGACCGGGCCTCGCCGACCCGCCGGACATCCTCGGCCTGTACGAGTTCGGCCCGTCCCGGCGCGTACGGCGGGCCGTCGAGAACTGAGAAATACGCGGCGGTCGTTGCCGGTGTTCGCGTCCGGAGCCACCACGGCCGCCGGAGGTCCGCCGTCGCGCGGTGCCGGCCGGTCACGAGGTACGTCATCAGCCGGCAGTCGTGGGGGGTGCGAGAACGACTGGTTGCCAGACGTGGGCCGGCGCCGATGTGGTGAGGACCTGGTCCGGATGCCCCTGTCCGGCGATGCGGCCGTCCTGAAGCAGGAGGCATGCGTCCGCCGTGCGTGCGACCTCCAGGTCGTGCGTGGCCTGGACGACCGTCACCCCGTCGGCGACCAGTTCCGTCAGCAGGGTCCCGATCCGCTCCCTCGCCTCCGGATCCAGCCCTGTGGTCGGCTCGTCGAGGAGCAGAAGGTCCGACTCCTGTGCCAATCCCTGTGCGATGAGAGCGCGTTGACGTTGTCCACCCGACAGCTCGCCCAGCTGACGTGAGGCGAGGTCCCGGATCGTGAGCCGGTCGAGCACCGCATCCACGGTCGCGTGGTCCCGGCGGGTCAACCTGCGCCACGGGCCGCGGTCGCCCCAGCGCCCCATCTCCACGGTCTGCCGGACGGTGAGCGGCAGGGCGTCACCGACGGCTCCGCGTTGCGGGACGAACGCCGGTGGCCGGTCTCCGGTGCGGTGGAGATCACCGGATGTCGGACGGATCACACCGGCGAGCACGCCGAGCAGGGTCGACTTGCCGCTGCCGTTCGGTCCCACGAGCACTGTCGAGGCCAACTTCGGTATCTGCGCGCTGATTTCACGAAGCACCGGGAGGCCTGGGTAGCCGGCGCACAACTCGGAGAAGTGGAGATGAGCAGTCCGCTCCAGGGGTGAGGTGGGCGAGGGGTCCGGTTTATTGAACATGATTTTCATTGTAGTGTCTCCGCCATGGAATGGCTGACGGTCCCCTTCGAGGCGACCTTCGTACAACGAGCCCTGTGGGGCGGGATACTCGTGTCCACGATCTGCGCGCCGGCGGGCACCTGGGTGGTGCTGAGAGGAATGGCCTTCCTCGGTGACGCCATGTCCCACGGGTTGCTGCCGGGCGTCGCGCTGGCCGCGCTGCTCGGCGGAAATCTGATGGTGGGGGCGGTGGCCAGCGCCGTCGTCATGACGGCCGGTGTCACCGCGCTCGGCCGTACACCGAGGCTGTCCCAGGACACCGGCATCGGGCTGCTGTTCGTGGGCATGCTCTCGCTCGGCGTGATCATCGTCTCGCGCTCGCAGTCCTTCGCGGTCGACCTGACCGGCTTTCTCTTCGGTGACGTCCTCGCCGTCCGGCAGCAGGACCTCCTCGTGCTCGCGGCGGCGTCGCTCGCGGCGCTGGTGGTGTCGGTCCTCGGCCACCGCGCCTTCCTGGCCCTGGCTTTCGACGAGCGCAAGGCCCATACCCTGGGTCTGCGGCCGCGCCTGGCCCACGCCGTGCTGCTCGGCCTGCTCGGTCTGGCGATCGTGGCCTCGTTCCACATCGTGGGAACGCTGCTCGTCCTCGGACTGCTCATCGCCCCGCCGGCGGCCGCTCTGCCCTGGGCCCGCAGTGTGCGCGGGGTCATGGCACTCGCCGCCCTGCTCGGCGCCACCGCCACGTTCGGCGGGCTGCTTCTGTCCTGGCACCTGAGCACTGCCGCCGGCGCGACCGTCGCGGCCCTCGCGGTGAGCCTGTTCTTCCTCTCGCACGTGCTGTCCGGGCTGCGGAGCCGCCGTGCGCGCCCCGCCCCCGCCCCTGTACTCGAAGTCAACTGAAAGAAGCCTGAGGCGATCGCCATGACCGTCCGCAGAATCGTCACTCCGTGGGCTTCGGCCGCCCTGGTGCTCACCGCGCTGCTCGCCACGAGCTGCGCGGGAGACAAGGACAACGACTCCACTCCCGCAGCGACTTCCTCATCCGCCACTCCGCACGGGTACGTCGAGGGAGCACAGGAGGCCGCCGAGCCGCAGTCCCGGCTCCTCCTGAACGACCCCGACAGCGGGGACAGCAGGGTTCTCGACCTCATCACCGGCAAGGTGCACAGGACCGCCCAGGTGAAGGGAACCGTCCGGCTGGGAACGGACGGCAGGTTCGGCTACCTCCACGCCTCCGGCGGCATCCATGTGCTCGACAGCGGCGCCTGGACGGTGGACCACGGGGACCATGTCCACTACTACAGCGCGGCGATTCGCGACGTCGGTGAGCTTCCCGTGGACAGCCGGGCACAGGTGCGCAGCGACGCCGTCGTGACCGCGGTGACCAGCGAGGGCGGGCGCACCGTCCTCTACGACCGGAGCAAGCTGGAGAAGGGCAGGATCGAGTCCTCGCGGACGCTGCCGCGCACCTACAGCGGCGCCGTCGTGCCGTACGAGGAGCACCTGCTCGCCTTCGCGGACGAGAGCGGTGCAACCAAGCTCGTCGTCCTCGACCGCGAGGGTGCGCGCGTCGCCTCCCCGGATGTGAAGTGCGAGGAGCCGCGAGGAGACGCCGTCACCCGGCGCGGCGTGATCCTGGGCTGCGCCGGCGGCGCCCTGCTCGTCCGGGCTCAGGGTGGCGCCTTCACCGCCGAGGAGATCCCCTACGGACGGCATGTGCCGGCGAAGGAGCGGGCCACCGCTTTCCGGCATCGTCCCGGCAGCGACACCCTCACCGCCCCGGCCGGAGACGACGCCGTATGGGTCCTCGACGTCGCGGAGCGGACCTGGACCCGGGTGGAGACCGGACCGGTCGTCGCGGCCAACACAGCCGGAGAGGGCTCCCCACTGCTCGTCCTGGAGACCGACGGCTCGCTGCACGGCTACGACATCGCCACCGGAAAGCAGACCGCGCGGACCGAGCCGCTTCTGACGGGAGGGAAGCGGGCCGGCACCGACGGCGGCGCCCCCGTCATCGAGGTCGACCGCAGCCGCGCCTACGTGAACGACCCCGACGGAAAGAAGGTGCTCGAAATCGACTACAACGACGGATTGCGTATCGCGCGCTCCTTCGACCTGGACGTCAAGCCGGTCCTCATGGCGGAGACCGGACGATGAGCCGGACCGAGGCGAAGCAGCGCGCGAGGGTGAGCATCGCACGTCTGCGCAGCCTGATCCTGGGCCTGCTGGCTCTCGCCGTGGCCGCCACCGCCACCGCCTGCACCACCGGCGACGACCGGCCCGGCATCGTCGTCACGACCAACATCCTCGGCGACGTCACCCGGGAGATCGTCGGTGACGAAGCCGACGTCACCGTCCTGATGAAGCCGGGCGCCGACCCGCACTCCTTCGGCCTCTCTGCGGTGCAGGCCGCCGAGCTGGAACAGGCCGACCTCGTCGTTTACAACGGCCTGGGACTCGAGGAGAACGTACTGCGGCACGTGGACGCCGCCCGCGAGTCCGGCGTCGCCACCTTCGCGGCCGGCGAGGCGGCCGGGCCGCTCACCTTCCACACGGCCGACGACGGCGGTCCCGAGGGCGAGGAAGGACAGCCCGACCCGCACTTCTGGACCGACCCCGACCGGGTGCGCAAGGTCACCGCCTTGATGGCCGATCAGATCATCGAGCACGTCCATGGCGTGGACGCCGACACGATACGCGGCAACGCCGACCGCTACGCCGAGAAGCTCGCGGAGCTCACCACCTGGATGGAGAAGTCCTTCGACCGCATTCCGGAGGGCAAGCGGGCCTTGGTCACCAACCACCACGTCTTCGGTTACCTCGCCGACCGCTTCGGCTTCCAGGTGATCGGCGCGGTCATCCCCAGCGGCACCACGCTGGCCTCACCCAGTTCCTCGGACCTCCGCTCACTCACCGAGGCGATGGAGAGGGCGGACGTACGCACCGTCTTCGCCGACTCCTCCCAGCCCCAACGGCTCGCCGAGGTACTGCGTACGGAAATGCGCGGCCAGGTCCGGGTCGTCGAACTGTACTCGGAGTCGCTGACCGCCAAGGGCGAGGGCGCCGACACCTACCTGCGGATGATGCGCGCCAACACCACCGCCATGGTCCACGGCCTGACCGGCGCCTGACCTGCAGCGTCTCCCTGCCCGCCGGCAGACCGGCCCACACCGTCACACCACACCGCCGCCACCGGGCGGCGCGGAAAGGAGCACACAGATGAACAAGTCCATACGCAGCAGAGCTTTCATGGGCGCGGCACTCGCCCTGGCGGCCTCCACCGTTCTGACCGCCTGCGGAGGGGGTGACTCCTCCTCCGCCGACGCCAAGACCGACGGGACCACGAGCGCCACGCCCGCGGCAGCGGTCAAGAACCCGCTGGTCGCCACCTTCGACGGCGGCCTCTACATCCTGGACGGGGAGAGCCTGAAGCTCGCCACGGCCATCGAGCTCCCCGGCTTCAACCGGGTCAACCCCGCGGGCGACGAGGACCACGTCATCGTCTCCACCGACAGCGGCTTCCGCGTCCTGAACGCCACCGGCCAGACCTTCACGGACATCGAGTACAAGGGCGCCAAGCCCGGCCACGTCGTACGCCACGCGGGCAAGACCGTGCTCTTCACCGACGGCACCGGAGAGGTCAACGTCTTCGACCCCGCCGACCTGGGCCGTGGCAAGAAGCCGGAAGGCCGCACCTACACCTCCGCCGAGGCACACCACGGTGTCGCCATCGAACTGGCCAACGGCGAACTCCTCAGCACCCTGGGCACCGAGGAGAAGCGCACCGGCGCGCTGGTGCTGGACGAGAACAACAAGGAGATCGCACGTAACGAGAACTGCCCCGGCGTCCACGGCGAGGCGGCAGCCAAGGCGGAAGCCGTCGCCGTCGGGTGCGAGGACGGTGTCCTGATCTACAAGGACGGCAAGTTCACCAAGATCGACGCCCCCGACGACTACGGCCGCATCGGCAACCAGGCCGGCAGTGATGCTTCACCGATCCTCCTGGGCGACTACAAGACCGACCCCGAGGCCGAGCTGGAGCGGCCCACCCGCGTCTCCCTCATCGACACCGAGAAGAAGAAGCTGCGCCTGGTGGACCTGGGCACCAGCTACTCCTTCCGCTCACTGGCCCGCGGCCCGCACGGCGAGGCCCTGGTCCTCGGCACCGACGGCGCCATCCACGTCATCGACCAGAACTCCGGCAAGATCGAGAAGAAGATCCCCGCCGTGGGCGAGTGGCAGGAGCCGCCGGACTGGCAGCAGGCCCGGCCCACCCTGTTCGTCCGGGACCACACCGCGTACGTCTCCGACCCCGGCAAGAAGGCCCTGCACGCCATCGACCTGGACACGGGGAAGAAGATCACCTCCGTCACCCTGCCGGAGAGCACCAACGAACTGTCGGGCGTCGTCGCCGGACACTGACGGCGCGACATGCCCTCGCCGCAGCGGCCCGCCGCGGGCCGCTGTGGCCGCTCTCCACCTTGACGATGTGGGCCTCGCCGTCACCGCCCCCGGTAGTGGCGGTCCGGCGCTCACTTGTGCTGCACGGCCTGGCGCATCCAGTGGAGGCGCTCCAGGGTGCGGCGGCGCATCCACAGAACCCAGAAGCACAGCGCGACCATGCCGGCCGCGAAGACAAGGGGGAAGACGAGGGACCCGCTGAAGGCCCCGAGTACGACCAGGCCGATCGCGACGATGCCCATGGCGCCGAGCCAGTACGGCAGCCACTTGCGGGCCCTTTCCATCTGGTCGAGCTGCTCGGCCACCAGCCGTCGCACGGCCGCCTGTTCCTCGGGTTCCTGCGGTACCTCATGGTGACGGATCTTTCGGTTCAGATCCGCGAGTCCGCCCGCGTCGGTGCCCACGGCTCGGGCGGCCCGGCGGCGCTGTACGGCCAGGAACGCCATGGCGATCCCGGTGTAGAGAGCGCTATGGAGCACCCAGACAGCCGGGTGCTCGTCTCTGCGGAACAAGGCCGTGATACCCAGTCCCAGCAGGAACACCAGGACGGCCTGTGCGGTCAGACTGCGGTCGAATAAGCGCTTGAGCGACAGCACAGCGCAGACCTCCTCGAAAGCGGAGTCGGGACAGCGTCATCGGCTTGCGGATACCCCGAGTTCTCCTGCTCATCTGACGAAGAGCTGGTCTCGCAGCGCAGGATGGGCCGTTGAGCCGTCGCCGTCCGAGGAACCGAGGCCGGATGCTCGTCATCACCGGCCGCTCCGGTGCCCGAAGAACGGTCGTCTCCGCGCCCTCTTCGCCGGTGTCGTCGGAGGAGTTGTTGCCCCCTCCGCCGCCGGGTCAGGCCGAGTCCGGCTCCCACTGGAGGCTGCGCGAGCTGTCCCCGCACTGCGTGCGCACGTCCGCGCACGCCGGACCGGTCACTTACCTTCGGACAGCTACGCATCGCTGTCGGAAGTGCTTCTCAGCGGCGCTGCGATCCCGATGTGGTGCCACGTGGTGGTGGATCGCTCCAGGCCGCGTTGACGGGCGGTACTTCCGTCCCAATCGACGCGTACGCGTTCGCCGAGGGGTTCGTCGCGGCTGAGTTCGCGTCGGCCCTCAGCCCGTCACCGACCCACGGGATCACCGTCCGCGCCGTCGTCCCGGACACGCAGTGTCAGGTGGCCGCCGTGATGCAGCGGTGTGCTCAGCCGCGGACGCGCCGCCTCGTGGCCGGTCTCCGCGTCGACGATGTGCACCTCGCCGTGGCCGCCCCGGGTGACGGCGATCCAGTCGGAGCCCGGTGAGGCGGCCACCGCGCGGCGTTGGACGCCCTCCCAAGGAGTGCCGCCGCGACGTGGAGCACCGTCCATACCGGGCAGGGGGAAGTGGCGGACGGTGCCGAAGGCGCCGAGCAGGATCAGCTCGTCGCCGTCGGGATGGACACGGGTGAAGGCGGTGTGGTGCCGGGCGAGAGCCAGCCGGAAGACGAGCCCGGGACCGAGGTCTGTGAGCAGCGTGCGGCCGGTTCCCAGCTGGTGGTGCCATGCCTGGTTGGTCCACTCCGGCCAGCGCAGCGGGTCCGGGTCGCCGCCGCGCAGCGTGGTCCACAGCGCCTGACGCCGGGTGTCGAGCCGGAGGTACCAGCCCCGAGCCGGCGCCGCCCACGGAATGACCGCCTCGGCGACAAGGCTGTCGCCCTTCCTGCGGGCCCGGTGCACTCCTTGGCTCGTGGCCGCGAACACCTGCTCCGAACCGGGTGCCTGTGCGTCCCCGTGTCCGTCGTCCGGCAGCGGCAGGAGCGCGTGAGGGGTGACCAGGGGGCAGCCGGGCGGAGCCGCGAGGAGGTCCGCGAACCGGTGGACGGCCAGCGCACCGGGCTCCCGGTGCCGCAGTACGACCAGAGGGTCGGCCTCGCCCAGCACGGTGACGCCCGGTTCGCCGACGCGCGTCCGCACCCGTGCGACCTCTCCGGTGACCAGGTCGAGGACCGTCAGGAGGTCCGACCACGGTGCGCTGTTCTTGCCGAGGCCGGTGGTGACGGCCAGTCGGCGGCCGGACGGGTCGCAGGCGAGGTGCTCGGCCGGCACGGCGACCGGAACCGCGCGCTCCACGAGTTTCCCGGCGTAGGGGTTGAGCACCAGCAGTTCCCCGCGGCGGTCGTCGACGCAGGCCGCCCGCCCGCCCGGCAGAGCCAAGAACCCTGCGTGCTCCGAAAGGTGACGGCCGGTGAGGCGTCCTGCCACGGCACCGTCGGGCACGGTCAGCAGGTGTACGGCTCCGGCCACATGGTCGGAGACCAGCAGGACGGGTGTGTCGGCAGGCATGAGTCCTCCAGAAACCGGTCTGGTGAAAATGATTATCATGTATCTTCAGTGCGTTCCCAGCACCTGAGAAGAAGCGAGGGCATCGATGCTGCGCTCATCGTCGAGATTCGTCCGCAGTTGGCTCACCGCAGCGGCGGTGGGCTCGCTCCTGGTCGGCTGCGGCTCGTCCCCCGAAGAGCCCGCGAACGGAAAGGCCAAGCCCACGGCGAGGACGGAGGTGACCGTCGAACCCATCAAGGCCTCGACGGACTTGACCGACACCAACGGCGTCAGGATCTCCCTGAAGAAGGAGCCCGAGCGGATCGTCTGCCTGTTCGCCCTGTGCGACGACATCCTGACCGAACTGGGCATCGTCCCGACGGCCACCAACAGCGCTTTGCTCGCCCACCCGGACTTCCTGGGGGAGGAGAAGGCCAAGGAAGTGGACATCATCCCCGGCGGCTTCATCGCCCCGGAGGTGGAGGCGATCCTCTCCCACAGGCCCGACCTCGTGATCGGCCTCGGGGACACTCACGGCAAGCTCGCCCCAGCGCTGAAGGGAGCGACCACGTTCTGGGCCATGCAGCCCGAGACGTGGCAGGACAGCGTGGGCTACCTGCGCGACACCGCCGCGCTCACCGGCCGCACCGCCCAGGGGGAGAAGGCGGAGAGGACGTTCCGGACGAAGCTCGCCGCCGCCGAGAAGACCCCGAGCGACAAGACCGCGCTCATCATCTACGGCAGTGACGAGAACTTCGGCGTCGCGACGCCCGAAGGTGACGTGGCCGCCAGTCTGTTCCCCAAGATCGCCGAATACCCGTGGAAGTCCCGGGGTGTGGAGGGCAGTTACAGTCTCGAAGAGATCCTCGCCAAGGACGTCGACGTGCTGTTCGTCGAGACGCTGAGCTTCGGCGACGCGGAGGGCGAACTGTCCGAGAAGCTCGCCGGGAACCCGCTCTGGAGCAAGATTCCGGCAGTGAGGAACGGTGACGTCCACGAGGTGAACTCAGAGGTGTGGGCCAAGGGGCGCGGCACCCGTTCGCTGGGCATCGTGCTCGACGAGGCCACGGCCGCGCTGCGGTGAGGACGCCCCATTCAGCGCCCGCCGTAGTCGATCGCGCCGCGGCGGGCGAAGAGCGGCCGTCGCGCGGTGCGCGGAAGCGGCAACCGCTTCTGGTGGTCGTGTTGCTGGCCGTCTCCTCGGTCTGCGCGCTCAGCCTCGGCACCCCTACGTCCCCCGCACCGGCTGGTCGCCGCGTGCTGGAGGGGGACACCACTCTCGCCGGGATCGTCGTGAGTGAACTCCGCCTGCCCCGGCTGCTGTTGGCGTTGGTCGCCGGAGCCTGTCTGGGGGCGGCCGGACTGGTGCTCCAGGAGGCGCTGCGCAATCCACTGGCGGTTCCGGAGATGCTGGGTGTGTCGTCCGGGGCGGCGCTCGGGGTGGCCGCTCCGCTGGTGCTGGCCTTCTCGCTGCCCGCCGCCGTCCAGCCTCTGCCGGCCATCGGCGGGGCCGCCCTCGGTGGCGGGCTCACGTTGCTTGTCGCCGGGATCGGGCGCAGTCCGTCCGCCGTGCTCCTGACCGGCGCGGCGGTGGCGGCCGCGTTGCAGGCCGCGCTGCTCGTGCTGATGGTCATGGCCGACCAGTTGGACCTCCAGCTGATCTACCGCTACCTGCTCGGTTCCCTCTCCGCCCGGACGTGGGACGACGTGACGGGCCTGTGGCCGTGGCTGCTCGTCGCGGTGCCCGCACTCGTGCTGTGCGCGCCGGTGCTGTCCGTCCTGCGGCTGGGCGACGAGGACGCGGAGGCGCTCGGTGTGCGAGCGCAGCGCGCCCGGCTGGCGGCGCTGGCCATCGCCGTGGTGCTGATCGCCCCGGTGACGGCCGTGTGCGGGCCCGTCGCGTGGGTGGGGTTCCTCGCCCCGCACCTGAGCCGCTGGTTCGCCCCCGCGGCGGGAGCGGTGCGCTGGCTCCCCTGGTCCGCGGCCTGGGGCGCGGTCGTCGTGGCGGTCGCCGATGTCCCGGCCCGGCTGGCGCTGGCACCCGTGGAGACCCCCGCCGGCGCGTGGACGGCCCTGCTGGGGGTTCCGGCCGGCGTCGCGCTGATGCGGTCGGGCGGCCGCCGCCGGACGGCCCGGCACGGACAGGCCGCTTCGGTCGGTGCGCGCGAGCAGCTGTCCGAGCTGCGGAAGACGGCTGCGGGTGTGGCGGACGAAGTAGCTCCCGCCGCGGCATCGCATCACGCTCACCCGGGCGAACCCGGGCCCGGCGGCCCGACCTCGCCGGCTCTCGGAACGATCGGCACGGAGGATCCACGGTGACCCGGCGTTTCGCGTCCCTCGCGGCACTGGCCGCCGTGTGCGCCGCGGTGGAGTTGGTGGCCGGGCGCGGCATGTCCCCGGGGGCGGTCTGGGACGTCCTCAGCGGCGGCGGTGACGCGACGGAGCGCCACATCCTGTTCCAACTGCGTCTGCCGAGGCTGCTGGTTGCCCTCGGCGCGGGCGCCTGTCTGGCCGTGGCAGGGTTGGTCCTGCAGTCCGCACTGCGCAATCCCCTGGCCGGGCCCGAGGTGACAGGCGTGACCCCGGGGGCGGTCCTCGGCGCCGTCACCGCGACCGCCCTGGGGCTCGCCGGGTGGCATTCGCCCCTGGCCGTGGTCCTCGCCGCGTGCGCCGGCGGGTGTGCCGGAGCAGCGCTGCTGTGGCTGCTCGCCGGCCGCGGGCGTGGTGACCCCGCGCAGACCGCCGTGCACGGGGTGCTGGTGTCGGCGGTGCTCGGCGGTCTCACCGCCATGGTCCTGCTGGTGGAGCCGGGTGAGCTCGGCAGCGTCGTGCAGTGGCTGGTGGGCACCACGGAGGGCCGGGTGTGGGAGCACTGGCACCTGCTGTGGCCATGGGCGCTCGTCTGGGGGGTTGCTGCCTGGCTGCTGGCGGGGCCGTTGACCCTGCTGCGCTGCGGGGACGACATCGCCCTCGCCGCCGGTCTCTCCGCTCGCCGGGCCCGGACCCTGGCCTTGCTGTGCGCGGTGGCCCTGACCGCCGGCGCCGTGGCTGCCGTCGGCGCGCTGGGCTTCATCGGGTTGCTCGTCCCGCATCTGGCCGTGGCCGTCTTCGGTGCGGACCTGCGCCGGAGCCTTCCCGGCGCCGCACTGACAGGCGCGGTCGTGGTGTGCGGCGCGGACGCGGTGGCGCAGTGGTCCTCGCGGCTGCTGGCGACGGCGCTGGACTCCGGACGGCTCACGCTGCCGGTCGGGGCGCTGACCGCCTGCCTTGGTGCCGCGCTGCTGCTGCTCGTCGTGCGCCGCACGCCGAGCCGTACGTTCTGACGTCGAAATTGAGGACAGAGCATGAACGAGTCCGTGGGGATCCACGTCGAGGGGGTTCATTTCGGCTACCCCGGACGACCCGTGCTGCGGGGCGTCGACCTGACCGTCCGGCCGGGCGAACTGACCGCTTTGATCGGTCTGAACGGCTGCGGCAAGTCGACCCTGCTGCGGCTGGCCGCCGGGCTGCTGAAACCCGACGAAGGGCGCGTGCTGCTCGGCGAGGACGATGTCACGCGGCTTTCCAGACGCGCCACGGCACGGAAGGTGGCCTTGCTGCACCAGTCGGCTCCGGCCGTGCCGGGCATGACGGTGCGTCACCTCGTCCGTCAGGGGCGGTATGCGGCACGCGGTCCGCTGGGCATGCTGCGCGAGGACGACGACCCCGCCGTGCGCAGGGCGCTGCGCGACGTCGGGGTGGAGGAGTGGGCCGAACGTGACGTCGACGCGCTGTCCGGCGGCGAACGGCAACGCGTCAGGCTCGCGATGGCGCTCGCTCAGGACACCCGGGTCCTGCTGCTCGACGAGCCGACGACGTACCTGGATCTGCACCACCAGCTCGACGTACTGCAGACCGTGGTCCGGTTGCGGGAGGAACGCGGGCTCACAGTGGTGATGGTGCTGCACGACCTGGCCCACGCGGCACGGTTCGCCGAGCGGATCGTCGCCCTGCGGGAGGGCCGTGTGGTGGCCGACGGAGCGCCGAAGCAGGTCGTCACGCCGAGGTTGCTGGCGGAGGTGCTGCAGGTGGCGGGCCGGGTCGGTGAGGATCCGGAAGGGGGGTGGCCTGTGTGTTACCCAGATCACCCCATCGCGGCTCTAGAATATGAAAATCAAATTCATTAGAGTGAGGTCACGGCGCTCATCCGAACGCCGTATCTCCCTGCTGATGAAGGAGAGTTCATGGAAAACGAGCAGGTCTTCGCGCCGATCGCCGACCCGGGTCAGCTGGCTCATGACTCGGCCTCCCACTCCAACGCGCTCGTCGAGAACCCCTTCGAGGACACCGAGGAGTAAGCGAGGGTCTGGCCACCCTCTAACCGTGGGCCCGCCCGATGCCTTCCGGGCGGGCCCACGCCCGTCCCCGCTCCCGTCGACAGGAGAATCGCCGTGTCCCGTAGCCGACTCGTCCCCGGTGCCGAGGTCGTCGCCGTGCCAGGGCGAGGGCTTGCCGTCCGCACCCCCGCAGGGGAGTTCTTCAGTGTCAGGACAGCAGACGTCGACGAGGACGCCTTGCTCTCCCTGCTCACCGGGGGGACCCCGGGCCCGCTGGACGAGGGGACGGATCGCGTGATCCGGGCGTTCGAAGAAGCCGGTTATCTGGCGGAAGGGCCGTTGGGCCCGGAGTGGCCCGCCGCTCGCCAGGATGTCAGGATCCTCGGCGACCCGGTCCTGACCGAACCGCTCGCCGTACAACTGGCCGCCCTGGGCGCGCGGCCCCGTACGACTCCGGCCGTGACCGCCTCCGGCAGCTCGCCGGTGGGTATCGAGGACCTGCTCGACGGACACCCCTCCGCGGTCGTGTGGTGCCTGGACGGACCCGTGCCGGACGGCTTGTGGGACGCCGCCGACCGGCTGCCGGAGCACGGTGTCGCGTGGCTGCGCTGCCACCGCGAGGGCTGGCAGGCGTACGTCGAGCCGGTGGCCGCCGCTCCCGGGGACGTCACCTCGGCGCACGTCCGGTCGCGTCGGCTCGCCGCCACGCCCGCTCACCGCGAACTGGCCGCGTACTGGAGCGGACCGCGTACCTCCGGCGCACCGGTCCGGCTCGCCGCGCCCGCCGCCACGCTGCTCGCCGCACTGCTCGCGGACGACCTCGGCCGGTGGGCGGGCGGAGCCTCCGACCCGGGGGGACTCCCGGTGCGGCGCCGACTGCGACAGGTGGACCTGCGCACGCTGACCGTCACCGAGCACCCCGTGCTGCCGGTGCCCGACGTCGCGCCCATGCCGAGGAAGAACGGATGACGGCGTTCAGCACGGCTGTGGGGGGACTCGCCACCGACGTCCTGCTCCCGGCCGGTGACGGCCCCTTCCCGACCGTCCTGGTGCGCACCCCCTACGACCGGACCCGGCACGAGGCCGAAGCGCGTGGCTGGGCCCGCCACGGGTTCGCCGCCGTCGTCCAGGACGTGCGGGGGCGGTTCGCGTCGCCGGGGGAGTGGCACCCGTACGCGCACGAGACCGCGGACGGAACAGCGGCCGTCCGCTGGATCCGGCGGCAGCCGTGGAGCGACGGGCGGCTGGTGGCCGCCGGCGCCTCCTACGCCGCCCACTGCGCCCTCGTCCTCGCCCTCGACGCGCCCCGGGACGCCCGGCCGGACGCCGTCGTCGCGGCCGTGCCCGCCCTCGGCCTGGCGGAGACCGCCCGCGAGGCGTCCGGCGTGGAACGGCTGCTTTCCCGCGCCGGATGGTGGGCCGCCCACGGCGACCGGCGCGACTCCGACGAAAGTGCGCTGACCAAGGCCCTCGCCGAGGACCCCGGCCTGCTCGCCCACCTGCCGTTGACCGCCCTGCCCGAGCGGCTGGGACGCCCCGTGCCCTCGTGGGCGGGGCTGTGGCGCCGGCCCGACCGCGGGCGCCTCGTGGTGCGGGCGGCGCACGCCGGGCCGCCCCTGCTCGCGGTGGGTGGCCACCACGACCACTTCACCGAGGAGACCGTCGCCCTGTGGCGCGCCTGGGGCGGATCCTCGGCGCGTCTGCTGCTCGGCCCCTGGGGGCACCCCCTGACCGCTGCTCCGGGGCCGGACGCGGGACCCGCCCACCGGCTGAACCTCGGCGAGCTGTACGTGCGCTGGGCCCGCCGCGCCCTGACCGGCGACCTCGCCCCCGGCCGCCACGGCGCACTGGCGCTCGGCGGCGCCGGCCTATGGCTGCCCGCCGACGCCGAGGGAGAACCGCGCGCCCACCGCACGCGCCTGCTGCACGGCTCCGCCTTCACCGCCGACCCCGCCCGGCCCGTTCGCTCCGACGACCTGACCGTCCCCGCCGACGGCGCGCCCGACCGCTGCCTCCTGGTCACACCGCCGTCGCCGCGTCCGCTCGACCTCGTCGGCCCCGTCAGTGTGCGGCTGCGGGCCGCCGCCCACACACCGTCCGCCGACTGGGCCGCCAGGCTCGTCGTGCTCCCACCGGACGGGACCGCCGAGCGGCTCGCCGTCGGTGTCGTCCGGCGTGCCGAACCGGCCGGCCGGGAAACTGCGTTCACCGTCGGACTCGGACGGCTCGCACGTCGGCTCCGGGCCGGTACGCGGCTGCGCCTGGAGATCGCCGGACACCACTTCCCGGCCCACGCCCGCAACCCCACACCGGGGACGACCCGATGACGGCCGCACAGTTGCTCGCCTCCCGTCGGGAGGTCGACCCGGACAGCGTGGTGCTGAACCTGCCCGTCCTCCCGTCCCCTCCCGCCCCCACCGACCCCGCCGAGGAGATCCTGCGATGACGGCTCTGCCGCTGGAAGCGCTCGTCGACCCCGTCTGCGGAATCGTCCGCAGGGTCAAGCCCGTCGAGCACCCCGCGGGCGCCCCGCCCCGCTACACCGCGCTCACGGCCGAGGTGTCCGACGCCCGCAGACACGGCCTGTGGCCCGCCGACCGGGTCTCCCTCGGCACCACCTTCGGCGACCCCGAGCAGGCGCGCGTCGCCGCGATAGCCGAGGGGATGGAGCGCTACTGCGGCAACCGTGTGCCGCCGCCCGGCCACCCGGACGCACCCCTGCGCGCCACGCCGCCGAACTGGCGGACAAGGGCTTGCGCCTGTACGGCCCCGCCGATCTGCCCGCCTACGCACCCTGGCAGTACGCCCGCGCGAAGTTCCCCTACCGCCCGCTCACCGCCGACACCCCCGCGCTGTGGACACGGGGAACCGAACGACTGCCCGACGGGACCGCCGCCGAGGTCTGGGCACCCGTCTCGCTCACCCACCTCAACTGGCGCCAAGGTGACCTGCGCGAGCTGCCCCGCACCCACCACCTCAACTACGCGGGGATCGCCACCGGACAGGGCCTCGACGACGCCGTCGAGCGCGGCCTGCTGGAGATCGTCGAACGCGACGCCCTGGAACTGTGGTGGCACCTGGACGGCCCGGCCCGGGGCATCGACCCGGCGAGCGTGCCCGGCCTCGCCGACGACCTCGCCGGCTCCGCGCTCGACGTCCACATCGTCGAGATGCACTCGGAGTTCGCCCCCTGCATGGCCGCGCTCGTCCACGACCCGCGCCTCGGCCTGTACGCCGCCGGGTTCGCCTGCAAGTACGATCCGGCCGAAGCCGCCCGCAAGGCCGTCCTCGAAGCCGTCCACACCTGGGTCTTCACCCAGGGCCTGACCGACCCCGACGGCTGGGTGTTCCAGGCCGTCGAAGCCGGGCTGCTCGCCCGGGGGCTGTACCTGGATCACCGGGCCGACGGCCGCTACCTCGACGTGTGCGGCGAGCAGTTCGAGCACGTGCGGGACCTGGGAGCACACGTGCAGGTGTGGCTGGACGAGCGGATGGCGGTCGAGGCCCGGAGGTTCACCGGGCCCGCGCTCGGGACGGTATCCGTCGCAGAGGTCGAGCCGGGCAGCCGGGAACGGCTGGAGAGCACCCTGCGCGGGGGCGGTCACCGTGTCATGACCTTCGACCTCACCACCGAGGACGTGGCGGAGACCGCGCTGCGCGTCGCCCGGGTCCTCGTCTCCGGACTGCTGCCCAACGCGCCCGCCGCCTTCGGCTACTTCGGCTGCCCGCGCCTCGCCGAGGCCGCCGTCGCGCGCGGATGGCGCACGACCGCGCCGAGCGCGCCGGAGGACTTCACGCTGGCACCTCCGCCGCACATGTGAGGGCCGCTGTGAAAGACCACCGCGAGGACCCGCCGACGGGCCTCGTCGCCGCCCTCGCCCGGGCCCGCTCCCCGGAGCGCCCCGGCCCCGACACGCCCGCCGGGACAGCCGTCCGCCCCTGGCCGGGGCCACCGTGCCGGATCCCGGAGGCCGGACCCGCTGACCTCGACCTGCGGGCCCTGCTGCGTCTGTCCCTGGCCGCCTCGGACACCTCCGGACGCCTCAGGCCCACCCCCTCCGCCGGTGCGCTGCACCCGGTGGACACCGAACTGGCCGTGGGAACCGGCTGCTCCCTGCCGCCCGGCCGCTACGGGTACGACCCGCTGCGCCACCGCGTCCACCTCGTCGGCCCGCCCGTCGACGGCACGCCGCCGGGCGTGACCGCCGCGCTTTCCGTCACCGCGCAGCGCACGGTGTCCCACTACGGCCACCGGGCCTGGCCCCTCCTGTTGCTGGACACCGGGCACGCCGCCGCGGCGTTGCTCCTGGCGGCCCGCGTCCTCGGCGCGGGCCAATCCGACGTACAGATCGACGGACGCACGGACGACCCCCTGGCCGTCGTACGTATCCCACCGCCCGACGGGCGAAGCCGGAGGCGCCCTGCAGAGACCGAGGACCCGCCCACCCCGGCCGACCTGCTGGCGCGCCGCAGTACCCCGCCACCGTTGCCGGGCCTCCCACCCCGCGATGCACTGCGGGCAGTCCTGGCCACCGCCGAACGATCCGGGGACGGTGGCCTGTTGCGCTGGTGTACCGCGGTCGGCCCGCCTCGGCCCGGTCTCATGGAGCTGACTCCCGAGGGCACGACCCTGCGGCACTACGCGTCCGGCGAGGCCCGTCCGACGCTCGCGGCCTGGGCGGCGAACCAGGCGTGGCTCGCGGACGCCGGCGCCGTACTGCTCGCCCACGGCTGCCCCACGGACGCCGACACCGCGCACATCCGCCGCGCTCACCTGCGAGCCGGCTTCGCCGTCCACCTGGCCCATGTCACAGCCCTGCGCCAAGGGCTGGCGGCCCGGCCCGTCGGCTCCTGGCAGCAGGCGGACCTCGGCGCCGCCCTCGGCGCCGCGCCGGGCCGTGACTGGATCGTGCACGCCCTGGCCCTCGGCACCCGCCACGCCGACGAGGAGAACTTCACATGACCGTCCACCCCGAGCTGCGCCGCGCCGCACGGCGCGCACGGCGCCCCCTGCTCGCGGCCACCCTCTTGCAGGTGGCCGTCACCCTCACGCACCTGGCGCAGGCCGCGCTGTTGGCCCTCGCGCTCGCCGGCCTGGCCCGCGGTGACATCGGCCGACTCCCGTGGCTGCTCGCCGCGGTGCTCGCCGTCGTCGCCGCCCGCGCCGGGCTCGCCCTGTGGCAGCGGCGCACCGCCACCCGCGCCGGCGCCCGGGTCAGGGTGGCACTGCGCGACGAACTCCTCGCGCACCTGGGCCGACTGGGGCCCGCGTACCTGAGCACAGCACGGGCCGGAGCCGTCCGCACGACCCTGGTCGAGGGGGTGGAGGGCGTCGACGCCTACGTCTCCCGCTACCTGCCCCAGCTCCTCGTCACCCTCGCGGTACCACCCCTGGTCCTCGCCGTCCTCGTTGTGGTCGAGCCCCTGGCCCTCCTCGGACTCGCCCCCGCCCTGCTCCTGGCCCTGCTGGGCCCGCGCGCCTGGGACCGGCTCCTCGCCGCCCGCGGGAAGGAGCACTGGGACACCTACGAAGGACTGGGCGCCGACTACCTGGAGGCTCTCCAGGGCATGCCCGCCCTGCGCGCCGCGGGCGCCGTCGGCCGCACCCGCGCACGCCTGGAGGAGCGGTCCGCGGCCCTGCACCGGGCGACCGTCGCCAAGCTGCGTGTGTCCCTGGTCGACACCGGCATCACCGACCTCGCCATCCAGGGCGGCACCGCCGCCGCCGCGCTCCTGGCGTGCTGGTCGGCCGTCACCGGATCCACCACCGCGGCCGGCACCTATCTGGTGCTGCTGCTGGCCTCCGAGTGCTGCCGCCCCGTCCGCGACCTCGCCCGGGAATGGCACGCCGGCTATCTGGGGGTGTCGGCCGCCGACGGGCTGGCGGCCCTCCGCACGGCCGAGCCGACGGTCCACGACACCGCAACGGCGCCCGCGCGGTGGCACGCTCCGCCCGAACTCCGTTTCCACAATGTCCGGTTCAGCTACGACGGCGCTCCCGCACGCGCCCTGGACGGTGTCTCCTTCACCGCGCGGGCGGGACGGACCACCGCGATCGTCGGGCCGTCCGGCGCGGGCAAGTCGACCCTCCTGGCCCTGCTCCTGCGCCACCACGATCCGCAGGAAGGGCGGATCACTCTCGACGGGCGCCCCACGACCGAATGCGCGCTCGACGCGCTGCGGCAGGGCATCGCCGTCGTCTCGCAGGAGACGTACCTGTTCCACGACACCATCGCCGACAACCTGCGTCTGGCGCGGCCCGGCGCCACTGACGACGAGCTCACCCGGGCGGCGCGCGCCGCCGGGATCCACGACGAGATCGCCGCCCTCCCGGACGGCTACGCCACCGTCCTCGGCGAACGGGGTGCCACGCTCTCCGGCGGCCAGCGACAGCGGCTCGCCCTCGCCCGGGCCCTGCTGTCCGACGCCCCGGTCCTCGTGCTCGACGAGGCCACCAGCGCGGTCGACGAGCGACGCGAGGCGGGCATCGTCCGGGAGCTGCTGAAGGCGGTCGGCGGGCGGACCGTCCTGGTGGTCGCCCACCGCCTCGCGGCCGTCCGGCACGCCGACCGGATCGTCGTCCTCGACGCGGGACGGGTGGACGCCATCGGCGACCACACCGGCCTGGCCGAGGCAGGTGGCGTCTACACCCGGCTCGTCGAGGCCGGCCGCGCCCACCGAGGGGAAATCGCCGCATGAGCACCGCCACCGGTCCCGCCGCCACCGGTCCCGCCGCCACCGGGGCGGACGCTCCCGCGCGGGGCGCGCTGCGCGCCCTGCTGCCCGCCCTCGCCGGGCACCGCGCCATGACGGCCCGCACCTGCGTCGCCGCCGTCCTCGAACAGGGATCCCTCGTCGCGCTGCTGACCCTGGCCGCGCACACCGTGGGCACCGCCGTCATCGACGGACACGCTCCCACGGCCGGCACCGTCACCGCGCTCGTGGCCCTCGCCGTGACGCGGGCCCTGATGACCTGGCGGGAGATGGACCTCTCCCACGACCTTGCCTACCGGGTCCTGGCCGCACTGCGGGTCCGCGTCTTCGACGGACTGGCCCGCAGCGCGCCCGCCCGGGTCGCGGGCCGCCGCAGCGGCGACCTCGCCGCCACCGCCATGGCCGACGTGGAGGCGCTCGAGTTCTTCTACGCCCACACCACCGCCCAACTGTTCGCGGCGGGAACGGTTTTCACCGGCGGCTCGGTACTTCTGTCCCTGGTTGAGCCGTGGTTGCTGGTGGCCGTCCTGCCGGTCGCGGCCCTGCTCGCCGCGGCGCCCTTCGCCGACGCCCGCGCACGCACGGCACGCGGCGGCCGCACCCGCACGGCCGTGGCCGCGCTGTCGGCCGACACGGTGGAGACCGTCGACGGGCTGCGCGAACTGCTTGCCTTCGGCGCCCTGGCCGGACGCCGCCGCACACTGGCGGAGCGAGGTCGGCAGGTGGGCAACGCCCAGCGCGCCGAGGCCACCTGGGAGGCCGTCGCCGCCGCCGTCCGCGATCTCCTCATCGTGGTCGCCGTCCTCGGCGTGGTCGCCGCGGCGGCACAGTCCGTGACCTCCGGACGGCTGCACGGTGCGTGGGCGCCGGCCGCGATGGCACTGGCCCTGTCCGTTCTCGGCCCGGTGGCGGAGTCGGCCCGCGCTCTGAGCCAGGCCGTGGCACTGCGCGCCGCCGCCTCCCGGGTCGACGCGGCCGTCAAGGCCCCCGCCCTTGCACCGCCGCCCACCGCCCCACGCCCCCTGCCTCCCGGGCCACTGGGCGTCCGGCTGCATCGCGTGAGGTTCGACTACGGCGGCGGGTCCGTCTTGGACGGCGTCGACCTCACTGTCCACCCCGGCCGGACACTCGCCCTCGTCGGCGCCTCCGGGGCCGGCAAGTCCACCTGTGCCCACCTGCTGGCCCGGTTCTGGGACCCGTCCGCCGGCGAGGTCCAGCTGCTGCCCGCCGACGGCGATCCCGTGGACGTGAGGGAGGTGAACGACGCGGAACTGCGGCGTGCGGTGATGCTGGTGGGACAGGACACCCCCCTCTTCCACGGCACCCTCGCCGAGAACCTGCGGCTCGCCGCGCCCGAGGCCGACGACCGGGCGCTGGCCGAGGCGGCACGACTGTGCGGCGTCGACCGGATCGCCCCCCTGGACACCCTCGTCGGCGAGCGGGGCGCCACGCTCTCCGGCGGTCAGCGCGCCCGCATCGCCCTGGCCCGCGCGCTGCTGGCCCGTCCGCGCGTCCTCGTGCTCGACGAGTCCACCGCCCACCTCGACAACACCGGCGACGCCGAACTCGCCACCGCGCTGCGGGAGGAGAGCCGCACCACGATCTTCATCGCCCACCGCCCCGCGACCATCCGCCGCGCCGACCGCATCGCCGTCCTGGAGGACGGCCTCATCACGGAAGAGGGAACGTGGCAGGAACTCACGAGCCGCCCCGGCAGCGCGCTCAACCGCATCCTCAGCAGCAACCACCCTTTCTGAGCACGGCACTTCGCCCACGAACCGGACCAGTGACGCTTAGGGGCGGGTGTACCTGGAAACGACTACCCCCGAACGATCGTCGCCTCGGCGGTCGGCCGGCACCGGGAGGGGTCTCACGTGGACGCACCCTTGTATCTGAGGCCCAGGGTGGAGCCGCCGCTCGCCCGCCTGCTGGCGGACCGGCCCTTCCTGAACTCGCTCGTCGACGCGCTGGGGTCGCCGCTCAACGTGCTGATCCCCGAGGCCGTGTCCGAGAACGCCGCCCGCTTCCGTGCCGTCTACCGCCGCCACCATCTCACCGGGCGGGTGTACTTCGCGCACAAGGCGAACCGGTCCAGCGCCCTGCTGCGGCGACTGGCGGCGGAGGACCCGGCCACCGTCGGCGTCGACGTCGCCTCCACGGAGGAGCTGAGGCACGCACTGGGTTGTGGGTTCACCGGCGACCGCATCATGGCCACCGGCCCCAAGGACGCCGCGTTCCTCTGGCTGGCCGCGCGCGTCGGAGCCACGGTCAGCCTGGACTCGCCCGGGGAACTGGAACGTCTCTCCGGACTGGTGCGCGCGCACGCGTTCGGCCGGGTGGCCGTGCTGGTACGTCTGTCGGGGTTCGAGCGCGCCACCGGCCACGGGGGAGCGGGCACCCGGCTGCTCTCCCGGCGCAGCCGCTTCGGCACCCCGTTACGTGACATGGGGGAGCTGCTGTCGGCGCTCGAACGCAACGCCGACACCGTGGAGTTCGTCGGCGCCGCCTACCACCTCGACACCACCGGCGTGGAGGAGAAGGCGCGGGCGCTGGAGCAGTGCGTGCTGTTCATGGACGCATGCCGGGCGCGGGGACTCGCGCCGCGCGCTCTCGACATCGGGGGCGGATTCGGCGTCGGCTACGTCGCCGAGGCGGAGGAATGGGAGCGGTGGACCACCGCGCTGACCGAGGCGGTGCTCGGCGTCCGCCCGCCGTTGACCTGGCGCGGCCACGGATACGGGCTGCGCAACGAGGGCGGCACGGTGCGCGGTGCCGCCGCGCTGTACCCCGCGTACCGCGCCACCGCCGGCCCGGGTTACCTCGACGAGTTGCTCTCACTGCCCGCGTCGGTGCTGGGCCGCCCGCCGGCCACCCTTCTGCTGGAGCACCTCCACGACCTGTACATCGAACCCGGTCGCTCCCTGGTCGACCAGTGCGGACTGTCGCTCGCCCGCGTGCTGGACGTACGGCCCGCGGACACGGACGCCGGGCACCACCTGGTGCAACTCGCCATGAACGCGGGTGACATGAGCCTGGAGGAGCACGGGGTCCTGGTGGACCCCGTCCTGCTGCCGCGCGGCGAAGCGGCGGCGGGTGACGGCGAGCCGGTCGGCGTCTACCTCGCCGGCAATCTGTGCCTGGAAGGTGATCTCATCACCCGCCGCCTGGTCTTCCTGCCCCGGCTGCCGCGGGCGGGGGATCTGCTGGCCTTCGCCAACACCGCCGGGTACGCCATGGACTTCCACGCCCATCACGCCCAGCGGCAGCCCGTCGCGCGGACGGTGGCGGTGGAGCGGCGGGGCGACTCATGGCACTGGTGCCCGGACGAGGACTACTGGCCGATCACACCCCTGGGGGGAGCAGTCGGATGAGGTACGACAGCATCACCGAGGCCATAGGCAACACGCCTCTGGTGCGCATCGATCCCGCCGTACACGGTCTGCGCAACATCGACCTCTATGCCAAGCTGGAGATGCTCAATCCGTTCGGGTCCGTCAAGGACCGGCCCGCCTGGCACATGGCACGGCCCCATCTGGAGGCCGCCACCAGCCCTGACGGGACGGTCGTGGAGCTCTCCAGCGGCAACACGGCCAAGGCACTCGCCCTGTTGGCCGGTATGCACGGAGCGCGCTTCAAAAGCGTCACCAACCGCATGCGCGTGCCCGAGATCAAGGAACTGCTGCTGCTCATCGGCGCCGAGATCGAGGAACTTCCCGGGCGCAGCGAGTGCCTTGACCCGACCGACACGGACGACCCGCTGACGCACTTCCACCGGGCGCTGTCCGACCCGGGGAGTACGTACCTGCACACCGACCAGTACTTCAACCCACGCAACGTCGAGGCCCACGCGGAGGGTACCGGCCCCGAGATAGTGAAGGACCTGGACGGCCGGGTGCCGGACTGGTTCATCGCCTGCGTGGGCACGGCCGGTTCGTCGACCGGTGTCGCCAGGGTCCTGCGTGAGCACGACCCGCGCGTACGGGTGCTCGGCCTGGTCGCCCACAAGTCGGACTTCATACCAGGCATCCGCACCATTGACGAGGTCCACCAGGTGGGCCTGTTCGACCCGACGACGTACGACACCATCGAGTCGGTCACCTCCGACGAGGCCATCGACGGGATGATCACCCTGATCCGCCGGTGCGGACTGCTGAGCGGACCGACCGGCGGCGCCGCCTACCAGGGGGCGGTCCGGCAACTGCGGTATGCCGACGCCGAGCTGAACGGGACCGGGCAGCGCCGGACGGCGGTGTTCATCGTGTGCGACCGGGCCGAGAGCTACCTCAGCTATGTGCGTCAGCGACGCCCCGAACTCCTGGGCCGGACGGACCGGGGGCGCTCCGCGGTGGCCGTCACCGACGCCGAGGCCCGTGCGGAGGGCCGCGTCATCGACGTGGACGACGCCCGTCGCTGGTCTGCCGAGGGTGACCCCCGGCCACTCGTGGTCGACCTGCGCAGTCCACACGCCTATGCCGCCCTGCACATCGAGGGCTCGGTCAACATCGTCGACGAGGTGTTCGAGGACCTGCTGCGGGGCGGGCTCCCCTTCAGCAAGCGCACCCCCGTGCTGCTGGCCTGTCCCGTGGGTGAGAAGTCACTGCGCTTCGCCGCCGCGCTGACCCGGATGGGCCACCCGGACGTCCGCAGCCTGGCCGGCGGGATCGTCGCCTGGCGGGACGCGGGCGCACCGCTGGTGCGCGAGTGAGTACGGCACACCCGCCGTCCGCGGTGGAACGCGAGGGCCCGCTCTGGCAGCGGGAGGTGAGAGAACAGTTTCCCATCGTCACCGGCCATCCGGACTTGGCGTATCTCGACAGCGCGGCCACGTCCCAGAAGCCACGTGCCGTACTGGAGGCCGTCCAGACGTACCTCACGACGTCGAACGCCAACGCCGGCCGCGGCACCTACCCCTGGGCCAACCGGACCACGGACCTCGTGGAAACGACTCGAGAACGGGTCAAGGAGTTCCTCCACGACCCCGAACCGGGCAGCTCCGCCGTCCACTTCACCAGCGGCACCACCGAGGGCCTGCGTACGGTCGCCCGTGACTGGCTCGTGTCGTACCTCAGGGACGGGGACGAGATCCTCGTGCCGTATGCCGACCACCGGGCCAATCTCGACCCCTGGCTCGAGGCCCGTCGGCTGCTGGCCGAGCGCGGTGTCCAGGTTCGCGTACGGGCGCTGCCGTACCAGGCGGTCTCCGGCGACTACGACCACCGGGCCCTGGCCGAGGCCATCGGCCCGCGGAGCCGCTTCGTGGCCGCCACCCACGTCCACCATGTCTACGGCGGCGACATGAACGTGCACCGCATCCGCGAAGCGGTCGGCCCGGACGTGCCGATCTGCCTGGACGCGGCACAGAGCGTCGGTCACCTGCCCGTCCACCTCGACGATCCGTCGCTGGACGTCGATTTCGTGGTCTTCTCCGGGCACAAGGCGATGGCCCTGCCCGGATCAGGCGCGGTCTGGGCGCGCAACGCGCGAGGGCCCGTGTTCCGGCCGGACGGCTGGCAGGGCACGCCCAACACGGCGGGCATCGTGTCGCTGCGGGCCGCGCTCGACTGGCTCGACGCGACCTGCGTCGAGCGGATCGCGCGCTGGACGACCACCCTCACCACCCGGCTGACGGACCGGCTCGGACGGCTCGGCCCGTACGAGGTCCTCGGCTGCCCGGTGAGCCTCGCCGCCGACTCCCCCCTGCCCGCGGCCCAGCGTCGCCACGGCATCGTCACCTTCCGTCACCGTGACATCCCGTCCGACGACCTCGGGTTCATCCTCTTCAGCCACGGTTTCATGGTGCGTGCCGACAGCCTCTGCCAGGCAGGCACCGACGAGCGGGACGCATCCGTACGGGTGAGCCTGCACGCCTACAACACGCCCGAGGAGATCGACCGCCTGCTGTCCGTCCTCGCGTCGTTGTCCTGAACAGCAACTGATAACCGTTTCCACCTGTAGATTCGTCTGTGCCCACGGATGAACGAGAGACGGATGAGGTGGCGCGAGCGATGGGCGTGAGCATGGGGACGGCCAGGGCATGGGTGGAGCGCTGGGAACGGCAGCAGGAGCGGTACGCGGTGGACCGCGAGGAGCGGTTCACCGTGATCGCGGACGTCGTCGAACACACCGTCGTCGGCCGCACCCGCCCCCTGCTGCTCGACCTCGGGTGCGGCCCCGGCTCCCTGGCCGCCAGGCTCGCGGCCCGTTTCCCGCACGCGGAGATCGTGGCCGCCGACATGGACCCCGTGCTGCTGGAACTGGGACGCACCCACCATGCGAACGCCGCCCGCTTCGTGGACACCGTCATCGGCGCGGACGGCTGGACCGACGCCCTCGGGCTGGACCGCCCCCTGGACGCCGCCGTCTCGACGACCGCGCTGCACTACCTGCCCGAGCCCGCACTGCTGCGAACCTACCGTTCCCTCGCGTCCCTGCTACGCCCCGGCGGCGTCCTCGTCAACGGGGACCACCTCCCGCCGGACGCGGGGCCCTGTTCGAACCTCACCGCCCACGTGGGCCGCCGAAGGTCGGAGCGTACGGGCGGCCACACGCGGGAGGACTGGCGGTCCTGGTGGGACGCCGCGGCCCGGGACCCCGAACTGGCCGACCTGCTCGACGAACGCCGACGGCGCCACGCCCTCCACCACGGCGGCGCCGAGCAGGTCACGGTGCGCCGCCACGCCGCACTGCTGCGCCGGGCCGGCTTCGCCCACGTCGCGCCGGTCTGGCAGTTCGGCGACAGTACGGTCCTGGTGGCGATCATGGGCGGAACGCGCGGACTCCCCGCTCCCGCCGGGACCTGAAGTCAGCAGCGGGAGAACGCCGCTTGGGGGTACCACCTCAGGCGCTGTCGTATTCGGCAGCTTGCCAGGCGCGCGCGATCCCGAATGCGCCATCCAGGCCGAGGGAAACCCCAGTTCGCCATGAGGACGCCACGTGCCCGTCTGCCGCAGCCGGGTCACGTACCAGGCGCCGCCGTCCCCCTGGTGTGACGAACCCGATCGGTCGGACCGCGCGGGCCCCGAGCGAGGAGGCGCTGTCATTGTCATGCGGCTCACGAGGGCCACTGGGACGACCACTGACTGTTCGCGGGCACCCCTCCCGGAAATGCAGAATGCACCCCTGCTCCTAGGGGTGCATTCTGTGTGCTTTCGCATTTCGCGCAGAAACGCTTGCGCAGGGGGGGGTGAGCGGTCGCTGCTTACCGGCTCGAGTAGGGAAGGAGCGCCATCTCACGGGCGTTCTTGATCGCGGTGGCGATCTGTCGTTGCTGCTGGGCGGTGACGCGGGTGACGCGACGGCTGCGGATCTTGCCACGGTCCGAGATGAACTTCCGCAGCAGATCGGTGTCCTTGTAGTCGATGTAGGTGATCCGGGCCGTGTCCAGCGGGTTGGGACGGGACTTCAGCGGCTTGCGAGGGCCTTGGCGGGGGGGCATGGTGCTCCTTCTGTGGTGTGGGGCGGTTGGGACGGTGCTACGCGACGGGGTCGAGGAGAGAGTTGAAGACGGCCGGCAGTCGCTTCCACGCTTCGGGGCCTGCCCTGTACTCGGCGTCGGTGAGCAGGCAGGACTCCAGCACCCGTGCGAGTCCGTCGCGGTCCAGGCCGGGTGAGGTGAAGACGAGGTGCTGGCAGCGGTCCCCGTGTTCGGGGTGCCAGTCCAGTGCGGCGGCCGCCCGGCGTACGGGAGGGACCATCTCCCAGGCGGCGTCCGGCAGGGAGGCGAGCCACGGGCCGACGCTCTCCACGCACAGGGCTCCGCCGGCGGCGTCCCAGGCGAGCAGGGTGTCGGGGCGGTCGGCGAGCCAGAACCGACCTCTGCTGCGGGCAGCGGCGCAGCAGAGGTCTTCCAGTGCCTGATAGAGGCGTTCGGGGTGGAACGGGCGGTGCCGGCGCCAGACGAAGGTGGTGACGCCTGCCTCGTCGGCTTCCTGGGGGAGCAGGGCGCAGGCAGGGTGCTGGGCCGCGGCGGCAGCTTCGGCGTCGAAGCCGGCGAAGGCCAACCGTGCGAGCTCCGCTGAGTCGGCACCCACCTGGCGTGCGGTGGGGTGGAGTTGGGTGAGCAGAGCCCGGTCCTCGTCGTCGGCGTCCTCGCTGTCCATGACGGCGAGGACGGGGGCGTACTCCAGTTGCCTGGCGCAGGTGTCGCCGACCGTGCGCTGGTCGCCGGCCGCGGCGGCGAGGCCCGCCTCGGCCAGGTCGTCGCTGTTGCCGAGGCAGGGGAGTACGAGAGCCGGATCGACCGCCGTGATCACGTTGGTGAGTCGGACCGTGTCGCCGCCGTGGTGGACGACGACCTCGGCCATCCCCCTGGGTTCTACGGAGTCCCACAGCTCGACGACGGCGAGCCGGGTGAGGCCGGCCTCGGCGAGCCGTTCCAACTCGGGGACCAGGTCCTCGCGCAGGGCGCAGCACGCGCAGTCGTTGACCAGCGGGGCCTCGCCCCGGGACAACTCACCCGAGGCGTCGCGCACCTGACGCAGAACGGTGCCGTCGGCGGCTGTGGACAGGTCGTGATGGAGAGCGACGCTGTCGGGAACCAGGCGCAAGAGGTGGTCCACGAACCTTGCGGCGTGCCTCGGAGTGGAGCCCGGCGACGATGACGACGGGCAGTGGGGACCTGTCGCGCATCAGTTGGCTCCGCGTCGGCCGTACCGGCGCTCGAAGCGCTCGACTCGCCCGGCGGTGTCCAGGACCCGGGCGGTTCCGGTGTAGAAGGGGTGGCTGACGTGCGAGATCTCGACGTCGACCACCGGGTAGGTGTTGCCGTCCTCCCATTCGACCGTCTTGTCACTGGTCATGGTGGAGCGGGTGAGGAACGCGTAGTTCGCGGCACGGTCCCGGAAGACGACGGGACCGTAAGCGGGATGGATTCCGGGCTTCATGGGGCGTCCTTCAGTTTCGGCGGGCGGTGGCGGAGCGGCGCGAGGTCACCGTTCCTCGCGGAAGTCGACGTGACGTCGGGCGATCGGGTCGTACTTGCGCAGCACCATGCGGTCGGGGTCGTTGCGGCGGCTCTTGCGGGTGACATACGTGTAGCCGGTTCCCGCGGTGGAGCGGAGCTTGATGATCGGGCGTACCTCGTTGCGTGCCATGAGCGCTACTATATGGGAATGATTTCCATTACCAAAAACTAGCCGTCCCCGACGAGAGGTAGGTACGACCATGTCCGCCCACTGCCAACTGACCGGCGCCCAACCGGGCTTCGGCAACACCATCTCCCACTCGCATCGGCGCACTTCGCGCCGCTTCGACCCCAACATCCAGCGCAAGCGCTACTGGCTGCCCAGCGAGGGGCGGCATGTCCGGCTGACGCTCAGCGCGAAGGCGATCAAGACGGTCGACAGCATCGGCATCGAGGCAGCCGTGGCCCGCATCCGTGCCCGAGGAGGAAAGGTCTGATGGCCAAGAAGAGCAAGATCGCGCAGAACGAGAAGCGCAAGGCGGTCGTCGAGCGGTACGCGGTCCGCCGTGCGGAGCTGAAGGAGATCATCCGCCGGCAGGCCTCCACCGACGCCGAACGCCGGGCCGCGGCGGAAGAACTGCGGCGCCAGCCCCGCAACGCGAGCGCCACCCGAGTACGCAACCGGGACAGCGTGGACGGGCGACCGCGTGGCCACCTGCGGAAGTTCGGCCTGTCACGGGTCCGCGTCCGGGAGCAGGCCCACGCCGGCTTCCTGCCCGGGGTCACCAAGTCCTCCTGGTAGTCGCGCCGCTCGGACAACAAGCGGAGCATCCGGTCGTGACTCTTCGGAGCCACGACCGGATCCACCGCTGACCGGCGCGAGTCGCCCAGGCCCGAGGATTCAGCCCCTGTCAGTGACCGATGCCCAACGCGCCGCGCCGGCGGGCTGGGTGCGGCCTCGTACGAAGACCCAGGCCCTGTCCCAGCGGCCGCGGACCGTGCTGGACAGTGCCGTGTTGCACGAGTCGGATCGAGGCGGCTGCCCTTGGACTTGCAGGAATTGTCAGGACTTGTGGATCAGGGGCTGTTGCCTGCCGGCAGGCGAAGGGACTTGAGTCTCCAGTAGGGGGAGACGCAAAGGTGGGGTCATGGACGGCGACACTCTCTACTCGATCGGCGAACTGGCTCGACGGACCGGTCTCACGGTCAAGACCATTCGGTTCTACTCCGATCGCGGAATCGTGGCGCCGACGGACCGCAGCCCGGCCGGCTACCGCCTCTACAGCATTGATGCCGTCGCACGCCTGGACTTCGTGCGGACCTTGCGCGAGCTGGGTCTGGACCTTCCCACGATCCGCAAGGTCGTGGACCGCGAGCTCTCGCTTCCCGAGGTCGCCGCGGCGCACGCCGAAGCACTGGCAGTGCAGATCGGCGTCCTGCGCCTGCGTCGCGCGGTGCTGACGGCGGTGGCCGAGCGCGGGTCCACACCTGAGGAGACGGAACTCATGCACCGGCTGGCACAGCTCTCCGAGGACGAACGCCGACGTCTGATCGGCGAATTCCTCGACGCCGTCTTCGGCGGTCTTGGCGCCGTACCGGCATTCGCGGGGGCCATGCGCTCGATGACCCCCGAGCTGCCCGACGACCCCGAGGCAGAGCAGGTACAGGCATGGGTGGAGTTGGCCGAGATGTCCCTTGATCCGGATTTCCGCACCGTGGTGCGGCGGATGGCCGAGGACCAGGCAGTCGAGCAGGCGCGAAGCGACATGACGGGTCCGTGCCGGGACATCGCCGCAGTCGTCCGTGACCAGGTCGGCCCGGCCCTGGCCGCCGGCATCGACCCGGCCTCGCCCCAGGCCGATCCGATCGTCGCGGCGTTCACGGCGCACTACGCGCACCTCCTCGGCCGCCCCGACGGCGTCGAGCTTCGCCGCCGGCTGGCGACTCGACTGGAGAGCGTGAACGACCCCCGCAGGGAGCGGTACCTCCAGCTGCTTGCCGTGGTCAACGGCTGGCCGGCCCCGGAGAGTCTGGCTCCGGTGTTCGACTGGTCCGTCCACGCTCTGCGTGTCCGGGCACAGCAATGACGAGGCGGTCGCAAGGCGGCATGGGACAGACACAGTCGGCGCCGGGTGAAAACGCCGCCGCATGTCATCGGTTGACGAGTGCCCCGGTCGAACTCCAGGTGGCCGCGTCGCCGGTCTCTCCCCCTCTCCTTCTTCGCCCGTGGCGCATGAGAGACGTTGCCGCATTGGTCGAGGTGAGCCAGGATCCGGCACTGCGCCGGTGGGCGAGCTCTGTCGTGGACACCGACGCCGAAGGGGCACGCTGGGTGCAGGCTCAGCAGCGGGGGTGGGCGGCAGGGAACCGGTTCTGCTTCGCCGTCCTAGAGATACAACCCGGTTCAGCGGGCGAACAGTTGGTGGGCAACGTGGTCCTCAAGGAAGTCACCTCCGGCAAACCGGCGGCCGAAGTGGGCTACTGGACCGCGGCACACGCTCGCGGGCGGGGTGTGGCGCCCCGAGCGCTGGAGGCACTCACCAATTGGGCCTTCGACACCTTCGCAGCCGACGGGCTGGAGCGTCTCGAGATCCTGCACCAGGTGAACAATCCGGCATCGTGCCGAGTTGCTCAGAAGAGCCGCTACGACTTCGACACCATCCTGCCCGCGGCACCGCCCTCCTTCCCTCGCGACGGCCACCTGCACATACGGCGCAAGAGTGCCTGAAATCATCCCGGCTCCTGCGGATCGGCTGAGGCTGCTTGTGCCGAGAGGGTCTCGTGGGGCCGATTTCGATCTCGGGCCGGAGGCTTAGCCGAGGGTCGGCCGTAGCTGACGGCGGTCTCACTCTCCGGCAGCAGGGGACGGCGTGCCTGCGAGTGCGCGCGGGACCCGACGCCCACAATGCCCTGGACGCCCAATATGCGAAAAAAATGCATGCTGAGTTCAAGAGACAGGAGTGCGCGACGATGGATCTGGGGCTCATCGACAAAGTCGCCGTCGTCACCGGTGCCGGCAAGGGGATTGGACTGGCCATCACCGAAGCATTCCTGCGCGAGGGGGTACGTGTGGTTGCGGGCAGCCGCTCCGAAACCCTGGAGCTGGCCGCGTTGGGCGAGACGCGTGACCTGGCCTTCGTTGCCGGTGATCTGGCTACCACAGAGGGCGTGGAGGTACTGATCCGGACGGCGATGGGACGCCACAGCCGGATCGACGTCCTGGTCAACAACGTCGGAGCCACCCAGCCCCGCACCGATTTCCTCGCTGTCGACGACGCGCAGTGGCAACGGGGCTTCGACCTGAACTTCTTCAGCGCCGTCCGCGCCAGCCGCGCCGCGCTGCCCCACCTGCTCGCGGACGGCGGTGGCGCGATCGTCAACATCAGTTCACTGAACGCCCGGCTGCCCTTCCCCAACGTGGTGGACTATTCGGCGGCCAAGGCCGCGCTGACCAGCCTTACCAAGGCGTTGTCGGAGGAGTTCGCGCCGCGCGGCGTACGGGTGAACGCCATCGCGCCGGGACCGGTCCGCACCCCGTTCTGGACCGCTCCCGGCGGTTTCGCCGAGGCCGTGGCGGCCGGCGCAGGGACCACTGCCCAGGAGGCTGTCGACGTGGTGGTGCCCCAGCAGATGGGGATCACCACGGGACGCTTCACCGAACCTGAGGAGGTCGCCGACCTCGCGCTCTTCCTGGCTTCGCCCCGCGCCGCGAACATCACGGGCGCGGAATTCCTCATCGACGGCGGTCAGACCAAGACAACCTGACCCTCTGGCGCTGACGGTGGCCGCCTCGCGCGCCTCTGGGCCAGGCAGTCGCCGGGGCCGAGCCGCCGGGCGAGACGGGCCACGGTTCGCTCTGTGGGGCGCCGTTGACCGGACCTCCAGGCGCGACAGATGACCCGTCGACATCGCCTCACCGACGACATCGGCCTGGCTCACGCCCCGCGCGGCACGCACCCTTTTCGGCCGACGGTCGAGCTGCGGCTGATCCAGCAGATCCCTCCTCGGGTTCGGTGACGGGTTCGGTGGCCCGGTCGGCACGGTATTCGCGGTTCCGTTTGCCCGAACGGGCGCGTGAGTTGTCCACGCTTCAGGGAGCGCGACACGGGGCGACAAGCCGTTGAGCGTGGCTCGTGGTGCATTCCGGAAGGGGTGTCGTCACTCCGCCGGGATTTGTTTGCATCGGGGGTTCTCCGTGCCCGAAAGGGGCCCGGGTGCGGAACAGTTGGCGAGTTGCTGAGTTCACCTGACAAACTCTTGCCTCAGGGGGTGCCTCCCCTTAGTCTCTAAGGCGACCCCTCAAATGAACCCCCCCTCTCCGTACCGTGGAGGTTCCAGTGCCGCGCACTGCCCGAACGGGCTTCTCGTCACGGCAGGACGTACGGTTCGCCCGCCCGCCCCGTCGTCGGCCGACGGGACCGCGCCGCGGGATCGAATGGTCATGACAACGTTATCCAGGTGACCGGGACGACGGTCGCCTCGGCACCGCTTTCTCTGCTCACCCCGACCCGCCCCGGGGACCCGGCGCCCGACGCCGGCCCTGAACGACGCGGACACCCGGCTCAGGCCACCGACGAGGTGGCGTGCCGTCACCGGGCGCTCGCCGACACCCAGGCACAGCGCACCGGTCCGCTCCGCGTCCGCACACACTTCCCAGCCCCCCACGCGCAGGAAGAAGGACGGTACGTCCGTGGCGACCACGAGTTTCCCCGACGCCTCGCCCCGTAAGAAGAAGACCGCCGCCGCGGCTGTCCCGGCCCGCCGTGACCCGATCGGCGCGCCGGACGGTCCCACCCAGGAAGCCGCCTGCACGGCTCACGTGTCCCCCCGGACGCTGGCCGTCACAGCCGCGGAACCGGCATTCTCCCGGCAGTTCGGCCTGAGCGTCGACGAGATATGCGGACGCGGCCTGCTCGAACTGCTCCGTTCCCCGGTTCCCGGACAATTGCGGGAACAGTTCACCGCGCTTTCCTCCGGGCGTTGCCGGAGATTCAGGGAAAGGGTGACGTGTCGCGACGGAGAGGGCCGCAATTTCCCGGCCGAAGTCACCGCGATCGCCGTCGGACAGCCCACGGGTGAGATCGTCGGTCTGGTCGTCCTTCTGCGCCGGGCCGAACAAGCGGCCGACGGCGGACCCGTACTCAGCGCTCTCGACGCGCAGGTGCTGGAAGGTGTGGCGCGTGGCGAGTCCACGGTGCAGTTGGCCTCCCGTCTCTATCTGAGCCGTCAGGGAATCGAATATCGCGTCGGTCAGATGCTGCGGCGTTTCGACGCCCCCAACCGGCCCGCTCTGGTGGCGCGGGCGCACGCGCTCGGGATGTTCGCCGATGGACAGTGGCCGCCGCGGGTCCTCCCGGAGCGCGTGCGGTAGTGCGAGGTCGGGGCGTGACGCGCCCCGCGGAGGCGGCCGTGGCGGAGACACACCGCCACGGCCGCCGTCGTAGGGCCCGCCCCGGGATGGCGCGCCGGCGTCACGCCGCCGAGGGCTGCCACGCCTCCTGGAACCGGCGGCGGGCCCGGAACAGACGCGAGCGGACGGTGCCCACGGGCAGCGCGAGCACCTCGGCCATCTCCTCCTCGTTCAGCCCGTAGGCGCGCAGGGTGAGGACCTGCCGGTGCGCCTGGGACAGCCGCTCCAGCACGTCACTGATGTGCACCGCGTCCAGGGGATTGGTCTCCTCCCGCGAGTCCACCTCGGAGCAGCAGCTCTCCGCGCCGAAGCGCCTGGCGGTGCGGATGGCTTCGCGGACCGTCACCGAGCGCACCCAGCCGTAGAACGCCGCCGGTTCCCGCAGGGAACCAAGGCCGCGGTAGACGGCGAGCAATGCCTCCTGGGTGGCGTCGGCGCCGTCGTCGTGGGTGATGGACCTGCAGATGCGCGCGACGTAGGGCGTGATGGCGGTCAGCAGGTGGTTCATCGCGTGCTCGTCGCCGGCCTGGGCCCGGGGGAGCAGCGTCAGGGGGGAGGGCAGTTCGCTGACGGTCGTCATGGCGGACAGAGGTTCCTTACACAGCCGGGCGGGCGGGGGTCGGAGGGGCGAACGGGCGGTGATCAGCCGGTGGCGTGGGCGAGAGCCCCGGTTCCACGACGTCCGTGAAACGCAGCAGCCCCGTGCGCACCTCGTCGCGGAACGCCCGCATGAAGGACGGGCTGTAACAGGCGGTGGAGTGCGGGAACTCGATGGAGAGCCGGCCCGCGAAGGAGACGACGCACGCCATGACGGGGCTGCGTCCCGCCTGCGGGAAGTAGTGCTCGCGAGCCGGAACGAGGCGCACGTCGGCGGCCCGCAGCCCGTCCGGCAGCCGCGGACCGGGGACCACGCCCATGTTCGTGGCGATCACCGTGGCCAGTTGCAGCGCGGGATTGCGGGGGATCTCCGGCGTGATGCGCATCTCGTGGAAGTGGTCGCCGCGGGCCAGGAAGTCGCCCAGCCGGGCGTGCACGGCGCGGGCCAGCTCCAACGGCTCGGAACGCGCGGCCACGTCCAGGGTCTGCAGATGGGTGGTGACCGCGGGGACCAGGTCGGAGGCGGGCACCGGCGGGGTGAGCCGCGCACGCAGGTCGACGGGGGAGAGGCAGCCGAGCGTGCGCGCCCCGTCGTCCCCGGCCAGCCGCCGCCGGGCGGTCACCAGCAGCGTCGCGGCGATCAGGGCGTGCACGGAGACGCCCGAGGCGCGCGCCGTACCGCGCAGCCGGGAGGTGAGGTCCGCTTCCAGGGTCAGCCGGCGGACCTCGATGTGCCCGTCCGGGCCGGCACCCTCCCCGCTCGCGGCGTCGTACGGGACCAGCTCGACCGGGTGGCGCCGTATCTCCTCCAGCCGGCCGTCGAGGTACTTCGCCGTGTCGGCCTCGTCGGCCGGAGGCAGCAGCCGGCTCACGGGCTCGGGCCAGCGGGGGAGTTCCGGAGCGGCGATGTCGTCGGTGGTGCCTTCGACCAGCGCCCGGTAGCGGTCCCACAGCGAGTTGTGCACCGCGATGCTGCTGTGGCCGTCGGTGACGGTGTGGTCGATCACCAGCACGAACAGGTGGCTCCGGCCGTCGGGCGCGCTGACCAGAACGGCACGGCTGAGCGGGCCGCCGACCGGCAGCGGCCTGTTCAGCTCCGCCGCGTAGGCCTCCTCCTCGTCACCGGTCCGGGTGATCAGCCGGGGCCGCTCGTCCGCGCCGAGGACGCGCAGCACGTGCCCGCCGCCGTCCTGTTCGATGCGGGAGCGCAGCGGCGGGTTCGCCTCCGTCAGGGCGTCGAACGCGGCGGACAGCGCCGCGAGGTCAACCGGTCCGCGCAGGGTGCAGGACAGCACGGCCCTGCTTCTCTGGCCCACATAGAGCGTCTCGACCGGACACAGCACACGGTGCATGCCGTCAGCCTTCTTTCCGTCGTCCGTTCCGGGCATCCACGGTCCCGGGACACAGCTGCCACCGCGGCGGTCCGCGGCGAGGTCGGGGGGCTGTTCGAGAGTGCACGGCCGACCACGGCCGAGGCCAGCCGAGGTCCCCGGTGCGCGGCGAAGTCGCGTGATTTCCCTAGAAGTTGCGTGTCGGCGCGCACTCCCCGGCACCCCGAAATTCAGGGAAACCCCTGAACCGGTGCCCCGGGAGCCGGTTCACCTTGACCCCGCCGGTTCCGGTGCAGCACCGTGCTGTGCCGTGAAACCGGGGCAGGTGACGTGGACCCCCTGACCTCGGCGTGCGGTCCCCTTCCCCGCCCCGTGGGCCGGCGGCCCGGTGCGTCACCACACGCGCGGGCGGCAAGGGGGTGGCCGCACCCGTCCGATCCCGCCGGGCCTTCGCCGTCCGGGACATCTACGGCTTGCCACGTGAGGGTTGCGCTATGTCACTCCAGGAGGACGCACGTCGACCGCTGTCCGGAGCCCAGGAGGGCCTCTGGTACGCCGGACGGCTCGCACCGGACAGTGCCGCGTACAACACCGCGGAGGCCGTGGAGATCCACGGACCCCTCGACACTGCCCTGTTCGAGACCGCGCTGCGGCGCGTCGTCGCCGAGGCCGACACCTTCGCCCTGCGTTTCGCCGACACCGACGACGGCCCGCGCTGCCATCCCGCACCGGACGCGGACGACTGGCCCCTCCACCGGGTCGACGTCAGCGGCGCCGGGGACCCCGAGGCCGCCGCGTGGGAACACGTCCGCACCGACCTCGCGACCCGCGTCGACCTGGAGAAGGGCCCCCTCTTCGCGCACACCCTGCTGACCCTGGCGCCCGACCGCCACCTCTGGCTGCTGAGGGCACATCACCTGCTCCTGGACGGCTACAGCTACAAGCTCCTCGGGCGCCGCCTGGCCGACACCTACAACGCCCTGGCCGAGGGTCGCGAACCGGAGCCCGGCGCCTTCGCACCGGTGAGCCGGCTCCAGGAGGAGGAGGCGGCCTACCTGGCATCCGAGCGGCACGCCCGGGACCGTGACCACTGGGCGCGGCGCCTGGCCGACCTGCCCGAGCCTGCCCGGCTCACCTCCCGCACGGCGGCCCCCACGGCGCCCTTCCTGCGCCGCACCGCCGAACTGACGCCCGCCGAGACCGAAGCGCTCGACGCCGCGGCGGCCCGCCTCGGGGTCCGGCGCACGGACCTGCTCACCGCCGCGACCGCCGCCTACCTGCACCGGATGACCGGCGCCGAGGACCTGGTGCTGGGCCTGGCCACGATGAGCCGCCTCGGCAGCGCCGCCCTGCGCACCCCGGGGACCGCCTCCGACGTCCTCCCCCTGCGCGTGGAAGCCACCCCCGGCACGCCCGTCGCCGAGCTGGTCCGGGCCGTCGCCGGTGAACTGAAGGCCCTGCGCCGCCACCAGCGCTACCGGGGCGAGTTCCTCCGCCGCGACCTGGGCCTGCTGGGCACCGGACGCCGGCTGTACGGACCGGTGCTCAACATCGTCCCGTTCGACGAGTCCCCGGTCTTCGCCGGACACCCCACCACCTGGCACCACCTGTCCGGCGGAGCCGTCGACGACTTCCAGATCTCGGTGCGCCCCGGGCCCCGCGGCGGCGGCCTGTGGCTGGCCTTCGACGCCAATCCCGCCCTGTACGAGGAGGACGAACTCGCCCTGCACCGCCAGAGGTTCCTCGCGGTGCTGCAACGGCTGGCCGCAGTCGGACCGGTGACGCCGCTGGGCGACCTGGACGTCCTGCTGCCCGGTGAACACCCCCGCGACACGCCTGTCCGTACCTTCCCGGCCGAGCGGACCCTCACGGAACTGTTCGAGGCACAGGTGGCGGCCGGGCCCGAACGGACGGCCGTCAGCCACGGGCACGAACGGCTCACGTACGCCGCGCTCAACACCGAGGCCAACCGGCTCGCCCGGCTGCTGACCGCGCACGGCGCGGGGCCCGGCCGGATCGTGGCGCTCGCCCTGGAACGCGGCCCGCGGCTGCTGCCCGCCCTGCTGGCCGTCCTCAAGACCGGCGCCGCCTACCTGCCCCTGGACCCCGGCCAGCCGACCGAGCGGCTGCGGCTGGTCGTCGAGGACGCGGCCCCCGTGGCGCTGGTCACCGAGCAGGCCCACGCCCACCTCGCCCATGACGCCGTGCCCGCCGTGCTGCTGGACGACCCGCAGGTGACCGCGGACCTCGCCCACCGCTCCGGCGCCGACCTGACCGACGCCGAACGGCACGGCCCGACCGGCCCCTCCGACACCGCGTACATCATCCACACCTCCGGCTCCACCGGACGCCCCAAGGGCGTGCCCGTGCCGCACGCCAACGTCGTACGGCTCTTCGCCGCCGCGGCCGAGCACTTCGACTTCCGTGCCGACGACGTGTGGACGCTGTTCCACTCCTACGCCTTCGACTTCTCCGTGTGGGAGATCTGGGGCGCTCTGCTGCACGGCGGCCGGCTCGTCGTCGTGCCCTACGCCGTCAGCCGCTCGCCGCGCGAGTTCCTGGCCCTGCTGCACCGGGAGGGCGTCACCGTCCTCAACCAGACGCCGTCCGCGTTCGAGCAGCTGGTCGACGCCGACGCGGAACTCGGGGGCGACACGGGGGCGTTGCGCTACGTCGTCTTCGGCGGGGAGGCCCTGCGCCCGGCGCGGCTGCGCCCCTGGACCGAACGGCACGGCCTGGACCGCCCGGCGCTGGTGAACATGTACGGCATCACCGAGACCACCGTGCACGTCACCCACCACCGGCTCACCGCGGCCGACCTGGACGACCCGCGCCGCGCCGGTGTCATCGGCACTCCGCTCGCCGACCTGCGGGTCCACCTGCTGGACGCCGCGGGACGCCCCGTGCCGCCCGGCGCGACCGGCGAGATGTACGTCTCCGGTGCCGGTGTCGCCACCGGCTACCTGGACCGGCCGGAACTGACCGCCGAACGCTTCCTCGACGACCCCTACGGCCCGCCCGGCACCCGCATGTACCGCTCGGGCGACCTGGCCCGGCGCCGCCCCGACGGCACCCTCGACTACCTCGGCCGCGCCGACTCCCAGATCCAGCTGCGCGGCTTCCGCGTCGAACCCGGCGAGATCGAGGCCGTCCTCGCCGCCCACCCGGGCGTCACCCGCGCCGCCGTCGTACCCCGCCACGCCGGCAACGGCGCCCTGCACCTCGTCGCCTACACCGTCCTCTCGGCCGACGTACCGGTGAGCCCTGCCGACCTGCGCGCCCACGCGGCCGCCCACCTGCCCGAGCACATGGTCCCCGCCGCCTGCGTCCCGGTGGAGACCCTGCCGCTGACCGCGAACGGCAAGCTCGACGTCCAGGCCCTGCCCGACCCCGACTTCACCGCCGCCGCCTCCGGCACCCGCCCCGCCACGCCCGAACAGGCGCAGGTGTGCGCCCTGTTCGAGGACGTGCTGCAGCTGCCGCGGGAGTCCGTGGGCGTGGACGCCGGCTTCTTCGATCTGGGCGGCGACTCCCTGCTCGCCACCAGACTGCTGGCCCGTCTGCGGCACGAGACCGGCGCGGAGATTCCCATCACCGCGCTGTTCGAGACGCCGACCCCCGCAGCGCTCGCACGGCGGGTCGCCGTACGAGCGCAGGACGCCCTGCCCCGGCCGGTCCTCGGCGAGGCCGTGCGCCCCGAGCGCGTGCCGTTGTCCTTCGCGCAGGAACGCATGTGGTTCCTGCACCGGCTCGACGACGGCGCGGCCACCTACCACATCCCGCTTCTCGTCCCCGTCGGGCCCGACCTCGACGCCGACGCGCTCGACGCGGCCCTCGGCGACCTGACCGACCGGCACGAAAGCCTGCGCACGGTGATCGCCGAGCACGACGGAGTGCCCTACCAGCGCATCCTGGCGCCGGGAGAGCTGCGCCCGGTACTGCGGCGGATCGACTGCCCCGCCGCGGAGACCGCCGCCCATGTGACCGCCGCGCTGCGGCGCCGCTTCGACCTGACCGCCGAAAGCCCCCTCACGGCCTGGCTGCTGGGCACCGGCACCGAGCGGGTCCTGCTGTTCGTCCTGCACCACGGCGCCGCCGACGGCTGGTCGCTCGGCCCCTTCGCCGCCGACCTGTCCGCCGCCTACGCGTCCCGCCGCCAGGGGCGGGCACCCGACTGGAACCCGCCGGCGGTGCAGTACGCCGACTACGCGCTCTGGCAGCGCGCCCTGCTGGCCCCCGGACCCGACGGCCCCGGCCGGATCGAACGGCTCACCGCCCACTGGCGCACCGCGCTGGACGACCTGCCCGAGGAGTGCACCCTGCCCGGCGACCGGCCGCGGCCCACCGCGCCGCGCGGCGGCGGCGCGCACGTCGAACTCGCCGTCGCCCCCGCCCTGCACCGTGCCCTGCTGCGTCTCGCCGACCGGGAGGGCGCCAGCCTGTTCATGGTGCTGCACGCCGCCGTCAGCGCCCTCCTCACCCGCTGCGGGGCCGGCGAGGACATCGTTCTCGGCACTCCCGTGGCGGGCCGCACCGAACCCGGCCTCGACCCCCTGATCGGCCTGATCGCCAACACCCTGGTGCTGCGCGCCGACACCTCCGGCGACCCCGCCTTCCAGGAGCTCCTCGCCCGGCTGCGTACCGCCGACCTGGCCGCCCTGGACCACCAGGACCTGCCCTTCGACCGGCTGGTGGAGGACCTCAACCCGCCCCGCACACCCGGCCGTCACCCTCTGTTCCAGGTGATGCTCGCCCTGCAGAACAACAAGCCGGCCGTCCTCGAACTCGACGGCGTCCAAACCGAGTTGCGGCCCACCGCCACCGGCACCGCCAAGTTCGACCTCTTCGTGGACGTCCTGGAGCGCCACGGCCCCGAGGGCACCCCCGACGGCCTGACGCTGCACGTCGAGTACGCCACCGACCTCTACGACGCCGGCACCGCCGAGGCGTTCGCCCGCGCGCTGCACGACGTCCTGAACACGGTGAGCGCCGACCCCGGGACCCGCCTCGGGCATCTGCCCGCGCTCCCCGAACGCACCCCCGCCCCGGCCGCGGCCGATCCCGCCGTCCTTCAGGACGCGGCGCTGTCCGTGCCCGGCATCCGCGACGCCCACGCCCTGCCCGAAGGTGGCGAGACCCCGTCGCGCCTGTACGTGGTGCCCGGGCGGTCCGACGCCGCCGAACGCGTCGAGGAGTTCCTGGACCGCGCGGGCCACGGCTCCGTCCGCGTCACGGCGGTCAACGCCCTGCCCCGGGCCGAGGACGGCACCGTCGACAGTGCGGCACTGCGCGCCCTGCCCGCCGTCGACGCGACCACGGCCCGGACCTGGCGGGAGCGGCTCGCCCAGCTGCCCGGCGTCACCACGGTCGACGTGTCGGTCGAGAACGCCCCGGAGGAACTCGACCGGCGCCACACCGGACTGCCCGACCGCTCCGCCGGAGCGGCCCCGGCCGCCCGCACCGGGGAAGCCTCCGGCGTTCCGGCCGTCAGCGAAGGCCCCGCCCTCGCCGAGCCGTCCGTGCCGAGCTGGGCCGAGGCCCTGCGCCGCGCCGCCGAGCTGGACCGGGGCGACATCGTCCACGTCCACGCCGACGGCAGCGAGCACCGGCGCACCTACGCGTCCTTCGTCCCCGAGGCCTCCCGCGTCCTGGCAGGACTGCGCCGGGCCGGACTGCGCCCGGGCGACCAGGTCATCCTCCAGTGCGACGTCACCGAGGATTTCCTCGCCGTGCTGTGGGGCTGCGTCCTGGGCGGCTTCGTCGCCGTCCCGCTGACCGTCCCCGCCTCCTACGACACCCCCTCCGCGGCGCTGACCAAGCTGGAGGGCATCTGGCGGATGCTCGGCCGCCCCTGGATCGTGTGCTCCGCCGGCCGCGAGGCCGGTCTGCGCGCGGTCGCCGCACGGCAGGACTGGCCGGGGCCGCGCATCACCACCGCCGACGCCCTGCGCGAGGCGCCCGAGGACCACGACTGGCACGCCGCCGCACCGGACGACCTCCTGCTGATGCTCATGACGTCAGGCAGCACCGGCCTGCCCAAGGCGGTGCGGCTCACCCACCGCAACGTGCTGACCCGCTCGGCCGCCACCGAGCAGATGAACGGCCTCGGCGCCGACGACGTCTCCCTGAACTGGATACCGCTCGACCACGTCACCGGCGTGGTGATGTTCCACCTGCGCGACGTGTACCTGGGCTGCCGCCAGGTCCACGCCCCCACCTCCTGGATCCTGCAGGACCCCCTGCGCTGGATGGACCTCGCCGACCGGCACCGGGTCACCGTCACCTGGGCGCCCAACTTCGCCTTCGGGCTCCTCGCCGAACAGGCCCACCGCTTCACCGGCCGCGCCTGGGACCTGTCGCCGATGCGGCTGGTCATGAACGCCGGTGAGGTCGTCGTCGCCTCCGCCGCCCGCGCGTTCCTGCACACGCTCGAACCCTTCGGCCTGCCGCAGGACGTGATGCACCCCGGCTGGGGCATGTCCGAGACGTGTTCCGTGGTCACCGACGCCGTCCTGCCCGTCGAACCCGTCCCGGGCGAAGGGACGTTCGTCAGCTGCGGCCGGCCCTACCCGGGGTTCGCCATGCGGATCGTCGACGAACAGGGCACGGTCCTCACCGAGGGCGAGGCAGGCCGCTTCCAGGTCCGCGGCACCTCGGTGACCGGCGGTTACCACGACAACCCGGCGGCCAACGCCGAGGCGTTCACAGAGGACGGCTGGTTCGACACCGGCGACCTGGCGTTCCTGCGCGACGGCGAGCTCCACATCACGGGCCGCGCCAAGGACGTCATCATCGTCAACGGCGTGAACCACTACAGCCACGAGATCGAGGCGTGCGTCGAGGAACTGCCGTACGTGGAGCGGAGTTTCACCGCAGCGGTCGCGGTGCGCACCGACCCCTCGTCACCCACCGACGAACTCGCCCTGTTCCTGCACCTCACCCCGGAGGCCGCCGCCGACCCGGCTCGCGCCCTGCGCGAGATCGCCGGCAAGGTCACCCGGGAGATCGGAGTCAGCCCGTCCTTCCTCATCCCCGTGGCGCGGGACGCCGTCCCCAAGACGGAGATCGGCAAGATCCAGCGCACCAGGCTCCGCAAGAGCTTCGAGGCGGGCGACTTCGACGACGAGGTGCGCCGGACCCAGCTGCTGCTGGGCACCGCGGCCACCGTCCCCGACTGGTTCCTGCGCCCGGTCTGGCAGCGCGCGGAACGCCCCGCAGCCCGTCCCACGCCGTCCGGCCGGCACACCCTCGTCCTCGCGGGCGGCGACCCGCAGGCCGGCGCACTCGCGCAACGGCTCGCCGACGCGCTGCGCTCCGCCGGGGGCCTCTGCACGGTGGTCGGCGAAGGACCGGCGTACACCCGGACCGACGCCGCGCACTACCGCGTCCGGCCCGCCGAGGAATCCGACTACGCCGCGCTGCTGGACCGGCTGGAGCAGGACCAGCGGCCCGTCGACGCCGTCCTCCACCTCGACGGGTTCCGGCCAGGCCCCCCGACGGCGCCCGACGACACGACGGGCGCGGAGCGGCTGCTCGCCTTCGTCCGGGCCCTCACCGCCCGGCCCGGCCGGCAGCGCCCCGTGGACCTGGTCCACGTGTCCGCGGGCGCCCACGCCGTCCGCCCCGGTGACCAACCCTCCCCGGCCCACGCCCTGTCCGGAGCGCTGCTCAAGTCGCTGGCCGAGGAGTGCGGCTGGCTGCGGACCCGGCACCTCGACCTGTCACCGGGCGACGGCACCGACCCGCTGGCCCTCCTGACGGCGGAGGCGGCCGCCGGCGCGGACGGCGCGGACGTGGCGTACCGGGACGGGCTGCGCTACGAACGCCGCCTCGCCCCCTGCCCGACAGCCCGCCCCGCACCGAGCCGCCCGCGCACGACGGCTTCACCCTGCTCACCGGAGGCCTCGGCGGCGTCGGCACCGAGATCGCCGCCCACCTGCTGCGCACCCCAGGCACCCGGCTGCTCGTCCTCGGGCGCACCCCGGAGGACGAGGCCCACGCCCTGCCGCGGCTGCGCGAACGCGGGGAGGTCCGCTACGCCCGCGCAGACGCCACCGACGAGGCCCGCGTCCGCGCCGCGGTCGAGGCCGCCACCGAGGCGTGGGGCGTGCCCCTGACGTCGGTACTGCACCTGGCCGGGACGCTCGTGGAGCGCCCCGTCGGGGAACTGGACGCCCCCACCTGGCGCCGGGCGCTGGAGGCGAAGGTGCGCGGCGCGTGGATCCTGCACCGGCTCACCGCCGACCACCCGGTCCACTCCTTCGTCACCTTCTCCTCGGTCAACGGCTTCTTCGGCGGCGCCATGAACGCCGCCTACGCCGCCGCCAACGCCTACCTGGACGCGCTCGCCGGGTACCGCCGTGGCCTCGGCCTGCCCGCCCAGTCGCTCGCCTGGAGCATGTGGCGCGAACGCGGCATGAGCCGCGGCTACGGTCTCACCGCGCTCACCGAGGCCCGCGGCTACCGGCTGCTCGACGTTCCCGCCGCGCTGCGCTCCTTCGACCTCGCCCGCACCCTCGACGAACCGCACCTGCTGATCGGGGCCGACCGCACCGCCCCCTGGGTGCGCAGCCACGTCGTGGCCCCCGTGCGCCAGACCCGCCGCCTGGCCGCGCGCGTCGGCCTGCGGGACGGCACCGACCTCGGCGCCCTGTACCGCGCCGTCACCGGCAGCGCCCGCGCGGCCGGCCTGTCCGACGACGGGTGGACGCTGAGCTCGGCGGGTACGAGCGCCCGCCCCGACGAGACGGGGACGGAAGACGGCCTGCGGCGGCTGGAGAGCCGCCTCGCCGAGGTGTGGTGTGACGTCCTGGGTCGCGACCGGGTGGGCCTGGACGACAACTTCTTCGACCTGGGCGGCAACTCCCTGCTCCTGGTCACCGCCCAGACCGCCGTGAACCGCGCCCTCGACAGCGACCTGTCGGTGGTCGACCTGTTCGCGCACCCCACCGTCCGGGACCTGGCCCGTCACCTGTCGGCCACCGGCGCGGGCCCGGTGCCGGACGCCGAGGCGCCCTCCCGGCCGGAGACCGGCGACGGCCTCGACCGCGCCCGGGAACAGGCCCGCCGGCAACGCGCCGCCCGCGCCCGCCGCACCGCCCGTCAGGGCAAGGACCGCGGCCATGCGTGACCGGGCCGACGGCACACCGCACACCCACGAACCGGGAGAGGACGAGGCACAGGCCGTGCACGACACCACCGCACCCCACGACGAGGACTTCCCCGCCGTAGCCGTCATCGGCATGGCGGGCCGCTTCCCCGGCGCCGACGACCTCGACGCCTTCTGGGACAACCTCGCGGCCGGCCGGGAGTCCGTACGGCCCGTCACCGACGAGGAGTTCCTCGCCGCGGGCGGCGACCCGCGCGACCTCGACGACCCGTCACTGATCCGCAAGGCGTCGGTCGTCGAGGGCATCGACCGCTTCGACTCCGGCTTCTTCGGTTACAGCCCCGCCGAAGCCGCCGTCGTCGACCCGCAGCAGCGACTGCTGCTGGAGACGGCCTACCACGCCCTGGAGGACGCCGGCTGCCTCGGCGCCGACCGGTCCGGAGAGGCGTTCGGCGTGTACGCCGGGGCGGGTGACAGCCGCTACTACCCGGCCCACGTCCACCCCCGCTTCGCCGGGCAGCCCGGCTCGGTGGCCCTCGTCCACGCGGCCACGGCCAACTCCCTCGGCACCCTCGCCACCCGCGTCTCCTACGAACTCGGCCTCACCGGGCCCAGCGTGTCCCTGCAGACGGCCTGCTCCACCGCGCTGGTCGCCGTGCACACCGCCTGCCAGGACCTGCTCGACCACCGCTGCGACACCGCCCTCGCCGCCGCCGTCTCCCTCAACCCCTCCGCCGTCCTGGGCTACCGCCACGTGCCCGACGGACCTTTCTCGCCCGACGGGCACTGCCGGGCCTTCGCCGCGGACGCCGCCGGCACCTCCTCCGGCGACGGAGTGGGAGCCGTCGTCCTCAAGCGGCTGGAGGACGCCCTCGCCGACGGCGACCGCGTCCGCGCCGTCATCCGGGGCAGCGCCGTCAACAACGACGGCCGCCGCAAGGTCGGCTTCAGCGCCCCCAGCGCCGCCGGACAGACCGAGGTCGTCCTCGCCGCGCAGGCCCAGGCCGAGGTCGACGCCGGCACCATCGGCCTGATCGAGGCGCACGGCACCGCCACCAAGCTCGGCGACCCGATCGAGGTGTCCGCCCTGACGGAGGCCTTCCGGCACAGCACGGACCGGACCGGCTTCTGCGCGCTCGGCTCGGTCAAGACCAACATCGGCCACCTCGGAGCCGCCGCCGGCATCGCCGGACTCATCAAGGCCGTCCTCGCCCTGGAACACCGGCAGATCCCGCCCAGCCTGCACTTCGACCGGCCCAACCCGCTCATCGACTTCGACGCGAGCCCCTTCCGCGTGCCCACCGCCCTGGAGGACTGGCCCGAGGGGGAGCACCCCCGCCGGGCCGCCGTCAGTGCCTTCGGCATCGGCGGCACCAACGCCCACGTCGTCCTGGAGGAGGCACCCCGCGTCGCACCCGCCGCGCCGCGCCCGCCCGAGGAGGAACGCCGCGTGGTGCTGCCGCTGTCGGCGCGCACCGCCGGAGCCCTGCGCGGCCAGGCCGAGGCACTCGCCCGGCACCTGGAGCGCCGGCCGGACCTGCGCCTGGACGACGTGGCCCACTCCCTGCGCACCGACCGGCCCGCGCTGCGCCACCGGCTCACCGTCTCGGCCGCCTCGCGCGCCGAGGCCCTCGACGCGCTGCGCTCCGCCGCCCCGGCCACCCCGCCGCTGTCCGACGATCCGGTCCGGGTGGCGTTCCTGCTGCCCGGCGGCGGCACCCAGTACCCCGGCATGGGCAAGGAGCTGTACCGCGACCACGCCGTCCACCGCGACACCGTCGACGAGTGCGCCGCATCCTGCGGCCCGTCCTCGGCACCGACCTGCGCACCGCCCTGTTCGAGGAGCGACGGCCCGACGACCTCTCCGCGTTCCTCGGACTCGTCGTCACCGAGTACGCCCTGGCCCGCACCCTCATGGAGTCGGGCGTGCGCCCCGACGCGCTGATCGGCCACTCGCTCGGCGAGTACACGGCCGCCTGCCTGGCCGGCGTCATCGACCTGGCGGACATGCTGCCCCTGGTCACCGAACGCATCCGGCTCATCAGCTCCGCCGGCGGAGCCACGGTCGGCGTCGCCGCCCCGGCCGACGAGATCCGGCCCCTCCTCGACACCGATCTGTCCCTGGCCGCCGTCAACGGCCCCCAAGCCTGCACCGTCGCCGGGCACCTCGACGCCGTCGCCCGCTTCGAGGCCGAACTCACCCGTCGCGGCGTCCCGTTCCGCCGCCTGCGCATCCCCGTCGCGGCCCACTCCCACGTCCTGGACCCCGTCCTGCCGGCCTACGAGACCCACCTGCGCCAGGTCACCCTGCGCCCGCCGCGCATCCCGTACGTCACCAACGTCACCGGCACCTGGATCACCGACGCCCAGGCCACCTCCGTACGGCACTGGATCGACCACACCCGCGACACCGTCCGGTTCGCCGACGGCATCACCGCCCTGTGGGACCGGCTGCGCCCCGTCCTCGTCGAGATCGGGCCCGGCGACACCCTGACCAAGCTCGCCACCGGCCGGCTCACCGACGAGGCACCGGTCACGGTGACCACCATGCGGCACGCCAAGGCCGAGGCGTCCGACGGGTTCGTCCTCGCCGAGGCACTGGGACGGCTGTGGAGCGCGGGCGTGGACAGCGCATTGCCCCCGGTGCCGGGCGCGCCCCGACGGGTGCCGCTGCCCCCGTACGCCTTCGAACGCCGACGCCACTGGATCGACGCGCCGGGCGCCCGGACGGACCCCGCCACGTCCGACGACACCCCGGCCGCCGCGGAACCCGGCCTAGCCCCACGGCCCCGGCTGACGACCGAGCACGTACCGCCCCGCACCGACCGCGAACGCGAGGTCACCCGGCTCTGGGAGGAGACCCTCGGCATCGGCGGCATCGGGCTGCACGACAACTTCTTCGACCTCGGCGGCGACTCGATGCGCGCCGTGCTGCTGGCGGGCCGGCTGCGCCAGGCCGGTGTCCTCGACGTCCCGGCGGCGACCCTGCTGGCCGCACCCACCGTGGCCGGGGTCCTCGCCACGGCCGACGAGCCGGACGAGAAGGCGCCTGGGGCGGCCCCCAGCGCGCTCGGCCCCCTGCTGCCGTTGCGCGCCGAAGGCACCGCCACGCCCCTTTTCTGCGTCCACCCCGGTGCGGGCATCGCCTGGCGCTACACGGGCCTGCTGCCCCACCTCGGCGGCGACCAGCCCGTCCACGGCATCCAGGCGGCCGGCCTCGACGGCACCCGGCCGCCCGCCCCGGACGCCGCCGCCATGGTCGCCCACTACCTCGACCTGGTGCGCCAGGTGCAACCCCACGGCCCTTACCGGCTGCTGGGCTGGTCCTACGGCGGATTCGTCGCCCACGCCATGGCCTGCGCCCTCCAGCGCGACGGGGAGCGGGTCGAACTCCTCGCCATGCTCGACGCCCCCCAGCCGCACGGCACCGCTCACGATCCGGAGGCGGCCGAACGCCAGGTCGCCGCCCTGCTGTCCAGGGTGGCCGGGCTCGCGGTCGACGGGGTGCCCGTGGAGACCGTCCTGGACCGGATCGACGCCCGGGTCACGGCCGACCCGTCGAGCGTCCCCGTCACCCGCGCCGAGGCCGCCGCCATCGCCGCCGTCATGCGCAACAACCTGCGCATCGCGCCCCAGTTCGCTCCCGGCGTCTACCGCGGGGACGTGCTGTTCTTCAGCGCCGCGGAGGAGCAGCCCAGCGACTTCCCGGCGGACCTGGCGGTGCTGCCGGGCAAGGCCGACAGCTGGCGGCCCTACGTCGACGGAACCCTCCACGACCATCACGTGCCCTGTGGCCACTACGAGATGACCGAACCGGAACCCCTCGCCCGTATCGGCGAAGCGGTCGCCAAGGCCCTGCGCGGTCTTGGCGACCGGGCCTCCACATCCCCTTCCCCCTGAATCCGCGTCGAGGAGAACCAGCGTGCGTGCGACCCAGGACCTCTACGAACTCGGCGACGCGCCCGAGATCGGCACCGCCCCGAAGAAGATGTACGCCTCGCTCATCCGCCGTGAGCGCTACGGACAGCCCGTCGACGCCTTCCGCACCGAGGTGGTCGACGTCCCGCCCGTGGGGCGCGGCCAGGTCCTGGTGAAGGTGATGGCGGCCGGCATCAACTACAACAACGTCTGGGCGGCGCTCGGTTCGCCGCTCGACGTGATCGCCGCGCGGCAGAAGGCGGGCGCCACCGAGGACTTCCACATCGGCGGCTCCGACCTGTCCGGGATCGTGTGGGCGGTCGGCGAGGACGTGCGCGGGGTGAAGCTCGGGGACGAGGTGGTCGTCCTCGCCAACCGCTGGGACGAGAAGGCCGAGGACATCCGCCTCGGCGGCGACCCCACCTGGTCCACCAGCCAACGGGTGTGGGGCTATGAGGAGAACTACGGCTCGTTCGCCCAGTTCGCGGTGGTCGACGACTACATGTGCCACCCCAAGCCCGCCCGGCTGTCGTGGGCGGAGGCGGCCTGCTACATGGCGACCGCCGCCACCGCCTACCGCCAGTTGTTCGGCTGGCCGCCGCACACGGTGCGCCCGGGCGACCCGGTGCTGATCTGGGGCGGCGCCGGCGGACTCGGCTGCATCGCCATCCAACTGGTACGGCACGTCGGCGGCATCCCCGTCGCCGTCGTCTCCAGCGAGGAACGCGGGGAGTTCTGCCTCAAGCTGGGCGCCGAGGGCTACATCGACCGGCGGAAGTTCGGCCACTGGGGACGGCTGCCGGACACCTCCGACGACGAGGCCATGGGCCGCTGGCTGTCCGGGGCCCGGGCCTTCGGGCGGGCCTTCTGGGACGTACTGGGCGAGCGCCGCAGCCCGCGCATCGTGCTGGAGCACTCCGGCGCCGACACCATCCCCACGTCCCTGTACCTGTGCGACAACGGCGGCATGGTCGTCCTCTGCGGCGGCACCACCGGCTACAACGGTGACGTCGACCTGCGGTTCCTGTGGATGCGGCAGAAGCGCCTGCAGGGCTCGCACGTCGCCACCGCCCGCGAGGCACGCGAGGTGACGCGGCTGATCGACCAGGGAATCATCGACCCCTGCCTGTCCCGGACCTTCGATTTCGACGAGATCGGCCTTGCGCACCAGCTTATCCACGACAACCGCCACCCGGCAGGGAACATGGCCGCCAGAGTCGGCGACCGCGGGTGATTCACGCCCGGCCAGAGGGGTACCTGCGGCGGGGTACGAGGCACACGCACCCCCGGAGGTACCCCCATGGGCAAGCTGGGCGACATGATGAACAAGGCCAAGCAGATGGCCAAGGGTCACCCCGACCAGGCGGACAAGGGCGTCTCGCACGCCGAGCGCAGGGTCGACGACCGGACGGGCAACAAGTACGACGCCAAGACCGACAAGGCGGCCGACACGGCGCGGCGTTCCTACCGGGACGGCGGCACGCCGGAGCGCTGAACCGATCCGCCGCCCGCCCCCGGTGCGCCGGGGACGGGCGGCGTCCGCTCAGCCGCGCGTACCGGCCCGGCCGGTGACATAGCTGAAAGCTCCCGCACCGACGCGCACGACCCGCACCCGCACGGCATGGGCGGGATCGGCGCGCAGGCACACCCGCAGGCCGTCCCCGCAGGGCGAGACCCGCAACCCGCGCAGACTCCTCTCCGGACCCTCCCGGCCCTCACCCGTCATCACGGTGAGGGCCTTCCACGCCGACTCCTTGGCGGAGAACAACTCCGTCACCGACCAGAGCGCGTCCGCACCGGGCGGCAGCGCCGCCTCCGCGAGCAGGGACTCCTCGTCCTCGCGCAGCACCAGGCGGGCCGCTTCGCGGGGGAGGGGCCGCAGTTCCAGGTCGCAGCCGACCGGCAGGTCCCGGCCGGGGGCACCGGCCACGGCGACGGCGATGCCCGTACTGTGCGAGATCGAAGCGGTCCGGCCCGGCGGGAACACCGGCAGGCGCCCCGACCGGGGAATCTCCCCGCAGTCCAGCCCCACCGCACGCAGGGCCCGCCGGGCGGCCCGCCGGCCGGCCAGGAACTCCAGCCGGCGCCGCGGCGGCATCGCCGCAGCGGCGGCCGCCTCGGCGGGCCCGGCCGGTTCCGGACCCGGCTCCGACACGGCGGCCACGCCCAGCCCGAGCCCGGCAGCAGCCACGAGCGGCCCGAGCGCCACCAGGTCCCCATCGACCGCGGACAGCGCCTCTCCACCACCCGGTCCTGCCCCCACGGACTCCACACCGGCCCGAACCCACGAGGCGGTCGGCCACACGGCAGCCTCGTCGGCCTGCGCCGGCCGCGCGCATTCCACACGTGCCCGGGCCGCCCGCGAGGCCCTCACCACGACACGGCCCGCCCATACGGGCCCTGCAGCGGGCGGGGCTGTCGTCTCGGATTCCGGATCGGGCGCGGCCGGCCACGTGGGTTCCGCAGCGGACGGAGCTGTCGTCTCGGGTTCCGGGTCGGCCGGTGCCGTCCACGCGGGTTCTACAGCGGACGGAGCTGCCGGCTCGGGTTCCGGATCGGGCGCGGCCGTCCACGCGGGTGCTTCACCGGCCTGGGCTGTCCTCGACGGCGATCCAGCCGAGGGCTCCGCACCGGCCTGGGCTGTCCTCGCCGGCGACCCAGAAGCGGGCTCCGCACCGTCCTGCGCGGTCCGCCAGGACTCCGCGTCGGTCTCGGCCGACCCGCCACGCTCCGCTCCGGTTCGCCCGGGCCGTGTGCGTACGGCAGCGGCCCGGGCCGGCCGCGACGGAGACGCCGTGGCCGGCCCGGGCCGCATCGGGTTCCCGGTCATCGCCGTTCGCCGCCCCACGCGCTCACGCCCGCAGCAGCTTCTTGATGATCTTCCCGGCCGGATTGCGCGGCACCTGCTCGATGAACTCGACCCGCCGCGGCCGCTTGTACGGCGCCAGCAGCCCCGCGACATGGGCGAGCAGTTCCGCCGTGCCCGGCTCCGTGCCCGTCTCCGGGACGACGTACGCCAGCGGCACCTCGCCGTAGTCCTCGTCGGGCATGCCGACGACCGCCGCGTCCCGGACCGCCGGGTGGGTCATCAGGGCGCGCTCGATCTCCGAGGGGTACACGTTCTGCCCCGCCCGGATGATCACGTCCTTGGTGCGGTCCACCAGGCTGATGCGGCCCTCCTCGTCCATGAAGCCGAGGTCGCCCGTCCTGATCCACCCCTCCCGGGTGATCTCCCGCGTGGCCTCCGGGTCGTTCCAGTAACCCTGCATGACGCCCGGCCCGCGCACCACGATCTCGCCGATCTCGCCGGGCGGCAGCTCCCGGCCGGTCTCGTCCACGGCGCGGGCGGACATGCCCGGCACGACCCGCCCGCACGGGATGCGGGCGGTGACGTCTCCGGGCGCCGGGTGCTCGTCGGGACCGAGCGTGACGAACGGGCCGCCCACCTCGGTCATGCCGTACACCTGCCGGAAGCCGCACCCGAGCCGCTCCACCGCGTCGGCGTAGACGTCGAGCGGCATCGGGGCAGCCCCGTACAGCACCTCCCGCAGGGAGGACAGGTCGGTGCGCAGGGACGCCTTCGCCTGGAGCATGAAGCGCAGCATCTGCGGCACCAGCCACATGTGGGTGGCGCGGTGCGCCTCCACCGCGGACAGCGCCCGCTGCGGGGTGAACCCGGGCATCAGCACGACCGTCGCGCCGGCCGCCAGGTAGGTCAGGGAGACGACCATGCTGCCGTGGTACAGCGGGCAGCAGTTGACCATGACGATGTCGTCCGTGGGGCGGGCCATCACCAGCCAGCCCAGCGCGATGGCGCGGAACGACGCGCTGTCGACGGTCACCCCCTTGGCCTGCCCGGTGGTCGCCGAGGTGTGCAGCACGGCGATCGGGTCCGTGTCGGCGACGTCCGGCAGGTCCCGCTCGGCGGCCAGCGTGCCCAGCGCCGCGAACGCGGGCTTGTCGAAGGCCACCCGGAGCCGCACCGAGGACGGCAGCCCGGTGTGCCGGTCCAGCAGCTCGGACTCACCGAGGACGGCCACCGCGCCGACGCGCTCGACGATCCCGGCGACCTCGGGCTCGGCCAGACTGTGGTTCAGCGGCACGAAGAGCGCGCCGAGCCGGGCCAGCGCGAAGTAGCTCTCCAGGACCTCGATCCGGTCCTTGGACAGCACGGCCACCCGGTCGCCCCGACGGATCCCCAAGTCGGCCAGACCGTGCGCGAGTTGCAGCGTACGGTCATGCAGTTCGGCCCAGGTGACGCTGCGTTCCTCGTCCACCAGCGCGGTCCGGCCGGGCCGGCACTGACGGTTGCGCTCCAGCAGTTGCGTCAGCCACATCACACACCGCCGCTCGCCCTGGCGGCCGTGCGCTCGGCCACGAAACGCTCGTAGTCACCGATGGTGCGCAACTCCTCCATGTCCTCGGCGGTGATCTCGACGCCGAGCCGCTGCTCGACCAGCAGGACGAGACGTACCAGGTCCCCGGAGTCGATGCCGCTGGCGGCCAGGTCGGCGTCGTCGCCGATCCGGTCGGCGTACTCGACGGTGCCGGTGAGTTCGACCAGCAACTCCCTGATGGTGCTCATGGTTTCCCCTTTCGCCCCGGCGTGCCGGCCGCCGCGGTCCACGACTGTCACCCCGTCAAGAGGCGGCCGCGGCCGATCCCACTCCCCGGGCCTTCCCGTGAGCTTTGTCACGCGCCCGAACCTGACGCGGCGGGGATAGCCGGGCCCCGGCCCCGGCCTCTTACCGCAACGAAGCAACCCGTTCCGCCCGGCCCGCGGTGGGCGGTTTCCCAGCCGAAGGAGTGATGCGCGTGCCCAGGCAGCCGGTACGGGTCCGGGAACGGTGCCCGCAGCACGGCACCGCGGCGACGGTCCCCGGACGCCCGGGCGGTGCCCGGTGACCGCGCCGACCACCACCCCCGCCACCGCGGCCGCATCGGACGAGGACGAGCTGCTCGCCCACTTCGACGCGCTCATCGCCGACGGCGAGACGATCGAACCGCGCGACTGGATGCCCGACGGCTACCGCCGCATGCTGGTCCGTCAGATCGCCCAGCACGCCCACTCCGAGATCATCGGCATGCAGCCCGAGGGTGCCTGGCTCACCCGCGCCCCGTCCCTGCACCGCAAGTCGGTCCTGCTCGCCAAGGTGCAGGACGAGGCGGGCCACGGCCTGTACCTGTACTCCGCGGCCGAGACGCTCGGCGTGGACCGCGCCGACCTGCTGGACGCCCTGCACCACGGCCGCCAGCGCGCCTCGGCCACCTTCAACCATCCCGCGCTGACCTGGGCGGACACCGGCGCCATCGCCTGGCTGACGGACGGCGCGGCCGTCATCAACCAGGCCCCCCTGTGCCGCACCTCCTACGGGCCCTACGCGCGGGCCATGCGCCGCGTCTGCCAGGAGGAGGCCTTCCACGTGCGGCAGGGCTACGACCTGATGCGCGCCCTGTGCGAGGGGACGCCGGAGCAGAAGGAGATGGCACAGGACGCGGTGAACCGCTGGTGGCTGCCGGCGGTGGCGCTGATGTTCGGACCGCCCGACACCGAGGCGGGCGGCGCCGACGCGCGCACCGCCGCGCTGGGAGCGGCGGTCTCCCGCCGAGCGATGGCCTGGGGCATCAAGCGCCACACCAACGACGAGCTGCGCCAGCGTTTCGTCGACACCTGCGTCCCGCAGGCCGAGCGCCTCGGCCTGACGCTGCCCGACCCGGCGATCCGCTGGAACGAGGAGCGCGGCCACTACGACTTCACGCCCGTCGACTGGGACACCTACCGCACAGCCCTGGGCGACGACACCCACTGGGCGCGCCGGCGCATCGCGAACCGGCTGGCCGCGCACGAGGACGGCGCCTGGGTCCGGGAGGCCGCCGTGGCGTACGCCGCGAGGACGGACGAGCCCGCGGGAGCGGCCGTATGAGCACGGCACGGGAAGGCGCGCCTGCTTCCTGGGAGGTGTTCCTGCGGGCCCGCAGGGGCCTGGCCCATCAGCACGTGGGGTCGGTGCGCGCCGCCGGCCCGGACGCGGCCCTGGCCGCCGCCCGCGATCTGTACACACGGCGCGGCGAGCCCCTGTCGCTGTGGGTGGTCCGCTCCGACGCCCTGCACACGGCCTCCCCGGACGAACGCGACCCGTACTTCGCGGGCGCCCGCCACAAGCCGTACCGCTACCCCGAGCACTACGCGCCGCTGACCGAGAAAGGCCCCGAAGGTGAGCACCACGAGTGACGTCACGGCGGTGCGCCCCGGCTCCCCGCCGGGCGAGCCGACGTCCGCCGCCGATCCCGACCTCGCCCGGCACCTGACCTGCCTCGGCGACGACGCCCTCGTCCTCGCACAGCGGCTGTGCCAGTGGATCACCCGCGCGCCGACCATCGACGAGGACCTGGCCCTGTCCAACATCGCCCTCGACCTCATCGGCCACGCCCGCACGCTTCTCTCCCGCGCCGGCCGCCTCGACGGGACCGGCCGCAGCGAGGACGACCTCGCCTACACCCGCTCCGAGCGCGAGTTCACCAACGCCCTGCTGACCGAACTCCCCAATGGGGACTTCGCCGTGACCGTGGCCCGGCAACTCGCCTACACCCACTACGCCGTCCTGCACTACGAGGCGCTGGCGCACTGCACCGACCCCGATGTCGCCGCGTTCGGCGTCCGCGCCGCCAAGGAGGTCGCCTTCCACCGGCTGCACGCCGACCGCTGGACGGTGACACTGGGACGCGGCACGCCGGAGAGCACCCGCCGCATGCAGCGGGCCCTGGAGCGGGTGTGGCCCTACACCGGCGAACTCTTCGAGGAGAACGACGTCCTGCGCCGCCTGGCCGCGTCCGGCATCGTGCCCTCACCGGCAGCGCTGCACGACACCTGGCTCGCCCGCGTCACCGAGGTCGTCACCGAGGCGGAACTCGCCGTGCCCGCTCCCAGCTGGTCGGCCACCGGCGGCCGTTCGGGCCTGCACACCGAGGAGTTCGGCCCGCTGATCGCGGAACTGCAGTCCGTGCGGCGACAGTTCCCCGGAGGCACCTGGTGAGCGGGCACGCACCGGTCACGGCCCGCCTCCGCGCCGAGGAGGTGCGCGAGCGGGTGGCCGCGCTTCCGGACCCGGAACTGCCGGTGATCGGCCTCGGCGACCTCGGCGTGGTGCACTCCGTCGCTCCCGGCGCCGACGGCGTGCTGGAGGTGGAGATCACGCCCACCTACCTGGGCTGCCCCGCGCTGCCCGAGATCACCGCGGCGGTACGGGACGTCCTGACCGCCTGCGGTCACCCCGACGGCCGCGTCCGGCAGGTCCTCACGCCTGCCTGGACGACGGACCGCATCACCCCCGAAGGACGTCGCGCACTCGCCGCGCACGGCATCGCCCCACCCGTGTCCCCGGCGCCCGACGGCCCGGTCCCCGTCGCACTGGGCGCGGTGCCCTGCCCGCACTGCGGCTCGACGGCCACCCGGCCGCACAGCGACTTCGGGCCGTCCCGTTGCCAGTCGGTGCTGTGGTGCACGGCGTGCCGCGAGCCCTTCCCCCACCTGACCGCGCTGTGAGGCACACCGTGAACACCGCCCCGCCCGCCCTGCGCGACCAGGCGCCGGCCGGTCCGCGCCACCGCACCGGCCGGCACACACTCGACGTCACGGAGGTCCGGCACCTGGCTGCCGACACGGTGGCCGTCACCCTCCACGTGCCCGCCGACCTGCGCGACGTCTTCGCCCACCACCCCGGCCAGCACGTCGTCGTCCGTCACCGCCGGGACGGTTCCGAACTGCGCCGCAGCTACTCGATCTGCCCGCCACCGCACACACCCGGGGCACTCCGCCTGGTGATCAAGAGGTCCGGTCCCGGCGGCTTCGGCGACCACGCCACCACCCGGCTCGCACCGGGCGCCCGTCTCGAACTCTCCCCGCCCACCGGTAGCTTCGCCCTGCCGAAGCTGCCGGGCGCCCACCACCTCCTCCTCGCGGGCGGCACCGGCATCACCCCGCTGGCCCCGATGGCCGCCCACGCCCTACGCCGGGACCCGGCCTGCCGTGTCAGCCTCGTGCACTCGGTCCGCACCTCCGCCGACGCCGTGCTGGCCGACGAACTGGCCCAGGTCAAGGACGAGTTCCTGGACCGCTTCACCGTCCTGTACGTGCTGACCCGGGAGGACCGGGGGAGCGGGCCGCTCGCCCGGCGGCTGGACGCGTCCGGGGTGCGCCGGCTGCTGGCGGCCGTGGACGCCCGCCCGGGCCCGGAGACCACGTTCGCCCTGTGCGGACCGCCCGGCCTCGTCGCCACCGCACGGCGCGTCCTGGCCGACTCGGGAGCCGACCCGTCGCTCGTCCGCTGGGAGCTGTTCACGGCCGACGGCACGCAGCCGGTGCCGCCGGAGCATGCCGGGCGGGCACCCGGGGCGGGGGAGTACCGGGTCACCGCCCTCCTCGACGGGCGCCGCCGGGCCGCCACCGTGCTGCCGGACGACCCGGCCCTGCTCGACGCGCTGCTGCGCAGCCACCCCGACGTGCCGTACGCCTGCCGTGAGGGCGTCTGCGGCAGTTGCCGCGCGAAGGTCCTGTCCGGACAGGTGACGGCGGACCGTGAGCACGCCCTGGACGAACGGGACCGCGCCGCCGGCTACACGCTCGTCTGCCGCGCGAGGCCCCGCACCCCCGAGCTCGTCCTCGACTTCGACGCCTGACCCCGCCCGCCACGCCCCCTTCAGCGAAGGAGACCACGATGACCGCCACCGACCGCCACGCGGGAAAGACCGCCCTGGTCACCGGAGGCAGCCGCGGCATCGGCCGAGCCATCAGCCACCGCCTCGCCCGCGAGGGCGCCCTCGTGGCGGTCCACTACGGCCACGACCTGACGGCCGCCGAGCGGACCGTCAAGGAGATCCAGGCCGACGGCGGCCGCGCCTTCCCCGTACACGCCGAACTCGGCGTCCCCGGCGACGCCGACACCCTGTGGGCCGCCTTCGACGAGGCCCTGGCGGACCAGGACACCCCGGCCCGCCTGGACATCCTCGTCAACAACGCGGGCATCACCGTCCCCCGCCCCATCGCCCAGGTGACCGAAGCCGACTACGACCGCGCCTTCGCCATCAACACCAAGGCGCCGTTCTTCATCATCCAGCGCGGACTGGACCGCCTCAGGGACGGCGGCAGGATCATCAACATCTCGTCCGTCGCGACCCGTATCGCCTTCCCGCCGATCGTCTCCTACACCATGACCAAGGCCGCCCTGGACTACCTCACCCTCTCCCTGGCCCAGGAACTCGGTCCCCGGGGCATCACCGTCAACGCCGTCGCACCCGGCTACACCGAGACGGAGATCAACCCCACCCTCGCCGTACCGGAGATCCGCCGCCGCTACTCCGAGGCCTCCACGTTCGGCCGGCTCGGCGACCCGGCGGACATCGCGGACGTCGTCTCCTTCGTGGCGAGCGACGACGCCCGCTGGGTGACCGGCCAGTGGATCGACGCCTCCGGCGGCGCCCACCTCGGTGTGTGACCCGTCCACACCTCTAGGAGAAGTGATGAACGACCGCACGACCACCCTCGACGGGCCGGCCACGGACGACACCCTGACCCGCCCCTTCGAGGGCGCAAGCCCCTACGACACGTACGTGCACGCGTCCGTCCTCAACACACTGCAGCACCCGCTCACCGAGGCCCCGGACGAGATGGGCTTCCTCGTCACCACCCAGGTGATGGAACTGTGGTTCACCCTCATCGTGCACGAGTGGCGCACCGCCAAGGTCGCCTTCGCCAAGGACGACCTGCCCGCCGCCATGGACGCGCTGGTGCGCAGCCGCCGCGCGCTGACCGCCCTGGGCGGCGCCTGGGCGCCCATCGCCGCCCTGACCCCCGCCCAGTTCAACGGCTTCCGTGCCGCGTTCGGCCGGGCGTCGGGCTTCCAGTCGGCGATGTACCGGCACATGGAGTTCCTCCTCGGTGACAAGTCCGCCGGACTGCTGCGCGCCCACCGCGGCGACCCGGCCGTCCACGAGGCGCTCGGCGAGACCTACCGCGAACCGTCCCTGTACGACGAGGTGCTGGCCTACCTCCACCGCCAGGGCCTCCCCGTCCCGCACCACGTCCGCGAACGGGACGTGACCAGCCCCTACGACGGCGACCCGGGCGTGGTGGAGACCTGGCGGCGCGTCTACGCCGGACCGCAGCACCACCCCCACCTCGCACTCGGCGAACTGCTCACCGACATCGCCGAACTCGTCACCCGCTGGCGCTTCGACCACGTCCTGGTGGTCCGCCGGGCCATGGGAGCCAGACCCGGCAGCGCCGGATCGGCCGGGCTCGCCTGGCTGGAGCAGCGGGCGGCCCGGCCGGTCTTCCCCGAACTGTGGGAGGTGCGCGGTGACGTCTAGGACGATCTCCGCCTTCGCGGCCGAGGAGGAGCAGCGGGTCCTGAGCCTGAAGCCGGTCCTGGCACCGGTCCACGGCCGCTACGGGGACCACCCCCACCAGTCCTACGACGCCTGGCCGTCCGAGGACCCCGACGCCCCGCTGGTGATCCTGCTGCACGGCGGCTACTGGCGCTACGACCGGATGCACCTGACCCCCTTCGCGGCCTGGCTCTCCTCGCAGGGCTTCAGCGTGCTGCTCCCGGGCTTCCGCCGGTCCGGCGGCGCGGGCGGCTACCCCGAGACCTTCGACGACATCGCCCGCATCGTGGACACGCTGCCCGAGGGGCGGCCCTACGTCCTGGCCGGCCACTGCTCCGGCGGGCACCTGGCCCTGTGGTGCGCCGCCCGCGGCCTGCTGCCGCCCGGCTCCCGCTGGCACACCCGCACCCTGCCGACGAGCGTGCTCGCCCTCGCGCCGATCACCGACCTCACCGCCACCCGCCGCGACCGCCTCAGCAACGACGCCGCCCTGCAACTCCTCGGCGGCGAGGAGCACTTCACCGAACGGCTGGCCGAGGTCGACCCCCTCACCCTGCTGCGCGACGCCGGGACCACCGGTGTCCCCACCGTGCTGCTGCACGGCGCCGCCGACGAAGAGGTCCCGCTCACCCAGTTCAGCGACTACGCGGCCGTGCACCGGGACCTCAGGACGGTCGTCCTGCCCGGCACCGGCCACTACACCCTCATCGAACCCGGAGCACCCGGCGCCCACGCGGTCGCCGACACCCTCCGGGACATGGCGGCCGCCTCCACCCCGGCGGGCGCCGGCCGCTCGGGCGAGGAGGCCCCACACCGATGACCACCGCACTCTCGGACGCCACCGCCCTGCGCGAGCAGGCCGCACGGCTCGACGCCGACGACCCCCTGGCCCCCGTCCGTGAACGCTTCCTGCTCCCACCGGACGTCGTCTACCTCGACGGCAACTCCCTGGGCCCGCTGCCCGCCGCCGTGCCGGCGGCCCTGGACGACGTCGTACGGCGCCAGTGGGGCACCGCACTCATCGGCTCCTGGAACGCGGCCGGCTGGTGGCAGGCGCCGCTGCGCGTGGGCGACACCATCGGCACACTCATCGGAGCCGCGCCGGGGCAGACGGTCGCCGGCGACTCCACCAGCGTGCAGTTGTTCACCGCGCTCGACGCCGCCGCCGCGCTCCGCCCGGACCGCCCGCTGCTGGTCACCGACCCCAGGCACTTCCCCACCGACCGCTACCTCGCCGACGCGGTCGCCCGCCGCCGGGGCCTTCAGGTGCGGCACGTACCGCCGCCGGACCTCCCGCACTTCCTCGCCACCGAGGGCCCCCGGGTCGCCGTCTTCAGCTACTCGCCCGTCGACTTCCGCACCGGCGAGCTGTACGACATGCGGGCGCTGACCCGGGCCGCCCACGACGCCGGCGCCCTCGCTCTGTGGGATCTGTGCCACGCCGCCGGCGCCCTGCCCCTGGAGGTCGACGCCCTCGGCGTGGACCTGGCGGTCGGCTGCGGCTACAAGTTCCTCTCCGGCGGCCCGGGCGCCCCCGCCTTCCTCTACGTGGCACAGCGCCACCACGCCGCGCTCGAGACGCCGCTGCCCGGCTGGACCGGCCACGCCGACCCGTTCGCCCTGGCACGGGACTACACACCCGCGCCCGGCATCGCCCGGGCCCGCATCGGAACCCCGCCCATCCTGTCCCTGCTCGCCCTCGAAGCGGCCCTCACCGCCTTCGACAGCGTCGACCTGCACCAGGTGCGTGCCAAGAGCCTGTCCCTCACCGGCTTCCTCCTGCGCTGCGCGGACGAACTCCTGGCGCCCCTCGGCTTCACCTCGGTCACCCCGTCCGACCCCGGCCGCCGCGGCAGTCAGGTCACTCTGCGCCACCCCCACGCCCACGGACTGGCCGTCGCCCTGGCCGGGCGCGGTGTCGTGGCCGACATGCGCGTGCCCGACCTGCTCCGCTTCGGCGTCAACGCCCTCTTCACCAGCCACGGGGATCTGCTGACCGCCGCCTCGCGCCTGCGTGACCTCACCCTGGAGGGCGCGTACGACCCGGCCCCTCCCAGCGCGGGACCGGTCACCTGAGCGGGTCGTCACGAGGCGGCTGCCGCGACGTCCAGGCCGGGCGGACAGGCGGAAGCTCCGCGTGGGCGAGTCGTCGTACGGACGCCGCACCGGTCGCACACCGTTCGCCGAACCTCATCGACGGGGATCGGCCGCATGTCCTTTTCGACCCGCGGTAACAGCTGTTACCATGCGGGCATGGCCAAGACGCAACTGGGTGCACGGGTGGACGAGGACGTCGCGGAGCTCGCGAAGAAGCGCGCCGCCGACCTGGGTCTGAGTATCGGGGACTATCTCGCCCGGCTGGTGCAGGACGACGCCAGCGGTCTGCGTGAACGCGCGGTGGACGCCGCCGCCCGCTTCCTCTCCGAGCACCAGACGATCTTCGACGGCGCCGAAGATGCCCAGCAGCCGCGGAGCGCTCGGGGAGCGCACGCCGCCTGATGAATCTGAACATCGACGTCCCCTGGATCCTGCAGGTCGCCGAAGCCGCCGGCGTGAACGATCCGGCCCCCGACGACTACGGCGTCCCTGTGTCGGCGGTCGCCCGCCACCGCGCCGTGCTCTTCGAACAATCCGTCTACGACGGCCCCTACGCCAAGGCCGCTGCACTGGTACACACCCTGGGCCGCTGCCGCTGGCTGGAACGCTCCAACATGGCCGTCGCCGCCGCCACCGGTGTCATGTACCTCGAGGCCGCCGGGATCACGGTCAAACCCACTCGGGAGAACGCCGTGGCCCTCAAGGACCTCCTCCTGGACCCGGCCTGCACCGCCGGGAAGATCGCCGCCCTGCTGCGGACCTGGCCCACCGCCACCTGAGAAGCCCGGTGACCCACCGCGCCCTGGTGCGGGCTCACTCCCACAGCCCCGGTGCGCCCCACACCGGAAACCAGCGGCCCAGGTCACCCTCTACGGGCAGCTCCCCGGCGAGCACCGCCCGGATCCGCAGCTCCAGTACGTTGTCCCGTCGCTGGCGGTCGCCGGGTAGTGGGGCGAAGGGGTAGAACGTGCCGCGTTTGTACAGGTAGACCAGCGCGACGCGGCGTCCGCCGTCGTCACGGAAGCCGGCCAGTGAGCAGAGGAGCTGCGGTCCAAAACCGCCGGCCTCCAGCTCCGTGTTCACCGCGTGCACGTCGTTCACCAGGAGCGACAGCTCGTCGGGTGAACGACGTGAGACGAGCCAGGAGTATCCGTAGGAGTCGCGGCTCAGCTCGACCGGGACCCGGCCGACGTCCGCGTCCAGCAGGGCGCGGACCTCGCGGTGCGTCTGCTCGAAGGCCGCGCCCTCGACCGTCGCGAAGCACACGGCACCGTGGCCGGTGGGCCGGAAACCGGTCGCGGCCTCCAGGCTCACCGCCGCTGAGGGCAGCGCGAAGAGCCGGTCGAGGTCCGGTCCCACGGCCCTGGTCCGGCCGAGCAGGATGTCGAGCAGCCTCATGGCCGGCCGCTCAGGGGTTTCCGGGCAGTGCCGCCTCGCCCAGCTCCGCGGAGATACGGCCGAGCTGGTCGAGCCGTTGCTCCAAGCTGGGATGGGTGGCGAACAGCCGTCCGAGGCCCGGATCGGCGCCGAAAGCGGGGGTGAAGTAGAAGGCGTTGAAAGCCTGAGCCGTGCGCAAATCCTGGGTTGGTATCCGGGCGATGTCGCCGGTCACCTTCGTGAGCGCGGACGCCAGCTCCGAGGGCCGCCCGGTGAGCAGGGCGGCGGCCCGGTCCGCCGCCAGTTCCCGGTACCGGGACAAGGCCCGCACCAGCAAGAAGCTGAGCGTGTACACCGCCGCGGAGACGCCCATGACGATCGCGAGCAGCGCCACGGTGTTCTGGTCCCGCCGGCCGCCGCCGAAGAGCTGCGAGTAGAAGGCGAACCGCACGAGCAGTCCCGCGACCACGCCCAGGAAGGACGCGATCGTGACCACGGCGACATCCTTGTGCGCCACGTGCGACAGCTCGTGCGCGAGCACGCCCTCCAGCTCGGCGGGCTCCAGCCGCCGCAGCAGGCCGGTCGTCACGCAGATCACGGCCTTGTCCGGGGTCCGGCCCGTCGCGAACGCGTTCGGCATGTCCATCGACGACACGGCGACCACCGGTTTCGGCATGTCGGCCAGCACCGACAGCCGGTCGACCACGCCGTGCAGCTCCGGGTAGTCGTCCCGGTCGACGACCCGGCCGCGCATCGCGAACAGCGCGATCCGGTCGGAGAACCAGTACTGCGCCCCGAACAGCAGAGCCACGATCACCACGACCAGCACCCAGGACTTCAGCAGCACGATCAGCGCCGCGACGAACCCCACGTACAGCAGACCGAGCAGGAACAGCGTGACACCCATCCGCACGGTCAGCCCCCGGTCGTCCCGGAAACGGCTGCGCATCTGCACCACCTCGCAGTCGGGCATGCCCGATGTCCAGTGTGCACCCGCTCTGTCCGGACTTCCCGCCGCCCGCTGGATCACCGAGGACCGACGCGACACCCGCTGAGAGACGCAGCGCTCCGAGGGCTTCGAAGCCGTAGCCGTAGTCCCAGCCGCCGACGGGACCCGCTGATGCTCAGGTGAGGACCAGCCAGCGGCGGCCGTCGATCAGCTCTCGAGCTGCGTCCAGGTGACCTGCATGGCACGCAGTCTCGGTGATGACATGCAGCAGAACGTCGCGCACGGTGTGCAGGTGCGGTTCACCGAACAGATCGCGGGGCCACCAGGCCAATGCGGCGTCGGCAGGGGCAGCGGCGACGACGGCATCAGCCAGTTCCGCCTCCCGGCGATAAAGGTCGAGTACTTCACTGACCGGTACGTCCGGGGCCACCCTCCACGCTTCGTCGCCGCTCGTCAGGCCATGAATGACCTCCTCGTCCCCGGCCACGACTGCGCGGAACCAGAACCGCTCCACATCGAGCGCCAGGTGTTGGACCAGCCCCAGGCAGTGCCATCCGGAGGGCAGCACGGGCCGTCGAAGATCCTTGGCGTCGAGTCCGTCAAGGATGCCGAGCACGTGGCGTCGCTGTCCGTCCAGGACCCGAAAAAGCGCCCTCAGCTCACTGTCTGAAACGGTATCGCTCAAACTTTCGGTCACGATCACAAGGATCCCCGAATCCCTTCGGCTGCGCGGGGAGTTCTCCCATAGTCACCGTCCTGGCCGAGGGGTATGTCGCCAGAAAGCCGAACGGTGCACCGTGATGGAACTTCCCGGGCCCGATGAGGCGGCCCGGGGAAGTGGTCAGGGAGACGCCGGCGAGCACTCGACGTCCGCCCGCCCGAGGCCGCGCCCGCGGGCGCGGGCGATCAGAGCGGGTCGGGCACGGGTGTCCGTCCGAGCTGGTCGGTGCCCGGCCCACCGAGCGCGGACCCTCGGGCGCGGGGCAGGTCACACGCCTGCGGCTCACACCCCGGGGGCTCCCGTCTCCGCCAGCACGCCGTCGGCCAGCCGCAGCCAGCGGCTGATCCCGATCGCGGCGAGGAACCGCTCGTCATGGCTGATCACCATGAAGGCGCCCTGGTAGGAGTTGAGCGCGCTCTCCAACTGGCCGGCGCTCACCAGGTCGAGATTGTTGGTCGGCTCGTCGAGCAGCAGCAGGTGCGGGGCCGGTTCGGCGCACAGTACGCAGGCCAGAGTGGCGCGCAGCCGTTCACCGCCGGAGAGCACCCCGACCGGCAGGTGGGCGCGCGGCCCCCGGAAGAGGAAGCGGGCGAGCAGGTTCATCCGCTCCGCCTCGGGCCGCTCGGGAGCGAACTCCGCGAAGTTCTCCGCCACGGTGCGGTCCAGGTCCAGCAGATCAAGCCGCTGGGACAGATAGGCAATGCGGCCGTCGTTGCGCTTGAGCTCGCCCCTGTCGGGGGTGAGGTCACCGGTGATCAAGCGCATGAGGGTGGTCTTCCCGGCACCGTTGGGTCCGGTGAGCGCGATGCGTTCCGGGCCGCGGATCGTCAGGTCGACGCCGCCCGCTCCGAACACGTCCGCGTCGCCAAGGCTCACCTGCATGCCCTCGCCGAGGAACAGGTTGCGGCCGGCCGGCACCTGGGTGTCGGGCAGCTCCAGGCTGAGGCGCACCTCTTCGCGCAGCGCGCGCCCGGCCTCGTCCAGGCGGGCTTTGGCCTCGCTGACCCGGGCGGCGTGCAGGGTGCCGGACTTGCCGGCGGCCTCCTGCGCGCCCCGCTTCATGTTGCCGGCGAAGATGCGCGGCAGACCGGCGTTCTTGAGGTTCTTGGCGGCATTGCCGGCGCGGCGCTCGGCGCGCTCGCGCGCTTGCTGCGCCTCGCGCTTCTCCCGCTTCAGCTCCTGCTCGGCGTTGCGGATGTTCTTCTCCGCGACCTCCTGCTCGGCCCTGACGGCCTCCTCGTACTCGGTGAAGTTGCCGCCGTACAAACGCAGTTCGTTGCCGCCGAGTTCGGCGATGCGCTCCACGCGGTCGAGCAGCGCGCGGTCGTGACTGACCAGGAGCAGGCAGCCGTTGAAGTCCGACAGCACGTCGTACAACTTGTGCCGGGCCTGAGCGTCCAGGTTGTTGGTGGGCTCGTCCAGCAGCAGGACGTCGGGACGCTTGAGCAACTGGGCGGCGAGGCCGAGGGAGACGACCTGGCCACCGCTGAGCGTGCTCAGGCTGCGGTCCAAGGTGAGGTCGCCCAGGCCCAGGCGGTCGAGCTGCGCGCGGGTGCGCTCCTCGATGTCCCAGTCGTCACCGATGGTGGCGAAGTGCTGCTCGTCGACGTCGCCGGACTCGACGGCGTCCAGCGCGCGGATCACCTCCGCGATGCCGAGCACCTCGGCGACCGTGAGGCTGTTGGTCAGGGGCAGACTCTGCGGAAGGTAGCCGAGGGTGCCGCTGACGGAGACCGATCCGGTCGTGGGTGTGAGTTCACCGGCGATCAGCTTGAGCAGGGTGGTCTTGCCGGAGCCGTTGGGCGCGACCAGGGCGGTGCGCCCGGGGGCCACGGAGAACGACAGGTCGTGGAAGACCGGGGTGTCGTCGGGCCAGGCGAAGGAGACGTTCGAGCAGGCGATGGCTGCGTCGGACATGGAAGAACCTCGGAAGCACGGAGGGCAGAGCGTGAACATCTGCCCTGGGCAGACGGTGGAAAGGGGTACGACGAGACGGACCACTCCGGCAGCGCTCCTGGCGCCGGCCGGTGGCCGTCAGATCCGGATCTCACCCGGAGATGTCGTCTTCACCCACCACGTCTGTGACTCCTCGATCAGCGACCTGTCTTCCTTCCCAATCTAACAGCTCAGGCGAACCGCGCTGCGCCGGCGTGAGGGCTTGTCCGCAGACCGACCGTGACCCGACTGACCGGATGCGCGGCAGACAGGATCTCGTCCACGAGTCCGACGAGCGCGACTGCCGCCCGCCCTGGCCTTGTCCGGATGCCACGCGCCGTGCGCCCGCTTGAGATGGCAACGCTGTTGCCGTACCCCCTCTCCGTCGGGGCACGACCGCCACCCGTGACAGCGACGACGGCCACTGTCGCAGGGGCAGCTTCCGTACTCTGACAGGCGTGACCGGCGCACCGGGTGGCGCGGCCGCCGGTCCGCCCGGTTCAGGTGTCGGGTCGCGACCGTCGGGTCAGGGCGCGTCGGTCAGTGTCCGGCCGTCCGTGACGACCGGGAGGGCGAGGGCGCTCGTGTAGTTGGACTGCACGCGGGACCGTTCGGTGGCGTTGGGGACGGCGTTGGTGCAGGCCGTGCCGGCACTGGAGCCGGACATCAGCTGGGAGCACGGGCCCGGTTTGGTGTCCGGCAGACCGAGGCTGTGTCCCAGTTCGTGGGCGGCGATCCGGGTCTTGTTGTAGCCGTCGCTGACGGCCTGACTGCCGAGTTCGACGCGGACCTGGCGGCCGGGCCGGACGGGACCGAGCGTGGCCTGCGGCCAGCCCGTCGTCGCGACGATCACGATCTCTGCGGCGCCGCCAGGCGCCGCTTCCACCAGCCTCACGTTGCTGACGTTGGCGTTCCATGAGGCGACCCCGGCAGCGATGGCGGCTTCCCAGCCCGCTGCACGACTGTCGTCGTAGCGGAGGGTTACTACCGCAGCCTGGGCGCTGGGTTCTTCGACGGCCGGAGCGGCGGACGCGGCGCCCGCCGTCGCGAGAACGAGCGCCGTCGCGGACGTGCCTGCCTTGATCCAAGTGGTGAAGGGCATCGCTGCTCCTGTTCCGTGGGGGGAGTCCGGCCGGCCCCGGCGGGGCCGGGTGGAGCGAAGGAGTGGCTCAGCTGTCCGGTGGGCCGGCGCACCGTCGGCCGCCCCCGTCCGGGCCATGCGATGGTACGCCGAGGCGCCTTGATAAGTCATGCACCTGTCATGTCGATTTCCCGTCATGTTCGGTGGCGGAGCGGCGAATTGTCCGAGACCGGGACCCTGCACTTGCTCGCATCGCCTGGGTTGCAGGTGGCCGGCTTGCTCCTTTCGTCCTCGGTGACGGTCAGACCGCGGGCGGCCTTCACCAAGGAACATGCCTGCCGTAGACGCCCCAGCGTGAACAGTTCCCGGACGTTCAAGTCCGACGTTCGCCCGGACGGGTCGCACAGCGCCGTCCGCGTGCGTGTTCGCGGAGCAGCTTCAGGGGGCCGGGGCAGGATGGGCTGCTGCATGTTCTCAACCGCGGCAGGGGAGTCCAGGTGGCGGGTGCAACGGGCAGGTCGACACCGGTCGAGGAGGGTGCGGGCGCGCAGTTGCGTGACGCCATCACGGCCCGGGCGGCACTCGTCATGCTCGGGGTGCTCCTGCTGCAACTGGGCTTCGCCCTCTCCTACATGGGCGCTTTCCACGCTCCCGAGCCGCACAAGATCCCGGTCACCCTGGTGGCGCCTCCCGAGGCGGAACGAGAGGCGGTGGAACGGCTCAACGCCCTGCCCGGCGATCCGCTTCACGTCACGGCTGTCCGCGACCGTGCCGAAGCGCGGGCGCGCTTGCTGGACCGGCGTACGGACGCCGTCCTCCTCCTGGCTCCGACGGGACCGACCGACACCGTGCTCGTCGCCTCCGCAGGCGGTCCGTCCGCCGCGACGGCGGCTACCGGGGTTCTGCAGGACGTCGCCCGCGCGCAAGAACGCCGGATCGTCGTCCGCGACCTCCGCCCGCCCGCGGCCGGAGACTTTCGAGGGTTGTCATCCTTCTACCTGGTCCTGAGCTGGACCATTGGCGGTTACCTTGCCGCGTCCGCCCTGAACATGGCGGCGGGTTCCAAACGCCCCACCCTGCACCGCACCCTCGTGCGTCTCGCGGCCATGGTTCCCTACGCCTTCGTCTCAGGCGTCGGGGGAGCCCTCATCGTGGGCCCCGTTCTCGACTGCCTGCCCGGATCATTCTGGGAACTCGTCGGCATGGGCACGCTCGTGGTGTTCGCCTCCGGTGCGGTCGGCGTCGCCCTTCAGTCCGTGGCCGGAACCGTAGGCCTGGGACTCACCATCCTGATTTTCACCGTTCTGGGTAATCCCAGTTCTGGTGGTGTGTATCCCGCATCCCTTCTGCCTCCCTTCTGGGCGGCCATCGGGCAGGCGCTGCCTCCCGGGGCGGGGACGACCGTGGTGCGCAACACCGTCTACTTCGGAGGCAGTGCCACCACTGGAGCGTTCTGGATCCTCGGTGCCTGGGCCTTTGGGGGCGTGGTCGTGGCGATTCTTGCGGCGGCTTTCCGTCGGGGCCGGGCGGGCCGGGCCGGCGGTCACTTCTCGGCGTAGTGCTTCGGTGTGCTCTGGCGTCTCCCCTGTTTCGGGGACAGTTTGGTTAAGTAGTGGCGCTTTGATGTCTTACCGCGCTACTGCTGCGGCACATGCCCCACGGGGAGGAACCTGGCCCCGTCGCTGGCCTCACGGTGCCGGCAAGCTTGCGCTGGATTGACCGCAGTGTCCTGATCGTGGCCTCGTCGGTGAACCCCGTGGTCATTGACCATTCGACGCCCGAGCCAGCAAGGTCGCTGACAAAGACGATCTCTGTTGCCAGGAGCATCCGTGCCCAGTCCACTGCCCTGAGCGGAGCATCTTCACCGAGTGCAAGATTCAGCACGCGGCACTGATCAAGCAGATCTTGAGCGTCCGCGAACCCCATGCCGACGGCGAGGGGGTCACTGCACCGCGTTGGACCGCCCCATTCAAGGAGGGAGCGCCGAAGCAGTTCGACCTCGTGCTCGGTCAAGAGCTCGCTCGCCCGCACCCTGTGTTCTGGCAACAGCCCTCGCCCTCTCGTCTGAGCCGAAGAATGATCACGCTACCTGTTCTTGACGCGTCTTCAGCAGGTGAGGCCGCAGGCAAGTGAGGCCAGGGCGTCGCGCAGGACGAGGCGTCTCTCCCAGCGGACGGCCAGGCGCTTGAAGCGGTGCAGGAGCGAGAAGGTCTGTTGGACGACGTAGCGGAGCTTGCCGAGGCCCTTGATGTTCGGGGCGCCCTTGCGGGAGATCACCGGCAGGATGCGCCGCCTGCGTAACTGGCGCCGATTGCAGCTTCGCGAGGAAACCCAGGGGTGATACCCCGGCCCCCAATATCCCGCGCACCCTGTGGGAAGCGCCGGGCGCCCCGCGGTGAGCGGACCCCGCCCTATGGTGTGGATGCGGTTGACTACCCGGCCAGCTCGTACGTCACCACCTGGCACCAGCCCTGTACCGTACGCCCCTTTCAACACGTATGAAGGGGGGCATGGTTACTTCGAGGTCATCTCGATAGGCGGGGAGCTCACCGGAGCGACCTGCCTATTGGGATGCGTAGTGCAGGTGCGACGATGCGGGCATGCGTGCGTTGAGCCAGCTGATCGATGTCGAAGAACCTGCCTGGCCTGAGCTGAAGGAGACACTTGATGCAAGTCCGGTGTCTGTCGAGGTGCTTCCGCTCGATGGTGATCTGGGCAGGGCGTCAATTCTTCAGCTGCAGGTCACTGCCAGGTCCTACCTGGGTGCGGTGGCGTTGCACTGCGGGGGTCTGCTGGTGGACAACGGATGGCTGCGAGTCTTTGGCAGCCCGGTAAGTGGGGCCGCGCACGGGGTGCCGAGCCTGGCTCGCGTAAATCAGTTCCCTGGAACGTTCGACCCAGCGTGGCGGCTCGAGACGGGCTTGGTGGTGGCACACGACGTGCTGGGCGGCGTCTTCGCCCTCAGCGGCGCTGCTCCCGCCGCCGCCGGCCAGCCCGGTGAGGTTGTCTACTTCGCTCCGGATTCCCTTCGCTGGGAGGCTCTGGGGGTGGGTCACCCGACGTGGCTGGCCTGGGTGGTGTCCGGGGCGCTCGACGAGTTCTACGCCGCTCTGCGCTGGCCCGGCTGGCACGAGGAGGTCTGGGCGCTGGGCGGTAATCAGGGCCTGTCACTGTTCCCGCCGTTGTGGTCTGCCGAGGCGCGCCAGGACATCTCCGCGGCCAGCCGCCGTGCCGTATCCATGAGAGAGCTGCTTGGCGTAGCCCGGGACTCATGCCGACAGTTCGACGGCGTTGATCCGGGCTTTCTCGGCGCCGTGTGAATGCCCACGCCGATCTCATTCGCCGGACCAGAACCTGGAACGTCCGATCGCTGCGCCTTGCGCTGCGCAAGGCGATGCGGGCCGTGCCGTGAGGCCGCCCACGGTAGCCAGGGGGAGCAGCGTCCGTCTCACCAGGGTCAGTAGGCGCGTGCCACGACGGCGATGTTGCCAGGCTGGTCGTCGCTCTCGGGAACGGAACCGTCTGCGGCGACCAAGCAGCGCACGGTGACGCCCTGTTCGGCAAGCTTGGCCTCACCCTCCACGCCCAGCGTTTCCCAGGGAATCCGCGCCCAGCCGGTGCTCGCCGCCTCCGCAGCCTCCTCGCCCGTGGTCACGTCGACGGTGCGGTCGTCGCGACGCTTACGAGCCTGCGCCAGCAGAAGCGCCTGGTCGTCCTCCAGTACCGTGGGCAGGATTTCGGACAGTGCCCCGATCGGCGTCGGCTCCTTGGTTCCCGCTACGCGGCGGACCAGCACGGCGGTCCCGTTCTCCACGTCACGTGGCCCGACCTCGATCCGTACCGGCACCCCCTTGAGCTCCCAGTCGACCGCGCGACGGCCGAACGGCGTGTCGGTGCGGTCGTCGACGTGGGCGCGGATACCAGCCGTCTTCAACCGGTCACCGAGCCCGCGGACCGTGTCCAGGACCGCGTCGTCACCCTTGACGGCCACGATGACCACCTGAACCGGCGCCAGACGCGGCGGGATGCGAAGGCCGTCATCGTCGCCGTGCATCATCACCAGTGCGCCGACCATCCGGGTCGTGGAACCCCATGACGTCTGCCAGACGTATTCCTCACGGCCGTCCTTCGACAGGTAGCGCGTATCGAACGCCTTGGCGAAGTTCTGGCCCAGTTCGTGGCTTGTGGTCAGCTGGAGGGCTTTGCCGTCGCCCATCATGCCTTCCAGGGTGAGCGTGTTGATCGCACCGGCGAACCGCTCCCTGACCGTCTTGCGACCGGGTACGACATCCATGGCGAGGACGTTCTCCAGGAAGTCGGCGTACACCTCCTGGTGGATGTGTGCGGCGTAGTCCCGGGCGTCCTCGTAGGTGGCGTGTGCCGTGTGGCCTTCCTGCCACAGGAATTCCGTCGTACGAAGGAACACCCGCGGCCTCAGCTCCCAGCGGACAACGTTCGCCCACTGGTTGATCAACAGCGGAAGGTCGCGGTAACTCTGCACCCACTTGGAGAAGTAGTCGTTGACGATCGTCTCAGACGTGGGGCGGACGACGACGGGCTCTTCCAGCTCCTTGCCCCCGCCATGAGTGACTACGGCCAGTTCGGGCGCGAAGCCCTCGACGTGCTCGGCCTCCTTCGTCAGGTACGACTGCGGGATGAAGAGCGGAAAGTACGCGTTCTGCGCCCCGGCCCTCTTGATCCGGGCGTCCACCTCCTGCTGCATCCGCTCCCACAGGCCGTACCCGTACGGTCGGATGACCATGGTTCCCCGCACCGGCCCGTTGTCGGCCAGTTCGGCCTTGCTGACCAGGTCCTGGTACCAGCGGGGGAAGTCGGCCGCCTGGGGTGTGAGAACGGGTGCCTTTGCCATGACGCGCAGGGTAGGACGCGGCTCCACCAAGGCGCGACCCGATTACTTCCCGCGCGTCAGGACGCCAGCAGGCGCCTCGTCGGCGTCACCGTCCCTGGTGACGGCAGCCTCCTGGTGCGCGTGCAGTCGCCGGCTGACCCCCGTCACCTGCCGCCTGCGCACCCCCGTCGCCGTCACCCGCGCCGAACGCACCAACTGTCTGGGCCTGGAGCCGCGCGACACCAGCCAGGACCCGGACCGCGCCATCCCGATCGACCCGACCGCCGCGCGGAACAGCAGCCGTGGTCCGCCCCATCGACCCCGCCACAGCGTACGGTGCGGAGGTGCAGCCGAGCCCGACGGATGACAGACGCTGGTCAGGAGCGAGTCAGGCGAAGCGAGGCCGGCGTCTGTCCGACCTCGACAGACGGAGGATCCTGAAAGAGACGGGCGCCAGGACGAAGCCGCCGCCCGACCGTCCCAATCGACCGTCTTCACACCGTGCCCGACGCCGACACATTGGACGCAGGCGGGCCAGACCGCAGGCGTGACTGTCAGACGTCCGCGGTGAGGGTGATGACGACCTTGACGTCCTCGTCCTGAGCGGTGAACGCCTCGGCGGCGCGTTCCAGCGGCACCCGTCGGTGACTATCCGCTCCAGCCAGCCCGGATCCGCCTTGGCCAGGGCGTCCGCGGCCTGCTGGTAGTGGCGCAGGTTGGCGTTGACCGAGCCGACGACCGCATCGTTCTCCAAGACCAGCTCCCGGTTGATGCTGCCGGCGTCGATCGACAATTGCCGGCCACGTGGGGAGACCCCGGTCAGGCACACGATGCCATAGGGCGCTGTGCCCGCCATGGCGGCGAAGACCAGGCGCCCAGCACCGGTCGCCTCGAGTACCACATCGGGACGCACCTCGGCGATGACCTGGTCGATGTCCTCGCTGTGATACGTGGCGCCGAGGTCCCTCACCAGAGTCGGCTTCCGGCCGACGTGACCCTGTCCAGGACGTGCACATCGAGTCCGCGCTGCACACCCAGCAGGGCGGCCAGCAAACCGATCGGGCCGGCCCCCGTCACCAGGACCTGCCGCGGCTCGAACCAGGCGCGGCCGCCCACCCGCTCGACCTGCTCCCAGGCCTTGGCGACCACGCTCGCAGGCTCCAACAGCATCCCGACCCGCTCCAGCGCAGGATCGAGCTTCACGGCGTAGTCGCTCTCCACGGTCCACAGCTGGCTGGCGTAGCCGTCGCGCTCCTTGATGCCCCGCTCGGTGTAGCGGCCGTTGCGACACATATCGAACTCGCCCCGCGCACACGCCCCGCACGGCACCGGATCCGGACGGCGCACGACCCCCACCACGAGGTCTCCGGTGTCGAATCCGCTGTTCGGTGGCGCCTGACGCACCCGGCCCAGCGACTCATGGCCGATCACCAGCCGCTCCTGGCCCGGCGGCGCCCACCCGTACTCGCCCGCCACGATCTCCTTGTCCGTGCCGCACACCCCCACCGCCAGTCCCTCGACGACAAGGTCATCGTGGGCGGGCACGGGCTCGGGAACCTCCCGGATCTCCAGCGATTGTGCGGCAAGGGGGCGGACGGTGACAGCGCGCACGGATGATCTCTCCCTCGAACGTGCAGTCGAGCCGCAGTCGCGGGCTGCAGAACAACGCTGCGGCATCAACGAGCCGGGTTTCCCTCCGCTCCTGAGTGCCCTGCTCACGCCGCCATATACGCCGGCCGACGGGCCTGACGGGACTGGAGCGTGTCTCTTTGATCGGTTGGTCAGTTGATCGAATGTGTCCGTTCGGTTGGTGATCGCTGACGCGATGTGGGACCGGATCGCGCCGCTGATGCCGGCCGATCCGGTCCGCGGCCGACGGTGGGCTGATCACTGCCGAACCCTGGAGGCCATCGCGTGGAAAAACCGCACCTGCTCGCCTCTTGGGATCTGCCCGACGAACCGGGCTCGTTCCAGACAGCCCACAAACGCCTGATCAGGTGGCTATGGACGGCACCTGGGAACGCATTCTCGTCTCAGTCCTGGCAGAGGCTGACGCTGATGCCGACATCGGCTGGACGGTCTCGGTGGACTCCACCGTCTGCCCCGGCCCACCAGCACGCTGCCGGTGCCAGGAAAAAGCGCCGCCAGACGGGGCCGAACCTGACGACCATGCCCGCGGACGCTCTCGCGGCGGCCTGAGCACCGCAGTTCACCTGGCCAGCGACAGCCGTGCACGGCCTCTGGCCCTTCGTATCACCGCAGGCCAGGCCGGCGATGCCCCGGCCTCCGAGACCGTCATGACCGCCATTCATGTTCCGCGAAGCGGACCCGGAAGGCCAAGGACTCGCCCAGACCGCGTCCTGGCGGACCGCGCGTACTCATCACGGGCGATCCGGAGTCACCTCCGCCGACGCGGGATCCGCGCCGTCATCCCCCAGCCGTCCGACCAGTCAGGCACCGCCTGCGGCGAGGCAGTGCCGGCGGCCGACTGATGGCAGGACGTCGGCGGCTTTCCTTTGCCGGATGACGGTCATGCCAGGTGCCCGGCGCTGTCATCCAGCTGGGGCTGTTGGTGCGCCCTGACGGGGGGCGCCGGTGCGGTCGGTCTCGTCCTGCACGAGCAGGGAGAGCAGCGATGCGACGGGGAGGCCGGCTTCGGCGGGATGACGCAACACCTTGTCCGGTTCGATGCGATAGGTGTTAGTGCGCCCGTTACGGGTGTGGGAGAGGTACCCGTCCCGTTCGAGGTCGGAGATGATCCGCGACACGGCGCGTTCGGTGAGCCGGCAATGGGCGGCGATGTCACGGATGCGGGCGTTCGGGTTGTCGGCGACCGTTGCCAGGACACGGGCGTGGCTGGTGATGAACGTCCATCCGGTGTGGGATTCGGGCACTGCGACCATGCGGATCATTTTAGAGGACGTGTCTTGCCTGAAGCCTGTTGCATGACATAATTTTCCTGCAATCGCTGACATGCCCCCGCAGGGGTGCTGCCACAGAAGGAGCCGGAAGGTGCCCTGGAACGAGGTCGGTACACCCACGCCTGTGAGCGACCGCGGTGGGGGGCCTGGGCGCAGCACCGCGCACGCCTCCCACACGGCAGAGGCACAGCAGCCCGAAAGGTCCGGCGCCCGGGTCATCGAGGCTCGCGGCTCCTACGACATGGACTCCATCAAGCCGCTTGCGGACGCGCTGGACGCTGCGGCCAGGGAGTACCCGATGGTGATCCTCGATGCCTCCGGCGTCACCTTCGCGGACTCGTCCTTCTTGAACCTGCTGATCCTCGCCCACCAGGCCGGCCCCCTGCGAGTGGTGGCGCCGTCCCAGCCGGTACGGCGACTGTGTGAGATCACCGGAGTCGACCAACTCCTCGACATTCGGGGCACGATCGACGAGACCGCCCACTCCTGAACCGTCCGCCCTCGGCACCCGGACGACCCTGACCCTCACCTGGCTGCGGCCATACGCTCCTGCTCGGTCGCAGCACACTCTGTCCTATTGATCAGAAACTCAGGAGGTTCTCGTCCAGGACGTAGCGGACGTGCGGGCCGCCGAAGTAGTCGCGGACGAAGCGTGGCCGGCGCTGTCGTCTGCGGAAGAAGCGGCAGGTCTCGGTGGCAAGTTCGGCCGGGTTCCGGGTCCATCCAGCCCTTGGTCCTGATCGCCGACATCGCGTTCACCGAGAACCGGTTCCCGCTCCGCCGCACCACGGGCGTCTTCCCCTTCTCGCCCCAGGTGCGACCGGTGACCTGATCGGAGAGGAGACCGACCTGGTCGGCGAAGAGGATCTCGCCGCCGTCCTCCTTCGGTGAAGAAGCGGTGGCAGCCGCGCACCTGGTACCAGGCACGTACTCAAGGGCTGCGGTGTTCCTGCGTCAGCAGGGCCCTTTGGTGACGAGTGCTGGGCGTCGCGATGGCGACGTCGCGTTTCCCGCTTACGCCGTCGCTTCCGGCTTGGACGGGGCGATTTCGGCGATCAGGCCCTCGACCAGGGTCTTGATCTCGTCGCGGATCGGCCGGACCGCATCGACGCCCTGGCCGGCCGGATCGTCCAGTTTCCAGTCCAGGTAGCGTTTGCCGGGGAAGACGGGGCAGGTGTCGCCGCAGCCCATGGTGATGCACACGTCGGACTCCTTCACCGCGTCCACGGTAAGGATCTTCGGGACCTCGGCGGAGATGTCGATGCCGACCTCGGCCATCGCGGCGACGGCGGCCGGGTTGACCTGCTCGCCCGGGTTGGAGCCGGCGGAGCGCACCTCGACGCGGTCCCCGGCCAGGTGGGTCAGCCAGGCGGCGGCCATCTGGGAGCGGCCTGCGTTGTGGATGCAGACGAACAGGACGGACGGCTTCTTGCCGGTGCTCACGGGCATGAGGGGCTCTCTCGTCTCGCGGCGGCTGCACGTCACCCACGACGTCAGCATCCGCTGGTATCAGCGATCGATGATGTGACAGTATCAGCGCATGCTGACTTCAGTCGATCCTGATGTGATCCGGGCGCTGGGCGATCCGCTCCGGCTGCAGATCGTCACTCTGCTGGCGCGTGAGACGCTGTGCACCACGCACCTGGTGGAGGAGACCGGGGCCAAGCAGACCAACTTGTCCAACCACATGAAGGTGCTGCGCGAGGCCGGACTGGTGGAGACCGAGCCGTGCGGCCGCTTCACGTATTACAAGCTCAGGCCCGACGTCCTGGCCGGCCTCTCGGAGCAGTTCGCCGAGCTCGCCGAATCCGCCCGCACTGCCGCGGAGAACAAGAGGGCCTGCCCGTGACCTCCGCCGAGCCCACCACCGCCCGCGCCCAGAGCACCGATGCGGCCGGGGACGACTCGATCGTCAAGAAGCTCTCCACCCTCGACCGTTACCTCGCGGTATGGATCCTGCTCGCCATGGCCGTCGGGCTCGGGCTCGGCAGGCTCATCCCAGGGTTGAACGACGCGCTCGCGAAGGTGGAGATCGGCGGGGTGTCCCTGCCGATCGCACTCGGCCTGCTGATCATGATGTATCCGGTGCTGGCGAAGGTTCGTTACGACCGGCTCGACGCCGTCACCGGCGACCGCAAGCTGATGGCCTCCTCGCTGGTCATCAACTGGATCGTAGGCCCGGCGGTCATGTTCGCGCTCGCATGGATCTTCCTGCCGGACCTGCCGGAATACCGCACCGGCCTGATCATCGTCGGCCTGGCCCGCTGCATCGCCATGGTCATCATCTGGAACGACCTCGCCTGCGGCGACCGTGAGGCCGCCGCAGTCCTCGTCGCCCTCAACTCCGTTTTCCAGGTCCTCGCCTTCGGCCTGCTCGGCTGGTTCTATCTCGATCTGCTGCCCGGCTGGCTCGGCCTCGGCGACGGCGAGCACCTCGACATCTCCATGTGGAAGATCGCGCTGAACGTCGCCATCTTCCTCGGCATCCCGCTGCTGGCCGGCTTCCTCACCCGCCGCCTGGGCGAGAAGAAGCTCGGCCGCACCGACTACGAGCAGCGGTTCCTGCCGACGATCGGCCCGTGGGCGCTGTACGGGCTGCTGTTCACGATCGTCATCCTCTTCGCGTTGCAGGGAAAGACCATCACGTCGCAGCCGCTGGACGTCGTCCGGATCGCGCTGCCGCTGCTGGTGTACTTCGCCGTGATGTTCTTCGGCACGTTCCTGCTCGGTAAGGGCCTGGGCCTGGCCTACGACCGCACCGCGACGCTCGCCTTCACGGCGGCGGGCAACAACTTCGAGCTGGCCATCGCGGTAGCCATCGCCACCTTCGGCGTCACCTCGGGCCAGGCCTTGTCCGGTGTCGTCGGCCCGCTCATCGAAGTGCCGGTGCTGATCGGCCTGGTCCACATCGCGCTCGCATGGCGAAGGAAGTTCGCCGCCGGCATGGTGACGACGGCCCCGTGACCCAGCAGACGGACGTGGTGGTGGTCGGCGGCGGCCAGGCAGGGCTCGCTGCCGGCTACCACCTGCGCCGCCAGCGCCTCGACTTCGTGATCCTGGACGCGGAGGCGGAGCCGGGCGGGTCCTGGCAGCACATGTGGAACTCGCTGCACCTGTTTTCCCCGGCCGAGCACTCCTCTCTGCCCGGACGGCTCATGCCCGCCCAGGCGGGCGAGACGTACCCGGGTGCCGGGCACGTGGTGGACTACCTGACCGACTACGAGAAGCGCTACGACCTGCCCGTCCAGCACGGCACCCGTGTGGACGCCGTACGCCGTGACGGCGACGGGTTACTCATCGAGGCGGATTCCGGCACTTGGCGGGCCCGTGCGGTCGTCAGCGCCACCGGCAGCTGGTCACGGCCCTTCCTCCCCGCCGCCCCCGGCCACCGAACCTTCACCGGCCGACTGCTGCACACGGTGAACTACCGCTGCCCGGCCGACTTCGCCGACCAGCGTGTCGTCGTGGTCGGCGGCGGGAACTCCGGCGCTCAGATCGCCGCCGACCTCGCCCTGGACGGCCAGGTCGAGGTGACGTGGGTGACCCAGCGCCCGCCGCGGTTCCTGCCGGACGACATCGACGGCCGTGCTCTGTTCGATGTCGCCACCGGCCGCCGTCGCGCCCTGGACGCCGGCCGCGCCGACACCGGCGGAGTCGCTTCGCTGGGCGACATCGTGGCCGTGCCACCCGTACGCGAAGCCCGCCGCGCCGGGCTTCTGACCGCCAAGCCGATGTTCGCCCAGCTCGCCGCTACCGGTGTCGGGTGGGCCGACGGCAGCCGGAGCGACGCGGACGCGATCGTCTGGTGCACCGGCTTCCGCCCGGTACTGGCCCATCTTGCCCCGCTGAACCTGCGGGGCCCACGCGGGCACATCCCCACCGCCGGGACACGTGCCCTCGGTGAGCCGAGGCTGCACCTGCTCGGCTACGGCGACTGGACCGGCCCGGCCTCGGCCACCCTCATCGGCGTCGGCCGCACCGCCCGGGACGCCGTGCGTGAGGTCGCCGGCCTGCTCTAGCTAGGAGCCGTCCGGTCGATCACGGTCGTGGATGGTCCGGCATGATGCCGGGGTGAGCATCATCGTCGAGTTCTTCGCGGCTTCGGATGACGCGTCAGCGGCTCTGGCCTGAGAGGATCGCTTGTGGACTCGCCTGAGTCAGGTGACTTGGCCGAGGCCGGCGGTGGTCAGGTACTGCTACGCAAGGCGGTGAAGTCGGGCTCGGAGTCGTATGCCCCGGGTTCAATGCCGAGTTCGTGGGTGAGTACTCGCCGAACTGCCTGATGTGCCGTCAGGTACGGCGAGATGTGGTCCAGGTCCTCGGGGTTGATCTCCCAGCCTTCCTACAGGAGCTGGCGGGCGATCTCGGGGAGGTCCACCGGCGTTTGGAAGATCACCGCGTTCGTGAGCTCTCACCCGCCACAAGAAGCCGACACCCTGGCGACACCACTCAATGCCGTCAGGACAGCAACCGCCCGCCTCGTCTACACCGCTGTTGGCAACTGCCCGGCGGCGCCGCCGGCTGGGCGCCGCCGCCGGGCGTCCGAGTGTGGTCATGCGGCAGCCGATGTACCAACCAGCAGTTGGCCCATGGCGGCGAGCACGGACGGCTCGACGCGGTAGTAGACCCAAGTGCCACGTCGCTCGGATGTGAGCAGCCCGGCTTCCTTGAGCTTCTTCAGGTGGTGGGAGACGGTGGGCTGGGAGACGCCGACGTCGGAGATGTCGCACACGCAGGCCTCGCCGCCCTCGTGCGAGGCCACTGCGGAGAACAACCGGAGCCGGACCGGGTCACCGAGGGCCTTGAACATCCGCGCTGCGGTCTCGGCCTCGTCGGCGGTCATCGGGCGCTCGGTCAGCGGAGGGCAGCACGGCGCTACCCGACCGTCGACGGGCTCGAGCAGCGGCAGCACCTTGGCATTCGACATACGTCTATGTTGACACACGTCAAACCAGTGTGGGAGGTCCGTCGCCGACGTGTGAGATGGGCGGCCAGGCGCCGGACGACCCGCTCTGTGTCCCGGCCGACACCGTGCAGCGAGGTCGACGACAGGCTGCGCTGCCATTCCAGCAGGCGGTCGGCGTAGGTGGTGAGGTAGGTGACGACCTCGTCGCGGTTCGGGTAGCGGTCGCGGTCAGCGCCGGGAAACAGCATCCCGGGCAGGGTGCCTTACCGGACGGGTGAGAACAGTGTGAGGCTGTCGTAGTGGTGCGGCCACGGCTCGGCCGCCCGGCCGGACGCCTCCAGCGCCACCGGCCGCGGCCTGCGGCGCAGCAGCGCGTGGGCGGCCGCGAGGCCCGACTGGCCGTTGCCGATCACAGTGGTCTCGATGTGCTCCATCAGAGCAATCCGCCTTGAATTGATGACTGTCTATGTTGACGCTCATCAATACAGGTGCCATGCTGGGCGGCGGAAGCCATCGACAGATGTCGAAACACGCAAGGAGTCGCCGTGAATGCGCCCGCCACCACCGAGCTGCCCGTCGTCGTGATCGGAGCCGGACCCGCAGGCCTGGCCGCCGCCGCCCACCTCATCGACCAGGGCATGGAGCCCTTGGTTCTGGAAGCCGGGCCCGCGGCCGGCGCCGCGGTGCGCGAGTGGTCCCACGTGCGCCTGTTCTCCACCTGGGGCGAGGTTGTCGACCCCGTCGCCGAGAAGCTCCTGGCTCCCACCGGCTGGACCCGCCCCGACCCGGCCACCTACCCTTCCGGCGGCGACTGGGCCGACCGGTATCTGCAGCCGCTCGCCGCAGTCCTCGGCGACCGCGTCCGCACCGGCGCGCGCGTGACTGGCGTCTCCCGCAGCGGCCGGGACCGGATCGTCGACGCCGACCGCGAGGCCCAGCCGTTCGTCGTACACATCGCCCACGCCGACGGCCGTGAGGAGCGCCTCCTGGCCCGGGCCGTCATCGACGCCTCCGGCACCTGGACCACGCCGTCCCCGGCCGGCGGCAGCGGACTGCCTGCGCTCGGCGAGAAGGCCGCCGGGGACCGGATCACCTACCGCGTCCCGGACTTGAAGGACCCCGCCGCCCGGCCCGGTACGCGGGCAAGCGCACCGCCGTGATCGGCTCCGGCGCCTCCGCCTTCACCGCCCTCGCCTACCTGGCCGACCTCGCCAAGTCCGAGGACGGCGCGGGCACGAAGGGCGTGTGGATCCTGCGCCGCGGCATCTCGGGCTCCACCTTCGGCGGCGGTGAAGCCGACCAGCTCCCGCGCGCTTCATCTGCGGAAACACACGCATCGCGGTGCCGGTGCGGACGGGGTGCGACGCCGCCGGCGCGGCGGACGAAGGGCCGGGTGCGGGCGCGGCGGCGGGCCGCGCACCGGGCCGGGTGCCCCGGGTCCGGCCGCATACAGGATGCGGATGCACGCCATCCGCATGACGGCCGGGACGGCCGGCCGGTCACGCCCGGCGGCGTCGCACCCCACGAAAGCAAACCAATAAGTTTGTTTTATTGCGTGTTCAACGACCCCTCCACCGGCCGCGGAACGGCCCCCACAGGCAGGACCCGGCGCAGGCCGCCCAGGGCAGGCGAGTGCGGCCGGGCGGCGGACGGCACGGCCCGGCGGGACGGCACGGCCCGGCGGGACGGCGTGTCAGGGCAGGCGGGGACGGCCGGCGGGCGGGGCGCGGGTGACGGGAGGGCGCAGACCACCGGCGGGAGGGGGCAGGCAGGCGCGCGGGTGGGCGCGGACGGGCGTCGGGCGTGGTGGCGGAGGGCGCGGACGGGCGGGCGTCGGCGTGGTTGGCGGCGCAGCGGGCGGGCGCGGTGGTGGGCGGCGTCGGGCCGCCGCCCGGCTGCCCCCGCAGGGGCGGGTGCGGGCCAGAGGGATCAGAGGGTGGTGTCGCCGCGCTGGTCGGGGATGCGGGCGGCGGCCGCCGGGGGGTGGGGACGGCCGGGGGGTGGGGGGCGGTGCGGCTGCCGGCGGGGTGACGTCGGCGAGCGCGGCGGCCGCGGTCAGGCGTGGCAGCAGCAGCTGCCAGAACCGGGTGACGGTGCGGTGCGAGAGCCACTGCGGGTCCTGGGTGCCCAGGACCTCGAAGCCGGTGGTGGCCGCGACCACGGAGACGGCCACCGCTTCGGGGCTGACCGCGTTGAGGACGCCCTCGCCGTCGGCGCGTTTCAGTGCCGCCTCGACCCACTGGTGCCAGTGGCGGTGCAGGTCACGGCCGCCGGTGCGGGCCTGATGGCGGCTCAGTTCGAAACCCGCCCGCAGCACCACGTCACGGTGGAGACACCGGGCCAGGTCGTGCGAGACGTTCACCAGCAGTTGCAGGGAGTTGCCGGCGGTCCCCTCATGGTCGGTGATCAGGTGGTCGAGCCGCTGCGCCGCGGCGTCCTCCACGGAGTCGGCCAGGGTGGCCTTGTTCGCGAAGTGGAAATGAAGCGCTCCGTTGCTCACTCCGGCCAGCGAGCTGATCGCGCTGAGCGAGGCCACGCTGAAGCCGTCACGGTCGAAGACCGTGGCGGCCGACCTGATCAGCGCCTCACGGGTGCGCAGGGCTCGTTCCTGTTTGACCATGGGGGGTGCTCCGTTACTGGGGCGGGTTGCCGTGCTTGCGTGACGGCAGGTCGGCGTGCTTGGCACGGAGCATCGCCAGGGACCGGATCAGCACCTCACGCGTCTCGGCGGGGTCGATCACGTCGTCGACCAGGCCCCGTTCGGCCGCGTAGTAGGGGTGCATCAGCTCGGACTTGTACTCCTTGACCATGCGCGCCCGCATGGCCCCGGGGTCTGGCGCCTCGGCGATCTGACGGCGGAAGATGACGTTGGCCGCGCCCTCGGCACCCATCACCGCGATCTCGTTGGTCGGCCAGGCGTAGGTGAGGTCGGCGCCGATGGACTGGCTGTCCATGACGATGTAGGCGCCGCCGTAGGCCTTGCGCAGGATCAGGCTGATGCGCGGCACGGTGGCGTTGCAGTAGGCGTAGAGCAGCTTGGCGCCGTGCCGGATGATCCCGCCGTGCTCCTGGTCGACGCCCGGCAGGAAGCCGGGGACGTCCAGGAAGGTGAGGATCGGGATGTTGAAGGCGTCGCACATCTGCACGAAGCGGGCGGCCTTCTCGGAGGCCTCGATGTCCAGCACGCCGGCCAGCGCCTGGGGCTGGTTGGCGACGATCCCGACGACCTGCCCGTCCATCCGCGCCAGCGCGCAGATGATGTTGCGGGCCCAGCGCTCGTGGACCTCGAGGTACTCGCCGGCGTCGACGATCTCCTCGATCACCTTCGCCATGTCGTAGGGGCGGTTGCCGTCGGCCGGGACGAGGTCGAGCAGGACCTCGCCGCGGCGTTCGGCGGGATCGGAGCTCTCCACCCGCGGCGGGTTCTCCCGGTTGTTCTGCGGCAGCAGGGACAACAGGTAGCGCACCTCGTGAAGGCAGGTCTCCTCGTCGTCGTAGGCGAAGTGGCACACCCCGGAGGTCTCGGCGTGCACGTCCGCACCGCCGAGCCCGTTCTGGGTGATCTCCTCCCCCGTCACCGCCTTGACGACGTCCGGGCCGGTGATGAACATCTGCGAGGTCTCACGGACCATGAACACGAAGTCCGTCAGCGCCGGGCTGTAGGCGGCACCGCCCGCGCACGGGCCCAGCATCACCGAGATCTGCGGGATCACCCCCGACGCCCTGGTGTTGCGCTGGAAGATCCCCCCGTACCCGGCCAGCGCCGAGACGCCCTCCTGGATACGGGCCCCCGCACCGTCGTTCAGCGACACCAGCGGCGCCCCGGCCGCGATGGCCATGTCCATGATCTTGTGGATCTTCGCGGCGTGCGCCTCCCCCAGCGCACCGCCGAAGATCCGGAAGTCATGGGCGTAGACGAACACCGTCCGCCCCTCCACCGTCCCCCAGCCGGTGATCACACCATCGGTGTAGGGCTTCTTCTCCTCCAGACCGAAACCGGTCGCCCGGTGCCGCCGCAACTGCTCCACCTCACGGAACGAGCCCGGATCCAGCAGCAGTTCGATACGCTCCCGCGCGGTCAGCTTGCCCTTGGCATGCTGCGCCTGGGTCGCCTTCCCGCCCGGGCCGGCCAGTGCCCGGGCACGGATCTCGTGCAGTTCGGCCACGCGTCCGCGCGCGCCCGGGAACCGCGCGGACAGCGGGGGAACGTCGTTGAGGACTGTCACGGTGCCTCCCTCCCTGAGCACGGCCCCGATGATGATCACCCCACATTAACAAACCGCTTGTGCGGTTTATAAGGGGGGTGCGGGACCGCGCATGTGAAAACCTTGAAAAGGTGACCGCCCGCGGCCGCCCCGGGGCCTGTCCCGGGGCGGGTGCGGGGGCCGGCGGGGCCGGGCTAGCGCCAGCTGTGCGGGGGGCGGTAGGCCGCGGCGGCCGGGTGCGCGGTCCGGGGCCAGGACGGCTCCTCGCCGGGCGGGGCCTGCTCCCGGGGGGCGGCGGCGCGCCCGGCCAGCACGGAGCACAGCACGGCCGTCACCGCGGCCAGTTCCATCTCGTCGGCCCGTCCGCGCTCGATACGCAGCGCGGGGCGGGGGCTGTCCGGTTCGTCCATGTCCGCTCCCTTCCGGTGACGTCACCGTCCGGCATCGCGCTACAGAGGCACCACAGGATCACTCGAACCGCCCCCGCACCCCGGCCCGTTCAGGGACCGGCGGCGGCGGGCGGGACTGTTGCCGGGGGGCGCCGGGCCCGGTCCCGGGGTGAAGGACGCCTGGGCCCGGTTCCGGGGTGAACAGCGCCTGGGCCCGGTCCGGGTGGAAGACGCCGGGCTACTCCCGGGGTGGGGAACGCCGGGTCCGGTCCCGGGGTCGAGAACGCCGGGCCCGGTCCCGGGGTGAAGGACGCCAGACCGTTCTCCGGGGGCAGCCGTTCCGGGCCGGGAGCCGCGGGCCGGGCTGTTCCGGAGGGTGGAGGGCGCCGGGCCATACGGGGTGGGGTGCCGGGCTCCACGGGCCGTCGTGGCCCGTGGAGCCCGGAGCACAGCACGCCCCCCGCTCCCGCGCGGGGGCGGGGGGATTCTTGTTGGTTTCCGGGGTGGTTCAGGCGGTGGCGGCCGGGTGCAGCTGCACGGGGACCGTGCGGTAGCCGTTCATCAGGAAGGTCGGCATCGGCTGCAGTTCGTCGGGGCTGCAGGCCAGGCGGGCGTGGGGGAAGCGGCCGAAGAACGCCGACAGGGCCTCCGCCGTCTCCACCTGGGCCAGCGGCACACCCATGCACCGGTGCACGCCGTGCCCGAAGCCGAGGGTGTCGCGGTCGGTGCGCAGCACGTCGAAGCGGGCGGCGTCCTCGCCGTAGCGGCGCGGGTCGAGGCCGCCGGCGGCGAAGTTGACCAGGATGGCGTCGCCCTTGCGGATGCGTACCCCCTCCAGGTCGATGTCCTCGACCGCGAACCGCATCGGCGAGTAGGCGCCGGGGGTGTGCACCCGCATGGTCTCGGCGGCGGCGTCCGCCCAGCCGGCGCGTCCGGCGCGGATGTGCTCCAGCTGCCCGGGGTGGCTGAGCAGGGCGCCCATCGCGTTGGTGATCAGGGTGGCGGTGGTGTCCTGCCCGCCGGCGATCATCAGATACAGGGTGCCCAGCAGTTCGTGCTCGCTGAGCCGGTCGCCCTGGTCCCGGGCCTCGATGAGGGAACTGGTGAGGTCGTCGCCGGGCCGGGCCCGCTTGTCCGCCACGATGGCCGCCAGCAGCGCGAACGACTTCATCCGCGCCGCCTCCATCTCCTCGGCCCCCACCGCCGGGCTGAACACCGTGTGCAGCGCCGCGCACAGCTCGTCGGTGGCCGCTCCCTGCCCCACCCCGAACAGCTCGCAGATCACCCGCATCGGCAGCACCTCGGCGAAATGCCGCCGCACATCGACCGGCCCGCCCTCCTGCCCGGCCTTCTCCACCTCGTCCAGCAGCTCCGCCACGATCTCCCGCACCCGCGGACGCAGCGCCTCCGAGCGGCGGGCGGTGAACGCCCCCGCCACCAGACGCCGCAACCGGGTGTGCTCCGCCCCGTAGGCGAACAGCATGTTCTCGTTGGCCACCCACGGATACAGCGGCCACGCCTCGGTGATCCGGCCCTCGATGAAGTCCGGCCAGTGCAGCCGCGCGTTCTTCGACACCCGCGCATCGGTCAGCAGCCGCTCCACATACTCCTGCCGCACCACCGCCCACGCCTGAACCCCGCCGGGCAGCTCCACCCGGACCGCCGGCCCCCTCTCCCGCAACACCGCGACCTCACCGGGAAGATCACTGCCCGTGACATCCAGAGCAAAAGGACAGCTCGAACGTTCCATCGTCTACCCCCACTGATGACGCTCACCTGACGAACCGGACGACAACTCCACACACCCAAGGGGCCACACCCCCGAAGCCCGAACACCCGGACGCGATCTCCGGGCAACACCCCCGGGCGCGATCCCCGGGCAACGCCCCCGGGCCCCACACCCCACGGGCCGGGACCGGGAGCCGCGGCCCCGGGCACCACACCCGCAGGCACAACCTCCAGGCCGGAACGAAGACACACCCCCCGGACCGGGCCCGCAGACACCCCCGGGCCAGGTCTGGGGAGACCCCCGGGCCGGGCCCGGAGGCACCGACCCGGTCCAAGACCGGCAGGCGCACATCCCCGGGGCCGTAACGGGTGCACGCACCCGGGCCGAACCGGGAGTACAGCCCCTGGCCCGAAGCACAGCGCATCCTCTTTTGAGAACCAGCCGGAACCGGAACCACAAGCCGGGCACCACACCCGAAGGGGCACAGCACAGCCCCGGCCCGAGCCGGACGCACCCTTCTTGGACCGCGCCGGGAACACACCTGGGGAACACACCCCCAACCCGCCGCGAACGCACCCTTCTTCAGAACGCCCCCCTTCCGGGGGCACGGCCCCGGAACGGGCCACAGGCAGGGGCACCGCCGCCCCCCTTACAGCACAGGGGACCGGGAACCCCGGGCCGAGCCGGAAACACCACCCCGGGCGACGGGCCACACCCGGAGGTCACACGCCCAGGCCGAGGCCGGGGAAGCGCACAACCCCCGGCCGCACCTGAGGAGTTGCATCCCGGGGGCCGCCACACCCCGAAGTCCCCGAGCCCGCCGGGCGGCAACCGTGATCCCGGCACCACTCCCCCAGGCGCGCAGGACCCCCGGACCGTGCCGGATGCACCCCTCTCCGGATCACCCCCCGGCACGCGAGCGCGCAGCGGCAGAACACCCCCCGAAACCGGCCGGACCGCGAACACACCCCCGGCATCCGGCCGAAGCGGCACACACCCCTTCACCCCCGCCGCGGCCTGCCGCCTGACCACGCACCCCCTCGCCGGCGTGGACGTCCAAGGACGCGACCCCGGCGCCGGGCCGAGAGCTCACCTCCTCAAAGTGAGCCACGGAACGCGACCCTCCCGAAACCGGTCCGAGGGGTGCACCCCTCCGACGCACCCCAGGAGGGCACTCCTCCTTCCGGGCCCGGGCCACCCCCCGCCGACACAGACACCCCCGCGAAGGCAGCGCAACCCCTGCTTCTGTCACGGGAGTTGCGGCTGCCCTCTCGAATACGTCAGAGCGCTCCAGCCTGCAAAGAACGCCACCCAGCGACACGGACACGAAACGCGGGGACCCGGGACGGACAGATGCCGCCGACCAGGCGGCCACCATCACACCCTCACACGGTGATGCCGCAGTGCAGTGGTGCAGTGGTGCCGTAGTGCAGTAGTGCGTAGCGGCGCGGTGGCGCCGAAGTGCGTAGCGGCGCGGTGGCGCCGAAGTGCGTAGCGGCGCGGTGGCGCCGAAGTGCGTAGCGGCGCGGTGGCGCCGAAGTACCGCAGTGCGGTGGTGCGGTGGCGCCGTCCCGCGGTGGCGGTGGCGCCGCACTGCCATGGTGCGGTGGTGCGATGGCGCCGAAGTGCGGTGGTGCGGTGGTGCTATTCGACCCCGGCGGGTTCACTCTCCCGGCCGGCCTGCCGGGCCTCCTCGTAGACCTGGGCGCCACGGCCCGGCGAGAAGTCCAGCTGGACGAGTACCGCGGGAACCGCGACACCGGCCATGAGATGACGCTGCAGATCGGCGACACGCTCGACCAGGTCGGCGCGGCCGGTCATCAGTTTGGAGAGGATCTGCACGCCGGTGAACGCGCCGACGAACATCCGCGCGGCCGCGGCCACGTCCACCCCCGGCAGCAGTTCACCGTTGGCCCGCGCCGCGGAGAGGATGTCCATGTTGTGCTCGATCCACCCCTGCATCGGCACCCGCCGGTCCAGGCCGTCCTGCGGCGAGCCCTGCTCGACCGTCAGCCGCACACTGCCCCGCACCATCGGATCCCCCACGGCCAGCATGTGCGCCAGCACCAGCGCCTCGTCCAGGCCCCGCTGCAGCGCCAGCTCCCTCGCCGGCACCACCGGCACCGACGACAGCTGCTGCGCCAGAACCGCCTGCGCCAGCTCCTCCTTGGAGGAGAAATGGAAGTACAGCGCGCCCTTGGTGACCTCGGCTCTGTGCAGGATGGCCGAGATGGTCGCCGCCTCGTAACCGACCTCGTCGAAGACCTCACCCGCCGCCGTCAGGATCGCCCTGCGCGTCCTGACCGCTCGCTCCTGCTGCGCCACCGAACACCTCCGCCGCTCCTGCCGCCACGAGAAAAAACCGGCAGGTTTGTATCTTACCAGTACGCCTGACGGCGGATCATGGTGAGACCGGCTCCCGCACGCCTCATACTGCACACCCCCCTCGTCGCGGTCCGACCCGGCACCAGGAGAATAAAACCTGCTGACCGGTTTTTCAATGCCCCGCTCACCGACCGGCATATGAACCGGAATCACCCGTCCCGGGTGCGGTTCCCGCCCCGGCATCCGCCATACGGAGTGACCCCCGCCACTTCTCGGTGCCCTGAGTGCCTTGAAAAGCAAACCGGTGGGTTCGTATCTTTGCGGCCTGCGCTTCCCACTGTCGCTTCACGACCACGCGGAGAGAGCATGACCGTGCTGACCGTCACCCCCGACTCCCCCACTACCCCGGGCCGCCCCCACCCGCCCCGCCCCGCAGAAACCGACCCCGCCGCCTCCCGCCCCGCCGGCGCCGCCGGCGCCGCCGGCCGGCGGGGCCGGCGGGGCCGGCGGGGCCGGCGGGGGCCCGGCGGGCCGGCGGGGCCGGCGGGGCCGGAAACACCGAGGACACCAGCATCACCGGCGGCAGCACCACAGCCGCCGAAAGCAGACCGCCCGCCGAAGACACCACCACCAGACCCGCCCGCACCACCGCGAGCGCCGCGAGCGCCGAACCCGCCAGGAGCACCGGGAACCCCGACGACACGGGAACCGCCCCAACCACCGAAACCGCCACCGGCCCCGCCGGCAGCGGCACCACCGGGAACACCGACGGCGCCGCGACCGCGACAACCATCCCCGCCGCCGCCCCCGCTGCCGTGACCGGGGACGCGGGGACCGCCGGCGACGCCGCGACGGCCGCAACCACCAGGACCGCCGGGAGCGCCGGGAGCGCCGGGAGCGCCGGGAGCCGGGGAACCATCGACGGCGTGCGGACCGCGGCAGCGGCCGCCGCCGGCGGCACGGCCACCACCGCATGGACCGCGGGAACCGCCGGAACCCCGGCCGCCACCCCCTGGAACCCGGCCGGAACCTGGAACGCGGCAGGCACCTGGAACGCGGCAGGCACCTGGAACACCACCACGGACACCGCCGGCCCCGCCGGCCCGGCGGACGCGGGCGACGCGGCGGATGCGGAGGAGTCCTCCCCCGTCGTCGCCGACCTGATCCGCCTCCTGTTCAACGGCGACGACCACGACCGCATCCACGCCCCCTGGCGCGACATGATCTCCGGCGAATCGTTCCGCCACCGCGAAGGCCTCTCACCCGAACAACAGACCGCCCTCGCCTACGAACGCCTCCACACCCTCAACCGCACCCTGACCTCCCCCGAAGACCTCGCCCGCGACCCCGAACGACTGGCCGCCCTGCACGAATGGGCCGCCATCACCCACGGCGGCGGCAGCCTGTGCACCCTCGCCAGCATCCACTACAACCTCTTCCTCGGCAGCCTCCTCGACCACAACGACGGCCCCGAACGCGACCTCACCCCCTACACCACCCTCCAACACACCGGCACCTTCCTGTGCACCGAACTCGCCCACGGCAACGACGCCGGCAACCTCCAGACCACCGCCACCCTCAACCCCCAAACCGGCGGCTTCACCCTCCACACCCCCCACCCCGGCGCCCAGAAATTCATGCCCAACACCAGCACCACCGGCGGCCCCAAAACCGCCGTCGTCGCCGCCCGTCTCCTCATCAACAACACCGACCACGGCGTCTACCTCTTCCTCACCCCCTCACCGACACCCACAGCACCCTCCCCACATCCGCGTCCACCGCCTCCCCACCGCCCCGGCGCCCCGTCGACCACTGCCTCACCTCCTTCGACCACCTCCCCTCCCCCGCACCGCCCTCCTCCAGGCCCACCACGGCCGCCTCACCGACGACAACACCTTCCACAGCCCCCTCGGCAACCGCCGCAAACGCTTCCTCACCTCCATCAACCGCGTCACCACCGGCAAACTCTGCATGAGCGCCGCCGCCGTCGGCGCCACCCGCGCCGCCCTCACCATCGCCGTCCGCTACTCCCACCACCGCCACATCACCGGCCCCCCCCCGGCCAGCACACCCCCCTCCACGCCCACCGCACCCACCACGCCCGCCTCATCACCGCCCTCGCCACCGCCTACGCCATGACCCTCCTCCACCGCACCGTCACCCACCAGCACACCCACCCCCCCGACCACCCCCACACCGAACGCCTCATCGCCATCACCAAAGCCTGGATCACCTGGCAAGCCCGCACCCTCACCACCGAAGCCCGCGAACGCTGCGGCGCCCACGCCCTCTTCTCCGTCAACGCCCTCGCCGACTTCCCCCACTACACCGAAGGCACCATCACCGCCGAAGGCGACAACCTCGTCATCTGGACCAAAGCCGCCGCCGAAATGATCTTCAACCACACCACCCCCCACCCGCCCCACCCCACGACCTCACCGACAACACCCACCTACGCAACCTCCTCGCCCACGCCGAACACCTCTGGCAGACCCGCGCCCGCCACGCCCTGCGCACCACCCCCACCAACGACCCCCTCACCCGCTTCAACACCGCCTCCACCCCGCCCTGCGCATGGTCGAAACCCACGCCCAACTCCAAGCCGCCAACGCCTTCCTCACCACCATCAACCACACCACCAACCCCACCACCCACCACCTCCTCACCCACCTCTGCCGCCTCTTCCTCCTCACCCAACTCACCCCCACACCACCGACCTCCTCACCACCGGCCACCTCACCCCCACCAAACCCAAACCCTCCACACCCTCCACGACCACACCATCCACACCCTCACCCCCACACCACCACCCTCACCAACGCCTTCCACCTCCCCACCCCTACCTCACCCACATCCCCTCACCCACCCCACCACCTCACCCACTTCAACCACCACATCACCACCCACCAACCCTGACCACACACCCACCCACCCAGCCAGCCCGGCACCACCAGCCGCCCACCGACCAGCACCCCGGCACCCCACCCAGCCGCCACCCAACAGGCCAGCCACCCAGCACCACCAGCCACCGACCAGCCGCCAGCCAGCACCCCGGGCACCCGCACACCCGCAGCCGGCCAACACCCACGACACCCCGGCACCCGCACACCCAGCACACACCGGCCAACCGGCCACACCACCCCCCACAACCACCCGGCCCGACCCGGCCCGGAGGGCACCAACCACCCAACAAGGGAGACAGACACCCCCCTCGCTATGACTCGCTGCGCCGAACACACCACCGGAACCGAGCAGCGCGGCGACCGGCTCTCCGGCTCCACCCGACCCGTGGTCGACGAAGGCCCTCAGTGAGTGACGGCGCAGGTGTTCTTCGCCAGGTTCTGCACCAGGTCGAGGTTCTCGGACGGTGGGTGCAGTCGGTGCGACTCGCCGGGGACCAGCTCACCACCGTGCAGCAGCGGATGTACGAACAAATCCTCGGAATCGAGCCCGCCACCGAGGACGAGACCGAAACCGCGCCGCACGCAGACCGACAAATGGGCCATGAACTACCAACCAGGCCGCCAAGCAGTTTTACGAGCGCGAACGACACCTTCAGGTCCCGGGGAAACATGTCGAACGGATCGCCGGCGAAGGCCAGAAAGAACCAGCCGCGGAAGCTGGGCGCCTGAATCGGCAGTCCGGCCAGCCAACGTGACAGCGCCCGAAGAACCCACCCAGGCCGCTATGGTGACTGCCCATGTCACCGATAGCCCGCACCTTGCAGATCGCCCTGATGCTCTCCGGCTTCGCCCTACTCGCCTATGCCGCCCTATGGGACATGGACGACGCCACAGGGTGGCAGTGCCGAGCCACGAAAATAGGACAGGAACCGGTGCAAATCTGCGGCACCGAGGACGGCCTGCACACTCCGATCCTCCTCGGCATGGCCGGCATCGCCCTGGAAATCGCGGGCGTTTCCGTCGCGGTAGGAGCCCGCAAGAGACACCCGGACCAGACTTCACCGTCAACCGCCCCAGCCTCATTCGCACCAACACCCCCTGGCGCGGCGCCCATCAGCTCGGCACCCTACGGCGCAGGGCAAACCTTCCCAGCCCCCGCCACTCCACCCAACCCCTGGCCCTCCCAAACACCTCCACAGACCGGGCCCGCACAGCACTGACAGAAGCCGCTGCACCGGAAACCCGCTCGCCGACCCACGGCGGGCACCCACTCCCGAGCCCATCCGCCGCGCCACAACCGGCACGCCCCCTCGGAATGAACCCCGGAACTCGACATCGGCGAGCGGCGCCCGCCCCTCAGTTCCTCAACTCTGCTGGTGGCAGCCCTGCACCCACCAGCCACACTCGGCGCAGAACTCCGGCCTCAGAGAACACCGGAACAGCGGTTAGTAGGTTCTGTCCGGCGGATCACTGACGGAGCCAGCGCCGGATCGCAGCGGCGGTAACTGCGCTGTTGAAGACGTAGGCCCCCCTTGTCATAACGGGCCGCGACCGCACGGGAGTCCTCAAGCCGGTCGATGGTCCGCTCGACCTCGTCACGGCGTCGGTAATGGTCGCGGTCGAAGCCGGTTGGCCTGCCGCCCGCGCTGCCCCTGCGGTGCCGGTCGGCCCGCTGGTCCTTCGGCTCCGGGATGGTGTGCCGGATGCGGCGTCTTCGCAGGTAGCCACGGTTTCGGCGGGAGCTGAATGCCTTGTCGCCGCTGACGTGGCCCGGCCTGGTTCGGGGGCGCCCGCCCAGCGGGCGGGCAACCCGGATCCGGTCCAGGACCTCGACCAGCTGCGGGGCGTCGCCCACCGGCCCGGCGTGAACAGGAAGGCCATGGGGCAGGACCCGCTTTCGCCGGCAGGTGGATCTTGCAGGTCAGTCCGCCACGGAACCCGCCGACGGCATGGTCGTCCGGATCACCGGCCGGGGCCTCTTCCTACGGGCTCCGGCAACCTGCTGGTGGACTCGCATGATCGCGAAGTCGGCCGAGAGAGCCCTACCCCAGAACATGCCAAGCCAGCACCGCGCCAGATCCGATCGGCTGCGGGGACGGTGACACGGGCGGGGTCAGAACTGCTGAACCAGCATCCATATGACAAAGCCCAAGAAGATCACTCCGACCACACGGTTCATCGCGTAGCCCTTGCTTGTGGGCTCACTCGCCTCGGGGTTTCTCACCCAGCCCCGCTGGAGGCGGCTGTTGGCCTTCCACAGCAACTGAGGGCGTACGACCTGGACCACCCCCATGACCAGGAAGAAACACAAGAGCAGGACGAACACCGGGCTGCCGCCGTCGCTTTCTGAGGCGGCCTGCACTATCGCACCGTGACTCATGAAGGTGCGGTTGCCCCCGACCCGTTCCGCGAATCGTCTCCGGCTCGCTGATGTCCAGGCCATAGGCGGAAATGTCAGCAGCCCACGATTCTGGCCGTCCAGGCCGGGGCCCACGGCGGAGGCCACGAGGGCAAGGAGGCGGCGGAGGCCCTGCCGCTGCAGACATCGCACAGCGCCGGCTCCCTGGGGCGTGACCAGCCGGCGATGCCGCGTTGCCGTACGACGACCGGAACCGCTGGCGGCGTCCCCACCGTCCCGGTCCCTGGCGCGTGGAGCCGCCGCGCTCCACGGCCTGCGTGACACGAAGGGCGGGCAGGACGGCGCGGGGCCGCGACCGGTCCCCTGTTCCGGTCGCGGCCCCACCCACGGGAGTGTCCAGGTCGCTCACGAGCCGCAGCAGCCGCCCGCCGGAGCCTCCTCGGCAGCCGCCGCCTTGGCCGCGGCGGGGACGCCGAACTGGACGAGCTGCGGAGTAGGCGCGCAACAGCCGCCGTCGCTCTCAGCAGCGTCGGGAGCGTCGAACAGCCCGGCGCCGCCGCAGACTCCCGTCTCGGGCAGGGTCAGTTCCACACGGTCGGCCGCCTCCAGGTCACCGGCGATCGCCGCCGCCACGGAGCGGACCTGCTCGTAACCGGTCATCGCCAGGAACGTCGGGGCACGGCCGTAGGACTTCATCCCGACCAGATACACACCCTGCTCGGGATGGGAGAGCTCACGGTAGCCGTGCGGGTAGACGGTCCCGCAGGAGTGCTGGTTCGGATCGATCAGCGGAGCCAGCGCAACGGGCGCCTGGAGGCGCTCGTCGAGCCCGAGACGGAGTTCCCCGAGGAAAGACAGATCAGGGCGGAAGCCGGTCAGCACGACAACCTCGTCGACCGGGTCCAGGCGGCAGCCGCCCTCACCGACCAGGATCAGGCGGCCGTCATGCGCCCGTTCGATCACCTCGGTGCGGAAACCAGTGACCACGTCCGCATGACCGCCGTCGACGGCAGCCTTGGCCGCCAGACCCAGGACGCCGCTGAACTCGTGGGCTGGGCCGCCACGCCACTCCACCCACCGCGGGTCGTTCAGGATGGCCTCCATGTCGGCGACGCCGATGCCCTCGAAGAAGACGACGGCGTCGGCACCGGCGACGGCAAGCCGCTGCTCATCCGCACCGGTGGTGGCGGCGGTGGGTACGGCAGCCCGGAGTCCGGCCAGGGCGGCCCCGGTGGCGGCGAGCGCGGCCAGGACGGCACCAAGCTGGAGCGCGGCGGCAAGGGCGCGGCCGGTCCCACCGGCGGCGCGGGCGCGGCAACGGCTCCCCGGCGCCGACGCGTCCGCGGCGGCAAGGACGGTACGGGCGGCGAAGGCGGAGGCGCTGGCTACGTGGGAGGCGGCGGTGACGGCGGCACGGACGAAGACCGGGGCGTGGCCGGCAGCGGCGCGGGCGGCAGCAGTTATGTCGACCCGAACCGGGTGACCGGCACCCGGCTGCTCAGCGGCGACCGCACCCAGGCCCCGGCCGAAAACGACCTCTTTTGGCGGGCCTCCGACGAGCCGGTGCGCGGCGGCATCGGCGAGGGCGCCGACACCACCGAGCCGGCCGTGCCGACCGACGCCCGGGGCCGCGCCGCTCCAGGCGGGCACCGACAAGGAACGCACGTTCACGGTCCGCGCCGAGGCCGGCGGCGCCTCGACGGTCTTCACCGTGAAGATGAAGAAGTCGTCCTACACCGTGACCGTCGCGGGCGGTGACGACCAGCAGGCCAAACAGGGCCAGGACTCCGCGGAGGCCCTCCAGGCCCGCCTGATCAGGTCGAGCGCCACAGCGCCGGCCGGCACGGAGGTCGAGTTCCGCGTCGAGGACGACAGCGACGACGCCCCCGCTTCGAGGACGGCGAGCAGGACGTCCGCGTCAGGACCGACGACTCGGGCGAGGCCACGGCGCCGACCCTGACCGCCGGTGAGGGGCACGGGCACCGCGTCGGTCGGTGACGCCATAACCCAGCTCGCGGTCTAGGTCGTCGCCGGTGACGAGCCCTCGGCGTCCCCGAGCCCGACGCCCAGCACGAGCACCTCGGGCACGACCGGCGGCACCGGCTCCTCGACCACGGACGGCAGTCGACGGACCTCGACAGCGGCAGCCTCGCGTCGACCGGCGACCTGGTGCGGTGGGCGAAGATGCGCTGGCGGATCGAACACGACTACCGCGAACACTCAAGCACGGCCTGGGCCTGGACCACTTCGAGGGCGGCTCGACCCAAAAGCCCACACACCGGCCTGACCCTCTACCAGGTCCTGGACGTTCTTCAAGACCTGCTGAGGTTCTGGACCGGTGCCTGCACCACCTGCGGCCGTCCCCTGCCTAGCCCACCGGTGGCATCCGCCTCCTCCTCGCCGCGGCCGCGGCCCTGACCACGGCGGGCTTCGCGGCATTCCGCCTCGCCCCGCGCCTGAAGCTCCGCTCGCGCCACGACGCGTGACGCGGCGTCACCGCGGCTGAAACCAGGAATCACCACGACTGCCACCTCGCGTCACCACGACTGCCCGTACCCGATCACCGGGTGCGGGCAATCACCGTGTCGCGCGCCGAGAAACAGGTGATGAGAGAGGTGCGCGTTTTACGGAACCTTTGCCCGGGGGCGGGCGTTGGGCCAGTGAGCGCGCGGGAGCGGGTTCGCGACATGACTTCCGACGATGACCGAGGTGACTCAATGGCAGTCTGGGACAAGCTCAAGGACCAGGCCAAGGCTCTCCAGCAGAATCAGGGCGGGCGTGGCGCCACCGGTGGGCAGAGCGGGGGGACGAGGTCCGGCGGTGGCAGCAAGGCCCAGCTGATCGGTGTGCTGAAGACGCAGCTCGGCTCGCTGAAGACCGAGTTGAAGAGCGGTGCCTACCGGGACGCGAGCATGGCGGTGTGCGCGCTGGTCGCGGCAGCCGACGGACAGGTGGACCCGGCCGAGCGGCAGCAGGTCGAGTCGATGATCCTCAGCAACGACGTGCTCCAGAACTTCCCGCCGGAGCAGCTGCGGCAGCGTTTCAACAAGCACGTCGACCAGCTCACGATGAACCTCCAGCACGGCAAGGCCGAGGCCATGCAGGAGATCGCCAAGGCCGCCAAGAAACCCACCGAGGCCCGCGCCGTGATCCAGACCGGCATGATCATCGCCGGTGCCGACGGCCACTTCTCCCAGGCAGAGGCGGCGGTCCTGCGCGAGGCCTGCGCGACGCTGGGGCTGTCCCCGGCCGAATTCCAGCTCTGAGTCCCGGCTGCGATAGGACGAGGTGCGCGGGTAGTCGAGGTCTCCGGTGAACAGCCATCCGGCGCTGTCCCACTCCCCCGGCCGCCACGCGGGATCGATGTGAGCACGCAGCCACGTCTCCCACGACTTCTTCGTGGCCTTCGTCGGTGCGGGACGTGCGACGGCAGGCCACTAGTGCTCTGACCGGGAAGGTTCGCCGGATTGGCGGATCATTCCTGCTCGGAGGCAGCGGCGAGGTGACGGCGGCAGAAGTCGGCAGCCGTGAGGTGGGGCCTGTGCAGCGCATCGCTGTAAAGCCGCATCTCACGAGCCGCTCGGTCCAAGTGCTGCCAGAAACTGAGGGGCAGGTCGAGGTCGTCACCGAGATCGACCAGGCAGTCGAAGGCGAGTCCCAGCTCGTTGTGCTCCAGGAACTCCAGCGTCGCTGAGAGATCGATGTCCGGCAGGTGTGTGAGGTGGGTTCGGGCGGCGTCGAGGTGGTCATGGGTCTGATTCCAGCTGGCCTGCAGAGCCTCACGATCATCGGTCATGGCGCCAGTGTTGTCGGTGCCCTGATCGAGGTCACGCGACTTTCGTTGGTCGTCCGCCCCAGCGCAGGCCCTTCTCGCTGCGGATGCGAGCACGCTCCTTCCGCTGGGCGGCGAGGACGTCGGGGTGCCGGGCATTCTTGTTGCGCCATCGCAGGTAGGCGTGCAGGGCCCGGGTCTGGACGGTGTGGTTGCGGTGGTGGGAATTGGCGACGGTGAACTGCCGCAGCGGCCCGAAGTGGGCCTCGATCGGGTTGGCCCAGGACGCGTAGGTCGGGGTGAAGCACAGCTCGACCCGGTTCTTCTTCGCCCAGCGCCGGATCATGTCGCCCTTGTGGGCGGAGAGGTTGTCCGAGATGACGTAGATCGGGGCGCCGTCCGGCCGGGCCGCGCGGATCGACCTGAGTGCGGCCAGGGTGTTGCCAGCTCCCTTCTTGCAGCGGTTGACGCCCCAGAGGGTGTCGTCTCCGACGGAGTAGCAGCCGTGGAAGTAGCGGACGCCGTGGGTGCGGTGGCGGGTTCGGTCAGCGTCGGGCGAGTTGCCGTTCACCGTTCGCACCGGGCTGATAGGGCAGGCCGTAGTGCGCGAACACCGCCGCCTCGTCCTCGACGGGCAGCACGTCGTCGGTCCCGATCGCCGGGCACCGCTTCACCAGCGCCCGCTTGTAGTCGACCTTGACGTAGCCCGGCCCGACGACCGCGCGGTGCAAGGGGACGAAGACCAAATGGCGGCGGGTGGGCAGTCCGACCTGAACGGTGCCCATGGCAGGTTCGTCGGTGCTGGTGTCCACGTACACAGCCTCCAGCGTGCCGATCTTGTGGCCATCCGCGTCGACGACGTCGTGGGCGCGCCATTCACGGATGTCCGCAGTTTGGATCATCCTTCGGCTTCCCTTCGCGTGGGGGTGTACCGGAAACGGGCACTTCGCCGAGTGCCCGTACCCACCGTGGTGACACCTTCAGTTGCAGGATGGCGCAGACCGGTGCTGTGGACCGGGACGGCCGGGACACCGGAAGTCCCGACGCGTGTCCCGACCCCCGGACCGGTGGGCTCGTCCATCCGGGACAGCCTGTCGGGAAACGTCATGTCGCGCCCTCACCTGTTGAAGGCATCGCCCGTGGTAATCGACAGACATGCCTGAAAAGCCCTCGAGGCCGCGGACCGTTCCTTTCCGTTCGGGCGGCTGCGCCGCGCCGTCAGTCGTTCGCCGGTCGGACGTGGCTGGCGGCGGAGTGTGCAGTTGGAACTGGGGTCGCGTGCGCTGGGCTTCTCGGCGCTGGGTTGCTCACGCTGGTGCCTTTGCTGATCATCGTCTCCTCCGCCGATCCGAGCACGGCGAGGGTTCGCACAGTGGCTGGGGAGGGACTCGGCGTGTCGACGGCCGCCAGGGAGCAGGTCGAGATGTTGTTCGCCCGGCCGGCCAGGCGCTGCGGAGCACGACCGTGTTCGGTATCGCCGCCCTCGCCCTGTTCGGCCTGGCCTTCGGGGCGGCCGTGCAGACCGGCTACGAGAAGGTCTGGGACCTGCCGCCGGCCGCTGGTGGCCAGGTGGCGGCATGTGGTCTGGCTCGGCGTCCTCACCGGCTACCTCTTCGCCTCGGCCACCACCACGCTACGGCCGCAACCGCTGGCAGGCGGGGCTGTCGCGTCGCTGAGCGCCGTCCTGTTCCTCTGGTCCAGCACCTGCTGCTCGGCGGGCGGATCCGCTGCGCGCCCTCCTGCCGGGCGCCGTGGCCACGGTGATCGGGCTGCTCGGTCTGCGAGTCTTCTCCGCCGTCGTCTTCTCGCCGCTGATCGCATCCAACGCCGTCGCCTACGGACCCGTCGGAACCGTCCTGGTCGTCGAGTCCTGGCTGCTCGGCGTGGGAGTCGTGATCTTCGGCGGCGCGCTGGTCGGCCGATTGTCGTACGAGGAGATCCCTCGCGTGACACGCACATGGAAACGACGCAGGTGAGGATGGCGCATCAAACGCTCACCTCGCCCGGGCACACGATCGGACCTGAGCCGAGTCGAGGCCGTACGCCGTTCCGATACAGGGTGGGCGGACGATCAGTCCCGCCGGGCTCGCGTTCGTTGAACGGCTGGACTCCAGCCACGAACGGGCGGGCTCTGCCGCACGGGTGGTGTCCACGGTGAGTTCGAGACGGGTACCGCCCTCGCCGTTCGCCGGATAACTGCGCTGTTCGGTGGCAGCGAAGCAACGACGGAGAACTTCCGCCACCCGCCGTGCGTCCTCGGGCGACGCTGCGACGACGCGAACTTCGGCATACCCGGCCGAGGGTGCTTCCTGGGACTCCATGGCGACCTCACTGCGGCTGGATGGGATCGGACCAGAGCGCCGATCACTCTAGTCCCACACATCAAGCAGGTCACTGTCTCTCCCGGCCCGTCCGGCGCCGTCGACATGCAGATGAGGATCGCCTGGTATCTACAGCGCGGGGCTGAGCGTGCTGTTCGCCACGCCGAACCTGGCCGGGTACCAGTGCCTCAACAGGACCGCCCGTTGCCCGATTCGGGTTGGTGGTCCTGTTGCGCCTCCTCACGAAATCCTGGTCCGGTAGCGAGCTCGGGTGGTCGTGATCAATACACCTAAGATCTGGCGGCGCATCAGCTGCTCGTCGTCGCGGTCCATCCGTTCGACGCGGCAGCCGCCGTTGACAGCCAGGTCCGGTGGCCTTAGCTGCGGAAACGGGAGAGTCAGGTGCCGCCGGCGCTCTGTGCGGGCACACCCTGCCCCCTGCTCTTCATGCCAGGACTCGTCGGTTGCTGAACGTCGGTGACGAACCGCTGGCCGCAGTCCCCGCACAGGGACGGGCGGGGCTCCGGGAAGCGCCCAGCCGACGCGTTCGGTTGACTTCCACCGTTCATCGGTGAACGAGGCGCCGCACTCGGTGCGGACGGGGCGGTGAGGCGAGCGCTGGAAGGTTCACTGACTACTCATCAGTAGGTACTCGGCTGAAGCCAACATCACGGCCCGAGTGAGCGAGTATAGAGCAGTACGAGAACGTTCCTTCAGCCAAACGAGTTGGGGTGCGGCCTCGAAGTCGATGGCAAGCTGATCGCTGTCTGGCCAGGGCCGCCGCTTGAGCTCGTTGACGCACCGCTCGACGGCATTCGCTGCCTGTGGAACCCCCGGTCAAAGCCGGGCGGGCGACTGCCTCGGCGGCCGAGGAAGCACAGCACGGCCGCCGCTCGCGCTGCTACAGACCGCAGCGCGGCTGGCCTTCGGGCGGCCGTCACGGCGTCGATCAGCACGAGCGCGGGAGTGCTCCCGCCAGGGTCCAGGATGAGGGGCTGCCCCCGCCGTCGTGTTCCACCAGCGAGGGAGCCGTGCCGTATCGCGTCGCCAGATCGGTGGCCGTGAACACGGCCCTGTGGAAGGCGGCTTCGGCGGCCAGAACCGCAGGCGACCGAAGTGGACCAGTCGTGGCGTGCGCTCATGCGGCTCGCTCTGCCACCTCCTGTGGATCCCTGGGTTCCTCGCCCCTGCCAGCCGACTGGCGCGCAGCACCTGGGGCAGTGCCGTAATAGCCGCTGATCCACGCGGTACGCAGCGCGGACGGCCGCGGGTACTGGCACGTCAGATACGACTCCCCTCTCTGACTGGCTTTGAGGCCCTCCTCGACGGCCCGTGCAATGTCCTCGGGTGTGTCCACGCCGCACTCTCTCCCGTCACCTTCTTGGCTGCTGCTCGGTCTCACGCCTGTGGTCGAGGCCGCTCGTTCGCGACGCTAGTCGGCGACTATGCCGCGGGCGCTGAGGACGCTCCGCAACTCCGGGCCCAGGAACTCGGAACCGAGGACGCGCCGGAGGTTGGGAAGCAGCACAAGGTCGTCGAGGGAAGCGACGTCGAACAAGTCGTCCTCGCCGTCCCAGACCGGGGCGCACTCTTGGTACACCTGGTTACCGCCGTCCATGCACAGCTCCTCGACGTCGGCCAGGAGTTCCTCGCTGATCTCCAGTGCTGCGAAGTAGCTGCGTGCCTCGGGCACAACCTGGTACGCCAGGCCGCGCTGCTGCGCGTACTCCCAGGGGCGTCGCTGAGCCCCTTCTCCTTCAGGAGGTCAGCGAGGCAGAACTGAGGCGTGAGCGTCTCATCGATGTACATCAGCTGCTCGACAACAACGAGCTTGAAGTTGAAGTCCTTAAACGTGGCCATGCGCACAACCTAAGGGCTGTCCCGTAAATGATCTTCGGGTCACCTCGGGCATGGCTGATCACGGTGAAGTTCGTTGGCCTATTCGGCGAGGACGAGGTTGTGTAGCCGGGCGATGCCGAGCATCGCGTGGTGGACACCGTCTCTCTTGAGGCGGCAGTCGCGGAGGATCTTCCAGGTCTCATGCGGGCAAAGACATGCTCGACCCGGGCCCGGACTCGTTTGTGGGACCGGTTGCGCTCTTCTTTCCAGGCAGCAGTTCGGCCTGGCCGCGCTTGCGACTGTGGGATGACGAGTCCGGTGCCCGGGTAGCCACCGTCGGCGATCGTTGTCGCCTGGCCGACGGCCGCCTTGGCACCGGACTCTTCCCACGCCTTGCAGTCGTTGCGGTTCCCGGCGAGCGGTCGACCGACCACGACGACGCGCCGGGTGTCGGCGTCGATGACGACCTGGCGGTTGGTGGAGTACCGGTAGTTCTTCGACCGCTCGGCGATGGTGTGGTCCCGGGTGGGAACCAGCGTGCCGTCCACGATGAGCACGGCGTCCTTGGCGAAACGCTGACGGGGCTGGAGCGCAAGCATCGGCCCGAGGTGGTCGATGATCCGGTCCGCCGCGACTTGGACACCCCGAACAGCGGGGCGAGCTGGCGCATGGTCAGGTTTGTGCGCCGGTACGCGGCGACCAGCAGGGCCAGGTCCTCCAGTGGGAGGCTCCACGGTCGGCCCTTGCGGACCACGTCCGCACCCTCACGGCGCAGCACGGTCACCAGCTTCCCGAAGGCTCGCGGGCTCAGCCCGGTAAACGGGGCTATCCAGGAACGCTCCGACGCCGTGATCACACCAGTCACACCCATGATCGTTCCACCCAAGGGAAGCTGCGCGCGTCCTCTTCCGCCCCAGCGCGGCGGCCATCGGCCTGTGCCTTCCGACGTGGCCGGTCCAGAATGCTGCGTGGCGAAAGGCGAGCAGAGCGGTACGAGCCGCGCCTGTCCGCTGCAGCGCAGGGCCGCGGCGACGAACCGGGGCTTGCCTCCCCACTGCCGGTACAGCGTCGACTTGCTGCACGGGGTGCCGGCGGCGATGCCCTCCATGGTCACCGCGTCCTAGCCGTGGACCCGGATCTGGTGGAGCACGGCGTCGAAGAACTCCCGCTCGCGCTCCGGGGCGATCCTGGAGCGGCGCGAGGTGCCGACCGGTCCGGGCCGGTCCACGTCCTGCGACGTCATGGTGCGCGCTCCTCGTCCTCGGGTGTGTCCGGCGTTCGCCGCCGCGCCACTTCACCGGTACGCGGGCGTATCGGTGCACCAACGTATCGGCACGGGTTCGTTTCGATGAGCGCGGGGCGCCGGGCGACCGTGGATTCGCGCCAGATTGCGCGCTGACTGTTTCCGGCCGAACCGCGAGCGGCGTGCCCGCGTGGCACCGGCCGCCCGGTTCCGCGGAGAACGCGGGACCCGGACGGCCGCACACCCCTGTGGCCAGCGGCCGTGGCCGCCGACGCGGGAGCGGGGAGCGGCGGACGCGTGCCGCGGGGACCGCCGGCATCCGGGCGAGGGCGTGCGAATCCGTCGTTTTCGGCCGGGCGGGCACAGCCGCCGTGCCCTTCCTGGGGCCTGGGGGGGCGGCGCATTGCGTCCGGTGCGGTTCGCTCGTGCGTACGTGTCGTGTTCCCGCCGGTCAGATCAGGGCACATGGCCCGTGGCTCGGGGGGGGCGAGGGCCGACTGCCCCGGGCGCGGCCGCTGACCAGAGGTGGGGGACATGGTTCGTACTGTCGTGGTGCACGACGAGGAACTGCTGCGATCGGCATTGGTGCAACTGCTGAGATCCGATGCCGCGCTGGAGGTCTCGTCCCGGGCACCCGGCGCCGACCTGCCGGATCGTGACGAATTACCGACCGACGTGTGGGTCGTGGACGGCGACTGTCTGTGGGGTCCCGGGCAGACGCACGACACGTCCTTCCGGGCGCAGCGCGGGGACCGGCTCGTCGTGCTGACGACCGCCAGGCGTCCGGGGATACTCCGCCGGGCGTTCGACGGCGGTGCTCTCGGGCTGGTCGACAAGAACGCTCCGGCACGACGGCTGATCACCGCGGTGCACACGGTCGCAAAGGGTGAACGCTTCCTCGACGAGACGCTCACCGTCGCCCTGCTGGAGGGCGCGGCGATGCCGCTGACCACCCGTGAACTGAGCGTGCTGTCCCTCGCCTCACAAGGGGCGCCCATGGCCGAGATAGCGGCCCGTCTGCACCTCTCCCGGGGCACCGTCCGCAACTACATGGCCGCCGCCATACGGAAGATGGGCGCCCGCAACCGGGTCGACGCGATACGCATCCTCCAGAGCGGCGGCTGGACGTAGGCGCGCGGCGGTCCGGGCTCCGGACGGCCCGCGGCGGTCAGCGCCGGCGGGCCGGTCCGCCCTGCCAGTGGCCCGTCAGGTCCCGGTAGAGCGGCGAGCGGTCCAGCACCTCGTCGTGCGTGCCGCACACGGCGTCCGTTCCGTCCAGGACCAGCACCCGGTCGGCGCGTACGGCGGACGACAGGCGGTGCGCCACCACCAGGAGCGTTCCCGGGCGCCGTGCGAGGGCCTCCTCCGCGCGCGCCTCGGCGGCGGGGTCGAGATGGCAGGTGGCCTCGTCGAGCAGCAGCAGGGGGGCGGGTGACACCCAGGCGCGGGTCAGCGCGACGAGTTGCCGCTCGCCGTGGGAGAGTTCGGCGGGCCGCACCGGTGCGTCGAGGCCGCCCAGCCGCTCCACCAGGGGCCACAGGCCGAGGGCGTCGACGGCGGCGTCGAGGTCCGCGCGGCTCGCGCCCGGGCGGAGGTAGGTGAGGTTGTCGCTCAGGGTGCCGGAGAAGACGTACGCCTCCTGGGGCACCAGGACGCGCAGCGCGGCGAGTTCGGCGGGCGGCCGCCCGGTCACCTCCCGGCCGTCCACCCTCACCTCGCCGCCGCTGGGCGCGAGCGTGCCCGCGACCAGGCGGGCGAGGGTCGACTTGCCGATGCCGCTGGGGCCGACGACGGCGAGGTGCTCGCCCGGGGCGACGCACAGGTCGAGCGAGTCGAGGACGGGTTCGGCGCGCACGCCGTAGGACAGCGTCACGGACCGCAGTTCCACGGCCGCGGTCCGGGCGCGGTCCGCCGGGCGTCCCCCGAGGTCCGGTGCGTCGTCGCCGGGCCGGAGATCGCGGCCGTCGCCCGGGCGGTGACGGCCCCGCCGCCCGCGCCGGGGACCGGACGGGGCGCTGCCGCGAGTGCGGGCTCCGGACGGGTGGCCGCCGGCGCCCGTACGCTCCCCGGCCCCCCGGCCCGCTCCGTCTCCGCTGCCCGGGTCCGCTCCGACCGCGGCTCCGGCCGCTCCGGGCCGATGATGCGGTCGAGGACGACCAGCAGCCGGGACCCGGCCGCCCCGAGCGCGGTCATCAGCGTGTGCAGGGCGGGCAGCAGCGACTGGACGAGGTAGGTGAAGGCACCGAGCAGCGCGCCCGCCGTCACCCCCCGCCCGCGCAGCCACGGAACGGCCAACAGCAGCGCCAGGACCGGCAGGTGACCCGCGACCCGAGCGCCGCCGTACGCACTGCCGCCCAGCCGGCCAGGACACGGGCCGCCGCCGCGGCACCCTCGATCAGCTCCGCGCCGCGCCTCGCCGCCGCAGGCCGGTCCCGCAAGCGGTCAGGTCCCGCAACGCCGCCGCGACCGGGCCGCGTGGTCGCCCAGTGCCTCATCGGCCGCCAGCGCGCGTCGCTGCGCCGCCGCCATCGGGCGTAGCGTCACCAGGAACAGCCCCAGACCGAGCGACAGCGGGGGAAGCACCACCACGAGCAGGGAGGGATGCAGCGACAGCAGCCCCAGCAACGCTCCGGCGGCGGTGAAGACGAACGAACGGAGCGTCAGGACGAGACCGGCGAAGCTGTCCCGGGCGATCTCGACCTGGTTCGTCAGCCGGGAGACGGCCGCCCGGTCCGTCCCGCCGGGACCGCCCGCCGCGACGGGCCCCAGGGACCGGTCGACCGCGTGCCGCACCAGACCGTCGCGCAGCGGCTCCGTCAGACCGGCCAGCTGGACGAACACGCCCTGGATCACCGGGCCCCGAGCAGCACGGCCACCAGCGCGACCGTGAGCCAGAGCAGCCCCCGGCGCGTGTCACCGGCGAGGAACCCCTGGTCGACGGCCCGGGCGACACCGTACCCCACGAGGAACGCCTGCCCGGTCTCGGCCAGCGACCAGAGGGCGAGCCGCACCAGGACCCCGGAGCGGCGGGCGAGGAACCGGCGGGCGTGCGGTGCCAGGCGCCGCACCGCCCCGGACCCGTCGTCCGTTTCGCGCGTGTCCGCGGACGCGGCGCGGCGGGTCACCGCCGTGCTCCCTCGGGTGCGGGCCGGTTGGTGGCTCCGTCGGGCGGCGCTTGCCCGGCCCCGGCCGGGCCGGCGGCGAAGACCGCCCGGTAGCCGGCCAGTTCCCACAGATCGCCATGCGGCGCGACGGCCCGCACTTCCCCCTCCTCCAGCCAGATCACCAGGTCCGCCCGGGCCGCCACCGACGGGCGGTGCGCGACGACCAGCCTGGTCCCGGGACGCACCGACCGGCGCAGCGCCCGGTCCACCTCGTGCTCGGTGGCGGTGTCCAGGCCGGACGTCGCGTCGTCCAGGATCAGCAGCCGTCCGGCGTGCGCGAACGCCCGTGCCAGACCGAGGCGTTGGTGCTCGCCGCCCGAGAGCGGCGCCGCGGCCAGCGGGGTGTCGTACCCGTGCGGCAGCCGGCGCACGAACCCGTCGGCTCCCGCGGCACGGCAGGCTTCCCGCACCTGCTCGGGCGACACCCGCCGAGGTCCGGTGGCGACCATCTCGGCGACCGTGCCCCCGGCCGGGGCGGGGCGCTCGAAGGCGTAGCCGACCTCGGTGCGCAGGGCGTCCCGGGTCAGCCGGTCGAGACGGACGCCGTCCAGCAGCACCTGTCCCTCGTCGGGGTCGACCAGCCGCCCCGCCACGGCGGCCAGGACGGACTTGCCCGCTCCGCTGCGGCCGACCACCGCCGCCGTGGCGCCGCCCGGCACCCGCACGCCGTCGGCGCGCAGCACCTGCCTGCCGTCACGCACCACGCGTACCCCGCGCAGTTCGAGATCGCCCCGCCCGGCCGGCGGCAGCCGGCGTGTCCCGTGGACCAGCGCGGAGACACGGGCCAGCGCCAGGGTCCGGTTCCGTGCCTCGCGGCCGCGCACCACCGCGCCCAACAGGGACGCCGCGCCACCGATGCCGGCCGTCAGCTGCGCGTAGCGGATCACGGCGAGGAGCTCGCCCACGCTCAGGGCGCCCGAGGCGAGCCGCAGGCCGCCGACGGCCGTGGCGGCCAGGGTGAGCAGAGGGACCAGGACCCCGCTGCGGGCCAGGGCGCGTCCGTGGAGCACCCACATGTGCCTGCCCTGGGCGGCGAGTCGGTCCAACGGCGCCAGCACACGGGCCCGTTCACGGGCGCGGGTGCCCGCCGCGTTGATCGTCGCCGCGCCCTCCATGGCCTCCAGCAGCCGGGAGGCGATCTCCGCCTGCGTCTTCTGGTAGGCGCCGACCGAGGCGCCGGTGTCCCGGGCGAAGGCCCGCAGGACAAACCCCAGGGCGGGCAGCCCGGCCAGCACGCAGGCGGCCACCCACAGGTCGACTACGGCCAGCGCCGCCAGCGCGCCCACGGGCGTGGCCATCGAGGCCGCCAGCGCCGCCCGGGCCGCCGGGCGGCTCCGGCGTCGGCGGCGTTCAGGGTCAGCCGGGTCCCGACGTCCCCGGCGCGTACGGCCGTGCGCGGTCCGGTACGGCTCGCAGGAGGCCGTCGAGGGCACGGGAGCGGACGGACGCCGTCCAGGCGGCGTTGCAGCGTCCGGTGAACAGGGAGGTGAGGCTGTCGAGCAGCAGCTCGCCCACGAGGAGCGCGGCGCTCAGCATCAGCCAGCGTCCCAAGGCACCGGCGGTGCCGCCGTCGCGCAGGAGCAGATCCAGTGTGCGGCCGAGGACGTAGGGCTGGGCCACGGTCACCGCGGCCGACGCGACCGAGCACAGCAGCACCAGCGCTTCGGGGGCGCGGCCCGGTGTCGCGCCGCTGGCTGCGCCGCCTGCCTTGCCGCGCGCCGTGCCCGGGACCCGCTCGTCGGCACCAGCCGGCCTCCTTCCGTGCGTCCACCGTGTCGGGACACCGGCCGCGCGACCGGCCGGCCGAGGTGTCCGTGCATGCGGGTACCGGCGCCCCGGCGGAAACCCGGAGCGCCGGTACCGGGCGGCAGGGCTCACCGCGTCACCGCGGTGGCCGGCCCATGTGTCAGTTACAGGTCGTGATGCTCAGGCTGCTGTCGCCGCAGAGCAGCAGGCTCGCGCGGCTGCCGGTCTCCACGTCCCCCATGGCCTCTTCCTTGGGGGTCTCCATCGACTGCAGGTCGAACAGGTTCATGACGTCTTCCCTTCGTACGGCAACGGGTTGTCTTCTTTCATCACGACCCCGGGAGGGGCCGAGTCATGGGGCCGCCGGGTGGGCGGCGGGAGGAACGGCAGTCCGGCGGGCCGGGTGCCGTGGACGGAGGCGACGGCGAGCAGGCATCCGGCCGTGCCCGTGGAGAGGTCCATCGACAGGCGCATCATCTGCTCGCCGGGGAAGGCGAGCCGGCCGCGGTAGGACATCGCGTGCCAGGAAAGCGCGTCGAGCTGCCGCCGGATGGCCTCGGGACCGGTGCCGGGCATCTCGGCCGTCGTGCGGCCGAGATGCAGCACCATCCCGGCCACCCCCCGGTACAGGCCCGGCTGGGCGTAGAACATGGCCTGCGCCGCGGCCACGATCTCGCCTCTCGCCCGGGCGAAGTCCTCGTCCTGGCGGTGCGCCAGGTAGTCGTCGAGCACCATGCCGATGCCCACGCTGCCCGCGCCCAGGTAGGGCATGGTGCGCCAGCCCTCGTCGACCTGGAGCGCGCCGCCCGCGCCGCGGACGCACCGCGCGAGGTCCCGGCGCAGTTCGTCCCGCGCGAGGTCGAGCAGGGCGGGGTCCCGGTTGGCTTCGTACAGCCGCAGGAAGAGCAGGGCCCGCCCGGCGGCGCCGTGCAGCAGGCCCGCGCGGCCCCGGCCGACGCTCACGTCCCCGGCGGAGCCGCTCCGGGCGGTCAGCTCGGCGCAGCGCCGCGCGGCGGTGCGCAGGGCGCTCTCCCCCGTGGCCGCGGCCAGCGAGTCCAGGGCCAGGCCCAGTCCGGCGGTGCCGCTGTGCAGGTCCGGGGCCAGGTCGTCGAAGGGCTGGTCGAGGAGCAGTTCGGCGAGGTCGAGGGCGCGGTCGCGGTGACCGAGGTATTCCAGCGTCCAGGCGACACCGGCGAGGCCGTCGTGGAAACCGAGCGGCATGCCCGACGGCGGTTGCTTGGTCCGCTCCAGGAGCCACTGTTCCCCGTCCTCGTACCGGCCCGCGCCGCTCTCGGCCAGCGCGTACAGCACTCCCGCTGCGCCGTGGCCGAAGGCCAGTCCGCCGCCGGCCGTGCCGAACTGGGCGATGTCGCCTGGGAAGAGGCGGTCGGTCCGGGACGGTGTCGCCGAGGCGCGGATCGCCGCGGCCATCGAGTCCCTGCTGCGGGGCCAGTCGCCGGGGCGGACCGGGACCACCGGTCCGCCCTCCCGTACTGCCGCCGGGGTGCCGGCGGGCTCGGTGGCGCCGCGGGTGATCTCGTCGACCGCCGCGTCCAGGAACGCCCGGTCCACCGGGAACTGTCCGGCCACCACGTCGGCGAGGTGGGCCGCCTTGCGCCGGTCCAGGGCCAGCAGACTGGTCAGCGGGAGGAACAGCGCGAGCCGCAGACAGGCCAGCGCGTACCGGTCCACCGCGACGCCCCTGCGGTCGGACGGTGCCACGAACCCCGGGTTGGCGACGGTCTGCCGACCGGCTTCGCCGACCTGGTGCGCGGCCTCGAAGTCCAGCAGGGCGACGCTGTCGTCCTCGCGGATCATGATGTTGAACAGGTGCAGGTCGTTGAAGACCACGCCGCGGGCGTGGACGTCCTCCACGGCGCGTTCCACCCGGGCGTGGACGTCGAGGGCCCAGGCCGTGTACTCGGCCAGCCGCTCCTCGCCGGGGTCGGCCTCGATGAGCGGGTGACGGCGGGCGAAGAAGGTGTTGAGCGGCTTGCCGTCGATGTGCTCCATCACCAGGAAGTGGTGTTCGCCGACGGTGAAGTGGTCGAGCACCTCGGGGGTGCAGTCGAGACCGGACAGGCTCTCCAGCGCGCGGCGTTCACGGTACAGCCGGGTGACGGCGTCCGCGCCGTCGGCCGCCAGACCGGCGTGCGGACGGGCCTCCTTGAGGACGACCCGCTGTCCGGTGCGGGAGTCGCGGGCGAGGTAGACACCGCCGCCGTTGGAGAAGTGCAGTGCCGACTCGATGGCGTAGGGCAGACCGGCCACGGTCAGCGCGTCGCGTGCCTCCAGGTGCGGATGCAGGAACGCGGGCGGTTCCACCCAGTCCGGTACGCGGAAGACGGGGCCGCGCAGATCGGGCACGAGCACGCCGTCGGGGCCGGTCACGGCCGGGCGCAACTCCCCGTCCGCGTCGTAGCAGTTGCGCCGGGTGAACCCGCCGTAGCGGACGTGCACGGGGCCGTCGCCGAGCCGCAGGTCGCTCAGGATGTGCGGTCCGGGTTCGCCGTCCAGCAGCCGCCCCAGCTCGTCCGCGAGCCGTTCGAACCGCTCCTCGTCCGCCGGGTAGACGGTGATGAACTTGCCGCTGCCGGAGCGGTCGGCGTACTTGGCGTTGCGCTGGTGCAGCAGGTTGCGGCTGGGGACGAACTTGAAGGCGGTGCCGCCGGCTACGCAGTGCCGCCACACCCGTTCCAGCACGGACTCGGCGTTGTCGAGGCACGCGGAGACGTGGATCTTCCAGCCCTGATCGGGCAGTTCGGCGTCGGTCGGACGCAGGGCGAGCCAGTCCCCGCTCTCGTTGCGCTGCCATCCCTCCGGGACGGGCCACAAGGCCGCGGCGTACCGGGTGCGCCCCGCGCCGGCCGCGGAGACGGTGCGGTGCGGAGCGTCGTAGAAGTACGGGTCCGCGTCGCAGTACACGGCATAGCCCTTGTTCACGCCGTCTCCCTCCCGTCCGGTCGCTGACGGGGAAGACGCTGTCATGGTGTGTACCGTCCCGCACAGTCACCGCTGTCATCACCTTGATGTGCGGAACGCACGAGTAACCACGGACGTCGCGCCGGGGTGAAGGCGCCTGGGGTGCCTGGTGGAAGGGTCGGCGGGCCGCGTGTGCCGCCCAGTCCAGGGGCGACGGCGTAACCAGCCTCTTTCGGCGTCGAGTCGACCACGCGATCCGCTTGGCCGACCGCGCGGGCTGCGCCCCGGCGACCCGGCTCCGACAGGAGCGAGGGATCGCCAGGGCGACGGAGCGGCGCGTCAGTACCAGCCGGTGCAGGCAATCGTCCCGCCCTTGCCGTTGGTGCCGCAGGCGCGCATCACCAGCCCGTTGTCGTTCCACTGGGTGGTGTACGCGTCGCCGCCCGAGGTGACCGTGGTGTAACCGAGCATCGGTTCCCAGGTCTGCCCGTTGTCGCTGCTGCGGTCGACCCAGATCTCGTCACCGACCGTGCCGCCGATGATGCGCCCCCAGGCGCACGCGGTCGTGCCGTTGTAACGCAGCTCCACGGTGCGGCCCCACACGGTGGTCGACTTGGCCGTCCACGCGCCCGCGGAATTCGGCTCGGTGCCGTCGCCGCACGACGTGTTCGAGTCGGCCCCGTCCAGCGTGCCTCCGATGGCCGCGTACTGCCCGCACGACGGTACGCCCGGGATGATCGCGGGGCCTTGCAGGAACAGGTTGCTCACCCAGCTGCGGTAGTCCGGCAGATAGGTCCAGACGTTGTTGACCATGCCGTCGACGGTGACCCGTTCACCCACCCGCTGGCACAGCGCCCTGACGGCGACGGAGATGCCGTTGCCGTTCTGCCACTTGACCGGGCTGCCGGTGTGGGAGTTCTCGCGCAGGTTGGGCTGGCCCCACGTCTTCACGTGCTGGCCGAGCCCGTCGTACTCCCAGACCGGGAACACGCCTGCGGTGTGCGGCCGGAACGCCCCCTGGTATCGGTCCCACCGGGCGTCCGCGACCCGAACGACGTCGCCCGAGTTGGGCGCCTCCACCACCTTGCCGTCGCCGAGGTAGAGCGCGACGTGCGTGATGCCCGTGCCGAAGTAGAGGATGTCCCCGGGCAGCAACGGGGCCTCGCCCTGCTCCTTGGTGAACTTGGTGTGGGCGTATCCCGGGTTCTGCCAGGTGGACTGCGTGGTGCGCTCGCTGACGATGTCCTGCCGGGTCGCCTTGTACCAGGCCCAGCGCACCAGCCCGATGCAGTCGAAGCTCCAGAGGTTGGGGTCCCCGTAGGACCGTGGGTCGGTCCAGTCGATCATGCCCTGGCTCGGGCCGGGAAGCCCCTGGGCGTGGCCGCCGCCCCACGCGTAGCTCCACCCGACATAGCGGCAGGCGACCTCCACCGCGTCCACCGCGGTAGCGCTCGCCCCCGGCTTCAGCGGCGCGCAGGCAGCCGCCGCCTTACCGACGGCTGTCGAGGCGGTGGCCGTAGGTGATGCCGTTGGCGCGGCAGCGGCGGCTGTCGTCGTGGCCGGCAGCCCCAGACAGGCCGCCGCCATCACCGCTGCGAGCAGCACTCTCAGCAGGTGCGTTCGGCCGAGTGGTCTTCGACCGTCGCTCCCTCGCTCACTCGGTCTCATCTCGTATCCCCGGTTTCTGATCGTGCCGTGGTCAATTGGCAGAGGAAGAAGTCGGCCTTCCATGCCCGTCCCAGTAGGCGGTCTTCGTCATGGGCAGGCAGGGCCGGCCTCTCGACCCCAGAGGCGGACCGCTCACGCACTTCGCCCGGACCTGCGCGCGCAGTACGCCGGATTCCCCTCGACGTCGTGTCAGCAGGTCGGCACGCCGTCGATCCAGTTGGTGGCGTTGTCGGTGTAGTAGCTGGCCATGTAGCCGCGATGGCCGCTCGAGGTGAGCACCCATACCCAGTACGGGTTGCCGCCGACGCTCTGCGCGCCTTCCTGCTGGCAGTACACCCACACCTGCGCGGGACTGCTCACCGTCGTCTGCACAGTGGGGCAGTTGGCGGCGGACGGGTACAGATAGCACTGCTCTCCGCCACCGGCACGGACGTTCACGCCGGAGGCCCAGACACCGTAGTAGCCCTCGCCGTGCCCGGTCGCTTGGGCGGAGCTCGCGGTGCCGAAGACGAGGCCGGCGGCGGCGACAGCCGTAGAAGCCACGGCCGCGGCGGCGGTCCTCACAGAACGAATCATGGTGCTGTCCCCCTGGGGATGGTCTGACAGTCGATGCCCGGCCGGCGTCCGTGGGCGCGCGCTGGGCAAGGCAACCGTTCGTTGCGGTTGACCGGGTTCGGGCCCGTTGAGTAGCGGCCCCGTCGACTATCACATGGGCAACGTGAGGAGGTCAGTGAACCGAGGGTGCATGATGTCTTGTGATTGATAACGAACTCGTTATGCCAGCAGGTTGGACGGGTGAAGGGGGACTCCGTGGGAGCGTCCAGGTCGAGGGAGCCGAGCATTCACCAGCTGCGGCTGTTTCTCACGCTGAATGAGGAACTCCATTTCGGGCGCGCAGCCGCGCGTTCGTTCATCACACAGCCGGCGCTGAGCCAGCAGATCCGAGAGCTGGAGAAGCGCTTGGGGGTAGCTGTGGTGGAGCGCTCGGGCCGGACGGTTCGTCTCACGGAAGCGGGGCAGGCACTGCTCCCCGAAGCTCGAGCGGCGGTCGGCGCTGTCGACCGGCTGCGGCGCGTCGCCGACGCCCAGGTGCGGCAGGTATCCGGTCGGCTCGTCGTAGGAACCATGGGAGCAGAAGCTTCCATGAAGCACACACGCTCCGTGCTCGGCCTGCTCCGCAACCGTCACCCGGGTATGACCGTGCAGCTGATCAATTTGGGCTTCGGCGATCATCTTGCCGCGCTGGCACAGCAGGAGGCCGATGTCGTCTTCCTCCGCCCGCCGGTGACGGACGACATAGAAGTGCACCACCTGGCCACGGAGCCGCGCGTGGCGTGTCTCGCCGCCGATCACCCATTGGCGGCCCTGCCCGCTCTCACGTTGGCCCACTTCTACGGAATGCCCGTGGTCGACATGCCGCAGCAGGTACCGCGCCTGTGGTGGGATTTCTGGGCGGTCGACCCGCGCCCCGACGGTAGCCGTGTCCGTTACGGACCGGTGGTCACCGACATGGAATCGTTGCTGCACACCGTGGCCGCCGGTGAAGCGATGTGCTTCCTGCCGGCGGCCGCTCGCGAGTACTTCGCCCGGCCGGGCGTCAAGTACGTCGACGTGGCCGACCTTGCGCCCTCCACGTCTGCCCTCGCCTGGTTGCGGGCAAGGCGGAGTGAAGCCACCGTCAGGGCTGTACGGCAAGCTGCCCGAGAGGCGATGACGCGCAGCGTCTGTGACCCGGAGACGATGCCCGCCTGAGCCCGTCATGAAGCGCAAGGGGCCGTCGCTCTGACAGGAGTCCGGATTTCCATGATCTGGCTTTGGGCGCGCCGCCGAAAGTCGACAGCGGTCCGCGTCCCGCACGATCAGGCGGGACACGGACCAACGGCGGGTCGTACCGGTCCGACCACATCCGCTGTCCACTCACCAGCCAGCCCTCCCGGAGGAACTTGGGCGCGTGGCGCGCCGCAGGAGCACCCGTCCTGCGCTCGCCGACGGCGACGCGACAAAGTCAAGCCTGCTTCTTCTCCTCGCGCATGAACTGCTTGACGAAGGCCGTGTTCCGCCTCATCGCCGAGCGGAGCTGCTGACGGTGCAAGCGGTCGCGTCCCTCCTCTACGACCTGCCGCCAGCCTTCCTTGCCGTCCACCAGGCGCCGGAGATCAGGAACTCGCGCCGGAGCGATCAGGCCGCGCTCCTCGGCCGGGGCCCTCATGGATGCCCTGGCCGAGGAGCGCGCGGAGGTTGGCGTTGCCCGCCACGGCGGGAATGTGAGTGTGGCGGGGTGTGTGCTGCACGACGTCTCGGCCTTGGCGGCCGTAGCCTCGCCGGTCGTGGCGGTGGTCGTGGTGGCGGGGGTGACTATGGACATGGGGGGATCTCCCTCACACGCGCGGTGTGTGCAGACGGATTGGCCGGGTCGGCGTGCCAGCTGAGGGCGGGTGGTGGTCGCCGCCCTGCGGTCGGCGGACCGCACCGTGACGGGGTGCGGGGCAGTCCCGCAACGCCCTCGGACAGTCGGCGGACCGGAGAGTGGAGTCGACCGGGGCAGCGGGCGGGTGGTCACCGCTCTCCTCCTGTCCCCCCGGCCCGGTGACCGCACCCTGAACCGGCTCACGCCAAGCCCCACAACAGGGCTGTGCACGCCAGGCGTTGGGTGTCGGCGCGCACCACGGCGCGGCCGAGGCGGGACCGGACGGCCGACGGGGGGAGACGGGCGCGGCGGCCCGGGCGTGGGGCGGCCCCCGACGCCATGTGGGGCACGTCGCCCCGGGGGTCCACCTCTGCCGCGCCGTGATCACCTCCTGCTACTGTCGCCCCTGCTCGCGCAGGACGAGCGGCGGCATCGTGATACGCCCCCCTGCGCGGCGCCCTGGGGAGGGACTTCACACGTGAATCGTCCGCCGGACAAGCGGGCCGTGCGCCGTCGGCGTGCGCTCGGCCGTACAGCTCTCACCGTCACGCTCGCCGTGACCGCCGGCATCGGCGCCGCCACGGGGGCGGCCACCGCCGCGGACACGACCGCGGCGTCCGCCGAACCTGTCGTCATCAGCCCCGGCGCCCGCTTCGTGCCCCGCGCCACTCTCGTCCTCAACACCGGCGAGACCGGCTTCCTCACCGCGCAGGAGGGCGACGACCGCCTCCGCTGGATCGACTACGCCACCGGCACGACGACCGTCCTCGACCACCGGCTGCCGAAGCCTCTCGCCTACGACGTGGACGACCTCCGCATCGCCGAGTACCCCGGGGAATTCGGCCACGGCTCCGACACGGTCGCCCTCTACGCGGCGTCCCCGTCTCCGCACGTGACGCTCCAGCAGCGGGCGGGCGACGGACCGGCGGTCACCGTCCCGATCCCGGAGGGCCAGTCGTACGTCGCCACCTACGGCGACACCGTCATCACCCGCACCGGCGCCGAGAACGCCGAAACGAGCCTGCACCTGCTGCGCACGGAGAACGGCCAGGTTCGGGACCATAAGCTGGAGGGCCTGCCGGAAGGCTGGAACCTCACCGTCGGCACCGGCGACTCCCGGTCCGTGGCCGTCCGCGCCATCAAGTGGGACGACACCACGATGTCCCAGGGGTGGTGGGTCGTCGACCTCGCCGCCGGCAAGGTGAAGACACTCTCCACCCACGGCGAGAGCGTCACCTTCGACCAGGACACCGTCTTCCACCTCGGCGCCCCGCAGTCCTACGCCGCCCAGGTGTACCGCCGCGACGACCTGGACGCGGAGCCGACCACCCTCGACCTGCGGGACGTCGGCGCGTACGACGACACGATCCTGCCCTTCGCCGACGGCTTCGCCACCGTGTCCCCGCCCAATCCCGGCGACAACCAGTACCGCGGCAACCACCTCGCTCTGGAGGACACCGAGGGCAACTGGCAGTCCCTGCTGACCGTCGCCTCCCCCTCGGTGCACCGCACGCCCGACGGCTCCCTGCTGGTGACCGGCGCCGAGAAGGACACCGACTACGGCCCGCTCGACTGGGGGTACTACCTCCTCACGCCCGCCGCCGACGGCACCGTCACCCGCAAGCGCGTCACGGCCATCGAGGACCGGGAGGCCGAACCGTTCGGCATCTCACTGGGCAGCGGCATCCTCACCACCGCCGACGACTCCAAGCTCTACATGCCGGGCACCTACGTCGGCGCCTACCGCAGCACCTGGCTGAAGACCTCCGGCCGCCCCGAGGAGCTGAACTCGACCGTCGACGGCCTCGTCAGCGGCCGCGACAGCGACTGCGGCGACAGCGAGAACGGCTACTGCGTGACCATGTTCGCCTCCGGCGCCGGGCACCACGGCCGCGAGGCCGGTACCGAGCAGGACGTCACCATGCTCTAACGCAACGGCGACTCCGCCTGGGGCCCGCGGGTGACCTCCGGACTCGGCGGCCCCGAACTCGTCGACCTGTCCGGCCGGTACGGCGTGGTGAATCAGGCCTGGGGCGGCTCGCAGGCCGTCCTGCGCTTCGAGAACGGCGACGCCGGAAGCGTCCTGGAGAAGCGGGAGATCGTCGCGTCAGCCGTGTGGGGCAACCAACTGTGGAGCGCCACCGGAAGCTGGGACGACCCCGGTCAGAACCTCTCGACCACGGTGACGGCGAAGAACCTGTCGACGGGCGCCGCGGGCGAGACCTTCGACGCCGGGTGCGTCCCCCGCGAACTGCAGGCCGTGGGGCGCTGGGTGTACTGGCAGTGCGAGGACTCCTGGCCCAACTACCGTGGCGGCGGCGTCTACGACCGGCAGGCCAAGCGCTCCCTGAAGGTCGGCACCGACAAGGCGCTCCTCGGGGACGGCTACCTGGTCCGCCAGTCGGGCACGACCGGCCTCACCCTCGTCGACCTGCACGGGGGTCTCCAGGCCGGTGCCACCGAGGCGGACCTGCCCCAGCGCGTCATCGTCACCGCGGCGGAACTGGGCGACCGGACCGTGCCCCGGGCCGGATGGACAGTGGACCGCTTCGGCGGACACATCGCCTACGCGGGTGCGGACCGCCGGGTGCGGATCGTCCCCTCGGGCGTCCCGGCCTCCCGCATCGCCGTCATCGACGCGGAGACGTCGTCCGCCCTGGACATCAAGGCCGGGAAGACCTTTACGTCGCGCTGGTGGCTGTCGAAGCCCGCCGCCTCCTGGACGCTGACCTTGAAGAACAAAGCGAGCGGCAGCACCGTGCGCACCCTGTCCGGCGGCGAGGTCCGCGGCCTCCTGTCGGCCTCCTGGGACGGCAAGGACGCGGCCGGGCGGTACGTCCCGAACGGCACCTATACCTGGACCGTGACCGCGAAGCCCGCCGACGGCGCCGGCGCCGACCTGTCCGTCTCCGGGACCGTGCCGGTCACCGGAGGCGCCGCCGTGTGGCGGGACATGGCGGGCGACGACGGCTTCGGCGACCTGCTGGCGACGGACTCCGCCGGGGCCGTATGGATGTACCGGGGTACCGGGACCGGCGGAGTGAACTCCCGCACCGCTGGGACCGCCGGGGCGTTTGCCGCCGGCTCGGTGATCGTGCCCGTCGGCGACGTGGACGGCGACCGGTGCGCCGACGTTCTGGTCCGGTTGGGCAACGAGCTGCGGGCCTACCGCCCCGGCTGCGGCAAGGTCGTCGGCGCCTCGTCGCCGTACACGGTGATCGGCCAGGGCTGGGGCCAGTACGACCAGCTGACGTCACCCGGCGACCTCAACGGCGACGGCCACACCGACCTGATCGCCCGCCAGACCACGACCGGCGACATCTACTTCTACGCGGGCACGGCGGACCACCGTCTCAAGACCCGGGTGCGGATCCAGGCGAACTGGAAGCTGTACAAGTGGATCACCGGCGCCGGTGACCTGAACGGCGACGGACGCGGCGACCTGCTCGGCCAGGACTCCGCCGGTGTCCTGTGGCGGTATTACGGCACCGCCGCCGGCAGCGTGACCAGGCGGGAGAAGGTCGGCGGCGGCTGGAACGCCTACTCCGCCCTCGTCGGCACCGGCGACCTCTCCGGCGACGGCCGCACCGACCTGCTGGCCCGCGACACCGCCGGGAGGCTGTGGCGGTACGCGTCCACGGGAAACGGCACGTACAGCAGCCGGGTGCTGGTCGGCGCGGGCGGCTGGAACACGTTCAAGGGCCTGTACTGACCCGAGCGCGGAAAGACGAGGACGGCCCCCATCGTGATATTCACGCCGGGGGCCGCCCTCGTTCCTGCCGCCTCACATCTCAGGCGTACGAACGCGAACCGCGGCCGGAGGACCGGCGTGGGTGCCCCGGCCGCGCGACCGGGGCACCTCACCACGGCTACGCGGTGATGATCGCCGGGTCGCTCACGCCCGGCTGTCCGTTCTCGACGTGCCCCGCGAACCGGCGCAGGAAGGCCTTGTCGCCGTCGACGGTGACGGTCAGGTCGTACCAGCGGCGGCTTCCGGCGAGGTCGACGGTCCGCCGCACGGTCGCGCCCGGGCGGACCGTGACGGCCGAGGGCTTACCGCCGTAGCCGTCGGCGATTCGCAGCCGTGCCGTGCCGGTGCCGCTGTGGGTGAAGGTCAGCTCGAGGTCGTCGCCCCGGTGGCGGGCTGTGACCTCGCAGCCGGCTGTGCTGTTCGAACCCTTGAAGACGCGCACGAAGCCGTTCGGGCCGTGCACGGTCAGGTCGTAGGAGCCCGCGGAGTAGGCGGAGTTCCAGGTGTCCCGGAGCGTCCGGCCGGCCTCGGTGGTGTACGTCCACGGACCGTCGGCGCGGTTGCCGGAGGTGACGTGGAAGGCAGCGCCGGCCTGCGGCCCGGAGGCGAAGGTGAGGGTGAGCTTCCCGGCGGCCGCGTCGACGGAGGCGTCGACGTGCGGGGCGTACTTCAGCGGCCGGGAGCGGCGCAGTCCGCGCTCCTGGCGGGGCATGCGCGGGTCGGCGGGCGGGGTGGGCCTGTAGTCGGGGTGGCGTTCGCGGTCCTGCGGCTCGTACGCGTCGGTGCCGGGCAGCGGGGCCGGGCGCGCGTCCTTGCGGGAGAAGTCGAACGCGGCCGTCAGGTCACCGCAGATCGCCCGGCGCCACGGCGAGATGTTCGTCTCGCGCACGCCGAAGCGGCGTTCCATGAAGCGCAGGATCGAGGTGTGGTCGAGGGTCTCGGAGCAGACGTAGCCGCCCTTGCTCCAGGGCGAGACGACCAGCATCGGCACGCGCGGGCCCAGCCCGTAGGGGCCCGCCGTCCTGCGGCCGTCGCCCGGGAAGAGGTCGGGGGTGACGTCGACGGTGGACAGGCCGCGGGAGGCGTCCTTCGGCGGCAGCGGCGGCACGACGTGGTCGAAGAAGCCGTCGTTCTCGTCGTAGGTGATGAACAGGGCCGTCTTCGACCAGACCTCGGGGTTGGAGGTGAGGGCGTCCAGGACCTGGGCGATGTACCAGGCGCCGTAGTTCGAGGGCCAGTTGGAGTGCTCGGAGAAGGCCTCGGGGGCGGCGATCCAGGAGATCTGGGGCAGCTTTCCGGCCTTGACGTCGGCGCGCAGGTGGTCGAAGTAGCCGTCGCCGTTCTTGACGTCGGTGCCGGTGCGTGCCTTGTCGTACCAGGGGTCGCCGGGCTGGGCGTTGCGGTACTTGTCGAAGTACAGCAGGGAGTTGTCGCCGTAGTTGCCGCGGTAGGCGTCCTGGATCCAGCCCCAGGAGCCGGCCGCGTCCAGGCCGTCGCCGATGTCCTGGTAGATCTTCCAGGAGATGCCGGCCTGCTCCAGACGCTCGGGGTAGGTGGTCCAGCCGTAGCCGAGTTCGGCGTTGTCCAGGACCGGGCCGCCGCCGCTGCCGTCGTTGCCCGTGTAGCCGGACCACATGTAGTAGCGGTTCGGGTCGGTGGAGCCGATGAACGAGCAGTGGTAGGCGTCGCAGACGGTGAAGGCGTCGGCGAGGGCGAAATGGAAGGGGATGTCCTCCCGGGTCAGGTACGCCATCGTCGTGGTGCCCTTGGCGGGCACCCACCGGTCGTACTTGCCGCCGTTGTAGGCCTGCTGGCCGTCCGGCCACGAGTGCGGCAGGCCCTCCAGGAACTGCATGCCGAGGTCGTCGGCGTCCGGGTGGAAGGGCAGGAGCTCCTTGCCGTCCTTCTCCTGGTGCCAGACCGGTTTGCCGTTGCCGAGCGTGACCGGGCGGGGGTCGCCGAAGCCGCGGACACCTCTCAGGGTGCCGAAGTAGTGGTCGAAGGAGCGGTTCTCCTGCATGAGGACGACGATGTGCTCGACGTCCTCGATCGACCCGGTGCGGTGGTTGGCCGGCAGGGCGGCGGCGCGCTGGATGCTGGCGGACAGGGCACTGAAGGCCGTGGTGGCACCCGCGAGTTGGAGAAAGCGGCGCCGGTTGACTTCGGACATGTGGAACTGACCTCTCATCGTGAGGTGCGGGACGACCTGAACGTGACGGAATCTGCGCGGAAGGAGTGTTTCAGGGGCACCAAACGCCAAGGAAGGGGCGCGTGACAGGGGTGTGAAAGTCGCCGGTACGGAGGATGCGGCAGCGCGCTCCCCGCGAGGGTCCGGGTCGTGACCGAGGCGCGGACGGCCAAGACCGTGCCCTTCCGGGTAAGGCGGACGAGTCGCTTGTAGCAGCACAGGGCTGCCGCGAGTCCGAGAGACCTCCCATAAGCCGTCCGGCACGATCCCGCTTCTCCTCGCCGGCCGCGTGCAGAAGCGGCGCCACGTACGGCTACAGCTGAGGAGCGGCAGGGCAGAGCGCTCGGGCTCGCTGCTGTGCCGCGCGAACGCCGCCCGCGTCCTCAGCACCGCACGGTCTGGCCAAGACCACTCCGTCGTGGTGACCATCGGCAACCGGGTCCCCGCCCGAGTGGGGCGCGCACACCTTCCTGTCGGCCCCCAAGGCGAACCCGAAGGCCCTTCGATCGGCAATCGGTGAGGGCCCTTCAGGTGTTCAGACTGCGGTGGTGAAACCCCTGCCGGGATTCCGGCGTGCCGGCACCGGCTGCGGAAGTGGTCAGGCACCCGACGGGCAACGCAGCGATGACCGTCTTGTCGGGGACCGCGGAGGTGGCGAAGGTGTTGCGTGGAGCGCCTCGCCCGAACCGTCCACGTTCGCCGGCGCCCTGTCACCGGGAGCGTCAAGGACCAGTTCGTACACCACCGATTCTTCTTCTGCCTACTCGAAGAACTTCAGGCTGTAGCCCGCATCGGTCGTGCTCCCGGGAACGTTGGCGCGCCGGTAGGTGGTGTTGCTCCACCAGACCGCCGTACCGGAGTACCAGTAGCGGTTGGACCACGAGTACGGGGTGCCCTTGGCGACCGCGTGGTACAGGGTGGGGAAGCGGTTTCCGGAGGGCGGAGCGGCGTTGACGTCGCCCCGGGGCAGGATGAACGAGTGGTGGCCGGGTCCGTCGACGTTCACGGTCGGAGTCCAGCCGGACATCATGGACGGCGCGTGCGAGCCGAAGAGGCAGCCGTTGCTCTTGTACCAGTCCCAGACGTACGTGGGGTCGCCGCCTGCCCGCAGCCGCAGGTCGGCGATGCAGTACTTGTCACTCCAGCTGCCGTTCGCGGAGTAGACGACGTGCAGCCGCCCGGAGGGGTCGACGACAGGCTGGGGAGCTTCGTTGATGTACGGGTTGCCCACGACCCGCTCCCAGGGCTCGCGCGGCTGCGAGATGACGTACCGGCCGCCGGTGGTCGCGGTGGGGCTGCTCATCCGGGCGATGTAGAGGTTCTGTTCGACGTTGGTGTCGTCGGACCAGCCCGACCATACGAACCAGCGCTGCCCGTTGTAGGTGAAGGGCGCCCCGTCGATGGCCCACTTGTCGCCGGGCAGGGACACCTTGACGGCCCCGGAGTAGCCGGACGTCGGGTTGGCCGACCCTATGTGGTACATCCGGTGGGCCGCGCCTCGACCGGCGGCGAAGTAGATCCGGTACTGGCCGTCGTGGTGCACGATCTCCGGCGCCCACACCTCGCCCAGGCCGGCGGTGTCCCGCCACACCTGGTGCTTGGGCGCGGTGGCCACGGCCTCCGGGGTGGCGGCCGTGCGCACCGCAATCCCGCCGTCCACGGCTTTGGCCGAGACATACAGGTCGCCCACCTTGATCACAGTCGGGTCCGCCCCGCCCACCAGGGAGCGTCCCAGCGTTGAGGGCTGATCCGACACGGTCACTGCCCGGTTCGTCGCGTCCCTGTCCGTCTCCTGGGCGCGCCGGTCGGTAGGCTGCTCGTCCGGCTGGGCAGCGAACGCGGCCTGCCCGAGTGCGAGGAGCCCGACGAGCCCCAGCGGAACGGCACCGGCAAGCCAACGCGAAGCGCGCATCAGTTCTCCTCGTGTATGTACATGACATGAGTGAGAGCGCTCTCAACGGTTGCGTCGGCGGGTAGCCCTGTCAAGAGGAAGGGCGCGGCTGATACGCATCAACAGGTGCAGTGCCGATCATGTGCGAATGGGCGCCCAACTCAGGCGTCTGGGGTGGTGATCGGCTGGCGGACCCACCCGCACGAGGGCCCTCCCGGCCGACAGCAGGGTGTCGGGGGAAGGGAGGGCCGCACTACGTCGTGGGTGAACCATCGGCCTGAAGCGGGCCTGGTGTCACTGCAGGGACAGGTGGATCAGGCGGCCACCGCCCTCGTGTCCCGCGTCGGTCGCCAGGGCCACGTAGCGGGCGGTGATGTCCGTGCTGAGGTGCCGGTCGCGGCCACGGCCCGTGAGCTGACCGGCCGGGGTGTAGGTGAGGCCGTCACTGCTGAACTCGACGCGCAGCCCCGGCACGTGTCCGTTCGTCCATTCCGTGCGGATGTCGCGGACACGGAGCCGGCCGCCGAGGTCGACGACCAGGCGGCCGTTCGGACCGGGCGTCCACGCCGTCGCCGGATCACCGTCGACAGCGGCGGACGGGTCCGACATACCCGGCGGCAAGGGGCTGGTCGGGAACACCGTGCAACCCAGCGCCAGATTACGCAGAGGGTAGGCGGTGGCCCGCTTCACGGTGACCGCCGTGGTGCGGCCGGCCTTGACCACCGCCACTTCACTGCGCCCTTGGGCGGTCACCTGCACACGGCAGGCGGGCCCCGTGAGTTCGACCGTCGTGCCGTCGACCACGCGCGCCCGCAGACCCGCCGGCAGAAGCCGGCCGTTGAGCGGGCGTACGGTCAGCCGTGGCGGCAGCAGCCGGGCTTCCGCCGCGTCGAGTTCGGCGTCGTAGGCGGTGCCGCCGTCGGTGAGGGTCTGGAGTCCCTCGAACAGCAGCCTCGCGGGGCCGGTCTGCGGTACGTCGACACGCGTCGTGACGGGCTCGTCCGACAGGTTGAACAGGCTGAGGTGATCGTCGGTGAGGGCGGCGCGGACGGCTTCGGCCTCCGTTCGTGGCACGGGTGTCGCGGCCCGCTCGCGCAGGCTACGGGACGAGGCGCCGGGGAGTCCCTCGACCAGGAGGGGTGCGGCCGGGCCGTCGGCCAGGATGATCTCGTCCTGGTGGACCGTCAGGTTGGAGGCGGCCCCCCGCACCACCAGGCCTGCGCGGCCGTCGACGTCCAGCCATCCGCCCCGGCTGGTGACGTCGGGCACCGGCCAGAAGGCGAGGTCGTCCCACTGGAGTCCGTCCGCCGAACCCTGCACCGTGTAGGCGCGTCCCGCGGCGGCCTCCCAGCGCAGGGTGACCCGGTCCACCTCGTGCGGGGCCCCGAGGTCGACAGCCAGCCAGCTGTCCGCCCGGGGGCGGTCGCCCCGTGACACCGCCCAGCGGGTGGTCGTGCTGCCGTCCACCGCCAGCGCCGGTTCCCTGCCGGTGTCGTGGGAGGAGGCGGTGGCCGTACCGGTCCGGGCCAGATCGGCGCCGTCCGCGCCGTCGCGCGCTTCGAACGCGAAGAGCGAGTATCCGTAGGCGGGGTCGGGTCGCACACCGAGCATGCGCAGGTGCCGCACCTCGGTGCGCGCGAACGTCACCTCGTCGACGCGCGCGGCCGGCGTGGCCGGCCGGGAGTCGGCCGAGGCCACGGTGGCGCTTCCCTCGGCGAAGCGGTAGGTCCGCGTCCCGGTCAGACCGGGCACGCCCGGCATCGTCAGATTGTGGATCTCCAGGTGTCCCTCCCCCGCAGCGACACCCGACGTCGCATACACGACGGCACCGGTGGGAAGCGTGGTGAATCCGGCGTACCCGGACCCCACCTGGAGCATCGTGGCGCTGCCGTCGAAGCCGTCCCGGCTCCCGCGGTAGGTCCGCACCCGGCGTTGCGTCGCCTTGAGGGATGTCGTCGGCAGGAACATCGGCGTGGACCCGCTGAGCTTGAAGAGCCAGTCGTCGTGACCGGGTTGCCAGGCGAACTTCACGAAGCCGGGCTTGGTCACGGCACCCGCCCATGCCCCGGGCGTCTGGTGCGACACCAGGCCGGGCCCGGAGCCGAAGTCGGTGACGCCCGCGGCGTGTTCGAACAGTTCGTCCGTGGAGAGAGGGCGGACCGTACGACCCTGTTCGTTCGCCCACAGGTGCAGGAGGTAGCTGATGGCGACTTCCGCTCGGGCCTCCGGCTCGTACTTCGGCTCACCCGAGAACTTCGCGATCCGGAATTCCGGCGGGTAGCTCTGGTACGCCTCCAGTCGCTCCGCCAGGGCGACTTCCGCGCGGGCGGCAGCCCTGTCCCCCACCACCTGGGCGAGGAACGCGAGCGGGATGACGTCGCGGCCGTAGAGGTGCTCCCGGTCGTTGACCATCGGCATCAGCGGCTCACCGGCGTCGCTCATGACGCCGAGGAGGGTGCTCCACAGCTGATCGGCGTTCGGTTGGTTGGTGAGCACCTGGGGCAGCGGCCGGCCCGCGGCGATGAAGTGGGCGGCGTTACGGCCCGAGGTGCGCCACAGCTCCTCCTGGTAATGGGGGCCGAACGAGCCGTGATTCTCGACGATGAAGGTGTCGTACAGGTTGCGGGCGGTGTTGTCCGAGACGGGAGCCCCGTCCACGCGCGCCGGGTTCGCCAGGTCCGCCTGGGGCAGTCCGGCCTCGTTGCGCGACCACGCACCGAAGGCTGTGGCCCAGTCACCGTGCCGTGGGTCGTCCACGGCCCAGGCCAGGCCCGGGGCCAGGGACTGCGCGTAGACACCCATTTCCTCGAGCTTGGTGTCTCCTTCGTGGCCGCCGAGCAGGCCCCGAGGGGTCCAGCTGCCCGAGGCGGGGTCGTTTCCCGTGCCCAACGCGGTGGTGTGGGCGGCCTGTTCACGGGCGATGGTGTCGACGCGGGAGCGAGTGGTCTCGTCGAGGTCGTCCCACAGCAGCCGCGCGGCGAGAACGAAGTACAGCTGGAACGTGGTGTCGAAGAACAGTGTCCGGCCCCACTGGGTGCCGCCCGTCAGTCTGTTGGATGCGGCGAAGTGCTTGATGGTCGCTATCGTCCGAGCCTTGAGGACCTGCTTCTCCGTCCCCGCTCGGACCTCGTCGTAGTTGCCGCGGGTGAGCAGGACCGCATGGCCGAGTACGACGGCGAAGCTGAAATCCTTGTTCGTGTAGTAGCCGCGGGCCGCGTCCCACTGGGTTTCCGTCCAACGGGTGTGGTTCAGCAGGACGCGGTGATAGATGTCCGCCACCGGGTCGGATGCCGTGCCGCTCCGGTGTTGTCCGTGGGCCTGAGCTGTGCCGCTGCCCATGGCGAGAGGCAGGGAGGCCAGCGCACTCGTGGCGCCGAGGAGTTGGATGAAGCGGCGACGGTCCATGGGGGATCTCGGCAGCACGCGCGGCACCTCTCGGTCAGACAACGTTGTCAGGCAATGGCGTGAATTCTTCGGTCCGCCCGTCGATACGTCAAGAGGTTGCCCAGGCACACGGTGAGCAGGGTGCGCGTCACGCGCCTCCAGCGGACTTGCGGATCCGGCTTCGGGCCGGCGGCCGCCTTGCGAGCGGTCGCGGCAGCGGCCGCGTGGTCCGGATCGGTGATGATCGGGTGGCGAGCCCAGTTGTGGGCATGGCGGGCGTCCCCCGGTCCTCCCGCTGAGGTCCCAACCCGCCCCCCCACTCGGCAGATGAGTAGGCGCACTCATGCCGGGATTCGCGACGACCCCGAGGATGGCGGCAGTACACAGACACGAGGAGCACACGATGTCCGCCACCAACATGTCCGTCAACCCGGCGCCGTCGGACGCACCGCCGGCCCTCGGCGGTCCAGGTAGCCGCCTGCCCGCCGTTCTCGTGGCCGTCGTCGCCGCAGCGCTCATGGTGTCGGCGTGGGGTGCCAAGGACCCGACCACCTGGCTGCTGGAGACTGTCTGGGTGATGGTGGGCCTGCCCCTGGCGATCCTCCTGCGAAGGCGGTTCCCGCTGAGCGGCCTGCTGTGTGGTCTGCTCGGCGTTCACGCGCTGGTCCTGATCGTGGGTGGGCACTACACCTACGCGGAAGTCCCGGCCGGTGACTGGGTGCGCGATTGGTTCGGCCTGGAGCGCAATCCCTACGACCGCTTCGGCCACCTCATGCAGGGCTTCGTCCCGGCGATCCTGGTCCGGGAACTCCTGGTCCGCACCTCACCGTTGCGCGGCAGCCGCTGGCTCGCCCCGCTGACGGTCTGCGCCTGCCTCGCCTTCAGTGCCGTCTTCGAGATGCTGGAGTGGGCTGCGGCCGTGATCGGCGGACAGGCCGCCGACGCGTTTCTGGCCACTCAGGGCGATGTCTGGGACACCCAGTGGGACATGTTCTGCGCGCTGATCGGCGCCACCTGCTCACTGCTGCTCCTCAGCCGCCTACACGACCGCAGCCTCACTCGCCTGCCATTTGCGGCGAAGGGCTGAGCCAAGTCCTTCTGCCCGGCGTGGCGTGCGGAGCGAGGAGCCGTGCGGTGACGGCTGCGAGGTGTGCCCGAGCTGCACATAGGAGATGCGCTCTCGGCGGTGATACGGCCGCACTCGAACCCTGACCCAAAGTGGGGCCCGATGGCACACCCGGGCGCTCGTCCGCAGCATCGACCCTGCTGGCCCCACCTCGGCCCTACGACGGCACGTAGAGCGGGAAGGTGCTCGTGGCGGCTGTCTCCCGATGGGCCGGCGCCAGGCCGATCCGGCGTCACCAGGGCGGCGGCCTGCAGCTCAGCATTGCATGATGCCCCGTTGCGGGCGGAGCTGCCGCCAAGCGGACCATGCCGGCACGGGCGGCGGGTGCGGGTGCGCGAGGCAGGCACAGAAATGCTCCGTTACGCCTGGAACTCGGTCAGGTCGATAGCGTGAACGCGCAGTGGATAGCCGTACATCGGGTGTGCCGTCTCCCGCTCGGGCACCATGCCGAGCTTGCGGATGACGTTCTCAGAGGCAGTGTCTTCAACCCGGCTGATGCTGATGACGCGGTCCAGGCCGCGGTCCTGGAGCGCGAACTCCAATGTGGCGTGCGCGGCTTCGGAGGCGTATCCCTGACCCCAGAACTGTGAGCCCAGACGCCAACTGATCGCCACGGCGGGCATCACCTCCGGCAGGAATTCGGGCACCGACAACCCCGTGAAGCCGATCAGTTCGCCCGAAGCCAACAGTTCGACGGCGAAGAGTCCAAAGCCCTCCTCGTCCCATCCCTCCTCCCAGCGTTCGATCTCCTCGGCCGTCTCATCCAGGTCGCGCACCGAACCGTCGTCGACCCAGCGCATCACCCGTGGGTCCGCGTTGATTTCCGCCATCGGGGCAAGGTCATCGTCGTGCCAGCTACGGAGGAGAAGACGGGGCGTGCGGATCTCGGTCATGCCCCCCATCCTGCCGAAGGAAGGGCCCTCATCCGTAATCCGACGCCCACGGCGGCGACAATCACACCGCGGTGACGCCGCACGTCTTGGGGGGCGCATGATGTGACGGCACCCGGTCGGCCCACGTACACGGGCCTGCTCCCGCCCGGCCTGGCCCGCGGTAGCCATCGGTCCGCGTCCGACGCCCGCGACTCGTCGCGCAAGCCGGCGCGGCTGAAGCTGACTGCGCAGACCGAAGGGATACGCGCCACCGCTCGCGCCGTGGCGGACAGGATGAGCAACCGGCAGACCCTACGGCCCGTCGAGCTCCCGGGTCCGATCGGCCACCAGGAGTTCGCCCTCCCGTCACCGGTCAAGGCCAGTCAGCACATTGTCCGCGGCAATCCCGGGGTAGCGTCCCTGACATGGTCTCTCACACCACCGTTGAGCGCGCTCAACGCCTCAAGCAGTTGCACGCCCAGTACAAGCCGCTCGTATTGCCGACCGTCTGGGATGTCTGGTCCGCACGCACGGCAGTCGCCTCCGGCTTCCCCGCGCTCACCGTCGGCAGCCATCCCCTCGCCGACTCCCGGGGAGCCGACGACAACGAGGGGCAGACCTTCGAGGAGGTACTCGCGGCCGTCAAGCCCATCATCGCCGCAGTCGACGTACCCGTCTCCGTGGACCTGGAGGCCGGATACGGGCAGAAGCCCGCAGACCTCGTCGCCGGACTCATCGAGGTCGGCGGTGTCGGTCTCAACATCGAAGACACCGTCCACTCGGACGGTGGCCGCGTACGCAGCACGCAGGAGCACGCAAGCTATGTCGCCGGGCTGCGTACAGCGGCTGACGACGCAGGTGTTCCGGTCTGGGTCAACGGGCGCACCGATCTCTTCATGCACGCGCAGGACGCTTCCGCCGTTCTCGACGAGGCGATCGAGCGACTGCGGGCCCTGGAAGAGGCCGGCGCCGACAGTCTCTACCCGGTGGGTATTCAGGACGACGACGACTTGCTCACGGCGGTGATCGGCGCCGTCACCGTTCCTGTGAATGCCACGGCCCATCCCGTCAGGCACGATCTTGAGCGTTTCCGCCGTCTCGGTGTAGGCCGGATCACCTACGGCCCGCTGATGCAATTCGCCATGGCGGACGCGATGAAGGACATGCTCAAGCGGTGGGCACCCTGAGGAGTCGGCCGGGCTACGGGCCGGCCAGCGGTGTCACCCCTCTTGCCGCGGTGGTGACCGACGCGGAAGTGAACCACCTCTGCGGAGTTCGGTTGCGCTGAACGGGGCAGCCCCGAGTGGCCGTTACCGGCCTTCGGGGCTGCGCGGTGCCACTGTGCCTCGAGACCTGACCGTCATGGCGCTCAGGCTCCCCGGTCCGGGGCGACGGCGCGGCTGACGCAGTCCCGGAGCAGGGTGCGCCGCTGGTCGTGCACGCTCTGTGGTTCCTGGGCCGAGGCGGCGTACACGTTGCTCACCGGAGACCAGGCCATGGACATGGCGATGACCATGGCCATCACGTCGAAGGGGTCTCCCTGTCTGATGCGCCCGGCGGCCTGGGCCTCTGCGATCGCGCGGAGTTTGTGGTCGTCGTAGCGGTCGTGGTCCGCCACGAGATGCCCGGTGGGGCGCCGCTCCAGGCGCGCCCAGGTCGCGAGCCGGATCAGGTCGGGGCGGCTGAGGTACTCGTCGTAGAGGCGCACCGCCCAGTCGGCGAGGTCCGTGGCGTCGATGGGGACGACGTTGGTGATGCGCTCCAGTGACGCGAAGAAGATCGCATCGAAGAGCTGTTCCTTGTTCCCGAAGTAGCCATAGAGCTGCGCCTTGTTGGTGCGCGCGGCGGTGATGATCCGCTCGATGCGCGCACCGGCGATGCCGTACTGGGCGAATTCCTGGGTGGCGGCGTCGACGATGCGCTGGTACGTCGCGGCTCCGCGACTGCTCGATGGCTGGTCAGGCATACCCGGACCTTAACAGACAGACTCGTCTGTTTGCTTTTCGTGCCTCACCCCTCTACGGTCAAATAGACCGAACAGTCTGTCTTAGGAGTCAGAAATGCGTTCCACGACCGGATGGCAGGCGGACAGCACGACACGCACTCTGCGCCGCGCTGCGCTGGAGCGCCGGGAGCTGCGCCCGGACGACATCGCGGTACGTGTCGACTACTGCGGTGTCTGCCACACAGACCTCCACGCGCTGCAGGCGCTCGAGAGCGACACGAACGGCGTGCTCGTACCCGGGCATGAGTTCACCGGGGTGGTGACCGAGGTCGGCAGCGCGGTTCCGGACTTCTCCCCAGGCGACCCCGTGGCCGTCGGCAACATCGTCGACTCGTGCGGCACGTGCCGCATGTGCCAGGCCGGCCAGGAGAACTTCTGCCGTGAGTTCCCGACCCTTACCTACGGCGGAACCGACCGGCAGGACGGGTCGACCACCCTGGGCGGATACTCCCGCGAATACGTTGTGAGCAATCGGTTCGCCTACCCTCTCCCTGCGGGCCTCGACGCAGCCGCCACAGCCCCCCTTCTCTGCGCCGGCGTCACCGTCTGGGAACCGCTGCAAGCGCTCGGAGTGGGCCCAGGCAACACCGTCGCCGTGGCCGGGCTCGGCGGCCTGGGACACCTCGCGGTCAAGATGGCGACGGCACTCGGCGCCACGACCTCCGTCATCAGCCGGTCTCTGGACAAGGCTCACGAAGCGCGCGGCCTGGGGGCCGAGGGTTTCATCGTGTCCACCGACCCCGAGCAGATGGAAGCGGTCCGCGACCACTTCGACGTCGTCATCGACACCATCTCCGCTCCCCACGACCTGGCTCCGTATCTGCGCGTCACCGCCATGGACGGCACCCTCAGCCACCTCGGCCACCTCGGGCCCGTCACCGTGGGAACCATGGACCTGCTCATCGGCCGCAAGAAACTCAGCTCCGCCGGCAGCGGCGGCCACCCGTCCACCGCCGCCATGCTGCACTTCTGCGCCGAACACGGCATCACCGCCGACATCGAACTGCTGCCGTCGTCCCAGGTGAACAAGGCTCTCGAACGCCTGGCCCGCAACGACGTCCGCTACCGCTTCGTGCTCGACATGTCCGATCTGGACTGACCCCCGCCCCCGTCGGCGCGGCTCGTCCGACAGCAAGCCCGCCGACAAGCACGGGAGCCGTGGACACGGTCGACGGCGAGCGGGTTTCGCGGACACCGTCGAAGGAGACCTGCCGGGGCGTCAACCAGTGTCCACGGGCTTTCTCGTCCTTCAGCGCAAGTGCGGTCAGGCGGGCTCGAGGTGACTGATCACCCGTTATCGGCGCATTCCGCAGCCGATCAAGGACCAGCAGTGTCTGGCCCATGCAGGTCGCCCACATCGGCCCGACGCGGAGCCCGATCAGTACGCCAGTTCTCGAGAGGCGCGCCAACATGCTCACACCACCTACGACGCTGTCCATCACACTGGAGCAGGCCCGCAACCTCAGGGCCTGCGGCGCTCAACCTGGCACGGTCCCAGGCCCAACAACTGCGCCCGGTACACGAGTTGATGTCAGTCGGTCCTGGCATGATCGCGGTCATGGCCAGTCCGATCGTGAAAGAGCTCGTTCTGAGGGCGGCCCAGAGACATGGCGTTCCGGGCCCGGTGGCGCAAGAACTGCTAGCCGAATCCCAGCCGTGTCTCCACCTGGTCCCTTTCCACGACCTGACGCCCGCCCAGCAGCAAAAGGCACGTCCCGCCGCGCGCACGGGAGGCCTCCCCTGCCTGCCGGACGGCGTCGACTGGCCCGATGGGCGCAACCCGCTGGTACTGACCGTCGATTGTGCAGCGCTCCCTCGTGAAGCCCTGGCCATCGAACTTCCGTCCGACGGCACCCTGTTGTTCTTCATCGCGATCGAGTACCAGCCGGAGTCGTCGGTGGTACTGCACGTTCCCGCCGGCGTGCGAACCACACAATGCTCGGCGGCGTACGAGCTCGACGGGGAGCCAGAGCAAGTCAAGGTCTACCGACCGGATGTTCTGTATCCGGTTCCGGGACTGACCGTCTCACCCGACTGGCGTGACAGCCCGGCAACCAGCGCGTTCCTGGACGTCGGCGGGGACCGCGAGGACATCCTGGATGACTTCGAGGACGCCGTGCGGAAAGCGGCAGCCGGCGGCGCGTCACATGGCGTCGCCGTCCAACTCGGCGGCTGCTCCAGCCCCTGGCAGTCACCGCCGGACGAAGGCGACCTCGTCCTCCTTGCCCAAATACACGGACAGTCGATCGACCTGAACGTCTACACCCAGACCCTCATTGTCGGCACCCGCGAGGACATCGCCGCGCGCCGGTACGAAGCCTTGGAGTTCGAGCAGCAAGTCTGACCAGCAACGGAGTTCCAGCTCGCCCTCGTCGGTCCATCTGGCCAGCCGGCTCACACCCCACGGGTGAGCCCAGCACCTCGCGGCTCCCCTCGCTCGAGGACGCCTTCGGCCAGCAGCTTCCGGCCGTGCTCCAGCAGTTGGACGCCTCCTGCCAGGCTGCGGACGATCTCGCGGAGGCGGCCACAACCGCCTCTCACCAGCACGCCGACAGCGAGATCCTGCTCAGCTTCCCCGGCCTGGGGCCCACGCCCGGGGCCCGTGTGCTCGCCGAGCTGGGCGACGACCGGGCACGGTTCGCCGACGCGAGGGCGCTGGAGTCGTACGCCGGATCCGCCCCCATCGCCCGGCCTCCGGTGCGGAGCAGGGAGGGTGAGCGGACACGTACCGGAGGAAGAGGACGCATGTGGCCGCGGGTGAACGGCATGCGGGCGCTGGAACTCGGCACGAGCGGTGAGATGCGCGAACGGCTCAACGCTCTCGTCCTGGCGGGCAGGAAAACCGCGACGACCGGGCTGCCGGCCGAGTACGTCGAGGAGACGGAAGGTCTGGAGTTCGCGGGTGAGCGCCTGGCGCTGCTGGGGAACGACGGAGAACATGTCGCCACGATAGAGATCACCGGCGTCGAGCTCGCTCCGTTCGGTGGTGTCACATGGGAACACGCCGCCGCCGAAGGGGAGGGCGATCGCTCGCTCGACGAGTGGCGCACCGGTCACAGCCGCTTTTGGGCGGGCGTCGGCACACCGGTGGTTGAGGAAACCCCCTTGGTGTGCCTGCGGTTCCAGCTGGTTGGACCTTCCTGATGTGGTGACCGGACGGGCGTCGGCGTCACGCTAAGTGACGAGGAGACGGGTCCGACGCCTGACGGAGTGGCCGGACGTCGTGTGATCGTCTGCCAAGCTGCCGTCATGGGTGTCCACCCGTACCCCACCTGGCCCGCGCGTTGCGGCAGATCCTGCGCCGCCACCGCAACGAGATCCCGCCCGCCCTTCTGCTCTCGGCCGCCCGCGCGCCCCAGAAGCCTGGCGTGCACCCGCGCGGCCGCCCTCGCGCCTCACAGGCCCGGTCTGCGCGAGCGGGCCAAACATCTCCGCCGCTGGGCAAGGCCGTCGAACGCGTCTGTACGCAGTTGGATCCGGCGTTCCTGCGAGTCAATCTTGAGATCCCCGAGAATGCCGATCCGCTCCTGCATGCGCATGTATGGCCGCCATCCGGCTGGGAGCCAGCCGATCTCGTAGGCGGACCGGTGTGGCTGTGTCCGCGTAGGCGATGGAGCAACGAACTCGTAGGGAAGGAGCCTCACGGGCCGTCGACGAAGGTGACCGTCTCCTCCAGGGTGGCCCGGCCCGTGCGGGCGGGGTTCCCCGCGGGGTCCTCGTAGCCGATCGACATGCCGCAGAAAAGCATCAGGTCGCGCGGCGGGGAGACGGTCTCCGCGACGGTGCGGTGGAACTTCGCCCAGGCCATCTGTGTGCAACTGTGCAGGCCCTCTTCGCGCAGCAGCAGCATCACATTTTGCAGGAACATGCCAACATCGGACCATTGAGGGCGCCGCAGGTCGCGGTCGATGTAGCAGAACAACGCGGTGGGCGCCCCGAAGCACTCCCAGTTGCCGGTCGCGGCCCGCTGGCGCGCCTCCGTGTCCTTGCGCGAAATGCCGAGCGCGCCGTAGCGCTGCTCGCCGAAGGCGAACCTCCGCTCGCGGTACGGCGACTTCAGATGCTGCGGGTACTGCTCGTACTCCGGCTCGTCGAAGGGGTCACCGGCGGCCAGGCGAGCCCCCGCGCGCTTCTTCAGTGCGGCCAGTGGGCCGTCGCTGAGCACGAAGGCGTGCCAGGGCTGGAGGTTCGATCCGGAGGGCGCCCAGGCGGCGGCGGACAGCACGCGCTTGAGGACTTCTCGCGGGACGGGCCGGTCGGAGAAGCGGCGGACCGATCGCCGGCTCTTGACCGCCTCGTAGACATCCATGAGGACACATCTCCCTAGTCGTTCGTGATCATGGCTGCGATTGCGACAGTATCATTCGCGACCATCTCATGTATAACTAGATGCCGAACCTGACCAGCGCCCGGCCGCTTCCGGGCGCCATACCGCTGCCTGGAGAACCCTCATGGCCACGCTTCTGCACATCGACTCGTCCGTGTTCCCGGCCGAGGCGTCCGCGTCGCGGCCCGTCACGGCCGCGTTCCGCCGAACCTGGGAGGAGCAACACCCCGAGGGCACAGTGATCTACCGCGACCTCGCCGCCAACCCGGTCCCACACATCACCGCGGACGCCTGGTCCGCCGGTTACGCCGACCCGTCCGAGCGCACCGCGCGCCAATCCGCCGCGTTCGCCGCACGTCTGGAGCTCATCGAGGAGCTGGAGCGGGCGGACGTCATCCTGATCGGGGCCCCCATGTACAACTACACGGTGCCCTCCACCCTCAAGGCGTGGCTGGACAGCGTGCTCCTGCTCGGCCGCACGGCCGGCGAGTCGCCCTCGGCACAGGGAACCCCCACTGTGGTGGTCGCCAGCCGCGGCGGCTCCTACGCGCCGGGCACCCCGCGCGAGAACTTCGAGTTCGTCCAGAACTACCTGGAGGCCGTCCTCCGCCGCACCCTCGGGCTGGACCTGGAGTTCATCGTCCCGGAACTCACCATGGCCCCGCGCAGTCCGGCCATGTCCGAGCTGACCCCGCTCTTCGAGCGCTCGCGGGAGCGCGCCCACAGTGAGGCGGTCACCAAGGCGAAGGAGCTCACCGAACGCCTCACCGCGGACAACGGCAGGTGACGCGCGGCCGGCCCGCCCGCCGACCGGGGCGGTTCCCCGGGCGCCGCCCTAGACCTCGCGGCCGCCCGGGTGCGCGAGGCGGGTCAGCAGACGCATCAGCTGTTCGGTGTCGTCGGGGCCCAGGTCGGCGACCAGTCCTTCGGCCAGAGGCGCCGCCGCGACGTGGGCCGCGTCGAAGAGCTCCAGTCCCTCCGGAGTGATCTCCACGGCCCGCGCCCGGCGGTCCCCGGGGACGGGCTTGCGCACGGCGAGGTTCCTGCGCTCCAGGTCGTCGACGACCCGCATGATCCCCGCCTTGTCCGTCCCCGTCTCGGCCGCCAGGTCGCGCTGCACCGTGGGGCCGCGATCGACGAGCACGATCAGTACCGCGAAGTGCCGCAACTCGATCCCGAGCGGCCGCAGCGCCTCCGACATCACCCCCGCCGCGCGCCAATGCGCGCGGCGCAGCAGCAGCCCCAGGGCGAACGGCGAGGCGTCTCCGGGGCGGTCGCTCGCGCGCGGCGCGGCGTCTCGGGAGGAAGCATGAGCGGCCATGACGCCATCGTACCGCCGCCGAGTCGCCCGATACCGTTTCACATGAAACAGGTGGCCGCGCCCGCCCCGGAGAGCACGTTCGCCGCCTCCGGGACCTCGACCGCGGACGCGAGGCGGAATGCTGCCGCCTGCGCCGCCGCCCGCTCGGGATTGCTCAGGGGAACCCCTTCCGGCACCGGGAACAGCTCGGGCATCGGTCCGGCCAGGCTCAGCCGCCCCGGCGACCAGCCGCCGAGTGATGGCCGCCAGGGATCGGCCCCGGCGGCGGCGAGCGCCCGTACGTTGGCCTACTTGCGGGACAGGACGGCTTCCCACAGTGCCGTCCCCCGCTCTCCAGCGAGTCCACATCCGCAACCCGTCGGGCAGGTTCCGTAACAGCCTCCGGGCCGCAGCGCTGCTGGCGCTGGTGGAGCCCGACGACAAGCGCCGGCCGACCGCCACGAGGACGACCGGATCTGTACGCAGAAGTCGCCCTCACCATGAATCCCGCGTGCTGTTACCCGGCAGCGTCGCGTACCGGGCCCGGCGGCTGTCACTTCCCGGCCGCGCCGGGTTCCCCGCCAATGGATTCCTGGTAGGCATCCGCGTAGGTGGGAGAGTCCTTGATCAGGTCGTCGCAGAACGCGGCGACGTCGGTGCCGATGAGTTCCAAGACTCCCTTGCCCGCGGCGACGCCCTCTTCGAAGAAGTCGACGATTCCGGGGAGGAGAGAGCCGTCGGACAGGCTGACCGGTCCGACCTTGAACAGGTACTTCTGCATCTCCGTGTAGACGATCTGGTAGTCCGGCGGGAGTGCCTTGACCCGGGCCACGTGCGCCCGCCACTGTTTCTTGCCTTCGATGATGTCCTGGATGCTCACGTCAGCCTCCCAGCCGGCTCAATTTCCGTGCGACGTTCCTGTTCAACTGCTCGCGCCACCGGTCGCGATGAGTCCGGGCCTCAGCTCCGCCGGCCAGCGCCGTGCAGAAGCCCTGGATGTCGTCGCCGAGCACCTCGTGGACGCTCTGCCCGTCCGCTGCCGACACTTCGAGCAGCCCAAGGGCGGAGTCGAGGATCGGTGTCAGGTTGCGGCCGGTGAAGTCCCCGTAGGGGAGGAGGTGAGCGACGATCTGATCCCACGCCTCCCGGTAGTCGTCCGGCAGGGCCTCGACCCGGGCTCCGAACGCCTTCCAATCCCTGGTGAGATCGCTGCCTGTGACCTTCTCCCAGAAGTTCATCTCTCGCCCTCCCTGAGCTTGTTGATCCGTGATGAGAGGTACTGCCATTTCGCCCAGAACTTTGCGAGTTCCTCGCGCCCAGCGTCGTTGAGCGCGTAGAACTTGCGCGGCGGACCGACCCCGGATGGTCGTTTCGTCACTTGGACGAGCCCGTTCCTCTCCAGCCGCAGCAAGATCGTGTACACCGTCCCCTCGACGACGTCGGCGAAGCCGAGTTCATTCAGCCGGCGAGTGATGGCGTACCCGTACGTTTCCTCACTGCCGACGATTTCGAGCACGCACCCTTCGAGCGTGCCCTTCAACATCTCCGTCAGGTCATCCATCGCGGGTACTCCTCAGCCCTGCCGGTACTACGTGGTACCGAGTACAGCTATACAGTATCACCAAGTAGTGGGACGGCAACGTCTCCGGTGGACACAACCTCGGGCCGAGTCGTTCGGCGAGGGAACCGGGTTCCGTCGAACGCTGCAGCCCGGCCATCGGTTGAGCTGATGGTGGGCCGTTGCACGTCAGCATGCTGGACCGGCGACTGCGGGCGATTCAGGAGGAGTACCGGCAGCGGCTGAACGTCGAGCCGGCACACGCGACGGCGTGCGAGGAGTTGCTTCCCGCTTCCCGGCGGACCTGGACGGGGACATCGCCGCGTTCGGCCACGAGGCCTTCTGGACGGGGGTCTGCTGGAAAACGGTGGGACGGTTTCCCATCAGCGGACGGTCCACGGACTGGCGCAGGATACGGACCGGAGTGGTGCCCGCTGATGAGGGCTCAGGCCAAGAGTACGGGAACGGTTCCCCGGTGGCAGTTGCCGTCAAAGAGCGCAGCGACCAGGCGGACACTCGTCTCAGGGAACTGACCGGAGCGGTGCTTGGTGCAGCCTTTGGCGAGCCGCCATGAAGAGCGACCGCTCGGCCTGCGCGGTGTTGCGGGGTATGTCCACTTCTCAGTGGTGCCCGCTGCCGTCCGGCGTGCCACCTGTACGAGGCTTCGCCTCCGAGTGCTCTGCCGCGTTCGCCACAGCCGCCGTCTCCAGAACATGCCGTTCCTCGATACGCGCGACGACACGCTCACGAGCCAGCTTGCGGGCAGCACGCAGCTTGCCCTCTGCCGCGAACAACGGAATCCACAGCAGCCAGCCCCAGGCGCTGAAGGTGACCACCCCGGTGGTGACGAGCAGGCGGTTCACGCCGAGGGCCCCGACACATGTGATCACGTAGGCGGCGGTGCGGTGAGTCAGCAAAAAGCGCAGGGGTGCGTTCGCCCGGCCTTGCAACAGCTCCAGCGCTGCCGCCAGTTCCGCTTCCCGCACGTCTTCTCCCGCGGCCGCCGAAGAGACTGCGTCAGCGGTGCCGGCACGGAGCGCACCAGCCACCCGCTCGCTCAGTTCGGCCGACTCCGTCTGCTGCAGCTCGACGCGGCCTGCGGCTGCGACCAGGTCGTCCCAATATCCGCGGCCGGCCCAGCCCAGGGCGTCGTCAACGCGCTGGCGCGCCGGCGACCCGGCAGGCGCCAGCTCATCGATGCGCGCCCGCAACGTACCCACACGCCCTGCCCTGGCCGGATAGTCGAAGGCGTCCGCACGCAGACACAGCTCGAGATAGCACACGAGCAGCCCCAAATCGTCGGGCGCCAACGCCAGACCACTCCGGTAGGCGCGCTCCGCCTCGGCGTCGTGATCGTCCTCGTCCTCCGCGGCGTGCGCCTGGCCCAGCCATCGGTACAGCACCGCCGTCGGCCCCACCTCGTCGAGCCCTGCCTGTGCTGTTCGCCGCACGGCGGCGAATCCGGCAGCCGCGTACAGCTCCGAGCACTGCTGGGCATACTGCTGCGCCATGTCCATGTCCCACCCCGGTTGTTCAGACCAGTACCTTCAACCAACGCAAGATCCACGTCAAGATCTAAATGACCGGCCTGCCACGGAGCCTCGGTGAGAACCGCGACACGAAGGACTTGGCGGAGGGCCCGGGATACACCGACGTCCGTGAGTGCGAAACCGAGTTCGGCCTCAACTACATCCTCCGCAAGGCCCTGCAGTCGGCCCCGAACCCACGCCCACACCGACGCCACGACCGCGTCAAGCATCACCGTGACGTCGCTGACTTGCTGTGTCTTCCTCCTTGTCTTCCTCCTTGGCGGCTGAGTCTCATCTGCCTGTCCGGCAACCGTCGAGGCGTGGTCGCGCATCTTGTCGTGCGGGGTGTCAGTCAGGCGAACGTAGAGTCCCTCCCTTCCGGGTTGGAACCTCAGCCGAAGCTGCACACCCGGCACGACTGGCCCGCCCCGCACAGGGGGGCACGACCGCCAAGGTCGGCGTCATGACCGGGGTCTCCGTCCATCCCCACGACAGAGCCGCCATTACCGTCCAGTAGCCGACACCGACACCGAGGAGTCGTACACCCTCACCGGCAGCCCCACCCGACTCCTCCAACCCATCGGCCTGCCGCAACGGGGTGCCCAACGTCGGCATGCGTCGTTGTCCCGGTGAGATATGGCCCCCGATCTGTCTGCCGTAGAGACGTGGCTCCTGCTCCCCGGGCCGGTTCCACGTCGGGTCTGAAACAGCTCCTGTGCGGTGTTCACCCGGATGGCCTGCCGTGATGGCGGTGGTTGCATCGTCCGGCCACTGTGGGTGTGGGCTTCGCCGTTCACGTAGGCAGAGCCCTTCCGTCCGATCCCGAGGGAGCTTCGCCATGTCTGAACGCAACACCGTCATCCGCAGCCTGCATGATGTCGGTCTGGCCGCCTGGTTCGGGGGCTCGCTGATGGGAGCGGTGGGCCTCAACGGCGCGGCCCAGGACGAAGGAAGCACGGAGACGGGCCGAGACCGGATCTCCTCCTCGGGCTGGGCCAAGTGGACGCCTGTCAACGCCGCCGCGATCGGAGCCCACCTGTTCGGCGGTGGCGGGCTGCTCGCCGTGAACGCGCACCGTGTAGCCACCCAGCAGGGTGTGGGCGCCTCCACCGCGGCCAAGACCGTCGTCACCGCCGCGGCCCTGGCTGCCACCGCCTACGCCCGTGTCCTGGGCAAGAAGGTCGAGCTGGCCGCCTCCACCGACCCCGCTGACGCCGAGCAGGCGGAGAAGCATCCGATCGACCTCGACAAAGCACGGCGGCAGCTGGCCGCCGTCCAGTGGGCGGTGCCGGCCCTGACCGGATGCCTGGTCGTGCTCAACGCCCTGCACGGCGAACAGCAGCGGCCGATGGAGCAGATCCCCGGCATGTGGGAACGGGCCCGTTCCATGACCCACCTGATGTCGTAGCGCTTGCAGCAGGGGCGCGACAGGGCCACAGCGGCAGAACCAGACCGCCTAGTACTCCAGTCACCCATCGTTGCCTGAGTTGGTCGGCCTTGTTGTTCATGTGTTCGCCAAGCTCCAAGCCAAGTACGGAACGGTGCTGGTGGTGGTCGACCAGCCGGCCTCCCATCGGCGCCCTGCCGCTGGCTGTCGCGGGACATGAGCTGCCCGGTCGCCCACCTGCCGCGGCTGACGATGCGGATCGCCGACCTCTACCGACGTCTTCCTCGGCCTGGACGTCGGTAAGGGCGAACACCTCGCCACCGCCGTCACACCGACCGGCAAGATGGCGTTCGGCAAGCGCCTGCCCCACACCGAACCCGAACTCCGCGAGCTGCGGCCAGCTCGGGACGTTCAGCGCGGCCGCCTCGGTGCCCGGGACCGCATCACTGACGGCCGACCTCGACCGGCGCAGACTGCAGGCCGCGCGGGTCGAGGAACTGCTGGAACACCCACCCTCTTTCCGCAGTCCTGACCTCGATGCCGGGCATCGGCGTCAGGACCGGAGCCAGGCTCCTGATCGAGGTCGGCGACGGCAGCGCCTCCCCCACCGTCGACCGCCTCGCCGCCTACGCCGGACTCGCCCCGGCGACCCGCAACTCGGGCTCCTCGCTCCGCGGCGAACAACCGTCCTGCAGGGGAAACAAGCGGCTCGAACGGGCTTTCTTCCTCTTCGCGTTCGCCGGCCCCCCGCTCTGCCTCGCCGGACGCCGGGCCGACGTCCTCTTCGCAATGCCGCGCGACGGAACCTTCCCGGAGTCCCGGCCTACCGCAGTGGCATGAGATCCCTCACGAGTCGCACTGCATTGACGTCGAGAGGGGCGACTCACAGTCGACATCGAAAGTCTCAAGGGCGGCGTCAGCGGGTAAGTCCGGGTGGTCGTGCCAAACTCCAGCCAACACGACCAGCAGGTTCCACGAGGCGGTTGCATGCAGCGCCGTCTCCCCTGAGTGCTCAGCCGGAGAGTTTCGGTGGAAGATCACCGCCGCGATCTGTTTGTTCGCGGCCAGGCGCAGGGCTGCAGCCGTGCGGCGGGCTTCGCCTTGAAGCGGAGCGGTTTCGGGGATGCGTGCCGACGAAGCTGGCCAGCCGTGCGACCTGGTCCTCAGTGATGCACAAGTCCCTCGGTGACGGCTCCGCCTTCGTCGGCGTCGACAACGGCGGGCACCACGTCTACGGCGCCGGCTCCGCCTGCGCCGACAAGGCCACCGTCGGCTTCCTGGCCAGCGGCCACCTGCCGGACAAGGACGTCTACTGCACTGACGTCGCCCAGAAGTAACCCGCCGGAACGCGGTGCTTCCCTGTCCTACTGCGCCCGCCTCCATGGGACCGACAGAAGCCGCTCCCATGCCATCACGAGCAGCCCGGCGGCCCTTGTGCTGCCGGCTGGCTCCGGAGGACCGGGCCGCAAGCGCGTCGGCCAGGTCCTTCGTCCGCCGTGTCGAGCGGCCGCCATCCTGACTCCGCGTAGGTGGGCGGCGCGGACGGTTGGGTGCCAGAGATCGGCTTGATCTGCGGAGCACTGTCGGCGTCTGTCAGACGACACTGGCAACACGAGACAAGGGGGAACTCCATGGCGAACGGCATCTCCATCACCGACCAGCTGGACGCGCACGCGTGGTCCAACGAGGAGACGGCGGCGTACGAAGCGGCGATCGAGGCAGTCAACGGTGCGGTGGGCGCCTACAGCGCCGTCATCGCCGCGGAGGAGGCCAAGGCGTTGCCGAGGGAGTCCGTCATCGAGGCCGCCCGGGCCACACAAAAGCGGCTGGCCCGCGAGCGAGAAGGGCTACGTTCGTCCGACCGTGAGCAGATCGCGGCCGCCCGGCGGCACTACGCGGCGCTCGCCCGTAAGGTGATGGCGGGGCTGGCGTGATCAACCCGGCCGATGTGGAATGGCACCTCCACGAGCGGATCGTCCCCAGTTCCGACCTGCTGGCCAGGCGCACTTCGCAGGCCTCGCCGCAGCCCTCTGCTGCAGCGAACGACTCATCCGCCTCGCCAGGCAGGACACGGTCTACTTGCGGCGAACGGAAGCATGGACTCCGGATCGTTCCACGGGTGTTCACCGGCTCCTCACGCGCGTGCCGGGTCCGGGGTCGCGCCGGGACGTAGCGTCAGGAACTCAGCCCGCCCGATCCGTATGAGGTACTCATGTCCGTCCGCCATGTCATCACGGCCCTGGCCGTCCTCCCCGCGCTGGCCTTTCCCACGACCGCGTATGCGGCCTCCGTCCACCAGGACCACGGGCAGCACCACACGAACCCCGGCAGGACCCAGTTCGACCTGCAGGCCCACCGCGGCGGCATCGGCATGACCACCGAGGAGTCCTTGGAGGGCTTCGCCAAGGCCATGCGCCTCGGAGTGACCACCTTGGAGCTGGACACCCAGGTCACCAAGGACCTGAAGGTCGTTGTCAACCACGACCGGCAGATCAGCAAGCAGAAGTGCGCGGACACCGCCCCCGCCGTCCCGGACGATCCGATGTACCCCTATGTCGGCAAGTACATCAAGGACCTGACGCTTGCCCAGATCAAAACGATGGACTGCGGCTTCCAGCAGCTCCCCGGCTTCCCCGAGCAGGAGCAGATCAAGGGCTTCCGTATGGTGGAGCTCAAGGACGTACTGAACCTGGTCAAGAAGTACCACGCCGACAAGATCAAGCTGAACATCGAGACCAAGGTCGAGGCGGGCGCACCCGAGCAGACCCAGCCCCGCGAGATCTTCGTTCGCCGTGTCTACGAGGAGATCCACCGCTCCGGCATCGAGAAGCAGGTCACCGTGCAGTCCTTCGACTGGGGCGCCCTCAAGACGATGCACCGGCTGGCACCCAAGTACCCCCTGGTCGCGCTGACCAACTACGACTTCCTCCAGGTCGGCAAGCCCGGCGCCTCCCCGTGGCTCGGCGGCATCGACGCCGACGACTACGACGGTGACTTCGTCAAGGCCGCTGCCTCCATCCCCGGCGTCAAGGCGCTCTCCCCGGTCTACGGCATGCCGCAGAACGGCACCGTGGCCGACCCGAACTTCACGTTCTACGTCACGGAGAAGATGGTGGCCGACGCCCACAAGCGCGGGCTGAAGGTCATCCCCTGGACCGCCGACGACAACGCCACCGTCGAGGCGCTCATGAACATGGGCATCGACGGCATCATCACCAACTACCCGAACCACATCCGCGAGATCATGGCGCACCGGGGCATGAAGCTGCCCAAGGCCTACCGGGCGCCGCGCCCCTGACGCCGCCGAAGGCGACCGGCGGTTGCCCGCCGACCCGGCCTGTCGTGCGCAGCGCCCGACACGTGTCAGGGGCCCCGCAAGACAGTCAGGCTTTTCCAGCCTGGTGCCCGTGCGTCTCCGGCGGGTCTGCGCCGCAGGCGCTCCCCTCAGCGGCCTACGGGCTCCGGGGAGCGCCTGCGGCGCCGGTCCGGGTCGTCAACGCCGCCTCCGTAGCAGGGCTCGCCGAGCTGGAGCCGGGCAGGGTGTTCACCCGGGCCGCGACGGCGATGCGACCCCATGTCGTCGGCGAGCCCGTGGAGGCGGTCGGCGACCAGGTGCTCCTCCTTGCCCGCCAGGACCCGTGCAGCCGCGGGAAGGTCTGGGAGCGGGTGGATCGGTGGTAGTGCCAGAACGTCGACGTGCGCCGCGGCCGTGGGAACGACGCGGTCTCCTGGCACGGGCGCCACCACAGCCGCACGGACAGGCGCAGCAGGCGGCGTCGCAGCGCGGCGGAATCGCGGGGGGAGGGCGGGGCGAGCATCATGGGTGACGTTCCAGGTGGCTTGCGTCTGCCATGTCGTCGGGAAAGCCGGGTGCGTCCACACCCGGACTAGATCGTTTGTTCTAGTAAGGAGTTCCGCATGACTCCAGGACAGCCAAGGACCGAGCTCGACGCTCGCTACAGCTCCGCGCTCAACCCGCGCCCGGGCGCAAAGGACGTCACCGCCACCGACTGGGCGGATGCCGAACGCCAGCTGCGGGCCGCCGAGGTCTTCTGGATCACCACGGTGCGACCGGACGGCCGGCTGCACGTCACGCCGCTCATTGCCGCCTGGCACGAGGGGGCGCTGTACTTCAGCACCGGATCGGGAGAGCAGAAGGCCAAGAACCTGACCGGCAATCCCCACTGCGCACTCACCACAGGGCGCAACTCACTCTCCGAGGGCCTCGACATCGTGATCGAGGGCACGGCCGAGCAGGTGACGGATCCCGCGCGGCAGGACGAGGTCATCGCCGCGTTCGAGGCGCAGTACGGGGACCACATCACCTCCCCGGAGGGGACCTTCTACGGCTTCGGCGACAGTATCCGTGAGGGCAACGACCTGCTGTTTGCGGTCACACCCGGCACGGCGTACGGCTTCGGGCACGACGGCCAGGTATTCAGCCACACCCGCTACACCTTCTGACGGCGGGCAGCGAATCGGTTTGCGGCGGGGTCGGCCAAGGCGGCCGCGGACTGGCGGGACCGCATCGAGCAGAGGCAAGAGCCGAGAGACGTCGCTGCGGTGCCCCCGGCCAGCAGGAGCGGCTCGTCGACCTCGCCGTGGTCGCCACGGTGGCCGAGCAGGACGAGCAAGTGGCCGACCACCCCAGGGGAGTGTCCACCGGCCACGCTCGTTCGGGGCTCGGCTGAGTACGCAGATGTGCGAGGCAGCAGTTTGGTTCGTCGTTCGCGGCAGACGGTCAACTACTGGTGGTCTCCGGACTGCGGAATCAGGCAGGGCCCTACTGCCCTACGCGCCCACTGCAACGAGATGACCGAAGCCTTATTCAGTAGGACTGATGTTGCAGGGCGCCAGGAAAGCAAGTTGAGGTTGAGCAGGTTCTGGACGCTGGTGATCGTCGCCCGTGGCTCCTGGGCCTGGACCGTAGCCATGCCCAGTGCGGCCGCTGGGGGGAGGTCGCGCGGGGAGTCATCCACGAAAACACAGGCACTGGCGGGTAGTTCGAGCATCTTGAGCATGTACTCATACCAGCCACGCCGACTTCCCTGCGCAAGCCTGAGGCAGCACAGCCGCAGGCAGCCCGAGCCCCACCCACCGGAGATCATGCCGGGATGATCCTTAGGCCGTGCTTCAGGAAGCGGTTGACTGGTGGGCGGCGAGTTCTTCGGCCAGCTCCATGCAGCGCAGGCGGGCCGGGGAGAAGTCGTAGGGCATCTTCCCGATAGCTTCGAATGCGCTCATGGTTCGTTGTTCCCCGCCAGAGCTCTGGCCGGCTGCGCCCTCATCAGCGGTGGCGGGGTGGGAAAGGTCCCAGGAGTCGAGAAGTGCGTCGTCGCTCTCCGCCAGACCGGAACCCTCGATGGCGGCTTGCAGCGCCATTTCGAAGGCATGGCGTTCGGCAGCCACCCGGGCCACGCGGGGTTCATCGACGGCGACCGTGTCGTCGAGTGCCTCTTCGGCGGCATCGACACGGTCAGATGCTTCCCGCAGAGCCGGGTGGGTCGCCAGGGCGATGAAGCGGGTGGCCTGGACTGCTGCTCCGAGCGGGCCGAAGATCCGCTCGGTGACCAGCAGGCTGTCCAGGTCCGCCTGGCGCAGGGAGCCCTCGGGCAGGCTTTTGAGGCGGCTGGTGACGACGCCAGAGAGCAGCCCCATCCTGCTTCCCTCGGTACGCATGCGCTGCACGGCAGTCCGCTGCCTCCGCAGTTCTGCCTCCTGAGCGAGAAGGGTTTCCTCCAGCCGCTCCAGGATGCCCGCGATACCGTCGTCGCTGTCTGCGCCGGCGGAAGGCGTGTCGGCGAAGGCGTCGCGGATGTCGTCCAGGGCGACCCCGGCGTCGGCCATCTTGCGGATCCACAGCAGACGGATCATGTCTTCGTAGCCGTAGCGGCGGCGGTCGTCGCCGCCTCGCACGGGCTCGGGGACCAGGCCGATCTCGTGGTAGTGGCGGATCGCCCGTGGTGTGGTGCCGACGAAGGCCGCCGCGTTGCCGATCTTGACCTGGCGCGGTGGGATGAAGGACGAATACATGAGCATGGGCCTTCCTCGATGGGGCGGTACGTGAGTACACCGGACCACATACCGCTGCGGAAGGTGCAACTCGAGGCGGGGTCATACCCGTTGTCGTGGTTCAGACGATCAGTCGTCCTCCGTGGGCGGCGGAACGATCGCGTCGTCGGGATAGAGGCCGTCCATGCCCTCGTCGGCTGGGTAGCGGCGAGGGAAGGCGATCCATTCGTCGTGGTGTTCGGCGAGGAACGCGGTAGCGAGGCGGAGGGCGGGTTCCGGAGAACCTGGACGACGTCGGTGGCGTTTGGTCGCACGGTTCAGCCGTTCGCGCGGGACTCCACCAGCGCCGCCAATCGGCCTGGTCCTCGCCCCGGCCGACGCGGCGGACGCCTGGGCGGGCAAGAAGATGGCCGCCGCGGGGGCGGCGGGGAGCCAGGTCACGCAGGACGGGTGATCACGCGACGTCTGCGTAGTCACGCTCGGCTGTGCCGCGGGCCGGTACCGTATCCTGATCGACGGCGGTGGTTCCGGTGAGGAGCGGCCGCGCGGCGGTGGGGCCCGCCGTACCCGAACCGCGGCACCGGTGCCGCCAACGGTCCCTGCTTGCGATCACGCGCACCCTGAGAACGAGGGTGCCCGGCGAGTAGGGAGACGTGTACCTGATGAAGCCCTCGCATTCCCGGGCCGCGGGTGAGCCCACCGACCCGGACGTCGACCTGCACGTACCCGTCCAACGGCCCGGTACCTGGCGGTCCCAGGTTTCCGTAGTGGCCGTGGTGGCGCTGGGTGGTGCGATAGGCGCCTCGGCCCGCTACGGCGCGTCCCTGCTGTGGCCGACAGCCGACGGAGCATTCCCGTGGACCACGCTGGGTGTGAACGCTGTCGGCTGCGCGGTGATCGGCGTGTTCATGGTCGTCATCAACGACGTGTGGGCAGCCCATCGGCTGGTGCGGCCGTTCTTGGGCACCGGGGTGCTGGGCGGGTTCACGACGTTCTCGACCTATGCGGTCGACATTCAGAGACTGGTCGACGCCGACCGGGCCCGTGCGGGGCTGGCCTACCTGGGGCTGACGCTACTGGTGGCAATGGCGGCGGTATGGAGCGCGGCGTGGGCAACGCGCCGGATCGTGGCGTGGAGGCAAGCATGACAAGACTGACCGGTCGCGCGCTGCGCGTGACGATCCTGATCGGGGAGAACGACGTCTGGCACCACAAGGCGCTGTACACCGAGATCGTGCACCGTGCCCACCGGTCCGGGCTCGCGGGGGCGTCGGTGTTCCGCGGCATCGAGGGGTTCGGTGCCTCGTCGCTGATCCACACCACCAGGCTGCTGTCACTGAGCGAGGACCTGCCCGTCGCGGTGGTCATCGTCGACGACGAGCAGCGCATCCGTGCGTTCCTGCCTCAACTCGACGAACTGGTCACCGAGGGCCTGGTGATCCTCGACGACTGCGAGGTCATCCGGTACGTCGGCCGGAGTGAGGAGCGTGCGGAGTGAACTGGCTGCTGGTCATCGCCGGCGCCGTCGTCGGCGCGCCTCTGCGGTACCTGACCGACCTGGCGGTGCAGAAACGGCACGACACCGTCTTCCCCTGGGGCACCTTCGTCGTGAACGTGGCCGGCTGCCTGGTCCTGGGCCTGCTCACCGGCGCCATCACCTACGGCGCCGCCTCGGACTCGGTACAGCTCCTGATCGGCACCGGGTTCTGCGGGGCACTGACCACCTACTCGACGTTCTCCTACGAGACGATGCGACTGGCGCAGACGGGGGCGGAGTTCTTCGCCTTCGCCAACGTCATCGCCAGCGTCGTCGCCGGGCTCGGCGCGGCCTTCGTCGGCGTCGCGGTGGCGGAGGCGCTGTGGGCCTGATCCGACTCGTCCGGGATTTCGTGGGCCTCCGCGCGTAGGTGTGCGACCGACGCGTCGGGAGTGAGTGAGGGAGGGAGGTGGGTGCGTCGGTGAGGTGGGCGGGTCGGTGAGAAGAGTCGTTCGGCACGCACCCCGGCTACCCGGCTACGGGCTCACCGTCTCTGGTGCCGCACAGGTACGGGACCTGAGAACGCCGTGAGTTCCGGGCCGGACGTCAGGCTCCGGCGGAGGGGGCCGTCTCCGGCAGGCGTGCTCGGAGGGTGGCGGCGAAGTCCTCCGCGCGGCGCAGCTGGACGCGCAATTTCTCAACCTGTTCGGTGGCGGCCCGCTCGTATGCGCGGACCCTGTCCAGTAGTGCTTCCCGCTCGTCGTCGAGTGCGTCGTCGCCGTCCAGGCGGTCGGTCGCGTCCAGCAGATCGCGCATCTGCTCCAACGTGAAGCCGAGCGGCTTCATGCGGCGGACAACCATGAGCCGCTGCACGTCGGTCTCGGTGTAGAGGCGAAAGCCGCCCTGGGAGCGGGCTGAGGGGGCGACCAGGCCGGTCTCCTCGTAGTGCCGGATGGTGCGCAGGGACAGTTCGGTCCGTGCGGCGACCTCGCCGATCTGCATGTGCTTGTCGTCCACGCCCGTGGCCTGCCCCTTCGCATCGTGGTGAACCGGCTCATCCGCGGTGAACCGGGTTCCGCGACCCACCACTCTCTACCCTAACGTTAGGGTAGAGTTCGTGACGGTGGGGCCGCCTTGCTGCCCTACCGTTGCCGTTCCGGGGCCGATGGCGCTCCCGGCGACGACCCGATTCTCGCAGGAGAGAGCGTGCGTGAGCCCATGACGCCGACCGCCGCCTGCCCGCCGTGACCCTTCGCCCTCGGATGTGAGCCGCCCATCTGCGTCACTGCACCCCGGCTTCATCCCTCTTCGACTTCCCCGGCCCGCTGTCCGCGGCCGCCTGCGGAGCGCCACTCAGTCTCCCGCATCCTTCCCCGCACACCCCTGTCGGCCGGTGGGGTGGGCCCGAGCATGACAGGTACGTATTTCCTTGTCCTCTTCCGCTGTGCCCCCTGCCGCGCCGCTGCGCGCGCTGCGCCCCGACTGGCTGAGCAACCCGAAGGTCTGGCGCACCGAGGTCCTGGCCGGCCTGGTCGTTGCCTTGGCCCTGATCCCGGAGGCGATCTCGTTCTCGATCATCGCGGGGGTCGACCCGGCGGTGGGGCTGTTCGCCTCCTTCACCATGGCCGTGGTCATCTCGATCGTCGGTGGCCGCCGAGCGATGATCTCCGCCGCCACGGGCGCCGTCGCGCTTGTCATCGCCCCTCTCAACCGTGAGCACGGCCTCGGCCACCTCATCGCCGCCGTGATCCTCGCCGGTGTCATCCAGGTCGTGCTCGGCGTGCTCGGCGTGGCAAAGCTCATGCGGTTCATTCCCCGCTCGGTGATGGTCGGCTTCGTCAACGCCCTCGCCATTCTGATCTTCATGGCCCAGGTCCCCGAGATGAGGAACGTCCCCTGGGCGGTGTATCCGCTGATCATCGGCGGTCTGGCCCTGATGGTGCTCTTCCCCAGGATCACCACTGTGATCCCGGCTCCGCTGCTCTCCATCGTCATCCTCACTGCCATCACCGTCGGCGCGGCCATCGCCGTGCCGACCGTCGGCGACAAGGGCGAACTCCCTTCCTCCCTGCCGGTTCCCGGCTTGCCGGACGTGCCGTTCACCCTCGACACCCTGACGACGATCGCCCCGTACGCCTTCGCGATGGCCCTGGTCGGGCTGATGGAGTCGCTGATGACGGCCAAGCTCGTCGACGACATCACCGACACCCACTCGGACAAGACCCGTGAGTCCGTCGGCCAGGGCATCGCCAACATCGTCACCGGCTTCTTCGGCGGCATGGGCGGCTGCGCCATGATCGGCCAGACCATGATCAACGTGAAGGTCTCCGGTGCCCGCACCCGCTTGTCCACCTTCCTCGCCGGCGCCTTCCTGATGGTGCTGTGCATCGCCTTCGGCCCGGTGGTTTCCGACATCCCCATGGCCGCGCTGGTCGCCGTCATGATCATGGTGTCCTTCGCGACCTTCGACTGGCACTCCGTCGCCCCCAAGACCCTCAAGCGGATGCCCGCCGGGGAGATCGGCGTCATGGCCATCACCGTCGCAACCGTCGTGGCGACTCACAACCTCGCCATCGGTGTCGTCCTCGGCTCTGTCACCGCCATGGTCGTCTTCGCCAAGCGGGTCGCCCACCTCGCCGAGGTCACCGCTGTCATCGACCCCGACAACACCACGGTCGTCTACCGGGTCACCGGCGAGCTGTTCTTCGCCTCCTCCAACGACCTCGTCGGCCAGTTCGACTACGCGAACGACCCGGAGAAGGTCGTCATCGACCTGAGTGCCGCCCACATCTGGGACGCCTCCTCAGTCGCCGCCCTGGACGCGATCGGAAGCAAATATGCCCAGCGCGGCAAGAGCGTGGAGATCATCGGCCTGAACGACCCCAGCGCCGACCTCCACGGCAAGCTCACCGGCGAACTCACCAGCCACTGAGTTCAGCCCGGCAGAACCCGAAGGGTTCCGGCCCCGGCTGCGGACGGGCTCTCCGCCGAACGGAGCCGGATGAGGAGTCCGTTCGGCCTCACGCCGATGCCACGTACCGGGCCGCACTGGCAACAGCCTTGATCAGCGGCTCAGTACGGTTGCTCCTCAGCCAGGCGAGCCCGGCCGCGGAGGGAGGCAGGTCCGTGACCTCGACGTAGCTCACGCCAGGGCGCGGGAAGAGGTCGCGGGCGGCGGCCGGCAGGAAGCACATGCCTTCGCCCTGGGCGACGAGATGGAGCAGTCCCTCCACGTCCGAGGCGACCGGTCCGTAGCGGACCGGGGTGCCGCCGGGTCGGGGGTCCACGGCCCAGAAGTTCCACCACACCCGCGGCACCTGGGGCGGTACGTCGATCACCGGACGGTCCGCCAGCTGCGCAAGGGTGATGGGTGCCCGGCCCGCGAGCGGGTCGCTCGCCGGCAGACAGGCCAACCGGTCCTCCAAGGCGAGTTGTTGCACCTCGATGCCGTCGGGCACCGGTGGCCGCAGGAAGACCACGTCGATGTCATGGCGGAACAAGGCGTCGAAATGGTCGGCGAAATGGAGGCTGCGCACGTCGATCTGGACCCGCGGGTGCCGCTCGTGCAGCAGACCCAGGACCGCCCGGGTGTAGGGCATGGCTGCCTCGGCCCCGATCGTGCCCACCACGAGCCGGCCCGTGAGCCGGCGCGCCTGCATCGAGGCGCTGTGGCTCAGCCGGTCCATGGCCGTCACCACGTCCCGCGCGTCCGCCAGCAGCACCTTCCCCTGCGGCGTGAGAGTGACGGTCCGGCTGGAGCGGTCGAACAACTGGACACCGAGGCGCCGTTCGAGGTCTTTGATCTGCTGGCTCAGGGCCGACTGTGTGATGAAGAGGCGGGCGGCGGCGCGGGAGAAGTGGAGTTCCTCCGCCAGAGCGACGAACAGCCGCAGTTGGTGCGCACTCGGTGTTCGTGGATCGGGACCCGTCGGTGCTCCAGCCCCGGAGACCGTTCCGCCAGCAACCATCATGAATCCTTTATTGATCAGTTTTCATCTCGCATGGACGTAAGCAATGACATGCACCGAGTGAGGGTGGAAGGCTCGATCCGAAGCGACGCCCCGTGCAACCCACTGGTTCCGTGGGGCCTTCCGACCATCGCTGCGACCATCACTTTCTCGACAACGGGGGCCGAGACATGTCCGTGAGAAGAGGGGTGGCGATACTCGCCGCCCTCCTGGCCGTACTGTTCAGCGCGGGCGCCGTTCAGGCGTCGACGCCGCAGACCGACCACACGATCCGTGCGACGCCGAGCGCATCCCGCGGGATCAATGCGGCGCATCCCGCGCCCCAGGCATCGTGCACCGCCCGCAACGTCAGCCACTACGACGCGTGGACCGGGCGCACCTGGTCGCGGGACTGGGTGTGCGGCAACCGGGCCGGAGCCCCGCTGTACGGCTGCGCCAGCTTCATAGCGGCGTGCCCGGTGATCGGCTGGATCGACACCTCGTCGAGCTGGTTCGTGTGCTGGGGCAGGGGCGCCTGGCACGACGGCGGCAACAATGTCTGGTACTACACCATGGGGGACCGCGTCGCTCCCGGCCAGGAGGTGCAGCACGCATGGGGATTCGTCCCCGCCGTGGACGTGTGGACGTCGACCGACCCCTGGCCCGGCATGACGGAGTGCAACATCCCGTAGGCCGCCCGGCAGTCGCCACCAGGGCACTCCGCCCGGCACCGCACGCGTCCGGCACGAAGACTCCTCGCCAGGGTGTCACCGTGCCGGACAGCGCGACGCCCGCTCCGGACGCGCCCACCCCTCATCGCGTTCCCACTCATCACCGAGGACCCGTCACGACATGCTCCTTACCTCACGCCACTCCCCCACCCGGTCCCGCCGGACCCCTCACCGCACGCTCGCCGCAGCCGCGGTTCTCCTCTCCCTCGCGTTCATCTGCGCGGCACTCCCGCACTCAGGTGCGGCAGCGGCGGGTCCGAGGACGGCGGACGACAGGCAGTCGGCCGCACCGCGAAGCCCTCAGGTGCCCGCCGGCGTCACAGCCGGCGTAGCGGTGTTCGACCGGCAGGCCGGCACCTTCACCGAGCAGCTCAACGCGTCGGCCACCTTTCGCTCCGCCTCCGTCGTCAAACTCCTGCTGGCTCTCGACTTCCTGTGGAACCGCAGTCCCGCCGGCATCCCGGACGCCGACCGTGCCCGGCTGGACGCCATGCTCCGCAGCAGCCAGGACAGTGCCGCCAACCACTACTGGTCGACCTACGGGGGACCCTCGATCGTCGACCGCATGATCACGCGTCTCGGGCTCGTCGACACGGCGCGGCCTCCGGCGGGATACGAGGGCTACTGGGGCTACACGGCCCTCTCCGCCCGCGACACGGTCAAGATCTACCGCCACATCCTGGAAACCGCCCCCGCCGATGTGCGCGACTTCATCATGCAGCGTCTGCGCCAGTCGACCCGGTGCGCCTCCGACTCCTTCGACCAGCACTTCGGCATCGCCGCCTCCTTCAACCGGCCGTGGGCCGTCAAGCAGGGCTGGTCAGCCTATTCCGCGAAGGGCACCTGCGGCCCGGACAGCAGCACCCCGGCCCGTACGCAGTCCGGCTCCGTCCCTGACGCCGCTGGGGCCGCGGGTGTCGACCTGACCCGGCCGGCGCTGCACACGACCGGCACCGTCGGAAGCGGTGACCGGTCGATCGTCGCCGTCCTCACCCTGCACCCGGACGGCACCTCCTACGGCAAGGCCTATACCGACCTCGGCCGGCTGACCCGTTCCTTGAACGTTCCCGGCGGCACGGCACCGACGGGCTCGTGGTACGGAACGTGGGGGTCGGATGTCGCGGTCCGCAAGGACCCGGCACTCGGGGACAACCTGCTGACCCGGCTCCCGGCCGGCGTGGAAGTGCTGGTGGGCTGCCAGAAGAAGGGCCAGGTCGTCTCCGTCCCGCCGTACACCAACGACTGGTGGGCGTATCTGCCGCAGTACGGGGGCTACGTCACCAACATCTACATCAGCCATCCGGACAACCAGCTGCCCGACGTTCCGCTGTGCACCGAACAGCACTGATTCCGGATGTCCCGGAAAAAGGAGTGACGATGTCGCGTACCAGGCGTTCCACCCTCGGTGTGGTGGCTGCCTTCCTGTGGGTGCTGGCGTCCGCCTTCGCGTCGGCTCCGGCCCACGCAGGCCCGGACACGCCCCGCGAAGACGGCAGCCTCATCATGATCATGCCTCCGGCGCCCCGGGAAACCACCGCCTCCTCCTCGCGCGCCGTGGCGGCCGTCTCCCCCACGGTGTCCCCGGCCGCCGACTACGTCCACACGACGTCGGGCAACCCCGTCGAGTGCACCTCTGGCAACCTGTGCGCCGGCGTATGGGACCCCGCCGTGGGCAAGTACAAGGTCTTCTTCCTCTACCGGTGCGCCCAGTACTCCCTGTCGTACTGGAACGGCGTGGGCCAGGCCGTGAACAACCAGGTCGGCGCCGCCGCCTTCTTCTACGGCCAGAACGGACAGGTGCTGGACGTCGCCCTGCCGGAGAACAGGCCCTTCACGTACGACTGGACGCCGGTGTGGTCCATCCGCAACTGCTGAGGAACGCACACCGGCCACGTCCGCCGACCTCGCCAACGACTGCGTCGGATGCGGCGCAGCCGGGCTGAAGCACCGCCGGGGTACCGACGGTCGGCGCGGTTCCTGTCGCCATCGGCACGGACCGGGCCGTCCCCGCTCAGCTCGATGTGTGGCCCCTGCCCTGGTACGGGCGGGGGCCGCTCTCTGACGCACGCCCGCACCTGACTCGCGGCATCGCTGCCGGCGGACCTGCGTACGACTACCCGATCTACGCCGCAGGCAGCGGCGGCACCGAACCGGGCGTTCCCCGGAGCGGCTGAGTCCGCCCACCCGCTCGCCGGCCTGGGGGAGGCCCAGGGGCTGCGGGCAGTCCTCGCCGTCAGGCCCGCGGCGGCCCCAGTGACGGTGGTCGGCGCCGGTCCCACCGGCAGCGGGACCGGCGCCGAGTTGGCGGAGGCGGGCCGCCGGGTAACCTCGGGTGTGCGGCGGTGTTCTCGGACCGTGCCTGCGCACCCGGGGCGGCGCTTGGTCGCCGAGCATCTGGCCGCCACATGCCTGGACCTCGCAGCCCGAAGGTCACATGGCCTGACGGCCGGCGGCGGCCTCGCCGGGGTCGTCGGCGAGCACGAGGGTCGCGGTGATCCGCTTGCCCACCGGCTCCCGGTGAACGCTGACGGTCTCGGACACCGCCGTCACGATTTCCAGGCCGTGCTGACCGACCCGCTCCGGGTCGGCCGCCTGGACCGACGGCTGCGCGGTGCTGCTGTCCCACACACTGATCCGGACAGCCCCGTCGATGATCTCCAGATCCAGCAGGCACGGGCCGGGCGCGTACTTACGGGCGTTGGTCACGAGCTCACTCACCACCAGCTGCGCCATGCCCATCGCCCGCTTCGACACCGGCAGCCCATGCTCGACCTGCACAGACGTGAGGAAGTCGCGGGCCAGGTCACGGGCTTCTGCGATCTCCGCACTGCCCTCGAACGCCGCGGAGGCCGCGATCGGACGGTCCCCCAGCGGCTCCTGGCCCTCGTTCGGGACAGCAGCATCCATCAACCCGCCTCACTTCCGAAGCGCCGAGCAGTACCCAACCCGGCTACCCGGAAACGTCGCGGCACCACACGCCAGGAGCTCTGTTTCGGAATTTCCTTGCGGCTGTTCCGACCTGGGCAAAGTCGAAGGGGTACGGCAGGCATGAACGAGCGGACCAGGCAGTGCCGCTTCCCACCCACCACGCCAGCGTACTGTTTGTGATCACACGCTAACCTGCGCCCCGCCTTCGCGACATCGTGCCCCACGACCAAGTCGTGGGGACCTCGATCCACGGCGAACACACCCCTCGCGGCGGTCACAGACTGCGGAACGCACCATGTTCCAGTGGGCGTTCGGCACGCTGCACGATCCCGTCTCTCGCTCCTGCTACGGCAAATGGCGCACCAGGGGAAAGATTCACCCACAGGCACTTCTCCGCCTGGCCCGCCGACGGATCATCGTGCTGTTCGCCAGGCTGCGGAACGCGGCGCGCGGCGATTTCCACCCAGTCGCCTGGACCTCGTCGCATGGACACGGCCGCGCGTTCCCCCGGCGGCTGACACAGTGCGTGAAGGACGTCAGCAGGTCAGCGTTTCGACATCTCGGCCCACACACGGGCGGCCATTGCCTCGGCCTCGTCCTGCGGTGTCCCCGCCCGCACCAAGATGATCCCGCGGGACTGGTCTGGGAATGTGACCTCCCGCATTGCCATACCCAACGGGCTCGTCGGATTGTCCGACATGGCGCCTCCCTTCGGCGGCTGGCGCCCACATTAGAGGGATGCCGCCCGGAGGACGAGCACCCTCGTCCAGACGAGGGACAGCCCCGGGTTGCAGACGGTTGAGGTCGGACGGGAACCGTGCAGCTCTGCAGCACGGTTCCGGTGGGGGCATCCCTAACCGCCCAACACAGTTGAGCTCAGCGGAGAACCTGGTTCATCACTGAGCTGGATCCGCGTCGCTGGTGCCACGTCGTGGCAAGATGGGCGCATGCTGATGCGAAAGGGCGATGCCGCGTAGGCCTCCCAAGGCCGTCCGTGCGCAACGGTGGCGGCCACAGTGGCAGTATCCGGTGCTGAAGGTGCGCGGTGTCTCCGCGCGGACTCGTGCAGCGATCCGGCGGGTCGAAGACCAGCAGATGTGGCCCAACGCGGTTGCTCACGCCCTTTCGCGCGTCGAGTGGGCTTTCCAGCAGCCTGGACGCTACCTGGACGCCTCCGCCTTCGACTCGCCGGGAGTTGGAGACGCTCGCGATGATCTCGAGTGGGCCATGCGGCACCTTCCTCCGGGAGCGCGACGGGACTTGGCGCGACTCCTCACACGCATGGATGCCGAGCTGGAGCGCCGGACCTTGCCGGATCCCCACCTCATCGAATCAACGGTGGGCGGCTGGTGGTGGACCAGGATGCGGGACCTCTGACGGATACACGCCCCCGTGCTCCTCCTTCCTGCGGCGAGCACCCCTTCTCTCGAACTCTCCATCGTTCGTGAGGGCCGGCACCGGCTGGCGCGTGCCGATGAGAACGGAACTTGGTGGTTGTGTTCGGCATCGGCGGGTGGCTGGGAGTGGAGCCGGAACGACGGGACAGCCCTCAGCTCCGCTCCTCACCGTCGAGCGAATCGAGGCCCTCCTCCCAGCGTTGCCGGCGTTCGTCCTCGGGCTGCTCCCACCAAGGGGTGCCGCGCTCCCCCAGCGCGATCTTTGCCCGGTTCACCCGTGCACGCGCTGCCCGCTCGCCCTGTTCGTCGCCCGCGGCCGTCGCTGCGCGCACCGCACGGCGCGCCGCCATGAGGTGATGTCGGAGACGAGCCGCGATCTCCTCGGGGACGGAGGGATCCGTCGCCCTCCACTTCCTCCCCCGAACGACGATGTGGTGCCCGTCGGGGGTCCGCTCCGGTGACTGGTGTGCGTCCACACCGTCGGCCTGCCCGGTACGGCCCCGGGAGAACACGGCTCGTGAGGGTGGTCACGCCGATGGGCGCACGGAGGTCAGTCCGTCACGGTCAGGACCAGCTTGCCTCGGGTGTGGCCGGACTCGCCGTGCGTATGGGCCGCGGCGGCCTGGTCGAGGGGGAACGTCTTCTCCACCTCCACGGTGACCTCGCCCGCGTCGATCAGGCGCGCGATCGTCGTGAGTGCGTGACCGTCCGGCTCGACCAGGAAGCCGCTGGTCCGTACGCCCGCCGCCTCGGCGGCCGCCGCCAGGTCCGGGGAGACGCCGCCGGGGACGGCGATCAGCAGGCCGCCCGGGGAGAGGGTCTTCAGGGAGCGGGTGCTCGTCCGGTCCTGCGCGTCCCCGACCAGGTCGATGACGACGTCCACGTCGGCCGCGGCTTCTTCGAAGCGGGTCGTGGTGTAGTCGATCGTCTCGTGGGCGCCGAGGTCCTTCAGCCAGGCGTGGCGGGCGGCGCCGGCGGTCGCGATCACGTGCGCGCCCAGGTGCCGGGCGAACTGGACGGCGAAGTGGCCCACCCCTCCGGCGGCGGCCGTGATCAGCACGCGCCCACCGGCCCGCACCTCAGCGGTGTCGACCAGGATCTGCCAGGCGGTCAGTGCCGCCAGCGGTACGGCGGCCGCGTGCGCGTGGTCCACGGTGGCGGGCTTGCGGGCCCACTGGCGGGCCGGCGCCGTGACGTACTCGGCGTAGGCTCCGGCGGCGCGCGGGAACCACGGCATGCCGTACACCTCGTCGCCCGGCTTGAGCGTGGTGACCCCGAAGCCGACCTCCTCGACGACGCCGGAGACGTCCCAGCCCAGAATGAGCGGGAACGTCTGCAGGCCCGCCATGCCCTGTCCCTCGCGGGTCTTCCAGTCCACGGGGTTGATGCCGGCGGCGTGGACGCGTACCAGCACCTCGGTCGGCAGCGGTGCGGGGCGGGGCACCTCCTCGGAGGTCAGGACCTCCGGGCCGCCGAATCCCTTGATCGTGACGGCACGCATGGTGTGGCCGCTCATGGTTTCTCGCTCCTGTTCGTTGCTGGTTCCGTTCGCCGGGCGGGCCCGGCAAGATCCACTCTGCCTTGCCGCGACGGGTGCGGGTGAGTGGCCGGAGGGACACCTGTCGTACCATTCCGGCCATGACGCACCGTGTCGCAGTACTCGCCCTCGACGGAGTCCTGCCTCTGGATCTGGGTATCCCGGCCCGGGTGTTCAACGAAGCGCGTGCGCCGGACGGCAGCCGGCTCTACACGGTCGGTACCTGCTCGATCGGCGGGCGGCCGGTTCGTACGCACGAGGATTTCCAGATCGTCGTCGAGCACGACGAGTCACTGCTGCGGACCGCCGACACGGTCGTGATCGCCACCCTGGAACCCACTGCCGAGCTGCTCGCGACAGGGACGCTTCCCGGGGACGTCTCCACTCTTCTGAAGTCGATCGGGCAGCGCACCCGCATCGTGAGCCTGTGCACCTCGGCCTTTCTGCTCGCGGCGGCCGGGCTCCTCGACGATCTGCGGGCCACCACGCACTGGACGCTGTGCGACGCGTTCGCGCGGCTGTTCCCCGGCGTCGAGGTCGATCCGAACGTGCTGTTCGTCGACAACGGCCGTATCCTTACGTCCGCCGGTGGCGCCGCGGGCATCGATCTGTGCCTTCATCTGGTCCGGCAGGACCACGGGGCGAGCGTCGCCGCGGCCGCCGCCCGGCGGGTCGTCGCGGCGCCCTGGCGCGAGGGCGGACAGGCGCAGTTCATCGAGCATGTGGTGCCGCCGGACACCGACCGCTCCACCTCGGCGACCCGGGAATGGGCGCTGCGGCGACTGGCCGAACCGATCACCCTCGAGGACATGGCACGGCACGCCCACATGAGCGTGCGTACCTTCACCCGGCGTTTCCGTCAGGAGACGGGCGTCAGTCCGCTCAAGTGGCTGTGCCAGCGCCGACTGGCCCACGCGCGCCAGCTGTTGGAGTCCACGGATCTGCCCGTCGCCCGGATCGCCGGCGCCTGCGGGTTCAGCGACCCGGTCGCCCTGCGCAGGCAGTTCCACACGTATGTGGGACTGTCTCCGGCTGCCTACCGGCGGGCACACGGCGCGCCGGGGGCGGCCGCGGTGCAGTGACCGCCGGCGCCCCCGCGCCCTGCTGACCTCGAAGGCATGGTGAAGCGCTGGCCGGGCGGGTCTGCCGCCTGTCGGGCGTCGTTGTCAGTGGTGCCGTGCATGATCGGCTCGTCATCTCGTCGCGAGGGGGAGGAAGCATGATGTCGGTCATGAATGAGCAGGTGGCGGGACACGCGTTCCTGCGGTCGATGCACGACGACCCGTATTTCCCCGGCCACCTGGTCGACGAGGGGAAGGCGATCCTGCTGCGGCTCTGCCTGCGCATGGAGACCGAGCAGCCGTCCGGCCTGGACAGCCTGTACAAGCTCACCCAGGCCGCGACGGAGGAGTTCAACCTGCTGGACGAGAGGTTCGGCGCGGCCGGGAGCGGCATCGAGACGGTCGCGCGCCAGTGGATCTGCGAGGAGTTCTGGTTCGTCGCGTCGGCCTACGGGTTCGCGGACGCCGACGTGGAGGTGTTGACCGCCAACCGGGACTGGTGAGCCAGGGCCGGCAGGCCGTCCGCGGTGAGCCTCGCCGTCCCGATTGCGTCGCGCCTCGCATCCTCGCCCGTACAGCGGGCACCCGGGGCGGGAACGTACAGGTCAGAGGGTGGAGAGGGCGGACGCGATGGACAGGGACGAGGGGATCGCAGAGCTGCGCCGCGTCGCCCGTGAGCGGTTCGGGTGGGACGACCTGGGCGCGGAACAGGCGGAGGCGATGCGGGCGCTGCTGGACGGCCGTGACGTGCTGGTCGTCATGCCCACCGGCTCCGGCAAGTCGGCGATCTACCAGGTGCCGACCGTCGTCCTGGGCGGCCCGACCGTCGTCGTGTCCCCGCTGATCGCCCTGCAGCGCGACCAGGTCACGGGCCTGCGGGACAGCGACGCCCCGGACGCCGTGGCCGTGAACTCCGCGCAGCCGCGCTCGGCGACGGACGAGGGCTGGCAGGCGGTCGAGGACGGGGATGCCCAGTACCTGTTCCTCTCCCCCGAGCAGCTGGCCAGGAAAGACGTCATGGAGCGGCTACGGGAACTGCGCCCCTCGCTGTTCGTCGTCGACGAGGCCCACTGCGTGTCCGCGTGGGGCCACGACTTCCGTCCCGACTACCTCAACCTTGGCGAGGCCGCCGACCGGCTGGGCCGTCCGCCGGTCCTCGCCCTGACGGCGACAGCCGCCGCCCCGGTGCGGGAGGACATCGTCGAGCATCTGCACATGCGCGAGCCGCATGTCGTGACGACGGGCACGGACCGGCCCGAGATCCACCTGTCCGTGCACACCTTCACCGACGACCCCTCCAAGCGTGAGGCCGTCTCCCGCTGGGCGGCCGAGGCGTCCGCCCCCGGCATCCTCTACACCGCCACCCGCAAGGACGCCGAGGCGTACGCGGAGCGCCTCCGGCAGGACGGTGTCGACGCCGAGGCGTACCACGCGGGGCTGAAGGCCGCCGACCGCCGACGTATCCAGGACGGCTTCATGACGGGTACGCCCGCCGTGGTCGTCGCCACCTCCGCGTTCGGCATGGGCATCGACAAGCCCGACGTACGCTTCGTCGCGCACGCGTCCGTCCCCGAGTCGCTCGACTCCTACTACCAGGAGGTCGGGCGTGCCGGCCGGGACGGGGAACCGGCCCGCGCGGTGCTGTTCTACCGTCCCGAGGACCTGGGACTGCAGAAGTTCCTCACGGCCCGGGCCCTGGACACCGACGCTCTGCGCCGGATCATGACCACGCTGTTCGGCCAGGAAGCGCCGCAGAGCCGTAGCCGCGTGGCTCAGTTGTGCGGGCTGTCCCGGCGGAAGACCAGCGATCTGCTGAACCTGCTGGAAGAGGCGGAAGCCGTGACCGTCGAGGGGAAGCGCCGCGCGGTGCGGGCGCTGCCCGGCCGTTCGGCGGACGAGGCCGCCGGAGCGGCGGAGGAGGTGTTCGCGCGGCGGCGGCGCATCGACCGGTCGCGCATCGAGATGATGCGCGGCTACGCGGAGACGCCGACCTGTCGTCGCCAGTACCTCCTCGGCTACTTCGGCGACCAGTTGGACACACCGTGCGCGCGCTGCGACGTCTGCGACCGCCAGGCCCAGGCTCCCAGCATCACGGCCACCGGGCGGGCGGACGCCACTCCCCCGGCCGGGCATGACGGGCCGTATGAGCCCAACGACCGTGTGGAGCACACGGATTGGGGTTCGGGCACGGTGATGCGCCTGGAGGAGGACCGCGTTGTCGTGCTCTTCGAGCAGGTCGGCTACAAGACGCTGTCGCTGACAGCCGTGGAGGAGGGCGATCTGCTGACCGAGGTCTGAGGGACCCGGCGGCGACCGCCGCGGTACGGCGTCCGCCGCAGGCAGCCTGGTGCGTTCCCGTACCAGGCTGCCTGCGGCTTCGGCACCGAACTCATGGCCGCGGACGGACGCGCACCCAGCGTGGGCGTGCGTCACTGCCGCGGCGTCCGGCCACCGAGGCGCAGCGCGGGCACACCCTCTGCACGCGGTCGGCCGCGCCGCCCGATTCCGGGATGATGTCGGGCCAGCTCACGTGCGAGAAGCGGGCGAGGCGCGAGCGGCTGAGGGACAGCCCGCAGACGGTTTCGTTGCGTCCCGGCTCCCAGGCGTGGACCTCTCCCGCGGGCAGCCTGCGGCGGCCCTCCTCCTCGTCGGTCCACTGCCCGGAGGCGGCGACGGCGTAGCGCTTGCCGCGCTTCACCGTGTGCGCCCGAGTTCCGTGGTGTTGTTCCCGGTCACTTCGGCACCGTCCTGACGTTCGGCGGGTCTCTCCCCGCGGCGCGGCACCCAGCGAAAGCGGGCGCCTGCCCCATCCGCCGAGTGCCACGGAGCCGCGGTCCCATACCCTGCGGGCCGGCCGTGCTCCGTGACCCACGGCGAGGGTCGCACCGCGCCGGCGGAGAAGGGGCGCGCCGGCGCGGTCTGCCGCTACTCGCAGCCGGTGCCGTCGCCGTCGCGGTCCAGGTGGCTGCCGTACCCGGGGTCGCCGCGGTGCACGGGAGCCGCGCCGGCGGCGCGTGCGGCGTCGCAGTTCTTGTAATAGGCGCTGCCTCCTCCGCCGCCGCTGTAGTCGTCCTCGACGGGTTCCGCGGTGACGGTCTTGGTGACCTTCACCTTGACCTTGACCGACTCCGTGACGGTCTCGGTGACCGTCGGGGCAGGTTCCGGATCGGCGGAGGGTTCGGCGGTCACCGTCGCGGTCACGGTCGCCGTCGGCCGGGCTTCGGCCACCGCGGGCTTGGCGTCGCCGGCCGCGCCGCGGTCGTCGGCGCCGGCTCCCATGACGCCGAGGGCGAAGGCGAAGCCGAGCGCGGGCAGCACGTAGCGCTTGCGTGCCCACTTCGGCGCTGTGCGGCCCGCCGGTGTGTACGGATTGGTCATGACGCCCCCCGGGATACCTGTTGAAGGGTGAACTGTAGCGGTTATGTGAAGAGGATATGAACTCTTGTGGCATGCGCTTCCGGAGTGACTGCCGCCTACGGTGACGGTCCGTCAGCAGTCCGCGGCCGGCAGGCGGTTCAGACCGGTGTCGCACATGATCCGGTCGACGGTCTCCCGCAGGGTGCTGTCGGCGCCGATGACGGTCTCGATGCCGCCGGACAGCAGATCGCGTGGGCGGTACCACTCGCGCAACTGGGCCTCATGGACCTCGTCGGCGATCGGCTTGGTGGCGTGGCGGGCGAGCGTCTCGTCGAAGGGCACGTCCAGGTAATACGCGTGGGTCGGGCCGCGGTGGTCGGCGCACAACCGGGTGAGCAGGGTGCCGTAGCGGTCGGCGTGGAGGATGCCTTCGACGACGACGTGGAAGCCGGCGTCCAGCGCGTAGCGGGCGGTGAGATCGATCAGACCGATGTTGGCCGCGCCCGGGCGGTCGTGCTCGCGCAACACGACGCGGCGGAGGTTGTCCTGGGCGACCAGGGCGAGACCCCGGCCGAAGCGGTCGCGCAGGCCGGCCGCGACGGACGACTTGCCCGAGGCGCTGTTGCCGCGCAGGACGACCAGCCTGGTGCGTTCCGTGCCCACCCTCATGGCGTCGACGGTACGGGGGAGCGACGACCGCGTACGGGGGTTCATGACGGGATGACCGGAACGAGCTGCGGCCGGGCGGGCGGGCGGCGCGGCACCGCCGCGGATCAGCGCGGTACGTCGTAGAAGAGGTGGGTCGACGTCGTCGTCGGGATCACGCTCCGTCGTACCAGCGTGCGCGGTACTCCGCCGGTGAACAGGGGGGTGCCGGCGCCGAGCACGATGGGGGCGAGGTGCAGCGTCAGCGCGTCGACGAGGCCCGCGGCGAGTGCCGAGCCGATTGTGGCGCCGCCGCCCATGAGGACGACGTCGAGGTCTTTGCCGGTGCGGGACGACGCCGTCTCCGCGCGGTCGCGCGCGGCGGAGACGGCGTCGTGCAGGCCGGTGGTCACGAACGTCCAGTCGAGGAGCGACGTCCGTACCGACCCGGGCGGTGCGCTCGTCACGACGACGAAGGCGGGCCTGCCGACCTCGCCGGCGCCGTAGCCGGTGGTGTCGTCCCAGCCCTCCCGCCCGTCGACGATGTCGAAGAGGTGACGGCCGAGGACGACGGCGCCTGAACGGTCGGTCGCCTCACGCAGGACCCGGCGGTCGTCGGGGTCGTCGGAGAAGGCCCACGTGTGCAGGCCCTCGCCGCCGGCGCCCAGACCGTTGTCGGGGCCGGGGTCGGGACCGGTCACGAAGCCGTCGAGGGAGATCGAGATGTCAGCGACGATACGGGTCATGTCCGTACTGACCCGCATCGACGGACGAAGTCATCGGCGGCGGGTGAACGGTCACCGGTACAGGGCGACCGCGCCGCCCCAGAGGGCGCCCGGGTTCAGGCGGTCGGGGAAACGCTCCAGCATGGCGTGGAAGAAGCCGAGCGGGTCGTCGTGCCGGGCGAGGAGCTCGTCGGCGGCGTCGAGGTAGCGGCGCGTCTCGGCGATCGCACGGTCGGCGTCGTCGTCCAGTTCCTTGTTCTTGTGGCCGGTGACGATCAGGCGGGGGCGGAGGTCCTCGACGAGGGCGATGGCCTTGCGCCAGGCGTCGCGGCCGCCGTTCCCGGACTCGGCGAGGTACTGGTGGACACCGTTGTAGATGACGTCGCCGGCCACGACGAGGTCGAGGTCGGGCACGTGCAGGACGCTGGTTTCGTCCGTGTCGCTGTGACCGACCTCGACCATGCGCAGCTCGTGCCCTTCCAGGGTGAGCCGGTTCCCGGGCACGGTGACGGCGGTGACGGGGGCGTCCGGGATCTGACCGGGGAAGAGCCGGTCCCAGAAGTGCGGGCGCAGGGAGACGTTGCGGTGCATCTCCGCGATGGTGCCCTCGGAGGCGACGACTGTCGCGCCGAAACGTTCCGCCAGGAGGCCGGCGGTGAACCAGTGGTCACCGTGACCATGGGTCGCGAAGATGTGGGTCAGGTTCTTGCCGGTGGATTCCACCCGGTCGCCCACGGCTTCCGCCTGGGCGGAGGTCAGCGGCGGGTCGACCAGGACGGCGTCCCGTTCCCCGTGGATCAGGGTGACGGACAGGGGTGAGAACATCCGGCGGTCGCCGTTGGGGACGGGCTCCGTGACGTCCTGCGGGATCGGGTCGGCGATGAACACCTCGTAGGCGAGGGGGCCACTGGTGGGCATGGTGCTTCCTAACTGACTGAGTGGGCGCCGTCACGGTCGGGCGACCGGCCGGCGGCGGCTGCGAGGGCGGCGTAGTAGGCCGGGCCCCGGATGATCGAGACGGCGTCCTGGTCGACCGGCTCGCCGTCCGGGCCGCGGAACTCGAGGCGCACGGGGCGCTCACCGTCGGCCGTGTAGACGACGCCCTGACCCGTCTCCTGCGGGCGGTGCCGGTCGCCCCACGCGCTGAGCGCGGCCAGGATCGGCAGCACGTCACGGCCGGCGTCGGTGAGGACGTACTCCTCGCGGCTGCGCTCGCCCTCTTGCTGATACGTCACGCGCTCCAGGAGCCCGGCGCACACGAGGTCGTTCAGGCGCTGACCGAGGGTCGCGTTGGGGATGCCGATGCGCTGGAACTCCGCGAAACGGGTGCGGCCGAGGAATGCCTCACGGAGCAGCAGGAGATTCCACTTCTGGCCCAGCACGCTGAGGGTCCGGGCGATCGAGCAGTGCTGGTTGGCCGGCAACGACATGGCGTCCATGCCCTCCATGAAAGCAGAGTATGGAAAATGAAGCCAGGGCTGGCATCAAAATGTGAAGTGAGACTCGCCCGAGCCACGCCGACTGCCGAAGGCTCGCCCACGGGGGAGGTGGTCACCCATGGCGGCGGTGCTGACCGTGTGCCTCACGCTTGGGCACCCTGGTGGCGATCGCGACGCAACGGACAACCCGCCTCCGACCCCGTGCTCCGTGCGCCCGGCACCCGTGGCGGCCGATCGCCGGCCGGCTGGTGTCCGTGGCGCTGTGTCTGGGTGCCGGCCAGCAGCACTGTCGGTACACACAGCACGAAGACGGCGGACCACCAGGCCGGTGAAGCGGGCCGCGGCGAAGCCCTCGCCGCCGAGGGCGGCTGGAGTGGAAGCCCACCGAGCTGGTGCTGATCTCCGCCGGGCCGGGTGCTCGACCGGCGTGCGGCCGAGGCCACCGCACCACGCACCCGACGCCGGAATTCTCGCCCCGCAATGGCTCCGCACGACGCCGCGCGACCGTGCGACGACGGTGGCCGCCCGCTACGGCACACCGGCCGGGACGTCCGGCCCGCCCGCTGCGCGACAGCGTGACTGCGGCCGGGCGGCGGGGCGAGGACGTCTCGGGCACCGGGGTGTGGGACAGGGCCGGTCAGGGGCGGTACACCTCGCCCGGCTGGGGCTTCGCCGGTGCCATGAGCTCGGGGACCGTCACGAACGTGTAGCCCCGCTTCCGGAGCCGGTGGATGATGTCCGGCACGGCCGGGATGGTGCCCGCGTAGCGTTCGTGCAGCAGGATGATGCCGTCGCGCTCGGCCCCGTCGAGGACGCGCTTCTCTATCAGTGCGGTGTCCGTGGTCTCGTAGTCCTTGGCGGTGACGCTCCAGAGGATCTGGGCGAGCCCCAGGTCCTTCATGATCTTCTTGAGGTCGTCGTCGGTGGCGCCCCCCGGTGGCCGCATCAGGGTGGGGGCGTGCCCGGTGATCTTCTCGATGTCCCGTTGGACGGGCAGCATCTGGGCGCGCACCTCCTCGTCGGTGAGTTCCTTGAGGTTCTTGTGGGTCCAGGTGTGGTTGGCGATCTCGTGCCCCTCGCGGGCCATGCGGCGGACCGTCTCCGGAAAGGTGTCGGTGTGCTTCTTCCCCTGGAGGAAGAAGGTCGCGTGCACCTTCTCGCTCTTGAGGACGTCCAGGAGTTTCGGGGTGGGCGCGCTGGGACCGCCGTCGAAGGTGAGCGCGATGCACTTGGCCTTGCGGCAGTCGACGGGTCCGGTGACCTCGACGTCCTTCGGTGCCTGTGCGCGTGCTTCGGCCGGGCTGATCACGTTGCTCAAGGTGGACCAGCCGGTCAGGGAGACCGTCACGGCGGCGGCGATCAGCAGGGCGGCGGCCGCCGTCAGGATGCGGGTCTTGGTCGACTTCACGGTGTGTCCGTCACCGTCCCTGGCGGGCCGGGTCGCCGGCTCGGCGGGCGGAGCGTAGGGCCAGGGCCAGGACGGCCGCTCCCAGGATCAGCAACGCGACATGGCCCAGCCCGGGTCCGTAGGGCAGGCGGCCGAACAGCCATCCGTCGAGGTGGGCCCAGGCGCGGGTGGCGAGCCGCCAGGCGCCGGACAGGACCAGCAGTCCGCCGATGACGGCGGCGACGGCCGGCGCGGGACGCAGACGCGAAAGCATGGGAAATCTCTCTTCCAACGTGGATGTGATCGTTCCGGTGATTACGTGACCACCACGCTAGAAATGCGCCCCGGTCGCCGGCTTCGGCATTTGGTCGACGACGCCCCGTGACGAAAGTAGGAGTACGGCAAGAAATCCTCAGCCGCACTCATACCAAAGTAGGGATCTGGCTCAGCGGCCCTCTCCCGCGCCCTCCGGCAGATCTGACCTGCGCACCGATGTCGTACGCTGTGCCGGGTGAAGTGGAGGAGCATGAGCGTGAGCGGCCGTGACCGGCTCGTCGATCTGCTGACGGTGATCGGTGCCGCGGCGCTTTCGGTCACCGTGTCCTATGCGCACGCGAACGACTTGACGGTTTTTCCGCGATTTCCGTCGGCAACTGCCTTTGTCGCAGAATTCGCACGTCTTGTTTCGCTTCCTGTTTCCTTTTATTCCGGTGCGGCGTCGGATCTGCTGGTCGCGGCGGCGGCCGGCGTGCTGCTGTGGTGGCGGCGTCGCTGGCCGGTACCGGCCGCCGTGATTCTGGTGCTCCTGTCGGTGGTGTGGCCGCTGATCCCGGCCGCTCTCGTCGCCCTGTGCACCGTGGCGGCGACGCGCCGGGTCCGGACGGTCGCCGCCGTCACCGCGCTCGCCCTGCTGCCCTGCGTCCTGTACCTCGCCGTGTACGCGCCCGGCTCGCGCACCGTGTCGACGGTGGTGACCGGTGCGGTGCTGGTGGGCGGGGCCGTCGGATATGGACTCTTCCTGCGCGGACTGCGCGAGCGCGCCGAGCAGGCCAGGACCGAGGCCGCCCTGCGCGCCGAGCACGCCCGGCAGCGCGAACGCGAGGCCATCGCCCACGAGATGCACGACACCCTGGCCCACCGGCTGTCCCTGCTGAGCGTGCACGCCGGAGCCCTGCAGGTGAACCCGGGGGCGCCCACGGAACAGGTCCAGCAGGCCGCGGGGGTGATTCGTGACAGCGCCCACCAGGCGCTGGAGGAGCTGCAGCAACTGCTCGGCGTGCTGCGCGCTCCCCCGGCCGGCGCGTCCCGCTCGTCCGCGCCGCAGCCGGTGCTCGCCGACCTGACGCGCCTCGTGGAGGAGTCGCGTACCGCCGGGACCGCGATCGACCTCGTCTTCGACTGCGCGCCCGCCGACACGGCCGCCGCCCCGCCCGCCATGGGACGCACCGCCTATCGGATCGTCCAGGAAGCCCTCACCAACGCCCGCAAGCACGCACCCGGGCAACCCGTACGCCTCGTCGTGCGCGGCGCCCCGGGCTCCGGCCTGACCATCGAGGTGACCAACCCCGTGACCCCCGGATCCACGTCCCCCGTCCCCGGCAGCGGGCTCGGCCTTGTCGGCCTCACCGAACGCGCCGCCCTGGCCGGCGGGGAGCTCCGTCACGAACAGCGCCCCGACGGCGGCGGCACGACCCATCGCCTGCTGGCCCGTCTCCCCTGGCCGGCCGCATGATCCGGGTGCTGCTCGTCGACGACGACGCCCTGGTGCGGGCCGGGCTGCGGATGATGCTGGCCTCCGCCGCCGACATCGAGGTGGTGGGCGAGGCCCAGGACGGCGGTGAGGTCGTCGACCTGGTCGAACGGTACGACCCCGACCTCGTGCTCATGGACATCCGCATGCCGACCGTGGACGGTCTGGCGGCCACCCGCCTGTTGCGGGCCAGGCCCGGGGGCCGGCCGGAGGTCCTCATGCTGACGACGTTCACCACGGACGACTACGTGCTGCGCGCCCTGCGGGCGGGCGCGGCCGGTTTCCTGCTGAAGCACACCCGGCCGGAGACGATCATCGACGCGGTGCGCCGCACCTCGGCCGGGGAGCCGGTGATGTCCCCGGAGGCCCTGCGGCACCTCGTCGACGCCGTCGCCCACAAGCCGCCCGCTCAGCACTCACCGGCCCCTCCCCAGGCTCACGACCCCGGCGGCGAGGACGCCCGGCGGCAGCTCGGCCTGCTCGGCGACCGGGAGCGGGAGGTCGCCCTCGCCGTGGCCGACGGCCGGACCAACGCGCAGATCGCCGCCGACCTCTACATGAGCGTCCCCACCGTCAAGTCACACGTCTCCCACATCCTCACCAAGCTCGGGCTGAACAACCGGGTGCAGATCGCGCTGCTCGTCTACCGGTCCGGGAGCCTCTGAGGCGACCGCGTACCGGCCCGGGAAGGGGCAACAATTCCGATGAGCTGATCAACGGGATCGGTCGGCACACCCTGGTCGTCACAGGTGCGGCGTCGGACGTGTCACACATGATCATCCAGCGGTTCCACCGGCACCAAAAGCGAAGATCGAGAGCCTGCGGCACGTCCCTGACGGTTCCATGGATCACGGATCAGGCCCGAAACCGTCGGGTCGTGGAAGACAGGTGACGCACATGCGAGATGAGGCCGCCAAGCGGGTCGAGCTGGTCTTCTCCCTCTTCGACGCGAACGGCAACGGAGTGCTCGACTCCGACGACTTCGATCTGATGACGGGCCGCGTCCTGGAAGCGGCGAGCGCTTCGGACGACGGTGCCAAGGACGCCATCCGAGCCGCGTTCCGCCGCTACTGGACGACGCTGTCCACGGAGCTGGACGCCAACGGCGACGGCGTCATCTCGGTGGACGAGTTCCGTCCCTTCGTACTGGACCCCGAGCGTTTCGGCCCCACGATCGCCGAGTTCGCCGAGGCCCTCTCCGCACTCGGCGATCCCGACGGGGACGGTCTGATCGAGCGCCCCCTGTTCGTGTCGCTGATGAGGGCGATCGGTTTCGAGGAGGCGAACATCCACGCCCTCTTCGACGCCTTCGGCCCGGACGCCGACGACCGCGTCACCGTGTCCACGTGGGCCGCCGGCATCAGGGAGTACTACGCGCCGGACATGGCGGGAATCGCGGGCGACCAGCTGGTGACGGCGCGGGCCGTCTGACCGGGCCGGATCATGGGCGTCCACGCCGTTCACGGCCTCGGGCCGAGCTCGTGGCCGGCGGCCGGCGCGTAACCTGGTCGGCGGAACGGGTACCCGCCCCGGCATGATGAAGCACGCACTGTGGCAGGGGCTGGTCGCCGGTGCCGCCGGTGCCGTCGTGATGACGCTCGGCGAGAAACTGGAGCAGGCCGTCACGGGCCGGCCGGACTCCCATGCGCCGGCCCGTGTCCTGCAGCGCCTGACCGGCCTGCCGGAGCGGCCCGGCACCCAGCCGCTCAAGGTCAACTGGGCCATGCACTTCGGTCAGGCCGCCCTCCTCGGCGTGCTGCGGTCGGTCATGGCCCAGGCCGGGCTGCGCGGACCGGTCGCTTCCGCCAAGTTCACCGTCGTTCGCCTGACCAACGACCAGATCCTGGAGAACGCGACCGGTGTGGGCGCGCCACCCCAGACCTGGCCACGCCGGGAACTCGCGGTGGACGTCCTGCACAAGGCCGTCTACGCGTTCGTCACCGGTGCCGTCGCCGACGCCCTGGCCGCGCGTGGCGGCCCCGGCCCCGGACAGCGGCACGCCGCCCTCCGCCCCGGCCGGCACGCGGACGTCGGCCCTCTGCCACGCGAGGACGCCCTCGGGCGCTGACCCCCGACGACACGGGTGGTGAAGCCGGTGCTGCCGGGAGCAGCCCCGCGCGGCGAAGGCCGCTCCCGCGGCGGGTGCGGGAGCGGCCGGCGGGTCACCAGCAGTGCGAGCTGACGTTGCCCACCTCGTTGCCCTTGAGCAGCCCGCCCCAGATGTACCTGTCGTCCGAGAGGTACACCCACTTGTTGTGGGTGTACCCGTTGGCGGAGACCGTGCCGCCCTCGAGCCAGCAGACAGCGGTGAGGTTCTGGTTCGCCGCGACGGTGTAGGCGATGCGGTACCCCGTCGACGGCCCGATCCGCACATTGCCCTGGACCCACGTGGTGACCGTCTCGAACTCGGCACTCACGTTGGTCCGGTCGGTCTGCGCCGCTTCCGCCGCGGAGGCCGGAGCCGCCATACCCGCGGCGGCCATCACGCCCATGGCGGCCGCGATCACGGTCATGGTCAGCGGGCGTGCACTCGTCCTGCGCATCTTCTGATTCCCCCTGTCGAGTCCCGGGAGCCTCTGGGCCGGGCCCCCGGTGCGGCCAGCGTCGCCCGCATGGGGCCGCCGTTCAAGCCGATTCCCGGCGTGTTGCCTCGGCCGGCCTCCACAACGGCCGGAAACCGAGCGTCATGGCGCGAGTTTGTGCGCGAACACCCAACGGTTGCCCTCCAGCGCGTCGTTGGGCTCGGGCAGGGGACCGCGTCCGTGCCGGCGGGTGAACTCGAAGGGCGTGTGCGTCGAGGTGGACCAGCCCTTCGCCGTCAGGGCGCCCGCGGAGTCGGGGCGCGGACCCTTGTCGAAGAGGTGGAGCAGGTCGATGCCGATGAGGTCTCGCGTCGCCGTGTAGGTCGGGCTGTCGCGGTAGGCCAGGAGGTCCTTCTCCAGCTTGGCCTCGAAGGCCAGCGCACTGCCTCCGGCGGCCAGCCGGTCCACCGTGTCGACGAGGTACGTCTCGGCCGGGCCGGGCAGGTAGAAGAGGAGTCCCTCGGCCAGCCAGACGCTCGGTGCGGCCGGGTCGAACCCGGCCGTGGTGAGCGCGCCGGCCCAGTCCTCCCGCAGGTCGACCGGCACGGGGACGCGCTTCGCCTTCGGCGCTGCCGACAGGCCCGTGAGCACCCGTTGCTTGAACGCCAGCACGCCCGCCCTGTCGATCTCGAACACGACGGAGTCCGACGGCAGGTCCAGGCGGAAGGCGCGGGTGTCCAGCCCCGCGCCGAGCAGCACCACTTGGCGTGCGCCCGCACCGACCGATCCGAGGACGAAGTCGTCCAACACCCGCGTCCGCAGGCCGAAGTAACGGGCGAACCTCCCCCACAGCGGGTTGTCGTCCCCGTCCGGGACCTCCTCGATACGCACCGGCCAGTGCGTGCAGGCAGGGGCCGCGCGGACGAAGTGTTCGGCGTAGGCGTCCTGGGCCAGACTGTCGTCGCGCCGGGTCTCGATGGCCCGTGACGCGGCGACCAGGAGTGCGGTCAGGCCCACTCCTGCGTCCACGCCTTCCACGTCGGTGTGCTGGGGTGCCGTGCTTTCCATGCTGCCTCCGTCGGCGGGGGGTGGGGGGTGGGAAGGTCGAGGGCCGGGTGTGAGTGAGTGCCGCGGTCATCCGACGGCCGTGTCCGGGAGCAGGACGGGTTTGACCACCCGGCCGGCGTCGCAGTCGCGCTCGGCCTCGTTGATGCCGGACAAGGGGTAGGTGCGGATCAGCTCGTCGAAGGGGAAGCGCCCGGCCCGCCACAGTCCGATCAGCCGAGGGATCAACAGCGCGGGTACGGCGTCCCCTTCGCAGATGTGGCGCACGCTCCGGCCTCGGTCGAGCGTGCCCGTGTCGAGGGTGAGGGGGGTGTGGAGGCGTGCCACCAGGCCGAGGCTGCCGGTGGGACGCAGTGCGTGGAGCGCCTGGTTGATGAGCGGGGGTGAGGCCGTGGTGTCCAGCGCGTACCGGGCTCCGCCGTCGGTCAGTCGCCGGATCCGCTCGGGCAGGTCGGGTGAGGCGGCGGGCAGTGCGATCGCGCCGTACCGCTCAGCCGCCGCGAGTCTCTCGGGGTGCCGGTCGACGGCCACGGTCAGGGCGCCCGCGGCGGTGGCCGCCATCACGGCGGTCAGGCCCACGGCTCCCGCGCCGAGGACGAGGAGGGTGTCGCCGGGTCCCGCCTCGAAGGTGTTCAGCACGGCTCCGGCACCGGTGAGGGAGCCGCAGCCGAGGGGGCCGAGCAGTTCGAGCGGCAGTGCGGGGTCGACCCGTACGGCGTTGCGGGCGGGGACGAGGGCATACTCGGCGAACGAGGATTGCCCGAACCAGCGGGGCGCCAGCGCGTTGCCGGACGCGTCGGTGAGCCACGCCGGCTTCTCCTCGCGTCCCCCGAATAGGTTGAGGGACGCGAAGGAGTCGCAGTAGGCGGGGGCCGCGCCGCGGCAGGCCGGGCAGTGTCCGCAGGAGTCGAAGCTCAGCACCACGTGGTCACCGACGCCGATCCCCGTGTTCGGGCCGTCCCCCGTGCGGACCACGACCCCGGCGCCCTCGTGGCCGAGGACGGCGGGCACCGGGCTCCGGCCGGCGGATCGCCGGACGGCGAGATCGGTCCGGCACATCCCGGTGCCCGCGATCTCGACCAGGAGCTCCCCGACGGCGGGCTCCGTGCGCAGCATCACCTCCTCCATCGTGAACGGGGCGTCGTAGGACCGCAGTACGGCTGCCTGGAACCTCATGCGTCACGCCTCCCGCGGGCGGTGGACGACGAACGGCTGGAGATTGCCGTACAGCCCCCACGGCCCGCCCGCGACGCCGACGCCGCTGTCCTTGACGCCTGCGAAGGGCTGGGCCAGGGACAGTTCGGCGTGGTGGTTGACCCAGGCGGTGCCGCATTCGAGCCGCTCGGCCACCGCCTCGGCCCGGTCGAGGTCGGTGCCCCACACGGAGCCGCCCAGTCCGAAACCGGTGCCGTTGGCCGCGTCGACGGCTGCGTCGAGGCTCCGGTACGGCAGCACCGGCAGGACCGGCCCGAACTGTTCGCCGGTCACCACCGGGCTGTCGGGCGGCACGTCGGCGAGGACGGTGGGTGCGAAGAAGTATCCCGGCCCGTCCTGCCGGTGGCCGCCGGCCGCGGCCCGGGCGCCGTCGGCCAGTGCCTGCCGGGTGAGTCGTTCGACGCGGGCCAGTTGGGCCGCGTTGTTGAGCGGGCCCAGTTGGGTCGCCGGGTCGAGGCCGGGGCCGACGGCGACGGTCTTGGCCCGCTGGGCGAGGGCTTCGACGACGTCGGCGTGCAGCCGGGCGGGGACGTAGAGGCGTTTGACCGCCATACAGACCTGTCCGCAGTTGCGGAACGCCGCCCAGAACAGCCGGTCGGCGATCTTCTCCACGTCGGCGTCGTCCAGGAGGAGGGCGGCGTCGTTGCCGCCCAGTTCCAGCGTGACGCGGGCGAGGGAGGCCGACGCAGCCCGGGCGACCTCCCGCCCGGTGGACACCGAACCGGTGAAGGTGACATGGCGGATGCCCGGGTGGGAGGCGAGGCGGGCGCCGAGGGGTTCGCGGCCGGTGACGACGGTCAGGACGTCCTCGGGCAGGACGGCGGCGAGGAGGGAACCGAGCATCCGGGTGGCCAGCGGGGTGTACGGGGAGGGTTTGACGACCACGGTGTTGCCGGCCGCCAGAGCGGGCGCGAACTTCGCCGCCGCCAGTTGGAGGGGAAAGTTCCAGGGCACGATCGCGGCGACCGGCCCGAGTGACCGCCACCGGATCTCGCTGTGGACCGGCCGGCCGTCGTCGATCGTCCGGGTTCTGGGGGTGAGGTCGGCGAAGTGGCGGAGGCGGGCCGACGTACGGGCGACCTCCGTGGACGACTCGGACAGGGGCTTGCCCTGTTCCCGGGTGAGCAGGCGGGTGAGGTCGTCGCCGGCCTCCTCCACCGCGTCGGCCGCCGCGCGCAACGCGATGCTGCGCGCGGCGGGGTCGGCCCGCCAGCCGCTCCAGGCCCGGTGGGCCCGGCCGATCACGGCGTCCAGGTCGTCCGGCCGCATGTCGGGAGCTTCGTCGAACGCTTCTCCGGTGGCCGGGTCGACGACCGCGAAACGGCCGCCGCCGGGCCCGGGGGCGCGCTCGGGCTCGGTCTCGGGGGTCGGCATGACAGCGGTCAGCGCGCGGCGGGGACGCTGACGGTGTGCTCCCGGTGGTGCCGGTCCATCTCCGCCCGGAAGGCGGCCACCAGGTGCGGCTGGATCCTGCCGGCGTTGCGGTCACCGCCCTCGCAGACGGCTCCCCGTACGCCCACGATGTCCGTGCCGATGCGGGTCAGTTCGGCGAGGTCGTCCTGGCGGACACTGCCGGCGAGGGCGGCGAGCCGGCCGGACGCGTGGGTCAGCCGGACGAACTCGGCGCACACGTCCGGCGGAACGTGGTCGAACAGCCGCGTCCCGTCCTTCACGGCGGTGTCCAGCATGGCCGCGTCGGCGCCGGAGCGGGCCGCGATGTCGGGCACCGCGAGGGGATTGACGCAGCCGATGCGGTGGGCGTCGGCATAGCCCGAGGCGACGACGAGCGCGTCCGGGTTGTGCTCCTTCACCGCCCGGACGACGGCGCGCATGACCTCGATGCCCTGGTCAGGGGTCGTGCATCCGTAGAGTCCGACCTTGATGTAGCCGGCTCCGGAGACGACCGCGCCGAGTGCGGCCTGGGCCACGGTGCCGGGCTTGTACGGGACATCTCCCACGGTCGCGGACACCGGCTTGTCCGCCGGGACCGCTTCGCGGATCTCCCTGATGACCCAGGGGAAGTTCGCGCCGAGGGAGCCCTCGTCGGGCTTCTTGACGTCGACGATGTCGAGGTGCTCCGCCGCCTTGGCGCAGTCGAGCGCTTCCTCGACACCGTCCGGGGAGATGAGAAGCAACACCTGGCCTCCTTCGCCGCGGGACCGTCCGTGGACGGGGACCGCGGATCGCCTGGTCCTTGTCTGGCGCACTCATCATTTACGTCACCCTTCGCAGCCGAAAGGGCGCACAGAGTGCCCGTTGAGTGATCAGGGCCGGGCGCAACGCGCCGTGCACACCGGAGCGAACGGGCCCCGCGCCGCGGTCCGTTTCGACGCGCGCCCGCCTCTTCGACCCGGTCCTCACTCGTCCGGACCGTCCGTGGTGCCCCGCCGAGGGGGCGCGTGCAGTGTCGTCAGAAGCGTCCTGTCACCCCCGAGGGCGGCAGGGTGTCATCGCTCGTCACCCTCGCCGTCCGCACGCTCGGTACCGCCGAACCGTCCCCACACCCGGAGTCACGTCATGACCGACGGAGAGCGCGACAACGCACCCGGTTCCGCGCCGGAGTCCGACCTGTCGGCCGCATTTGTCTCCGGGAGGCTGCTGGAGCGCCTGGCCGACCGGCTCGGGGGCCGTGCCGCCGTGACCGCCGTCTACGGTCAGCCCGTCACCGTCGGCGGCGTGACCGTCGTCCCGGTCGCGGCGGTCGGTTTCGGCTTCGGTGGTGGCGTGGGACAGGAGGTCGGCACCACCAAGACCGCCGACGGCGGCGGAGGGGGCGGAGCCGTGGGCGCCAAGCCCCTCGGCTACATCGAGATCCGCGACGGCGCCGCGCGCTACCAGCCCATCCGCGCTCCCTGGCGCGACGTCGCCCTGCCGCTGTCGGCCGTCGTCCTTGCGAACGCCCTGCCGAAGGTGATCCGCGCGCTGCGGCGGCGGCGACGGCCCGGACGAGGGCGTGGGTGAACCGGCGCCGCGCCGCCGGGTGAGGCGGATCGGCGCATGCCGCACCGATGAGTTTTCGCGGCGGGCTCGGTCTGCACCGGCATGAAGACTCACACACTTGCGACGGCCGGCGCCGACCTCGTCTACGACGTGCGGGGGCCGCTGCCGGCCGGTGACGGACGGCCGCCCTTGCTGATGGTCGGGCAGCCCATGGACGCCTCGGGCTTCGCCGCGCTCGCAGCGCGCTTCCCCGAGCGGACCGTGGTCACCTACGACCCGCGCGGCCTCGGCCGCAGCGTCCGCAAGGACGGGCGGGTCGACCACACACCGGAGACACAGGCCGAGGACCTGCACGCCGTCATCGAGGCACTCGGGGCCGGGCCGGTCGACGTGTTCGCCAGCAGCGGCGGGGCGATCACCGCGCTCGCGCTGGTGGAGAGGTATCCCTCGGACGTGACCACGCTGGTCGCGCACGAGCCGCCGCTCATCACCCTCACCCCGGACGGCCCCGCAGCCGTGCGGGCGCGGGCGGCGGTCCGGGACGCTTACGAGAAGCGGGGGTGGGGGGCCGGGATGGCCGCGTTCGTGGCCATGACCTCGTGGCAGGGTGAGTTCACGGGCGCGTACTTCACGCAGCCCGAGGCCGATCCCGCGGCGTTCGGCATGCCCACCGAGGACGACGGCTCCCGTGACGATCCGCTGCTGTCCGACCGGTCATGGGCGGTCAGCGGCTACCGGCCGGACGCCGACGCGATCACCGCCGCGCCGACCCGCGTGGTGATCGCGGTGGGTGAGGAGTCGGCGAACCTGCTGACGGCACGCACCTCCGCCGCGATGGCCGGACTGCTCGGGCAGAAGGCGGCCGTGTTCCCGAGCCATCACGGTGGCTTCTGCGACGGGGAGTTCGGTTACCCGGGGAAGCCGGACGAGTTCGCGCACCGGCTGCGGGAGGTCCTCGACGGCGCCTCGTAGGCAGGTGGCCCCGGCCTGCGGGCGCACGTCGACCACTTGATCGCGGCGCGGGAGTTCGGGTGCGGGGGCGGCGCGGTGATGCGCCTCCCGGCATCGGCTGTCACCCCACCAGGACCCCCGCTGGCTGCGGCAGTCGCAGATGCTCGCCCTGGAACCGTGCCCGGAGTGAGCGGTCGTGGGTGACCAGCACGATCGCCCCCGGGTATCCGGTCAGTGCCTCCTCCAGTTGCTCGACCAGCGCCGGTGACAGGTGATTGGTCGGCTCGTCGAGCAGCAGGAGAGCGGCGGGTTCCGCGACCAGGCGCGCCAGCTCCACGCGGCGGCGCTGGCCGTACGACAACTCGCCCATGCGCAGCCGTAGTTCGGTGGGACGGAAGAGGCCGAGGGCGAGCAGGGCGTCGGCGTGTTCGTCGGCGGTGCCCGCACGTCCCAGCCCGAACGCCTCGGTCACCGTCAGGTCCGGCGACCAGGGGGTCTCGTCCTGGCGCAGGTGGCCCACCCTGCCGGGTACCCGCACCGAGCCCTCGTCCGGTCGCAGCTCACCGGCGAGCACCTTCAGCAGGGTGGTCTTGCCCGCGCCGTTGGGGCCGGTGACGAGAAGCCTGCCGCTGCGGCCGAGGGTGAGGGACCCCAGGCGCAGGCGGTCACCCACGCATACGTCCGACAGCTGGACGGCGGGCGCTTCCGCCGGCGCGCTTCCCGCGTCCTCTCCCGGTCCGTCCCCCGGCAGTGCCATACGTGGTGTGAAGGCCAGCGGGTCGGGCGGTGGGGTCACGGGGTGGGTGGTCAGCCGCTCAACCCGCTCACGGGCGTTGCGGATGCGGGCCATCGCGCCATGGGCCCGGCCGCGGGCCCGGAAGCCGCCGTGGCCGAAGTTGGCCAACGGCGCCTTGCGCGGGATGACGCCGAGGCGGGCGGCGTGACCGGTGGCCAGCCGCTCGTTGCGGGCCAGCTCGGAGCGCCATTCCTCGTACTCCTGCAGCCGTCGGCGACGCTCGGCCGCCTTCGCCGTCCGGTAGCCGGTGTAGCCGTCGCCGTAGCGGGTGACCTTCCCCGCCTCGGCCTCCAGGACCGTGGTGGTCAGGCGTTCCAGGAACACGCGGTCGTGGGTGACGGCGAGCACCGTGCCCCGGTGCGACAGCAGTTGGGCCTCCAGCCACTCGAGCGCCCGGTCGTCCAGGTCGTTGGTCGGCTCGTCCAGGAGCAGCAGCTCCGGGCGGCCGGCCAGGACCCCGGCCAGGGCGAGGCGGGAGCGCTCACCGCCGGAGAGGGTGCCGAGCCGGCGCTCACGGCGGAGTGCCGGCAGGCCGAGGTGGTGCAGGGCGATGTCCACCCGGTGGTCGGCGTCGTAGCCCTCCCGGGCCTCGTAACGGCCGAGGAGCACGTCGTAGGCGGCGAGTGCCGCCGGGTCCTCGACGTCCTGGAGTTCCTGCCCGGCCTTGTGCAGCTCGGCCTCCAGGGCGCGCAGGTCCGCGAGGGCCAGGTCGACGGCGTCCTGGACGGTGGCGGTCGGGGGCAGGGGGAGGGTCTGGGGCAGGTGACCGACACCGTCGGCGGCGGTCACGGTCACCTCTCCGCTGTCCGGGCGCTCCTGGCCTGCGACGATCCTGAGCAGCGTGGACTTGCCGGCGCCGTTGTCGCCGATCAGCCCGGCCTTCTCGCCTGGCTTCAGGGTGAAGGAGACGTCGTCCAGAACGGTGCGGCCGGGGTAGCCCTTGGTGACGTGGCGAAGCGTGAGTTGTGGGGTGTGCAAGGTGCGGATCCCTCCTGGCGCAACGGGTTTCGGCCCGGGCCGGATCGGGGTGGACAGCTGCGCGGCGAGGCGCGGCGACCGCGGAGCAGGGCTCTACGCGGTCGGCACCGGTGAACTCACAGGGAACCCATGAGCAGGACACTACGGCATGCCGTGTGATCTGACAAGACGATACGTCTCGGCTCATTCGCGAAGTGGGGCGCGCGGCTCCGCAGGGAGGCGCGGGAACCGGCGGCGACTTCGGCCGGCCTGTCAGTACGACCTCCTCGAGACAGCGGCGGGCGCCGCGGCAGCGCACGATCGCCTCAACGATGTCGCGAGGCGAGCGACCACCGCGCCGCCCGTGCTCCCCCGAGGGCTCAGCCGAAGGCTCAGCCGAGGATCTTCAACAGCCGCTCGGCGAGGACCTCGGCGGATGCCGGGTTCTGCCCTGTGACCAGCTTCCGGTCCTCAACCCGGCCGGCAGTGCCCACGGGCGCTGCCGGCCGCCGTCACACACGGTCCTTGCAACCCACCCGACCCGCGACCCGCGGCCTGCCGCCGACGGCCTCAGCCGGAGCGGACAGGCTTCGGCGGAGCACTCCGCGATCTCGGGTGTGTACGACGGATGACTGTCCGGTGACTCAGAAGGTCAGGCTCCAGCGCTGGAGATGACCCGGGTCCAGGTCGTACAGCCCCGGGGTGGCGTCGGTGACCCGAAGCGTCCAGGTACCGGTCTTCGTGACGGCGGAGGCGTCGACCGTGTACGTCTCGTGCAGTTCGGGCGTGAGCACCCAGGGTCCCCAGGGCTTGACCGGGACGACGGTGCCGTCGGGGGCGATCAGGTCGATCAGCATGGCGTTGCTGAACCCGTGGTCGAGGTCGACCGTGACCTTGAGGTCGCTCGGCGCCTTGCCCGGCTTCCCCTTGTAGACCAGCGGGGACTCGGCCACCCCCCACTGGGGGATCACGTACCTGGTGGGGTTGACGAAGAAGTGGCCTCCGGACTCGAGAGCGGTCCAGGTGAAGGAGAACGTCCGGGTGTCCCCGGCCGCGTCCGTGACGACGACGGACGAGGGATAGTCACCGGCCTTGCGGGGCGTACCGGTGATCAGGCCGGTGGCGCGGTCGACCGACAGCCCCAGAGGCAGCTTTCGCGCGGAGTAGGTGAGCGGGCCGGGACGCGTGCTGGACGCCCTGATCCGGCGGCTGACCGGCTGGCCGGTGGCCACCGGCTCGGTCGGCAGCGGGTCCGCGGCGATGTGGTTGACGAACCGGTTGCCGACGTTGACACCCGCCCAGGCGTTGGCGACGGCCTCGTAGGCATCGCTCTGCGAGCCGTACAGGTCGGCCGCGGCCTGGAGCGTCGCGGTGCGGGCGCCCGCGTAGTCGGTGGTACTGGTCATGTAGACCGTGAGGGCGCGGTACACCACCTCGGCGGCGTCGCTCCGTCCGATGCCCGCGACGGGCAGCTTGTCGTAGGTCGGGCTCTCGTAGTCCACACCGTTGATGGTCTTCTGCCCGCTGCCCTCGGCGAGCAGGTAGAAGAAGTGGTCACCTATCCCGGCCACCATGTGCGCTTCTTTCCACCTGGCTTCCGGCGTCCAGTAGTCCAGGGGCGCGTAACCGACGGCGCTGACACCGGCCTTCGAGGGACGGTCCATGTAGCGGATGGGCTTGCCGTCGCCGTGCAGGTCGTCCAGCTCGGCCACCATGTAGTCGGGCACGTCATGGGGGTTGTCGGCGTAGAACTCGACGGCGGCAGCCATCATGTCGCTGATCGCTTCGTTGAGGCCCGGCGATTCACCGAAGTCGCCCAGCCCCGCCGTGGCGGAGGTGACTCCGTGCGTCATCTCGTGGGCGGCGATGTCCAGGGACGTCACCGGGTGCTGCCCGTCCGCTCCGTCGCCGTAGCTCATGCAGAAACAGCCGTCCTGCCAGTTGGCGTTGGCGAGAGGCACCCCTCGTGACTGCTCGTAGTGCACCCGGGAGGTGCTGCCGCGGCCGTCGTCGGCTATGCCGTTGCGGCCGAAGCGGTCCTTGAAGAAGTCCCACGTCATCCGCGCGCCGTACGCCGCGTCGACCGCCGCGGTCTGGGGGTCCGACGGTGTTCCGTCGCCCCACACGTCGTCGTCGTCGGTGAACAGGACCCCGCGTGAGTCGACGCTCGAGTCGAGCGTCCGGTGGCCACCGCGCTCGGGGTCGATCAGGGCATAGGTGCCGTCGGCCTGAGGGGTGGAGCCGATCGTGACGCGCCCGCCGTGGAGGCTGTTGCCCTGGGCGGACTTCACGTGTTCGGCGCTCGCCAGGACGGTACCGCTCGCGGCGTCCGTCACGACGTGGCGCTCGCTGGGGGAGCCGTCCTGCTGCACGCCGGTGACCACCGTCTCCCAGGCCAGCGTCGGACGGCCGCCCATCATCCACACGACCCGGCGGGGGGCGTCGTGTGCGTCCGCCTTGCGGGTGCCCTCCGCCGACGCCTTGCTCAGGGCCGACTTCCTCGCCGTGGCCGCGGGCACCTCGGCCGTGGTCGTCCCCAGGGTCAACTCGCCCTGGGCGGCGTAGGTGACGGTCCGGGACCCGCCCTGCTGATGAACCACCAGGTCGCCACCGAGCACAGGCAGTCCGGCGTACGTGCGGTCGTAGCGGGTATGCACCGTCCCGTCGGCGTCTTCGACGACGTTCTTCGGGATCAGTGTCTCGTGACTGCCGAGACCCAGTGAACGGGCCGTGTCCGGCGCCGCGTCGGCCGCCCGGTCGAGCAACTGCCGGCGTCGGGCGGGCGACAGGGGGACGGCCCTGGCTCCCGCCCTGGCCGTCGCGTCAATCTGAGGGAGCGCTCCCACCGACCGGGGGTTCCCCGAGGTGCCGTCAGGGGACGCGGCACCGGCCGAGGCGGGCAGCGCGGAGACCGCCAGGGCCGCGGCGGTGATCACCACGGTCGCGGCCAGGCGGCGTCTGCGGCGGTGTGAACCCTGTGGGGCTACCGCCCTGTTGCTGGAGGAATTCAATTGCGGGTCCTTCTGTTCGGCTGTCTTCGAGTGGTGACGGCCGCCAATGCCGGTGCCGGAGGCCGTGATGCCTCCGGGTGCGGGTTGCAGCGGAGTGATCGTTACAGGCGAAACAGCCGTCGCGAAGGGCCCTGTTGGATCATGAGCAGATCTTTACCTGGTCGACCCTGATTGTTTTTGATCGATTTCGGGCGTTGTGACGAAGCTCCTCACCCCGCGCGCCGCCGCTGGGGCGAGGCCTGCCGGGCACGCCCGTATCCGTTGCGGTCGGTGACGTCCTCGCCCTCCGGTGCGCTGCTCCGGTGTGGCCCCGAGGCGGTGGCCGACCGGCTGATCGCGGTGCGCCATCGCCTCGGTGCACATGCGGAATTCGAGAAAGAGCCTGAGGTGTCCGCACCCGGTGGATCGCAGCAGAACGGGACCGAGGGTCCATCTGACTGCGCGGGCGTCCGGTCCGCCCGCGCAGCCGGACGGCGGTCAGACGGTGAACCGGTGGGTGCCCGAGCCGACCCGGAACACCTGGCAGCCGTCCTCGTGGCGCAGTGGTGTCGCGCCCGTGTGCGTGACCCGGTCCGTGGCCGACGCCGGGACCCACACCTGCGCCGTGGTGTTCGCGGGCACGGAGCACGTCAGCTCGAAGCGGCCGCGCCGGCGCCGCCACCACGTGGAGATCGGGCCGCGCACCGACCTCAGCGTCGCCCGGGCTTCGTCGATGCCGCCGCCGGGACGTGGGCGGACGAGGATCTCGCGGTAGCCCGGCCGGCCCGGGGAGATACCGGCGATGTGGGTGTACATCCACTCCCCCACCGAGCCGTAGGCGTAGTGGTTGAAGGAGTTCATGCCCGGGTCCTGGAAGGTCCCGTCGGGCCGGAGGGAGTCCCAGCGCTCCCACATCGTGGTCGCGCCCTGGTCGATCTGGTAGCCCCAGCTCGGGAAGGTACGCCGGGTGAGCAGCCGGTAGGCGATGTCGGTGTGTCCGGTGTCGGTGAGAACGGGCAGCAGTCGGGGCGTGCCGAGGAACCCGGTCGACAGGTGCCAGTCGCGTGCCTCGATGAGGGCCACGAGGCGGTCGGCCGCCGCGCCCCGCAGCGCGTCCGGCACCAGCCGCATGGACAGGGCGAGGACGTACGCGGTCTGCGTGTCACCCTTCACCCTGCCCGCGGCGTCGACGTACGCCCGCTGGAACGCTTCCCGCACCCGCCCGAACAGGTCGTCGTAGGGCGCCGGGTCCCGGTCCAGCTCGCGTGCCATCCTCGCCGCGAGGTCCGCGACGTGCGCGAAGTAGGCGGTGGCGATGACGTCCTTCGGTGTCTCGTCCTCGACGTTCAGCCAGTCGCCGAAGCCGTCCGCCGGCCGCAGCAGGCCGTCGCTGTGCTTCTCCAGGTAGCCCAGCCAGGCCACCACGGACGGCCACGCGTCCTCGACGACGCGCAGGTCCCCGTACGCCTGGTAGAGGGCCCACGGGACGGTGACGCCGGCGTCGCCCCAGCCCGCGGCTCCGTCGCCGAGGCGCCCGACGTCGGGTGCCACGTGCGTGAAGGAGCCTTCCGCCGTCTGCGCGTCGCGCAGGTCCGTCAGCCACTTCGTCAGGAAGCGCGCCGACTCCATGGTGTAGGCGGCGGTGGGTGCGAACACGTTGATGTCGCCGGTCCAGCCGAGACGTTCGTCCCGGGCCGGGGTGTCGGTCGGGACGGAGAGGAAGTTCCCCCGCTGCCCCCAGGTGATGTTGCTGTGCAGTCGGTCGAGCATCGGCGAGTCGGTCTCGAAGGTGAGCGTGGCCGGCGCGTCGGTGTGCATGACGCGTCCGGTGACCGCTCGAGCGGTCGGGGTGCCGGGGAAGCCGGTGACCTCGACGTAGCGGAAGCCGTGGAAGGTGAAGCGGGGTTCGTACGTCTCGGTGCCGCCGCCCTTGAGGACGTATGTGTCGGTCGCTTTCGCGGCGCGGAGGTTCGCCGTGTAGACGGTGCCGTCCGCGTTGAGGACCTCGGCGTGCCGCAGGCGCACCACGGTGCCCGCCTCGCCCTTGACCCGTAGCCGTACGGAACCGACCATGTTGCGGCCCAGGTCGAAGACGAACGCGCCGGGCCGGGGCTCGGTGACACCTGCCGGCGTCAGCTCCTCGGTGACCCGTACGGGGGCGTCGACCTGGGCCACGACACGCGCGGGAAGTTCGCCGTCCGCCGCACCGGCGCGCGGCCATGTCCCGTCGTCGAAGCCCGGTGAGGTCCAGCCGGGAGTCTCCTTGCGGGCGTCGTACGTCTCGCCGTCCAGCAGGTCGGCCGCCACGATCGGCCCCGTCGACGCGGACCAGTCCGTGTCGGAGGTGACGCGCTGCGTGGTCCCGTCGGCGTAGTCGACCTCCAACTGGGCCAGCAGTGCGGGGTGTTCGCCGTACTGGTGCGGGCCGAACATGCCGACGTTGCCCGCGTACCAGCCCGGCGCGAGATGGACCCCGAGGGCGTTGCCGCCGCTACGGACCAACTCCGTGACGTCGTGCGTCTGGTACTGCACGCGGGTGCGGTAGTCCGTCCAGCCGGGGGCGAGTTGGTCGCGGCCGACCCGGACCCCGTTGAGGTGCGCCTCGTAGAGCCCGAGCGCGGTGACGTACAGCCGCGCCCGCCGCACCTTCCCGCGCCGAAGGGAGAACTCACGGCGCAGCCGGGTGACGGCGTGCGTGACGGGCGTGACCCTCCCCCACGGGCCGCCTCCCCACGGTGCCGCCTCGCGGGCGGCCGCCCATGCCGTGTCGTCGAAACCCGCGCCGCGCCAGTCCCCGGCAGGCTCCTGGTCGGTGGCCTTCCACGCGGCGTCCGTCACGATGCGCTGCTCGCCGGATGCCGTGCGTACGACGAGGACGGCGAGCAGACCGGCGGGTCCTTCGGTGCCGTTGACCGCCTCGACCGCGATCACGTTGCCGCCGGACCTCACCTGGTCGATGACGTCCACGACGGCGGGCTTGCGCCAGTCCTGGTTGTCCGTGGCCAGGTCGGTGCGGGCCACCTCGCGGCCGTTGACGGACGCCGAGTAGGCGTTGTCCGCGGTGATCACCAGTGTGGCCGAGGTGACGGCCTCGGGGAGGTCCGCGGTGCGGCGGAACCAGCGGGTCTCGGCCGGGGCGCTGCTCGCCGGGTCGCCCTCGGGGAACCAGATCCAGTGGCAGCCCTGGAAGGAGGGTGCGTCGGTCAGCTCCGCGGGGGCGGAGATCCACCGCGCGGACCACTGATCGGCACCGAGCAGGCCGGTCTCCCACCAGTCCGGTTCGCTCCACCCGGAGACCCCGCCCCGGCCGTCCCAGACCCGCACGGTCCAGAAGTACCGTGTCCTCGGCCGTAGTTCGGGCCCCGCGTACGGGACGAGGGCCGACTCGTCCGACGCCACCCGGCCGCTGTCCCAGATGTCCGGGTGGGCCAGGGCGGCGGCGCTGGTGGCCACCCGCAGCTGGTAGGCGCTCTGCCGGAGCCCCGGCTCGTCCGAGGCCATGGGCCAGCTGAACCGCGGGCGGGGTTCGTCGAGTCCCAGCGGATGCCGGGCGTACTCGACCGTGGGGGCGGTGATCTTCACGGGTGCGGATCTGCCGCCCGCTCGGGCGGTGGTGGGGGGCGCGGGCGCGCCCTGGGCCGGCACGGCTCCGGCTGCCGCGGCGGCCACCGCGGCCGCCGTGCTCGCCAGGACGTTTCTGCGACTGATCACTACGCCACCTCGCACGGTAGGATTGAATCGTTTCACATGCGGTGAGCGTGGCCACCGTAGAGGCGCGGGCCGCGAAGGGTCAATGAGAAGCGCGCGTAAAAAAGCGTGAAGGGTGAGGCCGCACGCACTCGCGAGCCCACGGGCGTCACGGGTGATTCCTTCAGGCGCGAGCCCAAGGGGTGCAGGCGGTGACTCCGTCACCGTGAGGGCTCTGGCAGTGATTGAACGGTTTCAATCGGAGAACGGCTGTCGCCGACAGCCCGCCGTCCCACCCGACCGATTTCGGCCATGAGCCGGGCGCCCGGTGAGGCACGTCGTCAGGGCGTGCCGGAGGCCGCGCGGGACACGGTCGGTTCCGGGTGACTCGAAACGCGCGATGCGGGAACCGGAACAGGAGTCACGACACAGGGGGTGACGCCGAGTACCCGCCCGCCCGGCACCCTCACCGGAGGAGATTCCACGATGGCGCACGAAGACGACACCCAGCGGGCCGTACCGAACACGCCGGAGATGCGTACGGACGGAGACGGCGTCACGCGCCGCCGGCCCCTGCGCAGGCGGCACGTCGAGGAGACCGTCGACGTCGCGGTGCCGGTCCGGACGGCGTACAACCAGTGGACGCAGTTCAAGATCTTCCCGCGCTTCTCGGGCGTGGTGCGCAGCGTCGAGCAGGTCAGGCCGACCGTGACGGCCTGGACCCTCGGCCGCGGGCCGCTGCGCCACCGTTTCGCGGTCGAGATCGTGGAGCAGGACCCTGACGCCTACCTGGCCTGGCGCGGACTCGAACAGCACCCCTCGCACGAGGGCGAGGTCGAGTTCAGGCCGAACGGCTCAGGGGGCACCACGATCACCGTCCGGATGCTCCTGGAACCGCGGGGAGCCGCGGGGATCCTCACCCGCTCGTCCCGGGTCACCGACATGGCCGCCCGGCTGGTGCGCGGCGAGCTGGTCCGCTTCAAGCGGTTCATCGAGGGACTGGGGCAGGAGGGCGGGGCCTGGCGCGGCACGATCCGCAACGGCCGTGTGCAGCACGACCGCCCGGAACCGCCCAGGAGCCGCGTCGCCCAATGGCCCGTCGGCTGACCCGCGTACCGGACACGGCAAGAGAAAGGCGAACCCATGCAGAACGCGCCCGGCGAGGAGCCGGAGACCACCCTCTCCGTGACACCGCCGAAGAAGTGGGCGGCCGGTGTCCCCGCGGTCGTGCACGCCCTGGAGTACTCGCTGGAGCAGACGTCCCCGCGCAGGACCGGGGTGGACCTGCTGACGATGAACCAGGTGGGGGGCGTCGACTGTCCCGGCTGCGCGTGGGCGGACCCGGCCCCGGGCCGGCGTCATCGCAACGAGTACTGCGAGAACGGCGCCAAGCACATCAACGACGAGGCGACCACCCGCCGGATCACCCCCGACTTCTTCCGTGAGCACAGCGTCTCCGACCTCGCCGCCCGCTCCGACCTGTGGCTCAACCAGCAGGGGCGACTCACCGAGCCGATGATCAAACGGCCCGGCTCCGACCACTACGAGCCCGTCGACTGGAACGAGGCCCTGGGCGTCCTCGCGCAGGAACTCAAGGCGCTGGCCTCCCCCGACGAGGCCGTCTTCTACACCTCCGGCCGCGCCAGCAACGAGGCCGCGTTCATCCTGCAGCTCTTCGCCCGTGCCTTCGGCACCAACAACCTGCCGGACTGCAGCAACATGTGCCACGAGTCGAGCGGCTTCGCCCTGAGCGAGACCCTCGGCACCGGCAAGGGCACCGTCAGCCTCGACGACCTCCACCACGCCGATCTGATCTTCCTGGTCGGGCAGAACCCGGGCACGAACCATCCGCGCCAGCTGTCCGCGCTGGAGGAGGCCAAGCGGCGCGGTGGCCGGATCGTGGCAGTGAACCCGCTGCCGGAAGCCGGACTGCGGCGCTTCAAGAACCCGCAGAAGCCGAGCGGCGTCGTCGGCCGCGGCACCCAGATCGCCGACCGTTTCCTGCACATCAAGCCCGGCGGCGACCTCGCCCTGTTCCAGGCCCTCAACCGTCTGCTCCTGGAGGCCGAGGACGCCCGCCCGGGCACCGTGCTGGACCACGCCTTCATCGACGCCCACACCACCGGCTTCGAGGAGTTCGCACGGCACGCCCGCACCGTCGACTGGGACGACGTGCGCGCGGCGACCGGACTGACCCGCGAGGAGATCGAGGCCGTCCGCGACGAGGTGCTGCGGAGCGAACGGGTCGTCGTGTGCTGGGCGATGGGCATCACCCAGCACAAGCACGGCGTGCCCACCATCCGGGAGATCGTCAACTTCCTGATGCTGCGCGGGAACCTGGGGCGCGCCGGCACCGGCGCGTGCCCGGTGCGCGGCCACAGCAACGTGCAGGGCGACCGGACGATGGGCATCTGGGAGCAGATGCCGGACTCCTTCCTCGACGCCCTGCGGGAGGAGTTCGGCTTCGACCCGCCGCGCGCGCACGGGCTGGACTCGGTGAAATCGATCAAGGCGATGCGTGAGGGCCGGGTCAAGGTCTTCCTCGCGCTCGCCGGGAACTTCGTCCGCGCCGCCCCGGACAGCGAGGTCACCGAGGACGCGATGCGTTCGTGCCGGCTGACCGCCCACATCTCCACCAAGCTCAACCGCTCGCACACCGTGTGCGGCGAGACGGCGCTGATCCTTCCGACCCTCGGGCGCACCGAGCGGGACGTCCAGGCCGACGGCGAACAGTTCGTCACCGTCGAGAACTCCATGAGCGAGGTGCACACCTCGCAGGGGCGGCTCGAACCGGCGTCCCCGCTGCTGCTCAGCGAGGTCGCGATCCTGTGCCGGCTCGCCCGCCTCACCCTGGACGGCAAGCCGGACATCCCCTGGGAAAACTTCGAGGGCGACTACAACACCATCCGTGACCGTATCTCCCGCGTCGTGCCGGGCTTCCACGAGTTCAACGCACGGGTGGCCCGTCCCGGGGGTTTCCAGCTGCCCAACCCGGTCAACGAGGGGGTCTTCAACAACGCGGTCGGCAAGGCCCTGTTCACCTGCAACGAGCGCGTGGTCCCCCGGGCGCCCGAGGGTCACCTGCTGCTGCAGACGCTGCGCTCGCACGACCAGTGGAACACCGTTCCGTACACGAACAACGACCGCTACCGCGGGATTCACGGCAGCCGTCACGTGGTGCTGGTCAACCCGGCCGACCTGAACGAACTCGGGCTGTCCCAGGGCGACCGCGTCGACCTGGTGAGCATCTGGGGGGACGGCACCGAGCGCCGGGCGGAGAACTTCCAGGTGGTGCCCTATCCGGCCGCGAAGGGCTCGGCCGCGGCCTACTACCCGGAGACGAACGTCCTGGTCCCGCTGGACAGCGTCGCCGACATCAGCAACCAGCCGACGTCGAAGGGCATCGTCGTCCGTCTCGAACCGGTCTCCGGCGGGTCCCGCCCCGCATCCGCCTGACGGGCCTCCCGTTCGCCGGGCGGGTCGCGCCGACGCACGTGCGCGAGCCGCCCGGCGGTGCGCCCGGGCCCGACGAGGACGCTGTCACCGTTCCGGAAGCGGGGTGTACCGCCGACGCACGGCGAGGGCCGCGACGTCGTCGTCGAGAGGTCCGCGCGCGTAGTGGAGCAGGTCCTTGTGCAGCCCGTCCAGCAGTTGGCGGGGCGGCGTCCGGCGGTGCAGACGAGCCCAGTCCGCCAACGGGAAGAACCTTCCGGCGCCGTCGCGGGTCTCCGTCACCCCGTCGGTGCAGAGCAGCATCTGGTCGCCCGGAAGGAAGGGGACGGTGTCCACGTGGTAGTGGTGCCCGAGGAGAGCCGCGAGGTTGAGGGGCGTAGAGGTCAGCGTGGGCTCCAGAACCTGGACCTCCCCTCCCCCACGCAGGAAGACCGGCGGCGGATGCCCGCAGTTCAGGATGTTGACGTGACCGGCGTCGTAGGGAATCTCGGCGAGCAGAGCCGTCGCGAAGTGCTCCGCCTGGTCGTCGGCGGGGACACTGGCGCTGTAGCGGGAGATGGTGGTCTGGAGCCGGCGGACCAGTGCCCTGAGGTCCGGCTGGTCGTAGGCGTTCTCACGGAAGCAGTTGATCACCGCGGAGGCCGCTCCGACGGCGGACAGGCCCTTGCCCCGCACGTCGCCGATGAGCAGACGGATGCCGTACGGCGTGTCCGCGGCCTCGTAGAAGTCGCCGCCGATCCGTGCCTGCTCCTGGGCCGCCAGGTAGATCGACTCGATCTCGATGCTGTGGACCCGGTGCGGCAACGGCCGCAGCAGCACCTGCTGGGCCGCGTCCGCGACGAGCCGGACCTGGAACAGCGTCTCCTCCCGCTGAAGCCGCAGATGGCTCGCGTACGCGGCCGCCGCGGTGACCGCACCGATCGCGGCGGCCGTGTACGGCGTTCCCAGGTCGGGGTAGAAAAAGCTGAGGCTGATCATGACCAGCAGGCAGAACACCCCCAGCAGGACGGTCGGGAGCACGGGCCACAGAGCGGCGGCGAGGGCGGGTGCCGCGGTCAGCAGACGGCTGAAGGCGATCTCCCTCGGCGTGGAGGCCGCGAGGGCGGTGATGACGAGCGTGACGATCACTGGCGACAGCAGCACGGCGTCCCGCTGGCCAGCCTGAGGACGATGACGGCGCCGGGGCCTTCCTGAGCGGATCACAAACGGATCTTATCCGGACAAGATGGACATCACATCGACGGGCTGCGGGCCGCGCGGACCGCCTGTGCGTGGCCGCGGGGCGGCCGGAGTCGTTTCGGCCCTGTCAGCAGGTGCCGGTCCCGGCGCGGGGCCGCCGGGACCGGCACGGGCCGGCGGCTCAGCCGCGAAGCGTCGCCACCGGGCTGTTGTAGGCCTGCGCGGTCAGCACCGGGGTCCTCGACGCGCACGCCTCCGCCGGCCAGGACAGACGGACGGTGCGGGACTCACCGGGCAGCAGCCACAGGTAGTTGTCGCTGTACAGCGTCGGCAGCACCCGGCGGCCCCCTGCCTCCTCGAGCAGGGACAGCCTGACCATGGCGGCCACCGCCGCTCCCGCGTTGTGGACAGTCGCCGTCAGCGCGTGGCGTTCCCCCGAACGCGAGACCTTGGTGATCCCGCCGGTCAGCTTGACCTGCCTGGTCCTGTTCAGGTCGCGCAGGGACGCGGGGTCGCGGTAGCGCCAGTACGTGTTCCGCGACACCTCCGTGCCCCTGGCGTCCGTCAGCGTGAGCCGGAGGAGATGCAGGTCGGGGAGACCCTTCGTCCATGCCGCGGTGAAGGCCTGGGCGGTGGCCGCCCGGGCGATGTCGAGCCGGGTCCGTCGGGTCGCGCCGAGCTGCCGGCCGGCCAGGTCGAACAGCTCGGCGGTGACGGTGGCGCCGCGCAGGTCGGCCGAGGTGTGGTTCACGGCGACGACCTGCCACTTCACCGGGTCGGCCTGGACGTGCAGGGGTTCGCACGCCGTGCGGGCCCCGTAGTAGGTGCCGTTGACGTCGAAGTCGTAGTCGTAGGTCTGCCAGACGGTGCTGTGCCAGGCGGGGTGGGACATCCACAGCATCAGTCCGGAGGCGTTGTCCCACAGGTTGGCGTTCCACGCCTCGAACATGGCACGCGTGTTCTCGTAGTTGACGAACTGGGCCTTGCGGGTGAAGTCGTCGAGGTCCCCGGCCTCCCCGAGGCGTGCTTCGACGGCCGCCTTGTAGTTCTGCGGTGCCTGGTTCCCGCGCTCGCTCCAGTCGTGGTGGTACCAGGCGCCGCCGATCGGCCACTCCGGTTCGTCGCCGGTCATGCTGCGGATGCTCGCGGCGGTGGAGACGACGGGCATGCCGATCTCGGTGTGGAAACCGAAGTCCTTGCTGCCGTACGTCATCGGGTCGAAGTACTTCTCCGGCTCCACCCAGCCGTAGGGGCCGCCGCCGGTGACGATTCCTCCGGCCGAGTTGTTCTGGTAGAGCAGGCCGGGTGCCTGGTCCTGGACCGCCTCCCGCATGCCCTTGTCGATGACGGCGGGAGGGTTGCCTTCGTTGGCGCCGCACCAGACGGCCACGCAGGGGTGGATCCGGTAGCGCAGCACGGTGTCGCGGGCGAGCGAGACGAACGTGTCACGGTCCGGCGGGTCCATGCCCCAGGCGTTGGGGAAGTCGTTCCACACCAGGATGCCGTGGCGGTCGCAGGCGGCGAAGAACTCCTCGCGGTCGCTGCTGCCGACCCAGTTGCGGATCATGGTGAAGTTCATGTCGCGGTGCATGCGCACGGCCGCGTCCATGCGCTCCGCCGGCATGCGGCGCAGCAGTTCGTCCCAGCCCCAGTTGCCGCCGCGGGCCAGCACCCGCACGCCGTTGACGCTGATCTTCAGCGGGTCGGGGGTGTTGGACACGGACGTGACGTCGGTCCAGTCGTCGCCGTCGTCGGACACCTGGACGACGTAGGTCTTCGGGTAGGCGGTCTCCCAGAGGACGGCGACGCGGTCGAAGGCGCGCGGGGATCCGAGGTCGACCTGGATCCACTGGTGGTCCTCGTACGCGGACGACCAGCGGGTGTTCGGATCACCGTCGGTGGCGTGGGAGGCGGGGTTGTCGTGCTCCTCGGTGGAGGCGGTGGCCGTCCGGCGCAGTGCGAGATCGGTACCGGGGTCGTCGGTGTCGACGACACTCAGGCTCCACAGGGAGTTACCCCAGCTGGTGTTGCGCAGACCGCACTGCAGGCGGACGTGGCGTGCGGTCGTCCGCTCGAAGTCCTTGATCTGGAGACTGGCGTTGCCGCCTGTGAAGGGCAGTGGTACTGCCCCGTTGTCGACGGACGTCACGTCGGTCCAGTCCGAGTCGTCCGCCGACACCTGGACCACGAAGGTCTTGGCGTACGCCTGCTCCCAGGTGAGGTCGACCCGGTCGAAGGACTGGACGGAGCCCAGGTCGACGCGTATCCACTGGTCGTCCTCGAACTTCGAGGACCAGCGGGTGGTGTCGTCGCCGTCGGTGGCGTTGGCGGGGCCGTGGTCGTCCTGGTCGGTGCTGGAGGCCTCGACGGCCGCGTGCAGGGCGAGGTCGATGCCGGGCCTGGCGCTGTCGCCGACGGAGAGGGACCACAGGGAGCTGCCCCAGGAGGTGGCCCGGGTCAGGCATCTGACGCGGACGTAGCGGGCCCGCTGCCGTTCGAACGTCACGGTCTGCGTGCAGGCGTCGCCGGACGCGGTGAACGGCAGCGGTACGTCGTACTCGTAGCCGAACTGGCGGATGCCGAACTTCGTGGTGCGACGGTCGCTCTCCCGGCCGTCGACGGACGCCGTCAGGGTCAGGTCGTGCAGGTGCGGTTCGCCCAGCCCGTTGGGCCACCACAGCTTGGGGTCACGCAGCTTCAACTGCGCGAACGCGTCGGGGGTGAAGACGACGTCGGCACTCCGGCCGGCCTTCACGGTGACGCTCCTGGAGACGCGCACCCCGTCGAAGGCCGCGGTGACCGTGGTCCGGAGGTCGGCGGTGCCCGCGTTACGGACCGGGACGACCACGGTCACCTCCGCGACCGACAGGTCCGGCAGGTTCGGCAGAGTGGTGTCCACGCGCGGGTCACCGATGACGGCGTGCCCGGTCGACCGGAGCCGGACGTGGTTCCAGATGCCGGCCGCGCGGTCACGCACCGCGGGCATCCAGTCCCAGCCGGAGGAGGCGAGATACGTCGGGGAGCTGAGGTTCATCTGCTGTGCGCCGGCGTCGACCCATGCCTCACCCTCGGGGCCCTTGTCACCGGGGCTGCCGGGGACCGGCATGGGTGAGATCCGCACGGCGAGCGCGTTGTCGCCGTGCTCGGCGAGGTGCCCGGTGACATCGAGGGCGGCGCGGGCGAACGGGTGGGTCAGAGCGCCGACCTGGTTGCCGTTGAGCCAGACGTCGGCCTTGTGGTTGATGCCGTCGAACTCCAGCCAGACGTGCCGGCCGGCTCCCGTGCGCAGAGCCCGTGGCAGCGCGAAGTCCCGCTTGTACCACCAGGAGTGGCGCGACAGGGCCTCGGGAATGTGCAGGTTGTTCAGGCCCGCCACGGGGTCGGGCAGCTTGCCCTGCTCCACGAGGGAGCCGAGCACGGTGCCGGGGACGGTGGCGGGCAGCCAGCCGGCCGTGTCCACGGAGGTCGTCGACAGGCGGGCGCCGTCCGCCCCGGCCCAGTCGTCCAGGGTGAGCCGCCAGCCGGACTCCAGGGGGACGGTCCCGTCGTCGGTGACGGTCAGCTTGGGCGGCCTGCCCGGGCGGGTCCCCCAGTCGGTCCAGCCGGTCACCGCGGGGCGACGGCCCTCGGCGGTGCCGTACACCTCGAAGCCGTTGAGCCCCAGGGGCAGGGGGCTGGAACGTTTCCGGGACGTCAGGCGCACCCAGCGGGCGCGGGCGGGGCGCGTGAGCTGGATGTCCACCACGCCGCCGGTGCCCTGAGTGGTGCTGTACACCGCCGTCCAGGACTTGTTGTCGAGAGAGGTCTCCACCACGAAGACCAGGGAGTAGCTCGACTGGATCTCGTCGCCGGTGGTGCCGCTGTGCACATTGCCTTCGACGGGCGGCGTGTACACCGGGTCGGAGGCGTCGGCCTCGAAGGTGAGACGGATCCGCGTGACCTCGCCGGCCGCCTGGAGGTCGACGGCGATCCACTGCGGATCGCCGCCCTCGGCGCGCCACCCGCTGCCCTTGACGCCCGGGGACGTGAGGCGGTCGACGACGAACGAACCGGGTGTGGCGGCGTAGGCGGTGGAGGACGCCGTGACGGGGCGGTAGCGGGCCAGCTCACCGGCGGCCCGCGCGTCGGCGGGGGCGGCAGCGGCGGGTGACGCGGGCAGCACGGCACCGAGGCCGAACCCGGCCAGCAGGGCGGGTCCCGTGGTGACTACGGCCCGTCGCGACGGCAGGCGCGACGGACCCGATCGATCGGTCATGTGTGTGACGTCCCCTCAGGAGCGCAGGGCGCGATGACCGGTTCCGCACCGTGCGGCGGGACCGGATGACAACGTTGCCAAAGGCTGGGTCCGCCGGGTGCCGCCTGTCAACCCTCAGGACGGCAACGATGCCGCCCGCGGCACACGTGACCTGCGATCAGATGACAACGGAGCGCGCACGGCGCTCGCTTCGTGCGGGTCGGACGCGGCACACCTCGGTTTCACAAGCTCCTGCTTCTTTCATTGACAGCGGAAAATAATGCCCCTAAGTTCCCGGCCATGCAGTCGACTTCGCCTTCGACCTCTCCTCCAGAGGCCTTCCCGGCACAGACTCCGGCCGTCGCGGAGATCTTCACCACGGTGCTCTCGCACGGTCCTCTGACCCGCTCCGAGGTGGCCGAACGCACCAGTCTGTCCGCCGCGGCGGTCACCAAGGCGGTACGCCCGCTGATCGCCGCCGGGTATCTCGCGGAGGACGCCGTCGACGCCCGCCGGGCCCTGGGGCGGCCGGCCAACCCGGTGCGGGTGGACGCGGGGCGGGCGTTGTTCGTCGGGATCAAGGCGACCGGTGACGAACTCATCGGTGTCCTGGCCGACCTGTGCTGCCGGATCCGCGTGGCCCGGCATCTGCCGCTGACGGACCCGGACCCGCGGTCGGTGCTCGCCCGCATCGCCGAGCTCGTACGGGAGTTGCGCACCGAGGCCGAGGGTCTCGGTGTGCCGGTGCTCGGTCTCGGTCTCGCCGTCTCCGGTGACGTGGACCGTGCCGAAGGCACCGTCCGCTACTCGCCGTTCCTGGGGTGGCGCGACGTGGCCCTCGGTGAACTCGCCCACGCCGTCTCCGGCTTGCCGGTCACCGTGGAGAACGACGTGCGTGCCCTGACCGTCGCCGAGCAGTGGTTCGGCGCCGGCGTCGGGCTGTCCGACTTCGCGCTGGTCACCGTCGGCGCGGGCATCGGCTGCGGACTCGTCGTGCACGGGAAGGTGGTGGCCGGGGCGCACGGGGTGGCCGGCGAGATCGGGCACATCGCCATCGATCCGGCCGGTCCGGTGTGCCGGTGCGGCAACCGGGGGTGCGTGGAGGCGATCGCGGCCGATCGGGCCATCGTCGACCGCATCACCGGGACGACCGGGATCGCGGTCACCGACGCCGCCCACGCCGTGGACCTCGCACGCCGGGGAGTTCCGGGAGTACGGGAGGTCTACGCCGCCGCAGGCGAGGCGATCGGCCGCGGTATCGCCACCGTGGCCAACCTGTTCGGCCCCCAGCGGGTGATCATCTCCGGGGAGGGGCTGGCGGCGTACGACCTGTTCGCCGACCAGATCCGGGGCACCTTCGCCGCGTACGCGTTCGGTTCGGCCGCGCGGTGCGACGTGCGGACCCGTGCGCTGCCGTTCGAGGAGTGGGCGCGCGGAGCGGCGGCCACCGCCATCCAGAGCTTCATCAGATCCGACATCCACCAGCAGCGCTCCCACGGCGCTGCCGCGCGTGCCTAGCACGCACGAGCACGAGGAGCGACCCATGACGCAGCACAGCAGCGTCCCCCTGACCGGGCAGGGACCCGGCCGGCGCAAAGTGGTCGGCGGGCTGTTCGGCCTGTCCGCGGCCGCCCTGGCCGTACCCGTCCTCTCCGCCTGCGGCGGCGGCCCGGGGGCCGACCCCAAGACGGTCACGTTCGGCTCGAACGGCGCCGACGCCACACCGAAGAAGGCCTACGAGGCCGTCACCAAGGCGTTCACCCAGGACTCCGGCCTGACGGTGAAGACCAACACGGTCGACCACGACACCTTCCAGAACAGCATCACCAGCTACCTCCAGGGCACCCCGGACGACGTCTTCACGTGGTTCGCCGGCTACCGCATGCAGTACTTCGCCAAGAAGGGCCTCGCGAGCCCGGTCGACGACGTCTGGGACGTCATCGGCGACGGCTTCAGCGACGCGGCCAAGCAGCTGTCGCGGGGCCACGACGGCAAGTACTACTTCGTCCCGCTCTACAACTACCCCTGGGCGGTCTTCTACCGTAAGAGCCTCTTCCGGGAGCGCGGCTACGAAGTGCCGCGCACCTGGGACGAGTTCATCGCGCTGGCCAAGCGGATGAAGAAGGACGGGCTCTCCCCCGTCACCTCCGGCTACGGCGGCGGCGACAGCTGGTCCGTGCTCGGCGCCTTCGACTACCTCGACCTGCGCGCCAACGGCTACGACTTCCACATGCAGCTGATGCGCGGCGAGGTCTCCTGGACCGACAGGCGCGCGCTGCGCGTCCTCGACCTGTGGCGCGAGCTGACGCCGTACTACCAGTCCGGCGGCGCGGGCCGCCCCTGGCAGGACGCCGCGCAGTCGCTCATCGACAAGAAGTCCGGCATGGCGGTCATCGGCCTGTTCGTCGGCCAGCAGATCACCGACGAGGCGATACGCGCCGACATCGATTTCTTCGCCTTCCCCGAGATCGACCGCGCCCACGGCCAGGACGCCGTGGAGGCACCGACCGACGGCTTCATGCTGAGCCGGAAGCCGAAGAACGAGGACGCGGCGAAGAAGTTCCTCGAGTTCCTGGGCGGCGCCCGGGCCGAGGAGCTGTACATGGGCGTCGACCCGAGCAACCTGGCCGCCGGCGAGCAGGCCGACACCAGCGCGTACAACGCCCTGCAGACCAAGTCGGCCGAGCTCGTCAACTCCGCCAGGCACATCAGTCAGTTCGCCGACCGGGACAGCGACCCCGGCTTCATCGGCACCGTCGTCCTGCCCGGGCTCGTGGAGTGGCTCGGCCACCCCGACGACGGCTCCTCCGTCCTCAAGAAGATCGAGTCCCAGCGCTCACGCTTCTTCACCGCCTGACCGGGACCGGAAAGGCCTGCGCACCGTGTCCTCCGTGACCTCTCCCGGGCGGCTCAGCCGCGGCGACCGACTCTTCCTGACGCTCGTCATCGGACTGCCCCTGCTCGCCCTGCTCGTCCTCGTCTGGTTCCCCGCCTTCGCCTCGATCGCCCTGTCGTTCACCACGTGGGACGGCATCGACCTGTCCGGCGTCCACTGGACCGGCGTCGAGAACTACACGCAGATCTTCACCAACTACCCGCCGTTCTGGCCGGCCGTGCGGCACAACGTGATCTGGCTGCTGTTCACGGCGCTGCTCCCGACCCCCTTCGGCGTCTTCCTCGCCTACCAGCTCGACAAGAAGATCCGCTTCACCCGGGTCTACCAGACCGCGATCTTCCTTCCGATGGTGTTGTCCCTCGCGGTGGTCGGCTTCATCTGGGAGATCGTCTACAACCCCGACACGGGGCTGCTCAACAGCGTCCTCGGGACTGTCGGGGCCGCTCACCACATCGACTGGCTCGGCGACCCCGACCTCAACCTGTGGGCCGTCCTGGTCGCCTCGGGATGGCGGCACACCGGCTACGTCATGATCCTCTACCTGGCCGGGCTCAAAAGCGTCGACCCCGCTCTGCGGGAGGCCGCCGCCCTGGACGGCGCCAACGGACGCCAGACCTTCCTGAGGGTCGTCTTCCCTGCGCTCAAGCCGGTCAACATCATCATCCTCGTCGTCACGGTGATGGAGTCCCTGCGCGCTTTCGACATCGTCTACGTCCTCGGCGGCGGCACCGGCAGCAAACCGGGCATGGAACTGCTCTCCCTGCTGATCACCGACAACATCGTCGGCGAGGCCGGACACATCGGCTACGGCTCCGCGCTCGCCGTGATCCTCCTGCTCGTCTCGCTCGCGGCGATCGGGACCTTCCTCGTGCAGTCCTTCCGGAAGGAGGACCGGTGACCACCACCGTCGAACAGCGTTCCTCCCCCACCCGGACCGGACCCCGCCGGCCACCGCAGGAGGGCCCCGGGCGCCCGCCCGCGCCGTCGGCCGGCACCTGATGCTGGGCGGGATCGCCCTGCTGTGGCTCGTTCCGCTGCTGTGGCCGTGTACACCTCGCTCCGGTCCTACGAGGACACCGCGAGCAACGGCTACTTCTCCCTGCCCCACAGCTTCGGCCTGGACAACTTCACGGACGCCTGGACCCAGTCCGGCATGCCGCACTTCTTCTGGAACTCCGTCCTCATCACCGTCCCCGCCGTGCTCGGCACGCTGCTGTTCTCGGCGGCCGTCGCGTTCTTCGTCTCCCGTTTCGGCTTCCGCTTCAACCTGGCCCTGCTGATGCTGTTCACCGCGGGCAACCTGCTGCCGGCCCAGGTGCTCATCACCCCGCTGTACCGGCTGTACCTGCTGATCCCGCTGCCGTGGTGGATGAGCGACTCCCTGCTGCTGTACGACTCGGTCTGGGGCATCATCGCGATCCACATCGCGTACCAGTGCGGGTTCTGCACCTTCGTCCTCAGCAACTACATGAAGACGATTCCCAAGGAGATCACCGAGGCCGCTCAGGTCGACGGCGCCCCCGTGTGGCGGCAGTTCTTCCAGATCGTCCTTCCGCTGTGCCGTCCGGCGTTCGCCGCACTGGCCACGCTGGAGTCCATCTGGATCTACAACGACTTCTTCTGGCCCCTCGTCCTCGTCGACACCGGCGACAAGCGGCCCATCACCTCCGCGCTCGCCAACCTCCAGGGCGCCTACTTCACCAACCCCAACCTGATCGCGGCCGGCGCCCTGATGACCGCGATCCCCACGCTGCTGGTCTACTTCGCGCTCCAGCGCCAGTTCATCAGCGGGCTCACCATCGGCTCGAGCAAGGGCTGAGCCGCCCTCGCACCCCTCGCCGCACCGAGACCACAGGAGGCACGGCCCATGCCGTCATCCCCGAACACTCCCTTGCCCGCACGCGCTGCGAGAGCCGCCGTCGTGCTGGCCCTCACCGCCGCGGTGGCCACCGCCGTACCGGCCGCGCAGGCCACGCCGGAGACCTTCACGGCCCCGTTGGCGACGACCGCTCCCCTGGCCGCCAAGCCCTACATGGGCTGGACCAGTTGGACCATGCAGTCGTCCAAGTACCCGGGGCTCAACCCCAAGGGCGACTACAGCTATCTCACCGAGGCGAACGTCCTCAAGCAGGCCGACGCCATGGCGGCCAAACTCAAGCCGTACGGCTACGAGTACGTCAACATCGACGCCGGCTGGTGGATGGACTGGTCGTGGACGCCGCAGTACGACGCGTACGGCCGGCAGAAGGCCGATCCCGAGCGCTTCCCCAGCGGTATGAAGGCCGTCGCCGACCGCATCCACTCCAAGGGCCTGAAGGCAGGTATCTACCTCCCCGTCGGCCTGGAGAAGGCGGCCTACGGCGACGGCACCACGCCGATCTGGAACGCCGAGGGCTGCACCACCGCCGACATCGTGTACGACGACCTGCGCACCACCAACGGCTGGGACAGCTCGTACAAGATCGACTTCTCCGACCCCTGCGCGCAGAAGTACATCGACTCCCAGGCGCGGATGTTCGCCGACTGGGGCTACGACTTCCTGAAGCTCGACGGCGTCGGCCCCGGCTCCTTCAAGAGCGGCGACAACTACGACAACGTCGCCGACGTGGCCGCCTGGCAGAAGGCCATCGCCACCGCCGGCCGCCCGATCCACCTGGAGCTGTCCTGGTCCCTCGACCACGGACACGTGGAGGACTGGAAGAAGTACTCCAACGGCTGGCGCATCGACACCGACGTCGAGTGCTACTGCAACACCCTGGTCAGCTGGGAGAGCTCGGTCGACGACCGGTGGGCCGACGCCCCGGCCTGGACCGCCCACGCCGGACCCGGCGGCTGGAACGACCTGGACTCCCTCAACGTCGGCAACGGTGAGATGGACGGCCTCACCAAGGCCGAGCGGCAGAGCTACGCGACCCTGTGGGCGATCGCCAAGTCCCCGCTGTACACCGGCGACGACCTCACCAAGCTGGACTCCTACGGGCTGTCGCTGCTCACCAACCGCGAGGTCATCGCGATCAACCAGGCCGGCGCGCCGCCCGCCGCACCCGTCACCGCGTCCGACCCGCAGCAGGTGTGGGCCGCGAGGAACCCCGACGGCACCTACACCGTGGCGCTGTTCAACCTGGCGGACGCACCCGCCTCGGTCACGGCCAACTGGTCTGCCCTCGGCTTCACGGGCAAGGCCTCGGTGCGTGACGTGTGGAACAGGGAGAACCTCGGCATCTACCGGGACAAGATCACCCAGGCGCTGCCCGCGCACGGTTCCCGGCTGTTCACCGTCACCCCGCACGGCAGCAGCCTCGAGTGGACCGGCTACGAGGCCGAGGCGGGGAGCCTGAGCGGCAACGCCTCCACGGCCGACTGCTCCGCCTGCTCCGACGGCCGCAAGGTGGGCAACCTCTACGGCGGCGGCAAGCTCACGATCGGCGACGTCGTCGTACGCAAGGCCGGCACCTACCAGGTCCGGATCTCCTACATCAGCGGTGACGCCCGGTCCGCCCTGGTCTCCGCCAACGGCGGCGGCGCCACCTCCCACACCTTCGCCTCCACGGGTGACTGGTCCACGGTGAACAGCGTCCATGTGCCGGTGAAGCTGAAGGCCGGAGCGAACACGATCACCATCGACAGCGGCAGCGACGGCTACGCGCCGGACATCGACCGGATCGACGTGCAGAAGTAGCCCCGCGCCCCGTCCCCAGGGGCCCGGCCCGCGCCGGGCCCCTCTCCTCACGCCACCGGAGCCGCCATGACCCCCGGCCCGAACCAGCCGAGCAGACGCACCCTTCTCTCCCTCGCCACCACGGCAGGCCTCACCACCGCCCTCGGCACGCTGCCCACCTTCTCCGTCTCCGCCACCCCCGCACGCCCCGCCGGAACCGCCCTGCCCGCCGACGCCGCCCGCCACCAGCTGTGGTGGCAGGCCCCCGGCGACGAGGGCTCACTCATCGAGCAGGGCCTGCCCATCGGCAACGGCCGTATCGGAGCGCTCGCGAGCAACGACCCCGGCCGTGAGCTGCTGCTGATCACCGACGCCACGATGTGGACCGGCGGCCTCAACGACACCCTGGACCAGGACGGCCAGTTCCCCTACGCGCGCACCGACTTCGGCTCCTTCACCCTGCTCGCCCGGCTCACCGTCGACCTCCCCGGCCACGACCTCGGCTCCGTCCATGGCTACCGCCGGAACCTCGACCTCTCCCAGGGCGTGGTCACCAGCTCCTACGTCCGCTCCGGCGTCACCTACCGGCGCGAGATGTACGCCAGCCACCCCGACGACGTCATCGTCCTGCACTTCACCCAGAGTGGCGGCGGACGCTACACCGGAACGATCACCTTGACCGGCACCCACGGTGAGAAGACGACCTCCGCCGGCTCGTTCGGGGCAACCCTCGCGAACGGACTGCGCTACGGCGCAGCGGTCAAGGCCCGCAGCAGAGGCGGTGACGTCACCGTCAACGGCACCGAGATCATCTTCTCCGACTGCACGGACCTGACCATCGTGGTGAGTGCGGGCACCAACTACGCGCCCGACGCCGCCGCCGGCTTCCGCGACCCCGCGCTCGACCCCACGCGCCTGGCCCGCACCAAGGTCCGCGACGCCGCCTCGGAATCCGCGGACGCCCTACGGCGCACCCATGTCGCCGACTACCGCGAACTCTACGGCCAGCTCGACCTCTCGCTCGGCGACTCCTCGACCGAGCAGCGCGAACTCGACACCTGGGAACGTCTCCACGCCCGCGCACGGGACCGCACCCCCGACCCCGAACTGGAGGCGGCCTACCTGCAGTTCGGCCGCTACCTCATGATCTCCGGTTCACGCGGCAGCCTGCCCCTGAACCTCCAGGGACTGTGGCTGGACGGCAACGACCCGGACTGGATGGGCGACTACCACACGGACATCAACCTCCAGATGAACTACTGGATGGCCGACCGGACCGGCCTGTCGCGGTGCTTCGACGCCCTCACCGACTACTGCCTCGCCCAGCTCCCGTCCTGGACCGAGCTCACCCGGCAGCTGTTCAACGACCCCCGCAACCGCTACCGCAACTCCACCGGCCGGATCGCAGGGTGGACCGTTGCCATCTCCACCAACCCCTACGGCGGAGGAGGCTGGTGGTGGCACCCGGCAGGCAACGCCTGGCTGTGCAACAGCCTGTACGAGCACTACGAGTACACCCAGTCGCCCGCCTACCTCGCGAAGATCTACCCGCTCCTCAAGGGTGCCTGTGAGTTCTGGGAGGCACGACTGCTCACCCACACCCTCCCCGGCACCGCCGAGGAAGTGCTGATCGCGGACAGCGACTGGTCCCCGGAGCACGGCCCACTCGACGCCAAGGGCATCACCTACGCCCAGGAACTGGTGTGGACACTGTTCGGCAATTTCGCCGCCGCGGCAGCCCTGCTGAAGAAGGACGCCGCCTACGCCGACACCGTTTCCGGCCTGCGCAAGCGCCTCCACCTGCCGCGGGTGAGTCCGAAGACGGGCTGGCTGGAGGAGTGGATGTCGCCCGAGAACCTCGGCGAGACCACGCACCGGCACCTGTCCGGGCTGGTCGGTCTCTTCCCCGGCGACCGTATCCGCCCGGACGGCTCCACTCCCGCGGAGATCGTCGAGGGAGCAACTGCCCAGCTGACCGCGCGCGGCATGAACAGCTTCGGCTGGGCCAACGCCTGGCGCAGCCTGTGCTGGGCACGCCTCAAGAACGCCGAGAACGCCTATCAGCTCGTGATCAACAACCTGCGCCCGTCCAGCGGCGGCAGCAACGGCACCGCCTTCAACCTCTTCGACATCTACGAGGTGGAGAGCGGCCGTGGCATCTTCCAGATCGACGCCAACTTCGGCACCCCGGCCGCGATGACCGAGATGCTGCTGTATTCACGGCCAGGCCGTCTCGAACTGCTTCCGGCTCTGCCGGATGCCTGGGCCGCGTCCGGTCACATCACCGGGCTTCCCGCGCGGGGCGGCTTCGTCGTGGACCTGACGTGGCGCAACGGCCGACCCACGCGGGTGCGGATCCGCAGTGTCGGCGGACGCACGACGACGGTCGTGTTCGGGAGCCGCTCCCGCACCGTCAAGCTCGAACCCGGTGATTCCGTCACACTGAAGGGTCTCGGCCGGTGAGCCGGCGGATCGCGTCCCTGGGCGGAGCACTCGCCATGACGCTGACCGTGACCGTCCTCTCCGGACAGGCGCCGGCCTCCGACTCCGGGACGGCGACTCGCCGGCACGACGTCGTCACGTGGGGTGCCAGTGCCGACCGTCTGGGGGAAGGAGTTGCCGGGCGGGGCTACCGTCTGGTCGTGCACACGAGCGTCGGCGGCGACAGCGTGCGGATCCGCCTGTCCAACGCCTTCGGCGACCGGCCGGTGACCTTCGACAGCGTCTACGCGGGCCGCCAGAAGTCGGGGGCCGAGCTGGTACGCGGCAGCAACAAGCGGCTCACCTTCGACGGTGCCCGCTCGGTCACCGTGCCCGCGGGACAGACCGTCCACACCGATCCGCTGCCCGGCCGGCTGGCCGCCGGGTCCGACCTGGTCATCAGCGTGCACAGCCCGGACGCCGCGGGCCCCGCCACCGGCCACGGAATGGCCATGGCGACGTCCTACGTCACCCAGGGCGATCACACCGCCGACGAGAGCGCCTCCGACTGGACCACCCGGACCGGCTCCTGGTTCTACGTCGACGCCGTCACCGTACGGACCGGTGCCACCGTCGGCGCGGTGGTCGCGTTGGGTGACTCCATCACGGACGGGTGGCAGTCCTCGACCGATCTGAACCGCCGCTGGCCCGACTACCTGTCCCGCCGACTGAGCACCTCCTCCGTCACCACCATCAAAGGCGTCGCCAACGAGGGCATCTCAGGCAACAAGGTGCTGGCCGACGGTGCCGGACAGAGCGCCATCGACCGGCTGGATCGCGATGTCCTGTCCCACCCGGGTGTCCGTACCGTGTTCCTCTTCGAGGGCATCAACGACATCAAGGCGCACACCGGGGTCACCGCACAGGACCTGATCAACGGGTACCGGGAGATCATCAAGAGGTCCCGTGACGCCGGCCTGTGCGTGGTCGGCGCCACCGTCGGGCCCTACAAGGGCTGGTCCGAGTGGGACGAGGCTGGAGAAGCCGTACGGCAGGAGGTCAACGCGTTCATCCGCGGCAGCGGCGAGTTCGACGGCGTGGCCGACTTCGACCGGGCGCTGCGCAGCCCCTACGATCCCGGGCGCATGCTCCCCTTCCTCGACAACGGCGACCACCTGCATCCCAACGACAAGGGCATGCGGGCCATGGCCGACGCCGTCGACCTCGCGGGGCTCGACTGCTCCTCGGCCTGGCCAGGACCGGCCACGGTGGCCTCGGCGTCCTTCGGTCCTCAGCGCAGGAAACCCTCGTAGCGGTGCTGTTCGATCTGGCTGCTGATCTGTTTGACGGTTTCCAGGCCCACGCTCACGATGATCAGAATGCTGGTGCCCGTCAGCTGATTGGCACTGCCGAAATTGCCGAGCGCCACCGTCGGAACGAGGGCGATCAGTCCGAGGTAGAGCGATCCGGGCCAGGTGAGCCGGTTGAGAACATAGCCGAGATACTGTGCCGTGGCCTTTCCCGCACGAATGCCCGGCACGAATCCCCCGGCCTGTTTGATGTTCCCGGCCACCTCGTCCGGATTGAACGTGATCGCCACGTAGAAGAAGGCGAAGAAGACGATGAGGACGAAGTAGACCGCCACGTAGACGGGGTGGTTCCCCTTGGTGAGGTTGTTGTTGATCCAGTCGGCCCACCCGGTGCCCGAGCCGGCGAACTGTGCGACCAGCGCGGGGAGGTAGAGGAGCGACGACGCGAAAATGACCGGGACGACGCCGGCCTGATTCACCTTCAACGGGATGTAGGTGGCCGTACCCCCGTACGACTTACGGCCGATCATGCGCTTCGCGTACTGCACCGGAATGCGGCGCTGGGCCTGCTCCACGAAGACGACCAGGCCCACCATGACGAGTCCCACCAGCACGACGACACCGAAGGCGAGCCATCCTCCGGCGAGTGAGCTCTCCTCCTTCACGGCCCACAGCGCGCTCGGGAGCGTGGAGGCGATCGACAAGAAGATCAGCATGGACATGCCGTTGCCGACCCCGCGCTCGGTGATGAGTTCACCGAACCACATGACGCACGCCGTGCCGGCCGTGATGGTGAGGATCATGACCGCGGTGCGGAAGACGGAATCGTCCGGGACGATCTGCGCGGCCTGCGGACAGTTCGGGAAGAGGGACCCGCTGCGGGCGGTCGCGACGAGTCCGGTTGCCTGCAGGATGGCAAGCGCCAGGGTGAGGTAGCGGCTGTACTGGGTGATCTTCGCCTGACCGGACGGCCCTTCCTTCTTCAGCGCGTCGAGACGCGGGATGACCACCGTCAGCAACTGGAGGATGATGCTCGCCGTGATGTAGGGCAGGATTCCCAGGGCGAACACCGTGATCTGCAGAAGTGCCCCGCCGCTGAACAGATTGACCAGCCCGAGGATGCCGCTCGAATCGGAGACGGAATCCACGCAGCTCTGGACCGCCCTGTAATCCACTCCGGGGATGGGCACATGCGACCCGATCCGGAAGAGCACGATGATGCCGAGTGTGAAGGCCAGCTTCTTACGCAGATCGGGCGTTTGGAACACACGCTTGAATGCGTTCAGCACGAGGCTTCCTTCAGTGCGGGCCGGCAGCGGGGCCAGTGGCTCGGGTGAGGCGTGTGGTTCGCCGCGTCCGCCGTCGGTCCGACGCGCGGGACCGGCGGGCGCCGGTCCCCGGCTCCTCGGACCCATGCTGCACGAACCGGCCCGGACCGGCAGGTCCTGCGGCTCTGGGAGAGCTACGGACGTGTCCGGCGAGGCCGGTCCCGCGCGGCGCGTGGCGGGGCCGCGGTCACGGTGTCTGCCAGATGGTGTCGAAGGCTCCTTGTTGCGCCGATCTGCGCTGCCGTTCCGCGGCCAACTGGGTGATGGCCTGATGGATCGCGGCGAGGACGGCGGTCTCGTCGTCGGCGAGGCCCCCGAACACGTCCGCGGGCGCCTCCGCCATGCCCGCCGCGGCAGCGAGACCGACGAAGACGGGGTCGCCCGCACGCAGGCGGTCGACCCCGTGGCGCACCGCGAGAGGGCTGACCACGGGACGGGGGCGGCGGAAGGGGCGGCGGTGCGACCGCTGCGGCCCGTACGGTTCGGCCGCTTCCATCGCGACGGCGTAGCGTGCGGCCAGCCCGGCTCCCCGGCGCCAGAGCCAGCTCTCCACGGTCTCGTACGGGGGTTCCCGAGTGAGTTCGGACGCGGCTTCCGTCAGCATCGGGTCCACGTCGTGCGGCGGGACGACCGGCGTGATCCTGTCGGCCCCGAGAACGACCGCCCGCACGTCGGCGAGGTCGAGCAGCTCGGCTCCCGCGAGGACCAAGGACAGGTCCCCCTGGTCGGGGGCCGGGCCGGTTTCGGGAGCGGCAGCGAGGGCCGCCAGATCATGGGCGGTGGTCATGGCGGCTCCGTGAGGGAGGAAGGACGGCGCCGGCGGTCACGGCCGTCGTGCGTCGTGCGTCGTGCGTCGTGCGTCGTGCGTCGTGCGTCGTGCGTCGTGCGTCGTGCGTCCGATGGTCCCGGCATCTGCATGCTCCACCGGCCCGCGCCGATCGGCGCCCCGGCCGGGCCGCGGGGCCGGGTGCCGGAGGCCGATGGAGTGAACGCCGTACGCCTGACGGCACGGGTCGTTCGACGATTTCGTACGCCGCCTGAGGGCACAGGATGCCGGACGGCTGCGGACCCCTGACGGCACTGGGTGCCCGACGGCTGCGGACACCTGAGGCAGCGGGGGGGCACGGTCGCGGCCGCGAGGCCGCGTCACGGGGTGCGCGGCGTCAGCACCTCCTGGAGCAGCGCTCCGTATCGCGAGACCAGGTCCGCGCGGTCCATGCGGAGCAGGGTCCGGTCGTCCGCCACCCACAGTGCGTACAGCAGTCCTCCCGCCAGGGCGGCCGCCATGCGCGCACGGAGGTCGGCGTCGGGGCCGGACAGGCGGCGACGCAGGGGCGCGACGAAGAGGTGCTCGTGTGTGTCACGCAGACGGTCGTGGATGTGCGGTTCGTTGCCGCCGTGCACGAGGGCGAGGAAGACACCCCGTGCGGAGCCGTTGAGATCGACGAGGAGTTCGACGAGCCGTTGCCCCAGCTGCTCCTGGGGCACGTCGAGCAGTGGTGCGTCGTCGAGCGTCAGATGCATGGTCTCCAGGAACAGCTGCTCCTTGCTCTTGAAATGACGGATCACCAGTGCGGGGTCCGTGTCGGCGGCGGCCGCGATCTGACGGACGGTCGTCCTGGAGAAGCCCCTGGCCCGGAAGAGTTCGGCGGCGGCCGCGTGGATGGAGTCACGGGTCGAAGTGCCGGAGCCGGTCTGCAGCATGCGGGTCAGGATAGGCGGCCCCGCGCTTCGCAACTGCGCGTTCACACAATCACCGGGGCCGGCTTGGGATCACGTGAGCGTTTCAAGAAGTTCGGTCAACATTGTTGACTCCTCCTCAGGAGCACTGCACATTACTTGACGGTAGAACCTCCGGTAACCGTTCGGCCAGGCGCTTCTCCCCGTCCGCACCGCTCCGTTCCTCGCTGCCGGCCTGCCCTGTCGGCCGCCGCACCCGCAGCTCCGCCCCCAAGAGAGGGATCATATGCCGAAGCACGCCCCGCGCAATGTCATGGCCACATCATTCGCGCTCGTCGGGGCGCTCGCCCTGAGCCTCACGGGCGGCACCGCCCACGCGTCCGACTCGCTGGAGTACGTCGCCCTCGGCGACAGCTACAGCGCCGGTTCGGGCGTGCTGCCGGTCGACCCGACCAACCTTCTGTGTCTGCGCTCCACCGTGAACTATCCCCATGTGATCGCGTCCCGAACGGGCGCTCACCTGAAGGACGTGACCTGCGGGGCGGCCCAGACGAAGGACTTCACCTCGTCGCAGTACCCCGGGGTGGCGCCGCAGGTGAACGCGCTCGACGCGGACACCGACCTGGTGACACTGACGATCGGCGGCAACGACAACGGCACCTTCATCAATGCCATCACGGCGTGCGGCAGCGCGGGTCTCCTCACCCTCGGCAAGGGCAGCCCCTGCAAGGACCGGCACGGCTCCTCCTTCACCGACGAGATCGAGAAGAACACCTACCCCGCGCTGAGGAGCGCCCTGCGGGCCGTACGCGCCAAGGCGCCCAACGCCCGCGTGGCCGTGCTGGGTTACCCGTGGATCACACCGGCCCAGGCCGACCGGTCGTGCTTCGTGAAGCTGCCGGTCGCCGAAGGTGACGTGCCGTACCTGCGCGACATACAGGCCCGTCTGAACGCGGCGGTCGAGCGGGCCAGCGAGGAGACCGGCGCCACCTACGTGGACTTCTCCCAGGTGTCCGACGGCCACGACGCGTGCAAGGCCGGCGGGACCCGGTGGATCGAGCCGCTGCTCTTCGGCACCAGCGTGGTGCCCGTCCACCCCAACGCCCTAGGAGAGCGGCGCATGGCCGAGCACACCATGAGCGTTCTCGGCCTGAGCTGACGGCATCTCGCGCTACCGCCGTCGACCGATCCGTTCCGACCGTCGGAGCGTCGATGCGGGCGGAGACCGTCACGGATTCCGCGCCGGCTGCCACCAGGGCGTCGCGCACGCGCTCCACCGCCTCCAGTTCCGCATTGGACGCCCGCGCGCGTGCGGGCCCCGGACGACGCACTCCAGCTCGCGCGCCCCACTGCTCCCGCGATGTGCGCGGTCCCCTCGCCCCGGTCTCGATCGGCGTGTCGAGGTGGTGGCGGGGCGGCGGCCTCGGCTCCTCCTGTCCGCCGCGCGCGTCCGGATTGCGGAAAGGACTCGGGGGCACGTGCAGTCCCACGACGACCGACGACGGAGAAGGGGTGACTGCCATGGCCCGACGACGGGTGCCGACGGCGGAACCGGAAGTCCAGCCGCCCGCGGACCGTGAGGACGTCCGAACGCCGCCACTCCGTCCCCACGACTACACGCCGGCCGACTACGCCGATGCCGTGGTGCACAGCGCCCGGGAGGCCGGTGTGTCCCCCGTCCTCGTGATGACCGTGCTGCACAACGAGGCGTACAAGCCCCACCACCCCTTGCTGGAGCGGTTGTGGCAATGGTGGAAGCCCGGGGCGTCCTTCGGCGTGGCCAACATGCACCGGGCGACGTTCGAGCGGGTTCGGCGGTCGCACGGCCTGCAAGGACGGTGGCAGGACCTGCGCGACGACCCTGCCTTCGCCATCCGCACGGCGGCCCTCCACCTGCGGGACCTCGACCGGAGCCTCCCCCGGCGGCACGTACGCCGCTACACCCGCGACGAACTCCTGGCCCTCGGCTACAACACCGGCGAACGCAACATGCGCGCCTTCGCCCGCGGCATCCCGCCGGGCCCCATGGCACGCTCGTACCTGCGCCGTTTCCGCGCCAACCGGGAACGAGCCGCCGCGTCACTGCCCGACGGCGGCGCGGCGCACCCAGTGGCGACGCATCGCGACGCAGAGGTGTGACTCCGTAAGGGGAACACCGTGACAGTGGCCGGTGCGAGGCGGTTCAGGGGCGGGTGGCGCGGTCCAGTTCGATCAGGATCGAGTAGTACGCGCGGCCCGTCGCACGGTCCATGCCGATCTCGCACATGCGGTTGGCGGACAGGTGGGCGTCGTAGGCGCGGGAGGTGACTTCCGCGGCCTCCTTCGCCGTCGCCGACGCCGTCAGCTCCTTGTGCAGCATGCCCCGGTCGCCGGCGAAGGCGCAGCAGCCCGCGTCGTCCGGGACGACGACCTCGTCGGCGATCGCGTCCGCGACCGCGCGGAGTTGGTCCACGTCGCCCAGGTGCTGCATCGAGCAGGTCGGGTGGAGCACCGCCGAACCGGCCGTCCGGCGGACGGTCAGCCGTGGCAGGAGTTCCTCGGCGGCCCACACGACGGAGTCGACCACGTCCAGGCGCCCGTGCAGCTCCCGGTTGGCGTCGGTGAGGTAGGGGACGACCTCGTGCTGGATGCCGAGCGTGCAGGAGGAGGCGTCGACGACCAGCGGGAGCCGTCCGCCGTCGGTCCACGCCCAGGCGGCCTCGACGACACGGTTGGCCATCAGCGTGTTGCCGTCCTCGTAGCCCTTGGAGTGCCAGATCGTCGAGCAGCAGGTTCCGGCGACGTCCTCGGGGATCCACACCGGCCGGCCGGCGCGGGCCGACACGTCGACCACGGCCTGCTGGAGCGAGGGGCTGCGGTCGTCCTCGGGTCCGGCGAAGATACGGTTGACGCAGGCCGGGTAGTAAACGGCGCTCGCACCCGTGCGGGAGGTGGGCGGTGCGGTGCGGGCGGCCGCGCCCGGGATCTCGGGCAGCCACTCGGGCATCAGGTCGGGACGTACGGCCTTGCGGGCGAGGCCGGTCGCGGCCCCCAGCAGCCGGTCGCTGATCTTCTCCGCCGCGCCGACCGCGAGGCGTGCCGACGCCTCCACGGTCTTGAAGTGCCTGGCGGTGAGTGCGGCGATGCGCTCCTCGCGCGGTGAGTGCCGCCGGTGACGGAAGTCCTTCATCATCGCGCCGGTGTCGATGCCGACCGGGCAGGCGATCGCGCAGGTGGAGTCGCCCGCGCAGGTGTCGACCGCGTCGTAGCCGTAGGAGGCGAGGAGTTGTTCCTCCACGGGTGATCCGTCCGGCTGGCGCAGCATCTCCCGTCGCAGCACGATGCGTTGGCGTGGGGTGGTGGTCAGGTCGTGGCTGGGGCAGGTGGGTTCGCAGAAGCCGCACTCGATGCAAGGGTCGGCGACGGGCTCGATGCCGGGGATCGTCTTCAGTCCGCGCAGGTGGGCCCTGGGGTCACGGTCGAGGACGACCCGGGGTGCCAGGACGCCCCGGGGATCGATCAGTTGCTTGATCCGCCACATCAGCTCGGTGGCCCGGGGCCCCCATTCCATCTCCAGGAAGGGGGCGATGTTGCGTCCGGTGGCGTGCTCGGCCTTGAGCGACCCGTCGAAGCGTTCCACGGTCATCCGGCAGAAGTCGTCCATGAACGCGGCGTACCGGTCGACGTCGGAGGTCTTCGACGCGTCGAAGGCGAGCAGGAAGTGCAGGTTGCCGTGGGCGGCGTGACCGGCGACGGCGGCGTCGAAGCCGTGCTCCGCCTGGAGTCCGAGCAGGTCCTGGCAGGCTTCGGCCAGCCGGGACGGCGGCACCGCGAAGTCCTCCGTGATCAGGGTGGTGCCCGCGGGGCGGGAGCCGCCGACGGCGGTGACGAAGGCCTTGCGGGCCTTCCAGTAGCCGGAGATCACCTTGGGGTCGCGGGTGAACGCGTTGGTCACCGAGGCGACGGGGGCGACCAGGTCGAGGCGGTCGACGACCTGGGCCGCCGCCCGCTCGAAGGCCTCCTGGCCCGCCTCGTCGGGGGCGCGGAACTCGACGAGCAGCGCCGCGGTCTCCCGCGGCAGGCCGGCCCAGTCGGCCGGCACACCCCGCACGCTCACCGAGGCGCGCAGCGTGTTGCCGTCCATCAGCTCGACGGCGATGGCCCCGGCCTCGTTGAACAGGGGGACGGCTGCCGCGGCGGAGGTCAGTGACGGGAAGAAGAGCAGACCGCTGGTGGTCCTGCGCTCCAGCGGCAGGGTGTCGAAGACCACCGCGGAGATGAAGCCGAAGGTGCCCTCGGAGCCGACCATGAGCCCGCGCAGGATCTGGACGGGCGTGGCGCCGTCGAGGAAGGCGTCCAGCCGGTAGCCGTTGGTGTTCTTGATCTCGTACTTGGCGCGGATGCGGGCGGTCAGTTCGGCGTCCGCCTCGATCTCCGCCTTGAGTGCCAGCAGCCCTTCGCACAGGCCGGGTTCGGTGCGCGCCAGTGTCTCGTCGGCGTGCGGGTCGGCGGTGTCGACGACCGTGCCGCTCGGCAGGACGAAGGTCAGTGAGGCGAGGGTGCGGTAGGAGTTGCGTGTGGTGCCGGCGGTCATGCCGGAGGCGTTGTTGGCGACGACGCCTCCGACCGTGCACGCGATGGCGCTGGCCGGGTCCGGCCCCAGGATCCTGCCGTGCCGGGCGAGGGTCGCGTTGGCCCGCATGACCGTGGTGCCGGGCCGGATCCGGGCGCGGGCGCCGTCGTCCAGGACCTCGATGCCGGTGAAGTGCCGGCGCACGTCGACGAGGATGTCCTCGCCCTGCGCCTGGCCGTTGAGACTGGTGCCGGCGGCCCGGAAGACGACCTGGCGGCCGTGGTCACGGGCGTACGCCATCACCGCCGAGACGTCGTCGGTGTTCTCCGGGAGGACGACGACCTGCGGGACGAACCGGTAGGGGCTGGCGTCGGAGGCGTACTTCACCAGGTCGGAGATCTTCCACAGGACCTTGTCGGGCCCCAGCAGGGCGGTCAGGCCGGCGCGGAGCGCCTCGGGGGTGCCCGTGGCCCCCTCGTCGGGCACCCGGTCGGCGGCCGCGGCACGGGCCGTGCCGGGACGGAGGGCTTCCGGCTTGGGTTCCAGCAAGGGCATGACGTTCGACTCCCACACGATGTCGGTCGGTGCTGTTCAGCGTACGGCGGCGTATTCCGCCCGGTCGCGCCGGTCCCGTCGGACCGGCGGGCCGAGCGTCACATGGCGGGCGGAGGCTTCACCCGGGCGGTTCCCGGTCGGGCAGCACGGCCACCACGTCGATCTCCACGAGGATGTCCATCAGGTCGGACCCGACCGTGGTGCGCACCGGGCAGGGTTCCTCGAAGAACTCCCGGTAGGCCGCGTCGTACGCGGCGAAGTCCCTCCTGAGGTGCTGCAGGTGCGCCGTGACCTTCACGACGTCCCGCAGGGACAGGCCGTGGGTGGCGAGGACCGCGCCGATGGTGCGCAGGACCTGAGCGGTCTGCGCGCCCACGCCCTCCGGCACGGCGCCGGTGGCGGGGTCCTGCGGGCCGAATCCGGCCGTGAACAGGAAACCGCCGGCCACCACGCCCTGGGAGTAGGCGCCCGCGGGACGGGGAGCCGCGGGCGTGTCCACGGCTCGCATACCGAGCGGCTCGCTCATCCGGTCAGGTCACCGTCCCTCTCGTTGACGCCCGCGTAGTGGCGGAGCTTGTCCTCGTCGACGCTCACGCCCAGGCCCGGCCCCGACGGCACCCGCAGCCGGCCGTTCTCCAGGTGCAGGGGCTCGGTGATGTCGTCGGCGTGCAGGTAGTACATGCTGTCGATGGCCCGCGAGAGGACGGGCGTGCTCGACACGACGGCCAGGTGGGCGGCCGTGGCGATGCCCAGTTCGCCGCCGCTGTGCAGGTTCATGCCCAGGCCGAAGGTCTCGCAGTGCGCGGCGAGCGCCTTGGTCGCGGCGATGCCGCCCCACTTGTAGACGTCGCCGTGGATGACGTCGACCGCGTTCAGCCGCATGGCGGGGGCGAACTCCTCGAAGCGGACGACGCACATGTTGGTGCACAGCGGGATGCGTATCTTGGCCTTCACCTGTGCCATGCCCTCGATGCCGGCGCAGGGGTCCTCCAGATACTCGAGGTCCAGTTCCTCCAGGGCGATGCCGGCGCGGACGGAGTCGGGGACGGACCAGGCCGCGTTCGGGTCCACGCGCAGGTTCACGTCGGGCAGCGCCTCGCGGACGGCGCGCAGGATGGCGACGTCGCCCGCGCAGTCCTTGGTGCCCTTGAGCTTGACCGCCTCGAATCCGCCCTCGGCGACGACGCGTGCCGCGTGCTCCGCCATGGCCCTGGGCAGGTCGGCGGGTGCCGCGCCCGGCGCGTCGGCGCGGGTGATCAGCGCGGTGATCGGCACCTCGTCGCGCACCGCGCCGCCCAGCAGGTCGGTGACGGACTGGCCGGTGGCCTTGCCCATCGCGTCCCAGCAGGCGACGTCGACGGCGGCGATCGCCGCGTAGCCGAGGTAGCCGTAGAAGAAGGGCACCATGTGCTGCTTGCGGTGGAAGCCCTCCAGCGCGAACGGGCTGGTACCGATCAGGTCGGGGATCATCTGCCGGACGACGGCGGCGACGGGCGCGCCCCACATCGTCTCGCCCCAGCCCTCGACGCCCGCGTCGGTGCGCACGCGGACGACGGTGCGAGTCTCGCCGGTCTTGGTCTCGAAGGAACTCGTGAAGGGATTGACGAGTGGGAGGTTGACGACCCACACGTCGACGTCGGTGATCTTCATTGCTTCTCCTCGCATCATGGGGGTCATCGGCTCGCCGCGTCGAAGGCGCGGATCGCCCGGGCCAGTCCCAGCGCCCGTTCGTGCAGCAGCCGGTCGCCGCGGTCGGCGTCGGCGCCGGAGGCGTCGTCGGTGGAGCCGGCGACGCGTTGCCATTCGCCGTGCCGCTCGACGGTCAGGCCGGGGTGCGGCGGGTGGTCGAACAGCGGGGGCGGTTCGACGGGGGTACGGGCGGGCACGGGGGTGCGCACCAGGGCGGGGTGGGCCGCGAGCATGAGGGACGTCTCGAACCATCCGGCGTGCCCCGGGGTGACGTCCGGCCGTTCGGCCTCGTCGTCACCGGCGGTGACGGTCCAGTACGAGCAGGCCGCGACCGTGACCTGGGCGCGCAGCGCGAACCGCTTCACGGCGAGCCGCATGATCTCGTCGTTGCCGCCGTGCCCGTTGACCACCATGATCCGGTGGTGGCCGCTGGTCACGAGCGAGTCGAGGATGTCGTCGAACACGGCGCCCAGGGTCGACGCGGAGAGCGAGACGGCCGCCGCGAACAGGTGGTGCGGGCTGTGTCCGAACGGCAGCGCGGGCAGCCGCACGACGTTCGGAACGGGGGCCGCCGAGGGTGCGGAGGACGCGGAGGCCTCCTGGTCGAGGAGGTCCAGCGCCCGGTCCACGACCTCCTCGACCAGGAGGGTGTCGGTCCCCATGGGCAGGTGCCCGGCGTGCTGCTCCTGCGAGCCCACGGGCAGCAGGGCCAGGCCGTTCTCGCCGGCCCGGCGCACCTCCTGCCAGGTGAGTTCACTCAGTTTCGATTGGCTCACAGTGCTACCTCTCCGAAACACGGCCATGGCACAGTCGGCGCATGGTCCACGAACGTTCTCCGTTGCGGCTGGTCCCCGAGGCCGCGCAGCGACCCCCCACTCCCCCGGCGCCGCGGCGCCTGGGTGCCGTCGAACTGGTGCCCGGCCGGATCGGGGCGGCCGTGCTGTCCACGGCGGGGCAGGTGCTCGACCGCACCGAGTCGCGCTACGACGCGGCCGGCGCGACGCCCGCGGACATCGACAGGGCGCTGGCCCAGGTGGCCGGTGTCTTCGCCGGCCACGAGGTCCAGGGGATCGGCGTCGCCGCCGCGGGGCTGGTGGACCCCCTCGCCGGGTTGATCCTTGAGGTCAACGACGTACCGGCGCTGCACGGCTACCCGGTGACGGAACGGCTCGCCGCCCTCACCGGGACCGGGGTGCGGGTGGAGCACCGGGCGCGGCTGCAGGTGCTCGGCGACCGCTGGTTCGGCGCGGGCCGCGGACGGCGCACGTTCGCCTCGGTGTCGACCGGCGAGGTGCTCGGGGTGGGTGTCCTCTACGACGGGGACGTGCTGGCTCCGCCCGGTGGGCGCAGCGGCGCGCACATGACCGTGTCGGCCAGCGGCGAGCGGTGCACGTGCGGGAACCGGGGCTGCTGGAAGACCCTGGCCACGACCGGATGGCTGCGGGCCAGGGCGCGTGCTGCGGGGCTCGGGGAGGAGACGTCGCTGGCCGCGCTGGTGCGCCGGGATGACGCGCTCGCCGGGCAGGTGGTGGAGGAGTACGCGCACAACCTGGCGCTGGGGCTGGTGAACGTGCAGCAGCTGTTCGCGCCGGGCCTGTTCATCCTGCACGGTGAGGCGCGTGAGGGCGGTGAGCGCTTCCGTACCGTGGTGGAGGAGCGGCTGCGGGACGCGGTCGCCTTCGCGGGGGCCGAGCTGCCCCGGGTGCTGGTCGGTGCCGCCGCGGTCGACGACGTGGCCCTTCTGGGCGGGGCGGGTCTGGTGCTGTCGCACCTCTAGCGGCTGTCGTGCCGGTGGCGGGTGGCGGGTCATCGGCCCGCTTCGCCCGTCGGGGAGGACGCGCGGGCGGCGGCGCGCCGGCCCCGGCGCGGGTCGAGGACCGGTACGGCGTCGAACAGCTGCCGGGTGTAGGGGTGCCGCGGAGTGCGCAGTACCGCTGCCGTCTCGCCCACCTCGACCAGACGTCCGCGGCTCATCACCGCGACCCGGTCGGCCACCTGCGCCACCACGGCGAGGTTGTGCGAGACGAAGACGTAGGTGAGGCCCAGCCGCTGTTGCAGGTCCGCCAGGAGGTCGAGGACGGTCGCCTGCACGGAGACGTCCAGGGCGCTGGTCGGCTCGTCGAGGACGAGCATCCGGGGGTGGAGTGCCAGGGCCCGTGCGATCGAGATGCGCTGGCGCTGGCCGCCGGAGAACTCGTGCGGGTAACGGTCCTGGATGCCGGCATCGAGGCCGACGGCTTCGAGGAGCTCCCCGACCCGCTGCCTGGTCCGGGCGCGGGCGCGCCGGCCACGTGCCTCGGGGTCGTGGGTGACCAGCGGTTCGGCGACGATGTCGGTGATGCGCATGCGCGGGTTCATGCTGGAGTAGGGGTCCTGGAGGACGACCTGCATCTGCCGCCGTGTGCCGCGCAGTTCGGCCGCGGTGAGGGTGGCGAGGTCCTGCCCGCCGAAGCTCACGCTCCCGGCGGTGGGTTCGAGGAGGCCGAGGAGCAGCCGGGTGAGGGTGGTCTTGCCGCAGCCGGACTCACCGACCAGGGCCAGGGTCTCGCCCTCGTGCACGTCGAGTGACACGTCGTCGACGGCGACGTTGGTGCGCCTGCCGCCGAACTCCTTGCGCAAGCCTCGCAGTTCGAGGAGTGGCCGCCCGGCCGGGGATGCGGGGCCGGTGGTGTCGGCCGTGTCGGTGCTCATGCCGCCTCCAGTCGTGGGGTGGCCGCCAGAAGTCCGCGGGTGTAGGGGTCGGCCGGACGGTCGAAGACGTCGAGGACGTCGCCGGTCTCGACGGCCTTGCCCTGGTTCATGACCACGACGCGGTCGGCGGTCTCGGCGACGACCGCGAGATCGTGGGTGATCAGCACGACGGCCATGTCGTGCTTGTGCTGGAGGGTGACGAGGAGGTCGAGGATCTGGCGCTGCACGGTGACGTCCAGCGCGGTGGTGGGCTCGTCGGCGATGAGGACGCGGGGGCGGGCCACCAGCGCCGTCGCGATCATCACGCGCTGGCGCAGGCCGCCGGAGAGTTCGTGCGGGTACTGGCGGTAGCGCAGGGCCGGGTCGGGGATGCCGACCTCGTCGAGTGCCGCCAGTGCGGCCCCCTTGGCCTCGGCGCGGGAGATGCCGGTGTGGTGCCGGAGAACCTCGGCCACCTGGGCGCCGACGCGCTGGAGCGGGTCGAGGCAGGTCATCGGGTCCTGGAAGACCATGGCGATGTCGCGGCCGCGGACCTTGCCGAGTTCCTTCTCGGAGAGTTTCAGCAGGTCCCGTCCGTCGAAGCGGATCTCGCCGCTCGGGTAGACGCACGGCGGGCTCGGGTTGAGACGCAGGACGGACAGCGCGGTGGCGCTCTTGCCGCTGCCGGACTCGCCCACGACGGCGAGGGTTTCGCCGGCGCGGACGTGCAGGGAGACGTCCTGGACGGCGTGGACGACGGACGTCTCCAGCCGGAAGTCGACGCTGAGTCCGTCGATCTCCAGCAGCGGCTCGTCCTTGGCCGGACGCCGGGACGGGTCGGTCGGGGTGCGGTCGTTGGTCATCGGCGGTAGGCCTTCGGGTCCGCGACGTCCCGCAGGGCGTCGCCGGTGATGTTGATGGTGAGGGAGGTCAGCATCAGTGCGATGCCGGGGAAGACGGCGACCCACCAGGAGGTGCCGAGGTAGAGCTGGCCGTCGGCGAGCATGCCGCCCCAGGTGACGGTCTCCTTGGGGACGCCCAGGCCGAGGTAGCTGAGGGAGGCCTCGGCGACGATGGCGGCGGCGACGTGCAGTGTGCCGATGGTGGCCAGCGGTGCCATGACGTTGGGCAGCAGGTGGCGGCGCATGATGGTGACGTCGGTGACGCCGATCGCGCGGGCCTCGGTGACGAAGTCGCGGGTGCGCAGCGACATCACCTCGGAGCGCACGACGCGGGCGTAGGAGACCCAGCCGGTGAAGCCGAGGACCAGGATCACCATCCACAGTCCCGAGCCGAGGAAGCCTACGACGGCGAGCGCCAGCAGGAGGGAGGGGAAGGCGAGTTGGACGTCGGCGAGCCGCATGAGGGTGCGGTCCGCCCAGCCGCCGAAGTAGCCGGAGGCGAGGCCCACGGCCGTACCCACGACGCCGGCGAGCAAGGCCGCTCCGGCGCCGACGAGCAGGGAGACACGGGCGCCGTGGACGACGCGCGAGAGCATGTCGCGGCCGAGCTGGTCGGTGCCCAGGAGGTGGGCGCTGCTGCCGCCGTCCTGCCAGGCGGGGGGCCGCAGTCGCAGGAGGAGGTTCTGCGTGCTGGGGTCGTAGGGGGCGATCAGCGGCGCGAACAGGGCGGCGACGATCAGCAGGAGCAGTACGGCGAGGGCCACGACGGCCCGTTTGTCGCGCAGCAGTGCCCGCAGGGCGACGGCCCGGGAGCCGGACCGGCCGGACGGAGTCTTCGCCGTGGCCCGGTCGGGCGCGGCGGGGGTCATGACGGTCATCGTGACGTCCTCACCCTCGGGTCGAGGAAGCTGTAGGAGAGGTCGACGAGCAGGTTCACCACGACGAAGGTGGCGGCGAAGAACAGGACGGTGGCCTGGACGAGCGGGAAGTCGCGGTTGGAGATCGCCTCGACGGTCAGCTGGCCCACTCCGGGCCAGGAGAAGACCCGTTCGGTGAGGATGGCTCCGCCGAGCAGGTTGCCGACCTCCAGGCCGACGACGGTCACCACCGGCAGTGAGGCGTTGCGTACTCCGTGCCGGAGCACCACCTGCAGCGGCCCGAATCCCTTGGCGCGGGCGCTGCGGATGTGGTCGGAGGACAGGACGTCGATCAGTGAGGAGCGCAGGAGGCGGGCCACGACGGCGACGGAGTACACGGCGAGGGTGACGGCGGGCAGGATCAGGTGGGCGAACGTGCCGTATCCGGAGGCGGGCAGGGCGCGCAGCCAGACGGCGAAGACCAGGATGAGCAGGATGCCCACCCAGAACGGCGGGGTGGACTGGCCGAGCAGGACGCCGGTCATCACGGTGTGGTCGGTTCCCCGGCCGCGGCGCATGGCGGCGAGGATGCCCGCCGGGACGGCGATGACGAGGGTCAACGCGAGGGCGGCGGCGGCCAGTTCGACGGTGGCCGGCAGCCGGTCGGCGAGTATCTCGCTCACCGGCTGCCCGTACACGAGGGAGTCACCGAAGTCGAGGTGCAGCAGTCCCCAGAGGTAGTCGAGGTACTGGGTGAGCAGGGACTGGTCCAGGCCCAGGGAGTGGCGCAGCACCTGCTCCTGTTCGGCCGTGGCGTCGGGCGGCAGCAGGATCTTCACGGGGTCGCCGGACAGGCGGACGAGGAAGAACGCGACGGTCGCCGTGCACAGCAGCACGAACAGGGCGGTGGCCAGACGTTTGAGCACCGCCCGCAGCAGTCCCGTCCGGTCCGGGCGGTGGGCGGTGGTGGCCGCCGGTGTGGGTGGTGTGTCGAGGGTGAGGGTGCTCACCGGGTCACCTCCGCGCTCTCCATGGCGAGGACGCCGGCGGCTCCCGGGGTCCAGCGGGGCCGGTCGTTGCGGGCGAAGATGTTGTCGGTCTGGTAGAGGAAGACGAAGGGTGCTTCCCTGCGCATGAGCCGTTGCAGGTCCGAGAAGGCCGCCTTGCGCCGCGCCGGGTCCTCGGAGAGTTCCTCGACGTCGATGAGGCGGTCGGCCTCCGCCGAGTGCCAGCGGCTCTGCCGCCGGTCGCTGCGCACGTTGGACTGGACGATGGACGCGCCGTCCATCGTCCACACGGTGCTGGCGGCGAGGTAGACGGGGCCGAGCGCCCCCCGGTTGTCGGAGGTGAGCCGCGCGGAGTAGGTGCCGGGGTCGAGCAGGTTGACGCGGGCGTCCACTCCGGCCCTGGCGAGCAGTCCGGACAGGGCCTCGGCGACGTTGGCGTCCACGTTGGAGGCGGTGAGCGTGGTGGAGAAGCCGTGGGGGTGACCGGCTTCGGCGAGGAGCCTGCGTGCGGTGTCGACCGAGCGTGTGAAGGGCTTGACGGTGGGGTCGAAGCCGAAGGATCCGCGGGGGACGAGTGCGGGGGTCTCCGTGGCCTTGCCGCCGAGTACGGCCTTGATGAGCAGCGGGACATCGATCGCGTGGTTGAGTGCCTGGCGTACCCGGCGGTCCTGGAGGGGGCCGCGTTCGAGGGTGTTCAGGGACAGGTAGGCGGTGCGGATGCCCGTGTGTCCGTCGATGGTGATGCCTCCGTAGCCGTCGAGCTGCTGGGCGGCGTCCGGGGTGAGTCCGGCCACGAGGTCGACGCCGCCGCTCTGCAGCGCGGCCAGGGAGGACGAGGCGTTGGGTGCCGGGCTGAAGACGAGGCCGTCGACGGCCGGGCGGCCGTTCCAGTGGCCGGCGTGGGCGCGCATCCGCAGTTCGTGGTCGCGCTGCCAGCTCGTGAAGGTGAAGGGACCGGTGCCGACGGGGTGGTCGGCGAAGGCGGCGTCGCCCACCTCGGCGAGGTGCCGGGGCGGCACCACGACGCCCCCGAACAGCGAGAGTTTGGCGGGCAGGATGGGGTCGTGCACGGTGGTGTGGATGTCGACGGTGAGCCGGTCGACGACGGTGACGCCCTCGACGAAGCGCAGTTCGACGATCGGTGACTTGGTCGCGGGGTCGAGCAGGCGCTCGATGCTGGAGGCCACGGCACGCGCGTCGCACACCTCACCGTTGTGGAAGGTCACCCCGGGGCGGAGGACGAAGCGCCAGGTCCGGGCGTCGGTGGCCTTCCAGGAGAGGGCGAGCCTCGGGTGCAGCCGGTTGTCGGGGCCGCGGGTGGTGAGGGTGTCGAACATGTTGATCAGGACGTTCATCGACACCATGTCGCCCTGCTTGTGCGGGTCCAGCGTCTTCGGATCGCCCGGCTGGGAGACCCGCAGGACGTTGCCGGCCCGGTCCGCGGCGGCCGTCGTGCCGCACGCGCTCAGGAGCGCCGGGGCGCTGAGGGCCCCGAGCAGCAGACCACCGGTCCGCAGGACGTGGCGTCGGCTGGGACGGCTGCGGTCCATCGTGCGCCCCTGAAGAATTCGTTCCATTGAACAACACCTCCGTTCCGTCAGATGGAATGCGGTTGGGTTAAGCTAAGCGACATGGTGAAAGCGGTCAACACCCGGTCGGGCGACCAGGAACTCGTGAAGGGCCCCGTCGACAAGGCGATGGAGGTGCTCGAAGCGCTCGTCCAGCCCGGCGGTCCCCACCGGTTGGGGGAGATCGCGCGCCGCACCGGGCTGACGAAGCCCACCGTCCACCGGCATCTGCGGACGATGGCCGAGCACGGCTTCGCGGAGCCCGCCGAGGGCGGCAGTTACCGCCCGGGCCCCCGGCTGCTGGGCCTGGCGGCGGCGGCCCTGAGCGACAGCCGGGTCCTGGAACTCACCAGGCCCGTCCTCGCCGATCTGCGCCTGCGCACCGGCCATGTCGCGTTCTACGCGGCGCGACACGGGAGCGACGCCGTGTACCTGGAGCTGTCGGAGCCGGCCCGCGAGTACCGGATGAGCACCCGGCCCGGTCACCGCTCACCCCTGCACGCCTGCGGTGTCGGGCTCGCCATCCTCTCCGTGATGCCGGCCGGGGAGAGCGCGGCGGTCGTCGACGCACCGGATCTGGAGGCGCGCACCCACAACACCCTCACCGACCCGGCCGCGCTCCGGGCGGAGCTGGCCCGGGCCGCGCTGCGTGGTTACGCGGTGGACGACGAGTACGACGAGCCGGACGTGCGGTCGGTGGCGGCCCCCGTGCTGGACGCCGAGGGCCGGCCCGTGGGCGCGATCGGCGTCGCCGGACTGTCCTTCACCCTCGACCCCGGCAGTGTGGAGGTCTTCGGCCCCATGGTGCGGGCCGCCGCGCGCACGGTGTCCGCCGGGCTCGGCGCCCGAACCCCCGCACTCGGCGTCGTGGACCCGACAACCGGAGGCGAGGGGGCATGAGCACCCTGACCGAACTGCTCGCGGAGGGACGGCGGGAGCGGGTCTACTCCGGTGCCGCCTGGTCCGTCGGGCACGCGCACGGCCCGCTGGACCGGGGCTGGACCGGCAGCCGCAGCTGGGACGGGCCGCCTCTGGACGGCGACGACGTGTGGGACCTCGCCTCGGTGACCAAGCCGATCGCCGGACTCGCGGTCATGGCCCTCGCCGAGCGTGGCGCCCTCGGGCTGGACGACACCGTGGGCACGTACCTTCCCGGCTACCGGGGCGGTGACAAAGCGGATCTGACCGTACGTCAACTCCTCACGCACACCTCGGGGATCCCCGGGCAGGTGCCGCTGTACCGGGACCATCCCACCCGTGCGGCGCTGCTGGACGCGGTGCGTCTGTTGCCGCTGACCGCTGCCCCCGGCACCCGTGTCCAGTACTCCTCGCAGGGGTTCATCATCCTCGGTCTCGTCGCCGAGGCGGCCACCGGGCAACCGCTGGACGAGCTGGTGGAACGGCTTGTGTGCGCCCCGCTCGGCATGCGTGACACCGTCTTCCGGCCGGACGCCGGCCGCCGGGCCCGGGCGGTGGCCACCGAGGACTGCCCCTGGCGCCGCCGCCTGGTCGTGGGCGAGGTCCACGACGAGAACGCGGTCGTGCTCGGCGGGGTCGGCGCTCACGCGGGCCTGTTCTCGACGCTGGCGGACATGGAGCGCCTCGGCGCCGCCCTCGCCGCCGGCGGCCGGGACCTGCTGCGCCCCGGGACGCTCGCCCTGATGACGGCCCCGCACACGGACGGCCTGGCGCTGCGGCGCGCCCTGGCCTGGCAGGGCCGCGACCCGGTCGACTCCCCCGCGGGAGAGGTGTTCGGCCCGGACTCCTACGGCCACACGGGCTTCACCGGCACCAGTCTGTGGGTCGATCCCGCCGCACGGCGCTACGCCGTGCTCCTCACCAACCGCGTGCACCCGGCCAGGACGGGTGAGGGCATCACCGCCCTGCGCCGGGCCTTCCACGACATCGCCGCCCGCATGACCGTGGACGCCGCCGAGGACCGTCACGGCACCGGACAGGCCGGTGGCCGTGCCGGGACCCGGGACGGGGCGTAGCGCGCCCGCTCGCGTCACCGCACGGGGAAGGTCACACCGGTGAGTTCCTCGGAGACGGTCCACAGACGCTGCTGGACGTCCCGGTCGTGGGAGGCCGCGCTGGACTCGACCAGCTCCGGGTAACCGCGGACTTCGAGACGGCCGCCGGGGCCGTAGTACTGGCCGCCCCGCACCGCCGGGTCGGTGGCGGCCCGCAGGGTGGGCAGGGCTCCCATCGCGGCCTTCTGGGTGAGCAGCGGCGCGAGCCGGGCGACGGGCGCGCGGAGCACGGCGGGCGAGTTGCGGATGAGCTCGGTGTTGGACACGCCGGGATGGGCGGCCACCGCGACCGTGGTGCCGTGCGGCGCGAGCCGGCGCTGCAGCTCGTAGGTGAACATGAGGTTGGCGAGCTTGGCCTGTCCGTACGCGCCCATGCGACTGTACGAGCGCTCCCAGTTCAGGTCGTCGAAGTGGATGGCGGCCCGGATGCGGTGGCCGGCGCTGCTGACCGTGACGACGCGGGAACCCGGGACGTCGAGGAGGCGGTCCAGCAGCAGGCCGGTGAGGGCGAAGTGGCCGAGGTGGTTCGTGCCGAACTGCAGCTCGAAGCCGTCGGCGGTGGTCTGCTTCGGCGTGTACATCACGCCGGCGTTGTTGATCAACAGGTCGATGCGCGGATGGGCCGTGCGCAGGTCGGCCGCCGCGGACCGGACCGAGTCCAGGGAGGCCAGGTCGAGGGCCTGCACGGCGACGTCGCCGGTGATGCGTGCGGCGGCCTGCTTGCCCTTCTCGACGTCCCGTACGGCCAGGATCACCCGGGCGCCGCGCTCGGCGAGCATCCGGGCGGTCTCGAAGCCGAGCCCGGTGTTGGCCCCGGTCACGACCGCCACCCGGCCGCGCTGATCGGGAATGTGCTGTTCGTTCCACTTGCCACTCATGACGCACCCCTAAAGAACCATCGGTCTGTTACCCGCGAAGGTAAGAGACCACCGGTCCGATGTCAAGGGACCGCCGGTCTTTAAGTTAGGCTGCGGGCATGACTTTCCAGCGGGCGCGCAGTGAGGAGCAACGGGCGATTCGCCGTCGGGCGATCCTGGACACGGCGGCGGCGATGCTCGCCGAGATGCCCGTGGCCGAGGTCAGCCTCAACGAGCTGAGCCGACGGGTGGGCCTGGCCAAGTCGAACGTCCTGCGGTACTTCGAGTCGCGCGAGGCCGTCCTGCTCGAACTGCTGGACGACTTCCTGGGGAGCTGGCTCGAGGAGCTGGCGGACGAGCTGGCCTCGGGCATCGAGGCGGACGCGGCGCCGGAGGTGCGGGCACGCCAGTTGGCCGAGGTGCTCAGCCGGTCGCTGGCGAACCGCGTGACATTGTGCGACCTCTTCGGCGCGCAGGGCGGGGTTCTCGAGCGCAACGTCTCGGTCGAGGTGGTCAAGCGGCACAAGCGGGCCTCCCTCGCGAGGCTGGCGACCATGTCCGAGCTGCTGCGCCGCCATGTGCCCGAGCTCGGCGACGACACGCAGGTCTTCTGCCTGATGTGCCTGGCGTCGGCGGGCGCCCTGTCCACGTACGTCCCGCCGCCGCCCGGCGTCCTCGCCGCGTACGCGGAAGAGCCTGACCTCGGCGTGCTCCACATGGAGCTGCGGGACGCCCTGCGGCTTTCCTTCACCTCGTCCCTGCTGGGTGTGCTGCCGCGCACCTGAACGTCCCCACCCGGCCCGCCGGCGCGCGTTCGCCTACGGCCTGAACACCTTCGCCGCACCCCAGAGGGAGCCGGGGTTGGCGCGGTGCGGGTGGCGGGCGAGCATCGCCTCGTAGAACTCCAGGGCGTTCGACGTGGTCGCCAAGGTGTCCTCGACGTCGGCGAGGTAGTCGATCGACTGCTGCACGATCACCGGGTCGTCGTCGCGGTCGGGGTGCTTGTGCGCGGCGACGACATGCCGGGCGCCGAGGTCCTGGACGGCCCGCAGGGCGGCGACCCACTCGACCCGTGAGGCCGCGTCGGTCTCGGCGAGGTACATGTGGGTGTGGTTGTAGACGACGTCGCCGCCGACCACGAGCCGGGCGTCCGGGGCCCACAGGACGGTACTCCCCTTGGTGTCGGTGTGACCCGCCTCGACCACCCTCAGCTCGTGCCCTTCCAGGAGGATGTGGTCGCCTTCCAGCTCGTCCGGGACGACCGGGCGGGGGATCTGCCCGGGGAAGAGGCGGCCCCAGAAGCCGTCGCGGTAGTCGTCCCCGGCCTGGACGCGCGCACCCGCGACGGTCCCCGCCGTGGCCACCGCCCGCGCCCCGGGGAACGCGTCGAGCAGTTGCCCGATGCCGTAGAAGTGGTCGCCGTGGCCGTGCGTGACGTAGATGTGCGTCAGAGTGCGTCCGTGCCCCTTGATCCACTCGATCAGTTCGTCGTTCTGCTCGATCGTCGTGAAGGTGTCCACGAGGACGGCATCCCGTTCACCGAGGATCAAGGTCGCCGTGTTCATCACCCAGCGCAGATCAGACCCCTCCTCGGCGCTCTGCGGAAGGTCTCGGACGACTCCCTCCCGGCGGGCCAGCAGCGTGTCGTACCTCAGGTCTGTCATGGGTTCTCTCCTGAGTCGGTGGAGGTGATCACTGATGCGCGCAGCGCCCCGGAGGACAAGTTTCCGTCGTCCGCCCACTCGGCGCGCTTCGGCACGCCATTTAGATTACTGTTGTCATCTAACAGAGGGGCAATCCGAAGGTAAGAAGACGGCATGTGTCCGGTGCGTGCACGCCTCGACCTGTTGCCCCTCACACCAGGAGCGTGATTCGCTCTTCCGGGAGTATCACCAGGCGGAGTTGTGCGTCCGTACGGCTCAGCAGCCACACAGGGTGGAACGCCGGAACCTGCATCGCGCGAGTGTGACTCCGGGACGGGGTGCGGTGCGCCGGCTGCCGTCCGCAAGAGGCCCCCTTCGGCCCTCCGTCGGTCCAACTCCCCTAGTGCCCTGTCAGTCCATCAAGTGAGTGGCCACGCGCGCGCTGCGACGAAGGAGTCCGCGCGACACGCGTTCCCGCCCATGCGTCCGCGTGCCCCCGACCGGGGCCGAGGCACTCACCACACCGTCCGTACCGGTAAGGAAATCTTGTGAGCAACCCCCGTACGTTGATCGTCGGCGCCGGAATCTCCGGTCTGGCCCTGGCCAAGTCCCTGCTGGACCGTGGACTCCAGGTCGAGGTCGCCGAGCGGCGCGCCGACGACGGACAGGCCCTCGGTGCGGGCCTCTACCTGCCGGCGAACGCCGTCCGCGCCCTCCGGAGCATCGGCGTGGGGGACGAAGTGGCCAAGCGCGCGGAGCCGGTGGCCCGGCAGCGGCTCCAGGACCATCGCGGGCGCCTGCTGGCCGATTTCGAGGTGGGCAGCATCTGGGGTGAGGTCGGCCCCTGCCTGGCGATCACCCGCAGCGACCTGCACGAGGTGCTACGCGGAGCCGTTGACAACGATGTCGTCCGCTACGGCACCGCGGTGACCTCCGTCGACGACGACGGCACCGTGACCTTCGCGGACGGCGACACAGGGAAGTACGACCTGGTGGTGGGTGCGGACGGCGTCAACTCCGCCGTGCGGCGCTCCCTCTTCGGCGGTCCGGCTCCACGTTTCCTCGGCCAGCTGTGCTGGCGGTTCATCGCCGACGACGCCGGGATACCCGGGATCACCGACTGGACGGCACGCCTGGGCAGCAAGGGCCGTACGTTCCTGACGGTGCAGCTCGGCGGCGGCCGCGTCTACTGCTACGCCGACATCAACAGCCCCGTCGCCGCGGCCCCGGCCGGCGACTGGCGCACGCTCTTCGCCGACTTCGGCGGACCGGTGTCCCGTCTCCTGGAGCAGGGTGAGGACGCGTACTTCGCCGCGCTGCAGGAGAGCGAGAACACGGTGTGGACGCGCCCCGGCGCCGTCCTCGTAGGCGATGCCGCTCACGCCTTCTCCCCGAGCATGGCCCAGGGCGGCGCGATGGCACTCGAAGATGCCGTGGTCCTCGCCGGCACACTGGCCGACGCGCCTGATGTCACGGCGGCCCTCACCTCCTTCCAGGCCCGGCGGGCCGGCCGGGTCGCCTGGGTCGTGGCGCAGAACCACCGCCGCGACAAGGCACGCAATCTGCCGACGCCGCTGCGCAACCTCACCCTCCGCCGGGCCGGTGAGCGTCTCTTCAAGGCCAACCACGCCCCCCTGCACGCCCAGCCCTGACCTCCCCGCGCCTACCTGACACCGCGTCGGCGACCGGGAACAGCCGCCTGCCGGAGGGCACCTCTGCCCGCGGCCGGCAAGCGACCGTATAGATTATATATGACATCTATCACATGGACACGGGGGTGGCCGAGGCCACACAATGAGAGCGCGAGCGCCTCGCGGTGCCCGACCGGAGGCTGCCGGACGCGGGCGATCCCACCAGCATCGTTCACTCGATCCGTGCACATCCGCCGCCGCGTGCCGTCCGCGCGGCCGTGACCGCCACACGCGGACTCGGCGCGCACCGCCAGCCCTTGGAAACCGAGCATTCCGATCTCCCTCGAGTGGCCCGCCGACATCGGTCGCGTCTCCTCAAGGGACCGAACAGTCACCCCTGGAGCAATCTGTGAGCAACGCGACGGCCGGTCACCTGACCCCGGGCCCTCACCAAGTGGACGTGGACGGCCTCACCCAGCGCTACCACGTCCACGGATCGGGCCCGGTCTGCCTGGCCGTGCCCGGTGGCCCGGGTGTCGACTGGGCATCCCTGCGGACACCGGAACTCGAGGAGTTCCTGACCATGGTCTACGTGGAACCGCTGGGCACCGGCGACTCGCAGCGCCTCGCCTCGCACCCGCACGGCTACACCCGCGAGCGCTACACCCGCAGCCTGACCGGGCTGCTCGACCGGCTGGCACTCCCCCGCGTCTTCCTGCTCGGCCACTCCCACGGCGGTTTCGTCGCGCAGCACTTCGCGCTGCACCACCCCGACCGGCTGCACGGCCTGGTGCTGTACGAAAGCGCTCCCGTGACGGGTCCCGAGCACATGGCGGAGGCCGCCGCCAGAGTGGACGCGTTCGTCCGGCGGAACCAAGGCCGACCGGAGCTTCCCTCGGCGCTCGCCGCCCTGCAGGCCGTCGGATCCAGCACCGACGACGCCTCCGTCACCGCGGCCCTGCGCGGTCTGCTGCCGGTCTACTTCGCTCGGTACTGGGACCGCGAGGACGAGTTCCGCGCGTTCCGCTCCACGGTCACCTGCACCTACGTCTCGACGCAGCACGAGACGGGAGAACCCGACGTCATCGACGACAGGGACGCCCTGCCCAACCTCACCGTTCCCACGCTGGTCCTGGTCGGCCGCCACGACGTGATCTGCGGGCCGCGATGGGCCGAGGAACTCCACACGCTGATACCCGGGTCCCGGCTGGCCGTGCTGGAGGACAGCGGGCACCTCGGCCACGTCGAGGAACCCGAGGCGTTCGCGCGGGCCGTGCGCGGCTTCGTTGAGTCCACGCGGACGGATGCGGAGCCCCGTACCGGGGACGCCGTACCTGAGGAACTGCGGGGACTCTCCGGCCCGGTGCTCATGCCCGGCACGGACGAGTACGCCGCCGAGTGCGCCACGTTCAACCTCAACCTCTCCTTCCGGCCGGCCCTCGTCGTGGGGGCCGCCTGTGAGGACGACGTCCGGGCGGCGGTGCGGTTCGCCGCCGGCCGGGGCATGCCGATCGCGGTGAAGTCCTCGGGGCACCAGTTCGTGTCGCCGGCGGAGGACGCGGTGCTCATCACGACGGAACGGATGAAGCGTCTGACGGTCAACGGGGACCGGCGCACCGTCAGTGCCGAGGCCGGTCTGCGCTGGAGCGAGGTACTGCCGCGCACGGCGGACGCCGGCCTCACTCCCGTCGCGGGTTCCGCCCCCGAGGTCGGGGTGGTGGGGTACACCCTCGGAGGAGGCCAGAGTCCGCTGCTCGGCCGGACCCACGGATACGCGGCCGACCATGTGCGCCGCATGAACGTGGTGACGGCGGACGGCGAACTGCGCACGGTGGCACCGGACAACGAGCCGGACCTGTTCTGGGCGCTGCTCGGAGGGAAGGGCAACTTCGGTGTCGTGACCGAGATCGAGTTCGACGTCTTCCCCGTGACCCGCTTCTACGGCGGCGGCATCTACTTCGCCGGCGAGGACCTGGCCGCGGTGCTGGAGGCCTGGCGGTCGTGGCTGCCGACCGTGCCGGAGGAGATGACGACGTCCCTCGGTGTCCAGCGGCTTCCCGACCTGCCGGCGCTGCCCCCGCCCCTGCGAGGCGCGTTCGTCGTGCACGTGCGGATCGGCTACCTGGGGTCCGCCGCCGACGGCGAGAGGCTCGTGGCCCCGCTCCGCGCGGCGGCGCCGGTCCTCCTCGACGCGGTCGGAGAGAAGCCCGTCACCGCCGTCGGGGAGATCCACATGGACCCGGTGGAGCCGATGCCGTACTACGACCGGAGCCTGGCCCTGCGGGAGTTCCCCGAGAAGGCGGCGCAGGCCCTGGTGGAGCTCGTCGGGCCCGGCTCCGGCTGCCGGTTGGCGAACTTCGAGATCCGGGCGCTCGGTGGTGCGCTGGACCGGGAGCCGCGGATCGCCAACGCGGTGTCGATGCGGGGCATTCCGTTCGTCGTCTTCGGCTTCGCGGTCGGCGGTGACGACCGGGCGGACGACCTGAGGAGGGATCTGGCGAAGGTCGTGGACGGGCTGGCGCCGTGGGCGGCGGACCGGGGCATGGTGAACTTCCTCTCGCCGGACGAGGCCGCGGACACCGACGGCGTACGGGCCGTGTACGGGCCGGAGCGGTACGACAGGCTCGCCGAGGTGAAGCGGCGCCACGACCCCGCCAACCTGTTCCGCCACAACCACAACGTCCGACCTGCCTGAGCGCCGTACCTCTCGTGGCCGAAAACAGGATCGCCCGTCGGTGTCCGTCGGACACTGAGGCCCTGTGACCACCGGAAGAGGCAGGGAGTCAGGGATGCCGACGGATCCACTCGTGCACGCGCCCGCGGAGGATCCCTTCTTCGGCGTGATCGACATCGAACTCGACCACGAGCGCGGCACCTTGAGCGTGAGCGGGGGTGGGGTGCCACTGGCAGAGCTTCGACGGGCCCCGGACACTCCACTGGAGACGCATGTGCCGATCGGGACACGTGACCCCGTTCGGCTCACCCTGTTCGTGGACGGCGTCGAGGAGGTGCTGCGGCCGGCCAAGGGGTTCCTGACCCCGAGGTCGTACCGGGTCGAGGTCACGTCCGGAGCGCGGCGGTGCGGGTACGTGCTGGTGCCGGACTCCCTCGGCACCAGCCGCCTGCTGCGGGACGGACGGCGGCTCGGCGTCTTCACCTCCACCGGTGACCGCAAGGTCTCTGCCGACTGGGAGGAGAAGGGGCCGGGCTCCGGGACTGCCCCGGAGCCCTACGACGCGTCCGTGGGCTACGCCCTGGCCACCGCCTTCGGCACCGGCGCCGAGCCGATGTGGAAGCTGACCCTCAACGCCGCACTGGAGATGTGGCCCTGACGCGGACGGCCGGTCAGTCCTCCGTGCCGGGCAGCGGGTGGGGGCAGGTGGAGCGCGCGACGAACGCGAAGCCGTCGTAGTCCCGGGCCGGAACGAGCGGCGCCGTGTGGAAGCGGTACACGAAGCGGGGGACGTTCGCGCCGAAACTGCGCTGCGCCTGCGGACTGTCGAGCCACGGTGCCGGCCCGGTCCTCAGGTCGGCGTAGTAGTCACCGCGTACGGCGTCCGCGAGTCGCGCCTCGATGCTGCGGATGCCGGTGCCGACCCGGTGCCGCACTGGCGAGCCATGGAGGTCGTCGCCGCGCCGGGCGAGGAAAGCCCCCTTGCCGAAGAAGAGTGCCAGGGCGTAGTAGGCGTCGCCGTACCGTTCGCGGAGTCGGCTGCCGAGGGCCGGAATGCCCTCCCCGTAGGTGCTCTTGGCGATATGGCCGTTGTGCGCCCAGATCATGACCCGCGCTCCTGGGTCGTCGTCCAGGAGGCGCGTGACGGCGTCGGCCAGGTAGCGATCCCGTGCGGCGAAGACGCTGTCCTCGCCGGCGAAGGGGTCGAAGGGGTGGGTCACCAGGTCGGCGGCGCGCACCAGCACGCGCGCGTGCTCCAGAGCGTCGTCGGCTCCCTCGCCGGGCCCGGAGCGCTCGCGGTGGTGCTCGACGAGGCGGACGATCTCCTCGGCCTGGCGCATCAACGCCTGCCGCGGGTCGGGCAGCGAGGAGGGGCGGGCGTGGGCGAGCACGTCGAGGGCGTGGGCGTCCCCGACGCGCTCGGGTGCCGCCCGTCGCAGGAAGGCGGTGACCGCCTCGACGGAGTCGGCGCAGCGCTGGGGGTCCGTTCCGACGAAGCGGACCCGGCGTTCCTCGGGCAGGTCGCGGTTGTGGGCGCGCAGCCACTCGATCAGGTCGACCATTTCCCGGGTGCGCCAGGTCCAGAAGCCCAGCTTTCCGACGAGGTGTTCGGGATCGCCGATGCCGTGCCGTACGTAGGCGTCGAGGGCACGGCCGGCGGACTGGCTGGCCTCCAGGGCGAGCGTGGTGAATCCCTCCTCGCGCACCAGGAAATCCACGATGCGGTGCTTGAGCCGGAAGAACTCGGCGGTGCCGTGGGTGGATTCACCGAGGCCGACGACGCGTGTCCGGTGCAGGGCCTCGCCCAGCGGCTTCAGGTCCTGGGTCGGCGCGCCGGGCGTCAGCGACCCCAGGGGGTGGGCGTGCTCGGTCAGCCAGCGGGCAATGTCGTCGGGCACCGGTGTGCCTCTCCTCCGTGGGTGCGGGCGGCCCGGCGCGTGCGCGTCATGCGCCGCGACCTTTCACCCGGTCGTGGATCCGTCCTCGGCCTCCCGGCAGGCCGTGAGGATATCCCGCAGGTCCCTCACGGCGTCCGGTTGACCATGTTCGGCATACACGCCCGCGACGTCGACGACAACTTCGTTCGTCCCCGCCCGGCCGTCATCGGACAGCACCCTGGCGCTGTGGCGCGCCGTGAGGGACACCGTCCCCCGCTGAGGCCTGTTCGTGTCAGCGGGTGAGTGACCTCCACGCCGTGTCCGGCAGGGTGAGCAGGTGTTCCGTCTCCACCGGGGGTGGCAGTGGTCCGTGGTCGCCGGTGACCTTGAGGGCCGAGACCGCGGTGATGTGGCCGCGGCGCAGGGCGCGCGTCAGCGGCTCGCCGCGCAGGAGGCCCGCCAGGAAGCCGGCCGCGAACGCGTCGCCGGCGCCCACGGGTTCCACCACCGTCGTGCGGAGTGCGGGGACCGTGGCCGGGCCGTCGGCCGTGAAGGCCGTGGCGGACCTGGCGCCGTCCTTGATTACGACGGTCCCCGGGCCGGGCAGCAGGGTCCGTACGTCCTCGGTGGTGAGGTCCGCGCCCCACAGTGTCTGTGCCTCGTCCAGGCCGACGAAGACGATGTCCGCCCGGTTCGCCAGGCGCTGGAGGACGGGTGCGGCCGTGCCGTCCGGCCACAGGGCGGCGCGGTGGTTGACGTCGAAGCTGATGGCGTAGGGGCGGGCGTCGGAGGGCGTGTCGAGGGCCCGGGCCATGAGGGCGCGGCAGGACGCGGAGAGGGCGGGGGTGATGCCGGTGAAGTGCAGCAGCCGGGCGGTGCTCACCGGTTCCCGGTCGAGCAGGTCGGGGCCGAGGGCCGAGGCGGCCGAGCGGGACCGGTAGTAGTGGACGCGGGTGCCGTCGGGGCCGGGGTCCTTCACCATCAGACCGGTCGGGCGCCGGGGGTCGGTCCGTACGTACGAGACGTCGACGCCCGCGGAGGCCACGGCGGCGAGGACGCGGCGGCCCAGGGGGTCGTCGCCGACCGCGGAGAGCCATACGGCCGGAATGCCGTGGCCGGCGAGGTACATGGCGACGTTGGACTCCGCTCCGGCCACGGCGAGCCTCAGCCGGTCGGCGTGTTCCAGGGGCTCGGGCGGGTCGGGGGTCAGGGCGGCCATGGTCTCGCCCACGCAGACCACTCGGCCCTCGGCGGGCAGCGGGGTGTCGGTCATGCCGGCTCCGCGAGGAGGGAGGGCGTGGGCCGGTAGGGGGCGGCCGGTGTGCCGGGGACGGCGACACGGGTGCTGAACAGGGCTCCGTCGTGCGGGCCCGGGTCGTCGAGGCCCAGGCGCGCCGAGGTGATGTGGAGGGTGTGGCCTTCGAGGCACACTCCGGCGGGCCGGCGGGCCGGCAGGCGCAGCGTGGTGTCGAGGCGTCCGTCCGGGAGGTGGCGGCGGACGGTGCCGGTGCCCCAGACCGCGATCCAGACCCCGCCCTCGGCGTCGACCGTCATGCCGTCCGGGCTGCCGTCCTCGATCCGCACGAACTCCTCCGGAGTGCCGAGCGTGCCGGTCACGGGGTCGACCGGGTGGCGCCGGACGACGCCGCGGGCGCTGTCGGCCAGGTACATGTGGCGGCCGTCGGCCGTGAAGGCGGGTCCGTTGGGGACGGTGATGCCGTCCAGCACCCGGTGCACCGTGCCGTCGTGGTCCACGCGGTGGAGGGAGCCCGCGTCCGGGTCGGCGCCGTAGGACATGCTGCCTGCCCAGAAGCGGCCGGCCGGGTCGGCGACGGCGTCGTTCATGCGCATGCCCTCGCCCTCCGGGTGTGCCAGCCAGCGGGCCGAGCCGTCGGGGTCGAGCAGGCAGATGCCGGTGCCCGCCGCGGCGATCCAGTGGCCCGGGCGGCCGGCCACGGGGGCCACGGCACCCACCGGGTGGGGCAGTTCGGCCAGGGTGCGCAGCGGGGCCGCGGGGTCGTCGGCCGGGGCGGTGAGCAGGCGGCCGGCGAGGAGGTCGACCAGGACGATGCGGCCGTCGGCGTGCCGGATGCCCTCGCCGAGTTCCAGCCGGTCGGGGCGGGAGGGCCGCAGGACGCCGGTCACCGGGTGGCCTCCCGTACGGCGGCGGTGAACGCGCGGGCGCGGGTGCGCAGGGCCGTGAGGCTTCCGCCGTCGGCCGCGTCGCCGACCAGGGGTGAGCCGACGCCGACGGCGGTGGCACCGGCGGCCAGGTAGGCGCGCGCGGCCTCCTCGTCGACGCCGCCCACCGGGACGAGCGGCTCGTGCGGGAAGGGACCGCGCAGTGCCGCGAGGTAGGCCGGTCCCCCGGCCTGGGCCGCGGGGAAGATCTTCAGCGCCGTAGCGCCGAGCGAACGGGCGGCGACGATCTCGGTCGGGGTGAACACACCTGCGAGTACGGGCAGTTCAAGTTCGCGAGCGGTGCCGACCGCCTCACCGAGGGCGGGGGTGACGAGGAAGTCGGCGCCCGCGTCACGGGCGGCGCGGGCGTCGGCGGCGGTGAGAACGGTGCCGGCACCCAGGGGGCGGGCGGCGCCCAGTGCGGCGCGGGCGCGCGCTATCACGGTCAGGGCGTCGGCCCCGGTGAGTGACACCTCGATCAGTTCGACGCCTTCCTCCGCCAGCGTCAGGACCGTGTCCAGCGCCGCGTCGGCGTCACTGCCGCGCACGATGGCGACCAGACGGTGGGTGGCCAGTGCGGCCTGGAGTTCCACGACGGGATTCCTTCTTGTCGGGGGTACGGGAATGGTTCCTCGGGTGCGGACGGCGGGCGCCCCGGCTCAGGGGCAGCGGCAGTCGGCGGTCAGCGTGAGGCGCCAGCGGACCTCGCCCGACGCCGGTACGTGCGCGGCGTCGCCCTCGCGTGCGTCTGCGAGGTCGAAGACCCGCCCCAGCATCGGTTCGACACCCGTGCTGCGGTAGGGGTGTTCCTCGGGGAAGCCGCCGAGATTGCGCCACAGGGCGACGGACGCCGGCTGTCCGTCGGCCTGGAGGGACAGGGCGAGCCGGTCGGCGGGGCCGTCGTGGACGCAGACGCGGTCGGTGTCCACGACCGCGCCGACCGCCGTACCGTCGTCCGGTCCGAACCGGTCGAGGCGCAGTCCGTGGGGAGCGGGCCAGGGGCCTTCCCGCCAGGGCGCGCCGGCGGGCCACGGCTCTGCCAGCAGCGGTGCCGCCTCGGGGTGGAGGCGGGTGGGCGCGCCGGGGGTCATGTGCAGGACCGCCCCGTCCGACAGGGCGAGCAGGGCGTGGGCCGCCCAGACGAACCGGAAGCCGGCGTCGGCGGCCAGGGTGTAGTTGGCCTCGGCGACGTCACCGGTGACCCGGATACGGCGGGTCAGGGTGAAGCGTTCGCAGTCCACCCGGTCGGTGTCCCCGTCCCGGTGCCAGCGGCGGGTCCAGGCGTCCCCGTGGTCGGGGGTGCCGCGGACGGTGGGGACGCACTCCTCGAGGCCGCCCGCGTCCACGAACGCGTCTCCCGGGGTGACGGCCGCGCGTGCGGGTGTCTCGCGGCGCCACAGCCATTCCCGGCCGCCCGCCTTCAGGGACGTCCAGCGTCCGCCCCGCTCCAGGTCGGTGGTGATGCTCGGTGGCGTGCTCGGCCGTGGCATGCTCACCACTCCGCGAAGGAGCCGTCCGCGTGACGCCACACGGGGTTGCGCCAGGCGTGTCCGGCGCGGTCGGCGGCGCGTACGGCGGCCTCGTCGACGCTCACGCCGAGGCCGGGGCGGTCGCCGCGCAGGGCGTTCCCGGCGACGAAACGGAAGGGCTCGGGGTCGACGACGTACGACAGGAGGTCGGCGTCCTTGTTGTAGTGGATGCCCCGGCTCTGCTCCTGGATGAGGAAGTTCGGTGTGGCGAAGGCGACCTGGAGACTTGCGGCCAGGGCGATCGGGCCGAGCGGACAGTGCGGGGCGAGCAGGGCGCCGTAGGTTTCCGCGAGGGTCGCGATGCGGTGCACCTCGGATATGCCGCCCGCGTGGGAGAGGTCGGGCTGGGCGACGGCGACCCCGGCGTTCAGGACGGGCAGGAACTCCCCGCGGGAGTAGAGACGTTCGCCGGTGGCCAGCGGCACCGGGCTCGCGGCGACCAGGCCGGGCAGCAGGTGGCTCTGTTCGGGGACGACGGGCTCCTCGACGAACAGCGGGTGCAGGGCTGCGAGTTCGGTGAGGACGCGGCGGGCCGCCGCCGCGGTGAAGCGGCCGTGGAAGTCGACGGCGACATCGCGGTCCGGACCCAGGACCTCGCGGGCGGCGGCCACCCGGGCGACCACGGCCGCGGTCTCGGCGGCGGTCGTGAGCGGGGAGGTGGCGCCTGCGGCGTTCATCTTCACCGCCGTGAAACCGGCCTCGACCTGGGCGCTGATCTGCTCACGCAGCCCGGCCGGTTCGTCGCCGCCCACCCAGGCGTAGACCCGGACGGTGTCCCGGACGGGGCCGCCCAGCAGGGCGTGCACGGGGGCGCCGTAGGCCTGGCCGGCGATGTCCCACAGGGCCTGGTCGAGTCCGGCTACGGCGCTGGAGAGCACCGGACCGCCGCGGTAGAAGCCGCCCTTGGTCAGCACCTGCCAGTGGTCCTGGATGCGCAGCGGATCCTGGCCGAGGAGGTGTTCGGACAGGACGTCGACGGCGCTGCGCACCACCTCGGCGCGGCCCTCGACGACGGGCTCGCCCCAGCCGACGAGTCCGTCGTCGGTCTCCACCCGGCAGAACAGCCAGCGCGGCGGGACCAGGAACGTTTCTATGCGGGCGATCTTCACTGCGGGCCGGGGCCTTTCGTCTCGTCGTCGCCGTCGACGCGTTCCAGGTCGCGGCCGGCCTGGTCGAGCAGGGCCCGCATGGCGGCCTCGGCGGCGTCGGGGTCCTGCTCGCGCACGGCGTCCAGGACGGCCCGGTGGGCCGGCACGGGGTTCTCGCCGTGCGGGGAGCTGTGCACGATCCGGTCGCGGTGGGCGAGGCCCGACTCGATGACCATCTCCATGCGTTCGAGCAGTTCGTTGTGGGTGGACTTCAGCAGGGCCCGGTGGAAGGCGAGGTCGGCCTCCACGGCGTGGCCGGCGTCGCTGTCGTCCTCCCCCATCGCCCCCAGGGCGTCGTCCAGGGCGGCGAGGTCGTCGGCGGTGCGCCGCTCGGCGGCGAGCCGGACGGCGGCCGGTTCGATGATGGCGCGCACCTCGGCGAGGTTGCGCAGCAGCGCGCGGTCGGCCTCCGTGGTCCGGCCGCCCTCGAACTGCCAGCGCAGCACGTCGGCGTCGAGAAGGTTCCAGTCGCCGCGCGCCCGCACGAAGGTGCCGCGCTTCTGGCGGGCGTCGACCATTCCCTTGGCGGCGAGGACCTTCAGCGACTCACGCAACGCGGTGAGGCTGACGTCGAGTTCGCTCTGCAGTGCCACCAGGTCGAGCGTGGCGCCTTCGGGGATCTCCCCACCCAGGATACGGCGGGCCAGGGCTTCCACGGTCTGGCCGTGCACACCACGACGGGCGTAGGGCGTCATGTCGGAGAGCCTTTCTGCTGCGGGGAACGGTCGGTGGTGGTCATGCGGAGGCCTTGACGACGCTCCACCCGCCGTCGACCAGGAGGTGCGAGCCGGTGATGAAGGAGGCGTCGTCGCTGCCGAGGAACGCGATGGCGGCGGCGACCTCCCCGGGGGTGCCGAAGCGGCGTGCGGCGGTCCCGGCGACGCTCCGTTCGCGCTCCTCGGCGGGGACCCTGTCCCACGCCGCCGTGAGGATCGGTCCGGGCAGTACTGCGTTGACACGCACCTCGGGTCCGTACTCCACGGCGAGCTGCCCGCACAGGGAGAGCAGCGCGCCCTTCGAGGCGGCGTAGGCGGGGTGGCCGGGGATGCCGGCGTGGGCGTGGACGGAGGAGGTCAGCACCACCGCGCCCTGCCGTTCCCGCAGGTCGGGCAGGACGGCTCGGAAGCCCAGGAAGCTGCCGGTGACGTTGACGGACAGCTGCCGCTGCCAGGAGTCGAGGGTGAGTTCGTGCGCGGGGGCGACGTCGACGGTGTAGGCGTTGCCGACCAGGAGGTCGACCGGGCCGAAGGCGTGCGCGACGTCCAGCACACGCTCCCAGTCGGCCTCGGCGGAGACGTCGGCGCGTACGAACGCCGCCCGGCCGCCTGCCTCCGTGATGCGGGCGGCGACGGCCTCACCGGCCGGTGCGGCGACGTCGGCGAGCACGACGGCGGCTCCTTCCCGCGCCAGGCGTTCGGCCGTGGCGGCTCCGATGCCGGAGGCGGCTCCGGTCACCACGGCGGTGCGGCCGTGGTAGCGGGTGCCGTGACGTCGTGCTGGCTGGTCCATCGTGGGGTCGGGCTCCTTCGCGGATTCGGGCGGTGGGTGTCGGGGGGTGTGCTGGCAACGTACGTGGCGGACCGGCCTAGTGCCGTGTCAGGACCACCAGTTCGGCGTCGTGGCCGGCGCTCCACGCGAACGGCAGACCGTAGTGGAGCAGATGGGCTCCGCCGTACGTGGTGCCGGTGCGTGTGTCGCGGTAGCGGGCGTGGGGATCGAGGGCGCGCAGCCGCAGCCTGGCCGGGCGGCCGGGGACGAGCGGGGCGCCGTCGAGCCGTCCGGTGCCGAACGCGGCGACGACGGTGCGGTCCCCGTCCGGGGCGTCGTACTGGATGCCGCAGGCAGGGTCGTCCGGCGTGGCCAGGAGGCGGGCCTCCCCGTGGTGGACGACGTCCCGCACCTCCTTGTAGCGGGCGATCCACCGGGCCGCTTCCGCGCGTTGCTCCGGGCCCCAGGTGCGCAGGTCCGCGCCGATGCCGAGCACGCCGCACAGGGCGGTGACGAAGCGGAAGGCGAGGCTGCGCGGGCGCGGGTCGAACAGACCGGGCGCGTCGGTGACCCAGGAGCTCATGACGTGCGGGGCGTGGGCGTGCAGGAAGCCGAACTGGATCCGCAGCCGGTCCAGGGGGGCGGTGTTGTCGCTGGGCCAGACGACGTCGGTGCGGGCGAGGGTGGCGTGGTCGACGCGTCCGCCGCCGCCCGCGCAGCCCTCGACGGTGACGTGCGGGTGAGCCGTGCGGAGGTGATCGAGGACGCGGAGGTATCCGGTGACGTGCGCGGCGTCCAGGTCGAGCCGGTCGGCGGGGCCGGAGCCGGGGCGGCCGCGTTCGGTGGGCGGGCGGTTCATGTCCCACTTGAGGTAGCTGATGTCGTAGGCCGTCAGCAGCCGGTCGAGGGTGCCGGTGACGAATTCCTGCACGTCCGCGCGGCCGAGGTCCAGCAGGAGCTGGTTGCGGACCAGGCGGGCGGGGCGGTCCTCGATGCGGTACACCCACTCGGGGTGTTCGGCGTGCAGGCGGCTGCCCGGGCTGACCGCCTCGGGCTCCACCCACAGGCCGAAGTCCAGTCCGAGGGCGCGCACGTCCGCCACGAACCGGTCGAAGCCCTCCGGGAACGCCTTCGGGTCCGGGTACCAGTCGCCGAGGCCGCCGGTGTCGTCGTCGCGTCCGGTGAACCAGCCGTCGTCGACGACGAAGAGTTCCGCGCCGATGCCGGCGGCGGCCTCCGCCAGTTCGAGCTGTCCGGCGGCGTCGACGTCGAAGCCGGTGGCCTCCCAGGAGTTGTAGAGCACCTTGCGGGTGCGGTGGAGGCGTTCACCGCTGAGCCGGCGTTCGTAGCGGTGCTGGACGCGGGACAGTCCGTCGAGTCCCTCGGGGCTGAACGCGCACGCCAGCCGGGGGGTGGTGAGGGTGTCGCCGGGGGCGAGCGGCACCGCCCCCTCGTGCGGGACGCGTCCGGCGCGGACGCGGACGGCTCCGCCCGGTTCGGCCTCGGCGGTGATGTGCCAGTTGCCCGGCCACTCAAGGGCCACGCCGTACGCGGGTGCCGGGCCGTCCTGCGGTGCGGTGCGGTCCTGCACGGCGAGCCAGGGCGCGTAGGCGTGTCCGGGCACTCCCTGGACGCTGCCCATGGTGAACGTGCCCCGGGTCAGGTCGAGCTGAGTGAGCTGGAACTCCTGCGACCACTGGCCGGTGAGGTAGGTCAGTCGCACCCCGTCGGCCGCGGGGACGTTGACGGCGGCCGAGTCGAAGCGCTCCAGGCGCAGCGGCTCGTCACCGGTGCACGTGTGCTCGGTCCAGCGCAGTACGACGTCGGTGCCCGGGACGGTGGCGTAGCACAGGACCGTGCGCAGTCCGAGGACGTTGTCGGTGAAGGCCAGCCGCAGCGAGCCCTCCCCCTCTTCGGCGCCGGAGAACTCCCACCACACCCCGCGCTCACCGCCGGGGCGGGAGGCCACGAGGTCGGACCCGGTGAACGGGCGCATCCCGTACGGCAGATACTCGGCCGGTGCCGCGTCGGCGGGGGTGAGGAAGTGGGTGCGCCGGGACCAGTCGAGGGCGGACGGGCCGTCCTCGCAGCCGTGCGGGCCCCAGGCGTCGAGTTCGGCCCACGGGCCGTCCGGGGAGAGCCGGACGGTGTAGCTCGTACGGTCGGTGCGCAAGGTCCAGCGTTGTTCGGTCACTTGACCGCTCCGAGGTTGAGGCCGGCCACGAAGTGCCGCTGGAAGCGCAGGAACACGGCGACGGTGGGCGCGGCGGCGATGACGGATCCGGCGGCGATGACGTTCCACATGGAGACGTACTGGCCCTGGAGTCCGATGAGGGCGGCGGTGATGGGCATCTTGGTGTCGCTGCGCAGCACCGTGATGGCCCACAGCAGGTCGTTGAAGATCCAGGTGAAGGACAGGGCGCTGAGGGCGGCCAGGGCGGGGCGGGTGAGCGGCAGGATGATCCGCCAGAAGATCTGCCAGGGCCCGGCGCCGTCGACGACGGCCGCCTGCTGGATCTCTGCGGGTATGGCACGCATGAAACCGTGCAGGACGAAGACGTAGAAGCCGACACCGAAGCCGATCTGCACGCCGATCAGGGCGGGCAGGGTGTCGTAGACGCCCATCATTTCGCTGAGCTTGGACACCGGGATGAGCAGGATCTGCGGCGGGAGCAGGTTGCCGCCGAGCATGAGCAGCAACACCGATCGCCTGAAGGGCAGTTCGTAACGGCTGAGGGCGAAGGCGGCCATGGCGGCGAGTGCCAGGGTCGCCAGCACGGCCGGGATCGTGACCAGCAGGCTGTTGATCAGCGCGCGCTGCTGGCCGCCGTCGACCCAGGCCTGGGTGAAGTTGTCGAGGGTGAAGGAGTGCGGCCAACTGCCCAAGCCGTGGGCGGCGATGTCGTCGAAGGTGCGCGCGCTGGTCACCAGGACCAGGGCGATGGGCAGCAGCCACAGCACGGCCAGTGTTCCCGCGCCGAGGTGGAACCCGGCGGTGGCGGCACGCCGGCGCAGCGGCGCCGACGGGGTGGGTGGGGTCGCCATCAGTCGGCCTCCCGGAAGGCGCGGACGAGATAGGAGGCGATGACGCCGAAGGCGAGGACGAAGATGACGACGGCCAGGGCGGATCCGTAGCCGAGGCGCAGGGACTGGAAGGCGGTGGAGTACATGTAGGTGCTCAGCAGCTCGGACGAGTGGTAGGGGCCGCCGCGGGTCAGCGACCACACGACGTCGAAGGAACGCAGCGAGTCGATGACGATGACGGACAGGACGACGGCGTTGACGCTGCGCAGCTGGGGCAGGGTGACGTGCCGGAAGCGCTGCCAGGGGCCGGCGCCGTCGACCTTGGCGGCCTCGTACAGGGCGGGGTCGATGCCCTTGAGACCGGCCAGGTACAGCACCATCACGTAACCGATCTGGCGCCAGAGGGCGGGCACGATCACCGCGTAGAGGGCGGTGTCCTGGTCGGCGAGCCAGGCGTGGCGCAGACTGTCCAGTCCCACCGACGAGAGGACCTGGTTGAGGACGCCGTCGGGCTGGTAGATCGCCTGCCAGACGAGGGCGGTGGCGACCAGGGAGAAGACCACGGGCAGGAACAGGGCGGCCCGGTAGAAGCCGATGCCGCGGCGCTCCTGCTGGAGCAGCAGCGCGGTGGCCAGGCCCAGGACCGCGGACAGTCCGCCGAAGAGGACCAGCCAGAGCACGGTGTGCCAGGTCGCGCTGCGGAAGGTGTCGTCGCCCGCCATCTCCCGGAAGTTGTCCAGGCCGACGAAGGTGGGCGCGGACACGCCGTCCCAGTCGGTCAGGGCCAGGTAGAAGCCCTGGAGCGCGGGCCAGAACACCCACAGGGCCTCGGCGAGCAGCGGGATCAGGACGAAGGCGAGCACCAGCGGGGGTGTGCGGCGGGCGGCCCCCCGGCCCCGCTTGCCGCGGGGCGGCGCGGGGGCCGGGGAGGTGCTCTTGGTCGGGGTCAGCACGGCCACGTCAGACGTTCCAGATCTTCTCGGCGTCGCGCTGCCACGTGGTGAGGACGGAGCCGATGGACTTGGGCTCGGCGATGAAGCGGGTCAGCGCGTTGTCGGCGGTGGGCTGGAGGGCGTCGCTGGAGTCACGGTTGAAGAACTGGGTGATCTCGGCCGCCTCCTCGATGTGCTTGCGTCCCTTGACGACCAGCGGGGTGCCGGCGTCCTTGGCGTCCGGGTGGCAGGGCAGGACGGTGCCCGAGGAGCCCTTGATGTAGATCTCCTGGGCCTCGGCGGTGCCGAGGAAGCGCATCAGGTCGATCACCTCGTCGCGGCGGCCGGTGCGGGCCCCGGCGAAGTAGCCGTCGGTGGGCGCCTCTTCGGCGAGCGGGACCTTCGGGTCGATGACGGGGAAGCGGAAGAAGTCGATGTCGTCGAGGGCGTCCTTGGGCGCGGCGTCGGCGAAGAAGGTGCCGATCAGCATCATGGCGCTGCGGCCGTTGAGCATGGAGGTGGAGGCGTCCTGGAAGGCGACGGCGGTGCCGTCCGGGTCGAAGTACGGCAGCACCTCCTGCCAGCGGTCGAAGACCCTGCGCACCTCGGGGTCGTCGAAACGGTGCGTGCCGGCGAGGAGTTCGCGGTGGTACCGGGCGCCGTTGATGCGGATGTTCAGGTAGTCGAACCAGGCCGAGGCGACCCATGCGGTGTTGCCGCCCGCGCCGAGGCCGATGGGGGTGACGCCCTTGCTCTTGAGCTTGTCGCACAGGTCGAGGAAGTCGTCCCAGGTCTTCGGTTCGCTGACGCCCCACTTGGCGAAGTTCGACTTCCGGTAGAACATGCCCCACCAGTAGTAGGTCGTGGGCACGAAGACCTTCTTGCCCGAGGTCGCCGTGCAGAGGCCGCTCAACGCCTTGGAGTAGCCGCGCAGTTCGGGTGACGACCAGACCTCGCCGAGGTCGAGCAGCAGGTCCTTGCGGGCGTAGGCGTCGGCGACGGACCCCGGGTACCAGGTGTAGACGTCCGGCGGGTTGGCCGAGGTGAGGTACGTCGGCAGCTGGGTGCGGAAGGTCTCGGCGGCGACCGTGTTCAGGCTGACCTCGCCGGTCCCCTTCTTGCCGTACGCGGCCACCAGGTCCTCCATCGCGGCCTTGGCCTGCGGGGCGGACAGGTTGGACTGGAGGGTCACCGCTCCCCCGGAGGAGCTCTTGCCGGACGAGCCGGAGGTGACGCAGCCGCTGAGCAGGGCGGCCGTGCCGGCGGCGCCGAGCCCGGCGAGGAAGCGTCGTCGGCTGGGCTGTTGGTTGATCATGGAGCACTCCCTGGGGGATCCGCGCGGCGGGAGCCGGCCCCCGGTGCGGGCCGGGCGCTGCTCGCGGCGCATACAGGTTCGCGTGGCGAGCGAGCCACGTCAAGGTTAATTACTAATTAATGGAGATTCATGTACCCCGCGGGCGAGAGCGGGGTGGGCGGCACGGTCGGTCGGCGCCGCCGGAGCGGCCGGAGCCGGCCGAGGATGCCGACCGGTGCCACGGCGAAGACTGTGGCGCCGCACGGAGGCCATGTCAACAATTATTCCTAATTAATTTGAGCGGCGGCCGGTGGCGGCCACGCGCCATCCCCACGGCGAGGAGGAGTAACTGTTAATTTAGGAAATATTCTTGACGGGCGCGGGGACGACCGTCAGGATCCTGGCCAACATCCCGCAGGCCTACGTCCGTTGACGGACCCCGAGGCGACCCGCCGCATCCCCCGTGAGGCGGCGGCCGGACGCACGTCCGGGACGGGTCGCCCGCCTGATCGGACAGCGAAGGATCCGATGTGAAACGACATCTCACCGTCCTGCCGGCCCTCCTGACCGCCTTGCTGGTCGCGCAGGCCCCCGCCCACGCGGCCCCTGAGACCGGTGAGGCCGCCCGAACGGCACCGGCTGCACCCACGCAGGTGCTCAGCCCTACGCCGTACATGGGCTGGAACACCTACTACGCCCTGGGGGGCGACCCGACCGACGCGGAGATCAGGTCGACGGCCGACTTCCTCGTCAGCAGCGGTCTGCGCGACGCCGGCTACGAGTACGTCTGGATCGACGGCAACTGGGCGGCGCCGACGCCACGCGACGAGGCCGGCGACCTGGTGGCCAACCCCGCCCAGTTCCCCGACGGGCTCGCCCCGCTGGTCGATTACATCCACTCCAAGGGCCTCAAGGCAGGCATCTACACCGACGCCGGGCCCTACATCCCCGGCAAGTGCGGGCTGGGCAGCCACGGCCACTACCAGCACGACGCGGACCAGTTCGCGGCCTGGGAGTTCGACGCCGTCAAGGTCGACTACCTCTGCGGGATCGCCGCGGACCTCGACCCGAAGACCGTCTACACCGAGTTCGCGCAGGCCCTGCGGAACAACGCCGCCGGCCGCCCCATGCTCTTCAACCTGTGCAACCCGGTGACCTCCCCGGACTGGGGCACCTATCCGGAGGAACAGCAGTCGACGCACTCCTGGTCGTACGCACCGGCGATCGCGCAGTCCTGGCGGACGTACACGGACGTGGGCTTCGTGGGCGAGATCAAGTTCAAGGACGTGCTGCGCAACTACGACGCGAACGCGCGGCACCCGGAGGTCGCCGGGCCCGGACACTTCAACGACCCCGACTACCTCGGACCCGAACTGGGCATGAGCGACGAGGAGTTCCGTACGCAGATGACGCTGTGGTCGGTGGCGGCCGCGCCGCTGGTGATCGGCAGCGACGTCCGGCAGCTCAGTACGGCCTCGCTCGGCATCCTCACGGACCCCGACGTCCTCGCCGTCAACCAGGACACGGCCGCCGTCCAGGCCGTCCGCGTCGGCCCCGCCGGCACGACGGAGACGTGGGTGAAGCGGCTGGCCGACGGTGACCGTGCCGTGGTGCTGCTCAACCGCGGCGACAGTCCCGCGACGCTCACCACGACGGCCCGCTCGGTGGGGCTGTCCGGTGGCCGCTTCACCGTCAAGGACGTGTGGACCGACCGGGTCACCGAGAGCGCGGGCACCATCAGTGCCGCCGTCCCCGCCCACGGTGCGGCCCTGTTCCGGGTCGGGCGGGCCACGGGCAGGCCCGGTGTTCCGCATGTCGTGGCCGGCCTGCCGCAGGTGACCGCCGTCGGCGGCGACGCCGTCCCGGCCGGGATCGCTCCGGTGGCCGCCGGCGGCGACCGTGCCCGGGTCGAGGTCACCGTGCGCAACGACGGCGCCCGGTCGGTCGGTTCACCCCGGGTGCGGCTGGACGTGCCCGACGGCTGGACCGTACGCCCGCTCGGCACGGCACCCGGGGTGCTGACGCCCAGGCGTTCCGTCACGCTCGCCTTCGCGGTGACGCTGCCGCCCGACGCCACGCCGGGCGGCACCGCGCTGACAGCGACGACGTCGTACGAGGTCACCGGCAAGGGCCGTGTCGAACAGGAGACGAGTGCGGCGCTGACCGTGGCACCGATCGCCCCCGACGGTGACGTCGTCCTGTCGCACCACGGCTGGATCAGTGCCACCAGCGGGTGGATGAGCCCGACGGTCGACCGGAGTGTCGGCGGCGGGTCGCCGATCAGCATGCTCGGTCAGGTCCACCCGACCGGCCTCGGGGTCGCCTCGCCCTCCAGCGTTCGCTACTACCTCGGTGACCGGTGCACCCGGCTGCGGGCGACCGTCGGCATCGACGACGCCGTCCGCAACGTCGGCCCGGAGGGCGGCACGTCGGACTTCCAGGTGATCGGGGACGGACGGGTGCTGTTCGACAGCGGGGTCCTGAGCCGTGACGACGTCCGCGAGGCCGACGTCGACCTCACCGGTGTCCGTATGCTCGACCTGGTGGTCGGGGACGGCGGCGACGGCGGCTACAACGACCGCGCCGACTGGGCGGGGCTCGACGCCACCTGCTGAGCGGGCCCGTCACGTCGTGAGGCCGCACCTCGCCCGTGTGCCGAGCGCCTTCGGACGTGGGCGGGCGGGGTGCGCGCGCCTCCCGGCGAGCGCCTCCCGGCGGGCGCACGGGCGCACCCCGCGCGGGTCACGCGCCGAGGCCGCCGGCGACCGCCGTCCCGCGGCCGGTGAACTCGCCGGTGAGCAAGGGCATGGCCGCGGCGATCGTTTGCTTCGTCCCGGGCAGCCGATGGCTCGCACACTCCCTGACTTCCGTCACGTGATGAGCAGGCGGAGGCCGAGGTCCGCGGTGTCGAGGGTGGTCAGTTCGCCGTTGCGCTCGGCCCACCGGCCTGAGTCGAGGTCGTCCCTGAGGCCGCGCACCGCCCGCTGCTCGGCCTCCTCCCCCACCCTCGTCCACACCGACATCGCGCGACGCACGCGCTTTTCCAGATACGCCGTCGGACGGCGCCAGTACGCCTCGAACAGGCCGTCGGCGCAGTCCCACGGGACCGGCACCGGTTCGGCGCGTGCACCGAGCGCGTCGGCCATCCCGGCGAGGGAGGGGAAGCCCGAGAGGACGTCGGCGAACTCGGGGAGGTAGTCGCGGGTGAGCCAGAAGCGGCCTTGCCAGCCGGGCTGGTCGGTGTCGAACGTGAGCACCACGACGCGGCGGGCGACGCGCCGCATCTCCCGCAGGCCCGCGATCGGGTCGCCCCAGTGGTGAACGGTGGAGACGGCCATCGCGGCGTCGAAGACGCCGTCGCCGAACGGCAGTCTCTCCGCGGCGGCGGCCACGCACGGCGCCGCACCGGCGGGCCGCTGCCCCCGCATGACCGCGGACGGCTCCACGGCGGTCACGTCAAGGTGGGTGGGCTCGTAGGAACCGGTGCCGGCCCCGACGTTCAGCACCGTGCGCGCGTCCCCCAGCGCGTCCCAGATCCGCGCCGCGATCCGCGGCTCCGTGCGGCGGGTCGCGGTGTACGCCCCGCCGATCGCGTCGTACAGGCGTGGTCCGACCATCTCCAGCTGCTCCTCCGGTGACACCGTCACTCCCCTCGCGCGTGCTGTGAGTTCCCTGTCGATGGCCGCCACCATGGCGTCGGCGCGGTCCCGCCGTTCCAGCAGCAGGCCACGCAGCCGGCGCAGGTGCGCGACCGCGTCGGTGTGCGGATCAGCGACCAGTTCGGCGATCTCCCGCAGTCCGAAGCCCAGCCGCCGGTAGGCCAGCACCTGCCGCAGCCGCTCCACGTCACCCGCCGCGTAGGCCCGGTACCCGGCCGGGGTACGCGCCGACGGCCGGACCAGCCCGACGGCGTCGTAGTGATGCAGCGTCCGCACGGTCACATCGGCCAGTTCGGCCACCTGCCCCACGGTCCAGTGATCCTCCACGGCCCCGACTATGCGCCCTGACGCCACGTAAGGGTCAAGCGCGACCGCGCTCACCCGTACCGGTGGCCCAGGACGCCAGGATGGTGAAGTCGGCGGGGGTCAGGCCGCGGCGGGGGTCGATCCGGTGGAGGAGGGCGGGGCCTTGGTGGTGGGTCCGGACCCAGGTGCGGTCCGCGTCGGTGATGTCGTCGTCGACCCAGGCGAACGGGCGGCCCTTCGCCCATGTGGTGATCAGGGGGGTCTTCCAGAACACGCCGTCCTCGGGCTCCGGCCGTGGTGACGGCCAGGTGAGGTAGGGAAGTTCGGGCAGGCCCAGGACCGGCGCGATGAAGGTGTTGGCCTCTTCCTCCCACGTCGTCGCCCACACGAGGTCGAAGGGCAGGGACAGCAATTGCGGGCCGTGGTGGGGGTTGAGCCACACCCGCAGCGGCTTCACCGGTCTGTCCGGTGTCCCCCACTCCTCCAGCCGACGGCGTTCCAAGGCTTCCCAGCGAGGGGTCAGCAGGCGGTGCGTCCCGTAGCCGGCCGGTCGGCGTTGTGGCTGGGCGGCGTACGGGTTCAGCGGGCCGTCCACATCCAGCAGCAGCACTGGCCGCATGTCGTCGCTCCTCATGGGTGACCGGCCGGTGAGTCTCATGACTCCAGGTATCGGAGGACTGCCAGGATGCGGCGGCTGTAGCCGGTGGTGTGGGTCAGGTCCAGTTTGTCGAAGATCGCGTTGAGGTTCTTCTCGACGGAGCTCTGGGAGATGTGCAGCTTCTGCGCGATCGCCGCGTTGGTGTGTCCCTGGGCCAGGGTTTCGAGGACGGTACGTTCGCGGGGGGTGAGGCGGGTCAGGGGGTCGGTGTGGGTCGTGCGGACGACCAGCTGCCGTACGACCTCGGGGTCGATGGCGGCACCGCCGGCGTGGACGCGGTCCAGCGCGTCCAGGAACTCCTCGACCTGGGCGACGCGGTCCTTGAGGAGGTAGCCCACCCGTTCCACGTTGCTCGCCAGCAGCTTGGCCGCGTAGTTCCGCTCGATGTGCTGGGACAGCACCAGCACGCCGACGTCCGGCCACCGTTCGCGGACGGTCAGCGCCGCGCGCAGGCCCTCGTCGGTGTGGGTCGGGGGCATGCGGATGTCGAGGACGACGACGTCGGGGCGTCGCGAGGGCAGTTGCGCGAGGAGTGCGTCGGCGTCGCCGTACGCGCCCAGGACGTCGTGTCCTTCCTCGACGAGCAGCCGCACCAGCCCTTCTCGCAGCAGGGTCGAGTCCTCGGCGATCATCAGGCGCATGGCAGTTCCGCGGTGATGGTGGTGGGTCCCCCGTCGGGGCTGTCGACGTGCAGGACGCCGTCGAGGGCGGCGACCCTGCTGCTCAGTCCGCTCAGCCCGCTGCCGGTGGGATCGGCGCCGCCGCGGCCGTTGTCGCTGATCCGTACGGTGAGCAGCCGGTCGTGGAGGCCCACGCGTACGGAGACGTCCGTCGCACCGGAGTGCTTGGCCGCGTTCGTCACGGACTCCGACACCACGAAGTAGGCCGCCGTCTCCACGGCGCGCGGCAGCTCAACCGTGACGTCGAACTCCGTCCGGACGGGGAGGGCAGCCCGTTCGGACACGCCGCTCAGTGCCTCCTCGAGGCCCAGGCTGTCCAGCGCGGAGGGGTAGATGCGCCAGGTCACCTCGCGCAGTTCCGCCAGGAGGTCCTGGGTCTCCTGGTGGGCCTGGCGCAGGAGTGTGTCCGGCTGCTCCGGGCCGCGTGCCCGGCGGGCCCGGCCGAGGAGCATGCCGAGGGCCACGAGGCGCTGCTGGATACCGTCGTGGAGGTCCCGTTCGATCCGCCGGCGTTCCGTGTCCACCGCCTGGACGACCGCTGCCCGGCTGGCGGCCAGGTCGTCGATACGCTGCCGCAGCATGTCCCGTTCGGAGGGGCCGAAGCATTCGCGGGCGAGGCGCGCGTCCAGGGCGCCGAGCGTGCGGAGACCCTGGACGTCGAGGAAGAGCAGCACGCCGCCGAGGGACGTCTGCAGGAGCAGTTCGTCCCAGCCGAGGGAACCCCGGGCCAGTCCCACGGCCAGCAGGCCGGCCAGGACCATGCCGAAGCCGAGCAGCGCGACCACCACGCTGCTCAGCAGGCCCGCGTAGGTGCGTGCGGCCAGGTAGCGGAGGGTCTGCTGTGCGGACGCCTCGTAGTGCTCGGGGAAGCGGTCGCCGAACAGGACGGCCCGTCGGGCCCGCTCCAGGGCCGTCAGCCGGCGGGCTCCCGCGGTGAGGGCCGCCAGCGCGGTGGTACGGGTCGTGGGCCACAGGAGGAACGGACCGAGGACGGTTCCGACGACGAGCAGGTAGAGGAGACCGAGGAAGGCCGTGGCGCAGCCGAGGAGTGTGCCGGCGCAGCGGCGCACCCGGGAGGCGGGCGCCGTGACGGTGGTGTCGTCGTCCCCGTGGACGTCCTGTCCTCGGGGGTTGGGCAGGGGGTGGGCGGCGGTGATGCCTGCGGAGTTTCCCTGCACGGGAGTTGAGCGTAGTGCGGCCGGTCGGAGGGAGCAAGATCGGTTCTGTTCGGCGGGCGGCGCTCCCGCGGACGTTCGGGAGTGGCGCGTCATGACGCACGACGGTGGCGGGCGGCCCGGCTGCTGCCGCGCAGTCGCAGAGCCACGTACGAGACGAGCGCGACGACGACGAGAGCGAGTACGGCCTTGGAGACGGCGCCGACGTAGGTCCCGACGGTCGCCCACTGGTCGCCCAGCCAGTAACCGGACATCACCAGGGCCGCGTTCCAGATCAGACTGCCGAGGGTGGTCAGCGTGACGAACACGGGCAGCGGCATGCGTTCCACGCCCGCGGGGACGGAGATGAGACTGCGGAAGATCGGCACCATGCGGCCGAGGAGGACCGCCTTGGTGCCGTGCTTCGCGAACCATGCCTCGGTGCGCCGCAGGTCGGATGCCTTGACCAGCGGCAGCTTGGCCCACAGGGCGTGTATGCGGTCCCGGCCGAACAGCGCGCCGATGCCGTAGAGGACCACTGCTCCGGTGACCGAGCCGAGCGTCGTCCAGAACAGGGCCGACACCAGGGTGATCACGCCCTGCCCTGCGGCGAACCCGGTGAGCGGGAGGATCACCTCGCTGGGCAGCGGCGGAAAGAGGTTCTCCAGCGCGATGGCCAGGCCGGCGCCCGGACCGCCCAGGGTCCCGACGAGATCGGCGGCCCAGCCCGCGATGCCGTCGGCGGGTGCGGCGGGCAGGGGTGAGGAGGTGAAACGCATACGGTCTCCCAGTCGGCGGGGCCGGCACCCGGGCGGACACCGACTCCCACCACGCTAGAAAGCGCAGGTCAGCGCGGGTATGCGGATCTCCGCCCGACCCGCTGCGGTTTCCCGCACCCCCCACCCTGCGGGAACCCGCACCCCGCACGGAGTGCTGTGAAGATCACCAGCTGCACATGCGGGGTTAGACTCCCGCGCCATGGTCAGTGATCCCGGATTCACCTGCACGGGCTGCGGCTCCCACCACGCCGAGCTGCCGATGCACTACTCGGCCGACGCTCCGGCCGTATGGAACGCGGCCTTCGCCGGTGCCGAGGACTGCCTGCTCTCCTCGGACCAGTGCGTCATCCAGGGCGCGCACTACTTCGTCAAGGGCCTGATCGAGGTACCGGTCGTCGACACGGACGACGTGTTCTCCTGGGGCGTCTGGGTGTCGCTGAGCCGCGAGAACTTCGCCCGCGCGCGGACCTTTGGGACCAGCCGGCCGTGAGGACGAGAAGCCGTACTTCGGCTGGCTCACCACCGAACTGCTGGTCTACCCGGAAACGACCCTCAACCTGAAGACGCTCGTACACACCCGCCCGGTCGGTGAGCGTCCCTACGTCGAGCTCGAACCCACGAACCACGCCCTGGCCGTGGAACAGCGAACGGGGATCACCGTGGACCGGGTACGGGAGATCGCCACGGCTGTGCTCCACCCGGCCGAAGGCTGACGGCCGGCGGCATACGGCGCCCCGGTGGTGGCCCGGGACTGGTTGCCGTTCGAACGGCGTGGCTCCGTGTTGGTCGGGGCGGCGGCTGTCGGGGCCCGTGCGGGGGGTGGGGGTGGCTGCACGTCGCCTTCGAGGAGCGCCTGCGGCCGTTCCACCTCGGCGCCCGCGGCTTCCGGGGGAACGGCCGCGGGGCTGATCGTTCCGTGACCCCCGTGCGCCCACGGCGTCGTGTGCTCGGTGATGAGTTTTCGCCGGGCCGCCCGTCATACGTACGACAGGGTTCCACGAGGCGGACGGACGGGTGGCGTGATGAGTGTGGACGGGACGCTGGACGCGGTCGGTGAGACGGCGTTCTCCCGGATGGCGGAGCGGCACCGGCGGGAGCTGCAAGTGCACTGCTACCGGATGCTCGGGTCGTTCGAGGACGCCGAGGACACCGTGCAGGAGACGTTCCTGCGGGCGTGGCGGCGGCGGGAGACGTTCGAGGGGCGGTCGACGTTCCGGGCCTGGCTGTACCGGATCGCCACCAACGCGTGTCTCGACCTGCTCGCCAAGTGCAGGCCCGAGCCGGCGACCGGCGGCGAGGTGCTGTGGCTCCAGCCGTACCCGGACCGGCTGCTCGACGAGCTGCCCGCGGGGGAAGGGGACGAGCCGGAGAGCGCCGCGGTGGCGCGGGAGACGATCGAGCTGGCGTACGTCGTCGCCGTGCAGCACCTGGCGCCGCGCCCGCGGGCCGTGCTGCTGCTGCGGGACGTGCTCGGCTGGCCGGCCAAGGACGTCGCGCGGCTCCTGGGTCACTCGGTCAACTCGGTGAACAGCGCGCTGCAGCGGGCCCGCGCCGGCATGCGGGAGCATCTGCCCGCCGAGCGGCGGGACTGGTCCGGCGGCGGCCAGGACGCGGGGACGCGCGAGCTGGTGCGCCGCTACACCGACGCCGTCGTGGCCACGGACGTCGACGGGATCGCCGCCCTGCTGCGGGACGACGTCCGCTGCTCGATGCCGCCCACGCCCGGACTGCACGTGGGGCGTGACGCGGTGGTCGCCGACTGGGTGGAGAGCGGCTTCCAGGACCTCGAGGGCCTGCGGGCCGTCGTCACGTCGGTGAACCGGCAGCCGGCCGTCGCCTTCTACCTCCGGCGGGAGCGGACGGGCGCCCACCTGCCCCTGACGGTCGACGTCCTACGGGTCGTCGGCGGGGCGGTCGCCGAGATCGTCACGTTCCACGACGACCGGTTCCCCTCGCTCGGGCTGCCGGAGGCTCTGTAGGCGGGCCTACGCCCTGCTGCCCTGCGGCGGGATGCCGTCCGTGTCGGCGGACGGCCGTTCCGGGCCGGTTGCGGGCGCTCCCGGGCCCGCAACGGCCTCCCCCTGGATGATCCGGGGGGAGGCGTCCGCGCCCCGTGCCTGTGCCTCCTCCTGCTCCGCCCTCTTCATGGCCTGTGCCTCGGCCTTGAGGATGCGGGCCGACTTGCCCGCGTTGCGGGCGAGTTCGGGTCCCTTCCTGGCCAGGATCAGCGCGATGACGACGATCAGGATGACGGCCAGTTCGCTCAGTCCGAACATGGTGTCCTGCTCTTTCTGTCTCCGGACCCGGGCCGTGGGCGGCACGAGTGCACTGACGGTGCGCGGGGAGCGGCGGGTCAGACGTTCACGCCGAAGTCGGCGGCGATCCCGGCGAGGCCCGAGGCGTACCCCTGGCCGACCGCGCGGAACTTCCACTCGGCGCCGTTGCGGTAGAGCTCGCCGAAGACCATCGCGGTCTCGGTGGAGGCGTCCTCGGACAGGTCGTAGCGGGCGATCTCGGCGCCGCCGGCCTGGTTGACGATCCGGATGAACGCGTTGCGGACCTGGCCGAAGCTCTGGCCGCGGTTCTCCGCGTCGTGGATGGACACCGGGAACACGATCCGGTCGACCTCGGCGGGCACGGCCGCGAGGTTCACCTTCACGCTCTCGTCGTCGCCCTCGCCCTCACCGGTGAGGTTGTCACCGGTGTGCTCCACGGAACCGTCGGGGCTCTTGAGGTTGTTGTAGAAGACGAAGTGCTGGTCCGACAGCACCTTGCCGGAGGCGTCGAGGAGCAGGGCGGACGCGTCGAGGTCGTAGTCGGTGCCGGTGGTCGTGCGGACGTCCCAGCCGAGACCGACCAGGACGGCGGTCAGGCCCGGCGCCTCCTTGCTGAGCGAGACGTTGCCGCCCTTGGACAGGGAAACTCCCACGGTGTGCTCCTTCTCGACCGGTGCGTTCGGGCCCGCGGCTCGGGTCCGGACTCACGAATCTACATCACTGTAGAGAGGGTGGGGCAGGGCGTGCGACCGTAAGTGCGGACCCGGTTCGCATCGTGAGGCCGGCCGCGCCCCTCCGTCAGCTCGCCCGAGCCCTCGGCCCCGAGCCTCGCGCCGGGCGCGCGCGGACGGATGGGGGTGCGGGCGTCTATACGATGGCCGCGCGGCGAACGCACGACGGCAGGGAGGAGACAGGACGTGGGCGAGCAGCGGCAGCGTCCCCGGCGGCGGGGGCAGGGTGAGCTGGAGGCGCTGGTCCTGTCGGCGCTCCGGGAGGCGGACGGTCCGGCGACCGCCGGGTGGGTACAGGAACGGCTGGGCGGCGACCTGGCGTACACGACGGTGATCACGATCCTGACCCGGCTGCTGGCCAAGGGAGCCGTCACGCGGGAGCGGGCGGGCCGGTCGTTCGCCTGGACGTGCGCGCTGGACCAGGCAGGGCTGGCCGCCCGGCGGATGCGCAAGGTGCTGGACTCCGAGAACGACCGTGAGGCCGTGCTGGCCAGCTTCGTGACCGGCCTGGGGCCGGACGACGAGCGGCTGCTCCGGGAGCTGCTGCGTCCGGCGGGGCACGACGGGGAAGACTGAAGCCTCATGGGGGTCTTCGTCTTTCTGCCGCTGGTGCTGCCGCTCACCGCGTGGCCGATCGCGCGCCTGGCCGAGCAGCATCTGCATCCGCGGACCGCGACGCGGCTGCTGACCGGGGTGGCCGCGGTGATGGCGGCGTGCAGCACGCTCTGCCTGGCGCTGGTGATGGTGGTCGGCACCGCCCAGCTCCCCGGCAACCCGCTGCCCGACGGCTGGTCGGATCCCGAGGTGCGGGCGGCGGTCCCGTACGACGAGGTCGTCGGCAAGGCGGCGATCCCCGCGCTGGTCGCGGTGCTGGTCGCGTGCGGCCGGACGTGGTGGCGGCACACGCGGGTGCGCCGCCGTGCCCATCGGGCGCTGGCGGGGCTACGGGACACGGAGGTGGCCGTGCTTCCCGACGCCGCCCCGTACGCGTACGCGCTGCCGGGAGGCCGGCGGGACCGGGTGGTGGTGACGACGGCCATGCTGGACTGTCTCGAACCGGCCGAGCGGCGGGCGCTGTTCGCCCATGAGCGGGCCCATCTGTCCGCCCGCCACCACCGCTTCCTGCTCACGGTGCGCCTGGCCGCGCAGGCCAACCCGTTCTTGTGGCCGTTGCGTACGGCGGTGTCGTACACGACGGAGCGGTGGGCGGACGAGGACGCGGCCCGGACGGTCGGCAGCCGCCGTACGGTGGCCCGCGCGATCGGCAAGGCCGCGCTGGTGTCCCGGGGCACCCCGTCCGCCACCCTGGCCGGTCTGGCCGCGGCGGGGCCGGTGCCGCGCCGGGTGGCGGCCCTGCTCGGGCCCGCGCCCGCGGTGCGCACGTGGCCCTCGTTGTTCACGGCGGTGGGAGTGGCCGCGTGGGGCGCGGCCACGGGGGCCGTCGTGTCGGCGATGTCGTCCGCCAACTCCGCGGTGACGATGGTGCTCATCCTGCACGCGGCCACGCCGCTGTGAGCCGCACCCGGTGAGCCACGGACACGAGACGGGCCGGCACCGCGGGGGTGCCGGCCCGTACGCCGCTCCGGCCGGTCAGAGGTCGAACTCGTGGGGCGGCAGGTCCAGGGCGTAGCACGCCTCGCGGACGACGGCCTGCTCGTCCTTGTCGAAGTCGCCGTCGGCGCCGCCGATGACGATGCCGATCTGGATGACGGCCCGCGCCTCGGCGGGCTTCTTCTTCGCCTTGGCGATCTCCTGCATGACGCTCACCTTGCCGAAGGCGAAGTCGGCGGTGAGCTTGTTGAGGTTGTCCTCGAAGCGGCGGCGCAGATCGTCGGCGGGGAAGTTCTGCAGCACCTCGTTGGTGGCGATGAGCTGGGCGACCCGCCGGCGCTCGGAGGGATCGACGCTGCCGTCGGCGGCGGCGACCAGGGCGCACATCGCCATGCCGGCGTCCCGGAAGGCGCCGCTCTTCAGATCGTTCTTCTTCGCCATGAGCTGGGTCTGCATCGTGGATGCGGACTCCTTGAGGCGGTCCCAGAGGGCCATGCGAACTCCGTACGTGTCGGGCGGGGGCCCGGACGGGGGGGTCCGGGCCCCTCACTTTCTACATTGGTGTAGAAGTTACCAGCAGGGGCGGAGAGGTGCGGTCGTCCGCCCCGCCGCCGGTGCCCCCTTGAGGGAGCACCCGGGCCGTCGTCAGCCCTCGTCCTCCTCGCCGCCCTCGAAGAAGTCACCGGCCTCGTCCACCACTTCGGCCGCCACCATCCCGCCCACGACACCGACCGCGAGGCCGGCGGCGCCCGCGGCGACGGCCGTTCCCACGCCGGGACCGCCGCGGTGGTGGTCACCGTGACCGTGGGAGTCGTGGCCCGCGTACGGGACACCGTGGCCGTAGCCCCCGTGGGCGTACGCCCCGTGCTGCCCGTGATGTCCGGACGCCGCCCGGTGCTCGACCAACTGGCGTACCCAGGCGTCGACTTCCGCGTTCCAGTCGCGTGCGTCGTGGTGCCCGACGGCGAAGCGGGTCACCGCGTCGTGGCCGCCGGAGAAGAGGCCGCCGCGCTTGTCCGCCTCCAGGACGACCTCGACGCCGCCCGGACCGGCCAGGAAGGTCACCTCGATCTCGTTGACCTGGTGGGCGTACTGGGGCGCGGGGGTGAGCTCGATCTCCTGGTAGAAGGGCAGCCGCTGGCCGGTGCCCGCGATGTGCCCGTACTCCAGGTCGGCAGACCTGAAGCCGAAGCCGAGCTGTCCGAACGCCTCGAGGACCGCCTCCTGGACGGGCAGCGGGGCGATGCTCAGCTGGTCCAGGTCGCCCTTGTCCTTGGCGCCGGCCACCGCCAGTTCGGTGCGCACGCCGAGGACGATGCCGAGGTGCTGGCCGTACAGCTCGGTGATCGGCGTCTCCCACGGCAGGGCCACCGTGAAGGGGACGCTGTGCCGCAGGCCCGCGGCGAGCCGGAAGCCGCCGCCGACGGTGAACCGCTCGAAGGTGACGACGCCTTCGCTCTCACCCTCGGCGTGTTCGGCCTCGACCCGGGCCACCAGTTCCAGGGTGATGTGCTCGATGTCGAAGTCGGTCTGGCCGCCCTCGAGATGGACCTGACCGGTCAGCGCGCCACCGGGGCGGGCCGCTCCCGGATCGAGGACCGTGTCGACCGTGGGACCGCCCACGCCGAGTGATCCGAGCAGTCGTTTGAACACCATGGTGGCGTCCACTCCTTTTGCGTGCGTGTGTTTCCTGTGGGTGCGGTGCCGTGCGGCCGGGAAGCCGCCGGTGCACCGCGGCACCGGAGGCGCGCCACCCGGCCGGAGCGGCCGACGCGGGCGCCTCAGTCTTCTACAGACGCGTAGAAGCATAGGACGCCCCGGGGCCGGAAAACGGCGCCGTGGGAAGCGGCTCGCCGGAAACGGCCGAAAACGGGCTGTGTCCGACCGGGTGCGTCGGCGGGTCGGCCGGGCGGGACGGGTGACACGCCGGGTGGGTGGCTCAGAGGTCGAGGATGACGTCCCGCGCGGGCCGTGAGCAGCAGATGAGGGCCGAGCTGGGCGGGGGCTGCTCCACCGGTTCCGTGGTGTAGTCGACCGCGCCGGACATCAGCGCCGTTTCGCAGGTGCGGCACACTCCCGTGCGGCAGGACCACCTGGTCGGCACGTCGCAGGCCTCGGCGAGTTCCAGCAAGCTGTCGTGGTCGCCGTTCCACGTCGCGCTCACCTGGCTGCGGGCGAACTCGACCCGGGGGCCCGGGCCCGAGGACGGCAGGGAGTGCGGGCTCGGACGCTTCGTGTCCGCGATCCCGGGCGTGGAACCGGGACCCGCCCCGAAGATCTCCGTGTGGATGTGGCGCGTGCCCTGGTGCCGGAGGGCTGCCGTGACGTCCCGCATGAAGGGCTCCGGTCCGCACACGTAGGCCTGCGCGTCGCCGGGGAGGCCGAGACGCGCGACGGTGTCGGCGGTCAGCCGGCCGGCCGTCGTCCCGGCGGTGAGGCAGGCGGCCGGCTCGGGCCTGCTGTAGAACACGCGGAGCCGGGCGCCGGGCAGCCGAGCCAGCAGCCGGCGGACCTCGCCGGCGAAGGCGTGGGTGTGCTCGTTCCGCGTCGCGTGGAGCCACCAGACCGGGTGCCGCGGCGCCTCGGCGTCGTCGGCGAGGGAGTGCAGCATGGCGAGGAGCGGCGTGACGCCCACCCCGGCGGAGACGAACACCACGGGGAGGGTGTCCTCCCGGAGGTCCTGGAGGACGAAGGCGCCGCGGGGCGCCGCTGCCTGGAGGTCGTCGCCGGCCCGGACGCCGGTGTGCAGCCAGGTGCTGGCCCGCCCGTGTTCCTCGCGCTTCACGCTGATCCGGTAGCCGGGGGCGCCGGGCCGCCCGGACAGGGAATAGGAACGCACCGTCCCCGGTGCCTCTCCGGCCCGCAGCGTGAGGTACTGGCCCGGTCGGGCGGCGGGCAGCGGCGTCCCGTCGGGATCGGTGAGCCAGAGCGAACGGATGGACGGCGTCTCGTCGACGACGCGCTGGACGCGGAGCGGCCGGAAGCCGTCCCACGCGGGCGGGGTGAGTGATGCCGGGCTGAGTCCCGCGTTGCCGGCCGGCCGGGCGCCGTCGCCGCGCGCCTGGTCCAGGAGGGCACGGAACGACGCCTGCCAGCCGGGGCTGAGGGCGTTCACCCGCAGGGCTCGTTCGAGGCGGTCGGCGGGGTGGGGCGGCCGGTAGAGCAGGGCGTCGATCTCCGCGACGGTCATGCGTTCCGGCCCGTCGGCGACCTTGACGATCTCCTGGCCCGCCTCCACCTCACCTTCGTCGATCACGCGCAGGTAGAAGCCGGGTCGCCCGTGCGAGACCAGCAGCGCGGGCAGGCGGGGCTCCCCCATGCGCAGCCCCACGCGGTAGCAGGTCACCCTCGGCTGGGTGACCTCGAAGACCGCCGTCCCGATCCGGTAGCGGTCCCCCACGCACACCTCGTCGTCGGGGAGTCCTTCGACGGTGAAGTTCTCGCCGAAGTTGCCGTGGACGAGGTCGTCGCGGCCGAAGTGCGCGGCCCAGTGCCGGTAGGAGTCGGCCTGGTAGACCAGCACGGCCCGCATCTCGCCGCCGTGGCCGCGCAGGTCGCCCTGCCCGTCGCCGTCGATGTTGAGGCGCCGGACCCGCCGGCGGCCGGAGACCGGGCTCTTGTAGACACCGGTGTGCACCGCCTCACCCCGCCAGGGCACGTCCCGGGGCAGACCGACGTTCACCGACAGCAGCCGCGCCATCACCGCACCTCTCCGCAGCGCTCGCTACTGAAAACCCTAGGCGGTTCCGCCCGGATCAACGAGGCGAGCGGCCGCCGCCCCCTGTCGACGGGCGACCGCCCCCGTCGACGGGGGTGACCGCCCTGGTGCGGCGGTGTTCGGACCCGGTGGCCGGGAGAACGGCAGGATCGGGCAAGAGGCCGGGAGGATCGTTGTTTCCGCCGGGCCGGCGACGCGATTGCCTAGAGGTGTCACATTCCGCACGGGGCCATCGGGCTCCGGGGCACACCCAGGGAGCACACCATGAAGGTAGCCGTCGTCACCGGCGCCAGTTCCGGAATCGGCCGGAGCGCGGCCGCTCACATCGCCGGTCGCGGGTCCGGCGTCGTCCTGACCTACAGCGCCAACGAGCAGGGCGCCAAGGAGGCCGTCCGGGAGATCGAGCAGGCGGGCGGCACAGCGGTGGCGCTGCGCCTGGACGTCGCCGACACGGCAGGCTTTCCCGCGTTCCGGGACGCCGTGGCCGACGTCCTGCGGGAGACGTTCCGGCGGGACTCGTTCGACCAGTTGGTCAACAACGCGGGCTTCGCGGGCATGGCGATGATCGAGGAGACCACGGAGCAGGCGTTCGACCGGCTCACCGACGGCCTGTTCAAGGGCCCGTTCTTCCTCACCCAGACCCTGCTGCCGCTGCTGGCCGACGGCGGTGCCGTCGTCAACGTGACCAGCAACTCCGCCCTCCCCCACGTGACCGCGCCGGGCTACTCGGTCTACGCGTCCCTCAAGGGCGCCGTGGTGGTCCTCACCCGGTACATGGCCAAGGAGTTCAGCTCACGCGGCATCCGCGTCAACTCCGTCGCCCCCGGCGCCACCCGCACCCGTTTCGCCGACGACGCCTTCGCCCGGCACCCGGAGATCGTCGACGAGATGGCGAAGTCGTTCGCGCTCGGGCGCATCGGCGAGCCCGACGACATCGGCGGGGTCGTCGCGATGCTGGTCTCGGAGGACGGGCGCTGGATCACCGGGCAGAACATCGAGGTCTCCGGCGGTCACAACCTCTGACCGCCGGCACCCGCCCCGGGGAGGGGGGGACGCGGGCGGCCATACTGGTACCCCACCGGCCCACCGACATGTACGAGGAGCGCAGGCAGTGACGAGCGACAGCCGCCCGAGACCGCCCACTTCCGGAAGCGAACGCGAGATGCTGCGCGCCTACCTCGACCACCATCGGGCCACCCTCGCCATGAAGTGCGAGGGACTCACCGACGAGGAGCTGCGGCAGCGGTCGATGCCGCCGTCCACGTTGTCGCTGCTCGGTCTCGTGCGGCACATGGCGGAGGTGGAGCGGGCGTGGTTCCGCCGGGTCTTCCAGGACAACGACGCGCCCATGGTCTGGTCGGACACGATCGACTTCCAGGCCGCCTACGACGCCGACGCCTCGACCCGGGAGGAGGCGTTCACGGCGTGGGAGGCGGAGGTGGAGAACTCCCGCCGCGTGGAGCGGGAGGCGCCCTCCCTGGAAGAGACCGGACATCAGCCGCGGTGGGGCGAGGACGTGTCGCTGCGCATGGTGATGCTGCACGTCCTGCTGGAGTACGGCCGCCACAACGGTCACGCCGACTTCCTGCGCGAGGGGGTCGACGGGACCGTGGGCGCGTGACTCCTGCCGTCGGGCCGTGCGGCGCCCCCGGGCCGGTGGACCGGTGGGGCCGGCGCGCCGGTAGGCCCGTAGGCCCGTAGGCCCGTAGGCCCGTAGGCCCGTAGGCCCGTAGGCCGGCGATCGTGTCAGCCGGCGTCCGGCGCCGCCTCCTCGGCCGCCCGCTTGGAGCGGCGCGCGGCGCTGATCGCGGCGAGCACCGTGCCGACCGCCACGATCGCCAGACCGCGCAGCCACACCGCGGCCTCGATCTGCGTGGCAAGCACGACGCAGGACGCGATGCCCAGGACCGGCAGCACCACCGGGTCCGGAAGTGGTCGGTCTCCCCGGGTCACGGCGCAGCACCAGCACCGCGGTGTTGACCATGAGGAAGACGATGAGCAGCAGCAGGACCAGGGGACGCGAGGGTGGCGACGCTGCCGGTGAGGGCGAGGAGCATCGCCAGGACGGTGGTGACCGCGATGGCGGCCCACGGCGTGCGGCGGCCCGGCAGCACCTTGGTCAGCGCGCCGGGCAGCAGCCCGTCCTTCGCCATGCCGTAGGCCAGGCGGGAGGACATGATGCCGGTGAGCAGCGCGCCGTTGGCGACGGCGACGAGCGCGATCGCGCTGAACAGGCGGGTCGGTACGCCGCCCGCCTCCCGCACGACCTCCAGCAGCGGCCCGCTGGAGGCGGCCAGCCGGTCGGTCGGTACGGCGCGGACGCGGCCAGGCCGACCAGCACGTACACGGCCCCGGCGGTGGCCAGAGCGCCGAACAGGGCGCGCGGTAGGAGCGCCGGGGGTTGCGGGTCTCCTCGGCGACGTTCACCGAGGTCTCGAAGCCGACGAAGGAGTAGTACGCCAGCACGGAGCCGCTCAGCACGGCGGCCGCCGCGCCCTTCTCCGGCGCCGAGCTGGTGAGCCGGCCCGGGTCGCCCGTCGCCGCGCAGCAGCCCATGCGCCGAGGCCGACGATGACGACCAGTCCGCCCACCTCGACGACGGTGGCGACGACGTTGGCGCGGGTCGACTCCTTGATGCCGCGCGCGTTGACCAGCGCGAGCAGGCCCAGGAAGACGACGGCGACGAGCGCCACGGGCAGGGTCACGAAGGCCGACAGGTAGTCGCCGCCGAAGCCGCGCGCGAGGGCCGCCACGGAGACGATCCCGGCGGCCAGCATGCAGAACCCCGCGACGAAACCGGCGAACGGCCCGAAGGCGCGGGTCGCGTAATGGAGGCCGCCCGCCCGGGGATACTTCGTCGCCAGCTCGGCGTAGGAGGCGGCGGTGAGCATCGCGAGCAGCAGCGCGACGACCAACGGCACCCACACCGCTCCCCGGAGTCGGCCGCGACCTGCCCGACCAGGACGTACACACCGGCGCCCAGCACGTCGCCCAGGATGAAGAAGTACAGCAGCGGGGTCGTCAGCGCGCGTTTGAGGGCCGTCGGCTCCTGTGCCGTTCCCTGTGTGTGCGTGCGCGTCCCTGCCTGGTCACCGACTCGTCTTGCCATGACGCCACGTATCCCCCGTGCCGGCGATTGCACGCCCGTCGACCCGCCGGGGCGGGGATGGGCCGCGTCACACCGCTCGTCCGCGGCCGGCCGTCCGTCAGGCCGGGCAGGACCGTGTCAGGCCGCCTCAAGCGGCGCGGGGCCGAGGCAACCTCGGCGGGTACGTCGCGGGGAGCGGCCGTCACCGGTCCCGTCCGGGCAGCGGAGCGGGGGTAGTCCAGTTCGGCCCAGACGACCTTGCCGTCCGGAGCCGGCCGCGACCCCCACCTGCGGGACAGCTTGGCGACGAGGAACAGGCCACGGCCCCCCTCGTCCGTGGTGCGCGCGCGGCGCGGGTGCGGGGTGAGCGTGCTGCCGCCGTCGGCGACCTCGACGGTCAGCACCTTGTCGCGCAGGAGCCGCAAACCGACCGGCCCCGGCCCGTCGCCGTGGCGGAGGGCGTTGGTGACCAGTTCGCTGACGAGCAGTAGCGTGGCGTCGACGAGGCCGTCCAGACCCCACTCCCCAGCTGCCGTGCCGCGAGGCCCCGGGCGGTACGGACGGCCCGCGGGTCGCCGTCCAGGGTCCAGGTGGCCTCCCGGCATGGACCGAGGGCGCGCGTACGGGCGAGGAGAAGGGTGACGTCGTCGCAGGGGTCGCGTTCCGCCAGGGGCCGGGTCGCCGCGTCGCACAGGTCCTCCAGGGAGCGGCCGGGCCGGGCGAGGGAGCCGGCCAGCCGGTCCATGCCCGCGTCGAGGTCGTGCGCGCGGGTCTCGATCAGGCCGTCGGTGTACAGGGCGAGGACGCTGCCCTCGGGCAGGTCCACCTCGACGGCCTCGAAGGGGTCGCCGAGGCCGACGCCGAGGGGTGTTCCGGTGGGGAGGTCGAGGTAGTCGACGTGCCCCTGGGGGTCGACGACCGCGGGCGGGGGGTGTCCGGCGGAGGCGAGGGTGCACCGCAGGGTGGCGGGGTCGTAGACGGCGTACAGGCAGGTGGCGCCGGCCACCGCGGGGACCTGTTCCGGCAGGTCGCAGTCCTCCTCGCCCAGCCGCTGCACCGTGTCGTCGAGGTGGGCCAGCAGCTCGTCGGGGGGCAGTTCCAGGCCGGCGAGGGTGCGGACGGCGGTGCGGAGGCGGCCCATGGTGGCGGCGGCGTGCAGGCCGTGCCCGACCACGTCGCCGACGACGAGCGCCACCCGCGCACCGGACAGCGGGATCACGTCGAACCAGTCGCCGCCGACGGAGTGGTCCACGTCCGCGGGCAGGTAGCGCGACGCCACGTCGACGGCCGTGCCGCCGGTCGGGCGCCTGGGGAGCAGGGTGCGCTGCAGGGCGAGGGCGGCGTTGTGCTTGCGCGTGTACCGGCGGGCGTTGTCCAGGGACTGCGCCGCGCGGCCGACGAGTTCCTCGGCCAGCAGCAGGTCGGTCTCGTCGAACGGCTCGGACTGGCGCGTGCGTACGAACAGGGCCACGCCCAGCAGGGCGCGCCGGGCCCGGATGGGCACGGCCATGATCGAGTGCATGCCGTGCTCGCGGACCCTGCGCGCCAGCGCGGGCACCTCGTCGACCCACGGGCTCGACGCGCTGTCGCGGACCTGTTCGAGCTGCGGGCGCCCACCGCGCAGCACCCCGGCCAGCGGTGAGACCGGCGGTACGTGCACCAGCTCGCCGCGCATCCACGGTGACTCGGGCACACCCCGGTGGATCGAGGCGAGGCCCGCGCGGCGCAGGCCGGGGAGGTTGCGGCCGGTCGCGCCGACGCGGACCGGCGGCCCCTGGCCGAAGGACAGCGACTGCTCCAGGTCCACGGCCACGTAGTCGGCGAGCAACGGCACGGCGACGTCGGCGAGTTCCTGGCCGGTCTGCATCACGTCGAGGGTGCTGCCCAGCCGCGCGCCGATCCGCCCGAGAACGGCGAGGCGCTCCCGCGTCCGCCGGTGCCGTAGGACGTCCGTGCTGAGGACGCACACGCCGAGCGCCCGCCCGTCGGCGCCCTGCAGGCACTGGAACGACACGGCGAAGGTGTGTTCCCTGCCGGAGCCCGTCGGCAGCCAGGTGCGGTACTCGTGGACCTTGGTCGTGTTGCTGTGCAGCGCCTGCCGCATCACGGCTTCGAGCACGTCGGCCTCGGGCCCCGGCCGCACGTCGCTCACCCGCCGCCCGAGCCGCCGGCCGACCGGGATGCCGTCGTGGTCCTCCACCGTGTCGTTCGCCCAGAGGCAGCGGAGTTCCGTGTCCCGGACGACGACGCCGACGGGGTCTCCGGCGAGACGGGCCGGCCCCACGGCCGCACCCCTCGGGCCGTCGGGCAGCGCGGCGGTGCCGGCCAGGGACACCAGCCGGCTCCCCGCTCCCCGCAGCCCGCGCACCGGGGAGACACGCAGGGTGACGTCGAGGAGACGGCCGTCGAGGTGGCGCGCTTCCGCCCTCCCCGGCCCGCTGTCGCCCGACCCGCACGCGTCCGCGTCGCCGGGCGTCTCCCGCCCGCTCGCGAGGCCGGGAAAGACCAGGCCGGCGGCCCGGCCGACGGCGTCACCCGGGGCGAGTCCGGTGAGCCGGCGGGCCTCCCGGGTCCATCCGATCACCGTCCCGTCGTCGTCGAGCAGGGCCAGCGCGGTGTCGGAGATGTCGGCACTGCTCATCGGCTTGTCGAGAGTCACCATGGTCGGTCCGGCTTCGGTCGTGGAAGGTTGGTGTCCGCCCCTTTGCAGAGGGATGACCGTCCGGACGGCCGCCGTGTGACAGGGCCGGGACCTTTGGGCGGCCGGCAGGCCGGTGGCCGCGGCGGACTCCGCCGGTCCGGGAAATCGGGAGTACTCATCGCCGCGGAACTGGGCATTCGGTAGTCGCCGAATCCGCTCACATGTGAGGAGTGCAGTCCCATGCCCGAGACATCGGACGTCGTCGAGCTGATCCTTCGAGACCACCGGCGCATGGAGGACCTGTTCCGCCTGATGCGCAGCGTCGAGGACGACCGGGGCGCCGCGCTGCGTGAGTTCTCGGATCTGCTGATCGCGCACGCGCTGGCCGAGGAGTCCAAGGTGTACCCCGCGCTGAAGCGGTACAAGAACATCGACGACGACGAGGTCGAGCACGGCGAGGACGAGCACGACGAGGGCAACCAGGCTCTGCTGGAGCTGCTCCAGGTGGAGGAGATCGGCAGCGACGAGTGGGACGAGAAGCTCGAGGAGCTCGTCGAGGCCGTCACGCACCACGCCGACGAGGAGGAGCGCACGATCCTCAACGGCGCCCGGGAGAACGTGCCGATGGAGCGGCGTGAGGAGCTGGGCGCGGCGTTCCGGGAGGAGCGGGAGCGCCTGCTGAAGTCGGGCTGCGGCTCCGTCGACAACGTCCGCAAGATCGTCGAGTCCTGACCCGCGGCCTGCCCCACGGCGCGCGAAAAGGCCGGCCCCCCGGGAACGGGGGCCGGCCTTTCGGTGTGTTGCCGTTCGCCGGCGTCAGTGGCCGGCGGCCGGGTCCTGCGGACGGATGCGGCCGTGCCAGCCGCCGGAGCTGCCCCCGCCCTCGACGTAGTCCTTGAAGCGGTGCAGATCCCCCTTGACCCGCCGGTCGATCAGCCCGAGGGCGTCCGCGCCCTTCTCCGCCATGCCGGTGGGCTCGACGTCCATGGTGAGCTCCACCCGGGTGCGGGTGTCGTCCAGCGGCTCGAAGCGGACGGAGCCGCGCTGCTGCGTCTCGCCCCCGATGGTCCGCCAGGTGACCCGGTCGTCGACGAGCTGGTCCACGATCTCCGTGTCGAACTCGCGCTTCACGCCACCGATCTTCGTGGTCCAGTGGTTGTGGCGGTCGTCGAGCTGCGTCACCTCCTCGACGCCCTCCATGAAGCGCGGGAAGTCCTCGAACTGCGTCCACTGGTCGTAGGCCCGGCGGACGGGGACGTTGACGTCGACCGTCTCCTTGACCGTGCTCATGGGTCCCTCCTGGATTCTCTGGCGAAGGGCCGGCGTGCCGGGCACGTCGGCCTCCTGTTCGGATCGTCCGGGACGGCGGGTACCCGGCAGACGCGACCTCAAAGATCCCCGATCGCGGCGGGCTTGCGGATGCGCGTCAACGCCCTTGCCTGTGGAGCCGTTTCACCGCTCGGAGAGGTTGTCCAGGACCTCGGCGGCCAGCCGTTCCGCGTCGTCGACCGCCGCCGCCAGACGGTCCGGGGCCGCGTCGAGCGTGCCGAACAGGCCGTGGGCGCGGGCGGAGAAACCGGCCGGGGCGGCGGGAAGCCCACCCGCGGCGCGGACGGCGTCCTTCTCGTTGAGCACCCAGGTCCCTGCCCCGGCGTGCAGGGCATGGACGAGGAGTCCGACCGCGCGGTAGAGGCAGCCGGCGACGTGGAAGGCGTCGCCCCGGGGCACGCCCTTGCGGGCGGCGGCCAGGATGAACGGCACCTCCCAGCGTGCCTGACCGATCAGCGTGTCACGCAGCGGCCGGGGGTACGAGGAGCGGATCCGGGCGCGCAGGGCGGTCAGTTCGCCGGTGGGGTCGGTGAGGACGCGGCCGAGGGCCACCTCGCCGGCGTACGTGTGGGAGGAGAAGCCGAACGGGTGGCCGGCCTGGACACCCGCCTCGACGTGTCCGTCCCCGCACTGCTGCCAGACCCGGTGCACGCGGTCGAGGTCGCGGTAGATCCAGTCGACGTGTGTGCCGTCGACGGTCAGCCACCCGCCGCCGTCCACCCACGGCCCCCAGCCGCCCGGTTCGGTCACCTGCACCGGGGCCCCGGTGAGCTCGGCGGCCAGCCCGCGCAGCGCCGTCGTGTCCAGTGAGGCGCGGTAGTAGAGACCGAGGTCGACGTCCGAGTCGGGGCGGTGCGTGCCGCGGGCGCGACTGCCTCCGAGGGCGACCGCGACGACGCCGTCGACGGCCTGCAACCGGTGCGCGATGCGGGAGATCTCGTCCATCGGCACGAGTGTGCCGAACCGGAGGCCTCGTGGCGACCGCGTTTCGGCCGAGGAGGAGCGCAACCTTGTCAGGCCGGTGGCGGGCGCCGCGTCCGACGGCGCGTCCCGGTCGCGGGGTGGACCTCAGCGGCGGTGCCTGCCACGTCATCCCGGGTGGCTGGAGCAACGGCGAGGGCTCCGGGCCGGGGTCGTCGGTGTGAACGACTCCGGCGCGCGTGGGGTCGAAATCGGCGGGCCAGCGGGTGCGCTCACTGGTCGGCGCTCCGGTCAGGCGCGCTTCGAGGAGGCTCGCGGTGCTCAGGTCGGTGCCCCGGGCGGCGCGGTCCGGGGTCGGTGCGACGCGTGTTCCCTGCTCCGTCAGGTGGGCGGCCTGCTCGGGGGCGCTCGGCCGGGGGCGGGCCCACCGCCCGCGGGACCGGCACGATCCCGAGCACCCGGCGACTGCCGTGCGCGAGCTGGAGGCCGGCGGACGAGCGGCCGCCGCCGTCCATCCGGCGGCGGCCCGTGACGGGGGCCGGACGATGCGGAAGTGGCCCCTCACGGGCACACGTTGCCGGTCACGTGCAGAAGGCCGTGTCGACGGCGGACATCACCGCCAGGGCCGACTCCTCCGGGTCGCCGCCGAACGTTCCCGGCAGCGCGGTCACCGCCAGCCCGACGGAACGGCCGTCGTCGGTGGCGCCGCCCCGCGTCTCGTAGCCGTCGATGTCGCCGCCGTGACCCCAGTACACGCCGCCGCAGCTCAACGGGACACTGAACACACCGAGTCCGTAGCGCCACCCCGGCAGCACCGGGGCGTCGACCGTCTTGCGCATCTCCGCCAGCAGTGCGGGCGGGAGCAGCCGGCCGTCGAGCAGGGCGCGGGAGAACCGGGCCAGATCGCCGGGGGTCGAGATCAGCTGTCCGGCCGCGCCGCCCCAGGACGGGTCCATGACGGTCGCGTCGACGACCCGGTCGTCGTCGAGGCGGGCAAGGGCGTATCCGTGCGGGTGCGGTCCGCGGATGGTCTGCTCGCCCGGCCCAGGCCAGTAGGTGTGGCGCAGGCCCGCCTTCCTGATCACCCGTTCCCTGATCTCCTCCTGCACGGGGCGCCCGGTCACCCGCTCGATCAGCAGCCCCGCGAGCAGGTAGTTGGTGTTGCTGTACTCCCAGTCGGTGCCGGGCTCGAACGTCGCGGGGTGGGCGAGGGCCGCGGCGAGCAGGTCGTGCGGCTGGAAGAACCGGTGCTGGATGTTCTCGAAGTTCTCCAGGCCTATGTGCTCGGTGTAGTTGGGGAGCCCGCTGGTGTGCTGCAGCAGGTGCCGCACGGTGATCGCCTCGGCGTCGATGCCCTCGCCGCGCACGAGTCCGGGGAGGTACCGCTCGACGGAGGCGTCGAGTCGGACCTTCCCCTCCGCCACCAGTTGCAGGACAACGACCGCCGTGAAGGTCTTGGTGTTGCTGCCCGCGCGGACCTGCCCGTCGTGCGGGACCGGCACCTGGCGGTCCCGCCGTGACGAGCCTGCGACGAGCGATGTGGTGCGGCCGTTCTTGCTCGTCCAGGCGAGCGCGGCCGGGTAATGCTCCTCCGTGACCAGCGTGTTGAGGCTCTGCTGGAGGGGCGAGCGGGTGGGCGGCCCGGCGACCGCCGCACCGGTGACCGTGGTGCTCAGCAGGCCCGCCGCCGCGACGACGAGCAGACTCCTGCGCAGGGTTGACGTCATGTTCCTTCGCACCGGCACTCCTTCTGGCGTGGATCGACACCGGAAACGATGCCGGTGCCGGTGCCGGAGGTCAGTCCCGCCTGCGCCCGAATCCGTGGTGTACCCAGCACCACCCCGTCGACGGCGGCCAGGGGCCGGTCCACGGGCCGCCGAAGGCCGGTTCAGGACCGAAGGCCGGTTCAGGACGAAGGCCGGTTCAGGACCGGCCGGTTCAGGACCGGCCGGCGCGTCCCTCGCCCTCGGCGTCCGTGTCGGCGGTCGGGCACGTGAGGGTCCAGCTCGCGAGCAGGTCGAGGGCCCGCTTCGACGGCGAGCCCTCCTCACAGGTGTAGACGAAGAGGGTGGTGTCGGGGTCGCCCGGCAGGGCGAGGGTCTCGTACTGGACGGTCAGCTCACCGACGAGCGGGTGCCGCAGCCGCTTGGAGCCGTGGGTGCGCTGGTGCACCCGGTGCTGCTCCCACCACCGGTCGAACTCGGCACTCCGCTCGCGCAGTTCCCCGATCAGCTCGGTGGTCGCCCGGTCCTGCGGGTCGCGGCCCACTTCGAGGCGCAGGCTCTCCACGGCGGTGCGGGCCTGGTCCTCCCAGTCGACGAACAGCTCCCGGGCCGCCTCGTCGAGGAACATCCAGCGCGCGTAGTTCCGCTCGGGCCGGGGCTTGCGGTCGAAGTCCGCGAAGAGGACGCGGGCCATGCGGTTGGCGGCCAGGATGTCCGTCCGCCGGCCCAGGACCAGAGCGGGCTCGCCGTCGAACGCGTCGATCAGCTGGTGCAGGCCCGGACGCAGGCGCTGCACGGCGGCCGGGCGCCGGGGACCGCGCGTGGCGGCCGCGGTGATGCCGAAGAGGTCCTGGAGGTGGGCCTTACCGGCCGCGTCGAGGCCGAGGGCCCGCCCCAGGGCCTCGACCACGGCGGGCGAGGGGGTGATGCGCCGGCCCTGCTCCAGGCGGGTGTAGTAGTCGGTGGACACCCCGGCGAGCAGGGCGACCTCCTCCCGGCGCAGCCCCGGCACCCGGCGGACCCGGTTGTCCGGGGGGAGACCGGCCCGCGAGGGATCGACCTGCGCCCGAGCCCGTCGCAGGAAGTCGGCCAGTTCACGGTTCGTCTCAGCCACGTCCTCCAGTGTGGCGCAGCCCGGACGCCGCCACCTGGCCCTCCGAGTCCCAGGTTGCCGCGTCCGCGGTTTCGCTGGGCCCGCTGTGGGCCCCCACGGCGTGCTGTCGCGCACCACGCTGTAAGCACCGGTCCCGAAGAGGTTCTCGGGACGGCGCCCCCCGGCACACCGATGCGAGGAATGAGAATCATGACCTACCCGACCGACCGACCCGCCGTCTGGTTCGTCACCGGCACCTCCCGCGGCCTGGGACTCGACCTGGTCAGGCAACTGCTGGAGCGCGGCGACGCGGTCACGGCGACGACCCGGTCCACCGGCCGGCTGCTGGCGGCCCTCGGCGACGGCGTGGACACCGCCCGGCTGCTGCCCCTCAGCGTCGACCTGCGGGACGAGGAGCAGGTGGCGGCCGCCGTGCGGAAGACCACCGAGCACTTCGGCGGCCTGGACGTCGTCGTCAACAACGCCGGCTACGGCTATCTCGCCGCCGTCGAGGAGACCGGCGACCGGGACGTGCGCGACATGCTGGACGTGCAGGTCGTCGGCGTGTGGAACGTGCTGCGCGCGGCCCTGCCGGGGCTCCGCGCCCAGCGGTCGGGCCACGTCGTCAACGTCTCGTCCGTCCTGGGCCTGACGGCCGTGCCCGGCTGGGCCCTGTACTGCGCGGGCAAGTTCGCCCTTGAGGGGCTCAGCGAGGCCCTCGCCGCGGAGGTGGCCGACTTCGGCATCGACGTCACCGTCGTCGAACCGGGTTACTTCCGCACGGATTTCCTCACCCGCGACTCCCTGGCCCTGCCCGAGACCACCACCGAGCACTACCCCGCCGTCCGCGAGATGGTCGCCCAGCACCTGGAGTTGCAGGGCAAGCAGCTCGGTGACCCGGTGAAGGGCGCCGCCGCCGTCATCGACCGCGTCGTCACCGGCGAGGGCCCGCTGCGGCAGCTGCTGGGCAGCGACGCGCACGCCTACGCCACCGCCAAGGTGCGGGCGCTGACGGCCAACGTGGACGCCACCGCCGCCACCGCGCCCGCGACGGACCACCCCGCCACCTGATCCGCACCGGGACGGGGCGGGTCCGCCGGCCGGCGGACCCGCCCCACGCGCGCGCTTCGGGACGGCGGCCCGGGGTTCAGACCTGGTTGAGCCCGCCGTCGACGTACAGGCTCGAACCGGTGACGAAGCTGCTTTCGCCGGAGGCCAGGAAGACCACCGCGGCGGCTATTTCCGCCGGGTCCGCGATCCTGCCCAGCGGCACCTGGGACGCCAAGTTCCGGCGGAACTCCGCGGCCTGCTCCTCGTCGGCGGCCAGCCCCGACAGGCCCGGTGTGTCGGTCGGGCCGGGCATGACGGTGTTGACGCGGATGCCACGCCCCCGCAGCTCGTTGGCCCAGGTCCGGGCGAAGGACCGGGTGGCTGCCTTGGTGGCCGCGTAGACCCCGAACGCCTCGGCGCCGACGTCCGCGTTGGTGGAGCCGTTGAGGATGACCGAGGCGCCCTCGTTGAGCAGGGGCAGCGCCTTCTGCACGGTGAACATCGTCCCGCGAACGTTGATGTTGAAGAGGGTGTCGAAGTGTTCCTCGGTGATCTGGCCGAGCGGCACGAACTCGGCGACCGAGGCGTTGGCGAACAGCACGTCCAGGCCGTGCCCCCGGCCGCCGACGGCCTCGAAGAGGCGATCGAGGTCCGCCGGGTTCGCGATGTCACCGACGACCCCGGTGGCCGCGGAGCCGATCGTCCCGACCGCCGCGTCGAGTTCGGCCTTGCGCCGGCCGGTGATGAAGACGTGCGCGCCCTCGGCGGCCATCCGCTGCGCGGTGGCCAGCCCGATGCCACTGGCGCCACCGGTCACGAGCGCCGTTCTGTCCTGGAGCAGTCCCATGCGAGGAATCCTTTGCGACTTCCGTATCGAGCGATACAGAAGTCGCACCGTAGCACTTCCGCATCGATCGATGCGGAAGAGGTAGGGTGCGGGGGTGCGAACCAAACAGAGCGGTGGCCCGACCGGCCGGCCACGGGGATTCGACGCCGACGAGGCACTCGAGCGCGCCATGCTCGTCTTCTGGGAGCACGGCTACGAAGGCGCCAGTCTGGCCACCCTGACCGGCGCGATGGGCATCTCCGCCACCAGCATGTACGCGGCCTTCGGCAACAAGGAGGAGCTGTTCCGCAAGGCACTGGAGCGCTACACCGAGGGCCCCGGCGGCTATCTGACCCGGGCCCTCGACGAGCCGACCGCCCTGGAGGTCGCCACCGCGATCCTGGCCGGCACCGTGCGCACCACCGCCCGCCCCTCCGCTCCGCAGGGCTGCCTGGGCGTGCAGGGCGCCCTGAGTACCAGCGACGCCGGGCAGGGTGTGCGTGACCTGCTCGCCACCTGGCGGAACGACGGCTGCGGCAAGGTGGGCGACCGGTTCCGACGGGCCGTCGACGAGGGCGACCTGCCGCCCGGGACGGACCCGGCCCTGCTGGCCCGCTACGTCACCACGCTGGCCTTCGGCATCGCCGTGCAGGCGGCGAGCGGCGTCGACCGGGACGAACTGCAGGCCATGGCCGACGCGGCGCTGCACACCTGGCCGCCCGTCTGACGCCGGGCCGCCCCGCTCACGCGGACGCGGTCAGACTCGCGACTCGGCCGGGACGCCCGTCCAGCGCAGTTCGGCGGGCAGATGGCTCATGTCGTTGGCGACGAGCACGGACGGAGCCCGGCCGGGTGCGTACCGGATCACCGTCAGTGCGGCGTTGCAGTGGTTGAGGCCGAGCCAGCGCCACTTCGGCGCCCGCATGGCGTCCCGGACCAGCCAGGCGACCAGGAAGTTGTGGGTGACGACCAACTCGTGGCGGTCCTCGCCACCGCCCACCGGCCCCGTGAACCGGTCCACCGCCTCACGGGCGAGCACCGGCCCCCGCTCCCGCTCCTCGGCGGTGGCGCCGTCGAGGAACTGGAGGTAGTGACCGGCCGCGTCGGCGGGCAGTTCCTCCCTGCCAGGCACGTACGGCACGTGGTCGCCCGCGGCTTCCGAGACGTGCAGGGGCAGGTTGTCCGACTGGCCGGCGATCAACTGGGCCGTCTGCTGCGCGCGGGCCGACGGACCGTGGTGCACGGCGGCGAGGGGGACGTCACGGAGGCGCCGGCCGAGCAGCGTGGCCTGCCGGCGGCCACGCTCCGTCAGCCCGCTGCCGTCCGGCAGGGCCTCGCCGTGCCGGACCAGGTAGAGGTGGCGGGCGGCCGTGCCGGTCGTCATCTCGATGTCCCCCCTGGTGCGTCGGCGCTCCTGCACCTCAGGGGACGTGGTCGGGGGCGGGCGCGGTTCCGCCCTCGGCCGGCCCCTCGCCGTCCTTGGCCGACGGCGGCTCCTTCAGGCCGGTCTCCAGCCGGTAGCGCACGGTGACGTCGCGGTAGTCCACACCGGGTTCGACCGTCTCCGGCAGGTGGGTACGCACGCTGCGGCTGACCGACTCGCGTGCGCCGGAGCCCGGGAAGCGTACGGCGGTGCGGGGGGCTTCCTCGAAGCGGAGACGGCCGGATCGGACCGTCGCCCCGAAAGCGATGTCGGGGGCGGTGCGCGCCGTGCGCCCGCTCCCCTGTTTCCGTGGCTGCGCGTCGGCCGTTCAGGGCGGCTCTTCGGCCTCCTCGACTGCACGGCGACGGGCGGGCCTCGGCGGCAGCTTGCCGTCCTCGCCGCGCACCCTGCGCTTGCGGGTGCCGCTCTCGGCCGCGGTCCGTTTCTTCGCGGCCGACCTGGTCGGCCTGCGTGGGGGCGCTTCGGCGGCTTCCTGGCCCGCCGCACCCGTGACGGCCTGCCCCGCTTCGGCGCCGGCGCCCCCGACCGTACGTCCGACCTCGCCTCCCGCCTCCCGCACGACCTCTCCGGCACCCTGACCGGCGTCCCGCGCGACCGCGCCGACGTCATCTCCTACGCCCTCGACGACCTCCCCGGCGCCCTGGCCGACGTCCTGGACCACCTCCCCGGCGCCCTGGCCGACGTCCCGCACGGCACCGCCGGCCCCCTGGCCGACCTCCTGCACGGCATCTCCCGCACCACGCCCGACGTCCCGTACGGCACCGCCGGCCCCCTGGCCGACCTCCTCCACGGCACCTCCCGCGCCGCGTCCCACGTCCCGCACCGCACCACCGGCCCCTCGACCCACCTCCTCCACGGCACCTCCCGCGCCGCGTCCCACGTCCCGCACCGCACCGCCGGCACCGCGGCCGACGTCCTGGACGGCCTGCCCGGCACCCGCGCCCACGGCCCCGACGGCTTCACGTGCCCCACCGCCGACGTCCCGCACGGCGGAGCCCACCCCGCGGGTCAGGTCGCGCAGGAGTTCCGGATTGCGGTCCAGCGTGGTCAGCACGCGGTTGATGATCAGGGCGACGTTGTCGAGGCGCACCTTGAGCTGGGCCTGTGCCTCCACCCCGGAGATACCCAGATGCACCCGGCCGAGGGACACGTCCGCGCCGACGTTCAGCCGCAGCAGGTCGAGCACCTCGGCCTGGAGGGACACATGGGCGCGCAGGTCCTCCACGTCCAGGTCGATCTCGTCCACCTTGAGCAACGGCACGTCCAGGTAGACGTCCGTGTCCGTGCGGTCGGCGGGCACGGGGGCCGCGGGCTCGTCCTCCACGTCGTGCGCCTCGGGCTCGGCGTCGTAGGCGTCCGGCTCGACGTCGTACGCGTCCGGCTCCACGTCGGGTTCCTCCGTGTCGTACGGCTCGCCCTCCTCGATCGCCGCCGCGTCGTTCTCGGCACTGTCGCCCATCACCGCACCTCCCGGTCGCCGGCCCCCTCGTTCCATCTTGCTGCGGGCGGCGGATCGATGCGCGGGCAGAACGGCGGCGGCGGTCCCCTGCCGGAGACGGCGGATACGCCGCCGGGGTCGCTCCGAACAGCGCGCGCAGGTCGTCGACGCGGGATCTGCTCGGCTGGTCCCCCAGCCACCAGACCCTGCTGGAGGACCTGGAGCACGGCGACTACCTGACCGCGCCGGCGTCCTGACCCCCGCGCACCGGGGCAGTCCTGCGCGCGGGCGCCCGCGCACCTCGGGCCCAGGCCCCGCGCCGTCCGTCCGCCGCTCCGGTCACCCGGGGACGGGGGCCGCCGCCGGGCGGCGGGCGGGCTCCAGGCGGACGACGACGCTCTTGGAGGCGGGCTGGTTGCTGTGGTCGGCGACGCTGTCGAGCGGAACCAGCACGTTGGTCTCCGGGTAGTAGGCCGCCGCCGTACCGGCCTTGGTCGGGTACGCGACGATCGTGAAGTCGTCGGCGCGCCGTTCCGTGCCGTCCGTCCACACGCCCACCAGGTCGACGTGGTCCCCGTCGGCGAGCCCCAGCGCGGTGAGGTCGGCGGGGCTGACGAGGACGACCCGCCTGCTGCCGTGGATGCCCCGGTAACGGTCGTTGTCCGTGTACGGCACGGTGTTCCACTGGTCGTGCGAGCGCAGCGTCTGCAGCAGCAGGTGCCCCTCGGGGACGCGCGGCAGCTCGTAGGTGTTGCGGGTGAACCGGGCCTTGCCGACCGGGGTGTGGAACACCCCCTCGTTCACCGCGTTGGGCAGCCGGATCCCGCCGGGACGCACCACGCGCCGGTTGAAGTCGTGCAGTCCCGGCACGATGCGGGCGATGCGGTCCCGGATCTCGCCGTAGTCCGACTCGAACTTGGGCCACGGGATGTCGGGGCCCTTGCCCGCGAGGGTGCGGCGGGCCAGGCGGCAGAGGATGGCGACCTCGCTGAGCAGCAGCGGGGAGGCCGGCTGCAGGCGTCCACGCGAGGTGTGCACCTCACTCATCGAGTTCTCCACCGTGACGAACTGCTCGCCGCCGGACTGAACGTCCCGTTCGGTGCGGCCGAGGGTGGGCAGGATGAGCGCGGTGTCGCCGCAGACGGTGTGCGTGCGGTTGAGCTTGGTGGAGATGTGGGCGGTCGTCCGGCAGGCGCGCACGGCCTCCTCGGTGACCGCGCTGTCGGGTGCGGCGCGCACGAAGTTGCCGGCCAGGGAGAGGAAGAACTTGACGCGGCCCTCGCGCATCGCGCGGATCGCCTTCACCGAGTCCATGCCGTGGGCGCGCGGCGGGTCGAAGCCGAACTCCTCCCGCAGTGCGTCCAGGAACGAGTCCGGCATCTGCTCCCAGATCCCCATCGTCCGGTCGCCCTGCACGTTGCTGTGCCCGCGCACCGGGCACGCACCGGCGCCCGCCCGGCCCAGATTGCCGCGCAGCATCAGGAAGTTGACGAACTCGCGGATGGTGGGCACCGCGTGCTTGTGCTGGGTGATGCCCATCGCCCAGCAGACGATGACGCGTTCGGACCGCAGGACGTCGTCGCGGACCTCTTCGATCTCCTCGCGGGTCAGTCCGGTCGCCGTGAGGATGTCGTCCCAGTCGACGGAGCGGACGTGCCGGGCGAAGTCGGCGAACCCTTCGGTGTTCGTGTCGATGAAGTCGTGGTCCAGCACCGTGCCCGGGCGGGCGTCCTCGGCCTCCAGGAGCAGCCGGTTCAGGCCCTGGAACAGCGCCAGGTCACCGCCGACGCGGATGTGCAGGAACCGGTCGGCGATCGCGGTGCCGTGGCCGATCAGCCCGCGCGCCGTCTGCGGGTTCCTGAAGCGCAGCAGTCCGGCCTCGGGCAGCGGGTTCACCGCGACGATGCGGGCGCCGTTGCGCTTGGCCTGTTCCAGCGCGGACAACTGGCGGGGGTGGTTCGAGCCGGGGTTCTGGCCGACCACGAAGATCAGGTCGGCGTGGTGCATGTCCTCCAGGCTGACCGTGCCCTTGCCGGTGCCGAGGGTCTCGTGCAGGGCGTAGCCGCTGGACTCGTGGCACAGGTTGCTGCAGTCGGGCAGGTTGTTGGTGCCGAGGGCGCGGGCGAACAGCTGGAGCACGAAGGCGGCCTCGTTGCTGGCCCGGCCGGAGGTGTAGAACACGGCCTCGTCGGGCGAGTCGAGGGAGGTGAGCTCCCCGGCGAGCAGTCCGAAGGCGTCGTGCCAGCTGATCGGCTCGTAGAAGTCGGAGCCGGGCCGCTTGACCATCGGCTCGGTGAGCCGTCCCTGGTCGTTGAGCCACTTGTCGGACCGCCCGGCGAGGTCGGACACCGAGTGCTCGCGGAAGAAGCCGCGGGTGATGCGCCGCGTGGTCGCCTCGTCGTTGATGTGCTTGGCGCCGTTCTCGCAGTACTCGTTGCGGTGCCGGTGCCCCGGCGCGGGGTCGGCCCAGGCGCAGCCGGGGCAGTCGATGCCGTCCACCTGGTTCATCGTCAGCAGCGTCTGCCCCGCGCGCAGCGGGGAGGTCTGCGCCAGGGAGTACTCCAGCGCGTGCATCACCGCCGGGGCTCCCGTCGCCCACGTCTTGGGCGGTGTCACGGTGAGCTGTTCCTGGGAACCGTCGTCGGACCGCTCGGACATCGGACTCTCCTTCACCGGACACGCGGACGTCCTCAGTCTCACGTCACCGGCCGGGGACGGCCACATGATCTTCCGCCGATGGGGTTCCGTGGCCGTCGCCCGGCCGGCGGGGACAGGTCCCGAGCCGGTCCGGCGCGTCAGGTGAGGGAGTCGAGCGGGTTGGCGGCCACCCGGACGGCGAGGCCCGACCGCACCGCCCCGGCGGCGCTGCTCTCCGGTTTGCGGGCGGCCTGGGCCTCGAAGCACGGCAGGAACTCCCCGGCGAGGCCGAGTCGCGGATGGCGCTCCAGGACCTCGGCCCGGAACGCGGCCGGGTAGGAGTCCGCCTCCCGGCCGACGATCTCCGTCGCCGTCGCGCGCGCCAGCAGGTGCCCCTCCGGGTCCGCCGACACCTCCACCTCCGGCCACATGTGCCGGACGATCACCTCCGCCAGACGGGTGCGGCGGGCGGCCGGCCATCCGGCGCCCGCCGCGAAGACCGCGGCGACCTGGCCGCCGGCCTCCTCGAACGCGACCGTGTGGCTGTCGAACACCGGCACCAGGGCGATGTCGTGGAACAGGGCGGCGACGTAGAGGAGTTCCGGGTCGAAGGGGATGCCGTCCGCCGTGCCGCGCGCCGCTGCCCACAGGTAGGACCGCTGCGCGTGCTGGAGCATCGCGGGTGAGTAGTGGGCGGCCGCCACCTCCAGGGCGGCGGCGGCCGTCGCGCCGTCCGGCACGGGCAGCGCGTCGAGCGTCGTACGGGTCATCGTGCGTCCCCCTCGGTGGGGCCTTCCTGCACCACGCGGACGATCGTCCTGCCGTGCCTGCCGCGGCCGGGCGCGAACGCCTCGGGAACGTCCTCGAGCGGACGCACCTCGCCGACGGCGGGCTTGAGCCGTCCCTCCCGCACCCGCCGCACCAGGTCGGCGAGCCGGGCGCGGTCGGGTTCGACGACGAAGAAGACGGCCCTGCCGTCCGCGGGCCGCACCGTGGGCGGCGCGGCGATCGTGACGAGGGTGCCCCCGGCGCGCACCAGCGCCGTCGAGCGGTCGAGGACGGTCCCGCCGATGACGTCGAGCACCAGGTCGACCTCTCCGACCGCCTCCAGCCGCTCCGACTCCAGGTCGAGGAAGACGTGGGCGCCCAGGCCGAGCGCGGTGTGCCGGTCGGCGGCCCGTCCGGTGGCGATCACCCGCACGCCGGCCTCGCACGCCAGCTGCACCGCGACCGAACCCACGCTTCCGGCGGCGCCGTGGATCACCACCGTCTGTCCGGCGGTGAGCCGCCCGTGGTCGAACAGGCCCTGCCACGCGGTCAGTCCGGAGATGGGCAGCGCGGCGGCGACGACGTGGTCGACGTCGGCGGGCAGCGGGGCCAGGTTGCGGGCCTCGACGGCGGTGTACTCGGCCAGGGATCCGTCACGGGCCCAGTCCGCCATGCCGAAGACGTGCTGGCCGACCGTCAGTCCGGTCGTGCCGTAGCCCAGCTGCTCCACCACCCCCGACAGCTCGTGTCCGGGCACGCTGGGGGTCCGCGCGCGGCCGGCGCGGTCGGCCCAGGTCGACGGCCAGTCGAGTTCGCCCCGCGTGAAGCCGGCGGCGTGCACCCGTACGACGACGTCGTTCTCGGCGGCGTGCGGATAGGGCAGTTCGGTGAGCGTGAGTCCCTGGACACCCGTGTCGGGGTCGTGGACGGTGATGGCGCGCATGGAAGTCCTCGGAGGTTGCGGGGTGGTCGGGCATCAGCACCATCCCCTCGCGGGTCCGCGAGGCACGTGCCGTGCCGTGCTCTCGACCGTATGCACCAGCCGATCCCTCCGTGTGGGCCACTTCGCGGGTGGGGCGTTGCGCCACTTGTCACCGGCCCGGGGGCGTCCCGGGCCCCGGCCGGACGGCCCAGGGAACACACCGGCTCCCCGGGCAGTTGTCGCGCGTATGACCACGACGACGTCACGGCCCGAAGTGCTGCGCTACACCGCCTTCTCCAGCGACCCCGCGGGCGGCAATCCCGCCGGTGTCGTGCTCGACGCCAGTGCCCTGGAGGACCGGGACATGCTGGCCGTCGCGGCCGAACTCGGCTACTCGGAGTCCGCCTTCCTCACCGTGCCCCCGGAGGGTCTCGGCGGGGAGGCGGGACGGGCGTACACCATCCGCTTCTTCAGCCCCAGGGCCGAGGTGCCGTTCTGCGGACACGCGACGGTTGCGGCGGCCCTCGCGCTCGCCGAGCGGCTGGGCCCCGGCCCGCTGGTCTTCGCGACACCGGCCGGCACCGTGCCGGTGGACGTGACGCGGCAGGGCGAGACGCTGCGGGCCACGCTCACGAGCGTCGAACCGCACCTCGAGGACGTCACCGACGCCGATCTGGCGGAGGCGCTGGCCGCGCTGGACTGGCCCGCCACCGACCTCGACCCGGCGTTCCCGCCCCGCATCGCGTTCGCCGGCGCCCGCCATCTCGTCCTGGCGGCGGCCACCCGCGCCCGTCTGGCGGACCTGGCCTACGACTTCGAGCGCCTCGAAGCCCTGATGCACCGCCTGGACCTGACCACCGTGCAGCTGGTGTGGCGGGAGTCGCCCGCCCTGTTCCATGTGCGTGACCCGTTCCCCGTGGGCGGGGTCGTCGAGGATCCGGCCACCGGCGCCGCGGCCGCAGCCTTCGGCGGGTACGCCCGTGAGCTGGGTCTGGTCCCCGAGGACGCCGTCCTCACGCTGCGCCAGGGAGAGGACCTGGGCCGTCCGGGTGAACTCACGGTGACGCTGTGCGCCGGCGACCCGCGCGTGCGGGTCAGCGGCACGGGAACTCGCATCGGCTGACGGCGGGGGGCGGCCGGGGCGCCCGCGCGGAGCCCGCGTGGTGGCGGGGTGACGGACGGGGCGTGACACTGAGGTGGACTACCCCGAGCGACAGGTGGGGCCATGCCCGCAGCAGCCACGCAGTCCGTCGAAGAGGCGATCGAGGTCGCCGTTCCGGTGCACACCGCGTACAACCAGTGGACCCAGTACAAGACCTTCCCCCGCTTCATGCGCTGGGTGAAGGGCGTCGAGCAGCTCCGGCCGAACCTCACCCGGTGGGTGATCGGCGCCGGCTGGGTGAGCTACGAGTACACGGCCGAGATCGTGGAGCAGCGGCCCGACGAGCTGATCGCGTGGCGGGGGCTCGGCCGCTGGGCCGGACACCGGGGCGAGGTGGCGTTCCGCTCCGTGGGGACGGAACACACCGAGATCGTCGTGCGCATGGGGTCCCTGCCGCACCCCGCGAAACGGCACCTGCTGCACCGGATCCCGGTGACGGCGCGCGTGGTGCGGGCCGAGCTGGGCCGCTTCAAGTGGTTCATCGAAGGGCTGGGGCAGGAGAGCGGCGCCTGGCGCGGGGTCATCCGCAACGGGCAGGTGCAGCCTCTGGAGGCGGAGCCGCCGCGGAGCAGGGTGGCCGGCTGGCCCGTCGGCTGACCACCGCTCGCGGCCCGCCGTCCCGCTGCGGGGTTCCGGATATCTCGTACAAAGTCTGGGATCGGCCGAGCGGTTCCGCCGGTCCGGGGAACCCGGTGGTCGGAACCGACCCGAGGAGCGACCATGAGCACCCCTGACGACAAGGATCTGACCCATCCGCTGGAGCAGGTGACCGGCGAGAAGGACGTCACTCCCGAGGAGGAGAGGCGCCAGGACCGGAAGGCGTCCGGAGGCACCGACGCACCGGACGCCGACGGCTCCGGCGACGACACGTCCGGAGGGTGACCATGACCGTGGGCGCCGCCTCGTTCTCCCTCCAGGACGCCGACTCGCTCGGCGGTGACGAGAGCATCCTGATGCGTCAACGCCGGGACCACGCACGGCTCGACGCGATGATCAGCCGCTGCCAGTCCGAGGACCTCCCGGCCGACGAGCTGGACGCGCTCTGGCTCGACATCGTGCAGCTGGTGTTCAGCCACGCCTTCGCCGAGGAGACCGTGCTGTGGCCGCTGCTGCGGCGCGTGGCACCGGACGGCGAGGCGCTCACGCGTCAGGTCGAGGAGGAGCACCAGGAGATCAACGAGCTGATCGCACGGATCGAGCGGTCCCCGGACGACCCCCGGCGCGCGGAGTGGCTCCAGCAGGCGTTCGCCCTCGTCCGGCAGGACATCCGCGACGAGGAGGACGAGCTGCTGCCGCATCTGCGCGTGGCGTTCGACGACCGCAAGCTGCGACGCATCGGCGCCGCGTGGGAGGCCGTGCGGGCGACCGCCCCGACCCGGCCGCACCCCGGTGTGCCACGGCGCCCGCCCGGGAACGCGCTGCGCGGTGTGCCGCTCAGCGTCTTCGACCGGCTGCGCGACCTGGCGCCGGGCAGCGGTCCGGCCGCCCGGCGCGCCTCCCTCGTGGCGGCCGGAGCGGTGGCGGCGGCGGGTGGTGCCGTCGTCCTGGCGGTGCGGTTCGCCCGCCGTACGCGGAGCTGAGCAGACGTCGGCGGCGTCCGCCGGGCGCCGCCGTTCGTTCTCCGCTGTTCGTTCTGGCCGGGTTCACCCGGGGGGTTCGGCGCCGCGTCCCTCGCGGGAGCCCGCGTAGGCCGCGTCGCGCAGGCGGTTGAGGCGTCCCGCGGGGTGCAGTCCGGGCAGGCTGTGCGCGTTGGGGTCGTAGGACAGCGTGGTCTCCCCGGGGGCGGCGTACACCGCGTCGAGGATGAGCGAGGCGAACGGCCGCCAGGGTTCGCCGGGGGCGGCCGCGCACAGGCGGAAGCGGACGGGCCGGCGGGCGAGTTCCCGCCACAGGGTCGGCTGCGGGGTGTGCGGCGGGCCGTGCACCGGGAAGGCGGCGAGGACGCGTTCGCATCCTCCGGTCCGGTACGCCAGCAGGGTGGAGTACGCCCCGGTCAGGGCATCGGGCCGGAGCAGCGGCAGATGCCGGCCGAGCCGTCCCGCGCCGCTGGACGTGAACAGCAGGTCGAGCGGCCGGCCGGGGCCGCCGGCGTCCTCGACGCGGACGGCCAGGCCCAGCGCGTCCGGCAGTCGCCGGGGCGTGCCCAGGGCGCGGGACCAGCGCACGGTCGCCGGGTAGGAGGCGTGCCGGTCCAGCCACGGCACACCCCAGACGGCGTCGCCGCGGCCGGACACGTGCAGGGTCCCGGAGCACAGCACCCCGGTGGAGTGCACGGCGGGTGCGCCCCGCCACCGGGCCACCCGTTCGGCGGCCCGGTGGGCGGTGTCGTGCACGGTGCCCACGGGCGGTTCAGGTCCCGGGGCGGATGACCGCGCGGACGCAGCCGTCGGTCTTGTGCTTGAACATGTCGTACGCCGTGGGGGCGTCGTCGAGGGACAACGAGTGGGTGGCCAGGTGGGCGGTGGAGATCTCACCGGCGGCGAGCCGGTCGAGCAGCATCGGGATGTAGCGCTGCCCGTGCATCTGGGCGCCGCGCACGGTGAGCCCCTTGTTGATCACGGCGCCGAGCGGGAACTTGTCGACGACGCCCGCGAAGACGCCCAGGATGAACACCGTTCCTGCCTTGCGACAGGCGTGAATGGCCTGGCGTACGGCGGTGGGGCGGTCCGTCTGCAGTCGGAGCTGCTGCTTGGCCTGGTCGTACAGGTGCATGGGGCCGTCGCTGTGGGCCTCCATGCCGACCGCCTCGATGCACACGTCGGGGCCCCGCCCGCCGGTGCGTTCGCGCAGTTCCGCGGCGACGTCGGTGGTGGTGTAGTCGATGGTCTCCGCGCCGACGTACCGCTCGGTCATCTCCAGCCGCTCGGGGATGCGGTCGATGGAGATGACGCGTTCCGCCCCGAGCAGGATCGCTGCCCGTGCCGCCATCTGTCCCACGGCGCCACAGCCCCAGACGGCCACCACGTCGCCGGGCTTGACGCCGGCCAGGTCCGCTCCCATCCATCCGGTGGGCACCGAGTCCGACAGGAAGAGGACGCTGGTGTCGTCGATGCCCTCTGGGACGGTGAAGGCGCCGTAGTCGGCGAACGGGACCCGCACGTACTCGGCGTGGCTGCCGCGCAGGCCGCCCATGGCGTGCGAGTAGCCGAAGATGCCGGCGGTCTCGTAGCCGAACAGGGCCTGCCCGATGCCCGGGTTGGTGTTGCTGTTGTCGCACAGGGACCACAGGTCGTTGGCGCAGTACCAGCAGCGGCCGCAGCCGATGAACGAGCAGACGACGACCCGGTCGCCCACCTTGTGCTTCCGCACCGCGGACCCGGTCTCGACGACCTCGCCGACGAACTCGTGGCCGATGACGTCTCCGGCGCGCATCGCCGGGATGTACCCGCCGATGAGGTGCAGGTCGGAACCGCAGGTGGTACCGGCGATCAGCCGTACGACGATGTCCTGGTCGTTGCGCAGTTCCGGGTCGGGGACCTGCTCGACCGACAGCTTGTTGACGCCTTCCCAGCACAGGGCCTTCACAGCACTCCCTCCCCGCCGGACCGGCGGCCGAACAGTCCGACGAGCCGGCCGCCCGGGGTGGGCCGAATCGTCGGCGGTGTGTCGGGGAGCATGACCTCCCCGGTCTCCAGTACGGCCTTGGCCTCGCGCAGCGCCAGCCGTACCTCCTGGCGCGGGTCCTGCCCGGCGAGGCGGGCGGGCAGGGACACCGGGGCGGGAGGCGTCGGCTCCTTGAGCCGGGCGGCGAGTTCGGTGCCGCGGTCGCCGGGCGCCGGCCGCAGCCGTACGTCGATGCGGTCGGAGAGCCGTTCGAGGGCGTCCGGCAGTTTTCCGTCCTGCCGCACGTCCTCCGTCGGACGGTTGACCGTCACCGTCAGCCAGCGGTCGCCCGCCCGGTCGTCCCCGCCGCGTGCGGCCGCGCCGGCCTTCCGGGCCGCCGCGACGCCGACGGCGGCGACGGGAACCATCCACAACGCCCTCTTCATGTACTGCCTCCTGCTCGGACGGGCCTCATCGTGGGCGCCGGGTTTCCGCGGCGGGTGAGGCGCAACGGCGCCGGGCCGGCGCCGGCGGCGGTCACGGGGCGGGCCGGAGGCCCTGCGCACGCACGGCCGGGATCAGTCACCGGTCGTCCTGTCCACCAGGGCTCCGTACGTCAGTTGCAGCGCGTCCGCGCCCGCCAGCGCGGTCACGGCCCCCATGGCGGTGCGGGTGGCGCGCGGCCACAGGAGCTGCCCCGCCGTGAGGCTGGAGGCGACCCAGACGCTGACGCAGAAGGGGCAGGTCACCAGTTCGCCGACCGTGGCCCTGTGGTCGTCGGACCGCGCCTCCTCGTGCAGTTCCGCGGGTCCCTGCGGGCCGACGAAGGTGGTGAAGGGGGCGCGCAGCGGGCTGGTCACCGAGCCTTTGCTCAGCAGCCGGCTCAGCCGGAACGTGGCGACGGCGGTCAGTGCCACGTCCCACGGCGCCGGCCGGCCACGCCGCCGCACCACCAGGGCCCAGCCCGTGGTGTAGGCGGCGAACGCCGACATGGCGACGAGGTACCCGCGGATCGGACGCCCGCCGTCCTCCGCGTACGTGTGCTCGACGCGGCGCAGCACCCCCTTCACCCGGGACACGGCACCGCCCTCGGACGTCCTGGTCACGACGTCCGTCCTCCGTCCGTCCCCGGCGTCGCCCCGGCCGTCGCCGGGCCGTCCACGGTGTCCGGTACGCCGTCGCCGGGCAGGCGGATCTCGACGTGCCCGTCGGTCACGCGGGTGTCGAAGGCGGGCTGGGGCGCGGTGGCGGGGCCCTCGACGTTCCAGCCGTCGGAGAGCCGGAACACGCTGCCGTGCCAGGGGCAGCGGACGCAGCCGTCGGCGACCGTGCCCTCGGACAGCGGTCCGGCCAGGTGGCTGCACCGTTCGGCGAGTGCGTGCACCTCCCCGCCGGCCTCCCGCACCACCAGGACCGGCACGTCGTCCACGACGCGCCGTACGGGCTCGCCCACCGGGAACTCGTCCACGCCGCCGACGCGGTGCCAGCCGTCGCTGACGACGTGCGGCACCTCCTCGGCGTGGTTGACGCCCGCCGCCTGCCGGTACGCCATGTGGCCGCCGAGCAGGCCGCCGACGCCGACGGCGGTCAGCCCGAGGAACCCGAGGGCGCGCCCGGCCGTGCCGCGGCCGGTCAGGCGCAGGACGAGGGAGGCGCCGTAGAGCCCCACGGCCGTCGTGTTGGCCACGGCGTGCACCAGGCCCACGCGCTGCTGCTCGCGGTGGAGTTCCGCCCAGTCGGTCAGGCCCGTCACCGCGGCGGGGGCGGCCCCGGCCAGGCCGACGGCCACCAGGAGGTCCGCCTGCCGGGACCGGCCGGGGGTGAGGTCCAGGACGGCGGCCGACATCCAGCTGCCGATGGGCAGATGGATGGACATCGGGTGCAGGGGGTGGCCGAGCCACTTCCCGTGGAGTACGTCCCGGACGCGTCCGAGCGGCAGCGCGCGCACGCCTGCGCCGAGCGCGTCGATCAGTTTGTCGCGGCCGGGATCGCGCTCCAGCGCGTCCAGCAGCCACAGCATTCGGTTCTGACCCATGAGGGGGCGCCCAGGCTTCTTGCTCATGCGCGCTGAGTTTCCCCACGCGCGGCGCGCAAACAGCGGGAACGACGGCGTGCCGTCCGGGCCGGTCAGCGGACCCGCAGGCGCACACGGGGCCATGAGGTGTTGACGTAGCCCTTGGGGTTCCACAGAGAGGCCGGGGACGCGGGCATGCCCGCACCGGTGGTGTCCCACGCCCGGGCCAGGACGTCCGCGTCACCGGACGGCAGGTCGAGGGTGATGTGCCACTGCTGCCAGACCCCCGGTCCGGCGGGCTCGTCGAGTGCCGCCCGGAACCAGGCGCGGCCGCCGTCCGTGGACACCTCGACCCGGGCGACGGTGCGCCCCTGGCCGGCGAGCGCGTAGCCGGTGACCTCGACCGGGCCGGGTGCCACGAGGGCGCCGTCCTGCGGGGTCAGGACGGCGCAGTTGAGCGGGAACGGCCCGAGGGCGACGCCCTCGGCGCCGGCCTCGCCCCCGGGAAGGCGGTAGGCGGTGGTCTGGAAGTAGCCGTCGGAGGGCGTGGTGCGCGCGGTGACGCGGGTCAGCCACTTGACGCTGCGGGCACCGATCCAGCCCGGCACGACCACGCGCAGGGGTGCGCCGTGGACGTCGGGCAGCGGCGCGCCGTTCATCGCCCAGGCCAGCAGCACGTCCGGCTCCGTCGCCCTCTCGCGCGGGACGGACACGTCGTACGGCTGGGGCGGGTCGGCGGACGGGGAGACGTCGGGGGCGTGGAAGGCGATGTGGGCCGCCTCCGGCGCGACACCGGCGTGGGCGAGGACGTCGGCGAGGCGCACGCCGTGGAACCGGGCGGTGGACGCGGCGCCCGGCCCCCAGGGTGTCTCGCCGGGGATGTCGCGGACGGTCATCAGGCCGGCGCGCCGGTTGCCCGCGCACTGCAGGGTGACCGTCGCCCCGGCCTCCTCGAAACGGTCCCGCAGCTCGGCCAGGGACAGCCGCAGCGGGTGCGCGACCAGGCCGTCGACGGTCAGCCGCCAGTCCGTCGGGTCGAGCCGGGGCACGGGTCCGTGGCTGCGGCTGTAGAAGGTGTCGACGTCGGTGATGCGCGCGCCGGCCAGGGCGCCGCCGGGAGGTTCCGCGTTGAACGGCTCCTGTTGGTGGACCACCATGTCGTCCCGCTTGCCCCAGATGCCCATGGTGGTGATTGTCCGCCTGTCCCCGGCGGGCCGCCCGGTCAGGCGTCGCCCATGACCAGGCCCTCGATGGTGTGCTTCTGCGTCACCGGCACCAGGACGTCCACGACGGGGCAGTCCAGGTGGCGCCGGACCCGCTCGGGCAGCGCCTCCCAGTAGGCGCGGGTGACGGCGGTGTCGTGCCGTTCGCCGTTGGTCGCGTCGGGGCCGTCGACGCCCAGCACGAGGACGGGGCGCGCCTTGGCGGAGTGGTTCCTGGTGCCGCGGTGGATGGTCAGCGCGCTGCGCGCGGAGATGTCGCCGCGCCGCGGGTACTTGCGCACCGCCCGCTCCTCGTAGCGCGGGTAGTGCGTCCGGGGCGGGAACATGCCGTGGCCGAACTCCGGGCTGTCGTCCCACTGGGTGCCGGGGGCGATCTCGAAGGGGCCCATGTCCTCCTCCGTGTCGACCGCGGTAACGTTGAAGGCGAGGGAGGTCAGCCGGCGCTCGGCGCGGGTCTCCTCGGGCATGGGGAAGTCGCGGTGCCACGGCTGGTCGACAGCGCCTTCCAGCGGGACGTCGAAGCCGACCTCGACGATGCGGTAGTCGGGGCCGAGGACCGCCGTGCAGACGGAGCGCACCCACGGGTGGTCGACGAGGTCGACGAAGCCGCGCAGCCGTTCGGGGTGGATCTCCACGTAGTAGCGGTGGGGTCCGCGGCCGACCGCGCCGCCGGGGCGGCTACGGGCCTCCTCGAAGGCGGTCTCGATGTCCTCGCGCAGCCGGTCGGCCCACTCGGGGGTGAAGGCGCCCTTGCGGGCGGTGATGCCGTCCTCGTAGAGGGCCTGGACGTCGGCCGTGACGTCGGCGTCCAGCTCGGCCGGGGCGATGCCGGGGTGGGTGTACGGGCTCATGCGTGCCTCCTTGCAGCGGGACGTGTGGGGGTACCGGGCCGGGTACCCCCTCCGGGTCCTATGTTGCATCGTTGATTTCAACGTGGCAATAGCCCGTGCCCGCTCATGGTCCACGCACTGGGGCGCATGCCACGATGTGCGGGTGAGCAGCAGCCTGAAAGACGTGGCGGCGCGCGCGGGGGTCTCCGCGCGCACGGTGTCGAACGTGGTCAACGGTTCCGCCCGGGTGGCGCCCGAGACCCGCCGACGGGTGCAGGAGGCGATCGACGAGCTGGGCTACCGCCCCAACCTCGCGGCCCGGAGCCTGAGGGCGGGACGGACCGGCATCATCGGCCTGGCGATCCCGGAGCTGCACTCGCCCTACTTCGCCGAGCTGGCCGGGCTGCTCGTGGACGAGGCGCGCCGCCGGTCGTGGACGGTGGTCATCGACCAGACGCACGGTGACGCCGAGGCGGAACGGCGGCTGCTCACCGGTGACGGCGGCCGGGTGATGGACGGTCTGATCATCAGTCCCTGGGCACTGCCGGCCGAGGACATCACGGCCGCCGCACGTCCCCTGCCCGTGGTGCTGCTCGGCGAGCGCGACCCGCAGGGCCTGGCGGACCGGGTGGCCGTGGACAACGTGGCCGCGGCGGACGAGGCCACCACGCACCTGCTGTCGCTGGGCCGCCGCCGCGTCGCCGCCATCGGCCTCCAGCCCCATCTGGGCAACGGCACGGCCGAGCTGCGTGCCGAGGGCTACCGTACGGCGCTGCGGCGTGCCGGGATCACCCCGTGCCCCGCGTGGGAGCGCCCGGTGACGGCGTTGCACCGGGGCGACGGCGCCCGGGCGATGGCCCACCTTCTCGACTCCGGCGACGCGCCCGACGCGGTGTTCGCGTTCAGCGACGAACTGGCGCTGGGGGCGCTGCACACGGCGTACGCCCGAGGGCTGCGGGTGCCGGAGGACCTGGCGGTCGTCGGGTTCGACGACATCGAGGACGGCCGGTTCGGCCGGCCGACGCTCACCACCGTCTCCCCCGACAAGAGGCAGATCGCCGCGCGGGCGCTGCAGTGCCTCGCCGACCGCATCTACAGCCCGCTCAACGACGTGCCCGCCGCCGACCTCACGGTCCCGCACCGGCTGGCCGTCCGCGGGAGCACGGTGGCTTCGGCCGCCTAGGGCCCGCCGGGCATGGCCCGGTGCCGAGGTCTCCGGGTGGCGCGGTGCCATGGCGTCCGGGACGGGCGGTGGGCTGGTTTTGTGCGCCACCGGGTGTGCGCGTGGCCCGGCCGGGGAACATGTTCGCCCTGTTCGGGCGTGCGAGAGGATTCCATGTGACTGCGTCGGCGTCAGGGGCGGGCGACCGCCGGCCCGGTGCCCGGGATGACGACTACCAGCCGGATCCGCACCGGTGGCGTGCCCTGTGGGTGACGCTGGTCGCCGGTTTCATGAGCCTGCTCGACGTCACGATCGTGGCGGTCGCGCTGCCCACCATCCAGACCGACCTGGGGGCCTCCCCCGCACAGGTCCAGTGGGTCGTGTCCGGCTACGCCCTCACCTTCGCGCTGGCCCTCGTCACGGCGGGACGGCTGGGTGACGCCCTGGACCGGCGGAAGATCTTCCTGATCGCCCTGTGCGGCTTCGTGCTGTTCAGCGCGGCCTGCGGCGCGGCGCCCGGCATCACCCTGCTGGTCGTGGCCCGCCTCGCCCAGGGCCTGGCGGCCGGGTTCATGGCGCCGCAGAACTCCGCCCTCATCCAGCAGATGTTCCGGGGCGCCGAACGGGGCCGCGCCTTCGGCTACTTCGGCGCCACCGTCGGCATCTCCTCGGCGTCCGGACCGATCGTCGGCGGTGCGATTCTCGCGCTGGCCGACGGCATGCAGGGATGGCGGTGGATCTTCTACGTCAACGTGCCCATCGGTGTCCTCGCCGTGCTGCTGGGGCGCCGCCTGCTGCCGCGGACCCGGAAGTCGGGGCGGGGCCATGTGGACGTGCCGGGCGTGCTGCTGCTCGGGCTCGGCGTGCTGTCGTTCATGTTCCCGCTGGTGCAGGCGGAGTCGGGCGGGCTGAGCCGCATGTGGTGGCTGTTCCTCGTCGGCGCCGCGATCCTCGCCGTCTTCGTCCGCAGGCAGCGCCGTCTGCTCGCCCGGGGGGCCACGCCCCTGCTCGATCCGCGGCTGTTCACCACGGTGCGCGGTTACGCCATCGGCGCGGGCGTGGGCACGCTGTACTTCATCGGCTTCAGCGGCGTCTGGCTGGTCTTCGCGCTCTTCTACCAGCACGGCCTGCACTACTCCCCGCTGGAGTCCGGGCTCGCCGTGACGCCCTTCGCCATCGGTTCGGCCGGGGCCGCCGTCATCTCCGGGCGTCTCGTCGACCGGTTCGGGCGTCTGCTCACCGTGTGGGGGCTCGCGGGGGTGATCGTGGGGCTCGGCGGTACCGCCCTGCTGCTGCGGTTCGCGCCCCTGGACATCGCCCCCTGGCTCGCCGCCCCGGCACTGTTCGTCGGCGGCATCGGCGGGGGCTTCGTCGTCTCCCCCAACATCACCATGACGCTGCGGGACGTGCCCGTGCGGATGGCGGGCGCGGCCGGCGGCGCACTGCAGACGGGGCAGCGGCTCGGCGCCGCGGTGGGCACGGCGGCATTGCCGGGCCTCTTCTACCTGATGCTCGCCCGCAACGACGACTTCCGATCCTCCCTGTTCATCGCGCTGGGTGCCGCCCTCACGGCGATGCTGACCTCGCTCGCCCTGGCGGCGTACGACTGGCTGCGCGACCGGCGGATGCGCCAGGCACACGGGGAGTGCCCGGAGGAGGTCGCGAACAGCCCGGTGCACGCCCGGCAGACCTGAGGGGGGCACGGCGGGGGGCGGGGCGTCCCGGTCACCGGCGTGAGCGGCCCGGCGGACGGCGGGGGCGTCGCCGGTCTCCCGCCTGAACGGCCGGACGGACGGCGGAGGCGTTGCTGATCACCAGCCTGAGCGGCCCGGCGGACGGCGGGGGCGGCCCCGTCAGCGGCCGCACGCGGCCCCCGGGTGCAGGACGATCTTTCCGACGTGGTTCCTGCGGGCCAGTTCCTCCTGCGCCCGCGCGGCCTGGTCCAGCGGGTACGCCGCCGCGACGACCGGCTCGACGGCGGCCTGCCGGGCCATCTCCATCAGCAGCCCGAAGTGGGCCCGCGTGTGCATCGCCGAGCCGATCACCTGGGCGTTGTGCAGATAGAGGCGGCGTACGTCGAGGTGCACCCCGTAGCCGCCGAGCGCCCCGGCGATCACCCACCGTCCGCCTTCCCGCAGCAGCGGCACGCCCTCACTCACCAAGTCCCCGGCGACGACGTCGAGCCCGACGTCGATGCCTTGCGGGGCGGCGGCACGGATCTGCCCGATGACGTCCCCGGCCCGGTCGACCACGGCGTGCGCCCCTGCCTCGCGCACCGCGTCGATCTTGGTGCCGCTGCTGACGGCGACCACCTGGGCACCCCGGGCGCGGGCGATCTGAACCAGCGCGAGCCCGACCCCGCCGGAGGCGCCCGAGACCAGCACGGTCTCGCCCTCGCGCATGCGCCCGCGCTCGATCATGCCCAGCGCCGTGCCGTACGCGGTCGGCAGGGAGGCGAGCTGGTCGTCCGTGAGCGGGGAGCCGGTGACGTCGTGGAGCTGGTCGAGCGGGGCGGTGACGTACTCGGCGTATCCGCCGTCGCGTTCGCTGCCCATGAGGCCCACCGGGTGGGCGTCCGGACCGTCACCGTCGTAGACGGCCGGGTCGACCACCACGCGGCGGCCGACCAGACCCTCGTCACCGCCGGACCCCACCGCCGCCACCCGGCCCGCGACGTCGGCGCCCTGGACGCGGGGAAAGTCGACCGGCCCCCGCCAGCCCGACCGGGCCTCCGGGTCACCGGGCCGTCCGTAGGCGCCCTCGCGGGTCCACAGGTCGGTGTTGTTCAGGGCCACCGACGTGACGCGCACCAGCGCCTCACCGGCCCGCGGCACGGGCACGGGCACCTGCGCCGCTTCCAGCACCTCCGGTCCGCCGTGCCGTGTGATGCGTACCGCGCGCATGTACTCGGACATGATCCTCACCTCACAGGTATACTGATCTGTATACTTCTCCACCACCGTACACCGATCAGTGAAGGTCTGCGCGAATGGATCACGGCACCGACACCCCTCCCCTGACCCCGGCCGGGCGCCGCATCGTGGCGGCGGCCGAGGAACTGTTCTACGAACGGGGCATCACGGCGGTCGGCGTGGACCTGATCGCCGAGCACTCGGGCGTGACCAAGCGGACCCTGTACAACCGCTTCGGCTCGAAGGAGAACCTCGTCGCCGCCTACCTCACCGAGCGCGACCGGCGCTGGCGGTCGGCGGTCCGCGCGGCGGTCGAGGTGAGCGGCAGCGAGGAGGAGGCCGTCACCGCGCCCTTCGAGACGCTGCGCGCATGGAGCGCGACCGACACCCGGGGGTGCGCGTTCATCAACGCCCTGGCCGAGCTGCCCGATCCGGAGCATCCCGCGCACCGGGTCGCCACGGACCAGAAGCGCTGGCTGCTGCGCCTCTTCGAGGAACTGGCCGACGCGGCGGGCTGCCCGGACCCGGCCACCCTCGCCGCCCGCCTGCTCGTCCTGCACGAGGGCGCGCTCGCCACCCGGCCTCTCGGCCTCGGCACGCTCACGACGGCCACGGACCTGGCCCGCGACCTGGTCCGCGCCGCAGTCCGCGCACGCGACTGAGGCGGCTCGTCAGTCGGCGTCGCCGATGCCGGTCGCGGTGTCCTCCCGGACCACGACGACCGGGCAGGCCGCGTGCTGCGCACAGTGCTGCGCGACGGAGCCGAGGAGCAGCCCGGCGAACCCGCCCAGGCCCCGGCTGCCGACCACCAGCAGGGACGCGTCACGGGCCGCGCGCAGCAGCACGCTGGCCGGGGTTCCGTACTGCACCTCGGTGCGGACCTCCGCCGGCGGCCGTGCGCCCAGGGTCTCCTCGACGCACCGGGTCAGGTCCTCGCGCGCCCGCGCCTCCAGCGCGTCCTCGTCCCCGCTCGACGGGGGCAGCCAGCCCAGCGCGCCGTGGTACTGCGGGTAGTCCCAGGCGGTCAGGGCCCGCACGGTCCCCCCGGTGAGCGTGGCCTGGCGCACCGCCCAGCGCAGCGCCTGCCGCGAGGACGGCGAGCCGTCCACCCCGACCACGACGCGGTCCGCCGCCCCGTGCTGATCGTCCACGGTCTCTCCTCACCTGAGCCCGGGCGGCCGGCCGGCTCCGGACCGCCCGCGTCACACCCGGTTCCCAGCCTCCGGCCCGCGGCGGCGGTTGCCGAGCCCAGCGGGTCCGGAAGGGGCAGCGGGGAGGTGACCTCGGGCGCGGACGGCGGCACCGCGGCAGGTCTCCCCCCGCCGCGGTGCCGCTCGTGCGCCGGTGCCTCAGAGTTCCTGCACGAAGTACGGTTCCAGGGTCATCCAGCCGTTGCCGCGGGCGCCGTGACGGGTGCCGTTGTCGGTGCGGGCCAGGGTGTACCAGGAGTCGACGTAGTCAGGGTCGTCGGTCCACCAGTCGTCCGGGACCGCGTCCAGGACCGCGTTCACCAGCGGGATGTACGCGCCCTGGTCGGTGACGGTGAGCAGGACGGCGGCGATGGCCTTGGCGAGGTCGCGGTAGTTGGTGCCGCCGTCGTCCTCCATCATCACGGCGTCGGCCAGGTCGTACTTGTACGACGACCAGTTGACCAGGATCTGCTGGGGCCGGTAGACGACGCCGTCGCTGTCGAGGTACGGCATGTCGACCGGGTCGACCCGCACCTTGCCGTCGTGGCCGAAGCCGGTGACGAGGGTGTAGATCTCGGCGTCGCCCTTGATCCAGGGCTCCTGGTCGTCGGAGAGCGAGACCGCGGCGACGCGGGTGGTCCAGAAGCCGGCGGCGGCAGCGGTGGCCGACGCGTCCCGCAGCGGGGTGCGCCGGGCCGTCGGGGCGGTGGACCGCACACCGCGGCGGGCCAGCTCCTCGTTCAGGACGTCCAGGCCGGCGGCCAGCGCCCGGGAGCCGTCGAGGTCGACGACGTACACCGGGTGCGCGGGCGCCTCGCGCGCGTCCAGCGTGTGGATCCGGCCCTCGCTGTCGTACGCGGTGACGGGGCCGTCGTCGGAGGTGGCGGCGGCCACCCAGGGTGGCGTGCCGGCGGTGAGCGCGCCGCGCATCGAGGGGTCGCCGAGCCGCAGCCGCAGCAGCGGGCCGACGCCGGCGTCGAGGCCCTTGGCGGCGGCGATCCTGCGGTCGGCCGCGGCGAGGGTGGACCTCAGCGTGCCGTCGGCCAGGGCGGTGACGGCGACCTCGTCCGAGGCGAGCGCGGCCCGGCGGACGCGGGTGTTCCAGACGGGGTCGGAGAGCGCGCCGGCGATCGCCCGCGCGGCGAGGTCCTCCGCCGCGTGGACCTCGGACGCGGGAGAGGCCGGCGCGGGGACGGCGGTGGCCGGGGCTGCGGCGGCCTGCGGGGCGCCGAGGGACTGGCCGGCGCACAGGACGGCCAGGGTCGTCGCCGCGACGGCGAGGGCGCCGCGGCGACGGAGATGACGGGGTCTCACGTGGATCGAGCCTCCTGGGACGAGTGAAGGGTGGGGGCACTGCGTATGGAGCTCGTGAGCGTGACCGTGCGGGTGTCTATGCGGGTAGATACCCGCGAGTAGAGATGATGACGCTGACATGACATTCCGGCAAGGGGGCCTGCGCCACGGTGCGCCGGACGGGCGGTAGCGCCGCCCATGACGGTGCGGCCTGCCCGCGCCTCGGCCGCGTCCCGGCAGGATGGTGCGCCATGTGGCACCGGGGGCGCTCCGAGGGGCACGCGCGTACCTGGCGGACGCCGCTGCCGAAACCGCCGTCACGGGGCGAATCCGTGGGTGCCGCCCGGCGCGCGGTCCGCGTCACGGTCGCCGCCGTCGCCGGGTTCTACCCCGCGGTCGATCTGCTGGACCGGCCCGTGCTCGCGCTGTACACGCTGTTCATCCCCGTCGCGTTCGGGCTGCTCTCCCCGCTCCCCGGCTGTGGACGCCGGCGCGCCGGCACCGTGCTGCGCGCCGTGCCGGCCGCCGCCGCGCTGATCGTGCTCGGCACCTACCTGGCGGCAGCGAGCTGGGCCGCGGCGCTCGGGATGCTTCTCGTGGGGTTCGTGCTCGTGCTCGGCGCCTCGATCGGCTCCCGGGCGGCCGGCGTCGTCCCCGCGCTCCAGCTCAGTTACATCCTGGCCAGCTTCCCGCCCTACGCCCCCGGCACCCTGCCGGACCGGCTGGCCGGGCTCGCCGTCGGCGCGGCCCTTACCGTCCTGTGCGAGTGGCTGTTGCTGCCGGAACCCGGCAGCCGTCGTACCGCGACCGGATCGCCGGGAGCCTCGACCTCGCCGCGCACGCCGTACGGGAGCTGCTGCGAGGCGTCGCCGACGGCCGGGAGACGGCCGAGGCACTGCGGACGGCAGGCCGGGACCTGCGCTTCTCGAGGACACCGGCCGGCGGCCGCCCCACCGGAGCCGGCGCGCGGGACCGCGCGCTGGCCCAGGCGGGATACGCGACCCGCCGCTGCCTCGACCTGCTCGCCGTCCTCGCGCCACTGCTGCGGCCACCGGTGGACCTGCCCTCGGCCACCCTGCTGCGCGGTCTCGCGGCCGCCTGCGCCGACACGGCCGGCGCGTTGCGCGGGACGCGCCCGCGCCCCGACCCCGCGGGGATCGAGGAGATGACCGCGCAGTACGCGGCCACCAGGGGCGTGCCGTCGGACCTGCGCGGGGACCCGCACCCGCTGCTGAGCCGCCAGTCGACGCTTCTCGCCGTCGCGGTGTCCACGGTGACGGTGAGCGCGGCGGTGGCCCTGGCGACCGGACGACGGGGGCCGCTGCCCGGACTGCCGCGCGAGCAGTTCTGGTACGCCGGCGCCTCCACGGCCCGGCTGTGGTGGGTGCGGATCGCCGACCATGTCACGCCGCGCTCCGTCGTCTTCCAGAACGCCGTCCGCACCGCCTGCGGGCTGGCGCTCGCCCGGCTGGTGGCGGGGTCGCTGGACCTGTCGCACGGCTTCTGGGTCCTGCTGGGCATGCTGACCCTGGGCCGCACCACGGCGGGCGCCACCTGGTCCGCGGTGCGCGGAGCCGCGATGGGGACGCTGGTCGGATCGCTCGCGGCGGGTGCGCTGCTGGCCTCGGCGGGCGACGCGACCGAGGTGTACGCCGCCCTGCTGGTGCCCACGATGCTGGTGGCCTTCTGGGCTGGGCCGGTGGGCGGGCCCGCCTGGGGGCAGGGGCTCTTCACCCTGGTGGTGTCCATGGCGTTCGCACAGATCGCGCCGGTCACGTGGCAGCTGGCGGAGGCCAGGATCGTCGACGTGCTCACCGGCAGCGTGATCGGACTGGTGTGCGGGGTACTGGCCTGGCCCGCCGGTGCGCGGGCCGAGATGCGGCGCAGCGCGGCCGCCCTGTTCCGCACCACCGCCCCGTTGGTACGGGTCACCGTCGAGCGGACGGCGGCCGGCCACGCCGCCCCCACGAGCCGCGCGGACGCGGCCCCGACGCTGCGGCGCGCGCTGCTGCGATGGCGCATCGCCCACGCCTCGTACGCGCAGCTGCGGACCGAGCCCCCGCCCCGCCGCCCGGCGGACGGCGGGTCCGACTGGCTCGCCGCGCTCAACTTCGGCTCCCGCGTTCTGACCGGCACCTACTGGGTGCCCTGGTCTCCGGGGACGCCGTGGCCTCCCGACGCGGCGGCCTGGGCCCGGGCGGCGGCGGACGAGGTGGTGTCGGCCGCGCTGCGGGCGGCGGACTTCCCGGCCGGCGGTGTGACCGTGCGACCGGCACCCCTGCCGAAGGGAATCCTGGGGCGGATCCCGGCACCGTCCGTCTCCCACCTGGTCGACGTGGAGGTGTGGCTGCACGCCCTCGCCTCCGACCTGGAGCAGGCCGTCGGGCCGGGCGACGAGGGCCGGGACGGTCACCGGTGACGCCGCGTGGCCCGGTCGACGCGCGGGACCCGGCGCGTGCGGCGAGGATCGGGAGCAGGAGCCGGTGTCACGACGACCGTGCGGAGGGATGACCGTGGACAGGCACGGCCAAGGAGGAAGCAGCGCGGGAGCGCACTGCCTCGTCACCGGGGCGTCGGGGTACATCGGCGGGCGGCTGGTCCCCGATCTCCTCGAGACCGGCCACCGGGTCCGGTGCCTGGCCCGCTCCCCCGACAAGCTCCGCGACCACCCCTGGGCGCCGGACGTCGAGACGGTACGCGGCGACGTCACCGACGCCGCCTCCGTCGCCGCGGCCATGGACGGCGTCGACGTGGCGTACTACCTGGTCCACGCGCTCGGCACGGGCGGCGACTTCGAGGAGACCGACCGCCGCGCGGCCCGCACCTTCGCCGAGCAGGCGCACGCGGCCGGGGTGCGCCGCATCGTCTACCTCGGCGGGCTCACCCCGCAGGGCGTGCCGGAGCACACGCTGTCCCCGCATCTGCGGTCCCGGGCAGAGGTCGGCCGCATCTTCCTCGACTCCCCCGTCCCCGCCACCGTGCTGCGGGCCGCCGTCGTCATCGGCTCGGGGTCGGCGTCGTTCGAGATGCTGCGCTACCTGACCGAGCGGCTGCCGGTCATGGTCACCCCCAGTTGGGTGCACACCCGCACGCAGCCCGTCGCGGTCCGCGACGTGTTGCGCTACCTCGTCGCGTCGGCCACCATGCCGGCCGACGTCGACCGGGCCTTCGACATCGGCGGCCCCGACGTCCTGACGTACCGTGACATGATGCGCCGCTACGCCGCGGTGGCGGGCCTGCGGCGGCGCGTCATCGTGCCCGTACCGGTGCTCACGCCCCGCCTGTCGAGCCACTGGGTGGGGCTGGTGACCCCCGTTCCGGCGGGCATCGCGCGGCCCCTGACGGAGTCGCTGCGCCACGAGGTGGTGTGCCGTGAGCACGACATCGCCGCGTACGTGCCCGACGCTCCCGGCCGGCCGCTGCCCTTCGACGAGGCGCTGGAGCTGGCCCTGCGGCGGGTGCGGGAGGCGCAGGTCGCCACCCGCTGGTCGTCGGCCGCCGTGCCGGGCGCCCCCAGCGACCCCCTGCCCACCGACCCGGACTGGGCCGGCGGCAGCCTCTACCGGGACGAACGGCACCGGGCGGTGTCCGCGTCGCCGGAGGCGCTGTGGAAGGTGATCGAGGGCATCGGCGGCGAGAACGGCTGGTACTCCTTCCCCCTGGCGTGGGCGGTCCGCGGCTGGCTGGACCGGATCGTCGGCGGGGTGGGGCTGCGGCGCGGACGGCGTGACCCGCAGCGGCTGCGGGCCGGCGACTCGCTGGACTTCTGGCGGGTGGAGGAGATCGAGCCGGGACGGCTGCTGCGGCTGCGGGCCGAGATGCGGCTGCCGGGCCTGGCGTGGCTGGAGATGCGCGTGGAGACGGACGGCGCGGGGCGCACCGCCTACCGGCAGCGCGCCCTGTTCCACCCGCGGGGCCTGCTGGGCCACGCCTACTGGTGGTCCGTCTCACCTTTCCACGCCGTGGTGTTCGGCGGCATGGCCCGCAACATCACCCGGGCCGCGGCGGGCGGGAACGCACCGGGCGGCGCGACGGGTGCCGGACGCGTGCGGAGGACCCGCCGACGACGGGCGGGCGTCCCGAACTAGCGCCGGACCGCCCCCGCGGGCGTACCTGACCGGCGCCCCGGGCCTCCGCGCCGCCGGGAGAAGGTCACCGCGCCTTTTCCCGGGTACTCGGCGGCGGACGGTGCGGGCGGGCGGGCGACGGACAACGAGAAGAGGCTGTGCATGCGTGAACTGCGGTCGGCGACGGAGGAACCGGCGGAACGGGCCGGTGGACCGCTCACCGCCGACGCCGCCACCCGGGCCGTGGTGCGGATCCTGGGCGAGGTGCTGGACGCGCGGATGTCCGAGGCGTACGACGTCGACGCGGTGTTCGCCCGGGAGGTCGCGGGCCGGGTCTCCGCGTTCGCCCGGCGCGGCGGGAAGCGGCTGCGTACGGCGTTCGCCTGGTGCGGGTGGCGGGCCGGCGGCGGCTCGGGCGACCCGGTGCCTCTGCTGCGGACGGGCGCCGCGCTGGAACTGGTGCAGACGTGTGCGCTGGTGCACGACGACGTGATGGACGGGTCGCATCTGCGCCGAGGGGCGCCCGCGGTGCACGTGGACCTGGCGCGGTTGCACCGGGCGGAGGACATGGCGGGCAGCGCGGAGACGTTCGGGCACTCGGCGGCGGTGCTGGCCGGTGACCTGGCGCTGGCCTGGGCCGACGACCTGATGACGGACATCGTTCTCGACTCGCCGCACGGGCCCCGGGTGTACCGGGAGTGGCGGGCGATGCGGGGCGAGATGGTGGCCGGGCAGTACCGCGACCTCCAGGCGCAGGCGGCCGGCGCGTCCGGTGTCGACGAGGCACTGACGATCGCGACGCTCAAGAGCGCCCTGTACACGGTGGAGCGGCCGCTGGCGCTCGGCGCGTCGCTGGCCGGGGCGGACGAGCCGGTCATGACGGCGCTGCGGGCGGCCGGCCGCTGCACCGGGCTGGCCTTCCAGCTGCGGGACGACCTGCTCGGCGCCTTCGGCGACCCCGCGCTGACGGGCAAGCCGGTGGGTGACGACCTGCGCGCGCGCAAGCTGACGTATCTGCTGGCCGTCGCCCTGGAGCTGGGCCGGGCCAACGGGGACGAGGAGGCCGTGGCGCTCCTCTCCCCCGGCTCCGCCACCCTGCCGGACCGTGCCGTGGAGGGCGTACGGGCGGCGCTGGAGCGGACCGGTGCCCGGGACGAGGTGGAGTCGAAGATCGCGGAGCTGGCGGACTCGGCGCTGCGGCACTTCGACGAGACCGGCGCGCCGCCCGCGGTGCGGCGGGAGTTCGCGGCGCTGGTCGCCCGCGCGTCGGGGATCACCACGGGGTGCGTGCGGGAAGCGGTGTGAGGTCCGTGCCCGCCTCGGTCCGGCCGACTGGACCGAGGCGGGCACGGCGGTGCGGCGGGCGCGGGCCGTGACGACGGGCAGGCAGGGCTCAGGGCTGGTGGCGGGCCTGCTCGGCGGCCTGCCCCGCGGCGCCGGTCTCGGTGGTGGCGCCGCGGGTGCTGAGCCGGCCGCCGCCGGACTCGAGGTGGGCGCGGACGAACCACTGGAAGAGCTCCAGCCCGCGCAGCTGCTCGATGAGCATGTCCTGGGTGACGGGGTCGGCCTCCTCGGTCTCCCGCATCGCCTCCCGGTGGTCCTCGATGACGGACGTGTACACCAGGTCCAGCGCGCCCAGGTGCTCCATCGCCTCGGCCCGGCCGATGGAGTAGTCGTTCCAGGTCCGCGCGTGCACCAGGGCGCCGGGGGTGCCGTTGGGCTCGCCGCCGAGGGTGGAGATCCGCTCGGCGAGGTCGTCGGTCATGTCCCGCACCTTGTCGACCTGCGGGTCGATCATCTCGTGCACGGCGATGAAGTGGGGTCCGACGACGTTCCAGTGGATGTGCTTCAAGGTCAGGTGGAGGTCGTTCAGCGAGTGGAGTCGCATCTGCAGCAGCTCGATGATCCGTCCGCTGTCCTGGGTGCGCAGGCCCGGCACGGTGTACGAGGGGTCGCTGGGCTGTGACGGCACGGTGTAACTCCTTGCGATGGTCCGATGCTCGGACATCCAGATAAGCGGGTCATCGGGCGATTCCCCCGCTCCCCACTGCCGGACCCCCCGCATCTCACCGATCTGGAGCAGCCCGCGCCGCCGGCCGGCGGCTCATCCGAAGACGCACTCGACGTCCCTCTCCACACAGAGCCGCAGCACAACCACCAGCCGGCGCACGTCGTCGAGATGACGTGCGACGTCCGGTCCGCCGGAACCGTCGTGCTCCTGCGCCGCGATCTCCTGGAGGCGGGGCAGCATCGCGGCGCACCGGGACGGCGGGAAGTCGGGGCCGGCGTCGTCGGGGTGGTCGAGAAGCGGCTCGAGCGTGGTCGGGACGTCGCCCCAGGGACGTTCTCCGCCGAAGCCGTCCATCTCGTCGAGCTCGCACCCCTCGGCCCGCGCCGACCACCGGCGGAACATGGTGAAGCCGCCGTACGACCGGGCCACGTCCGGGCTGGTCAGGTCGCTGTCTCCGGGGAACAGCATGAGCCCCATCCGGTCCTCCTCGTCGGCCACGAGCGCGGGGCCGGCAGCAGACTAGCGCCGTGCGGAACTGCCCGGGGTGATTATCCCTTTGCCCCGGTGGGCGGTGCGTGGTTGGCTTCGCGGTCATGAGCTGGCTTCCGCGTGACTTCGTCCATCCTCTGCACGTCGGCATTCCCGACGGCGGGGGGCATCGGCTGCGCCCGATCAGTGGCGCGGACGCGCCGCTCGACTACCCGACGGTGATGGGGTCGCGCGAGCGGCTGTTCTCGATCTTCGGGCCCGCGTGGGGCTGGCCGTCGGCCACGATGTCGTACGAGGCGAATCTCGCCGATCTGGAGCGGCACGCCGCGGAGATCGAGGCGCACGAGTCGTTCAACTACACCGTCGAGAACGCCGAGCGCACCGCGCTGAAGGGCTGCGTGTACATCGATCCGCCGGAGAAGGAGGGCGCGGACGCCGAGATCTCCTGGTGGGTGGTGGACGAGGAGGTGGGCGGCGCGCTGGAGCGGGCGCTGGACGCGTTCGTGCCGCGGTGGATCGCCGAGGACTGGCCGTTCCGGCGGCCGCGGTTCATCGGCCGTGACCTGACCTGGGACGAGTGGATGAAGCTTCCGGACATCGGCTGACCGGTCAGGGCGCGACCGCCGCGGGGACGCCTCCCGTATCGCGCAGGCGGGCCGCGTCGCGGCTGGGAGGCGCGCCGAACTGGCGCCGGTACTCCCGGCTGAACTGGGACGGGTTGTCGTAGCCGACCCGGCGGCCGACGGCGGTGACGTCACCCGGGCGGGTGGCCAGCAGCAGGCGGGCCTCCTGCAACCGGATCTGCTTCTGGAACTGGATGGGACTCATCGCGGTCACCGCCTGGAAGTTGCGGTGGAACGCGGACACGCTCATGCCGGTCATGCGCGCGACGTCCTCCACCCGGAAGGCCTGCGCGTAGTGTTCGCGGATCCAGCGCACCGCCCGCGAGACATGGCTCAGTCCGCTGTCGGTCAGACCCAGGTGACGGACCGTCGCGCCCTGCTCGCCGGTCATCAGGCGCCAGAGGATCTCCCGTTTGAGCAGGGGGGCGAGCACCGCGCGGTCGCGCGGTTCGTCGAGCAGCCGCAGCAGTCGGACGATCGCGTCGAGGAGCGCCGCCGGGGCGTCGCTGACGGCGATCGCGGACGGAACGCCGCCGGCCCGCGGCAGGTCCCCCGGCCCGGCCTGCAGCAGCAGTTCGGCGATGGCGGACGGTTCCAGTACGAGCCCGAAGCCCAGTGCCGGGTGCTCGGCGTCGACCTGGAGGAACTGTCCGGTGACGGGCAGGTCCACGGAGGCGACCAGATACTGTCCGGGCCCGTACTCGTAGACCCTCTCGCCGAGGGCGAGTCGTTTGGCGCCCTGGGCGATGACGGCGAGGACCGTGCCGGACATGGAGGGCCCCGGGGGGTCCTGGCGGTCGATCCTCGATGCGAGGACGCCGTCGATGGCGGTGGTCGCGTCGGGGCGGGCGTGCCGCTCCAGCAGTGTGCGCAGCTCGTCCAGGCCCATACCCCCATTGGAGCACACCCGTAGCGGGTCTGAGTCCCCGCGGCGGCAGGATCGTGCATACAGCGGAGAGCATCGTTCTAACGTTTTCGCAGTTCAGCGGCCTTCAATGGAATCACCGCACTCCATCGGACGAAAGAAGGCCGACATGATCGCGCACTACGGCTTCCAGGCCACCCTGTCCGCCCGGCACGGCATGGGCGAGGCGCTGGTCGACGTGCTCCTGACCGGGCTGGACGAAGGCGGCCCGGCGGCGAGCGAGCACTGCGTCGTCTACCTCGTCTCGCGGTCCGCCGCCGCCCCGGACGTCGTCCACGTCATGGAGGGCTGGACCGGCGAGGAGGACCACCACCGGGTCTTCGCCGGTGCGGCCGCCCAGGCCGTCGTGGCCCGGATCTCCGGGCTGCTGGCCGGTGAGCCCGTGTACACCGACCACGTCCCGGTGCACGGCAAGGCCGCGTTCCCGGCCGCCGTCTGAACCGCACCGCGCCCGCCCGGCCCCGCACGCCCGGCCGTCACCCCGGCACTCCTGACCCGTCCCACCCTCCCCCGAAAGGCAGCCTCATGACCGTCCCGCGTCCCGCCCTCGATCCCGAGCTGCGCACCCTTCTGGCCGACATGCCCCTCGTGGCACGGCTCGACGACGAGATCCTCGCCCAGCTGCGGCAGCTGCCCCCACGCCCGTCGGCTCCTTCTCGCCGCCACCGCGCCGTCCGGCGCGAGGTCGACGTACCCGCCGAGGACGGTGCCGTCGTCCGGCTGTCGGTCCTGAGCCCCGCGGACCGTGACCCGGCGGTCCCCGCGCCGTGCGTGTACTGGATCCACGGCGGCGGCATGGTCATGGGCGACCGCTTCTCGCAGATCGACATCCCGCTGGAGTGGCTGGAGCGGTTCGGCGCGGTCGTCGTCACCGTGGAGTACCGGCTGGCGCCGGAGGCCACCGGCACCACCGCCGTCGAGGACTGCCACCAGGGGCTGACGTGGGTGTCCGGGCACGGTGAGGAGCTGGGCATCGACCCCGCCCGCATCGTGGTCGCCGGTACCAGCGCGGGCGGCGGCCTCGCCGCCGGGGTCTGCCTGCTGGCCCGTGACCTCGGGACTCCCCGATCGCCGCGCAGCTGCTGATCTGCCCCATGCTCGACCACCGCAACGCGACCCCCTCCAGCCGGCAGTACGCCGGGGAGCCAGGTGTCTGGACCCGGGAGACCAACGCGTTCGCCTGGCGCGCGGTCCTCGGCGACCTCACCGAGGGCGAGGTGCCCCCGTACGTCTCCCCCGCGCGGGCCGGCGACCTGTCCGGCCTGCCCACCGCCTACGTCGACACCGGCTCCGCCGAGGTGTTCCGCGACGAGGACGTGGCCTACGCCGCCGGCCTCTGGGCGGCCGGCGGTCAGGCGGAACTGCATGTGTGGGCGGGCGGGCACCACGGGTTCGACGCGCTGTTTCCCGAGGCGGAGCTGTCGGTCGCGGCGCGCCGGACCCGTACCGACTGGCTGGCCCGTGTGCTGCGGCAGGCCGACGACGGGAAGGTGACGACACGTCCTAGCGTGTGAACACCCAGAGCGCCGCGTTGATCCCGGTGGCGCAGGCCAGCAGGCCGGACGCGCAGGCCACGTGACGTCGCAGCAGCGCGCCGCGCAGTTCGGCGTACCGGGCCTCGTACTCACCGCGCAGTTCGTCGGCGCGGCGGACCGTCGTCTGGAGCATCCGACGGGTGAGGTCGATGCGCCGGTCGACGTAGTGCCGGGCGACGTCCTCGGCCTGGGCGGTGGTCAGCCACGGCATGTCCCCGCACAGCGCCTCCGCCTCCAGCCGCGCCTCGGCGAGATGGGACCGCGCCATCACGATGCCCTCCGCCTCGGCCGTGACGGCCGAGGCGTCGCGGGCGAGGGCGCGACGGGACCGGGAGGCCCGGGCCATCAGCGGTCGCCCTTGTGGCCGCCGGGGTCGAGAACGTCACGCTGACCGGTGTTCTCCGCCTGGTCGAAGCCTGCCAGGGTCGGGTGGCGCAGGTCGAAGGCCGGGGACTCGGAGCGGATCCGCGGCAGGGTGACGAAGTTGTGCCGGGGAGGCGGGCAGGAGGTGGCCCACTCCAGCGAACGGCCGTAGCCCCAGGGGTCGTCGACCTCGACCTTCTCGCCCTTCTGCGCCGTCTTCCACACGTTGTACAGGAACGGCAGGGTCGACAGACCGAGCAGGAAGGAGCCGATGGTGGAGACCGTGTTCAGCGCGGTGAACCCGTCGGCGGCGAGATAGTCGGCGTAGCGCCGGGGCATGCCCTCCGCGCCGAGCCAGTGCTGGATCAGGAAGGTGGTGTGGAAGCCGACGAACAGGGTCCAGAAGTGCACCTTCTCCAGCCGGGGATCGAGCATGGTGCCGGTCATCTTCGGCCACCAGAAGCTGAATCCGGCGAACATGGCGAACACCACGGTGCCGAACACCACGTAGTGGAAGTGGGCGACGACGAAGTAGCTGTCGTGGACGTGGAAGTCCATCGGGGGTGAGGCGAGCAGAACACCCGTCAGACCGCCGAAGAGGAAGGTCACCAGGAACCCGACCGCCCACAGCATCGGGGGTTCGAAGGACAGTGATCCCTTCCACATGGTGCCGATCCAGTTGAAGAACTTCACACCCGTCGGTACCGCGATGAGGAAGCTCATGAAGGAGAAGAACGGCAGCAGCACCGCGCCGGTGGCGAACATGTGGTGCGCCCACACCGTCGCCGAGAGGCCCGTGATGGTGATCGTCGCTCCCACGAGGCCCATGTATCCGAAGATCGGCTTGCGGGAGAACACCGGCAGGATCTCGGTGACCACACCGAAGAACGGCAGCGCCAGGATGTAGACCTCGGGGTGGCCGAAGAACCAGAACAGGTGCTGCCACAGCAGTGCGCCGCCGTTGGACGGGTCGAAGATCCGCGCCCCGAACCTGCGGTCCGCCTCCAGGGCGAGCAGCGCCGCCGCGAGCACCGGGAACGCCAGCAGCACCAGCACCGAGGTGAGCAGGACGTTCCACGTGAAGATCGGCATCCGGAACATCGTCATGCCCGGCGCGCGCATGCAGATGATCGTGGTCATGAAGTTCACGGCACCGAGGATCGTGCCGAAACCGGACAGCGCCAGCCCCATGATCCACAGGTCACCGCCCAGTTGGGTGGTGCGTTCACCGCCGCTGAGCGGGGTGTACGCCGTCCATCCGAAGTCGGCGGCACCCTCGGGGGTGAGGAAACTGCCCAGGACGATGAGACCGCCCAGGGCGAACAGCCAGTACGACAGCATGTTCAGCCGGGGGAACGCCACGTCCGGGGAGCCGATCTGCAGCGGCATGATCGCGTTGGCGAAACCCGCGAAGGTCGGCGTCGCGAACAGCAGCAGCATGATCGTGCCGTGCATGGTGAACGACTGGTTGTACTGCTCCTGCGACACGATCTGCAGCCCGGGGCGCGCCAGTTCGGCCCGGATCACCATGGCGAGCAGACCGCCCACGAGGAAGAAGGCGAACGAGGTGATCAGGTACAGGTGCCCGATCTTCTTGTGGTCGGTCGTCGTCAGCCACGAGACGACCACACGCCCTTTCCCTCGTCGTCCCTCCGCCGCGGGTACCGGAGAAAGCGGTTCAGTCGTGTGTGTCGCCATCGAGGTCCTTCGGTTCACAACGCGGGGATCCGGAGCGGGAAGGGCATCCACTCATGCCGCAAAAGGTGCAAACGGCACGGGTGGGTCGGGTCGACGCTATGTCAGGTGTCCCGGGTCCGCTTCTGACACTCCCCGACCGGACGGTGACTTTCACCCGTGCGAGTGGCGGTGGTGCGCGGGGACGACGGGCGTACGGCGGCTCGTTGCCCGGTTCCGGCAAGGTCGGCCCGCGGTCCGTGTCCGGCGGCGGGCAGTGTGGAGGGCAAGGGTGCCCGGTAAGGATGCGGGGCATGACCGGACGGACCGACTCGGGGAGGAAGGACGCTCCATGCCGTCCCGCGAGCGACCCCACCAGGGCGCACCGCCGCCCGACGCCGTGGCCGACGTCGTCACGCGCTTCGAGGCGTACGCCCGGGCCCGGGCGGCCCGTGACAGCCTGCTGCCGGCGGCACGCACCGGTCCGCGGCAGGAGGAGCACGCCTTCGCCGCCCTGCAGGCCGCCGTCACCCGGCTCCGCGACAGCCTGCGCTGACGGGGACGCCTCGCCGGGCGCGGGGACGCGTGTCAGCCGGAGCGGGTGCCGATCCGCACGGCCAGCAGGGCGACGTCGTCGTCGTTGTCGGCGGGCCGTGCCCGGCGCAGGAGTTCGTCGGTGAACGCCTCCACCGGACGGTGGGCGAGCGCGGCGGCGTTCCGGCGCAGCCGGTCCAGCCCGTCGTCGATGGAGTGGGTGGGCGACTCGACGAGTCCGTCCGTGTAGAGCACGAGGGTGGAGCCCGGCGGCAGGGCCGTCGTTCCGTCCACGCGCGGCCGGTCGGTGCCGGTGCCCAGCAGCATGCCGCCGCCGTCCGTGAGGTACTCGGTGACGCCGTCCCGGGTGACCAGCAGCGGGGGCGGGTGGCCGGCGTTGGTCCAGCGCAGGGTCCACCGTCCCTCGTCGTCCGTGGTCAGTGTGCCGAGCACCAGGGTGGCCATGGAGACGTCGGTGATGCGCAGCACCGCGCGGTCCACCCGCTCGACGATGCGGCTCGGCGGTTCCTTCTGCGACCAGGCGTAGGAGCGCAGGACGTTGCGCAGCTGGGCCATGCCCGCGGCGGCGTCCAGGTCGTGCCCGGAGACGTCGCCGATCACCAGGGCGGTGTCGCCGTCGCCGAGGGTGAAGGCGTCGTACCAGTCGCCGCCGACGTGGGAGGCGTCCGGCGCCGGCAGGTACCGGGAGGTCATCTCCAGGCCGGTGATCCGCGGCAGCTGGGGCAGCAGGTAGCGCTGCATGGTCTCGGCGACCTTGCGCTGCCGCTGGTAGAGGCGGGCGTTGTCCAGGGCCAGTCCGGCGCGCCGGGTGATGTCCTCGAGCAGGGAGAGGTCGGCGGCGGTGAACTTGTCGGCGCGTTCGGACCGGCCGAGGGTCAGGGCGCCGAGCACCTCGCGCAGACCGCGTATCGGGGCGATGGCCGCCGAGTGCATGCCGGTGGCCTCGAACAGCCGGCGCTGTTCCACGGCGATGCCCGAGTCGGGGGACCGCTCGTACGTCTGCGGCTCGGCGATCGTCGAGGAGACGCCCCGCAGGGCCCGTGACAACGGCATCGGGGACTCGGCGGGGACGGGGGCCATGGGCCCTTCGAGATCCCGGCGGACGACCGTCGTGCCGTTCTCCATGTGGACCACCTTGGTGCGCCACACCTCGTCGCGTTCGCTGATCAGGTCGACGACCGCCCAGTCCGCGAGCCGCGGCAGCACGAGGGAGACGAGACGGCTCAGCGCCTCGTCGACGGAGAGGGTGGACGTCAGCTGGGTGGTCATCTCCGCCAGCAGGGCGAGCCGTTCCAGCTCGTCGAGCGTCCCGCCCCCGGCCTCCTCGTGCCCGGGGAGGCCGGTGATGGTCTCACGGCGGTGGAAGAGGACGAGCATGAGGGTGTCGTCCGGTCCGCGCCGCACGGGACGATGTTCCAGGAGACGGGGAGCAGGGTGCCGTCCCCCCGCTCGAACCACTCCTTGTCGTCCTGGGCGGGGCGGCCCGCGAGGAAGGCGGGCCGCATGCGGCACCGGGACGTCGGCATGGACTCCCCGCGGGCGTTGCGGTGCAGCAGGTCGTGGGCGTCCGCACCGACGAGCTGCGCGGCGGGACGGTTCAGGAGCTGCTCGGCGAGGGCGTTGACGGCCACGATGGAGCCGCGTACGTCCACGACGTACGCGCCCGTGCGCAGCCGGGCGAGCATGTCGCCGACCGTCTTGTCGGGGCCCGCTCCGGTGTGTGCGCCGCCGGGGCCACGACCCTCCCGCCGTCTTCATTTCCCCTCCTCGCCACCTGTCGGTCAAAGAACGGTCACGGGACCCCACGGCTCCGAGCGCTCGGCCGGACCGTGGCGGGAAACCGGGAAGCACGACGCGACCCCTCTCCAGATCATCACACGTCCGGCGGGCACGCGGTTCTCCCGCCCCGATCCGCGCTCCCTCGCGCAGAACGGGACGAGGTACGTACGCGAGCGATCGGGTACAGGGGATGTACGATCCGCCCGCGTCGAGTTCGTAGGATGATCCGGCCAGCAATGCACCACTGGATGGGCGAGGCCAGGTCGGCCGCTTGCGCCGAGGACCCCGCCGAGGAGATTTCGTGTCCGAACCGGACAAGACGTTCGCCGTCACCCCCCGCCCCAGCGCCTCGGGCCCGTACGTCCTCGAGGTGGTCGGGGAGCTCGACCACCACTCGGCCCCGGTGCTGTCGGAGGCCGTCAACGAGGCCCCTTTCGGACCGCTGGGGGTGGTGCTCGACCTGTCCGGTCTGACCTTCTGCGACTCGACGGGCATCACGGTGTTCGTGACGGCACACCGGCGGTCGCAGGCGGCGGGGTCGTCGCTCGGTCTGGCCGGGGTCTCTCCTTCCCAGATGCGGGTGCTGCAGATGGTCGGGCTGGACGAGGTCTTCACGTTCCACGCCGATGTCGACGAGGCGGTCCGCGCCGCCCGGTCGCCCCTGCCCGAGGCGCACTGCTGACGTAGGCTGGCCATTCGGCAGACATGTCGATCCGGCGACGATTCGAGGAGAGAAGAAGCACACCGACCCTCGCTCTTCCCCGGGACGGAGTGAGCCGTGAGTTCCTTTTCACCAGGCTTCCGCGGACGCGGCAGGTCCTTCGTCGACCGCCTTCCGCCGGGGCAGTATCCGACCGAGTCCTTTCCCGTGCTGTCGGCGGGTCCACGCCCGAGGTGTCCACCGACACGTGGACGTTCACGGTCACCACGGAGCGCGGCGCGGAGCACCGCTGGACGTGGGACCAGATGATGGCGCTGCCGCAGGAGGAGCCGGTCCGCGACATCCACTGCGTGACCCGCTGGTCGAAGTTCGACACCCGCTGGCGCGGGGTCTCCCTGGACACGTTCCTGGAGGGTGTCGACACCGACGCCGCCTTCGCCGTGGCGCACAGTTACGGCGGCTACACGACCAATCTCCCGCTCGCCGATCTGCGCGGCGGCAAGGCCTGGGTGGTCCACGCCTACGACGGCTTCGCCCTGTCGCCCGAGCACGGAGGTCCGCCCGGCTCCTGGTGCGCACCTGTACTTCTGGAAGTCGGCGAAATGGGTGCGCGGACTGCGCCTCACGGCCGAGGACCGGCCGGGCTTCTGGGAGGGCGGCGGCTACCACAACTACGGGGACCCCTGGCGGGAACAGCGGCACCGGGTGACTGACACGCGGCCTCCCCGGCGTGGCCCGCAGGGGGACGTGCCGAAACCTGACCGCCGTGATCTTCACCCGTGCGTCGTCCGCGCGTTGTCACCCGCACGGACCACCGGGCGGTGCCGTGCCCCCGCCGCGCGTGCAGTGTCGTCTCAGCAGACTTCGCCCTCGCAGAAAGAGCGGTCATGAAGCACATACGGCACTGCGCCGCGCGGCGGACACTCACCCTCGCGGTCCTCCTTCCGGCCCTGGCCCTGATGACGGCCGGCCCGTCCGCGGCATCGGAGAGCGGGGTGACACCAGGCAGCACCAGGACGCCAAGCCGACCGTCGTCCTGGTGCACGGCTACTGGGCGGACAGCTCGGGCTGGACCCAGGTGATCGAGAACCTCCAGGCCGAGGACTACCGGGTGATCGCCCCGCGAACCCGCTGCGCAGCCTCTCCGGCGACGCGGACTACCTGGCCACCCTGCTCAAGACGATCGAGGGTCCGATCGTCCTGGTCGGCCACTCCTACGGCGGCGCCGTCATCACCAACGCCGCGGCAGGCAACCCGAACGTCGAATCCCTCGTCTACATCGCCGGGTTCGCCCCGGACAAGGGCGAGTCCGCGTTCGAGCTGGCGGCCAAGTACCCCGGCAGCCGCATCACGGACGACCCCACGGCTCCCGTGCCCACCGCGCTGAACGCCGTGCCGCTCGGCGGCGGCCCCACCGACGTGGACCTGTACCTCAAGCCCGAGAAGTTCAGCGACGTCTTCCTCAGCGACCGGCTGGAGGTGAACCGGGCCGCAGCCCTGGCCGCCGCCCAGCGGCCCGGAACCGTCGCCAGCGGCAACGAACCGACCGGGGCGACCGCGTGGAAGGACATCCCGTCCTGGTTCCTCGTGCCCACGGACGACCGCACCATCGGCACCGCCAACCTGCGCTTCATGGCGGAGCGGGCCGGGTCCACCACCGTCGAGGTCGACGGGCCGCACGCCGTCATGGAGACCGCTCCTGACGCGATCACGGACCTGATCCTGCAGGCGGCGCACGACTCTTCCCGGCCTGCCCTCGCCCACACGGGCAGCGCCGAGCAGCTCACGTTCCTCGGCGGCGCCGCCGTCCTCGCCCTGGCCACCGGCACGGGCCTCGTCGTCCTCGCCCGCCGCCGCACCTGACGCCGTCCCTCACGGTCGAGCACCGAGCGGGCAAGGGGCGCTCCCTGCCCGCTCGGTCCGGCAGGGAGCGTCCCCCGCAGTGGTGCCGGCCGTCAGGGCAGGGTCCACTTCTGGTTGGGGCCGGTGTGGCAGGTCACAGGTGGACCGGTGTGCGGTCGTTCCACGTACCGCCGAGGCGTCCAGGCACTTGCCCGACCGAGGATTACGGACCGTGCCGTCCGACTGCGCCGACCACACCTGCGCAGCAGTCCCGTTGCACGTCCACAACTGCACCTCGTCCCGTCCGCACTCCCCCGCCGGACACGTCCAGACACTTCCCCAACGCCCGCAACGTCCCGTCAGCCGGCACCGTCCACCGCTGCGCCGCCGACCCGTTGCAGGCGTAGATCTGCACCTGCGTCCCGTCCGCCGTCCCGCGTTGTCCACGTCCAGACACTTGGCGTTCACGCCCCTCACCTCACCGGCACGGGGGCCGGGGTGGCGCCGTCGCGCTGGAGGCGCACGTTGCGGAAGGACGCCTCGTCGCCGTCGCCGTGGTTCTGCAGGCCGATGTGGCCCTGACGCAGGCTGCGCGCCGGGTCGGTGTGGTGAAGTCGTTGATCTTCCGGCCGTTGAGGAAGATCTCCAGGCGCTCGCGGTGACACGGAGTTCGTAGGTGTTCCACTCCCCCGGCGGTTGAGAGCGGCGTCACGCGCGGCCACGTCGGCGGATCGGAAACCGTAGACGGCACCGGTGTGGTGCGGTCGGCGCGTCGGTGCGTCGATCTGAATCTCGTAGCCGTTGTCGACGGCGGACCACGGGTCGTCGGACGCCGGGAAGCCCAGGAAGACACCCGAGTTGTCGTCGCCGTGGAGCTTCCAGTCGAGCTTGAGCGAGTAGTCGCCGGTGATCTCCCTGTCGAACCAGAACAGGCCCATGCCGCCGTGGAGGTGAGGGTGCCGTCGTTCAGGGTGAAGCCACCCGGCCCGCCTGCTTCCAGCCCGTGGTGCCGGCGCCGTCGAACAGGGGGTGTAGCCGGTCTCGGGCGGCAGTCGGCCTGGGTGGTGCCGCGGCCCAGCGGATGCCGCCGAGCAGATGCCGGCGGAAGGCCGGGTCCGCGTAGGACTCCGCCGTGTGTCCGCCGCCGGTGTAGAAGGCGCGGCCTCCCGCGTAGTCCTTGCACCAGGCGATCGGGTGGTCCGCGGGCATCGTGCCGCCCGAGTAGCTGGACTCGTCCAGGGAGGCCAGGACGTGGGCGGTGGTGCGCGGGTTGGTCCGGTAGTTGTACCACTCGTCGGTGCGCTGCCAGGTGCGGCCGAGGTGCGCGGGTGGCGTCGTGCGCCCGGTCCTCGACCTTGACGGTGGCGGGCTGGATCGCGGGATGCGACTGGAACAGGGCGCCGGCCAGGCCTTCGTAGAACGGCCAGTCGTACTCGGTGTCGGCGCGGCGTGGATGCCGACGTAACCGCCGCCGGAGCCCAGGTACTGCTCGAACGCGGACTCCTGGGCGGGACCGAGGACGTCGCCCGTGGTGGACAGGAACACCACGGCCCGGTACTGCGCCAGGTTGACGGTGGTGAAGGCGGCCGGGTCCTCGGTGGCCGTCACGGTGAAGTTGTTCGCCGCGCCCAGGTCGCGCAGCGCCGTGACGCCCTCGTCGATGGAGTCGTGGCGGAAGCCCGCCGTCCGGGAGAAGACGAGGATCTTGTACGCGGGGTCGGCCGCCGGGGCCGCCGCTTGCCGCGCAGCGGGCGCGGGGGCGAGGGGCGCGGTGGCGGGGGCCGCGGCGGCCTGGGGCGCCAGGCAGAGCGCGGCGCCGGCGATCAGGCCGAGTGCTGCTTTCAAGGGGTACGCATCGTGGGTCGCCTCCTTTCTACGGCAGGGTCCACTTCTGGTTGGGGCCGGTGTGGCAGGTCCACAGGTGGACCGGTGTGCGGTCGTTCCACGTACCGCCCGAGGCGTCCAGGCACTTGCCCGACCGAGGATTACGGACCGTGCCGTCCGACTGCGCCGACCACACCTGCGCAGCAGTCCCGTTGCACGTCCACAACTGCACCCTCGTCCCGTCCGCACTCCCCCCGCCGGACACGTCCAGACACTTCCCCAACGCCCGCAACGTCCCGTCAGCCGGCACCGTCCACCGCTGCGCCGCCGACCCGTTGCAGGCGTAGATCTGCACCTGCGTCCCGTCCGCCGTCCCCGCGTTGTCCACGTCCAGACACTTGGCGTTCACGCCCCTCACCTCACCGGCACGGGTGTTGCCCGCCGTGGTGTCGAAGGAGAACTCGTCGATGTCGAACAGGGCTCCGGCGCCGCCCTTGAACACGAGGTGAAGGGTGGTGGAGGCGGCGGGCTGGCCGCTCAGGCCGGTCGTGACGTCCTGGAAGACGTCCCAGCCTCCGGTGACCGGCACGGTGACCGTGCCGAGGAGGGTGCCGGTCGGGGAACCGGCGCGCACCTCGACCGTGCCGCCGCTGCCCGCCGAGGAGACGCGTGCGGTGAAGCGGGAGACGTTGTCGAGGCTGTAGGGGGTGAAGGAGATCCAGTCGCCGTTGTGGATCTCGCCGACGGTCTTCCCGCCGTGCGCCGCCGGCTTGTCGATGATCTGTACGCCGGCGGAGTCGCCGTGGTGCTCGGCCTGCCGGTGGCTGGGCTGGGTGACGTGCTGGTCATGGGTGGTCAGCGAGGGCTGACCGTTCGCGCCCTTGTCGGTGTACTCGGCGTCGATGACGCCGAAGATGTTGGCGTTGGGGTCGTGTTCGCCGTCGGCCAGGGTCTGCAGTGTGCCGGTGCAGCCGGTGGTGGAGGTCTGCGGATGGCCGTGGCTGTCGTGGCCGATGACGAAGGTGACCTTGACCCGGGTGCAGTCGACGGTGCCGTCCTCCGGGTCGGTGACGGTCACCTTGAAGGGAATGGCGGCGCCGAAGTCGTAGATCCGGCCGTCGGCGGGGGTGTCGATGCGCACGGTCGGCGCGGTGTTGCCGACGGTGATCGGCACGGACGCCGTGGCGGACTTGCCGGACGGGTCGGTGACCTTCAGTGTCGCGGTGTACTGGCCGTTGGCCGTGTAGGTGTGGGACGGGTGGGCGGCGGTGGAGGTGGCGCCGTCGCCGAAGGTCCAGGAGTAGGTGAGCGGGTCGCCGTCGGGGTCGGAGGTGCCGGCCGAGGAGAAGGTGACGGCGAGGGGTGCGGCGCCAGAGGTGGTGTTCGCGGCGGCCTGGGCGACCGGGGCGCGTCCGCCGGTGACGTGCTCGATGCGGTAGAGAGCGGAGTTCTGGTCGCCGTTGAAGTAGCCGGTGCCGTAGTCGAGGACGTAGAGGGCACCGTCCGGACCGAAGGCCATGTCCATCACCTGGGTGCCGCTCCAGGGGAAGGGGTTGATCGACTGCACGGTGCCGTCACCGGCGGTCTCGACGCGTTTGATCCAGCGGCGTCCGAACTCGCCGGCGAAGAAGTCGCCGTCGTACTCCTCGGGGAACTTCACGTCGGAGGTGGAGGCGGCGTCGTAACGGTAGACGGGTCCGCCCATGGGGGATTCCGAGCCGGTGCCGAACTCCGGGACGGAGCCGCCGTCGTAGGGGATCCAGGCAGGCTGGGCCGGGGGCAGGTCGGTCAGTCCGGTGTTGCGTGGCGAGGTGTTCTTCGGCGCGGCGCAGTCGAAGCGCGCGCCGGAGGAGCCGGAGGCGAAGTCGTGGTCGACGTAGGCGTCGTTCCTGCCGGTGCAGTAGGGCCAGCCGTAGTTGCCCGCCTTGGTGATCCGGTTGAACTCGACCTGTCCGGCGGGACCCCGGGAGGGACTGGCGGTCCCGGCGTCCGGTCCGTAGTCGCCGACGTAGACCGTTCCGGTGGCCTTGTCGACGCTCATGCGGAACGGGTTGCGGAAGCCCATCGCGTAGATCTCGGGGCGGGTACGGGCGGTGCCGGGTGCGAAGAGATTGCCGGACGGGATGCCGTACGTGCCGTCGGCGTTGACCTTGATGCGCAGGATCTTGCCGCGCAGGTCGTTGGTGTTGCCGGACGAACGCTGGGCGTCGTAGGCGGGGTTGCGGGAGGCGCGCTCGTCGATGGGGGTGTAGCCGTCGGAGGCGAAGGGGTTGGTGTCGTCACCGGTCGACAGGTAGAGGTTGCCGGCCGCGTCGAAGTCGATGTCACCGCCGACGTGGCAGCACAGGCCGCGGGAGGCGGGCACGTCGAGGATCGCCTTCTCGCTTCCCGTGTCCAGAGTGCCGTCGGGCCGCAGCACGAAGCGGGACAACCGGTTGACGCCGTCGAAGGGGGTGAAGTCGGAGGGCGATCCGTCGCTCGGGGCGTCCCCGTTCGGGGTGTTCAGCTTCGGGGCGTAGTACAGGTAGACGAACCGGTTGGTGGCGAAGCCGGGGTCGACCGCGACGCCCTGCAGGCCCTCCTCGTCATGGCTGTAGACGTCGAGCCTGCCGGCCACGGTGGTGGTGCCGGCCGCGTCGGTGCGGCGCAGGGCGCCGTCGCGTGAGGTGTGCAGCACCGAGCGGTCGGGGAGCACGGCCAGGGTCATGGGCTCGCCGGTCTCGGCCACGCCTTTGGCCAGGGTGACCTGCTGGAAGTCCCCGGCCGCGGCGGCGCGGGCCGCGACGGCGGACACGGCCGGGGCGGTGCCCGGTCCGGCGGGGGCGGTGGTGGCCGCGGCGGGCCCGATCGGCAGGGCCAGGGCCGTGGCACAGGCCAGGGCGGTCAGCAGCGTGCGGACACGTCTGTGTCCGAGCGGATTCGTGCGCACGGAGTTCTCCAGGCAGGTGGGGGGTGGAGCGGCAGGCCCCGGGCAGGGGTCTGCCGTGAAGGAGCACAGGCGCGCGCCGTCGCGCCGCGGAGCGCCGGCCGGGTCGACCCGCGGGCCTCATGTCCGGCCGGTTTCAAGGAAGTTAGCGGGCCGGACGCGAACGCGTAACCCCTTTCGCACACCGTCCCGCTTCTTCTTCCTCCGATGGGACAAAGTGCCGGAGCCACGGATGCGCCGGGCACCCCGCCGTGTGCGGGCCGGTGTCGCGTTGCGGGGGTCAGGGGGGTGCCGGAGACTGGCCGGGGGCGGTGGCCGTCCCGGAGAGGGCCGGATGCATGGGCGACTACGCGGACCTGCCTGGGGTCAGGACGTGGTACGAGACCGAGGGGTCCGGTGACCCGCTGGTCCTGCTGCACGGCGGTTTCTGCACCAACGACACCTGGGGCGCCCAGCGCACCGACCTCGCCGCGGCCCACCGTCTGTACCTCCCCGAGCGACGGGCGCACGGGCACACCCCCGACGTCGAGGGACCGCTGACCTACTCCGACATGGCGCACGACACGGTGGCGTTCCTGGAGGCCGTGGTGGGCGGCCCGGCGCACCTGGTGGGATGGAGCGACGGCGGCGTCGTCGCCCTGCTCGTCGCCCTGGCGCGGCCCGACCTGGTGCGCCGGACGGTGGTGATCGGCGCCAACTTCCGTCCGGCGCCCGAGTCCTTCGTCGTGCCGGAGATGCTCGACGCGATGACGCCCGACGGCGTCGAACTCGCCTTCTTCCGCGAGCTGTACGAGGCCGTCAGCCCGGACGGACCCGCCCACTGGCCGGCCGTGGCGACACGGGTGATCGACATGTGGCGGACCCAGCCGGCGCTCGAACCCCAGGACCTGGCCGGGGTCCGCTCCGCCACGCTCGTGGTCTCGGGCGACGACGACCTGGTGACGCTGGAACACACCGCGGCCCTGTACCGTGCGCTGCCCGACGCCCGGCTCGCGGTCGTCCCCGGTGCGTCGCACCTGGTGCCGCTGGAGAAGCCCGACGAGGTCAACCGGTTGATCCTCGAACACCTCGCCGGTGGCGAGGTCGAGACGATGATGCCGGTGCTGCGCGCACCGTCCCGTGAGCCGTTCGGCGGGGACACGGTCACCTGACGCCTGCCGAACCGCTCTTGGATGCCCCCGGTATGGATTCGGCGTAGTGTCCGGATATGGGTGATGTTCGGGCGGAGGTGGCCGAGGGGCAGATCCCGCCCCCGCCGGGACGGGCGGGTGGCTGATGGACACCGCGATGGCCGACGTGGTGCGGGAGACCCGGGCCTCCGGTGCGCTGCTCTACGCCCTCACCTCCGACCGCAAGGCCCTGCGGCTGATCCTGGTGTCGGGCGCCCCGCACGAGGTCGTCGCCCCGTGGAGCAGGGTGGCGGTGAGCGACCCGATGCCGGTGGCCGACGCCGTCCGCGAAGAGCGCCTGGTGTGGGTGAACGGGCAGGTGGCGATGGCCCGCCGGTACCCCCGGCCGGCGGTGGTGCTCCCCTACGACTTCGCCCTGGCGGCCGCGCCGGTGCCGTCGGACACCGGGGTGCGGGGCGGGCTGGTGCTGCTGTGGCCCAGCGGGCATGCGCCGCAGCTCAGCGCCGCCGAGGAGGAGGCCGTACGGGCGGGCTGCCGCCGGCTCGGTGACGGGCTGCGCCAGGCCGCCGAGCGGGGCGAGGAGCTCCTGCCCGCCGGACGGCCGCGCATCCTGCCGTCGGAGCCGGGGCGTGCCCCGACACCCGCGGAGGCGTCGGCCGGCACGGCACTCCTCGACCGGCTCCCCGGCGGGTACGTGGCCATGGACCTGAACGGCCGCATCACCCTCGTCACCCCGGCCGCCGCCGACCTCGTCGGTGCCGACCCGGACCGTCTGATGGGTTCCCTCCCCTGGGAGGCCCTGCCCTGGATGGACGTCCCCCATGTCGAGGACAGGTACCGCGCGGCCCTGATCAGCCGGCGGCCGCAGGCCTTCCGGGTGCTGCGCCCGCCCGGCACCTGGCTGTCCTTCGAGCTGTATCCGGACCGCTCCGGCATCAGCGTCCGTATCGACCGCGCCGACGAGGACGAGGACACCCGCGCGATCGCGGCGACCGCGCAGGGTCCCGGTCGCGCGACCGTGCTCTACCACCTGATGCACCTGGCGACCACGCTGACCGAGGCCGTCGGGGTGCAGGACGTGGTCGACCAGACCGCCGACCAGCTGCTGCCCGCCCTCGGGGCCCAGGGCATGGTGCTGATGACCGCGCAGGACGGCCGGCTCAGGATCCTGGGCCAGCGCGGGTACAGGAGCGAGCTGATGGAACGCTTCGACGGCGTGCCGCTGAGCCGGGAGATCCCCGGAGCGGCGGTGCTGGCCACCGGGGAGCCGGGCTTCTTCCCCTCCTTCGCGCACATGGTGCGCTCCTACCCGGCCATGACGCACGAGGACGGGATGGCCGCGTGGGCGGTCCTGCCGCTCATCGCGTCCGGCCGGCCCATCGGTTCCCTCCTGATCTCCTACGACCGGCCGCACGTCTTCCCGCCGAGCGAACGCGCGATCCTCACCTCCCTGGCCGGGCTCGTCGGACAGGCACTGGACCGGGCGCGCCTCTACGACAGCAAGGACCACCTCGCCCACCGGCTGCAGTCCGCCCTGCTGCCCCACAGCCTGCCCCGCATCCCCGGTCTGCGGGTCGCCGCCCGCTACCTGCCGGCCGCCCGCGGTCTGGGCATCGGCGGCGACTTCTACGACCTGATCCGCCTGGACGAGCGCACGGCGGCGGCCACCATCGGGGACGTCCAGGGGCACAACGTGGACGCCGCCGCCCTCATGGGGCAGGTCCGCACCGCCGTCCACGCCCACGCCACCGTCGGAGCGCCCCCGGACCACGTCCTGACCGGCACCAACCGCCTGCTCACCGACCTGGACCCCGGTCTGTTCAGCAGCTGCCTGTACGCGCACCTCGACCTCGGCCGGGGACGGGCGTGCCTGGCCACCGCGGGGCATCCGCCGCCTCTGATGCGCCACTGCGACGGGCGCACCGAGCTGCTGGACATCCCGCCCGGCCTGCTCCTCGGGATCGACCCCACGGCCCGTTACCCCTCGCTGGAATGCGCCCTGCCGCCCGGCTGTGTGCTCGTGCTCTACACCGACGGGCTGGTCGAGGCGCCGGGTGTGGACCTCGACGACGCGACCGCCGCCCTGGCCGGCCTGGTGGAGCAGGGCGATCCGCGCGACCTGGACGCCATGGCCGACACGCTCGTCCAGCACGCCCCCTCCCCCGGCGACGACATCGCGCTGCTGCTGCTCAGCCCCGATCCGGAGGCGCGCTGACGGTCCCCGGTCACCCGAGGGCGTTGACGACCGCGCCGAACAGGCGCGGAAGGCGCGCGGCCACCGGCACGATGTGCGGGCCGAGAGCGGGCTGCTGGCGCGCCCTGACCAGCAGGTCCGTCAGGATCCGGTAGCGGCGGGTCGCCCGGCTCCAGTCGGCGTCGTAGCGGCCGGGCGTGCCCCGGCACAGGTTGGCGACCAGGGCGCGGGCCCCGGTGAGGGCCAGGCAGACGCCCTCACCGGTGAGCGCGTCGACGTACCCGGCGGCGTCACCGACGAACAGGATCCGGCCGTGGACGCGGGTGCGGGAGCGCTGGCGCAGCGGTCCGGCGCCGCGCACCGGAGTGACGGCCGCGTGCGGCGGGAGGCGGGCGGCCAGGCCGGGGAAGTCCACCAACTGGGTGTCGTACGGAGCCCGCCTGGTGGTCAGCAGGGCCACGCCGACCAGCTCGGGGCCGAGCGGGGTGACGTAGGCCTCGGCGTCCGGTCCCCAGTGCACCTCGACGTGTGCCGACCAGGGCGGCACGGCGTAGTGGCGGCGCAGCCCGTAGCGGGGCGCCGTCCGGGTTTCGCGGCCCAGGCCGAGGGCGCGGCGCACGGGTGAGTGCAGTCCGTCGGCGGCGACCAGCCAGCGGGCGCGCAGTCCCGCGCCGGGCACCGTCACCCCGGTCGCGTCCTGCCGTACGCCGTCCACGCGCAGCGGGAGGACCGGCACGCCCGCGTCCAGCACCGCCCGGTGCAGTGTCCGGTGCAGGTCGGTGCGGCGGACGCCGAGGCCCTGTTCGTGCCGGAACTCCGCCTGGACCCTGCGGTGCCCCTGGACGTAGCGGATGCCGGTGAGGGGGTGGCCGGGGACGTGCAGGCCGAGGGCGGTCAGGGCGCGGACCGCGCCGGGCATCAGGCCTTCGCCGCACGCCTTGTCGACGGGCGCGGGGCGCGGTTCCGCGACGACGGTGTCGAGCCCGGCGCGGGCGGCGTGGAGGGCGGTGGCGAGGCCCGCGGGACCGCCCCCGACGACAAGGAGGTCGGGGTGGGTCACGCGGGCACCGCCCGGGTGAGGGCGGCGTTCTCGCAGCGGATGCGCACCGTGAGCAGCGCCGCGTTGGCCAGGGTGAACAGGGTCGCCGTGATCCACGCCGAGTGCACCAGGGGCAGGGCGACGCCCTCGACGACGACGGCGACGTAGTTGGGGTGGCGGAGGAACCGGTAGGGACCGCGGCCTACCAGGCGGGCGCCGGGGACGACGATGACGCGGGTGTTCCAGTAGGGGCCCAGGGAGGTGATGCACCACCAGCGCAGGGCCTGGGCGAGGAGGGCGAGCGCCAGCGCGGGCCAGCCCAGGGCGGGCAGGAACGGGCGGTCCGCGAGCAGCGGTTCGAGCAGGCAGCCCGCCAGCAGGCCGGTGTGCAGGACGACCATGACGGGATAGTGGCCGCGACCGTGCTCGACCCCCGCCCGGGCACGGGTCCAGGCCGCGTTGCGGCGGGCCACGACGAGTTCGGCGAGGCGTTCGACGGCCACGGCCAGGACGAGAAGCGTGTACCAGGGCACGGCGGACACCTCACCAGCGCAGCAGGACGAGTTCGGAACAGAAACCGGGGCCCATCGCCATGAGCAGCCCCCAGCTGCCCGGTTCGGGGCGCCGGGTCTCGGTGACGCCCTGGAGGATGTGCAGGACCGAGGCGGAGGACATGTTGCCCACCGCGGCGAGCGAGTGCCGCGCCGGATCGAGGGCGTCGTCGGGCAGGTGGAGCGCGTCGGTCACGGCGTCCAGCACCTTGGGGCCTCCCGGGTGGCACACCCAGGTGCCGATGTCCCCGGTGTCCAGGCCGTGTTCCGCGAGGAAGCCGCGCACCTGGCCGCCCAGGTCGCGGCGGACCAGGGCGGGGACGGCGGGGTCGATCACGACGCGGAAGCCGCCGGCGCCGACGTCCCAGCCCAGGAGGTGCTCGGTGCCCGGGTACAGGTGGCTGCGGGTGGCGATCACCGCGGGCCCGGCCGGCGCCGGCCCCGCACCGTTGTCGCCGCCGTCGGGGCGGACGCCGCCGGCGACGAGTGCTGCCGCGCCGTCGCCGAACAGGGCGCCGGCGACCAGGTTGGCGCGGGAGGCGTCGCCCTTCTGGAGCGTCAGCGAGCACAGTTCCACGCAGAGCAGGACGGCGGTGCCGCCGGGGTGGCCGCGCAGGTAGTCGTGGACCCGGGCGAGACCGGCGGCGCCGGCGACGCAGCCCAGGCCGAACACCGGCAGCCGCTTCACGTCGGGCCGCAGGCCGACCCGCCCGGCGAGCCGGGCGTCGAGCGAGGGGGCGGCCACACCGGTGATGGACGCGCACACCAGCAGGTCGACGTCGGCCGGGGCGAGGCCCGCGCGTGCCAGCGCGCCGGTGAGCGCCCGCTCGGCCAGCCCGAGGCCGGCGGTCAGCCACGCCTCGTTGCTCTCGCGGAAGTCCCGGAGCCCGGCGTACCGCTCGATGGGCAGGGCGAGGTGACGGGTGCGTACACCGGCGGACGCGTGCAGCCGGCGGAGCACGGCACGGTCGGCCGCCGGGACCATGCACAGGTCACCGATGGGCTCGGTGAGGTCTTCCTGGCGGTACCGGTGGGGCGGCAGCGCGGTGTGCGCGGCCGCGATCGTCGTGACCGCCGGGACACCCGGGTGAGGTGTCGCGGCGGGCTGCGGGGAGGACGGTGGGTCGGCGATGAGAGGGACACGCATGTCGGTAATGACTTCCTCACCGACGGCGCCCGGCTACCTTGCATCCGTGTCCCACCACCCGTCTGGGGTTCTCCCGCGTACGACGCCGCGCCGTGTCCCGGCGCTGCTGCGCGCCTGTCATCCCGAGCCGGCGCTGGCCGTCACGCTGTTCGTGACCGCGTTGGGGGTGACGGCGGGCCGGGGGGTCGCGGGTTCGGCGGCGGTGGCCGCGGCGGTGCTGGCCGGTCAGCTGTCGGTGGGGTGGAGCAACGACGCGGTGGACGCGCGGCGCGACACGGCGTGCGGACGCCGGGACAAACCCGTGGCGGCGGGCCGGCTGCCGGCCCGGACGGTGGCCGTGGCGGCCTGGACGGCCCTGGGGCTGTGTGTGCCGTTGTCGCTGCTCAGCGGGGTGGCCGCGGGGCTGGCGCATCTGACGGGTGTGGCAGCGGGCTGGTGCTACAACCTGCGGCTCAAGCATTCGGTGCTGTCGCCGCTGCCCTACGCCGTGGGCTTCGCGTCCCTGCCGGTGTTCGTCACCCTCGGACTGCCGTCGCCCGCCTGGCCCGCCTGGTGGGCCGTGGCGGCAGGGGCGCTGCTGGGGGTGGGGGCACACCTGGCGAACGTCCTGCCGGACATCGAGGACGATCTGGCGACGGGGGTGCGGGGGCTGCCGCAGCGGCTGGGCCGAACGGCCTGCCGGTGGCTGGCGCCGCTGGTGATGCTCTCGGCCGTCTGGGTGGTCGTCGCGGGGCCGCCCGGGGCGGCGTGCCGCGGGGGGCTGCTCCTGGCCGTCGTGGCCGGGGCCGTGGCCGTGGCGGGTACGGCTCTGGCGGCGGGACGGCACAGCCGGTGGCCGTTCCGGGCGGCGATGGTGGTGGCCGGCATGGCGGTGTCCCGCCTGCTGCTGCACGGTACGGACCTGGCCTGACCCCGGGCCACCACGCCCCACGGCTCACTCCCCCGGCCCCGGGGTCCAGGTCCGCGCCCGGCGCTTCACGCCCCCACGCGGCGGGCCACCCGCCCATGGCCCGCGCTTCACGCCCCCTCCGGCACGGGCGTGGCGAGCTCCTCAGGCGGGCTCCGGTGCGCGGCATGCTCAGGACGGCGCGTTCGGCGACGCCCTGCGTCGCGGGGATGCCGGCGGCCGCCTCGTCCCCGAGGCGGGGCAACGCGGGCGCCACGGTCACGCCCCGGCGTGACGGCCCGCTGGCCGTCACACGCGGCGGGCGCGCGTCCGGGAGGGCGGGAACTCGAACCGGGGCGCGGGTACCCGCGAAACGCCGGTACGGCACCCGCACGGCGCCGGCGGGTGTAGGACGCCCCGGCCGGATCACCCGGGTCGTGTTCAGGACGCCGTAGGCGGCGGAGGGAGTTCCTCGTGCAGCGCACACCGCCCGTGGGCACCGTGGAGGTGCAGTTCATCGGCAACGCCACCCTGCTGATCCGGTACGGCGGCCTCACTCTGCTGACCGACCCGAACTTCCTGCACCGCGGGCAGCGGGCGCACCTCGGCTACGGGCTCGTGTCGCGCCGGCTGACCGAACCGGCCGTCGACGTCGCCGACCTGCCGCACGCGGACCTGGACGCGGTGGTGCTGTCCCACCTGCACGGCGACCACTTCGACCGGGTGGCCCGGCGCCACCTGGACCGGGGGCTGCCCTTCGTGACCACCCCGCACGCCTCCCGTGTCCTGCAGGGGCTGTTCGGCTTCCACCGCGCCGTGGGCCTGCGCACCTGGCAGAGCCACACCCTGCTGCGCGGTGACTCGCTGGTCCGCGTCACCGCGCTGCCCGGACGCCACGCGCCGGGTCCGGCCCGCCGGCTGCTGCCGCCGGTGATGGGGAGCCTGCTGGAGTTCGGCGACCGCTCGGGGGAGATCCGCCTGATCCTGTACGTCTCCGGCGACACCCTGATGTTCGACGGCCTGCGGGAGATCGCCCGCCGCCACCCCGACATCCATCTGGCGGTGCTGCACCTGGGCGGAACCACCCTGCCCGGCGGCATGGTCGTCACGATGGACGCCGAGCAGGGCGCCGACCTGCTGGACATGATCCGTCCGCACCGGGCGCTCCCCGTCCACTACGACGACTACGGCGTCTTCCGCTCGCCGCTGTCCGACTTCCTCGCCGAGGCCGGCCGGCGCGGGCACGGCCGGCGGATCCTGCGCTGCGCCCCGGGCGAGCGGGTGACGGTCGGCGGGGACACCCGCCGCTGAGCCGGACGTCACCCGAACGGCCCGGACACGCCTCCGGACGGGCGCACGGCGGGGGATGCGGGACCGCCACGGGCGGGGGCCGCCGGGCGGGCGAAGTGGCGGGCCCCGTCGCGCGCACCGGATGATGGGCGCGGAGAGCGGAACGGGTGCCGTGCGGCGCCCCGGTCCGCCCCCGGTGCGGGGCGGGACGGTCCGATCGCGCCGGCGGTGACTTGGCGGCGTGTGCCCGAGCAGGCGAAGGAGGGGCACCGTGAGGCGGTTCCTCGGCGTGCTCCGGAACGTCTACAGGTGGCTGGGTGCCCACACCCTGATGGCGCGGGGCCGCGAGCTGGAGCTGATGCACCGGGCCACCGGCTTCGCCACCATGGCGCTGGTGACCCTGGCGCCGCTGCTGATCGTGGTCGCCGCCGCGGACCCGCTGGCGAAGGGCGGCTTCGCGGCGTGGCTCGCGGACGGCATGGGCGTCACCGGGGAGTCCGCCCGGGTGCTCACGGAGATCATCAGCCCTCCGCGCAAGGTGGTCGGCACCACGAGCGTCTGGGGCGGACTGGCCCTCGCCGTGTTCGGTGTCGCCCTGGGCGGCAGCGTCCAGAACGGCTACGAACGGGTGTGGCAGCTGCCTCCGGGCCCCTGGCACCGGGTGTGGCGCCAGGCGCTGTGGCTGGCCGCGCTGACCGCGTACCTCTACCAGGAGGTGCAGACGCGTACGACGCTGTACGGGCCCGAGCGGATCGCACTGACGACGTCGACCGGCGTGCTGTTCTTCTGGTGGGGCCAGCGCTTCCTGCTCGGCGGCCAGGTCAGATGGCGGGACCTGCTGCCGGGCGCCGTCGCCACCATGGTGGGGCTGGTCGGCCTGCGCATCTTCTCGTACTACGTCTTCACACCGCTGATCGTGGAGAACGCGATCAGCTACGGCACGGTCGGCGTGGTCCTCGTGGTGGAGTCCTGGCTGATCGGCGTGGGGTTCGTCGTGTACGGCGGCGCCCTGTTCGGGCACTGGCTGCTCAGCCACCACGGCCACTGGCACCCGGGGCGTCTGCACCGGCACCGGATGCGGGATTCCGGCCGGGAGCAGGCCGACACCGAGTGACCCCGCGCCGACGGGTGATCATGTTCCGCGCGGGGAGGGTCACGCGGGCCGGTGGGCCAGGGCCGCCGCGCGCGCCAGGACGTCGGCCCGGAAGAGCGAGGGTCCGGCCCCCGGCCGTTCCGCGGGGGTCTCGGTGGTGAGCCGGTGCAGGATGCGCAGGAGCGAGGGGCCGTCGGCGGCGGCCTCGGAGAGGCCGAGTTCCGCCATCCGGCGCACACCGTCGGCGCCGTGACCGGGCAGCGGGCGGTGGCCGACCACCGGCAGTCCCGCCGCGAGGGCCTGTACGGCGGTCTGGCCGGCGGCGTTGTCCACGAGCGCGCGGACGGCGTGCAGCAGGCCGGGCATGTCGTCGACCCAGTCCAGCGCGAGCGCGCCCGGGACGCGGGCCGTGCGGGACCTGAGGGCCTGGTTGCGGCCGCACAGCACGACGGGCAGATAGCCGGCCCCGGTCAGCAGCCGGGCGGTCTCGCCGAGGCCCGCCGCGGCGCCCCAGGCGCCTGCGGACAGCAGCACGGGCGGCCGGCCCGGGGCGTACCGCTCGAAGCGGTCCCGCCAGTCGGCGGCCCCGGGGGCCGGGGCGAAGAACTCGGGCGCCACCACCGGACCCGTCGTCTCGACGTGCGCCGGGACGGAGCGGCGGACGTCGTCCGCGGCCTGGTCGGTGAGGCAGAAGTAGGCGTCGTTGCCCGGGTGGAGCCACTGCCGGTGGACGGCGAAGTCGAGGACGAAGACACCGCTCGGGACGCGCAGCCGCCCCTGCGTCCTGAGGTGGCCGGTCAGCTGGGCGGCCAGGTGGAAGACGGGGACGACGACGTCCGCGCCGGTGTCCGCCACGAGCCGGACCAGCCCCTCGCCCGCAAACCGGGCGAGCGGGACGCCACTGGGGCGGGCACCGTCGCCGGGGCGCAGGAACGCCCGGTAGAGGCCGTCGTACACCCAGGGCGCGTGCCGCACCGACGTCCGGTAGAAGGTCCGCAGCCCGGAGCCCATCCCGTACGGCAGGAGCCGCATCAGGTCGACGGTCTCCGCCTCGTGGCCCTGCTCGCGGGCGCGGCGGGCGAGTTCCCGGGCCACCGTGTCGTGGCCGGCGCCCATGCTGGCGCTGATCAGCAGCACCCGGCGGGCGTCACCCGCCCGTGCGGCGCCTCGGTGCGGGACCGGGAAGGACGAAAGCACGTCTGGTGAGTCACCCTTTCCCGCGCCGCCGAAACGCCCGGCCCAGGTGCCGGTGAAACGCCCGGCGCGCGTTTCGGCGGTCCCTGACCTGGATACTCCGGGGCTCACGCCCTCCCGGACGACGGGAGTGGTCACAGTCGGCCGCTTCCGGTGTCCGCCCAGCAGCCGAGGTCAGCCCATGCCCCACGCACCCTCCCACGCCGGTACGGCCGGCGCCTCCGACACCCGGACACCGGCCGCCCTCCCCGACGACGCGCGGGCCCGGCCCGGCACGCCGGCTCGACGCCCCGGGACGGCGCTGGTGACCGGCGCCTCCTCCGGCATCGGCGCCGCCGTGGCGCGCCGGCTGTCCGCCGAGGGATGGCGCCTGGTGCTCAACGGCCGGGACGCCCGTCGCCTGGGCGAGGTCGCGGCGGGGGCCTCCGCGGCCGTCTTTCCCGAGGACCTCACCCGGCCGGCCGCCGAGCGGCGGCTGACCGGTTTCGCGCTGGAGCGGGTGGGCCGGCTGGATCTGCTGGTCGCGTGCGCCGGGGTCGGCTGGGCCGGTGACTTCACCGCCATGACCCGCCGTTCCTTCGACGAGGTGATCGACGTCAATCTGGTGACCACGCTGCGCCTGGTCCGGCAGGTGCTCCCCCACATGGTGGAGGCGGGTTCCGGCCGGATGGTGCTCGTCGGTTCCCTGGCGGGCTCCGTCGGGGTGCGGGGGGAGGCCGTCTACTCGGCGTCCAAGGCGGCGGTCGCCGCGTTCGCCGACGCCCTGCGGTACGAACTGCGCGGCACCGGCGTGGGGGTGAGCCTGGTCGTGCCGGGGGTGGTCGACACGCCTTTCTTCGAACACAGGGGCACGCCGTATCCGCGGAACCGGCCCCGGCCGGTGCCGCCCGAACGGGTCGCGGACGCCGTGTGGCGCGCCGTCTCCCGCGGCCGGGACGAGATCTACGTCCCCGGGTGGCTGCGCCTGCCGGCCAGGGTGCGCGGCGCGGCGCCCGGCCTGTACCGGCGGCTGGCCGCCACGTTCGGCTGAGGGCACCCCGGCGTGCTCACGGTCGTCCTGGCTCTCCTCGCGGCGCTGGCCAACGCCGCGGCCTCCGTGCTGCAGCGGCGGGCCGCGGCGGACGAGCCGGAGGGGGGTGCGGGGCTGCGGCAGGCCGTGCGCTGGCTGGTCCACGTGCTGCGGCGGCCGCACTGGGTGGTGGGCGCGGGGATGCTCGCCCTGTCCACGGTGCTGCAGGCGGCGGCTCTCGGCGTGGGCAGTCTGGCGCTGGTGCAGCCGCTGATGGCCGCCGAGCTGCTGTTCACCCTGGCGGTCGGGAGTCTGGTCTTCCACCGTCGCCCCGACCTGAGAACCTGGCTGGCGTTCGTCGCGCTGGCGTCGGGCCTGTCCCTCTTCCTGACCGCTGCGGCGCCCACGGCCGGCCGGTCCACGTCCGTACCGGGGCACTGGTGGCCCGTCGGGGCGGCCCTGCTGGCCGCGGTGGTGCTGCTGGTGGTGGTGTCCCGGAGCGTGCGGGGCGCGCCGCGCGCCGCTCTGCTGGGGCTGGCGTCAGCGGTGTCGTTCTCCGCGACCGCCGCGCTGCTCAAGGACGTCACCGGTCTGATCCCGGACGGGCCGGGCGCCGTCCTGACGGCGTGGCCGCTGTACGCCACCGCCGTGGTGGGGGTGATCGCGTTCCTGCTGTTGCAGGCCGCGTTCCGGGCGGGGACGCTGGCGGCGTCCCAGCCGGCCCTGACGCTCGGGGACGCGCTGACCAGCGTGGCCCTGGGCTGGGCCCTGTTCGGGGAGCAGATCTCGCTCGGCGCGCGGGTGGCGCCGGAGGTGATCGGCATCGCGCTCATGGGCGCGGGCAGCGTCGGCCTGGCGCGCGCTCCCTCGGTCGGCGGCGGCTGGGACGGGGCCCGGGTACGGGACGGCCCGGACTCCGAGGCGCGAACGGCGTCCCACCCACCGTGAGCGGCGCGGAAGCCGCCGCACGACCAGGAGGCACTGCGATGTCCGGTCCTCTCCCCCCGTCCGCCGGGCGGCGGGCCGCGGCCGTGGGGCTTCCCCTGGCCGCCGTCGCCGCGGCGCACATCGGTCCGGCGGTCACCTGGCTGCCCGCCGTACGCCGGCGCCTGTTCCCCGGCCTGGACGGGACCGGTCACCCCCGCCACATCGCCCTGACCTTCGACGACGGGCCCGACCCCGTGTCCACGCCCCGCTTCCTCGACGCGCTGGACGCCCTCGGGGCGCGGGCGACCTTCTTCGTGCTGGGCGACGCGGTCGTACGCCATCCGGCGGTGGTCCGGGAGACGGTGCGCCGGGGGCACGAGGTGGCCGTGCACGGCTGGAGCCACGACCGTCCTTGGCTGCCCACCCCGGCCGGTGACGTCCTGGCGCTGCGCCGGGCGGTGGACGCCGTGCAGGACGTCACGGGGAGCGGTCCGCTGTGGTACCGGCCGCCGTACGGGATCCTGACCTCCGGCCGCTGGGCCGCCGCCCGTGCGGCGGGGCTGCGGCCGGTCCTGTGGAGCGCCTGGGGGCGGGACTGGACGGCGCGGGCCACTCCCGCCTCGGTGCGCCGGACGGTGGAGGCCGATGTCCGTGGCGGCGGCACCGTCCTGCTGCACGACACGGACCGGACGGCGGCGCCGGGCTGCTGGCGGGCCGCGCTGGGCGCGCTGCCCGAGCTGGTGGCCGGCTGGCGCGCAGCCGGTCTGAGCGTGGGGACGCTGTCCGAGCACGGCACGGCGGCGGTGCGCGCCACGGTTCCCGGGGCGGCGAGCGCCACGGCCGGCGCGCGGAGCTCCCCGGTACCCGGCCGGACCGGGTGTCGATGACGGGAGCGGACGGCCTCCGCCGCACGGGCCGCCCCGGCGTGCGGCGCGGCCCGTGTGCCCGTCCGGCGGTCCGGCAACGCCCAGGCCGGGTCAGCTCTCCTTGACCTCCGTGGCGACGGGGGTGCCGAGCTCGACCGTGCGGCTGACCGTGCAGAGACGGTCGTGGGACGTCTTCACGGCGCGCGGGAGGATCGCGCGGGCGCGGTCCGCGCCCTCCTCGTCGGGGAAGGCGACGCTGAAGGTGACCCGCAGGTTCGTCATGCGGTTGCCCTGCTCGTCGCTGATCTTGTCGCCGGTCACCGCGACGGAGAACTCGGTTGGCTCGGCATGCCGACTGGTGGCGACGTCGACGTCGGCCGCCGAGCAGCCGCCGATGGCGGCGAGCAGCAGTTCGACCGGGGTGAACTCGGTGCCCCCGTCGGTGCTGAACGTGATCGTCCCGCCTCGCGGGTTGGTGGCGACGTAGTGGCCGCCGCTCGTCCGCTCGACGACGACGGAACGCTGGGTATCTTGGCTCATGCGTCGACAGTAGTGCGCCGGGCGACGGGGCCGCCGACCGCTCAGACGGTCACCGGTCCCGTCTCGGGGAGCCGGGCCCCCAGCAGGGCCAGGCAGTTCTGCCACAGCGCCTCGAGCGGGGCGGTGTTGTTGTAGAGCTTCGCGAACAGCACCTGCCCCTCCAGCTGCGCCACCACGGAGCGGGCGGCGGCACGGGAGTCGGCCACCGCGGCGTCGCCACGCCGGTGGCTGAACCGGCCCCGGACCTCCGCCCGGGCCCGCCGGCCCGGCCGCACCGGCCCGCGCGGGTGTCCGCCCCGATGGCGGAGGGACACGCGCGGCCCGGGCGGGAACACACCTCAAGCACCGGCCACGACGCGCCCGGCGCACACCCCAAGGAGCACGGCCATGACCCACCCCATGCACGACGTCCTCGACCGCTGGAAGACCGCCTTCGACTCCCACCGGCCGGACACGATGGCGGAGCTGTTCACCCCGGACGCCCTGTTCCAGGGGTTCGGCCCCGAGGTGGTCGCCGGCCGCGACGCGGTACGGGCGTACTACGAGGCGGTGGCCGAGGACCGGCGTGCCGACGTCACGGTCCTGCACACCTACACGATCGGTGAGCAGGTCGCCGGCGGCTTCGCGGACGTCACCTTCAGCGCGCCGTCGGGATGGGAGGCGAAGGTCCACATGTCGCTGGTCCTTCGGCGTGACGACGGCTGGAGGATCCGCCAGTACCACGTCTCCCGGATCGCCGCCGGCGACTGAGACGGCATCGGGGACCCCCATCGCACGGGCGCCCGGACTCCGGGGCCCTCACCACAGGATCGGAGAACGACATGCGGGAATTTCTCGTGGAGCTCACCACCACCGTCCCCGGAGGACACGGACCCGGCCGAGGTGGACCGGGTCCGTGCGCGGGAGGCGGTACGCGCCCGTGAGCTCACGGCCACCGGGAATCTGGCGCGGCTGTGGCGGCCCGTCGGGGAGAAGCGCAGCATCGGCCTGTGGCGTGCCGCGGACGAGGCGGCGCTGCACGAGGAGGTGCTCGGCACGCTGCCCCTGTGGCCGTGGATGACCGCGGTCGTCACGGAGCTGGAGCCGCATCCCAACGACCCCGGCGGTGCCGGCACGTCCGCCTGACCCCTGCCGGCCGCCCTGTGCCCCTGCGGGGCGGCGCGGCTCAGATGCTGAACCCCTCCTTCGCCAGCAGGGGCCGGACACGGGAGCGGAACCCGCCCGTGCGGAACGGCCGTTGCAGCAGGCCGGGCCGCAACCGCTGGGCCAGGGAGGCGGCGACCATGCCCTGGTCGAGGGCGAGGACGTAGTCGCTCACCCGGCCGGTCGCGGTGTCCACCGAGTCACGGAAGCCGTAGCGGTCGTCGTACGCGCCGAAGTCCCGGTCCAGGGCGGTGAGGTTGGCGACGGCCGCGGCGGGCTCGTAGGGCAGGGCGAGGAAGGAGGCGTGCGGGGTGACCACGCCCTTCGAGTTGTAGCCCTCCTCCTGCATGCCGAGGGCGTCGACGCCGTACTCGCTGTACCCGCCCGCGGGGATGTTGGCGGGCGAGAAACCCCAGTAGCCGTAGCCGGCCTCCTTCAGGCCGTGGTCGATCTGGCCGCGGACGTAGCGCCGGTGCGAGGTGCCCCAGGAATGCGGGGACCAGTCGGGTTCCGGGACGAACAGGGGCACCATCAGCGCCTCGAACATGGACCCGCCCCAGGTGGGGACGAGCTTCCGGCCGCGGTGGGTGTAGTGGCCCTGCCACACGCGGACGCCGTCGATCGTGACCCAGGCGCCCCCGGGTTCCTGTTCCTGGCCCATGCCGGGCAGGAGGGTGCGGAAGACGTGCCAGTAGTGCTCCGGCGGCAGGGAGCCGTCGGCGATGCCCAGATAACTCGCCATGCGCGGCTCGGTGTTGAGGGCGCCGTAGTGGTGGCCGGTCGGTTCGCCCCTGCCCGGCTTGTCGGGCCAGTAGCCGCCGCGGAGCTGGCCGGGGCCGGCGACCGGGTCGGCGGGGTCGTAGGGCGTGTAGAAGTAGGACCAGTCCGCGTCCTCCAGCAGGCGGGCGACGCGGGGGCGGAGTGACGGATCGGCGTCGGCGGCGATCATCAGGCCGGTGACCAGCCAGGCGTTGTCGACGCTGGAGAGGAAGGGCCGCACCGGGTCGCCGGTCTCCGGCCAGGTCGTCAGCGTGGAACCGTCGTGCGCGTCGTACCAGTTGAGCCAGAAGCCGTGGGCGCGCTCCAGCCCTTCGACGGCGGTGAGGGTGCGGGACAGGCGGCGGTGCAGGGTGTCGGCGTCGACGACGCCGAGTCCGGCGGCGGCGACGGTGGTCCACAGGCCGCAGCCGATGTTGGTGGGCGAGGTCTGCGCGGACGGGACGGGAGTGCCCGTGCCGCTGACGTCGATCTTGTCGGCGGTCAGGCCGAGGTCGGTGGTCATCGCCTCCAGGGAGCGGTGGGTCGCCTCGAACCAGGCGCGGAACGGGGCGCGCCCGGCGCCGGCGCCGCCGGTTGCCGCGGCGGGTGCGGCGAGGGCGGTCGCGGAGGCCGCGGCGGTGAGGGTGGCGGTGGTGAGGAACGTACGACGGTTCATGCGGCTCCAGCCTCCAGTGAAGGGCGGGTGCGACGGGCGGTGGGGCGCCGGCCTGCGGGGCGTCGTGCGGTGCGGGGTGCGCGTCAGGGGGTGTGCGGGAGCCGGTGGGTGTCAGGGGCCCACCGGCTCCCGGACCGGGGCCGGCGCGCTGCGGTGCGCCAGGGTTCGGCGCTCGGTGCGCCGGGGTCAGCGCTCGGCGCGCGGCAGCTGCCGGGTACGGCCCAGTCCGCCGAGCCAGGCGGCGGAGGGCTTGGGGGTGCGCTCGAAGGTGACCGGGTCGACCGCGATCAGGCCGAAGGTCGGCTTGTAGGAGCCCCACTCGTAGTTGTCGAGGGCGCTCCAGGCCAGGTAGCCCTGGACGTTGACGCCGTCCTCGATCGCGGCGGTGACCGCCTCCAGGGCGCCGGTGTAGTAGTCGACGCGGCGGGTGTCGTCCGCCGTGGCGATGCCGTTCTCGGTGACGATCAGCGGCATGCCGGGGCCGGCGAGGCCGGCGGTGTGGCGCAGGGCGTGGCCGACGGCGGCCGGGTAGTACTCCCACTGGGTGAGGGTGCGCTCGGCGTCCTCGGGGGCGGGGACGGGGCCGTCGGTGCCGATCTTGGTGCGGGTGTAGGACTGCACGCCGATCCAGTCGTCGCCGCGTGCCGCCTCGATGAAGACGTCCTCGCGGGGGTACCGGTAGGCGGCGGTGACGTCCTCGGCGCCGGGGAGGGCCTGGTAGACCTGGTTGGCGATCGTCCAGCCGACCTGGACGGCGGGGTCGATCGCCCGTACGGCCTTGACGGCGGCGTGGTGGGCGGCGATGACGGCGTGGGTGGTGTCCTCGTCGGGGGTGGGCAGTCCGGCGGGCGGGAAGCCCTGGCCACCGGCCTTCGCCGCGCCCGCCATGACGGCGATCATGTTGGGCTCGTTGATGGTGCAGACATGCCTGACGCCCTCGGAGAAGACCGGCGCGCAGTGCTCGACGTAGCGGGCGAACAGGTCCGCCGCGCCGTCGGCGGTCCAGCCGCCGAGGTCCTCGAACCACTGCGGGACGGTGAAGTGGTGCAGGGTGACCATGGGCCGCAGGCCGCGCGCCACGGCGCCCTCGACCATCCGGCGGTAGTGCGCGATCTCGGCGTGCGAGAAGGTACCGGGCACCGGCTCGACACGGGCCCACTCCACGCTGAACCGGTAGTCGGTGAAGCCGAGTTGCGCGAGCAGGTCCATGTCCTGCTCCCAGCGGTGGTAGCTGTCGCAGGCGTCGAGGCTGGGTTCCGCGATGTTCGCCGCCGGGTCGTGTTCCTTCCGCCACCAGTCGCTGTTGACGTTGTTCCCCTCGATCTGGTGGGCGGCGGTGGACGCCCCCCACAGGAAGCCGTCGGGGAAGGGCAGGGAGGTACGCGTCATCGTCCTTTTCTCTCTGGTGGGGGTGGGGCGGACCGGTGGAGCGGGCCGGGGAACGGGTCACTTGAGTCCGGCGGTCGCGATGCCCTGGGTGAAGTGGCGCTGGAGGACCACGAAGACCAGCAGGACCGGCAGCACGACGAGCAGCGAGCCCGCCATCAGCATGCCGTTGCCGCCGCCGACGGTCCGGTTGGGATCGTTGGCGAAGGTGGCCAGGGCGACCGGCAGGGTGTACTTGTCGGGGTCGTTGGTCGCGATGAGCGGCCAGACGAAGTTGTTCCACGAGCCGAGGAAGGTGAAGATCGTCAGCGTCGCGAGGGCGGGCTTCACCAGCGGCATCACGATGCGCCAGAAGATGTACCACTCGCCGGCGCCGTCGATCCTGGCCGCCTCCAGCAGCTCGTCGGGGATGGACTGCATGAACTGGCGCATCAGGAACACGCCGAACGCCCCCGCCGCGAAGGGCAGGACGAGACCGGCGTAGGTGTCGATCAGGCCGAACTTCGTCATCAGCACGTACAGCGGCAGGATCAGCAGGTTGCCGGGCACCATGAGGGCGGCCAGCACGACACCGAACACCTTGGACCGGCCGGTGAACTCCAGCTTGGCCAGCGCGTAGCCGAGCATGGAGCAGAACAGCAGGTTGCACAGGGTGACCAGGACCGCCACGACCAGGGAGTTGAGGAAATAGCGGGGCATGTCGAGCTGGTCGAGCAGGGCGGTGAAGTTGCTCAGCGTCCACTCGGAGGGGAGCCACACCGGCGGGCTCGCGGTCAGGTCCCGCCGGGTCTTGAAGGCCGACAGCGCCATCCACAGGAACGGGGCGGCCGTCACCAGCAGGCCGAGCGAGGCGACGACGTACAGCAGGGGGGTGCGGACGCGGCCCCGTCCGCGGGGGCGGGCCGGTACGGGCACCGGGCGCGGGGATGCCGTGGGGGCGCTCATCGGGTGTTGTCCTTCAGCAGTCGGAGCTGGAGCACCGTGATGCCCATGACGACCACGAACAGCACGTACGCCATGGCGCTCGCATAGCCCATGTGGAAGAAGTTGAAGCCCTCGCGGTACATGTCCAGGGAGACGGTGAGTGTCGCGTCGGACGGGCCGCCCTGGGTCATCACGAACGGCTCCTCGAAGACGTTGAGGTAGCCGATGGTGGTGATGACGGTGGCGTAGAGCATGGTGGGCCGCAGCAATGGCACGGTGATGCGGCGCATCTCCTGCCAGGCGCCGGCGCCGTCGAGCCGCGCCGCCTCCCGTACGTCGGCGGGGATCGCCTGGAGGCCGGCGATGAACAGCACCATGACGGTGCCGAGGTTGCGCCACACCGCCATGGCGATGAGCGAGGGCATGGCCCAGGTCTCGGAGCCGAGGAAGTCCGGTGCGGTCATGCCCACTTCGGCCGCGAGGCCGGCGATCAGGCCGTCGGACGGGTCGAGGACGAACCGCCAGACGACGGCGACCGCGACGATGGCGGTGACCACCGGGGCGTAGAAGCCGACCCGGAAGAAGGTGCGGGCGCGGTCGATGCCGTTGTTCAGCAAGATCGCGACGAGCAGTCCGAGCAGGACGGTCAGCGGGACACCGACGACCACGAAGTACGCCGTGTTGAACAGGGCGGTGCGGAACCGGTCGTCCTCGAACAGCTTGGTGTAGTTGTCGAGGCCGACGAACTCCGCCTCCAGAGGGCGGGTGACATGGCGGGCCCCGAAGTCGGTGAGGCTCATCAGGAGCGTCGCGACGATCGGGAACGCCATGAAGACGGCGAACAGCACCAGGAACGGCGTGGAGAACAGCCAGCCGTAGAGGTTGTGCCGGCCGAGCGGGCGGCGGGCGCGCCGGCCGTCTCCCGGGGGCCCTTGCGGGCCGGTCTTGGTCACCGCGGCCGCCGGGTCGGCGGCCGCTTTGGTCAGCAGGGGCATGCCGGTTACTCCACGAGTCCTTCGATCTCGGACTGCGCCTTGTCCAGAGCGGCCTTCGCGTCGGACTTGCCCTGGGTGACCGACTCGATGGCGGCGTCCACCTTGGAGGTGATCTCGGTCAGCCGGGGGTGGGACGGCGTGGTCCTGGCGGTCTCCATCTGCTCGCGCCAGATCTTCAGCTTGGGGTCGGTGGCGAGGTCGCCGGACTCCCAGGCCTGCTTGTTGGCGGGCAGGTCGCGGGTGCGCCCGTACCAGTCGGACTGGCCCCGGGCACCGGTCAGGGAGGAGATGAACTCCTTCGCGGCTGCCTTGTGCTCGCTGTCCGCGGAGACGGCGAGGCTGGAGCCGCCGGCCATGGAGACCGACTCCTTGTCGGCGGGCACGGGAGCGACGGCCCACTTGCCCTTGATGTCGGGGTAGTTCTCGTCGAGCAGCGACATGATCCACGGTCCGCCGAGGAACATCGGCACGTCGCCGGTGTTGAAGTCCTTGGTCACGTCGTAGCCGGGGCGGACCGACTTCTCGCTGAGGCCCTTGGCGAAGAAGTCGCCGTAGGTCTCCAGCGCCCTGACCGCCTCGGGGCTGTTGACGACCGCCTTGCCGTCCTCGGTGAGGATCTCGCCGCCGGCGGAGTACAGGAACGGGTAGAAGCTCTGCACGGTGTCGAGTCCGCCGGGCTGGACGGACAAGCCCCACTTGGTCTTCGCCCGGTCCTGATACGCCTGGGCGGCCCGGCGCAGTTCGTCCGTGGTGGCGGGCGGCTTCGCGAGACCCGCCTTGGCGGCGAGGTCGGTGCGGTAGAAGAGGACGCGGGTGTCGACGTACCAGGGCACGCCGTACGTCTCGCCGTCGTACGAGGCCTGCTGCCAGGCGGCGGGGAAGAAGTCACCCTCCTTGACGGTCGTGGTGTCGACCGGTTCCAGGACGCCCATGTCGGCGAACTCACCGAGGTAGGTGCCGCCCATCTGCATGACGTCGGGCAGCTTTCCCGCGGCGGCCGCGGCGACGAGCTTCTGGTGCGCCACGTCCCAGCCCACCGGGGTCACCTTGACGGTGATGTTCGGGTGGGACTTCTCGTAGGCCTCGGCGACCTCGGCGAGCTTCTCACCCTCGGTGCCCATGGCCCAGACGGTGAGCGTCTGCTCGGCATCGGCGTCCACGTCCGCGCCACCGGAGCCGCCACAGGCGGTGAGGGTGAGCGCGGACGCCACGGTGAGGGCGAGCGCGGCAGGTGTGGCGCGGTGCATGGACTGCTCCTCCTCGAGCGTTCCTGATGTATGCGCATTCTGTAAGCGCATACATGACTCTGCGGGAGGGGCTCCGCCGTGACAAGGGGGAGCTCGGTCACACTCCGGTAACGGCTGCGGCGCGCCCCGCCGGACGCGAAGAAGGGGCGTTCACCTGCGCGCGTACCTCGCGGCAGGCGGACACCCCCGGTGACGGGCACAGGCCCTGTCGGCAACCTAGGCCGGGGGCGAGGTGTACGGAAGCGGGTGTGAGATACGTCCCGTGGGGGTGCGGTGAGGGGCGTGTGGTGAAACGGTTCGGGCCACGTGGCGTGCGGGTGGGCGACCGCACCGCGCGCACGTGAGCAACCCGCGCCCACTCCGGAACGGGCGGCTGCGGGCACGGCGGATCTCAGGCCCCGATGGCGACGGTCCGCTCCTCGGGGCCGCAGCCGCAACTGGCGCGGCGGGCGACGGTGACGGGGAGCATGAGGGACACCGGGTCGGCGGCGGACGCACCGCCGAGGCGTCGTACGAGCAGTTCGACCGCCTCCTCCCCCATGCGCAGCATGGGCTGGCGGACGGTGGTGAGGGTCGGGCGGACGAGCCGGCCGAGCGGAATGCCGTCGAAGCCGGTGACCGCCACGTCGCCGGGCACGGCCACGCCCCGGCGTTCCAGTGCGTGCAGGGCGCCGACGGCCATCTGGTCGTTGGCGCAGACGAGGGCCTGCGGCGGTCCGCCGGCGCGGTCGCACAGGGCGTCGGCGGCGCGGGCGCCCTCGGCCTGGGTCATCATGGCGGCGCGCACGGCAGGCTCCTCGGGGGCGTCGACGCCGGCGGCACGGCAGGCCGCGAGGAAGCCCTGGAAGCGGGCCCCGACGTCCGGTGACTCCTCGGCGGAGCCGACGAAGGCGAGGCGGCGCAGGCCGTGGTCCTCGATGAGGTGGCGGGTCAGCTCACGCTGACCGTCGAAGTTGGCGACCTCGATGTGGTCGAGGTGGTCCAGGTGGTCGCCCTCCTCACGGGGCCCGGCGAGCATGACGACGGGTCGGCGCCGGGAGATGCCCTCCAGTTCCTCCGTGGGTACGGTGCGGGCCAGCACGGCGAACCCGTCGACCCGCCCGGCGACCTTCGCCACGAGGCTCTCCGGGCCCCCCTTGAGGGAGGCGGCGATGAGAAGGGCGTAGCCGTGCCTGCGGGCCGCGCGCTCCATGCCGCGGATGATCTGGTCGGAGTAGAGCATCGCCGCGTCGTCGTCCTCGGCGTCGGTGTCCGGGTCCGCGTAGTCGGGGAAACAGAGGCCGAGGACGCCCGTGGAGCGGCTGGCGAGTCCGCGCGCGTTGCCGCTGGGTACGTAGCCGAGGTCGCGCGCGGCGGCGAGGACCCGCTCACGGGTCTGCGCCCGCACCGAGTCGGGGTTGCGGTAGACGCGGGACACGGTGGCGATGGACACGCCGGAGCGTTCGGCCACGTCGTACACCGTGGGGGCGGTACTCATCGGGCGTCATCCCTAGGTCAGTGCGCGCGGAGTGGGCGTGCGTGATGCTGATGAAAGCGCATTCATCGTAGGGGTGCGCAGGTCAGGGCACAAGGGGCGAATGTGAGGGAGCGGCGAGCGGGGTGGGGGTGGGCGGACCGTCGGGTCATTCGGCACGGTCGTGGCCTGGATCATCGACGCGGTGGTCGCCGCCCCCTGGACAGGGTTCTCGGGGCGCCGGGCGGAATGCGAGCGGGCCGTCAGGGCACACGGACCGGGCGAGACCAACTGATGACCCCTCATATCGGAGGACGCACGGATGACTTCGACACAAGGACACCACGGGGCGGGGCCTCAGCAGGCGGTCGGTTCGGGTGAGCGACGCAACGGCTTCGGTATCGCGGCGCTGGTGCTGGGCATCGTGGGTGCCCTGCTGTTCTGGACCGCGATCGGCGGCATCGTGCTGGGTGTGCTGGCCCTGATCTTCGGTGTGCTGGGCTTCCGGCGCAGCAGACGAGGTGTGGCCACGAACGGGACCATGTCCGTCATCGGCGCGGTGCTCGGCGCGCTCGCCCTGGTGGTGTCGTCGGTGCTCCTGGCCATGGGTGTGGCCGTGATCAACAGCGACGAGTTCAAGAACTACCAGGACTGCATCGAACACGCGAACAGCCAGAGCGACCGGCAGGACTGCGCGCGGGACTTCGACCAGGAGGTCGACAACGGGTAGCAGTGACCGAGGCTGGGGGTGGGGCGCGGCGAGGGTGCCGCGCCCCACCCCTGTCCGTGGCGGTCGTACGGCGGCGCGGGCGGGGCAGTCGCCTGACCGTCCTGCGGGGCGCGGTGGCACAGCGTCTGATTCCAGGTGTGTACACGGCAGGTCGAGCGCGTCCCGGGCTCAGGCTTGCGAACAGACGGCTTCCGTCCAGGTCGCCCGGAGGTCGCGGCAGACGACGGTGAGCGTTCCGTCCCAGCAGGCGATCTCGTGAACGCAGCCGTCTTCGTGCGGGAGGATCTCGTCGAGCATCACGGCGCCGAGTCCTGTCCCTCGGACGTGGTCCCCGTCGACGGAATCGATGAGGAAGCTCGACACCCCGGTGTAGCGGACGATCAGATCTCGGTCGTGCTTCCAGCAGTTGTGCCGGAGCTCGACCTCCACCTCCTCGGTGCCCGCGCCCCGGACGGCCTGAACCGTCAGGTCCTTCACACAACGCCGGCTGCGGAAGTCGTAGTGGTCCGGGTCGGTGGCGAAGGCACGGGCACCTGGGGGCAGATCACCGGCGATCGAGGGCAGGGAGCTCAGGTAGCGGGCCGGGTCCAGGAAGCCGGACAACTCCCCTGTCCGTGCGTCGAGATCGACGTACTCCATCAGCCTGTCCTCGTCCGTAGCTCCGCCATGCCGGGGAATCGTCGCACGACGGAGGCACGTGACATGACTGAGGGGCAGTGGTCCACGCCGGTCAACACAGCACCCGGTCCCCGTGGTTGGCGCCTCGTGAGGCGGCCGATGAGCAACTGGAGCGTCCCGTACACGCAGGAAGGGCGTAGGGCGTGGGCACCCCCTTCGGTCATCGGCCGGATCCGGGCCCGGCCCGGCCCTGCGCGTGCCCGCCGCCTTCCGGGTGACGGCCTGTCGTGGATCGGCCGTCGGGGGGTAGTGGAGGTCCACCGGACACCGGAGTGGGATCACATGTCCCCGCAGGAGGAAACGACGATGACCGACGACGCCTATCTCGTGCTGTTCGACGACCCCGCCGTGTCGCTGGGGGTGCCGCTCGCCGCCGTGGAGGACGCCGCCTTCCTGGACACGCCGGCCGTGCGGGCGTGGCTGGGGGCTCAGGGCGTCACCGTGACCACGCCCGGGCTGCGGCTCCTGCCGCCGGAGGAGACCTCGGCCGTCCCGGAGGGCGCCGAGCGGCTGCCCGTGCCCCTCGGCGACGAGGAGCTGAGCCGGGTGCGGCAGCTCAACGCCCCCCGCGACGTCGCCCGGATGGAGGAGGAGCTCCTTGCCTACCGCTCGTGCGCGGAGGGCCGCGAGGCACTGCTCGCCCGTGCCGTGGCGGCCGGAGTGCCGGCGCACCGGATCGCGGAGCTGACCGGCGAGGACCTCACAGCCGTCAAGGCGCTCGTCCACTGAGTCCCCGGCCCGCGCCCGGTCACGGCTGGGCGACCGGGCTCTGGGGCATGGCCAGGTGGGCCAGGTCCCCGGGAGGCGGGGTGCTCACGGCCACAGGGGCGCGGGCGTGCCGTCGGCCACCGCGGCGGGTGCGTCGGTGAGGTTCATGCGTTCGCGCAGCCGGCCGTAGAAGTCCATCGGGCCGAGGCGTACCGCGCGCAGTCTGCGAGGAGCCGCGTAGACGCCGATCCAGTCTCCGGGGCCGATGACTCCACGGACCTGCCCGTCGACGCTGACCGCGGCCCGCCCGGAGCGTTCCAGCACCCGCAGCCCGACCGGCTCGTCCGGCGCGGCCACCACCGAGCGGTTGAACGTCATGTGCGGCGCGACCGGCGTGAACACCAGCACCTCCGCGCGCGGGGAGACGACCGACCCCCGGCGGCGAAGCTGTACGCCGTCGACCGGTCGGGGTCGCCACCAGCAGCGCGTCCGCCGAGTACGAGGCGAGCAGCCTGCCCGAGATGTAGACGCCGACCGAGATCTGGCGGTCCCGGCGAGCTTCTCCAGACCACGTCGTTGAGGGCCGCCACGTCCAGCGGGACGCCCCACTCGCCGCCGTCTCGCAGTCGGGCCGCACGCTGGTCGGCGGGCAGCGGGCCCGCCCGTACCGCATGAGTGCCTCTATGTCGGCGGGGACCTCCAGGCGCCGCGAGGCACGCATGGTCAGCAGCAGGCGCTGCTCGATCTCCATCCGGCCCTCGTGCACGGCGTCCAGCGCGGTGCGCACCTCGGTCGTGGGCACCTCCGTCAGGAAGCCCACCCTGCCCAGGTCGACCCGAGCACCAAGGCGCCGCGGCGGCGGCCAGGCGGGCGCCGCGCAGGAAGGTGCCGTCGCCGCGAGGTGACGACCAGGTCCGGATCGCCGCGCCGCCACCTCCTCGTGGGCGCTGTGCCGTCCGCCGTCGTCCCAGACGTCGATGTCCTTGCAGGCGATGCCGTGTTCCAGGCACCACGCCCGGACGGTGCCGGCCGCCTCCACCGCTCGGGGCGTCCGCCGTGCACGACCATGCCGACCCGGTTCACCGTCATCTCCGCCTCCAGGCTGCCGTTCGCCCCCGGCCGGCGGCAGCGCCTGCCGGGGCGCCCTCGCCCGAGGCCGGTGGTCCCGGTCGCCGTCGGCACTCCTCGGGCCCGTGCGCGACGTCCCTCCATCCTGGCCGTGCGGCGGGAGTACCGCACCGGGAGGCGATCGCCGTGCGGCGGGAGGGCCTCACTCACGCGGGACGGCCCGGCACCGCGCGAGGCGATGCCGGGCCGTCGGGACGTCGTGGTGCCTGCGGCGCGTCAGCCCTGGCGGGCCTTGAACCGCGGGTCCTTCTTGTTGATCACGAAGGTCACGCCCCGGCGGCGCACCACCTGGGCGCCGGGCTTGGCCTTCAACGAGCGCAGGGACTTGCGTACCTTCATCACGAACTCCTGGTGGGGGACCCCGGACAGGGCCGGGAACCGGTCAGCGGCGGGCGGAGGCGGTGCCGTAGCGCCGCTCGAAGCGCTCCACGCGTCCCGCGGTGTCGAGGACGCGTGCGGTGCCGGTGTGGAACGGGTGGCTCGCCGACGAGATCTCCACGTCGACGACCGGGTACGTCGCGCCGTCCTCCCACTCGACCGTCTTGTCCGAGTCGAGGGTGGAGCGGCTCAGGAACTGGAACCCTGCCGCGCGGTCACGGAAGACGACCGGGCGGGAGACGGGGTGGATGCCGTGCCTCATGGCGTGTCCTTTCTCGCGGCCTCCGCCGCGGGGAGCGGCGGAGACAAGGTGGGTCAGCGTTCCTCGCGGAAGAGGACGTGCTCGCCGGCGACCGCGTCGTACTTGCGCAGGACCAGACGGTCGGGGTCGTTCAGACGGTTCTTCCGCGTCACGTAGGTGACGCCCGTGCCGGCCGTGGACTTCAGCTTGACGATCGGGCGTGCCGTGCTGCGTGCCATGAGGTGCTCCTTCCGCCGTCACCGCCCGAGTCGAGTGACTCGCGCATGTCAGGCAGCAGGTGTAACAGCAACCCCCGGTGCCCTATTCCGCGACCCGCGCCGGCGTCGTCCGGCGCGTCCCCGTCACCTTCGAGGCGGGCAGACGGCCGGCCCGGGACGTGCCCTCCAGGGTGTCGCCTTCGATCTGGACCGCGAAGGCCAGGTTCAGCCGGAGGGGCTTGGTGACGGACTGCTTCCAGGTGACCTGGGCGCCGTCGACGGCGATGTCCCGGAGCGGTACGTCCTCGCCGGCCCCGGACGCGACGCCGACCAGGGTGTCGTCCTCCCTCCCGAACGCGACGGCGGCCCTGATGCGGCCGACGGGGGTGGCGATGGTCAGGTCCCAGACACCTTCGATCGTGGCGGTGCGGGCGGGGTCGGCGGTCATGTGCGAGGTGCTCCTGACAGGCGGGCGGGCGGGATGACGGGTGAGGCGGGATACGTCACAGCGCGGCCGGGGCGGGGCCCGTGGCGCGCCAGACGGTGCCGCGGCGCTCGTGGGCGAAGAGCGTCTCGACGGCGTGGGCGATGCGCGGGCCCAGTTCCCGTTCGAGCAGGTAGAGGCCCAGGTCGAGGCCCGAGGTGACGCCGGCGCCGCTGACCAGGTCGCCGTCGTCGACGACGCGGGCGCGCACCGCGTGGACGCCGGTCGCGTCGAGCATGTCGATGCCGAGGTGGTGGGTGGTGGCGTGGCGGCCCTCCAGCAAGCCGGCCATGGCCGGGACGAGCGAGCCGCCGCACACCGTGGCGACGGTCACGGTCGGGTCGTCCAGCGCCTCCTTGAGCAACGCGGGCAGGCTGGTGGTGAGGGCGCGGCCCAGCAGGACGGGGACGAACTCGTCCTGCCGCCACTCCCCCTCCCCCGCCTCGACGTCGGGCACCTCGCCGGGCTCACCGACCCGGCCCGAGGCGCCCGGGACCACGATCAGGTCGGCGGTGCGGGGATCGAGCGTGCCGGTGGCCCGCAGGGTGAGGGTGCCGGTGCCGCTGACCACCTCGCGCGGGCCCTCCGCGGTGACCAGCTCGACCGTGAGCGCGCCGTCGGACGCGGTGCCGCCCGCGTACAGGACCTCGTAGGGTGCGACGACGTCGAGCGGGTCGAAGCCGTCGAACAGGACGATCTGCGCGTGCATACGGTGTCTTCCTTCGGTGGGGATGTCCGTACTCGGCGGACGTCACCGAAGCTAACGAGCCGTCGGGCGGGCTCCCATGGGGGCGCGTGCCAGTCTCCGACGGGTTCCCGCCAACGCCGACGCCACCGGCTGCTCCCCTCACCGCCGTGCGTGCGCACGGCCGCTCGCTGTGCCTGACGGGCCGCGGGGTCGTGGCCGCGAGCCGTACATCACCACCGCGGTCGCCGGCGTCGGCGAAGACTCGTCCTCATGAGCGACATGAACGCGTTCCGGGACGCGGCGAGCGCGTGGCGGCGGGCGGGCCCGGTGACCCGGCGCGCGAGCCGGCCGCGCGGCTGTCCGTCCGTACCGTCGTCCTGGTGGAGGAGCTTGGTGCCGCCGCCGCGGTCGGCGCGCCGGCCGCGCGTCACAGCCGGGACCTGGCGGCGGAGGGTGTCCGTGTGCTGCCGACGGGCGGCGCGACGAACGTCGGCCGGTTCTCCGCACTGCTGGGCCCGCGCGGCCCGGGCCTGCGCCTGAGGGGCTCTGCGACGAGCGCGAACTCGGCCACTGCACGCCGGGGGGCGGCGCCGGAAGCCACGGCGTCTTCGTCTGCGCGGCGGACCTGGAGGACGAGCTGATCGGCGTCCTCGGCGCGGAGCGGGTGAGCGAGCCCGTGCGGGAGCAGGGCGAGTTGCGCGCCCCGAGGACCTTCCCGCGGCAGCCCGCCCAGCGTGGCCCGCCGCCCCGGCAGCAGCCCCGCCCCCTCCTACAAGCTGCTCGCCGGGCTCTGACGGGCGGAGGAGGACATCGATGAGGGGCGGGCGCATGGCGCCCGCCCCTCACGTGTGTGCCGGTGCGGCCGTCAGAACCTCGGTGTCGGCGCCTGCGCCTCCACGATCTCCGCGGCCTCCGCCTCGCTCTGCACCGACGGGGGCGACCCCTCCAGCGGCTGCCGGGCCGTCTCCTTCATGCAGGCCACCGCGATCACACCGACCAGGGCGGCCGCCATCGCGTAGTACGCGGGCATCATGTCGGAGCCGGTCACGCCGATCAGCGCGGTGATGACCAGCGGGGTGGTGCCGCCGAACAGCGACGCCGACAGGTTGTAGCCGACCGACAGGGAGCCGTAGCGCACGGACGTCGGGAACATGGCGGGCAGCGCGGCCGACATGGTGCCGAGCAGACAGACCAGGGACAGGCCGAGCATCAGCATGCCGGCCGACACCGCGAGCAGACTGCCCTGCCGCACCAGCAGGAACGCCGGCGCGGACAGCACGAGGAAGCCCAGCATGCCGGTCATCAGCAGCGGCTTGCGCCCGTAGCGGTCGTTGAGCCGGCCGACCTGGTTGATGATCAGCATCAGCACCACCATGGTGCCGACCAGGATCAGCAGCCCGTGCGACTCCTTGTAGTGCAGCTCGTCGGACAGGTACGTCGGCATGTACGACAGCAGCATGTAGTCGGTGATGTTGTACGCGCCGACGAGGGCGATGCACAGCACCAGGGGCCGCCAGTGCCGCTGGAAGATCTTGGCGAGGTCGCCGCGGGCCGTGGTCTCGACCTGGTTCGCCGCCTCGGAGGCGCGGACGTTGCTCTCCCCCAGCTTGAGGTAGGCGGGGGTGTCGTCCAGCTTCAGCCGCAGGTAGATGCCGACGACACCCAGCGGTCCGGCGACCAGGAACGGGATGCGCCAGCCCCACGCGTCCATGGTGTCGGAACCGAGCCAGGCGGTGAGCGCCACGACGAGGGTGGCCGCGCCGGTGTAGCCCGCCAGCGTGCCCAGTTCGAGGAAGCTGCCGAAGTAGCCGCGCCGCCGGTCCGGGGCGTACTCCGCGATGAAGGTGGAGGCGCCGCCGTACTCGCCGCCGGTGGAGAAGCCCTGGAGCAGCCGGAAGAGGATCAGCAGCAGCGGTGCCCAGAAGCCGACCGCCGCGTACGTCGGGAGCATGCCGATCGCCGCGGTGCCGATCGCCATGAGGATCATCGTCAGCGCGAGGACCTTCTTGCGGCCGACCTTGTCCCCCATCGGCCCGAAGACCATGCCGCCGAGCGGCCGCACCAGGAAGGCGACGGCGAAGGTGGCGAAGGACGACAGCAGCTGCGCCGTCTCGCTCCCGGAGGGGAAGAAGACCCGGCCGATGGTGCCGGCCAGGTAGGCGTAGATGCCGAAGTCGAACCATTCCATGGCGTTGCCGAGCGAGGCGGCCTTGACCGCGCGCTTGACCGCACGTTCGTCCGTCACTGTGATGTCCGACCGGCGCAGCGGCGGATTCTGCCGGCGGCGGACGGCGCGGAACAGGGTCGGATGGCGCCTGGCCGCCTCTGCGGACGGCGTCAGGCCGTTGTCGGTGGAGGACGTGACTACGTTCCTTTCCAGGACAAAACGTTGCTTTGGGAACTTATCAGCGTTCATGGCCGAACGCCGTGGGCGGGCGCCCGTCGGGGTGGTCGCCGCCCCGGTCGGGGGCGCCGCCTGCGGGGCCACGGGCCCGCCTTCCCTGCGCCGTCACCTGTATGCCTCCGCTGCGCTGGTCACCCGGGCGGAGCGGTGGTGCGGTGGGAGGCCGGGGGGAAAGCGTGCCCGGTGCCCCTCCGGCGCCGGGCGTCCGTCCCGTTCCTCAGGAGGCACACGTGACCATCCCTCGCCCGCTCGCCCGGCCGGCCCGCGTCCTGGCCGCCGCCCTGGCAGTCGGCACGCTGTTCGCGACGGCGGCCTGTTCCGGGTCGGACAGCAGCGCGTCGTCCGAGGCGGACACCTCGTCCACGATCGCCGAGCGGGGCCTCGCCGCGCAGACCACCTCGCCCCCGGCCTCGTCGTCGCCCGCCACCTCCTCGCCCGCGTCGGACCTCAGCGAGGCCGGCGCCCGGAACGCGCTGATCACCCCGGCGGACATCGAGGACGACTGGACACAGGTGCGCAACCCGCAGGAGTGGCGGGACTCACTGCTGCTGGGCAGCGTCGACGTGGCCGCGTTCGTCGACGGCAAGGGTGACACGCCCGACTGCCAGCGCCTGGTCGACGCGCTGTTCGACGAGACCCTGCTGGGCCGTCCTTCCGGCGCCTCGGCGCTCACCGGGTTCGAGCAGGGCGACTCCCGGCTGCTGTACCAGGTTGCCGCGTACGACAGGGCCGACCTGGACGACTCCATGCAGTGGCTGAGCTCGCTCCCCGACACCTGTGACCAGTTCACGCTGACCGGCGGCGACGCCGGCGAGCGGACCGTCCAGGTCATCGAGACGTCCATGCCCAAGGTCGGCGACAAGCGGCAGGGACTGACGGTGACCGTGAAGGGCGAGAGCGGGGGCAACCCCGTCACGCTGAGCCTGGACGTCGCCGCCGTGCAGATCGGCGCGGACGCGATCACGGTCACCAACGGCGGTCTCGACGGCGCCGACCACGACACCACCTCGGCCGCCGTGGAGCAGGGCACCGAGCGGCTCCAGGAGGTCCTCGCGGGCCGCACCCCGTCGCCCACGCCCAGCGGCATCAACTGACCGGGGCGTCCGGTGACGGATCCGGCGGGTTCCCCGGGCGGCGGGGCCGCGGGCCGGTACGGGCGCGAGGTGTTCACGCCGGAGGACCCGCGGGAGCCGGAGCGCATCGACGACGCCGCGCTGGTGTACGACCCGGTCACCACGCGCCTGCTGAGGGAGCTGGGCGCGGGGCCGGGCCTGCGGTGTCTGGAGGTGGGGGCGGGCACGGGGACCGTCGCGCGGTGGCTGCTGGAGGGGGCCGGCGTCACCGAGGTGGTCGCCCTCGACCAAGACACCCGTGCCCTGGCCGCGCTCGGCCTGCCGGGGCTGCGGGTGCTCACGGCGGACGTCACCGACGAGGACCTGGACCCGGGCACCTTCGACCTGGTCCACGCGCGGTTCGTACTGATGCACCTGCCGGGGCGGCGCCGGCTCGTCTCCCGGCTGGCCGGCCTGCTCAACCCGGGCGGGGTGCTGGTGATCGGTGACGCGGTGGAGCTGCCGGACACCCGCGACCGGTCCTCCGCCTACCGGCGCACCATGGACGCCATGTGGGCGGCGCTGCGCACGACGATCGGCACCGACCTCACGGAGGTGCCGGCGTATCCCCGTTATCTGCGCGAGGAAGGGCTGCGCGAGGTCGGCGCGGAGGTGTTCTGTCCGCCGCTGGTCCCGGGCGGCCCGGCGGCCCGGTTCTGGTCCGGGACCTGGCGCCGGATCCGGCCGGAGCTGGAGACGTCCGGCCTGGTCGACGCCCGGGTGGTGGAGCGGGCGCTGGCGTACCTGGAGTCGCCGGACCTGGCCGAGCTGGGCCCGGGGATGGCCACGGTCTGGGGGCGCCGCCCGTGATCAGTGGGCGTCGGCGTCGGGCGCGCCGGCGAGGGCGGTGAGCAGGCGGTCGGCGGGGAGGGCGGGCACGATGCGGCCGCCGTGGCCGGTGGTGGTCGTGGCGGCGAGCAGGGAGTTGAGCACGGCCTCCTCGACGGCGTCGAGGACCGCTTCGAACAGCGGACTCAGGCCGTCGTCGGCGACCGGGGGCGCCGCGCCGGGGCGGGTGGCGAAGGCGATCGCGTAGTCGCCGCTGCCGTGGCTGTAGGCGGCGCCCGTCCGGGCGAGGGCGAACACCGCGCGCCGCGCGACACGGGTGAGCTGCCGGGCGTCGAGCGGGGCGTCCGTCGCCACGACGATCATGCAGGAGCCGGTCTCCGCGGACGGGCCGGTGTCCTGGAGCCCCAGGGAACGGGGCGAGACGGTACGGCCGTGCACGCGCAGGGTGCCGCCGAAGTTCGCCTGCACGAGCGCGCCCACCGTGACCCGGCGGCCGGCCAGCTCGGGTGTGCGTGAGGAGGTGCCGATGCCGGCCTTGAACCCGAGGGCGACGGTGCCGGTGCCCGCGCCGACGCAGCCCTCGGCCACCGGACCCGCCGACGCCCCGGCGAGGGCTGCCCGGACGTGCTCCTCGCGGACGGGCCGGGAGCGGATGTCGGACAGGTGGCCGTCGTTGCACTCCCCCACGACGGGATTGAGGCTCCGTACCTCGGCGCAGCCGGGCTGTTCGAGCATCCAGCCGACGAGGGCGTCGGCGACCCGGAACGCGGACAGCGTGGAGGTGAGCAGCACGGGAGTCTCCAGCGTGCCGAGTTCGGCGAGCTGGGTCGTCCCGATGAGTTTGCCGTACCCGTTCCCGGTGAAGACGCCCGCCGGCAGGGGCGCCCCGGGACCCACCCCGTCGGGTACGACGGCGGTGACACCGCTGTGCACGTCGGGAGGGTTCCGCACCGTGGTGTGCCCGACCCGGACCCCGGGCACGTCGGTGATCGCGCCGAACGGCCCGGGCGGAACGCCCCCGACGACGATGCCGAGGTCACGGGCACGGGGGCGGCCGCCGGGAGGTGACGAGGGCCGGGACACGGGTTCCATGCGCCGGACGCTACACAGCCCTGTCGCGCCGGGGCGCACCGGCGTTCGGGTCAGCGTGCCGTTTCCGTGTCGGCCGGTGCGGGGTTCTCGGTGGTCAGGGCGCGGGCCATGGGGAGGCGGGACAGGGCCAGTACGCCGGCCGCGATCAGGGCGGCGCCGAGGATCTGCGGCACCAGCCACCAGCCGGTGCGGACGGACTCGGCGAAGACGGTGATGCCGAGCGCGAGGCTCACGCCGGCGTCGCCGAGGGTGAGGGCCGGCTGTGAGGCGACGAGGGGGCCGGACTGCATCGCGTTCTCGAGGAGGAACAGCGCGCACACACCGAACAGGGCGAACCCGTACGTCTGCCAGGCGGTGAAGAAAGCGCTCGCGCCCCCTTCGTCGAGGGTGTGCACCGAGGCCTTCATCAGCGCGGCCGTCATGGCGTATCCGATCGCGGCGGCCAGCCCGAAGCAGGCGGCGCGACCGCGGCCCTCGGGGCGGCGAAGCGCGGCGAGCACGAGCGCGGCCATGGCGGCGGCGCTCACAGCCAGGGCGGGAACCCAGTGGGTCATCGGCACCTGGGTGCGGTTTCCCTCGGGCGAGGCCGCGAACAGCAGGACCGCGAGGCCCGCCACGACCGTGCAGACGGCCGCCCAGCCGGTCCGGGACAGGCTTCCGCGCAGCACCACGGTGGCGATGACGAGAGCGAGCGGCAGTTCCAGGACGAAGAGAGGCTGGACGACCGTGATCGGTCCGGTGCCGAGTGCGACGGCCTGGCAGACGCCGGCGATGACGACGGCGGCGATGCCGAGAAGCCACACGGGGCGGCGCAACAGGTCGAGGATCAGTCCGACCCGGAGCGTGTCGGACCGTGGCACGGTCAGCGCGGCCTTCCGCTGGAGCACGGTCGCGAAGGCGTTGCTGAGCGCGGCGCCCAGTGCGAACAGGACCGGCACCAACATGTCCACCCTCCGCGACGACGAGACGGTCCCTGCCATGGTGACCGCCCGGCCGACGGCACGCGAACGCGGACGTGGCGTGGAGGGGCCGTGCGCCCCGGGTGAGGGGCGCCCGTTCCGGTGGTCTCAGCCGGCGGGGGCCGGGCCGCTCCGGCGGAGGTCCGTCCAGCGGGCGTAGGGCTCGCGGGCGTCGGGGACGAACCTCTCGTCACGCACCAGCTCGGCGAGCCGGGGCTCCGTCAGCCAGTCGTACCAGGCGATCTCCCGGGGGTCGGGGGTGACGGAACCGGTCACCGCGACCTCGTCAGCCCGAGCCGGTACGGGCTGATCACGCCCGCGCACCGGAACGTGAGAACGAGGGCCGGGCGCGCCCGCACGCCGAGTTCCTCCGCCAGTTCCCGGGCCGCGGCCTCCTCGTAGGTCTCGCCGGGCTCCGCCGCGCCCCCGAGCATCCAGTTGAGGCCACCCGGGAACCGCGCCCTGTCGTCCGGCCTGCGGTGCGCGAGGACGCGCCCCCGCGTGTCCCGGCAGACGACCGTCGCCACGCGGTGCAGCCACCGCCGGCGTATCGCCTCGCTTCTGCTGACGAGGCCGACGGCCCGATCGTCCTCGTCCACCCGTTCGACCATCTCCGCCATGGCGCCATCGTGCCGGAGGCGTGCGACACCGGGACCGTCACCCGGCCGGCCCCCGGGCAGGTCGACGGCGCCCGTCATTCGTAGTGCCAGGCGTCGGGGCCGCCGCCGCGCCATTCGACATGCGGGGACTGCCGCATGTAGGCGTCGTCGACCTCCTCCATCCCGGCCAGGCGCAGGAACTCCACGACGTCCAGGAGCCCGTAGGCCATGCCCAGGAAGTGCGGGCCCGCGCGGACACGGCGGCCGCCGTCGTCAGCGGGCGGATAGATCACGATGGGCAGGTCGCTCGCCATGGGTCCAGCGTGCCCGGGGCGTCAGGGGCCCGCATGCGGCACGGCCGGCCGGGCGGGACGCGGTCAGCCGCTCGCCAGGCTCGGCCGCGGGGCGGGCTGACCTGGGAAGGAACCGTCTCCGAAGAGGATCCGGCGGGCGGCGGCCCGGCCCGGGGGTGTGCGCAACAGGGTGAACGCCGCGGTGGTGGCGGCCGGGGTCCGTATGTGGGCGAGCCCGGTGCGCAGCGCCAGCCGTCCGCGGAAACGGGAGCGCAGCGCGGCTCCGCTGTAGTGGGTCAGCGCGTGCGGGGTCCCGGTGCGCAGGGCGTCGTCGAGGACCTCGGCGGCCAGCTCCGACAGCCGCAGGCAGGGGTCGAGGCCGCCTGCGGTGAGCGGGGAGACCGCGCCCGCCGCGTCCCCCACCAGCAGTCCCTCCGCGCAGCCGATGCGGCGCAACACACCCCCGACGGGGATCGGTCCGCCGCGCCGCTCGACCGGGCCGGTCCGCCGCACGCCGTCCAGCCCGGGCGCGCGGGCGACGAAGCGCTGCATGGCCCGGCGCATCCCGTCGGGAAAGCGGTCGGCGTAGCCGGCGACGCCGACGTGGGCGTGCTGCCCGTCGTTGACCACCCACGCCAGGTATCCGGGGGCGAACCGGGGGTCGAGCACGCAGTGGAACGCGGGCGGTTCGCCGTTCGGGGACACCGGGAAGACCTCCTCGGCCCCGATCAGCAGGTGGCGGTTGCGGTCGAGGCCGAGGTCGCGGGCGACGCTCGACCGGGCGCCGTCGGCGCCGACGACGTGGCGCGCGCGGACCTGGAGCGGCCCCTCGCGGCCGCTCAGGTGGCAGACGCCGTCCCGCCGTCCGCCGTAGCGGGTGCCCAGCGCGAGGCGCACGCCGGCGCGGACGGCGGCCTCGGCGGAGGCCTGGTAGAGCCCGGCCATGTCGCCCACCCGGAACTCGTCCCGGTCGCTGACCAGGTCGACGGGGCGGCGCATGCCGGGCGGGTAGAGCAGCATGCGCCGGATCGGCGGTCCGAGGTGCTCCTCGGGCAACGGGAAGTCCTCGAGGGTCTTGCGCACGAAGATCCCGGTGGTGCGGATCGCGCCGGCCAGGGTGGTGCGCCGGTCCACCAGGAGCACCTCGTGGCCCCGCCGGGCGAGCAGCGTGGCGAGGTGCAGCCCGGCCAGCCCGGCCCCGACGACCAGGACGTCGGTACGGGCCGTGCCGGTGAGGGACGGGCGGGAGGCGGGGACGGCTGAGGGCATCGGACACTCCAGGGACGGCGACTGCACACCGATCGAATGACGATGGGAAGCTATCGAATTTCGATAGACGCGGCAAGTGGCGGTCCCGTGGCGCGAGGGGCCATCATGGTGGTGGCAGGCCGTGTCGGGCGGCCGTTCCGGGCGGCGCCGGCCCTCCCTGGACCGAGCGGCGCCTTCCCGATGGACAAGGAGTACGGCATGCCCACGGACTCGGTCGAGCGTTTCCTCACGGCCCTGGACCCGGAGCACCGGGAGGCCGTCGGCACGAAACCGCGCGAGGAGCAGCAGCGGCTCGCGGACGCCTGGGAACGGGAGTTGGCGGACGACACCGAACTCGACACGCTGGACGAGCTCTCCCCGCCGGCCGCCGAGGCCGAGGCGGCCCGCCGCGTTCTGCGCCTGGAGGCGGGGTAGGGGCCGGCCGTTTGGTACGCCCAGGGGCGGGGGCCTGTGTGTCGTACGCCCAGGGGCGGGGGCCCGTGTGTCGTACGCCCAGGAGCGTGGCGGGGGCCGCCGTCCGGCCCTGCCGGCGACCGGCCCCCGAGGACCCTCACCACCGGCACCGGCACCGGTTCAATTCCCCACCCCCAGACCGGACATGAGCGCCGCCGGGTAGCGGTCGCCGCGTGCCGCGCCGGGCGGCACCGCCTTCTCGATCTCCGTCAGATCGTCCGCCGTGAGGTCCAGGCCGAGCGCGGGCAGCGCCTCCGCGAGCCGCTCGCGGGTACGGGCGCCGACGAGCGGCACGATGTCCTCCCCCTGCGCCGCCACCCAAGCGATGACCAGCTGGGCGACGGTGCACCCCTTCGCCTCGGCTACCCGGCGCAGGGATTCGACGAGGGCGAGGTTGTGCTCCACGTTGCCGGCCGAGAACCGGGGGCTCGCCGCCCTGTGGTCACCGTCCCGGCCGACGCGGTCCGCCGACCAGTGCCCGGAGATGAGCCCGCGGCCGAGGACGCCGTACGCGGTCAGGCCGATGCCGAGCTCCCGCAGCGTGGGCAGGACCTCCTCCTCGACCGCGCGCGAGATCAGCGAGTACTCGATCTGCAGGTCGGCGACGGGATGCACGGCGTGCGCCCGCCGGACGGTCGCGGCGTCGACCTCGGAGAGGCCGAGGTGCCGTACGTGACCGGCGTCGATCAGCTCCTTGACCGCGCCCACGGTCTCCTCGATCGGCACGTCGGGGTCCCGACGGGCGGGGCGGTAGATGTCGACGTGGTCGGTGCCGAGCCTGGTCAGGGTGTGGGCGAGGAAGTTCTTGACCGCCTTCGGCCGGCCGTCGGCCCCGCCGAAGTCGGTGGCGGACGGCCCGCGCAGCATGCCGAACTTCACGCTGAGCCGGTAGCTGTCCCGGTCACGGCCGCGCAGGGCCTCGGCGAGCAGCAGTTCGTTGTGGCCCATGCCGTAGAAGTCGGCGGTGTCGATCAGCGTGACGCCGGCGTCCAGCGCGGCGTGCACGGTGGCGATGCTCTCCGCGCGGTCGGCCTCGCCGTACGCCCCCGACATGCTCATCGCGCCGAGGCCGAGCGCGGAGACCTCCGGTCCGGTGCTGCCCAGGATTCGTGTACGCATCGTGTGCTCCCTTGTCGTCGTGTCGTCGTCCGCCACCCACTGTGTGCCGGTGGCGCGGCCGGCGGGAGCGGAGCGTTCATCGTGGGAGCGCCGCTCCCTGGCTGGGCGTCGTGCCGCGCGGGAGCATGGAGTCATGCAACGTGAGCAGCTCGCCGACTTCCTGCGCCGCCGTCGTGAGGCGATCCGCCCGGCCGAGGTGGGCATCGCCGAGGGCACCCGGCGCCGCACGCGCGGACTGCGCCGGGAGGAGGTGGCGATGCTCACCGGGATGTCGGTGGACTACGTGGTCCGGCTGGAGCAGGGGCGCAGCAGCCAGCCGTCGGCCCAGCTGCTCGTCGCGCTGGCCCGCACGCTGCGCCTGTCCGACGACGAACGCGACCACCTGTTCCATCTGGCCGGTCACCGGCCCCCGCCCGCCGACGGCACGGCGCGGCTCGCCCGGGCCGGTCTGGTGCGCATGCTCGACCTGCTCGGCGACACGCCGGCCCTGGTGCTGTCCGACCTCGGCGAGGTGCTCGCGCAGAACCGCGCGTCCGCGCTGATCGGGCACCTCACCGGCTTCCGCGACGACCGCCGGTACATGATCTACCGCTGGTTCACCGACCCGGACGTCCGAGCCGTCTGCCCCCCGGAGGACCAGGAGCACGCCGCCCGCGGCATGGTGGCCGACCTGCGCGCGGCCGCCGGACGCCGGGCGGGCGACCCCACGGTCGCCGGGCTCGTCGAACGGCTGCGGGCCGCCAGCGCGGACTTCCGCGCGCTCTGGGAGGAGCACGAGGTCGCGGTCCGGCGCGCGGACCGCAAGACCCTGCTGCACCCCCGCGTGGGCCCGCTGCGGCTGGACTGCGAGACCCTGGTCACCCCCGACCAGAGGCAGCAGCTGCTGGTGCTCACCCCTGCGGACGCCGAGACCCGCGAGCGGATGGAACTGCTGCGGGTGCTCGGCAGCGAGGAGTTCCCCACAGGGACGGCGGACCACGGCGGACGGTGACCGGCCACATGGGCCACACGGGCCGTGCGGCCAGGCGGCCATGGGCCCGGAGGAGGAGATCGCCGCGAACGTCGTGGGTGCCGGTCCGGAGCCCGACGAGGGTGACGGGGCGACCCCCGCGGACCCGGCCGAACGGCTCACCTGCTTCGTCTCGGCCGTGCGGGACACGTGGCTGCGGGGTGACCGGGACGGGGTGCGGTCGAGCGGTCCGGTGCGGAGTTCGCGGTTCGTGTGACGGACGGGCGAGCCGGCCGTCGGGCTCCCGGTCGGCGGCGCCCGGACGCCGCCGCCTCGCCGGGAGGTGCCCGCAGGCCGCCCGTCACGCCGTCGACCGCTCGCGGTCCGTGCGGTGGCGGAGGCACGAGGTGACGACCACGAAGGGCCAGAGCGACTGGACGGCGGTCACCACACGTTCGGCGACGCCCGCCATGCCGTGCCGGTGCATCTCGATCAGGAACCACGCCGCGCCGGCGACCATCAGCGCCGTCGCCGCGAGCGAGGGGGTGGGCCGCAGTGCCCACGGGGCGGTGCGGCGGCCGTCGGCGGCCAGGACCGGCCACAGGGCCAGCAGCACGAAGCCGACGGCGGCCACCGATCCGTGGCCCAGCGAACCCCCGCTGCTCGGCGGGGCCCAGGGCGACGGCCAGCGCGGCCACTCCCCGCCGGCCAGCGCCGCCCGCCCCGCCGCCGCGGCCGCGCGCAGCCCCCACGCGGTCAGCAGATGACACACGCCCAGGGCGATGAACGCCCCCGTCATCACCCAGGAACCCGAGGCGCCGTAGGCGGCCAGGACGCTGATCGTCTGGGTCACGGGGTCGTAGGCGGATCCCTCCAGCACCGCCGCGATCACCCATCCCGCGATCAGCAGCAACGGCGCGAACCCCGACGAGAGCAGAACCCACCTCGGAACAAGCAGCATTGGACCAGAATACGGAACGAAATGGCACCTAACGACCTTGAGGTCACACACCGGAAATGCTCCGACATGAGCGGTTCGCGACTTCGGCGTAAGGTGATGGCCGTGCATTCGGCCGCGGCCCCCGGGCCCCGGATGCAGTCCCTCCGGTCGCCGGAGTCCGCCCGCATGCCTGCCGTGCGTCGGGATTCCGTACGACCCGGCCACCTCAGCACCACCACGCGGAGGACCCACGATGGGCACGGTGACGACATCTGACGGGACGACCATCTTCTACAAGGACTGGGGCCCACGCGACGGCCGGCCCATCGTCTTCCACCACGGCTGGCCGCTCAGCGCCGACGACTGGGACGCCCAGATGCTGTTCTTCCTGGGGCAGGGCTACCGGGTGATCGCCCACGACCGCCGCGGCCACGGCCGCTCCGACCAGACGGCGGACGGTCACGAGATGGACACCTACGCCGCCGATGTCGCGGCGCTGACCGAGGCCCTGGACCTGCGGGACGCCGTGCACATCGGGCACTCCACCGGCGGCGGCGAGGTGGCGCGCTACGTGGCGCGCGCGGAGCAGGACCGTGTGGGCCGGGCCGTGCTCGTGAGCGCGGTGCCGCCGGTCATGGTCAAGTCGGACAGCAACCCGGGCGGCACGCCGATCGACGTCTTCGACGGGTTCCGCTCCTCCCTCGCGGCCAACCGCTCCCAGTTCTACATCGAGGTGGCCTCGGGCCCGTTCTACGGCTTCAACCGGCCGGGCGCCAAGGTCTCCCAGGGGCTGATCGACAACTGGTGGCGGCAGGGCATGACGGGCGCGGCCAACGCCCACTACGAGTGCATCAAGGCCTTTTCGGAGACCGACTTCACCGAGGACCTGAAGCAGATCGACGTCCCGGTGCTCGTCATGCACGGCACCGACGACCAGGTCGTCCCCTACGACGACGCGGCCCCCTTGTCGGTGAAGCTGCTGAAGAACGGCACCCTCAAGAGCTACGAGGGCTACCCCCACGGCATGCTGTCGGTGCACCCCGACGTCCTCAACGGGGACATCCTGGAATGGCTCACGTCGTAGACGGCGGGGGCGACCCCTCGGCGGCGGACGTGGAACTGTCCGCCGCCGACTACACGGAGCGGACGCACGCCGTCCTCGCGGCGATGGCGGCCGGCGGCGGGAGCGGCCGCCGGCCCGCCGACGCGGCGCAGGCGCGTGCCGACCGCACCGTGCCCGCGCTGGCGGGGCCGGCGCCGGACACGGTCACGGTGACCCCCGCGACCGTCCCCGGCCCGGCCGGCCCGCTCGCCCTGCGCGTGTACCGCCCCGGTCACGCCCGCACGCCGGGCGCCGGCCTCGTGTACCTGCACGGCGGCGGGTTCGTGGTCGGCGGACCGGACAGCCACCACGGCGCGCTGTGCGCCCTGGCAGACACCACGGAGCACGTGGTCGTCGCCGTGGACTACCGGCTGGCGCCGGAGCACCCGTTCCCGGCCGCCGTGGAGGACGCCGAGGCGGCGACGCGTCAGGTCGCCGCGCACGCGCAGGACTTCGGGATCGACGCGGGCCGCCTGTCGGTGGCCGGTGACAGCGCGGGGGCCACGCTGGCCGCGGTGGTGGCCCAGTCGTCGCGCACGCGCGGCGCGTCGTACCTCGCGCACCAGGTGCTCATCACCCCGCTCACCGCGTTCCCGCCGTACGTCGACACCGCCAGCAGGCGGGAACTGGCGCAGGGGTACTACCTCACCCGCGAGCTGCTGGACTGGTACACCGAGTGCTATGTGCCCGACGCCGCCGACCGGGGCGACCCCCGGGCGGCGCCGGGGCTGGCGACGGACCTGCGCGGGCTGCCGCCCGCCACCGTGATCACCGGAGGTCTCGACCCCCTGCACGACGAGGGCGAGCGGTACGCCCGGGACATGGCCGCCGCCGGGGTGGACGTACGGGTGCGGCGGCTGCGGGGCGCCTTCCACCTGCTGTGGCTGGCGACGGCGCTCGCTCCCGCCGCTCAGGCGGAGGTGTTCTCCCTGGTCGACGAGCGCCTGGGCGCCGTGAGTTGAGGTCCGTCGGGCCTTGCCGCCCGGCGGCCGTCAGCAGAGTGTGGCGGTGGCGGTACGGCACAGGAACCGCTCCGCGCGCTCCCACGACCAGCCGTTCTCGACGACCAGGGTGCGCCAGCCGGACGGGCCGAACCAGAACCACAGCAGGTCGGCCGTCTCCTCCACGGAGGTCGGCGGGCGCGGTGTGAGGGTGTCCAGGTGGCGGGCCACGGCACCCAGCGCGCGGCGGTACTCCCCGGTGGCGCGTTCCCACAGCTCCTCGGCCTGCTCGTGCGCCGGGAGCGCCTTGCGGATGGCCTCGTGGACGACGAACTGCCCCTCGTTCCCCAGTCGGGTGGCCGCCGCGAGCTCCCGCAGCAGGTCCCGGGGATCGGAGAGCCCGAGCAGGCGGCCCACGGCCTCCTCGTGGCCGGACGCCGTCACGCCCTGGTCGACGATCCGGTCCAGGATGTCGCTCTTGCTGCCGACGCTCGCGAAGACGGTCTTCGGGGAGACGCCTGCCGCCGCGGCGATGTCCGCCACGGTGACCCGCCCGTAGCCGCGGCCGGCGAACAGGCCGGCCGCGCACCGCAGGACCTGCTCCCGGGTCCGGGCCGCCGCCTGCTGACGCAGCGGAGAGGCATAGGCGCGCTTGGTTGCCATGGCGTCACTCTAGCCTGCGACGTCACCTTCAGGGGGCGCTTAGGGTATTGATTAGGTTCGTTGTAACCTCAAAATACTCGCACCTCAGGGAAGGCACGACTCATGGGCATGGACCCCGGAGAACTGGCACGCGGACTCTTCCGAGTCCTGGAGACCGGTGACGCCGCACTCGCCGCGGACGTCGTCCACGACCGGTTCGGCAACCGCGAGGCGGACGTCGCCCCGGCGGCGTGCTCGCTCAGGGGGCGCGCCGGCGTCCTCGCCTCCTCGGCGTGGCTGCGCGGCGCCTTCGACGGACTGCGCTTCCCGATCGACGACATCGGTCACGACGGCGACCGGGTGTGGGTACGCCTGCGGATGCAGGGACGTCACACCGGTCCGTTCGTCCGGTTCCGTGACGGCGCGCTCGACCAGGCGGTGCCGCCGACCGGCCGGGACGTCGACTTCGAGCAGATCCATGTGCTCGACCTGCGCGACGGTCTGGTCCTGCGGCACGAGGCGGTGCGCGACGACGTGACGATGCTGCAGCAGCTGGGCGTCTTCCCGCCCACCCCGGGCGTGGCGCTGCGCCTGGCCGGCTGGAAGGTGACGGGGCGTGCCGCGCGGGCGGCCAAGGAGGTCTCACGGCGTGCCGCGGAGGCGGCCGCGTCGGCGTGACCGGACGGCGCACCCCGGCGGGAGGAGAATGCGGGTGAGAAGGCCGCCGTGGGAGCGGCGGCCGTGAGCGGGTGGAGTGAGGCGGATGGAACGGCGGGAGCACCGCGTCGGCATTCTGGTCTTCGACGGGATGAAGATGCTGGACCTGTCCGGTCCCGCGGAGGTCTTCAGCGAGGCCAACCGCTTCGGTGCCGGCTACCGGCTGAGTCTCGTCTCGGTCGGCGGGAAGTCCGTGCGCTCCTCGATCGGTGTCCAGGTGCCCGTCGACGCGGACGCCTCGGACGCCCCCGCCTTCGACACCCTGCTGGTGGTCGGCGGTGACGCGCTGCCCACCTTCCCCGTCGACCCCGGTCTCGGCGCGGCCGCGGCGGACCTGGCCCCGCGGGCGGGCCGGGTCGCCTCGATCTGCACCGGCGCGTTCGTGCTCGGAGCGGCCGGTCTGCTCGACGGCAGACGGGCCACCACGCACTGGCAGCACACCGCGCTGCTCGCACGGCGCCACCCGGAGGCCCGTGTGGAACCCGACGCGATCTTCGTCAGGGACGGCACCACGTACACCTCTGCCGGGGTCACCGCGGGCATCGACCTGGCGCTGGCCCTGGTGGAGGACGACCACGGGCCCGACCTGACGCGCGACGTCGCCCGGTCACTGGTGGTGTACATGCAGCGGGCGGGCGGACAGTCGCAGTTCTCCGCCTCGCTCCAGGGTCCGGCACCGCAGACCCCGGTGCTCCGGCTCGTGCAGGACGCGGTGCAGGCGGATCCGACGGCCGACCACAGCCTGAAGGCGCTCGCGGCGCGCGTCCGGGTGAGTCCCCGGCATCTGACCCGGATGTTCCGGGCGGAACTGGACACCACCCCGATGAAGTACGTGGAACTGATCCGCTTCGACCTGGCGAAGGCCCTGCTGGACGCGGGCCGCAACGCCACGGAGGCGGCGGCCCTGTCGGGATTCCCCAGCTACGAGAGCCTGCGCCGCGCCTTCGCACGCCATCTCGGCCTGTCCCCGACCCGGTACCGGCAGCGCTTCTCGACCACCGGAGCGGACGGGCCGCGCGGCCCGCGTACGTGACGGCCCAGGCCTTCCGGGTGTCCGTTTCCGAGGGGTTGTCGGCCGTCCCCGAGCGGACGCGGAGGCCCGGGGGCCGCAGGGTGGAGGTGCAGAGGTCACCACCAGCCCCAGGAGGCAGTCATGAGTGAGACGATCGCCGGAATCACGGTCCCCGACAGCAAGCTGGCGCAGGCCGCCACCGATCTGATCCGCGACACCACGCCGCCGCTGATCTTCCACCACTCCCGCCGGGTGTTCCTCTTCGGCAGTCTGCAGGCGGCGGCGCGCGGACTGCGGCCCGACCCGGAACTGCTCTACGTGGCGGCCATGTTCCACGACACCGGTCTGGTGGCGCCGTACCGCAGCGACGACCAGCGGTTCGAGATGGACGGCGCGGACCAGGCACGCGCGTTCCTGCTGAGCCACGGGCTGTCCGAGGGGGACGCCGAGAAGGTGTGGACGGCCGTCGCGCTGCACACGACCCCGGAGGTGCCCTACAAGCTGGCGCCGGAGATCGCGGCCACGACGGCGGGTGTGGAGACGGACGTGCTGGGCCTGCACCTGGACAACGTCACGGCCGCCCAGATCGACGAGGTCACCGCGGCCCACCCGCGCCCGGACTTCAAGCGCCAGATCCTCCAGGCGTTCACCGACGGCTTCAAGCACCGCCCGGACACCACCTTCGGCACGGTGAACGCGGACGTGCTGGAGCACTTCGTGCCGGGCTTCCGCCGCACCGACTTCGTGGAGGTCATCCAGAACTCGGCCTGGCCCGAGTAGGCGCCCTCACTGCCGCGCGTAGGTGAGGCAGTCGACCTGCTCCTGCTCGTACCCGACGGAGATGGCCGGTGCGTGGCATTCCAGCCCCGAGTTGTGGCGGCAGTCGGCCATCTTGCACGCGCCGACCCGGCCGGTGGTCGACGGTTCGCCGCCCTCCAGGTCGGCGCCCATGAAGGTGTCACAGACGGGGCTGTCGAGGTCCCCCACGGTGATCGCCGCGGCGCGGCAGGCGTGGTCGTGGTTGTAGGCGCAGCTCTCGGCGGCGCATTCGCTGATGACGGGCAGTTGCATGACGGGTGCTGCCATGATCGATCGCCCTTTCCGTGATCTCGTACGGATCGGTCGCCGTGGTGGTGGCCGGCTCGGGCCGCGGTACGCCACCGTCACGGTCGGCGGGCTTGGGGCGGCGGGGTCCGTCCGAGCCGGCGGCTCGCGCAACGCTCCCTTCCTGTCTTCCACTGTCCGCGACGGCAGGTGCCGGCGCACGTCGGCGGGGCGCGCGTGCCTTGAGCAGCGCGGGGAGCAAGGGAAGCGGCGCCGCGAGGGATCGGCGCCGCTCCGTCACACAACACCATCTCGCGCACGCCGCCGCCGCGAGAGATCCGACCGGTCCCCCTGCCCCGGGACGACCGTCCCCCGTGCCGGGCCGAACGGCCCTCGGAACGGGTGAGCGGGACACTCAGCCGTCGTCGTCCGGCAGGCCGGGCGACCGGGCGATCTCCTGGCCGGCGGCCTCGATGACGGCCAGCACGGCGGCCGCCGCCGCGTCGGGGTCGCGGGCCTCGACGGCCTCCACGACGGCGCGGTGGCCCGGCAGCGAGCCCTCCACCGCGCCCGGTGTCTGGGTGCTGATCACGAAGCTGTGCTGCAGCGCGATCTCCACGGCACGGCCCAGCGAGCCGAGCAGACGGTTGCCGCCCGCGTCGAGCAGGGCCCGGTGGAAGACGATGTCCGCCTCGACGTAACCGGCGCGGCCGGGGGACGCCGCAGCGGCCTCCATGGCGGCGAGCGCGTCGTACAGGACGCGCACGTCCTCGGGGCCCGCCCGCTCGGCGGCGAGGCGGGCCGCCTCGGGCTCGACGATCCGCCGCAGTTCGCCCGTGTCACGCAGCAGGGCCGCCGCGTCCTCGGCCTGCTTCCAGCGCAGGACGTCGGGATCCAGGTGGTTCCAGTGCTCCGGGGGCAGCACGCGCGTGCCGGTGCGCGGACGTACGTGCAGCATCCCCTTGGCCACCAGCGACTTGACCGCCTCCCGCAGCACCCCCCGGCTGACACCGATAGCGGCCGCGAGGGCGTCCTCCACCGGCAGCGGGTCGCCCGGCCCCCACGCGCCGCCCACGATGCGCCGGCCGAGCTCGTCCACCACGCGCTGATGCATGGTCGGGAACTTCGTCATGATCTCCGCTCGCCCTCTGGACGCCATTCATCGAATCATTTAATGATTGAGCGCCAGGGTAGCGGGGCCGCGCCCCGCGACGCCCCCTCGCACAGCGGACGACCGACGACGCCGGAGCCACGGGAGTGAGTACATGACCGACGACCGGAGCACGGACCGCCGCAGTCAGGCATGGTTCGGCGCCACGGGGCGCAGCGGGATGCTGTACCGCTCCTGGATGCGCAACCAGGGCTTCGGACACGAGGTGTTCGACGGGCGTCCCGTCATCGGCATCGCGACCAGCGCCTCCGAACTCGCCCCGTGCAACGCCCATCTGACCCGCGTCGCCGAGGCGGTCAAGCGCGGGGTGTGGCAGGCGGGCGGCTTTCCGCTGCAGTTCCCCACCATGGCCACCGGCGAGACGCTGATGCGCCCCACCGCCATGCTGTACCGCAACCTCATGGCCATGGAGGTCGAGGAGCTGATCCGGGCCAACCCGCTCGACGGTGTCGTCCTGCTGTCCGGCTGCGACAAGACGACTCCCGCCATGCTCATGGGCGCCGCGAGTGTCGACCTGCCCGCGGTCATGGTCACCGGCGGGCCGATGCTGAACGGCAAGTACCGGGGCCAGGACGTGGGTTCGGGCACGCATGTGTGGAAGTTCGAGGAGGACCTGAAGACCGGTCGGATGACCGAGGAGGAGTGCTTCTTCGCCGAGGGATGCATGGCGCGCTCCAACGGGCACTGCATGACGATGGGCACCGCCTCGACGATGGCCTGTGTGGCCGAGGCGCTCGGCATGCAGCTGCCGGGCTCGGCGGCCTGGCCGGCCGTCGACTCGCGCCGGATGGAGACCGCGCAGGCGGCCGGCCGGCGCATCGTGGCCATGGTGGAGGAGGAGTTGCGGCCCTCGCGGATCCTGACCCGTGAGGCCTTCGAGAACGCCGTCCGCGTGAACGCGGCCATCGGCGGCTCCACCAACGCCGTCATCCACCTCACCGCCCTCGCCGGGCGCGTCGGAGTGAAGCTGGACCTGGGGGACTTCGACGAGCTGGTCCGCGCGGTGCCGACCCTGGTGAACCTGATGCCGAGCGGCACGTACCTCATGGAGGACTTCTGTTACGCGGGCGGACTGCCCGCCGTCATGGCCGAACTCCTCGGCGGCGGGCTGCTGCACGGGGAGCCGGTCACCGTCACCGGACGCACGGTCGCCGAGAACACCGACGGCGCCGAGCGCGTCGACTCCGACGTCATCACCCCCCTCGACGCCCCCTTCCAGCCGGCCGGCACCGGCATCGCCGTCCTGCGCGGCAACCTGTGCCCCGACGGGGCCGTGATCAAGCAGTCGGCCGCGTCACCGCATCTGCTCACCCACCGCGGCCCCGCCCGTGTCTTCGACTCCCCCGAGGCGTACCACGCGGTCGCCGACGACCCGGACCTCGACGTCGACGAGAACACCGTCGTCGTCATCCGCAACGCCGGTCCCAAGGGCTACCCCGGCATGCCCGAGGTCTCCAACGTGCCGCTGCCCGCCAAGCTGCTGAAGGCCGGCGTCACCGACATGGTGCGCGTCTGCGACGGGCGGATGAGCGGCACCGGCTACGGGACGGTGGTCCTGCACGTGGCGCCGGAGGCCGCCGTCGGCGGACCGCTCGCCCTGGTGCGCGACGGGGACCCCGTCGTCCTCGACGTCCCCCGCCGCACCCTGCGCCTGGACGTGGACGACGCGGAACTCGCCCGACGCCGGCAGGAGTGGACGCCGCCCGCCGAGCGGTACGCCGGCGGCTACACCTGGCTGTACACCCAGCACGTCGAACAGGCCGACCGGGGCGCCGACTTCGGGTTCCTGCGCGGCAGCCGCGGACACGAGGTCCCCCGCGACTCCCACTGAGCCGGCCCTCTCGTCTTCCAGGAGTGCATCGACCGTGGAATCCACACCCGCGCGCCCCCGTCCGCACCTCACCGCCGGCTCCGTCCTTCCCGAGGACGCCGGCCGGGCCGCCCTCGTCGCACGCGTCCACGACCCGGACGGGGACGGACCGTGCGTGGCCGCGGTGCGCGGCGAGCACGTCGTCGACCTGACGTCCCTCGCCCCCACCGTCTCCGACCTCATGGAGCGCGAGGACGCGGCGCGGGTCGTCCGCGAGGCCGACGGGGGACGCGTCTGGCGTCTGGACGACCTGCTCGGCGCGCCGCCGGGCCGCCGGGACGTGCCGCATCTGCTCGCCCCCGTCGACCTCCAGGTGATCAAGGCGGCGGGCGTCACCTTCGCCCGGAGCCTGCTGGAGCGGGTCATCGAGGAGCGGACGGGAGGTGACCCGGCGCAGGCCGCGAGGGTGCGCGCGCACCTCGGGCAGGTGGTGGGCGGCAGGCTGGACGGCATCCGTCCCGGATCACCGGAGGCGGTCAAGGTCAAGGAGCTGCTCGTCGCCGAGGGGCTGTGGTCGCAGTACCTGGAGGTCGGGATCGGTCCGGACCCGGAGGTGTTCACCAAGGCCCCCGTGCTGTCCGCGGTCGGCACCGGCGCCGACATCGGCGTACTGCGGGCCTCCGTGTGGAACAACCCCGAACCGGAGGCGGTCCTCGTCGTGGACGCGCACGGCCGGGTGCGCGGCGTGACGCTGGGCAACGACGTCAATCTCCGCGACATCGAGGGGCGCAGCGCGCTGCTGCTGTCCCGCGCGAAGGACAACAACGCCTCCTGCGCCATCGGCCCGTTCGTCCGGGTGCTCGACGGGGACTTCGGCCTCGACGCCGTCCGCGGGCTCGACATCGACCTGCGGGTCGAGGGTGCGAACGGTTACGTCCTGCGGGGCAGCAGTTCCCTGCGCGAGATCAGCCGTGACGTCCTGGACCTGGTGGCCGCCACGCACGGCGCACACCATCAGTATCCGGACGGTTTCGTGCTGTTCACCGGCACGCTGTTCGCGCCGACCGAGGACCGGCACGCGCCCGGCGCGGGCTTCACCCACGCCTACGGCGACGTCGTACGGATCTCCAGCCCGCGGCTCGGCGCCCTGGTGAACACCGTCGTCCCGAGCGAGGAGGCCGCGCCGTGGACGTTCGGCGTGGGCGCGCTGATGCGCAGCCTCGCCCGGCGCGGCCTGCTGCGGGACTCTCCCGGCGGGCCGGGGTGCGCGGGCCCCTGACGTGCGCCGCGCACCCCGGGGTCAGCCGGCGAGCGGCTCCTGGACGATCGTGGCGTGGAGCCGCCGCGTGTGGTCCACCTGGCGCTCCGCCCCGGTCAGCGTGACCCGGGCGGTCAGGCGCGGGTCGGCGCTGGACGCGGCCAGCCGTAGTTCCAGTTCGCCCGGTTCGACGACGCGCCGGCCGTCGCGCCCGGTGAAGGAGGCGAGGTCGGCCGGGACCGTGACGCCCAGACGCCGGGCCTCCCCCACCTCCAGGGCGACCCGGGTGTAGCCGATGAGGCGCTGCACGGGCTGGACGACGGAGGCGACCGGGTCGTGCAGATACAGCTGCACGACCTCGGTCCCGGACCGCCCCCCGGTGTTCCGGACGGTGAACGAGAGGGCGAACTCGCCCTCGGTGGTGGCTTCCCGCACCTCCACGGTCAGGTCGGTCCAGTCGAACCGCGTGTAGGACAGTCCGTGGCCGAAGGGGAACGCGGGGGTCGGGTCCATGCTGGACACCTTGCTGGCGTGCGCGAGCCGCGCCCCGAGGTAGGTGCCCGGCTGGGTGCCCGGACCCCGTGGTATGCCGACCGGGAGGCGTCCGGAGGGGTTGACCCGGCCGCTGATCACCCCGGCGATCGCGCGCGTGCCCTCCTCGCCCGGGAAGAAGGACTGCACGATCGCCGCGGACTCCCGGGCCGCGCGGCCGAGGGCGTACGGGCGCCCCGCCAGCAGTACGGTCACCACGGGCGTGTCCAGGTCGAGCAGGGTGTCGAGCAGGTGCTGCTGCGCGCCGGGCAGCGCCAGCGTCTCGACGTCGCAGCCCTCGCCGCTGGTACCCCGCCCGAAGAGTCCCGCGCGGTCGCCGAGCACCACCAGGGCGATGTCGGCCTCGCGCGCCAGCCGCGCCGCCTCGTCGAGACCGGAGAGGTCCCCGTCGTCGACGCCGGTGCCGCGGGCGTGGGTGATCTCGGCGTCGGGGAACTCGGCGGCGAGCGTGTCGCGCAGGGTGGGCAGCTCGATGCCGAGGGGGGTGCCGGGGTGGCGGACGCCGATGTGCTGGGGGAAGGAGTAGCAGCCGAGGACGGCGGCGGCCTCGTCGGCGTTGGGGCCGATCAGGGCGATGCGGCGGGGCCGTTGAAGCGGCAGCGTGCCGTCGTTGCCGAGCAGGACGACCGCTTCCTCGGCGAGCGTGCGGGCCAGCGCGCGGTTCTCCGGGCCGTCCAGGTCGATCCGGCCGCGCAGGGCCTCCGGGTCGTCCTGGTCCGTCGCGCCGAGGGCGGCGGGGACGGGGTTCCAGTCCGGGTCGAGCAGTCCGAGGGCGATCTTCTGGGTGAGCACCCGGCGTACGGCGCGGTCGACCAGCTTCTCCGGGACGCGGCCGTCGGCGACGGCCGCGGTCAGGGGCGCCCCGTAGGTCTTGACGTTGGGCAGTTCGACATCGATGCCCGCGTGCAGCGCCGTTCCGGCGGCCTCCGCCCAGTCGCCGGCGATGCCGTGCAGGGTCCTGAGGAAGGCGATGGCGAAGTAGTCGGCCACCACCGTGCCGTCGAAGCCCCAGGTGTCGCGCAGCAGGCCGGTGAGCAGGTCCTCGTCGGCGGCGGACGGCATGCCGTCGGTGTCGGTGTAGGCGTTCATCACCGACCGGGCGCCGCCCTCGCCGATCGCCATCTCGAAGGGCGGCAGCAGCACGTCGGCGCGTTCGCGCGGACCCAGGGACGAGGGGGCGAGGTTGCGGCCGGCGCGGGAGGCGGAGTAGCCGGCGAAGTGCTTGAGGGTGGCGACGATCCCGGCGGACTCCAGGCCCTGGACGTAGGCGGTGCCGATGGTGGCGACGAGGTACGGGTCCTCGCCGATGGTCTCCTCCACACGTCCCCAGCGGGCGTCGCGGACGACGTCCAGCACGGGGGCGAGACCCTGGTGGACACCGACGGCGCGCATGTCGCGGCCGATGGCGGCGGCCATGCGCCGCACCGTGTCCGGGTCGAAGGCGGCTCCCCAGGACAGCGGGACGGGGTAGGCGGTGGCGCCCCAGGCGGCGAAGCCGGCCAGGCACTCGTCGTGCGCGAGTGCCGGGATGCCGAAGCGGTTGGAGGCGGCGATCCGGGCCTGTGTGCGGGCCAGGGAGAGCGCGCCCAGGGCGGGGTCGACGGGGACCGTGCCGAAGGGGCGGGTGAGCTGGCCCAGTCCGGTGGGCAGGAGCGCCTCGAGATCGACGGGCTCCTCCATCTCGTGCTGGTGCGGGGCGACCTCGCCGCCCTCGTCGGAGGCGCCCACCCACACTCCGTAGAGCTGGGCGGTCTTCTCCTCCAGGGTCATCGCGTCGATCAGCGCGTCGACGCGGGCGGTGACGGAGGCGGTGGGGTCGTTCCAGAGCGGGAGTGCGGAGGTGTTCTCCGCGGCCACGTCGGCGTTCACTTTCCTCCTCCGCCCGTCCGCCCCGTGACAGGGACGGTACGGGCGAGCCGGTGGACGGATGGGTGGGTGCCTGCGCCGGTCACCGGCCGAACCCCGCGGTCAGTCCGCTCAGCAGCTGGCGGCGGCCGAAGGCGTACAGCACCAGGACGGGCAGCGTGGTGAGGACGACGGCGGCCAGCACGGCGGGGACGTTGACCCCGTACTGGCCCTGGAAGGTCCACAGGGCCAGCGGCAGGGTCCGGCGGTCGGGGCTCTGGGTGAGGACCAGCGGCAGCAGGAATCCGTTCCAGATGGTCAGGGCGTTGAAGATGCTCACGGTGAGGATGGCCGGCCGGGTGAGGGGCGCCGCCAGCCGCCACAGCGTCGTCCATTCGGTGGCGCCGTCGACCCGCATGGAGTCGAACAGCTCCTTGGGCACGTCACGGATGAAGTTGGCGAGCACCAGCACGGACAACGGGATGGCGAAGGCGATCGACGGGAGGATCAGCGCCGCGAGGCTGTCGTACAGGTGCAGCTTGATGATGATCAGGTAGACGGGGATCACCGTCGCCTGCAGCGGGATCGCGAGTCCCATGAGGAACAGCCCGTTCATGGCGCGCAGGACCCGCATACGCCAGCCGCGGACGATCGCGTAGGCCGCCATGAAGGACACGACGACCGCGGGCACCACCGCGCCCACGGTCACCACGACGCTGTTCACGAAGTACTGCAGGAAGTCGGACTCGACGACCAGCCGGTAGTTCTCCAGTGTCGGGTCGCCCGTCGGCACCAGGGGGTTGCTCGCGTAGTAGCGGCTGCGGTCCTTGAGGCTGGTGATGAGGGTCCAGTACAGAGGCACGGCGACGACGGCGAGCCACAGCCACCCCGCCAGCCCTCCGGCCCAGTTGCGCCGGGCGGTCGCCGACCGGGAGCGGCGTGGCTGCGCGCGCGGGGTGGTCTTCTCGGGCCGTCGCGTCTTGGTCAGCGTGGTGGTCACGTCAGGAGGCCCCCTCGAGTTGGCTCGCACCGGCGTCCCGGCCTCCGAGGCGGCGCAGCAGCAGGGCGAGGGCGAGGCCCACAAGGACCAGGATGACCGCGATGGCGCTGGCCGGTCCCATCAGGCTGGCCTGGAATCCCCGCTTGTACATGTCGAGTGCGAGGACCCGGGTGGCGTCGCCGGGGCCGCCCTCGGTCAGGACGAAGATGAGGTCGAAGAAGGTCAGCGACCCGACGACCATCAGTGTGGACGAGGTGATGACGGTGTACTTCAGCTGGGGCAGCGTGATGCTGAAGAACTGCCGGATCCGTCCGGCGCCGTCCAACTGTGCCGCCTCGTAGAGGGACGTCGGGATCTGCTGGACGCCGCCCTGGTAGATCAGGGAGTGGAACGGGACGAACTGCCAGGAGACGACGAAGACGACGACCCCGAACGCCAGCCAGGGCCGGCCGAGCCAGTCCTGGCTGAGCGCCTGGATCTTGAGTCCGGCGCCGAGCCCGAAGTTGGGGTCCAGCAGCGCCTCGTAGGCGATGGCGATCGCCGCGGAGCTGAGCATCAGCGGGACGAAGTACACCACGCCCAGCACCGCGCGGTAGCGCTGGCGGCCCGCGAGGAATGTGCCGAGGAGGATGCTCAGCGGTGTCTGCACGATCCAGGACACGGCCATCACCAGGAACGTCACCCAGAGGGCGTGCGGCAGCCCGGGGTCGGTGAGCACCGCACGCCAACTGGTCAGTCCGGTCACGCGGATGGAGCCGATGCCGTCCCAGGTGGTGAAGCTCAGCGCGAAGACGCCGACGAGCGGGACCACGGCGAAACCGACGAAGAGCAGCAGCGCCGGCGTCGCGAGCCACGGCAGGACGCTGCGTGGCTCGCGACGCCGTGTCGCGCCGGTGGCCGCGCTCATGCGCCGGTGACCGCGTTGAGGTTGCTCGCGAACTGCTGCGGTGAGATCGACAGTTGGAACAACTTGACGATGTTGTCCAGCAGCGTCTCGGCGGCCGTCGGGCTGAGTGCCTGGTCCCAGGACTGGACGAACACCTTGGCCTTGCTGGCGAGGTCGTAGGTGAACTGGAGGAATTCGGCGTTGTCGGAGGCGGCCAGCAGCTTCTCCGTGCCGAGCCGGATCGGGACCGAGCCGTTGCCGATCCAGCTCTTCACCTCCTCCTCCTGGAGGAGGCCCGTGGCGAAGAACTCCTTGGCGACCTTCTTCTCCTCCGCACTCGCCTTCGAGGAGATGGACAGGTACTGGGCGGGGTTGCCGACCGTGTTGCTGAGGTCGCCCTTGCCGCCGTCGACGGCCGGGAAGTTCATGAAGCCCAGCGAGCCGCTGGGGACGAAGTCCCCGCCGTCGGCCTGCTGGATCCCGTACGACCAGGCGCCGTGCAGCATCATCGCGGCCCGGCCGGTGTACAGCAGCGCCTGGTCGGCGTTGGAGTCCGCGGTGATCGACGAGAAGCCCTTGACGAACCCGTCGGCCTTGACCAGGTCCTGCAGCGCGGTCAGCGCCTTGATGGCGTCCGGGTGGGACCAGGCGTTCTTCTCGCCCTCGATGGCGGCCTGGAAGACCTCGGGACCGCCGATGCGGTCGAACAGGAACTCCAGCCACATCATGTTCGTCCACCGTGACTGGCCGCCGAGGGCGAAGGGCGCGATGCCCTTGGCGTTGAACCTCGGCACCAGCGCCATGATGTCGTCCCAGGTCTCGGGCGGCTCCACCCCGATCTGGTCGAAGACCTTGCGGTTGTAGTAGAGGATGATCGGCTGGACGGTCTCGCTCGGCATCGCGTAGATCCTGCCGTCGACGGTCGCCGCGCCGAAGGAGGACGGGAACAGCCCCTTCTTGACGTCGGGGTGCTCGTCGAACCACGGGGTGAGATCCTCGACCTGGCCGGCCTCCGCGTAGGCGCGCAGCGTCCCGCCGCCCCAGCCCCAGATGATGGTGGGCGCCTTGCCTGCGCCGATGGCGGTCTTGATCTTCGTCTTGTACGCGTCGTTCTGGTAGGTCGTGTCGTCGATCTGGGTGTCGGGGTGGGCCTTGTTGAAGGCGTCCACGGCTCCGGCCCTGACCCCTTCCTGCGGCTGTCCGTTGAGGTACCAGTACGTGGCACCGCTGCTCTTGCCGGGTCCGGACGAGCCGCCGCAGGCCGTCAGCGCCGCGGAGACGGGCACGGCGGCGGCCAGGCCGAGGAGGGTACGTCGAGAGAGCGCCATGATTTTCTCCGCACTCGAGAGCCGTCGGCTTCTCGTGAGTCATGGTGAAAGGTTTTCGAAAATCACTTCTTCTTGCTCTGTCCGTGCAAGCTAGGTTTCGCGCTGATGCCCTGTCAATACGTGTGCACGGGGCCTTGAAAGACGGGCAGCTTCAGGTCTGCACCGGCATGGGAGCCACCCGTCGAAGCGCCAGGAGAGAGCGAAAGGTTTTCGAAAACGGTCGGTCGGAGGCGGTGGTGACGTGGTGACCGCGGGCTGACAAACTGTCGGTGCAGGTCATGCCGGGCCGTCGGGGCCCGGTGCCGCCCGCGCCGGACCCCGTCGACGCCCTCCTCGGGCGCCCACAGCTGAGAGGAACCGATGCGACCGAACGCCAGGCGCACCACGTTGGCGGACATCGCCCAAGCGGCCGGGGTCTCCGTCGCGACCGTGTCCAAAGTGGTCAACGGCCGCGGTGACGTGGCGCCCCACACCCGCGTCCGGGTGCAGGAGCTGCTGCATCAGCACGACTACCTGGCACCGGTGTTCCGCCACACCGAGGCCGTCGAGACCCCGACCATCGAGGTGCAGTTCAAGGGCGGTCTCAAGTCGTACGTGGCGGAGACCCTGGAGGGCATCGTCGACGCGGCGGCCGAGTCGGGAGCCTCGGTGGTGGTCAGCAAGGCGTCCAGCGCCCCCCACTGGGCGCGGGACCTGGTCTCGGCCGGGCGGCGCGCCGTCATCGCGGTCACCAGCGTCTACACCGCGGCCCACTTGAACGAACTCGCTCGCTCCGGGCTGCCGTTGGTGGTGCTCGACCCGCTGCACCTGCCGGACAGCAGGGTCAACAGCGTCGGGGCGACCAACTTCGGCGGCGGTCTGGCCGCGACCCGGCACCTGCTGTCGCTGGGACACCGTCGTATCGCCTACCTCGGCGGACCGGCCATGGCCGTCTGCAACCAGGCCCGTATGCACGGTTACCGCGCCGCCATGGAAGCCGAGGGGCAGCGGGTACCGGAGGCGTACGTCCGGCCCGGTGAGTTCACCTACGAGACGGGCCTCACCGGTGCCTCGGCGCTCCTGGACCTGGAGGCGCCGCCGACGGCGGTCTTCGCGGGCAACGACGAGATCGCCCTCGGCGTCGTCGAGACCGCCCGCGTCCGGGGTCTGCGCGTGCCCGAGGACCTGAGCGTGGTCGGCTTCGACGACACGAGCCTCGCCCAGATGGCCTCCCCGCCGCTGACCACCGTGCGCCAGCCGCTGCGGGAGATGGGCGCCGCCGCCCTGCGCACCGCGCTCCGGCTGGCCAACGGCGAGAAGCTCGAGTCCCATCACGTCGAACTTGCCACCGAACTCGTGGTCCGCGCCTCGACGGCACCGCCGCGCGAGGAGCCCCCGCCGCACGACTGAGCGCGGAGAGGGCTCCGGTCGGGGATGTGCCGACGCCCGCCGCTTCATTCCTCCTTCGGGGCGGGGGCCGCCGGAAGGTTCAGCTCGAAGCACGCTCCGGGCGTCTCCGGGGCGAGGGTGAGGGTGCCTCCGTGGCGCTGGGCCAGATCGCGGGCGATGGCGAGGCCCAGGCCGGCGCCGCCCTGGTCAGGGGAGCGGGCGTCGTCGAGCCGGACGAAGCGTTCGAAGATGCGCTCGGCGTCCTCGGGGGGCACGCCCGGTCCGTCGTCCCGCACCGTCAGGACGGCCCGGTCACCCTCACCGCGCACGGTGACCTCGATCCGGTTCCCGGCGTGGCGGACGGCGTTGTCGAGGAGGTTGCGCAGCAGCCGTTCGAACCCGTCGTGGTCGCCGCGGACGTGCACGGCGGCGCTGCCGTCGCAGGTGAGCGTCGACGGCCGGTCGTCGAGCGGGTACTGCTCGGTCAGCCGGGAGGCGAGGGCGCTCAGGTCGACGGTCCCGCTGTCGGCCTCGGGGGCGCGGGTGTCGAGGCGGGCGAGCAGCAGCAGGTCCTCGGCGAGTGCCTGGAGGCGGCGGGTCTGCCGTGCGGCGGTGGCGGCGGTGGCGGGCCAGTCGGCGCGTTCCGGGTAGGCGAGGGCGACCTCCAGGCTGGTCAGCAGGGTGGTGAGGGGGCTGCGCAGCTCGTGGGCCGCGTCGGCGACGAAGCGGCGCTGCTGGGCGGCGGCGGTGTCGAGGCGTTGCAGGGTGGTGTTGATGGTGGTGGCGAGAGCGGCGATCTCGTGACCGGAGGCGGGGACGGTGACGCGTTCGCGTGGGTCCTTGGCGTCGACCGAGGCGGTGAGGGTGCGGATCGCCTCGACCGGCCGCAGCGCGATGCGGACGGTGACGTAGGCGACGCCGGCGATCAGGACGACGCCGAGGAGGCCGGCGCGCAGCAACGTGCCGTCGGTGGCCGCGGCCATCGCCTCGGCCGTGTCCGGGAGGACCACCACGTAGACCCGCAGGGCGGCGTCGGCGGCGACGCCCAGGGCGGCGGCCTTGTCGCGGCCCAGGTCGGCGGCCCGGACGTCGAGGTAGAGGATCGTATAGGTCCGGCCGGCCAGGTAGGGGGCGTCGCCGCCCCCGTGGTCGTAGTCGGAGCGGTTCGGTATGCGCAGGGGCCGATAGGCGTACCCCCAGGCGTCGTCGTTCAGCACCAGGCCCGCGGGGTCGGAGGGGGCGGGCAGGACGTGGCGGGCACCGGAGTCGAAGGCGTCCATGCCTCCGCCGGCGGCCACGGCGCCGCTCCTGCCGGTCGCGACGACCTCGTAGGGCGCGGCGCTCCGGCGGCTGGGAACCGAGCCGTCCTCCACCTGATGGACGAGCGCGGCGAGGTGCTGCGCCGCCTGTCCGTGGACGGTGACCATGCTCTCGTCGTACACCTCCTCGTGCACCCACCAGCCGATGCCGGTCAGGACGACCGCGGCGGTCAGGGCGGCGGCCAGGGCCGCTCGGACCCGTACCGAACGGGGCCACCAGCGGCGGCGTCGGGGCTCAGTCGCGTTCACGGTCGTCCACCAATCGGTATCCGGTACCTCGTACCGTCTGCAGGGACCGCCGCTCGAAGGCGGCATCGATCTTCTTGCGGAGGGAACTGACGCGCGCCTCGACGAGGTTGGGGTCCAGGGCCTCGTCGGGCCACGCGTGGTGGAGCAGGTCCCACTTGGGCACGGCCTCACCCGCGCGGCGGGCCAGCAGTTCCAGCACGGCGAACTCCCGGGGGGTGAGGTCCACCCGGATTCCGGCCCGGCGGCAGACCCGGCCGGCGACGTCCAGTGACAGGTCGCCGACGGCGAGGACGGGCGGCGCGACCGTGGCGGAGCGCCGGACCAGCGCCCGCAGCCGTGCGACGAGCACCGGATAGGAGAAGGGCTTGGCGAGGTAGTCGTCGGCCCCCGTGTCCAGGGCCTCCGCCTGGTCCCACTCCCCGTCCTTGGCGGTGAGCACCAGAATGGGGGTCGCGTTGCCCTCCCGGCGCAACTGGGCGCACACCTTGTAGCCGTTGAGCCCGGGCAGCATCAAGTCCAGGACGATCAGCGCGTATTCGCCGGTCCGGGCCATCCACAGCCCCTGCCGGCCGTCGTGCGCCAGGTCGACGCCGTAGCCCTCCGCGGTCAGGCCGGCGCGCAGGGTGCGGGCGAGGTCCACCTCGTCTTCGACCACCAGTATCCGCATGCGGTGCAGCCTCGCACGGCTCCGGCCCACTTCCCTGACCGGCCGGTCAGGTTGGATCAGCAGGCCCCAACGGGGTCCGGGCACATGGTCTTTGGTGAACCTGCGCCCGTCGAGGTCCGTACGGTCCCCCGTCCGCCCCCGCCCTCCGGCCGTCGTCGGGTCCGGCCCCGGCCGTCGTCGTGCCGGCGCCCCCGGTGCCGGCCGTCGCCCTGGGGCTGTTGGGCATCACCAGGGAGAACGGTGTGTGGGGCGACGATCACCAGGCCGACTCCCCGGCGGCGGCCGATCAACGGGGGCGCCGTGGACAGCCGCCTCACCCGACCGGGCCACCGGGCGCGCGCCCGCACACACGGCCAGGCACAGTGGGTGCAACCGTCGACGAGCAGGGCCGTCAGCGCCTGTCCCCGGCGGGGACTCATCGGCCGGAAGACGTCGACACAGGAGTCCGTCGGGAGGGCCCCATGCACGACAAGTCGCTCAGCAAGATCGCCGGTCATCTCCTGCACCGGCGGGCGGGCGCCTCACGTCCCGCCCGGGACCGGTCGGACCGGACACGGTCGGTCTGGATGACGGGTTGGCCCTCCGGTTCGCCGACGACCGGGTGGACCCCGCCGAGGAGGCACGGCTCGCGGAGGAGGTCGCCGAGATCCTGCCTCTGGGCTGGTCGCTCACGACGAAGGCCAAGGAGCAGCTGCACACGGTCAGCGAACACCTCGGCGGCGAGGCCGGCCTGCTGGACTGGCTGGACCGTCACCCCGGTCTTCCGCGCCTGACCGCACGGCTGCAGGTGCTGACGGGCAGCCTCGACCGGTACAGCGAGGACACCGCGGTCGTCGAGATTCTGCGCTCGTCCCGAGCGGAAGAGCCGCTCCCGAGGAACTGAGGGGCATCCTGCCGCCGGAGACCGACGACGAGACGCTCAGCGACATCTCCTACCGCATCGACGAACTCCTCTTCGACCGGAACACGCAGGAGGCGGCACGACTCGCCCTGGCGACGACGGGCTGGCTGCGCGACGCCGTCCGGCGCACGGCCGCACCGGCTCCCGACATCGAGGAGATGGGCGATCTCATGGCGCATCTGCATCAGGACATCAGCGAGGCCCTCGCACCGCCCGCCGCCTGACCGGCGGCGCACGGCGGCTTCCCGGCCCGCCGCGGAGGCACGTCACCGTGCCGCGCCTCCGTGGCGGGCCGGGCGCCGCGAGGCACCGCGGCCGCGCGGGGCCGGGCCGGGCCGGGGAGAGCCGGTCGTGGCGAGTCACGGTCCGTCAAACCCGTGTCGTGTTCGATCGGGAAGCCTCCCGGCGTACCTCCGCCGACGCCCGGCGGCCCGGGGAAGACAGCGGGCCCCCGGGTGTCGGGCGGCGACATGACACGCCCAGCGGCGGCCGGCGGCCAGGGACCCCGGCCACGCGGGCCGGCCACGGCCGGTCGTGGACAGCCGCACGGCCCGTCAAACCCGTGTGGTGTTCGATCGCCGAAGCCCTCCGGCGTACCTCCGCCGACGTCCGGCGGCTCCGGAAAGGCAGCGCCGTACGTCGGACCGCGCTTCGGCCCGCCGGGCTCCGTCACCCGTCCCGCTGGTCGCGCAGAAGCCGCTGGATCTCGGCCACCCGGTCCTTGTCCCCGCTCGTCAGGGCGTCCAGGCGTTCGGCGGTGCGCAGATCGTAGGCGCGTTCCTCGTCCTGGCCCGGCACGGCGGAGTACTCCTCCTTCTCCGTGAAGCCGATGACGCTGTCGACGGCCTTGGCGATGAGCCACGTCAGGACGAAGGAGAACGCCGCGACGGCGAGGATGGCGACGATCTGCCGCCAGAGCAGGGAGAGGCCGCCGCCGTAGAAGAGGCCCTCCTTGCCGCTGACCTGGGCCGTGGCGAACAGGCCGACCATGAGCAGTCCGGTCAGGCCGCCCGCGCCGTGGACACCGACCACGTCGAGCGTGTCGTCCACGTTCAAGCGGTACTTGAGCATGACGGCGTACGCGCAGACCGCGCCCGCGACGAGACCGGTCACCAGCGCGCCGGTGGGGTCGATCTCACCGCACGCGGGGGTGATGGCCACCATGCCGGCCACCGCGCCCGAGCCCACCCCCATCATGGTGACCTTGCGGGTGCGCCAGTACTCCACGAGCGGCCAGGTGACCATGGCGCCGGCCGCGCCGAGCTGAGTGTTGATGAAGGCCGTGGCGGCGGTGCCGGTGTCACGGATCGCCGATCCGGCGTTGAAGCCGAGCCAGCCGAACCACAGCAGGGCCACACCGATCATGACCAGGGGGATGTTGTTGGGCGTCGGCTCCTTGCGCCGGAAGTCCCCCGAGCTCCTGACGACCAGGGCCGTGGCCAGTCCGGCGATGCCCGAGCTGAGTTCCACCGGCAACCCGCCGGCGAAGTCCAGCGCGCCCAGGTGTCTCGTGATCCAGCCGTCCTCCGTGTCGAACACCCAGTGCGCGGTCGGCACGTACACGATCAGCAGCCACAGCACCGAGAAGACCAGCCACCCCCGCATCGTCGCCCGGCCGGCGATGGATCCGCTGATCAGCGCCACCGTGATGATGGCGAAGCCCATCTGGAACGTCGCGAACACGTACGTGGGGATGGTTCCGGTCAGGGTGTTCGGCTCGATGCCGCGCAGGAAGGCGTGGTCCAGGTTGCCGATGAGCCCGACGCCCCCGACATCCGGGCCGAAGGCCAGCGAGTAACCGATCATGTACCACACGATGCTCACGAAGCACAGGGAGGCGAAGCTCATCTTGAGCATCACCAGGATGTGCTTGGTGCGGACCATGCCGCCGTAGAAGAAGGCGAGGGCGGGGGTCATCAGCAGCACCATGGCGGCCGCGGCGAGCATCCAGGCGGTGTCGCCGGAGTCGTAGGCGGGCGGCATGGGGGCGGGCGCGGTGATCACGGGCACGGTCCTCCTGGTCGCGTCGGGCGTGCTACTGCTTGCGCAGGTCGGGGGCGGGATGACCGATGAGCAGCCGCCGCACCGCGTCCCACGCGGTGCGGACGGCCGCCGCGGCACGGGGCTGTTCACGGGCGAGGATCCGCACCCACGCCCCGCAGTCGTCCGGCAGCACACTCGCCCCGTGCAGCACCTGGCTCTCCGTCAGGGCCCGGTGCAGGGTGTCGGCGATCTCGTCGGCGGGGCGCTGGCCGCTCACCACGAACAGCGAGGCGACATGGTCGTAACCGGCGAAGACGCCCGGCCCGGTCACCCCGCCGGGCCCTTCCGGCCGCAGTCGCAAGGTGTCCACCGCCAGCAGCGTCCCGTCGGGCCGCCGGATCTCCAGGTCGTTGCTGAGCACGGCGTACTCGTGCCGCTCCCCCCGGGCGATCCGGCCCGCTGTGACGGTCTCGCCGTAGACCACCGTGGCGTTCTCGTCGACGCTCAGGACCACGCTCTGGTGGAAGCGCGCCCCCGCGAAGGGGATCAGCGGATCGGGCAGGTACTCGACATAGGCGCCGTCGTCCGCGGTCAGGTGGACGCGCTGGGTCGCGTAGTCCTGCTCCATCCGGTAGACCTTCGTGGCGGCCTGGGTGGTGAACAGGGCTTGGGTGCCCGGGCCGCAACGCAGGTCCTGGCGGTACCGGTCCGCCTGCGCGATGCCGCCGCCGGTGGCCATCACGTAGGTGAACGCCATGCCGGGCAGCTCCGGGTCGACGTACAGCGGACGCATGATCTCCAGAGGTGACTTCTGGTACCGCTCGACCAGCTCCGTCCGGTCACCGCGCAGGGCGTATCCGAGGTCGAGGATGCCGACCTTGGCAGCGGAGCCCGGCCCGAGTGTCTCGGGCATCGCCGAGAACGCGGACAGTTCCGGCGGGAGCCGGACGGGCTCGTAGTACTCCGGCGCGAGCCGGTCTCGGACGGCCCGCACGTCAGACCAGCACCCTGCGCCGGGACTCGAGGAAGGCGGCGACCTCGTCGACCCCCTTGCCGGTCAGGCAGTCGGTCAGCACCACCGGCCCGTCGCCGCGCACCCGGTGGGCGTCGGACTCCATCACGCCGATGTCGGTGCGCACGTACCGGGCGATGTCGATCTTGTTGATCACCAGCAGGTCGGAGTCGGTGATGCCCGGCCCCCGCTTGCGCGGCATCTTCTCGCCCTCGGCGGTGTCCAGGACGAAGACGAACACGTCCACCAGGGCCGGACTGAAGGTGAGGGTCAGGTTGTCGCCCCCGCTCTCGTAGAGGAGGACGTCGATGTCGGGGTGACGTTCGAGCATCTCGGCGCCGGCCGCCAGGTTCATCGTCGGGTCGTCCCGCACGGCGGTGTGCGGGCAGGCTCCCGTCTCCACGCCCACGACACGGTCGCCCGCCAGTACCCCGTCGAGTGTGCGGCGGATGTGCTGGGCGTCCTCCTGGGTGTAGATGTCGTTGGTGATCACTCCGGGACGGTGGCCCTGTCCGATCATGATCGGGACGAGCGCCTCGACGAGGGCGGTCTTCCCCGATCCGACGGGGCCGCCGACGCCGACGCGCAGGACGTTGTCTCGCATGGTGTTCTCCTCCGGTCCAGGGGGTTCAGCTGGCGAACAGGCGGGCCTCGGCCCGCTCGTGACGTGCGGACATGACGTCCGCGGCGAAGGTGGTCGCTCCGAGGTCCTCCGGGCCGCGGGCCAGTGCCCGTCGTGTGGTCTCCTCGATGACCGGGGCCGTCCGCCGCAGCAGGACCTGGGCCAGGCGGTGGTCGGTCAGCCGCAGTCTCAGCGCCGCGCCGGCGAAGCTCGCGCAGAACGCGTACAGGTCGGCGGCGACGGCCTGGCGCACCGGTACCCCGGCCTCCGCGTACACGACCCCCGCGGCGACGGCCTGCGTGCCCGGTGCCCGACGGGCCGTCACCTCCCGGTGGTACGCGGCGACGCCGGCCGCGCCGAACACCTCGGCGGCGAGGTCCAGCAGCTGGCGTCCGGTCCGGGTGGCGGCCTGCCGCATCTCACGGTTGAGCTTCGTGGCGTGCAGCCGCCGGTCCGTCGCCGCCACCGCCTCCCAGTCCCCCGCCGTGGCGGCCCGGTGGGCCAGCGCCAGCGCGGTGGCGTCGGAGGGGCCCACGCCGTGCCGGAGGAGGTCGTGGAGCAGTACGGGCAGGGACTCGCGGTCGACGGCGCTCTCCTGGAGGAAGCCCTCGAGGCCGTGGGACAGGGTGTAGAACCCACTGGGGAACGCCGAGTCGGTCAGCTGCAGGCTGACCAGGAGGTGCCCCAGCCCTTGGTCGGGCTCCTCTGTGCCCCCGGCGGCCCCGCCCGCTGCGGCCGTCTCGGCGCTCTCGTCGTGGTACATGGGCTAGGCCAGGAAGAACAGCTGGTTGAGCGGGAGTTTCTGGGCGGGGTCGATGGTGACGACCTCCCCGTCGACGGTGACCTTGTACGTCTCCGGGTCGACCTCGATGCGCGGCACGGCGTCGTTGCGGACCATGTTGTGCTTGCCGATGGTGCGGGTCTTGCGCACCGGAAGCACCTTCCGCTCCAGGCCGAGCTTTCCGGGCACACCGGCCGCGATGCCGGCCTGCGACATGAAGGTGACGTGCGTCGCCTGCATGGCGCGTCCGTAGTGGCCGAACGACGGCCGGTAGTAGACGGGTTGCGGTGTGGGCAGCGAGGCGTTGGGATCGCCCATCTGGGCCCAGGAGATGATGCCGCCCTTGATGACCATCTTCGGCTTGGCGCCGAAGGAGTGCATCGGCCACAGGACGATGTCGGCGAGCTTGCCCGGCTCGATCGTGCCCACGTAGTCCGAGACACCGCTGGCGATGGCGGGGTTGACGGTGACCTTGGCCAGGTAGCGCAGGACGCGCTGGTTGTCGTTGCGCTCGGAGTCCTCGGGCAGCGGCCCGAACGCCTCCTTGCACACGTGCGCGATCTGGAAGGCGCGCGTGACGGACTCGCCGATGCGGCCCATGGCCTGGGAGTCGGACGAGATCATGCTGATGATGCCGCGGTCGTGCAGGACCGTCTCGGCCGCGATGGTCTCCGCCCGCACCCGGCTGTCCGCGAAGGCCACGTCCTCGGGGATGTCGTGGCTGAGGTGGTGGCACACCATCACCATGTCCAGCAGTTCGTCCACGGAGTTCTTGGTGTACGGCAGCGTGGGGTTGGTCGAGGACGGCAGGACGTTGGGCTCGCCGGTGACCCGCAGGATGTCGGGGGCGTGGCCGCCGCCCGCGCCCTCGCTGTGGAAGGTGTGGATCGTGCGGCCGTCGATCGCGGAACGGGTGTCCTCGAAGAAGCCGCCCTCGTTGAGCGTGTCGGTGTGGATCGCGATCTGGACGTCGTGCCGGTCGGCGACGGCCAGGGAGTTGTCGATGACGGCGGGCGTGGATCCCCAGTCCTCGTGGACCTTGAGGGCGGCGGCTCCGGCCTCGAGCTGCTCGTCCAGGGCTCCGGGCAGGCTGCAGTTGCCCTTGCCCATGATGCCGAGGTTGACCGGCAGGTCCTCGGCGGCCTGCAGCATGCGGGCGAGGTTGAAGGGGCCGGGGGTGCAGGTCGTGCCGTTGGTGCCGTCCGTCGGCCCGGTGCCGCCGCCGAACAGGGTGGTGATGCCGTTGCTGAGGGCCTGTTCGCACTGCTGGGGGGTGATGAGGTGGACGTGGGAGTCCATGGCCCCGGCGGTCGCGATGAGGTGCTCGCCGGCGATCACCTCCGTACCGGCGCCGATGACGAGACGGGGATCGACGGCGTCCTGGGTCTGCGGGTTGCCGGCCTTGCCGATGCCCGCGATGAAACCGTCCTTGACGCCGATGTCGCACTTGACCACACCGACCACCGGGTCCATGACCACGACGTTGGTGATCACCAGATCCAGCGCGCCCTGTGCTGCGGTGGCCTGCGGGTCTGAGGCCATGCCGTCGCGCATGGTCTTGCCACCGCCGTAGACCACCTCGTCACCGTACGAACCCTCGCGGAAGTCCTTCTCGACCTCGACGACGAGATTGGTGTCGGCCAGCCGGAACCGGTCGCCCACGGTGGGGCCGAACAGGTCGGCGTACTGCTTGCGGGAGAGGGTCGGCATGTCAGTGGGATCCCTTCTTCGTCTTCTTCCCGGCGCCGGACTTGCCCGGTGCCGCCTTGCCTGCCTCACCGCCGGAGTCGCCCCCCGGACCTTCCTGCCCCGCCCCGCGGAACCCCTGTCGCATCGCCCGCCCGACGGCCTCGACCCGGGCGGGGTGCGACCTCACGCTGCCGTTCAGGAGGCCGCTGAAGCCGTGGAGGCGCCCGGTGCCCGCGTAGGTGCACAGCTCCACCTCGTGGGTGCCGCCGGGCTCGAAGCGGACTGCGGTTCCGGCAGCGATGTTGAGGTGCATGCCGAGCGTGGCGTCGCGGTCGAACTCGAGCGCCGAGTTCACCTCGAAGAAGTGGTAGTCCGAACCGACCTGGACCGCCCGGTCGCCGGTGTTGCGGACGGTGACCTTGACGGTCCGCCGGCCGGCGTTGATCTCGATCGGGCCGTCACCGTACTGGTAGCGCGGGGGAAGGGTCATCGAAGGCTCCTGTGGAAGGGGAGGACATGATCGGCACCCCGGTGCGGGACGGCGTCAGTCCGGCGGGGCATGGCCGGGGCGCCGTCCGCAGGACGGTGGCCGTTGCGCGGGACCGCCGCGGCGCCCGCCGCGTGGGGGTGAGGGCCGTGGCCGTGCGGGGGCGTCTCGTGGTCGTGGGAGTGCACGCCGTGCGGCCCGACGGTGCCGGGGGGCTCGTGTGTGTGGCCGCCCGGTCCGTGGCTGTGGGCGTGACCGTGGTCGTGGGCCGCCGTGAGCGCCCGGGTCAGGCCGTCGTCCCCGAATCGGTGGTGCCGCTCCCACGCGTCGCGTACGCGCGCCTCGACGACGCCGGCCACGGCGGGCGCGGGAAGCAGCGGCCCGCCCCGCTCGCAGTGCCCGCAGCCGGGTACCTCCGGTGTCACCCACGCGGCGGGGAGCAGGACGACGTGCCCCGCGCCGAGGGCGCGGCAGCGCCGCACGCCCTCGGCCGGGTCCGGATCGCCGCCGATCAGGGCGGTCTCGACCGTGCGGTGCCGGCCGTACTGCCGTACCAGGCGCGCGATCCGGAAGAGGTCCGCGTCAACGAACGGGTCGCCCGACGGCGCGGTGACCAGCAGCGCCTTGTCGTCGGCCACCCGGGCGGCCGCGGCGCGGAGCCAGCCGACCAGGTGGTCCGCGGTGCCGAAGGGCGCGGCCAGGACGGTTCCGGCGCGGTCCTCCGCGGAGAGGGCCAGCAGGGTGCGGGCGGTGTCGGCCACCAGTTCGGGGTCTCTTCCCAGGGTCATCGGCACGACGCAGACGGACGCGCCCCGGGCGCGCGACGCGCGGACGCACCGCAGCAGTTCGCGCCCGCCGGACACACAGGGAACCCGGGGGTCCAGGAGGCCGCGCAGGGCCCGTCCGCCGTCGCTCTCGTGTCCGCCGACCGCGACCACCTCGTCCGGAGTCACGGCTCAGCCGCCGACCGGGTCGTGGCAGGAGACGAGCTTGTTGCCGTCGTCGAAGGTCGCCTCCACCTGGAGCAGCGGCAGCATCTCCCGCACGCCGGGCATGGTGTCGTCCTCGCCGAGCACGGTGCGGCCCAGCTCCATGCAGTCGGCGACGGTCTTCCCGTCCCTGGCCGCCTCGAGGATGGCCTCGGTGATGAGCGCGACCGACTCGCTGTAGTTGAGCTTGAGTCCGCGCTCACGGCGTTTGCGGGCCAGGTCGGCCACGACGTACACCAGCAGTTTGTCGATCTCTCGGGGGGCAAGGTTCACGGTGGTGGCGCCTTCCTCGGTCTGGATGCGGATGCGGGCCCGGCTCTCGAGAGCCGGGCGGGCCTCATGAGTCGTCGGTCAGTCGGGTGATGCGCGGCAGGAGCGGCACGGCCGCCAGCAGCACCCAGGTCGTGATGTTGAACGGCCAGGTGAAGGTGTGGCTGCCGAACGTCTCGAAGAGGACCGACAGAGAGGCGGTGAGCGCGGTGCTGGCGGCGGCCGCCAGCACGGTGAAGCCGTGGTTCCAGGCGGTGGGACGCAACAGGACGACACCGAACGCCAGGCTCGTCAGGACGGCGTTGTAGCCGTAGATCCCTTCACCGATCAGTGCGGCGGGTGCGCCGAGCGCCCACGCCGTGAGCAGGCCCACGACGCTGCCCACCACGGTGAACACACCGACCTTCCAGCCGGCCAGGAAGAGGCCGACCAGCATGATCAGGCCCACGTACCAGGTCCCGGCGAAGAAGATCTGGGACACGTTCGCGAAGAAGCCCTGCCACAGGTCGGTCCAGCTGACGACCGGGCTCCTGGGAGTCGCCGGGGTGACGGCCGTCGCCGGCGTCCCGTGCCAGACGCGTTCGAACGAAGGGGCTCCCAGAACCATCACGAGGGCGACGAGGCAGAACGGCCCGGTGAACGCCCGTAGTCCGAACGGGTTGAGCAGGTGGTTGAGGGTCGCGGTGACGAGAGTGCACGCGACGGCGGCGGCCACCGCCATGACGTACGTCGACGGGTGGTTGCCGAGGTAGACCACCATCGCGATGGCACCCAGCACTCCGCAGTAGGTCATCAGGCCCTGGCTCAGGGTGTCGCGGGGGACCGCCAGGAGGCGTGCGGTGACGGTCGACACCACCGCGCCGATGACGGCGAAGAGCCCCATCTCCCAGCTCTCCACCCACAGGGCGGCCAGGATGACCAGCGAGGTCGGGACAGCGGCCTGGAAGTCGACCTGGCCCACCCCCCGCAGGGCACCGAGGGCGGTGTCCTTGAGGGATCCCCGCATGGAGGCGGTGGCAGCCTCGTTCACGTGGGAAGCCACGCGCACTCCTTCACCGGGCGGGACGGGTGATCCGTCCGGCGCCACATCGTCAGGCAAGAACTAATGTGACGATATGCACCTTATGGGAGACACACATCTCCACCCCCACCCGGACCACACGCCTGGCTCAAGGTGGCCCGTCGTCGCGGTCGTTGCGGCAGGCGGGGCGGTGGGTGCCCTGCTGCGCTATGTCGCTTCCCGCCTGTGGCGCAACGGCAGCGACGCCCATGCGATCTGGCGGACCGGTGAGGCGGCCTTCCCCTGGACGACCCTGGTGGTCAACGCCGTCGGCTGTTTCCTCATGGGAGTACTGACCGTCGCACTGAAGGAGCGGTTCACCCATGCCTCCCGGCTGGTCAACCCCTTCCTGGGCACCGGAGTCCTCGGTGGTTTCACCACGTTCTCGTCCTACACGGACGACACCCGCCGGCTGTTCGAGAACGACCAGCCGGCCACCGCCCTCGGTTACCTCGTCCTGACCGTGGCCGGTGCGCTGGCCGGTGTGGCCCTCGGCGTGGCCCTGACCCGCGCCGCCCTCATGCGTGCGCGGCACGCGGGGACCGGCCCCGGGGGGACCTCCTGATGGGTGAGTGGCTCCTGGTCCTCGCCGGCGGGGCGATCGGCGCCCCGGCCCGTTACCTGATCGGCGAATCGGCCCGCAGGTCTCTGCCGTCCGCCTTCCACTGGGGGACCTTCCTCGCCAACATGGCGGCATCCCTGCTCCTGGGCTTCCTGGTCGAGGCCGGCACCGACGGCGCGCTCGGCGCCGACGGGCAGGCGCTGCTCTCCGTGGGATTCTGCGGCGCACTGTCGACCTGGTCCACGTTCTCCAACGAGCTCCTGGCGATGGCAGACGCCCGACGGACGGCCCAGGCCGCCGGTTACCTGCTGGTGACGGTCGCCCTCGGGCTCGCCCTGTCCTTCGCGGGCGGTGCGCTCGCCCAGGCCCTGTGGTGATCACTGCGGTCACCCGGGCCGCCCGGCGGCGGCGCACCGCGCTGCCCGCGCTCGACCGGTGGCGTGCCGTCCGCTCGACGCTGGCCTTCGGCGCCTGCCTCACCGTCGTCACGGCGGTCGCCGGGATCCACTACGGGGTGTTCGCCGCGATCGGCTGCTACGTCGACGCCTACGGCACCCGGGACCCCTATCCTCGACGCGGCCCCGTCCTCGCGCTGCTCTGCGCGGGTCTCGTCCTGGCGTTCGCGGCGGGCTCGCTGGCCGCCGGAGACGTGTGGGCGATGACGGCGGTGCTCGCCGTCGTCGCGGCGGCGGCCACCCTGTTCGTCCACACGCTCCGCCTGAGCGGACCCGGCAGCTACTTCGTCGTCCTGGTCTCGGCCCTGGCCGCCTTCCTGCCTCCGGTGAGCCTCACGGAGACGGCGGCCCGGGCCGGGTTCGTCGCCGTCGGCGCGTCCGTGTCCTGGCTGTCCGCCATGTCGGGCCGGCTCGTACGGCCGTACGCCCCCGAGGAGCGCTCGGTCTCGGCCGCACTGAGGTCGGTCGCGGCGTTCACGGCCGCCGTCGGGCAGCCGCGGGGCGACACCTCCGCCGCACAACGGAGCGCCTGCACGGCGGTGCACGCCGCGTGGGCGGCGCTCGACGACACCCGAGGCCGCGCCGCACCGGCCCTTCGGCGGCAGGAACTGGACGCCCTCATGGTCCGCCTGGAGACCGTGCTGGACGCGGTGCAGAACGCGGCGGAGCGGGGCGGCCCCCCGGTACCGGCCGCGTGGGCCCCCGGACTCCGGCAGGCGGCGGCCGAGGTGCGAGCGGGCCGGACGCCGGGCTCCTGGCCCGCCGGCCCGGGTGAGGAAGGCGCCCCCTCGCCGGGCGGCACCGCCGACTGTTCACCACCCTCCCCACCGTCGTCCTCACGGCCACGCCCGCGGCCCTCGCACGCGCCCCGGCCGGCGCCGCTGCCCCCGCGCCGCAGCATCGGCGCCGAACTGCGGCAGGCGCTGTCGTCGACCTCACCCGCCCCGACCATCGCCCTGCGGGTCGGGCTCGCCGTCGCGGTCGCCACCGTCCTGGGCTGGGCGCTCCCGCTCCTGCACCCGGCGTGGGTGGCCGTCGGAGCGGCCGCGTCGCTCCAGGGCGGGCCCGGCCGGCAGCCCTCGCAGCGCGCCGGCGCCCGGTTCGTCGGGACGGTCGCGGGGGTGGCCGTCACGGTCCTGCTGGCGCAGGTCTACCAGCCCGGTGAATGGGCCACCGTGATCATGGTCACGGTCTTTCACGGCGTCTCGCGGGCCCTGCCCCCCAGCGCCCTCCTCCTGCGCACCCTGCTCAACACCCCGGTCGCCCTGCTGCTCGTCAACGCAGTCTTCCCGGGGCCCGGTCTGGGACCGCTCGCCGCCTACCGGCTGCTCGACCTCACCCTCGGCATGTGTCTCGGCATGGCGGCGGCCCTGCTGGTACGCGGTGTGCCGCGACGCCGGGTGTGCGCCGCCGTCTCGGCCGCCGTGGGGGCGACCGGCCCGGCCCTCGCGATACGTCTGCGGACGGGAACGCCCCATGCCGCGTCCGGAGGGACCGCCTGGCGGCGGACGGGCGACCTGTGGACCATGCACGCCTCGGTGCCCGCCGAGGAGATCCGTTCGACCGATACGGCCGACCGGCTCTGGCCGGCACTGCTGGCGGTCCGCCGCCTCCTGGCCTGGAACCTTCTCGCCGGACCCGCGGCTCCCGCTCCCGACGACGGCGCACGGGTCGGCGGCTTCCTCCACGCCCTGGCCGAGGCGGCACGCACGGACCTGCCCGGTTCCGCCCGCATCGGCTCCGCGCTCTCCCACTCCCCCCGGACGCCGTCCCCGGCTCACGACCCCGACCTGCACCGGAGACTGACGGCGCTTCGATCGGCCCTCGAGCACGCCGCGCTCCCGTCGCCCGGCACGAAGCCGCCGGCGGACGGGGGTTGAACCGCGCCCTCCGGGCACCGCCCCACGAGGACGCGCAGGACTCGCCTCGCCCCCGGTACGGAGAAGGTCCTCATGCGCCCGTCCGGCTCGCCGCCCTCGCTGCGCGGGTCAGCGCGGGCTCCTCCGGGGCTTCAAGGGCGTGGTCGGCAGCTGCGGTGCCGGCAGCGGATCGCCGTCGTAGCCGTGGACCTCGCCGAAACGCGTCCCCGTCGTCCAGTCCTCACGGGCGCGGACGATGTCCTCGTGGGTGCGGCCGATGAAGTTCCACCACATGATGATCTCCTCCCCGAAGGGCGGACCGCCCAGGAGGATCAGGCGGGCCGTGCCGGCTCCCCGGTTGGTGAGGGTGAGGGCGGAGCGGCCCGGGGCGGTGTAGCCGAGTTCGGCGCGGTCCACCGCGGTGCCCTCGACAAGGACGTCGCCGGCGTCGACGAGGACGCCGTGCTCGAAGGCGGGGTCGACGTCGAGCACCAGCCGGGCACCCGGGGAGACGGTCAGTTCGGCGCCCAGCAGTGGGGTGAAGGTGCGTACCGGTGAGGTGACGCCCGCGAGCGAGCCGAGGAAGACGCGTGCCTCGCCGCCGCCCAGCGCGACCGGTTCGGGGACATGGTGCTGGAAGTCCCGTGCGGTGTCCCGGTGTTCGTCGGGGAGAGCAACCCACAGCTGGACACCGTGCAGGGTCGTGGTGTCCGGCGTCGACACCTCCGAGTGGCTGATGCCGTGACCGCCGGTCATCAGGTTCAGCTCGCCGGGCCGGACGTAGGCGTGACTGCCCAGACTGTCGCGGTGTTCGATCTCCCCGCTGAACAGCCAGCTGACCGTCTGCAGACCGGTGTGCGGGTGCGGGGCGACGTCCATCCCGCCGGTGGCGGCGACGTCCTCGGGGCCGTAGTGGTCGGCGAAGCACCAGGCACCGACGAGCGAGCGCGCCCGCTGCGGAAGGGTGCGCCGCACGCGCATGGCACGCGGTCCGCCGAGCGGCACGTCACGTGCCGTGAGGATCTCGACCTCCCCCGGGAAGTCCGCGTCCGTCCCGCCGCCGCACCTGACCTCCGCGGGGCGTGTCTCCGTGTTGCTCATGCCGCGTGCCTCCCACCGAGGACGTTCGAGAGTGAAAAGAAGTTCGATATTCAACATTCATGGACGACTATAGGCCGTCGCCCGGGAAATCGCTCGCGGAACAGGATCTCCCGGGCGCCCGGGACCCCTCACGACCCGGCCCGCACCGGCCTGCGCAGCAGGTAGCCGGCCGCCATGACGATCAGGACGGCCATGCAGGCGATGAACACCAGCCCCGCGTTCTCCAGCCCCAGGGGTTCCGACAGCAGGCCCACGCCGATGACCGGGACCGAGATGCCGGTGTACGCCACGACGAACAGCGACGAGATCACCGCCGCCCGCCGGTCCGCCGGGGACGCCGCGCCCACCGCGGACAGTGCCCCGCGGAACGCCAGACCCTGCCCGAAGCCGCCGACCAGCGCGCTCAGTACCACCAGCGCCAACTGGTCCCAGTAGAGGGCCCCCGCGAGCAGCGCGAGGCCGGTGAGCAGAACGGCGCAGCCCAGCGGCAGCGACCGGCTCACGCCCACCCGGCCGACGGCCGTCTGTCCGGCGATCGACGCGAAGAACGCCGCCGCCACGACCGTGCCGCTCACCGCGTGGTCGGTCACACCCAGGGACTCCGCGAGGAAGGCGGGGCTGACGGAGGTGAACACGCCGAAGAGGGCGAAGCCCACGAACGAGGCCGTCGCCGCCGCTCCGAACACCGGGCGCACCTGTGCGGGCACCCCCGGCCGCTGCGGCCGTACCGTCCTCAGCGGGCGCAGGTCCCGTACGGTCTCCGGCAGCCGCAGCAGCACCGCCACCGAGCAGACCACCAGGGCCAGATGGACGGCGAACGGCAGGTACAGCGGCCCGGCGGCGTACTCGGCGAGCACCCCGGCGAGCAGCGGGCCGCAGCCGAGCCCGCCCATGTTGACGGCGGTGGCGACGAACGTCGCCCGGGAGGCGCGGCCGGGCGGGGCCGCCTCCATGACGTAGGCGGTGGCGGCGCCGGTGAACAGTCCGGCCGACAGGCCCGACAGCAGCCGCCCGGCGTACAGCCAGCCCAGGCCGGTGGCGAGGAGGAAGCAGACCGCGCTCGCGGCCGAGCAGGCCAGTCCCCACAGCAGGACCGGGCGTCTGCCCACGGCGTCCGAGGCGTTGCCCGCGAGCAGCAGGACGCCGATGACCGCGAAGGCGTAGACCGCGTACACCACGGTGACCGTCAGCTCGGAGAAGCCGAACTTGTCCTGGTACAGGGGGTACAGCGGGGTCGGGAGCGTGGTCCCGGCCATGCACACCGCGAACACCGCGCCGCCGAGCAGGCACGCGCGCCATCCGAGCCGGTCACCGGTCATGCCATGACGCTAGCCGCGCACCGGCCGGAGGCCCCCCTCACCACGCCACCGGCGTGAGCACCCGAACGCAATTTTGCATGCCGTGCATTTTTGCATAGCATGCATTTCATGACGGGGAAGGACACCGCGGGTGGCGGACTGCGGGAGCGTAAGAAGCGCGCCACGCGTGCCGCGCTCACGGAGGCGGCGGTGCGACTGGCCGCCGAGCAGGGGGCGGACCAGGTCACGGTCGAGGCGATCAGCGCCGCGGCCGGCGTGTCCGTGCGGACCTTCTTCAACTACTTCGACTCACGCGACGACGCCTTCGTCGTCGTGGACGCCGACGCGAGCGAGCGGGTGCGCCGGTCGCTCCTCGCCGCGCCGCCCGGCCTCTCGTCGCTGGAGGCGCTGCGCGAGGCGCTCGCCACCGAACTGCGCGAGGCGGAACGGCAGCACGAACTGTGGAGCCTGCACGCCCGGGTGCTGCGGGCCTCCCCGCACCTCCTGGTGCGCAACCTCGGCGCCCAGATGGCCGACGAGACGGGCCTCGCCGAGGCGATCGCCGCGCGCATCCGGGCCGGCGGCCGGGCCGGTGAGACCCCCGCCCCGCCCGAGGACGGCGTGGACCGTGCCGCCCCGGGCCTCTACCCACGGCTGCTCGCCGCGGTGGCCGGCGCGGCGGTGCGGGTGAGCGTGCAGCACTGGTGCGAACGGCCCGACGACGCCGCCTTCGCCGACGTGTTCCACGAGGTGTTCGCGCTGCTCGCCGCCGGACTGCCGACCCCGGCCCGGTAGGCGCCGGACCCTTCGCCGGCCGGGCCCCTCGCGGCGGCCCCGGCCCTCCCCCACTCCCGCCCCGCCCGGGGCGCGATCCCGCTTTCACCACCGATCCCGTGAGAGAGACGACCGTGACCGCAACACAGGCGCCCGACGCGGCGCCACCCGCCGCCATGACCAACCGGCAGATACTCCAGGCCATGTCCGGGCTGATGGCCGGCATGTTCGTGGCGATCCTGGCGGGCACCGTCGTGGCCAACGCACTGCCCACCATCATCGCCGACCTGGGGGCGAGCCAGTCCTCCTACACCTGGGTCGTCACCGCCGAGCTGCTGGCCATGACGGCGACCGTGCCGCTCTGGGGCAAGCTGTCCGACCTGTTCAACAAGAAGCTGCTGCTCCAGCTGTCGCTGGGCATGTTCGTCGTGGGCTCGCTGCTGGCGGGCTTCTCCCACGGCGTCGATCTGCTCATCTTCAGCCGCGTCGTGCAGGGTATCGGCGCGGGCGGTCTGACCGCACTGGCCCAGGTCGTCATGGCGGCGATCATCCCGCCCCGCCGGCTCGGCAAGTACGCCGGCATCTTCGGCGCCGTGTTCGCCATCGGCACCGTCGCCGGACCGCTGGTCGGCGGCCTGCTGGTGGACACCTCCTGGCTCGGCTGGCGCTGGTGCTTCTTCATCGGCGTGCCGTTCGCGCTGCTCGCCATCGCGCTGCTGCAGCGCACCCTGCGGCTGCCCGTGGTGGCCCGCCGCGAGGCGAAGATCGACTTCCTGGGCGCCTTCCTCATCGTGGCGGGTGTCTGCGCGCTGCTGATCTGGGTGACCCTGGCGGGCAACGAGTTCGACTGGGTCTCCTGGCAGACCGCCGCCCTCACCGGCGCCGGCGTGCTGCTGCTGGCCGCCGCGGTGTTCGTCGAGGCGCGGACGGCCGAGCCGGTCATCCCGCTGGGCATCTTCCGCAACCGCACCGTCACCCTCACCACCGTCGCCAGCCTGCTGGTCGGTGTCGCCATGTTCGGCGGCACGGTGTTCCTCTCGCAGTACTTCCAGGTCTCCCTGGGCAAGTCCCCCACCGTGGCCGGCCTGATGAGCCTGCCGATGATCCTCGGCCTGCTGGTCTCCTCGACCGTCGCCGGCCAGATCATCAGCAAGACCGGCGTGTGGAAGCGCTACCTGGTGGCCGGCGCGGTCATCATGACCGTCGGCCTCGGGCTGCTCGCGACCATCGACGCGGACACCTCCTTCACCCTGCTCAGCGCCTACATGGCGGTGCTCGGCGTCGGCGTCGGCATGCTGATGCAGAACCTGGTGCTGGCCGCCCAGAACGACGTGCCGGCCAGTGAGCTGGGCGCCGCGACGTCCGTGCTGTCGTTCTTCCGCAGCATGGGCGGCACCATCGGCACCAGCGTCCTCGGCGCCATCCTCGCCAACCGGGTCGCCTCCGAGATGACCAAGGGCCTGGACGCCGCGGGCATCCCCTCCGGCGACGGCGGCGGTGAGAGCAGCGTGCCGGACATGAGCACCCTGCCCGAGCCGGTGCGGCAGATCGTCGAGCACGCCTACGGCGTCGCCACGGCCGACCTGTTCCTCATCGCCACGCCCTGCGCGCTGCTGGCCCTGATCACCGTGGTCTTCATCAAGGAGAAGCCGCTGAAGACGACCAGCGGCATGGAGCGCCTCGCCGAGGAGGCGGGCGACAAGACCGTCGTCGGGAGCTGAATCCCGTAGCGCACGAGAAGCGAGCGCCCCGCGGCCCGCACGGCCGGGGGGCGCTCCCTTCTGTCCGCGGAACGGGGCGGGTCACTGGCCGCCGAGGCCCGTCGTCGCCACCGACTTCACGATGTGGCGCTGGAAGAAGACGAACACCAGCACCAGGGGCAGTGCGGCCAGCACCGACGACGCCATCGTCTGGGCGTAGTTGACGCCGTAGGCGTCCTTCACCGCGGTGATGCCGACCGGCAGGGTCATCAGCGCCGGGTCGGAGGTCGACACGAACGGCCACAGGAAGTTGTTCCACGCCCCGATGAACACGAAGATCGACACCGCGGCGAGCATCGGGCGGGACAACGGCAGCATCACCGACCAGAAGATCCGCGCGTGCCCGGCGCCGTCGAGCCGGGCCGCCTCCTCCAGTTCGCGGGGGATGGTGTCGAAGTGCTTCTTCAGGATGAACACCATCACCGGGGCGACGGTCTGCGGCAGGATCACCGCAGCGTAGGTGTCCACCAGGTTCAGCGTCAGCATCTGCTGGAACCACGGGACGATCAGCATCTGCGGCGGGACGAGCATCGACGCGACCGTCAGCGCGAACAGCCCGCGGCGCCCCTTGAACAGGGTGCGGGAGAAGGCGTAGCCCGCCGCCGCCGACACGGCGACCGTGACGATCGTGACGGCCGCGGCGACGAAGAAGCTGTTCCACATCCACAGCGGCAGGTCGCCGCGCTCGACGACGGTGCGGAAGCCGTCGAGGGTGAAGCCGCCCTGCGGCCAGAACCAGTGCAGGGGGTCGCTGGCGTCCTGTTCGGACTTGAACGCCGTGAGCACCGCCCACGCCATCGGCAGCAGCCAGGTCAGGGCCAGCACCGCGAGGACCGCCAGGGCCAGGACGCGGGCCGTCCGGCCGGCGCCGAGGGTGAGGTTCGGGCCCCGCCCGCCGGCCGGCCGGGCGCGGCGGGAGGCGGGGAGCGGGGAGACCGTGCGGCGCGCGGGCCGTGTCCCGAGGTCTACGGAGGTCATGTCACTTCTCCCTGCGGCGGAAGGCGGCGAACTGCGCGGCGGAGACGAGGACGACGAGGGCGAAGAAGACATAGCTGATGGCCGAGGCGTAGCCGAGCCGGTAACCGGTGAAGCCCATGTCGTAGAGGTATTCGACGACGGGGCGGGTGGAGCCGTCGGGCCCGCCCTTGGTCAGCAGGTACACCTGGTCGAAGACCTTCAGCGAGGCGAGGATCTGGAGCACCGTGACCACGCCGGTCATGCGGCGCAGCTGGGGCAGCGTGACGTGCCACAGCCGGCGCCAGGCACCCGCCCCGTCCAGTGCCGCCGCCTCGTAGAGGTGGTCGGGCACGGCCTGGAGCGCCGCCAGGAACAGCAGGAAGTTGAAGCCGACGGTCCACCACAGGGTGGCGATGACGACGGCGTACAGGGCGACGTCCTTGTCGCTCAGCCACGCGAACCCGTCCAGGCCCATCGCCTGGAGCAGATGGTTGTAGAGTCCGAGGTCCGGCTGGTACAGCCAGCCCCACAGCAGGCCGATGACACCGACCGGCAGCAGGTAGGGGGCGAAGAAGGCCAGGCGCCACACCCACTGGCCGGGCAGCCCGGTGTGCACCAGGAGCGCCATGCCGAGGGCGACGGCCACCAGGGGCACCGTGGAGACCACGGTGAACCACACGGTGTTGCCGACCGCCTGCCACATCCCGGCGTCGCCGAGGGCCTCCGCGTAGTTGTCCAGTCCGACGAAGGACGGGTCGTGCGCGGACAGGGAGGTGTCGGTGAGGCTCATCCACGCGCCCTGGACCAGGGGCCAGACCATGAACAGGGCGAACAGGACGAGGAACGGCAGGGCGAAGAGCAGGCCCGGCGGGACGAGCCGGCGCGCGGCCGCGCCGAGGCCCTGGGCCCTGTCGCCGGCGGGCGCCCGGTCCGGCGATGCGAGTGGGGTGGACATCTGCTGCCTCCTTCGCGGCGGTTCAGGCCGGACTGGGCTGGGACAGGGCGGTGTTGACGCGCTCGACCATGGCCCGGGCCGCGCGGTCGGGCGCGAGGCCGTCGAGCAGGGCCTGCTGGAGCACCTGGGACATGGCGTTCTGGAAGTCGGAGCCCGCGCCGGCGAACCACACGGGCGGGTCGAGCACCACGTGGTCGGCTGCCACGACGTACCGGGCCTGCGGTTCCAGACGGGCGTATTGACGGGTGCGGGTCACCGGCCGGTACGCCGGGATGTGGCCGGCCTTCGCCCAGGTCTGGCCGGCCTTGAGGATGGCGGCCACCGCCCGGTGGGTGCGCCTGCGGTGCGCCTCGTCCGGGTCGGGGCGGCGCGGCAGGACGAAGGAGTGGGAGTCGGCGTAGACCGCGGGGGTGCCGAACACCGTGGGGAAGGAGGCGGCTCCGATGTCGGGGTCGGCGCCGCGGAAGGTGCCGAGTTCCCACTCGCCGGAGAGGATCATGCCGGTCTGCCGGTTGGTGAAGTTGGCCAGCGCGGCCGGGTAGTCGAGGCGGTGGGGGTTGGCGCGGCCGTCGACGAGCTTGCGCATGAAGGCGATGACCTCGGTCATGGCGTCGACGTCGGCGGTGACGGTGCCGCCGACGGGCAGCTCGAGGTCGTTGCCGGTCTGCCGGTAGAGACCGTAGAACAGCCGCCAGCACTGCGCGGTGTCGTTGACGTAGCCGAAGGCGATGCCCTGTTCGCCGGTGGCGCGGGCCAGTTCGCGGCCCGCCTCCAGGAAGCGCTCCGGGCTGGAGAAGGCGTCCTGGTCCAGGTCGCCGTCGGCGGTGAGCAGTCCGGCCTCGCGGACGGGTCCCGGGTGGAAGAACACGATGAACGGGTGGGTGTCCAGGGGCACGGCGTACGTCCGGTCGCGGTACAGGGTGCGCTGCCACACCGCGTCGGCGAAGTCCTCCTCGCGGATGCCGAACTCGGCGAGCAGGCTCGTGTCCCAGGGGTCGAGCAGGCCCAGCGGGGCGTAGCCGGCCAGGCGTGACATGTGACAGACGGCGACGTCCGGTCCGCGCCCGCCGGCCGAGGCCATGGCGAGCTTGGTGTAGTACGGCGTGCCCCATTCCAGGACGGTCCGGTCGACTCCGGTGCCGCCCATGTCGGGCGCCGCGATGTCGATCAGCTCGTCGAGCAGCGCACCGTCGGCCCCGCTGAACAGGTCCCACATGCGCACGGTGTCGGGGTCCGAGGCCGCGGCGGCCCCGCAGCCGGCCAGGGCGCCGCCGCCGAGGAGGGCGGCGGCGGAGGCCAGCGACGCGCGGAGCACACCGCGCCGGGACGGTGCGGCGCGTCCGCTCTCCGGCCGGGCGGAGGCGGCTCGTGGGCCTGGCAGGTCGTCCATGACGCTACCTTTCTTTCTCCATCGATGTACATCACCGGGTACGCCGGCACCGGCGCGTGGTGCGGGAAGCCGGTCGGCGGGTTCCTCCGGCCGGGCGGGACGTCGTCAGCGGGTGGACTCGGCGGCCGCGGGGCGCTGCTGGGCGCGGCGCAGCACGGCGGTGTCGAACTTCTCGGCGCGGTCGAAGCCGTAGACGCCGTTGCGTTCCTGGAAGACGTCGGTGAGCTGGGTGTAGCAGTAGCCGAACATGTCCGGGTCGTCGAGCAGGACGTCGACCAGACCGGTGAAGCGGGCGAGGAACTCCTCGGCGCTGCGCGGGCGTTCGCCGTAGCCCCAGGACGACTCGGTCTCGTCTCCGGCTGCGGTGGCGGCGGCTTCCGCGTCCCACCAGATGCCGCCGAACTCGCTGCAGAAGTACGGCTGTCCGCGGTACGGAACCGACCAGGGGCGGCCGTCGGGGCCGGTGTTGACGTAGGGGCGGTCCTCGGCGAGGCCCGCCATGGTCCTGGCGAACGCCTGCGGGTCCTGCTCGTAGCAGTGGGAGTCGTAGACGTCGGTCTCCGCCACGCGGTGGGCGTAGCCGGAGGCGTCGATCACCGGACGGCTGGGGTCGGCCTGCTTGGTGGCCAGGAACATCGCCCGGGTGACGTCGTCGAGCTGGGTGATGCGGTCGTGCAGGTGCTGGTAGGTCTCGTTCAGCGGGCACCAGCCGATGATCGACGGGTGCGAGTGGTCGCGTTCCAGGGCCTCCAGCCACTGGGCGACGTAACTGGCGTCGGGGCGCTGGTTGTCGTCGCGCACGCCGGTCTCGCAGCCCCAGTCGCCGAACTCGCCCCACACCAGGTAGCCGAGCCGGTCGGCGTGGTAGAGGTAGCGCTCCTCGAACACCTTCTGGTGCAGCCGGGCGCCGTTGAAGCCGGCCCGCAGCCCGAGTTCGATGTCGCGGACCAGGTCGGCGTCGGTGGGCGCGGTCATCAGGCCGTCGGGGTAGTAGCCCTGGTCGAGGACGAGCCGCTGGAACACCGGTTCGCCGTTGATCAGGACCCGCTTGCCGTGCAGGGCGACCGACCTCATGCCCGCGTACGACGTGGCCTCGTCGACCACCGCGCCGTCGGCGTCGAGGAGTTGCAGGCGCAGGTCGTACAGGTGCGGGTCGGCCGTCGACCAGGTGCGCAGCCGGTCCTCGGGGACGGCCAGGACCAGGCGGGGGCACAGGTCGAGGTCGGCGCGGGCGGAGGCGGTGACCACCTCGCCCTCGCTGTCGCCGAGCACCGCGCGCACCTCGTGGCCGGGGAGGTTGCCGGTGACCGGGAGGTCGAGGTGGAAGGAGCCCGAGCCGAGGTCGGGGGTGATGCGCGGGCGCTTGAGGCGGGCGGCGGCCGGGACGGGCTCCAGCCACACCGTCTGCCAGATCCCGGTGGTGCGGGTGTAGTGGCAGTGCGTGTTGGCGTACCAGGTGGCCTGCTTGCCGCGGGCCTGGGGGCCGTGGCGGGAGTCGCGGGCGCGGACCACGATCACGGCCTCGTCGCCGGGTCCGGCCACGCCGCGCAGGTCGGCGGTGAAGGGGGTGAAGCCGCCGCGGTGGCGGGCCACCTCGGTGCCGTTGACCCAGACGGTGGCGTCGTGGTCCACGGCCCCGAAGTGCAGCAGCACCTCGTTGCCGGCCCACTCGGCCGGGACGGTCACCGTGCGGCGGTACCAGACGGCCTCCATGAAGTCCGTGTCGCCGATCCCGGACAGCTCGGACTCCGGGCAGAAGGGCACGACGATCTCACCGGAGAGGTCACGGCCGAGCAGGCCCCGCTCCAGTCCGCTGTCCCCGCGGTCGGTCTCGAACTGCCAGCGGCCGTTGAGGTTCAGCCACGCCTCGCGGGCGAACTGGGGCCGGGGGTACTCCGGACGCGGGGGGTCCAGGGGCAGGGGCGTGCTCATGCTGCTCCTCGTCACTGCGGGTGCGCTGCGTACAGGGGCCATGCGACCATACGATTACATCGATGTAAATGGCGATGGCGGGAAGTTTTCGGCACGGCCCTCCCCCGCCGACGGTCCCGCCCCGAGGGGCTGCCGTTACGATCCCGGAGGCGGCAGGGAGGGCGAGAAGGGAAGCATGGGCAGGCCCAGGATCAAGGACGTCGCGGAGTACGCGGGCGTCTCGGCGAAGACGGTGTCCAACGTCCTCAACGACTACGAGCACGTCTCCGAACGGACCCGGACCGCGGTGCGCGAGGCCATCGACGCTCTCGGCTACCGGGTCAACATCGCGGGACGTCAGCTGCGCCGGGGCCGGACGGGGGTGATCGCGCTGGCCGTGCCGGACCTGGACATCGCCTACTTCGCCGAGCTGGCCAAGCACGTCATGGCCGAGGCCGAACGGCAGGGAAGCACCACGCTGCTGCTGGAGACCGGCGGCCGGCGCGAGAAGGAACTCGCCGCCGTGCAGGGCTTCGACGCCCAGTTCACGGACGGGGTCATCCTCTCGCCGCTCGCCCTGCTGCCGCGCGACCTGGAGGGCCGGGACACCCGGCTGCCGCTGGTGCTGCTCGGCGAGTGCAACCTGCCCGGCAGCGCGGACCACGTGGCGATCGACAACGTGGCGGCGGCCCGTGAGGCGACCGCGCACCTGCTGGCGCGGGGCCGGCGCCGCATCGCGGTGGTCGGCGGCGATCTGCGGGGCACGCACAACACCGGGCGGCTGCGCACGGTCGGCCACCGCCAGGCACTGACCGAGGCCGGCCTGGCCGTGTCCGAGGAGCTGATCCTGCCGGTGCCCGCGTTCCGCTGGGCCGACGGCGCCGCCGCCGCGCGCACCCTCATGCGGCTGCCGGAGCCGCCGGACGCGCTGCTCTGCCTCAACGACCACCTGGCCCTCGGCGCGGTGCGCGCCCTGCACGAGGACGGCTGGTCGGTGCCGGGCGACGTGGACGTGGTCGGCTTCGACGACATCGAGGCCACCCGGTACAGCATCCCGACGCTCACCACGGTCGCCCCCGACAAGCCGGGCATCGCCCGCCGGGCGGTGGAACTGCTGCGGGCCCGCATCGAGGCGGCCGGCCCCGGCGGCCCGGCAGTCGACGAGACGGCGGGTCACCGGCTGATCGTGCGGGAGAGCTCGGGCGGGTGACGGGGCCGCCCACGGGGTGGGCGGCCCCGTCCGGCGCGACGCCCCGGGCAGCCGGGCCCGGCCGCCACCGGCGAGGGCCCGCGGTCATGGGGGAGGTGAGAGAAACGGCGGTGTGGTCGGTCGCTCACGGGACCGGTTCCGTCCCGCGCCGGAGGCGGAAGCGGGGCGGTCGGTAGCGCCCGCACGACGCCTCCCGCGCCGTCGTCCCACGCCTTGTCAGCGTCCGGTGACGGCGTGTATAACGTTGTAAAACTTGAGCCCAGCGGCTCGGCACACGACTCATGGTGACGGCACCGCATCCGCACCGGCCAACCGAGTCGGGCCGCTCACGAAGGGAATGCCGTGCGGGTCAGCCTCAAGGACGTCGCCGCGCACGCGGGGGTCTCCATCAAGACCGTCTCGAACGTGGTGAACAACTACCAGCACGTCACGCCGGCCATGCGCGAGCGGGTCCAGCGGTCCATCGACGCGCTCGGCTACCAGCCCAACCTCGCCGCCCGCCACCTGCGGAAGGGCCGTACGGGCATCATCGCGCTCGCCCTGCCCGAGCTCGGCAACCCGTACTTCGCCGAGCTGACCGCCTCCGTCATCGACGCGGCGGCCCAGCACGACTACATCGTGCTGCTCGACCACACCGGCGGATCCCGCGACCAGGAGCTGCTGGTGAGCCAGGGCTTCCGGGCCCGGGTCATCGACGGACTGATCCTCAGTCCCATCGAGCTGCGGACCGAGGACCTGCGCGACCGCGACCAGGACGTGCCGCTGGTGCTGCTCGGCGAGCGGGACTACGACCTGCCGTACGACCACATCGCGATCGACAACGTGGCCGCCGCCCGTGACGCCGTACGGCACCTGATCGGCCTCGGGCGCCGGGAGGTGGCGTTCATCGGGGCGCGGCGTGATCGCAGCGAGCCGGCCCAGCTCCGCGTCCGCGGCTGGCGCGAGGAGCTGACGGCGGAGGGGCTGCCCGCGGACGAGGGGCTGGTCGCGGCCGTCGACGGCTGGGGGCACGCCGACGGCGCGCGGGCGATGCGGCACATCCTGGACAGCGGCCGCCGGCCGGACGCGGTGTTCGCCTACAACGACCCGATGGCGATCGGCGCGATGAGGGTGCTGCACGAACGGGGACTGAGAGTGCCCGACGACATCGCGGTGGTGGGCTTCGACGACGTGATCGAGGGCCGTTTCGGCGCGGTCACCCTCACCTCGGTGTCACCGGACAAGGCCGCCATCGGCCGCCTCGCGGTGGAGTCGGTGCTGGCCCGCCTGGGCGACCGGGCCCCGGAGCCGCGGCGCATCTGGGCGGACTACCAACTGGTCGAACGAGAAAGCACCTTGGGCCGCCCGGCGGCGGGCGTACGGCCGGACTGACCTGCCGTACGCGCCCGCTCGACTTCCTCCCCCGCGCCGCCGGCTTCGCTCTCACGTGCGGGACACGTATGGCCGGGCACCCGGAGTCCCGGTCCCTTCAACCCGCCGCACTCGCGGCGTACTTCACGCACCGTCACCGCACGCGCTTACCGTGAGGCGCGCCTTCGGCGTGGGCGCGAAACCCCCGTGACGCCCCTTCCGCTCCGCCCGTCCGGACCTTGTGCACGAGGGGTTTACAGCTTCCTTCCAACGATGTAAAACCTCCTTGGCGGCGCACCGGACGCCGTTGTGCACAGGGGGAGCAGCTCCACCGCCCGCGTCCTTCGGCTCCCCAGTTCCCTTTCAGCGTCACCCGGATCGGGGTCACCATGCAGCGCACCACTCACCGTTCCCTCCTCCTCGCCCGTCCCGTGGTCGTGGCCCTGGCCGCCTCCGTGGCCCTCACCGCGACCTCCTGCGCCAAGTCGGAGGACGACGCGGCGGACGGCAAGAAGCCCACGGCCGCGGCCGACGCCGGCCAGAAGGTGGCCGAGCCGAAGCCGGGCAGCAAGACCTGCACCGTCGACGCCTACGGCGGCAAGAAGATCGACCTGAAGGGCGCCACGGTCGGCTTCTCCCAGTCGGAGAAGGAGGCCAACCCCTTCCGCATCGCCGAGACGCAGTCCATCAAGGACGAGGCGGCCAAGAGAGGCGTCAAGCTACTCACGGCCAACGCCCAGTCGCAGTTCTCCAAGCAGATCAGCGACGTGCAGGACCTGCTCGCCAAGGGTGCCGACCTCCTCGTCATCGCCCCGCTGAACTCCGACGGCTGGGACCCGGTGCTGCAGGCCGCCGCCGCCAAGAAGGTCCCGATCGTCACCATCGACCGCAAGATCAACGCCACCCCCTGCAAGGACTACGTCTCCTTCATCGCCTCGGACTTCGTCGAGCAGGGCCGCCGCGCCGCCGACCAGATGATCGAGGCCACCGGTGGCAGGGGCGAGGTCGCCATCCTGCTCGGCTCGGCCGGCAACAACGTCACCACCGAGCGCACCAAGGGCTTCAAGGAGCGGGTCGCCGAGAAGGCCCCCGGCCTGAAGGTGGTCTTCGAGCAGACCGGCGACTTCGCCCGGGAGAAGGGCCAGCAGGTCACCGAGCAGCTCATCCAGTCCAAGCCCGGCATCAAGGGCATCTACGCGGAGAACGACGAGATGGGCCTGGGCGCGGTGGCCGCGCTGAAGGGCGCCGGCAAGAAGGCGGGCGACGTCAAGATCGTCACGGTGGACGGCACCCGCAACGCCGTCCAGGGCGTCGTGGACGGCTGGATCAGCGGCGTCGTCGAGTCCAACCCGCGGTTCGGTCCGCTGGCCTTCCAGACCCTCGACGACTTCACCCAGGGCAAGGAAGTCCACCAGGACATCATCATCCAGGACGGCGCCTACGGCCCGGACAACGCCGAGCAGGACCTCGGCAAGGCCTACTGAGCCTGTCGGCCGGGGGCCCGGCCCCCGGGCCCCCGTCCGTCCGTCACCCCTTTTTCATCCTGGAGGCACAGGTGGCTCCCCCCGCCGAAGTCCTCGCCGTCCGCGGACTGAGCAAGACGTTTCCCGGCGTCCGGGCCCTGGACGACGTGGACCTGACCCTGCACGCCGGTGAGGTCCACGCCCTGATCGGCGAGAACGGCGCCGGCAAGTCGACCCTCATCAAGCTCCTCACCGGGGTGTACCGGCCCGACGCCGGTGACATCGTTTTCCAGGGGCGCGAGGTCTCCTTCGCGACCCCGCTGGAGGCGCAGAAGGCCGGCATCTCGACGATCTACCAAGAGGTCAACCTCATCCCGCTGCTGAGCGTGGCCCGCAACCTGTTCCTGGGCCGCGAGCCGCGGAACCGTTTCGGCCTGCTGGACTTCGCCCGTATGCACCGCGAGGCCGAGGAGACCCTGAGCGCCTACGGCGTCCGGGTCGACGTACGGCGGCCGCTGCGCAGCCTCGGCGTCGGGGCCCAGCAGATGGTCGCGCTGGCCCGGGCCGTGGCGAGCGAGGCGCGCATCGTCATCATGGACGAGCCGACCTCGTCCCTCGAACCGCGGGAGGTCGAGACGCTGTTCTCGGTCATCCGCCGGCTGCGCGACGAGGGCATCGCCGTCGTCTACGTCAGCCACCGGCTCGACGAGCTGTACGCCGTGTGCGACACGGTCACCGTGCTGCGCGACGGCCGGCGCGTCCACCACGGCCGCCTGGCCGACCTGGACCGGCTCTCCCTGGTGTCCACGATGCTGGGCCGGGAGCTGGGCGAGGTGCGGTCGCAGGGACTGACGAAGTTCACCGGTGACCACCACGCCACCGACACCCGGCCGGTGCTGGAGGCGACGGACCTGACGGTCCCCCACCAGCTGCACGGCGTGTCGGTCAGTATCCGGCCGGGCGAGGTCGTGGGCCTCGGCGGGCTGCTCGGCTCCGGGCGCACCGAGACCGCGAAGGCCATCTCCGGTGCGCTGGCGACGAGTTCGGGCCGGGTGACGGTGGCCGGGGTGCCCCTGCGCGGGGGTTCCACACCGGCCGCGATCCGGGCGGGCGTCAGTCTGCTGCCGGAGGACAGGAAGAGCGAGGGCATCGTGCCCGGGCTGTCGGTCCGCGAGAACATCTCACTGGCCGTGCTCCCCCGGCTCTCCCGCTTCGGACTGGTCTCCGAGGCCCGCGTCGACAGCATTGTGAACACCTTCGTCGAGCGGCTGCGCATCAAGGCGTCATCGCCGCAGCAGAAGGTCGGTGAACTCTCCGGCGGCAACCAGCAGAAGGTGCTGCTCGCCCGCTGGCTGGCGATGAACCCGAAGGTGCTGCTCCTGGACGAGCCCACCCGGGGCATCGACGTCGGCGCCAAGGCCGAGGTGCAGAAGCTCGTGGACGAACTGGCCGCCGACGGCCTGGGCGTCCTGCTCATCTCCTCCGACCTGGAGGAACTGATCGAAGGGTCCGACCGCGTGGTCGTACTGAAGGACGGTGCCGTCGTCGGCGAGCTGACCGGCGACGAGGTCACCGAGGACAAGCTGATGCGGACCATCGCCGGACACTCCCCGGACGGGGACGCGGTCGAGGAGGCGGCCACCGATGGCTGAAGCCGCACTCAAGACCGTCCCGCTGGACAAGGCCCGCGCCCTGCAGTGGCTGCAGAAGTACGGCGTGTACGCCGGCGTGGCGCTGCTGCTGGTCGTCAACATCGCCATCACGCCGCACTTCCTGTCCGCGGAGAACTTCCGCACCCAGGCCGTGCAGGTGGCGCCCGTCATCATCGTCGCGCTGGGGATGGCCCTGGTCATCGGCACCGAGGGCGTCGACCTGTCGGTGGGTGCCGTGATGGCGCTGGCGGCCTCCGTAACCGCCCTCTACCTGGGCTACGGCCTGGTGCCCGCGCTGCTCGTGGTGGCGGTGTTCGCCGCCGCGGTCGGGCTGGCGAACGGGGCGCTGGTGGCGCTGGTCGGGGTGCAGCCCATCGTGGCGACACTCGCCCTGATGGTGGGCGGGCGTGGCGTGGCCCTGGTGCTGCTGCCACAGCTCGAGGACCTGCGCAACCCGCAGCTGGCGTCGCTGGGTTCCGGTGACGTGCTGGGGATCCCGTACCTCATCCTGATCGCCGCCGCGCTGGCGCTGCTGGTGGCGTTCGTGGTGCGCCGCACCACCTTCGGACGGCAGCTACTCGCCATCGGCGACAGCCGTCCGGCCGCGCAGCTCGCCGGGCTGCCGGTGCGCCGCGTGCTGATCCTCGTGTACGTGATCTGCGCGCTGCTCGCCGCCGTGGCGGGGGTGCTCGCCACGGCGCGGCTGCAGGCCAGTGACCCGACGTCGCTGGGCAACCTGATGGAGCTGTCCGCCATCACCGCCGTCGTGGTCGGCGGGACGCCGCTCACCGGCGGCCGGGTCAACATCGCCGGGACGGTGGCGGGCGCGGTCCTCATCCAGCTGCTCACCGCCACCCTGATCAAGCACGATCTGCCGCCCTCGTGGACGCAGATCGCGCAGGCCGTAGTGATCGTGGCCGCGGTCTACGCGGCGCGGGGACGGGGGAAGCGATGACCGTCACGAAGACGCAGGCGCCGGTGAGCGTGGACGACGGCAGCCGGCCTGCGGGCGACGGGCCCGTGGGGCCGGCGCGGTCCGAGCGGCTGACCGCCCTGGTCCAGCAGCACGGCGCGCTGGCGGTGCTGGTGATCGTCTCCCTGGTGGCGACGTTCAGCTTCAACTCGTTCGCCACGGGCGACAACGTCAGTAACATGGCCACGAGTTCGGCGTTCCTGGCGATCGTCGCGCTCGGCATGACGTTCGTGATCATCACCGGGGGCATCGACCTGTCGGTCGGCTCGCTGTTCGCGCTCGGCGGCGTTCTCGCGGCCTGGGGTTCCCGGCACGGGACGCTGGTGGCGCTGCTGCTGCCGCTGGTGGTGTGCGGCGCGATCGGCGTGGTCAACGGCCTGCTGGTGGCCCGCTCCCGCCTGGCGCCGTTCATCGTCACCCTGGCGGCCATGCTCGGCGCCCGGGGGCTGATGCTGGCGATTACCGACGAGGGCGCCGACACCTATCTCATCGGCAAGGGCTCGTTCCTGGCCGAGCTGGGGCAGGGCAGCACGCTCGGCCTGGGCAACCCGGTGTGGATCATGCTGGCACTGTTCGTCGCCGGGGCGGTCGTGCTGCGCCGGACGCGGTTCGGACAGCACGTCTACGCGGTCGGCGGCAACGAGGACGCGGCGGCGCTGATGGGCGCCCCGGTGGCACGCACCAAGATCCTCGTCTACGCGCTGTCCGGGGTGCTGGCGGGCCTCGCCGGGGCGCTGAACGCCGCCTGGCTCGCCTCCGGGGTGACCATCCTCGGCAACGGCATGGAGCTGGAGGCCATCTCCGCCGTCGTCATCGGCGGCACGCTGCTCACCGGAGGGCTCGGCTACGTCAGCGGGTCGCTGGTCGGGGTGCTGCTGCTGAAGGTGATCCAGAACGTCATCAACCAGATCGGCTCGCTGGACTCCTCCTACCAGCAGGTCGTCAGCGGTGCCTTCCTGGCCGTGGTGGTCGTCGCCCAGACATGGCTGGGGCGCCGACGGCAACTGCTGTAGACCCCGGACGCGGTGGCGGGTTGCCTCCGGCTCCCGCCGCCGCGTCCGGTACGGCGGCCGGTCACGCTCCTCGCGCGGCCGGCCGCTTCTCGCACGCGCACGTCTCCCACCCCCACTTCCCGAGGAGTGACGATGCGTAGGACACCCGCACCCGTCCCACCCGCCGCCCGCCCGAGACCGCGGTGGACGGCGACCGTTCTGGCGGTGCTGGCCCTGCTGGCCGGCACCGCCCTCACCGTCCCCGGGGCCGCGACCGCGGCACCCGCGGCGTGGACGCCGAAGCCCGCGCCGATGACCACGCCCTGGACGAACCAGGTCCCCGTCGACACCCCGCTGCCGGAGTATCCGCGCCCACAGCTCACCCGCCCCGACTGGGCGAACCTCAACGGCGTCTGGGACTTCGCCGTCACCGCGGCGAACGCCGGCCGGCCCGCCGCGTTCCCGGAGCAGATCCGGGTGCCGTTCGTCGCCGAGTCGGCGCTGTCCGGCATCCAGCGCCGTATCACCCAGAACGACAAGCTCTGGTACAAACGCACGTTCACCGTCCCGGCCGGCTGGGACGGCCGGCGCGTCCAGCTGCACTTCGGCGCCAGTGACTGGCGCACCACCGTGTGGGTCAACGACCGGCAGGCGGGAGCCGTGCACGACGGAGGCTACGACGCCTTCTCGTACGACATCACCGACCTGCTGAACCGGGGCGGCTCCAACACGATCGTCGTCTCCGTGTGGGACCCCACCCAGAACGGCACCCAGGCGGTCGGCAAGCAGCGGCTGAACGACGTCACCCCGCACCCGGGTGGTGGCATCTTCTACACGGCCGCCTCCGGCATCTGGCAGACGGTGTGGCTGGAGCCCACGTCGGCGGCGCACATCACCCGGCTCGACATGGTGCCCGACCTCACCAACAGCCGGCTCAAGGTGACCGTGCGGGGCGCCGGGACGAGCGGACACCAGGCCCGCGTGACCGTGTCCTCCGGCGGCACCACGGTCGGCACGGCCACCGGTCCCGTCGGCACGGAGTTCACCGTCCCGGTGCCGAACGCCCACCGGTGGACACCCGACGATCCCTTCCTCTACGACGTGCGCGCCGACCTGCTGTCCGGCTCGGCGACGGTCGACACGGTCGGCAGCTACACCGGCATGCGCACCGTCGGTCTCGCCCGGGTGGACGGCGTCCTGCGGCCCGTGCTCAACGGCCGGTTCGTGTTCCAGACCGGCACACTCGACCAGGGCTACTGGCCGGACGGCATCTACACCGCTCCGACGGACGCGGCCCTGCGGTTCGACCTGCAGAAGCACAAGGACCTGGGCTTCAACATGGTGCGCAAGCACATCAAGGTGGAGCCGCAGCGCTGGTTCCACTGGGCCGACCGGCTCGGGCTCCTCGTCTGGCAGGACATGCCGTCCATGGAGCGCACTCCGGACGCCGCGGCGCGCGCGCAGTGGGAGACCGAGTACGACCGCGTCATCGACCAGCACCGCAGCTCCCCCGCGCTGGTCATGTGGGTCAACCAGAACGAGGGCTGGGGCCAGTACGACCAGGCGCGCATCGCGAACGAGGTGAAGGCGTACGACCCGTCGCGCCTGGTGGACAACATGAGCGGGGTCAACTGCTGCGGTGCCGTCGACGGCGGGAACGGCGACGTCGTCGACCACCACGTCTACGTCGGACCCGGCACGACGGTGCCCAGCTCCACCCGGGCCGCGGTGCTCGGCGAGTACGGCGGGCTCGGCTTCGAGGTCACGGGTCACGAGTGGTACCCGGGCGGCGGCTTCAGCTACGAGGACCAGCCGGACCTCACCCATCTGAACAACCGGTTCGTCGGGCTCCTCGACGGCATCCGCGAGGTGCGCCTGCCCCGTGGCCTGTCCGCCGCGGTCTACACCGAGATCACCGACGTGGAGAACGAGGCGAACGGCCTGCTCACCTACGACCGCCAGGTGGTCAAGGTGGACGAGGCACGGGTCCGGGCGGCCAACCGGGCCCTGATCGACGCCTCACGCTCACCGGCCGCCCCGGTGACCCTGCCCGCCGGCCAGTTCAGGTCCCTGCGCGTCACCACACCCGGCTACACGGACCGCTACCTGCGCCACAGGGACGGTGCCGCCTTCACCGAGGTGGTGAGCGGCGGCAGCGGTGCGCTGCTGAAGGCCGACGCCACCTGGCGGATCGTTCCCGGCCTGGCGGACACCTCCTGCTACTCGTTCGAGTCGCGCAACTACCCGGGCGAGTACCTGCGGCACCGCAACTCGCGTGTGTACAAGGAGGGCGGCAGCGGTGACCTGTTCCGCGCGGACGCCACGTTCTGCCCCGTGCGCGGGGCCGACGGCGGGTTCCGGCTGTCCGCGTACAACTTCCCCGGACAGTATCTGCGCCACTACGACGCCGAGTTGTGGCTGGCGGTCCCGGGCGGGACGCGTGCCTACGACTCCCCCGTCCTGTTCACCGAGGACACGACGTGGGCGGTGGAGGCGCCCTGGACTCCCTGATCCGTACGCCGGCCCCGGAGTGACGGGCACGCGAGAGGGGGCGGACGCCGTGGCGTCCGCCCCCTCGTCGTTGCCGGTGTTACGGCCTCTCCGCCTGGTGGAGGGCGGTCACCTCCTCGGCGCTGAGCGCCTTGTCGTAGGCGTGGACCTCGTCCACGGAGCCGTTCCAGAAGTCGGTGTCGTCACCGTTCCACTTGGCGCGGCCCACCGCGAGGGGACCGGAGCCGACGTAGTGGGGACCGCCCGTGACCGTCGCCGCCTTCTGTCCGTCGACGTACAGCGTGATCTGGTTGGTGGCGCCGTCCCGGACACCCACCAGGTGGTACCAGCGGCCGAGTTCGGGCCGGGTCTCCAGGCGTGCCCGCTTGCCGTCGGGGGCGCTGAAGGCGAACGCGCCCTGACCGTACTGGAGGTAGAACGGGCTTGCCTGGCGCCGGCCGTCCTGGCTGACGGCGGTGGCGTAGTTGCCCGGCAGCGCGTCGAGGGTGACCCAGGCGGAGACCGTGTAACTTCCGGTGGTGTCGAGCACCGGCCCGTCGGTCTGGGCGAACTGCCCGCTGCCGTCGAACTTCAGCGCGCCGCCGTCGACCCCGGTGGTCCAGGTGGTGCCCGGGGTGAGCTTCAGCGCCTTGCCGTTCGGACCGTCGTCCTCGGCGGTGGAGCCGGTGCCCTCGTCGAGGGACCAGTGGCCGCCGCCCTTGAGCTGCTCCCTCTGACCGGCGGAGGCGCCGGCGGCGATCACCTTGAGGTTGATCTCCCGCACCTGCTTCGGGTCGACCTTGATCTCCCGGCGGTCGTACGTGTAGAGGCCGTTGAGCTCGTTCTCCAGGTCGGTGATCTGGGTGTACACGGATCCGGACAGTTCCGCGCCGGCCTGGTCGAGGTAGAACCTCTCGGTGTTCTCCACGTACTTGCGGGTCAGCGCCTCCTTGCTGTCCACGCCGCTGTAGATGACGGTGGGCGGGCCGGGCCACATGTGCCCCGGGGAGCGCAGGGTGAAGCCGCCGTGCTCGCCGTCCATCGCCGCGCGGTGGTCCGGGAAGGGCGGGTCCTCGTTGGTGTAGTCGTGGTGGTCGATGATGTCGCCCCGGCCGGAGTCACCCTTGCTGTTGCAGCAGTTGACCCCGCTGTGGGCGTTGACGACGCGGGAGGGGTCGGCGGCCTTGACGGCGTCGGTGAGCTTGCCGGTCTCCTCGCGGTTCCACTCGCCCCAGCCCTCGTTGAAGACGATCCAGCCGATGACGGAGGGCGAGTTGTGGTGCTGGCGCATCATCTCGCGGCCCTGGTCGACGAACGCCTTCTGACCGGTGGCGTTGGTGATGTTGCCGGAGACGAAGTCCTGCCAGACCAGCAGGCCGAGCCGGTCCGCGTGGTAGAACCAGCGCGGCGACTCCACCTTGATGTGCTTGCGGACGGCGTTGAAGCCGAGTTGCTTGTGCGCCTTCAGGTCGAACGCCAGGGCGTCGTCGCTGGGTGCGGTGTAGAGCCCGTCGGGCCAGAAGCCCTGGTCCAGGGTGGCGAGGGAGAAGACGGGCTTGCCGTTGAGGACGAGCTTCCTGTAACCGCCCACGTCCTCGATGCCGATCTTCCGCATCCCGAAGTAGCTGTCGACGGTGTCGGTGGAGCGGCCGTCCTTCAGCGTGACGTCGAGGTCGTAGAGGTAGGGGTCGTCCGGGCTCCACAGGTGCTGACGGGCGACCGGCAGGCGGAGCTTCTTGTTGGCGGGGCCGGACACCTTGCCGACGACCTTGCCGCGGTGGTCGCGGGCGACGGCCTCGACGCGTGCCGTGGCGGACGCGCCGGCGGACTCGACGGTCACGGCGAGCGACCTGGTGTCGATGTCCGGCGTCGTGACGACGTTGTCGATGGACGTCTCGGCGACGGGTTCCATCCACACGGTCTGCCAGATGCCGGAGGACTGGGTGTACCAGATGCCGCCGGGGCTCGTGGACTGCTTGCCGAGCGGCTGGTCGGCGCCGCCGGTGTCGGTGACGGCGACGACGATCTCCTGGGGGCCCTTGTTCGTGAGCGCGTCGGTGATGTCGGCGCTGAACGCGTTGTATCCGCCGCGGTGTTCGGCGACCTTCTTGCCGTTGACCCAGACGCGGGCCTGGTAGTCGACGGCGCCGAAGTTCAGCTTGAGTCGTTCCTTGCCGCTCCTGCCGACCTTCCAGTTCTTCGGCACGTCCACGAGCTTGCGGTAGAACATGTGGTCCTCGTGCCGCTCGATCCCGGAGAGCTGCGACTCCACCGGGAACGGCACGACGATCCTCTCGTCGAGGTTCTTGCCGAAGACGGGCTGCTCCCCCGCCTTCGCGGCGCCGAACTGCCACGGGCCGTTGAGGTTCTTCCACTGCTTGCGGACCTGCTGGGGGCGCGGGTATTCGGGCAGCGGGTTGTTCTTGTCCACCTTGTCGCCCCACGGGGTGGTGAGGCGGTGGGTGGAGACGTTCTCGGCGTAGCGGGCCACACGGGGCACGGTCTCGCCGCCGGCCTTGAGGCCGCCCTCGCCGTCGTAGACGACGCGGACCGTCTGGTTCTTCTGGATCGCCTCGGAGAGGGTGACCTGGAGGGAGTTGCGGTCACCGGGGACGGTCTTCACCGACGTGATCGGCATGGCCGTGGTGTCGGCCTCGACCTTGAGGTGCTCGGCCGCCCGCGCGAGGTCGCTCACCCGGCCGCCGAAGCGGGCGCGCAGCGTGCGTCCGTCCTGACCCACGGTCAGTTCGACGGGGTAGACCTCGAAGTCGGCGGGCGGGGTGAACGCCGTCATGGGGACGAGCTGTTTGGGGAGCGTCGGCGTCGACCAGCGCAGGAACATGTTCGCCCCGCCGACGTCCTGGAACATCTCCATACGGAAGTCGTACTTCTTGCCGGCCGTCAAGGTGACCGGGGCGCTGGTCTGCTCGCGGTCCCAGTCGGGCTCCCAGTGGTCGATGACCGGCTCGCCGTCGATGAAGAGACGGAAGCCGTTGTCGCCGATGGCGTAGAAGGTGTAGTCGTCGGTCTTCGGCACCTCGATCTGGCCGGTCCACCGGGCGGTGGTGTGCTCCGTCCGCCCGGTGAGCTCCTCGAACGTGCCGGTCAGGCCGGCGAGGTTGATCTGCGGCTCGAGCTGGGTGCCACCGAGTTCGGCGAAGTCCCGGGCGCCGGGCGCCGACATGCGGAAGTACTCGCCCTTCAGCCCGTGCACCGTCACGTCGCTGTCGGCGGCCCGGGCGGCGGACGCGCCGTCGGCTGCCGGTGCCGCGGCCGTCGCCGCGGGTGCCAGGGCGCCCGTGGACAGGGCCAGGGCTGTCACGGTCAGCACGGCCCACCATCTGGACCGCGGGCGGGGGTGTTGTCTGGTCATCGAACCTTTCCTCGCGCTGGGGGCATGGGGCCACGGCGGAACGGGGGTGGCCGTCAGCTCCGCCGGGAGTTATTCCAACGTTGGAAATCCGGTGTGCAGCGGAATGACAACACGAGGTGCGGCGGCTGTCCAGGCTTTGCGCAGAGGTGACTGTGCGTCAACAGCGGCCGGGCTTGCGGATGGTGAAGCGAACGCCACCGGCCGCCCCCCAGGAGAGGGCGGCCGGTGGCGAGGAGGGCCAGGTTCCATGGACGGCCGGGCGCGGGGAGGGGCGGCCGGGCCCCAAGGGCGGCCGGGCCAGGTCAGCTCGCGGCGTCGGCGAAGGGGCCGCCGTCCGCGAAGGCGTGGGCGGCGAAGCGCTCGCCGATGCGGCGGTGGGCGGCGGCGTCGGGGTGCAGCCGGTCCGGCAGCGGCAGTTCGGCGTGGTCCGCCTCGCCGTACAGCACGCGGCCGTCGACATGGTGGAGGTGCGGGTCGTCCTTCGCGCGCTCCTCCACGATGCGTGCCAGCTCCTCGCGCACCACGTTCAGCGTCAGCTTGCCCTCGGCCCGCTCCTCCGGGTCGCCGGACGCGGTGAACGACAGCTTCCCCTCGGCGAGCCGGCTGAAGTCGAAGGCCGTGGGGCCGGGGGTGTCCTCGTGGATGGGGCACAGGATCGGTGAGACGACCAGCAGCGGGGTGTCGGGGTGACCCTCCCGGACCGTGTCAAGGAAGCCGTGCACGGCGGGACCGAACGCGCGCAGCCTCATCACGTCGCCGTTGACGAGGTTGATGCCGATCTTCAGACTGATCAGGTCGGCCGGTGTGTCGCGTATGGTCCGGGCGACGAACGGGTCGAGCACGGCGCTGCCGCCGAAGCCCAGGTTGACCAGTTCCACCCCGCCGGCCGCTGCGGCGAGCGCGGGCCAGATGGTGGTGGGGCTCGCGGCGTCGGAGCCGTGGCTGATGGAGCTGCCGTAGTGCAGCCAGGTCCGTCGGTTCGAGGGCGGTGCCGGCTCCACCGGGGCGTCGGTGCGCAGGGCGACGAGCGCGGTGATCTCGTTGTACGGCAGCCAGATCTCCACCGTCTTGTCGCGGTCGGCCAGGCCGTCGAAGCGCACGCCGCCCGCGGGCCCGGAGTTCATCTCGGCGTTCCCGGTGGACATGTCGATGGTGACGGTGTTGCCGCCGGTCGCGGACGTCTGTCCCGCGTGCTCGCCGTCGACGACCAGGTCGTACCGGCCGTCCGGGCGGGGCGGGGCACCCACGTAGACGCGCTTGGTGGGGACCGTGTCGAGTTCGACGACCGTGGCCCGGCTGCGGAAGACCAGGCGGACACCGGAGGGCTGGGACTCGGCCATGGCGAGCTGTCCGTCGGTGTTCTGCGCGCGCGCCCAGGCGGGCAGGCGGTGCGGCAGCAGACCGTCGGGTGTCTGCTCCAGATCGAGGGCGCCGCGCACGAGGTCCGCGGTGACGGGAGTGGTGTGGGCAAGGGGTGCGGAGGGCATGTCTCGGTCCGTCCGTGGTGGGGGTGGATGGGTGAGAGGGGGCACCGCGGGGTCAGGACGCGGGCGGCCAGGTGCGCAGGAGGGCGTCCAGCGCGTCGAGGACGCGGGACCATGTCTCCTCGGTGTCGGGGGCGCTGTGGCTGAAGCCGCCGCCCATCTCGATGCTGACGTAGCCGTGGAAGACGCTGCCCAGCAGGCGGACGGCGTGGGTCTGGTCCGGTTCGTCCAGGTCGTAGCCGCGCAGCAGGGCCCGGGTCATCCGGGCGTGCCGCACTCCCGCGCTGGCCGCGGCGGTCTCCGGGTCCAGCCGGAACTGGGCCGCCGCATAGCGGCCGGGGTGCTCCCGGGCGTAGTCGCGGTAGACGTTCGCCAGGGCGACCAGGGCGTCCTTGCCGGCCCGTCCGGCCAGCGCGTCGGCGGCGCGGTCGGCCAGCTCCTCCAGGGCGAGGAGCGCGATGCGGGTCTTGAGGTCGTGCGAGTTCTTCAGGTGCGAGTACAGGCTCGCCACCTTGACGTCGAAACGCCGGGCGAGCTCCGAGACGGTCACCTGGTCGAACCCCACCTCATCGGCGAGTTCCGCCCCCGCTCTCGTCAGGCGTTCGGTGGTCAGTCCTGCGCGCGGAACCATAGCCATCCTTTCCTTCGGCTATAGCGAGTATGTCCCTACCTAAAGGTTTTAGGCAAAACCCGTACCGGTGAAGCCGCTCACACGCAGTGCGGGGGAACCCTCTGGTCCCCCACCCATCGGCGATCGGCGTTTCGGCCACCCGCCGCGCCTCGGGAGGCCGCGTGATCCAGGCACTCGTACCCGCGCCACCGCGTCCCGCACGGGCAGGACGTCGTCCGAAACACGTGTGTTCGATACCGGCGGCCTCCTCGTTGAGCCGGGTGCCGTCGCCCTCACCCCTCGGACCAGCAGGGAGAAGTGCCGTGACCCGACCGACCGCCCAGGCCGTTCCGCCCCCGCCGCCCGCCGAGATCACCTTCTCGGGACACCACTCCGTGAACCCGCTCGGCCAGGTCGGCTTCCGCGCCCTGTGCTCCCAGCTCCCCTCGGTGCTGCGGCGGATCTGCGCCATGGCGTGGCGGACCGACCGCCGGGCCGTGCTGCTGCTCCTCGCCTGCCAGTTGGTGACCGGCGTGTCCGCGGCCCTCCTGCTGACCGCGACGGCCAGGGCGATGGGCCCGCTGCTCGGCCCGGGGGCGGTCGAGGACCGGCTGCGCGGTGCGCTGCCGGCGCTGGTCGTCGTCGCGGCGGCGAGCGCCGTCGCCCGGGCGTCGGTCGCGCTGGCCACGTACGCCGAGCGGCGGATCACCCCGCGGCTGACCACGGAGACCGACTGCGCGCTGGTCGAGGCCGTGTGCCGGGTGGAGGCCGAGGCGTACGCCGTGGACGGTTTCGCCGACCGTCAGGAGGCCGCCGAGATGGGCGTGATGCGCACGCACGTCATGGTGACGGACGCCCAGCGCTTCATGGCCGCGCTGATCAAGATGGTCACCGCCGGCGGCGTCCTGTCGGTGCTGAACCCGCTGATGCTGCCGCTGCTCCTGCTGGCCGTCGCCCCGGCGGGCGCGGGAGCCGTCCTCACCGCCCGCGTCGACTACGAGATCCACTACGCGAACGTCGCCGACCGCACCGTGCGGGGCATGACCCGCTGGTGGGCGACCACCCCGAAGTACGCCGACGAGGTCCGCGCCAACGGCATGACGGACTACATCCTCCACTGGTACCGCGCCCTGTCCGAGCGGGTGGACCGGCGGTCGCTGTCCGCCGCCCCGCGCACCCTGCGGATCACCCTGCTGTCGTCCCTCGCGGGCGGCGGGTTCCTGGTGCTGACCTGGGGGATGCTCGCCTGGCTCGCGGCCACCGGGCGCATCGCCCCGGCCGTCGCCGCCACGGCGGTGATCGCCGTGCAGACGACGCTGGCCGCGCTGTCCCAGGTCGTCATGAACGGCGCGGCGGTGTTCCACACCAGCCTGTACCTCAGCGACATGCAGGCGTTCCTCGACGACGCCGCGGCGCGGGCCCCGCGGCGGGGTCGAAAAGAGCTGGGGACCCCGGTGGAGGAGATCCGCCTCGAGGAGGTCACCTACCGCTACCCGGGCAAGGAGAAGCCCGCCGTGGACGGCGTGTCGCTGACGCTGCGACGCGGCGAGATCCTCGCGGTCGTCGGCGTCAACGGGTCCGGCAAGAGCACCCTGACCCGGCTGATCACCGGCATCCACCTCGCGGACAAGGGCCGGGTCACCTGGAACGGCGTCGACCTCGCGGAGACCGACCCCGCGTGGGTGTGGCGCCGCACCGGTCTGGTGCCGCAGATCTTCGCCCAGTGGCCGCTGCGGGTCCGGGAGAACGTGACGCTCGGGCAGCCGCGCGGCGCGGGCGACGACGAGGTGTGGGAGGCGGTCGACGCGGTCGGGATGCGCGACGCGGTGGAGGGCCTGTCCCGCGGTCTCGACACGCTCCTGGCCCGGGAGATCTTCGGTGGCGCCGAACTGTCCGGCGGCCAGTGGCAGCGGCTCGCCTGTTCCCGGGCCCTGTTCCGGCGTCCGCCGCTGCTCATCCTCGACGAGCCGACGTCGCAGATGGACCCGCGCGGGGAGCACGGCATCTTCGAGCGGATCAAGGCGATCGCGGGCGACCGCATCACCATCGTGGTGACCCACCGCCTGGAGAACACGAGGATCGCCGATCACATCGTCGTCATGGAGCAGGGCCGCATCACCGAGCACGGCACCTACGACGATCTGGTCCACGCCGGGGGCACCTTCGCCGACCTGCTGCACTTGTCGCAGGACCGCTGAAACCCCCAGCGGGAAGGGCCGGCGACCGCCAGGGCTCAGGCGCCGCCGGCCTTCGTCGAGGGTTTGTCCTCGCTCAGCACCGGCGCACTGCGTACGAGGCGCAATGCCGTCGTCAGCAGCAGGCCGCCCACGACGTTGCCGAGGACCGCCCAGCCCAGCCATACCACCCAGTCGCCGTACCCGTAGGACGTGCCGCCGGCGTGCAGGCCTGCGAACGCGATCAGGGAGTCCAGGACGGAGTGCCAGAGTCCGAGCCCGGCGAGCACGAACGCCGCCGACACCGATGCGACGATCTTCCCGGTCATGGATTCGGTCCCCTGGTGCATGCGGGTCATGAGCGTGATGACGCCGCCGCCCAGCACGGCCAGGCAGAAGGTGCTCAGGGAGTACCCGCCGTCGACGAACTTCGCGCCTGTCTCGGCCGCCGTGCCGTGCAGATCCGGGAAGGCCCGCATCACGATCCAGACGAACGCCCATCCGCCGACCAGGTTCATCACCAGGACCGTCGCCCACATCCGCAGCAGGCCGAGCCAGGTGGCCGCGCCGGCAATCACGGTGGCGACGGGGACCAGGAAGCCTTCCGTGAACAGTTCGCTGTGCCCGAGCAGCAGGGCGATCAGCCCCACGGAGAAGGCCAGGCCGGCCAGGAGGTCACTGCCCGTCTCGTGCTGCACGAACAGCAGCGTCATGACGCCCACGCCCACGTCGATGCCGCCCAGCAGCGAGGTGGCCACCAGCGCGAGCCAGGTGCGGTGCAGACGTGGGCGCCCCTCCGCCACCATCCGTTCCGCGGCCTCGGCGACGCGCCGCTCCCCCGGGCCCTGCATGATCTGCTCGTCAGGCTCCATGGCGGTTCCCCGCTTCCGGCTTCCCTCGTCTCACGGACACGCCGGCGGCCCCTCGGGGGCCGCCAGGGCTGCCGTGTACCCCCGCACGTCCGTGCGTACCGCGTCATCGGTGCCGCGGTGGACGGGGCGGGCGGCCTGCTCCGTGTCAGTCGTCGAGCAGGGCCGTCGGCGTGTCGGGGAAGAGCCGGGTGAGTTCCAGGTCGGGCTTGAGCTCGGCGGCGAGGAGCAGCAGCCGCAGCGGCTGGGGGGCGAGGTTGGTCACCGTCGTCCTGCGGGGCGGATACTCCGGTGCCTGCTGCTCGAACAGCAGGTGAAGACCTGCGACGTCCATGAAGCGGGCGTGTTCCAGGTCCCAGACCAGTTCGGTCACGCTCGGCGGCAGCGTTGCGGCGGCGGCCCGGAGCGTGGGCAGTGTGTCGTAGTCGATGTCTCCGTGCACGGTGATCCGCGCGGTGGAGCCGTCGATCCGTGTGGTGAAGTGCATGGTGGGCAGCCCCCTTCAAGGGGGTGGTGAGCCCAAAGGCGATGCGCCCCGGTGGGGGGCAAGCCGACGATGGAGGGATCCGACTGCCCTGGAAGGGGGCGACGACCGGAGCCCCGAGCCGGCACCGTGACGCCGACCAGTCTCTTGTTCCCCCATCATGGCACGGTTGGTTGCCGACGACCTACGATGCCGACATGATCCGCCATTCGGATGATCCGCGACGACCTGCCCCGGCGTGCCGCCCATGACGCGGCGACGTGCGATTCTCAGCGGTTCGACGTTCGAGGAGCAGATCGGTTACGCCCGTGCCGTGGTCGACGGGGACCGCGTGCACGTGTCCGGCACGACGGGGTTCGACTACGCCACCATGACGATCTCCGACGACGTCGTGGAGCAGGCCGAACAGTGCCTGCGCAACGTCGGAGCCGCGCTGGCGGAGGCGGGGTGCGGTTTCGCCGACGTGGTGCGGGTGCGCTATCTGCTGCCGGACCGCGGGGACTTCGAGCCGTGCTGGCCGGTACTGCGTCGCTGTTTCGGGCAGGTGCGGCCGGCCGCGACCATGATGGTCTGCGGACTCGCCGATCCACGGATGAAGATCGAGATCGAGGTGGAGGCCCGGCGGGCCGACCCCGCCGGGTGACCGCCCGGTCCGTCAGCTCTCCGACGGGGTGAGCAGGACGAAGTCGGCCTGGAAGGGATCGAGGCACAGGGCCATCCGGCCGACCCCCTCCGCGTCCACGGGGCCCATCTGCACGCTGCCGCCCTTCCCGTTGACCTGGGCGACGGCCGCGTCGCAGTCGGCGACCGCGAACACCGGGTGCCAGTACGGCCGCCCGCCGGCCAGCGACAGGGCGTCCTCGCCGACCTGGAGCAGGCCGCCGTGCATCCGCTCCTCGGGCAGCCCGGACGGCGTGATCAGGGTGTAGGTGCCCTCGCCGCCCGGCATCGGCATGTCGCTGAACCGCCACCCGAGGACGTCGCCGTAGAACTGCCGGGACGCGGTCGCGTCGCTCGTGTACAGCTCGGTCCAGCACAGCGAGCCGGGCTCGTCGACCAGGTCGACGCCGGCGCTCTCCCTGGGCTGCCACACGGCGAACTGGCCGCCCAGCGGGTCGCTGTACTGCGCCATCCGGCCCCACTGCTCGATGTCCATCGGCGCGACGCGGACGGTGCCCCCGCCGCTCTCCACGGCCCGGGTCGTGGCGTCCGCGTCGGTGACGGTGTAGTAGATCATCCAGGCCGGCCGGGCGCCCTCCTCGGTGAGCTTGCCGAGGCCGGCGACCATCTTGCCGTCCTTGCGGAACATGCCGCCCTCGATATCCTCGTCCATCGGTTCGTAGTCCCAGCCGAGGACCGCGCCGTAGAAGGCGGCGGCGGCCGGGACGTCGGGGACGCCGAGGTCGAGCATGCAGGGCGAGCCGGGGGCGAAGTCAGTGGTGATCACCGCGAGGTCCTTTCGGAGCTTGCCAATGGCCTCAGCCTGCCACCGGGCGCCGGTACGCGCCCTCCGGCCTCGCCGTCCGGGCGTCCCGGACGGCGAGAACGACGGTGCTCCCACGCCTCCGGCTTCGACGGACCCGTGGTGAACGACAGGAGAAGCCGGGAGGGGGCAAGGGGTTCCGCTACTCCCCTCGGCCCGCGGCCCCCGTCCCGTGCGTCGGCTGGTCCGGGGGATGCACGGCGATGGCGATCTTGCCGCGAGGGCGGCTACGGCCCTCCCCGACGGAGCCGCCTTCCAGCAGTACGTGTGCCTGCGTGATCTCGGCCAGTGGCAGCACGGCGCCGATCACCGGTCGGAGTCGCCCCTGGTCGACCAGTCGGCCGAGGGCGTCGAGCTTCGCCCGGCCGGGACTGACGAAGACGAAATGGTAGGTCGCGTTCACGCCCCACGCGGCGAGCAGGTTCTGGGGTTCGGGGGTGTCCACGATGGACACCACGCGGCCCCGGTCGGCGAGGACATCCGGGCTGCGGCTGAGGGTGTCCCGGCCCACGGTGTCCAGGACGACGTGCGCCCCGCCCATCGCGCGGATCTGCGGCGCGTAGTCACCTGCCGAGAAGTCGATCGCGGTGTCGGCGCCGAGTTCGGTGACGAACTCGTGATCCCTGGTCCGCGCGGTGGTGATCACCTCGGCTCCGAGCGCGCCGGCGATCTGGACGGCGACCGAACCGACCCCGCCCGCTCCGCCGTGCACCAGGACCCGTTCCCCGGGCCGCACCCCGGCGCGTTCGACGAGCGCCTCCCACACCGTCATGCCGACGAGCACGAGACCGGCGGCCTCGATGTGCGACAACCCTGCGGGTTTGCGGGCGACCAGTGCCTCGTCGACCACATGGAACTCGGCATAGGTGCCCTGCCCGGCGAACATCGGTGCCAGGTACCAGACCTCGTCACCCGGCTCGAAACCATCTGCCCCGGGACCGGTCTCGACCACCACGCCGGACACATCGTTGCCGATCACCGCGGGCAACGCGACCTGGTCCTGGTAGTCGCCGCGCCGGGTCTGCAGATCGAGGGGGTTCACGGATGTGGCCATCACCCGCACCAGCACCTGGCCCGGCCCCGGAGAAGGCAGCGGCACCTCTCGGGCGGCGAACGCGGCCTTGGGGTCACCGAAGCGGACAAGTTCGATCACTCGCATCGAAGAGGACATGCGACAACCATAAATCGACACATTGCAAATCGTCAATACATTACTGCGTTACGATGAGCGCGTGTTCTCGGAGACGGAGTTGCTAGCTGTGTTCCGGGCTCTGTCCAATCCAGCCCGCCGCCAGATGTTGGTGTGGCTCAAGGAGCCGATGAGCTTCCCCGGCCAGAAGCCCGAGGACGTCGAGATCGGCGTCTGCGTGAGTGACATCCAGCGGCGCGCCGGCCTGAGTCAGCCGACCACCTCTCAGTACCTCACGACGCTGCGGCAGGCAGGGCTGGTGGTCGCCACCCGGCGAGGCAAGTGGACCTACTACCGCCGCGACGAAGAGAACATAGCGTGCCTCCTGGATACCCTGCGCGACGTCTTCTAGACCGACAACAGATCTCGTGCTGTGAGTAGGTGGGGTTCGTGATCGAGGCCGCCAGTGGGCCGCTGTCCTGTCGGCCGACGAGGTGTGAGGCGGGCCGCCGCCATGTCGACGGCGAAGGCCTGAAGAGGACGCGTCGGCAGTCTGATGGCGGGTGCGGCATCACCGCCCGAATCCCGCACCCGCGCAGCGGACATGATCATGCCGGCACGGCTCCGGCACGCCCTCGGCACAGGCACACTGCTGCCGGACCGCCGACGGGGAAACGTCGCGTGACGTCGCGCGGCATCGCAGTCCGCACAAGAACCGGCTGCTCGAGCAGCGCGATCTCGCCAAGAGCGCGACCGTGTCGACTCACGCCGACGAAGTCAGGCGAGGGGCCGCAGCAGCAGCCGCACGCGCCGGCCTCACCGACGAGCAGATCTCGGCCGTCCTGCGGGTCGCGATCAGCATCAACGCGTTCGGCCGCGTCGATCATGAGTGGTCATCCGGTCAAAGTGGCCTGACAGCGTCGCGGTCAGCCGAATCGCGGGCGCCCAGCCAGGTCGTTCGTGAAGTCAGTGGCGGCAACACGGCACAGAGGGAGTCTCAGTGCCCTGGGGTCGGGCGAGCGCCTGTCGTCAGCGCCTGTCGTCACGACGGTCGGGGCGGTCTCCGTTCAGGACGGTGACGACCGCGAGCCCGAGTCCGGCGGACCCTCGCCGAGCGCCTCCCAGGCCCGGGCATCGGCAGGCGGCAGCCCCTACGTGGCCACCAGCTGCAACCTGGACGGAGATCGGCGAGGTGCACCGCACCACCGAGGCCGCCCAGTTCCGCGACCGCGTGCAGCAACGCGAGCCGAAGGATACGCATCAACCGAACGAGGTTAGGGTGAAGATCTGGCCGACGGAAAGCCGTCGAGCCGAGTCGTAGCAGGCCTGGTAGCAGGCTCACATGGAGGGCACATGACAGTCGAGGTCAGCGACGCTCCCGAGGCAAACCGCTACGAGGCCCGCGTCGACGGGGAGTCCAAGCCTGCGGGCATCGCGCAGTACATCCGTACGGCGGAACTCATCGCGTTCGTGCACACCGAGGTCGAGCCGCGGTACGAGGGCAGGGGAGTCGGATCCGCGCTGGCCCGCACCGCCCTGGACGAGGCACGCGCGGCGGAGCTGCGGGTGCTCGCCACCTGCCCCTTCTTCGCGGGCTGGATCGCCCGGCACCCCGAGTACCAGGACCTGCTGTACCAGTCCCGAAGCCAGGTCAGTGACTGAGAAGACGTGCTGGGCTGCCCGGGGTGTTCGACCCGACGAAGCGCCCCTGGATCCGGCCGGACAACATCACGGTCGATCAACTGGCCGAAGTGGTGCGTGGCCGTGACTGTGCCGTGGACAACGTAGGCGGCGTCTTCGCAGGTAGCGCCGATTGCGACGGGAGCTGTGCCCCGGGTCGGCGTTCGCCGAGGCGCTGGGCGGCGGCTTCTCCGCCGCCTACCTGGTGTGCGGCATCGCGGCGGCGGTCGCCGCGATGCTCACCGCCGTCGGCATGCTCGGCTTCCGCGCCCGCGGCGGCTCCGCCGAGGCGGACTCGCTCGACATGGTGCCGTCCGGCCGGGCCTCCGCACCGCAGCCCCGCGGCGAGGTAGCCCCTCACAAGGGTGTGGCCGGGTCACCCGTGTCCCCGGCCACACCCTCGTTTCTCACCTCAATGACGTCAACTCAGCGGTTCGATACTGATGTTGCGGTACCGCACCGTGTTGCCGTGGTCCTGGAGCCGGATCGCCGCGGCCGCCGGTCCCTCGGGGGCGCCGCCGCCCGTGGGACCGTCGACGGCCACGTCGTCGTGGATCTTCTTGCCGTTCCACACCACCGTGATCCGGGCGTCGGACGTCTTGTGGCCCTCGGCGTCGTAGCGCGCGGCGCGGAAGACGATGTCGTACGACTGCCAGGTCTCCGGCGGGCGGGCGGCGTTCACGTCGGGCGCCTTCTTCTGGTAGACGGCGCCAGCCTCGTCGGTGGCGGGGGTGGTGTCACCGTAGGAGTCCAGGATCTGGATCTCGTAGCGGTCCTGGAGGTAGACCCCGCTGTTGGCGCGGTCCTGGCCGGTGACGTCCGGGGGCAGCTTCGGCAGCCAGTACTCGACGTGCAGCCGGAAGTCGTCGTAGCTGTCCTTGGTCCGGATGTCGCCGCAGCAGACCTCCGCCGCCCCGTCGGCGACCGGCCACTGCACCGGGCGTCCGTCGGTGTGCTGCCACCGGTCCAGGCCCCGGCCGTCGAACAGGGTGACCGGTGCGCCGTGCCGGTCGACGGTGATCAGGTCGAGGTTGACGTGCCCCGTGTCGCCCTCGTCGACCCGGTAGGCGACGGTGTTGTGCCCGGCGCGCAGGCGCACCGTCTCCCGCTGGGTGGACCAGGTGTCCCAGTCACCGGTGCTGCGCAGCTGTGTCTGCCTCACCTTCTGTCCGTTGACGTACAGGGAGAGGGACTTGGCGCCCTGGAAGGGGTTCGGGCCGTTGGAGTAGCGCAGGCCCACGTCGTAGCTGCCGGTCTTGCCGGCCGTGACGTCGAAGGTGGTCGTGGCGCCCTGGGTGCCGTACCGGTCGACGAAGCCGCTGCCGGAATATCCGCGGTGGTCGGTGTTGATGCCGGCCGCGCCGGTGAGGGACGCCTCCTCCGCTTCGTACACCGGGCCGGGTGCGGGCTGCGGGCCGGGCAGGGCGTTGAGGGTGTACCAGGCCTCAGTGCTCCACAGGGTCTCGCCGGACGCGGAGCTGAACGGGCGCGGGGAGCGGACGTGCACCACGCGGCCCGGTTTGAGGCCGTCGATCGCCAGGGTGACCTTCTTGCGGTCGGCGGACAGCTTCGCCGAGGTCACCTCCAGGGTCTCCTCGGCGATCTTCGGGCCGCCGTAGTCGCGGGTCGGGGTGTAGCGCCACTGCTCGGCCCGGTAGTGGCTCACCAGGTCCTCGGCGGTCTCCTGCGACAGCGGCTGGGTGTACTCCAGCTCGAAGCCGCCCTTGCGCACTCGCATGGCCTGGATGTCGAAGGTGTTGCCGCCGTTGGGCGTCAGCTTCTGCAGGCCGAACTTGAGCTTCCCCTCCTGGCCCCAGTTGCCGTCGGCGCCGAGGCCGCCGACGTAGATCGCGCCGTCGGGGCCCATGCTGATGCGGTTCACGCCCGCCTCGAGTCCCTGGGTGAAGCGGAAGACGGCGCCCTGGTACTGGCCGTCGACCTTCTCCAGGTAGGCGCGCTGGAGGCCGCCGTAGGTGACGTCACCGAACAGCATCTGCCCCTTGAAGCGTCCCTTGGTCAGGTACAGCGGCGTGCTGGGCGAGTTGGCGATCTCGTTCTGCGGCAGCCACAGCACCGGCTGCGTCACCGGCTCCTTGTCGAAGGGGCCCACGGGGTTGGTGTAGTGGTTGAAGAAGCGGTCCTGCCGGACGTGGACCAGCTTCGACGCGGGCAGCCAGCCGCCCTGGTTGTCGGTGACGAACATGCCGCCGCCGGGTCCCCAGCCGATGCCGTTGGGCGTGCGGAGGCCGCCGGCCAGGTAACTGACCTTGCCCGTCTTCTTGTTCACCTTGACGGTGACGCCCCGGCCGGGTGCGGGCTGCGGGTCGGTGGTGGCTCCGCCGTAGTCGATGGCGACGGACAGGTTCAGGTAGAAGTAGCCCTTGTCGTAGAGCAGGCCGAAGGCGAACTCGTGGAAGTTGCCTCCGTACGGCCAGGTGGCGACGGTCCGGGACCGGTCCAGGAAGCCGTCCCCGTCGCTGTCGCGCAGCTCGGTCAGCTCGTGCTTCTGCGAGACGTAGACCGTGCCGTCGACGACCTTCAGGCCCATCGGCTCCTTGAGCCCGTCGGCGATCTTCGTGGCCCGCACCTGGTCGGGGCCGGTGGAGCCGGTCGCGTGGTCGAGGACGTAGACCTCGCCGGCCGTGTTGTCGGTGCCGCCCCAGGTACTCACCACCAGCCGCCCGTCGGGCAGCCAGTCCATGCCGGTGACCTGCGGCTCGAAGCCATCGGGGCGCAGGTCGGTGAGCGTGTGGTCGGGGCGTACGGCGTTCAGCGGCAGGCCGTCGCCGGGCGAGTCGAGGACGCCCTCGCACTCCTTGCGGCCCGGCGCGGTCACCCGGACCACCCCGGCGTCGGTGCTCAGCGCCTCGTTCGGCACGGTCGTGAAGCCGTCGGCGCCCGGCGGCCGCCAGGCCAGGGTGAGCTGCTGGCCGCCGCCGCGCTCGAAGTGGTCGATGCGCAACGCGTGCAGGCCCGCGGTGAGTTCGACGGTGCCGTCCTTGGGCTCCGCGCCGTGCAGTCCGTCGTGGTCGACGACCACCCGGTCGTCGATCAGCAGTCGCGAGCCGTCGTCGCTGATCAGCCGGAAGGTGTACGAACCGTCGGCCGGCACCTGGACGTTGCCGGTGACCTGGCTGACGAAGTTGTCCGCGAACCCGCCGAAGTCGTCCGTGGAGCTGAAGTCGACGACCGGTGCCAGCCGGTCGACGTTGGGCGTCTGGCCGGGCTTGAGCGTGCAGATCTCCTCGAGCGGGACCTGCACGTCGAACACGCGGAGTGTGACGCCGGGTTCCTGGGGCGGCACCTCGGCCCGCGGCGCGGCGCCCGGCCGGGCGGAGGCCAGGGGCGACCCCCACACCCCGCCCGCCAGGAAGGCGCCGACGATCAGACCTGTGAGGGATCTTCGGACATGCCGGTATAGCCGTGCGTCCATGCTTCCTCCTGCTGGGTCGACCGGAGGGCCGGATCAACTCCGGTGCCGAATGGGCGAGTACGTGATTACGCCAACGGTTGCGCCGACACGGTAGGAGACTTCTGCTCAGTCCGTCCATACTTTGTCATCGATGAGTTCAAAGTTCGCCGGACGGGCAACGAAGAGGCGGGCCCCGGCACGTACGGGACCCGCCTTTCGTGGAACGCCGGACGGCTCAGGGCTTACGGGCGAGACCGCCGTGCTCGGCGATGACCTTCGGGGCCGGCGCGTCGGCCTCCGGACGCCACTGCTGCACCGAGACCACGCCGGGCTCGACCAGCTCCAGCCCGTCGAAGAACGAGGTGATCTGCTCGACGGTGCGCAGGTTGTACGGCACCGCGCCGCTGGAGTTGTAGCCGTCCTGGGCGCGCTCGAACTCCGGGTCGATGCCACGCGAACCGTCGTTGATCGAGAGGTAACTGCCGGACGGCAGGGCGGACATCAGCCGGTCGACGACGGACCGCGCCTCGTCGTAGTCGGCGATGTGCCCCAGGATGTTACTGAGGATCAGCGCGGTGGGCCGGGTGAAATCCAGGGTCCTGCCCGCGGCCTCCAGGATGCGCTCCGGCTCCAGCACGTTCGCGTCGACGTACGCCGTCGCACCCTCGGGCGTGGAGTAGAGCAGCGCGCGGGCGTGGGCGAGGACCATCGGGTCGTTGTCGACGTAGACGATCCGGGCGTCCGGTGCGATCCGCTGGGCGACCTGGTGGGTGTTGTCGGCCGTCGGGAGGCCGGTGCCGATGTCCAGGAACTGGCGTATGCCCTGCTCGCCGGCCAGGTAGGTGATGTTGCGGCGCAGGAAGGCGCGGCTGCTGCGGGCGATGGTGACGATGCCGGGGAAGACGCCGGTGTAGGCGTCGCCGGCCTCCTCGTCGACGGGGTAGTTGTCCTTCCCTCCCAGCCAGTAGTTCCAGATGCGGGCCGAGTGCGGCACCGAGGTGTCGATCTTCTGCTGTGCTGATCCGGGTGCCGTCGCAGGGTCGGTCATGGGTACCGTCCGTGATGATCCGAGAGCTGTTGTCGCCGCTCAATCTACGGTCCCACAGCTCATCGGCGCAGGCTTGTTCGAAGGTGCGCCGGACGTTCGTACGGGGCCGCCGTCACGGTGACGGGGGCCCCGGCGGGGGCATATGCCCCAGGCATGGTCAGGCCCGTTGCTCAGGCGAGTTCGACGAGCAGGTCGCCGCCCTCCACCTGCTGGATGCGGTTGATCGCCAGACGGGACACCGTGCCGGACTTCGGCGCGGTGATGGCCGCCTCCATCTTCATCGCCTCGATGGTCGCGACCGTCGCGCCGGCCTCCACCGCGTCACCCTCGGCGACCGCGAGGGTCACCACACCGGCGAAGGGGGCCGCGACATGGCCCTGGTTGGCACGGTCGGCCTTCTCGGTGACCGGAACGTCCGACGCCGCGGCCCGGTCACGGACCTGGATGGGCCGCAACTGGCCGTTCAGCGTGGCCATCACGGTGCGCATGCCGCGCTCGTCGGCGTCACCCACCGCCTGGAGCTCGATCAGCAGCCGGACCCCGGGGTCGAGGTCGACGCTGTACTCCTTGCCGGGACGCAGGCCGTAGAAGAAGTCCTTGCTGTCCAGCACGCTGGTGTCGCCGAACGACTGCCGGTGCGCGTCGAACTCACGGGTCGGGGCGGGGAACAGCAGCCGGTTCAGGGTGGGGCGCCGGTCCTTGGCCAGGCCGTCGCGGTCCTCGGCGGACAGTTCCGCCACCGGCCTGGGTTCCGCACGGCCGCGCAGGGCCTTGCTGCGGAAGGGCTCGGGCCAGCCGCCGGGCGGGGTGCCCAGTTCGCCGCGCAGGAAGCCGATCACGGAGTCGGGGATGTCGTAGCGGTCCGGGTCGTCCTCGAAGTCCCGCGGGTCGACGCCCGCGCCGACCAGGTGCAGGGCCAGGTCGCCGACCACCTTGGACGACGGGGTGACCTTCACCAGGCGGCCCAGCATGCGGTCGGCGGCGGCGTACATCGCCTCGATGTCCTCGAAGCGGTGGCCGAGGCCCAGCGCGATCGCCTGGGTGCGCAGGTTGGACAGCTGGCCGCCGGGGATCTCGTGGTGGTAGACGCGGCCGGTCGGCGAGGCCAGGCCCGCCTCGAACGGCGCGTAGACCTTGCGGACGCTCTCCCAGTACGGCTCCAGGTCGCCGACCGCCTGGAGGTCCAGGCCGGTGGGCCGCTCGGAGTGGTCGGTGGCCGCGACCAGCGCCGACAGCGAGGGCTGCGAGGTGGTGCCGGCCATGGAGGCCACCGCCCCGTCCACCGCGTCCGCGCCCGCCTGTATCGCGGCGAGGTAGGTGGCGAGCTGCCCGCCCGCGGTGTCGTGGGTGTGCAGGTGGACGGGCAGGTCGAACTCCCGGCGCAGCGCCGACACCAGCTTCGCCGCCGCGGGTGCCCGCAGCAGGCCCGCCATGTCCTTCACGGCCAGGACGTGGGCGCCGGCCTCGACGATCTGCTCGGCGAGGCGCAGGTAGTAGTCAAGCGTGTAGAGCCGCTCGGAGGGGTCGGACAGGTCGGCGGTGTAGCAGAGAGCCACCTCCGCCACGGACGTGCCGGTCTCCCGCACCGCTTCGATGGCGGGCCGCATCTGGGAGACGTCGTTGAGCGCGTCGAAGATGCGGAAGATGTCGATACCGGTCGCCGCGGCCTCCTGCACGAAGGCGTCGGTCACCTCCGTCGGGTACGGCGTGTAGCCGACGGTGTTGCGGCCGCGCAGCAGCATCTGCAGACAGATGTTCGGCACCGCCTCGCGCAGCGCGGCCAGCCGCTCCCAGGGGTCCTCGGCGAGGAAGCGCAGGGCGACGTCGTAGGTGGCGCCGCCCCAGCACTCCAGGGAGAGCAGCTCGGGCAGGCTGTGCGCGACCACGGGCGCCACGGCGAGCAGGTCCTTGGTGCGGACCCGGGTGGCCAGCAGCGACTGGTGGGCGTCGCGGAACGTGGTGTCGGTGACGCCGATGGTCGGTGACTCGCGCAGCCGGCGGGCGAAGCCCTCCGGGCCGAGCTCGGTGAGCCGCTGCCGGGAGCCGGCCGGCGGCTCCCCCGCCGGCACCTCGGGCAGTTTGGTCATCGGGTCGACCAGCTCGGGCCGCTCGCCGTGCGGCTTGTTGACGGTGACGTCGGCGAGGTAGGTGAGCAGCTTGGTGCCGCGGTCGGCGGAGTGGCGGGCGGTGAGCAGCTGCGGGCGCTGCTCGATGAACGAGGTGGTGACCCGCCCGGCCTGGAAGTCGGGGTCGTCCAGAACGGCCTGCAGGAAGGGGATGTTGGTGGCCACGCCGCGGATGCGGAACTCGGCAACCGCGCGCCGGGCGCGGCCCACCGCGGCGCCGAAGTCGCGGCCCCGGCAGGTCAGTTTGACCAGCATCGAGTCGAAGTGGGCGCTGATCTCCGTACCCGCGTGGGTGGTTCCGCCGTCGAGGCGGATGCCGGAACCGCCGGGCGAGCGGTAGGCGCTGATGCGGCCGGTGTCCGGGCGGAAGCCGTTGGCCGGATCCTCGGTGGTGATGCGGCACTGCAGGGCCGCGCCGCGCAGGGTGACGGTCTCCTGCGACAGCCCGAGACCGGCGAGTGTCTCGCCGGCGGCGATGCGCAGCTGAGCCTGCACCAGGTCGACGTCGGTGACCTCCTCGGTCACCGTGTGCTCCACCTGGATGCGCGGGTTCATCTCGATGAAGACGTGGTTGCCGTCGCGGTCGAGGAGGAACTCCACGGTGCCGGCGTTGCGGTAGCCGATCTGCCGGGCGAACCGTACGGCGTCGGCGCAGATGCGGTCGCGCAGCTCCGGGTCGAGGTTGGGCGCGGGCGCGAGTTCGATCACCTTCTGGTGGCGGCGCTGCACCGAACAGTCCCGCTCGAAGAGGTGGATGACGTCGCCCTGACCGTCGGCGAGGATCTGCACCTCGATGTGGCGGGGTTCGACGACGGCCTTCTCCAGGAACACCGTGGGGTCGCCGAAGGCGGAGGCGGCCTCCCGGGAGGCCGCCTCGATGGACTCCCTCAGCTGGGCGGGGTCCTGCACACGGCGCATGCCGCGCCCGCCGCCGCCCGCGACCGCCTTGACGAACACGGGGAAGCCGATCTCCTCGGCGGCGCGGACCAGTTCGTCGATGTCGGTGGAGGGCGCCGAGGAGCCGAGGACGGGGACGCCCGCCTCCCGGGCGGCGGCCACCGCGCGGGCCTTGTTGCCGGTCAGCTCCAGGATGCGGGCGTCGGGACCGACGAAGGTGATGCCCGCGTCCTCGCAGGCCTTGGCCAGTTCGGGGTTCTCCGACAGGAAGCCGTAGCCCGGGTAGACGGCGTCGGCGCCCGCCCGGCGCGCCGCGCGGACGATCTCCTCGACGGAGAGATAGGCCCGGACCGGATGCCCCGGTTCGCCGATCTCGTAGGCCTCGTCGGCCTTGAGACGGTGCAGCGAGTTGCGGTCCTCGTGCGGGAAGACCGCGACGGTCCTCGCACCCAGTTCGTAGCCCGCGCGGAACGCCCGGATCGCGATCTCGCCGCGGTTGGCGACGAGCACCTTGCGGAACATGGTCGATCCCTTCAGCCTGCCGGTGACGATGACCATCGTGTCTGCGGCCGGTCCGGTACGCCATGTGAGCCGGGCCACTCGCCCCGGCACGTCATGACGCGAAAGGGGCCACAGAGGAACGTTTCCCCTGTGGCCCCGGTGCCGGGCGCCGGTGTGCGCCCGTGCGGTGCGGTGCTACTCGGTGACCTTGAGCAGCTTGTTGGGCGTGCCGGTGCTCGGGTTGCCGATCGCGTCGGCGGTGGCGCCCTCGGTCAGCGCCTGGGCGACGGCGGCCGGGTCGGCGTCGGGGTGGCCGGTCAGGTAGACGGCGGCGGCGCCGGCCACGTGCGGGGAGGCCATCGAGGTGCCGGAGATGGTCTTGGTGCCGGTGTCGCTGTCGTTCCAGGCCGAGGTGATGTCGGAGCCCGGCGCGTACAGGTCGACCGACTCGCCGAAGTTCGAGAAGCCGGACTGGGCGTCGTCCTCGGTGCTGGAGGCGACGGTGAGGGCCTCGGGCACCCGGGCGGGCGATCCCTGGCTCGCGTCGGCGGACTCGTTGCCGGCGGCGACCGCGAAGGTGACGCCGGAGGCTATGGCCTTCCGCACGGCCGCGTCGAGCGCGGGGTCGGCGGCGCCGCCCAGGCTCATGTTGGCGACGGAGGGGCCCTTGTGGTTCTCGGTCACCCAGTCGATGCCGGCGACGACCTGCTCGGTGGTGCCGGAACCGTTGTCGTCCAGCACTCTGACGGCGACCACGTTCGCCTTCTTGGCGACGCCGTGCTCCGCCCCTGCGATGGTGGCGGCGACGTGCGTGCCGTGGCCGTTGCCGTCGTCGGCGCTGTCGTCGTTGTCGACGGCGTCGTAGCCGTGGCGGGCCCGGCCCTCGAAGTCCTGGTGCGTGATGCGCACGCCGGTGTCGATGACGTAGGCGGTGACGCCCTCGCCGGCCTGGTCGGGGTAGGTGTACGCGCTGTCGCCCGCGGTGTCCGCCTGGTCGATGCGGTCCAGGCCCCAGGACGGCGGGTTCTCCTGGGTGGCGGTGGTGCGGTAGGTGCGGTTGGCGACCACGGCGCCGACGGCCGGGTCGGCGGCGAGCCGTTTGGCCTCCGTCGCGTTGAGGCCGTCCGCGGCGAACCCGTTCAGGGCCGCCGTGTACGACCGGCTGAGCTCGCCGCCGTACTCCTGCGCCAGTTCCTCGCGGTCCGCGGACGTGGTGCTCCCGTCCAGCAGGACGATGTAGCTGCCGGCGACGGCGTTCGCGGCGCCGAGGCCGAGGACGGTGCCCTCGGCGGGTGGGGCCGCCTGGGCGGAGGCCGCCCCGAAGAGGGCTGCCGTGCTCGCGGCGGTCACCGCGCAGGCGGCGGCGGTGACCTTCAGTGCGACGGTGCGCATCCGATGCGTCATGAAGAGGGATCTCCTCGTCAGGTGTGGGGGGTTGACCTCCGGCGCGACGTCACGGGGAGGCTGACGAGAAGACTGACCAGTTGTCGCGGTCAGATCAATGGCGGCCGGTGGCGGCGGACGCCGTGCGAGGGCACATCTCCACAACGTCCGCCCATGCCGGAGCCAACCGCTCGGCAAAAGCCGAGCTGAGCGGGGTGCTTGAACGCGCCAACCAGCGCCTGGGCGAGATTCGTGACCATCCCCTCACCCAACCCTCACCCGGCCGGTGTTTCGGACTCTCGCGTTCCGGGGCGTCGCCGGAGGTCAGCGGAACAGGTCCGCGTGACGCCGGGCCCAGTCGCGAAGGCGCGCGGCGGGCGGCCGAGGACGTCCTGGACGCCGAGCCCGGGACGCAGTTCGGCATCGGCGGGCTCGCCCAGGATGCCGAGGGTGGTCTCGACGACGGCGTGCGGGTCGATCAGGTGGGCGGAGGCGCCCTCGTTCCCCGGGAACAGCGCGTCGGTGCCCTCGAGCACCTCGCGCAGACCCGCCTCGTCGGTCAGGTCCGCGCGCACCGGCCGCGCGCCGTCCGGTACCCGCGCGGCCGTGGTCCCCCTCGACGCCGCGGTCACCCGCTCGCCGTCCGCCGCGAGGGAACGGACCAGTTCCCGGCCGACGTTCCCCGTCGCCCCGGCCACCATGAACATGAACACCTGCACCGTCAGCCCGGTGGTGGACATCGTGTTCAGCCGCTGGACGACTCCGGTGCTGTGGGCCCTGCACGCCTACGGGCGACTCTCCGGCGCCGCACTGTCCGCCGCGGTGAGCCGTCTGCCGGGCGGTCAGGCCTGGCCGGTCTCGAAGCGGGAGATGCGGCCGTCGTCGTCGACGGTGAAGGACCAGCTGGTGCGCATCTCGCCCCAGGTGTCGTTGCTGTAGCGGGCGACGAGGCGCCGGCCGCCGTCGGACTCGTTGTCGACCTCCATGTGGCCGTGCGAGGAGAAGATCTCCCGGTCGGTCCACTCGGCGAGGTCGCGCTCGGTGCCGTCGTCCGCCATGGTGGCGCCCGGCGCCAGGAGGGCCATGAACGCCTCCCGGTCATGGTTGTTGACGGCCGCGACGAAGGCGCGGACGGCCGGGTCGCTGAGGCGGGTGATCTGAATGGTCATGCCGTCAGATTCGTACCGATGCCCGGCCCCCGCCACCCGCGTCACCCGATCGGCGCCGGTGGCGGGCCGGGCCCACGGCTCCGGTGGGACGGTGGTCGGGGCCAGACCACCGTGCACGGGGAGACGACGTGACCTGTTACGACCGACGTGACCTGGGACTGCTGCTGCTCCGGCTGGGAACCGGCGGGGTGCTCGCCGCGCACGGTTCGCAGAAGCTGTTCGGCTGGTTCGGCGGTGGCGGCATCGCGGGCACCGGCCAGTTCATGGACTCCATCGGGTACGCGCCCGGCAAGGTCAGCGCCACGGCGGCGGGCCTCGCGGAGACCGGCGGCGGGTTGCTGCTCGCGCTGGGGCTGGCCACGCCGGCGGCGGGTGCGGCGGCGGCCGGGGCGATGGCGGGCGCCTCCGCCGTGCACGCGCCGAACGGCTTCTTCAACCAGGAGGGCGGCTTCGAGTACGCCGCGTCCCTGGGCCTGACGGCGGCGGGTCTCGCGGTGACGGGACCGGGCCGGCTCTCCCTCGACCACCTGCTCGGGCACACGGCCGACCGGAGCTGGATGGTCCCGGCGGCCCTCGCGGCGACGGCGGCGGCCACGGCGGTGGCGGTGGGGGCGCGCAGCCGGCGGCTGCGGAAGGCCCGGGAGGGTCAGCAGGGCGTGCTGTTCGAGTAGCGCGTCACGGCGGGGCGGGCACTGTCGGTGGCCTGTGCCAGGCTCTGCGCCCATGAGCGAGCACCTGTCTTCCCCGCCGGCCTCCGCCGCGGGTCTGTGGGAGTCCATCGACGGACTGTGCGGCTGGCTGGACGCGAACAGTCCCGTCGACGGCCCCGAGCGTCTGCTGATGCGCGTCCTGAAGCTGTCCGAGGAGGTCGGCGAGGTCGCGCAGGCGCTGGTCGGCGTGACCGGCCAGAACCCCCGCAAGGGCGTCACGCACAGCTGGGACGACGTGCGGGCCGAGCTGTGCGACGTCGCCGTCACGGCCCTGGTGGCGCTGCGCACCCTCACCCCGGAGGCGCGGGACGTCTTCGCCCGCCACCTCGACCGCATCACCGAGCGGTCACTGGGCGCGTGAACACCCGCGGTCGGCCCGTGGCGGCGTGACCTCCACGGGCCGCCCATGGGGGCGTGACCCCCGCGGCCGTCCCGCCGCCCGCCGCCGTACGCGGCGCCTCCTCAGCAGGAAGTGTCCTCCGGCAGGTGGGTCTCCGCCCACCTGCCCAGTTCCTTCAACGCCGGTTCCAGCGCGGCCCCCGACTCCGTGAGGCGGTACGCGACCCGCAGCGGCGGACCCTCGTCGACCTCACGGACCAGCAGTCCCGCCGCGCCCAGTTCGGCCAGCCGGTCGGAGAGCATGCGCTCGCTGATGCCGGGGATGGCCCTGCGGAGCTCGGCGAAGTAGGCGGGCTGCTCCACCAGCACGGCCACGATCGGGCCGGTCCACCGCTTGCCGAGCAGCTGGAACACACGCGTGATACCGCCGTCGACCTTCTTGCACGCCTCTGTCCCGTGTACCTGCTCCGCCGCCATGCCCTCAGGGTACCGCCGTCCACAGGAGGTGAAAAAAGGTAAGTACCTGTGTTATTCATAGTCCAGTACGAATCCGCAGCGGTTACGTGACACACGTCTCCGCTCCTCCGACCATGGGAGAAACCCCAGATGGCCACGCTTCTGCACATCGACTCCTCCGTCTTCCCGGCCTCCGCCTCCGCGTCGCGGGCCGTGGCGCGGACCTTCCGCCAGGCGTGGGAGGAGCAGCACCCCGAGGGCACGGTGATCCACCGCGACCTCGCCACGGACCCCGTGCCGCACCTGACCGCGGAGTCCCACCTGGCGGCCGTGACCGACCCCGCGGAGCACACCCCGGAGCAGGCCGCCGCACTCGCCCGGCGGCTGCTGCTGATCGAGGAGATCGAGCGGGCGGACGCGCTGCTGATCGGCGCGCCGATGTACAACTTCACGATCCCGTCCACGCTCAAGGCCTGGCTGGACAACGTGATCCTGGTGGGCCGCACCGCGGGTGACGCGCCGTCCGCCAAGGGCACCCCCGTCACCGTGGTCGCCAGCCGCGGCGGCTCCTACGCCCCCGGCACGCCCCGCGAGGGCTACGAGTACGTGCAGAACTACCTGCGCGCGGTGCTCGGGGACATGATGGGGCTCGACGTCGACTTCATCGTCCCCGAGCTGACCATGGCTCCGCGGGTGCCGGCGATGGCGGACCTGGTCCCGCTGTTCGAGAGCTCCCGCGAGCGCGCCCACCAGGACGCGACCGCCCGCGCCCGGGCCCTCGGGCACCGGCAGGCGGCCTGACACACCTCACCGGGTGCGCCGCGAAGGTGCGGCGGAACCCGCCAGGTGGCCGTGCCGGGTCAGCCGCGGCGGCGGGTGTCCTCCAGGAAGTGCAGGACGGCCGCGACCCGGCGGTCGGTGCGGTCGGTGGGGGGCAGGTCGAGCTTGGCGAAGATGTTGCGGATGTGCTTGTGCACGGCGCCGTCGCTGACGACGAGCCGTTCGGCGATGGCCGCGTTGCCCAGTCCCTCCGCCATCAGCGCGAGCACGTCCCGCTCCCGGGGACTGAGCCGCTCCAGCCGGGTGTCGGGCCTGCCACGGGTCAGCAGCTGGGCGACCACCTCCGGGTCGATGGCGGTGCCGCCGTCCGCCACCCGGTACAGCGCCTCGAGGAACTCCTCGACCCGCCCCACCCGCTCCTTGAGCAGATAGCCGAGCCTGGCACTGCCCTGCGCGAGCAGGTCGCCGGCGAACGCCTGCTCGACGTAGGCGGACAGCACGAGCACCGCGAGGCCGGGCAGGCGCCGCCGGGCCTCCACCGCCGCGGTGATCCCCTCGTCGGTGTGGGTGGGCGGCATCCGCACGTCGACGATGGCGACGTCCGGCCGCTGCGCGTCCACGGCGTCCAGGAAGCCGCCGGGGTCCTCGGCCGTGGCCACCACGTCCAGGGACTCCGCGCGCAGCAGCAGCGCCAGCCCTTCGCGCAGCAGGGCGTCGTCCTCGGCGATCACGATCCGCATGGCAGGGTCACCTTCAGGGTGGTGGGGCCGCCCCGGGGGCTGGCCAGCTCCAGTGTTCCGTCGTGCGCCTCGACCCGGCGGCGGATGCCGGTGAGCCCGGACCCGCCCCGCTCGTCGGCGCCGCCGTGGCCGTCGTCGCGGACCTCGACGCGCAGCAGGCCGCCCGCCGTGCGGACGGCGACCCACGCCTCGCCCGCGCCGCTGTGCCGGGCGATGTTGGTCAGGGCCTCGGCGACCACGAAGTACGCCGTCGCCTCCACCGCCGCCGGGCACCGCGCGGGGACGTCCGCGTCGACCCGGCACGGCACCGGGCAGCCGGCCGCCAGCGCGGTGAGGGCGTCGGGCAGGCTCCGGTCGGCGAGGACCGGCGGGAGGATGCTGCGGACGACCGCGCGCAGTTCGGTGAGTGCCTGCTCGGCGGCGTCCTGGGCGCGGTCCAGCAGGGCCGCGGCCTCCTCCGGGTTCCGGGCGAGGGCGCGCCGGGCGGCCCCGAGCAGCACGGTGACGGCGACGACGCGATTCTGTGTGCAGTCGTGCAACGCCCTTTCCACGCGGCGCAGTTCGGTGACGTGGGCGTCCAGCGCGGCCGCCCGCGTGGCGGTGAGCTCGGCGACCCGCAGGACGAGGTCGGTGCCCGCGTCGGGGCGCAGCAGCCGCCGTCCGGGCCAGGCCTGGAGGCGGGCGAGGGCGGGGGCGCACACCAGGACGACGCCGACCAGCGCGGCGCCGACCAGGCTGATGGCCAGGGCGCCGGGCCAGTCCCGCACGGTCCACCAGCCGACGGCGGAGGTGGCCTCGCTCTCCGGCAGGAAGCGCCAGTACAGCGGGAAGCTGATGTCGTGGGCCGCGCTGAGCGGCAGCGTCGCCCCGATCAGCCCGAGGAACAGGCCGAGCACCGTGTGCGTGGCCACCCAGCGGACCTCGCGGCGCAGGGCGCGGTCGGCGAGCATCGCCCGCAGCCCGGACGGCGGCGGCGCCGGGCCGACGATCTCCGGACCCCAGCGGGAGAGCCTGCCGCGTTCCCGGTCGGCGACGGCACGGACCGCGTGCAGGGCGGACGGCAGCAGCCACAGGCCCACCCCGACGAGGCAGGCCGCCGCGGTCAGGGCCAGCCACAGCGTCGCGAGCAGGGCGAGCAGTCCGGTGCCCAGGCCCCCGACGAGGTGCTCCAGCGCGTCCAGCGCCGCCCGGGCGCGGGCGGACCCGGCCCGGCGCCGCCCCGGCCGTACGTCCGCCGGGCGGTCGTGGGTCACCACCATCCGCACCTCCCAGGCACGGAGGATAGAACGCCCGGGCCGCGGCCCGCCGACGCGTCCGGCCGACGGGCGCCCACGGCCGGGGGGCGCGGGGCGGGTGCGGGCCCGGGCACGTGCGCTCACTCGCGGACGCCGATGCCTTCGACGGGGGCGGTGCGCAGGATCCGGCCGACCGGGAGCACCGTGGCCAGCAGCGCCAGCACGGCCGTCCCGCCCAGCAGGACCGCCCAGCCGGCGGCGGGCACATGGGGTACGCCCGCCCCGGTCACGGCACGGACGACCGAGGTGAGGGTGACGGCGGCGATCCCGGCCCCTATCAGCAGCGCCACGCCCAGCAGACCCGCCTGTTCGGCGTGCACCATCCGCCTGACCTGGCCGCGGGTGACGCCGGCCAGGCGCAGCAGGGACAGCTCCCGGGTGCGGGCCAGCGCCGCCATGACGAGGGTGTTGGCGGCGGCCAGGACCGCGTAGCCGACCAGCACGGCGACGAGCATCTTGTTGAGCCAGCCGCTGACGGCGACGTCCTCGGCGAGTGCGCCGGTCAGAGCGCCGGCGTCCACCAGCGCGCCGCCCGGGTGGCGGCGGGCCAGCCCGGCCAGGTCCCGCTCGGCCCCGGGGTCCGGGGCGGTGCGGACGAGGACCTGGTCGTCGAGGCCGGTGACGGTGTGCCCGGCGAGGGTGTCCCGGTGCAGGGTGACGTCGCCGAAGCCCCAGCCGCGCTCGTACAGGGCGACGACGCGCAGGGTGACGGGGGTGCCGTCGCCGAGCCACAGCCGGGCCCGGTCCCCCAGCCGCCAGCCGGCGGCGTCCGCCCGGGTGGTGGACACGGCGACGGTGTTCTCGCGCAGGTCTCCGAGGCTGCCGGACCGCACCCGCAGGTCCAGGGTCCGTTCCGCGCCCCGAGGGTCGATGCCCAGCGCGGGCACGGTCTGCGGCTCCAGCCGGTCGGGCACGACGACCGAGGTGCGGCGCACGCCGGTCGCGGCGAGCACCCCGGGGATCCGGCGGGCCTCGGCCGCGGCGGACGCGGGCAGTCCGGCGCCGGCGGTCAGCGCGTACTGGGCGAGGGTGCCGTCACGGCTCTGGGTGACCGTCTGCCGTTCGAGGTTGTCCTGGAGGAACCAGACGGTGCCGCCGAGGCCGACGGACAGCACCAGCGCGGTGAGCACGGCGACCATGCCGCGGGCATTGGCGCGCAGGTTGGCGGCGGCGAGGTACCCGCTGTTCCCCCACACGGCGCGCAGCACGGGCCCGAGCAGCCGGGCCGCCCCCTGGTTGATCCAGGGCGCGAGCAGGGCGACACCCAGTACGAACGTGTAGAGCATGCCCATCGCGGCGCCCAGCGCGCTCTGCCCGTCGGCGGCGCCGGTGAGGACGGTCAGGGAGGCCGCCCCGGCGAGGCACGCCAGCCCGCTCACCAGGCGCGCCCTGCTGCCGGAGCCGGGTTCCACGGCGGCCTCCCCGAGCGCCTCGGTGGGGCGGATCCGGGTCACGCGCAGCGCGGCGGTCCAGGCGGACAGCAGCGCCACGGCGGCGACGGCCACGGTGACGGCCGCGGCGGACAGCGCTCCGCCCTGGACGGCGAAGTTCTCCGGCACGAAGCCCCGGGAGACGAGTTCGCCGCGGACCAGGCCCGTGGCGAACAGCCCGGCCGGGACACCGACGACGGCGGCGAGCAGACCGAGCAGGCCGACCTCCGCGAGCAGCATCAGCCGTACCTGGCCCGGGGTGGCGGCGACGGCCCGCAGCAGGGCGAGGTCACGCCGCCGGTGCCGTACGGACAGGCCGACGGTCCCGGCGACCACGAAGCCGACGATCGCCGCCGCGTAACCGGCGAACGCGCCACCGGCGCCGAGCGTGGGGGCCCGCGCGGTGGCGGCCTCGGGCTCGGCGGCCAGTCCGCGCGCGTCACCGGTGTACGTGGTGGCGCCCGCGGCGTCGGCGATCCGGCGTACGGCGGCGAGGACGGTGTCCCGGTCGGCGTCCGGTGCGGTGAGGACGCCGATGGCGTCGAAGCGGCCCGGGTGCGGGTCCAGTGCGGCGGCGTGGGCGTCGGTGAAGAACAGCGCCGCGGGGCCGCTCGCCGTCCCGCCCGCGTCGACGACACCGCTGACCCGGTAGGTGCGGCTCACTCCGCCGGTGATCACCTGTGTGGTCCCGCCGGGGGCGAGCCCGGTGCCGTCGGCGATGCGGGCGTCGACGGCGACGTCCCGGTCCGAGCGCGGCGGGCCGCCGGCCACCAGCCGGTAAGGGGCCGGTGCGGCGCTCGACCAGCCGTGACCGGTGGTCGGCAGCTCCGGGGCGGCCGTCGTGGCCACCACGAGCCGGCGGTCGCCCACCGCGCGGGCCACGCCGGGCACCTCGGCCAGCTCGGCGGCCAGTGCCCCGGGGACGCTGCCCCGTTCGGGCAGGACCAGGGTGGTCCGCTCGGTCTCGCCGAACAGCGTCGGCCCGTCGACGGTCAGGTCCCGGTCGGCCACCACGGCGACCGCCGCCCCGTAGCCCCGCGGATCGCCCTTGTACCGCCACCCGGACTCCATGAGCAGGGCGCACGTCATCAGGACGGCGACCCCCACGGAGAGGGCGACGAACGTGGCGAGGAAGCCGCTCTTGCGGTACCGCAGTGTCTGCGCGGCCAGTCGGAGCACGCGTCAGCCCTCCCGGCTCGCCGCGGGCCGGCGGAGGCCCGGCATCGCGAGCTGTTCGGCGATCCGCTCGGGCCCGGACCGCTCCAGGTCCCGGACGATCCGCCCGTCGGCCAGGATCAGCACGCGGTCGGCGTAGGATGCCGCGACCGGGTCGTGGGTGACCATCACGACGGTCTGCCCGTACTGGTCGACGGCGGACCGCAGCAGGTCGAGGACGGCGGCGGCGGAGCGGGTGTCGAGGGCCCCGGTGGGCTCGTCGCAGAAGATCACCTCCGGCCGGGTGACCAGGGCCCGGGCGATCGCGGCGCGCTGCTGCTGGCCGCCGGAGAGCTGTGCGGGCCGGTGCCCGAGCCGCTCGCCCAGGCCGACCCGCCGGATCACCTCGTCGACCCAGGCGGGGTCCGGCCGCCGGCCCGACAGCCGGGACGGCAGCAGGATGTTCTGCTCCACGTTCAGCGCGCCCACCAGGTTGAACGCCTGGAACACGAACCCGACCCGGGCGCGCCGCAGTTCGGTGAGCCGCTTCTCCGACATCGACGACAGGTCGGTGTCCCCGATCCGCACCCGCCCGGAGTCCGGCCGGTCCAGCCCGGCCGCGCAGTGCAGCAGCGTGCTCTTGCCTGATCCGGAGGGCCCCATCACGGCGGTCGCGGTGCCGCGCGGGAACACGGCGCTCACGTCGTCGAGCGCCACGACCGGCTGTTCACCGCCGTAGGTCTTGCGCACGCGCTCGAGGCCGACGGCGACGCCGTCCGGGGTCAGTGCCATGGTGGGCCTTCCGGGTGAAGCTGTGCGGGACCCCACCGACGCTAGAGGGGCGGCGGCCCGCCGCCCATGCAGCCGGCGACCGGCTTCAGGTGGTGCAGGCGCTACCGTCCGGGGCCTTGGTGATCGAGTGGTGGCCTCCGGGGGGCGCGCGTACGGTCGTACGGTGGACTCCCGGAAGGGCGACCCGATATGACCGAAAGTCCGCGACCGGCGGCCTCCGCGCAGGACACCGCCCAGGGCGGCCGCGGCGGCGGCAACGCGATGGCCCTGTTCGTCATCGCCTCGTGTCAGCTGATGGTGGTGCTCGACATCACCATCGTGAACATCGCGCTGCCGCACATCCAGCGCGACCTCGACTTCTCGACCACCGGTCTGTCGTGGGTGGTCAACGCCTACACCCTCACGTTCGGCGGCCTGTTGCTGCTGGGCGGCCGGGCCGGTGACATCCTCGGCAGACGGCGGGTGTTCATCTTCGGTGTGCTGCTCTTCGTGCTGGCGTCGCTGCTGGGCGGGCTGGCGCAGAACTCGGGTCAGTTGCTGGCGGCCCGGGCGCTGCAGGGTGTGGGCGGCGCCATCGCCTCCCCGACCTCCCTCGCACTGATCAGCACGACCTTCCGTGAGGGGCCGGAACGCAACCGCGCCTTCGGCGTGTTCGCCGCGGTCTCGGCGGGCGGCGGCGCGATCGGCCTGCTGGCGGGCGGCGTCCTCGTCGAGTGGCTGAACTGGCGGTGGGTGCTGTTCGTCAACGTCCCGATCGGTCTGCTCATCGCCTTCGCCACCCCGCGCTGGATCAAGGAGTCCGAACGCCACCCGGGCCGCTTCGACTTCACCGGCGCGCTGATGTCCACCGCGGGCATGGTGCTGCTGGTGTACGGGTTCATCAGGGCCGGGCAGGACGGCTGGCGGGACCCGCTCACCCTGGCCTCGTTCGCGGTGGCGGTCGTGGTCCTGGTGGGGTTCGTCATGGTCGAGCGGAGATCACGGCAGCCGATCACGCCGTTGCACATGTTCGCGGACCGCAATCGCGCGGGCACCTACGGGATCATGCTGTTCCTGGCGGCGGCGCTGTTCGGCATGTTCTTCTTCCTGACGCTGTTCGTGCAGAACGTGCTGGGGTTCAGCCCCCTGCGGGCCGGTCTCGCCTTCCTCCCGGTGAGCGCGGTCATCGCGATCGGGGCCGGGCTGGCCTCGCGGTTCCTGCCGGTGTACGGGCCCAAGCCGTTCATGGTGGGCGGCGGCCTCCTGGCGGCGGCGGGCCTGGGCTGGCTGACCCTCACGGACGTGCACTCCACGTACGCCGGCAGTGTGCTCGGTCCGATGCTGGTCTTCAGCCTCGGCATGGGCATGGAGTTCGTGTCGCTGACCCTGATGGCGCTGTCCAACGTGCCCGTGCAGGAGACCGGCGCCGCCTCGGGTCTGCTCAACGCCACCCAGCAGGTCGGCGGTTCCCTGGGGCTGTCCATCCTGGTGACGATGTACGGCACCGCCAGCCGGAACGAGGCGGAGAAACAGGTCCCGCGTTTCCTGGAACAGGCGACCCCGGCCGAGCGGCTGCAGTTCCAGCGCACGGGTGAACTGCCCGCGCCGTGGGGCGCCGAGGTGCTCACCTCCGGGGTCTCCGCCGCGTTCGTCACGGCGGCGGTCTTCGCCGGCCTGGCCGCGCTGGTCGCGGTGGTGGCGATCCAGGTCCGTCCCTCGGACCTGGAACGCCTCCAGGGCGGCGGGGCGGGCGCCCCGCCGGGGTGAGGCCACGCCGTCGGTCGGTGTGACGCGCCCGGCGAGCGGTTCTCGTCGCGCGGTCAGCGCCCCTTGCGGGGCAGACGCAGGTCGGCGACGACCGGTCGGTGGTCCGACGCGTCGGTCTCCGGGACGCGGGCACCGGTCACGGCGACGCCGTGCGAGACGGTGATCAGGTCGATGCGCTTCTCCGGTTCGATCGCCGGGTAGGTGGGGCCGGCGTCGGGGGCGGCGTCCCGCAGGGTGTGCCACAGCGGCGCCAACTCGGGTGCCGACGCCTCGGCGTTGAAGTCACCGACCAGAATCCGCGGTCCCCGGTCGGCGGCCAGCACCTCCAGCATGTCGTCCACCTGGGCGGCGCGGATCGACGGGTCGGCCCGGTAGTCGAGGTGCGTGGTGTAGACGTGCGTGGGTACGCCCTTCACCCGGATCACCACTTCGGCGAAGCCCGGCGCCGGGGCGGGCACCGGGTCGGGTGTCTGGGTGGACAGACGGGTGATCTCGTGGTTCTCGGCGTACAGCACCGGGTGGCGGCTCAGTACGGCCACCCCGTACTGCCGGCGCTCACCGTCCTCGACGGCCGGGTCGAGGTCGTAGATCGGCGCGAAGAACACCCGCATGCGCAGCCTCCCGGCGAGCGCGCGGGCCTCGTCGGCGAACGCGCTGCGGTCGCCCCAGTGCACGTCGACCTCCTGGAGCCCGATGACGTCGGCGCGCAGGCCACGCAGGGCGGCGGCGGTGCGGTCGAGGTCAAAGACCTGGTCCTCCCCCGCCCCCGCGTGGATGTTGTACGTCGCGACGCGGAGTGGCACGGAACCGGACGCGGATGCCTCCTCCGCAGCGGCGGCCGGCGCCGCGGCGAGCGACAGGACGGCGGCGAGGAGCACGGCGACGGCGCGGGCGGGGCGGGCGGGAGGTCTGGAACCGGGCTGCATGCCTTCTCCTGTGCGCGGACGCGCTGTTGACGGGTCGGTGCGTCCTCGCATGGAAGCACAGGCGGGGTCGGCGGCCGGGTGCCTTGGCCGATCCTTTCCCTGCGCGTGGGCCCCGTGGTCCCCGGAACGCCGTTCCTCACCCCGGTTCTGACGGCCGGTCGCTTGCGGTGACCGTGCGGATGAGCGCCAGCACGGTGTCGGTCGTGTGCTCCAGGTGACTGCGGCCGTCGGGGCGGTGGGAGCGAGGGCTGATGTAACTGCGGCTGCCCAGGTGGGTGGCCGGGTCCATGCGGTGCACCGTGACTCGTCCGGCGCGCCGGGCTCGGTTCCAGCCGCTGCCCCGCAGCAGGGGCCAGCGCTGCGGGAACAGCCAGGTGCCGACCCGTTCGATCCGGTCGTGGGCGCTGGTGAGCCGGTGCAGGTGCAGGGCGTCGGAGAGGTCGTTGGCGCCGTTGTGGAAACCTCCGAGGGTGATCAGCAGCAGCGGGGAGCGCAGTTGGGCGTGGAGTTCGGGTACGGCGCCGGTGGCGACCTGGGCGCCGCCGCTGTAACTGAGCAGCACGACGGGGACGCCGCTGTGCGGCCGGTATCCGGCCCGCCGCAGCTGGCCGGCGATCTGGGCGCCCACGGCGCGGTTGTAGAGGGGACGGTAGCGGCGGTCGGCGGCCACGAAGATCTGCATGACGTTGTGCAGGAACAGCAGCAGTCCGGCGTGTCTGCGGATCCGCACCCACACCGGCCGGTCGGCGAGGGGTGCGGCCAGCGGCGAGTACGGCTGCACCTGTCCCAGCACCCGCAGTTCCGGGGCGGCGGCGATCAGTGCCTTGACCAGTTGGCCGCCGTCGCGCGTGTCGGTGAAGCGCCGTTTGCCGATGCCGTCGAGGTAGACCAGGTAGGCGGCGGGCGGTCGGTCGGGGCCGGCGCCCCGGGCGTAGGGCAGGCCGGGCGGGAGGTCGGTGACGGGGGTGCGCCAGCCGGCGGTGTACAGCATCACCTCGTAGCGGGCGAGCAGCGCCTCGACGAGCAGGAGCGGCCCCAGCACCAGGGCGACGAGCGGGAACCAGGTCATGCCGGCAGCTCCCGCGTCGCGTTCGTGCCGATCCGGCCGACGAGGCGCCGTACCGCCTCGACGGCCGCGGCCAGTCCGACTCCCGCGACGGCCACGCAGCCCGCGGCGGCCCAGCCGCCCACGCCGCTCGCCGCGGCGACCGGGCCGACCAGTCCCGCGCCCACCCCGGTCAGCAGCATCAGGTGCAGCAATGGGCCCAGCAGCGGGAACGCGATGACGGCACCGAGCAGCATCGGCGCGACCTGTGCGGCCGTCCAGCCGGGCGCGGCGGCCGTTTCGGTGGCGTGCGGCAGCATCTCGGCGAGGGTCCAGGCGGTGAGCGGCCACAGCGCTATCATGGCGCTCTCCACCGCGGTGCCGGTGAGCAGCAGTCCGGCCACGACCGGGGGCGACACCGTCCGGCGGCGGGCCACCAGGGGCAGGATCCGCCCGGCCGCCTCGGAGAGCCCGGCGAGCACCACCAGGGTGAGGACGAGGGGTGACATGGTTCAGTGCTCCCGCTCCTGTGAGGGTTTTGTCCGGGGTTCGTCCGCCGGGGCCGGCGTGCGCAGACGGGACTCGATCTCGTCGGCGGCGCGACGGTGTCCGCCGGCCTGTCGCTGGGCGGTGCGCAGGGCGGCGGCCCGCTGCCGGAAGCGCGGCTCGGTGAGCAGGCGGCGGGCCAGGGCGCGCACCGTCGCGTCGGTGGCGTCCCCGGGGCGGACGGACAGCCCCGCGCCGAGTTCCACGACCCGGCGGGCCACCTGCGGCTGGTCCGCGCCCTGCGGGACCACCAGCACGGGGACGCCCGCGTACAGGGCCTCGTTGACGCTGTTCATGCCCCCGTGGGTGACGAACAGCGCGGCCTGTCCGAGGATGTCGGGCTGCGGAACGAAGCGGCGGGCGAGCACGTTGTCCGGGAGCGCGCCGAGGGCCGCGGGGTCGGTGCGTCCGGTGGCGAGGACCACGGTGCCGCCGAGCGGCGCGAGTGCGGTGGCGAACCCCCGAAGTGCCCGCGGTCCGGCGTCGAAGACCGTGCCCAGGGAGGCGTACAGGACCGGGGCCCGCAGGCCGTCGAGGGGGAAGGCGGGATCGTGCGGGCGGGCGCCGACGCTGGGGCCCACGAAGCGGTAGGTGCGGGCGAAGGAGCCGGCGCCGGGCTGGAAGGCGCGCGAGGTGAAGACCAGGTTGAGCGGTTGCCGTACGTTCACCAGGTCGACCAGCGGCAGCCCGCGGGTGCGGTGGCGGCGGGCGAGCAGCGCTCGTGCCCGGGCGTAGCCCAGGAGGCTGCGGGGCCGGGCCAGGGCCTTGGCCAGCAGTTCGGCCGAGGGGCGCGTCGGGCTGGGGGCGCCGGGGCCGAACGCCATGGTGGTGAACACCGACACCGCGGGTACGTCGAGTTCGCTCGCCGCGACGTGGCCCCAGGGGCAGGCGGCGCCGTGGACGATCAGGTCGGGCCGGATGTGCCGCAGGTCGCGGAGCACGGACGGCAGCAGTTCGACGGCCGTGCGGGCGAGTTGCTCCAGCAGCGTGACGGGCGTCGGCGGACCGGCGAGCGGCGGGCCGTCCCCCGGGTAGAGGTGCACGACGGCGCCGGCGGCGGCCGTCTCCTCCGCGAACGCGGCGGTGGTGTGGTAGGTGACGGTGTGGCCGCGGCGCACCAGCTCGGCCACGACCGGCAGTGTGGGGTTGATGTGACCGCGCAGCGGGACGTTCAAGAACGCGATGGTGCTCACCGTGCGGCCCCCGCACCGTAGCCGTGCCGGCCGCCGCGACCGCGCCGGTCCGGCGGATACCCGGCACCGGCACGCCCGCAGCCGGTCACGCCCCCGGGCGGAGGTGTCGCGGGCCGGGGAAGGTCTCGAAGACCCGAGCCACTCATCGTTTCGTCCTCTCTCCTCACTCGGTCGACGCGTTCGCGTTCTCCTGATGGACCGGACAGCCGTCCCGTCTGTGACAGCGCGTGCCGGGGTGGCACCGTGCGGGGGCCGGGGGACGTGTCGGGCGTCACGTCCCGCGCTGTCACAGCGCGGGACGCGGGCCGGTCGTACGGGTGAGCGGCCGCGGGCGCCGCCGCCGGACAGCCGGCGGGGCAACGGGCCGCCCGGGCGTGTCCCCGCGCCCGCCTGTGCGACTCGAAGGAAATGCGCCATGAGTGACCCGTTCCGGCTCCCGGAGCTTTCCGCGGCGAGCGAGCTCGACCAACTGCCCGACCGTGACGCCGAGGAGACCGCCGAGTGGCGGGCGTCCCTCGACGCGGTCGTGCGGAACGCGGGTCCCGACCGGGCCGTGTACCTGCTGCGCCGGGTGCACGAGCACGCCGCCCGGTCGGGGCTGACCGTGCCCGGCCTGCTGACCACGGACCACATCAACACCGTCCCGGCGTGGGCGCAGCCGGACTTCCCCGGCGACCTCGCGACGGAGTCCCGGATCACCGCGTGGAACCGGTGGAACGCGGCGGCGATGGTGAGCCGCGGCTCGGCGCTTGGCCTCGGCGGCCACATCTCCACGTACGCCTCCGCCGCCTGGCTGTACGAGATCGGGTTCAACCACTTCTTCCGCGGCAAGGACGGCGACGGCTCCGGCGACCAGCTGTTCCTGCAGGGACACGCGTCGCCCGGCGTCTACGCCCGCGTCTTCCTCGAAGGACGCCTCGACGAACGGCACCTGGCGGGCTTCCGGCGTGAGGCCGACGGCCACGGGCTGCCGTCCTACCCCCACCCCCGGCGGCTGCCGTGGCTGTGGGAGTTCCCGACCGTGTCCATGGGCCTCGGCCCCCTCGCCGCGATCCACCAGGCCAGGTTCAACCGCTATCTGCACCACCGGGGCATCAAGGACACCTCCGCCTCCCGGGTGTGGGCGTTCCTCGGCGACGGCGAGATGGACGAGCCCGAGTCGACCGCGGCGCTGGCGCTCGCGGCCCGAGAGGGGCTGGACAACCTCACCTTCGTCGTCAACTGCAACCTGCAGAAGCTGGACGGCCCGGTGCGGCCCGGCACGCAGATCGTGCGGGAACTGGAGGCGCGGTTCCGCGGGGCGGGCTGGAACGTGGTCAAGTCGCTGTGGGGCGAGGCCTGGGACCCGTTGTTCCGGCAGGACACCGACGGCTCCCTGGTGCGCCGGCTCGGCGAGGTGCCGGACGCCCAGCTGCAGACGTACGCGGCGCGGGACGCCGCCTACGTCCGCGAGCACTTCTTCACCGGCGACACCCTCTCCGGCGTCGCGGCCGGGCTCGACGACGACCGGCTGGCCGACCTGTTCGGCGCCTCGCGCGGCGGCCACGAACCACTCAAGGTGTACGCCGCCTACCGCAGGGCCGTCGAGCACCGGGGAGCCCCCTCCGTGGTCCTCGCGCAGACGGTGAGACGGTGAAGGGGCACACGCTGGGCCCGGACTTCGCCTCGCGCAACGCCAACCACCAGATGAAGAAGCTGACCACGGCGCACTTCCGCGAGCTGCGCGACCGGCTGGACCTGCCGATCCCCGACCGTGCGCTGGACGGCGGCGAGGTGCCGCTGTGGCACCCGGGCGAGGACGCCCCCGAGGTGCGCTACCTGCGCGAGCGGCGCGCCGCCCTGGGCGGACCGGTCCCCGAGCGCAGGGTCGTGGCGCGGCCCCTGCCGGAGCCGCCGCCGGGCGCCTTCGAGGCGCTGCGGAAGGGCTTCGGCAAGCAGGAGGTGGCGACCACCATGGCGCTGGTCCGGCTGGTCAAGGACCTGATGCGGGACAAGGGAACGGGGCACCGCTGGGTGCCGATCGTCCCGGACGAGGCCCGCACCTTCGGCATGGAGTCCCTGTTCCCGACGGCGGGCATCTACGCCCCCGAGGGGCAGTCCTACGAACCGGTCGACGCCGGCCAGTTGCTGCGGTACCGGGAGGCGAAGGACGGACAGCTCATCGACGAGGGCATCACCGAGGCGGGTTCGCTGGCCGAGTTCACGGCGGCGGCGACCTCGTACGCCACGCACGGCGAGCCGATGATCCCGCTGTACATCTTCTACGCCATGTTCGGCTTCCAGCGCACCGGCGACCAGTTCTGGGCGCTGGCCGACCAGTTGGGGCGCGGCTTCGTCGTCGGCGCGACGGCCGGGCGCACCACGATGACGGGCGAGGGCCTGCAGCACGCCGACGGGCACTCGCACCTGCTGGCGTCCACCAACCCGGCGGCGGTCAGCTACGACCCGGCCTTCGCCTACGAGATCGCGGTGATCGTCCGGGAGGGGCTGCGCCGGATGTACGGCGAGCGGCCCGAGGACGTCTTCTACTACCTCACCGTCTACAACGAGTCGAAGCGGCAGCCGCCCATGCCGTCCGGCCCCTCGGTGGAGGAGGGCATCCTGCGGGGCATCTACCGCTACCGGGAGGCGCCGTCGCCGGAGGCAGGGCCGCGGATCCAGCTGCTGTCGTCGGGGACGGCGATCCACTGGGCGCTTCAGGCGCAGGAGTTGCTGGCGTCGGAGTGGGGGGTGCGGGCCGACGTGTGGTCGGTGACCTCCTGGACGGAGCTGCGCCGGGACGCGCTGCTCGCCGACGAGGCGCGGCTGCGCGGGGAGGAGCGTGTCCCGTACGTGGCACGCGCGCTCGCGGGGGCGCCGGGTCCGGTGCTGGCCGTCAGTGACTGGATGCGGCAGGTGCCGGACCAGATCAGCCAGTGGGTCGAGCAGGACTACGCGTCCCTGGGCACGGACGGTTTCGGCCTGAGCGACACCCGGGAGGCGGTGCGGCGCCACTTCCGCGTCGACCCGGGCTCGATCGTCGTGGCGGCCCTGGACCGGCTGGCGCGCGCCGGGGAGGTCTCCCCCGCGACGGCCGTCCGGGCCCGGGCCCTTCACGGGTGGCAGGACCCGGGCGAGCCGGTGCCCGGAACCAGCGGGTGACACGGTGTGTTGTGCGCGTCGGGGTGCCGTGCGGGACGCCCGGGCCCCGGACGCACCTGGTGGAGGCGGCGCGTAGCATGGTGATCCCGGAGCCGGAAGGACGACCATGGACGCTCGGGACGAGGCGGACTCCCTTGAGCGGGCGACGAAGGATTTCCTCACGGCCCGCCCGCAGCTGTTCGGGATCGCGTACCGGGTGCTCGGCAGTTCCGCGGAGGCGGAGGACGTCCTCCAGGAGACCTGGGTGCGGTGGCAGAACACCGACCGGTCCGGCGTCAAGGAACCGACCGCCTTCCTGACCACGATCACCGCGCGGCTCGCCATCAACGTGGCACAGTCCGCGCGGGTGCGGCGCGAGTCGTACGTCGGTCCGTGGCTGCCCGAGCCGGTCGACACCCGGCACGACCCGCAGCTGGGCGCGGAGCGGGCCGAGGCGCTGGAGATGGCGGTGCTGCTCCTGCTGGAGAAGCTGAACCCGGTGGAGCGTGCCGCCTATGTGCTCCGGGAGGCGTTCGACTACCCGTACCGGCAGGTCGCGGAGATCCTGGAGACCAGTGAGGCCAACACCCGGCAGCTGGTGAGCCGCGCGCGCAAGCACCTGGCGGCCGAGCGCAAGGAGCCGGTCAGTCCCGCCGATCACCGGCGGCTGCTCGAGGTGTTCCTCGCGGCGGCCCAGACGGGCGACCTGCGGGTGCTGGAGGACGTCCTGGCCGCCGACGTCGTCAGCTACGCCGACGGCGGCGGCATCCGCGGCGCCTCGCGCATCCCGGTGGTCGGACGGCCGCACGTGTCCAAGTACCTGGCCGCCTTCGCACCGCGCTTCTGGCCGCCGGCCGAGACCCGCTGGGTGGAGGCCAACGGCCGCCCGGCCGTCCTCGTCACCGCCGGCGGCGGCCCGGTGGCGCTGCTGTCCGTCGACGCGTCCGCGGACGGCATCGACCGGATCATGTGGGTGATGAACCCGGAGAAGCTGGCGCCGTACGTGGAGTCGCTCGGCGCCTGACCCTCCCGGCGCGCGGGTGGGCCGTTCCGTTCGGCGCGTCGTCCCCGCGTGCGGACGGTCCCGTGCCGCGTCACATGGCTCTCTTCCGTGCATGCGGTCCCGTCCCGCGCCCGCGCTCGCGGGCGGCATGTCACAAGCGCGTGATCCTTTCTGTCTGGTGGGTGACCCGCAGGACCACCGAGAGGCAGGATCATGACCGGACGCACCGTGTCCGTCCGTGAGGGCGGGCGCCTGGCCCGTTCCATCACGGTCGGACCGCATCTGCTGACCGCGGACGAGCCCGAACCGCTGAGCTCGGACACCGGCCCCACCCCCGGGGAACTGCTTCTGGCCGCCCTCGGGTCGTGCACCTCGATGGCCGTCCGCGCGTACGCCGGACGGCAGGGCTGGCGGCTCGACCACGTCGGCGTGGACGTGCGGTTCGGGTCGCGCGGCCAGATCGTCAAGCACGTCAGGCTGACCGGTGAACTGGAGCCCTCCCAGGTGGAGCGGCTGCTGAAGGTGGCCGGCCGCTGCCCGGTGCAGCGCCTGATCACGGGGGACGTGTCGGTGGCCACCGTACCCACGGTGGTCACGACGGTGCGCCGGATCGCGGCGCCGAGGCCGCTGCCCGAGTGACGCCGGGGCGGACTGCGGGCAGCAGGTTCGCGGCGCGTACCGCTCCTGCCGTGAGCGGGGCGGAGCCGGCCGCGAGTGCTCCGCCCCGGCGCTCGGCGCCGGGCGACGCCCGCGCGGGGCGGGGCCCGGGGCCAGGCGGGCGTGCGGGTGCGACCCGGAGGACGGGTCCGGGCGGTCTCCGTGCCCGGCGGGTCCGGCCGTCCCCGTGCCCGGAGGGGGCCGGGGCAGCCGGCCCGCGCACCCGCCGGCCCGCGCCGGACGGCGGGTGCGCGTCCGTGCACGAGTCGCTCCAGGCTCCCGGCGGGCGCATCCTGGGAGCGTGTGCGCGGCGCCGAGGTGTCACAACCCGTGCGGCCGTCCGGTCGTAGTCGGTGAAACACCTCAACGATCGGAGCAATCGTGGCTGCCACCGAACAACGTCTTGCCACCACGGTGCTGGTCATCGGCACCGGCGGGGCCGGCCTGCGGACGTCCATCGAACTGGCCGAGGCCGGTGTCGACGTCCTGGCCGTCGGCAAGCGCCCCAAGGACGACGCGCACACCTCCCTCGCCGCCGGCGGCATCAACGCGGCCCTGGCCACGATGGACCCCGAGGACAGCTGGCAGCAGCACGCGGCGGACACGCTGAAGGAGAGCTACCTGCTGGGCGACCCCCGCACCACCGAGATCGTCACCCGGGGCGCCGCGCGGGGCATCGACGACCTGGAGCGCTACGGCATGGCCTTCGCCCGGGAGGAGGACGGCCGCATCTCCCAGCGCTTCTTCGGCGCGCACAAGTTCCGCCGTACCGCCTTCGCCGGTGACTACACGGGCCTGGAGATCCAGCGCACCCTCGTCCGGCGGGCCGAGCAGTTGCGGATACCGGTGCTGGAGGGTGTGTACATCACCCGGATCCTGACGCATGAGGGCGCCGTGTTCGGTGCGTACGGCTTCGACCTGACGGACGGCACCCGCTACCTCGTCCACGCCGACGCGGTCGTCCTCGCGGCGGGCGGGCACACCCGGATCTGGCGGCGCACCTCGTCACGGCGCGACGAGAACACCGGGGACTCCTTCCGGCTCGCCGTGGAGGCGGGGGCCCGGCTGCGTGACCCGGAACTGGTGCAGTTCCACCCGTCCGGGATCATCGAGCCGGAGAACGCGGCGGGCACCCTGGTCAGCGAGGCCGCGCGCGGCGAGGGCGGCATCCTGCGCAACGCGCTCGGCGAGCGGTACATGAGCCGCTACGACCCCGAGCGCATGGAGCTGTCCACCCGCGACCGGGTCGCCCTGGCGTCGTACACGGAGATCAAGGAGGGCCGTGGCACGGCGAAGGGCGGTGTGTGGCTCGACGTCTCCCACCTGCCCCGGCAGACGATCATGAAGCGGCTGCCGCGGGTCTACCAGACGCTGCTGGACCTGCAGATGCGGGACATCACCCGCGACCCGATCGAGGTCGCCCCCACGGCGCACTACTCGATGGGCGGCGTGTGGGTCCGGCCGGAGGACCACAGCACCGACGTCCGCGGGCTGTACGCCATCGGCGAGGCGTCCAGCGGTCTGCACGGCGCCAACCGGCTCGGCGGCAACAGCCTGATCGAGCTGCTGGTCTACGGCCGTATCACCGGGCAGGCGGCCGCCGCGTACTCGGAGTCACTGACCGCGCAGCCCCGTTCGGCGGCGGCCGTCGCCGAGGCGCGGGCGGAGGTCGACGGTCTGCTGGCCGCGGACGGTCCGGAGAACGTCCGCGCGCTGCAGCGCGCCCTCCGCAACACCATGACCGAGCATGCGGGCGTCGTACGCGACGAGGAGGGGCTGCGGGCCGGGCTGGACGAACTCGCCGCGATCGAGAAGCGGATGGAGGACGTCGGGGTGCATCCGGACATCGCCGGCTTCCAGGATCTCGCGCACGCCTTCGACCTCAAGGCGGCGGCGCTGGCCGCGCGGGCCACCCTCGAGGCGGCGCTGGAGCGCCGTGAGACGCGCGGCTGTCACAACCGCAGCGACTACCCGGACATGGATCCGGGGCTGCGGGTGAACCTCGTGTGGTCGCCGGTCAGCGGCATCACCCGGGAGAGCATTCCGCCCGTTCCGCCGGAGATCGCCTCCCTGATGGAGGAGGTGCCGACGGACGGCAAGCTCGCGGAGTAGGCGATGCGACTCCCCTTCGAACAGCTCCACTTCCTCACCATCACCATCACCATCGAAAGGATTCCGTCATGAAGGTCGTAGTGATCGGCGGTACCGGGCTCATCGGCTCCAAGGTCGTCGCCCAGCTCGACGCACAGGGTCACCAGGCGGTCCCGGCCGCGCCCAACACCGGGGTGAACACACTCACCGGTGAGGGCCTGGCCGAGGTCCTGGAAGGCGCCTCGGTCGTCGTGGACGTGTCGAACTCGCCCTCCTTCGCGGACGACGCCGTCATGGAGTTCTTCCGCACCTCCACCGGCAATCTGCTGAAGGCCGAGGAGGAGGCCGGCGTGGCCCACCATGTCGCCCTGTCCGTGGTGGGCACGGACCGGTTGCAGGCGAGCGGGTACTTCCGTGCCAAGCAGGCGCAGGAGGACCTGATCACCGCTTCCGGCATGCCGTACACGATCGTCCACGCCACGCAGTTCTTCGAGTTCATGAAGGGGCTCGCGGACCTGTCGACGGTCGACGGCACGGTGCGGGTGCCTCCGGCGAAGTTCCAGCCGATGGCCTCCGACGACGTGGCCGCGGCGGTGGCCCGCGCGGCTGTCGCCACGCCCGTCGACGGGATGGTGGAGATCGGCGGCCCGGAGGCGGTGCCGCTGGAGGAGCCGCTGCGCACGGCACTCACGGCCGCGGGCGATCCCCGCCCGATCGTGACGGACCCCGAGGCCGGCTACTCGGGTGCCCCCGTGGAGGAGTCCACCCTCCTCCCGGGCCCCGACGCCGAACTCTCCACCACGACGTACGCGGACTGGCTGGCGACACAGCAGTAGCGCCCGCCGGTTCCCGTGGGCCCCCGCCACCGGGCGGGGGCCCACGGGCACGGGAAGACGTCCGGCCGGACCCTGATCACCACGGGACAGGTCTCCTGTCGGGTTACTGTCGGCTGACGACCCGCACAGCTGAACGGGGGGGGGAACGTGGGTGTGCGCGCGGCCAGTTCGTCGGGCTTCTGGGCTCGCGGCGTCGGTCCTGGTGTGCTCTTCGGGGGACTGACCTGTGTGGTGTCCGTTGCCGTCGTCGGGAGGGCGTGGGCCGCGTGTGACGTCGGTTCGGGCTCGGCGGCCAACGGCATGACGTTGCTGTTCCTCGTGCCTCTTGTATGGGTGGCGGCCGCCATACCGTGCGCGATCCTGTACGGCGCTCTCGTGAGGCGCAGTCGCGGGGCGGCCCTGACGGCGGGGGTGCTTTTCACCCTGTCGTTCACCTGGTTCGTGGTGACGTGGCTCGGCATGCCGGACTATCCCGCGCCGTACTGTCCGGGCAACGTCCCGTCCTGGTGGCCGGCGTTCCTCCCGGCCTGACCCGGAGCCGTGCGCGGAGCGGCCCGGTCCGGTGAACTGTTCACCGGACCGGGCCGTCGTGCGCCGGGCGGCTCAGCCGAAGTTCACGTCGCTGCACATCAGGTAGGCCTGGTCGAGGTGCGAGGCCTGCCAGATCGTGAAGACGATGTGGTGTCCGGAGTACCCGGAGGTCTGGACGGGGAACGTGATGTCCTGCGCCGGGGCGAAGCGGCCCGTCTGCGTGATGAAGTCCAGGTCGTCCCAGCCCAGCGTCTGGGTCTTGGGGTCGAAGCCCTGCTTGCTCACGTAGACCTTGAAGTAGTCCGCACCGTGGGACGCCTGGTCGTGCAGGTGGACCGAGAAGTTGTCACCGACGGTGGTGGTCTTCCACGCACCGGGCCGGTTCAGGCTCTCGAAGTTCGAGAGGTTGTTGCTGCAGAGCTTGCCGTCGGGGATCCGCGCCTCGAACTGGCCGCCGAGCCCGTCCTGGAGCATGCTCATCCAATTCCACATCGTGTTGGGGTTGGCCTGGTAGGCCTGCCAGCACATGGGGTCCTGCTCCGCCATCGCGGGGTTCATGTGGTCGTTGCCCCATGCCTCCCAGCAGTGGTACGCGCGGGAGGCGGGACCGACGACCGAACCGTGGGCCTGGGCGGTGCCCGACCACGACAGTGCGCCGGCCACCACGGCGAACAGCATCAGGAACGCCTGGAAGAGGCGACGGCGTGCCGGCCGGTGGATACCGGCGGATAAATGCGAGTTGTGCATGGGGGGATGACTCCAATCCTGTGGGTGAAACGTGATGGGAGCGCTCCCAAAGGTAGGCGGTGGGGGTGCAGGTTTCATGGACGAAACGAAACCATTTCGAGCAGAGGTCCGAAGCTCCCGCGTGGCGGGTTGCGGCCGAGGAGGGCGGGCCGGTGCGTGTCCCGGCCCGCCCTCCGGGGCGGGGGCGGTCAGGTGGTCGCGGACGACGCCTCCGTCACCGTCCTGGCGACGTCCTCCGGGCGGGAGACGCTCACGGCGTGTGAGGCCCGGACCTCCACCACGTGGGCGCCGGCCCGCTCGGCCATGAACCTCTGGGCGGCCGGCGGGATGTTGAGGTCCTCGGTGGCCACCACCGCCCAGGACGGCAGCGTCCGCCAGGCGGGTTCGGGTGCGGCCTCCTCCAGCGCGGCGCCGGTCACGGGCCGCTGGGTGACGGCCATGAGCCGGGCCACGTCCTCCGGGACGTCTGCGGCGAACTGGTGCGGAAACAGGTCCTGTTCGATGGTGAAGTCCACTCCCGGCGAGCCGTCCGGCAGGGTGACCGGCATGGGGTGCAGCGCCTCCCCGAGGCTGCTGCCGGGGAACCGGGCCGCCAGGTCGAGCGCACTCTCGCCCATGTCGGGGATGAACGCGGCGACGTAGACGAGCGCCTGCACGTGGTCGGCGGCCCGTGCGGCGGCGGTGACGACCGACCCTCCGTAGGAGTGGCCGACGAGGACGACGGGACCGTCGACACCCGCCAGGACCTCCCCGACGTAGGCGGCGTCGCTGCGCAGTCCGCGCAGCGGGTTGGCGGCGGCCACCACCGGGTGGCCCTCGTGCCGCAGGGTCCGCACCACACCGTTCCAGCTGGTGGAGTCGGCGAAGGCGCCGTGGACGAGCACCACGGTGGGCTTGCGGGAAGGGGAACGGCTGGTCATGGGAGACCTCTCGTCGAAGGCGGCCCGCCGAGGCCGGCGGAACGTCGTCACCTTTCGACCCGTTGTCCGGAACGCGGCTTTTCGTGTGACATCCGGTGGGTCCGGGGCGGATCGCCGCGCCCCGGGTGTCACAGGACGGGCGCCTGTCCGGTCTCCCTGGTCCAGCGGTTTCCGCCGCTGTGCGGGCGCGCGAGGGAGGTGGGCATGAGCCGCATCGACGACGGCCTGCCGATCGCCGACCTCCTCGACGAGCGGCGGCAGCTCGTGGCCATGGCGCGCTGGCTCCTCGGCAGCGGCCGTGAAGCGGAGAGCGCCGTCGACGAGTGCTACCGCCGCTGGTACGGGCTGTCCGACGACGAGCGGGAGCGTATCGGGACGCCTCGCTCCTGGCTGGCCGGTGTCGTGGGTGATCTCTGTCTGTCCCGCCTGGCGCTCCCCGACCGGGACGGCGGCCTGCCCGGGGCGGAGAGCGGGCCGGAAGAGCGGCCCGCCGGCCTCCGCCTGTCGGCCCTCGACTCCCTGACACCCGCCGAACGGGCCGGCCTGGTCCTCGACGACGTCCTCGGAACGACGCGGGAGACGGTCGCCGAGGTACGACGGCTCCCGGACACCGGCCCCACCACCCCGGCCGACGAAGCGGAGCGTGTCGTGCCGGAGCGCCCGGTGCGGTCCTCGTCGGCCCGGCAGCACGAGGTGATGGCGCACGCGGTGCGGCGGGCCTGTGCCGAGGAGGACGAGGCACTGCTCGCGTCGCTGCTGGCTCCGGACGCGACAGCCGTCTTCGACGGCGGCGGCAAGGTGCGGGCACTGGTGGGACCGGTGCACGGCGACGCCCAGGTCGCCCGCAGCGTGCTGCGGCTGCTGGCCCGGCATCCGCGCACCACCCTCGACACGCACTCCGTCAACGGGCGCACCGGTCTGGTGGTCCGCTACGAGCAGCAGGTGGCGGCGGTCATCAGCCTGGACGTCGCCGACCGCCACGTGGTCCAGGTCTGGGTGGTCCTCAACCCCGACAAGCTCCGCTCCTTCAATCCCGGGCGCCCGTGACGGCCACCGCCCTCCCCCGGCGGCCGGACCGGCGTGAGCCACGCCATACCTCAGCGGGTGTGACACCGGAGGCCCGGCCGGTGTCTCCAGGCCGAGGTCCGATTTCACGACAGGAGACAACGTGAGCAAGAACATCGAAGTGGTCGTCCTGGGCGGCGGGTACGGCGGCGTCAAGGCGGCCAACCGCCTGGCGCGGCGGGCGGGCGTGTCGGTGACGCTGGTCAATCCGCGGCCCCACTTCGTCGAGCGGATCCGCCTGCACCAGGTGGTCACCGGCTCCGACGACGCCGTCGAGAGCTTCGGGGAGGTGCTGGGCGGCGACGTCCGCCTGGTCGTCGACGCCGCGACCCGGATCGCCGCCGAGGAGCGGCGCGTGTCCCTGGCCGGCGGTGCCACCCTGTCGTACGACTACCTGGTCCACGCCGTGGGCAGCGGCGCTTCCGTCCCCGGCGTGCCCGGAGCGGCGGAGTTCGCCCATGCGGTCGCGGACCTCGACGGCGCGCGACGGCTGCGGTCGACGCTGGCCGAGGTGCCGGCGACCGCTCCGGTGACCGTGGTCGGGGCGGGCCTGACCGGCGTGGAGACCGCGGCCGAACTGGCGGAGGCGGGACGCTTCGTGACCCTGGTCTGCGGGGGTGTGCTCGCTCCCTCGCTGCACGCCGGGAGCCGGCGCCGGGTGGCCCGCCGTCTGGCGGCGCTGGGGGTGGCCGTGCTGGAAGGGGCCGGGACGCGGGTGACGGAGGTGACCCGCGACGGTGTCCGGCTCGACGACGGCCGCGACGTGCCCGGCGCGGTGACCGTCTGGACCGCCGGTTTCCGGGTTCCGGACCTGGCCGCACGCAGCGGGCTGACCACGGACGCGGACGGCCGTCTGGTGACCGACGCGACGCTGACCAGCGTGGACGACGTCCGCATCGTCGCCGCCGGGGACGCCGGGACGATCCTCGGCCGGCCGGTGCGGATGAGCTGCCAGGCCGCCGTGCAGCTGGGCACGGGGGCCGCCGACACCGTCCTACGCCGGATCGCGGGGAAGACGCCGACGCCCGTGCGGCCGCTGTTCGCCGGGCAGTGCCTGAGCCTCGGACGGGCGGAGGGCGTCACCCAGTTCTCCTCCCTGGACGACCGGGTGAACGCGCTGCACCTCAGCGGGCGGCCCGCTGCCCGCGTCAAGGAGATCGCCTGCCGGTTCCCCCTGCGCCAGCTGGCGTCCGGCGCGCGCAAGGCCGGTCCGCGGACGCCCCGCGGCGGACCCGACCTCCGCGACGCTTCGGCCTGAACACCGGCGGCCTCCGTCGCGGGGCCGGCCACGAGAGAGCGGCACACCCCATGAACGACCACGTCACCGACCCCGCGACCGAGGCCTTCCTCGCCCACCGGAACCTGCTGTTCACCGTCGCGTACGAGATGCTCGGATCCGCGGCGGACGCCGAGGACGTCCTCCAGGAGACCTGGCTGCGGTGGGTCGGGACCGACCTGGACCAGGTGCGGGACCGACGCGCCTATCTGGTCCGGATCACCACCCGGCAGGCGCTCAACCGGCTCCGCACCCTGAAACGGCGCAAGGAGACGTACGTCGGCCCCTGGCTGCCGGAGCCCCTGCTCACCGCGCCGGACGTGGCGGAGGACGCCGAGCTGTCCGAGAACCTGTCCCTGGCGCTGCTGTACGTCCTGGAATCCCTGTCCCCGGTGGAACGTGCCGTCTTCGTCCTGCGCGAGGTCTTCGCCTTCGAGCACGACGACATCGCGGCCGCGATCGGCAGGAGCCCCGCGGCGGCACGTCAGATCGCCTACCGCGCGCGGCAGCACGTGAACGCCCGCCGCCCGCGCACCACGGCGTCCGCGGAGGAGACCCGGGCGGCGCTGGCCTCGTTCCGGTCGGCTCTGGAAACCGGCGATCTGCGGGGGCTGCTCGACGTGCTCGCCCCTGACGTCGTCTTCGTCAGCGACGGCGGCGGGCTCAGGCTCGCGGCCCTGCGGCCGGTCGTCGGCGCGGGCAAGGTGCTCCGCTACATGGCGGGCAGCCTCGGCAAGGCCGGCGGCGTCCTCACCGGTGAGGCCACCACGGTCAACGGCAACCCGGGACTCGTCCTGCGCCTGGACGGCGGGATCGACGGCGTGCTGACCGCCCGGGTGGAGGACGGCCGGGTCACGCGCCTCTACTACGTGCGCAACCCGGAGAAGCTCACGCGGGTCGAGTCCGAGACCTCGCTCGTCTCCCGCTGAGCGGCCCCGCGGTCCCGGCCCGCCGCGCGAACGGCACCGGGCCGCCCCCCCCTTGCCGGGGACGGCCCAGTGGCGTGCGGTCGGCCGGGGTCCCGGCCGGGGGTCAGACCTTCTCGGCGACCCGCTCGCCCGCGGGAGCCGGCGCCGGAGCCGGCGCGGGCCGCTCCTGCGTCGGCGCGTCGGGGGCCACGTTCAGTTCGGCGAGCATGGTCTTGGTGAAGCCGAACCAGTACGTCGCGACGAAGCCCGCCACGTAGCCGACGACCAGGCCGGCCGCGTAGACGGCGATGGTCTGTCCGAGACCGTGGTTGCCGTCGAGGAGCGGGAAGAGCGCCCAGCCGGACGGGCCGATCGCGGTGGAGCCCACGTCCGTGCCCAACTGGTTGAACAGGCCGACGAAGGCACCGCCGAACGCGCCGCCCGCGCAGGCGGTGACGAACGGCCGGCCGAGGGGCAGGGAGACACCGTAGATCAGCGGCTCGCCGACACCGAGGAAGCCCGGCCACAGCGCGGACTTGATGGTCGTGCGGATCGACGTGTTGCGGGGCAGCCGGAAGTAGATCGCGACGGCCGCGCCGACCTGTCCCGCACCCGCCATGGCGAGGATCGGCAGCAGGACGGTGAAGCCGTCCCCTTCGATCAGCGTCGTGTGGATGGGGATCAGCGCCTGGTGCAGGCCCAGCATGACCAGCGGCAGGAACAGACCGCCGAGGAGGAACCCGGCGCCCGCGCCGCCGTGGGCCAGCAGCCAGTCGGCGGCGTCACCGATCCAGGTCGACACCTCACCGGCCAGGAACATCAGCCCGAACAGCGTGGCGAGACCGGAGACCAGCACCGTGACGGTGGGGGTGACCAGTACGTCGACGGACTCGGGGACCCAGCGCCGGCACCGCTTCTCGACGTACACGCCGAGGCAGGCCGCGCCCAGCGCGCCGAGCACACCGCCCTGGCCCGGGGACAGGTGCTGGCCGAACGCCTCGACGTCGGCCACCTTGGCGTAGACGATGATCGACGCGACGGCGCCGCCGAGGATCGGGGTGCCGCCGAACTCCTTGGCCGTGTTGTAGCCGACGAAGACGGCGATCAGCGCCATGAAGCCGGAGGCGATGGCGGCCAGGGCCGGGGTGACGGCGGGCAGCCACTCCAGGTTGACGAGCAGGCCGTTGAGGCCGGCGATGATGCCGCAGCCGATGAGCGCGGGGATCAGCGGCACGAAGATGTTCGCGATGCGCCGCAGGAACAGCTTGAACGGCGTGGCGTTCTTCGCCTTCCGCTCCGCCCGGAGCGCCGCGCCCTGCGCCGCCAGCTCCTCGGCGGTCACCGGGTCGGCCCCGCCCGAGGGAGCGGCGGGCTCCTCGGGGGCGCCGGCGCGCCCCTCCTCGACCAGGGCCTCGAACTCCGGGGTGACACGGGCGACGGTGCCCGGGCCCAGCACGATCTGGTAGGTGTCGTCCTCGACGACCCCCATGACCGCGGGCAGTGCCTTGAGTGCCTCCTCCTGTACCAGGGACCGGTCGCGCAGCCCGAGCCGCAGCCGGGTCATGCAATGGGCCACCGACGTCACGTTCCCCGCGCCTCCGACGAGGGGAAGGATGGCGGCAGCAGTGGCGCGATGCTTGTTCTCTTCGCTCATGGTGCGGTCATGCCTTGCTGTGAGGTGGGGCAGGCCGCGTCAGGCGGCTGCGGCTTCCAGGGCCTTGCGCAGGTGCCCGTGGGCGTCCTGCAGCAGGCGGGCTGCGGTCGGGGCGTCCACGGACGCCAGGAGGGTGAGGATGGAGTTCTTCACCTCTCCCTCGTTGTCGGCGAGCGCGGTCTCGACGGACTCGTCGCGGGCACCGGTGGCGAGGGAGACGATGCGGTGGGCGCGCGCCCTGAGCTTCTCGTTGGAGGCCCGGACGTCGACCATGAGGTTCCCGTAGGTCTTGCCCAGCTTGATCATGGTGATGGTCGAGATCATGTTGAGCACGAGCTTCTGCGCCGTGCCCGCCTTGAGCCGGGTCGAGCCCGTCAGCGTCTCGGGGCCGACCACCACCTCGATGCCGTGGTCGGCGGCGGCGGCGAGCGCGCTGTCCTCGTTGCAGGACAGGCCGACGGTGAGCGCGCCGAGGGCGCGGGCGTGCCGGACCGCCGCGACGGCGTACGGCGTGCGGCCGGAGGCGGAGATGCCGACGACCACGTCGTCGGCGGTCAGGGCCAGGGCGTCCAGGTCCTCGCGGGCGGCGTCCTCACGGTCTTCGGCGCCCTCGACGGCGTTGACCACGGCGGTCGGACCGCCCGCGATCAGCCCCACGACCTGCGCGGGGTCGGTGTTGAAGGTGGGCGGGCACTCGGAGGCGTCGAGGATGCCGAGCCGGCCGGCCGTGCCCGCGCCGGCGTAGACGAGCCGGCCGCCCCGGGCCATCCGCTCGGCGACGCCGTCGATCGCGGCGGCGATCTGCGGCAGCCGGGCGGCGACCGCCGTGGTGACGGTGGCGTCCTCCGCGTTCATGAAGCGGGCGATGTCGAGGGTGGGCAGGCGGTCGATGTCCGCCAGCTCGGGGCGGTGGGCCTCCGTGGTCATGGTGGCGAGTTGCTCACGCAACCGGCCGTTCTCCACGGCGTCTGCGGCGGGCACGACGGTCACACTCCTCGATGTCGAAATTTACTTTCGGTAGCTCACTTGAGCCTGAAAGATATTTTCAGCCATGGCGCGCGTCAAGGGTCGGGAGGCAAAGGTCCGATCACGACTCCGGCGGCCACCTGGACACCCTCGCGGGGGGTGTCCCCGGCGGCGGCGCCCCCTCACCAGCCTCGCCACCGCGTCTCCCACCTGCACAAGCCCGGATCAGTGACGTGCGTCACACCGCAGGGCGGTCACAGGTCCGGTGCCTGCGCGGTCAACGGAGTGCAACCGCATCTTGGAGGGTGAAACAGACCATGGACGCTCGAATCGACTTCTTCGGCAACGCGCTCGCGGGGAAGGTGCTGCGGCACATCAACTCGGCGAACAAGGCGGTGCACGACTCGCCGCTGCCCGTCGCGACCCAGGAGCTGGTGAAGATCCGCGCCAGCCAGATCAACGGCTGCGGCTTCTGCACCGACATGCACACCAAGGACGCCACCGCCGCGGGCGAGACCCAGCAGCGCCTCAACCTGGTCGCCGCCTGGCGCGAGGCCACGGTCTTCACCGACGCCGAGCGCGCCGCCCTCGCACTCGCCGAGGAAGGCACCCGCATCGCCGACACCGCCGGCGGAGTGAGCGACGAGGTCTGGGCCGACGCCGCCAAGCACTACGACGAGGAACAGCTCGCCGCGCTGATCTCCCTGATCGCGATCATCAACGCCTACAACCGCATCAACGTCATCAACCAGCAGCCCGCAGGCGACTACCAGCCCGGCCAGTTCGGCTGACCCCCTGGCCCCCGTCCCCGGCTCCCGACCCCCACGGACATCGTGGGGGTCGCGGCTCCCCTCCCCCACGCGGGGGTGTAGAAGGGACCGGTGAACAGGAGTGAACACGCCGCCGAGCGCCCCGAGCGCGCCCGCCCCGCGCCCCACAGCATGACGGGGGTCGGCGTCGCCGTCCTCGACGACACCGGGCGCGTCCTGCTCGGACTCGGGCACGACGGCCGGTGGGAGCTGCCGGGCGGCAAGGTGGACCCGGGCGAGGACTTCGAGACCGCCGCGGCGCGGGAACTGGCGGAGGAGACCGCGCTGTCCGTGCCGGTGACGGCCGTACGGGTCCTGGCGCTCGTGGTGGACGGCCTCCAGGGACTGACCCGGGTCACGGCCGCGGCGGTCGCCGAGGGAGCGGCGGGCACGCCCGTGGTCACCGAGCCGGACAAGATCGTGCGCTGGGAGTGGTTCCCGCGCGACGAGGTGCCGTCCGCGCTGTTCGGCCCGTCGGCCTCGGTGCTGGACTGCGTGTGGCCGGCTCCGGCTCCCCGCGGGGCGGCCGGAACGCGTCACTACCGGATCGACGGGGGGACGCCCGAGCGCGCGTGAACGGCCGTCCCGGCACGAAGCGGGGAACACATCGGTGCCGCTTTTCCCAGGTCCGGGGCTCACCCGCGAGAACCGGCCATCCGGCGCGGCGGTGCGTCGTTCCCCGGATCACCGTGGCGCGGGTGGACTACGATGCAGACGTTGCCGCCGTGGCCTTCTGTGACTCAGTCAACTTCCCTGCGACCAAGGGAAGTTGAATCGGTGTTCCGGCCGCAGGTGCCTGTCCGTCCCCCACACCCAGGAAAGATGCGGATGCGGATCAAAGACGTGAGCGTCGCGCTCGCCGGCTCCACACTGATCGTCACACTGGCGGCCTCCCCCGCCCTCGCCGACAGCACGTCCCTGCCCGCGCCCGACCTCGCCGCCGTGGCCGCGGTGCACGAGAAGGCGCTGGCCCAGGGCGCTCCCGGTGCCCTGACCCGGATCGACGAGGGCCGCAAGAGCTACCACGTCGCCACCGGTGAGGCCGACACCGCCGCCCACACGCCGATGGACACGGGGCGGCGGTTCCGCGTGGGCAGTGTCAGCAAGACCTTCACCACGGTGGTGCTGCTCCAGCTGGCGGCCGAGGGACGGGTCGACCTGGACGCCCCCGCCAACCGCTACCTGCCGCAGCCGCTGCCCGACGACCGCATCACGGTGCGTCATCTGCTCAGCCACCGCAGCGGGTTGTACGACTACACGAACGACATGTTCTACAACACTGTGCCGGGCTTCGAGGCGGTGCGCACCAAGGTCTTCAGCTACCAGGAACTCATCGACCTGTCGACCGAGCGGCCGCTGAACAACACGCCGGGCGCCGCCTACAGCTACTCCAACACGAACTTCGTCGTCATCGGCGCGCTCGTCGAGCACGTCACGGGGACGCCGATCGCCACCCACTACCAGAAGCGCATCTTCAAGCCGCTGGGGCTGAGGAACACGTCGTACGTCCACCCGCGGACGACCATCTCCGGTACGTACGCCCGTGGTTACCTCCGTCAGGACGACACCACGCTGCCGCTGGTCGACTCCACCGAGCAGACCGTCTCCTGGGCGCAGTCCGCGGGCGCGGTCATCTCCGACGCCAGGGACCTCAACCGGTTCTTCTCCGCGCTGCTGTCCGGAAAGCTGCTGCCCGCCGAGCAGTTGGACGAGATGACCGCCATGGTCCCGGTCACCGCGGACGGCAAGCAGTCCTACGGGCTGGGGCTGCGCGGCCGGACGCTGTCCTGCGGCACCACCGTCTACGGGCACACGGGCACCGTGCAGGGCTACTACACGTACGCCTTCACCACGAGCGACGGCCGCCGCAGCATGGCCTCGCTGGCCAACACGTCCAACAACGGCACGGTGAACACCACGCTGGGCGCCACGCTGGACGCCTCGTTCTGCGGCACCGACCCGGCCGCGGCCGTCCGGCGCGCCGCCGCGTCCACCGGCCGGTTCACCGAGGACATCGCCCCGCAGATCGCCCGCGACTGACGCGTCGGGACCGTGTTGCCGTGGGCCCCGGCCGGACATCCGTCCGGCCGGGGCCCACGGCGTTCGGTGGCCGTCGCCGCGCCCGTCGGTCAGTGGCCGTTTCCGTGCCGCAGGCGGTCACGGGCCTCGGTGGCGATCACGGCGGCCTGGATGCGCCGCTCCACCCCGAGCTTGGCCAGCAGCCGCGAGATGTGGTTCTTCACGGTCTTCTCCGCGAGGTAGAGGCGCTGGCCGATCTGGCGGTTGGTGAGCCCCTCGCCGATCAGCGCGAGGATCTCCCGTTCCCGGTCGGTGAGCCCCGGCAGGGCGTCCGGCTCCGCCGGCTCCTGCTGCGGGCCGCCGCGCAGCCGGGCCATCAGCTTGGTGGTGGCGCTCGGGTCGAGCAGCGACTGGCCGCGAGCGACCGTGCGGACCGCCTCCACGAGGTCGGAACCGCGGATCTGCTTCAGGACGTAGCCGGAGGCGCCGGCCATGATCGAGTCCAGCAGGGCCTCCTCGTCGTCGAAGGAGGTGAGCATCAGACAGGCCAGGTCGGGCATCCGGGAGCGCAGTTCGCGGCACACGGTGACGCCGTCCCCGTCGGGCAGCCGGACGTCGAGGACGGCGACCCGCGGACGCAGGGCGGGGACGCGGACCAGGGCCTGTTCGACGGTGGCGGCCTCGCCGACCACCGTGATGTCGGGTTCGTCGTTCAGCAGGTCGTGCACCCCGCGCCGGACCACCTCGTGGTCGTCCAGGAGGAAGACCCTGATCGGGTGGTCGGGTCCAGGCTGCTCGCCGTCCGCCATCAAGTGCTCCTTGCTCTGCGCGTGGCGTGTTCCGTCAGGATCCTCGCCGGTCCAGGGCCGGACGGCCAGGGCCGTTCGGCCCTGTTCCGCCGATTCCCTGCCGTCTCCACCCGCCCGGAGGCGTCTGTCGGCGCCCGCCTCGCTCCGGGTCAGAGCCAGCCCCGCCGGGCTGCCTGCCAGGCGAGCTGCATCCGGGTGGTGGCCCCGGCCAGTTCCATCATGCGCTGGATGCGGCGCTGCACGGTACGCCGGCTGAGCCCCATCTGGGTGGCGACCGCCTTGTCCGCCACCCCGGCGACCAGCAGCGCGAGCAGCCGCCGGTCGGTGGCGCCGAGCGGGTCGGGGCCGCCGGCTCCGTCGGTGCCCGCGACGGCGCCGGTGTCGTCGACGACCAGGGGGACGGCGTCCTCCCAGTAGCGTTCGAAGAGGGCGATCAAGGCGGCGAGCAGATTGCTGTCCCGGACCAGCGCGGACGTGGGTTCCTCGGGGCTGCCGTAGGGGCCGCCCGGGACCAGCGGGCAGATCGCGATGGCGCGGTCCGCCACGGCCAGCCGCAGCGGCAGATGGGGCACGGCACGGGCCAGTTCCCCTGCGCGGACGCCCTCGACAACGTTATCCACGGCGCCCTCGTCGTCGAAGAACGCCTTCTCGTACAGCACGCGGTAGCGCACGCCCCGGCCCAGTGCCTCGTACTCGGAGCGGTTGCTGCCCGACGGCATCGCCACGTACTGGGCCTTGCAGAACCACAGCATCTCGTCGCGGGCGCCGTCCTGGATCTGCCGCAGGTGCTGGCGCAGTGCCTCGGCGCCGGTGATGACCTCGATGAGCTGGCCGTGGTCCTGACGGCGCATGGTCTCGCGGTAGGACTCCAGCAGGCCGGTCGCCTCGGCCCTGGCGACGTCGAGCGCGTCGGCCCGGCGCTTGAGGCGGGGCAGCAGCGCCACGTCGGGAGGGGTGGCGCGGTAGTGCCGGGGCAGTCCGTCGCTCTGGCTGGCCATGTTCTTGGCGGCCAGCGCGTCCAGCACGTGCCGGGTGTGGGCGAGGTCGAGGCCGGACCGGTCGGCGACCTCCTGGGCCGTGGCCCTGCCCATCGTCACCAGCAGACGGTAGACGGTCTCTTCGGGCCCGGTGACTCCGGCGGCCTCCAACGTCACGGCGCCCTCCCCGGACGGCGGTATTCAATCGCTTGAACCGTTGAATACCGTACAACATCGCGGTGTGCGGCGGAGGGACGGACCGTGACGTCCGCTCCCCCGCCGCACCCGGGACCTCAGGCGACTCCCGTGGGTCAGCCGCGGTGCCCGTACGCCCGGGTCACGGTCTGCCGGACCGAGGCACCGGCCGCGTCCCGCGCCGTGACGCGCAGGGTCACGAACGCGTCACCCCGGACGCCGGCCGGCCGGGTGACGGTGGCCGCGAAGGTGCCCTCCTTGCCGGCCCGCACCGGCACCTCGGTGAAGCGCCGGCCGTCGTCGTAGGAGACCTCGACCGTCGTGCGCACCCCGCGCGGCGCGGCAAGACCGTCCTGGTGGCGGACCGTCAGCAGCAGGGTGTGGGACCTGCCGCGCCCGACGGCGTTGTGCTCGTCGACCGGGACGTCGTAGTCGACCTGGAGCAGTGGCAGCGCGGCCGCGGCGGCGGTCGGGCCGGACGGGAACGTCCAGGTGGTGTCGGTCGCGGTGCCGTACGTCCACTCCGCCGAGTCGCGGGTGGTGCGCAGGCGCAGCCGGTACTCGGCGTCGCCGGCGGGCACCTCGACCTCCTGCCAGGCGTCGGCGAGGTCGGCCAGCTTCCTGCCGTCGCGGGTGAGCTCGGCCGAGGCGGTCTCCGGCGCGGGCGCCCGTACGCCGATGCCCGTGCCGTCGCCGGGGGTCAGCCGCGACCAGTGGCCGGAGGCGGAGTCGGTGAACTCCGGGACGCGCAGCCGCATCACGTTCCCGTCCCGGACGGTGGCGGGGACGCCCGCGCGCGGGACGGAGGGCCGGACCACGGCCCCCTGCCACCGTTCGCGCACCTGCTCACCGGCGCGGTAGGTGCGGGGCGTGTCCCTGAGTCCGGCGTTCAGCGGCGAGTCGACGTCGCCGACGGTCCGGTGGTGCACCAGGTGCTCCCACTCGGTGGTGCCGGAGCTGACGTACTCGGTGCGGGTGAACGCGGTCGGCACGTGGCGGGTGTACTGCAACCAGGTGAACTCCTGGTACGGCCGACGGGCGAACCGCTGCTCGGCGGCCCACTCCACCCCGCCGTTGTCCGGGTATTCGGAGCGCACCACGGCGCTGTTACGTCCGGACACGGAGTGGACCACGCGCTCGGGGATGCGCCCCTCGCTGATCTGCATGACGTCGTACAGGTAGGGGCTGCGCGCGGTGCCGCCGAAGGCGACGGTGGTGGTGCGCCGCTGGATGCGCTTCAGCAGGTCGGCACCGGCGTCGGAGCCGATGCGGACGACGGGCACCTCCCAGCGCTCCCCGTGCGGCGTCCAGCGCGTCCAGCCGGTGGTGGAGAAGTTCACGACCAGCACGGCGCGGACGCCGGCCGCGGCCGCCCGCTGCGCCAGCTGCGGGCCGGCCTCTCCCCGCTCGTCGGTGACGACGGCGAGCAGACCGCGAGCCCGGCGGAAGTCGGGTGACTCCACGGTGCCCGCGTCCACCGCCCGAAGCCGCTCGCCCCGCTGGTCGAACAGGGGCGACTGGGGCATGTAGTAGGCGTCGAGACCGGCCCCGCCGGCCACGCCGGCTTCGAGCAGCGGGGCGACGAGCTGCCAGCGGGAGGCGAACTCGAAGGTGCCGTCGGTGACTTCGGGGGTGGGGCTGACGTAGAGCGCGGTGGCGATGTCGAAGTACATCGTGCCGTCGATCCAGGCGTGTCCGTCGATCTTGCGGTACGTCTGGTAGCTGAGGACACCGCGCTGCTCGGCGGGCCTCGGGGTGCGGATCTCGACCTTGACCGTCCTGCGCGGGTCGACCACGACGGTGGTGTCCTTGGTGACCTTGATGTCCGGCAGGACGACCTGCCGCAGGACCTCCTCGCCGTCCACCCGCTCGATGCTGCCGGAGGTCAGCTGGTAGGTGCCCTCCTCCACCTCGGCGACGGCGTTGTCCCGGTCGGTGTAGCCGACGAAGCCCTCGGCGCCCCAGATCATCGGCAGGGCGTCGACGCGGTTGCCGTCGTTGTCGTACGAGACGACCTTGAGCCGGTGCACCGGGCCGCGCACGACGAGGCTGAGCGTGGTGTGCACGCTGACCGAGCCGTCGGCGGCGGTGGCCGTGAGGTGGCCGTAGTAGTCGCCCTTGGCGGCGCGCGCCGGGTCCACGGTGAGCGGCACCTCGGCGGTGCCGCCGGCCGGGACGGTGACGGTGCGGGAGCCGGGGGTCAGCACGCCGTCGGCGATCTGCCGTCCGGTGCTGGTGGCGAGGGCGGCGCGCAGGCCCAGGGTGACGTCCGAGCCGGAGACGTTGGTGTAGCGCACGGTGTGCGTGCGGGTGCCGGTGTCGTCGGTCCCGTACGTGCCGAGGGCCAGGGTCGCGGTGGCGACGACCGGTGTGCGGGCCGCCGGGCGACGTCGATACGGCCGCCGCCCTGTTCGGTGACCAGCTGCCCCTCGATTGGGCGGGCGGTGCTGGTGAGCGCGTCCTTGATGCGGCTCGCGGTCCAGTCGGGGTGCTGCTGGGCCAGCAGCGCGGCGGCGCCCGCACGTGCGGGGCCGCCATCGAGGTGCCGGAGGCGGCCACGTACGAGGCGTCCACGACCTGGCCCATGGTGGTGCCGGCCGCGCGTGCGGCCACGATGCCGACGCCGGGCGCGGTCACGTCGGGCTTGACCGCGTCGTCACCGGTCCGGGGGCCGCGCTGGAGAAGTCCGCGAGGGAGTCGTCCCGGTCCACCGCGCCGACCGTGAGGCGGCGTCCGCGGCGGCGGGGGATCCGATCGTCCCTGGGCCGGGCCGGCGTTGCCCGCGGCGACGACGAACAACGCGCCGGAGGCGCGGAGAGTTCGTTGAGGGTTTGGCTCATCGGGTCGGTGCCGTCGCTGGCGCGTCCGAGCCGAGGGACATGTTGACCACGTCGGCGCCCGGGCGACGGCCACTCCATGCCGTCGATGACCTGGGACTCGGTGCCGAAGCCGTCGTCGCCGAGGACCTTGCCGATCAGCAGTCGGCGCCGGGGCGACGCCCTTGCGGGAGCCTTGCGGGAGCCTCCGGAGGCGGCGCCGGAACCGCCGACGATGGAAGCGACGTGGGTGCCGTGACCGAAGGCGTCGCCGGTGCCGGAGCTGCCCGAGAAGTCCTGCGCCTCGCTGACGCGTCCGGTCAGGTCGGGGTGGGTGGCGTCGACGCCGGTGTCCAGGACGGCGACCTTGACGTCCTCGCCGCGGTGACCGGACTTCCACACCTCGGGGGCGCCGATCTGCGCGGTGCTGCGGTCCAGGGCGGCGCGCACCCGGCCGTCCAGCCACACGCGGGGCACGGCGGCGGCGCGGGAGAAGCCGTCGCCGGCGGGGGCGAGACGCTTCCAGAACGCGCCGAGGTCCTCGGCCGGGACCCGTACGGCGTCGGCGTCGATGGTCTCCAGGCGGCGGACCGGTGTCCCCTCGGCGGCCAGGCCCGTGAGGCGCCGCAGCGAGGAGTCCGGCACGCCCGCGCCGTCGCCGACGATCAGCGGCAGGGTGTCGCTGTGCGCCTCGTCGTAGCGCTGGGCGATCAGCGAAGTGACGTCGAACAGGCCGCGGTCCAGGCGCCCGGCCGTGACGAGCCCGGCCGCGTCGGACGGCAGGACGGTGAGCTGTCCGTCCTCCTCGATCGTGCGGAAGAGGATGTGCCGCCGTCCCTCCCCCGGCACCACCGAGGCGGTGTGCCGGCCGTTCGCGTCCGTGCGGACGGTGACCCGGTCACCGGTGATCAGGCGCACGGTGGCGCCGGTGTCCGCTGCCGTGGCGGCCGTGCCCCGGGTGGCGGCCGTCCGGTCGGTGGCGGCCGCCGGGCCGCCCCCCGGGTCGGCCGCGACCGGTGTCACGGCGCCGGCGGACAGGGTCAGCCCCGCCGCGACGGCCGCCGCGATACGCATCCGTCTTTTCACTTCTGTGCCCTCCGTCGTACGCGGCGTGTCCTACGTCGCGTTCTCCTGCTGTTCACGCGGCCCGCGGTGCCGTCGGTGCTGCACAGAGTCCGCCGCGGACGGAGGCGGTGTCACCGTTTCGCCGTGGCACAGGTGGGACATGTCGCAACGGCGACATGTCGGCCGGCGAACTCGCGGGCCCGGTCAGGAGGTTCGTCCACGGCGCGGCGCAAGCCCTCTGTGTGAACGTCTCGTAAGGGTTGTCAAGTAGCATCGGGACCAGGCGTGTTGCCACCCCGATCCTGATACGATCATCGGACTTTCAGCAGGCTGGCGACGCGTCATGAACGCGTACGGGGGACAGTCTCTAAGGCCCCATCGCTGAGGAGTTGAGGCTTGTCCCGCCGTGGGTCCGCGCCGCTCGACGGCCCGGACCGGATTCCCGTGTGTGCGGACCTGTCATGCTGCCGACGCGATGCGACTTGAAGAGAGTCTCATGACGTCATTGATCGAGGATCCACTGCTGTGGATCCTGCTGGTGGTGCTCGCCGCTGCGGTCCTCGCAGTGCTGCGCGCCCGGAGGACCAATCTGGCTCTCCGAAGAACGAGGAAGGACCTGGAATCGGGTCTGGGCCAGGCCCAGGGCCGGATCGAGCAACTGCAGACCCACATCACCTCGCTGGACACACGTCACCGGGGTGAGCTCGCCGAGGTGCGGGCGGACGCCGAGTCGTCGACCAAGGCCGTGCTCAAGTCGGCCATGGGCACCCTGCAGTCGCTGGCCGAGGAACAGCAACTGCTCCTCGACGGACTGCTGAAGAAGTACGGCAACGACAGCGAGGTGCTGGCCGACCTGATGTCGGTCGACCACACCGGCAGCCAGTTCAGCCGCCGCGCCAAGGGCATCTCGGTGCTGTGCGGCGGCTGGCTGGGCCGGCGCGACGGCGCGGCGACCGTCTACGACGTGGCCCGCAGCGCCCAGGGCCGCATCAGGGACTTCAACCGGGTGAGCATCCACGCCCAGGTGAGCGTCGCCGTGGCCGGCAAGGCGGTCGAACCGGTGGCCGTGGTGCTGGCCGAACTGCTGGACAACGCCACGACGTACAGCGCCCCCGGCACCCCGGTGGAGGTCAACATCCAGGCCGTGCCGACGGGTGTGTGCTTCATCGTCGACGACGCCGGTCTGGGCATGGACCAGGAGACCAAGGACCGGGCGGCGACGCTGCTGTCCGCCGACGGCCCGGTCGACATCACCGGTCTCGGCGACCCGCCCCGGTTCGGTTTCGCGGTGTGCGGCATGCTCGCCAACCGCTACGGCTTCGCCGTCTCCGTCGGCTCGGTGTCCCCGTACGGCGGTGTGCGCGCGGTGATCCGGGTCCCCGACGAGCTGCTGTCCGCCGATGTCGTCGCGCCTGCCGAGCCGGAGCAGGAGCCCGCCGAGCAGGAGCAGGAGAGCACCCCCCAGCGCCTGACGCCGGTCCCCGTGGGCCCGTCACGCGTGGTGGGCACGACGTCCGGCGGGCTGCCCAAGCGGCGCCGCCGCCAGGGCCCCATCGCGGTGGTGCCGGCCCCGCCGGAAACCACCGACCTCGACGAGGAGACCACCGAGTCGTCGGGCGAGGTGACCGCGTCGCGCCTGGGGGCGTTCGCACGCGGCACCCAGCTCGGACGGACCACGAACACCACGGAAGGACCTGACCACCAGTGAACACCGACCTGTCGTGGGTGCTGAACGACGTCCTCGAGGTGCGCGGCGCCCGGCACGCGATCCTCGTGTCGGGTGACGGCCTGCTGCTCCAGCGTTCGGACGACATCTCACGCGACGACGCCGAGACCAACGCCGCCGCGATGAGCTCGATGCAGTCCCTCAGCCGTGCGGTCGCGGGCTTCGTCGGTGCGGGGCACGGGATCTGGAAGCAGACGCTGCTGGAGTACGACGGCGGCTGGATCTTCCTCATCGCGGCCGGACAGGGCTCCTACCTGGCGGTCTCGGCGGCGGTGGACGTCGACATGGAGGCCATGTCGTTCCGTATGCAGAAGACGGTGACGGCGCTGAACAAGGCGATGAGCATCGCGCCTCGCTCCGACAACGGTGTCGGCTGATGACGGCACCCGGCGAGGAATCACCCGTCACCAGTGACTTCGTCCGCTCCTACGTCATCACCGGCGGCCGGAGCCTGCCCTCCTCGGACGAACTGGCGCTGCACACGCTGGTCACGCTGGCCCCCGAGCGGACGATGCCGCTCGGTGCCGGCCCCGAGGTGAGGGCGATCTGGGAGTTGTGCTCGGGTGGCTACCTGTCGGTCGCCGAGGTGGCGGGCCACCTCGGCCTGCCGGTCGGGGTGGCCCGGCTGCTGCTCACGGATTTAGCAGAACAGGGGCACCTGCTCCGCCGGGCCGAGCCGCCCCGGGCCCAGAACGTTGACAGAGCGACCCTCGAGAAGGTTCTGAATGGACTCCAATCCCTCATCGGCTGAGACGGCCCAGAAGTCCATCTACGTCTCCAGCGCGGTGACCAACGCCGCAAAGATCCTCGTCGTCGGGCACTTCGCCGTGGGCAAGACGACCTTCATCGGCTCGCTGTCGGAGATCACTCCGCTGCGCACCGAGGAGAAGATGACCCAGGCGTCCGTCCACGTCGACGACCTCAGGGGGGTCACCGACAAGACCACCACCACGGTCGCCCTGGACTTCGGCCGTCTCACCCTCAGCGACGACCTGGTGCTGTACCTCTTCGGCACGCCGGGCCAGCAGCGCTTCATGCAGCTGTGGGAGGACATGGCGCGCGGGGCACTGGGGGCGCTGCTGCTGGTCGACCCGGCGCGGCTGGAGGAGACCTTCCCGGTCATCGACCTGGTCGAAGGGTACGGCCTGGAGTACGCCATCGCCGTCAACTGCTTCGACCCCGCCACCACGTACGCGGAGGCGGAGGTGCGCGAGGCGCTGGACCTGCTGCCGGACACACCGGTCGTCTACTGCGACGCGCGCGACCAGCGGTCGTCCGCCACGGCGCTGATCTCCCTGGTGCGGCACCTGCTCGAACGCACGGCCTGACCTCCTCGCGTCCGCCCGGGCCGGGGGCACCGGTCCTTCGGATCACTAAGGAAGACTTCATGGAACCTCACTCCACGTCCGCGTCGGGTGGCGGCAGATGCCCCATGCACGACGCGGCCTTCGCCACCGACCCGCACCGGGTGTACGACGGGCTGCGTGAGCACGCCCCGGCCGGTCCGGTCGAGCTCGCCCCCGGTGTGGACGCCACCCTGGTGGTCGGGCACGAGATGGCGCTGCGGGTGCTGCAGAACACGGAGCTGTTCGCCCGTGACGCCCGCCGCTGGAAGGCCCTGAACGAGGGCGGTGTCCCCCTGGACAGCCCGGTGCTGCCGATGATGGCGTACCGGCCGAGCTGTCTGTTCACCGACGGCGCCGTGCATCTGCGGCTGCGCAAGGCCGTGGTGGACAGCCTGGCCCGGCTCAACACCACGCGGATCCGGCGTGACGTCGAACCGATCGCCGACTACCTGATCGACCGGTTCAGCGAGCTGGGCCGGGCCGACCTGATAGGCGACTACGCCAAGCTGCTGCCGCTGCTGCTGTTCAACAAGCTGTTCGGCTGCCCCGCGGACATCGGCGACACCGTCACCTCCGCTGTGTCGGCGATCTTCGACGGCAAGGACGCGCTGCGGGCGAACGAGGAACTCACCGCGTCGCTCATGCAGTTGATCGCGCTGAAGCGCCGGCAGCCGGGTGACGACGTCACCTCCTGGCTGATCCAGCACCCCGCCGGGCTGACCGACGAGGAACTCAAGGACCAGCTGGTGCTGTTGATGGGGGCCGGCATCGAGCCGGAGCGCAGCCTCATCAGCAGTTCGCTGATGCTGCTGCTGTCCGGGGCGGGCGGCCGGCAGAGCGGCATGCTGATCGAGGAGGCGATGGACCACGTGCTGTGGAACCAGACGCCGATCGCCAACTACGCCACCCACTATCCGGTGCGGGACGTCGATCTGGGCGGTCATGTGGCCGAGGCCGACACCCCGGTCGTCATCTCCTTCGCCGGCGCCAACGCCGACCCCGCGCTGGCGGAGGCCCGCCGCGCGCACAGCAAGGGTGCCCACCTGGCGTGGGGCGCGGGCCCGCACGCCTGTCCGGCCAAGGACCCGGCGCAGGTCATCGCGAGCACCGCGGTGGAGCGGCTGCTCAACGCGCTGCCCGACCTCACCCTGGCGGTGGCGGAGAAGGAACTGGAATGGCGGCCGGGGCCGTTCCACCGCGCCCTGGTGTCGCTGCCGGTGACCTTCAGCCCCACCCCGGCCACCCGTACGGCCGCGGCGCTGCGCGAGCGGGCCGACGCCGCCCCGGATGTGCTGCCCGGGCCCGCGGCGCCGTCCGAGCCGTCCCGGCAGGCCTCCACGCGCAGGAAGGGGTTCTGGAGCAGCTTCCTGGACGTCTTCCGCGTTTGACGGTCATGTGACAGGTGCAACACTCAACGACACATGACCCACGCAGGTGGAGGGGTAGGTTCCGGCGGTAACGGTAGCGTCCAGCCAAAGGAGCACCACGTGACCGCCGTTGGCGACATAAGCGGCACCACCAGTGACCGCCGAGCCGTCATTTCCCTTCTCCGTCACCTTCGTTCGCCGGAGGGGCAGGCCGACCCCCTGCCCGTCTGGGAAGGGCTGCGTTCTCTGGGGGACGTGGTACGCGCCCCCTGGGGCGCCTACTTCGTCACCTCGTTCGAGGCATGCAGCCAGGTGCTGCGCGCCAGGAACTGGCTGGTGCCGGACTTCGCCTGGCAGGAGCGCCAGCCCGACCCGCGCCGCTGGCAGGAGCTCGCCACCCAGGAGCTGACCGGCACCCTGTCCCGCATCAACGCCCCGTCGCACACCTGCCAGCGCCGGGCGCTGGGCAACCCCTTCGACCGCAGCACCCTGGAGGGCATGCGTCCGACGATCGCCCGGCTCGTCTCCGGCCTGCTGGACGACCTGGAGCGGCGCCTGCGCGAGGACGGGGAGGCCGACTTCGTCCAGACGGTCGCCGAACTCCTCCCGGTCCGCACGGTCGGTGAGTGGCTGGGCATCCCCGAGGGGCACCACGCGTACGTCCTGGACTTCGCCCACCGGCAGGCGTACGCGCAGGAACTGTTCCCCACCAAGGAGCAGTTGGCGCTCGCGGGCCAGGCCACGATGGAGATGAGGGCCTTCTTCGGGGAGCTGATCGCCGACCGGCGGGCGCGCCCTGGCAACGATGTCCTCACCGGCTGGATCCACCACTGGGACGCGCAGTTCCCGGACGACCCGGAGGCGGCGGCACGGGTCATCTACCACCTGACCATGTTCATCACCATCGCCTCGCTGGAGACCAGCGCGGTGCTGCTGACCAACGCGGTGCGGTACGCCACCCAGGAGCCCGCCCGGGCGGAGTGGCTCCGGGCGCATCCGGAGCACATCGACGACCTGATCGAGGAGACGCTGCGCTACGACCCGCCGGTGTGGCTCAACTCCCATGTGGCCGCGGAGGACACGATCCTCGCGGGCACCCCGCTCGCCAAGGACACCACCGTGCACATCCTGTACGGCGCGGCGGCCCACGACCCCCGGCGCAACCCGGACCCGCACGTCTTCGACATCCTGCGCGACGGCGGCCACATCACCTTCGGCAGCGGCCCGCACTACTGCCTCGGGGCTCCCCTCGCCCGGTTCGAGGCACGCGAGGCGGTCGCCCAGGTACTGGAACGTTTCCCCACGCTGCGGCCCGCCGGACCGCCCGCCTACGACAACTCCCGTCTCGTCTTCCGCCGCATCACGTCCCTGAAGGTGACCGTATGACCGCCCAGCCCTTCACCGAACTCCCCGCCGACCGGGTGCTCAAGACCGTGCGCACGTACAGACAGGGGCCAGTCCTCACCGTCGAGTTGAACGTCCCGGAGGAGGGGAACGCGGTCGGCGACGCCATGCTGGACGACCTCCTCACCGTCCTCGACGACCAGGATCCCGACGTACGGGTCCTGGTACTGGCGGCGGCCGGGGAGGAGTTCTGCCTCGGCGGCGACCGGCGGGAGTTCCCCCGGCACCTGGACGACGACCCCACCGGCGGCGGCATACGCGTCTCCGGCACGAAGGCGCTGCGGGTGTGCGAGGCCCTGACCACCCATCCCGCCGTCACCGTCGCCCGGGTCCAGGGCCGGGCGGTCGGCGCGGGCGTGGGACTCCTGCTCGCCTGCGATCTGCGGGTGGGCGTGGACACCGCCACCTTCCGGCTGCCCGAGCTCGCGCTGGGGGTGCCGCCCGCGTGGGGCGGGCTGCTCCCCCGGCTGATCAGCGAGGTGGGCGTGGCCCGGGTGCGGGAGCTGATCCTCACCGCCCGGGTCTTCGACGCCCAGGAGGCCCTCGCGCTGTCCGTCCTGCACAAGGTGGTGCCGGCGGAGGAGCTCGACGCCGCCGTCATGGCGTGGGCCAGGCCCGTCGTACGGCGGCCGGCGCCGGCGGTGCGGGTCACCAAGGCGATGCTCAACTCCCTCGCCGCGCCGACCCGGCTGGCCGACGTCTCGCTGTTCGACCCCGAGCTGCTGTCGGCGGTCCTCACCCAGCAGCGCGCCGCCCGCTGACCCGGCGGCCGCCACCGCGTCACCCACGGGGCGGCGCCACCCACCGAGCCGGTGGGCGGCGCCGTCCCGTGCTTCGCGAGTGGGTCCCGGCGGACGTGTCAGGCCACCGCGAGTCCCTCGACCGGGCCCGACAGCGCGGCCTTGAAGTGGCGGGTCACCTCGTCGGCGAGCACCTCGCTCTCGCCCTTCAGCAGCGCCTGAACCACCTGGTCCGCCACGTCACGCGGATCGTTCTTCGGCACGTCGAGCGCCCGCACCATGTCGGTGTCGGTGTAGCCGAGGTGGACGCCGACGACCTGGGTGCCCTGTGCGGCGAGCTCCGAGCGCAGCGAGTTGGTGAGCGACCACAGCGCGGCCTTGCTGACGCCGTACGCCCCGGTGCCCGCCGCCCACGACAGCACGGAGTGCACATTGACCAGGGCTCCCCCGCCCCTGCGGGCGAGCACCGGGGCGAAGGCCTGCGCGATACGCAGCGGGCCCAGGACGTTGATGTCGAACAGGTGCGCCACCTGGTCGGTGTCGTTGCCCAGCAGGCCCCCGGGGATCGTCGCGCCCGCGTTGTTCACCACGATGTCGACGGCCGGAACCTGCTCCACCAGTCGGGCGACGGACGCCTCGTCGGTGACCTCCAGGGCCAGCGGCACCAGCCGCGGGTCGGTCTCCGGCACGGGCCGGCGTGCCGTGACGTACACCGTGGCCGCGCCGGCCTCCAGCAGCGCCGCCGCGAAGGCCTTGCCCAGCCCTCGCTGGCCGCCGGTGACCAGTACACGGGCTCCCTTGATCTCGGTCATGACCGCTCCACACTCCTTGCGTTGCTTTGCGCCACCGGGGCGACATAGTCAAAAGCGTTTTGATTGTGTCGCTAGCGTGCACACCCTGCGCGACAGAGTCAAGTAGGATTGACCTATGTCCTGGACATCGACCGAGCGCTACCGGATCAGCCCCGCCCCGGGCGGCCTGGCTCTGGTGCAGGAACTCCTCAACACCCTGGCCATCCCTCCGTACGGCGACGACGTGCTCGCCGACGACGCCACGGGAGGCCGGTGGCTGTCCGACGTCACCGCCGCGTGGGCCGAGGCCCAGGGGTGGCCCGGCCCCTCGGGCCTGCCGGGGACGGAGGATCTGCGGCGGGTGCGGGAACTGCGGGACCGGCTCGCCGGCCTGGTCACCGGTGAGGCGGAACCGGTCCGGGCACCCACCGACGTCTCCCTGCGGCCCGGCCTCGACGAGGAGGGCCGGGTCGCCCTGGTGCCCGTCGGCGGCCCCGGTGAGTGGCTGGAGGCCGCCGTCTGGGCCCAGGTGCTGCTCGCCCAGGCGGAAGGCACCTGGCAACGGCTCAAGCTGTGCCGCAAGCCCGCCTGCCGGTCCGCGTTCTACGACCGCTCGCGCAACAACAGCGGGGTCTGGCACGACGTACGCCGGTGCGGGAACGCCGCGAACCTGCGCGCGTCACGCGCCCGCCGCAAGCAGCGGGCGGCCGGGACCGGGTGACGGGCAGGACGCCCCCTCCGGCGTCGACGACCTCGCCATCGCGGACCGCACGGCCACCGACGCCGGCGCCACCCGACTGCGTCCCACCGACGAGGTCGTCCCGGGAGCCCGCACCGGCAGCCGCGTCCACGCCGGCCCGGCCGGACACCCCTTCTGTCTGCGTTCGTTCTGCCTGCGTTCGACCTGAGCCGGCCGCCGTCCGCCGCTCGACTCGGCCCCGGGGCAGGAGAGGGAGGCAGAACGTGAGTCCCGGGTTCCGGCAGCCGGATGGTCGACCGAGCCGTCTGCGAGAATGGGCGGCGTTCTCGGGGCGCCCCGGCGTGGGGTGCCCGTCGTCGTCCAGGAGCGTTCACGGTGTCGCCACAGCACGGAGCCCGCTCGTCCGCGCACGGGGGCGGACGGCCCCGTCGGCGCACGCACCGCGTTCCCGGACCGGTCCGGCCCACCGCCACGGCCGCATCGGAACGCGAACCGGAACCCGGTGCGGAACCGGGACCCGTCGCCGTGGACCGTGAGGCGCTGCGCGCCGACTGCTCCGCCTGCTTCGGCCTGTGCTGCGTGGCCCTGCCGTTCGCCCGCTCCTCCGACTTCGCCGAGGACAAACCCGCCGGGCGCCCCTGCGGTCATCTGCGGTCCGACTTCGGCTGCGGCATCCACGCCCGGCTGCGCGACGAGGGCTATCCGGGCTGCACCGTCTTCGACTGCTTCGGCGCCGGGCAGAAGGTCTCCCAGGTCACCTTCGGCGGCACCGACTGGCGGCGGGACCCCGGCTCGGCGTCCGCGATGTTCGCGGTGTTCCCCGTCATGCGGCAGCTGCACGAACTGCTCGCGTACACCGCCGAGGCCCTGGCGCTCCCGGCGGCCCGCCCCCTCCACGCTGAGCTGCGCCGGGCGCTGGAGCGGATCGACGGGCTGACCCGGGGCACGGCCGAGTCGGTGGTCGCGCTCGACGTGAACGCGCTGCGCGGCGAGGTCAATCCCCTGCTGCTGCGGGCCAGTGAGCTGACCCGGGCCCGGGTGCCGGGCCGCAGGCGGGAGCACCGCGGCGCCGACCTGACGGGCGCGCGGCTGTCCGGCGCCGCTCTGCGAGGAGCGAGTCTGCGGGGCGCGCTGCTGATCGGCGCCGACCTCTCGGACGCGGACCTGCGCGACGCCGACCTGATCGGTGCCGACCTGCGCGGCGCGGACCTGGCGGGCGCCGACCTCACGGGCGCCCTGTTCCTCACCCAGGCGCAGGTGAACGCGGCGCGGGGCGACACCGCGACGACGCTGCCGCCGTCCCTGTCCCGCCCCGCCCACTGGGAGTCAGCCGGCGGCGTTGTCGACGCGTAGCCGGACCTGCCGCTCCAGCCGCCGCAGGCTGGATTCGAGCGCGTCGGTCACCTGCCGTTCGCCCGGGTCGTGGCCCTCCTCGAAGAAGGAGAGGTGCACGGTCACCTCGCTGGCCCCGCTGTCGATGCCGGCGACCTGGAGCCAGCCGGCGTAGCCGCCCTGCTCGCGCGTCCCCCATTCGATCCGCATCTGGTCCCGCTCGGGGCGCAGCAGCGCCGAGGTGTCCTCGTCGGTGCGGTCCTCGTGCACGGTCACGGCGGGCAGCCGCTCGGCGCGCACATGCAGCTCCTCGGGCAGCCAGTCACCCATCTGGCCGATGTTGGCCGCCTGGTCGAAGACCTGCTCGGGCGGGGCCGGCATGGTGTGGGAGCGCTCGTACTCGGTCATCGGTACACCGTCCTCGGTCGGTCACGGGCGGTCCAGGGCCGGCCGCGGCGGCGGGCGGACCCGGCACGCGTGGTCATTCGTTGCCGAAGACGGCCTTCTGCACCTCGTTGGGCCGTCGAACTGCTTGGTCCCGGTCTGCGACAGCTTCTTGACGAGGTTGTCGTCGGCACCGTTGCTCTTCGCCACCGAGACGAGGTCGTCCATGGCGGCGGGGTAGTCGGCGCCCTTCAGTGCCTTCTGCAGGTCGATCGGGCTGAGGTCGGCCATGACAGCCTCCCTTGACGAAGCGGCGCGGCGGGTCCGCGCGAGGACCTGGCGGGTACCCCCCGCTCCGGGAGCCGATTCACCCGTCCTCGCAGGTCCGGCCGAGTGCGGGGCGGGTCAGGCGGGTGGCTCCGCGACCTGGCCCGGGTGCGGCCGATGAGTTTTCGCGCCCGCCCCCGTCCATCTTCCCGACAGGCCCCGACGGGGCAGCCGCACACATCACGAAGGACGACACCATGAGCGACGGAAACGGCCACTCCTACGCCCTGACCCGCACCCTGGACGCCCCCGTCGGCGCCGTGTGGGAGGCGTGGACCACGCCGGACCACTACGCCCGGTGGGCGTACGCGGCCCCGGGCTCGGTCGAGATGGACGTACGGCCGGGAGGCGGATGGAAGGCCACCGTGGTCACGCCCGACGGCACCCGGGTGCCGCTCACCGGGTCCTACCTGGAGGTCGACGTCAACCGCCTGCTGGTCCTCGGCATGGACGTCCCCGGCAGGGACGAGCCCGCGACGATGGCCATGGAACTCGGCGAGGACGGACCGCGGACCCGCATCGAGATCCGGCAGACCTGCGACACCGTGGAGGAGCGCGACGCGGCCGAGCAGGGCAGCACCATGCTGCTGGACAGCCTGACGCGCTTCCTGTCCGAAGGACCCGCGCGCTGAGCGACTCGCGTGGTCGCGGGCGCGCACCGGTGCGACGCTGGGGTGGTCAGGTTCCGAGGACGAGCATCCTGGAGGGAGACCGATGGGACGGGACGTCCCGGCGCTCACCTTCACCCGCGAGGACCGCCGCCGCTACCGGATCAAGATGCAGCAGTGCCTCGACGCGCTGGCGCAGATGCTGCGCGAGTCGCGTTTCGAGGCCGAGCGGCCCCAGGTGGGACTGGAGATCGAGCTGAACCTGGTCGACGACCGCGCCGAACCCGCGATGCGCAACACCGACGCGCTCGAAGCCATCGCGGACCCCGCCTGGGACACGGAGCTGGGGCGGTTCAACCTCGAGATCAACATCGCGCCCCGCCGGCTCACCGAGGGCGGTCCCGACGCCTGGGAGGGGGAGATCCGCTCCGCCCTGAACCACGCGGAGCAGCGTGCCCGGTCGATCGGCACGCATCTGATCATGACGGGCATCCTCCCCACCTTGCGCCACGAGGACGTCGGCGAGGGGGCGCTGTCGGAGAACCCGCGCTACCGGCTGCTGAACGACCAGATCTTCGCGGCGCGCGGGGAGGACCTGCACATCGAGGTGACCGGCGTCGACCGGCTGCGCACCTACGCGGACACGATCACGCCGGAGGCCGCCTGCACCAGCACGCAGTTCCACCTCCAGGTCGACCCGGACCAGTTCGCCGACCACTGGAACGCGGCGCAGGCGATCGCCGGGGTGCAGGTGGCGCTCGCGGCGAACTCCCCCTTCCTGTTCGGCAAGGAGCTGTGGCACGAGACCCGCATCCCGCTGTTCGAGCAGGCCACGGACACCCGCCCCGAGGAGATCAAGGTGCAGGGGGTGCGGCCCGGGTGTGTTCGGGGAGCGGTGGATCACCAGTGTCTTCGACCTCTTCGAGGAGAACCTGCGCTACTTCCCGGCCCTGCTCCCCCTGTGCGACGACCAGGACCCCGCCGAGACCCTGCTGCGCGGCGACATTCCCGACCTCGGCGAGCTGACGCTGCACAACGGCACCATCTACCGCTGGAACCGGCCGGTCTACGCCGTCACCCGCGACAAGCCGCACGTGCGGGTGGAGAACCGGGTGCTGCCGGCGGGCCCGACCGTCGCCGACACACTCGCCAACGGCGCGTTCTACTACGGCCTCACGCGGGGTCTGGTGGAGGAGGAGCGGCCGGTGTGGTCGCGGATGTCCTTCACGGCGGCGGAGGACAACCTGCGGACGGCGGCGCGGTACGGCATCGACGCGCGGCTGTACTGGCCCGGGATGGGCGAGGTCCCGGCGGCCGAGCTGGTGCTGCGGCGTCTGCTGCCGCTGGCGCACCGGGGGCTGGAGCTGTCCGGCATGGACGACGCGTGGCGGGAGCCGCTGCTCGGCATCATCGAGCAGCGGTGTGTGACGGGGCGCAACGGGGCGGTGTGGCAGAAGGAGATGTTCCACCACATCGACGCGACGTCGCACTGCGGGCGGCACGAGGCGCTGCGCCGCATGACGCAGCAGTACATCGACTACATGCATCTCAACGCCCCGGTCCACACCTGGCCCGTGGAGTGACCCGTGGGAGCGGCGGTCCCGTCAGCCGGCGGCGGGGCGCTCCAGGACGCCCGTCACCTCCCGGCGCACCGCCTCCCGGGCCGTAGGGGGAAGGCCGCCGAGGGCCGTCCCGTCCAGGGCGTCCAGCGTCCGAGCGACGTCCGTCCCGGCGGGCATGCTCTCGCCGACGACCTCGCCGCCGTCCCGCACCGCGACGAACAGCCGCCGTCCGCCGTCCGGTTCGGCATGCACGGCCGTGGCGACGACGAGCGGCGGCGGTCCGCCCACGTCACCGGGCGCCTTGTAGTAGGCGCTGGTCAGCGGGCGGCGCCAGCGGATGCCCAGCATCAGGGGGCGCTTCGCCACGACCTCCGCGAGGTCGGCCTCGTACGCGCCGTCGTGGTCCAGGACGGTCGCGCGCGCGTCCAGGACGAGCGCCGGGGGCAGCAGGCAGCGCAGTGTGCTGCCCGCGATGTTGCCGCCGACGGTGGCCGTCCGGCGCACCGCCCCGGTGCCTATGGAGGCGGCTGCCCGACGCAGCGTCTCCGGCACCCGGTCGTCCACCTGGTGCAGCAGCACGGCCGCGCCGAGGGCCTCACCGTCCACCGCGTTGGCCTCGGGCAGCCGGCGCAGGGACAGCGCCTGCTCGGGAAAACCGTCGCGCTGCCATTGGGCCCACACGAGGGTGGCCCCGCCGACGGGCACCGCTCCCTCGGCCAGACACCGCCGGGCTTCGGACAGGGACGTGGGCAGACGTAACAGCACGGCGATCGACCTGCTTTCCTCGGGAAAGGGTGCGACGGGAGCGGGCAGTACGGCACTTCGCGGGAGAGGAGGGCCGGCACCGCATTCTCCGCAGCGGACCGGGGGCGCGTACAGGGCTCACGCGTCGGCCGTGTGCTCCGGCCAGGGTGGCCTTGCGCCCGGCCGGGTGTTTGCCCCATGGTTGACGCGCGTCACACGGCTCGTGGCCCACACCCGATCTCTCGTACCGGAAGCGGAGACCGCATGTTCACACGCGCGCTGAGACTCGTACTCTCGATTGTCATGCTCATGGCTGGCCTGGCGGCGGGTTCCCTGGCCACGGCCGGGACCGCGCACGCCGACGGCTGCTACACCTGGAACCGCACCCTGTCCCAGGGCGCCTCGGGCGCCGACGTCACCCAGCTGCAGATCCGGCTGAGCGGCTATCCCGGCTACGGCGCCGTGCTGGCCGTCGACGGCGAGTTCGGCCCCGCGACCACCGCCGCGCTCAAGCGCTTCCAGTCCGCCTACGACCTGACCTCCGACGGTGTGGCCGGCCCCAACACCTTCAGCAAGCTGTACGCCCTCCAGGACGACGACTGCACCCCTGTCCACTTCGACTACGCGGAGCTGAACCGCTGCAACTCGACCTGGTCGGGCGGCGCGGTCGGCGCGGCGACCGCCAAGGCGAACGCCCTGCGCACCATGTGGAAGCTGGAGGCGCTGCGGCACGCGCTCGGCGACCAGCCGATCCGGGTCACCAGCGGCTTCCGCTCCCAGTCCTGCAACAGCGCCGTGGGCGGCGCGAGCAACAGCCGCCATCTGTACGGCGACGCGGCCGACCTCGGCGCGGGATCGCACTCCCTGTGCACCCTGGCCAAACAGGCCCGCAACCACGGCTTCAACGGCATCCTCGGCCCCGGCTACCCGGGCCACGACGACCACACGCACGTCGACCACCGCGGCAGCCGCTACTGGTCGGCCCCGACCTGCGGCATCTGAGGTCCACGCGCACGCGGGGAAACGCCGAAGGGGTCCCGACGCCGGCCGTCGAGACCCCCTCCGCCTTCGTGAAGCCCTACGCCGTCAGCCCACGGTCCACTTCTGGTTGGCGGTGCCGGTGCAGGTCCAGATCTGCAGTCGGGTGCCGTTGGCGGAGTTGTTGCCGGTCACGTCCAGGCACTTGTCGGCCTGGGGGTTGACGATGTCGCGGGCTGCGGTGACCACCCACCGCTGGGCCGCGGTGCCGTTGCAGTCCCACAGCTGGACGGGTGTGCCGTCGGCCGTGCCGCCCGAGGCGACGTCCAGGCACTTGCCGAGGGCGCGGATCGTCCCGTCGGAACCGACCGTCCAGCGCTGCGCGGAGGTGCCGTTGCAGTCGTAGAGCTGGACGGGGGTGCCGTTGGCGGTGGCGGCCCCGGCGACGTCCACGCACTTGCCGGCGAGGCCCCGGATCGCGCCGCCGGTCGACGTGTCGCTCGTCGTCACCGTGACGTGGTCGACGACCAGTTGCTGCGGGAAGACGGTGGAGCCGTCCGGGTCGCCGGGCCAGTAGCCGCCGACCGCCAGGTTGAGGATCAGGAAGTACGGCCTGTTGAACACCCACTGCCGGCCGCCGAGATCGGCGGGCGTGCGGGTCTGGTAGACGTTGCCGTCCACGGACCAGGTGATGCGGTCCGGCGCCCAGTCGACGGCGAAGGTGTGGAAGTCGTCGGCGAAGGCCCGTCCGCCCGGCAGCGTGTAGCCGGCGCCGATGCCGCCGGACCCGGAGTAGCCAGGGCCGTGGAGGGTGCCGTGCACCGTGGACGGCTCGAAGCCGACGTTCTCCATGATGTCGATCTCGCCCGAGTCGGGCCAGTTGACCGGGGTGCCGAGCATCCAGAACGCGGGCCACATGCCCTGCCCGCGCGGGACCTTCATGCGTGCCTCGACGTGCCCGTACTGCGCGGTGAACTTGCCGGAGGTGTTGAGCCGGGCCGAGGTGTACTGGCAGGTGCCGTACCAGCACTGGTAGTTGGCCGGGTTCTCCTTGCGGGCGGTGATGACCAGGTGGCCCTGGCCGTCCAGCGCCGCGTTCTTGTTGCCGGACGTGTAGTACTGCCGTTCGTGGTTGTTGACGTTGTCGCCCGTCTCGATCTGCCACTTCGAGGAGTCGACCGCGGCGCCGGCGGGCCCGTCGAAGGTGTCGGAGAAGGTGACGGCCGCCGCGGAGACGTCGGCGGCGGCGACCGTCCGGGCCGGTTCCGCCTGCGCGGTCGTACCGGCGACGCCCGAGGCGAGGAGTGCGGCGGACAGAGCGGCGACCAGCCATCTGCGGCGCGTGCGCGGAGAGGACATGACTCTCCCTTCCGTACGGCGGCCCGTGGGGTCGGGTGCGCCGGACGTGGTGGTGGGGGGTGAAGGTTCAACCACTTGATTCAAGATGTGAGATAAGCAGCCGTCAACCCCTTGGTACGGACCAGGAATTCACAGCGTGGGTGTGGTGATCCGCGCGGGGCGGGAGTGAGCCGTGGGGCGGGCGGCGGAAGCGGCGGGGGCCGTCAGGCCGTGGTGCCCCACGAGGTGCGGTGGGCGCAGGCGGGGTCGTGCTCGGTGGCGCACGACGTCCACCAGCGCTCGCAGCACGCCATCTCGACCTCGGCCCGGGCGAGGGCCGCGGCGGCGGCGTCGCGCCAGGCGGCCCGGCGGCCCTCCCGCTCGCGCAGCACGGCGACGGCCCGGCGTTCGTCGGCGATGACGGTCTCCCGCACCACACCCAGGACGGGGGCGAGGGAGGCGGCGGCCATGGCGACACTGGTCCAGGCGGGCACGGTCCCCCAGGTGCGCACGGTGCAGAAGGCGAGCCAGAGGGCGACGGCGACGTACATCACGGTGAGAACCCGACTGCCCCTGGTCATGGCGACGCTCCTTCACGGCCTGTCCGACGGACATCTGATGCCCCGTAAACGGCCGCGCATGACAGTGGACCGGAAACGGGACCTCACACATTGCGAAGTTCCGTCGAGGGGCGTCGGACGACGGGCGGGGCCCTCCGGCGGGGCGGGCGGGTGCGCTAGATTTTGCACGCCCTTGACCGCGATCATTCACGATCCCTCACGCTACGGAGCCGGCACACCCATGAGCGACATCGTCAACGGACTCGGCCGGGCCACCGCCTACGGCGCACTCGGCCTGGTCCTGCTGGTCCTCGGCATCTTCCTGGTGGACCTGCTGCTGCCCGGCAAGCTCGGCCGGCAGATCTGGCAGGAGCGCAACCGCAACGCGGCCGTGGTGCTCAGCTCCTCACTGTTCGGCATCGGCATGATCGTGTTCACCTCGATCTGGACCACTTACGACGACTTCGGCAAGGGCCTGGTGTCCACGGCGGTGTTCGGCGTGCTGGGGCTGCTGATGATGGCGGTGGCCTTCTTCGTGGTGGACCTGATCACCCCGGGGCGACTGGGCGCCACGCTGGTGGAGGTCGAGCCGCATCCGGCGGTCTGGGTGACCGCGTCCTGCAACATCGCGGTCTCGGCCGTCATTTCGGCGTCCATAGCCTGACGGCACGTCAAGGGTGCGCGAGCCCCGTCTCGCCGGCGTCGCGCACCCCGTCCGGCCGGCGGGCCGTCAGGCCACGCGGCGGCGCTCGGGCGCCCGGCGCCGCTCCGGCGCCGCGGCGCGGGCGGGCGCCTGCGGGACGCGGGTGGCGGCACGGACCCGGTACGTCGTGCGGTTGGGGTCCACGACCGGCTCGCCGAGCGTGATGCGGCCGGCCGCCTGCAGTTCGTCGCACTCGGCGGTGGGCAGCGCGGCGTAGCAGCCGCCCATGCCGGTGGCCGGGTCGATCGGGCGCCAATAGCTGTACCGGCGGCGGCCGCCCGCGAACACCGTGACGTACGTCGGGGTGCGCGGGTCGGCGATGACGCGCAGCACGTCGGCCGTCGTACCCGACGACGAGGGCACCCCGGCCGCGGCCGGGGCGGCGGCCGCCCGGGCGCGCCGTCGGCGGACGGTCGGCAGGTCGACGAGGGAGTTCGAGCGGTCGACGGTGGCAAGCATCAACAGGACCTTTCCGGAGCCGGACACGAGACCGTCTACCCAGCACCGAGCCGGAGTTGATCTCCTTTTCTGATCATTGTGCAGCCTCACACCGACAACGCGCGAAGCTTTTCAGTCGTTCCCCGTCGTTTTGTCGACATGCCGATGCGATCAGGTGTCGACAAGCGGGTCGTGGCCCCAGTTCATCAGCGAATGGCGCCAGCGCGTGCCGGTGACGTCACCGGACGGCCGCTGGGCGAGATGGCGGTGGATGTAGCCGACGACCTTGCGCATATGGGCGTAGTCGTCCTCGGAGAGGTCACCCCGCTTGGCGCGGAGGATCTCCACGATGCGCCGGCCGGAGGCGTGCCCGGTCGACTCACCGCCGTCCTTGTGCTGGCCGGCGGCGCGCGAGTCGTCCGTCCCCAGCCACTTCTCCAGGTCGGCCGGCTTCATGTTGACCAGTTCCCGGAACTCTTTCCAGGTCTCCTCGTCGTCCGCTGCCACGGCGCTCACTTCTTCTTCTTGAGCGCGGACGGCTTGTGCACGGCGGACTTCCCGGACTTGTCGCTGCGCACCTCGTACTGCGGCTCCTCCTCGGAGGCCGCGACGGTGCGTCCCGCCGCCTCGGTCCGCTCGGTGATCTTCTTCTCGACCTCGCCCGTCGTCTCGCTGCCGTGGCTGCTCCAGGCGACGTGGTCGCCCTCGTGCAGGTCCTTCCCGGACTTCCTGCCGTCCTTCGCCATGCCCGACGCCTCCTCCGTGTCGACCGTGGGCCGCTTCCCACCCTGGTCGCAGCGGCGCCCGCGCGCATCTCGGGACGAACAGCCGTCCGGGCCGGCCCCACGAGGGGTCCGGCCCGGACGGTGGATCGGCGCGCCGGAGGGACCGGACGGGCCGTACGGATCAGACGAGGTCGAACCGGTCGAGGTTCATGACCTTGTCCCACGCCTTGACGAAGTCCTGGACGAACTTCGCCCTGGCGTCGTCGCTCGCGTAGACCTCGGCGAGGGCGCGCAGCTCGGAGTTCGAGCCGAACACCAGGTCGGCGCGGGAGCCGGTCCACTTCACCTCGCCGGTGACCGCGTCGCTGCCCTCGAAGGCGGACTGGTCCTCCGACGTCGACTTCCAGGCCGTGCCCATGTCGAGCAGGTTGACGAAGAAGTCGTTGGTGAGGACGCCCGGCGTCGCGGTGAGCACACCCTGGACGGACTGCTGGTACGTGGCGCCGAGGGCCCGCAGGCCACCGACGAGCACCGTCGTCTCGGGGGCGCTCAGGCCGAGCAGGTTGGCCTTGTCGAGCAGCAGGTACTCGGCCGGCAGCCGGTTGCCCTTGCCCTGGTAGTTGCGGAAGCCGTCGGCGGTCGGCTCGAGCGCGGCGAACGACTCGACGTCCGTCTGCTCCTGCGTCGCGTCCACGCGGCCCGGCGTGAAGGGCACCTGGACGTCGTGGCCCGCGTCCTTGGCGGCCTTCTCCACGGCGGCGACACCGCCGAGCACGACCAGGTCGGCGAACGAGACCTGCTTGCCGCCGGTCTGCTCGGCGTTGAAGGCCTCCTGGACGCCCTCCAGGGTGCGGATCACACCGGCGAGGCGGTCGGGGTCGTTGGCCTCCCAGCCGCGCTGCGGCTCCAGGCGGATGCGGCCGCCGTTGGCACCGCCGCGCTTGTCGCTGCCGCGGAAGGAGGAGGCCGACGCCCACGCCGCCGACACCAGGTCGGACACCGACAGACCGGAGGCGAGGACGCGCTCCTTGAGGACGGCGACGTCGGCGGCGTCGATCAGCTCGTACGTCCGCTCCGGCAGCGGGTCCTGCCACAGCAGCGTCTCCTCCGGGACCTCGGGGCCCAGGTAGAGGGACTTCGGGCCCATGTCACGGTGGGTGAGCTTGTACCAGGCGCGGGCGAAGGCGTCCGCGAACTGGTCAGGGTTCTCCAGGAAGCGCCGCGAGATCTCGCCGTAGACGGGGTCGAAGCGCAGCGACAGGTCCGTCGTCAGCATCGTCGGCTGGTGCTTCCTGGACGGGTCGTGCGCGTCCGGGACGGTGCCGGCACCGCCGTTGTCCTTCGGCCGCCACTGGTTGGCGCCGGCCGGGCTCTTGAAGAGCTCCCACTCGTAGCCGAAGAGGATCTCGAAGAAGCTGTTGTCCCACCGGGTCGGCGTGGGCGTCCAGGTCACCTCGAGACCGCTGGTGATGGTGTCACCGCCCTTGCCGGTGCCGAAGGTGTTCTTCCAGCCCAGGCCCTGCTCCTCGAACGAGGCGGCCTCGGGGTCGTCGCCGACGTGGTCGGCGGGGCCGGCGCCGTGGGTCTTGCCGAAGGTGTGGCCGCCGGCGATCAGGGCGACCGTCTCCTCGTCGTTCATCGCCATCCGGCGGAACGTCTCACGGATGTCGCGGGCCGCGGCGATCGGGTCCGGGTTGCCGTTGGGACCCTCGGGGTTGACGTAGATGAGGCCCATCTGGACGGCGCCGAGCGGGTTCTCCAGCTCACGGTCGCCGGTGTAGCGCTCGTCGCCCAGCCAGGTGGTCTCGGGACCCCAGTAGACGTCCTCCTCCGGCTCCCAGACGTCCTCGCGGCCACCGGCGAAGCCGAAGGTCTCGAAGCCCATCGTCTCCAGGGCGACGTTGCCCGCGAGGATCATCAGGTCGGCCCAGGACAGGCTCTGGCCGTACTTCTTCTTGACCGGCCACAGCAGGCGGCGGGCCTTGTCCAGGTTGGCGTTGTCCGGCCAGCTGTTGAGCGGGGCGAACCGCTGCTGGCCGGCTCCGGCGCCGCCGCGACCGTCGCTGATGCGGTAGGTGCCGGCGCTGTGCCAGGCCATGCGGACGATGAGCGGGCCGTAGTGGCCGAAGTCGGCGGGCCACCAGTCCTGCGAGGTGGTGAGGACCTCGGCGATGTCCCGCTTCACCGCCGGCAGGTCCAGGGACTGGAACGCCGCCGCGTAGTCGAAGTCCTCACCGAGCGGGTTCGCCACCGCCGGGTTCTTCGCGAGGATCTTCAGGTTGAGGCGGTCCGGCCACCACTGACGGTTGCCGCCGCCCTGGGTGGGGTGCGGGGCGCGACCGTGCGCGACCGGGCAGCCGCCGGTCCCCTCCGCCTTGGGTTCGGTGACGATCGCGTCATGGTTCTCGGTCATGGGAGTCCTTCCGGGCGAAAAAGGTTCGCGCAGTTCAGGCACTGCGGGAGGTGGAACATCCGGGGCACAGGCCCCAGTAGACGACTTCGGCCTCGTCGATCGCGAAGCCGTGACCGTCGGACGCGGTCAGGCAGGGTGCCTCGCCGACCGCACAGTCGACGTCGGCCACGGCGCCACAGGTACGGCACACCAGGTGGTGGTGATTGTCCCCGACGCGTCCCTCGTAGAGGGCGGCGCCGCCCGCCGGTGCGATGCGCCGCACCAGGCCCGCGGCGCTCAGCGCGTTCAGCCCCTCGTACACCGCCTGCAGGGACACATGCCCTATGCGCCGGCGCACCTCGGTGGCGACGGTCTCGACGCCGAGATGACCGCCCTGGCGGACGGTGTCGAGGAGCGCCACGCGGGCGGCCGTCACGCGGAGCCCCGCACTGCGCAACTCCTCGGCGGTGGTCGACGGCCGGGATGCGGTCATGCGCCGAACCTACCGCTGAAGACGCGAACAATTCCAGAGAACGAACGGATCCATTCTTGGGGCGTGTCCGGTAACGGGCGGTGGCTCCCGGGTTGCGCACCGATCACCGCCGGCGGCGCCTCTCACCTGCCCGAAGACGTCCCGGCGCGGATCAGTACAGAACGTTCAGCGCGCCCGGCAGGACCTTCGCCGTGACCGGCAGGACGGCGTCGACCTCTCCGTCCGTGCCGTAGGGGACGGCCCGGTCGGCCTCTATGCGGATCTCCCGGCCGCGCAGGATGCGCACCTGGGGCCGGTGGACGTGGGCTCCGGTCCGCAGCTCGTTCATCAGGGTGAAGAACAGCCACCGGGGTGCCTCCCGGATCATGACGACGTCCAGCAGGCCGTCGTCCACGCGGGCGTCCGGGGCGATGAGACGGCCGGAGCCGTAGGTGCCGGAGTTGGCGGCGACCACCGTGTAGCCGGTGTGCGCGTGCTCCTCGCCGTCGACGGTGACCCGGTAGCGGGCCGGGCGCCAGGTGGTGACGGCCCGCAGGCCGCCCGCGTAGTAGGACGCCGAACCCCGCAGCAGCCGGGAGCGGTTGGCGTGGCGGTTGGCGAGCGCGTCGACCCCGGCGTAGACGCTGCCGAGCACGACGGTGCGGTCGTGCACGGCCGAGCGGACCTCGACGGTGTCGACCGGGCGGGGCTCGGCGTGCAGCAGGACGTGGGCCAGCGCCTCCGGGTCCCCGGGCAGGCCCAGCGCCCGGGCGAAGTCGTTGCCCCGGCCCGCCGGGACCAGGCCGAGGGTCGCCCCGGTCCCGCTGAGGGCGCCGCCGACGCCGCCCGCCATGCCGTCCCCGCCGACGGCCAGGACGACGCGCCCCTCCCGCCCGGCGGCGAGGGCGAGTTCGCGGGCGTGGGCCAGGCTGCGGCTGTACTCGGTCACCAGCTCCGCGCCCGCCTCGCGCAGGTGCCGGGCGAGGGCGAGCAGCGCGGCCGCGGAGCCGGCCGCGCCCGCGGTGGGGTTGACGACGGCGGTGAACTGGCGCATCGGGGTGCCTCCGGGGCGGCCGACGGGACGGGGACGTACGGGGGACGTACGGGGACCTCAGGGGGCGCGGTGACCGCCACGGCGGCCCGGGAGGGACGGCGCCGGTCAGTCGGCGGGCAGCAGGACGCCGGGGTTGAGCACGCCGTCCGGGTCCAGCCGGCGCTTCACGGCGCGCAGCGCCTCGACGCCCAGCGGACCGGCCTCGCGGAGGTACCAGTCGCGGTGGTCGGTGCCGACGCCGTGGTGGTGGCTGATGGTGCCGCCGGCGGCGAGGATCGCCTCGTTCGCGGCGTGCTTGGCGCGGGTCCAGTGCGCCACCGGGTCCTCGCCCTGTGCGGACACCACGGTGAAGTACAGCGAGGCGCCGTTCTCGTAGACGTGGGAGATGTGGCACATGACCAGCGGCGGGGTGCCGGCCTCGGTGAGGGTGACGGTGAGCGCGTCGCGCACGGCGGCGTACAGCTCGGGGACCCGGGACCAGAAGGTCGCCGTCTCCAGCGTCTCCGCGAAGGCTCCGGCGTCGAGGAGGGCGTCCCGCAGGTACGGCGCCGCGTAGCGGCCGTGGGCCCAGCGTCGGCCGGGCTCCTCGCCGAGGGGTGTGCCGCCGCACTCCCGCAGGACGGCGGCGGCCCCCTCGCGCCGGTGGGCCGTGTCCTGCTCGGTGCCCTCGTAGCCGGCGACGGCGGTGCAGCCGGTGGCCCGCGGGTCGCCGGAGCCGATCGCCTCGGGGTGGGCGAGGCCGACGAGGGTCTCGGTCTCGTCGGACAGGCGCAGCACGGTGGGCCGGGGTCCGTCCTGGGCGAGCCGGCGCAGGGCGGCGGCGCCCGCGTCGAAGGTGGGGAAGCTCCAGCCCTCGTGGACGCGGGTCCGCGGCGCGGGGCGGACGCGTACGGTCACGGAGGTGATGACGCCGAAGGCGCCCTCCGAGCCGAGGACGAGCTGGCGCAGGTCGGGTCCCGCGGCCGAGCGGGGGGCGCGGCCGGTGTCGAGGGTGCCCTCGGGGGTGGCCAGGGTGAGGGACAGCACCATCTCGTCGAAGCGGCCGTAGCCGGCGGAGGCCTGGCCGCTGGAGCGGGTGGCGGCGAAGCCGCCGACGGTGGCCCACTCGTAGGACTGCGGGAAGTGGCCCAGGGTGTAGCCGTGTTCGGCGAGCAGCGCCTCCGCCTCGGGGCCCTTCAGGCCGGGCTGCAGGGTGGCGGTGCGGGAGACCGGGTCGAGGTCGAGCAGCCGGTTCATGCGGCGCAGGTCGAGGGCGACGAACGCGCCGTGCGCCTGCGGGGCGAGGCCGCCGACGACGGACGTGCCGCCACCGAACGGGACGGCGATCAGGCCGTGTTCGGCGCACAGGCGGAGCACGGCCAGCACCTCCTCGTGCGTGGCGGGCAGCAGGACGGCGGCGGGGAGGGCGGCTGCGAGGTCGCCGCCGCGGATGCGCAGCAGATCGGGTGTGGACTTGCCGCGGGTGTGGCGGACGCGGGTCTCGGCGTCGGTGCGGACGTGGTCCTCGTCACCCAGGGCGGCGGCCAGTGCGCGGTGCGCGGCGGGTGCGAGGGGGCTCGCGGGGACGGTCAGGTCGTCGAGGGCGACGGGTGCCGCCTCGTGCGGCTTGACGCCGAGCAGATCGCGCAGCAGCCCGATCACGGAGTCGGGCAGCGGGGCCGCCTGCGCCGGGTCACCCCAGCCGCTCCACAGCATGTCCATGACTGTCGTCCTCACCGGTCGGGTTGTGCGGTGCCGTCGACCGACGGCCTCACGTGGCGTTACACTGTGACACATGACGCCTATTCGTCACAACGGCTCGGCAGGTTCGGACAACGACGCGGTGCTGGACGCGGTACGCGACTGCGTACTGGCCGTCGGGGTCCGCCGCACCACGCTCACCGACGTGGCCCGCCGCGCCGGTGTCTCCCGCATGACGCTCTACCGGCGCTGGCCCGACGTGCGTTCCCTGGTCGGCGACCTGATGACCCGGGAGTGGATCGCGGTGGCCACCGGGGCCATGCCCGAGCGCAGACCGGACGCGTCCGCGCGGGAGCTGCTCACCGAGGGGCTCGTGGACGCGGTGCGGGACTTCGTGGCCCACCCGCTGTTCCGGAAGATCCTCGACGTCGACCCCGAACTGCTCCTCCCCTACGTGCTGGACCGCCGCGGGGCGAGCCAGGAGGCGCTGCTGGAGCTGCTGGCCGGGGTGCTGCGCGAGGGGCACGCCGACGGCTCGGTGCGCATCGCGCACGTCGAACGCCAGGCCCGTGCGGTGCTGTTGATCGTGCAGTCCTTCACCCTGTCCCTGCGGACCATGACCGACGAGGACGACCCCGAGCTCTCGGCCGAGGCGTTCCTCGGCGAGCTGCGCTCCGTCCTGGAGAGGACCCTCACGCCATGACCCCCCTCAGCGGTTCGTCCCTGTCCGCCGCCCGCCGCGCCCGTGAACTGACCGACTCCGTGGGGGGTGCGCCGGTGGACATGCTGGTCGTCGGCCTCGGCGTCACGGGCGCGGCGCCGCCCTGGACGCCGCGGCGCGCGGTCTGCGGGTGGTCGCGATCGACGCCCACGACCTGGCCTTCGGCACCTCCCGCTTCAGCAGCAAGCTGGTCACGCGGGCTGCGCTACCTGGCCTCCGGCCGGCTCGACGTGGCCCACGAGAGCGCGGTGGAGCGCGGGGTGCTGATGGAGCGCACCGCGCCCCACCTCGTGCACCCCCAGCCGTTCGTACTGCCCCTGACCCCGCTGGTCTCGCGCGGCCAGGCGGCCCTGGCACGGGCCGGGTTCCACGCCGGTGACACGCTGCGCCTGGCCGCCCGCACGGCCCGGGCCACACTTCCCGCGCCGCGCCGCCTCAGCGCGGTGGAGACCCGGCACCTCGCGCCCGCACTGCGGCGGACGGACTGCGCGGCGGGCTGCTGTCGTGGGACGGACGGCTCACCGACGACGCCCGGCTGGTGACCGCCCTGGCCCGCACGGCCGCCGCGCGCGGCGCCCGCGTCCTCACCCGGTCCGGGCACTGGAGCTGACCTCGACGGGAGCCAGGGTCCGGGACGAACTGACCGGCGAGGAGGGCGAGATCCGTGCCCGGGCGGTGGTCAACGCCGCCGGGGTGTGGGCGGGCGGCCTCGTCGACGGCGTACGGATCCGGCCCTCCCGCGGCACCCATCTCGTCCTGCGGCCCGACAGCCTGGGTACCCTCACCGCGGGCCTGCACATCCCGATCCCCGGGGAGACCAACCGCTTCGTGCTCGTCCTCCCCCAGGACGACGGCCGGGTCTACGTGGGGCTCACCGACGAGCCCGTGGCCGGTGACGTCCCCGACGTCGCCGAGGCCCGGAGACCGACATCGGATTCCTCCTCGACGTCCTGTGCTCCGTGCTGCACGTCCCGGTCCACCGTGCCGACGTGGTGGGCGCCTTCGCCGGGCTGCGTCCCCTGCTGGACACCGCCGGGGACCGCCCGGGCGCCGGGGCGAGGACGGCGGACCTGTCCCGCAGGCACGCGGTGCTCACCTCCTCGGAGGGCGTCGTCACCGTCGTGGGCGGCAAGCTGACGACCTACCGGCGCATGGCCGAGGACGCCGTCGACGTGGCCGTCCGCCTCCGCGGGCTGGACGCGGGCCCGTCCCCCACGGCGTCCCTGCCCCTGGTGGGCGCCGCCGCACCACACGTCCTCGCGGCCCTGCCCACGCCCCGCCGGCTCGTCCGCCTCTACGGCGCCGAGGCACCGGCCGTGCGGGCGCTCGCCGCGCGCGACCCCCGGCTGGCCGAGCCGGTGCTGCCCGGGTATCCGGTCACCGGCGCCGAACTCCTCTGGGCCGTACGGCACGAGGGAGCCCTCGACGAGGAGGACGTCCTGGACCGCCGCACCCGCATCGGCCTCGTCCCCGCCGACCGGGCCGCCGCTCGGGACGCGGTGCGCACGCTGCTTGACGGGACGGCGGCACGACAGGGGTGACGCCAGGGCGGCAGCGGCGCGTCAGCGCGCGTGGACGGTGACCTCGTACAGGGAGTAGCCCCACCGCGTTCCGCGTTGCGTGCCGACGACGCGGACGTGGCGGGCGTCGACGGGCGTGAACACGGCCGTGTCCAGTCCGCCGTCGCCCGCGGTCGTGGACCAGGCGGTGCGCCAGTTCGTGCCGTCGGACGACAACTCGACCCGGTACGCGGTCGCGTAGGCGCGTTCCCAGTCCAGCGTGACGCGGCCGACCCGCCGCGTGGCGCCGAGGTCGAGACGGAGCCACTGATCGTCGCTCCAGTCGGCGGCCCAGCGGGTGCCCCGGTCGCCGTCCACGGCCCGGGCGGGCGCGTAGCTGGTGAACGGGTTCCACTCGGCGGAGGACGCCGTGGCGTGCGCGCCCCGGGCCAGATTCTCCGCCGGGCGGTGCCGTTCGGTGGCGCCCCAGGTGCCGAGGTAGGACTCGGCACCTCGGAAGAGGTCGTCCACCACGTCCTGTCCGCCGACGCGCCGGATGTCCTCGATCCAGTCGGGGACGAGCCCGTGGTGCGCGGCTCCGTCGGTGTTGAGGTCCCAGGTGCGCCGTCCGGTGGTCTGCCGGTCGAGGACCGAGCCGCCGTCGGCGCTGCGGAAGGGGTAGATGACCTTGTTCGGGGCGTCCGCGCCGCGCGGGGCGGGCCAGCCGCCGACACCGTTCATGTCCGTGCCGTAGCCGTAACCGACCCCGTAGGTGTCCCGGAGGTGTTCGGTGCGGCCGGCCTCGGCGACGAACTGCTCGGAGCCGTTCATGTACTGCGCGGTGAACCCGCCCAGCCGGTAGACCCGTTCGGTCCAGTTCAGGTCCATCCAGCTGTGCGAGGAGAGGACACCGGGGTACGCCTCGGCCTCGAAGAGGTCCAGCGCCCGGCCGGCGGCCTTGACGCTCATGTGGTCGATCTCGAGCATCATGTTGCGCTGCATCATGCCCCGCACGGCGTATTCGCCGAGCTCGGTCAGCCCCCGCGCGTTGCACCGCGCGTCGGCGTCGTACGAGGGCACCTCCACGCCCGCCGGGAGGCGCTGCTCGGCGCCGGGGGCGGAGGCGAGGCCGATGGGGTTGTCGTGCTGCGGGCCCGTGCACGGTTCGGTGCGCCAGAAGGTGCCGGTGGACAGGAACTGCCCGACGTTGATGGCCGTGCCGAGCGCGCCGGAGTCGAAGCGGACGCCGCACAGCGCGTTGTCGAACTTGTGGCACAGGAACATGCTGCGCACGCCGAGGGCGTACAGCTCGTCCAGTCCGGCGTCGATGTCGGCCCTGTCGCACTGCGCGACGTCCAGGACCTGCTTGCAGCCGAAGGGTTCGGACGTCTCGACGCCGAGGACGACGGCGAGCTTGCCCTGCTCGATCACCTCGCGGGCCTGCGCGCTGCCGGTGACTATCCGGAACCAGCCCTTGCCCGGCCCGCCGTACAGGGCGTCGACGTAATCCTGCATCCGGTAGGTGAGTTGCGCCTGGAGCCGGATGGACGTCATCTCGTCGCAGCTGCGGTCCTTGAAGAAGTAGACGGAGCAGATCACGCCGTTGGTGACGAGGTCGTTCACCAGCACGCGCTGGCCGCCGCGCCAGGCGCGCTCGATCCAGGCGTAGTAGTTCTGCTGGTGGGTCAGCGAGTCGTGGGCGGGCCAGTCGGCGAAGGTGGGCCAGCCGTCCGGGTCGTGCCGGCCGTCGCCGCCGCCCGTGATGAAGTCGAAGACGGCGAGCGAGCCGTCGGGGTAGTGCTCGGGACAGTCCTTCAGGGCGTCGGCGATGCCCTTCTCGGAGAACGCCTTGCCGCAGATGAGGCGGCCGCCGAAGGCCTCGTTGGACATGATGTGGTTGTGCGCGTCGACGAAGCCGCGCACCCGTCCGGCGGAGTCGGTCCCCTTGAACGGCTCGCCGGTAACGCCGATCTCCGAGTCCGGCGCGGGCCGGGCGACCGGGTCCCACCAGGCGCCGTCGGCGGCGGCGCCTGCCGTGGGGGTGAGGGCGGCGGCCAGGACGAGAAGGAGCAGCGTCACGACCCCGAGGTGTCGTCCTGTACGAGAGGTGGTCACCGGCGGGTCCCTCCGTCGACGGAGTTGTCATGACCTGTGCAATTCCCCCTCGGCGAGAATCGCTACCGGCGCGTAAGCCGTCAAGTACCCGCGCACACCTCATCCGCGGAACCCCGCGCGGCGGCGGAGCAGTTCATGAGCGGGCGGGGTCCACGGACCGTCCGTCCCTGGACCCCGCCCCGCCGCACCGGCCCCCGTCTCCGTTACGGCGTGAGCCGCGCGTCCGCCCAGTCGGCGTGGTCGGAGTCGACGCCGTCCCCGCCGTCCAGGACGCGCAGGGTCAGCCGCCGTACGCCGGTGACGTCCACGTCGACACGGCGGGCCGGGTCGGCTCCGCCGAGCACCTCGGTGGCCAGCAGGGTCGTGCCGTCGCCGACCACCTCGAAGGCGACGGTGCCCTTGCCGCCGACCTCGTCGTCGACCCCCACGTCGGCCGTGAACCGCCGGTACCCGCCGTCGAGTTCGACGACGACCTCCCCGGCCGCGTGCATCCCGATCCCCTTGTCGTGGACCGTGCCCCCGAGCCGCAGCGGTCCCCCGTCGCCCGGGTCCCGCTCACCGTTGGACATGTCCCGCTCGACCGGCCCCCAGCCGTTGCGCTCGGCGGCGAACGGCAGGTCGCTCACGTAGACGGCCCCCGGCTCCGGCACGAACACCCGGACCGGGCGCTCCACCCGCAGCACACCGGAGCCGGGCCGGTCCGGCGCGCGGTACTCCACGCGCACGGCGAGGTCGTACCCGCCGGGGCGCACGTCCCGCGGCACCCGCACGGTCCAGTCGGCCGACAGCCCCTCCCCCGTGGCCAGTTCGGCGGCCGTGGGGTCGGCGCCGTCGACGGTCCAGCCCTCGGGGGCGCGCAGCGACAGCCGTACGTCCGTGGCCGGACCGGTCTCCTCCACCCCGAAGCGCCCGGTGACGCCGGCGGCCCCGCCCGGTTCCGCCTCGGTGCGGGCCGGGCCCGCGGTGAGCGCCGTCATCGGAAGCCGGGTCACCGCACGGTCGCAGGTGTCGCGGCCGGGCACGTACCGGCAGACCTGTCCGGCGAAGCCGCCGTGCTCGGCCCTGGGCACGTCCAGGGTGTCCCGGCGGGTGACGACGTGCCGTTCGCGCAGCAGTCCGCCGTCCTCGCCGTCCCGGACGACCTCCGCCAGCCAGCGTCCGCCGCCGAGGAAGTCCAGCGGCACCCGGTCCGTGCCGGCCGCTCCGGCGTGGACGGCGCCCAGGAACCAGCGGTCGCCGTGCCGCCGGGCGAACGCCGCGCTCTCACCGGGCCGCCCGGACAGCAGGCGCGTCTCGTCCCAGACCGTCGGCACCTGTTCCAGGAACCGGGTGAGCTCCGGGCGGTCCCGGTAGGCGGTCACCGACCCGGCGAAGTTCTGGAACCCGGACTCGAAGACCACCGACAGGGCGAGTTCGGCGGCGTCGGAGACGGTGCGGGTGCCGAACTGGAACCCCATGGGGGTGTAGTCCATCGAGCCGACCGTGTTACGGGTGTACGGCAACGCCGTCAGCCCCGCGGCGGGGACGGTGCCCTGCTCGGCGCCGTAAACCGCCTCCAGGGTCATCACATGCGGCCAGGTCCGCTGGATGCCCTTGGGCAGCGTCGCGCCGTGGAAGTTGACGAGCAGCCGGTGCCGGGCGGTGTCCCGGAGGATGTCGTCGTACCAGCGGAAGCGCTCCTGGGAGTCGGAGTCCATGAAGTCGATCTTCAGTCCGGCCGCGCCCCACTTCTTCACCCGGGGCAGGAACTCCGCGCGCTCGGCGGCCGTGTCCAGGTCGCCGTAGTGCACCCAGAGCAGGACCTGGACGCCCCGCTGGCGTGCGTAGGCGATGAGTTCGGGCATCCAGTCGGTGGTCTTCCAGCCGTCGTCCACCAGGGTGTACGGCCAGCCGCGGGCCGCGCTGAGGTCGACGAAGCGCTGCTGGGCGGCGAGGCTGCGCTGGGCGGCGCCGAAGCCGTCCAGCCAGGACCAGGCGACCGCGCCCGGCCGGATCCAGGAGGTGTCCGTGATGCGCGAGGGCGGGGCGAGGTCGTCGACCAGGGTGGACTCGGTGACGGTGGCGAGGTCGCCGACGACGGCCGTGCGCCAGGGGGTGGCCAGCGGTCCTGCGGCGGTCACGGCGGGGTCGGCCAGCCGCACCTCGTACGTGCCGTCGCCCTGTGTGTGGGCCAGGCGGCTCGCGTCGTACCGCCCGTCGACGTCCGACTCGGTGAGCAGGGCGTAGGTGTCCCCGACCCGGAACAGCGCCGGGTAGGCGTAGGCGCCGGAGTCCGCGTCCGCCGCCGTGGCCGGGGCGTAGAGGCGCTCGTAGTTGGGCGAGTACGGAGTGAGCCAGGCCCGCGCGGAGCCGGGCACCCGGAACGCCGAAGTCTCCCGCTCGACGGTGACCGTGCCGCTGCCGGGCAGGACGTAGCGGTAGGCGACGCCGTCGTCGGCGACCCGGACCACCAGGCCCAGGAGGGCGCCGTCGCGTCCGGCGAAGGTGAACCGGGTCTCCGTCATGCGCGCGGTGCGGCGCAGCTGCTTGCCGGTGGTCATGGAGTACCGCTCGGTCACCTGGCGGGTGTGCCGGGAGAGCGGCCGCAGACCGGCGGTGAGGTCGGCGGCGGAGGTGACGACACCGAGCGGGGACGGTTCGAGCACCGTGGTGGCGCCCTTGCGGGCGGTCAGGGTGAGGGTGCCGTCCGCGGGGTGGAGGCGGACGACGGCCGTGACGGCGTCCCGGGGCCCGCCGGGCTCGCGCACGGTCCAGCTGCCGCCCGGTCCGGCGGCGCGGGCCGGCGCGGTGAGGGTGGTCAGGGCGAGCGCGGCGGACAGGAGCAGGGTGAGGAGAGCGGGGAGGAGCGTCCGGCGCGGGCCGCCTGGCGACATGCGCGACGATCTGGGCACGGGGGCCTCCGTCCAAGAGGTGACATCGTTGTCGTTCTTGGTTCCGGGTCATCCCTTCCCGCTCACCGGCTTCTCAACCACCGTGCGCCACAGGGAGGTTGGCGTCCCTCACGACGGGGTCGGGCGGCTCAGGACTCTCCGCCGCCCTCGTAGTGCAGCGAGATGGAGCGCAGGACGTCGGCGGAGGACACGTCGGTGCGGCCCTCGTCGTGGACCTCGGCGAGCTGGACGAAGGCGAAGGTGAGCGCGGAGGTGATCTGCACGATGGCGGGTCCGAGCTTCGCGGTGACGATCTCCGCCACCTCGCGCGCGGTGGCGTCGGAAGGGAGCTGGATCCGCGGCAGCATCTCCTCCAGCAGCCCGGCGACGGCACTGCCGGCGGTCACGTCGGCGGTCGGGTCGGCCCGCAGCCGGCGCCGCATCTCCAGGGCCTCGGTGAGAATGCCGACGCCCCGCTGCATGATCTCGCGCTGCTCCATGCCGCCAGCCTTGACACGGACTGGCCCGGCCAAACGCGTTCTGCCTATCATCCTGGTGAATGCGCCTTTCCTGCGGTTTGTCCCTCCCGGGGGCGAACCCCGAGTGGGGAAGTCCTCGCCCGAGTGAGTGATCCATGTCCCGCACCGGCTCCAAGGACGACGGTGACGAGCTGCTGACCAGGCTCAGCACGCTGACGGCCCAGGCACGGGCGCAGGCGGAGGTGCAGCGCTCCCGGGTCGAGCTGGCCGTCGCGCTCCAGCGCGGGATGCTGCCGAGGGGGCTGCCCACCGCCGACGGGGTGCGCCTCGCGGTGCGGTACGTACCCGCCAACCAGGGGCTCAACGTGGGCGGCGACTGGTACGACGCCTTCACCATGCCCGACGGGCGGATCGGCCTGTCCATCGGCGACGTCCAGGGGCACAACATCGAGGCGGCGGCCTTCATGGGGCAGATCCGGGTCGGACTGCGGGCGCTCGCCTCCGTCGACAGCGATCCGGGTGAGCTGCTCGCCCGGACCAACGAACTGCTGCTGACCCTCAGCTCGGACCTCTTCGCCACCTGCACCTTCCTGCGGCTCGACCCGGCGACGCGGCTGCTGGAGAGCGCCCGCGCCGGTCACCTGCCCTGTGTGTGGGCCACCGCGGACGGGCGCTCCGGCGTCACCGAGGACGAGGGCGGCCCGCCGCTGGGCGTCCAGTCCGGGGCGGTCTTCCCGGTGACCCGGCACCGGCTCGACTCCGGCGGGGTGTTCGTGATGGTCACCGACGGGGTCGTGGAGGGCCCGTCGATGCACCTCGACGAGGGGCTGGACCAGGTCGCGCGGCTCGCGGGCGTCGCGGCGGTCGCACGCATGGACGCGGACGCGCTGGCCGCCGCCGTGATCAAGGGGGCGGAGGAGGTGGGGCACGACGACGACGCGGCGGTCCTGGTGATCGGGCACGACCGGCTGGACGGTCAGCCATAGGGCCGACAGCGCTGTGCCTCCCACCTCGCCGACGCGGCCGCCTCGGTGTCTGATGGCACGTGTGGTGGCTCGCCAGGATCTCCGTACACCGGCCGTCCTCGTGCTCGTGCTCGGGACGCCGGCCGTCGCCGCCGTCTACTACGCCGGGGCGCGGCTCGGGCTGCTGTACGACCTGACCCTCGACGGCTCGGTGGTCTCCCCCATCTGGCCGCCGACCGGGATCGCCGTCGCCTCGCTGCTGCTCCTCGGACCACGCTGCTGGCCGGGGATCACCCTGGGGGCGTTGCTGGTGCTCGTCCACCTCACCGGCACGCTGCAGTGGTCGTCGCTGGGGGTGCTGTTCGGCAACACCGCGGCACCGGTGTGCGCCTACCTGCTGCTGCGCAGAATGGGTTTCCGTACCGACCTCACCCGATTACGGGACTGCCTCGGCCTGGTGTTCCTCGGCGCCTTCACCGCCATGCTGGTCAGCTCGTCCATCGGCACCGCGCTGCTCGTCGGCACGGGCGACCTGCCGCCGGGGCACTTCTGGTCGGTGTGGCTGGCCTGGTGGGTGGGCGACGCGATGGGGGTGCTGCTCATCACGCCCGTGCTGCTGCTCCTGCCCCGGGTGCGCTCCCCGGTCCACTGGTCCCGCTGGAAGGAGGCCCTGGGCCTGGTGGTGATCGCGGCCGCCCTGGTGCCCTTCGCCACACACAGCCCGGCCAGTCTGCTGTTCTCCGTCTACCCGCTGCTGATCTGGGCGGCGTTGCGCTTCGAGCTGCCCGGCAGCATTCTGTGCGCCCTGTTCGCCTCCGTGCTGGCCACCCGCGCGGCGACCGAACGGACGGGCCCCTTCGAGCACCTGTCGAACGTGCAGGTGATGATCAATCTGCATGCCTTCAACGCGGCGGCGGCCCTGACCTCCCTGCTGCTGTCCGCGGTCATCACCGAGCAGCACAACACCCGGCGCTCGGTGGAGCGGGCCTGCCAGGAACTGGTGGAGGTGCTGGAGCACCTGACGGCGGGCGAGGCGCCCCCGCCGGGGCGGGTGTCGCGGGAGGAAGGACCCGGCGCGGGCTGAGCGACGGAGGTGAACCGGTCGCGTGCGCGGAGCCGTTGCGGCCGAACAGTATGAACGCAACCGTTCTGTCCATGGTTTCCGGAGGCCGGCGTTCCTAGCATCGCCGCGCGTGCGCAGCAACGCGCCGCCGAACCAGGAGCCGCACCGTGAACAGATTCCGCCCTGCCCTCCGTCTCCCCCGGTCCCTCCGCCCGCCGCGTGCCCGCCGGCGGGCCCTGGGCCTGTGCCTCGCCGGGGTGCTCGCCGGCACCCTCGCGCAGGCGCCCGCCGCTCAGGCCCGCAGCGCGCCGCCCGAGCCCGCCCCCTGTCCCGCCGGTCTGGCGGACAACGCCACGTGTTACACCGGCACGGACGCGAACGGCGCCCACTACGCGATCGCGGTACCGAAGCGGTGGAACGGGAGTCTCGTCGTCCACGCCCACGGCGGCCCGGACCTCGGGGACGCCTCGGACCCCGCGCGCAGCGTCGAGGACCTGGAGCGCTGGCAGGTCGTGGTGGACCAGGGGTACGCCTGGGCCGGGTCGTCGTACCGCAGGGGCGGGTACGGCACCCGGATGGCCGCCGCCGACACCGAGAGCGTGCGGCGGCTGTTCGTGGAGGAGTTCGGCCGGCCGCTGCGCACCTACGTCCACGGCCAGTCCTGGGGCGGCGACGTGGCCGCGAAGGTCGTCGAGACCTACGCGGGGCCGCACGGCCCGTACGACGGCGCGCTGCTCACCAACGGCGTGCTGGCCGGCGGTTCGCGCGGGTACGACTACCGGGTCGACCTGCGCGTGGTCTACCAGTACTACTGCGCCAACCTGCCCCGGCCCGAGGAGCCGCGGTACCCGCTGTGGCAGGGCCTGCGCCGAGACTCGACGCTGACCACGGCCGGGCTGCGCGCCCGCCTCCAGGAGTGCACCGGCCTCGCCTCCCCGCCCGGGGAGCGCACCGCTCTCCAGCAGCGCAACCTGGACGACATCCTCAACGTCACGGGCATCCCGGAGCGGACGCTGGAGTCGCACCTGCGCTTCTCGGTGTTCACCTTCCGGGACATCGTGCACGGGCGGCTGGGCGGCCGTAACCCGTTCTCCAACCGCTCTGTGCGCTACTCCGGTTCGCACGACGACAAGGCGCTCAACGCGGGCGTGGAGCGGTTCACCGCCGATCCCGCGGCCGTGCGCGACCTGAGTTACGACAGCGACCTCACCGGCCGGGTGGCCATCCCGGTGCTCACGCTGCACGCCAAGGACGACCCCACCGCGTTCGTCGAGCACGAGGCGGCCTACCGCGACACGCTGCGGGGCGCCCACCGGGACCGGTACCTGGTGCAGACGTTCACCGACGAGCACGAGCACTCCGGGCTCAGCACCTCCGAGTACGCCGGCTCGCTCGCGGCGCTGGACCGCTGGGTGCGCACCGGTCAGCGGCCCACGCCCCGTTCGGTCGCCGCGTCCTGCGCCGCGTTCGACCGGGCGTATGCCACCGGGTGCTTCTACGACGTCGGGTACCGGCCCGCGTCTTACGCCTCGCGGGTGCGGCCCCGCCCGGGCGGCACCACCTGGCCGGCGATGACGGCCGCGCGGGAGAAGGCCTGGAGCCGGGTCCCGGGGGTCGGTATCGCCCCCTGATCAGCGGACCCGTGCGGTCACTGGCGCAGGGAGGCGGCGTCGCCCATGACGACCACGGGGTGTGCCTCGGGGTCGAGCGCGAGGAGCAGGTCCCGCATGTGCTCCTTCTTCAGGCTCACGCACCCCTGGGTGGGGCCGTCGTGGTCGACGTGCAGCCAGATCCCGCCGCCCCGGTCGCCGCCCAGCGGCCGGGTCAGGTCCAGCGGGGAGGTGCCCGGTTCGCGGTTGTAGTCGATGGCGACGACGTAGTCGAAGGACCCCTCCAGGGGCTCGCCCTCGAAGCCGGTGCCGCTGACGGTGAAGCCCTCGGACCGGTCGTACGGCAGCCGGGTGCCGGGGTCGGGCAGCCGTCCGCCCGCGTCGGAGAGGGTGTAGACCCCGATGGGTGAGCGCAGGTCGCCCGCCCAGTGGTCGTCGGTCCAGCCCCTCAGCGCGTTGCGGGCGGGCCAGGCCGCACCGGCCGCCCAGCCGGTTCCGGTGTGCCGGTACAGCACCGCCTGCGAGTGGTTGGCGTCCCGGTCGCGTCCGGTGACCACCACCACCTGGCGGGCGCCGGCCGGGATCCAGGCGCGGGTCCGCGGTCCGAGTCCGGGGATGACGGCGGGCGCCTCGGTGGCCGGGCGGCCTTGTGCGGTGCCGGCGGCTCCGGGGACGCCGTCCGCCGGGGCGGCCCGGGACGGCGCCTCGCGTGCGGTGTGTCCGGTGGCGGCGGGGTCCTCCCGCGCGCCGGTGCCGTCGCCCGTCCCGCACCCGGCGAGGACGGTGAGGACGACGAGGACGACGGCCGGCCACCACGCCCGGGTGCGGGCGCGGACGGGGGCGGGAGCCGGCCGCCGGGCGGCGCCGGACACGGCGCGGCGCGGGCGGTCCGGGCAGTCGATCGATGAAGCCATGCCCTCAGCGTGACTTCGTCCTCCCCTGTACGCCTCGGCTCCCCGCGCGCGTCCGGGCGAAGTCCCCCGTCTGCGCCGACCGGAACGGGTGCCGCCGGCACCGGCGGGGCTTCCGGCAAGGGACCGTACGGGTGACGGGCCCGCACCCGGGCGTGGGGTGCGGGCCCGCCGGACGGAGCAATCGGCGTGTGAACGCCTACCGGTTGATCACGAAGGTCGAGCCGGGTTCGATCAGCACGTCACCTTCCGCCGAACCGGTGATGGTGACGTTCGACAGGGTGGCGCTGCCCCGGGCCCCGCTCATGGCGAGGATGCCGGAGCCGTTGCGGGACTCGCTGATGGTGACGTCCGAGATCCGCACGTCCGGCATGGCGCCGCCGCCGGTCTTGAACTGGATGCCGTCGTACGTGGAGTCGTGGATGTCGGTGTCGCGGATCACCACGCCGGGGATGTCGGAGCCCTGCGCGAACAGGGTGATGGCCCCGAACTCCTGGTCCTCGTTCCAGAAGGCGCCGCCGGTGCGGTACAGCCCGTTGCCGGCGATCAGGGTCCGGCCGGAGAACGGCGTCGGGTCGTGGTCGGTGGCCAGCATGATGCCGGGATAGTTCATCGTGTCGTACACGAGGTTGTTCTCGACGGTGTTGCCGTGTCCGCCGTAGACGGCGATGCCGTTGGCGCGCCAGGGCAGTTGGACGGTGTTGTTGCGGAAGTGGTTGTCGTGGCCGGTGTCGGTCGCCGGGTTCTTGACGTACTTGCTCGACCAGACGGCCAGCGCGTCGTCGCCGGTGTTGCGGAACGAGGAGTTCTGCACCGTGGAGTCGTGACTGCCGTTGGTGAGGTTGATGCCGTCCGCGTAGGTGTTGCGGATCCGCATGCCGGTGAACTCCAGTCCGTCGGCGGGGTTCCACAGCTCGGGGATGTTGGAGTAGTCGCGGCCCACCCAGACGCCGACGTTGGCGTGCTCGATCCACACGTTGCTGATTTTCGTGTTCTTGCCGAAGCGTCCGTTGAGACCGACGCCGCCCTCGGCTCCGCCGTCGCCGCCCCGGATGGTGCCCGAGCCGAAGATCGCGATGTCGGAGATCCTCGTGTTGTCGTCGATGTCGAAGCCGAAGTTGCCTTCGTGCGGGTGGTTGATGCCGCCCGCCTGGTGCGGGGGCGTCAGGGTGTACAGCTGGGAGTGCCACATGCCGGCGCCCCGGATGGTGACGTCACGGATGCCGACCTGGTTGAACTGCCCCCGGTCGAGCGGGTCGTCGGTCAGGATCTTCCGCTCCTGGCGCCACTGTCCGGCGGGGATCCACACGCAGTCGATCTCGCCCCGCTGGTCGGCGGTGACGGCGCGCTGGATGGCGGCGGTGTCGTCGATGCCGTCGTTGGGGACGGCGCCGTACTCGGTGATGGACACGCACCCTGCCGGTTTCCCGGCGGGCGGGGCCACCTGCTCCAGGTCGATCAGGTCGACGACGTAGTAGGCGGCGCTGTCGTCGGCGTCGCGCTGGAGCCGGAACACGGTGCCCGCGGGGTAGGTGCCGTCGAGCAGCGCGTGGGACTCGTCGAAGAGGCGGCGGGCGTCCGCCTGTGGGGTGTTGGTGAGTCCCTCGGGGTCGTCGGTCCTGCCGTACAGCCAGCTGTGCTTGGAGCTGAGACCGAGCTTGCGGACGAACTTCCCGTCGGCGTAGAGGCTGAGGGTGGCCTCGGTGCCGCCACCGCCCGGGGCGTCGGGGATGGAGTTGCGCACGACGACCGAGTTGGAGGCTCCGGTGGAGGTGAACTCGACGTACTGGCCGGTGGAGTCGAGCCGGACGGACGCGCGGCCGGAGGACTCGGTGGCGAAGTTGGTGTGTCCGAAGGTCCGCTTGGCGTCGGCGGTCAGGAGTGTGCCCCGGTAGGTGCCGTCCTCCGCCTCGTACTCGGTGTACGGGACGGCGGCGCCGCGGCCGACGACGAGGGAGCGGCTGAGGACGTTGTTGGTCTCGTCGGTCTCGGTGACCGTGTTCGTGGCGTCCGCGGTGGCGGTGAGGACGGCGGGGCCCGCGGCGGCGGTCCAGGTGCCGCCGGTCGCGACCTCGGCGGTGGCGCCCGCGGCGATCGCCCCGGTGGTGCCGTCGAGGGTGCGGCCGGCCACGGTGAGCCGGGTGACCGAGCCGGCGGGGGCCGGTGAGGTGCCCCGGTTGTGCACGGACACGGTGAAGGACACCGGTGTTCCGGCGGCGGGGGTGGCCGGGGTGGTCCGGATCGCGGTGACCTCCAGGTCGGGTCCGGGGCTCTGAGCGACGGTCAGCCTGTCAGCGGCGGTGCGGCTGTTGTTGGTCTCGTCCAGCTCGGGGACGGTGTCCGTGGGGTCGACCACTGCGGACACGGTGTAGCTGCCCCGGGCGCGGGTGCCCGCGTTCACCGACACGGTGGTGGAGTCACCGGGGGCGAGCGCGCCGACGGGGGCGCTGCCCACGACGGTGCCTTCCAGGGTGACGTCCACGGTGGCGGCGGCGGAAGGGGCGGTACCGGCGTTGCGCACGGTCGCGCGGACGGTGACGGGGTCCGTCTCGGAGGGGGCGGCCGGCGTCCAGTCCAGGCCGGTGACGAGCAGGTCGGGGTTGGCCGCGGCGGTGCCCCGGAGCTCCAGTTCGGCGACCTGGGCGCCATATCCGGCGGAGTTGTGGGTGAACCGCAGCTGGACGTCGGCGTGCCGGCCGCTCACCGGGATGGTGACGCCGTTGCCGTTGCCGGCCGGGTCGAAGGTGTAGTCGGCGCGGGCCTTGAGCGTGGTGAACGTGCTCGACGACCGGTCGCGGCCGAGGACTTCGATGCTTTGGGTGCGCCGTTCCCACACGGCGTCCGGGCTGAGCCTGACGACCACGCCGGTGAGGTCGGCCTCGGCGCCGAGACGGACGGTGAGGGTGGCGGGGTGGCCGCCGGACTCCCAGTAGGTGCCGGTCTGCCCGTCGTTGGCGTTGGCTGCCACGAAGGAGTGAATCACGGAGGACGCCTCGATCGGTTTGCCCAGCGCCAGATTGGTCCCGTCGGCCGGTGGCTGACCGGGTCCGCCCCCCGCGTCCTCGCCGTACGCCTCGATCTCGGAGAGCTGGGCGGCGTTCCAGCCGGTGTTGGCGGTGACCCGCACCCTGAGGTGGCGTACGTCGTGCGCCGGGAAGGCGAGGGTGACGCTGTTGCCCTGCCCGGGATCGAAGCGGTGGGCGGCGGAGGCGGACAGCGTGGTGAAGGAGCTGCCGTCGGTGCTGCCCTCCACTGCGAGGGTCTGAGTGCGGGCCTCCCAGGCGGCCGGCAGCTTCAGGACGACCTCGTCCACGCTCACCGTGGCACCGAGGTCGATGCGGACGGACTGCGGGAACAGCCCCGACGGGCCTTCCCAGTAGGTGAGTTGACTGCCGTCGGTGACATGTGGGGCGGGGTGCTCGGGGTGGGACCCGGTGGCCGTGGCGCTTCTGCCGAGCGCCAGATCGGGTCCGCGGACCGCCTGGGCGGCGGCGCCGGCCGTACCGGGTGAGAGGCCGACGGCGATCAGTCCGGCCAGGAGCAGGCCGGTGATCGTGCACAGGCCGAAACGCGTGCGTCTCATGAAGTCCTCGTTCCGCGGCGGGTGCTGGGGCGCGCGGCCACCCGGGCAGCGCGAAGCCTCTGCCATGGATTGCCATCGCCCGATTCGACTTTTGCAGGCGTTCGTTCGCTTCTTGCGGCTCTCGCATTGAAGTTTCCGGCTCGGGCCCGGCTTGTCAATGGCATGAACACAGCATCCGCAGCGGATCACGGGGCCTCGCGACGCGGGGGACGTCAACAGCGCACCGCACGGGGGAGGGACGAAGGAGAAACGGTCAACCCCGCCCGGCCGTACCATGGCTGGCCACCGGCAGACCACCCGACGAAGGGGCTCCGAAATGTCCGACCAATCGACCGTCGCCACCGATCTCACGTCGCAGTACGTCGCCCAGGTCACCAGCGACCTGGAGCGCAACGTCAAGGAGCAGGAGCGGGTCGGTACCGAGATCGCCGACCTGCAGCAGCAGTTGGCCGTGCTCCAGCGGGACCACGCCCTGCTGGTGAAGATGCAGCAGGCACTGGAGGTCGCCACGGCGCCCGCCGAGGCCGCGGCAGCCGTCGAGGCCGAGCCCGTCACGCCCGCGGAACCCGTCGCGTCCGCCGCCGCGGTCACCGAGCCCGCCGCGCTCACCGAGTCCCCGGAGGCGGCCGAGCCCGCGCAGCCCGCCGAGGAACCGGCCGTGTCCGGCGGTGCGACCGTGCCCGCCCCGCGCAGCCGCAACAGCGTCACGTCCGGCGCGGAGAAGCCGAAGCGGACGAGGAAGAAGGCCGGTGCGGCCACGTCCGCCCCCGTGGGATCGGCGAAGACGGCGCGCAAGCCGTCCACCGCCAAGCCCGCGGGCAAGCCGTCGGCGGCGAAGGCCACCCGTACCGCGCCGGCGAAGGCGGCCAAGGCGAAGCCCGCCGAGGCGCGCCCGGCCAAGGGCGACGCGCCGAAGCTGGTCGACCTCGTCCGCCGGCACCTGGGCGAGCAGAAGGAACCGCGCTCGGCGGCGGAGGTCGCCGCGGCGCTGGGTGAGGCGCATCCCGGACGCGGCATCAAGACCACGGTCGTGCGCAGCACCCTGGAGGGTCTGGTGGCCCGCAACCAGGCCCAGCGCTCCAAGCAGGGCTCGTCGGTGTTCTACACCACGCCCGACGGCACCGGGCCTGCCCCGGAGCGCGCGGGGGACGCACGCGCCTGAGGCCGGCCGGCCGCGTTCAGGGACGCGTGTGCCGGACCTCCAGCGGCTCGAACGAGACACGGGTGCGGGAGGCGTCCCGCGCCCAGACGACCTCCACCGTCCCGTCGTCCACCAGCACGTCGGTCACCACCCGCGACAGCCGCGGGGCGTCGGAGCCGGCGGCGGTGAGGGCCGCCAGGCCGACGTGCACCGAGGTGCCCCCGCATCCGCCGGTGAGGCGGGGGACGCGCGCCCACGGGGTCCGGGCGGTGCCCTGCGGGGCGGGCAGCAGCTCCGGAGCCGGGGCGTCCCAGCCGTACAGGCCGTGCAGGGCGGACGTCGACGGCTCCTCGGGGCCGGTGGCCCAGCCGGTGAGGGCGACCCGTGATCCGGGCGGCGCCCCCACCACGCGGTGCACGCGCAGTTCCAGGGGGCCGTGCGCGACGACGACGCTCTCGACCCGGAGGCCCGGCACCATCGGCGGCCCCTCGGCGAAGACCGGCCGGTGCCAGGAGGCGGCCCAGCCCCAGCCGTCGCCGTGCCCGGCGCCCAGGGGGTGGACGCGCCGCCGCACACTTCGCCGTCCGCCCACCTCCACGGACAGGTGGTTGTCGGCGACGTTGCCGCGTGCGGTGGGTCCCGTGCGGGTGGAGTAGGCCTGGCGGCCGTAGTGCGGGTCGTCCCCGGCCGCGGACTCCCCCTCGTGCGGCCGCACATGGTCGCTGCCGTGGTTGTGCAGCCGTACGATCCCGTCGGCGCGGGTGGCCTGGAGGAGCAGGCCGGGGCCGGGCAGGGACAGCACCCGGTCGGCCTCCTCCACCGGGGCGGGTTCCTCGGTGTCCGTCCACAGGGCGTGGCCGGCGGGGGCGAGCAGCGCGACGAACGCCTTCGACGCCCAGTACGGCGACGCGGGACCGGAGTACTCCTGGAGGCTCGCCTCGTGCGGGCCGTACCAGCCGAGGGACAGCAGGCCGTCGGCGGTGAGCGCGCCCCGGTCGAGGAAGTGGCGCAGGCTGCCGCTCGCGATCCGGCGCGAGGCGCCCGGGGTCAGCGGGGTGTGGCCGGTGACGGCGCCCAGGGAGACGGCCGCGGAGGCGGCGAAGCGGTAGGTCAGGGAGCGGCCGTAGTGCAGCGGGGCCCCGTCCGCGCCGAACATCAGGGAGAGGCCGTCCAGGTGGGCGCGCAGGCGTCCGCCGTGGTGGGCGAGGGCCTCGCCGTCGCCGGAGAGGTGGGCGTCCAGGACCGGGTACAGGTGCAGGGCCCAGCCGTTGTAGTGGTCGAAGGCGCGTCCGTCGCCGTCGGCGTACCAGCCGTCGCCCCGGTACCAGCCCTCCAGCAGTTCCAGCGCGCGTTGCCGTGCGGCGGCGGTCTCGGCGTCGCCCCGGCCGACGGACTCCAGGAACCCGGCGACGGTGTACGGGAACAGGTACCAGTTGTTGGGTGCGGGGGTGTGCCGCAGGGCGCCCCTCAGCCACTCCTCCGCCCGGTCCCGCACCCCGGGGTCGAGCTTGTCCCACAGCCAGGGCCTGGTGAGCCGCAGGCCGAGCGCGACGGACGCGGACTCGACCATCGGCTGGCCCTGGACGTCGAAGTCGAGGATCACCGGCCAGGACTCGGTGTCGTCCCGACCGGGGGTCCGGGTGCCGGCGGCGAGCCCGTCGGCGTACCGCTCCAGCAGGTGGTGCGGATCGTCGCCGCCCGCGCCCGCGACCCGGAACGCGGCGGCGAGGAACGTCCTGGCGTAGCCCTCCAGACCGTCGGAGCGCACACCCGACCGGGAGGGGCGGCCCGGCAGGTGCAGCAGGGCGCCGCCGGGGGTGCTCCGGCGCCAGGCGGCCGTGAGCAGTCCGTCCGCCACCGCCTCCCAGTGGGCGCGGGTGTAGCCGGTGCGGGGACTGATGTCGCGGTCGTCGGCGGGCAGTTCGAACGGGATACTCATGCCTGGAAGGCCAGCCTTTCGCGTCGGACGGGATGCAGGAAGCCCTCTCCGCGGGCCCAGCGCGCGATCTCGGAGACGGCCGTGTCGGCGAGCCGGCGCCACTCGTTGCCCTGCGAGCCGGCGAGGTGGGGGGTGAGGAGCACGTGCTCGCAGTCCCACAACGGGTGCTCGGGCGGCAGGACTTCGGGGTCCGTCACGTCGAGTACGGCCCGGATGCGCCCGGCCACGGCGGCGTCGGTGAGTGCGTCCTGGTCGACGACCGCGCCGCGTGCCGTGTTGATGAGTACGGCGTCGGGGCCCATGGAGCCGATGAGTTCCCGGGAGACCAGTCCGCGCGTCTCGGGCAGCAGCGGGGTGTGCACACTGACCGTGTCGCTGCGCCGGAACAGCTCCGCGAGGTCCACGCGCCGCACGCCGAGCCGTGCGGCCTCGGCGTCGTCGACGTAGGGGTCGTGCAGCAGCACCTCGACGTCGTGCGGGCGGAGCAGGTCGATCACCCGGCGGCCGATGAGGGACGCGGACAGGACGCCGACGGTGCGGCGGTGGTTGCCGACGGTGCGGGGGGTGCGCAGCCAGTCGGTGCGGGCGCGGGCGGTGCGGTAGTCGCGGGCGCTCTCCAGCGCCCGTTTGCCGGTGAGCAGGATCATGGCGAGGGTGTACTCGGCGACCGGCAGGGCGTTGGCCGCGGCGGCGGACGACACCTCGATGCCGCGTTCCCAGCAGGCGTCGGTGACATGGCCGCGGACGCTGCCGGCGGTGTGCACGACGGCCCGCAGCCGGGGCGCCGCCCGCAGGACGTCGTCGTCCAGGGGCGGGCAGCCCCAGCCGGTGACGAGCAGGTCGACGTCGGCGAGCACGGCGCGGGCGGCGGGTGCGGTGAGGTCCTCCAGCACCGTCGGGGCCAGGTCGCACAGGGCGCCGAGGGCGGCGCGGGACTCGGGGTCGAGGACGGCGGAGGCGACGTCCGGGGACATGGCCAGGGCGGCGCGGGGGCGGAGGCCGGGCAGGGGCTCGGTCATGTGGTGCGGAAACTCCTTGCGTACGGGGTCACTTCACGGCGCCGGCGGTCAGGCCGCTCCGCCAGAAGCGCTGGAGCAGGGCGAAGGCGAGGATCAGCGGCACCACGGCGAGCAGCGATCCCATGATGACCACGGGGTAGTACTCCGGTGAGACCGACGCGGAGCTGTTCCACGCGTACAGCCCGAGGCTGACCGGGTACAGGTCCTGGTCGGAGAGCATCACCATGGGCAGGAAGAAGTTGTTCCAGATGGCGGTGAGCTGGAACAGGAAGACGGTCACCAGGCCGGGTCCGAGCATGCGCAGCGCGACCCGCGCGTACAGGGTCAGTTCGCCCGCTCCGTCGATGCGGGCGGCCTCCAGCACCTCGTCGGGGACGTAGCCCTGGCTGAAAATGCGGCCGAGGTAGACGCCGAACGGGTTGAACAGGACCGGGATGAACACCGCCCAGAAGGTGTTGACGAGTCCGGCCTCGGAGGCCATCAGGTACAGCGGCAGGGCGAGGACGGTCTGCGGCACCATGACGGCCGCGAGGACCAGCCCGAACAGCTTCTCCTTGTGCCGGAACCGGTACTTGTCGAAGGCGTAGCCGCAGGCGACGCTCACCAGGGCGCCGACGGCGGCGCCGAGCACCGCGTACAGCAGGCTGTTGACGTACCAGCGTCCGTACTGGCCGCCGTCCATGGCGAACAGGTCGGTGAGGTTCTGTCCGAAGGAGAAGTCTCCGGGCGAGAGCAGGTCGCTGCCGAACAGGGCGTCCCGGCTCTTGGTGGCGGCGAGCACCAGCCACAGCACGGGCAGCAGGGTGTAGAGCACGGACAGGCCGACGACGGCGTTGACGGTGGCCCGGCCCAGCAGACGGGGACGCAGCAGGGTGGAGCCGGTGGCGCTCATCGGGCCTCCTCGGCGGTGGAGTCGCGGCTGGTGAAACGGGTGACGCCGTAGGACAGGGCGATGGTGCACAGCAGCAGGACGACGGAGGCGGCCGCGGCGAGGCTGTAGTTGGTGCGGGTGAAGGCCGCGTCGTAGATGTACATGCTGGGCGAGAAGCGGGAGTTGATCATCGGGGAGGACTGGCTGAGCAGCATCGGCTCGGTGAACAGCTGCAGCGCCCAGATCAGGGTGAACATGGCGACCATCACGATGGAGGCGCGCACCAGCGGGGTCTTCACCCGCAGGGCGGTGCGCACGGGTCCCGCCCCGTCGACGACGGCGGCCTCGATCACCTCACGGGGCACGGCCTGGAGAGCGGCGTAGAAGACCACCATGTTGTAGCCGAGGTTGCTCCACAGGGCGATGTTGACGATGGACGGCAGGACGGTGTGCACGCCGAGGAAGTCGATCGTGACGTCGGCGCGGGCGAACAGGTCGACGACCGGGCTGATGCCGGGGGTGTAGAGGTACAGCCAGATGAGGGCGGCGATGATGCCGGGCACCGCGTGCGGCAGGAACAGGCCGAGCTGGGCGAAGCCGCGCAGGCGCACCACGCCCGAGTCGAGCAGCAGGGCGAGCAGGAGCGCGCCGACGACCATCAGCGGGATGTAGATCAGGCAGTAGAGGGCGACCGTGCCGAGTCCGCCGAGGAAGGTGGGGTCGGTGAGGACGGCGGCGTAGCTGCGCAGGCCGACGAAGACGGTGCGCTCGGGGCCGAAGCCGAGTCCGGGCTGGTCGTCGCTGTAGAAGCTGAGGTAGGCGGCGGTGCCGACGGGGATCAGGAAGACGGTGACCAGCAGCAGGAAGAAGGGGGCCATCAGCACGCCGGCGGCGCCCAGCCGGCGGCGCCGGGCGGTCCCGCGGGCGCGGGCGGAGGGGGCGGCGGCGCGCGGGACGGGGGCCCGCACGGTGTGCCCGGTCGTCGCGGTCATGAGGGGGTCACCTGCCTTTCGGGCGGCTCAGGTGCTGTGCTGGGTGGTCGACAGGCCGAGGGCCCTGAGGTCGGGCATGGTGCCGTCCTGGGCGGCGCGCACCGCGTCGGCCAGCGAGCCACGGCCCGCTCCGACCCGAGCGAAGGAGTCCTGCATGACCCTGCCGGTGGCGGTCATCCGCGGGCCCCAGACCCAGCCGTCGCGGATCTTGTCCGCCTCCTGTTCGAAGAGGGTGTAGATGTCCTGGCCGCCGTAGTAGGAGCGGTCGAAGGCGTCCCGGCCGACCGCGACGAGGGCGGAGGCCGCCGGGTACTGGCTGCTGGTGCCGCTGGACAGGCGGGCACGCAGGGCGTCGGGGTGGGAAACCTGCCAGGCGATGAACTCCATCGCCGCCTCGGGGTGCTTGCTGTCCTTGGTGACGGCGAACGTCGAGCCGCCGTGGGTGCCGACGGCGGGGCGGCCGGTGTCCCACTGGGGCAGTGGTGCGATGCGCCACTGCCCCTTCTGGCCGGGTCGGGCGTTCATCTGGGCGCCGGCGTCCCACGCGCCGCTGAGCCGGGTGAGGACGAGTCCGCCGCCGATCTGGGCGTCGGACTGCCGGCTCTCGACAGCGTTGACGAAGACCTCGTCGCGGTCGATGAGGTCCTGCCAGTACGCGGCGACCCGCCGGGTCGGGGCGTCGGCGAGGGAGACGTTCCAGGCGCCGTCGCGGGTGTCGAACCACTGGGCGCCCGCCTGCCAGGAGTAGGCGGCGAACTGGGTGGCGCCGTCAGTGGGGAACAGCACGAGCCGCTGCTCGGGCGCCGTGCGCCGCACCACGCGGGCGAGGTCGGCGAACTCGTCCCAGGTGCGCGGGACCCGGAGGCCGTAGCGGTCGAACAGGTCGGCCCGGTAGTGCATCACCATGGGCTCGACGTCGAGCGGGACGCTGAACACGCGTCCCTGGAAGGTGGTCAGGCCGAACGCCTGGGGCAGCAGCCGCGCCCGCAGCCGGTCGTCGACCAGGTCGGTGATGTCGCGGGCGACGCCGTCGATGGCGAACCCCGGCACCTGCGGGTATTCGATGGTGGCGACGTCCGGGGCGTTGCCCGCCCGGGCGGCGTTGCTGAGCTTGGCGTAGCCGCCCTGCCCTCCGGAGGGGATCTGCTGGAAGTCGACCTGGACGCGGTCGTGGGTGCGGTTGAAGGCGTCGACCACTTCCTGGCTGCCGCGCAGGGCGGACCAGAAGGTGACGCGTACGGCCCTCCTGCTGCCGGTGCTGCTGCCTGATGGGGCGTCGTCCGCGCCCCCGCTGCAGGCGCCGAGGGCTCCTGCAAGCGGCGCGGCGGCCATCGCGGCGAGCACGGATCGACGGCGGTGTCGACCGGGCATGGCGCCTCCCGCGGCTCCTGGCGTGTCGGGGACACGGCTGTTCGGGACACGGGAATCGTCGGGGCTCGACCGGGAAACGGTCAATAGAGCGATCAGAAGAAAATGAATCGTTCAAACGCTCATCTGCGGGAGCGGGTGGTCAGAGGGCGCGCGTGGAGCCGCGCACGGACAGGGAGGGCAGCAGTTCCGTCCTGCGCACCGGGGCCCGCGCGCCCGCCTCCGACTCCAGCCGCTCCAGCAGCAGTTCGGCGGCGGCCCTGCCGACCTCCGCCTTCGGCGGGGCGACGGCCGTCAGCGGTGTGGTGCCCAGGCCGGCCACCACGTCGTCGTAGGCCACGACGGAGCAGTCCTCCGGCACCCGCACCCCCTGGTCCGCCAGCCGCTGCACCAGCATCAGCGCGTCGACGTCACCGTGCAGCACGGCCGCCGTGGCGCCCGTCCTCCGCAGCACCTCGTGCGGTTCGGCCGTCTCCTGGGGGGCGTACGGGCCCTCCCGGCCGGCCTCGGGCGCGCTCAGCGCCCACGCCCACGCCTCCACCAGCGGATGCGCCTCCGCGATCCGCGCGCACGCCGAGCGCAGGGTGCGCGCGGTGGGGCTGTCGTCGCGCGTGGCGAACACGATCCGCCGGTGGCCGAGGCCCACCAGGTGCTCCACGGCCAGGTGGGCGCCGTAGGCGTGGTCGGAGCAGACCGAGTCCATGGCGTGCAGCGGGGTGCCCGGACCGGGGCGCCGCTCCATGAGCACCGCGGGCACCTCCAGCGCCGCGAGCCACGGGTGGTCGGCCTCCTCGTCTGCCAGGGTGCGCCAGCGCGGGGCCAGCAGCAGGCCCGCTGCGCCGTCCTCCAGCGCCCGCTCCACCAGCGGCCGTTCGGCACCGGATGCCTGCGGCGCGATGTGCAGGGCGATGCGCTTGCCCGCCGCCTCCAGCACCGAGCGGGCGCCGTGCAGCGACTCGTACAGGTAGCTGTGGCGCTCCGGGACGACGACGGCCACCGTGTCGCCGTCCGGCGGCCGGGGCGCGGGCAGGTCCCGGACGGCGAGCGTGGAGCGTACGACACCGTGACCGCGGCGCAGCCGGCCCTCGCGGGCCAGTTCCTCCACGTCCCGCCGCACGGTCACCACCGACACCTCGAGCTCGGCGGCGAGGTCGGTCACCCGCGCCGAGCCCCGGGACTCCACGGCAGCCAGGATCCGCTGCCTTCTGACCTCGGCCGGCTCCCGCATGAGGCCCTCCCCGCGACGGAATGTTCGTTTGAGCGATGCGGGCATCATAACGATCGCTCCGACGGGCGTCCCGGTCCCGTGCGCAGCGGGGCGGTGGGGCCGTGGCGGCGGGCGTCAGGCGTCGCGGGTGCGGATGGTCATGCCCGGGCGCCGGCGGTGGACGGTGAGGTAGGTGAGGCCGTCGTCGCCCGCGGCCAGGGAGCGGGTCGAACCGTGGGGCAGCCAGGTCAGGGTGCCGGCGGGCAGCGGGTGTTCGCCGTCCGGGGCGGTGAGGGTGCCGTGACCGGACAGGACCAGCAGCAGGACGTCGAGGTCGGGCTCGCGGTGGGTGTCCACCCGGTGGCCGGGCGGCAGACGGACGACGTTGGCGTCGAGCTGCCGGCCGGACTCCGCCAGCCGCCACAGCGCGCCGGCCGCCGCGTCGTCGACGGCCGCCAGCGCGGCCGTGTCGCAGAGGATGCGCGGCAGGGGTGTCCCGCCGTCAGGTGTGCCGGTGTGCTCCGACGTCATGGTCCGCCGCCGTCCGTCCCCGCGTCCCGGCCGCGCCGGGTGTCACGCGCTCGCTGTCGTGCCGGAACCTAGCACGCGGCCGGGGGCAGGGCCGCGAGCCAGTCCGTCAGGAGGCGGTTGGTCTCCTCGGGCCGCTCCTGCTGCAGCCAGTGGCCGCAGCCGTCGAGGATGTGGGACGACACCAGGCCGGGCAACGTGAGGGGGAAGGCCGCGATGGCGTCGGCCATCCACGTGGTGGACGCGTCGAGGCCACCGCCGATGAACAGGGACGGCTGGGTGAGCGGAACGCCGTCGTACTCCGCGAGGTCCTCCCAGTCCCGGTCCAGGTTGCGGTAGCGGGCCAGCGCCCCCCTCGTCCTGGTGCGCTCGAACTCCCCGGCGAACACGTCGAGATCGGTCTCGTCGAGCCAGGCGGGCAGCCGGCCCGTGGGGAAACGTTCGCGGAGGGTCCCGCCCGGCCCCACGAAGTACGGCGGGGGCGCGCCGGGCCCCGGCATGGTGTCGCCGGACAGGGCGGCGTAGAAGCCGGCGAGCCAGCCGCGTACGTCGGGCTCGATCTCGGCCTCGGCGCGCCCCGGCTCCTGGAAGTACGAGACGTAGAACTCCTCGTCGCCGCCCACCGAGGCGAAGACCGTGCTGGGCTTCGGACCGCCGCGCGGGGCGTACGGCACGCTGAGCATGGCCACCGCGCGGAAGACGTCGGGCCGGATCAGGGCGGCGTTCGCGGCGACGGCCGAGCCCCAGTCGTGGCCGACGACGACGGCGGTCCGCTCCCCCAGGGCGTCGACCACGGCGACGGCGTCCGCGACCAGTTCCCGCATGCGGAACGCGTCCGTGGCGGCGGGCCGGGAGGACCGGCCGTAGCCGCGGACGTCGACGGCGACCGCCCGGTAGCCGGCGGCGGCCAGGGCCGGCAGCTGGTGGCGCCAGGAGTACCAGCCCTCCGGGAAGCCGTGGACGAGCAGCACCAGCGGTCCGCTGCCCTGTTCCACCAGGTGCAGCCGGCCCGCGGGCGAGGGGACCAGACGGTGGACGGGGGGTGCCACGGGGCGGGAGGACGTGGGCTCGGGCACGGCTGCTCCAGGGTCGTTCCGGGTGCGCGGGCTCGGGGCCGGTGCGGCCCCGAGGACGTTTCCGAGCATGGTCCCCTCGGCGGAGGGACGGCGAGCGATGTTGCCGGTTCCGCAAAACGCCCGCCGTCCGGCGCCGGCCGCGACGGCGCCGGCCCTGCCCGCCGTCGGTCGCCGAAGGCCGCCGCGTTCGCCCGCAGGATTCCGCCGTCAGATCCAGCCGCGGGCGCAGGCCTCCACGCCGGCCTGGAAGCGTGTCGTCGCGTCGAGACGCGCCATCAGCGCGGCGATGCGGCGCGTCGCCGTGCGGGTGCTGAGCCCCAACTGGCGGGCGATGGCCTGGTCCTTGAGCCCGGCGCGGAGCATCGTCAGCAAGGCGACCTCCTCGCTGGTGGGTTTGCTCCTGTCCGTGTCCGGGCCGGGTGTACCGATGGGCAACGCCTTGTCCCAGTACGTTTCGTAGAGTTCGATCAGGGCGTCCAGGAGTCCCGAGGGGTGTACGACGGCGAGGTTGTCGTAGGCGCCGCCGACCAAGGGGACGAGGGCCACGCGGCGGTCGATGATGTGCAGCTTGAAGGGCAGGCTGGGCAGCATCCGGGCCTGCTCGCCCAGTTCGACCATCTCCAGCACCGTCTCGAAGCGGCCCGGACGCCCCATGGAGTCCGGGCAGTAGACCGAGCGGAGGTCCACGCCGCGGCGCGCCCAGGCGGCGGTCGTCGCCTTCTCCGCCTCGTTGGTGTGCGGGAGACCGTCGGCACGGTCGTGGTACGGCGGCCGGTCGAGGATCCATAGGTGCGAACTGACCGACTGGTTGAGCTCGTCGATCCGCTGTGCGACGACGTCGCGTCCCGACAGGACCTCCACCAGGCTGCCGGGATCGGTACGCAGCCGGCCCGCCCGGTACTCCTCCTCGAGGTCCTCGACGACCGTCCCCACCGCGGCGAACGCCGCCTCCGCCGCCAGCCGCCGCTGGTTGAGCAGGGCGGTCAGTGCGGTGCCCGGCCCGACGGGCCGGTGGCCTCCGCTGCCGTCAGGGCGCAACAGCCCCATACCGACGAGCCGGTTCACGGCCCGGCGGACACGGTCCGGGGACACGCCGGCCGTCCTGGCGTACTCCTGCGGGCGGAGGTCCGCCCTGGTGAGGAACGCGCGGTAGACGCCCTCGTCGAACTCGCAGATGCCCAGTGGCTCCAACACGTGTGCGCTCCTCGCGATGGCGTGATCCGCCAGATGTCCGAAGACGCCACAAGATTATCTGGACACCGGCCCTTCGGAAGCCGTTCACTTCTGAACCGTTGGATCCCCCGCAGCGCCCCGGACGTGGCCTCCACCCGCACCCCGTCACGCCCACGTGTCCCGTGCTGTCCGGCCTTTCCCCTTTTGGAGGACCGATCTTGGCCCCGAAGTCACGCGTGAGACCGGCCGCCCTCGTAGCGGCCTCCCTCTTCGCCCTGTCCCTGTCGTCCGTCGCTCCCGCCCACGCGGCTCCGCCGTCCGGTCCCACTCCGGTGCCGGTGAAGGACCTGCCCGCGGGCCGTTACGTCGTCACCCTCGCCGACCAACCGATAGCCGCCTACCGGGGAGGGGTCGACGGCATACCCGGCACCGCCCCCGCGCCCGGCGGCAAGGTCGACCTTGCCGACGCCGACGCCGTGCGCTACCGCACGCACCTCACCGGCGAACACCGCGCCGTCGCCGCGTCGGTGGGCGCGCGGATCGAGCGCCACTACGCGGTGGTCACCAACGGCTTCTCCGCCGACCTGTCCGCCACGCAGGCGGCCCTGCTCGCCAAGAGCCCGAGGGTGCTCTCGGTCACGCCGGACACCCTCAACAAGGTCGCCGACGACACGAACTCCCAGGACTTCCTCGGCCTGACGGGGCGACACGGCCTGTGGGAGGCCCTCGGCGGCACCAAGGCGGCCGGCCGAGGCGTCGTGATCGGCGACATCGACACCGGCGTCTGGCCGGAGAGCCGCTCCTTCGCGGCCGCTCCGCTCGGCGCCGCGCCGCCCACCGCCAAGGATCCCTACCGTCCCTACCGCAAGGGTGACGACGTCGTCATGCGGAAGGCGGACGGCGGCACCTTCACCGGGACGTGCCAGACCGGCGAGGAGTTCACCGCCCGCGCCTGCAACAGCAAGCTGGTCGGCGCCCGCTACTTCGGTGACGCCTGGCTGGACATGGTGCCGCCGGAACGCCGCGCCGACTACGTCTCCCCCCGGGACGGCGAGGGCCACGGCACCCACACGGCGTCCACCGCGGCCGGCGACAGCGGTGTCGACGTCACCGTCGAGGGACAGCGCCTCGGGAAGGTCTCCGGCGTCGCGCCCGGCGCCGCCGTCGCGGTCTACAAGGCGTTCTGGACGGGCAAGTCGCCCTCGGACTCCGGAGCCATGACCTCCGACATCGTCGCCGCGATCGACCAGGCGGTCGCCGACGGCGTCGACGTCATCAACTACTCGGCCGGCTCGATCATCGAGACCGGCCCCGACTCCCCCGTCCAGGGTGCCTTCCGCACAGCGGCGGCCGCGGGCGTCTTCGTCGCCGCCGCGGCCGGCAACGCCGGTCCGGACACCGCCTCTCTTGACAACGTTGCCCCGTGGACGACCACGGTCGCCGCCAGCACCCTGGCGCCGTACGAGGCGACCGCGCGCCTGGGCAACGGCGCCACCTACGTCGGCGGCAGCACCACCGTCCGGTCCGCGCTCGGCCCGAAGCCGCTGGTGCTGGCGGAGAAGGTGAGGAACGCCGCCACCGCCACGAGCGACGCGGCCCTGTGCAAGGACGGCACGCTCGACCCGGCGAAGGCCGCCGGCACGATCGTCGTCTGCGACCGGGGTGTCAACCCGCGGGTGGACAAGTCCCAGGAGGTCGAGCGGGCCGGCGGCGTCGGCATGATCCTGGTGAACACCAGTGACCTCGACACCAGCGGCGACCTGCACGCGGTGCCCACGGTGCACCTCAACACGCCCGACGCCACCGCCGTACGGGCCTACGCCGCCACCGCCGGAGCGCAGGCCGGTCTGGAGCCGGGCGGGAGCAGCGGGCTGCCGTACCCGCAGATCGCGCCGTTCTCCTCGCGGGGGCCGTCGACGCAGAACAACGGTGACCTGCTGAAGCCCGACATCGCCGCCCCCGGCGTGGGCATCCTCGCCGCGGTGGCACCCGCCTCCCACCACGGCCACGACTTCGACTTCGAGTCCGGCACCTCGATGGCGACCCCGCACATCGCCGGCCTCGCCGCGCTGTACCTGGCCGAGCATCCCGCGTGGTCGCCGATGGCCGTGAAGTCCGCGATGATGACGACCGCCTCCGCCACCAGGACGGCGAGCGGCGGCGAGAGCACCGACGCCTTCGCCCAGGGCGCCGGCCAGGTGCAGCCGGCCGACATGTTCGAACCGGGCCTGGTCTACGACTCCACCGAGAAGGAGTGGCTGGCCTACCTCGCGGGGCTCGGCGTCGACACCGGCACGGACGTGCAGGCGGTCGACCCCAGCGACCTCAACTACCCGTCCATCGCGATCGGCCGGATGGTCGGCTCGCAGACCGTGACCCGCACCGTCACCGCCGTGGCTCCCGGCACCTACCGGGCCTCGGTCTCCGTGCCCGGGGTGAAGGCCACCGTCAGCCCGTCCGTGCTGCACTTCGGCAAGGCCGGCCAGAAGGCCACGTTCACGGTGACCTTCCAGCTGACGACCGGGCGCTCCGGCGACACCGTCACCGGTGACCTCACCTGGCGGCACGGCCGTACCGAGGTGCGCAGCCCGATCGTGCTGACGCCGTGGAGCCTGATCGCTCCCGACAAGGTGTCCGGTCCCGCGGGGAGCGGCAGCGTCTCCTTCGAAGTGACGCCCGGCTCCACCTCGCTCACCCCGACCGCCCGCGGCCCGGTGACGGGCGCTCCGGTCCGCGGCACGGTGTCCACGGACGACCCCGAGAAGTACTTCGAGCTCACCGTGCCGGAGGGCACGGAGGCCGGGCAGTTCTTCGTGACGCCCGACAACCCGGAGGCGAAGCTCAGCATGGTCGTCATCCACGACCCCGGCGACGGGCACAACCCGTCCATCGTCGGGGACTTGGCACTGGACATGACGCGTCCGGTGGTGAGCGTGCCGACCATGAAACCCGGCACGTACCAGGTCGTGGTGATGACGCTGGGCAGTAAGCCGCAGCTGGGGGACATGACGTTCTCCCTCCAGTCGAACCTGGTCGGCCCGGCCGCCACCCCGGCGGGCGGCACCTTCACCGTGACCCCGCAGCACGCCACCACGAAGCCGGGTGTTCCGCTGACGTTGACCGCCTCGTGGCAGGGGGTCCCGTCCGACCGGCCCGCCACCGCCTACATCGCCTACCCGAACGGTGCCGGCACCCTGGTCACCATCGGCTGACCCCACCGCACATCACGGTGCCGGCCCTCCTCGTGACGAGGGGGGCCGGCACCGTTCCGCATGCGCGGTCGCCGGAGCGGCCGGGGCATCGGGGCGAGGTGGGACGCGCCGGGACACGGCGGGGCGGCGGTCCGCTGTTCCGGTGTTCCTGCGCTGTGCAATGATCCTGGCGGGCCGGGTGCGCGTGAGCCGCGGTGCCGCCGGCCGGCTCCGGCACACGAGAGGAAACGGACGGACGTGACCGCGCAGAGACCGGACGACGGCGGGGCACCGCAGGGCGGGGACGACGGCGTGCCGTCGCTGCCCGAGGACGTCTGGCAGCGGTTCCTCATGGACGACGAGCACGCCATCCGGGCCTCCGCCCCGAAGGAACCTTCCGCGCGGCAGCGGGCTTTCGGGCGCCTGCCGCAGCCGGCCCGCACCGACGACGGCACGGGGCAGCGGTACGACGCGGCGGACGCGGTAGGTGACCTGTGGCATCCGGACGACCCGGGGGAGGGCCCGTCCTGGCGGGACCTGGACGGGCGCGCCCGGATACGCCGGGTCGGCCGTGTCGTGGGCACGGCCGCCGCGATCGCCCTGGCCTTGGGCGCCTGGTCCCAGCTGTCCACCGGCGCGGGCACCCCGGCCGAGGGGCCCGGCGACACCGTGCTGCAGCAGTCGGAGGACGCCCCGGCGACCCTGCCCGCGGTGACGTCCCGGCCGGCGGGTCTCACCAGCCCGTCCGCCTCCGGGATCCAGGCGGGCTGACACACCGCCGGCCCCGGGCCGGCCACCAGGGGCACGGCGACGGGGCCGGGGTGCGCCGGTTCAGCCTCCCAGCGCGGTGAGGACCACCGACTTGGCCTCCTCCTGCACCTGGCGGAGGTGGTCGGCGCCCCGGAACGACTCCGCGTAGATCTTGTACACGTCCTCGGTGCCCGACGGCCGGGCGGCGAACCAGGCGTTCTCCGTGCTCACCTTGATGCCGCCGATGGACGCGCCGTTGCCCGGTGCCTCGGTGAGCACGCCGGTGACCGCCTCCCCCGCCAGGGTGTCCGCGGTGACCTGGGCCGGCGAGAGCTTCGCGAGGCGCGCCTTCTCCTCGCGGGTCGCCGGGGCGTCGATGCGCTCGTAGGCGGGCTCGCCGAAGCGTGCGGTCAGTGCGGCGTAGTGCTGGGAGGGCGTCTTCCCGGTGACCGCGGTGATCTCGGAGGCGAGCAGCGCCAGGATGATGCCGTCCTTGTCGGTGGTCCACACCGAGCCGTCGCGGCGCAGGAAGGACGCCCCGGCCGACTCCTCGCCGCCGAAGCCGAGGGTGCCGTCGACCAGACCGTCCACGAACCACTTGAAGCCGACCGGCACTTCGACCAGGTCGCGCTTCAGGTCGGCGGCGACCCGGTCGATCATCGCGGAGGACACCAGGGTCTTGCCGACGCCGGCGCCGGACGGCCACCGCTCGCGGTGCGCGTACAGGTAGCCGATGGCGACGGCCAGGTAGTGGTTGGGGTTCATCAGGCCGGCGTCCGGGGTGACGATGCCGTGCCGGTCGGCGTCGGCGTCGTTGCCGGTCGCGATGTCGAAGCGGTCGCGCTGCCCGATGAGGGACGCCATGGCGTACGGCGAGGAGCAGTCCATGCGGATCTTGCCGTCCCAGTCCAGCGTCATGAACCGCCAGGTGGGGTCGGTGAGCGGGTTCACCACCGTGAGGTCCAGGCGGTGCTGCTCGGCGATCCGGCCCCAGTAGGCGACGGACGCCCCGCCCAGCGGGTCGGCGCCGATGCGGACGCCGGCGGCGCGGATCGCGTCCAGGTCCAGCACGTTCGGCAGGTCCGCGACGTAGGTGCCGAGGAAGTCGTACCGGCCGGTCCCGGGCGCGGCGAGGGCGCGGGCGTACGGGATGCGGCGGACGTCCTTGAGGCCGCCCCGGATGATCTCGTTGGCCCGCTCCTGGATCCAGCCGGTCGCGTCCGAGCCCGCGGGGCCGCCGCTGGGCGGGTTGTACTTGAAGCCCCCGTCGGCGGGCGGGTTGTGGGAGGGGGTGACGACGACGCCGTCGGCGAGTCCCGTGCCGCGGCCCCGGTTGTGGCTGAGTACGGCGTGCGAGACGGCCGGGGTGGGCGTGTAGCCGTCGGCGTCGTCGATCAGCACCGTCACCCCGTTGGCCGCGAACACCTCCAGGGCGGTGACCCGGGCCGGTTCGGACAGGGCGTGGGTGTCCGCGCCGAGGAAGAGCGGCCCGTCGGTGCCCTGTTCGGCGCGGTACTCGCAGATGGCCTGGCTGGTCGCGGCGATGTGGTCCTCGTTGAACGCGGCCGCCAGCGACGAGCCGCGGTGCCCCGAGGTTCCGAACGTGACGCGCTGCCCCGGGTCGTCCAGGTCGGGGTGGAGCGCGTAGTACGCCGTGACCAGCCGAGCGACGTCGACGAGGTCCTCGGGGCCGGCCGGACCGCCCGCTCGCTCGTGCTGCATGTGCCCACTCCTCCGCAAAGGTCGGTTCTTACGCTTGCGGAGACATCTTTCCCCGCCGGAGCGTCGCCGCGCGAGTGGGCTCGGTCCGCTCCGGCCCCCGTGGTGTCAGATACGGCCGCCGGTCATCCGGGTCAGCGGACCGTGGGTGTGACGTTCCGCACGGCGGCCCACCGCGTAGGAGGCGGCGGTCAGCGCGGTCAGTCCGGCGGCCGCGCCGGCGGCGACGAGGCGGCGGTTGGCGACGACCGTCCAGGCGGTCTTGGCGCCCGCGGCGACCTGTCCGGTGGCGCTGACGACGGCGCGGCGGCCGGCCTCCACGCCCTTGGCGGCGGACTGTGCGGCGCCGTTCGCCACCCGAGCCGCGCGCTCGGTGCCGGATGCGGCCGCCGACGCGGCGTCACCCGCCTTGTTCGCCACGCCGTTGGCGGTGCTCTTCGCGGGCTCGGTCGCCTTGTCGGTGGCCGACTTGGCCTTGGACGCCGTGGACGCGGCGGTCGAGGTCTTCCGGTTGGCATTCTTGTTCTGTTCGGTCATGGACACCGGTTTGCCGCTGACTCCTCCGGCAAACACATCCGTGACACAGCGGGGTCCGCGAGCGCGGTTGCGTCAACGGAGGGGACCGGAGCGGGGCTTGGCGACGAGCGCCGTCGGACTCCGGGCGTGTCGACGGGGACGCCCGGCGTCGGGTGCCCCGCCCGCCGGTCCGCGTCCGGCCACGCCCGGCACCCTCTCACGCGCCCGGGACCGAGCTCCCGCGCGCGCCGGGCGCCTCCCGCCGTGAGGCCCCGGCACGCCCGCCGCCACCCACCGTGGGCCCCGGGGCCTGCCGCACGCGCGCCGTGTTCCGACGCCCCCCTTGCCCGCGCGGACCGGAGGGCACCGCCGGCGTGCACGACGGCGCCGTACGCGGCGGGACCTCCGGGGCGCCGCCGGGCGTGTCGTCGGACACGCCGTGGGGCACGTCGCCGGGCGCGCCGCCGGCGGCGGAGGAGGGCGTCGACGCGGAGCGTCGGCAACCGACGACAACGCCGCAGATGCGCGTGCCGGACCACGCGACGCCGGGACGGCTGGAGCGGCCGACCGCCCCGCCGGGCCGAACTCCGGTCCCGCGACGGCCGCTTGCGGCGGAGCTCCGAGCCGGTTCGCCTCGGCGGGCGACGAACCCGCCTCCCGCAGCCGGCCGGCCCCGACCCGCTCCCGAGGATCCCCCGTCCGCCTGCCGACACCCCTGCCCCTCAGCAGCGCCCCCCCCAGCGCCCCTCCCCGCCGGGTCCTGCCCGCGCCGTCCAGCGCCCCCAGCAGCGCGCCCCGCTCCGCCTCTCCCCCGCCCGGCCCCACGCGCACCCGGCGCAACCTCCGTCGCCCTGGTGCCGTCGCGTCCGGCAGCCGGCAGCGAATCACCGCCCCGGCCCAGGGCTGTACCCGCCCCCAGCGGGTAGGTGGAGAGCGGCGAGTACACCGCCGACGCCCAGCGAGAGGAGCAACCATGCCCGGCATGGTGGAGCGCATCAAACAGTTCGCCCGAAGCCCCCAGGGACGCCGCACGGCCGAGCAGGTGCGGCGGGCCGCGTCCGACCCCCGCCGGCGGGCGCAGGCCCAGCGGCTGCTGGGACGGCTGCGCGGCGGCCGGCGCTGAGCCGTCCCCCTGCCCGAGCGGTCCGGGACACACCCGTCCGGACCGCCGGCCGTAGATCCGAGAGGACTCCATGAACGAACAGTCGGTGCGCACCGTGGGCTGGGCCCGCTCCCTGCCGATGGGCCAGGGGGTGAAGGCGGCCCGTGACTGGGCGCAGGAACACCTCAATTCCCTGGGATGGGACGAGACCGCGCCCGACACGGCCCACGCCGTGCTGCTCACCGTGTCGGAACTGGTCACCAACGCGCATGTGCACGCCCGTACGGACGCGCAGTTGGTCATGTCGTGGGACACCCGTTGCCTGCACATCTCGGTGCACGACGGCTCCACCGCGCTGCCGACGCCCCGGGAACCGGATGACGAACGGGTCGGCGGACGCGGCATGTTCCTCGTCGACGTCCTCGCCGACACGTGGGAGGCCCGCCCCTGCCCGCACGGGAAGACGGTCACCGCCTGCTTCCGCGCTCCGCAGGACGCCACCGCCGTGTGATCAACCCCGCCGCGGGGAGCGGAGCCGGCCCGGCCTACGATCGGTCGGGCCGACCCCCGCAAGGAGCCCCGCCCGGTGACCGCCGTACTGCCCCCGCACGCCACGACCCCCGCTCTGCCGGCCCCGCGCCTCCTGACCCGCACCGAGGACGGTGAGCTGCTGCACGCGCTGCTGTGGACCGCGGGGCCCGGGCGGCGCACGATCAGCAGCGCGGTGCTGGGCGGCGGCATCGGCGAGCGGGACTGGATCCTCAACGCCCAGGTCGCGCACGGTTACCGGCGCACCGACCCCGAACGGCACCTGGCCTGCCTCGCCGCCACGGCGGGGGTGCGGGGTGACGGGGTGGGGCTGATGACGGCGGCCGACGTGTCCGCGTACGCGCACGCGGACGACGGCGGCGTGGGGGCGTTCGTCACAGCGGGGGTGGACGTGCGCGGCTGGGCCGCCCGGCCCGGGGAGGGTGCCGCGGGCGTGCAGGACCCGGGCACGATCAACGTGGTGGTGGCCGTACCGGCCGCGCTGACCGACGCGGCCCTGGTGAACGCGGTGGCCACCGCCACGGAGGCCAAGGTCCAGGCGCTGGTGGAGAGCGGGTACGACTGCTCCGGCACGCCCACCGACGCGGTGTGCGTGGTCGCCGACGCCCCGGGCCCGCACCGGGAGGCATACGCCTTCGCGGGGCCCCGGTCGCTGTGGGGGGCGCGGCTGGCGCGCGCCGTGCACCGGGCCGTGCGGCAGGCCGTGCTCACCGCCGGCCGGGACGGCCCCACCGTCCGTGGCCAGGCATGAAACACCTGTTCGGGGGTACCCCGCGTCCCATGGACTTCCTCGCCGACCAGGCAGGTTGCCTCGCGCGTACGGATGGGGAACCGTTGCCGCCGTACCTGCTCACGCCGACGAGAGAGGGGGTGGGTGCGCGGCGCGCACCTCGTTCGTGATTTCCTCCCCCGGTTCCAGCGCCGATCCGTGCGGCATACCGCGCGACGGGTCCACTCCGACGTGGGACGACGCGCCCTGCCCTGTTCTGGTGCTGGACACACGCGGCCGGCTCGTCGGCCGCAACCGCGCCGCGCGCCGCCTCACCGCGGCCTCCCCCACCACCGGTCTCCCGCCGTCGTGGCTGGCGGACGCGCACCGGCGCCATGTCGCCGGCACCTCGGACCCGGCGGCGGCCACGCCGACCGGGACCTTCGGCGACCGCGCCTACGAGGCCCGGCCCTCCCCCACCGACGACGGTGCGGTGGCCTGGTGGCTGTTCGACCGCACCGACCTCGTACGGGCCGAGACCGCCGCGCGGGAGACCCGTAGGCGGGCCGACGCCACCTCCGACCTCTTCAGCACCCTCCTGTCCTCCCTGAACGTGCCGCGCTGCGCGGAGGTCGCCGCCCGCATGGCGGCCGACCACCTCGCCGAGGCCGCCGTACTGATCACCCCGCCGACCGGCCACCGGTACGCCGTCACCCACGCCCTGCGCGGGCGGCGGGTGGTGCAGGAGACCCGGCAGATCGACCCACTCTCCGTCCCCGGCCTGGACGAGGCCCTGCGCGGTTTCCCGCCGGTGCCGGCCCGCTGGATCAACCCGGCCGCCATACCGGACTGGGCGGTCCCCGACGGCTTCTCCGGACCGCTCGGTTCCGTGCTCGTCACCCCGCTGCCCGGGCACGGGGTCCCCGCCGGCGCGCTGGTCCTGCTGCGGTCGCACACCGAGAAGGGGTTCACGACCGAGGAGGAGGCGTTCGCCCGGCTGTTCGCCTCACGCGCGGGCACCGCCCTGTCGGCCGCCCGCCTGTACGGCGAGCAGACCGCCATCACCGGCACCCTCATGCGGGAGCTGCTGCCGCCGCCGCTGAGCCGCGTGCACGGCGTCGACTACGCGGGCCGCTACCGCACCGCCATGGACCACGAACGGGTCGGCGGCGACTTCTACGACGTCCACCCAGGGCCCGACGCCTCCGCCGAGACCTTCGTGGCGCTCGGTGACGTGGCCGGCAAGGGACTGGACGCGGCGGTGCTCACCGGGAAGATCCGCAACACGCTGCACGCGCTGCAGCCGCTCGCCTCCGACCACCTCCGGGTGCTGCGCATGCTCAACGGCGCCCTGCTCACCTCCCACCACGCCCGGTTCGCCACGCTGGTGCTGGCCTCCGTGCAGCGCCAGGAGGGCTCCGTACGGCTGCGGCTGACCGGCGCCGGGCACCTCCCGCCGCTCGTGGTGCGCACCGACGGCCGGGTCGAGGAGGTACCCACACAGGGCACCCTCGTGGGCGCGCTGCCCGAGGTGACCGCCCGGACCGTGGAGACCGTCCTCGCGCCGGGCGACATCTGCCTGCTCTACACCGACGGCATCACCGAGGCCCGCGGCGGACCGCTGGGCGGCGAGCTGTTCGGTGAGGAGCGCCTGCGGCAGGCCCTCGCGGGGTGCGGAGGCATGCCGGGCGAGGCCATGGTGGAACACGTACAGATGCTGGCGGCGCAGTGGCTGGAGCCGGGAAGCCGCCACGACGACATGGCCGTCGTCGCCATCGGCGCCCCGCGCACGGGTCGCGCCACGGACGACGACGCGACCGCTGCGGACGCACGAACGGGGAGGAACGGATGAGCGGCCCGCGGGCCTCGGCCACCGAGCCGGCCGAGGCGCTGTGGCGGGCGGTGATCGACGGCGACGAGTACGACGCCGTCGACGTGGTGCGCGCCGCCCTGGCCGACGGCTGGCACGAGGAGGACCTGCTGCTCGACGTGGTCGCGGCCGTGCAGGCGAGGATCGGCGTCGAGTGGGCCGCCGACCGGATCACCGTCGCGCAGGAGCACGCGGCCACGGCGATCAACGAGCGGGTGATCACCGCGCTGGCGCACCATCCGGCGAGCACCCGCCCCACCGTGCGGCGGGGCCGGGTGACGGTCAGCTGCGTGGACGGCGAGTGGCACGCGTTCCCCGCCCGGCTGGTCGCCGAGACGCTGCGGCTGCGGGGCTGGCAGGTCGACTACCTCGGCGCCCAGACGCCGACGCCCCATCTGGTCGCGCACCAGCACCACACCAACTCCGACGCCGTGCTGCTCTCCGGGTCCATCCCGACCCACCTGCCGCGGGCGCACACCGCGATCACCGCCTGCCGGTCCGTCGGCGTGCCGGTGGTCGCCGGGGGCCGGGCGTTCGGCGTGGACGGGCGGTACGCACGTGCCCTGGGCGCCGACGCGTGGGCCCCGGACGCGCGGGGCGCGGCGGCGGTGCTGGAGGCGGGCCTGGCACGGCCGACGGGGGCCCGGCAGGCCATCGACGACCTGCCGCACCTGGCCGACCAGGAGTACAGCATGGTCGCCCAGTCGCGCGGCCGGCTGGTCAAGGAGACGCTGACCGAGCTGGAGCGCCGGTTCCCCCCGATGCGGGAGTACGACGAGACCCAGCGGGAGCGGACGGCGGAGGACCTGGCGCACGTCGTCGACTTCCTGGCCACCGCCCTCTACGTGGACGACGTGGAGGTGTTCACCGACTTCCTCGGCTGGACGGCGGACGTGCTGTCGGCCCGCAGCGTCCCGCCCCACTCGCTGGTGACCGGCCTGGACATCATCGGCGAGCACCTGCACGACTTCCCGCGCGCGCTGTCCATCGTCCGCGCCGGTGCGGCGCACCTCACCGGCAGAACGGACCCGGCGGTCACCGACACGGTGGTCTGAGCGAGCCTGGCCGGCCCCGGACCGGCCCGAGGCGGAGCACCGGGCCGCCGGGCCCGACCCGCAGGGGCGGTGGCAGGGTCCGGCACACCACCGTCCGCCACGCTCCGACGTCCCGCCCACGCGGCCACCGCGCCCGGATACGGCGCTACGACCGCGGCAGCCTCACGGTGACCCCTCGCACACCGGCCCCACGGGCACGCACGCCTCGCCCACCGGGCCCGCCGCGTCTCCCCGGCCGGGCCGCACACCCGCGACGGTGCGCGCACACCGTTCCCCGGCCCGCCACCACAGCGGCCGGCCCTTCGCCGGGCCGCGCCACGACCGCGGTGACGGCCGAAGCGCCGGACCCGGCCACGGGGCACACCCGACCTCGGCGCCGCCAGGTGGCCGGGGCGCGCCGTGACCGCGGCAGGACCCTCGCCCGGCCACGGGCACGCACGCCCTCGCCGCACGGGCGGCCCGGTCACGGGGTGCGCGTGGCCGGGGCCGTCGCCTGGTCAGGCTCCGTGCGGCGCGCTGCGGCGTCCCAGCGCCGCCGCCAGGCCCCGTAGGGGTGCGCTGCGGCCGCGGTCGGGGACCGTCCAGAGGGTCTGGCCGCGTACGCCCCAGCGTTCCAGCAAGGCGTTCGCCGCCAGGAATCCGGTGGTCGCCGCGCGTTCCATGAGGGCGACGGGCAGCGAGGTGCGGATCAGGTCGCCGGCCATCACCACCCCCGGGTCGGGGGTGCGGACCGTCGGCCGGTCCTCGTAGCCGCCCACCGGGAACAGCGGGCAGTCGGCGGCCCATTCGTGGCGGGCGTCGACGATGCCGGCCCGGCGGGTCTCGGGGTAGACCCGGTGCAACTGGTCCAGCAGCCGCTTCTGTTCGACCTCCGGGGCGGAGCCGGCGGGCAGGGCGTAGGCGTGCAGCTCGACCACGGAGCCGCCGGTGCGGGACGCCCACCGGGCCGCCTCGTCCTCGTAGCGCTCCAGGACGGTGACGTTGTCGAGGGTGCCGTAGCCGCTGGTGCCGAGGAAGCCGGGGCGGTCGGAGGCGACCGGCCGGTCCAGCCAGAGCCGGGAGACCAGGAAGGGCGGGGCGTTGCGCAGGCGGGCGACGCGCTCCCGCCACGGCGCGTCGCCGAGCCGCTCGGAACGCTCCACGAGGCCGCGCAGCCCCGCGGCGTCCAAAGCGAGCACCACCGTGTCGTGGCGCCGCTCGTCCCGGGCGGTGGTGACGACGTGTCCGCCGTCCGCGAGGGGCTCGACGTGTTCGACGGGGGTGGCGGTCCGCAGCTCGGCGCCGTGCCGTCCGAGGAGCGCGGCGAGGGGTTCCCACAGGGCGGCGGGGAAGGGCGCGCCGGGCACGTCGAACAGCAGGCCCTCGGAGGAGCCGAGGAAGTAGATGTGGAACATCAGCGCCATCTCGGCCGCCGACAGCAGCTTCGGGTCCGCGAAGAAGCTGCGCGAGAACACCTCGAACGCAAGATGCCGCGCGCCGCGCGGAAAGCGCACCGCGTCGAGGAGGTCGTGCGCGCTGACCGGGTCCAGACGGTCGTACACGTCGGGCACACGGACGTCGAGCAGGGGCAGCGCGGCCGCCGCGTTCATCCGGGGCAGCTCGCGCAGCGGGAAGGACGGGCTGAGCGCGGCGAATCCGAGCGCGCTCCACGGCGGGGTGCGCGGCACGTGCCGGAAGCTGTCGTGCATGCCGTCGCTGTGCCGCAGCGGGTAGTCCGGCAGCGGCGTGAGGCGTTCCAGGGCGGGGTCGGTACGGCGCAACAGTCCGCGCAGGTTGTAGTACTGGCGGAAGAAGGCGTGGAAGCCGCGGCTCATCGTCGCGGGCGTGCCGTCCTCGAGGTCGACCGGCCAGCCGCCGACGCGCCCGCCCAGGTAGGGGCGGCTCTCGTACAGGGTGACGGCGACGCCCCGTTCGGCGAGGGCGGTGGCGGCGGCCAGTCCGGCGATGCCGCCGCCGACGACGGCGGTGCTGGGCCGGCGGTCGCCGTCGACGCGTGGCGCGCCGGGCGGTGCCACGAGCACCCGGGCGCGGCGGTCGCGTCCTCGGCGGGCGGCGGCGGGACGGGACGGCCGGGTCATCGCGCGGCCTCCGCGGTGCGGGGACGGCGCCCGGTGAAGGTGTGGGTGATGCCGGTCTGCCAGCCGGGCAGCGGCAGACGGCGCACGTTGTCGAACCCCGCCGTCCGCATCCGGTCCGCGAAGCGGTCGGCGGTGTCGAAGTCGACGACGCTGCGCCACAGATGACGGTACAGGTCGCCGTCGCCGAGCAGGGTGGCCACGGGCTGGACGACGCCCCGGCACACCAGGGTCCACACGGCGCGGTCGCTCCGGCGCCCGCCGAGGGTGTACTCGTGCACCGCCAGCCGTCCGCCGGGCGCGAGCAGCCCGCGCACGGTGCGCAGCACGGCGTCGGGGTCGGTGACGTTGCGGAAGAGGTAGGCGGCAAGAACCGCGTCGAAGGGGCCGGTCACGCCGGCCTCCGCGAGCCGCTCGGCGGGTACGTGGGTGAACGTGACGTTCGGCGGCCAGGTCTTGGCGGCGGCCCGCTCCAGCATGCCCGCGGAGGCGTCGACGGCGGTGATGTCCGCGCCCGGCAGCACCTCGGCGAGCGCTGCGGTGGAGGCGCCGGTGCCGCAGCCGAGGTCGAGCACGCGCAGGCCGTCGCCGCCGCGGGGCAGTCCGAGCCGCCGTGCGGAGCGGCGCAGGTGGGCGTGGTAGCCGGGGTTGGCGGCAACCAGGGTGTCGTACCTGCGGGCGGCGTGGTCGAAGGCGGCGGCGAGGTGCTCGTCGCGCAGCAGGGTCATGGGTTCTCCGGGGTGGCGGGGGCGGGCGGGTCGGGGCCGTCGTAGGGGGTGGCGGGTGGTCAGGGGCCTTCGTAGGGGCGGCGGGGCAGGCGGGGCAGTTCCAGCGCGGAGCGGAGCATCGGCCCGACCGGCGCGTGCAGGCCGACGGCCAGGTCCTCGTGCAGCCGGGTGCGGCCGTCGAGGAACCGCAGCAGCCGGCGCATGGGCACGCGGTCGAACAGGCGGCAGAACAGGGCGGGCCCGTCGGCCCGGCCGCCGGCCAGGGCGCGCAGCAGGACGGCGTCCATGGCGCGGGAGCGGGCCGAGTGGGCGGGCGGCGGCATCGGGCGGCGGCCCGCGCGCAGGGCGGCGGCGACGGCCCGGGTCTGGCGCTGCAGTCCGGCGAAGGTGTAGCCGGTGGACGGGCGGGTGGCACCGCCGGCGGCGCCGATGCGGAACACGGACTGGCCGGTCTGCCGGGGCATCACCGCGTCGGTCATCGGGATGACGCCCGTCTCGGTGGACAGCACCTCCAGGTCGCCGAGGCGCAGGACGTCGTCGGTGTAGTGCCGTACGGCCGCGTGGTAGGCGGTGGGGGTGAGGGGGCGGGGGGAGAACTCGGTGTACTCCACCAGGGCGTCGTGCCGGCCGAGGGGCAGGACGTAGCCGAACGACAGGCCGTCGGCGGGCTGCGGGGTGCGGAAGTCCATCAGTTCGGCGGTACCGGGGTCGAAGGCGGGCCGGGCGGTGCGCACGAACCAGCCGTGGAAGTGCTGCAGCAGCGTGGTGCGGGCGGCCGGCAGGCTGCCCGGCGGGCGTGAGTCGAACACCCAGCGGGCCCGTACGGCGCGGGCGTGGCCGGCACCGTCCCGCAGCCGGACCACCGCTCCGCCGGGCACGTCCTCGACCGTGTCGACGGTCCCCTCCACACGCCGTACGTCCTCACGGTCCGCCAGGTCGCGCGCGACGAGGTGCTCGAAGTCGTCGGAGCGGATCATCTTGTAGCGCAGCGGCGCGATGTCCCCGTCGATGACCGTGTCCGAGGGGTCGCGGACCCGCAAATGCCGCCAGGACGCGGTGACGGCGGCGTCGAAGCGGCCGGGTCCCGCCTCCCAGAAGCACCAGGTGCGGCGCGGCGGCCGGAGCGGGCCGGGCGGTGCGTCCACCAGGGCGACGGACGGCACCGTGCCGCCGCTGCCGGGGCCGGCCAGCCGGTGGGCGAGGGACAGCCCCGCCGCACCCGCCCCGACGATCGCGACGTCCGCCTGCAGCACGGCGTCACCTCCCTCCTGCGTTCGACCAGTTGTTCCGTCCGTGTGCCCGGTCGGATCCGGGTCACTCGGGCGTGAGACGACGGGCGCGATCGGGAAGGCATGCGCCGGTCGTCCGGCGTACCGGAGCGATGTGCGTGCCGATGAGAGGAAGACACCGGATGCTCCCCACAGGGGCCAAGAGACACCGTGCGACGGACGGGCCGCGTGCGCCGCGCCCGGCTCACCCGCCGGGATACACCGTCCGGGTGCGGTCCGGTCGCGTGACGGCGCGGCCGCCGTACGGGCGTACGGCGGCGTGCGGCGAGCCGTGCGGGCGCGCGACCGGAGCGGGGGCCTGGCGGTGACCCGTACCGTTCCCGGGCGCACGGACCACGTCGTCGTCGTGGGGGCCGGGCTCGCCGGTCTGTCGGCGGCACTGCACCTGCTGGGCGCGGGCCGGCGCGTCACCGTCGTCGAGCGGGACGAGCTGCCGGGCGGGCGCGCCGGGCGCCTGGACCTCGACGGGTACCGCATCGACACCGGGCCCACCGTGCTGACCATGCCGGACCTGGCGGACGAGCCGTTCGCCGCGGTCGGCGACAGCCTGCGCAAGCGGGTGGAGCTGGTGCCGCTGCACCCGGCCTACCGGGCCCGGTTCGCCGACGGCAGCAGCCTCGACGTGCTCACCCGGGCGGAGCCGATGGCCGCGGAGGTGGAGCGGTTCGCCGGGGCGCGGGAGGCGGCTGGCTACCTGCGGATGCGGGAGTGGCTGGAGCGGCTGTACCGGGCGCAGATGCGCCGCTTCATCGACGCCAACTTCGACTCGCCGGCGGGTCTGCTTCACCCGGACCTTCTCCGGCTGGCGGCGCTCGGCGGTTTCGGCCGGCTGGACGCGCGCATCGGGGGCTTCCTGAAGGACGAGCGGCTGCGCCGGGTGTTCTCCTTCCAGGCCCTGTACGCGGGCGTCCCCCCGGCGCGGGCGCTGGCCGCGTACGCGGTGATCGCCTACATGGACACGGTCGCCGGCGTGTACTTCCCGCGCGGGGGCATGCACGCGCTGCCCCGGGCGATGGCGGACGCCGCCGCCGACGCGGGCGCCGACCTGCGGTTCGGCCGGGAGGTGACCCGGCTGGAGCGCTCCGGCGGCCGGGTCACGGCGGTGGTCGCGGGCGACGAGCGGATCCCCTGCGACGCGGTGGTCCTCACCCCCGACCTGCCCGTCACCTACCGGCTGCTGGGCGGGGCGCCCCGGCGGCCGGTGCGGCTGCGGCACTCGCCGTCGGCGGTGGTGCTGCACCTCGGCACCGACCGGACGTGGCCCGAACTGGCCCACCACACCATCTCCTTCGGGCAGGCGTGGCGCGGCACGTTCGACGAGCTGACCCGCGCGGGCCGGCTGATGAGCGACCCGTCGCTGCTGATCACCCGGCCCACCGCCACCGACCCCACGCTCGCGCCGCCGGGACGCCATCTGCACTACGTCCTGGCGCCGTGCCCGAACACCGACATCGGGCCCTGCGCGGCCGACTGGGCGGACCTGACGCCGCGCTACCGCGATGCGGTGCTGCGGACGCTGGAGGAGCGCGGCCTGACCGGGCTGGCCTCCGCGATCGAGACGGAGTGCGTGGTCACGCCCGCCGACTGGACCGCGCAGGGGCACGCGGCGGGTACGCCGTTCGCCACCGCGCACACCTTCGCCCAGACGGGTCCGTTCCGGCCCCGCAACCTGGTGCGCTCCGCCGAGAACGCGGTGCTCGCCGGCTGCGGCACCACGCCCGGCGTCGGCGTGCCCACCGTGCTGCTGTCCGGGAAGCTGGCCGCGGCGCGCATCACCGGCGCCGGCGGCTCCGCCGGACGCGTCTCCCCTCACTTCCGCACAGGAGGCCCGTATGACCGACCGTGAACTGGACGCGGCCGGCGTCACCGATCCGGCGCTGCGCGAGGCGTACCGCCACTGCCGCCGGCTAAACGCCCGGCACGGCAGGACGTACTTCCTGGCCACCCGGCTGCTGCCGGTGGAGCGGCGGCCCGCCGTGCACGCCCTGTACGGCTTCGCCCGCTGGGCGGACGACATCGTCGACGCGCTGGGCACGGGCGCGGACACCACCCGCCGCGACGCCGAACTGGCCCTGCTGGAGGCGGAGCTGGAGAAGGGGCTGCGGGACGGCGGGAGCGCCGAACCGGTGGTGCGGGCGCTCGCCGACACGGCGCGGCGGTACCGCATCGACCACGGTCACTTCGCCGACTTCATGACCGCCATGCGCTCCGACCTGGTGGTCACCGACTACGCCGACTACGCGGCCCTGCGCCGGTACATGCACGGCTCGGCCGCGGTGATCGGGCTGCAGATGCTGCCGGTCCTCGGCACGGTCACCGACCGCGTGACGGCGGCGCCCCACGCGGCGGCGCTCGGTGTCGCCTTCCAGCTGACCAACTTCCTGCGGGACGTGGGCGAGGACCTGGACCGGGGCCGGGTGTACCTGCCCGCCGACCTGCTCGCCGCGCACGGCACCGACCGGGAGCTGCTGCGGTGGAGCCGGGACACCGGCCGCCGCGACCGGCGCATCACCTCCGCGCTGCGCGCGTTCGAGGCGCTGACGCGGGGCGTGTACCGGCAGGCGGCACCGGGCCTCGCGATGCTCGAACCGGTGTCCCGGCCCTGCATCCGCACCGCCTTCGTGCTGTACGGCGGGATCCTGGACGCGGTGGCCGAGGACGGGTACGCGGTGCTGCACCGGCGGGCCGTGGTGCCTCGCCGGCGGCGCGCCGTGGTCGCCGCGGACGGGCTGGCACGGGTGGCCGCCGCCCGGCTGAAGGCGCGCGGTGCCGCCGCCGGGGAGCCCGGCCGTCCTCCGCTGACGGCGGCGGAGACGGCGGCCCCGCGGATGGTGGAGGAGGTCGCCTGATGGCCGGGAACGGACGTCGCCGCGGGCGGCTGCCGCTGTCGCTGCGCCGCGGCGCGGTGGCCTGGGAGCGGCAGCACCCCACCTGGCGGGACGCCAGACCCGCCGTCATCGCCGGGGCGCTGAAGCGGGCGCAGGCGCGCCCCTCGGGCAACTGGTACGTCGTGGGCGCCTCCCGTGACGTCGGCGGCGACCGCCCGCTGGGCCGGACCGTCGCCGGGCAGGAGGTGGTGGTCTGGCGGGACGGCGGCGGCGGTGTGGTCGCCGGGCCGGGCATCTGCCCGCACCTGGGGGCGCCGCTGCGGGACAGCCCGGTGCGGTGCGGGACCCTCGTGTGCCACTGGCACGGACTCTCCCTGGACGGCGGCCCGTTCGCGGGCTGGGACCCGTTCCCGGCATACGACGACGGGGTGCTGGTGTGGGTGCGGCTGGACGCGGTGGGCGGTGAGGAGCCGCTCGACGCGCCGGTGGTGCCGCGCCGGCCGGTACCGGCGCGTGCCCTGACGGCGGTGTACGCGGGGGTGGGCGTCTGCGAGCCGGAGGACGTCGTGGCGAACCGGCTCGACCCCTGGCACGGGGCCTGGTTCCACCCGTACTCGTTCGTCGACCTCACGGTGGCCGACGCGCCGGACGGCCCGGACGGATCCGGGGATCCGGACGAGGACGCGTTCGCCGTGGACGTGTCCTTCAAGGTGGCGGGCCGTCTGGTGGTACCGGTGCGGGCGGTGTTCACCGCTCCGGAGCCGCGCACGGTGGTCATGCACATCACCGAGGGCGAGGGGGTCGGGTCGGTCGTCGAGACGCACGCCACCCCGCTGGGGCCGGACGCGTCGGGCAGGCCGCGCACCGCGGTGGTCGAGGCGGTGGTGGCGGCCTCGGACCGTCGCGGCTTCGCCCTGGCCCGCGCCGCCGCCCCGCTCCTGCGCCCCCTCGTGCGGACCGCCTCGGCCCGCCTCTGGCGAGACGACCTCGCCTACGCGGAACGCCGCTGGACCCTCCGCTCCACGGGCCGCTTCCCGGGCGCATGAGAGCCCGCGCCCGGTGCGCCACCGGGGGGCGCCACCGGGCGGGGCGCCGCCCCGGTCGAGGCGCACGCCGTCGGACGGCACCCCTCGCCGGACGGGACCCCGTCCGACGGCACCGCACTGCTGGAGCCGGCCGAAGGGCGCCTGTGCCGCGCGGGTCCGCAACGGGTTTGGACTACGGCCGGACAGAGCCCGTGCGGCCCGGCCGTGTCACCGGCGGAGCCGATCCGGTCGGGCACCGAGCCCGCAGCAAGCCCACCGGGTACCCCCGGCCATCCGGAGGGCACCGGGCTCAAGCCCCCTGCCCAGCGGTGCAGGTACTCCTGCGGTTCCTGGAAGCCGTACTCGGCGCCGCCCGCGTACAAAATCGCCTGGCGCACGGCCGCGTACGGCGGGGCGGTGAACTCGTCGACGCCGCACGCGTCGAAGGCCGGGGAGACCAGCTCCGGGCACCTGGCCTGACGCCGGTCGTGGTGACGCCTTCCCCCGCGCCCCGCGTCGCACGCCGTCCGGACCACCGGTGCGTTCCGGCCGCGCGGGGCCTTCGGGCCGACGGCGGCCGCGTAAGGTGGGAGGCGCCGACGACTTCGGGCACGTACCGCGCGTCCGACGCCACTCACGGCCGACGGCGGACCGACCGCGCCAGTGCTCGACGGGATGTCGGTGCCGCGGGCCATTGGGGACCGTGTGCGGGGCGGGAGAGCGGTGTGGTGGACGGCGTCACGTGGGCGGTCGCGTCGTCGCCTTCGCGTCCGCGCGGCCTCCCCCACCCAGAAGGTCCGTGGGGGGCAGCGGCTCGCGGGACTGCAGGCGGGGCAGGTAGTAGCGGGTCGCCCTGGTGACCACGGACGGCATCGCGGGCCGGAGCGGCTGGCCCAGCCGCAGCCAGCGGGGGAAGTAGACGGCCGTGCGGCGCCGTTCGACGGCCGAGGCTAGGCGGGCGGCGGCCCGGTCCACCGGGTACACGTTCCGCACCGGCCACGGCATGTGCCCGCGCAGTTCCCGCATCACGGTGTGGCGGTCGGCGTCGTGGATCAGGTCGGTGCCGATCCACGTCAGGTAGCCGAGGCCCACGGCCACACCCTGGTGGGCGACCTCCGCGCGCAGGGAGTGGGCGAACGCCTCGACCCCCGCCTTGGAGGCGCAGTACGCGCTCATCATCGGGGCGGCGCCGATCGCGGCCAGGGAGGCTATCTGGAGGTGGTAGCCCTTGGTCGCCGTCAGGTCCGGCAGGAAGGTGCGGGCGGTCGCCGCGCTGCCGGTGAGGTTGACGTCGATGATCCGCCGCCACCGGGCCGGGTCGGAGTCGGCGAACAGCCCGCCGTCCGCCACGGCGGCGTTGGCGACGACGACGGACGGCGTCCCGAGCCCCGCGCGGACCGCCTCCGCCGCACCCGCCAGCGCCGCGTCGTCGGTGACGTCGACCTCGCAGGCGAGGGCCGGACCGGGCAGCGCGTCCGCGAGGTCCCGCAGCCGCTCGCCCTCGTGGCCGAGCAGCGCCACGCGCATGCCGCGGCCGGAGAGGTCGCGGGCCAGCGCGGCGCCGATCCCGCGCGCGGCCCCGGTGACCACGGCGGTACGTCCGCGCAGCGGGCCGCCGTTCATCCGTCGTCCCCGCCCTTCCCGCCGGTCACCTGCGGGTCGGTGTCCGGGCGGGCGGTGTGGTGGGGGTGCCCGGCGGTCCTGCGGGCCTCCTTCATCTCCGCCTCGAAGAGGTGGTCGCGGCCGTCGGCCAGTTCCTCCACGGCTGCCTGTTCCAGCTCCCGGAACGGCTGGTAGTACGTGCGGTCGTAGGCCTCGACGATCTGGAACGTCCAGTGGCCGGGGATCACGTTGCGTCCCAGCACCTGGGTCCGTACGGTCTCCGCCCAGTCCCCGTGCCCGGCCTTGTGCAGCAGGTCCACCGCCCGGTCCAGTTCCAGGTCGGCGGTGCCGGTGAGCTGGTGGAAGCTGTAGAGGTGGCCCCGGGCCCGCTCGGTGGTCTCCAGGGCCTTCGACAGGGATCCGAGCGCCTCCACCGTCTCGTCGCTGACGCCCTCGGGGCGCAGGTGCTCCTGGTCGGGTCCGTCGCGCCGTCCGTCGTCGTGTCCGCTCATCGTCTCGCCTCCTTCTGTGGTCGATGGTCGTACGGCGCTGTCAGGGCCGCCGCCCGCCCCGGTCCGGCTGGCGGCTTCCGGTGCGGTCGCGGTGGGCCAGCAGCCGCTGGGCCCCGGCAAGGCCGGGGGCGAAGGACCGGCGCAGCGCGCTGCGGGCCGCGTTGGCGCCCGGAGCGCCGTGCACACCGCCGCCCGGGTGGGCGCCGGCGGACGCCAGGTACAGCCCCTTGACGGGGGTCTCGGGCCGCCCGGTGCCGGGGGCCGGGCGGAAGAACAGCTGCTGGTGCATGGCGGCGGTGCCGCCGTTGATGGCGCCCCCGTACAGGTTGCGGTCCAGGGACTGGAGCGTCGGCGGGGCGAGGATCCGCCGGGCCCTGACGCGGTCGCGGAAACCGGGTGCGAAGCGCTCCACCTGCCGTTCCACCCGGTCGGCCATGCGTTCCTGCTCGTCCGTGTCCCAGGAGCCGGTGAGTCCGTCGTCGCCCGCGTCACCGACGACGCGGTGCGGAACGTGGGTGTACGCCCAGGCGGACTCGGTGCCCTGCGGGGAGCGGGTCGGGTCGGAGGTGGTCATCTGGCCGAACAGGGAGAACGGGCGGTCCGGGACGCGGCGCGTGGCGAGCTGCGCGGCGAAGCGGGTGAGCTCGTCGAGTCCGTCGGCGAGATGGACGGTGCCGGCGCCCGCGGCCTGCTCACACTGCCAGGGGACGGGACCGTCGAGGGCCCAGTCGACCTTGAAGGTGGCGAAGTCCCACTGGAAGTTCTCCAGGTCGGACAGCAGCTGGTGCGGCAGGTCCTCGGGGGCGACGAGGTCGCCGTAGAGGGCGGGCACGGCCACGTCGGCGAGGACGGCGCGCCGGGCGGCGACGGTCTCGCCGTCGGCGAGGCGCACGGCGACCGCCCGTCCGTCGCGCACGACGACACGCTCCACGCGCCGCCCACAGCGCAGCACGCCGCCGCGTGCCTCCAGGCGGCGCACCAGGGCGTCGGTCAGGGCTCCCGCGCCGCCCACCGGCACGGGGAAGCCGTACGTCTGTCCGAGCATGGACATCAGCCAGCCGAAGCCGCCGCTGCCGGCGGCCTCCGGCGCCAGGTCGGCGTGGAGGGCGTTGCCCGCGAGCAGCAGCCCTCCGCCTTCGCCGCGGAACTCCTCCTCCGCCATGCGGCGCACCGGCAGCACCAGGGTGCGGGCCATGCGCAGCCCGCCGGTGCCGCGCAGCCGTACGGCGAGCCGCAGTCCGGAGCGGACCGGCGGGAAGGGGGTGAACAAGGCGTCCAGCAGGTCGGGGCGCAGGCTCTCCCACACGGCGTGCAGCCGGCGCCAGGCGTCGCCGTCGCCGGGCGCGAAGGCGTCCAGGGAGGCGGCGGTGACGCCGACGCTCCGGTCCAGGACGGCGCAGCGGCCGTCGGTCAGCGGGTGGGCGACGACGTGCGGGGCGTGGCTCCAGCGCAGCCCGTACCGCTCCAGGTGCAGTCCGGACACCACCGGGGAGGCGGCGGCGAGCGGGTAGAAGGAGCTGAACAGGTCGCTGGCGAAGTCGGGGTGGACGCCGTGGTCGTGGCGGACGGCGCCGCCGGGTTCGGGCTGTTCCTCCAGTACCTGCACGCTCCAGCCGGCGTCGGCCAGCAGATTCGCCGCGACGAGGCCGTTGGGCCCGGCGCCGATGACGACGGCGTCAGCCACGGGCGCCTCCCGTCTCGGGCTCCGGCACGACCTGGCCGAGCGGCCGGTGCTCCTCCGCCTCGGCGGCCTCCGCCTCGACGAGGTGCGCCAGCCGGGCGAGCATGGCGCGGTGGCGGATCTGGATCATCGCCTCGACGGCCACGTTGTGCACGAGGCCGCCCGCCCCGCGCAGGGGATGTTCGTCCACCTTGACGAGGCACTGGTCGCCCCAGGGCTGCACCTCGATGGCGATGCGGGCGGTGCCCATCGGCCCGGCCTTCGCCTCCAGTTCCAGCACCTCGCCGGGAATGCAGCGCCGGACGACGGTCTCGTTGTGCAGCCTCAGCGGGCCGATGCGCACCTCGTAGCCGATCGCGGACCCGAGCTGCGGCCAGTGTCCGCGCACCGGCTTCGACTCGGACGTGCCCACCACCCAGTCCGCGTAGCGGGTGCCGTCCTCCAGCACGGCCCACACGGACCGTGGGTCGGTACGGATCAGACGATGACGAACCGCCACTGTTGCCTCCCGTGTCCTGAACGCCACCGGTCGGCACGGCCGTGTCCCTGAGCGCCGCCGGTCAGCACTGAGTGCCCCGTCTGCCCGGCGTCAACCGGAAGTGCCCGCCGGACGGGTCACGCGGCGGGGCGGGTGGGCGCCAGCGCCCATCGGATGCCGGCGGTGACGGCCGTGCCGAGGGGGCGGACGCACAGGCCCTCGGCGGGCACGCGGGGCACCCGCAGCGCGCGGGACGCCCAGGGCGGCAGCAGGGACACGGCGTTCGCGGCGAGGACGCCGTAGGGCAGCCGGGCGAGCAGCGGCACGGGCGGGTCGAGCAGCAGGAACCGCGCGGTGGACAGGGCCTCCGGGGTGGCGTGCAGCTCGTCGCGGTAGGCGGCCAGCCGTTCGGCGAGCTGGGCGCGGTCCACGGGCGGGTCGGGAACGCCGAGGGCGGAGGCGATGCGCGCCATGTCGGCGACGTAGGCGTCGCAGCCGGCGTCGTCCAGCGGGCGGGCGCCGTAGCGCTGGTGGGCGCGCAGGAACATGTCGACCTCGGCAACGTGCACCCAGCACAGCAGGTGCGGGTCGGAGGCCACGTAGGCGCGGCCGTCGGCGGCGGTGCCGCGGACCGTGTCGTGGACGGCGCGCACCCGGTCGACGGCCCGCTGGGCGCTGTCGGCGGTGCCGTAGGTGGTGACAGCGAGGAAGGTGCTGGTGCGCTGGAGCCGGCCCCAGGGGTCGCCGCGGAAGCCGGAGTGTCCGGCGACGGCGGCCATGGCCAGCGGGTGGAGGGACTGGAGCAGCAGCGCGGACAGTCCGCCGATGAACATCGACGCGTCGCCGTGCACCCGGCGGACCGGCCGCTCGGGGCCGAACCAGCGGGGGCCCGGTGTGCCGTGTATGCGGGCGCGGTTGTCGGGGCCGTCCGGTCCGGCCACCCGGGAGAAGATCGCCTGGCCGATCCGGCCGCGCAGCGCCGAGCCGCTGTCCGTGAGCGGTTTCATGGCCTGCCGCACCTCCCTCTCGTCGGCGGCGAGGACGGCCGGTGTCCTACCGCTACGTCTGCCCCGGTGACCCCCTCCGTACCCGCGAGGGGACGGGTCAGGGGACGTCGCCCCGCCACTCGTACACCCGGTCGCCGGCCGCGCGGGGTCCGTACACCGCGCGGCCGCCCGGACCGTAGCGGCCTATCTCGGTGGGCAGGCCCACGCCGTGCCGCCGCTCCGCCGGGCCGTGGTCGGTGACGTCCAGCAGCAGGCCGTCCAGCGGGCCGCCGGACAGCTCCGCGTACACCCGTCCGTCGCGCGGACCGGGGTCGTCGTGGTCCGCTCCATACACCCTGCCGCGCATGAACTCCAGCTCGTCCATACCGGCAGGGTGGCATCCGGCACTGACAACGACCCGCCACGCGGGCTCCCGGCGTCTCTTCGTAAGCGCGGGGAACCGCGCCGCAGCCACGACGCTCCCGCGGACACGAACCGGCGGACCGGCCCGCTACGCCGGCTCCTCCCGCGGCACCGCCGCCCACGGCGCGAGCGCCCGGCCCTGGCTCCAGGCGAGCAGGCCGTCGCCGTCGACGCAGACGATGCCGCACTGCTCGGCGTACTCCAGTGCCGGGGTGGTGTACTCACCGGTGGTGACGACGACGGCGACGTCCGCCTCGTGGACGGTGAAGCAGGTGCCGCCGAAGCGCTGGAGGTCCTGCGAGCCGACCTTGTTGTCCTCGCCGTAGCGCTTGCACTGGACGACGAGGCGGCGGCCGTCGGGGGTCAGCGCCGTCACGTCGGCGCCCAGGTCCCCCGCGCCGCCCACGACCTGGACCTGGGTGCAGCCGTCCCGGGCGCACAGCTCCGCGGTGGCGGCCTCGAACTCGTCGGGCGTGATGGCCTCGTGGTCGATGCCCTGGGAGACGGGCAGCGGTGAGGTGACCTCGCCGGGCGGCAGCTCGCCCGGGTACCGCGCGTCGTCCTCGCACGGACCGGCCTGGGCGGGGATGGTGAGTGCTGCCGGCGCCGGGGTGTCCAGGGCGTCGAGCGCGGTGGAGGTACCGCGGGCCAGCGCGTGCCCGGCCTGCCGGGCGAGCCGTGCCGCCGAGAGCCGCCGCTTCCTGCGGCCGCGGGCCAGGACGACGGCGAGGGCCACACAGAGCAGGACGACCGCCCACACCGGGCGCCGCTGCACCACCCCGGCCAGCGCGCGCACCGCCAGCCCCCCGATGACCAGTGCCGCGGCGAGCAGGCCGAAGAACATGGCGGTGGAACGCAGATCGAAGCGCCGGCCGGGGCGCACCGGACGGGTACGACGCTCGGGCATGGTCACCGTGGTGATTCCTCTCTGTCGCGAGCCGGACACCGGCGCCCCCGGTGGCCGGGGGCGCCGAAGATCACGTACGCCGTGTGCCCGGGATCGGCGCTCTCACCGGGGGCGATGCGGCCGGCGTGCTTCGCGGACGGAGAGGGGGAGAGGCGGCCCGGGCGGCATGCAAGGATGGCCGGGGGCGGGTATGGCCGCACTGAGGAGGCGGACGGTGGACTGGCAAGGCTTCGCACGGCGCATGGCGTCGATGGCCCGGGATCTGCTCGCGGAGCACACGCTCGACGCGACGCTGGAGCAGATCTCGCGCTCGGCCGTGGACCTGGTCGAAGGCTGCGACGCCGCCGGCATTCTCGTGCTGCGCGGGGACCGGGTGACGTCGCTGGCCCCCACGGACCAGTTCGTGACCGACAGCGACCACCTTCAGGGGGAGCTGCGGGAGGGGCCGTGTTTCGACGCGGCGCGGCCCGACCGTCCCGAGCGGGTCTTCCGCATCCCCGACCTGACGGCGTCCCCCGAGCGGTGGACGCGGTTCGTGCCCCGCTGCCGGGAGCTGGGGGTGGGCAGCATGATGGGGTTCCTGCTGTACACGCGGGACGAGGAACTGGGCGCCCTCAACATGTACTCGCGCAAGCCGGGAGTGTTCACCGAGGACAGCGAGACGGCGGGCTGGCTGCTGGCCTCCCACGCCGCGGTCGCCTTCGCCACCGCCCGCACCGACGAGCAGATGCGGGAGGCCGTCGCCACCCGGCATCTGATCGGCGAGGCGATGGGCATCCTGATGGGCCGGCACCACGTCACCGAGGACCAGGCCTTCGACCTGCTGCGCACCCGGTCGCAGCGCACCAACACCAAGCTGCGGGACGTGGCGCGGCAGATCTGCGAGGCGGGAGGCGCGAAGAGCTGACCGCGCCGCCCGCCCCGGTGCTCAGCGGGCGGCGGTCCAGGTGTGGGCGACGTCGATCACGAGGCGGCCGTCCAGCTGCAGCACACGGAACGGCAGCCGGCCGCGCACGCCGAGGCCGAGCTGGGTCTCACCCTCGAAGCTGCCGGCGAACCGCGCGTCACGGAAGGTGCGGTACCCGGTCAGGTCGACGCCGGGCAGGGCGGCCCCGGCGCGCGCGGGGTAGGTGGCCGCGCCGGTCTCGGGGTCGTACGCGGGGGCGGTGACCCGCACCTCTAGGACGGCGCCGCCGGCGACGGGGATGTGCCGGCCGGATCCGTCCTGGTACAGCCGGTCGACGTAGCGCACCGCGTAGCCGAGGTCGGCGCGCGCCGCGCCGGGCACGTCGACGACCATGCGGTCGTAGCAGTCGTGCCGGCCGGTCCTGACGTCCTTCACGGACGCGGTCGTGGCGGCGGTCGCCGACTTGCCGCCACTGCCCCAGCCGGAGGGGCAGGCCGTGGTGGCGGCCGTCGCCGTCGCCGGGGCGGCCACGGCCGGAGCCGCCGCCGTCACCAGCGTGGCGCCGAGGAGCACCACTGTCGCGCAGATTGTTCTTGGTTGAAGCATTTTCGGCCCCCTGGGACGCCAACGTTCTGATATCGGGTGAGACGACCGGGATGCCCCGATGGTTGCGGTGCTTTCCGGCCGGTCGCCGTACCGGCCGGCATGGCACATCCTGGTGGGGAGCGGACGAACGTCCCGTTCCCCAGTGCACCGGGAGGGCGCTACATGGGTGGTGCAGCCGCCGCACCGCGCGGGAAGCGGCCGGCGGGCCTGCCCGTACCCGACGCGGAGAACAGCCGGCCCCGGCGTCCCGGGGAGCGCGTCGAGGACGCGCTCGCGGGCGCCCTCGTGGCGGCGGTGCGGGCCACCGAAGGCTACGGCGGCGCGGTGTACCTGCGTTCACGCGACCGCAGGTCGCTGGTGCTGTGCGTGATGTCCGGCGTCCCCCGCTCGCTGCTGAAGCCGTGGTGGCGGATCCCGGTGAGCGGCGCGCTGCCGATGTGCGAGGCGTACCGCAGCGGGGAGACCCAGTACCTGCCCGACGACCGGGCGACGATGCTGCGCTTCCCGCAGTTCACCGCCGCCCTGCCGTACTCGTTCGCGCACGCCCACCAGCCGGTGCGGGTCGGCGGCGAGACGGTGGGCGTCCTGGCGGTCCTGCACTCCTCCGCCCGGCGGCCGGCCCGGGAGGAGGCCGTGCGCACGGGACTGCTGCGGGCCGGCCACGACATGGAGGAGCGCCTCACCGAGTTCGCCCGCGGCGTGCCCGGCCGGACGGACGCGGACGCCGTGGCGTACGGCATCGAGTACGACGACCAGCCGGTCAGCGTGCGGCTGCCCACACCGCCCGCCCACGAGGTGTCGGTCGGCATGGTCGAGTGGGACCTGGACAGCGACCGCTGGTCGGGTGACGACGACGCGCTGGCCCTTCTGGGCGTGTCCCGGGAGGAGTTCGGCGGCACCATGACCGCGGTCGAGCAGCGGGTGTCCCCGGACGACCTGTACGAACTGCGGGCGGCGCGGCGGGAGGCCGAGGACACCGGGCAGATCCGGGGCCGGCACTTCCGGGTGCGGGGCGAGTCGCAGGACGACGTCGAAGCGGTCCACTACCGGCCCGTCGAGCTGTGGGGGCACGTCGTGCGGGCGGAGAGGACGGCCCGGCTGCTGGTCGGCGCCCTGGTGGACGTGGCCGGCGGGGTCACCGCCGCGGAGGCCGCCGAGCGGCTGCCCGACGGCCTGTTCTCGCTGGACCAGGACGGCAGGGTCATCTACGCCAACCGCCGCTGCCAGGACCTGCTCGGCTGCGATCTGGAGGAGCTGCTCGGGAACCATCCGTGGCGGGTGCTCACCTGGCTGCGGGACCCCGCCTACGAGGACCGCTACCGGGCGGCGATGCTGACGCAGGAACCGGTGTCGTACCTGGTGCACGCCCCGGACGGGGTCTGGCTGGGGTTCGTGCTGTACCCCGGGGTGCACGGGCTGACCGGCCGGGTGTTCCGGACGTCCGCGCCGGCCGGGGCGGAGCCGGGCCGGGCCCTGCCGCCGTCCGCCGCCCCGTCGGCGGCACCGCCCACGGGGCTGGTCACGACCACCCGGGCGGGAGCGCTGTACCACGTGGTGCAGATGGCCAGCGTGCTGACCGAGTCCGTCACCGTGCGGGACGTGTGCCGGGCCGTCTCCGAACAGTTGCTGCCTGCGTTCGGGGCCACGGAGGTCGCCCTGTACACGGTGCGCGACGGGCGGATGTACCTGCTGTGGGAGGACGGCTACCCGCAGCACTTCCTCGATCCCTTCGAGGGGGTGCCACTGGAGGCGGAGCTGCCCGGTGTGCACGCGCTGACCACGCGTCTGCCGCTGTTCTTCGAGTCGCCCGAGGACCTGGTGAGCGCCTACCCGCGGCTGACGCTGGACCCGATGTCCTCCTGGGCGTTCCTGCCGCTGATCGCCTCCGGCCATCCGATCGGTTCCTGCATCCTCGGCTGGAGCGCGCCGCACCGCTTCACCACGGAGGAGCGCAGCGCGCTGACCGCGCTGGCCGGTCTGGCCGCGCAGGCGATGGAACGGGCGCGGCTCTACGACGCCGAGTCGGCCGTGGCGCGCGGGCTGCAGGAGGGTCTGCTGCCGCACCGGCTGCCCGCCATCGAACGGCTGCGCACCACCGGCCGCTATCTGCCCGGCACCAAGGGCATGGACATCGGCGGCGACTGGTACGACGTGATCCGGACGGGACACGGGGTGGCGCTGGTCATCGGCGACGTGGAGGGGCACAGCGTCGGCGCGGCGGCCGTCATGGGGCAGCTGCGCAGCGCCGTGCACGCCTTCGCCTCGAGCGGGCGGCCGCCCCAGGAGGTCATCACCCACACCAACCAGTTGCTGGCCGAGCTGGAGACGGACGTCTTCGCGACCTGCTGCTACATCGAGCTGAACCCGGCGACCGGACGCGCCGAGGCCGTGCGGGCGGGTCATCCCCCGCCGCTGCTGCGGCGCCCGGACGGGACCACGGAGACCGTGGAACTGGCGGGCGGGGTGCTGCTGGGGGTCCAGCCCGACGCGGAGTACCCGGTCACGACGCTCACCCTGGAGCCCGGCAGCGTCCTCGCGCTGTACACGGACGGGCTGGTCGAGGTGCCCGGCAGCGACATCGCGACAGGCATCGACACGGTCCGCCGCTGTCTGGCCGACAACCGGACGGGCTCGGTGGAGGAACTGGCCGACCGGCTGCTGGGGGCGGCCCGCCGGGCGGAGGACCGCCCCGACGACGTGGCACTCCTGCTGACGGCCTACGACTGACCGCACACGACGCGGTCCCCCTCGGTCCGCGTACCGCCACACCGGAGTGCGGCATCACGGAGCCGGGCCCGGCGGCCGGTCAGGCGCAGTAGCGGACCAGCCACTCGTCGGAGTTGTAGGCGAAGCGGGCCGGGTCGGGGGCGGCTGCGGGTCGTTCCTCGATCAGGTCTTCCACCCGGACGGGTTCCGGCAGGCGTCCGAAACGGGCGTGGCGGGCCTCCGCGGCCACGTCGTCGTCCTGATGTGCGCGAACAAGGTCCCGGCTCACGGCGACTTCCCCTCTCCGGCCGGACGGCGCTCCCCCCTCGGACAGCACCGCGGCCACCTGCGACCAGTGTCACACACCGACGGCCGAACGCAGCAGGGGTGTTCGCCGCCCCGGCGGCCGGGGAGGACGACCGCCCGCCGAGCAGGTGAGCCCCCTCCCCCGCCCCGCCGCACGGGGATGCCGGGGTGATCCGCCCGCCCTCTCATGGGCGGCAGGCGCCGGGATCCGCCCGGCCGGGCGGAGGAGAACGCGCCGATGCCGTCGAGACGCGGTGCGTACCTGATCATCCTCGCGGTGTTCCGCGGGCTGCTCGTCGCCGTGAAGGCGGCCGTGCTGAACGTCCTGTCCATCGCGGCCTCGTACGGGGTGGTCGTCGCGGTGTTCCAGTGGGGGTGGGGCGGGCCCGCGCTGGGGGTCTCGGGGACAGTGCCGATCGAGAGCTACGTGCCGATGATGATGTTCGCGATCGTCTTCGGGCTGAGCATGGACTACGAGATCTTCCTGCTCTCCCGGGTCCACGAGGCGTGGCGGCGGACCGGGGACGCCCGGGCTTCGGTCGCGCACGCCCTGGAGATCACCGCGCGGGTCATCACCTGCGCCGCGCTGATCATGGTGAGCGTGTTCGCGGCGTTCGTGGTGAGCGACGACGTGGTGGTGAAGATGCTGGGCCGGGGTCTGGCGGTCAGCGTGCTGATCGACGCCACGGTGGTACGGCTGCTGCTGGTGCCGGCCGTGCTGACCTTGCTGGGCCCGCACGCCTGGTGGACCCCGCACTGGCTGGACCGCGTCCTGCCGCACATCGACGCCGAGGGCGAAGAGGCACGCGGCGCGGCGCACCGTTGAGTGCCGCGCCCGCCCGCAACGCATGAGGGCGGCAGGACCCCTCGGGGTCCTGCCGCCCTCATGTACCGAGGGTGCCGAGGGTCAGGCGCCGCGCCGCACGCTGCGCAGGACGAAGAAGCCGAAGATCACCAGCACTCCGCCGATGGCGGCCGGCCAGAGCTGGGCGCCGGTCTCGGCGAGGCTTCCGCTCCCGCCCTGGGCCTGAGCCTGGGTCCGGTCGTCCAGTTCGGGAAGGCTGCCGGGCACCTGGGCGGCCTGCGCCTCCTGGCCGCCGCCGTCCTGGTTCCCGTCGTCCGCACCGCCCTGGTCGCCGGCGTCGCCGCCGACGGCCGGGGTCGAGACCTTCACGTCGGGCTGCTGCGGCTGGGCCGTGCCCTTGTCGTCCGCGGGCTTCTCGGTCACCGGGGGCTGCTCCTGGCCGTTGCCCTGGTCGTCCTTGCCGCCCTGCTGGTCGCCGCCCTGGTCGCCTCCCTGGTTGCCGTCGTCCTGGTCGCCGTCGCCGCCCTGGCCCGGCTCGGTGGGCGTCGCGGTCGGCTCCTCGCCGCCACCGTTGCCGTTGCCGTTGTCGCCGCCGTTACCGGTGTCACCTCCACCGTTGCCGTTGCCGTTGTCGCCGCCGTTGCCGTTGTCGCCGCCGTTACCGGTGTCACCTCCACCGTTGCCGCCGTCGGCGCCGGCGCCGCAGGTGCGGCCCTCGTTGATGCAGGCGACCATCTCGTTCATCAGGTCCTCTTCGAAGACGTTGATGAAGTCACCGTGGTCGGTGATCGGCTTGTGCAGCTGCTCGGGGAAGGAGTCCACGGCGAACAGCGGGACGGTCTTGCCGCCGTCGTTCAGGCTCGGCGCGTCCACGTCGTAGACGATCCGCTGCACCAGCTGCGGGATGGGCTGGAATTCGGCCGGACAGTTGCCCTCGGCGTCCGCGAACGCCATGTGCGTGCGGTGGTTGGCGCTGTCGATGTTGCGGCCGTCCCAGCAGCTCTGGAACGCGAAGGTGCGGACCACGTCACTGCCCTGCGGGCACAGCGGGTACTTGTCCTTCAGCTGCCGGTCCTCGAAGCCGGTGCAGCTCCAGGAGGCGTTGGCGTTGGCGGGGCCGTTGACGAAGGACTTGGCGTCGCCGGTGATGATGCGCAGCAGCCGGGGCATGGCCGTGACCTTGCCCTGCGGGTTGCCGACGAAGGTCAGCGTGACGTCCTTGGGGGTGACGATCTCACCGGCGTTGCCCTCGATGCCGCCGCCCGGGGAGTTGGCGTCCCGCTCCTCGGTGCCGTTCTGCAGGCGCAGCACCGGCCAGTAGTACGAGGACCTGTCGCGCTGGTCCTGGCAGCTGGTGTCCGCCCGCGCCAGGTCGTCGTCGCTGACGAAGGCGTTGGTGGCCTGGTTGCCGATGTAGTCGTGGAAGTGGTGGGCGCCGTTGCTCACGCCGGGCGCCGCGATGACGTTGTCCGAGTTGAACACGCCGTTCTCGTTGACACCGCACTCGCTGGTGAAGGTGCCGGTGGAGGCGTTCCCCGACGGCTGCGGGGTGGAGACGTTGGGCTGGACACTCTCGATGGAGACGTAGTCGCCGGGCACCGGTCCGTTGCCGGCCTGGCCGCCGTTGCCGCCGCCCTGGTCGCCGCCGCCCTGCTGGTCGCCGCCGTCCTGGCCCTCCTGGCCGTCCTGGCCCTGACCACCCTGGTCCTGGCCGTCCTGGCCGTCACCGCCCTGCTGGTCCTGGCCGTCACCGGCCTGCTCGCCGTTGCCACCGTCGTCCTGGCCGTTGCCGGCGGGGGCGTTGCCGGAGTCGCGCACGGCGCAGCCGGCGAGTTCGTCCAGGCCCTGCGGCCGTTCACCGCCCACCCGCTCGATGGCGGTGCCGATGCGGGCGAGCACCGCGGCGCGCTTGTCCTTCAGCGGGCCGGCGATGGCGTTCTCGGCGAAGCCGGGGTCCTGACGGATGGCGTCGGCCGACTCGCCGAGCCGCTTGTAGGCCTCGGCGATCTGCCCGTCGAGGTTGGCGAGTTCCTTGTCGACCTCGCCGCGGGCCTGGTCCGGCACCGCGGTCAGCCGGGTCGCCACGTCGGGGCAGTCGATGGTGGCGGCGCCCGACAGGACCTGCGCGTCACCCGTCCCGCCGTCCGTCGCGGAAGCGTAGACGTTGGCCGCCATCATGCCGCCGCCGCCGAGGATCAAGGCGAAAGCGGCGAGTGTCGCGCGCTGTTTGGGGCGTCTGCGTGTGTTGCGTGCCAAGGCAGTACTCCTACGCTTCTGTCGCGGGGGGTGGGGCATTCGATTCCCACGCCCCATACGCAGGCGGAGCGCACTGTGTTCAACCGGCTCACGACTTCTTCCGGAAATCTCAGCAACCGCAGGCCACTTGAGCCGCACGAGCCCCGCCGGACGGGGTGCGTCCTGCGGGAAACCGGGAACTGCGCGCGGCCGGGTGTCAGCGCGGCAGGAGAACCGTGCGGTCCAAGGGACCCGGGTGTGCGGCGGCGCACCCGACGGTCTCGTCGACATGGTGCAGACCGGACGTCCGCACCTGGTCACCGGACAGGTCCGGCGCTCGGGACGCGGCGAGCCGGATGACGCCGACGTCGGCGGAGCGCGGACACATCCACTGCCCGAGCACCGTCACCGAGTTGCCTATCAGCGCGGGCTCGGCGCGATCACGGCCCGGTGCCCCGACGCGTCCCCGCCCCATCACCGGCGCCACGGCCACCGCGCCGCCGCCCCGTGCCGGCGGCCCCGCTCACCAGGCGCGCGCCTCCAGGCCGCCCGCCGGCATCCCCCGTAGGGGATCACGGACACGCCGAGCGCCGTCCAGCGCGCCGGGGCCTTCCCGGCCGCGTCGGGCAGCGGGCGCACGTTCTCCTTCGGCACGCGTATCGGCTCGGCGCCGCTCCCTGGAACCTCCGCGCACTCATCCACCCGGGTCAGAGCCGGTCGAGGTCCCGCGTCGTGCGGCCAGGCAGACGACGGAGTCGTCCATCGGCACCCCCTTGATCTCCTCGAAGCCCATCCGGTCGTAGAAGGCCGGGCGGGCTTGTTGGCGACCGTCATCACGAGGTGCACGGCCGGCACGTCCCGCTCCGCCAGCGCCGCGAGCAGGGTCCGCATCAGCTGCCGCCCGTACCCGCGCCCCTGCCACTCGGGCAGCAGGTCGATGTGCAGATGGGCGGGCCAGGCGGCCAGTTCGGGGACGATCATCCGCTCGGGGTGGTGCAGCAGCCAGGCGATCTCCTCGTCCGGGGTGGCGGGCGGCCGGACGGCTCGGGGTGGCGGTCGGCGACCAGCGGGAGCCACGCGGCGCGGAACTCGCGGGTGAACCGTACGGTGTCGGCGGCGCCGACGACGTAGCCGACCGCCTGCCCCGCCGTCGTCCAGCACGAAGGCAAGTCCCGGCTCCAGATGGACGTAGGGGGCGGCGAACGTGTCGGGGAAGACGGTGGGGTCGGCGTAGTGGGGCCGGCTGTCCTGGCCGTTGTGCGCGGTGCGGACACAGATGTCGTCAAGGGCCGCCCGGTCCTCGCGGCGGTACGGGCGGATCGCGGGTGACTCGTTCATGGGCGGCATCCTGCACCTGATGGAGCGCTCCCACAAGTGGTTTACGGCCACTGTGTCCACCCGTCCGCCGGGGCGTGACATGCCGGTCGCGGGGCACCGGTGGCCATGAAGCTGCATATCCCGGGCCGGGGCGACCGGCCGGTTCACTCAGACGCGCCGGACGAGTCCGCGGCCTCGCGGCGGGACGGGCAGCCGGCGCAGGAGCCGGCCCGAGCGACGCGGTGGAGGCGGCGGCGCCGGACACTCCGACCAAGCTCCCCAAGGGGGCGTGGAAGGGGCGCTCAAGGGCAGCGTGCGCGAGTTCAAGGACGACGAACTGACCGACCGCGCCGCCGCCCTGACGTACTACGGGGTGCTGGCACTGTTCCGGCGCTGCTGGCGCTGGTGTCGATCCTGGGACTCACCGGGAAGTCGACGACGGACAGGGTGCTGGAGAACGTCCAGGAGCTCACGGCCCCGGCGCCGCGCGGGACATCATCACGCAGGCGATCCAGCAGCTGCAGGGCAACGCGGGCGTCGGGTCGCTGGTGGCGATCCTCGGTCTGCTGCTGGCCATCTGTCGGCGTCGGGCTACGTGCCGCGTTCATGCGCTCGGCGAACGCGGTGTACGACATGCCCGAGGGGCGCCCGGTGTGGAAGGTGCTGCCGGTGCGCGTGGCGTGACGGTCGCGCTGCTGCTGATGGCCGGGATCAGCGCGCTGATCGTGGTCTTCACCGGCGGGCTGGCCCGTCAGGGGCGACCTGCTGGGGCTCGGAGACACCGCGCTGACGGTGTGGTCGATCGCCAAGTGGCCGGTGCTGGTCCTGCTGGTCACCGTCATGATCGCGCTGCTGTACTGGGCCGCGCCGAACGCCAAGGTCAAGGGCTTCCGGTGGGTCACGCCGGCAGCTTCCTGGCGCTGCTGATCTGGCTGATCGCCTCCGCCGGCTTCGCCCTCTACGTCGCCAACTTCGGGTCGTACAACAAGACGTACGGCACGATGGCCGGTGTCATCGTCTTCCTCATCTGGCTGTGGATCACCAACCTGGCGATCCTGCTGGGCCTGGAGTTCGACGCGGAGATCGCCCGGCAGCGGGCCATCGCCGGGGTCATCCTCCGAGGAGGAGCCGTACACGCAGCCGCGGGACACCCGCGCCTGGGACGAGCAGGACCGGCAGAAGATGGACGGCGCCTGACCCGCCGGGGTCCCGGCGGACTGAGGCCCGCCGGGACCCCGGCGGGCCTCAGTCCGCGAGCCCTGCCGCGAGGGTGGCGCCCAGTTCCCAGCACCGTTCCAGGGCGGCCTTGTCCGGCTCGCCGGTGACGGTCACGGCCTCGACGGCGCGGCGCCAGCCGAGGCCGGTGGTGACGGACTCGATCCCGCGCACCGCGCCGGTGACGTCGGTGCCGCCGTGCACGTAGTACCCGAAGGGCCTGCCCCGGGTGGTGTCCAGGCAGGGGTAGTAGACCTGGTCGAAGAAGTGCTTGAGCGCCCCCGACATGTAGCCGAGGTTGGCCGGGGTGCCGAGCAGGTAGCCGTCGGCCTCCAGGACATCGGTCGCGGTTGCGGACAGCGCGGCACGGCGCACCACCCGCACGCCCTCGATCTCCGGGGCGGTGGCGCCGGAGACGACGGCTTCGAACATCGCCTGGCAGTTCGGCGAGGGCGTGTGGTGGACGATCAGCACGGTCGGCACACCCCGACCCTGCCGTGCCGGACGTCCCGACCGCAAGCCGTGCCCGAGCGAGGTGCCGTTGTGACGGCGGACGGGGGGTGGCACCATGCCGGGCATCGGGATTCAGGGAGGCGGGTGCGTAGTGGGCGGCGAAGGTCACGAGTCACCGGCGGTGGCGGTGTTCGACGCGCTGGGCAGCGACTACGAGAAGGCGTTCGCGTCCTCGTCGGCCCACCGGGCGTCACTGAACTGGCTGCTCGAACGGCTCTCCCCCGGCAGCACCGTGCTGGACGTGGGCAGCGGCACGGGACGTCCCACGGCCGCCGCGCTCGCCGGTGCCGGACACCGGGTGCTGGGCGTCGACGTGTCCCCGGTGATGGTGGAGATCGCCGCCCGGCAGGTGCCCGAGGCGGAGTTCCGCTGCGAGGACGTCCGGCGGATGCCACTCCCGGAGGGGTCGTACGACGCGGTCTGCGTGTACTTCGCGCTGCTCCAGATGAACCGGGCGGAGCAGACGGAACTGGTGCGCCGGCTGGCGGCGGCGGTGCGGCCGGGCGGCCTGCTGGTGCTGGCGACGGTGCCGCTGGACGTGGAGGAGTTCGACGGCGTGTTCATGGGCCGGCCGGTGCGGGTGACCAGCTTCGCGGCGCAGGACGTCACCACGCTGGTGCGGGAGGCGGGACTGACGGTGGAGCGGGAGGAGAGCACCATGTTCACCCCGAGCCATCCGCAGGCCCGCCCGGAGCCGCATCTGTTCCTGCACTGCAGGCGGGGCGAGGGCTGAGGCTCGCAGGACCGCCACGGACGGCGCGGCCCCGCTCCTCGCCCGCATCGGGTCGATGGGTCCCGGGTGACGCCGCTCCGTCGCTGCCGGGACGCGTGTCGCGGGGACCGAGCGGGCCTTCAGCCCTGGGGCTCCTGCGGTGTGGCGTCGGCCTCGCGCAACGTCCGGTCCTTCAGCTCGGTGCGCGCCTCCGTGCGGTGGCCACGCGCGATGTAGTCCCGGACGACCGCCTCGACCGCGTCCTGGGGTGAGCCGATCCCCGCCAGGACCATCACCTCCACCACGAGTTCCGCGTCGAGACCGATGCTGACCTTGGCCACCCCGTGCCCCCTTCTCACGTCGTGGCCGCACTCTAGTTGCTCGCGGTCCGTGAGGAAGCCGGTCAGCCGGTCATGCGTTTGCGCCAGGTGGGTTCGACCTGTCGCCACTCCGCCTCCCACTGGTCCAGCCGCCGCAGCCGCAGGCGGGCGCGGGCGAGCCAGCCGCCGACCAGGACCACGCCCCCGACGACGACGGCGACCGTGATGCCGGCCATCGCCACCTGGAAGCCGGCCTCGGCGCCCTCGGGCGGCGGGGACACCAGCCGGCCGGACGCGTCGTTCCACACGGTGACCTCGGTGCCCTCCTTGCTGCCGGCGGGGACCTCGGTGCGCCCCGTGTGGCGGGTGCCGTCCGGGGCGGTCCAGCGCACCTCGGCCCAGACGCCGCCGTCGCCGCTCTCGGACACGGGCGCCGCGTCGCGCGCGTTCTCGACCAGGACGGCCGGGACCGGGCTGCTGCGCTCACGCCGGTCGTCGAGCGACCCGTCGACCGCGCCGGCCGCCGCCAGCCCGCCGAACCCGGCGAGGAGCAGGGCGAGGACGAACGTCGCGATCAGCAGCCAGGCCTCGGCCACGTCGCTGCGGCGGCACAGCGGGTTGCTCCGCCACCGCCACCAACGCACCCCGGCCCTCGCACCATGCGTCGCCATGGGAGGTCACCTCCTCGCACGGGTGCTGACCGCGCCACCTCTCCAGGGTGGACCGTTCCGTCCCGGCCCGCACGGGCGGAACGGGCCTTTCCGTCAACTCACCGACCAGGAACCGGAGTCGGTCCGGCGGCGGTTCCGGTCAGACCGACGGGTGGACGGGGACCACTTCGTGCTGGGGGACACCGAGGACGACCTTGAGCGCCCCCGTCTCGGCGGCGTTGCCGAAGACGTCGTACGCCTCCTGCATCTGGTCCAGGGGGAAGGTGTGGGAGACGAGGCGGCGGGTGGGCAGCCGGCCGGCCGCCGCCATGCGCAGCAGGGTCGGGGTGGAGTGGGTGTCGACAAGGCCGGTGGTGATGGTGACGTTCTTGATCCAGAGGTCCTCGAGGTGCAGGGTGGCGGGCGCGCCGTGCACGCCGACGTTGGCCACGTGGCCGCCGGGGCGCACCACCCGGGTGCACAGTTCGAAGGTCTCCGGGACGCCCACCGCCTCGATGACCACGTCCGCGCCGAGTTCGCCGGTGAGGTCCTCGACGAGCTGTTCCGGCCCCTCGCCCGCGTCGGCCACGGCGTCGGCGCCGAACTCCTTCGCAGCCTGGAGCCTGGCGGCCGCCAGGTCCACGGCGACGACCCGCTCGGGCCCGAACAGCCGTGCGGTGGCGATCGCGGCCAGACCGACCGGCCCGGCACCGACCACCACCACGGTGTCCCCGGGCCGCACCCGCCCGTTGAGGACGCCCACCTCGTAGGCGGTGGGGAAGATGTCGGCCAGCAGCACGGCGTCCTCGTTGGCGAGGGCGCCGGGCAGCGGGTACACCGACAGATCGGCGAACGGGACCCGTACGTACTCGGCCTGGGTGCCGTCGACGAGGTGCCCGAGGATCCAGCCGCCACCGCCCCGGCACTGCCCGTACATGGCCTCGCGGCAGTAGCGGCAGCGGCCGCAGGCGGAGACGCAGGAGATCAGGACCCGGTCCCCGGGCCGTACGGTGCGGACGTCGGGCCCGGCCTCGACGATCTCGCCGACCGCCTCGTGACCGAGCACGGTGCCGGGCCGTACCTCGGGCAGGTCGCCCTTGAGGATGTGCAGGTCCGTCCCGCAGATGGTGACGGCGTCGACGCGGACGATGACGTCGCCGGGCTCCCGGATCTCCGGATCGGGAACCTCCTCCCACGCGGACTGACCGGGGCCGTGGAAGACGTAACCCTTCATGCCGATCTCACCTTCTCGCTGGGCGGCGGGCCCCGGCGCGGGGCGTGCGCGACCCGCCTGCGTCGGCGGAGCCGGGGTGTGCCGGGCGCCGCCCCTGCCCTTCCAGTCTGTGCGCCGTGCGCCGGTTCCGCCGCGCGCGACGGCGACACCCGTGCGCTTGCGGGCACAGGGGCGTCCGGCAACGGGCAGGGGACGCCAAGTCACCCGGTGAGAGGCGTCCGGCCGGACGGTGGGGGTGCCGTCCACGCGGCATGAGACGCTCGGCCGCGCGGCGTGGGGCGCCGGGCCCCCGGGGGGACGTCCGGCCCCTGGATGCGTGGGGCGCGGCCCCGAGGGGGCGTCCGACCGCGGGAGGGCGTCCGGCCGCGCGGCGTGGGGCGTTCGGCCACGCCGTGGGAGGCGTCCCGTCAGGCGACGGGACGGGCGATTCCCGTGTGCAGGAGGTGGCGGGTCTGGCGCGCCGAGTCGCCGAGGCGCAGGGCGAGGCGGGTGGCGAGGTCGTAGAGGCGGCGTACGGCGGCGAGGTGTTCCAGCCGGGGGGCGAGCGCCGACAGGGCGATCGCCAGGGCGACCCCGGTCCAGGCGACCGGGCCGAGCGGGACGCAGCCGAAGAAGTGGCTGACGCCGGGCGTCTGCACCAGCGCGGCGAGCACCGCGGCGGAGCCGAGCGCGGTCACCCACACCAGGGTGCTGTGGCGCCGTCCGGAGAGGGTCTGCACCAGCTGGGCGCCGACCACCCCGCACAGGGCCATGGTCGTGGAGCGGCGTTCGGTGCCGGGGGTGAGCCGGCCGATCAGATAGGCGGTGACCGCGCCGAGGCAGGTGGTCACACCGCGCCGCCGGATGGAGCGCAGCAGCGGCGCGCCGAGCACGTCGAGGCTCATCGGGCCGGTCGCGGCGTGCGCCGCCGTGGACGGGTCGTCGCTCGGTGTCACGGCCACCGCCATGGCCGGGAACATGTCGGTGAGCAGGTTGACCAGCAGCAGCTGGCGGGTCGACAGCGGCGAGGAGCCGGCGAGCAGGGTGCCCAGCACGCTGAAGCCGACCTCGCCGGCGTTGCCGCCGATGAGGATGCTCACCGCGTCGGCCACGCTGCGCCACAGCGCCCGGCCCTCGGCGAAGGCGTCCACCAGGACGGACAGGTCGCCGCCGGTGAGCACGATGTCGGCGGCGTTGCGGGCGGCCGCGGAGCCGCGGGCCTCGATGCCGACGCCCACGTCGGCGGCGCGGATGGCGGCGGCGTCGTTGGCGCCGTCGCCGGCCATCGCCACGACCCGGCCGGCCTGCTGCAGGGCCTCCACGACGTGCAGCTTCTGCTCGGGCGCGACCCGTGCGACGACACCGGCGCCGTGCAGGGCGCGCACCCGGTCGGCGCGGCCCATGGCGACCAGCTCGTCCCCGGTGACCACCCGTGTCTCCTCGGGCCAGCCCAGTTGCAGGGCGATGGCGCGGGCGGTCTCCGGGTGGTCGCCGGTGAGCATGACCGGCAGGATGCCGGACGCGCGCAGCGCGGTGAGCAGTTCCTGCGAGGTCTCGCGCGGTACGTCGGCCAGGGCGACCAGTCCGACGAACTCCAGCCCGCCCAGGCCGTCCTGGAGCTCCGCCGCCGGGTCGTCGCCCCGGTACGGGCGGCGGGCGACGGCGAGGACGCGCAGTCCCTGGCCGGCGAGGGTGTGGGCGGTGCCGGTCGCCGCGTCGGGCAGGTCCGCGCAGGCGGGCAGCACGGTCTCGGGGGCGCCCTTCACGACGAGGTACGTCCCCTCGCCGTCGCGGCCGACGGCCGCCGCGTAGCCGCGGCTGGCCTCGAAGGCCAGTTCGCCGTGGGCGGTCCAGGCGTCGTCCGGCGGGGCGGCGTCCAGCACCGCCTCGTCGGTGGCGTGCGCGACCTTGCGTCCCTCGGCGGTCTCCTCCTGCGGGCAGGCGCGCGCGGCCTGCCGTACGACCGCCACGGCCCGCTCCGCGTCCGGGGCCAGGACGGTGCCGTCGGCGGCGGCCACCCGCACCAGGCGGAGCCGGTTCTCGGTGAGGGTGCCGGTCTTGTCGAAGCACACGGTGTCGACCCGGCCGAGCGCCTCCAGGGTGCGCGGGGTGCGCACCAGCACGCCCCGGCGGGAGAGGCGGCGGGCGGCCGCCATCTGGGCGACGGTCGCGACCAGCGGCAGCCCCTCCGGGACGGCTGCGACGGCCACGGCGACACCGCCGCTGACGGCGCGTCGCAGCGGGCTGCCGCGCAGCAGGGACAGCCCGGTCACCAGTGCTCCGCCGGTGAGGGTGACGGGGAGGGCCTTGCGGGTCAGCTCCTGCAGGCGGGCCTGCACACCGGCGGGTGGCGGGGTCCGGGAGGCCAGGGCGACCGCGCGGCCCGCCTCGGTGTGGTCGCCGGTGTCGACGACCAGCGCCTCGGCCCGGCCCGCGACCACGGTGGTGCCCTCGAAGACCATGCAGGTCCGCTGGGCGACCGGCGCGCCCGGCGTGGCGTCGACGTCCTTGGTGACGGGCAGCGACTCGCCGGTCAGCGACGACTCGTCGACCTCCAGCCCTTCGGCGCGCACCAGCCGGGCGTCCGCCGGTACGACGTCCCCGGCGGCGAGGTCGATCCGGTCCCCCGGCCGCAGCCGGACGGCGTCGACGGTCACCGTGCGGCTGTCGGTGACGTGCCGGCGGGCTCGGGGCTGCTGGTGGGCGGCCAGCCGGGCGAGCGCCCGTTCGGCGCGCAGCCGCTGCAGTCCGCCCGCGATCGCGTTGAGGTCCATGGCACCGACGACGAGCAGCGCGTCGACGACGGAGCCGAGCAGTGCCGAGGCGACCGCTCCGGTGGCCAGGACGGGGGTGAGCGGGTCGTCGAGCTCGCGGCGGACCGCGCCGGCCGCCTCCCAGGTCCAGCGGGCGGGCGCCGCCGCGCCGGTCCGGGTCAGGCGGGCGACGCGCTGCCGGGCGCGGGCGGTGAGCAGGTCGAGCCCGACGGGTTCGGTCGCGGTGCGGGCGTCCCGGAGCAGGGCGTGCGCCTCGTGCGGTTCCAGGGCGTGCCAGGGCACGTGCAGTCGCGGCTCGGGCGGCACGGCCCGGGCCACGCGTACGGCCTCGGTCCAGCCGCTGACCAGGGCGCCGGCCGCCGCGACGTTCACCGGCGCGTGGCGGGTGAGCCGCTGCCACACCCGGCCGCCGGGAGTGCCGCCGCGGGCCACCATCAGCCCGGAGAGGGCGGCGCCCGCCCGGGCCAGGGTCTGCGAGCGGCGGCCGACCCGGCGGGCCGCGGGGACGGCGGTGAGCAGCCGCCAGACGTCCGCCAGTCCGCCGGGGGCGAGCGCGTCGGCGCCCCAGGGGATCGCCGAGAGGCCGTCGGTGAGGGCGATCGCCACGTCGCCCGCGGGCAGTCCGTCGGCGATGTCGCGGTCGCCGTCGGCGGGCACGCGGGCCACGGCGACGACGATGTGCCCGTCGTGCTGGAGGGCGCGCACGATGTCGCCGAAGGGCAGGTCGACGGGGGCGACCTCGTCGGCGAGGCGGGTGATGTCCTTCAGCTCGGAACCGCCGGTGACGACGACGTGCAGCCCTGCCCGGCGGGCCGCGTCGAGCACCGCCTCCGCCCAGGGGTGCACGGGGTCGTGGTAGGGCGCGGGTTCCTCGTCCTCGGCCGGGGGGAGGTTGCGCAGCGCGTCGGCGTGCAGGACCAGCGAGTCGGCGATCTCCAGCTGGCGCAGCCGGTCCCCGCCGCGTACCAGCACGCCGGACCGGGCGAGCGCGGTGCCGAGCACGGCGTTGAAGGCGGCCGGGCCGTAGCGCGCGGCCTTCGGGGAGCCGGCGAGCACGGCCTCGGCGGCCTCGCCGGTGTCACGGGTGATGAGGAGCGTGGCTGCGGCCCCGGCGACGCTGCCGGTGCCGGCGTTGGCCGCGTACGCCTGGGCGGGGGTCACGCGCAGCGGCGGGCGGATGTCCGGGGGACGCGGGATGCCGGCACGCCGTTCGCGGCAGATGTCGTCATGGACCGCCTCGAAGGCGACCGCGCGGGCCGTCGCCTCGGTGAGCTGCCCCGTGCGCAGCAGGCCGTCGAGCAGCAGGGACACCGGGGACTGGGCGGCGCCGTGCGCGGCGGCGTTGGCCGCGGCGAGGAGCAGTTCCATGCCGCTGCCGCCGAGCCGCTCGCGCAGCCGGGCGCGGAAGCGGGGGTTCTCGCGCAGCAGGGTCACGGTGGCGGTGAGCGCCTTGGGGCTGCGCGGCAGCCGCAGCGAGCGGCCGGCGAGGGCCCCGGCCACGCCGGCGGCGTCGAGCAGCAGGGCGGCCGCGGCGACCCGCACCTCGCGCGGGTCGCCGGGGTGGACGGTGGCGTCGTCCGGCTCGGGTCCGGCGTCCTCGGTGAGGCCGAGGCGGGCGGCGAGCGCGACGGCTCGCTCGCTCACGCGGTCGCCCGCCGCGTCCGTCGCCGCGGTCACCACGAGACGGGCGAGCCCTTCGTCCCAGTACGCGGCCACGACGTCGGGGTGGTCGAGCAGGCCGGCGGCGACCTGGCGGGCGAGCGGGCCGACGGCGGCGTCGGGGTGGCGCAGGGCGAGGTGGACGCGATGCCCGGCCCGCCAGTGCCGGCCGCCGCCGAGGGCGTTGCGGGCGACGTTCTTCAGGCGGCGCGTCGTGACCTGTACGGACGTCACGCCCTGGGCGGTGCCGCGGGCGGCTCCGGCGGCGGCCCCCGCCAGGGCCCCGGCGAGCGGGGCGACGTCGATGAGTGCGAGCATTCCGGCTCCCGTGCGTGGTCGTGGTTCAGCCGGTGTGCCGGGACGTGCCGTCCCGGTCGCTTCGGGGGGCGTGCTGCGTGGTGGCCTCGGCGACCTGCCGCAGCGCGGAGGCGGTGGTGGTGTCGCCCACCTTGGCGGGCTGCTCACGCACCTGCCGGTGCCTGGAGGGGGTGAGACGGTCTCCGGGACCGGCCGGCCCCCGTACCTCGGCACCGCGCCCACGGCCCGCGCCGTCGCCGCCCGCCGCGGCGGCCGTACCGCCCCGGCGTGACCCCGAGCCCCCGGTCCCGGCGCCGGCGGCGCCCGCGAGGAGCCCGCGCTCGGGATCGGCCGGCGGGCCTTCGCCGGCCGACGTGTCGTCCGTCAGGGCGGTCGCGGAGTCGGCGGCCCTGGCCCACTCCCCCTCCGTCCCGCGGGGGCGGGTGAGCCAGGCGACCGCCGCGCCGGTGAGGGCGACGGGCCACTCCACGAGTCCGGCGACGCCGAGCACTCCCGCGCCGGCGTAGACGGCCATCCGGCGCCCGCGCGGCGACACCGCGCCGAGGGCGTCGAGGGCGCCGCCCGCGGCCCTGCCCACCTGCCCGGCGCCCGGCAGCCGCCGCAGGTGGGAGGTGACCGCCCGCAGCGGCTGCGGGAGATCCGACGCCCGCGACGTGTCCTGCTCCATGTCGACCTCCACCGGCGCGCACCGCCGCCGGGCGCACTCGTCCGTTTCGTTGTCTTTCGCCCCATGGTCGGCCGTGACCGGCCCGGGCGCCTTCCCGGTACGCCCGAAGCGGTTGGGGCCCCGCCCGTGCCGCCGTCGGACCCGTGTCGGAACGGGCGCGCCGGGTACCAGGAACAGGCACACAGGCGTGCGCCCTCGACGGGCACCGGGAGACAGCGGCCGGGCGGACCGTCCGGTCGCGAAGGGAGTGGTCGGGTCATGACGGAGAACGGCGAGGACGCCGCACGGATGCGGCGCCCGGGGACACCGGACCTCCGTCTGGCCTCGGACGCACCGGGTGAGGCTCCGCCGCTCGACGTGCGGGCGGAGCCGAAGTTCGGGCAGGCGGACGACTCCGGCCTCCCCCGGGACCGCAACCAGGCCATCCTGGAGGCGGCCAAGCAGGTCGGCGCGGTGCTCAAGCGGGGCGGGCACCTCTTCGCGCTGGCGGGCAGCGTCGCCGTGCACGCCCACGGCGGCAGCGGCAACCTCCAGCACGACGTCGACTTCTGTGTCCGCCCGCAGGACGCGGGGCCGGTCGCCGCCACGCTCCGGGACGCCGGGCTGACCGTCTACACCCCGCCCGAGGACTGGCTGATCAAGGCGACCTGCTTCGGCCAGGACGTCGACGTCATCTTCGAGCTGGCCCACCGGCCGGTCTCCACCGAGATGCTGGAGCGAGCGCGGGAACTGCCCGTGGAGTCGGTCCGGATGCCGGTCCTGGCGCCGACCGACCTGCTGACCAGCCTCGTCGCCGCCTTCTCCGAGCACCACTGCGACTTCGGCGCCGTGCTGCCCATCGCCCGCGCGCTGCGCGAGAAGGTCGACTGGGAGCAGGTACGGCGCGACTGCGGCGACGCGCCCATGCCGGCCGCCTTCTTCTTCCTCCTGGAACGCCTGAACGTCATCTGACCCGCCCGTGGAAGGAACGCCCATGAACACCCACGACGCCGGTCCGGCGGGCGGCGCCCCCCGCGGCGCCCCCCCGAGTACCGCATCGCCCACCTGCAGGACCGCCTCGCCTCGGAGGAGCTGGGCGAGCTCGGGGTGCGGGCCGAGGTCCGCGGCGGGGCCGTCCTGGTCACCGGCACCGTCCCCTCGGCCCGTTGCCGGGACGACGTCCTGGAGGTGGTGCGCGAGGAGCTCGGCGGGCTGGAGGTGCACTGCGACATCCTCGTGACCGAACCCTCGTCGCCCGACCACGCGGAGGAACTGTCATGATCCGGGTCGCCGCCGTCGGGGACATCCACATGGGACCCGACACCCGGGGCGTGCTGCGCCCCGCCTTCGACACGCTGCCCGACTGCGCGGACCTGCTGCTGCTGGCCGGGGACCTCACCCGGCACGGCACGCTCGACGAGGCGCGGGTGGTGGCCGACGAGATCCGGGACCTGGGGGTGCCCGTGGTCGCCGTGCTCGGCAACCACGACCATCACGACGACCGGCAGGACGAGGTGTCCGACCTGCTGCGGGGCGCCGGGGCGCACGTCCTGGAGGGCGAGTCGACGGTGCTGCGGATCGGGGACGCGCGCGTCGGCGTGGCCGGCACCAAGGGGTTCGGCGGCGGGTTCGTCGGCGCGAGCGCCGGGGAGTTCGGCGAGCCGGTGATGAAGGAGTTCGTCCGGGTCTCCCGCCGGTGTGCCGACGGCCTGCGGACCGCGCTGGAGCGGCTGGCGGAGGAGGACTGCGACGTGCGGATCGCGCTCACCCACTACTCCCCCGTGCCGGAGACGCTGGCCGGTGAGCCGGCGGAGATCTACCCGTTCCTGGGCAGTTATCTGCTGGCCGAGGCGATCGACACGGCCGGCGCCGACCTCGCCGTGCACGGGCACGCGCACGCGGGCAGCGAGCACGGCATGACCACCGGCGGCGTCAAGGTGCGCAACGTCGCCCAGCCGGTGATCGGGCGGGCCTTCCACGTCTACCACCTGCCGCTGCGCGAGCGGGTGGGCGCGGACGCCCGGGCGTCCGCCGGCTGACCCGGCCTCATCCCCGTTCCCCGCGCCGCCGGTTCACCCGGCGGCGCTCTCCTGTGCGCGGTCCCGCGTACCGCCTGTGGTGTGAACGGTCCGCACGGCACACCTCTGACAAGCATCTTGTCTGCTTAGCATGCAGCTCCGTGTCCGCGGCCCGCCGTCGCGCGCCGGCCCGGGCCGCGGACCGCGCTCGCCTGCCCGCGTCGCCGCCGGCCTGCGCCAGCCGTCCATCCGCCGCACGCCGTACGAGAGGACACCAGATGGCGCTGCCGGGCCGAACCGGACGACGACCTGCCCCCGCGCTCGCCCTCACGGCGCACGACACCGAACTGCGCACCGCCGCCCGGCACGTGTCGCGCCGTCGCTTCCTGACCGTCACCGCCGCTGCCGCCGCCCTCGCCTTCGGCACCAACCTCCCCACGCGCGGCGCGTTCGCCGCGCCCCGGCTCGACGCGGCCCGGATCACCGAGGACCCCTTCACCCTCGGCGTGGCCTCCGGGGACCCGCTGCCGGACTCGGTGCTCCTGTGGACCCGGCTCGCCCCGGCGCCCTTCCAGCCGGACGGCGGGATGGGACAGCAGCAGGTCGAGGTGGCCTGGGAGGTGGCGCTCGACGACTCGTTCGCCCTCGTGGTGCGCGGCGGCACCGTCGTGGCCCACCCCGAGTACGCGCACAGCGTGCGGGCCGACGTGCGCGGGCTGGATCCCGGCCGGCCCTACTACTACCGGTTCCGCACGGGCGCCTGGATCAGCCCGACGGGCCGCACCCGGACCGCCCCCGCGGCGGGCGAGGACGTCACACGCCTGCGGCTGGCAGCGGTGGCCTGCCAGGCGTACCACGACGGCTACTACACCGTGCACCGGCAGCTGGCGCGGGAGGACGTCGACGTGGTGTTCCACCTCGGCGACTACCTGTACGAGTACGCCGTCAACTCCGCGGGCGGCGCCCGGAACTACACGGACCGGGTGCTGCCGTCCGTGTTCAACCGGGAGACGACGACCCTCGCGGACTACCGGATGCGCTACGCGCTGTACAAGAGCGACCCCGACCTGCGGGCCGCGCACGCCGCACCACCGTTCGTCGTCACCTGGGACGACCACGAGACGGAGAACAACTACGCGGCCGAGCACGACGAGAACGGCAGCGACCCGGCGCTGTTCCTGGCCCGGCGGGCCGCCGCCTACCGCGCCTACTGGGAGAACCAGCCGCTGCGCGCCGGCCAGCTCCCCGACGGCCCCGACGCCCAGCTGTTCCGCCGCCTGAACTGGGGCACGCTCGCGCAGTTCGACGTGCTGGACACCCGGCAGTACCGCTCCGACCAGGCCTACGGCGACGTCACACACGTGCCCGGCCCCGAGTCGGACGACCCGGCACGCAGCCTCACCGGCGACGCCCAGGAGCGCTGGCTGCTCGACGGCTGGGCCGCTTCCGGGGCGTTGTGGAACGTGATGCCCCAGCAGGTGTGCTTCTCGCAGCGCGCGCTGGACCTCAACGCTCAGGCCAAGCTGTCCATGGACGCCTGGGACGGCTACCGGGCCAACCGCGGCCGGCTCGTCGCCGGGGCCAAGGCGGCCGGCGTCGAGAACTGGCTGGTGCTCACCGGCGACGTCCATGTGGCGTACGCCTTCGACATCAAGGAGGACTTCGGCGACGCCGGTTCGGCCACCTTGGGCACGGAGCTCACCTGCACCTCGGTGACCAGCGGCCGGGACGGGGCGGAGCACCCGGCCAACTGGGACACCCTCATGAGGGCCAACCCGCACCTGCGCCACTACGACGGGCGGCGCGGCTATCTCCGGGTCGAGCTGAACCGGGAGAACGCGCGCGCCGACTTCCGCACCGTGCCGGCCGTGACGACGCCCGGCGCGGCCGTCACCACCGCCGCCTCCTTCGTCACGGAGGCGGGCGCCCCCGGGCTCAGGCCCGTCTGACGTCACCCGGCCGACCCGTCCGCGTACTGCACTTGGGGCCGGTCGTCGTATCGAACGTGTCAATCCCGGCGTGTCCTGACATCCCGTCGGGCACGCCAGGCAAGGCCTAAGTCTCCTCGACAGCTCGCCGCCCGAACGAAGGAGACGTACCGAATGGTCCTCAGACACGCCCGGACCGCGCGCCACTCGGCCCTGACGGCACTCGGCGCCCTCGTCCTCGCCGGCCTTCCCTGCGCGGCGGCGGCGGACGCCTCCCCCGTGGCGGGCCCCGCGCCCGGTGCGGCCCAGACCCTCGGCGCCGACCGGCCCTCCCCGCACCTGCTCACCGCCCTCCAGCGCGACCTGGACCTGGACGCCGAGCAGGCGTCCACGCGTCTGGTCAACGAGGCGGAGGCGGGCACCCGTGCGGGCCGGCTGCGCAACTCCCTGGGCGAGCGGTACGCCGGTGCCTGGCTGCGCGGCGCGACCGCCGACGAGCTGACGGTGGCGACCACCGACGCCGGGGACGTGGCGGCCATCGAGGCCGAGGGCGCCACCGCACAGGTGGTGGAGCGGCCGCTGGCCGCACTGGAGGCGGCGAAGGAGAAGCTGGACGCGGCGGCGGGCCGGGTCACCGCCCTCGACACGCCCGTCTGGTACATCGACGTGCCGAAGAACCGGGTCGTGGTGCAGGCGGTCGACCAGGCGGCGGGCACCGCGCTCGTGAAGGCCGCCGGACTCGAGCAGGAGGACATCGGTATCCGGCTGTCCGCCGACAGGCCCCGGCTGCTGCAGGACATCACCGGCGGTGACGCCTACTACATCAACGACTCGGCGCGCTGCTCGGTCGGTTTCTCCGTCACCAAGGGCACGCAGCCGGGCTTCGTGACGGCCGGGCACTGCGGCAGGGCGGGCGCCACGACGACCGGCTACGACCGCACCGCGCAGGGCACCTTCCAGGCGTCCGTCTTCCCCGGGAAGGACATGGCGTGGGTGGCCACCCAGAGCCAGTGGACGCCGACGCCCGACGTCAAGGCGCAGAGCGGCCAGGAGGTCCAGGTCACCGGCTCGGCGCAGGCGCTCGTGGGGGCGTCGGTGTGCCGCTCCGGCTCCACGACGGGATGGCACTGCGGCACGATCGAGCAGCACGACGCGAGCGTCCGCTACCCGGAGGGCACGGTCGACGGGCTGACCCGGACCACGGTGTGCGCCGAGCCGGGCGACTCCGGCGGGCCGTACGTCGCGGGCGCCCAGGCGCAGGGGGTCACGTCCGGCGGTTCCGGCGACTGCACCAACGGCGGTACGACGTTCTTCCAGCCGGTCAACCCGATCCTGTCCGAGTACGGCCTGACCCTGGCCACGGCGGCCGCGCAGGCCGCGACCGGGCAGCAGGAGGCCGGGGCCCGGGCGTGGACCGCCGGCTCGGTCTACGAGGCGGGCTCCACGGTCACCCGTGACGGTGTGACGTACCAGTGCCTGCAGACGCACCAGGCGCAGGGGGCGTGGGCCCCGGCCGGGACCCCGGCACTCTGGCAGCGGCTCTGACGGACCGGCCGTACGGCGTCGGCGGTGGCCTGCGGGCCGCACCCGGCGCCCTGTCCCGTGGTCGCCGTCACCCGCGGGGCGGGTCAGGGCTGTTCGGCGAGCAGCGCGTAGGCGGTGGCGAGGAACGGGTCGTGGGAGCGGAACCGGCGGGTGCACACCGCGGCCAGCGCGGTGCCGGTGTCGGGGCGGTAGCCGAGGAACGCCTGCTGCCCGAGGGTGGCCCCGCTGTGGAAGTACAGGGGGCCGCCGTCGGTCGGGTGCCGGAACCAGGCGACGGTGTGCACGTGTCGGTGCCCGATGCCCCGGCGCAGGACGGGCGTGCGTACGGCGCGCAGCGCGCCCGCCAGTTGTGGGCAGCGACCGGGGTCGAGATGGGCTTCGAGGAAGGTCAGCAGGTCGTGCGGGGTGGCCCGGACCGCGCCGGCCGCCCGGAAGCCGCCCGCGTCGAAGGCGGGCAGCGTGCCCGTGCCGTCCTTGCCGTGCCCGACGGCGTCGTGTCCGTCGGTGGCCGGGTGGGGGGCGGTGTCGTGGAGGGCCAGGGGGGCGAGCAGCCGGCCGGCGAGCAGGTCCTGCCAGTCGGTGCCGGTGGCGGCGCCGAGGGCGTGGCCGAGGACGGCGACGCCGAAGTTGGAGTAGCGCCAGCGGGTGCCGGGGCGGTGCCGGGGACGGTACCGCAGGAAGGCGTCGACGACGCGGGCGTCGGGGTAACGGCCGTACGGGTTGGTGCGCCAGGCGGGCAGGGCGCGGGGGTAGAAGCCGGCGGGGAGCGCGGGCAGTCCGGCGGTGTGGGTGACGAGGTGCGCGAGGGTGACCGGCGTGGTGCCGGGCGGGCGCCGGGCGCCGAGGAGGGCGGCGGCCGGTTCGCCGCCGGTGAGCAGGCCGCTGTCCACCAGGTGGGCCAGCAGCAGTCCGGTGTACGCCTTGGTGGCCGAGCCGATCTCGTAGCGCAGCCGGTCGCGGGGACGCCCGGACGGCTCGCCGGTGCCGCCGGTGACCACCGTGCGGCGGCCGTGGCGGGAGAGCGCGAAAACGGTGTCGGGGGCTTCGGCCGCGGCGACCGCCTCGGCCAGCCGCTCCGTCCACCTCCCGTCGTCGGCGCGGCTGTTCGCGCTCTCCGGCGGCCCGTCCTCCCGGTCGGCGGGCGGGCCCGGCCAGGAGGTGCGGTACGCCGTCGTCATGAGGCCTGGACGAGCTCGGTCAGGGCGCGGGAGGTGGCCAGGACCGAGGCGAACGCGGCGACCAGGGTGGGGTGGTACACGACGTCGAAGACGGCTTCCTCGTCGCCCTCGGGCATGTCACGGATGGCGGGCATGGCACCGTCGGGCTGCTGGGCGGCGGCGAACGCCCGCCAGGCCGTCTCGTCGAGGGTGGGGCGGGGCAGACAGGCGTCGACGACGAGGAGTTCGCCGAGCAGGTCCCAGCGCTGCAGGTCCAGCCAGTCGTCGATCCACGCGGGCAGCCAGGTCGCCAGGTACGCGGCGATGTCCTCGGGCAGCCCGTCAGTGCGTGATGTCGTAGGCGATGTGGCCCTCGACGGTCCAGGGTTCGGGGGTGCGGGCCAGCCAGGTGGCGCGCAGGGCCTCGGACTCCGCCGGGCGGGGGGTGAGCCCGAAACGCCGCTGGAACGAGGACAGTCCGAGCCGCCGGGTGGGGGTGGTCTCGAAGGCGAACCAGCTGTCCAGACGGTTGTTCAGCACCACGTGCTGTTCCAGCTCGGGCTGGCTGTAGCCGAGTTCGCGGAACGGCAGGTAGACCTCGAAGGGGATCGGGGAGGCCGGTTCGGTGCGCTGGCCGCGGACCAGCATGGTGCCGCCGTCCAGGGTCTCGCGCCAGATGTGGTCGAGCAGTTTGCGGGCCAGGTCCGCCTGCCGGGATCCGGACACGCCCTCGCGGAAGAGCACCTTGCAGACGAGGGCGAGTTCACCGACCGGTTTGAAGCGTTCGAGGAAGCCCACCTCCGGGTCCACGTCGGGCTCCAGCCGGAAGCCGTCGCGGTGTGCCCAGAGCCATTCCATGGCGCCGACACCGACGGTGTGGACGAGACGGGTGTCGGTCATGCCGGCGCTCCTTGTCCGTCGGGCCGCTGCCCCGCCACGGCTCCGGCGGGCGGGGCGTCCGGGCGGGCACCGGCCAGGACCGCCGCGAAGGCGGCCATGAGGGTGGAGTGGTAGTGGTGCAGGAAGTAGCGGTCGCCGCCGTCACCGGGCCTCGCGCCGAGGTCGCCGAGGTCCCGGTCGTCCAGGGGGATCTCGCCGGACGGGCCCCGGGCGGCGACCAGGCGCTGCCAGGCGTCGACGGGCGCCTCCTCGCCGGTCGTGCGGGCCACGACGGCGGCCACGGCGAGGAGTTCGCCGCCGAGGTCCCACATCCCCGCCTCCAGGCAGGTGTCGAGCCAGGGCGGCAGCCAGTCCGTCAGATAGGCGACCAGGTCCAGGGGCATGGCGGCGGCGTCGCGCCCCCAGTCGCTGAGGTGGAAGACGACGTGGGTGAGGGCGTATCCGGCGTCGCGGCCGAAGGTCCACGGCTCGGGCAGTCCGCCGAGCCAGGTCTGCGGCAGGTCCGCCGGTGCCTGCCCGAAGCGGTGGATGCCGCAGCGTTCCTCGGCGCGCAGCACGCCGAGCCGTCGTGTCGGATCCTGTTCGGTCAGCCGCCAGCCGCGGGTGCGGGCCACCACCGCGGCCGCCTGTTCGAAGGCGGGGTGCCGCAGCCCGGCCGAGGCGAGGGCGGCGTACACCTCCAACGGGTAGGTGGCGAACGGCTCCAGGCGTTGCAGCCGCAGGAACAGTTCACCCTCGTGCGTCTCCTGCCAGGCGAAGTCCAGCAGTCCGCGGGCGCGGGCGTGCAGCGGGTCGGAGGGTTCCGTGTGCCGGGCGACGGTCGCGCAGACCTGGGCGAGTTCGCCGAGCGGTTTCCAGCTGCGGTCGACCTCGCCGTCGACGGCGAGCGCGTCGTCGCCGAGGGCGAAGTCGGGCCTGCGGGAGTCCACCCAGGCCAGCGCGTCCCCGGCGACGGTGCGGAGGTCCTCCGCGGTGCGGGGCGCGGTCACACGCGTGCTCCGGTCCGCATCCGCCGGGCGGCCTGTACCTGGAGGGCGACGAGCGGGTCCTGTCCGCCCATCAGCTCCACGAAGTCCAGCCCGGAGTCGAGGCCCACGGTGTCCGGCACGCCGGGCAGCAGGGTCAGCCAGCGGCCCGCGCCGGCGGCCTGCCGCCAGTCCCGGCGGCGCACCGCCCGGACGAATCCACGGGCGACGTCCACGGGCCGGTGCTCCGCCAGGCGGCTCACCGCGCAGTCATCTCCGGGGACCGCGAGGGGTGCCAGGACGGCGAGTTGATGGGTGAGGACCTGCCAGGTCGCCCCGTCGAGCCAGGTGGTGCCGGGATCGTCCGGCGCTCCGGCGGCCGAGGGGTCGGCCTGGCGCAGGGTACGGGCCATGGCCCAGTGGCTCCATCTGACGGTGGGTGCGGCGTCCGCGCGGGGCGGGTACGCCTCGACCGCCTTGCGGAAGACGGCCAGCTCCGCCGGGTCGGGCGGAGTGTGCGACAGGAGGCCCGGCAGCAACGCGTCCGCTCCCAGGACGCGTACGGCGGCCAGTGCGAGGTCTCCCGCTTCCCCGTCGGTCCCCGCCCGGGGGACCACGTGAGCGTGGTCCCCGCCCCTGAGGGCGGAGACCACACCGGAAGCGAGGTCCTGCACCGCGGCCTGCAAGCGGGTCGAAGTGCCTGACTGCTCCATTCGACTACTCCCGTCGATCCGTTCAGCCCTTCTTCGGGCGCGGGGTCGGCGGCGACAGCAGCAGCTTGGTCGCACCGGAGAGGAGTGCCAGGGCGGCGCACTGCCGGCTGTCGCGGTAGACGCCGTCGGCCTCGACCGGGTCGAGGGCCGCTTCGATGTCGGCGGTCTGGACTCCGGTGAGTTCCTTCTCGAGGACCTTCTCGTCGGGACGCATAACACCATCTCCCTGAGGCGTAGCGAAGTACCTTCCATTTCAGAATCACCCGAATCGGACAAATCACGCCACTTTTCTCATACTTACTTTCGTCTCTTCTTCAACATGCAGGGGGACCACGGGAGCAGCGCGCGGGGGCCCGCTAACCGGCGGCCCGGCCAACTCCCGCAAGGACGACACCGCTGTGCGGAAGGGTCGGGACACGGTGCAGCGAGATGGCCAGATTCTGCTCCGGAACCGTGTACTCCATACGGGCGAGTTGCGCCGCGAGCGCCTCCAACAGGCCGACGGTGAGGCCCTCTCCGGGGCAGCGGTGCCCTGCCGCCGGGTCGCCCCCGCCCTGCGGGACGAGTTCGTCGCGCGCCACGGGCCGTTCGAGGAAGCGCCGCGGGCGGAAGGCGTACGGGTCGCCCCACAGCGCCTCGTCGTGGTTCTGCCCGTACACGTCGAGCACCACCAGTCCCCCGGCGGGCACCCAGGCGCCCCGCCAGAACAGGTCGCGGGCGGCGAGGCCGCCGAGGAACGGCACGAACGGATAGAAGCGACGCACCTCGTGGGCGAAGGCGGTCGCGAACGCGACGTCACCGTCCGCCAGGGGCGCGCGGTTCCCGGGCCAGCGGTGCAGGGCGTGCGCCGTGAAGGCGACGAACCAGGCGAGGGCGGTCGTCGGGCGGACCACGTTGAGCAGTTCCACGGCGGCCGTCTTCTCGTCGAGCGGTTCGCCGTCCGCGTCGCGGTGCCCGCACACCCGCTCCAGCACCGATCCCGCGGGCGCGGTCACCTGGCCGCTGCGGACGTCGCGCACCAGCCGGGCCAGCCGCTCCTCCTGACGGGAGCGGGCCCGTCGGGCCCTCAGATGGCGCGGTCCGGCGGTGGCGAAGCCGTCCACCATCGCCGTCATGTCCCGTGCGGTCGCCGCGGCGTCGCCGTCGTCCAGCGGTATGCCGGCCCAGCGGTGCACGCCGCGGGTGAGCACCGTGGCCGCCTCGTCGAACAGCACCACGCTGTCGCGCGCGCTCCATCCCGGTACGGCCTTGTCCCAGGCGGCGACGACATGGTCCGTCAGCCCGGACACGGCGGCGGGTTCCAGCAGCGGGAGGAACAGCTCCTTGCGGACCCGGTGGGCGGCGCCGTCGAGGGTGTGCACGGCGCCGTGGCCGAAGAGCGTGCCGAGGACCGGCTCGGGGATGGCGCGGTGCCGGTGCACGTTTCGCTCGTCGTAGAAGAACCGCACCGCGTCCGGTCCGCGCAGGGCGAGGGCCGGGCGGCCCATGATGCGGGTGCGGACCACGGAGCCGGCGGCGTCACGCATCCGGTTGGGCAGCCAGGCGTAGCCCTCGGCGAGGAGCGGGAGGGTGCGGTCGGTCAAGGGGCGGCTGAGTACGTCCATGGCCGTCGGGTGCCCGCCCGCCCTTCACGGACACTCCGGAGAGCGGGCGTCGCACCCGTCCGGGCGTGGCGCACACCACGCCCCGGTCGAGATCCGCGTCACGTCCGGGGCGGAGGGGTGCGGACTACGGTGCTGGCGTCCTCTCCTTTTCCTCCCCGATTCGGACGGACCCGCAGTGCCCGCAACGCGCCTCTCCCCCGTCATCACGGCCACCGCGCAGTGGCTGATCCGTTCCTTCCCCGCGCACGGCGGGGCCCTGGCCGCCGCCCTGTGCGAGATCCAGGCACGGCAGGCGGTGACGGTCGCGGCCCGGCTGCGGTACCCGACCGCGATGGACGCGGAGCTGGTGGGACTCGCGGGCCCGGGCGGATCGGGCGCGCTGGACCGGATCACCGGGGCCGAGGACCACGAGGGCGAACCGTGGCGCACCTGGGTCGACGAGGTGGTGGCCAGCTGGGCGGCGTGCCTGCTGTCCGACGCCGGACTGGCGGCCCGGGCGGTGGCCGCGCTGGGCGGCGGCACCGGTGAGTACCGCCGGCTGCTCGCCCCCGACGCCATGGACGTCCGGGCGGCGGCCCTGCTCCGCCACCCGGACCTCCTCACCCCGGTCACCCACCTCCACCACGCCTCCCTCCTGTCCCGCCTGGACCCGAACTCAGCCCTCGCGGCCTGACGGCCCGTTCCAGCGACGCCGAGCCGCGCCACGCTTCGGCCTCGAAAGCCCCGGCCCCGGTGACCCGCTCCCGCGACGCGAGCCGCACACCCGTACCCGGCCCCGGCACTCCACGGCCCACCCTGCTCACTCACGCGACGCGGACGGCACCGCTCGCACCCGACGCCGGTCGCCTGACCCGCCCACCGAGCGACGCCGGGGCCGGTCCCGCCCGGCCGTTCCCGGGGACCGGCACCGAACGACGCGGGACCGCCGCCCCCCCTCGGCCGATCCCCCGCGTCGTCCGAGGCGGGCCGTCGTCGGAGGGCGCGTCTGCGGGCGGCCTGGCCGCCGGGCCCGCGACGGCCGGCCGTCGCGGTGGCGGCCCCGGCCGGTCCCGTTGTGTGCCGGAGGCGGGTCGCATGGTCACCGTGGGTGGTTCACCCGACCGCAGTAGGCGACCGTGCCGTTGCCCGCCGTACGGGTGAGGGTGTGGGGCATGAGTAGCCCCATATCCCGGAAGTGGGAGCACGCCGTCGTCACCGGCGGCGCCGGATTCGTCGGCTCCCATCTGTGCACCGCCCTGCTCGACGCGGGGGCGGCCGTGACCTGCGTGGACGACCTGAGCACCGGGCGCCCCGAGAACATCGCCCCGCTGCTCGACCGTCCGGGGTTCACCCTCGTCCAGGCCGACGTGTCCGAGGAGCTGCCGGTGAGCCGGCGCCCCGACCTCGTCCTGCACTTCGCCTCCCCGGCCTCTCCCGCGGACTATCTGCGGCTGCCGCTGCACACCATGGAGACGGGCAGCCTCGGCACCCGCAACGCCCTCGCCCTCGAGGGCGGGTGGCTGGTGCTGGACCGGGTGGCGGAGGGCCGGCCCGGCCGGGAGGCGGCGGTCCGCTTCGGGCGGGACCTCGCCGGTCTGCACACGACGGGCGCCCCCGCGTTCGGGACACCGCCACCGGGCGGACCGGTGGAGGCGTTCATCGGGCCGGCCCCGATGCGCAACGTCACCGGTGACTTCTGGCCCGGCTGGTACGCCGAGCACCGGGTGCTGCCGTATCTGCGCCGGGCGGTCGACGAGGGCACGGTGACGCCCGGTGAGGCGGCGTCGGTCGAGCGGGTCTGCGAGCGGCTGCCGGAGCTGGCCGGGCCCGCCGAGCCGCCCGCGCGGCTGCACGGCGACCTGTGGAACGGCAACGTGCTGTGGGGTGCCGACGGGAGGGTCCGGGTGATCGACCCGGCCGCCCACGGCGGGCACCGGGAGACCGACCTGGCGATGCTGGAGCTGTTCGGCTGTCCGCTGCTGGACGCGGTGCTCGACGGCTACGAGGACGTGGCGCCCCTGGCGGAGGGCCGGCGCGCACGCGTCGGCGTGCACCAGCTGTTCCCGCTGCTGGTGCACGCCGTGCTGTTCGGGCGGGGCTACGCCGAGCAGGCGCTCGACGCGGCCCGCTCGGCGCTGTCCCGGTGACCTCTCAGCGGGTCACCACGTGCCGCTCGTCGGGGACGCAGTGGGTCATGGTGAGCCCTTCCACGTCACGCGGCGGGTTGTCACCGAGGTTGGCGAGCCGCTTGCGGTCGTCGTCGGTGAGGTCCTGGCTCGCCAGCGGCTCCAGGTGGGCGACGTCCTCCGGCACGATGCCGAGGCCCTCACCGACCCGGCGGCCGAGGTCGTTCTCGACGAGCAGGAAGTGCCACACCATGCGCTCCTGGACCGGCCGGTCGCACTGGGAGAGCTGGCCGATGAAGTTCTTGACCAGGTCGTCACGCTCCCAGTCCTCCATCAGCAGATAGCGCTGCCCCGCCTGGAGGTAGTCGTTGGTGCGTTCGATGCGCTTGCGGGTGACGCGGCCCCGGATCTCCGGGCCCTGCTCGTCGTGCGTCGGGTACTGGGCCTCGCGCAGCCCGCCGGTGATCGACGGCTCGTAGTTGACGTGCGGGTTCTCCCCGCCGCCGTCCTGGTGGTAGGCCATAAGGCCGTCGCGCTGGTTGGTGCGCACCTCGGCGTTCTTGGCCTGGTTGACCGGCAGCTGCAGGTAGTTGGGACCGACCCGGTAGCGCTGGGTGTCGCTGTAGGAGAAAGTCCGGCCGACGAGCATCTTGTCGTCGGAGAAGTCCAGGCCGTCGACGAGGACGCCGGTGCCGAAGGAGATCTGCTCGTTCTCGGCGAAGAAGTTGTCCGGCATCCGGTTGAGCACCATCTTGCCCACCGGCTTGGGCGGGAAGTCCTGCTCGGGCCAGGTCTTGGTGTCGTCCAGCGGGTCGAAGTCCAGCTCCGGGTGCTCGTGGTCGTCCATCATCTGGACGAGCAGCTCCCACTCGGGGTACTCGCCGCGCTCGACGGCCTCGTAGAGGTCCTTGGTGGCGTGGCCGAGGGACTGCGCCTGGACGTTCGCCGCGTCCTCCTCGGTCATGGACCGCACGCCCTGCTTGGGCATCCAGTGGTACTTGACCAGCTTGGTCTCGCCCTCGGCGTTGACCCACTTGTAGGTGTTCACTCCGAAGCCCTGCATGTGGCGGTAGTCCGAGGGGATGCCGCGCGGGCTGAACAGGTTGACCAGCATGTGCATGCACTCGGGGGTCTGCGACATGAAGTCGAAGATGCGGCGCGGCTGCTGCTCGAAGGTGACCGGGTCGGGCTTGAGGGCGTGGATGACGTCCGGGAACTTGATGGCGTCCCGGATGAAGAAGACGCCCAGGTTGTTGCCGACGAGGTCCCAGTTGCCGTCCTCGGTGTAGAACTTCACGGCGAAGCCGCGGGGGTCGCGGGCGGTCTCGGCGGAGTCCCGGCCGCCGATGACGGTGGAGAAGCGGACGGCGAGATCGGTGCGCTTGCCCGCCTCCTGGAAGAGCTTGGCGCGGGTGAAGCGGGAGATCGGCTCGTCGCCCCACGTGCCGTACGCCTCGAAGTAGCCGTACGCGGTGACGCCGCGGGCGTGCACGACGCGCTCGGGGATGCGCTCCCGGTCGAAGTGGCTGATCTTCTCCAGGAACTGGTAGTTCTCCAGCGTGGCCGGGCCGCGCGAGCCCACGGTGCGCTGGTTCTGGTTGTCGTAGACCGGATGGCCCTGCCGGTTGGTGAGTACCTTGCGGTCGTCGCCGGTAGCGGGGCCCTGGCTCGAAACGTCCGTCATGATCGTGGGGCTCCTTGCACTGCTGTTCATGGCCGGTGACGGGCCGGGGCGCGGCTGCCTCCGGGCCGTCGGCCGGTTCCTGGCGGGCGGCCCGGGTACCCGGCGCCGCGGCGTCATTCACGCCGCGCGTCCGTGGACCCGTTCGCGGCGACGGCCGGACGAACGGGCGCCCGGCCACCGGTCACGTCCCGCCGGTGGCGTGCGTACGAGGGTCATGCTGCCCCCGTTCTCGACGGGCGGCGACCGGAGCGCCACGGAGGGTGACGGTGCGCGCGCCTGGCCGACAGCCCGCAGGCCCGGGCAGCGCGCCGTACGACGGTGTCCGGGCCTGCCTGTGCCGGGTGCCCGGCCGCCGCCCAGGCGGGCGCGCAGCAGTTCCTTGCCCGGGTCATGGGGATCTCCCCCTGGCGGTGCTCGTCCACCGCCCGCCCCGGTCCGCCTCATGACGGCGGGCGGGTACCCGGCCCTGAGGCGGGCGCACCAGGAGGCGGGAGCGCGACCGGTCCCCCGTTCCGGTCGTGCCCCCGCCGTGGCTCGAAACTATGCAACGCGGGACCGGTCTGTGTAGCGCACCGGTGCCCGGTGCGCGGGCCGCGGGACTCACCCGTGCACAAGTGAGTCCGAAACGCCCGGTTCACTCCCCCGCGAGGGGCGGCCGGTCCAGGTCACCGACCGCCAGATGGGCCAGGGCCACCTCGTACAGATCGGTCCCCCCGGCCAGCAGCTGGCGTTCCAGGACCGGTTCGGCGCTGCGCACGTGCTCGCGCACGGTCTGGGCGTGGACACCGAGGGTCTGCGCGGCCCGCTCGGCGTTGGCGCCCTCGGCGATCCAGGTGCGCAGGGTGCGGCGGACGTTGCGGGGGTCGGGGTGGAGCCGGTCCAGCAGCTCCCGCGCCCAGCCGGCGACGGCGGGGGAGGACAGCAGCTCGGCGAGGCGTCGGGAGCCCGCCCGGGAGCCCGCGGGTCCCTGACCGTCCAGCAGGTTGATCTGGGTGTGCAGCGCCAGGTGCACGACGGCGCGCACGGTGACGTCGTCGAAGTCGACCCCGAGCATGGACTCCACGCGGTCCATGCGGGCGCGCACGGTGTTGCGGCTGACGCCCAGGATCTTCGCGGTGCTGACGGCGGTGAACTCCAGGCCGAGCCGGGTGGTGGCGATCAGCTCGGCGCGGGTGTGGTGGGGCAGCGCGTCGAGCGGGCGCAGCACCCGCGCCGCCCAGGTGCGCAGGGCGGCGGGATCCATCAGCCGCTCGGGGTGGGTGCGCTCGGCGTACACGGCCGTCTTGTCGGGCCGGAAACGGGCCACGGCCAGGGCGCTGACGGCCTGTCCGTAGGCGGTGGCGGTGCGCGCCAGGCTCTGCCACACGCTGCCCCCGACGAAGATGTCCGGGTGGCTCTCCGCCACGGACCGCAGGTCGTCGGCGGTGGCCTCGCGCGGGCTGAGGACGATCACATGGCCGTCCACGGCGGGGCACCGCACGACCAGCGCCTCCTCGCGGGTGCGTTCGATGCACTCGGCGGCCAGCCGGTCCCGCACGGCGGGGTCGGACTCCATGACGTAGACGCACGCGGTCTCGGCGTCCAGCAGGCCCGGCCAGAGCCCCGAGGCGACCCGGCGCGCGGAGACCGTGTCCTCGACCATCAGCAGCTGCAGGATGGCCAGCCGCAGGTCGGCGGTGGCCCGCCCGAGCCGGACGCCGGCCGCGCGGGTCTCGTGGACGGTGAGCAGCACCTCGATCACCTGCGCGGTGTGGGTGACGACGTCCGAGGCGTCCCGGTCGAACGGCGCCCCGCGGGAGACGGCCAGCACGCAGGCCCCCGAAGGGTGTCCGACGCGCACCAGGCGCTGGTGGCGTCCGTCGCCGTCCCAGGCGGCCGAGGCGATCCGGCCGGAGGCGACGTCGGCGGCGACGGACTCGTCCAGCGGCAGCGGAATCCCGGCCAGCAGACCGCCGTCGCCGTCGCGCAGGGCCACCTCCGCGTGCACCGCGCCGGCCAGCCAGTCGACGACCCTGCGGACGTCCCGCCCGGCGGGCCGCAGATGCTCGAGCAGCTCACGCGCCCAGCCCGGGCGCCCGCCGGTCCCCGTCGTCCCCCGCGCCGCGTCCTTTCGGCCTGTCACCTCGGCCTTCCCCTCGTCTTCCTCGCCGCCTCGGCCCGGACGGGCGACGTTACCCCACACGTGGGCGTGGCTCATCCCGGCGCGACGGGGCCCGTGCTCCTGCGGGTGACGCCGCACCGGTGCGCACCGTGCCGGGCCACGGTCGGCTTAAGCTCGGTGAATGGCCAAGTACTTCGACGTGCATCCTGACAATCCCCAGCCGCGCACCATCGGCCAGATCGCCGCCGCCATCCGCGACGACGCCCTGATCGCGTACCCCACGGACTCCTGCTACGCGCTCGGCTGCCGTCTGGGCAGCCGCACCGGCACCGACCGCATCCGCGCCATCCGCAAGCTGGACGACCGGCACCACTTCACGCTGGTGTGCCGGGACTTCGCGCAGCTCGGCCAGTTCGTACGGATCGACAACGACGTCTTCCGCGCGGTCAAGGCGTCGACGCCGGGCCGCTACACGTTCATCCTGCCCGCGACGAAGGAGGTGCCGCGCATGCTGCAGCACCCCAAGAAGAAGACCGTGGGCGTGCGCATCCCCGACCACGTGGTCACCCAGGCGCTGCTGGCGGAGCTGGGTGAGCCGCTGCTGTCCAGCACGCTGCTGCTGCCCGGCGAGGACGAGCCGATGACCCAGGGCTGGGAGATCAAGGACCGCCTCGACCACGAGGTGGACGCGGTGCTGGACTCCGGCGACTGCGGCACCGAGCCGACCACGGTGATCGACTTCTCCGGTGGCGAGGCGGAGATCGTGCGGGTGGGCGCGGGCGACGTCTCGCGCTTCGAGTGACGGGAGGGACGCACGGATGACGGACGTGCGGGGGACCGAGGTCCGGGTCCCGACGGACGACGGCACGGCGGACGCGTACCTGGCGCGTCACGCGGACGGCGCGCCCCGGCCGGCGGTGCTGTGCTTCACCGACGCCTTCGGGCTGCGCCCGACGGTGCGGAAGGCGGCCGACCGGCTGGCGGCGGCCGGGTACACGGTGCTGGTGCCGAACCTCTTCCACCGGCGGGGGCCCGCTCCGGTGGTCGACGTGCCCGCGTTCGTCGACGCCGGGGCGCGGGCCGAGGTGTTCCGGCACCTGGCACCGGCGTTGGAGGAGCTGACGCCGGAGCGGGCGACGGGTGACGCGGGGGCGTACCTCGCGTGGCTCGCCGGGCGGCCGGAGACGGCCGAGGGCCCGGCGGCCCTGGTCGGCTACTGCATGGGCGCGGGCCTGGCGCTGCGCGCGGCCGGCGCCTTCCCCGACCGGGTGGCGGCCGTGGCGGGCTTCCACGGCGGCCGGCTGGCGACGGACGCCCCGGACAGCCCGCACCTGGCGGCCGGACGGATCACGGCCGAGGTGTACCTCGGGCACGCGGACCAGGACCCGTCCCTGCCGCCGGAGCAGATCGAGCGGCTGGAGCAGGCGCTGACGGACGCCGGTGTGCGGCACCGCTGCGAGGTGTACACCGGGGCCCGGCACGGCTTCACCCAGTCCGACACGGAGTCCTACGACGAGAAGGCCGACGAACGCCACTGGACGGAGTTGGTCGGCCTGTTGGACCGCACCTTCCGGCCCGCGTCGTGAAATCGGCGGCGCGGCAACGGGATTGACCGGCACCCCGGCCAGGGACCCGCCCACGGTCCGTGCGGGGCACCGTTGTTACGGTGCACGCGTGTCCGACTCCTCACGCGACACCGCCGAGGGCGCCGGCTGGGGCGCCTCCGAACGCGGTGAGTACCCGCGGCTGATGCCGCACCAGACCGAGAAGATCTCCTGGCTGGACCCGAGAATGCTGTGGGCCGCCCGCAACGGCGTCCTGGCCTCCTGGTTCGGCGACCCCACCGGTGAGGTCCGGGCCCGCTGGGCGGCCCAGCGGGCGGCGGCCGGGGCGCCCGCCGACCGGGTCGTCCGGCGCGACGACCCGGACCGGTTCTCCTTCCTCGTCATCGGCGACACCGGCGAGGGCGGCGACCCCCAGTACGCGGTCGTGCCGGGCCTGTTGGAGGAGGGCCGGGACACCGCCTTCGCCGTGCTCGCCAGCGACGTCATCTACCCGGTGGGCAGCGCCGACGACTACGGCCCGAAGTTCTTCCAGCCGTACCGGGACTACCAGGCGCCGATCTACGCGATACCGGGCAACCACGACTGGTACGAGGACCTGGCCGGCTTCATGCGGGTCTTCTGCGACGACGCCCCGCCGCTGCCGCCCGCCCCCGCGCCGCGTCCTCTCGGCCGGGCCTGGCTGCGCTCCCTGCTGTGGCACCGGCCCCGCCCCGGCGACGGCGCGCGGCTGGACGAGGCGCGGAAGCTGCGCTCCTCCCCCGCCCAGCGGGCCGTGCAGCCGGGACCGTACTGGGCGATCGACGCGGGTCCGGTACGGATCGTCGGCATCGACACCGGGCTGCTCGGCACGATCGACGCCGAGCAGGGCGCGTGGCTGCGGGAGGTGTCCCGCGATCCGCGCCCGAAGATCCTCGTGACCGGCTCGCCCCTGTACGTGGACGGCGAGCACCACCCGTGCCCGATCGACGGCGGCGGCACCGTCGACGACGTCGTCCGCGACCCGGCGCACCGGTATGTGGCCGTGATAGGCGGCGACATCCACAACTACCAGCGCTACCCGGTGCGCCTGGACGACGGCCGCACCCTGCAGTACGTGGTGGCGGGCGGCGGCGGGGCGTTCACGCACGCCACCCACACCATCCCCCGGGTGGACGTCGCCGGGGTCACCGAGGCGGACTTCCGCTGCTACCCGCTGCGCGGCGACTCCCTCGCCTTCTACAGCGCGCTGTACGGGCGGCGGACGCGGCTGCGCCGGTTCTTCGCGCTGACCGAGGCGGAGGCTGCGGCTGTGGTCGCCCAACGGCTCGGGATCGGACCGACCCGCGCGCCGGGCGCGCCGGCCCGGGTCACCCGCCGGATGCGGTGGGTCGCGGGGCTGCTGGGCACCGGCCGCCGGCCGGACCGGGGCAAACGGTTCCGGCTTCCCGTGCGCAAGGCCTACCAGTCCCTGTTCTCGCCCGGTTCGGCCACGTACAGCCCGCCGTTCTTCAAGTCCTTCCTGCGGATCGACGTGAGCCCGGAGGCGATACGGCTGCGCTGCCTCGCGGCGACCGGGCAGCGGGCGCAGGAGGTCGCCCCGCCCGTGGAGGACGAGGTGACCATCCCGCTGACCTGAGGCGTGCCTACCAGCGGCCCGGCGCGGTGCCGGTGAGGGGCCGCGAGGGCCGGCCGTCGACGCCGACGGGGACGTCCCCGGAGAGCATCACGCGGTGCATGATCCGCGGGTGGTCCAGGTGGGCCGTGTCGCCGGGGGCCAGGTGGATGGTGGCCCGGTTGTCCCAGAACGCCACGGTGCCCGGCTCCCAGCGCAGGCGCACGGTGTACTCGGGCCGGGTGGCCTGCTCCAGCAGCATCTCCAGGACCGCCCGGCTCTCCGGGCGGGACAGGCCGGTGATCTGCTCGACGTAGTAGCCGTTGACGAACAGGATGCGCTCCCCCGTCTCGGGGTGGACGCGCACCAGCGGGTGCTCGGTGGCGGTCTGGTGGTCCAGCAGGTGGCGCAGGTAGGCGTCGTCGCCGGGCCGCGGCTGGTAGCCGACGCCCAGCCGGTGCTCGGCGCGCAGCCGGTCGGCGAACTCCCGTACGGGTGCGGACAGTCCGGCGTAGGCGGCGGCCAGGTTCGCCCAGGTGGTGTCGCCGCCGTAGGGCGGCACGGTCTCGGCGCGCAGGATCGTCGCGGCGGGCGGGTCGACCCGGGCGCCGTGGTCGCAGTGCCAGCCACGCAGCACGGTGTGGCGGCGCCGTCGCAGCCACTCGTCGTGGTCCATGCCGAAGCGGCCGCCGAGCTCCAGCCGGTCGGCGGTGGTCTCGATCTCGGGGAAGTCCGGCGGGGAGGCCGAGCCCCGGCGGGGCAGGACGACGGGTTCGCCGAAGCGGCGGGCCAGCGCCACATGCCCGGCGTGGTCGAGGCGCTGGCCGCGGAAGAACACCACCTTCCAGCGCAGTACCGCCGCCCTGATCCCGGCGACCGTGGCGTCGTCGAGGTCGCCGGCCAGGTCCACCCCGGTGACGTCGGCCCCGATGTGCCCGGCCGCGGGGCGCACCTCCACCTTCCCCTCGTACTCCTGGTCCGTCCCGGCACCGCTGTCCGTCATGCGTCCCCACTCCGTCGCTCGTACCCGCCGGCCCGGACGGACCGGCTCCCGGGAAGATCGTGGCAGCGGAGGCGGACCCTGGCGACAGGGCCCCGGGCGGCGCGCCCCGGCCCGTCCGGTTGATCACCGCCCCTGTCGTGGCCGACGCTGGAGGGACGACACCGCGACCGGAGGGCCCTCCCGTGACGACCATCCCGCAGCACAGCCTCAACGACGGCACCACGATCCCCGCCCTGGGCCTGGGCACCTGGCCGATGGACGACGCCGAGGCGGAACGGGCGGTGACCGGGGCCCTTCAGGCCGGTTACCGCCTGATCGACACGGCCGCCAACTACCGCAACGAGACCGGGGTCGGCCGGGCCGTGGCCGGGGCCGGCGTGCCGCGCGAGGAGATCGTCGTGACGACGAAGCTCCCCGGCCGCCACCACGGCTACGAGGAGACCCTCGCCTCCTTCGAGGAGTCCCGGGCCCGGCTCGGCCTGGAGTACGTCGACCTCTACCTGATCCACTGGCCGCTCCCCCGCGTCGACAAGTACGTCGGCTCCTGGAAGGCGATGATCAAGCTCCGCGAGGACGGGCTGGTCCGGTCGATCGGCGTCTCCAACTTCACGCCGGCCCACATCGACCGGCTGGAGAAGGAGACCGGGGTGCTGCCCTCGGTCAACCAGATCGAGCTGCACCCGTTCTTCCCGCAGGAGGAACTGCGCGCCTACCACGCGGACAAGGGCGTGCTCACCGAGAGCTGGAGCCCGCTGGGCCGCGGTTCGCGGCTGCTGGACGACCTCGCGGTGGCCGCCGTCGCCGACGCGCACGGCGTGACCCCGGCGCAGGCGGTGCTGCGCTGGCACGTCCAGGTTGGCGCGCTGCCGGTCCCCAAGTCGTCCGCCCCCGAGCGGCAGCGCGCCAACCTGGACGTCTTCGGCTTCGAGCTGGACGACGCCCAGATGCGCACCGTCTCCGACCGGGCGCACCGGCGGATCGGCGGGGACCCGGAGGTGCACGAGGAGTTCTGACCGGGTACCCGGGCGCCACTCGTACGGACGGGGCGGACGTGAGGTGTGTCCGTCGCGTACGGACGGGGCGGGCGCGAGGCGCGTCCGGAGGACGGAAGGGAGCGGCGCGGTGGGCGGACCGGACCGGTTGCGGGACTACCACGGCAAGCGGGACTTCGGCCGGACCCGGGAGCCGCGGGGCGGTGGCCGGGAGACGGATGCGGGACCCCGTTTCGTCGTGCAGATCCACGACGCGCGCCGGATGCACTTCGACTTCCGGCTCCAGGTGGGTGACGTGCTGAGGTCCTGGTCGGTGCCGAAGGGCCCGTCCGCCGACCCGCACGACAAGCGGCTGGCCGTGCCGACGGAGGACCACCCGCTGGAGTACGAGGAGTTCGAGGGCGTCATCCCGCGCGGCGAGTACGGCGGGGGCACGGTGATCGTCTGGGACCACGGCACGTACGAGCCGCTCAGTCACGACCGCCGGGGCCACGCCGTGGACTTCGCCCGCTCGCTGGAGCGCGGCCACGCCACCTTCCGGCTGCACGGCTCGAAGCTGCGCGGCGAGTACGCCCTCACCCGCTTCCGCGGCGGGGACGACGGCGAGGAGGCGTGGCTGCTGGTCCGCGCGGCCAAGGGCGGCTCGGGCGGCCGGGGCGCCCCCGATCCCCGCCGGGCCCGCTCGGCCCGCACGGGCCGCACCCTCGCGCAGGTCGCGCGGGAGGACGGCTGAGGCTCCGGAGCCCGGTGCCCGAAGTCGGCGGGCCGTCGGATCAGCGGGGCGGGAGGGGCTGTTCCGCCCAGATGGTCTTGCCGCCGTCCGCCTGCCGGCTCCCCCAGCGCTGGGTGAGCTGGGCGACCAGCAGCAGTCCCCTGCCCCCCTCGTCGAAGGCGTGCGCCCGCCGCAGGTGGGGCGAGGTGGAGCTGGTGTCGGAGACCTCGCAGATGAGGGTGCGGTCGCGGATCAGCCGCAGCTGGATCGGGGGCTCGCCGTAGCGGATGGCGTTGGTGACCAGCTCGCTGACCACGAGTTCGGTGACGAAGGCGACCTCGTCCAGTCCCCAGGCGGCCAGCAGGTCGACCGCCCACTGCCGGACGGCGGCCACCGCCTCGGCGTCCTTCGGCACGTCCCGGGTGGCGACCTGGCCGGCGCCGAGGGCGCGGGTGCGGGCGAGCAGCAGGGCGACGTCGTCGCCCGGCTCCTCGGGCAGCACCTGCTTCAGCACGACGTCGCACAGGTCGTCGAGCGACTGGACGGGCACCGCGAGGGCGCGGCACAGCTCCCGCGTCGCGTGGTCGATGTCGCGGTCGCGCCCCTCGACCAGACCGTCGGTGTAGAGGGCGACGACGGAGCCCTGCGGCACATCCAGCTCGGTCGCCTCGAACGGCAGTCCGCCGACGCCCAGCGGCGGGCCCGCGTTCACGGGCACGAGCCGGCAGGTGCCGTCGGGCAGCAGCAGGGCCGGCGCGGGATGGCCGGCGGCGGCCACGGCCAGGCGCCGGGAGACCGGGTCGTAGACGGCGTACAGGCAGGTGGCGCCCAGCTCCGCCACGTCGCCGTCCGGGTCCTCGGCGGCCAGATGGGTGACCAGGTCGTCCAGGTGGGTGAGCAGCTCGTCGGGCGGCAGGTCGACGTCCGCGAGGGTGCGTACGGCCGTGCAGAGCCGTCCCATGGTGGCGGTGGAGGGGATGCCGTGACCGACGACGTCCCCCACGACCAGGGCGACCCGGGTGCCGGACAGCGGGATGATGTCGAACCAGTCGCCGCCGATGCCGGCCGCGGACGCGGACGGCAGGTAGCGGTGGGCGACCTCGACGGCGGCCTGCCCGGGCAGCACCTTGGGCAGCAGGCTGTGCTGGAGGGTCAGCGCGGTGGCGCGTTCCCGGGCGAAGCGGCGGGCGTTGTCCACGCACACCGCCGTCCGGCTGGCGAGCTCCTCGGCGAGTACGGCGTCGTCGACGCCGTACCCGTCGGGGTGGACGTTGCGCACGGCGACCGCCACGCCGAGGGTGGTGCCGCGGGCCCGCAGCGGTACGGCGAGTTCCGAGTGGATCGCGGGGGGCGGCGGCACGCCCGTCGGGAGCGACGGGGTGCCGCGCTCGCCCGTCCACCGGTCGAAGTCCGGTTCGCCGGCTCCGGCGAGCACCGCTCTGCCGTCCCGCAGCGCCCGCGCGGGCGGCGAGTAGGGCGGGTAGACGTCCGTGCGGCCGAGGGGGACGACCGTCTCGGGGGCGCGCGGTCCGGCGGAATCGTGCGCGACCCGGCGCATGACGACGTCGGCGTCGGAGCGCAGCGGGGGCGCCTCCGCGTCGAGCACCCAGTCGAGCAGGTCGACGCAGGCGAAGTCGGCGAAATCCGGGACCAGCAGTTCCACGAGTTCCTCGGCGGTGCGCACGACGTCCAGGGTGGTGCCGAGGGCGGCGGCCGCCTCGTTGAGCAGTGCCAGCCGGCGACGGGCGCGGTGCTGCTCGCTGCTGTCCAGTCCCGCCAGCGCGGTGCCGACCAGCCGGCCTTCGGCGTCGCGCACCGGCCACATCTCGACGTTCCAGGCGTGCCGGTGCAGGTCCGAGGCGGCCTGGCCGAAGCTCTCGTCGCGCAGCGACCTGCCCGTCTCGGCGACCTGGCGCATGTGCCGGTCGATGCCGCGGGTGCCCTCGCTGCGTCCCGCCGTGTCCAGGAAGCCGTGCCCGAGCAGGGTCTCCTCGGTGCCGCCCATCGCGGCGCAGGCGGCGTCGTTGAGCCGGATGAAGCGGTGTGCGGTGTCGAGGACGGAGATCGCGAGGGACGACTGCTGGAAGGCCCGGCCGGCCAGGGAGGTCTCTGCGGTCACCGCGGGCCGCGCGGTGATCACGTACCCGGCGTCCGTGTCGCCCGGGCCGCGTACCGGGCAGACCGCCAGCCGGAGCGTCACCCGGCTGCCGTCGCGATGACGCACGGTGACGATTCCTGTGGGGACGAGCGGGGCGCCGGGCGGCGTCTCCTCCGGCTCCTGCGGCTGCCGGGGCTCCCCGGGCTTCCGCGCTTCCGTGGGCTCGTCGGCGAGCAAGACCCGTACGGGGCGTCCCACGGCCTCGTCGGCGGAGAGCCCGGTCAGTGTCCGGGCCCCCTCGCTCCACCCCGTCACGATGCCGCGGGCATCGACGACCAGCGCGGCGGAGGCGTCGTCCATTGGTCCAGCATCGGCCCGCGGCCGTCGCCTCTCAACCGCGGCGGGTCCGGCCGGCGGGCGTCAGCCCCGCAGGTCGCGCAGGGCGGCGAGCGCCTTGTCGGCGTGCGTGTTCATCCGCAGCTCGCTGCGTACGACCTCCAGCACGGTCCGGTCCTGCCCGATGACGAAGGTGGCCCGCTTGGTGGGGGCCACGGAGATGCCCCGCTTCACACCGAACCGCTCCCGGATCGCGCCGTCGGCGTCCGACAACAGGGGCATGCCCAGCGTGTGCCGTCCGGCGAACTCCGCCTGCCGCTCCACGGGGTCCGCGCTGACGCCCACCGGGCGGGCCCCCACCTCGGCGAACTCGGACGCGAGGTCGCGGAAGTGGCAGGCCTGTGCGGTGCAGCCGGGGCTCAGGGCGGCGGGGTAGAAGAACAGCACCACCGGGCCGTCGGCGAGCAGCTCCGACAGCCTGCGGACGGTGCCGGTCTCGTCCGGCGCCGCGAAGTCCTCGACCGTGTCGCCCTTCTCCACGCGCCCGCTCATGCCGTGCCCTCCGCACCCTTGGCGACGCCGCGCGCCCACATCACCAGCGGCACCTGCAACGGCAGCCGGCCGAGGGCGGCGGCCCGCTGCGGGGCGGGACGGTGGCGCCAGTCGACGGCCATCTTCACGTTGGCGGGGAACACTCCGACGAAGAGGGCCGCCGCGGCCAGCGCGGCGGCCTTGCGGGTCCGGGGCAGCGCCACTCCGGCGGCCAGCGCCAGCTCGGCCGCGCCGCTCGCGTAGGTCCAGGCGCGCGGCGTGCCGGGCAGGGAGCGCGGGACCATGTGGTCGAACTGGCGGGGCGCGGCGAAGTGCGCGGTGCCCGCGACGGCCAGCAGGCCGGCGAGCAGCAGGGGCGAGCGTTCGGACCGTGACACGGTTCCTCCTCCGACGACTCCCGCGCACGTTACCGGACGGTAAGCCCCGGCGTTCGGGGGCGTCGGCCGCAGCGGGGACCTGCGGCGGGGCATGGTCGGCCGTGGTCGGAGAGGCCGGGTTCAAGAAGCCCCGGATCCGAGGGCGGACGTCGCGGCGAGCGCCCGCCGAGCGCAGTTGGCGCGGGCGGTCGCTCGGGCGGGGCGGGCCGGGCGCCCGGCGGCCGACGCGGCGTACGACGGCCCGGGGTGCGGGCCTCGACGTGACGGGCCGGGGCCCGGCGGCGGCGTGGTGGACGGCGGGCCCGGGTGCCGGGCGGCGCGAGAAGCCGGGCGGCGCCGAAACCGCTCAGCGCGTCGGCGTGGGTTCCGTGTCCTCGTCGGCCGCGTGGGCGAGGAAGTCGTCGACCATCCGGTGGAAGAGCGTGGCGAGCCGGCGCAGGTCGTCGGGCGACCAGTGGGCCAGGGCCGCCTGCATGCCCCGCACCCCGGTCTCGCGGATCCGCGCGACGGCCTGCCGGCCGGCGTCCGTGAGCTGGATGCGCTGGGCGCGGCGGTCGTCCGGGTCGGGGACACGGACGACGTGGCCGGACTTCTCCAGGTGCTGCACCGTGCGCGTGACGTGCGAGGCCTCCACCCCCAGCCGGGCCGCCAGCTCCCCCGGCCGCATCGGCTCGGCGTCGGCCATCTTCCGCAGCAGCGCCGCACCGGCCCGGTCCAGCGGAACCCCCGCCGCGGCCATCAGCCGTTCGTGCTGCCGGGCGCGCGAACTCAGATAGGTGATGCGGTACAGCGCGCGCTCGATGTCGACCACCTCCGGGGAGGGGGAGCCGTCGGGAAGCGGGGGTGTGGCCATGCCCGCACTTTACCATCTCATTGCGTAACTCAATCAATTGAGCACCACGGAACGGAACCTTCCGCTCAGCGCTTCGTCCGGCCTCCGTTCAGGCGAAACAGGCCAAGCGGACGCGTGCCGTCCGGCGGGTGCGTCCACATCTCACCCGTGACCCTGCCGCTGATCCCGCCCATGCTCGCCACGCCCGGCCGGCTGCCGCCCCCCGCGGCGGACGCACGCTGGGCGTACGAGACCAAGCAGGACGGCCAGCGGGCGGTGGTCTACCTCCCGGGGGACGGCAGTGTCGTCCTCCGCGCGCGGTCCGGCCAGGAGATCACCGGCGCGTACCCCGAGCTGCGCCCGCTGGCCACCGCCCTCGGCTCCCGGCCGGCCGTGCTGGACGGCGAGGTGCTGGCCCTCGACGCGGACGGCCGGGCCAGCTTCCAGCTGCTGCAGTCCCGGATGGGCCTGGCACACTCCCCGGCCCGCGCGGCCCGGCGGGCGGAGACAGTGCCGGTGCACCTGATCCTGTTCGACGTGATGCACCTCGACGGCCGCCCGCTGGTCCGCGAGCCCTACGTCCGCCGGCGCGAGGCACTGGAGGACCTGGGACTCGGCGGTCCCGCCTGGTCCACCCCGGCCGCGCTCGTGGGCCACGGCCCGGAGGCACTGCGGGCCACGGTCGAACACGGCCTGGAGGGGCTGGTCTGCAAGCGGCTGGACTCCGTGTACGAGCCGGGGGTCCGCTCCCGTGCCTGGATCAAGATCCGCAACATGCGCAGCGAGGATGTGCTGGTCGGAGGCTGGTTGCCGGGCAAGGGGCGGCTGACCGGACTGCCGGGCGCCGTCCTGGTCGGCCAGCGGGCGGCGGGCCGGCTGCGGTACGTCGGCGGTGTGGGCACCGGCTGGAGCGAGACCGAACGCACGGAACTGGCCGCCCTGTTGCGGGCCGCCGCGAGCGACGTCTGCCCCTTCGACCCGGTGCCGGCCGTCCAGGGCGCCCACTGGGTGGTGCCCCGGCTGGTCGGCGAGGTGCGCTACAGCACCCGCACCCGTGAGGGGATGCTGCGCCAGCCGTCCTGGCTGCGGCTGCGGCCGGACCTCGCGCCCGAGGAGGCCGCGGCCGACCTTCCCGACGACCTGGCGTGATCCGGCGCGGCGCCCGCCGCCGCCCGCCCGGCCCCCGCCGACCCGACACCGCCCTCTTGGCATGGGCACGCCTGACCGGGATGCTGTGAACTCCCCAGCCCCCCACGCCCGTTGGGCTGCGCCTGTCCACGAGGAGGACGCAGTGTCGCCGAGCACGCCCCGTACGCACGTCAGGAGATGGCTGACCGGTCTGGCCGGCGCCGCCGCCCTCGTCGTCGCCTTCCCCGCCACGGCCTTCGCCGCTCCCCCGCCCGCGCTCCCCGCGAACGTCGACACCCTGGAGAGCACCTACCAGCCCGCCTACGACTACGACACCGACGGCTGCTACCCCTCCCCCGCGATCGGCCCGGACGGCTCGCTCAACGCCGGACTGAAGCCGACCGGCGCCCTGAACGGCAACTGCCGTGACGCCTCCGACCTGGACAACACCAACGGCTACGCGCGCGCCACCTGCAACAACGGCTGGTGCGCCGTCGTCTACGCGCTCTACTTCGAGAAGGACCAGGCCCTGCCCGGCGTCAGCCTGGGCGGCCACCGCCACGACTGGGAACACGTGGTGGTGTGGGTGCAGAACGACACCGTGCAGTACGTCGCCACGTCCAACCACGGCTCGTTCACGATCCACCCCCGCTCCTCGGTCCGCTTCGAGGGCACCCACCCGAAGGTCGTCTACCACAAGGACGGCATCAGCACCCACTGCTTCCGGCCGGCGGGCGCGGGCGACGAACCGCCCGAGAACCACAAGGGCACCTGGCAGTACCCGGCCCTGGTCGGCTGGAACGGCTACCCGCCGGGGCTGCGCGACAAGCTCGTCGCCCACGACTTCGGCAGCGCCCACTTCGGCCTGAAGGACGGCAGCTTCGCCTCCCACCTCGCCGCCGCCAAGCCCTCGGGCATCCCCTTCGACCCGAACGGATGACAACCTGAGGCGAGTTGACGTCCGGGGACGCGGCATCGTGTCCCCGGCACCGGGGAGGTCACGGGGGTCTATCGTGACGCCATGGCCGTCCCGGAACTGATCCGTATCGTCTCCCGCGACTCGCCCATGGCACTCGCCCAGGTGGAGCGCGTCCGCGCGGAGCTGACCGCAGCCCACCCCGGGGTGCGCACCGAGGTGGTCCCGGTGCGCACCACCGGGGACAAGTGGCTCGGTGACCTGTCGCTGGTGGAGGGCAAGGGCGCGTTCACCAAGGAGGTGGACGCCGCCCTGCTGGCCGGGGAGGCGGACCTCGCGGTGCACTGCGTCAAGGACGTGCCCGCCGACCGCCCCCTCCCGGCGGGCACGGTGTTCGCGGCGTTCCTGGAGCGGGACGACGTCCGTGACGCGCTGGTCCACCTCGACGGTCTCACCCTGGACGAGCTGCCGCCCGGCACCCGGGTCGGCACCTCCTCGGTGCGCCGGGTCGCCCAACTGGCCGCGACCCACCCGCACCTGCGGTGCGTGCCGCTGCGCGGGAACGCCAACCGGCGGCTCGCCAAACTCGCGGACGGCGAGGTGGACGCCCTGCTGCTGGCGGTCGCCGGACTGGAGCGGATCGGCCGCCGTGACGTGGTCAGCGAGGTGCTGTCCGCCGACGTCATGCTGCCGCCGGTCGGCGCGGGCGTCCTCGCCCTGCAGTGCCGGGAGGGCGACACGGGCCTGATCGACGCGGTCGGCGTCCTCAACCATCCGGACACCCACCGGGAGACCACCGCCGAACGCATGCTCCTGCACGTGCTCCAGGGGCACTGCAACAGCCCGATCGCGGGGCTCGCCCGCGTGGACCGGGGCGGCGAGCTGTCCTTGCGGGCCTGTGTCTTCACGCCGGACGGCAAGACCCGGCTGAACGCGCACGAGTGGGCGGGGCGGCTCGACCCGGCGACGCTCGGCACGTCGGTCGCCGTGGCGCTGCTGCGTCAGGGCGCCCGCGACGTCATCGACGGCATTCCGCACTGACCGCAGAAAGTGGGGCGGGGCGGGCGGCGCCCGCCGCCCGCCGTGGTCAGGCGGTGCCCTCCTCCGCCTGCTCCTGCAGGAAGAGGCTCACCTGCTGGGCGAGGGTCTCCCGGGCCGCACCGGCCGGCGTGCCCGGGGCGGGCTCGTGCACCCCGACGCCGCCCGTCCACAGCCGGCGTCCGGCCCACTCCTCGTCGGCGCGCAGTTGCACCTGGACGTCCACCTGCGCCAGGGACCGCTCGGGGCCGGCCGCGTAGAGCACGGCGGTGGCGCGGCGCAGCGGATAGACGTCGAATCCCTCGATGAATTGCGAGTTGCGCCAGTCGATGAATGCGCTCTCGCCGTCGGGGCCGGTGCGCACGTCGATCTGACCGTCCTCGAGATGAATGCACACGGGTCGGTCACCCCGGTTCTCCACGGTCACCCGGACCCGGAAGTACGACAGCCCTTCGGCGGCCTCGTCCCGCCCGCGCGGCGGTTCGCCCGCTTCCAGACGATGGACGCGGACCCGCAGACCGGCATGCTCGTCGTACTCCTGCCAGTCCCCGACCACGTTCGGCTCGTACACAGTGCACCTCTCGACTTCTGTCCGCTGCTTCCTATCTGTGGGCTCAGCGCACTGTCAAATGAGCGGAATGCGCTGTGGTCAGGTAGTTCGCCCCATCTGATCGGTGATCAAGCGCTGCGCAGGAGGAATCCCCCGACCGGCCCATCGGTGCCGCGGGACGGCGTGCCGTACATCACGTCCGCCGTGGTGATCAGCGGCGCGCCGCCGGTACGCCGGGCCGTGCCCGTCGCGGTGCGGTCGCCCGCGAGGCGCCGCCCCGGGCGCAATTCACCCCTTGAATTCTCTCGATTCCACAGCGTGCGCATTCCCGAAAATATCCTCCGCCGCTTTCCGGGATTCGTTTTGGATCGGCGGTGGGGAGGGAAAGGAATTCTCAGTGCTTCGGACAGGAGGCACGTCCGTGGGAACCGGTCGGCCGGCCCCGGACCTGCCAGGTCCGAGAAGGCCGCTTCCCACGGGTACTGTCCATCCGGCACCCCGCTCAGGGAGGTGCGCGTGATGCGTACCGTCAGTCCCAGGAAGCCCCACTCCCACGACGACGCGCCCGAGACGACCCGGGACTTCGTGCGTCTGGCCGGTCTGCCCGACGGGCCGGAGCGACGGAGGCTGCGCGACGAGCTGGTCACGGCCTGGCTCCCCATGGCCGAGCGGATCGCCGTGCGGTTCCGGGGCCGAGGAGAGGCTCTGGAGGATCTGTACCAGGTGGCGGCCCTCGGTCTGGTGAAGGCCGTCGACCACTACGACCCGGCGCGCGGGAACGCCTTCGAGGCATACGCGGTGCCGACCGTCACGGGGGAGATCAAGCGCCACTTCCGCGACCACATGTGGACGCTGCACGTGCCGCGCAGGGTGCAGGACCTGCGCAACCGGGTGCGCGGTGCGGCGAAGGAGCTGGCGCAGACGACGCCGGGCCGGGCGCCCACGGTCGCCGAGATCGCCGCGCACGCCCGGCTGACGGAGGACGAGGTGCGCACGGGTATGGAGGCGCTGGAGTGTTTCTCCGCCCTCTCTCTGGAGGCGGAGATGCCGGGCACCGACGGGTACGCCCTCGGCGACTCGATCGGCGGCCCGGACCCGGCGTACGACGCCGTCGTGGACCGGGTGGCGGTACGGCCCTGTTTGGAGGCGCTGCCCGAGCGCGAACGGCTCATCCTCTACCTGCGCTTCTTCAGGGGGATGACGCAGAGCGGGATCGCCGACCAGCTCGGCATCTCCCAGATGCACGTCTCCCGCCTCCTGAGCAGCTGCTTCGCCCACGTCCGCGAAGAACTCTCCACCGACCCGAACTGACCCGCCCCGGGAACTCCGGCCAGGACGGGCCCCGGTCCGCCCCACCCGGCGAACCGGGAGGCGCCCCATCGGGGGGGCCGGGGGCGGTCAGGGGTCCGGTGGGGTGTCCGGGAGACGGGTGGGGCCCAGACGGTCCAGGACCTCCTCGAGCACCGTGCGGACCTCCGCCGGCAACACTCCGGTCCGCCCCCAGACGAGGATCATGTCGGCGATGCAGCGCAGCTTGATGTTGGTCCGCTGGGACACCTCCTTCAGCACGGTCCAGCCCTGGTCGGGCGAGACCCGCCCGAGCGCGACGATCATTCCGATGGCCTGGTCCACCACCGCGTGCGAGACGACCGCGTCCTTCAGCTGCTGGACTTCTTCCTCCAGCTGGAGGATCCGGTCCGCGCCCCCGTCCGTGGGCATGGTCACCTCCGGTTCCGGTGTGCCGCTCTCGTGGCGCCTTCGCTTAGTGCTTAGGTGCCTTCACCCAGTGTCCGATCCCTCCATGGTCGCCACTCGGACCGCCCCGTGCCACCGGGGTGGCCCGCGGGTGGCCGGGGTCACCGTTTCGGTGCCGCCGCCGGGGTACTCGGCAGGCGCCCGGGCCGGTGTCCCGTCGACACTGGTGCCATCCGGGTGGCTGCCGGGCCGACGAGATCAGGACGCGACTGCTATGAACCACGACATGCCCTCCCCCGCCGGCACGACGGACGTCGTCTCGACGGACGCCGTCTACGGCGCCCCCTGCTGGGTGAGTCTGACCAGCCGCGACCTGCAGAGCACCGAGGACTTCTACAGCGCCGTGCTCGGCTGGGAGTGGCGCCCCATGCGGCTGGGCGACCAGTTCCGCGTCGCGCTGGCGAACGGCCGGCCGGTGGCGGGGATCGCCGCCGTCGCCGGCATGTGGCAGATGGCGGTGGCCTGGACGCCGTACTTCGCGGTGCGCAGCGCCGACGAGGCCGCCGGGCGGGTGCAGGAGCGCGGCGGGACCGCGGCCGTGGGCCCCATCTCGCTGCCGCCGGGCCGTGCCGCGCTGCTCGCCGACCGGGACGGGGCGACGTTCGGGGTGTGGGAGGGCGCGCTGTTCAGCGACTGGCCCACCTGGCGCCGGGCACAGCTGGCGTTCATCCGGCTGCACACCCGGGACGCCTTCGACGCGGCGATCTTCTACGGCGAGGTCTTCGACTGGGCGTCCGGCGGCCCGGGCGGCTGCGAGGTGCACTACGAGGGCGAGGAAGTGGTGCTGCGCAGCCAGGGCGACGTGGTGGCGCGCATCGAGTCGGGGGCGCTGGGGTCGGCCCCCGATCCGCGGATCCGGCCGCACTGGCAGGTCCACTTCACCGTGACGGACGTCGCCGCCTGCGCCCGCGCCGCCGAGGAGCGGGGCGGCGCGGTGCTCGCCCTGGGCCCCGAGGAGGCGGTGCTGAGCGACAACGACGGTGCCCGGTTCACGGTCACCTCGCGCCGCGAGCACTGACGCCTCCCCGGGGCCCGCGGCTCACCGCGCGCCCGCCGCCTACCGCACGCGCCGGGACGGACGGGACAGCAGCACGAGACTCCGGGCGTCGACCGTCAGCCTCGTGCCCGCCTTGCGTTCCGCCTCGTCGGGGATGCCGTCGGGGTCCGCGGTGTCGATCAGCGCCGTCCACCGTTCGCCGTAGGAGGCGTCCGGCACCCGGAATCCGACCGGCTCCCAGTGGCTGTTGAGCAGCAGCAGGAACGAGTCGTCGATGACGGGCCGGCCGCGCGGGTCCGGTTCGGCGATGGCGTCGCCGTTGAGGAACACGCCGACCGAGTGGGCGTCGGAGCGCAGCCAGTCGTCGTCGGTCATCTCCCGCGCGTCGGGTGCCAGCCACACCAGGTCGGGCAGTGGCTGGTCCGCGTTCCGCGGGGTCTCGCCCCGGAAGAACCGGCGCCGGCGCAGCACCGGGTGGTCCCGGCGCAGGGAGATCAGCCGGCGTGTGAAGTCCAGCAGCGCGCGCTGGTCGTCGCCGAGGCGCCAGTCGATCCAGCTGACCTCGTTGTCCTGGCAGTAGGCGTTGTTGTTGCCGCCCTGGGTGCGGCCCAGTTCGTCACCGTGCGAGAGCATCGGAATGCCCTGCGAGAGCAGCAGCGTCGAGAGGAAGTTGCGCTGCTGGCGGGCGCGCAGCTCGCGTACCGCCGGGTCGCGGCTCGGGCCCTCGGCGCCGCAGTTCCAGGAGCGGTTGTCGTTCTCCCCGTCCTGGTTGTCCTCACCGTTGGCCTCGTTGTGCTTGTCGTTGTACGAGACCAGGTCGCACAGGGTGAAACCGTCGTGCGCGGTGACGAAGTTGACGCTGGCGCGGGGCCGGCGCCGGTGGTGGGCGTACAGGTCGGAGGAGCCGGTCAGCCGGGAGGCGAACTCGCCGAGGGTGTGGTCCTCGCCGCGCCAGAAGTCCCGTACGGCGTCCCGGTACATGCCGTTCCACTCCGACCACAGCGGGGGGAAGTTGCCGACCTGGTAGCCGCCTTCGCCGACGTCCCAGGGCTCCGCGATGAGCTTGACGCGGCTGATCACGGGGTCCTGCTGGATCAGGTCGAAGAACGCCGACAGCCGGTCCACCTCGTGGAACTGCCGTGCCAGGGTGGCCGCGAGGTCGAAGCGGAACCCGTCGACGTGCATCTCGGTGACCCAGTAGCGCAGCGAGTCCATGATCAGCTGGAGTACGTAGGGGTGGCGCATCAGCAGGCTGTTGCCGGTGCCGGTGGTGTCGTAGTAGTGCCGCCAGTCGCCGTCCACCAGGCGGTAGTACGAGGAGTTGTCGATGCCCCGGAAGGAGAGGGTGGGGCCCTTCTCGTTGCCCTCGGCGGTGTGGTTGTAGACGACGTCCAGGATCACCTCGAGCCCGGCCGCGTGCAGCGCCTTCACCATCTCCTTGAACTCCGTGACCTGCTGCCCGCGTGTGCCGCGGGCGGCGTAGGCGTTGTGCGGGGCGAAGAAGCCGATGGTGTTGTAGCCCCAGTAGTTGGCCAGGCCGCGGCCCTGGAGCACGCCGTCCTGGACGAACTGGTGCACCGGCATCAGCTCCACCGCGGTGACGCCGAGCGAGGTGAGGTGTTCCACCACCGAGGGGTGCGCCAACCCGGCGTAGGTGCCGCGGAGTTCCGGCGGGACGTCGGGGTGGGTGCGGGTCAGGCCCTTGACGTGGGTCTCGTAGATCACGGTGTCGGAGTACGGGCGGCCGGGCCGCGCGTCGTCGCCCCAGTCGAAGGCGGGGTCGGTCACCACGCCGAGCATGGTGTGGCCCGCGCTGTCCGCCTGGTCGGGTCCGTGCGGGTTCCGCTCGTACAGCGAGGGGTGGTTGTCGATCTGGCCGTCGACGGCGGTGGCGTAGGGGTCGAGGAGCAGCTTCGCCGGGTTGCAGCGGTGGCCGGCCGAGGGGGCCCAGGGGCCGTGCACCCGGTAGCCGTAGCGCTGGCCGGGGCCGACGCCGGGCAGGTAGCCGTGCCAGACGAAGCCGTCGACCTCGGTGAGCCGCACGGTGCGGTGCCGGCCGTCGTCGTCCACCAGGACCAGGTCGACGCGTTCGGCGACCTCGCTGAACAGCGCGAAGTTGGTGCCCTCACCGTCGTAGGACGCACCCAGCGGGTAGGGGCGCCCGCTCCAGGCGGGCGCCCCTTTCCGGTTGTTCCGCCGGGTCACCGGACCTCCTCCAGGAGGCCGCCCGGCGTTCGCACCCGTGCGGTGACCGTGGTGACGCTCACCTCGCGGGGCAGATCGAGGCCCTCACTCTCGCGCGGGTCGGGCGCGGTGGGGACGAGGGGCACGCGTTCGCCGGCGCGGGCCCGCTGGGAGAACCAGATGACCTTGCTGCCGGTCTCGGTGGCGCAGCAGCCCCAGCCGTCGCTGCTGGCCGCGAGGTGTTCCAGGCAGCCGCGCAGCTCCTGGTCGGGACGCAGGGCCCGGTCGTTGTCGCCGATGGCCGTGATGAGGTGCTGGCCGTTCCACCACATCTCGATGGACGTGTTCTTGTCGGTGGCGTGCTCGTCGATGGCGTGGAGCAGCATCACGGCACCGCCGCAGACGGGCTCCACCAGGTTCTCCAGGTCCCAGAACCGGAGGTGGGCGGCCAGTATCCGGCTGACCTGTCCCACCCTCTCGGGGCTGACTTCCACATCGAGGTGGTAGTAGCAGGGCACTGCGGTCTTCATCGTCGTGGGCTCCTCACCGCGAAGCTCGCGCTCCTCCCGTCCGGCGGACGGGACCCCGAACACGGAACGTGAGCGGGTATCGCTTCTGAGTCACCTTCAGACTGAGGGGGTTGGTCCATTCGTGCAACACGAGCGCACGGGTGAGTCACGTGGGGCGACATCTGAGCGGGCGACGGGCCGCCGACCAGGCACGGAGCCTCCGGCACGGTGGTTGAAAGTCCAACAAGACGTTGGGTCACCGTCCGTGCACCATGTGTGAAGACCTCGATCGCCGTTACGGGACCGTGCAGCGGTGCGCACGGCTCCGCCCGACCGTCGGGACAACGCGCACCCATCGAGCCCCGGGAAAGGTGAACGGCGCATGCTGCTACCCGCAAAAGCCGAAGTTGCCCGGCAGTTGCGTCGCTACCGGGCCTGGGAACGCGTGATGCTGGCCGCCCCACCGACCACACGGTGCGGGCGACCTTCGAGGACTCCGGCTACACCCTGTGCGTGCTGATGGGCAAGCGCTGCGCGCGGGAGGCGGCCGACGCCGCGGAACGGTACCTGCGCACCACTGCCGTCACCTATCTGCAGGAACTGAACGACAGGCCCCGTCCGGCCGCCACGGTCCGGCGCGGTCCGCCGGCCGTCGAGCGGCGCTCCCCGGCGGGAAGGCAATGACCTTCCCGCCTCCCAGTGGTCCCACGCCCGGGCGCCGGCCCGGGTATCGCGAGCGGCGGAGGTGCACAGGCACATGAAGACGACCCGACCATCGGTCGTGTCCGGTACGGGACGTCCGGCCGTCCGTCGACTGCGGCAGACGCCCGGCGAAGGCCGTAGTCGGCGAGGCGTTCGAGGTGACGGCGACCGTGTTCCGGGAGGGGCACGACGCGGTGGCGGCCAACGTGGTGCTGAAGGATCCGGAGGGGCGTCCGGGTCCGTTCACGCCGATGCGGGAGCTGGCTTCCGGCTCGGACCGGTGGGGCGCGGAGGTGGTGGCGGACGCACCGGGCCAGTGGACCTACCGTGTCGAGGCCTGGGGCGATCCCGTGGCGACCTGGCGGAGCGTCGCCACCGTCAAGGTCCCGGCCGGCATCGACACCGGGCTGGTCCTGGAGGAGGGCGCGGACCTCTTCCGGCGCGCGGCGGCCGGGTGCCGCGCGACGCCGGGCAGGACGTGGTCCTCGCCGCGGCCGCGACGCTGCGCGACGACTCCCTGCCCTGTGCCACACGTCTTGCGGCGGCGTTGACGCCGGAGGTGGCGGCGGTGCTGGCCCGGCACCCGCTGCGCGAGCTGGTCACCAGCAGCGACCCGCTCCCCCTGCTCGTCGAACGCGAACGCGCCCTCTTCGGCTCCTGGTACGAGTTCTTCCCCCGCTCCGAAGGCACCCCCGAGCAGCCGCACGGCACCTTCGAGACGGCCGCCCGCCGGCTGCCCGCGATCGCCGCGATGGGCTTCGACGTCGTCTACCTCCCGCCGATCCACCCGATCGGCACGACGTTCCGCAAGGGCCCCAACAACAGCCTCGACGCCGGCCCCGACGACGTCGGTGTGCCCTGGGCGATCGGCTCCCCCGAGGGCGGCCACGACGCCGTGCACCCGCGGCTGGGCAAGCTGGAGGACTTCACCCGCTTCGTCACCCGCGCCCGCGACCTCGGCATGGAGGTCGCCCTGGACTTCGCGCTGCAGTGCTCCCCCGACCACCCCTGGGTGCACAAGCACCCGAGTGGTTCCACCACCGCCCCGACGGCTCCATCGCCTACGCCGAGAACCCGCCGAAGAAGTACCAGGACATCTACCCCGTCGCCTTCGACGCCGACATGGACGGGCTGGTCGCCGAGACCTGCCGGGTGCTGCGGCACTGGATGGACGCGGGCGTGCGGATCTTCCGGGTGGACAACCCGCACACCAAGCCGGTGGTGTTCTGGGAGCGGGTGATCGGGGAGATCAACCGCACCGACCCCGACGTCATCTTCCTGGCGGAGGCCTTCACCCGCCCGGCGATGATGCACACCCTGGCCCAGATCGGCTTCCAGCAGTCGTACACGTACTTCACCTGGCGCACCACCAAGCAGGAACTGACGGAGTACCTGACCGAACTGTCGGGGGACGCCGCCTCCTACATGCGGCCCAACTTCTTCGCCAACACCCCCGACATCCTGCACGCCTACCTCCAGCACGGCGGCCGGCCCGCCTTCGAGGTCCGCGCCGTCCTCGCGGCCACCCTCTCCCCGCCTGGGGCGTCTACAGCGGCTACGAACTGTGTGAGAACACCCCGCTGCGCGAGGGCAGCGAGGAATACCTCGACAGCGAGAAGTACCAGCTCAAACCCCGCGACTGGGACGCGGCCGCCCGCGAGGGCCGCACCATTGCCCCCCTCCTCACCCGGCTCAACACCCTCCGCCGGGAACACCCCGCGCTCCACCGGCTGCGCAATCTCCGTTTCCACCGGACCGACAACGACTCCGTCATGGCGTACAGCAAGCGCAGCGGTTCCGACGTCGTGCTCGTGGTGGTCAACCTCGACCCCCGTCACGTCCAGGAGGCCACGGTCTCGTTGGACATGCCGCAACTCGGCCTGGAGTGGCACGAGTCGGTGCCGGTGCGCGACGAGCTCACCGGCGAGACCTACCGCTGGGGCAGCACCAATTACGTGCGGCTGGAGCCGGGGCGGGCTCCCGCGCATGTCCTGCACGTTCAGCGACCGCCCGCCGCACAGCGAAACGGAGGGCCAGGAACGCCATGACCGTGAACGAGCCAGTGCCGGACACGTTCGAGGACACACCGGTCAGGGACCGGGACCCGGAGTGGTTCAAACGCGCCGTCTTCTACGAGGTCCTCGTCCGCTCCTTCCAGGACAGCAACGGCGACGGCGTCGGTGACCTGAAAGGCCTGACCGCCAAGCTGGACTACCTGCAGTGGCTGGGCGTCGACTGCCTGTGGCTGCCGCCCTTCTTCAAGTCGCCGCTGCGCGACGGCGGTTACGACGTCGCCGACTACACCGCCGTCCTGCCGGAGTTCGGTGACCTCGCCGACTTCGTCGAGTTCGCGGACGCGGCGCACCAGCGGGGCATGCGCGTGATCATCGACTTCGTCATGAACCACACCAGCGACGAGCACCCGTGGTTCCAGGAGTCCCGGAAGGACCCGGACGGCCCCTACGGCGACTTCTACGTCTGGGCCGACGACGACCAGGGCTACGCGGACGCGCGGATCATCTTCGTCGACACCGAGGCGTCGAACTGGACGTACGACCCGCTGCGGAAGCAGTACTACTTCCACCGGTTCTTCTCGCACCAGCCGGACCTGAACTACGAGAACCCGCGGGTGCAGGAGGAGATCCTGGCTGCCCTGCGCTTCTGGCTCGACCTGGGCATCGACGGGTTCCGCCTGGACGCGGTCCCCTATCTCTACGCGGAGGAGGGGACGAACTGCGAGAACCTCCCGGCGACGCACGCGTTCCTCAAGCGGGTCCGCAAGGAGATCGACACCCAGTACCCGGACACGGTCCTCCTCGCCGAGGCCAACCAGTGGCCCGAGGACGTGGTCGACTACTTCGGCGACTACGCCGCCGGCGGCGACGAATGCCACATGGCCTTCCACTTCCCCGTCATGCCCGCATCTTCATGGCCGTCCGCCGCGAGTCCCGCTACCCCGTCTCCGAGATCCTCGCCAAGACCCCCGCCATCCCGTCGAACTGCCAGTGGGGCATCTTCCTGCGCAACCACGACGAGCTGACCCTGGAGATGGTCACCGACGAGGAACGCGACTACATGTGGGCCGAGTACGCGAAAGACCCCCGCATGCGCGCCAACATCGGCATCCGCCGCCGCCTCGCCCCGCTCCTCGACAACGACCGCAACCAGATCGAACTCTTCACCGCCCTGCTGCTGTCCCTGCCCGGCTCGCCGATCATCTACTACGGCGACGAGATCGGCATGGGCGACAACATCTGGCTCGGCGACCGCGACGCCGTCCGCACCCCCATGCAGTGGACCCCGGACCGCAACGCCGGCTTCTCCTCCTCCGACCCCGGCCGCCTCTACCTGCCCACGATCATGGACCCGGTCTACGGCTACCAGGTCACCAACGTCGAAGCCTCCATGGCCTCACCGTCGTCGTTGCTGCACTGGACCCGGCGCATGATCGAGATCCGCAAGCAGAACAAGGCGTTCGGCCTCGGCTCCTACACCGAACTGCCCTCCTCCAACCCCGCCGTCCTCGCCTTCCTCCGCGAATACGAGGACGACCTCGTCCTCTGCGTCAACAACTTCTCCCGCTTCTCCCAGCCCACCGAGCTCGACCTGCGTGAGTTCGACGGACGGCACCCGGTGGAGCTGTTCGGCGGGGTGCGCTTCCCGGCCATCGGCGAACTGCCGTACCTGCTGACCCTCGGGGGCCACGGCTTCTACTGGTTCCGGCTCACCCGAGTCGCATCCCGCATCGGCCGACGACTGTGAGCGTGTGCCGGCGAGAGGAGGCGTCACCATGACGAAGACCGCATTCCTGCGCCCGCGGAGCGCGCCCGCCGAGTCAATGGATTCGCTCGCCGGGCTGCTGCGCGAGTGGCTGCCGCTGCAGCGCTGGTTCGCGGGCAAGGACCGCCCCGTCACCGATCTCGGTGTGCTGTCCATGACCGAGCTGTTCCCGGGCTGTCTGCACGTACTGGTGCACGCGGCGCACGGCGGTGTGCCCGCCCCCGGGGGCACCACGCCCGCCGGTGACTGCTACCAGCTCCTGCTCGGGGTGCGGGAGCGTCCCTCGCCGCGTCTGGGCAAGGCGCTCATCGGCACCGTGCGGGACGGGCGGCTGGCCGGCCTGACGGTCTACGACGCCCTCCAGGACCCGCGCGCCGCACAGCTGCTGCTGGAGCGGCTGCGCCGGCCGGGTACGGCGGGCCCGCTGCACTTCGAGGGCGACCCGGCCCAGCAGGTGCCGGCCGGTCTGGTGCCGCGGGTGCTGAACGCCGAGCAGTCCAACTCCTCGCTGGTGTACGGCGACGAGTACATCCTGAAGGTCTTCCGGCGCATCCAGCCCGGCGTCAACCCGGACCTGGAGGTGCCCGGGGCGCTGGCCCGGCAGGGCTGCCACCGGGTGCCCGCGCCGGTGGCGTGGCTGCGCACCACGCATCCGTTCAAGGCGACGCTCGGCGTGCTCCAGCCGTATCTGCGCAACGCCGCCGACGGCTGGACGCTGGCCCTCGACGCGCTCGCCGCCGGGGACGACTTCACCGCGCAGGCGCACGCCCTCGGCCGCGCGACGGCGGACGTGCATCTGGCGCTCTCCTCGGCGTTCCCGGTCGGGGCGCCCGGGGAGAACGGTCACACGGCGGCGGCGATGACCGAGCGGCTGACCGCCGCCGCGCACGCCGTCCCCGCACTCCAGCCGTACGTGCCGGGGCTGCGCGGCGCCTTCGCCGCGCTCACCACCTGCGACGCCGGGCCGCCCGCCCAGCGCATCCACGGCGACCTGCACCTCGGCCAGGTGCTGCGGGCGGGACGCGAGTGGTTCGTCATCGACTTCGAGGGCGAGCCGTCCCGGCCGCTCTCCGAACGGCGCAGCGCCCACTCCCCCGTGCGGGACATCGCGGGGATGCTGCGCTCCTTCGACTACGCCGCCCGCCAGCGCCGCCCCTGGCGTCCGGAGTGGGCGCGGCGCTGCCGCGAGGCCTACTGCGCGGGCTACGCGGCCCGCGCCGGCTGGGACCCGCGCAAGAAGCACGGCCTGCTCCGCGCCTACGAGACGGACCGGGCCGTGTACGAGGTGCTGTACGAGGCCCGGCACCGACCCGACTGGCTGCCCGTACCGATGGCGGCGATCGAGCGCCTCGCCGTGAGAGGAGACTGAGCCGTGGCCCTGCACGAGACCCCGCTGCCCGGATCGGGCGGGCCCGCCCCGTCCGCCCCCGCGCCCGGAACGACCGCCCCCGCCCTCGACCCGCACGACCGGGGCCGCCTGCTGGCGGGGGCCCACCACGACCCGCACGCGCTGCTGGGCGCCCACCCCGTGCCCGGCGGCATCGCCTTCCGGGCGCTGCGCCCCTTCGCCCGCGAGGTGAGCGTGGTCGTCGACGGCGAGGCCACGCCGCTGGTGTCGGAGGGCGAGGGCCTGTTCTCCGGCGTGCTGCCGCTGGACGCGGTCCCGGCGTACACGCTGGCGGTGGCCTACGGTGACGACGCGCCGCAGGAGACGCACGACCCGTACCGGTTCCTGCCCGCGCTCGGCGACTTCGACCTGCACCTGATCAGCGAGGGCCGGCACGAGGAGCTGTGGACGGCGCTCGGCGCGCACCCCATGAACCACCAGGGCGTGACCGGGACCCGGTTCACCGTGTGGGCGCCCAACGCGCTCGGGGTGCGGGTCGCCGCGGACTTCACGTACTGGGACGGCACGGCGTTCCCCATGCGCTCGCTGGGCTCGTCCGGCGTGTGGGAGCTGTTCCTGCCGGGCGTCGGCGAGGGCACCCGCTACAAGTTCGAGATCCACTCGCGCCACGGCCACCGGTTCCTCAAGGCGGACCCGATGGCCCGCCGTACGGAGGCGCCGCCGAACACCGCGTCGGTGGTCACCGCCTCGCACCACCGGTGGGGCGACGACGAGTGGCTCGCCCGGCGCGGGGACACGCCCGTGCACGAGGCGCCGTTCTCGGTGTACGAACTGCACCTGCCGTCGTGGCGGCCGGGGCTGACGTACCGCGAACTCGCCGAGGTGCTGCCGGCGTACGTGAAGGACATGGGTTTCACGCACGTGGAGCTGATGCCGGTCGCCGAGCACCCGTACGGGCCGTCCTGGGGCTACCAGGTCACCGGCTTCTACGCGCCGACCGCCCGGCTCGGCACCCCCGACGACTTCAAGTACCTGGTCGACGCGCTGCACCGGGCCGGCATCGGCGTGATCATGGACTGGGTGCCCGCGCACTTCCCGCGCGACGACTGGGCGCTGGCCCGCTTCGACGGGGAGCCGCTCTACGAGCCCGGTGACTCGCGGCGCGCGGAGCATCCCGACTGGGGGACGTACACCTTCGACTACGCCCGCACCGAGGTGCGCAACTTCCTGGTCGCGAACGCCGTGTACTGGTGCCAGGAGTTCCACATCGACGGGCTGCGGGTCGACGCGGTCGCCTCGATGCTCTACCTCGACTACTCGCGCGAGGACGGCGGCTGGGAGCCCAACGCCTACGGCGGCCGTGAGGACCTGGCCGCGATGGCGTTCCTCCAGGAGATGAACGCCACCGTGTACCGGCGCTGCCCCGGCGTGGTGACCATCGCGGAGGAGTCCACGGCGTGGGGCGGGGTGACCCGGCCCACCGACACCGGCGGCCTCGGGTTCGGGCTGAAGTGGAACATGGGCTGGATGCACGACTCGCTGGAGTACGTCGCCCACGAGCCGGTGCACCGCAAGTACCACCACCACGAGATGACGTTCGCGATGGTGTACGCCTACAGCGAGAACTACGTGCTGCCGATCTCCCACGACGAGGTGGTGCACGGCAAGCAGGCGCTGGTGTCGAAGATGCCCGGCGACTGGTGGCAGCGGCGGGCGAACGTCCGCGCCTATCTCGGCTACATGTGGGCGCATCCCGGCAAGCAACTGCTGTTCATGGGGCAGGAGTTCGCGCAGGGAGCGGAATGGTCGGAGAAGGCGGGCCCGGAGTGGTGGCTGCTGGACGAGGGATACCACTCGGCGGGTGACCACCGCGGGGTGCAGGACCTGGTCCGGGACCTCAACTCGCACTACCGGGACCGTCCCGCGCTGTGGCAGCGCGACACCGACCCGTCCGGCTTCCGCTGGGTCGCGGTGGACTCCGCCGACGACAACGTCTTCGCGTTCCTGCGGTACGACGCCGAGGGCCGGCCGCTGCTCGCGGTGTCGAACTTCTCCCCCGTGGTCCGGGACGACTACCTGCTCGGGGTGGGCGACGACGTGATCGCCTGGGAGGAGGTCCTCAACACCGACGCCGCCCGCTACGGCGGCTCGGGCGTGGGCAACCCGGACCCGGTCAAGCCCGAGGACGGGCAGGTCCGGCTCACCCTTCCCCCGCTCGCGACGGTGTGGCTGGCACCCGCCCCGCTGTGACGCCCCCGCGTCCGCGCCCGGTGGCGCCCCGGTGACGTCCCAGGTGTTCCGCGGCCCGCGCGGGGCATGCGGGTCGTACGGCCGAGGGCTGCTCGGCGTCGACGCGGCAGGGAGCGGAAGGGCGAGCATCACGTGCGCACCGTGGGAGTGGAGGAGGAACTCCTCCTGGTCGATCCGGAGACAGGCGAACCGCGGGCGATGTCCGCGGCGGTCCTCGCCCGCGCCGAGCGGGACGACGCCGGGCAGGACGTCTTCGAGAAGGAACTGCACGAGCAGATGGTGGAGTTCGCCACACATCCGCAGTCGTCCATGGAACGCCTGCACGCGGAGATCGCCCGCTGCCGCAAGGAGGCCGCGGGCCATGCCGAGTCGATCGGCTGCACGGTCGCCGCGCTCGCCACGTCGCCGCTGCCGGTCAGCCCGTCGGTCGGCGTGAACGAGCGGTACCGGTGGATGGAGGAGCAGTACGGCATCGCCACCCGGGAGCAGCTCGTCATGGGCTGCCACGTCCACGTGTCGGTGGAGTCCGACGAGGAGGGCGTCGCGGTGCTCGACCGGCTGCGGCCGTGGCTGGCGGTGCTGACCGCACTGAGCGCCAACTCGCCGTTCTGGCAGGGCAAGGACTCGGGCTACTCCAGTTACCGCAGCCGGGTCTGGCAGCGCTGGCCGTCGGCGGGCCCGACCGAGATGTTCGGCTCGCCCGAGCGCTACCACCGGCGGGTCGCCGAGATGGTCGCCACCGGCGTCATCCTCGACGAGGGGATGGTCTACTTCGACGCGCGGCTGTCGCAGCGGTACCCGACGGTGGAGGTGCGCGTCTCCGACGTCGCCCTGCACGCGGAGACCGCGGGACTGATCGCCACGCTCACCCGGGCGCTGGTGGAGACGGCGGCGCGGGAGTGGCGGGACGGCCGGGAGCCGGTCGACCCGGGGGTCAGCCTGCTGCGGCTTGCCGCCTGGCAGGCGGCCCGCTCGGGCCTGACCGGGGAGCTGCTGCACCCGGAGACCATGCGGCGCATGCCCGCCGAGTCGGTCGTCCGCGCCCTCCTCGACCACACCGCGGACGCCCTGACCGACCACGGCGACCTGGACCGCGCCCGCGAGGGCTGCGAACGTCTGCTCCGTGACGGCAACGGCGCCATGATCCAGCGCGATCTGCTGCACCGCACGGACAGCCTCCGTGACGTGGTCACGGAATGCGTCCGTCACACGCAGGAGTAAGCGCCCGGCGGCGGTGCCGCATCCCCAGCTCCTCGGTGCGGTCGTACGCCGCGGTGCCGCCCTGGTGCCCCGGAGAGCTTCATGGTTCAGGGCGCCAGACCTCCGTCCTCGGGGGCTCCGCCCCCGAACCCCTGTTCGCGCAGTTCCCCCGCCCCCCTGTAGGCGCACTCCGCCAAGGCGTCGCGAAGGGGCGCGGGGAACTGCGCGACCAGCTCTCACCCGCACGTACGCGATCACCTGGGTCTGCCGGCTGCCCGGCGGACCCCCGTGGCGGGCCATGCCGAACCCGGCCGCCTGCACGGGGGTGCCGGCGGCTGCCGCGGCCGCCGGTCAGATGAGCAGGGTGATGGCGTAGACCAGGAAGAACGCCGCGATGAACGCCACCACGACGAGGATCGCGGTCAGGGGGCCCTTCGCCCAGCCTTTGGACGGGTTGTGGGACAGGTCGTAGGGACCCGCCTCGGGCATGCTGCTCTCCGCGGGCGGGGTCTCGCCCGGTGGGACACCACCACCGCTTCGAGGCCGGTGGTACGTTCCGGATCGGGATCGGGATTGACGTAGGTCATGGGGACCGGGTCCCAGAAAGCGCCCAGATCATCAGTGCGGACACACTTGAGGTGATCCGGCGCGGGGCCGGTCGGGCTCGACTAGATTCAGGCACCGCCACGCCCCCGTGCTCGTGAGGAGCAGTGCATGCGCGACTCCGCTCTCGCTCCGCCGTCCGCCCCGCCCCTGACCGGCGGCCTCGCCGACAGCCTGTTCGCGAGGGCGGCCGAGAGCCCGACCCTGCCGGTACTCGCCCGCCGCATCGGTCCGGCCTCCGCCACCTGGGAGGAGGTCACCGCCGTGGAGTTCCGCGACGAGGTCGTCGATCTCGCCAAGGGCCTGATCGCGTCCGGGATCTCGCCGGGCACCCGGGTCGCCATCATGGCGCGCACCCGCTACGAGTGGACGGTCCTGTGCCACGCCCTGTGGACGGTGGGCGCCGAGGTCGTGCCGATCTACCCCACCTCCTCTCGGGAGCAGGTCGAGTGGATCCTGCGCGACTCCGGCGCGGTCGCCGTGCTGGTCGAGGACGAGCAGAGCGTGATGACGGTGGGGTCGGTGTGCGCCGCGCTGCCGCGCCTGCGGCACGTGTGGCAGCTGGACGCGGGGGCGCTGGAGCAGCTGGCGGCGCGCGGCGAGGCCATCCCGCCGGCCACGGTCGACTCGATGCGGCGCATCGTGCTGCCGGACGCCACGGCCGTGGTGGCGTACACCTCCGGCACCTCGGGGCACGCCATGGGCTGTGCCCTCAGCCACCGCGGGCTGGCCTTCATCTGCGACACGCTGCTGGAGGGCTGGGGGCATGTGGCGGCGGCGCCCGGCGAGCAGGGTTCCGTGCTGGCCTTCCTGCCGTTCTCGCACGTCTACGGGCTGATGATCCAGAGCCTGTGCGTCCGCGGCGGCCTGCTGATGGGGCACGAGCCGGACCTCGGTGCGGACGCGCTGTCCTCGGCGCTGCGCACGTTCCGGCCGACCTATCTGTACGCGGTGCCGTCGCTGCTGGAGAAGATCTACAAGAACTTCCTGCGCGCCTCGCAGCTGTCGGGGCGCGGGGCGCTGTTCGAGCGGGCCGCCGGCACCGCCCGGGACTTCGCGGCCGCCACGGAGCGCCAGCGTCTCGGACGCGGCTCGGGGCCGGGTCTCGACCTGCGGATGCAGCACGCCCTGTACGAGCGCACCGTCTACCGCAAGCTGCGGGCGACGCTCGGCGGCCGGGTGCGGCGGGCCACCTCCGGGGGGTCGCCGCTCAGTCGCGACCTGTCGCTCTTCTACGAGGGCATCGGCATCTACGTGCACGACGGTTACGGCCTCACCGAGACCAGCGGCGGGGTGACGATGCAGCCGTACGGCCGGGAGAAGTCCGGCACCGTCGGGCAGGCGCTGCCGGGGACCGCGATCCAGGTGGCCGAGGACGGGGAGATCCTGGTGCGCGGGCCGTCGGTCTTCCAGGGGTACGTGGGCGATCCGGCCGCCACCCGGGCCACGCTGCGCGGCGGCTGGCTGGCCACGGGGGACCTCGGCCGGCTGGACACGGAGGGCTATCTCACGATCACCGGCCGCAAGAAGGACATCATCATCACCACCAGCGGCAAGAGCGTGGCCCCGGCGGCGCTGGAGCAGCGGCTGCGGATGCATCCGCTGGTGCACCAGGCCGTGGTGGTGGGCGACAACCGTCCCTGCGTGGGCGCGCTGATCACGCTGGACCCGGACTTCCTGGCGGACTGGCGGGCGGCGCTGTCGCTGCCCGGCGACGCCCCGGCCCGGGAGGCGCGCGAGGAGAACGCGCTGCGGGAGGAGATCGGGCGGGCGGTCGCCGCGGCCAACAGCAGCGTCTCCCCTTCGGAGTCGATCCGGGTGTTCCGGGTGCTGCCGGAGCCGTTCGACGTGACCAACGGTCTGCTGACGCCGTCGATGAAGCTGCGCCGGGACGAGATAGTGCGGCGGTACGCGCTGGAGATCGACGCGATGTACCAGTCCCGCAGGCGGCCGGAGCGTACGCCCGTGCCGGAGGAGTCGTCGGCCTGGGACGACGCGGACAACGTGTTCCGCTGAGCGCGCGCTGCGGCGTGTGGTGTTTGTGACCACACGCTGTCGGGCATGCGGGCGCGTAGGCTCCGCCCGCACGGGAACCCAATGATCGGGGAACGCACAGGAGCAGCAACGACCGCCCCGGTTGACGGCCGGGGCCTGGAAGGCGACATGGCACCCGAGTCGCGTAGGGACAGAACACTGGCCGGCGAGGAGATCACGAGCCGCATCGCCAGCTTCCCGGGGGAGCTGCACGATGTGACGGACGCACGCCTGGTCGCGGAGGACTTCCTCTTCGACCTGGCCCGGGCGTCGGCACCGACGGCCCCGGAGCACTGGGACGACATACTTCTGGTGGTCACGGAGCTGGCCGCCAACGCGGTCCAGTACGCCCCCGGGCCGTTCCAGTTGCGGCTGCGCCGCACGTTCGACGGGGTGCACGTGGTGATGCACGACACCAGCACCACCGAGCCCGCCCCGCGGCCGTTCCACCCGCACAGCGGCGGGGGCGGCATCGGATGGCATCTGATCCACACCCTCTGCGACCAGGTGAGTGTCGTGACCGACGAGCGCGGCAAGGACATTCACGTCTTCCTGCCGTGGTGAGCGGGCCCGGTCTGCCGTGGTATGCGGGCCCGCCTCCCGGCGGTCAGCCGGCCGGACGCCGCGGGCGGGCAGCGCGCGGTAGTAGTCGCCGACGGCGGTGAGATAGGTGAGGTCCATGGTCTCGCTGTCGGTGCGGAAGCGAGGGCGGCCTTCAGCTCGCCCCTGGTGCAGGACACCGTCAGCTTCCGCTCGGCGGTGTCGACGGCGGCGACGACGCCGACGGGCACCAGCAGACTGCGGCCGAACACCCACACTCCGGTGTCGACGACGAGGTGCGCCATGCCGTGATGGCCGGCCTGACGGTCCACATGGCCGACGGTGCCGTCGCTCGCGACGACGCTCCATCCCGTCAGGTCCTCCCCGCGGACGTGGTCCAGGTCCCGCGCGTACGACCAGATGCTGTCGGTGGGCACTGCTGCCGGCCTCCCCGTGAAACGTCTGCTCCCTGACCGGAGCGGGGCGGCACTCCGCCCCCTCCACCCGAGCAGATACCCCTCTGGCGCTCACACATTCGAACGGCGCCCGCCGAAAGCGTGCGGCGCGGCGGCTCCCTCGGGGCGCCCCTTCGCGGCGCCCTCGCGAAATGAGGTCAAGTACCCCCCATTCGCAGGACCATGCCTGCCGGATTCAGTGATTCTCAACGGGTCCGGGAAGGACCCGGACCGCTTTGTCGCACGCCGTGAAGGTGGGTTAACCTGCGGCGTATTTCTCGTCGCGCGACTCCGCTGATCTGCGGGAATGCGCATTGAATGGGGCCGGAGCGAGGGTGCGCATGACCAGCAGGAGCGCCGAGGGGACCGACACGGTGCCGGGGGACAAGGAGCTGCGGCAGCTCCTCGCGGGACTGACGGCCGTGCGGGACGGGGACTTCGGTACCCGGCTCCCGGGCGACGCCGACGGGCTCATGGGGGACATCGCCAAGGTCTTCAACGGGATGGTGGACCAGCTCTCGCTGTTCACCTCGGAGGTGACCCGCGTCGCCCGCGAGGTGGGCACGGAGGGGACGCTGGGCGGTCAGGCGCAGGTGCCGGGGGTGTCGGGCACCTGGGCGGACCTCACCGACTCGGTGAACGCCATGGCGGGGAACCTCACGGCGCAGGTCCGCAACGTCGCGCAGGTGACGACGGCGGTGGCGAAGGGCGACCTGTCGCAGAAGATCACCGTCGACGCCCGCGGCGAGATCCTCGAACTCAAGAACACCATCAACACGATGGTCGACCAGCTCTCCGCCTTCGCCGACGAGGTCACCCGCGTCGCCCGCGAGGTCGGCACCGAAGGACGGCTCGGCGGACAGGCCGACGTGCAGGGGGTCAAGGGCACCTGGCGTGACCTGACCGACTCGGTGAACTTCATGGCCGGCAACCTCACCGGCCAGGTCCGCAACATCGCGCTGGTCGCGACGGCCGTCGCACAGGGCGACCTGTCGCAGAAGATCACCGTCGACGCCCGCGGCGAGATCCTCGAACTCAAGAACACCATCAACACGATGGTCGACCAGCTCTCCGCCTTCGCCGACGAGGTCACCCGCGTCGCCCGCGAAGTGGGCACCGAGGGACGGCTCGGCGGACAGGCCCAGGTGCGGGGGGTCTCGGGCACCTGGAAGGACCTCACGGACAACGTCAACGTGATGGCGTCCAACCTGACCGGCCAGGTGCGCTCCATCGCCCAGGTCGCCTCCGCGGTGGGCCGGGGCGACCTGTCCCAGCGCATCCGGGTCGAGGCCGCCGGCGAGGTCGCGGCGCTCGCGGACGTCATCAACACGATGGTGGACACGCTGTCCGCGTTCGCCGACGAGGTCACCCGCGTCGCCCGCGAGGTCGGCACCGAGGGACGGCTCGGCGGACAGGCCCATGTGCCCGGTGTCGCCGGCACCTGGAAGGACCTCACCGACAACGTCAACTCGATGGCCAACAACCTCACCGGCCAGGTGCGCAACATCGCGCTGGTGACGACGGCCGTCGCGAAGGGCGACCTGTCGAAGAAGATCGACGTCGACGCGCGCGGCGAGATCCTCGAACTGAAGACGACCATCAACACGATGGTCGACCAGCTCTCCGCGTTCGCCCAGGAGGTCACCCGCGTCGCCCGCGAGGTCGGCACCGAGGGACGGCTCGGCGGACAGGCCGAGGTCGAGGGGGTCTCCGGCACCTGGAAGCGGCTCACCGAGAACGTCAACGAGCTGGCCGGGAACCTCACCCGGCAGGTCCGCGCGATCGCCGAGGTGACCAGCGCGGTCGCCGAGGGTGACCTGACACGCTCGGTGAACGTGGAGGCCTCCGGCGAGGTCGCGGAGCTCAAGGACAACATCAACGCGATGGTGGAGTCCCTGCGCGAGACGACCCGGGCCAACCAGGAGCAGGACTGGCTCAAGACCAACCTCGCCCGGGTGTCCGGGCTGATGCAGGGCCACCGCGACCTGCCCGTGGTCGCCGAGCTGATCATGGACGAGCTGGTGCCGCTGGTGTCCGCCCAGTACGGCGCCTTCTACCTCGCGGACGACGGCGAGGACGGTCCCGAGCTGCGGCTCGTCGGTTCCTACGGCTACCCCGAGGACAGCGACCGGCCCACCCGGATCGCCTTCGGCAAGACCCTGGTCGGCCAGGCCGCGCGCAGCCGGCGCACCATCGTGGTGGACGCGCTGCCGCCGGACTACGTGACCATCTCCTCCGGGCTCGGCCAGGTGGTGCCGACCGCGCTGGTGCTGCTGCCGATCGTGGTGGAGGGGCAGGTCCTCGGTGTGATCGAGCTGGCGTCGGTGACGCCGTTCACACAGATCCACCAGGACTTCCTGGCCCAGCTGATGGAGACCATCGGCGTCAACGTCAACACCATCGTGGCGAACGCCCGTACCGACGAGCTGCTGGTGGAGTCGCAGCGGCTGACCGCCGAACTGCAGGAGCGGTCCGCCGAGTTGCAGACCCAGCAGGAGGAACTGCAGCGCTCCAACGCCGAACTGGAGGACAAGGCGGCGCTGCTCGCGGCGCAGAACCGGGACATCGAGGCGAAGAACCTTCAGATCGAGCAGGCCCGGCAGGAACTGGAGGCGCGCGCCCAGCAGTTGTCGCTCGCCTCGAAGTACAAGTCGGAGTTCCTGGCCAACATGAGCCACGAGCTGCGCACCCCGCTCAACAGCCTGCTGATCCTGGCCCAGTTGCTCGCCCAGAACCCCTCGCGCAACCTCTCCCCCAAGCAGGTCGAGTACGCGCAGATCATCCACTCGGCGGGCTCGGACCTGCTCCAGCTGATCAACGACATCCTCGACCTGTCGAAGGTCGAGGCCGGGAAGATGGACGTCAGCCCCGAGCGGGTGGAGCTGCGCCGGCTCGTCGAGTACGTCGAGGCGACCTTCCGGCCGATGACCATGCAGAAGAGCCTGGACTTCACCATCGTGACGGCGCCGGGCGCACCGGCCGACCTGCTGACCGACGACTCCCGGCTGCGTCAGGTGCTGCGCAACCTGCTGTCCAACGCGGTGAAGTTCACCGAGCGGGGCCAGGTGGAGCTGCGGATCGAGCCGGCTCCGGACGACGAGGTGCCCGCCGAGGTGCTGCGGGGCGGTCCCGTGGCCGCCTTCCGGGTGCGGGACACCGGGGTGGGCATTCCGGAGCAGCACCTGGAGTCGATCTTCGGCGCCTTCCAGCAGGCGGACGGCACCACCAGCCGCAAGTACGGCGGCACCGGCCTCGGCCTGTCCATCACCCGGGAGATCGCGCACCTGCTCGGCGGCGCGGTGACCGTGGACAGCGTCGCGGGCCAGGGCTCCACGTTCACCCTGTTCCTGCCGGTGGCCCGGCCGGACTTCGAGCAGCAGCTGCGGCCCGCCCCGGTCGCGGAGCAGGAGACGGCCGGCGAGGAGCTGCCGGAGACGTCCTCCCGGCAGACGCCCGCCATCGAGGCGGCGCCGGCCGCGCCGGGACAGCGTCCGCGCCGCCTGCTGGTGGTGGAGGAGCGGCCCCGGGGGCTGCTCACCCTGGTCGCGGAGAGCGTGGTGCAGGACGTCACGGACGCGGGCGGCGCCTCGCGCCCCTCGGTCGACATCATCACCGCCGTCGGCGCCCAGGAGGCGGCCGGTGCGCTGGCCGCCGACCCCTGCCACTGCGTGGTGCTGGAGCTGGGCATGGCCGAGGCGGAGGTGACCCGCTTCCTGGAGGCGCTGCGCGGGGACTCCGCCCTGGCGAGCGTGCCGGTCCTGGTGCACAGCGGGCACCGGGCCGACGCCGAGGTCGAGGCGACCTTGCGCACCCGGGCCTCGGGCACGGCGCTGGAGTTCCTGTCCAGCCTGGACGAGCTGCGGGAGCGGATCGCGCTGCACCTGTCGGCGGAGGAGCCCGGTGACGTGCTGTCGCTGGTGCGCCCGGAAGAGGCACAGCGGTCGGCCCCGGAGACCGTGGTGGACGGCTCGTTCGCCGGGCGCACGGTGCTGGTCGTCGACGACGACGCGCGCAACCTGTTCGCGCTGAGCGGCATCCTGGAGCTGCACGGTTTCCGGGTGCTGCACGCCGAGGACGGCCGCAAGGGCATCGAGAGACTCGTGGAGAACCCGGACGTGGCCCTGGTCCTGATGGACGTGATGATGCCCGAGCTGGACGGGTACGCCGCCACGGCGGAGATCCGCTCCATGCCGCGGTACGCGGATCTGCCGATCATCGCGGTCACCGCGAAGGCGATGCCCGGGGACCGGGAGAAGAGCCTCGCCTCGGGTGCCAGCGACTACGTCACCAAGCCGGTGGACAGCCGTGAGCTGATCGCCTGCGTCCGCCGTTGGCTGCCCGCATGAGCCGCGCGACGGAGCGCTCCGACCGGAAGGCGTGGGTGACGTGAGCATCCAGGAGTACGTGAACGAACCGCCGCCCGACGAGACGGAGATGGAGCTGCGGCGGCCGTCGGCGGGGCCCGCCGGGGTGGCCGCCGACTCCCCCGTGGGCCGGCTGGCGGCCACCGTGGACCGGCTCAGCCGTGAGGTGCGGGCCGCGCAGGCGGAGGCCGAGGGGCGTGCGCTGATCGAGCTCGCCAAGGGCATCCTCGTCGAGCGCCTGGGCTGCGGGCCCGCGCAGGCCGCGCGGCAGCTCGCCGAGCTGACCGAGCAGGCCGGGACGAACCCGCTGGAGTTCGCGGTCGAGGTGATCAACCAGGCCGCCCGGGACCGGATGTCCGAGGTCACCGACGCCTTCCTGGCCGCCACCCGGGCGGCCGGCGAGGCGGACCCGGCGGCCGTACGGCTGCGCGCGGCGGAGAGCGGCGCGCTCGCCGCCGACGACACCCAGGCGGTGGCCGAGTCGCTGCTGGAGCAGGCGCTGCGCCCGCTGGGCGCGGTGGCCGTGGCGATCTGGGCGGCGGGCGCCGACGGGTCGCTGACCCTGGCGGGCAGCTCCGGCTTCTCCCCCGCCGAGGCGGCGCGCTGGTACTACGTGCCGCCGGACGTGGCGACGGTCGCGCGGTACGGCCTGGCCGAGCGCGACGGCCTGTGGATCGAGTCGCTGTCCGAGCGGGGGCTGCCCAGCGTGGGACGGCACCACCACCCGGACGGCGGCCGGGCCGCCGTGCCCGCCGGCACCGGGGGGCGGGTGTACGGGGTGCTGGAGATCGTCTGGCCGACGCCGCTGCCGCAGCAGCCGCCGCAGATCGTGCGGCAGGTGGAGGCGCTGGCCGAGCTGTGCGCGCACACCCTGGAGACGTTCACCGTGCCGGACGACCCCAGCCGGCCGCCGCGGGTGCTGCCGGACGCCGCCGAGCTGATGGACCTGGCCGACGGGCTGTACGACCCGGCCCTGGTGCTGGTGCCGCACCTGGACGAGTCGGGGAACCTGCTCGACTTCCGCATCCAGCACGTCAACAGCCGGTTCCTGGACCCGGCGGGCCGGCCGCGCGGCATGGTCAGCGGCGCGCTGCTGCTGGAGGCCTACCCGATGGCCGCCGGCGAGAGCGAGCTGTTCCAGCGGATCGAGCGGGTGTACGCCACGGGTGAGCCGTTCCGGGCCCGGCGCATGCATCTGACCGCGCTGGTCGACCAGGTGCCGCTGTCGGCGATGGCGGACATCAGCGTCAGCCGGCACGGCGCGGGGATCCTGTTCATCTGGCGGATCGAGGACGAGACGGCCCGGCTGGCGAGCCTGCTGCAGCACGCCCAGCGGCTCGGCCGGATCGGCGGGTTCGAGGAGAACCTGCTGACCGGGGAGATCACCTGGAACGGCCAGCTGTTCGACCTGTACGGGCGTCCGGAGACCAGTCCGCCGGTGCCGCTGGAGGACCTGCCGGCGTACGCCCACCCGGACGACGCCGTCGCCATCGGCCGTTTCCTGCGGACGGTGCTGCACCACCGGCGTCCGGCGTCGGCGGCCTTCCGGCTGCAGCGGCCGGACGGGGTGACCCGGCACATCCGCGTGGTCGCCGAGCCGGTGCTGGACACCGACGACCGGCTGCTGACCATACGAGGCGCCTACCAGGACATCTCGTCGCAGCACTGGACCGAGGTGGCGCTGGCGGCGACCCGCGACCAGCTCGCCCACACCGAGCAGCACGCGAGCGAGCGCGATCGGCTGGCGCTCCAGCTGCAGCGCGCGATCATGCCGCCCACGCAGGCGCCGCTGCAGATCCCCGACCTGGACGTGGCGGTGCGCTACCGGCCGGCGGAGGCGGAGCAGCTGGTGGGCGGCGACTGGTACGACGCGGTGGTGCTGCCGTCCCGGCTGGTGCTGCTGTGCGTCGGCGACGTCGCCGGTCACGGCATCGAGGCGGCCACCAGCATGGTCGTCCTGCGCAACGCGCTGCGCGGGCTCGCCGTCACCGGCGCGGGCCCGGGACAGCTGCTGTCGTGGCTGAACATCGTGACGCACCATCTGACCGGCGGGGTGACGGCCACGGCGGTCTGCGGCCTGTACGACCCGGCCACCCGCACCCTGCGGTGGGCGCGGGCCGGCCATCTGCCGCCGGTGCTGGTGCGCGGTTCCGAGGCGGCCCCGCTGCCGGTGGTGCGAGGCCTGCTGCTGGGTGCGGTGCCGGAGGCGCAGTACGAGGAGTCGGAGGTGCAGCTCGCCGCCGAGGACAACCTCCTGATGTACACGGACGGGCTGATCGAGCGCCGGGACCGCTCGGTGGAGGAGTCGCTGACGCACCTCCTCACCACCGCGGCGACGGTGCCGGGCTCGCTCGACCAGCGGCTGGACCGGCTGCTCACGTACAGCAGGTCGGACACCGACGACGACACCTGCATCGTCGGTATCCGCGTGGGATAGGTCACCCGAGCGGCCGATCGGACGGACGGAGGCATGAGAGAGCGATTCGGGGGTACGCGCGGCTGCGCGACGAAGAGCTTGATCACCTTGTTGGAGGTACTCGTGCCCATTGCCCAGGACCCGTTGTCCGTAGAGGTGACACTTCCGCGTGAGGATGTGGCCCTTCTGACGGTGGAGGGCTACTTGGACGTCGACACGGCGACCGAGTTCCAGCACCATCTGGCCAACCAGCTGCACCACGGCCGCCGGCACTTCCTGCTGGATCTGTCGGCGGTCCCCTTCATGGACTCCTCCGGCATGAACATCATCCTGCGCGTGTACCAGGAGGCGCGGGAGCTTCCGGGGAGCGTCCACATCATCGCCCCCACCCCGGCCGTGCGCCGGATCCTCGATCTGACGGGCGTCAGCATCACCGTCCCCGTCTCGGAGAGCGTCGACGAGGCGCTGGAGCGCGTCGACGCGCCCGAGGCCCCGGCCGGGCCAGCGGCCTGAGCGGGACCGCCCCCCGCCCGGCCCCGCACGGGTCCGGGCGTTTGTGACGACGAGGAGGAGAGCAGACAGGTGCCGGAGCACGAAGCGGACGCGACCCACGGAACCCCCGCCCGGGAGGTCGGTGACTTCCTGCGGCGGCTGCGGGAGCAGATCGCCCAGCGGTGGGCGGACGAGCCCCTGTTCCGCACGGTGTTCACCGTCTCGCGCGACGAGGCGGTGGACGCCGGCCGGGTGATCGTGGACGCCCTGGCCCAGGTGGCCGACGCGCAGCGGATCGAGGACCCGGACGCCGCGGGCTTCACCGGGGTCCGCGAGCAGCTCGCGCGCATGGGGGCGGCCCGCTCCCGCGCGGGGCTGTCCACCACACAGGTCTCCAGCGAACTGGCCGCGCTGCTGCCGCCGGTGGAGAACCTGCTGGTGGCCGATCTGGAGCAGCGCGACCCCGAGTGGCGGCGGGAGTGCGCGACCGCCCTGAGTGTGCTGATGGGCACCCTGCGGCTGGTGACGATGCAGACCGCGCTCATGGAGAACCAGGCCCTGATCGACCGCCAGCGGCTGCAGCTGCTGGAGGTGGCGACACCGGTGATCAAGCTCTGGGACGGGATCGTCGCGGTCCCGCTCATCGGGACGCTGGACAGCGCCCGCAGCCAGGTGGTGATGGAGACGCTGCTCAACGCGGTCGTCGACCAGCACGCCCGGTTCGCGATCCTCGACATCACCGGGGTGCCGACCGTCGACTCGCTGGTCGCCCAGCATCTGATGAAGACGGTCGCCGCCGCCCGGCTGATGGGCGCGGAGTGCGTGGTCTCCGGCATCCGGCCGGCGATCGCGCAGACCATCGTGCACCTGGGGCTGGACCTCGGCACGGTCAAGACCCGGGCGAGCCTCGCCGACGCGCTCGGGTACTGCCTGCACGAGCTGGGCGCGAACATCGTGAACGCCCCGGCCGAGGGTGCGGTCCGGCGGTGAACGAGCACTTCGCCCGCCCGGTCGCGGGACACGTTCCGGTGCTACGGCTCGGGGACGTCCTGCTGGTCACCCTGCAGGGCGACCTGCACGACAGCATGGCGTCCCAGCTCCAGCAGGACCTCGCCGAGACCATCGCCGCCAGCCGGGTCACCGGCGTGGTGATCGACATCTCCGGGGTGGAGATCGTCGACTCCTTCCTCGGCCGGGTGCTGGCCGAGACGGCGGCGCAGACCGAGCTGCTGGCCGCGCGGACCGTGGTGGCGGGCATGCGTCCCGCCGTGGCGATCACGCTGGTGGAGCTGGGCCTGACGTTCCCGGAGCTGCGCACCGCGCTGACCACCGAGGCGGCACTGGAGCTGCTCGCGCAGCCGATCGTCGCGAACCGGTACGGCGGCCGAGAGGGGAGACCGTGATGGACACCGCCTCGGACGTCGAGGCGCGGCTGCCCATCCGGTCCGACATGGACCTCGCGTGGGTGCGCCAGCACGTGCGGCAGGCCGCCACCCTGGTCGGCTTCGGACTGGTCGACCAGACGAAACTGGTGACGGCCGCGAGCGAGCTGGCCCGCAACACCCTGGTGCACGGCGGGGGCGGCGTCATGGAGACCTCGCGCGTCACCGCCGCCGACGGGACGGCCGGGCTGCGGCTCGTCTTCTCCGACGAGGGCCCCGGGATCCCCGATCTCGACCGGGCGCTCAGCGACGGCTACACCTCCGGCGACGGGCTGGGCATGGGACTGGGCGGGTCCCGGCGCCTGGTGCACGACTTCGAGGTCGACAGTACCCCGGGCTCGGGAACCACCGTGCGGGTCACCTCATGGGTCACCCGGCCGGTCCGCCCGCGCGGAGGTGGGTGATGCCCCGGGTGTGGCACGTGCCGGTGCACGACGCGACCCGGGTGCGTGACGTACGGGTCGCGGCCGACCAGGCCGCCACGCGGGCCGGGCTGGACGAACAGCGCCGGGCCGCGTGCGCGCTGGTGGCGACCGAACTCGCCACCAACCTGCTCAAGCACGCGCAGGCGGGCGAGGTCGTCGTCGACGTGGTCGACCCGGCCGTGCTGCCGGAGGGACGGCCGGGACAGGCCGTGCAGATCACCGCCCTGGATCACGGGCCGGGCATCGCCGACGTGCCCGGCGCGCTGAAGGACGGCTTCACCACGAGCGACTCGCTCGGCGCGGGCCTCGGGACGTGCCGGCGGCTCGCCGACGCGTTCGGACTGCACAGCGTGCCCGGCCGCGGCACCGTCGCCGTCGCCCGCATCGGCCCCGCCACGGCCGGACTCGTCCCCGAGCAGGACCCCGCGCGGACGCTCGGCGTGCACGCCGGTGGCGTCAACCTGCCCTTCGCGGGCGCCGAGCTGTCGGGGGACGCCTGGTCCTGGGTGCGCTCCGGCGACCGGGTGACACTGCTGCTGGCGGACGGGCTGGGCCACGGTGCCGAGGCCGCCCGCGCCTCCACCGCCGCCGTAGAGGAGCTGCGGCACGGCGCCCGGCTCCCGCCCGCCGAACTGCTGCAGCGGCTGCACACCGCGCTCGGCGGCACCCGGGGCGCGGCCGTCGCCGTCGCCCAGCTGGACACCTGGACCGGCCGGCTGCGGTTCGCCGGCATCGGCAACGTCACGGCACGGCTGCGGGAGGGCGGGCGCTGGCGCACCCTGCTGTCCCGGCCCGGCATCGTCGGCGCGCACCGGCCGCGTACGGTGCGCGAGGACGAGGTCGCCTGGACCCCGGAGAGCCTGCTGATCCTGCACACGGACGGACTGCCCGGCCGCTGGACACCGCCGCCGGACACCGGTGTGCCGCCGGCCGACCCGGCCGTGACGGCCGCCGTGGCCGTGCGGGACGCGGGCAGCGCCGCGCGCCCGGTGCGGGACGACACCGCCGTCGCCGTGCTCGCCCCCGTACCGGAGGCTCCCGTATGACGCGTGCCTGGCGTATCACGACCGTCACCGACGCGGCCCGCGCCCGGATCGCCGTGGCGCGGCTGGCCGCGGCCTGTGGGGTGCCCACGGTGGAACGGACGCGGCTGGCCACGGCCGTCGGCGGACAGCTGCGCCAGTGCCTCACCAAGGGCGGCACCTGGCTGCTCACCCTGGAGACGACCGGCGCGGACGCCGGGCCCGGTGAGCTGCACGTCGTGGTCGTACCGGCCCCGGACGGGGCCGCCGAGGAGCGCACCCCGTGGACGGCGGGCGTGCCCTGCCCCGCCCCCGGCCGGGTGTCCGACCCCTGCCCGGTGCCGGACGAGCCGGCCGCGCTGTCGGAGGGGCTGCTGGGCGCCGACGAGGATACCTCGGTGGTGCTGGACGAACTGGCCGAGCAGGAAGGGCTGGTCGCCTTCCACCGGGAGGAGCTGCACCAGACCAACCAGGGCGTCCTGGCGCTGCACGCCGAGCTGGACGCGGCCGGGCGGGCGCAGCGGGAGGCGTTCGCCGCCGAGCGCCGGGCCCGTACAGAGGCCGAGAACGCGCGGCGGCGGCTGACGTTCCTCGCGGACGCCAGCGCCGAGCTGACCGCGTCGCTGAACCACGACGAGATCCTGCGGCGGCTGCCGGAACTGCTGGTGCCGCGGTACGCCGACGGCGTGGACGTCTGGCTGTTCGACCACGAGGACGGCCGGCCGCTGCCCGCCGATCATCCGGGCGCGGCCGTGCAGGCGGCCCGCACCGGGCGCCCGCAGTACGCCGCCGACCACCCCGGGGGTCTGCCCGGCGTGGAGGACCGGCCGCCGTCGGCCCTGGCGCCCGACCGGCCGCTGCTGTGCGTGCCACTGCTGACGCCGCGCCGCGCGCCGCTGGGGGTGCTGACGCTCTCGCCGCAGGGCGAGCGCTGGGACCCGGACGACGCCGTCATGCTGATCGAGCTGGCCCGCCGGGCCGGGATCGCCCTGGACAACGCCCGCCGCTTCGAGCACAACCGGGACATCGCCGAGACGCTGCAGCGCGCCCTGCTGACGGAGCTGCCGTCGACCCCCGGTGTGGGCCTGGCCGCGCGCTACCTGCCCGCCACGCGCGGCCTGAACATCGGCGGCGACTGGTACGACGCCTTCCAGCAGCGGGACGGCAGCCTGGTCACCGTCATCGGCGACGTCACCGGGCACGGGCTGCACGCGGCGGTGATGATGAGCCAGCTGCGCACCGCGCTGCGTGCCTACGCCGTCGACGGCGACAGCCCGGGGCGGCTGCTGACCCGGCTGCACGGCTATCTGCGCCAGCTCCAGCCCGACCTGTTCGCCACGGCCGTCATAGCCCGCTTCCACCCGGACGACCAGACGCTGACGTGGGCCGCGGCGGGCCACCCGCCGCCGGTGCTGCGGCTGCCGGACGGTGAGGTGCGGACCCTGGACGCCAAGCCGGGCGCGATGCTCGGCATCCCGCTGAGCCAGGACATCGCGGACCACACCGAGCGGCTGACGCCCGGCTCGACGCTGGCCCTCTACACGGACGGGCTGGTGGAGCGGCGGTCGCAGGGGATAGACCCGGGTATCGAACGCCTGGGCGCGGCGCTGGCGTCGTTCGACCGCGCTGAGCTGGACACGGACCTGGAGGACGCGGCGGACCGTGTCCTCCACCCTCTCCTCAGCGACAGCGAACGCGACGACGACGTCTGCCTGCTCCTGTGCCACCTGCGCGGCTGAGTGTCGCGTCCGTCCGGGGCCACCCCGTAAGTCCCCGCGACCGGCCCACGGCGCTCGAGCCCTCGGCGCCGAGGGGGTCGAAGCACCGCCGAAGCGGATGGACGGGCGCGCCCAGCAAGGGTGACAGGCTCCGGCGTAGCTGCCGGCGGGCACCCGCACGCGGGTCGGGCGCGCGGGTGCGGGTGCGAGGCCGGGCGCGCGGGTGCGAGGCCGGCGCCGTCGCCGCTCGCGGCGAGCCGAGGGGGCAGGGTTGCCCCGGGCCGGGCGGAGCAGGGCGCGGTGCGCGGTGCAGGCGCGTGGCAGGGGCGCGGAGGGCCGCCGCCGTTCGCGGGCCGGGGACCGGGGTGCAGCGGGCCGGTGGGGGCGCGCCGCCGGTCGGGCGGACGGGGGCGTCGCCCGGTGTGCGGGCTTCCCGGTGCGGTTCGGCGAGGGGGCGGGCATCGTGGAGCTGAACAGGGGCACGCGTCAGACATCGACGTTCGGGGCGGACCGCCTGAAGCCGCACGAAGGGATGGACATCGTGACACGACCCAGGATCCTCGTGGTGGGCGCCGGTTTCGCCGGTGTGGAGTGCGTGCGGCGGCTGGAGCGCAGGCTCGCCCCGGACGAGGCGGAGTTGATGCTGGTGACGCCGATGTCCTACCAGCTGTACCTGCCGCTGCTCCCTCAGGTCGCCTCCGGGGTCCTGACCCCGCACTCGGTCGCGATCTCCCTGCGGCGCAGCTCGAAGTACCGCACCCGGATCATCCCGGGCGGCGCGATCGGCGTGGACCTCAGGGCCAAGGTGTGCGTCATCCGGACCATCAACGGCGACATCATCGACGAGCCGTACGACTACATCGTGCTCGCGCCCGGCAGCGTCACCCGCACGTTCGACATCCCCGGCCTGACCGACCACGCCTTCGGTCTGAAGTCGCTCGCCGAGGCCGCCTACCTGCGCGACCACGTGATCTCCCAGCTCGACCTGGCCGACGCCTGCCAGGACCCCCACGAGCGCGCCTCGCGGCTGCAGTTCGTGGTCGTCGGCGGCGGCTACGCGGGCACCGAGACCGCGGCCTGCCTGCAGCGGCTGACGCACGCCGCCGTGAAGCGCTACCCGCGTCTGGACCCGGGCCTGATCAAGTGGCATCTGATCGACATCGCGCCCAAGCTCATGCCCGAGCTGGGCGAGAACCTCGGGCGCAGCGCGCAGGAGATCCTCACCCGGCGCGGCGTCGAGATCTCGCTGGGCGTGTCCATCGCCAAGGCCGGCGCCGAGGAGGTCACCTTCACCGACGGCCGGGTCGTGCCCACCCGCACACTCATCTGGACGGCCGGTGTGGTGGCCAGCCCGCTGATCGGCACGCTCGACGCGGAGACCGTACGCGGGCGGCTCGCGGTCAACGCGGACATGCGGCTGCCCGGCCACGACGGGGTGTTCGCGCTCGGCGACTCCGCCGCGGTGCCGGACCTGGCCAAGGGTGACGACGCCGTGTGCCCGCCGACCGCGCAGCACGCGCTGCGGCAGGGCCGGCACGTCGCGGAGAACGTCATCGCCACCCTGCGGGGCCGGCCGACCCGCCCGTACGTGCACCAGGACCTCGGGCTCGTGGTGGACCTCGGCGGCACCGACGCGGTGTCCAAGCCGCTCGGCTACGAACTGCACGGCCTGCCCGCCCAGGTGGTGGCCCGCGGCTACCACTGGTCCGCGCTGCGCACCGGGGTCGCCAAGACCCGTGTGATGACCAACTGGCTGCTGAACGCGGTGGCCGGTGACGACTTCGTGCGCACCGGTTTCCAGGCGCACCGGCCGGGGAACCTGCGCGACTTCGAGTACCTGGACGCCTACCTGACACCCGAGCAGGTGCGGGCGCACGTCGCGGAAGCGGGCCGGTCGGCTCGGTGACCGGGCCGCGGCGGCCCGGGGAGACGCAGGGATCAGGAACGACGGGGGAGAGTGCGCGGGAGTGAAGGCGGCGGGACGCTCGGTGGGCGCACGGCTGCGCGACCATCTGGCGGCGTCCGACCCGGGGCTGCTGCGGCTGACGGCCGGGCTGCGGACGGTGGGGGCGATCGCGCTGACGCTGGCCGTGCTCGCCCCGGCCGGCCTCGCCATCACCCATCTGGTGGCGGGCGCGATGACGTCGATGGCCGCCACCTTCGCGATCCGGGAGCGGCAGCGCCGTGCCCAGGCCGTCACGCTCGCCGTCGGGCTTCCGGTGGCGCTGGCGTCGGTGTCCGCGGGCGCGCTGCTCAGCGAACGCGTGGTGATCGGTGACGTCTTCGCCGTCGCCCTGATCTTCTGCGCCGTCTACGGCCGCCGGTTCGGCGACCGCGGGATGTCGCTCGGCCTCATCGGCTTCCAGATGTACTTCGTGTCGCTGTTCGTGGGCGCCTCCCCCGGCCAGCTCCCGGGGCTGTGGGCGGTGATGGCGATCGGCTTCGCGTGCAGTGCCGTCGTGCGCTTCGCCGTCGTACCGGTGACGCCCACCGGGCTGCTGGAGCGGCTGCGCGAGGCGTTCCGGGCGCGGATGGCCCGGCTGGTGACGGCGCAGCTGGCGCTGCTCGACGCCGGTCCCGACGAGGTCGACAAGGCACTGGAGGAGGTGCGGGACGGCACGGCCCGGCTGCACGAGACGGCCCTGATGATCCAGAGCCGGCTGGAGGCGGGCACCCCCGACGAGCCGACCGCGCGGCTGGTGCAGCGCCGTATCGCCGACGCGGAGATCGCCGCCGAGCGGCTCGGACTGCTGCTGCTGTCCGCCCGCAGCGCGGAGCGGGCGGACACCCTGACGCTGCACCTGCCCGGGGCCCCGGCGCCGGAGGTGGGCCGGATGCCGGGTCCGGAGGAGGCGACCGCGCTGCTGCGCCGTGACCTGGTGGCGCTGAGCACGGTGGTGCTGCGGTCCGGGCCGTCCGGCACCGGCGTGGCCCAGGTCCGCAACCGTCTGCTCGGCTACCGGGACGAGGAGAACCTGCCCGCCGGCTCGGCGGCCGTACGGGACGTGTTCCGCGGGATCGGCGAGGCGGCGCGGGCGGTCATGGGGCTGCGCATAGCCCTGGACGGTCCGCAGGACGAGTCGGACGACAGTCCGGCGACGGCCCGCTCCCGGGAGGAGCTGGACGCCGAGGACGCCGCCATCGACGCGGAGGAGACGGAGGAGGAGAAGGGCGAGAAGCCGAAAGGGCTCGAGCGGCCCACCACCCGCGCCGCCGTCCAGGTGGCGGTCGGCTCGACGCTGGCCATCGTCGGCGGTGAGCTGCTGTCCACGGACCGCTGGTACTGGGCGGTGCTGACCTGCTGGATCGTCTTCATCAACACGGCCTCCACCGGGGAGATCCTGGTCAAGGGCTACCGGCGGCTGCTGGGCACGGTCTTCGGCGTGGTCGCCGGCATCATGCTGGCCGCGCTGGTCGGCGGGAACACCACGGCGGCCTTCGCCCTGGTGCTGGTGCTGATCTTCGCGATGTTCTACACGGCACCGCTGTCCTACACGCTGATGTCGTTCTTCGTCACGGCGATGCTGGGGATGCTGTACACCCTGCTGCACACCTACAGCTGGGAGGTGCTGCTGCTGCGGGTGGAGGAGACGGCGCTGGGCGCGGTCTGCGGGGTGGTGGCGGCGGCGCTGGTGCTGCCGGTGCACACCGACCGGCGTACCAACGAGCTGCTGGTCACCGTGCTGGAACGGCTGTCCGAGGTGACGGACGCGGCCGTGGGGCAGCTGAGCGGCGGCCTGCCGGCCGACCTGCTGGACAAGGCACGGGAGCTGGACCAGGCGCTGGGTGACCTGCGCTCGGCGACCAAGCCGCTGACGCATCCGGTCACCCCGCTGCGGGCCCGGCGCACCAACGCACGGTACGTCGTGGCGCTGCTGGAGACCTGCGCGTACCACGCGCGTGCGCTGGCGGCGACGGCGGAGCTGCTGCCGACGCATCCGTCGATCGCGGCGGATCCGCGGCTGCGGGGCGCGGCGGGGCGGACCGTGCGGAACATCGACACGATCACCGCACGGGTCGCCGACGACGAGGTCACGGCACCGGTGGAGACGGGCCCGAGCATCGCGTCCCTGCTGGCGGGTGACGACGCCGCCCGCTACGGCCGCATCACGGGACGGGTGCTGCGCCACCTGGAACGGCTGGACGAGGCGGTGGTGGGCCTCGCCCGGCCCCTGGACGTCCCCGTCACGGCCCCGGACCGCTGACGCACGGCACCCTCCGGGGGTGGTTGGCCGGGTGCGGCGCCATGGTGGTCGCTCGCGCAGTTCCCCGCGCCCCTGGGGATGCGGCCCGACCGTCGCCCCTCAGGGGCGCGGGGAACTGCGCGACCGGCCCCCACCGGGCCGCGGGTGAGGGGGGGCAACCGTCGCTCTTCGGGCCCGGAACCGGAACAGCCACCACGCAGGCCCGGAGCGCAGTTTCCCGCGCCGACCGACCGCCCCTCAGGGGCGCGGGGAACTGCGCGACCGGCCCCCACCGGGCGCGGGTGACTCGGGGGTCCCCGTCGCTCTTCGGCAGGCGCGGGGAAACCGGGACAGCCACCACGCAGGCCCGGAGCGCAGTTTCCCGCGCCGCTAGGGATAGCGGCCCGACCGTCGCCCCTCAGGGGCGCGGGGAACTGCGCGACCGGCCCCCACCGGGCCGCGGTGACTCGGGGGGTGCGGTCCCCGTTGCTCTCCGGCGGGCGCGGCGAGCCCTTGCCCCCGGACCGAGCGCACGACGCGCCGGGGCCGCGGGGGAGTCGCGGCCCGGCGTCGGGGGAGGGAGAGTCAGAAGTCCGTGGGGAGGCCGCTCGCCTCGGCGATGCCCCGCAGCTCCTCGTTCTGGCGGTGGCGGTCGCGGATGAAGTCGGCGATCTCACCGAGCCGGGAGGGGTCCGCGGCGGTCGCCGCGTCGGTGACCACCCGGACCGGCCCGGTGTCGTCGACGTCGAGCTCGACCACCTCGTTGTCCAGCCGGCCGGTGACCGCCGTGGCGATGACCAGGGCGGCCTCGTCACGGACCTCCTGCGGGAGCTCCTCGTCCCCGCCGTCCAGCGCGAGGTCGACGCCCGACAGGCGGTGCTCGTCGATGGCCTCGAGGACCGGCTCCACCACGCGGAGCAGAAGCCGGTAGTCCTCGGTGTCCATGCGCACCCGCAGCAGGTCCAGGTAGACGTCCACGGGGCGGTCGTCCGGGGTGAACTCGGATTCGCTCATGGGCCTCGGGTTCCCTTCCCGCGCCGGGTCATACTGCGGCCGGCGCGACCGTTGTGGCGGATTCCCTCTCGGTCGGCGCCAGCCAGGCGCGCGCCGTGGCGAGCGCCTGCCGTACCTCCCGCGTGCCGGTCGACACGCACAGGGTGTAGGCCAGGTCGGCCAGCCGCGCGTCCGGCGCGACGGCGCCCGCGACGGGGGCGGTACGCGTCGCCGTCAGGGCCTCGTACTCCTCGACGAGGCGGCGCAGCACGGCGGGGTGGGGCTTGAGCATGTGGGTGTGACTCGCTTTCGGGGCGGTGTGGGGGGTGCTGAGCAGGCCGTTCAGTCGGTGGGCCGGGCGCCGCGGCGGCCGGGGCGCTGTCCCAGAACGTCGGCGCGGACCCGGGCGCAGCTGCGGCTGATGAGCCGGGAGACGTGCATCTGGGAGATGCCCAGCCGGTCGGCGATCCGGCTCTGGGTCATGTCCTCGAAGAAGCGCATGTAGAGGATGGCGCGCTCGCGTTCCGGCAGTCGCCGCAGTCCCTCCTTGGCCGACTCACGGTCGACCACGACGTCGTAGGAGCCGTCGGAGGTGCCGAGGGTGTCGGCGAGGCTGTAGCCGTCGTCGTCGGAGGACAGTTCGGCGTCCAGCGACAGGGTGCTGAAGCTCTCCAGCGCCTCCATGCCGGCGGACACCTCCTCCTCGGTCAGCCCGGTGTGGGCGGCGATGTCCGCCACGGAGGGCTCGGGGCTGCCGGGGTTCTGGGTGAGCTCGCGGCGCGCCACACGCACCTTGTTGCGCAGTTCCTGGACCCGGCGGGGCACGCGCAGCGCCCACATCCGGTCCCGGAAGTGGCGCTTGACCTCGCCGGTGATGGTGGGGACGGCGTAGCTCTCGAAGGCACCCCGGTCCGGGTCGAACCGGTCGATGGCCTTCACCAGGCCGAGGGCCGCCACCTGGCGCAGGTCCTCGATGGACTCGCCGCGGTCGCGGAAGCGGCCGGCGATCCGGTGGGCCATCGGCAGCCAGGCGGTGACGAGCTCGTCCCGCACCGCGTCCCGTTCGGGTCCGTCCTGAAGGGACGCCAGCCGGGAGAAGAGGGTCGTGGTGTCGGGGGCGTCGTCGTGCCGCCGGCGGGTCGTGGCGGCGGTCGTTCCGGAGGAGCCGGGACGAGAAGCGGACGTGTCAATGAGCATTGCGGATTCAGCTCCCGAACGGTGGTTTCAGGGATCTACCGCGGGGCGGTCTTCGCGGGGACATCCGGAGGGGTCCCAGCGGTCGTACCCGTCCCGCCGGCGCGCCTCCGGTCCGAAGCACGAACCTCCGATTGCCCCCGGTCCGGTAGAACAAACTCCGCTTCTTCGCGGAAATTGCCAGGGGGCCGCGCGCCCGCCCGGAAAGGGGTCAGACGAGGGAGACCAGGGCGGTGATGCACTTGCCGCCGCCGGGCAGGTCGGACACCCGGACGTCGCGGGCGAGCCGGCACACGATGGGCCAGCCGTGGCCGCCTGGGCGGCGACGTCCCTCGCCGTCGGCGGCCGGTACGGCCACGGGCAGGGCCTCACTGCGGTCGCTGACGGACAGGCGGACGCCGGGGCCGCTGACGTCGACCTGGAAGTCGGTGACTCCCCCGCCGTGCAGGATCGCGTTGGTGGTCAGTTCGGAGGCGACGAGCAGGGCGTCCGCCAGGGCATCGGTGTCACAGGGGGTACGGGTGGCCAGGCAGCGTTCGGCGACCGCCCGCACCACGGCCTCGCGCACCTCGGCGGGCCGGGACGGACACGGCGGCCCGGCCCGCAGCGTGCCGGGCGGCTGCACAACGGGTTCGGTGACGTGCTCCTCGCGCATTCTGCGGCTCCTTGTCGGTCGGTTCGTCTACGGTTTCGTCTCGGACCTCCCTTTTCGGCTCACCTGTCCCGGTTCCTGCAAACCTCCCGGACGCCTCCCGCCCCTTCTGTCATGCGAACGGTCCGTCGGGGGTACCCGGATCCGCATGACGGATGTGGTGGACTCGGACGAACTGCTGCGGCGGATCCAGCGGGCCCGTGCCTGCGCGGCACAGGAGGAGCGGGCGTGGCGGGCCCGGGGCGAGCAGCTCGGCGGGGAGGGCGGCCCGGAGGATGCCGGCGCGGCGCGCGACGCCGAGATCCGCACGGTGGCCTACGGAGTGGTGCTCCGGGTGCTGGACGAGATCCTGACGCCGGGGCGGCACGCGGACCGGCACTGACCGGCCGGCACCGGCCGCGGCGCCGGGCGTGTTCCCGGTAGCGGCGGATTGACGCGAGGGACATCGGGAACCCGCCCGCGCATGACCGTCGACCATCACCGGGCACCGGTGCTCGAAGCCCTGGAGGACTACCACCGCAGCGGACGACTGGGTTTCACGCCCCCGGGCCACAAGCAGGCGCGCGGAGTCGATCCGGCCGTGCGCGAGGTGCTCGGGGACTCCGTGTTCCTGGGTGACGTGCTGGCCACGGGCGGTCTGGACGACCGCCTCACCCGGGGGCGGGTGCTGCAGTCGGCGCAGGAGCTGATGGCCGACGCGGTGCACGCCGAGCACACCTTCTTCAGTACGTACGGCAGCTCCTTGTCGGTCAAGGCCGCGATGCTGTCGGTCGCCGGCCCGCACGAGAAGCTGCTGATCGGGCGGGACGCGCACAAGTCGGTGGTGTCGGGCTGATCCTGTCCGGCATCGTGCCGGTCTGGGTGGAGCCGCGGTGGGACGCCGAGCGGCACCTGGCCCATCCCCCGTCGGCGGCGGAGTTCGAGCAGGCTTTCGAGGCGCATCCGGACGCGCGCGGCGCCCTGGTGACCAGTCCGACGCCGTACGGCGCCGCCGCGGCCCTGCGGGACATCGCCGACGTGTGCCACCGGCGCTCGCGTCCGCTGATCGTGGACGAGGCCTGGGGCGCGCATCTGCCTTTCCACCCCGAGCTGCCGTCCTGGGCGATGGACGCGGGCGCCGACATCTGCGTGACCAGCATCCACAAGATGGGCAGCGGTCTGGAGCAGGGGTCCGTGTTCATCTGCGGGGCGACCTGGTGCCGCCCGCGCTGCTCGGCATGCGGGCCGACCTGCTGGGCACCACCAGCCCCTCCGTGCCGATCTTCGCGGGGCTGGACGGCTGGCGGCGGCAGATGGCACTGAGCGGCAAGGATCTGATGGGGTCGGCCCTGACGCTCGCGGGCGAGGTGAGGGCGTCGATCGAGGAGATCGACGGCATGCACGTCAACGACCGGGACGACTTCTGCGGCCCGGGCCTGGCGGACGACTTCGACCCGCTGCCCTGCGTCATCGACCTGGAGGGGCTGGGCGTGTCGGGTTACCGGGCGGCGGACTGGCTGCGCGAGCACCGGGCGGTCGACGCCCACCTGGTCGACCACCGGCGCATCGGGGCGCAGATCACCCACGGCGACGACCGGGAGACCACCGGCGAGCTGTTGTCGGCGCTGCGGGACCTCGGGCGGGCGGCGCCCGAACTGCGCGGGGGCCCCGAGGTGGCGGTGCCCGCGCCGGGCGAGCTGCGGATGGAGCAGGCGGTGCTGCCGCGCGACGCGTTCTTCGGTCCGACCGAGGACGTACCGGTCGAGGAGGCCGCCGGACGGGTCGCGGCCGAGATGATCACGCCGTATCCGCCGGGCATCCCGGCCGTGCTGCCGGGCGAGCGGTTCACCGGGCCGGTGCTGCGGTATCTGCGGACGGGGCTCGCCGCCGGGATGCACCTGCCGAACCCGGCGGACCCTGACCTGAACACGGTGCGGGTGGTCGCGCGGGACGCGCACCGGGGCGCGGGGTGAGCTCCGTCGCGGCCCCGCGGGAGGTCCGGCGTTCCGGGTGAACGACGTCACGCCCCCCGATTACGCGAACCTTTGGTGAATGGTTTATCGTTCACTTACGTGGTGGCGGGGTCGACCCCCATCCCCCGGACACCACCGCTCACGGCCCTGGCTGGCTTCCCCCGTCCAGCCAGGGCTTTTTCATGCCCGGACACGGGCGGGCGGTCCGCCGCCGGGACCGGCTCCGGCCCCGACGTGCCCCGGACGGCGGCAGCGGCTGAAATGAACATAGGGAAAGCACCCGGACCGCATCTCGGCGAGGAGTCCCGCCCCATGACCAAGCCGATCAAAATCCTGAACGCCCTCCCCCCTCCCCAGCGCGCGCGCCTGATGGAACTCGCCGAGGAGGTGTACTTCCCGGAGGACACCCGCATCTTCGACTCCGGAGGCACCGCCGACCGGTTCTGGGTGATCCGCTCCGGCGCGGTCTCGCTGGACCAGGAGCTCAGCGACGTCCAGCGGGTCACCGTCGCCGGCCTCGGCGCGGGCGATCTGCTGGGCTGGTCCTGGCTCTTCCCGCCCTACGAATGGGACTTCGGCGCGGAGGCGTTCAGCCCGGTGCGCGCCTACGAGTTCGACGCCGCGACCGTGCTGCGCCTGTGCGAGGACGACACGGCCCTGGGGCTGGCACTGGTCCGCTGCGTCGCCGAGGTGCTGGCCCACCGGCTGGAGACGACCCGAGGCCAGCTCATGCACCAGTACGCGACCCGCGGCGGCGTACCGTAGCCCGGGCCGTACGCGGCCCGCCCCGGGCCGCGGCCCGCACTCTCCGCGACGCGTCACGCGCGACTCACGCTGTACACGACCCCCGGCACGGGACACCCGACCTCTGCCGGAGGCGCGGCACGACTCGGCCCGGCCTCGCCCCAAGATCCCGCGACACGGACCCCGCCCCACACGCCGGAAGCGCGCACGGCGAGGGGGCACGGCGAGGGGCACGGCTGCCGCCCCACGCGACCCGGGACCCTCTACTCGCCGGAGGCGACACACGGCGCCTGGCGCCCCCGCCCCCGCCCTCGCGACGCCTGGCGCCGTCGCCCTCGCCCTCGCCCTCAGAACGCGCAGCCCCGTCGAAGGCGACGCACGGCGCGGAACACCGCACCCCTCGCCCCACGCGGCACACGCAGGCGCGCCGCGCCCCCTCACACGCGATAGCGGCGCAACGCCGGCATCGTCGCGGCCAGGATCAGCATCACCGCGACGACCAGGACGCCGCCGCCCGTGACGGCCGTGCGGGGGCCGAAGGCGGTGCCGGCGGTGCCGTGCAGGACGTCCGCCAGGCGGGGTCCGCCCGCCACGACGACGGTGAACACGCCCTGCATCCGGCCGCGCATCTCGTCGGTCGCGGCGGACAGCAGGATCGCCCCGCGGAACACCATGGAGACCATGTCGGCGACCCCGGCGAGGGCGAGGAAGGCGACCGCGATCCAGAGGCTGCCGCTCAGGCCGGACCCGGCGACGGCCAGACCCCAGACGACCACCGAGCCGATGACCATCCAGCCGTGCCGCCGGGCCCGGGAGAAGGTGCCCGAGAACAGGCCGCCCAGCACCGCGCCGAGCGGGATCGCGGCGAACAGCAGGCCCAGCGCGAACCCCTCGCCGTAGGGCGCGTACGTCTCGGCGGCGAGCTGCGGGAACAGGGCGCGGGGCATGCCGAGGACCATGGCGACGATGTCGGCGAGGAACGACAGCAGCAGAACCGCGTGCCCCGATATGTAGCGGAAGCCCTCCAGGACGCCGCGCAGCCCCGCGCTGCCGGCCTTCGCGGCGGTGAGCGGCGGCAGGGCGGGCAGCCGGTGGACCGCCCAGACGGTGACGCACAGCGCGAGGGCGTCGATCAGGTACAGCTCCGCCAGGCCGATCACCGGGATGAGCGCGCCGGCGAGCAGCGGCCCGGCGATCTGGCCGGTCTGCATCACGGTGGAGCCGAGCGCGTTGGCGGCGGGCAGCTCGTCCGCGGGGACCAGGCGGGCGATGGAGGCGCTGCGGGCGGGCGCGTTCAGTCCCCAGAAGGCCTGCTGGAGAGCGAGCAGCAGCATCAGCGCCCACACCGACTCCAGGCCGGCGAAGGCCTGCACCCAGAACAGCACCGAGGTGACCGCGATACCGCTGTTGGTGATCAGCAGCAGCTTGCGGCGGTCCATGCTGTCGGCGATGGCCCCGCCCCACAGCGCGAACACGATCAGCGGCAGCAGTCCGGCGAGGCCGGCGGTGCCGACCCAGGCGGAGGAGCCGGTGATGTCGTAGATCTGTTTGGGTACCGCGACGGCGGTGAGCTGGCTGCCGACGGCGGTCACCACGGTGGAGACCCACAGCCGGCGGTAGGCGGGGCGGCGGAGCGGGCGGGTGTCCATGGCCCAGCGGCGCCATCCGCGCGGCCCGCTCGCCCCCGTCTCCGTGTCGTCCGCCCGGGGTTCGGTACTGCTCTCGCTGGTGTCCACGACCGTCCTGGTTGGTGCTTACATCCATTGGCCGGGACTCACTATCGCACCCCTCGGAGCGCGAGCGTCCTCAGGCTCCGAGGACGAGCGTCACACCCAGGACGATCATGGTGGCGGCCACCAGGCCGTCCAGTACGCGCCAGGCGGCCGGGCGGGCCAGGAAGCGGGCGAGCAGCCGGCCGCCGAAGCCCAGCGCGGCGAACCAGCAGAGGCTGGCCAGCGCCGCCCCGAGACCGAAGGTCCAGCGCGCCGGGCCGTGGTCGGCGGCGACCGAGCCGACCAGGAACACGGTGTCCAGGTAGACGTGCGGGTTGAGCCAGGTCAGGGCGAGGCAGGTGAGGACGGCGCGGCGGCGCGAGCCGGCCGCGTCGCCCCCCGCCTCCAGGACGGCGCCGGCCGGGCGGAACACCCTGCGGGCGGCCAGGGCGCCGTAGCCGAGGAGGAAGGCGCCGCCGATCCAGCCCACCACCGTCAGAGCCGCGGGCCAGGCCACCACCACGGCGCCCACCCCGCCGACCCCCAGGGCGATGAGGAGGGCGTCGGACAGGGCGCAGATGCCGACGACGGCGAGCACGGCGTCCCGGCGGATCCCCTGGCGCAGGACGAAGGCGTTCTGCGCGCCGATGGCGACGATCAGGGAGAGGCCGGTGCCGAAACCGGCGGCGGCGGTGGTGAAAGCGCTGGTCATGGCGTCGAAACTAGGCCGGACGCCGAGTGCAGTACAGCTCAGGATTCTTACGTACCCTTAGCAACCGTGAGGGAAGACCTTCCGCTCGACCAGGTACGGACGCTGCTCGCGGTGGTGGACGAGGGGACGTTCGACGCGGCGGCCGCCGCGCTGCACGTGACGCCCTCGGCGGTCAGCCAGCGGGTGAAGGCGCTGGAGCAGAGCACCGGGCGGGTGCTGCTGCTGCGGACCCGGCCGGTGCGGCCCACCGAGTCCGGCGAGGTGCTCGTGCGGCTGGCCCGCCAGGTGGCCCGGCTGGAGCGGGACGCGTACGCGGAGCTGGGGCTGAGCGGTGCCGGGGAGCCGACCCGGGTGTCGGTCGCGGTCAACGCGGACTCCCTGGCCACCTGGTTCCTGGACGCCCTGGTCCGGCTGCCGGCGCGGTCCCGGCTCTGCTTCGAACTGCGCCGGGAGGACGAGTCCCACACGGCCGCGCTGCTGCGCGAGGGGACGGTGATGGCCGCGGTGACGTCCTCCCCCGACCCGGTGCCGGGCTGCTCGGTGCGGCACCTGGGGCGGATGCGCTACCTGCCGGTGGCGCACCCGGAGTTCGCGGCGGAGCTGCTGACGCACCCCCTCGCGGAGTCGGTGCCGGCGGCGCCGGTGGTGGTCTTCGACCGGCGGGACGACTTCCAGGACGGGTTCGTACGGCGGCTCACCGGCGGTCGTACGGGGGCGAGCATCCTGCGCCACCACGTGCCGACCTCGGAGGGGTTCGCCGAGGCGGTGGCCGCGGGTCTCGGCTGGGGCATGGTCCCCGAGGCGCAGGCGGTGCCGCTGCTGCGGGCCGGGCGGGTCACGGTGTTCGCCCCGGGCCAGGAGGTCGACGCGGCCCTGTACTGGCAGCAGTGGAAGCTGGACTCCCCCGCGCTCGCGGCGGTCGCCGACGCGGTCACGCGGACGGCGGCCCGGGCTCTGCACCACTGACCCCGAGCTCCGCCAGGTCCCGCTCCGCGCTCGACAGCAGCATGTCCAGCGCCGTGGGGTAGGCGCTGGTGACCATGCGGGCGGCGAGCAGCAGGGCGGTCTCGGCGATGCGCGGGTGGGTGGCGGCGGGCAGCCGGGCGTAGGTCGAGCGCCACATGTCCTCGTCGGCCCGCCGCACGGCGTCGGGCAGGGCGAGGGACGCGGCGTCGAGGGCGGCGAACGCCAGCGTGGTGTCGATGAAGGCCTGGTAGACGCGGACGGTGCCGGCCGGCGGGAAGCCGGCGGTGCGCAGGACGTCCAGGACCGCCTCGTCGGCGGCGAGTTCGTTGGCCCGGCCGGAGACCCGGCTCGCGGTGAGGACCGCCGCCTGCGGGTGGGACACGTACGCCGCGTGGATGCGCAGCCCGAGGCCGCGCAGGTCGTGGCGCCACCGCCCGGTGGGGTGCCAGCCGTCGAGCGCCTGGCCGATCAGCGCGTCACCGATGGCGAGGGTCAGGTCGTCCATGCCGCGGAAGTAGCGGTAGAGCGTGCTCGGGTCGCAGTCCAGGGCGAGTCCGAGGCGGCGTGCGGTCAGGCCCGCGCTGCCGTGTTCGCGCAGCAGACGCAGCGCCGCCTCGACGATCAGCCGCTCCGAGAGCACGACGCCGCCCTTGGTGGGCCTGCGGCGGCGCCGCCGCTCCTCGGGGACCACACGCTTGGCCATCGCCGCTCCTTCCACCCGTGCAGCCCTTATGCCAACGCCATTGACCTTACGTCGCCGTGCGGCGTTTCATCACGTCAGGGGCCCCGCACAACGTTCCGGATCCGTGCGGATCCATGAGGAAGGAAGGGAGTGCTCCGTCATGCGTGTACTGCTGGTGGGAGCGGGCGGCGTGGGTACCGCCGTCACCCGGATCGCGGCCCGGCGGCCGTTCTTCGACCTGATGGTGGTGGCCGACTACGACCCGGCGCGGGCCGAGGCGACGGTCGCGGCGCTCGGCGCGGACGGCGGCCGGTTCCGCGCCGAGCGGGTCGACGCCGGCGACGAGGCGCGGGTGACGGCACTGCTGGAGCGGCACGGCTGCGACGTCCTGCTGAACGCCACGGACCCCCGGTTCGTGATGCCGCTGTTCCGCGCGGCCCGGGCGGGCGGCGCCACCTATGTCGACATGGCGATGTCCCTGTCCCGCCCGCACGGCGAGCGGCCCTACGAGGAGTGCGGGGTCAAGCTGGGCGACGAGCAGTTCGCGCAGGCCGACGACTGGGCCGGGGCGGGGCAGTTGGCGCTGGTCGGCATGGGCGTGGAGCCCGGGATGTCGGACGTGTTCGCCCGGCACGCGGCCGACGAGCTCTTCGACGAGATCGATGAGATCGGGGTCCGCGACGGCGCGAACCTCACGGTGGACGGCTACGACTTCGCGCCGTCCTTCAGCATCTGGACGACGATCGAGGAGTGCCTCAACCCGCCCGTGGTCTACGAGAAGGACCGCGGCTGGTTCACCACCGAACCCTTCAGCGAGCCCGAGGTGTTCGACTTCCCCGAGGGCATCGGCCCAGTGGAGTGCGTGAACGTGGAGCACGAGGAGGTGCTGCTGGTGCCCCGCTGGGTGGACGCGCGCCGCGTCACCTTCAAGTACGGCCTGGGCCGCGAGTTCACGGACACGCTCCGCACGCTGCACCTGCTGGGCCTGGACCGCACCGAGCCGGTGACCGTGCCGGGGCCCGACGGCCCCGTGCGGGTCTCCCCCCGGGACGTCGTCGCCGCCTGCCTTCCGGACCCGGCGACGCTCGGCGACCGGATGCACGGCAAGACCTGCGCGGGCACCTGGGTGCGGGGCACCAAGGACGGCGCGCCGCGCGAGGTGTACCTGTACCACGTGGTGGACAACCAGTGGTCGATGAGCGAGTACGGCTGCCAGGCCGTGGTGTGGCAGACGGCCGTCAACCCCGTGATCGCCCTCGAACTGCTGGCGACCGGCGCCTGGTCCGGCTCGGGCGTGCTCGGCCCCGAGGCGTTCCCCGCGCGCCCCTTCCTCGACCTGCTCACCGTCTACGGATCCCCCTGGGGGCAGCGCGAGCAGTGACCGTTTCCCCGCGGATCGCGCTGTTTGACCGCCACTTGACAGGTCACCCGAAAGGAAGCAAGGCATCCGAAGGGTGCGCATCGACTCCGGACGCAGGTGACTTTCGATGGACAACTGGCGGCACAGCGCGGCCTGCCGGACCGAGGACCCCGAGCTGTTCTTCCCGATCGGCACCTCCGGTCCTGCCCTGATGCAGACCGAGCAGGCGAAGGCGGTCTGCCGGCGCTGCCCCGTACAGGAGCAGTGCCTGGAGTGGGCCCTGGAGAGCGGGCAGTCCATCGGTGTGTGGGGCGGCACGAGCGAGACGGAGCGCCGTGCGCTCAAGCGACGTATCGCGGCGCGCCGTTCGTCGCGCGGGGCGTGAGGCGCGGGATCCGGCGGTGAGGGTGTGACGGTGAGAGTGTCACCCGTCCGCGCCGGCCCCGGGCTCCCCGCCCGGCGGTCAGCGGTTGACGCGGCGCAGTGGCCCCCAGGGATTCTCCTGGCGGGCCACTTCCGCGTGCGCCTCCTCGATGACGTCGTCCGCGATCCGGCACAGCGGACTCACGTCGGTGACCAGCGGCTCGTTGTCCGGACCGCGACCCGCCTCGCGGCCCCTGAGCACCCAGGGCCGGATGCCGGCGCCCTTCTCCCGGGGCAGGTGCTCGTAGTCGTACAGCCGTCGTGCCACCCACAGGGCCGCCGGCCGGTCCCGCCACCACTCCTCCACGTCGAGCGGGTTGGCGGACAGGCCGGGCATGGCCACGCCCGTCAGGTCGTCGATGCTGGACACGGCGTGCAGGTCGATCGCCGGCCCCCGGGACCAGCGGACGTACAGCCCGCGCTCACGCTCCACCAGCGCGGTGAGCTCCGCGAGGGTGCCGACGACGGGCATGTCGTCCCTTGCCTCCATCCGTCACCTCCTGACCGTCACGAACCACGGCGGACGTAGTACCCGGCCGGCGTCGGGGGAATCTCGGCGCCCCACTCGTCGTGCCCCGTCCCGTGCGCCGCAGTAGGCTCACGGCGACTCCGGCGGAAGGACCGTGACGAGCGTGCGCGTGCGCCGTGTGTACGAACCGCCCGAGCCCGGCGACGGGGTAAGGGTCCTGGTCGACCGGCTGTGGCCGCGCGGTCCGGCGAAGGACGCGGCGCGGGTGGACGAGTGGCCCAAGGCGCTGACCCCTTCCACGGAGCTGCGCCGCTGGTATCACGCGGACGAGGGCCCCTTCGACGAGTTCCGTGAGCGCTACGAGGCCGAACTGACCGCCCCGGAGGCGGCCGGGGCGGTGCAGCGGGTACGGGAGCTGGCCGGGGCGGGCCCGGTGACCCTGCTGACCGCGTCGAAGCAGCCGGAGCTCAGCCACGCCGAGGTACTGGCGCGGCTGCTCTCGGACTGACGCCGCTCCCGGGCCGGAGGGACGGGCCGGCCGGCGCTACGCCGTCTGCGCGGCCGCCGCCCGTCCCGCCGCGCGGCCCGAGAAGAGGCAGCCGCCGAGGAAGGTGCCCTCCAGGGCGTTGTAGCCGTGGACGCCGCCACCGCCGAAGCCCGCCACCTCGCCGGCCGCGTAGAGCCCCTCGACCGCGCTGCCGTCGGCGCCCAGCGCGCGGGAGTCGAGGTCGGTCTGGATGCCGCCGAGGGTCTTGCGGGTGAGGATGTGCAGCTTCACGCCGATCAGCGGGCCGGCGGCCGGGTCGAGGATGCGGTGCGGGGTGGCCACCCGGCCGAGGCGGTCGCCGATGTAGCGGCGGGCGTTGCGGATGCCCTGGACCTGGGCGTCCTTGCTGTAGGAGTTGGCGATCTGCAGGTCGCGGGCCTCGATCTGGCGCCGCAGCAGGGCCGCGTCGAGCAGCGGTTCGTCGGTGAGGCCGTTCATCTTCTTGACGAGTTCCTCGACGGTGGGGGCGGTGACGAAGTCCGCGCCGTTGCGCAGGAACGCGTCCACCGGTCCGGGGGCACCCTTGCCGAGGACGCGTTCACGCAGGAACCCGGCCCGGTCCTTGGCGGTGATGTCGGGGTTCTGCTCGGAGCCGGAGAGAGCGAACTCCTTCTCGATGATCTTCTGGGTGAGGACGAACCAGGAGTGGTCGTACCCCGCGATGTCCTCGGTGGTGCGCAGGTGCTTGAGCGTGCCCAGGGTGTCGTAGCCGGGCAGGCACGGCTCGGGCAGCCGGCGGCCGAGCGCGTCGAACCACATCGAGGACGGTCCGGGCAGGATGCGGATGCCGTGTCCCGGCCAGACCGGGTCCCAGTTCTGGATGCCCTCGGTGTAGTGCCACATGCGGTCCCGGTTGACCAGGCGCACGCCCGCGCGGGCGCTGATGTCGAGCATCCGTCCGTCCACGTAGGCGGGGACGCCGGTGACCATCTCGCGTGGCGGGGTGCCCAGCCGCTCGGGCCAGTACTTCCGGACGATGTCGTGGTCGGCGCCGATGCCGCCGCTGGTGACGATCACGGCCTGGGCGGTGAGTTCGAACGCCCCGATCACCTCGCGGCTGGAGGCGACCCCGCGCGGCGCGTCGTCCTCGGCCAGCACCGTGCCGCGCACCCCGCGCGCGGCGCCGTCCTCGACGACCAGCTCGTCGACCCGGTGGCGGTGGTGGAAGGTGAGCAGTCCGTCACGCGCGGCCTCACGGGCGTACCGCACGAAGGGGGCGACTACGCCGGTGCCGGTTCCCCAGGCGATGTGGAAGCGGGGCACGGAGTTGCCGTGGCCGCCGGCGCGCAGGTCACCGCGCTCCGCCCAGCCGACGGTCGGCAGGAAGGTGATGCCGTGGCCGTCCAGCCAGGACCGCTTCTCCCCTGCCGCCCACTCGACGTAGGCGCGCGCCCAGCGCCGCGCCCAGGAGTCCTCGTCGTCGAGCCGGTCGAAGGCGGCGCTGCCCTGCCAGTCGTTCCAGGCCAGGTCGACGGAGTCCTTGATGCCGAGGCGGCGCTGCTCCGGTGACCCGACCAGGAACAGCCCGCCGAACGACCAGTAGGCCTGGCCGCCGAGGTTGGCGGCGTTCTCCTGGTCGACCAGGGCGACCCTGCGCCCCTTGCTGGTCAGTTCGTGGGCCGCGACGAGGCCCGCGAGCCCCGCTCCGACGACGATGACGTCGGCGTCCATGGCGACCGTCCCTTCCTTGTCCGTCCGGAGGCTGTGATCCGGAGACTTCATCCGGCGAGCAGCGCGGTGAGCAGTTGTTTCAGCCAGGCCCGGGCGCGCTCGACGTCCCGGTCCAGCAGCAGTTGGGTGGTGACGCCGTCGTACGCGGCGACCACGGCGTGGGCGGCGCCCTCGCTGTCGCCGAGCACGGCGGGCAGCGCGGTGTGGCCGCGGGCACGCTCCAGCCGGTCGGCGACGGCCCGCCGCAGGCGCGCCCGGTGGTCGAGCAGGGTGTCCGCCACGCGGGGGTCGCGGGCGGCGCGCACCAGGAAGTCGGTCTTGACCAGCAGCCAGTCGCGGTCCAGCAGCAGGACCTCGGAGACCCGGTCGACGGCCGCGGCCACGTCGAGGTCCGGCCCGTCCAGGGCGAGGGCGCCGGCCACCTGCTCGGCGATCACGTCGGCGCGCTCCGCGTAGAGGGCGAAGAACAGCTCGTCGAGGCCGGCGAAGTTGGAGTAGAAGGCGCCTCGGGTGTAGCCGGCGGCCTCGCAGATCTCCTCGATGGAGACGTGCCCGAAGCCCTTGGCGGCGAGCACCGTGAAGGCGGCGTCCAGCAGTCTGGCGCGGGTACGCAGCCGGCGTCTGGTGACGCGTCCCGTCCCGTCCTGCGCCATGCGATCCCCTCCCGTCCGATACGGGAACGTATCCGATACACCGGTGTATCGAACAGTCCCTGGGTCCGGGAATCACGGGGCGCGAGCGGCTCCGGGACGGGACCGCGGGCCGATCTAGAACGTATTTTCGATTAAGGGGTACGCTGGTCCCATGAGCACGCACCACCTTCCGGCGCTCCAGGGCTCGCTGTTCGACCAGGACGACGAACTGCGGCTCGGCCCGCTCGACGGAGTGCGCCGCACCGAACTCGGCAGCGGCGCCTGGATCGACCTGCTCCCGGGGTGGCTGCACGGGTCCGACGCGCTCTTCGACCACCTGGCCGCCGAGGCGCCCTGGCGGGCGGAGCGACGCCAGATGTACGACCAGGTCGTCTCCGTGCCCCGGCTGCTCGCCTACTACGGCGCCGGCGCCCCGCTCCCCCACCCGGTGCTCGCCGAGGCCCGCGACGCGTTGAGCGCCCACTACGCCGAGGAGCTGGGCGAGCCGTTCGCCACGGCCGGCCTGTGCTACTACCGCGACGGCCGGGACAGCGTCGCCTGGCACGGCGACCGGATCGGCCGGGGCGCCCGTGAGGACACCATGGTGGCCATCCTGTCCGTGGGCGCGCCCCGCGACCTGCTGCTGCGGCCCGTCGGCGGGGGCGAGACGGTGCGCCGTCCCCTCGGGCACGGCGACCTCGTCGTGATGGGCGGGTCCTGCCAGCGGACCTGGGAGCACTGCGTGCCCAAGAGCACGAAGGCAGCGGGCCCGCGCATCAGCATCCAGTTCCGCCCGCGCGGGGTGAACTGACCCCGCGCGCAAGCCCTTGCGGAACCGGCGGCGCGGAAGCCTGTCCTCCTCCGCCGGCCCTCCCCACACTGGTGCGGACCCGTGGCGGGGAGGACCGATGGGTGCTGACGCGGAGCGGGGTGCGGGGTCCGGCCGCCGCGGCGAACTGGACGTCCTGCGCGCCCTCGTCGTCGTCGGGCTGGTCCTCTTCCACAGCGCCCTGGTGTTCTCCCCGGACGACGACTTCTACGTCAAGAACGCGACGACGACCGGCGCCGTCACCGTCCTCGCCGGGTTCGGCGTGGTGTGGGCGATGCCCATGCTGTTCCTGGTCGCCGGCCTGGGCGCCCGGTACTCGATCCGCCGCCGGGGCGCGGCCCGCTTCGTCCGGGAACGGGTGCTGCGCCTGGGCGTCCCGCTGGTGTTCGGCACCGTCGTGCTGTGCCCGCTCCCCCAGTGGCTGCGGCTGCGCGCCGCCGACCCCGGTCACGACGAGTCGTACGCACGGTTCTGGGGGCGGTTCCTGACGGTGGGGCCCGACCCGGCGGACTTCCCGTTCGTGCTGCGCGGCGACCACTTCGAGACCGGGCATCTGTGGTTCGTCGTCCTGCTGCTCGCCTTCTGCCTGCTGCTGGCGCCGCTCGCGGCCTCGCTGACCAGGGGGGCGGACCGCGCGGCCGACGCGGTGCGCCGCCGTCCCGCCCTGCTTCTGCTGCCCGCGCTGCCGCTCGCGGCGATAGACGCCCTGCTCGGCATGGAGGAGGACTACGCGGGCTGGAACCGCTGGGCGTACCTGCTGTTCTTCGCCTACGGCTTCGCCCTCGCCGACGACGAGCGGGTCCGCGCGCCGACGCGCCGGGCGGCCGTACGGGTGGGGGTGCTGGGGGTGGTGCTGTTCGCCGGAACCGCGCCCGGCTTCGTCGCGGGCGACGACCCGTTCACGGCGTGGACGCCGTCCGCCCTCGTGACCCGGGCGCTGTTCGGTGCGGCGGGGTGGTGCTGGGTGCTGGCGATCCTCGGCCTGCTGGACCGGCCGGCCCGCGGACCGCGCCCCGCCCGGCGGGGACGGGCCACAGGGGTGCTGCCGTATCTGGCCGTCGCCGCCCTGCCGTTGTACGTGCTGCACCAGCCGGTCGTGGTCGCCTTCGCCTACGGCGTGGTCGGCTGGTCCGCACCCGCGGGGCTCAAGTACGCGGTGATCGTGGCGGCCTCGTCGGCCACGATCGTGGTGCTGTACGAGTACGGGGTGCGCCGGTGGGCGGCGACCCGGTGGCTGTTCGGGATGCGCCCGGCACCCGACGCGGCGGAGGCACGCCCGGAGCCGGGGCCGCCTCCCTCGCCCTCCCGCTGATCTGCTTTCCTGTGCTCGTCCAACCGGTATGCGGCGAAACGCGCGAGGCGGTCATGAAGGCAACGGTGCGGCAGGTGGCGGACGGCACCTTTCTGGTGCACGGCACGAGCACGAACTGGGTGATCCTCACCGAAGGGGACGCCGTCACACTGATCGACACCGGCTACCCGGGCGACCGCGAGGGGCTGCTCGGTTCACTCGCCGAGGTGGGCGCCTCGCCGGAGGCGGTGACGGCGGTGCTGATCACCCACGCGCACAACGACCACCTGGGGTCCGCCGAGTTCCTCGCCGCGGTCTACGGCACCCCCGTCCACACCCACGAGGACGAAGTCCCGCACGCGAGGCGGGACTTCCTGCACCAGGTGAGCGTGGCACGGGTGCTGCGCAACGGCTGGCGTCCCGGAGTGCTGCCGTGGGCCGCGCACGCCCTGCGCGCCGGCGGCACGGCACACGTGGCGGTCACCGCGCCCACGCCGTTCCCGGGACCCGGCACGGGGCCGCTCGACCTGCCGGGCCGGCCCGTGCCCGTGCACACCCCCGGCCACACCGCCGGGCACTGCGCGTTCCACCTCCCGCACACCGGGGTGGTGGTGTCCGGAGACGCCCTGGTCAGCGGCCACCCCACCTCGCGCACCGAGGGGCCGCAGATGCTGACGGACATGTTCCACCGCGAGCGCGCCGCCGCCGTACGGTCGCTGGACGTCCTGGCCGGTCTGGACGGCGATCTGCTGCTGCCCGGACACGGGCCGCTGCACCGGGGGCCGGTGCGGGACGCCGCCCTCCTCGCCCGGCAGCGCGCGCAATAGGCTGAGGTGACGATCACCCGCGAGACGAGGACACCGCCGCCATGGCACTGCAGATCAACGCCACCAACCCGGAGCACCCCGCGCTCCTGTTGGAACTGCCGTGGCACCTGCCGCTCGAGGAGTGGCCGGAGGAGTACCTGGTGCCGCTGCCGCGCGGCATCTCCCGGCACGTCGTGCGCTACGCGCGCGCCGGCGACGAGGTGGTCGCGGTGAAGGAACTCGCCCAGCGCCCGGCGCTGCGCGAGTACGAACTGCTGCGCGACCTGGACCGGATCGGCATCCCGGCGGTGGATCCGCTGGCCGTGGTCACCGGCCGCACCGACCCGGGCGGGGAGCCGCTGGAGTGCGTGCTGATCACCCGGCACCTCGGCGGCTCGATGCCGTACCGGTCGATGTTCGAGACGACGCTGCGCCCGGCCACCATGCACCGGCTGATGGACGCGCTCGCCGTGCTGCTGGTGCGGCTGCACCTGGCCGGGTTCGCCTGGGGCGACTGCTCGCTGTCCAACACGCTGTTCCGGCGCGACGCGGGGGCCTACGCCGCCTACCTGGTGGACGCGGAGACCGGCGACCTGCACCCCGAACTCACCGTGGGGCAGCGGGAGTACGACCTGGACCTGGCGCGGGTCAACATCAGCGGCGAGCTGCTCGACCTCGAGGCCTCCGGCGCGCTGCACCCCTCCGTCGACCCGATCGAGTTCGGCACCGAGATCTGCGCCCGCTACCAGGGGCTCTGGCAGGAGCTGACGCGCACCTCGGTCTACCCGGCCGGCAAGCACCACTACATCGAGCGCCGCATCCGCCGGCTGAACGACCTCGGGTTCGACGTGGCCGAGATGCAGATCGAGCACGCCTCCAACGGCGACTCGGTGACCTTCGTACCCAAGGTCGTCGACGCCGGGCACCACCAGCGCCAGTTGCTGCGGCTGACCGGGCTGGACACCGAGGAGAACCAGGCCCGCCGGCTGCTGAACGACCTGGAGAGCTGGATGGCCACCCAGGACGACTACGCCCCGGGCGACCCCCTCGGCGCCCGTCCGGAGGTCCTCGCGCACCGCTGGGTGCGCGAGGTGTTCCGGCCCGCCGTCCGGTCCGTGCCGCTGGAGCTGCGCGGCTCGATGGACGCCGCGGAGATCTACCACGAGCTGCTGGAGCACCGCTGGTACCTGTCGGAGCGGGCCCAGCACGACATCGGTCTCGGCACCGCCGTCGAGGACTACGTCCGCACCATCCTGCCCAAGGCCCGCGACACCCTGCAGCCGACGGACGACTGACCGGGACGCCCGGCGGGGATCAGGCGGGCGGCACGACCGCGACCGGGCAGTCCGCGTGGTGCAGCACGCCTCCCGCCACGGAGCCGATCCGGGCGCCCACGGCGGAGCTGCGGGCCCGGCGCCCGACGACCATCAGCTGGGCCGTGCCCGACACCGACAGCAGGACCTGGCCGGCGCTGCCCATCTCGACGTGCTCCACGACGTGCACGTCCGGGTAGCGCTCCCGCCACGGCGCGAGCGCGGCCGCCAGGTTCTTCCGTTCGAACGGCTCCAGACCGCCGGCCTCGTCGGCGAGCCGCAGCGAGCCGGGGCTGTAGGCGAACACCGGCGGCAGCGTCCAGGCCCGTACCGCGCGCACGGTGGCGCCGCGCCGGGCCGCGGTCTCGAAGGCGAAGCCGAGGGCGGCGGCGCCGTCCTTCGGGTCGCCCTCCTGTCCGACCACGATCTCGTGCCCGGCCACCTCGTCGGACGCCTTGTCGCCGGCCCGGACGAACACCACCGGTCGCGCGGCGTCGACGATCACCTGCTGGCCGACCGAGCCCACCAGGAACCCCATGATCCGCCCGTGCCCGCGGGAACCGAGCACCAGCATCTCGGCGTCCGCGGCCGCGGCGGTGAGCGTCTCCACCGCGTCGCCCTCGAGGACGTCCGTGGTGAGGGTCAGGTCGCCGTGCCGTTCGCGGACGGCCCGGGCCGCCTCCTCGGTCGCCTCGCGCACCCACCGCTCCTGGGCGGCCCTGTCCCCGGTGTCGACCCCCTCGTGCGCCTGGAACCGCCAGGCGTGGACCACCCTGAGCGGGAGTCGCCGGCGGGTCGCCTCCCTGGCCGCCCAGGCCAGCGCGGCGAGGCTCTCCTCGGTGCCGTCGATCCCTGCCGTGATCGGGCGCGTCATGCCGTTCCTCCCGGTGTCGTGTGCTCGCGGTCCAGTCTTCCCTACGGATCTTCCCTCCCCCGCACCGCGGTCACCGGTACGCGCCCGCCGGGGGCGGGTTCGCTTACGCCCGCGCGCATCGCGGCGTCCGAACATACGATGGGCACGGGCCGGTGCGGTGGCTTCGAGGGGCTCTCGGTCCGCCGCCCCGGGGATCCGACCACGATGTGGGGGACGCATGGCACAGCCCGCCGACGCCGCCCGGAGCGTCATCATGACCGTGGACGACGACCCGGGCGTCTCCCGTGCCGTGGCCCGGGACCTCAGGCGGCGCTACGGGGAGACGTACCGGATCGTGCGCGCCGAGTCCGGGGAGTCCGCGCTGGAGGCGCTGCGCGAACTGAAGCTGCGCGGCGACCTGGTCGCCGTGATCCTCGCCGACTACCGGATGCCGCGGATGAACGGCATCGAGTTCCTCGAGCGCGCCATGGACGTGCATCCCGGGGCGCGCCGGGTGCTGCTGACCGCGTACGCGGACACCGGCGCGGCGATCGACGCGATCAACGTCGTCGACCTGGACCACTACCTGCTGAAGCCGTGGGACCCGCCGGAGGAGAAGCTCTACCCGGTCGTGGACGACCTGCTGGAGGCATGGCGGTCCAGCGACCACCGGCCGGTGCCCAGCACCAAGGTGATCGGTCACCGCTGGTCGGCGCGCTCCTCCGACGTGCGCGAGTTCCTGGCCCGCAACCAGGTGCCCTACCGCTGGTACTCCTCCGACGAGCCGGAGGGCCGGCGGCTGCTGGCCGCCGCGGACGAGGACGGGATGCGGCTGCCGGTGGTGATCACCCCGGACGGGGCGCCGCTGGTGGAGCCGGACCCCGCGGACCTCGCCGCCCACGTCGGCCTCGCGACGACCCCGACGGCCGACTTCTACGACCTGGTGGTGATCGGCGGCGGCCCCGCGGGCCTCGGCGCGGCCGTGTACGGGGCCTCGGAGGGACTGCGGACGGTGCTGGTGGAGCGGTCGGCGACCGGCGGGCAGGCCGGGCAGAGCTCCCGTATCGAGAACTACCTCGGCTTCCCCGACGGGGTCTCGGGGGCACAGCTCACCGACCGGGCGCGCCGGCAGGCCACCCGGTTCGGCGCGGAGATCCTCACCGCGCGGGAGGTGACGGGGCTCGAGGTGGGCGGCGGCGCCCGGGTCGTACGGTTCTCCGACGGGTCGGCGGTGGCCGCGCACAGCGTGATCCTGGCGACCGGGGTGTCGTACCGGCAGCTGGCGGCGCCGGGCTGCGAGGAGCTGGGCGGCTGCGGCGTGTACTACGGCTCCGCGCTGACCGAGGCGTCCGCCTGCCAGGGCCACGACGTGTACATCGTGGGCGGCGCCAACTCGGCCGGGCAGGCGGCCATGTACCTGTCCCGGTTCGCCAAGTCGGTGACGCTGCTGGTGCGCGGGCCGGACCTGTCGGCGTCGATGTCGTACTACCTGATCCAGCAGATCGGCCGGGCGCCCAACATCTCCGTGCGGTGCGGCACGGTCGTCGAGGAGGCGCACGGCGACGGGCACCTGGAGCGGCTGACGCTGCGGGACACCGCGAGCGGGCGCACCGAGGCCGTCGACGCGCAGTGGCTGTTCGTGTTCATCGGCGCCGCCCCGCTGACCGACTGGCTGGACGGCACCGTGCTGCGCGACGAGCGGGGGTTCATCCTGGCCGGGCCCGACCTCACCGCCGACGGACGCCCGCCCGCCGGCTGGGAGCTGGACCGGCCGCCGTATCACCTGGAGACCAACGTCCCGGGCGTGTTCGTCGCGGGCGACGCGCGCGCGGAGTCCGCCAAGCGCGTCGCCTCCGCCGTAGGAGAGGGAGCCATGGCCGTGATGCTCGTCCACCGGTACCTGGAGCAGTCGTGACCGCGCAGTCGATGCCGTGCCTGCCGGACGAGATCGGCTCCCTCTTCCTGTTCGAGAAGCTGACCCCCGAGCAGCTGGGGCGGCTGTGCGACGCGGGCCAGGTGGAGCGGTACGAACCCGGCGCGGTCTACACCGAGGGCGACCCCGCCACCTGCTTCTACGTGCTGGTGGAGGGCACCGTCGTGCTGTCCCGGCGGGTCGGCGGCGACGAGGTGGAGGTCACCCGCACCTCCCAGCGCGGGGTGTACGCGGGGGCCATGCAGGCCTACCTCGGGGACCGGGTGCCGCAGGTCTACAACAACTCCCTGCGCGTGACGGAGCCGACACGGTTCTTCGTGCTGCCCGCGGACACGTTCGCGGAGATCATGCAGGAGTGGTTCCCGATGGCGGTGCACCTGCTGGAGGGGCTGTTCTTCGGGGTGAAGAGCACCCAGCAGGCCGTCGGTCAGCGGGAGCGGCTGCTGGCCCTCGGATCTCTGTCGGCGGGGCTGACCCACGAGCTCAACAACCCGGCCGCGGCGGCCGTGCGGGCCACGGCCTCGCTGCGCGAACGGGTGGCCAAGATGCGCCGCAAGCTGCGGATCATCTCCGAGGGCACCTTCGACCGGCAGACGTTGGCGGGCCTGATCGAGATCCAGGAGCGCACCGCCGAGCGGGTCGCCAAGGCACCGGTGCTCAGCCCGCTGGAGGCGGCCGACCGGGAGGACACGCTCTCCGACTGGCTGGACGACCACGGCATCGCCGACGGCTGGCGGATCGCCCCGACGTTCGTGCAGGCCGGACTGGACGTGGACTGGCTGGAGCAGGTGGCCGCGGCCGTGGACGAGGCACTGCTGCCCAGTGCGGTGGGCTGGCTGAGCTACACCGTCGAGACCGAGCTGCTGATGGACGAGATCCAGGACTCCGCGGGCCGCATCTCGCACCTCGTGGACGCCGCCAAGCAGTACTCGCAGCTCGACCGCGCCCCCTTCCAGGTCGCCGACGTGCATGAACTCCTCGACAGCACGCTGCTGATGCTGTCGGGGAAGACGGGGAAGGGCATTCGCGTGGTCAAGGACTACGACCGGACCCTGCCCCGGGTCCCGGCCTACCCCGCGGAGCTCAACCAGGTGTGGACCAACCTCATCGACAACGCGGTCGCAGCGATGAACCACGCGGACGGGGACGGCGGCACGGGCACGCTGACCGTGCGCACCGCGCGGGAGAACGACCGGCTGCTGGTGGAGTTCGGCGACACCGGCCCCGGCATCCCGCCGGAGATCCGCGACCGGGTCTTCGACCCGTTCTTCACCACCAAGCCCGTGGGCGAGGGCACCGGGCTGGGCCTGGACATCTCCTGGCGGATCGTGGTCAACAAGCACCACGGCAGCATCCGGTTCGAGTCCGAGCCGGGCGACACCCGCTTCCAGGTGCTCCTCCCGCTCACCGCCCCCGCACCCGACGAGACCCAGGAGGAGTCCGTATGACCACCGACCACGCCATCGATCCCAGCGTCCCGCCCTCGGGCGCGGGCTGCGCCGACTGCGAGACCGCGGGCGGCTGGTGGTTCCATCTGCGGCGGTGCGCGGAGTGCGGCCACGTCGGCTGCTGCGACAGCTCGCCGGGGCAGCACGCCACGGCGCACTTCCAGGCCACCGGGCATCCGGTGGTGAGCAGTTACGAACCGGGCGAGACCTGGTTCTGGAACTACGCCACGAACGAGCTGTACGAGTCGGGCCCGGCGCTCGCGCCGCCCGACAGCCACCCGGCCGACCAGCCGGCCCCCGGCCCCGCGGACCGGGTCCCCGCCGACTGGACACGGGCCCTGCACCGCTGAACCGTCGGGCCCGCTCCGTCTCCGCCCGGAAATCCCACGGGGAACCCGCGGGCGCCGCCCGTCGTTGTCCGGACACCCCCACACCGGTCCGCGGACGACGACAACCAGGGCGGTGCGATGAGCGAGTTGGTCCCCGGCGGCAACATCCAGCTCCCGGGCGGTGCGGTGACCGTCCGGGTGCCCGGGCCGTTCGACGTGTCCGCGCTGATCACCGACGACGGCCGGAAGGTGCGCGGCGACGGGGACTTCGTGTTCTACAACCAGCCGTCCGCGCCGGGCGCCCGGCTCGGCGGCGACACGCTCGTCGTCGACCCGTCGGCGCTGCGCCCCGGCGCCACCCGGGTCACGGTGGCCGTCAGCCCCGAGGAGCCCGGCACACCGCTCAGCGCCCTGCCGGCGCCCGTGCTGGAGGTCGGCGGCCCCGGCGGGCGCGCCCTCGCCCGCTTCCGCCCGCCCCGTCCCGACCGGGAGACGGTGCTGCTGCTCGCGGAGATCTACCGGCGCGGCGACGGGTGGAAACTGCGCGCCCTCGGGCAGGGGTACGCCGACGGACTGGCCGGTCTCGCCCGGGACTTCGGCGTGGACGTGGAGGACGACGAGGGCGCCGTCTCCACCCGTACCGCCCCGGTCGTCACCGGCAGGGCGCCGGTGAGTCCCGGCACGGCGCCCGCCGCCCCGCGGACGCGTCCGGTCACGCCGCCCCGTCCCGCCGCCCCGCCGTCCGCGGGGGACGACTTCCTCGTCCTGGTCAACTCGGCGCGGCGGTCGGCGGGTTCACCGCCGGTCACGCACGACGGGCGGCTGGCCGCGGCGGCCCGGGAGCATGCCCGCGCGATGGCGCGCGGCGGGCGCCTCGCGGTCGAGGGACCGGACGGCGTCTCCGTGCACCAGCGCGTGGTCTCCGCCGGCTACCCGTACCTCACCGTCGGGGAGCACCTGGTCTCCGGGCCGCTGTCCGTCGACCGGTTCGTCGGCCACTGTCTGCGCCACGAGGCGGCCCGCCGCACCGTCTGCGACCCGGCGTTCACCCATGCCGCGGTGGCCTCCTGCGAGGGGGCGGGGGACACCTACTGGACGGCCCTGTGGGCCCGTCCGCTCACCCCCGGGGGCCTGGAGCGCACGGCGGCGGAGGTCGTCGAGCTCACCAACCGGGAGCGGACGCGGGCCGGGCTGCCGCCGCTGTCCCGTGACCCGCTGCTGACGACGGCCGCACAGGCGCACAGCGCCGACATGGTGGCGCGGGACTTCTACGCGCACACGGCTCCGGACGGCGGCAAGCCCTGGGACCGGGCCGCGGCGGCGGGGGCCCGGTGCCGCACCGTCGGCGAGAACATCGCGTGCGGGCAGCGGTCGGCCGCCGAGGTGGTGCGCGGCTGGATGAACAGCCCGGGGCACCGGGCGAACATCCTCAAGCCGGAGTTCACGCGTCTCGGCGTCGGCTTCGCGGGCGGCGGCCGGGCGGGCACGTACTGGACGCAGCTCTTCGGTGGCTGAGCGCGCGGGCGGATCCGGCGCCGTGCCGTACGCGCCCGGTTCTGGCCGGGGCGCGGGGAGCCGGGCGAGGATGGCCCCCATGAAGGGTGACCTGTTTTCCAGTGAGCACATGGTGCGGCCGGCCACGGCCCCGGGCATGACGGTCGAGAACGCCAAGTGCCTGCGCTACACCGTCGACGGCGAGATGACTGCCCGCCAGGGCGCGATGGTCGCCTTCCGGGGCGACCTGCAGTTCGAGCGCAAGGGCCAGGGCGTGGGCGGGATGCTCAAGCGTGCGGTGACCGGCGAGGGGCTGCCGCTGATGGCGGTGCGCGGACGGGGCGAGGCCTGGTTCGCGCACGAGGCGCAGAACTGCTTCGTCGTCGATGTCGACCCCGGTGACGAGTTCACCGTCAACGGCCGCAACGTCCTGTGCTTCGACGCCACGCTCTCCTACCGCATCTCCACCGTGAAGGGGGCGGGCATCACCGGCGGCGGCCTGTTCAACAGCGTGTTCACCGGGCACGGCCGGCTGGGGCTGGTCTGTGAGGGCAGCCCGCTGGTGATCCCGGTGACGCCGCAGAGCCCGGTGTACGTGGACACGGACGCGATCGTCGGATGGACCGCGGGCCTGTCCACCTCGCTGCACCGCTCGCAGTCGCTGGGCTCGATGCTGCGCGGCGGCTCGGGCGAGGCCGTCCAGCTGGTGCTGGAGGGCCAGGGTCACGTCGTGGTCCGCCCCAGCGAGGCGCCGCCGCACAAGGCGCAGCAGCGCTGAACCTCGTTGACCTCGGCCGCCCGCCGGGTGAGGCTGGGGCACGGCGCGGATCACGCCCCCCGCGCCGGAAAGGTGACAGTCGTGATCGAGATCGCCGACATCGAGGCCGCAGCCGAGCGGATCGCCGGGCACGTGGTGCGGACCCCGACCGTGCCGAGTCCCGGGCTCTCGGCGCTGCTCGGTGCGCCGGTGACGGCGAAGCTGGAACTGCTCCAGCGGACCGGGTCGTTCAAGGTGCGCGGTGCGGCGGCGAAGCTGCTGGCGCTGAGCGAGACGGAACGGGCCGCCGGCGTGGTCGCGGTGAGCGGCGGCAACCACGGCATCGCGCTGGCCGTGACGGCCGCCGCCCTCGACGTGAAGGCGACCGTGGTGATGCCGCGTTCGGCGCCCGTGCGGGCGGTGGAGATCGCGCAGGCCGCGGGCGCCTCGGTGCGCGTGACGGACGACATGGACGGTGCCTTCGCCCTCACCGCCGAGCTGCGGCGTGACGGCCTGACCCTGGTCCACCCCTTCGACGACCCCGAGGTGATCGCCGGTCAGGGCACCGTGGGTCTGGAGTTCGCCGAGGACGCCGGTGAGCTGACCGACGTGCTGGTCAGCATCGGCGGCGGAGGCCTGATCGCCGGTGTCGCGGCGGCACTGCGGGCCCGGCGGCCCGGGGTGCGGGTGTGGGGCGTGGAGACCGAGGGGGCGCAGGCGATGTCCGAGGCGCTCAGGGCGGGCGGGCCGGTGCCGGTGGCGCTGACGTCGATCGTCTCCACCCTCAGCGCGCCGTCCGTGTCGCGGCTGACGTACGACCATGTCGCGGAGCTGGTCGAGGAGGTGCTGGTGGTGCCGGACCGGGACGCCGTGCGGGGCTCGCTGGACCTCGCGGACCACGCCAAGGTGTGGGCGGAGCCGGCCGCGGGCTGTCTGCTGCCCGCCGCGCGGCGGGTCCTGGAGCGGGTCGGCGAAGGGGCCCGCCTGGGGCTCGTGGTGTGCGGCGGCAACGCCACCACGGCCGACATGATGGCGTGGACGGACCATTTCGCGCTGCGCTGAGCCCGGCGTCCGGCCTGTGCCAGGACCGGCGTTGAACGCACCGGCCCCCTCCCCGCGTACCAGTGGGGACGGGAGTCAGCGGTTCGACGAGGGATCACCATGGGCTGGGCGCACGCCTCCACCGATCGGCCGGTCGCCGGCCGTTACCGGCTGGTCGAGATCACGCATCGCGAGACCAACCGCGTCAGCTGGTACGCCGACGACCTGCGGACCGGCCGGCCGTGCCTGGCCACCCGGATCGACCTGCCGGCGGACGCCGCGGAGGGCGCCCGGCGGACGCCCTCGCGGATCCTGCGGGCCGGCGACAATGTGGCCCGGCTGTGCCCGGGCCGCATCGCGGAGGTCGTCGACGCTGTCGCCGAGGGCGGCGGGCTGTGGATCGTCACCTCATGGATCGACGGCACGCCGCTCGACGAGGTGCTGCTCCAGCAGGGCACGTTCGCCCCGGTGCGGGCGGCGGGTGTCGCGCTGGACCTGCTGGAGGTGCTGGACGCCGCGCACGCGGAGGCCGTCACGCACGGCGAGCTCAGCCCCGGCCAGCTGTTCCTGCCCGAGTCCGGTCCGGTGGTCGTCGGCGGCTACGGACTGGCCGGCACGACGTCGGCCCCCCGGCTCACGGCACCGTCGTACGCGGCGCCGGAGCAGGCCCGCGACGAGCGGCTCGGTCCCGCCGCAGACCTGTGGGCGCTGGGCGCGATCCTCTACACGATGCTGGAGGGCCGCCCGCCGTTCCGGGACCGGGGCAGGGTCGCGGCCACGCTGAAGGGGGTGGACCGGCTGCCGCTGCGCCCGCCGATGCGCTGCGGGCCGCTCACCCAGGTCGTCACGGGACTCCTCCGCAAGGAGGCCCGGGAGCGGCCGAACCGGCAGGTGGTCCGGGAGGTGCTCACCCGGGTGCTGCGCGACGACCCCGGCGGTGTCCACGCGCCGTGCGCGCGGGCGGCGTTCGGGGGCGCCTGGCGCCGTGCGGGGCGGGCGCGCAGGACCGTGCTCGCCGGCACCGCCCTGGCCGTGGTGGCGGTGACGGCCGCCGCGGTCGCCGTGGCGCGGGGGCTGCCCGGCGACGACCGCGCCGCCGGCACCCCGCCGGTTTCGGCGACCGCGTCCGGCGGCACCGCCTCACCCGCACCGGCCCCGACCGGCGCCCCCTCGCCCGCGCCCTCCGGTGCCGCCTCGCCGGGCCCGTCCCGCACCGCCGCGCCGTCCGCGCCGGGCACGGGCGCCCTCCCCGCCGGCTACCGGACCTACCGGGCGCCGGAGGGATTCTCCGTGGCCCTGCCCGCGGGCTGGGAGCGGCAGGACACCTCGCGCGCCACCCGGTTGTCCTACCGCGTCACCTTCGGCGCCGACGACGACCCGCGCACCCTCGCCGTCACCTACAGCGAGCGGGTGGGTCCGGATCCGGTCGCCGTCTGGCGGGACACCGTGGAGCCGGGGCTCGTCGGGACCGGCTCCTACCGGCGGATCGGCGTGATCCGGCCGACGACGTACCAGGGGCGCGAGGCCGCCGACATGGAGTGGCTGGCGGCGGACGACGGCACCCGGGTGCGCACCTTCGGCCGGGGATTCCTGCTGGGCGAGGGCCGGGGTTTCTCGCTGCGCTGGACCACCCCGGCCGCCGACTGGACGCGGCCCGGCAGCCGCGAGGCGCTGCGGACGGTCCTGCGCACCTTCCGGCCCGGCTCAGCGTGAGCCGCGCGGGGCGCGCAGCGCGCGCAGCGCGCGCAGCGGCCAGGGGACCAGAGGGCGGGTGAGCCAGTGCGCCCGGAAGGTGCGGTCGGAGAGGGAGCAGGTGACGCGCAGACGGTGCGGCGTCTCCAGGAAGGAGATGTCCACGGTGAGGGTGTCCGGGTCGGTCCAGCCTCCGCTCACCGCGGTCGGCTGGGCCCCCTCGGTGACGGTCCAGCCAGGACCTGTCAGGCGCGCCTCGAACCGGTGGCCGTCCTCCGTGAGGGTCAGCGACCAGCCGCCGTCGGCGTCGGCCGTGAGCTCGGCGGCGGTCAGCTTCGGCTGCTCGGCGCAGAGCCCGCCGTCCGGGGTGAACGCGGCGCCGGACCAGCCGTCGGCCGGCGCGGGGGCGCCCGGGGCCGGCGGCAGGGCGAGGCCGTTCAGGCGCTCGCGCAGGGCGGCGTCGGCCGCCTCCCGCCCGGTGAGCGGGCTCGGGCCGAAGGCGGGCAGCAGGTGTTCCCACACCAGTTCCAGGTAGCGCTGCATCTGCACGGTGGCCGTCGTGGCGGCGATCACCGCGTCGTGCTCGGGCAGCACCAGGCAGTACTGGCCGTAGGCGCCGTCGCCGCGGAAGCCGTGCCTGCCCCGCCAGAACTGGTAGCCGTAGCCCTGGTCCCAGTCCGGTCGGTCGTCCCCGCCCATGGCGCCGGCGGTGTCGATGTGCGGGCGCGTCGCGCGGGCGACCCACCCCTCGGGCAGCAGCCGCTCGCCCTCCCAGACGCCGTCGTTCAGGTAGAGCAGCCCGAGGCGGGCTATCGCGTCGGTGGTGGTGTGCAGTCCGGCGAAGCCGATGTCGCGTCCGGCGCGGTCCCGCGACCAGAGGGCCTCGCCGATGCCCAGCGGGTCGAACAGCCGGGGGCGCAGGTAGTCCGCCATCGTCTGTCCGGTGACCCGCTGCACGATCGCGCCGAGGGTGTAGGTGCAGGGCTGGTTGTAGGTGAAGAGCGTGCCGGGGTCGCGCTGCGGCGGCTGGAGCAGGAAGCCGCGCACGGGTTCGGCCGGGTCGGCGCCGAACGCCTCGTCGACGGTCTCGTGGTCATGCCCGCTGGCCATGGAGGCCACGTGGCGCACCAGCATGGCCCGGCTGCGCGGGTCGGTGATGTCCGCCTCGAACTCCGGGAAGTACGACAGCACCGGGGCGTCGAAGTCGATCAGTCCTTCCGCCTCGGCGAGCCCGGCGGCGGTCGAGGTGAAGCTCTTGCTGAGCGAGTACAGCAGATGCGGTCGCTCGGCGGTGTAGGGCGCCCACCAGCCGGAGGCCACCACCTTCCCGTGCCGCAGGACCATCAGTCCGTGCGGCTCGATGTCCGGGTCGGCCTCGACGGCGTCGAGGAAGGCGTGGACACCAAAGGCGTCGACGCCCTGGGTCGCGGGGGCTGCAGCGGGAAGGGCTCGGTGGGTCATGGGGGCATCCTGCCCGGGCCACCGCCGGGTGATCCATCGTTTTCGCCGGTCGCGGTGGGGGACCCGGACACCATGGTGCGAATCGGATACACGATGATGACCGAGCAGGCCGGGCCGCGAGAACTCGTGGAGCACGTGGTGCGCGCCGAGGAGGCCGGCTTCGACTTCTCGGTGACCTCGGACCACTACTTCCCGTGGCTGGCCGAGCAGGGACACTCGCCGTACGCGTGGAGCGTCCTGGGCGCGGCCGCGCAGGCCACCTCGCGGATCCCGCTGATGACGTACGTGACGTGTCCGACGAAGCGCTACCACCCGGCGGTGGTGGCGCAGAAGGCGGCGACGATGCAGCTGCTGTCCGGAGGCCGGTTCCGGCTGGGACTGGGCTCGGGAGAGAACCTCAACGAGCACGTGGTGGGCGGCGGCTGGCCGCCGGTGGACGTACGCCACGAGATGCTCGAGGAGGCGGTGGAGATCATCCGCGCGCTGTTCGAGGGCGGTCACGTGAACTACCGGGGCGAGCACTTCGACGTGGAGTCGGCCAAGTTGTGGGACCTGCCGGACCAGCCGCCGCCGATCGGGATCGCGGTGTCGGGCAAGCGGTCATGCGCCCTCGCGGGACACCACGCCGACCTGCTGATCGCCACCGAGCCCAGGCCGGAGCTGCTGGACGCCTTCGACCGGCACGGCGGCGAGGGCAAGCCGCGCGTGGGGCAGCTGCCGGTGAGCTACGACCCGGACCGGGACGCGGCCGTGGAACGCGCGCACGCCCAGTTCCGCTGGTTCGGCAACGGCTGGAAGGTGAACTCCGAGCTGCCGCACCCGGACTCCTTCGCCTCGGCGACCCAGTTCGTACGGCCCGACGACGTCGCCGCGTCCATCCCGTGCGGCAGCGACCCGGAGGACTTCGTCGAAGCGGTCCGCCCCTACGCCGAGGCCGGTTTCACCGAGATCGCCCTGGTGCAGATCGGCGGCGAGTCGCAGCCCGCGTTCCTGGACTGGTCGGAGAAGACGCTGCTGCCGGCGCTCCGGGAGGCGTTCGCCTGACCCTCCGTCCCGGGCCGGTGACAGATTCACCCGGAGAGCTGAGCATCTTGCGCGGAACCGGGGTACTAGAGGGCTCTACGTCGGTACGTCCCGGAGGCACCTCGTGAACTCGTTCGTGCACACAACCCTGGTGGTGGAGCTCCAGGCAGGCGACACGGAACGCTTTCCCGTGCTTGCCCACCTGAGCTACGACCCGTCGGACCCGTTCGCCGTCACCGCCGTCTTCACTCTCGACGGGCGGGTCCTGGCCCGCTGGCAGCTGGACCGGGAGATGGTCACCGACGGCCTGACCCGCCCGGTCGGCATCGGTGACGTACGGCTGTGCCCGCAGGCCCGCGGGGTGGAGCGGGAGCTGCGGATGGAGTTCCTGGGCGAGGCGCGCGCCGACGGCGGCCGGCACCACGCGGTGGTGTTCGCCTGGGCGGAGGCGGTCGGGGAGTTCCTGCACGATACCCACCGGGTGGTGCCGCCGGGGTGCGAAGAGGTGCGCGTGGACGACTTCCTCGCGGACGTCCTCGCCGGGAGCTGAAAGGGCCTCACCGCGGCAGCCGGATGACGAGGCGCGCCCCCTCCCCCGCGTCAGCGGGTGGTGTGGCGGTAACGGGCCCACATCGGCAGGCCGAACCAGCACAGCAGGTACCAGCAGACCACCCCGGCCACGAGGTACGGGACGAAGTCGTCGTGGCTGGCCACGCGCAGGATCAGCAGCAGCGACGAACTGGTGGTGACCAGCAGGAGCGCCAGCCCGAGCAGGGTGAGCCGGGAGGCCCACCGCACGGCCTGCGGTTTGATGCGCCGTCCGCTGACGAGCCGGTGCAGCGACACCGGGCCGATCAGCGCCCCGGTCGCGCAGGCGCCCAGGACCACCGTGACGATGTAGATGGTCTTGTCGGTGCCGGACAGGTCGTCGTACGTCGGGGTGAACACGACCGTCAGAAGGAAACCGAACAGGATCTGCACGCCCATCTGGGCGACGCGGACCTCCTGGATGAGCTCGGTCCACATCCTGTCGGCTCTCTCCTCCTCCGACTCGTTCCGCCCCCGGCGCCTGTTCTCGCCCCGCTCCGCGTCCGGCACGGTGCCTCCTTCGGGTAGGTCTCCCCCTTGCGGTTTCCCCGAAAAGGGGGCGTCTCCCCACCGCCGGTTTGGCGGCGCGGGGCACGGTTACACGGTCGACGACACGACCCAGGCCCGAGGAAAGTGGGACACATGCCGGACACCCAGCTCACCGTGACACTCAGCGGCGGGGACACCGAGGACGCCCGGGCGGTCGTCGGGGCGCTGGAAGGCACCTTCGGACCGCCGCAGGAGCGGCCCTCCGACACGGACGCGACGGTCCGTATGGCGACGTTCACCGGGGAGGGGCAGGGGGACGCCTCCGGGCGGACGGACACCAGGCCCCTGTCGGAGCCGGTGACCGTCACCGTGCAGGGCAGCCCGGAGGCGGTGCGCCGGGCGAGCGACGCGCTGTCGCGGTCCTTCACGACCCGCGACGAGGGCGCCGTCGCCGGCGACCAGGAGCAGGAGCGTCAGCTGCTCCTCGAAAGCTGAGCCGCCGCTCCCGCCGGCGGTGACCCGTTCCCTTACCAGCGGCCCTCGACCTGTTCGCGGATCCGCCGGTCGTACAGGTCGGCGATCGCGGTGAGGGTCGCGTCGGACAGCTCCGGCAGCCGGGCCGCCGCCGCGTTGGCGCGGGCCTGCTCGGGCGAGCGGGCGCCCGGGATGACGGTGGTCACGCCAGGCTGCTGGACGATCCAGCGCAGCGCCAGCTGGGCCGGCGTGCAGCCCTCGGGGACCAGGGCCGAGAACTCGGCTGCCGCCTCGACACCGGTCGCGTAGTCCACGCCGGAGAAGGTCTCGCCCTGGTCGAAGGCCTCGCCGTGCCGGTTGAACGAGCGGTGGTCGTTCTCCGCGAAGACGGTGTCCTTGGTGTATTTGCCGGACAGCAGACCCGAGGCGAGCGGGACCCGGGCGATGATGCCGACGCCCGCCTCGCGCGCGGCGGGGAGCACCTCGCGCAGCGGCTTCATGCGGAACGGGTTGAGGATGATCTGCACGCTGGCCACGTTCGGCCGGGCGATGGCGGTCAGGGCCTCGGCGCTGGTCTCCACGCTCACGCCGTAGGCGGCGATCCGCTCCTCCTCGACGAGGGTGTCGAGGGCGTCGAAGACCTCGTCGGTGGAGTAGACGGGCGTGGGCGGGCAGTGCAGCTGCACCAGGTCGATGCGGTCGACGCCCAGGTTGCGCCGGGAGCGGTCGTTCCAGGCGCGGAAGTTGTCCAGGACGTAGTTCTCGGGGATCTGGTCGACGCGGCGGCCCATCTTGGTGGCGACCAGCACGTGCAGGTCGGGCCGTCCGCTCAGGAACGACGCGATGGTCTGCTCGCTGCGCCCGTCGCCGTAGACGTCGGCGGTGTCGAAGAAGGTGACGCCCGACTCGGCGGCGGCCTCCAGCACCGCGAGGGCTTCCTTGTCGTCGACGTCTCCCCAGTCCGCCCCGAGTTGCCATGTGCCGAGACCGATCACCGAGGCGTGCTGTCCCGACCTGTCGAAAGTGCGCTCTTCCATGGCGGTCAGTCTGTCATCCGCTCCGGTCCGGCGACCGGCGGCTCCCCCGTTCGGGCTGCTCAGGCGGTCACGGCCGTCCGGCACTCGGGGTGGCCCCAGCCCTTGTCGTTCTTGGCGATGGGCTCGCCGGCCGCGTACGTCCGCCCGCACGGGCAGCGCCCGGAGAACTTGGCCTTGACGGTGCGCGCCGAGGAGCCGCCGGTGCGCCGGGACGTTGTGGCGCCGCCGGAGGCGCGGCGGGCCGTGCCGCCCGCCGGGCGCGGGGCGGACGGCGGCGGCTCGGGAGAGCCCTGTGCGCTGCCGGCGTCCTGCTGGGCGGAGGCCGCCTGGCTGGCGGCGCGGTCGGCGAAGTCGTTGAGCCGGTCGCCGTCGACCTGGTGGGCGGGGACGTAGCGGAACTCCACCGGGCGGTCCTGCAACAGCCCGTCGATGCGGACCACGAGCTCCTGGTTGGCGACCGGCTTGCCGGCCGCGGTGCGCCAGCCGTTGCGCTTCCAGCCGGGCAGCCAGGTGGTGACGGCCTTCATGGCGTACTGCGAGTCCATCCGGACCTCCAGCGGCACGCCGGGGTCGGTGGCGGCCAGCAGCCGCTCAAGGGCGGTGAGTTCGGCGACGTTGTTGGTGGCGGTGCCGAGCGCGCCGGCCTCCCAGCGCTCCGGTGTCCCGGAGGAGTCGGCGACCACCCAGGCCCAGCCGGCGGGCCCGGGATTTCCCTTCGAGGCCCCGTCGCACGCGGCCACCACACGTTCACCCATGCGCCCGATCATGCCACGGCCGTGAGGGTGCGCCGGTCCGGCTCAGCCGACCTCGGTGGTCTTCGGCATCTCCCCCGCCGTGGTGGTGATGTCGAGCACCGAGAAGTTCGCACCCTGCGGGTCTCTGATCGCCGCGAACCGTCCGAAGGGCGTGTCCATCGGCCCGAACCGCAGCACCCCGCCGCGCGCGGTCGCCCGGGCGACCGCCTCGTCGCAGTCGGCGACGGTGAAGTAGACGTTGATGTACGGCGGCACCTCGGGCGGGAAGTCGTCGGTCATCCGCATCCGGCCGAGGACGCTGCGCTCCCCCAGGTCGTAGACGCGGAAGTCCATTTCGCCCTCGAGTTGCTTGGCGCGGTAGGAGAAGACGGCCGGGAAGAACGCGTCGGCCTTCTCCGGTTCGCGTGTGAAGACCTCGGCCCAGCAGTACGCGCCCGGTTCGGCGACCGCCTGGAAGCCCTCGTGGGTGCCGGGCTGCCACACGCCGAACACGACCCCGCCGGGGTCGCGCGCCAGACACATGGTGCCGTAGTCCCCGACCTGCATGGGGTCCAGGAGCAGTTCTCCGCCGTTGTCCCGGATCCGGGCGGCGGTGGCGGTGGCGTCCCGGGCGGCGAAGTACAGGCACCACTGGGAGGTGCCCTCCTGCCCGGGCATGGGCGGTACGACGGCGGCCACCGCCCTGCCGTCGGCGTACGCCTGGGTGTAGTTGCCCTGCTCGGACGACGTCTCGCCGAAGGTCCAGCCGAGGACGTCGCCGTAGAAGTCCTTGGCCGCGTCGAGGTCCTCGAACGTCGCGTCGGCCCAGCACGGTGTTCCTTCGGGTGGTACGGCCATGGCTGCGGCCCTCCGCGTCGACGGTTCGGTTTTCCCCTCACGCTAGCCACGACCACCGGGACCCGCGCGCCGAGCGGCGAGGCCCTCCGGGGTGCCGGAGGCGGCTCAGCCGATCCGCACGCTTGCGATCAGGCCGTCGCGCAGGTGGAAGGTCATCGGGCCGGTTCCGTTGTATCCGTTCCCGGTGACCGCGAGGGTGACGACGTAGCTGTCCGGGTCGGGGCCGGGTTCGATCCCCTCCGTGGAGAAGTGCGACTGGACGCCGATGTTGTCCGTGCGGTTCCAGGACCGCACTCCGTCATGGCCGTGAAACTCGCGGCCCCAGTCGTTGAGGTAGGCGTCCTCGGTGAAGGCGGCCACGAAGGCGCCGCTGTCACCGCGGTTGGTGGCCTCGACGAAGGTACGGATGGCGTCGGGGAGATCAGGAGCGGTCATCTGATTCCTTCCTCACGGCGTGCGGACGGGCGGGCGCGGGGGCGGGAGCGTGGGTCCGCGGCCACGCCCCGAGCCGTCCTCACGCCTCGCCCGCGTACGCCTTCTCCAGCTTCGAGATGTCCAGTTTGCCCATGGTCATCATGGACTTCAACGCGCGGTCCGCCTTCTCGCGGTCCGGGTCGCCGATCATCTGCGTGAGCCGCTTGGCGTTGACCTGCCAGGAGACGCCGTACCGGTCCTTGAGCCAGCCGCACGGGCCGTGCTCGCCGCCGCCCTCGACGAGCTTCTCCCAGTAGTGGTCGATCTCGTCCTGGTCGTCGCACTCGAGCTGGAAGGAGATCGCCTCGTTGAACGTGAACTCCGGTCCGCCGTTCAGGGCGACGAACTTCTGGCCGTTGGCGGTGAACTCGGCGGTGAGCACGGAGCCCGCCTCGCCGGGGGTGGCGCCGGTGTTGCGGACGACGTCGCCCAGCTCGGAGTTGCCGAAGACGGAGACGTAGAACCGCGCGGCCTCCTCGGCCTGGCCGTCGAACCAGAGGCAGGTGGTGAATCCGTCGGTGTCCATGAGTACCTCCCGGGGTGCGGTGCCCCTCGTGGGAACCGGTCACGGGGGCAGACCGGTCCGGGCGCCGGAACTCATCGGTGTCGCCGCGCAGCGGCCGAGGAGGGCAGCCGGGGCCGTTCTGCCCGGGGCGAATCTGCCGCGGGCAGAGATCTCTCCCCCGGCCGGTGCGACGGGCCGACAGTGGACGCACACGGCCGCCCGGCCGTGCTCCGACGAGCAACCACGGGAGCGTCCATGTCCCCACTCACCGCCGGCCCCTGGCCGGCCGTCCGGCCCACGGCCGAGGACGGCGACACCCCGCCGACCCGGTTCGACGACCACCTCGCCGCTCAGCTGCTCGCGCAGCGGATCGTGCTGCTCGGCACCCAGGTCGACGAGGTCTCCGCGAACCGGGTGTGCGCGCAGCTCCTCGTGCTGTCCGCCGAGGACCCGCGCACCGACATCAGTCTGTACATCAACAGCCCCGGCGGTTCGGTGCACGCGGGGCTGGCCATCTACGACACCATGCGGCTGATCCCCAACGACGTGTCCACCCTGGCCATGGGCTTCGCGGCCAGCATGGGGCAGTTCCTGCTCAGCGTCGGCACGCCCGGCAAGCGGTACGCCCTGCCGAACGCGCGGGTGATGATGCACCAGCCGTCGGGGGGCATCGGCGGGACCACCGCGGACATCGAGATCCAGGCGGAGAGCCTGGAGTACACCAAGCGGACCATCGAGCGGATCACCGCCGAGCACACCGGGCAGACCCCGGAGACCATCTCCCGGGACGGCGACCGGGACCGCTGGTTCACGGCCGAGCAGGCCCTGGCCTACGGAATGGTCGACCGGGTGGTGGAGTCGCTCGACGACGTCCGGCCGGCGGCCGCGCGACCGAGGATGGGGCTGCGCTGATGGGGAGCTACACGATTCCGAACGTCGTCGAGCGCACTGCCCGCGGCGAGCGGTCCTACGACGTGTTCAGCAGACTGCTCGCCGAGCGGATCGTCTTTTTGGGCACGGAGATCGACGACGGGGTCGCCAACGTGGTCGTGGCCCAGCTGCTGCACCTGGAGTCGGAGGCCCCGGACAGCGAGATCGCGGTCTACCTCAACTCCCCCGGCGGCTCGTTCACCTCGCTGATGGCGATCTACGACACGATGACGTTCGTGCGGGCGCCCGTCTCGACCTACTGCGTCGGGCAGGCGGCGTCCACGGCCGCCGTGCTGCTGGCCGGCGGCGACCCGGGGCGGCGGTTCGTGCTGGAGCACGCGCGGGTGCTGCTCGGGCAGCCCGCCACCGGCGGGGTGCGGGGCACGGCGTCCGACCTGGCCCTGCGCGCCCGGGAGATGGTGCGGATCCGCGCCCAGGTCGAGGAGGTGCTGTCGCGGCACACGCACCAGGACGTGGCGACCCTGCGGGCCGACATGGACCGCGACAAGGTGTTCACCGCGCAGGAGGCCGTGGAGTACGGCCTCGCCGACGAGGTGCTCGCCCGGCGCCTCGTGGGCATGTGAGAGGCCGGGCGGCCGTACGGTTCCCGGTCTAGGCGGCCAGGCAGAGCCCGTTGTGCGCGGAGCCGTCTCGCACGACGGGCCGGGTGCCGACGGCGGTCCGCCGGGACGTGACCCGGACCAGCTCCGCGTGGGTGCGGGCCAGCAGGTCGCCGAGACCGAGGCCGAGCGCCCCCGCGGCGGCCGCGAGGACCTCCGACGAGGCCTCCTTGCGGCCCCGCTCGACCTCCGACAGATAGGGCATGGAGATCCGGGCGGCGTCGGCGACGTCCTTGAGCGTCCGCTCCTGGGCCTGCCGCTCCTTGCGCAGCACGTCCCCGACGAGATGCCGCCACAGCGGCTCTCTCGGCGCGGCCGGCGGGTCCGACGGCCGCGGGGCCGCCGGGCCGGAAGGCGCCGGGCCGGAGGGCGCCGGGCCGCGACGCAGGGGGATGACACGGGCGTGGTTCGGCTGGTGAACGGTCACGTCCTCAGCCTAGGAATCCCGCTCCCCTGGGCAAGGGAGCGGGATTCCGCCCTGAGTGAAGCCCGTATCCGGACGGCGATCTTCCGCCCGATGGTGCCGCGCCGCGACGGGCGCCGTACCATCGGAGGCGGCGTGACGGCCGTGCGCACCGCGTCTCTCCCGAGGTGTGCCGGGCGCGGTCCGGCCACGCGCGACAATTGATGGGCATAGGTTCGCCGGACCTGGGTACTCGCGAGGCTCAGGCACATGGCAGCCATGACGTGCGTGGGGAGAGGCAATGAGGACCGCCGTGATCCGGTCGCAGGAGCGGGACGTCGTCGAGCACACCGGGGCCGGGACGTACGGCGAGCACCTCCCGCCCTTGGTCGACGCGCGCGCCGTCGCCCCCCGCGACGCCCGCCAGCTCTCCCGCCAGTTCTTCCGGCGTCTCGCGGAGCTGGAGGAGGGGACCCTCGAGTACCAGTACGCGCGCAACACGCTCATCGAGATGAACATGTCCCTCGTCCGCTTCGCGGCCGGGCGCTTCCGCGGCCGCGGCGACGACATGGACGACATCGTGCAGACCGGCATGATCGGCCTGATCAAGGCCATCGACCGGTTCGAGCTGTCCCGCGAGGTCGAGTTCACCTCTTTTGCGCTGCCGTACATCGTGGGCGAGATCAAGCGTTTCTTCCGTGACACCACCTGGGCCGTGCACGTGCCGCGCCGGCTCCAGGAGCTGCGCGTGGAGCTGGCCAAGGCCCGCGAGGAGCTGGCCAGCAGGCTGGACCGCGAGCCCACCGTCGCCGAGCTGGCGACCTTGATGAACATCAGCGAGCAGCAGGTGATCGAGGGCCAGATCGCCGCGAACGGCTACAACTCCTCCTCGCTGGACGCCGCGCTCACCGGGGACGGCCCCGAGAACGGCGAGTCGGTCCTCGCCGACTTCATCGGTGTCGAGGAGGAGCGGCTGGGCCTCGTGGAGGACTTCCACGCGCTGGCCCCCCTCATGGCGCAGCTCAGCGACCGCGACCGCGAGATCCTGCACATGCGGTTCGTCGAGGAGGCCACGCAGGCGGAGATCGGTGAGCGGCTGGGCTGCTCGCAGATGCACGTGTCCCGCCTGATCAAGCGGATCATCGCCCGGCTGCGTACCGGCATGCTCGGAGAGCTGGGCTGCGCCTGACGGACCGACGCAGCCCGGCACCGGAAAGCGCCCCTGCCGGACGGATCCGGCCGAGGGGCGCCGGTGCGAGGACGGACCGCTCGGAAGCCGCGGGAAACGTCAGCCCTTGGTGAGGTCGAGGACCGCGCGTACGCGTTTGCCGACCGGGACGCGCTCGACGGCCACGTCCTGGGCCAGCGCGCGGACGATCTCCAGTCCGTGCCGGCCGACGCGCTGCGGGTCGCGTGGGAAGACCCGGGGCAGGGTGCCGCTGCTGTCGTACACCGCGACCGTGAGCGAGGATTCGGTGCCCTCCAGTTCCAGGATGTACGGACCGTCGCTGTGCCGGTCGGCGTTGGTGACCAGTTCGCTCACCACGAGCTGCACGGCACCGTCGACGCGCGCGTCGATCCTGGCGCACCACTCGGTCCTCAGCTGTTCGAGGAACTGCACGGCGAAGTGACGCGCCTCGGCGATGCAACCCGGCTCGCCGGTGAAGTGTGCCGCCCGCCGCAGCGGTTCCACGGGCACGTCGAAACCAGTCGGTATCACTACCCCGTCCAAGCGATAGGTCATGCGTTTCCCTCTGCGACGCCGGGTCGGCCGGACGATCCGCACCGGTCCTGGTACCCCGAGTCGGCCGGGGCACTCCACCTGATCCATGTTCGGCTTTCCGAGCCGGGGAACCCGGTGGGCCGGAGGCTCGCGAAGGGGGCGCCATGAACGGGCTGAGAGCCGTACGGAGCCTCACGACGCTGCCCGTGGTGACGCTGGGCGGTGACGCGGTGGCGCTGGTGCGGGACACGGTGTTCGACACGTCCGCCCGGCGGATCGCGAGTTTCACCCTCAGCGGGCCGGCCTTGCTGTCCGGGCCGCTGTCCCGCGACCTGCCGTGGCCGGCGGTGCACTGCCTGGGCCGCCGGGCCGTCATGATCCGGGACGCCGGGGCGCTGTTCGCCCTGTCCTCCGAGGCACGGCGGGACGCGGCCCGCGGCCGGGTGCTCGGCGCGCAGGTGGTGACCGACGACGGCGACCCGCTGGGCACGGTGCTCGACGTCCTGGTGGAGGGCGGCACGAGCGGCCGGATCGCGGCGTTCCGGCTGGCCGCGCACCGGCACCTGGTGCACGCTTCCCGCCACCACCGGCACCAGGTGTACCTGCCTGGGGGCGAGGCGTTGCGGATCACGGGGCGCACCCTGGTCGTCCCCGCGCGGGTGACGGCGTACGTGACCGACGACCTGCCCGGCTTCGTGGCGCGGGTCGACGCCCTCCACGGCCGTGCGGGCGGCGGTGTCCCGTGACGGCGCTGTTCTCCGAGGTGTGCGGGCTGCCCGTGGTCGGGGCCGACGGGGCCCGGCTCGGTGCGGTGCGGTCCCTGACGGTCGACGCGGCGTCCGGCAGGGTCACCCATGCGCGGATCGGGCGCGGACGGTGGCGCCGGGACACCGTGGTGGCCTGGGACGACCTGCGCGCGGCCGGTCCGGGGCTGCTGGCGGTCCGCCCGGCCGCCGGGCCGGCCCACCGGGTGCCGGCCCGGCGCGAGCTGCTGGGCAGCGAGGTGCTCACGGAGTGCGGCGAGGAGCACGGCACGGTGCTGGACGCGGCGTTCGACCCGTCCACCGGCCGTCTGGACGCGGTGCTGACCAGTCTGGGCGAGGTGGGCGCGGACCGGCTGCTGGGTCTCGGCGACCATGCCCTGGTGGTGCGGGACGCCCGGGGGCACCACCCGGTCTGAGGTCACGGACCCGCGCGGACGGACCTCCCGGCGGGCGGCGTGGGCGGGCCCTGCTTAGCGTGCACACGTGAGCGCACACTCCCCTTCTCCCCCGCGGTCCCCTCTGCACGGCTGGGTTCCGGCCCTGGCCACGGTGGTCGGCTCACTGGCCGCGATGGGCGCGGTGGCGGCGCTGGGGCTCTGGGCGGCCGGCGCCGCCGACCTCCCGGAGGGTTCCTTCGCGCCGGTGCTCGCGGCCGTCCTGGTGCTGGCCGTCGGGGGCACGGTACGGCTGTCCGGGGACGCCGGCGGTCTGGCCGGCACGGAGGGCGGGCTGACGGTGATCCCGCTGTCCGTCACCCTCGTCGGGGCGCTGCTGACCGGCTGGTGCTTCCTGCGACCGCTGCGCCGCCGGACGGTCGTGGGCGCGCCCGGCCTCGCGGGGTGGGCCGCGCGGGTCGCGGTGCTGTGGCTGCTCGCCGTCCTCGGACTGGCCCTGGGCGCGCGGCACACCTTCGAGATCTCCCTCGGGGACGACCTGCTCGGCGACCTGGGCGAGCTGTTCGGGATCACCCCGGTGGTCGGCTTCGCCGCGGACGTGCTGCCGACCGTCCTGATCGGTCTGGTGTGGCTGGCGGGTGTGCTGGTGGTGGCGCTACTGGTGTCCCGTGGCGCGCCGCTGCCGGCCGGGTTGATGCGGTTCCAGGCCTCGGCGCGCCCCGCGGCCCGGGCGGCGGTGCTGCTGCTGCTCGCCTCCGTGGGCGTCGCGCTCGTCGTGGCGCTGGTCGTGGCGGGCACCCGGGGGCATCCGGCCGAGACGTTCGCCGTCGTGCTGCTGGGGCTGCCCAACGTGGCCTGGCCGGCGCTGACCGTCGGGCTGGGTGCGACCTGGGAGGGCAGGGTGGAGGGGCCGTTCGGGCTGCCCATGCCACGGGTGCTGGACGAGGTGCTGCGCACCCCGGACATCTCCGAGCTGAACCTGGGCACGCTCGTCGAGCACGACGGGGGACGGTGGTGGTGGCTGCTGGTGGCCGCGGCGGTCCTGGTGGTCGCCGCGGCCTGCGTGATGGTCACCGACTCACCGCCCGGGGTCCCGGCCTGGCAGCACGCCGTGCGGCTGGCGGTGGCGCTGGCACTGGCGGTGCTGGCGATCGGCCCGACGGCGCGGATCTCGGCGCGGATCGGCCTGTCGGTGCTCGGCATCGGTGACCTGGGCGAGGGACTGTCCGGGCAGGTGCTGCTGGAGCCTCATCTGTGGGGTGCGCTGGGCCTGGCGCTGCTGTGGGGTCTGACGGCCGGATGCGCGGCGGCCTGGGCGGTACGGGGGCTGCGGCGGCGGAGGCGTTGAGGGGCGGTGCGGTGTCAGGCGACCGGGACGCCGAGGACGCGGGCGGCGCGCTGCATACGCAGGGCGTCCACGGACTCGGCCAGCAGTTCGTACTCGGTGGTGTCGTCGCCGGTGGCGATCCGCACCATCCGGCCGGCGGCGAGCGCCTCGGCCGCCTCCTCCTGCCGGGTGACGTCACCGCACCAGGTGCGCAGCACGGTGGGCACGTCGGGCACGCTGTCGGGGACGGGGACGAGCGCGCCCTGGGGTAAGTGCTCGGCGTCGGGCTGCGGGTCGAGGCGCTCGGCGATCCACAGGGCGCGGTCGCGCAGCCACCAGGTGGCGAGGGCGAGCGTCGGCGCCCGGTAGGTGCCCAGGGGCACGCCGATACGCCGTCCGTCACAGACTCCGTACGCCGTGACGTGGCACAGGAATTCGTCGTGCACGTTCCCTCCCCCGCTGCGTGCTCGCCTGCCGGTTCCGGGCCGGCTGCCCGCTCCGTGGCTCGCGTGCTGTGCGTGAGGGCGCCGTCGCGCGGTGTGAAGCGCTCTCGCTGTCGAGTATGTTCACCACTGAAACACTGTCACCACATGTTTCCGGCCAGTCTCCTGGCATATGCACGGCCGTTCGTGGCCGAAATGACGCGGTGTGCGCGACCCGCGGCATGACCTGCCAGGTAATCGACGTGCCGACGGCCGCGCGGGCAAGGTGTGCGTACCGGGCCGGCAGGACCGTGACCCGGTGTCCGGCCGACAGTCACGCCACCTCTGGGGGATTCCGCCATGACCGCAGCCCACCGCCACGACGCCGCCGTCGCCCGCTACTTCGAGGCGTGGAACGCCGACGACGCGCAGGCGCGCGCCAAGGCGGTCGCCGACGTCTGGACGGCGGACGGCCGCTACACCGACCCGCTGTGCGACGCGGCCGGCCACGAAGCGATCACCGCCGTGATCGCGGCGGCCCGCGAGCAGTTCCCGGGCTTCTCGTTCCGGCCGGCGGGGCCGGTCGACGGGCACCACGACACGGCCCGCTTCTCCTGGGAGCTGGTGAACGACGTGGACGGGTCGGCCCCGGTCGCGGGGTCGGACGTGATCACCCTCGACGCCGAGGGCCGGATCCGGGCCGTGTACGGCTTCCTGGACCGGCTGCCCGGGACCGGCGCGTGACGCCTTCGCACACCGGCCGCCGCCCGCTCGCGGGACGGCGGCCGGTCCACGCCTACTGCTTGACGATCGCGTCGATGCGGGACAGCTCCTCGTCGGAGAAGTCGAGGTTGCGCGTGGCGGCGACGCTGTCCTCCAGCTGCCGCGGGCTGCTCGCGCCGACCAGCGCGGAGGTGAGACGGCCGCCGCGCAGCACCCAGGACAGGGCCATCTGCGCCAGGCTCTGGCCGCGGGCGGAGGCGATGTCGGCGAGCGCGCGCAGCCGGCCCACCAGCTCCTCGGTGAGGGCGTCGGTGTTCAGGAAGGGGCTGTCGCTCGCGGCCCGGGAGTCCTCGGGGATGCCGTCCAGGTAGCGGGAGGTCAGCACTCCCTGCTCCAGCGGGGAGTAGGCGATCGACCCGACCTGGAGCTCGTCCAGGGCGTCCATCAGGCCCTCGTCCTCCGGGCGGCGGTCGAGCATCGAGTAGCGCGGCTGGTTGATCAGCAGCGGGGTGCCCAGCTCGCCGAGGATGCGGGCGGCCTCGCGGGTCTGCTCGGCGTTGTAGTTCGACACGCCGACGTACAGCGCCTTGCCCTGCTGGACCGCCGAGTGCAGGGCACCCATCGTCTCCTCGAGCGGGGTGTCCGGGTCGAAGCGGTGCGAGTAGAAGATGTCGACGTGGTCCAGGCCCATCCGGCTGAGGCTCTGGTCCAGCGAGGACAGCAGGGACTTGCGCGAACCCCACTCGCCGTACGGTCCCGGCCACATCAGGTAGCCGGCCTTGGTGGAGATCACCAGCTCGTCCCGGTACGGCGCGAAGTCGGCCTTGAGCGCCTCGCCGAGGGCGGACTCGGCGGCACCGGGCGGCGGGCCGTAATTGTTGGCGAGGTCGAAGTGGGTGATGCCGAGGTCGAACGCGCGGCGCAGGATGGCCCGCTGGGTCTCGGCCGGGCGGTCGGGACCGAAGTTGTGCCACAGTCCGAGCGAGAGCGCGGGGAGCTGCAGGCCGCTGCGTCCGGTGCGCCGGTAGGGCATGTCCGCGTAACGGTCGGGGTGTGCGGTGTACAACGCGACTCCAGAGGGGTTGGCACACGTCTCGGCGGTTCGTCGAACCGCCCGTCCACTCTGTCGTGACCTGCGGGCAGTGGTCCAACAGAAGAATCCGATGGAATTCAGCGGTTACGCTTCTCAATCATGGAACTGCGCCATCTCCAGCACTTCGTGGCCGTCGCCGAGGACCAGCACTTCACCCGGGCGGCGGAACGGCTCCTGGTCTCCCAGTCGGGCCTGTCGGCGTCCATCCGGGCGCTGGAGCGTGAGCTGCAGACGCCCCTGTTCGTACGGACCACCCGCAGGGTGACGCTCACCGAGGCCGGGCGGGCGCTGCTCGCGGAGGCCGAACGCATCCTGGCACAGGTGCGGGCCGCGCACGAGGCGGTGGCCGCCGTGCAGGGCGTGCTGCGCGGAACCCTCGCGGTGGGGACGGAGCAGTGCATCGCCGGGGTGAACGTGGCGGAGCTGCTCGCCGCGTTCCGCCGGCGTCATCCGGACGTGGAGATACGGCTGCGGCAGTGGGGCTCGGCGGCGCTGGCCGAGGAGGTCGCGGCCGGACGGCTGGACCTCGCCTTCGCCTACCGCACCGACACGGACCCCGACCAGCTGCGCGCGGTACCGCTGACCGGGGAACCGATGACGGTGCTGTGCCATCCCGACCACCGGCTCGCCCGGGCCGGGACGCCCGTCACCCCGCAGGAGCTGGCCGACGAGGTGTTCGTCGACTTCCACCCCGACTGGGGGCCGCGCCGCGCCACCGACGCCGCCTTCGCCGCCGCGGGCGTGCGTCGCACGGTGGCGCTGGAGGTGAACGACGTGCACAGCCTGCTCGACCTGGTCGACGAGAACCTGGGTGTGGCGGTCGTGCCGCGGCACTTCCGGCACAAGCGGCCCTCGCTCACCGCGCTGCCCCTCAAGGACACCGGCGAGGCGGCGTACGAGACGGTGGCGCTGGTCCCCGCGCCGCGTGCCACCAGTCCGGCGGCGCGGGCGCTGATGACACTGCTGGACACCGGGGGCGCGTGACGCGGGAAGGTGCGCGACGCTGGACCCATGCATGCCAAGGACATCCTCATCGACGGCTTCGGCCGCATCCGGGAAGAGGTCCACGCCGCCGTGGAGGGCCTGGCCCCCGACGACCTCGCCGCCCGGCCCGGCCCCGGCGCCAACACCATCGCCTGGCTGGTGTGGCACCTCACCCGGATCCAGGACGACCACGTGGCGGACGCCTTCGGCCTGGACCAGGTGTGGCTCTCCGGCGGCTGGGAGAAGCGGTTCGGACTCGGCCTGCCGCGCGGCACGACCGGCTTCGGCCACTCCCCGGCGCAGGTCGCCAAGGTCCGGGTCGACTCCGGCGACCTGCTGACCGGCTATCACGACGCCGTCCACGAGCAGACCCTGGGCGCCCTGCGGACGCTCACCGCGAAGGACCTGGAGCGGGTCGTCGACGAGAACTGGGACCCGCCCGTGACCCTGGGCGTGCGCCTGGTCAGCGTCCTGTCCGACGACCTCCAGCACGTCGGACAGGCCGCCTACGTCCGGGGGCTGCTTCAGGACGCGGCGTCGTAACCCGGCAGGACCACGTCCCGGATCAGCGCGGCGCGCTCGTCGAACGGCAGGAACGCGCTCTTCACAGCGTTCACCGTGACCATGCGCAGGTCCTCGGCGGTCCAGCCGGCCTGCTCGACCAGCAGGGACATCTCTCGGGTCATGGTGGTGCCGGAGACGAGCCGGTTGTCGGTGTTGACGGTGACCCGGAAGCCGAGGTCCTTCAGCGGGGTGATCGGGTGCTCGGCGATCGAGGTCGCGGCGCCGGTCTGGAGGTTGGACGTGGGGCACATCTCCAGGGCGATCCGGCGGTCGCGGATCCAGGCGGCGAGCCGTCCGAGCTTGCCGCCCGCGAGGTCGGGGATGTCCTCGGTGATGCGTACGCCGTGCCCGATGCGCTGGGCGCCGCACACCTGGACGGCCTGGTGGATGCTGGGCAGCCCGTGGGCCTCGCCGGCGTGGATGGTGAACGGCACGCTCTCGCGGCGCAGGTGCTCGAAGGCGGCGAGGTGGTCGGCGGCCGGGAAGCCGTCCTCGGCGCCGGCGATGTCGAAGCCCACGACCCCGGCGTCACGGAAGGCGACGGCCAGGTCGGCGGCCTCGCGGACGCGGTCGAACATCCGCATGCCGCACAGCAGGGTGCCGACGCGGACGGGCGTCCCGGCGGCGGCGGCCTTGGCCATGCCGGCTGCCAGGCCCTCCTGGACGGTCTCCACGACCTCGGCCATGGTCAGCCCGCCGCGGGTGTTCAGCTCGGGGGCGTAGCGGACCTCGCCGTAGACGACACCGTCGGCGGCGAGGTCGAGGACGTACTCCTCGGCGGTGCGCAGCAGGCCCTCGCGGGTCTGCATCACGGCGAGGGTGTGCTCGAAGGTGGCGATGTAACGGACCAGGTCGCCGGAGTTGGCGGCCTCCACGTACCAGGCGGCGAGCTCGCCCGGGTCGGTGGTGGGCAGTGTGTGGCCGACGGCCTCGGCCAGCTCCACGACGGTGGCCGGGCGCAGGCCGCCGTCGAGGTGGTCGTGCAGGACCGCCTTGGGGAGGCGGCGGATCACGTCGGAGTCTATGCGCGTAGATGACATGGCTGGAGGTTCCTCGGCAGGTCGTTCGGCGATGGTGCGGCTGGATCAGGAATCGGCGGGCTGGAGCAGGTCCCAGCGGTTGCCGTAGAGGTCCTGGAAGACGGCGACCGAGCCGTAGGGCTCGTGGCGGGGCTCCTCCAGGAAGGTCACCCCGGCGGCGGTCATCCGGGCGTGGTCGCGGGCGAAGTCGTCGGTGTGCAGGAAGAAGCCCACGCGCCCGCCGGTCTGGTCGCCCACCCGGGCCCGTTGCTCCTCCCCCGCGGCGCGGGCCAGCAGCAGCGCGGCGCCGGCGTGTCCGGCTCCGGGCTCGACGACGACCCAGCGGCCGCCGTCGGGCCGGGGCGCGTCCTCGGCGAGCCGGAAACCGAGGGCCTCGATGTAGAAGCGGATCGCCTCGTCGTAGTCGCGGACGACGAGGGTGACCAGGGCGATACGTCTCATCGTCACCTCTCACAGGGGTTGACCGGAGAGGTTATACGTAAAACTACGGGAAACGCCAGTCCCGGCCCGGTGGCCCGGCCCAGGGCGGGACGGCGCGGTCCCTACGGGTAGGTGTAGGTGTTCAGCGCGGCGACGGCGGACGCGGAATCGCCCAGGTCGTAGCGGTCGACGGCGAGGTAGGTGGGCTTCTTGCGTGCGGCCGGCTGGCAGAACCGGCGGGCCCGGTCGGCGAGCTTGGCGTTGTCGGTGGCGGCCGTGGAGGCGAGGGCGGCGTCCCGGAAGTGGTTCATCACGAACAGGGGGCGGAAGCCGGGCTCGGTGCGGGTCAGCGGGATGACGGTGTTCGCGTCGTACCAGCGGCTGTAGCAGGACCAGTCGGAGGTGCCGACGCCCGGCCCCATCGACCAGTGGTTCTCGACCGTCCAGTCCCGCTGGTACATCACGCCGAAGCTGTCACGGGTCAGCCCCGCCGACCGGTCGGCGTCCTTGCTGTGATCGGTGAAGATGAGCAACCGGTGTCCGGCGGCGGCCAGTTCGCCCATCGTGGGCCAGCCGTTCTCCCGCACCCCGGTGCGGTCGGGGCGGTAGAGGACGTCCGACAGCCCCTGAACGCGGTTGAGTTCGGCGCGCAGGACGCCCGGGTCGACGTAGTCCTCCAGGAAGACGGTGACGAACTCCTCAGGGTGGGCGCGCAGGAAGTCGACCATCCGCTGGAGGTCGACCCACAGGGCGACGGGTCTGCGCACCAGGGTGCAGCTGTTGTGGCAGAGGATGGCGCCGTCCGGGGTCTGGTGGATGTCCAGCATGAATCCCCGTACACCCTCGGCGAGTTGCTGCTGGATGCCCCGGGTCTGGTTGGGGAAGAGGTCGACGAACGGCGGGGCGAAACCGCCGTCGACGCCGTTGGCGTAGGCGTTGTGGGCGGTGAGGAACGTGACCTGGTCCAGGGTGCGCCGCTCCCGTGGCGGCATGTCGCCGCCGCGTGCGTCGACGGGGGTGAGGTACCAGGCGGCGAGGTCGCCCGTGCCGGTGGTCACGGACAGCGGGGCGGAGTGGGTGGCGCCGGCGGGCTTCGGGACGACGGTGAGGTGTCTGTCGGTGCCGGGTTCGGCGAGTGTGTACCGGTCGGCGCCGAGCGGGGTGATCCGCCAGCGTGCCTCCGGGGTCGCGCAGGCCACGGTCCTGGCCCGGTCGCCTGCCCGGCCGAGGCAGATGCCGGGACTGTCGGTGTTCTCCAGAAGGTGTTCGGCGCCGTCGGGGCGCAGGCTCCACTGCTGGTGGTCCTCGTTGCCGCGCGGCCGGTGCTGCTCGACCGTGCCGGAGGTGTCGGCGGCGTTGAGTCCGGTGACGGTGCTCTGCACGTAGTACGCGCCGGGCGGCGGCACCGCGTCGGCGCCCTCGGCGGGCACGGGTGCCACGACGACCGCCGCGGCGAGCGCGGCGGCCGTGACGGCGATGGCGAGCAGGGCGTGGGGGGTGCGCATGCGGGTTCCCTTCGTCCGGAGGGGCGGGCCGACCCAGGGTGCGGCCCGCCCCGGAGTTAGGTCAGGTGCATGACATCACGCCGAGCGGCCGGCGTCAGCAGTACAGATTCCCGCCGGGCGTCGTCCCGAGGATCTGGGCGAACCGCTGGTAGGTCGTCACCCTGCTCTGCACCTGCGCCGGGTTCCTGCCGTCGCACTCCAGGGAGCCGTTGATGCTGCGGATCGTCTGGCCGAACCCTGCCCCGTTCACCATGGCGTTGTGCGGGGTCATCGAGCCGGGGCCGCTCTGGGTGTTCCAGTACCACAGGGCGGTCTTCCAGGCGACGGCCGCGTCGTTCTGCACCAGCCAGGGGTTGCCCAGCAGGTCGATGTTCAACGCGTCGCCCGCCGCCTTGTAGTTGAAGTTCCAGCTCAGCTGGATCGGGCCGCGCCCGTAGTAGGCGGCCTGGCCGGCCGGGCAGCCGTAGGGCTGGCTCCAGTCGCAGTAGTGCGGGTAGTTGGCCTGGTTCTGCTCCACGACGTGCACCAGACCGCCGGTCTCGTGGCTGACGTTGGCGAGGAAGGCGGCGGCCTCCTGCTTCTTCACCGTGTCACTGCCGGTGTTGGCGAAGCCGGGGTAGGCGCTCAGGGCGGCGGTGAGCCCGCTGTACGTGTAGAAGCCGTTCCGGTTCGGGAACATCTGGTTGAACTGCGCCTCGGTCACGACGAAGTTCCCGACCGGCGTGCCGGGGCCGTTGTCACAGGCGTACGGCTCCCAGTACCAGGTGCTGATGACCGGGTCGTAGCCCGGGTTGGCGTGCTCGGCGACGTACGCCTTGCCGTCGGTGTAGCGGACGATCGCGCCGGCCTCGTACCACTGTCCGGCGACCCAGGCGGGGTAGCTGGAACACGCGGCCGTGGCGGCGGCCGAGGCGGTGGTGGCCGCGGCGGGGACCAGCAGCGGCGCGCTTCCGGCGAGGACGAGGGCGGCGGTCACGGCGGCGATGCGGCGTCTCGACACGGGATCAACTCCTTCGCGGAACACGGCCGCTCCCGGGGCGAGGACATGCCGGGGCGAGGCCTCGCCCGCACGCGCCGGCGGGGCCGGTCACGGCGTGGGGGCGGCCGTGGTGGGGGGTGTGGAGCACACTCAAGCGCTTTGGTCTGTACCAGTCAAGGGTTTAGACCAGTCATCGTGGCGCGTACATGCCCATGACCGAAAATTCCTGTGGAGGCTTCGCCCGAACTCGCATAAAGGGGAAATAAGCGCACAATGGAACGTATGCGGTGAGTACCGCATATCGCACCCAGACGCAACCAGGCCTGCCAGTCGAAGGAGACGAGTCATGGCCAACGTCTCTCACCAGCGCGGTGATCTCTCCAGCCATCCGGACGCACCGGAAATGCGGGCACGGTACGAACGTGTCCTCGGTGGTCGCGACGTGGCCTTCGTGGACGGCCCGGTGTTCCTGCTCGGCCTGTACTGCGCGGTGTCACCGTGGATCCTCCACTACACGACGAGCCAGCCCCCGCTCGTGACGCACAACCTGATCGTGGGTATCGCGATCGGTCTGCTCGCCCTGGGGTTCACGGCGGCCCCCTCGCGTATGTACGGCCTCAGCGGTGCCATGTGCGCACTGGGCATCTGGATGATCGTCTCTCCATGGGTCGTGGGCACGAACCCCGACGCGGGGGTGATCTGGAACAACGTCGTCATCGGCGCCCTCACCGTGATCCTGGGCACCGCCTGCGCCGCAACGGCGCTCAGGGCGTCCCGCAAGTCCAGGTCGTAGGGCCCGCGCAGAACTCCCCCTCGGCCGGTCCGCGCACCTCGCGGGCCGGCCCTTCGGCGTCCGGACGACTGGCGCCCCGGGCCGTGGGCAGACGCTTGTCAGCGGAGGACTCGGAAAGGGGAGGGCTGGAGATCGACGGCATCATCAGTGCCCTGATCATCGGCGTCGTGATCGGCATCCTGGGCCGGCTGGTGGTCCCGGGCCGCCAGCGCATCGGGGTGCTGTGGACGATCCTGGTCGGCATCGTCGCCGCCCTCATCGGCTCGGCGCTCGCCTCGGCGTTCGGGGTCGCCGACACCAAGGGTGTGGATTGGGTGGAGTGGCTGATCCAGATCGGCCTCGCCGCGGTGGGCGTCGCGGCGCTCGACCGCGCGAAGTCCGGCCGCTGACCCGCTCCGGCCGGGGCCGGCCGGATCCGCGGGCTTCACTCGCGACGCCGGTCGCCGGTGGTCAGCCCTCTCATCCACCAGTCGCTCCGGATGCGGAGAGACCCCCGAAGTCCCCGGTCGCGCCCGGCCCGTCCGCCGCCGGCACATCGCCGGTGGCCACGGGATCACGCGCGCCCGGGGCCCCGGACGCCGCCGCGAGCAGCCGCTTCCTCCTCCTGACGCGACACGGAGGTCCTGCCCGAGGCCTCGTACAGGTAGGGCGTGGTGGTCGTCAGTGGGCTGAAGCCGAGGCGTTCCAGGATGGGGCGGCTCTGGGCGGAGGCGTCGACCTGGAGGTACCGGTAGCCGCGGTCCGCGGCGATGCGGGCGCGGTGGGCGACCAGGGCGCGGTAGATGCCGCGGCCCCGCCAGTCCGGTACCGTGCCGCCGCCCCACAGACCCGCGAAGCCGGTGCCCGGTACCAGTTCCATGCGCGCCGCGCTGACGGGTACGTCCCCGGCCAGGGCCAGGACGGCGACGACGTCGTCCGGGGCGGCGGCCAGCCGGTCGAGCAACTGCCGGCGCAGCCAGGAGGCGTCGTCGCCGAACGCCCGCTCGTGGACCGCGGCGACCTGGTCCGCTCCGGCCTCGTCGGTGACCGGCACGGCCCGTACGCCGTCGGGCAGTTCGGCGTCCAGGGTGAGCCGGCCGATCTCCCCGGCCATCAGCGTCTCGTCCGGCTCGGGGGTGAACCCGGCCGCGACGAGCCGCTGTCCGAGGTCGGCCGGGAGGTCGTGGCCGTACAGCTTCCACTCGAAGGGGAGGCCGAGCGCGGTGTAGTGCGCGACCTGCTCGGCGATCGCGGCGTCCGCGTCGTCCGCGCCCAGGTCGGACCAGACCACGCCGTTCCAGCCGTGTGCGGGGGCGGTCCGGCGCACCACCCGGCCGACGCGTTCGACCGTGTCGTCGGGGCCGTCGGGGCGGGCTCTCCCTCCCGCATCTCACGGTCGTGGAGGGCGAGCAGGGCGGGGGCGGGGGCGCGGTTCATGGCGGGAGTGCACCATCCACCGGTGGCGGGAGCAACAGGATTAAGGTTGCTGCCGATCAAGCCGGCGAGGAGACGGGACGGGACCATGGGTGTGCGGGACGACGAACTGCCGTACCTGCGGCGGTGTGTGGAGCTCGCGGCCGAGGCGCTGGAGTCGGGCGACGAGCCGTTCGGTTCGGTGCTGGTGGCCGGCGACGGCACGGTGCTCGCCGAGGACCACAACCGGGTGGCGTCCGGTGACCGCACCCGGCATCCCGAGTTCGAGCTGGCGCGCTGGTCGGCGGCGCACATGACGCCCGAGGAGCGGGCCGCGGCCACGGTCTACACGTCCGGCGAGCACTGCCCGATGTGCGCCGCCGCCCATGCCTGGGTGGGCCTCGGACGCATCGTGTACGTCGCGTCGTCCGAGCAGCTGGTGTCCTGGCTGACGGACTGGGGTGTGCCCGCGTCACCCGTACGGCCGCTTCCCGTCCCCGCGGTCGCCCCGGACGTGACCGTGGCCGGGCCGGTACCCGAACTGACCGAAGACATCAAGGAGTTGCATCGACGCTTCCACGGCGGGCGCGACTGACCTCGACGGGTCCGGCCGCGGTCCGCCGCCCCGCCCGCCGATGAGCGGGACCGGGGCGGCGGACCGTTTCCGCGGACGGTCAGACGCCCGGGCGCAGCCGGGCGCGGCGGTACAGGGCGACTCCGCCCAGGAAGAGCGCAGCACCGGTCGCGAGGACCGGGACCGTCCGGTCGGCGCCGGTCTCGGCGAGCGCGACATGCTCCGCGGGGGCGGCGTGCTGCGGCACCGGGGCGGGAAGGGTACGGGCCGGCACGGTCCGCTCGGGCGCGGGCTCCTCGCCGGGGGCGTTGACGGAACTGTTGTCCGTGGACGGGTTGCCGATGCCGACCACGTTCACGCTGTTGCCGCTCACGTTGACCGGGACGTGCACCGGCAGCTGCACGCCGTTGCCCGACAGCAGACCCGGCGAGCCGTACGTCCCGCTCTCGGCGGAGGCGCCCGACCCGTGGGACCCGCCGGACGCGCCGGGCCGGGCGGACCCTCCGGTCGCGGAGCCGTGGGACGCGTCCTCGTGCCGTGCGTCCTCGTTGACGCAGGTGTTGCCCGCGGCGGGGTTGAGGAGGCCCACCACGTTCACCGTGTTCCCGCACACGTTCACCGGGACGTCCACCGGGAGCTGAACGGTGTTGCCGGACACCGCTCCGGGCGATCCGGCCGCGACGCCCTCCGCCCCGGAATCGGCGTACGCCGGCATCGCCACGGCCATCGCGCCCGACGCGGCGGCGACGGCGATCACACCGTTTCGGGTAACCCTTCGCATGAGGTTCCCTGCCTTCCAGACTTGGTCACGAGCGTTCGCCCGCCACCGGGTAGAACGCGGACGTGGCATCCGGGTTATGGGTCCTCCGTATGCCGCAGCCGGTTCACCCCATCGGGGGTCCCCCGGCTCGAACCTCCGGCAAAGACCGTCGAACTCGCGGTGCCCGAACGTCTGCTCACGGGGCCCTCACCGGCGCCGCACGGCCGACGGGCGGGGGCCGCGGGGCCCGCTTATGGTGGGCGAGGGCGCCGGTCGGAGCGCCCTGGGAGGCATCGATGCTGGCCGAGCTGACCGAGCGACTCCGGGGCGGACACCGCGCCCTGTCGCCCTCCGTGCGGCGCTGCGCGGCGGCCGGAGCGGTCGGGCTGGTCCTGCTGGCCACGGGCCTGACGGCGACCGGCCGCGCGGAGCCGGACCTCGGCCGGTTCTACGACCAGAAGGTCCGCTGGGCGGCGTGCGAGGGCACGGAGCTGCCGAAGGACCTGCAGTGCGGCACGGTCACCGTGCCGCTCGACTACGCGAAGCCGGAAAAGGGGACCCTCGAGCTGGCCCTCGCCCGCTACCGCGCCTCCGGCGACCGGCGCGGCTCGGTGCTGCTGAACTTCGGCGGCCCGGGCGGCTCCGGGGTGATGGGCCTCGCGCAGGGCCGCAAGGACTTCCTGGGGCTGACCGAGGGTTACGACGTGGTGTCGTTCGATCCCCGGGGCGTGGGCCGTTCGGCGCCGGTGAGCTGTGGGACCGACGCCACCAGCCGCGCGCTGGAGGCGACCGACGGCGAGGAGATGTCCGATCCACGCGACGCGCTGCGGCAGTTGCGCGAGGTGGCGGCCGAGTGCGCCGAGCACTCCGGTCCGGTCCTCGCCCACATGGGCACCGTGGACGTGGCCCGCGACCTGGACGTGATGCGTCAGGCGCTCGGCGACAAGAAGCTCAACTACCTGGGGTTCTCCTACGGAACCCGGCTGGGCGCGGTGTACGCGGCGCGGTTCCCCGACAAGGTGGGGCGGATGGCGCTGGACGGCGTGGACACGCTGACCGAGCCGCTGGCCGAGCAGGGACTGGCCAGCGCCCGGGGACAGCAGACGGCCCTGGACAACTTCCTCACCTGGTGCACCGAGGAGCTCGCCTGTCCGTTCGGGCAGGACGCGCGCGCCGCCCGCGAGCACGTCGTGGACCTGGTCGCCTCGCTCGACGACACCCCCGTACCGACCGACTTCGGCTACGAGTTCACCGGCCAGGACCTGGCCGGCGCCATCGCGCAGGGGCTGTACACCAAGGAGATGTGGCCCGTGCTCCAGCGGGCGCTCGCCCAGCTGGTGGAGGACGGGGACACGCACGGCGTGGAGGCTCTGGCGAGCGGCGGGATGGCACCGGCGCCGTCGGACGAGCCGCTCGCCGACGCGGAGGACGTACCGCTGGACAACCTCCCGGCGGCACTGATGGCGGTGAACTGCGCGGACGACCCCGACCGTCCCGGCGTCGAGCAGCTGGCCCGGGACCTGACGCGGCTGCGCAGGTCCTACGAGGAGGCGTCGCCGGTGTTCGGCCCGTACCGGCTCGCCCAGGTGGTGCTGTGCCATGGCCGCCCGAAGGGGACCGACTACATCCGCGAGGAGGTCAAGGACCTCGACACCCCGAAGATGCTGCTGGTCGGCACCCGGGGCGACCCGGCGACCCCGTACTACTGGACCGAGCAGACGGCGAAGCGGCTGGGACCGTCGGCCGTGGTGCTGGACAACCGGAACGAGGGCCACACCGGGTACGGCTCGTCGGAGTGCGTCCACCGCAAGGTCGACGACTTCCTGCTCTACGGCTCCCTGCCGCGGTCCGGCAGTTCCTGCGGCGCGGAGGACGAGGACCGGATCTGAGGCCGGGCGCCGGGCGCGGTCGTCCCGGACGCCACCCACCGCGGTCCGGGCTCCTCCCCGTCCTCCCCGCCGAGGTGGCGTCGCAGTGTCGTCGCCGCCTGCCCCGCGTCGGGCACGGACACCGCCAGCCGTACGAACGGCGCCGGAGCCCGCAGGTCCACGAGGACCGCCGGGACACCCGCCCGTACGGCGACGAAGTCGCGGCCGAGGACGTGCTCCCGCTCCCCCACGCAGAACCTGCCGGGCCGGCAGCGGCCGACGACCGGGGTGCCGCGCATCGCGCGCCACCAGTCGGGCTCCACCCCCGTCGCCGTCACCCGGGACAGCGGCACCCGGACCTCGCGTCGGCGCGCCAGCAGCGCCTCCCACCACGCCAGCCGGACGACGACGCCCCACTCGTCCGCGTCCCGCTCCACGACCAGTTGCGCCATCGCGGTCACCTCCCCCACCAGGGTGCACCCGGGACCGCCCCGGCCCGCACGGGCACGGCGGGCGCTTTGCCCCGAATGCCCTACCGCGGATTCCGCCCTATGGTGCTGTCATGGAGCACGATCTGAGTCCCTCCGCCCTCGCCGAGCTTCGCCGCCCGCGACCCTATCCGGCGGTGTCGGTCCTGACCCCGACCAACCGGCGCAACCCGCTGAGCACCGAGGACGCCGTGCGGCTGCGCACCATGGTGGCCGAGGCGAAGAAGAGGCTGGAGTCCGATCCGTCGGTGTCCCGCGACCGGCGCGCCGACGTGGCGGACCAGCTCGACCGGGCCCTGGCCGAGGTCGACCTGGCACACGCCGAGGACGGGCTGGCCATCTTCGCCGCACCGGGTGAGCACCAGGTGTGGTCCCTGGCGCGCAGCGTTCCCGAGCGCGTGGTCCTCTCGGACACCTTCCTGACCCGCAACCTGGTCTCCGCGCAGACGGCGGAGCGCCCGTTCTGGGTGCTGTCCGTCGCCGCCGACCGGGCCACCCTGTGGAGCGGCGGCACGGACCGGGTGGTGGAGGAGCGTGTCGGTGGCTTCCCGCTGGTCCGTGAGGAGCCGAACTTCGACCCCGAGCGGGTGGAGCGGGCCGGTGACCAGCCCAGCAACTACCGGGACGAGGACACCCGCCGGTTCCTGCGCGACGCGGCCACGGCGGCGGCCTCCCTGCTGCGGGCCCACCCGCGGCCGTTGTTCGTCACCGGCGAGCCGGCGGCGCTGTCGCTGCTGTGCGAGTTCGGCGGTGTCTGCAAGGACGCCGTGCAGGTGCCGCACGGCGGGCTGGCGCGCGGCTCGCACGAGGCGGTGTGGCAGGCGGTGCGGCCGGCGCTCGAGGAGGAGGCGCGCCGGCGTACCGAGGACGTGCGGCGCTCCCTGGAGTCCGCACGCGGCCGCAAGGAGTTCGCGGCCGGCGTCGACGAGCTGTGGCAGAGCGCCCGCGAGGGGCGGATCAGGCTGCTGGCCGTCGAGGAGAACTACCGGATCACGGTGCGTGACGACGGGGAGCATCTGATCATCGCCGAGGACGGCGATCTGGACGCCCGCGAGGACATCGTGGACGAGATCGTCGAGCAGTGCCTGGAAACCGGCGCCGAGGTGCGGTTCGTGCCGGACGGCAGCCTCGGGGACGCGGACCGGATGGCCGCCGTCCTGCGCTTCTGAGGGTCGGGGGCGGTTCCGCGGGCGACCCCGGGACCGCCCCGAACACGTGCGCGCATGTCGAACATGCGAGTGGACCCGTCCCGGCTTCTGACGGTCCGTCAGATCACTTGCGTACCATGGGAGTTGTGGCGCCGATCGCGCATCACGGGACTACCCCACGGTAACTCCGGGAGACGCTGGCATATGCCACAGGCAGCACCTTATCGTGTGTTGCCAAATCCCTTACAGCGCGTCGCGGGCTGTGCAACAGTCGTAACGGTCCCTCCGTCAGCCCAAGGCCGTACCGTCCCGCATCGGAGTGCGTCATGCCGTCCCCTCTCTCCGCGGACCGCCCAGCCGCCCGGCCGCCGGGAGTCGGCCCGGTCGACGCGCTCATCTCGCAGACCCGCCGGCTCAAGGGCGAGGTGGACGCGGTGCGCCGCGACACCCCGGCCGACGCGGGGGACCCCCGGGAGCGCTGGCGACGCGCGCTCTACGACCTGGCGCTGCACCAGCTCGACGACCTGGACGAACACCTGGCGCAGCTGCGGGACGACCCGCTGCGGGCGTCCGGCGACCACGGCGCTCCCGGTGAATCGTTACCCGTGCCGCCGGCCCCGCCCCGCGCCTCGCTGCTCAGCCGGGTCGGCAGCGCCGAGTGGGACCTCCTCACCGACGAGGTGAGCTGGTCCGGCGAGCTGTACCGCATCCTGGGCCGCGACCCGGCCGCTCCCCCGCTCACCCTCGACGAACTCCCCTCCCTCGTGCTCGACGAGGACCGGCCGGGACTGACCGAGATGGTCACCGGCTGCCTGGTCGACGGCCGGCCCATCGACGGGGAGTTCCGGGTCCTGCGCCCGGACGACGGCGTACGGACCGTGCACATGATGGGTGAGCCGGTGCTCGGCGCCGACGGCAGCACCGTCTCGATGTGGGCGGTCCTGCGCGACGTCAGCGAACTGCGCCGCTGCCGCAGCGCGGTGAGCGAGACCCGTGACTCGCTGCACCGGCACCGGCACGCCGCCGCGCGGAGCGAACACCGGCTCGCGGTCGAGCTGCAGGAGGCCGTGCTGCCGGCCTGGCACGGCCCCCTGCGACTCCCGCGACACGGCCCCCGGGCTCTGGACCTCGCCGCCGCCCACCTGCCGCCCTCGACGCAGGCCCCGGTCGGCGGCGCCTGGTACGACGCCCTCGAACTTCCCGACGGCGCCACCCTGTTCGGCGTCGGCGAGCTCACCGGGCACGGCGTCGGTGCGGCGTCCTCCGTGGCCATGCTGCTCGGCGCCGTACGGGGCATGGCGATGACCGGCACCCCGCCCGGCCCCCTGCTGGACTGCCTCGACCGGCTGCTCGACGCCTCCGCCCAGCCCGCCCTCGCCAGTGCCGTCTGCCTGCGCTACCGGCCCGACACCCGCACCGTGGTGTGGGCGCAGGCCGGACACCCCGCCCCGCTGCTGTACCGCGACCGGGCGGGGCGGGCGCTGGACACGCCGCACGGCGTGCTGCTCGGCGCCGCCCCGGCCTCCGGGCACGGGCAGGCCGAGGAGACCCTGGAAGCCGGCGACCTGCTCCTGCTGCACACCGACGGTCTGGTGCCCGGGCACACCGGAGCGAGCGCCGTCCACCGGCTCCTCGCCCTGGCACCCCGGTTCGCCGGTGACCGCTCTCCCCAGGATTGCGTCCGTGAGGTCGTACGGGAGTTCGGTGAAGGAGAGCGGGCGGACCACGCCTGCGTCCTGGTGGCCCGGGTCGCCTCGTAGCGACCACCGCCCCGGCCGTCACGCCTGGGCGCTGCCGCCCTTTCCCCGGGGGCGGGGCAGCGCCAGTTCGATCTCCTCCCGCAGTTCCTGGATCCTCGGGTACGAGGAGTACTCGGCGGTGAGCCGGTACATCTGGCGCAGCCGGTCCCAGGTGCGGCGCGAGGAGTTCTGCCCCATCGACACCAGCGCGAGCCGGGCGAACCGGTCGGCCTGTTCGGGGTCGTCGGCGATGAAGCACGCGGAGGCCATCGACAGGAAGTCGAAGATCTTCGACCGCTGCTGGGCGTCCACCCGCAGGGCGAGCGCCTTGTCCGCGTAGTGCTGGGCGTGCACGGCGGCGCCCGGTTCGAACTCGGCGAGCGTGCGGTACGCCAGGGCCTGCATGCCGTACAGGTCCGCCTCGTTGAACAGCTGCATCCAGTTCGGCGGCGGCACGTCCCCCTTGTCGGAGACGAACAGGTCCTCGGCCCGGCCCAGGGTGCGGCGCATCGCCTGGCCCTTGCCCATGGACGCCTGCGCCCAGGCCTCGATGGTGTGGAACATGGCGCGGGTGCGCGGCAGCACCTGCTCGCCCGAGCCGGACTGGGCGAGCTTCATCAGGTCGAGCGCCTCGTCGGGCTTGCCGAGGTGCACCATCTGGCGTGCCGCCCGGGACAGCGCCTCCCCGGCGCGCGGGCGGTCGCCGCCCTCCCGGGCCGCGTGGGCGGCGATGACGAAGTACTTCTGCGCCGTCGGTTCCAGGCCCACGTCGTGCGACATCCAGCCGGCGAGGACGGCGAGGTTGGCCGCGACGCCCCACAGGCGCCGCTGGAGGTGGGGCGGATGGCGGTAGGCGAGCATGCCGCCCACCTCGTTGAGCTGGCCGACCACCGCCTTGCGCTGGAGGCCGCCGCCGCGGGCGGCGTCCCAGGCACGGAACACCTCCACGGAGCGCTCCAGTTCCTCGATCTCCTGCGACCCGATGGGTGCGGCCTCGTAGCGGTCGAACCCGGCGGGGTCGGCGTGCAGGGGATCGTGGAGGCGAGGTGCGTCGGCGGTGAGGGCAGGATCGGTGTGCAGCCAGTCGTGCATGGCGCTGCTGAGTGCGGAGCCCGCGGTGAGGGCGGCACCCGCACCCACCAGGCCGCGTCGGTTGAGCATGAGGTCCATTCCCGTGAATTCGGTGAGGACCTCGGCCGTCCGCTCGGGCGCCCACGGCACTCCGTCGGGATGTTCCGCACTCCCGCCGCGTGGCCGTTTCCCCGTACGCCCGTGCCGGACCAGACCGAGATCCTCGATGGTCACGACACGGCCGAGACGCTCGGTGAACAGAGCCGCCAGCACCCGCGGCACCGGATCGCGCGGGATCTCTCCCATGTCGATCCACCGCCGCACCCGGGAGGTGTCGGTCGCCAGCTGCGGATGGCCCATGGCCGCCGCCTGCCGGTTGACCAGCCTCGCGAGTTCGCCCTTGGACCAGCCGGCCAGGCCGAACAGGTCCGAGAGCCGGGTGTTGGGTTGTCCGCTCACGTCAAGCCCCCAGGTTCTCGGCTGAGTTGACAGTAGCCCGGTGCGGGTTGCCGGGCGACTATTCGCCAGGGTTCGCCAGGGTGCGCCAGATGGTGTGCCAGGGGACATCGGGTGTCGAGTAGGAACGCGCCACCACGACCCCGTCGCCGCAGGGGCATTCCCCCAGGGTGCGGCCGGGCGGCCGGGTTGGGTGGTGCACTGACGTCGCAGGCACACGAAGGGATCTGTATCACCCATGTACGCAGCATCGTCCTCCGTGTCCGCCCCGCCCCGGCCGCTGCGTCCGCGTCCGTCGGACAGCGGCCCCTACCTCGCCCCCGCGCGCCCGGCGAACCCCGTGCTCGGCGGAGGCAACGCACGGCGCCTCGCGGGACCGGGCACCCAGCCGCTCAGCGGACGGCTCGACCTCTCCGGCCCGCAGGGCGCCCAGCTGCGCACCGCGCTCGCGTCGGTGCACCGCATCTGTCCGGAGTTCGCCCCGGTCCAGGTGCTGCGCCGCACCGGCCGGTCGGTCCTCCTGGTCGGCACCACGGGCCGCAGCACCGCGGTCGCCAAGTGCTTACTGGACCACTCCCCCGCCTGGAGCGAGCGGATCCGCCACGAAATAGCGGCATACCGCTCGTTCGTCCGGCAGCGTCCGCCCGTGCGGACGCCCCGGCTGATCGCAGCGGATCCGGACAACTGCACGCTGGTCATCGAGCGCCTGCCCGGACGGGTGGCCGCGCTGCAGCGGCACCCGGTGGAGGCGCCGCCCCGGGCGGACATCAGGGCGGCACTCGGCGCGATCTGCCGGCTCAACTCCTGGCGGCCACCGGCCGGGACGTTCGACGCGCCACTGGACTACGCGGCCCGCATCAACCGGTACCACGAGCTGGGGCTGCTCACCGACCGGGACCTCGGCGACCTGCAGAAGCTGCTGCACGGCATCGCCCTGGCGACGGGACGGCAGGGCATGGGCCAGTTCTGCCACGGTGACGCGCTGCTCTCCAACATCCTCATCTCGCCGGCCGGTCCGGTGCTGGTGGACTGGGAGCACGCGGGCTGGTACCTGCCGGGCTACGACCTGGCGACCCTGTGGACCGTCCTCGGGGACGCCCCCGCGGCCCGGCGTCAGATCAGCCAGATCGCCCAGTCGGCGGGCCCCGCCTCCCGCGACGCGTTCCTGGTGAACCTGATGCTCGTGCTGACCCGGGAGATCCGCACCTACGAGACGGCCGTGCAGCGTTCGATGCACGACGTGGCGCCCGCGCCGGGCCAGCCGGGCGGCATGCCGTCCGGGGAGGAGCAGCGGCTGCTGCTACGCCGTCTGCACGACGACTGCCAGCTGGCCCGGCGGGCCGTGCGCGCCGCGGTCGGCACCCGCTGACGCCCGTGCCACTGCCCGCAGGCGAGCGCCGCCGCGGGCAGTCGGGACATCCCGGGCGGGTGCGGATGTCGGCCCGGTGCCGGTCCGCGGGGTGCACCACCGGTGTAGACCGCTGACGCACCGCAGGTCCCGCCGCAGCCCGCCACGAAACCCCGCCACACCCCGATTGACAAGGGAATTCGCGCCCTCCTGGGCATGATTGACGGATCATCGGCCTACCGGTACCACTGACCGCGTGCCCGACCGTCCCAGGAGGCTGCATTGCGAGATCTCGCCACCGAGCCCGGCCGTGCGGCCGGGCCGTCACGCCGCGCCGTCCGAGGTGCCCTCGGCGCCCTGGCCGCGGCCGCGTTGACGCTGCCCCTGCTGGGCGCGGCGCCCGACCCGGCCCCGCCGGCCACCGCCCGGCTGCAACAGGCGTTCGCCTCCGCGGCGGCCGCGTACGACGTCCCGCAGAGCGTCCTGCTGGGCGTCTCCTATCTGCAGTCCCGCTGGGACGCGCACGACGGCGCCCCCAGCGTCACCGGCGGCTACGGCCCCATGCACCTCACCGACGCCCGCGCCGCGCTCGCCTCGGCCGGACACCACGCGACCGGCACCGAGGACCCGCGCGGCGACGACGCCCGTCCCGCGCTGCTCCCCTCGGAGCGCACCCCGGACACCGCCGCCCTGCCGGACCGGCTCACCACCCTGCCGAAAGCCGCCCGGCTGACCGGGTTGAGCACCGAGACGCTGCGGGAGGACCCGGCGGCGAACGTCGCGGGCGGCGCCGCGCTGCTGGCCGAGGCGCAGCGCCGGCTGGGCGCGCCGGCCAGTGACGACCCGGCCGACTGGTACGGGGCGGTGGCGCTGTTCTCCGGCGCCGACGACCGCGCCTCGGCGACGGCGTACGCGAACGACGTGTTCGCGGTGATCCGGGCCGGCGAGCGGCGCGTCACGGACGCGGGGCAGCGGGTCGCCCTGGACGCCCGCCCGGACCTCGCCCCCGACGCCTCGGCGCTGGACCGCGCCGGACTGCGCACCGGCTCCGCGGCCTCCACGGAGTGCCCGAGGACGGTGTCCTGCGAGTGGATCCCGGCGCCGTACGAGGAGTTCGGCGAGGACGACTACGGCAACCACGACCTGGGGAACCGGCCCGCCTCGCAGCGGATCCGGTACATCGTCGTGCACGACACGGAGGGCGCCTGGGAGGGCGTCCTCGACATGGTCCAGGACCCCACCTACGTGTCCTGGCAGTACAGCCTGCGCTCCACCGACGGCCACATCGCCCAGCACGTGAAGGCGAAGGACGTCGCCTGGCACGCCGGCAACTGGTACGTCAACGCGGCGTCGATCGGCCTGGAGCACGAAGGTTTCCTCACCGACCCCGACGCCTGGTACACCGAGGCCATGTACCGGTCCTCGGCCCGGCTGGTGAGGTACCTCGCCGACAAGCACGGCATCCCGCTGGACCGGCAGCACATCCTCGGCCACGACACGGTCCCCGGGACCACCACGGCCACGATCCCCGGCATGCACACCGACCCCGGACCGTACTGGGACTGGCGGCACTACTTCGAGCTGCTGGGCAGCCCCCTGAAGGCGACCGGCGCCAAGAACTCCGGCGTCGTCACCGTCCGCCCCGACTACGACACCCACCGGCCGGTGTTCACCGGCTGCGAGAGCGCCGGTGAACCCTGCGCCCCGCACGGGTCGAGCGCGGTGCGGCTGTACTCCGACCACGACGAGAACTCCCCGCTGATCAGGGACATCGGCCTCGGTTCCGCGCCGACCACCGGGGTGAACGACCTGTCCTCGCGGGTCTCCACCGGCCAGCAGTACGCGGTCGCCGACCGCTGGGGCGACTGGACGGCGATCTGGTACCTCGGCCAGAAGGCCTGGTTCCGCAACCCGGCGGAGAACCCGGTGGCCGTGCCCGCCAAGGCGAAGGTGATCACCCCGCGCGAGGGGCTGGACTCCGTCCCCGTGTACGGGCGCGCCTACCCGGAGGCGGCGGCCTACCCGGCGGGGGTACCGGTCCAGACGGTGTCGGCGCTGCCGTACACGGTGCTCGCCGGGCAGAAGTACGTGACCGGGGGCAAGGTGCCGAGCGAGTACTACTACGCGGTGACCTTCGACCCTGCCTCGCACCAAGTGGTGCGCGGCAAGGAGCAGTACTACGAGATCCAGTTCGGCCACCGGGTCGGGTTCGTGCGGGCGGCGGACGTGACGGTGGCGTCGTCGTAACGCGGGAGCGCGCGCAACACGGCGGGCGCCCCCGGACCGGTGCGGTCCGGGGCGCCCGTCGTCGTCCGTGCGCGGGGTCAGCCCTGCTGGAACAGCTCCGCCGGCAGCGGCTTGAGGAGGGCGTACAGGTCGTCGGTGATGGGCGGTCCCAGGCGGCGATGGTCACCAGGACCTTGTCGCTGCGGTCGAACTGCACGCAGGAGATGCGTCCCTCGGACATCTTCACGCGACGCACGATCAGCAGGTTGTCGCCCTGCATCACCGGCACGTCCTCCGTGCCGGTGACGGTGACCTCCTCGTCGTTCTCCAGCGCCAGCAGCAGCTGTCCGACCTCGAAGGGGACTTCGCCCTCGGGGACGTCCCGCGCCGGGGAGCCCTCGGGCAGGTTGCCGATGATCATCGCGGGGCCGCGGCCGCCGAACAGGTCGTAGCGCAGGAAGACGCCCTGGCAGCTTCCGTCGGGGGCCGGCAGCAGGCCGGCGCCCAGGTTGCCGGGCCAGTCGCCCGGGTCCATGGCCAGTACGTCGAAATCGGGCCCGGCGGGTGTGGCACTGCGGCGGCGGAGGAACGACATGTCGCCATGGTACGTGCCCGGGCCCCGGTTCGGACGGTCGGGCGGAAGCCGCCGGAGCTACCCGGCCTGCCGCCGGCGCCCGTGGTGCCGGGCCACTCGGGCACGGTTGCCGCAGGACGGTTTGCACCACTCCTGACGGGGGTGGTCCTTCAGGAAGTAGCGGACGCAGCGGGGTGCGTGGCAGGCCCGCAGCCGGTCCCGGTCGGGGCCGGCGAGGAACCCGATCACGGCTCGGGCGAGGGCGGCGGTGAGGTCGTCCGCGTGACCAGGAGCCGGCCGGCGCCGTACCGCCGGACCGGTGTCCTCGTCCCAGTCCAGGACCGGGACGGTGGGGGTGCGGGCGGCCGCCTCGTTCAGCCGGCGCAGTGCTTCGGGCACGGGCAGCAGGCGGCTCGCATCGGCGCGGCTCGGCGGGGCGGGGCGTACGGCGTGCGCGAAGAGGGCGCGGACGGCGGCGCGCAGGTCGCGCACGGCGGTGAGCCGGCCGGTGTCGGCGACGAACCGCTCGGGGGCGGGAAGCACGGAGGTACGGGCGCGGACCCAGTCGGTGAGGCCGGCGGGGTCGGCGAGGTCGTCGGTGACCGATCCGTCGCCGTCGTGGCGGAGGGTGAGGGCGAGGTCCAGCGCGAGCCGGGTGTCCCTGGTGATCGAGTCCCGCATGCGGCCGATAATAGGGGCTCAGCCCGGCGGGGTGGCCCGAAGCGGAGGGCGGCGGGCAGGTCCCCGACCACCGACTCCCCAGCCACGGCGCCAAGACGCGGTGCACGACCGCCCCGGCCCCGGGACCCGCCGGGCCCTTTCGCGTCCCGGCCAGGCCGGCCACACGCCAGAGAGGGCGACCACCCACCATCGAGCCCGGAGAGGCCACACGGATCAGGACGCAGCCAGGGTGGCCCGAAGCGGCACCTGTGCCGGGCGTCCGGGGCTCCGGCTTTGTCGGTGCTTCTCGGGTTCGAGGCCCTTCGCTCGCCCCCTCCCGCCCGTCTTCCTTCGGGCGCGGGCGGGGTCGAAGGGCGTCGGGGCGGTCACCACGCCAGGACGGGGCGCCCGGCTCGGCGCCTGCGCCGCTCAGTCCGCCGGTGCCCCGTCCTCCGCGCCGACGGGCGGGACGACCGCGACCGGGCTGCGGGAGTGGAGCAGGACCGCCTGGGTGACCGAGCCCATCATGCGGGCGGCCGCGAAGAGCCGGCGGCGGTGGCGGCCCACCACGACGAGCGCGGCGCCCTCGGAGGCGTCGACCAGGTGTCCGGCCGCGTCCCCGGGGAGCACCGCCGTGTCGGTGACGACGTGCGGGTGCCGTTCCCGGTGCGGGGCGAGCAGGCCGTCCAGGAGGGCGCGGGTCTCCTGTTCGAGCGCGTCCTGGTCGATCTGCGGAGGCGGCATCTCGCCGGGCAGCATCACTGTCTGCAGCAGCGACGGATAGGCGGTGACGACCCGCAGGGCGGTGTTCCGCCGGGCGGCCTCGTCGAAGGCGGAGGCGAGCGTCGTCGCGTCGGGACTGTCGGGGTCGGCGGAGCCCACCGGGCCGTCGGGGTTCACCCCCACCACCACCGGGCCGTCCGGCCGTACCGGCGCCTCCTCCTCGCCGCCGCGTCCGGGCCGGGGCACCACGACCACCGGGCACTCGGCGTCCCGCGCCGCGGCCAGGGAGTTCGACCCGAGCAGCAGGCTGGCGAAGCCCCCGCGTCCCCGGGAGCCGAGCACCAGCAGCCGGGCCTCGGCACCCGCCCCGGTCAGCAGCGGCCCCGGCGCTCCCTCGGTCACCACGTACTCGACGGACGACACACCGCCGAGCTCCGCCAGACGGGCCTGCGCCTGGGCGAGGACCGGGTCCTCACCGGGACCGGGTGGCCCGTCCGGCCGTGTGCGGAACGGTTCCGGGCGGACGTGCAGGACCCGCAGCGGAGCCTCGTGCCGACGGGCGGCGTCGAGGGCCCACTCCAGTGCGCGCAGCCCGTCCTGGGAACCGTCCACCGCCGCGATCACCGGCTTGTCGTTCATGTGCCTCGCCTCCGGATACGTCCTTCGGTCCTCGCCGTCCCGTCCCGGTACGGCCGGGGGCCGCGGACGGCACTGCGGATCACGTGTCCGGAAAAGCGCGCGGCACACCCCTCGCGGCGGCGGCGCGGCTCAGGTCAGGTCGAACTCCCCTCCCCGCGCCCCCGAGACGAACGCGCCCCACTCCGCGGGGGTGAAGATCAGGGAGGGGCTCTCCGGGCGGCCACTGTTGCGCATGGCGATGAAGCCCTCCACGAAGGCGATCTGGACATCGCCCAGACCCCCACTGCTGGACTGCCACTGTGCGTTGCTGAGGTCCAGCTCGGGCTTGTCCCAGCCCGTGAGCGGGCGTTGCTGGGTGGTGCTCTCGGCCACGTCCGTGCTCCTCCCTCTTGCCGTAGTCCGCGGCCAGCCTAGCGATCGGGGTGTCCCGCGGACAGGCCACGGAGGGAGGACGTCGAAGGGGGCGCGGTGACGCGGGGAAGGGGCGCGGACCGTCGGCCACGCCCGTCCGGCGCCGTAGGTGAGAAGCAGGCCGGGCTCTTGCACCGGGCCGTGGTGGCCTGCGTTACTGGGCCCCGTGGCAGGCGACCGAATGATCGGTCGACAGTGGTGCGATGTGTGAAGGGAAGGTCCTGATGACTCAGGCGACGGACCTGCTGGACCCGGCGGAGCGACTCGACCTCGACGGTCTGCGGGCCCTCCAGCTGGAGCGGCTGCGCGGCTCCTTGCGGCACGCGTACGAGAACGTGCCCTTCTACCGGGAGTCCTTCGACAAGGCGGGCGTCCACCCCGACGACTGCCGTTCGCTGTCCGACCTGGCCCGGTTCCCGTTCACCACCAAGGCGGACCTGCGGGAGAACTACCCGTACGGCATGTTCGCCGTCCCGCGCGAGCGGATCCGCCGGCTGCACGCCTCCAGCGGCACCACCGGCCGCCCGACGGTCGTCGGCTACACGGAGAACGACCTGTCCATGTGGGCGGACATGGTGGCGCGGTCGCTGCGCGCGGCGGGCGGGCGGCCCGGCGACATCGCCCATGTGGCGTACGGCTACGGGCTGTTCACCGGCGGACTGGGCGCCCACTACGGCGCCGAACGGCTCGGCTGCACGGTGATCCCCGCGTCGGGCGGGATGACGTCACGGCAGGTCACGCTGATCCAGGACCTCAAGCCGTCGGTCATCATGGTGACCCCGTCCTACATGCTGACCCTGCTCGACGAATTCGAGCGGCAGGGTGTCGACCCGCGCTCCACGTCGCTGCGGGTGGGTGTCTTCGGCGCCGAGCCGTGGACGGAGCGGATGCGACAGGAGATCGAGGAGCGGTTCGCGATCGACGCGGTCGACATCTACGGGCTGTCCGAGGTGATCGGGCCGGGCGTCGCGCAGGAGTGCGTGGAGACCAAGGACGGCCTGCACATCTGGGAGGACCACTTCTTCCCGGAGGTCGTCGACCCGCTCACCGGTGAGGTGCTTCCCGAGGGCGAGCAGGGGGAGCTGGTGTTCACCTCGCTCACCAAGGAGGCGATGCCGATCGTCCGGTACCGGACGCGGGACCTGACCCGGCTGCTGCCGGGCACGGCACGGGTGTTCCGGCGGATGGAGAAGATCACCGGGCGCAGCGACGACATGGTGATCCTGCGCGGGGTGAACCTGTTCCCCACGCAGATCGAGGAGATCGTGCTGCGCACCCCCGGGGTGGCGCCGCACTTCCAGCTCCGACTGACGACGCGGGGCCGCATGGACTCCCTGACGGTGCGCGCGGAGGCCCGCCCGGACGCGGACGCGGCGGCCCGCGAGGCGGCGGCCCGCTCCATCGTCCAGGCCGTGAAGGACGGCATCGGCGTCTCGGTCGAGGCGGAGATCGTCGACCCTGAGTCCCTGGAGCGGTCGGTCGGCAAGATCCGCCGCATCGTGGACCTGCGGGAACGCCGGGGCTGAGCGCGCGGCGGGGTGTGCCTACCGGGCTCGGTCCGGGAGCGGGCCCGGGGCGCGCAGACCGAGCCACTGGTCGGCGTCCCAGGCCCGGAACCGCTCCACCTCGGTGAAGCCCAGCTTCGCGGCGAGGCGCATCGAGGCGGCGTTCGCGGTCCGGGTCGCGAGGACCACCGGCTCACCGGGGAGGACGCCCTCCACCCAGTCGAGTGCCGCCGCGCACGCCTCGGCGGCACACCCGGATCCCCACACCCACGCCAGGAACAGGTAGCCCAGTTCGACCTTGCCCGCGGCGGCCGGCCGGTGCCGCCGCGTCGCCCTCCTGAGCAGCACCTGCCCGACCATCACCCCGTCCCGCTCGACGACGAAGCTCCCGGGCCACCGCTCCGGCACGTCGGGCAGCTCACGCTCCAGCTCGTCGCGCGGACGCGGTCCGCCCAGGTAGGTGTGCACCTCCGGCGACGACAGCAGCTCGACGAACGCCGCGCGGTCACGGGCCTCGGACGGACGCAGGCGGAGCCTCGCCGTCCCGATCGGTGCGGGCGGCCACGGCACGGGCCCGAGATCGTCCATACCGGCCACCCAACCAGCGGCCTCCCCGACGATCAAGGCCCTCCCCGGCCGCCTGTCAACTGACGGCCGCTCCTGACCCATTGACAACCCGTACCGCTGACAGGAAAGTTTCATCCGCGCGACGATCCCCGGAAGTTACTTTCAGGCGGCGTGGGGACACGAATCGGGAGGCATGGGATGGCGGACGCGAGAGGGATCACCCGGCGTCGACTGGGGGCGGGCGCGGTGGCGTTGGGCGGTGCGCTGGCGTTCGCCGGGCTGCCCGCGGACCCGGCCGCGGCGGCCGCCCCGGCCCGTGGGAGCCGCCCGGCGCTGCGGCACGGATCGGCGCGCCAGGCGGGGCTGTTGCCCGGACCGCTGCGGCAACTCGTCACCGATGCCGAAGCGTTCCTCCAGCCCTCCCCCCAACACCCGTGGTACGCGGGCGCCGTTCTGCTCGCCGGACGCGGTCACACGGTCGCCCTGCACAAGCCGATCGGCATGGCCGTGCGCTACCAGGCGTACGACGAGGAGACCGACACCGGCGTCGAGTTCCCGGTGGACCAGCAGATCCCGATGGCCGAGGACACCGTCTTCGACCTGGCGTCGGTGTCCAAGCTGTTCACCTCCATCCTCGCCGTGCAGCAGATCGAGCGGGGCACGGTGGCACTGGAGGCGCCGGTCGCCTCGTACCTGCCGGACTTCGGACGGGCCGGCAAGCAGGACGTGTCGATCCGCCAACTGCTCACGCACACCTCGGGGTTCCCGGCCTGGATCCCGCTGTACGAGGCCCCGACGTACGAGGAGAAGGTGCGGCGCGTCTACGACCAGGCGCCCGCGAACCCGCCGGGGACCGTGTACCTGTACTCGGACCTCAACCTGATCTCGCTGCAACTGGTGCTGGAGCACGTCACCGGCCGCCGGCTGGACGTGCTGCTCCGTGAGGAGATCACCGAGCCCCTGGGCATGCGCCGCACCCGGTACAACCCGCCGGCCTCCTGGAAACCGAAGATCGCCGCGACCGAGGACGCCCGCACACCCTGGTCCGGTCTGGACCGTGGCCTGGTGTGGGGCGAGGTGCACGACGAGAACGCCTTCAGCCTGGGCGGGGTCGCCGGCCACGCCGGTGTGTTCTCCGACGCCTGGGACCTGGCGATCCTCGCCCGCACGCTGCTCGACGGCGGTGTCCGCGGCCGGGAGCGGATCCTGCGGCCGGAGTCGGTGGAGCTGATGTTCACCGACTTCAACACCGCGTTCCCGGGCGACGAGCACGGTCTGGGCTTCGAGCTCTACCAGCACTGGTACATGGGCGCGATGGCCACGCCCCGCACGGCGGGACACACCGGCTTCACCGGCACCGCGCTGGTGCTCGACCCGACCACCGACTCGTTCCTCGTCGTCCTGGGCAACTCCGTGCACCCGGTGCGCAGTTGGCGGTCCGGTTCGGCGCCCCGGGTGGCCGCAGCGAACCAGCTGGCCCGCGCGGTGCCGGTCCGGCCGGCGCACGGCCGCACGGCGTGGTTCTCGGGGATGGCGAACGCGGCGACGGCCACCCTCACACTGCCCGCACTGGACACCTCGTCCGGCGGGAACCGGCTGAGCTGTTCGCTGTGGTGGGACACCGAGCCCCGCGCCGACGTCCTGGTCCTGGAATCCTCGGCGGACGGCGGCACGTCGTGGCAGCCGGTGCCGTTCACCACCGCGCGACGCGGCGCCACGCCCGAGCAGCACCCGACGGGTACGGCGACCGGCTGGTCCGGCCGGGTCTGGCACGACCTCACCGCGGACCTGCCCGCCGCAGCGGGCCTGGTGCTGCGCTGGCGGTACACGACGGACCGGCTGTACGTCGGCCGCGGCGCCTACGTCGACGGGCTGCGCGTCGAGCGGGGCCGCCGACGGATCTTCGACGAGGCCCGCCCCGCCGACGCGGCGCGGCTCCGGCCGCAGGGCTGGACCCGGGAGGACGGCTGAGGCGACCGTGGGCCCCGCCCGGTGACCGGGCCGGGCGCCGACAGGCCGGTGCGGCTGTCGGCCGCGCGGGGGCCGACGGGCCTGCGTGGCCCGTGAGCCGGGCGGGGCTTCGGGGCGCGGAGGGCCGTCAGGCCTGCGTGGCCTCCAGCACCGCCATCGCCGCGTTGTGCCCCGGCACTCCGCTCACCCCGCCGCCGCGCACCGCTCCCGCGCCGCACAGCAGGACGTTGGCGTGGGCGGTCTCCACGCCCCAGCGGCCGGTGCCGTCCTGGGCGTGGGGCCAGGACAGCTCGCGGTGGAAGATGTTGCCGCCGGGCAGCCCCAGGTCGCGTTCCAGGTCCAGCGGGGACCTGGCCTCGATGCACGGGCGCCCCTCGGCGTCGGTGGCCAGGCAGTCGGTGATCGGCTCGTCCAGGCAGGCGTCGAGCTGGGCGAGCGTCGACGTCAGCAGCTCCTCGCGCGTCGCGTCGTTGTCCCGCTCGAACAGCCGCGCCGGGGCGTGCAGTCCGAACAGGGTGAGCGTCTGGTAGCCGCGCGCCGCCAGGTCGGGGCCGAGGATCGACGGGTCCGTGAGCGAGTGGCAGTAGATCTCCGAGGGCGGGGCGTCGGGCAGCCGGCCGGCCGCGGCCTGGGCGTGCGCGGTGGCCAGCTGCTCGTACCCCTCCGCGATGTGGAAGGTGCCGGCGAACGCCTCGCGCGGGTCGACGGAGCTGTCGCGCAGCCGGGGCAGCCGGGTGAGCAGCATGTTGACCTTGAGCTGGGCGCCCTCCGCGTGCGGCGGGGGCGTGTCGCCGGTGAGCCGGGCCAGTTCCTCCGGGGAGGCGTTGACCAGGACGTGCCGGGCGCCGACGACGCCCTCGCCGTCGGCCGTGCGGTGGGTGATCTCGGCGGTACGGCCGTCGGTGTCGATGCGTACGGCCTCGTGGCCGGTGGCGATGACCGCTCCGGCGGCGCGGGCGGCGTCGGCGAGCGCGTCGGTGACCGCGCCCATGCCGCCGACCGGGACGTCCCAGGCGCCGGTGCCGCCGCCGATGACGTGGTAGAGGAAGCAGCGGTTCTGCGGGAGCGCGGGGTCGTGGGCGTCGGCGAAGGTGCCGATGAGGGCGTCGGTGAACACCACGCCGCGCACCAGGTCGTCGGCGAAGCGCTCCTCGACGGCGGCACCGAGGGGCTCCTCGAAGAGGGTCCGCCAGGCTTCCTCGTCGTCGACGGTGCGGCGCAGCTCCTCGCGGGTGGGCAACGGCTCGGTGAGGGTGGGGAAGACACGGCGGGCGACCCGGCCGGTCAGCTCGTAGAAGCTCTGCCACGCCCGGTACTCGCGGTCGGAGCCGGTGAGCCGGACGAACGCCTCGCGGGTGCGCTGCTCGCCGCCGCCGACCAGCAGTCCGGTGGGCCGCCCGTCACGTTCGGTGGGGGTGTAGGAGGAGATGGTACGGGTGCCCAGCCGCACGTCCAGCCCCAGGTCCGTGAGGATCTTCCGCGGCAACAGGCTGACCAGGTACGAGTACCGGGACAGCCGGGCGTCGACGCCGGCGAACGGACGCGTGGAGATCGCCGCGCCGCCGGTGTGGCCGAGCCGCTCCAGCACCAGCACGGAGCGCCCGGCGCGGGCGAGGTAGGCGGCGGCGACGAGGCCGTTGTGGCCTCCGCCGACGATGACGGCGTCGTACGTCCGGGACTCCTGAGCTGCGGTCATGGTTCTTGGTAACACGTGATGATCGGCGGCGGCCAGAGGAGGCCGGAGGGGAAACGGATCAGGCGCCTCCGGCCAGGCCCTGTCCGCGCGGCGCGGCAACCCTCCGGTACAGCTCCGCGGCCTCTCGCGCGTGGCCCACACGCTCCAGGCAGTGGGCCTCGTCCTCGCGGGCGGCGAGGGTGTCGGGGTGGTCGGGACCGACGACGCGTTCACGGGCGTCGGCCACCCTGCGGTACTCGGTGAGCGCGTCCGCCCACCGTTCGAGCCGGCCCAGGGCGACCGCGACCTCACGCGGGCTGACCAGGGTGGTCGGCGCCGAGGGCCCGCTCGCGCAGGGCGGCCACCTCCCGGCGGCGGCCGGGGGCAGGCGGAGGGGTGGGTCAGTTGAGGGTGGCGAGGAAGTCGGTGCAGGCCCGGGCGCAGGCGCGGCAGGCCTCCGCGGTCCCTTCCGCGCCGGGGTGCCCGTCGAAGGTCCGGGCACTCTCCAGACACACCTGCCGGCACCATTCGACCTGCATGCGGATGGTCGCCTCGTCCGCCTGGTTCTCCTCGGACAGCACCCGGCAGGTCGCGTCGCAGACCTCCGCGCACATGATGCCCTTGCGCCGTACGAGTTCCTGGTTCTCGGTGCCGTCGGGGTCCACGAGTCCGGCCCGGGTGGCGCAGGCCCGCGCGCACTCGGTGCACGCCTGGGCGCAGGCGAACCGGTCTTCCAGGAACCGGAACAGCTCCTCCTGCGATGTCGTCGTCACATCGCGCGGGTTGCCGCCGTGCGGTCCGTCAAACCCCGTGGCGCCCGGTGGCCGCACGGGTTCCGGGGCGTCGTGCGGCCGGCCGCGGCGGGAGGCGGGCTGGTTCGCGGGCGGGTCCGGGGGTACCCGCAGGCCATGATGAACGCCTCATGGATGGAGACGACCGACCTGGCGGCCGGCCGCGGTGCCCTCGGTGTCGGACTGGTGGTGGCGGGGATCGCGGTCCTGGCCCTGCTGATCGGCATGTTCGTCTTCGGCAGCCGCCGCGTCAGGAGCAACGACACGAGCCACCCCCGGCCCGAGGAGCAGCCCCGGATGCCCGAGGGCGGCCCGGTCCGCGAGGTGCGGGAGCAGCGGGAGCCGAACGAGATGCCCAAGAGCGACGAGCGGCTGACGCCGCACGAGCTGGGGGGCCACGGCAACGCCGGCACCCGTACCGGCGCCGCGCAGGAGCGGCCCCGTTGGGAGGGCGGCGGCAGCGGCGGCTTCGGCAGCGGAGGACCGGGCGCCCACTAGCCCCGACCGGCCCCGGCTTTCGCCGGGGCCGTCGTCATGTCAGATCCCTTCTCCCCGGACGACGGGCCCGTTCGGGACGAAGCCCAGATCGACGGGGGTGGCCGGAGCGCCGTTCCTGAGCACGCCGGCGAGCAGTCCGGGGAGCTGCGGCGGCCACAACGGCTCGTGTTCCCCGGCCAGTTCGGCAGGGGACCACCAGCGCCACGTGAGGATCTTGTCCGCGGTGTGCGCGGCGGTGAGGTCCCCGGCCGGCTCCCGGCGGGGAGCATGCGCGAGGAAGATGTGCTCGTGCTGGCGCACGGGCACCCCGGCCCGCGTGAAGTCGTGCTCCCACAGACACAGCACGGTGTCCTCGATCCGGAGGTCGGTCCATCCGGTTTCCTCCCGTACCTCCCGCTCGGCGGCCTCCAGCGGTGACTCGCCCGGTTCCGTCCCTCCACCGGGCATCGCCCAGTGCACGCCGACCTCGTCGTTGTCGTAGCGGAACATGAAGACCGATCCCTCGGGGTCCAGCACCGCGACCCTGGCTGCTTCTCTGGGTGTACGCATCCGGTCAGACTGACAGTGCCCTTCGGCACTGTCCTACGTGTTTTCAGGGCCGGTCCCCCGGCGGACGCCCGCCTCTCCGCACCCCCCGGCGGGGACGTGAGGCGCATCACAGCACGCGGGTGCATCGTTTCCCCCGCCCCAAGGCCTTCTTCCAGGTGCAAGGGCTTGTACGGACACGGGGCGGTAAGGGATGCAGCGGTTTCGGGCCGACGGCTTCGACGAGTTCGTGGCCGCCCGCTGGTCGGCGCTGCTGCATGTCGCGCGTCTGCTCACCGGCGGCGACCGCCAGCGCGCCGAGGACCTGGTCCAGGAGGCTCTGGTGAAGCTGTGGTTCGCCTGGCCGAAGGTCGCCGAGCAGGCACCGGAGGCGTACGTGCGTCAGGTGCTGGTGCGGATGGCGGCCCGCTCGGCCCGCCGCCGCTGGTGGGGCGAGCGCCCGGTGGGCGAGCTGCCCGACCGGCCCGAGCCGGGTGACGTGTCGGCGGCCGTCGCGGAACGCTCGCGGCTGGAGGCGGCGCTGGCGCTGCTGCCGCCCCGCCAGCGGGCCGCGGTCGTGCTCCGCTACTACGAGGACCTGCCCGAGGGGCAGGTGGCGCAGGCCCTGGGCTGTCCGGTGGGCACCGCGCGCTCCCACGCGTCGCGGGGGGTCGCACGGCTGCGGCAGATTTTGTCCGATTCCGTCCGGCCCGTGAGGTGAGGGGAGCAGCGATGGACGACTTCGAGCGCGAGCTGACGCGCATGATGCGCGAGGGCCGGTCACACATCCCCCTCGAACCGGGGCAGCGCACCCGCCTGTACGACGGCATCCGGGCCCGTCGCCGGTCCCGGGCGCTGGTGCGGGCCGGCGGTTCCGCCCTCGCGGTGGCCGGGCTGAGCATCGGCCTGGCGTTGCTGCCCCACCTCGGTTCCGGTTCCGCGCCCGCCGACCTGCCGCTGCCCGCGACCGGGTCCACGGCACCGGGGGCGTCGGGGGAGCCCACCGTGTCCCCGTCCGGCACCGGGCCGAGCCCGTCCCTGCCGCCCACCCACACCCCCGAGTCCATGCCCCCCGGCACCTCACCGCCGGGGACCACGGGGCCGGCCACGACGGAACCGGGGACGGCGGAGCCCGGCACGACCCACCTCGGCACGAGGGAACCACCCGAGTCGACGGCAACCGGGACCGCCATCCCCGGCACGGACAGCACGCCGACCTCTCCCCCGCCGACCGGATGACGCCGGACCCGCCTGTGTCGCCCGTGTTCCCCGCTTCGACCGCTTCGACCACTTCGACCGCCGGTCCGTAGGACCCGGCACGCCCACCCCTCGCCCCGGGACACCCGACCGGGCCGTTCTGGGGACCACCCCACGGGTTGTTTGGCATGCCCATAACACCTCGGGCATACCCCCTGACCCCTCGCCCGCACCACCCACCCCGCAGGCGCACGCCGGAAAGAGACCGTGACCCGCCATGAGAACCGCCGGGCGGTCCGCACCGCCCCACCGACCCCCGACCGGCCCCTCCGCCGCCCGGCCGGCGCCGCCCTGCCCGGCGGCGCTCCCCGCGGACCACTCCGAGCCCGTCCTGGAGGTGGTCGTGCCCGTGCACAACGAGGAACGGGACCTGGAGCCCTGCGTCCGGCGGCTGCACGCCCACCTTGCCGAGACCTTCCCCTATCCGTTCCGGATCACGGTCGCCGACAACGCCAGCACGGACCGGACACCCGGGATCGCCGCGCGCCTGGCCGCGGAATTCCCCGGCATCCGGTGGGTGCGGCTGGAGGAGAAGGGACGCGGACGCGCGCTGCACACCGCCTGGTCCCGCTCCCCCGCCCCCGTGCTGGCCTATCTGGACGTGGACCTGTCCACCGACCTCGCGGCCCTGCTGCCACTCGTGGCCCCGCTGATCTCCGGCCACTCCGACCTCGCCATCGGCACCCGGCTGGCCCGCGGCTCCCGGGTGGTGCGCGGACCGAAGCGGGAGATCATCTCCCGCTGCTACAACGGGCTGTTGCGCGGCACCCTCTCCGTGGGGTTCTCCGACGCGCAGTGCGGCTTTAAGGCGGTACGGCGTGACGTGGCGGAGCGGCTGCTGCCGCTGGTCGAGGACCGTGAGTGGTTCTTCGACACGGAACTGCTGGTGATCGCCGAGCGGGCGGGCCTGCGGATCCACGAGGTGCCGGTGGACTGGGTGGACGACCCGGACAGCCGGGTCGATCTGCTCCCCACGGCGCTCGCCGACCTGCGCGGCATGGCCCGGCTGGGACGGGCGCTGGCCCGTGGCCGGCTGCCGCTGGCCGCCCTGGGGCGCGCCGGGACGTCCGGCGGCGCCGCGGGCCCGCCGCCCGGCCGCGTCACCCAGATCGTGCGCTTCGCCGCCGTCGGCGCCGTCACCACCCTGCTGCACCTGCTCCTGTACGTCCTGCTGCGCCCGGCCGCGGGCGCCCAGGCGGGCAACGCACTCGCGCTGCTGCTCTGCGCCGTCGTCAACACCGCCGCGAACCGGCGGTTCACCTTCGGGGTGCGGGGCCGCGAGGGACTGCCGGCCCACCACCTCGGAGGGCTGGTGGCTTTCCTCGCCGGTCTCGCCCTCACCGGCGGCGCGCTGGCCGTCCTCCACCTCACCGTCCCCGGCGCCGGACCCCGCACCGAGGTGCCGGTGCTGGTCACCGCGAACCTCGCCGCGGCCCTGCTGCGCTTCCACGTCCTGCGGGCCTGGGTATTCCCGGGCCGCCGCTCCCGCCGTACGACAGGAACCTCCGCCTCATGACCGGCACGACGCCCCTGACCCGCCCGGCCGCCCCGGCCGACGCGCCCGACGGCCCGGCCGTACCCGGGCCGCGCGAACGGCTGCGGAGCCTCGCCGCGCGTCACGGCCCGGTGCTCGCCACGTACGGCGTGCTCAAGCTGGTCGGCTTCGCCGTGTTCATGCTGCTGCTGGACTCGGCCGGCGACTTCCGGGAGAAGCATCCGCGTTTCGGCGGCGGCGCACACCCGTGGGACGTGCTGGGCAGCTGGGACGGCTGGTGGTACCAGCAGATCGCCCTGTTCGGCTACGACCCCGTCCTGGAGCCCGTCCCCGGCGCCACCGGTCTGATCACCCTGGAGGGCAACTCGGCGGCGTTCTTCCCGCTGTACCCGGCGCTGATGCGGCTGGTCATGGAGATCACCGGGCTCGGCCCGTACGGCGCCGGGATGGCCGTCTCCGTGGTGTGCTCGTTCGCCGCCGCGCTCGGCATCCACGCCGTCACCGCGCGGCTCGGCGGCCACCGGGCCGGGCTGGTCGCGGTCGGTCTGTGGGCGGTGTGGCCGGGGTCCGGCACGGAGTGGGCGGTGTACTCCGAGTCGCTGTACACCGCGCTGGCCGCCTGGGCCTGCTGGGCCGTGACGACGCGCCGCTGGGCGCTCGCCGCGGTGCTGACCTTCGCCGCCGGACTCACCCGGCCCACCGCCGTCGCCCTGGTCGCGGCCCTCGGCGTCGCGGGGCTGTGCGCGGTGCTGCGCCGTGCGGAGGACTGGCGGCGCCCGCTGGCCGCGGTGGCGATCGCGCCGCTCGGGGTGGCCGGCTACCTGGGCTGGGTGGGGTACCGGATGGGTGACTGGGGCGGCTACACCAAGCTCCAGGAAGGCGCCTGGGGTCACACCTTCGACTACGGGCGGCACAGTCTCGACGTGCTGACCTCCCTGCCGGTCGGCCACTTCGACTACCTGTTCGCCATGCCGATGGAGGACACGATCGGCGTGGGTGTGGTGCTGCTGGTGCCCGTGCTGACCGTGCTGCTGGTGCGGCTGCGTCCGCCCGTCGTGCTGGTCGTGTACACGGTGCTGTCGTACCTGACGGTCATGGGCACCCAGCAGTACTTCGGCAACGTCTCGCGCTATCTGCTCCCGCTGTTCCCCCTGTTCGTGCCGCTCGCCCTGGCCATGCGCCGGCTGAGCCGGTCCGCGCTGGTCACGGTGCTGGGCACGGCGGCGGTGGCGTCGGGATCCTATGCGGGGTACGTCCTGTTCGAGCTGGGCGTGCCGTAGGCCGACGCGGTCGGGTGGTCTGTCCGTCACCGGGTGGGGGCAGGCTTCCGGCAGTACGCTGACCGCAGTCGGCCACCGGGAGTTCCCATGTGGAAGCGTAAGAAGCACGTTCGCCGATCCGACGCCCCCGCGCCGGAGTTGTGCGACCTCTGCGCGAGGACCTTCCCGCCCGGCGAGGCGGTGCGCGGGTACGTGGCGGACTCCTCGGCCGTGCATCCCGCCGATCCCCTCCACGACGGACTGCGGCGCGTGACCGCCTGCTGCGAAGCGCACCTGGAGGAGGTCCGCGCCGTGTACCGGCGCCGGCCCTTCGTGCAGGAGGAGCTCTGGGCGGGCAAGATCGGCCGCGTGCTGGGCTCCGGCCCGCCGGTCGCCATGACCGACCTCGCCTGCCGCACGGGCCTCGACGAGCCGGACATCCGCCGCGCGATCGCCTGGCACAACGAGCGCCACCGCCACCTGGGCGCGTGACGGCGGCCCCGCGCCGGGACCGTACGACCGCGGCCCCGGGCGGACGGGGTGTCCGGCCGGGGCCGCGGTGGGCCGTGGTGAGCGGCGGGGTCAGGCGGGGGCGGGGGCCGCGGGGCCCACGAGTTCCGTGAGGACGTCCTCCATCGTCACGAAGCCGATGACCTTGCCGTTCTCACCGACCGCCGCCGCGAGGTGGCTGCCCTCCGCGCGCAGCGCGGTGAGGGTGTCGTCGAGCGGGGTGTCGATGCGGACCCGGGTGACCTTGTGCAGCGTGGTGCGCGGGAAGGGCCGGTCCCGTTCGGTGACGCCGAGGGTGTCCTTGATGTGCAGGTAGCCCAGGAGCGCGTCGCCGGGGCCGGTGACCGGGAAGCGGGACAGGCCCGCCTCGGCGGCCACCCGCTCCAGGCGCGCCGGCGTGACCGTGTGGTCGACGGTGTGCATCCGCCGGGCCGGGACGAGAATCTCGCCGACCGGGCGGGTGCCCAGCTCCAGCGCGTCCCGCAGCCGCTCCCCGTCGGCCGGGGTGAGCAGTCCGGCCTCGCTGGAGTCGACGACCATCCGGGCGAGCTGGTCGTCGGTGAACACCGACTCCACCTCGTCCTTGGGGTCGACCCGCAGCAGCCGCAGCAGGACGTTGGCGAAGGCGTTGATGCCGAACACGAACGGCCGCAGTGCCCGGGTCAGCCACACCAGCGGCGGACCCAGCAGCAGCGCGCTGGGCACCGGCGCGGCGAGCGCGATGTTCTTCGGCACCATCTCGCCGATCAGCATGTGCAGATACGTGGCGAGGGTCAGGGCGATGACGAACGCGATCGGGTGCACCAGCGCGTCCGGGACGTTCACCGCCTCGAAGGGCGGCTCCAGCAGGTGCGCGATGGCCGGTTCGGCGACCGCGCCGAGCACCAGCGAGGAGACGGTGATGCCCAGCTGGGCCGTGGCCATCATCGCGGACAGGTGCTCCAGCGCCCACAGGGTCATCTTGGCGCGCTTCTCGCCCGCGAGGGCGCGCGGCTCGACCTGGCTGCGGCGTACCGAGATCAGGGCGAACTCGGCGCCCACGAAGAACGCGTTGGTCAGCAGGGTGAAGAGGCCGATGGCGAGTTGCAGGACGGTCATCGGGCTTCCTCCATGACCTCGGCCCGTACGGGGGCCGGTGCGGTGACGCGTATGCGGTCGGCGCGGTGGTGCTCGACCGCGAGCACGTCGAGCCGCCAGCCGTCGACGTCGACGGTGTCGCCCTTGGCCGGGATGCGGGCCAGGCGGGTGGCGATCAGTCCGGCGACCGTCTCGTACGGCCCGTCCGGGGCGGTGACGCCCAGGGCGGTGAGCCGGTCAAGCCGGAGGCTGCCGTCGGCCTCCCAGACGGCGCGGCCGTCGGCCGTCGCCGGGGCGGGGGCCAGTTCGGGCACCTCGACGGGGTCGTGCTCGTCGCGGACCTCGCCGACGACCTCCTCGACGATGTCCTCCACGGTGGCGACGCCGGCGGTGCCGCCGTACTCGTCGATGACGACGGCCATGGCGCGGTGGGCGCGCATGCGCTCCAGCAGGCGGTCGGCGGGGAGGCTGTCGGGGACCAGCAGCGGCGGTGTGGTCAGCTCGGTGACGGGCGTGCCGGCGCGCCGTTCCGGTTCGAGGGCCAGCACGTCCCGGATGTGGACGGTGCCGACGACCTCGTCGAGGCTGTCGCGGTACACCGGGAAGCGGGACAGGCCGGTGGCGTGGCTGAGTGCGGCGGCGTCGGCGGCGGTGGCGTGCACCTCCAGGGCGCGGACGTCGACCCGCGGGGTCATCACGTTCTCGGCGGTCAGCTCGCTCAGGTGCAGGGTGCGTACGAACAGCTCGGCGGAGTCCGCCTCCAGGGCGCCCTCGGCGGCGGAGTGCCGGGCCAGCGCGCCCAGCTCCTCGGCGGTGCGGGCGGAGGCCAGTTCCTCGGCGGGTTCCAGGCCGAAGCGGCGCACGAAGCGGTTGGCGGTGCCGTTGAGGTGGCGGATGAACGGGCCGAAGGCGGCCGTGAAGGCGCGCTGCGGGCCGGCGACGACCTTGGCGACCGCCGCGGGACGTGAGATGGCCCAGTTCTTCGGGACCAGCTCACCGATCACCATCAGCACCACCGTGGACAGCGCCACGCCGAGCAGGGTCGCCACGGTCGGGGCGGCGCCGCCCAGGCCGGCGGCGCGCAGCGGGCCGCGCAGCAGCGCGGCGAGGGACGGCTCGGCGAGCATGCCGATCACCAGCGAGGTGACGGTGATGCCGAGCTGGGCGCCGGACAGCTGCACTGTCAGACGGCGTACGGCGGCCAGCGCACCGGCCGCGCCGCGCTCACCCGCGTCCGCCGCGCGCTCCAGTTCGGCGCGCTCGACGGTGGTGAGGGAGAACTCGGCCGCGACGAACACCGCGCAGGCCAGCGTCAGCAGCAGGGCGAGCAGGAGCAGCAGGACCTCGGTCACCGTGCCACCCCCGCTCCCTGTCGGGCCGCATGACGCGGACTGCGGGTGGTGGCACGGCTACTACTGGGAGGATCACCCATCGGGGGACCGTCGCTCCTTTTCGAACAGGTACGAAGAGATGTGTGGAAGCAGGATGTCCTGCTTCCACGTCAACTGTAAAGGACCCGCAAAGTGTCCCGCGCGCGTGAGCGACGGCGGTCCGGCCCTTCGGGAGTCCGGACCGCCGCTCACCGGGGTCAGCCGTCCCAGGTCCAGTCGGCGACCTCCGGCAGGTCGGTGCCGTGCTCGCGGATCCACTCGTGGTGGCGGAGCCGGACGTCCTCCATCCGCTGCCGTACCGCGGCGGCCCGCACGGCCAGTCCGGGGACGCGGTCGATGACGTCCATGACCAGGCGGTAGCGGTCGAGGTCGTTGCGCACCACCATGTCGAACGGCGTGGTCGTGGTGCCGATCTCCTTGTAGCCGCGCACGTGCAGGTGATGGTGCCCGGTGCGGCTGTAGGCCAGCCGGTGGATCAGCCACGGGTAGCCGTGGTACGCGAAGATCACCGGCTTGTCGGCGGTGAACAGGCCGTCGTACTCGAAGTCGGACATGCCGTGCGGGTGCTCCCCGCGCGGCAGCAGCCGGGCGATGTCCACGACGTTGACGACCCGCACCGCCAGCTCCGGCAGGTGCCGTCGCAGCAGCTGCGCCGCCGCCATGACCTCCTGTGTGGGCACGTCACCCGCGCAGGCCAGCACCACGTCGGGTTCGCGGTCGCCGGTCTCGGTGCCGGCCCAGTCCCAGATGCCGGCGCCGCGCGCGCAGTGCGCCTTCGCCTGCTCCATGGTCAGCCAGTCGAAGCAGGGCTGTTTGCCGGCCACGACGACGTTGACGTAGTCGCGGCTGCGCAGCACGTGGTCGGCGACCGACAGCAGCGTGTTGGCGTCCGGCGGCAGGTAGACCCGTACCGCCTCCGGGCTCTTGTTGAGGATGTGGTCGACGAAACCGGGGTCCTGGTGGGAGAAGCCGTTGTGGTCCTGGCGCCACACGTGCGAGGTCAGCAGGTAGTTCAGGGAGGCGATGGGGGCGCGCCAGGACAGGCGGCGGGTGACGCGCAGCCACTTGACGTGCTGGTTGACCATCGAGTCGACGATGTGCACGAACGCCTCGTAACAGGAGAACAGGCCGTGCCGGCCGGTGAGGAGGTAGCCCTCCAGCCAGCCCTGGCAGGTGTGCTCGGAGAGGATCTCCATCACCCGGCCGTGCCGGTCGAGGTGCTCGTCCACGTCGAACGTGCGGGCCTGCCACGCCTTGCCGCTGGCGTCGTACACGGCCTGGAGGCGGTTGGAGGCGGTCTCGTCGGGGCCGACGAGCCGGAAGTCGCGCCGGTCCGCGGTGTCCCGCATGACGTCCTCGAGGAGGTCGCCGAGGACGCGGGTCGGTTCGTGCAGGGTCGCGCCCGGCTTGTCCACCGCGACGGCGTGCCGTTCCAACGGCGGCAGGGGCAGCTCGCGCAGCATCAGCCCGCCGTTGGCGTACGGGGTGGAGCCGAGACGGCGGGCGCCGTCGGGGACGCAGGCCAGGACGTCCGCGCGGGGGCGGCCGTCCTCGTCGAACAGGTCCTCCGGCCGGTACGACCGCAGCCACGCCTCCAGCTGCCGCAGGTGCTCGGGGTTGTCCCGGACGGCGGGCAGCGGGACCTGGTGGGCGCGCCAGGTGTTCTCGACCGGCAGTCCGTCGACCTCGGCGGGGCCGGTCCAGCCCTTGGGGGTGCGCAGGACGATCATCGGCCAGCGGGGGCGCTCGACGGCGCCGTCCTCGCGTGCGGCACGCTGCGCCCCGGCGATGCGGTCGAGGGCGGTGTCCATGGCGTGCGCCATCGCCTGGTGGACGGCGGCCGGGTCGTCGCCGGTGACGTACAGCGGGTCGTGGCCGTAGCCCCGCAGCAGCGCGTCCAGCTCGTCCTCGGGGAGCCGGGCGAGCACGGCCGGGTTGGCGATCTTGTATCCGTTGAGGTGGAGGATCGGCAGGACCGCCCCGTCGTGGACGGGGTCGAGGAACTTGTTGGAGTGCCAGGAGGTCGCCAGCGGGCCGGTCTCCGCCTCGCCGTCACCGACCACGCAGGCCACCACCAGGTCCGGGTGGTCCAGGGCGGCGCCGTAGGCGTGGGACAGGGAGTAGCCGAGCTCGCCGCCCTCGTGGATGGAGCCCGGGGTCTCGGGGGCGACGTGGCTGGGGACGCCGCCGGGGAACGAGAACTGCTTGAACAGCCGCGCCATCCCGCCCGCGTCCCGGGTGATGTCGGGGTACGTCTCGGTGTACGACCCCTCCAGCCAGGACCCGGCGACCACCGCGGGCCCGCCGTGCCCGGGACCCCAGACGCACAGGGCGTCCAGGTCGCGGGCCCGGATCACCCGGTTGAGGTGGGTGTACACGAGGTTGAGACCGGGCGAGGTGCCCCAGTGGCCGAGCAGCCGCGGCTTCACGTGTTCGGGGCGCAGCGGCTCGGTGAGCAGGGGGTTCGCCATGAGGTAGATCTGGCCGACGGCCAGGTAGTTCGCGGCGCGCCAGTGGGCGTCCAGCGTCCTCAGCTCGTCGTCGCCGAGCGGGGCGGAGGCCTGGTGCGTGTCGACGGACATCTTGGTGTCCTTCCGCGTCGGGATGGTCGGGGGAAACCCGCGGGTCCGTATCTCCTCACCTTCCCCCGGAGGCCGCGGTCCCGACAGGGCCACCTGGGCCATCTGCCCGACCCACGACAGCCGCCCGGCACCTCCGGCCCCCTTCACGCCACGGTCCCCCGGCAACGGCGGCCTTCCCCCCGGGGGGCCGTGGGTCGGCCCGTCAGGCCGGGGCGGCGCAGGTCGTCGGCCGTACGGGACCGGGTCCTCCGCAGCACGGGACCGGACCTGCACCCCTGCCGGCCCGTCCGCCGCGCGGTCGACGGCGCGCGGGCCCGGTACGGATCCGTCCACGCCCACGAGCGGCGGCCACGAGAGGTCGGGGCCCCCGGCCGCACGGCTGTCCCCCGTTGCAGTGCTCGGGTCAGTCGTGCGCGACGACGGCGACAGGGGCCGCGGCGTGGTGCAGCACCGCGTGCGTGACGGGACCGGTGTGCGCGCCGACCGGGCTGCGCCGGATCCGGCGGCCGACCACGACCAGGGAGGCGTCATGGGCGGCGTCGACGATCCGGACGGCGGCGCTGCCCGCGCGGGACTCCTCGGTCACCTCGACGTCGGGGAACTTCTCCCGCCAGGGACGCATCACCTCGCTGAGGGCGGCGGACTGCTCCGTGCCCAGAACGGCGGCGAGCACCGGGTGGGCGGGCAGGGCGTAGGCGTAGCACGGAGGGACGCTCCAGCCGTGCACCGCCTTCAGGGCCGCGCCCCGGCGGGCGGCCTCCTCGAAGGCGAACCCGAGGACGGCGCCGTTCGGCTTGTCGGTGTCCACCCCTACGACCACGGGGCCCGGGCCGCCCTGTGCGTCCGGGTCGGTACGGTGCCCGCCGGCCCGGACCAGGACGACCGGGGTGCTGGTGCGGGCGATCACCACCATGCCGACGGAGCCGACGAGGAAGCCGCCGAGGCCGCTGAGCCCGCGGGAGCCGAGGACCAGCAGGTCGGCGTCCTTCGCGACCTCGGGGAGGACGTCCATGGCGCCGCCGGCGACCTGTTCCGCGACCACCTCCAGTCCGGGGTGGCGCGAGCGGAGCGCCGCGCCCGCCTCGCGCGGCAGCCGTTCGGCGCGCTGCCGGAACGTGGCGTCGGCCAGGAGGCCCGACTCCGCGATGTGCTCCGGGACCGGTTCCCTGACATTCACCACCCGCAGCGGCAGCCCCCGCAGCAGCGCCTCACGGGCGGCCCACTCTGCGGCGGCACGGCTCTCGGCCGAGCCGTCGTAACCCACGGTGACGGTGCGGAGCATGGAACCCACCTCCCGTTACGGGGCTCCTCTGCGTCGGGCCCTCCACCGCCCACGATCACGCCACGAGGCCACCCCACGGCAGAGTCCGTGGGCCCCGTGGGCAGGGCCCGTTGGGCCCTGCCCACGGGGCCCATGGGGGCCGAGCCTCCGTTCCCGCTCAGGGTTCCGTGACGAAGGGCTGTTCCGTCCAGATGACCTTTCCCGTGGCGGTGTGGCGGGTGCCCCAGCGGTGGGCCAGCTGGGCCACGATCATCAGGCCGCGTCCGCCCTCGTCCGTGGTGCGGGCGTGCCGGGGGCGCGGTGAGGTCCCGCTGCCGTCGGTGACCTCGCAGATGAGCCCTCGGTCACGGATCAGCCGCAGCGCGACCGGCCCGGAGGCGTGGCGGATGGCGTTGGTGACGAGTTCACTGACGACGAGTTCCGTGGTGAACGCCAGTTCGTCCAGCCCCCATTCGGACAGCTGCCGGACGGCGGCGCTGCGGGCGGCGCCCACGGCGGCCGGGTCGCTCGGCAGGTCCCAGGAGGCGACCCGGTCGGCCGGCAGGCGCCGGGTGCGGGCCAGGAGCAGCGCCGCGTCGTCCGGCGGCGGGCCGGTGAGCAGGGTCTCGACCACGCCCCGGCCGATCTCCCGCAGTGAGGAGCGGGGTACGGCGAGGGCGTCGCCCAGCCGGGCGATCCCGTCGTCGATGTCCCGGTCCGGTGTCTCCACGAGGCCGTCGGTGTAGAAGGCCAGCAGGCTGCCCTCGGCGAGATCCCGCTCGCAGGCCTCGAAGGGCAGGTAGCCCAGGCCCAGCGGGGGCCCGGCGGGCAGGTCCAGCACCTCGGCCGTGCCGTCCGGGGTGACGAGGACGGGCGGGAGGTGCCCCGCGCGGGCCATCGCGCACCGCCCGCCGACCGGGTCGTACACGGCGTACAGGCAGGTCGCGCCGAGGAAGGCGGAGCCCGCGGCGGCCGGCTCGTGGTCGTCGTGGGCGCCCATCAGCCCGATGACCAGGTCGTCGAGGCGGGCGAGCAGTTCGTCGGGGGGCAGGTCGAGGTTGGCGAGGGTGCGTACCGCGGTCCGCAGGCGTCCCATGGTCGCGGCGGCCTCCATACCGTGCCCGACGACGTCACCGACGACGAGGGCGACCCGGGCGCCGGACAGGGGGATGACGTCGAACCAGTCGCCGCCCACCCCGTTCGGGACGTCGGCCGGCTGGTACCAGGAGGCCACGTCCAGCGCGGACCCCCCGCTGAGCGCCTGGGGCAGCAGGGCCTGCTGCATGGCGCGGGCTGCGGTGCGCTCGCGGGTGTAGCGGCGGGCGTTGTCGACGGCGACGGCGGCGCGGGAGACGAACTCCTCGGCGAGCCGCACGTCGTCGTCCTCGAAGGGCCCGAACCGCTCGGTGCGGGCGAAGGTCGCCACGCCCAGGGTGACGCCCCGGGCCCGGACCGGCACCACCATCAGGGACCGGTAGTCGTACGTGAGGATCGACGCGCCGAGCGACGGGTCCTCGGTCACCCAGGGGCTGGTGGCGCGGTCCAGGTCGCGTTCCACCAGGGTCCGGCTCTCCAGCAGGCAGCGGGTCACCGGCGAGGAGGGGGCCCGCCGGACCGCCTCCCCGAGGGCCAGGCTGCCGCCGCAGCCGCCCTCCCGTGCCGACGCCTGTCCCGCACGGCGGATGACCGGCGCGAGCCCGACCGGTCCGGGCGCCGGTTCCTCGCCGCGCATCACGGAGTCCAGCAGGTCCACGGCGACGAAGTCGGCCAGGGACGGCACGGCCTCGTCGGCCAGTTCCTGCGCGGTGCGCGGGACGTCGAGGGTGCTGCCGATGCGGGCGCCGGCGTCGTTCAGCAGCGCGAGGCGGTTCTGGGCGTGCCACCGTTCGGTGACGTCGACGACCATGTACAGGACGCCCACCGGGCGGTCACGGCGGTCGGTCACCCCGAAGAACGACACGGAGACCGCGCGGGCCTCCCTGGGGTCCTCCTCGGCGCTGCGGAACTCCCAGTCCATGACGGGCTCGCCCGTCTCCAGCACCCGGCGCATCTGCTCCTCGAAGCCCCGGAACTCGGAGGTCGGCCGCAGCTCGCTCAGCCGCCGCCCCAGGCGCCGCTCCAGGGGGATCAGCCGGTCGAGCGGCTCGTTCACCCACACGTACCGCAGGTCGGTGTCCAGCATCGCCAGGCCGACCGGGGCCCGGGTCAGGAAGGGGGTGAGCACCACCTGGCTGGTGCCGCCGCCGGGCATCCGCCAGAAGGCGCGCTTCGGCGGCCGTCCGACGTACCGGCCGAACACCAGGGCCGCGACGGTGGCCACGAGGACGCCGGGGACCATCTCGTAGACGCCCGACTCCAGCGGCCCGAGCAGCGGGTTGACCTGGTCCCACAGCAGGACCGTGCCGGCGCCGGCGACGATGCCCGCCATGGCCCCGGCCGAGGTCATCCGGGGCCAGTAGAGCGACAGCAGCACCACGGGGCCGAACGCGGCGCCGAACCCGGCCCAGGCGTAGGCGACGATGTTCAGCAGTCCGCCGCCGTGCAGCGCTATGACGTACGCCACCACGATGACCAGTACGACGGTGCCGCGTCCCACCCACACGAGCGCTCTGTCGGAGGCGTGCCGGTTGAGGAACGCCCGGTAGAAGTCCTCGGTGAGCGCCACGGACGACACCATCAGCTGGCTGTCGGCGGTGGACACGACGGCGGCCAGGACGGCGGCCAGCACCACCCCGGCGATCCAGGGGTCGAGCAGCGCCCGGCTGAGGGCGATGTACACGGTGTCGGGGGCGGACAGCGCCGGAGACAGCTCCCCGATGCCGGCCAGGCCGACCAGGGTGGCGCCGGTGAGGACGAGGACGACCCAGGCCGTGCCGATGCGCCGGGCGGCCGGTACGTCCTGGGTGCTGCGGATGCTCATGAAGCGGGCCAGGATGTGCGGCTGGCCGAAGTAGCCGAGCCCCCAGGCGAGCAGGGACACGATCGCCACGGCCCCGAGGGGACCCCCGCCCGTCCAGACTCCGCCCCCGAAGTCGACCTGGGAGCCGAATTCGCGCAGGGCGGGCTGTCTGCCGTCGAGGGCGTCCCCGAGCGCGCCGAAGCCGCCGAGGCGCGCGATCGCCACGGCGGGCAGCACGATCAGGCCGAGCAGCATCAGCGAGGCCTGCAGCACGTGCGTGAGGCTCACCGCGAGGAAACCGCCGAGGCAGGAGTAGATGACGATGAGCAGGCCGGTGAGGGTGACGCCGACCGTGAAACGCAGGTCGAAGACGGTCTGGAACAGCAGCCCGCCGGCCACCAGGCCGCTGCCGACGTAGACGGTGAAGAACACCAGGGTGACCGCGGCGGAGACCAGGCGGAGCGTGCGCGTGCGGTCCTCGAACCGCTCCTCCAGGTAGCCGGACAGGGTCACCGCGTTCCCGGCCCGTTCGGTGTAGGTGCGCAGCCGTGGCGCGACGAACAGCCAGTTCAGGTACGTGCCGACGGCCAGCCCGAAGGCGATCCAGACGGAGCCGAGCCCGGCGGCGTAGACCGCGCCGGGGAGCGCCAGGAACAGCCAGCCGGACATGTCGCTGGCTCCCGCGGACAGGGCGGCGACGTACGGGCCGAAGCGGCGCCCGCCCAGGGCGAAGTCGTCGAAGGTGTGCGTGCGGGAGTAGGCCCGGATCCCCGTCCCGATCAGGGCGAGCACGTACAGGACGAACGTGGCGACGATCGGCGCGCTCAGCTGGAACATGTGGTCCTCGCCCGGAAGTCCCGCGATGCGCGGCACGCCCTCGGTCCGGCGGGCAAATCATGACTCGGCGCCAAATTTACCCATGTCGACCCGGTGCAACCAGAGGAGCGACGGCTCGGAGGGTCCGGCGGCACTGCCGGGAACTCCGCGCGCGGAAGCCGGCGGGCTGCCGGAAGTCCCCGCGCGCGGAGCCCGGCGGGCGGGCGGAGACCTTCCGCGCGGCGGTCCGGCGGCCGGCCCGGAAGAATGTGCCGGGAGGTGAGGCCGGGGGACGACGGCATGAGAACACGTGGAGGCACGATGGCCGGTGTGGTGGTCGTCGGAGTGGACGGGTCGGCCTCGGCCCTGACCGCGGTGGAGACCGCGGCACGGGAGGCGCGGCTGCGGGGCGCCTCACTGAAGCTGGTGCACGCCTTCATGTGGCCCGCGATGCACGTCCCGATGGGCCCGTCGCCCCTCGGGCCTTCCGACGGAGGGCTCCGGAGCGTGGTCGAGCGGCTGCTGGCGGACGCCGTCGAGCGGGCCGAGGCGGCCGTGCCCGGGGTGGACGTCTCCGGCTCCGTGGTCACGGGTGAACCGCTCACCGTGCTGGAGGCCCAGTCCCGCGCCGCCGAGCTGGTCGTGGTCGCGTCCCGCGGCATGGGCGGGTTCGTCGGCCTGATGGTCGGGTCCACGGCGGTACACCTGGCCGCGCACGGCCGGTGCCCGGTGCTGGTGGTGCGGGGCGAGGCACGTCCCGACGGTCCGGTCGTGGTGGGCGTCGACGGGTCCGGCGCCAATTCCGCGGCGGTCGACTTCGCCTTCCGGGAGGCGGACCTGCGGGACACGCCCCTGGTCGCCGTGCACGCCTGGACCGCGTGGAACGCGGCCCTGCCCGCACCGCAGGACCCCGCCGAGCCGTACGCCAACCCGCCGGGCGCCCTGGCCGAGGAGGAGCGGCGCCTGCTGGCGGAGGCCCTGGCGGGGCACCGGGAGCGTTACCCGGGGGTGGTCGTGGAGCAGAGGGTGGTGCACGGTCCGACCCGCGAGGCGCTCATCGAGGCCGGCCGTACCGCCCGGCTGACGGTGGTCGGCGCGCGGGGCCGGGGCGGGTTCACCGGCCTGCTGCTGGGTTCCGTCAGCCAGGCCCTGCTGCACCACGCGCCGTCGCCGGTGGCCGTGGTGCGGGGCGGGTAGGGCGGAGTACGAGTCGCGGCGGGGCGTGCGAGGGGCGCCCCGCCTCGGTGGGGCGCCCCTTCTCGGGCCGCAGACTGCGGTCGACCGTCAGCCGTCAGCGGTCAGCGGAGCCAGTGGCGGGTGTCGACGAAGGGCGTCCGGGCCCAGAGCCTGCCCAGTCCCCAGGTGGCGCCCGCGCCGGTGGCCGCCAGTGCGACCAGCACCACCGCGTACACCAGGTGGTAGTCGGCGAACGGGTTGGTCGACATGCTCGGGGAACCGTCCGACAGATGCCGGGCCGGCGGCCATTCCGCCACCCACATCAGCGCCATCATCAGCGAGCCCGCCACTGCCGCGGGCCACAGCGCCACGCCGCGACCAGGGCGAGGCCGACGCCGAGCAGTCCGAGCATGAACAGCCAGTCCGCCCAGGCCGCGCCGGCCCACGCGTGGAACGTCGACTCCGTCGGCCCGACCGCGACCGACGACAGGAAGCCCTTCGTGGGCGATTTGCCGTCGGTCCAGCCCCGGCCGGACGGTGTCGCGTAGCCCAGCCCGAACGTCTTGTCCAGGAAGGCCCAGAGGAAGACGAACCCCGTCAGCAGCCGCAGGCCGGCGAGCGCGTACGCGCCCGTCGCCGACGTGACCGCGAGGTCGTGGTCCCTCCCGGCCGTGTGCGCACGGCCCAGGACGGGCCGGCGGACGACGGGCGAACGGTGCGGCTGGTCGTGGACTGCCATGGTGTCCGTCCCCTCGGAGAACTGCCCGATGTGCGCTGCTCGTTGCGGGTTCAATGTCCCGCGTGCACGGTGCGGGTCCCAGGGACCACGGGTCCCGTCGGGGGGCCGAACGTCCCGGGTTCACGGGGACGTAGGGACGTCTGGACGGACATCCGGACGGACGTCTGGACGGACGGAACCGGCCGGTCGGGCGGCCGGGGGGAGTTCGAGGGGACGGTGGAGGCGCGGGCGCCGGCAGCGGCCCGCGCCGGTCTCACTCGCCGCGCAGGGCGGCTGACGCGGAGTCCGGGTTCGCCCCGCGCGGCCGGTTGTGGGGCAGCCTGCCGAGAACCACGGCCATGCCACAGGTGTCGGTGAGGGCGGAGAAGACCAGCCCGCCCGCGACGGCCGCCGAGAGCAGCTGGAAGGCGGGGTGCACGAACAGGCCGAGCACGAGACCGAGAAGCACCAGGGTGCCGGCGGTGAACCGCACCTGCCGCTCCATGCCCCACACCGCCCGGGTGCCGGCGTTCGCGGGACGCTCCAGCTCACGGCCCTCGGACACCCACGCACCGGTGCCGCCGGCGAGCGTCGCGGCGTCGAGGCCCTCCTGGGCGAGCAGGGCGCGCGCCTTCTCGGAACGCGCCCCGGAGGCGCACACGAGGAGGAGGTCACCGCGCCGCGCGGCCTGCCGGATCTCCGGCAGCGCACGCCGCACCTGGTCGAGCGGGACGTTCACGGCGCCGGGCAGGTGACCGGTGGCGTACTCGGCGGGCGTACGCACGTCGATCACGGTGAACTCGTGCAGCCGGGCGCCGGCCTGGTCGGTGGGGAGGGTGACGGGGGTGCTCATGGCGGGTGTGTGATCCTTCGTGGTCGACGGTCGACGGGGTACCCGAAGCGGACGTAGAGTACCCCACGGGGTATTTCACCAGGGAGTGGTCGTGGACATGGATCTCGCGGGCGCGGAGCTGAAGTCCGTGCTGAACAGGCTGCGGCGGGCGCAGGGGCAGATCTCCGGGGTGATCCGGATGATCGAGGTGGGGCGCGACTGCGAGGACGTGATCACACAGCTCGCGGCGGCCTCCCGCGCCTTGGACCGGGCCGGTTTCGCGATCATCGCCACGGGCCTGCAGAAGTGTGTGGCGGACATCGAGTCCGGCGGCGAGGACAGCGAGCAGATGCGGGCCCGCCTGGAGAAGTTGTTCCTCTCACTGGCGTGACCCTCTGCCCTCCGGCATGGACCGAAGGCCGCCCGCCCCCACGGCAGGCGGCCTTCCGCCGTTCCTCCCCCGCCCCAGGCGCGCCGTCGCCGTGCTGCTCCGCACGCATGCCGGGCCGCAGATTTTTCGAGCCACCCACTGCGAGCCCCGAAAGGGTGCTTTACGGACATCCGGGCCGAACGGCCCTGGTCCCTGCCCTCAGGGTCCCTGGGATCCGCCGGGCCGGCACCGGAGGCTGGACGTGTCCGTCCCGGCGAGGACGTCTCCCGTCGGCGACAGCCCGCGCAGTGAGGAGGTACAGCGATGAAGGCCACCGAGGTCGGCGCCGTCATGACCACGGACGTGGTCACTGCCGCATACGGCACCCCCCTGAGGGACGTGGTCCGCAAGCTTGGGGAGCATCGCGTCGGCGGCCTTCCGGTGACCGACGACGAGGACAGGGTCGTCGGCGTGATCTGCGCGTCCGACCTCACGCGCCCCCGGGCCCGCGCGGCCGTCACCGGTTCCTGGTGGGTCCGGTTGCGCGGGACCGGCCGGCGCCTGCTCCGCGCGCTCGCCGGCGGGCGGGCCCGTACGGCGGGCGGTGCGATGTCGGCACCCGCCGTCACCGTGGGGGCCCGCGCCACCGTCACGGAGGCCTCGCGCCTGATGACCGCGCACGGTGTCGAACGGTTGCCCGTGGTGGACGACGAGGAGCGGCTCGTCGGCATCGTCACCCGGCGCGACCTGTTCCGGGCCGTCCTGCGCACCGACGGCGACATCGACCGCGCCGTGCGCCGGTACGTCCTCGGGACGGCCCTGTGGCTGACGCCGCGGGCGCTCGCCGTCGGCGTCGAGGACGGCGTGGTGACGCTCACCGGTCAGGTGGAACGGCGCAGCGACATGCAGCTCGCGGTGGAGGCGGCGAGCCGTATCGACGGGGTCGTCGCCGTCGTCGACCAGTTGTCCTACCGGGTCGACGACACACGGCTGCCCGCCGGTACGGCCCCCGCGCTCGGGGAGACGGAGGAAACGGTCCCCGGCCGGTGACCGCGCGGGCCCGTCGGACGGCTGCCCGGGCGCCCGACGGGTCGTCGCCGGGACCTTCGGCCCCTGCCCCGCGACGGACGGAGTGCGACGGTGGAAGGTGAGGCGACCGGCACACCCGGGCCCGTCCCCGGCCGAGGAGGCAAGCCATGGCGCGCACCCTGGAATGGAAGACCCGCCTCTACCTCTTCGAGGAGGAGGGAGTGACGAAGGCACGGGCCACGCTCGACACCGGGACCACGGTCCTCGCCGGTCACGGAACGGCCCACCGCAACCCGGCGGACACGGACGTACCGGAGATCGGCGACGAACTGGCCGCGGGCCGCGCCCTGCGCGACCTCGGCCGCCACCTGCTGGACATCGCCGAACAGGACGTCGAGACCGCGAGCCCGGAACGCCCGGACCCCACACCGGCCCTCGGCTGGAGCCTGTGACCCCCGCCCGGCCGGCCGCACGGTGTCAGCGGGCCGGCGGAGCTGACGGGAATCTCACAACTGTTCGGCAGAGTCGGCCGCATGATCAAGCACGCTTCCCGGGGAGTGCCCCTGGTGACGGTCTCCCTGCTGCTCACCGGCTGTGCGGCCGCCGGGGGTACGCCGGCTCCGACGCACGCCACCGCCGCGGCCGCAACCGCGCCGCAGGCATCGGCACCGGTCGTCGTCGGCCACGAGGCCGTGCCGGAACCGAAGGAGCTGCCCGGGCTGGGGCCGCGTACCCGGGCGCAGGTGCCCGAGGACACCGGGCAGGCCGTGGTGGTGACGGGGCGCGGCAGGAACTCCTCCGAGTCCACCGTCGTCCTGTACGAGCGCGGCGCGGACGGCTGGGAGGCCGTGTCCCGGTGGCCCGCGCACAACGCCCTGAAGGGGTGGAACGACGACCACCGGCTCGGTGACCTCCGGTCGCCCGTCGGCGTGTTCACGCTGTCGGACGCGGGCGGGCTGCTGCCCGATCCGGGGACGCGGATGCCGTACGACCGTTCCGACGGCTTCTCGCTGTCGGGCACCGGGTTCCGCGGCGAGTCCCTCGCGGGGTCCTTCGACTACGTCGTGGCCATCGACTACAACCGCCGGCCCGGTACGTCCCCCTTGGACTGGACCCGCCCGCTCGGCGCGGAACGCGGGGGCGGGATATGGCTGCACGTCGACCACGACGGCCCCACCCAGGGCTGTGTCTCGATCGCACGCGAGCACATGCGGGCGCTGCTGCGCGCGCTCGACCCGGACCGGCGTCCCGTCGTCGTGATGGGCGACGCCGCCTCCCTCGCCCGGTGACGGCGGCGTCCTCGGGCCGCCGACCTAGGATGCCCGGCATGCGTGCCCATGTGCTGGTCGCCGAGGACGACGAGATGCAGGCCGAGCTCATACGCCGCTCGCTGCTGTCGGAGGGCCACACCGTGACCGTGGTCCACGACGGCGCGGCCGCGCTGGACGCGGCCCGGCGGCTGCGGCCCGACCTCGTCGTCCTGGATCTGATGCTGCCGGTGCTGGACGGGTTCGACGTGTGCCGGACCCTCCGCGGCGACGGCGACACACCGGTGCTGATGCTCACCGCCCGCACCGCGGAGGACGACGTGCTGCGCGGTCTCGACCTGGGCGCGGACGACTACATGACGAAGCCGTACAGTCCGCGCGAGCTGCTCGCCCGGATCCGGACGGTGCTGCGGCGCAGCGGGCACGGCGCGCCGGGTGAACGCGTCGTGCGCGCCGGCGGGATCTCCGTGGACCCGGCCCGGCACGAGGTCCGCCGCGACGGGGAGCCGGTGGACTGCACCCCGGCCGAGTTCGCGATCCTGCTGGCGATGGCGGCCGAGCCGGACCGGGTGTTCTCCCGGCGGCAGCTCCTCGCGTGCACGCGGGGCATCGACCGGGCGTCCACGGAGCGCGCCGTCGACGTCCACATCATGAACCTGCGGCGGAAGATCGAGGACGACCCGCGCGGCCCCCGGCGGCTGCTCACCGTGTTCGGCGTCGGCTACAAGCTGAGCGCGGCGCGCGGATGAGCGGCGTGCCGGTGCGCAAGCGCCTCCTGGTGCGGCTGCTGGTCGCCTCGGCGCTCATCGCCGTCTGCTCCGTGGCGGCCACGGCCTGGCTCGTCGTCGAGACCACCACGCGCGCGCTGCGGGAGGAGCAGGGACACGAACTGGCCGTCGACACGGACATCCTGAGCCGGCTCAGCGGGTACGCCGCCACCCACCCCGGCTGGACGGGCGTCGCGCCCGTGGTGCGGGCGCTGGCCCGGGAGACCGGCCGCCGGATCGCGCTCACCACCCCGGACCGGGCCGTCGTCGCCGACTCCGCGCGGCCGGGCACGCCCCGGCCGCCGAGCCCCGCGGCGACCGTCGACCCGCTGCGCACCGACACCCACACCGAGCCGGGGGCGCAGCGCACCGGGATCGACCCGCGGGTCGTCGGCCCGTACCGGCTGTCGGCCGCGGACCGCGCCCGCCTGGACGGGTTCGCCGAGGCCCGGCGGGCGTGCCTGGCCCGTCACGGCACGCAGACGGCCGTCGTCCGCACGCCGAGCGGGCGGCCCGTGCTCAGGGACGACTCCGGCACCGTCGACGGCGGACAGGTGCCGCTGGAGTGCGCGGACGGCAAGCTGAACACCCCGACCGCGGGTGAACGCGAGGCTCAGGACGACCTCGTCGCCCGGACGGACGCCTGCCTGAGGCGTCACGGGATGGCGCCGGGCACCCACCACCTCGTGGGCCTCGACCTCACCTCGGGCGGCGAGGGGCTGATCCGGGACGGCGTGAAACCGCCCGCCGACCCGGCGGACGACCGCACGTACCGGCGGTGCGCGGACGCCGCGCTGCGCGCCCAGCTCGATCCGTACGTCGCCCCTCCGGCCGCGCTGTTCCTGGGCGGCGGAGGAAGCGACGAGGTCCGCTTCGACATGTCCCCGGCCAACAAGGCCAAGGTCGTCGGGGTGGCGGCGCTGGTCCTCGCGGTGACCGTCGCCGTGACCGCGGCCGCCGCCGCCCACTTCGTCCGGCCGCTGCGCGCCCTGACCGAGGCGGTACGGCAGCCGCTGGACCGGCATGTGCGGGTCCCCGTCACCACCCGTGACGAGACCGGCCTGCTCGCCGAGGCGTTCAACGACCTCACCGCGCGCCGGGAGCGGCTGGAGGCCCAGCGCAAGGCGATGGTCAGCGACATCGCCCACGAGCTGCGCAGCCCGCTCACCAACATCCGGGGCTGGCTGGAGGTCACCCGGGACGGCGTGGTCGAGCCGGACCGCGAGCTGCTGGGGCGCTGCACGACGAGGCCCTGGTGCTGCAGCGCGTCATCGACGACCTGCGGGACCTCGCGGACGCGGACGCCGGGGAGCTGCGGCTGCACCGCGAGCCGGTCGGCACCGCCGAGCTGCTGGACCAGGTCGCGGCGGCGCACCGGGTGGCCGCCGCGGCGGCGGGGGTCGGCCTGAGCACCGCCGTCGCGCCCGGGACTCCCTGGCTGGACGCCGACCCGGTCCGGATGCGGCAGGCCCTGGGCAACGTCGTCTCCAACGCGCTCCGTCACACCCCGTCCGGCGGCACCGTCACGCTGGCGGCACGGTCCGACGGCGACGCGGTGGTCGTCGAGGTCACCGACACGGGCTGCGGCATCGCCGCCGCGGACCTCCCCCACGTCTTCCGGCGCTTCTGGCGCGCGGAGAAGTCCCGCAGCCGGCGCACCGGCGGCAGCGGCCTCGGCCTGCCCATCGTCCGCCACCTCGTCGAGGCCCACGGCGGCACGGTCGGCGTGACCAGCGAGCCCGGCACCGGCAGCGTCTTCACCCTGCACCTGCCGGCCACCGTGTCGCCACCCCTGTAGCGAAGAGGGGCGGCACGGGCTCGCGCCGGCGGTTCGGTCCATGCGCGGGTACGACCCGGGAAGTGCCCGCCCGGTTCCGCGCCGTTCGGTGAAAGCGGGCGACGCCCCCTTGGAACGCACCGGTACAGGGCCGATGCTGAGCTGTGGCCGCGTCCCCGACCGAGATCGTCCGGCTCCCCGGGCATCTCCTCACGTGCCCTCCGGGGCCGTAAGGCCGATACTGCCCCTGTAGGGCACCCACCTGTCCGCAATGACCCCGCCGCACCTGACCTGCCGCTCCGACCAGCACAGAGGCTCGACGATCCACCCGTTCCGTCCCAGGAGGCACCCATGAAGATGCTGATCAACGTTCCGGAGACCGTGGTGGCGGACGCGCTGCGCGGTATGGCGACGGCCCATCCCGAGCTGACGGTGGACGTGGAGAACCGGGTGGTGGTCCGCAAGGACGCACCGGTCGCGGGGAAGGTCGGCCTGGTGTCCGGCGGAGGCTCCGGGCACGAGCCGCTGCACGGCGGGTTCGTCGGACCCGGCATGCTCTCCGCGGCCTGTCCCGGCGAGGTGTTCACCTCCCCGGTGCCCGACCAGATGGTGCGGGCCGCGGCGGCCGTGGACAGCGGGGCCGGGGTGCTGTTCATCGTGAAGAACTACACCGGCGACGTGCTGAACTTCGACATGGCGGCGGAGCTGGCCGAGGACGAGGGCGTCCAGGTCGCGAAGGTGCTCGTCAACGATGACGTGGCGGTCACCGACAGCCTGTTCACGGCGGGCCGCCGGGGCACCGGGGCGACGCTGTTCGTGGAGAAGATCGCGGGCGCGGCGGCCGAGGAGGGCCAGCCGCTGGAGCGGGTGGAGGCCCTCGCGAAGCAGGTGAACGAGAACTCCCGCAGCTTCGGCGTGGCACTCAGCGCGGTCACCACGCCGGCCAAGGGCTCACCGACCTTCGACCTGCCGGCCGGCGAGCTGGAGCTGGGCATCGGCATCCACGGCGAGCCGGGCCGGGAGCGGCGTCCGATGATGACGTCCGGCGAGATCGCGGAGTTCGCCGTCGGCGCGATCCTGGACGACCTCACCCCGCGCAACCCGGTCCTGGTACTGGTCAACGGCATGGGCGCCACGCCACTGCTGGAGCTGTACGGCTTCAACGCCGAGGTGCAGCGGGTGCTCGGCGAGCGCGGCGTCCCGGTCGCCCGGGTTCTCGTCGGCAACTACGTCACGTCCCTCGACATGGCGGGTGCCTCCGTCACCCTGTGCCAGGCGGACGAGGAGCTGCTGCGCCTGTGGGACGCGCCGGTGAGTACGCCCGGGCTGCGCTGGGGAATGTGATCCACTCCGGGGTGAGTGCTCCGGGTCACCTACACGCAAGGAGGTCCCGTGCTGGACGCCGACTTCTTCCGTCGTTGGATGACGGCCACCGCCGCATCCGTGGACCGCGAGGCGGAGCGGCTCACCGCGCTCGACTCGCCGATCGGGGACGCCGATCACGGCAGCAATCTCCAGCGCGGGTTCCGTGCGGTGCGCGACGCGCTGGACAAGGAACCGTCCGCCACGCCCGGCGCGGTGCTGACACAGGCGGGGCGTCTGCTGGTGTCGACGGTGGGCGGCGCGTCCGGTCCGCTGTACGGGACGCTGCTGCGCCGTACCGGGAAGACTCTCGGCGAGGCCGCCGAGGTGGACCGGCAGCAGCTGGCCGAGGCGCTGCGGGCCGGGGTGGACGCCGTGATGAAGCTGGGCGGCGCCGCACCGGGTGACAAGACGATGATCGACGCGCTGGTGCCCGCGGTGGACGCGCTCGGTGACTCGTTCGCCGCGGCGCGGGACGCCGCGCGCGAGGGCGCCGTGGCGACGACACCGCTGCTGGCCCGCAAGGGCAGGGCGAGTTATCTGGGCGAGCGGAGCATCGGGCACCAGGACCCCGGCGCGACGTCGGCGGCGCTGCTGATCGCCGCGTTGCTCGACGCCGGGCCGGACGGGGAGTCGGGCGGTGAGTGACGAGCGGCGGGTCGGCATCGTCCTGGTGTCACACAGCGCGACCGTCGCCTCCTCGGTGGCGGAGCTGGCACAGGGCCTTGCGGGCGCCGGGGCGACGGTTCCGGTCGCTCCGGCGGGCGGCACCGAGAGCGGTGACCTCGGCACGAGCGCGGACCTGATCGCCGCGGCGGCCGCGTCCGTGGACCGGGGCGCCGGCGTAGCGGTGCTGACCGACCTGGGCAGTGCCGTGCTCACCGTGAAGGCGCTGCTGGCCGAGGGCGACGAACTTCCCGAGAACACGCGGCTCGTGGACGCGCCGTTCGTGGAGGGCGCGGTGGCCGCGGTGGTCACCGCCTCCACGGGCGCGGACCTCGCCGCGGTGGCGGCGGCGGCCTCGGAGGCGTACGACTACCGGAAGGTGTGAGGGCGCTCGCCCTGCGGATCAGTCGGCGGCGTCGACGAACTCCCGGGCGAGCCGCTCCCCTTGGGAGACCGCGGCCTCGCGGTCCTCGATCGGGGTGACCCGGCTGTCCTTGAACACGATGTACGTCACCCCGGAAGGAGTGCCGCCGGAGCGCGGGTCGGGGTCGATGCCGAGGGACGTGGCCGCAGCGTGGGACGCCTCGCCGATGATGTCGGTGGGGCCGGTGTCGCCGACGACCGCGTAGCTGACCTTGTCGCGGTAGACGACGGCGGCCACCGAGCCGCCGCGTACACCGTCGTCGCGGTAGTCCCACAGATCGCTGGGCGCCGGCACCACCACGTAGGGCAGCTTCTCGGAACTCAGCGCGCGGCCGTCGGACTGGGCGAACGCGGTGGAGGAGGAGAAGCTCGGGTCGGTGCGGGCGTTGCAGCGGCGGCCCGGGCGGCCGTCGCAGTCGATGTCCATGTCGGCCTTCCAGAACACCGCCTCGCGGGTGCCGCACACCGGCACGGTCTTCGGGGTCCCCCGGTCCGTGCGGTAACGGCCCCGGGAGACAGGGCTGCAGCCGCGCACCTTGGCCAGCAGATCGGCGGCGGTGACGGGGCCGGGGGGCGCGGGCTCGGGGGTGGCGGGGCTCGGGGTGGACGGGCTCTGAGTGGCGACGCCCGGCGTGGCCGGCGCCGGGGTCACCGGGCCCGGAGTGACGGCCCCCTGGGCCACGCCGTCCGAAGTCACGCCGTCCGGGGCCGCGGGTGCCGGCGAGGCGGGTGCGGGACTCACGGGCTCGGGGGCGGCTCCGTGCGGCGTTGCGGAGCCCGGGGTCACGGAGCCCGGCGTCACAGGGCCCGGCGTCACGGCGCCCGGGTTCGCAGCACCCTGGGCCAGCCCCACGCGGGTCGCGTCCCGGCCGGCCGGCTCGGGGCGGCCCCGGTGCGGTACGGCGACGCGCGGCCGGCCGGTCGGCAGGGCCGGGCCCGCCGCCGGGCCGGGGGCGACGCGTCGCGTTTCGGCGCGGGAGGGACGGATCTGTGCCGGCTCGGCGGCGGAGGACGCCGAGGGAGCCAGCAGCGCCACGCCCGCCACGGCGACGGTGAGCGTCTGGACACGGGACACGGTCAGGAGAGCCTCTCGTCGGGGACAAGGACGCACACCCAGGGCACTTTGCCCCATTTCATCCCACCGCGAGGAAGGTGACCGCCCCGAAAGGGGCCGGACGGAGCACGCGCGCACCGCCGGACACGACGGGCGCCGGAGGCCCGGGCGCGATGCGGCCCGGGCCGTCCAGCCACCCGTACCGGCGCGGGATCAGCGACGACAGCGGTCCGCGCCACGGGCCCGAACACCCCTGTCCACAGGGGTGGTTGACCCGTCATACCTCCAGCATACGAAACACCCGAACGCGTCCGGCGCGCACCGCCCTCTTGAAATGAGCGCGTCAGTGGGCTCATATTGGTACGGACCATTGACCGGTCCGGTCGCGACCGCACCCCGGGGAGGCAGAGTCGTGCGTGGCGTTCCCCCAACCGCGTCATCGCGCCGCCTGCTCGCCCTCTGCGCGGTCGTCCTGCTGGCCGCCTCCTGCCGCTGGGGCGCACCGGACGACACGGGCGGCGAGCGTCCGCCGGGGGCGCCGACGGGCGTCACCGCGCAGGCCGGCAGCGCCACCAGCGTCCACGTCATGTGGAACCGGGTCGCCCGGGCCGCGAGCGAGGTGACCCGGTACGAGGTGTATCGGGGCACCACCAAGGTCGCGGAGGTACCCGGTTCCGCACACATGGTGGACGTCACCCGCCTCCGGCCCGCCACCCCTTACGTCTTCACGGTGCGCGCCCGGGACGGGGACGGCCGGCTCGGACCGCCCAGCCGCGAGGTCCGGGCCACCACCCCGGTGGCGGCCCGGGCCGACCGCACACCGCCCGCCCCTCCGGCGGGGCTGACGGGCCGTGCGGCCGGCAGCCGGGCGGCCCAACTGTCCTGGACCGCCGCGACCGACGACCGCGGTGTGGTGTCGTACGACATCTACCAGGGCGGCACGAAGATCCACAGTGTGGCCGGGAACCAGACGGCCGCCGTGGTGACAGGGCTGCGGCCGGGCGTCCGGTACGCCTTCACCGTCCGCGCCCGGGACGCCGCGGACAACCTCTCGCCGCCCGGTGCCGCCGTCCGCCTCACCACGGCCGACGGCTCGGGCGACGTGACCGCCACGGCACCCACCGGCTTCCGCGCCGCCGTCCGCAGCTCCGGCGGGGCGCACTACATCGTCCTCACGTGGGTGCCGCCACGCGTCGACGGGACGGTCACCGAGTACGAGGTGCGGCTGGACGGACGGGCCGTCACCTCGCTGGTGTACGGCGGTGAGGCACCGCGCGACCGGGCGACGTACCGCTTCTACGCGGGAGACGAGCCGGGCGTCACCCACCGGGTGCGGATCAGGGCGATGCTGCCGGACGGCACCTGGGGCGCCTTCTCGGCCGAACGGACCGTCACGACGGGCACCGCCGGCTGACACCGCGGAACGTCCGCGCTGCGCCGCCCGGAGGACGCCGTCACCTGGCCGGATGCGGTCGGAGTGCGCGCCGGCCGGGCTGCCCGTTGGCTGTCGTCGTGGCAGCACGGGCGCTCCCCGACCTCGGCGGCGCAAGGGATGTACCGCCGGCCGTGCCGCCGGAAGGCAGTCCACATGAGCATCTCGACGTCTCTGCTCCGCCTCGGACCGACCGTGGCAGCCGCCGCCGCGCTCGCCCTGCTGCCGGCCGGGCCGGCTGCCGCGGACGGGATCTCCGTGAGCACCACGGGGAACACGGTCTCGGTCACCACCGGCGCGTGCAGCCAGATCAACGGCCACTGGGGCACCGCCTCGCTGCTCAGCAGCGGTCAGGCGAACTTCTCGCAGGGCCGCCAGGTGGCGCTGTCGGGGACGTCCGCGGGGCAGTCCGCGGCCTGGTCCAACGTCAGCGCGGGCACGTACACGGTGATCGTCGTGTGCTCCAACGGCAGCACGGCGGGCACCCAGTCCGTGGTCGTGTCCCCCGCGTCCAGCCCGTCGGCCTCCCCCACGGCCTCACCGTCCCGCGGTGTGATGGGCGGCCTCGGCGGCGGCTCCAAGGACTACGGCACGGTCACCGCGGTGGCGGGCGGCGCGCTGGTCGGTACGGGCATCGTCGCCACCGTCCTGTATCTGCGCCGGCGCACCAGCCGCCCGCGCCACCTGTAGACCCGGCGCCGGCCGCCACCACGTCCGAAGCGCTCCGGTCGGGCGGCCGGCGTCGACCCCTCCCCGCCTCCGCACGCCGTCGGGGCCGCGGAGCCACGCGCCGTCGTCCGGGGCCTCGTCCCGCGCCCACCCTCCCGTCCGGAAGACCCTACGGCCGGTCGGAGCGGGCGGCGGCGCGGGTTGCCTGCAGCGATCCCAGCAGGTGCAGCCGGTCCGCGTCGGCCGAGTCCGGCTCCGCGGTGAACACCAGCAGGAACGGGCCGGGCCTGCCGGGCAGCGGATACGTGCTCCACTCCAGGGTGAGGTCACCGACCGCGGGGCTGCGGAAGGTCTTGGTGCCGCTCACCGAGGCCCGGACGTCGTGCCGGGCCCAGAGCCGCCGGAACTCGGCGCTGCGGATGCTCAGTTCACCAACGATCGCGGTGGCGCGCGGATGCGTCGGATCGGTCGCGACCGCCGCGCGCATCATCCCGATGTAGTCCAGCGCCTGCCGCTCCCAGTCGGGGCAGGTGCGCCCGCCGGTCAACTCGTCGTCGAACAGCAGAAGAAGCATGTTCAGCCGGTCGGGCGGCAGATCGCCCGGAGCGCCGAGAAGCGCCTCGGCCGCCGCGTTCCAGGCGAGCAGGTCGAGGTGCCTGCCGAGCACGACCGCCGGGGTGTGCATCACCCGCAGCAGCCGCCGCGTGCTGTACGGCACCACCTCCGGGCCGCGGTCCACCGGGGCGCGCGAGGGACGGCGCGCGGCGTGCGCGAGCGTGAACAGATGCCTGCGCTCCTCGTCGTCGAGGCCGAGCGCGGTCGCGAGCGCGTCCAGCACGTCGTCGGAGGGCCGGACGTCCCTTCCCTGCTCCATCCGCTGGTAGTAGTCGGTGCTCAGACCGGCCAGCAGGGCGATTTCCTCGCGCCGCAGCCCGGTGACCTTGCGGCGCCCTCCCGGCTCCAGGCCGACGTCGTACGGGTGCAGCCTGCCGCGCCGGGCGCGCAGGAAGTCGCCGAGCTCACGGGCGTGCGGATGGGTCATGCCGTCAGTGTCCCCCGTCGCCGGCCGCCCAGGGTAGGTCCCGTGGACCCAGGAAAACGGGAACGCCCGAACGCGCCCCGGCCGCCCCTACCGTCGTCGCTCCAGGCACCCCCACACCCCAGGAGCAGCAGATGAGCGGATGGACCGCCGACCGCATTCCCGACCAGCACGGCAAGGTCGCCGTCGTCACCGGCGCCAACTCCGGACTCGGCCTGGTCACCGCGACCGAGCTGGCCCGGCGCGGGGCGCACGTCGTGCTGGCCGTGCGCAACCTCGCCGCGGGGGCGGAAGCGGCCCGCCGCATCGGCGGTGACACCGCGGTCCGCGAACTGGACCTGGCGTCGCTGGCGTCGGTGCGCGCGTTCGCCGGGAAGCTCACCGCCGACCACCCCTCGGTCGACGTGCTCGTCAACAACGCCGGCCTGGTGCGTCTGGGACCCCGCCGGACCACCGCCGACGGGTTCGAGGCGCACCTCGGCACGAACATGCTGGGGCCCTTCGCCCTGACCGGCCTGCTGCTCGACGCGCTGGCCGCGGGGCACGGCGGCCGGGTGGTCGGCCTCAGCTCCATCACCCACAAGAACGCGCACCTGGATTTCGACGACCTGATGTCCGAGCGCGGCTACCGGGCCGCCCCCGTCTATGGCCGCTCCAAGCTCGCCACCACTCTCTTCGGCCTCGAACTGGACCGCCGCCTGCGGGCCGCCCGCCTCCCCGTGATCAGTGCGCTGGCCCACCCGGGACTCACCCGCACCAACCTCACCCCACGCGCGTGGCAGCACCGGGGCCGGCTGGGCCGGCTGATCGCCGTGGGGGGCATGCTGGCCACCCAGTCCGTGGAGCAGGGGACGCTCCCGCAGCTGCGCGCCGCGACCGACCCGGAGGTGCGGGGCGGACAGTTCTTCGGCCCCGCCCGCCTGTGGGAGACCCGCGGCCCGGTCACCGAGGCCCGGCTCGGCAGGGAGGCCGCCGACCCGGCCGTCGCCCGCCGCCTGTGGACGGCCGCCGAGGACCTGACCGGCGTCCGCTACCTCTGATCGCCGGCCACCACGTCCTCGAACCCCAGGGGCGGGGAACTGCGCGCCCAACCCTCGCTCACCCACACCCGCACCCGGGCCTCTACTCCTGCCGCTCCGGCATGTCCGGAAGCTCGGCGAACTCCGCCAGCGCGTGATCGAGCCACTGCGTCCAGAAGGTCTCCAGGTCGATGCCGGCGCGCAGCACCAGATGCCGCAGCCGGTCCTCCGGCTCGTCCCGGCCGGGCGGGAAGTCCCGGCGCTCGATCTCCCGGTACGTCTCCAACTGCCGTGCGTGCAGCTCCCGGTGGCGGCGCAGGTCCGCATCCAGACCCGTCGTCCCGACCACGGCCGCGGCCCTCAGCCGCAGCAGCAGGGCGTCGCGGTGCGGTTTGGGGTCCTGGGACACGGCGGTCCAGCGGGCCAGTTCCTCCCGGCCCGCCGGCAGCACCTCGTAGGCCTTCTTCTGCCCGCGCGCGGGCTGTTCGGAGGGCAGGGCCCTGATCAGGCCCTCGCCCTCCAGCTTCCCCAGCTCGCGGTAGATCTGCTGATGCGTCGCGGACCAGAAGTAGCCGATCGACCGGTCGAAGCGGCGGGTCAGCTCCAGCCCCGACGACGGCTTCTCGAGCAGGGCGGTGAGGATCGCGTGCGGGAGGGACATGCGCTCATCCTAGGGACGGCCGTGATCGGTCCTAGAGCGCCGCCGCGAGCTCGGTGCCCTGCTTGATGGCCCGCTTGGCGTCCAGTTCGGCGGCCACGTCGGCGCCACCGATCAGGTGCACGGCGTGTCCGGCGGCGGCCAGTTCCTCGTAGAGGTCCCGGCGAGGCTCCTGGCCGGTGCACAGCACGACGGTGTCGACCTCGAGGACGGTGCTCTCGTCGCCTACGGTGACGTGCAGGCCGGCGTCGTCGATCCGGTCGTAGCGCACTCCGGGGACCATGGTGACGCCGCGGTGGCGCAGTTCGGTGCGGTGGATCCAGCCGGTGGTCTTGCCGAGCCCGGCGCCGACCTTGGACGTCTTGCGCTGGAGCAGGTGGACGGTGCGCGGCGGGGCGGGCCGTTCGGGGGCGGCGAGGCCGCCGGGCGCGCGGTAGTCGAGGTCGACGCCCCACTGACGGAAGTACGTCTCGGGGTCCTCGTGCGCCTTGTCGCCGCCGTCGGTGAGGAACTCGGCGACGTCGAAACCGATGCCGCCCGCGCCGAGGATCGCGACGCGGTCGCCGACCGGCGCGCCGTCGCGCAGCACGTCGAGGTAGCCGAGGACGCTCGGGTGGTCGACGCCGGGGATGTCGGGGACGCGGGGGCTGACGCCGGTGGCGACGACGACCTCGTCGTACCCGGCGACGTCACCGGCGGTGACGCGCGTGTCGAGGCGCACGTCGACGGCCAGCTCGCCGAGCCGGGTGCGGAAGTAGCGCAGGGTCTCGTCGAACTCCTGCTTGCCGGGGACCTTGCGGGCGACGTTGAGCTGACCGCCGATCTCGCTCGCGGCGTCGAACAGCGTGACGTCGTGGCCGCGTTCGGCGGCGCTGACCGCGCAGGCGAGTCCGGCCGGTCCGGCGCCGACGACGGCGACGCGCTTGCGGCGGCGGGTCGGGGAGAGCACCAGCTCGGTCTCGTGACAGGCGCGCGGGTTGACCAGGCACGAGGTGATCTGGCCGCTGAAGGTGTGGTCGAGGCAGGCCTGGTTGCAGCCGATGCAGGTGTTGATCGCGTCGGCGCGGCCGTCGGCGGCCTTGGCGACGAAGTCGGGGTCGGCCAGCATCGGGCGAGCCATGGACACCATGTCCGCGGTGCCCTCGGCGAGCAACCGCTCGGCGAGTTCGGGGGTGTTGATGCGGTTGGTGGTGACCAGCGGGACGTTCACCTCGCCCATGAGCCGCTTGGTGACCCAGGTGTAGGCGCCGCGCGGGACGGAGGTGGCGATGGTGGGGATGCGGGCCTCGTGCCAGCCGATGCCGGTGTTGATGATGGTGGCGCCGGCCGCCTCGACGGCGCGGGCGAGGGTGATCACCTCGTCCAGGGTGGAGCCGCCGGGCACCAGGTCCAGCATGGAGAGCCGGTAGATGAGGATGAAGTCGTCGCCGACCGCCTCGCGGACCCGACGGACGATCTCGACCGGGAAGCGCATGCGGTTCTCGTAGGAGCCGCCCCAGCGGTCGGTGCGCCGGTTGGTGTGCCGGGCGATGAACTCGTTGATGAGGTAGCCCTCGGAGCCCATGATCTCGACGCCGTCGTAGCCGGCCTGGCGGGCGAGGCGGGCGGCGCGGACGTAGTCGTCGATGGTCCGCTCGACCTCGGCGTCGGTCAGCTCGCGCGGCGGGAAGGGACTGATGGGCGCCTGGAGGGGGCTGGGGGCGACCAGGTCCTGGTGGTAGGCGTAACGCCCGAAGTGCAGGATCTGCAGGGCGATGCGGCCGCCCTCGCGGTGGACGGCCGCGGTGACGACCCGGTGCTGCTCGGCCTCCTCGTCGGTGGTGAGCTTGGCGCCGCCCTCGTAGGGGCGGCCCTCGTCGTTGGGAGCGATGCCGCCGGTGACGATGAGACCCACTCCCCCGCGGGCCCGCGCGGCGTAGAACTCGGCCATGCGGGAGAAGCCGCCCTCGGCCTCCTCGAGACCGACGTGCATGGAACCCATGAGGACGCGGTTGGGCAGGGTGGTGAAGCCCAGGTCCAGGGGGGTCAGCAGGTGGGGGTAACGGCTCATCGGGCCCTCCGTGCGCGGTGTGGTGCCTGTAGTTGTAGGGCACGCACACCGGCTTATGCAACTAGTTGCATAAACGAGGTGACGGAGGGCACAGCGTTCCGGCCGGCCTCACCCGCTCTCGAGCCGGACGTGCAGTTCGCGCTCCTGGTCGCCCGAGACCTTGCTCAGCTCGTCGACCCGGAACAGGTCGTCCAGGGTGGTGCGGAACCGGTCGATCGCCCAGTAGCCGCCGTGCACGTCGGCGTCGACCGAGGAGGACAGCCGCGCGGGACGGGCCTCCCCTTCGCGGGCGTCGGCGACGTCGAACGTGCCGAGCCAGACCGTGGGCCGGGTCTCGTGCAGTTCCTCGGGTACGTCGTCGGCGCACCGGTCCGACGAGAAGCAGGCGCACAGCGCGTCGAAGACGATCCGGGCGTCGTCCTTGCTGCATCCGCTGATCTCGACCGAGACGGACTCCGGGTGCGTGGGCTCGTTGACCATCGTGATCGCTCCTCTCGTGGTCACGTCGCCGTCCCCCACCCCTCCCTCAGCAAAGCACCGGACGCCGGGAAGCACTACCCGCGCGCCCCTCCCGCGGTGGCGCGGTCGCGGACACCGGCCAGGATGGTGGGAGGACACCGCCCGGGACGGCGGGAGAGGCAGGAACGGGACGGCAGGAGCGGCGGAAAATCGCCCTCGCGCGCGGTACAACAGGGGGTGGCGGCGCGGCGACGGCGTGCCGCGGACTCGGCGAAGGCGGGGCGTGGGATGAGTGCAGCGGGGTCACTCCCGGCCGGCGGGGACGGGCCGGCACGTCCCAGCGGGCTGCTCGACGTACTGCGCGTGGCCTCGGTCGTCCTGGACTCCGAGGGGCGGATCGTGCTGTGGAGCCCCCAGGCGGAGGAACTGTTCGGGTACACGGCGCAGGAGGCGCTGGGCAGGTACGCCGCCCGGATCATGGTGCACGAGGAGCACCTCGACCTCGTACGGAAGCTGTTCGCGGAGGTCATGCGCACCGGGCGGAGCTGGGCCGGGGCCTTCCCGATCCGGCACAAGGACGGCGGGACCCGGCTGGTGGAGTTCCGCAACATGCGGCTGCTGGACGACCGGGGGGACGTGTACGCCCTCGGCCTCGCGGTCGACCAGACGACGGTGCGCCGGATGGAACAGGACGTCGCGCTGTCCACCCGGATCGTCGCCCAGTCCCCCATCGGGCTGGCGGTCCTCGACTCCGGCCTGCGGTACGTGTCGGTGAACCCGGCGCTGGAGCAGATCAACGGTCTGTCCGCCGACGAGCACCGGGGCCGCACCATGCGCGAGGTGCTGCCGCTGATGGACGCCGCCACCATCGAGCAGGCCGCCGAGGAGGTCCTGCGGACCGGACAGCCGCTGGTCGACCGGTCGGTCACCGGCCGCACCCCGGCCGACCCGGACGCGGACCACGCCTGGGCGGTGTCGCTGTACCGGCTGGAGAACGCGCTCGGCACCGTCCTGGGCGTGGCCGTGTCGGTGGTCGACATCACCGAGCAGTACCGGGCCAACGCCGAGGCCGAGACGGCGCGCCGCCGGCTCGCCCTGATCGCCGACGCGTCCGCCCGGATCGGCACCACGCTGGACCTGGACCGCACGGCCGGCGAGCTCGCCGACGTGGCCGTGCCGGAACTGGCCGACGCGGCCGCGGTGGACCTGCTGGACGCGGTCGTACGGGGCCGGCGCAGCGTCATCGGTCCGGCCGAGCCGGCGTTGATGAGGGCACTGGCGGTGCGCTGGGTGGACGCGTCCGACGTGCTGCCGGCGGCCGATCCGCCGGGGCGGGTGACCCGGTACGCGCCGGACCGGCTGATCACCGAGTGCGTCCGCACGGGCCTGCCGGTGATGGTGCCGCAGGTGAAGGACGAGGACCTGCTCCGCATCGCCCGCTCCCCCGAGGCGGCCGAGGTGCTGGCCCGGGCGGGCGTCCACTCGTACCTGGCCGTGCCGCTGATCGCCCGCGGGGAGGTGCTGGGCGCGCTGGACCTCATCCGCACGCGCAATCCCCATCCGTTCGACGAGGACGATCTGCTGCTCGCGCGGGAGCTGGCGTCGCGCGCGGCCGTGCAGATCGACAACGCCCGCTGGTACCAGAACGCCCGGGACACCGCGCTGACGCTCCAGCGCAGCCTGCTGCCCAGCCATCCGTCCGTGACGGGCGGTCTCGAGGTCGCCTCCCGCTACCAGCCGGCGGGCGCGACCAGCGAGGTGGGCGGCGACTGGTTCGACGTGATCCCGCTGGACGGCGACCGCACGGCGCTGGTCGTGGGTGACGTCATGGGCAGCGGCATTCCCGCCGCGGCCACCATGGGCCGGCTCCGCACGGCGACCCACACGCTGGCGTCCCTCGGGCTCGACCCGGCCGTGCTCCTGGAACACCTGAACCGGATCACCGTCGAGCTGGACGAGGCGATCGCCACCTGCGTCTACGCCGTCCACGACCCGGACCAGCGACGCTGCGTCATCGCCAACGCCGGTCATCTCCCCCCGGCCCGGATCCGCGCCGGGCACGCCCCCGAACTGCTCGACCTGCCCACGGGGGTGCCGCTCGGCGTGGGCGGGGTCGCCTTCTCCACGACCACGGTCGACCTGGAGCCGGGCGACCGGCTGGTGTTCTACACCGACGGCCTGGTGGAGACGCGCCGCGACCCGCTGGACGAACGCCTGGACCGGCTGCTCGCGCTGCTGGACCAGCAGCCCGGCCACTCCCTGGACGAGGTCTGCGAGATGCTCCTGCGCACGCTGCACGAGCCGGACAACTTCGACGACGTCGCCCTCCTGATCGCCCGGGTGACGGCACCGGGGACGTAGGCGCCCGGGCACGTCCCGGCCCGCGGCGGACCGGGCGCCGGCGACGGACGTCCCGGGGCCGCGCGGGGCGTCGCAGCCGGCCGTGTCGGGCCGCCACCGTGCGGGGCGTCACCGTGTGGGGCGTCACCGTGCCGGGCGTCACCGTGCCGGGCGTCACCGTGCCGGGCGTCACCGTGCCGGGCGTCACCGGCGGATGCCGGTCACCACGTGGGCGTGGCGTTCCTCGCAGATCGTGAGGCGGGTGTGCAGGCCCGCCCGGACGAAGGCGGCGACGGCGGACGGAGCCTGGTGGCTGCTGGTCTCGATCAGGAGGCAGCCGCCGGGGGCCAGCCACGCCGGGGCCTGTGCGGCGACCCGGCGCAGCACGTCGAGGCCGTCGGCGCCGCCGTCGAGGGCGACGCGCGGCTCGTGGTCGCGGGCCTCCGCAGGCAGCAGGGCGATCTCGTCGCTCGGCACGTACGGAACGTTCGCGGCGAGGATGCCGACGCGGCCCCGCAGCCGCCCCGGGAGCGCGTCGAACAGGTCGCCCTGGTGGACCTGCCCGCCGAGGCCCGCGAGATTGCGGCGGGCGCAGCGCACGGCGACGGGGTCGATGTCGGCGGCGTGCAGCTCGGCCCCGTCGAGCGCGGCCGCCAGCGCGGCGCCGACGGCGCCGGACCCGCAGCACAGGTCGACGAGGACGGACGCGTCCGGTGCCTGCGCGAGCGCCTGCTCGACGAGGAACTCGGTGCGCCGCCGCGGCACGAAGACGCCGGGTTCCACGGCGATCCGGCGCCCGCCGAACTCGGCCCAGCCGACGACGAGTTCAAGGGGCAGTCCGGCGGCGCGGCGTGCGACCATCGCGGTGACGGAGGACGGATCGCCCTCGGCGGCGGCGAGGATCAGCTCGGCCTCGTCCTCGGCGAACACGCAGCCCGCCGCGCGCAGCGTGGCGGCCACCGCGTCACGGGGCGAGGAGAGGGAGGAAGGGGAGGAACGGTGCGGCAAGAGCCTGGCCTTTCGGGAGCCGAAGGGCGCTCTCCCGGTCACCCGTTACGGGCGGACCGTGTCGTTCCGAGGCGAGAGCACCCGACCTGACAAGCGGTAATGGGTCTCACCTCCTCGACTCCCGGCCGGGTCGGTCCGCGGCCGGACGGCCACCCTACCCGACGATCTCCACGGCGGTACCGTGCCTTCAGGACCGTTTCGGGCAGGCCGGAGGGGAGGTGCGTGGTGGACGCGGACGACGCGGAGAGGTCAGGGGACGCGCGGGACGCCGTGGAGACCATCCAG